>NZ_CP192026.1:5147513-10295027 GCF_050949235.1 Streptosporangium sp. CA-135522
ATCAAGGCGCTGGCACCGGAGTTCACCGGTGAGGGCCCGATCGACCTGGGCGGCTTCCTGCTGGTCCTCGACGGGCGCGACGACGTCGAGGCGAAGAACAACGAACCGGGTCGCACGATCATCAACTTCCACGTCGACGACTTCGACGCCGTGGAGGCCCAGCTGAACGCGGCCGACGTGGAGTGGATCTCGGTCGAGGACCGGGCGAAGGGCAAGTTCGGCACGTTCGCCGACCCCGACGGGAACTACCTCCAGATCATCGAGTGGAAGAAGGACGCCTGAGACCAGACGTCCTCGCGTGCCCGGTCGGCGCCTCTCGCCGACCGGGCACGCTGTCGTGTGCCGTTAGGGGAGTCCCGGTAGTAATGGCGCAGTATCCAACGGATGTGCCGCTGACCTGCGCTTATGCAGAGGTATCGGGTTGGTGGACCAGACCTGGGCCCTTCTACCCATGCAGGCCAGAGGCATATCCGTTGGATTTTCGGCCGAGCTACGGGGACCCCCAGGTGCTCGACGAGCAGGCCGGGGATGTCGATGGTCGCCGGCGGTTCAGGTGCCCCTTGGTGGTCATCGGCCGAGCTAATCCTTCAGGAGCGAGCCGGGCCCGTTGTGGCCGTAGCTGAGCGGGAGGTGCCGGTGTGCGGACATCACCGTCGGCGGCTTTGCGGACTCCGGGCCGGCCCCAGGCCCTGTGTTGATCGCATTTCCGGGCCCGCGAGCGGTCTAGCGCGAACCCTGTTCAAGGCAAGGGGCCTGTGCCGCAGGCAGCGCTCGATCACGGTGGTGAGACCGAGCGGTAGACGGTCTGCCTGGCGATGCGCAGGTCGGTCAGGTCTCACCAGCGCCAGGCATTGCGTCCCGGTTGCGCCGACCCGAGCAGTGAGCCCGGAACAGCGGTCCGAGGGTGTGGCCGGCGGGGGTCAGGTACAGCTTGAGGAGGTGAGGTAGGTTCGGTCGTGGTCAGGCTTGGCGCGAGCTCAGCGTTGCGCACAGCGTGTCGATCTCCTCGTCGGTGTTGTAGTAGTGCACCGATGCCCGCACCACCGCGGGGAGGTTGCGTGCGCCCAGGTCGTAGCGGGCAGAGGTGATCGCTGAGACGCTGGTGTTGATGCCTGCCGCGGTGAGACGGCGGTGGACGTCGGCGGCGGGCACGCCATCGACGGTGAAGGTGACGATTCCGCACAGGCGCCGGCCTCGATCCTGGACGGTCACTCCGGGCAGCTGGGCGAGCTGGAGCCGGAGCCGTGTGGCCAGAGCGGTGACCCGTTCCTCGATCGCTTCGATTCCCCAGTCCAGGGCGTAGCCCACCGCGACGCCGAGGCCGATCTTGGCCGCGTAGTTGGTCTCCCAGTTTTCGAACCGGCGCGCGTCGGGGCGGATGTCGTAGGTCTGTGCGTCGGTCCAGGTGGCGGCGTGCAGGTCGAGGAAGGGCGGCTCCATCGTTTCGATGAGCCGGCCGGAGACGTAGAGGAAGCCGGTGCCGCGCGGCCCGCGCAGGAACTTGCGGCCGGTGGCTGACAGCATGTCGCAGCCGATGTCCTGCACGTTGACAGGCAGTTGCCCGACGGACTGGCAGGCATCGAGCAGGAACGGGACGCCGGCGGCGCGGGTCAGCCGGCCGATCTCGGCCGCGGGGTTGACCAGGCCGCTCTGGGTGGGGACGTGGGTGACGGCGACGAGCTTGACGTCGTCGTCCAGGCGCCGCTGCAGGTCTTTGACCGACAGTTGGCCGTGCTCGTCGTCGTCGACCACCTCGATGTGGGCGCCGGTGCGGCGGGCGACCTGGAGGAAGGCGATGACGTTGCTGGCGTACTCGGCGCGGGAGGTCAGGATACGGTCGCCGGGCCCGAAGCGCATCGCGTAGAAGGCCATGTCCCAGGCGCGGGTGGCGTTTTCGACCACGGCGACCTCGTGCGGCCGGCAACCGATCAAGCGGGCGATCGACTCATAGACGGCGTTCACCTTGGGGGCCGCGGCCGCGGCGGCCTCGTAGCCGCCAAGCCGCGCCTCCATCTGCAGGTGATCGATGACGGCGTCGAGCACCGGAGCCGGAGCAAGTGCCGCGCCGGCGTTGTTGAGATGCACGACCTCGGCGCACCCGGGGGTGTCGTGGCGGGCGCGGGCCACGTCCACCGGTATCGGCATGGCATTCCTGTTCGCGTTCGTCATGGTGAGGTGGCGGCGGGGTTCAAGGCAGTCGCGGGCCGGCGTCCCGCTGGGCGGCGAGCCAGGCCTCCACCTCCTCGGCCCGCCGTGGCAGGCCGGCAGAGAGGTTGACCGCGCCCTCGGCAGTGACCAGGATGTCGTCCTCCAGCCGGATGCCGACTCCGCGGAGCTCGGCTGGAACCAGGTCGTCCTCGGGCTGGAAGTACAACCCCGGTTCGACGGTCAGCACGTTGCCCTCGCTGAGTTCGCCCTCGCGGTAGCGGTCTGGGCGGGCTGCGGCGCAGTCGTGCACGTCGATGCCGAGCATGTGGCCGAAGGTGTGCAGCGTCCAGCGCCGGTAGAGCATGGAGGCGGGATCCATCGCCTCGTCGGCGCTTACCCGCAGCACGCCCAGCTCCGCCAGGCCCTCGGCGAGCACACGCATGCAGGCGAGGTGGACGTCGGCGAACTTCACGCCTGGTTTGATGGCCTCCATACCGGCCTGCTGGGAGGCGTAGACGATGTCGTAGACCTCGCGCTGGAGCGGGGAGAAGGTTCCCGAGATGGGCAGGGTGCGGGTCACGTCGGCGGTGTAGAGGTGGTTGTTCTCCACGCCCATGTCCATCAGCAGCAACTGGCCGGGCACGGTGAGGCCGTCGTTGCGCTTCCAGCACAAGATCGTGGCGTGCGGGCCGGCGCAGACGATCGAGCCGAATCCGACGCCGTTGCCGTCGTGGCGGGCGCGCAGGCCGAAGACGCCTTCGATGAGGCGCTCGGACACGCCGCGGTCGGCCGGCACCACGCGGGCGACGTCTTCGAAGCCGCGGACGGTGGCGTCGATCGCGTCCTGCAGTTGGGCGAGCTCCCATTCGTCTTTGACGAGTTTCAGTTCGGAAATCGCCGCTGCGAGCTCGCGGTCGCGGGTGCCGGTGGTGGGCACGGCCGCGTCGACCCGGGGGTCCAGGCCGCGCAGCACGCGGGTGCGGCCGGGCGCGCAGCGGGCCAGGACGGTGTCGAGGTCGGCGAGCGGGGCCGTGTCGGTGCCCAGTTCGGCCGTTTTCTCCGCCAGAGTACGACGGCGGCCGGCCCACAGTTCGCCGTCCCTGTCACGGAAGAACTCATCAGTCTCCCGCGAGGAGCGCTGCCTGGTGTACAGGAGGGCGTCGTGGCCGTCACCGCTCGGTCGCAGGATCAGTACGCCGTCCGGATCGTGGTCGCCGGTGAGGTAGGCGAAGTCGCTTCCCGGGCGAAAGGGGTAGAGCGTGCCGTTGGCGCGCACCTTGGTCGGCCCGGTGGGGATGATGAGCGTTTCTCCGGGGAAGGCGCAAGACAGCGCCGCGCGGCGTCGCGCGTAATGGGTCACTGCCGGCTGGGGTCGTACCTCGATCGGATGGTCCAGCCACCCGGCCCGCATGAACTCCAGCAGCTTCTGCGGGAAGTCCGGGTCGTGCGAGGCCGTACGCGCGGTCGCGAACCGGCTCACTTCTTGGTTCGACATCAATACCTCCGGTCCTGCGTGCCCACCTCCGTGAGCCGCGATCAGCAGTATGTACTGTTGCACTAAAATCGCAACAGCAAAAGATGTGCATCAAGTGAACCTCAGGGTAGGATCGGACCGAGTTTTGGCGCCATCACCGACCGTTGGTGAGAAGTGCCACCACTGTGTACGCGCGGAGCGGCAACACGCCCCGGCCAGCCTGCTGCGCCACGGCGACCCGACCACGCAGGTCGCCCCGTTGCCGCTGCCCGCCCCGCAGCCGCCCGCGCTGGCCGCCGCCCAGGTGCGCACCGTCAAGAACGTGATGGACCGGATCGAGGTCTTCCACGAGCTCAAGGGCCGCCGGCGCCGCTGCCGCTGCTGCAGGTGGATCTCCTCCAGTTTGGCCTTGGCCTTCTTGGCGGTGGCCGCCATCCGCTTGCACAACATCTCGGCGAGATCATCACGCCCCCGCGCCTGGGCTGTGTGCACCAGGCATACCAGCGGTGCAACCCGCTTGGCCTGACCGCGGATCGTCGACTCCATGGCATCCAGTGTCGAAAACGCCGGTAGCTCCAACCGTGCCTGCGCCAGCCGCTCCAACGCCACATTGAGCAGATCCGGCGAATGGTTCTTCACCCACGCCGCCCGGGCCCTCATCCACCTGGGCATAGGATCGGCGGCATGGCGATGCGACTTGTGCAGATTGCGATGAATGCTCGGGATGACTCCGTAGTCGGCCGGTTCTGGGCGGAGGCGCTCGGCTGGAGTGTCGCCAGCGAAGAACCCGGCGTGACCAACGTCGAACCCGTGGGCTTCGCCTATCCCGACCCCGTCGCGGTCTGCATCGACGTCCTTGCCGTCCCGGAACCCAAAACGGTGAAGAACCGCGTGCACATCGACCTCGCCACCACCTCTGCGGCCCATCAGGCGGACCTGGTCACGCGCCTCCAGGATCTCGGCGCGACGCCCGCCGACGTGGGCCAGGGCGACGTCCCCTGGACGGTCCTCGCCGATCCGGAGGGCAACGAGTTCTGCGTGCTGGAGCCTCGATCGACCTACCGGGACACCGGGCCGGTGGCCGCGGTGGTGGTCGACTGCGCGGATCCGCGGGCCGTGGCCCGGTTCTGGGGCGAGGCGATGGACTGGACCCTGCACGAGGTGACCGACGATCATGCGGTGCTGCGCTCCGCCAAGGGTGTCGGGCCGTATCTCGAGTTCCTCCGCACGCCCGACGCGAAGACCGTGAAGAACCGCGTCCATCTCGACCTCCGGCCGTACCCCGGTGACGATCAAGCGGCGGAGGCGGCCCGGCTGCGGGCTCTCGGCGCCACCGACATCGACCTCGGCCAAGGCGACGTGTCGTGGACGGTTCTCGCCGACCCGGAGGGCAACGAGTTCTGCGTCCTCACCCCGCTCTGACGCGGAGTCTCTTCATCTGCGGGTCGTGCGACGGCTCCTCGGGTCGAGGCGCTCGTGCAGGGACGTGAAGCCGATCTCGCGGCGGCGTAGTTCGCCGACCATGGTGACGAGATCTTCAAGGGGGCGGCCGTAGCGGGCGAGCTCAGGAACCACCAGGGTGTCGCCGGCGGCTAGGAAGGTGTGGCAGGCCTCCAGTTCGGGTCATTGAGCGTTCTTGCCGGACTTCTTGTCGGCGAAGACGCGGCGGCGGCCTGCGGCGGTCAGCATGTCGATCTGGCGGTCGATGTTCCGGCCGCGGGTGGAGACTCGGGCGTAACCGATGCGGATCTCGGTTGGCGCGGTGGGAAGGCTGCGAGCAGGTCGCCGTCGACGGGTCCGAGGGAGGTCGTCACGCCTCCATTCTGTCAAAAACGGTATTTGAAGTAAGTTTTTGAAGATCTCCACCCCTGGCCGAACCTTCCGGGCCAAAGCCTTCAAAAACGAGCGTTTGTTGACGAGCACGTGATCCCACGCCGACGCTGCGGTGCCTTTGCGCTGGCCGGCCTTGACCTACGACCGTTCTGGCGACCTCGTTGAGCCCGCTGGAGCGTACTCCCAGCGTTCGGCGAGGAGGGCGGGAGAGGGTGCGGTCCCGGGCAGTTGGGGGTGGCGGGGGCGCAGGCCGTCGAGAGCGATGGCGATCGTACGCTTCCGGGCGTTGTGGGCCGCGTCGATCAGGTCGGTGCGGCCCTGCCGGTCGAGTTGTTCGATCAGGGGGGACTTGCCGAGTTGTTCTATCAGTAGCGAGATGTCCATGGCCGTGGCGTCCGATCTGAGCACTCCCGCCGTGTGCGCCCGGGCCACCAGTTCCCCCATCAGCTCGTCGGACCTGGTGAACTTGGCCGCCATCTCGTCGGTGACGGCGATCGTGCCGGCCAGCGGCCCGAGGGAGCCGCCGCTGAACTCGACGCAGGCGCCGATGTAGTGAGCGAGCCCTTTCCACGGGTCGTCATGCTGCAGGCCGCGTTCGGCGGCCCGAATCCACTGGTCGAGGGACAGCGCGCACAGGTGTTGGAAGAGCTCGTCCTTGGAACGGTAGCGGCGATAGAGGCTGGCGATGCCGACTCCGGCGTGGGCGGCGATCGTCGCCACCGATGCATGCGTTCCGTCCACGGCCAGGACCTTCTTGGCGGCCTCCAGGAGGGCGTGGTCGTTGCGTTCGGCTTCTGCATGTCGGGGAGCTTTGCGGGCCATGCGCTCACTGTAGTCGCCTTGCGAAGCGATTCACTCCGTTATAGTTTTCCCAAACGAAGCAAATTTATCCGTTTGGAGGAGCGCCATGCAGGCCGTGGTGATGGAAGGATTCGGAGGGCCGGAGGTCCTGCGGATACAGCAGGTCGAAGATCCCGTGCCAGGGCGAGGGCAGGTGCTCGTCGCGGTGGCGTATGCGAGTATCACGTTCGTCGAGACGCAGGTGCGCTCGGGCAACGGGCCGTTCGGCAGGCCCACGCTACCCCGCATACCCGGCAATGGTGTGGGCGGTCGCATCGTCGCCGTCGGGCCGGATGTGGACCCGACCTTGGTGGGGACGGTCGTGGTCACCACCACCGGCGGCGAGGGCGGTTACGCCGAGCTGGCGCTGGCTCGGGCACAGGATGCGGTTCCGGTTCCCGCAGGTCTGGAGCTCAAGGACGCGGTCGCGCTGCTGGCCGATGGACGTACGGCGCTGCTGCTGTACCGACAGGCGGAGATCAAGCCGGCCGAGCGAGTCCTCGTGGAGGCCGCGGGAGGGGGTGTCGGCAGCCTGCTGGTGCAACTCGCCGCCGCGGCCGATGCCCATGTGATCGGCGCCGCTCGAGGCGTCGGCAAGGCCGGACTGGTCACCTCGCTGGGCGCGGCCTCCTATGTCGACTACTCCCGGCCTGACTGGCTGGATCGGGTGATGGAGGCGACCGGTGGCGTCGGACTCGATCTCGTCTTCGACGGGGTCGGCGGCCGGATCGGCACCGAAGCGATCGGGGCGCTATCTGAAGGCGGACGCGTGAGCATCTACGGAATGGCCAGCGGCGCCGACGCCGAACTCGATGAAGGGGAGCTCCGGGCACGCTCCATCGGCGTCATTGGCCTCACTGCCGCGCCGAGCCCCGCCCAGACCCGCGCTCTCATCCTCGACGCGCTGAATCTCGCGGCCGACGGGAAGTTGCGGCCGGTCATCGGCCAGACCTTCCCGCTAGAAGAGGCAGCCGCCGCGCATCGAGCGATCGAGTCGCGGACCACCACCGGCAAGACCCTGCTCCTCCCCGCCGGCGATGTGCGTGGCTGAGATCAGAACCCGCATGTCCCCAAGCCCCCTGCCAAAGCCGGAGCCCGGGAGTGGATCGCCTTGGCGGTCCTGGGCGTCCCCGCCGTGCTGGTCATGATGAACACACCCGGTCATCCACGTCGGCCCGCAGGCGGTTCGTCGAAAAGAGCAAGCTCATCATCGTCGGGGGCCTGAAAGAGCTTCACATACCCCTCAAGCAACTCGCGGCTGACCGGGACCGTCCCCATCGCCTCCTTCCCGTTGCGGGCCTCGAGGCGGCGCCACAGCTCGTCGATCGGCGAAGCAAGATAGCGCAGCTCGACGGGAAGGCCGAGTGCACGCGCGCCCAAACGCTTCTCATCGCGCTCAGCACGCGCCCAGAAGCCGAACTCCAAGATCACACTCTGACCCAGCCTCAACAGATCCTGAGCATGCTCCCAAAACCGCCTCTCAAGCCGGTCGCGCGTGTGCTCATCGAACAGGTCGATGCCGAGATCAGCCATCCATTCGTCCGGGCACAGACGCACCGCTGGAGTTTCTCTCGCCAAGCGCTTGGCCAGCGTCGTCTTCCCGGAGCCAGGCAGCCCGCAAAGCAAGATCAGCTTGGGTTCAGGGGTCGCATCATCCATCAGACGCCTCCACAGCAAAGGTCACTCCGACATGCTGGCGCAAGAGCCCAAGCCAACGGAAATGGTTTCCGCCGGGACCGACCCCGGCTGGGTGTGGCCAGAACTCGTTCCCCGAAGCCAGGCCCAAGATCGCTAAGTGGGGTCCCGGTAGCAATCGCGGAAAATCCAACGAAGACCCCGAGAAGGATCGTCTTGTCGATGACGGCCGAAGTCCATGCGTGTTGCGGAGAGCGAGCGGCTTCCCCGGCCGCGTCTCACATGGCGTCGAAGGCGTCTCGCGCTCGTTCGATCTGAGGCATGTTCGTCCGGGCCCATTCCAGGAGGACATCGACGGGGCGGCGCATGGTCTTCCCCAGCGGAGTGATCCGGTACTCAACCGCGACAGGCCTGGAGTTCACGACTTCGCGCTCGACGATGCCATTGCGCTCCAACCTGCGCAAAGTGGCAGTCAGCGACTTCTGCGTGACCGTGGGGATCGCGCGGCGCAGATCGTTGAACCGGCATGGCCTCTCGCACAGCTCGTTGAGCACGCTCAACGACCACTTGTCCAGCACCTGGTCGAGTAGTTCACGGTGCGGCGCCGAGATGCGCAGCTCGCTGTCGCGGGAAGCGGCGGTATCGGTCATGAAACCTGGTCTCGTTGAAGTGTCCTGCGTCTCTTAGGTATCAAAGCTATACCGGGTCCGTCGCCGGAAGGAGACCACCATGTCCGTTCAGCGTTTCACACCCGAGGGCTTGCTGCAGCCCACGCCCTACCATCACGTCGCCGTCGGCACAGGCAGCAGGCATGTTCATGTCAGTGGACAGGTCTCCCGGCTCGCAGACGGGACGCCCGTCGCGGTAGGAGATCTCGCCGGGCAGGTTGCCCAGGCGCTGCGGAACACCGCACGCGGTCTCGCTGGCGCCGGTGCGACGCTTGACGACGTACTGCGGCTGACGTTCTACGTCACACAGTGGGAGCCGGAGAAGATCGGTGCCCTCATGGCGGGCCTCGAAAGCGTCGCAGAGGAGATCGGGCTGACGCTGCCCATACCCCCGTCGTCGCTCATCGGAGTGGACTACCTCTTCGAACCCGACGTCCTCGTCGAGGTCGAAGCCACCGCCATCGTCGATTGACTCTCCGCGCAGGCCCACCCATCTGTGGGTGAGGAGCTCGCGCCCTCCGACGGCGTGCCCCCATGAGCTGCGGACCCGGCTGAGCGAGGACCTCGACTTCCTGGATCACTCCCTGCCACCGCGCGTCGCGGAGATGGCACGGAAGGTCGCCGGGGTGCAGGAGGAACCGCGGCCGGCTCCCGCGTGACGCTCGGGTCGCGGCGTCGTCGGGCAGCAGGAACTGCCGGGGATCGACCCGGCAGACCGGTTCTACGCGCTGGAGGACAACGTACCGATTGAGGGCGGCGTCCCGAAGGCGTGGATCGAATCCATCGCTGACGTTGAGACCGGGCGGATCGAGGCCGGCTACACCGACATCCACGGCGCCTCCGTGGTCGGATTCGCCTTCGCCGAACTGCTCGGCTTCAAGCTGCTGTCCCGGTTGAAGAACATCGGCTCCATCCGGCTGTATGCACCCGAGGCGGGGCCGGCCGGGTGTCCGCGCCCGGCCGGCCCGGTGGGCTTCACTCGGTCGAGGGCGGGGATGGCTTGGTATCGGTCCAGCCGGACTCCAGCACCACTTCGACCACGTCATCGATGGCTACGGCCAGCACCTTGGAGGTGTCGGGGTCGACGATCAGCCTGCTCGGGGGGGTTCGGTCTCCCTGGACCAGGAAGGTCACGGCGATGCCCGGCCGCCCCCGCGGGTCGGTGGTCGGGCCTTCGACCCGCACCGCGGGCAGCGTCGCCAGCGCCTGGTAGGCGGCGCTGCGCACCGGTGGGGAGGTGGGCAGTTCGTACAGGAGCGAGGCCAAGGTGCGCGGCAGGCTGTCCTCCGCCGGATCGACGCCGTTGTCTCTACGGATCGCCTCAAGGGCCCGTTTCTTCAGCGCTTCAGGGTCGGCGGGCAGCGTCTCGATCTCCTTCAAGGTCATGGGCATGGCACTCCAGTAGAGTCTCTGCTTTCTCTTGTTCTGGAAGAACAAGCTCTCGCCGGGCGAGGTGGAGTAGACGCCGCCGTCCGGCCCCTTTACCCATTCGGCCGGCGAGCCGTCCCGGCGCCATGCCTCCAAGTCCAGGGGGCGTGCGGCCAGCTCCCTGTGGCCGATCCAGGTTCGGCCGTCCTTGGCCACCCACTTCTCCGAGAGACTGGAGGTTTCCAGGTGGTAGGTGTTGCCGTTCTTGCCGTACGGCCCGGACCGCATCCCCGAGTACAGCTCTTTGAGGTGCCAGTAGGCCCCTTCGGGGGCGGCTTCGGCCTTGGCGGCGGCGGCCAGCAGGATCGAGGCGCCCGACAGGGAGGTGCCGCCGGGTGTGGCCGTGGGGGAGGGCACTGCAGTGGGGGCGACCTGGCTGAGGAAGAGCACCGCCCCGGCCGTTGCCGCGGCCAGCCCGATAGCGCCGGCCCGCCACGGCAGGCGCCGCCGGGCCGTCCGGCGCGGGCGCGTCTGCGTCTGGGTCGCCATGATCGCCGCACGCAGCTCGCGCGCGCCGGGCCCCTGATCCGGCGCGTGCGGTGCCAGGTCGATGGCCTTCACCAGGTTGTCGATGTCGCTCATGCTTCCCCCATCGCGATGGTCAAGGACGCCTGCCGCTCCAGCGTCGCCGCCAGCCGCTTGCGCGCCCGATGCAGCCGGGTCCGGGCGGCAATGGCCGTACATCCCACAACTTTGGCGATCTGCTCGCTGGTCAGGCCCTCCCAGCAGGCCAGCGCCAGCACCTCGCGGTCCCGTTCGGGCAGCTCGTCGAAGGCGGCGCGAACATGTTCCAGATCGACCGGTCCGACCGGCCGGTCGGCGGCCAGCTCGTCACGGAGCCGGTCGGCGAGCACGGCTCTGCGGGAAGCGCCGCGCTGCTGGTTGGCCAGCACGCGGCGGGCCACGCCGTACAACCAGAGCAGTGCCCGCTCGCCCTCGGGCACGTCGCCGATGCGCCGCCAGGCGGTGAGGAACGTCTCGGAGATGACGTCGGCGGTGTCGTCGGGGGAACCGGTACGGCGGGCGGCGTACTGGTGTATCGCCGGATAGTGCATGTCATAGACCGCCTCGAAGCGATCTCGGTGTGTCACAGAGTCTCCTTGCCGAAAAGTGCCGGACACCTTGGTTAGTGTCCGGCACCCTTCGGAATGTGGCAGATCGCTATGAGCGGTTCGCGCTACTGGCCCTGTCGTTCGGACGCCATACCGCTGCCGGGGCCGGTGATCCGGCACGTATCGGCCGAACGCCGACGCTGTCTTCGGTCAAGTGCCCGTAACCCGTGCTGCGCGGAACTCCGAACAGGTCGGCGGATCTGCTGGACGGTCTTGGTTCGGGCGTCATACAGCTGCTGGGCGAGCGCAGCCTGCTCGTAGGTGAGCCGGGGGCGGCGCCCGCCGACGCGACCGCGCGCCCGGGCTGCGGCCAGTCCGTCGTCGGTGTTGGCCCTCGAGTAGGAACGGAACGGTGAACCCCGTTTACTGTCACATCTGTTGACAGGGTGGTGTGATCAGGTGATTCTTACGGGATGGCTGAGTTCGAGGGCGTGGCGTTCATCCGGTCGGATGTTGAGCGGTTCTGTCATGAGCTGGTGGGCATGGCTCCGGCGATCAGGCTGCGGAGGCTCTGTGAGCTGAGGGCGATGTTGGACGAGGTCGTCGTAGAGGCCTCGACAACGGCGATGGCGGACGCGCGGAATGAGGGCTGGGGGTTGCGCCGGATCGGGCAGCACGTGGGACTGTCGCATGAGCAGGTCCGGCGGATGTTGGTGGATACGCCCGCTGAAAGGTGAGGCGGGCTGCTCCGCCAGGCCGGTGAGGTCTTTGCGGTTTGGCAGAGCAGGCGGGTTACTGGCCAAGCTGAGGAGTGCGCAACGGCCGAAGCTTGCCGTCGCGTACGGTGTCGGGCAGGGAGAAGCTGTAGCGGCCCAGGAAGTTCAGGTGGTCGAACCCCAGGGGGCTGAGGCGGGCGACGTCGACGGCGGCGGCCTCGGGGTGTGCCGGGCCATCCTTGTCTCACAGAGTGATGTTCCCTGCGGCCCTGGGGACAACATCGCCAACCGTGATCACGCGGAGTCGTGCCCGGCCCTGCACGGATCGCTCATCTGGCGGGCCGGTCGAGGGACAGGTCCACGTCATCGAGGCCGAACCACTGACCGGAAGGCGATTGATCGACCATGGGGTCGGTCCAACGCAGCCGGACACGGTCGGGGGCGGCTTCGATGATCTGGGACTGCCGCCAGGTGGGGTCATCGCCGATGCGGACCCACCACGGATCGGACAGGCAGGCCAACCCCCGGCTGTGCAGGATGCTGAGGGCCTCATCGTGATCGCCGGGGACGCCGAGCGGCGCACCGAAGATCGTCGTGGCTTGCCAACCTCCGGACGTCGGCACGGCCCTGCCCAGCAGTTCCCCGTCGTCGCGTCGTACCTCGTGCGGCGTGGGAAACTCTGGCCACATGTCCTCGATGGCCTTGACGATCTTCTGTACCGAGTCGCGCTGCCAGCGCACGCCTTCGTGCTCGGTCTCGCTGCCGGTGTAGGCACGTGGCTGTGCGCGCTGGCCGAGCACCCACACGCCACGGATCTGCTGGGTCGAGGCGATGTCGGCCGTCGGGTCACCGTCGACGAGCACGATGTCGGCCCGGTGTCCCACGGCGATCCGGCCACGGTCGGCCATGCCGAAGACCTCGGCCGGCGTCGAGGTCGCTGCTGTCAGTGCCTCACCCGGGGTGAACCCCGCGTTGACCAGGTGCTGCAGTTCCCGGTGCAGGCTGGCGCCGAAGATGAGTCCGGGGTTGGGCACGTCAGTTCCCGCCAGCACACGCAGGCCCGACTCCAGCATCGCCACGGTGTTGTAGCGCTGGGCGGCGCCGTCCGGCGGCTGGGGTGGCATCCAGCGAGCGGCTTGACGCTCGATCACGCGCCGCCACCGGGCGCTCAATCGCCCGGCCAACTGCGGCTGGGCTAGCAAGGGCATGACGCCGTCGTTGCCGGGAAAGCCGTCAATGACACTCAGCGTCGTGATGACGGCCACCCCACACCGGGCCACTTCGCTGATCTGCCCGTCTGTCATGCGGTCAAACGGCGCATGGGCCAGGACGTCGACACCACACCGAGCGACCGTCACGGCTCCGGCTGCGGACGACGCGTGCGCCACGACCGGCAGGCCGCTGTCGTGGGCGGCGGTCACGAGCGCTTCGATCGTGGGGATGTCGAGGGCAGGAATGTCGAGCATCGCGCCCGAGCCGTCGTCGTAGATCACTTTGAGATGCGTCGCGCCTTCGGCGACCCTGCCGGCGACGAAGGGCGCCGCGTCCTGCCGTCCGGTGATGTAGGGAAAGGGCGCGTAGGCGATCGTGGGATGTCCACCCGGAGCGGTCGCCCCTATGCCAGAGGTCCGCATATCGGCGCAAACCGGTCCTTGGCCGGACGTCGAGGCGGCAATGGCGGATCGCTCGGGGGTGATGGTCTCGGGTTTGCTGAACATGTCGATGACCGTGGTCACGCCGAACGTGGCCGCCAGCTGGGTGCAGCCGGGAAGCAGGTGGACGTGCGCGTCGATGAGGCCGGGCAGGAGGGTCGCGCCGGAGCCGTCGACGACGGCATCGCCAGGCTGCGTCACGGAGGCGTCCCCGACCCCGGCGATACGGCCGGACTGGACACGGACATGCGTTGCGCCAGGAAGCAGGCCGCCGCCGCTGAAGACGCGGACACCTGTGATCGTGAAGGGTTGATGGGTGCTCACGTCGACGACGCTAGAAGTTGACGTAACGAGAAGGTCCAGCGATTTAGGATACGAAATGTGGAGTACTCCATCGGCGAGGTCGCCCGCATGTCCGGCCTTACCTCCCGCACGCTCAGGCACTACGACGAAATCGGGCTGCTGCGCCCCGTCCGCACTGCTGACAACGGCTACCGCTGGTACGGGCGCCGAGAACTGCTCCGTCTGCAGCGGATCCTGTTCCTCAAGGAACTGGACGTCCCCTTGGTTCAGATCAATCAGATCCTCGACGGAGAACAGGATGACGTCGCCGCGCTGCGGCGGCACCGTGAGGACCTCATCGCCCACCACGACCGCCTGGGCGAGGTCATCGCGACCGTCGATCGGACCATCGCCGATCTCACCGGCCAGGCGCACCTCAGCGAGGAGGAGTTCTTCACCGGCCTTGTATCCCGGCGGGAAGACCTGCGACGAGACCTTGAGGCCCGATACGGAACCGGCGTCAGGGAGCAATTCGCCAACGCGGACACGGTCACCGGCCAGTGGACCCGCCAAGACTACGAGCAGGCCGCAGCGCAGGGCCGCCGGCTCCTGCGGCGACTGTCCGACGCGCGCTCCAGCGGCATGACCCCGGACAGCGTCCCAGTCCTGGACCTCATGACTGAGCACTATCAAGGACTCAGGCTATTGTGGCCCGCCGACGCAGCCGCCTACCACGCCTTCGCGGACATCGTGACCGAACACCCCGACCAGCGCGCGATGATCGAAGAGATAGACCCGCTCCTTCCTCTCTGGCTCGCCACCGCGATCCGCGCTTACGCCGTCCGCCGGCTCGGCCATGGACTGGCCGGCAAGAACTCCGACGTCAGCCCGAACGGCGTTGACTCGGCATGAATCGATCATTTCCGAGTTGTCCCCGTCCTGCCTCGATGAGGCAACCAGGGAAGTTCCACGGAGCCGATTTCGCCAGCAATGGACAGTCGCGGCGTCCCCAAGGTGAACGGCGATCTTCAGCAAACGATCGTTTCTTGAAGATCTTGAAAACGATGTTCTCGAGCCCCTGAAAGCCTTCAAAAACTCCTTCAACAACCCTCGGACGCCCACTCGACGCGCTCAAGGCCGTCGGCTGCCGGCGCGTCTTCACCGACAAGAAGTCTGGCAAGACCACTGACCGATCCCTACTCGAGGGCGGTGTTGGCCACGATCAGCTCACGCTGTGGCTCAGCTGTCGGAAATCCCTGGTGACCCTTCAGACAGGCTTGGCGGCTTGGTGCACGGCATCCCAAACGCGCGGGCGCGTGAATCAGACGGCCTACCTTGCGGCTCGCCGGAGCCTCGGGATTTCTGGGCCTGGTAGAGGGGTTGGGGCAGGATCTATGTTCTCACCCGGCTGGCTCGGGACTCCAGATGGCGTTGCTCGGCGATGCTGGCGGTGGACTTCGCGGCGCGCCGGTAGAGCTCGTACGCCCCGGCCGTGTCGCCGGTCTTCTCCAGCAGATGCGCCCGCACCGACAGCAGCCGGTGATGCCCGGCCATCCGCTCGTCACTGTCCAATGTGGACAGCAGGGCCAGCCCGGCTGACGGGCCCTCGGTCTCGGCGAGCGCGATCGCCCGGTTCAGGGTGACCATCGGGTTGGGCGCGATCCGTTCCAGGATCAGGTAAAGCGCGTGCACCTGCGGCCAGTCGGTCTCCTCGGCCGTGGCCGCGTCGGCGTGCGTGGCCGCGATGGCGGCCTGCAGCCGGTAAGGCCCCAGCGCCGGGCCGGCCAGCGACGCCTTGACCAGCTCGATGCCCTCGTCGATCAGCCCGCGGTCCCACTTCGTACGGTCCTGCTCGTCCAGCGGCACCAGATCGCCGGCCGCCGTCGTACGAGCCTCCCGGCGAGCGTGGGTCAGCAACATCAGCGCGAGCAGCCCGGTCACCTCGCCGTCCTCGGGCAGCTGCGCGTGCACCATCCTGGCCAGCCGGATCGCCTCGTGCGCGAGGTCGGCGCGGTGCAACTCACTGCCCGAGGAGGCGGTGTAGCCCTCGTTGAAGATCAGGTAGAGCACGTGTAAGACGACCCGTAGCCGCTCCTCGCGATCCGCGCCGTCCGGCAGGCTGAACGAGCTGCCGGCGGCCTTGATGCGCTGCTTGGCCCGGCTGATCCTGACCGCCATCGTGCCCTCCGGCACCAGGAACGCGCGGGCGATCTCCGCAGTGGTCAGGCCGCCGACCGCCCGCAGCGTCAGGGCGGTCTGGGAGGCCGCGGTCAGCGTCGGATGGCAGCACAGGAACAGCAGGACGAGCGTGTCGTCGGTGTCCGGTACGTCCTCGGGCACCACCTCGATGGCCGTCGCCGACTCCCGCTCGCGGCGCGCGTGGTCACTGCGCATCTGGTCGATGAGCCGCCGGAACGCGACAGCCACCAGCCAGCCGCGCGGGTTGTCCGGCACTCCCTCGGCCGGCCACTGCACGGCGGCGGCGAGGACGGCCTCCTGTACGGCGTCCTCGCACCCTTCGAACTGACCGTGCCGACGTACCAACGCGCCGAGGACCTGCGGCGTGAGCTCACGCAGCAGATCCTCGATGGCTGGTGCCGTCATGCCTCCAATTGTCCGTCAGCGAACATCACCTGCCGCACCTCGACCCCCAGACCCTCGATCGCGGTGTCCGGGATCTGCGATGCCAGCTCGATCGCCCGCTCCTTGTTCTCGCAGTCGATCAGATAGAAGCCGCCCAGATACTCCTTCGACTCCAGGAAAGGGCCGTCGGTCACCACCGGCTGTCCGTTGCGCACGGACACCACAGCGGCCTGTGACGGGTCGACCAGCGCCTGCGTGGTGATCAGCTCGCCGGACTCCTTCAGCGCCTCGATGAACCTGCCGTGGCCCTCGCCGATCGCCGCCTTCTCCTCGTCGGTCAGCGCGTCCAGCACGGACGGATTGATATGCATGCTGATCAGGAACTTCATCCCGTACTCCTCGTGGTTCGCGAGCCCCGGCTGGGCCCTTCGAGTGGTTGGTCGGAGCCGCCGCCGTCGTCTTGACATCCCCAGCCAGAAATTTCGCACGAGTTTTTCGCCGTCGCCTCGCCCGGACCATCCTGGCCGCGCTCCCCGACTACGAGGCGACTCGCTCGTAGAACCCTGCCGAGGCCGAGTCGACGTTGCCTGCGTCGGCGGTGGTGGATCCGTTCGATCCGGGCGATGACAGCCAGCCGGAGTCGGTGGCGGGTCGTCCAACGTCGCCGGTCCAGGACGTTGCGCCGCAGGCCGCTTCCCCCGGCCCGCGGATGCCGTCCTCACCTCGCGACCCGGCCGTACGCGATGCCGAACCGGTCGGGCGGCTGACAGCATGCTGAGTGCGGTTTGCGAGCGGCGGGCTGGAGGGTGAGGTCGTCCGCGTCACCCATCACTCGGAGGAACGGGTCAATGTCCCAACGTATTTTTTCGCTGGATCGTGCGGTGCGGCCACGTCGGCTGCGCACGGTCACCGCTTCGGTGCTGGCAGCGGGTCTGGCCGTGGCCGCGGCGTTCCCGGCTGCCGCCGCGGCCACGCCGTCCGCGGCCTGGAGCGGCACCAAGGCGCAGCGCGCTCAGCTACAGCAGCTGGCGCGGAAGCTGGTGAACGCCGGGGCGCCCGGCGTGATCGTGCGGGTCGACGACGGCCGCGGCCGGCCGGTCGAGATCGCCGAGCAGGCCACCTGGACCAGACGGGATCACCTGCTCAAGGTGGGGGACGAGTTCCGGATGGGGTCCAACACCAAGACCATGATGGCCACGCTCGTGCTGCAACTGGTCGCCGAGGGCAAGCTCGCCCTGACCGACCCGGTGGAGAAGTGGCTGCCGGGCAAGGTGCCCAACGGCAAGGCGATCACGTTGCGCATGCTGCTGAACCACACCGGCGGCCTGTTCGACTACACCAATGACGCCGCGGTCCGGCCCTCGATGCTCGGCAGAGATCGGCGGCGGTGGACCTCGGCGAAGCTGCTCGCTGTGGGGGTGAAGCACGATCCACTGTTCGCGCCGGGCACGAAATGGTCGTACAGCAACACCGGCTACGTTGCCATCGGCGCCGTCCTGGAGCGGGTCACCGGGGCGAGCCTGGCCGATCTGGTCCGGGACCGGATCGCCCGGCCGCTCCGCCTCGAACACACCTACTACGCCACGGACCCCACCTGGCGTGGCCCCCATGCCCACGGCTACGAACTGGATGCCGCCCACATGTCACCGAGTGTGCCGGCCGAGTTCAGGCACTTCGCCGGGCCGCGCCACCACGGTCACGTGAACGTCTCCGACAACGACCCCGGGTGGGGCGGGGCGGCCGGGGCGGTGGTGTCCACCACGCAGGACTGGTCCCGGTTCTCCATCGCGTTGACGTCCGGCAAGCTGCTGCCCGCCGCCCAGCTGGCACAGATGCGCACCACGGTGCCGGTGGACTCACGGCAGCCGGACGGGCCCGGCTACGGGCTGGGCATCCAGACCGGTGCCACCCCGTGCGGCACGTTCTGGGGTCACGACGGCGGCATGCCCGGCTACCTGACCACCAACCTCACCGACCGCACCGGCAGCCGCACGGCGACCGTCCTCATCTCGACGGAGTTCTGGGCCGAGTTCGAGGCCGACCCGAAGATCGCCAAGGCTGCCCAGGCGCTCCAGACCGCCGTGACCTGCACGATGTTCGGCAAACCCGTGCCGACCGCGGCTCACGCCGGCTGACCGGCGCGGCCGGCCGCGGGTGCGGTGATGATCGCGGACACCAGGCCTTCCGCCTCGGCCCGCGACATCGCCGCACCCGCGGCGTGCGCGGCCGCGAACCCGTCAGCGCCCAGGGCAGCCGTGGCCCGCTGTGTGATCATCCGCACGTCGACGTCGCCGAGATCGTCCCAACCCCGCAGTACGGTGGCGACCCCGAGCAGCCGTCCCGCCCGCTCAGGCCGATCGCGGCACAGCTCGATCGCGGCGACCACGACCGCGATCGAGGCCGCGACCGGCGTATGCCAGGTCAGCGTCAGGTGCACCGCCGGGTGGTCGAGCCGGCTTACCGCCCTGTCCGGGAAACCCTCCGCGACGTCCACCTGGGCGAGCACGCCCAGCAGCAACGCGGCCAGGTGCGGGGTCGACCGGCCGGGTGGCGCCTCGGCCAAACCGGCCCGGGCATGTTCGCGGGCCGGCCCCGGCCGCCCGGCTCGCCACTCCAGTCGCGCCAGGCCCAGGCACACCTGAGCTTGCGACTCCGCCGACCCGGTCCGCTCGACCTGGTCGAGCAAGTCCGTCAGCTGCCGCCGCCCGCCATCCACGTCGCCGGCTTGAGCCCGGTGCAGTGCGGCCGCCACCTCGTTCTCCATCGTGTGCTCGGGCATGCCGAGTTCCCGGAAGTACCGGGTGGCCCGCTCGGCCAGCGCGGGCGCACCTGCCGGTTCGCCGGCCCGCTGCAACGCCGAATTCAGGGTGCTCAGCGTGATCGCCAGGCCCCACCGCTCGCCGAGTTCCTCGAAGCCGGTCAGCGCGCGCGACAGCAAGTGCGTCGCCTCGGCGGCGTGTCCGGTGTTCATGGCCAGCACGCCTCGAACCAGCAGAGCCAACGACCGGCCCCAGGGATCCGTCCGCTCGTCCGGGGGACCGAGCATGTCCGGTGCGGTCCGATCGCGTCCCGAGCCTATGGCGAGCGCCAACCGGGCCATCTCCAGAATGGGGTGAGTGCCGGGGGCGACACGCTCCAGCGCCTTTCTGATCCGGTCGAAGGCCGCTTCCGCCTCGTCCGGTCGGCTGATGGCCTCGGTGGTGGCGAGTGCGTGCGCGGCGACCACCAGGGCGCGTGCCTGCGGCTCGGTCGAGCCGCGAGCCTGGAGCACCCGGCCGAGCAGGTCCAGCGACTCCGGCGGGTGATCCCGCAGGAACCAGAACCAGCACAGCGCGACGCCGAGCCGGACCGCCAGGTCGGCGTCGCCGGACTCGACCGCCCAGCGGATCGCGGCCGACAGGTTGTCCCGTTCTGCGGACAGGCGGACCAGCCAGCGCAGTTGGTCGGACGTGCGCAGGTACGGGTCCGCGGTCTCGGCCAGCTGAAGGAAGAACCCGGCGTGCCGCCCACGTACGACGTCGACCTCGTCACGCCGGGCCAGTTGCTCGAGGCCGTACTCCCGGATGGTCTCCAGCACGCGGTAGCGCGGCTCGACCGGGTCGGCAGGCTCCACCGGGTGCAGCAGGGACTTGTCGACCAACGCCGTCAGCAGCTCCCGGACGTCGCCCGACCGGCCGATCGCCTCCGCCGCGTCCTCAGTGAAGGTGCCGGGCACGACCGACAGCCGTTCCAGCAGCGCTCGCTCGTCGATGTCGAGGAGGTCCCAGCTCCAGGCCACCGCGGCGCTCAAGGTCCGGTGCCGCGGCAATGCGGTGCGGCTGCCCCCGGTGAGCAGCCGGAACCGGTCGTCCAGTCGCGCCGCGACCACCTCGGCCGGCAGGGCGCGCAACCGTGCCGCGGCCAGCTCGATCGCCAGCGGCAGGCCGTCCAGGCGGCGACAGATCTCGACCGCCGCCGTCAGCGCGCCGCCTTCCAGAGTGAAGCCCGGCCGCACCGCGGCGCCCCGGTCGTGGAACAGCCGGACCGCTGCGCAGGCACGGGCCCGCTCCACCGTCGACCCCGGTTCGGGCAGCTCCAGCGGGAGCACCGGGTGCAAGGTCTCGCCGTCGATCCGCAGGGGTTCCCGACTGGTGGCCAGCACCCGCAGCCTCGGGCACCGGCCGAGCAGGGACCCGGCGAGCGTCGCGGCGGCCTCGATCACGTGCTCGCAGTTGTCCAGCACCAGCACCAGGTCGTCGTCCGCGAGTGTCTCGACCAGGTGGTCCAGAACCGCCTCCGGAGTGACAGGCCGCGGCGGCGCGCCTTCTTCGCGCACCCGCAACAGGTCGAGCACCACGCGGGGCACGTCGTCCGCGCCGACCGGGGCCAGCGGGACGAACCACACCCCGCCGGACGGCGTGAGCTGCCGGCCGATGGTGTTGGCCAGCCGGGTTTTGCCCGCTCCTCCGGGGCCGACCAGGGTGACCAGCCGAACTCGACCGAGCAGTTCGACCACGCGGCGGACGTCGTCGTCGCGGCCCACGAAGCTGGTGAGCGGGACGTCCAGGTTGCCGTGCGATCGGCGGGACCGGGGGAGTTCACCGCGCAATACCGCCAGGTGGGCCTCCTGGAGCCGCGGTCCGGGATCGCTGCCGAAACTGTCCGCCAGCAGGCCTCGGATCCGCTGGTAGGCGGCCAGCGCCTCGGCGCCTCGGCCGTTCAGCGCCAGGGCTCGGATCAGCTGGGCGTGCAGCCGTTCGCGCAACGGGTGCGTGGCGGTCAGCGATTCGAGCTCGGCGACCAGGTCGAGGTCGGTACCCAGCGCGAGCTCGGCTTCGATCCGGTCCTCCAGGGCGGCCAACCGGGCCCGCTCGAGCCGTTCGGCCTCGGCGGCGGCGAACGGCGCCGCGCGCACGTCCGCCAAGGCGGGGCCGCGCCACAGGCTCAGGGCCTCGCGCAAGGTGGCGGCGGCCTCGGCGGGCCGGGACTGCGCGTGTGAGCGCCGGCCCGCGCGGGCCAGCCGCTCGAACCGGACGGCGTCGACCGTGTCCGGCTCGACGGCCAGCCGGTACCCGGCCGGGCCCGAGGTGAGCAGCCCGGGGTCGCCCAGGACGTGCCGCAACCGGGACACCAGCGATTGCAGCGCGCGCAGGTGGTCGGCCGGTGCCGCCTCGCCCCACAGCGACTCGACCAAGGTCGCCGGCCTGACGGCACGCCCGGCGTCCAGCACCAGCCGGGCCAGCAACGCCCGCAGTCGCGCGCCCCCGACCCGCGTCGGGCCGGTAGCGGTGTCCAGCACCAGGGAGCCGAGGATGCCGACGCGCACCTGTCCACTATCGCCACACGACTCGATCGCATTCGCCACGGCCAGCAGTCTGTCAGATAACGACGTATTATCTGACAACCAAGGTTCGAGCCCCTGGGGAAACGCCCCGGACGGCACAATCCCTTCCCTCGTGTTATCTGACAACCATGGAGTCGGCCGCCCATGACCACCCGGCACCTGACCCCGATCATCGGACCAACGGGGCCACCGACCGCAGCGGCGCTGGCCGACTACCTACGCTGGTTTGCCGGCTACCGCGGCAAGTCGGGGCGGGTCACCTCTCCGGAAACCGTGCGCGCCTACGCCTGCGCGCTGCCCACCGCGTTCGCCGGGATCATGAGCCTCACCGAACTCGAAGACGGCCCGGGCCGCGACCGGCTGCACCGCAACATCCGCACCGCCTGGGGCCACCGCGCCCCGGCCACGTTCAACGCCAAACGCGCCGCCGTCGCCAGCGCCCTGGCCTACTTCCAGCAGCAAGAGTGGATCGGTGATGCCGCCACGGTGCTGCACGGCCTCGGCCGCGAGCACCAGCCCAGACCAGAAGCCGACCGGATCCGGCCGCGGGAGGCCATCGACCGGCTCGTCACTGACAAGCGCCGGCCGCTTGAGGACCGCACCCTGTGGTCGATGCTCTACGCCACCGCCGCCCGCGCCGACGAAGTGCTGTGCCTGGACATCGCAGACCTGGACCGGCCCAACCTCCGCGCCCGCTGCCGCCGCAAGGGCGGCAAGCAAGACGAACTGCTCTACGACATCCGTACCGCCCGCCTGCTCGGCCGACTCCTCGCCGGCCGCGCACGAGGGCCGATCTTCCTATCACGCCGCATCGCCCCCGACGACGGCACCGTTCCGGCCCGAGACATCGACCCGGTCAGCCGGCGACGACGGATGAGCTACCGCACCGCCGAACGACACCTCGATGCCGCCACCGGGGGATGGGACCTGCACGACCTGCGTCACTCACGGCTGACGCACGCCGGTGAGGACGGCGCCACCGAGGCCGACCTGATGAGCCTGTCCGGCCATGAGGACCGCCGCACCCTCCGGCGCTATCTCAAACCCAGCAGAAAACGGCACCCACCTGCCGCGTCGGCGGCCGGCGGAGCCGGCCCGCCATGGGACGGGCGCCAAGCCCTCCCTGCTGAAACGCCATCCGGAGCCACGCAAGCCGGCCATGGGGCGCTACCTCGGGGTTGAGGAACATCGGTACAGCCGTTGGCGCTGAGAATGATCTTGATGGTTCGGTCCATCATTACGGCCGGCGTCATACCAGGCCCAGCAGATCTGGCGGGAACCGGCCGAGCGGATCCTTGACGAGCTGCGCGACCAGTAACGCGGCGTGGCCGAGCGGGTGACGTTCGAGAAGCTGGTGGGCGTGCTGCCCGCGCTTCGACACGCCCGGCTGGATCACTCGGGATCTGGGTGAGCCGTCCTGATTTCCAGGCGCAGTCGGGCCGGGTCGACTTCGGTCACGGCCGTCTTCCCGTCCAGCTCCCAACCCTTCCCGTACGCCGCGGCGAAGGCTTGCTCGCCCAGCGCGGCCCGCCCTCGGCGGGTGAGCTCGCGAACCTGCCGATCGGTGCGGTCGTGAGTGCCGCGCAGCCGGGAGGCGGCGCCGAGCAGGACGGCCGACCCGTGATGCCGCCCGTGCGCCTCGGCGAGCGCGGCCGCGTTCACCGCCACCAGCGACAGGATCGGCAGGTCCCGGGTCTCCAGCGCCGCAGCGTACGCCCTCTCCAGCATCTTCTCCGCGCCGGCCAGGTCACCCAGCTCCAGGCAGAGCGAGGTCCGTACGTTGCCGACCAGCGTCCGCGCGTGGTCACCGGGGAATGTGGTGTCGCCACGCAGACCCCGTTCGGCGTCGTCGAGCAGTTCCCTCGCCCGGTCCAGGTCACCGAGCCGCACCCGGAAGACGGCCTCCCACGCGTCGACCAGGGCCAGTATCTCCGGCGAGTTCGCGCGCAGCGCCCGCTCCCGGGCCGAGTCGATCATCGCGATCGTCAGGTCGGTGTCGCCGCGCCGCATGTGTAGGTCGATCCAGCGCAGGTCGAGGAACACCTCGTCGCTGAGGTTGAGCGAGCCGAACTCGCCGGCCAGCGACCGGGCCTCGCACAGGTCGGCCAGCGCGCCGTCGAGGTCGTCGTCGTACTGTCGCTGCTGGGCGCGCATCGGCAGTACGGTGGCCTGGCCCCAGCGGTCGCCGGCCTGCCGGAAGCAGGCCAGGGCCGCCTCCACGTCGGTGCGCATACTGTCGAGCTCGCCCGCGTTCTCGGCGAACTGGGCCCGGAACATGCGGGCCAGCCCGGACAGCCAGACGTCGTCGCCGTCGGCCAGGCGTTCGATGATGACGAACGCGGCCTCCTCCTGTCGAAACGCGAGCGTGATCGCGGCGAGCGCGCCGTATGGACCCGGCAGCTCCGGGTACGCCAGCAGCCGGTCGGCCAGTTCGCGCATCTGCGCCTGGTCGTCCGTGGCCTCCTCGGCGGTCATCCCTGGCCGGGTGTCGACCCGGTTGATCAGATAGATCGCGTGGGTGCAGTC
The DNA here is from genome assembly GCF_050949235.1 of Streptosporangium sp. CA-135522. Lineage (NCBI taxonomy): Bacteria > Bacillati > Actinomycetota > Actinomycetes > Streptosporangiales > Streptosporangiaceae > Streptosporangium > Streptosporangium sp. CA-135522. Next base: position 5,171,674 of record NZ_CP192026.1, read on the forward strand.
GCGGTCGGGCGTCGGCTCGCCGCCGGGCACCGCCAGTGCCTCGCCCAGCCAGTAGGTTGTGTCGGGGTGCCTGCCGAACATGTGCCAGTACCAGGTCAGGTTCAGGGCGAGAGCCACCGCGCCGGGGGCGTCGCCGGTGTCGCACCGCCGGCGCAGGGCGGCCAGCGCGTTGTCGTGCTCGGCGCTGATGACGCGCACGGCCGCCAGCTGGCCGGCCCCGCGCAGCTGCGGGTCGTACCGAGCCACCAGCTCGGCGAAGTAGCCGGCGGCCAGGTCGCGGACGGTGCCGAGGTCGCCCGTCTCGGCTAGGCGGCCGGTGCCGTACTCGCGCAGCGTCTCCAGCATGTGGTAGCGGCCCGGGTCGGGCGCGAGCTGCAGCAGCGACCGGTCGACCAGGGCCGCGAGCAGTTCGGGGATCTCGGCAGCCGGCACTGCGGTGCCGGCGCAGACCGCGGTGGCCGAGGTCGGCGTGACGCCGCCGGGCAGGATCGAGACACGTTCGGCGACCGTACGCTCGTGCTCGCTCAGCAGCTCCCAGCTCCAGCGCAAGCGGCATCCCGTCCAGGCTGCGGACCACCCGCCGGACCTCGGGCAGCGTCGTGTCGTCCACGTCGAAGCCCGGACGCACGGCCGCGGCCCGCTCGGTGAACAGGCGTACCGACGCCGCCCGCCGGGCCTGCTCGACGCCGTCGTCCGGCCCGGGCAGCGCGAGCGGGCCGAGTGGCACCAGCGCCTCGCCGTCGACCGCGAGGGGTTCGCGGCTGGTGGCGAGCACGCGCAGCCCGGAGCAGCGGGACAGCAGTGCCGTGACCAGGTGGGCCACGGCGTCGATCAAATGCTCGCAGTTGTCGACCAGCAGCAGGCTCTCCCGGCCGCCGAGCTGGTCGACGAGTACGTCCAGTTCGTCGCCTTCGGTTCGCATCCGGGTCTCGAACATCGCGCCGCGCATTCCGACCCCGGCGAGTACGGCCGCGCCGGCCTTGGCCGGCTCGGTGACGGAGGCGAGGTCGATCATCCAGACGCCGTCGCGGTACTCGTGGCGGTGGCGGCGGGCAGCCTCGACGGCCAGGCGCGTCTTGCCGGCGCCGCCGGGACCGAGCACGGTGACCAGGCGCCCGGCGGCGAGCAGCGTGCCGATCCGGGTGAGATCGTCATCACGTCCGATGAAGCTGGTCAGCGGCGCGGGCAGGTTGCTCGGCCTGGTCTGCGCGGCGTTGGCGGCCGGGGCGGGCGGTTCGGCGCGCAGCAGGCTCAGGTGGCGCTCGCGAAGGGCGGCACCCGGGTCGGTACCGAGGGTGTCGGCCAGGGTTTCGCGGATCCGCTCGTACAGGGCCAGGGCGTCGGCCTGGCGGCCCTGGGCGGCGAGCGTGTCCATGAGCAGCGCGGCCGCCCGCTCGTGGACGGGGTGCTCGCCGAGCATGGACGCCGCGGCATCCGGGTCGCCGGCGCGCAGGCGGTCACGTCCGGCGGCGGCGAGTTGCTCGAACCGCAGAGCGTCCACGTCGGCCGCGTCCACATCCAGCCGGTAGCCGCCCGCGACCTGTGCGACGTCGCCGGCCGAGCCGAGGGTACGGCGCAGCCGCGAGACGAGGGCCTGTAGGGCGTGGGCGGCGCCGGCCGGCGGATCCTCGGCCCAGATCGCGTCGACCAGGACGCCCTGCTCGACCGCGCGCCCGCCGGCGAGCGCCAGCCGTACGGCCAGACCCTGCAACCGCGCACCCCGAACGGGCAGGGCGGCGTCACCGCGAGACGCCTGAAAGGTGCCGAGCAGCGTGACGCGAAGCCGCGCATCCCCGTCCATCTCCCGATCCTCGCGTACGTACCCTCGAGTACCCAAATCACGGTATTTCCCTATTGCGCAGCGCTGACGCGTCGCAGGACGGGCGCGTCAGCGCCATGTGCGCCCACGTCAGTGCCGTGTGCGCCCCGTGTGAGCGGACCGCTTCAGTCTTGGCATGCCTGAGAGAACAGGATGGCGAGCTTCGGAAGGGGAGTTCTCGTGCATGATGTGGTGATCGTGGGCGGTGGCCCGGTTGGTCTGGTCCTTGCCTGCGAGCTTGGCCTCGCGGGTTGCTCTGTTCTGGTGCTTGAGCGGGAGCCGGAGCCCCGCTCCCCGTGGAAGGCGAACCCGCTTGGAATGCGGGGCCTGTCCGCCGCGTCGGTCGAGGCGTTCTACCGGCGCGGGATGCTGCACCCGCTGCTGAAGGCGTCGGGCGTTGACGACTATCCCGGCGCGGACGAACCGGCACCCCCTCGTGGCGTGGGCCACTTCGCCGGCATGATGCTCGATCCGGCCAAGGTCGACGTCGCCGCCCTGCCGTTCCGGCTTCCCAGCCCGGCGATGGAGGGCGTGATGACGACCCTCGAAGCGGTCGAGACGGTGCTGTCCGAGCGGGCATCCGAGCTCGGCGTGGAGGTACGGCGCGGCGTCACGGTCTCCGACATCGCGCAGGGCGCCGAGAGCGTGGTCCTGCAAGCCGGCGAGCACGAGTACATGGCGCGCTGGGTCGTCGGCTGCGATGGCGGGCGCAGCGCGGTGCGCAGGCTCGCGGGCTTCGACTTCGTCGGCACCGAGCCGCAGTTCACCGGCTATGTCGTGCTCGCCACCATCGCCGATCCCGGGAAGCTGCGCCCCGGGTTCACTCTGACGCCGACGGGCATGTACCTCCGGACGCCCACGGAAGGGCACATCGGCATGCTGGACTTCGACGGCGGCGCCTTCGATCGCTCGCAGCGGCCGACTCGCGAACATCTCCAGGCGGTTCTGCGCCGCGTATCCGGCACCGACGTGACGCTGAGTGATGTCCAGCTCGCCTCGAGCTTCACCGATCGGGCGATGCAGACGACGACCTACCGGCAGGGGCGCGTCCTGCTCGCGGGCGACGCCGCTCACATCCACTCTCCCCTCGGCGCGCAGGGACTCAACCTCGGCATCGGCGACGCCATGAACCTGGGATGGAAGCTCGCGGCGACCGTGCATGGGTACGCACCGGACGGGCTTCTCGACACCTACACCCGCGAGCGCCATCCGATCGGCGCACGAGTGCTCGCCTGGACGCGCGCCCAGGCGGCGGTCATGAGGCCGGACCCGCATGCCCAGGCGATCCAAGGACTGATTCGCGACCTGATCGGGACCGGTGACGGAACGACCTACGTGTTCGACAGGACATCGGGATCGTCGATCCGCTACGACCTTGGCAGCGAGCGGCCGCTGGTCGGCCGCAACGCCCCGGACCTTCGTCTTGAGGACGGCACCCGCCTCGGCGACCTGATGCAGGACGGACGAGGCGTCGCGCTCGATTTCAGCGTCGACCGATGCCTCCACAGCTCAGCGATGGGCTGGGCGAGTCGGATGCGGTACGCGGCCGGGCCGGCGACAAACGACCTCGGACTGGGTGCTGTGCTTGTCCGACCCGACGGCATAGTCGCCTGGGCAGGTGATCGCGACCCTGATCGTGAAGCGTTTGAACGGGCCGTCGGCCATTGGTTCGGTAGTCCGGCAATCTAAAACTCCCTTATCGCTGCTGCGGGCGCTACAAGGGCGCGAAAGGGAGTCATGACGCTGCCATTTTCGCAGTGTCGGCGCAGCCGGTGCCGGCTTTCCAAGCCCCGCCCGAGACGGGGTGGCCGGATCAAAAGCCGGCTGAATGTCAACGTTGACATCACCTGACCGATGTGGACTTTTCCTCTCCTCAACCAAGTTCAAGGAGCACACATGACGATCACCCTCCGACCGGGAAGCACCGTGATGTTCACCGGCGATTCGATCACCGACGGCCAACGGCTGGAGAGCGAAGAGGGGCTCGGGTTCGGCTACCCGCTGCGCGTCGCGGGCGAGTGGGGACTCCGGCACCCGGAGCGGGCCGTGACCTGGCTGAACACCGGGATCGGGGGCCATAAGGTGATGGATCTGGAAGCCCGATGGCAGGCGGACGTGCTCGACGCGCGCCCGGACGTGGTGTCGATCCTCGTCGGCGTCAACGACGTCGGCTGGCACACGTACGACCCGGACGGCTACGTGATCCCCGCGGAGGACTACGCGGCGGGTTACGACCGCCTGCTCGCGCCGCTGGCCGAGGCCGGCGTCGAGCTGATCCTTATCGAGCCGTTCCTCCTGCCGGTTCGCGGCCGTGTCGAGGTCGGCGACGCGTACTTCGGCGTGGAGGACCGGAAGAAGTGGCGCGCCGATCTGGACCCGAAGATCCAGGTCGTGCGCGAGCTCGCCCGCAAGTACGGCGCGCACCTGCTCGCCGCCGACGGCATGTTCGCCGAGCTCGCCGCGACGACCGGGCCGGAGTACTGGGCTGCGGACGGCGTGCATCCGACGCCGGCCGGTCACGCCGCACTCGCGGCGGCCTGGCTGCGCCTGGTCGCGTGACCGTGCCTCGCGATCGCCCGCGACGCCACACGGCTGTTCCACATCACCATCACCGCCGCCGTGGAGGAGATGACCGCGGGTCGATGGAGTGGCCGGGACAACCGGAGGAAGAGATCAGGCCGGCGGCCGGAACCGCTGCCATCGTCCCGCGCGGGCGATGGCCCGGTAGGTGGGTGCTTAAAAATCCGCGTTCCAACTCCGCGAAGAACGCCGTCGAGAGGCGCTCGAACGGCCGAGCATCACGCCTTGGCTCCCTGCTGGATCCGCACCATGTTGCCCGAAGGGTCGCGGAATGCACAGTCGCGCGGTCCCCAGGGCTGATCGATGGGCTCCTGCAGTACCTCGGCGCCGGATGCCCGTACCCGCTCGAAGGTGGCGTCGAGATCGTCGGTGCTAAAGACGATCATCGGCAGGACGCCCTTGGTGAGCAGTTCTTGCAGGGTGTCGCCGTCGGCCTGGGAACGGCCGGCGTGCGGTTCTGAGAGCACGATTTCGAGGTCCGGCTGAGTCGCGCCGCCGAGGGTGACCCAGCGGAATCCGCCGGAAGCGACGTCATTGCGCACTTCAAGGCCGAGCGCGTCGCGGTAAAAGGCGAGCGACTCGTCCAGGTCGTTGACGGTGATGTGGCAGTACTGGAGTGCGATGGTCATGTCGCCAACGTTAGGCGGCGCGGCCTGCTCCTCGAATTCTGCTCGGCGGATTTCTCGTCGGGCGGGTGCGTACCTTCGCCACACACGCGGGCATCGCCGCCACGGCACGGTGCTCCCGGTCGCGGTACGCGCTCGGCGTCTCTCCCACGATCTCGGTGAACCTCGAGCTGAACGAGCCGAGCGAGGTACAGCCGACCGCCATGCACGCGTCGGTCACGCTCATACCCCCGCGCAGCAGCGCCATCGCCCGCTCGATCCGGCGGGTCATGAGATAGCTGTACGGCGTCTCGCCATAGGCCGTCCGGAACCGTCGCGAGAAGTGCGCCGGCGACATGAGCGCGTGGCGGGCCATCGTCGGCACATCGAGCGGCTGTGCGTACTCCCGGTCGATCAGATCCCGCGCTCGGCGCAGGTACGCGAGATTGGCGAGGTCTTCCGGGGTCACGGGACGACGCTACCACCTGCCTACTGAAACAGTCGTTTAACCGGTAAAGCCCACATCGGGATGATCTCGGACCGAAGAAAGGCCAGGTCAGAGCCCTGGCGGGTGGAGGCCTGCACCTTCACCCAACCCGGCCTCGGACCGACCGGAGTCCGACGGCTCCGCGACCCCGACGAACCGGACCGGGACGACCAGGAGTCGGTCGACCAGGGTGTCGACGTAGGCGGGGGTGAGCGGTCCGGCGCCGAACAGGATGCGGATGTACATCGGGGCCAGGAGGTGGTCGAGGATGTCCAGGCCCTCCGGTGGGTGTTCGCCGCGATCTCGGGCGCGATCCAGCATGCCCTGCAGCTGGCGTCCGCGTTCGGCCAGAAACCCGTCTCGTGTCCGCGCACCGGTCTCTCCCGCCGTGGACAGGGCGATGATCAGGCGCAGCACCGCCAGTCCGTCGGGCCCGGTCACGTCGCGCGCGACGCCGGCGGCATAGGCGCGCAGATCGCCTTCCAGGCTGCCGGTGTCGGGGATGGGGGAGGTGGTGGTGAGCCAGGTGATCGCCACGTCCGCGAGCAGGGCCTCCAGGGCGCCCCAGCGGCGATAGATGCTCGTGTCGGCCACACCGGCGCGTGCGGCGACGTCCCCGACTGTGAAGTTGCCGTAGCCGCGTTCCGCGATCAGGTCGGTGACCGCCTGGTGCACCGCGGCGCGGACGCGGGTGCTGCGTCCGCCGGGCCGGCGAGTCGGTTGCTGCTCCACCATGTCCGACAGCTTAACGCAGTCATGACTTGCGTTTGCGGGAGGCGGCGCCCTACAGTCCCTTAACGCAGCCAAGTACTGCTTTAGGAGTGACCATGCAGCCTCTGTTCTTTCCCGACAGTCCCAGTTCTGATACGAACGTGATCGACAGGATCGACCGCGCCCTCGACATGACCGCCGCCATCGTCAGGGGCATCACCGACGGCCAACTCCACGTCCCCACCCCATGCGCCGGGTGGGACGTGCGCACGGAGCTCAACCACCTGGTCGGCGGCATGCGGATCTTCGCCGCCGAACTCACCGCGACCGACGCCGGCGGCGACCACGAGGATGACTGGCTCGGCACCGACCCACACACCGCCTTCACCGCCGCAGCCGGCCTCGACCGCGCCGCATGGCACCACCCCGGCGCCCTCGACACCACCGTGCGCCTGGGGTTCGGCGCCGTCCCGGGGCCGATGGCCGCCCTCATCCACCTCACCGAGATCCTCGTCCACGGCGTCGACCTGGCGCTCGCCACCGACCAGGAGCACCTCGTCGACGAGCGGTCGTGCGGCGAACTACTCACGATCATGCAGGGCATGAACTTCGGCGCCTTCCGCCGCCCCGGCATGTTCGGCCCTGCGACCCCCGCCCCCGCCGACGCCCCGGCACACCGGCGACTGCTGGCCTTCCTCGGCCGTGACCTCTCAACCCATTGACACCCCACCCCGGTGTCCGAGAGCTGCGGGCCTCCGGGGCCGCGGTCACCCTCGTCGTCCACGAACACAAGCGGCTCTGCCGCGGCCCGGAACCGGCGGCCTTGGCCGACCCACGAACCGACGTGCCGCTCATGGTGGGGACGAACGAACGCCGCCGTTCCCGCCAGCCCTATGCTCGTCCGGCATGGAGCCAGGAGGGATGCCGGTGTCGAAGCTGGATGAGATCTGTGCGTGGCTGGAACATCGGCTGCCGGACCTGCTCGCCGAAAACCGGGTGCCTGGGGCAGTGGTGGCGGTCTGCGCCGGCGACGAGATGGTCGACGCCGCGGCTGGGACGCTGAACACGGTCACGGGCGTCGAGGCCACGGTCGACTCCCTCTTCCAAATCGGCTCGATCACCAAGGTGTTGACCGCGACGCTGGCCATGCAGCTGGTCGACGAGGGGAAGCTGGACCTCGACGCTCCGGTGCGGACCTATCTCCCCGAGTTCCGGATCGCCGACGAGCGGGCGGCCGAGCGGATCACCGCGCGGCAGCTGATGTGTCATGTCGCAGATTTCGAGGGAGACATCTTCACCGACACGGGCAAGGGCGACGACTGCATCGAGAAGTACCTGGGCGTCCTGCGTCAGGTGCCGCAATTGTTCGAGCCCGGCGAGATGTTCTCGTACAACAACGCCGGCTACTGCGTACTGGGCCGGATCGTCGAGGTCGTGCGAGGGAAGCCGTTCGACGCCTGCATGAGGACGCACCTGTTCACGCCCCTGGGCCTGACCCACGCCGCGAACGATCCGTACGAGGCGATCATCCACCGTACGGCGGTGGGACACATCGAGCAGACGCCGGGTGCCCAGCTCGAGCCGACCCGCGTCTGGGCGTTGGCACGCTCGAACGCGCCAGCAGGGTCGATGCTGGCGATGCGCGCTCGCGATCTGCTGGTCTTCGCTCGTATGCACCTTGCCGGCGGCCTGGGTCCGGACGGCGGCTCCGTGCTGAGCCCGGCGAGCGTCCGGGCCATGCAGCAGCCACAGGTCACGCTGCCCGACATCGACCAGGGCACGGCCTGGGGCCTGGGGTGGGAGCTCTTCGATCTCCCGGGCGGCACCGTCTTCGGCCACGACGGCAACACCATCGGCCAGTCGGCGTTCCTGCGCGCGGTGCCGGGGCGCGATGTGGCGGTGGCGATCGTCACCAACGGCGGTTTGCCGAAGCATGTGTACACCGAGATCGCGGGCCGCGTGCTTCACGAGCTCGGCGGTGTCGAGCTGCCCGGGCAGGCGATGCCCGATCCGGCTGCGCCTGCGCTGGACGCGTCTCGGTACGTCGGCACCTACATTTCGAGCACGTGTGAGACCGCGGTGAGCCGGGACGAGGAGGGGCGGTTGTGGCTGGAGCGCATCCCCACCGGCATCACCGCCGACATGACCGCCAAGCACCTGCCCCAGGCCCCGGACGGGCTGATTCCACCGTGTCGACCAAGATCACTGCTCGGCGGGAGCCCCACGCCGAGCATGTGGTACCCGGTCAGCGTCACGTAGCCGAGGAGCGCGTACGGACAGTAGGAGCCACCTTACGGCCTCATGCCTTCGGGGAACCCGGTCCAGCGCAGGTCGGTCGGGAGGTGACTCATGTCGTTGAACATCACGATCGTGGGCGGCAGGCCGTTGCGGTACTCGATGACCGTCAATGCGGTGTTGGCGCTGTTCAGGCCGAGCCACCGGGATGGCGGCGCGTCCAGTGCGTGCCGCACCAGCCACGCGATCTGATAGGCGTGCGTCACCAGGACCTCGTGTGTGTCGGGCTGGGTCCCTTTCGTGGTCGTGCCGGGGACCTTCGCGAACCGGGCGACCAGGGCCTCGGCGAGCCTTTGGCCCGAGGCTGCCTCAGTGTCGTCGTAGCCGTCGAAGAAGCCGGCCCAGGACGGGGGTGTTTCGGCCGCACTGGGAACGTAGGGCACATGGTCGACGAGTTCGGCGGCCTCGGTCACGGGCACGTTCGGTAGATGCCGGGCGATTTCGTGCGCGCTTGCTGCGGCGCGTGGTAGCGGAGAGTGCCGATGTAGGTGTGAGCCGACAGGCAGTAGTCGCAGCCGTTCTCCTGTGCGACCATCAGCGCGATCCGCTCACGGGTGGAGGCGGGCAGGCTTCCGCTGTTGAGCGCGCCGGAGAAGTCCAGGTAGGCCTTGAGCACGGCGGGGCTGTTGGCCATCGCCTTGGTCATGTTCGGCGTGACGCCCAGCGCCTTCTGCATGGTCGCCAGCAGGTCGGCGGCAGCTCCGGTCGCGGATTCCGGCTGGATCGGCGGAAGTCTCGACATGATGTGACCTCGTCATTTATCTGGTGTTTCGCCCCCGCTTGCCGGGGCTGAGGTCATCATGGAATGCCGTCTTGATAGGTTCCCCATACTTTTTCTACCGATCGTGGGGGCACACGGATGGGCGTCAGGTTCGCGCTGCTCGGGCCAGTGGAGGTGCGGGTCGGCAACGGCCAGCCGCCTTCCTGGGCACCTCGGCATCGGGCGCTTCTGGCCTACCTGTTGCTGCATGCCGGCACCGCTGTCAGCACCGAGCGGCTGATCGGCGCCCTGTGGGGCAGCACGCCCCCTGATACCGCCCGCGCGCAGATCCATTCCCTGGTCGCCGCTGTGCGGCAGGGACTGCGGCAGGCCGGGGCCGAGCAGGCCCTGCAGTCGCATATTGCCGGCTATGTGATCCATGTCGAGCCCGGTCAGCTGGACGTGGCCGACTTCACCCAGCAGGCCGAGGCCGACGACGCCGGGCAGCTACGCCAAGCGCTCGCGCTGTGGCGCGGAGAGCCGCTGGCCGACATCCGTGCCGACTACGCCGAAGAGGCCCGCAGGAGACTGCACGAGCGACGGCTGCGCGTAGTGGAGCGGCTGGCCGAGCTGGACCTGGCGGCCGGGCGGCACGCCGAGATCCTCGACGAACTGGCCGCCGAGGTCGTGGCGAACCCGCTGCGCGAACGGCTGACCGGCCAGCTCATGCTCGCCCTGCACCGAGCCGGACGCCAGGCCGAGGCGCTGGCCGCAGGCCGCGCCTACCGCAGCCTGCTGGCCGAGCAGCAGGGGCTGGACCCCGGCCGGGCCTTCACGGCGCTGGAGCAGGCCATCCTGCGCGACGAGCCCGAACTCGCCCCGCCACCCGGACCCTCCGCCTCTCCGCCACCAGCCCAGCGGGTCTCCTATCTGCCCTATGACATTCCCGACTTCACCGGCCGGGCAGACGAGGTCGACACCCTCATCCACTCCTGGTCCCCCGGCAGCGGCGTCGTCGCGATCTCCGCGATCGACGGCATGCCCGGCGTCGGCAAGACCACCCTGGCCATCCACGCCGCTCACCTGCTGGCCGACGGCTTCCCCGACGGACAGCTCTTCGTCGACCTGCACGCCCACACCCCGGGCCAGGCCCCCGTCGAGCCCACCGCCGCCCTGGAGACCCTGATGCGCCAGCTCGGCCTGGCCGCCGAGCAGATTCCCGCCGAGCTCGCCGACCGTGCCGCACGCTGGCGAGCCGAGCTGACCGGCAGACGCGCGCTGATCGTCGTGGACAACGCCGCAGGCACCGAGCAGGTCCGCCCGCTGCTGCCCGGCACCACTGCCAGCCTCATGCTGATCACCAGCCGCCGGCGGCTCATCGACCTGGACGGGGTCCAGCCCCTGTCCATGGACCTGCCCGCCGCCCAAGAAGCCAGCGAGCTGTTCACCGGTATCGTCGGCGAACGCGCCAGCGCCGACCCCGTAGCCGTCCTGGACGTCCTTCACCTGTGCGGGTTCCTGCCGCTGGCCGTCCGCATCGCCGCCGCCCGCCTGCGTCACCGGCCCCGCTGGAGCGTCCGCTACCTCGCCGACCGGCTACGCGACCAGCGCCGCCGCCTGACCGAACTGGCCACCGCCGAACGCGGCGTCGCCGCCGCCTTCGCCCTGTCCTACCAGCAGCTCGACCCCGAACAGCAGCGCGTGTTCCGCCTGCTCGGCCTGCACCCGGGTACCGACCTCGATGCCCACACCGCCGCCGCCCTGGCCGATCTGCCGCTGGAGGAAGCGGAGACGATCCTGGAAGACCTCCTGGACGCCCACATGCTGCTGCAGCACCAGCCCGGCCGCTACACCATGCACGACCTGGTCCGCCAATACGCCCGAGATCTCCACGACCCCGCCGACTCCGGCCGCCAGGCACTGACCCGCATGTTCGGCCACTACCTGCACACCGCGGACACGGCCGTCGACCTCCTCACCCCCAGCCACCGCGGCCTGCGCCCGGCCATCCCCGACCCCGGCACACCCCCGCTCCCGCTCACCGACGCCTCGGATGCGGCGGCCTGGCTGGAAACCGAACGTCCCAACCTGCTGGCCGTCGCCGCCCACACCGCCGAGCATGGCCGGCCCGACCTGACCGCGAGCTTCGCCACGACCCTTCACCGCTACCTCATGGACCGTTGCCTCTACTCCGACGCGATCACCCTGCACACCCACGCCCTGACCGCCGCGCTCACAAGCGGAGAGCAGGCCGACCAGGCCGGCGCCCACGCCAACCTCGGCGAAGCCCACTGGGCGCGAGGAGACTACGAGCAAGCCCAGGACTGCTACCTGCAATCCCTGCGCCTGCACCGCGACCTCGGCAACCGGGCGGGCCAGGCCCGGCTCCTGAACAACCTGGGCGGCTTGGCCTGGCAGCAGCGCGACTACACCCAGGCCCTGGAGTACTACCAAGCCTCGCTGGCGCTGTGCCGGGAGCTCGGCATCCGGGTCGGCGAAGCCGCAGGACTCGCCAACCTCGGCATCGTCTACGACCGCCAGGGCCACTACGAGCAAGCGCACCAGCACCTCAGCCAGGCACTGACCCTGCACCGCGAACTCGGCGACCGCCGACTACAAGCCACTGCGCTGGACAACCTCGGCCTGGTCCACCGCCACCAAGGCCATTACACCCAAGCCCTGGACCACCACCGCCAGGCACTCGACCTCTACCGCGACATCGGCCACCAGGACGGGCAAGCCGACGCCTCCAACGGCCTCGGCGAAGCCGCCCGTGCCATGGGCGAACCCGCCCAGGCCCTCACCCACCACAACGCCGCCCTGACCCTGGCCACCGAGGTCGGCAGCCGCCTCCAGCAAGCCCGCGCCCACGACGGCCTGGCTCGCGCCCACGCCGATCTCGCAGACCTCGGTACGGCACGCGCACACGCCAGCCAGGCTCTTGAGCTGTACACCGACCTGGGCGTTCCTGAAGCCGATGACATCCGCCAGCTCATCGCCGATCTCGACACCCTGCCAGGCGACCAGACTCCGGCAGCGCAATCTAGGCCGTAGAGCCCACTTCCGCGCGTGCTCTCAGTCATGTACGTGATCATGGCGGCGCGGCGACCAGGAGAATCCCTCGCCGGGACGGTGCGCGACTCGCGCACGTTATCCGGTACATCACTCGGACTGGTACCGCGCCCGTCGCCCGGCGGCCGGTATGAGCGCCGCGCCGAAGGTCGCCGCCCTGCGCGGCGGATACGTGACCCTCGCCGCGGCCGCCGACGCCTTCCTGGCCACCCCGCGCACCGCCAACCCCAACACCCACCGCGCCTACGCCTCCGCGATCGACCGCGTCATCCACCTGCTCGGCCGCGACCGGCCGCTCGCCGAGGTCGGCGACGCCGAGCTCGGCGCCGCGCTCACCGAGCTGTGGGGCCGATGCGCGCCGGCGACCTGGAACCGCAACCGCGCCGCCGTCACCTCCTGGCTCATCTGGTGCCAGGCCAAGAAGCACTGGGCCGTGCCGTCGGTCCCGGCTGAGGCCGAACGCCGCAAGGAGAGCGCCGACGAGACCCGCGCGGTGGCCAAGAAGCGGCCGCAACTGCGGCCCCGGTGAGATCCACCACCGGGTGTTACCCCTGCCTTTCAGGATAGGCGACCACCGTGGTCGTTTCGAAGGCCGACCCTGCCGTCACGGCTGCGGCGGCCCGGCGCCTTGTCTCACCGGGGCGCCGATCCGTTCAGTTCTTGGGCGGCAATCCGTAGGGCAGCTGCGGGTGCTCGGCGGCGATCCGCAGCAGCCGGTTGTACTTGCAGACCCGCTCGCCGCGCGCGGGTGCGCCCGCCTTGATCTGGCCGCACCCGGCGGCCACGGCCAGGTCGGCGATGAAGTCGTCCGCCGTCTCGCCGGAGCGGTGGGAGACCCTCTGGGCGTAGTGGTGGCGGCGGCACAAGGCCATGGCGTCCAGTGTCTCGGTGACCGTGCCGATCTGGTTGATTTTGTTGGCCAGGCCACGCTGGATCGCCCTGGCGATGATGGCCGTGTTGGTGACGAACACATCGTCTCCGACAAGCTGCACGAGGGTGCCGAGCCGGTCGGCCGGCAGGTGCCCCTTGTCCCGGCCTACCGTGGCGTACTGCTGGCCTGCGCCGACGGATCGCCGCCGGCGTACGTGCTTCTGGACGTGCTGATCCGCCTGGCCGAGACACGGGCCATGACGGTGTTCACCGAATGGGCCCAGCCCAGCCCGCCCTTCGCCGCCTGAACTCACCCTGCGGCCGCCGACCGGCATCCCGAACGCTGCCTGCGATCTTGCCATTGGTCATCCGGATCCGGGCCCGCACCGGGCACGTCACTGGATGACCTGCCCGGATGCGCAGATAGGCGAAGTGAAGGCGGGACAGGACTGGTCGGCGGTACGGCTGTGCCTGCTCGGCGCACAGCGAGACGAGCCGGTCGTGGTCGATGACGAGCGGATCACATCATCGGTGCACAAGCTGGCCCGATGGCGAAAGCAGGTCGCCATGTGGGCCAACTGTCCCAGTAGCCCCGTATCGGCGGAGTACGTTAATCGATTCGGCCAGGCGCTGGGTGACTGCCTGGACACCCCCCGTGTCGTAGGCGTGCTGGATCAGCTGATGGAGGACACGAACCTACCCGACGGCGCACGGTTTGAGTCGGCGCTCCTGCTGGACCGCGTCCTGGCGCTGGAACTGTCTCGCCACGTGGGCCGGTAACAAGACAGCGGGATGGGTTTTTTAACGCTTACTTGGCCTGCGCCGGGCCTCGGCGAAGCGAGGATGCCGCTTCGCCGCATCATGGCCAAGACGCGGCACGAACCCCCGAACCGCCCTGCGCTACACCAGGTCCGGCAGCGAAGCCATCGCAGAGATCACCGACATCCTCCCCCACCCCGCCACACCCGCTGACTGCCATCTACGCGTATCCGCAGGTCACGGCAGGGTCCGTTGGATTTTCGGCCGAGACTACGGGCACCCCCGAATGCGTCCCGGACCTGGCCCCAGCCACCACATGGCTGAGCATCGGCTCCCAGCAGGGCGGATAGGGTAACGTGCGGCGTTTGTGGTGGTTTTGCCGACGGTGGGTGAAGGCAATGAGGAGGGGGACGGGTGGCGGAGTCGTTCGGCCGGTTGCTGCGGAGCCTGCGTCACGCGGCCAACCTGACGATCGAGGAGCTCTCCCACACGTCCGGCGTCAGCGTACGGGCCATCGGCGACATGGAGCGCGGCGCCAGCAGGGGCCCGCAACGACGCACCGTGGAGGCGCTGGCCGAGGCGCTGCGGCTCGACGACGCACAACGGGTGATGCTGTCGGAGGCGGCACGTGCCGGACGGCCGCGCCAGGAGGCTCCCGCGCCGGGCGCGTGTGAGCTGCCGCGCGAAGTGGGCGACTTCACCGGGCGGGCACGGGAGCTGGGCACGCTGCGCGAGCTGGCGGGGCTGGCGGGGGACGGGAAGGCCGCCGTCGTGGCCGCCGTCTCGGGAGCGGCCGGCATCGGCAAGACGGCGCTGGCCGTGCGAGCCGCCGGACACCTGGCCGATCTGTTCCCCGACGGGCGCTTCTACTTGGACCTGCGCGGCATGGACCCGGTCCCGCTGGACTGGGGGACCGCGTTGTCCCGGCTGCTCAAGGCTCTGGGCGTGGCCGAGCGGCGCATCCCCGCCGACGAGGAGGACCGTGCGGGCCACTACCGCGCCCTGCTGCGCGAACGGCGGTGCCTGATCATCCTGGACAACGCGGCACACGAAGGCCAGGTGCGTCCGCTGCTCCCTTCCGGCGGTCCGGTGATGACGCTGGTCACCGGCCGACGGCCGCTGGCCGGGCTGGAAGGCGTGCACCAGGTCCCACTGGCGCATCTGGCCGCCGAGGAGGCGGCCGCGCTCCTGCGCGCGATCGTGGGAGCCGAGCGTGCCGAGGCCGACCCGGACGGGGTGGCGCAGGTGGCGAGCCTGTGTGGGAACCTGCCGCTGGCGCTGCGCATCGCCGGGAACCGGTTGCAGAGCAGGCCGGGCTGGACGGTCGGGCAACTGGCCGCGCGTCTCGGCGACGAAGGGCGGCGGGTGGAGTCCCTGGCCGCGGGAGACCTGTCCGTGGCCGCCGCCTTCGCGCTGTCGTACCGGCAGCTCTCCCTGCCGGCCCGGCAGAGCTTCCGGCGCCTGGCGCTGACCGCGGCGCCGGACTTCGGAGTGCCGATGACGGCGGTCCTGGCCGAGATCGGCCCGGCCGAGGCCGAGGACGCCCTGGAGGAGCTGGTCGATCTCGGCCTGCTGCAGTCGCCGTACCCTGGCCGCTACCGCTTTCACGACCTGGTGCGGCTGTTCGCCCGCGCCCGGCTGTCGGAGGAGGAGCCCGTCGTGGCCCAGCGGCAGGCGCGGCGGCGTATGGACGACTGGCTGCTGGAGGTCGCCACAGTCGCCGGGCGCTGGTTCGAGCCGGACTACGGCGCGCCGCCGCAGGACTGGAGCTCTCTCGTCGAGCTGAACAGCTCGCAGGAGGCGCAGGAGTGGCTCCAATCGGAGAGTGAGGCGTGGCTGGCGGCGCTGAGGCAGGCGGCCCGCGTCGGCGAGCACGTGCGCGTCGTCGAGGTGGCCGAGGCGATGCACTGGTTCTCGGACCTGTGGATGCACTGGGGACACTGGCCCGAGGTGTTCGACCTGTCCGCCACGGCCGCCCGCGCCATGGGCGACCGCACGCAGGAAGCGGTGCATCTCAATTACCTGTCCTGGGCGCGGACCTACTGCCAGGCCCGCTACGGCGAGGCGGAGGCGACCGCCCTGCGCGCCCTGGAGCTGGCCCGCGACGTCGGCGACGTACGCCAGCAGGGCTGGGCTCTGACCTACGCCACCTGGGCGCTGTGGGGACGCGACGACCAGCCGAGCAGGGAGACCGCCCTGAGCCACACTCGGCAGGCGGCGGAGTGCTTCCAGCAGGCCGGGGACACGGAGGGCTACGCCCAGGCCATGGTCAGCGTGGGCAACTGCCTGCGCCGGATCGGCCGGGTGGAGGAATCCGTGCGGCACAACCTGGCGCTGGTGGACCGGCTGCGCGATCCCGCCTTCGGAGGCTCGTCGGCCATCGTCAACCACGCCGTCGGCGCGGCGCTGGACCTGGTGGGTGAGGGCTACCTCGAACTCGGACGTTGGCAGGAGGCCGCCGACCACTACCGCCAGGCGCTGCCCGAGTTGCGCAGGCGCCCGATCGTCCGGGCCATGGCGCTGTCGCTGACCAATATGGGCAAGGCACTGGTCCGGTTGGAGCAGGCAGAGCAGGCCCGTGAGGCGTTCTGGGAGGCCGTGGAGCTGTACGAGGGCTCTGGTGACACCGCCCGGGCGGCCCGGGTGCTCAAGGAGCTCGACCAGATGCCCGTCACGGATCCACGAAGCGCTGGATGAACGTCAGGGCGGTGCCGCAGACTTCGCGCCAGCCGCTGTCGACGGTCAGCGAGTGCCCGCGGCCGGGCATCTCGATGATCTCGGTCAGATGGCGCTCGTTGCGGACCTGGTTCTTGTAGGAGGCGCGGGCGACGACGGGCTTGCGCTCCAACCCGCCGATCAGGCCGGGGACCGCCTCAGCTCTTGGCGAGGGCCCGGCGGAGCGTGCCGACGGCCAGCTCGATCGCCGACTCGGCCGCGTGCGTCTCGCGCATCGCGTCGAGCATGACGAAGTCGTGGATGATCCCCAGGTAGCGCACGGCGGTCACCGGCACCCCGGCCGTGCGGAGCTTGTTCGCGTACGCCTCGCCCTCGTCCCGCAGCACATCGGCCTCGCCGGTGATGACCAGCGCCGGGGGCAGGCCGGTCAGGTCCGCGGTGGTGGCGCGCAGCGGGGAGGCGGTGATCTCGGCCCGCTGGGCCTCGTCGGTGGTGTACTGGTCCCAGAACCACTGCATGCCGTCCCGGCGCAGGAAGTAGCCCTCGGCGAACCGGTGGTAGGAGCCGGTGTCGAAGGACGCGTCGGTCACCGGGTAGAACAGCACCTGCTGCCGCAGCGGTACCCCGCCGCGCTGCTTGGCCATGATCGTCAGCGCGGCGGTCATGTTGCCGCCGACGGAGTCGCCGGCCACCGCGACGCGCGTGGCGTCCAGGCCCTTGGACGAGCCCTCGGCGACGATCCACCGGGCCACCGTCCAGTTCTGCTCGATCGCCACCGGGTAACGGTGCTCGGGCGACAGGTCGTATTCGGGGAAGACGACGGCGGCGCCGGCGCCCACCGCCAGCTCGCGTACCAGCCGGTCGTGGGTGTGGGCGTTGCCGAAGACCCAGCCGGCGCCGTGGATGTAGATGATCACGGGAAGATCGCCTGCGGCGCCCGCCGGTCTGACGATGCGGGCCCTGACCTCACCGGTGGGACCACCGGGGATCGTGACCCATTCCTCGTCCACGGCGGGCTTGTCGACCGGGCCGGACTGGACCTCGTCCACGGCCTTGCGACCCTCCTCCGGCGCGAGCTGGAAGAGGTAGGGCGGCTGGGCGGTGGCCTCGGCGAAGGCTTGCGCGGCGGGTTCCAGGACAGGCTTGCTCATGATCGCTCCAAGAAGGGGTGGAAAGGCGGGACTCCGGTACAAGGGGCTCCGGTACGAAGGGGGCTCCCGTCCACCGCACATCCAAGCAAGCCGCGCCGGGAGAAGACGAGGCAGAACCACAGGCAGAAGTACGTTTCCGCCTCGTGATCGACCAGGAACCACCAAGATCAGTCCGTGTCGTGGGCGGTGACGAGAAGCTTTCCGCGCACGTGGGTGTGCACCAGATCGACATAGGCTCGCGCAGCCTCTTGGAGTGGGTATCGCCGGCTGATGGTGGACGGCAGGGTTCCGGCCATGGCCTGCGCTGCGAGCTGGTCCAGGTCTCCGGGACGCGCATTGCTGTAGACGGTGCGCACCATCAGGTCGGCGCGGTCGAACGCGGAGGGCTCGGGGCTGGGAAAAGCGACGTTGAGCAGGCGGCCTCCTGGTTTGATGACATGACTCATCTCGATCAGGGCGGGGCCGGGCAGGGCGAGGTTGACCATGGCGTCGACGCCACCCGGATGCCGCCGCAGCGTCTCTGCAACGGTGTCGGCCGTCCGGTAGTCGATCACCTCGGCCGCGCCCAGGTCGCGGACGTAGTGGTCGTCCTCGGCGAGCGCGGCGGCGATCACGTGTACCTTGGCAGCGGCCAGCAACGGGACCACCGCGCCGCCGACCCCGCCCGCGGCGCCGGTCACCAAAATCCGTTCGCCGGCCTGAAACCGGCCCTCGCGGAGTACGGCCAGCGCTGTCAGCCCGGGTATCGGCAGGCTGGCCGCGTGGTCGGCGGCCAAGCCGTCCGGGCGTCGGGTGATGGCGGGGGTGTCGGCCTCGAAGACCGCATACTCGGCCATGGCGCCGGTGGTCAGGGACGGCGGGGTGGACAGCATCGTGGCCATCGTCGCCGTGGCGCGCGGCAGCCCGACTCCGAACACCTCCTCGCCCTGGGTGAACCGGGTCACGTCCGGGCCGACCTGAGTGACCGTGCCGGCGAAGTCGCTGCCCGGCACATGGGGGAACGTCAATGGGGCCGGCTCGCGCAACACCCCGCTGAGGGTTCGCAGGTCGGCGGGATTGATCGCGGCGGCGCGGATACGGACCTGGATCTGGCCGGGGCCTGGCCACGGAACGGGAACGTCCTCGACGGTCAGGACCTCTGGTGGACCGTACTGCTTGGCGACAACTGCTCTCATCATCGACCTGCCCTGAGCAGAGAAATAAGTTGACCGAGTGGTCATTTTGGCGACCGTAGCACACAACATGACCGACTGGTCAACTTGGACTAGACTGCGCGCATGTCCCGCGCTGACGCCGCCCGAAACCGCGAACTCCTCATCGACGCGGCTTCCGCGGAACTGTCCGAGCACGGCCTCGACGTCTCTGTCGCGCGGATCGCGGCGCGCGCCGGTGTCGCCAAGGGGACGGTGTTCAACCACTTCTCCAGCAAGGAAGAACTGGTCTCGGCGATCTTCTGCGAGCAACTCGGCGCCCTCGCCGCAACCGGTGAAGCCCTGCTGGAGCATCCCGATCCGCGAGACGCCCTGCTGCGGTTCGTGACCGCCGGCGCCGAACTCCAGGCCGATGACCGGTCATTCTGTGAGGCGGCCATCGCAACCTCACGCGACCACCCAGCGATCCGAGCCGCCAGCGACCGGCTGGCGCAGGTGGCCGAGAAGCTGACCTCGCGCGCACGACAGGCCGGCGCCATCCGGGCCGACGTGACCGGCCACGACATCGTGCTGCTGCTCGGCGCCCCTACCCGGATCGCGGCCCCCCTCGCCGCCGCACGGCCCGACCTGTGGCGGCGCTACCTGCACCTCATCTTCGACGGACTACGGCCAGAAGCCGTCGCGCACGAGCTACCCGTTACGGCACCAACACACCGGGACTTCACCACGGCCGCCACTCGCTGACCGTCCACCGACCAGGCGACGCCATCCGCCCGGTACCCCGATCCACCGCCGAAGCCGCCATCGCCGCCGTTCCCGCCGGCGACGCCGAAGCACCGCCTGAGCAGAGAGACCAACCTGCGATCGAAGCCGGTTCGGCGGCTTCGGCGAGCAGGTTGCAGTCGGGGCTGCCGGGCCGGGGCCTGCGGCCATGCCAACGCGGCGCCCTTCCACGGCCTCGGTTGCCCACTGGCGCCGCCTGTCGCCATGTCAGAGTCCGGCGGCGAGCGATCGAAGCTCGGCGATCACATCCGCGCCGGTGGGCGCGTGGTCCGGATCCACCAGCCACTGCAGCATGAGGCCGGCCAGCAATGCGAGCGGCACCGAGCCGCCGAGTCCCTCCCGTCCCTCGCGCTGCCCCCTGGCGAGGTGTTCGCGCACCTCCGGTGACCGCTCGGCCTGCACCGCGGCCTCGAGTTGGGCCACCCACAACGCCCGATGGGTGGTGAAGCTGTCGATCAACGCCTGCCAACGCCGCTCAGGCTCGTCGGATGGGGCACGAAGGGCGAGTTCGTCGCCGAGCTCGTCGACCGCTTCCACCAGGGCTTGGGTGAGCAGGGCGTCCTTGGAGCCGAAGTGGTAGCCGATGGCGGCGTGGCTGACTCCGGCGGCCGAGGCGATGTCCCGGACGGTCGTATGAGCCCAGCCGCGTTCGATCAGGCACCGCTTGGCTCCGGCCAGCAGATCCTCTCGGTTTCCCATGCCGTGCAGCATACCGGAGTGCTTGACCAGATGGTCTATCCATATGGTTTGACCAAATGGACAAAAAATGGCTACGGTCTTGCCATGACCAAGACGAAGGTTCTGATCTCGGGTGCGAGCGTGGCCGGACCCGCCCTTGCCTACTTCCTGCACCGCGACGGGTACGACGTGACCGTGGTCGAGCGTGCGCCTGAGCTTCGCGACAGCGGCTACGCGGTGGACTTCCGCGGCCGGGCGTTCGACGTGCTGGAGGAGATGGGCATCCTGGCCGAGATCCGCGAGCACGACACGAAGATGCGCGGCACCGTCCTGGTGGACGAGAGGGGCGTCGAGACCGGGCGGCTGCCCGCCGAGGTGTTCGCCGGCGAACTGGAGGTGCCGAAGCGGGAGCTGACCCGGATCCTGCACCGAATCACCGCCGACGGCGTGGCGTACGTGTTCGACGACTCGATCAGCGCGCTGACCCGGCACGAGTCCGGCGTCACGGTCGAGTTCGAGCGCAGCGCCGCCCGCGAGTTCGATCTGGTGTTCGGAGCCGACGGCGTGTACTCGAAGGTCCGGCAGCTGACCTTCGGCCCGCACGCCGACATGCTGCGACACCTGGGCCTTTCCGGGGCCGGCTTCAGCACCGCCAACTACCTCGGCCTCGACCGCAACGGACTGCTACAGCACGCCACGGGCACGGCGATTTACCTGTTCAGCCTCGACGCGGCGGAGCGCCTCACGGTCAGTCTCTCCTTCGGCACCGCCTCACCCGCACTGGACCGATGCGGCCGAGACGAGCAGGAGAAGGCGGTGCGAGCCGCCTTCGCCGGGCACGGCTGGCAGGCGCCCCGGCTGCTGGAGGCGATGAGCGAAGCGGACGACTTCTACTTCTCCTCGACCTGCCAGGTCCACATGGATCGCTGGTCATGCGGCCGGATCGCGCTGGTCGGCGACTCGGGGTACTGTGCCGCGCCGACCAGCGGCATGGGCACCTCACAGGCGCTGATCGGCGCATGGACGCTCGCCCGCAACCTGGCCTCGGCGGGCGGAGACCACACGACCGCGTTCGCGGCGTACGAGGCGGAACTGCGGCCCTATGTCGCGGAGAACCAGGTCAAAGGCCGGCAGGCCGCAGTGATGTTCGGCGGTGGAGCCGGCTCGGCGGGCTCGTGACCGGCCACCTCATAACGTCGCCGGTGTCACGCCGCACCACGAACCCGAGGCTGGATTTCGGAGCCGTACCCATCGGCCGGCCGATCCGGCCTCCTCCGCCGGGACCCGTACGGCTCACACCTGCCGGGCCTGCACCCCATCCGCGCCCCCGGCCGAGGGGCGCCACGGGGACCGCGGCGCCCTTTCCGCCGGCAGAGCGGATCACGGGCTCGGCGCGTAGACCTCGATCTCGTAGAGCGAGACGCCCCATCCGGTCGCCCGGACCGTGGTGTTGACGCGCAGGTAGCGTCCGGTGCCGTTGAGCCCGGTGAGCTCGTCCACCCCGCCGTCGCCGGTGGTGGTGGCGTAGAGGTCACGCCAGCCGGCGCCGTCGTCGGAGATCTGCAACCGGTAGGCCCTGGCGTAGGCGGTCTCCCATCTCAGGACGGCGCGGTCGATCCGCTGGACCGAGCCGAGGTCGATCCGGATCCACTGCGGATCGCTGTAGGCGGAGGACCAGCGGGTGGAGGTGTCGCCGTCGTTGGCGTTGGCCGCGCCGAGCCGGTCGACCTCGGTGCTGGAGACGGTGACCGGCCGGAAGGCGGCGAGGTTGCCCCGGCCCGGCCAGGGGATCTGCTGCGAGGCGTAGTAGTTCACGCCCAGGATGTCCCAGCGCGGCCCCTGGGTGGCGAGCCGGCCGCGGAACCCGGTCCAGTCACGGGCGGACTGCGGGGACCAGCCGGTCTCCGCGATCGCGGCCATGCGGGGGAGTGCCATGAACTCGATGTCCTTCAGCGTCTTGACCGTCTCGCTCCACAGCGGGGCCTCGACTCCCAGGACCGCCGCCTCCGGGACGCCGGTCATGTATGTGGCGGGGTCCCAGTCGTAGGCGGTGCGGACCTCGATGTATCCGGCCCAGGTGAGCCCGATGGGGGTGGAGGCGTTGTACTTCATGTCCATGTAGGTCTTGTTCGCCGGTGACATCACGACCTTGTTCCCCCGCTGGACCGCTTGGGCGAGCGAGGCGTTGGTCGTGCCGGTGCCCCAGTACTGCGGCACCGTGGAGGCCGGCGGGCCGACCTTCGTCACCTCGTTCCAGCCGACGGCGCGCTTGCCGTACTTGGCGACGATCGGCAGCACCCGGTTCATGAAGGCGGCGTAGTCGGCGTCGGTGGTGGCGTGCGCCTCGTCGCCACCGATGTGCAGGTAGGGGCCGGGGGTGAGTTCGGCCAGTTCGCGGACGACGTCCTCGACGAACCGGTAGGTGATCTCCTTTGAGATGCACAGCGAGCTGAACCCGACCCCCGTGCCGGTGTAGAGAGGCGGGGCCGTGCCGTCGCAGTTCAGCTCGGCGTAGGAGGCCAGGGCCGCGTTGGTGTGGCCGGGCAGGTCGATCTCCGGCACGATCGTGATGTGGCGGCTCTGGGCGTGGGCGACGATCTCCCGGTACTGGGCCTTGGTGTAGTAGCCGCCGGGACCGCCGCCCACCTGGGTCGAGCCTCCGTACTCGGCCAGCCGGGGCCAGGAGTCGATCTGAACGCGCCAGCCCTGGTCGTCGCTGAGGTGCAGGTGCAGTGCATTGATCTTGTAGAGGGCGAGGTCGTCGATGTACCGCTTGACGGCGTCGACGTCGAAGAAGTGCCTGGCGACGTCGAGCATCGCGCCGCGGTACTGGAAGCGCGGCCTGTCGGTGATGAGGCCGCCCGGCACCGTCCACGGTCCGGGCTGGACGGTCCGGCGCTCGATCGCGGCGGGCAGCAGCTGCCGTAGTGTCTGCACCCCGGCGAAAAGGCCCGCGGGCGCATTCGCCCGCAGCGTCACGCCGGTGCCGGTCACCTCCAGCCGGTAGCCCTGATCCCCGAGGTCGGCGCCGGCGCCGGACAGCAGGAGCGAGATGCCGCCCGAGACCCCGGCCGAGTGCGCGGCGATGGGCAGCGCGTAACCGGTGGCCGGCCGCAGCAGGCCGCGGAGGTATTCGCCGATCTTCGTGGCCTCCGGCGAGTCGTTCTGAACGTAGATCCTGGCCTGGCCGCCGAGGGTGAAGGTGGCGGCGGAGGATTCGACGTGAGCCGGCACCGGCACCACGGTGGCGGCCATGCCGGGCGGATCGGCGGCCAGCGCGCCCGCCGGGGTCCATGCCGTTCCCGACAGGCCGAAGATGGCGGCGGTCAGGATGAGCGCGAGCCGGCCGGCGAGCCGGCGCCAGGACCGGGGACGCGGCCGTGGACGGGGGGTCTGGGGGGTGGTCCGCACAGGTGTCCTCCAGGGGGAGTGGGCTGCGACGCGCATGCACAGGACGGTGCGAATATCGAACAAGGCATGCCCTACGGCGAACGTGGAGATATGTGCCCAGAGTTGCCCAATATCGAGCAGTGTTGCGCGGTATGTGCGGATTGTGAAGCCCTGCCGGGCGTTCCCGGCCGGCGAGCGGGACGTCGCACGCCGCGGACCCGCCCGACGGGCCACAGAGGTTACGGCCGACCCGCCCATCCGGGCGGACCGGCAGGATGCAGGCCTCGGCCCGCCAGGGTCGCCGGGGGCGGCGGTCTCCTCGTGTGCCCGGCGAACAGCCGCGACGCGGCCGGTCCGCCGTCCGACAACGGGAGCCGATCATCCACAGCCACGTAGTGCCTGGCGCCACGGGCCGGGAACGTGACCTCAGGAGGCTACGAACGCCTCGGCGACCCCGAGGCTGTCCTCGTACACGGGGGTCTCGTAGTTTCGGCCGTGAATCCAACGAAGTATGGCCTGACCTGCGCGCACAAGAAGATGATTCAGCCTGGACTGTCTGGCCTGCTGTGAAGGAACCACAGGTCAGAGCCAGCTTCGTTGGATTTTCCGCCATTGCTACCGGGACCCCGGAAACGGTCGCGCACCGGGCTCGTGAACGGACGCTAGATGCGCGACTTCCGCACCGAGTGCCATATCGCCCCGACCAGAGCCCGCGTCGACCGGACCACTGAGAGCTGTTCCTGCCGACGGTACACATTCCAGTTGTACTGGACCGGCGACAACTTGTTCGACGAGAGCGACCCGGCCCGCTGAGACCGGTACACGGCCAAGGGTTCCCTCAGAGCCCGGGCGGGGGTCCCGTCCCGCATGATCGATAGCCAGAGCGCGTAGTCCTGCCTCTTCGGCATGTCCGGCATCAGCTTCGTCCCGAGCACCCTGCGGTCGTACATGGCGGTCAGGGCGCCGATGTGGTCCTGGACCAGCATCGCGCTGTAGTCCACGTGCTCCGGCGCCCACACGACGCGCCCGTTCGGGACGAAGTCGGCGGCCTCGCCCTCGTGCAGGGCGTCGACCTTGTAGTAGGAGGTGAACGTGAGGGGCGTCCCGGCTGTCGCGGCGAAGGCGAGCTGCTTCTCCAGCTTCGTCGGGAGCCACAGGTCGTCGCTGTCGAGAAGGGCGATGAAGTCACCCTGGGCCCGCTCGATGGCCAGGTTCCGGGCCCGGGCCGCGCCCCCCCCTGCCGGGCCGCGGCCTCCGGCAGGACCCGCTCGTCCTGCCGGGCCAACTCTGTCAGCAGATCCATCGAGTCGTCCGAGGAGGCGTCGTCGGTGATCAGCAGTTCGAGATCGGTGTGGGTCTGCGCCAGCACCGACCGAACTGAGGGCCCCAGCGCGGCCGCCGCATTGTGTACCGGCATCACCACGGAAACCAGGGGCACAGCGGTGTTCCTTACCCAGATTGGAGTCGTCATGGATGTTGTCGTCGCTGGTCAGGGCTACGTGGGACTGCCTCTGGCCGTGCGCGCCGCCGAGGTGGGCCATCGCGTCGTCAGCTACGACGTGGACCTGCACCGTATCAAGCGGCTCACCGTCGGTGAGTCGTACGTGGAGGACGTGACCTCCTCGCGACTCCGCGCGGTGCTGGACTCCGGGGCCTCCTCCGCGACCGCCGACGTTGCCGCGCTGGCCGGCGGCAGTAGCGATGCGGCTGGTCTGCTGGTCGGTGTAGCCGAGCATCCGGGCGATGACCGGTGCCGGTGCCTGAAGAACCAGGTGCCGCAGTGCGGCGGCCCGGCTATTGAGGGTGGCGATCTGGTGGGTTCGCAGTCGATGTTCGATGGCGTCGGTGGACACCGGGGCGCTCCGGATCGCCTCTCTTTTTCGCTTCCGGGTGAAGACCAGCTCCGCAGGGCAGGCCCGCTTCAGGGGCGGAGGGACGGGCTACGCGCTGCACGGTCATTGCAGCTCGCTGCCGTACCAGGGGCACCAGCCGTAGTAGGGCATAGTTGTTGCCAGGAGGAGCACGGTGAAAGCTCATCCTGCGGAGCGGAGGTCCGCCTATGCGAATCCGCCGTAAGTAGGCCCCGGCAGACCGGCGATGGTTAATCAGGAGAATATTCACACTGCGTTAGTGCAGGCAATAGTGGTGAGTCCGAGCAAGCCTGGACGCCGTGGGGACGATATTCAATCTTTCTCGGAAGCTAATTTAGAGACATTTTCGATTACTTCTGACTTGCCCATATCGCCAACCCCTCTTATTGGTAAGGGATATCCGCAGGTCACGAGGATGGGGCGGTGAGTTAGTTAGCATAATGCGTTACCTTCGCTAAGGCTGGTGACCTCGGTGGGGCGACCTGAGCGCCTACGATGGGCGCCCACGCGAGTCGCCGCCGAAACTCGTTTGTGGAGCATAATTATCAATGCCACACAGCACCGGATTTGCGGATACGATTGCATCCCGTAACAACGAAAGCCCGGCACCTCCTGGCAGAGGGCCGGGCTCTCGCGGTACACCGGATCTGGGGCGAGGCCCAAGGCGCCAACGACCGTGCGGGACGGGGCGGACGGTACGGGGACACCACGCCGCCTACGGTGGGTACCACCTGGAGAGCGAGATCGGCGCGTCGAACCTCGGCCGGGCCTACCTGAACGATCTCGCCACGCTGATGGACGCGCCGCCGGTGCCGACCCGAGTCCCTCACCCTCGACGTCGTGGGCGACCTGGCTCTCGACCTCGACGCCTACCTGCACCATGTGACCTGACCGTGTTTCGTCCCGTGCCGCGCGGGGCTTGCGGTAGCGTCCGGGTATGACCCGTGATCGGCGAGCTACCAGCGCCGGACGGGAACGGGCCGCAGTCTGATCCCGTCCGGCGCCTGGCCATGTCCCTGTGACCATCCGCCGCCGATCATGAAGGCTCGTCCCATGTCCCCTGCTGTGCGCCCGTCCTGGACCGAGCTGCCTGCGGCTCTGCGCGACGCGCTGGCCCACCGGCTCGGCCCCATCCGTCACGCGCACGTCCAGTCCGGGGGATTCACTCCCGGCGTCGCCGCCCGCGTGAGCATCGAGCGCGACTGCCGCACCAGCCGCGCATTCGTCAAGGCGGTCCCCGCCGATCATGTCCTCGCACCGAAGTACCGGGCGGAGGCCGCCATCGCCGGGCAGCTGCCCGCGGCCACGCCCGCGCCGCGGCTGCGCTGGAGCGGCGACCTGGACGGCTGGGTGGTGCTGATCTTTGATGACGTGGACGGCCGTCACCCCGACCTGTCACCGGGCTCGGCAGAGGTGCCCATCGCGGTCGCCGGGGTCGCCGTCCTGGCCGCGACGCTGACACCGAGCCCCGCTGACGTGCCGGCCGCGACACAGGCGCGTGGCGGACTGCTGCACGGCTGGGAGGAGTTGCTGCGCTGCGGCACCGCGGACGATCCCGCCGCCGGCCTTGGCCGTGGGAACGGGATCGGCTGGGCATGCTAGCCGACCTCGAACGCGTATGGGTCGCCTACGCGACCGGCACCTCGCTGGTCCACGGCGACATTCGGCCGGACAACCTGCTCATCCGCAACAGCGATGACGCGCTGATGGTCGTTGACTGGGCGCAGCCGTCGATCGGCGCCGCGTGGCAGGACGTCGTGGACCTGATCCCGCACATGATCATGGCCGGGCACGCGCCGCTCGATGCGGAGAAAACACTCGTCGGTGTGCCCGCGTGGCACGCCCTGCCCGGCCTCGTGGTCACCAGCTACGCCGCCGCGTACGCCGGGTACTGGACGCGGGCGAGCAAACTGCCTCCGCCACCGGGTGTCCCGCACTTGCGCGCCTACCAGGCGCACGCCGCGCTGGCCGCGCTCGCCTGGACCCGGGCCCGGCTAGATGAATGAGTCCAAGGGGTCTGGTTACGTTCAGTGGTCGTAGGCGATCAGGGATCGTTTGATCGGCTGGCCGGTCTTGTCGTTGTGCCAGATCGCGGTGGTCAGCGCGAGGATCCTGGACAGCACCCGGGTGATGACTCCGGCCGGGGTCCGGCCCCCGTGACGTTCCAGGTCGAGCTGGCCTTTGAAGGTCTGGTTGATCGATTCGATGGTCTGGCGTAGCGGCTTGAACAGCCGCGCTCCGGCCCGCTCGGGTTCGCCCTGGCGGGCCGGTCGCAGCAGGCGCAGATCACGTTCGGTCAGCGCGTACTCGAAGTCTCGCCCGTAGTACTGCCGGTCAGCGATGATCGACTGGCCCGGATGACCGGCCACCATCTCGGGAGCGGCATCCAGCATCCCGAGCAGGGTGTGGCGCTCATCGGCCTTGGCGCCGGTGAGGGCGAACATCACCGGCAGCCCGCCCAGGGTGCACAGCAGATGTAACCGCAGCCCCCAGAAATACCGGGAGTGACTGGCGCAGTAGCCGTACTCGGCCCACCCGGCCAGCTCACTGCGCCGGGCAGTGTCGCGGGAGCGGCCGCACTCCACCAGCAGCCGCCCGGCCGTCGGCGAGTCGGGGCCGATGGCCGTCTCGATCACGGTCACCCCGGCCTTGGTCAGGCACAGCAGGGCGACGGTGTCCTCGGCGCCGGTCGCTTCCTGGACGAGCGAGACGAGCGGAGCGCTGGCAGGGAGCGCCACGTCCACGCCCCAGCGCTGGTCGAACAGCCAGGCGTTGTCGGGGTCGTTGTAGCGGGCGGCCACCCGGGGGACCGCGAACTGGCGCTTGGCCAGCAGGCCGATGACGAGATTGTCCTCGTCGTCGCCGGTGGCCGCCAGGTCGTCGGGCCCGGCCACGGTGGCCTGAGCGGGGAGGAGCGAGCGGCCGCCCCGGGTGACCTCGACCAGGCGGATGTCGCCGTCTATTTCGAGTTCGCATAGGCGGCGGCCGGTGAAGTAGGGCGGCAGTTGCGAGCGTAGGAGCAGGGTCTCGCCGTTGCCGAAGGTCTGCTCGGGGGTGAGGTAGCGGTGCAGCAGCATCTGCGAGATCCGCTCGACCGTCCAGCGGACGCTGGAGACGGTGGGGATGCCGAGGTCGCGGTAGATGTCGGCGCGGCGGGGGTCATAGATGCGGGCGATGACGATCGGGACCTTGAAGACCTCTCGGGCGGTGCGGGCCGAGACGATGTTGCTGTTGTCGCCGGAGGTGACCGCGATGAACGCGTCGCTGTCGTCGATGCCGGCTGCGGCCAGGACGTCGCGGCTGTAGCCGTTGCCGACCAGGAAGCGGCCGAAGTAGGGAGGCAGACCAAGTACGCCGGAAAGACATCCCAGGAGTTTTGATGTCAAGCAGCAAGTTCCGCTTGATGTGACCAGGCGGTCACCTCGTCGTAGAGGGTGCCGGTCTTGAGACAGCCGTGCAGGATGCCGACGAGCCGGTTGGCGACCTGGCGAAGGGCGGCGTTGTAGTCGGCGTCGCGGGCGCGTTGCTTGTCGTAGTAGGCGCGTGCGCCGGGCGAGACGCTGATCGCTGTGGACGCCTGGGCGATGAGCGCGTCGATGAGCCGATCATTATGGACAAACCGGGCGATGACGACCTTCTTCTTGCCGGAGGCCCGGGTAATGGGGCTGGTGCCGGCGTAGTTCTTGCGAGCCTTGGCGCAGGCATAGCGGTTGGGGTCGTCGCCGAACTCCGCGAGCACCCGGGCACCGAGGATCGCTCCCAGGCCGGGCTGGGAGAGGATGATCTCAGCGGCCGGGTGCCGGCCAAAATGGGCCTCGACCTCCTTGCGCATGGCCGTGATCTGCTCGTTCAGTGTCAGCAAGACAGCGGTCAGGGCACGTATCGAGGCCGCGTAGGCAGCGGTGAGCGCAGGAGGCTGACCCAGGTGCCGGGTTCGCAGGGCGGCCTGGATCTGTACGGCTTTGTCGGCCACGTTATGGCGGCGAGCCCGCTTGAGCACCGCGCTGATCTGCCCGATGGTCAGCTTCGCCGCCGATGCCGGATCCGGTGCCTTGGCCAGCAGCTCCAGCGTGTCCGGCGCGTCCAGGTCCCCGAACGCCGTCAGAGCGGCGGGGAAGTAGTCCCGCAGCGCGTGCCGCAGCCGCTGGGTTTGCCGGACGCGTTCCCAGATCAGCGTCTTGTGCATCCGGGTCACGACCTTGACCGCCTCGGCCTGGTCGCTGTCTCCCGCGATGGGGCGCAGCTGGTGGGAGTCGGTGCGGACCATGTCGGCGAGCATGTGCGCGTCCGCGGCATCGCTCTTGGCGCCCGACACGCCCAGCCGTTCCCGATAGCGGGCCGCTTGCAGCGGGTTCACCGCCAGCACCGTGTATCCGGCGGCCACCAGCGCCCGCACCCACGGACCCCGGTCGGTCTCGATCCCGACCACGACCTCGACATCCTCCTCAGCGAGGTCACCCACCTGCTCGGCGATCATCGCGTGCAGCCGGGCCATCCCCGCCACGCCCTCCGGCAGCCGCGCCTTGGCCAACCGCCGCCCCGAAGCGTCCATCACCTCGACATCATGATGCGCCTCGGCCCAGTCATCTCCCACGAACAGTCGCAACGTCTCTCCCGTCCCCGATACCGCTGGTCAGCAGCCTGCGGGAGAACCATCAGCGACCTAATGAAGCAGTGCTCACGCCTTGATCAGGCGGGCACGACATCCCAGCAGTGATCAACTCTCCCGGCCGACCGGCAGGGGCACGATCTTTCCGCAGGACTCGAAGTCCAGGGGCAATAAGTGCTCACCTGCCGGCGGCTACCAGGCACCGAGTCTGCCGGACGGCGACTCGCTAACACTCATTAGGGGCAACGGGCTGGTCAGAGACCGCGCTGATCGGGAGTGCGGATCATCGGCTGCCTGTTTCCAACTCGGCCGGGTGGCGAGCGACGCGCAGCTCGCGCAGGTTGGGGATGTGGTTGTAGAGCGTGCCCGGGCTCACGCCGAGGAGTTTGGCGATCGAGGTCACCGAGTGTTCGGGGTTGGGCAGCATGTCCCGGGCGGCGCGCAGCAGGTCGGGGGTGACCACGGTGGGGCGGCCGCCGACCCGGCCGCGCGCCTTGGCCGCAGCCAGGCCCTCGCGGGTGCCGGTGACGATGAGTTCGCGGATGAACTCGGCCAGCGCGGCAAAGACGTGGAAGATTAGCCGCCCGCCCGGGGTGGTGGTGTCGAGGTTCTCGTGCAGCGAGGTGAAGCCGATCTCGCGGCGGCGTAGTTCGCCGATCATGGTGATCAGATCGGTCAGGGAGCGGCCGTAGCGGTCCAGCGAGGGAACGGTGAGCGTGTCGCCGGCGGTCAGGAAGGCGTGGCAGGCCTTCAGTTCGGGCCGGTCGACGTTCTTGCCGGACTTGGTGTCGGCGAAGATGCGGCGGCATCCGGCGTAGGTCAGGGCGTCGAGTTGGCGTTCGAGCTTTTGGCCGCTGATGGAGACGCGGGCATAGCCGATGCGGATGTCGCTGGGACGGGTCGGGAAGGCGGCGAGCAAGTCGGTGGGCGGATCGGAAATGGTCGTCACGGCCGCCATTTTCTCAACAAACGGTCTTCAGGGGTTGTTGAAGCATCGAGGTTGTTGAAGGGGTTTTTGAAGGGTTTCCGGGGCCCGGAGACCCTTCTGTCATGATCGTCAAGAAACGATGGCGCGCTCAAAGGATCAATGCATCACCGCTGTTCAGGATCTCAGCGTAGATCTCTGCCGGAGTGCGATAGCCGTGGATCTTGCGGGGGCGGTTGTTGAGCTCGTCGGCGATGGCGTCCAGGTCGTCTTGACTAAAGGTGCGCAGATCTGCCCCTTTGGGCAGGTACTGGCGCAGGAGTCGATTGGTGTTTTCGTTGCTGCCCCGCTGCCAGGGGCTGCGCGGTTTGCAGAAGTAGACCGGCATTCCGGTCGCGCTGGTGAAGGCGCGATGCTCGGCCATCTCCCGGCCGCGATCCCAGGCCAACGAGCGCCGTAGCCGGACCGGGATGGCCAAGACACTGCGCGTGAGATGGGGCCTGACCTGCTCGGCTTTGATGCCGTCCGGTAACTTGACCAAGGTCGTGTAGCGGTTGGTGCGCTCGACCAGTGTGCCGATGGCAGACGGGCGCGTGCCCATGATGAGATCACCTTCCCAGTGCCCGGCAACCGCCCGGTCCTCGGCCTCGGCGGGACGGGCGGTGATCGGGACCATGTCCCGCAGGACCCCGCGGCCGGTGGCCCGGTGGGCGCCTCGAGGGCGGCGCATCGGGCGCGCGGTGCGCAGACGTTGAGTGAGCGCTCGGTCGATGGCCTGCCGGCGGCGCGGATCATAAAGCGACAGGTAGATCGCCTCGTGGGAGAGCTGCATGTCGGCCTCCTGCGAGTAATGTCGCCGCAGCCAGCCGGAGATCTGCTCCGGCGACCAGCACAGCGCGAGCTTGGCTTCGACCATCACTCGAAGCGCAGGTTGCCGGGCCAGCTTGGCCGGTTTCGGCCGACGCGCCCGCCGATAGGCCTCAACCTCGGCCAAGGCGGCCCGATAGCGCTCACGGCCGCCGTTGCGGGCGATCTCCCGCGAGACCGTCGAAGATGCCCTTCCCAGCCGCTGGGCCAGCAGCCGGGCGGACTGTCCAGCGGCGATGCCCCGGGATATCTCTTCGCGATCAGCAGCCGTCAGATGGCGCACGGACCGTCGCTGCGGAGCCTGGTGCACGCCGCCGCTCTGGTAGAGAAAGCGCCGGACGTGATGCATCGGGGCGCCCAGTGCCCGGCCCATTAAGCTGAAGGATTCCCCGTCGCGCCAGCGCCGCCAGATCTCGTCTTGCTGAGCGGGTGAAAACCCGTAGTCACGCACACACACCTCCACGGCTACATGATCATCCACGGGTGGTGCGTTGGCCCATTGAGGGTGCCATGGTTTTTTGAAGTTGACTCAGGCGGAGAGTGGGCGTCGAAGAGCAGTCACGAGCAGGAAGTGATACCGGTTGCTTTCTGCCGGAGCTGTTCAGTCCTCCTTTCGGCTGGCGATCAGGTGACCGGTCTCGGTGCGTCGGTAGACCACGCGTCGGCCGACCCGCGTGCCGACGACGAAGTCCGCATCGCGCAGGATGGCCAGGTGGTCGCCGACGGTGCCGAGGGACAGGCCGAGGTGTGCGGCGAGTTCACTGCTGGTTGCGGGGTGTTCGAGTTCATGGAGGATGGCCGCGCGACCGGTGCCTATCAGCCGCTCCAGCGACCGGGCGGGCCGGATGCGCGCCGCATCGTCGGCGGATCCGCGGGCCGGGTAGACCAGTGCGTACGACGCTGGGGGCGCCTCGCACAGCCACGTGCCGCTGCTCAGCACGCTGATCGGGACGAACAGCATGCCCTCGTCGCCGACGACGCGGTCCGGGAAGGCTTGGTCGCTGAAGCGGATGGCGTCGGCGCCGACCCAGGCGCTGCGGCGGCTCATGTGCTGCAGGGCACGGGGCCAGCCGTAGGCGGCTAGCAGCCCCGCCCGGTGGGTGACGTCGCGTTCCAGTAGTGCCCGGCGGCGCGGCCAGTCGGGGGCCACATGGGCCTCCCATACGTACTTGAGCAGGTCGGTGGTCCGGGCCGCCCAGCCGTGGCCGGTCAGCCAGCCCAGGTCGTGCTGCTTCCAGCTGTGCGCCACCGACTTCTCCAACTCAGCGCGCACCTCTTCGTCGGACGCCCGGGCGACCGACGCGAGCTCGCTTTCCAGAGTGGTGCGCATGCCACCTGTCGGCGGGATCACAACGTAGCTCGGCAGCCACTTGGTCGAGCTCAGCAACCTGACCAGGCCCTCGGCGAAGGGGTCCGCCTCCAGGACGGCGCGGAACGCGCCGTCCTGGAGGGCATGCCAGGAGGCCAGCCACGGATCGGTGCAGGGCTTGCCGAGCACCATCATCGATCCCAGCGTCTCGGCGAGTGGGGACAGCGCGAACCGGGACCGCGAAAGGGCCAGAGTGCTCAACCGCAGCAGCATCATCTTTCGCCTCCTGCCGAAACGATAGCGTCCGCTCCGGTGCTCCTGCAGACTCCCTGCCCATGCTCTCAGCCCTCCTGCGACAGACCGACTTCCGCTGGTTCCTCGCCGCGCAGGCGGTGTCGCTGCTGGGCAGTTCGATGGCGCCGGTCGCGCTGGCGTTCGGGGTCTTGGACGCCTCGGGCAGCACCAGCGACCTCGGTGTCGTCCTGACCGCCTACATGGTGCCGCTGCTTGCCTTTCTCCTGGTGGGCGGGGCCACGGCCGACCGTCTCCCGCGCAGGACGGTCCTAGTGGCCGCCAACCTGGGCTCAGCCCTCACCCAGGGCAGCGTCGCCGCTTTGCTGCTCACCGGGAGGTACGCGCTGCTGCCGGTGGCCGCCCTGGGGTTCCTCAACGGCGTTCTCGCCGCGTTCACCACGCCGGCCCTGCGCGGCATCGTGCCTCAGCTTGTCTCCGGGGACCGGATACGGCAGGCGAACGCCCTGCTGGGATCGGTGAGAAACTCCACGAAGATCCTCGGACCGAGCCTGTCTGGGATCGCGGTTGCCGCCGCCGGCGGCGGCCCCGCCATCGCCTTCGACGCACTGACCTACCTCCTCGCCGTGGGGTGCCTTGCCCGCCTGTCCCTCACCGCGGCTCCGACCTCGCCGCGGCCCTCCTCCAGGATGCTGGCCGACATCCGCGACGGCTGGACCGAGTTCCGCCGCATCCGCTGGGTGTGGACGGTGTCCCTGTGCTTCTGCGTGGTCAACCTGGTTCAGGTCGGCACCTGGCAGATCCTGGGACCTGTACTGACCAAGCAGCTCAGCGGCGAGGCGGCCTGGGGGTTCGTGCTCAGCGCCCGCGGCGTCGGCATGCTGGTTATGAGCGCGCTGATGTACCGGCTGGTGGTCAGGCACCTACTGCGGCTGGGCCAGCTGATGAGCGCGCTCGGCGCGCTCCCCCTGCTCGCACTCGGTGCGCACCTGCACGCCCCCTGGCTGATCGCGGTCGCCTTCGTCGCCGGACTGGGCTCCTCAGTCGCCGCCGTCAGCTGGGAAACGTCACTGCAGGAGCATATTCCCGCACACATACTCTCGCGCGTCTCGTCCTACGACGACCTGCTGTCCTATATCGCGATCCCCATCGGCCAACTCGGCGTGGGACTGCTCGCCCACAGGTTCGGCGACTTCCAGGTGGCCGCGACCGCCGGCATCATCTACGCCGCGGCGGCCGTTCTCCCTCTGGCCTCCGCCGCCGTGCGCCGATTGCCACACGCTCAAGACGACCATGCCCGCACCGACGGCTACAGCCCACAACCACGTCCCTGAGCCAGTCACCGAAGGAGGTCCTGCCCGAGCGGGCCGTCCAGACGTAACCTCTATCGACGGTCTACCGTAGGCTTCCTAGTGGCTACCTTCCGCCGCCGCCGAAAATCCAGGTCAGGCCAAGTGTGGCGGCTCACAACGCACTTCTTAACGGCACCCCGATTCAGGCGGCCAAATTAAGAACTGTGAAGTCGACCTCCTTGAGCTCAGGGTTGAACGCCGCAGGCTGCACACCGATCTCGTCGGTGGCGTACGCGCCGAACCGGCTGATGTGGGCGCGCAGGTAGGACGACAGCGCGCCGAGCTCTTCGGCGGTGATGGGCCAGCCCTCGGCCACCAGGGTGCGCACCACGTCCATCAGGTCCAAGGCGTTAGGGAAGCGTGCCATCTTCTGAAAGCACTTCAGCGCCAGCACCAGTGCGAACAGCGCCTGCGGACTGCTTGTCCGCTCCTGGGCCCAGGCGCTCTCCTCGGCGGTCGGGGTGAAAAACACGTGCAACACCCGCGCCGAGGTCAGGCGCTTGAACTGCGGGTAGGCGGTCCGCTCGATCGACGTCACGCGAGCCCTTTCCGGCTGAACACCTCCAAAACCCGCCCACCGTAACGGCAGATGATCAACACCCGCCCGCCGTTCACCAAACCGCAACCAAACCAGCGCAGACGGTCACACATCAGGCTTCAGTACAGGCTCCGACCAGCCCGTTGCCCCTAATGAGTGTTAGCGAGTCGCCGTCCGGCAGACTCGGTGCCTGGTAGCCGCCGGCAGGTGAGCACTTATTGCCCCTGGACTTCGAGTCCTGCGGAAAGATCGTGCCCCTGCCGGTCGGCCGGGAGAGTTGATCACTGCTGGGATGTCGTGCCCGCCTGATCAAGGCGTGAGCACTGCTTCATTAGGTCGCTGATGGTTCTCCCGCAGGCTGCTGACCAGCGGTATCGGGGACGGGAGAGACGTTGCGACTGTTCGTGGGAGATGACTGGGCCGAGGCGCATCATGATGTCGAGGTGATGGACGCTTCGGGGCGGCGGTTGGCCAAGGCGCGGCTGCCGGAGGGCGTGGCGGGGATGGCCCGGCTGCACGCGATGATCGCCGAGCAGGTGGGTGACCTCGCTGAGGAGGATGTCGAGGTCGTGGTCGGGATCGAGACCGACCGGGGTCCGTGGGTGCGGGCGCTGGTGGCCGCCGGATACACGGTGCTGGCGGTGAACCCGCTGCAAGCGGCCCGCTATCGGGAACGGCTGGGCGTGTCGGGCGCCAAGAGCGATGCCGCGGACGCGCACATGCTCGCCGACATGGTCCGCACCGACTCCCACCAGCTGCGCCCCATCGCGGGAGACAGCGACCAGGCCGAGGCGGTCAAGGTCGTGACCCGGATGCACAAGACGCTGATCTGGGAACGCGTCCGGCAAACCCAGCGGCTGCGGCACGCGCTGCGGGACTACTTCCCCGCCGCTCTGACGGCGTTCGGGGACCTGGACGCGCCGGACACGCTGGAGCTGCTGGCCAAGGCACCGGATCCGGCATCGGCGGCGAAGCTGACCATCGGGCAGATCAGCGCGGTGCTCAAGCGGGCTCGCCGCCATAACGTGGCCGACAAAGCCGTACAGATCCAGGCCGCCCTGCGAACCCGGCACCTGGGTCAGCCTCCTGCGCTCACCGCTGCCTACGCGGCCTCGATACGTGCCCTGACCGCTGTCTTGCTGACACTGAACGAGCAGATCACGGCCATGCGCAAGGAGGTCGAGGCCCATTTTGGCCGGCACCCGGCCGCTGAGATCATCCTCTCCCAGCCCGGCCTGGGAGCGATCCTCGGTGCCCGGGTGCTCGCGGAGTTCGGCGACGACCCCAACCGCTATGCCTGCGCCAAGGCTCGCAAGAACTACGCCGGCACCAGCCCCATTACCCGGGCCTCCGGCAAGAAGAAGGTCGTCATCGCCCGGTTTGTCCATAATGATCGGCTCATCGACGCGCTCATCGCCCAGGCGTCCACAGCGATCAGCGTCTCGCCCGGCGCACGCGCCTACTACGACAAGCAACGCGCCCGCGACGCCGACTACAACGCCGCCCTTCGCCAGGTCGCCAACCGGCTCGTCGGCATCCTGCACGGCTGTCTCAAGACCGGCACCCTCTACGACGAGGTGACCGCCTGGTCACATCAAGCGGAACTTGCTGCTTGACATCAAAACTCCTGGGATGTCTTTCCGGCGTACTTGGTCTGCCCCCCAAGTAGGAACGGGGCAGGAGCCGGCGCGCTTTCGGGTTGCGGTCCACGACGCTGATGTCGTGCCCGTCGACGCTCAGCCGGTCGGCCAGCGCTGCGCCGACCCGCACGCAGCCGATGATGATCGCCTTCATGCGCGGGCCTCCTTGCTCTCTCGGCGGCGCAACCGCCACTGGGCGGGCGTTGCGGAATTGGACCCGATATTCCGCTATGTGTAGCTTTGTCGTTCGAAGTGCACTTCTGAAGAGAGTCGGAACTGGTGAGCGACGAGCTGGCGGAGCATCTGCGGCAGGTGCGGGAGGCGTCCGGGCGTAGTCTGCGCGAGCTCGAACGTGCCATCCATGTGAGCAGCTCTTCGCTGTCCCGGTATCTGTCGGGACAGTCGGTACCGCCGTGGCCGGTGGTGGTCGGGCTGTGCCAGGTGGCGGGCCGTGACCCCCGGCCGCTGCGGCCGTTGTGGGAACGTGCCAAGCGCGCGCCCGCGAAGTCTCGGGAGTCCGCCCCGCCCCCGGCGGTTCCGGCGGTCCTGGCGGGACGCAACGACCTGCCGTACGACGTCAGTGATTTCACCGGCCGGACGGACGAGCTGGCGGCGCTTCTGGAGGCCGCCCGCACGCATCGGATGGTGGCGATCGACGGCATGGCGGGTGTGGGCAAGACCGCTCTGGCCGTGCGTGCCGCCCATCGGCTGGCCGCCGACTTTCCCGATGGACAGCATTACGTCGACCTGCACGGATTCACCCCCGGTCGTGAGCCGGTCGAGCCTGCCGAGGCGCTGCGGGTGCTGCTGTCCGCGCTCGGCGTGGCTCCGGCTCGCATCCCCACGACCATGGCGGAACGGGCCGCGCTGTGGAGATCGGAGCTGGCGCGACGCCGGGCCGTGATCGTCCTCGACAACGCCACAGACGCGGACCAGGTCCGGCCGCTCCTTCCTGGCGCGGGGACGAGCCTGGCCGTGGTGACGAGCCGCCGGCGGATGGTGGAGTTGGACACCGTCCTTCCGATCTCGCTCGACGTTCTACCGGCAGCGGACGCGGCCGAGCTGTTCGTGACCGCCTCGGGCGGTGCGAGATCGCCGGGTGACTCCGAGGCGGCGGCGGAGGTGCTCCGGTTGTGCGGCTACCTGCCGCTGGCCATCCAGGTCGCGGCGGCCCGGCTGCGGCACCGGCCCGCTTGGACGGTCGCCGCTCTCGCCGAGCGCCTGTGCAGCGGGGAACTGGACGTCTCGAACGTCCTCGCGATGTCCCTCAGGCAGCTCGACGCCGCGCAGCGGCGCATGTTCCAACTGCTGGGACTGGTGCCGGGCGAGGGTGTGGACGCCTGGGCCGCGGCGGCGCTGGCCGACATCCCGCTGGGCAACGCGCGGTCCCTGCTGGAGGATCTGGTGGACGTGCACCTGCTGCAGGAGTACACGGCCGGCCGCTATCGGATGCACGACCTGCTGCGGCAGGTGGCTGTGGCCGAGGCATCGCCGGACCGGGGTCCGGCGATCGCGCGGCTGCTCGACTACTACCTGAGCGGCCTGCTCGCCGCGGACGCCGCGATGTCCCAGGAGACGGCCGGGTCGCCGATCACGGTGTCGCATCCGCCTACGGCTCTTCCGGTCTTGGTCGGTCACGACGAGGCTCTGGCCTGGCTGGATGCGG
Source organism: Streptosporangium sp. CA-135522 (assembly GCF_050949235.1). NCBI lineage: Bacteria > Bacillati > Actinomycetota > Actinomycetes > Streptosporangiales > Streptosporangiaceae > Streptosporangium > Streptosporangium sp. CA-135522. The sequence goes on from NZ_CP192026.1 coordinate 5,210,430, forward strand.
AGGTGCCCGACATCGCCATGGCGTTCGAGCTGGCGGTGGAGCTCGGCCTCGACACGGCGACGGCCGGGCTGGCTCAGGTCATGGGCGTCTACTTCAGCAGACGCGGCGGCATGGAGCGATGGGGCCGCGTGCTGGACGCCGCGATCCCCGCCGCCGAACGCCTGGGCGACCGGCGGGCGGCGGCCTGGCTGACCTACCGGCGCGGCATCGCCCGGCAGTTCTCGGGCCGCGCCGTCGAGGCGAGCGCAGACTACCGGGTGTCTCGGGTGCTCATGGCGCAGGCCGGAGACGACGTCGGGGAGGTGATGGCGCTGCAGCGGCTCGCCGAACGGCAGATGGACGACGGATCCTTCCAGGATGCCATCGACCTTCTACGGCAGGCCGCCGATCTTCTACCAGCAGGAACCTCCACGCAGAGCCATGTGGTGACGCACGCGCGGATCGGTCACGCACTGGCGGAACTCGGCCGGTTCGCCGCAGCGCGCGAGGCCGCCACCAAGGCGGTCAGGATCGCTCGTGACATCGGCGACCTGCATCTGGAGACGATGGGGTTGCGCGTGCTCGGCGCGGCGGCCCTCGGCGTGGGTGACGCCGCGGCCGCCATGGAGCTCTTCCGTACGGCCCTTGCCTCCACCAGGGCGACGGGTCACCGGATCGCGGAGGCGCTGAGCCTGACCGACGTCGCGACGGCCGCCCGCGCGCTGGGCCGGGTCGTGGAGGCACTGGATCATCACGCGCAAGCCCTGCGGATCATCGACGAGACCGGTGAACGGCTGCGCGCCGCCCCGATTCTCCTCCCGTACGGCGAGACCTGTCTGGCGGCCGGGGATCGCGGTGAGGCCGCGCGCCATCTGCGCCACGCCTTCGACCTGACCACGGCTCTCGGGCTTCGGCATCTGGAGGCCCAGGCCCGCCGCGTGCTCACCGCCATGGATCTCGAACCGGGAGCGGATCCGGCGGACGGGTAAGGGGCGATGTCCCGCCTGGGACGCATCTGGGACAGCGGAAAGCCGTCGCATAGCCGCAGGTCAGCGGGTTGCGCGAGGAACTTCTGTCCCATCGGGAGGCCGTCGCCCACCCGGGGGTGACGGTGTGAGTGCCAGTCTCGACAACGTGACCGGCATCCACACCCCTCCGGAAGGCGACACCGATGAAATCCCTGCTCTCCGCGCTGACCGCGCTTCCCATCCGATGGGAGGTGGCCGGCACGGTCAACGCGCCTGCCGACGCGGTCACCGACCTGCTGCTGAGCGTCCGGCCCGGCCGGGTGGGAGACGACAACCTGCTCGTCCTGGCGGGCATGTCCGCCGCACGACGCGGGGCGATGAGCGTGCTCGCCGGTGACCTCACGGGCTCCTACCTGGCCGTGGTCGCCGGGACGGACGGTCACATGGACATCGCGGTTGATCCAGATCTTCGAGCCATCGCCGTCCAGAGCTGGTACGGCGGCGTGCACACGGTGGCACCGGCCGCGGACGGCATCACCAGGGTCTCGCACCGCGTGCACACCGTGCTGCCCGGCCACGATCGATTCCCCACGCCCGGAGACATGGAACCGCGGCTGTGGAGTGGGCTCGAGCGGGTGCTGCACGTCATCGGCGACCGCCTCGGCCGTCCCACGGGTGACCCAACGGTCGTCCGGGCCACGCATCACTGAACCCCTCTTTTTCAAGAACACCCGGTGCATACACCGTGCGCGCTGAAAGGAAAACCGATGGGAGCCCGCAATCCCCGCCGATGGCTGATCCTGATCGTGCTGTGCCTGAGCACGATGGTGCTGGTCATCGACAATATGGCGCTCACGGTCGCCGTCCCCTCGCTGGCCGCCGATCTGGGCACGACCGCGCAGGACATCCAGTGGATCCTGGAGTCCTACATGCTGGTCTTCGCGGGCCTGGTGCTCACCGCCGGATCCCTGTCCGACCGGTACGGCAGGCGCAGGCTCATGGTCATCGGCCTGGCGCTGTTCGGCGCCGCCTCGGCGCTGGCCACCTTCGCCACCGACCCCGGCCAGTTGATCGCCGCTCGCTTCGCGATGGGCGTCAGCGGCGCGATGATCATGCCCAACACCCTGTCGATCCTGATGGTCGTCTTCCCCGACGAGGCGGAACGACGCAAGGCGATGGCCGCCGGAGCCGCCTTCGCCGTGCTCGGCCTGATCGGCGGCCCCGTCGCCGGTGGCGCGCTGATCGCCTCCTTCGGCTGGGAAGCGGTCTTCTGGATCAACGTCCCGATCGCCGCCCTGGCCATCGTGGCCGCCCTGACGCTCATGCCCGAGTCCAAGGGCACCGCGAGCAGGCCCGACCCGGTCGGCGCCGTCCTGTCCATGATCGGCATGGCTGCGCTGGTGTGGACGATCAACGAGCTCGCGCACGGCATCGCCTGGACCCCGCTGATCGTCGCCGTCGTCGCCCTGGCTGCCTTCGTCTGGTGGGAATTGCGCACCGAGCACCCGATGGTTCCGCTCCGCCTCTTCCGCGACCGCGACTTCGCCGGTGGCAGCCTCTCGCTGACCCTGGTCCAGATCGGCAGCGGCGGCATGCTGCTGGTGCTGACCCAGTACATGCAGTTCGTCCTCGGCTACACCCCCACCCAGGCCGGGCTCGCCTTCATCCCCATGTTCATCGCCTCGATCGTCTTCAACGGCATCGGCGCCGGGCTGGGCGCCAAGCTCGGCAACCGCACCACCGCGGTCCTCGGCATGATCGTGATGGCCGCCGGCTTCGCCGTACTCGCCTTCTCCACCTCCGGCAGCTTCACGATGCTGGCCATCGCCCAGGTTGTGCTGGGCGCCGGTAGTGGTCTGGCCGGGCCCTCGGCGATCGCCGCGCTGATGAGCGCCGTCCCCACCGAACAAGCCGGGGTCGGCTCGGCGCTGAACGACACCATCCAGCAGGCCGGCGCCGCGCTCGGTGTGGCCATCCTGGGCAGCCTGGCCACCAGCAGCTACACCTCCGCCATGCCGACCACCGCATCGCCTGAGGCCCGCCGCTCGGTCGCCGCAGCCGTCACCGACCCGTCCCTGGCCGCCGCCGCCCGCCAGGCCTACGACGCGGCCATGTCCACCGCCTTCACCGGCGCCATGGCGGGTGTGCTCGGCGCCGCCGTACTGGCTCTGCTCCTGCTACGCGGCCGCGGTCGCAAGGCGGGCGCGCACGCCGCCGGCGAGCCATTGACTCTCGTCAACGCCTAGGCGCCGCGTCAGCCCGGCGACGACCCCGTATCAGAGCGGCTGGCGATGCTCTGAGCACAAGCAACACCGCATTGCGACAACAGATCCCCAGGGAGCACATAACCATGTCCATCACCCTGACCGACCAGGACAAGGCCACCCTGCGGACCGCCGCCTACGGCGCCGTCTCATTGATGGCCGCCGCCGGCGCCGCCGGTTCCCCCACCAAGATCGCCACCACCGGCTCCATCACCCTGGCCTCGGCCACCGGCCCGATCGGGCACGTCCTGGCCGACAAGACCAAGGACATCAAGCTGGACGCCAAGTCAGCGGCCGCACTCGCCGACCAGACACTGCCCGCCCTGACCGCGGCCATGAGCCTGCTCAAGCACCAGGCCCCGGAAGAGGCCGACAACTTCCGCGCCGCTGTCATCCTCGCCATCGATGCAGCCGCCCGGACCCACCAGGGCCCGTCCAGCCCCGCTCTGGCCGAGATGACCCGCAAGATCACCGCAGCCCTCGACGCCGCCTGACGGCAACGATCTCCCACAACGACATAAAAGGAACGAAGTTGTCCAGATCACGACGGCTAGGGCTCCTCGCCGTAGCCGCACTCGCGACCCCGCTCCTGCTCACCGCTACTCCCGCCGCCTCCGCGACGGCGGAGCCGAAGATCGACGTCTCCGGCGGGGTCACCCAGCCCGTCTTCTCCTATGCCGACGCCGTCCGCGAGCACGTCCGGGTGCAGTCGCCGGTCGACAGCGACGGCGACGGCAAGAAGGACCTGGTCCGGGTGGACATCATCCGGCCGAAGGAGAGCGACTCCGGGCTCAAGGTCCCGGTGATCATGCATCAGAGCCCGTATTTCGACCAGCCCGGCGCCGGCTTCGAGGTGGAGCACAAGACGTACGACGCGCAGGGGAACCTGACGAAGTTCCCGCTGTTCTACGACAACTACTTCGTGCCGCGCGGGTACGCGTACGTGTCCGTCGACATGATCGGCACGAGGTTGTCCGACGGCTGCCCGACCACCGGCGGCCCCTCCGATGTGCTGGGAGGCAAGGCGGTCATCGACTGGCTGAACGGCCGGGCGAACGCCTACGACGACAACGGCGCCCCGGTCAAGGCCACCTGGAGCACCGGCCGTACCGGGATGATCGGCCACTCCTATGAGGGAGGGCTGGCCATCGGCGTGGCCGGCACCGGGGTGCAAGGGCTGGAGACGATCGTGCCGCTCGCGGGCCCCAGCAGCTGGTACGACATGTGGCGCGCCAACGGCACCCTGACCGACTTCACGGGCGGCCAGGAGTACATGGCCAAGTGGATCGATGAGGACCCGGACGCCAAATGCGCGGCGGCGCACCAGCGCATGACCGAGGGCTCCGACGACGCCACCGGCAACTACAACGCCTACTGGCACGACCTCGACTACCGGACCGGACCGATCTCGAACGTGCGTAACGTCCACGCCAGCGTCTTCTCGGTGATGGGGATGCAGGACCGCAACGTGATGGGCAACCAGTTCTCCGAGTGGTGGGCCAAGCTGCCCCGCGGGGTGCAGCGCAAGGCGTGGGTGACCCAGTACGGGCACCTCGACCCGTTCTGGGCCCGCCGCGAGGTATGGGTCAACACCCTGCACCAGTGGTTCGACCACGAACTGATGGGCGTGGACAACGACATCATGCGCCGGCCGCGCGCCGACGTGCAGCTCGGCCCGGACCGCTGGATCACCCAGGCCGACTGGCCGGCACGCACGCGGACGACGACCCTGCGGCCGCGGCAGGACGGCTCGCTGGGCCGCACGCCCTCGACCGGGACCGGCGGCTACCTCGACACCGCCCAGAGCGAGAACGCCGTGGCCGACAACCCGGGCACCGTCAACTCCGACCGGCTGGCCTTCCTGACGGCGCCGCTGAAGAGCGCGACACGGCTGTCGGGTACCCCGTCGGTGAGCCTGCGCCTCAAGCTGGACAAGCCGACCGCCAACCTGGGCGTCCTGCTCGTCGACTACGGCACCGACACCCGCATCAACTACAGCGAGATCGGCGCGAATCCGGACCGCGCGTACGGCTTCAAGTTCCTCGACGCCAAGGACTGCATCGGCCAGGGCACGGCCGACGACGACGGCTGCTACCGCAAGGCCGTCGACAACACGATGACCTCCGGCTTTCACGTGGTCACCCGCGGAATCATGGACGCGCAGAACCGCACGTCACTGAGCCGCCAGACGCCGCTGCGGCCGGGCAGGCCGTACCAGCTCACCTGGTCGATGCTGCCGCAGGACTACGAGTTCAAGGCCGGACACCGGCTGGGCCTGGTGCTGACCGGCACCAACGCCGACCTCGGCAACGCCGAAACCGGCACCGGGACCAAGGTCACCGTCGACCTGGCCGGCACCTCGGTGTCGCTGCCGCTGGTCGCCGGTACGTCCAGCGGAAGCTAGCTAACCGCGGCACCGCCTACCAGACGTCCCTGCGATGGGAACGTGCCAAGCACCTCCCACGGCAGGGCGCCGCGCGGGCTCCCAGCCGGCGCGGCATCACCAGAAGAAACCTCTCAAGGAGACACACATGAGCCGCAAACTTACGGTTGGGCAGTTCATCTCGCTCAACGGCGTCGTGGAGGCGCCCGAGGAGTGGAACTTCCCCTACTTCAACGACGAGATGGGCGCCGCGTACGGCGAGATGATGGCCGAGGCTGACACCCTGCTGCTGGGCCGGGTGACGTACGAGTCCTTCGCCGCCGTCTGGCCGGAGCAGAACGACGAGATGGCCGATCAGCTCAACGGCATCCGCAAGCTGGTGGCCTCCACCACCCTCAAGGAGGCCGGTTGGCAGAATTCGGCCGTGATCGACGGCGATGTCGTCACCGCGGTGAAGGAGCTGAAGGAGCAGCCCGGCAAGAACATCACCGTCACCGGCAGCATCACCCTGACCCAGACGCTGCTGCGGGCAGGACTCGTCGACGAGATGCGGCTGCTGGTCCACCCCATCGTGGTGGGCACCGGCCGCCGCCTGTTCCCGGACGGCCCCACCCAGGTGCCGCTCGTCCTCACCCGATCGGTCACCTTCGACACCGGCGTGCTCGACCTGACCTACCAGCCGGCCTGATCAGCGGCGACTAGGGTGCTCCGGGCCCGCGGCATCGCCGCGGGCCCGGAGTGCCTGGGGTAGAGAAACCTGCCGACAGTGGTGGGCGAGGTCAGGTATCGCGATCGCTGGCGTGTTCCAACCAAGCCACGATGTGCCGGACGTAGCTGTTGAGGCGGGTGATGCCGCAGATGTGGTCACCTCTGAGGTGAGCAGGAGCAGGCCCGTCCCGCGGCGGATGCCGGTGGACATGCGCAGATAGGCGCCGAACGCCGGCTGTCCGTCGGCTCGGGTGGGGACGAGGTCGAAGCCCGGGCCGGCACGGAAGATGCAGGCGCACAGGGCGGCCACGGCGTCGCGGCCGTGGTATTCGAGAGAGAGTGGCGGCATGGAGCTGAAGGAATCGTCGGTCACCAGGGAGATGGATTCGAACTGCTCGTAGCAGGCCTCAGGGCCGAGCGGCACATCGATGACCCCTTGAGGAGGGCGTCTGGGAAGGACTCGAGCTAGACGGCTTCGCCGAGTCGGGTCGGCTCGGGCAGCTCGAGCCTGGAGCTGTCCCACTCCTTGGCGGGACGTCGGCCGGCTGAGCGAAGCGTGCTGAGGCACCGGTTGGTGGCGATCCGGTAGAGCCAGGTGCGGATCGAGGCGCGGCCCTGGAAACCCGGCCAGCCCTTACCAGGCGGCCAGCATGGTGTCCTGAAGGGCGTCTTCGGCGTCCCCTGAACGCGATCAATGCTCGATCGCGGTTCGACGGAAGCGCCGCGAACAGCGTGTTGACCACATCTCCGGGATCGAGCGCGGAGCCATGGGCAGGGGGCGGTCTGTCCGCTGGTCCAGCGGGAACGGGTTGAGCAGCGGCCCTGATCCGGCATTGCGGTGCAGGTCGTAGAACCAGCGCAGCACCATCCCGCTGTGGGCGACAGTCGAGGGAGCATAGCTGGGCCCCGGTGTCGCTTCCCGGTCACCCGGTTCGGGGCTTCGACTGTCCGGGGTGGTCGCCGCTTGGCCGCAGTGGCTCGCGGCTTCACGGTTACCTGAATCCAGCAGGCGACACGTGCGAGAGGAGTTCGTCGGGGACGTCGCGGCCTTGGGCGCGGAGTTCGAGGACGGCGCGGGAGTAGTACTCGGTAGTCCAGGCGACGACGGCATTGGTGAGCAGGGTGAGGCACCATGCCTGTTCGGTCTGGTCTTGGTGATGGGGGCGGCGGGTGATGGTCCCCTGCTGGGCGTAGTGCAGGTCGCGGCGTAGAGCGTGGAGGCTCTCGCCCTTGTTGAGCTGGCGGGAGATCTTGCGACGGTAGACCGGATCGGACAGGTAGCGGACGGCGTGGATGGTGCGGCGCAGCGTCCCCCACTCCTTCAACGCCGCAGCCGGAATGTTCTGGCGGGAGGCGGCCGACCATTTCCCGACGATCAGGGAGGCGGTGGTCTGCCCGTACTTCAGGGAGCCAGCCACGCGCAGCAGGTCGTCCCAGCAGCCGGCGACCAGGTCCTCGTTCCACCGCGCGCCCAGCAGCGGACCGGCGCGCGGGTAACGGGCGCAGGTGGCGGTCGGGGTGTCGTCCCGCACCAGGGTGATCTTCCCCAGGTCGCGGATGCGCTGACCATCGGAGGAGGACATGGTGCCGCCGCCGAACACCTGCGACAGGTCCAGTCCGTGGTGGTGGTTGACGATCCGGTTGTTGGCCTCCCGGAGGGTGTCCTCGCGCAAGTACCACTCCTGGATCCAAGCCAGGACGTCGTAGGAGACGCCGCAGGCCTCGGCCATCCGGGTGAGCCCGAGGTTCGTGCCGCCCGCCAGCAGCACTGCCAGGAGGTTGCGTTTGAGGTCGGTGGAGCGGCTGGTCTTGTGCCCACCGGCGGGGGTGAAGGCGTCCAGGAAGCCGGTGCGGCCGTCCAACTCGATCAGCAGAGCCGAGATCGGCACGAATGGCAGCATGTTCGCCAGCTCGCCGCGCAGCTCCTTGGCCTCGGCCGGAACATCTTCGGCTGACAGCGGCGGGATGACCAGGCGGCCCTCCTCATCCAGCCGCACCGCCCCGACATCGCCGGGCGAGCTGTCGGCCAGCGTCGCCTCCAGATCCGCCAGCGCCTGGTGGAGCTCCTGCTTGGCCTGTTCGATCGCCGCGGCCGCGCCGGATGGCTTGCGGACCAGGGCCGGGTGATCAAGCCGTCCTCCACGGTGAGGTGTAGCGCGAACCATATGGCGAACCTCTTGCCGGTGGACTTCACCGTCTGCGAGGTCTCTCCCATCACCACGGCGTCCGCCCCCTCGGCGACGATGGCCGTCACCGACGCCGACCCCTGTCCGGGCACGCAGTGCGCCGACAGCGTGCGGTGGTGGTCCACGACGTCGGCACGGGTCGACCGGGGGCGAATCCAGGGCACCCCCTCGAAGGGGACGACCGGCCAGTCGACCTACCAGTCGACCTGCTCCGCGTACAGTTCGGCGATCTTGTCGGGATCGCCTTCGCCGATCCGGCGGAGGAGTTCTTCAACGGTGGCACGGGTGGTCATGTCGTCCTTCACAGGTGTTTCCGGCCGCTGGTGGGAGCCGTACGGAATGGTTGGCCGATGTCGTCCGGCGGCGCCGAAACGCTGCCGGAAGCCGCGGGTGTTCGGGATCCCGCCGCCGATCATGACGTTACGGAAAGCTGGAGGGCGGGGCATCTGCCATGAATAGGTAACCTGGCCGGTTTCCCTGATACGCGTCGGGTCACGTCATCGCCGTACCGCCGCGCAGGCCGCGTCATCGCGAAGGCCACCTCGCCCTACCGCAGCCAAGCTCGAACATTCCGGCTCTTCCCGGCGTCGAAACAGGGCGGTAGGACAAAGGTGCGCCGGAAAGACGTCGGGGGCGGCGTCGGACAGCGGAGCTGTGACGGGGAGACACATGACCGTACGTGTGATCATCGAGGCGGTAGAGCGGCCGGGACTCTCGGCCGAACGAGTGCGGGAGGTGGCGGGGGCACACCCCGCCGTGCTCACGCACCTGGAGGTCGCCGACGCCCAGGGGCTGATCCTGGGGGCCGCGACGGCACTCGGGCACGACCCGGACGGGCAGGCGCAGTTCCGGGCGAACGTCTTCGACCCGCTCTCCAACCGGGGGGTCGAGCTGCGTGGCACCCTGGACCGGCCCGAGGAGGCGCGGGTCCTGCCCAGCTCCTACCGCCCCACCCCGCGGGCGCAGGAGCTTCGTGAGGCGGCGGCGGTTCTGCGGGCCGACGAGCGCTTCCCCGCCAGGGACGATGTGCTGATCTACCAGCCGATGCCGCCGCTGGCCGATCTGGAGAACCCCGACGGCACCACCACCCGCCGTCCCACCCTCGGCGTCTACGACCCTTCCGGCCAGGTCAGGCATCGGATCGTCGCCGTCGACGTGGCCGCGGGCAGCGTGGACTGGTCACCGTCCGGTGTCTCCGTCGCGATGCACCCGGGCGACTGCGAGGCGCACCTGCCCGAGGGGGTGGAGAGCCTGCGCGACCGGGGCGGCCCGGACCAGGTGCGGCTGCGCGTGCTCGACGGCGACACCGAGTTGTGGAACATGATCGTCGTACGGCCCCGCGCGTCGGCGCCCGGCAACCCGGGTGACGGCTCGGGAGTGGAGCTGCGACAGGTGCGCTACCGCGGCAGGATCGTGCTGCGCCAGGCACATGTGCCGATTCTCAACGTCCAGTACGAGGAGGACGGCGTCACCTTCCGCGACTGGCAGAACCAGGAGACCCGCTTCTCGGCCACCGGCACCGACCCGGTGGGCTGGGGCTGGCGGATCTGCACCGGTCCCCCCAGGACCATCCTGGAACGGCCCGACAACGACGCGGGCGACTTCCAGGGGGTGGCCTTCCACTACGCCGACGGCGAACTGCGGATCGTCAGCGAGCTGGCCGCCGGCTGGTACCGCTACGTATCGGAGTGGCGCCTGACCGACGACGGCACGATCAAGCCGCGCTTCGGCTTCGCCGGGGTGCGCAACCCGCGCACCTGCATGCGACACCGCCACCACGTCTACTGGCGTTTCGACTTCGACGTCGAAGGCGCGGCCAACGACGTCATCGAGCAGTTCGACGACACCGGCTCGACCATCCCCGAGCCGGTGCCCATCGTGCAGGAGGTCATGCGCAAGCGGCGTCACCCTGCCCGCTTCTGGCGGGTAACCGACAAGACCAGCGGCCGGGGCTACCAGATCCATCCCGGCGAGCACGACAACACCGCCGACCCCTACGGCATCGGCGACCTGTGGTTCCTGCGCCACCACCCGGCCGAGCTGTACGACGGTAACCCCGGCACTGACAATCGGGCGATGCTGAACCGTTTCGTCAACGGAGAGAGCGTCAGCGGCGTCAACGTCGTCGTCTGGTACGCCGGGCACTTCCGGCACGACCAGAACAGCCCCGAGCCCCACCAGGGACACATCGTCGGTCCTGACCTGATCCCGGTCTTCTGAGGAGTCCGTACGGTTTCCCCCCGGGGCGGGAGACGATCCGTTTCCCGCCCCGCCAGGACGAGATCACCCGGCGGCACGACCAGATGGTCGAGTACACCACCGCGCTCAGGTCGGGCACCGCCGAAACGGCCCTTGCCCCAGCATGCGCGCACTGTGCGGCTCGACTGTAGCTCTAACTCGCTGAACTGTGGAGACGTCGAGGAACGGGCTTATGCCATCGCGCAACGGGTCGATCACGGATTTTGTTGCATATTTTTCGCAGTTGCAAACTAGATGCAATAATGTTCGCATGTCGACTTACTCGCCACCGGATCCGCCCTGCCCGTCGGAGTCGATCGGATCGGCGCCGTGCACCGGCAGGCGTACCACCGTCCCCACCTGGCGAGACTCCGCCGTTTGCGATGGAAGAGCCGGCACCCCGACAACTGGCGGATGTCGCGCGCCCGCGGCCCTTTCGATGGCGTCGCGCGCCACCTCCTCGGGCACCGACCTCGCGTATGAGGCCGAGCTCCTGGATTCCGCGAACCGGGCCCCAGCGCGTCCTCGCCGCAGCCACGTTCGTCAACGCCGTCGGCAGAGGCGCCTACCTGACCGCCGGGGTGCTGTATTTCACGCAGGTCGTCCACCTGCCCGCCGGGCAGGTCGGCGTCGCCCTCAGCATCGCGGGGCTGCTATCGCTGGCGGCCGGTCCACCCAGCGGCCACCTGGCGGATCGGATCGGGGGACGCGGCCTCTATCTCGCCGCCCTGCTGTGCGGGGCACTGGCGACGGCCGCGTTCGCCATGACCACCGAGTTCTGGGGGTTCCTCGTCGCGGCGTGTGCGAGCGCGTGCGCCTCCACCACGGGCCTGGCCGCGCGGGGGCCGCTGATCGCCCACCACAGCCCGGACCGCCCGCAGGAATTCCGCGGCTACCTGCGCTCGGTGAGCAACCTCGGCATCTCTCTCGGAACTCTTCCGGCGGGATGGGCGATCCAGGTCGGCACCCGTCCCGCCTACACGGCGCTCATCCTCGGCGCGGCGGCGATCACCGCCTTCCTCGCGCCCACCCCGCCGGTACCGGCGGGCAACGGGCCACGGTGGATCGCGCTGAGGGACATTCCGTATCTGACCCTGACCGTCCTGGACGGGCTGATGGCCGTCCAGTTCAAGGTGCTCACCAACCGAAAGCCGTTTTCAAGCCGCCCGGTGATACCGCAGCACCAGCGCGCCCCGCTGCCCCTTCCGGCGTACGCGGTCTGCTCCCGTGAGTGGTCGCTGTTCAGTTCCGCCTGGAGGCGAGTCGCGCTCCTCGGGAGGTGAGGTGGCGCCGCTCCGGTGCGCTGGCGGTGCGGCGAGCGGCCTCGCGGTAGGCGTCCGCCGCGGCGTCGAGCTCCCCGAGCATCTCCAGAAGATGGGCTCGGGTGGCGAGCAGACGGTGGTGGCGCGCCATGCGCCTGTCGGATTCCAGCGTCGAGACCAGGTCGAGTCCGGCTGCGGGACCGTGCACCATGGCGACGGCGACCGCCCGGTTGAGGGTGACCATCGGGTTCGGCGCGAGCAGTTCCAGCAGCTCGTACAGCGCGAGGATCTGCGGCCAGTCCGTGGCGTCGACGTGCTCGGCCTCGTCGTGGATCGCGGCGATGGCCGCCTGCAGTTGGTAGGGGCCGACCTCTCCCCGGGGCAGGGTCCGGCTGATCAGGTCGATTCCCTCGATGATGAGCCGGCGCTCCCACCGGCCGCGGTCCTGCTCGGCCAGCGGCACCAGGCTGCCCTCGTCCCCGGTGCGTGCGGGTCGGCGCGCGTCGGTGAGCAGCATCAACGCCAGCAGCCCCGCCACCTCGCCGTCGTCCGGCAACAGCCGGTGCAGCAGACGGGTGAGCCGGATCGCCTCACCCGACAGCGTCGGCGCGGTCAGGTCGGCGCCGTCGGTGGTGGTGTACCCCTCGTTGAAGATCAGGTACAGCACGTGCAGTACCGCGCCCAGTCGCTTGGCGTGATCGGCCGCCTCCGGCATGCGCAGCGGCGCGCCGGAGGCCTTGACGGCCTGCTTGGCCCGGCTGATGCGCTGGGCCATGGTCGCCTCCGGAACCAGGAAGGCCGCGGCGATCTGGGCGGTGGTCAGTCCGCCGACCGCGCGCAACGTCAGCGCGATCCGGCTGGGTTCGGAGAGCGCGGGATGGCAGCACAGGAACAGCAGCGCGAGGGAGTCGTCGCGATCCGTGCCCGGTTCGACGTCGGCGGCATGGCTGAGCAGTGCCGCCTGCGGAGTGGCCAGGGCGATACGGTCCTCGCGACGCCGGCGTGCCTGCTCGCTGCGCACCTGATCCACCAGCTTGCGGGAGGCGACGGTGACCAGCCAGCCCCTCGGGTTGTCCGGCAGTCCCTCGGCCGGCCACTGCAGCGCGGCGGCGAGCAGTGCCTCCTGAACGGCGTCCTCACACGCGTCGAAGACGCCGTACCGGCGGACCAGGGTGCCGAGGACCTGCGGCGCCAGTTCGCGCAGCAGGTCCTCGACTTCGCGGTCCACGCTCACACGTCCGCCACGGACTCGTGCAGAACCGGCCACAGCTCGACCGGCTCCACGTCGGCGAAGGGCATGTCCGCCGCGATCTGCTGCGCGCGTTCCTCGCTCTCGCAGTCGAGCAGGTAGAAGCTGGCGAGGTATTCCTTGGTCTCCAGGTAGGGGCCGTCGGTGACCGCCGGAGCGCCGTCCTTGCGGCGCACGAGCTGGGCGCTGGCCGCGTCCGCCAGGCCGTAGGCGCCCAGAAGCTCTCCGCTCTCGCGGTACTTCCTGTTGAACGCCTCCTGCTTGGCGATGGCCTCGGGCCACGCCTCGGCCGGGAAGGAGTCCCACTTGGCCTGGTTGCCGTAGATCATCGCTACGTACTTCATCTCGGGTGTCCTCCCGGTTCCACGTGCCCCGTCGGCGCGTCGTCACCCATTGGTCGGGGCGGGAGGCACGGCATCGACATCCGGCGACGAGCTTCTTCGACTTTTCTTCCGCACCGCTGATGGCGGGGTCGAACGCCCAAGCGGCACAATCGGCCAATCTACTACGATCCCGTCCTCCACCCGCGGAGGGGTACGCCGGGTCTCACCGGTGACCGGCGCGCTGCGACGACCCGATCGCTTCGACCGTCAAGCCCGCGCCGAGGTTTCCCGAGCCGACGATCGCGATCCCGGTCCTGCTCGTTCCGCCGTCTCCCCACCGCGGCAGAACCGGGCGAACTCCTCGGTCATCGAGCCCGCCAACGCCGCGACCTCGGGTCCCGAACCGGTCAGGCGGCCGCCGTGGTTGCCGAAGTAGAGGGGCACATCCACGAGATGGCAGGCGCCGAGCGCGATCCCACCGTGGCTCATGGGCGAGCGATGGGAGCAGACCAGGTGTCGTGCGGGACCGCGGTGGGTCCGGACGATCTCCTTCGCCGGGCGCTGGAAGATCTCTGACGTGTCGAGGTCTCCCGCACCGATCGCGGCGAACAACCGCGTCTCCTCGGCCGTCGTCGTCACCAGGAGCGGTACCGGTGTGACGGCTCCCGAGCGGATCGCGTCCAGGGGATGGGCGGCCAGCAGGTCACCGTCGACGACGGGGGCGACCGGCAGCAGCCCGCCCACCGATGGCGTGGACCGGACCGCCGCGTCCTCGGCGGCCAGCAGATCTGTGAGCGGGGCCTCGAACGGATCCGCGCCGAGCGCGCCGCGTGCCGCCGCGGTCCAGGCGCTCGCCTCGTCGTGAGTGGCGAAGCCGTACGGCACCGGGCTCATCGCCACGGCCCGCGCGAACAGGTCGGGTGCACGGGGGAGCAGGGCAAGGACGCTGGTGCCGCCCGCCGAATGGCCGCCCAGAGTCACTTCGGCGGGATCTCCACCGAACGCCGTGATGTGGTCGCGCACCCACTCCAGCGCGGCGATCTGATCACGCAGGGCGATATTGGCCGGTACGGCGTCGCCGTACCAGAATCCGAACAGGCCGAACCGGTAGTTCACGGTCACGACGACGAGCCCGTGATCGCGGGCGAGTGCGGCTCCGTCGTACATCTGCTGCGCGCCGGAGCCGAACACGAACGCGCCGCCGTGCAGGAACACCAGCACCGGATGCCGTCCTTCGCACGACGGTGTCCAGATGTTGAGGAACAGGCAGTCCTCCCGTCCCGTCACGGGGTCGATCTCGAGCCCGGGCACCCATCTCATCCGCCCCGGCCGTTGCGGGGCCGGGGCGCCCGCCGCGACCGCGTCCTCGACGCCCTGCCATGAGAGAGCGGGGGAGGGGGCGGTGAACCGGCCGGCGGGAGCGGCGTATCGCACTCCTTTGAACGCGGAGACCCCAGCTGAGCGGACGCCGCGCAGCGTTCCCAGGCTCGTGCGCGTGAGGGTCACGTGCCCAGCCCCAGGAATCGGGCCGCGTTGCCGCCGAGAACGGCGGCCCGGCCGGCCTCTCCGAGGTCCGGGTGGTCGCGGACGACCGCGCCCGGTTCCTGCTCACCCAGCGGGAAGGGGAAGTCGGTGCCGAGCATGACCCGCTCGACGCCCATCACCTCGACGAGCAGGCGCAGCGCCCGCGGGTCGAACACCGCCGAGTCGACGTAGAAACGGTCGGTGTAGGCCGAGGGGGGTTTGGGCGAGTCCTTCCGGACGATGTCACGGTTGTGCCAGGCGTTGTCCGCGCGGCCGAGGAGGAAGGCGAAGCTGCCCCCTCCGTGACAGAAGCAGAGGCGCAGGGACGCGGGCAGCTTCTCGAACGCGCCGGAGAGCATCAGCGACAGGATGCCCAGCTGGGTCTCCGCCGCCATGCCGACCAGCCACGGCAGCATGTACCCGGCCATGCGGTCGGCGGCGAGCATGTCCCACGGATGCACCAGCACCGGCATGTCCTCGCGGGCGCAGTGAGCCAGGAACTCGATGATGTGCGGGTCGTCGAGGTTGCGCTGACCGACGTGGTTGCCGATGTGCACTCCCCGGTGGCCCGCGGCCTTCGCCTTGGTGACCGTGGCGGTGGCCAGAGCGAGGTCCTGCAGCGGGACCTGGCACAGAGGCAGCAGGCGGGCGGGGTCGTGGGCGCAGTGGGCGAGGATGCGATCGTTGATCATCTCGCACCAGTCGGCTGCGCGTTCCGCGTCCGCCGAGTAGCCGAACAGCAGCGGCGTGGAGGAGATCGCCTGCACGTCCACCCCGGTGCGATCCATCGCCGAAAGGCGGGCCTCGGCGTCCCACAGTTCGGGGGTGACCGGGCGGTAGTCGTCATCGCCGCTCATCATCATGCCGTCGCGCAACCAGGGCTCGCCCGCGCCGGCGAGGATCCGGCTCTCCTCACGGGAGATGCGCGGGAAGACGTGCGCGTGGACGTCGATCACCGTCATTCGATCACCGTCATCTGATCGTCGGCCGCAGGTGCTCCGGCCGTTCCTCGTAGCGGGCGGGTTTCATGGCCGTAATTGTGCGGAGGCGCAGGGATAACAGTCCAATGCCGTCTTGCATCCCTGGTATGTGTTTTCTGTCATATGTCGATTCCGGTATATCTCAGGCACGGATCGGTATTCGTCTTGGCATATCATCAGCGTGCATCCTCACCTGTACCCCCCGATCGGAAGGTACAGGTGATGAGCACAGACACCCGCCAAGCCGCACGCCGCGTCTCATGGGCCGCCTTCATCGGCACGACCATTGAGTGGTACGACTTCTTCCTGTACGGCACGGCCGCCGCGCTCGTCTTCAACAAGCAGTTCTTCCCGGCGATGGATCCGGTCGCGGGCTCCATCGCGGCGTTCGGCACCATGGCCGTGGGATTCCTCGCCCGCCCGCTCGGCGGCATCGTCTTCGGCCATTTCGGCGACCGCATCGGGCGCCGGAACACTCTCGTGGTCTCCCTGCTGATCATGGGAATCGGAACCACGCTGATCGGACTGCTCCCGAGCCACTCGAGCATCGGCGTGTGGGCCGCCGTCCTGCTCATCGTGATGCGCATCGCCCAGGGCATCGGTCTCGGCGGCGAGCTGGGCGGGGCCGTGGTGCTGACCATGGAGCACGCGCCGAAGGGCCGCCGCGCCCTCTTCGGCGCCTTCCCCATGATGGGCACGCCGGCGGGCATGCTCTGCGCCAACCTCGTCTTTCTCGGCACCTCCTCGCTGCTCGGCGAGGAGAGTTTCATGTCCTGGGGCTGGCGGGTGCCGTTCCTGCTCAGCATCGTGCTGGTGGCGGTCGGGCTGTACCTGCGGCTGCGCATCGAGGAGAGCCCGGACTACGAGAACCTCGTCGAGCGCCGCCGGCCGGTGAAACTGCCGATCGCGGTGGTGCTGCGCGACCACTGGCGGCAGGTCCTCCACACGATCACAGTGATCATCGCCAACAGCGCGCTCGCCTACGTCTTCATGGTCTACATCCTCAGCTACGGCGCGGTGGCCGCGGGCTTGTCGCGCACCTTCCTGCTGACCTGCGTGATCGGCGGCGCCGCCATGTGGCTGATCACCGCACCGCTGTGGGCGCACCTCGGCGACCGGCTGGGCCTGCGGGCGGTCTTCGTGTGGGGTTCGGTGGTCCTGCTGGCGGGAGCCGTGGCGATCTTCCCTGTCGTCGACACGGGCGACCCGGTCCTCGTCGCGGTGTTCATGGTGGTGATGGGCGCCGTGCTGTCGATGACCCATGCGCCCCAGGGCACGCTCACGGCGAGCTTCTTCCCCGTGGCCATCAGGTATTCCGGCACCTCCGTCGCCTACCAGCTGGCCGCGATGCTGGGCGGCGGCATCACACCGCTGGTCGCGGCGGCACTTTATGCCGCGACCGGGACCTCGCTGTCCATCACCGGGTACCTGACCGCCGTGGCCGTCATCAGCCTGGTCGCGGCCCTGGTGATTCCGCGTAACGACGCCGAGCGCCTGGGGGATCTCCCCTCCACCCCGGTTGATATAGCGAAATAAGCTATAAATCTCCGTTCATATACTACTTCTGTGATGTCTCGCCCTCTGGATCTGCTGAGCGGCCGGCTCAAGCTCAGGCACCTGGTACTCGTGACGACCATCGCCGAGCAGGGCAGCGTCCTGCGTGCCGCCGAGCATCTCCATCTGGCGCAGCCGGCCGCGACGCGGGGGCTGCGAGAGGTGGAGCGGATCCTCGGGGTGGAACTTTTCTCGCGCGGGCCTCGCGGCGTCACTCCCACCCTCTTCGGTGAGGCCTTCATCGAGCACGCGCGGGCCGTGCAGGCGGAACTACGCAGGGCCGGCGACCGGATCGCCGGCCTCGCCGACGGCGAGGCCGGCACCGTCACCGTCGGCACCCTGCTGACCGCCACCAACGTGCTGCTGCCCCGGTCCATCGCCTCGCTCAAGGCCGACCGCCCGGGCATCACCGTGATCGTTCGGGAAGGCACCTTCGACTCGCTCGTCCCCCGGCTGGTCGACGGGGAGACCGACCTGATCCTGGGCCGGCTCAACCCGATCGAGGATCGGCCGGGCCTGCGCCAGATCCCCCTCTACAACGAGCCCGTCCTGCTGGTGGCCCGCGCCGGCCATCCCGCCGAGCAGGTGCGCACGCTGCCGGAACTGCTCGGCTATCCGTGGATCCTCCCGCTCGAGCAGACCTCGCTGAGGCAGGAGCTGGAGCAGGTGTTTCATCGCCAGGGGCTGTCACTGCCCGACGACCGGGTCGAATGCACGTCCATTCTGACGATCCGCTCCCTGCTCCTCGAAACCGATATGGTCGCCGCTCTTCCGGCGCTGTTCGTCAGCACCGACAGCCGGCTGGTGGAGTTGCCGGTGTCGCTCCCGTCCGTGCGGCGCTCGGTCGGCGTCACGCTGCCCGAGACCCGCGCGCTCACCCCGGCGGGCAAGTCCATGCTCGCTCACCTGCGGCAGCAGGCCGAAAGGCTCCGGCCGGAGCTGCTCGCCGGCTCCGGCGAGGGCAGGTGACCCGCCATGTCGGCGGCCGCGTAAGCGGGTCCAGCCGAGATACGGGGAAAACCGGCCATGGGTCGATCTTGAGTGCGGTTTTCGCAGGTAGAACCCGCGATCAGCGGTCGATCGTGATCAGTTTGAGGGCGTCTTCCTTGTCCTTGTCGGAGGGCAGGCCGTACCGGCGGGTGGTTTTCAGGCGGGCGTGGCCGAGGATCTCGGCGACCAGGACGAGGTCGGTCTTGCCGCGGACCAGTGTGGTGGCGAGCGTGTGGCGCAGGACGTGCTCGGTGGTGGGGTCGTCGGTGTGGCCGGAGGGATCGCGGTTGCGACGTCCATCCGGCTTCGTCATTTTCGAGTCCCTCGGGTCGAGCGCGGACTGACGATCAGTGCGTCGCGTTGCACGGAGCTCAGACGGTCCGGCCTCGGGGCGATGGTGTATGTGCCGCGCCCGAGCCGCTCCACGGTGAGGGGGTCGGAGAGGATCGGACGACGGCTGATCGCGTCCAGGGCATCGGCCGTCCGCTTAATGGGCCAGTCCAGTGCCGTGGCGAGGTCGTCCGCGGTGAGCGGCCGGGCGGCGTGCACGAGCGCGGCGATCATCGTCATCGCGTCGGCCACGGCGGCGTGGGTGATTCCGCTGTCGTCCATGTGGTCGCTGATGCGGGCGAAGAACCGGCCCATCTCGCGCAGCCGGGTCCCGGCGGGAGTGTCGGAGCCGAAGATGTGCGTTCCGCGCCGCGCGGCCGCCGCGACCTCGGCGTGCGCCCCAGTGTCGGCCCTCCAGGCGCGGAGCCAGACGTCGTCGTCGATCACGTACCGCTCGCGGCGCCCGCCTGGATCCTGACTGCGTCCGACCACTTCGATCGATTCGAGGTAGCCGATGGCCTTGGACACCGAAGCCGGGCTCACTTGTAGCTGGCGTACGAGTTTGGCGGACGTCAGGCTCCCGGAGTCGGAGGTGAGCAGGCAGACGAACACGCGAGCGGGCATCCGGGGAAGGCCGGTCCCGACCAGCAGCGTCGCGAACTGCTCCACGAAACCGCGCACGGACTCGGTCGGCCGCCCGTCGGCCGGTGGCTCCGTGGCCTGAACCGGTCTGCGGCGGCGGGCGCGCTGCCCGGCGACCTGCTGGGCGCGGTCGGCCAGGTAACCGCTGGGCGCGCTGTTGCGTGCCACTTCGCGGCTGATCGTGGATGTGGGTCTGCCCAGCCGCCGGGCGATCTCGGCGTATCCCAGCCCTTCGGCCAGCCAGATCGCGATCTGCCGCCGATCCTCGTGGGTCAGCCTGCCTCCAGGCATCGGCTCGCCCTCCTGTCGGTTCGGGTTCACGGGTGCGTTCACCAACAGTACATTGCAACGGCTGTCGATATGAATTGCATTTATCAACAAGGCTGTTGCAACGATCGGCATGAAAGCCCAGAATTTGAGCACATCATTGGAGATTTTTCGTTGACGAGACTTGAAATGCAACGTAGCTTTTTCTCACTTGGAAAGAATCGGACAGGACGAGGAACCCCTTATGGCAAGAGCGTTGGATGTAACCCGGATGCGAGCTCGCGTCTCCGAGCTGCTCGCGGAGTACCGGATTCCGAGTGCCGTGATCGGCGTCCTCAGCGACGGGGAGATCACCGACTTCGCGGTCGGCGTCAAGAACATCTCCACGCGGGAGCCCACGAGGACCGACACCATCTACCAGTGCGGCTCCGTATCCAAGACATGGACCGCCCTCGCCTTCATGCAGCTCGTCGACGAGGGGAAAGTCGCCCTGGACGAGCCGGTGCGGACCTACCTTCCGGATTTCCGGGTCGCTGACCCCGATGTCAGCGCCAAGGTCACACCCCGCCATCTCCTCAACCACACCAACGGCATCGAGGAGAACTACGGAGATCCGGGCGAGGAGGACGACGTGTACAAGCGCATGGTGGAGAACATCGCCGGCGCATGCCAGGTCCACCCCTTGGGCCACACTCACGGCTACAGCGCGGCCCTGGGCTACGCGATCCTCGCCCGCATCATGGAGGTGATCGACGGCAAGCGGTGGGACGACATCATGAAGGATCGCCTGTTCGACCCCTTGGGACTGACCTCGACGAGCAGCCGGCGTGAGCACGTGGACCAGAACCAGGCCGCGACCGGATACCTGATCCGATCCCTCGAAGAGGGACCCATCCTCTCACCGCTGGGTCACCTGCCGCGTTCCTTCGGCCCCGGAGGCAACGTCAACACGACAGCCCGGGAATTGCTCACGATGGCGTACGTCTTCCTTAACGAAGGAAAGGCGCCGAACGGGACCAGAATCGTCTCACCCGGCATCATCCGCGAGATGACGGAGTCACGGGTCCCCATACCTGACCCGTACATGTTCGGGCCGGAATGGGCACTCGGCCTCATCGTGTGCGATTGGCACGGCCAAACCGTCTACGCCCACGACGGCAGTGCAGTCAGCCAGAGCGCCCGCCTGCGGATCCTGCCGGAATCGAACATCGCCGTCTCGATGCTGGCGAACGCCGGGCCGCGCGACAGCTTCTACCGGAAGGTGTTCAACGAAATCCTGGCCGACCTCGGTGCGGTCACGATCCCCGACCTGCCGGAGCCCGACCCGACCCTGGCCCTCGATCTGTCCAGGTACGAAGGCTCCTATGAGCGCCCCGGCACCCGCTACGAAGTGGTGGCCGAACGCGGGAAGCTCCGCCTCAAATTCACCCTGAACCCCATGGAGGCGCAACTCCTCAATAAACCGGACCAGCTCGATTACGAGCTGCTCCCGATCAGCGAGACCCACTTCTTGATGCCTTCGGACGATCCGCTCGAGGACCCTCAGACCGTCGCGATCTACGACTTCAAGAATGGTGCCGCACAGTATCTTCACATCAATTGCCGAGTGCATCCGAGAGTCAATGAGGAGAGTGCCGCAGTGCACGTCATTGCTGTTTCCACGATTTCTGAAAACGACGGTTTCTGGGATTCCCTGAAGAAGGCGTACGGCCAGCTTCCCAAGGGTGCCAAGTGGACGCTGGCGGTGGCGAGCGCCGACGGGACCAAGGCGGTGAACGTCATCGTCCATGAGTCGATCGACGGCGTCAGGAGCTTCTTCGAGGATCACACCGGCCCCTTCGCCACGACGGAATACTTCGAGGCCGACGCGTCCAACGCGGTCGGCCTCCCGACGTAGCCGCTCCTTGCACTGCCGTCCGCCCAAGCCGCGAGGGCGGCGCACCATTCGGATCCATGCGACCGTTGTCCTGCTCGGGAGTACGCGCGGTCCTCGACCACTACGTTGATCGTCTCCAGCACCGCCCGGCCGGTCTCGTGTCGCCGCCGCACCGCCGTCCACGGGTTCGGCGCGGTCCGGGCCGCCAGGTCGGCCTCTTTGGCCGCGCTCAGCAGGTCGCCCAGCACCGCTGGCATCCGCTCGTTACGCTGGCGCTGCGCGGCCAGGTCGTCCAGGGTGGAGAAGGCCGGGAACTCGCAGCTGTTCTTGGCCAGCTCCTCCAGCGCCACGTTGATCAGATCGGCCGGGTAGCGGGACAGGACATCGGACCAGAAGTGATCCGCGGGATCGAACGGTCACGTCAGCCCACTGGTGTGAGCTCCTGCAGGATGGCCTGCCCAGCCGCGCGGTGCTCGGCGGCGGCGACCGGGTCGCTTTCGTCGAGCACGGCGGCGATCCCCTCGTGGGCCAGCGCCTCCTTGTGCCGGTAGCCCACCTTCGGGGCCAGCTCGAGTGCCTGACGGTGCAGGCGCAGGGCCTGCTCGGGCAGGCCGGCCAGCCGGCAGGTCTCGCCGTAGCTGTTGAGGAAGTGAATCTTCCAGTGCTCCTCGAACAGCTCGTCCAGGAGTGCGAACGCCTGCCGGTGGCTGGCCAGCGCCTCCTCGTAGCGGCCCATCTGGCGCAGCGCGACGCCCAGGCAGTTGAGGCACCACGCCTCGTTGTGTTTGTGGCCGTCCTCGCGGGCCAGTTCCAGGGCTTGGTGCAGGTGCTGTGCGGCCTCGTCGGGTTGCTCGTGGGCGATGGCCACGCCGAGGGTGATCCGGGCGGTCAGCGTGGGCGGCCAGGCGGGGTCGGCGTGCGGGACGTCCATCGCCTCCCGGGCAAGCCGCGCCGCCTGCTCGCGGTGTCCCAACTGCAGCATCGCCCACGCCTCGTACGCGACCGCGTGGGCCGTGCCCGCCGGGCAACCGGCGGCCGCGTAGAGCTTGCCCGCCAGCCGGAACAGACCGAGCGGCTCCTCGACATGCCCCTGGTCCCATCTGAGGTAGCCGCGGCGCATGGTCAGCTCGGCCTCGGACCGGACGTCCCCGGCCTGGGACACCAGCGGTGCCGCCGCCTCGTACGCGGCGCCGGCCTCCGCCATTCGGCCCGCGTTGTAGCGTGCGAAGCCCAGGTCGCTGTGCGCCTCGGCCAGCTGCAGCGGGTCGCCCAGGCGCTGCGCGGCGGCCAGTGACCGCTCGAAGAGGGCGTTGAGCTGCGTCGTGCCGCAACGCCGGGCGAAGAAGGCCCGCATGAAGCGCGGCAGCTCGCACACGTGCGTGTCGGCTCCGGCGGCGACCGCCGCGTCGAAGGCGGCCAGCAGGTTGGTGTACTCGGTGACGAACCAGAACAGGGCCGCGTGCCTGTTGGTGAACCGCGGCAGCTCGGCCGGGGGCCGGCCCGCGGTAGCCGTACGGCTGGGCGACCCGAGGGGCATCGCGGCATTGGCGGCGGCCGCCGCGTGCACGTAGTAGTCGAGCACCCTGCCCAGCGCCTGCTCCAGCTCCGCCGGTGAGTGCTGCTGCGCGGCGGCCTGGCGGGCGTGCTGGTGGACGAGGTCGTGCAGCCGGTAGCGGCCGGCCGCCGGCTGCTGGACCAGGTGCGCGTCGAGCAGATCCTCCAGCATCGCCTGGGCCCTGCGCAGCGGCACGTCCGCCAGTGCCGCCGCCACGTACTCGTCGAAGGAGGACCCCAGCATCAGGCCCAGCAACCGGAACATGCGACGCTCGGCCGGGCCCAGCTGCCGGACGGACATGGCGAACGCGGTGTCGAACTCGCTCGCGCCCTCCGCCATCCGCTCGACGAGGATGCCCACGGTCCAGCCCGGCCGGTGCCGCAGCCGGGCCGCGGCCAGCCGCAGGGCCAGCGGCAGATGGCCGCACAGCCGCAGCACCTCGGCAGTGGACTGCGGGTCGCGGGCGAGCCTGCCGTCGGGGCCGGCGGGGTCGCCGCTGGCGCGGGCCAGCAGCTCCGCGCTCTCCTGCGGGGTCAGCACGTCCAGCGATACCGGGGGCACCTCGTCCAGGCCGAGCAGCCGGTTACGGCTGGTGATCAGGGCGACGGAGGGACCGGCGCCGGGCAGCAGCGGGCGTACCTGATCGGCGTCGGCGGCGTTGTCGAGGACCACGACGGCCCGCCGGTGGGCCAGTTCCGATCGCCAGCAGGCGGCCAGTGGCTCGAGGCCGCCCTCCTGCGGGATCTTTTCGGAGGGGACGTCGAGGGCGGCGAGCAATGTCCGCAGTGCCCGGTCGTGGTCGAGCGGTTCCCGCCCCTCGGTGAACCCGTGGAGGTCCAGATAGAGCTGGGCGTCCGGGTAGGCGGCGGTGAGCTGGTGCGCGGCGTGCACCGCCAGACAGGTCTTGCCGACGCCCGCCATGCCGTCGACGGCGACCACCCGGTTGCTGTCCACCGCGGCGAGTACGGCCGCGAGCTGGGCCTGGCGACCGGTGAAGTCGGGCACGTCGCGCGGCAGATCGTTGCGGGGTGGACGGGGGGCTCCGGCGGGCGCCGACGGAGGCTGAACCTGGCGGCTGGTCTTCGGGGGCGCCGGCAGGGGGTTCGAGGCCCGTTCCCACAAAGGGCGCAGCGGGCGGGGGTCACGCTTGGTGAGGCGGCAGAGCGCGATCACCGCGGGCCAGGGCGGCAACGTCTGGCCACTGAGATAGCGCGACAGTGACGAGGAGCTGAGGCCGGTGTCCCGCGCGAGGGCCCGTACACCGAGCCCGGACAGCTCCTGGAGCAGGCGCAGCCGTACGGCCAGTTCATCCTGCGGATCGGCCTTGACCATCTGTGCGTGCCCCGCCTTTCTGTCCCGCCCCGCCGGCGATTCCCCGGGGCGCGTCGTTCCTGTTCAAGACCGCATCAACTGTCCCAGGGTGTCCCATCGCCATCGCTCAGGACAAGCCCGCTCGGGTGTCATTAAGTCACACACCGAACGAAAGACGGAGGAAAGCCGAAATGCAGCCTCGTATGCAGAACCCCGCCATGGTCCTTTCCGGCGCGATGCAGCCCATCCAGGAGATCTTCAAGGCCGTGCACTCCGCAGGGGTGGACGGGCAGACGCTGGAGCTGGTACACCTGCGGGTCAGCCAGATCAACGGCTGCAGCGCCTGTGTCGATGGCGGTGCGAAGACGGCCCGCAAGGCCGGAGTGAGCGACGAGCGCCTGGCCACGGTCGCCGCCTGGAGGGAGACCCCGTACTTCACCGGCCCCGAGCGGGCGGCGCTGGAGCTGGCCGAGGCCGCGACGCGGCTGGCCGACCGTGCCGACGCGGTGAACGACGAGATCTGGGACGCCGCCGCCACCCACTTCAACGAGAAGCAGCTCGCCGCGCTCGTGTTGATGATCGGCGTCACCAACATGTTCAACCGGCTCAACGCCACCACCCGGCAGATCGCCGGCGCATGGGGATGAGCTGCGCCGGTCCTGGGCCACGTACGCGAACCCGCGGCCCGGAACCGCCCGCCTCGGACTTGCCTGCTCCATGGTAAGTTTGAAATCCAAACCCACTATTATTCGGGCAAGATATGAAGATCAGGGTATCGACCTTCGGGGTCGTACCGCCTTGGTGACGGGCGCCGACCGCGGGCCCGGCAGAGCTTTCGCGCCGGCGCTACCGGAACGGGGCGCGAGCGCGGTCCACGCCGGCGCCCGCGACCCCGGCTCCGTCACCGACCAGGGCCTCGTCCCGGTAGAGCTCGACATCACCGATCCGATCTCCACAGCGGCAGCCGCCGAGCGATGCGGCGACATCACACTGCTGATCAACGACTGACAAGACGATCGTTCCTATCAAGACTCGAAGGCAAGGAGACCTGCCATGAACGACCCGCAGAACGCCACCGAGAGCACCACCGCGGCAGGCAAGACGGCCGAGAGGTTCTCGGACGAGGAGCGGGCCGCGATGAAGGAGCGCGCGAAGGAGCTGAAGACGGTCGCGCGCCGCAGCCCGCGCGCGGCCAAGGATGACGGGGAAAGCGACGTGCTCGCGAAGATCGCCGAGATGTCGGCCCCCGATCGCGCCCTGGCCGAACGGATTCACGCCGTCATCAAGGCCAACGCACCGGAGCTCTCGCCGAAGCTCTGGTACGGGATGCCCTCGTATGCCAAGGACGGCAAGGTCGTCTGCTTCTTCCAGAGCGCGGAGAAGTTCAAGGCCAGGTACGCGACGCTCGGCTTCAACGACCAGGCGAACCTCGACGACGGCGCCATGTGGCCGACCGCCTTCGCGCTGACGAAGCTGACCGCCGCAGACGAGGCCCGGATCGGCGCGCTCGTGAAGCAAGCGGCGAGCTGAGAGCCGACCAGGCCGAATCCACGGCCGGCGCCATCTGGCGGCGGCTCCAGCTGTGGGACGGACGCAGCCGGCCGCCCCGGCACCCCCACCCGCGCCGAGGCCCTGTCGCGCCGCGTCGACCTGAGCGTCACCGACGCGTGCACGGCCGTCGGCCGTACCTCCCTGGGCTCTTTCAGCGACCCCTTCACCGAGCTGGTCGGGGAGAGCCCGAGCGCCTACCGGGTCCGAGACCACGCGGAGCTCGCGACCACCCCGGGATGTCGGGCCGAACTCGTGACGAGGCCGAGCAGAAACGGAGAAGCGCAGCTCAGCCCGACCTCGTAGCGTTCGGGTCATGGATCTCTCAGTCAAGTACACGTCTTTGGAAGTCGACGACCACGAGGCCGCACTGGCCTTCTACTGCGACACCCTGGGCCTTGAGATACGCCAGGACGTGGCCATGGAGGGCGCCCGCTGGCTGACCGTGGGGCCCGCGGCACAGCCCGAGCTCGGCATCGTGCTGCAGACCGCGGGCGTGGGCCGCCCGGCCGAGGACGGGCAGACCATCAAGGCCCTGCTGGCCAAGGGCTCGCTGGCCGGGCTGGTCTTCGAGACCGACGACGTCGACGCGACGTTCGAGAAGGTCCGCGCGTCCGGCGCGGAGGTGCTGCAAGAGCCGATAGACCAGGCGTACGGCACGCGGGACTGCGCGTTCCGCGACCCCTCGGGCAACCAGGTCCGCTTCAACCAGCGCCCCTAAGGCTAGGGTGACGGCCAGTCGACCCGGTACGCCGAGGTCGGCCCGGCCAGAGCCTGATCGAGGACGCCGCGTGGTCGGGCCGAGCGGGCGCCGGCGGAGACCGCGAAGGCGACTCCGCCTAACAGAGATGAGACACGATGAGCATGACCACGAAGACCGATACGCAGTCGCCTGCGCTGTACGTTGCCGACCGCCACGATTTGATCCGCGTGCACGGCGCGCGCGTGAACAACCTCAAGGACGTCAGCGTCGAGATCCCCAAGCGCCGGCTGACGGTGTTCACCGGCGTTTCCGGCTCGGGCAAGAGCTCGCTGGTGTTCGGCACGATCGCCGCGGAGTCGCAGCGGCTGATCAACGAGACCTACAGCGCCTTCGTGCAGGGCTTCATGCCGACGCTGGCGCGGCCCGAGGTCGACGTCCTCGAAGGGCTGACGACCGCGATCCTCATCGACCAGCGACGGATGGGCGCCGATCCCCGCTCCACCGTCGGTACCGCCACCGACGCCAACGCGATGCTGCGCATCCTGTTCAGCCGCCTCGGACAGCCCTACATCGGCCCGCCCACCGCCTTCGCGTTCAACGTCCCGAAGCGTACGGCGAGCGGGGCCATGAACATCGACAAGGGCAAGGGCGAGCGGATCGTCGTACGCAAGGCCGTCTACCACGGCGGCATGTGCGCGCGTTGCGAAGGCCGCGGCACGGTCTCCGACATCGACCTCGCACAGCTCTACGACGACTCCAGGGCGATCGGTGACGGCGCGTTCACGATCCCCGGCTGGAAGCAGGAAAGCTTCTGGACCACGCGGGTCTACGCCGATTCGGGCATCCTCGACCCGACCAAGCCGATCCGCGAGTTCACCGAGAAGGAGATGCGGGACTTCCTCTACGGTGAGCCGACCAAGGTGAAGGTCGACGGTGTCAACCTGACCTACGAGGGTCTGATCCCGAAGATCCAGAAGTCGATGTTGTCCAAGGACAAGGAGTCGCTGCAGCCGCATATCCGGGCGTTCGTGGAGCGGGCGGTGACGTTCACCTCCTGCCCCGAATGCGGCGGTTCCCGGCTCAGCGCGGAGGCCAGGGCGTCGAAGATCGAGGGGATCAGCATCGCCGACGCCTGCGCGATGGAGATCAGGGACCTGGCCGCGTGGATCCGCGGCCTCGACGAGCCGTCGGTCGCGCCGCTGCTGAAGTCGCTGGGGGAGTCCCTGGACTCGTTCGTGGAGATCGGGCTCGGCTATCTCTCGCTCGACCGGCCGTCGGGCACGCTGTCCGGCGGTGAGGGGCAGCGCGTCAAGATGATCCGCCATCTCGGCTCCGCGCTGACCGACACCACCTATGTCTTCGACGAGCCCACGACGGGTCTGCACCCCCATGACATCCAGCGGATGAACGAGCTGCTGCTGCGGCTGCGGGACAAGGGCAACACGGTGCTCGTCGTGGAGCACAAGCCGGAGGCGATCGCGATCGCCGACCATGTCGTCGACCTCGGTCCGCGCGCGGGCGCCGCCGGCGGCGAGGTGGTGTTCGAGGGCACCCTTGAGGGGCTGCGGGACAGCGGCACGCTCACCGGCCGCCACCTCGACGACCGGGCCGCCCTCAAGGAGGCGGTACGGAAGCCGAAGGGACACCTCGAGATCCGCGGCGCTTCGACGCACAACCTTCAGGACGTCGACGTCGACATCCCGCTCGGCGTGCTGTGCGTCGTCACCGGGGTGGCGGGCTCCGGCAAGAGCTCGCTGATCCACGGCTCGGTGGCGCGCAGGGACGGCGTGGTGGCCGTCGACCAGTCGCCGATCAGGGGTTCACGCCGCAGCAACCCGGCGACCTACACCGGCCTGCTCGACCCGATCCGCAACGCCTTTGCCAAGGCCAACGGCGTGAAGCCCGCGTTGTTCAGCGCCAACTCCGAGGGCGCCTGCCCCACCTGCAACGGCGCGGGCGTCATCTACACCGACCTGGCGGTGATGGCGGGCGTCGCCACCACCTGCGAGGACTGCGAGGGCAAGCGGTTCCAGCCGTCGGTCCTCGAGTATCGCCTCGGCGGCCGGGACATCAGCGAAGTGCTCGCCATGCCGGTCGACGAGGCCAAGGAGTTCTTCGGCGCCGACCAGGCGCGCGTTCCCGCCGCCCACCGCGTCCTCGAACGCCTCTCCGACGTGGGTCTCGGCTACCTCGCCATCGGCCGGCCCCTCACCACCCTGTCGGGCGGCGAACGCCAGCGGCTCAAGCTGGCCACCCACATGGCCGGCAAGGGCGGCGTCTACGTTCTCGACGAACCCACCACCGGCCTGCACCTCGCCGACGTCGAGCAGCTGCTCGGCCTGCTCGACCGGCTCGTCGACTCCGGCACGTCGGTCATCGTCATCGAGCACCATCAGGCGGTCATGGCGCACGCCGACTGGATCATCGACCTCGGCCCCGGCGCCGGCCACGACGGCGGCCGGATCGTCTTCGAGGGCACACCCGCCGACCTCGTCGCCGCCCGCGCCACCCTCACCGGCGAGCACCTCGCGGCCTACATCGGCACCTGAGCGAGGCCCTCGTGGACACCGTGAGCGGAGCATTTCGGCGAGCATGTAATGGGAGTGCACACGTTCGGCGTGGTCGTGCACGACGGTGAGTGCCACCGAGCTCATCGGCGCCGGTGCCGATGAGCTCGGTGGCATGCCGGCGGATGGTGTCGGGATCGTCCGAGCCTGCGCGGAGCAGGCGGTCGGGGAAGGGCTCTAGCCAGGTCACTTCCGGTGGCGGTGCCAGAGGGCCTTCGGGGTCGTCGGTGGGACCGCCGAGGCCCGACGGCAGCGGCCGGCGCTTGCGGTGCTCGAGCGCGGTGAGGCAGACGTTGGTCGCGATCCGGTAGAGCCAGGTGCGCAGTGACGCCCGGCCTTCGAACGCCTCGTACGAGCGCCACGCGCGCAGATAGGTCTCCTGGACGAGGTCTTCGGCGTCGTGGACCGAACCGAGCATGCGGTAGCAGTAGGCCAGGAGCTCCGGCCGGATCCTCCACTGTCGCGATGAGGCCCGGGCCGAAGTCCTCCACCGGGCGGATCCACCGCGTGATGCCCAGCGACTTCAGGTGGGCCGCGACCGCCTCGATGTCCTCGACGTAGAAGTTGATCAGGATCCTGCCCGGCTCCCGTGTGCTCTGCTCGAGATCGTCACGGCGGTCGAAGGTCAACCGCCCGCCGCCCACCATCAGGACGGTGCTCGGCTCTGCCGACGGCGCGAAGGCCGTGCGATACCAGGCGCTGAGCCGTTCCGGATCGTCGCTGCCCAGTACCAGGCCGCCCAGCCGAATCCCCGTCGTCTCCCCCATGATCGGTCCTTCTCGGTCGCCATTGAAATGCCGTCATACCTATCGACTCGGCGACCTGCCGAAAGGAATCGGTCGAGGTGGCGGCCGAATCTTCTGCGCCACCCGGGCAGCAGGGCGGCAGGCCGACCACGCCGGTCTACCGGTGGAGGTGAACGGCGGGGGCGGCGATCGCCGATCTCACGTCACCTGCGGGGATGCGGCGGCGAGGAGGGATTCGGCGGCAGAGGTGCGGGCGTAGAGAACTGAGCGGCCGGCGCGGTGGGCGCTGACCAGGCCCGCGTCGTGCAGCGCCCTCAGGTACTGGGACACCCCGGCAGGGGAGAGCCCGGTGCGGTGGGCCAGCTCGGTGGTGGAGGCCGGGGCGTCCAGCTCGGTCAGCAGCAGGGTGCGTGAGCGGCCGAGTACAGGAACGAGGGCGCCGGAGCCGAGGGCGGGCCGGGGTTCCCACAGTGAGCCGATGCCGCGCGCCGGATAGGCGAGCTGCGGCGGCTCCGGCGGTGTCACCCGGGTGAGCAGGCCCGGTCCGGTGAAGGCCGAGGGAATCAGCAGCAGTCCCGCGCCCGCCGTCTCGCGGGACAGGGCCCGCCGTCGGCGGACGAGCCGTAGCGTGTCGTCGTCCCAGCTCACCGAAGTGTGCAGATCGTTGAGGAGACGCGCGGCGCCGTGCTCGGCGACCTGCCGTGCCCGGTAGAAGACGTCGGCGTCGAGCACGGCCCGGATACGCGCCCAGTAGGGGGCGAGCGCCAGCTCCCAGTAGGTCTCGATCTCCTCGGCGACCCGGACCATGCGGATCTGCGGCTCGGCGTACAGGGTCTGCGAGCGAGAGCCGAGGCGCCCCTGACAGCGCTCCAGGCGGTCGAGGTCCTGGTGTACCCGGCCGACGGGAGCGGCCAGGATCCCGGCCAGCTCCTCCGCCAGCGTGGGGGCCGGCCCGGCGGGTGCCGGGTTGAGGAAGTCGGGGACGTAACCCGAGGGCGGAATCAGCCCGGCGAGCCAGCCCCGGTCCAGCCCTGCGGCCGCCACCCGCGGCCGTACCTGTTCGAGCCAGGGCCGGTGCACGGGATGTGCGGACCCAGAGCTCAGCAGCCGGAAGCTGGTCCCGACCTCCCACATCGGAGAGACCGCGAACCGCATCTGCGCCAGATCGCTCGCCGAGAACGCCAGCTCCTCCAGGACGACCACTCCACGGATTCAGACATGTCTTAATTATTGGCGACCACCTTACATCGCGGGGATCATTCCGGCATGACCTCAAAGACGATCACCGCGGCGGCATCGGGCACCTGGAAGCTCGGCGACCTGGTGGTCAACCGGATCGGTTTCGGCGCGATGCGCCTGACACAGAACGGCGCGGCGTTCACGCCCGACGCCGCTCCGAGCGATCGCGGCCAGGCGATCAGAGTGCTACGCCGCGCGGTCGAGCTCGGTGTGAACCACATCGACACCGCCGCGTTCTACTTCTCGCCGCTGCGCTCCGCCAACGAACTGATCAACCAAGCACTGGCCCCCTATCCGGACGATCTCGTCATCACCACCAAGGTCGGGCCGGGCCGAGACCCCTCGGGTGAGTGGCTGCCCCATGCCGCCCCCGAGCAACTGCGCGGCCAGGTCGAGGAGAACCTGCGCCAGCTCGGCCGTGACCACCTCGACGTGGTGAACCTGCGCATCGTCGGAACCGATTCGATCGCCGAGCGCTTCGGCGCGCTGGCCGAACTGCGCGACGCCGGGCTCATCCGCCACCTGGGCGTCTCCAACGTCCGTCCCGAACACCTCGCCGAGGCTCAGGCCATCGCGCCGGTGGTCTGCGTGCAGAATCTGTACGGCATCGGCACGCGGCCCGAGCACGACGAGTTCCTGCGCACCTGTGGTGAGCAGGGCGTCGCGTTCGTGCCGTTCTACGCGATCGCCGGCGCCGGGCGCGAGGCGGGCGCGAGCGGCGACGACAGTGACGAGGTGCTGGCCGTCGCGCGGGCGCACGGGGCGAGCCCGGCGCAGGTCCGGCTGGCGTGGACGCTGCACCGAGGGCCGCACGTGCTGGCCATCCCCGGCACCGGCAATCCCGACCACCTGGCCCAGAACGTGGCCGCCGGCGCCCTGCGCCTCTCCGAGGACGAACTGGCCGTCCTGGACTCCCTCCACCGGCGTGGAATGTGAGCGAAAGAATCCGATCTCTCCCGGCAAAGGCCCGCATCTGTAACCGGCATCGCTTCCTGCGAGTCGATACGGCCAGGGCCGGACACTCCCACCCGGCCTGCCGGCCGGCTCGGGTTCAGGGCAGGCCGACGGCGCTCTCCCGGAACCTGTTCCTGATGCCGACCGACTACGACTTCGACCTGCCGCCCGCCACGGGTCAGGCCTCCAGCCCTGCGATCACCGTGGCCAGGGAGGTGGCCCTGCTCCGGGGAGTGCGGGTCTTGGCCAGGCGCAGGATCACGGCGTACCGGCCCGTCCTGCCCAGGCAGTCGTAGGCGGCTTTGGCCCTGGGGTGCTCCTCCAGCGCCGCTACCAGGTCGGGCGGGGCGGTGGCATTGCGCTGGGAAGGGTAGGCGGCGCTCCACCGTCCGTCCACTTGAGCGGAGGCGATCTCCGCGAACCCCGGGGGGCGCATCCGCCCCTCGTCGATCAGCGCCTCCGCCTGCTCGACGTTCACCTGCGACCACGGGCTGCCGGTACGGCGCCGCGAGTACCGCTGCAGGTAGGACTTCTCATCGAAGGAACGGCGGTGGCTGTCGATCCAGCCGTAACACAGGCAGGTGGCCAGTGCCTGCGGCTGCGTCACCGAGGTCGCGCCCGACCCTTTCTTGGCGATCTTCAGCCAGACGCCCGTCCCTCCGTCGTGGTGCTCGGCCAGCCAGGATTCCCACTGAGCGGCGTCCTCGAAGGTGAGGACCGCCTCCTCCGCGCTCATCGGGCCGACTCCACGACCTTCAGGTAGTGAGCGTTGTACATGACGCCCAGGATGTTGCCGAAGGGATCGACCACCGAGGCGGTCACGAACCCGGGGCCGCGCTCGGTGAGCGGGTCATACATCTTCGCGCCCATCGAGAGGAGCCGCTCCATCGTGGCCGCCACGTCGTCGACGTGCCAGTACACGATCACGCCTGCCGGGCCGCTCGCCGCGCCCTCGGGGGCGTAGCGGCTGTCGATCAGGCCCAGCTCATGCTGGAAGTCACCGACGCGGAACTCGGCGTATCCGGGCCGCTCGAAGTAGGGGCTCATACCCAGCAGCTCGGTGTACCAACGGACGGCCTCGGCGTGGTCGTCGGCCCAGTAGCTGATGGTGGTCATTCCGCGCAACATGGTGCTCTCCCTTGCCGTTCGCTTGATAACTGAAGAGTAGACTCTTAATAGGTCAGTAAATGTCCTAGCAGTGCGGCAGAGTGAAGACATGCGTGATCCATCTGGACGACTGCTGCAACTGCTGTCCCTGCTGCAGACCCCGAAAGAGTGGCCCGGCACCGAGCTGGCGGACCGGCTCGGCGTCACCACCCGCACCATCCGCCGCGACATCGACCGGCTTCGCGAGCTCGGCTATCCCGTGCACGCCACCCAGGGCAACATCGGCGGCTACCGCCTCACCGCCGGTACGGCCATGCCACCGCTGCTGCTGGACGACGAGGAGGCCGTCGCCATCGCCATCGGGTTGCGCACCGCCGCCACCGCGGCCCTCGCGGGGGTAGAGGA
Organism: Streptosporangium sp. CA-135522; assembly: GCF_050949235.1. NCBI lineage: Bacteria > Bacillati > Actinomycetota > Actinomycetes > Streptosporangiales > Streptosporangiaceae > Streptosporangium > Streptosporangium sp. CA-135522. The sequence continues at coordinate 5,244,288 of NZ_CP192026.1, forward strand.
GACCTCGCTGCGCGCTCTGGCCAAGCTGGAACAGGTCCTGCCGCAACGGCTGCGTCGCCGGGTGGCCTCGCTCTCACGCGCGACTGTCATCCTGCCGCCCACCCCGGGACCCACCACCGACGCCGATGCCCTGGCCGCGCTCGCGGCCGCCTGCGTCATCCACGAGAGAGTCCGTTTCACCTACACCAGGGCCAACGGTCAGAGCAGCCACCGCCTGGTGGAGCCGCACCGGCTGGTGGCCTCGGGGCGGCTGTGGTATCTGATCGCCTTCGACACCGAGCGCTCCGCCTGGCGCTCCTTCCGCCTGGACCGCCTCACCGACCTCCAGCGCACCGGTGTCCACATGCCCGCCCGCGACCTACCCGGCGGCGTCGACGCTCTCACCTGGGTGAAGCAGGCGATCGCGGCGGGTTCCATCCGAGCCACGGTGCTCCTGCACGCGCCGATCGAGCGGGCCGCCGAGCAGGTCCCGGCCTGGCAGGGCGAGCTGGAAGCCGTCGACGAGCACACCTGCCGGCTGCGCACCCACCCCGACGCGCCCCACTACCTGGCCTACCGCCTGACCCTGCTGCCCATGGACTACACCCTGCTCGACCCGCCGCTCCTGGCCGAGCACCTGGCGTCGATCGCCGAGCGGGTGGGCAACGCCGTCCGCGGCTTCCCTCGCGAGACCAGTTGACCCCGTACGCCATCTCCTGCGGGATGCCTCGCGCAGGTTCTCCGGGGGAGGCGCGCTGGACGATGCGCGGGCTGGCCGCCGGGCCTGCTCGCGGGGTTTCCGGCTCACCAGAAGGAGTCCGCGGGCCGGAAGTGCGACCTCCCCGCCGGTCCGCGCCTTTTCGCTCATGACGAGGGAGGCGCGGAAAGGTCCGCGACTTCGAGGCGTTGGTCGCCGTCCTCGACCCCGACGTGGTGCTGCGCGCCGACACCGGCGCCATGCCCGCCGGTGGATTGAAGGTGGTCCGAGGCGCGGCGGCGGTGGCCGGACAGGCGCTCACCTTCCAGCGGTTCGCCACCTCCCACTCCTCGCGATCGGCGCTGGTGAACGGGGCCGCCGGAGTCGTCAGCACGGCGGACGACCGGATCATGTCGGTCCTGAGCTTCACGATCACGAACGGGAGGATCACGACCATCGACATTCTCGCCGACCCCGACCCCGACCCCGACCGCCTTCGCCGGCTCGACCTGGCGGTCCTGGACGACTGACGAGCCGGCCCACGTCGAAACCTGGGCCGGCCTCGAGACCCCCGGGCCGCCCGACTGCTCGTGGGCACCTTTCAGGTGCTGCCGGGAAAGGCGGGAACGCTCGGCCGGGCGCCGGTGGCCGATTTCTCATCGACCTCGCCTTCGCGCCCATGTGGTACCGGTTGACCTTCGGGCACGGGCCGACCGACGAGGCCTGCGCCACGGCGATCGCCGAGGTCGTCGTCCGGGCGAGCGAGCGACCGTGTGATGGCGCCTCGGCCGTCCGGTCAGGCGGGGAGGGCGAAACGCGGCGAGGACCGGCTCAGGATCGCGGTTTCCGGCGCGACGGACCAGGCGCCTTTCAGCTCGTCGGCGATCGTGGCGGTGAGTTCCGAGACGTCCGCGGACGCCGAACCGTGCATCGCCTCCGCGACGATCAGCACCGTGGTCGTCGCGTCCCGGACGGCCGAGTAGCCGCTCTGCCGATTCGTCCACCGACGGGCGTGCGCCCGTCCGGCGGCGTCGGCGAAGATCACCTCGTGCGTGTCAGGGTTCTCCGTCTCACCGGAGAAGGTCAGATAGCTCTCGTCACCACCCGCGTGGCGGACTTCGAGGCTCTCGGAGATCCTGGCGGCGTCGAACACGCCCACCGGGATCGCGAACGCGAGCGAGATCGCGTTGCACAGATCGATCAGGGGATGGATCCGGGGGAGGGTCCGCTCCTTCCTGAAACGCCGCAACAACGACTCCGAAGCGCATCGATACTGCGTGGGTTTGAGTCCCATCTTCGAGAACGTGCGCCGCCAAGCCTGGATCTCGGGGAACTCGGCCTCCGGACCCGTCGCGAGGCGGGCTTCGGCGAGGGCCTCGAACCGCGCGAGCCGAGGGCCGACGAAGGCGTCCTCGGTGATCCCCGCGGCGAAGACCACGCCGGCGACGAGCTCCGGATGGCCCGACCAGATTTCAGGCGAGTGCTGGAAGTACATGGGGCAGGTCCCTATCACGGACTGGAAGCTATTGGTCGACGAGAGCGAGTTTGACGCCGAGCGCGACGAAGGAGCCGGCGAAGACGCGGCTCATCCAGGTCATCACTCGGGGTCGTGAGATCACATGGTCGCGCACCGAGGCGGCGAAGATGCCGTAGACGGCGAAGACGACGAACGTGAGCAGCATGAAGACGGCGCTCAGCTCCACCATCTGCACAAGGGAGTCGGGCTCGCCGGTGTTCACGAACTGCGGCAGGAACGCGAAGAAGAACATGGTCAGCTTCGGGTTGAGAATGTTGATGAGGATGCCGGAGAGGATCACCCTGGTCGCCGGGCGAGAGGCGCTCCTGTCCTCCACGACGATCGCCTCCTTGTTCTTCAGCGCGGTCCACGCCATGAAGAGGAGATAGGCCACCCCCAGATATTTCAGGACCTGGAACGCCGGCGCGCTCGTGTGCAGCAGCGCCGCGAGACCGGTGATCGTCGCCACCATGTGCGGAACGACGCCGAGCGTGCATCCGATCGCGGCGACGACGCTTGCGCGGTGTCCGCGGGAGAGGCCGGCCGACAGCGTGTAGACGACCCCGGTGCCGGGTGTGGCGACGATGACGAGCGTGGTCACCAGGAACGCGATGCTCATGATGGACCTCCCGGCAGAGCGGGGGGAGCGGGGCGGCGTGATGCCGCTCGCGCCGCTACCGCCCCGGCCGCGGGAGCCGCCCCGTGGACGTGGGCCCGCAGGCGTGGGCCCGGCCCCACGTGCGAACCCGTGTCGCCGAGCGGACCGCCGACGGTGAGAGGGGTTCTCGTTGTGTTCATGCGTTCACCCTGCCGCCACAATGGTCTGATGAACAGGTCCAATGAGTGCTCATCTGACCGGTCCATAACATCTGGTTCCGACTTCCTCCAGCTGAACGTCGACGACGCACCGGTGGGCGGGCTGTCGGAGTGGCTGGCCGGGCGGCTTCGGCTCGCGATATCGGACGGCCGCCTGCCGGTGGGCGGCAGGCTGCCGGCCACGCGGGTGCTGGCCGGGGAGCTGTGTGTGTCCCGGGGCGTCGTCACCGAGGCCTACCGGCGCCTGATCGAAGACGGCCACGTCGCCGGGCGCGGGCGGGGCGGGACGATCGTCGTCGCCGCTCCGGCGTCCGCTCCGGCGTCCGCGCCGCCGTCGACGACGCGCCCGCCCGCCCTCGTCGGCGCCGCGCCGCCGGGCGCGCTGTTCGCCGCGCCCGGCGCGGACGTCTTCGACGCGCTACGGGCCGCTCCGGCCCGGATCGATCTGTCGCCCGGCCTGCCCGACCTGGCCGCGTTTCCGCGGACGGCGTGGCTGCGCGCGGAACGCTCCGTGCTCGGCGGCCTCTCCCCGGCCGACTTCGGGTACGGAGATCCTCGCGGGACACCGGCGCTGCGTCTCGCCGTCGCGAACTGGCTGGCCCGCAATCGGGGGATCAGGGTGAATCCGGATGAGGTGCTCATCGTCGCCGGCGTCGCCCAGGCGCTCGGGCTGCTCGCGCAGGTGCTGCGTCGTGACGGGATCGGCGCGGTGGCGGTGGAAGATCCCGGCTCGCTCGGGGCCCGTCAGCATCTGCGCCACTGGCGACTGGACACCCCGCCGGTCCCGGTCGACTCCGAAGGCGTCCGTGTCGACGAGCTGCGCGCCACGGGCGCCCGGGCCGTCCTGCTGACCCCGGCGCATCAGTTTCCGACCGGGGTGGTGCTCGGCGGTGAGCGGCGCCGGGAGCTGATGCGATGGGCCGGTGAAGGAGGGGTGATCATCGAGGACGACTACGACGCCGAGCACCGTTACGACCGGCCGCCGGTTCCGGCCCTGCGGTCGGTGCTGGCCGAGCACGTCTGCTACGCCGGAAGCGTGTCCAAGCTCCTCGCTCCGGCCCTGAGAGTGGGATGGCTTCTCGCGCCGCCGAAATACCGCGACGCCCTGGTGACCGCCAAGCGATACGCCGACCTCGGCAACGCCGTACTGCCGCAGCTGGTCCTGGCCCGGCTGATGGAGTCGGGCGAGACCGAACGCCAGCTCCGTTTCCTTCGCAGACGCCACCGCCGCCGCCGGGACGCGATGATCGACGCGATCGGAACACGCCTTCCGGGCGCGGTCGTGCACGGCGCCGCGGCCGGCCTGCACCTGACGGTCACTTTCGAGGCGGAGTTCGCCGACGTCGATCTCGCCGCCGCGTCGCTCGCGCGGGGCGTGAAGGTGCAGCCGTTGTCGTGGCACAGCCAGCGCCCGAACCGGCCGGGACTCGTCCTGGGCTACGCCGCGAGCACGCCGGCCGACATCGGCGAAGGGGTGGCCATCCTCGGCGACGCCCTCGGCGAGGTCCTGCGAGGTCAGGCGAAGACGTCCTGCTGGTAGCGGCCCTCGGCCTCCAGTGCGCGCAGCCACTCCTCGCCGTCGCCGCCGGTCCTGTCCCGGTAGATCGTCGTGAGGGCCTGCCGTACGGCGGGCGCCATGCGGAGCCCGTCGCCGCAGACGTAGACGTGGGCACCCCGCTCCAGCAGCTCCCACAGCGTGTCGGCCTCGGCGGCGATCGCCTCCTGGACGAACCGGAAGGGATGGCCTGCGACGGCGGAGAAGGCGGTGTGCACGCGGGCGACGCCGGCCGCCTGCCAGTCCTCCAGCTCCGAGCGGTACAACCAGTCGTGCGAAGGATGACGGCAGCCGTAGAAGACCTCGGTGGAACCGGTCGCCCCGGTCAGGGCCCGCTCCTCCAGGAAGCCGCGCAGCGGGGCGAACCCGGTGCCCGGGCCGACGAGGATCACCGGGGTCGTCGGCTCGGCGGGGAGCCGGAACGGAGGGGTCGGGACCCGCACGTATCCGTAGAAGACATCGCCGGGCTCCAGGCCCGCCAGGTAGGCCGAGCACATGCCACGGTACTCGCCGCTGCCCGACCATGAGGGCCCCTCCACCAGGCCGACGGTGATCCGGACCCGGCCGGGGGCGGCCAGCGGCGAGGAGGAGATCGAGTAGTAGCGCGGCCGGATCGGTCCGGCCATCTCCAGGAAGATCGGCAAGGGGAGGGCGATCGAGGGGAACCGCTCCAGCAGCGTGAGCACCGACACGCGCTTGGCGAGAATCTCGTCGGCGTAGGCGGCCTCCAGCTCGGCGAGCCTGCCACGGGTCCACGGGCACTGCGTCTGCTCGGCCAGCATCGAGAGGTCGGAGCGGGTGGCCACCTCCTGGAGCTCGGCGAACTCGGTCAACAGCAACCCGGCCGTCACCGGGGTGTCCACCGGCAGATGGGTGGCGCTTCGGGCACGCAGCCGCACCACCTGGTCACGGGGGAGGCGAAGGCAGCGCAGCGCCCACTCGACCAGCTCGGGGTCGTTCTTGGCGAAGACGGCCAGGTGGTCACCGGCCGCGTACGTCATCTCCGAAGGCAGCTCGGCCACGATCGAGCGCACTCCGGGACGCGGGGCTTCCAGCGAGAAGTCCCACAGTCCGGCCGGATCGCCGGTCAGCTCCTCGTTCGACAGCACGGTCAGCGCGACCGCCTGCGGGGAGACGACCGCGGGGCGCACGTCGGCCTCGGTGAGGACGTCCATCTCATAGCGGGGTCCGCCGGCGGCGGTGGCCGTGCCGTACTCGGCCGCCAGCGCTGCCCAGAGTGCGGCGGTCCACGCCGAGACGTCTCCGTCGAAGTCGCCGTCGGCGTCGGCCTCGCCGCGGTCGATGAGCGGTACGGCTCCCGCCCGGGTGAGCTTGTCGAAGGCGCGCCGGGGGAAGTCCTGGTAGGTCGGCCACTGGGTGTTGCCACAGCCGAGCAGCGCCAGCCGTACCCCGTCCATCGGAGGAAGGCTCTCCAGGGCGTCGAACCGCTGGGCGTTGTCAGGAGCCTTGCCGTTGTAGGTGGAGGTGATCACTACGAGCAGCCCGTCGCGGGGCGGGTCGAGCTCGTCAAGGGGGGTCAGCGTGGTCGCGAATCCGGAACGCCCGGCGCGCTCGGCCAGCCTTTCGGCGACGTCGGCGCAGGTGCCGAGGTTGGAACCGTAGGCGACGGTGAGCCCCACTCCGGTGACGGCCACCTCCATCGGCTGCTCCTCGACGACCTCGACCGTCTCGGCCGAGCCTCTCTCGTACGGCCGGCGCTCCCTGACCCGGATCGTGAAGTCGTCGGGTTTGAGGGTGAGCATCTGCTTGATCTGCATCCGGTAGGCGTCCGGGTCGGAGATGGCGAACCGCTGCAGGACCACGGCAAGGGCCAGCCGCGCCTCGGTCAACGCGAACTGGCGCCCGATGCAGGCCCGCTCGCCGTTGCCGAACGGCTTGTAGGCGGCGGGATGGTGGCCTGCCTTGTCGGCGGGCAGCCAGCGGTCGATGTCGAACTCCTCCGGCCGGTCCCACGCCTTCGGATGCCGGTGCAGTGACGGCAGGAGGACGACGGCCGTCTGCCCCTTGCGCACGGGGTAGCCGCCGATCGTGGTGTCCTCGAAGGCTTTGACGGCGAACGCCGGGATCGGGGACCAGATCCGCAGCGTCTCCTCCAAAATTCGCGGGATGACGTCCAGCTTCATGATCGTGTCATATGTGGGGACGGTGTCGCCCGGCAGCAGCCTGTCCACCTCGGCGTAGGCCTGGGCGAGCGCGTGCGGGTTGCGCAGCAGGTTGTACAGGGCGAAGGAGAGCAGCCCGCTGGTGGTCTCGTGCCCGGCGATGAGGAAGGTCAGGACCTGGTTGCGGATGTTCTCGTCCGAGAGCCGTTCGCCACTTCGCGGATCGGCGGCCTCCAGCATCAGGCCGAGCAGGTCCTTGGCGCCGCTCCCGCCCGCGGCCCGACGTTGCCGGATGACCTCGTCCACCAGCTCCTGCATGATGCGGATGTCGGCTCGGTAGGCCCCCTCCTGCTTCTTCTTGAGCTTGGTGACCAGGGGGAGCTGCCGGTTGCGGTGCATCGCCTCGGTCAGGGAGCGACCCATCGCCTGCAGGAACGGGTGCAGCTCGGGGGAGTCGAAGGAGTTGAACCGGTAGTCGAACCCGGTGAGGGAGATCACGTCGAGGGTGAGCCTGGTCATGTCGTCGGGCACGTTGACCTCGTCCGAGACCGCCCATTTGGCGGCGAGCGCCTGCACCACCTCCAGCATCTGCGGGAAGTACGCCTTCATCGACCGCTGGCCGAAGGCCGGCATCAGGATGCGGTGCGCCTGCCCCCAGACCGGCTCGTCGTGGCGGGCGGTGAACAGCCCGTCGCCGGCGAAGTCGCGGACGATGGACAGCGGCGGGTCGATGCCCTTGTAGAAGCGTGTCTCGTCGCAGACCTCGGCGACGAGGTCGGGGTCGTACACGAACAGGACCCTGCGGCCGAGCAGGTCGAGCTGGTAGAGACCCCCGTCGTGCTCCGCCGCGAGCTTGTCCAGGAACGCGGCGGGCGCGTCGGCCGGTATCTGCAGTGTGTTGCCGAGCAGGGGCAGCCCCTGAGGAGAGGGGATGGAACGGGTCACCGACATGGAAACTCCTCCTTTACCGGCAATCTCCCTGTATCACCGGCCATACACCGTATGACGGACGCTACCATACGGTGTATGGCAGTGAGTGCGCGCAGGGGACAGCCCCTGACATCCGAGGAGATCTACGCGACCGCGTTGCGCCTGGTCGACGCCGGCGGCGTGGACGGGTTGTCCATGCGCAAGCTGGCGGCCGAGCTCGACGTCAACCCGATGTCGCTCTACCACCACGTGGAGAACAAGAAAACGCTGGTGCACGGGATCTGCGGTCTCGTCGCCTCCCGGCTGCGGCTGCCCCCCGACGACGGCGCCCCGTGGCAGGAGCAGCTGCGCGCGCTGGCCCACGCCTACCGCTCCATCGCGCGGTCACACCCGTCGCTCTGGTCCTACGTCAACAGCAATCCGAACCTGACCGGCGAAGGCGTCCTGTGGGCGGTGTTCGACCGGATCCTCCTCTCCGCCGCGATCCCCGCCGAGAAACTGGACGCCACCCGTAAGGTGCTGTACACCTTCGTCTCCGGGTTGCTCTCCGCCGAGACCAGCGGACTGCTCGCCGAACTCGGAGGTACGGCGGACGCCGACCGGACCTTCGAGACCGCCATCGATCTGATCGTGGCCGGTCTGGAGTCGGGGCCGGGGAGACATCGGGGCCGGGCCGCGCGCTGACTCACTGCTCGGCCGCGCCCTCAGCGGCCCCGGCGTGTACCGGTGTCCGCGTCGAGCCTGCTTCGTGTCACAGTCGAGGTGTGGGAAAGCGCGCCGCTACAGCGTTCGCACATGCCTGGTCAGACGCGGGCGGCCGACGGCTTTTGGTCGGTTTCTACAACTGGAGCCGCGTAGCGTGCGTTGTCTGCGACATGCCGTTGCCGGCCGATAGACGGAAGGGTGGCATTGTCGGAGGCCGCCGTGTCGCGGCGCGCATCATTGATCTACAGGAGGGCTTGGTCGGGTGTTCAGTCGTGTCGCCATCGTCAACCGTGGTGAGGCCGCTATGCGGCTCATCCACGCCGTACGGGACATCGCCGCGGAGACCGGGACACGGATCGAGACCGTCGCCCTGCACACCGACGTCGACCGCACGGCCGCTTTCGTCCGCGAAGCGGACATGTCCTACGATCTCGGTCCCGCGTCCGCGCGCCCGTACCTCGACCTGAAGGCGCTGGAGCGCGCGCTGGTGGAGACCGGGGCCGACGCCGCGTGGGTCGGCTGGGGCTTCGTCGCGGAGGACCCGGCGTTCGCGGAGCTGTGCGAGAAGGTCGGAGTCACCTTCGTCGGACCGAGCGCGGAGGCCATGCGCAAGCTCGGCGACAAGATCGGCTCGAAGCTGATCGCCGAGGAGGTCGGCGTGCCGGTCGCGCCGTGGAGCCGCGGTGCGGTCGAGACCCTGGACGCCGCCCTGGCGGCGGCGGCCGAGATCGGCTACCCGCTGATGCTGAAGGCGACCGCGGGCGGCGGCGGACGCGGCATCCGCGTGATCACGAACGCGGCCGAGCTCGCCGACGCCTACGAGCGCACCAGCCAGGAGGCCGCGCGGGCGTTCGGCAGCGGCATCGTGTTCCTGGAGCGCCTGGTCACCGGTGCCCGGCACGTCGAGGTCCAGGTGATCGCTGACGGTGAGGGAACCGCGTGGGCGCTCGGCGTCCGCGACTGCTCGGTGCAGCGGCGCAACCAGAAGGTCATCGAGGAGTCGGCGTCGCCGGTGCTCAGCCCTGTGCAGACGGCCGAGCTCAAGGAGTCGGCCGAACGGCTGGCCGTCGCGGTCGGTTACCGCGGCGCGGCGACCGTCGAGTTCCTCTACCACCCCGGCGACAAGCTGTTCGCGTTCCTTGAGGTCAACACCCGCTTGCAGGTCGAGCACCCGATCACCGAGGTCACCACCGGGTTCGACCTGGTCAAGGCGCAGCTGCGGGTGGCATCCGGCGGCAGGCTCGAAGGCGAGCCGCCGGTGGAGCGCGGGCACGCCATCGAGGCTCGGTTGAACGCCGAAGACCCCGACCGCGACTTCGCGCCCTCTCCGGGCCGCATCGCGCGGCTGGACCTGCCCGCCGGGCCGGGCATCCGCGTGGACACCGGCGTCAGTGAGGGCGACACCATCCCCGCCGACTTCGACTCGATGATCGCGAAGATCATCGCCTACGGCCGCGACCGGGACGAGGCGCTCGGCAGGCTGCGCCGGGCGATGGCGCAGACCACGGTGATCATCGAGGGCGGCGCGACGAACAAGAGCTTCGTGCTCGACCTCCTCGACCAGCCCGAGGTGATCGACGCCAGCGCGGACACCGGCTGGATCGACCGCGTCCGCGGCGAGGGCAGGCTCGTCTCGCACCGGCACTCCGCCGTCGCGCTGGCGGCCGCCGCCATCGAGGCGTACGAGGAGGAGGAACGCGTCGAGCGGCAGCGGCTGCTGTCGACGGCGTTCGGCGGACGCCCGCAGGTGCAGCACGAGAGCGGCCGACCGCTGGACCTCAAGCTGCGCGGCGTCGGCTACCGCGTGCGCGTCGCGCGGGTCGGCGCGCATCGGTTCCGCATCGGCGTCGAAGCGGGCGACGATGTCCGCACCGCCGACGTCGAGCTCGACCGCTTCGACCGGCACACCGGGCAGATCGTCGTCAACGGCACCCGATACCGCCTGCTCGCCGACACGCACGGGCCGATCCACTTGGTCGAGGTGGACGGCGTGACGCACCGGGTCAGCCGCGACGAGGGCGGCGTCGTCCGCTCGCCCGCGCCCGCGCTGGTCGTCGCCACGCCGCTGGAGGTCGGCGCCGAGGTCGAGGCGGGCGCGCCGGTGCTGGTGCTGGAGAGCATGAAGATGGAGACGGTGCTGCGGGCGCCGTTCAGGGCGCGGCTGAAGGAATGCGTCGTGTCCGTGGGCAGCCAGGTGGAGACCGGTGCACCGCTGATGCGGCTGGAGCCGCTCGCTGACGACGACGCCGAAGCCAAGGACATCTCGGCCGCCGAGTTCGTCGAGCTGGACCTGCCCGCCGTACCCGGAGAGATCCCGATGCGGGAGCGCGCCACACGCGGCCAGGAGGACCTGCGCAGCCTGCTGCTGGGCTTCGACGTCGACCCGCACGACGAACGCCGGGTGCTCGATGACTACCTCGCCGCGCGCCTGGCGGTCACCGAGGACGGCCACCGGCCGCTGGCCGAGGAACTCCAACTCGTCGACGTGTTCGCCGACCTCGCCGAGCTGAGCCGCAACCGGCCGGCGGGTGAGGACGACGGCGGTGACGGCCACGTGTACAGCGCTCGCGAGTACTTCCACACCTACCTGCAGAGCCTCGACGTCGAGCGGGCCGGGCTGCCGGAGGCGTTCCAGGCCAAGCTCGCCAAGGCGCTCGGGCACTACGGGGTCACCGAGCTGGAGCGTTCCCCGGAGCTCGAAGCCGCGGTGTTCCGGATCTTCCTCGCCCAGCAACGAGCGTCCGCCGACGCCGCGGTCGTCACGGCATTGCTGCGCGCGTGGCTGCGAGAGCCGCCGCCGGACGAGGCGCTGCGCGAGCCCGCCGGTCTTGCACTGGAGCGGCTGGTGGCCGCGACGCAGGTCCGCTTCCCCGTGATCTCCGACCTCGCGCGCGGCGTGGTGTTCGCCTGGTTCGGCCAGCCGCTGCTGCGGCGCAACCGCGCCCGTGTCTACGCCGACGTCCGCAGGCATCTGCGCCATCTGGACGCCCACCCGGACGCGCCGGACCGTGCCGAGCGCATCGCCGAGATGGTGCGCAGCACCGAGCCGCTGGTACGGCTGCTCGGCCAGCGGCTTGTCCGCGGTGACCTGGACAACGCGATCATGCTGGAAGTGCTGACCCGGCGGTACTACGGCAACAAGGGTCTCACCGGCGTCCGCATCAGCGAGGTCGTGGGCTGCACGTTCGTGGTCGCCGAGCGGGCGGGCTCGTGTGTGGTCTCCTGCGCGGTGAGCTTCGAAGCGCTGGGCAGCGCGCTGCGCGGGCTCGCGGGGCCGGCCGGCGGCGAGGACGCCATCGACGCCGACATCTATCTCGCCTGGGAGAAGCAGCCGGAGGGCTCCGACGCGATGGCGGTCGCGCTGCACGAGGTCGTCAGCGCGCACCCGCTGCCGAAACAGGTCCGCAGACTCACCGTCACCGTCGCGGGCAGCGGCGGCGCGGTGATGCACCACCACTTCACGTTCCGCCCGTCGACCACCGGGATGGCCGAGGAGCGGCTGATCCGCGGTCTGCACCCCTACATCGCGCAGCGGATGCAGCTGGAGCGGCTGAGCAAGTTCGATCTCACCCGGCTGCCGTCGTCGGACGAGGAGGTCTACCTCTTTCAGTGCGTGGCGCGGGAGAACCCGTCGGACGACCGCCTCGTCGCGTTCGCACAGGTGCGCGACCTGACCGAGCTGCGCGAGCACGACGGCAGGCTGGTCGCGCTGCCGACGGCCGAGGACACCATCGCCTCCTGCCTCGACTCGATCCGCCGCGCGCAGTCGCGGCGGCCGTCGAACAAACGCTTCACCACCAACCGGATCGTGGTCTACGTCTGGCCGCCGAGCGATCTCACCCGCGCTGAGCTGGAGATGATCGCCGGGCGTGTGCTGCCGACGACCGCGGGCGCCGGGCTGGAGGAGATCCTGTTCATCGCGCGGCAGCGCGACCGGAAGACCGGCGAGCTGGCCAAGATCGCCGTGCGCATCTCCTTCGACGCCACCGGCGGCACCGAGCTGTCCGTCGGCGAGCCGTCGGAGGAGCCGGTCGAGCCGCTCGACGACTACCGGCAGAAGGTGCTGCGCGCGAGCAGCCGCAACACGGTGTACCCGTACGAGCTGACCGGTCTGCTCGGCGACTTCGTCGAGCACGACCTCGACGACGACCACGCGCTGGTACCGGTCGACCGGCCGAAGGGGCGCAACACCGCGGCGATCGTCGCGGGCGTGGTCACCACGCGGACCCCGCGGCATCCGCAGGGCGTCATCAGGGTCGTACTGCTCGGCGACCCGACGAAGTCGCTCGGCGCGCTGTCGGAGCCGGAGTGCCGCCGCGTGATCGCCGCGCTGGACCTGGCCGAGCGGATGCGGGTACCGCTGGAGTGGTACGCGCTGTCCGCCGGCGCCCGGATCTCCATGGAGTCGGGCACGGAGAACATGGACTGGGTGGCCGCGGCGCTCAAGCGGATCGTCGAGTTCACCCAGGACGGCGGCGAGATCAACATCGTGGTCGCGGGCATCAACGTCGGCGCGCAGCCGTACTGGAACGCCGAGGCGACGATGCTCATGCACACCAAGGGCATCCTGGTGATGACGCCGGACTCGGCGATGGTGCTCACCGGCAAGCAGTCGCTCGACTTCTCCGGTGGCGTGTCGGCCGAGGACAACTTCGGTATCGGCGGCTATGACCGGGTGATGGGCCCGAACGGGCAGGCGCAGTACTGGGCGCCGAATCTGGCCGCCGCGCGGGACGTGCTGATGTCGTACTACGACCACACGTACGTCGCACCCGGCGAGGAGGCGCCGCGGCGTGCGAAGACGACCGACCCCGTCGACCGCGACATCTCCAACTTCCCGCACGCCATGGCGGGCAGCGACTTCACCACCGTGGGCGAGATCTTCTCCGCCGAGGCCAACCCGGACCGCAAGAAGCCATTCGACATCCGGACCGTGATGCGGGCGCTCTCCGACCAGGACCACCCGGTGCTGGAACGCTGGGCGGGCATGGCCGATGCGGAGACCGCAGTGGTGCAGGACGTGCATCTCGGCGGCATGCCGGTGTGCCTGCTCGGCATCGAGTCACGGGCGGTGCCGCGGCGCGGCTTCCCGCCCACCGACGGACCGGACACCTACACCGCGGGCACGCTGTTCCCACGGTCGTCGAAGAAGGCCGCGCGAGCGATCAACGCGGCCAGCGGCAACCGGCCGCTGGTGGTGCTGGCGAACCTGTCGGGCTTCGACGGCTCGCCGGAGTCGATGCGGAAGCTGCAGCTGGAGTACGGCGCCGAGATCGGCCGCGCGATCGTGAACTTCCGTGGGCCCATTGTGTTCTGCGTGATCTCGCGGTATCACGGCGGCGCGTTCGTAGTGTTCTCGAAGGCGCTGAACCCGAACATGACCGTGCTCGCGCTGGAAGGCTCGTTCGCCTCGGTGCTCGGCGGCGCCCCCGCCGCCGCGGTGGTGTTCTCCGGCGATGTCAACGCCCGCACCGCGGCCGACCCGCGTGTGCGGGACCTGGAGGCCCGCGTCGCGGCCGCCTCCGGCGCCGACCGCGCCGCGTTGACCGCAGAGCTCGACGAGCTCCGCTCGTCGGTCCGTGCGGAGAAGCTCGGCGAGGTGGCCACGGAGTTCGACCGCGTGCACAACATCCAGCGCGCGGTCAAGGTCGGCTCCGTCGACGCCGTCATCCGCGCCGCGGAACTGCGCCCACGGATCATCGAGGCCATCGAGTCCGGCCAGCGTTGAGCCCTGAGCCCAGCCCGGCGTTTACGTTGAGGGCCTCGCGGTGGCATTTCAAGCAAGTCTGCTCGTCCGCCAGTCGCGCGGCGTGCGGCGCGGAACGCGCCCGCACGGTGCGGGCGTCTGGCGGACGGCTGTAGATCCGCGACCTCGACGTCGTCAAAGCGACCCGCGCCGTGATCGACCGACACGGCGCGGGTCCCTATCCCGCCGACGAACCCGCCGGCGCTCCACGGTCGTCTGGGACGCCGCTCTTCCCGCGGGGCCGGTGAACGGCCACGTTGCGGTCCAGGCTCTCCATCGGATGACGGAGCCGATCACTCACCGCTACTTCGCCCCCGGTGACGCCGGCCTGAGTGGAGTGCTGACGACCTTGTGCAGAGTCGGTCGTGGCCTCTAGGCGCGGGAGCGCCGGAGAATGCGGACCTGCTGGGGGGCCAATGTCGCGTCCGAGGCCAGGGAAGGACCGGTCAGGGGGTCTCCCGCCAGTGCGGAGAGGTCGACGTGCCGATCGGTGCGGTTGATCAGGAACACGTAGTCATTCGTCCCGTCGGTGCGGATGGCCAGGTCGACCAGGCCCCGGCTCTCAGGGGGCAGCTCGGAGCGGACGCCACTGACGTCCAGCAGGTGGGGAAGGACGACGGCCAGGCCATCGGGGCCGAGCCGGGTGGAGACGTAGGACGCCGATCCCGTTTCCGTACGGCGCAGCGTGATGGCCGGGCGGCCCGCGTGGTCTCCGGTCTTGTAGATGGCCAAGACGTCGGTCGCGGGGTCGGTGAGGTCGATCCGATCGGTCCACAGGGTGCCGGTGACGTCGAGGTCCAGGTCGACGGTGTCGCCGTCCAGCAGGGGACCGAACTCCTGGATGCGGATGCCGAGCAGGTCGCGCAGGGCTCCCGGGTAGCCGCCGAGCCGCACGTGGTCGTTCTCGTCGACGATTCCCGAGAAGTAGGTGGTGACGAGGTGACCTCCCGAGACGACGTAGTCCTCCAGCCGCC
Organism: Streptosporangium sp. CA-135522; assembly: GCF_050949235.1. Taxonomy (NCBI): domain Bacteria; kingdom Bacillati; phylum Actinomycetota; class Actinomycetes; order Streptosporangiales; family Streptosporangiaceae; genus Streptosporangium; species Streptosporangium sp. CA-135522. The sequence continues at coordinate 5,259,329 of NZ_CP192026.1, forward strand.
GGGTGAGTGCATCGGGCACGACATGCAGGATCGGCGCCACGAGCAGGTCGTAGCCGGTGAAGTCATCGGCCTGGCCGATGACGTCGACGCGAATTCCCGAGGCCAGGAAAGCCGAGTACCAGTCGAGGGCTTCTTGCCGGTAGCGCAGGCGGGAGGTGGGGTGGGAGTCGAGTTCGCTGGCCCACCATGACTCCCAGTCGAACACGATCGCGGCGGCGGCGCGGAGCCGCCGAGTGCCCGCAATCGGCGACAGGGTGGCCAGGGTGGCGCCCAGGTCGGCCACCGACCGGAACACCTCGCTGTCTTCGCCCGCGTGCGGGACCATCGCCGAGTGGTACTTCTCGGCCCCGCCGGTGGACTGCCGCCACTGGAAGAAGCAGACCGCGTCCGCACCGTAGGCGACGTGGGTGAGGGAGTCGCGAACCATGCCGCCGGGCCTCTTGGCCAGATTGATCGGTTGCCAGTTGACGGCGCTGGTGGAGTGCTCCATCAGGTACCACGGCCGGCCTCCGGCCAGGGAACCGGTGAGGTTCGCCGAGAACGACAGCTCGTCCTGGGCCTGGGGGCCGGTCAGGAGGTAGTGGTCGTTGGAGACGAAGTCGACCTCGCCGGCCCAGTCGGCGTAGTTCATGCCTTTGGTCTCGCCCATGACCATGAAGTTGGTGGTGATGGGGACGTCGGGCGTCAGCTCGCGCAGGATGTCTCGCTCGGCCCGCAGATAGTCTTTGAGGGCGTCGGAGGAGAAACGCTTGAAGTCCAGTTGCTGGGTCGGGTTGGGGTGGGAGGCCGCCAGGCGCGGCGGCAGGATCTGGGCCCAGTCGCTGTAGTGCTGTGACCAGAACGTGGTCGCCCAGGCGCGGTTCAGCTCCTCCAGCGTGCCGTACCGGGATCGCAGCCATTCGCGAAAGGCGGCCGCGGCGTCGTCGGAGAAGTCGTAGATGTTGTGGCAGCCGAGCTCGTTGGAGACGTGCCAGGCGGTGAGGGCGGGGTGGCGGGCGTAGCGCTCGGCCAGAGTTCGAACCAGGCGTAGCGCGTGCTCGCGGAACACCGGCGAGGTGGGCCGCCAATGCTGCCGCGCACCGGGCCACACCGTGTGGCCGTGTTGGTCGACGGGGAGGATCTCCGGATGCTCGGCCGTCAGCCACGGCGGTGGCGAGGCCGTCGCGGTGGCCAGATCGACCGCGATGCCGTGGGCATGCAGCAGGTCCATCGCCTCGTCGAGCCAGCCGAACTCCCAGATATCCTCACTGGGCTGGATTCGCGCCCACGAGAAGATCGCCAAAGAGACGATGTTCACTCCGGCCGCCCGCATCGCGCGCATGTCCTCGTCCCAGACCTCGCGAGGCCATTGTTCGGGGTTGTAGTCGGCGCCGAACGCCAGCCGCGCTCGTGCGGGGTCCGACGGCCAGCGCAGCCACCGGTGACCGTGATCAGCTTCCACAACGATTCCTGCTCTCAACTTAGCGATGGTTACGTGAACACGCCGAGAGGCCGGCATGCGATGATCTTCGAAAGAACGTGTCAGAAGTTTCTCTCGAGGTCCGGTCTCACGATGCCGGAACCAAACGCCGCCGATGCCTGCAGGCGCGAGCCGATTTGCCGTCACAGGGGAGAACCGGCGACCGCGACATCCTGCCGCCGCCGCGAGCCGCGGACGGCGGCAGCGCATGCCGGGCCTCTACTGCTGGACGGTGAAGCCCTGCTCCTGGCCGTACTTGATGGAGGCCTCCTGCCATGCCTTCAGGCCTTCCTGCAGGGTGGAGGAGGTGTAGGCCTTGCCGACGGTGTCGTTGAAGATGCTGTTGGCGTAGACCTGGAAGGGCAGGTAGGACCAGCCGCTGACGACCTGGCCGGCCGACTCGGCGAGTACCTGGTTGACCTTCTGCCCGCCGAAGTAGGGGAACTCCTTGTTCTGGAACGCCGGATCCTGCAGGTGGGCGGTGGTGGCGGGGAAGGCGCCGTTGTCGATCCGAATCTGAGCTCCTTCATCGACGTTGGCGTACTTGATGAAGGCGTAGGCGAGGTTCTTGTTGGTGCCGCCCTCGGGGACCACCAGGGAGCTGCCGCCGTTCTCGGAGTTGGCCTTGCCGCCCGCCTCCCACTGCGGCATGGGGGCGACCCGCCACTTGCCTGCTGCTGCCTTGACCCCGGATTCGAGGTTGGCGGGCATCCACGCGCCGATGGGCAGGGTCGCGATGGTGCCGTCGCCCAAACCCTTGTACCAGGCGTCGCTCCAGCCGGCGACAGGCGACAGCAGCTTGCCGTCGATGAGCTTCTGCCAGGTCGCGGTGAACTTCTGCGTGCCCGGGTCGTCGAAGTTGATGCCGACGTCGGTGCCCTTGACGGTGTAGGGCTTGCCGCCCGCCTGCCAGATCATGCTGGTGGTGAAGCCCGCGTCGCCGGTGTCGCTGGTGATGTAGGCCTTCGGGTTGGCCTTGTGGAGCTTCTCGGCGGCGGCGAGGTAGTCCTCCCAGGTGGCCGGGACCTTGAGGTCGTACTTGTCGAAGACCTCCTTGTTGTAGAACAGGGCCATCGGACCGGAGTCCATGGGCAGCCCGTAGATGCCGTCGCCGGCGTGGACGGAGTTCCACGGGCCGGGTGTGAAGGTCGTCTTCAGCTTGTCGGCGCCGAAGGCGTTCAGGTCGGTGATCGACTTGGCGAGGGCGAACTGCGGCAGAGCGTAGTACTCCACCTGGGCGACGTCCGGGACCCCGGACCCGGCCTTGACGGCGTTCTGCAGGGCGGTGTACTGGTCGTTGCCGGTACCGGCGTTGACGAGTTTGATCTCGACCTTCGGGTACTTGGCCTGGAAGTCGGCGACGACCTGCTTGAGGGTCGGCTCCCAGGCCCAGACGGTGAGGGTGCCGCCGGTGTTCAGGGCTTTTTGGAGGTCGGCGTCGGAGACGGCCGCCGGCTTGGCGGCGCCGGGGTCGCCGGTACCGGAGGAGCCGTCGCTGCCGGAGGAGCCGCATGCGGCGGCGGTGAGCGATACGGTCAGGGCCGCGCCCAGTACGAGGGCGTGACGACGGGTTATCGTCATGGGTGTTGCCTTTCTGAGGTCCTTGGACGGGTTCCTTGGAGAGGGAGACGACGCGTCGGGCCGGGCGCCGGTCATTCCTTGACGCTTCCGGCGGCCAGGCCCGACTGCCAGTACCGCTGGAGCAGCAAGAACGCAGCGATCAGCGGGACGATGGTGAGCAGTGATCCGGTGATCACGAGGTTGAACACGGCCTCGCCGCCCGCGGTGCCGGCCTGCTGGTTCCAGGTGTTGAGTCCGATGGTGAGCGGATACCAATCGGGGTCCTTCAGCATGATCAGCGGCAGGAAGTAGTTGTTCCAGGTGACGACCACGTTGAACAGCAGGACCGTGACAATGCCGGGCGCCAGCAGCGGCAGGCTGATCCCGAAGAACGTCCGGAACTCGCCCGCGCCGTCCACGCGCGCCGACTCCAGGATCTCCTTGGGGACGGCGTCGGCGGCGAAGGTCCACATCAGATAGAGGCCGAACGGGGAGACCAGCGAGGGGATGATGATCGCCCACGGGGTATTGGTCAGGCCCAGGTTGGAGAACATCAGGAAGGTGGGGACGGCCAGCGCGGTGCCGGGCACCGCCACCGCGCCGATCACGACGGCGAAAACCGCCTTCTTGCCGGGGAAGTCGAACTTCGCCAGCCCGTAACCGCCGAGCGTCGCCAGCATGGTCGCGCCGCCCGCGCCGATGACCACATACATCAGGGTGTTCAGCAGCCAGCGGGTGAAGATTCCCTCGTTGTAGGTGAAGGTCGACCTGATGTTGTCGAGCAGAGCGAAGTCGTCGGCGAACCACAGGCCGAAGGAGTCCATCAGCCCTTCCTGGGTCTTGGTGGCATTGATCGCCAGCCACACCAGGGGAAGCAGCGTGTACACCAGCATGAGCGCGGTCAAGGAGGTCAGCGTCGCGCTGCGCCGGGTGCGCGCCGGCCGGCGTTGCTTGATCACCAAGGGGCCGCCCCGGGAGGCGCGCTCGTGTTTCGGGCCAGGCATTCGATCGGCCGTGTGTGTCGTCGTGGCCATGGTCAGACCGCCTTCCGCATGCCGCGAAGCTGGACCAGATAGGCGATGATCATCGTGATGACGCCCATGACGATGGCGACGGTCGCGGAGTAGTTGAACTGCTGTCCCGAGAAGGACAGCGAGTAGGCGTAGAGGTTCGGTGTGAAGTAGGTGGTCACCGAGTTCGGCGCCAGTGTCTTGAGGATGCTGGGCTCATTGAACAACTGGAAACTGCCGATGATCGAGAAGATCGTCGCGATCACCAGCGCTCCGCGCAGCGCGGGAATCTTGATCGCCCAGATGATCCGCAACTGGCCGGCCCCGTCGATCTCGGCGGCCTCGTACAGCGAGGGGTTCACCACCCGTAGCGCGGAGTAGAGGATCAGCATGTTGTATCCCACGAACTCCCAGGTGACGATGTTGCCGATGGAGGCGAGGATCAGATCGGGGGACAGCGGGTCGGGCAGCGAGAGGCCGAACGTCTCGTTGATGTTCCCGATGAGGCCGAACCGGGTGCCGTACATGAAGCCCCACATCAGGGTCGCGACGACCGCGGGCACCGCGTAGGGCAGGAAGACCGAGATCCGGAAGAACGCCGTCCCGTACAGTCGTCCGCTGTCGATCACGAGCGCGACCAGCAGCGCGAGGAACAACATGACCGGCACCTGAACGGCGAGGAAGAGCGCCACCCGGCCGAACGACGACCAGAACTGGGGATCCTGCAGGACCTTGGCGTAGTTGTCGGCGCCGACGAAGGCCGTACCGCCGATCAGCCGGGTCCGAAACAGGCTCAGGTAGATCGAGTAGGCGATCGGAGCCAGGAAGATGAGCGCGAACACCGCCATGAACGGCCCGACGAACTGCCAGCCGATCCATGACCGGCGTCTGGAGGCCGATGGCCTCCGCAGGCCCTGCGCACGTATATGACCTTCCGAGACCACCGGCTCGCTCCTCTCAGCCGCATGTCAGCGACCAGCTGTTTGTTTACGTAAACATTACGACCGGACGAGCGCCCTGCTCAGGCGTCAGACGGAGGCTACCCCGAAACATGGAAGAAATGTTTACGTAAACTTCTGTTGCGGTATGGTGGCACCCGTCACACCGGAGGTCAAGGGTCCCTCTCCTTGGTCGTCCGGCGGATCCCTACGGAGGACATGCGGCGAATGGGGAACGAAGCAGGCAGGAGCGACACGGCGATGGACCTGGACGACCCGGCCCGGCAGGCCCCGCTGCCGGTTGGCGGTGCACAGCGGGGTGGCTCGGGCATTCCAGGCGGACGCCGTAAACAGCGGGTGTCCATGGCGGATGTGGCCAGGCTCGCGGGCGTCTCCTCCCAGACGGTCTCCAGGGTCGCCAACGGGCATCCCGGCGTGATCGGCGCGACCCGCGAGCAGGTGCTCGCGGCTATGCGGGAGCTGGGCTACCGGCCCAACAGCGCCGCCCGCGCGCTGCGGTACGGGCAGTTCAACACGATCGGCGTGATCCTCTTCAACCTGGCCTCGACCGGCAACAGCCGCACCGTGGAGGCGATCTCCACCTACGCCGCGGCCGAAGGGTATGCGATCACCCTGATACCCATCGACGTCCCCACCCAGGACAACGTGCTGGGCGCCTTCACCCGGATGGGCGAGCTGGCCGTCGATGCCGTCATCGTCATCATGGAGATCCACCTCCTCGACACCGGCACGGTGACACTGCCCCCCGGAGTCCACGTCGTCGTCGTGGACTCCGACGCCGGAGACCGCTACAGCGTCGTCGACACCGATCAGGCCGAAGGCGCCCGCCTCGCCGTCCGCCACCTCCTCGATCTCGGCCACCAGACGGTCTGGCATGTCACCGGTCCGCAGACGTCCTTCGCCAGCCAACATCGCGCCCAGGCCTGGCGCCGCGCCTTGGAGGAAGCCGGACGACCGGTCCCTCCGCCGCTGCACGGCGACTGGTCCGCCGAGTCGGGCTACGCCGCCGGACTGGCCCTCGCCGACGAACCCGACTGCACCGCGGTGTTCGCCTCCAACGACCAGATGGCCCTTGGTCTGCTCCGGGCCTTCTCCGAGCGGGGGCGAGCGGTTCCGGCCGACATCAGTGTCGTCGGTTTCGACGACATCCCCGACGCCGCCTGCTTCATCCCACCGCTGACGACCGTCCATCAAGATTTCGACGAGGTCGGCCGCCGCTGCGTCCAAGGCACCCTCCGGCAAATCCGCGAAGGCGGCGCCTCTCGTCCCGGCACCGACCTCGTCCCCACGCGCCTGGTGGTCCGCGCCAGCACGGCACCGCCGAGCGGCCGAGCTCAAAGGAGCAGGTGACGAAGGCGCCTGTCACGTCGTCGGCCTCTTCGTCGTCGAGTTCGATCCAGCCGATTCCGCACATGTCCAGCCGCATTCGACGTCGGCCGAGAGGTTCGACGGGTCCGGGTGTCTCGTCGGGCCGGTTGCCCTTGTAGCCGACGTCGACGGCCCGGCGTTCGGTGCCCCCTCGCCGTCGAAGGCCACGGGGAACTCCTGCGGTTGGTCGAGGTTGTCGCGGACGGCAGGGCGGAGTCCTCCGGGTCGTGGCTCACGCCTCAGCCGGATGGATGGTGACGGTCACGGGGCCGAACGGGTGGGTTCTCGTAGCAGGAGCCGGAAGAAGGCGTCGCGCAGGTCGTCACGGCGGCGGCAGTCGAAGAGCTCTTCGAGGCTGACGTCGCCGACCATGGTGACCATCATCCGGGCGACCGGTTCGGGTGGGTCCCAGCCGAGGGCGGCAAGGTCCTGAACGACCAGGGCGGCGATGTGGTCGTTGCGGGCGCGCATTTCGTCGAACAGGTCGGCGTCGGTGCGGGCCTGCACCAGCATGGCCCGGGTGGCACGGGTCTCCAGGCACATGTCGAGGTGGAAGGTGATGCCCTGGATCAGCCGCTGCCGTCCGGGGGGCAGGTGGCCCACTGCGGCGATCAGTCGCTGTTCGGCCTGGTCATGATAGAGGCGGTGCAACGCGCGGAGGAAATCTCTGCGGTCGGCGAAGTGCTGGTAGAAGTTCCCTTTGGACATTCCGGCCGCCTCGACCACGGCGTTGACCGACATCCCGGTCAACCCGCGTTCCTGGGCGACGTGGAGTCCCGCGCGCAGCAGTGCTTCACGTCCGGGGCCTGCGGGCCGCGCCTTGGAAAGGGCAGGGCTTGATCACCAGGACCGCCGGGAAACTGCTGCTGCGGGTCAACAGCGCCGCCACCGGCCAGTTCGACCATCTGGCAGCCTGCACCGCCACGGTGGTGCAAAGCGCCAACCGCAGCGTCGTGGTCACCGCCGGGCACTGCTTTCGGGAGCAACTGGCCAGCAACTTGGGCGGGCCGAACCAAGTCGCGGTCAACGCCGTGTTCATCCCCGGCTTCGACGGCACACGCCTGACCCGCATCCCCGCCGACCTCACCGATGCACGAGCCGTCAACGACTACGTCCAGAACACGCCGCCGCCCGGCCCGGACATCGCCCCCTACGGCGTGTGGGGCGTCACCCGGGTGTGGCTCACGAACACCTGGTCATGGAACAAGAACAACTTCAGCGGCAACGACATGGCCGCGTTCCTGGTCGACAACCCCGATGCCACCGCCCCGATCCAGGATGTCACCGGCGGGCCGGCAATCGCGTTCGAGCGCCCACGCGGCCAGTTCGTGACCGCGTTCGGCTACCCCACCTTCAACCGGGTCGTATCCTCCGGGTCGGCGCAGTGGTACGCCCCGCAGTACGACAGCGACAACCTGCCGCTGCCCGGCAAGCCCGGAGCCAACGGCGTCCCCGCCGGCCAGGTGCGCACCTACGACGGCCGGACCCTGTTCGCCTCCCGCGGCGCCACCACCTCCGACACCGGCGGCAACTTCGACGACATCATGCCCATGGCCCAGGCCCAGGGCTCCAGCGGCGGACCCTGGTTCGACGCCTTCGACCCGGCCACCGGCACAGGCGCCCTCATCGGCGTCATGTCCCACTTCGTTTCTCACAGCTCCGGTGGCTTCGGCTTCGACCAGATCTGGAACCCCGCCCGGCCCTATATGGCCGGTACCCACTTCGCCGACCAAGAACGAGCGGTCTACCAGACCGCTGCCGCCGCCACCCCGCGCGCATAGTCTCCCGTTCCTCACGGCCGCGCGGAGCGGCTACGCCCGGTCCGAAGACGGCATCGCGTTGATCGGTGGCCGAGCTGGGCGCCCCGAGGCCACCGGCGAAGACCCAGTAGCCCTCGGCCACAAGCCGGTCGTTGAACACGTCGATCGCGGCCTGCTCCTCCGGGGTGGCCAAGTCAGCCTTGTCAAAGATCACGGAAACCAAGTACTGCATCTCGGATCATCTCCTGTGCTTTTTTGGGGTACCCCTCGTGGGCGGCCTCTCACCCCTACTACGAACACCTCCGCCTTAATCCGACACCGCCTCCCGGACTTCTTTCGAGGAACCCAGCGATGGCCTGGGCGCGATCGGTGGTGAACCTGATCTGCTGCTTTACAGCAGCGATAGCACCCGCGAGCTGCGCGAAGAGCGCCCACATGATCACCTACTTCACCGGCCGCGCCCGAGGGCGCGTGGGCCGTGGCCGCGCCCGGCCCACACGCCCTCGAAGTGGTGGACGACTCAGGTGTTCAGTGACGCGGTGATCGCCATCGTGGTGTAGGCCATGGTGAAGCCGCCTCCGATCGCGTCGATGGCGGCCCCGACGCCCTCCAGCACCTCGGCCAGCTCGTCCGGTGGGAGTTGGGTGAGCGCACCGGTGGTGGGCAGCAGGTCGAGCCAATCGTCGCGGCTGTAGTACTGCTCCCAGTCGAATCGCCACTGTTCCGGCTCGCCGAACCCGGTCGCCTTCCGGATGCCGTCGGTGAACGTCGCGAACATCGCCTGGTAGATGTCCTGGGCCGGCCTCGGCGGTCCGGCGCTGAGCGGCGAGTCGGGCGCCACCTTCCGGAAGACGGTGGCGAACGCCTCCGCGACGAAGGGCGGCGGGTCGTACACGTGCGCGAACACCGCCAGCAGGCCGCCGGGACGCAGCACCTGTGCCGCCTTGGCCGCACCCGCGACGGGGTCCACCCAATGCCAGGACTGCCCGGCGACGACCGCGTCGAAGGTACGACCGGCGGCGTCCCAGTCCTCGAACGTCACCACCTCGACCTCGACCCCGGTACGACGGGCGAACTCGGCCATCCGGACGTCCGGCTCGACACCCAGCACGTTGCACCCGGCCGCCAGGAACTGACGGGCTTCTATGCCGGTGCCGCAACCGACGTCGACGATGTCGGGGCCGGGGCTGGCGGCGATGATCTGCTGCACCAGGGCGTCGGGATAGTCGGGCCGGGCCCGGTCGTAGCGTTCGGCGTGGGCCCCGAACGACTCCGCCATCTGCCTGGCCTTATGGGGCTCATTCCGCGGAGACTCTGGTTGCTCCTGCGATATAGTGGGCATGCGCCCACCATAGTGGGCATGCGCCCACTCTGCAATCGAGCAGCGGTTCGCGGTGAGCGAAGGGCGGGCGAAGGCGTGTGAAGAAGGAGGAACGGGCGATGCCGACTGGAGTGGCTCTCCGGGATGTGCGGCAGCAGTTGTTCGACGCCGCCGCGCGCGTCCTGCTCCGGGACGGGGCGAACGGCCTGACCAGCCGGGCGGTCACGGCGGAGGCGGGCGTCGCCAAGGGTGTCCTGCATCGGCACTTCGAGGACTTCGACGCCTTCCTCGCCGAGCTCGTGCAGGACCGCATCGTCCGGCTCGAGGGCCAGACCGCCGCCCTTCGCGGCTCCGCCGGGACCGGCGACGTCGCCGGCAAGCTGGCCGGGGCGCTGATCGACCTGTTCGACTCGGTGGCCGTGGCGATAGTCGGTCTCGTCATCTTCCGGGACGAGTTGCGTGCCCGGCTGCGTCAGGCCCGGCCGGCTCCCGGTATCCCGGTCCTGACGGATGCCGCGGTCATGATCGCCGCTTACCTGAACGAGGAGTGCGAGCTGGGCCGCATTGCGGCGGATGCCGACGTGGATGCGCTGGCGCTCTCCCTGATCGGGGCCGGGCACATGCTGTTCGCCGGCCAGGAGGGGGTCGCGCCGGAGTCTGAGGAAGTCAGCAAGGTCGTGAACGCCGTCATCGCCGATGTCGTGCAAAGACGACTGCTATGAGTTGATGGTGCCGCTGACATCAGTCACGCGGGGATGAGCACCAGCCATCTGGGGAAGACCCGTCCCCACCTCTGGACGAGGGCGAGCGGGCCTGCCGCGGCGACGATGGAGAACACATGTGCGGCACTGCAACCAGCCGCCTCGCCCCGACTTCGGCCATAGGCAACGGGCACGGCCTTTAGGCCGTGCCTTGCGGATCATGGGATCCCGGACGCGATCCACGGAATAGGGGTGCCGTTAAGAAACGCATCATCCGCCCCGAGTGGGCGAGAAGGCGCAGGTCTGCGGCTTGCATCTGAGAGCCATGGCAATCCCTGTGAGTCGATGCCTTTACGGAAGACACTTCGTCCGACCTGCGGAGACGTTGCCGTTTGGGGCTGGCGACGCGTGTCTTGACGGCGCCCCTACTTCCGTCCCTCGCCGGAGGCGAGCGCCGTGCACGAGTTCAAGACCAAGGGCCCGGTGTATCGGCGCACCGTGCAGACCACGCTGAAGGCCTCCTACACCGACCACTACCGGCGGGGCCTGATCGAGCTGCTGGAGGTGCTGGAGTTTCGCTCCAACAACACCACCCATCAGCCCGAGCAGTATCAGAGGTCTTCGGCTCGCATCAGGCCCAGGAACGCTCCTGCGCCATGAAACTTCTGTCGGCGCACCGCCGTTGGCGCGATGTTTCGGTCCGCTCGTGCACATCCTGCTGCTCCTTCGCAGGAGCGTCACTACTTTCCCGTTCAACGGGGACAGAGCGATGGGATCAGCGCGGCGATGGCGTCGAGGATGCGGTCGAGCCCATGCCGGAAACGCTCCTCGGGGGTGAGGTGGGCGGTGCGGGAGTCGAGAACCGATCGGTTGAACAGGGGGAAATCGCCGGACTTGACGACCTGGCTCACGTACGGTCCCATGTAGTCCCGCTTCCAGCGCTCGGGGTCCAGGCCGGTGCGGCGGGCCTCCTCCAGCCAGCCGATCTCGCGGCGGATCGCGCTGTGCATGTAGTCGTTGAACATGCCGACGACGCCGGCGATGTCGTCGATATCGAGCCCGGTCCCGTCGAGGGCGCCGAGTGCGAACTCGTGCACGCGCAGCAGGTTGGGGCCCAGCGTCGGCCGGCTGGTGAGTAGCGCGATCAGCCAGGGGTGACGTAGGCCCGTGGCACGGATCTGCTGGGCCAGCAGCGTCAGGTCGGATCGCCAGTCACCGGATGCGCCGTCGGGAAGTTCGATCTCGCTCATCACCAGGTCGATCATGAGGTCGAACAGGTCGTCGCGCCGGGGAACGTAGCGGTAGAGCGACATGGCGCCGGTGCCCAGCTCGCACGCGATCCGCCGCATGGTCGCGGCCTCCGCTCCTTCCGCGTCGGCGATCTGGACGGCCGTTCGGGTGATCTGCTCGCGGCTGTAGCCGGGGCGCCGTCCCGGCCCGGAGCGCTCGTGCCGCTCCGGCTGCATCCAGATGCTGGTCGGTTCCTCGTCGGCCATGTGCGCCCCTTCCCTCCATTTGCGTACATGGTACCTGAATGGTTAAGGTCCATTTCACGTACGAAGTACGCGAAATGGAGGACGCGTGGATCGACCTCTTCGCAGGGGCGTGATCGGCGTGATGCTGGGCATGATCACAGCCCCGTTGGACGGCATGATGCTCGGGCCCGCGCTGCCGGCGATCGTGAAAGATCTCGGCGGTTTGGAGTACTTCTCCTGGGTGGCGACGGCCTACCTGATCTGCACGGCCGCCTCGACGCCGATCTGGGGGAAACTCGGCGACCTGTACGGCCGCAAGGCGGTCTACATGGCCTCGATCGTGGTCTTCCTGCTGGGGTCCGGGCTGTCGGGAGCCGCGCAGGACATGATCCAGCTCGTCGGCTTCCGGATGGTGCAGGGGCTGGGCGCGACCGCCCTGCTGCTCATCGGCACCGCCGTACGGCTGGAGCCGCGCCGGCTCAGGGCGCGGATCGACTTCCTGGGGGCGCTGCCGTTGACGGTGGCGCTGGTGGCGCTGAGCCTGGTCGCCAGCTGGGGCGGCACCCAGTACGCCTGGGGTTCGGCTCCGACCCTCGCCTTGATCCTGATCGGGCTGACCCCGCGGCTGGCGGCCGCCGACGTGTTCATGGTGGTGACCCCGGCCGCGGCCGTCAAAAGCCTCCTGGACCAGGTGAGCCGGTGGGCGCGGGTCCTGCGCGACACCAAGACCACCACCCCCTGCACCCCATGAGCGGAAGGCATGATCATGATGAGATTGACCGAAAAGACGGCGTTGGTGACCGGCGCGAGCCGGGGCATCGGCCGCGCGATCGCCACCCGGCTGGCCCGCGAAGGCGCGCGGGTCGCCGTGCACTACGGCTCCAACCACGCGGCCGCCAAGGACACCGTCGCCACCATTGAGGCGGCCGGCGGGCAGGCTTTCGCCGTCCAAGCCGAGCTGGGCGCGCCAGGTGACGCCGACGCCCTGTGGGCCGGCTTCGACGCCCACGCCGACAGGCTGGACATCCTGGTCAACAACGCGGGCGTCCTCGGCGGCCAGACCGAGATCGACGGCGTCACCCGAGAAGGCTTCGAGCGCCTGTTCGCGGTCAACGCCACCGCCCCGTTCTTCATCACCCAGCTCGCCCTGCCACGGTTGTGCGACGGCGGACGGATCATCACCGTGGGCACCATGCTGACCCGGGGAGCGGCCATGCCCAGGGCGATCGACTACGCCATGTCCAAGGCCGCCCTCGACGTCCTCACCACCGCCCTGGCCAAGCAGCTCGGGCCGCGCGGCATCACGGTCAACATCGTGGCCCCGGGCGTCATCGACACCGACATGCACCAAGGACGCCTGGTCGGCGAGGCCCTGGCATGGCTGTCGTCGCAGACGCCCCTCGGCCGGCTGGGCACGCCGGAGGACGTGGCCGACACCGTCGCTTTCCTAGCCTCCGGCGACAGCCGCTATATCACCGGACACCGTCTCGATGTCTCAGGCGGGACGACCATGTAACCCGCGCCACCGGGCAACCCGATGCTCGTCTGCTCGCCACGCCTCGGCGAGCAGACGAGCGCCTATCCCCGCTGAGCTCGAAAACCGGCACCTGAACGTCGGAGTGCCGATCACCGTGGCCGGGACGTGCATCCCGCGCTCGAGCATCATCCGATCGCTCCTCATCGACCAAACGGGGTCCCGGAAAGCACCCACGGCCGAAATGCCAGCTTAGGGACGGGTCGGCGGCTAATCTCATGGTTCTTAACGGCACCCCTAGATGAGGGCGGTGCGGCGGGGGAGTCCCGAGCGGCGGTCGGCCCACTCGCGCGCCTGTGCCCGACATCGCCTCCCTCACTCGCCGGGGACGCCCGGCACCCACCAAGCGACCACACTCCGGCCCAGGCTAGTCGTCGTGCCCGTGGAGGTGAGAAGGCGAAGGCGAGGCAGCCGGCCCGGCTCCGGGGTTGAGGAACCGACGGACAGCCGTTATCGATGAGAACGATCTTGCTGGGGCGTCCCAGGGAAGAAGTGGGAAACGGGTGGAATAGTTGCCGGTCAGTGTCCCGCGAGTGCCGCGTAGGCGGTGGAGCGGCCGATTTTGAGGGTGCGGGCGGCCTCGGTGACCGAGACACCGTCATCGACCAGGCGGCGTAGTGTGGCCGGCTCGGCGGGACCGATAACGCGCGGCCGGCCGGTCTCCTTCTTGCCAGACAGCATGGCGCCGGTGGCTTCACGGCGCCTGGCGGCGGCGATTCCCTCGGCCTGGCGCTCGGCGCGCAGCTCCAACTCGTACTCCGCGGCCGCGGCCAGGACCGCGAACATGAACCGGCCCTCCTTGGTGCCCAGATCAAAGTTCTCCGTCAGCGACACCACGGTGATGCCGCGGTCGCGCAGCTCGTTGACCATGGCCAGCACGTGTCCCGCTGAGCGGCCCCACCGATCGGACTTCCAGAACTTCAGCGTGTCGCCCACCTTGGGCCGCGCCATGAGCGCCTCCCAGGCCGGCCGCGCGACACCGCGCTTGCCCGACTCCTTCTCCATGACCAGTTCGTCGTAGCCGCTGGCCGCCAGGGCGTCGAGCTGGAGCTGCGGGTTCTGATCACGCGTCGAGACCCGTGCGTACGCCCAAACTGTCACCGGCTACCTCAGCAGCGTCCAGAAGGGGTCCAGCCAAGGTGAGCCCAAAAGCCGCAATACATGATCGTTAAGCGGCTTTCGGGGGCTGGTCAGCGGCCTGCCGAGGACCCGTCGGAGCTACTGAGGCGGCGAGCGGCCCGGTGCGGCAATCATCCGATACCGCTTCGTTCCCTGATGCACTTTTTGCCCTTTTGGCTCCGACCGGAGACGATGTCGCGCGGGCGCATAGATCACGTGGGCACGTTGGCGCGGGTATCGGGTGGAGTGGGACGTCAGCGATGACTCGATCGAGCGGACCGCGTATCCGCGGTTCAAGCGGCTGATCAGCGCACGGGAGCTGCATCTGTTCTTCTCCCCGACCAGCCAGGAGGTGGCCTGGGCGGCTGAGGGCACCGACTCCTACGAGCACCAGCTCGCGCTGCTGGTGGCGCTGAAGTCGTATCAGCGGATGGGCTGCTTCCCCAGGCGGGAGGAGGTCCCGGACGTGGTGGTGGACTTCGTGCGGCGGGTGGTGGATCTGCCGGAGGGGACGCTGCCGGTGTACGCCTCGGAGCGCACGGCTCAGCAGCACCGTACGCAGGTGCGGCGGCGCACCGGTGTGGTCTACGACGACGTGCGGGCCCGGGCCCTGGCCGAGGAGACGATCCGGGACGAGGCCGCATCGAAGAACAACCCGGCGAACCTGATCAACGTCGCGTTGGAGAAGCTGGTCGAGGGGGGATATGAGCGAGGTGCTGCGGCGATTCGATGGCCGTCTGTCGCCGGCATTCCTCGCGCTGGCCGGGGGTTTACGGGTACAGGCGGGTGCTTTGGGCGCGGTGCAGGACGCGGTGGGTGGCTTTGGCGGGTTCACCCAGCAGTACGAGCAGATCGAGAAGGTTGCCGCGCACCACGGCGACAACTGGGATGTGCTGTTGTATGAGCAGCTGCGCAAGGACCGCGCGGTGATGTTCGACCTCACCTCGGTGCTGGAGCTGACCGCGACCAGCACCGACCGCCGGGTGTTGGAGGCCCTGGAGCACGCCCGCCGGCACAAGACGGCCCAGGATTTCATCCCGGACGTTGATGAGGACGGCCGCCCGGTGGATGTCTCCTTCGCCACCCAGAACTGGCAGAAGGTCATCCGGGAGCGCACCCGGCCCGGGATGTTCGTGCGGCGCCACTTCGAGGCGATGGTGTTCGCGGGCCTGGCCGATGAGCTGCGGACGGGCGATGTGGCGGTGGTCGGCTCGGAGGAGTATGCCGACTGGAGCGCCCAGCTGCTGTCGTGGGAGGTGGTGCAGGCCAAGCTGCCGGCCTACTTGGTGGATGTCGGCCTGCGCGAGGCGACAGACGATCGCCCGTTCGACGCGGCGGCCTTCCGCGCTCAGCTGCACGACAAGCTCACCGCCGCCACCGCGGAGGCCGACGCGGGCTATCCCGACAACGAGGACCTGTTGATCGACCCCGAGACGGGCGCGCCGACCTTGAACCGGCGCAAAGCCGGCGTTCAGCGGCCCTCAGCCAAGAAGCTGGAGCAAGAGATCAGGTCCCGGATGCCGGAGCGGTCCCTGCTGGGGATTTTGGCCCGCACCGCGTACTGGATCGAGTGGTGGCGCCGCTTCGGCCCGGCGTCCGGCAACGACCCGAAGCTGAAGGATCCCTTCGGCCGCTACGTCATCACCACCTTCGTCAATGGCACCAACATGGGTTCCTACGAGGCGGCCCGTCACATCGCCGGGGTGAGTGGCCATGAGTTGTCGATGACGGCCAACCGGCACTTTTCCCTCGCCAAGCTGAACGAGGCCATCACCGACATCGTCAACGCGCACGCCAAGCTCGATCTGTCGCGGGCGTGGGTGATGGGACGACCGTGGCGGCCGACGGCACCCACATGGACACCTATCTGAACAACCTCCTTGCTGAGACAAGTGTTCGATACGGCAAGCCCGGCGGCATCGCCTACCACCACATCGCCGACACCTACATCGCGCTGTTCACGCACTTCATTCCGTGCGGGGTGTGGGAGGCGGTCTACATCATCGAAGGGTTGTTGAAGAACGCCTCCGAGGTGCAGCCCACCACCATCCACGCCGATGCCCAAGGCCAGAGCCTGCCCGTTTTCAGCTTGGCCCATCTGCTGGGCTTTGAGCTGATGCCCCGGATCCGCAACTGGAAGGACCTGAACTTCTACCGGCCCGGCAAGCAGAGCGGCTACGTCCACATCGACGCGCTGTTCGGCGAGCCGGGCGCCAACGTCATCGACTGGGATCTGATCGAAAACCACTTCGAGGACCTGATGCGGGTGGCGGTCTCGGTGCGCGAGGGCGCGATCTCCTCCACGCTGCTGCTGCGCCGGCTTCGCTCCGGCTCCAAGCGCAACGCCCACTACACCGCCTTCCGCGAGGTGGGCCGGGTGATCCGCACCGTGCAACTACTGCGCTACCTGTCGGATCCGGCGATGCGCCGCCGGGTCACCGCGGCCACCGACAAAGTCGAGGCCTACAACGGCTTTTCCGAATGGCTGCGCTTCGGCAACCGCGGGGTGATCGCCGACAACGACCCCGTCGAGCAGGAGAAGACACTGAAGTTCAACGCCCTGCTCACCAACGCGGTGATCTTCCACAACACCCTGGACATCGCCGAGGTGGTACGCCAGCTGCAGGTCGAGGGCTGGATCGTCGAGCCCGAGGACCTGGCCCAGGTCTCCCCGTATCTGACGGAGTCGATCAACCGATTCGGCCAGTACGCCACGCACGAGCTCGATGCGGAGCCCGAGGCGTATGAGCCGCACCTGGACGTCGACTTCACCAAGCTCGGCGAAGCCGACACCGAGCAGGCCGCGTGAGGCTGACCGGACGCTATCGGCAGGCCGCTGCCATCTGGAACCCGCAACGGGATGGGCCTTAAGGCCGATAAGCACTTGAGCTTGAGTGACCGGCGGCAGAGCGGGCGGCGCGATCCTCTATGGCCAAGGCCGGGTAGGCACGCTGTGGCCGTTGACCTGCAAACACTGCCGAGCTCCTCTGTAAGTCACACGATGGTGAAGAATCCCTCGGGAACTCTCTTGGACGTACGGACACAGACCGGGTGTGGATACAGATCTCGAGTTGTGGTCGCGCGCGACCGCTGGCGACGGTGAGGCCTTCGGGGCCTTATTCGATCGGCATGCCCGTAGCGTCTATAACCATTGCTTCCGGCGCACCGCGGACTGGTCGGCCGCCGAGGATCTGACCTCGGTGGTGTTTCTGGAGGCGTGGCGACGCCGCCGCCAGGTGCGGATCAGCAGCGACTCCCTGCTGCCCTGGCTGCTCGGGGTGGCCAACAACGCCTTGCGTAACCGGTCTCGGTCGCTGCGCCGTCACCAGGCGGCCATCGGGCGGCTGCCGTCCATGAACTCGGTCCTCGATCCGGCGGAGGAAGTCGCAGGGCGGATCGACGACGAACGGCAGATGCACGACATCCTGACCGTAGTGAATCGGCTACCGTCCGCCGACCGGGAAGTTCTGACGTTGTGCGTCTGGTCCGGGCTGAGTTATGAGGATGCGGCCGTGGCACTGAACATTCCCGTGGGAACCGTACGATCCCGACTTTCTCGCGCGCGAGCCCGAATGAAAAAGCTCTCAGGAGCGGAACTCGAGTCCGAGTCAGGACACAGACGGAGTGAGCGCCACATGGCGCTCCGGAAGAGGGAGGAACTGTGACCGATCACAGAATCCCGCCAGAGCGTGATCTTCCCGCTGCCCATCACTCGCTCCGAAGGACTCACCTGATCATGGAAGTCAACAGGGACGAATCGCACCCGTTCGTGCGCTTCCTCCGTGAGCGCCGGTGGTTAAGCCTGGCCGTCGCAGCCACGGGGGGCGCTCTGTTGCTGGCGGTGGGCATCCCGGTGCTGTCGGGGCAGGGCGGCGGCGCGGCGAACGCGGTCGTACGCGAGCCCGACGGCTCGATCAAGATCTACGTCAGGGATTACAGACACCCGGAGGTCATCGAGCAGAAGTTGCGTGACTTCGGCGTGGAATCCGTGGTGCTCTTCCTGCCGATCGGCAAGGAGTGCAAGGAACCCCGCGCCGAATACGCGCCCGACAACCCGAAGCTGTTGACCAGCGAACCGCCCACCGAGGGCGAGCACGCATTCTGGAGGCTGCATCCGGAGCAGATCAAACCCGGCCAGACCCTGGTCTACAGCCTGTGGTACCAGGACGACGAGCGCGGCCACATGACCGGCGGCAGAATCCAGGTCGCGACCGGCCCGGTGGCACCCTGTCAGATCGTCTCCGGCGGTCTCAGGATGGAAACCGGTCCCGAGGGCGGAATCGGCGGCTGAACCCGGACCTCTACACGATCAAGATCTTGAAGGGGGTCCCGGTAGTAATCGCGGAATATCCAACGGATATGCCCCTGACCTGCTCTGATGTGAGGGCGCCGCAGGACTGGTGTGTCCGTTGGTAGATGCGGGGGGCCGGGCCGAGGATGCCGCTGACCTTGCCCGAGGGCTCCACGTCGACGCTGGTCAGCGATATCCGCTGGATATTCGCCGATTACTACCAGACCCCGACGTGGGGGCAGTCGGCCGCGCGGGAACGCTTCAGGAGTCGCCAGCGCTTCTCTCTGGGCCAAAGTTCCAACCTTTCTGCCTCTCGCGGGCGTGAGAACCGGTGAGAGGGGATCATCTACCTTGAATCGTTATGACGGCTTTCGCGAGTTCGTGCTCGCCCGTCAGCAGGCGCTGACACGGAGCGCGTACCTGCTCACGGGAGACGCACACCTAGCCGAGGACCTGTTGCAGAGCGTCCTGCTCAAGGTCGCTAACCATTGGCCCAGACTGGTGCGGCACGGCACCCCCGAGGCGTACACACGCAAGGCCATGATCAACCAGTACATCTCCTGGCGGCGGCGCAAACAGTTGGAGTTGCCCAACACCGACCCGCCAGAGCGCGGGCACGCTCACGACGACGCCACGATCGATCGCATCATCTTGCGTCAGGCGCTTGCCAGGTTGACGCCCCGGCAGCGCGCTGTGATCGTCCTGCGCTTCTACGAGGATCTCAGCGAGCGGGAGACCGCTGAGATCCTCGGCTGTTCGCTCGGCACGGTCAAGAGCCAGAGCCACCACGCGCTCGGCCGCCTGCGCACGCTCGCGCCCGAGCTGTCCCAGTTGTTCGCCGAGATCGAGGAGGTGCGCCGATGAGCAGGCTGCGCGAGGCGTTGGACAATGCGGCGGCCGACGCCCCGGCACTCAACCTGGCCGACTGGGCGATCACGAGCAGCCGGCGCAGGCGGAAGACCCGTATGGCCGCCGGGTCGGCTGCCATGATCGGGCTGGCGGTGCTCGCCGGCGTCGTGCTGGGCGTATTTCCCGGCACCGGGCTGTTGATGGCCGACAAAGCCGTGGTCGCGGTGCAGACCGGTAAGATCGCCGATCTGCCCAGCCGGGGTGTCGGGCCGCTCAGCCACGCCTACCGGACCTTCTGCCTCATCAGTGGCCCCATCCCGCCCGACTGCAGGAACGGCGAGTGGCGGGTGGTTGCCCTCTCCGGCGAGACGTACCACCTGCCGCAGGCACTGGGCACACTGGGCACGAAAAGCGGACCGAAGTTCTACCCCCTGGCGATCAGCCGCGACGGGCGCATCATCGCCTACTACAGCCGGTCTGCCAAGACGTTCAAAGTACGAGACCTGGCGAGCGGCACCGAGCAAACCGCCCCCGTCGCCATAGCCGAAGCGGAACTGGGCGGCAACGCGCACCTGGAGCTCTCCGACGACGGACGGTACCTCGCTTTCACCGGCTATCCGTCGAGAAAGGAGGACGGCCTGCTCATCGATATGCGAGCGAGAACCACGACGCCCCTGCCCGTCGGGTGGGATCTCAGGAGCATCGACGGCACGACCGTGACCTTGGCCCGGTACGGGAGGTACGGGGAGAAGCCAGGGATCTGGGTGATGCCTCTGGCAGGGGGCGGTTCACCCATCCCGGTGGACGAGACCTACACACGCTTCAGCGCGCTTGCCCCCAACGGCGCCGCAGTAGCCGCGCTGCGGCGTGGCCAATCCCTGGACTCGCATGACGACACGATCACCGTGCTCGATGCCAGGACCGGCAAAGTCAAGAAGACGGTGACCATGCGCGGCCTGCCGAAGGGCAGCACCACGCTCACCCCCGGCGTCTGGCTGAGCGCGGCCGAGGTCACGCTCGCCGCCCTCCCGTCAGACCGTTGGAATGAGAGCCGTCAGATTACCTACGCGGTGAACGTGGAGACCGGCCAAGTGAGGCAGCTCGCCGTCTACCATCCCCAGAACGTGATGCACCTGGTCATCCCCGGGGTCCCAGCCGCCTTTTGACAAGCCTCTCAGCGGCTGAGCAGGTGGCACGCGAGTAATCGGCGAATATCCAGCGGATATCGCTGACCAGCGTCGACGTGGAGCCCTCGGGCAAGGTCAGCGGCATCCTCGGCCCGGCCCCCCGCATCTACCAACGGACACACCAGTCCTGCGGCGCCCTCACATCAGAGCAGGTCAGGGGCATATCCGTTGGATATTCCGCGATTACTACCGGGACCCCTGAAGCTGCGGGCTGCGGGCTGACCACACGGTGGAGTTTCGGACCAATGGCGAAGCGAGTGGGATCAAGAAGCGAGGAAGGGGCCAGCGGCCGCTGGCCCCTTCCTCGCTTTCGAAGCCAGCCGTCGCATGCTCGCGTGTGGCATCTGTCATGTCAACGGAGCACTCCGGCCCTGGAGATCGCTTCCGGCAGTCCTTCCTCCGATGGCCGCCCATATGCGATTGCGTAACGTAAACGATCGTACGCTTTACACAAAGATCAACATGATGTTCCCGTAGGTCGCCCCTGTAACGCATGCCATGTACGCACCTATGTAACGTAAAATCCCCTTCGCGTTACATTTCGATCATGAGAATCGGGGTAGCACGCGTATCGACCCGGGACCAGCACCCGGAAGCCCAGCAGGACGCGCTCCGCGCGGCCGGCTGCGAGCAGGTCTTCACCGACAAGGCCAGCGGGAAACTCGCCCGCCGGCCCGAGCTCGACAAGGCACTCCTCGTCGCGCGCGAAGGTGACCAGCTCGTGGTCACCGAACTCGACCGGCTCGGCCGCTCCCTGGAAAACCTCATCGAGCTGTCGAAGGAGCTCCAGCATCGATAACGGCTGTCCGCCGGTTCCTCAACCCCGGGCTCCGCGCCCGGGGTGAGGGACGCCCCGACGGGACCCGGACCGGCCGGCCTGGTCACGATGTTCACGCCGGGTCGTAGGCGAGATTGGGACGCAGCCAGCGCTCGACTTCGGAAATGGCGAGGCCTCGCCGGAGGGCGTAGTCCTCGACCTGGTCCTTGCCGATGCGTCCCACGGTGAAGTACCGCGACGACGGGTGCGCGAAGAGCAGCCCGCTGACGCTGGCGGCGGGGGTCATCGCGAAGGACTCGGTCAGGGCCATGCCGAGCCGTCCGGCGTCGAGCAGGGCGAAAAGGTCCTGCTTCTGGCTGTGATCCGGGCTCGCGGGATAACCCAGCGCGGGGCGGATACCGCGGAAACGCTCGGCGTGCAGGTCTTCGATCAGAGGGTCGGCGTCCAGCTCGTACCAGTCGCGCCGCGCCTGGAGATGGATGTGCTCGGCGAACGCTTCGGCGAGACGGTCGGCCAGAGCCTTCACCATGATCGCCCGATAGTCGTCGTGCCGGGCCTCGAAGTCGGCGGCGAGGCGTTCGGCGCCGTGGACGGCCACGGCGAACCCGCCGATGTGGTCCCCGGCCGGGGCCACGTAGTCCGCCAGGCACCGGTTGGAGCGACCTTCGGGCTTGGCCGTCTGCTGGCGCAGCATCGGCAGGCGAAGACCGACGCGATCACCCGCGCCCGACGGGTCGGCGTCGATCACGATGTCGTCGCCCTCCGCGTGGGCGGGCCAGAAGCCGTAGGCGCCCTGAACCTGGAAACGGCCCTCGGCGATGATCTGGTCGAGCAGGGTGTTCGCCTCGTCGTAGAGCTCCCGGGCCACCGGCTGGTCGAGGATCGCCGGGTATTTGCCCTTCAGTTCCCAGGCGAGGAAGAGGAACTGCCAGTCGATCATCTCGCGGAGGGCGGTCAGGTCCGGCTGGACGGTGCGGACGCCGGTGAAGGCGGGGACGGACAGATCGTCGAACGGGACGCGTTCGGGGTTCGCGCGAGCTTGCGCGAGGCTCAGCAGGGGGCGTCGTTCCCTCGTCGCGTGCTGCTCGCGCAGGCGCTCCTGCTCGGCGCGGTTGCTCACGGCCAGGTCCCTGGCCCGGTCGTCGTCCAGCAGGTCCGAGACCACGCCGACGACACGGGACGCGTCGAGCACGTGGACGGTGGTGCCGTCGTAGGCGGGGGCGATGCGAACCGCGGTGTGCTGGCGTGAGGTCGTGGCGCCGCCGATCAGCAGGGGGATCTTCAGCCCGCGGCGTTGCATCTCCGCCGCGACGGTGACCATCTCGTCCAGCGACGGGGTGATCAGCCCCGACAGGCCCACGGCGTCGGCGCCTTCGGCGACCGCGGTGTCGAGGATGCGCGCGGCGGGGACCATGACACCGAGGTCGACGACCTCGTAGTTGTTGCAGCCGAGCACCACGCCCACGATGTTCTTGCCGATGTCGTGCACGTCGCCCTTGACGGTCGCGAGCACCACTTTCCCCTGGCCGCGGCCGGTGTCGGCGCGCCCCTCCAGCCGCGCCTTCTCCTTCTCCGCCTCCATGTAGGGCTCGAGGTAGGCGACCGAACGCTTCATCACCCGTGCGCTCTTGACCACCTGCGGCAGGAACATCTTCCCCGCGCCGAACAGATCGCCCACGGTCTTCATGCCGTCCATGAGCGGTCCCTCGATCACGTCGAGGGGACGCGCCGCCCGCTGCCGGGCCTCCTCGGTGTCGTCGTCGATGAAGTCGACGATGCCGTGCACGAGCGCGTACGCCAGACGCTTCTCGACCGGCGCGTCGCGCCAGGACAGGTCCACCGTGCGGCGGGTGCCGGACCCGCTCACCGTCTCGGCGAACGAGACCAGTCGGTCGGTGGCGTCGGCGCGTCTGTCGAAGATCACGTCCTCGACGAGCTCGAGCAGGTCGGCGGGGATGTCCTGGTAGACCGCGAGCTGCCCCGCGTTGACGATGCCCATGTCCAGCCCCGCGCGCACCGCGTGGAAGAGGAACGCCGAGTGCATCGCCTCGCGCACGACGTCGTTGCCGCGGAAGGAGAATGACAGGTTGGAGATGCCGCCGCTGGTCCGTGCCCCCGGGCACCGCTGCTTGATGAGCGGCAGCGCGTCGATGAACGCCTTCGCGTAGCCGTTGTGCTCGGCGATGCCGGTGGCGACCGCGAGCACGTTGGGGTCGAACACGATGTCTTCGGCCGGGAATCCGGCTCGCTGCGTGAGCAGGTCGTAGGCGCGGGCGCAGATCGACACCTTGCGCTCGACGGTGTCGGCCTGCCCCTGCTCGTCGAAGGCCATCACGACCACGCCGGCGCCGTAGTCCCGGATGCGACGAGCCTGCTCCAGGAACGGCTCCTCGCCCTCCTTCAGGCTGATCGAGTTGACGACGCCCTTGCCCTGCACGCACTTGAGCCCGGCCTCCAGCACACTCCACCGCGAGCTGTCGATCATGACCGGGATGCGGGCGACCTCGGGCTCGGTCGCGATCAGGTTCAGGAAGGTGGTCATGGCCCGCTCGCTGTCGAGCAGGTCGGCGTCCATGTTGACATCGAGCAGGTTGGCCCCGCCGCGCACCTGCTCCAGCGCGACGTCGACGGCGGCCTGGTGGTCGTCCGCCTCGATCAGGCGCCGGAACCGCGCCGAGCCCGTGACGTTGGTGCGCTCGCCGATCATGACGAACCCGGTGTCGGCACCGATCCCGAAAGGCTCCAGGCCGCTGAAGCGGGTGCGCGCCGGCGGCGCCGGAACCGGGCGCGGCGCAAGACCGGACACGGCGGCTGCGATCTGCGCGGTGTGCGCGGGTGTCGTCCCGCAACACCCGCCGACGATGTTGACCATTCCCGATGTCGCGAACTCGCCGAGCAGCCCTGCGGTCTGCCCCGGGGTCTGGTCGTAGCCGCCGAACGCGTTCGGCAGGCCGGCATTGGGATGGCATGCCGTGTAAACGCCGGCGAGCCGCGACAACTCGGCGACGTGCGGGCGCATCTCCTCGGCACCCAGCGAGCAGTTCACACCGACCACCAGCGGATCGGCGTGCTCGATCGAGTTCCAGAACGCCTCGACGGTCTGCCCCGACAGCGTGCGCCCGCTCAGGTCGACGATCGTCACCGAGATCCACAGGGGCAGGTGCGGCGCGACGTCGCGTGCGGCGGCGAGCGCGGCTTTCGCGTTGAGCGTGTCGAAGATCGTTTCGATCAGCAGCAGGTCGACCCCGCCATCGGCCAGCGCCTGGATCTGCTCGGCGTACGCGGCGCGGACCTCGTCGAACGACACCGCCCGGTAGGCGGGGTCCTCCACTCGCGGGGACAGCGAAAGCGTGACGTTCAGCGGCCCGATCGAACCGGCGACGAAACGGCCGCCCACCTCGTCGGCGGCCTGGCGCGCCAGTTGGGCGCCCCGCAAATTCATCTCCCGCACGAACGGCTGCAGCAGGTAGTCCGACTGGCCGATGCTCGTCGCGGTGAACGTGTTCGTGGTGGTGATGTCCGCACCCGCCGCCAAATACTGCCGGTGCACGTCGAGGACGACGTCGGGCCGCGTCAGGTTCAGCAGGTCGGGGTCGCCGGTCACGTCACGCGGATGGTCCAGGAACCGTTCCCCGCGGTAGTCGGCCGCGGTGAGCGCGGCGCCCTGCAGCATCGTTCCCCAGGCCCCGTCGAGCACCACGACCCGCTGGTCCAGAAGCTCTCGCAAAGCCTGCACCCGGTCACCCGGTGCCACCGCCGAACCCGCCCTCGGTGCTTCGGATCTTTCGAGGCCGTCGACGCCGGATGCGGATCGGACGGTGCCGTGTTCCTGATCGTCGCCGCGGTTCGAGAACGCGTTCACCAGACCACCTCCCGTTTGTGGGAGGCGCCCTTGTGAACAGTTACGGCCGAGCGTGGCGGACCTGGGTCCGTTGCAGCGCCTCTCGACCTAGAAATCGAAGATACCTGAAAGGCAATGGCGATACCAGAAACTTGTTTCCAGGGACCGCCGAGCCATCCGCTTTCCGCGCTTCCGGCGATTTAGAGGCCACGCGGGTTGGTGCGGACGGAGGCTGTCTGCGGGCTGGGCCAGGACTTGCCCGCTCGGGCTGCCGGGGTTCTCGAACGTGACGCTGCGTAATTGGATACATCATCGCTTTGTGTAGTTTCACGGATCCCGCCGATCGCTGTCATCGGCCACGATCAGGCACCTACAGTTGTTGGGCCACGCCCACATAGCCGTACGATCACCCGATCTAGGACCGCGATGTCGATACACGAGAGTCTGGCGATCCTTCGCCGCGCCGCCGAATCCGGAACGGTCATCATCACGGCGTCGGAGCCCGCCTCCGCCGAAGCCGTCCGCGACCGCGAGACAGGGCTGAAGCCCCATTTCGGAACCGTCGACTGGACGGCTCCGCCCAGCTACCGGGCTTTCCTCGCCGAGCACAACACCTTTGCCTGTAAGCGCTGGGACGTCTCATCCAACGGGTACATCGAGTTCGTCGTCGTCGGTGACGATGCCATCGTCGAGCTGAACTCCGATCTCGTGCACATGCCCGAGCAGGTGGACCGCGGCGACGGCCGGTGGTTGTCCACCAACCACCTGGTCGGCTTCGCCCTCGCCGACGCAGACAACGAGGCGGTCTGGTGCTTCGATGTCACCCAGCCGGACGCAGACGGCGAATACCCGGTCTACTACCACCACTACGACGATCAGGAAGGGCGCGCACGCTACGTTGAGGGCGGGGGCTGGGAGGACCTGGCCAACTCCACCCCGGACTTCCCCACGTTGGCCGCCTGGCTGGACGCGATGGCCGACGCGTTCACCGCGCCTGAGCCACCGAGCTGGTTCGAGCGGCTGGGCTCTCCGGGCTTCTACCCGGAACTGTAGGAGGCCGTAAGGGTAGGGGTGCGGTCATGGTCGGCGATCGGCTACGTCTTCCGTGCCTTCTCGCGCGTCCTCACCCAGGCGGCGAAGGCCTCGACCGCATCGACGACCGCCTCGAAGCGGAGGGAGTGGAACAGGTCGAACGAATGCTGCGCCCCGGGCAGCTCAGCATAGACGACCGGGTTGGACGAGGTGCTCCGCAGCTTCTCGGCGAAGAGCCGGGCATTCTCTACGAGCACCATCGTATCCCGATCGCCGTGCGCGATGAAGAACGGCGGCGCGTCCGGCCTGCTGTAGGCCAGGGGAGAGGAGGCCGAGCCCTGGCCGTAGTAGTTGCCGTAGTAGCCGTTGAGGGAGATGGCGGCGGTGACCGTGGTGTCGGCGTGCTCGAACCCGGGCTGGAACGCGGGGTCATTGGGGGTGAGGGCGGCGATCGAGGCCAGATGGCCGCCAGAGGAGCTGCCCGCCACGAAGATCACCGATGGGTCGGCGCCGTAGTCGTGGCCGTGTTCCCGTACCCAGGCGATCACTTTCTTGAGGTCGATCAGATGATCGGGGAACTGCGCCGCCGGCCTCAACCGGTAGTTCGCGCTGACGCACACCCATCCTTGGCTCGCGAGCCGGTAGATGAGGGGAAGCGCCTGGCTGTTCTTCCTGCCGCTGACGTACTCTCCGCCGTGCAGGTGGATCAGCGTGGGACCGTCTGAGGGACGGGAGCGACGGCGGTAGACATCGAGCAGATTCCGCTTGCCCGCGTCGCCGTAGCCGATGTTCGCCAGCCGCTCGACGTCGCGACGGCGAACGAAGAAGGGTCTGAACAGGATGCGGGCGAGCGGAAGGCGACGGCGCAGCCGTACGGCCATATCGGGGTCGACGGCGGCGCGCCACCCGTTGCCCAGGCCCTCGGCCAGGGCACGGTCGACGACCGGGCCCGCCAGCAGCCCGCGCCGGGCGACGACCACGAGCCCGGCCGTCGTCAGGACGGCCAGCCCGACTGTCGCCCATCCGCCCGGGGCGTCGATGTCGCCCTGGCCGAGGGTCGACAATGTGGAGACGAGGAGCCAGCCGAAGGCGAGGAACGGCAACTCGTTGAGCACGAGGCCGGAACGGAAGCTCATGGCCCCGAGGAACCGCGGCCTGCGTAGCGGCGCCAGGGCGAACACCGTGCACCACGCGACGAGCGCGACGGGCACCAGATAGCCGATGGGCATGGGTCTACTCCAATGCGCTGTGCGACGCCGTTCCGACTCCACGGCGGAAGGAGCGAGCCGGCCACGGCCGTCCCGGTCAGGTTCACACTCGACAGCGTCGCCGTCGCGGTGCGGTCGCCACATCGTGCACGCGGGCACGGCGAGTCCGACCGTGGTAGAGCCGGACTCCTACTTCGGTAGGTGGCGGCCGGCCACGGCCGGTGGATGACCGGTGGATGAGGAGCCCTGTCGGGGTCGGTGTCCTCGTCCCGCTCTGCCGCCCCGGGACGGACAGCGGCCACGGACGGCGACGATCGGCCCGCCTCGATCGGGGCTCGGGAGGGGGGCGAGCCGGCGACCGGGTGCACGCGGCCCAAAGTGACCGTTTCCCGGCCCGGTCGCTCATACGGATGACGTCGCCCTCTTCTCCCGAAGGCTCAGAGGTCGGGGAGCCAGGAGCCGTGGAAGCCGGCCGGGACGCGGCGCGGGAGCCGTACGGAGGCGACGAAGTCCAGGCCGGCCGCGTCGAGGACGAGCAGTTCGGAGTTGTCCTCCGTGTGGTCGGTGACGATGGACAGCAGCCAGCCGCCGTCCTCGGCCGTGGCGCCGGAGGCGGGCACGAAGACCGCCTCACCGGGCCGCGCGCCGAGGTCCTTGACCTGGCTGGCGCCGGTCTCGGTGTCGTATTTCACCACCGCGTCGTCGGTCACCGTGTACAGGAACCGGCTGGCCCGGCCGAGCCGGTCCTCGTTGAGCGTCGGGAACTCCACCTTGCGGTCGTCGAGCTGTTCTTCTCTTACCGTGCCGCGCGCGGGGTCGAGCACCCACCGGTGCAGCGCGGCGCCGTCCGTCTCGGCGGCGGGGTTGGCGCTGTCGCCGACGCGCGACCAGATCTCGGCGAACGCACCCGGCGAATAGCGGACCGCGTCCAGCACCACCCGGCCGGAGGCGTCCTCACGGGCGTTTCCGACGTGGAAGACGTAACACGGATCGACGTCGAGCCAGGTCGTCCGGCCGCCACGGTCCATCACGCCGATCCTGGCGCCGTAGGAATCGCTCCACCGGAACGCCATGCCGCGTCCGATCCCGTCCATGTCGAAGACGACGGGCAGATCCAGCCAGACGACGTGGTTCTCCGTGATCGCGAAGTCGTGGACCATGGTCGGCCCCGGGACGTCCACGACGCGGCTTTCCACCAGCACCCCTTCGGGGGACAGGCGGTGATAGGTCAGGTAAGGGGCGACGAAGCCGTACCCGAAGAAGTGCAGCTCCCCGGTGGCCGGGTCCAGTTTGGGATGCGCCGTCATCGCGGTGGTCAACCGCCCGCCGAAGTCGTACGGGCCGGCCGTCTCCAGCTCGGGCGTCATCTCGTACGGCAGGCCGTTCTCGACCAGGGCGAGAATCCTGTCCGCGTGCCGGATGACGTGGGTGTTGGCCTTGACGGCGGTCAGGTCGAAGCCTTCCGGACCGACGAAGGAGGCGCCTTCGACGAAGGCGCGGGTGCGCACCCACCGGTTGCGGTACCACTCGGCTCGGCCGTCGCGCAGTCGCAGGCCGTGGATCATCCCGTGGCCGGCGAACCAGTGGCCCGGGTCCTGGCCGGGCAGCGGGTTGGGCCCGTTGCGGAAGTAACGGCCGGTGAGCTCGGTCGGCAGGGCGCCGGTGACCGGCAGGTCGAGGGCGCCGATCTCGTCGGGAACGGGAGCGAGATCGCCGGTGAGGTAGGCGGGTGCGGTGATGGCCATGATGGCTCCAGACGGTTCCGGGAAAGAGGGTCAGGCCGCGTAGCGGGCGGCGAGAACCTTGGGGTAGCGGACGGTGAAGACCGCGGGCGCCACGAACGTGACGACCTTGACGGCGATCACGAGGCCGGTCGCGTGCGGGGCCTCGTGCAGCAGCAGGGCCAGGCACACGGCGGCGGCGGTGAAGGCCGCGCCCCACACCGAGGTGATGACGGCGTTGGCCCGGTAGAACCGCGGGGTCTGCCAGACCTCCGGCGCGGTCATGCTTCGGGCGATGCCCAGGGTGAAGGGCTTGCGGATGGCCAGCGATCCCCAGGTGGTCAGGGCGAGCCAGGCGTTGACGAGGGCGGGGCCGTACGGAATGAGGGGGGAGTCGGGGGCCATGAAGGAGATCAGCGCGGTCACGACGAAGAACACGACGGCGCTGGACTCGATCACCATCTCATCCCATTTCCGGCCTGCCCGGCGATCGACGGCGACCACTCCGACGGCTATCACCAGACCGGCCAGCGCGCCGTAGCGCCATTCGTCGCCCGTGGCGATGACGGCGTAGACGATCCACGGGAGAAACCCGAGGAGAGTGCGGATCATTGCTGGCTCTTTTCGACATTCCTATGTAGACATGTCGAACTTAGAACTTCCTGTGGTGACATGTCAACATAGGAGGGTAGGATTCCGTCATGAGCCTTCGACACGCACTGCTGGGCCTGCTCAGCCAGGGAGCCGCGAGCGGCTACGACCTGCTGAAGATCTTCGAGATCTCCCTGGCCAACGTGTGGCCCGCCACGCAGAGCCAGGTCTACGCCGAGTTGGGCCGCCTGGCGGACGCCGGGCTGGTCGAGGTGACCGCGGAGGGGCCGCGTGGCCGTAAGGAATACGCCGTCACTCCCGCCGGGCTCGCCGAGCTGCACCACTGGCTGACCGAGGTGCAGCCCGCCCCTCTCTCCAAGCGCAGCGAGATGCTCCTGCGCGTCTTCTTCCTCGGTCAGATCAGCCCCGAGGAGAGACGCGCCTACCTGCGACGGCAGACGGAGAGCGCGGCGAGACGGAGTGAGAGGCTGATCGCACTCAAGGAGGTCGTGGAGCGGGAGGAGGATGATCTGTCGGTCTACGGCCGGCTCGCCCTGGAGTGGGGACTGCGCTTCAGCGCGATGCAGCGCGAGTGGGCCGAGTGGGTCGAAGCCGAGATCGGCGGAGACGCCGATCCCGGACCGGCGGACCCGAAGGCGGCGGGTGAGGCCGCGCCAGGGGAGTGAGCCCCTTCCACGACCTGGACGGCGACGTCGTCCTCGTCTCCCGAGCCAGGTCAAGCCGTCGGGGGCGGTGTGCAGTCCCGGCGGCATGTCATTGATGTTCCTCTTTTTTCAGGGAGTGAGGTGGCCACCGGCTCGCGCCGGCCCCTGGTGGACATCGCGAGCCGGTGGCGGGTCGCACGCTTAGGCACCGATGGCGATGCCGAACTCCGCTTCGATGATCTTGAACATGGGGTCCCAGGTCTTCCATTCGGTGTTGGTGTGGACGGCGATGGTGTGCCGCCCGTCGGGGGTGCCGACCGCGAAGAACCAGGATCCCCAGAGGCTGCCGCCGATGCCGCGCAGCGTCCGGCCGCCGGTCGCCTGCTCGTCGAACTCGAACAGGCCCAGGCCATAGCGGGTGTGCGGCATCCAGTAACCACCCTCGGTGGAGACCGTGGTCCACATCTGCCGGTGCTGGGCGGGCGGCAGCAGGCCGCCGGTGGTCATCGCGTTGAAGAAGCGGATCATGTCGCCGGTGGTGGAGACGACGTTGCCGGCCGCGTAGCCCAGGGAGGAGTTGAGCTCGGTGACGTCCAGGGGCGGCAGGCCGGGCTCTTCCATCAGCGATTCCCAGTTCTCCGGGGTGGCCGTCGACGGGTCGACGCCGTCCTTGAAGAACAGGTGGGAGTAGCCGCGCGGGTGCGGAGTGGGGTATCCGGTCTCGGTGGTGGGGCGCACCCGGGTGTGGGTCAGGCCGAGGGGCTGGACGACCCGGCGGTCGACCTCGTCGGCGTAGCTGTTACCGGTGATCTTCTCGATGATCGCGCCGGCGATGTAGAAGCCGCCGTTGGCGTACTCGAAGCGTTCGCCGGGCGCGCCGACCGGCGGTTGGGAGAGCGCCAGCCGCAGCAGTTCCTCGGTGCTGAAGGTGTCGAAGCGATGCCGGTCGAACCCGGAGCGGGTGGCGTAGCGGTGGCTGACCTCCGGGGCCAGGCCGGTGGCGAACAGGCCGCTGGTGTTGCTGAGCAGGTGCCTGATGGTGATCGTGTCGCCGTCGTAGCCGTTGACGTCCAGCACGCCGGGCAGGTGGGCGTTGATCGTGTCGTCGAGGCTGAGGCCGCCCTCGGCCTCCAGGGTCAGGATGGTCGCGGCGGTGAAGGCCTTGCCGCTGCTGCCGGTGTGGAAGTACTCGCCCGGCACGCGCGGGGCACCGGTCTCGATGTCGGCCACACCGGCGGTGCCGAACCAGGTCCGGTCACCGTCCTTGACCTCGGCGACGATGCCGGGGACGCCGACCTCCGCCACCGACCAGTCGAGCACCTGCTGCACGTTCTCGTTCGCTGCCATCGCACTGCCTTCCGTGTGGTTCTTCCGATGTCCGCAACGATGTCCGGTAGCTCTGACAGGCGGCTTATATCCCGCTTCCAGCCACACCGGCCCGGGCTGTAAGGCAGTGCTTGATCGGTAGCCTGGTGAGCATGCGGATTGAGGTGCTGGGACCGGTCCGGGCCTATGCCGACGACGGCGCGCCGATCGATGTCGGCGGCGTCATGGTTCGCGCGCTGCTGGCCCGGCTGGCACTGGCCGAGGGCGAGATGGTGTCGGTCGATGCACTCGTTGACGGCCTGTGGGGGGAGCATCCTCGAGGGGGCACCGTCAACGCGTTGCACGCGCTGGTGCATCGGCTGCGCAAGGCCGGGGCCGGGGCCGGGGTCGTGGAGACGGTGGCCGGCGGGTATCGCCTGCGCCTGCGCAGCGAGCAGGTCGACGCGGTCCGCTTCGAGGAGCTGGCCAAGCGGGGCGGTCGCGAACTGGCCGCGGGCGCTGTGCAGCGGGCGGCCTCGCTGCTGGGCGAGGCGCTGGCGCTGTGGCGGGGAGACGCGCTGGCCGACGTGCGCGATGTCCCCTTCGCCGGTACGGCCGGCGCGCGCCTGGACGAATTGCGTGTCGGGGCCACCGAAGACCGCTTCGAGGCGGAGCTGCGGCTGGGCCGCCATGGCGAGATCCTGGCCGACGTGGAGGCGGCGGCCGCCGGCCATCCGCTGCGGGAACGGCTGGCCGGGCTGCGGATGCGAGCCTTGCACGCGGCGGGCCGCCAGTCCGATGCGCTGGCCGTGTTCGAACAGGTCCGCGGCACGCTCGCCGAGGAGCTGGGCGTCGACCCGTCCGAGGAGTTGCGCAAGACGCACCTGGCCGTGTTGCGGGGCGAGCTGGAGATCCCCGAGGCGGAACAGGTCCGGCCGGAGGCGGTGCGAGGCCGTCTGCCGGCCCAGCTGACCAGCTTCGTCGGCCGGGAGGATGAGTTGAGGTTGCTGGCCGGGTTGCTGGAGACCTCCCGGCTGGTCACCGTCGTGGGGCCCGGAGGAGTGGGCAAGACCCGGCTGGCCGTGGAGGCGGTGAGCCGGCATCGGGCCCATCGGCGTGGCCGGGTCTGGCTCGTCTCCCTGGCCGCGGTGACCACGGCGGACGGGTTGCTGGAGGCGGTGCTGGGCTCGCTCAGCGTCGCCGATGCCCAGCCGTCCGGTACGCCGCTGGAGCGGGTGGTCAACCTGCTCGCCGGTGGTGAGGGCGTGCTGGTGCTGGACAACTGCGAACAGATCTCCGAACCCGTCGCGGAGTTCGCCGGGCAGCTGCTGGAGCGCCAGCCGTACCTGACCATCCTGGCCACGAGCCGAGAGCCGCTCGAGGTCATGGGGGAGACGCTGTGCCGCCTCGGCCCGCTCGACCTCCCCCCGGCGCACGCGGATCCCGATCATGCCTCCGCATCGGCCGCGGTGCGGCTGTTCCTCGACCGGGCGGCAGCCGTACAGCCCAGCTTTGTCCTGGACGCGACCACCGCGGCCCCGATCGTGGACATCGTGCGCCGGCTGGACGGGTTGCCGCTGGCACTGGAGCTGGCCGCGGCGCGACTGCGGACCATGAGCGCCGAGCAGGTCGCCCGGCGGCTGGATGACCGCTTCCGGCTGCTCAGCACCGGCAACCGGACCGCCCAGCCCCGCCAGCAGACACTCCATGCGGTCATCGAATGGAGCTGGGACCTGCTCACCTCACAAGAGCGCACACTGGCCCGCCGAATGTCGATATTTCCGGCTCGTACCGGTATCGCCGTTATCGAGGCTGTCTGTGCTGATTCGGATGGGGCGCTTCCCGCGGACGAGGTCGTCTACCTGCTGGACTCCCTGGTCGACAAGTCCATCGTGGAGCGGGCCGGCGACGGCTACCGGATGCTGGAGACCATCCGGGCCCATGCGGCGGGAAAGCTCCGGCTCGGGGGGGAGACCGAAGCCGTCCTGCGCGGGCTCGCGCGGCATTTCGCCGACCTGGCCGAGGAACACGAGCCGCTGCTGCGCTCTGACAAGCAGGTGGAGTCGCTGCGGCTGTTCCAGGCCGAGTACGACAACCTGATGTTCGCCCTGCAAACGGCCATCGACACCGGCGACGCCACTGCGGCGGCCCGCCTCCTCGGCCCGCTGTACTGGTACTGGGTCATGCTCCGCTACGACGCTCGGGCCGATGCCTACGTCGCCAAGGTCGCCGAGTTCGGTGACGCGCTGCCCGCGGACGCCCAGGCCGCGTTCACCGCGATCCACCTGGTAGCCGGCGAGGGTGGGCCGGTCACCGACCCCGAGCGGCTGCGCGCGCTCATCGACGACTGCGCGCGCACGGGCGCGCTGCGGCGTTATCCGATGCTGCTGACGATCGTGCTGGTGATGGCGCCGCTGCTCGGGCTGGACGAGCTGGTCGACCAGGAGATCGCCTGGGTGCGCGGCGGCTCGGACCGCTGGGCGATCGCCTGCACCTTCGTGATCGAAGCCATGCGGTATCGCGAACGGGGCGACCGGGAAAGCTCCGCGACCGCGATGGCGGCGGCGCTGCACGCGTTCGAGGAGGTGGGCGATCGCTGGTGGGCGGCGAAGGCGCTGTACGGCCTGGCGCAGATCCACGCCATCGGCGGTGAACACGACGAGGCGATCGCCGCCTACGAGCACAGCATCGCGATCGCCACCGCCCTCGGCTCGCAGGACGAGGTCTCGACCCGGCTCGGGCTCGCCACCGAACGCATGCGCGCCGGCGACCTGACCGGCGCCCGGCACGACATCGAAACCGCCGAACGAGCGGTCTGGGAGCGCGGTCAGCCCGTACTGGAGATCGAGGTCCTGGGCAGCCTGGCCGAGCTGTATCGCCGCTCCGGCGAGATCGAACGGGCCGACCGAGAACTCGACCGGATGGAGACACTCGCCCGCAGGCTGCGCCTTACGGCGGAGACGATCGAGAACCTACTGGTGCCCGCCAGGATGGCGAACCTCCTCACCGCCGGGAACGCCGCACCCGCGCGCGAGCTGCTGCCCCGTGCCGTGCAGGCGGCGCAGGCGCACATGGACACCCCTCGGGCCGCCCAGCTCCTGGCCCGGCTGCTGTTCCTGGAGGACGATCCGGCAGGCGCGGCCACCGCGCTCGGCCTGAGCCGGGCCATCCGCGGCACCTTCGACCACGGCGACACCGAACTGCGCTCCCTTGCGGAGGTGCTCGCGGAACGGCTCGGCCGTACCGGCTACGACACCGCCTACCAGCGGGGCGCCGACATGACACCCCACGAGGCCACCGACCGGCTGACAAGGCTGCGCGTATAAGGCCGCGGGCGGGCATCGTCGTGGGTCGAGCAATCGCGATCTCCCATCCAACCCGAAGAGATCGTCGCCCTCGCCGGATGCGCCGGTCGGGAAGACGTGTCGGATTCGCGGCGGACACCACGACGATCCGCGCCGCTAGGTCTTCGTGATGCGGACGGCGTCGGCGATGACGTACCCGCCGGTGGAGGTCCAGCGGCTCACCCCGACGACGTTGTAGATGCCGGCGGCGAGGGTGAACGTGCCGAGGCCGCGCCACTGACCGCCGTTGACGCGCTGATCGACGTTGACCACCTGGTTGCCGCCTCCGGCCGCCACGATGAACGGCGTCGAGCCGTTGTAACCGGAGTTCGCCGGATACCAGATCTCGATCCGGTAGCTGCCGGCCGCGGGGATCTGGGCCCTGAACCACGCGGGGTCACTCGCCGCGACGGGGTTGGCGAACCGGTAGTCGGAGCCGTAGAGCTGCGACGAGAAGCTCGAGGTGCCCCAGTTCGACCCGGCGGTGAAACCGGCGTCGCGGTTGTCGACGACGACGCTGAACGGCCCGGTGCCCGCGACCGCCTGGCCGGCGCTCGGCGCGCTCTCGTGGTGCACCCGGTCCAGGGCCGTCACGTAGTAGGTGTAGGTGCCGGAGACCGAGGCGGTGGTGTCGGTGAAGGACGTCCCGCGGGTCGTCCTGAGCAGGTTGCGGGCGTCGGCGAACGAGCATGGGTCCGTCGTCGTCGGAGAACCGTCGACCCGGTAGACCGCGTATGCGGCCGGGGTGCTCGAACCGTCGCGTTGCCACGACAGCGAGACCCCGCCGGAGACCCGGGTCGCCGAGGTGATCGATGGCCTGGCCGGCGCGGCCGCGGTGCCGCGGGCCGGCGGCAGAGCGGGCTTGGAGTAGTGATCGGCCACCAGGCGGGAGATGCCGCCGATCCGGTCGGCCCGCACGTCCTTGGCGCTGAAGAAGATGTCGCCGAGCACCTCCGGATGCTGCCGGTTGTCGTAGAGGTGGCTGGTGAGCTCGCCGGGCTGCTGCCAGGCCGCGTCCTGGCCCGACGCTCCGGCACGGTAGGCGGCCTGCCCGACGAGCAGTTGGACGCCGGTGTCCTTGACCGCCGCGGACCACCAGGCGGTCAGCACCGCGTAGTCGGCGACGGGATAGCCGATGTGCCAGTAGATCTGCGGCGCGATGTAGTCGACCCAGCCCTGCTTCACCCAGAGCCGGGTATCGGCGTAGATCGCGTCGTAGGACTGCATGCCGGAGGTCCGCGAGCCGAGCGGGTCGGTGGCGGCG
The DNA here is from genome assembly GCF_050949235.1 of Streptosporangium sp. CA-135522. NCBI lineage: Bacteria > Bacillati > Actinomycetota > Actinomycetes > Streptosporangiales > Streptosporangiaceae > Streptosporangium > Streptosporangium sp. CA-135522. The sequence goes on from NZ_CP192026.1 coordinate 5,295,671, forward strand.
TTGCGCCAGATGCCGAACGGGCTGACGCCGAACGCGACCCAGGATTTGGCCGTGTGAATCCGCTGGTCCAGCTCCTGCACCAGCAGGTTGACGTTGTTGCGCCGCCAGTCGCCGACGTTGTCGAAGCCGGCGCCGTACTGGGCGTAGGTGGACGCGTCCGGGATCGTCTCACCGCTGACCGGATACGGGTAGAAGTAGTCGTCGAGGTGCACGCCGTCGAGGTCGTAACGGGTGACGGCGTCCATGACGGCGTTCTCGATGAAGTCGCGGACCGCCGGGATTCCCGGGTTGTAGTAGAGCTTGCCTCCGTAGGCGAACCGCCAGCCGGGGTTCTGCCGGGCCGGGTGGCTCGGCACCAGCCGGGTGGGGTCGTCGTGGTTGGCGACCCGGTAGGGGTTGAACCACGCGTGGAACTCCAGGTTGCGGGCATGCGCCTCGCCGACCATGAACGCCAGCGGATCGTAGCCGGGGTCGACCCCCTGGGTGCCGCTCAGCCACTGCGACCACGGCTCGTAGGACGACGGCCAGAACGCGTCAGCCGTCGGCCTGACCTGCACGACGACGGCGTTCATGTTCTTCTGCACGGCGAGGTCCAGCCAGGCGCGGAACTCCGCCTGCTGCGCCGAGACGCTCAGGCCGGTCTTGCTCGGCCAGTCGATGTTGGCCACGCTGGCCACCCACATCGCGCGGAGCTGGCGTTTGGGCGTGGCCGGGTCGGTGGGGCAGACGGCGAGGGCGTCGGCCGCGCCCGCCGGTGCGGGAGCGACGATGCAGGTGAGAACGAGGGTGAGAACTGTTGCGGCAATGCGACCGATGGTGGCGAGCCGCCGCTTCCGGCCCGCTCGATACGTCGTCACAGAAGAAAAGTTTCAGCTCTTTCTGACAAAAGTGCAATAGTCTTCATGTCTTCATGAGTCACGACATGACCCCCACGGGACATTGAGGGCGAAAATCTTCTTCCAACATGTTGGTAATGTCAATTATCGACATATGTCATGAAAACCCCTTACTGTGCAGCCGTCGGCACTGTGCAGCCGGCGGTACCCCCCATCGAGGAGCGATCATGACGTTCGCCCGAACCCGATTAGCCGCCATCGCCACCTGCCTCCTCACCGCCCTCCTGGTCCTCGCGGGCCGCCCGGCCAATGCCGCTCCGGCCGATCCCCTGGCCGGCGCGTTCGCCGATGCCGCGGCCGCCCGCGACGTGCCACGCGACCTGCTCGTCGCACTCGCCTACGCCGAAACCCACCTCGACGGCCACAACGGCCAGCCCAGCGCCAGCGGCGGCTACGGCGTGATGCACCTGGTCAGCAACCCCACCAACCACACCCTCGAAAAAGCCGCCGAGCTCACCGGGCAGCCCGCCAGAACCCTGCGGACCAGTGACGCCGCCAACATCGCCGGCGGCGCCGCGGTACTGCGCGCCTACGCCGACGAGCTCGGGCTCGACGACGTCGCCCGAAAGGACATCGGCCGCTGGTACCCGGCCGTGGCCAAGTACGGCAACGCCTCCACCCCCGAGGTCGCCCGCCTGTACGCCGACACCGTCTACGACCTGCTCGGCACCGGCCTCCAGGCCGCCAAGGTGAAGATCACCGCACAGGAGGTCCACGCCGACCGCGGCGCCTACGCCCAGGCCCGCGAACTCAACGCCCAGGTCGCCAGCGCCGACTACCCCGACGCCGCATGGGTGGCCGCCAGCTCCAGCAACTACACCGCCTCCAGCCGCCCCTCCAGCTACGCCGTCGACCGGGTGATCATCCACGTCACCCAGGGCTCCTACGCCGGCACCATCTCCTGGTTCCAGAACCCCAGCGCCCAGGTCTCCGCCCACTACGTCGTACGCTCCTCCGACGGCGCCATCACCCAGATGGTCCGCGAGAAGGACATCGCCTGGCACGCCGGCAACTGGAGCTACAACACCCGCTCCGTCGGCATCGAGCACGAGGGCTACGTCAGCGACGCCTCCTGGTTCACCGACGCGATGTACCGCGCCTCGGCAGCACTCACCCGTAACATCTGCGACCGCTACGGCATCCCCAAAGACCGCAGCCACATCCTCGGGCACGTCGAGGTTCCCGGCGCCGACCACACCGACCCCGGCCCGTACTGGGACTGGAACAAGTACATGCAGTACGTCACCGGAGGCGGCACCCCCTCCTGGACCACCACCGTCGACAACGCCACCGCCGGGAAGTTCGCCGCCAGCGCGAACTGGGGCACCTCCGCCTACTCCGGCCAGCGCTACGGCGCCGACTACCGGTTCGCCGGTCCGGTGTCCGCCAGTGACCCGGCCTGGTACCGGGCGTCCATTCCCAGCTCGGGCAGCTACCGCGTCGAGGTCTGGTATCCGGCCGACCCCGGGTACAACAGCTCCGCCCCCTACATCGTCGCCACCTCGGGCGGAAACCAGACGGTGTACGTCGACCAACGCTCCGGGGGCGGCGGCTGGCACAGCATCGGCAACTTCTCACTCAACGCCGGAGACCACAACGTCGTCGGCGTGAGCCGGTGGACCTCCGGCACCGGCTACGTCATCGCCGACGCCGTCCGGATCACCCGAGTCTGAAGTGAGTACGGCTCGCGTCCTCCCGCAAGGCGCGAGCCGTACCACATCGGTCACCGGCGGGGCGGCCTCCACGGGCGCCGCCACCGGACGTCTTCATCCCCGGCTCGACTCGGCCGGGGGCGGCGGAGTGGACACGCCGGGATGGACGGCGACGATCACCCGGTGATCGCGCCCGCCCTCGGCGCCCTCGTCGTGGTACTTGGCGACCAGCGCGGCGACCGCACCGGCCAGCTCCTCGGCGAAGGCGGCGCGGTCGGCCGCCGAGGCGAACCGCACCTCGCCGTCCATCGCGAAGGTGGCCAGCTTGCGCCGGGCCCGCGACGCACCGGTGATCAGCTCGCCCACCTCGCGCACCAGCCGGGCCGCCACGGCCAGCAGCCAGCGCGACGACAGCTGGTCCGGCGAGCGGGCCGGATCGGGCTGCACGGCGGCCAGCGCGATCGGCGAGATCACGTAGGAGGAGGCCGTGGCCCGCATCACCCGCTCGGTGACGTTGCCCTTGCGCCGCTCCTCGACCAGCTCGACCAGGCCGTGCCGTTCCAGCGCCTTGAGGTGATAGTTCACCTTCTGCCGCGGCAGGCCGACCTTCGCGGCCAGCATCGTCGCCGAAGCGGGCTCGACCAGCTCGGCCAGCAGCCGGGTCCGCATCGGGTCCAGCGAGACCTCGGCCGCCGCCGGGTCCTCGATCACCGCCACATCAAACATGCCTTCACCGTGTCACCGACAATCTAATTTGTCAATATGCATAAATTTGTCGGCTTGTTCCGAGTGAAGTCGCGGCTCTGTTGATTCTCGCGCCACCTGGACGAATCGAAGACCGCGGCCACCCGACGTCCGCCGGACTCGGCTCGCATCCGACCACTGAGTCTTTGTTCGCATTCTTATGGATTCGTCCCGCGGCTCTGATAACAGGTCTGTAAGAGCATCCTGTTACATGCTCCATACAGTGCGTGAGTTTCGGCAAGCTGGGGCAGATCAGACGTGACATGGGAGGCGAGATGCACAATGATCACGACTCGGCTCACAGGCACGGCCCGCGCACAGGTCCACGCGGTCGCAGACCGTACACCGAACCGTCGGAATCGCCGCCCGAGCCTGTGACGGCTTCGGACGAGGCGTCGGCCGACGCCCGGGAGCGAACGCACGGCGCCGCCGGTGACCCGTTCATCTACGGATCACGGGTCAGCGTCGACATCCGGCCCACCTGGCAGGCTCCGCCCGCGCCCCCGCCGATCCGGCCGCACCGGCCCTGGCCCGGGCCGCGCGTCTCGCGTGACCAACTCCTGGGGCCCGCCCTGGTCTGCGGGTTCCTCGCCGCGGCCGGGATCGGTCTCTGGTCGTCCGGCTGGTCACCGACATCCCGGTCGTCCGCCGTCGAGGTCGCCGCGATGCCGACTCCGTCACGGGCGGCCGGCCATGCCCCGGTGAGCGCGCCGACGAGGACGGCCGCGCCGGCCATCGGACGTCCGCCGGGGGAGACCGCCACCGCCGACGCTCCCGCGGCCACACCCCCGGCGGCCGTCCCGGCGAAGGCCGCCCACGACCGGAAGGCGGCGTCCTCGCACGCGTCGGACCGGCCGCACGGCCGTGGCGCCCACGACGCCAGGGACGGGCGGGGCGAGCGGCGTCACGAGGTCGACGCGCCGAAGACCGCCAGGAAACCCGCATCCAGGAGCGCCAGGTCGAAAACGCCGGGGCCGCTGGCTCCGAAGCCGCGACCGCGGACGCCGCGCGGCGAGGCCGGCGACCGCGGAAACGGGGTCGGCGACCGCAGGAACACCGACGTTTCCGCCACTCCGCGCACCCCCGCGCCCGAACCCCCCGGGGCCTCTGCCGTGCCCGACACCTCCGTCGTGCCCGACAACCCCGGCGACCGGCTCAGCGCCGCCTATGCCTGCCGCCACCTCCAGCAGAGCGACTGGCGCTACGACTACTGCGTCAGGGTGTGGAACGACTACAAAAAGCGCAACGGCCTGCCGTGACCACGACGATGTTGTGCGAGGCTCCCTGCGGGCCCCGAGACCGAGCGGCTGAAGGAGCTGGCGGCAGGGACGGCTCGCGAGCTCCGGCTGACCTGGCTGGCTAAGAACCTCTGAGCCGGAGTGACGGGTGACCACGTGAGGCGATTCGCTCGGGGTCGCGTGAAGAGCCCGGGTTCGGGTTCGGGTTCGGGTTCGGGTTCGCCGAGGATGCCGCGGCCGACATCGCTGGGGTATGACATGCGCTCACTCATGACCGTCAGTTGAGCGCATCTACTCCGAACGTCAAACCGTTCCGGGAAAGTCCCAAAGACATGCGGCATCAACCCCTCATACGCTCTCAAAACACCCACTCAACTCAGCGTCACGTCAAGGACGGTGAGGTACTCGTTCGCGGCGATACTCGAGGTCACCGTCGGTCCGGTTTGAGTGGCGGCCGGCCGGTCAAGTTTGTAGATCTTCGCGCTCACCCCCTGGGTACGGGTGAGTTTGATCGTGCCGGACGGGGTGTCGTTGTAGCAGAACAGATAGAAGTGGTTCGGGTCGTTCCGGTCGATGTAGTACTCGATGGAGGAGCCGGCCGGGGCCGACACGGAGAAGGGCAGTCCCTGATCGATGCCCGTGACGGGCACGGTGTTCGGGAACGATCGGACCTTCGGCTCGAACCAGCGATCCTTGGTCGCGTTGCCCGAACCAACGAGGGCCACGGCCTTCGGGGCTATCAGGGCGTACTCCTGGTCGCTCATCGACTGGGCGCCGCCGAGAACCACGGTGTCGGCGGGGGCCAAGTCGGCGGCGGTCAGCCCGTCTTGGGGGACGATCCGGAAGGGCACGTGCCGGTGCGCCAGCGCGATGAAGGCGTCGTTGTAGGCCCTGAGCGCCGCGGAGCTGGTGTAGGTGAAGTCCTTGCTGCGCATCGGATAAAGGAGCGCCGCCCTGGCGTACGGTACCCTCCGGTCGAGGATCGGCCGGAGGGCGTCGAGGAACGGAAACGCGTTCGGCGGGTAGGCGCTGTCGGCCGTCGGATAGTAGTTGCCGGACAGTGCCAGGGTGATCGCGTACTCCCGTCGGGCCTGGATGGCGTTCCCCTCCGGCCAGCCGAGGAACCACATGGGGAAGGTCTGATCGGCGTCCCGGCTCGCCTTGGCGGCGCGGAAGGCCTCCTCGAACTTGCCGTCGAGATAGGCCGGTTCGACCTCCGGGGAGACGGCTATGCCGCCGCCGACGGTGAACTGGTTGTCGTTGCCCAGCTCGGTGCCGGTCTTGTTGTCGAGCGAGGACATCTCGAAGAACGGCGTGACGCCGTTGGCCCGTGCGGTGCCGGCGAGATCGACCAGATAGTCGCGGACGGCTTCGTGGCGGAAGTAGACGAACTTCCGCCACGTGGCGGAGTTCCAGTCGACGTTGCGCGGGACGTCCAGGCCATACGCCTGCTTGAACCCCTGGGCGAAGCCCGGATCGGACGATGCCCAGAAGGTCCCGAACGCCGTGCCCGGCAGGCTGGTCGCGTCGATATAGACGCCGTCCAGACCGGCCTGCCCGAGCGTGGTGAGACGGTCGGCGAAGAAGTTCCGCCAGCCGCTGTACGGCGAGGCCCAGTCGTCGGCGGCCCTCGCGGGAACCCAGTCGACCTTGGTCGTCGTGGTGAACGCCATCTTCCGGCCCGAGATGTCCTGCTGCAGCCAGTCCGGATGCGTGCTGGCCAAGGTGGGCCTGCCGGTCGGCCGACCGTTCGAGTCCACCGCGTCGCGGGTGATGACCTCGGCGCCGTTCAGATAGCAGACCGCTTTGAGAGCGCGTGAATGCGCCTGGGCCAGGAGGTAGCCGATCTTCGTCAGCATGTTCTGGAAACCGGTCTCGTCCACGAAGGAGTCGTACATCTGTTCCTCCTCGATGGAGAAGATGACGGTGTTCGCGCCCTTGTCCTTCGCGCTGTCGAGGCGCTCGCGGATCGACGCTCTGGTGTCGCCCGGGTTGAGGGTGTCGAAAGGCCAGACCTTCATGCCGTACGTCCATGCGGGGTAGGTCACCGCCGGCCGGCCGGTTGCGGGGGATCGGCCGGCGACGGGGGCGTGCGCGGAGCCGTACGCTCCGTCCGGCCTGGACGGCAGCGACTGGGCGAACGCGGCGAGGCCCAACGCCGCGGCCAGTGGTACGGGGAGCGCACGGATCCGGATTCGGCGCATCGACTACCTCCCGAGAGTTCGATCAGGCGGACACCGCCTACGATCGGGGCGCCAAGGCCCGAGGATCTACAACTCTCCACGAATCGAGCCCGTTGCATGGGGCAGGCGCGCGGTAGGTGGAGTGAGGTTCCCCCCGAGGTGAGGACACTCCCGACAACGGCATCGCGCGGCTGTGCAGGGTGCCGAACGTGGGCCGCAGCACCTTCTACGCCTTGCGTGAGCGGGAACCCGCCCGTCAGAGCAGGGCGGCCGAAGACGAGCGGATCGTCTATCAGGGCACCGTCGACGTCGCCTCGATCAGGATCTGGCTCCGTGAGCCAGTCGCACAACGACGGAGCATCGCCTATTCACCGGCTTCAACCGCGCACGGCGTTTCTTCCGGCTCATCCGACGACGACGGCTCCAATGGGCGGACGCTCAGTACCCACGGGCCTGCTATACGCGGGAGGCATGCCTGGACACGACAACCGACCGGTTCGTCGAACTCGTCCCGATCGATTGACCAGTCCATGTTCGGCGCACTCTGGCCCATGAAGATCGCTTCCAGGAAGTCGTTCCAGCGCCCGTACGAGCTGACTACTACGAACTCGTCGGGCACATCCAGGTCCAGGACGACATAGCGGTCGTACTCCTCCGGATCACCAGGGTTGAGCAGCAATTCCGCCGTCAACGCCACCCGGTCATCGCGGGTATCCGGCCCATGCCATGCCCACAGCGGTGGGTGGCCCGCGCAGTCGAGGCCGCGCCGCGCCATCTCGGCCACCATTTCCTCGTAGGCAGGACGGAACGAAGGGCTCATCACCCTGGCCCAGTCCCCGACCAATTCACCGGTATCGTTCAGCGCCTCGAGAACCGCTCGATGCTGGACCGTCCACAAACGCATCGGGCCATCATGCCAGCGCGGGACGGATGATCTACGGGACAGGCTCTAGCCAGGAACACTTCGGCGGCCGCGGCCAGGTCGACACGCGCCGGTGATCGCTCATGTACGTGATAGTCGATCGTTATCACGTACATCTGCGCGGGTCGGCCCCTCAGTCGAAGCGTGTTTCAATCACCAGGCGTTCGTACCGGCCGACGAAACACCGAACCTGCGGCTCGGACCCGGCTCCGGCCGTCCACCAGGCGACCGCTTACGAAACACCCTCCGCCCCGAGGCGGGCCTGTCGGAGCGTTGTCAATCAGCCGTCGGCTGCCCGCTTGTCTTCTCGGTCCAGTACGCGAGTTCGTCCCGTGTGGTCAGCGTGTCCGGGTGCCGGGCGCTCCGGGCGGCCATGCTCTGCCGCCACTGCTCAATGACCTGCCGGAAGGCCTCGCTCACCAGGAGAAGAAGTTCGGCGGATGACTCGAAGCGGGCGCCCGCCGGGGTCTCGACCCCGAGAATCTCGGCTCCGCGCTGCGATGCGGCCGCCAGGGCATCGTTCATCTGCTGAGATGCGAGGAGAGACCGGAGCCAGATCTCATCGTCGATGACATAGCGTTCGCGCCGCGCACCGGGAGCCCGTTCCCGCCCGAGCATTCCCTGCTGTTCGAGGAAGGCGACGGCGTGCGAGACCGACGCCGGGCTGACGCGAAGCCGCTGGACCAGGTCAGCGGCGGTGAGAGCGCCGGAGTCGGTGATGTACAGGCAGGCCAGCACCCTGGCCTCCATCCGGGGCAGCCCCTGCTGAACGAGGAGAGCGGTGAAGGACTCCGTGAAGTCCCGCACCGTTTGGGGATCACGCCCATGGCCGCTGTCGGGGATCGGCGGCGCCGGAGGCTGAGCCTGCTTGTGCCGGCGCGCACGATGCCGTGTGGCCTCGTGCGCCCGGTCCGCCCCGTAATCGTCGGGTCCACCGTTGCGGGTGACCTCCCGCATGATGGTCGAGGCGGGCCGCCCTAGACGCCGGCCGATCTCTGCGTATCCGAGTCCCTCGGCCAGCCCCGCAGCGATGCGCTGACGGTCCTCATCGGTGAGTCTGCCTCCGGGCATCGGCGCTCGTCTCCTACCTGTCGACATGCGCGGAGCTCGGCGCCCGCACACTCCGCTGCACAGTATGCATTCACTCGAAGCCCATTGCAATGCAAGTCTGATCACTCATTGCATTCAGCATCGCACTCATTGCAACACTTGCTCATTTATCTAGAAAAAATAGGCGAAACTGGCTTTCGTTGCATGTTGACCGATTTATAAACGCAATGTAGTTTTGCGACTGTTCAGAGATCCCCGAACACCTGCGGCGCCGCTGGCGCCACAGAGGAAGCCCCCACGACCGAGCCCCAACTCGCCGAGGCCATCAGAGCCCCACCGGAGCAGGGCCCGCAGATCGAACACCGTGCGCAAAGAGATTCACAATGGAACACAGCAACGGCGGCTTCTCCGAAACCGGGCTGCACCGACTGCACGAGGTGCTGGCACGGCATGTCGAGTCCGGAAAGATCCCCGGACTCCTCGCCCTGGTCGGCCGGGGCGAGGAGACACACGTCGAAGCGCTCGGGACGATACGCCATCGCGGTTGACCCCGCCGAGTCGGGCACGAGGTTCGGCACGTTCTCGTCCGCGAGCAGGCGGGTTGTTCAGAAGGTACGGGCGCCGAGGTCGCGGACGGTTTGGGCGAAGGCGCGGATGAGGTCGTTTTCGGTCTCGGTGCGCCACACGATGCCGAAGACGAGAGGTTCCATGTCTGCGATCGGCAGCCAGGCGATGTCGGGACGCGGCCAGTAGCGGGCGGAGTGGGCAGGCAGAAGGTTGACGATCTCACCGATGCTGACAAGGGAGAGCAGTTCGTCCATGTTCACCACGATGGGTCCGCGTTCGATGATGTGGCCACGCGGGGTGCGGAAGGGAACGAAGCTGTTCTCCCAGTAGTCAGGAATGGGATTGGCCCCGGAGTGCTTGAAGTGGGCGATGTCTTCCACAGAGACTGACGATCTTGCGGCTAGTTCGTGGTCGGAGGCCACGGCGAGCAGTCGGGGGTCGGTGAACAGGGTCGGGCCCACGGTGAGGTCCGGTTCCTCGACGGGCAGCCAGGTGACCAGGATGTCGACCTCGCCGCTCCGTAGCCCGGCGAAGGGATCGACGAAAGAGGCATGGCGCAGCTGAAGCTCGCAGTACGGGTGGCGGGTGCGGAAAGTCTCCCAATAGGGACGCAGGTCATGGGTGTTCACAGGGAGCATGCCGACGCGCAGCCGGGCGGTGATGCCACGGGAGGCCATGCGGGCGCGTTCGAGGCTTTCGCGCAGGCCGACATAGACCGGTCGCAGGTCGTCGCGCAGCTGCCGGCCGACCTGGGTGAGGCGGATCTGACGGCGATTGGAGCGGTCGAACAACGGGCCGCCGATACGGCGTTCCTGCTGGCTGATCGCCTGGCTGACCCGTGCCTGCGAGATGTGGAGGCGGGCCGCGGTCCGGCCGAAGTGGAGCTCCTCGGCCAGGGTCAGAAAGATCTCAATGTCGCGGAGTTCCACCTATGTCCCGATCTATGCAATCATCACCGTCTTGGCCGCCGCCTGGGCGGGCGGTCGCGCCCAGAGAGTGGCGTTTGAGAAGGCCACCCGTAATCCGGTGACCGTTTGGGAGGAACTCACCTCAACAGTCACTTTAGCATCATTTGTCTCATTCTCCGAGGTGGCCTTCTTCCGGCACCTCAAAAGAAACGGCGTCTCAGCCATATCTGTTGAGCGACGAGTTTCTGTCAGTGGAAACGACAGGTTCTTGGCAGCGGCTCGCGACAAGTTGATGTCAGTGAGGGTGACAGTCAGTCACTGCGCTCTGGAGGCGAAGCCGGGTGGCGTGCTGCCCGGAAGCCATCTTGCGGTGCGTGGGTGTCGGCCGGTGCGCTGGGACGGTGGTCGAGGCTGAAGCGGACATCGTCGTCCAGGCTGACGCGGTGCGGCCCGTTCTGGCTGTGGAGCAGGCCGCCGTCCTTGAATGCTTGTTCGGCGTCGAGGTGGTCCTGCCGCCAGCTGTCATATTCACCGTGGCCGTGGAGGACGTAGGCGGCCAGCAGGGTGTTGGCTTCGTCGTCGGTGAGCGGGGCGCGGTAGCGGACGTTGTCGGCCAGGGCGCGGCGCTGGTCGTCGGTGAGCACGTCCAGTCGGGCGGAGACGGCCCAGCCATCCGGAGGGACCCGGCGGAGTGCGACGGGGCCGGCAAGTGCAGGATGTGCGTGCGCGTGGCTCAGCGCCGTGGTGATGCGATCGAGCGTCCACCGCAGCACCGTGGCGAGTTCGTCTGCGGTGAGCGGGATGCTGGTGGTGGCCAGTGCGGTGAGCACGGTCAGCGCGTCGGTGTTGAGGTCCGGCTGCGCGGTGTCGGCCGTACTGTCGGCGGCGGTGTTGCTCCGGGCGGGTGTGGGTGGATCGAGCGCCTCGATGAGGTCGGCGGGGTGCAGATCGAGACGGCGGGCAAGGTCGATGATGACCTGGGCGGGGAGGGCGGTCAGGCCGGGGACGTCGCCGGTGTGCAGATGGTGCGGGTGGATTCCGAGAAGGTCGCCCAGTTCCCAGAGCGACAGGGCGGCTTGCTCGACGCGTTGCTGGAACGCCTGACGGTTCATGCGGGTCGTCCCACGGGTGGGGAGGTCAGCCGGGCGATGAGGTCGCGGTCGAGCTGGCGCAACACCAGAGCGCGTTCGTTCGGCCAGCCGTGGGAGCGTGGGGTGAGCCCGACGTCGGCGCCGTACTTGCAGGGGTCGCGGTGGAGCCAGAGCGGGTTGAGGTTGAGCCGACCGCAGGTGCGGACGGTCCGCTCGTGCAGGACGGCGGCGGGGCTGCGGGCAGGGTCGTGGTCGTTGAGGAAGAGCGGCTCGTCGTCGCCGGCGTTCTGGCGGCGGCGCAAAGCCTGATGGGCGGCGAGCAGGTGCCGGGCGTGCGGCGGGATGAGGATGGGGCCTTGGCAGGCCAGCTCGCCCTCGGCGACGGTGAGCGTGGTGGGTGCGCCGTTGGGGGCGTAGAAGAGTTTGCTCTGCGGTGGTGGCGGGTGGCTGCGGTGGCGGGGCGGCCAGGCGGGAGGAGTCGGCGGCGAGGTCGCCGCAGCGGAAGCAGCCGAAGTGGGTGGGCGGCAGGTTCAGATGCAGGGACAGGGCGGTGGCCGCGACGTGATCGGTCGGGGCCAGCGCGGCCAGGTCGCGGGCCCGGGCCGGGGTGAGGTCGCCGGGCAGCCGGGCGGCGAGGGCAGGGCCGAGGGTGGCCGGGGTCCAGCGCAGCAGGATGGCGTGCCGGAACAGCGCGGCCTGGGTGGCGCGTAACACGATGAGCGCCGCAGCTGGTTCGGCTGTCGGCCCGAGGTGGGTGTCGCGTAACCAGCCGATCAGGTCGACGCCGATGTCGGTCAGCGGCGGTGACGGCAGGGCGAGCCAGTCGTACAGGCGCGGATCGCGGTCGGCCATCCAGGCGTGGACGCGTCCAACGGCTGCTCGGTAGAGCTCGTCGGCGCGGGCGAAGGCGCGCGGGGACAGGTGGCGGCGGCAGGCGGCGCGGAAGGTGGTGAAGTCGGCGGCCGGCAAGGCGGGCCACGGCTCGCGATGGTCGGGCCGGGTGGGTACGGGGAGCGGCAGCACGTCGGGCAAGTCCTGCGGGCGGATCACGTGATCGGGGTGACCGGTCTCGACGATCAGTTTCATCGTCGGGCCGAGGTGCTCGTCGCCGCTCCAGATCAGCCACAGCCACAGGCCGAGCTCGTCGGCCAGGGCGATCAGGTCGGCGATGCGGTCGGTGGGCAGGGTGTTGGCGCGGTCGATGAGCAGGTCGGTGATGCCGGTGGCGGTCAGCCAGGCGCGCCTGCGCCGGCTCGTTGTCCGCGTCGGTCAGGGGCGCCAGCTCGGCGTGGGTGCGGGCGCTGGCCTTGCGGCGTTGCCGGGTCAGGCGTTTGGTCTCCTGGCGGGCGTGCTCGCGGAAGGCCTCGACTTGTTCGTCGGTGAGCTGGCCTTGAGGGTGCGCGGTGCACAGGTGTTCGCCGTCGAGGTAGACCTCGATGAAGCGGTCGTCGTGCGGCATGTAGCGCACCTGCACCGGCTGGCCGCGGCGGCCCTGCAGTTCGGGGGCGACGTAGGCCAGGCCGTGCAGGCGCACGCCGTCCTTGCCGATGGTGCGTTCGATGCCGGCCAGCAGCAGGTGCCGTAGCCGTTCGGCGCCGATGCGAGCCAGCACGGACGGATCGTCGTTCCATGCCTGCAACGGGGTGCGCCCGTCCAGCGCGGTGTGCGGCCGTTCGGTGTTGTACCAGGCCGCCCAGGAGGCGAAGTGGACGGCGAAGCGTTCGATGCGCATCGGCTGCACCTGCTGTCCGGGCGCGGCGGCGCGGGCTGCGACCCGATCGTCGAGCGGCCCGTACAGCTTGCCGGCGGCATCGCGCGGGCCTTCGGTGAAGCCGGGCAGCCCGGACAGCAGCGTCTGGTCGATGGTGCGGTGCAGTCGTTCGATCTTGCCCTTGCGGTGCGGCTGGCGGGCCGGCAGCCGCAGCACCTGCACGCACAAGGCGGCCAGCGCCTCGCGCACCGGGGCGGCGGCGAACTCCAGGCCGCGGTCGATGCGCACCAGGGCTGGGACCGCGCCGAGCGGGCCGCGCTCGGCGTCGCACACCAGCGCCATCCGCAGCGCGGTCAGCACCGTGCCGGCGTGCGGCGTCAGCGCGAGCGCCCACCCGAGCAGGGCGCGGGTACCGTCGTCGACGATCGTCGTCAGCCACGGGCACACCGCCGGGCCGCGCGGCGGTAGCACCAAGATCGGCAGCTTCTTATGATCGGCCTCCCAGACCTGGTTACGGTGCGCGGCAGGACGCACCAGGTAGACATCGGCCTCGCGCCGAGCCTGCTCGCCGGAACTCCAGCTGACCCGCTCGGCGGGCGACAGTGCCCGGGTAAAGGCCCGCTGCAGGGTGCGCAGCGTGACCGACTCGGCTCCGGCCCAGCCCTGGCGCAGGAACGCGGGGATCGGCAGGCCGGCCGCGCTGGCGTGTCCGTTCAAGACGGCGGTGCGCGCCCGGTGCACCGCGGCGATGTTCGCGCCGTAGTGGGCGTAGGCCTCCCGGTCAGTCTCCGACAGTTCGTAGGGGGTGGGGCCGCGGGGGCGTGCCGCACCATCGCCGGTGCTTAACAGACGCCACATGCTGCGCTCACTCAGGCCCAGGCCAGTGGCCGCCAGCCGTACGTGCTCGGCGGTGAGGTCGCCGGCGGCGCGCAACTGGCACAGCCGCTCAACGGCGGCTTGTCTCGCTTCCCGGTCGGATTCCGGCACGATCGACCTCCCGCTGCGAGGGTGGCTTCACAAGCTGCTCGAACCGGAACGTAACAAGTCAGGTGCCCGCGAGTCCGGCGAATGACGATCGTCAGCGCGAGAGGCCAGCCGAGTGCCGCGCGGGCGTAGGCACCGGTGGCGACGAACGACGGTCGATCAGGTGGCGCGGTCGCGACGGCGTCGCGCGGTGCGGATTTCAGCGTCGGCGACCTTGTCGTCCAGCAGCGCGTACAGCTGCGTGGTCTCGGTGGAGGCGTGCCCGAGGCGGCGGCGCACGGCCTCGATGGAGACGCCGGCGTTGATGAGTTCGGTGGCGTGGGCGTGGCGCAGCTGGTGGATGTCGATCTCGACTTTCGCGGCGGTGCAGTAGGTCTGCCAGCGGTGGTGGGCGGCGTCGTAGGACAGCGGTCCTCCGCGGCCGTTGATGGAGGCGCGGAACAACGGGCCGGCGGTGTAGCCGGCGCGGGTCAGGTAGAGCTTGAGCAGGGCGACGTAGCCGCGGTCGTCCAGCAGCACGGTGCGGACGCTGCCGCCCTTGCCGTGGACGCGGACGTGTTCGTCGTCCAGGCGCAGGTCGAGATCCTCGACGTACAGGCCGCACACCTCGGCGGCGCGGGCGCCGCACACGTAGGCGGTCTCGAACAGCACCCGGTCGCGCAGCCGGTCCAGCGGCGTCTGTTTGCGCGGCCGCCGCGAGCAGATCACCGCCAGCACCTTGGCCACGTCGGCCGCGCTGGCGGGGCGGGGCAGGTTCTTGGGCACTTTGACGGTGTCGATGCGGTCCATCGGGTTGGCGTCCAGCAGGTCGTGGCGGACCGCCCACTTGGCGAAGGAGGCGATCGCGGCGCGCTTGCGCTTGCGGCTGGCCGGCGACAGCTCGGCGAGCCCGGCCAGGAACGCGCGAACCGGCGCGGCGGTCAGCTCACCGAGTTCTTCGCCGTGGTGGGCGGCGAAGGCGATCAGGTCGCCGCGGTAGGCGCGCCGGGTGTGCGCCGACTTCCCGGCGTTGGCCAGGTCGGTGAGGAAGTCGTCCAGGTGTGCCGCGAGCGGATGAGCGCGGCCGAGCTGCTCGGCGATGACCGGATCCACCGTGCCGACCTCCACCATCCGCGATGTTGCCAGATAACCGGGAAACGAAGCGTCCGCGCCGGATGGCGGCCGCCCAGCTCGCACTACCTCGGTGATCGCTGTCTTGCCAGATAACGAAGGTTATCTAAGAACTGAATCCGATGCCCTCGCCTGGCCAAGCTGCCGCGCCAGTGGCCGGATGAGGCCACGAGGGTGGTGACGATTACGGCAGTCCACTTCGGAGGCTGATGGGACGGGAGTGGCAGAGCCGAAGCGATCTGCCCCATGCGACCAGGCCGAGGCTTAGGTGCTTTCAACTCGGACCTCGCGGCTTGCGCCGAGGAGACGAGTCCGTGCGGGGCGCTGCTGGTCGTGGCTGAGCGGAAGGCCGAGACGTAAGGGTCAGCCGCAAATGAAAATGTGAGCCCCACTCTGTTGTTTCGGTCCAACCTGACAGATTGTGATCATTGTGAGCCAGTTGCGGCTCTCTTAACGTCAGCGGCATGGGCCCTCCCGGGCCGGCCAGGAGGAGCAAGACGGCGACGACGTAACCCCCGCCTAGCGAAGGGATGACATCGCATGTCACAACCAGACGAGAGCGTAATGATCAAGAGTCTCGGCTCAACCTACTGGAGCTGGCGTCAATACCAGGAAAAGACATACTGGTGTTGGAACGCGACAACGGTCAGCATCGCGAACTTCTACGCCAGCGCGCGAGCATGGACCCAGTGCGGGTTCGCCACCGCGGTCCTCAACAGGAAAGACTCCCGGCTCGCCGCCCAGCAACCGTTCCAGTGCTGCCCGGATGGCGCGTTACGCGGGGACTGCAACCAGGGCTGGTGGCCGGATGCCGGGCCGCTGCAGCAAGCCGGGGTTTACGTCCCGGCCCCCGAAGATGCCAGGAATTACGTCGACTGGGTGGAGGCACCCGGGTGGGTGCAGGTCAGAAGGTTCCCGGCGTTGACGAAGAACGAGGTCAAGGCGGAGATAGACGCCGGACGCCCGATCATGATGAACATCGGCTGGGGTGGCGGCCTCTCCGGCCACATCGTCAACATCTGGGGGTACAGCTACCGCCCGGAGACCGGTGAACTGGTGCACGTCTGGGTGCATGACCCGTGGCAGGGCACTCACGGGACATACGCGGGCCAGGAGAACGATCCCATCATGTGGGTCGCGTGGGAGACGCTCTTCGGCGGCTACCCGGGCGGCCCGAACGGCACCTGGAACAGGACCTTCAAGACTCGGCGAAACTAGCCTCAGGGAGCATGCGATGCCGTTGAACATGCCTGAACCGCCGGGACGGATTCGGGAGGAAACACGCTCTCAGCTCGGCCTAATCGCCAGAGCCGGCGGAGAGGGCCCGAAACTGCTGGGCGAGGTCTCCCCGGATGACGTGGAGGTGTCCACCCCCCACCGGGTGTTCGCCCTGCTCGTCAAAAACATCGAGGCCGGCGGCGGCCTGGAAGTGGCGCAGCCGGTGGGCTGGCGATTCCTGCTGGAGTCCGGCGGCAATGTGCTCGCCGGCGCCGAAGTCGCCGAAACGCCGGACCGAACCTTCCCGCCAACGTTCTACAGAAGCTCATCCGTCGGAGCCACCGCGACCGCGGTCAGAGCCGCAAAAGCCCTGCCGCAGCTCGAAAAGGCCGGGTTCGACCTCCGGCTCCTGCAAATCCCCGAGCTCTACCAGACCGCCCTGTGGTTGCACTCACCCAACACCGACCTGCTCATACCGCTGGCACCCTCTCCGATCGGGCGCGAAGGCCAGGTCACACCACCACCGGTGTTCTTCCGGGAACTCGCCGTCCGTGCCCAGGAGTACAGAGCCCACCAGCCTCGCAACCGGGAGTCGACCTGACGCCATCCGCTCGCCCTCCCTGGAGATGATCACAAAGAACCGCCGGTCGGCGTGAGCTGCTCGGGAAGCGGGGGCGATGAAGTCGCCTCCGCTTCCAAGGCCGTGGTGCCCGCCACCGTCCGGTCGGGGCTCGACCCGGCCAGCCGAACCGGGCCTTTGGCTTGAGGATCTTCTGCGGCGGTCCTCCTCCGGTTCGGCCGCGACCCCGGAACCACGGCGAATCTCGTTCAGCGCCTCGATGACCGCGCGCACCCGGTACAGGGTGCGGCTATGCCTCTGCTCGCGGTCCTGCACGCGGGCCTCGATCGCATCCCGGTACTGGCTGATCGTCTTACCGTCCACACCCAGCAGTCGCGCGATGCCGCCCAGGGTGCGCATCTGATCGGCCTCGGCGGGCATCGGGTACGGCGCCGGCTGCGTCAGCGCCCGGGCCCGCCACGCGTCCAGGGCGGCCTCGTAAGCCCGGGATCCGGGCCCAGTGCCAGAAGTTGCGGATGTACTTCTCCGAGCGGCCCACCTTGGCCGCCCAGTCAGCCAAGAGTGATGCCCTCGGTATCGCTCTTCATCGAGACTCTCCGTCCACCTGCCTGATCACACTCTGCTACTGACGTTAATGTCGCGGCCCACTGACACTCTCCTGTCGCTCAACAATATCCGCCCGTTTTCCGGCGAATACGAGACAGGCGTGTCCTCCTACCAGCGATTCCAGTGCAGGACTTCCTCCCGGGGGACGCGCCGGGCGGGCCGGAAGTCGGTGCCGATGGTGAAGGCCATCGGAATGAGGGCCGCGAGCATGACCTCGCCGTAAGGCACACCGAGCACCGCGGCCAGTTCGCGTTCCAGCGGGCCCTGCGCGGTCGTCCAGACCGTGCCGAGGCCGCGCGCGCGGGCGGCGAGCATGAAACTCCATACCGCAGGCAGGATCGAGCCCCAGGTCATGGACTGGTCCAGCACCGAAGCCCGGTCGGTCCGGCCCTCCACCGCGGGGATGACGAAGGCGGGAACCCGGTGGATGTTGTCGTACAGGTACTGGAAGCCGTCGAAGATCTTCTCCATGGAGTCCGGGTGGGCGTACATGCGGCGCAGGTCCCGCTGGTTGGGCTGTTCGCCGCCGCCGACCGCGGCCGCCCGGCGGAAGTGCTCGGCCACGGCCTTGCGCTGCGCGTCGTCGGTGACGACCAGGAAGTGCCAGCGTTGCCGGTTGCGCCCGGTCGGAGCCTGCGTGGCGAGGTCCACGCATTCCTCGATCAGGTGGCGGGGCACCGGACGGGTGAAGTCGAGGCGCTTGCGCACCGCGCGGGTGGTGGACAGCAGTTCGTCGGGGGACAGTTCCAGGGACATGAGGTTCTCCTCGAATCTGGACAGAGAAGGTGATGAGCCCGGGGGCCAGGCCCTGCCCGCCTTCGGGCTGCCCGCCGACGGCGGCGATGGTGGGGCTGGGCGCACAGCGGCACCAGCGCCGCGCGTTCGCGGCCGTCGATACCGGCCACATCACACCACCATCTGGTCGCAGACAATCTGTTTGCAGATGATTTGTGACCATACGGCTGCATTGATCTGTTGTCAAACAATTGAAGATAAGATGATTGGTGTTACGATCATCAGCGTTGAGAGGAGGCGTCGAATGCCGCCCAAGACCGCCGGCCGCCCACGGACGACCTACTTTCCCCTGCTCGCGGCCGAGCGCCTGGACATCGCCCTGTGCCGGGCCTCGGCCGCCGTCGCCCGTGCCGCCGAGAGCCGGTCGGGCGAGAACGGTCTCGGCGTCGGCCAGCACCTGGTGCTGAAGATGCTCGTGGCCGTCGGTCCGTGCTCGCAGCAGACGCTCAGCGAGGAGCTACGCATCGACCGCAGCGTCATGGTCAACATCTGCGACGACCTGGAGCGGGCCGGCCACGTGCGCCGCGAGCGCAATCCCGACGACCGGCGAGCCTACGCCGTCACCGTCACCGACTCCGGCCGGCGGCTTCTCACCGAGGCCGAGGCGTCGGTTCCCGGGTTCCTCGACCACACCTTCCAGGCCCTCACCTCCGCCGAGCGCGACCAACTGGCCGTCCTGCTGGGCAAGCTGCTGACCGCCGGCGGCTGAAGGAACGGCTGCCCCGCCGAAGGCGAAGGTTCGGCGGGGGCCCGGGAACGGCCATCCGGCCCACGGCCCCGTCACCGAACCCCCACGCATGATCTCGTCCGCCCTTACCCGGGAAGGGCTGCCCCAGGCTGCGACGACCACGTGACTGGTGCGCCGGCGCCAGACGCGGGCCGTCGCGCAGGAGGTGGCCGACGTGGTGAGAACGGCCCGGGCACTGAACGCTCAGCCGCGCCAGCCGTCTCCGTCCACCCCGCCCGGCACCTCCGCCGCGGGATCGTAGGGAGTGCGGGTGAAGACGAAGGTGTTGAGGTCGAGATGATCGGGCGTTCCGTCGGCCCGGCGGACCAGGCGCAGCGTCTCACCGGCGTAGTAGCCGTCCAGGCCGAGCCAGGTCCCGTCGGCCTGCGCGGTGAACCGGGAGGCCCTGCCGGCGCCGCCGATCGGGTGGAGGGACAGCCCCCGCTCCGGCAGCAGGCGCAGCGCGTACGCGCTCGGCCCCCAGTACCACGGGCCGGCCAGCTCCAGCAGGTCGGCGTCGGCCGCGACGGGCTCCCACTCGGCGGGCAGGCGCGGCTCGTGCTCGTCGAGGATGGCCAGCAGCTCGGTCAGCAGGGTGCGGCTCACCCCCGAAGTGGCGTTGGCCATGAACAGCACGCCCACCTTGTCGGACGGGTCGGCCCACACCATGGCAAGGAAGCCCGGCATGGAACCGGAGTGACCGGCCAGGCGGCGACCGCCCACTCGGGCGAGCTGCAGGCCGAGGCCGAAGCCGCCGGTCCAGGCATCGCCGTCGTCCACGATCGCCGGCTCGCGCATCTCGGCCAGCGTGGCCGGGTCGAGGACGCCCGCGGTGTCACCGGCCAGGAAGGCCGCCCAGCGGGCGAGGTCGGCGGGGGTGGACCACAGCTGCCCGGCCGGGGCCATGGCGAGCGCGTCGTGCTCGGGCTCGGGCAGCAGCACGTCCGCCCACGGGTGCACGGCGTAGCCGGTGGCGTGCGGGGCGCGCGGCCGTGAGGTCGTCTCGCGCATGCCCAGGGGGTCGAGGACCTCCGACCGCACGGCCTGCGCCCAGCTCACGCCCCGGTGCCGGGCGACCAGCTCGCCCAGCAGGGCGAAGCCCAGGTTGGAGTAGTGGAAACGGCGGCCGGGCCGATGCCGGGCGGTCTCCGGGCCGAGCAGTCCGATGAGGCGCTCCACCGGCATGCCCGGGGTGCGCTCCCACCACTGGCCGGGCGGCTCGGCGGTCAGCCCGGCGGTGTGCGACAGCAGCTGGGCGACGGTCACCTCACCGACCGGTGTACCGGGGACGTGCTTGCCGATCGGATCGAGCAGGTCCACGCGATCCTCGTCGCGCAGCCGCATGACCACCGTGGCGACCATGCTCTTGGTGATGGAACCGATCCGGTACTGGGTGGTC
This sequence comes from Streptosporangium sp. CA-135522, assembly GCF_050949235.1. NCBI lineage: Bacteria > Bacillati > Actinomycetota > Actinomycetes > Streptosporangiales > Streptosporangiaceae > Streptosporangium > Streptosporangium sp. CA-135522. Next base: position 5,316,052 of record NZ_CP192026.1, read on the forward strand.
TCGGCGGGAGCGGCCCCCTCCACCCGGCCGCGCGAGCCGAACCAGGCGAGCCGCCCGTCGCGCACCACGGCCGCCGTCAGGGACGGCAGCCGCGACTCCGCCTGTTCCACTGCGATCCTGCGCAGCAGTGCGCGAGCCGTACCCTCCAGAACCGGCGACATCAGATGACCCCTCCCCGTGACACGATGCGTGGCCTCAAGGCTAGTGCCGCTCCACTCTCGCCGGCATCCCCGGCGGATCCCTCCGGGATGTCACGGTCAGCCGCCGCGTGGCACGGGTGATCGCCACGTACAGGCCGTGGCCGCCCATCGGGGTCCGGGCCGGGATCTCGCCGGGTTCGACGACCATCACGGCGTCGAACTCCAGTCCTTTGGAGGCCAGGACGGTCAGGACCGGAGCGAACGGAACGCTCGCTCCGGCGATCGTGAAGCGCCGAAATCCACCGGAAGCCCGGTCGCGGCCGGACCCCCTGCGGCCCGCTCGCCGGCGAGGTCGGCTTCGGGCACATCGTCGAGTTCGGACTCACACGATGGAGGATCGCCGTGGTGTTCGCCTGCCCCACGCAGAGGGTCCCGCAGAAACAGGATCGCGCGAAGGTCAACTCATGCACCACTTCGCTGGACGTGATCCACGACGTGCTCTCGTGAGCCGGTTTCCGGCCTGAGTCCAGCCGTAAAAGCCAAAGATTTGTTTGACGTTTTGGATTTACCAAAGATATCTTTGACACATGAAGATCACTGATCCACGTGCCATACGCGCGCTGGCCCACCCGCTGCGACTGGATCTGATAGACCTACTGAGCCGGATCGGCCCCGCCACGGCGGCGGTCTGCGCCCGGCATCTGGGCACGACCCAGGCCTCGTGCTCCTTCCACCTGCGCCAGCTCGCCAAATACGGCTACGTCGTGGAGGCCGTGAGCGAGGACCAGCGAGAACGGCCCTGGCGGGTCACCGATCCCGAGCAGAGCCTGTCATCGAGCACAGGCGGACTCGCGGCGGTCGAGCTGGAACGGGTCTTCATCGAACGCGAGGCCACCAGACTCCTCGACTGGACCCAGGCCCGCCCGAACGCCCCCGCGGAGTGGCGCACGGCCGCCTTCCTCAGCGGCATCACCGCGCCGATGACCGCGCAGGAGCTCGACAAGCTCGGCCACCAGCTCCTTGAGGTGCTGGCCCCCTACATCGAACGAGCCAACGGCCGCGCCCCCGCGCCGGAGGACGCGAAATTCGTCCGGATCCTGCTCACCGGAACCCCCCTTTCCGACTCCCCGCCCCCACCGGACTGACCGCCCTCCGGCCACCGCCCCGGCCGTCCGCTCCCGGCGCGCCGTCACCTCGTAGTGATCACACCCCTCACTCGCTCCGCCCCTTCCCCCGGCTTCCCGCCCGCGAAAGGTCGAACGTGACCGCTCTGCGCCACCCCCTCTTTCGCCGCCTCCTGGCCGGCGAGGCCGTCTCCAGCTTCGGAGACAGCGCGTTGTACCTCTCCCTCGGCATCTGGGCCAAAGACCTCACCGGTTCCGACTCCGCCGCGGGGCTGGTCTTCCTCTTCCTCGCCCTGCCCGGGCTGGTCGCCCCGCTCTACGGCCACCTCGTGGACCGCGTGCGCCGCAGGCCGCTGCTCATCGCGATGTACGGCACGATGGCCCTCGTCGTGCTGTCCCTGACCCTGGTCGACTCCGCCGACCAGGTCTGGATCCTCTACGCCGTCGCCCTCGCCTACGGAGTCACCTTCTCCGTTCCCGCGCACGGCGCGCTGCTGAAGGACATCCTGCCGTCGGCGGAGGCGACGAGCGCCCGAGCGGCCCTGATCACGGTACGGCAGGGCGTGCGGATCGCCTCACCCGTCGCCGGAGCCGGCATCTACCTGGCCTTCGACGGTGGGGCGCTCGCCGTCGTCGACGCCGTGACATTCGTGGTCGCGCTTGTCGTCCTCGCCTCGCTCAAGGTCGTCGAATCCGAACCGGAACCCGCCGGGCAGCCCTTCCTGCCGGCCGTCACCGCCGGATTCCGGCACCTGCGGCGTGTACCGCTCCTGAGCAGGCTGACTCTCGCTCTGACGCTCCTCATGGCGACCGCGGGGCTGATGGACACGGCCGTGTTCGCCGCCATCGATCGTGGCCTGGAGCAGCCCGCCGCCTTCTTCGGCGTTCTCACCACCGTTCAGGGCGCGGGCTCCGTCATCGGCGGGCTGCTGGCGGGAATGCTGGTGCGACGCCTGGGCGAGGCGTCCAGTGCGAGCATCGGCTACGCGATCTTCGCCCTGGGGGCGGGGATCTTCCTGGTCCCCTCGCTCGGCTCCTTCCTCGCCGGAGCGGCGCTCTACGGCCTGGCCATCCCCATCTTCGACATCGCCCTGGGCACCGCGCAGCAGTTGTACGTCCCCGCCCGGCTGCAAGGCCGCGTGGGCGCAGCCATCGACATGCTCTCCAGTACGGCCCAGTCGGCGTCCATCACCGCCGGGGCGGCACTGGTCGGCCTCGTCGACTACCGCATCATGTACGCCCTGATCGCCCTGACCGCTCTGACCTGCACCGCGCTCATCCTGGTCCGCCCGGCACCCGTTCCCGAGATCGTCCCCTCCATCGCCGACGAGCGGATCGTCAGCCAGGCGTGATTCCTTCAGCTTGCTCGGCGGGGGAAGGTCGCTAGGGTTTCGCATCATGCAACGAATGACCGGTATGCTAATCGGCGCGACTTTTGGCGCGATCTTTGTGTTCATCAATGCCTCCGCCCCCCTCAATGCGGCCCTCGGCATCCTCCTGCGGGTGGCCGCCGCCCTCGCCCTGGCAGGCGTCATCGCCATGTGGCTTCAGGCCATCCGCCAGGCTCGGGCCACCGGTGTCGAACCGGCTCTTCCCGGAGCGGCCCAAGGCGCCACCATGTTCGGTCGCGGATTCCTCCTGGTCGCCGTCATCGAGGCCGTCGCCCTGTTCGGCGGCATCGCGGTCCTGGGTGCCTGGCAGCAGCCAGAACAGGTCAACGTCGCCTGGGTCGCCTTCGTCGTCGGCGTACACTTCGTCGCCCTCGCCCCCGTGTGGAAGAGTCGCGCCATCGCCGTACCCGGTGCCGTTCTCACCGTGCTCGGCATCGCCGGCTTCGTCATGGCGGCCACCGCCGCGCTGGACTGGGTGCCGTTCGTCAGCGGTGTGCTGTCCGGGGCGACCCTGCTGGCCGGCAGCCTCGTCTCGGCCCGGAACGGCCTGGCCTCCCAGAACGAGCAGGCATCGGTCACCCGCTAGAACGCTCCCTGGCGGCCGGCCCCCGGAGCGGCCGCCAGGGGAGCCGGACGCGGATCGACCGCATTCGCTCGGTATTTGCACGCGCGCTTTATTTCAAAGCGTTGGTAGACTGAGCAGGGGATCATGAAAGGAGCCGGTCATGGGCATCGGAGACGATGCGGTGCAGGTCCGTGCGCAGGGGTGGCGGACGTTGGCCGCACTGCACGGGCTGATCGACACCGCGTTGGAGAAGGCCCTGCAGGCCGAGCATGATCTCTCCGTGGTCGAATACACCGTTCTGGACGCGCTGTCGCGCCAGGACGGCTGGCACATGCGCATGCAGCAGCTGGCCCGCGCGGCGGCGCTGTCCGGCAGCGCCACCACCCGCCTGGTCAACCGGCTCGAGGACCGCCGGTTGCTGACCCGGGTCCTGTGCCAGGACGACCGGCGCGGCATCTACACCGAGCTCACCGATCAGGGGTGGACACTGCTGACCAAGGCCCGCCCGACCCACGACGACGTCCTCGCCAGGGCCCTGGCCGAGGCCGAGCGGACCCCGGAGCTCGCCCCGCTGGTCCAGGCCCTGCATCACCTGCCGGTCGACTCCCACTCGTCGTCCGTTTCGCCCTGACCGGGCGGGAGGCGCGTCGGTCCCCGGCATGTCACCGGCCCGGGGCGGCCGGGAGCGCAGCCGCAGTGGCGGCCAGGCGCAGTACATCGAACGGCCGGTGCCCGACAGCGCCGGAGCCTCGACCCCGGCGTCGGCGACGGCCGATCGGCGGTGACCGCCGTCCGGCGGCATTCTCCAGCGACACACCGCAGCAGAACCCGGCGCCTCAGACACTCACCGCTTAACCTGCAGAAACAGGACCAGGTGGGGAAACGGTCGGCATGCCGTTCGCCGTCTTCTCAACGGTCGAACAGCGGCGGGCGACGCTCTCGCGTCGCCGCCACGGTTGGTCTGCCATGCACCGCCCGGGAAGAAGGCGATTCCGGCGCGGGACGCCCCCCTGTGGCGATTCACCCGGCGGTTTTCTCAGGTCGATCGGCACGGGCCTTGCGAAGGTCCGCAAGGAGGGCAGTCTGGTGCGCAAGCGCTATCCCATCATGACGACCACGGGCGTGCTGTGCCTGGCGCTGGCCACCGCCTGCGGAGGTGGAAGTTCGGTCAACCTGGCCAAAAACCCCACGGGCGGGCCGGACACCCCGGCGCAGAGCACGAAGACGGCGGACGGCGAGGCGACCGCCGCGCCCGAGGGCTTCAAACGGGTCGGCAGCCCCGCCAACGGGCTCACCGTCGCGGTTCCCGACTCCTGGGAGGCGCTCGACCTGACCAAGGACGATCTTGAGCAGGGACTCAAACGCAGCGGCCTGTCGGGCGAGGCATTGCGGCAGGCCGATCAGGACCTGCAGGCGCTGGTGGTCAACAAGGCGGTTTGGGCTTTCGACCCCGAGTCGAGGCGGGCCTCGCGAAACGGTTTCACCACCAACCTCAACGGCTACTGCCAGCCCAGCGCGATCGCCTCGGCCGACGAGCTGATCAGCGCGGCCACCAGGGAACTGGAGCAGATCAGGGCCAAGGTCACCCAGTCGGCCAAGCTGCAGATCGGCGGGGTCGAGGCGGCGCGGCTGGTCTACACGTTCCCGGCCGGCGGCATGGAGGTCAAGGGGACACAGTTCTACGTGCCCGCCTCGGGCAAGATCTGCACCGTCACGCTCAGCACCGACCAGGACGGCAAGCAGAAGCTGTTCGACCGGATCGGCATGACGATCCGCACGCTCTGAGCCGCTCGGGCGAACGGCGGGCGGGTGGGGGAGGCGACGAGAAGCTGTCACCCGGCTGCGGCACAATACCCCAATGACCACCCTTCCGGCAGAGCGTCCTCCCGGCACCGTGCTGGAGGCCGTGCTCGAGCGCATTGACCGCAAATGAGTAACGTGTGTTCGTGCGTATCCCCCCAAGTCAGGACTTGATCCCTGCCATCGGCTACATCCGCGTCTCGATGATGCTGGAGGAGAAGATCTCCCCGGACATCCAGCGGGCCGCGGTCAAGGAGCTGGCCCGCCGCCGTGGCTATCGGATCATCGAGTGGGTCGAGGACCTCGACGTCTCCGGCAGGACATTCCAGCGGAAGATCATGAAGGTCATCGCTGATGTCGAAGAAGCCAGGGCCAGGGCGATCCTCGTCTGGAAGTACAGCCGCTTCGGACGCAACCGGACCGGCAATCAGCTCAACCTCGCCCGCGTCGAGAAGGCCGGCGGTGAGCTGGTCTCCGCGACCGAAGAGATCGACGCCCGTACAGCGGTCGGCAAGCTCACCCGCGGCGTGCTGTTCGAGTTGGCCGCGTTCGAGTCCGACCGGGCCGGTGAGCAGTGGGGAGAGGCATTTCAGAACCGCCTTGCCCGTGGACTTCCTCCGCTCGGCAATGCCCAGTTCGGGTACATCAGGCGCGGCCGGGTTCGTCACCCGCTCTATCACGACAGGACCCTCGCTGCGCCTGAGGACGGCCCGGAGCGCTACGAGCCGGATGACGCAAGCGGTATGGCTGGCATCTTCGCGGAGTGCTACGACCGGTGGATCGCTGACCGGAACTTCTCTCGCCTGGCCGACTGGGCGAACGCTCGCGGCGCCCGGACGACTACCGGTGCAAAGTTCATGCCGGGCGAGCTGATGAGGGTGATGGACCGGGGCTTCGCGGCCGGCCTGATCTGTGTCCACCATCGCGACTGCCGGTGCGCCAAGCCGTCGAGCTGCCGCAACAAGGAGTATCACCTCGGCGCGCACGACGCCGTGATCAAGCCGGAGACGTGGGAAACCTACAAGAGGTACCGAAAGATCACCTCGGCTCTGCCGCCGCGCGCCAGAAGAGCCACCTGGCCGTTCTCCAAGCTACTGAAGTGCGGCTACTGCACCCACACTATGTACCCGCAGAAGGTCCACCACAGTGGCCGCATGGCGTGGGTATGCGGGTCCATCTACCACAAGCGCCACGACGTCCCAACCTGCGGCACCCGGTTTGTGACGATGGAGGCCGTCGAGGAAGCGGTTCAGTGGGTGCTCGTCGAGTGGCTGCCAGATATCGAAGCCGCGGCCGCTCAAGCGGCGGCCGGCCTACAGGTGGTCGCAGAAGTTGAGGACTCCAAGCTGGAGGTGCTTCGCCGTGAGCTGGAGCGGATCAACAAGGCCCTAGAACGACAGACCGAGCTGCTGATCAACGAGGTGATCCCGCAATCGTCCTACGAGCCGGTGCGTGACAGGCTGCTCCGCGAACGCGAAGGGGTCCTGGACGGGCTCGCCGAATTCGAGGACTTGCCAGACCCGATCGACCCAATGGACTGCGTGCCGGTGATCGAAGGACTCATCCAGGAGTGGGGCAGCCTGCCCGCTGATCGGCTGCGGAACATCTTGGCCGAGGTCATCGACCACGTGGACGTGTACCGGCAGGATCCCACGACGGCGTGGATCGTCGTCCACTCGGCATGGGGGGAGACGAGGCACCGCAAGTTGCCTGCCCGTTTCAGCAAATGGCAAAGCCGGGAGACTGTGGGATGATCCGGCGATCACTACGAAGGAGAACTATCGGCTGAAACAGAAACGGCCCGCAGTGCGGGCCGCTCCCTGAAGTAACCACTTCACGCGATTGCTATCCCTGCTCGCTTGCTTGGCGGCGATTCCGAGCAGGGTGCTTTCGCGTTGCCCCCGTGGGGGCCTTACTCTCGGAGTTTAAGATAACACGCCTGCCCTCGGTTTGCGAAAAAACCGAAATAGGGGCGCTTCGTCGCACGTCGGCGCACAGCCCCATCACGTCCTCGGTTCTGCCCATCCCCATGGATGGGCAGAAAATTGCACCCACCCGCGCCCTGTTCCTGGACGCCGTGGACTACCTCGCCCGCGAGAAGTGCAACCGCCAGCGGCACCGCAACCTCATGCGCCTGGCGTGGGAACTCGCCGGACGCTCCGACCGCGACATGGTCACCGCGCCCAAGCGCGGCGCCACCTGGGAAGCACTCGCCGAGCTCGTCGGCGTTTCCCGCCGCACCATCGCCTACCTGATCAAGTGGCTCCGCGAGCACAAGCTGCTCGTCATCATCACGCCCGGCTCGACCCCTCGCACTCGGCCCGGAAACCTGTGGGGCCTGGTCGACGACGGTCTCGGCAACCTCGCCACCGAGTACGCCCTGACCGTCCCGGACGAACTGCTCCCCGAAGAGAACAACGACCTCGAGGCTGACGCGCTCGATGACACGGACGACGTGCCATGGCCAGTCGAGACCGTCACTGAGCGCCCCATGTTTTCCCACGTCAGCGGGGGTGTGGATAATCTTTGCACCCCCGCCGTTAGTGGTTTCTCTCTTGCAAGAACTCTCCCTTACGCGGGCGCGCGGGAAATGTCCGATTCCACGGAACCGACGCCCTCGTGGCCACGCCACGTAACGCCTGGCACCAGGAGAGACCAGCTCGCAGCGTGCGAACGGCTCCGCGTGGACAACTGGCTCACCCTCGGCGCCCTGTCGGCGAAGGACCTGCGGTCGCTGCTCCGCTCTGCCTTCGCTGCGGGTTGGACTGTGGCCGACGTGGAGCACGCCCTGAACCGGCGACCGGACGGGCAGCACTGGGGCGACATCGACCCGGGCCACCTGGCGGCCGCCGTCGAGCGGAAGCGGGGCATGCGGTCACGGATCCGCCACCGCATGAGCCTGTGGGTCGCCGCGGATGGCGCGCCGCTGGTGCGATCGGCGTCACAGCAGGTCGCTGACAACGAGGCTGCGATGTGGCCGGCGCAGGAGCGGCGGATGAGTCTGGTTTGGGGCACGCCCGACTCCGAGCCCGCGCCGGCCGCCACGGTGGTCGACTTGGGGGAGCGGCGCACACCTCCCGCGGAGTACCTGGCTGCGCGGGTTGCGATGCGGGCTCGACTGGGGGAGGGCGCATGAGCAAGGAGTCGTCGTCGAGGGTGCCGGAGCATCTGCTGAGCTTGGCTCAGCGGTTCTTCGACGCCGGGTGGAGTCACGCTGACGTGGTGCATGCGCTGAACAACCCGCCGGACGGTGTCACTCGGGCGCTGGGTGATCCGATGCGGTGGGAGGTCGCCAGGGCCCGGCTGGTGCTGTGGATGGATGAGTCGCTGCAGCCGGTCTTGTCGGCGTCGCAGCGGCGGGCTCGCGCCAACTCGGCGAAGACGCGAGCGCAAACGCAAGCGCGAGAGAAGCGGGCCGAGGCTGAGCGGCGACGGACGGGTGACCTGGCGGCCGCGGTTGCGCGTGCCCGCCAGGTCCTCGCGGAGGCGTCGCCGGCCGCGGCGAAGGTGATGGCCAGCCGGGCGACGAAGGTGGTGACGCGTGCCGACCCGGAGCGGTGGGCTCGGGCGGATGAGGCTGCGGCGACTGCGGTGGTTACTGGCGCGGTGTCTGAGGTGTGGGCGCCGGAGCCGGAGGAGGATCCTGCTGAGGTAGCGCAGCGGGTGTCGCGTGCTTTGGCGTTGCGGCGGGCGCGGCGGGAGCGAGCCGGGCGGGCTGGTTCTGCCTGACGGGGTCCCGGTAGTAACCGCCGAGAATCCAGCTCCCTTGTCCCGTTCGGGCTTGCGCTTTTGCTTGCCCGTACGCGTGGCCAGAATCACGTGTGAGCGCTTTTGATCATGGGTTGCGTGACGTTGTTCGCGTCGCGCTTCCGAGTGCTCTCGGACGCTCTCAAGCGCTCTGGGGTACGCGTTCCAGCACGCCAAAGGGTCGTTTTGCAAACGCAATGAACCTATGAGAGGATCAAGACGTTCCAAAGCACTCATGAGCTGCGGAAACGTCCACAAGACGCTAGCAGAATTGCTAGCAGGAAGGCGCGACATGACCGACACCGCCGCCGAGGCCCGGCCCACCACCGCCGAACTCGGAGAGCAGCTCCTCAACCTGCTGCGCGCCCTCAACATGGCCGAAGACCAGGAACTCGCCCGCTGGCACGGCGCATACGGCGACACCCGGGAGGCCCTGATCAAGCTCCTCGGCACCCAGGACTGGGGTCGCGGCATGGCCATCGACGCGATCCACCACGCGATAACCAAGCATGTCACCCTCCGCGAGGCGATGCTCGCCACCCAGACCGGCTGACCAACCCACCCCGGCAGGAAGGAGCTACCGATGGTCGACCGGACCCGCGCAAGGCTCGTCTCCACCCCAGACCAGGCCGTGAACAACTACCTACGCGTCGCCGCCACCATGCTCGTCCCGCAGCGCACCCTGGAAGAGGCCGAAGCCTCACTGACCCGGGCGCAGGAAAACGACCGCAAGCACGGCGGGTTCCACGGCACCGCCGAGCAGCGCCAGCACTGCGAACGCTCCTACGACAAAGCCTCGCAGGCCAACACCGACGCATGGCGACACGAACAGGCCGCCGACGCCGCCGCCCGCCAGGGCGACCCCCGCGCGTACCGCCTGGCCGTCGCTGAGGTCGAAGCCATGTGGATCGATCACTACGCCCGGCGCGCCACCCATCGCTGACCGGCACCCACCCCTCCAACCAACCCACTCGCCATGTTGCTAGCACTACAGCTAGCAACATGCCCCCCTGAAGGAGCCCCCATGGCGCCGAAGCCCACCCTTGAGCAGTCCAACATCGTCGACGCCTTCGTTCCCGCCGACAAGAACCTCGTCGTCGAGGCCGGCGCCGGATGCGGCAAGACATCGGTCCTCAAGATGGCCGCCGCGGCGGCCCCCAACCGTAGGGGTCTGTACATCGCTTACAACAAGGCGATCCAGGTGGAGGCGGCCAAGTCGTTCCCCACCTCCGTCACCTGCAAGACCGCGCACGGCCTGGCCTTCGGCGCGATCGGCCGCCTCTACGCCCACAAGCTGAAGGCGCCGCGCATGAAGAGTGAGGACGTGGCCCGGCTGCTCGGGATCAACAGCCCGATCTACACGTCAGACAACATCATCCGGCCCGCGCAGATCGCCCGGATCGTCATGTCCACGGTCGGCAACTTCACCCGCAGCGCCCACACCAACATCCTTCGGCAGCCGGTCCCGCGCATCCCCGGCTTCGACGACCCAGAGGCGATGGCGGCCCTGGGCGCTGAGATTCCGCTGCTCGCCCTCAAGGCGTGGGAGGACATCTGCAACACGGGCGGCCGGTTGCCCTTCTCCCATGACTGCTACCTCAAGATGTGGACGCTGTCCGACCCGCAGCTCTCCCAGTACGACTACATCCTGCTCGACGAGGCGCAGGACTCCAACCCGCCGGTCGCGAAGATGGTCGAGAACCAGCGCCACGCCCAGCTTGTCCTCGTCGGTGACTCCTCCCAGTCGATCTACGGGTGGCGCGGCGCGCAGGACGCCATGGCGAAGTTCGACGGCGTGCGCCTCACCCTGTCGCAGAGCTTCCGGTTCGGCCCCGCTGTGGCCGAGGAGGCGAACAAGTGGCTGCACTACCTGGACGCGCCGCTGCGCCTCATCGGATTCGACCAGATCAACTCCCGCATCACCACTCTGGCCGAGCCCGACGCGATCCTGTGCCGCACCAACGGCACGACGATCACCCACGTGATGGAGGAGCTGGAGAACGGCCGCCGCGTCGCTCTCGTCGGCGGCGGTGACCAGATCCGCAAGCTCGCCGAGGCGGCGATCCAGCTCAAGAACGGGTACGGCTGCAGCCACCCCGAGCTGTACGCCTTCAAGACGTGGGCCGAGCTGCAGGACTACGTCGACGAGGAGGAGGGCTCCGACCTGCGGTCGTTCGTCAACCTCATCGACTCTCACGGCGCGGACATCGTGCTGGAGACCGTGTCCCGTCTCGTCCCGGAGGACCGTGCCGACGTGACCGTGTCCACCGGGCACAAGGCCAAGGGCCGCGAGTGGCACCGCGTGACGGTCGCCGACGACTTCCCCGAGCCGAAGCCCACCGGCGACGGTAAGCCCGGCCGGATTCCCCGCACCGCCGCGATGCTTGCGTACGTCACCGTTACCCGCGCCCAGTACGAGCTGGACAACGCTGGCCTCGCCTGGATCAACCACTACCTGTAACCCGTATGCCTGTCGCTAGCAACATTGCTAGCGACAGGCATTCACCCCGACCCCTCGCAGGAGAACCACCATAGACACCACCCACGGCCGCGCCGAGCGGATCGGCTGCATCACCGTCGTCTGGAAGGGCGAGCCGGGCGGCGAACTCGACACGATCGTCTTCGACGACGACGAGTTCCAGCGGCGCATCGAGGCCCTGCGGCCGCACACCAAGTTCGGCGACAACTACATCCGCGGCATCGACGACGGCATCCGGCAGGCTCGCGGCTGCCGGGAGTACGCCGACACCTACGAGCCGGACCTGTTCTTCGCCATGTACTGGCTGGACGAGGCCGAGCTGACGGCCCGCGTCATCGACTTCGACGAGCGGGACAGGCGTAGGGCTGCCCGCGAGGTCGCCTATCGGGCGTGTGCGGCCCGGGCCGTCGACACCCTGCGCAAGACCGGCACGCCCTACGGCTATCAAAAGCCGTAGCTCTCAATCTCCTGGCCCGGCAGGTGCCGGGCCAAGCAACCCCTCACGAAAGGCACGACATCATGAGCACGACCATCCCCGAGATCACTGACCTGCGCGGCTCCGCCTTGTTCTGGCATGTGATGGACATCCTCAAGGGGCTCCCGCCCGTCGCCCCCGGCGCGTGCGGGACCGGGTGGGACCAGGACCAGTGGCGGAGGATCCGCCAGTCCGACGACCGGTGCGGCACCGCGATGTGCCTGGCCGGCTGGATGTGCCACGTCACCGGCGGCCGGTGGCTCGTCACCTACGACACCAGCGGCAAGCGATTCCTGAACGGCAAGCCGTGCGACAAGCCCTTGGAGGCGTATGAGGAGTACCTCCTCGTCGAGCACTTCGACGAGAAGGGCGGCCAGCACGTCATCAAGATGGACGGGCACGACGACGTGCGAGTGATCTCCGCTGCGGACCGGGCGCTGACCCTGCTCGGCGTGGACAGCGTCGACACCGATTCCGGGTGGCTGTTCTCTGGCGGCAACGACTACGAGGACCTGGAGTGGATCGGCCGCATCCTGTTCGGTGCTCGCCCCGCCGCCTGACGCAACCCTCTGCTGGCCCGGCCCACCCAGCCGGGCCAGCACACCCGCAAGCACAACTGATAGCAAGAAAGGGCAACCAACCCATGGCCACCAAGTACACGAAAAAGCGGCCCCGCGCTGACTACACCCCCGAGGAGCGCGCCGAGTACGGCGCGCGGAAGCAGGCCGACAAGCAGATCGCGATCCACTCGAGGGAGAGCGGCGCCGCGGCCCTGGCGCAGAGTTCCACGCTGATCGACGGCTTCCGGGTGTACGCGGGCCGCGTCATGGGTCACCGCACCCTCGGTAACGCGCTTGGCATGCTCGTGCAGAACCCGCAGGCGACCCGCGTCAACTCGGCGTTCTTCTGGGGCAAGGAGGGGCGGAAGGTCCGGCCGGAAGCTGAGTCGATGCGGCTCCTGGCTCGCCGTAAGGGCAACAAGATCGTGGAGTCTGAGAACGCGGACACCGGCGAGACCGAGCAGACCATCGAGGGCAAATGGTCCGGCTGGACATCCGAAAGGGTGTTCGACGTCCGCGACACCGTGCCGAAGAAGACCTGCCCGCACTGCGGCACCGCGCCGGGCGACACCTGCCCCGACTCGTGCCAGGTGTACGTGCCGGTGCTGGGGCCCGTGCCGACGCGGGACGAAGTCGCCGAGCTGCTCGACAGGATCCTCCGCGACGAAGGCGGTTTCTGCCTGGACTTCCTCGACGCCGAGTCCGCCAACGAGGGCGAGGACGCCGACGAGGACAGCGACGAGTGAACCCGAACGCCAAGACCGGCCACTACTGCCCGAAGGGACCACAGCAATGACCACCGAGATCCTGCCGAAGCGTTACGTCCTCGCCGGAACCCCAGGCTGGGGTGAGCACGACCACACGATCCGCACGCAGGGCCTGGCCGTCGCCAACGCGCCCCGCCCGCTCATCGGCAACCCCACCTGGTACGGCGAATGGATGCACGGCCGCCACTACGCGGCCGGTCCGCTCGACGAGCTGACCAAGCACTGGTGCGCGGACGACGCCGTGCTGCTCGTGGAGATCACGCCGCAGACCATCGTGCGGAAAGTCACCAAGCGCCTCACCAGCAACGGCTACACGCTGCAGCAGCTCGCCGAGTCCTACGACGGCGCGATCGGTGACCTTGCGGCTGAGATGGGCCTGCCGTGGGACGACGCATGGTTGACCGTGCCGTTCCAGCCGGCCCCGGCTGGCTGGGACGCCTTAACCGGTGTCCCGGTGTGCGAGCACGGCGCCCAGGCGCAGGCGTGGTTCCTGCAGGTTGTCCGGCCCGGTGACCCGCTGCCGGAAGACCTGGAGCTCGGCACCATCGGCCGCCACGACCCGGCCCCTTGGCTCGAAGTGAAGGCCGGGGCCGCGGCGATCGAGGGCCGAGCGGACCAGTTCCAGCTCAGCTACGTGCACCGCGACCTGTGCCGCACTGCGGACGACCCGGCTGGCATCTGACCAACACCGTCTGAAGGGGCGGCGGCCACCCACCGCCGCCCCGCCCGACCAACCCAGGAAAGAGACAAGTTGATCACCATCAGGCACACCCACGAGGATGGCACTCTCGTGGAGGGCACCGTCAAGGGCGACGGCGTGTACGAAATCCTCAAGCCGTGGCCTCACCGGTTCCGCTACTTCTACTCGATCGGCATGATCGGCATCCAGAGCTCCCGGGACCGGGTGGCCGACCGGTATCGCATCAACATGGCGGCCGAGGCGCTGCGCGCGGCCGGGTTCGAGGTGACCGTCGAGATCGACGACGAGCACCGCGACCGCGCCCAGGTGCTCGCCGACCAGGCCGACCGGCTCGACGACCGGCGCGACGCACTCGCCGCGAAGGCGTCCAAGCATGCCGGCCGGGCATCAGCCGCCGCCGACCGGGCCAACGACCTGTCTGAGCGGTTCTCAGGCGGTCAGCCCATCCTCGTCGGCCACCACTCCGAGCGTGGGGCGCGGCGCGACCAGCAGCGGATGGACGCCGCGATGCGGCGCAGCATTGAGGAGGACAACACCGCGCAGGAGGTGGCCCGCCGCGCGAACGCGACCGGCAGCAACGCCGCCTACTCGGCCCGGCCAACGGTGACGGCCCGGCGCCTCAAGACGGCCGAAGCTAAGCTGAGGAAGATCCAGCGGAGCCTCGACGGGTACGAGCGGGTGTTTCGCCGCCACGACGGCACGATCTATTACGTCGAGACGCACGAGCCCGCGACCGGCGACCACCGCGAGCAGCTTCTCTCCCGCAAGGCGCAGCTCGACAACCAGATCGCCTACGACCAGAAGCAGCTCGCCGCCGCGACTGAGGAAGGCGTGTTCGTTGAGTACAGCCGCGCCAACGTCCACGTCGGCGACACCGTGACAGCGTGGGGCTACAGGGGGGTGGCGAGCAAAGTCAACACGGCGACCGTCCGGGTGGACTTCCGCGACAACTGGCAGCCCAAGGTGGCGTTCACCGACATCAAGCAAGTCGAATGTCCCCACGGCGAAGACGGGCCCGCCGTCATCGCACCGAAGCGGCCCGCCCGCAAGAAGCCGGCGGCGCCGAAGGTCGAGGTCCCCACGATCGATCGCGAGGAGCTCGCGGCGGCTATGCAGATGGCCTCCAACGTCGTTGTGTCCCACGAGCGGGAAGCGTTCGTGTCGCCGCCTGCGGTGGTGGAACGGCTGATGGAACTCGCTGACATCCGCCCCGGCATGGCCGTCCTGGAACCGTCCGCTGGTACCGGGAACATCGCGGCGGCCGCCGTCGAAACGGGCGCGGTCGTGGACTGCGTCGAGATCGACAACGGCTTGGCGAACGTCCTCGTGTCCCGCGTCCCCGGCGTCAACTGCGTCCGCCGTCAGGACTTCCTGGAACTGGAACGGGTCGAGCAGGACGCCTACGACCGGGTGGTGATGAACCCGCCGTTCTCCGAGGGCAAGGACATCGCGCACGTCACCCACGCCCTGGAGTTCGTGAAGCCGGGCGGGCGGCTCGTCGCCGTCATGGGCGCGGGGGTGACCTTCCACAAGGTGAAGGTCGCCGTCGAGTTCCGGCAGCTCATTGAGGACCGGGGAGGCGACATCATTCCGCTTCCGCAGGATGCCTTCAAGACGTCCGGGACGACCATGAGCACGGTAATCGTCGTCATCCCCTGCTGATCCCTCTGGCGCTAGCTGTACTGCTAGCGGTACAGCTAGCGTCACCCCCTCGAAGGAGAACCATGACCACCGACCCGGACCGCATGATGACCGTCACCCTGCCCAGCGGAATCTGGGACCACCTCTGCGACAGGCTCGGCGACTACGCCGACCAGACCGAGGAACGGGGCATGCTGGGCGACTGCATCGCCTGCGACAGAGCCGACCCCGGAATGTGCCCCAAGCACCAGCGCGAAGCCGAGTACGGCGCGCAGGTACGCCGCTGGCGCGACCAGATCGTGGACCAGCTCGGCGCCGCGAGCTCGACTCTGACCGAGTTGGTGACGCGGACCGGCCTGCCCGAAGACACCGACATCCGTCATGCGGCACACGACTTGAAGGGCCGCGCCCTCAACGCGATGCGTCGCCATGGCGTCTACACCCTCGGTGATCTCGCCCGCTGCCAGGAGAGCGACCTGCTCGACCTCCGGAACTTCGGCGCGGGTTCCCTCGCCACCCTCAAGACGTACCTCTACTGGCTGGCGAAGAAGCATTTCGACACCACGACGGTGGATGGCTGATGCGCGCGCCGCTGTATCTCGCCCCGCCGTCCACCCTGCGGATCCGAGCGGAGATCGCTGCTGGCCGGCTGGGGGCGCTCCTCAACCCGGCCAGCGGCAACCGGGTGCCCGAGCAGGGGCTGTTCGGCGTGGACAACGCGGTGTACGGCGGCAACTATCCCGGTGACGGGCCGTACCTGAAGTACCTGGAGCGGTTCGTGCCGCACGCTGACCGGTGCCTGTTCGTGACTGCGCCCGACGTGGTGGGCAACGCGCTCGCCACGGAGGCGCGGTCGCGGCCCATGCTCGCGGAGATCCGCGCCATGGGCCTGCCGGTCGCCCTGGTCGCGCAGGACCACATGGAGTTCGCCAGCACCTGGGACTTCTGGGACGAGGCGGACTGCCTGTTCATCGGCGGGTCCACCGAGTGGAAGCTGTCGGACGCCGCGGCGAACCTCTCCCGCGTTGCCTCCTCCCTTGGCAAGTGGATCCATGTCGGCCGCGTCAACTCGTTCCTGCGGTATCGGCTCGTCGCCTGGGCCGACTCCGTCGACGGCACCTACCTGCAGTGGGCAGGCCCCGACCAGGCATTGCCGACCGTCCTCGGGTGGCGCGATGCGCTGCTCGCCGAACCGCTGATCGACATGTTGCCGCGCGAACTCGACTGGCTGGACGGCAACTACATCCTCACCTCGCCCCGACTCGCCAAGACGGCCCCCGTCGTAGACCAGATCACCCTGTTCTGAAAGGACACGAAACGTGGACAGCTACGCCCTGTTCGACCCCGAACCGGCCGCCGACACGGCCGGGACCACGCAAAGCTGGACGACCGTCACTCGCCGGAAGGTGACCTTCATCATCGAAGACGAGTTCGCTGCCGCTCCGCCCATCATCCGGGCGGGCCAGCGCGACTTCTTCCCCCGCGAGGCCATCTACCGGTGGGTGTGGACGCCCGAACGCGGCTGGGATCTGGAGAGGTACGAACTGAGCGGACCCAACCGGAAAGTCGACGGCTCGGTCGGCCTGATGACCGTCACCGAACGCAGGCTCGGATTCCACCCGGAGACGTGGGCCACGCTGCCGGACTGGCTGTTCTTGGCCATGATCGCCACCCGCCCGGACTGGGAGCCGCCCGCGGCCCAGCTACAGCCCGCCAAGGGCGCAGTCGAAGCCCTCATGGGGGACGCAGGGGACGACGAGGGCGAGGAGGACGGCTGCGCGGGCGTCGTTGACGGTTTCGGCGACGTCCACTCCGACGCCGAGCTGGAGATGGGGGCGGGCTGGTGAGCAGGCAGAGAGTCGAGCGGATGGAGCTGTATCAGAAGCTCCTCAGGGAAGGCATCACGGATCCCGTCGTGCTGGCGCATCGGCTCCGCGTGCACGAGCGGACCATCTACCGGTACGGGAACCGACTCGCCGGTGGCAAAGACCGGCGGGTTGTCCGCTACCACGAGTGCAAGCCGAAAGTCCTCGCGCACTTGCAGGCATGGCCGAACAGCAGATTCTCCGCGTGGGACCTCGCCAGGTTCCTGGGCCTGCGCGGCGATGGCTTGGTCAAAAGGGCACTCCAGGACCTACACCAGGAAGGGCTGGTGCAGGCCGTTGTAGAACCCCGCGATCCCAGCACGCTGCGCCAGCTTGTCACCAGGTGGCAGGTCACGCAGGGGCAGGTGAAGGCCGGATGAGCGGGGAGCCGCGCGGCGCGGTCGCGCGGCACACCCTATGGGTGCAGACCCCGATGGGTGTGCGGAGCGGCCTGTGGTGCATCTACATCAACCATCCCGGCTTTAACGGCCATGGCGGGCCGGTCGTGTCGACCGCCCCGTTGCACCGGCCCACTGTGCTGTACCTCGGGTTTCGCAGCCACTCACTCAAGCGGGGCGCGTGCCTGGGCTGCGAATGGGATGAGGGCGAGGACCGCCGCCAGGAGAGGGAAGCGGTCGAGGACGCCCACGATCACGCCTGGCCCGGATGGCGGGACCTGCCCGCGGTACTGCCGCCGCCGGGCGCGGCCGGCTTCGACCCGAAGGTGCTTGCCCGCTGGCGGGTCAAGGTCGACAAGGCGTATCCGCCTGGCTGGCTGGAGGCCGGCGGCCCGATCATCACCGTTCGGAAGGACTCGGCCCTGTCCCGGCATGAGCCGGGCAAGGCGCCCGGCGGCGGCTACGACCTGGCCGCCACCTACTTCCGGGCCAAGAAAATCCGCAACGATCATGTTCAACCGACCCTTGATCTGGAGTTCCCTGCATGAGCGAGTGGACCGACCGGCAAGACGAGATGCTAGAGGAGCTGTACGCGAAGGTGCCTGATGCGGGCTGCAAGGGCCTGTGTCAGGAGCACTGCACGACGATCGCCGGAGGCCGGCGCGAGGCGCAGCGCATGAAGGAGGCTGGGTTTCACCTTCCGACGTCGGTCGCGGTCCTGCTCCGGGAGGCGCGCAGTTCGTCACCTTGTCCGGACCTGCCGCCCTCTACAGTTCCGCTGACGACACCTGGCCGTACAACTCGATTGAGCTCAACTACAACGCCGTCGAGCCGCTTCGCGACGCGCTGGCCACCATCGCCCGGCCCAGCAGCGTCGGCGGTGGCGTGTGAACAAGCTGGAGGACGTCGCCTGCGGGCACGTCGTTCTGACACCGGGGGAGTGGCAGCCGGGAGACGTGGTGATCGATGGGCGGCCGGGCCCCACGTTTCAGCGCTCGGGCGGGAGTGGCGTCTGAGGTTGTCAGGCGCCGGGTGTCTGCGGGTAGAGCGGGACGCCTCGCTTGCGCAGCCATGCCTTGAGGGCGGTCTCCACGATGTCCTGCGGGCCGGTGGCGGTGTCCAGGCAGGCGATGGTGAGCCGGTCGTCCGTTCGGCGGGTGATGCGTGGACCGATGGTTACCTCGTCGACCTCGTCCTTGGACCGGCGAGTGCGCTTCTTGACACTACGTTCCCGCTTGGGGCGGCTGCCGTCTGGGCTGCGGGGCGGCTCGGCGTCGGCGGGGATGCCGAGGAAATCGAGGTAATCGACGAGGGCGGCTTCAACGATGCCGGAGATGCCGAGGCCGGTCTTGTCGTTGGCGTAGGTGAGGCGTTCGTTGGTGTGGTAGCTGATGCGGACGGCGAGAGTGGGTTTGTCCTGGCGGCTCTTGATGCGCACGCGCGATACCGCTTGCTGTTCCGCTTGCTTGACCAGTGCCTTGCGGGCGGCGGTGGCTTGGGTTGAGCGGGCCATGGGCGGCGATGTCTCCTTGACGGGCGGGCGTGGTGTCGCCACCTACCTTTCCGCGCTTCGGTTATTTCTGCAAGTAACAGTGCTTGCGGCTTGGTCGCGTCGCCTACAGGGGGCGGAACGCTCGACGTGGCCGCTGATGGCTTACGCGCGAGTCTGAGCGCTAGCGTGAGCACTTTTGATCATGAAGCGCAATAAAGAACTATCGCGTGATTCCAAGCGCTTGGGGAGCGTTTCAGCACGCCCCATGGTTGTTGCGAAAACGCAACGACCATGGGAAGATGGGGAAAGATCAAACAACGCGCGAACGTGAGAGACACCCAAATCTCGCTAGCAAAAGCGCTAACCTCAACCCACCAGAAGGCACCCAATGACCACCGCCCCCGAAGCGAAACTCGACCTCATCCGCAAGCTCCTCGCCGTCGCCGAACACCCCGGAACCCCGGAACTCGAAGCCGAGACCTACCGTGAGCGCGCTTACACCCTCATGGCCAAGTACGGCATCGAACGGGCACACCTAGCCGCCGCCGGACAGATCACCGACGAGCTCGCCAGCATCCCCCTCATCATCGACAAGACCCACCAGGCCGAACGATGCGCCCTCCTCGGCGGCATCGCCAGCGCCAAGCGCTGCCGCGTCCTGCAGTGGCAGCTCGACGGCAAGACGTACCTGATGGTCTCCGGATACCGAAGCGACCTCGACGCCGTCCAGATGCTCTACGCCTCCCTGGCCCTGCAGATGAGCAAGGAAGTCGCCGCCGTCACCCCCACCGGCCGCAAGAGCCTCAGCACCGCGCGCAAGGACTTCATGGCCGGGTTCTCCTCCCGCGTCCGGGAGAAGCTCCGCGACGCCGAGAAGCAGGCCGTGGACGCCGCCCCCACGCCGGCCGCTGGTAGCCGCTCCACCGACCTGGTCCTGCGCGACCGGCAAGCCGCCGTGGACGCCTACTTCGAGAAGATGACGCCCAACGTCGGCGCGGTCAAGACGAGGAAGGTCAACGACCGCGACGCCTACTTCGCGGGCCGCGAAGCAGGCGACCGCGCCGACCTCGGCGCAAGCAGCCGCAACCGTGTCGGCTCCAGCGGCCAGCGCGCCCTCGACGCCTAACCTCCCAGCGGCGGGCGCTACCCGGTGCCCGCCCTCCGTTCCCAACCAACCCCGAAGGAGAGAACCGTGGAGAACACGGAATCGACCTGCACCAGTTGCAGCGACCCCATCCGCAACCTTGCCAAGGAGGGCCGCCCCGACCTGTGGGACCACACCACCGCCGCCAGCCGCTGTTTTGCCCCGACCCCGCCCTACGAGGTCGAGGAGGGCCTGCCTCGCGAGACTCGGAAGGTCCGGATCCGGGTCCAAGAGCTGGTCACCTACGAGGTGGAGAAGGAGGTCACGGTCAACGTCGGCGTGACCCCGCAGGAGCTGGCCGCCTACCTCTCCTCCCACGACGAGGAGTGGACCGACGATATTGAAGAGCACTTCCTCGACGCCTGCGAGCGGGAAGTCCTCGACGACCACACGTTCTTCGCCGACGACGCTGGCTACCTCGCCAACCTGGCCGTCGGCATCGAGGAGTGGCCCGAGTCGATCGTGACGTGGTTGACCATCACCTGCCCGGTCTGCGGCAGCCGGCCCACCGAGGACGACACCGCGCACCAGAACGTCGGCTGGTTCGTCGGGATCGCCTGCAACGGCAGGCGCGTCGTGCACCCCGGCTGGATCGGCATGGACGGCACCGGCTGGACGGATTGGATGACCATGATGACCAATGACGCAAGCGGAAAGGCTAGCAACTGATGGCCCCCCGGATCGTCGTGAAGATTGAGCCGGTCGAGGTCGACGGCAAGCCCCGGCTCCAGGCCGTCTGCTACACCCCCGGCTGCGCGCTCGGCGTCGACGGCGCACCGTGGGCCAGTCACCCCAACGTGGTCAAGGCCGCCGCGGAGGAGCTGGCCCGCATCCACCGCAGCGACCACCGCGACCCCGCCCGGCAGCCGATCTCCGTCAGCTCGGCGGCGCGGCTCGTGCGCGACACCCAGATGCCCGACTGACCCCAGGATGGCCCGGCTGCGCGCCGGGCCATCCGCCTCTCATCCCTTCGGAGATCCACATGCCAGGCCCCACCCAGCCCCCATGGACCCCGCCGCACCATACGGTGCCGATGGACTACGTGGACGGCGACACCAGCGACGTGCTGCGCGGCTACCGGTACGAACTCCTCGTCGAGTGCCGCGAGCACAACATCCACCGCAAGTTCCTCACCCCATACATGGGCCGCTTCGGCTACGGCTTCGTCATCCAGGGCGGCGACTTCCACGACAAGAACCACGTCACCCTCTGGACCAAGCAGAAGAACTGGCAGCGGTTCCCCCTCAAGGCCGGCGCCGTGCAGTACCGCGAACTGATGGACCTGGCCAACTACGCCAAGCTCATGGAGACGATCGAGCGGGACTACCCGGCGAGCAGCCTCACCGCGACGCTGACGGCGACGCTCGCGCAGATCCTGCAGCAGTGGGCCGCCGCGAAGGACGACGGCAAGAACGAGCTGGACCTGCGCGTAGTCGATGACATCGTGGCCGCCCAGCTCAACCCATTCATCTCGGCGTGGCTATACCCCGACCGGGAAGACCGGATCGGCTGATGACCCTCTGCGTCGAGTGCGGCGAGGAGGACAGACCGCTGCGCATCGTGCCCGCTTCCTACTGCGAGCACAGAATTTGCCTGGGCTTCCGCCGCGCTGACTGCTCCGACATCCACTGGCGGACGTGCCCGACTATCTGCCGCGACGTCGGCCGGAGGCCCGAACCGCACCCGCGCGATCTCGCCAGGCAGGCCGAGGAAGCCGCCAAGCCCAAGCAGCTCGACCTGTTCGCCTAACACCGGAAGGAATCTCATGCCGAAGTACGTGGTGCTGGACACGGAGACGACCAGCCTCGACACGCGGAACGGCGCTCTGTGGGAGGTCGCCATAATCGTCCGCGACACCGACGAGCCCAAGAACCGCGTCCAGGAGTTCTGGTGGCAGGTGCGGCCGGACCTGCTGCACGCCGACCCCAACTCTCTCCGCGTCGGCCGCTACTACGAGCGGGCCAAGATGCTTGGCTGCGAGATCGGCGACGGCGTCGAGCTGGCCGCGACCGACTGTGGCCCCGACGACGCCCTCGTGGAGAACGTCTACGGCAAGACAGCCAAGGAGGGCGAGGTGATCCTCGAAATGTCGGGCGAGAGGATCGCCCTGGCCCTCGCCGAGCAGCTCGACGGCGCGACGATCGTGGCGAACAACCCGGCGTTCGACCATAGGTTCCTCGTCAAGTTCCTTCGGGAGAACGGGCAGACACTCACCGCGTCGCACCGCATGATCGACGTGCGGGCACTCGCGATGGGCTACATGCACGGTCGCCTGCGCAACCGCACCGTCGCCGAGGAGTTCAACGGCGACCCGGCCGCGGAGACCCTCGCCGCCTCCTGGTTGAGCGACTGGCCCAGTACGTCGATCGACTGGCGGATGCTCAACGTCAATTCCGACCTGTATGAGGCGCACACCGCGCTCGGTGACGCCCGCCTGGTGCGGGACGTGCTCAACGCCGTCACCGGAGGCACCAAGCGATGAGCACCAGCACCGTAAGTAGAGTCCTGTCCGCTGCAGCCGACCGCATCGAGCGTGACGGCTGGGCATCGCATCCCCAGCAGCGGGGCGTGCTGCTCAGCGATGCGATCGCTGTTGAGGTGCGCGACGCACCCGTGGACGACTCGATTCGCAGAGAGCTCCAGGACGCCGCGTTCGAGGCTCTGCGGTGCCACGTCGCGTCGTCGTCGGCGGGGATCGGCGATTGGTTGCGCGCTCCTGGCCGCATTCAAGCCGACGTCGTCGCGTCTCTCCGTGGTGCCGCAGCGGAGGCAGAGATGGCTGGCGAGGCGCCCGAGGATGACAAGTCCTGGTTCTGGGGCCCCGGCGGGGAACGAGACGACGACGACCCGGTCAAGCGGGTCGTCGTCGAGGGCGAGCACTACCTGATCGTCGACGAGACCTGCAGTGGGTTCCGTGGGTTCGGCGGCCGCCGTTTCGACATCGAGTTCTTCGACGGTCGGACGGCCACCACGTGGAACCTCTGGCATCAGGGCACCATCCCGGCCCGGTGGCGGGACCGCTACCCGGACAACGCCCGATTCGTATGAGAGCGCAGCTGATGAACACCAGCGGATACATCACCCGCGGCGAGATCGCCGCGGTGGCCGGCCTGCTGCTGGCCCGGCCCGGCGAACCAGCCGAGACGATCTACGTACAGGCCACCACCACCATCACCGGAGATATCAAGTAATGACCAGCCCCCGCGACACCAGCAAGATCGACGCCCTGCTGCTCCTGGCCGACGCAATGGGCTCCGGCGGTACGGAGGGAGCCATCCTCCGCATGGAGGCTGATGGGCAGCGCGAGCTCGTCAACTCCGAGGTCATCCCCACCGAGATCATGAGCGGAGGCGAGGACGACCTGACCGCGCTCGGCTTCCACCTCGGCGACCAGGTCGAGGGCGACCCCCTGTTCCGCCGCGTCACCCTGCCGGACGGGTGGAAGCGGGAAGCCTCTGACCACTCCATGTGGTCGTACATCATCGACGGCCTGGGCCGCCGCCGAGTCTCGGTCTTCTACAAGGCCGCGTTCTACGACAGGCGCGCGAGCCTGTCGATCAACACGGTGTACAGCTACGTTGGCCACTGCCTGGACGAGAAGGTCCGGCCGATCTTCGACGACGTGTGGGCGGCTCGGGATGCTGTGAGAGGGGCGGTCGCCGGGCAGTTGGCGCGAAGGGTCGAGTCCCTGGCGATGTACGAGCACCGGGAGGACAAGTACGGCCGGGAGCGTACCGCGGAGCTGAAGGCGGAGATCGCTGCCTGCCAGGCACTCTACGCCAAGCTGACGGGCGGCGCCGCCGACCAGATCGACGACAAGCACGGGGCGGTGTGATGGCGTTCCAGCACGCGACCAGCCTCACCGGCCTGCACGTGTCGATCGTGCCCCGCGACGACGACCTGGTGAAGAACCTCGCCGAAGGTAGGCTCGGCAGCCACGCCCTCGTCATCACCGACGACAACATCGAGACGTTCGCCATCTTCGGCAACGCCGCGGACCTTGATTGGTTCGTCCGTCGCATCGATAGGCAGGCCGCTGAGACTCTGCGCGAGACCAGCCGGCCCGAGGCGGGGTACGTCCTGGCGGCAGAGCTGGACCGTGGCGAGCTGCTGGGGCCGTTCGCCACCGAGGACGACCACCTGGCCGCCGCCGACCGGCTACTCATGGCGCTGGATGCCAGGGATCTGCACGTGGTGAAGCGGACCCAGGAGGCCCGGCCGGCGCCGCCCACGGTCATCCCGGCGAGCAGGCCCGTGGCCCTGGACCAGCTCGACCCCGGGATCATCGTGCAGCGATGGACGGAGCAGGAGGAAGGCTCCGACCACGTGGACACCAAGCTGCCGTGCTGCGGCCGTCGCATGACCTTCCCCGCGGACTCCGACCTCGAGGTGGACTTGGTGTGTCAGTACGACCGGGTCCGCTACACGCTTTGCCTCGTGGAGGAGTACGACGGCGGCCTTCTGGCGTGCTTCGCCGTGGAAGGCCGGGTGACCGTGGCCAGGCCGCGCCCGGCCAAGAGGAGGGTGCGATGATCACGCCGTGGGACGTCATCGCGTTGGTGTACGCGGCGGGCATCGCCTACAACGCGCCGCGGATCCTCAAGCGCTGGTCGCTCATCACGAGCTGCGACCCGGTGAACCTGTGCGACCCGTGCTGGGACGAGCGCAGGAAGGTTATGTACGACGCCGACCAGTTCGAGGTTATGGGGGTGTTCGGGTCGACGCTGATGGTGGTTCTGAAGGCGATGGTCTGGTACATCAAGCCGTTCAATTCTGCTGTCCGTAAGGCTCTCGGGAAGGAGCCGCTTCCCACCTGCTCGAAGGGCACGTGTCTGGCGCATACAGGCGGGAAGGCGGCAGCGTGAGCACCAAAGGTAGGAAGTACGGCACGCCGTTCGCCGAGACGGAGATCCTGCTGGCCATGGCCGAGCGGGACGTCGACCACGTCCGCGCGCTCCTGGCCGAGATGAAACCTGGGGAGCGGCGAGCGCTGGAGCACCAGTGCGAAGAGATCAGCGGCATCATCCAGGTCATGCGAGAGGACGAAGAATGAGCACGACTGAGATGCCGCGCCGGAAGTTCCCCTGCGGAGAATGCCCATGGCAGGTGTCGGCCGAGTTGGGCAAATTCCCCGCCGAACGGTACGAGGAACTGCGCGCCACGTGCCAGCCGAACGCAGCCGGTGTTCCGCCGCTGCCAGGCACCCCGATGTTCGGGTGCCATGTCGGTGACCCGAAGACGGGCGAGGACCTGGCGTGCGCTGGGTGGCTCGCCGTCGAAGGGTTCGAGCACATCGGGGTGCGGCTTGCCCTGGCCGATGGCCGGATCCCGGCGTCCGCGCTGCAGCCGGGCCACAACTGGCCGGAGCTGTACCCGTCGTATGAGGCGATGGCCGAAGCTAACGGGGCCATGAAGAGGGAGGGCCTATCGTAGTCGGTTGACGCTATCCATATTGCTAGCGATATGGATAGCGTCCCCCTCATGCTCCGATCGGGAAGGACGGCGTTGCCCGACACCGAGAACTCGAACCCGCTGTGCATCGGCCCCCGCTGCGGCCGTCGCCAAGCGGAGAACGGCCGCCTCATCTGCGCGTCCTGCGTAACCAGACTCCGGCGCGACCTGGGCGTCACTCCGCTGCTCATGCGATGGCTCGAACAGCACAAGACGCCGGGCCAGGGCGGCGGAGACAAAGTGGCCGGATCCAGGGAGGCCAGCACGCCGACCCGGTTGGACGTGCTGTCGATGCTGTATGAAGGTGCGACGCCGATCCACGGCGACGACGACGACCAAGTGGGCCCGCCGTCCATCCCGTCGACGCTCAAGAACTGGGCGTGGCTCATCGCTGAGCAGCGCGGCCTGATCTACCCGGAGCGGGCCGACGTTGCCGAGCTGGCCGACTGGCTGTTGCGCCATGTCGACTGGGCCACCTCAAGACCATGGATCGACGACATGCTCGGTGAGATCGGCGCGTTGCGCAGGTGGGCACACTCGCTCGCGCCGTGGGCGGTGCATGTGCAGGAGCTTGTCGGGCCGTGCCCGTACTGCGACAAGCGGACTCTCATCCGGGTCGCGGGGGAGCGGTACATCGAGTGTGACGGCCGTGAGGAGGTCGGCGGCTGCGCTGGCTTGTGGACGTATGAGGCGTATGAGGATCATGTCGCCGCCTTGGTGAAGGTGGACAAGCGAGGCAAACACGGAAAGGTCAAAGCGAAAACAGAACGAGGTATGGCATCATGATGTTCATGAAGAACCCGAACCCCGGACGGCTTCCCCCCGCCGAGCAACGTGCCGCCGCGGAGAAAGCGCTCCGGAAGGCGGCCCGCGACTACTACGAGGCGATCTCGGAGCCGACCAGGCTGTTCCACGAGGCCCTCGTTGCTGCGGCCGGCCCGCCCGAAGGGGTACCTGGCAGCGACCAG
This sequence comes from Streptosporangium sp. CA-135522, assembly GCF_050949235.1. Classification (NCBI taxonomy): domain Bacteria; kingdom Bacillati; phylum Actinomycetota; class Actinomycetes; order Streptosporangiales; family Streptosporangiaceae; genus Streptosporangium; species Streptosporangium sp. CA-135522. The sequence continues at coordinate 5,342,759 of NZ_CP192026.1, forward strand.
AAGTCTCTGGTGACGCGCCGCCGCATGGTGGAGATCACCAAAGACGCCGATCCTCAAGGGCAAGGTTTCTCCCTCTACTCCGTCTTGAAAATCGTGGCGGAGCTCGAACAGGAGGAGCAGAAAGCGTAACGGCCCACTCGCGACTGCCAAAGAAGTCCCGTCCAGCGGCCGGGGCTTCTTGGTTTTCTAGGGTTGTGCGGCCCCGAGACGCTCCGCGCACCGTAACGCCTCGGTGTCAGTCTTGAGGGGTTACAGCACGGAGCCTGCGGGGGAGTAGTGGATCGGGCGCGAGGGTAGCCGGACGGCATGAAAACGCCCTAACGGGGGGTCAGGGGCGTTTTCGAATGCCGCGTGGTGTCGTTCTTAGTGGTTTATTGAGTCGGCCAGTTCGACGCCGTGCTCCAGGCCGAGTGCGTATACCTCTTGGGAGTCGGTGGTCATGCGGTTGAAGGCCCTCAGCATGATAAGGGCCATGGTGATAAAGGTCGCAACGATAGCGAGGCTGTGCGCCCACAGCAGAGTGACCAGAAAGCGAAAGGTGACGTCTGGATCAATGGCGATCCACGTAGTGATCCCCGCACCTAGCCAGGCGAGCACGGTGACGGTCACGGATACCTGTAGAGCCTGGTCGGCGCGCAGTATGGAAATTCCCTGGTGACGAGCGATGGTCATAGCTGCTCTTTCGTCGCGCAGTGAGTAAATGAAGTGCCCCTGCGGCACTCGTTAATCGGCGCTTTGCTGGTGGAATTTTGCTCAGTGGAACGCTCCACCGCTCAGGGGAGCGCTCAGGCGTGGAGTAGATTTTAGGCCCGGTAAATGCTTTAAGTCTAGTATTGTTTCGTCCTAAAACGCATCTACTTAATGCCGATCATAAGACTGACGTCCGACAAAATGCGGGTCACCTGCGACGGTGGCATGCCGAGTGGCCTGTTGCCGTGACGTTTGGTGCGAAAGAACAGACCCCTTAGATGCCGTTTGGCGGTTTGGTTGTTGTGGATATAGAGGTTGAGGAGGCGGCAGGGGTAAGTCGATCAGGTGGCCGCCCCCTCTCGGCCGGGTCAGTACTGGGAGATCATGCCGACAGCGCCGATGACGGCGGGGGCGTCTTGCGGGTAGGGGTCGTTGTCGATGGAATTCCACTTCGCGACCGGTACGAGACCGGGCGACAGAAGCTCCAGGCCGTCAATTAGGAGGCTGATCTCCGCCGTGGTGCGCGGGTGCGCGGGGTTGCTGGTCTGCCGGTAGACAGCCTGCCCAGCGGCTTTTTTCGCCTCGGTCATCGCGTCGGAGCAGGCGTGCGTCAGCACGACGTAAGAGCCGGGGGCGAGGGCATCGCACAGGACATCCATGATTTTCCGGGTGTCGGGGCCGGGCAGGAAGTGCCACACGCCGACCAAGATCAGCGCGATGGGCCGGGTGAAGTCGAGAAGCCCCCGGATTTCCGGGTTGTTCAGGATGTCGTGCGGCTGGTTCAGGTCGGCCTCGATGGTGACGACCGCGCCGGGCTCGTCGACGTTCGCCTGGTTGTGGGTGACAACCGTGGGGTCGTTGTCCACGTAGGCCACTCGGGCGGCGGGCTGAACGGAGCGAACGGTTTCGTGGACGTTCGGCCGGGTCGGCAGGCCGCACCCGATCTCCAGGAACTGGGTGACGCCCAGGGTGGCGACCTCTCGGGCCGCGCGCAGGAGGAAGCCGCGGTTGGCTCGGCAGGCGTCTCGCACCCATGTGTCGTCCGCCATAAGGATTTTGGCGGCTGCTTCATCGGCCCCGAACCATTCCTCGCCGCCGAGCATGTAGTCGTAGATGCGGGCGGAGGACGGCTTCGACGCGTCGGTCGGCGTGATCATCGGGTGAGAGCCTTTCGTCATTGAGGCGGGAGTCAGAAGTCCACGACGATGGGTACGCGGGCGCGGATTTCCGTGAGGATCTTCGGTGTTTCATGAGCGCGAGCTGCGGCGACCGCGACCCGGTCGAACGTGACCACGTGCTGTTCGTCGTCGCGCCGTGGGATGATCACGTCTTTGCCCTGCCCATGGAGGGCGATCATCTGGGGTTTGTCGTCGAAACGGAACACACTGAAGGGGCCGCACCCAGGCACGAAGTCGGAGGTCATCCGGTTCACCTGGATCGTGATTCTCGGGACCTGGCAGACTCGGATCAGCGTGTCGAGCTGCTCGATGTGGGTGTCCAGGCCAGCGATCGGCCGCCAGAGCACGGGCTCCTCGATGATCACCCAAAAGCGGGAGCCGTGCTCGGTAAGGATCTGCTGGCGGCGGGCGAGCCGCCTGACGCTGGTCTCGATCACGGACGCGGGCGGCTGGTGTTGAGTGATGCGGTAGAACTCGGCGGCGTACTCCTCGGTTTGGAGGAGGGGCGGCACGAAGTGCGGCTGGTAGGTGCGAATGTAGCCTGCGGTCTGCTCTAGCCCCCACAGGGCGGTTGCTTCGAGCGGGACCTGCTGCTCGTCCCACCAACTGGGCTGGCGCTCCCCCACGGCAACGGAGATCAGCGCTTCCTGCTGGTAGGGGTCCGTGACGCCGTAGAGGGTGAGCAGGGCGGTGAGGTCGTCTCGGCGGAACGGCAGGAGGCCGTTTTCCAAACGGCTCATCTTCGAGTCCGACGCGCCGATGTGTCGGCCGGCGGCGCGGGCGGTGATGCCTACATTTTGGCGTAGTTGACGTAGGCGGGCGCCCACGAGTTTCCGCGTGGGGAGCTCGTCGATACCCGTCTCCTGTCCAGGGCTATCGGAAATGCGCTCCTCCTGATCGTTTCACCCGTAGAGATCATCCTGCCGGAGAAGATCATGACTTGCATAAGCAATGCCGTCAAGTGGTTGAAGAGGTGAGAGTACGACACATTGCCCCTGCATACCAGCACTTCCTAAATTTCTGAGCCTGACTCGTGATTTGCATACGCAAACTTCCAGAAAGTGAGTCACGGCTTGTACTGGTCACAGCGGGCGCATATCCACATCGGCCATGAGGCCGGGATGAGGTGGATTTCGTGGGCCTAGGTGGTGTGGGCGTAGCGTCGGCCGAGCATCGCCGGACAGTACACGGCGTGCGCAGCCGACCGTGGCCTTCGTCATTCGGCGACGGCCCAGTCCTCGGCGAGGAGGTCGGCTTACGGGGCGCTCCAAGGCGCGATGTGGCTCTCGTTTTCGGTTGTCACCAGCTGGTGCCGAAAAGGTTACGATCCTCGCGGGGGCTGCAGAATGTCGACCTGTCGGCTGTGCTGGTCCAGCAAGGTGTCGACTTTTTCGAGAAGCAGATCAACCAGGGCCTTACGCTGCTCATCAGGTAGCGATAAGGCGTTGATCTGGTCGATCGCCTTTTCCAGACGTTGGGCCGTTCGCCTTGACGCTCTGGACATGGAGAGCGAGTGGCGCTGCTCGGTCTCCTGGCGCAGGATCGCGGCGGCGTTGGCCCGGCCGGCTTCCCGTATCTCCTCGGGTGAGGCGCCGACGACGAGGGCCATGAGGACAAGTTCCCGGTCGGGGATGTGTGACTTGCCCTGCTCATAGTTGGCCCAGGTGCGGTCGGTGAATGACTTTTCCGTGAGGCCTTTCAACGTCTTGATGCAGCTAGCGATCGGGAGGGGGCCTTCGAGTCCCCTCTCAGTTCGTCGTCGCAGGATGACGAGGGCCTCAGGTGGTACGGCGGCGGTGCTGCGGGGTGATGGGGCCACCGGGGCGCCTCCTTCGGTTTTTGGGGCTACCTTCGGTTTTTGCCCATACAGCGAACAGTAGCAGCCTGCGTCCGAGCATGCGCGAAAAGCGCGCTATCCTCGCGAATTTCGCGAAATTTCGCGAAAAGAGTTGAATTTCGCGAACGACCGTGTAGCGTCGTCCTTGAAGTTGCGTTGATCTTCAAACGAAGATCACGAAGCAATCAGGAGGTGGCAATGACCAGCGCAAACACGGCGACGATGCCGGAGCGCATCGTCGCCGACCTCATCGACGCGGGCGAGCCGACCGGCGAGCACATGCTCAAGGTCGGCCAGGTCGCGAAGGTACTTAAAGTGACCGACCGCACCGTCCTATACCTCCTGCAAGACAACAGGCTCAGCTACATCACCACCGGTAAGCGGGGTTACCGCATCCCACGGGTGCTCCTCGCTGAATACCTGCTGGAAAGCTTCGTGCCCCGGCAGCTCACCGAGGCTGAGCAGATGCTCGCCAACGTGCGGCAGGCCATCCAGGACAGCAAGGCCGAGCTCGCCGACCTCGCCGCACGCATCGCCACGGCGAAGACCGAGCTCGTCGAAGCCGACACGCCCACCCGACGTGGACGGTCCACCCAAACCGTCTCGTGACCAACCCACCGCAACCACAGATAAGGAGACCAGCCGCCGTGACCAATGCTGCTAGCACCATCGCTAGCAACAAGCTCCCCTATGACCGGAAGCTGGCCATCATCGCCATGCACGCCGCCCGGAACCTGACGTGCTCGGCGTTCGCCCCGCTGCGGCAACTCCTCGTCGCTCTCCTGCAGGAAGACGGTCACACGCCCGTCCACGCGGACGAGCAAGCCGACAACCTGATCGCCGCCGCGTGCGGCGTGATGGCCAGCATCGAGGCCGACGAGCCCCGGAAGGTCCCCTGGCGGGGCGGTCCGGACATCGGCGTCTACGCCGAAGCCATGTACGACCTGGAGCGTGCGTTGTGAGCCGACTCGCGACCCCCGCCGTCGAGGACCTGGTCGAGGCCGCCGACGAGTGGCCCGAAGCCGAGGCCGTGGCGTTCCCCGACGTCTACCTCTGCCCCGGAGAGTGCAAGGCCGACCAGAAGGTCAACAAGGGCGGCACGATCCGCAAGCACAAGGCGAACAAGGGCGACGTGCTGCCGTGCACCGGCTCCGGCGCCCCGATCCTCACCGCCCGGATCCCGCGCCGCAGCAAGGCCGGGTTCTACAAGGACCATGTCTCCGGGGTGCTGCTGCGGTCGGTGACGACGATCCTCAACCAGGGCTCGGCGCATGAGGCGCTGGTCTTCTGGGCGGCCAAGGTCACTGCTGAGACCGCGATGGACAACGTCGTGGAGATGGTCGCCGCCTCCCGCACCGAGGAGGGACGGGCCGAGTTCGTCAAGTGGCTCAAGCAGGAGCCCAACCGCCGCAAGGACGAACGAGCCGACGTCGGCTCAGCGGTCCACAAGCTGGTCGAATGCAAGATCCTCGGTGAGCCCGCTCCGATCCGGCTGCTGGCCAACCCGGAGTTGCGCCCGTACATCGACCACTTCAACCGGTGGGTCGCCGAGTGGGAGATCGACTTCGAGGCGTCGGAGATGGTCGTCGCCCACTACGAAGACGAGTACGCAGGGACGCTGGACTACCTGTTCCGGTCCCGGAAGGTGGCCAAGAAGTTCGGCGTCTCCTCGGACACCATCTTCGCGGGCGACACCAAGACGGGCGGCGAGCTGGACGGCCGGACGTACGACGGCAATGTGCACGGCGTCTACCCGGAGGCCGGCCTGCAGATGGCGGCGTACCGCAAGGCCCCGTGGGGGTGGTTGCGCGACGGCGAGCGCATCCCTCTGCCGCCCCGGCACGACATGGGCGTGATCCTGCACCTGCGCCCCGAGGGCTACAACCTCTACCCGGCCCGGTGCGGCGACGACATGTACGAGGTGTTCCAGACGATCCGCCGCATCGCGGAGTTCAGCACCGGCCTCGCCAAGAACGTCATCGGCGAGGCCCTCACTCTCGACGACGAGACCAGAGAGGACGCAGCCTGATGGGCGGCCGCATCATTGGCATGCAGCACCGGCTCCGCACGATCGGCCGGATTCGCCTCGGCACCTACGAGGGCAGGCCGAAGGCTTCGGAGTTCTTCATCCCGACCTCGGAGTTCGAGCACTACATCCGGTCGGCCGCTGACCTATTCGGCGGCGACGTCGAGCAGTGGAAACCTCAGGGCGATGGCGGAATGCAGTGGCGGCTGATGAACCCCGACCTCACCTCCCTGGACGCGATCATCCCCCCCGGCCGCGACCCCATCGACCAGGCGTACGAGAAGTGGTCCCGGGGCGGCAAACAGGCCCGCTGCAACGGCGAGACCGTGGAGAACCTGAGCCGGCTGTGCGTGTGCAAGCAACAGTGGGGGCCGAGGTTCTGGGAGAACGCCCCGAAGGACCAGACGTGCAAGCTCTACACCCGCACCAACCTCTGGCTGCCCGAGATCCAGGACATCGGGACGTGGCTGCTGGAGACCAAGGGCGCGAACGCCGGGGCGGAACTGCCCGGCTTCATCGACATGATGCGCGGCATGTTCAGCGACAAGGTCGCGCTACCGGTCCGCATCTGGCTCGTCCCCCGCACGGGCCGTGAGAAGGGCAAGCTCAAGCACTACACCAAGGTCGAGATTGAGATCCGGGGCATGACCGCCATGCAGGCGGCTTCACGCATCATGGCCGCCGCGCCCGAGCACGCGGAGCTGGGCGCCGCAGCCGCAGAGGATCGGCTCGCGATCGAGTCGGCCAAGCCCGGCCAGCCGGACTACGTCGCGATGATCGATATCGCGCAGACCCGCGACGCGGTGATTGAGCTGTGGCGGCAGGCCAAGGCCAACCGCGACGTATGGATGAGCAGCGGCGCGGTCATTGAGGCGGCGGCAGGCAAGCGGGTCAAGGAGATCGAGCGGATCGCTGAGGCGTGGAAGAACGTCGTCACCGCCTGGGCAGGCGGCGACATGGACGCGCTGCACCGCACGTTCACCGACTTCACCCGCGGCCGACGCATCGAGGAGGCGACAGCCGAGGAGCTGGAGGTGTTCCTCACGTCGATCCAAACCCCCGAGCCGGCCCCGACCGTGCAGGCCCCCGCCGGCCGCAGCGTGGCGGACATAGCGGTGCCGCCAGACGACGAGATCGAGGACGCCGAGGTCATCGACGACACCCCGGTGGCTGAGGAGCGGCTGACGCCGCTCAACATCGCGATCGGCGAGCGGGGCATCACCCCGCACACCGGCAGGGGCAGCACCGCAGCGAACAAGGCCGCGAAGGCGGCGTGGCTGACGGAGAAGGTCCGCCGCCCGATCACCTCCACCAAGGAGTTGACGGAGCGGGAGGCCGACGACGTCATGGCCATCCTCCGCGCGATGCCGGTCACTCACCCGGCCAACCCGAGGAAGGCCACCCAGCAGGCACGGCAGCAGGACCCGGCCGAGCGCCGCAACCACATGCTGACCTTGTTCGGCCAGCTCGGCATCGTCGACCGGGAAGACGTCCTGCGGGACATCAGCATCATCACCGGCGACGCCCTTACCGAGGCGGCCCCGCCGACCCCGGAGCAGGTCGAAGCGGCGATCGACGTGCTGGAAGCCTCGGGCGGTGACGTCGCCACCTACGACGCGATGGTCTCCCAGATTCAGGAAGCCCACGCCGAGGCCACCGGCAACTGACCCCCCTTGCCCCGGCCCGTACCCAGGGCCGGGGCACCAACCCAAGGAGAACCGCAGTGCGACCCATCTACGTGCAGCACGACCAGCTCCACACCGAGGACATCGGCTACAGCCGCACCGAGGACGAGGCGGTGCTCACCATCGGCTCATACCGGCTCCCCTCGTCGTCGAACGATCTGTCTCAGCTCCGCGAAGCGGCCGACCTGTTCCGCAAGGTCCGGGAGGAGGGGGACCGAGCCCACCGGGACGTGCTGGCCCGTATCGCGTTCCTGGAGCAGCAGGAGAAGCACCGCGCGATGGCCCCCGCTGTCACGCAGACCACCCCCGAGCCGGGCAGCATGTTCCGGCGGCCCTGCTCGTGCGGCGCGTCCAACGACGCGCGCTTGGTGCACCGCCTCGACGGGCCGTGCTACCCGACTGCGCAGGACAGCCAGCCGTGCCCGACGTGCAAGGGGAACGGCTGCGCGGACTGCATCCACTCGGGCCTGGCCGCCGTGAACACCTCCCAGCCTGCATCGGCCCAGGTCTACCAGTTCCCGCAGACGTCGTTCGACATCCTGCAGGGCCCGCCCACTCCGGCGCCCACTCAGGCACCGGCCAACTGATACCAGGACAGGAAAGGAAGACACATGTCTGACGACAAGGGCACCTTTTACAAGGACGACATCATCGCCAGGGCCGCCGAGCTCTCCTCCATCAAAGAGGAAGCGTTGAAGGCCGACCCGAAACTCCTGGACAAGGCCTACGAAGCGATCACGGCCGCCATCCAGGACAGCGTCGCCAAGGGCCGCAAGGTGCGGCTCACCGGGTTCGGGTCGTGGGCACTGGCCCACAAGCCCGCCCGCACCGCCCGTAACCCCCGCACCGGGGAGCCAGTGGAGGTCGACGAGGCGTGGAAAGTCCGCTTCAAGGCCGCTGCGGGGTTCGAGGGCCTGGCCAGGCAGACGCAGAAGGCAACCAAGCCCTGATGCAAGAACGAGTGTTCCGGGGCACCGGGATGGTGCGGGTGTTCGCCTCCTGGCATGTCGGGAGGCGTACCTTCACCGCCTACGCCAAGGACATCAACGACACGATCGTGTGGCAGGTCGGCCAGGAGAGCGACCTGCCGACGATCGGGGACCTGCGACTCGCGCTCCAGGCGCGCCGGGCGTTCCTCACGGTCGAGGTGGTGGCTGCTCTCCTGGGAGACCAGGAGGGCGGCCCCGCCGTCCTCGCCAGCGGCGCCGATCACCGGAAGGTAGGAGCCGCGCAGTGAGCACGGCAGCCAACACGGCCATCATCATCGGCGGTGCGCTCATCTGCGCTGGGGCTCTTATGCGCGGCTACCTTTGTCTCCCCGTCGCCCGCCGCCATCAGTGCCGGTGGGTGACGGTGGCGGTCTCATACCCGGGCGCGGTGCGGGCGCTGCCGTTCTCCCCAGTCGAGACCATCGTGCTCAAGCGCTGCAGAAAGTGCGACAGCATCGAGACGACGACGCTGCTCGGACAGTGGACGGTCGAGCAGCTCACCACCCCCCTCGAGGCCGAGGCGGCGCCGGCCTCGAAGGAGACGACCCGGTGAAGGTGGTGATCTCCGTTCTCGTCGGGGTGCTGATCGCCACCGCAGCCGCCGTCATCGTGTGGGCGCTGGCCCATACCTCGGACGCCCGCCGCACCCGCGCGGAACTCGACCTCGTCCGCGCTGACCTCAACCGGCACCGCGGCTTCGTCGACGACCTGCACGACCTGGCCCTCCACAACAAGAGCATCGACTACTTCGCCGCCACCGTCGCGGAGCACGTCCGCGTATTCCGCGCCTAGAGAAGCCGGGGGGTGCGCTGATCCAGGCAGGGGCCTGATCAGCGCGCCCCTCACCACCACGTAGTGAGATCGGAGAGACGTTGAAAACACAGTTAGGCCTGGTCGTGTGGTTCGCCCTCGCGGTTGCCCTGTGGGTGTCGAGTTACGTGTGGCCGCTGGTAGGTCACGTGCTTGTCCCCGTCGGCGCGGTCGGCGTGGCGTTCACCGCGCTGTTCATCGGTGAGGGCGTCATCCGTGACGTGCACGGCACCATCCGGATGCGCCTGTACGAGCGGCGCATGGACCGGGAATGGGCGGCGTTCCTCGCGCAGCGCACCCCCTCGGAGGGGGAGGAGGCGACTCGCGAGTGACTCTCCTCACCGTGATCGGGTCGGTGCCGGCATGGCATTGGGAGGCCGCGTGCGGCGACCTCGGGCGGCTGTTCGCGTCCAAGGAGCCTGAGGACATCGACGAGCAGCGGAAAGTCTGCTCAGGCTGCCCCGTGCGGGCCAACTGCGCGGAGCGCGCTGCAGCTATGGAGAAAGGCGAAGTCCCCGACCTCGTCATGGCCGGGCTGACGAAGGGGCAGGTCCTCAACGGCGACCTGGTCGACGGGGAACGCGACTGCGAAGGCTGCAGCGAGGTGAAGCTGCTGGTGCAGTTCCCGAAGGTCAAGGGCAAGCCCGGCGGCCGCAGCCTGCTGTGTAAGAACTGCGTGAACGCGCAGAACAGGGCTGCGTACGCGGCGCGGAAAACAGCGGCGTCATGACGCCCATGACCGAGGAGGCTGCGGCTTGGATCCGCCAGCACGTCTGGACGGACGGCATGCGCCGCGTCGAGTACGAGGTCCGGCCGGGTTTCTACACCCGGTGCGGGTGCCAGCGCGACGTCTGCCACCAGTGCCGCTGTGGCGTGCATGAGCGGTGCAACGCCATTCCGCGCCAGAGTCACGAGGGGATGATCGCCGACAAGACGGGCACGCACCCGGCGTGCTTCAAGGAGCCGTACAAGCACGTCACGGTTGACGGGGCGCCACGACCGACGGTCGTTGCCCAGGTGTGGCTGGCTGACCGGATCTGCCGATGGGCCTGCCGATGCGACTGCGCAGGCACGCTCCCCATGTCGCCGATCAACGCAGGCTGGATCCGGCGAAACGCCTGGTCGAAGAGTTTCGCTGAACGGCACGCCCGCCAGTACGGCGACCTATACGACCGGTGCCCATGTCAGGAGGACACCGACTGCCCCGACCAGCGCAGCCACAGTCTCCCGGACGGTTGGCTCAACGGCGGGATCATCTTCGACCAACGCTGCCAGCTCCTCTCGCCCATCGCCGTATGGCTGGCCGACCGGGCATGCCGGCGGCTGCCCAAACGCGTGCCTCCCGTCGCTGTCCCCGGCGGCCAGCAGGACGCACTCCCCGGTTTTGACATTTTGAGAGGAACACGGTGAACAACGACTCGATCGACACCCCCGGCCCGTTCAACGACCGGCGTAAGAAGAAGAAGCCCCGGAAGATCAACGGCAAGCGGATCCGTAAGCAGAAGCGCAAGCAGGAGCACCCGTTCCCAAGGCACTCCGTCATGTGGAACGGCGACGTCGTTTGCGTCGTCGAGGGCTACGGCGTCACCGAGCAGGACCTGGCCAGCGCCCGCGCGATCGCTCTCGGCGTCGGCCTGACCCACACGGGAGGCATGTGATGCTGGGCGAGGAGTTCATGGCCAACGCCAGGGTGCGGACCGGAATCACCCGCGAGTTGCTGCTAGAGCGGATGCGCCAGCACACCAAGTACGGCCCGCAGCGGCACCGCGACCGCCTCGAAGGCGAGGCGGTCGAGTTCGAGCTCCCGGCAATGCTCGCCGAGGCCGAACGGCAGATCAACTCCGACCCCAAGAAGAAGACCTGGCAGTCGATCCTGCTGGAGCAGGTCTACGGGGCCATGGCCGCCGACGAGCTGTCCGCGATGCGCATCGAGCTGGTCAAGGCTGCCGCCGTCCTGATGGCATGGATCGAGGACATCGACACCAGGTCCACTCCGGAGGGTGATGTCGATGGCAGGTGACACCACCAGTCCGCGGAAGCGCCGATCCTTCGTGCCCGGCGCCCGACATGGGACACTGACCGGCTACACCAAGGACCTGTGCGGCTGCGACCGGTGCCGAGCGGCCGGAACCAGAGCCCATAAGCTGCACTCCATCGGCCTGAAACTGAGGGTGGACGCCACTCCGATCAAAAGGCATCTGCTGGTCCTGCACCGCACGATGAGTTTCAGGGGCATTGCCGAGGCATCCAGCGTGGACTACAAGTCCGTCTGGGAGATCGCGCATGGCAGGCGGCAAACCGTCCTGCGCGCGACAGCGGAGAAGCTTAGGGCGGTGACACCTACCAACGGGCGTATGGGGGTCAGCTCGGTCGGGTCGCAGCGCCGCGTTCACGCGCTCAACGCGATGGGATGGACAGGCGAGGAGATCGGCCGGCGGGTCGGTGAGCGGCGGGGACACGCCTGGGCGAACATCACCCGCGTCACGCAGAGCAAGCAGGTCACGGCGATGCTCGCGCATGAGATCAGCGTGGTCTATGAAGAGATGGCCAAGCAGACGCCTCCACCCGGCCCCGCCAACCGCCGCGCCAAGGCGCGAGCGCAGCGGCACAAGTGGGCGCCGCCGCCCGCGTGGGATAGCGCGGACATCGACGACCCGGCCGCCCGACCGGACTGGGAAGCGGTGCTGTGCGGGTACGTCGAGTGTGGCCGCCCGGTGAAACCAGGGCGGGGCCACTGCAGACAGTGCGGGACATGGCTACAGAACCACGGCACACTCGACGACTACTCCCCGGCGAGGAACACGGCGGCGCTCGTGGAGAACGCCCGGTTCGTTTCGCGCGCCGAGGGCTGGCCCCTGAACGAGGAGGCCGGGAGGACGCTGATCGCGGAACGACTCGGCGTCACCCCGGCCGCGCTGATACGAGCCCTCGAACGGCACGCCAAGCAGGACAAGGAAACGCAAGCAGAACCGCTAGCGGTAGGAGCAGTGATGTGAAAGGACACCCGCGGACCAATCCGATCGAGGCGGCGCAGCACTTCGGTGCCTGCACCTGCGGCAGCTACCGGTACGCCAGCAAGAAGATCGCGAAGCTCGCGGCCAGGCAGATCCACCCCGGTAGGAACCTGCGCGCGTACCGGTGCGGAAACTACTGGCACTACGGGCCGCTCATGGTGGCTCAGAAGCGCCGCCGGCAGCTCACAGGCGTGCGGCCGAGCCCGGTCATCGTCGACGAACCGTTCCGGATGCCGCAGGAGGCCTCATGACGTGCACCGAAATCACCACCCGCAAGGGCATGATGCTGGCACACCTGCACCCGTCATCGCGGGGCGCGGCCGGCGCCGCTGCATACGCAAAGTGGCGGGGCCTGGACGCGTGGAAGCCGTCAGCGGTATGAGCGGCGTCTTCCTCGAACAGGCGTGCGTCATCATCGACCTGCCGGATGAGCGTTGCACCCGGGCGGCTGTGATTGTGCTGCTCATGGCGTGCGTTCACGAGCACATGGGCGACACCCCCGTCTGCCAGTCCCACGTCCAGGGCGCGGCGGACGGGGAGCTGCTGTGCCCAGAATGCCACGCGGCGGGTGAGCAGACCTGCCGTCTTCAGGCGGTGGGTGAGGTGACGGAGTCGGGGGAGATCCGTGTTCTCCAAGGCTGATCTGAAGCCGTGCGGCGGGGGTCGCGGTCACGCGCCCGGGTGCGGCAAGCCGGTTCGGTGGACGAAGACGGAGGCGGGCAGCCTGCTCGGCGTCAATCCCGACCCGGACCCGAAGGGGAACACGGCGGTGTGGCGTGACGTGGCGGGGGTTCTCCGGTCGCGTCGCGTCACCACCGAATGGCCCCTGCTGCCGTACGAGCGGCGGATGATGCCGCACGTCGCGACGTGCAAACCACCGCAGAAGAAGACCCCACCGCCGCCCAGGCCGCCGCGGGCCGCGTCGACGTCGGGCGAGTTCTACGCGCGGCTCGGCGTTCCAGCCGCCGCGACCCAGGACGACATCAAACGGGCATACCGGCAGCTCGCTCGCCAACTCCACCCGGACGCCAACCCCGGCGACGCGGCGGCGGCCGAACGATTCAAAGCGGTGACCGAGGCGTACGCGACACTGTCGGACCCCGGCAAACGCAAGACGTACGACCTGACCGGCCGGGCGCCACGCCCAGGTCGTTAACGCATATCAGGAGGAGATCACATGGCAGATAACGAACCCCTCCGCCTCGGTCGGCACTACGGTGTGCTGGCCGAGTTTGTCCGGCAAGTCCTGATCTGACCTCCCTTCCCTCAAGGGATCTACGTACGACGACGGGGGGAGTGGTGGCCGAGAGCCTGCTCGGGGAGGTGTGCGCCTGGCTGGAGACGCCAGCAGCGCAGGGGGTGACGACAGCGGAGCGCCTGGTGCTGCTCATCATCGCGGAACGGTGCAACAAGACGACTCGACAGATGTGGGCGTACAAGGGCGACGGCAAGACGCTGACGGAAGTCATCGCCGCCCGGGCTGGCCTTGAGGTCGACTCGCTGACGAAGGTGTTCCGGCGTCTCGCGGGCCGGGGCCTGGAGGTACGGGTGCCGATCGCGACGAACAGCCGGGGTCAGCCGGTGTTCGCCGTGCGGGGGAGGGCGAGCGACTACATCCTGCCCGACCTACCGGCGTCGGTGGAGCTGCCACCGCCCAGAAAGCCCGGACGAGCGGACGGGCAATAAGGGGGCCGGGGGGCTGTGGATAACTCGTCCACGGGCCCCCCAATCTCCGAAGAAAGCCCGGACGAGCGGACGGGCAATCACGGACGAGGATCCGGGCAATCGCTCGGAATGCCCGGACGAGGATCCGGGCCCATCCCTATAAAAGACTCCCTATCTATCCCTATACACATAGTTCTCTCCGTACGTGGCTTAGGTGGAAGGGGGAAGATCATCGCCCCAAGATCACGAGAAATGACGCAAGCACTCACGCAAGCAAGAAGGACCACCCCATGACCCAGCCCACTCTCCACCCGGCCTACGGCCCCCTCGCCGCCCTCCTCGCCGAGATGCGCCCCGACTGGGACCTCGACCAGGTCATCCGCGAACTCATCGGCTGCCCCTGGTCCCACCGCCTCGTCGTCGAATCCGTTCTCGCCGCACGAGACGAACAAGGCTCACGCCTCCACGTCCGCGACGCCATCGTGAAAATCCCCTCCCAAGCCCAACCCGCCACCCCCGAACAAGTCGCCGCCTACCGCGCCCACGCCCAACGCATCCTCGACCGACGCCACACCGGAGACGATCAATGACCATCGGCGGCATCGACATCCACTGCGACACCCCCAGCTGCGGCGCCGTCGGCCACATCACAGCCACCACCCCCGAACAAGCCCGCCGCCGCGCCCACAACCGCTACGGCTGGACCCACACCGCCGGCCTCGACCACTGCCGGACCTGCACCACCCAACGAACCCCGGACACTCACCCTCTCGTCGCTGAGAACTTCCCCACGAACGACGCGACACGGAGAACGGATCAGAAACCCGTCTAGAACGCTCTCAGACGCAAGCTGAAGCGCTAGCGCGCACGATCCGACCAAGAGGGCGGAGTCCATGATCAAAAACGCTCCACGGGCCACGTAGCGATCCGCAAGGCCAAACGCACCACCACCACCAACACCGCCACACGCAAAACGACGGTTAGCCAAGACACAACGTCGGCGGTGCGCCTCGCGAGGATCCCGGTGCGGGCGTGACCCCGTCCGACCTGCGGAAATAGCGTTACTTGATCGTGATGCAAAAGGTCGTCTCGAAAACGAAACAACCCCTAGGCTTGCCTCATGAACGAAACGAGAAGAGCAAGGGGGGCGGCGGTGGCGGCGGTCGCCGCCATCCTCATCACATGCGCGGCGCTCCTCCCGATCGCGGCAGCGGTCGCGGACAGTGCGCCTGCCGCCGCAGTCGCCGACGTCACCTTGGAGCCGGAGAACCCCGCGCCCACCGTGACGGAGACCATCACCGCCACTGCCACCATGACGGCGACGGTCACCACCATGGCAACAACCACGGCCACGGCGACCGCCACAGCCACAGCCACAGCCACGGCAACCAAGACGGCCACCGCGACCGCCACGGCCACAGCCACGGCGACCAAGACGGCGACCGCCACGGCGACAACCACAGTCACGGCCACCCCCGCGCCGTCCGTGTCCGTGAGTTTCGTCACTGCGCAGCCGCTACCCACGATGCCCGCGCCGGTGGAAACCCCGGTGGTTGCTCCTCCGGCGACCCCCGCGTGTGCGACTCCTCCCGTGCCCGGTCTGGCTTGCATCCCGCAAGCTGTACAGCTCGGGTCTGGGATCAGCACCGAGGTCAGCGGGCAGGCTGCCCAGCTCGCAGGGTTCGGCACCCCCACGGGTATCGCTCTCGGCGCGTTGGGAATCCTCGCGGTGAGCGCGGTCGGCGTCGCCATCTGGGTCGTCAAGCGCAACGCCCGACACGTCCCATCACGCAAGCAAAAGCGCAAGCAAAAGCCTGCCAGTCGGGACACCGGCGGCGACGAAACCCTCATCGCCTAACCACCCCCAGGGCCGCCCGCAACAGGGCGGGCGGCCCCCTACCCGAAAGGGAAGATCATGACCGAGAACACCGCCACCGCCACCGCCACGGAGATCAATCTCAGTGTTGAGCAGGCGACCGCGCTTCTCCCCATCTACGCGTGGTTGACCAGGGCCGAAACCCCTAAGGGGGGTAGCGCCCGGGGGACCGCGTCCTTCTGGTCTTTCGTAGGCGGGAACCGGCCGAGCATCGCCACCCTAGCCAGCCTGCACAAGGCGGACCAGCTTCACGGTGACGCTCTCATCGGTGAGGACCTGATCCCGCTGCCCGAGGGCAGTGACTTCCCTGCTTCGCACATCTACACGCAGGGCACCGGCAAGGCCGTCACCCGGTGGACCACGCGTAGATACGAGGGCATGCAGATGCTGGCCCTCACGGATGAGGAGCACCCCCTTGCCGCGCCCGCTGGGGCCAGCGTGTCGGACCTGGGTAAGTGGATCACCGCCGTTCTGCCGGACGCCATGGAGCGGATCAAGGCCCAGCGTGAGGAAGCCCGCAAGGCTGCGGAGCGCAAGGCGGCAAGCGACTTGATGGACAAGACCATCAAGGACTTGCGCGCAGCCATTGAGGTCGCACGCTCGCACGAACTGGACGTCACCGCACAGGAAGCGATGCTTGCCGCTTTCGAGGCTCAGCAGGCCGCCCAGCAGTAACACCACGTCGGGCCGCGTACCCGCGCGGCCCGACTTCACCCCAGCCAACCCACCTAGTCAGGAGATCTACCCATGTTCCGCAACACGACCCCCACCAACGAACTGATCATGGAGACGGTGGAGCTGTACGCGCTGCTTCTCGCCGTTCTGCACATCCCGATCGGTCTCAACGTGACCATGACGTCCGCCCGTAAGCCGGTCCTGACCATCCATCATGACGTCTGCTGCGCCGGTGTTGAGCATGCCCTGATGTTCTACAGCGAGGCCATCGCCGCGCCGCTGGTGGAAGCTTTCGAGGCGATTCACAAGCTTTCCGAGTGCACCTATGACAGGGTCCTCTCTGACCTCAAGTCGAACGGCGCGGCCGAGACCGTCAACCGCGCCGAGATCAAGCGCCTACGCGCGATCGTCGCCAAAGCTGAGCAGACGGTGCGACGTGAGATCGTCCGAGAGTTCATTGGAGACGTTCTCGGATAGTCCGAGCAAGGGAAACGAGCCCGCTAGCCACATGGCTAGCGGGCTCTTTCGCGTTCCGGCCCCTCCCCCACCCCCCTCCAGCCCCCCGGGCGGGCCCCGGTGTGTGCTGCTGTTCCGTTTGGTTCGGGGGGTGTGTGTTGGTGTCGTTTTGCCTGGCGTGTGTGTCGGTGTGTGCGCAGGTGGGGGGTTGTGGGGGTGATGATGGTGGTGTGTGGGTGGATTTTGATGTGGCGGCTGGTCGTGTTGGGGTGGATCGGACGACGGTGGGGAGGTGGGTTGCGTCGGGTCGTCTTCGGTGTCTGGTGGTCGACGAGCGGACGGGTTTGCCTCGTGCTCGTCGGCCGGGGGAGGCGGGGGGGTTGGTGAATGTGCGGGAGTTGTTGGTGGTGGAGCGTGAGCGTCGTGGGTCGCGTGGCCGGCCGGGTGCTCGGTTGCCGCTAGCGTTCGGGCTTGCGTCTGGTGAGGGTGGGTGAGCGTGCGGTGAATGGTGTTGGGCCGTTGGGCCGGGTGGTTGCGGCGAATGTGCGGTTGTTGCGGCTGGGCCGCGGGTGGTCGCAGCGGGAGTTGGGTGAGCGGATGGCTGGTGCTGGGCGCCGGTTGTCTGAGGTGTCGGTGAACAAGTTGGAGGCTGCCGCGGATGCGGGGGCGCCGCGTTTCCGGCATGTGGATGTGGATGATCTGGTGGTGTTGGCGCGGGTGTTCGAGGTTGAGCCGGTGATGTTGTTGCAGCCGTTGGAGGTGCGGACGGTGGTGGAGGTTGCGGGTTGGGCGGGGACGCGTCGGTGACTGATCTGGAGCTGGATCTCGCGACGGTGGTTGCCCGGCTGGAACAGGTGCAGGCGGCGGGTGGTTGGTCGGCCGCGGATCCTGTGGTTGTCGAGCGTGTGTTGTCGTGTGATCTGCCTCGGTTGCGTGGGCATCTTTCGGCGGAGGTGCTTGCGTTCGTGGATGCCGAGGGTTGAGTGGGGGCTCGACTACTCCACGATGCCGGCGTACCGCGCGCCGTACCCCTCGGCGATGGTCTGCGCGGCCTGCTCCATGGAGATGGCGGGCGGGATCTCATCGCGGACCGCATCGACTCTCACGAACCGGCCGTCGTGGTAGCGCACGACGACGCCTTCCATCCCTACGGTGTCCGGGCGCTTGTACTTGTGCGCCGTGTCCTCGTCGAGCTTCTCGACGGTGACTGTCCAGCGGCTCATGTCCAGCGTCATCGTGTGTCCTCTCTGTGTGATTCGAGCGTAGGGACTGAGGCGGCGGGTTCGTCGGTGCTTGTGAAAAGACCTCACGGGATTCACGTGATCTTCCGCTTTAACTCACGATAATGTCCCTTATCGTGAGTTAGGATTCGAGCAGTGATCAACGCTTCCAAGATCACGAAATCGCGAGTGAGTCACCCAACTCACCCGCTCCAACCAACCCGCTAGCAAAAAGGCAAGCAACATGAACGAGCTCAACATCTCGGCGGAGGAACACGACCGCGCGCTCCACAAGAGGGGCATCACCCGAGGGCTGTGGAGCGAGCGCCCGTCCGGCAAGCTCATCACCGAGCTGAAGGTGAACGACCGCATCCTTGTCCCGCGCCCGAAGGCCCTCGGCGGTCAGCCGCAGAAGGGCACCGTCACCAGCGAGCCGCACCGCGGCAGCGCGCCCGGCATGTGGGGCATCGACGTCACCTATGACGGGCCAATCGGCCTCGACGCCACCCTGTGGCGGGAGGAGGACGCCCGGTTCGAGCTGGACGCACCGGCCAAGCCCGACCCGAAAGACGAGCGCATGCCCTACCCGTTCCTGCCCGAGCTGCCCGGCCTGACCGCTGTGGGTGAGATCGACTTCTTCGACGGCCCCGCCGAGGCCGACGTGACCGGCGTCTGGCGTGACGACGCCACCGGCCAGCTCTACTACGCCGACGACTGGGTCGGCTCCTGGCCGGCGCCGCACGCCGACGTCACCCGTGAAGACCTGACCGAGATCACCGCCGACGAGCTGCAGGTGTACCTGAACAAGCGGCTCGACGACGCCGAGTGGATGAACGGCCGTGAGCCGTACGTCGCTGAGATCGCCGAGCTGATGGACCGCGTCCGCAAGCCCTGATTCGTCCCGCGCTCCCCAGTCACCCAGCTGGGGAGCGCCGCTCACCTGACCAACCCCCATGAAAGGAACCACGTGAGATACGACCAGATCGCCGCGACGTTCCACGCGAAGCTCCTCGATCCGTACGGTGAAGGCGCGATGTCGCTGCGGGATCTCGCCGCGCAGTGCAGCACCATCCACCTGGATTGGAATGTCGGCCAGGTGCTCGCCTGGCTGGAGGAACACGGACACATCGATTACCTGGTGTCGGAGGGACAGCTGCCGGAGGACTACCGGGACGCTCTGCTCACCCTGATCATGGCGTCGATCGGGCCGAGCGCGGCCGAGGTAGAGGAGCGGGTGTTGCGTCACAACACCTGATCCGCTCCGCAGTGCCCCCGGCCCCCAGCCGGGGAGCCATTCCTCACCCAACCCGACCCATGGAGACACCCGATGAGCGAGATTCCCCCCACCAGCGAGTTCACGCGGCAGGTGATCGACGACAGCGCCGAGCAGCCGGACGGAGGTGGCCGAGCCTGGATCCTGACCGGCCCGCTCGGCGGAGTCCACGTGTCGTTCATGAAGATGCCGGACATGCCCAGCTACGTCCGCGACGACGAGTTCTTCCCCGGCGGCTGGATGGGCAAAGACGTCGGCTACCACTCCCCGAAGCCCCTGTACGACGGCCACCGGCCTCGGCCTGAGCGGTGCCCGTTCGTGCCGGGCGGTCAGTGCTTCCAGTCTGGGTCGTCGGTCCCCGCGCAGCCGTTGCTGCAGGAGTGGTGGAAGGCCCGCCAGGACGACGAGGTGATCTGGCGCGCGGCCGAGTGGTTCTACCGGGCGAAGTTCGTTGACGGCCTGCCAGGCGACCCTGATTTCGCTGAGAAAGCGAACTGGATGACGGCCCGCACTGGCTTCCCGATCGACGTTGACCGGTTCGACACCCTGGTCCACCCGAAGATGCCCGCCGTGGGGGAGGACGAGTGACCGAGCTGGAGCTGCACGGCGGCGACGAGCTGGTGCCGGCCAGGGACGGCGAACTGTGGGCCCGGCTCGCCGAGCTCGACCAGGCGGCCGAGGAGTTCGAGCCCCGCTCGGCGAACACGCTGCGCTCCTACGCCTCCGACTGGCGGGCGTGGGAACGGTACGTCGCCGAGGTGGGCATCCCGCTGGAGGCCGGCACGCCGGGCGCGTTCCTCGGGTTCGTGATCTGGCTCGGCAAGGAAGGCAAAGCACCGAAGACGATCGAGCGAAACCTGTACGGCGCGGCGGTGTCCCTGCGGGAGCGCGGCGTCCCGGTGCACCCGAATGGGCCGAAGAAGGCGAAGAAGGCGGTCGATGCGCTGGCCCGGATGCTGGCCGAGTCGGGGGAGCAGCGGGGCCGCGGCCAGGCCCCGCCGCTGACGATGATGCAGCTCCGCGCGATGTCGAAGGCACTGCCGGACAGCCTGAAGGGCAAGCGGGACCGGGCCATCCTGACGGTCGGGTTCGGCATGGCGGCGCGCCGGTCGGAGTTGGCGAACCTCCTCGCCCGGGACGTGGTCGTGACGGAGAAGGGCCTGCTGGTGTACAGCCGGTACGGCAAGACCGGCGCCCGCTCGCCTGCGATCAAGAAGGGCGAGAACGAGTGGACGTGCTCACAGCGCGCCTGGGTGGCGTGGGCGGCGGCCGCGGACCTCGCCCCTGACGGGCCCGCGTTCATGCGCTTCAACCGGCACAAGATGCTGGGCCCGATCACCGGGCAGGGCATCGGGATCGCTATCGCGGACGCGGCCAAGGCGGTGGGCCTAGAGGGCATCACCGGGCACAGCATGCGCGCCGGCCTCGCCACGGCGGCGCGGGAGGCCAAGCACGACTACAAGACGATCGCTGAGCAGGGCGGTTGGGCGCCGAATAGCACTGCGTTGCACGAGTACCTGCGGATCGTGGACCAGTGGGCGGACAACGCCACGGCAGGGATTGGGATGTGAAGGGCTGACCGCGTTAGGCAGAGCAGCGGCCTGGCGAAGGTGGCTCGATGCAGCCCCCAGCCAGGCCGCCGCACTCACCAACGCAGGTGCCGTCGGGATCGGCGACGTATCACCTCCCGCTTGACGTGAGCGAGGGCATGGCGAAGCATCCGCGCTTTCGCGGACAATAAGGTGAAGATCCTGGCCTTCGTTCGGCTTCGCCAAGCGGCACCGATGAGGAGCGACCCCACGAGAAGGAGGGCAGCGGGAAGGAGGGTGGCTTTCCCGGGTACGCGGGCCAGAGCCTCATTTAGCCGGGCTGTGCACTGCTGGGCGCGTTTAGGGTCACGGTGAATCGCCCGGGAAGCACGGAGAACGAGGCTACGCGACGCCCACGGGCACAGCTCGCCCAGCTCGTTGACGAGCATCCCAATAAGGATCCCGATGATGAAGGCGACCATCGGCCGCCACCTTCGGGCGGCGAGCGGACACCGTGGGAGGCAGCGGATTCGACAACACGACGCCTCCGAAGCGGCGACGTCGGCGGCGACGTCGGGAGCGCTGCGTCAACAGCGTGAATGCGCGAACCACCGGGGCACGTCGCGCGCGAGCCAAGGTCAGCAGCAGCCGGATGACCCATTCCACGACTGCCCAGAACAAGAGTTCGGCGGACCTATCAGTGCGGTGACGCTGGGATACGGGCGATCCCGGCAGCCGGATAGGCGACTCCTCCGCGTATGTGTAAACCCCGCACGGCGCTGCCACGCCCTGACCCGCGAGGCGGTCGACTGGATCGGTGACTCTGTCGGGGCGGAGGGTGGCCAGCGCTCCCTGAGCAACGATAAGCCTGGGGGTCGCTTCCAGGCTCAGAGTTGTCTTGAAGCCGAGGCCAAACTTGCCGATCTGGTCATATCTCTTTAAGACCGCATGCGCGCTCCTGCGTTGTTGCCGATTGAGGAGTGCGAGCGCCGCGCTCACCCGGTGTTGCCCGTCAACAACGTGCAATTCGGGACCATGCACTCGGGGGTTCTCCCAGGGGCCCAGGTCGTAACTAAGGCTTGGGCGAATGACCTGCGCGCGAATGCCGTTCGCCAGCGTGATGGACTCCAGATGCGGTTTCTCGTTGAGGGCTGTTACGGGATCCAGCGCAGGATCTCGTGCAGCCCCGGGATGTCTGAACATGGGCCAAGTCTAGATTCCACGCCCCATGATCGCGCTGGGCTGAGGCCACGCCGGGAGCAATACGCCGGTCTGCTGCACGTCTTTGCCCCCAACATCGGGCGCGCTGACTTGCGGCACTTGACAACAGTGCATACTCTGGTCTTCAGCGTGGAACCCGCATGTCAAAGTGCTAGCAACAGTGCATGTGCGCGTTGCTGAGTTTGCGACTCGCTGACGTTCGGAGCCTCTCCCGTACCTCCCTGACCCCCTCGGAACGATCTTCTTAGAAACGCTCTCAGACGCGTATCGCGCGAGAGCGCTCCGAAGGCCCCGGACCCAACACGGTCCGGGGCCTTCCCCATGCCCCCGGTCCGGCGCGGCCCTGCGCTAGGGGGAAGCGCGGAAAACGTGCCGGACCGGGCACCACCCCTCAACCCCTCGGAGTCCCCTCATGTACTGGCACACCTCCGACTACGCCAAGCGGGACGGCCGCAAACCCGGCGTCCTGGCCCACCGCGGCTTCTGGCTCCACGACGCGCCCCGTCTCATGCTGTGGTGTCGCCTCCGCGGCCACCGGCCAGTCGTCGACGGGTACGGCCCCCACGAACAAGGCCTGGCCGCGCGCCGCTGGGTGGCGTGCGACCGGTGCGGAGCCCGACCCGACCCGCAGGGCAACCTCGACCCCGAGCAGTACGCGATCGGCGACCCGTACACCGGGCCGCGCTCGCTCAGCGACGCCATTTCAGCCATCTGGAGCTCCACCATCCCGGAACTGCGCTCACCGGACCGCTTCCACCCGCCCGGCCTGACCACGGGAGAGCCAACCGGCACGCTCGGCGGCGAACTGCTCATCGGCCGGACGTTCGGCGTGTTCTCCATCGAACTGGAGATCGGCGCCGCCGGTAGCGACCACACTGTGGCCGCGCACCTGCGGATCAACCCGCTGGGCGCCCTCTACCTGCACACCGAACAGTTCGGCGCCTGGCTGCAGCGCCGCCTGATCCCGGAAGGCTACGACAGCCGGGAGATCGGCCTGAGCCTGGACGGATGGACTCTGCGCTGGAAGCTGTGGGCGCGGCAAGGCCACTGGTCCCGCGACGAGCCGAAGTGGTGGCAGGGCTCCATCAACCTGGATCTGGTCGAGCGGCTGCGCGGGCCGAAGCGGTTCTCCTACGAGGACGCCGCCGGCCCAGTGCTCGCATGGGTGCACCTGCCCGAAGGCGACTCCTACCAGGTGCAGCTCAACCTGCAGCACGTCCGGTACGGCAGGCCGAAGACGCGCCGCCCGACGATGTCGTGGTCCGTCGACTGGGAATCCGACCGGGGCATCCCCACCCGATCGGGCAGCGACGGCAAACGCGGCACCATCATGGCGGCCGCGGTCACCTTGACCGACGCCGCCGCGACGCACGACAGGTGGGTTGAGGAGGCGTGCGCGCGGATCACCGCTGACCTGTCCGAGCAGCGCGTCCGGTACGGCTACCGCCCAGCCGAGGAAGGCAGTGACCGATGAGCGCCACCCTCACCCGCTGGAGTTTGGCCGCGACCGTCAACGACAGCGACCACCTGCCGGAGGACGTGAGCTACGACGACGTGACGGCCGAGATCCACGACGTCGTCGCCACGGCACTCACCGCCTGGTACGAGCAGCGCGGCCGCCGCCTGCTCGCCTGCGAACCGATCATTACGTGAGGTGGGACGTATGAAGGCGTACCTGGAGACGATCGCCCGCGTGTGCCACGAGGCGAACCGCGTCCTGCAGATCGCGCACGGCGACCCCGCCCCGTCGCCGCACTGGGACGACGCCCCGGCCTGGCAGCGTAAGTCCACGGCTGAAGGTGTCGAAGCCGCTCTCGACGGTGCCACACCGCAGGAGCTCCACGAGACGTGGTGCGACACGAAGCGGGCCGCCGGGTGGATGTACGGCCCGGACAAGAACGCCCACATCAAGACGCACCCGTGCCTCGTGCCGTACATGGACCTGCCCGACGAGCAGCGCGTCAAGGACCACATGTTCCACGCGATCGTCCGCGCCATGTCGACGAGCGACAGCCCTCGGACGGAGGTGTGATGCAGCGCCGCATCGAGTACATGCCGCTCCCGGGCATTCCGGCTGCGGCGCGGAACGCCAAGGACCACGACCTGCCCGCGATCCGCGCCTCGATCGAGACGTTCGGCTGCATCGTCGCCGGAGAGATCGACGAACGCACAGGCCGGCTTGTTGTCGGCCACGGCCGCAAGGAAGTCCTAACGGCAATGGCCGCGAGCGGCTCAACTCCTCCCGAGGGGGTGCGCCTGGCCGAGGACGGCACGTGGCTGGTGCCGATCGTGCGTGGCTGGTCGTCGCGGTCCGACGCGGACGCCGAGGCGTACCTCATCGCGAACAACAGGACGACCGAAAAGGGCGGCTGGGACGAAGGGCTGCTGGTTGAGTCTCTGCTCAACATTCAGCAGGCCGACGCGGGGTTACTCGTTGTCACCGGCTACACGGCGGACGACCTGGCGGACCTGGACGCGGCGATGGCCGCGGCGCTGGCCGGAGACATGGGCGGGGCCCCCGGCCCGCGCATAGTCGACGATGATGACGACGAGCGGCCCATGCCGCAGGCGCAGCCGCCCTCGGAGTTCCGTTCGTTCGACGAGGCGATCGACGTGGACTACCGCTGCCCCTCGTGCAGCTACGAATGGAGCGGGAAGCCCAAGTGAGTAAGCCGCCCTACCGGATCCCGTCCATGGCGGAGATCGCCGCCACCCCATGGAACGGCTTCAACGCGGTATCGACGTTCTCCGGCTGCGGCGGCTCATCACTCGGCTACCGGATGGCTGGGTTCCGGATGCTGTGGGCATCAGAGTTCATCCCCGCGGCCGCCGAAACGTACCGGGCGAACGCCGCGCCGTACACAGTTCTCGATACGCGCGATATCCGCGAGGTGACGGCCGCTGAGATCCTGGCCGCGACGGGCCTGAGCGTCGGCGAGCTCGACCTGCTCGACGGCTCCCCGCCGTGCGCCGCGTTCTCCACGTCAGGCAAACGCGAGGCCGGGTGGGGCACGGTCAAGACCTACTCCGACACCCAGCAGCGGGTAGACGACCTGTTCTTCGAGTTCGCCCGCCTGCTGCGGGACCTGCAGCCGCGTACGTTCATTGCGGAGAACGTCGCGGGCCTGGTCCAGGGGACGGCGAAGGGCTACTTCAAACGGATCCTCAAGGCTCTGGGCGAAGCGGGCTACAACGTGACGGCCCGGCTGCTCGACGCGCAGTGGCTCGGCGTCCCGCAGAGGCGGCAGCGGATCATCTTCGTCGGGGTCCGCGAGGACCTGAACTCTCAGCCTGTCCACCCTGCTCCGGAGCCGCACTACTACACCATTCGGGACGCTGTCAGGGGCCTGCCGGGCGCATTCGACGACCTGGCCAATGACCCGGAGACGGGCTACCCGATCAGTATCCGCGGCTACTCGATCGAGCCGCTGTGGCGGCAGCTCAGGCCAGGCGAGGGCCACCCGGAGCGGATGAATTTGAAGCGGCTCAGTTTCGACCAGGCCGCGCCAGCCATCCTGGCCAGGGCCGGGACGGCGGGCACGGCCGCGCTCACCCACCCGACGCACCCGCGTTACCTGACGATCCCGGAGCTGCGCAGGATCGGCGGGTTCCCCGACGACTTCGTCCTCACCGGCAACTACGCGCGCCGCTGGGAGCGGATCGGGCGGGCGGTGCCGCCGCCGATGATGGCCAGGATCGCCGGGGCAGTCCGAGACGAGATCCTCATCCCGCTGCGGGACGCGGAGCCGTCATGTGCGGAGTAGCGGCGATCCTCGGCGCGGCGAATCTCGCGCCGGCCGCCGCCCGGCTCTCCCACCGGGGGCCGGACGCGGCGGCGACCGTCACCGTGGCGGGCGTGACGCTCGCGCATACGCGGCTCGCGATCCAGGACCCGGGCGGCCGGTCCGACCAGCCGTTCCGCGACGGGCCGGTGACGATCGTATACAACGGTGAGATCTACAACGCCGCTGACCTGCGGCTCGCGGTCGAGCGGGCCGACCCGGGCCGGGCGTGGAAGACAACCGGCGATACGGAGGTCTTCGCAGCCGCGCTGCACATCCTCGGCCCCGACACGACGCTCCCCTTGGTCAACGGCATGTTCGCCGTGGCGTGGGCCGACGAGCGGCAGCCGGGCGTGCTTCACGTCGCGCGTGACCGGCACGGGGAGATCCCGCTCCACCTGCACCTGGCGCAGCCCGTCGCTGCGGCGTCCGAGCTGAAAGCGTTCACCGCAATCGGCCGGCCGGTGGCGGAGAACAGCGTGGCCGACGTCCCCGCGGGGCACTGGGCGGCGATCAGCCGTACAGGCATCGCGTGGACGCGCTACCACAAGCAGAGCTGCGCCCCGGTGGCGTCGAGCCTCGCGAAGGGGAGTGTCGCGCTCAAGTCGTCCCTGGCGCGGGCCGTACGGCGGCGCCTGATCTCGGACGTGCCCGTGTGTGCGCTGCTGTCCGGTGGGATCGACTCGGCTGCGATCACGTATGAGTTGGTCCAGCACCGGCCGGGCCTGGTCGCGTACACCGCCCGCATGGACCCCAAGTCACGGGACCTGCGGTGCGCGCGCGAGGTGGCCGAGCAGCTCGACATCGAGCTGGTGGAGGTCGACATTCCGGTGCCCACGGCGTCGGACCTGGCCCGGGTGGTGTCGGTGATCGAGATGCCGTACAAGGCGCAGATCGAGATCGGGTGGGCGTGCTTGCGCCTGGCCGAAGCGATGCGCGGCGACGGCTTCAAGGTCACCTATTCCGGTGAGGGGTCCGACGAGCTGTGGGCGTCGTACGGCTTCGCCTACCACGCCCTGCAGACGACCGACTGGCACGTCTACCGGCGTGACCTGATGGCCACCCAGAGCAGGAAGAACTTCCCCCGCGTCAACAAGACGTTCATGGCGTCGAGCGTGGAGGGGCGGCTGCCGTTCTGCGACCCCGACCTTGTCGACCTCGCGCTGTCGCTGCCCAGGCACGCGGTCGCGGACGGCAAGGCACACCCGAAGGCCGTCCTGCAGCACGCCTACGCCGGGCTGCTGCCCGACTCGGTTGTCCGCCGGCCGAAGGTTGCGTTCCAAGACGGCCTCGGGTTGAAGACCGCGATCACCCAAGTACTGCACGACCCGGCGCGGTTCTACCGGGCCGAGTACCGGCGCATCGTCCGGAGCGAATCATGAGCGAAGACAGCGACATCGCCCACCAGTTCGACGCTGGCGGGTGGGAGTTCACCAGCCACGTGGCTGAGGTGTTCGACGACCACGTGCGCGCCTCGGTGCCGTTCTACGACGCGATTCAGGACCTAGTCGCCGAGACCACGGACTGGCTCGTCCCGGCTGGCGGCCTGGTCGCGGACCTCGGCGCGTCCACGGGGGCGTCCGCGCTGCGAATCCTGCAACGGCACCCGGGCCGCGGCATCCGATTCGCGCTGTACGACGAGCAGCCCGCGATGCTCGACCAGGCCCGCCTCGCTATCGACGAGCTCGGCGGCCACGAGGTCACCTTCAACGTGACCCGCATTCAGGAGGCGCCGCTCGCGCACGCAGATGCTGATCTGACGCTCGCCCTGTTCACGCTGCAGTTCCTCCCGCAGCAGGAACGTCTGGACGCTCTAAGGCTGGCACGCGCGTACTCGAAGGAGATGGGCGCGCTGATCGTCGCGGAGAAGATCCGGCCAGTTGACGGCCGGTGGGCCGAGATCGGCCAGGACGTCGC
The DNA here is from genome assembly GCF_050949235.1 of Streptosporangium sp. CA-135522. Classification (NCBI taxonomy): domain Bacteria; kingdom Bacillati; phylum Actinomycetota; class Actinomycetes; order Streptosporangiales; family Streptosporangiaceae; genus Streptosporangium; species Streptosporangium sp. CA-135522. The sequence continues at coordinate 5,370,602 of NZ_CP192026.1, forward strand.
GCACGACTACAAGGCCGCACACGGCATCAGCGACTCGGCCATCAGGGCGAAGGCTCGGGCACTCCGTGGAGTACTTCGACCGGCGCCGCAGCAGACCACGATGCAGACCATCACGGCGGCCGGGTGGCACTCGCCCGAGGTGCTGTTCCGGTGGCACTCCTGGGCCGTTATCGGGGCGTTCGCGTCCGCACAGTGACCAGGGGAGGGGCACCCGGTGTGGTTCGACGAGCGTCCGCCCCCGGACTGGACGGTGGAGCTGCCGGTCGGGATGACCCTGCTGAACAGCAATCAGCGCCTTCACCCGATGGCGAAGGCGAAGCTGACGAAGGCCCTGCGCGGTGCCGGCCGCGACGCCGCGGCAGCGCTCGGCGTGCCCCACTTCGACCGGGTGTACGTGATCGGCGAGCTACGGCCTGTCGACCGGCGCCGCCGCGACCCGGGCAACTGGTATCCGTCCGCAAAGGCCGTCGTTGACGGCCTGGTCGACGCGGGCGTGCTCGACGACGACGACCACACCCGCCTGATCGGCCCGGACATGCGGATCGGCCAGGTGGTGAAGGGCTCCCAGCTCGTCCTGCACATCTGGGATATCAGCTAGGAGCCGGATCTCAAGGTCGCCGCTCGCCGAGCTCGTCGACGTTTGCTGTCTCGTAAGCGAGTGATGCAAGCGGTATCGCTTGCGCTCTCTCTGCTTGCATCGCTCCGCCCTCCAACTGTCGATCTAGAAACGGGGGTCCCCTCATGGTCTCCAGCAGGCGACGAGCGTCGGCCACCGTCGTCGCTGAGCGTAGAGCCAAAGCCGTCCAGATGCGCATCGCGGGCATCAGCCCCACGATCATCGCGGAAACCCTCGGCTACGCCTCCAACGCTGCAGCCGTCAGGGACATCACACGCGCGATGCAGAAGGCGGCCAAGGCCGAACACCTCGCGTCCGAACAGCTCCTGCAGATAGAGATTGACCGGCTCGACCGGCTCATGGCTGGCATCTGGGCCAAGGCCCTGCAGGGCGACGTCAAGGCGGTCGAGCAGGCCGAGAAGCTGATCACGCGCCGCTGCAACCTGCTGGGCCTCGACCTGATCAACCGCAACGGGTCGGAGAGCGCTGATGTCATCGGCCTGCTCGGGTCGCTGTTCGCGCAGATGCAGGCCCGGCACGTCCCAGCCGGGGTGACGACGGTGGAGATCGTCGACGCCATCGAGGCTAGCGAGAACGACGAGTGAGCAAACTGGCGCTTGTCACGCTGTCACCTGCGCAAGAACGCAGCATTGCTGAATCCACGGCCCGTATCAACATCTGGACGGGCAGCGTCCGATCCGGGAAGACCATCGCCTCCCTTCTGCGGTGGCTGATGTACGTCGCGCAGGCGCCCCGCGGTGGCCACCTCGTGATCGTCGGTAAGACTGCGGACACCATCGCGCGTAACGTGTTCGAGCCGCTGATGGACCCCAGCTTGACGGGGCCGATCGCTAGGCGGATCTTCTTCACGCGCGGCGCCCCGACCGCGAACGTTCTCGGCCGCCGCGTGGAGATTATCTCGGCGAACGACGTGCGCGCCGAGTCCCGCTTGCGTGGTCTCACCTGCGCGGGCGCGTACGTGGACGAGGCGACGCTGATCCCTGAGACGTTCTGGGATCAGCTCCTCGCCCGCTGCTCCGTCACCGGCAGCAAGATCTTCTGCACCACGAACCCCGATGCGCCCAACCACTGGCTGCGGAAACGGTTCCTCCTCCGGTCACACGAGCTGGACCTGAAGTGGTGGCACTTCACCCTCGACGACAACCCGGCCCTCGACCCCGTGTACGTGGCGAACCTCAAGAGCGAGTACACGGGCTTGTGGTACCGCAGGTACGTCCTCGGCGAGTGGTGCATGGCCGAAGGCGCGATCTTCGACATGTGGGACCCGGACAGACACATCGTCGATTCGCTGCCGCTGATGGAACGCTGGCTCGGCGTCGGCATCGACTACGGCACCGTCAACCCGTTCTCGGCGCTCCTCGCTGGGGTGTCCACCCCGGACCGGGATGGGCAGCGGCGTATCTACCTGGTGTCGGAGTGGCGGTGGGACTCCCGCATGGAGCGCCGCCAGCTCACCGACGCCGAGTACTCCACGAAAGTCGGCGAATGGCTGGACAACATCCCCGACACCTACGGCCCAGGCACCATGGGCGTCCGCCCGGACTGGATCATCGTCGACCCGTCCGCAGCGTCGTTCGTCACCCAGCTCCATCATGATGGGCTGCTGCCGCAGCTCGGCGACAACGCCGTCCTCGACGGCATCCGCACCGTGTCCAACTTGATCGCTGCCGACCACCTGCGAGTGCATCGCTCCTGCCACGGCTGGATCTCCGAGATCGGCTCCTACTCCTGGGACGACCGGAAAGCTGAGAAAGGCGACGACGCCCCCGTGAAACTCGACGACCACAGCCTCGACGCCGGCCGATACATCCTGCACACCACGCAGGCGGCATGGATGCCGCTGCTGGAAGCCGTGCCGAACTACTGACGCTAGCGCTACCGCTGGCATATCAAACCCCGCACCCCACCGGGTGCGGGCGGCTCCGCGCTGGCCTTCCGCAGCGCGTCGAGCCCCGGTGGCCCCGGCCTGCCTCTGTTGAGGGGCAGCGGCAGGCCGGGACCACTCATCTTCTTTTCCGACCTCACATGAGGAGGGTCATGGCTGACTTCCAGTTCAACATTGCCAAGGGCAGAACCGCCGAGCTCTACAACCGGGTCAAGACAGGCGACCCGGCCACCAGCACGCTACTCCTGGTCGCTCTGGCCGCCGCGAACATCGAGACCGATGCGGTGCTGAAAGACCGGGACACGCTCGCCGACGTCCTGGCTGGCACCACCGACGAAGCCACCAACACCGGTTACACGCGGAAGGTGCTGGCTGCAGCCGATCTGAACGCCTTGACTCCTGACGACGTCAACGATCGCATTGACCTCGACATCCCTGACCAGACCTGGACCAACGTCCAGGTGGGAAGCAACTGGTCGAAAATCTTGGTGTGCTACCGACCAGCGACCGCCTCGCCTGACAGCGCGATCATCCCCCTGACGTCGCATGATTTCCCGATCCAGCCGGACGGCAGCAACGTGGTCGTGCAGATCGACCCGGCTGGTTTCTTCCGGGCGGTCTGATGGCGACGTACCGGCTGTACCTCGCGCCCGAAGAGGCGCAGTTCCGATCCACCGCTTTCCCCGCGTTCGCCAAAGCGAATGGGTCCGCCTTCCCTGTGAGCGGTCTGGCCTACGACGCCGCCACGGCTGAACGAGCTTCGTGGAAGTTCGAGCCGATGAGCTACACAAGCGGGGACCTCACCGTTGACGTCGTGTGGTACGCCGACACCGCTACCTCCGGGGCGGTTCGCTGGGAGGTGTTCCTCGCTGCGATCACCCCGGGAGTAGATAGCGACAACGTCGAAGCCAAGACGATGAACGTCGGGTTGACCGCAGTGACCTCCCACCTCGGAACAACCGGTAAACGCCTACACAAGACGACGCTCATCCTGTCAGCGCTGGACAGCATGGCCGCCGGCGACGAGGTATGGCTACGACTCGGACGTGACGCCGCCGACGCCAGCGACACCATGGCGGGCGACGCGATCGTGACTAGCGTCCGACTGTCCTACACCGGCGCGTAGGGGGTCTACGGTGGCGGTCAGGTTCAGCGCGGCCGGGCAGAGCTACACCAGAGCGGTCGCGCTCGGCACCATTTCTGCGTTCACCGTAGCCTGCTGGGTCAAAATCGCAGCTAACCGAGCGAGTTTCACCACCCCATGGGCCATCGATAACGGCGCCAGCGACTATTTCGTCTTGCAAACCAGTGAGTCTGGTGTCGACATGGCGGTGTGGGACGACGCTGGGCTTGCGCAGATTGTCCGTCAGATGACGGTCGGCACCTGGTACTACATCGCGATCGCCGTGAACGGCGTAGATGGCACCACAACCACGCGGGCAGCAGACGACACTGCATTCGACAGTGGCGGCTGGACCGCCCAGTCGTCCAACCTCAACGCCGCGACCCTGCGCATCGGTGATAGCCCTTTCGGCGGCGAATGGATCAACGGGGCGGTAGCGGCATTCAAGTTCTGGACGGTGGCGTTGACCCAGGCCGAGTTGGAAGCCGAATGCAGGCAGTACATGCCGGTACGGACGGAGAACTTACGGGCCTGGTATCCGCTGCTCCGGCCCGAAACGGCTGACTACTCCGGCCGCGCATCTACGCTGAGCGGCGGCACAGGCGCGACGAAAGAAGACGGGCCGCCGATCTCCTGGGGCGCGCGGCGGATGGGCGCATGGACACGAGCCGCAGCAACGGTGATCTCGCCGGTCAGCGAGACCGGCAGTGTTCGACCGTTCAATCGTGTCAAGAGCAGGACCGTCGGTCAGGTCGTTGAGACAAGCGCTGCGGTGTCGAGCACACCAAACAAGACGCGGGCGCTGCCGCCGGTCGTCGAGACCGGCACGGCTTTCCAGGTGCTGGCAACCAAGGCTCAAGCCATGGGGCAAGTCGCCGGAACCGGCAGTGTCCAGCCGTTCAACCGCGTCAAGATCAAATCAGTGAGCCAGGTCGTTGAGACCGGTACCGCAGTGAACGTCCGCGCCAAACCTGAGATGCATTCGGTCGTTGAGACTGGCGATGCGCTGCCGTTCTCCCCGGTCAAGGCTCACCCGCTGGGTCAGATCGCTGAAGCAGGTACCGCCGAGTCGATCGGGTTCGCGCGGGGTGGCCTCCTGGCCCAGCTCGTCGAGGCCGGTACGGAATTCCCGCTGCTGCGTGTCAAAGCGTGGCCGGTCACGCCGGTCATCGGAACGGGCACCGTTCACCTGCTTCAGCCGCTGCCGCCGATCGTGGGTGTCGTCGGCCAGGTCCTCGAAAGCGGCGCCGTTTCCCGGATGCTGCGCCGTACCGGGCCGCTTCGTGCTGGCTCACCGTTCGTGATGTGGCACGCCAAGCCACCCGCCGTGCAGTGGTACGCATCCTCACCTGAAACTGAATGGTCCGCTGGGCCGCCGACAACGTAGGGGGCTCACTGTGGAACCCATTTCCTCGCTCAGTCGCCCGTACCTGTATATCCAGGTCGATGGTGCGGCCGGCACGGAGGATGTGGAGATCGCTTTCACGAATGTGGGCGCCGAGCCGGCCGAGGGCGACTGGCTCCCTGCGGGGTGGTCTAACGCCACCTCGGAGGGCGCGCGGGCGCGCATTCTCATCGGCCCCGGCGCGGTCGCTCTGCCGGATGGCACCTACATGGCGTGGGTCCGTGTGAACGGTGCCGTTGAGCGGCCTGTGCTCCCGGCCGGGCTTGTCCCCATCACCTGACGGAGATCCACGTGACTGTCGATGAAGCGGTGTCCAGCGCCGCGCGCCTTCTCCAGCAGGCCGAGCTGGAGATCACGAATCTCCAGTTGATGGAGCAACTCGGTGATCTCGCCGACCGGTGGATTGAAATTGGGCGTTTGCTGAACGAACGAGAGGTGGTGTGATGCCGCTCCCCACGAACGACCAGGAGTGGCCGCCTCCGCGTATGCGGGCCGAGATGAGGCTGTACGGCCAGCATGGGGCCTGGTATTCCGGTGACCCTGACCGGCTTGCTGAGGTGTACGGCAATGGCGCGGTGTCGCCGGGCCTGGGCCTGGACCTCAAGGGGTGGGACAGGCCGTTGCAGTTCGCGGGTGGCGCTGTCGGCCGTATCGCCCGATGGTTCTGGGGCTCCCCGATCCCGGCTGGGCAGTCGAGGTCCACGAAGCTGCATGTGCCGTTGGCGGCGGACATCGCGTCCAAATCCGCGGACCTGCTGTTTTCGGAGCCGCCGACGCTGCTCGCGGCGGGAAAGAAGACGCAGAAGCGACTCGACCAGATCATGAACGAAGGCAGCGTCTACGCGGGGCTGCTGGAAGCTGGTGAGCTGTGCTCCGCGTACGGCGGGGCGTACTGGCGGGTCGGCTGGGACACCGAGATGGCCGACCACCCGGTGTACGACTCGCTGCCCGCCGACAGCGCGGTGCCTGAGTTCAACTTGGGCCGGCTGCGTGCGGTGACGTTCTGGCGGGTCGTGGAAGAGGACCAGAAGGTCGTTTGGCGGCACCTGGAACGGCACGAGAAGGGGCGCGTCTACCACGGCCTGTACCAGGGCGACGACAGCCGCCTTGGCCACCCTGTGCCGCTGCAGGAGCACCCGGCAACCGAAGGGTTCGCCGAGATAGTGGACTCGTCCGGCGGATTCGATTCCGGCTATCCAAAGGGCTTGCTCGTCCACTACGTGCCGAACATGAGGCCACATCGGACGCTGCGCGGCACCAACCTGGGCCGTAGCGACTACGCCGGGGTCGAGCCGCTGATGGACGCACTGGATGAGACCTACACGTCCTGGATGCGGGACCTGCGGCTCGGCAAGAGCAGAATCATCGTGCCCGAGGTCTACCTGCAAAACACCGGCCGCGGCAGGGGCTCGTACTGGGATCCGGACCGGGAGATTTACTCCGGCATCGGCATGCTGCCGCCGGCGAACGGCAGCGGCAACATGATCACCCTGTCGCAGTTCGAGATCCGCGTCGAGGAGCACTGGAAGACGGCGAAGACCCTCGTCGCGGCGATCGTCCGCGGCGCCGGGTACAGCGTGCAGTCGTTCGGTGAGGCCGGGGAAGGTGTCGAGGCGACCGCGACGGAGATCCACTCCCGTGAGCGGCAGTCCCTCACCACGCGCGGCCGGAAGATCGGCTACAACACGCCTGCGTTGGCGTGGCTGGGCGACTGCCTACTGTCGGTCGACCACTACATCTACAAGACGAAGGTCACCGCTGAGCGTCCGCAAGTCCAGTGGCCGGACGGCGTGTTCCTGGAGACCGAGAGCGTCGCCAGGACGGTTGACCTGCTGAACCGGGCCCAGTCCGCGTCGATCGACACCCGTATCCGCATGGTCCACCCGGATTGGGATGAGGACCAGGTGGGCGCAGAGAAAAAGCGGCTGCGTGACGAGCTGGGCCTGAACGTGCCGGACCCGGCCACGTTCACCGACCAGATCATCCCTGACCAGGCCGACGACCTCGATGGCTGATGCGCTGGAGGCGGTGGACGGGCGGATCGAGCTCGCGTACGCGATCTCCGAGATGTACGCCGACGCCGAAGAGCATCTGTTCAAGGTTCTGGCCAAGGCCACAGCGAAGGGCGCCCAGCCGCAGCAGGCCGCCAACCGGCTCACTGAGATCAAGGAGCTCAGCGAGCAGGCGGAGAAGATTCTCAAGGACCTTGAGAAGCTCGCGTCTCAGATGCTCAGCAAGGGCGTCACGCAGGCGTGGGAGGACGGCTTCGAGCAGGCGAGCCAGGAGTTGGAGCGTCTGGGGGAGGATCGAGGCATCACCCCGGGCCAAGGGGTGGCGCAACTCCTGAAGGAGGCGCTGGGTCTGCTGCCGCCCCTCACCACGGGGGCGCTGCGCATGGTTAACGACATCTACCGGCAGGTGATCGCCGAGACGACGCCGTTGGCGTTGACCGGCGCGATCACCCGGCAGCAGGCGACAACCGCGGCGTTGCAGAAGTTCGCCGCGAAGGGCATCAGCGGGTTCGTCGACAAGAAGAACCGCACCTGGTCTATCTCGGCGTACGCGGAGATGGCGGCCCGGACGGCGATGGCGCGGGCGGCGAACGAGGGGCATCTGTCGACGCTGCGGGACAACGGCCGTGACCTGGTGATTGTGTCGCGGGCTCCGTACCGGTGCCCGGTGTGCGTGCCGTGGGAGGGCAAGGTGTTGTCCCAGGCCGGTTCGGCGGGGGACCGGCAGGAAACGAACGTCCTGACGGGCGAGCTGGTCACGGTGCAGGTCACGGCGACGGTTGAGGACGCGCGTCAGGCGGGACTTCAGCATCCGAATTGCCGCCACACCTTCTCGGTATATCTACCGGGGCTGACGAAGCCACCGCCGAAGGTGGAGACGGCTGGCATGTACGAGGACAGTCAAGAGCAGCGGCGCCTGGAACGGCAGATCCGCGGGTGGAAGCGGCGCGCTGCGGCTGCTCCCGAGGGCAGCCCGGAGAAGAAGGCCGCGAATCAGCACCTCAAGGCGTATCAGGCGAAGATGCGTGAGCACCTGGACAAGACGGGGCTGCTGCGGTAGTCGACCTCCGGCGACCCGCCGCCTGTCTCGCAGGTCGAGGCAGACAGCGACCTTGACGTCCTTTAGTGATCACACAGCCAGGCCCGCCAGGTGCGGGCCTTCTCATATCAGGGCTCACCTCACAGTGGGCCCTTTTTCATGCCGCCCGCAGGCCGGGCGGTGTGCGACAGCCCGCAGGACGGGCGGCACATCACCGATTCGCAAGGAGACATCCATGGCTGACGAGGCGATCGAGGTCACCTCCACCGAAGACCGGGCCGGGCAGGACGCCCCCACGTCGGAGGTGAACACCACCCCCGAGCAGACCCCGGCCGCGGACGAGGAGAAGGCCAAGCCGGATGCGCGGAAGGTCGACGACCTGCCCGCGTGGGCGCAGGCCGAGCTGCGTCGTGCTCGTAACGACGCAGTGAAGTACCGGACCCAGCTCCAAAACGCTGACAAGCAGGCCGAGCAACTGGCCCCGGCTGGGCCGTCCCCGGAGGAGATCGCCGCTCAGGCCAAAGCGGAGCTCGCGCAGCAGATCGGTAAGGCTCTCGGCATCGTCGAGGAGGAGAAGCCGGTCGATCCGAAAGACATGATCGACCGCCTCACCACCGAGAGGGACAGTACGGCCAAGGAGCGCGACGCCGAAAGGGAGCTGCACCGCCGCGCGCTGCGCGAGCTGGGCGTCCACCGCACCGCGCTCAAGCACGGCGCTGACGGCGACGCGCTGCTCGACTCCCGCTCGTTCCTGCGATCCATCAAGGAACTCGACCCCAACGCGGATGACTTCTCGACCGTCCTGGCCGAGCGCATTCAGCAGGCGATTGAGGACAACCCGAAGTTCAAGGCGGCCTCGCTGAGCGGGCCGCCCGCGCGATCCGGAGGGGAGTTCACCGGTGGGCCCGGTGGCCGCAGCTCCGATCCCGAGCAGATGACCACCGAAGATTTCCGGGCGCAGCGGCGCCGGAAGTCCAACACCAAGGAGTAGCCCACCATGGCTAACACGTTCTTGACCCCGCAGGTGATCGCCCGCGCCGCGCTGGCGACGCTGTACGAGACCACGGTGATGGCGATGCTCGTGCACAGGGATTATGAGGAGGAGTTCGCGGCCCGCATCGGCGACACGGTCAACGTGCGCAAGCCGGCGGTGTTCACCGCGAATGAGTACGTCCGCGCGAACGGCATCACGATCCAGAACGCGCAGGAGACCAGCATCCCGGTCACCCTGAACCACTTCGCCGACGTCAGCTTTGCGGTCACGACTGAGGAGCTCACGCTCAAGATCGAGGACTTCGGGGTGCAGCTCCTTTCGCCCGCGATGGAGGCGATCGCGCAAAAGATCGACAGGGACATCTTGGCCCTGCGTGACGACGTCCTGCAGGAGGTCGGCGTCATCGGCCAGTTCGCCGCCAACCCGACCGGCGCGAACGTCTTCAAGTACGACAACCCGCGTACCGCGATCGACGCCCGGCGCGTGCTCAACCAGCGCAACGTCCCGTCCGCGGACCGCTACCTTGTGGTCGGCCCGGAGATCGAGGCGAAGTGGCTCGGCGACGATCTCTTCAACCGCGCGGACGCCCGTGGTGACACGGACGGTCTGCGTGAGGCGTCTCTCGGTCGGCGGGTGTTCGGTTTCGACCCCTACCAGACCCAGAACATCTCGGTCCCGGCGCAGACAAGCGGCAACAGCACCACCGAGGTCGGCGTCGCCTTCCACCGCACCGCGTTCGCCCTGGTCACGCGCCCGCTGGTTCTGCCGCAGGGCGCGGCCAACGCCGCCGTCGCCTCGTACAAGGGTTTCGGTCTGCGCGTAGTCATGGACTACGACATCGACAAGAAGCAGGACGTCGTCTCGATCGACTGCCTGTACGGCACGAAGATGCTGGACAAGGACCGCGCCGTCCTCATCAAGGGCCCCGACGTTCCGTAGCCCATCACGCCAGCATTACTGCTGGCGTGTTCTTCAGGCCCGCCCGCTCCGGGCGGGCTCCGCTTCTCGAACCCACGGAGGAAAGCGATGGGTTACAAGGTCCACACCGTGGACGGCAAGTCGGGCGACATCGACCTGTCGAACACCCGCACCTTCAGCAAGGAGTACCGCGTCGCGGCGGGAACGGCCGGCACGTACGTGGTGGCCCGGCTGCCGGTCGGGGTCACGGCCGTCGCTGTACGCGCCTACCGCGTGGGCGGCACCGGCGGCACCGTGAACGCGAAGAAGAACACCTCGGACCTGCTCGTGGCCAACCTCGCCACGGCCACGGACGCCTGGGCGGGCTCCACTGCGCTGCAGAACGCCACGTTCGCCGCGGGCGACACCCTGTCAGTCGTCGCGGCGGCCCCGGCCGGTACGCCGACCGAGGTGATCGTCCAGGTCGACTTCCGCGTGATTCCGTAGGCCGGGCGCGTGATCGTCTACCGCAACAACAACACGGGCGACTGCGTCGAGCTGGCGCAGCGGTCGGTACGGCTGGATCACCTGCCGAACTGGTTGCTGATCGACGCACCCGGTGAGGCCGCCAACCTCGAACCGCTGCCTGCGGACCCGGCCGCCCCGCCGGTCGACGCGGGCAGCGCGCCGCTGCCCCGACGTCCGCTGGACACCGACAACAAGGCCGCATGGGTCGCCTACGCGGTCACTCGCGGCATGCCTGAGAAGGACGCCCGAGCACTCAGCAAAGCCGCTCTCGTCACGGAGTTCGGCCAGGAGGAGGACGACTATGGCGAGAACTGATCTGCCGGTCACGTCGATGACCCGTGCTGGGCACAACCTGGCGGGTGCGCTGCCCACGCCGGCCATCGCTGACGGCCACATGTTCGTGAACAACGGCCGCCGCATGGTCCGCGTGAAGAACAGCAACGCCGCCGCGCGGACGGTCACAGTGCAGATCCCCGGCGAGGTGGAGGGGCAGCCCCTCACCGACCGCCCGTATGTCGTCCCGGCGACCACCGGGGACGTGCTGATCCCGCCACTGCCCGCGATCTACAACCAGGTCAACGGCAAGGTCTACCTGGACTACTCGGACCCGGCCGGCGTGTCGGTCGAAGTCCTTGAGCTGCCAGCAGGATAGCTCATGCCGACCTATGCCACGGCTGAGCAGTATCTCGACTACACCGGACAGTCCGGCCCGGCCGACATCGAACGGCGACTCGCGCGGGCGTCGGAACGCGTCGACGAGTTGCTGGCCAACGCCATCTACGAAACCGACGAGCAGGGGTTCGCCCGGAACGCGGGGGAGCGGGACGCGATGACTCGGGCGACGTGCGCGCAGGCCGCCTGGACGCTCGCAGTCGGCGATGAGTTTGGTACATCATCGGCTTTCAAGGACGTGTCGATGGGATCTGTTCGCCTCGCGCGGGTGGACAGCAAAGACGGCTTGGCGCCTCGCTACGCGCAGGATGCGGTGTCGATCCTGCTGCGGGCCGGCTTCCTGATTGCGGTGATGACCTGGTGACTGCCATCCCGGACTTCATGTTCCGCCACACGGCGATGGTGGAGCCGCTGATCGGTGAGGGCGCGTACGGGCCCGTCTACGGCCCGCCGACGACGGAGCCGTGCCTGGCTGACGACAAGCGGCAGCTCGTGCGGGACGCCACCGGCCTGGAGGTCGTGTCGGACACGACGCTCTACTTCAAGCCCGGCACCGTGTGCCCGCCCGGCAGCCGGGTCACGGTCAACGGCCGGACAACCACGGCCATCACATCGCTGGTCCGCGACGGTGGCGGCCTGCCCACACCTGATCACGTGGAGGTGGCGCTGAAGTGAAGGGCGAAGTCAACGTCGACCTGGACCTCCACCTCAACCCGGCCGTGTTCGACGAGCAGGCCAAGACCGTGGCCGCGCGGGCACTCAAGGACGCCGCTGAGCACGTCCTGGGGGTGGCGAACACGCGGGTACCGATCCAGGAAGGCCACCTGCAGAACTCGGGCGCCACGGCCGTGGACCGCTCGGAGATGCGGGCCTCCATCAGCTACGACCAGCCGTACGCGGTGGCGCAACACGAAAACCTCGACTGGAAGCACGCGCCCGGCCGCGAAGCGAAGTACCTGGAGACGGCGCTGGAAGAGGAAGCATCTGCCGTGGCTGCGCTCCTGGCGCAGCAGCTCAAGGAGCTGTTCCGGTGACGCCGCAGGGGTGGACGCGGCTGCTGCTCGCGGGCCTGGGGCAGCTCCTGGAGGACGAGGGCGCGGGCGACTGGAACCCCGAGGGGTTCTACGCGCCCACGCAGACCGCCATCACGCTCGGCGGGTTACCGTCGTCGCCGGACCTGGCCATCTCCATCGCCACGTATGGCCTTGGGCAGGTCGGCGACGACGTGGACCAGACCGACTCGTCGGTGCTGGTCCAGTTCCGCATGCGAGGCGGCCCGGATCCGCGGGTGGCCGACGACCTCGCGGACGCCGTGTTCAACGCCGTGCACGGCCTGGCCAGCCACCGGCTGTCGACGGGGGTGTTCGTGCTGCTGGCCCAGCGGCGAATCATTGCCCCGCACACGCGAGACGGCTCCGGCCGGGTCGAACGGGCCGACAGCTACGAACTGCGGTGCCACCGGCCGTCCACGCGCCGCCCCTGACCGCTCTTGAACCGTTGCCGCTAGCGAATCCGCTAGCGGCTTTTCCATGCGCTCACAAGGAGAACGCCATGGCTCTGCGTAGCCTGCTCGCTAAGGACTGGGTGGTCGAGGTGAACACCGGCACCCCGGCCTCGCCGACATGGACCCCCGTCAGGGGTCTCACCGAATTCACCGAGGAGATCAACACCGAAACCGAGGACGACTCGGACTTCGACGGTGACGGCTGGGCCAGCCAGGTCGTCACCCAGCGCGGGTGGACGCTGGGCCTCAACGGCAACCGCAAGCGGGACGCCGACGCGGCGACGTTCATCCCCGACCCGGGCCAGGAGTTCCTGCGGCAGGCCGGCCACACCATCGGCCCGGGCGCGGACATCCAGTGCCGCTGGTACCGCCGCGACGGCTCCCCGGACGCCTACCAGGGGCGCGCCGCCGTGGACTACAAGGGCGCTGGCGGAGAAACCACCGACCTGGAGCCGTTCGAGGCCGAGCTGCTCGGCCAGGGCAAGCCCGAGCCGATCACGAACCCGGCGGCGTAGCCCATGGCGAAGCTCAAAGCCCTCGACGAATTTCTCGACACCACTCTCACCCTGCCGGTCGGCGGCAAGGAGTACACCGTCCCCGCGCCGTCCGCGGAGACCGGCCTGCTGTGCCAGAAGCTCATGCACGCCGGTGTCGCCGCCGCGAACGGCAAGGAGACGGACCTGGCCGACCTCGACGACGTCGAGGAGTTCAACCTCTACAAGCGGTGCCTCGGCCCCGTCCACGAGGAGCTGCTTGCCGACAAGATCTCCTGGCCGGTGATCAAGCTCTGCGGCGTGACGGCGTTCTTATGGATCGCCGCTGATCTTGACACCGCGACGCGGTATTGGGAGTCCGGCGGCAACCCGGAAGCACCGGCCCCGGACCAGACGACCTCCTCGGCGGCGGCGAGTTCGACCTGGTCACGGGGCTCTACGAGTGGTACGAACCCGCGCCGAAAGGCGGCTCCCTCACGTGGGAAAGCGTCCTGACCCACTGGGACCTGATCGAAGCGGACCTGCACAGCCACTACGGAATCGACCTCGACGCGCCTGGTGTGCTGACGGGCCGGTCCTGGCGGTGGCTGCGGCTCCGGATTGTCGGCCTGCTGTCGGAAGACACCCGGCTGGCTCGCCAGCTCGCCCCGCCTCCCGGTAAGGCGGCCGGCCGTGGACACGGCATCCCCTCCTCCGACTGACCAGCACTGACGACCAGGAGGCGGGGCATGGCGATCAACATTGGTGACCTGTACGCCACCCTGTCCTTCCGGGACCAGATGACAGGGCCGTTCGGCAGGGCAGTCGCAGGAATCAAGGTTCACGCGTCGGGGATCCACGCGGCGCTGATCGGCGCCGGGATGGCCGCGACCCGGCTGGGATCGGCGGGCGCGGACGGCGCAGCCAAGCTCGCCTCGGCGGGCGTGAAAAGCGGCGCGCTGCTGGCCGGGGTGGGCGCGGCCGGTGTCGCGGCCGGCGCCGGGGTGGCGCTCGCGTTCGCGGGCGCAGTCGCCGGTATCGCGAAGCTCGGCATCTCGGCCGCGATGGCCGCGCCAGCGGTGAAGGCCGCTTTCGGTGATCTGAAGACGTCGGTGAAGGCCGACATGGCGGACGCCGCTTCCGTCTTCGAGGGGCCGCTGATCCAGGCGGCCGGGTCGCTGAAGACGATGTTCTCCTCCCAGATCGCGCCTGCCTTGCGGGGCATGTTCACCGATCTGGCTCCGCTGGTGGGGGACTTCACGTCCGGGCTGGGGTCGTTCCTGGAGCCGATGCTGCCCGCGGTCTCCGGGATCGTGGGCGCGGTCGCGCCGATGCTCGGCCAGCTCGCCGGAAGCCTCGGCACGTTCGGCGGGCAGATCGCCGGGTTCCTGGCGCCGATCACGGCGGTCCTGTCGCAGAACAGTGGCCTGCTCGCAACCCTGGTAACGGGGATCGGCGGGGTGCTGCAGTCGCTCGGGCCGGTGCTGGCAGCGCTGGTCCAGGTCGGCGCTCAGGTCGCTGGGCCGTTGATGGGTGCGCTGACTGGGGTGGGTCAGGCCCTGGCTACATCCCTGGCGCCGGTCCTGGTGCAGCTCGCACCGGTCATCGGGCAGATCGTGGGCGCGTTCGGACAGATCCTCGTGGCGCTGGTTCCGCTGCTGCCGCCGTTCCTACAGCTCGCGGCCACGCTGGCGTCCGCGCTGATGCCGGTCCTGGTGCAGATCGCCCAAGCGCTGGCTTCGGCGCTGCAACCGGTGCTGGTGGCCCTGCGGCCGGTCCTGGCGCTGATCGCCACTGCTTTCGGCCAGGTGATCACTGCCTTGTTGCCGATTCTGCCGCCGCTGTCGCAGCTACTGGTGGCGCTTCTGCCGCCGATCATGACTGTGATCAAGGCGCTGACGCCGATCCTTACCCTGCTCGCGGGCATCTTTGCCAAGCTCGTCGCAGCGGTCACGCCGTTCTTGCCGCCGCTGGTCCAGCTTGGCACCGCCGTGCTGCCGCTGATCCTGAGCGTGGTGCAGGCGGTCGTCCGATTGTTTCAAGGTGACTTCAAGGGCGCTTTCGACCTCATCAAGAACGCCGTCACCACCTTCGGCGCGACCATCACTACCGCGTTCACCAAGCTGAAAACGCTGGGCACTGACCTGGTCAACGGCATCCGGGACGGCTTCATCCGCGGGTGGGAGGCGTTCAAGAATTGGGTCACCAGCATGGTCGGGGATCTCGTCACCGCCGTGAAGAAGATGCTGGGCATCGCCTCCCCGTCGAAGGTTTTCGCTGAGATCGGCATGTACTCGGTGATGGGCCTGGCCAAGGGCTTCAAGGACAACGAAGGCGTCGCGATGAGCGCGGCCAAGAGCGTAGTCGCCAAGGTAGACGCAGCGGCCCGTAACGGCCTGAGCCGCGTAGCGGCGACCGCGAAGAAGAGCAAGGTCACGCTACCGAAACAGACAAAACGCACCATCGAGGGCGCTACGGGTAACGGCGGATCCTCCGGCGTGTTCATCGGTGGCGGAGGGTTCAGCGCCGGGCAGCACGCGGCCGTACCCCAATCGGCCGCCCAGGTGACAGTACATGTCACTAACAACTACCCACAGGCCGAACCCACCAGCCGCACCGTGAACCGGGGCCTGCAGTACGCCGCCGCGGTCGGCCTTACCTCCTGACACCCCAGCTGGCGCAAACCGTTCAGGAGGTGAGGCGTGGCGCTCAACGTTGGCGATCTGTTCGCCACGATCAGCCTACGAGACCGTCTCACACCCAGCCTGGTCCAGTCCGTTGTCACGCTGCGCGCGATGGCGAGCCGGTTCGACGAGGGAGCGGACCGCATAGTGCGGTCGGGCGCCGCTATCGCTCTGGCTGCGTCGCTGGCCAGCGCGGCGCTCGGCGCGCTGGGTGTGGCCGCGTCCGGCGTCGCTGTGGGCGTCGCCGGGAGCTTCATCGGCGTGATCAGCGCGATCGGCGGCATTGGTATCGCCGCGGCCGCATCCGCTGAGGGTGTCCAAGCGGCGTTCTCCTCCATGGGGGCCAGCGTCCTGGAGGAACTGCGGGGCGCGGCCGCAGTGTTCGAGGAACCGCTTCAGCAGCTCGCCGCGAACCTTCGCACCATTTTTTCCCAGATGATCGCCCCGCATCTGGCGACCATGTTCGGGCAGATCGCGCCGCTGCTCAGCCAGTTCACGGCGGCATTGGTGCAGGTCCTGGTGCCGATCCTTCCGGTCGTGCAGCAGATCATCGCGGTCGTCGTGCCGATGCTGTCGCAGGTGGCGGGCTCGATGGGTTTGTTCGCCACGCAACTGGTCGGGTTCCTGACGCCGATCATCGGGGTGTTCGCGGCGAACTCCGAGTTGCTGGCCCAGTTCGTCATCGGCGTCGGGTCGCTCCTGCAGACTCTCGGGCCGATCATCGCTGGGTTGGTGCAGGTCGGCGCGCAGTTGATAGGGCCGGTCTTGGCCGCGCTGAACATGCTCGTGCAGGCCCTCGGTGGGGCGCTGGTGTCGGCGCTGCTGCAGGCCGCACCTGCCATCGGTGTGCTGCTGACGGGCGTCGGCGAGCTCGTCGCCGCGGTGATGCCGTTGCTGCCGCCGCTGGTGCGGCTCGTCGCGGTGTTCGCGACAGCGTTGATGCCAGTGCTGGTGCAAGTTGCGGCGATGATCACCGCCGCGCTGGTGCCAGTGCTGATACGGCTCCAGCCGGTCATCTGGCAGATCACGACCGCGTTCGGACAGTTCCTCCTGGCTGTGCTGCCGCTGCTCGGGCCGCTGGGCAACCTGGTCGCGCAGATCGTCACGGCGCTGCTGCCGGCCCTGTTGCCGCTGCTGCCACTCGTCGGGCAGGTCGCTGCTGTCCTGGGTGGAGCGCTGGTTCAGGTTCTGGGCGCGGTCGGGCAGGCCATCACACCGATTCTGCCGCTGCTGACGCAGGCCGCGGCCCTGTTCGGCGTGGAGATCATGCGGGCGACGATCATGTTGACGCCCGCGCTGGTTCAGGTGGTGCAGGCGTTCGCGGCGCTGCTGCCCGCCGTGATGCCGATCCTGCCGATGCTTCTGCAGCTCGGGGTGTCGCTGCTACCGCCGACCGTGCAGCTTGTCCTCGCGCTCGCTCCGCTGCTGGTCCAGCTCGCGGCAGGGTTCACGCAGATCCTCTACGCGGTGATGCCGATCCTGCCGCCGCTGGTGCAGCTCGCAATGACGGTGCTGCCGCACGTCATCAACCTGGTGACCCTGCTTGCGCATGGCTTGTCGAGCGTGCTGGGCCCGGCGGTGCAGGTGATCGTCACGATCGTGGACGCGATGGTGAAGACGGTCGTGGGCGCGTTCGGGTGGCTGTACGACGTGCTGATCGGCCACAGCATCATCCCTGACCTGGTGAAAGGGATCGGCCAGTGGATCGGCGGGACGCTGGTTGACTTCTTCACCACCCTGCCGGGGCAGATCGTGTCCGCAGTCGGCGACATCGCCGCGGTGATGGGCAACCTGGGCATGGCCATGATCAGCGGCCTGTGGAACGGCATCCAGTCGATGTGGGACTGGTTCCGCAACGTGCTGTACAACTTCTTCTCCTCGATCATGCCGGATTGGGTACGCCAAGCCCTCGGCATCGCCTCGCCGAGCCGAGTGTTCGCGCAGATCGGCCGGTTCACGATGCTCGGCATGGCGCAGGGCATGCAGGGCTCAGCCGGACAGGTGCTGCGCACGGCTCGGAGCATCGCTGGGCAGCTCACCACGGCGTTCGCCCCAGACCTGGCCGTACCGGTGGGGTCGGGTGGGGCCGTGGCCGGCGCCGCCGGGCCGGGCAGAAGCGGCGGCGTGGTCATCAACCTGACCACGATCAACCCGCAGGCCGAGCCGTCATCACAGACGATCAACCGTGGCCTGCAAATGGCCGGCGCAATGGGGGTGGTGTGAGTGGCGACGTACGTCCTCGACGGTGTCCCGCTGGATCACCCGTCCGGGTGCTGGCGGTTGAAGAAGGGCACCAAGCGTCGGCCGCTGCCGGGGGCGCGGTCGGTGAGCGTGGCCGTGCCTGGGCGAGCCGGTGACCTGCCGATCATGGGCCTTGACCACGAGGCGACGTCGTTCGGGCTCGCGCTCACCGTCTACTCGCGGACACCGGACGGACATAACGGCGGGTTCGAGCAACTCGAAGCGAACATGGAGGCCCTCGGCGCGCTGCTCGGCGTGCGGCACCGGCTGATCACCTGCAAGTGGGTGGCCGGGTCGATCATCCGCGTCGCCGGGGTGACCATCGAGGCCGTGTCGGAGCCGGAGGTGAATGTCGGAGCGGCGCTGGCCCGGCTGACCGCCGTGGTGAAAGTCCCGGGCGTCTACTGGCGAGACGAGGCCGACTCGACGTGGACCGGCACGCTGCCGGGAGCCGAGCAGATCGTCACCCCTCTTGCCGGGTCCACGGGGCCGATCGTGGATGCGTTGCTCCGGGTGACCGGCCCGGCCGTGAACCCTTCGGTGACCGACGTCGCGACCGGCGGGACGGTGGCGTATGCGGGGACCGTGCCCGCTGGGCAGCACCTGCTGATCGACTGCGGCCGGCTCCAGGCCGCGACGGTCACGACCGACACGTGGGACCTGTCCACCGGGTCCGACGTGACCGGCAAAGTCAACGCCACCGGTCCCGGTTCAGCGTTCCGCTGGCTGCACCTGACGCCGGCCATGGCGCTGGGTGACCCGCACTCGCGGGCCGTCCTGGTGAGCGCGGCCGCGTCAAGCACGACGGGCGCGTCCGCGCTCAAGATCCGGGCTCGCCGCTCCTACCTGTGAGGGAGGCGGGTGTGTTCGATCTCCGCCTCGTCGTCTACGCCCCCAACAGCGACAAGCTGGGCCTGCTGCCGCAGCCGCTCGCGTTCCAGACCGGGCAACCGCTGAACGACGTGCCCGCGCTGACCCTGCGCTACAGCCGCCACGCCCTCGGCGCCGGCCTGCTCGCCTCGCCGTGCGAAGTCGCCGTCGAATGGTCAGGAGACGGACAGACGTGGACCGAAGCGCCTGACTCGCGGTTCCTGCGAATCAAACGCGGAACAGACGTCACCGACGAGAACGGGATGGAGACGTTCGAGATGCCCGGCTACGGCTGGCAGCTCCGCAAGATCGTGCTCTACGCGGGGCCTGCTCCGCTCGTGGACGGCAAGCGAGCGTTCACCTCGGCGACGCCCGGCAGCATCCTGCAGACGTTCCTCACTGAGGCGCAGGCGCGCGGCGCGCTGCCCGCCCTCGATTGGACGTTCAACACCACCCACGACAGCGCAGGCCAGCCGTGGGCGAAGATCATGACGATCTACTACCAGCCCGGCCTGGACGCCCTCACGACGCTGATCAACCTCGCTGAGCAGTCCGTCATCGACTTCCGCATGCAGGGCCGGACCCTGCACGTCTACAACGCAGACACCGAGCTGGCCAACGACCTGACGACAGGCCCGCCCCGCGTGGACCTGCTGCTCGGCCGTGACGTCCTCAACGCTCCCGACATGGGCACCCTGGAGGACGCCGCGTCTGCTGTGCTCGTCGTCGGCGACGGGTTCCGCCAGTCGTACAGCTCCAGCGCAGTGCTGCCCTGGGGCCGGTGGGAGAACTACATCGGCCAAGGCGGTGTGAGCGACACCGGGACCGCGTTCCTGCTCGCTGAGTCGTCGCTGCTGCGCGCCGCCCAGGAGCGGGTGCAGCACACCCGGGAGATCACACCGTACTCGGCGCGGTGGCTGCCGTGGAAGGACTACCAGCCAGGAGACAAGGTCATCGCGCCCGCGAGCAGCGGCACGCTGGCTCCGCTGCGGGTCCGGCAGATCACCCTCACCAAAGACGCCAAGGGCATGGTCGGCGGGAACGTCGTGCTCAACGACCGCTTCTTGGAGCAGTCGATCCGGCTCGCGCGCCGTACCGCCGGGATCGTCGGCGGGTCGACCGCGTCGGGCGGGTCGGGTGCGCAGCCCGCGCCGCAGACTCCGCGGGGCCGTACCGCGGCCGCACCCACGGGACTGATCGTTAACCCAATCGCGTACGTCGATGCGTCGGGGCACGCGCAGGGGCAGATCACCGCGACATGGGGCCCGGTCCTCCTGGACGTGAACGGCGAAGCCGTCGACATCGACTCCTACGAGCTGTTCATGCGCCGCAACATCATCGGCGCGCCGTGGTTCCTCGTCGCGACGACCGAGCCCGACGACACGAACGCCACCTACTCGCCGCTGCTCGTCGGCGAGGAGTACGCCTTCAAGGTCCGAGCCACGTCGCAGGGCGTCAAGGGCCTGTTCTCCGACCAGTACGCCGTGCTCATCCCGGTCGACGACACGCCGCCGCCTGTGCCGACGACGCCGATCCTGTCCACGAGGCTCGGAGTCATCCATGTCCACTGGGACGGTCTCGGGGCCGGCGCGGCGCCGATGCCGTCCGACCTGCACAGGGTTCGCGTGTGGATGCAGGATCCGCTTGCGCCCGGCGCGGCCGAGGTCGGCCACCTGCAGGCGGCCGGGTCGATCGTCGTCATCGGCCAGCCGTACGGCGCGGACCGCGAGTTTTGGCTGACCGCGATCGATCACGCCGGGAATGAGTCCGCGGCGAGCGCCACAGCGGTGATCGCTACGGCGCCGCTGGTGGACACCGACGTCATCGGTGAGGTCCTGGACGGCGCGCACATCATCGACGGCACGGTGGTGGCGGCCGACAAGGTCACAGCGAACACGATCACGGGCGGGCTGATCCAAGCGCTCGCGATCCAGACTGGGCACCTGGCCGCCAATAGCGTGACCGCAAACAAGATCGCTGCCGGGCAAATCGAAGCCAGCCATATCGCAGCAGAAGCTGTGACCGCCGCGAAGCTGGAAGCGGTCCTGGCCCTGGCAACTCGGATCGTCGCCGGGAATCCGGCCGCGGCGCGGGTGGAGCTCAACTCGACCGGTCTGGCCGCGTACGACGCGGGCGGCACGCAGACCGTACTGGTCTCGTCGACCGGCAGCGTGAGCATCGTCGGGCAGCTCGCCTCCGGGGTGACCGGCAACCGGCTCGTCATCAACCCAACCGGCGCGACGCAACCGGAGATCCGCTTCCACCCGGGCGCCGGGACGAACTACTCCCGGCTGTACTCGGACGGGTCGATGTACGCGGGTGAGGCGACGATGGTCATGTCGTCGGGCACCAACGGGCCCGGCACATCCCGCGCGCAGATCGTGGTGTCCGCGACGGACCTACGGGTGCACATCTTCAACCCGGGCACCGGGACGGCCGGCGGCGGCTACATGTTCGCCAAGCCGAACGAGTTGGAGATGGGCTACAACGACGCCTCCGCGAACTTGAACAGGTTCCGCTTCACGTCGGCGGCCGCGCAGTACGCAGGTAAGTGGACGTACTCAGGCACCGAGGCCGGGCTGATCATGATGTCGGCGGTGGCCAACACCAACACCGGCTACACCTTCCCGTTCGGGGTGATCCTGCAGTCGACGCCGTTCCTCGTCGCCATGTCCGACTACAACGGCGACGTCCGCGTCTCCGTGAGGAACCGCACGACATCCAACTTCGGCGTGCAGGTCTACGCGGCCACGAACACGTCCACCACGGTGATGGTGTGGGCCTGGCGGGCGTGAACAACAGAAAGGGGGGCGGCGGTGCAGGAATGGACCGTGATCGGCCTGGAGGAGACCACGGACGGCACCGGCCGCATCCCGATGTGGGTCATCGTGTACGAGGTGCCTGAGGAGGTGTCGGCCGACCGGCGGCACCGCTACATCGTGCCTCACGACCTGCTGGAGATACGGGCCGCCGAGTACGGCCTGTCGACCGTGGACGACGTCCTGGACGTCATCGTGCATGAGCCGATGCTCGGCGCGGCCCAGGCCGCGGGGGACCTGCCGATGCTCATCCCGGGGACGGTCGATGCTGGCACGGCTCACGCGCAGGTGACGGAGCAGATCGCGGCGTGCCGGCAGCGCCACGGCCGGGTGATCATGCCGGATGCCAGGCAGAGCGCGGCACGAGCCAAGCCGCCTGCGCACCCGCTGCAGAAGATCCGTGACAGCACGCGCATCGACCCGATCCGGACGGCGTCGATACGGCTGGAAATCGACCGACATCGGCTCAGCAACAGGGAGTGAACGTGGCCAGCGACATGACGGTGGACCTGCAGAAGATCGTGGCGACGCTCCGTCAGAAGCACATCGCGCAGCTCGACCAGGTGACCTACGAGAACGCGGTCCTGGCGGCCGCCGTGGAGCAGCTCCAAGAGCAGGTGGCCCAGCTTGAGCAGCGGCTCGCCGAGGCGAGGGGGCTTGGTGCCTGACATCATCATTCCCGGGACCCCGCAGCGGTACGGGCTGCGGCTGGTTGTCCATTCCCCGAACGGGCCGCGCCTCGGCGTGCTGCCCGCTCCTTCGGGCTGGGACGCCGGTTTGCCGCTGAACGACGTCTCATCGCTGCGGTTGACCTACAGCTCGTCGGCGCTGGGCGCGACCCGGCTCGCGCAGCCGTGCGAGATCGCCGTGGAGTATTCCGTGAACGGCGGGGCCTGGATCGAGCCGGAGAACGGCCGTTTTCTGCGGATCAAGAGGTCCGGTGACGACACCGACCGCGCTGGGACCCGTTCGTACGACATGCCTGGCTACGCCTGGATACTGCGCAAGTTGATCTTGTACCCCGGCCTGGGCATGGTGGACGGCAAGCGGCCGTTCATCTCGGTGACGCCGGGCGTGATCCTGCGGACGCTGGTCGACGAGGGCAAGGGGCGCGGCGCGGCGGCGGGCCTGGCCGTGAACTTCACCCAGACGCACGATTCGGCCGGCCAGCCGTGGGCCACGACGCTGTCGCTCGGCGTCGAGCCGGGCACCGACCTGCTCGCCTTGCTGATCAACTTCGCGGAGCAGGGCGTCGTCGACTGGTGCATGCAGGGCCGCACACTGCACGTCTACAACGCAGACACCGAGCTGGCCACCAACCGCGCCGATGGATCCGCGCCGGTAGAGCTCCGGCTCGGCCGTGACATCGACAGCGCGCCCGACGACGCCACGCTGGAGGACGCCGCCTCAGCGATCCTGATCATGGGCGAGGAGGGCCTACGCGTCGAGGTGACCAACCCCGCCGCGACGATGCCGTGGGGCCGGTGGGAAACCCACCAGAGCCAAGGCGGCGTGTCCGACACCGGCACGGCGCAGCTCCTCGGGCAGAACGCTCTGGAACGCGCGGCCGGGGAGCGGGTACAGTTGACCCGGGCGATCAAGCCGTACGTGGCGCGGTGGCTGCCGCTGGCCGACTATGCCCCAGGCGACTACGTTCGCGCGCCGGGCGACCAGAGCGTGATGCAGCCGCTGCGGGTGCGGCAGATCACCCTGACCGTCGACTCCTCCGGGCTGATCAGCGGCAACCTGACGCTGAACGACCGGTTCTTGGAAAGAGATATCAAGCTGGCCCGGCAGGCGGCGGGCATCCTGGCCGGCGGCGTCTCCTCCGGTGGGTCGGGCAGTGATCCGGCGCCGGAGGGCAGCGACCGGGTACCGGCCGCCCCGACCGGGCTCCTGGTGGCGCCTGCCGCGTACCTGGATGAGGAGGGGTACGCACACGGGCAGATCACCGTCTCCTGGTCAGCGGTGACGACCGACATCAACGGCACCGCGCTGAGCGTGGACGGGTATGAGCTGATCGGCATCTCCCCGCCGGGGACCGGCGCAACGCGGGTCCTGGCGACCACGCAGAGCATGACCGTCACCTACAGCCCGCTGGAGCCCAAGAGTCGCTGGCAGTTCGGGGTGCGCGCCACCAACGGCGGAGTCCGGGGCGTGGTCACGGCGTCGGCGGAGATCATCATCCCCGACGATGAGACGCCGCCGCCGGAGCCGTCGACTCCGGTCGTGGACTCCCGCCTCGGTGTGGTGCGGGTGGCGTGGGATGGCCTCACGTCCGCGGGCACCGGCATGCCGAAGGACTTCGCGCGGATCCTGGTGATGATGCGTGACCCGCTCGTCTCCGCCGACGAGGGCGCTGCGGTGGAGTGGCTGGAGCGGGCGGGCACCGCCGTGGTGGCGGGCCTGCCATACAGCACGGACCGAGAATTCTGGTTGATCGCGATCGACCGGTCCGGGAACATCTCGGGGGAGTCGGCGCGGGTGGTCGCGCAGACCAAGCCGCTGGTCGACACCGACGTGATCGGGCAGGTGATCAACGGGGCCGAGCACATCATCGACGGCACGATCCCCGCCAGCGCGAAGATCACCGCTGGGACGGTTACGGCCAGCCTGATCCAAGCGCTGGCGATCCAGGCCGGGCACATCCAGGCCAACGCCATCACCGCCGACAAGATCGTGGCGGGTGCGATCCAGGCGGCACACATCGCGGCGAACGCGATCACCGCTGACAAGATCGCCGCTGGGTCAATCACAGCGGAGAAGATCGACGCGAACGCAATCAACGGCAAGACCATCACCGGCAGCATCGTGCGCAGCTCGGCGACTGGCCGCCGCTTCATCCTGGACAGCAGCACGCTGGACCTGCGTTTTTATCCGGGCGGCAGCAGCACGAACTTCGCCCGCCTGTACGCGGTCGATGGTCTGTACCCCGGGGAGACCACGACGTTCATCACCAGCGGCACCGACTCCGGAGGTACGGCCCGTGCTGAACTGCAGGTCGCGGCCGGACTGATCCGGCTACGGATCCGGAGCGCCTCCGGCTCCGGAAGCTACGGCGGAGGTCTGGACATCGCCCAGTCCTACGGCCAGTACGGCTACACCGATGGGTTCGCCTCGACCGAGACGTACATCTACACCAACGGCACCGGCCGGTTCTACCTGCGCGGACGGGTCTGGGATACCAACACAGCCAACTCCTATGACGCCGTGCACGCGGGGTCGGGCACGGTCCCGCCCGACTACGGCGGCGTGACGATTAACTACGGGCCCAGCATGGCCTCCAACATGGGGCCGGTCGCTGTGGTCCGCGATGGCGCAACCACCGCGAACTTCTACTGGTGCGAGGACCTGTCCAACCAGAGCAGCTTCTCGCTCGCCTGGTCACAGGGCGGCGGAGTGTGGTCCGGCAAAGGCTTCTACTGGTGGTCGCACCGCCACTGATCAATGGATAGGGGGCGCCCACTGTGGCGGAAATCTGGACGGTATGGGACGCGGAGCTGGCCCATACCCCAAGCAGCCTGACTCAGTCAGGCGGGGAGCGACCCGAGCAGCGCGGCGCTCACGACGGTGCGGAGCCGTTGTGGGGGGTGTCGCGGGTGAGGCCAGATGGTGTAGCCCACATGCACATCATTCCCCACTCGACGTGGGAGTGGCGGTGCGCGGAGTACGGCGTTGACCCCAACGACATGGACACGCTCCTGGACATCGTGTTGCACGAGCCGTGGATCCCGGATCCGAACGATGTGCTGTCGCTGGCCGATCCAGCCGCCGCGGCGGTGCTGGAGGATACGCACGGCCTGCCGACCTGCTGGACGCCGGCCGTCAGCGACACCGTCCGGCTGCAAGCTCAGCTAGCCCGGGTGGAGGCGGTCAAACGGCACCGGGTGCGGATGGAGCCGGAGACCCAGCAGGTACGCCAAGGCGTGCTGGCATACGTCGGTGTGGACAAGGTCGCGCCCGCTGATCCACTGGAGCCGATCAAGAGCCTGACCAGGCTGGATCCCGTGCGGGTGGAAAGCCGCCGCCTGGCGCTGAACTGGTATCGCGACAACCTGCAGAAACCGGCCCGGCCAATGTGGGACAGCAAGCCCGCAGGGGCGTTCGTCGGGCGGAAACCGTGGGGCGGTGTCGCATGACTGGTAACACGGCGCTGGACGTCTTCGTGGTCGCGGGGATCGTGGCAGGCGGTCTGGGTCTGGTGGCGGTGTTCAGTCGGGCCGCAGCCTGGCTGTGGGCGGTCATCTCCGCGTTGAAGAACTTCCTCGACGACTGGCGGGGCGAAGCGAGCCGGCCGGGGGTTCCGGCGCGGCCGGGAATCCCCGAGCGGCTTGCGCGGATCGAGGAGCAGTTCGGGACCAACGGCGGCAAGACCTTCCGAGACCTGGGTGATCGGCTGGAGAGGGCGGTGCGCCGGGTGGAGGACGGCCTGTCCGAGCACCTGAAGCAGCACCAGCTCACCGGGACCGTGCCGATCGTCAACAACACGACCGTGATCCAGGGCGACGGGGAGGTGGCGATGCCAGCGATCAGAGCTGAGCGGCCAGACATCAACATGGAAGGGCGGATACCCGAATGAGCATCAGGCTCGTCAGTCGCCGCACCTGGGGCGCGAAGACCCCCACGGCGGCCTACACGCGCATCCCCGGCACCGAGGGTGTGAAGATCCACTACACGGGTGGCCACGTGCCTCCGGCGATCCTGAAGGATCACGAGGAGTGCGGCAAGCTCGTCCGGCAGATCCAGCACATGCACATGGCTGGGGCGAGGGAGCAGCCGTACATCGATCTGGGCTACAGCCTCGCCGTTTGTCCGCACAGGCGAGTGTTCATGGGCCGCGGCCCGTTCAACTTGCCAGCCGCGAACGGCCCCGGCTTGAACACCGGTCACTACGCGGTGCTCGCGCTCGTCGGGTCGCTGGGTTTCACGGAGCCGAACGACGACCTGCTGCACGGCATCAGGGACGCGATCGAGTACCTGCGTGAGCATGGCAACGCAGGCAACGAGATCAAGGGGCACCGAGACGGCTACTCGACGAGCTGTCCCGGTGGCCCGCTGTACGCCTGGGTCAAGAAGGGCGCACCTCGCCCGCATTCTCCGGCTCCGACGCCTGTTCCGCCTGTCCCGACCAAGATCCTGACCACGGAGGCCCTGGTGAAGAACCTGCCTGTCATCAAGCCCGGTGACGAGCACCGGCACGTCAAGACCATGCGTGGGCTGCTGTTCGCCCGCGGATACGAGCCGGCGAACCTGCACGCAACCGTGTACGGCAAGGACGAGACGGACCTGATCGAGAAGATCCGAGCCTTCAAGGACGCCAAGAAGATCCCCTCAGGCGCGGACGACCTGATCTGGGACAGCGCGTGCTGGGAGGCCGCTCTCACCTGACGCAAGCAGTAATGCTAGCGGCTCATCAAATCTCCCCGCCATGGTGGCGGGCCGTCCCTTGAGGAGGGGCACATGCACTCTGATCCCCAGCCCACGTACTCCAAGCCGCCCGTCGAGGCCAAGGTCAAGGCCATGGGCCTGGCGTCCTACCTGGCCGGTGTCGCCGGTATGGCCGTCCTGCAGGCGGTCGCCGACAACCCATCGATGATTGCCCTCATGCCCGACTGGGTCGAGGCCCTTGTTCTGCCGCTGGTGCCGACCGGCCTGGCGGCGCTGGCCGGCTTCAAGGCCAGGCATACGCCGCGGCCGGACTTGCCGGACGACCAGCGGTAGACCGTCGCTGCAATCCGATTATCGGCCGTACCAGTACCTTGAGAAGCCCCTGCTCGTCTCTTCGGAGACGAGCGGGGGCTTTTTGCGTTGCTTCGGTTTTGTTACACAGCGATGGTGGAGGCTCCGCGTCGGGTGAGGAGCCATTCGGCTTGGGCACCGATGCCTGCGTGCAGGTCGGTGTTCGGGTTCCAGCCGAGGAGCCGCCGTGCGACGGACGGGTTTGCGCATGTAGCGGGGACATCACCGCTGCGAGGGCTGGCGATGTGGACGCGGATGGTCTGCCCAGTGACCTCCTGAGCGTGGTGGAGGATGTCGTTGAGGCTGGCGTTGGTGCCGCCGCCGACGTTGATGATGGAGCTGGGCAGACAGGTGGTTGCGGCGGCGATGGTGGCGCTGACTGCGTCGTCGATGTAGGTGAAGTCGCGACGCTGGTTGCCGTCACCGTAGATGGACACCTTCTGGCCGGTCACGGCGGCGGTCAGGAGCCGCTGGATAAACATGTCCTCGCGCTGGCGGGGGCCGTAGACGGTGAAATATCGCAAGGCCACCACGGTGGTGTCGCAGTCAGGGCGGGCGGCGTGGGCCAGGCATAGCTGCTCTTCGGCGAGTTTGGTGACTGCGTAGGGGGATGCGGGACGCGGGTGGTCGGTTTCGGCGCTGGGGTTACCGTCGGTGGCTCCGTAGACGCTGGAGGAGGAGGCGACGACCAGGCGGGGAACGCGCAGTCTGGTGGCGGCGTGCATGAGGCGCTGGGTGGCGCTGATGTTGGACGCCACGTAGTCGTCGAAATCGGCGCCCCAGGAGGGGTGAACGCCGGGAATGCCTGCCAGGTGGAAGACGGCGTCGGCGTCCGGCAAGAGTGGCTCGATGGCGCAGGTGCGCAGGTCACCGGTGACGAAGATGAAGTCGGGCTCGTGGCGGATGGCGGCGAGGTTGACCGCTGCGCCCTGGTGCTGGTCGGGGTCACGCCGATCGACGCCGACGACGCTGACGCCAAGGCCGAGCAAGGTCTGGCACAGATGGGAGCCGATGAATCCGGCGGCGCCGGTGACGACGGCCCGCCTGAGCGGGTCGTGGGGGGTGGCAGCGGGTGCCGGCGTGTGCATGAGTTCTCCGGTCAGCGTAGGTGGGTGAGCAGGGTGCGGCCGTGGGCCAGGAGCTGCGGGTCGCCGCTTTGGTAGCCGCGCACCAGCGCGGTGATGGCCTCCAGGACGCCGAAGCGCTCAAGCTGGCCCTGTTCGGCGGGGTTGGGATGGTGGCCGTAGCCGTCGAAGAAGGCTGCGCGCAGGCGTGGGGCGTCCTTCCAATGGCGGTGTTCCAGCCGGGCGAAGTCGCGGATGCGGGCGTCGAGGCGGGTGTGCTCGAAGTCCAGGACAGCCACGGTGCCGCTGGGGGTGAGGATCCAGTTGCGCGGTTGGTAGTCCAGGTGGCAGATGGCGCTGTCGAGGGCGGCGGCAGTGGCGGTCAGCGTGTCGGCCCAGGTGTGCAGGGTGCGGAGTTCGGCGGGGGAGATGAGGGTGGCCAGGTGTGCGCGGGCGGCCCACCAACGCATGCGTTCGGCCAGGTAGGCGGCGATGTCAGTGTTGGGGTGCGGTCCGGGCGGGGCTTGGTGGAGCAGACGAAGGGTGTGGCCGGCGGCGTAGTGGGCGTGTCGTTCGGCGGCCGAGCGCTCGGGGAGCTGCGTGACGGGCTGTCCCGGTAGGACGGTCAGCAACAGGGACAGGGTTTCGGGATCGGCGCTGATCAGGCGGGGCGCGTGTTCGCCCAGGTGCGGCACCCAGGCGGTGTAGGCGCGGGCCTCGGCGCGGAAGCGGTTCGGGTCCTTGTGGCGCTTGAGGATGTAGCGCTGGTCATCGGTGGCGGCCAGGAGTCGTAGGTGGGGCGGCAGGCCGCTGCCGGGCAGGGACGTGACGGGGCCGAGCTGGCGGTGGGCGAAGGCCAGCAGGCCATCCTCGGCGGTAGTCACCAGGTTCCTAGCGCGGCCAGGTGTGTGATGTCGTTGTGGTGCTGGAGCATCCACCGCTCGTCGTCAAATCGGTTGCGGTGCAGCTGCCAGCGGGTGATGGAGCTGTGGTCGACGGTGAAACCGGCCACCAGGCCCGGCTGGAGGTCTAGCAGGAGGGTGTGGGCGGCCAGCACGGTTTCGCCGTGGGCGGCGAACAGCACGCGAGCGCCCTGATGGTGGCAAATCAGGTCGGCGAGCACCGCGCCGGCGCGCTGGAGGTAACCGTTCCAGGTATCGGATCCAGCTGCCCATGGCTGATCGGGGTGGGCGTGCGGGCCGCCGCGGAAGGCCGTCTTGACCTCGTGCCAGGGTTTGCCATCGGCCTCTCCGTGCACCGGCCCGTCCAGGGGGGTGCTGATGATCAGCGGCAGATCAAGGGCGTCAGCGAGAATACGTCCGCTCTCGCGTAGCCGGAGTCGGGGCCCGGCGTAGACGTGGGTGAAGGGGGCGGTTTCGTGTTCGGTGGCCAGCCGTGCAGCGGTCAGGGTCATCTGCTGGCGGCCGAGGTCGGTCAGGCCGGTGCAGGTGTGGGGTCCACCGACGACGCCGTCAGCGTTGCATTGAGCCTGGCCGTGCCGGACGAAGATCAGCTCGGTGACGATCATCGCAAGTCCTCCAGGGTGTCCAAGGTGGGGCGGACGGTTGGCCACGGATGCCGGTAGCCGCCCCTGCCGAGGTAGGGCAGGGTGAGCAGGTGGTGCAGGTCGGCGTGGCCGAGGAACTGGGTGAGCGAGACGGGCATTAGGCCAGCGTCGGCGAGCGGCTGGTTGTAGCCGGCCAAGGCGGTGGTGAGGGCCTCGGGCGGGATGAGGCCGTGCGTCATGGCCAGGGTGACTAGCAGCTTGGCCAGGTCGTAGCCGAAGGGCGCCAGCGTGAGGTCATCGAAGTCCACCATGACTGGCTCGCCGCTGGCAGTGATGAGGACGTTGCGCGGGTTGGTGTCCTTGTAAAAGGCGACCGGGGCGGCGGGGGCGGGCTCCAGGAGCGGCTGGAGGGCGGCCAGCTCGTCCCGGGTGGCCAGGCCGGCTTCGTGGCGGCGGCGCAGCGCTGCGACCCGCGGGGAGACGAAGTCGGCCAGTTCCCGCCCGCCGGGCAGCGGGTGCGCGGCAGTGAGTCGGGCCCGGTGCAGGTCGCTCGCCCAGGCGGCGGCGTGGGCTTGGCCGAGGGCGGCGGCCACGGTGGGCACGTCGACGAGCTCGGCATGGCGGCCCTTGATGAGGGCGAAGTCGATGTGCCCGGCGCGGACACCCATGATGGGCGGCAGCCGTAGCGGGTGGGCATGTTCAGTGAGCCAGGCGTGGTGGGTGACGGCCTGCTCAAGGCCCTCGCGCGTGGCGTAGGGCTTGGTGAAGGTGACGGGGCTCATGAGAGGTCACCTCGTGTGGCGGTCAGGTAGGTGATGATGGAGGTGGCCACCACCGGTCGGTCCGGTACCGCCGCGCGCAACGCCGCGGTGATCGCGTCCGGGTCGGCGGCCACGGCGGGTGGCAGCGCGTACTTGGGGGTGGTGGCCAGGTAGGCGGCGACGTGGTCCAGGCCCGTGAAGACGAACCGGTGCTCCTCGTGTTCCACATGCCTAACCGGCAGGATCGGCGTGGTAAGCGCGGCGAGATTGCCACTGTGGGCGCTCTCGTACAGGCTCGGACGTTCGACGGCGTGTGGGTCGAGTCCTGCATCGGCCACGAGTTGGTCCAGCTCGCGGTAGCTGTCGGCGGACTTGGTCACCAAGATGGCGGCGCCACCGGGGGCGAGGATGCGGGCGATCTCGGCGATGACCGCGCGGGGGTCCGGCGCGTGGTACAGGCAGAACGCGGCCACGGCCAGATCACAGCCCGCGTCGGGCAGCGGTAGGTGGTGGAAGTCGGCCTGCACGAACTCCACGGTCGTGTGCGATGCCGTGTCGGCAGTGGACAGGCGGGCGCGGGCGGCGGCGAGCATCGCCGCCGAGGCGTCGATCGCCAGCAGCCTGCACGGGCGCAGTCGCTCGGCCAGCACGTGGCTGCTGGTGCCGCGTCCGCAGCCGATGTCGGCGACGACCGACCGGCGAGCATCGCCGAGTTCGCGGTGGGCGAGGTCGGCGATGACGTCGGCGACGGCTCGGCCATGCGTCTTGGCACGGTGCAGTGCGGAGGTGCGTGTGGCCAGCCGGTCGCTGTCACGGTAGAGGCTGGCGGTGGTGGCCGGCTCAGTGAAGGCGCTTCCGGGCGGCATCATGGCCGCCTCCGGCCCGCGCCGCCGCGGCGGTTCAGCGGCTGGCGGCTACTTGCTCCAGCCAGCGGCGCGTCTGGGTGCGGCTGGTTAGGAGGATCACCTGCTTGTCTGCGGCGAACTCGCTGATCTTCGCCAGCACCTTGGGCCGCATCCTGCGCCGATAGGTGGCTACGTAGGTGATCACGCCCCAGTGGATGCGATTGTAGACGCCTGCGGTGTGCTGGCCGGCGCCGTGCCGGGCTTGGCGGGAGAAGATCCCCCACAGCGCGGCCCAGGTGGGCACGTCCATCATCACCACGGTGTCGCACGCCGCCAGCCGTACGTGCAGTGAGGAGTTGTAGTTGCCGTCGATGACCCAGCGCGGTGCCGAGACCAGTTCGCGCTGGGCGGCCTCGAACTTCTCCGGCGGCAGCGCGTTCCACTCGTCGTCGTAGAAGACGGCGTCCAGATGGGTGACCGGCGCATCCAGCAGGCGGCCGAGTTCGCGGGCCACGTGGGATTTCCCGCTGCCCCCTGACCCGACGATGGCGACCCGGTTCATCTGCATAGTGCTCCACGATAGTCGGGACGGGAAGCGCGGATGGGGCAACGGCACAACCGCGCATCCACTGCAGGAGAAGGGAGCGCGGGACGGCCGTCATGAGCGCGCCCCAGCCGATCGAGAGAAGCCGGAGCGGTTGACGACGAGTTCGGTCAAGATCGCCTCCAACGTCCGGAGTTGGCGGCTGAGCCGGAATACCTCCAGCTTGGCCAGGCACGCCGCGATCAGGTCGGCGTGCTGGCCGGTGCCCGCGACGGCATGCAGCCGGTGCACCGCGGCGATAGCGTCGTCCCCATCGCTGATGATCAGTTCGTTCGGGACGAACTCCTCCGCGCGGGTGACCGTGGCGGGCGCCAGCGGCACGCATCCGGCCAATGCCGCCTCGAAGATCCGCTGCGTCATCTGCCCGGCGGCGGCGTACCGGTCCGGCAGCAGCAGCACCGTGGCCAGGCTCTCGCCGTACATCCGGCCGACCTCAGCGAACGGCATCCGGCCGACGAAGTTCACCTCGGGCCAGCGTCGGGTGTCGCGCCATTTGCCGGCCACCTGATGCGGCAGACGGGCTGCGGCCGGGGCGAAGTAGGTGTGGAAGGCCTCGTCGCGGTCGTACTGGTTGCCGACGTAGCACAGCGGGTAGGGCCGCGTCCGCGCTGCCAGCGCTACCGGGTCGGCCGCGTCCAGCAGGGCATCGTCCAGCGGGAACAGCAGCGAGCGGGCGCCTGCGGTCGGAGCGAGCGCGGCTTCGCACACGGTGACGCCGGGCCGGTTCCGCCATGGGCTGTTGCCGGGGAGTTGCCGGTCCTTGTCCCAGATCACCGTCGGTGTCGCCCGGACGATCGTGTAGCGGTCCATGAGCTCGTGCTGGCGGTGCAAATCGCAGGTGTGCAGCGGTGTTCCGCATGGGGTGGTGTTGCGGCCGGGGATGGGCCAGCGCCATTCCAGGAACAGCACGTCGACCGCGGGGAATCCGTCGTCGAAGGCGTAGTGGCCGCCGAGGTCGTCACTGGCCTCCAGCCGGTCCCGGTCGGCCTGGAGAAAGATCACCTGGTGTCCGGCGGCGGTCAGCGCGTCGATCAGGGGACGCCGGTGGCTGCGCCCGCCATCGGGGGTGTCGGTGATCCCTGAGCCGAGGAAGCCCCAGAAGCTGTATCCGATGATCATTTGGTTATCCACCTGCCTTCCAGCAGCAGCGCGTCCAGCCCCGAGGAGGCCAGGCAGTCCAGCGCCATAGCTGGAGTACCGCAGATCGGTTTGCCCTTGACGTTGAGGGAGGTGTTGATCAGAACGGGGATGCCGGTACGGCGGGCGAACGCGGTCAGCACCGCGTGCATGAACGGGTTGCCATCCTTGGTGACGGTTTGCAGGCGGGCGGTGTCGTTGGCGTGTACGACCGCGGGGATCTGCTCCCGGGCCAGGTCGGTCACGCCCGAGGCCATCGACATGAAGGGGGCCTGCTGGCCGAGGGTGAAGTAGTCGGTGGCGCGCTCGGCTATCACCATGGGCGCGAACGGGCGAAACGGCTCGCGGAACTTCACCGTGTCGTTCAGCCGGGCCACCACCCCTGCGCTCAGCGGGGAGGCGAGGATGGAGCGGTTGCCCAGCGCGCGCGGGCCGGCCTCGATGCGGCCGTGGAACAGGCCGACGATGCGGCCCTCGGCGATCTGGTCGGCCAGGAACTCCGCAGCGTCGCCGTCTACCGGCTGCTCGGTGAGCTGCGGCCAGCGCGCCAGGTTCAGCGGGTGGTCGCCGAAGGCGGGGCCGAGATAGCAGGCGCCGGTGATGCCCGACAGCGGGCGCGGGCTTGCCTGAATGTGGACGGCCGCGGCGGCGCCGATCGCCGTTCCGGCATCGCCCGGAGCGGGCGGCACGAACACCTCCTCGAAGATTCCCTCTCCGATGATCTTTCCGATGGCAACGCAGTTGGTGGCCACGCCCCCGCCGACGCACAGCCGCCGCTCCCCGGTGCGGATCTTGGCGAGCTTGGCCAGGTGCACCATCACCTGCTCGGTGCGCTCTTGGAGGGCAGCGGCCAGGTCCTGGTGGACCTGGGTGATCGGCTCGTGGGGTGCGCGGCGCGGGCAGGTGTGTGCGGTGAAGCGCGGCGTCAGCCGGGCGAAGCCTGACGACAGGACCCGGGTGGCGAAGAAGGCCGGGTGTAGCGCGAACCCGGATGCGGTGATCGGAATCACGCGGGTGAATAGGGCGCGGAAACGGGCCGGGTCGCCCAGGGCGGCCAGCGCCATCACGGTGCCTTCTTCGTCGCCGCGCCGCCAGCCCAGATGTTCGGTGATCGCGCCGTAGGCGTAGCCGAGCGAGGCCGGATCGCGCAGCGCGAGCACCGGCTGGAGATCCGGCCGGCCAGGCTGCAGCAGACGTCCGACCGCGATGGTCGTGGTCTGGGTCTCGCCGAGGCTGTCGACGACCAGGACGGCTGCGCTCTGCCAACCAGAGGCAGCGAAGGCGTACATCTGGTGGGTGCGGTGATGCAGCAGCGGTCGAACGCGGGCGCGCGGGAAGTGCTGGCCGAGTCCCTGGGTGCGGCGGACGGTGCGCAGGCCGACCTTGGCGAAGCTGGCCGCTCGCGGAAGCGCCCGTTCGCTGGTCGCGGGATGAGCCAGCAGAGGCAGGGCATCCGCGACCGCTGGTAGGTAGCGCAATCCGTGGAAGTTGTAGGCGACCGCGCTCACCTGCTCGGCGGTGATCGCGGCCTCCTGCAGCAGCCACTCGATGGCCCGCTCGGGGTAGGCGGATGTGTGCTTGACCTGCGACAGTCGTTCTTCTTCGACGAACCCGACGAGGTCGCCGTCGATCAGGAGGGCGGCGGCCGAGTCATGGGTGTAGGAGCACAGGCCCAGCACGATGGTCGAGGCGCGGCCGACGCCGCGCAGAACCGGGCTCACTGGTGCACCACCGTGGCGTTGGAACGGTTCTGCAAGGTGGCGTACCAGGCGCGTAGCCCCTCACCGAGCGGGCCCTTGATGTCGCGGGCGGCCTTGACGGCCTGGTCGCGCTCGTCGTGCTTCCATTGCTGGTAGCTGGCCAGCACCGCAGCCATCGCATCCCAGCCAGCGTGGCCAACAGGCCGGCCCGATTGGACGGCAGCCAGCAGCTCGTCGAAGCCCTCCCAGGGAGTGTCCAGGGAGCTCAGCGCCGCGCTCGGGGCGCTCTGCCCTACGGCGGCGGCCTGTTCTAGGTCGCGCTCGTACAGGTGCAGCGAGTCGACGTGGTGGCGGTAGGTGCCGAGTTCGGCACCCAGCCAGCCAGCCATCAGCTCATGCAAGATCGTGGCGGCGAACACGTCGTAGGGAAACCCAGTCCACAGGTCGTTGCTGCGCATCGTCGTCACCATGTCCAGCCGCCCATGGCGCAGGTGGAAGCGGTAGCCGAGTGTGCATGGCACGTCCCGGTGCCCGCCCGCGTCGCGAGCCGGGTCGTAGAGCTGGATGACGGCGCGGCGGGAGTCTGGGTCGCCCCGCAAGGTGGCCAGCGCCTGGGCGAGCTGGTCGACGTGGCCGTCCCAGCGGCGCATCCGCGGCCCGTACGCGCCGCGCAGGATGCCGTCGTCCTCGGCGTACTGGCGTAGCCGGCTGTTGAAGCCGTAGATCCATGGGTCGTCAGACCCCGACAGAATCCACACGCTTTCGGCGACGGCGAAGGCGGTGTTCAGCACGCGGGCATGCGGGGCCAGCAGCAGCCGCGCACGAGGCTGGGCGAGCAGCAGCCGCACATCCAGCAGCTCACGGGTGGCCATGCCGCGTGGGCTGACCTTCTGCCCCTTCATGGTCATCGTTACCGCGCTGGTGAACAGGTCGGCGATGGTCTCGCCGGAGATGGTCGTCACTGGCGCTTCTCCTTTTTCTGGCTTGCTCCGCAGAGCGCGCGTCGAGTGTGAGGAGTAACTGCGAGCGGAGAACCCTGGCTGTCGCTCATGGCTCGCTCCTCGCCTGTGGAGCTGAGTGCGGTTCGGCGAGGAGCGGTGGGAGCGGGATGCTCAGGCGTTCCGGTTAACCTTCAGGCGCTCTGTCACAGGAGCACCCGGGGGTTTTGAGTGTGCTACCGGGATCGCTTGCGCAGGAGGGGCCGGAGCGTCGCGATCAAGCCCGCCGTGCACAGCACGATCATCACTGCGAGGACGGGCGTCGGCACCATGGCCGGTGCACTCACCAGCCACACGGAGAAAGCCAGGGTGCCAAGGATGAAGGCCACATTTCCAATGGGTCTGAGGTTCAACGATGTCTCCGTGGGATTTGAGTACGGGACTGGACAGTGGGCGTGCGGTTACGTCTGCCTCGGGCGGCCCTGGGGATGAGGGCCGCCCGAGGATGGGACGGCGCGGCAACACGGGACGGGGGCGCTCCGTGCCGCCGCGCCAGCTCATGGGGTTCGTCGCCCGTAGGTGTGCGCCAGCTCGACCTGGTCGGCCAGCGCGGAGCCGAGCGCCTCGGGCGAGGGATAGGCGACCGTGTACTTGACGCCGCCCCTCTGCTCCCGCTTGGTCAAAGGCGCACGACGGATGGCCGCCCACCGGCCGAGGACCGGATCATGGGTGATGTGCCAGCCGGGGTAGGTCTGCTCCAGCGCGGCGAGCCGGCGTTGCTCCCACGTGATGAGCGTTCCTTCCAGGGCGCCGGTCTCGGGATCGGTCACTGCGTGCTCCCGTGTGGATGACGCGGGCGGGACGGGTAAGGACTCCGCCCGCCCGCGTCACGCACAACGCCGGCACCCCTTCGCGCTGCGTTGTGCGGTAACCGCGGCACGGCGGCATACGACTGGAAAACGGTGTCGTCGTGTTTGCTCTGGGGAGGTACGGGGAGCGCGTGCCAGGCGCAGGCCATTTCTGCCTGGTGCATCTGCTCCTCCAGCCCCTCGGGGGTGTCGTCTTCGACGATCAACGGTTGAGTTGTCGGCCAAGCCGCGACGGCGTAGAAGCGACGGCTGCCCAGGCCGTAGAAGACGCTCCAGCCCGGCCAGGCGGCGGCCAGCAGTTCGGCCTCGGCGCGGGCTGGACCGTCCCACAGGCGGCGGTGCACGGTAGCGGGTGGCAGGCCGGCGCGGTGCCGTCCAGGCGTGCGGGGGTGCCCGGTCACGCGACCACCTGCCCGGCGATCTCCTCCTGCCGGGCGACCTCGGCCAGCAGGTCGTCGAAGGTGTCGGCGTCCAGGTCGGCTTTGGCCCCAGCGTGCAGCGCGCCCTGGGGGAACGCCTTTTCGCGGAAGGCCCAGAAGCGGCCTCGGTCGCTGCGGATCAGTCGCCAGCCCGGGATAGTGAGACTCGCGGAGTCGGGCATCGCGGATCTAACATCCTCCATGGATCGGACCTCCATCCGATCAAGGACCCGCCCGGTCGTCGTAAGCGCCGGGCGGGTCCGCCTGTTTAGTGGGAAAATGTTCGGAATGCGGCATCCTAAAAGGACGTCCGCAGTGCGAAGCTGCTCCAACTTTGCGCGTTACAGGGCATCTGTACGGCGTCTCATCGCCCTGCGGCTCCCGTTGTTCAGCTTCCTGTCATACCTGTGCAGCATCTGCCGTTCATGGGCACCATGGAGGGGCATCTCGTGCGTGCCCACAGCGTGCCCACACGCTGACCGAAAAGGATTCTCAGATGGAAGCATGCGACCTCTCACTTTCGGAACTGCTGAAATACCTACGGGAAGCCGCCGGAATGACGCAGGCGCAGGAAGCGGAAAGACTGTGTGGCATGACCGGGACGTGGACGCTCACCCGACATGAGGTCAGTAGATGGGAGCGAGGCCGAGTCCGCCCGGACGCGTGGCTTCCGGCCATCGCAGACCTTTTCGACATTGATCTGGAGATCCTTCAAAGAGCGCCGCGCAAGCAGCCTCCAAGCGCTCCGTATGCTGATTCCGGTACGGGATTGAAGCAGGAGAACGAATTGCTGCGCAGAACCTTCCTGAAACGAGGGATGGCGGTTTCCGCCCTGCCTACATTGCACTCGGATCAGCAGAGTCGTGTCATCCAGGCGCTCGACCTGGTTGCTGGTGATCACCTTGGCGGTGCCGTCGATACCCTTGGCGACCTCATCGACCACTACGCCGTGACGCTTTACTCCCTCTCTCCGGTCGGCGTATATGACGAGTTACTCTCGGTTCGGTCATATGCAAGCAGCATCCTCGATCGCACCGGGGCCGCGTCCAGGCGCGCAGGCCTCGCACTTGCCACGGGATGGCTATCTCACCTGCTAGCTGTGGCAGCATGCGACATGGGCGAGCATGCCGCTGCCCGTGTGTGGTGCTCCGACGCTGAGCGCCGCAGCCTGGAGGCAGGACATCCGGAGCTGGCGGCGTGGGCTCTCTTGACGAAAGCTATGATCGCGTTCTATCAGGGACAGCCGCGTCAATCGGTGAGGCTTGCCGAGCAGGGCCAAGAGGTCGCGCCAATGGGCACCGTCATTCATGCGAAGCTCGCCTCGCAGGAGATGCGTGCGGCGGCGATGGTTGGCGACGCAGACCATATGGCACGCGCTCGACATCACAGCGCTAAGGCGATAGCAGCGCTGCCTTCTGACGCTCCGGTGACTGGCGTCTTCTCTATCGCCTTGGCCGAGGATCCTCCTTACACCGCGACGTCGTTGCTTTTGGTGGGCCGCTTCCGCGAGGCCGTATCGGCGACCAACCGGGTGATCCAGACCGTCTATCAACCAGAGGCGCGCCAACGTGGCGAGCATCCTTCCAGCTACGCGCGTTCCTTGCTCATCCTGGGACTCGCTCAAGCCGGGCTTGGCCGCCTGGACGAGGCTGTTGCCGCTGGTCACACCGCCCTAGCCGGCAGTCGCCCGGCATGGCCGACGATGGTGCTGGCAGGCAAGCTCGACAAGACCCTGGGGAGCGACTTCGGGCACGCTCGCCAGACTGCGGACTATCATGCCCGCTACCTAGAGGTGACTAACGGCCCGGCCGGGCACCGGCCACAACTACCTGCCCCTGCTGAGGATCGTGGATGACCGACGACATCGACAACGAACAGATCCCCGCCATCACTGCATTTGTAGATACCGCGGCTCCTCCACCCGATGAACCAACTGCTCATTTCATCTTCGGAACCAACCAGGTTCAGCCGGTCGAGGTCGTGGCCGAGCGATACCACAGCGGGCTTGCCCCGCTGATTATCGGGACAGGTGGAGTCAACCGACACAACGGCATCGTTGAAGGCCGGATGTTCCATCGCCTTCTCGTTGAGCGCCATGTCCCCGATGAAGCGATCCGATATGAGGATCAATCCGTCAATACCTGGCAAAACGTTGAATTCTCTCTGCCGTTGCTCCGCGAAGCATTGGAACGCGGATTGGCCATCACGGCTGTCTGCAAGTGGTATCACCGCCGGACGATCCACGCCCTGAAAACCCTCGTGCCCGATATCGGTGCTTTTCACGTCATCACATGGGATCCCGTTTATGCCGGAAGACCTGTCACCCGTACTGATTGGCCGCTTATCCCCGATGGCAGGCGTCGAGTGATTCGCGAATGGGAGGAAGTGTCCCGCCGTGTGGCCGACGGCAGCTTCAAGGACGCGAATCTCGTAGACGGGGCCTGGCACTGACGCTGTTATGTCTATGGGTGACTGCAAGACCTCCGTGTTGTTACTGCGCTGACCGAGGCCGCGCCACTACAGGGTCGGGCCTTTTCGGTGGCTCCTCAGGGTTGGGTGAACCGCATGTCGTCCACCTGAAACCGCACCCGCCGCTCGTTCGCCACCCGGCGCAGCAACTCCACCGGCCGAGCCTCCCCATCTCGGGTGACGCGCTCGGCGGTCAGGACCGACGTGCCCGGCCGGAGCCGCAGCGCCTCGGCTTCATCCTTCGTCGCGGTGCGGGAACCGATCAATTCACGGACCCGGGCCGTCGCAGCGTCGAGCACGCCAGCGGCGATGAGCGCAGCCCAGATACCGCCGATGACCTTGCCGGTGCCGACCACGGGAGTGTCCTCGACGACGGCGAGGGAGTAGTACGCCCTGTCGAGCATGACCGCCTGGCCGTTGAGGAGCGCGTGTCGGTCACGGCGGACGACGGTCGCGCCGACACTGAGCTGCAGGGCTTGGGCGACGTCGGCTTCGGCCGGGACGCGGGCGACGGAGACCGGCTGCATGTTGCCGACGTGGCCGGCGCGCTGGCACGCGGTCTCCCACGGGCCCAGGCCGTTGCCGGGCGGGACGGCTAGGGCGAGGTCGACGTAGACGGGCTGGGTGTCTTGGACTACGAGGCCGCGGTTGGCGACGCGCCACACTAGGCCCTCGTCGCGGAGGATCTTCACGGCGGCGCTGATGGTGTTCGCTGAGGTGTCGTAGGTGTCTTTCATGTCGGCTTGGCTGGGCAGCACTTCCCCAGGCGTGTAGGTGCCGTTCCCGATGAGTTCGCGGAGGTGGTCCGCGATCTCGTAGCGCCGAGGTGTCACTGTGCGCCCTCTCCTGCTGGTGTTTCGCCTCGATCACTGGATGTTGCCACAAGCTGATTGACAAATGATCGAACTCTCGTTCATCATGCTCTCAGTGCGCCCTGTTATCTAGATAACAGAGTGCGACGAAGACAGAAAAAGCGACCTCCGGACTACTGCGGGTACCCATCCCGCACCGGAGGCCGCGCACTCCCAACCAACCCAAATTAGCTGAGAAGAAGAACCGACCATGGAAGGTCCTCGTGATGGAAAGTATGACACGCAACGAGCCTCCCGCGCTGAACCTCCCCTCCCGGCTGCGCTTCCTGAACGACCAGATCACCGAGAAAGGTCGGTGCACCAGGCCCGGCGTCGACCCCGACCTGTGGTTCCCCGAGTTCGAGCCCAGCGGCAACGCCAAGAAGCAGCGCCGTTTCTACGAGCAGGCCGCCGCTGCCCGCTGCTGGGGCTGCCCGGTCCGCGAGCAGTGCCAAGAGGCGGCCCTGACAGAGGAGGGCGACCTCCTGAAGCTGGGCTTCGAGCCGCACGGTATCCGGTTCGGACTCGCGCCCTGGGCCCGCGCCAACATGATTCGCAATCCCGCTAGCAAAACTGCTAGCACAAATATTGAGGAAGCCGCGTGAACCTCTCCACGCTGTTCGACTACGTCACTACCAACCCGATCAGTGCGGGCGTCATCGCCGCCGTCGCGGCGCTGGTGCTGTGGCTGGCATACCTGATCGGCCGCAAGCTCCTCGGCGGGATCTCCCGCGCGGTGCGCCGCTGGGTCGTCCCTCGGCCCGCTGAGGACATCTTGACCATCGTGGCTGCGAGCATCGCAACCGGCGTCTCGGCGCAGGGCATGTGGCGCTTCTCCGGCGACGTGCTCGGCTTCGATGGTCCGCTGCAGGTCGGCCTGTTCGCGTTCATCGAGGTCGCCATGGTGACCAGCGCAGTGCGGGCTCGCCGGAACATGAGGGAGAACTTCAAGGCCGGTGTCGACGGCCTGGCCGTGTGGGCGCTCACCGGCCTGTCGGCGGTGCTGTCGAGCATGGACGCCGCGAGTTTCGCCGAATCGATCTTCCGCATGGCTGCTCCGCTGGTCGCGGCGTGGCTATGGGAGCGCGGCATGGCGATCGAGCGGCAGCGGCTCACGGGCCGCACCCGGATCAACTGGCGTCTGACCCCTGAGCGGGCGCTCGTCCGGGTCGGCTTGGCCGAGTCGTCCGACCGCACCGCGTCCGAGGTCGACACTCACCGACGTCTCACCCGCGTGGCCCTGGCCGCCAAGCGCGCCCGGGCGCTGCGGGAGGTTGGCGCGTCCGACCGCAAGCAGCGCGCCGCTCTGGTCCGGCTCGACAAGGCGATGGACCGCGCGGTCGAGCACACCGGCCTGGTGCAGGACAAGGCAAAGCAGGAGAGGCTGCTCGCCCAGATCGGTGCGCTCTACAACACGGCCGCACTGACCACGCTGCAGCCGCCCTCGTTCTGGCAGCGGCTCGCCGACGACACCGCGGCGCAAGAGGAGCGGGACCGGCTCGGCGAGGAGGCGATGGCGCACCTGGTCAACTTCCCCATCCGCCGCGAAGCGATCCTCGCGCCGCTTCGTGCTAGCGCTTTTGCTGGCATGAATGGCCGCCGGACTGGAGGCGACACCGGGGCTCCTCCTCCGGTTCAGGTGTCGCCTCCGAACGCGACACGCGACACGACAAACGGGGGCGACACGACGCCGCCCGCACCGCCTGCGAACACGACATCGCAGGGCGACAAGCCGCAGGACAACACGACGCAGGAAGGCGACAACCGGAGGCGACACGACAGGCGACAGTCACGCCGAACAGCGCGCTCTGTCGCCGCCACCGGAAGGCGACATGACAGCACGACAGTCCGGACACGACAGGGCGACACGACAGGCGACAACGCCCAGCGTGTCGTGAAGGTGGTGGAGCTGCTCGGCCAGGAGCCACCGCCGAAGCAGAGCGACATTGCTAAGCGAATCGGCGTCGCCGTCCGAACCGTTCAGCGCGACATCGAGCAGGCGAGGAAGCAGGGCCTGCTGTCGCCTGCCGACACGACAGGCGACACGACATCCGGTGCCGCGCCAGACGCGACATGACACGACACGACACCCCGACACGACACCGCGAAGGACACGCCATGGACCTCATCAAGCTCAGCACGTGCATGCCGATCTGGCAGGCCGATAACCCCGACAACTTCCTCACCGTGTGGCTGCACTACATCCCGGCCGACCCGTGGTTCGTCCGGATCGTCGTCTCCGGCGGGGTCGTCTCGCTGGACGTGCCCCGTGACGTCCTCCTGCGGGGCCTGGAGCAGCCGGCCACTTGCGAGGACCTGAAGATCCAGCCGTCCGGCGACCCGATGTGGACGATGTGGAGCCTGCGGTGGAACCCGGAGGACCCGTTGACGTTCCGGGTGCCGCGCGAGAACGTCCGGGCCTTCCTGAACGAGACGGTCAAGCTCGTGCCGCTCGGCGCTGAGGAGTCCCGCGTCGACTGGGACGCCGAGGTCGAGTTGCTGTTGGAGGAAGCCCCGGAAGGTGACGTTCCGTGACCTGGCTGCAGGGCCGGTCCGCCGCACATGAGGCCCGGACCTGGGGCGCCGTGGACGGCCCTACGCGCGCCCGCGCTGCGCAGCGCGCACGCCCGCGCATGCACGCGCGCGAGGCGGAGCCTACCAAATATCACAGCCTGTAACTAGAGGGAGTTCACGTGGCGAGGGACCGCACTGGCCCGGAGGAACGGAAGATCTTCCACACCGGCCGGATCGACGGCGAGCGGAACGGCGTGCGCCGGTTCTGGCTGGCCGTGTGCTGGACCGCAGCCGAGTTGAAGCACCTCGCCAAGCGCGACCCGGCCAAGGCTCACGCGGTCGGGCTGGACCTGGCCAAGCAGATGCGTGGCATCGCCGCTGACCTGAACCGCAAGCACCTGGACCACCTGAACGACCAGAAGGGAGGCCGCGGCCGTGTATGAGATCACGCTGCCCAAGGACGATGACGAGCCGGACAACGTCGTTGTCGGCCAGTTCGGCGGCGAGAACCCACCGGCCGAGCCGTCCGACGACGTAGCAGCCGACCAGGTGCCGCCCGGCAAGCAGCTCATGGTCCTGGCCCGGCGCGAGCTGGTGCCCCGCGTCAAGCAGGGATTCAGCGACGCCGTGGTGGGCGAAACGCTGCTGGCCAAGCAGCCCGCGTCGATCCTGACGCTGGCCCGGCAGTACTGGACCGAGCCGCCGCCCTACATCCGGGACGCCCTGATCCTGCGTGTGCCCTACGCCCTGTACGGCATCCCGGTGATCGCGATCAACCTCGCCGGTCAAACCCTGTTTCTGATCATTCGCTATCCGAGCCTGCTGGCCGCGACCGCGCTGGTAGCTGGCGTGGTCGTCCTGGTCGGCTTCATCCTCGCCTGAAAGGCGGAACCCCTCATGCTCTGGGAGATCCTCGGCGGGCTGGTGCTCGTCGTGCTGTTCTTGTGGCCCGCCGTGCGGGTGTCTCGCAACAAGAAAGCCCGCAAGAAGAAGTGGCCCGGCTTCGTCGCGGGCGGGGCCAAGCTCCTGGCCGGGCTGGGCTTGGTCCCGCTGACCGTGTGGGTGGTGGACCTGCTCACAGGGTTCGGCACGCCGAAGGAAGCGATCGGCGTGTTCGCGCTGATCGGCCTGGTTGT
This sequence comes from Streptosporangium sp. CA-135522, assembly GCF_050949235.1. NCBI lineage: Bacteria > Bacillati > Actinomycetota > Actinomycetes > Streptosporangiales > Streptosporangiaceae > Streptosporangium > Streptosporangium sp. CA-135522. The sequence goes on from NZ_CP192026.1 coordinate 5,414,938, forward strand.
GGCGGTCATCATCGTCCTGCTCGGCATGTGGGACGGCAAGATGGACGAGCCTGAGCAGTGGGCCATGTTCGTGCTGGCCGCCCTTGTCGTCGCCTTAGGGATGAACGGCGGCGAGACCATGAAGTACATCGGCGACCAGTTCAACAACAGCACCGACACGATCAAGGCGAAGATCCAATGAGCGCCATCATCCTCGCCTTGATCGTCGCTGGTCTCATCACGGGCGCGACCATCACGCTGCGGCGGCGGCCGGCCTACCGCGCGGCCGCCCGCGGGGCCTGGAATGCCGGCGTCAAGCAGACGCGCAAGGAGTTCCGCGCCGGGTACGCCCGGACTCGCGCGGTGTACGACCGGACGCAGAAGCAGCTCCGCAAGCGCCGCACCCGCCGCGCCCGCGTCGCGTCGTTCCTGCTGGGAGCGCTCGGCGTGACGCTCGTGACCGCTGGCGGCGCCGTGTATGGCGCGGCCGTGACGATCGGCGCGACCGGTCGTGTGGTCCGGGAGGCCACGCGCGGCGGCCGCCGCGAGTACCGGTCGTATCGGGACGCCATCGAGGTCGAGGTGGTGGAGGCCGAAGAGGTCGTCCCGGCCACTCCGAAGAAGCCCGCCCCTGGCCCGGCTCCCGCACCAGCGGAGCAGCCCAAACCCGAGACGCTAGCGGAACCGCAAGCGTCTGACCCGGCCGAGCCCGCGCAGGCGCCGGCCGCCCCTCAACCCCCCAGCGCCAACCCCGATCCCGGCGCGACGCCGGACACGACAACGGAAGGAACCACCCCCATGGCACAGACCGAGGCCAGCGGCCTTACCAGCTACGCCCAGGCTCACGCCGAGCTGGCGAACGAGCTCCAGGACATGATCACCGCCTCACAGTCGCTCGCTGGGTCGATGAGCGACGTCCTGGCCGACCACTCCGACCTGATCGGGGACACGGCCACCCTGCAGGACCTGCTCGCCCAGGCCCAGAGCGTCGCCCAGCAGATCGCTGACCGCGCGGCCGCCGTCGCGTCCAGCTAACCCCCGACCGTCCCTCACGGAAGGAGCCCCCTCGTGGCCAGCCGCACCACCAGCGACGACACCGCCGCCCCCCGTCCGACCCCGAGTGTCACGCGCCGCGTCTGGCGGCGCGCCAGGCACCGCGAGCAGGCGAAGGTCGTGTTCATCTGGCCGGTGGTGTGGCTGGCCGCCGCCCAGCTCGCCGCCGTGGCCTGCCACCAGTCTCGGCTGGGCTGGAAGCTCGCCGTCGTCCTGGCCGCCGGGGTCTTCACCGTGGTCGTGGTGCGCTCCACCCGCCGCGGCGAGAAGGCCCCGCTGATCCCGCTGACGGCCGGGACGGCGTGGCTACTGCTCACCACCGTGGCCGGCCCGTACGGCTGGCCCGCGCTGCTGCTGTGGCTGCCGGGCCTGGCCTGCTCAGTGCCGTACTGGTGGGCGCGGTGGGCCGAGCTGCACCGCACCGACAAGCCCGCGCCGACTCCCACCCAGGAGCCGGTCAACCAACCCGAGGAGAAGCTTGTGCAGTTGGAAGAGACGCTGACCGAGGAGATACAGCGCTGGTGGGCCGAGACCGTCGAGTCGAACCACGCCGTTTACGCCGGAACCCGATTGGAGGCGGTCGAGCCGGTCCCGGCCGGGTTCGCCGCTGACATCGTCGGCGTGCCGGGCAAGACGCAGACGAATCTGCTGATGCAGCAGAGGGGCGTCATCGCGTCGGCGCGGAAGAAGGCGCTCGACCAGATCGCCGTGGAGGACGCCCGCGACGGCGACTACTCCGGGGCACGCCTGACGGTGATCGACCGGGGCGACAACCTGCTGCAGCCGCGCTACTTCGAGGACGAGGTACCCGTCATCGACTGGGAGACCGGCATGTTCCGCGTCGGCACGTTCTTCGACGTCAAGCCCGTCCACTGGTCGTTCTGGACCACCACGGGCGGCGCGCAGATGGGCATCAACGCTGGCGGGACCGGCGCGGGCAAGTCGGCGTTCGGCGCGTTGAAGATCGCCGTGGCGCACCAGACGGAGCACATGGGCGTGATCCTGCTGGACAACCAGGACGGCAGCTCGCAGCCCGAATGGAACAACCGCACACACGTCACCCGTGAGGGCGTGGACGCGGTGTGGGAGGAGATCCAGGCGTACGACTACGTGATGGGTCGCCGCGCGCACTACATCGCCCACGCCAAGTGGGGCGACGACAAGGGCCGCGAGCGCACCGGCAAGTCGTTCCTCATCCCAGGTGACCCCGACCTGAACTACATGAGCTTGCTGTACTTCGCGATCGAGGAGTTGCCGATGCTGCTCAAGCACCCCGAGTACGGCAAGCGCGCCACCGATGTCCTGGCGAACGCCGTGAAGACCTGGCGCAAGCCGGGCGGCGCGGTGGACGTGTTCCTGCAGAACTTGGGCCTGGAGGAGTTCGGCGGCACCAAGGCGTCGAACGCGTTGCGGTCGAACCTCGTGGCCGGCGGCAGCGTCGCCGCGTTCCGCACCGGCTCGTCGGTGGATCACGGCATGGTCGGGCTCAAGGCCGACCCGTCGAAGCTGCCGGAGTTCTTCCAGGGCACCAAGGACAAGACTCACGGGCTGGGCTACATCAAGGGCATCGACGCCCGGCCCGGCGCGAAGTGGCGGTCGTTGACGTTCCACGACCTGTACGAGGTCGCCCAACGGCCAGCGGTAGGCGTGATCGATCAGATGACGCTCGGCTTCCGTGAGGAGTACCAGGAGCTGCACCGCCGCGGCCGTGAGGTCGAGACGGCGGCGCCACGCCCGATCGCGACGAACGTGGGCTGGACGTCGGCCGACGTGGAGGCGGCCGTCGAGCGGACGCTTCGCGGCGGGCCGAAAGACCTCGGCGCGCTGTGCCAGGCCGTGACGAAGCAGCTCAACGGCGTGAAGCTCGGCGAGATCCCCGCAGCCGCGCGGGCGCTCACGAAGGAGGGAGTCGTCCGGCAGAAGAACGACACCTTCTACCTCATCAACGCGTAGGGGGGCAGATGACGACCGTTTCGGCTCGCGCAGCTCGGCAGGCCATCCGTGAGGCGCGGTGGGCTGTGGTGCCGTCGCTGTGGCTGGCGACTGTGCTGGTGACAGCGGTGGTGTGTCGGCCCGCGCCGGGCACCGAGCTGGTGGTGCCGGTTGTCGTCGTTGTGGTGTCGGCGGTCGTGATGCTGATTGGCCGTCCGGTCGGGGCGGTCCTGGTGCTGTTCCACATGGGGCTGCTCACGCTGGCCACGTGGGGCGAGGTGGCCGGGCTGGTCCTGCTCGCGTCGACTCTCGCGGCTTTGCGTCTGCTTCCTTTACCCATCGTTCCAACCAACCCAACCCTCGGAGAGGACTGATCCGGATGATCACCAAAAGGCTGGTACACGACGAATTAACGCCTGCGGAGAAGGAGCTGTCGGTGCCGTGTGCAGCGGAGCGTTGCTCTGGCTGCAAGCACGAGTGGTGCGGACACGGCTGCCATAGTCGCTAGCAATTTCGCTTGCGCCATAGGCTCACGTGATGAAGCCGTGCAGGTTCTGGGTCGCCGCTGAGCGGAGTCGGTGTGGCGCCATCGTGGCTCGTTTGTACTTGCCGGGGTGGCGCTGCTCGGAGCACACGCCCGCGAAAGTAGCGAGTCACGCTGAGCCGCCCACGGGGTATTGCGCTCCGGCGCGGTGCTACTGCAGGAAGTGCCCATCGTGGACGGAGACGACCCGGTACCCGGTCAGCTCAGCCGAGACGTGGCAGGTCGACGCGAAGCATGTGTCCTCGGGCAAGAAGCGGGCGTCGCCGCAGCGGCAGCAGGAGGCGAAGCGGACGGTGCAAGAGCAGAGGGACCGGACCCGGCGGTTCGGCGGTAGGTGATGCGAAGTTCTGCTGACACTGGATACGCGCTGAGGCGCGTCACTGTGGCGCCACCCCTGCGAGGCAGTTCCTGCAGGGGTGGCTCGGCGCAACTAATGCAAGCCAAATAGCCAGCTTTAAGCTGCAGAGGCAGCCCTGATGGCCCGTGCTCGCTCGCGCTGGGCGCGAATCAAAGCCTCCAAGTCCGTCAGGGAGGTGCGTCCCGGCCGGTGTGCGAGCCTGGCCGCTTCGGCAGGGGAGAGGGCGTCGCGTTCGGCGCGAGCTCGGGCCAAGAGCTGGCCAGCTGACGCTAGCGCTTTTGCTTGCGTGATGCGAGACGGGTTGGGTCCGGAGAGGGGAGAAGTGGTCACGTATTGATGATAGATCGCTGGCTCAGCGGCTCGCGGAAGGTGTCGCGGTGATGAAGGTCTGCCCTAGTCTCGTCGGTGTGGGAAGGCCCGAGGGGAGCCCGGACGCGGGTTCCAAAGATGTCGCTACTAATTTGAGCGCAGTACTTGAGCGCATCACCTATGCCAACGAGGAGACCGGCTACACCATCGCCAGGGTGGCCACGGAGCGCTCGGGCAGCGACCTGCTCACCGTGGTCGGGCCGCTGCTCGGCGCCCAGCCGGGTGAGTCGCTGCGGCTGACCGGACGGTGGACCTCCCATCCCAAGTACGGCAAGCAGTTCGAGGTGTGGTCCTATGCCACCGTGCTGCCCGCCACCGTCCAGGGCATCCAGCGCTACCTGGGTTCCGGACTGATCAAGGGCATCGGGCCGAAGATGGCCGAGCGGATCGTCGACCACTTCGGCGTCGACACCCTGGAGATCATCGAGACCGCTCCCGAACGGCTGGTCGAGGTTCCGGGGCTGGGCCCCAAGCGGACCAAGATGATCGGCGTCGCCTGGGAGGAGCAGAAGGTCATCAAGGAAGTGATGATCTTCCTTCAGGGGGTCGGCGTGTCCACCTCCATCGCGGTGCGGATCTTCAAGCAGTACGGCGACGCCTCCATCACGGTCGTCAAGAGCGAGCCGTACCGGCTGGCCGACGACGTGTGGGGCATCGGCTTCAAGACCGCCGACACCATCGCCCAGGCCGTCGGCATTCCGCACGACAGCCCCGAGCGGGTCAAGGCGGGTCTGCGCTACACCCTTTCCCAGGCCGCCGACGACGGCCACTGCTACCTGCCGGCGCCCAACCTCGTCGGTGACGCGGTGAAGATCCTGGAGGTTCCCGCCGAGCTGACCGTCCGATGCCTGGACGAGCTGGTCGCCGAGGAGGGCGTGGTCCGCGAGGAGGTCCCCGCCGGTGACAGCACCGTACCGGCGGTCTATCTGGTTCCCTTCCACCGTGCCGAGCTGTCGCTGGCCGGCTCGCTGCGCGGGCTGCTGGCCTCCGAGCACGACCGGCTGGGCGTCTTCGGGTCGGTGGACTGGGAGGTGGCCCTGCAGTGGCTGCAGCAGCGGACCGGCGCCGAGCTGGCCCCCGAGCAGGCCCACGCCGTACAGCTGGCCCTGTGCGAGAAGGTCGCGGTGCTGACCGGCGGCCCCGGCTGCGGCAAGAGCTTCACCGTGCGCTCCATCGTCACCCTGGCGCGCGCCAAGAAGGCCAAGGTGATCCTGGCCGCACCCACCGGCCGGGCCGCCAAGAGGTTGGCGGAGCTGACCGGCCACGAGGCCACCACCGTGCATCGGTTGCTGCAGCTGCGCCCGGGCGGGGACGCCACCTTCGACCGCGACAATCCCCTGGACGCAGACCTGGTGGTGGTCGACGAGGCGTCGATGCTGGACCTGCTGCTGGCCAACAAGCTGGTCAAGGCCGTCGCGCCGGGCACCCACCTGCTGTTCGTGGGGGATGTGGACCAGCTGCCCTCGGTCGGTGCGGGGGAGGTGCTGCGCGACCTGCTGGCCGCCGAGGAGGAGATCCCCCGGGTGCGGCTGACCCACATCTTCCGCCAGGCGCAGGAGTCGGGTGTCGTCGTCAACGCCCACCGGGTCAACACCGGCCTGTCTCCGGCGCTGGAGGGTATGACCGACTTCTTCCTGTTCCCCTGCGAGGAGCCGGAGGAGATCGCGGCGCTGACCGTGGACGTGGTGGCCAACCGGATCCCGCGCAAATTCGGCCTCAACCCGCGCCGGGACGTGCAGGTGCTGGCGCCGATGCACCGGGGGGCGGCGGGGGCGGGCAATCTCAACACCTCCTTGCAGGAGGTGCTGACCCCCTCGCGGGAGGGCATGCCCGAGCGCCGCTACGGCGGCCGGGTCTTCCGGGTCGGCGACAAGGTCACCCAGCTGCGCAACAACTACGACAAGGGCGCGGCGGGAGTGTTCAACGGAACCGTGGGCGTGGTGGTCGACATCAAGCCCGACGACCACAAACTGACCGTGCTGACCGACGAGGACGAGAACGTCGAGTACGCCTTCGACGAGCTCGACGAGCTGGCCCACGCCTACGCGGTGTCCATCCACCGCTCCCAGGGCAGCGAGTATCCGGCGGTGGTCATCCCGCTGGCCACCAGCGCGTGGATGATGCTGCAGCGCAACCTCCTCTACACCGCGATCACCCGGGCCAAGAAGCTCGTCGTCATCGTCGGCTCACGCCGGGCGCTGGCGCAGGCGGTGCGCACCCGGGGCGCCGGACGGCGCCACACCAGCCTCACCCACCGGCTGCGCTCGCGCTGAGGCGGCCTGCCGGCAGGTCGTGCGGCATCACCTCACCCGGGTGGGGTCGCCGAGCCCCAGTCCGGCCATGGCCTCGCGGCCGGCCTCGGTGACGCGCAGCGCGCGCCCGGAGCCGATCCGGCTCACCCATCCCCGTTCCAGCGCGGTCGTGCAGAGCACGGCTCCTGCGGTGCCGGCCAGGTGATGGCGGCGTTCGGTCCAGTCCAGGCAGGGCCGGGCCAGGGGGCGCCTACCGCTGGGCGGCGGCAGTGGCACCCGCAGCTCCGCCTCGAACCAGGCCAGCCCTTCGTCGCTGAGCGCGAAGCCGGCGTCCTGCCGCAGCAGGCCTCGCGCGGTGAGCGCGTCGGTGATGGTCACGCCGAGCCTGCCGGCCAGGTGGTCGTAGCAGGTCCGCGCGACGGCCATCGCCTTGGCCACGCTGGCCGCGCGCAGCGTCGGCGGCTGGGCGGCGGCCTCGGCATGGGCCGTCAGGTCCTCGATGAGCTGGGCCACATGCGGTCCGGCGAGGCGCAGATAGCGATGGCGCCCCTGGCGCTCCTCGGCCAGCAGGCCCCCCTCCACCAGCTGCGACAGGTGGTCGCTGGCCGTGGAGGCCGCGACCCCGGCGTGCCGGGCCAGCTCCCCGGCGGTCCAGGCGCGCCCGTCCAGCAGTGCCAGGCAAAAGCGCGCCCGGGTGCTGTCGGCGAGCAGGCCGGCCAGGGTGGCCAGCGGGATCGATGTCGTGGATGTCATCTGTCCATCCTGGGCTGGGGATCTTTCGGCAGGTACCGAAATATTGCACCTCTAGCGTAGGAGACATGACTTCACGACAGATGGTCGTCAGCCGCTACGGCGAGGTGCGTGCGCTCCTGTCCGACCCGGCTCTTTCGGTCGTCCCCGCGCCCCGTCCGCCCTTCGCGCTGACCGTGGCCTGGCTGCGCGGCGCGGTCGGCCGCTTCGCCGACGGCGCCCTGCACACTCGGCGCCGGGCCGCGGCGATGGAGGTGCTCGCCGGCCTGGACCCGCGGGCGCTGCGCGCCGAGGCGTTTCGGCGGGCGTCGTCATCTGCCGGGGAGAGCGGGACGGTGCCGATCGAGCTGGTCCCGGTCGAGGTGCTGGCCGTCGCGCTCGGAGTGCGGGCGCAGGAGGGCGCGCAGGCCGCGCGGGCGGTCGCGGATTTCGCGGCGGCCTACCTGCCCGTACCCTCTGCCGCCGGGAACCCCGAGAAGATCGGGAACGCCGGGAACGCCGGAGATACAGGGGGCGCGGGGAAAGCCGGGGACACGGGGGAGACAGCGGTGGCGGACGCGGGTCTGGCGCGGCTGGCGCGGCTGCTGGGCGATCCCGAGCCGGAGCGGCTGGCCGTAGTGGCCGGACTACTGGCCCAGGCCTGCGACTCGACGGCCGGGCTGATCCGCAACGCGCTGGCGGCCGGCGCCGCCGCGTGCCCGGTGGAGGATCTGCTGGCCGAGACGCTGCGCCATGACCCGCCGGTCCGGGTCCTGCGTCGTACCGTGACGCGGCCGGGAGGGGGCGCGAGTGGCGAGCCCGGTACGCTCGTGCTGCTGGACGTCGCGGCGGCCAACCGGGACCCGGAGGTGTTCGACGAGCCCGAGCTGTTCCGGCCCGGCCGTGCCCAGGAGCACCTGACCTTCGGGGCGGGTTCGCGTCCCTGCCCGGGGCGGGAGGTCGCGCTGGCCCTGGCGGCCGGAGTGGTCGAGGCGGTGAAGGGACGATGACGGTGATGTTCGAACGGTTCAGGGCGCTGCACCATGGAGAGCGGCCACTGCTGCTGCCGAACGCGTGGGACCACGCCTCGGCGGCGGCGCTGGCGGCGGCCGGGTTCGCGGCGGTGGGGACCACCAGCCTGGGGGTGGCGGCGGCCGCGGGCAAACCGGATGCCGAGCAGGCCACGCGGGCCGAGACCCTGGCGTTGGCACGCGGGATCGCGGGGCTGGACGTCCCGGTCACGGTCGACATCGAGGGGGGTTTCGGCGGCTCGCCCGAGCAGGTGGCCGAGCTGGCCGCGGAGCTGGCCGCCGCGGGGGTCGCGGGGGTCAACATCGAAGACGGGCGGGGCCAGGGGCTGGCGGAGGTGGCCGAGCAGGTCGAGTTGATCGCCGCGATCAAGCACCGCGTGCCGGAGTTGTTCGTCAACGCGCGCACCGACCCGTTCTGGCTGGGCGCGCCCGACGCCCTGGCCACGGCCACGCGGCGGGTGGAGGCCTATGCCGCCGCGGGGGCCGATGGGGTGTTCGTGCCGGGGGCGGCCGAGGAGCGGGATGTGCGGACGCTGGTCGCCGCGGCCGGGGTGCCGCTGAACGTGCTCATCCAGCCCGGAGTGCCGCCCGCCAAGCTGGCGGACCTGGGTGTGCGGCGGATCAGCTACGGCTCCCTGTTGTTCCGGGTCGCGCTGCAGGCGGTCGTCGACACCGCGCTGGCGGTGGCCGACGGCGCCCCCGTGGCCGGCGACGTGCCCTCCTACGAGGAGATCCAGCGGCTGCTGCCCTGAAGCCCGATGGCCGGGCGATCTGGATTACGGGGGAACGCATGAGCCGGCCCGGCGGTTGAGGACGGCCGGTCCAGGGACGGCTGTGATCGGAGGTCGGCCGGCTGGTCAGAGACGGTACGCGCACCTGAGCCGGGCCGTGTCCCGACCTGACTCCATCCACCACTCACTTGCATCATGCAAATAGAGCCTCTAGGTTACTTGCATCATGCTAGTGGCTCCGGCGGGTGAGCGCGGGCCGTTGCCGGCCGCGCCATGTCCTTGGCCGCGTCAGCCCAGTGGCCGATCTTAGGAGTGAGCACCATGGATTTCACCCACGCGCTCAACGGGGCTCCCCGCGCATCAGCGGTCGAGCCTGAGGAGAGGTCATGGTGACCTTCGTGCTTGCGGCCCTGGTCCTCATCATGATCCCGGGGCCGGATCAGGCTCTCATCACCCGCAGCGCGTTGGTAGGTGGCCGTGCCGGCGGCCTGCTGACCATGTTGGGCGGCGTGCTGGGCCTGACAGTGCACGCCACAGCCGCCGCTTTCGGGCTGTCGGCGCTGCTGCTCGCCTCGACTATGGCGTTCATGGTCTTGAAGATCGTTGGGGCGGTATATCTGCTATGGCTTGGGCTGATGACCCTGCGCTCCGCTTACCGGTCCAGGAAAGACGAAACCGCGGTCTTCACGGCTCAGGCGCCGACGCGCCGGCTGGCCTATTTTCGTCAAGGACTGTTGTCCAATGCGCTCAACCCCAAGATCGCGTTGTTCTTCGTGACGTTCTTGCCGCAGTTCCTCCCGGCTGACGCTTCGGCCCCATGGGCCCAGGCCCTCCTTCTGTCGGCGGTTTTCGCGGTCCTCTACCTGGGATGGTTCAGCTTCTATGTCCTGGTGATCGATCGCCTCGCCCGGCTCTTGCGGCGCCCCAGGGTCAAAGCTGGAATCGAGGGGGTCACCGGTCTGATTCTGGTCGGCCTCGCACTTCGCCTCGCCTCAGCGCACCAGTAGCAGCCTTGCGCTGATACAGCGGCGACCTCGCCACCGGGGTCGCCGAGTTCGAGGAGCGATACGACCAGGACATTCGGTCATGCCCCTTCTCTGGTTCTCTGGCTTGACCTCCGTCAGGCGAGGCCGGCGTCGTGGGCGAGCAGGGCGATCTGGGTGCGGTTGTCGAGGCCGAGTTTGTCGAGGATGTTGGAAACGTGGCTCTTGACCGTGGTCACGCCCATGAAGAGCCGGGCGCCGATCTCGGCGTTGGTGTGACCCTGGGCGATGGCGAGCACCACCTCGTTCTCGCGCGGGCTGAGGACGGCCAGTGCGGCACGGGCCCGCTGGTAGGAGCCGGCCTGGGTGGCCACGCGGTCCATCAGGCGGCGGGTGATCCGCGGTGACAGGATCGGCTCTCCGGCGGCGACCTGGCGGATCGCCTGGACGATCTGCGCGGGCGGGGTGTCTTTGAGCAGGAAACCGCTGGCGCCCGCGCGCAGCGCGTACAGGATGTTCTCGTCGGTGTCGAAGGTGGTCAGCACGATGACTTCGGGCGGGTTGGGGCGGCTTCGTAGCCTGCGGGTGGCGGTGATGCCGTCCACCCGGGGCATGCGCAGGTCCATCAGGACGACATCGAGGGCATGGGCGTCGGCGGCGGCGGGCACCTCGTCGCCGTCGGCGGCCTCGGCCACTACGGAGATGCCGTGGATCCCGTCGAGCATCATCGACAACCCGGCGCGGACGAGGGCGTCGTCGTCGACCAGGAGGACGCGCAGCGGAGGGTTCACGCCGGCCATGGTAACCAGGCGCGCAGCCGGAACTCCCCGGCGGTCACCTCGTGATCGAGCCGCCCTCCCGCCAGGTGCACCCGCTCGGTCAGCCCGATCAGCCCGGTGCCGCTGCCCGGTGTGATCGGCCGGGCGGCTCCGCCTTCCGGCAGCGAGTTGCGGACGTCGATCACGAGCCGGGTGCCGGGCCTGCCTTCCAGCACGACCTGGACCGGCCGGCCGGCGGCGTGCTTGCGCGCGTTGGTCAGTGCCTCCTGAACGACCCGGTAGGCGGTACGGCCGGCCGCCGCGGGCAGTGCGGACGGGTCGATCACCTCGTCGCGCAGCCGTACCCGCGCCCCTGCCTCGTGGGACTCCTCCACCAGCCGGGGAAGGTCGGCCAGCACGGGCTGGGGCCCGTGGTCGAAGTCATGGTCCTCGTCGCGCAGCAGGCTGACCACTTCGCGCAGTTCGTCGAGTGCCTGGTGCACTCCGGCGCGGACCACTCCGGCGGCGCGGGAGAGTTGCTCGGGCGGGGAGTCCGGGCGGTACTCCAGCGCGCCCGCGTAGGTGGCCAGCAGCGACAGCCGGTGAGCCAGCACGTCGTGCATCTCCCGTGCGATCTTGGTGCGTTCGAGCATCCTGGCCTCCGCCACCCGGCGGCTCTGCTCGGCCTCGGCGCGGCGGGCGCGTTCGCGCAGGGAGCCGACGAGCGCGCGGTGCGCCCGGACCAGCGCTCCCCAGCCGATCAGCGCGCCGTATCCGAGGGTGATCAGGACCAGCCACCAGCCGAAGGAGATCCCGCCGTTGGGCCGCCACAGGCTCTGCGCCGCGTGCGCGGCGACTCCGGCCACCGCCGTGGCGACGGCGACGGGAAAGCGACGCCGCTGCGCCACGTACAGCGTGCCCAGCGTGGCCGGCGGGGTGGCCGCCGGCGACAGCGCCGCGAGCGCGGTGAGCACCAGCACTCCGGCGACCGGCCGCCACAGCAGCACGGGGGACAGCGCGCACCCCAAGATCCCGACCACGATGTCGAGCTTCAGGAGCCCGTCGGCCGGGTGGGCGGTGAGACGGCCCCAGATCGTCAGCGCGACCAGGGCGCCCAGCCCGATGACGGCGCCGACGAGGGTGGCGGTCCGGGGGATGCGCCGGCACTCGGCATCCGGCTCCGCATCCGGCTCCGCGTCCCACTTCGGCTGGTCGTTCACGGGCCAAGGGTAGCTCCGGGTACGGCGGGGCCGGCACCGACCAAAGGAGGAGTCCGCTCCTCCGGCGGTCGGACTCGCCGCGGCCGTGCGCCCGAGGCGGCGTCCCCGTCGCGGCGGCGATGTTGCTGATCGGTGAAGCACCGTCAATCACCCAGGAGGGGATCTGCGTGTCCGACAAAACCATGCTCACCCGGGCCGCCGGCCGACGTGCCCTGGTCGTCGCCGGGGCGATGGCCGCCGCACTGGCTCTCTGGGCGCTGGCCGGCCCGCTGGCCGAATTGAACCTGGCCGTCCGGATCGGCGGCGAACTCCAGCTCGTCGGGCTCGTCTCCGTCGCGGCGGCGAGCCTGATCGCCGGGCTGGCCGGCTGGGCGCTGCTCGCGGCGCTGGAGCGGAGATCCGCCCGGCCGAGGCGAACCTGGACGATCATCGCGGTCATCGTCCTCGTACTGTCGCTGGCCGGGCCGATCGGCAGCGCCGCCGGCACCCCGAGCATGGTGGTGCTGGCCGGCATGCACCTGCTCGTCGCCGCGGTGCTCATCCCCGGCCTGGGCGGTTCGGCGACCGTCCGGCGCAGGCCCGGGACAGGCGATCTCAGGCGGGGTTGAGGGTGTGCCGGGCCGTGTCCCGCACGGGTACCGCGGTCGCGGGGACGAGGAAGAGGGACACACTGCGTAGCTTCTCGCAGGTTTCCTCGAATTCGCGGTCGGGGGTGGACTGCTGGACCACGCCGGCGCCGGCGCGTAGCCAGGTGCGGCCGTCGCGGCGGAAGACGCTGCGCAGGACGAGGGCCGCGTCGATGGTGCCGTCGGCGTCGGCGGTCAGGACCGCGCCGCTGTACAGGCCGCGGGTCTCGCTCTCGGTGCGGCGGATCAGGTCGCAGGCGGGGGCTTTGGGGATACCGGAGGCGGTGACCGCCGGGAACAGTGCGGCGAGGGCGTGCCAGCCGGTACGGCCGGGCGTCAGGCGTCCGGACACCTGGGAGGCCAGGTGCTGGACGCTGCCACGTTCCTTGATCGACATGAAGTCGTCGACCTGAACGCTGTCGGGTGTGCAGACGCGCGCCAGTTCTTCGGCGGCCAGCCGTACGGAGATGGCGTGCTCGTAGACCTCCTTGGCGTCGCGGTAGAGCTCCTGGCGGCGGGCGTCGTCCAGGTCGCGCCGGCCGTCGAGGGCGCGGGTGCCGGCCAGCGGCTGGGTCAGCACGACGCCGTCGGCGTCGATTCTGGCGACGATCTCGGGGCTGAATCCGGCGGCCTCCCAGCCGCCCAGGCGCAGCAGGAAGGAACGGGCCGGCTGGTTGCCGCGACGGCCGGCGAGGTAGGTGGCGGGCAGGTCGATCTCGTCCGGTACCGGTACGACCCGCGACAGGATGACCTTGTCGAGCCGGCGCAGGCCGATCTCGGCCACGGCCGTGGTGACGGCTCGCCGGTAGGCCGGGCCGTCGTGGGCGTCCACGTCCAGGGTCAGGCGGTCGTGGCGGGACTGCTCGGCGCCCTGGCCGATCAGGCGTTCCAGGCGGTCCAGGTCGGCGGGGTCCAGGGCGCGCAGCAGGGCCGTGCCGGGGCGCAGCCTGATCTCGCGGGCGGGAACGAACAGGTGGGCCAGGGCCTCTCCGCCGGGGTCGGCGGGCAGGTCGTGCAGGTCGTGCAGGTGGTATCCGAGCTCGAAGACGGCCCAGCCGTAGGCGCGCCAGCCGCGTAGGGGGATCCGCTGTAAGGCTTCGGCCAGCGATTCCAGGGGGGTCCCTGCGGTCGTCGACGGAGGGACCGCGCCCGGCCCGCTGATGGTGGTGCCCGTTGCCGTGACGCTGAGTGTGAGGTGGTCGCCGTCGGCCCAGGCCATCTCACCACGCCCCTCGTACACCAGGTGGGCGCCGGGGGAGTTGCGGGCCAGGTGGGCCGCAGTGGCGACGGGGTCGGCGGTGAAGGCGACCTCCCGCTCTCGGTAGGCGAGCTGGGGCATCTGCTTCCTCTCACTTCGACGATCTTGTAGTTTAGGTTAGGCAATCCTAATATAAATTAGGGTTACCTAACTTAAAGAAGGGGTCGCGATGCAGGACACGACCTGGAAGGCCGAGACGTACGTCGCGGAGAACTCCGGTCAGACCCAGTCGGCGATGGAGGCGCTCGCACTCGCGGCCGCCCATCTGCACGCCGGCGGACGGTTCGCCGACGTGGGATGCGGCACCGGCGAGATCGCCGCCGCGATGGCCGAGCGCCAGTTCGACGTCACGGCCAGCGACGCGTCGCCGTCCATGGTGGCGGCCACCCAGGCGCGCTGCGCCGGGCTGAAGGTGAGTGCCGAGGTGCAGGACGCGCACCGGCTCGACCTGCCGCGGGAATCCTTCGACGTGGTCCACTCCTCGTGGATGCTGCACTGGCTGAGCGACCCCGAGCACGCCGTCCGGACCATGGCCCGCGCGCTGCGCCCGGGCGGGCAGCTCGTCCTGCAGTGGAGCTTCGGCCAGCCCGCCGCGGACGGCTTCCCGATGCGGGAGGTCCTGGAGGGCGTGGTCGGTCGGCCGGCCTGGCGTCAACGGCTGGCGGCGACGCCGCTGGCCATGTTCCACCACCCGGCAGAGGTCGTGTGCGCGCTGCTGCGCGCCGAGGGTCTGGACATCGAGCTGCTCCAGCCGGACGTGGACGTGCCGGGCCCCAAGGACCCCCGATCGCTGCGCCGGGTCACCCGGACGACCGCGTTCTCGACGCAGGCCGACGTCCTGGGCCAGGACGCGGATGCGTTCATCGACGAGGCGTTGCGCGCGCTGTTCGAGGCCGGGCAGACGAACGTGCACAACACCCGGGTGATCGCCCGCCGCCCGGACGGCACTCCGGCGCCCGCCGCACGCTCGCGGGCCTTCCCGCTGTCGGCCGGGCTGCTGCGGGTCGGCCGGATCGAGGATCTGACACCGCTGATGCGACGCTTCGTCTTCACCGTGGAGGGTCCGGCCGGACTGCCGGTGGAGGAGCCGGGTGAGATCATCACTTTGATCTGGCCGGCGCCGGGCGCCTCGGAGGCGGTCCCGCCCGAAATCGGCCGATGGCGCTTTCCCGACCACGCCGGCCGCCAGCTCACCCGCAACTACACCGTGCGCGCCTACGATCCGGATCGCCGCCTGGTCACGATCGACTTCTTCCTGCACGGTGACCACGGCCCGGCGTCCCACTGGGCCTGCGACGCCGTTCCCGGGGACCGCATCGGCTACGGCGGCACGCGGGTGCACTGGGTGAGCGACCCGGCCGCCGAATGGACGCTGCTGGCCGGCGACGAGACCGCGCTGCCCGCCATCGACGCCATCGCCGAAACCAGGCCGGCCGGGCAGCCGGTCTTCGCCGTGGTGGAGGTCCGGGACGCGGCCGAGCGGCCCGCCCTGGCCGCTCCCGGCGTTCAGGTCACCTGGCTGTATCGCGGCGATCGCCCTCCCGGCCGCTCCAACGCGGTCGAGGACGCGGTTCGCGCGCTGGTCCTGCCGGCGGGCCGTGGGCAGATCTGGGCGGCGGGAGAGTCTTTGAGCATCCAGTCGCTGCGCCGTCACCTGCTGGAGGAACGCGGTCTGGCCCGTGACCAGGTCAGCGCCCTGGGTTACTGGAACCATCCGCGCTCGGCCACCCGACGGGACTGACCGGGGCGGACGTGCCCACCCGCCTGCGGCTGGGCGGGCGGGCACGCGGGGCATCCCGGCGGGCATGTCAGGGGGCAGATCAGCGGGCAGATCAGCGGACATCGCGCCCCCAGCGCAGCAGGGTCGCCAGGTAGAGGCCGCCGACCGCAGCGGTGACCACTCCGACGGGCAGCCGGGCGCCGGGAAACAGCCACTGGGTGAGGGCGTCGGCGGCCAGCAGCAACGTCGCTCCGCACAGCGCCGGTGACCACGGCGCGGTGGGCCCGCCCCCGTTCATTCGGGCCGCGAGCTGTGGCGCGGCCAGCGCGATGAACGGGATGGGACCGGCGGCGGCGACCGCTCCCGCGGTCAGCCCGACACCGGCGAGCATCGCCAGCAGGCGGGTCAGGCCGGGCCGGACTCCCAACGCCCGGGCGCCGTCTTCGCCCAGCTCCAGCGCCCGCAGCCCGGGCAGCAGCGGGACCAGCGCGGCAAGCGGCACGACGGTCAACACCGCGACCGGCACGACCTGCTCCCAGCTTCGGCCGTTCAGCGACCCGGTCAGCCACTCGGCGGCCGCGCGCAGGTCGGTCTGCTCGGCCCGGGACAGCAGGTAGGAGGTGAACGCGGTCAGCATCGCGGCCAGTCCGACGCCGACGACCACCGTGCGCCGGCCGTGCAGGCCGGACCGGTAGGCCAGCAGGAACACCGCGACCCCGGTGATCAGGCCGCCCCCTACGGCGCCGCCGGCCACCGCCGACGCCCCCGCGTCGAACACCAGGATCTGCAGGACGGCCCCGGCCGAGGCCCCCGCGGTGAAGCCGATCACGTCGGGGCTGGCCAGGGGGTTACGGCCGACGCTCTGGAACACCGCCCCGGCCGCGCCGAGCGCCAGGCCGGCCAGCGTCGCCACCAGCATCCGCGGCAGCCGTACCGACCAGACCAGATAGCCGGTGGCCCGCTCCCCGCCGCCGGACAGGGCGGCCCAGACCTCGACGGGGCTCAGCGCCATGCCGCCGACCAGGAGCCCGGTCAGGGCCAGCGCCGTCACCACGACCGTGAGGACCGTTCCCACCACCAGCGCACGCGACCGCACCCGCGCGGACAGACCGCCCGGCAGCCGCACCACCCGGCTGGGCGGACGCGGCACGGGGACCGGTGCGGTCATGCGGCCACGGCCCGGGGCCGGCGGGCCACCGCGATCAGGACGGGCGCGCCGAAGAAGGCGCACACGACCGCGACCTGGATCTCGGCCGGCCGGTCCACCAACCGGCCCACGACGTCGGCGGCCAACAGCAGGGTCGGAGCGAGCAGCATCGACGCGGGCAGCACCCAGCGCTGGTCGGGGCCGAGCAGGGCGCGCGCCAGGTGCGGCACGGCCAGCCCGAGGAAGGCGATCGGCCCGGCGGCCGCCGTCGCGGCACCGCACAGAAGGGTGACGGCGACGACGGTGGCGATCCTGGCCCTGGCCAGGCCGGCGCCGAGCGCGGCACTCACCCCTTCGCCCAGCGCGATCACATTGAGGACCCGGCCGAGCGGGAGCGCCAGTGCGAGCCCGGCCAGGATCGGTATGGCGACCGCGGACACCACACCGGACTCCCGCCCCGCCAGCGCGCCGACGGCCCAGAAGCGGAACCGGTCCAGCGCGACCGGATTCAGCAGGACGGCACCCTGTACCAGGGCCAGCAGCGCGGCCGACACCGCCGCCCCGGCCAGCACCATCCGGATCGGGGTGGGGCCGCCACGGGCGGCGCCGCCGATCGCGTACACCGCGGTCGCGGCCAGGGCCGCGCCGGCGAAGGCGAACCAGAGCTGTCCACCCGCACCGTCGATCCCGAGGGTGAGAAAGGCGATCACCATCGCCAGCGCGGCTCCGGCGTTGACGCCGAGCAGGCCGGGGTCGGCCAGCGGGTTGCGGGTGAGGGCCTGCATCAGCGCTCCGGCCACCCCGAGGGCGGCTCCGGCCAGGACGCCGAGCAGCGTGCGCGGCAGCCGCAGGTCGTGCACGACGGCGGCGGCGTCCGAACCGTCGGGCTGCAGCAGCAGCGCCCACACCTCGCCGAGCGGGATGGACCGGGCGCCTACGCTGATGCTCAGCGAGGCGACCAGCAGCAGTGTCCCGGCCGCGCACACCAGCACCAGCGGCCGGGCCGGACCGCTCACGCCGGTGGCCACGGCAGGGCGCGGGTGCGCTGGGCGCTGAGGAAACGCACCACGTGCGCGACCACTTCGGCCTCTTTCTCGATCAGATAGAAGTGGCCGCCGGGGAAGACCGCCAGGCCGGTGAAGCGGCGGGTGGTCTCGCGCCAGCGATCCGCGTCGCCTTCGAACACCTCCCGGTCGCGGTTGCCCAGAAGTACGGTCACCGGGGTGTCCAGCACCGGCTGGAGGTCGGGCAGGTAGGTGCCGATCAGTGTGAAGTCGGTCCGGAAGGCGGGCAGGACCAGGTCGCGGAAGTCGGGGTCGACCAGCATCTCCGGTGGGGTGCCGCCCAGCTCGTGCAAGTGCCCGATGATCTGTTCGTCGTCGAATCCGGCAACGCCGGACGGCAGCTCGCGCTGCCGGCGTGGGCTCTGGCGGCCCGACAGGGCCAGTCCCAGCGGGCCATGGTCGTGCTCCTCCAGCCGCCGGGCCACCTCGAAGGCGACGGAGGCGCCCATGCTGTGTCCGAACAAGACGGTCGGGACGGTCATGTGGGGGGCCAGGACCCGGGCCACGGCGTCGGCCAGGGTGGCCATGTCCTCGATCGGCGCCTCTTCGAATCGGCGTTCCCTGCCGGGGTAGGCCAGGCCGAGGACCTCCAGGTCGGCGGGCACGCGCCTGCTCCAGCCGCGGAAGAAGTTGGCCGAGGCTCCGGCGGGGCCGAAGCAGACGATCCGTCCCGCAGGATTCGGGTGGTTCTGCCAGCTGCGGGTCCAGGACCGGTCCAGCTCAGCCACGGCTCGTCCCCGTCTCCTCGTCGTCGAACGCGCCGTCCAACTCGTCGTCGGTCATGGCCTCGATCTCCAGGTAGAGTTCGGCGACCTGATCGGTGCGGTCGTCGCCGATCCGGGCGGCCAGCCGCGCCACCGTCGGGTGTCGCAGGATGTCGTGAACCGAGACCGCGTCGGTGTCCAGCGCGTCCCGCAGCCTGCCGACGATCACGGTGGCCAGCACCGAGTCGCCACCGAGCAGGAAGTAGTCGTCGTCCATGCCCACTTCCTCCAGCCCGAGCGCCCGGCACCAGACGAGGGCGATCACCTGTTGCAGCGCGGTGACCGGCTCGCTCCGCCGGGACGTCTGTGCCCGGGCGGCGGCCAGGGCGGTCAGCGCGCGGTGGTCGACCTTGCCGTTGCCGGTCAGCGGCAGCGCATCGACGACGACCACCCGGTCCGGGATCATGTGTGCGGGCAGCCGTTCGGCCAGGTAGGCGGTGAGCTCCTCTTCGGCGAGTTCGCCGGCCACGACGGCGTGCAGCCGTGGCGCGCCGGTCCGCAGGACCAGCGCGGTGGCCTGGCGCACGGCGGGGTGGGTGAGCAGGGCCGCCTCGATCTCGCCGAGCTCGATCCGGAAACCGCGGATCTTCACCTGGTGGTCGGCGCGGCCGAGAAACTCGATCGTGCCGTCCGGCCAGTACCTGGCCCGGTCGCCGGTGCGATACCAGCGCACGCCCTCCAGGGAGACGAACCGGTCGGCGGTGCGCCCGGGATCGCCGCGGTAGCCGTCCGCCACGCCCGCGCCGCCGATCCACAGCTCGCCGGGCACCCAGTCGGGGCAGTCGCGGTCTTGGACGTCCACCACCCGGCAGCGCACGTTCCGCAGCGGCGTGCCGTACGGGACGCCGGCCCATCCGGCAGGGACGCGACCGGCGGTGACCTCTTGGAAGGTGGAGTGGATCGCGGTCTCGGTGGTGCCGCCCAGACCGGCGAAGCGGCAGCCGGGAACCTGGGCGGCGAGCCGGACCGGCAGGTCGACGCCGACCCGGTCACCGCCGAGCAGGACCGCGCGCAGGCTCGGGCCGAGCGGATCGTGCTCGGCGGCCGTCAGCAACATGTCGAGCAGGCTCGGCACGCAGTTGAGCACGCTCACCCGGTGCGTGCGCACCTGCCGTGCCCAGGACGCGGCGTCCCGGCGCGCCTCCTCCTCGACGGTGACCACGGCGCCGCCGGTCGACAGCGGCGCGAAGATGTCGAAGACCGACAGATCGAAGTCGAGTGCCGACAGCGCGAGCGTCCGATCGGCCGGGCCGAGGGCGAATCTGTCGACGAGATCGGCGATGGTGTTGGCGGCGGCGAGGTGGGAGACTTCCACACCCTTCGGCTCGCCGGTCGAGCCCGAGGTGAACAACACATAGGCGACCGCCTCGGGTGCGGTCTCGGCCGGCTCGGCCAGCGGCTCCGGCCAGCTCACCGCCTCCTGGTAGGGCAGGTTCCGGCCGAGCACCACGCCGGCCCCCGCCCGGGTGATGATCCGTTCGGCTCTGGCCCGCGGCTGCTCGACGCCGACCGGCACGTAGTGGCCTCCGGCTGCGAGCACGCCGAGGACGGCCACCACCTGTTCGGGGCCCTTGGGCAGGCTGATCGCGACCGGGTCTCCGTCACCTACGCCGTGCGCGCGCAGCGCTCCCGCCACCCGCAGGGCCCGTGCCGCCAGCTCGCCGTAACCGACCGAGCCGCCGGCGCCGAGCAGGGCGGGCGCCTGTGGAGTACGGGCGGCCTGGTCGAAGAAGAGCCGATGCAGCGGTAGGACGGGCAGCCGGCCGCCGGTGTCGTTGACCTCGGCCCGGACCTTCGACGCGGCGGCGGGCAGCAGCGGCCCGACCGGCTCCTCCCAGGCGGCGGCGTCGCCGATCCTGGCCAGCAGCGTGCGGAAGGCGGCGAACATCTCGTCGGGCAGGCCGTCGGGAAACGCCCCGGTGCGCACGTCCCAGTTGGCCAGCAGCCCACCGTGGAACTCGGTGATCTGCGCGTCGAGCAGCACCTGCGGCCCTTGGGAGACGATCCACACCGGCTCGCCCAGGCAGGACTCGACCTCGGGACCGAACAGCTCGCCCAGGTCCAGGGCGCTGGTGAACACCACGGGGGCCAGCACCGGCGCGCCCTGCTCGCGGGCCAGATCACGCAGGACGTCCAGACCGGCGTAGGAGGAGTGTGCCGCGGCCTCGTGCATGCGTTCCTGGATCTGGACGGCTCGCTGGGCGAAGGTGCGCCGCTCGGTCAGGTCCACCTCCAGCATGATCGAGCTGGTGAAGTCGCCGACCAGGTCGTCCACGTCCGGGTGCAGAGGGCGGCGGTCGAACAGCGGCACGTTGAGCAGGAAGCGCGGCTCGCCGCTCCAGGCTCCGACGACTTCGGCGAACACGGTGGCCACGGTGACCGCCGGGGTGAGGCCGCGGGCCCGCGCCAGGGTGGTGAGGCGGTCGCGTTCGGCCGGAGAGAGCCAGTGGTGCAGCCGGGTGACACGGTCGGGATCTTCGGGGTCGGCGCGCAGGGGCAGGGCGGGCGCGCCGGGCAGGTTCGGCACCCGTTCGCGCCACCAGATGACGTCGCGCTCGGCCGGGCGCTGTGCGCTACGGGCGGCCTGGTAGCCGGCGAAGGTGCAGCCGATCTCGGGAAGCGGTGCGGCCGGGTCCCGGTACAGGCCGACCAGGTCGGCCAGCAGCACCCGGTAGCTGCGGGCGTCGGCGGCGAGCATGTCGACGTCCACGTGCACCCGGGTGCGGCCGCCGGGCAGCAGGGTGACTCTGATGTCGAACATGTGGCCCGCGGTCACGTCGAGGAGCTGGTGGGAGAGCCGGTCGCGCAGCTCCGCCAGGCGGTGGTCGACCTCCTGCGGCGTGGCCGCGCGCAGGTCCACGACCTCCAGCTCCTGACCCCGGGCCCACGCCTCGATCACTTGCCGGCCGTCGTCGGTGACGCGGGCGCGCAGCATCGGATGCCGGTCGGCCAGCGCGGCGACCGCCGCGCCGAGCCTGGCCGGGTCGACGCCGTGGCCGTCGAACTCGGTGTAGAGGTGGGCGGCGACCGCGCCGAGTTCGGCCGATCCGCCCCGGCCGACCCAGTAGGCGTGCTGCATCGAGGCCAGCGGGAACGGGCCGCCCGCGTCCACCGGCGGTATCGGCGTCGGGGCCGGTTCGAGCTCGGGTGAGGGGGCGATCAGGCGTGACCACTGGGCCAGGGTGGGGATACGGGCCAGGTCGCCGAAGCCGACGGGGAAGCCGGCCCGCCGGCAGCGGTCGGCGATTCGCATGAACCGGATCGAGTCCAGTCCGAGGGCGATCAGATCGTCGTGGTCGTCCGGCGGGTCGGCGCCCGGACCGAGTTGCTCGGTGGCCATCTGCCGGAGGTCGTCGATCGTCAGCATGGAGTGAGGATCTCCTTTGCTTCCTTGGCGGTGCGGAGGGGACGGGGGAGGGTTGTGTTCCACGGGGTTCCGGGGTGTTCTAGGAGTCCGGGGTGTTCTAGGAGGAGGTCAGGGCGGCGGCGAGCGCGGCCGGGGTCTTGTGCGTGAACAGGTCACGCACGCCGAGTTCGGCGCCCTGCTCGCGGGCGGCCCGCACGAGCCGGACGGAGGCCAGGCTGTCGCCGCCCAGCTCGAAGAAGTCGTCTTCGGCTCCGACCGTCTCCAGGCCGAGAACCTGGGCGAAGGCGGCGCACAGCGCTTCCTCGGCCGGGGTCCGCGGTGCCCGGCCGGAGCCGGCGGCCGGCGTCGGGACGGGTAGCGCGGCCCGGTTCAGCTTGCCGTTGGGCAGCAGCGGCAGCACCGACAGCGGCACGACGGCCGAGGGGACCATGTGGTCGGGCAGCTCGGCGGCGACCGCGTGCCGGACCGCCGCCGGATCCAAGGTGCCGTCGGTGTCGACCACGTAACCGATGAGCCGGCGCAGGCCGGGGCGTTCCTCCCGGACGGTCACCGCCACCGGGCGGTCACCGGCCGCGCGGCGCAGCGCCGCTTCGACCTCGGCCGGCTCCACCCGGAAGCCGCGGATTTTGACCTGGTCGTCGGCGCGGCCGAGGAACTGCAGCTCGCCGTCGTCCCGCCAGCGCATCAGGTCGCCCGTGCGGTAGAGGCGCTCGCCTCCCGGGCCGGTGACGAAACGTTCGGAGGTCAGGTCGGGACGGCCCAGATAGCCCTCGGCCAGCCCGTCACCGCCGACGTACAGCTCACCGGGAACGCCGGGCGGTACGGGATGGCCCGCGCCGTCCAGGAGCGCCACCGTCGCGCCGTGCACCGGCCGTCCGACCGCCGGGCCGCGGCCGGGCAGCACCCGGGCGATCAGCGAGTCCACGGTGGCCTCGGTCGGGCCGTACAGGTTGAAGGCCGCCGTCTCGGGCAGTTCGGCCAGCCGTCGCCACAGCGCGGGGGAGACCGCCTCGCCGCCGAAGCCGAGGACCGCCGGCAGCCGCCCGTCGTGGTCGAACTCCAGCCAGCGCAGCGTCTCCTCCAGCAGTGACGGCGTGAGCTCGATGAAGTCCAGCTTCCGCTCGGCGATGGCGGCGGCGAGGGCGCGCGGGTCGGAGTAGGTTTCCTGGCTCAGGACGTGCAGTTCGTGCCCGTCCAGCAGCCACAGCTGGGGCTGCCAGGAGGCGTCGAAGGAGAAGGACCAGGCGTGCCCGACCCGCAGCCGGTCTCGGCCGGTGCGCTCGCGGGCGGTCGTGAACAGATCCTCGCGGTGGCTGTGGAACAGGTTGACCAGGCCCCGGTGGGGGACGACGACGCCCTTGGGCCGCCCGGTCGAACCCGAGGTGTAGATCACATACGCCGGGTGGCCGGGTTCGATCGGCACGGCCAGGTTGTGTCCCGGCAGGCCGGACAGGCGGGCCGCCACTTCGGGTGAGTCCAGGTCGATCAGGTGTGTCCCGTCCGGCGGTGCCGGCAGCTCGACTCCTTTCGCGGTCAGCAGGATCGCCGGGCGCGCGTCGCCCAGGACGTGGGCCAGATGGTCGGCCGGGTATCCGGTGTCCAGCGGGACGTAGGCGGCGCCGGACTTGAGCACCGCCAGGATCGCCACCATCGTCTCCGGCGAGCGCGGCAGCGCCAGTGCGACCAGCCGGCCCGGCGCCGCCCCTTCGGCGGCCAGCAGCCGGGCCAGCCGGTTGGCCCGCTCGTTGAGATGCTCGAACGACAGGCCTGCGCCGTCTGTGGCCAGCGCCGGTCGACCGGCCGAGGCCGCCGCCTGCTGTTCGAACAGATCGGTCACGGTGACCGCCGGCACCGGCCGGGGGTGTGGCCTGCGCGCCCACCTGTCCAGGACCAGTGGATGTTCTTCGGCGAGCAGCAGGTCCAGCTCGGCCACCGGAACCTCGGGGTCGGCCACGGCCCGTGCCAGGATCTGCTCCAGGCGCCGCATCAGCTTGACCACGGTGGCCTCTTCGAACAGCGCGCGGCGGTAGGTCGCCTCGATCGACAGGCGGGTGCCGAGCAGGAACGCCTCGAAGGACAGGTCGAGCTGGGCGGTGCCGTTGTGGAAGGTCTCCCAGGTCACCTCCAGGCCGGGCAGTTCGGGGCCGGTCATGCCCTGGGTGAGGAAGACGATCGTGACGTCGAACAGCGGCCCGCGATCCAGCCGCCGCTCCACTCCGAGCTCGTCCAGCAGCAGGTCGAAGGGGACGTCCTGGTTGGCGTAGGCCTCGGCGCAGACCTCCCGGACCCGATCCAGCAGTTTCCGGAACGAGGGCCGGCCGGTCAGGTCGACGCGTAAGGCGAGCGTGTTGCCCAGGTTGCCGATCAGCCGGGTCAGCTCCGTGTGGTCACGGTTGAGGGTGGGGGTGCCGATCGTGACCTCCTCGGACTGGGTGTAGCGGCCCAGCAGCGCCGCCAGCCCCGCCACCAGCGCCATGAACGGCGTCGCTCCGGCGCCGGCGGCCAACGCGGTGAGCTTGCCGGTGAGGTCGGCGGGCAGGTGGTGGGTGTGGCGGCCGCCCTCGCCGCTGACCGTGGCGGTGCGTTCGAAGTCGGTGGGCAGGTCGATCCTGGCCGGCGGCGGGGTGAGTCTGGACCGCCAGGCCTCGATCTGGCGGCGATCGGGGTCGCGCTGCCAGCGGTCACGATGCCAGGCGGCGAAGTCGGCGTACTGCACCGGCAGCTCCGGCCGGCCATCCGGCCGGCCGGATGTCAGGTCGCGGTAGGCGGTGCTCAGCTCCGCCGACAGCACGCCGAACGTCATCCCGTCCCAGGCGATGTGCTGCACCACCATGACCAGCGCGTGCCGATCGTCTGCCAGCCGTACCAGGACCAGGCGCAGGGGACTGCCGGTGGCCAGGTCGAACGGGTCACGCCCGGCTTGGCGGGCCAGTGCGGCCAGCGCCGGCTCGCGTTCGGCGGCGGGCAGGCCGCTCAGGTCTCGCTCGTGCCACTCGGGCGCGAGCCGGTCCAGCACGAGCTGGTACGGCGCGCCGTCCGGGCCGGCCCGGTAGACGGTGCGCAGCACCTCCTGCCGGTCTGCGACCCGCCCGAAGGCGGCGCGCAGCAGGTCGGGGTCGAGCGCCCCGGTCAGGCGCAGCATGATGCACACGTTGAACGCCGCGCCGCTCGGATCGACCTGGTGGATGAACCACATCCGCTGTTGGGCGTAGGACAGCGGGGCCGGTTCACCGGCCGGGCGGCGCGGAATGCGGGCCCGGTCGGCGCCGGGGGCGGCCAGGCCGCGCTGGTCGAGCTTGCGGCGCAGCAGTGCGCGGAGCCGTTCGTCCCTGGTCGGGGTGTCCTGGGCCGTCATGCCATCGCCTTTTCGATCTTGGGCAGGATCTGGTCGACGGCCCAGGCCACGTTCAGCACGCCGGGGGCGATCAGCGGGAAGGCCAGCGAGGTGTCGACCGTGATGTAGCGGCCCTCCCTGACCGCCGGGATCTTGGAGAAGACCGCGTTGTCCTCGAAGGTCTTCCGCGCGCCGGGGGAGGGGTAGAAGACGATGACCAGATCGGCGTCGATGAGGTCCAGCCGCTCGGCGCTCACCTCACGCTTGGCGCCCAGCTCCCGCACCTTGGGCGACAGTTCGAAGCCGAGGGAGGCGAACATCCGGGCCGAGGCCTCGTTCGGATCGGTCACGGTGGGGATCTGCGCCAGGGTGGCGCCCTGGGTGAAGGTGAACGTCCTGCCCCGCCAGCCCGGGTGATCGGCGCGGATCCCGGCGAATCGGTCCTCGACCTCCTTGATCGCAGCGGCCGCCCTGTCCTCGGCGCCCAGTGCCTTGCCGATCAAGGTGGTCTGCTGCTGCCAGGTGTCCTGGAAAGGCGCCTCGCTCTCGTAGCTGATCACGGGAGCGATCGGGGACAGCTTGGCGAAGTCGTCGGGGATGGTGCGGTGCATCCCGGCCAGGATCAGGTCGGGCTTGAGCGCGAGGACCTGCTCGACGTCGACGGTGTTGGCCTCGATCAGGGTGGGTGTCCTCCCCTGCATCCTGCGGGAGACCCAGGGTTCGATCTCCCCGGGGTGCCCTGCCGCCTTGGGCATGCCGACCGGGACGACGCCGCATGCCAGCGCGGCGTCGGCCGTGCCGGTGGGGAAACCGACGGTGACGATCCGCTCGGGCCGCTTGGGGATGGTGACCTGGCCGAGCTTGGTGGTGATCGTGCGCGGGAACCCTCCCGCGCCGGCTGTGCCCGCCGCCGGGCCGGCGGGAGCCGCGGAAGGCGCGGCGTCGACGGTGGTCGCTCCGCAGGCGGTGAGGAAGAGGCCCGCGCCGAGGACCGCCCCTCCCCGAAGGAACCTTCGCCGGTCCATCGGGGTGAGGGTGAAAGGACGCTGGGACATCTAGACCTCCGGTCGAACATGGGGTAGATCATTATTTGGGTAGGCTAACCTAAAAAAAGTTTGGTTAGCCTCACCTAAGCTAATCTTGTAGATCGTGTCGCGCAATGGCGCCCGACGCGAATCCCCCTCCAAACCCCGACTCCGCTGGAGCTTCGATGCCCTCAGCCGCTCCCTCCCCGCTGCCCTCCGGCCTGACCCCCTGGCCCCCCGGCCTGGCCGCCCGCTACCGCGAGCAGGGCATCTGGGACGGCCGCACGCTCGGAGCCCTGCTCACCGAATGGACCCGCGCCTACGGCGAGAACACCGCGCTGGTGGCAGGCGAGGACCGCCTCACCTACCGCGACCTCGACCGGCGCGCCGACCGGATGGCCGCCGGGCTGGCCGCGCTGGGCATCCGCCCCGGCGACCGGGTCCTGGTCCAGCTGCCCAACATCGGCGCGTTCGTGATCCTGTTCTTCGCCCTGGTACGCCTGGGAGCGGTGCCGGTCCTCACCCTGCCCGCCCACCGGATCACCGAGATCGGCCACCTGGCCCGGCTGTCGAGCGCCGTCGCCTATGTCATCCCCGACCAGAGCGGTGGATTCGACTACCGCGACCTGGCCGCCGCCGTCCTGGCCGAGGCTCCGGACCTGCGCCACGTCCTGGTGGCCGGCGAGCCCGGCCCGTTCACCGCGCTGGCACGGATCGACGCCGACCCGGTGCCGCACCCCGACCCCGACCCCGCCGACCTGGCCCTGCTGCTGGTGTCCGGCGGGACCACCGGCGTGCCCAAACTCATCCCGCGCACCCACCAGGACTACGGCTTCAACGCCCGGGCCAGCGCGGAGATCTGCGCTCTGGACGCACGCTCGGCCTACCTGGCCTGCCTGCCGGTGGCGCACAACTTCACGCTGGCCTGCCCCGGTGTCCTGGGCACGCTGGGCGTCGGCGGGAAGGTCGTCCTGTCACCCTCGCCGGCTCCCTCCGACGCCTTTCCCCTGATCGAAGCCGAACAGATCACCATCACCGCCCTGGTCCCGCCGCTGGTTCCCCTGTGGTTGGAGACCGCAGAGTGGGACCCGGCGGATCTGACCACCCTCAAGCTCCTGCAGGCCGGCGGATCCAAACTGCCGGCCGAGACCGCCCGCCTCATCCCGGCCGCCCTGGGCTGCGCCGTCCAGCAGGTGTTCGGCATGGCCGAAGGCCTGCTCAACTACACCCGCGCCGACGATGACGCCGACCTGGTGGAGCACACCCAGGGCCGTCCGCTCAGCGCCGAAGACGAGTTGCGCGTCGTGGACGCCGACGACCGCGACGTCGCCCCCGGCGAGGTCGGCGAGCTGCTGGTGCGCGGGCCGTACACGCTGCGCGGCTACTACCGGGCCGCCGGGCACAACGCCACCGCCTTCACCTCCGACGGCTACTACCGCTCCGGCGACCTGGTCCGCGCGCTGCCCAGCGGACACCTCGTCGTCGAAGGCCGGGTCAAGGACACCATCGACAGAGGCGGCGAGAGCATCTCCGCCGAAGAGGTCGAAGCCCACCTGCTCACCCACCCCGCCGTCCGCCGCGCGGTCGCCATCGGCCTGCCCGACACCGGTCACGGCGAACAGCTGTGCGCGGTCGTGGTGCCCTGGTCCCAGCCGCCCACCCTGCCGCAGCTGCGCCTGCACCTGATGGGCCGCGGACTGGCCGCCTTCAAGGTGCCCGACCGGATCGAAGCCGTCCAGGATCTACCGGTCACCGCGGTCGGCAAGATCGACAAGCAGGCTCTGGTCCGCCGCTTCGCCGGCCGGACGACGTGAACGTCCCCCCGGCCGCCCGCCATCTGATGAAAGGAATGTTGTGACCAGCTCCGATGTGGCCGACCATGATCTGATAGGCGTCGGTTTCGGCCCTGCCAATCTGGCCTTGGCCATCGCCGTCCACGAGCACAACCACACCGCGGGGCAGGAGACGGTGCGAGCCGCTTTCGCCGAACGTCAGCCGCGCTTCGGCTGGCACCGGGGGATGCTCCTGGACGGCGCGACCATGCAGGTCTCCTTCCTCAAGGATCTGGCCACCATGCGCAACCCCACCAGCGCCTTCGGTTTCCTGCCCTATCTGCACGAACGCGGCCGGCTGGTCGACTTCATCAACCACAAGACGATGTTCCCCACCCGGCTGGAGTTTCACGACTACCTGGAATGGGCCGCCGCCCAGGTGCGGCACGACGTGCACTACGGCACCGCCGTGCGCGCCCTGCGCCCGCTGGTAGGCCGCGACGGCACCATCGCGGCGGTCGAGGTCGTGGCCACCGACGGGCGGATCCTCGGGCGGACCCGCAACGTCGTCCTCGGGGTCGGCCTGCAGCCCCACCTGCCCGAGGGGGTGCACGTCTCCGAGCGGGTCTGGCACAGCAACGACCTGCTGTCTCGGCTGGGCACCCTCTCCCGGACGCGACACGACCGCTTCCTCGTGGTGGGCGCCGGGCAGAGCGCCGCCGAGGTGGTGGAGTACCTGCACCGTACCCACCCCCACGCCGAGATCTGCGCCGTGCACTCCCGGTACGGCTACAGCCCCGCAGACGACAGCCCGTTCGCCAACCGGATCTTCGATCCCGGCGCGGTCGACCATTTCTACGACGCCCCCGACAGCGTCAAACAGACACTGCTCGCCTACCACGGCAACACCAACTACGCCGTCGTCGACATCGACCTGATCGACGAGCTCTACCGCCGCGTCTACGCCGAGCGGGTCTCCGGCCGAGGACGACTGCGCATCATGAACATGTCCCGGGTCGTCGAGGTCCAGCGCCTTCCCGACGGCGTCCGAGCCCGGGTGGACGGGCCGGGCGCCGGTGAGCCCGAGTTCCTGCACTGCGACGCGCTGATCTTCGCCACCGGCTACCGTCCCGCCGACCTGACCCCGATCCTCGGCGACCTGGCGGGCTTGTGCGTCACCGACGACCAGGGCCGCCTGCAGCTCACCCGCGACTACCGAGTCCGCACCGACCCGGCTCTGCGCTGCGGCATCTACCTCCAGGGAGGCACCGAACACAGCCACGGGCTCTCTTCCTCGTTGCTGTCCAACTCGGCGATCCGAGCAGGAGAGATCCTGCGCTCCCTCCTCACCGGCCGAAACCGCCGGGAAGGCAAACCCGCAGACCCTCGACTGGCCGTTCGCTGACCCGGCCGACCTACCGGCCTGCCGCCCCCTACGAGGCGGGCGGCAGATCGAAGACCTGGTCCAGG
Source organism: Streptosporangium sp. CA-135522 (assembly GCF_050949235.1). Taxonomy (NCBI): domain Bacteria; kingdom Bacillati; phylum Actinomycetota; class Actinomycetes; order Streptosporangiales; family Streptosporangiaceae; genus Streptosporangium; species Streptosporangium sp. CA-135522. The sequence continues at coordinate 5,444,424 of NZ_CP192026.1, forward strand.
GCGGTCACCTTGAACAGGTGGCGCAGGTAGGAGGTCAGCGCGATGATCCGCATGGTGGCGTCGTGGTCACGGGTGGCGTTGTAGAGGTTGATCAGGGCCGCCACGCCGGAGGAGTCGATGAAGTCGAGCCCGGACAGATCCAGCTCCAAGTGCCGCAGCTCTTCGGAGAACAGCTCCTCGGCCAGCGTGAAGAGCTCAGCGGCCGTGTCGTAGTCCAGGTCACCGGTGAGCACCAGCAGGGTGGTGCCGGCGACGGTGCTCTGAAACTCGGCACGGAGCGGGGTCTTGTCGAGCATCTATCGTCAGATCTCCAAATCGGCGTCGTGCGCCGCCTCGATCCCCTGAGCCAACAGATGGCGGGCACGGGGGAAGTCTCGCAGCTCATCGTAGAAAACGCGCAATCCCACCTTCACCGCCCCTGCCGGCACGCCGCGTGCCCGTAGCACGCCGGCGGTCCAGGTGATGAAATCGGTGAACACCTGGGCGTCGTCGACGTAGACGGCCGCGGTGAGGAAGTCGAGGATGTGGCCGAGGTCCTCGGCGGTGGAGTCGAGCTGGTGGGCGGTGTAGGCGGCCATCGGCGGCCAGGCGGCGGTGAGAGCGGCCATCGCGCCGGTGAGCAGCTCACCACGCCGGCGCGTCAGATGGGTGTACTCCTCATCCGACAGGTGGGCCGGCCCGTGCGGTGCGGCGGGGAAGGCGGGCAGCGCGCCGCTCGACAGATGGTCGGCGGCGGCGTCGGCGGTCGGGGCCCAGGCGTCGGCGCCCAGCAGCCGGGCGAGGCGGCCGTCGGCGCCGAAGCCGGATCCACCGGCCAGGACCGGCACGCCGACGGCCTGGCAGGCGGTGATCGTGGCGTGCGCCCGGGGCAGGCGGATGGCCAGGGCGCAGCCCAGCGCGACCGCGTCGGGCCCGGTCTGGTGCAGGTGGGTGATCAGATGCGGGCCGGGCACGTTGGCGCCGAGAAAGTCGACCCGCCAACCGCGCAGGCGCAGCACCTCGGCCAGCAGCCGGGTGGGCAGCGCGTGGTATTCGCCGTCGGCGCAGGCGACGGTGATTCGGCCGAGGACGGGCGCGGGCCGGACCCGGGCGACGATCGCGGCGACGGCGCGCTCGCTGACGGCCGTCGCCCCGTGTTCGCGGGCGACCGACCACTGGTTGGCCGCCCACAGCTCGCCGATGCGTCGCTGGGCGGGCGCGATGAGGTCCAGCAGCAGGCTTTCGGCGCCCACGCCCTGCTGGAGCAGGTCGAGCACCAGATCGACCGCGCCGAACTCGTCGGCCTGGCCGATGTGCTCCAGGTAGTGTTCGCCGGCGGCCCGCAGGTCGGTGGTGACGAGACCGGCGGTGCTCATCGGACGGGCCTCGACTGTACGGCGAGCAGGGCCCGGTCGTCCTGGGTGTCGCCGGCCAGCCACTCGGTGCTGATCTGCTCCAGCCGCTCCACCACCGCCGCGGCGGGCATGCCCACGCAGGTGGACAGGGCGTTCTTGAGTCGTTGCCCGCCGTACATCTCGTGGCCGGTGGGACCGCCGAACGCCTCGGTGATGCCGTCGCTGTAGAGCAGGCACACCTCGCCGGGGGCCAGCTCGACGGTGACCACGGTCAAGACGATCTCCGGTAGCGCGCCGAGCAGGGAGCCGCGGGTGACGGCCTCCTGCACGGTGCCGTCCCGGCGCAGGATCAGCGGTGGGGGATGCCCGGCGACGGCCAGGTCCATGCGCAGGTAGCCGTCCCGGCCCGCGCGCAGTGTGCTCAGCACGAGGGTGACATAGGGGTTGGGGGCGGGGGAGGCCAGCAGTGAACGGTTGAGCAGTGGCACCAGCCGCTCGGGGCGCTCCTCCAGCAGCAGCAACGTGCGCAGGCTGTGACGGACCTGCCCGGCCAGGACGGCGGCGCGCGCGCCCTTGCCGCAGACGTCTCCCAGGACGACCAGCGGCTCGCCGGGCTCGCCGGGGCCGGGAAGGTAGACGTCGTAGAAGTCGCCGCCGATCAGCGCGGCCTGCTGGGCGGCGCGCAGCGAGCCCGCCAACTCCAGCCCGGGCAACGTGGGCAGGGCGGGCGGGAGCAGATCGCGGGTCAGGATCGCGTTGGTGGCGCTCTGCTCCTGGTACAGGGCGGCGGCCGAGATCGCCGCGCCCGCGCGGGCGGCGAACACCCGTACCAGGATCTCGGCCTCCTCGTCGAAGGCCGGACCGCCCTGACGACGGGCGAGCACCAGCGCCCCGGCCGGCACCCCGTTGCCGGGCAGCGGAGTGACGAGCAGGTGTCCGGCCCGGCCGAAGCCGTCGGGCAGCAGCCACTCGGGCACCTGGCCGGGGTCCAGCCAGCGGCTGGGCACGGGCGGGAAACCCGCCAGCGCCTCGGTGAGGCCGGGCACCTGCGCGGTGGCGGCCATGCCGGCCGTGCCCTCTTCCAGGGGCTGCCGTCCGGTGACCGAGCGCAGCCAGCTCGCCTGGCGGCGCCCGGTGGGGGGCAGCACGACCATGGCGGCGTCGGCCAGGAAGGAGACCGCGAGCTCGACCGTGGCACGGGCACAGCGGCGCATGTTGAGCGAGGCCGACAGCCGGCGGCCGGCCTCGACCAGGAACTCGGTGCGCCGGCGCTCGGCCCGCAGCGCGTCGGTCCTGGCCGATTCGGCCGTGACGGCGCGCAACAGCCCCTCGCTCGGCGCCTGCGGGGCGTCGTCGAAGTGCGCGGCTCCGACGCTGTCGGTATCGCCGGCGGGCCGTACTGCGGTCATCACCCGGGCCTTCCGTCTCGAGGAGATCACGCCAGCCTAGCTTTCCCCTCAGGTGCCGGGCAGGCCGGTCGCGACCGGCTCGGGGCGGCGACGAGGCGCCCCTGCCCCCTGTCCGTCCCGTGACGCCTTCGGCGGGCGGGGGTCACCGGTTTTCGCCGGGGACGGCCATCGGCCCAGGTGGAGACGCCGCGCCCGCGCCGCCCCTCACACCGGGCGGCGACACCCTCCCGCAACTCCCGGTTGGCATGTTTTTGACTCCATGAAGTGACCGAAATGTGACTCAACTCTCCTGAACCAGGTGTACTCCACACTCATCTCCTATTAGGGTTTTTAGACGCAGTTTGCTGTAGTGGGGGAGAAAGTTGTGCTAAACGTGGAGCGTCGTGGCATGAGAACACCGCTGGCAGGACTGGCGGTGGCGACGGCGGCCGTGCTGGCCACCTCCTGCTCCGGCGGGTCGGCCCCGACGGCCCCCGCCGCCGACGGTGGTGGCACCGGCACCGGCACTGAGAACGCCCCGGCGCCGGTGATCAAGATCAGCCCGGCGCAGGGCAGCGCGACCGTGCGCCCGGACAAGAAGGTCGTCGTCACCGCGGCCAACGGCTCGCTCGAGCAGGTCACCGTGGAAAGCGGCGGCAAGCCGCTGGCGGGCTCCTTCGACGCCGGCCGTACCAAGTGGGTGTCCAAGACGCCGCTGAAGCCTTCCAGCAGCTACACCGTTTCGGCGCGAGCGGTGGGCGGCACGACCGCCAGCAGCTCGTTCAAGACGCTCAAGCCGAAGGTCGAGCTGGCGGTGGCCGATGTGACCCCGGCGTTGAAGGGCGAGAAGGTCGGCGTGGGGGCGCCGATCATCGTCACCTTCAACAAGCCGGTCAGCCAGAAGGCCGCGGTGGAGCAGGCGCTGGAGGTGAAGTCGGAGAAGCCGGCCCAGGGCGCGTGGCGGTGGATCAACGACACGACGGTGATCTACCGGACCGCCAAATTCTGGCAGCCCCATCAGAAGGTGACCTTCACCGCCCGCCTCAACGGCGTGCAGGGCGGCAAGGACATGTACGGGGTCGAGGACTTCACCAAGAAGATCCAGATCGGTGCGGCCCAGATCGCCACCGTCGACACCCGCAAGCACAAGATGATCGTCAAGCGGGACGGCAAGGTCGTGCAGACCATGCTGATCAGCGCGGGCAACGCCAGCACCCGCGAGTACACCACCACCAGCGGCGTGCACCTGACGATGGGCAAGTCCAACCCCGAGCGGATGATCTCTCCCGGCCGCAAGAAGGGCGACCCGGGCTACTACGACGTGATGATCAACCACGCGGTGCGCTTCTCCAACAGCGGCGAGTACGTCCACGCCAAGGACAACGTGTGGGCCCAGGGTCGCCAGAACGTCAGCCACGGCTGCGTCAACTCCCGGCCCGACCAGGCCAGATGGTTCTACAACCAGGTCCAGCGCGGTGACGTCATCACCATCACCGGCACCAACCGGGAGATGGAGTGGAACAACGGCTGGGGCTTTTGGCAGATGCCGTTCAAGCAGTGGAAGAAGGGCAGCGCCCTCGCCGGATGATCCTCCGGGGCCGGTCGGCACCGAAACGTCCGAGTGTCTTCTTCGCGTGTCGCAGTCCAGAAATCGGCCTGCGACACGCGAAACGGGTTTGCGCCGCGCAGCCCAGAGCGACCGGCCTGCCGATGCCGAAGGCGGCCCACCGGCTCACAGCAGGGTGAGCTGCCGGTGGGCGGGCAGGGCCAGCGGCAGGGGCTGCTCGGGCCGGGTCGGGCTCATGCCGTAGCGGGCGGCCAGCTGCAGGACCTGGCCGGTGATGCGGCGCACGTAGGCGGGATCGGCGTCGGGGCCCTTGCCGTACAGCTCGCCGTAGCGGGCGGCCAGTGCAGGGTGGTGGTCGCCGATCCACGCCAGGTACCACTCCCGGGCGCCGGGAGGCAGACGCAGCACGTGCGGGGTGAGGCTCACCGCCCCGGCGTCGGCGGCACGGCGCACCGTGGCGGCCAGTTGCTCGGGGGAGTCGGTCAGCAGCGGCAGGATGGGCGCCATCGCCACCCCGCACGGCACACCACGCTCGTTGAGCTCGGCCACCAACTCCAGGCGTTTTTGCGCGCTGGGCGCGCCGGGCTCCACGGTACGGCGAACCCGGTCGTCGACGAAGGCGATGGAGACCACCGCGCCCGCGCCGGGGGCGCCGGCCAGCAGTCCTGCGTCGCGCAGGATCAGTGTGCTCTTGGTGTGCACGGTGAACGGCGCCCCGGCCTCGCGCAGGGCGGCCACGATGCCGGGCATCAGCCGGTAGATGTCTTCGGCGCCCTGGTAGCAGTCGCCTGCCATGCCCACGATGATGGGCTCGCCGTCCCACTTGGCCGCCAGCTCGGCGCGCAGCCGCCGCACGATGTTGGTGCGCACCACGATCCGCGAGTCGAAGTCGGCGCCCGGCCCCAGCCCCAGATAGCGGTGGCCGCGCCGCACCGCGCAGTAGCGGCAGGCCTGGGCGCACCCTCGGTAGGGGCTGATGGCCCAGCCTTCGGCGGTGCGCTCCAGCGCGCTGCGCGCCTGCACCTCGTAGCAGGTCAGCGCGCCGTGAACGCGGGTCACCGCGGTACGCTCGATCCGCGGCCGGACCTCGGGCGGTCCGGCGAGCAGGGCAGGCGCGTCCCATCGCATGCCGATCAGTGGAACACGTTTTCGACACCGCTCGCAAGTGGAACCGCGTCGACGCCGCTCATCTCCGGCTGTCCGGCGGCCTTGAACCCGGCGGTTCGGCAAGTTACCCGACAGCGGATTCCGGCGAGCCTTGTCCGGCCTCGGCGAAGGTGGCAGCGATCCCGCTGGAGTCGGCATGCCGTACTCTCCCTGCCTTCCGTCTCGGACATGAGCAGGCATGCCGATGGCTCGAAGTCTCACCGAAGCCGGCGCGCGAGTGGCGCTCGTCCCATCGAAGTGGAACTCGACGTCCGATTCCCACCAGCGGTTTTCGCGGGGGAGCTGGGAGAGTCGTCCCATCTCAACGTCACAAGGGACAAAAGGCGAGGAAGCATGCACAAGATCTCCGAGCTGAAAGTGCTCTACTTCGGGACCCCGGTGGTCTTGATCGGTTCGCGAAACGAGGACGGCTCCGCCAACCTCGCGCCGATGTCTTCCGCTTGGTGGCTGGACGACTCCTGCATGCTGGGTCTCGGCAACAACAGTCAGACCACGGCGAACCTGCTGCGCGAACGCGAGTGCGTGCTGAATCTCGCGTCCTCGTCGATGGTCGACGCCGTCGACCGGCTCGCGCTCCTGACCGCGAAAACGGTGGTGTCCGATCGCAGAGTGCAGCAGGGCTACCGGCATGAGCGGGATAAGTTCGGGGTGGCGAGGCTGACCGAGCAGTCGGCGGAGCTGGTGCGAGCGCCGCGCGTCAAGGAGTGCCCCATCCAGTTGGAGTGCGTGGTGGATGAGGCGCATCCGTTCGGCGGCCCGGATACGAATGCGACCGCATTCCAGGTCAGGGTGGTGCGAGCCCATGTCGAGGAGGAGTTGATCATCCCGGGGACGCACTACGTGGACCCGCTGGGGTGGGATCCGCTCATCATGAAGTTCTGCGAGTTCTTCGGCGGCGGGCAGAACGTGCACCCGTCGAGGCTGGCCGAGGGCTGGAACATGCCGCACCAGCTCCAGCGGGCGGCCGGCTGATCGCGGCTCGCGACCGTAGGCCTGCTGGGAAACCGTAGGCCTGCTAGGAAGACGAGGCCGCCCCCTGGACCATCCCGGGGCCGAACCGGCGCCGGTACGCCAGCGGAGTGAGCCCGATCTCGCGACGCATCAGCGCACGCAAATTGGCGGCGGTGCCCAGCCCGCTACGCCGTGCGACCGTCTCGAAGCGCGACTCGCCCCGCTCGATCAGCCGGCACGCCAGGGCAAGCCGCTCCCCTGTGAGCCACGCCAGCGGCGTCGTGCCCATCTGCGTCTGGAAGCGGCGATGCAGGGTTGCCGGACTGACCGAGGCGCGCGCCGCGAGGCCGGACACCGTGAGCGGTGCGTCCAGCCGCTCCTGGGCCCAGGCCAGGATGGGCGCCAGGGACTCGTCCGGCACATCGGGCACGGGCCGCTCCACGAACTGCCGCTGCCCACCGTCACGGTGCGCGGCGAAGACGAGCCGTCGGCTTACGGAGTTGGCGACCTCGGCGCCGTGGTCGCGGCGGACGATGTACAGGCCGAGGTCCAGCGCGGCCGCGCTCCCCGCGGCCGTGAGGATGTCACCGTCGTCCACGAACAACACGTCTGTTTCGAGCCGCACGGAAGGGAAACGGGCCCGGAAGGAATCCGCCCACTGCCAGTGTGCGGTGGCCCGGCGCCCGTCGAGGACCCCGGCCTCGGCCAGGGTGAAGGCGCCGCTGCAGAAGCCGACCAGGCGGGTGCCGCGCGCGTGCGCCCGCCGTATGGCATCGAGTACGGCGGGGCGACGGGGCACCTCGACGTCGGGACGGTTGGGGACGATCAACGTGTCCGCCGAGTCGGCCGCCTCCAGGTCGGCGACTCCCGTGAGCGTGAAGAACCCGTCCCGCATCAGCGTGCGCGGTTCGGGTGAACAGAGATGGAAGTCGTAGAGATCGCGCCCGATCTCGGGCCGGCGCAGGCCGAAGATCTCGGTTGCGCAGCCGAGCTCGAAGGGGTTGGAGTTCTCGTCCACGATCACGACGACCCGGTGCGGGTACGCCGCATGAACGATGTGCGAGGATTCTTGCGCCATGTGCTATTTCTAGCACTCACGCCGACCATGTCCAATGGGCAAGGATTCACTCATGAGCAACGAACCCCTCGCCCTCAGCAAGTCCTTGGCCTCCTTCGACGCCCTGTGGAGCCCCCGCATCGTCACGCGCGTCAACGACTACGACGTACGCGTCGCCAAGGTCGAGGGCGAGCACATTTGGCATGTCCACGACGACACCGACGAGTTCTTCCTGGTGCTCGACGGGGAGTTGCACATCTCCTTGCGCGAGCCCGACGGGGAGCGTACGGTCCGGCTTCCCCAGGGTGCGGTATTCACCGTCCCCCGGGGCGTGGAGCACAGGCCGTACGCCCCCACCGGCGCCGCGATCCTCATGTTCGAGCCCACCGGGACACCGACGGTCGGCGACCGCCACGCGGAGATTCCCGACCATATCGACGTGACGACAGGGCACGCACTCGGCTCCTGAGGGCGAGCGAGCCCACCCTTCGACTCCACTCTGCTGGACACCGGGTCGGCTTCGTCGCTGACCGGGCCGGTCTCCATGGCGGATTGCCTGTTGAGGCCAGTGCACGGTCAGGATGCCGAGCAGCGGCCCCAAGGCGGCCAGTGGCGCGTACGCGATCCAGAAGACGACGCTCTGCCATCCGTGCGTGATCGCGCCGCCGGGGCTCCGGTGATCTTCAGGCCGAAGGCGAACATGACCATCGCGTACGGGAAGATCAGCCCTCGTTCGACCACCCGCACCAGCCGGGCCAGGTAGAGCTTGAGCAGGGCGACGTAGCCGCGGTCGTCAAGCAGCACGGTGCGCACGCTGCCGCCCTTCGCCGCGGTAGGCGCGGATCGTCTGGCTGGAGGCGCGGACCTTCGGGACCTCTGGCCTCTCGACACCTGGAGGTGGATGATGACGCGGCCAGAATGAGCGCGGGCCGTGGTCTTCGGTTCGGCCGCGTTCCCGGCCAGGCAGCCGATTGGCGGCCCGGTCGGGAAAGACGTTGTCCTACAGGGCGTTCAGATCGATCGCCTCGGCCATGGCGTTCAGGCCCGCGTCGTTGGGGTGGAGCCAGTCCCCCTCCTGACCGTCACGGACGTTGAACTCGGGCCGCAGCCGATCCGGGTCGGTCGGCGAGAGCAGAGCTCGTTCGAAGTCGGCCACCGCGTCGTACTCCCCGCTGGTCCGGATCCAGGCGTTGACCTGATCGCGGATCTGCTCCAGCGCGAACGGCTCGGCGGTCCCGTCGGGGTAGAGCCAGGGGTTGCCCTTGAACGGCATGATCGTTCCGCCCACGGCTCGGATCCCTCGGGCGTGGGCGAGCCGGATCAGCTCGCGGTGGCCCGCGATGATCTGCTGGGCGGTGACCGGCGGGGCGGGGTAGGTGATGTCGTTGATGCCTTCCATCACGATCACCGTCCGCACTCCTGGCTTGTCGAGCACGTCCCGCTGGAAGCGGGCCAGGGCGCGCTCGCCGAAGAGCGGGTCATCGGTGAGGATCCGGTTGCCGGAGATGCCGCTGTTGAGCACGGTCAGCGGCTTGCCGGCCGCGATGAGCCGCTCGGCGAGCTGGTCGGGGTAGCGGTTGTCGGCGTCCGGGGTGGAACCGGTGCCGTCGGTGACCGAGTCGCCGAAGGTCACCACCGTGCCGCGGGTGGCGGGGTTCAGGACGTCCACCCCGCTGAGGAAGTACCAGGACTGCGAGGTGTCGGTGAAGGCCGTGGCGCGCGGGTCGAACCGGTGGTCGCCGGACGCGCGGTAGCTGGTGGCCGAGGAGATGTCGTGGAAGGTGGCAGGTCCTGTCGCCCCTTTGAAGTAAAGGGTGACGGCGAGGCGGTCCAGCGCCTGGACGGGCAGCGGGATCGGGTCGCTGAGCAGTTCCCGGCCTGCCGGGACCACCGTGGAGGTGCGCAGGGAGAAGGTCACGGGGCGCAGGGTCGCCGGGCGGATCGCGGCCTCGGCAGCCGCCTTGGCCACCGTCGCTCCACTCACCGTGAGGGGCGCCGTGCCGTACAGGTTGGAGATCTTGATGCGGACGGCGACTCCGGCTCCGGTGACCCGGACCACCTGACGCACCGACTGCCGCTGGAAGCCCGCCTGCGACCAGTTGGACGAGCCGGGCAGCCCACCGGGCGAGGGCTGCTGAACGGCTGCCGACCAGGCGCCCGACCAGCGGGGACCCGTCGTACCGGCGTGGGCCGGGACGGCGGGAGCGATGAGCGCCGCAGCGGTGGCCAGCGCGGCGAGAGTCTTGGTGAGACGCATGAGAGGGGAGGTCCTTTGGTTAGAAGTCGTCGGCATGGTCGGCGGCCCACTGCGCATACGTGCGGGGGCGGTGGCCGGTGATGCGCTCGACGGTGTCGTTGACCTCGGCGGGCTTGCCGACGGTGGCCGCCATGAGGCCGAACAGCGCACCCAGGAAGGCGGGGTCCATGAAGGCGCTCATCTGCTGGAGCACTGGCTCCGGGTCGAGATCCTCGGTGGTGAGCGGGCGGCTGAGCGCCTCGCCGAGGATGCGGACCTGGTCGTCCTGCGTGAGCGACTCGGGCCCGGTCAGGGTGTAGGTCTGGCCGGCGTGGCCGCCGGCGGTCAGCGTCGCGACCGCCACGTCCGCGACGTCCAGCTCGTGGATCGCACTGAAGGACGCCTTGATGTACGGCGCGCGGATCACGTGGCCGCCGGCCAACTGCATGGCGAAGGTCAGCGAGTTGATCGCAGGGAAGAGCAGCCGCAGGATCGTCCACTCCAGGCCGGACTCGCGCACGGCCCGCTCCACGTCATGGTGATACTGGGCGATCACGTCCGGCTGGACGTCGACGCCGTCCACCACCGCGCCCGAGGACAGGAAGACGATCCGCCCGACCCCGGCCTCGCGGGCTGCGGTCAGGAGCGGCGCCGGGTCCATGCCGTACTGCAGGACCAGCAGGATCGCCCGCACGCCTTCGAGGGCAGCGGGAAGGGTTTCCGGCTTGGTGAGGTCGGCCTGGGCCAGCTCGACGCCCTGCGGCAGACCGGCCCGCTCCGGGTTGCGGGTCAATGCCCGGACCGGGTGGCCCGCGGTGTGCAGTGCTTCGACGGCCTGACGCCCGAAGTGGGCGGTGGCACCGGTAACCAGGTACATGAGAACTCCTCTTAGAGGTTGCCAACAGGGAAAAGCCCGGCAGAACGGAATGCTTCGTTCTGAAATCGGGTTAGCGCTTCCTGGCCAGGGTGACGCCGTCGCGGACGGGCAGCATGACCACGTCCAGCCGCTCGTCATGGGCCAGAGTCTCGTTCACACGCCGCATCGCCCGATGGTCGTCGCCCTGGAAGGCCGGGTCGAGCACCCTGCCACCCAGTAACACGTTGTCGAGCACGAGCAGCCCGCCGGGCACGAGCCTCGGCACGATCTCCTGGTAATAGCCGGGGTAGTTGCCCTTGTCGGCGTCGATGAAGGCGAAGTCGAAGGCCGGCTCCTCGGGCAGCGCCCGGAGCGTGTCCAGGGCCGGGCCGATCTTGAGGTCGATGCGGTCGTCGACGCCGGCGCGCTCCCAGTACGGTCTGGCGATGGCGGTCCATTCGCTGCTCACGTCACAGGCGAGCAGGTAGCCGTCGGCGGGCAGCGCCCGAGCGATGCACAACGACGAGTACCCGGTGAACACGCCGACCTCGATGGCCCGGCGTGCGCCCGAGAGGCGGACCAGCATCTGCAGCAGCGCCCCCTCGTCGGCCGCGACCTGCATTCCGGCGGCGCGCCCCGTGGCTTCCCGCGTGGTCTCCGCCAGCTTGTCCAGCAGCTCGCCGGGCGGGGTGCAGTGCGCCCGCAGGTAGTCGTCGACGACCGGAGCGACGATCTCGACGGCATCGCCGGGTTTTGGATCGCTCCAAGTGAGGTGGAGCTCCTCCTGGGTGGCGAAGCGCAGGAGGTGTCGGGCGATGACGTCCTGCACGCCGTTCAGCGAGTCAAGGTCGGCGGCGGCGGCGATCAGGATGAGCTTTTGCGCGGAGGAGACCAGCGAGCAGGTGCCGGAGCGGAAGGCGATCGTTCCTCTACCGACGCCAGTGTGCTTGGCGTCGGCCTTGTGGCCCATGTGGGAGATCAGCTGTTTGACGTAGCGCTCGGGGCGCTCGGTTGCGATGAATGCCGTTGACAGAGGCATGAAGGTCCAAGTATCTAGATTATTTGACGCTTTGATGCCGGGCAGTTTGCCAACGGCGTGGGCGATTTGTCAAAAGCCTCGAATATCGTAGACACTTACGTCATGACAGATGAGCCGCTCCTCGCACTGCGCTCATCCGCGCAGCACAAGGCGCTCGGGCACCCGATCCGCCACAGCATGGTGAACTTGCTGCGCCAGCGTCCCGCCACCTTGGGCGAACTGACGGCGGCGCTGGGGTCCACTAAGGGGACGGTCGGCTATCACGTCCGTATCCTGCGCGAGGCCGGGCTCGTCCGGCTCGCGAGCACCCGGCGGGTGCGGGGCGGCACCGAACAGCGCTTCGAACTGATCAACAGGGGATTCCGGCTGGATGAAGAGACCGGGGCCAGGTTCCTCTACGACGCGGCCCTGGCGGAGATGGCGCCCGTCCGTCCCGGCGACCCCGGCCACACTGTGCTGTATCATCTCTGGCTCGCCCCTGACGAGGCCCGCGCACTGGCCGAACGGCTCGAAACCTTCGACCACGAACAACGCGAGACCCCAGAGCGCGGAACCGAGGCCTACGGATTGCTCCTCAGCCTCTATCGAGCCGACATCCCCCTCCTGCCACCGGACGATCACGGGATAGGCAGTCAGGGGTGTCCCTAGACATTTCCTCTACTGTCGCGAGATCCGAACTCTAGAAACGCTGTTTCTCTATCGGGAACGAGAGTCGGAGGCAACGACATGAAGGAACGCTCGAAGATCGACGCGAGGTTCGAGCTGGCCCGCGACCACTACGGCAACGATCCGGAGGGACCGGGCGGCCGGAGCGAGGCCTACTCCGGCCTCGAGATCAACTGGATGGTGCACTCCTGGCTGGCGATCCGGGTGCCGAGTTCGCCAACCTGCATCTGACCGTCTGGCTCGGCTCGCAGATATGAGTGCCCCATCTGGGGATCGCCCTGCTGGTCTGGTCGGAGAGCTGCTTCTGCACCGAGCACCTGCCGCGCGCTCCGCTGGTAGCGACGGCGACTCCTTCGACCGCTACGACCTGACCACGCGCGCCAGCCTCAAGGCGAGAGTCGTTGCCCTCGTTCCGCCATCAGCCCAGAGCTGTCCGCTCAGATGCCGGCGTCACCACATGTGACAGCAAGCCCGGCTCGCCGTACCGCTCCAAGAACCGGCGGCAATTTCACCGGATGCGATGTCAGGGTCAGGTAGCCGGTTCCGGGCAGGACCAAAGCCGCCCGCGCCGCAAAGCCGGAGGGCTACACGCCTCCCTCCTCCACTGCGCCCTCACCGTCGGGAAGGTCGGGGATCTGCCCGAGGGCGCGGAGGCCCTCGGGCGGGGCGGAGGCGGTGATGGCGTAGCGGCCCAGGAAGTTGATGTGGGCGTGGCCCAGAGGGCTGAGTCGGGCGACATCCTCGTCCTTGATGGGCACGCCCTGGGCGCGGAGCTGGTCGACGGCGGCAGATAGATAGCGGCTGTTCCACAGCGCGACAGCGTTGACGACCAGGCCGAGCGCGGCGAGCCGGTCCTCCTGGCCTTCGCGGTAGGGCTGGCGGATCTGGCCGCCTCCTCCGTGGCAGATCTTCCGGGCGAGGCGGTGGCGGGATTCCTGCACGGTGAGCTGCTTGTTCAGCTTCCGGTGGTAGGTGTCGTCGATCGGATCGAGAATACCGAACCGCTTCACCTGCGACGGATCCGCGATCCCCAGCTGCTCGGCCAAGTAGTCGACCACCGGCCACGGCACGGCGAGGGGATCGGTCAGGAACAACCCCTTGTAACGGACCGTCCCGATCTGGATCGCCACCCCCAGACGATGCGCATCCTGACGCGACTGAGCGATCACGTTCCGATCGAACGCATCCAGGAAGAAGAACTTCTCCAGATCCGACAACGACGGCAACTCCTCGAAGCTCCCGTACGCGGTCCGCTGCTCATCAGACAAGAACTCCGCAGGCATGGGCCAAGACCGTAAACCCCGCCACTTATCTCCAGGTAACAGACGCAAATACGCCAGAAGTCCAGGCCCTAAGCAGGAACGATCAAGACCACATCGCCATCAAGATCAATCTCAGCGATAAGTACTGTCCGCAGGTTCCTCAACCCCGGACACCGAGGCGCCGTTCGCGGCGGAACCGGACGCCGAGTCATCCACCGATCTGCCGTTCGCGCAGCTCCGCCGGTTCATCGAGGCCTATCTCAACAGGCACCCGGGCGACGACCCCGCGCTCAACCCGATGGCCGCAGACCTGACCGGCCTGCCGCCAATTCTTGTTCAGGCAGGAGTTGGCGACCCATTGACCTGCGGCGCTCAGCGCCTGGTCGCCCGCGCCCAGAGCCACGGCGTCGACGCCAAGCTCCAGCTCTACCCGGCCTCGTCCCACATCTTCCACCTGTACTGGTCCTTCCTCCCGGAAGCGGCCGACGCCATCGAGCAGGTGGGCTCCTTCATCCGCTCGGGTTCTCTGCGCTCAGGTTCTGTTGATGCGGCGGACGCACGACGGTGATGCGTGCTCGGCCTTTCTCTTCACCACCGACCTGATGCCGACCTCTGCTGCATGGTCTCTTTCGCCGACATGCGGTTGCGTGGCGCGGCCGGGTTCCTGCACGCGCGCCTTCACCGGCCCAGAGCAGGCACAGCGCTGCTCGTGTACTTTCCCGCCAGCGGGTACATGTCCGGCGGCATCGATCAGGCCGGCCTCCTGTGCCGCCAGCTGTCCGCCATGGCTGATCTGCTGGTACTGGCGGTGGCGTACCGGACCGTGCCCGAGCATCCCCACCCCGCAGGCTTCCACGACGCGGTGGCGGTCCTGGAATGGGTCATCGACCACGCGGCCGAGCTCGGCGCCGATCCCGCGCGGATCCTGGTCGGCGGAGAGGGCGCGGGCGGGAACCTGGCCGCGGCCGTGGCCCTGCACACCAGGAACCAGCGCTGGCCGCTACTAGCCGGGCAGTTACTGATCCACCCCAGCCTCGACGCTCTGCAGGGCTCACCGTCCCTACGGGAGCGCCCCGTCACTCCGCTGCTCAGCACCGCGACGCTGCGCGCCTTCTACGATACCCAGCTGTGCACCGGCGCTTCGCCCGACGACCCCTACCTCTCGCCGCTGCATGCACCCTCGCTGGCGGGACTCGCGCCCGCGACCGTGATCACCGTCGAGCACGACCCACTGCGCGACGACGGCCGCCGCTACGCCGCGCGCCTGCGGCAGGACGGCGTCCCGACCGAGGAACACCACTACGACGACCTCTTCCACGGCGTACTGTCCGAGCTCGGGCACCACGACGGGGCCGACCGGTTGCTCGCCGATCTGGCCTCCTTCGTACGGCGGTGCTGACCAGCCCAGCCGAGCGCGATGCGAAGTAGATCGGTCAACGCCCACCTGGGCGACCTCGCTCCCCGTACGCCAAAGATCCTTAAGGGCGCGGACCTGCGCGCGAGTACGCCAGGCGGGGCGCGCCTACTGGCAGGTCCACCCCGGTCTACACGCCTTCCTCCTGCACCGCGCCCTCGCCGTCGGGCAGATCGGGGAACTCGCCGAGGAGGCGCTCGGGAACCCTGAGTTTATTTCCTATCAGGAGGACGCCTTAGCCGTCAGAGGCATGCCTTGTGACTACTTCGGTTCCAGGACGGTGTCGATGAAGTAGACCGTGGCGTTGGCGGTCTGGATGTTTCCGCACAGCACCTTGGCCTCGTTCACCGTGTAGGTGTCACCCGAGCCCTTGACCGTGAGTTTGTCGCCCTGGACCGTGGGGAGCACGGCGTCGGAGAGGTCGGACGGAGAACGGCGTCCCAGCGCGACGTGGTAGGAGACGATCCCGGTCAGTTTGTCTCGATCGGCGAAGTCCTGGTTTAGCTGGCCTGCTGGGATCTTTTTGAACGCGTCGTTCACGGGCGCGAACAGAGTGACATCTCTGGCCATGTCCAGTCTGTCGGCCATCTGAGCCCTCGAAATGGCCGACACCATGCTCATCAGGTTGGGATTGCTGGAGATGGCGGTTACCAAGGGCTCTTTGGCCATAGCGGCGAAGCGGCCATCGCCGGTGTTGGACAGAGCGGAGCACGCGGGGCCGAACGGCTCGGAATCTCGCGGATGAGATGTGATCGGCCGTGGCCTGGCAGGAGCTTCCTGTTGCTCCGTATCTCTGGGCGGGGGTACGTAGGGCTTTTCCTTTATAGGTGGCTCTATTGTGGGCGGGTCCGTTATGGGTGAGTCCGTTATTATTGAGTCTGTTATGGTCGGAGTTGGCATGGTCGGCGAGTGTGTATCCTCGTGTTCCCTCTCCGAAGGTTCTGGAGTCTTCGGGGGAGGAGGTGAAGCCGGCAGAGGCCATGAAGCCGGGCGCATGTCGGTTCGCATACCTGCGGATATCGCGGCGGGTTCCGTAGACTGCTCGGCAGAAAAGGCGATGGATGCGAACGCGGTCAGCGCGCATGCGAGTACGGCCTTGTTTCTCATGACTGCCTCCGAAACAGCAGATGGTTCGGTTGTTTAAGAACAGTCCTCACCAGATACCTAGGACTACGATCCGGACTGCTGTCTGAATGGGGACCCGGTGATAGTCGCCGAAAATTCAACGGATATCGCCGACCAGAGTCGATGTGGAACGCCCGGGCAAGGGCAGTGACATCCTCGGTCCGGCGCGTCGCGTCCACCAACCGGCACACCTGCTCCGCGACGCTCTCACATCAGAGCAGTTCAGGGGAATATCTGTTGAATTTTCGGCGACCACCGCCGGGAACCCGGCCACGGAACCGAGAATGAATCAGCGGGTCAGGCACGGCGCCTTCGCTCGCATTCACGTCGAGAAGGTCGAAGTCATATTCTTTTGTCGACCCCACGCACCGAACGCCGGGTTCCATCCTCGCCAGCCCCTGGACTCATCGCCAAGCCCCTGTCCTGCATTGATGACGATGACGAAATCCGTTGCCGTCTGCCGACACCTCCCAGGGTAAGGAAATCCGAGCCTTCATCTTAAGCGGCGCCTATGGTCTTCGGTGCAAGAGAAAGGTCGCCTAAGAGTCACGGTTTCACAGCCTCGCCGGTGCGAGATAGGCAAGATCCTTGGTAGGAGTCGGCGTCCGAGTACACGCCCGGCCCTGAAACCACCGGGTAATCCTTGATAATCCATTTTCGACCTAATTTATCTATGCGGAGGGCGGCGCCCCGGCAAGGTGGTGTTAAGGGCCGGCACATCCCCTCCAGAGCCCCGGAGAATTTACGATTCAGCTAGTTTGACCTCTCAACGTTGAGCTTGAGCCCCTTCGCGGCGAGGCGCCGCCGTCCTCCGGCTGCGTCGTCTTCGGCTATGCCGGCCAGTGATTCGTCTTCCCGACTGTGCTCCAGAGCGTCCTCGAACCGCTTGCGCGAATGCCGGGTCGATTCAAACCGGTAGCACTCGATTCGGGACGAGGACGCGTCGTCGAACACGACGCGTCCGGACGTCAGCGGCCCGCACCGGCGCTCTGGCGGTAACGGGCGGGCGGCACGCCGTAGCGGTCGGTGAAGGCCTGCCGTAGCGTCTCGGCCGAGCCGAAGCCGCAGCGGCGGGCCACCACCGCCACCGGCAGGGAGGTCGAGGCGAGCAGTTGCGCCGCGGCCTCGGCCCGCGCACCGCGCACGAAGCGCGCGGGGCTCTGGCCCAGATGCTCGGCGAACAGCCGGGCCAGGTGACGGTCGCTGACCCCTGCCCGCCGCGCCAGCGCCGCCGCCGACAGGTCGGCGTCCAGGTTGCCGCAGACGTAGCCGGTCAGGGCGCGCACCAGATCGTGCTCGGGCGCAGGCCCGGCCACGAACATGCTCATCTGCCGCTGGTCGCCGGGCCGCTGCAGGTAGGTCACCAGCCCGCGCGCCACCTGCCGGGCCAACTCCGCGCCGTGGTCGTCCTCGATCAGCGCCAGCGTCATGTCCAGCGCGCTGGTCACCCCGGCCGCGGTGCAAAAGCGCCCGTCGCGGATGTAGATCGGCGCCGGGTCCACCGTCACCTTCGGATACCGCTCGGCGATCGTCTCGGCGTAGGCCCAGTGGGTGGTGACGCGGCGGCCGTCCAGCAATCCGGTCGCGGCCAGCACGCCGGCCCCGGTGCACACCGACGCCACCCGGCGGCTTTCCAGGGCCAGCCGCCGCACGTGACCCACCAGACGGGGGTCGGCGGAGGCCGCCTCGTAGCCGTGGCCGCCGGCGACCAGCAGCGTGTCCAGTGGACCCCTGAGCCGCTCCAGCCTCTCCTGTCCGCGCAACACCAGCCCGGAGCGGCAGGTGACGTCCCGGCCGGCCGCGCTGGCCAGCCGGATCCGGTACGGCGGGCCGGCCCGCAGCTGGTTGGCCGCGTTCAGGGCGCCGGAGACGCAGGAGATGTCCAGCAGTTCGGCGTCGGGGTAGGAAACGATCACGAACAGGCGCGCGTCCACGGCACCGACCCTACTCGCCGGGAGAAGGCCGGCCCTCCCTGTCCGGAAGACAGGGAGGGCAGGAAATCGGACATGCCTGGGTGGGCTGCTTGGCGCACGCGCGCCGTCTAGGCGACGGTGAGAGCAGCGCGACCGAGGGCTCGCCACCCCGGTTCCGAGAGCTCGGGGCCCGAAGGCCCGGGGTCGAAGACCTGAAGACTCAAACCCGAAGGTTCGAAAGCTCGAAAGCTCGAAAGCTCGAAGGAGAGATATGAAGACCATCGCGTTCGTGCTCTATCCCGGGATCACCCCGCTGGACCTGGTCGGCCCGCTCCAGGTGATGTCGGTGTTCGCCGCGTTCAACCCCGACTACCGAGTGGTGGTGGCCGCCGAGACCCTCGGGGCGTTCGACACCGACACCCCGCTGCAGTTGGTCGCCAGCCACACCTTCGACCAGGTCGCCGAACCGTATGCGGTGATCGTGCCGGGCGGTACCGAGCCGACGTACCTCGTGATGACCGACGAGCGCCTGCTGGAGCGCATCCGCACCGCCGCCGCCGGCGCCCAGGTCATCGGTTCGGTGTGCACCGGCTCGCTGCTGCTGGGCGCCGCCGGCCTGCTGGAGGGCCGCCGCGCCACCACCCACTGGGCGACCTTGCAACTGCTGGGGAGGCTCGGCGCCGACCCGGTCAGTGAGCGCGTCGTGGAAGACGGCCCGTTCATCACCGCGGCGGGGGTGTCGGCGGGCATCGACATGGCGCTGCGGTTGGTCGGGCGGCTGGCGGGAGAGCAGGCGGCCCGGACCGTCCAGCTGATGATCGAGTACGACCCGCAGCCGCCGTACGGTCCCATCGACTGGTCGAGCGTGGATCGTGACGCCTACGGACCGCTGGTGACCGACACGCTCGCCACCGCGCTGGCCGACCACCCGCGAATGCTGGAACGCCTCACCCGGTAAACTGGTACGTCCGTACCGGTTTTTGGAGGGCGTGTCATGGCGTGGCTGGTTCTGGCAGGGGCGATCCTCGCCGAGGTGGTGGCGACCACCGCGTTGAAACTCAGTGACGGCTTCGCCCACAAGGGCTGGGCTCTTGCCGTCGTGGCCGGCTACGGCGCGGCGTTCATCCTGCTGGCCCAGGCTCTGAAGCTGCAGATGGAGATGGGGACGGCCTACGCCGTATGGGCCGGGGCGGGCACCGCCGCGATCGCCGCGATCGGCGTGCTGTTCCTCGGCGAGACGCTCACCCTGGCCAAGGTCGCCGGCATCGTGCTCATCATCGGCGGGGTGCTGGTGCTCAACCTCGCGGGTGGCACTCATTGAGCACCGCTTCGGGCACCGCTTCGGGCACTGCCTCGACCACTGCCTCGAACAGCGTCCCGGACAGCGCCGCGGACAGCGCCGCGGATGCCACCGCGGAAAGCGCCCGGCGGCCGGGACGGTCTCCGGCCCAGGAGCGGGGGAGGCTGCGCCGCGAAGCGCTGCTGGCGGCCGCGGTGGAGCTGCTGCACGAGGGCGGCTTCGTCGCGGTCACCCACCGGTCGGTCGCCCGGCGCGCCCGGCTTCCGCTGGCCGCCACGACCTACTACTTCACCTCGCGTGAGGAACTCGTGGCCGAGGCCTTCGCGCTGCTGGTGGACGGGGAACTGGCGGCGCTGCGCGAGGCGGCCGGCGGTCCCGATCCGCTCGGCGCGCTGCTGGGCGCGGTGGAGGCCGACCGTCCGCGCCAGCTCGGCCTGTGGGAGCTGTACTTGCAGGCCGGTCGTGACCCCGCGCTGCAGCGGGTGGCACGCGCCTGGACCGACGGCTGCGACGAGATCCTCACCGGCGCGCTGCAATCGGCCGGGTACGGCCTGGCTCCGGCCGACGTGCGCCTGGTCACGGTGCTGTTGAACGGCTGGTGGCTGGAACGGCTGGTGGAGCAGCGCCCGCGCTCGACCCGGGAGGGGCACGCCCTGCTCGCCCGGGTCCTGTCGATCGCCGGCTCGGGTGAGCCCGAGACGGCGGAGGGTCAGGCGCGTTCGTAGGTCAGCGCGACGGCTCCGGAACCGAACGTCCGGGAGCCGACGAGTTTCAGGTCGATCGCCTGGGCGAACAGCGGCAGCCCGCTTCCCAGCGCGACCGGGTGGACGATCAGCCGGTATTCGTCGATGAGACCGAGCTTCGACAGCGACTGTGCGAACTGCGCGCCTCCGTGCGCCAGGATGTCGTTGCCGGGCTGTCGCCTCAGCCGGGAGATCTCCTCGGCGAGGTCGCCGTCGGCCACCCGCGAATCGTTCCAGGCGGCCTCCTTGAGGGTCGTGGAGAAGACCACTTTGGGCAGCTCGTTCATCGGGGGAGCGAACTCCTCTGTCGAAGATGGCCAATAGGCCGCCATGTCGTGATAGGTGACCCGTCCCATGATGTGCGTGCCCGCCTGCCACAGCACCTCGACGATCCAGGCCCTCAGCTCGTCGTCGAAGTCACGAAAGATCCAGTCCACCTCTCCACCCGGCGCTCCGACGAACCCGTCGAGAGAGACGTCCATTTTCAGGACTACTTTCCTCATTCGCACCCCTAGGAGTTTTACCGCCCGCGAAATTTCGGCCCATTGCCCCCGAAACAGCCCCGCCGGGCCGCGGGAATGCCGCCCGCGAAATTCCCGCGACCCGGAAAGGCGGACGTCAGGCTGCCATGAACGATTACCGCAGTCAAGGAAATGAATGTCGGGCGCTCATGCCCCGAGCGAATGCCGGCACGCCGTCTTCGATCGGAGGCGAACCCCGACCGGCCCCCCGGGGGAGGACGGGACGGGTGCCGCCGGTCATCGGGCGTGCGACCGCGTCATCGATCGGGAAGGCGGCGGGCGGGCACCAGCCGCAGCGGGGCACGGTGACCGTGGAAGAAGTCGGGGACGGCTTCCCGGGTCTGGCCGATGAGCAGTTGAGCCACGTCGGACAGTTGACGGCGGCGGTGATAGGCGGCGCGCTGGCGCGCGGCCCCGGTGCCGCGCTGGTGTAGACGGCTCAGCCCGGCGCTCACCAGGGCCAGGTCGCCGCTGTCTTCCAGAGCGCGGCGCACGTGCCTCAACAGCCGTCCGGCCAGCTCCCAGGCCGGCATCCGGCGCCCGGACAGCGGGTCGAAGCAGTCGCCTTCCATGCCGTCGCGCGCCGCCCTCCAGTAAGCGGCGCACAGCAGCGTCTGATCGACCTGGGGCGCGGGGACGCCTTCGCGCACATCCGCCAAGGCGGTGGCGGCCAGGGCCCGGATCAGCCCGGCCAGCACCGTGGCCTCCTCCACCGTGGCGCAGGTGTCGGCGGTGCGAAACTCCAGAGTCGGCAGGTGACCGGACAGGCGGATCAGCCAGTAGACCATGCCGCGGTCCAGGATGATCCCGCTGGTCTGCAGGGCCTCGACCAGGGCGTCGTAATGCGCGGCCGAGGAGAAGAAGGGCGGCGGGCCGGCGCTGGGCCAGCGGGCCCACAGGATCGCCCGCCAGCTGGCGTATCCGGTGTCCCTTCCATCGCAGATGGGGGAGTTGCAGGTCAGAGACTGCAACAGCGGAAGCCAGGGCCGCACGTGATTGCTGACCTGGATCGCCTCCTCGCGATCGGCGATGCCGATGTGGACATGGCAGCCGCACACTCCCTGGCCGTCCAGCAGCGCCCGGAAGTGCCGATGCATGGCCAGGTAGCGAGGGCAGGAGGTCAACGGCGGCGTGCCGACACCGGTCAGGCAGACGCCGCAGGCGGCCAGCCCCAGTCCGGCGTCGGTGGCCGCGACGGCCACGGCCTCGCGCAACCGCAGCAGGTCGTGGGCCAGGTGACGCAGATCGGTGTGGACGGTGCTGTTGGTCTCGATCTGAAATTTCGCCAGCTCCGGCACCACTCGGTCGGCGATCGGCCCATCGATGCGCCGCAGTATCTCCTCGGCGAGGGGAAGCCCCTGCCCGCTGCGGGGATCGATGAGGATGAACTCCTCCTCCATCCCTATGGTGAGCTCAGCGGATGCCGTCCGCCTGCGCGCGGGCACGGCTTTCATCGCCGTGGTCCGGCCGCACGGACCCCGCCCCGGCGAACGATCATGAGCGGGATCGTCGCAATGGCTTCGCACACGGTGTCCTCCTCGCCGGTGGATGAGTTAGCCGCCGCCCGATCGGCGACCGCGACACCGGCGTTCCGCACTCCATTTGACGGGTCTGGCCGCCGGATGCCGGAATCGATTCCGGCGCGACGAAACGGCCCTTTCACCCATGTGATGGAACGGGAACACGACCGGAGTGTGATCGATCGGTCGAAGGCGATCACGGCTGACGATCGCCACGGGATGTGGTGGTGCATCCCGTCTGCCCGTCACCCATGCCAGAAAACGCTTTTCGCGTGGCCTGGCGGGGTTTTTATCTCGCTTCGATCCGTTCATTACCCGCGGGAAGAACCACCGGCCGAGACACGCGACCTGTGATGGAGCGGGTCACGCATCGGGGCAGATCACACGGGACCGAACACGCTCCGGCAGGCCCGGGAAAACGCGTGGCCCGCCGTCTTCGGGCTGTCTTAGGCTGACCCGATGCTCACGCCCTCGTATCCCATTCGCACCGACCGTCTGATCCTGCGCCCCTTCACCCCCGACGATGCGCAGGCCCTGCACGCCATCCACTCACTGCCCGAGGTGGCCCGCTACCTGTACTGGGAGCCTCGCGACATCGAGCAGGCCAGGCAGGCGCTGGAAAAGAAGATCAGTCAATCGACGTTGCGGGAAGAGGGGCAGGCACTGGGCTTGGCGGTGGAGCTGGCCGCCACTGGCGAGCTGATCGGCGACGGGGTGCTGCTGTGGCACAGCAGCCTGCACCGCAGCGGAGAGATCGGCTACATCTTCCACCCCGGCCACCACGGCAAGGGCTATGCCACCGAAGTAGGTGAGGTCTTGCTGGAGCTGGGCTTCAACGGCCTGGACCTGCACCGGATCACCGGCCGTCTGGACGGCCGCAATGACGCCTCGGCCCGGGTGCTGGAGCGCCTGGGGATGCGCCGCGAGGCTCATCTGGTGGAAAACGAGATGGTCAAGGGCGAGTGGACCGACGAAGTGATCTACGCGATCTTGCAGCGGGAGTGGCGAGCCCGTCGCTGACTCCCTGATCGTGGCGGACGGCGGGAACCCGCGCGACATGGGGCGCCACCGCCGACCGGCACGCCGTAAGGTTACGGTCATGGATCTTTCGCAGGCGCGGACGCTGTGGGAGCCCCAACCCGGCCGGCTCGACACCGCCGGCCACGGCCCGACCCGCGTTCCGCCTTCGACGATCCGCGACGCGTCCCGGGCGACCGGCGCGCCAGCCGTACCGACGGCAAAGGTCCGCGCGTCCTTCCGTCCGTCCACCACCGTCGACGACGTCGACCGCGCCGTGGAGGCCCTCACCGTATGACCATCCTGCACCTGGCCCTGGCCGCCGACTGGGAGGCCGCCCGGGCGGAGGGGGAGTATCGCGTCTCCACCCTCGGCCGCACCCTCGAACAGGAGGGCTTCATCCACGCCTGCGCCGACCATGACCAGCTGCGCGGGGTCGTAGAGCGTTTCTACCGCGACGTCACCGACCCGCTCGTGCTGCTGACCATCGACCCCGCCGGCCTGGACGTACGTCTGGAGGTCCCCGCCGACTCGCCGCAGGCCTTCCCGCACATCTACGAACCGCTGCCGGTCACCTCGGTGATCTCCGCGGCCCCCTTCACGCTCGTCTGAGCCTCGCCGTCCGAGCCTCGCCGGCGCCGGGCCCGGCCACGGAGGTGACCGGACCCGGAGACGATCGCTACGGGCACAGCGTCCGCTGGATGCGCCGCGCGGCGAACGCCAGCCCGGCGGCCATCATGACCAGCAGATAGGCCGCATTCCCCAGCAGGCCCCAGCTCAGCTCACCGATCGCCAACCCCCGCACCAGCTCCACCGCGTGATACAGCGGGGTCAGCGCCACCAGGATCTCCATCACCGGCGGGTAATCCTGCACGGGAGAGAACGTCCCGGAGAGCAGGAACAGCGCGAACTGCCCCGTGGTCATCATGTCGAAATCCTGCCAGCCCCGCATCAGGGTGCTGATCGCCATCCCGACCCCACCGAAGGCCAGCCCCACCAGCAGCGTCGCCGGGAAGGCGGCCAGCGCCCACCCCGGGCTCGTCAGGCCGAGCGCCACCATCACCACCAGGAACGCCCCCGTGTAAAGGGAACTACGCGCCATCGCCCACGACAGCTCACCCAGCGCGATCTCGAACGGCTTGACCGGCGTCGCCAGGATCGCGTCGAAGGTCTTGGCGTACTTCATCTTGAAGAAGAAGTTGAACGTCGTCTCCGACAACGCTCCCGACATCGCCGAGACCGCCAGCATCGCCGGGGCGACGAACACGGCGTAGTCCACCACCCGCCCGCCCGGCAACGTCAGGTCCCCGACGAGCTTCCCCACCCCGACACCGATCGACAGGAGGTAGAGCACCGGCTCGAAGAAACCCGAAACCAGAACCAGCCAGTATGACGGACCCGAACGCAACGCCCCCAGATTGCGGTTGACCACCGCGCCCACCCGGGAGGGGGAGATCCGGGCGACCAACATCGCAGAAACCATGACCCCTAATCCTGAAGTCGCTTACGGAAGGCAGAAACCGCCCATGCCGTCCCCGCTGCGGCACACGCCAGCAGGTAGGCCGCGTGCACCCACACCGGCCACGGGGGAGCCGTCCCCAGCGTCGCGGCGCGGCTCAGCTCGACCCCGTGCCACAGCGGCGACAGGTAGGCCAGCGGACGAACCAGCGCCGGCAGCTGCTCCACCGGGAAGAACACTCCCGCGAACAACGTCGAGGGGATCATCACGAACCGAAACAGCAGGGCGAAGTAGCTGTCGTGCTCGATGCTGGCCGCGAACGCCGTCACCGGAGCCGCCGCCGCCAGTCCCACCAGCGCCGCAACCAGGGGAGTCAGCAGTGCCCAGGGGGAGTGCAGCGCGCCGAACAGCCCAGTGACCCCCAGGAACACGATCGCGGCGATCTCCACCCGAAACAGGATGTAGAGCATCCGGCCCACGACCATGTCGCGGATCTCGACCGGGGCGGCGCGCATGGCGTGATAGGAGCGCACCCACTTGAAGTCGCCCAGCACCGAGTATGTCGATTCGCCGATCGCCATCTGGAAAGCGGTGGAGGCCATCACCCCCGGCACGATCCACGCGAGGTAGTCCACCCCGCCGACCTCGCCGACGTAACCGCCGACCCCGATCCCGATGCTGATCAGAAACAGTACCGGCAGGACGAAGGAGGAGAACACCGACGCCCGCCACAGCCGCCGGTACAGGATGAGGTGGCGCTCGAGCACCGCCATCGTCGGATGAGCCATCTCAGTCCACCAACGTCCGGCCGGTCAGCTGCAAGAACACATCCTCCAGCGAGGAACGGCGCACCAGCACGCTCGAGGGGGTCAGCCCCCGCCGATGCACCTCCGCCACCGCCGCGTCCCCGTCGTCGGCGTACAGCAGGATCCGGTCCGGCAGCGGGTCGACCCGCCCGATGCCCTCCAGCTTGCCGGTGTAGTCGACTTCGTCGGCGAAGCGCAACTCCACCACCTCGGGCGTGGAATAGGTCGTGATCAGCGACCGCGGCGACCCCTCCGCCACGATCCGCCCGCCGTCCATCACCACCAGCCGATCGCACAGCTGCTCGGCCTCGTCCATGTAATGTGTCGTCAAAACCAGCGTCGTGCCCCGCTGCTTGAGCCGGAACAACCGCTCCCACAACAGGTGCCGGGCCTGCGGGTCCAACCCCGTCGTCGGCTCATCCAACAGCACCAGGTCCGGTTCGTTCACCAGCGCCCGCGCGATCGTCAGCCGCCGCTTCATGCCCCCCGACAGCGGCTCGACCTGGCTGGTGGCCTTCTCCTGCAGCTGCGCGAACTCCAGCAGCTCCTCGGCCCGTCGCCGCGACTCCGCCTTCGACAACCCGAAATACCGGGCATAGGTCGTCAGGTTCTCCCGGACGCTCAGATCGGGATCCAGATTGTCCAGCTGCGGGCACACTCCCAGCCGTGCGCGGATCTTCGACCCGTCACGCACCGGATCCATGCCCAGAATGCGCAGCTCACCGGAGGTCGGCATCGACACACAACTGATCATGCGCATCGTCGAGGACTTCCCCGCCCCGTTGGGCCCGAGGAACCCGAACGCCTCGCCCGGCGCCACCTCCAGATCGATCCCGTCGACCGCGGTGAAGTCACCGAAACGTTTGATCAGGCCACGCGCATGGATGAGAGGTTGTTCAGACACGCCCTGGACCGTAACAGAGGCCTGCGACAGTTACGCAAAGGGTCATCCGGGCAGCCGAGCCCGGTACGCCTGCGGCCCCCCGCCGACCAGGGCCGTGCCCCTCACCACGACCAGCGACACCCAACCTCCTCCAGCACCCAGAGCCATTCACCAGGCCGGTTCAGGGGCGCCGGGCCAGCAGATAGGCCCGGCGCGTCTCGACCTCGCCCGCGTGGTGCGTGCGCTCCATCCGCATCTCCACGGCGAATCCCACCTCTTCCAGCACCCCGGCGACGAAGGAGGGTTCGAAGAAACGGAAGTCGACGTCCACCTTGTGGCCCCACCACTCATCCAGGTGTCTGACCTCCGAGCCGATATGGAAGGCGAGCAGGAGCAAGCCGCGGGGGCGCAGCGTCCGGCGGACTTCCTCGAAGGCGGGACGCAGTTCGGAAGGGTCGAGGTGGATGACGGAGTAGAACGCGACGGCCGATCCGAACTCACCGTCCATGGCGGGCAGCGCCAGCAGGTCCCCTTCGCGAAACTCCGCCGCCGGATGCTCCCGGCGACCGACGGCGACCATGGCGGGGGACAGGTCGATGCCGACCGTACCGGCACCGTGTTCGGCGAGCCAGGCCGCGACATGCCCCGGGCCGCAGCCGAGGTCGGCGATCGGCGTGCCCGGCTCCGTCTGCTCCAGGAGGCACGTGAGCAGCGCTCGATCGAGCGGCTTACCGGCAAGCTCATCACGGAAGGTGACCGCGTAAGTGTCGGCGACGGTGTCGTAACTCCGGCGGACGGAGTCATGACTTTTGTGATCTTCCATGGCGGACAGCATGGCATGGGCCTCCCACGGCCGCGAGTCGGAAACAGGGCCGGCGCATCCGTCCGAAGCCCCGTTGGGGCATGGCCGACTATGCGCGGAAAGAAACCGCGGGTGAAGATCCCCGCTCGTTCGGGCTGATCGGCCAGGCCTGCCTGCGCGCAAGAAAACCATTTGTGGGTCTTCAGGGAGCTTTCGATAATCGTGGGCATGACAGCGGCGCTGACAACGGACCAGATCGAGCGATTCGTCACCGAAGGCTTCGTCCATCTCCCCGAGGCCTTCCCTCGCTCGGTGGCCGATGAGTGCCGGGCCTTCCTGTGGCGGGAAACCGGGCTCGACCCCGACGACCCCACCACATGGACACAACCCGTCATCCGGCTCCTCGGATATGGGGACAAGCCATTCCAGCAGGCGGCCAACACACCGCGTCTGCACAGCGCCTTCGACCAGCTCGTCGGCGCAGGCCGGTGGATTCCCCGCAAGGGCATGGGCACCTTTCCCATCCGCTTCCCGCACGCAGACGACCCCGGCGACGCCGGATGGCACATGGACGCCAGCTACACGCCCGAAGGCGAGCAGGGATTCTGGCTCAACCTGCGTTCCCGGGGCCGGGCGCTGTTGATGCTGTTCCTGTTCTCCGACATCGACGCCGACAACGCACCCACCCGCATCAAAGTCGGCTCACATCTGGACGTCCCGCCCTTCCTGGCGCCCGCCGGCGAGCGCGGCATGAACATGTTCGACCTGTGCAAGAGCATGGACGCCGCGGGCAAGCTCGACTCACCGGATCGACCGACGACGCTGGCCACAGGCCGGGCAGGCGACGTCTACCTGTGCCACCCGTTCCTCATCCACAGCGCACAACCCCACCACGGCACCGTGCCCCGGTTCATCGCCCAGCCCCCGCTGCTGCCGACCGGCCCCCTCGATCTCGACCACGACGGCGCGCACTCGCCCGTCGAACGTGCGGTACTGCTCGGGCTGGCATGACCTGACGACGGCGAAAAGCCGATCGGCCCGGCTTCGAGCCGACCGGCGGCTGTCGACGGCAGATGCCCGGTGCTCAGCCCGGTGCACCTGGCCGGCTCGACCTGGCTCATCCCGCGCTGTTGGCGGCGACGCTGAATCCGAGCGCCGGCGGCTGCTGCGCTGCTTATAAAACGCCTGCGAGGGCCTCGGCGGCCGACGATGTTCAGGCCGGGCGGATGAGCCGGGTTTCGTAGGCGAACACCACGGCCTGCACGCGGTCGTGCAGCTCGAGTTTGCGCAGGATCCGGCTCAGATGCGTCTTCACGGTGGCCTCGGCCAGATGCAGAGCGGCGGCGACCTCGGTGTTGGACAGGCCACGGGCCACCTGGATGAGCACCTCGCGCTCGCGGGCGGTGAGCCGTCGCAACCGCTCGTCGTCGCCGGGGCCGCTGCCGTTGAGGAGCTGGGGCGCGAAATTCTCCAACAGGCGGCGGGTGACCCGCGGGGAGAGCACCGCCTCGCCCGCCGCCACACTTCGGATCGCCCCCAGCAACTCCTCGGGCCGCGAATTTTTGAGCAGGAACCCGGACGCCCCGGCCTTCAGCCCGGCGAAGGCGTATTCGTCGAGGTCGAAGGTGGTCAGGATGAGCACGCGCGAAGACGGGGAATCCCTGACGATCCGGCGGGTCGCCTCGATGCCGTCGGTGCCGGGCATGCGCACGTCCATCAGGACGACATCGGGACACAGCTCCCGCGCGAGCCGTACGGCCTCGGCGCCGTCCGTGGCCCCGCCGACCACCTCCATGTCCGGCTGGGCCTCGAAGATCGTGGTGAACGCCATGCGCAGCAGCGACTCATCATCGGCGAGCAGGATGCGGATCCTCACGCGGCGCCCTCCCGTGCCACGCCGAGGTCGAGCCGGGCCGACACCTGCCAGCCACCGCCCGGCAACGGACCGGCCTGCAGTGCCCCGCCGTGGGCCGCCACCCGCTCGCGCATGCCCGCGATACCGTACCCGGCCGCGCTTTCGGGATCTCGCACGACGCCGCCGTCGTCGGTGACCCGCACGGTGACGGCCTCGGGCGACAGCCGGACCCGTACCTCGGCCCGGGTGCCGGGCGAGGTGTGCTTGAGCGTGTTCGTCAGGGCCTCCTGCGCCAGGCGGTAGACGGTGAGCTGGGCGGCGGCGGGAACCGGGGTGGGGTCGCCGTCCAGCTCCAGGCGGGTCGGCAGCCCGGCTGTGCGCATCTGGTCGACAAGGGGCGCGAGCTGGGCGATGCCGGGCACCGGGTGCCGCAGCGCGTCCGGTTCGTCAGGCCGCAGGAGGCCGAGGCAGCGCCGCATGTCGGCCAGGGCCTGGCGCCCGGTGCCGGAGATCTGCTCCATGACGGCGGCCGCCCGATCGGACGGGCGGTGCCGCACGTAGAGCGCGCTGTCGGCGAGCGCGACCATGACAGACAGGTTGTGGGTGACGATGTCATGCATGTCGCGCGCCATGCGAGCCCTCTCCTCGGCGACCGCGAGCCGCGCCCGTCGGTCACGGTCACGCTCCAGCGAGGCGACATACGCGCGCCGGATGCGCATGCTCGTCCCAATGGCGGCGGCTGCGACGGCCATGGCGGTCAACGCGACGCCCGAAAGGAGAAACCGCCCCTCGGGCGCCCAGCGCGCGGAGGCCAGCAGGACGCCACCTTCGAGCACCACCCCGGCCGCGAGCGTGCGCTGCCAGGTGGAGTGCGCGCCCAGGGTGTACAGGGCGACCAACAGCGCCGCGTCGGCGGGCAACTGCACGCCGACGAGCCACTGGACCCCGGCCACCGCGGCGATCAGCCCGAACACCGCCGACGGCGCGTATCGCCGCCACACCAAGGGCAACACCAGGGCCGTCTGGAAGACGACGAGCTCCGGGCGGCCCTGTAGGACCTGGCCGGGGCCGAGGGTGGCGAGGAAGAGCACGGCCGCCAGCAGCGCGTCGAGTATCAGGGGTCGCTCGCCGAACAGAGCCAGGAGACGATCAGCCCGGTTCATGCCGCCCACCCTAGTGGACCCGACGCTCCGTCACCCCCCGTCATCCTTCAGGATGACGATCGCGGCATATCAGCCTGCGGTCTTACGATCGGATCATCCCCTGGCCGCTAGCCCGGACCGGAAGAGCGCTGGCAGGCTCCTCAAGCGCACGCCACGAACCCATGAGGAGCTGACCACATGCCGAGCACGGCACCTGATCCCCGCCACCGTCGTCGCGGACGTCGCGGCCGGGCCGTCATCGGGCTGGGACTCGCCGCCACCATCACCTCTGCCTCTGCCACTCTCACGCCCTCTGCCTCTGTCTCTGCCACTCTCACGCCCTCTGCCTCTGTCTCCGTCGCGACGGCGCCCATCACGCTTTCCCTACCGGCGCCCACCGGGCGACACCCGATCGGCACGGTCGCCCTGCACCTGGTGGACCGGTCGCGTCGAGATCCCCTGGCGAGGTCACGGCCCTACCGCGAGCTCATGGTGAGCCTGTGGTATCCGGCGAACGGGAAGGACTCCGACCCTCCCGTGGCGCCGCAGATGTCACGCCTGGCCGCGGCCGACTGGGACAAGCACTCGGCGCCCCCGATGGGCATTAAGCCGGGCATGGTGAACTGGGCCGCCACCCAGACGCATGCCCGCATCGGCCTGCCGGTCGACCGGCAGGCCAGGGGGCTGCCGGTCGTTCTGTTCGCCTCGGGGGACGGTGGCCCGCGCACGCTCGGCACCGTGCTGGTCGAGGAGCTGGCCAGCCGCGGCTATCTGGTGGTCAGCGTCGATCACACCTATGAGGCGGACCAGGTCGAGTTCCCCGGCGGACGGGTCGAACGGGCCCTCCCCCTGCCCCGGAAGCTGACCCCGCGGATCATCGCGAAGCTACTCGGCAAACATTCCCGGGCGCGCCTGGCGGACATGAGGTTCGTTCTCGACCGGCTCACCGGCCTCAACCGGGAGCGCAACCCCGACGCGCAGGCCACCCCGTTGCCGGCTGGACTGCCCGCCTCCCTGGACCTGTCCCGGATCGGGCTGCTCGGCCAGTCCCTGGGCGGGTCGGTGGCCGCGCAGCTCGCCCATGACGACCGCCGGGTGGATGCGGCGGTCAACCTCGACGGCGGGTACGTCGGTCCGGTCGCCCGGACCGGGGTCGCCAAGCCGTTCCTTCAGATGGCCGCGCAGTCGCACACCCGGGCCGGCGACCCCACCTGGCAGTCCTTCTGGGCCGGCTCCAGCGGCTGGAAGCGCGAGGTGCGGCTGGCAGGTGCGCAGCACGGCTCATTCACCGACCTGCAAGCGATGTTCCCCCAGCTCGCGGCGACCTTGAAGAACGTGCCCGCCGCCGAGCTCATCGGAACGATCAACCCCGG
Source organism: Streptosporangium sp. CA-135522 (assembly GCF_050949235.1). Classification (NCBI taxonomy): domain Bacteria; kingdom Bacillati; phylum Actinomycetota; class Actinomycetes; order Streptosporangiales; family Streptosporangiaceae; genus Streptosporangium; species Streptosporangium sp. CA-135522. The sequence continues at coordinate 5,475,820 of NZ_CP192026.1, forward strand.
TCGGTCGGTGGCGGCCCAACGCGCCTACGTCACCGCTTTCTTCGACCTGCACCTGAAGGGACGACCCACCCATCTTTTCGACGGCCCCGCCGCGCCTCACCCCGAGGCCGAGCTCATCCCCTGATGAGAGCGGCCGTCGTTAGAGCCCAGTCATGCTCGAGCGCGGGAGATGAGGATCTGCAGCGCCTTGGCAGGGCCGCCGGGCTGCTCACCCGGCCACAACCCCTCCACCAGCCGCCCGGCGCTGCAGCCCATGCGCAGGTCACCGGCCAGGAAGCGCGATGAGGCCGCACAGCCGAGGGCCGGTGATCTCCCGGCCCCGGTAGGCCACCCGAGACAGCGAGATCAGCTCCATGGTCACCGAATCAGGTCAGCCAGCCGATCCCATCATCTTCGATCCGTCCCGCGCATGACGACCTCGCGGAGGTACGCTCAGCCCATGTCGAACCTGATCGTCATCCTCCTGCTGACGGCGGTCCTCGCAGCAGCGATCATCGGCCTGATCGTGTTCGCCGTACGACTGGCGCAACGCCCCCGCAACACCCTCGTCGGCGGCGGCATCGGCCCCGAGCTCGTCGAACAGGTCCTGGAGCTGAAGGCCACCGACCAGTTCGACCAGGCCGTCTTCCTGGTGCGCGGCGAGACCGGGATGAGCCACCGAGCCGCCTCACGCTTCGTCAGGAAAGTCCGCCCGACGCTCCCGCCGGACGTCTGAACCGCAGCGCCCCGCCCGACGCGGCCGGCCCGGCGCCACCGGGCCGGCCTGCGCTTTCACGGATGGACCGCCCCGTCGGGGGTAGGTGATCACTCAACGTGACCAGAACAAGGGAGTGATCACCTGTGAGCGAACACGAACGTTCCCGCACCATGCCCGCACCGCCGGAAGTGGTCTTCGACCAGGCTCGCGATCTGGACCGGCTCGATCACTGGTTGCCGCAGGACCTGCACGTGCGGCCGGAGGTGCTGCCCGCCGTGACCGTCCACGAAGACAGCACCGGCCAGGACGCCCACGCGCTCATGCGGGCCGACCCCGACCAGCTGCGGATCGAATGGGGGACCCGCGACGACGACCGCTACGCGGGCTGGCTGCAGGTCGCCGACAGCGGCAGCGGAGCCAGCGAGGTGACGATCCACCTGTCTTTCTTCGACGACGCCCACGCCCCCGGCGGTGACGACATCGACACCACCCTTGAAGACAGTCTCCAGCGCCTGGCCGAAGAGGTACGGCTGCGCACCGACAGCGCGGCCGGTTGAGCCGCCGCCCGCCCGTCACACCAGCGATACATACACGCCCCGAACCCGGGTAAGGCCAACCTAGGGGACAGGCTCGCACCGGCCACGCCGGCGCAGCCCAGGAGAGGAACCAGGGCACAGCGCGCGGCACACGGCGCAGTGCAGGCTCCGTACGATTTCGCCCGCCATCACGCCGGCGGGACGGGCGAGCCCACACGCCGCCTCGCCCTGCGGCGATCCCGGACGGGCGCCCACCACGGGGAAAGAAGACCAGCCATGCGCGCACTGACCGTCATCCCGCTGCGAGCAGACTCCCTCGCGGTCACCGATGTCCCGGACCCTCAACCCGGTGAGGATGAATTGCTCGCCGACGGTCTCGCCGTCGGCGTGTGCGGGACCGACAAGGAGATCGCCGCCGGCGAGTACGGCTGGGCCCCGCCGGGCCGGGAGCGGCTCGTGCTCGGGCACGAATCGCTGGGCCGCGTGCGCCGAGCACCGGCCGGCAGCGGCTTTTCCCCCGGCGACCTCGTGGTGGGCGTCGTGCGCCATCCCGACCCGGTGCCCTGCGGAGCATGCGCGCACGGCCAGTCCGACATGTGCCGCAACGGCCTCTACACCGAACGGGGCATCAAGGAGATCGACGGCTACGCCAGCCAGTCCTGGTGCGCCGGGATCGGTTACGCGGTCAAGATCGATCCGACCCTGGCCGGCGTCGGCACACTGATGGAACCCACCTCGGTGGTGGCCAAGGCGTGGGAGCAGGTGGAGAGGATCGGAGCGCGGGCCTGGTTCGAGCCCCGCAGCGCCCTGATCACCGGCGCCGGCCCGATCGGGCTGCTGGCAGCCCTTTTAGGCGTCCAGCGCGGCTTGGAGGTGCACGTCCTGGACCGCGTCTCCGACGGCCCCAAGCCCGGCCTCGTCGCCGATCTCGGCGCCGCCTACCACTGCTGCAGCGTCGCCGACGCGGTGGCCGCGGTCAAACCCGACGTGGTGATCGAGGCGACCGGCGCCGGCCGGGTCGTCTTCGACGCGATCGCCGCCACGGCGCCCTACGGCATCGTCTGCCTGACCGGCGTCTCCCCGGCCGGGCGCCGGATCACGATCGACGCCGGCAGCCTGAACCGGGAGATCGTCTTGGAAAACGACGCGATCGTCGGATCGGTCAATTCCAACCTCGGCCACTACGACATGGCGGCCGACGCCCTGGCCAAGGCCGACCTGGACTGGCTCGACCGGCTGATCTCCCGGCGTGTCCCGCTGGAGCGCTTCTACGAGGCGTTCGCCTCCCGCCCCGACGACGTCAAGGTCGTCCTCACCCTCGATGCGGCCGGCTGACACCCCGCACGGCCGCAGGCCCCCCGGGCGGTCGGCCACGATCGTGTCGAAGTCGGGGATCCGCTCGGCGATCGGGTCACCGGCGAAGTCACCGATCCAGCCGTCGTCATGGAAGAAGCCGATCACGGTGAAGCCGGAGGCGGCGCCCATGCCGAACGGTGCCCACGGGATTGGGCGTGATCGAAATGACCGACGCGACCGTAGAGTCGGCGACGGGGGAGTCCTCAGCGGCCAGGCCGCCGCACGCGGCGAGCGCCACGGGCACTACGGCCGGCAGCGCGGGCAGGCATGGGGGCGGTTCGCGCGTGCAGTCCTTCATAGCGGTGAAAACCTCACCGGGCGAGACACATGTCCCGCCGACCGCACGAACACATCCGCCTCTTTCCTATCGGAACAAACGGATATACGCCGACAGAACACCCGAGCCGGGGGAGGACCACCACCCCAACAGCCCCGCCAACACACAAAGACCCGGCGAAGCACCGACCGGGCCACACCACCCGAACCGGCACCACCTCAGGGCATCTTCTCCACCTCAAGCCCCAACGGCACATACAACTGCGGCTCACCGGTAACGATCGGCCACCCCGTCTGCACAGCGATCAGACAACAATGCGCGGCACACACATCACGACGCAGCTCAGGATGAGGCGCGACCAGATACGCCGCATTCTCCAGATCGACCCGATCCCCGAACACGTGCAGCGCGACCCCGGGAGAAGTCACCAGGTCGAACAGCACCGACTGCACCAGCGGACGCAACGCGATGGTCACCTGATAGGCCGAGGCGGGAACGGCCAGCGTCGCACCATCACGCATGGCGACATTCAACAACGTCTGCCGGTAGACCTCGGGCGCCGCCGCGAACTGCGACAACGCAGAATGATCGAAGACCTTACCGTTCACGCACTGACCCGCGCCGGATCCTCATCACCACGCCAGAACCGCTCCATACGAGCCACAAGCGAAGCATCCTGCCTGCGCACATCCTCAACCACCCGGCCCGCCTCGGCGACCTGACCGGGAGTGGCGATACGGACGGGGGAGACGAAGGTGCCGTACAACCTGGCCTTGAGCTCATCAAGACCGGGGACCCGCGCCTGTGCCTGATCACTCATGCCCCCACCATAACCTGGCACGCTCTTTCCCTCGACATGAAACGCCGTCCCGCAAACAGCCGGCACGCGCCTTCGGCCACCACCCAGTCGCGAGGCCCCGCGCACGACACCATCTGACGCCCCAGCCCTCGTCCAGAAAAACCACCAATACCGACAATCAACCAAATAACTGACAATCACATCGCGGGCGGGGGAGAGGCGCCCGTCCGTCTCGCCGTTCGAGCCCCTCGTCCCACCGGCGGCTTCCGGCTTCGACGTCACCCTTCGACGCCATCACGTCCGTTCGACAACGATCTCGAACAGGCACTCGAAGACGGCGAAAAACGTCACCGGACGACCCGGCACCTCGAGCCCGATGTTCATGATCAAGAAAATCTTGATCATGAACATCGACGCCCTTAACGATCATCGAACGAGTGGTCGTCCGGCAAAGCGGATCGGCTCAAGTGCGGCGGACACCGATCAGGATGCGCCGCTGCGAACGACGGACGAGCTGCCCGGACATCGCCGGAGGCTGCGCCCGACGGGTTCCATGGACGGAAATTACCTTAACCATACAGAAGGTGAATTCTGTATGGTTAAGGATTTGCCTTCCACCGGCCCCGGATTGACCGTTCGCATCCGCACCGTCCACCCGGCCCGTCGCACGCGAACCGCCTGGACGCGTCCCCTCATCCTCGGCTCGATCCGACCCACCGGAGCCTTCCTCCGAAACGATGATCAACGAAGGAGCCGGAATCAGGTGCGCGTCAACGCCACGGGTGCGGGCGAGTGCGGCAGCCTCAGACAAGGGTCCCGCGTTCTATGATCATGGGCCTATGAGCCAATTGCGCACGCTGTCTGCCGCGGAAGTCCCTTCGGAACGACTCCTGCTTCGCAAAACGCGCGATGCCGACCGTGAAGGATTCATCGAGCTCTTGACCGATCCCGAGGTTCAGGCATACATCGGTGGTCCCCGGCCTCGGAGTGACGTCGAGCAGCACTTCGATGCAGCCATGACCGCCAACGCGACATCCAGGCCTGGCAACTATGTCATCGCGGACAACACGACGAACCGGCTTGTCGGAACATTGATGCTCGCCCGCCGGCCGGCCGATCGCCCCGGGCACGTCACCGAGGATGGCGAGGAATTGGAACTGGGTTATGTACTGCGGCGCAGTGCATGGGGCGCGGGGTTCGCATTCGAGGCCGCAACGGCCGCGTTGCGCGCTGCGGCTGACGAACTCCCCGACCAGCCGGTCTTGGTCGTGACCCAGAGCGCGAACAAGCGATCTCTGAAACTCGCCGCCCGCCTTGGTTTTCGCCCCATCAGCACCTTCGAGGAGTTCGGCGCCGAGCAGACCCTCTACACTGCTCCCCTGTCCTTGTTCAAAGTCTGATCTCAGCATCCGACACAGTGCCAGAGCCGGAACCGCGGCCATTGACAAGTGTTCCGGCTGGTGTGGGAGGGTTGAGCGTTATGACAACGCTGCCCCCCTGTCTGCCGCTGTCATCGAATCGTGTCCGCTGGTGCCCGCGCAAGGCGCGGGACGCCGACCGCGAAGAGCTCGCTGAGGTGTTCACAGCCGACGACCACGCGCGCAGGCCGGCCGGCCGCTTGGGCTTCACCGCGGCCGGCATCTTCTGGGCGCACGACGCGCGGCCAGAAGATGCCGTCGCCGCCCTGAGCGCGTTCCGGCCTTGATGGCGGGCAAGCGCGCCGCGCGGGCCGCCCGGTCGATCGACGTGACCCGACTTCCCGAGGATGTCTTGGCGCTCATCGACGCCCTCGGGCCCGGGGAGGAACTGGTCATCACGCGGGGCGGCGAGTCGATCGCGGCGATCTCCAGCACCCTTCGCGTGCTCCACGGCGCCATCGTCGATCCCGGCGCTTCAGAGGAGGCCGACGAACAACCTCCGATCGACTACGCCAACGTGACGGTCGTGGCCACCGCGATGAAGCTGTCGACGTCGGCTCGAGTCTCGCTGTCCAACCAGCTCGGCTCGGACTACGTCGTGCTCGACATGCACGCCGCTCCCACGACAGCCGACGTCCTGCTGACGCCGCCGATCAGCCCCCAGTTGATCGCAAGCCTGCGGTCGATGTTCCCGAAAGCTCGTGTCGTCATCACTGAGATCGAGGACAACGAGCTCGGAGTCAATTACCACGGCCCGGTCCGGCGCCTGCTCGACGCCGGCGCGGAGGCGTATCTGCCGCCGGCGACCATCCCCCGTTTGGCGAGGCAACTTGACTACACCCTCACTCAGCTGCGCCAGATCACCGGCGACGCCGCTACACCGCTGGAGATCGAACCGGCCACGAGGCCACCAGGTGACACTCGAGATGCGGTTGTAGATCCCGTGTTCCTTCATGAGTACTGATGATCGAGTGCACCTGACATGTCTGACATGCTTGAAGGCCCCTGAATGCTGGTGGGGCAGGTACGCGGTCACCTTACTTACCGCACATGGTCGACTACCAGAAGTCACTTGGGATGGCCGGCCGTTCGCACGCTGCCGGCGTTCATCGACTTCGATATCGTGCGGGCCCGGTTGGAGCGCCTGGTCCGTCACATGCGTGATCAGGCTGGTGCGGGCAGCGCGGCGTTCGCCGCTCGCCTCGCGCGGTTTCGAGGTGTCTTACAGGGTGTGCTGGGGCTTCTTGCGGCGAGTAGGTCTTGATCGTTGAGGCATCGTGGTGCGGGTGTCCTGGCCGGTCCTCCCCCGCTCCCCCGCTCCCCCGGCGTCGGGTGGGATTCGGCTCTTTTGGCTTCGGTGACCAGTTTTGGGATCATGGATTTATGGATGAGGCGATGAGGGTGGGATCGGCTCCCGTGCAGGCGTTCGTCATTGTTGATGCGCAGCGGGGTTTCCTTGAGGGAGAGCAGGCCGTCGTCGGCGCGTCCGGATTGGTCGACAGGCTTTGTGAGCTGGCGGTTCGGGCGCGCGGGGCGGGTGCCCTGGTGGTTCATCTGCAAAACGACGGGCCGGTGGGGGCCCTCGACGAGCCGGGGCGGCCGGGTTGGGCTCTGCACCCGCGGATCGTCTCCGGCGCGCGGGAGACGGTGATTCGCAAAAGCGACGATGACGGGTTCGAAGGGACGGGGCTCGGCGAGTTGCTCGACAGCCGGGGAGTTCGCCGGGTGGTGATCGGCGGGTTGTTGTCGGAGATGTGTGTCAGTGCCACGGCGCGGACGGCGCTGGTGCGGGGGTTCGACGTCGTGCTGCCTCGTGACGCTCATGCCACCTATGACCTTGATGACATTCCCGCGGCCGTCGTGGCGCGGGTTGCCGAGCATGCTCTGGGCGATGAGGTCGAGGTCGTGGCTTCGGTCTCCGAGGTGGCTTTCGGTGAAGCGGAAGCGGTGGTTTGACGGGGTGTTTCCGGGTGGAGGGCAGGGGCTCGGGCCGGGGTGTCAGGCGGCGTCGTGGAAGACCAGGCCCAGGGTGTGGCGGGTGCCTGAGTGGATGGTGCTGACGCCGTGGCGGACCGGGGCGGCCGACCAGCCGCGTTTGGACTGTACGGGGCGCTCGCGGGTGGTGAAGATCAGGCCGTGGCCTTGGCGTAGGAGTGTGGAGGTGCCGCGGGATTGGGCGCGGGGTCGCTGTTCGACCATCAGGAACTCTCCCCCGGTGTGGTCGATTCCCGGTTCGTCAAGGCCGATGACGACCTGGAGGGGGAAGACGAGGTCGCCGTACAGGTCGCGGTGGAGTGCGTTCCAGTCGCCCTGCCGGTAGCGCAGCAGGATGGGTGTCGGTTTGGTCTGTCCTGCCGCGTGGCACATGTCCAGCCACTGCGGCAGGGTGTCGGGCCATGGTGTCGCTCGTCGGAGTTTCTCAGCCCAGTCTCGGGCGATTGGCAGCAGGTGGGGGTAGAACGTTTCGCGCAGCGTCGCCACGGGTTCGGCGATGGGATGGTCGAAGTAGCGGTATTGGCCGGATCCGAACCGGTGGCGGGCCATGTCGATGGTGGAGCGGAAGTGGCCGCTGTGCTGGTACATCCGGGAGATGGCGCGGCATTCGGCGGGGGTGAGGATCTGGGGGGTGAGGGCGCAGCCGTGGGTGTTGATCTCTTGTGTCACCGCCGTCCAGTCGATGCGGTCGATGCGGGTGGCGAGGTCGGCCGGGTGGGTGGTGGTGGGCTGCGCTTGCCGGGGTGGGGTGCTCATGGGGTGGCCTCCAGTGTCAGCAGGGTTTTCTTGGCGTCGGTGCCGCCGACGTACTGGCCGATGGTGCCGTCGCTGCGTACGACGCGGTGGCAGGGAATGACGACCGGCAGGGGGTTGGTGGCGCATGCCGTTCCGACGGCGCGCACCGCTTTCGGGCTGCCGGCGGCGGTGGCGACGGCGGCGTAGCTGGCGGTCGTGCCGTAGCCGATCTGTCTGAGGTGGGTCAGCACGGTACGGCGGAAGCCGTTGGACAGTCGCAGGTCCAGCGGGAGGTCGAACAGGTCGCGCCGGCCGGTGAAGTATTCGTCCATCTGCCGGGCGGCGGCTTCCAGGCGGGTCGGGGCGCGCAGTAGCCGGGGGCTGATGCTGGCGGCGAGTTGGTCGAGGACTTTGTCGTGGTCCTCGCGGGGGTAGGCGACGCGGACCAGGCCGCGTTCGGTGGCGGCCAGCAGGAGCGTGCCGACGGGGGTGTCGAGGGTGCGGTAGGTGAGGTCGAGGATGCCGGCGTGGTCGGCGGCGGTGACCAGGCGGGCGTGGAGCCGGTCGTAGGTGGCCTGGTCGGTCGCGGGTAGCGGGGTGAACAGCTCGTCGCTGCCGTTGGGGGTCTCGGGGGTGCTCGTCATCGGTCTTCTCCTTTCGGGTAGGTCTTTCGCAGCGTGGCGATGCCGTCGGCGGCTGCTCTTCTGGCGGCCTGTGCGCTGCCGCCCAGGAGGTGGGCCACCTCCGCGTACGGCAGGCCGGCCAGGTAGTGGTAGGCGATGGTCTGGCGTTGTTTGAGCGGCAGGGCGCGCAGTGCGCTCCACAGCTCCGGTTCGCCATCGCCGGGTCCTTCGTCTTGGGTGGGTATGTCGGGCAGCCGGTCGGTGGGGACGGCGCGTCGGGCTTCGGCGCGGAGTTGGTCGATGGCTTTTCGGTGGGCGATGGTGACCAGCCAGGCTTCGACGTTGCTGTCGGCTCGCAGGGTCGGGTAGGCCCGCATCGCCGCCAGGAACGTCTCCGACCAGGCGTCTTCGGCGGCGGCGGTGGCGCCGAGTACGGCGCGGCATACCCGCAGCACCGTTGGCCCGTGGTCGGCCACGATCGTTTCGAAGGGATGCTGTCTCACGTTGGGTAAACGTCGTGGGTGGCTTTGATGTGAGGTGTCGTTGCGAAAGGGTTTCCTCAAAAGAGGTGTTGCTGGTGGGCGTGGGCGGGTTGTTCGAGGTCGAGCAGGTGTTTCTTGCGGGTCAGGCCTCCGGAGAATCCGGTGAGGGTGCCGTCGCTGCCGATGACGCGGTGGCAGGGCACCACGATCGCGATGGGGTTTTTGCCGTTGGCGGCGCCGACGGCGCGGATCGCTTCGGGTTTGCCGATCGCTTCGGCCAGTTGGGCGTAGGTGCGGGTCTGGCCGTAGGGAATGGTGGTGAGTTCCTGCCAGATGCGGCGCTGGAAGTGGCTGCCGTCCAGATGTGTGCGGAGGGTGAAGGTGTCGCGCCGGCCGGTGAGGTATTCGGTGAGCTGTTCGGTGGCTTCGTGGAATCCGGAGGCGGTTTGCGGGCCGAAGGTGTCGCGGTCGGGCATGTGCAGGTGGTTTTCCATGTAGAGGCCGCTCAGGATGCCGTCGGTGGCGACGAGGGTGAGCACTCCCAGCGGGGAGTCGATCATCGTGTGCGTTCTCATGGTGGTGTCCTTGCGGTGGTCTTGTCGGCTCGGGTGCGGGCCGGGGGGTGTGCCCTCGTGTGGTAGACGTGCGGGGGTGGGCGGATGTGAGGTCGGCGGGGTGTGGGTGTTCGTCGCCGGGTTCGTCCGGGCGGGTGCCGGGTGGCGGGTGGCGGCAGTGGGACCGGCAGTGGGACCGGTGGCGGCGGTGAGGGTGGTGACAGCCGGGCGGCGGCAGGCGAGCGGCGCGCCGAACACGGGAAACTCGCTGAGATTGTCGGTGGGGCATCCTACGATGAGCCGACTCGTGGAGGGATGCTGCCGATGCTGGATTCGCTGATAGTGCCGCTGCTGGTCACCACCGATCTGCCGCCGGATACGGATTTGGCGGAGTTCGGGCGGTTGCTGACCGATGCGGTGCGGACGCTGCAGGGTGGTCAGGCGTCGTATGCGGGGTTCTTGCACGGTGGGGTGTTCTGGCTGGATCGGCCGCGCGCTGCTTCGTGTGACGGTGTTTCGGCTCCGTCGATGGTCGATGAGCTGCGTTTCGCCGCGTTGATCGGCTATCTGTCCGCCTCGGGTTCGCAGAGGTCGTCCAAGGAGATGGTCGCCGACGCGGGTGAGGCGATCACCGAGGCCGTCGCGGCGCGATACGGCGATCTGGGCAGTCCCCCGGCGGTGATGGCGATCAGGGCCGAGGACGTGCGTGAGCGCACTCCCCCGTCGGCGCTGCCGGTCAGGACCGCTGACGCCGTCGCCGAGCTGGTCGCGGTCACCCGCCCTTACATGTAGGCGCGCGTGGGAGCGGTGGGCGCACCGTGTGCGGGCACGCGGTGCGCTCTCGCTCGTCCTGCCGGTCATGGGGGTGTAGGGGGCGAGGGGCGGCCGGGGTGCGGGCTTTTGCGGGGCTGAGCCGTGTGGGATTCAGTCCTGTCAGTCCTGTAGGGATTCGACGAAGCGCCGGGCGTCGGGTTCGCTCATGCCGGTCTCGCCGCCTACGAGCAGGACGGCCTGCTCGTTGCGGCCGGCCGCTTTGAGCCGGCGGACCCGGGTGGCCAGGTCGGCGCCGTCGGTGTCGTGGCCGGGTGCGGTGGGCGACGGGTGTGTGGGGGGCGTTGCGTCGCCGTAGAAGGGCCCGGACGGGTGGGGGGTTCTTGCGGTATGCAGGTCGTCGACGTATCTGTTGGCGCTTTTGAGGTCGAGGCCGGTCTGGTCGCGGACGATTTTGATGGCGAGGATGCGCCTGTCGGCGGCGATCAGGGTCCTCACGTGCTGTTGCAGTTGTGAGGGGCTGAGGTGGTGTCGGGGCATCGGTGGTCGGTGCGGGGTGCGGGCGCGGCGATGTGTCCGTACGGCGGCGGCGATCATGGTGATCAGCGATGCGGGTACGGCGACGAAGATCGTCAGCAGGAGCAGCACCTCGGTGGGCCCGGCAGACGGCATGGGAGCGATCGTACGGTTCCCGGCCGGGGGTTTCCCATCCTGGTTCGCATCCGGTTCTCCTTGCGTGACGCGGGGCATGCCGAGCGGCGACTTCTTCGTGATGAGACTTTCGTACATGTCCTACGCGGGCGTACATGTGTGATCGTCTACGGTGGGTGGGTGGACGTGATCGGTGATCTACTGGATGGGGTCCGGACGCGGGGGGCGGTGTTTCGCAGGTCGCCGGCCTGTCCGGTGTGGTCGTTGCGGTTCGTGGCGCCGGGCCCGCTGTCGCTGGTGACCGTGGTCGGCGGTCAGGTGTGGGTGGCGCCGCAGGCGGGCGGGGCTCGGGCGCTGCGGCCGGGTGATGTGGCGCTGGCCTACGGCGGGCGGCCGTTCACGATCGCCGGTTCGCCGGTTGCGCCCGGTCCCCCGCATCAGGTGCTCGTCCACGGCGTCGAGCATCCTGTGGAGCCTGATCCCGTGGAGCCTGTCGGCATCGCCGGCGGAGCCGCCTACAGGGTTGACGGGGCCGCCGAGTGGGGCGGGGGTGGCCTGGGCGGTGAGGACGGCGAGGGTGAGCCGGTGCGGGCGGGTGTGCTGTTGGTGACCGGGGCCTGCCGGCCGGGCGGGCGGCTGTGCCGGCGGTTGCTGGGCATGCTTCCCGACCTGCTGGTGGTGCCGGGGGGTGACGCGCGGCTGGGGGCGGTTTTGGAGCTGATCGGTGCGGAGGTCGTCGGCTCGGCGCCGGGCCGGCGGGTGGTGCTGGATCGTTTGCTGGACGTGCTGGTGGTGGTGGCGCTGCGGGCGTGGTTCGCACGTGAGGAGGCGCACGCACCGGGCTGGTACACCGCTTTGGAGGATCCGCGGATCGGGCGGGCGTTACGGGAGATCCACCGTGCCCCGGAGGCGGGGTGGACGGTGGTGGGGTTGGCCGCTGCGGCGGGGATGTCGCGGGCGGCGTTCGCGCGCCGGTTCACCGAGTTGGTGGGCCGGCCTCCGCTGGCGTACCTGACGGAGTGGCGGATGGCGCTGGCGGCCGAGTTGCTGGCGCGGCCGGGTACGACGGTGGCGCAGGCGGCCCGCCGGGTGGGCTACGCCGACGCGTTCGGCTTCAGTGCGGCGTTCAAGCGGGTGCGCGGGGTGAGCCCGGGCACGTTGCGGGCAGGCGGGTGAGCGCGCCCCCGGGTGCGGGTGGTTTGTTGTCGGTGCGGGCCGCTACGGTCGGCACCGATGATCGGGACGTTTGAGGAAGGGTGTCTTTGCAGCCATGCGGCCAGCGGATCTGAATCGCCTCACCGTGCAGGAGTCGGCCGATCGGTATGTGGAGCTGATCCGCGCCAAGACGCTGACGGGCGCGTTGTCGACGGCGACCGCGGAGGTCTACGCGCGGGATGTGGCCACCTTCGTACTGCTGGCGGGTGAGGAGAAGGTCCTTGACGACCTGACGGGTGAGGATGTGGATGCGATCCTGTTGGCCTTCGCCCGTAAGCCCGACGGGCGGCGGGCCGAGCCCGACGGCGGGCTGCAGTCGGCCTCCTCTCAGGCGCGTTTTCGCCGGTCGATCTCGGCGTTGTTCAAGCATGCGACGTTGACGGGTTGGGTGCAGATCAATCCGATGGCGCTGGCGACGGTGACGGCCAAGGAGCGAGGAGGGCTGCGTCCGGAGCGTCGGGCGTTGACCCGTGAGCAGGCCCAGGGGTTGATCGGTGCGGCCCGCGATCTCAGCGACGGCCAGGGGCAGGGTGCCATCCGGGGCGCGCCGGCCGAGGCCGACCCGGCCTCGGGCTCTGTCTCGGGCTCTGTCTCGGTTTCGGGCGCGGGGCGCAGCCGGCGGCGTGATCAGCGCACCGAGGTGCGCGATGCGCTGATCGTGCTGCTGCTGTCGACGATGGGGCCGCGGGTCTCGGAGCTGGTGCGGGCCAATGTCGAGGATTTCTACACCAACGACGGGGTGCGTTACTGGCGGATCTTCGGCAAGGGCGGCAAGACGCGTGATGTGCCGCTGCCCGACGATGTCGCCCGGGTGCTGGAGGTCTATCTGGCGCGGGGGCGGGATCAGTCGCCGGACAAGGCGCTGCTGTTGTCGTGGCGGGGCAAGCGCCTGGCGCGGGGGGATGTGCAGGCGGTGATCGACCGGGTGCAGCGGCAGGTGGATCCCGATCGGCGGCGTTCGGTGACGCCGCATGGTCTGCGGCATACCACCGCCACCCATCTGCTGGCCGATGCGGTGGACATGGACGCGGTGCGGCGGGTGCTGGGCCACAGCGACCTGGCGACGCTGGGCCGTTATCGCGACGAGCTGCCCGGTGAGCTTGAGGTGGCGATGCGGGCCCATCCGCTGCTGCGCCGACCGTCGGGCGATCGGTGAGGTGACGACACGGCCGACGACACGGCCGATGACCCAGCCCGGTGGTGAGCTCAGGCGGCCCGGTGGTGAGCGGGCGCCGGGCCGATCGCGGGTCAGGCGGCGTGCTCGGCGGCGGCCACCTCGGCCAGGACGTCCAGGGAGATGCCCAGGGCCTGGGCGAGGGCGGCGATGGTGAAGAACGCCGGGGTCGGGATCCGGCCGGTTTCGATCTTGCGGAGAGTCTCGGCCGACAACCCGGCGGCGGCGGCCACCTCGGCCATGCTGCGGGTGCCGCGCGCCTGGCGCAGGAGTGCGCCCAGGCGATGGCCGCGTTCGTGATCGAGCTGGGTCAGTGGAGGTCGCACCATGCACGACACCCTAGTAACCGTGATAACAATACCGGTACAAGTGCAGGGTGTGTCGCGGCGGCGCCCCGGTCAAGACAGCAGCTCCCCCACCAGCTCTCGTAGCGAACGGGCCCTGCGGCCGGGATCGGCGTCCGCCGGCAGGCCGGCGGTGTCGGCGTCGAACACCGCCAACAGCGCGTGGGCGGCGAAACCGGCGTCCAGGTCCGGGCGGGCCAGGGCGATCAGGCCGCTCAGGTGGTCGTGCCAGAGCGCATATTCCGGGTCGGCGTGGCGGTCACCGGCTTCGTGCTCGTCTTCGCACTCGCGTGCGACCGGTGGGCGCCCATCGCCCAGCTGGGACAGAGCCTGTAAAAAGGTCACGATCCGCTCGGCGGGCCGGGCCCCGGGGCCCAGGGGCGGCGGCCCTGACCGTACCGCCGCCCGTAACGCGGCCGCGCGCTCTTGCCACAGCAGGACGCGGCGTTCGTGTGCGGCGCCGACGCGTTCGCTCATCGCCACCCCTTCAGCGGATGTGCCGGTCGATACGCGAAATCTTGCCTGAATATGCATGGGTGGGCCACTGGCGGCCGGTGGTTTCGATGGCGCTCAGCGCGTTGCGCGCCGGCTCCGGCCGGGTTTCGACGCCAGGGTGTCGATGATTCGGCTGCCCGCGCCCGCCTGGATGGCGATGATGCCGATGATGCCGATGCCGTGGGCGACCACCCGAGTGGATCACGTGCTCGGCGACATGGCCGTCGGCCGAACCGAGCGGCCACGGCCCGGCAGCGGTGATCTTTTCAGTGATCTTCTCTGTGATCTTTTCGAAGCCGCCCCCGGGTCGGGACCTGCCCATACGCCCCATAGGGTGGGGCCGTTCCCCCGAACGAATCCCGAGGAGAGGTGTCCGCTGTGCCGACCGCACTGCGTCTGTTCCGTTATGTGGCGATCGCCGAGGCGTGTTCGTGGGCGGGGTTGCTCGTGGGCATGTTCTTCAAATACATCGTCGAATCGGGCGACCTCGGTGTGAAGATCTTCGGCCCGATCCATGGCCTGCTGTTCGTCCTGTACGTGGCCGGGGTGCTGGCCGCGGCGCGGGTGGCACACTGGCGCGTGGGCACGATCGTGCTGGGCCTGGCGTGCGCGGTGCCCCCGTTCACCTCGCTGTGGTTCGAGCGACGCATGCTGGCCCGCGAACATGAGCGTGAGCTGGTGGCCGCCTGAGCACCCCGCGGCGACCCCCGCCCCCACCGGCCCTTCTTCGACCGGCTGCCCGCCCCTACCGCTCGGGCGGGCAGCCGGTCGAAGGTTCCCGCAGCAGGGCTTGCGTCACCATCCGGCACCGCCGCGGGTCGATCAACAGGTCGGTGGAGTCGGCGAACTGGTCGATCGAGCCGACCGGCGCCAAGGCCCGCACCCACGGGTCGGTGACGGCCTCGCCGAGGGCGTCGGCGAAACGCTGGGCGTCGATCACTTGGAACGGCCGGTCGTGGAAGCCGCGTGTGCCGGTGTCCAGCGACCGGCTCAGGCCGAGCCGGTTGTGCAGCGCGGCGACACGCTCATAAGCACGGCTCAGATGCTGCTGGCGGGTACGCCACTCGCCCGCGGCCACCGCTTCGGACAGGGCCTCGCCCAGCTCGGCCGTACCCGTCAGACGGGCGAAGGCGCTACCGACCCATTTGGCGTACGGCGGGTAGCGGCGGCGCATCAGCAATACCAGGCGCATCAGGTCGCGGGCCAACGCCGCGGTCAGCACGGCCGAGCCGAGATCATCGCCGACCTCCCCGCACCGGCCGGGGAAAGCCTCCTGCTGGGCCAGGCGTCTCCACTGGCAGGCCAATACGTAACGCCACAGATCATCGGGATACCAGCGCAGCGCGGCGCGGGCGCGCTGCAGCACGCCCAGCCCGTCGTGGAAGACCTCCCCGCAGGTCACCTCGGCCAACCGCTGCCAGGGGGTGGCCAGCCAGTCCAGCGCGCCGACCCCTGACAGCGGGTCGAATCCGAGCCGCCCATGCAGCCAGGCGCCGGCGTCGGCGACTTCGACGCCGCAACCGGCGCCGAAGTCCGTCCGATAGCCACCGAAGGTCGCCGGCAGAGCGGCGATGATCGAATCGCGTAGCGGCCCCGCCGCCCGGGGCGCGACGAACACCACCACCCGCGGGCCCCAGTCGTGGTCGGTGGAGCGTTCGGTGTCGAAAGCCAGCACTTCCGAACCGGAGCCGATCAGCGCCGCGCTGTGCGGCACGTCGGCGACCATCGGCCGCACGATCTGCGCATAGAAGTTACGCGAAAGCTCTAGACCAGGCACAAAACTGGACATCATTTCGTCCACTTTGCCGGGCGTGGCCGTGGCGCGCACCCGATTTTCCCCGCCGGACGCGCCGCGGCCACCGCCCTGGTGACCCGCCCTGGTCACTCGCCGCCCGCCGCCCCGATCCAGAAACCCGCCCGCCTCACTGGTCCAGGACCGCCGCCGCCACCCGCCGGCCGCGCATGCCCAGGCGCTCATACAACGCGATCGCCCCGAGGTTGACGGTGTCGACCACCAACGCCACCCGCCCGTGCTCGGCGGCCAGGGCAGCGAAGACGAAAGCACACACCGCCTGCCCATATCCCCTGCCGCGGTGGGCCACGGCAGTGGCCACCCCGGCGACGAACCCCACCTGCGGGCAAGACCAGGCGTCGGCGGCGGTGGCCACCAACGCGCCGCCGGGCACGCGCAACCCCGCCCAACGGCGCACCCCCGGCAGGCCGGGAACCGCCCACGACGACGGTGAGGCCTGCGCCAGCAGAGCACCCACCTCCTGCTCGGCGCCGACCAGCCAACCGGCCGGCACCGACCGGCCACCGCTCCCGCCGACCTGATCCACCCCGCCCACCTCGCCCACCTCGCCCGAGGCGGGCGGCCCACCGGTCTCCATCCACTCGAACGCGTGCGGCGGCCCGACCTGCGGCAACCGTGCGGCCACCTCCGCCACCAGCGCCTGCTCCCCCATCAGCCGGTAGGAAGGCCCCAACCGCGGCAACAACAGCCTGACCAGGGCACTGACCTCATCGGCGTCACCACGCACCGTCAACCTGTCGCGACGGTTGAGATCCGGGCTCGCCACCGCGACCGCCTGCCCCAGCGCCCACGCGCGCACCCCCGCACGCATACCCTGCGCCGCCCACACCACCAGCGTGTCGTCAGCACAAGCCGCCGCCACCTCAGCGGCCCCGCTCAGCCGTACAGCGCTCAGAGGATCGCCCCAGGCGCGTAGGCGGCAGCAGCCGGGTAACGGGCGGCGACCTCACCGATACGCGCCACGACCGCCTCCACCTGCTCGGCCGCCGCGCCGGTGAAAGCGATCCGCTGCCGCAACAGACCCTCCAACGCCGCGGCGTCCAGAGGGAAGCGCTCATCGGCCGCCAACCGCTCCAGCAGCTCGTTGCCGACACCCCGCTCGCGCATCGCCAGCGCCGAGGCGACCGCGTGCTCCTTGATCAGCTCATGCGCGCTCTCCCGGCCCACCCCGGCCCGCACCGCGGCCATCAACATCTTCGTGGTCGCCAGGAACGGCAGGTACCGGTCCAGTTCGGCCGCGATGACCGCCGGGAACGCGCCGAACTCCGAAAGGACCGTCAACATCGTCTCCACCAGCCCGTCAAAGGCGAAGAACGCATCCGGCAGCGCCACCCGCCGCACCACCGAACAGGAGACATCCCCTTCGTTCCACTGGTCACCCGCCAACTCGCCGGTCATGGAGGCATACCCCCGCAAGACCACCGTCAGGCCGTTGACCCGCTCACACGAACGAGTGTTCATCTTGTGCGGCATCGCCGAAGATCCCACCTGCCCCTCGGCGAACCCCTCGGTGACCAGCTCATGCCCGGCCATCAACCGAATCGTCTTGGCCAACGAGGAGGGAGCGGCCGCCAGCTGCACCAGCGCCGTGAGCACCTCGTAGTCCAGCGAACGCGGATAGACCTGCCCCACACTGGTCAGGCGGTGGGCGAACCCCAGATGCGCCGCGACCCGGTCTTCCAACTCCGCCAGCGCGGCCCGATCACCGCCCAGCAGATCCAGCATGTCCTGAGCGGTGCCGACCGGACCCTTGATGCCGCGCAGCGGGTAGCGGGCGATCAACTCCTCCAGCCGGATGAAGGCCACCAGCAGCTCATCGGCCGCCGAGGCGAAACGCTTACCCAGCGTGGTCGACTGCGCGGCCACGTTGTGCGAACGCCCCGCCATCACCGTGTCCGAATGCTCGGCGGCCAAAGACCCCAGCCGCGCCAGCAGCGCCACACACCGATCACGGACCACCAGCAGACTGTCGCGGATCTGCAACTGCTCGACGTTTTCCGTCAGATCCCGCGACGTCATCCCCTTGTGCACATGCTCATGCCCGGCCAGAGCGTTGAACTCCTCGATGCGGGCCTTGACGTCATGGCGGGTGATCCGCTCCCGCGCGGCGATGGAGGCCAGATCGACCTGCTCGACGACCTTTTCGTAGTCGGCCACCGCCTGCGCCGAAACCGCGATCCCCAGCTTCGCCTGCGCGGCCAGCACCGCCAGCCACAGGCGACGCTCGGCCACCACTTTGTACTCGGGAGACCACAGGCGGGCCAGCTCCGCAGAGGCGTAGCGGGCGGCCAGAACATTGGGGATACGCGGCTTGTCAGTCACGTTGCCTCAGTCTATTGCGCCACCACCACCGCGACCTCCGCAGGGTCACCTCTCCCCTAGGGTCACCCCTTGCGGTCATCACCGCCGCCCGGCCGCCGCTTCACGCCGTCACACCGTACGGCGCCGCCCTCACGCCGCCCTCACACTGACCCGTAACGGCCGAGCGCCGCACGGTGGCAGCTGCCACCGTGCGGCGCTCGGCACGAATCCACCTCGGCCCCTGGCGAGCGACCCCTACCGGGCAGGGGCCAACTCGTCGGTTTCGTAGACCTTCACCTCGGCCTCGTGCCTGCCGCCCCTGGGCGTACGGCGAAAGCGTTCCTTGGTCCGCTCCACCATCACATACAAGGTCGGCACCAGCACCAGCGTCAGCAGCGTCGACGACAGCAGACCGCCGATCACCACGATCGCCAGCGGCTGGGAGATGAACCCGCCCGACCCCGTCAGGCCCAACGCCATCGGGATCAACGCGAAAATCGTCGCCACCGCGGTCATCAGAATCGGCCGCAGACGACGCCGGCCGCCCTCGACCACCGCTTCCACCACGCCCAGCCCCTGCTCACGGTACTGGTTGATCAGATCGATCAGCACGATGGCGTTGGTCACCACGATGCCGATCAGCATCAGCATGCCGATCAGCGCCGGCACTCCCAGCGGAGTACCCGTGGCCAGCAGCAGGCCGATCGCGCCGGTGGCGGCGAACGGCACCGACACCAGCAACACCAGCGGCTGCACGAAGCTCCGGAACGTCGCCACCATGATCATGAAAACGATGGCGATGGCCGCCAGCATCGCCAGCCCCAACTGACCGAACGCCTCAGCCTGATCGGCGCTGACACCGCCCACGGTGAAACTCGCCCCCGCCGGCAACGACAAATCCTTCAGCTTCGCCGTCAACGCGGTGGTGACACTGCCCAGATCGCTGCCGGTGGCCGTACCCGAAACCGTCGCGCTGCGCTCCCCGTCCACCCGAGTCACCTGGGTAGGTCCATCGACCTTGGCCACCTTGGCCACCTCCGACAGCCTGACCTGCCCGGTGGCCGTCGGCAGCTTCAGCGCACGCACCGCCTTCACATCCTCCGGCGCCTCACCACTACGCAGGACCAGATCACTGGCCCGGCCCTCGACGGTGACCTGACCCAACGGCGCACCGCGGAAGCGCTGCGCCACCACCTGCCCGATCTGCGCCTCGGTCAGCCCCTTGGCCGCCGCCTTCTCCCGATCGACCTGAACCTCGACACGCTGAGCGCTGGCCTCCAAGTTGGAGGAGACATCACGCAACCCGCCCAACTCGGCCATCACCCCCCGCACCGCCTCGGCCGCGCTACGCAGCGCCGCGGCATCGGGCGCCTGCACGATCACCTGAAGCTGGTTGGTCGATCCCCCCGGACCCCCCTGACCCCCGCCGACGGTGATCTCACCGACATCGGCCAACTCCTTGACACGCCGGCGCACCGCGTCCTGCACCGCGGCGCTGTCGGCACCCTCGGCCACCGTCACCGAGTAGGAGGCGCGATCGCCACCGCCACCCCCGGCCCCCATGAACCCGCCCCCGGAACCCACGTTGACCTGGTAGGACTCCACATCCTTGATGGAGCCCAGCACCCCCTCCACCTTCTTGGCCGCAGCGTCCGTAGTGGCCAGATCGGTGCCGGCCGGCATCTTCTGACTCACAGAGATCGTGTTCTGACCGGAGGAGTCCAGAAAGTTCGTCTCCAGCCTCCCCGCCAGACCCATCGTCGCCACGAAGACCACGACCCCGACCAGCACGGTGATCAACCGCCGCCTGGTCGCGAAACGCAACACCGGCAGATAGAGACGCTGCAACGGGCTGCGCAACTCCTTGGCCTCGGCCTCCTCACGCACCACACGCGCCCGCTCCGGGCTCAGCACCGGCGCCTTCAAAAACCACAGGGCCAGCACCGGCACCACCGTCAACGACACCAGCAGCGAAGCCAGCAACGCCACCGTCACCGTGATCGCGAACGGCGCGAACAACTGCCCCACCATGCCGCCGACCACCGCGATCGGCAAGAACACCGCCACCGTGGTCAGGGTCGAGGCGGTCACCGCGCCGCTCACCTCACGCACGCCCGCGACCACCGCATCCCGCTTGGCCTCGCCGTAGCCCAGATGCCGCTTGATGTTCTCCAAGACCACGATCGAGTCGTCCACCACACGCCCGACCGCGATGGTCAACGCCCCCAGCGTCAGCAGGTTCAGCGAGTAATCGCCCAACCACAGCGCCAGCAACGCGATGACCACCGACAGCGGGATGGACACCGCCGTCACCAACGTCGAACGCACCGACAACAAGAAGATCAAGATGACCAGCACCGCGAAGGCCAGGCCCAGCAGACCCTCAGTGGTCAGGTCCTCGATCGAGTTCTCCACATACGGCGCCTGGTCGAAGATCACAGTCACCGTAGAGGAATCACCGATCGCCTTGACGATGCCGGGAATCTTCTCGCGCACCGCGTGGGAGATCGCCACCGCGTTGCCGTCAGGCGTCATCGTCACCGACACACCCAAGCTCGGCTTACCGTTGGTGCGCGTCAGCGAGGCACGATCGGCCGGCGACACCTCCACCTTCGCGACATCACCCAGCTTCACCGGCCTGGGCGCCCGGACAGGCTGCGCCGGCCGGACCTGAGCGGCATTCTGCGCCGACGTCGCACCCGGCACCTGACGGCCCTGCTGCATCTGCTGCGGCTGCTGGGCGGCAACGGCCGGCGGCAGGTACAGATTCTCCAGATCCTCAACCGAGGAGATCCGGCTGCCGATCTGAACCGTCAACGACTTGTCGTCCTCCACCAGACTGCCGGCCGGAACAGGCTGGCCATTGGCGCGCAGCGCATCCGACACCGCGCTCGGCGCCAGCCCGCGCGCGGCGAGCTTCTTGACATCCGGAGTGATCACCACGTTCTCGTCGCGGGTGCCGGTCACCGTGGCCTCACGGACACCGTCGACGCCCTGCAACTGCGGCACCATGATCCGCTCCAGCCGGTCGGCCATGGCCCGCTCGTCATCACCGGCGTCCACCGCCAGCACCATCACCGGGATGTCGTCGGTGCTGCCGGCCAGCACCTGCGGATCCACCCCATCGGGCAGCTGGGCGTCGATGCGAGACAGCGCCTGCTGCATCTTCCCGACCGCTTCATCGATGTCGGTGCCGTACTCGAACGCCACCTGGATCTGCGACATCCCCTCCCGGGAGGTGGAGGTCACCTCGGTGACGCCGTCGATGCCCTGGAAGCTGTCTTCGATCGGCTTGGTGACCTGGTCCTCCACGATCTCGGGAGAGGCCCCCAGGTAGGGGGCGACCACGGACGCGCCCGGAAACGAAAGCGAGGGCAGCAACTGTTGTTTCAGCGATGGGATCGCGAAGGCGCCGAACGCGCTCAACACGACCGCGATCATTATGACGAGGCTGCGGTTGGCAAGGCTCAACCTGGCCAAGGCGGTCATGGGGGCGGACTCCTAGGGGATGTCACGATAAGTTTTGCCCACACTAACACTTCGCCTCGCACGAATATTTAACGACGCCTTGCAATCCTGATAACCTTCTCAGGAAGCGAGAGGTGAGTGTGAACGACGAACGCGACCAGCTGATCCATCAGATCGGCGAAATGCAACGCGACCTGGGACGACTCCTGGCCCAGAACCGTCCCCGATCCCCCCTCTTCGACTCCAACCTCACCATGCGCCAACTCAAAGTCGTCATGCTGCTGTCCTTCCAGGACTCCGCCTCCGGCCAAGACCTCGCCCACCACCTCGGCGTCGGCCTCGGCACCGTCACCGGCATCGTCGACCGCCTCGTCGGCCACGGCCTCGTCACCCGCCGCGAAGACCCCCACGACCGCCGCATCCGCCGCGTCGAACTCACCCCCGCCGGACGCACCCTCACCGAGCAGATCACCGACGCCGGCCTCGCCGACTTCCGCCTCCTCCTGCAACACCTCGACACCCCCACCCTGCGCGACCTGTCCGCCATCATGAAAAAGATCCAGGCCGTCACCACCTGCCACACCGAAAACCCCGCCTGAGACAAGACCCGCCCCGGCAGCGCCCGGGCGGCTTCCAGACTCGAAGCGGCAAAGGCCGATGTCTGCTCCGGGAGAGCGGGTCACCAGGCTGCTTCCCGGGAGCCGCCTCCGAACCTCGCCGTCGGCGTGCTACCGACGAGAGGGGCCACGATGCCCAGCGACACGGCGGTGCGCCGCTCCGCGGCCGAGCGGACGTTCACTGAGCACCGCGCTCTGCTGCACGCTGTCGCATACCGGGTACTGGGCAGCGTCACCGAGGCCGAGGACGTCGTGCAGGACGCCTGGCTACGCTGGAGCCGCGTCGACGTGGCCACCGTCGCGGACACGGAAGGCTACCTGGTTCGGGTGACCACCAGGCTGGCGATCGACCGGCTCCGCAGTGCGCGCGTGCGGCGAGAGTCATACGTCGGGCCATGGCTGCCCGAGCCGATCCTCACCAGCCCGGACGTCGCCGAGAACGCGGTGCTCGCCGACTCGGTGTCGACCGCGATGCTGTTCGTGCTGGAGACCCTGTCCCCGATGGAGCGTACGGTGTTCGTACTGAGCGAGGCTTTCGGCTACAGCCACGTCGAAATAGCGCGGTTCGTCGGGCGCAGCCACGCGACGGTACGGCAGACCGCGCACCGCGCCAAGAAAGCGATCGAGGCACGCCGCCGCCGCTACGACACCGACCAGGCGACCAGGCAGCAGGCCACCGAACGGTTCCTGGCCGCCTGCCTCGGCGGCGACCTGAAGGCTCTGATGGAGATCCTGGCGCCGGACGTGAAGCTGGTGAGCGACGGCGGCGGCCTCACCGGCGCGCCCCGCAAGCCGATCCACGGACCCGAGTACGTGGCCCGCGCGATCACCATCCTCTCCAAGCGCAGGCCTGACGACTCGCATGCTCAGGTGCTCCAGGTCAACGGCGGCCCGGGGATCGTCATCTACTCAGGACGCACGCCGATGCTGGCGATCACCTTGCACCTGCTGAACGGAGCGATCGAGACGGTACACGCGGTCAGCAACCCGGAGAAGCTGACCGGCATCGCACCGTGACCCATGTCACACGAGGGCACGTCACTCCATAGGACGCCGCCTCGTCCGTGAGACGACCGTTCTCACGTACAAGGAGACCTTCGTGTTCACTGCCTACCTCGCGGTCACCCTCCTCGCCTCGGCCGTCAACGGCCTGGCCGCCATCGCCAACCTCATCGGCCACGACCACCCCAAGAGCCAGGCGGACATGCTGCGCGTGCCCCGCTCCTGGATGCGCCCGTTGGGCACGCTGCTGGGGGCGGGCGCGCTGGGGCTGCTGACCGGGATCGCCGTACCGATGCTGGGGATGCTCGCCGCCGCCGGCCTCGTGCTGTACTTCCTCGGCGCGTTCGGCGCCCACCTGCGAGTCCGCGACCACCGCTTCGGCCCGTGGGCCATGTTCTTCTCCCTGGCGGTAGCCGCCCTGGCCATGAACCTGGCCTACCACGGACCGTTCGGCCGCGCATGACCATCAGTGCCGTCCTCGACGGCAGTCGCGTCGTGGCCGGCAGGGGCGCACCAGCAGTCCGCCCCTGCCCGTCCCAGCCGCCGAGTATGTCCCGCACCCGGCTCCCTATGCCACCACGTGATCGTCCCGCAGGGACCAGCGCGGGACGACCCCTCAACAGTGCGGCGGTAGGTGGCCGCCGGCCGCTCCGGTCGACCGTGGCGGGCCCGGCCCTGACCCGGCCGTGGGGCCAATGCCCAAGGGGCCGAACTCAGGATGAGGGCCGGTACGTCAGTCATGGCCGCCGGCATCTGCCGGTACGACCCGCACCTGAACCCGGAAAGCCAGGAGGACATCGAGAACCGACCGGATCCGGCGAGCTTCCGAGGATCCGTTGCTGGACGGATCACGACCCCCGCAAACAACTTCCGAGAACACGGCACCCGCATCGGCGGAGTCCGCGCTGAAGCGGCGGGGTTGCGCGGCGGGCTCTCACCGGAACCCAGGCCGTGCGACGCCCACGCCCCCGTACGCGGGCGTCGCACGGCTTTGTTTTTCGGGGATACTGTCTTTAGACCTTTGTAAATGATCTTGTAACCGCCAACCGCCTTTACAATGTAGATTAATAACTTGTGCCAACACGTTGTTGGCCGCTGATCAGCGGTAGCAGGTTCGGCCGCCATACGCCGTCGTGCTCACGGCCTGTCGCCAGGCGCTCCTCGTCGACCTCGCCGTAGGTGGTCGTTCGTTGGCGAGCGGGGCGACCGGCGGCGTGCGCCAGGGCCTAGAGGTCGGCGATCATCTTGTCGTTCTCAGAGCCCGCCATGCGGCTGATGGTCTCCCTCCCCCATCAGTGTGCCGCCCAGGTCGTTCACGCCGCCGCGGAGCACGTCGAGCACCCCCGCCGGGCCCGGCTTCACCCAGCTCGTCTGGATGTTCGGGATCCGGCCGTGCAGCAGCAGCCGGGCCAAGGGCGTGCACGGCCCGGTTCTCCCGGTACGCGGAGCCGGGGCGGGCGATGCCGGCCAGGTACAGCCGATCCGGGCGCCGACCGATTCGTTCAGCCGCTCGACCGGCCGCCGGGCTGACGCGAGCGCCGGCGGGGCGTTGAAACTCGCGCGATCTTCTCAGTGAGAGTCCACGGGCTTTCACACCTTGCGGCTCGACCGAGCCCCGTCCAACCCCCAAGAGATGATCTTGCTGGGCGTGATCGTGATGATCTCCCGCGAGAAGTACGGAACCGGCGGCTCGTGGTCCGTCAGAGCCACCGCCGAACCCCGGATCTCGATGCCGCGCACCACCCACGGGTCCACCGAGGCCAGGTCGTCCACGACGAACGACACGGTGCTGCCCTGCTGGACGTTCCTGAACTTCTTGGACACCCCCAGCGCGTGCCCGCCGATGGTGATCGTGCCCGAGGCGGCGTCCACGAAGAACCCCACGGGGTTGTTCTGCACCTGGCCGGCGGGAGAGACGGTGGCCAGACGGCCGAGACGCTGTCCGGCCAGATAGTCGAGTTCTGCCTGTGTGAAGACCATGCGGCCAGTATGTAACCTTGACGCCGACGTCAATCAAACCAGGGCGGTGGCGTCGTCACGCTCGCCGTCGCGGCCGTCTCGTGCCCCGCGAAGACCAGTCGCCAGTCAGGCGACGGTCTTCCACTCCTGGCTGGGAAGGTACGGCCACAGGCAGTCCCAGATCCAGACCTCGGTGGGGTCGTTGACCCCACCCCCCTCCACATCCAGGCACTTGCTCAGCGAGGCGTGCTTGGGCTCGTACTTGTCGTAGCCGCCACTGGTGGTGGACAGGAACCATCTCTGGTCGGAGGAGCCGACACAGTCCCAGATGAGGACGTTGCTCCCATTGGCGGTGCCCTGAGCACTGACGGCCAGGCATTTGTTGCTGTGGACGTTCTTGATGAAGTAGTACGGCTGGTCGCCATAGACCTGGCCGAAGAGCCATCGCTGGTTCGCGCCCCCATGGCAGGTCCACTGCCAGACGTTGGTCCCGTTGGCGGTGCCGTACCCGGCGACGTCGAGGCACTTGCCCGAATGCCTGGCCACGATCATGACGCCCGCCACCGCTCGGGCCGGTGCCACGAGCAGGCCGGTCAGCAGAAGCATGACGACCCCGACCACGCCGAGCCTGTACCTTGCCCAGTGACGCTCGAGTGAGGTCATTTCAGCCCCCTGCATCGTCGCGAGATTCCAGTGAAGTATCCGAGCGCTGGGCGGAAGCGGTCATGAGTCCCGGCGGTGAGACTTCTGTCCGTCCTGCCGCACCCGTCTGGACCATGGCCCGGACCGGGGTCAGGTCAGCAGCGTGAAGTGCGCGCCGATCACGCCCGGGGGCGAGGAACCGGCGGACAGCCGTTGGCTCCGAGAACGATCATGAACCGCTGGTGGACTATCTGGCCGAACAGCTGGGGATCAGTGACGCGTCGCAGGTCAAGAAGTACGCTGAGCGGCTGCGAAGCTGCGGATGGCGCAGCCCTTCCAGCGCCGCCCGGTCGTCCGGCGTCGGAGCTTGCCTTTGAACCAGTCGAGCAGGTGGGTGCGCAGTCCGGCGGCGTCATGCGGTGCCACAGATGTCACCTGGACATCCTGAGCGTCACGCCGGCGGCCGGGCGAGTTTGGCGGCCACAGCGTCGAGAACCCAGTCCAGGCCGGTCGCGAAGGACGCCTCGGCGTCCACCTCCGTGCCGTCGTGCACGACCTTGGCCAGCGCCGGGAAGCGGCCCGTGGCCAGCATCCTCATCACATGCGGGCCGGAGGCGCGCTGCCAGTCGCGCTTGGACAGGCCCGTGGCGCGCTCGGCCCGCAGGTTCGCGATCTCGCGCCTGATCGCGCCAGTGAAGTAGGCGCTGACGGTCTCCACGGCGCGCATGACGGTCTCGAGGTCGGCGAGGCCGTCGAAGGCGGCCAGCGTGGCCTCGGTCACGGCGAGGGCGTTCGGGCCCAGGGTCGGACGGCCGCCGAGCAGGTCGGCCAGCCATTCGTGACGGAGGGTGGCCTGCCTGGTGCGGTGGGCGCGGACGCGCAGCACCTCCCGCCAGTCCCCGGGCCGCTCCTCGGGGAGGATCTCGGCGTGGACCTCGTCCACCATGAGGTCGAACAGCTCCTCCTTGGTGGAGATGTATCCGTACAGTCGCATCGGACGGGCGTCCAGCTGGGCGGCGACCTTGCGCAACGACACGGCCTCCAGCCCGCCCTCGTCGGCCAGAGCGATGGCGGCGGCGATGATCCGCTCCCGGCCGAGCGGCGCGGCGCGAAACTGCGGCTCCGGCCGGTCCCATACAGTCATGGGCTCCATCGTACTGTTGCGATATGTCGCAATCGTCAAGTACAGTGCGTCGCTATGATACACCGTATGATACAGCGTATCGCTGTAGTCGGAGGCGGCCCGGCCGGCCTCGCCTTCGCCCGCGTCCTGCACCGCCACGATCACCCCGTCACCGTCTTCGAACGCGATCCCGCCCCCGACGCCCGTCCCCCGGGCGGCACGCTGGACCTGCACGAAGGGATGGGCCAGCTCGCGCTGGGCAAGGCGGGGCTGCTGGCGGAGTTCCAGGCGCTGTCCCGTCCCGAGGGGCAGGCCATGCGCATCCTGGACGCGGACGGGACCGTCCTCCGCGACTGGCGACCCCGTCCGGGTGACCGGGCCAATCCCGAGATCGACCGCGGGCAACTCCGTGACCTGCTGCTCGGCCCCTTGGACGTTCAGTGGGGGCGGGGCGTGACGGAGGTGGTGCCGGGGACCCGGGAGGACGTGCTGGTCCGTTTCGCGGACGGGCGAGAGGAGACGTTCGACCTCGTGGTCGGCGCGGACGGCGCCTGGTCCCGGGTCCGCCCGGCGGTCTCGTCCGCGACGCCGCACTACACCGGGGTCACCATGGTCGAGACGTCCCTGGACGACGTCGACATCCGCCACCCCGACCTCGCCCGCCTGATCGGCGACGGCTCCATGGCTGTGTACGGCGTGAACCGCGGCCTCGTCGCCCAGCGCAACAGCGGCGGCCACGTCAAGGTGTACGCCCAGTTCCGCGCGCCGCTGGACTGGCACACGAACCTGGAACGGCGCGCAGGCATGGACGCGGGCCTGGACGTGGCCGACGTCGAGGCCGTGCGATCAAGCCTGCTGGCTCTGTTCGACGGCTGGGCCGCTCCCGTCCTCGACCTCCTCCGCCACGGCACCGCTTTCGTCCACCGCCCCCTCCACGTCCTGCCCGTGTCCCACACCTGGGCCCATGTCCCCGGGGTGACGTTACTGGGCGACGCCGCCCACCTGATGCCCCCATTGGGGGTGGGCGCGAACCTAGCGATGCTGGAAGGCGCCGAACTCGCCGAGTCCGTCACCGCCGCCCCCGGCCCTGGCGATCTGGACGAGGCCGTCCGCGCCTTCGAGGAACAGATGTGGGCACGGGCCGGCAAGTGGGCGAAGATCACGATGGCCGGTCTGGAACGCCTCGTGAGCCCGGACCCCGCCGACGCCCTCGCCCTCTTCGACGAGGTTCAGCCATCCTGACTGCCAAACGCGAGAGCACCAGCAGCTCGCCACGGCTTCACGGGGCAGCACGGCACCGCCGTGGTTCCTTCCCGCAGATACCGCCCGCCATACGAACTCCGCCACGGGGCGGTGAGACTGGCAACCGACTTTCTCACCGACCTGGCCGATACCGGCGCCTCCCCCCACACCCGGCGCGCCTACCGCGGAAACCTGGTCGCCTTCGCCGCCCACCACGGCGAGGAGATCGACGCGCTGACCGCCGCGTCCATCCGGGCCCACCCGGCCGAGCTCGCCGACCTGTCGGGTCCAGCCGAGATACGGGTGATACCGGCCATGGGTGGGTCTTGAAGACGCCGGCCTGGGCAGACGGCAGCTCGCACATAGGGTTGAGCACCGCCCCGACTTCCGAGATCAGCCGATCTCGGAAGTCGTCTCCAGGCTGTACTTCCGAGATCTCGACCCCGGCTTTGGACCTTCCCGTCTCGCCGCCCATGCCCGGCGGGTCTGGCCTTCTTCGCTTACAGGTTCACGACCTGGGTGTTCTGCGCGGCGGCGATCTTCCACTCCCCCAGCCCGACAGACGCTTGCCGTGGCCGGTGGTCCAGACGGGGTCCTGGGTGCGGAACAGGCTCATGAACGCAGCGGGCAGTTCGTTCTGCTGGGCGTGCTCGACGTCGGCGACGAACTGGACGATCGCGTCGACCTCGGCCTGCTACGCGTCGGTGGTGCCGAAAACCTGGATGCTCATTGCCTTCTCCTCATGGTCAAGCGTTGTCGTGGTGCTGATCCGGGGGTGGTGCCGTCGTCCTACCGGTAGGAGCCTTCGACGAGGTCGGCGATCGCGCCGTCGCGCTGGGGACGCCAGCCGAGCTTGTCGCGTGCGGCGTCGCCGCTGACGCTCTGGTCGAGGGCGAGGGCGTCGGCGAACAGGGCGCCGAGCGCCTCACGCGCCTGGTCGAGCGGCCAGCCCTGCGGTTCCGCCTGGACACCGGCGGCGCGTCCGGCCGCGGAAGCGAGGTCGTGGACGGCGACCGCGGTCTCGGTCACACCGTGCCAGAGCGACCCGGCGGGCGCCCGCTCCACTGCGGCGACGAACAGGTCGGCGAGGTCGTCGACGTGCACCATGGGCCAGCGCACCGCCTCTTCCCCGACGAACCTCGGCGCCGCGTGTTCGCGGGCCAGGTTCACCAGGAGAGCGGGAATGCCGCCACCCCGGCCGTGCACGATGCCCGGGCGGATCACCAGGGCGCGCACACCGCTCTCGGCGGTGTCGAGCACCTGGCGCTCGATCGTCGGCCGGTATCCCACGATCGGGATGGGGTTGGCAGGGGTGTTCTCGTCAACGGGGCCGGGCCCGGTGGCTCCCAGCACCCAGACACCGCTGGTGTAGACGAAAGCCCGCCCGGTGCCGCGCAGCGGATCCGTCAGCGCGGCGATCGCAGCGGCGTCAGTCTCGGCGTCTCCGGTGGGCGTCGCCATGTTGATCACAGCGTCTATGTCGGGGGTCACCGCCTGGGTGAGCGAACGCGGATCGGTCAGGTCGCCGACACGCTGTTCACGCCCGTTCTCCGGGCGGTCGTCGGTGGCGCGGGTCAGTTCGACGATCTGGTGTCCGGCCTCGTCCAGGTGGTCCGCAACCGCCGAGCCGAGGTAACCGCCGGCACCGATAAGCAAGATCTTCATCAAAGTCTCCCTCGAAAATTTCGATGTCGAAAATTTAAACCATGGTGTTTGCAAGAGTCAAATCCTTCGATGTCTAAGTGTTAGCCTCTGTGCGAAGCCCACGCTCAGGACAGCTCAGGACAGGACTCACGATGACGACCGACGAACCCCACGACGGAGTGGACGTGATCATCAGCCAGTGGCAGACGGCGCGTCCCGATCTGGACTGCTCACCGATGGAGATCATCGGTCGGCTGTCCCGGGTCTCCCGCCTCCTCGAACGTGCCATCAGGGACCACTTCTCCGTGTACGGCATCGAGCCCTGGGAGTTCGATGTGCTGGCCACCCTGCTGCGCTCCGGGCCGCCCCACGTCCTCAACGCCGGCGAACTCAGCACGGCGGCGATGGTCAGCTCGGCCGCCCTGACCAACCGCATCGACCGGCTCGAGAAAAGGGGCCTGGTCGACCGCGCCGTCGATCCGGCCCACCGGCGCCGCGTCCTGATCTCCCTCACCGATCAAGGGCTGAGCCTGGTCAACAGGCTCGTCGAGCATCACGTCGCCAGCGAGCGGCGGCTCCTGGACGGCCTGAGCTCCGCCGACCGCGACCAGATCACCGTGCTCCTGCGCCGCCTGCTCGTCTCCCTTGGCGACACGGGCCCGGACACGTCCGCCACCGGCGCATGCTGAGAACGCGTCGCGTCACCGTCTCACAGCCGGCCGTCGAGGTGGGCGAGCCATCTCAACCGTGATCACACCGGCGTGACGCGACGCGTTTCCGGACGGCCGGATCGCCGGTCATCCGCGTCGGGGACGGTCTCCAGGTGGGTCACCGGTCCCACGCACAGCCACGCGACGGGGCGGATTGGCGCGGGGATGGCGAGAAGGTCGTTCAGGAACGGCTCGCGGTAGAACGACACCCAACCGACACCGAGATTCTCGGCGGTGGCGGCCAGCCAGAGATTCTGGATGGCCAGGCACACCGAGTACAGGCCCGCGTCGGCGATGGCGTGGCGGCCGAGAACGGCGGGGCCGCCCCGATCCGGGTCATAGGTGACCACGATCGACAGTGTGGACTCCAGTACTCCCTCGATCTCGACCCGGGCGAACCGCCGTATGGCGGAGGCGTCACGGGAGGTGCAGTGGCGGCCTCGCGTCGGGCGGAGGCGGCGGCGAGCGCTCCCCGCGATCCGTTTTTGATCACTACGGTCGGGGTGAGCTCGGCGAGACGGGACAGGGCGTCGTCGAGCTCGTCGCATCTGGTGAGCCGACGGGCCTCGGCCGTGTTGGGGGCGAACACGTCCACGGCCCGGAGCGCGTTGATGATCACGGGGAGGGACCTGACCGCCCAGACGGGGCGCAAGAGCTACCGGCGGGTGACCTGGCGCAGAGGCTCCAAGGGTGCGATGCGCTCTCGGTTTCGGGTCCAGGCCGTGCGTCCGGCCGGGGTCGCGGCCCGCACGCACGCGATGGCCCGGGCCGCAGGGGCGGCCGGCTGGGACGGGGTGCCACCCGCGCTGACGTTGCTCAGCTGCGATATTCCCGGCCCGACCCGGCCAGAAAATCACCCGCCCGAACAAACCTAACGAAGTACTACTAGACGAGTAAGTCCAGAGTCCGGTGTCGTGTCTCAGTGAATCTGCTCCGGCCCGGCCGATCGTCTCAGCCGATCTGCCGAGTGCAGTTCGGTAGAGCCCGGCCAGGTCGGGGCCCTCATTCCTCGCCGGAGAACCTTTCCCAGGCCGACTGCCGGGCCATGCCCAGGGCGGCGCCGATCCTGGCCCAGGTGACGCCCCGATCGCGCAGCCGGTCCACCCAGACCTGGAGGTTGGCGTCGACCTGGGCACTCACGGTGGCGATACGAGGCAGGAACTCGAGGATCTGCTCGTCGGTCATGCTGTCCGGCCAGGGGATCTCGGTGTCCGTCGGGGATTCGGCCGCCGTGTCGAGGATGGCGATGCACAACTGCACGCACTCGTTGCAGATGTAGACGCCAGGGCCGGCGATCACCTTGTCCACGTCGGTCTTCGATTTCGTGCAGAAGGAGCAGTGGATTGCCTGGTCGTTCAGAGATGGGGCGGGCATGTGATCCTCCCAAACCGACGACCGTCAGGATTCTCCTGACAGGGTGATCGCCACTCTAGGTTGTCAGGGCATACCTGACAAGCTATGTTCGGGACGCGACAGCCCTCGTGAAGCAGAATCAGC
Source organism: Streptosporangium sp. CA-135522 (assembly GCF_050949235.1). Classification (NCBI taxonomy): domain Bacteria; kingdom Bacillati; phylum Actinomycetota; class Actinomycetes; order Streptosporangiales; family Streptosporangiaceae; genus Streptosporangium; species Streptosporangium sp. CA-135522. Next base: position 5,507,960 of record NZ_CP192026.1, read on the forward strand.
AAGACGAATGCCGCCGGCTGCACTCAGACCAAGTGAGACAACCCGATGATCACGAAGGTCCGGTTCGACGGCCCGTCTCACTCCACCTACTGAACAACCGAACGGCCAGGGCCTGCCCCGGCTCACCGCGCCGGTCTGCCTGCTGGTCGCGGCCGGGATCGCGGCAGGCTCCGTGATCGGCAAAGCACGCGCGCAGCGGGTGCCGGAAAAGCCGGCCCGGCTGACAGTGCTGTCGCTCGCGCCGGCCGGCGGGCTCACCACGCTGGGCAAAGGACTGTGGGGCCGGCGATCGGGGGCTCCCCCGATCTTCTTGGTCTCTGCCGATGTCTCTGGCGGTGAGAACCCGGTCACCGGCGGCTGTCACCCGGCGTGATCAGTGCTCGTCGACGACCTGACCGTTCAGGGCGGTGGCGTCCTTGGTGAGGGCCATGGTCAGCGGCGCCTCCGGGAAGGTGGGGAGGGCGGCGAGCGCGGCGCCCAGCTGCTCGGCGGTCTCCCAGTGCCAGGTGTCGGTGTAGGTGCCGTCCTCGAGCTGGATCAGCACGACGTGGGTGAGCCCGGGGTGCCCCTTCCGGACGGTCGCGATCAGCGAGCTCCGGCGGGCCAGGAACTCCTCCAGGTCGGCGTCAGCGACGGAGTAGCGGTGCGAGCGGATGACGGACATGTCGGTGTCTCCTTCTGTTTCTGTTTCTGTGCGTGGGGGCCGGGGCTTACCAGCTGCCGGCGACCTGCCGGATCGGGGCGTTCAGGCGGTTGAAGAGGTTGGTGACGGCGGTCATCAGCAGGATCGAGGCCAGCTGCTGCTCGTCGAAGTGGTCGGCGGCGTTGTTCCAGACCTCGTCGGAGACGGCGTCGGCGCGGTCGGCCAGCCGGGTCGAGGCCTCGGCCAGCTCCAGCGCGGCCCGCTCGGTGTCGGTGTAGTACGGGGCCTCGCGCCAGGCGGCGACCAGGCCGACGCGCTCGTCGCTCTCACCGAGCTTGCGCAGGTTCTTCAGGCCGGCGTCCACGCAGAAGCTACAGCCGTTGATCTGGCTGACCCGCAGGTGGATCATCTCCATGAGCTCCTGAGGGAGACCCTGCGACTGAGCCGCCTTCATCAGCTCCATGATCGGCTTCATCGCGGTGGGGATGACCGTGGCGGGGTTCTTCATCCGGGCTTCCATCGTGTTTCCTTCGTCTCGGTTCGTGTGAGATCAGAATGGCTGCCCGGATTGATACATTCGCTATGCGCGCACGATGCGATGGTGATGGGGGGACGATGCTGCGCTTCACCCTTCTCGGCTCCGTCCAGATGATCGTCGACGGTGCGCCGCTGACGGGCATCGCCCCACGTCACCGGGCTGTGCTGGCCTACCTCTTGCTCAACGCCGGCCGGGTGATCAGCATCGAGCGGCTGATCGACGCGATGTGGGGCTACGACCGGCCCGACACCGCCCGATCGCAGATCCATGCCTCGATCACCGCGATCCGCAAGGTGCTGCGTGGTGCGGGAGCCGTACGGCTCCTCCAGACGCGTGCCGGCGGTTACGTCGCGCAGCCGGAGCCCGGGCAGGTCGACACGCAGGAGTTCACCGAGCTGGCAGCCGCAGGTGAGCTGCGCAAGGCCCTGGATCTGTGGAGCGGCGAGGCTCTGGAGGACGTGCACGCGCATTACGTCACCGGCGTCCGGGAGCTCTGGAACGACCGGCGGCTGTCGGCATACGAGCGCCTGGTGGAGGACGAGCTCGCCGCCGGACGGCACGGCGATCTGCTCGACGAGCTCGCCGCCCAGGTGACCGCCGACCCGCTCCGCGAGAAGCTCAACGGCCACCTCGTCCTGGCCCTGCACCGGGCGGGGCGGCAGGCCGACGCCCTCGCCGCGGCGCGTTCCTACCGTACGGCTCTCGCGGACGAGCAGGGGCTGGATCCCGGGCGCGCCTTCACCGAGCTTGAGCGGGCGGTCCTGGCGGATGATCCGGCGTTGCGCCTGGCCGACGCGGCGCCGGTCGTTTCCGGCCCGCCGCGTCGCTCCAGCTTCCTGCCCTACGACATCCCCGATTTCTCCGGACGGACCGCCGAGTTGGAGCGGCTCGTGGGCGAGCACCACGGGTCGGCGGTCGTCACGATCGACGGCATGGCCGGGATCGGCAAGACCACGCTCGCCGTCCACGTGGCCCACCGGCTGGCCGCCCGCTATCCGGACGGCCGGCTCTTCATCGACCTGCAGGCCCACACCGCAGGCCGGGAGCCGATCGACGCCGCTGCCGCGCTGGAGGCCCTCCTCCGCCAGCTCGGGGTGCCCGCCGAGCGTATCCCGGTCACGCTGGTCGAGCGGAGCGCCCTCTGGCGCGCCGAGCTGGCCGATCGCCGCGTGCTCGCCGTACTGGACAATGCCTTCGACGCCGAGCACGTGCGCCCCCTGCTGCCGGGGCACTCCGACGCCCTCGTCCTGATCACCAGCAGGCGGCGGCTCGTCGGCCTGGACGGCACCCACGCGCTGTCGGTCGACGTGCTGGGCGAACAGGACGCCGCCGAGTTGTTCGAGCGGATCGTGGGCGAACGCGCTCACCACGAGCGGGACGCCGTACGCGAAGTGCTGCAGCTGTGCGGGCACCTCCCGCTCGCCATCCGGATCTCGGCCGCCCGCCTCCAGCACCGCCCGCGCTGGAGCGTGTCCTACCTGGCGGGCCGGCTGCGGGACCATCGCCGGCTCCTGGACGGGGTGTCGGCGGCCTTCGCCCTCTCCTACGAGCAACTCCATGAGGCCGAGCAGCGCATGTTCCGCCTGCTCGGGCTGGTGCCCGGACGCGACATCGACCCGTACGGCGCGGCCGCGCTGGCGGGGATCTCACAGGAGGAGGCGGACGATCTCCTCGAAGGCCTCCTCGACGCCCACATGCTCCTGCAGCTCGAACCGGGCCGATACACCTTCCACGACCTGCTCCGCGAGCACGCGCGCTCGATCGCCGAGGACGACGGCGCCCTCCTGCGGCTGCTCACCTACTACCTGCACCGTTCCCGCGCGGCGATGGACCGGCTCTTCCCGGACAGCCTCGGCCAGCGGGAGGGCATCCCCCAGCCGGCCGTCCCGATCGCGTCCATCCGCCACGCCGCGGAGGCGATCACCTGGCTCGACGCCGAACGCTCCAACATCATCGCGACCGCCGTCCACGGCCCCGAGATCTGCCTGGGCATGCTGGCCCTGGCGATGCGCACCTACCTCGACCGGCAGGCGCACCACGACGACGCGATCACCCTGCACACCCTGTCGCTCCAGCGCAGCCGCAAGCTCGGCCACCGCGAGTTCGAGGCGCGAGCGCTCACCGACCTGGCGTGGACCTACTGGCGGCTCGGGGAGTACGAGCGAGCACAGGAGCACGCTCACCAGGCGCTCGACGCGTGCGAGGTCGCCTACGAACGGGCTCGGGCCCTGCTCACCCTGGGCAACGTGGCCCTGCGCCGCCGGCAGGACACGCAGGCGGAGCAGTACCTCAAGCAGGCGCTCGACCTCACCCGGATCGGCGCCGACACCTGGGGCGAGGCCCACGTGCTCGGCATCCTCGCCCTCGTCCTCGACCGTGCCGACCGTCCGGAGGAGGCCCGGCGCCATCTCGACCTGGCACTGGTGCTCCACCGCAAGGTCGGAAACCCGGCCGGAGAGGCGGTGATCCTCAACCACCTCGGCGTCGTCCTCCGGCATCAAGGCGAGCTCGCTCAGGCACGCACCCGTCACGAGCAGGCCGCGGCTCTCTACCGCAGGCTCGGCAACACCACCGACGAGGCGGCCGCACTCAACGGGCTGGCCGAGGCGGCGGGCGACCCGGCTCGGGCCGTCGAAGAGCACACGGCCGCGCTCGCGCTCGCCGACCTGACGCGCAACCGGCCGGAGCAGGCGCGTGCTCACGATGGGCTGGCGCGCGCCCACCTCGCACTCGGGCACTCGGAGCAGGCTTGTGAGCATGGGCGGCTGGCTCTCGGCCTTTACCGGGAGCTCGATGTTCCGGAGGCCGAGGAGGTCCGTGCCTTCCTGGAACACGCCGGTGAAGTGTGACTATCCGGCTCGGCGCCAAGCCGGACCGAGGGGCGGGCCTGCCCGAAGCCGAATGTGAACGAAGCCGACGCCAAGGCCGCCCGTACCCCCGGGCACCAAGGCCGCCGCCGCGGTCCGGCTCCTGACAGACGAGTACGACGTCGACGCCGCCGAAGCCCGAGAGGACAAGATGCAGCGCGATGGACAGCGGCGGGGAGTGGCGGTCACCCAGCAGCCGCTCAACTATCCGGTTCGGTCGAGTGCCTTCCGTGGTGGCCGTAGATGCACCTCATGAGGGTGTGTGACGCCATCATGGCGTCTCCGACGTCAACGTTGCCATCCGGGTGTGGTGGGGCAGGCCGTCGTGCCGCTCGGCTCCAGCCGGGGAGCCGGCCCGTTTGCCGAGCGAGGCTCGATGATCGGCACGGAAGGGCTTGATGGGGCGATGCGGTTACCTCGACGGGGCCCGGCGGTACAGGGTCCGTGACCAGAGGTAGCCGACCAGGGCGATCCCTGCGCACCAGGCGGCGACGATCCACGCGCTGTTGCCGATTGGGGTGCCCATCAGCAGGCCCGCAGGGTCTCGATGATCGGCGTGGACGGCTGGTACCGGCCCGCCAGTAGGAGCGGAACGATGAACCGGGTTTGGCATCACATTTGTTGACGCTGTGCGGGATGATGATCGGCGGCGGCTCTGTCGTGATCTCTGACGGAAGTCACTGACCAGCCGATCTCTACAGCAGAGGTGCCTGATGGTCCTGCCGGTGATGACGGTGGAGCAGCGTGCGATGGCGTTGGTGAAGGCGGCCGAGGCGCGTACGGCGCGTCGTGCGCTGTTGGCGGAGGTGGCCTCCGGTGCGGTGAGTGTGGCGGAGGGGTTCGGGCGCAGCGGGCAGGACACGGGTGGTTCAGGTCTTGCGGGCCGGCCAGGGTCGCGGCGTTGATGGCCACCTGCGGGGTGGCGGAGAAGCGGCGTGTTGGCACGCTGACCGGAGCAGCAGCGCGAGCGACTTCTGCGGGCCTTGATCAGCTGACAGCGCCAGGACTGATCGTGTGCGCTACCGGAGCTCTGCCTTCGGGTGAGGTCGGCTCTGCAGGCGCTGGCGAAGTTCGGTCTCCTCCGCCGTCAGCGCCTGGCCCGGGCGTTGGATGCGGGCCGGGCGGGGGATGTCTTCGCCTTGCAGGAGGGCGAAGTCGGCGTGGGCCGCCTCGACGGCTTCGGGATAGGCCTGGGTCTTCTCATGTTCGGCGAGGGCCCGGTAGATGCTGGCCAGGGACGGGTTCTCGCCTTTGCGCTTCCCGGTGGGGATGATCAGGTCTCGGCGGATGTCCTTGACGCGTTCCCGGCGGCCTTGCGGCGCAGCAGGGTGTGCAGCATGTCGTCGAGGATCACCGGGGGGCGGCCGCCGTGCTTACCCTTGCGGGCGGCGGCGTCCAGGCCCTCCAGGGTGGACTCGCGGATGGCTTCGCGTTCGGTCTCGGCCATCGCGGCGAAGAAGGCGAACAGCATCCGGCCCGGCCCCGACGGATCGTAGATCCCGGCCAGCGGCCCGGCGAGCATCTCCAGCACCAAGCCGTGCGTGGTGAGGTGGTCGGCCAGCGCGGTGAGTTCGGCGGCATCGCGGCCCAGGCGTTTCATCTCATACACGGTCAGGATGACCCGGCAGTGCGGGGCGTGCGCCTTGATCTGGCGGGCCAGGGCGAGCGCCGCTTCGGTCAGGCCGCCGGTGGTCAGGTCGCTGAGCAGATCGCCGGTGGGCTCGGCACGTCTGGCCAGAACCAGTTCGTGCAGATAACTCCCCCAGCCCCATCATGGCGCCGTATCGCTCCTCGGGCGCGGTGTCGTTGTCGTTCACCGCGATCGCGTACTGCTGGAAGGACTCGCGCTCAGCGTAGGGCACGCCGAGCAGCTCGCAGATGAGCAGCGTGGGAATGGGCAGCGCGAACGCCGTCACCAAGTCCACCGGCGGCCCGTGCCGTTCCATTGCGTCCAGATGCTCGGCGGTGATCTGCTCAACGCGCTCGGTGAGCAGGCGTATCCGGCGCGCGGTGAACGTGCCGGTGAGGAGCTTGCGGTAGCGGGTGTGCTCGGGCGGGTCGAGCCCGATGAACATACCGGGTGGCGCCGGAGGTATCTCGGGGATGACCGGTCCGGGAAGCGGGGTTGTGCATGAGCTCATGCCGTGAGCTGAAACGGGGGTCGGCCAGTATCGTGCGGATCAGCGCATGGCTGGTTGCCAGCCAGCCCATGTGCCCGTCAGGGTAGGCCATCCGGCTGATCGGCTGCCGCTCGCGCAGCGCTGTCAGCTCTTCGGGGGGATCGAAGGGGCAGCCGGCAGGGCGCGTGTCATGGGCAGCCCCGTCACGGTAGGAGGGGGGTTAACCATAGGGATTCCTTCCAGGCGTGAAACGGCAGCGTCAGCACTGCTGTCTACTCATTCCGAATTGAGGGTGTTTCGCAGGACGGGTCCGTTCGCCTTACCCGATCCGCTGCAGGGCCTTCTCGCGGCGCTCGGCCACGCTGGAACCGGACTCCCGGCGCGCCATCCGGCGCAGGACGATCGGCGCAAGGAGCAGGCCGAGCACGGCCCAGACCCCGAGCACCCCGATGGTCTCCAGGTGCCGCCAGGATTCGCCGATCTCGACGGCGACCGCGCTGTCGGGCAGCAGGGCCGAGCGCATGCCGAGGCCGAGCCAGTAGATCGGGAAGGCCTGAGCGATCCCTTGCACCCACTCCGGCAGCACCGTGATCGGGTAGAAGATTCCGGAGATCGCGATCATGCCGAGGATCGGCAGCGTGAGCAGCCCTTGGCTGCGTACGCTGACGAACACCGAGCCCAGCACCGCGCCGATCGGCAGGGTCGCCACCAGCCCCAGCGCCAGCACCCAGCTCAGGGTCAGCCAGGAGCCCGGGTCGCCGATCGCCAGGCCGGAAATGATGAACATGCCGGGAATCAGAAAGATCGCAAGGTCGACGAGCAGACCACCGGACACCGAGACGATCTTGCCGAGCAGGTAGCCGACCATTCCGTTCGGCGTCGCCTTCGCCCGCAGCAGGGTCCCATCTTCCCGGTCGGCGGTGAGCTGCTGGCTCATGCTGACCATGGACATCGCGGCGTTCATCCCGAGAATGCTCGGCAGTGCCAGGGTGCCGAGGGAGAATCCGCTCTGCCCGAAGGACACCTCTCGCAGGAAGAACGTGGTGATCAACATGAGGCCGGGCCAGAAGAAGTGGTTGAACAGATCCCCGCCGTTGGTGAGCGACTGCCGCAGCTCGATCAGGCCGCGGGACCAGCCCGCGCGCCATGCCATCGCTGTCGGATTCATCGGGCCGCTTCTTTCGCCTTGTTCGTCTCGGCTGCCTTGCTCGTGCCGGATTCCGCCTGGTGCACCAGGGAAAGATAGGTGTCCTCCAGCGAAGCCCGGCGGACCTCGAGGTTCTCGATCGTCTCGCCGTGCTGCTTGAACAATTCGAAAACCAGCCGGGTCGACTCGGTGGTCGACTGCCGGAAGCTCTGTCCGTCACGAGTCCAGCGCACCTCGTCCTCGCCGGCGATCTGCCGCGCGAGTTCCACCGCTGTGCCGTCCGCGATGATCTGCCCTCCGTCGAGGACCAGGATGCGGTCGGCGAGCTTCTCGGCTTCGGCCAGATCGTGAGTGGTGAGCAGAATCGTGGTCTCGCCCGCGTCGGCGAGCCCTTCGATGAGTTCGTGAAAACCACGCCGGGCCACCGGATCCAGCCCGGCGGTGGGCTCGTCAAGGAACACCAGCTCCGGGCGGCCCACCAAGCCGATCGCCACATCCAGCCGGCGCCGCTGCCCGCCGGAGAGCATCCTGACTTTCTTGTCCGCTTGATCGGTCAGGCCGACAGCCGCGACGAGCTGCTTCGCCTTCCACGGTCGTTCGATCGACTTGGTGGAGTAGGCGGCGTAATACAAACCGAGATGCTCCAGTAGTTCACGCACCCGCCACCTGCCATGGTCACGCCAGGACTGCAGGACAATCCCCACCCGTGCCCGCCAATGCTCATCACCGTGGGCCGGATCGGTGCCGAGCACCTCGACCCGGCCGGCCGACCGCATCCGGAAACCCTCCATGATCTCGATCGTGGTGGTCTTTCCCGCGCCGTTCGGCCCGAGCAGGCACAGCACTTCTCCTTGCCGCGCCTGGAAGTTCACGTCATGCAGGACGTCGGTCGTGCCGTAGCGCATGCGCAGGCCGTCGACATCGAGCACGACTTCGCTCGTCGTCATCGTCTCGCCTTTCCTGTGGTTCACGCCTTGCGTTTGTGGGCGCCTGAAAGTAGTGGTGAAAGGGCCCGGGAGGGTTCTCGCGAAGCCTTGCCGGGGCGGATTTGCGCTGTCCGGCTCGGCGCAGCTGGAACCGGCCGAACGCGCGACGCATCGCGGCCCGCGTTCGAAGGACTCGCCGCGCATCGCTGTGCAGGCGGCCATTGCGAGGCCTGGCCGCGGGGAAGAGAACGGCCTCAGCCGCGCCTGCCGGGTTACTCGCCCGCGTTGGTGAGCGTTCGCTGGACGCGCGCCTGCAGATCGGCTTGGTCGATACCTGCCAGGGCGAGCGCGCGCGGCACGGTGCCGACCTGAGCCTGCAGGATCCCGAGCAGCAGATGCGCAGGCCGCAGATCTTTCTTGCGGGCGATGGAGGCGAAGCCTCGTTCGAGCGCGAGTTTGGCCGACGCCCCCAGTTGCGAAGGAAGCTCAGGGGCGCTGCTCGGCCGCGGGAGGTCGAAGGCGGCACGAGAGACGCCGGCCGCGTTCAGGCTGTGCTCGAACTCCCGGTCCAGCGCGTCGCGGATCGCTCGATGATCGAGCCCGGCCGATGCAAGGGCCTGATGAGTGGTGGTTTCCCGCTCGGCGGCGATCGCCAGCAGGAGATGGTGTGCCTCGATCGTCGCCGATCCGTCGGTGTGGGCTTCGTGTGCCCCCTGGTCGATGATCGTGTTGATGTAGTGGTCGATGGCGGGCATCGTCAACGCCTCCTGAGCGTGACGCCGGCGGCGATGAGCCGCTTGGCGTGCTTCTTGTGGACCGCTTGGCGCGTCACGCCGAGCGCCTCGGCGACCTGCGGCCAGCTCCAGCCCCCGCGCATGGCCTGCTCGACGGCGGAGTCCTCTATCTGGTCGGCCAGGCGCCTCAACGCCGCCACAGCCGCCAGCGCATCAGCGGGCTCTTGAGGAACGGGAGTCTCAGCACTGGACATGCAAGCAACTCTAGTTGACTAATATGGAATTGGTCAACATGAGTTGCTTAATGGGGGCGATCGCAAGCATCCAGCCCCTCGAATCAAGACGCTGCACCGGCGAGTCGAAGCCCGTGATCCTCGGAACTCTCCCCTGTCGGCGTTCCAGGCCCCGGCGAGGGAGGTCATCTCGCCCGGGCGCCCCTCGCCCAGATGTGCCTGCGGCGGCCCGCCGGCACCCTTTCGGGATAAGCAACCGAGGTTGACTGCAATCAAATTAGTCAACTACGGTTGCTTGCATTCCCTCTGTGGTGCGCCCGCCGATCGAACCGGAGCGGAGGCGTGCCCGGAATAACCCCTATCTGAGGACGATGAATGAAACGGGTATCTGCTGTGCTCGCCGCGCTGGCGGTGGGAGCCGGGGGGCTGGCCGGGACCGGGGTCGCCGGCGCCGAGGCCACCCCAAGCCGCTTTTACGAGCAGGACGTCGAGTGGACGGCCTGCGGGGACGCCATGCTGGACCAGGCGGGCGCCCAATGCGCCGAGGTCACGGTGCCGCTGGACTACTCCAAGCCGCAGGGCCGCACGATCAAGGTGGCGATCTCCCGGCTCAAGGCCGCTGACACCGAGCACCGGCGCGGGATCATGCTGTCCAACCCCGGCGGGCCCGGCGGCGCGGGCCTGCACTTCATGCTCTACATCAAAGGGGCGATGACCCCCGAGGTCTCCTCCCGTTATGACCTGATCGGCATGGACCCACGAGGCGTCGGGCGCAGCGCGGCGATCGACTGCGCGTGGCCCATCGGCCACATGCTCTGGTCAGCCGGCCTGAACAGGGCGGACTTCCGCGACGCCGTACGAACTCAAGCCGATCTCGCGCGCCGTTGCGCACGGGAGGAAGGCGACAGAATCAGCCACATCACCACCCGCAACACCGCGCGGGACATGGACGTCATCCGCGCCACCCTGGGCGAGAGGAAGGTCTCCTATTTCGGCATGTCCTACGGCACCTACCTCGGCGCGGTCTTCACCCAGATGTTCCCGCATCGCAGCGACCGGATCGTCCTGGACAGTGCGATCGATCCGGACGCCTACATGGCCGGCTCGATCAGGAACAGCGCGCCGCTCAACGAAGCCGCGCTTGACGAGTGGGCGACCTGGACCGCCACCCGCGACGCCGAATACCACCTCGGCGCGACCGGGCGGCAGGTGCGAGCCCGCGTCGAGGGCCTGATCAGGCAGGCGGCCACGACGCCGATCCGCATCGGTGAACACCACCTCGACGAACGTTTCCTGCCCATGACGCTGTTCACGCTGCTGCCCGATGCCCGCTACAACGCCCACCTGGCCGCACGGGTACGGCAGATCGCCGACGCGGCCGAGGGCAAACCGGTCCAGCCGAGCAAGGACCTCGACGACGAACTGCGCTTCACGCTGACGGGCCGGCCGCGGGACCTGTCCGGCCAGGCGGCCGTCATCTGCGGCGACGCCGCCGTACCCCGCGATCCGGAAGCGTACTGGCGCGACATCCAGCGCAGCCGGGCCGACCAGCCGGTGTTCGGGCCGTACGCGAACAACATCACGGCGTGCGCGTTCTGGGCGCCGCCCCGCGAACCCAGGACCATCGTGCGCAACGACGTTCCCGCCCTGATCGTCCAGGCCACCCGCGACACCCGTACCGTCTACCAGGAAGGCGTGAACCTGAACCGGGCGATGTCCGCCTCCCGCCTGGTCACCCTTCAGGACGTGCGCATGCATGGCATCTTCGGCCGCCTGCCGAACGCCTGCGTGCAGAACGCGGTGAACACCTATTTCCGCGACGGCACCCTGCCCGCCGCCAACCTCACCTGCTACGCGGGCTGAACATCGCATCGCACCCGTTCAGGAGGACGGCGTGGGTCGCGAGGAGACGTTCTGCCTACACCCAGATCTACCTCGCCGACCCCGACGTGCCGGTCGAGCGCATCCTCCAGCCCCCCGCCGCGCCACTGCCGGCCGACAGGCTGCGCGCCGTGTTGCAGGCGAGCCGGCGGGTGAAGGTCGCCGAGCGCGTTTTCTCGCCTCCGCCGACGGTCTGCGGTTCGTCGTCCCGATCAAAACCATCAACGCCGGCCCCAACACCAAATATTTTGGAAAGGGAAAGGGAGCCAAGGGCGTCACTTACTATAATTTCACCTCAGATCAGTTCACCGGCTTTCACGGCATCGTCATTCCCGGCACCCCCAAAGATTGGTACTACATTCTGGAAGGGCTCCTGGATCAGGAAACGTCGCTGAAGCCCACCGAGATCACCTCCGACACCGCGGGCGCCTCCGAAATCGCGTTCGGCATCTTCCGGCTGCTGGGCTGGCAGTTCTCCCCGCGCCTGGCCGACGTCGGCAGCGCCACCCTGTTCCGCACCGACCCGGCCGCCCACTACGGATCCATCGACGCCCTGGTCCGCAGCCGGGTCAACATCAAGCTGATCAACGACTCCTGGGACGATCTGCTGCGGGTGGCTGGTCAGCTACTACGACGACGAGCTGCTGCGCCGCCGGGTCAACACCCAACTTAACCGGCAAGAATCCCGCCACACCCTGGCCCGCAAAATCTTCCACGGCCAAAAAGGCGAACTCCGGCAGAAGTACAAAGAAGGTCAGGAGGATCAACTCGGCGCTTTGGGATTTATGACCAACATCTGCATTATGCGGAACACGATCTATACGGCTCGTGCTCGGGAAGAAATGCGAGCCGAGGGTAAGAGAATTTCTGCCGCCGACATCGCCCGACTCTCACCTCTGGGCTTTGAGCATTTCAATATGCTGGGCCGCTACAGTTTCTCCCTGCCGGAACTGGTCCGCGACGGGCAGCTGCGGCCGTTGCGCACGCCCCCGCCCGCCGAGTAGCCCCCTCTTGTTCAGCGCGCCGGTTGCTCCCGGGCTGGACGGTCCTCGGCCAGCAGCCGGCGCGCCTGCTCATGCGAGATCCCGGCGCTCGTGCCGATCTTGCGCAGGCCCCATCCCTCACCTCGCGCGTCCGCCATCGCCGCGATCAGCGCCGCGCCGGTCACCTCGTCCAGCATCGCGCGCAGCTCCGCCAACCGGCGCAGCCGTACCGCAGGCGCCAAGTCAGCGATCTCCCGGCAAAAACGATCAACATCAGCGCGCAGGAACGCCGACCGGCAGCCGGATCAGCGCGAAGGCGACCATGGCCAGGACGCCGACCGCGGCGAATCACTCGAGGACCGTGGCGTTGGGCCGGAACCCGATCAGCAGCGCCACGCCGGTGACCAGCCCGACGCTGACCAACGTCTGGATCATGCTGCCGACGACGTGTCCGGTCAGGTGAGCGAGCCGGCTTGGCCGCCTTGGAAGGGCTCGACCCCTGACCCTGCACGCCGCCGCATCACGGGGGTCCGGAGAGGCCTCCGTGACATCTCATCAAGCGGCATCGAGGGCTGCGGTGATCTTGCGGATCATGTCGGCCAGGGTGGGGCTGGGCTCGCCCTGGTGGGTCCGGGCGGCTGCTTCGATGGCGACGACGACGGTGCTGCGGAAGTTGTCGGCCTCGGCCGGAGCCTGCGTCTTGAGCAGGCTCATGGCCGCCGTCAGGGCCGGCAGCACGTGATCGGCGAGTTCGGCTACGGACTTGCCGTACTTCACGCCCTTGGGCGCCTTGGTGAGCACGTGCCCGACCAGACCGGTCGCGGAGGTCAGGGCGATGGAGCCGTGGGTGGCGACCTTGTGGGCCGAGTCGGCGGCACCAGCGGCGGACATCAGTGAGACGGCGCCCCACGCGGCGATGCGCAGGGTGCGCTTGTCCTGGTCGGTCAGGGTGATGGACATGGTTGTGTGCTCCTTCAAATCCGAAATTCAAGTGAACGGATCAAGTGAACGGACGGCTGGTGGAATGCGGTCCTGTTGATGACAGGGGTCTGGATCGCTCAGGTCGGGTCGCCCGAGTGGATCTCACCCAGCCTTGAGGCCGCAATCGCTGAACCGTTCATGGCATCCACCGTCGCCGACCGCTCTGATACCGGGCCGTTGCCGTGCTGACACGGCCGCTGACACGACACCGCATCAGACCTGATCGCCGCTGGGACCTCCGCCGGTCCCACTGGCAGGCCGGCTTCATCTCGTTGCCCAGCCGCTCGGCTTTCGCCGGCGTCTCGTGGCCATCAGCGCGTGCAGCAGATCCAGGGCACCCCTGCACCGAGCGTCCCGGGCAGAAGGCGTGGACCTGCTCAGCGAGGATGCCGCAGGGCGGCGGCGAGGTCGTCGAGGTGCTCGGAGACCGGGCCCAGGGTGAGCAGGCCGCTGCCCGCCCCGGCCAGCTCCGCCGCCGCAGGGAGGAGCTCCTTGCGGGCGCGTTCCATCGTCTCCCGGTCGCCGACGGCGATCGCCGCTCGCGCGGCGAGACACCACAGGGCCTCCAGCAGCAGGTCGCGGGGCGGGTCCGGCAACCGGCGCAGCGCCGCCGTGACCTCGTCCGTGACCTCGTCGCGGCGATCTCGGGCCAGCAGCACCAAGGGGCGGGCCCATGGCTCGTAGGGTCCCCAGTCGGTGCGCTCGTCGGCCTCGACGGGCTGCGCGTGCCGCAGGCGCAGGCACAGCAGGGCGAGCGGCAGCAGCCCGTGCTCCAGTCCGGGCATGCCGGCACCGTCCGATCGGGCCGCGGCGTCCCGGTAGGCGGCCTCCACCTCGGCCACCGGCGCCCGGCCGGCCGCGGCGAGCCGCAGCGCCCGGTACCACCGGGTGAAGACACCCACCAGTGGCAGCTCGTGGCGCTCGGCCAGGCGGTCGGCTGCGGAGGCGTGCCCGTCGGCTCCGGGGAAGTCCGTGAGCGCGCCGCGGGCCTGGAGCCGGATGAGGTGTCCGAGCACCTCGTAGGTGGCCAGGCCGTGCCGGGCGGACAGGGCGACCAGCTCGGCGCCGATCGCGTCCCGGCGCGGAGCCAGACCCGCGCGGTGGAAGGTCTGCATGAACACGCTGTTGAGGGCGAACGCCAGCAGGGTGGGGTCGTCCAGGCGGCGGGCGATCCGCTCCGCCTGCCGAGCGGCCTGGGGTCCGCGCGCCGAGCGGGTGCCGCGTGACTCCAGGGCGATCGTGGCCAGCAGGCGGGCCCGCGCCGCCGGGTGCGCACCCGGCGGCAGGGCGGCCAGGGTGCGCTCGGCCGCCGCGACGACATGCGCGGCCTGCCGCGGGTCGTCGGCACGGGTCCAGATCGCCGGGACGTCGTAGGCGCCGACACGCGGGCGGTCAGCTCCGCGTCGCCCGATTCTTCGGCCGCCGTAATGGCCGCCACGCGGTGCTCTCGGGCGGCCTGCAGGCCGCCGCCTCCGGTCACCGCGAGGTTGCGCAGCAGGCCCACCGTCGACTCCAGCCGGGCCCGGGCACCGGATGCCACGGTGCGGTCATAGGCGGCGGTGGCCTGCGCCCACACCCGCTCCGCCGCCCCGGGCGCCCCGGATGCGGGGTCGAGGTGGCGGGCGTGGTCGAGGATGTCCGCCTCCAGGCGGCGCAGTCCCGGTCCCGGATCCACCCCCAGCTGTTCGATGAGGAGCGTTCGTGCCCGGCGTAGCACCGCCAGCGCGTCGCCCTGGCGGCCGGCGCGATACAGCGCGAGGGCCAGCAGCCGCCAGGCGTCCTCGCGCCAGGGGTGCTCGACCACGTGCGCGTCCAGATCCGGCACCGCCTCGGCGGCGAGTCCCAGAGACAGCCGGGCCTCGGCTCGGCGCTCGACGGCGTGCAGCCGCAGCTCGCCCAGCCGGGAGCGTTCCGCACGCGCCCAGGCCTCCTCGGCGAACTCGGCATAGGCGGGCCCGCGCCACCACCCCAGCGCCTCCTGCAGTCTCGCGAGCGCATCTGCCGGCGGCAGCGTCGCGGCGGCGGCCACCGCCCGCTCGAACCGCCAGGCGTCCACCGCGTCCGGTTCCGCGCGCAGCGCATACCCCGGCCCCTCGGTGACCAGCAGCCGGGCCGGATGACGGGGCGGGCGCTGCGGTTCCAGCGCGCGGCGCAGCGCGGCCACGAAGGTGCGCACCGCGCCCACCGCGCCCGGCGCAGGATCCACCCACAGGTCCTCGACCAGGAGGGTGACCGGGACGACGCGGCGGCGGGCGGCGATCAGCCGGGCCAGCACCGCGCGGTGCCGCGGCCCCTTCAACGCGATCGCGTCCCCGGCGCCGTCCCAGGCCGCCACCGGCCCCAGCACCCCGAACCCGACCCGCACCCCTGACCATCCTTTCCGACCTTTTCGACCTTTTCGGGGACATCGTCCCCGGTCACGTTAGCGCGCTCGTTCCGCGCTCGTTCCGCGCTCATTCGATGCTCATCCGCGCCCGGCAGGCTTCAAGGCATCTGCTCACCCACGGAGAAGGAAGAAATCATGGCACCCGCCATCCCCGGCTTCACCTACCATCGCGTCCCCGTCGCGGACGGTGTGTCCCTGAACGCGGCCGTCGCAGGCTCCGGCAGTCCGATCATGCTGCTGCACGGCTTCCCGCAGACCCACCTGATGTGGCGCCACGTCGCCGCCGACCTTGCGGCCGACCACACCGTGATCTGCCCCGACCTGCGCGGCTACGGTGCCAGCGACAAACCCGCCGCGACCGACGGCGCCACCTACGCCAAGCGCACCATGGCCGCCGACGTCCTCACCCTCGCCCGCGCGCTGGGACACGAGCGCTTCGCGCTGGCCGGACACGACCGCGGCGCCCTGGTCGCCTTCCGCGCCGCGCTCGACCACCCCGAGACGATCACCCATCTGGCCTGCCTCGACGTGCTGCCGACCCTGGACATGTGGGAGGTGATGCACGGCGTCACCGCCGCCGTCGGCTTCCACCTCTACCTGATGGCCCAGTCCCCCGGCCTGCCCGAGCGGATGATCGCCGCCAGTTCGGACGCCTTCTTCGGTCACTTCCTCGACATCTGGACCAACGACCCGGACGCCTTCCCCGACGATGTCCGCACCGCCTACCTGGATGCCTGCCGCGACGCGGTGCCCTCGATCGTGGCCGACTACCGCGCCTCCGCCGGCATCGACGTCGACCACGACCGGGCCGACCGGGAGGCCGGCAACCGGCTGCCGGTGCCGGTCACCGTTCTCCAGCAGGACTGGGGCGCCGCCCTCGGCTTCGACGCGGCCGCCTTGTGGAGCGCCTGGGCGCCGGACCTGCGGCACGCCACCGTCACCTGCGGCCACTTCATGGCCGAAGAAGCCCCCGCCGACGTCGCCAAGGCTCTTCGAGAGCTCCTCGCCCGCTGACGGACCGAGGTCGGAGACGGCGCCGGGCGAGATGGTGTCGGCCCGGTCCACGAAGCCGGGCCGAAACCGGCCTGCGGTCAGGCCCCCGAGGCCCCGGCCCTGCTCATCGCCGCCTCGATCCCGTCCAGCAGGACCGCGAGCCCGGCTTTGAAGGTCTCCCTCGCCTCCCGCTCCAGGTAGGGCACGCCCTGCTCGGCGGGCGGGGGCGCCCCGGCGCTCTCAAGCCAGGTCACCATCGGAAACCGCTCGGCGAAGTCTGGTGCGACCTCCGTCAGCAGTGCCGAACGGGCGAACCACCACTCCTCGTCCGACACCCCGGTCGCCGTCGCGGCCTGCCGTGCCTCGGTGATCGTCTGCGCCGACCCGCGTACGAAATGGAACAGCGCTCCGACGATGCGCCGCAGCACTCCGGCCTCCAGCCCGGTGGTGCGCAGAATCCGCACCACCGTGTCGAGCACCACATACTCGTTGGGCCCCAGCACCGGCCGCACCTGCGAGACCTGCAGAACCCACGGATGCCGCAGGTAGAACGCCCAGTGGTCCTGCGCCCAGGACGTCAGAGCCGCCCGCCAGCCCGTCGCCCGCCGGTAGGCGGTGGGCAGCTCGGCCAGGGCCCGGTCGTACATCAGGTCGACCAGCTCGCTCTTGCCGGGAACGTAGGTGTAGAGGGCCATGGCCGTACGTCCCAGTTTTTCGCCCACCGCGCGCATGGACAGCGCCGCCATCCCCTGCGCGTCGGCGACGGCGATCCCCGCCTCCACGATCATGTCCACGCTCAGCCCGGGCTTGGGTCCCGGACCGGTCCGCGTTTCCCCGGACCCCGCGTCGCCCCACAGCAGGTCCATCGAACGGCGCGCGTCGCCCTGTCCGGCAAAGACGACCATCCGTGACTCCCTCTGGCGCGAGCCGACCCGACCGAGCTATCTCTTTACACCCTAAGGGGTATCGTCGGCCGCTCCGCTCCCCCACCTCACGGAGCCTTCCCGGCCGGCTCCGCGAAGCGGGAAGGCTCCACCTCGCCCCGGCGGGGGCGACGATCAGCCGTGGGCGGCCCGCCGCCGCACGCGTGGCCGGCGCAGCAGGAAGAACGCCCCCACCAGGCACAGCAGGCCGACGCCGAGGCCGGCGCCGCCCACCGTCAGGTAGGTGGAGTCGATCGGCGCGTTGGTGCTGGCCGAGTCGACCGGCCCGTTGCCGAAGTACTGCTTCCCCTTGTACGGCACAGCCGTGATCTTGGCGGGTTTCGCCGCCATCGCGGCCTTCACCGCCGCCGCGGCGTCGACCACCCCGAAGCCGAGGAAGACGGTGTAGCCCGCCGGCGGCTGCTGGGCGGTCTTGACCAGGATGTCGCGCACCTGCCCGGGCGTCAGGTCCGGATTGACCGACAGCATCAGCGCCACCGCCCCTGCGGCCAGGGCGCACGCCGGCGACGTGCCGTCACCCGCCTTGTAGCCGCCGGTGTTCCTGGCGGCGTAGATGTCCACGCCCGGTGCGGCGATCGTGTTGTAGGTGTGCACCTGGGAGAACCCGGCCCTGAAGCCGTCGGTGCCCAGCGCCGCGACCCCGATCACCCCGGGGTAGGCGGCCGGGTAGGAGACGACGTTGTTGGCCTCGGGGTCGTAGCGGTCCTCCCCTCCTCCGTTGCCCGCGCTGGCCAGCAGCACGACTCCCTTGCCGAGGGCGTAGCCGACGGCTGCGGCCGTCTCCCCCTCGTACCCGCCCCACGACCATTCGTCGGTGCCCAGGGACATGGAGATGACCTTGGCCCCCTTGTCGACGGCGTAGCGGATGCCCTTGGCGATCGCGTCGCCTGCCTTCTGGCTCTGTTTGGCGGCCTCGATGTCACCGGTCTTGGCGGCCTGCTCCGCCCGCTTGCGGGCGGGGTCCTCGCGGTCCCACAGGACCCGGACCGACAGCACCCGGGCCTGCGGCGCGACGTGCAGGACGCTGGAGGTCATGGCGGTGCCGTGTGCTCCCCAGTACGACTGTCCGGGACGGGCGCCGCCGCCGATGAAGTCCGGGCCGGAGCTGACCCTTCCCTTGAACTCCGGGTGGTCCTTTATGACCCCGGTGTCGAGGACCGCGACCGTGACGCCCTTTCCCTGCGTGAGCTGCTGGGCCGAGGGCACCTTCATGGCTCTCTGCTCCCAGCCGTGGGGTGCGTCGGTCAGGCCCGGGGTGGCCGTGCCCACGACCAGTCCGGCGGCGAGCAGCGCCGCGCAGGCCGTCTTGCGGATCATTTGTTTCCCTTCCTGCTCTCCGCTCCCAGCCGGTCGGCCAGGCTGTAGGCCAGTCCCCTGGAGGCCTCCGCCCACGGTGAGCGGTCTCGTTCCTGCTTCACTGCCCCGTCTCCCCAGGGCCGGGGCAGCCGGCCCGGCCGCCGGCCGTCCACCGGGCCCGCGGTGACGATCACGAAGTAGGGGGTGTAGTAGTCCATGATCGGCTGGCCCCCGTCCCCGGCGCGTGCGGAGTCGTTCCACCGGACGCCGGGGGCCGCGAGGGCGTGCACCACGTGATCCGGCTTGTCCTGGGCCTTGTCGATGACCTCTTCGAGGCCCTTCCTGGCGTCGTCATCGCCGAAGGCGACGATGGCGACGGTGGCGGCCGTCCCTCCGGTGTCGTCGAGATAGGTGGCCCGCAGCGCCGCCACACAGCCGCGCTCGGCCGCCACCTTGGCCACCTCGCCCGACAGCGCCGTCTTACACGAGACCTGGGGGGAGATCGCGACCCTGGTCCACCCGTGCTCGTCCGGGCTGTCCGGAGAGGAGTTCAGGCCGAGTGAGGCGGGGAACAGCTTCTCCACCGGCACGTTGCGCCACAGGTCCTTGGAGTACTGCTTGTTCTGGATGACCTGTTTGCTGTTGGAGACCGCCTTGGCGATGATCCCGCCGCCGCCCAGCATGGCCAGCAGGCCGACGCCCACGACGACGACGCCGAGGATGACGCGACCGGCCCCGCGCTTGGGCGCCTGGGGTGCCTGCGGTCCCTGGGGTCCCTGGGGTCCCTGGGGTCCCTGGGGTCCCTGGGGTCCCTGGGGAGGCTGCTGGTAGGACCCGGGGGCGTAGGGCTGAGGCGGCTGCGCGTACGGCCCGCCCCCGGCGAGCGGAGGAGGCTGCTGGTAGGGCCCGGGGGGTTGCGGGGGAAGGTGTCCAGTCGCGGGGTGCTGGGGCGGCTGCGGGTACGGCCCGGCCCCGGGGTATTGGGGAGGCTGCTGGTAAGGCCCCTGCGGAGGGAGGTGTCCGGGCCCTTGCGGGGGATACAGCCCCGGCCCGGGATCAGGCGGGGGATAGGTCATCGTCTCTCCTGTCATGCGACTGGCCGATCAGGGGATGGAACGTGCGGTCACGATGATTCCCCTGATCATTTTCGTGCGTGTTTGACCCTATATGGCCTTCCGCTCATGGAGTTGAAGGCCCTCCGCAATCGGTCACGGCAGGCCGAGCTGCCGGTTCACGGATGTGCGGGAGCTGCCGCCGCGCCCCGCTCGACGATGACCCTGCGCGCACGCAGCCGAGCCCCGGTTCCGGCGAGCCGGCGCCCACGCGACGACTCAGCGAGAGCCTCTACGCGGCTCCCTCCCGAACGGCCGGGGTGGGAGCGACCCGTCCGGTCCAGTCGTCGTTGACGTTGCCCGCGTGCACCGGCCGGCGACGGGAAGCCAGGTAGAGCGCCCCTGCCAGGAGAAGAGCGAGTGCGAAGACGACCGTCACGCCCAGCGCGCCGCCGATCAGCGTGGCTCCGGCCCAGGCCAGCGCGCCGACCATGGCGGCTGCGGGAAGGGTGACCAGCCAGGCGGCGGCCATCTTGGCGGCGACGCTCCAGCGGACCTCGGCCAGCCTCTTGCCGACACCCGCACCGACCACCGAACCGGTGCAGACGTGCGTGGTGGACAGCGGCAGGCCGAAGTGGGAGGAGGCGAAGATGACCGCCGCAGAGGAGCTCTCGGCCGCGAAACCCTGCGGGGTCTCGATCTCGGTCAGGCCCTTGCCGAGGGTACGGATGACCCGCCAACCGCCGAGATAGGTGCCCAGGGCGATCGCGGTCGCACTGGCGGCGATCACCCACATCGGGGTCCCGGCGTCCTTGGTGATCGTGCCGTTGGCGATCATCGCGAGCGTGATGACGCCCATCGTCTTCTGCGCGTCGTTGGTGCCGTGCGCCAACGACACCAGCGAGGCCGAGCCGATCTGACCGTAGCGGAAACCCCGGGTGCGCACGCCCTCGGAAACGTTGCGGGTCAGGACGTAGACCAGGTAGGTGCCGACGGTGGCGACCAGGATCGCCGCCAGCGGCGCCAGCACCGCCGGGATGAGCACCTTGGACACGATCGCCGCGCCCTTGACCGCCGAGGCGCCCGCCGCGATCAGCGTGGCCCCGGCCACACCCCCGATCAACGCGTGAGACGAGCTGGAGGGGATGCCGAAATACCACGTCAGCAGGTTCCAGGCCAGGCCACCGATCAGGCCGGCGAAGACCACGGTGAGGGTGATGGCCCCGGTGTCGACGATGCCGGTCGCGATGGTCGCCGCGACCTTCAGCGACAGGAAGGCGCCCGCGAAGTTGAGCAGCGCGGACAGGCCGACCGCGACTTTGGGGCGCAACGCCCCGGTGGCTATCGAGGTCGCCATGGCGTTGGCGGTGTCGTGGAAGCCGTTGGTGAAGTCGAAGGAAAGGGCGGTGGCGATGACGACGGCGAGTAGCACGGTATTCGCGTCCATAGGCCGCTTCTCGCCGCCTCACACTGGAATAATCCGGTAAAGACGAAATTTAATTTTCCCATCGGCCGCCGGCCACCGCCGGCCGTCCGGTCGATCCGCCTCACCCGGCAGCGGGCACGTGCGAGCACGAGGCGAGCTCGGGGTTTGCCCCCCATGGGCGGTTCGGATAGCGTTGCCGTCCCAGCAGTGGACGGTATCCAAGGAGGTGAGACCCATCAACGCCAGATCAGGCCGGGTGCTCTCCTCTCACGGCCGTGCGGTCCACCCGGCGTAGGTGACCGAGAGCACCCATCGGTATCTCGAAGGGCTCTTCATGTCGGCTTCGCCGTCACCTCTCGCTCGATCCGTTTCCCCGTCGTCCGTCGATCGAGCCGTCATCGTCACCACGCTTCGCTCAGCCGGCTGTGTCTTCGCCGAGGACGAGGCTGAGTTGCTCATCTCCACGGCACGGACATCGGCCGACCTCGCCGCCATGGTGGAGCGGCGCGTCGCCGGTCTTCCCCTGGAACACCTCCTGGGCTGGGCGGAGTTCCGCGGGCTGCGGATAGCCGTGGAACCGGGGGTCTTCGTCCCCCGCCGCCGTACCGAGTTCCTCATCGACCAGGCCGTCGCCCTCATCCGTCCACGGTCCGTCGTGGTCGACCTGTGCTGCGGCTCGGGTGCGCTGGGCGCCGCGCTGGCCGCGGCCCAGGCCCAGGCCCAGGCCCGGATCGAGTTGCACGCCGCCGACGTCGACCCCGCGGCGGTGGACTGCGCCCGCCGTAACGTCGTCGCCGTCGGCGGCCGGGTGTACGAAGGCGATCTTTACCACCCGCTGCCCGCCACGCTGCGGGGCCGCGTCGACGTCCTGCTCGCCAACGTGCCCTACGTACCTACCGAAGAGATCGGGCTGCTCCCGCCGGAGGCCCGCCTGTACGAAGCGCGGGTGGCGCTCGACGGTGGCGCCGACGGGCTCGACGTCCTGCGGCGGGTGAGCGTCGCGGCGCCGCTGTGGCTGGCGCCGGGCGGCCACCTGCTGTTCGAGACGAGCGAACGCCAGGTGTCGCGGGCCGTCGAGATCGTCGCCCGTGACGGGCTGATCCCGCGCGTGGCCACCTGCGACGAGCTGAACGCCACCGTCGTCATCGCGACCAGGCCCGGCCTCCGAGGCGGGCCGGACAGCTAACCGTACGGCGCGGCCCCGTCGGGCGCGGCCCCGTCGGCCGGCGCCGCGCCCGACGGGGCCGCCCCGGCCCGCGACCGCGGGAGAGGTGGGCCTGCAGCGCAAGATCCTTCTGTTCGCCGTCGGTTACGCACCCGCGCGTGACCACGTACTGTGTTCGTGGCCACGTATCCGTTCTCTCAGACGATCACACAGAATGTTGTGGGATTTCTCCATGCGTGAACCGGAACGTTCTGGTGTGGGATCGTCCCCATGACAGATGAAGGGAAGGCAGTGCCACAGCCAGGACAGGCAGTCGGATCCTCCGCAGGTCGTAGATTCCCCACCGGGGATCTGGCCCGGATCAGCGTGTTCGCCGCGCTGATCGCCGTGCTCGGCCTGCCGGGCGCGCTGAACGTCTTCGGCAACGCGGTGCCGATCACACTACAGACATTCGGCGTCATGCTCGCCGGCGCGATCCTGGGCACGTGGCGGGCCGCCCTGGCCGTCGCGGTCCTGCTCGTGCTCGTCGCCGCGGGCCTGCCCCTGCTGGCCGGCGGCCGCGGTGGCCTGGGCGTATTCGCGGGTCCCTCGGTCGGCTTCCTGATCGGCTGGCTGCCCGGCGCGGCCGTGACCGGCTGGATCGTCGAGCGCGGCGGCCGGACGCCGGGCATCGTCCGGCTGCTGGCCGCCTGCCTGGCCGGCGGCATCGGGATGATCTACCTCTTCGGCGTCCCCGTCCAGGCGGCGCTCACCGGGCTCTCCCTGGGCAAGGCCGCGCTGCTCAGCGCCGCCTTCCTGCCCGGCGACGTGGCCAAGGCGGTGCTCGCCTCCCTGGTGGTGCGGGGCACGCAGCGGGCCTACCCCGACGCGGTTCCCGCCGTGCACCACGAACGGCTCCGGGCCGCCGGAAAGCGTTGACACGCCCATGCCGGTAGCCGCGCAGGTCATGCAACACGCCTCCGAGCGCCCGCACCGGCTCGCGGTGCGCGGCCCCGGAGGCGACCTGAGTTACGCCGAGCTCGCGCGGAAGGTCGACGGGGCCGCACGACACCTGTCCGATCGGGGGCTGGGCCGCGGGGCGCTGACCGCGATCAGCCTGGCCGAACCGGTGGATCTGCTCACCGCCGTGCTCGCCGTCGACCTGGTGGGCGCCACGCCGCTGGTGTGCGATCACACCTGGGACCGCGACCAACGCGCACGGATCATGGACGCGGTCGCGGTGGACGCCCGCGTCGACGCGCCGCTGCCCGCCGCCGCGGGCGCGCCGCCGAGATCCGGCGCCTTGCCGACGGATCGGGCGTGGGCCTGCTTCAGCTCCGGCAGCACCGGCAGGCCCCGCGCCGTGGTGCGCACCCGCGCGTCCTGGACCGCGTCGTTCCCCCATCTGAGCGACCTCGCCGGGATCGGGCCGGACGACGTCGTGCTGGTCCCCGGTCCGCTGGTCTCCTCCCTGTACGGCTTCGCGGCCGTGCACGCCCTGGCGACCGGCGCGACGGCCGTCGTTCCGGGGCGTTGGCCGGCCGCGTCGCTCGCCGCCGACCTGCGACGCTCCACCGTGGTCCATCTGGTGCCGCACCGCCTGCCCGCCGTGCTGGAGGCCCTGGGTCAGAGCGCGGGCCCGCTGCGGACCGCCGTGGTCGGCGGGGCCGCACTGGACGCGGACCGGCGTGCCCTGGCGGTGGACGCCGGTGTGAACGTGGTCTCCTACTACGGCGCCAGTGAGCTGTCGTTCGTCGCCGTGGACGCCGACGGCTCCGGGTTGCGGCCGTTTCCCGGTGTCGAGGTCGAGGTCAGGGCGGCCGCGGGGCAGCCGCTGGGTGAGGTGTGGGCGCGTTCGCCCTGGCTGGCCGAGGGCTACCTGGCCGACGCGACGGGCCCGTTGCGCAGGGACGCCGACGGCTGGATGACGGTCGGCGACGTGGCGGAGCCGTACCGGCCCGGCGAGGTCCTGCGGCTGCGCGGCCGAGGCGACGGCGCGATCCAGACCGGTGGCGCCACCGTCGTGCCCGAGGACGTCGAAGAGGTCCTGCGGAGGATTCCGGGGGTGGGCGACATCGTGGTGGTCGGCTCGCCGCACCCGCATCTGGGCGCCGTGGTCACGGCGATCCTGGAGGCGGAGGGCGCCTCGCCGCCACCGCGGGCGGCGCTGGAGGCCGCCGCGCGCGGCGGGCTGGACGCCGCCCAGCGGCCGCGGCGCTGGTATGCCGTCCAGAGCCTGCCCCGCACTCCCGCGGGAAAGCCGGCTCGCGGCCTGGTCGCCGCCCGCCTGGCCGTCGGCGACCCCGGCATCCGGCGGCTCGCCTGAGATGCGGGAGGAACCTGTCGTCGTGGCCGCCCGCCGAACCCCCATCGGCACCGCCGCGCACGCGTTCAAGTCGTTGACGGTCGACCGCCTCGCCGCGCCCGTCATCGCGTCGGTCGCCCATGAGGTCGCGCACCTCGGCCTCCCGGTCGAAGACGTGGTGCTCGGCAACTGCACGGGCCCCGGAGGCAATCTCGCGCGTGTCTCGGCGCTGGCCGCAGGGATGGGCCACGGCGTTCCAGGTCTCACGGTGGACCGGCAGTGCGCCAGCGGGCTCGCCGCGATCCTGCTGGCGGGCCAGGCCGTCCGCGGCGGGGAAATGGACCTCGTCGTCGCCGGAGGGGCCGAGAGCGCCTCGACCGCACCCCTGCGAGCCCACCGCGGGCTCGCGGGCGAGGCGGCGCTGCCGTACGAGCGGGCGCCGTTCGTCCCCGCCGGGCAGCCGGACCCGGACATGGGCCCCGCCGCGGAAACGCTCGCCGCGGCCCGCGGCGTGAGCCGGGAGCGCCAAGACGCCTACGCGTGCCGAAGTCACGCCAAGGCGCTGGCCGCGCGGCAGGCGGGCCGCTTCGATCAGGAGATCGTCGCGATCGACGGCCGGGTGGCCGACCAGTGGCCACGCGCCCTGCGAATGGAGTCCCTGTCACGGCTGCCCGCGGCGTTCGTGCCCGAAGGCACGGTGACCGCCGGCAACTCCTCCCCCGTCAGCGACGGCGCGGCGGCCGTGGCCGTCGTGTCGGAACGGGTGCGTGCGGCCGCGGGCCTGCCCGGGCTGCGGCTGCGGGCCGGCGCCGTCGTCGGCTGCGACCCCGGGCTTCCCGGCTGGGGGCCGGTGCCCGCCGTACGGCGCGTGCTGCGGCGCGCGGGCGTGGAGTTGGAGCACGTGGCGGCGGTGGAGATCGTGGAGGCGTTCGCGGCGCAGGTGCTCGCGGTGACCGACGCACTCGACCTGGACCCCCTTGGCCGCGACGCGGACCGCGTCTGCGCCGACGGCGGCGCGCTCGCGCTCGGCCACCCGTGGGGCGCCACCGGCGCCGTGGTGGTGACCAGGTTGTTCAGCAGGCTTGTGCGGGCGGGCGCGCCGTCGGGGACGCTGGGCCTGGCGACGGCCGCGGTCGGCGGCGGCCTGGGAGTCGCCGCCCTGTTCGAGGTGGTGTGAGTGATCGAGTTGGCCGACGTCCATGTGCGGCTCGGACAGCGCGACGTATTGTGCGGCATCACGCTCTCGTTGCCGCAACGGCGCATCGGGGTGATCGGGGCCAACGGCTCCGGCAAGAGCACGCTCGCCCGCCTGATCAACGGCCTGGTCCTGCCGTCCTCGGGCAGCGTCACCGTCCTCGGGCTCGACACCCGCCGCCACGCCGCCCGGATCAGGCGCAGCGTCGGGTTCCTGTTCAGCGATCCCGACGCGCAGATCGTGATGCCGACGGTGGCCGAGGACGTGGCCTTCTCCCTGCGGGGCAAGAAGCTCTCCCGCGAGGAGAGCGAACGCCGCGTGCGCGAGGTCCTGGCCCGCTACGACCTGCAGGGGCACGCCGACCACCCCGCGCACCACCTGTCCGGAGGTCAAAAGCAGCTGCTCGCCCTGTGCTCGGTGCTGGTGCTCGATCCCGCCGTCCTGATCATGGACGAGCCGACGACGCTGCTGGACCTGCGTCACTCCCGCCAGGTCGCCGGCCTGCTGCGGAGCCTGCCGCAGCAGGTGGTGGTGGTCAGCCACGATCTCGCGCTGCTGGAGGACTTCGACCGCGTGCTGGTCCTGGACCACGGGCGGATCGTCGCCGACGCCGACCCGGAAACGGCGATCGGCCACTACCGGAAGATCATGTCGTGAACGGGTTCACCGGAGCCTATGTTCCCGGCGACTCGCTCCTGCACCGCCTGCCCGCCGGCGCCAAGCTCCTGGCACTGGCCGTCTCGTGCACGGTGCTCTTGCTGCTGCGCTCACCCGTGGCGCTGGCGGGCGCCACGGCCGCCGTGATGCTGCTGTACGCCGTATCCGGCGTGGGCGCCGCGGCGGCCTGGGCGCAGGTCAGGCCCATCCGCTGGTTCGCCGTGGCCTTGTTCGGCATGCAGTTCCTCCTGGTGGACCTGCTCGGCGCGGCGTCCTCGACGCTTCGCGTGGTGCTCTCCGTCGCCCTGGCCGGACTGGTCACCCTCACCACGCGCACCGTCGCCATGATGGCCTGCCTGGAGCGCTGCCTGACCCCCGTCAGGTTCGTGGGCCTGGACCCGTTCCGCCTGTCGCTGCTGTTGTCCCTCACCTTGCGCAGCGTGCCGGTCATCGCCGAGTTGGCCACCCGGGTCCGGGAGGCGCAGCGTGCCAGGGGGACCGAGTGGAGCGTGCGGGCCTTCGCCGTTCCGCTGGTGGTGAGCGCGCTGCGGCACGCGGACGCACTGGGTGAGGCGCTCAGCGCCCGCGGCCTGGACGACTGACGGCCCCCGGGGCCGACCGGGAAAAAGGTGCGTGCGACGCCCCGGATCTGCCACTATGCCCCGATGAATCGCAACAAGATATCTAGAATCGCCCATGCTGATCATCCGATAGCGGCCCCGCTCGGCGACGACTCGGTGCGCCGGCTGCTGGAGCGCGCCATCCCGCGTGGCGATGAGCGTGTACTCGATCTCGGCTGCGGCGGCGGAGAATGGATCCTGCGCGCCCTGGCGACGCATCCGCGCCTGCGGGCCGAGGGCGTCGACGTCTCCGAAGAGGCCCTGGCGCACGCCCGGCGGGCCGCGCGCGACCTCGGCGTCCAAGAACGCCTGGTGCTGCACGAGCAGGACGCCGCGGGCTTCGCCTCGCCGCACTCCTTCGACCTGGTGCTCAACGTCGGGGCCGCACACGTCTTCGATGGCCTGCTTCCCACGTTGGAGGCGGCCGGCAGGCACCTGGCTCCCGGAGGGCACGTCCTGATCGGTGACGGGTTCTGGGAGCGTGAGCCCTCCCCGGAGGCGGTCGAGATGCTCGGAGATTTCGACGACCTGGCGACCACCGTGGACCGCGTCGTCGCCGACGGATGGACGCCCGTCTACGGGCACGTCAGCACACGCCAAGAGCTGGATGGCTACGAATGGGCCTGGACGGGGTCGCTGGCCTCATGGGCCCTGGACAACCCGGCCGACCCTGACAGCCCCGAAGCGCTGGCGGCGGCCACCGCTCACCGCTCCGAGTGGCTGCGCACCTACCGGGACAGCTGGGGGTTCGTCAGCTTGGTCCTGCGCCGGACGTCCGACTGATCCGCTGTTCGATGCTCAGGGCGATCCCAGTGTGACCGCGGGGAGATGGCCCGGAGGGCAACGCCCGTCCATTCTGATGACAGATCACTGCGACTGCGGGCGGAAGGCGAGACATGACCGAGGAAAACGAGTCACCCGGCCGTTCGACACGGCGGGGGTTTCTCGGCCGGGCGAGCGCCCTGAGCGGACTGATCGCGCTGGCCGGAACCGTCGCCGAAGTGGCCCAGCCGAGTGACGCGTTCGCCGTGGTGGCAGGTTTCCGGTCATGTCCCAAGTGCCAGACGCTGTGGTCGGCGGCCCCGCCGTACGGCAACTGCCCGGCCGGCGGCACCCACGAGGAGTACGGCAGCTGGAACTACTCCGTCAAGGAGCAGCCCGACGGCGGGGCCGGTCAGACCGATTGGCGCATCTGCGCCGCCTGCGAGTGCCTGTGGTGGTCGGGCACCTTGGCGAAGGCCTGTTCCGGCGACCCCAACGGCCATCGCATCTCCAGCAGGACCCGGCCCAAATCAAGGTACTACCTGGTGGAATACGGCACCGTTCCGTCCGATGGCCTGTTGCGCCAGGCCGGCTGGAAATCCTGCGACAACTGCTCGGCGCTGTATTTCGCGGGTCCGGGAGCGCCGCCGAGCAGGTGCCCGAACGGAGGAGCACACGTCGGCGTCTACTCATGGGCCTACAACCTGAGGTACACCGTTTCCTGATCATCCCGGATGATCCAGGTGCACGGGGCCCGCTTCGGCGGTCGGTCGTCGTGCCGGGGCGAGTGGCCGTCGGTGTGGGCCGGGGTGGCGGCCTCCGCCGGGGGAAGCCCGACCTGTTCCCGTGATCTCGGCGCGTCGGCCGGGGAGGAAGTCGCGGATGCCATCTCGATCGCCCGCATCCGTCACTGTAGGTGATGGATGCGGCAGGAGGGGCGTTGGGGTTATGCCCCCCATGAACCCGACCTCACGCGCGAGATGAAGCCGGTTTCCTGGTTGTCGTCACAAACAGCGATGGCGTTCCGCCGTTGCGCGACGGGGAATTCAACCCTTGTCGAAGACATCTGCCGGAGAACTGGTCACGCGATGTAGGAGAACTGGTCATGCGAGCCTCACCGCTGCGGCGCCTTCGAGACCGCTCGGCCGGATGGGCCCCGGCCCGCGCTCATGGCGCCGGTGCTGCCGGTCGCGGCCGTCGTGCCGGCGGGGATTCCGAGCCGATGATCGAGCCGGTCCACCGGCCTGACATCGCGTGGCCGTATGACCTGACATCGCATGGCCGTAGAGACCACTCATCACCACACCTGGTCCTCCCGGACCGGTCAACCTTCTGAAGGATTCACTCATGCGTGGAGCAGTTCTGTACGCCCCGGGTGACGTGCGCGTCATGGAGCGCGAAGACCCGGAGATCATCGAGCCGACCGACGCGGTCATCCGGCTGTCGGCCACGTGTGTCTGCGGGTCGGACCTGTGGCCCTGGCGCGGGCTCGACCCGGTCGATGAGCCGGCCCCCATAGGGCACGAGTACGTCGGGGTGGTGGAACGGGTAGGCGGCCAGGTCACCACGATCAAGGCCGGCGACTTCGTGGTCGGCTCCTTCTTCGCCTCCGACAACACCTGCGAGATCTGCCGGGCCGGCTACCAGAGCCGCTGCGTGCAGGCGCAACTCATGGGGGCCGAGGGGGCACAGGCCGAGCTGCTGCGCGTGCCGCTGGCCGACGGCACCCTGGTCGCCACCCCCGCCATGCCGGATGCGGGTCTCATCCCGAGCCTGCTGGCCGCCTCCGACGTCCTGGGCACCGGATGGTTCGGTGCGGTCGCGGCCGAGGTCGGCCCCGGCAAGACGGCCGCCGTCGTCGGCGACGGCGCGGTCGGCCTGCTCGCGGTCCTGGCCGCCAAACAGCTCGGCGCCGAACGGATCATCATCGGCAGCCGTCATCCGTCCCGGCAGAAGCTCGCCGTCGAGTTCGGCGCCACCGACGTCGTCGAAGAGCGCGGCGACGCCGGCGTAGCCAAGATCAAAGAGCTGACCGGCGGGCTCGGCGCGCACTCGGTCATCGAGGCCGTCGGCACCCAGGAGTCGATGATGCAGGCGATCCGCTCCACTCGCCCCGGCGGGCACGTCGGCTACGTCGGCGTCTCCCACGGCGTCGCGCTGCCCGGCGAGGAGCTGTTCTTCTCCGGCGTGCACCTGCACGGCGGCCCCGCCCCGGTGCGCCGCTTCCTGCCCGAGCTGATCGGCCTGATCTGGAACCGGACGATCGACCCCGGCAGGGTCTTCGACCTCGAGCTGTCCCTGGACCAGGCCGCCGAAGGCTACAAGGCGATGGACGAGCGCCGCGCCATCAAGGTGCTCCTGCACCCGTAGCCCGGCCCGCAACAGCCACACCGTTCATCATGGTCAGCGGCATCGCGCTGACCACGCCGTACGATCCTTTCCGCCGTATCTCAGCCGTTCGCGAACGACGGAATGACGCCCCCCGTACCGGTTCTCGCATCGGCACGGCACGGAGCGCTCGGGTGAATCACAGGGAGTGTCGTTAAGAAACGTGCCATCAGCCCTCAACAAGTGACAAAGTGCAGGCCCTCGGCTCGCCGCTGGGAGCCATGATGGTTCCGGCGAGTCGAAGCCGCCTGAGAAACGCCCTTGACCTGCCAGTACGGTGCCGCATGAGATGACGCCCCTCTCGGCCGCACCTCCATCACCTGCAACGGCATCATGACCACCGTCGGGTGATCGGCGTTCCCCGCCGAGGCCGCTTCGATCGGCACCGGCCGCCGTCCGCCGTCTCCGGGCGCGGACACCTCCGGCCGGAGCCGCCGTCTCCCATTCCGCCCTGCACCCTCCCTTCCGGAGGCAGAGCACAGCAGGAGAGGAGATCCATCATGAAATTCGTCGAGACGGCCCGGCCGTACATGCTGTCGGCGTTCCGCATCGTCGTCGCGCTGTTGTTCACCTGCCACGGCGCGGCCAAGATTTTCGGCGTGCTCGGCGGCGAGACGGCCCGCACCGGCGCCTGGCCACAGTGGTACGCGGGCGTCATCGAGCTCGTCGGAGGCGGCTTGCTCGTGCTCGGCCTGGGCACACGGATCGCGGCGCTGATCTGCTCGGGCGAGATGGCCTACGCCTACTTCGTCGTCCATCAGCCCAAGGCCCTGTGGCCGCTGGAGAACGGCGGCGAGCCGGCCGTTCTCTACTGCTGGTCGTTCCTGCTGATCGCGGTGGCCGGTCCCGGGGCATGGGTGCTCGACACGTGGCTGGGTCACGCCCGCAGGAGGGCGCCCGCCGCGACGGCGAGGACGGCCTGACCGGCGCGATCGATCGTCCTCGCGGCTCACGCCGGACCGGTCGAGGTGACCGGCACGGTGTGGCTCGGCCCGCCGGCCGGGCCTCTGGTCGTTCACGTTCATACCCGGCACGGTTCAGAGGGTCGATATCACGACCTGATGTGAGAAAGTGGCAGACGTGCTCATCCTGGCCGGATGTCCCGTGCACGAACTGCTGGAACGCCAGGCGACCAGCCTGGCCAGGCAACTCGTGCACGTCTTCGTCGAACAGATCCCCATCTACCGGCGACTGCCCAGGGAGGAGCTCGACGGCGACATCACCGGGATCACCGAGCACAACCTGCGGATGATCTCTGAGATGTTCCGCCATGGGCGCCCGCCCACCTCCGCCGAGCTGGCTCCGCTACGCGCCTCGGCCGCACGTCGCGCCCAGGAACGAGTACCGCTCGAAGCCGTACTGGCCGCCTACCATCTGGGCGCCCGCTGGGTCTGGGATCGCCTGATCGCCACCGCCACACCGGCCGACTTCACGGCGGTGCTCCATATGAACCGCCTCATCCTCGTCTACACCGAAGCGGTGACCTCCGCTGTGTGCACCGCCTACCTGAGGGAGCGCGAGGGCATGCTCAGCCAGGAACAACACGCCATGCACGCCGCCGTCTCCGCACTGCTCGGCGGCGATCACACGGCCCTGGCAGCGGTACGGCCGGCACCCGGCTACCTGGTCATGGCGATCACGGTGGGCGCACACCCCGACGAGAAGCAGGACGAGCCCGGCGGATCGATCGCCGCCCGCCGCAAACTGGCCAGGCTCAGAGACGCCGTGCAGCGTTACGCCACCGAACAGGTCCTGTTCGTGCTCGACGCGACGGGCGGGCTCGTGCTGCTGCCCTACGGCGGCGAGGCGCCGAGTGCGAGCGAGGCCGTCGAGGCGATGTCCAGGGCGGCGGGGGTGCCGATCTGGGCGGCGACCGAGCAGGCGGCGCCCGCCGACGTCCCGGCCGCCGCACGGGTGGCAGAGGAGGTGCTGGAGGTGGCGCGGGTCTTCGGGCGCCCGCCGGGCGCCTACCGGCTGGCCGACGTACTTCTGGAGTATCAACTCACCCGGCCGAGCCGGGCCACCGCCAGGCTCGCGGGTCTCCTCGACCCTCTGGTGGGCAACCCCGACCTGCTCAGGACGCTCAAGGTCTACCTGGAGACCGGGCTCGACCGCCGCCGCACGGCCGAACTGCTGCACGTGCACCCCAATACCGTCGACTACCGGTTGCGGCGGGCGGTGAGCCTGACCGGGCTCGACCCGGCCGACCCGGCGCAACTCCAGCAGATCGGAGCCGCGCTGGCGGCCAGGAGGCTCACGCCCCGCTGACGGCGGCGATCACCGCGTCCGCGAAGCCGCGCATGCCACGCGCGTTGGGGTGGAAAGGCGCCGCCGGCGAAGCGGGGACGTAGGGCTCGATCCACCGCGTCCCCGTCGAGGCGCACGGGTCGTGGCCCGTGCTCGGCGTCTGCAGGTCGACGAAGGCGACGCCCGCCGCCGCCGCCTGCTCCGCCAGCGCCTGGTTGAAGTACTGCAAGGTGGCGCGGATGTAGTTGGCGTCCTGCTTGATGATCGGCACCCGCGGGTAGCAGCCGTTGAGCGGGGCATAGGTCCCGTAGCCCACCACGAAGATCTTGGCCTGTGGCGAGCGGGCACGGATGTCGGCGACCAAAGCGGTCAGCTTCGGACGCAGCGCATCGGTCTTGACCCGCCAGGTGTCCTGGCCGTTGTCGATGTAGTCGTCGTTGCAGGCATCGCCCACGGGCGGCGGCAGCAGGTTCAGGCAGTCCTCGATGAACCCGGTCAGCCCCACGTCGTTGGCGCCGATCTGTACGGTGACCAGCGTGGTGTCCGGGCTGAGCGCGTCCAGCTGCGGCGGCACCGAGCCGAGGTCGGTGCCCTGCGCGTTGTACATGTCCCTGGTGTCGGCGCCCGAACAGGTGACGTCACGGAACTCGGCGGCTCCGACGGCCTGCGCGGTGAGGTGGGCGTAGTTGTGGTCGGAGCGCCAGCACCCGAGGTCGGGCACCACCTGATCGGGCACCAGCGGCCCGGAGGCGGCCGAGTCGCCCAAGGCCACATACACCTCACCGGCCGAGGCGTGGGCGGGCTGGACGGCGGCGACCAGCAGGACGATCGCGGCGATCACTGATCGGATCACGCTGAGCTCCCTTCGAAGAACATCGGCTCTGCCGTACGAGATCGGAGCAGGAACCCGGCTGCCGCGGCGCGGGAAAGCCGAAGATCGCCGTGCTCGGCCCGAGACCGAACGTGGTGATCGCCGGCGCGATGGGCGGGAGGGCTCCGGCCGGGAACGCAAGGGGATGCTCCCGGGGATCAGCGGCGGAAAGGCCCGCTGATCTCATAGGTGATGCCACCCGTCCCCGCCCGTTCGCCGCTGGTGCCGCGCTGGGAGGAGAAGTACAGGCGGGTTCCGTCGGGAGAGAAGGCGGGACCGGTGATCTCGGACTCGTTCTGACCGTCGAGCCGCATGATCGGCGCGACCACCCGGTCCGGAGTGATGATGTTGATCTCCATGTTGCCGCCGTCCTCGGCGACGTAGAGGTCACCACCCTGGGTGCCGGTGATGTTGTCGACGCCGTCGAGCGTGCCGGTGCCGTCGTAGATCGCGCTCACCGTCTGGCGGACGGCGTCGTAGGCCCACACCTTCCGATCGCCCTTGGCGCTGAAGTAGCAGATCCCATTCGTGTAGTGGCAGCCCTCGCCGCCGTCGAAGCGCCTGGCCTCGCTCACCTGATGCCTGGTCTGCCTGTGGAAGACGCCGGGCGCCGGTTCGGGCACCTGGCGCCAGAGGTCGTCGGTGCAGAAGACCTCAAGACGACCGCTGGACAGCTCACCCCAGACCTTCGGGACGAAGCGGTAGAAGCAGCCGTCCCCCTCGTCCTCGGTCAGGTAGACGACCCCGTGGTCGGGGTCGCAGGCGGCGGCCTCGTGCTTGAACCTGCCCATCGCCGGACGCTGCAGGGCGTCGCGCGCGCCGTACGGATCGGTCTCGTAGACCTTGCCGCGGGAGATCTCCTCACACGACAGCCAGGTGTTCCACGGCGTGCGCCCGCCCGCGCAGTTGAGGTTGGTGCCCGACAGGATCCGGTAGGCCCGCTCGATCGAACCGCCGGCCCTGAACTTGATCGCCGAAGCGCCTCCGACCAGCGGGACCTCGGAGTTGGACACATAGATCCAGCCGGCGCCGTCGGCGAAGCAGGCACCGCCGTCCGGAGCCGGATGCCACAGGGTGCCGCCGACGGAGTGGCCCGACCTGGCAACCACCCTGCTGCTGAATCCGGCCGGCAGTGCGACGCCGTTGGCGTCGGGCGCGCCGAGCGGACCGTACGGGCTCTCGCCCGCGGCCACCGAGGAGGCGAGCGCGGCGTCCTGCCACAGGGTGCCGGACAGAGCGACGGCGGAGAGGGACACGATGAAGGTACGGCGCTGCATAGGGGCTCCAGTGATCGCCTACATTTCTCCCCCTCAAACCATGGGCTGGCGGCGGTCTTCTGGGAACTGGAGGAGACGGTAAATCCGAGCGGTCAAACCTGTGACGGATCACAAACCTCAGATGGGCCCTGTGCGGCGTATCGCCACGGCCTCTTCTCACCGGGGGCCGGAGGTCTTCCGCGCGCCGCGGCGACTACGACGACCCGGCCGGCCTGCGCGAGGCGTTCGCGTCGCCGCCGGAGAACTGACCAGCACCGGCGGACGTGGCCTCGACACCGCCCTCCGTGCCGACCTCGCCGAGGCCGCCGCCATCGTGCTGACCGGTGACGGGCATCTGGGCCGCGCCTACGACTTCACCGGCCCGCTGTGGACCTACCTCAGCTCGCCCAGACCCTCGCCGAGGTCTCCGGCGTCCCGGTGGCCTACCGCGAGGTGCCCGACGAGGCGAGCGGCGCTCTGCGCCGGCTCAACGGCCAGGTGCGCGCCGGCGCGCCTCATCGGGCGGCACCCGTGCGAGCCATGGTGCGGACACGTCCGATTCCTTCAAGACGAGGGGCCATCCGGGTCCGTACCGTGGCGGGCATGGCACCTTCGTTCAACGTGGTCGGCCTCGTCGTGGCCGACATGGGCAAGTCATTGACCTTCTACCGCCGGCTCGGGCTGGACATCCCGCAGACGGCGGACACCGAACCGCATGTCGAGGTGACCCTCGCCGGCGGGCTGCGACTCGTGTGGGACGGCATCGACGTCATCCGCTCCTTCGACCCGGAATGGATCCCACCCCACGGGAGCGCCCGGATCGGCCTGGCCTTCGCCTGCGACAGCCCCGAGGAGGTGGACCGGGTCTACGCCGATCTCGTCGAGGCCGGCTACGAGGGGCACAAGCAGCCCTGGGACGCGTTCTGGGGGCAGCGTTACGCGCTGATACGCGATCCGGACGGCAACGCCGTCGACCTGTTCGCGCCGCTGCCGGAGGCGGCGCCCACCGCCTGAGCCTGCTGCTGATCGGGCTCGGGGTCGTGCGTGAGAGCCGATGGCGACAACGACCCATGCCCTTTACAAAGTAGATCAGGTAAGGAGGTCAACGACCACAGGCGGGGCCGTGGTCGGGGCCGCGCTCATCGACAGCGGAGCGTCCTCGCATAGTGGTCCGTCGCTCT
The DNA here is from genome assembly GCF_050949235.1 of Streptosporangium sp. CA-135522. Taxonomy (NCBI): domain Bacteria; kingdom Bacillati; phylum Actinomycetota; class Actinomycetes; order Streptosporangiales; family Streptosporangiaceae; genus Streptosporangium; species Streptosporangium sp. CA-135522. Next base: position 5,543,736 of record NZ_CP192026.1, read on the forward strand.
TGGCGCCGAAGTAGACCCCGATCGTGCTGGACACGCCCAGACGCCGCGTGCCCCACCCCTGCGCCGCCTGCACGATGTCCAGCAGCCCGCCGAGCGCCCTTCGTGTCGCCTCGACCGGCGCGTCAGGAAAACGACGGCGTCATCGCGCCTCCCCCACCAGCCGCAGGCCGAAGCCGATCAGCACCACGCCGGAGATCACTTCCAGGCGGCGGCGCACGGCCGGCCGATTGAAGATCACCTCAGCCCGTGCCACCGCCCAGATGAACAGGCCGTACCAGACGATGTCCACCAGCACCCACAGCACCGCGAGCATCGTCAGCGTGAGCGGCACGTTCGCTCCCTCGGGAACGAACTGCGGCAGGAACGACATCGCGAACACCGCCGCCTTCGGATTGGCCAGGCAGGTGGTGAGTCCGAGCAGATAGGAGCGCCGCCGGCCACCCGCGGCCTCCGGCTCCGGCTTCGACTCCGGCCGGGCCTGCGGCTCCGGTTCCGGCGGTACGGCCCCGCCCTCGCGCCCCCTTCCACGCCGGGCGTTCCAGAGCGACTGGGCGCCCATGGCGACGAGGAACAGCGCACCGGCGACCCGCATGACGTCGTAGGCCACCTCCGAGGCGAGCACCAGCGCCGACAGGCCGAACGCGGCGGCCAGCCCCCACATCAGGATGCCGGTCTCGTTGCCCAGCGTGGCCGCCAGGCCCGGACCCCGCCCCGACCGCAGGGTCTGGCGCAGGATCACCGCGGTGCTCGCACCGGGGATCATGGCGAGCAGGAAGCACGAGCCGATGAAGGCGATGAGGAACATGTGATTCATCATCGCCAGCACCCACCATGATCGGCAATCGATTAGTCTCGGCGCTCGCCGTACAACTCGGCGAGCTCGGCGACCGTGGCGGCCATCCGGGCGCGCAGTTCGGGAGGCTCGAGGACCTCGATGTCGGCGCCCAGGCGCAGCAGCACCCAGGGGCCGTGCTTGATCGACTCGATCGGCAGGCGCACGACGATCCAGCCGCGCTCGTCGGGCGGCCCGGCCTCGGCCAGCGCGGCGTCGCCGATCTCGGCGCCGACCGTGTAGCGAAACAGGTCCTTGACTTCGGGGGCCATCCGCACCAGGGCCTCCTCGGTGTACATCCGTGCCCGGAAGTCCGCCGCGTAGGTCTCCCAGTAGGCGGCCAGGTCGAAGTCGGCGGGCCGTTCGAAGCGGTCGTCGAGGAGCTCGGCGGCCACGATGCGCGCGACCCGGTAGGTGCGCGGCGCTCCCCCGTCGGCGGCGGCCACCATGTACCAGGATCCGCCCTTGAGGACGAGACCGTAGGGGTGGGCCAGGCGCTCGACGTCGCGCGGACCCCAACGGCGGTAGGTCATGCGCAGCGGTCGCTGGTTCCACACCGCGTCGGCCGCCTCTCCCAGGAAGGGCGCCTCGTCCGTCCCCCGATACCAGCCCGGGACGTCCAGGTGGAAACGCTCACGCATCCGGGCCGCGTGAGCGCGCGGCTCGGGAGGCAGCGCGGCGAGCAGTTTCAGCTCCGCGGCGGCGGCCACGTCCGCCAGCCCGAGCTCGGCGGCGGGACCGGGCAGCCCGGCCAGGAACAGCGATGACGCCTCCTCGGTGGTCAGGCCGTTGAGGCGGGTGCGGTAGCCGTCCAGCAGCCGGTATCCCCCGGCGGGGCCGCGATCGGCGTAGACCGGGACGCCCGCCGACGACAGGGCCTCCACGTCCCGGTAAACCGTCCGGATCGACACCTCCAACTCCTTGGCCAGCTCGGTGGCCGTCACGCGCCCCCGGGTCTGCAGGAGCAGCAGGAGTGACAACAGACGACTCGCGCGCATGGAAGCCATTGTCCCGCACGATTGCCAAATCCACATCCACCATGTTCAAATGAACACATGGAAAGTGCTGATCGGATGCGATCGATCATGTCCGCGCTCCGCACCAGCGACACCGTGTCGGTGGCGGAGCTGGCCGTCGAGCACGCGGTGTCGGAGATGACCATCCGCCGCGACCTCGACGAGCTCGCCCAGCAGGGTGTGGTGCGGCGGGTGCGCGGCGGCGCGGTGAGCCTGTTGCTGCGCGGTGAGGAGCCACCGTTCGGGGTCCGTGAGCGTGAGGCGGTGGAGACCAAACGGCGCATCGCGGCCGCGGTCGCCGCACTGCTCACCGATGGGGAGGCGGTGCTGCTGGACGGCGGCACCACCAACCTGGAGGTCGCCAGGGCGATCCGGGACCGCCGCCTGACGGTCCTGCCGCTCTCCCTGCAGTCCGCCCACGAGCTCAGCACGGCCCCGCGGATCCGCCTGGTGCTCCCCGGCGGCGAGGTGCGCCCCGGCGAGCTCAACTTCGTCGGCCCCCTGACCCAAAACTCCATCCGCTCCCTGCGCTTCGACACCGCGGTCATCGGCTGCTGCGGCCTGACCGCCCAGCACGGCCTGACCGCCCACGACCTGGCCGACGTCGCCGTCAAGCAGGCGGCGATCGCCTCGGCCCGCCGCGTCATCGTCGCCACCGACTCCGGCAAGTTCACCCGCACCGCCTTCGGCGCCGTCTGCTCCCTGGATCGCCTCGACATGGTGGTCACCGACACCGCGCTCCCCCCTGCCGAGGACGACGCCCTCACCGCCGCGGGCGTCATCGTCCGCACCGTCTGACTGGAGCTCTCCCCTCATGCACCTCACCACTGCCGATCGCGGCGCGCTCCTGCGCGGCCGGATCGCGGTCTGCCTGCTCTTCCTGCTCTCCGGCATGGCCATCGGCACCTGGACGGCGCGGATCCCCTCGATCAAGCAGGCGCTGGAGCTGAGCGACGGCCGGCTCAGCATCGGCCTGCTCGGCATCGCCGCCGGGGCGATCGCGGGCATGCAGGCGGTGGGCCGCCTGGTCGACCGCCACGGCAGCGTCAAGGTGATGTTGCCGATGGCCTTCGCGCAGAGCGTCGTGCTGATCCTTCCGGCTTACATGCCGAACCTGGTCACTCTGGCGATCTCGCTGTTCGCCTTCGGCGTGGTGCACGGCACGCTCGACGTGGCGATGAACGCCAACGCCGTCGAGGTCGAGCAGGCCATGGGCCGGCCCGTCATGTCCTCCTTCCACGCGGTGTTCAGCATCGGGGGGTTCCTCGGCGCGGCCGTCGGCGGCCTGCTCGCCCATGCCTCCCTCACCCCCGCGACCACCTTCACCGTCACGGCGGTGGTCATCGCCGTCCTGGCGCTGTGCGCCTCCCGCTGGGCGTTCACCCCTGTGCGGGAGCCCGTCCAGGAAGCCGCCGCCGGCACGGCGGCGGGCAGGAGCCGCGGATTGATGTTCCTGGGCGTGCTGGGGATCTGCTGCATGATCGGAGAGGGCGCGGCGGCGGACTGGAGCTCGGTCTACCTGCGTGACGACCTCGGCAGCTCGGCCGGGTTCGCCGCGGCGGCCTACGCCGCCTTCTCGATCATGATGACCGCCGGCCGCCTCGCCGGAGATCGGCTGACCGCCCGGCTGGGCCCGGTGGCGCTGGTGCGCGGTTGCGGGCTGCTGGCCGCCTCGGGGTTCGGACTCGCCCTGCTGATCGGCCATCCGGTGGCCGCGGTCATCGGCTTCGGCTGCTTCGGCGCGGGCCTTTCCTGCATCGTCCCGCAGGTCTTCTCCGCCGCCGGCCGCCGCGATCCGGCTCGCGCCGGGCAGGCCCTGGCCCGGGTGGCGAGCCTGTCCTACGTCGGTTTTCTCTCCGGCCCGGTGCTGATCGGCAGCGTGGCCGAACTGGTGGGCCTGCCGCGCGCTCTGGCCATTCCCGTCATGCTGGCGGCCTTCGTGGCGCTGACGGCGTCAGCGCTCCACACCCGTCCTTTACAAAGGAGATCAAGTAATGCGGAAGGAGCGACGCGCGGTCACTGGGCGAACCGCTCGTAGCCGAGCTTGGCCACCATCACGACCACTACGCACAACAAGACGACGCGCACGAATCCGGCTCCTCTGCGCAGAGCCATCCGGGCGCCCAGCTGGGCCCCGGCGATGTTGCACACGGCCATGGCCAACCCCAGCAGCCACAGCACATGCCCCTGATAGGCGAAGACCAGCAGGGCGCCCAGGTTGGTGCAGGAGTTGATGATTTTGGAGTGGGCCGAGCCGTTCACGAAGTCCATGCCGAGGATCGTGGTGAAGGCGATGATCAGGAAGGTGCCGGTGCCCGGCCCCAGGATGCCGTCATAGAAGGCGATCCCGGCGCCGGTGGCCACGATCGCGGCCATGGTCCTGGCGCGGGTGCGCAGGTGCGACTGGGGATGGGTGCCGAAGGCCGGGCGGAAGGTGACGAACAGCGCCACGCCCACCAGGGCGATCATGACCAACGGGGTGAGCACGTCCTTGGAGATCGCCGCCGCCGACGCCGCGCCGAGCCCGGAGAAGGCCACCGCGCCGAGCCCGGCGGGCACCGCCACCCGCCTGTCGATCTTGGTGGTCCTGGCGTAGGTCACGGCCGCCGAGGCCGTGCCGAAGATGGCGGCGAACTTGTTGGTGGCCAGCGCCTGCACCGGCGAAAGCCCTGCCATGAGGAGCACGGGCAGCTGCAGCAGCCCTCCCCCGCCGACCACGGCGTCGATCCATCCCGCTCCGGCCGCGGCGACGAGCAACAGGACAATCTCCGCTATATCCACGCCAATCCCCCGAATCACGCATCCGCCTGGCAGAGCGTACCGACATCTCCCCCGCCCGGGGGAGACGGTCCCTCTCCCCCGGGAGGACACCCGCCCGCGAAAGCTGGGAGCATCGGGGGCGTGAGACGCATTCTGACCCCGCTGACCAGCTCCTCCACCTACCTCAGGTGGACGAGCCTGATTCTGGGCGGCGCGCTGGCCACGCCGTACGTCATGGTCGGCACGGTGGCCTCCGAGCTGCTGAAGCGCTCGGAGGCGAAGGCTTACGCGCTGGTGTCCACCGAGCCTGCCGTCTTCGTGGCAGTGCTCCCCCTGATCGCCCTGACAGGGCTGTTCCTACCGATACGCGCGCTGGAGTCAACCGCCGCGCGAGGCCTGCTGGGCGTACGGATCGACCCCTCCCCGGCCCGGCCGACACGGACCTGGGCCGAGCGACGCCGTACCGCGGCCTGGTTCACCCTGCACCTGGGGATCGGCGGGCCACTGGCGGGGGCGACGCTCGCGCTGGTGCCGTTCATCATCTGGCTGTCCCTGCTACCCCTGCTGGGCGATCGGCTGGGGTTCTTCGGCACCAGGCTGGCGGCCGGATGGAGCAGCGCGTGGGCGCCGGTGGCCGCGATGGCGACGCTGGTGCTGCTCGTCTACACCGCGGCGGGTGCGGGGGCGCTTCTGGCGCGACTGGCCCCGGTGCTGCTCGGACCCGCGCCGGCCGACCGGCTGGCGGTGCTGGAGGAGCGGGCCCGGCGGTTGGCCACGCGCAATCGCCTCGCCCGCGAGCTGCACGATTCGGTGGGGCACGCGCTCAGCGTGGTGACCGTCCAGGCGGGCGCGGCCGGGCGGGTGCTCGACCGGGATCCGGAGGCGGCGCGGACCGCGCTGGCGGCGATCGAGGAGTCGGCGCGGTCGGCCCTGGAGGATCTGGATCACGTGCTCGGCGTGCTACGCGAGGAGGAGCGCGGCGACCGCGCCCCGGCCAGGAATCTGACCGACCTGCCCGAGCTGGTTCGCTCGACCGGAGCCGCCGCCGAGGTCAGCGGTGACCTGTCCGTATTGCCCGCCCTGGTGTCGCGGGAGGCGTATCGCATCGTCCAGGAGGCGCTGACCAACGCGATCCGGCACGGCTCCGGAAAGGTCCGGCTGGCGGCGGCCGTGCACGATGACCACCTCGCGCTGGAGGTGTGCAACCGGATCGGGGAGCGAGCGGCACGGATCGGCGGGCGCGGAGTGGCGGGCATGCGGGAACGGGTGACGCTGCTGGGCGGCCGCATGGACGCCGGGGCGGCGGACGGGGAGTGGCGGGTGGCGGTACGGCTACCGCTGCACGGCGCGCGGGAGCCCGCCTGAGCAGTACGCCGGCCGGCTGACCTCGCCCTCGTGGACGGCGCCATGGCCACCGCGCGAATGTCCGGCAAGAAGCCGCGGGTGAGGATCAGGGCTTAGGACGGCAGGCTCGACGGCACTCCGAGCAGGGAGTGCCTGTTACGACACGAGCCGGGCCCGCATCTTTCGGATGCGGGTCCCGGCTCGTGGGTGCGCTGCGTCAGACGGGCACGATGTTCTCGGCCTGCGGGCCCTTCTGGCCCTGCGTGACGTCGAAGGACACCTTCTGGCCCTCCTGCAGCTCACGGTAGCCCTGGGCGGCGATGTTCGAGTAGTGGGCGAAGACGTCGGCGCCGCCGCCGTCCTGCTCGATGAAGCCGAAGCCCTTTTCCGCGTTGAACCACTTCACGGTTCCGGTAGCCATATCAATCTCCTTCGATAGGGGCAGAGCTGAAATCCGCACTGCACGAATTCCGCGTCGCCGCAATGAGCCCGTCCGGAGATGACCGGAAAAACAAAAATGCGCCTGAGGATCGCATCCGTCAGGCGCACACAGAGTTTCATGGGTACCACAACTGCAACAAGACCCATGGTAGCACCTGGGCGGGCGAACATGCGAACCCGCCCGAGCGCCGGGCGGCCGATTCCACCGAACGAAAGCGGTTCGTCGCCCTTCAGGGAACGAGGATGATCTTGCCGCGGGTCTGGCCGGCCTCGCTCCTGCGGTGGATCGAGGCCGGCTCTGCCAGCGGGCGGGATTCGGCGATGTCGAGGGCCAGGTCACCGGCATCGACGAGGGTGACGAGTGGAACGTGCGCGCCGCGCCTGCGGGGACCTTCTCCACGGCGGCGGTGACCGGTGCCGGGCCGGGGGTCATCTCGGCCTGGGCGCGCAGGATGTCGTCCACGGCCTCGAGCGGCCGGCCGCGGGCGAGCATCTGCCGCCGCTTCACCGCCCTGGCCGGCCAGCCGCCTCTGACCTACCTGACCTGGTGGCGCCTGACCAGCGCGGCCGGCCACCGACGCGACCGAGGGCTCGCGCCGAGGCCGATCATCGAGGGCGTGCCGCGAAGCTCCGGGCCCTGCGGGCCGCGCGGCCGGGCAGGCCTCAGCCGGATCTGCGTTTCCTGTAGGCGCGCTGCTGGCAGGCGCGCGAGCAGTACGCCCGGGGCCGCCCCGAGGACGGCTGCTCAACGGGGTTACCGCACACATGGCATGTCGATATTTCATCACGCCTTTCATCACGAGATTGGATGAGAAGCTCGATGCCGTCGAGCACGCGCGCCAGCCCGAACTCGAAGGGCTCCTCCGGCCGGTCATAACCCCCCGCCTCCCACAGGAAGGAGAGAGTCGGATAGCGGTCGAGCCGGGCGAAGAGCGAGTCGCGGGCACCCCACCACTCCTCTTCGCTCACCCCACTGCTCCGCTCGGCCTGCGCGGCCTCCACCAGAGCCAGCGTCTCGGCGTCGACGAAGCGGCCGACCAGCCCTACCGCCGCGATGACCTCGGACGGAGCGAGGCCGGTGCCCGCGAGGATGCTCAACATGCACTCGTAGTGGGCCACCGCGTTGGGCCCCGGCACATGGCGGGTTCCCCGCACCTCGGCCAGCCACGGATGCCGCTTGCGCAGCTCCCAGCCCTGCCGCGCGCACGCTTCCAGCCGCGGACGCCACCCGCTTTCGGCCGCCGGCTCCGGCGGCTCCCCCAGCACGGCGTCGCGCATGAGGTCGACGAGATGATCTCGGCCGGGCACGTGGCGGTAAAGCGACATCGTGGTGAAGCCCAGCCGCTCGGCGACCTTGCGCATCGACAGTCCCGCCAAGCCCTCGGCGGCGGCCACCTCGACGGCGGCGCGCACGATCCGGCCCAGGCTCAGCCTGGACCTCGGCCCGCCGTCGCCCTCCCGCCACAGGAGCTCGACCCCGTGGTCGGGATCCCCCGTTCTGCCTCTCACCATCCCCACCTCTCTGTTTATGATATCTATATGTGTACACCATAAACAGAAAAGGATGATGTTTTCATGGCCGACTTCTACGTCTCCCCGACCGGGGACGACTCCGCGCCGGGCACCCCGGAGCGTCCGTTCGCCACGCTGCACCGCGCGCGGCGTGCGGTCAGGGAGGTGACCGGCGAGGTCGTCGTGCATCTCAGAGCGGGTACGCATGTGCTCGCCGAGCCCCTCGAACTCACCGAGGACGACTCCGGTCGCGACGGTCACCGGATCGTCTACCAGGCATACGGTTACGGCAGCGGCGAGCAGGAGCGGGTCGTCATCAGCGGCGGCCGCGAGATCACCGGCTGGCAGGAGCGGAACGGCGCGTGGCTGGCCGAGGTCGGCGGCCTCGACACCCGCCAGCTCTACGTGGACGACCGCAGGGTCGAGCGCGCCGGCATCGACGGGCTCCCCGGCGCCGCGAGCAGAACCGGGACGGGCTACGTCACCGACAGCACGGCTCCACTGGACTGGCAGGCCCCGTCCGGGGTCGAATTCGTCTACCGAGGCGTCTACCCCTGGACCGAGGCCCGCTGCGCCGTCGCCACCGTCGCCCGCGACGGCGACTCCACCACGATCACCATGACGCAACCCGCCTTCTCCTGGGCCACGGACCTTTACAACTCCGCCTGGGACGGGCAGGTGATGTCGGGCCCCGGCCTGCCGACCCGGGTGGAGAACGACCCGGCCTTCCTCACCGAGCCCGGCACGTTCGTCCTGGATCGCTCGCGTCCGGGCGACCACCTCCTCCACTACCTTCCCCGTCCCGGTGAGCACCCGCTGCGCACTCGCGTGGTGGCCCCCGCCCTGGAGACGCTGCTGCACGCCATCGGTGCCCGCGATGTCTCTTTCAGGGGCTTGGTCTTCGCCGACGCCACGTGGCTACGGCCCAGCGGGAACCGGGGCTTGCTGCATTACCACGGGAGCGGCTACTACGACGGCGGCGCCATCGACAAAGTGGTCCTGGTCGAAGAGCAGGCGTGGGTTACGGTGCCCACCGAGTCGAAGACGATTCCCGCCTGCGTGACGCTCGACGGGACCACCGGGGTGCGGTTCGAGGACTGCCGCTTCACCCGGCTGGGGGCCACGGGACTGGGCGCGGCCGGTGGTGCGGACCTCACGGTGCGCGGCTGCGACTTCGACACCCTCGCCGCCTCCGCCATCGCGGTCACCGGCGGTCGTGACGTGCTGATCGAGGACAACCTGATCGAACGCATCGGCCTCGACTACTCCGGCTCTCCCGGCATCGCGCTCCTGCGCACCGTGGACTGCACCGTCGCGCACAACCATGTCTCCGACGTCCCCCACTGCGGCATCGTGGCGGGCCCCGGGCAGGGCACCCGCATCCTGCGCAATCTCACCACCGCCACCATGGGCGTGCTGGCCGACGGCGGAGGCGTCTACCTGTCCGGACCGCAGGGAGACTCCCACCAGAACGGTGCGGTGATCTGCGGAAACGTCATCAAGGACACGCGGACGCCGTACAACTTCGCCCTTTACACCGACTACGGGGCCACCTGGGTGACGGTCGAGGAGAACGTGGTCATCCGCGCGGACAACACCGCCATCCTGTTGGTCAGCCCACCGCTGGAACACGTCGTCTACCGGGGCAACTTCTGGGACGCCGACCCTGTGGGCAGCGACGCCATACCCACGGGTGTCATCTACGAGGGCAACACCACCCTCGCCGACGAGGACGAGCTGGACACGGCCACGGCCGCGATCCAGGCCCGTGCGGGCCTCTTGCGAGGCGCGTCCCGCTGATCCTGCCAGGCGGAGTCCAGCGGCCCCGCAGTACTCGCAGTTGTTCTCCACGCTCGCGGTGATCTACACCGGGAAGTCAGCCCACGAAGCGGCTGATCAGTATCGACAGCCGTCGATCGTGCTCCTCATACCGGAGCCGGCCGTTGCGCATGAGCGTGAGAAGCCCGTGCAGCCCACTCCAGAAAGTCTCGGTGAGCGTCTCCAGATCGTCGTCTCCCGCAAGTGGCCGCACGGTCTCACGTAGCTCGGCGAAGGCCTCGTGCAGAGCGGCCGGCGCCTGAGGGCTGGCGAACGGCAGGTCGATGGCGTGGGTGAACATCGCGTCGTACAGCGCGGGTCGCCGCTCGGCGTACGCGGCGTACGCGGCACCGACGTTGGTAAGGGCCTGCTGCGGATCGGCGGCCGACGTGCGGGCCGCGCGCAGCTCGGCGGCGAGCTCGGCGAAGCCCTCCACCGCGACCGCGGCCATGATGGCGCCCTTGCCTTTGAAGTGACTATAGAGGACCGGCTGGCTGTACTCGATCTCCTCCGCGAGCCGCCGCGTGGTCACCGCGTCCCAGCCTTCTGATTCGGCCAGCTCCCGCGCGGCCGTGACGATCAGCCGCTCTCGCTCCGCCCGCTCGCGCTCCCGGCGCGTCTGGATCGACATGACTGCGATTCTAGCCTCGCTAGTGTTCCTTTCGAGGCTACTCCTCTCACTTCCGGGTCCGTGACGCCGGTGAGTTTCACTTCCGGGTCCGTGACGCCGGCGGGTTTCCGATCCGTGACGCTGGTGGAAGGTGTCGGACGCTTCAACCGTCGGGGCGCCCGCCGAGGGACGTCTCATCAGGCTCACACCGGCGGTGGCACCCGTGCAGCCATGGCAGATACGCTCGAACCTTCACACATGTGTGATGGTCAACGCGACAAGATGCGAGGTCGGTCATATGCGTATTGGAGAGCTGTCAGAGCGCACCGGCACGTCCCGCCGACTGCTGCGCTACTACGAAGAGCAGGAGCTGATCGTCTCCAACCGCCGTTCGAACGGCTATCGCGACTACGACGAGCGCTTCGTGGATCGGGTGGTGCAGATCAGAGGCCTGCTCGATGCCGGACTGCCGACCCGGATCATCAAGCAGATCCTCCCCTGCCTCGACAAGCCCCGGATCATCCACTTCGCCGACGCGACGCCGGAGATGATCGCCACACTGGAGCACGAACGTGACCGCATGACCGAACGCATCCGGTTTCTGAGCCGTAACAGGGACGCCCTGTCCGACTATCTCGACGCGGTGCGCGACGACAACCGCCCGGACACCGCCATGGCGGACGCCCTCACCTCTTCGAGATGATCCCGCCGGCTCGCCGGCCGGATACGGATCACGCTCTCCGGCCGGCGGGAAAGGACGGCAGCTCCGCGATCTTCGACCGAGGAACGCGGCGGCCTCGGTCCTCCGCCGGTGCCGGGGCATCCCGCGGCAGGCCTCGGATCGGCCGGGAGGTCTTCACGAAGATCGGCGAGCCGGTCAGGATTTCGCGTCGTCGATGAGGAGGAAGCCGGGCCGGGAGCGATCCCAGCCCGGCACGTTCAGCGCGTTGAGCGCCGAGACGACTCGTTTCTCCTCGTAGACGAAATGCGTCTCCATCAGCGCGGCGAGGCTGTCCAGCTCGCTTCGCACTTCGATGGGGTTCACCCCCTGGCCCAGGCCGTCGAGGAGCGTCTGCAGCCGTTGGAGGGAGTCCTCCACCAGCCGGTGGTCACGACGCAGTTCGTCCAGCACCGGACGTAGTTCGGGAAACCGCTCGGCGAGCCTGGGGAAGGCGCTGTCGTCCTCGCCGGTGTGGTGCCGGTTCAGGGCGGAGCAGAAGGTCAGGCAGTGGGCCCGCAGCTCGCGGGGGCGCACGCCGTCGGCGAGATAGGCGTCGATGTCCTCGCGAAGCGTGGCGAGCTCCTCGCGGAGCCACAGATGCACTTCGATCAACTGGTTGCCGAACGCCGCCAGGCGTTCGTCGGGCGTTTCCATGGTCGTCCTGTGTTCCGGCGCCTCCATGCCCTCGGCGATCTCTTTGCCGGGTGCACCGCGACGCTGGTACAGGACTCCATCACTGTTGCAACGATCAGTCAACCCGCGCCCGGTCGCGCTCAAGGTCACGTCAGACGCCGCTTCGGGCGCGTAGGAGACGCCCCCTCAGCGCCCGGATCGTCGAGCCGGGCGTGCGGCGCCGAGCAGATCACGCCCGAAGGAACCGCTGATCGACCGCCTGGGGCCCGTCGTCGCCGGGGTGCGCAGGACGCTTCGACGCCCTCCGGCGTACATGTGACAGAGCTCACATCTCACCGCATTGACCTTCACATCAATGTGAGGGTTTGAGCATACGTACCATGCGTAACCGTACACAACCAGTTGACTCTCCCCACGAGACCCGGGGAAAGGGACTCCCTCTACCGGCGCTGCTGGCGCTGGCCACGGCCGTTTTCATCACCAGCCTGACCGAGACGCTGCCCGCAGGCCTGCTGCCCGCGATGAGTGCCGACCTCGATGTCAGCGAGTCCGCGATGGGGCAGACAGTGACGATCTACGCGATCGGCACCGCCCTCACCGCGATTCCCCTGACCGCGGCCACCGCGGGGTGGCGACGCAAGCGGCTGCTGTTGACGGCGGTGGCGGGATTCGCCGTCGCCAACACCATCACGGCGGTCTCGGCGTACTTTCCCCTGACCATGGTGGCGCGGTTCGTCGCGGGGGTGGCCGCGGGCCTGGCCTGGGCGCTACTGGCCGGATACGCCCGCCGTATGGCACCCGTTCACCTGCAGGGTAAGGCGATAGCGATCGCGATGGCCGGCATTCCGGTCGCCCTGTCGCTGGGAGTCCCCGCCGGAACCTTCCTCGGCGGCGTGCTCGGCTGGCAGGCGGCCTTCCTGATCATGACAGTGCTCGCCGTCATCTTGCTCGCCTGGATCACCGCGGCGGTCCCGGACTACCCCGGACAGCGGCGCGACGGCCGAACCCCGATGCTGCAGGCCCTCCGCGTCCCCGGCGTGGCAGCGGTCTTGTTCGTCACCCTGGTCTTCGTCCTGGGCCATACCGTTCTCTACACCTACATCGCCACGTTCCTCGACCGGCTCGGCATGGGCGGCTCCATCGATCTCGTGCTGCTGGTCTTCGGCGCCGCCTCCCTGGTGAGCATCTGGATCGTGGGCGCCCACATCAACCGCCGGCTGCGGATCCTCACCATCGCCAGCGCCCTCCTGGTCGCCGTCGCGGCCGCCATCCTGGCAGTGCTGGCCGACAGCCCGGCCATGGTCTACCTCGCGGTGACGCTGTGGGGCCTCGGATGGGGAGGCGCTCCCACCCTGCTGCAGACCGCCGCGAGCGACGCGGGGGGCGAGTCGGCAGATGCCGCCCAAGCCATGCTCGTCACGCTGTGGAACGCCGCCATGGCCGCGGGCGGGGTGGCCGGCGGCGTCCTCCTCGACCTCCTCGGCCCCACCTCCTTCCCCTGGAGCGTCCTGGCGCTCCTGGTGCCGGTGCTGGCCGTCGTGATCGCCGCCCGTGCGCACGGTTTCCCCGCCAAGCGCGTGAGCACGTCCTCATGACACCTGCGCCCGACATCACGGCCCTGCCGCGGCCCATCCCGCCTGGGAGCAGGTGAGAAGGGTGCCGCCCATGGCATCCGGGAAACGGCCCTCAACGTAGACGAGGGCTGCGGCCGAGTCCGAGGAGGCCGAGGAGCTGGTCCATCATGTGCTCGAACAGCGGTAGATGGTCATCGAAGGCGAAGGAAAGGTGGTCGTAGACGGCCATGCAGATCAGGCCGTAGATCTGACGCCAGCAAGTGATCATCAGAAGAGCCACGCCGAGGGGAAGATCGAGGCCGATGACCTCGCGGTAGGTCTTCAGCTGCGGTGTCAGGGACGGAGCGATCTGCTCGTCCGCAAGGTAGACCAGGCGCCCTTCATGCCACAGTCTCGCGAAGAGCTGCCCGAAGAGGCCACCAAGCTCACGTGCGATGACCTGGGGGATGCCGTCTCCTGACGCGGCGACCTTGGGATAGCCGGCGCCCATGAGCAGATTGAACTCGGCTTTGTTGGCGAGAGACCAGTCCAGCACGGCACGGGTGGCGGCATGCAGCCGGGCGCTGATGTCGTCGGGATCCTGGCGTTGCACGGCCTGAGCGACGATCTCGATGAACTCCGCGGTGATGTCGTCGTAGAGGGCACGGACGAGGCCTTCCCTGCCGTTGAAGTAGCGGTAGAGGGCCGGGGGCGTCACTCCTACGCTTCGGGCCACGGCGGCGACGGTGAGCCCTTCGACACCTTCGACGGCGGTGAGCTTTCGCGCGGCGACCTTGGCGTCTCGCTCGAGCTCCGCCCGCAGCCGTTGCCGTCGCGTCACCCCTGTCACGTGCTCGTCTTCGTTGGTGTCGGACACCGTCGTCTCCTTGCGCTGGTGGACGTGGTCGAGCCCTGCTTCACCCTCTCACTGGGAACCGGGCAACTCGCTTTCAGTGAAGGCATGGTACATAGTTAAGGCCATTCACTCCGTGAATGGCCTTAACGGATGGACGAAGTGCGCGCGTCCTGCGATTCATGACGGCCGCGCCGCCGAGCCTGTGCGTGAGTTCAAGGCCCAGAGCCCCGGCACATGCCGGACACGCTGACGAGGAAGAGGTCGACGGGAATGGTGCCGTTAGTGAAAGCTGCGACGACACTTGTCGGTGGCCACGTGGCCCGGTCGGGCGGTGCGTTGTCGAAGCGCGTGGACGAGATGCTCGGCCGCGAGCCGACCGCGCTCGTGCGGGAGGCGGAGACAGCCGCTCCCCGCAGCCATCGGTCGGACATCCGCGGTCCGAGCACCCCCACCATGGGCGGGCGAGCCGCCTTCGCGCGAAGGAACGCCGGCCGCCCGAGGAAGACGTTCCGTTCCGGCGAGCACGGCCGGCTCGCGATCGCCGCGATCCTCCTCGTCGCAGGAGGCACCACCGCCTGCTCCCCGTCCGGCGTCGGAGAGGACGTCGGAGAGGACGTCGGGCGCGCCGTCACCTCGGAGGGGAAAGAACAAGGGGCCACCGCGAACACGGCGGAAGCCGGATTCACCGAGGCGGTGAAGAGCCTCTCCCTCATGGCCTCGTCAACAGGACCGGTCATCTGCTCGACGAGCGACGACGACTGGGAGGCGGCGGCCTTCGACGACACGCTCCGTACGAGAATCGCCACCTTCTCCCAGAGGGCTCTCGAACCCCGGCTGGCCGAGATCGCCCGGGAGGCGGAAGGAGAGAGGGCATTCGTCCCCAGCCTGTGCGGCGAGAAAGGAGAGGCCGGGGTCAGCCCGGTCTCACCGGACGGGCAACGCGTCGCGGTGCAGGTGAACCTCTCGGAGGGCGGCACGCAAAAGCAGGTGGGCTGGGTCGACCTCCGTACCGGGAAGTTCACGAACATCACCAAGAGCTCGGAGAAGAAGGGTTACAGCTCGGAGACGTTCTCCGATGAAACCCCGGGGTTCGCCCCGGACGGAGGGTTCTGGTTCCTGCGGGACTCTCAGGAGTTCCTCTCCGCGGACGAGAACGGCCGCCTCTCCCCGCACCAGTTCAGCCTCGCCTGCTTCAGACGGCAGGAGGGGGAGGTTTTCTACCGCCCCGTGAAGTCGGTCGCCGTCCTGTGCCCGCAGACCGTCCACCCGTCCGGGAAGTTCGCGGCCTCGGCCACCCATGCGGGCGTGGGCTTCTCCTTGGTCGACGGATTCGATCTGGACGTTCTGGCGCCCAAGGCCGACCGGTTCTCCGACGCCCCCGTCCGCAGCCCGCTGAGCAACCATGTCATCGTGCGCGATCACGGCCGGCCGCGGGGCTGCAGGCCTGTGGCGTGGGTCAACTCCGACGACCTTCTCTGCTCGGGACCGAACAATGACTTCTACACCGTGCGGGTCGATCCCGCCGCGGCACGAGGCGACATCGAATACGTGCGCACGGTCGAGGTCAGGGTGAAGGCCGAGATCGCCCCGCAGACCGAGAGCAGGATCGTGTCGGTCGCCGTCTCCCACGACCGCGACTCTTTGATCATCGCGGCCAGTGAGGACGGCCAGGGGAGCAAGACGAAGATATATCGCGCCAGCCTGACCGCGCCTGGGGAACCGGTGGAACTGGGACCCGTTCCGGCGGGGGTGGGCGGCGAGCCCACCTTCCTGGGAAACTTCCAGAAGATCGACGGGTAGAGGCCGGCCGGGCCACGCCCGCACCCCGGTCGGGACGCGAACACCGTCCCGACCGGCATTCGGGCTGAGCGCTCACCGACCGTCACCCGCGACGACTTCGCCGCTCCGGAACCGGCTTGTCAGAAGCGTTGAGATCAGTCGACACTTGCCGCATGGAGGATCACCTGGTGCTGCGCGAGGCAGCTCAGTTCAAGGCGCTCGGGCATCCGCTGCGCCATCGCCCGGTCAATGCGCTTCGCCAGCGACGCGCCACGATGGCCCAGTTGGCGACGGCGCTCGGTTCGACCAAGGGAACGGTCGGCTATCACATCAAGATGCTCCAGGACGCCGGACCGGTCAGGCCGGGAGACAGACGTCAGGTGAGGGGCGGCACCGAGCAGTACTACGAGCTCGTCAGCAAGAGCTTCACGCTTCACGAGGACGCCGAGGCCGACTTCCTCATCAAGGCGGCCATGGCCGAGATGCTCACACCCTCACGGGAAGGAGCCGAGTTCACCAGGCTCCACCACGTCTGGCTCACCGCGGGCGAGGCGGAAGCGCCGGCCAAGCGGATACGGCAGGTCGAGCCGGGCACGAACCCGACCGACGGCCGGGAGCCGTACGGCATGCCGATCAGCCTGTACCGGGCGAACATCCCCACGCTCCCCGAGGAACGGCCGGACCGGTGACCGCCGGTTTCCCATGAGGGCCCGGAGCGGGGCTCGATCTCAGAACGCGACCGGATCGCCGACGAACGCGACCGGACAGAATGATCGCCGACCCCGAGCGCCTGGGCGAGCTCGACCCGTTGATCCTCGACCGCCGACGGCCCGGCTCCGAGCGTCGCATCATCGCGAAAAAGTCATTTGCTTATTCTCTTTCGCTCGAACCGTATTTCGCTCAACTATTGACAGGTGGAGGCGGCTGGCTTGAAATGTCGGCTAACCCCCTCCCCCTCCAGGTGGTGTGATGAAGCACCGGACCAGCCCCCTGATAGCCGCCATCCTGCTGATCGCCGGGCTCGTGGCGTTACCGGCGACGGCGGCGAACGCCGCCACGATCGGCAACGTCACCGCGTTCTCCGGCAGCGGGAACGCCTACACGGTCACGGCGGGCAGCGCCGTCGTCCGCATCCGGTTCGCCCGCTCCGACGTCTTCCGGCTGTGGCTGGCGCCCTCGGGCACCTTCACCGACCCGGCCGGCTCCGACATCACCGTCAAAACCGACTTCGGTCCGGTGACCACCGCCTCGACCGATGCCGGCGGCTACTACCGGATCAGCACGCCGGCGGTCAGCCTGCGGGTCTACAAGTCACCGCTGAGGTTCGCGCTGTACCGCGCCGACGACACCACCCTGCTGTGGGCCGAGGCGCAGGGTCTGACCTGGACCGGCACCCAGACCTCCCAGTACCTGTCCCGTGGCGCCGACGAGCAGTTCTACGGCACCGGCCTGCGGCTGGGCGAGTGGGCCCTGCGCGGCAAGACCGTGCCGATCGCCGTCGACAACAGATGGCGGGAGAACAACAACGCCAGCCCCGCCCCCTTCTACATGTCCACCAACGGCTACGGCGTGCTGCGCAACACCTGGGCGCCCGGTTCCTACGCCTTCGGCGCACCGGGCACGTTCACGCACAACGAGAACCGCTTCGACGCGTGGTACTTCGCCGGCGGTTCTCTCAAGGACGTGCTCAACGCCTACACCGACGTCACCGGCAAGCCTTTCCTGGCCCCCCTGTGGGGCTTCGAGCTCGGCAACGCCGACTGCTGGTCGACCTACGACACCGACCCCGATCAGGGGCCGGTCAACCGGGCCGGCCACCTGAAGACTCCCGACGTCGTCCCCTACGCCCAGCAGGCCCGCGACAAGGACATGCCGTCCGGGTGGTTGCTGCCCAACGACGGTTACGGCTGCGGCTACGAGGACCTGCCCGCGACGGTGGCGGCTTTGAAGTCACGTGGTTTCCAGACCGGTCTGTGGACCTCGACCGGCCTCGCCAACGTCAAGCAAGAGGTCGGTACGGCGGGCACCCGCGGCATCAAGACCGACGTGGCCTGGATCGGCGGCGGCTATCAGTACGCCTTCAACGGCGTGAAGCAGGCGGTGGCCGGCATCGAGGACAACTCCGACGCCCGCCGGTATGTGTGGACCGTGGACGGCTGGGCCGGCACCCAGCGCAACGCGGTCGTGTGGACCGGTGACACCTACGGGCAGTGGTCGGACATGCGCTGGCATGTTCCCGCCATCACCGGCGCGGGCCTGTCCGGGCTGAACTACGCCTCCGGCGACGTCGACGGCATCTTCGCCGGCTCGCCCAAGACCTACGTCCGCGACCTGCAGTGGAAGTCGTTCCTGCCGGTGTTCATGACGATGTCCGGCTGGGGCGCGACCAATCCGACGGCCGGATACAACGACAAGCAGCCGTGGCGCTACGCCGAGCCGTACCTGTCGATCAACCGCAAGTACCTGAAGCTGAAGATGCGGCTGATGCCCTACCTGTACTCGATGAGCCGGGTGGCCACCGAGACCGGCGTGCCGTCCACCCGGGCCATGGTCCTGGAGTTTCCCGACGACCCGGTGGCGCGTGGCAACGCCACCGCCGGCCAGTTCATGGCCGGCGACGCCTTCCTGGTCGCGCCGGTGGTCTCCGACACCACCGTGCGCGATGGCATCTACCTGCCCGCCGGGACGTGGACCGACTACTGGACCGGCAAGGTCTACCGGGGACCGGGCACGCTCAACGGCTACAGCGCTCCCCTGGACCGGCTGCCGTTGTTCGTCAAAGGCGGTGGGATCGTACCGATGTGGCCGCAGATGAACTACACCGGGGAAAAACAGGTCTCCACCCTCACCTATGACATCCACCCGAGGGGATCGTCCAGCTTCACCCTGTACGAGGACGACGGTGTCACCCGCGCCTACCAGGGCGGCGCGTACGCGAAGCAATCGGTGGCGGTGAGCGCGCCGAACACCGGTTCGGGCGACGTCGTCGTGAACGTGGGCGCCAGCACCGGTGGCTACAGCGGCAAACCCGCGTCTCGGGGTTACGAGTTCAGCCTGCACGTGGCCAAGGCGCCGTCCTCGGTCACGGTCGACGCAACGACGCTGGCGGCGCTGTCCTCCAAGAGCGCCTACGACGGCGCCGCCACCGGCTGGTACTTCGACCCGGCGGGCGTGCTGTGGGCCAAGACCGGATCGAAGTCCGCCGCCTTCACCCTCACCGCGACCGCCACCGCGTTGCCGGCCGCCTCTCCGGTCGGCGGATCGGCCCCGATCGCCAAGGCCGGCTGGTCGCTGGTCTCCGCCGACAGCCAGGAGACCGGCGCCGAGAACGGCGCGGCGGCCAACGCCTTCGACGGTGACTCCTCGACCATCTGGCACACCCGATGGTCGAACGGCACCGACCCGCTGCCCCACCAGATCGTCATCGACCTGGGCGCCCGGTACGCGGTGGACGGCCTGCGCTATCTGCCCCGCCAGGACGGCGGCGTCAACGGCCGCATCGGCCAGTACGAGATCCACGTCTCCGACTCCGCCACCGACTGGGGCGCGGCCGTCGCCACCGGCGCCTTCACCGACACCGCCGCCGAACAGTCCACCGCTTTCACCTCCCGGACCGGACGCTACGTGCGGATCCGGGCGCTGTCCGAGGCCGGCGGCCGCGGACCATGGACCAGCGCCGCCGAGTTCGGCCTCACCGGCACACCGAGTCCCTAGACGGATCGAACGTGCGGATCCCCGCTGCCCGGACCTGCCGGGCAGCGGCGCCGTGGTGTCGCCGGGGCGACACCACGGCGACAGTGCGACGACAGTGCGCCGGCTCCGGCGCGGCTACCGCACCGGCTGCGGATCCTCGGCGGGGACCCGCCCGCGTGGTCTGTGCGGATACAGCAGTGCCGAGACCAGCAGGACGACGGCCGCGATCGTCCAGACGGCGGCGGTGCCGGCCGGGGCGGCCAGCCGGCCGATGGCCAGCGAGGAGACCAGCGCTCCGAGCTGGAGCTGGAGCGAGTCCACCGACATGAGCGTCGCCCGCCGGGTGGAGACGACGCGCCGGTGCATCATCTCCGCTCGCAGCAGCCCGGTCACCGAGAGCCCGGCGAACAGCACGACGTAGGTCACCGCGGCGGCGACGATGCCGGGCACGCCGGACAACGCCACGGAAGCGGCGAGCGCGCCCAGCGCGGCGGCGGTGACCACGGTCGCGGCCGCCGCGGCACGGGCCGAGGTGCCCAGCAGCCGGGCGGCCGCGGGGGCGAGCGTGTGGCCCAGCGCGTTGGCGGCGAAGCCGAGGGCCGCCACGATCGCGTATACCGTGCCGCCGCTTTCGGGCCGCCCGCTCAGGGTGGCCAGCCGACCGGGGGTCAGCAGCTCGACGGAGTTGACCGCGACGCCGATCGCGAAGGCGACGAGCAGCAGCCTGCCCAGGCCACGATCGCGGAGGGCGAGCCGCAGGCCCGTGCCGATCGTGGCCGGCACGTCCCGCAGCACTCCCGTGAGCGTGGGACGCGGACGCGGCGGCTCGGGCATCGCGACGAGCACGGCCACCAGGAGGACGGCGGACGCCACCGCGCCTGCCAGCACAGGCACCGCCAGCGGCGTGATCACCTGCTCCGGTACGGCCGGCGGGACGAGGCCGCCCACCAGCGTGCCGGCACAGAGCGCGACCGCCCCCATGGCCTCACCGCGCGCCAGGCCGGGTTTGAGATCGGCGTCCGGGCCTTCGGCGACGTGCAGTGCGTCGACGTACCAGGCCTGGGCGGGGCCGCTGGCCAGCGCCCGCGCCACGCCTTTGAGGCTCAAGGCGGCCAGGAACTGCCACACCGTGGTGGCGAAGGCCAGCATGGCCAGGCCGGCCAGGCCGAACGCGGCGGAGGCGGCGAGCACCGCCCGGCGGCCCAGCACGTCGGCGAGCCCACCGGTGGGCAACTCCAGCGCGATGCAGGTGGCCGAGTAGGAGGCGGTCACCAGACCGATCGCGGCGAGGCCGAGTCCACGCTCGGTCATGAGCAGGATCATCGGGGCCAGCGTGAGACCGGGCGGCAGCCAGGTCAGGAAGCTGATCAGAGCGTAACGACGTCGCGCCGACCGGGGGGACGGAAGGGTCATCGGCGTTCGCCTGTTTCGTGACGTCTCGCGGCAAGGGGTGCCGGTGTCATGTGCGGCGGCCGGGGTCCGCCGGCGGTCATCCGGCTTCCGCCGGTCTGCTGGAGGGGCGGTACGGGAAGACCGCGAGATGGACGTTGACCTCCTCGGCCGTGGGATCGCCCGCGTCGCGTTCGGCCAGCTCTCTGGCCACCTCCATGGCGCGACGGCGGAACTCTACGACGGCGGCCGGTGCGAGCCGTACGGTCTCGTCGCTCATCCCGGCGGCGTCGATCCACTCGGCGCCCCAGTCGTCCATCTCCCGCTCGAAGGCCTCGTGGTCGCGGGCGAGGATGTGGAGCTGGCGGCGGCGCATCGCGGCGGCCGCCTCCCGCCCCTGCGGCGTGCCGGCCAGCTCGGAGTTGCTCCACGCGGTGTAGCGGTAGCGGGCCCGCCAGCGTCGCTCGCGAGCGTCGCGCCGCTCGGGATCCTCCTCGATGAGCCCGTATCTGGCCAGCTCACGTAGGTGATAGCTGGTCGAACCGGAGCTCTCGCCGACCTTTCTGGCCAGCTCGGTGGCCGTCGCGGGCCCCTCGATGCGGAGCAGGCCGAGCAGGTGTCCGCGCAGCGGGTGGGCCACGGCCTTCAAAATACGCGGATCCGTGACCCGGAAGATCTCACTCATCGCGTCCTCCTTCGCAGGCGTACACGGCAGCCTAAGTATGCAAAGGTAATTTTGCAAATATTCCTTTGCGATATGGCCAGCGTCGGGCTGCTGGACTTCGATCTCCCCTGTCCCGGAAACGCGCTACCGGGCGTCGCCTACGTGTTGGAGTACGTGGCGCCCTTCCGCGACGATCAGCAGGCCGTGAGACGGCGTCACTTCGCTCGGGGTTGTTCGAATGACGAGGTGCTTGCCGGCGCGAACCCGCGACTTCACCGGCGACGCCTCGGACGAGCGCGTCCGCGCCCTGGCCACGGTTCAGTCCGGCCGCTGATCTCCGCCGGTCCCCTTGGGGCGGCCGATCGACCGAAGGACATCGTCGGGGACGACGAGGTCTGCGTGAGCGCGGGTCGTGGCGACGAGGTCGGCGTTGCGCTGGTCGGTTCCCAGCACCCAGGCCACGGCCGCGTCACGGTCCTTGCCGAACCGCTCGTGGCGGGAGACGAGGCGACGGACGCGCTCGTCCGAGCCGAGGTCGCAGTACCAGACCTCGTGGAGCCGGGGCCGCACGTGTGCCCAGTCGCCTCGATCGAGCAGCAGGTAGTTCCCTTCGGTGACGACGAGCCGGGCGACCCGCGGGACCGGAATGCTCCCGGCGATCGGCTGTTCCAGGTCACGCTCGAACGCGGGCGCGTAGATCACGTCGTCTTCGTCCTCCCGAAGGCGGCGGAGCAGGGCCGCGTATCCGGCGGCGTCGAAGGTGTCCGGGGCCCCCTTGCGGTCGCGTCGCCCGAGCCGGTCGAGCTCGACGTCCGCCAGGTGGAAGCCGTCCATCGGCACGTGTGCCACCCATTCCAGCGGCGGCAGACCCGCCGGAGGCGTCCGCCGCAGCAGGGCGACCAGGTTCTCGGTGAGCGTGGTCTTGCCCGCCCCGGGGCTTCCCGTGATGCCCAGCAACGCGCGGCGCCCGCCCCGTACGAGGGAGCGGGCCCGGTCTGCCAGGTCGTCGAGGGTCGTCATCGGGATCGGCTCGCGTGGAGCTGGCTGGTGATGAAGGCGTGAGCGTGACGCGCCAGGTCCTCACCGTCCGACCAGAGGTTGCGCCATATGGCCAGGTCGTTGGAGAGGCCTCGCATCACGACCGCCGAGGAGAAGGACTCGAAGGTGATCGGCCCCTGGTATCCGACGTCTCCCAGCGCGTGGAAGAACGAGGTGAAGTCCAGGTGCCCCGAGCCGGGGTAACCGCGGTGGTTCTCGCCTATGTGAACGTAGCCGAGCCGGTCACCGACTTCGTGCACGGGGCGTACGAGATCGTCCTCTTCGATGTTCATATGGTAAGTGTCGAGGTGGATGAGCACGTTGTCCTCGCCGATGTCATCGGCGAGGACGAGCGCGTCGCGTGCGGTGTTGATGACGTTGGTCTCGTAGCGGTTGCAGATCTCAAGGCCGAGCGTCATGTCGCGCCGTCCGGCTTCCTGGGCCAGCCGTCGTAGCACCGAGACCACGTTGCGGCGTCCGGCGGCGGTGAGCGGGTGATCGTACTTGCCCAGGGCGCTGTAGAGAGCGCCGGTGAAATGCGTGCCACCGAGCGCGCCGGTGACGGCCAGGGAGTCATGCAGCAGCTTCTCACCACGCTCCACCACGGAGGGGTCGTCGCTGGAGACGTCGGCGTCGAAGGCGAGGCCACGCGAACACGCCACATCCAGGTCCGCCGCGCGCAGGGTGTCGCGTGCGGCGCCGACGTCGAGGTTCGCGGAGTCGTGCAGAGAGATCTCGAGCAGGTCGAACCCGGTGGCCTTCGTCTTCTCGATCGCGTAGGCCAGCGAGGACGGGCTCGTGTCGCCGACCCACACCAGAGCGTGCACGCCGATCGGGTTGATCTTGGTGTCAGTGGTCATGAGGAGGACGCTTTCTCGTGTTCCTGAAGTCGTGTTCACCGGCCGATGGCGCCGTGAAGTCGTGTTCACCGGCTGATGGCGCCGGTGACGAGGGCGACGATCTCCTCACCGGTCGTCTCGGCCGTACGGCGGCCGCCGACACAGCGGCCGGCGCGCATCACCCATACCTGGTCGCCAAGCCGTATGACCTGCGCGAAGTTGTGGCTGATGAGCAGGACCGCGTGTCCCTCCTCGCGCAGCCTGAGGATGAGCTCCTCGACACGGGCGGTCTCCTGGACACCCAGGGCCGCGGTGGGCTCGTCCATGATGACGAGTTTGGAGCTGAAGCCCGTCGCGCGGCAGATGGCGACGGCCTGGCGCTGACCGCCGGAAAGCCGCCGGACGCGTGACCGCACCGCGGGGACGTTGACCGCGAGCGTGGAGACCATCTCCCTTGCACGGGACTGCATGGCGCGCCGGTCGAGGACGGCGACGGGGCCCAGCCGATGGACGATCTCGCGGTTGAGAAAGAGGTTCTGCCAGACCGTGAGGTCCTCGACAAGCGCGAGATTCTGGTGGACGGTCTCGATACCGGCCTCGCGAGCGTCCTCGGGCGAGTGGAAGTTGATCTCGTCGCCGTCGAAGACGATGCGCCCGCTCTGCGGCCGGTGGATCCCGGAGATGCAGCGCACCAGCGTGGACTTGCCCGCGCCGTTGTCACCGACGAGGGCGGTGATCTCGCCCCGGCGCAACGCCAGGGAGACCTCGACGAGAGCGCGGACGTTGCCGAAGGACAGGGAGACGTTCTCGCAGCGGAGCAGTGTGTCGCCGGGCAGGACGCCGGGCTCGGGATGGGCGGTCATCGCTGGAACCTCGTCAGAAGTGCGGCCAGCACCACGACGATGCCGACGGCCAGTGGCTGATAGAACTGCGAGACGCCGAGCAGGGTGAGGCCGTTGACCAGCGCGACCAGCAGCAGGGCGCCGATGACCGGGCCGATGATGGTCCCCCGCCCGCCGAAGAGGCTGACGCCGCCGAGCACGACCGCGGCCACGGAGTTGAGCAGGAAAGAGGTGTTGGAAGCGGGCTCGGCGGCACCGATGCGCGCGACCAGCAGGATCGCTCCGAGCCCGGCGAGCGTGCCGCTGATCGTGTATACGGCGATCTTGATGCGCTGGGTACTGATCCCCATGGCCGTCGCGGACTCCGGTGCTCCGCCGGTGGCCAGCACGTGGGTGCCGAACCGGGTGTAGAAGAGCGTCACGTGCGCCACCAGCGCGACCACGACCGCGATGACGAACGACCAGCCGAAGATCCCGATGCCGCCGGTCGACAGGCTCAGCAGGGCCGGGTCGATGATCGTCACGGGTTTGCCGTCGGACAGGATCAGCGCGAGCCCCGAGGCCGCCGACAGCATCCCGAGCGTCACGATGAAGTCCGTGATCCTGCCCCAGGCGATGATCATGCCGTTGACCGCGCCGGCCAGGGCCGCCGCAATGACCCCCAGCAGGCACGACAGTAGCAGTCCTCGCCCCGCCGAGTAGGTCTGGCCGAGGACGACCGCGCCCAGGGTCATGGTGGAGGCGATCGACAGATCGATGCCGGCCGTGGCGATGACGAAAGTCTGGCCCACCGCCAAGATGATGAGGATCGCGGCGGCGACCAGCATCGATGCGATGTTCCCGGGACTCAGGAACGTCGAGTTCAACACCTGGAAGACGATCACGAGGACGACCAGCCCGACGAGGGCCGCCCACTCGGCCCAGAAGCCCACATCCTTCAGCCGGGCCGACCATGCCTCGTGGTCGCGTGCCGCGAGCGTTGCGTTTGCCATGTCCGTTCCCTTCGTCGCGGTGGCTCCAGCACATCCGGCTGTCCGTCGGCGACGGTGGTGGCCGCTACCGGATGAGGGTCTTGAACGGGTCGTCGTAGGTGCCGAACGGCTTGGGCGCCGATGACAGCGCCTTGTCGGCGTTGTCCTTGGTGACCATCTCGACCGGTGCCTTCACATTGGCCGGGAGCGTCTTGCCCCCCGCGGCGGCTTGGCACGCCTCGATGCCCATCAGGCCCATCGCGTACGGGTACTGGGCGACGGTGCCGTCCAACGTGCCGGCCTTGACCGCCTCGAGCGCGTCCTTGATCCCATCGACGCTGATGACCTTCACCTTGCCGCTCTTGCCGACGTTGGCCACGGCGCGTGCCACCCCCAGCCCCATGTCGTCGTTGGCGACGAAGAAGCCCACCAGGTTCGGGTTCGCCCGCATGACGTCGGTCGCAGCGGTGAGCGCGGTCTGGCGCTCCCAGTTGGCGGCGACGGTCTGGACGACCTTGAGGTTGGGGCCGATCCCCTGTTGGAATCCTTGGACCCTGGCACCGCTGGTGACATCTCCGGCGATGCCGCCGACGACCGCGACGTCACCGCCCGAGGCCAGCAGTTCGGTCATCCGCCGCCCGGCCATCTTGCCCGCCTCGACGTTGTCGGTGCCGATGTAGGTGGCCAGCTTGACGTTGGCGCTCTTGGCCGCGGTGGCGTCGACCGGGCTGTCGATGTTGACGATGCTCTTGTTCATCGCGGAGAGCTTGGCGAGGCCCTGGATGAGGTTGGTACCGGAGATCGGATTGACCACGTAACAGGAGAAGGCCTGCCCGGCGAGGCCGTTGAGCTTGTCCGCTTGGCCCGTGGTGTCGGTGATGGAGTTGGCCGCCTGGACCGTGACGGACGCACCGCCCGTACGAGCCTGATCGTCGATGCCCTGCTTCATCGTCTGGAAGAACGGGTTGTCCAACCCCTTGATCACCGCTGCGATCTTCGGAGCGTCGCCCGCCATATCGCTGTCCGCGGCCGCGTCGACCCGAAGTCCCAAGCTGGCGAACCCACTGGAGCCACAGGCTCCCAGCACGAGTCCCCCCGCGGCCATGACTGCGCTGACCATCACCGTGCGACGGCCTCTGGTGTTCACGTGCATCGGATGCCCCTTTCGGCCTCGGTGAGATGACGGTATGGCCACTTATGGGACACAACAACCCTTCTTCCGACTTTTTAAGTCGAAAGATTCTTGACTTACGCATGGCATCCGACATAGCTAAAGTAGTCGAATGGACACAACGGCCCTCTTCGCTCCGCGGATGGGAGTCAGCTCGGGCGAAATCCTCAGCCTGTTTCGCGACGTCTCCGACGGCCTCACGAAAGCCGACGTCATGCGCCGCACCGGTCTGTCGCGCACCACGGTCAACCAACGCCTCGACGGGCTGCTCGCCGCCGGGCTGTTGATAGCCGCGTCCCAGGACGCGCGCACCCGCGGCCGGCCCGCCGGCCGGTTCGTCGTCAACCGCGACCGCGGGGTCCTCTTAGTGGCCGACATCGGCGCCACCGCCTTGCGCACCGCCTTGTGCGACCTGGGCGGGAAGGTACGGGTCGAGCGCGAGACGCGCGCCGACGTCACGGCGGGCCCGCAGGCCATCCTCGGAATCGTCGACAAGCTGTTCACCGAGATTCTCAAGGACGGCCGCCACGAGCCCGGCGCCGTGCTCGGCGTGGGCATCGACGTCCCCGGCCCCGTCGACTTCGCGACCGGGCGGGTGGTCAGCCCGCCGATCATGACCGGCTGGGATCGCTTCGACATCCCCGGGTGGTTCAGCTCCCACTACGACTGCCCGATCCTGGTCGACAAGGACGTCAACGCCATGGCCTTCGGCGAGCAGCGCCTGCGATACCCCGATGTCCCGCACCTGCTCATGGTCAAGATCGGCACCGGGGTCGGGACCGGCCTCATCGCCGGCGGCCAGGTGCACCGCGGCGCCGACGGCGCGGCCGGCGACGTCGGCCACATCCAGGTGACCGTCGACGACGTGAACGAGCCGCCCCTGTGCAGGTGCGGCAACGCCGGCTGCGTGGAGGCCTACGCCGGCGGATGGGCCCTCGTCCGTGACCTGCGGGAGGCGAACCGCGACGTCGCGACCGTCGACGACGCCGTACGGCTCATCCGCGGCGGCGACCCCGTCGCGGTGCGGCTCGCCCGGCGCGCGGCCCGCATCCTCGGCGGCGCCATCGCCGACACCGTCAACCTGTTCAACCCCCGAGTCATCGCGATCGGCGGCCAGCTCGCCCACACCGACGAGCAACTCTTCGCCGGCATCCGCGAGATCGTCTACCGGCGGTCTCTGCCCCTGGCCACCCGCAACCTGCAGATCGTCCGCAGCGACCTCGACCCTTACGCGGGAATCCTCGGGCTCGCGCAGCTCCTCGTGGACGGGATCTACACCCCGCAACGGGTCCAGGAGCTCGTCGACGGCACGGTGGCGTAGCACGGAGCGATGCCGGTGATCGACGATCCGGCCCGGTGCGTTCAGGGCCCGGTGCGTTCAGGGCCCGGTGCGTTCAGGGCCCGGTGCGTTCAGGGCCCGGTGCGTTCAGGAGGTTCTGCGCTGGTCACGGTGGCGACGATGCCGCCAAGCCCGGCCGCGACGATACCACTACCAGCGCAGATCCCAGCCGTGATCTCAAATGTCACCGGACTTCTAGCCAAGCTTGCCCAGGGCCCGGGCGAGGATGGCGGCGGTGTCGGCGATGACCTTGTTGTCGTTGGGGGCGTCGGCCGCTCGGTGAGTGGTGTAGATGGTCATGATCAGCGGTGCCGCCGCCGTGGAGGTCCGGATGACGGCGATGTCGTTGGTGGATCCGTAGGACGAGGAGGAGCCGGTCTTGTCGCCGATGATCCAGGTCTTGGGGAGGCCGGCGCGAATGCGCGTGTCGCCGGTCTTGTTCGCGCGCAGCCACTCGTTCAGTTGCGCCCGGTCCTTGGCGTCGAGCGCGTCACCGAGCGTGACCTTCTGCAGATCGTTGGCCATGGAGGCGGGAGTGGTGGTGTCCCGCTTCTCCTTGGGATTCCAGTCGTTGAGCTCGGTCTCCCAGCGGTCCAGGCGGGAGATCGAGTCCTTCAGCGTGCGGATGTACCTCGTCAGTCCCGCCGGGCCGCCGATCTGCTTCAGCAGCATGTTGCCCGCGGTGTTGTCGCTTAGGGTGATGGCCGCCTCGCACAGTTGGGCGACGGTCATCCCGTCGTCCACGTGCTTTTCGGTCACCGGTGAGTTCTCCTTCACCTCGCCGGGCTCCCAGCGGACGACCCGCTCCATCAGCCCCGGATCGGATGTGCGGGCCCTGTGCAGTACGGCGGCGGCCGCCAGCGCCTTGAAGGTGGAAAGCATCGGGAAGCGCTCGCCGGACCGGTAGGTGATCGTCTTGCCCGTGGCCGTGTCGAGGGCGTACGCACCGATGCGGCTGCGGGAGGACGCCTCCAGCGCGCGCAGCCGCCCGCGCGCGTCGGCCTCTCGGGACACCCGTAGGTCATCGAGGGCGGCCTGCCCGCTTCCCACTCCGGCCCGGGCCACCGCGGTCTGCGAGATCGGCCGGCTGTCGGCCGAGGCACCCGCACCGTAGGCGGCGCCCACCACCAGGATGGAGATCGCCAGTCCGGTCGCTTTCAGCGTCACGGGGAGGCGGCCGACGTCAAGGTGTCGCATTCCATGTCCTTGCTCTCGATCAGCAGATAGACGGAGCAAACCAGACCGGATCAAACGATGTCCAATATCGATATCAGTTGGACATCGATACCAAATCGGATATCACCGCAAGTTCCGTACGGCAAGCGAAGGCCCCTTGCGCCGTTCTCACGTGCCGCACGATCTGCTGCGCCGCCAGGTCCACCCGTTTCGCCGCCGGTTCACCCGTCCGAAGTCGGACCAGTCATCCGACCAAGGCTGCGTGAGGGGCCACTAGATCCCCCTCCGGCGTCGGCCCGCTGCCGCCACTTCTCCAGGAGCGCCGGCATCTCCAGCCGGAGGAACTCCAGGAACTCCTGTCCCTCCGCCAACCGTGCCGCCGCCCGGCTGCCCGTACCCGTTGCCTCGATTCCGTCGAGCAGGGTCCGTTCCCACTGCCTGAGCAGCATTTCCTTATGGGCGATGCTCTGGTACCACACGTTGTCGTGCATCCGGTAGTGATCATGGCGCGCGCCCGGCCCGCGCTCCCGGATTATCAGGGCCGTCTGCATCAGGTAGCGGAGGATTCGGCGACGCAGGCTGGAGAACTGCCGCGCCGACCTCGCCGACCCCCGTCTGCGAGCGCACTCCATACAGGACATCGCAGCCCGATGGGGGTTCACGCACGCCACCGACTTCAGCCGCGCCTTTCGCCGGGCGTACGGGATGCCCCCAAGGACTACCGCCACTCCGTGCCGGACTCCCCGTGATCGCCGTTGAGCCTCCACCGTGCCCGGGAGTGCTCGGCCGGTTCCGAGCAGGCGTTCCCGGCCCGCGGACAGTGCGTCCGGCGGGGATGACGCGGGATCAGTGGGAACGCGGGATCAGTGGGAACGCGCGATCAGCCGACCGGAGTGAGCCAGTCACGGTGGCGGTCGTCGCGACCGTGCACGGCCGCGTCGTAGGCGTGTTTGAGCTTGGCGGTCACCGGCCCCTCCACGCCGATCTCGCGGTGGTCGACCGAGGCGACCGACACGATCCCGGCGGCCGTCCCGCACAGGAACAGTTCGTCGGCCGTGTAGAGCTCGGCGCGCAGGATGTCGCGCCGCCGAACGGGCAGGCCGAGGTCGGCGGCGAGCCGCTCGACGGTGTCCTGGGTGATGCCCTCCAGGGCCCCCGCGCCGGCCGGCGGGGTCACGAGCACGCCGTCACCGACGAGGAACAGGTTGGCGCCCGTGCACTCACTCACGTTCCCGGCGGCGTTGAGCAGCACGGCCTCGTCGAAGCCCGCCTCCAGCGCCTCGGTCTTGGCGAGAACCGAGTTCAGGTAGGGTCCGGTCGCCTTGGCGACAGTGGGAACGACGGCGGGATCGTTGCGCCGCCAGGAGCTGGTCATGAGCCGCACCCCCTCATCCAGGTAGGTGCCCCACTCCCAGGTGGCGATCGATACCGTGACCGGGCAGTTCCTGGCCGATATGCCCATCTCGCCGTAACCACGGTGCGCGAGGTGACGGATGTAGCAGGAGGAATGGCCGTTGGCCGCGACCGTCTCAAGGGTCGCGGCGTGCAGCTCGCCATGGGAGTACGGCAGGGCGAGGCCGATGATCTTCGCGCTCCGGTAGAGCCTGGCCAGGTGGGCGTCGAGCCGGAAGACGGCGGGTCCCTGCGGTGTGTCGTGGACCTTGGTGCCCTCCAGCACGGCCGTGCCGTAGTGCAGGGCGTGTGACAGCACGTGGACGCGCGCTTGTCCCCAGGGGACCAGCGCACCGTCCATCCAGATCGTCTCCGCCTCGGGCAGTTTCATCACGTCTCCTCAAATGGCTTGCTTGCGTTGGAATGATTGAGCCACTTCATCATGAAGTGGCAAAGCTATCGATGGCTGTACAGGCCACGCAAGGGGTGCACAATAGCCCGGTGGGCAGTGAGGATCTGAACAGGTTCGCCGTTCTCGTTCGCGAGCGGCTGCGGTTGCGCGAGGGCAGGGAGTCGCCCAGCCGCAGGCTCGCCGGGGCGCTGAGCGATCTCGCCGAGACAGGCGCGCTGGCCCCCGGCGGCAGGCTGCCGTCCGAACGCGACCTCGCCCGGATCGTCGGCCTCAGCCGCGGCACGGTCGCCGCGGCCCTCAACGCCCTGTGCGAGGAGGGCTTGTGCGAGCGCCGTCACGGTAGCGGGACCTACCTGCGCGAGACGGCCCCGATGGGCGCGCCCACCTTCTCGGGACTACTGCGCGCGGGCGCCGTCCTCGCCGACCTGTCAGCCTCCGTCGTGCCCGACCCCTCACACCTGATCCTGCCCCCGATCGAGGTGGCCGAGCTTCTGCGCACCTCCAGCGGCCACGGCTATGACGCCAAAGGCGACCCCCGCCTGCGCGCACTGCTGGGCGGGGACGTCCTGATCACCGGTGGTGCCCAGCAGGGCATCGACCTGGCCGCCAGGGTCCTGCTGCGCCCGGGAGACAGGGTGCTGGTCGAGGATCCGACATACGGCGGTGCGCTCACGGTCTTCAAACGGGTGGGAGTGCACGCCGTACCCGTCGACCTGACGGATTCACGGGCGGTCCGCGCGGCGATCGACCTGCACGGGCCCAAGCTCGTCTACGTTGTCAGCGTCAACAATCCCACCGGCGCGGTCCACGACCTGCGGCACGTGGCCAGGCTCGCCCGCGCCAAGGATGTCATGATCGTCGAGGACAGAACCCTCGCCGAACTGGTGTACGAGGGTGATCCCCCGGCGCCGCTCGCGGACGGCCATCCGCACGGAACGGTCACCGTGGGCTCGCTGTCCAAGGTGCTGTGGGGCGGCCTGCGGGTCGGCTGGCTGCGCGCGCCCGAGTCGCTGCTCGTCCGGCTGGCCGAGGCCAAGCAGGACACCGATCTGGCCACCAGCGTCGTCTCCCAGCGCCTGGCGACCGAGCTGCTCGAACGCAATCCCGTCGCTCCCTGGCGCACCGAGCTTGCCGTCCGCCGTGACCATCTCGCCACCGCGCTCGCCGCCGCGCTCCCCGAATGGACCTGGGAAGCGCCGCGTGGCGGCCTGTCGCTGTGGGCCCGCCTGCCCGGCGTCGACACCGACCGTTTCGCCGCCCTCACCCGCCGGCACGGGGTGGCCGTCGCCCCCGGCTCTCTCTTCTCCGCCGACGGCCGCCACCGCGACCGCCTGCGCCTCAGCTTCGCCCTCCCGCCCGCGCTGCTCGACCAGGCCGTTACGGGACTCGCCGGCGCCTGGCGGGACCACGGCCGATAAGGCCCGCTCACGCTCGGATTTCGCAGGCGGGACGGCGTGGAACGGGCCCTGCCGCCGTTCGGCCCGCAGTCTCGGGCGCTGCCGTCGCGGGCACGCCGTCTAGGATGCGGCCATGATTTCGCAGGCTTACCTTTCCGAACTGTTCTCGCTTGATGGCCGGGTCGCCGTGGTGACCGGTGGCAGTTCCGGCATCGGCCGAGCCATCGCCGGCGCCCTCGCGCGTGCGGGGGCGAGCGTCGTGATCGTGGCGCGCAAGGAGGCGGAGCTGGCCGCCACGGTCGACGAGCTGGCGGCCCACGGCTGCCGGGCGGCCTGGGTGAGCGCCGACCTGAGCACCCGCGACGGCGTGCGGGCGGCGGCCGAGGAGGCAGCCGGGGCATTCGGGGAGCCCGACATCCTCGTCAACTCCGCCGGGATCAACCTGCGGCCGCCCATGGGCGAGCTGGGCCAGGAGGTATGGGACACCACGATGGCGGTGAACCTGGAGGCGCCCTACCTGCTGGGGCAGCGGTTCGGACCCGGTATGGCCGAACGGGGCTTCGGGCGGATCATCCACATAACCTCCCAGCAGGCGCACCGGGCGTTCGTCCAGAGCGGCGCCTACGGAGTCTCCAAGGGGGCGTTGGAGTCGCTGGCCCGTTCGCAGGCCGAGGCGTGGTCGCCGTACGGCGTCACCTGCAACACGCTGGTGCCGGGGTTCGTGATGACGCCGCTCAACACGCGGCTGTCCTCCGACCCCGAGAAGGTGGCGGCGCTGGCCGCGCGCACGATGGTCGGACGCAACGGGCTTGCCGAGGACTTCGCGGGCGCGGCGGTGTTCCTCGCCGGCCGCGCCTCCGCCTATGTCACCGGACAGTCGATCTTCGTTGACGGCGGGTTCTCCGTTCACTGAACCCGGCACCCGGCGCCCGGCCCGATCGGATCGGTCGGGGCTTCCCCGAGCTGCGGACGGGGGCTTCCCCGAGCCGACGGTGAGAGCCGGCCGGCACCTGTTCCTGCCGGTGCCGGCCGACATCGTCCGCAGATGCCGGAACCGACCGCCACCTCGACCTCCTCCTTCCGGGAGATCGCCGCCTCACCGGGCAGGGGCCGCAGGCCGTACGGCCGGCCGCTTCAGACTTCCCGGGCCCCGTCGTCCAGGGCGAAGTCGAGGTAACGCTCGGCCGAGCGGCGCACCGCTTCGGCCCCGTCGGTGAACACGATCCGCTTCCACCATGCGCCGTAGACGCGGTCGAAGTCGTAGGGTTCGAGCAGTGACAGCGCGCGCCGGACGGTCTTCGGACGCTCCGGGATCAGGTTGGGATAGCTGTACATGAAACCGACCCAGCGCCGGTCCTGCACGACCTGCAGGATATCGCCGGAGAACAGGGCGCCTTTGCCGTCCTCACCGTGCCGCCAGTGCATGACCTGGCCACCTTCGAAGTGCACGCCCGCGTTGATGAGCGTGAGCCCTTCGGCGATCTCGCGGGTGTCGCCGTCCCAGAAGACGACCGACTCGTCCGGGCGCGCCACCCATCGGCGATCGGCGGCATGGATGTAGACAGGCGCGTCGAAGGTGTGCGCCCACTCCACCATCGTGCCGTAGTAGTGAGGATGGCTGATCGCGATGGCGCTGATCCCGCCGAGCTCCTCGATCTGCTGGATCAGATCGTCGTCGAGGTAGGTGACCATGTCCCACAGCACGTTCCCGTCCGGGGTGCGGACCAGCAGGGCCCGCTGCCCGATCGCCGTGGCGGGATCGGTGCCCACGCCCATCACCCCGGCGCCCTCCTCCGCGAGCGCGGACCGGTGGCCCGCCTTTCGCAGCTCGTTCAGTGAGGTCCAGCGCTGCCCCTCCCAGCCGACGTACTGCCGTTCGTCGTCACAGATCGGGCAGTCACCGCGTGGATCGGCGTACTGGACCCCGCAGGTCACGCAGATCGGCTGGTCGTTCACCGTATCCTCCTCGACTGGTCTTCCCGGGACAGCGGGGCGTCAGATGAGTTTCAGAGCCGGCCGTCCAGCAGCGGCTGCCGGGGGTCCCAGGTCGTGCCGTCCCTCTCGTCCTGGCGTCTGCGAGCGATCGCCGACAAGGCTTCCAGCACCACCCGGTTCGCCAGCGCGGCGGTTATGTCCGCGTGGTCGTAGGGTGGGCTGACTTCGACCACGTCCACGCCTACGACCGGCAGCTCCAGACAGGTCCGGCGGACGGCGTCGAGCAGTTGACGGGCGCTCAGCCCACCCGGTTCGGGTGTGCCCGTGCCGGGGGCGTGGCCGGGGTCGCAAACGTCGATGTCGACCGAGAGGAACACGCCGTCGCAGTCGTCGGTGGCGATGGTGAACGCTTCGGTCAGGCACTCGGTCAGGCCACGCTCGACGATCTCGGTCATCTCGTAGGAGCGCATGCGCTGCTCGGCCATCCATTTCAGGACCTCCGGCCCCGGCCAGTAGCCGCGCAGGCCGAGCTGCAGGAATCTGTCTCCACGCACCGCGCCGGATTCGATCAGCCGGCGCATCGGCTGCCCGTGACCCCATAGTGAGCCGAAATCGATGTCGCCGGTGTCCGCGTGCGCGTCGAAATGGACCATCGAGATCCGGCCGTCGCCGAGCACGCTCGCCACGCCGGAGGCGTTCGCGAAGACGATCGCGTGGTCACCGCCGAGGATCACCGGGATCGCTCCGGCCTCGACCACCTTGGCGACCTCGGCCCGCAGGCCGGCGAGGGACTTCACCACGTCCCCGGAGAACATCTCGACATCGCCGGCGTCGTACACCTTGAGGTCTTTCAGGCCGTCGGTGCGCAGCGCCAGGCTGGGCCTCGAGCCGTAGTGCCCCACGTAGTCCGTCGATCGGATGGCCTGCGGCCCGAACCGGGTTCCCGGCCGGTAGGAGGTACCGCCGTCGAACGGAGCGCCGACTATCACCACATCGGCATCCGCATAGGACGAAGAGTCAGTCAAATCGCAGCGAGGGACACCAAGGAATGTGATGTCCGGACCATACTGTGCTCCGTAGCGCGCCATTGGCACAGCTTACTGTCAGCGCCGTAAATTCTTTGGTTGATTTGTTTATCGGATCGGACTGCCGAGTCCCCGGCGCTGGTCGGCGAGGACGCTTTCGTCGCCGACCGGGCCGTCCGGGGCCGTCACGGCCCCGCCGGCCCGCTGAGCACGAACGACGTCCACCGGCGTGATTTCGGTCGGCCCGTTCAATGGGATCAGCCGAAAAAGCGACAGGATGAATATACGTGTGAACGCGGCGCCCACCACCTGTGGCATGCCATTAGCGGCGTTCAGCGCCTTTCGGCTTACAGGGCGGCGAGAAGGTCGCGCATGGTGTCGAGGCCGGCGGGGCCGCTTCGCAGGGCACGCATATGGAACTCCCTGAGATCGAACGCATTGCCCCGTTCGGCCTTGATCTCATCACGCATGGACAGCCACAGTCGCTCGCCGAGTTTGTAGGCGGGCGCCTGGCCCGGCCAGCCGAGGTACCGGTCGATCTCGTCCACCGCACGGGCCGGTTCGGTAAGCGTTCTCGTGCGCATGAACTCCAGGCCCAGTTGCGGCGTCCACCGCTCCCCCTCGTGGAAGCCGGTGCCCGCCGGGATCTCCAGCTTCAGGTGCATGCCGATGTCGAGGACCACCCGAGCGGCCCGGAACAGGCTCTTGTCGAGCATGCCGAGCAGGTTGCCGTCGTCGAGGTAGCCGAACTCACGCATCAGCCGCTCGGCGTAGAGCGCCCAACCCTCACCGTGGCCGTCGACGAAGCACAGCAGCCGCTGGAACCGGTTGAGGCCCGGCGTACCCACTGCCACGCCGATCTGCAGGTGGTGGCCCGGCACGCCCTCGTGATAAACGGTGCTGGCGTCGCGCCACGTCGAGAACTCCTCCTTTCCCGGGGGCAGCGCCCACCACATCTGGCCTGGCCTGCTGAAGTCCTCGGCGGGGTTGGTGTAGTAGGCGCCCGTCCCGCCCCCTGGCGGAGCGATTCGGCATTCCAGCCGCATCAGCTCCTGCGGTATGTCGAAATGCTTCCCGCGAAGCTCGGCCAGCGCGCGGTCGGACAGCTCCTGCATCCAGGCCCGGAACGCGGCCTGGCCGTTGACGCGATACCGGACGTCGGCGTCCAGCGCGACGGCCGCCTCGGCCGGACCCGCCCCCGGCTTGATCCGTCCGGCGATCTCCGCCATCTCGGCCTCGATCCGGCCGAACTCGTCCCAGCCCCATGCGTAGGCCTCGCGCAGGTCGAGCTTCGCGCCGATGAACGTCCGCGACCACAGCCCGTAGAGATCCTCGCCGACGGCGTCCCCACTCCCCGCCCTCGGCGCGAGATCGTCGCGCAGGAAGGCGGCCAACCCGGCGTAGGCGTCGGTGGCCGCGCGCACGCCGGCGTCGAGATCGGCCCGTACGGCGCCCTCGACACCGGGCACCGCGTCGGCCGTCCGGGCGAACGTGGCGAAGAAGGAGCCGCCGCCGTCGGCGCCGGACCAGGTCCGGCACTGCTCGATCGCCCGCCGCACCTGACGTGACGCCGACACGACGCCCTTGTCCGCCGATGCCGACAGCGCTGCCCGATACCCGGCAAGCGCCTGCGGCACCCCGGCCAGCCGCCGGGCGATCACCGCCCAGTCCTCGGCGGTCGCGGTGGGCATCAGGTCGAAGACCTGCCGGACGCCCTGCACGGGGCTTGCCACCACGTTCAGCGACGACGCCGGCAGGCCGGCCTCGTGCATCTCGACTTCGAGGCCGATCCGCTCGGAGAAGACCGCCTTGGCGATGCGCTCGCTCTCGTCGGCCGGTCGTGCGGCCGCGATTTCGGCCAGTGCGCCCCTGGCGAGTTCCGCGCGGGCCTGGTGACCGTCCGGGG
This sequence comes from Streptosporangium sp. CA-135522, assembly GCF_050949235.1. Classification (NCBI taxonomy): domain Bacteria; kingdom Bacillati; phylum Actinomycetota; class Actinomycetes; order Streptosporangiales; family Streptosporangiaceae; genus Streptosporangium; species Streptosporangium sp. CA-135522. The sequence goes on from NZ_CP192026.1 coordinate 5,580,800, forward strand.
AAAGATCGGGAAGCCGATCGTCGTGTCCCCCGATGCCGAACTCGGTGGCGGCGATCGGGTTCAGCCGAGCGTAGTCGTCCACATAGGAGTTGCAAATGTCATGCACGCCGGTAACTGGAGAGCTCACTTCGTAGACGGTACCTAAAAGCCCGGTACGGAAATAGGCTCTGGATCGATCTCCGGGATTCCGCTACCCAGCGTGACGCGTTTACGGCCACCCAGTCGTCGCCATCACGATGGCACCGGAGTGGGCCCGGATCCGCCTGCGGACAGGCCGCGACCCGAACGCGGCGGGCCCTGTCACGCCCCGGAACAGGCCCTCCATCTGGAGAAACATGATCTGGTAAGGAAAGTTGACCATGAAATGGTCATGATGAATCCGGCCATGGCCCCGGACATAAATACGGCCATGGATTCCGGCCCGATTCCACATAAATTACATTCCACAAATCAGCCATTGTGCAATCACACTTCAGTGGTTGCGGATGACAGATACGGAAGCTAAGGTCGGGCAGCGGGTACCAGGCGACGCTCGTTGAGCCAAGGGGAGGGGTTGAAGCGGTGAACCCATGGTCCGGCCGGGGATAACGGAGATCAAGTCGTAGCGACAGCTCGATCGACAACGACGGGACCATTCTCGTCGTGAATCACATCTTCCAGATGTGGATCAGGCGTGCGTGACGATCTTTTCTACGTTGCTGGACAGTTGTTCCACCGGGTCCGGTAAGGCTCATCGACCTGTTCGCCGCGTCAAGGGGCACGAAAAGTCAGTGCCTTCGGCGGCTGATCGGCGCGCGGAATTCGCGATACCGCCAACGGGTCCGTTCCAGGATACGACAAAACCACGGAGACGCGTCGCGCGTATTTCGCGCGGTCTCACGGAAGAATCTGCGACTCGCCCTGCGGCTCATCATGGCCGCTTATCGAATTATCAAGGGGAGTCGACGGCGAGAAAGTCGTCGCCATGAAGTCACACGGTTGACAGCGGTATTGGTCCATGCCCACTTCCAGTACGGAGGTTCCTATGGAACAGCGGGGTACTACCGGCAGCGAACGACCGAACCGGGCCGACGTGGTAATCGTCGGCAATGGCGCTCTCGGCATGTTCCTTGCCGACGAACTGATCGAGCGCCGGATCGGCTCCGTCGTCGTGGTCGGTCCCAGCTCTCGTGAGGCAGGCGGCAGCCAGGCCGCCGGCGCCATGCTCGGCTGTTTCGGCGAGGTGACCACCGAGTCGATTCGGACCGACGCCTCGCGCACCAGGTTCGAGCTCGGAGTCGCCGCTCACGACCGGTGGCCCGACGCGCTGCGCCGGCTCGAGGAGTTCTCCTCGACGGGTTCGCCGCTGCAGGTCGCCACCGACTCGCACGTGGTGCTCAACGCCATCGGCGCGGACCTGGACTCGGTGAACTTCGCCGCGATGCTCGAGGCTCTCGACGAGTACGGCAAGCCGTGGGAGGAGATCGACCCGAAGGACATCCCCGGCTACAGGCCGAGGACGGAGTCGCGGGCCCTGCGAGCCGTCCACCTGCCCACCGAAGGCGCTGTCGACGCGCGGGGAGTGCTGGCCGCGCTGGAGGCGCGGGTGCAGGCGGGCGGGGCGACCATCGTCGACCAGACCGTGCGCAGGCTGGTGAACGACAACGGCACCGTGACCGGGGTCGAGCTGGAGGACGGTCATCGCATCGAGGCGGGCAACGTGGTCGTTGCCGTCGGTGCCCGCAGCGAGGCACTGGTGCGGACCGCGTTCGACGAGTTCGAGATGATGCCGACGTTCCCGGGACTCGGGTTCGCGATGATCGCCCGGCGTACCGCAGGGGAACCGTTCCGCAGCGTGGTCCGGACCCCGAACCGCGGTTTCGCCTGCGGCCTGCACGTCGTGCCCGCGCCCGACGGGCGGGAGTACTACGGTGCCACCAACCGCCTGGTGGACCACGTGTCCAGCGTCACGTGGATGGCCGATGTCCGTTTCCTCGCCCAGTACTCGATGCAGCAGCTCGACGAGCAGGTCGCCCGGCACGAGGTCGAGAAGTGGCTCGCCGGAAACCGCCCGGTGACCCTCGACGGCTTCCCGCTGATCGGGTGGCTGCCGCTGTCCGGTCTCTACCTCATGACCGGGACCTATCGCGACGGGTTCCACTGCGCGCCGCTGCTGGCCGCACACGTCGCGAACGAGCTGCAGGGAAAGCCCGGGATCATCGATCCGATGTTCGACCCGATGCGGCAGCCGATCGCGACCAGGACAATAGAGTGGTCGATCGACGAATATGTCCAGCACAACCTCGCCGCCTGGTTCGAGACCGGCGCGGAGGCCGCGCCGCAGATGACGACGGCGCAGATCGCCGACTACTACCGGGTCATGGCCACGCAGTTCTACGACAAGATAGGCATCGACTACGCCCTCGGGCCGGACGTGCTCTGGTACGCGCAGGCGAGCCTGCCCGGCGCGCGCCGGGTCGCGCGCTACTTCCAGCGGCAGAAAGGCCGCAACGGCTCACAGCCGACGGGAACCGGCATGGGGGAGGCGCAGCGATGACCACTTCCCAGGAGTCCGTCGTGGACACCGTCCGCCGGATCATCGACCAGCAGCTCAACTTCTCCGTCCACGGCCACGAGCTGGGTTCTGACGACGACCTCTGGAGCCTGGGCATGACGTCGCTGACCTGCCTGGGACTCATGTTGTCCATCGAGGACACCTTCGAGATCGAGCTGCCCGAGGAGTCGCTCACGGGGTCCACCTTTCGCAGCGTCAACACGATCACGGCAGCCGTCGAGGACGCCCGGCACCGCGGGCACAGGTCGCTGGCCGCAGAGGGCCTCTCGCGGCAGACCTGAGCCGCCGGCTCACCCGCGAGACCGTCACTCCCTGGCCAGAAGCCCGCCGATTCAGGCGAACCATCAGGAACCTGAACGAATGCGCAGGTAGACATGCCGAGATTCGAGCCGCGCCCGACGAATCCGTTCCCGTTGATCCGCGACCCTGCAGCCGGCGACTTCCCGTTGTCGGCGGGGCAGGAGCGCCTGTGGTGGCTGCGCCAGCTGGATTCGTCCTACGACCAGTACCACATCACCGGAGGCTGGCGGTTCCCGGCGGAGCCGGATCGCGTGGCGATCTCCACCGCACTCACCGGCCTGGTACGTCGCCACGAAATCCTGCGGACGAGATTCGTCCTGCGGCCGGACGGGACGACCGCCCAGGAGATCGTCGACGTCGGGGAGATCCCCGTCGTCTGGGCCGGGGGCAACTGGCGGGCGGCCGTTGAACAAGCCGCGTCCGAGCCGTTCGATCTGTCGCGTCCACCGCTGTTGCGGGTGGTCGCCGCGGAACTGGACGACGGACACGGCTTGTTCATGGCGCTGCACCACATCATCACCGACCGCTGGTCGATGGACGTGCTGGCCCGGGACCTGTTCGAACTGTACGAGGCCGCGCTGGCGAACCGGGCCCCACGCCTTCCGGATCTGGCGGTCCAGTACGGCGACTACGCCCGCTGGCAGCGGCGCCTCCTGACAGCCGACACGCTCAAGCCGCAACTGGACTACTGGACGCGGGCGCTGGCGGGCTGCGAACGGCTGGAACTGCCGCTGGACCGCCCGCGGTCCACGGCGACCGACGCGGCGGGGAAGACCGTCGTCGTCGAGATGTCCGCCGAGGTCACCGCGGCGATCACGGCGATGGCCTGGCGTGCCCGCGCGAGCCCGGGCGTGGTGGTGACGGCGGCTCTGGTCGCGGCGCTGAGCGCGTTCACCGGCCAGTCCGACGTCGTCATCGGGGCGATCGTGTCCGATCGTCCACGCCCCGAACTGCAGGACCTGATCGGCTTCTTCATCAACACCGTGGTTTTGAGAGTCGACCTGTCCGGTACGGCGTTGACCTTTCGCGAAGTCGTCGCCCGCACGCGCGACGCGTGGATGGCGGCGGACGCCCACCAGGACGCCCCCTTCGAGCAGATCGTCGGTGCGTTGAAGGCCGGGTCCGAGGATCGGCGCAACCCGATCTTCGACATCACGGTCAACCACGCCGGTGACCGGATCGCCCTGGCCGAAGCCCCGGACGCGCCCACCTGGTGGTATCCCGAGATCCCGGTGACCGCTCGCTTCGATCTCTCGCTCACCACGCAGACGGTGGACGGACGTCTGCACGTCACGTTCGTGTACCGGCCGGCGTTGTTCGACGAGGCGTCGATCGCCGCCCTGGCGTCACGCTACATCCGGCTGCTCGAACAGGGAGCGGCGACTCCCGACCGGCCGTTGTACGAGTTCGACCTGCTCGATGAGTCCGAACGCAAGCTGCTGCACAACGGCGACGACACGACTCCGGCTCCGGAAGTCACGATCGTGGAACGCGTCGAGGCGCAGGCCGCCCGCCGTCCGCGGGCCCAGGCTGTGGTCGGCGCCGACGGCGCGCTGTCGTACCAGCAGCTGAACGACCGCGCGAACCGGCTGGCGCGGCACCTGCTGACCTACGGCGTCGGCCCCGAGCAAGTGGTCGGGGTCTGCCTGGAGCACACGGTCGACAGATTCGTGATCTTGCTCGCCATCGCGAAGTGCGGTGCGGCCTATTTCCCGCTGGACCCCGACTTTCCCGTGGATCGGCTCCGGTTCCTGCTGTCGGACGCCGGCGCGACCCTCACGATCGTCAGCCCGGCGCTGCGTGATCGGCTTCCGGCGGACACGACGCCGGTGCTGGTGTCCGGCCCCGGTGGGCCCGATCTGACCGGCTACGCGACCGAGAACCTGCCACCGGCCGCGGGGCCCGGCAACCTGGCGTACCTGATCTCCACATCGGGTTCGACCGGGACTCCCAAATCGGTCGCCATCTCGCATCGAGCACTGAACCGGCTCGTCGCGGGCGCCCCGCGTTATCTCGACGTCGGCCCCGGCTCGACTTTCCTGCAGGCCGGACCGCTGACATTCGACGTCGCCGTATTGGAGTGGACACCTCTGGCCCACGGCGGCCGCGTGGTGGTGACGGACCTCGGAACCCTCCTCGAGGACCTGGACTCCGTTCTCCGTGAACACGACGTGTCGACGCTCAAACTGGTCTCCCCCCAGCTCGATCTCCTCGTCGAGCGGGACATCCGGGTCCTGTCCGGTCTGCGCCAGCTCGTCGTCGGCGGTGACGTGGTCAACCCGAAGAGCTTCGAGACGGCCCGCGACCTCCTTCCCGGCTGCCAGGTCATGGCCTCGTACGGACCCACCGAGTGCACCGTGCTGGCCACCGTGTTCGACGACCGGTCCTGGGCCGGTCGGGTGCCCATCGGCCGTGCCGTTCCCCGCACGCGCGTATACATCCTGGACCGGGATCTCAGGCCCGCCTCGGTCGGCATGCGCGGCGAGATATACCTGGCGGGTGACGGTCTGGCCCGTGGCTATCACGGCCGTCCGGGGCTGACCGCGCAGTCGTTCCTCCCCGATCCTTACGGACCGCCCGGCGCCCGCATGTACCGCACCGGAGACGTGGGACGGTATCTGGCCACCGGTGCGATCGATTTCCTCGGTCGCGCCGACCGCCAGGTGAAGGTCCGCGGCTACCGGATCGAGACGAGCGAGATCGAGCACACCCTGCTGCGCCGCTCCGGCATCACCTCGGCTGTCGTGGTGCGGGCCGAACTGGAAACCGGTCCCGCCCTGGTCGCCTACATCGTGGCGGATGCTCCCGTGGACGGCACCGCGCTGCGAGGCGAACTCCGCGCGACGCTACCGGCCTACATGGTCCCCGACCACATCGTCGAAGTGTCCCGCATCCCGCTGACGGCGAACAACAAGGTGAACCGGGCGGCGCTGCCGCCGGTCACCGCGGTGCGATCGGGCGCAGCGCGCGGTGCGCCGCCGGCGACCGGGCTGCAGGCGCGCGTCGCGGAAGCGTGGTCAGCGGTGCTGGGCCGGACGGTGGCGGTCACGGATGACTTCTTCGAGCATGGCGGCCATTCCCTGCTGGTGCCCCGGGCGACCTCGGCGATCCGGCAGTTGCTCGGCCGGGAGGTGCCGCTTCGGCTCATGATGCGACACCGGACCCCGGCCTCGTACGCGGCGGCTCTCCTGCGGGAGAGCATCCCCGACCTCGGCGCCGCTTCCCGTGAGCACCGCCTGAAGCAGCAGACGTGGCACAGCCGGATGCTCTCCGGTGACCGGCGGGTGGACCTGTTCGTCTCGGCCGCGGATCCGGGTCGCAGCGCCTCGGACGCACGGACCCTGCTCGTGCTCGACGGCTCCGAGTTCGTGGACATCATGCGGCTCCCGGTCATCCTGGACCGGCTCGTCGCCGAGGAACGCATACCCATGACCGCGGCGGTGTTCGTGAGCCCCGCCGACTGGTCGGCTCGCAGGCGGGAACTGCTCGAGGACACGTATGTCGACGTGCTCGCCGACGAGCTGGTTCCCCACCTGCGGGCCTGGCTGGGAGACCGATGGCGGCCGGGCCGGGTGACCGCGATCGGCGCGAGCCTGGGAGCGGTCGCGGCCGTACGCGCCGCGCTCCGTCGCCCGGACCGTTTCGAGGGCGCCGTCGCCCTCTCGGGCCCGCTGAGCGAGCATCGGCTCGGCGCGCCGGCGGCCGTCCCCGCGCCCGGCCCGGCCCGGCTCTTTCTGTCCGCGAGCCGTGAGGAGGCGGACATCATGCTCGATGACGGCCTCAGCCTGGTGGACGCGACCGAGCGCACGGCGCAGGAGCTGACCGCCCGGGGTCACACCGTGCGGTGCGCGCACGGAGACGGCGGCCACACCTACGCCGCCTGGGAGGCGATGCTTCCGGAGGCGATCTCATGGGTGCTGGGCGACCAGCGCGAATAGACCGGAAAGGAGCGAGCGCGACATGTTCGACGACGAGCACCGCGAGTTCCACGTCGTGGTCAACGACGAGGAACAGCATTCGATCTGGCCGGCCGGCCGTGGCATTCCGGCGGGCTGGCGCGCGGTGGGACCCACCGGCCCGAAGGCGCAGTGCCTCGCCTACATCGATCAGGCCTGGACCGACATGCGGCCGTTGAGCCTGCGACGGCAGATGGAGGCCGACCAGGTCGGCCTGGACGCGGTGTGAAACCAGACGAGGAGGCGTGATGCAGGATCCCCCGCCGAACGAGCGGGTCGCGCCGTGGGCGCGGACGGTGTGCGACCTGTTCGAGCACCAGGTACGCGTTCGACCACACGCCACGGCCGTCCGGACGGCTCACCGATCATGGACGTACGCCGAGTTCGGCCGGGTGACGGCCCGGCTGGCCCATCGGCTACGACGCCGTGGAGCCGGCCCCGGGGCCGTCGTCGGGCTGATCGCGCCTCGCGGTCCGGCGGCCCTGGCCGGCGTTGTCGCCATCCTGCGCTGTGGCGCGGCGTGCCTGCCGCTGGACCCCGACGATCCGCCGCGGCGCAACCGGGAGGTCCTCGACGACGCCGGATGCGATCAGGTTCTCGTCGCCGCGCCCACCGCGTGGCTGCCCGGCGCACAGCTCATCGATGATCCCGGCCTGGGCGAGGAGGACGATGACACCGCGTCGCTGCGCTCGCCGAGGCCGCTCGACCTGGCGTACGCGATCACGACATCGGGCTCGACCGGGCGCCCCAAGGTCGTCGGCGTGCCGCACGAGGGGATATTCAACCTGGTGGTGGCCTCGATCGAAGATCTCGACCTGATCAGAGCAGACGACGTCATGCTGTGGACGACCGCGGTCACGGTGGACAGCACGATGCACGACTGTCTGATGCCGCTGTGCTGCGGCGCCTGCGTCGCGATTCCCGAGGGCGGTGATCTACCCGCGGGCAGGATGCTGCTCGCCGCCCGCACCATGGGCGTGACCGTGCTGGAGATTCCGGCGGCCGTGCTCGGGCCGTACGGGCGATCGCTGCTCCCGCGTCTGGCGGAGGCCGGGGTGCGGCTGGTGATCACGGGCGGCTCCCAGCTCGACGGTCCCGGCCTCACGGACGCCGATTCGCCGGTCGTGTACAACGGCTACGGCCCCACCGAGGCCTCGGTCGCCCCCACCTGGTACAGGTGCGTCAAGCCGACGCCCCGCTGGGTGCCGATCGGCCGGCCGATCCGCGGCGTCCGAACCCATGTCCTCGACGAGGATCTGGCTCCCGTCCCGGTCGGCGTGGACGGGCAGCTGTACATCGCCGGAACCGGCCTGGCCCGGGGGTACATCGGCCTGCCCGCCCGCACGGCCGCCGTGTTCCTGCCGGATCCGTTCGCCGACGTCCCGGGGCAGCGCATGTACGCCACCGGAGACCGCGTGCGGTTGCAACCGGACGGGAACCTCGTCTTCCTCGGCCGCATCGACGACCAGGTCAAGATCAGCGGGTTCCGCGTCGAGATCGGGGAGGTGGAACACGCCCTGCGCGAGTGCCCCGGAGTGGTCGACGCCGCGGTGCTGCTCCGCGAGGACGCTCCGGGCGGTGCCGCCATCGTCGCCTTCCTGGTCGGCACGCCGTCGGCCGACGACGAGATCACCGACCGGCTTCGCGATCGGCTGCCGGGCCATATGAGGCCGCGTTTCTACGTCTGGTTGGACGCCATGCCCCTCAACCGTCCGGGGAAGGTCGACCGTGCGGCGCTTGCCGAGATCCCGGACATCGCCCGTCGTGGTGACCGCGTGTGAGCGCGCCCACCTGGATCGAGGGAGGATCCACGATGTCACGTGACGCGACGCGCGCTGGACTCCAGAGCGCGGCCCCGGTCACCGCGCGGCCGACGATCGCCGTGGTCGGCGGCAAGCTCAAGATCGTCCGCAAGGCCCGCGAACTCGGGATGGACGTTGTCTACATCCAGCACCCCGACCAGTACGACCGCGCCCACTGGCCGTACGTCGACCAGGCGCTGCTCGTCGACTACACCGACACCGCACGGCTGCTGCCGCTGGTGCGGTCGCTGTACCAGGCCTACCCGTTCGACGACGTCGTGTCGCTGACCGAGCTCGGAGTCCGGCCCGCGGCGCAGATCGATCAGATGCTCGGGCTGGGCGGCAACTCGCCGGCGACCGTGGATCTGCTGCTGGACAAGTGGCGGATGAGACAGCACCTCAATGCGCTGGGTGTCAGCCCCGCCGCCGCCGCCGTGGGCGAGACCGAGCAGGACCTGCGGGACTTCGTCCGGGCCCACGGGCTGCCGATGATCGTGAAACCGACCAGCGAGGCGGGCAGCCTCGGTGTGTTCGCCGTCCGCGACGTCGCGGAACTGGATTCGATCCCGGCGCGCTTTCGCGCGCTCGGCGCCCGGTTCGCCGACGAACTGGCAGGCGACCTTGATCGGTTCCTCATGGAGGAGTACCTGGAAGGGCTGGAGATCAGCGTGGAGACGCTGAGCTTCGACGGCCGCCATGTCGTCATCGCGGTGACCGACAAGCTCCTCGGCGGACCGGGTTTCGTCGAGGTCGGCCACTCCACGCCGAGCCGTCAGCCGAGCCCCCTCCTGCACCAGGTCGAGCAGTTGGTCGCGACGTTCCTCGACGCGGTGGGCCTGCGGCACGGCCCGGCGCACACCGAAGTCATGCTGACCGGCCGCGGTCCGGTGATCATCGAGTCGCACAACCGCATCGGCGGTGATCGGATCAACGAGTTGACCGACGTCGCCTACGGCGTCGACATGGACCGCTACGCGCTCGGTTCGCGGCTCGGGATGGTCGAGCCGCTCCGGCGATCGCCCCGGCCACGGGCCGGCGCGGCGATCCGCTTCCTCACCCCGCCCCCCGGACGGGTGGTCGAGGTGACCGGCGCCGACACCGTCACCGCCGACCCCGCGCTGGTCGAACTGGAGATCTCGGTCAAGCCCGGGGACGAGGTGTCCCCGCTCACCTGGAGCGAGGATCGAGTCGGTCACATCATGGCGCGGGGGGAAACCGCCGACGAGGCGATCGCCCACTGCGAGAGGCTGCTGGCGGCGGTGCGCATCCGCACCGAGGCGATCCGGTGAGCACGTCGGCACAGCGAGCGGGTGACGGCGAGCCGCGGTTCCGGGACTCCCTGCGGCAACTGCCGTCGACGGTCTGGATAATCAGCCTCGGCATTCTCGTCAATCGGATCGGCAACTTCCTGCCGGTCTTCATGGTCCTCTACCTCACCAGCCAGAACTTCTCGCCGGCGGCGGCCGGTCTGGTGCTCGGTGCCGCCGGGCTGGGCAACGTGCTCGGCAACGCGCTCGGCGGATACCTTGCCGACCGGCTCGGCCGGCGCTGGACCATTGTGCTGTCCATGGTCGCCACCGCCGGGCTGACGGCGGGTATCCCCCTGTTCGACACCCTGCCCGTGCTCATCGCGCTGGCCGGCCTGGCCGGGACGGCGGCACAGGTCTACCGCCCGGCGGCCTCGGCGCTGCTGGTGGACGCCACGACGACCACGCAGCAGCGGCTGGCGGCCTTCGCGGTCCACCGTTTCGCGATGAACATCGGAGCCGCGATCGGCGGGGTTCTGGGCGGGGTGCTCGCGACCGTCTCGTACGTCGGGTTGTTCCTCGGCAACGCCGTCGCCTGCCTGCTCCTCGCCGCGATCGCGGCGGGGCTGCTGCGGGATGTGGTGCACGCCGGATCCGACGCGGGCCAGGGGCACGGTCCGGGATCGGCGGAGCCGGAGCCGAGTTACCGCCAGGCGCTCGCCGACCGCCGGCTGCGGCGGTTCCTCGTCATGACGTTGATCGCCGAGTTCATCTACATCCAGTCCACTGTCGGCCTGCCGCTGCACGTCAGCGCCATCGGCCTGTCGCCGGCCAGCTTCGGGCTGCTGATGGGGCTCAACGGTCTGCTGGTCATGCTGCTCGAACTGCCGATCACCAGTGCCGTCTCCCGGCGCCGGCCAGAGCCCGTCCTGGCGGTGGGGAACCTGCTCACCGGCGTCGGTCTGGCGCTGACCGTCGTGGCGAACGACATGCTCTGGCTGGCCGCCACCGTTCTGTTGTGGACGCTCGGCGAGATGCTGTACGCCTCGATGGCGAACGCGTACCTGGGCGGCCTGGTCCCGCCCGCCATGGGAGGCCGCTACCAGGGCCTGTACGGCGCCGCCATAACGCTGGGCACGGGCGTCGGCCCGCTCATCGGCGGCGCGGTTTACGCCTACCGTGAGTGGGCCCTGTGGGTGGTCTGCGCGGTCGGCGGCGTAGTGTCCGCCCAGCTCTGCCTGCCGCGCCGATCTCGCTCTTCCCCTGTCGCGGCGCCCGGATCCGAACGGGTAGGCAGCGGGTCTCGGCGCTCCCGCGACGAGACCGAGGCGAGCGGGCCGGGAACGGGCGGGCAGTGACCGGAGCCCGTCGATCCACCGGGGACGGCATCGGACGGGGCGCGGCCGGGCTCTGCAGCCGACACCGCCGGTGACGGCCGGGCGAGCGGCCCGCCGTCGTAGGGCGGCAGGCGTCCGATCGGGCCGGCGGCCGTACGGCGTCCGTGGGCCTCACCCTCGATGGCGGCGTGATCCTGTCGAGGGTGAGGCCGTGAACCGCGCCCGGGCGTACGAAACGCCGGGGCTAACGCACGGCCAGGGAGCCGTGCTCCGGGGCTGACAGCGGTGCGGGACGGGCGTCGCGATACCAGTCGAGGATCTGCTCACCGGTCCAGAACTCGACGTCCCGATGGGCGCGGATGTGCTGCAGGGCCTGCTCGAAGTACTTCAGACGGTGCGGCGCGCCCATGATGTAGGGGTGCACGACCAGGGCCATGACCCGGGCGGATTCGGCGGAGTCCTTGTAGAGCTGGTCGAACTGGTCGGCCGCCCGTTGGAAGTACTCGCGGGCCGGATGGTGCTGAATCAGCATCATCGCGACGTCGTTGCACTCCTGGGTGTAGGGAATGTTCACGATGGGCGACGTCCGGGTGGCCAGCTCCACCGGCTGGTCGTCGAGGACCCAGTCGCACACGTACTCGTATCCCTCTTCGACGAGGACGTCCGGCGTCTCCCAGGTCTCGGTCAGTCCGGGTCCCAGCCAGCCCCGGGGCCGGACACCGGCCGCCGACTCGATCGCCAGGGCGGTGGCCCGGATGTCGACCCGCTCGTCCTCGACCTTCTGCATGTTCTTCTGGGTGAACCCGTGGCCGACGAACTCCCATCCGCGATCTCGCGCCGCCTGCGCGATCTGCGGATAGTGCTCGACCGCCTGGCCGTTGATCGCCAGCGAGGCTCGCACCCCTTGGCGGTCCAGAGACTGGAGCATGCGCCAGAAGCCGACACGGTTGCCGTACTCGTGCCAGGCCCAGTTGGGGACGTCCGGGGCGGGGATGCCACCCGCCGGGGGGGTGAGGACGGTCCGGGGCATGGGGTCGGTGTCGGACCAGGTCTCCACGTTGACGATGACCCACACCACCATCCGCCTGCCGCCGGGCAGGGTGAGTCCGGCGCGGCCTTCGATGGGGTCGTACTCAAGCCGCTCACTCGGACGCATGGGTGTCTCCTTCACTGATGGTCACGGTCAGGGCGGGCAGGCCGGTGATCTCGACGCGAATCCGGTCACCGGGGTGCACGGCGGCGACCCCTGCCGGAGTTCCGGTGTAGATCAGGTCACCGGGCATCAGGCGATAGGAGTGGGACAGATGGCTGACGATCTCCGGAACGTTCCAGATCATCAGCCCCAGGCTCGTGTGCTGCCGCTGCCGGCCGTTGACGCTCAGCCACAGTTCTCCGGACAGGGTCGAGGCGGCTTCCCCGACGGGGAGGATGGGGCCGCAGGGCGCCGAGTGGTCGAAGGATTTGCCGGCCTCCCAGGGACGCGCCATGTCGCGGCAGTCACGCTGCCGGTCGCGCCGGGTCAGGTCGATGCCGGCGGCCAGCCCGAAGACGTGTCCCGGCGCGTCCTGCGGGCTGATGTCCGACCCGGCCGCGCCGATGGCGACGACCAGTTCGCCCTCGAATTGAAGGTCGTCGGTCTGGGGCGGATAAGGAATGGCGGAGCCGTCGGGAACGACGGCGTCTGCCGGCTTCTGGAAGAAGAACGGGTCGTCGCGTTCGCTGCCCTCCTGCATCTCCCGGATGTGGTCGAGGTAGTTGCGCCCGACGCAGTAGACCCGGCGAACGGGGAAGGACTCGGGCCTTCCGGCGACGGGAAGGGCGATCTGAGGCAGCTGCCAGAGTACGGGTGCGGTCATGAGTCAGTGATCCTGAGGTGTGTTGGTCGTGCTGAACAGTTGCGGACGCAGGATGAGGGCCAAAGCGGCACCGAGTATCGAGAAGCCGACGACCTGCACCATGCCCGCCGTGATCCAGCCGGTGACGGTAATCAGGCTGCTGAACAGCAGCCCGGCGACGCCGGCGGCGACGTAGATGCAGGTGACGAACAGCCCTGCCGCGCGGCTTACCAGCCCGCCGTTGACGGATTTGACGAGATAGCTGGCCGCGGCCACATACACGCCACTGCTGGCGAAAAGCCCGAACAGGAACGAGAAAGTCGCCTGCCAGGCCGTCGAGCCGGGTCCGAGGAACAGGGCGCATCCGCACGCCGCGACGCCGAGGTTGAGCACCGGCAGCACGATCCGGGGACTCATCCGGTCGGCCAGATGACCGCCGAGCGGAGAGGCGAACGCCGCCAGTCCGGACAGCCCGATGACGAACCCCGCTCCTCCGGGGGTGAAGCTCAGCTGCTCACGCAGGTAGCTGGCGTACAGGCCGATGAAGGCGAAGTCGGTGAGGCCGAAGAGCGCGGTGATGACGGCGAGCACGAGAGGGTTACGGGACAGCAGCGTGCCGGCGCCGCCGATGTGCAGGGCCGAGCTCGCCGACGAGTTGATCTCGGTGAGCCGTGGCGACACCAGTACCACGATGGCCATCGCGAGGGCGAGGCCGATGGCGCCGTACACGAGCATCGGCGCCCGCCAGGTGCCGTAGCCCTCGAGCAGGCTGCTGCCGAGCGAAGGGCCGACGACCGATCCGACGGCGAAGGCCACGTTGATGCTGCCGATCGCCACTCCGCGACGGGCCGGGAACGCGCTCGAAGCCACGGTGATGATCGCCGCGAGTTGGAGCGCCTCACCGACTCCGGACAGCACGCGCCACAGCAGCATGTCCGTGAATCCGGTCGAGGCGGTGGTCAGGGCGGTCGCGACCGAGAACATCACGGTGCCGGCGACGATCGTCCGCTTGCGGCCGAGCGTTCGCTGGAGCCACCCGGCGGGCAGGCCCGTCAGACCCATCCCGAGGGCGAACACCGTGGCCTGCAGTCCGGCCGCCTCGAGGCTGAAGCCGTACTCACCACGCACTTCGACGAGCAGCATCGGAAAGACCATGCGGTCCATGGCGTTGACGGCGTAGGCCAGCAGCAGCAGGCCGAACATCGCGACCGCGGCGCTGAGGGTCAGGGTCTCCCCCGGCGGGGGTGAGGTCTTGGAGATCGGAGCGGCGCTCATCGCGGGCTCCCTTCATCTGCGGTCGCCGGACCCGAGATGGTCTGGGACGGGTTGGCGGTGGTACAGGCCGGCCAGTGCCAGTCGCCGGCCGCTGTGGCTCTGCCCAGCAGCGCGTCGCGGCGTGCCGCGGCCACGGCGACGGGGTTCTCCTCGTCATCGGCAAGCGTGAGTCGTCCGTGCCGCTTGAGAATTCGGCCGTCGGCGATGACGGTGTCGATGTTGTCTATCTGGCCCGTGTAGACCAGCGCCTCGACCGGGTCGCCGGAGGGGACCAGGTTGATGTCGGACGAGCGCAGGATCACGATGTCCGCGCGCTTGCCGGGAGTGATCGAACCTATGCTGTCGTGGAGCCCGAGGTCCCTGGCGCCGTCGATCGTCGCCAGTTGGAGCAGCCTGCGAGGTGTGACCGTGCCGGAGCCGGTACGGGCGATCTCGACCGAGATGATCGTGCGCAGGTGCCCGAGTATGTCCGCGCTGGTCGGCATGGCGAGCGTGTCCAGGGAGAGTGACACCTGCACGCCGGCTTCGAGGAGTTCCGTGAGCAACGGGAACCCCATCGTCCTCATTTCCGTCATCGGGCTCAGCGACACCCGGGTGCGGGTGCGGGCCAGCGCCCGGATGTCCTCCTCTCCGGCGTGTACGGCGTGGACGACCTGCACGTCCTCGCCCAGCAGGCCGAGCTCTTCGAGGCGGACCAGCCCACAGCTGCGGCAGCCCTCCTCACGCAGGCATCGGTCGCAGTGCATGGTGATCGGCAGGCCGAGCGACCGTGCCGTCGCCCACTCGCGTTCGTACACCTCCGGAGGAGTCCTGTAGGGCCCGCGCAGGGCGACGCCGAAGTCCAGGCGACCGTCGAGGCGATCACCGGGCCAGCGGTCCCGCAGCCTCGCCAGATCGTCGAGGTCGTTGGTGCTCTCGGGCGCGGACGAGTCGGGGGGACCGTAGGAAAAGCGTCCGCGCAGGCCGGAGTCCAGGTGTGCCTGGATGTTGGCGTCGGCGTCCTGAGGCCCGCGGACGTTGTGGTCGAAGTTGTGCACCGTGGTGATGCCGCCGCCGGCCGCCTCGGCCAGCCCGAGGCGGGCCGCCCAGTAGAAGTCTTCCAGTTCGAAGTGCGGCGCGAGCGCGCGTTTGACGGTGAAGTAGTCGGTTCCGGGCCGATCACCGACGGTGCCGCGCAGGAGCGAGTTCCACAGGTGCCAGTGCGTGTCCACGAAACCTGGAAGGGTCACCGTTCCGGCCCCGTCGATGGTCTGCACATCGCCGGTCTCACGGTCCGCGGTGTGCGGGCCGACGTCGATGATCTGACCGGAACGGATGAGGATGTCGGCGCGTGGGATGTCCCCGATGGCGGGGTCCATCGAAATCAAGTGCGTGCCCACGATGAGTAGGTCGTGTCGTTGGCGCATGGTCACCTCGTGAAGAATGCGGTGGACGGGACGGGACCGAGCCCGACGGCGCGCCGGCGAAGGCGTGGGGGTGGCACGCGCGGGGTGAGATCACCGCTTCGGTCACCGGCGGTCCCGTTCGCGACACCGGCCGGGAGGCCTGTCACGGCGGAGGCGGTCGTCTGCAGGGAGTTCGGCATGACTCCCCTTCCTTGATCACGGATCTGAGTCTCTCGCTCACAGATCTGAATGCTTTAAGTATGCATTGCATGCAATGCATGTCAAGGATTAATCCATCGTTCGCAAGCGCTTAACCGGCCGCAACGACCGATGAGGCGCCGGCCGCGGTCCGGATCGAACCGTTCACTCGAACAAGGGAGCGGACACCGGCCGTCACCGCCGAAGGCGGTCTTCCCGGAGTACGGCCTCACCCCGGCCGACAGCGGAGACTTCGGGCGGCCATCGGACCGGACGGCGCACGACGGGGCCGATCTCGGCTCGCCGGATCAGCCCTCGCAAGATCTCCACACTCATTCCCGGCCGACTGCATACAGCGTATACTGAGCGAATGGCCATCTCTTCCGACTCTCAGCCCGGCAGCGCCCACGCAGTGTACGTGGCGCTGCGTCACCGGTTCTCGGATGGCGAATACGCACCCGGCCAACGACTGACCGAGACGGCTTTGGCCACTGACCTGGGGGTCAGCCGGACGCCGGTGCGCGAGGCGATCGGAAGGCTGCTGACCGAAGGGCTGGTCGTCCCGGCCGCCCGGGGAGTCGCCGTCGCGGCACTGACTCCGAAAGAGGCGGAGCACCTGTTCGTGCTGCGCGCCGATCTGGAGGCACTGGCCGCGGAGCTGGCCGCCGCGCGACAGGCACAGGGGCAGCTCGCCCCGGCCGAGGTCGATGCGCTCGACCGGGCCGTGGACGAGGTCGAGGTCGCGGTGGAGGCGCGGGACGCCCGCGCCTCCGCGCGGGCGAACCTGGCCCTGCACCGTGCCATCGGGGTGGCGGCGGGCAACCCCTTCCTCGAAGACGCCCTGCACCGCGTGTGGGATCGAATCGCGGTCACGACCGTGGCGAACCTGGACGATCCTCACTGGGCCGGTGCGATCACCGACCAGCACCGTGCCATCGTCGCCGGGATCCGCGCCGGAGACCCGGAGTCCGCCCGGCACGCCGCCAAGACGCATATCGAGGCGGCCGGTCGCGCGTATCGGCCGATCGCCTAGCGCCGATCACCCGAGGGGCCGCGACGGCATGGAGACGACGCGGAGACGGCGCCCGCCGCCCACTAGATCCAGCCCGCCTCGGTGGCGATGCGGACGGCGTCGGTGCGGTTACGGGCGTTGAGCTTGGCGACGATGGCGGTCAGGTAGTTGCGCACCGTTCCCGCGCCGAGGAAGAGCCGTGCCCCGATCTCCGCCGCGTCGGCGCCGCCGGCCGCCAGGCGCAGCACGTCGGCCTCCCGGGAGGTCAGCGGATTGTCGGCCAGGTCCCAGGCGGTGACCGCGAGCGAGGGGTCGAGCACCCGCTCCCCCGAGGCGACCTTGCGGATCGCCGCGACCAGTTCCTCGGGCGGCGCGGTCTTCAGCAGGAACCCGTCCACCTGCGCCCCGAGCGCGCGACGCAGGTGGCCCGGCTTGCCGTGCCCGGTCAGCATGAGCGTGCGGCACGCCGGCAGCTTCACGCGTAGTTCGGCGGCGGCGGCCAGGCCGTCCAGGGCGCCGGGCATGTCGATGTCGAGCACCGCGACGTCCGGGTGGTGGACCAGGGCCGCGGGGACGGCCGCGTCACCCGACTCGACCGCGGCCACGATCTCCAGGTCCGGTTCGAGGCCGAGCAGTGCGACCAGCGCGCCTCTGATGACGTGCTGGTCCTCGGCTAGAAGCACACGAATCACAGGGGTATGTCTATCAGTGTCCGGATCATGATGAGGACAGGGGGGCGGATCGGCCGATGTAGCTGCGGAGGTGGTCGGCGGTAAGGGACGTGCCGGTGTCGACCAGGTCGGCGGGGGTGCCGGCGAAGACGACCCGGCCGCCGTCATGACCGGCTCCCGGGCCGAGGTCGATGATCCAGTCCGCGTGGGCCATCACGGCCTGGTGGTGCTCGATGACGACGACCGTGTTGCCGTCGTCGACGAGACGGTCCAGCAGGGCGAGCAACTTGTCCACATCGGCGAGGTGCAGGCCGGTGGTCGGCTCGTCCAGGACATAGGTCGTGCCGTTCTTCGCCATGTTGATGGCGAGCTTGAGCCGTTGCCGCTCACCACCGGACAGCGTGGTGAGCGGCTGGCCGAGGCCGAGATAGCCCAGGCCCACCGCCACGAGCCGGTCGAGGATCGTCCGAGCCTGACCGGTGGTGAAGAATTCGTGGGCCTCGGCCACCGACATGCCGAGAACCTCGCTGATGTCCTTGCCGCGCAGTCGGTACGACAGCACCTCCGGCATGAACCGTTTCCCCTCGCACTCCTCGCACACCGACGCCACCTCGGCCATCATGGCGAGGTCGGTGTAGATCAGGCCGATCCCTTTGCAGGTGGGGCAGGCTCCCTCGGAGTTGGCGCTGAACAGGCCGGGCTTGACCCCGTTGGCCTTGGCGAA
Source organism: Streptosporangium sp. CA-135522 (assembly GCF_050949235.1). Taxonomy (NCBI): domain Bacteria; kingdom Bacillati; phylum Actinomycetota; class Actinomycetes; order Streptosporangiales; family Streptosporangiaceae; genus Streptosporangium; species Streptosporangium sp. CA-135522. The sequence goes on from NZ_CP192026.1 coordinate 5,599,096, forward strand.
CGCCGACCGGATCGGGTCGAGCAGTCCGGTGTAGGTGGCCGGATTGCTCCGGCGGGAGCCACGGATCGCCGACTGGTCGGCGACGATCACGCCGTCCTGCCCGGAGACGTACCCGTGGATGAGGGAACTCTTTCCCGATCCGGCGACACCGGTGACGACGGTGAGCACGCCGAGGGGGATGTCGACGCTCACATCCCGCAGGTTGTGCAGGGAGGCGTCCTTGATCGGCAGCTGCCCGTCGGGGCGGCGCACCTTCTCGCGCAGGCTCACGCGGTGGTCGAGGTAGCGCCCCGTCAGGGTGCCTGACCCGCGCAGTCCGGCCAGGTCGCCGGCGAAGCAGATCCGGCCGCCCGCCGGGCCGGCACCGGGGCCGAGATCGACCACGTGGTCGGCGATCTCGATCGTCTCCGGCTTGTGCTCCACGACGAGCACCGTGTTGCCCTTGTCGCGCAGCCGCAGCAGCAGGCCGTTCATCCGTTGGATGTCGTGCGGGTGAAGCCCGGCCGTGGGTTCGTCGAAGACGTAGGTGACGTCGGTCAGGCTCGAGGTGAGGTGCCGGACCATTTTCACGCGTTGCGCCTCACCACCGGACAACGTGGAGGACTCCCGGTCGAGGCTCAGATAACCGAGGCCGATCTCGACCAGCGATTCCAGTGTTTCGCGGAGGGTCTCCAGCACCGGCCCGACGGAGGGGTTGCGGACGCTCCGCACGAACTCGGCCAGGTCGTTGATCTGCATGGCCGAACACTGCGCGATGTTGTAGCCGTCGATCATGGAAGACCTGGCGGCCTCGTTCAGCCGGGAACCGTCGCAGGAGGGGCAGCCGGCGAGCTGGACCGCCTGATCGGCGAACGCGCGCGCCTGCGGCTGCATCGACTCCCGGTCCTTGGCGAGGTAGAGCCGCCGGACCTTGGTGACGAGTCCTTCGTAGGTGAGGTTGTTCGACCCGATTTTGAGTTTGGTGGCGGGCTTGTGGAGGAAGTCCTCCCACTGGGAGGGGGTGTAGTCCTTCAGCTTCAGGTCGGGATCGAAGAGGCCGGAGCGCGCCATCAGCTGCCAGTACCAGGTGTCCACCCCGAATCCGGGAACCCTGATCGCCCCCTCGTTCAACGACAGCTCCGTGTCGACCAGCCGGCCGATGTCGATCTCGGAGACCTTGCCTAGCCCCTCACACCGCGGGCACATGCCCTCGGCCCTGTTGAAGCTGAATGCGAAAGGGGGACCGACGTGAGGGGTGCCGATCCGGCTGAACATGATCCGCAACATGGTGTGGGCGTCAGTGGCGGTGCCCACGGTGGAACGGACGTTGACGCCCATCCGTTCCTGGTCGACGATGATCGCCGCGCTCAGGTTGCGCAGCGCGTCGACGTCCGGGCGGCCGAGGCTCGGCATGAAGTTCTGGACGAACGCCGTGTAGGTCTCGTCGATCAGCCGCCGCGACTCCGCGGCGATCGTGTCGAAGACCAGAGAGGACTTGCCGGAGCCGGAGACCCCGGTGAAGACGGTGAGCCGTCGCTTGGGGATGTCGATGGAGACGCCGGCCAGATTGTTCTCCCTGGCGCCACGGACCTGGATGAGGTCGTGGCCGTCCGCGGCGGTGTGGTCCGATCCTCGAGGATCGCCATGGTGCCGGACGTTGTTTTCCTGATGGCTGAAGACCACGGAACCCTTCCATCTTCAAACGGTGATTCGTGCTGTACGGAGGTGACGAGAAGACCGGCGTCGACCGTCGCGTGACTTCCCTGCGCCGGGCGGCCGCCCTCGAACCGGGTTCGCGGCATGCCATCCGACGCGACCGGCGGGGATCCCCGGCCCGTCGCCCCCGGTTTCCCTGCTTTCAAGTTTCTCATTGAACTTCCCGTGAAGACTTTCCCGCACAGTTCGCGGCTGCTCCTGGAGATGCGTACGAGTAACCTTCAACTGCACGGTGAACCCCGTCACGGGAAAGGAGGACCGATGGGACGGGAGAGAAGGGGGCTTCGCCCCATCGATCTGGCACGGATGGCCGGCATATCGACCCAGCAGGTCCGTAACTACGCCGACACCGGCATCCTGCCTCCGGCCCCACGGACCCCCGCCGGTTACCGCAGGTTCGACACCGGACACCGCAGGGCCCTGATCACCTACCGGGCTCTCGCGAGGGGATACGGGTGGGACACCGCTCGGGCGATCATGCAGGCCGTTCATGACGGGGATCTTCCTTCGGCGCTCACGCTCGTGGACGCCGGCCATGCCGCGCTGCACGAGCAACGGCTCTCCCTCCGGGCGGCGGGCGAAGCGCTCGAAGCGGTCGCGGAGCAGACTCCGGACGCCTCGGCGTCGCCGCGCCTGGGCATGCGCATCGGAGAGGTGGCCGCCCACCTCGGCGTGCGCACATCCGCCCTACGCGTGTGGGAGTCCGCCGGGCTGCTGACGCCGGGGCGTGATCCGGCCACCGCCTACCGCCGCTTCGGCTCGGCCGACGTCCGGGACGCGCGGATGATCGACATGCTGCGGCGGAGCCGCTACCCCCTGCCTCAGATCCGGCTCGTCCTCGACGGCCTCCGCCGGACGGGCAGCAGCGACGCTCTTCGCGCAGCCATCGCACAACGCCAGGCGGAACTGACGCAACGGGCGACAGCCATGCTCGAAGGCGCCAGCCATCTCCACCATTACCTCCGAGACGAGGAGCCGGGTCGTCTCCAAGGCGAGGAGCCGGGCGCCGGCGACGAAGGCGCGTCCGCGCCACATCGTGACGGCCGACGCCGCGCGTTGTGAGCAGGCCGCCGAGGTGGCTTCCCCGGTGAACAGGAACGAGCCCAGCACCTGCCGGGCCTCACCGTCACTCAGGTGCGGCGCGACCGCGGCCAGGTCGCGACCGCGGCCAGGTTCTGCCGCACGGTGAGCGCGGGGTCGAGCGTGTCGTGCTCCTGGGCGAAGTAGCCCAGGAGCAGCCCGGGACCGTGCACCACCCGGCCGGCGTCGGGATGTTCGTGCCCGGGCAGAACCCGCGTCAGGGTGGTCTTGCCCGCGCCGTTAGGGCCGACCAGACCGATCCGGTCGTCGGCGGAGATGTGGAAGGAGATGTCGGACAGCGGCAGACGGGCGCCGACGCGCACGTCCACACCGCGAACGGTGATCATCTCGTATCCCCACCCGCGACGGCTTGAGACGTTGTCCTGCGTCATCGACTCCCCGTGGCGGGCGGCGAGCTGGGCCTGCCGTGTCGCGATGAGCGCCTCGGGTCGGTCGAGTCGCCGCTGGAGTTCGTCGCGGTGCGTCTCTTCGGTGACGAACTTGTCGCAGGTCAAGCAGGCGTTGCCCTTGGCGCGGACCTGGTGAGGTGACAGGAGACACCGGCCGTCGGGCAGGATGCCTTCGGTCCTCTGATCGAGACGCAGCACGTCGAACAGGTCCTGGGATGCGGCTCCGCATCTCCGGATCCGCGCCGCGACACCCGCCGGGCCGGCTCGGCGGGTCAGTCCACGGTGTCGCCGAGCGACTCCAAGAGGTCGCGGAGCCCGCCGGCGAGGGCGTCACGCTGGCCGCTCGCAAGCGCGGCGAGCAGCCGGTTCTCGGTGGCCACGTGGTCGGGCAAGGCCCTGTCGATGAGCGCGCGGCCCTCGTCGGTGAGGGTGACGTGCACGACACGGCCGTCGGTCTCGCTGGGGGTGCGCGTCACCAGGCCGCGGGCTTCGAGGCGGTCGAGACGCTGGGTGACGGCCCCTGAAGTGATCATGGATGCCCGCATCAGCTCGGCCGGGGTCAGCCGGTGCGGCGGTTCGCTGCGACGCAGGGTGGCGAGCACGTCGAACGACGCGGCATCGAGCCCGTGCGCCCCGAACGTGCCCCGCAGCTCCGCGTCGATCAACCGCGACAGCCTCGACAGGCGCCCGATCACCGCCATCGGCGACACGTCCAGATCGGGGCGCTGGGCGCCCCACTGCTCCAACACCCGGTCGACATGATCTGCCACCGCCCCAGCCTAACCGATGTCTTAGTGGTGAGATACATCACCACAAGAATGCCTTAGCGTTGAGATATATTTGCTTAGCACTAAGCAACTGCGTCGGATCGTCCGGTGGTCCCAGGGGTCCGCCCGATCCACCTCGACCGACCGATCCATCACAAGGAGCTGGAAACCATGCGCATCACCGTGTTCGGAGCAGCAGGAAACGTGGGGAGCCGAGTGGTCGCCGAGGCGCTGGCCCGCGGCCACCGGGTCACCGCCGTCGTGCGCGACCCGGCCCGCTCACCCGGACTGCACGCCGGTGCGGAGGTCCGTGCCGGCGACGCCGAAAACGTCGAGGACGTGGTCGAGCTGAGCGCCGGCCAGGACGTCGTGATCAGCGCGACCCGCCCGGTGCCCGGCAGCGAGGGCCGGCTCGCCGAGACCGCCAGGGCGCTGCTGGCCGGAGTCGCCCGGACCGGCGTCCGGCTGCTGGTCGTCGGCGGTGCCGGCAGCCTGACCGTGCCCGGCGCCGGTGGCGCCACCGTGATCGACGACCCGGGTTTCCCCGCCGACTGGCGGGCGATCGCGTTGGCGTGCAACGACCAGCTCGCCGCCTGCCGCGCCGAGACCGGGGCGAACTGGGCCTACCTGAGCCCGGCCGCGCTGCTGGAGCCGGGAGAGCGCACCGGCGCCTACCGGCTGGGCACCGACGAACTGCTGGTCGACGGCGAGGGGAACTCGGCGATCTCCATGGAGGACCTCGCGGTGGTGCTGCTGGACGAGGCCGAGCGGCCCAAACACCACCGCACCAGGTTCACCGCCGCGTACTGACCATCGTCCGGAGCCACCCGGTCCGATCCGGTGAGGTCGGGTGAACGGGTGAACGGGACCCCTGTGGGCACGAGCGAAAAAGCAGCAGGATGACGGAGGGAACCGAACGGGGCGCCGTTCGGCCCTCACCGCCCGCCACGGCGCCCGTCCCCGCCCGAGGAGAGCGAGCATGGACCTGCATCACTGGCTGGGCTCGGCCGCCGACGAGATCGGCAGGTGGCAACGCGAGTTCGGCGCCTTCGAACAGCACCCGGCGCTGACCGTGCCCGAGGAGGACTTCTCGCAGGCGTTCGCCGAGCTGGCCGAACGGCTGCGCGCCAACTACCCCTTCTTCCATCCGCGTTACGCGGCCCAGATGCTCAAGCCCCCGCACCCCGCCGCCGTCGTCGGATATGTGGCGGCGATGCTGATCAACCCCAACAACCACGCCCTCGACGGAGGGCCGGCCACCGCGCAGATGGAACGCGAGGTGATCGCCGCCCTGGCGTCGATGTTCGGATACGCCCAGCACCTGGGGCACCTGACGACCAGCGGCACCATGGCCAACCTCGAAGCCCTGTTCGTCTCCCGCGAAACGCACCCGGGCCGCGGCGTCGCCTACAGCCAGGACGCCCACTACACCCATGGCCGGATGTGCCACCTGCTCGGGATGCCCTCCTTCCCCGTGGCCGCCGACGGCGCCGGGAGGATGGACCTCGACGCTTTGGAGGCGCTGCTGCGCACCGGACAGGTGGGCACGGTCGTGATGACCGCGGGCACCACGGGGCTGGGCGCCCTCGACCCCATCGATCAGGCCCTTGAGCTTCGGGAGCGCTACGGCGTGCGCATCCATGTGGACGCCGCCTACGGGGGATTCTTCTCCCTGATCGCGGACGACTCCGCCGACGGCGTCACCGCCGCACCGTTCCGGGCCGTCGCCTCCTGCGACTCCGTCGTCGTGGACCCGCACAAGCACGGGCTGCAGCCCTACGGATGCGGCGCCGTCCTGTTCAAGGACCCCGCGGTCGGGCGCTTCTACAAGCACGACTCGCCCTACACCTACTTCACCTCGGACCAGTTGCACCTGGGAGAGATCTCCTTGGAGTGCTCCCGGGCCGGGGCCTCCGCGGCGGCTCTGTGGCTGACCTTCCGCCTGTTGCCGCTCACGCCCGACGGGCTCGGCGCGGTCCTGCGGCCCGGCCGGCGGGCCGCTCTGCGCTGGGCCGGGCTGCTGGCCGACTCCGCGGCGCTCATGCCCTACCAGCCTCCCGAACTGGACATCGTCACCTATCTCCCCCGCGCGCGGCGGCTGTCCGAGATCGACGCCCTGTCCGTCCGGATGATGGAGGCCGGCATGTCCGCCGTTCCGTCGCAGGCGGTGTTCCTCGCCACCTACGGCGTCAGCGCATCGGCTCTCGCCGCCCGGGGACACCGCATCATGGCCGACGTCGAGACCGGGCGCATCCTGCGCAGCGTCCTGATGAAGCCGGAGAGCGAGGCCTGGGTGGAGATCCTGCACGCCGAGGTGGAAAAGCTCGCCGCCGCCGGGTGAGGTCCGGCCCGTACGCCCGCGCAGGCGACCACCGCCCGATCGGGAAGGGCTGTCGACCGCGATCGGCTAGGAGGATCGGCCCTTACCGGCGGATGGGGTGTTGAGGCAGGTGGCGTCCCTGGCGGGCAGGACGCCGTCGATCAGATAGCGGTTGACGGCGTTGTCGACGCAGGTGTTCCGAGGGGCGAAGAGTCCCGCGTACACGGTGTGGCGGAAGGCGTCGCGCAGGGTGACCAGCCGAGAGCCGGTCAAGGCCCGATGCGCGGCCTGCTGGCCCGGGTAAGTGGCCGCCGGGTCGCCGGTGGCGCCCACCAGCAGGACCGGAACGTCGTTGCGGACCCGGGTGGGCGGTTCGGCGGGGGCGACCGGCCAGAACGAGCAAGGGGTGAGATTGCGGATCAGCGGGCCGAACAGCGGCTCGTCGACACGGTGGGCCTGGATGTCGCGGTAGTAGGTATCAGGGTCGCGGGAGGCCGCCCGGTCCGCGCACTGGATCGCGGTCTGGACGCTCGCGGTTCCGTCCGCGTCCGGAGAGGACAGGCCGGTCAGGACTTGCTCCAGGAGCGGGGTGGGGGTGACCTTGACGCCGCGGGCGGCGTCGCTCAGGACACGGACGTCGGCGGCGAAGCCGGCGTACATCTCGTCGCTGTCCCCGGCGGTGACGTTCCACAGGAGCTGGGGCAGCACGCGACTGTCGACCCGGTGGTCGCCGACCCGCAGCGGGCCCCGTTCGGCGGCTTGGTCGATCCGGTTCACCGTGGCCAGGACCTCGGCGGTGGTGGCGCCCAGACGGTAGCGGCCATGGTGACGGGCCGCCCAGGCCGCCCAGTTCTCCAGGACCGCGGTCACGGCCGATCCCGTCGTGCTCGTCAGGTCGGGGCCGAAGAGATCGGGGTTCAAGGCGCTGTCGAGCACGACCCGGTCGGCGCGGCGGGGGAACAGCTGCAGGTAGACCTCGCCCAGGTAAGTGCCGTACGAGGAGCCGAGGTAGGACAGCTTCGGCTCGCCGAGAGCGGCCCGGATCACGTCCATGTCCCGGGCGGTGTTTCGGGTGGAGGCGTGGGGCAGCACGGCTCGGTGACCGGCACAGCGGGACGCCAGGTCCTTGGCCAGCGCCGCGCTCTGGTCGAAGGTGCGCCGGTCCGGTCCGGCGGAGCCGATGCCGACGGCGGGCCACTTGCAGTTCAGGGGGGTGCTGCGCCCGACGAACCGGGGATCCATCCCGATCAGGTCATAGCGGGCCGCGACCGCGGGCTCGGCCTGCTTGACCTTGAGCGCGAGATACATCGCGGGAACGCCGGGACCGCCGGGATTGTACAGCAGCGCCCCTCGCCGGCGCCCGGGGTCGGTGGCCTTCAGTCGGGACATCGCGACCTTGATGGTCCGCCCGTCCGGGCGGGCGTAGTCCAGCGGCACGGTGACTTCGGCGCACTGGGCCTTCGCATCGTCCAGTTCCTTGCCGATCGCGTCGTCCGGGCCGGTCCGGCAGCCGTGCCAGTCGATCTTCTGCTCTTGGAACCGGGCCGGCCCGTCGTCCGGGGCGCGGCCGCCCACGTTCGCCCGGGTCGCACCGGCGGCCGGCTGCACACCGATCAGGGTGGTGCCCGCAAGGGCCGCCACCGCGGCCCCGGTGACGGCCATCCTTCGTCCACGCATTGGATTCTCCTCTTGCACACTTATCGCGCGCTGTCTCGTACACGACCGGTCGCGGCGCGCGGGCGGTTTCCCTGCGCCCTGAACGACCCGCGGGAATCGCGGGCCGTACCTTCACCGGGGTACGAAGCTAGGCCGCACGGCCGGCCCGGCGCGTCAGCTCCCGGTCGGATTTTCCGGGCCCCGGCGTGCTCCCCGCGCCGCCTCGGGTGCCTGCCTGCCATCTCGGTCCTGACCGGCGGCTTCTTCCGGGCGTGAGCGCGCCGGGCGCCTCGCCGGGGAGACCCGTGTACGACTTCAGGCTGACAGGGTCCGCTTGACCGGCCTGCCGCCGGCACCCCGGTCGAGCGGCCCTCGCCCGGATACTCCCGTTCGCGGGAGCGAAAGGCGGCCCGTGCCCGCCGGGCGATGCCGGATGGTCGTTTGCCGTTCCCCGACGGGAGCCGACTATGTTGGCGCCATGAAGCGGCGGCCCCGGCCGGGGCCGCCACGGGAGCACTGAGGCGGCGGGGCGTGTGATGACCGAGGTGGCGCGGCCGGTACGGGCCCTGCTTCGGACGGGTGCCCGGCTCTCGCCGACGGTGTTCGACGCGTCGCTGGCGGTCCTGCTCTTCTTCGCGGCCGTCGGCGTCGACAGCGCGGTCTACCAGGGTCCCCCTGGACCGCTGCTCCTCCAGGTGGCCCTGGTGTCGCCCCTGGTGTGGCGGCGCCGCGCACCCCGGACGGTGTTCTACGCGGTGGCCGCCGCGGCCTTCGTCCAGTGGCTCACCGACACCCAGCTGCTGACCGATGTGGCGCTGCTGGTCGCGCTGTACACGGTGGCCGCGCGCTCCGGCCGGCGCCACACGCTCGCGGCCGGAGCCGTCCTCGAGGTCGGCATCCTGCTGGCCTCCGCACGCTGGGCGGCACCCGAGGGCAGGTTCTTCAGCTCGGCCGTCTTCCTGACCGCCGTGGCCGCCGCCGTCGCCGTCACCGGGGTGAACACGCGGATCAGGCGGGCCTACCTCGCGTCCCTGGAGGATCGCGCGGTTCGCCTGGAGCGCGAACGCGACCAGCGGGCCCGGCTCGCGGTGGCCGACGAGAGGGCACGCATCGCCCGGGAGATGCACGACATCGTCACCCATAACCTGTCCGTCATGGTCGCGCTCGCCGACGGCGCGGTCTTCGCACAGCATCGCGCACCCGATCGGGCGACCGCCGCCATGCGCCAGATTTCCGGCACCGGGCGGCAGGCGCTCACCGACATGCGACGCTCCCTCGGCGTCCTGCGGGCCGACGAACCGGACGCGCTGCGCCACCCGATGCCCGGCATCGCCCATCTGGAGATCCTCGCCGACCAGATGCGCACGGCCGGCCTGCCGACCCGTCTCGACCTGCAGGGCGATCCCGCGTTCCTGCCCGCCGCCGCACAACTCACCGTCTACCGCCTGGTACAGGAAGCCTTGACCAACAGCCTCAAGCACACATCACCCGGCACTCACGCCGAGGTGCGGGTGCGCTGCTCGCCCGGCGCCGTCGCCATCGACGTCATCGACGACGGCCGCGCCACACGGGCTCCCGGTCCGCCGTCCGGACACGGCATCCTCGGCATGCGCGAACGCGCCGCCGCGTACGGGGGAACCCTGGAGGCCGGCCCTCTGCCGAGCGGCGGCTGGCAGGTCTCGGCCGCTCTCGACCTCGGCGTGGCCGGAGACGATGCCGCGTGACGATCCGCATCCTGCTCGTCGACGACGAGCCGCTGCTCCGCATGGCCTTCACCATGGTCTTCGAAGCCCAGCCGGACATGGAAGTGGTCGGCGAGGCGGGAGACGGCGCCGAAGCCGTACGGCTCGCACGACGGCTACGCCCCGACGTCGTCCTGATGGACGTACGCATGCCCGGTACCGACGGAATCGAGGCGACCGGCCGGATCATCCGGGACCGCCGGCAGACCCGGGTTCTCATCCTCACCACCTTCGACCTCGACGAGTACGCCTTCGCCGGGCTGAAGGCCGGGGCGTCCGGCTTCCTCCTCAAGAACGCCCTGCCCGAGGAACTGCTCGCGGCGATCAGGAACGTCGCCGCGGGCGACGCGGTGCTCTCCCCGCGGGTCACCCGCCGGCTGCTGGAGAACTTCGCCGCCCAACTGCCCACCGGCGGCGGCCCGGCGAGCGACGAACGGCTGCAACGCCTCACCCCCCGCGAGCGGGAGGTGCTCGTCGAGGTGGCCCGCGGCCTGTCCAACACCGAGATCGCCGCGGGCCTGCACCTGGCCGAAGCGACCGTGAAGACGCATCTGACCCGGATCCTGCTGAAGCTGGAGCTGCGCGACCGGGTGCAGGCCGTGGTCTTCGCCTACGAGAACCGGCTCATACGCCCGGCGTGAGAGCGGCCCGGTCGCCGGGCCCGGCCACGGATGAGAACTCGGCGACCGTGAGCACCGGTGGAGAGGGTGAAGCAGCCCCGGACGCCTTCCGGCGGAACGCATCCGAAGTTGCCCGGACGTCGGATCGACCCTCCTTAGGGCGGACCTCAGGTCCACGCTCACGACCGATCCGGGAGGCGATCGCCGTTTCCAGGGTCGAGCCATCGGCCGGAACACCCCGCCGCCCTGGCCCGGCCGAGTTCCCCATCGGCTCCGATCAGGGAAGGGCGTGGGCCTTCTTCAAATCAGCGACGAGTTCCTCAAGATAGTCGGCGTAGCCCTGATAGCTGAAGGGCGCCTCTGCTTTCCAGGGGTAGACCTGACCCGCCTTGACGGCGGGGAGTTTGGCGAAGGTCGGCTTCTTCAGCATCTCATCGAGCTTCAGTGCCTGGCTTCTGGAGTCGTAAAGTATGACGTCGGCGTCGTACCTGTCGGCGTTCTCCCAACTCAGACTCTGGAAAAAGCCTCCCTCATCCACTTTGTCGGGCGTGACGACGTCGAGGCCGCTCTGAGTCAGGTGCATGATGTCGGGGTATTCCGGGGGGTTGACCACCCACATGGTGTCGGGGCCGCCGGACATCATGAGAACTTTCAGGCCGGTCGCGGCGATTTTCGTCAATTCCGCGGTCGCCGCTTCGAATCGGGCCTTGGCCGAGCTCACTTCGGGGGCGTCGAGGTCCGCGCCCAGCGACCGGGCCAGTTCGGCGTACTTTCCGATCACCTGACTCGCGCTCTGACCGGTCAGCATGATTCCGGCGGTGGGCGCCACCTGCTCGATCGTGTCCTTCGACTTCTCCGGAACGTACCAGAGCGTGCCCTTGACGTACATGCTGCTGACCAGGAGCTGGGGCTGCAGCGCAATGTACTGCTCCACGTTGAACTCGTCCCAGACATTGCCGAGGCCGGCGACCTTGGTGATGTCGACGTTGCCCACCTGGGGGTCCCTGCCGCCGTCTTTCAGCTTGTGCGGGCCGAAGACGGCGACCGGCCGGATCCCGAAGTCCCACAGTGCGGCGGCCGAGCCGACCTGAGCGACGATCCGGGTCGGTCGCCGGGGAAGCTCGACCTTCTTGCCGCGGTCGTCGGTGAAGGTCCAGGGACCGGCGGAGGCCGTCGGCGTCCGCTCGGTGGTCACGACGGCCGAGGGCGTCGACGCTCCGCAGGCCGCCAGGGTCAGCAGGGCCCCGAAACCGCCGGCCGCGGCGAGGAAACTCCTCCTGGATACGGGCATCTCATCTCCTTAGGTTAGGCTTCCCTAAATGCAGGGACTTTAGATTAGCCTTACCTAAATTTTTCGTCGAAAGGAGGGGTGGTGAGTCCGGCAGGCGCAGCTGCTCCGGCAGTCTCAGGAACCGGTTCGCGGGCGCGGCCGGCAGGTCGCACGGCTGTCCTGGCCGCCGGTCTGCTCGTCGCGGTCGGAGTGCTGGTGCTGGTGTCGGCGCTCAGCGTCGCGCTGGGCGCCCGCTCGGTGCCGCTGTCCACGGTGCTGGACGCGCTGACCGCGCCGACCGGGTCCAACGACCATACGGTGATCCGCGAGTTGCGGGTGCCGCGGACATTGCTCGGCCTGGCCGTGGGAGCGGCGCTGGGCCTCGCCGGGGCGTTGATGCAGAGCCTGACTCGCAACCCGCTGGCCGATCCGGGCCTGCTGGGCGTCAACCAGGGGGCCGCGCTCGGCGTGACGATCGCGCTGGGCCTGCTCGGATTCGCCGATCCCGCCATCTATGTGTGGTTCGCCTTCGGCGGCGCGGCGCTGGGCTCGGTGCTGGCCTACTCGCTGGGTTCGGCGGGGCGCGCCGGCGCGAGCCCGGTACGGCTGGCGCTGGCCGGGGCGGCGACGGGCATGGTCTTCACGGCCCTCTCCTCGATGATCCTGCGCGCGGATTCCACGACGTTCGACCGCATGCGCTTCTGGCTGACCGGTTCGCTGGCCGGCCAGACCTCGGATGTCCTGGTACGGCTCGCGCCGTTCGTGACCGGCGGGCTGGTCCTCGGATTGCTGCTGGCCAAGCCGCTGAACGCGTTGGCCCTGGGTGAGGAGGCCGGACGGGCGCTGGGCGCGGCGGTCGGCCGGACCAGGATCCTCACCGCGGTGGCGGTGACCCTGCTGTGCGGTTCGGCCACGGCGGCGGCGGGGCCGTTGTGGTTCGTCGGCCTCGCGGTGCCGCACGCGGTGCGCGCGGTGGTGGGACCGGACCAGCGGTGGGTGCTCCCCTACAGCACGGTGCTCGCACCGGTGCTACTGCTGAGCGCCGACGTCGCCGGACGGATCGTCGCCCCGCCCGGCGAGGTGCAGGTCGGCATCATGTGCGCGCTGATCGGCGCTCCCGTCTTCATCTTGCTCGCCAGGCGCAGGAGGTTGGCCGCGCTATGACGCCCTCGCCCGAAACCCATGAGCCGATGACGCTTTCGTCCGAGGCGCGCCCGCCCGCGACGCCTGCGGGCGTGCCGTACGGACCCGAGGATGTGACATTCCCGGGCCAGGAGGCGGGCGCCGTGGCGCGGCGCCGGACACCGGGCGTGCGGGCCGTACGGCTCGGCCCGTGGTCGCTGCGGCTCGCGCCGAGGTCCGCCGCCGTCGGCGCGGTGCTCCTGCTCGTGGCCGCGGCGGTGAGCGTGGCGGCCCTGTCGACCGGCGAGTTCACCGTGCCGGTGCGCGACGTCGTGACCGCGCTGTTCGGCCAGGGAAGCCCGGCCGCCGAGCTCATCGTCGGCAGGCTGCGCGCGCCGAGAGTCGTCACCGGCCTGCTGGTCGGCGCGGCTTTCGGACTGAGCGGGGCGATCTTTCAGAGCCTCACCCGCAATCCGCTGGGCAGCCCTGATTTCATCGGGATCACCGCCGGCGGATCGACCGGTGGCGTCCTGGCGGTCATCGCCGGCGGGTCCGCCCCGCAGATCGCCGGCGGCTCCCTGTTGGGATCCGTCGTCTGCGCGGCGCTGATCTATGTCCTGGCCTACCGGCGCGGGGTGCAGGGGTACCGGCTGATCCTGGTCGGGATCGGAGCCAACGCGTTGCTGCTCGCCGCCGACAATTACCTGCTCACCCGCGCGAACATCAACGACGCCGCCACCGCCGGTGCCTGGCTCAGCGGCAGCCTGAGCGGGCGCGGGTGGGAGCACGCGGTCCCGGTCGCGTGCGCGCTGGCCGTGCTGCTGCCCCTGTGCGCGTTCCTGTCCAGGCCGCTGCGGCGGCTGGAGATGGGTGAGGACGTGGCCAGGCAGGTGGGCATCAGGGTCGAGGCGGTGCGCGCGGTCGCCGTCACGGTGGGTGTGTTGCTGTGCGGGGTCGCCACCGCCGCCGCGGGACCCGTGATGTTCGTCGCGATGGCCGCCCCGCAGCTCGCCAGACGCCTGGCGAGCTCGCCCGGGGTCACACTGGTGACCTCCGCGTTGACGGGCGCCGTGCTGCTGACCGGCGCCGATCTGGCCGCGCAGCGGCTGCTGGCCCCCGCCCAGCTGCCGGTCGGTGTGCTGACGGCCGCGATCGGCGGCGTCTACCTGGCTCTGCTTCTGCGAAAGGAACGTCGCTGATGGCGCGTCTGACCGGTACTGATCTCACGCTCGCCTACGACCGGCGGGTGATCGCCTCTTCCTTGGAGGTGACGGTTCCCGACGGGGCGTTCACCGTGATCATCGGCCCGAACGCCTGCGGCAAGTCCACGCTGCTGCGTGCGCTGGCCCGCATGCTCAAGCCGCGCGCGGGCGCGGTGCACCTCGACGGTAGCGTGATCACTTCGCTGCCGTCGAAGGAGGTCGCGCGGCGGCTCGGGTTGCTGCCGCAGAGTTCCATCGTGCCCGACGGGATCACCGTCGCCGATCTGGTGGCCAGGGGGCGTTACCCGCACCAGAGGTTCATGCGGCAGTGGTCGCGGGCCGATGAGGCGGCGGTGGCCGAGGCGATGCGCGCCACCGACGTCACCGGGCTGGCCGAGCGGATCGTGGATGAGCTGTCGGGCGGTCAGCGGCAGCGGGTGTGGCTGGCGATGGCGCTGGCGCAGGAGACCCCGATCCTGCTGCTGGATGAGCCGACCACGTTCCTGGACATCTCTCACCAGATCGAGGTGCTCGACCTGTGCGCCGAACTGAACGAAGCAGGCCGCACCTTGGTCGCGGTGCTGCACGACCTGAACCAGGCCTGCCGTTATGCCACCCATCTGATCGTCATGCGTGACGGAGCGATCGTGGCCGAGGGCGATCCTCGCCGTATCGTCACCTCCTCGCTGGTCGAAGAGGTTTTCGAGGTGCGGTGCGAGATCATCGCCGACCCGCAGACGGGCACGCCGCTGATCGTGCCGGAGGCCCGCAGAAAGGCGACCGCCCCCGCCTAAGGGCTTGCCGATGATTACTCGATGAGTTGATCTCTTGCGGGAGGGCTCTGACGCTGAGGAGGAGTCGTGGCGCAGGCTCTTGGACTCGTGACCACCGCCCTATCCGATCCGGACGAGGCCGGGCGTGATGATGCGATGGGCTGCGGCACCCGCCCGTGCCGGCCGAGGACCTTCGATCACCTCGTGTCCGGAGACGATGACGCTGTCTCCGGTACGGCTCGGCCGACGACGACCGTCAGCACCATGAGGGCCGCGGCCACACCACCGAGCACCATGACGGCCGATGGAGAGGCGGCGTCCACCACAGCACCCCCGAGCAGGGCTCCGATGGCGATGGTGGCCTGGAAGGAGGAGGTGAAGAGGATGGAGGCCGCCTCTGTCGCGTGGGGGGCCGCGGTGGAGAACCACGTCTGCGAGCAGACGGGGACGGCGCCATAGGCCAATCCCCACACGATGAGCAGCGCGACCGCGCCGGCCTCTGTGCTGCCGAGGGCCGGAAGGAGCGAGGTCGCGCCGGTGAGCATGCAGCCGCTGACGATGAACGTAGCCCGCAGGCCGCGTGTCACCGTCATGCCCGCGACGAAGTTGCCGACGATGCCGGCGACGCCGTACACGAGCAGAAACATGGTGATCAGGCCAGGGCTCGCCCCGGTGACCTGCTGCAGGAAAGGCGTCACATATGTGTAGGTGCCGAAATGAGCCATGACTATAAGAAAGGTCAGAACCAGTCCGGTCCGGACACCCGACCTGCGAAACAGGTCGCCCAGGACGCTCAGCCGCGTCACCTGGACGGCGGGCAGCGGTGGCACCGACACGGCCAGCAAGAGGAACACCCCCATCGTCATCACCCCCATGACGACGAAGGCCGTCCGCCAGCCCGCGAGCTGTCCGATGAGGGTGCCCGCGGGTACGCCGAGTACGGATCCCAGCGGGACGGCGGAGAAGATCACCGCGGTTGCCGTACCGACCCGCTCCGGCCGCACCAGCCGGGCGGCAAGACCGGCGCCGATCGACCAGAAACCGCCGATGACCAGCCCGACCAGGACCCGGGAGATCGCCATGACCCAGTAGGCCGGTGCGGCGGCCGCGAGAAAGTCCGCGATGGCCAGCAGAAGCATGAGGACGCAGAGCATCCAACGCCGGTCGAGCCGCCCGGTCGCGACGGTGACGGCCGGGGCGGCGATCGCGGCCAGCACGCCGGGCGTCGTCATCATCAGGCCCGCCGCGCCGTCGGAGACGTCGAAATCGGACCCGATGGACGTCAGCAGGCCGATCGGCAGGATCTCGGCCGTGACGATCGAGAAGATCCCCATCATCACCGCGATAACGGCCAGCCAGCCGATCAGCGGCGATCGTATCGACGCAGCGGGGACGGAGGGAGAGGTGGTGGTTGTGGGCACCCGCCCAGTCCAGCAGTCATCACGGCCACGAGGCTGGCGGGATGAAGACCTCACCGTCGAGTTTCGCGATCGGGCGGGTCATGCGGGCCCGGTGGAAGTGGTGGGGCGAAACGGCCCGAGCACGGGATGCCATGCCGGAGCCGTCTCGCCCGCGCACTCGGTCGAGAGCCGGAGCGGATGCTCAGGGTCAGGAAGCCGGGGTCGCCGTCGGAGTCGGGGTCGGGGTCGGGGTCGGGGTGGGCGTCTCCGGAGGGGTCGGGGCGGGCGTCTCCGTTGCCGTCGGGGTCGGAGTGGGCGGCACGGTGGGCGTGTCGGTCACCGTCGGGGTCGGGGTCGGGGTCTGCGGCGGTGTGGGGCAGGCGGCGGGGGTCCGCCACTTGACCGTGCCGGGCCACCATTGCCGGTGATACCACCAGGCGTTGCCGCGACGGTTCTTCCTGTCCGGCTGCGACAGGTCGTAGACGTAGGCGGCCGTGGCCGCCGACCCCTCACGCGTAGCGGTCAGGGCCACCCAATCACCCTGCTCGACCTCGCCGCTGCCGCGCCTGCCCGCGACGACACGGGTGTCGTCGGCGATCGTGTACGCCTGCTCGAAGCCGTCACGACTCCGTACGGTGATCGTCCCTTCGGCCACGGCGGTCGCCTCACCGGTCTGGGCGAACACCGTGACGAACACGCAGGGGTCCTTCGTCCCCACCAGGAACTCGCCGTGCACGGCGCCGGCGAACTCCAGCGGGTGCACGGTGGGCAACGCCGTCACGGTGGGAGTGGGAGCTGGGGTCTGGGACGGCGTCTCGGTGGGGATCGCCGTGGGCGTCTCGCCCGTCGTTCCCGTCGGGGTGGGGGTCTCCGTCGGGATGGGGGTCTCCGTCGCCGGCGGCACGGGCGTCGCCGCCGATGCCGCCGCCACCCCGATGCCGCCCGACGTCAGCAGCACTGCGGCCGCGGCGGCGATCAACGGCCGCGGAACGCCCCGGCGTGGTCCGCCCGCCTCGATCGATTCCTGTTCGGTCGGTTTGTCACGGTTGGTTGGTGTCACCATGTCCTCCCGTCTACGGTGTCCTGATTGAACGCCCGCCGGCCCAAGGCGATGTGAGGTCATCGTTCACTCGCCCCGTGCGGATGACGATTACGACGAATCCGCCGTAACGATCTTCCAACGGGCATCCGGAGACTGCCCGCTTCCACACGTCCCATGCGGCCGCCTGACGACCGAGCACTGTGCGCGGCCGCCTTTCACCAGTTCACCGCGGTCATCCGACCCGGCAGAAAATTCGGTGCGGGCGACGGGCCCATCCGCCCGCCGCGCCTACCGGCTGCGCCGTAGCAGCATGGAGCCGAGACTCGCCCGGGCCTTCCTGCCGAAGTCCGCGGTGTCGTTGACCCGGGGGAAGGGTTCGTCGGGCACCGGGACTTCGAGGAACTCACACAGCGGCTTCCACCCCTGGCGGACTTCGAACCGGAGGAGCCGTTGGGGCGGGATCGTCGCCACGACCTTCTCGACGTGCGCCCGGAACGTCTTCAGCGCCTCTTCCGGGTCATCCCCGTGGCCGCCGAAGACCCGCTCCTCAACGGTCAGCCTGGTCATCTTCGTGAACAAGGCGAAATCCGTGCCCAACAGGGATGAAAACCCGGACATCACCCTGCCCGACACCCTGGCACCGCGCTCGCGCTGCTTGAAGATGGTGGCATTCATACTGGCCAGCCACCGCTCGGGGTCGCGCACGGTGAGGATGACCTTGGCCTCGGGATAGTGCTCGGCGAGCTCGTTCCAGTAGGCGGCGGACGGCCAGTCCACGCAGGAGTCGTAGCCACCCAGAAGATCATCCCAGTTCACCGGCCGCCCCTCGGCCAGGGCGAGCCATTGACGGATCTGGCCCGGGTGTTCGATCACTTCCGTCATGTGATGGCACGGTCCGAAGCCGAGACGCTCAAGAGCCGTCTTGAGCGAAAGCGTTCCGGTACGGCCGAAGCCCGCCCCGATGACCCGCATGATCCCTACCATTTCGATCGGAAACTGCGAAACAGATATACGAGCAATGTTCCACCGACGCCGGAGGCCGACAAGGGCGCCCGCTCTCCCATGACGTCGGCGCCGGCACGGTCGTTCGACGTGTCGGCCCGCCGGCGCCCTGTCCGGCCCATCGCGCGCCCCGCACCCCCACCGATTCAGAGGAGGGGCCGGCACCGGCCCGAGGCGTTACGGAGGCGGCGCGTGCCGCCCGGCCGGGGAAAGCCCTGCCGGGCGTGGCCCCTCATGCCAGTGAGTCGATCTAGCGTTCCAGGCGATGGCCCTCCCCGGTCATGAGATCGGGGTCTCGAAAGGTGTTGGTGAGCAGAGAGATCCCCTGGTAGGCGGCGATCAGGGCGATCGCGAGGTCGCGGGAGTCGCCTCGGCCCATCGACCGGAACTGCTGCTCGACCCAGTCGATTTGCCCGGCTTCGTTCCGGCCGGGCCACCGGAGTTGTCTTTGCACAAGTTAGTCATCTCACTAATCAGTGTGGACAACCGGGGATGGACTGGCTAAAGTCCTTTCTTAGTTAGCCAACTAACTCATTCGGTGGCCGCCGAGGGATCCACCCGAGGCGAGCGGCCGCGGCGAATATCGGACAGGAGCTTTTCATGATCGCAATCACCGGAGCGACCGGGAACGTCGGCCGGATGCTGGTGCAGGAACTCGCCGCGGCCGGCGAACAGGTGACCGCGCTCGCGCGGCGACCCTCGGAGGCCGAGATGCCGCAGGGCGTGCAGTACCGGCAAGCCGACCTGGCCGAACCCGAAAGCCTTCGGCCCGCCCTCGACGGAGCCGGCGCGCTGTTCCTCCTCGTCGCCGGTGAGAGCCCCGACGACATCCTCGATGCCGCGAAGACCGGCGGGGTCCGGCGGATCGTCCTGCTGTCCTCCCAGGGCGCCGGGACGCGGCCGCAGACCTACCGCCATCCGGCGGTGTTCGAGGAGGCCGTCCGGCGGTCGGGGCTGGACTGGACCATCCTGCGCCCCAGCGGCTTCGACTCCAACGCCTTCGCCTGGGCGCAGACGATCCGCTCGCAGCGGACGGCCGCCGCGCCGTTCGGTGACGTCGGGCTGCCGACCATCGACCCGGCCGACATCGCCGAGGTCGCGGCCGCCGTTCTGCGCGACGAGAGTCACGCGGGCCGTACGTATGAACTCACCGGACCGGCGCTGACCAGTCCGCGGCAGCGGGCTCAGGTGATCGGTGACGTGCTGGGGGTCCCGGTCCGGTTCGTCGAGCAGACCCGCGAGGAGGCCCGGGCCCAGATGCTGCGGTTCATGCCCGAGCCGGTCGTGGAGGGCACCCTCGCCATCCTGGGCGAGCCGACGGCCGCCGAACAGCGGGTGAGCCCCGATGTCGAGCAGATCCTCGGTCGCGAACCTCGCACCTTCGCCGAATGGGCCGCGCGCAACATCGCGGCCTTCGGCTGACTCACTGGACGGCGGCCGGGTTCCTCTCTCCGGAGCCCGGCGCGGGGACGAGACGGCTCCCCGCCGCCCAACCCGCCCGGACGGGTGGTGGTCGAGATCACCGTGGACCGTGTGATGAGGCCCAACAACTGATTCCTCCCATCCCGCCCGCCGTACATTCACCTCAGAAAGGTTCGCCATGCCCACCCAGCGTGTTCTCGACTCGACGATCTTCTACCGAGAGATCGGTACGGGAGTGCCGATGGTCTTTTTACACGGAAACCCGACATCGTCTTATTTGTGGCGCCATATCCTGCCAGCCGTTGGCGACCCCGGCCGGCGCCTGGCACCGGACTTGATCGGAATGGGCGACTCCGGCAAGCCGGACATCGAATACACCTTCGACGATCACTCTCGATATCTGGACGCCTGGTTCGACGCGCTCGACCTCGACGGTGTCGTGCTGATCGGTCATGACTGGGGCGGGGCCCTCGCCTTCGACTGGGCCGCCCGCCATCCCGGACGGGTACGGGGCGTCGTGTTCACCGAAACGATCGTGAAGCCGATGACCTGGGAGGAGTTCCCCGAAGGCGGCCGTCCGCTGTTCCAGGCCATCAAGACGAGCGGTGTCGGCGAGACCATGATCTTGGACGACAACGCGTTCCTCAAGCAGGGACTGCCGAGCACCGTCGCCACCCGCCTCAGCGAGGAAGACCTCGACGCCTACCTCAGGCCGTATCCCACCCGGGACAGCCGCCGGCCACTGCTGCAGTGGCCGCGGGCGATGCCGCTGGGCGGAGAGCCGGCCGAAGTCGTGTCCAGGGTCAAGGCCTACGACGAGTGGCTGGCGACCAGCTTCGACGTGCCCAAACTACTGCTCGCCTTCGAGCCCGGCCCCGGGGCGATGATGGGCCCGGAGATCATCGACTGGTGCATCGCCAACATCGCCGCTCTCGAAGTCGAAAGGCACGGACCCGCCGGCCATCACACCCCTGAGGACCAGCCTGAGGCGATCGCCGCGGCCGTCGCCGCCTGGGCGGACGAACACGGTCTGCGATCGGCCGCGTAGGCGCGTTCGCGGCGGAGGCAGGATCGGGGCGGCTCCCGCCCCCGCGGCCGAGGAGCGCTGGGTGCGCTCGGTCATCGACGACCTGCGCACCGGCCGGCTCACCTGGTCGGCGGAGGAGCCGGCCGCCTTCGACCGGTCATCGGACCCTGCCGGAAAGAGATGATCGGCGCGGCAAGGACCACCGATCACGGGTGGCCCTTGCCGCAGAGTGCTGGCGGAGTGCTACCGGACCTCCACCTCGGCCAGTTGCATCATGGCGTTCCCGAAGGGGTCGGCGCGAAGGTTCGTACCGACGACCCTGACATAGCGTGCCGTGGTGGCGCCGAAGGCGAAGGACTGCGCCGTCGCGTCAGGCCGGGGGTAACCGGTCCGGGTGGCGACGGTCGTCCAGGTGGAGTTGTCCGGCGAGACCTGGACGGTGAAGTCGACGGGGAAGCCCAGGCCGGTGTTGGCGCCGTCGCTGCGGGCGTACAGGTCGACCTTGCTCACCCGGCTCGGGCCGCCGAGGTCGACCGTGGCCCACTCGGTGCGCGCGGCCGGGCCGGGCAGGCTGCTCCAGCCCATGGAATACCAGAGGCTGGACAGCCGGGTTCCGTCGGTGACACCGGTCCGCAGCCAGCCCTCATTGGTGTACTCCACCGAGCTGGAGGTGCTCACCGGCCGTCCCGCGGCGAGGTTGCCGCCCGCGACCTCGATCTCGGCGAGTTGCATGTGGTAGTGGCCGAACGAGTCGGTGCTCAGATGGGTTCCCGTCACCTTGACGTAGCGCACGCCGGTCGTCTCGAACGGGAAGGACTGGGCGCCCGCGCCCGGCCGGGACTGGCCGGTCCTGGTCGCGACGGTCGTCCAGGTGGAGCCGTTGGCCGAGACCTGGACGGTGAAGTCGACGGGGAAACCGAGTCCGGTGTTGGCACCGTCACCGCGGGGATGGAGGTCGATCCTGCCGAGCTGCCGGACGGCTCCGAGATCGACCTGGACCCACTCGGTGTGGTCACCGTTCATGTTCGCGGTGGAGCTGCTCCAGCCGACGCCGGTGCGGACCCCGTCCACGGCCGCCCTGGTGCCCCAGCCGTCCCCGTCATAGGAACTGGACGCGGTCACGACACGGCCCTCGGCCGGGTTGGTCTCGGGGTTGACCCGCACATTGTCGAACCTGGCACTGGCGCCGCCGGTCACGAGGGCGAGGTCGCCGGCGGGATAGGCGCTGTCGTTGACGGTGAGCAGCGGGCTCTGGCCGGAGCCCGCGTAGACGGAGATGGCCCCGCCTCGGGCGATCACCCGCAATCGGGTCCACTGGCCGGCCTGGTAGCCGGGGACCGTCGCGGAACCGAGGGAGGTTCCGCTGCGGTAGACGAAGACCTGCCCGTTGTTGCGCAACGCGACCAGGTAGCCGGTGTCCATGTCCGTGCCGTTCAGGCTGCGCACCATGAGGCCGGCCCAGTTGGTGTCGCCGCCGGCGGCGTTCACCCCGGTGATCTTCACGTCCACGCTCGCCGCGACGTCGCGGTAGGCGCGTCCCTCCAGCCCGGCGGCGATCCCCCAGTTCGCGGAGGCGTCGGACTGGACGTACTCCCCCGAGCCGACCGACCAGGAACCCTTGGTGTGCCGCCAGTTCGTCTCGCCCGCGGCGAAGCCGTCGGTGTAGGGGAAGCTCAGGTCGGGCGCGGGTGACACCAGCGCGTCGAGGATCTGCCGGTGCCGGGCGCTCACCTCGGCACCGGATCGTTCGTAGGCGACCGGGTCGGTGATGACCGTGTCCGCGATGGCGCGGGCGGTGACCGGCTTGGTCTGCGCGAGGAGGTTCAGCAGTTCGACGTCCTCAAGCCCGTCGAGTTGCGCCTCGCTGCGCACGCTGTCGTAGATGTCGTAGGCGGCCTTGTTCGGGCGGACCATCCAGTTGTCGCCGGTCTGCCAGTCGTCGAAGGTGTTCGGCGGAGCGTTGAGGTCGCTGAAGTCCCACCAGAAGTTCCAGCCCCAGTGCAGGTAACCGGTGCCGCCGACCTTCCAGACCAGCCAGGGGGTCAGCCGGGTCGAGGCCAGGTGGTAGCTGATGAAGCGGTTCATGTTCTCGTCCTGCGGGACGATGCAGTTGTAGAGCCACAGGTCGGCGCCGCTGAGCCTGCGCCGCTGGTAGTAGGCGACGTTGTTGTTGTAGAGCCCGGTGTACGGCGTGGCGGTGGTGAGGTCGCCTTCCATCCCGGGCAGCACCGCCAGGTGCGCCTCATTGGTCAGCGGGTGCGGGAAGTACTGCCGGTACTTGGTGTAGAGCCACTGCGCGGCGGTCACCTGGGGCGCGGTGGACGGCTCGTCCAGCGCGCTCATGTAGAAGAGGTCCGTCCAGCCCTTGGCGTCGAGGTGGGCCTTGAGCGCAGGGAAGATCGTGTTCAGGTAGGCGTTGGTCTCGGCGGTGTCCGGGGTGGCGAGCACCCGCTGCACCACGCCACCGACCTTTTTGATCATGTCCAGCTTGATACTGCCGTCGGACTGTCCCTCCAGCAGGTGAGGGGTGTAGATGTACTGCATCGCCCCGGCGTCCACGAAGGTCTGCACGAAGCGGTCGAACGTGGCCCAGCCGAAGACGTAGTTGCCCGCGGCGTCGATGGTCGTGTCCGGGATCAGCAGCCCCTGGAAGTCGGCGAAGATGACGTTGTTGCGGTGCCGGGCGTGGTTGGCCGCGATGTTCTCGATGACCTTCCACCAGTTGGCGTCGAACATCTGCACGCCGTACTGGGCGGGAATGGATCTGATCGTGCCGTTGTAGTCCCAGCCGGCGGAGGTGAACCAGTTGTTCATCTTGAAGGTCGACCGGTTGGCCGGGGGGATCGTGACGTCGTAGACCGTCACGGTGACGTCGACCGGGACGTCACCGCCGTCGCTCCTTACCGTCGCCGTGCCGGTGTAGGTGCCCGGCGTCTGGTTCGCCGCGACGCGGACGCTGTAGTGGTAGGGCTGGGTGAGGTTCGCCGCGAGCGTCTGCGGTGTGTTCTCGACCAGGGCGTCGTAGTAGGCGGTGCCGCCGTCGGGCGGGTTCTGGTAGACGCCGATCTTGGAGATGTGCGGGTGGTTGTACTCCCTGCGCACCGTGACGGGGATGGTCGCCCCGCCGGGGCCGGTGAGCGCTCCGGCCGTGATGTGCACCCCGCTCAGCGCCGTCGGCGTGCGGACCAGGATCTGCGCGGCCTCGGTCTCTCCCCTGGCGGCTCGCAGGGTGATGGCCGAAGCGGCTCCCGACGGCTTCGCCGTCGAGCTGAACGCCCGGTCGGAGGCGTCCTGGATCCAGACCGAGGGGGCGGCGGCATGCGCGGGAGAGGCGACGAACGCCAGTAACAGGGTCAACACCGTTAAGAGCGATGCTCTTCTCATCGGAACCTCATCTCGATACCCGGCGGGCGCCGGAGTCACCGTGGGACCGGAGGGGATCACAACAGGTGCCGCTCCCCGGATTCGACCGGGCCCTCGACCAGCTCCTCGACCGGGCCCTCGACCGGGCGAGACGAAAGCGCCTTGTCGAAACGCGGAGGCCCGGGCTCCGCGCCCTCCCCGAGGCGATCCGCACCATGAGCGAAGGGGGACGCGTCGTACGGCCAGATAGCAAAAACGTTTTAAGATATATGCCGGTGACAGTAGGCCGATACCTACGGAGCGTCAAGGGAGCCGGCCCCTCGATCTTCATTACGGTTTGGACATGAAATGTCATGACATGAGAAAAATTGTTCGCCGATCCTCGTCGCGAATCGGGAACGACCGGCCATCACGCCTCCTTCCCCTCTCCACGCCGCGTTTTTCCTGGCCGGAGGCTACCGGCGTACGGCCGGGCCACCCCGTCGACCACTCTTGACAGCCCTCACTTTCCGGCTTACGGTCCTCCTCAATCTTGTTAAAACGTTCTTATCAATCGGTGCGTCTTCCCGCTCCGTCGATGCCATCAACCGCCGAGGCCCGGTAGCCACCCCCCACCGAAGCAGGAGAAGCAATGTCCAACCACCGGTTACTGGCCGTGATCGGCCTCACCGCGTCCCTCGGCCTGACCGCCTGCGGTGGCGCGAGGGAGGACGCGGGCACCGCGCCGGCGGAGCAGAGGGCCGACACCGGAGAGTTCGCGCTGCCCAGCGCGGCCGCTTACTTCACGACCCCGTGTCCGGAGGCCGGGACCAAACCCGTCACCGACAAGGAGCTCGTCTACTGGTCGATGTGGACCAAGGACGAACCCCAGGGCAAGGTCGTGCGGTACATCGCCGACTGCTTCACTAAGAAGACCGGCGTCAAGGTGTCCATCCAGTGGCTGGGCCGCGCCTACCTGCGGCAGAACCTGGTCCCCGCGCTGAGCACCGACACCGTGCCCGACCTGTTCGACCAGGACCTCACCAACATCAAGGCGGCCGTCGTCTCGGCCGGTGGCACCCAGCCGGTGGACGACGTCCTGGACATGAAGACCGGCGACGGCACGGTCCGCGACGTGCTGCCCGCCGCCTATCACGACACCCCGGCGGCCAAGAACGACGGAAAGCTGTTCGCGGTGCCCTACATCGTGCTGAGCGACGCCTGGTGGTACAACAAACGCCAGGTCACGGACTTCAAGGCGCCGAAGACCATGGACGAGTTGTTCGCGCTCTTCGAGGCCTCGAAGAAGGCCGGCCGCCCGGCGCTCGCGCTGGACGGCGACATCAGCTACTACGCCGCCTGGTTCTTCGACCAGATCGCATCCCGCCACGTCGGGCCGGGCGGCTTGGCGAAGGCCGCGCAGGACAGGACCGGGCGGCTCTGGAAGAGCGAGCCGGGCTTCCTCAAGGCCGCCGAGCACACCGCGAAGATCGGCTCCTATCTGATCGACGGCTGGGACGCCTCGAAGTTTCCGCAGGTCCAGCAGCGCTGGGCGGACGGTGACGCCGACTACCTGTTCATGGGCAGCTGGGGCCCGGCCGAGACCAGGCAATATCTGGTCAAGCAGGGCGACGGGCAGGCCATCGACTACGGCTCCTTCCAATTCCCCATGCCCGAAGGCGCGACCCACGACGTCATCGAGGTCCAGCAGATCGGCTTCGGCGTGACGGCCAAGGCCGAGCACCCGCAGGCGGCCAAGGCGTTCATCGCCTACCTCCTGAACCGGAGCATGCTCGCCGGAATCCCCGTGGTCGCCGACAGCCTGACGCCGCGCAAGGACCTGCCGGTGCCCGGCGACCTGGCCGACCTCAAGAAGGCGCTGGACGACCCGGCCAAGACGCACACCGCCATGATGGACGGGGTGGACGGCGTCGCCGGCGGCAAGTTCGCCGACCAGGTCTTCTTCCCGAACGACAACGACCTGCTGAAGGGCAGGCTCACCCCACAGCAGTTCGTGGACAAGATGGCCGAGGCGACGGCCACCTTCTGGAAGAGCCAGGGTTGATGGCGCAGACCGTTTCGCCGCGCGCCCCGCGGGCCGATGCCGTGCGGGCCGGATCCGCGCCGGGCCGGAAGGTCCCGTCCACCGCGGGTGCGCCCGCCCCTCACCTGCTCCGCAGGCGGCGGCTGTTCTGGCCGTTCGTACTGCCGGCGCTCGCGCTCTACGTCGTCTTCCTCGTCGGCCCGGCGATCGCCACGCTCGTGCTCAGCTTCACCCGGTGGTCGGGGGCGGGTGCGGCCCCCGAGTTCACCGGGTTCGACCAGTATCGGCAGATGTTCGCCAGCGAGTCGTTCGGCTACGCCTTCGGCAACACGCTCGTGTACATCGTGGTCGGCGGGGTCGGCACGTTCCTGTTCGCCTTCCTGTTCACGATGGTGCTGCGGAACATGCGCGCCGGCAAGACGATCCGGGCGATCCTGTTCTTCCCGAACATCGTGGCCCCGGTCGCGCTCGGCATGTTCTTCGGCTTCGTGTTCAAGTACAACCCGTCCAAGCAGGGGCTGGCCAACTTCGTCGCGCAGGCGCTCGGGCTGCCGGCGGCCAAGTTCCTCCAGCCGGAGAACGTCACCTGGGTGGTGATCGGCGCGTTGATCTGGGCGAGCGCCGGTTTCTACATCACGATCCTGATGGCCGCCGTCGACCGCATCCCGCCCTACCTGTACGAGGACGCCGAGCTGTGCGGGGCCTCACCGTGGCAGCAGTTCCGGGCGGTCACGCTGCCGCTGACCTGGGATGTGGTGGGCATCGCCGGGGTGCTCTGGACGATCGGCGCCATCAAGATCTTCGAAATGGTCTTCGTCCTCGCGGGCCCGGGCACCTACCTGCCCCCCAACCGGGCCTGGACGCTGGCCATCTACGTCTATGACCGCTCCTTCGGCGCCCAGGGCACCGCGGAGTACGGCGTCGCCTGTGCCTGCGCGGTGGTGATGATCGTTCTGGTGACCGTCCTGGTGCTGGCGCTGCGCAGGGTGATGCGCAGAGAGAGGCTCGAATACTGATGCGCGGTCCTGTCAAGCCGGGTCCCGTCAGACTGGGCCCCATCAGGCTGAGCCCTGTCAAACTGGCCGGGACGGCCGCCGTATGGCTGTTCACCGGTGTCAACGTGCTGCTGCTCTACTGGCTGGTCGCGGCGTCGTTCAAGACCCCGATCGAGATCTTCAGGGACCCGTTCGGGTTGCCGCACACCTGGTTCGCACGGGGCAACCCGCTGCGCAACTTCCTCTACGCCTGGAACCAGGCGGAGTTCGGCCACGCCTTCATGGTCACGGTCGTCCTGGTGGCCGCGGCCGCCGTGTCGATCGTCCTGGTCTCCGCGCCCGCCGCCTACGCGCTGAGCCGCCTGGGCGTGCGCGGCTCGGGCCCGCTGACCGGCTTCATCGCGATCGGCATGGGCGTGCCCATGCAGACCGTGATCATCCCGCTGTTCATCGGGATGGCCCAGCTCAAGCTCACCAACAGCCTGTTCGGCCTCTATCTCCTGTACGTGGCGCTGTCGGTCCCGTTCACGGTGTTCCTGCTGACCGGGTTCTTCAGGAACCTTCCCGAGGAGACCGAGGAGGCCGCCGCCATCGACGGCGCGTCCCCGCTGCGCACGTTCCTGTCCATCACGCTGCCGCTGGCCCGCGGCGGGATGATCACCGCCCTGATCCTCAACGCGATCGGGCTGTGGAACGAGACCCTGCTGGCCATCGTGTTCATCCAGGAGAACGCCGGCTTCACGCTGGCCCGCGCGCTGTTCACCTTCTACGGCGCGGCGACCTACCAGTCGGAGTACGGCGGGCTGATCGCGGGCGTCGCGATCGTCGTACTGCCCATGCTGGTGCTCTATCTTCTGCTGGCGCGGCGGATCATCACCGGTATGACCCTGGGGGCGGGCAAGTGAGACTGGAGACGACACGGGTCCTGATGGCCGATCCGGGACCCGTCAGCCCGCTTCCGATCCTTCGACCGGCGCCCGTGCCCGACGTCGCGGAAGAGTACGGCCGCCCGTTCTCGCTCCTTCCGTACGGCAAGCGCGACCGCTACGGTCGCGACCCGGTCGAGCGGGACATCCCGGTGATCGTCCTGGAGAACGAGCACCTGCGCGCCTCCTTCCTGCCGTCGCTGGGAGGCAGGCTCTGGTCCTTGATCGACAAGGCGCGGGAGCGCGAGCTGCTCTACCGCAACCCGGTGATCCAACCGGCCAACCTCGCCCTCCGGGACGCCTGGTTCGCCGGCGGCGTCGAGTGGAACCTCGGCACCACCGGGCACTGGGCGCTCACCTGCGACCCGCTGCACGCCGCCCGGGTCGAGGCGCCTGTGCCGGTCCTGCGGATGTACGAGTACGAACGGATGCGCGGCCTGATCCTCCAGATCGACGCCTGGCTGCCTCCCGGTTCACGGGTCCTGCTCATCGACGTCACGCTGCGCAACCCGCAGCCCCACGAGGTCCCCGTCTACTGGTGGTCGAACATCGCCGTGCCGCAGACCCCGTCGACGCGGGTCCTGGCTCCCGCGTCGCGGGCGGAGCACTTCGACTACACCGGGAAGCTGACGACCGTCCCCTACCCGGGGTCTCCCGACGTGAGCTATCCCGCGAGATGGCACCACGCGGCCGACTACTTCCTGCACCTGTCGGGGACGCCGTGGATAGCGGCCGTCGACGGCGACGGATACGGCCTGCTCCAGGCGTCCACCGGCCGGTTGGCGGGGCGCAAGCTCTTCGGCTGGGGCACGGGGCCCGGCGGATCCCGCTGGCAGGAGTGGCTCGCCCGGCCCGGTCACCGCTATCTGGAGATCCAGGCGGGTCTGGCCCGCACGCAGTTCCAGCACCTTTCC
The DNA here is from genome assembly GCF_050949235.1 of Streptosporangium sp. CA-135522. NCBI lineage: Bacteria > Bacillati > Actinomycetota > Actinomycetes > Streptosporangiales > Streptosporangiaceae > Streptosporangium > Streptosporangium sp. CA-135522. The sequence continues at coordinate 5,627,867 of NZ_CP192026.1, forward strand.
ATGCCGGCCGGAACGCGCTGGTCGTGGACCGAGGCCTACGGCCCCCTCTCCCTCGACAACGCGCACGGTTCCCACGATGAGGCTCGTACGGCCGTCGCGGGCGCGCTCGCGACGCCGGCCGAGCCCGGACGGTGGGCCGACCATCCGGTGGCCGAGACCCTGCACTCGGGATCGGGGTGGGGTGCGCTGGAACGCCGCGCCGGAGCACTGCCCGCCATCCCCGCGACGCCGTTCCCCGACGAAACGCTCGGCGACGAGCAGCACGCCTGGCTGGCGCTGCTGGAGACCGGCGAGCTCGCCGAATCAGCCGTGTGCGTCATCGGACCGCACTGGCTGCGCCTGCTGGAACGGGCCTCGGGCTGGCAGGGCCGCTACCACCTGGGGCTCGCCCGCTGGGCGACCGGCGACGTCGCCGGAGCCCGCCGGGCGTGGAAGGAGTCGCTGGGCGAGCGGCGATCACCCCTCGCGCTGAGGGCGCTCGCCGAAGCCCACCGCATCGCCGGGGACGACGCGGCGGCGGCCGTACTGCTGCTGGAGGCGCACGCCCTGGCGCCCGCACTGCTCGCGCTGACCGTGGAGACCCTCAAGGCCCTGATCGACGCCGGTCGGCCCGAACGGGCGCTGGCGCTGATCGACGACCTCGCCGGCCGTACCGGCCGTGCGCACGGGCGGATCCTGCTGCTCGAGGCCCAGGCCGCCCTGGGCGCCGGCGATCGGGAAAGAGCCGGGCGCATCCTCGACGAGGGATTGGTCGTGCCCGACCTCCGAGAGGGCGAGGACGCGCTCGACGAGCTCTGGTCCGCCCACCACGGCGACACGAGCGGGCTACCGGCTCACTACGACTTCAGGATGGGCTGACCCGGACGGTCGGGCGATCGCTCCAGCCGGCGGGTGATCGCCTGACCGACGGGGCCTTACGGAGCCTCGGCGTCGTGGACGACGAGGGCGAGTTGGACACGGTTGTCCAGGGACGCCTTGGTCAGGATGCGCGAGATGTAGCCCTTGACCGTGCCCACGCTCATGTGCAGCTCCGCGGCGATGAGCGCGTTGGGCTTGCCCTGACCTACCGCCAGCGCCACCTCGCGCTCCCGCTCGCTGAGCCGGGCGAGCACCCGGCGGGCGTCGGCGCGGCGGCGGTCGTCCTCCTCCGGCATCAGGTGGGCGATCAGCCGCCGGGTGACGCTGGGAGACAGGATGGGCTCGCCGCCGACGACCCGGCGGACGGCCTCCACGATCCCCGCCGGCGGGGTGTCCTTGAGCAGGAACCCGCTCGCCCCTCCTCGTAGCGCGCGAAAGACATGGTCGTCGGCGTCGAAGGTGGTGAGGATGATGACCTCGGGCGGATCGCGGCGGCGGCGCAGGCGCCGGGTGGCGTCGATGCCGTCCATGCCGGGCATCCGGATGTCCATCAGCACCACGTCGGGGGCATGGGCCTCGACCGCCGCCTGGACCTCGCGGCCGTCGGCCACCCCGGCCACCACCTGGAGGTCGGCCGCGCCCGCGAGCATCAGGGTCAGGCCGGCGCGGACGAGCGCGTCATCGTCGGCGATCAGCACGCGGATCGGCGCACGCGGCTCGCTCACACCGGCCATGGCAGCCACGCTTCCAGCCGGAATCCGTCGTTCGCGGTGGACCCGTGCTCCAGCCGCCCACCGGCCAGTGAGGCCCGCTCGGCCAGCCCGGCCAGCCCCGCACCCGCCCCGGTCAGGCCGAGATCCGCATCGAGCGCGCGCGGCGGGTCGAACTCGCCGGGCGTGCGTGGCGTGGCGGTCGCGGCGGGCAGCGGGTTGCTCACTTCGATCGTCAGCCCGGTGCCCGCCGTACCGGAGACGACCACCGTGACCGGCTGGCCGGGGGCGTGCTTGCGCGCGTTGGTGAGCCCTTCCTGGACGATGCGGAAGGCGGCGCGGCCGGTGGCGGCCGGCAGGTCGGAGAACCCTATGCCGTGATCGAGCAGATCGACCCGCATCCCGGCCTGCCGGGACTCCTCGATGAGGGGTGCGAGGGCGGCGTGGTTCGCCCGGTCGCCGCGCGGCAGCGGGTGATCCTCCGGGTCCGGGGCGTCGCGAAGCACCGAGATGACCGTGCGCAGCTCCTGTAGTGCCAGGTGGGCGCTCGACCGGATCACCCCGGCGGCCGCGGCGACGTCGCCGGGCGCCGCCTCCGCGTTGAACTCCAGCGCTCCGGCGTGCAGCGCCAGCAGCGACAGCCGGTGCGCGAGCACGTCGTGCATCTCGCGCGCGATGCCGACACGCTCGGCGCGGCGGGCCTGCTCGGCACGGAGCCGCTGGTCGGCCTCGGCCCTGCGGGCGCGTTCGGCCAGCGACAGCACCAGCTCCCGCCGGGTGCGCGCCAGCATGCCCCAGCCGGTCAGCGCCCCGCCGAACAGCACGCCCACCAGCGCCCAGACCGGGTAGGGCGCCAAGCCTGGCGGCCGCCAGGCGAACCGGACCAGCATGGCGCCCACGCCCGCGGCTCCCACCGCGATCGCGGCGAGCGGCCGCCGGTACAGGGCCGCGATCAACGTGGCGATCCCGGCCGCCACCGAGGCGGCCGCCGCCGGCACCGACAGCGCGACGACGGCCAGCCCCGCGGCCACCGGCCACCGGCGGCACAGCCACAACACCGCGCACGCCGACATGCCGGCCACCAGGTCGGCGACCAGGTGCCAGCGCGGTGCCGGCGCGCCGGCGGTCAGATCATCCCAGATCACCGCGACCGCCCCGGCGAGCGCGAGCACGAAGCCGCCGGTAGCGACCGCCCAGTCCCGCCGCGACCGTATCCAGCCGGGCCGCACGTCTTCCGCGCTGGTCAGGAACATAGCCACAGATCGTAACCGGCCGCCGAGTCCGTCCGACAGCAACCAAAGTCGCCGATCGAAGGTGACCTAAGTGGCCATGATGCGGCCTCCCGGCAGCGGCGGCGGCTCCCGGCGGCGGGACACCCTGATCGCATGATCACATCTGGTTCAAAGGCGGGCGGCCGGTGGGCCGCGCTGCTGCTCGCGATGATCACCCCGGTCATCGCCGAGCTCACGCTGGGCAATCCGCCGCTCAGCCAGGCCTGGCTGCTGCTCCTGTGGGTGCCGATCTACGGCGCGGGCACCGTGCTGATCCGCGAGCTGGTGCGGCGGAGCGGCGGCGGCCGGCCCGCGATCCTGCCGATCCTGCTGCTGGGGGCGGCCTACGGCATCGTCGAGGAGGGCCTGGCGCTACAGGCGCTCAGCAGCCCGACCCTGTACGGCGTGGCCGACTGGGCTCCCCGGATCCTCGGTCTGAACAGCGCCTACGCGGAGCTCAACATCCCCTACCACGCGGTCTTCAGCGTGACGCTGCCGATCCTGCTGACCGATCTGCTGTTTCCCGCCCTGCGCCACCGGCCCTATCTGGGGAAGGCGGGCCTGGCGGTGGCCGCGGTGGTGTTCGTGCTGGGCGGAGTCCTGCTGCGGTGGAGTGTGACGGCCTTCATCGACCCCGGCTACCAGGCGCCTGCCGCGGTCGTGGCGGGTTGCCTGGCGGCCATCGCGCTGCTCGCGGTAACGGCCCTGGGGGTGCTCCCCCGGTCGCCGTCCGCCCCCGGCCGGTCGTCCGCCCCGCGGCCGCTCCCCGCGCCTCGCCCGTGGGTCGTGGGCGCCTTCTGCGGCGCCGCCGCCTTCGGGTACCTCGCCCTGCTGTACCCGTTCGGCGGGGCCACCCGGCCCGCCTTCACCCAAGGCGGCTGGGTGGTGGTGCCGATGCTGGTCGCGGCGGTCCTCGCGGGGGCCGCCGGATGGCTGGTGCGCCGCTGGGGGACCGGCGGCGGCTGGACCGACCGGCACAGCCTCGCCCTGGCCGGCGGCGCCCTGACGGCCCACACCGCGTTCGGACTGATCGCCAACGCCGAAATCCCCTCCGACCGCGCCGGGTTGGCCGTGCTCGGACTCGTCATGATCGGCCTGCTGACGCTGCTCGGCCGCCGCCTGACGACCTGACCGGGTGAGGCCGACGGCCGGTCGTCGCTCAGGATCTCGGTGAGTCCGGCGCGAGCACCCGCGACGCCTCACCACCGCCGGTATGGGCCGGCGGCCCGCGCACCGATGTGGCGATCATGGATGAATCTCCTTGCGAGCGCTGAACCCCCCTTCCTCGGCCAGGCGCATGAGGCGGCGGTGGGCCCGGCCGCCGGCATGGCCGAGCGTGTCCTGGGCGACGGTGCGCAGCTCGTCGTCCTCCACGATCGTCTCCCCGCCCACCAGCAGGCGGGTCAGCGGCGGCTGTCTGCTGCCGAAGACGAGGACGGCGACCGGGTCGGTGACGGCCGAGGCGAAGGCGCCGTCGGTCCGCCACAGGGCGATGTCGGCGAGCTTGCCGGTTTCCAGGGAGCCGATCTCCTCTTGGCGGCCGAGGTTCTTCGCACCGCCCAGGGTCGCCATCTCCAGGGCCTGGCGGGCGGTGAGCGCCGTGGGACCGTATTTGGCCCGCTGGAACAGCAGGGCTTGGCGCATCTCGCCGCACAGCGTGGTCAATTCGGAGGAGGCGCTGCCGTCCACGCCGAGACCGACGTTCGCGCCGCGCTGGAGCATCCGCGACACCCGTGCGATGCCGGCGCCGAGACGGCCGTTGGAGCTGGGGCAGTGCGCCGAGCCTGTGCCGGTCTGGGCGAAGATGTCGATGTCGGAGTCGCTCAGGTGGATCGCATGGGCGAACCACACGTCCGGACCGAGCCAGCCGAGCTTTTCCATGTAGTCGACCGGGCGAAGGCCGACCTGGGCCAGGCAGTGTTCCTCCTCGTCGAGGGTCTCGGCGAGGTGGGTGTGCAAGCGTACGCCCTTGGACCTGGCCAGGGAGGCGGCCGCCGTCATCAGTTCGGCGCTGACGGAGAACGGCGAGCACGGGGCGACCGCGATGCGCAGCTTCGAGGAGAAGGACGGGTCGTGGTAGGCGTCGACGGCCTCGGCCGTCGCGGCGAGGATCTCGTCGAGCCCTTCGACCACGACGTCCGGCGGCAGGCCGCCCTGTGAGGCGCCCCGGTCCATCGACCCCCTGGCGGGGTGGAAACGGATGCCCAGATCGCGGGCCGCCTCGATCTCCGCGGCGAACAGGTCGCCGCGGCCCTTGGGGAAGACGTAGTGGTGGTCGCTGGAGGTGGTGCAGCCGGACAGGGCCAGGTATCCCAGGCCCGCGCCCGCCGCGCCCTTGACGACCTCGGCGTCCATGGCGGCCCACACCTGGTAGAGCGCCACCAGCCACTCGAACAGCGTGGCGTCCTGGGCGAGGCCCTGGGAGGCCCACTGGTAGAGGTGATGGTGGGTGTTGACCAGGCCGGGAGTGGCCAGGCAGCCGGTGCCGTCGATCCTGGTGGCGCCCGGTAGGACGGGGGCGGCGCCGGGACCGAGCCCCACGATCCTGTCGCCCTCGATGTGGATGTGCCCGGAAGGGATCTCCGAGCCCACGACCGGGGAGATGAAGACGTTCTCGATGATCGTCGTGCTCATGCGGCTGCCGCCTTACGGGTTGTGACGATCCGTACGCGGCCGTTGACGACGAGCCCGGCGCGCGTCAGATCGTTTCCCTTCGGTCGTACCCCGCCCGTCACCGGTGCCACGGATCTCACGTTCGGCATGCAAGCAGTACACACACCACCGCCCTCCGCGGTCCAGCGGCGAGAAGTCCGAAGACGAGCCGGGCTTTGCCGCGGGTTTTCGTGGCATGCTCCAACCTTTCGCGGCGTTGCCGTCGAGGCCCGCCGGCACCGGCCGCCGCCGCGCGTGCCGCAGACCCGTCCCCCGCTGGACGGGCGGACGGCTTCCGGGCCCGCCGGCGCCCGGTGGCAGGAAGCTGCCACCGGGCGGGAACTTGCTGACTCCGTTTCGCCTGGTTCGCAGGGCGCGGGAGGCGCAGAGTTGGTTGTACAAGAACAAAACAACCGCTCAAGAAAAGAGACGAAGAAATGAAGAACTCCACCGCCTCCTCGATCGGTTTCAACCTCACCGCCAAGCTTTCCGTCGCGATCGTCGGTGGCGCCCTGGCCGCCACCGCGGCCATCGGCGGCTACTCCACCGCGAGCGCAGCCGGCACCACCTGGGACTCCGCCTCGGCGGTCACCGCGGGCACCACCTGGGACTCAGCCGGCGCCAACGGCACCACGTGGGACTCCACCAGCGGCACGACCTGGGACTCCGCGAACACCGACGGCACCACGTGGGACTCCGCGAGCAGCGACACGACGCTGTGAACCACCCGGAAAACAATTCCGATTAATTCAAACAATGCCGGATCGAATGGGAAACGATGCGCCACGTCGAGCCGCCGAACAAATCACCGGCCGACAGATCCCAGAGACATCCTTTCTTCTCGAAAAATGGCGCAAAGGCCCATAGCGGCCGATGGAGACCTCACCGTCCGCACACGCCGGTGACGACGGGCTCCTCGTACGGATCCGCGTGAGGTGACCGCGGCTCCCATCGCTCCAGAGGCCGGCCCTCGTGAACCGACGCCCCACCCCACCCCGGCCATCGCTCATCACACCGACAGCCCGGCCATCGCTCATCACACCGACAGCGCCCGGGAGAAGCACGGCCCGCGAGGTGGCCGCCGACAGACGGTGCGGGAAGAAGCCGACGCGGGATCCTTCCGGCTAGCGCGAGATGCGCAGGTCGGTGACCACGGCCGCGTGGTCGGAGTAGAACCTGCCGGGCTCGTGACTCGCCAGCCGCCGGTCGACGGTGAAGGAGTCACGCGCTTTCACGCCCGCCCCCTTGGCGAAGATGAAGTCGATCCGGTCCTTGGTGATCATGTAGTCGTAGTCCGGCTGGGGGCTCCAGGACTTGCCCGGCGACTTGCACACGTTGCGGTTGACGGCGCGGTAGGTGTCGACGAAACCCGCGTCGGTGACCACGCCGGTCGCTCGCAGGTCATAGGAGAGACCGTAGTGACAGTGCGCGCCGCCCTGAGTCCAGTCGGCGGCGGGCAGGGTGTTGAAGTCACCGCCGAGGATCACCGGGTCGGTGTTGCCCGAGAGCATGGCCGGCAGGTGGTTGTGGATGATGTCGGTGATCTGGGGCAGCTGAACCTGGGTGTCGCCCTCGGTGACCTGCTGGGCGGTGTACGGCTGCGCCTCACCCTTCTGGATCGCCGTCGCGTTGGCATCGATCATGTCACCGACCCACGGGTCGGAGTAGTTGAGCCAGGTGTCGAAGAAGTTGGCCTCCCGCCCGCTCGGCAGCTTGACCCGGATACCGCCGAAGTAGAAGTCGTTGACGATGCCACCGACCGGCTTGGGGTACACCTTCGTGATCGGGTAGTGGGTGAAGATCCACAGGTTGTCGGCCGACCGGGAGGTGATCCGGGTCGCGGTGTAGTCGCCCTTCCCCGCCCTGGCGCTCAGCCCGGCGCGGATGTCCTCGGCGGAGCCGTACGTCTCGACGGACAGGAAGACGTCGGGCGCGATGTCGACGAGCTGGTCGATCACCAGCGGCAGGTTCGCCGCGCCGCCCACGGCCGGGTCCTTGCCTCCGTGCCAGATGTTCCACGCGAGCACCCTGACGTCGTCGGCCTTGGGCGCGGCGTGCGCGGACGGGGCCGCGGCGACGACGAGAAAGGCGGACAGGACAGCTGAAGTTAATGTAACACGTGACATTTTACTACTCCCTAAATTTTTTGACCGGCCGGCTAACGGGGTCCGACCATCCGGCGACCCGCTCTCCGACGGCTCCGCGAGCGTGGCGCCCGGATCGCGAAGCCGGTCGCGGACGCCTCACGATCCCGTCCGGCCCGTGCCGCGGGTTCCGGCACCACAGGACCCCGGCGGACCGCCTCCTCTGCGCGGCCTTGCCACCGGGGCGCAGTGGACGGCACCACGCCCCACCTCCGGACGATGTGAGCTGGAGAGGAGGTTAGCGCTCATTTGTGAGAATAGATAGACGCAATTGAGCATGTTCACTCATGGACAGAGCATGTTCACTCATGGCCCGTTCCCCTCCAGAGGCCGGTCCGCGCCACGGGCCAGCCACGCGGGATAGGCGTCGTTGCGCCTGCTCGCCTCGCCATGGGCACGCCGGGCGTTCTCGACGACCTCGGCGCCCCCGGCGGCGAACGGGCCGTCGCGATGCCAGGCCAGCAGGTGCCGGTACCAGAGTGGGGTTCCGACGATCGGTCTGATCGCAAGACCGGGCGACTGCCGGGAGGTCGCCTGGCACAGGCTGACCCCCAGCCCGGCGAGCACGAGATCGACCAGGACCGGTCCCTCCACCTCGTGCCGCACCCGCATGGCCAGCCCCGCGTCACGGAGAACCGTCGCCCAGTACTCCCGAATCCTGTCATCGTCGGGCGGCGGTACGATCCAGTCCTCGGCGGCCAGGTCCCCGAGGGTGACCTCGGGCTTGGCCGCGAGCGGGTGGCCGACGGCCATCATCGCGAAGACGGGCTCGATCACCACCGGCCGCAGCACGACGCCGGGGCGGGCCGCGAGCTCGAAACCCGGGCAGTCCCCTACCACCGCGAGCTCGAGCTGGGCGGCCTCGACCAGCTCGACGAGCCGGGTCGAGGCTCCACGGGTGACGGTGGTCACCCTGGCATCGGGATGGGCCGCGTCGAGCCAGGACACAAGCCCGGCCAGCAACGGCGCGTTGACCGTGCCGATCCGCAGCGTCCTGTGCTGGGCCGGCGCGCGGAGTCCGAAGACGAGATCGTCGACGGCGGGCAGCACGGCTCGCGCCCTGGCCAGCACGAGCTCGCCGAACGCGGTGGGCCGCACGCCCTGCGGGACTCGCTCGAACAGCGCACCGCCGAGCATGGTCTCGATGCGGCGAAGCTGGGCGGTGAGGCCGGGCTGGGACAGGCGCAGGCTCTTGGCGGCTCGGGTCAGACTGCCCGACTCGGCGACGGCGCAGATGACGCGCAGGTGCCGGATCTCCAACTCCATAACCCAACGTTATGGGTAAATAGGAGCTTTTGTCCTGGCAAACGGATGGATGACTATCTACCCACCCCAACGACCCCATAACGATATGTGCAATTTCACATGGCAATGGTACTAACGGAAGGTGGAGCGACATGTCAGGAAAGCGTGCCCTGATCGCCCTCGCGGTCGGTCTCGCCGGTGTCGCGAGCGGTTGCGGTCAGGGTGACGGTACGGCTTCGACTCCACGAGGGACGGCGAGCGTCGAAGGCGGCGTGCTGCACGTCTTGTCCAGCATCGACCTTGAGCATCTGGACCCGGCCCGCAACTACGTCACCTCATCGATGGACGTCGGCAGGCTGATCTACCGCACGCTCACCACCAACGCCGCGGCGCCCGGCGCCCCGGGCGGCGCGGTCGTCCCCGACCTGGCCACCGATCTCGGCACTCCCACCGACGGGGCCAGAACCTGGACCTTCACCCTCAAGGAGGGCGTGAAGTTCGAGGACGGCCGCCCGATCACCAGCAAGGACGTCAAATACGGTGTCGAGCGTACATTCGCCCCCGAGCTTCCCGAAGGCCCGCCGTACGCCCGGATGTGGCTGCGAGGCGGCGGCGGGTACAGGGGCCCGCTCGGCGGGGAGGACCTGAGGTCGATCGAGACGCCCGACGACCGGACGATCGTGTTCCGGCTCAACAGGCCGGTCGCCGACTTCGGCTCGACCGTCTCGATGCCGTTCTTCGCACCCGTGCCCAAGGACAGGGAGGCCGGGGTCGCCTACGACAATCGGCCGTTCTCCTCCGGACCCTACAAGATCGAGAAGTTCGAGCCGAAGAAGCGGATCGAACTCGTCCGCAACGAGCACTGGGACCGCTCCACCGACACCGTGCGCAAGGGGTTGCCGGACCGCATCGTCATCGACCTCAACCTCGATCCCGCCGTGGTCGACCAGCGGATGATCGCGGGGCAGGGCGAGGACGCCGACGCCGTGCAGTTCGAGCCGATCGGCGCCGCCTCCGTCGCCCAGGTGCTCACCGACCCCACGCTCAAGGAGCGCCTGGTCGTCGGCGAGTCGACCAACACGAGGTTCCTGTCGCTCAACACCGCCAGGAAACCGCTCGACCAGGTGAAGGTACGTCAGGCGGTCGCCTACGCACTGGACAAGGAGGCGCTGCGGACCGTGCGCGGTGGGCCCGTCGCGGGCGACATCGCCACCACGATCCTGCCTCCGTCGATACCGGGTCACCGCGAGGAGGATCCGTACCCCTCTGACCTGGCCAAGGCCAAGGCGCTGCTCGCCGAGGCGGGGTTCGCCTCCGGCGTCGACCTCACACTCGACACCCCGGCCACGCCGAGCGGCAAGGCACAGGGCGAGGCGGTCCAGGCGTCGCTCGGCCGGGTCGGCATCCGGGTGAAGATCAACGAGATCAGCTCGTCGGCGTTCTGGAGCACGGTCGGCAACACCGACCAGCAGCACGACCTGGTCATCGACGGCTGGACCCCGGACTGGACGGGGGCCTCGACGTACCTGCCGAACGTCCTTGACGGACGGTTCATCGTCAAGCAGGGCAACCAGAACCGGGCACGATACGACTCGGCCGAGGTCAACAAACGCTTCGACGAGATCGGCGTGATGACGGACGCCGCCGCCGCCGCGACCGCCTACGGCGAACTGGCCACGCGGATCATGCGGGACGCGCCGCTCGTGCCCTTCCTCTGGGACAAGTCCGCCTTCCTGACCGGGTCGAACGTGATCGGCGCCTACGGGCACGTCGCCTACGTCGGACGAGTCGATCTCGCCACGGTCGGTCTTAAGAGCGCCCAGTGACGCTCGCCCAGGCGGCCGGCGCAACGGCGGCCGAGCCCGTCGCCTCACCGGCGCGCCGGCTCGCCCGGCGTGTCCTGTCCGACCGCACCGCCACCGTCGCCGTCACGGTCATCGCACTTCTCGTGCTCATGGCCCTCGGCGCCCCCCTGATCACCGCCCTCACCGGTCAGTCGCCCACCGAGTTCCGCCCCGAGGCGATCGACCCCGCCCTGGGCGGTCTGCCGAAGGGCTCGTGGGGCGGCATCAGCGCCGGGCATCCACTCGGCGTCGAACCCGTCACCGGCCGCGACGTGCTCGCCCGCGTCGCCTGGGGCTCCCGGGTCTCGCTGCTGATCTCGTTGCTGGCCACCCTGCTCTCCACCGCGCTCGGCACCGCGCTCGGCACCGTGCTCGGCCTCGTCGCCGGGTTCAGGGGCGGCTGGGCCGACATGGTGATCGGCCGCCTGATGGACCTGCTGATGTCCTTCCCGAGCCTGATCTTCATGATCGCGTTCATGTCCGTCGTCCCCGACGGCGACCGCGAACTGATGCTCGTCGCCGTACTCGGCCTGTTCGGCTGGCCGTACATCGGCAGGATCGTCCGCGGTCAGGCCATGGCGCTGGCGGGCAGGGAGTTCGTCGAGGCGGCCAGGGTGCTGGGCGCGCCCCGCGGGGCGATCCTGTTCAGGGAGATCCTGCCCAACCTGACCGCGCCGATCCTGGTCGTGGCGACGCTGTCGATTCCCGGTTACATCGCCACCGAGGCGGGCCTGTCGTTCCTGGGCGTCGGGGTGCGCCCGCCGACCCCGTCATGGGGGCAGATGATCGCCTCGGCCGTGCCCTGGTACGCGGCCGACCCCGTCTACTTCCTCATCCCCGGCCTGTTCCTCCTGGTCACCGTGCTGGCGTTCAACATGGTCGGCGACGCGCTCGGAGACGCCCGATGATCATCTATCTCCTCAAACGACTTGGCGCGGCCGTCGCGATCCTGGTGGTCATCTGCGCGCTCACCTTCGCGATCTTCTATGTCGCGCCGGACGACCCCGCGCAGAAGGCGTGCGGCAAGGCCTGCACGCCTGAGCGGATCGAGCAGATCCGCGGCCAGCTCGGCCTCGACAGGCCGATCCCAGAGCAGTTCGCCGCCTACGTGCGGGGCATCTTCACCGGGCGCACCTACGGTACGGGGCCGACCGCGGTCGAGTGCCCGTTCCCCTGCCTCGGTTTCAGCTTCCAGACCAACGTGCCCGTGCGGGAACTGCTGGTCAGCAGGTTGCCGGTGAGCGCGTCCATCGCGATCGGTGCCGCCGTGCTGTGGTTGCTCGTCGGGGTCGGCGCCGGGACGGTCGCGGCGCTGCGCAGGGGCTCATGGTGGGACAGGACCGCGATGGGAGCGGCGCTCGGCGGCGTCTCGCTGCCGATCTACCTCACCGCGCTCGTCCTGCAGTACGTCCTCGTCGTCGTGCTCAAGGTCCTGCCGTACCCGAGGGCGGTCGGCCTGCTGGAAGACCCGGCCGGCTGGTTCGCCTCGATGCTGATGCCGTGGATCGCGCTGGCCGCGCTCTACGCGGGCATGTACGCCAGACTGACGCGCACCGAGCTGATCGGCGCGCTGAACCAGAACTTCGTCCGCACCGCCCGGGCCAAGGGCCTGTCCGAACACACCGTGGTGCGGCGGCACGCGCTGCGTCCCGCGCTCACCCCGATCGTGACCGTCTTCGGCATGGATCTCGGCGCGTTGCTCGGCGGCGCGTTGATCACCGAGTCGGTGTTCGGCCTGCCCGGCGTAGGCAAGCTGGCCGCCGACGCGATCAACAGCTCGGACCAGCCGGTGATCCTCGGCGTGACGCTGTTCGCCGCGACCTTCATCGTCTGCGCGAACGTGATCGTGGACCTTCTCTACGCGGTGCTCGACCCGCGGATCAGGCTGGGCGCCGCATGACACTGCTCGATGTCAGGAACCTCACGGTCTCCTTCGGCGACACCAGGGCCGTCGACGGCCTGTCCTTCAGCCTGGAGCGCGGCCGCGTGCTCGGCCTCGTCGGCGAGTCAGGCTGCGGTAAGTCGGTGACCAGCCTCGCCGTGATGGGCCTGCTCAATGACGCCCGGACCAGCGGCGAGATCTGGTTCGGCGGCCGGGAACTGCTCGGAAGCGACCGGCGGACCGTCCGCAGGCTGCGTGGTGACCGGCTGGCGATGATCTTCCAGGATCCGCTGTCGTCGCTCAACCCCTACTACCCGGTCGGCTTCCAGGTCGCCGAGTCATACCGGGCGCACCGCCGTACCAGCAGGAAACAGGCGCGCGCACTCGTGGTCCGGATGCTGGAACGCGTCGGGATCCCCGAGCCCGAGCGGCGCGCCCGCGACTACCCTCACCAGTTCTCCGGCGGCATGCGGCAGCGCGTGATGATCGCGATGGCGCTCTGCCTGGAGCCCGAGCTGATCATCGCCGACGAGCCGACCACCGCGCTGGACGTGACCGTGCAGGCGCAGATCCTCGGCCTGCTCGACACGCTGCGCGAGGAGTACGGCACCGCCATCCTGCTGATCACACACGATCTCGGCGTGGTGGCGGGGACGGCCGACGAGGTCGTCGTCATGTACGGCGGGCGGGCCGTCGAACGCGGCGAGGTGCACACGCTGTTCGAGGACCCGCGCGAGCCGTACACCCGCAGCCTGCTGGCCGCCGTCCCCCGGATCGACCGGCCCGTGCCTGACCGTCTGGAGATCTCGTGACAGCCCTCCTGGAAGTCGAAGGCCTGGTCAAGCGCTTCCCCGTGCGCCACGCGCTGACCCGTCGCGTCACCGGCCATCTGACCGCGGTCAACGACGTCTCGCTGACCGTGAGGCAGGGCGAGGCGCTCGGCCTGGTCGGTGAGTCGGGCTGCGGCAAGTCGAGCACGGCCAGGCTGATCACCAGGCTGGCCGAGCCGACCGAGGGCACGGTCCGCTTCGACGGACGCGACATCACCGCGATCGGCGAGGACGCCCTGCGTCCGATCCGCCGCGATCTGCAGATGATCTTCCAGGATCCGTTCTCCTCGCTGAACCCCCGCATGACCGTCGAGGCGATCCTTTCGGCGCCCTTCCGCTACCAGGGTCTGAAGCCCGAACCGGGTCAGGTCGCCGAGCTGCTGCGGCGGGTGGGGCTGCGCCCCGAGCACGCCGAGCGGCTGCCCCACCAGTTCTCCGGCGGCCAGGCCCAGCGGATCGGCATCGCCCGCGCGCTGGCCCTGCGCCCGAAGCTGGTCGTCTGCGACGAGCCGGTGTCCGCGCTCGACGTCTCGGTGCAGGCGCAGATCCTCAACCTGCTGGGCGACCTGCGGGAGGAATTCGGGCTCGGCTACGTGTTCATCGCCCACGATCTCGGCGCCGTGCGCCAGGTGTGCGGCAGGATCGCGGTGATGTATCTCGGCACGATCGTGGAGATCGCCGACCGTGACGAGTTGTTCGCCCGCCCGGCCCACCCGTACACGGCCGCGCTGCTGTCCGCGGTGCCGATTCCCGACCCGAGGATCGAGCGGGCCAGGCCCCGCGTCGTGCTCTCCGGCGACCTGCCCAGCCCGGCGAACCCGCCCAGCGGCTGCCCTTTCCGCACCCGGTGCCCGAAGGCGGCCGAGCGATGCGCGGTGGAGCGGCCCAGGCTGGTGGAAGGCGCGCCCGGCCATCGGGTCGCCTGCCATTTCCCCCTCGATCTCCCCCACGGCGCAACCCGATGAGCAGGACCGCCATCGGCGAAAGGACCTCCGTGACCCGGCTCCACCTGGCCGACCATGTCTTCCCCGTGCCGCTCGACCACGCCGACCCCGACGGCCCCTCGATCGAGGTGTTCGCCCGCGAGGTGGCCGACGTCGCGCGGGCAGGTGAGAACCTGCCGTGGCTGCTCTACCTGCAGGGCGGCCCCGGTGGTCGCTCCCCCAGGCCGCTGGGGGCGGACGGCTGGCTCGGTCACGCGCTCAGGACGCACCGGGTGTTGCTGCTCGACCAGCGCGGCACGGGCCGCAGCACCCCTGTCACCCCGCGCACCCCCGAGCGGGTCGGCGACCTGGCCGGGTACCTGCGGCACTTCAGGGCCGACTCGATCGTGGCCGACTGCGAGCTGGTCCGCGGGCGACTCGGCGTCGAGCGGTGGGAGACGCTGGGCCAGAGCTACGGGGGCTTCCTGACGATGACGTACCTGTCGACGGCGCCTGAGGCGCTGAAAGCCTGCTACGTCACAGGCGGGCTGCCCGGCCTGACCGCCACCGCCGACGAGGTCTACGCCCGCACCTACCCGAGGGTCGCGGCCAAGGTCGAGCGATACTACTCCCGCTATCCCGCCGACATCGGCAGGGTCGGACGCATCCTCGACCGGCTGCACGAGGGCGGGGTCCGGCTGCCCGACGGCGACCTGCTCACCCCGCACAGGTTCAGAACACTCGGCCTGGCCTTCGGCATGGGGAACGGGTTCGAGCGGGTGCACTGGCTGGTCGAGGACGCCTTCGACGGTGACGAGCTCTCGCGTGACTTCCTCTACCAGGTCATGCAGCTCACCGGCTTCACTGGCAACCCGCTCTTCGCCGTACTGCAGGAGAGCATCTACGGCCAGGGCGCCAGGCCCACCGCCTGGGCGGCCGAGCGGGCCCTCGCCGACTTCCCCGGCTTCGGCCGTCACGCCGGCTCCCCGCTGTTCACCGGGGAGATGATCTATCCCTGGATGTTCGAGGAGGTCGCGGCGCTACGCCCCTACGCCGAGGCCGCCGACCAGCTCGCCCTTGTGGAGGACTGGCCCGTGCTTTACGACCTCGACCGCCTGGCCGCCAACCGGGTGCCGGTCGCGGCCGTGATCTACCACGACGACATGTACGTCGATGCGGGCCTGTCACTGGAGACCGCTCAGGCCGTCGGCAACGTGCGCGCCTGGGTCACCAACGAGTGGGAGCACGACGGGGTCACCGCCTCGGGCGAGCGCGTGTTCGCCCGTCTCATGGAACTGGCGACCTGAAAGGCATCCCATCAGCGATCAACTCTCCCGGCCGACCGGCAGGGCACGGTCTCTCGTCAGGACTCAACGTCCAGGAACCCAGAGTTCTCACCTGCCGGCGGCCACCACCAGGAGTCTGCCGGACGGCTTACTCCCAGAACCGATGAGGACCACTGATGTTGCGTCGATTAGTTCCGGTAGTGCTGGCGACCGTACTCGCCGTGTCCGTCCTCGCCGTCCCCACGGCCGCCCACGCGACCGGGGCCCGCGCCGCCGAGTGCGCGCTGCCCGGCCGTACCGGCTGGACCGACGAGGGTCACGACACCGACCACCGGCAGTTTCACGTCGCGACCGGCCGGATCAGAGCCGTCATGCTGTTCGTTGACTTCCCCGACGCGGTCGCGGAGGACGACACCGCGCAGTACGCCGATCACTTCGCGCCCGCCCGGCAGTGGCTCGCCGCCGCGTCGTACGGCAGGGCGCGGCTGAGCATCACCCCGGTGCACAAGTGGTTCAGGATGCCGCAGGACAACACCGCCTACGGCTTCGACAGAGGTATCAGCTACGAGCAGCACCGGCTCTACGTCCGGCAGGCGGTGTCCGCGGCCGACGCCGAGGTGGACTTCTCCGCCTACGACATCGTCTACATCGTCCCTTCGAGGAACGCGGCGGCGGTGACGTTCTCACCCACCTACCTGTGGGATCCGGCCCAGAGCGGCGTGGTCGCCGACGGCGCCGAAGTGAAGTGGGGCGTCACTTTCGGCCAGGACATGTGGCGCTGGGGCTACAAAGTTCTCGCGCACGAGACCGGCCACATCTTCGGCCTGCCCGACCTCTACTCCTTCACCGGGCCCGACTACCACCGCTTCGTCGGCGGCTGGGACGTCATGGGGCTGATCAGCGGCCCGTCACCGCGTCCGTTCGCGTGGCACGCGTGGAAGCTCGGCTGGATCTCCGACGGCCAGGTGGCATGCGTGCCCACCTCCGGCGGGACCTACCGGCTCACCCCCGTGGAGCTGCCCGGCGGACGCAAGCTCGTCGTGATCAAAGTCAGCGAGACGAGCGCCTACGCGATCGAGGCGCGGAAGGGAAGCGCGTGCTCGGGTGGCGTGGTGATCTACAAGGTCGACTCGGCGGTGGCGACGGGAGAGGGCCCCATCCGCATGATGGACGCCAAGCCCGACGCCGTCGCGCCGGCGGGGTGCCACCCTCTCGACGACGGCGCCTACGGCCCCGGCGAGATCTTCACCGATCGGTCGGCGGGGGTGCGCGTCGAGGTCAGTGGGGACGTCGTGCGGATCGAGCGACGTCTCGGACATGCATAGCTGTCCCGGGAAGACGAAGCTGTTCGATTTGCGTGGACCGAGGTGGAACGCCGCCCTACCGGGTACGGCGGACGGCGCGGTCGCGGGGTTCCACCGGCGCCGATGTCATCTCCGGCGCGAGGCCTTCTTCCGTGGCCGAGGCGAGGCGGCCACCCCCGGGGTACCCGAAAGCGACCAGTGCGCCGGGCGGGTGAGCGACGGCGGCACCTTCGTGTCGGCGCTCCCCCGTGCCGCGTCGAGCTGCGACTGGATGAGGAAGATGCTCCCGGAGAGGTCGGCGCCGCCGAGGTCGGCGTCCCTGAGGTCGGCCCCGGTGAGGTCGGCCGCTTTCAGGTCGGCACCCCTGAGATCGGCTCCGATGAGGTACGCCCCTCTCAGGTTGGCGCCTCTCAGGTCGGCGCCCTTGAGGTCGGCACCGATCAGATCGGCCCCTCTGTGATCCTTCTTGCGGCCCGGGACCTCGGCTCGCGCGAGTTCGCCGGCGCGCAGCAGCAGGGCGTTGACCTCCTGCCGGCGTGCCGCCACATCCACTTCCGTGAGGGATTCGGGGCCGTCGTGCGTGAGAAGCTCGATCTCGTCGAACGCGCGGGTCAGCTCACCGTGGAGCGGGCGGGCCGGTTGCAGCGTCAGCGCCTGCGACAGATACCAGAGCAGCTCGTGCAGGTGCCGCATGATCGGGAACACTTCGAACATCTGCTTCGCGGTCCGCGGGGCCCTGCGCCAGTCCTGTCCACCGAAGGTGACCTGGGAGACCTTCTGTCCCGCGCCGAAACAGTCGTAGACGGTGCAGCCGGCGAAGCCCTGCGGCCTGAGGCGCTGGTGAATGCCGCAGCGGAAGTCCTCCCGCAGGTTGGGGCAGGGCTGCCCGGCGGCTTTGTCGATCGCGAAATCCGTCGAGGCCGAGAAGGTCGGGACGACGCAGCACAGCGCGAAGCAACGCTCGCAGTCAGCCCGCAGGCCGAGGCGACCTCCGTCCGGAAGAGGTTCGGCGTGTTCGCTTCTCTCGGACAATGTGCGGGGTCTCCTGCTGGATCGGGAACATCGCTTTTCGACATGCTCTGGGTGGGACTTCGCTTTTCACGTGGATACTATCGGCCCGGCAGGTCCGGGGCCGAACGGAGCCCGGTGCGCCTTCCACGCCATCCGCTCCCCCTCAGGGGTCAGCGACACCCGCACCGCCCTACCGTCGCCCGGGTGCGCGCCCCGCTCAACGAGTCCCTGCTCCTGCGCCCGGTCGACCGGTTCGGCCACGCTGTGGCGGCGCGACTGAAGCCGATCGGCCGGCTCTCGCACGGTCGCCCACTGCCTGTCGGGAGACCCCTTCAGCGCCGGCATCAGGTGATCCCGCTGCGGGGTCAGGCCGTTTCCGCGCACCGTCTCCTCGCTGAAACGCAGGTGACGGCGAATGCCGAAACGAAACCGGGCCAACGATTCGAAATCCCGCTTCATCAGGGGTTCGAACGCCGCTCCCTCCCACCCCACCGCACCGGGGCGCCGTGGCCGGTCGGGCTCTTGCTTCGTCACAGCGCGAATGTATCGGGATACGACATATTCGTGCCGCAACTCCACTCAGACCCCGGCGAACAAGACACATGCCGGACGCTTTATATCGCGTTACGATAGAAATATCCGGACAGGCGAGACAAAAGTTTGGTTCGGCGTTCGGGGTGATCCGGCCGATGGCGGGATCACCGACCAGCGCACCGGCGCTCGCCGCGTCGTCCGCGTCGATCGGGGAGGCACGGCCTCACCGCGACGACACCGGCGATCGGCGGCCGTGACGGTCCGCGCTGTGACGGGGCCGCGCACCACAGCGCCCGCCCCCGTCGCCCTGTGATCGGCCGGCCCCTCCCGTCAAGAGCGGGACCGGCGGACCGGTCATCCGTCTGAGAGGCCCGCGGGCCGCCGGGAAAGTCGGATCGGCGGAGCCGAGGGCGGACACGGGAGGATGAAATGATCACTACCGGCCTCTCCGCACTGATCGCGGTTCTGGCGCTGGGCGCGATGTGGCTCATGTCGGGCGTTCGGATCGTCAAGCAGTTCGAGCGTGGCGTCGTCTTCCGGTTCGGGCAGGTCCGCGCCGGGGTCCGCGGGCCCGGCCTCGCCCTGATCGTGCCGGTCGCCGACCGTCTGCAGAAGGTCAACATGCAGATCGTCACCATGCCCGTGCCCGCTCAGGACGGCATAACCCGCGACAACGTGACGGTTCACGTGGACGCCGTGATCTACTTCCGAGTCGTCGACCCGGTGCGTGTGGTCGTCGACGTCCAGGATTACGAATCCGCCATTCGCCAGGTCGCGCTGGCGTCGCTGCGCTCGATCATCGGCAAGAGCGACCTGGACGATCTGTTGTCCAACCGGGAGCGGCTCAACCAGGGCCTGGAACTGATGATCGACAGTCCGGCGGTGGGCTGGGGCGTGCACATCGACCGTGTCGAGATCAAGGATGTGGCCCTGCCGGAGTCGATGAAGCGGTCCATGTCGCGGCAGGCCGAAGCGGAACGCGAACGGCGCTCCCGCATCATCACCGCCGAAGGCGAGCTGCAGGCTTCGAAGAAGCTGGCGCAAGCCGCCGAGACGATGACCGCGCACCCCGCCGCCCTGCAGCTGCGCCTGCTCCAGACCGTCGTCGAGGTCGCGGCGGAGAAGAACTCCACCCTCGTGCTGCCCTTCCCCGTCGAACTGCTCCGCTTCCTGGAACGGTCGACACCCCCGGAGAACGGCCGGACCGCCGAGCCGGCCACCACGGATCCGGCCACCGCGGACTCCCCGCCGATGCTGTCGGCAGACCTGCCGGCGCCCGACCTGCCGGCGCCCACCGGCCACTACTTCCCGGACGACGCCCGCGCCCTCGGCCGGACCGCGCCCGACACCGCGGGGGCCGACCGGTAAGCGACCTGCCGGCGCCTCGGGCGAGGTGAGCGTTCTCGGTGGGGAACGCTCACGTTCCGGCTGTTGCACGGGCACCGCCATGAACAAAAGTTATTGCTTGCATGAAAAGTAAGCCTTGGACTTATCGAAAGGGGCCGAGCAGAGTCGGTGGGGTAGCCGTCCAGACGGCGTATCCCTGCCCACCCCCTCTTCGCAGACCAAGGAGACGGTGTCGCCGCTGACCGCAGGTCACCGGCGTCGAGTGGGCCGTCGACGGCGGAGCCCTGCGCCAGATCTGATCCCGATATCCACCTCAAAACGCGAAAGGCGTATTGCATCATGTCCATATCTCTGCGCCCCCCTGCTCTCGCCGCGGCCTGCCTCGCCATCGGAGCCGCCGCAACCATGGGGGTCGTCGGAGCCTCCGCCGCGGCCCAGGCCGGCGGTTCCCCGTCCGCGAGTCATGACCAGTGGGCCTGGAGCCTCGTCGACCGCTCCCCCCGGCTGGTCCAGCCCAAGCGGCTCACCGTGGACCGCTCCATCGGCACCGGGCGAGCCCGTACCGCCGTGCGCCTGGCCCAGCGGCTCTACACCTTCTGGAACACCGGTCGGAGCACGTATCTGGACGCCGCCATCAGCCGGGACTTCCGCGACAACACCCTGCCCACCGGGCGCCCCCAAGGTCCGGCCGGTCCGCTCTTCGCCTCGAAGAACTTCCGCGCCGCCGTACCCGATCTGACCTGCGAGCTGTCGGACCTGTTGGTGACCGGCGACAAGATCACCGCACGGCTGGTCTTCCGCGGCCACTTCACCGGCACCCTCGACGGCCGCCGGGGACAGGGCCAGAAGGTGGAGTTCAACGCCATCGACATCCAGCACGTCGAAGGCGACCGCATCACCGAGGACTGGCACATCGAGGACGACCAGACCCTGATGGCTCAGGTGGACGCCCCGCGATCACGCTGACTCCTCCGGCTCTCACGCCGGTGTCGTGAACGCCCCGTCCACGCCTCCGCCGCACAGGAATCGTGAACGCTCCGTCCACGCCTCCGCCGTACAGGAAGAGGTCACGCCGGCCGAGGGCGCGGCGCGGACGCCTTCGATGGCGGCCCGACGGAGCCGAAGCTCTCCACCGGGCCGCCAAGGCGGCGCGAACTCATTCCGGGAGGCGGACTCCCAGCTTCGAGGCGAGCCACGGACGCAGCACCGGCACGACATGAGCGGCCTGCATGGCCCCCGTGTGGTCGAGCCCGTCCAGAACCCGTACGTCCCAGCCCAGGTCTTCGAGCTCCCCGCGCCGGTCGACGATCGGGCCCGCCATGCTCACGTGCACGTCGCCCCAGCGCTCGCCGTACTTGATCTCGTCCTCCGAACCCACGAAGCACAGGCGGGGGCAGTCGACACGCGCCTGGGCGGCTCGGTCGTCGAACCCCTGCAACGCCTGATACAGCGTGAGGAACTGCTGGGTCTGCGCTCTCGTCATGGTCACCTCCACCGACGACCAGTCACCGGGTTCGCTCGACGACTGCGAGATCCGGGGAGCGTCCTGCGCCGAGACGGACATCTCGTGGGTCGCCGCGGTCACGCGCAGCATCTCGGCGTACGGCCCGCCGAGCGGCGGGAAGCCGCCCATGACGAGCGCCGAGAGGCGATCGGTCCGGATCGCGAGCTGGAGCCCGCTCAGCGCGAGCCAGGAGTAGCCGTAATAGGCGAACCGGTCGGCCCCCGCCGCATCGGCCACGGCGAGCAGGTCGCCGGCGACGGCGGCGGGTGTGAGCGTGTCCGGTTTGGGGGTGCTCAGGACGTGTCCCTCGTAGTCGAAGGCGATCACCCGGAACGTGTCGCCGAGGCCTTCGATGAGGGAGCGGCCCAGGGCCGGGTCGGCGCCCCATTTCCGCATCTGGTCGGCCTGCGGCCCTTCCACCGGCCGAGGATTGACCGGCAGCAGCAAGGCGGGCCCGGCGCCGTGGACCTCCACATCGATGGTGCTTCCGTCATGCAATGTCGCTTCGAGCATTGAGATCATCTCCAGCTTCGATCCGTCAGGATCTCCGTAGGCTGTAAAGTAATGACTCGCAATACAATAGCTTATGGCGTAAAGAATTGCGATCTGTCGGTCCGCAGGAGGTTCTCGCTGGACAGGAGGGCGTGGGCGAGCCGCCGGCCTTCTCATCCGGCCTCACCGCCGGCCTTCCGGCCGTGCACGGCATCGCAGCCCGATGCACGCGAGGACGCGGACTCCCGCGCTCGGACCGCGCCTTTGACGGCGCTGCCTTTGACGGCGCTTCGATCCGCGGCAGGTGCGCGTCCCACGGCCCGCGCTCGATCACGATCGCGAGCGTGTCGCGACCGGATGTTCGTCATAGCGAATGCATGTCCATTAACGTGAACACGTTGATCGGCGTCCGCCCCGCCGGCCGAGCCGACCTCTGGAGCGAGCACATGGGAAACGGTTCACCGCTCACGGGCGAGAGGCCGCCCCTCGGTCCGATCGCACTGATCGCGGCCTTGATCCGCCGGGAGCGTGACCGCGCCGGCCTGTCTCTGAGCGAGCTGGCGAGGCGGGCGGGCATCGCCAAGTCCACGCTGTCCCAGCTGGAGTCGGGTGGCGGCAACCCGAGCGTGGAGACCCTGTGGGCACTCGGCGTCGCGCTCGGCGTGCCGTTCAGCCGGCTGGTCGAGCCGCCGTGGCCGGATGTGCGGGTGATCCGCGCCGGCGAGGGCCCGCTCACCCACTCCGAACAGGCCGACCACACCGCCACGCTGCTGGCCTCCTGCCCTCCCAGCGCCCGTCGGGACATCTACCGCGTCGGGGCACGGCCGGGCGATCCCCGAATCTCCGAACCACACATGCCCGGCACGACGGAACACGTGGTGCTCGCCACCGGCCGGGCGCTGGTGGGCCCGGTCGCAGAGCCGGTCGAGCTCGGTCCGGGCGACTACATCACCTATCCCGGCGACGCGCCGCACATCTTCGAGGCCCTCGAACCGGACACCACCGCGGTGGTCGTCATGGAGCACATCTGAGGCGCAGGACCCGTACGGCGCGACCGTTCACACGGGGGTGGGCGCGACCGCCGCCAGCAGCAGATCGATCATGCGCTCGGCCGCCCGCTCGTCGCCGTCGAGGCGCAGATCACCTGACCGAACGGCCTCCTGCAGGGAGCGCCGGCCGGCGTACACGGCCCGGAGGGTGCCGGCGTCGGTGGTGAGCGTCGCATCGGCCCGCTCGCCGAGATCGAGCCGTTCAAGAAGCGCATGGGCTGGACCGTCCCCTGCTACTCCTCGCAGCACAGCGACTTCGACGCCGACTGCGGAGTGGGCGGCGGAGTCGGACTCCGTCGTCGTCCCAATCGGCGGCGGGCCCCGCCGTAACGGATCGATCTGGTCCGGTACGGCCGGCCCCCGCGTGGACGAACGATCGGCGGGCCCTCCTCCCGTTAAGCTGAGAGGTGTGAGGGCACCGCGCCGGTGGCGTGGATGCCGCAGCGGTGGGGCTCGCCGTACCGAACCGTGACGCTCCGCCGCCGCCAGCGGTCCCTGCTCGTGACGGCTCGCACCCGCATCGGCGGGGCCACGCCACGTGTGGGGAGAGGCATGCGTCCGGATCAGGTGAGGTTCGCGGCAGTGACCGAGCCCGTCGACCCCGATGTCGATCTCGCCGATGCGCGCCGGCGCCGCGAACCGCGCCGCACGCGCTACGGCGTGCTGGCGGTGATCGCCGCCGGTGGCGCGATCGGCACGGGTGCCCGCTACGGGGCGGCTCTGCTGTGGCCGACCGCCGCCGGCTCCTTTCCGTGGACCACGCTGGGCGTCAACGCCTCCGGCTGCCTGGTCATCGGGATCTTCATGGTGATCTTGACCGAGGTGTGGACGGCGCCGGCCTGGGTGCGACCGTTCTTCGCCACCGGCGTGCTGGGCGGGTTCACCACCTTCTCCACCTACTGCGTGGACGTCGAGCGTCTGGTGATCGGTGGCCGGGCCGGCCTCGCGCTGGCCTACCTGGTGGCGACGCCCGCCGCGGCGTTGGCCGCGGTGGCCGCCGGCGCGTGGGCCGCCCGCCGGCTGCCGGCGATCAAGGCGACGAGGAGGATGCGATGAGTCTGTCCGGGCGGGCCCTGCGCCTGACGATCTTCGTCGATGACACCGACACCTGGCACCACCGCCCCATGTACACCGAGATCGTGCATCGGGCGCACGCCGCCGGACTGGCCGGCGCGTCGGTCTTTCGCGGCGTGGAAGGCTTCGGCGCCGGCCAGGTCGTGCACACCACCCGGCTGCTGTCGATGGCCGACGACCTTCCGGTGGCGATCGTCATCGTCGACGCCGAAGAGCGGATCCGCGCCTTCCTGCCCCGATTGGACGACCTCCTCATCGAAGGCCTGGCCGTCCTGGACGAGGTCGAGGTCGTTCACTACCGCGGACGGCAGGTGAGGGCGTGAACTGGTTGCTGGTGCTGTTCGGCGGCGCGGTCGGCGCGCCGTTGCGCTATCTGACCGACCGGGCCGTGCAGGCCCGCCACGACACGGTCTTCCCGTGGGGCACCTTCACCGCGAACGTGGTCGGTTCGCTGGTTTTGGGCGTGCTGGCCGGGGCGGCGCTGGCCGGGGCGGTGGGCACCGACGCGCAGTTGCTGCTGGGCACCGGGCTGTGCGGGGCGCTGACCACGTACTCGACGTTTTCGTACGAGACGTTGCGGCTGGCCGAGACCGGTGCGGTCTTCTTCGCCGCCGCCAACGTCATCGCATCGATCGTCGCCGGTCTCGGCGCGGTGTTCATCGGCCTCACGATCGCCCAGGCCGTCGTCGGATAGGGCGCCCTGGGACCGCCGGCGAAGTTGAACGAGGCGGCCCGGGACCGCCGGCGAGGTCGGACGAGGCAGCCGGGAACCGCCGGCGAAGGGCGCGTGCCCGCCCGCCGGATCGACGGCCGCGACCGGCGGTGTCGGGAGGGAGTGCCGGATCCAGCGATCTTCGATCGGCGCGCGGCGCATGGGGCTATCCCATTTCCACCGGATGAACCGGATATTTCAATTTAAGAATCCTTTTGTATTGACAACCATTGACATCCCCGGTCACTCTCTCTGGGAGAGCGCTCTCCCATTCGCCGTTTCCAACGGTGACCCCCCACCCCAAGGAGAGGCCATGCACCCACTCCGAAGCCCCGGCCGGTTCCGCCTGGGACTGGTCGCCGCCATGCTGGCCGCGCTGGTCGCGACCACTCTGGCGATCATCAGTCCCGCCACCGCGGCGGACACCCTCCTTTCGCAGAGCATGCCCGCGACGGCCTCCTCCGTCGAGGGAAGCGGGTACGGCGCCGGGGCCGCCTTCGACGGCAACGGCGGCACCCGCTGGGCCAGCGCGTTCAGCGATCCGCAGTGGATCCAGGTCGATCTCGGCGCCACGGCGACGATCTCCCAGGTCATCCTGAACTGGGAAGGCGCCTACGCCAAGGCCTTCAAGATCCAGACCTCCGCCAACGGCACGTCGTGGACCGACCTCTACTCGACCACGACCGGCAGCGGAGGCGGCCAGACCCTCAATGTGTCCGGCAACGGCCGCTACGTCCGCATGTACGGCACCGCCCGGGCCGGCGGCTACGGCTACTCGCTGTGGGAGTTCAAGGTGTACGGCACGGGCGGCGGCTCCACCCCGGTCCCGAGCCCCACGTTCACCGACCAGGTGACGCACCATGAGTTCCAGGCCAACTGCTCGTGGACGACGAACCGGCCCGACGACCCGATCGTCTTCCCCGGCCTGCCCGGCGCCTCGCACATGCACACCTTCGTCGGCAACACCACGACCAACGCCGACAGCACGTCGTCGTCGCTCCTCGGAGGCGGCACATCGTGCACCAATCCGCACGACAGGTCGGCCTACTGGTTCCCGAGCTTCTACAAGGGTGACCAGCTGATCCAGCCGACCGGCAACCAGGTCGTCTACTACAAGTCGGGCATCCTCGAATACTGGCGGGTGCGTTCCTTCCCGCAGGGGCTACGGTTCGTCGTGGGCAGTCCGACCGCGACGCTGGAGCAGTTCCGCGACTCGCCCGGCGCGGTCGAGGGCTTCGAGTGCGGCGACATCTCCCACAGCTGGGACATCCCGACGTCCTGCCCGGCGGGCAGCCAGGTCAACGTCCGCTACCAGGCGCCAAGCTGCTGGGACGGGGTTCACCTCGACAGCGCCGACCACAAGGGCCACATGGCCTACCCCGCCGACGGCTACTGCCCCGCCACCTATCCGGTGCCGGTGCCGATGCTCGAGTTCAAGATCGCTTTCCCGGCATCCGGCGACCTGTCCCAGGCACGGCTGGCCAGCGGCCGCGGCTATTCCTGGCACTACGACTTCTTCAACGCGTGGGACGACCCCGCCATCCTCGACGCCCTGGTCACCCACTGCATCAACGGTGGCCTCCAGTGCAACCCGCGCGGTTACGACCTGTACAAGCCGCACCGCGGCGCCGCTCTCACCGAGAACTTCGAGCTCCCCTGACCGCACCCGCCCGGCCCCGATCGACACGGCCCCCCCGGGGCCGGGCGGGTGTCCCCGACGCGAGGAAGGTCCGCATGAGACGTGCCGGCGGGATGTTCACCCCGCTCGTCGTGTCCACCCTGACAATCGGCCTGGTGACCGGCTGTGTCACTCATACCACGGCAGCCGTACCGGATCACCGTCACGGATCGCCGGTCCGCGCCGCCGCCACGGCCTCGGGTGGCTTCAACACCACCGACACGGCCTGGCTCCAGCTGATGATCCCCATGAACGAGCGGGTCCTGCCTCTCCTCGACCTCGGCGCCGAGCGCGGGCACGACCCTGCCGTCCGGCGGCTGGCCGCCCGGGCCAGGAACGATCACCTGACCGAGCTCGAACGGCTCCGCGTGATGCTGACCCGGACCGGCCTGCCGCCGACGAACGTGCACGCTGGACACGACATGCCCGGCATGGTCACCGCCGCCGACCTGACGGCCCTGAGAGCGACCGGCGGCGCCGCGTTCGACCGGCTCTTCCTCGACCGTCTGCGTGAGCATCTCCAGCAGTCGGCCATGGTCTCCCGCTCCGAGCAGACCGCCGGCGCCGACGACGACACCCGCGCCCTGGCCGCCGCCGTCGAACGGTCCCGCGGCGCCCAGCTCGACCTGCTCGGCCGTGTCCGGGCGGCCATGTGAGCCGACGGCAGGTCCTGCCGTGAGATGTTTCCAGATTCCGCGAGGAGGTTGATCATGTCGCTCCCACCGCCTGGCCTGCGAGGGTACCGCGCTGTCGTGGCGTGGTGACTTCCACGACGCCCGCCGGCTTCTGCGTGCCATGGCACGGCGTGCGGAACGCCACGCGCCCAAGGCCGCCGTCTCCCCCGCCCATGCCTTATCCACGAGATGCCGCCGGATCGGCGGGAAGCAGGTGTCATTGTTGCGGTCCGACGGCCCGGACCCACCGAGCTCTTCCCTGCCGACAGGCAGACGCAGAGCATCGGGATGCTCCGCGCGAGGCAGGTGAGGGAGACCGTCCACCGGGATGCCGGTGAGCTCGTTACCGCTGGGCGGGAAGGAACCGGTCGAGGGCGTCGGCCACCAGCTCGGGCTGTTCGAGGGTCTGCATGTGGGGCGTGCCCGGCAGCTGCTCGAAGTCGGCCGTGGGGATGCGTGCGGCGAGGGCGGACTGGAACTCGAGCGTGGCGGACGCGTCGAGCTCACCCGCGAGGACCAGTGCCGGAGCGGGAAAGGCTCCGAGCCGGTCGTACACGTCCAGGCTCTTGTAAGCCCGCCAGACGGCGGCCCAGTCGGCAGGGTCGAAATCGCGGACGCATTCGCGCGCGTAGCGCACACCCCAGCCGTCGTCGGCGAGCGCACCGGGGGTGAACCATCGAGACAGCGTGGGCGTGACCAGTGCCTGCATGCCGTCGGTCTCGGCCAGACGGGCCCTGGCCTCGAAGGCGTCGGGAAAGGGCCGGTCGGTGGTGGCCAGCAGGGCCAGCGACTCCAGCCGGTCAGGACGACTTACCGCGACGACCTGCGCGATCGCTCCCCCCAGGGACAGCCCGACGAGATGCACCCGCTCCAGGTCGAGGGCATCGAGCACGCCCACCACGTCACGGGCGGTGTCGGCCATGGTGAACGGCGCCGGCGCCCCGGCCGCCGACCCGTGCGCGCGGATGTCGTAGGCGAACACTCGCCGGCCGGCCGAGAGCCGGTCCATGACCGGCCTCCACATGCGCCAGTCCACGCCGAGGGAGTGGATCAGCACCACGGCCGGACCGCTGTCACCCCGCTGCGCCACCACCGTCTCGTGATCGGTCAAGGTCACCCTGCGCAGCCTCACCCCGGTCAGGCTGCCTTGGACCGACCCTTCCTGTTCGTGGCGGCCCTCGTCGCGGCGGTTCATCATGTGCTCCCGTATCCGGTATGGCTGATACGGCGATCATCGGGGAACGGCACACCATATGTCCAAAACATAACTGGACTGACAGCGATACATCAGAAATATCACGGATCGGCCGAGACAAGCGGTGGATGCCGGATCACGAAGTCGATGAACGCGGCCAGCGCCGGTCCCGGCCGGCGAAGGGCCGACCACACCAGCGCCGGCGCCCAGACCGGTTCGGGGTCGAGCCTGACGATCCGTACCGGTTGTCCCGCTTCCTCGGCGATGGAACGGGGGACGATGGCGACTGCCGCACCGACGCTGGCCAGGGCCCGAGCCGTGGTGTAGTCGCGGGTTTCGAAGCGGAACCGAGGGGTGGACCCGGCCGCCGCCAGGGCCGACACAATGATCTCCCAGACGACCGCCCCAGCGGGGTAGGAGACCAGATCAAGCCCGTCGAGGGCGGCGACGGGCACGCGACGCTCACCGGTCCACGGCCCCTCGGCCGCGGTGATGAGCACCAGCGGCTCCACGCCGAGCGGATGGGACGCCAGGCGGGTGTCGTCCAAGTGGGGGGAGATGGCCACGGTCGCCGCGTCGAGCCGGCCGGCGTGCAGGCCGTCCACCTTCTCTTCACCGGTCATCTCCCGCAGTTCCACCTCGACCGCCGGACAGGTCTCGCCGAACTCGGTCAGCATGCGGGCAAGCCGTACGGTCAGGCCGCGAGCGCTGCCCAGACGGATCCTGCCTCGGGCACCGGTTCCCCAGCCGGCCATCTCCTCCTCGACCGCCACCAGATCGGACAGAATCCGCTCGGCGTGATCCGACAGCGCCGCCCCGGCCGGGGTGATCTCCACCCGGTGGTTGTTCCGCTCGAACAACGCCACCCCCAACTGCCGTTCCAGCTTGCGGATCTGCTGCGACAACGCCGGCTGTGCGATCCGCAGCGCCTCGGCCGCCCGGGTGAAGTGCAACTCCCGGGCGACGGCCCGGACGTATTCGAGCTGACGCGAACTGATCATCACCGAATTGTCCCACCACGCCATCGCCGTACGCCGTGTCCCCCTCGTCCACCCACGCCCCGGCCACCGGGCCGGTGCCCACGATCCTGTCCGCCATGTTCGTTCGGGCCATCGCCTGGTGGCTGGAACACGATCGGCCGTCACCCCCGCGACAGATCGCCGCCCGGTTCGCGCAACTCGCCACCGCCATCATCGCCGAGGCCGACAGCTGGACCGGTTCGGGGCGACCGACCGCCTTTACATTGTAGATTTTTAAGAGGGCTTCTCCGCCCTGGTGGCGTGTTCGAAGAGATCGGCGAGCTCGCGCGCGTGGGCGTCGAGGTCATGTCCGGGGTGCGCGATCCAGTAGGCGAACATGTTGTCGATGGAGCCGGAGTGGGCCACCGCCATCACGCGGACGTCGAAGGCGCGAAACTCCCCCCTCGCCTGGCCGTGACGGTAGATCTCCTCCAGCGCCGCGAAGATCGGCTCGCTGGCGGCGATGCCGAAGCGGGGCGAGCCGTCGGGCTGGCGCAGGTTGTAGAAGATCTCGCCGAGCGCCCTGAGCTGGGCCCTGTTGTCGCGCATGTGTTCGGCGATGGTAAGGATGTGCGTGCGCAGCAGGCCCGTCGCGCTCTCCTCCTTCTCCATCCTGGCCATGACGAACTCGATGATGCCGGAGTAGACGTGGTTGACGACCTCCTCCATCAGCTCGTCCTTGCCGGCGAAATGGTAGGAGATCACGCCCTTGCTGATGCCGGCGTGCTTGGCGATCAGCGCCAGCGACGCCTTCGCGAATCCCATCTCGGCGATGACCTGGATGGCGGAGTCGATGATCTGGGCTCGCCGGGCCAGCTCGATGAATGACCGCTGCTTCTGACCACTTGGCTCACTTTCTGGCCGCATGGCCATATTTTAGCACGATCGGTCAATTCAGTTCGGTGACCGGAACGCCTGTTCGCGGAGGAAGAGGAAACAGCGCATTTTGAAAGAACGGCGCCCGGGCAGCCGCTTGCTAGCCTGGCCGCGTCCCGGACCTCCTGGAGGGAGTCGCGGCTGTGAAAGTCACGCACGGTCAGTGGCAGGCGACACGTACCTCTCTCCGGGAAACGGCTGAGCGTTTCGCCGAGACGCTCTGCCTCGCGCGGGGAAAACGCGCGGGAACAAGGAGAGCAGGATGAGTCTTCCGCAGGTCGTCTCCCGAGACGAATGGCTGGCCGCCCGTAAGGAGCTTCTCGCGAGGGAGAAGGAGTTCACCCGCATGCGGGATGTGATCAACGAGGAACGCCGCAGCCTCCCCATGGTCAAGGTGGACAAGGACTACGTCTTCGAAGGTCCGGACGGCAAGGCGGGCCTGCTCGACCTGTTCGAGGGACGCCGCCAGCTCATCGTCTACCACTTCATGTGGCTCTGGGAGACCGACGAGGGCTGCTCGAGCTGCTCGCTGCTGGTCGACAACATCGGCCACCTGTCGCACCTGCACTCGTGCGACACCTCGCTGGCCGTCGTCTCCCGGGCACCGCTGGCCGGCATCGAGCGGTTCAGGGCGCGCATGGGCTGGACGTTGCCGTGGTACTCGTCGTACAAGAGCGATTTCAACTACGACTTCAACGCCACGATGGACGAGTCCGTCGCCCCCGTCGAGTACAACTACAAGGACAAGGCCACGCTCACCCTGGAGGGCCTGGCCTTCTTCCTGAAGGGCGACGGGCACGGGGTGAGCGTCTTCCTGCGCGACGGTGACAGTGTCTTCCACACCTACTCGACGTACGGACGTGGCCCCGACCTGCTGGTCGGCACCTACAACTACCTCGACCTGACGCCGCTCGGCCGGCAGAAGTACATCAACGAGTTCCGCCATCACGACAGGTACGACGCCCGGTAGTCCGGTGAGGACCGGCTGAGAGCGCGGGAGCGCGCTGACCGCGCGATCACTCGAAGGTCGCGCCGTGGCCGGGAGCGCCCTCCGGGCGGAGATCCCGCGGCCCGCCGCCGAAGGCGTCCACACAGAGCTGGGCGAACCAGCCGAGGCCTGGCAGCAGGAGCAGCCAGCCGGCCAGCGCCCAGCCGAAGTGGATGTGGGTCAGCACGTGCGCGAACGCGGCCACCCCTTCGGCGCGAACACCGTCGTCGCGCTCGTAGGTCATCCGCCGCAGGCCCCGGGGATGGCTCTCGGCGGCGACCATGCGCAGCGCCACGGGGGCGCGCCGGGCGATCCACTCCCCCACCTGGCTGCACTGCCCGCAGGTCGCGGCCACGTAGACCGACGCGGGCGGCATGACGGGCCGTACCCGCGGCAGCCAGGGCCGCACTTCACGCCGGTAGTCGTGCCACGCGCCGCCGAAACGCCGCCCGAGTTGCTCGCCCTCGTGCCAGGCCGCCAGCCCCGCTCCGTAGGCGAAGGAGACGGCGGCCACCGCGAGGAAGGCCACATCCAGCAGGGCCAGCACGAGATACCCCGCCGTCATCGCGACCTGCATCGGGTTGCGCACGTAGGCGTAGGGCCCGCCCGTCACCAGCCGCGCCGGCGGATCGTACGGCAGCGGCGTGCCTGCGCCCACGGTGGCGAACTCCCGCACGGCGGCCAGCCCGAGCACCGTCGGAGCGGCCAGCGCCTGCGCCACGAGCGCGAGCGCCCAGGCGGGCTGCCGCCACACCCCCGTCGTGATCATCGGTGCCAGCAGGCCCAGCCCGCCCGCCAGCGCGACCTGGAACAGGGCTCTGGCCGGCAGCCTGCGCCGTTCCTCGGTCCAGCGGGCCAGCAACAGCCCGGGAACCAGGCCGAGGGCGATCGCCGCGGCCTCCCCGGTCAACCATCGCGGGCCGAGCACCACCACGGGCTCGCCCAGCGGCATGAGCGCCAGGTCGAGCCAGGCCAGCAGGGCCGCGCTGAGCGGCACCGGCACGCGTGGAGCGGCCAGCGCGGGGCCCGCCCCCCACAGCAGCGCCCAGCCGAGCATCAGGTCGGCCGGTACACCTGCGACGATCGCCCCCCGCGCGTGGAAGTCCCACCAGCCCATCCGGGCGGCCACCGAGTTGATCACGCAAAGGGCCGCCAGATTCCAGGCGGTGGCCAGGATGGCGGCGGCGATGCGGGAGTCACCCGGCCGCCGCACGTGCGCCGCCACCACCAGGACGATCGCCGGTCCCATCAGCGCCACACCACGGATCAGCGCCGGGCTCATCGGACGAACGTCCCCGCGAGATAGCCGGCGGCCTGGCCGACCGCGAACCGCTGAAGCGGGCCGAAGTACCAGGCGGGATCGAAGGTCCTGCGGTAGCGCAGGCAGACGCTCAGCCGTGCGCGTGTCCAGGTGAACTCGGCCTCCCGCAGATCGAGCCAGCGCGCCAAGGTGGTGTCCCGCACCACCTGGAACACGACCCGGCCCGGCGACCGCTCCTTCACCCTGAGGGTCATCGATCGCGGCTCGGCCACGGCGCCTATGCCGAGAGACCGGCGCGAGTTGAACGTGATCTCACGGATGGCGCCGAGTTCCAGCCCCTCCCCGCGTGCCACCAGGGGCCGGGGAAAGCCCATCCGCAGGAAGGGCGAGTCGAACGCGCCGAACACGGGCGGCGCGGCCAGTGCCCGCTCGACGTCCACCGCGCCGGCCGCACGGGTCACGGTCACCTCCTCCCCGCGCGGAAGGGAGGTGGCGCCGGTGGCGCCCTCGGCCATCGAGAGCAGCAGCAGCGGCACGACGATCACGTTCATGTTCATGCCGCGGCGGCGCTCACGGATCCAGTCGACGGACACCCCGATGGCCAGGCCGACGAGATAGAAGATCGGCGCGGCGAACAGCAGGCAGACGATCCCCTCGCCCAGGAACGGGCCGGCGAGGGCGAGTCCGACCGTGATGGTGGCCATGATCAGACCGGTGGCCGTCCTGGGCCGCACGGTGAGCGCGACGGTGATCGCGATGACGGCGGGGAGGCCCACGTAGAACACCGCCGTCTGCTCCAGGTGCCCGGCGTGCAGCAGCTTGTAGAGCAGGATCGCGGCGAACAGCGCCGCGAGCACGCCCGCCAGGACCCGCCCCGCTCGTTTCGCGTGCGTCTCGTCCGGTTCCACCGGACCTCCTTCATCGATCGATTTAATCAGTTGATTAAACCGTATGATCAGCAGGCAGGGCGGCGCAAGAGAGGGACTCATGACGAAACAAACGGGCGCGGAGACACGGGAAAGGCTCATCGAGGCGGCGGCACGCACGTTGCGCTCGGAGGGATATGCCGGGACCAGCGCCCGCACCATCGCCAAGGCCGCGGAGGTCAACTCGGCGCTGGTCTTCTACCACTTCGGCGGCGTCGATCCGCTGCTTCTCGCCGCACTCGACCGCTCGTCGGAGCAGCGGATGACGGCCTACCAGGCGGCCGTGGACGAGGCGCGCACGCTCGAGGAACTGGTGGAGGTGGCGACCGGGATCTACCGCGCCGACCTCGAAGGCGGCCACATCACGCTCTTCTCCGAACTGGTCGGCGCCAGCATCGCCCGCCCCGAGCTACGCGAGGAGATCGTCAAGAGAGCCGAGCCGTGGATCGCCTTCATCGAGCAGACACTTGAGCGAGTCATCGGCGGATCTCCGCTGGCCAAGCTCATGCCGCCGCGCGACCTGGCCTACGCGTCCATCACCTTCTATCTCGGGGTCAACCTGTTCACCCATCTCGACGCGGACCGTTCCCGCACCGAGGCGCTCTTCGCGCTCGCCGGTCGGGTCGCCCCCCGCGCCAGGCTCCTCACCGTACGGCTGCCGCGCCGTCGAGCGTGAGCCCGGGATCCGGCTTCACCCCGACCGGAGGGGAGCCGGACCTCCGGTACGGGATCACGTTCGGCCCGCGGGAGATCAGTGGCGGGCCTCCGACCGGTGGCGGGGACGGCGGAGACTCACGCCGGCGCCTCGGATCGGCTCGCGTAAGCACCGGCCCGGGCGGCTGCCGCGGCGGCCGCCGCGGCCCGGTCTGCGGCCGCCTCGTCCAGAGGGTCGCCGCTGGCCAGCAGTCGGTAGTAGAGCGGAGCCGAAACCGCGCGGATCACCTCGTGCGCGTCCGTTCCCGCAGGGAGTTCACCGCGCTGGACGGCCTGCTCGACACAGGGAGCCCATTCCCCGATGCGGGTCTCATAGAAGCGGTGCAGCGCGGCGGCCGTCCGCTCGTCGCAGGTGGCGGCTGTGATCATCGCCTTGAACAGCTTCCCCTGGCGGGGGTCGGTCAGCGTGCGCCGCACCAGGCGGGCGTTGGCCTGCAGGTCGCCGAGCAGCGAGCCGGTCTCCGTGCGTGGCAAGGACTGCTCCGCCATGTCGATCAGTAGATCTGCCACCAGGGCGGCCGTGGTCCCCCAGCGGCGATAGACCGTCGTCTTTCCGACGTCCGCGCGCCGCGCGACGTCGGCGAGGTCCAGGGCGGCGAACCCCTTCTCCACCAGTGCGTCCCCCGCGGCCTGGAGCACTGCCGCGCGCACTCGGGCCGTGCGCCCGCCGGGTCGGGTCGTCCCGGGCTCCGCACCATCAGCGGCCATAACGGTTCTCCAGTTCCATTAACTTGCCTCTTTCTGCTACCGTCATCTTATCTTAACGGAACCAAAGCACCGTTAGTTGTGACTTGCGAGAGGAACCCGATGCCCACTCTTGATCCGATCCCATCGGCCACCGCGCGGCCCGGCTCGTCCGCCATCACGCCCGGACCGCCGGCGAACGCCTCCGAACTTCCAGAGGAACGAGATGAGGAATAACACCATGCCCACGCCGACCGCCCGCGACCTCGGCACCGTCCGATGGGAATCGATCGCCTTGCCCGGCTCCGACCACGAGGTGCGCGTACGGGTCTTCCGCGGCGGACCGGCCCCACGCGGGTGGCTGGTGTGGGCGCACGGCGGCAGCTGGTCGGCGGGGTCGGTCGACGGCTGGCATCCGGCCTGCGCCGATCTGGCGCGGGCCGCCGCGGCCACCGTGGTCAGCGTCGACTACCGGCTGGCCCCCGAGCACCCCCACCCGGCCGCCCTCCTCGACGTCCTCACCGCCATGACCTGGGCTCAGGACCAGGCCGACGGACCGATCGCCGTGGGCGGGGACAGCGCCGGCGGCACGATCGCCGCGTGCGCCGCCCTGTCCTGGCGCGACCGGCGGCAACCGCTCGCCGCGCAGATCCTGGCCTACCCTCCGCTCGACCCGTGGTGCCGGGCCGCCTCTTACGGTCTCCGCCCCGAGGCGTTTCCCAGCCGCGCCAGGCTGATGGCGGCCTGGCGGGCCTACCGTGGAGACACCGAACGTCCGTCGGCGACCGACGGCACCGCCCTCTACAGCACTCCTGACGAGGCTGAGGACCTCACCGGCCTGGCTCCCGCGATCCTCGCCGTCGGCTCCGCCGACCCGGTCGCCGACGACGTTCGCGGCTACGCCCGGCGGCTACGAGCCGCCGGGAACGCCGTCGAACTACGGGAGTTCGACGGCATGCAGCACGGCACCTTTCTCACCGATCCCGCCCTGCGTCACTGGCTGGGCGCCACCTACTCCCGGAGTACCTCATGAACACGCCCACCGCGCCGGAGCACACGGCGGCGCTGCTGCGCCACTTCACCGACCTGCGCGACGGAACCCACGGCGACGCCGTCTCTCGTGGGGACAAGGAGCGCATCTTCGCCCAAGCCGCGACGCTCCTGGCCCCCTACGCCCGACAGGCCCTGGAGGAGATCGACACCCATCTGCTGCTCGGCACCGGTGAGATCGAGGCCACCGGGCCGCGGCGTTCACCCGACGGCGGAGTGGACGCCCTCTGGGCGCTGTCCTGGCCCGAGCAGCGCGCCGCCGCCGTCGCCCCCATCGTCATCCGGGCCTTCTACGGGGCCGGCTTCCACCACCCGCACCTGCAGGGCGGCACCGTGGGCGAATGGCCGCTCAACGTCTTCACCCCCGAACAGGCCGCGGCCGAACTTCCCACCCTGCGCGCCATCGCCACCGCGGACCTGCACAATCTCGTCTTCCAGCGCGACTACCGGATCATCCCCGCCGTCACGAGGGAGCAGCATGACCGAGCATGACGGGGTCCTCTCCGGGCGAACTCGTCCCATCGGCCACTGACCGCCATCACGGGATCACGGGTCCGAGGGAAAGCCGGGGGCCGATACCGTCTCATAGGTGAACAAGCGGACGGCGCTGGAGGCCCTCTCCCTGCGCCCGCCGGCCTTTCTGCGGTCACGCTGGCCGTGGAGGTCGCTGGCGTACCTGGTGTCGAGCGCCCTGCCCGGCGCTCTCCTCGGGCTGACCGCCATGGCCGTCTCCCTCCTGGAATCGGTGCCGGGCCGGGTGGTCGCCGGGCTGGCGGCCGTGGTCGCGGTGCTTGCGCCGGTGGCCGGGTTCGAGCGGCGGAGGTTGCGCCTGGTGGACACCGTCGCGGTGCCCAAGACGCCCGGCGGACGGTGGCGCGGAATCGGCCTGGCCCTCGTCTCGCTCCTGGCGCTGTGGTGGATCGACCTGGTGATGGTCGGCTTCACCGTAGGCGGTCCCGTCCTGTTGATCCTGTCGCCCCTCGTCCAGCCCCTGGCGCCGGAAGGCGAACTGACACTCGCCCAGACGCTGGTCGTCTCCATGGCGGGCGTGCTGCTGCTCCCGGCGGCCGTCTACACCTTCACCGCCTGGGCCGGCGCGCGGGGGGCGATGGCCAGGGGCCTGCTCACCTCGCGCGAGACGGAGCTGAACGAGGTCCTGCGATCGCGGGCCAGGCTCGTGGACGCCTTCGAGATGGAACGGCGCAGGATCGAGCGAGACCTGCACGACGGGGCCCAGCAACGGCTCGCCGCCCTGTCCATGAAACTGGGGCTGGCCAGGCTTGACCTGCCGCCCGGCTCTCCTCTCGGCGAGCAACTGGCGCAGGCTCATCAGGAGGCCAAGCGGGCGATGGCCAAACTGCGGGAGCTGATTCGCGGCATGCACCCGCAGGTGCTCACCGACCGAGGCCTGCCCGCGGCCGTGCGCGACGTCGCGAGCCGTTCTCCGATCCCCGTTGACATCGACATCCCACTGGACGACCGATTGCCCATGGCTGTGGAAGTGGCCGCCTTCTACGTCGTCTCCGAGGCCCTGGCGAACATCGCCAAGCACAGCCGGGCCAGCCGGGCTCTGGTGCGCGGCCAGGTCACCGGCCGGATGCTACTGCTGGAAATCCGCGACGACGGCGCGGGCGGCGCCGATCCGTCGAAGGGCACGGGCCTGACCGGGCTGGCCGATCGGCTCGCCGTGGTGGACGGCAGAATGTCGCTGTCCAGCCCGGCAGGCGGGCCGACGTTGATGCGAGTGGAGATCCCGTGCGCGTAGTGGTCGCCGAGGACGCCGCCCTCTTCCGGGAAGGGCTCGTCGGCGTGATCGAACGGTTCGGGCACACGGTCGTCGCCGCTGTGAGCGACGCCGTCGCCCTCGTCACCGCGGTGGAAGAGCATCTGCCCGACATCGTGGTGACCGATGTGCGGATGCCACCCGATTTCACCGACGAGGGACTGCGTGCCGCGCTAACTCTGCGCAAGGAACATCCCGGCCTCGCCATACTCGTGCTCAGCCAGTACGTGGAGCAGACCTACGCCACCGAGTTGCTGGACTCGGGTCGCGGCGTGGGCATCGGATACCTGCTCAAGGACCGGGTCGGGGACGTCGTCGAGTTCGTCGAGGCGCTCACGCGGGTCGCCGGGGGCGGCATGGTCGTCGACCCCGAGGTGGTGCTCCAGCTGCTCAGCCGACGTCGCGACCCGTTGGAACGGCTCACTCCCCGGGAGCGCGAGGTGCTGGCGCTCATCGCGGAGGGCCGGTCCAACTCCTCGATCGCGCGTGAGCTCTTCGTCACCGACGCGGCGGTCGCCAAGCACATCGCGAGCATCTTCACCAAACTCGACCTGCCACCCGCCGCCGACGGCCACCGCCGCGTCCTCGCCGTCCTGGCCTACCTGCGCGGCTGACGTCTCTTCCCGCCGGGGCGCGGTGTCGGGAAACCCGGAGAGGAAGATGGGAACGCCCGTGCTCGGCGGTTCGCACGCGCTCCTACATGCTCCTACGCGGTGCTGCCGGGCCGGCGGCCCCAGGCGGCGATCGTGGCCATGCCGAGGTCGCGAAATTCCGGATCGCGCAGCCGGGCCAGGGTCTCGGTGATCATCGGGGAGGTGATGCCCTCGACCTCACGCAGATCGGGGGCGAGCTGGTCGACGGTCAGCTCCCAGAAGCGGCTCATCGGCCGGCCTCCGCCGACGACCGAGTAGGTGACGTCCACCTCGACCTCGGTGAACCCCGCCCGGTTCAGGTGCTCGTGCAGGGTACGGGGCCAGCGGCAGTCGGTGCCGATGCGCTCGGCCAGGGTCGTGAAGACCCCCATGCTGGTCTGGCGGTAGGCATCGTGCAGGGAGGACTCGATGGGGAAACTGGCCGGCTCCTCCAGCAGCAGCCAGCCGCCGGGGGCCAGCCAGCCGAGAACCCGGGAGAGGTCGTGCTCGCGGCTGCGCAGGTGACAGAAAAGGTAGCGGGCGTGAATGAGGTCGAATGATCCGGGCGGGAAATCGTCACGCGTCAGGTCGTGGTGCAGCCACGACAGGTTGGCCTGCTCCTCATGCCGGCTTTGGACGAGTTGCAGGTCGAGATCGGTGGCGATCACGCTGCCCTGGGGGCAGCGGTCGGCGAGCCAGCGCGCCACGGTGCCGGTGCCGGCCCCGAGTTCCAGACAGCGCCAGTCGGACCGGAAAGGCAGGGAACCCAGCCGTCCGAACGACGCCGGATCCAACTCCTGCGTCAGCGCGCTCAGGCGCTCGTCCTCGGTCAGGACGGCGTGATTGAAAACGCCATCACCGTAACGCTCAACGATTTGCTGCGTCATCACTGAGACCTTCGGGTCAGAGGGGCTTCCTGGGAGAGCGTCGCTCACGATCCTGGACGGAGCAGAAGTGAGAGCGGATATAAATACGGTGCCTCTTCCCCGACTTCCGCAACGGCAACGACGAAACACGGCCCCGCCTCACCGAGGATTCCAGGCGCCGCGGCGGGCCGTCTTCTTCGAAAAAGCTCTGTACGGTGAAGCCGGCGATCATGGCGCAATACGGAAGATGAGCCGCAGGGGCCGGGACGACCATGCTTGGTTGTGCCCTATCTCCGATGGACAGGACAATAATGAACAGTACGACTTCTCTGGCCGGCCTCGACTGCAGTTTCGACGACGCTGCCGCCGAGGTCAGGCCGGACGGTAACGTATTGGGAGTTATCGAATACTCGAACCGTGTCGGCGGTCCGCTCATCCGGGACGGTTACCCCCACCTGGCGGTGCCGATGTCCGGAGAAACGGGCGAGGCATTCGCAGAAGTGTGGCGGACGACCGCGGACGTCACGAACGGCCGGCACAAGGGACTTGCATACTCATATGACGGGGAATACCTGTTCTGCTGCGGACGGATTCAGGAGGACCCGGACTACGTCACGGCGACAGAGGCCACCTATCTGGCGGCGTTCGAACTCATCGACCTGCTCGATTATCCGAATGTCGTCCGCATGTGGAACATGGTCGAACAGATCAACGACACCGACGGTCTCGGCCACAATGTGTACACCCAGTTCTGCCGGGGCCGGGCGCAGGCGTTCGAACGGCGCGCCGTCTCGGAGAACCTCATACCGGCCGCCACCTGCGTGGGAAATCACGGCGGCGGGATAGCGTTCTACTTCATCGCGAGCCGCTCGGCAGAGGTGACGAACATCGAGAACCCTCGCCAGGTTCCCGCCTACCGTTATCCTCCGAAATACGGAATCAAAGCGCCCAGTTTCGCCCGGGCGACCTACCTTTCACCGGGGCGGCCTCATCGATCCGACCATCTGTTCGTTTCCGGAACAGCCAGCATAATCGGGTCCGAGACCGTTCACGGAGGCGACGTCGAGAGGCAGTGCATCACGACACTTGAGAATATCTCCGTGCTCATCGGCCAGGAAAATCTCGCACAGTACGGCATAGACGCGGATCTGTCGCTCAAAGACCTGGACTCCGTGAAGGTGTACGTCAAACACGGTGTGGACGTCACGCTCGTACGGCAGATCTGTTCCGGCGCCCTCTCCGAACACGCCGAAGTGGCCTACGTCAACGTGGACATATGCCGGGACGACCTCCTGGTGGAGATCGAGGGAATCGTTCCGGCGGTGCGCCCGGCCGACTGAGGCGGGGGCGAGGCGCGGTCACGGACACCGGCCGGTCGGCTACGCGGACCGGCCGCCGTCCGGGCCGAAGGCGGCGAGCAGGCGCTGGGCGTAGAAGGACTCCCAGGGTTCGGCCGGCGTCTTCGCGGTGTACTCCCGGTGCAGCCCCACCAGTTCGCAGACGAGCTCGCTGCGCACCGGCGTGGTCTCCAGCAGGTTCGGCAGCTCCGAAAGGTTGATCAGCCAGTCGGCGTACCACGACGCCCAGTCGTCGTCGGCGCCGTCGACGATCCGGTAGACCCGGTGATGCGTCTCGGCCGCCTCGTGCAGAACGTCACCGACCCGTTCCACGCGCTTGTCCATGTGACACCCTCCTTCGGCTCCTCACCGCGACACGGCGCCTCACGCGCGAGCGCGTTACAGCTGGTTCCAGTGTAACGAAACGGCCCTGAGCAGGTGCTATGCCGTACGGCCACAGCGGCGCGCCACGTGACCGGCGCGGACGAGGTCCTCGCCGAGCCGCGGCGTACGGCGGCCGAGCCGCGGCGTACGGCGGCCGAGCCGAGGGCGCACTTCGACCGCGAGGAGGCGCAGCTCGTCTCGGCGCTGAACGCGCTGTAGCGGCGAAGGCGGCACGGAGCCCGGTCTCCGGAACCGGAACGCCCCTCGGCGGTTGCCAAACTAGACAACCATGTTTATTATTTGGGCAACCACGTTGTCGGTTTTACCGCGGCGTGGGGCCATCACCCCTTCCAGAAAGGTTCCACCGTTGCAGGACGTCTTCGTCATCCACACCGCCGAGAGCGCACCGGCCGCCGCCCGTCCCACCATCGAAGGCGTCACGAAGAAGCTCGGCCACCTCCCCGCGGCGGTCGGCCTGATGGCCACC
This sequence comes from Streptosporangium sp. CA-135522, assembly GCF_050949235.1. NCBI lineage: Bacteria > Bacillati > Actinomycetota > Actinomycetes > Streptosporangiales > Streptosporangiaceae > Streptosporangium > Streptosporangium sp. CA-135522. Next base: position 5,669,093 of record NZ_CP192026.1, read on the forward strand.
TCCCCGCAGACACTCAAAGGATTCCTGACGGCCAACCTCGCCTTCGAACAGACCACTCTCACCCCCCTTGAGCGCGAGGTCATCGTTCTGACGATCGCCACCCGCAACGAGTGCCACCTCTGCGTGGCCATGCACACCGCCGCGCTGATCCGGCAGGAGGCCCTGCCCGAACTCATCGAGGGGCTACGCGCCCAAGCGCCGCTGAAGGAGGAGCGGCTTGAGGCGTTGCGGGTGTTCACCCTCGCCGTCATGGACCGCCGCGGCGCGGTCGACGACGGACAGATGCAGGCGTTCCTCGACGCCGGCTACACCCCCCAGAACGCTCTCGAAGTCGTCCTCGGCATCGGCACCTACACGATCTCGACCTTCGCCAACCGGATGACCGGCGCTCCCCTCGACCCGCCGCTGCAGGCCCTCGCCTGGGACGGCCCCGACGTCCCGCAATAGACCGGTCCACCCCCGCACGGCGGTGCAGGCGTCATCGACGGCGGGCGGCACCGGGCGGCACCGTCACGGCGGGCGGTGCCGGGAAACCGCCGTTCGCCTTACCCGCGGTCATGACGACGCCGGCGCGGGCCGTGGTCGCTCGCGCCGGGACGCGTGTCAAGAAAACCTTGACACGCGTCCCGGCGCCGGTTTCTCTCGGCTTATGAATGACACCGCCCCGATTCCTCCGTCGGCCGGGGAACCGCGTGACCGCCACGAGCGGCCGAGCGGCTACCGGTCGGCGGCCTACTCCCAGGCGAGCATCGCCCGCCTGGCCCTGTCGGGTCAGGCCTGCGAACTGGCCGACGCCGCCCGCGACCTGGTTCCCACCACATCCGACGGCCACGCCGCCGACGGCGAGTTCGTCAGGGACGCCGCCCGCCTGGTCGAGACGGCCCACCGGCTGCTGGAGTTCGCCGTGGTCTACGAACGGATCAAAGGCACCGGCTGGGAGCGCATCGGCGTCGCGCTGGACGGGGTCAGCCGCCAGGCCGCCCACGAGCGCTACGCCACCGCCGCCAAGGACTTCCAGCTGCGGGCCTGCACGCCTGGCTGCGACCTGAGCGGGCCGGCGAGATACTGACCACCGCCGACGACCTCGCCCGGCTCATCACCCGGTTGAGCACCTGGACGACCGCCCACGGCGAGCCCCGCGCCGCCGAACTCGATGACGGCGAACCCGGCGACCAGCCGATCGCCGCCGGCCTGCGGCCGATGAGCATCGCCGAACGCTCCGCGCTGATCGCCCAGGCCGTCTCCCTGCTCGCCCCGGGCGCCGGCGATCCGTCCACCGAGGGCCGGGAGCGCCGGGAACTGGAGGCCGGCCTGTGCCACCGCGAGATCGAACTCTATGAGGACCTGGCGGCCGAGGCCCCGGGCGACCCGGACGTGCTCGCCGCGCTGGCCGGCGCACGCGCCCGCCTGGCCGAACTCCGAGCGGACGCCGCGGTGTCCGTCGATCGGCCCCGTCCGGCTACGGACCGGCCGCCGGGGGCGGAGGCCCGGCGCCCCGGCCCCCGCGACGCTTCCGGCACCCGCTCACCGGTCTGAACGCCGACCTGAACACCGAACAGGCGACCAGAGCGCGGCCCCCTCCCCGGATACGCCGGGCGAGGGCTCAGCCCTGCTGTCCGCCCTGCTCGGTGTTCTGGTCGGTGTTCTGGTCGGTGTTCTGCCTGGTGCCCGTGGCCGGCAGGGCGCTGCCCTGCTTCCACTGGGTCCAGCTGAGCTGCCAGAAGCCCCAGCCGTTGCGCCAGTCGAGCTTCCGCTTCGTGCCGGCGATCTTCACGACGTCGCCGCGCTGAGCGATGCCGTAGAACCATTTGGCCCCGGCGGGCGTGGCGCGCACGCAGCCGTGGCTCTGGTTGGACCTGCCGAGGAACTGGTAGTAGCCCCCGCTCTGGTGAACGTACTCGCCGCTGTCGGAGATCCGCACCGCCCAGGGGATCTCCTCCTTGTAGTAACGCGGGTCCTTGGGGTCGGTGACGCCCAGCCAGGACGAGGTCATGGTCTCCACCGCCTTCTTGCCCATCGCCAGATGGACACCGCTGGTGGTGAGGTAGACGTCCACCCCGTTGCGGACCAGGCCACCGCGGCCCGCACTGATCGGGATGGTCTTGGCGAGCTTGGCGTCGCGGTAGACCTTCATCACGTGCTTGCCGGTGTTGACCACGGCGATGTTGGCCGCGCCGATCGCGAAGCGGCGGGTGACGTCCTTGGCCGCCTCGTTGCCGGGGATCTGGCTGAGACGTGCGGTGAGGGTGACCTTCTGGTGCGGACGCCAGTAGGTCTTGGTGCGGTAGACGACCTTACGGTCGGAGACCCAGCGCCAGGCGCCCTCGACCGGCCGGTCGGCCTGGACCTGCAGCACCGTCTCGGCCGCCGCCCGGTCGGTGACGGGTTTGTCGAAGGTGACGATGATCGGCAGGCCGACGCCCACCGTTTCGACGTCCTCGCCCATCGGGGTGATGTCGGCGATGCCGAGCTGTGGCTTGCGCAGTTTGACCTTGATGGCGGCGCCACCGGCCGGGGACCTGGTCTCCGTCTTGACTGTGCCCCTGACAGGCGCGGGCTGCGCGGCGGGACCGCTTTCCGTCGAGCAGGCCGCCGCGGCGGCAAGGGCGACGAGGGCAAGCGAGGCGTGAGCCGTCCGCTTGAGCGTGTTCACGGTCTGCTCCTCATATATGACTTTCGCGCCGGTTTCCGCCCTGGCGCGTTCCATATGTGAGACAACCGAAAGCCGCATTACGGTGGCCGCCCGTCGTAACGATCACGTAACGACGTGGCGGCGGACGTTTCATCGATGAACGGCGATCACACGCGAAAATGCCCTTGAGTCTCCAGCGGCTGGAAGGTTGAGGTTGATCTCGTGAACGACCGCACCGAGCTGTTCACCATCGGACAGCTCTCCCGCCGTACCGGTCTGCCGGTACGTACCATCCGCTTCTGGTCTGATGAGGAGATCATCCTCCCTGCACGTCGCTCGGCCGGTGGTTACCGGCTCTACGACGTCGCGGCGGTGGCCCGCCTGGACCTGATCAGGACGCTGCGCGAGCTGGGGCTGAACCTCGAGACGGTCCGGCGGGTCCTCGACCGGCAGGACACCGTCGCCGACGTCGCCCGAGCCCATGCGGAAGCCCTGGACGCGGAGATCCGCGTCCTGCAACTGCGGCGCGCGGTGCTGCGGTCGGTCGCTCGACGGGCAAGCACGACCGAGGAGATGAGACTCATGCACAAACTGGCTCAACTGTCCGCACAGGAGCGTCAGCACATCATCGACGACTTCGTCGACCACACTTTCGCCGGCCTCGATCCGGACGCGCCGGGAGCCCACATCGCGCGGAAGATGCGGCTGATGCCGGCCGAACTTCCGCAGGACCCCACCGCCGACCAGGTGGACGCCTGGGTGGAACTCGCCGAACTCGTCGCCGACGAGGCGTTCCGGCAGCGGGTACGCCAGATGGCGGTGGCGGGGGCAGAGCCCGTCGACCAGCCGAGGCCGTACGACCACGAGGCGGTGCTTGAGCACGGCGGCGACGCGGTGGCCGCGGGGATCACCCCGGACTCCGCCGAAGGTCAGGCCGCTCTGGGCCGGATCATCGATGCCCGGACGCCCGTCGATGAGCGCGTCCGGCTGGCCGGCGAGCTGGAGACGTTCACCGACCGGCGGGTGGAGCGCTACTGGCAGCTGATGGGCGTCGTCAACGGCCTGCCGCCGTTCTCCCCCGGCGCCGCGGCGTTCGAGTGGCTCATCGCGGCACTCCGCGCGCACCGATGAGCCGTTGAATCCCCGGCCCGCGCCCGGCGAGGCCCGGAACCCGATGAAGCGCTGAATCCCCGGCCCCGCGCCCGGCGAGGCCGGGGAGGGAGACGCCCTTCCCCGAATCGGTGTCACCGGCCGTGCGGCGGGGCATTGCCGCAGGTAACCGTCTGCGGCCGGCGCCCGGTCCCGGGTCCCGTCCGGCCGGCCGGACGGGACCGCGGCGGACGGACGGGGCCGCGGGACGGTTTCATCGGGACATACCGTGGGAGAGGCTCCGGCATGGACGACGTGTGGGATCTGGTGATCGTCGGGGGCGGCCCCGCGGGCTCCGCGGCGGCTCTGCGCGCCAAGCAGCTACGGCCGCACGCGCGGGTGCTCCTGCTCGACAGGGCGGACTTCCCCCGCGACAAGGCCTGCGGTGACGGCATCGCCGCCCACGGCCGCGACGAGCTCGCCCTGCTCGGCGTCCCCGACCTCGTGGCCGACTACCGGCCGACGCGGCGCCTGTCGGTGCTCTCCCCCGGTGGGGTGCTCGTCTGCGCCACCGTCGCCCGGCCCAACCACGTCGTGCCCCGCACGGTCTTCGACGCCCGGCTCGTCGACGCCGCCCGAGCCCGCGGCGTCGAGGTCCGCCGCCACCGCGTCCGCTCGCTCGCCGCTCACGGCGGCCATGTCGTCGTCGACGGAACCGTCACCGCTCGGGCCGTCGTCGCCGCCGACGGGGCCAACTCGACCGTGCGGCGTCTCCTCGGCGTCCCGGCGACCACCGGCAGGCACACCGCGATCGCCGTGCGCGGCTACGCCGACGTGCCCGCCGACGACGACGTCCAGTTCATCGCCATGCAGAAGGAGGGGTGGCCCGCCTACGTGTGGTCGTTCCCGATCGGTGACGGCAGCGCCAACGTCGGTTTCGGGATGCTGCTGCCCCGGCTGCACGCCACCGGCCTGCCCGGCCGCGAGGTGCTCCACGGCCGGCTCGCCGAATTGCTGCCCGGCCGGCCCACCCGCGACCTGCGCGCCCACCACCTGCCCCTGTCCCCCGGCCGGCCGGTACCCGGCGCGGGCCGGGTGATGCTCGCCGGTGACGCCGCCAGCCTCATCAATCCGCTCACGGGCGAGGGGATCTACTACGCGCTGGTGTCCGGCCGGCTCGCCGGGGAAGCGGCCGTCCAGGCGCCCGGCGACCCGCTGGCCGCCTACCGGCGCGGGCTGAGAAAGGCCCTGGGACGGCACCTGCGTACCACCGACGTGCTGGCCCGCGCCGCCCAGTCCCCCGGCTTCATCGACGCCGCGATCGACACCGCCGCCCGGCGCAAGGAGGTGTTCGACCTGCTCGTCGACGTGGGTCTCGGCGCGGGCACCGTACCGCTTCCGCTCGCGTGCGCGGTGATCCGCCGCTGGCTCCTGAACGGTGTGCGGGGAGGATGAGCGTCACCCGGCCGCCTCGTCCGCCGGCCGTACCGGACGAAAGACCCTGCCATCGGGGACTTCCGGCCGCTGTCTCACAGGTCCACTCCGTAGTGGGATGCAGACGTGGGAGAACTCCGGCGGGGCAGACCGGGAGATGAGGACGCCGGTGGGTCACCGGGCGCCGGCGCCGCGGCGGAGACCATATTTCATGATCATGTTCTTCTCTCGTTGGGAGACTTCGATGACCGGACACATGACGGCCCCCGGCGACCTGGGACGCCGAGTGGCATGGCGGCGTAAGGAGCTGGGGCTGAGCCGCGAGCAGCTGGCCAGTCGAGCCAGGATCGACGCCGGATACCTCGCCTACCTGGAGGAAAGCGCCGCGTCGCCGGCGTCCGAGACCGTCCATCGTCTGGCCGTCGCCCTGGAGACCAGCACCGATGATCTGCTCGGCCGAACCGCCGGTTCTCCTCCCGGCCGCGGGGACGCCGCGGCCCACGCCTGGCTGGAGAAGCTGGAGCCGGACGAGTGCCTGCGGTTGATCGCCCCCGGCGGCGTCGGCCGGATCGCCTTCAACGACCTCGGCGGGCCGGCGATCCTTCCGGTCAACTACGTCCTGCACGACGGTTCGGTGATCTTCCGCACCGCGTTCGGCGGTCCGCTCGACGACGCCCTGCGCACCGGGACCCGCGGAGTCGACTTCAAGGTCGCCTTCGAGGTCGATCGGATCGATGACGCCGACCGCGGCGGCTGGAGCGTGCTGCTGCGGGGCGGCGCCCGCCTTGTCCCCACCGACGAACCTGCCAACGAGCCCACTGACGAGTCCGCCGGCGAGCCCACCGGCGCCCTCTCCGCCCGGGAGCGGACCGGGGCCGACGCCCCGGACGTCAAGCCGTGGGCGGGCGGTGAGCGCGACCTGTACATCAGGATCTCCCCCGTCGAGATCACCGGCCGCCGGATCCGGCACGCCTCATGATCCCTGCCGAGATGGACGCATGGGTGGTCGCCCGCCCCGGGCCGATCGCCTCCCAGCCGCTGGAGCGCGCCCGGATCCCGGTTCCCGTGCCGGGCCCGGGCGAGGTGCTCGTCGAGGTCGAGGCATGTGCGGTCTGCCGTACCGATCTCCACCTCGCCGAGGGCGACCTGCTCCCGCGACGCCCCCGAACCGTGCCCGGTCACGAGGTCGTGGGGCGGGTGGCGGCGCACGGTCCGGACGCGGTACGGCTCGCGTCCGGCACTCGCGTCGGCGTGGCCTGGCTCCGCTCGACCTGCGGGCGCTGCCGTTACTGTCTGCGGGGAGCGGAGAATCTCTGCCCGGCGTCCACCTACACCGGCTGGGACGCCGACGGCGGCTACGCCCGTTATCTCACCGCTCCCGAGGACTACGTCTACCCGCTCCCGGAGGACGCGCCGGCCGAACGGCTGGCGCCGCTGCTGTGCGCCGGGATCGTCGGCTATCGCGCCCTGCTCCGCTGTGATCTGCCCGCCGGCGGCCGTCTGGGCGTCTACGGTTTCGGCGCCTCGGCCCACCTGACCGCGCAGGTCGCCATCGCCCAGGGCGCGACCGTGCACGTTCTCACCCGATCGGCCAGGGCCCGCGAACTGTCCTTGGCGCTGGGAGCGGCCTCCGCCGGTGACGCCGCCGACAGCCCGCCCGAACCGCTGGACGCCGCGATCCTGTTCGCACCGGCCGGGGAGTTGGTGCCCGTCGCGCTGGCCGCCCTGGACCGGGGCGGCACCCTCGCCGTGGCGGGAATCCATCTCAGCGACATCCCGGTGCTGAACTACCAGCGCCACCTGTTCCAGGAGCGAACGCTGCGTAGCGTCACCGCCAACACCCGCGCCGACGGCCGGGCCTACCTGAAGCTCGCCACGACCCATCCCCCGCGGGTCACGACCGTGCCCTATCCCTTCGACGCGGCGGATCAGGCGCTGGGCGACCTGGCCGCCGGCCGCGTCGAGGGCGCCGCCGTACTCCTGCCGAGCTCGTCGTGACCCGGTGAGGGCACCGCGACGCTCACGCCGGACCGGGCATGACGCATGAGGACGCCACGACGCTCACGCCGGACCGGGCATGACGCCGTGATCGGGCATGACGCCGTGATCGGGAATCGAGCCCGCTATCCGGCCGGTACGTGCCCCTCCGACAACACGTGCGCGTCCGGTCCGGGAAACACGAGGCTCACCTGATCGGCGCCCGTCCACCGCACCATGTAGGGCGGGGAGCCGTCCGGGTGACGCAACTCCACGATCACCCCGACCCGGCGGGTCTCGCCGTGGCGGGTGCCCTCAACGATCAGCTTGTCTCCTACCGCTGCCTTCATCGCGGTCTCCTTTCGTCTGCGACCATCGCCGCGGCTCTCCCCGGGGAGAGCCGCATACCGCGGGCCCGTTCCTGCTCCCCGTCACCGTGTCGGGGAGCCGGCGCGGACGGCACGGTCCCCGTACGGCTTCGGCCGGATGTTCCCACCGCCGTCAGGTCTGCCGCGGCCGGCGCCACCGCTGGTCGGCGAGAGCCCACGCTCTCTCCCATTCGGCGTCGCGGTGCCGGTTCAGCAGCCCTCGCGCGCCGGCGAGACAGAGCAGCAGGGCCGCCCCCGCCCCGCCGGTCACCGTGATCATGGTGACCGCGGCGTCGGTGACCGTCTTGACATGCCGTTGCGGGGCCGTCGTGGGTTTGCCGGCCCCGTCGATCCAGACCTCGGTGCGGGAACCTGCGGGCGTGCTCGGCGAGAGCACCACCTGGCTTGTGCGCTGGCTCCCCTGCGGGGTCGTCCAGCGCACCGTTCGCGGCCGCCAGCCCGTGCCCTGCACCGGGTCCACGACCTCGGCGACGACCGACTGCCGGTGTCCCGGACCGACGAGCTCGGCCTTGAGGCCGTTCGCGTAGACCTGCCGTCCGAGCGCGACCGCCGGCCACAGGCAGCCGATGAAGATCATCAGGCTCGCCAGCACGATCACCGTGTCGATCCGGTCCGAGCGTCTGCGCAACGGGTTGCCGTCAAAGCGGTGAAGATACAGGCAGCGCATCGCCCAACGAGTAAAGGAGCGCATCGGGCCACCTCCTGCCGCCGATGTACACATTTTCACAGTCCAGCACGTGCACGCGGCACGGCCAGAGTCTTTGGACGTGGCCGACCGGGACTTTCGGCCTCACCGACCGCCGGCCGGCACGTTCGGTTCCTTCCCCGAACTCCTTCCACAATTCCTTCCCCGGCCTTTCCGCGCGACACCGTACGGCGGTGCGGTCATACGCGCGGCCCGACGCTCCGCGGCACGCCCGTGAGTGAGGTTCCTCGCGGCATTGTCGCACGTGCAGGCGTTCTCGCCCATCGTTCGGCCACTCGGGGACCGTCCAGGCCGGGCACACGCCACCACGCCCGGACGATGACCCCGGCGGCGACGATGGAGGCCGATCGCCCCGAATGAGAGGACCTTCGACCCTTATCGCGAACATGAGCGGCCGGTGAACCTTGAAGGTATGAAAGTCGATTCAGCCGGTCTGGACGTGCTCTCCCGGGAGGAGTGCATCGAACTGCTGTCCTCGACGCCCATCGGGCGGATCGTCTTCACCGACCGCGCCCTTCCCGCGGTACAGCCGGTCGTCTTCTGCCTCGACGGCGAGGACATCGTCATCCGCACCGGCGGGGAGTCCAAGCTCGCCGCCGCCACCCGCCATGCCGTGGTGGCGTTCGAGGCCGACGACTTCGACCTGCGGGCGCGCACCGGCTGGTCGGTCACCGCCGTGGGACACGCGCGCGCCGTGTGCGACCCGGCGGAGATCGTCCGGCTGTCGACGTTGCCGCTGACGGCATGGGCTCCCGGGAATCTGGATCACTTCATCCTCATGCGGACCGAACAGATCTCCGGACGCCGTATCCGCGGATAGGGCGGGGCGGCCGTGGACGCCGATGACGCCGGCACGGCCGAACATCCGCCGAGCCGGGCAGGCAGGCGCGGGCGCGACCTCGATGGTCAAGGCTTCCCGCGGCTTACCCCATTCTCAATATTAGACCTATCATTCTTAAATATGTTACGGTCGCCGTGTAGTCGCACCGGCAAGCCGTCACCGTACACATCGGGCGATCTCGCCACACCCCCTCCGGAATCATTGACGTCTCATCTCTAATTCTGAACTGAATATTCTGCAATCTTGGAGAAGTTTCATGCCCCTAGCCGTCTACATCCTCGGCTTGGCGATCTTCGCCCAGGGAACCTCGGAGTTCATGCTCTCCGGGCTGCTGCCCGAGATCGCCGGCGACCTCGGGGTGTCCATTCCCGATGCCGGGCTGCTGATCTCCGCCTTCGCCCTCGGGATGGTCGTGGGCGCTCCCCTGCTCGCGGTCGTCACCCTCCGATGGCCGCGCCGTACAGCGCTGCTGGCCTTCCTTGCCGTATTCGTCCTCACCCACGTGGTCGGCGCGCTGACGTCGAGCTACGGCCTGCTGCTGACGACGAGAGTCGTCGGGGCCTTCGCCTACGCGGGGTTCTGGGCGGTGGCGTCCGTCGCAGCGGTGGGCATGGTCCCGTCGAACGCCCGCGGCAAGGCCCTGGCGATCGTCACCGGCGGCCTCACCGTCGCCACCATCGTCGGTGTCCCCGCCGGCACGTTCATCGGTCAGCATTCCAGCTGGCGAGCCGCCTTCTGGGCCGTGGCCGCCCTGTCCGCCCTCATGGCGATCGGTGTGCCGGCCACCGTTCCCGGCGGCCGGCCCGCCCAGGACGCCATGCCCCGCCTGCGGCAGGAGCTGCGGGTCATGGCCGATCCCCGGCTCTGGCTCGCCTACGGCACGATCTCCCTGGCGTTCGGCGCCGTGATCGTCACGTTCAGCTATCTCGGGGCGCTGCTGACCGGCACCACGGGCCTGCCCGAGGCCTGGGTCCCCGCCGTACTGGCGCTGTTCGGCGTGGGATCCCTGATCGGCATCACGATCGGCGGCCGGGTCGCCGACGCGCACCCCTTCGCCACCCTCTACGCGGCCGTGACGGGCATCGTGATCGTCTCCGTCGCACTGGCCTTGGCCACCACCAACGCGGCCGCCGTCGTGGTGCTGGTCTTCCTGCTGGGCGGCTTCGGCTTCGCCATCAACCCCGCGCTGAACGTCCGTGTCTTCTCCCTCGCCGGAGAGGCCCGGACGCTGGCCGGCGCCACGGTCACCTCGGCGTTCAACATCGGTATCACGGTGGCTCCGTGGCTCGGTGGGCTGGCCCTCGGCGCGGGACTCGGTTACCCGTCCGTCGCCTGGACCGGTGCCGCGCTGGGCCTGGCGGCTCTCGGCGCCGTGGCCGTCGGCGCCGCGCTGCACCGGCGATCTTCGCGGGAGGGCGCCGCGATGACCGCCCCGGCCTTGAGGGAGGCCGCGCTCTGCGAATGAGCGCGGCCTCGCGCCGTCCCGCTCGCCCATCGCCGAAGGCACCGCTCCGGGGCGGGTTTCCAGGAAGGACCGGGATCCGGTCGCCGGCTTCGGCCGGTGGAGCGCCCGGTCTCGGGACGGCGCCCTCAGCGCACGGGCTGGCCGATGCCGAGAAGATTGCCCTCGCTGTCCCGGAACCAGGCGGCCCGCTCGCCGACACCGGCCGACGGGTAGTTTCCCTCGACGCGGGCGATGCCGCCGACCGTCCGCAGGCCCGGGACGTCGACCTCCTCGAACACCACGCCCCGGCTTCGCAACTGCTCGACCACGGCCTCGATGTCGTCGACCACCCAGGCCATCTGTGTGTGGTCGCCCGAGGCCGCGCCCGTCGAGGCGAACAGCTCGAACCGCCCGCTGCCGCATTGGTAGAGCAGACCGCCGGGTCGCTCCTCGACGGGTTCGAGACCGAGCTTGTCCGCGTAGAACGCCCTTGCCCGCTCCAGATCCTGGGCCGGGAGCCGGGTGGCGACATGGCTGTCCTTGAGCATGTGACGACCTTGTCACACCGGGCGCCCCACCACCACGAGGCGTCCCGGAGGGCGGTTCATTGGCCGTCACCGATTCAGGCGTGCGACGACCAGGTCGGTGAACCCGTTGGCCAGCAGGATGACGGCGATGGCGGTCAGCAGGATGCCGGCGACCCGGTCGAGGATCATCGCGCCCTGCAGGGAGATGCGGCGCTCTACATGGCCGGCCATGTAGAGAGTCAGGCCGGTGACAATCGCGAAGGCGATCGCGGCGACCGACAGCAGCACCTTGTCCTGGAGGCCGGAGGCTTCCGCGGAGGCCGCCACGCCGAAGGCGAAGGTGGTCCCGCCTACGGTCAGCGGGAATGTCACCGGTGTGAACAGCACCGACTGTCCTGACCCGGTCACCGGCACAGGATCCGGCACAGGATTCGACACGGGGCCGGGGCCGGAGCCCGATACGGCGTGCCGCTGCTCTTCCAGCTCCTCTCGCTGCTGCTTTTCCAGCTCCTCGACTGCGCCCGCCTTGCCGCGCATGAGGGGAATGGAGGCATAGGCCAGGGCGATGCCTCCGGTGGCGGTGAGCGCGGCGGTGCTGATCCCCAGGAGTTTCAGCAGCGGTTCGCCGACCCAGATGGCGGCCAGCACGAACACCGCGACGTTGAGGGCGAGCCCCAGGGACAGTCGCGTGACCTGCGCGTCGCCGAAGGGGCGCACGATCGGCAGGTAGGAGGCGAGAGCCGCGACCGGGCTGTAGAGGCCGAACAGGGCCAGGAACAAAATCAGCGCGGGGTGGCTGCTCACCGCGTTCCTCCCGTTCGGAGGCGACGGACGGTCACAGGCCGTCTCGCAGGATCGGGCAGGTCATGCAGTGCCCGCCGCCGCGGCCCTTGCCCAGTTCGAACCCTTCGATCTCCAAGACGTCGACGCCGTGGTCGCGGAGCTTGTGGTTGGTGAACTCGTTCTTGTGGTAACCCACGACGACCCCGGGCTCCAGGGCGACGAAGTTGCTGCCGCTGTCCCACTGCTCCCGTGCCCGCTGGTAGTCGTCCCCGCCCGTGGGGATCACCTCCAGCTTGCCGATGTCCAGGGCGTCGGCGATCGCGGCGGCCAGGCCGGGATCGCGGTGGACCTCCAAGGTTCCGTCCTTGTCGCCGGGGCGCAGCGAGTACACCGCCGCGTTGTCCACCACCGGCGGGTAACCGGTGGCCTTGTCGACGTCCAGCAGGGTGAAGACGGTGTCCAGGTGCATGTAGGAGCGATGCGGCGGGATGTTCACCGCGATCACGCGCGTGGCGGCCTGCTGGGCGAACAGCGCCAGCGCGATGTGCTCGATCATCCGCGTGGTGGTGCGCTCGCTCACCCCGATCGCGACCGCTCCGTTGCCGATCGGCATCATGTCGCCGCCTTCGAGCGACGCCTGGCCGAAGTCCTCCTCGTCGAAGCTGCCGTCATCGCCCATCGGCGGATACCAGTAGGCGAAGCCGTCCCCGGCGAACATCGGATGGTAGTGGTAGACGAGGCTCTGGTTGATCGTCTCCAGCCGCCTGGCGTGGAAGAACAGCGGGTTCAGCGACACCCCGCCGTACAGCCATGCCGACGGGTCGCGCTGATACAGCGTGTTGGGCAACGGCGGCAGGATGAACGCGTTCGGGTCGCCCATCGCCGCGACCAGGCAGCGCTCGTCGAACCCTTCCCTGCCCGCCTGGGCCTCGGCGAAGAACTCGTCTTTGGTCAGCCCGCCGATCAGGTGCCGGGCCAGCTTCTCCCCGTCCCAGCTCGCCAGCTCGCTGCGGATCTCATCGACCAGCACCGGACCCACCGACAAGTGGGTGACCGTGCGTTCGACGGCGTGCCGCTTGGCCTCGGGGCTGGTATCCAGCGCCTGGGCGAGCAACTCCTGGTGGTGGAACACCTCGATCCCGCGCTCGCGCATCACCGCGACGAACGCGTCATGCTCGATCTGCGCGCGGCTGACCCACAGCACGTCGTCGTAGAGCAGGTCGTCCTTGTTCGAAGGCGTCAGTCGTTTCAGGCTCAGATCCGGGCGATGGACGATCACCTGATGGAGTCTGCCGACCTCCGAATGAACCCCGTATTTCGTGACCATGATGCCCCGTCTATGGGAAGTCCCTGTCTCGGGTGCACGGCGGAGTCCGCGTGATCACGAAAAGACGGGCTGCCCACGGCAGCCCATGCCGACCACGTGACGGCACCCCCCGAATCACCCCTGCCCCGCCGCGTACCCGTGCCCCGACCACGAAAAGCTCGGCTAATGGCATGTATACGTCTACAAGGCAGAAACCAGGGCGAACCGGAGCGCCGCCGGGCCGGCCGCGACGCACGCCACCTCCGTCTACGACGCCCCCTCGTCGCACGGTGGTGGGTGCCCCCGGCGCGGCCGGCCCGGCGGCGCGAGCGCGGCGCCTCAGACCTTGCGCCACCCGGGGATCCAGGCACCGTCCTGAACGGTGTAGTCGCCGAACAGGGCGGGAGCCTCCTTGACCATCAGCTCCCCGACCCGGCCGAAGATCAGGCGGATCTCCTCCTCCGCCCCCGGCGCCGTCCGGTTCTCTATGACATGGCGCAGCGTGCGGACGTTGGCCGTCCACACCAACCCCGTCCCCAGCCCTTCCGGGGCGAATCTACGCATGAAAGACGTCTTCGCCTTCTTCTCGGCGAAGGGCACGCCCTCACGGTCCAGGTCGAAGTGCTCGGCCATCCAGCGCTGGAACGCCTCCATCTGCTCCAGCAAGGCCGTGGCGCGCCCCATCAGCTCGGCGTCCCCTTCGGCCCACCGCGGGAACCAGAACGGCAGGTCGTCAAGGCGTACGAAGCGCAGTGACTCTTGGGAGACCGCGGCGCCGGCGCGATGCCGGACCAGCTCGTGGGTGGCCACCCTGCTGACGTTGTGCAGCGCGAAGGAGAAGTTGAGATGCTCCAGCACCGAACCGTGCGCGCTGGCCAGGATGTTGCGCAGGTACTCCTCCTGGTCGGTACGGATCCGGGTGACGTTCGGGTTCAGCCCGGGCTCCCAGGATCGGTAGCAGATGCGGCCGGCGAACTCCGCCAGGTTCTGCGCGTCGTCCAGCTCGCCGCGGTCCACTCGCTCCAACCAGCTCTCCCCGCCGACCTCGGCGAGGTAGCCGGCGACCTCGTCGTAGTCCAGCTGGGGGCGGGCGATGAGACGGATCTCGGGTTCGACACGACGCAACGTGACCATCCAAGGCAGTTGGGAAACGGGCGGCTCGAGTTTGCCATGTCACGCCTCCGGCCGATCAGGCGGGTGACGGGCCGGGGGCCGGCGACCGCGTCAAGGGGATCGAAGGGGGAACGCCTCGCCGGCGCCGCCCGGATCCGGCGCCGACCGCCGGGCTCACCCGGCGTCGAGCGGGTCCCAGCCGTGGGCGTAGCGCAGCAGGGATCGCGCCAGGTCCTCGTTGCCGGCGGCCCACACGTCGTCGAACAGGAACCACTGCTGGTGGCCGAAGAAGTCGTTCATGTGGATCGACATCTGGGCCAGATGGGAGGAGTCGCGCAGCAGGGTGCTCCGCGGATCGCGGCCCCGCTCCAGCTCGGCCGTCTCCAGCACCCGCATGGAGAGGTCGTGGACGGACCGGTGGTCGCCGACGAGAGGGTGCTCGGCCTCCGGCCACCGGTTACAGCGGTCCAGCGCCGGGCCGATCCCGTCGTCGTCGGACGCCGTCAGCGCACGCAACGCCAGCAGCTCCCTCGGCCAGCCGGCCGCCGGGGGTTCGAGTACCCGCAGGTGCGCCGCGAGTTCCGGCAGCCGGACCCCGGGGAAGGACCACGGCACCAGCCAGCCGATGCTCTCGCTGTCGCAGAACGTCAGCAGGACCGCGTAGGTGGCGCCCTCTCCCCCGGGCGGGGCGGCGGCGAGCTCCTCGACCGGAACCGGCGGGACGAACACGCCGGACCGCGCCCCGCCGATGGTCTCGGGCAGCGGCCAGCCGTCGTGGACCAGGTAGGCCAGGCGGTCCGCGCGGTCGGCCACGAGGGAGTCGTCGAGGAAGAAGTAGGCGAGCTCGACCTCGTCGTCGTCGGTCAGCACCCGCACGCTCAGCTCGTCCGCCCGCACCTCGCCCTCGACGTAGAGATGCCGCTGCAGGAGGTCGCGCAGCTCCTGCCACGTGCCGGGGGCCTCGATGGCGTCGCGGCGGGCGGCATCGAAGATCGAGCGGAACCCGTAGACGGGCCCGCCGAGCTCGTCGACGATCCAGGCGTCGGCGTCGTGGCCCTCTTCCACCACGGCCACCCAGCTCCGCCGGAACCAGGTGAGCACCGTGGCGTCGGGAAGGCGGCGAACCCGCTTGCTGAACGGGCCTTCGTAGTGACTGCGGTAGACAAAGACGGTCATGTCGTCAAGATTCCAGAGACCTCCGACAATCCCCGGCGGGCGATGGCGAACCGGCACCTCAGAGCCGCCCACGGGAGGAGGGTCCGCCGCCCCCGGCCCGTGCGCCCCCGCGCGGGCCGGGGGCGGAGCCGATCAAAGCATGCGGAGCCAGACGGCGGTGTCGGAGGGAAGCTCTCCCTCGGCGTCGAGCGGACCGCTGGCCAGCAACACGGTGTCGTGGGGCGGCAGTCCCACCGGTTCGGGACCGAGGTTGACCACGCAGGCGAGGCCCGACTCGCGGGTGAAGGCCAGCACGTCGTCCCCGGTGTCGAGCCAGTTCAGGGCGCCGTCGCCGAGCTCCTCCCGGCGCAGGCGCAGCGCGCTGCGGTAGAGGTTGAGCATCGAACCCAGATCCGCGTCCTGGGCCTCGACGGTGACCTTCTTCCATGCCTCAGGCTGTGGCAGCCACGGCTTGCCCGTGCCGAAGCCGAACGGCGCCTCATCCCCCGACCAGGGCAGCGGCACGCGGCAGCCGTCGCGACCGGGGACGGTGTGCCCGGAACGGTGCCATATGGGGTCCTGGCGGAGCTCGCCGGGGATGTCCTCGACCTCGGGCAGGCCCAACTCCTCCCCCTGGTAGACGTAGACGCTGCCGGGCAGGGCCATGGCGAGCAGCGCCGCCGCCCTGGCCCGCCGGTGGCCGAGCTCCAGGTCGGACGGCACTCCGTCCCTGCGGTCGCCGTGGTCCCAGGAGGTGTCGGCCCTGCCGTACCGCGTGACCGGGCGGGCGACGTCGTGGTTGGACAGCACCCAGGTCGGCGGCGCGCCCAGCGGTCCGTGCGTGGCCAGGGTCTGCCGGATCGACGCGCGCAGCGCCGCCGGCTCCCATGCGCAGCCCAGGAGATCGAAGTTGAAGGCGGTGTGCAGCTCGTCGGGGCGCAGGTAGCGGGCGAAGCGCTCCTGGTCGGGGAACCAGACCTCGCCGACCAGGAGCCTCTCGTCGTATTCGTCGGACAGCCGGCGCCAGCTCCGGTAGATGTCGTGCACCTCGGCGAGGTCGGTGTAGCCCTCGGGGTCACCGCCGTCGAAGTCCTTGACCAGTACGGCGGCCGAGTCGATCCGGATGCCGTCGACGCCGCGGTCGAACCAGAACCGCAGCACGTCGTGGAACTCCCGGTGGACCTCCGGATCGGTCCAGTTGAAGTCGGGCTGCTCGGGCGCGAACAGGTGCAGGTACCACTGCCCGTCGGGAACCTGCGTCCAGGCCGGGCCGCCGAAGATCGACTTCCAGTCGTTCGGCTCGTCCTTGAACCAGAACCGTTCCCTGGCCGTCGACCCCGGTCCGGCGGCCAGCGCCTCCTGGAACCAGACGCTCTGGTCGGAGCCGTGGTTGGGCACCACGTCGATGATGACGCGAATGCCCCGCTCGTGGGCCTCCTTGATGAACTCCTCCGCCTCGGTGAGCGTGCCGAAGGACGGTTCGATGTCGCGGTAGTCGGCCACGTCGTAGCCGCCGTCGGCCATCGGCGAGGGGTACCAGGGGTTGAGCCAGATCGCGTCGACTCCCAGGCCGGAGAGGTACGGCAGGCGCGCCCGCAGACCCGCGAGGTCACCGACCCCGTCGCCGTTGCCGTCGGCGAAGCTCCGCAGATAGACCTGGTAGATCGCGGCTCCCCGCCACCACGTTTCGGACATGCTGGGACAACTCCTTGCGGTTGAAGGTAGGTGACGAGCTCAGCCCTTGAGGCTGCCGGCGGTCAGGCCGGCCATGATGCTGCGCTGGAAGACGAAGAAGACGATGATGGCGGGCAAACTGGCGATCACCAGTGCGGCGATGAGAACGTTCTGCGGCATCTGGGCCGACAGTGAGGCGATGCCCACACTGATGGACATGTTCTCGCTGTCCGGCAGCACGAGCAGTGGCCAGACGAAGTCCTTCCAGCAGGTGACCACCGAGAGGATGGACACCACGCCGATGATCGGCCGGGACACCGGCAGGACGATCGACCACAGGATCCGCGCCGGGGAGGCGCCGTCGATCCGGGCCGCCTCCAGCAGTTCCCTGGGGATCGAGTCGAAGAAGCGCTTGAGCAGGAAGATGTAGAACCCGTTGGCCGCCGCGGGAAGCCAGATCGCCCACGGTGTGTTCAGCAGGTCCCAGCCGAAGATCGGCAGGTCCTTGACCGTCAGGTAGGCGGGCAGCAGGATCACCATCGGCGGGATCATCAGCGTGGCCAGCATCAGGCCCAGGATCAGATTGCCCAGCACCGGCCGCAGCTTGGACAGGGCGTAGGCGGCCGTGACGTCGACGGCCAGTGTGAACAGCAGGGAGCCGCCGGCGTACAGGAGTGTGTTGCCGAGGAAGCGGCCCAGGTTGAGCTGGTCCCACGCCTCGGCGTAGACCTCGAAGTCGAGCGACTCCGGGAAGAAGCCGGGCGGCATCTGAGCCAGTTCCTCGGGCGACCTCAGCGCGCCGGTGACCATCCAGTAGAGGGGGAACACGAAGGCCGCGGTGAAGCTCACCACCACCGCGACCAGCACGATCCAGTAGATCACTCGTCCGCGGGGGGATTTCAGCGTGTGCGGGGAGACCACTCCGCGAAACTGCGGGGTGACCTCCCTGGACCGCCTGCGGGCGCCGCGCCGGGCCTTGGCGGCGGCGGGCTCCGGCCGCGGGGCCGAAGCCGGGCGGCTCGGTTGAACGGTGAGGTTCGACATGGGTGCCACGGCCTCCCTAGCTCTGGTTGTCCCGCGAGATGCGCAGGTAGAAGGCGGAGAACACCATCAGCACGACCATGAGCATCAGTCCCAGCGCGCCGCCGGCGCCGAAGTCTCCGAAGTTGAAGGCGTACTGGTACATCAGATAGGCGACGGTGAGCGTCGCGTTCTCCGGGCCGCCGCCGGTCATCAGGTACGGCTCGATGAAGACCTGCATGGTCGCGACGATCTGCAGCAACAGCATCACCAGCAGGATGAGCTTGGTCTGCGGGATCGTGACGTGCCAGACCCTCTTGAAGAGACCGGCTCCGTCCAGCTCGGCCGCCTCGTACAGCTCGCCCGGGATGCTCTGCAGCGCCGCGAGGTAGATCAGGGTCCCGGTTCCCAGGTTCATCCAGGTGGAGACGATGACCAGGGAGATCAGCGCGGTGTCGGTGGAGTCCAGCCAGCTCAGCGCCGGCAGGTGCGCCAGGTCCAGGATCTGGTTGAACAGGCCGGGGCCCGGGTCGTAGAACCACTTGAACAGCAGCACCCCGACGGCCGGTGGCAGCATCACCGGCAGGTACACCACGAACCGGAGATACGCCCTGGCGTGCCGCAGCTCGTTGAGGATGATCGCCGCCAGGAAGGGCACGACGTATCCGAAGGCTAGCGCCAGGCCCGTGAAGGCGGCGGTGTTGATCCAGGCGTCGGCGAACGCCGCGTCCTCGGCCACCGTGCGGAAGTTGTCCAGTCCCACCCAGGTGGGCGGGTCGACGAAGTTCGTCTGCTGAAAGCTGAGCAGGATCTCCCGCACCATCGGGTACCAGGAGAAGAACGCGAAGCAGATCAGCGCTCCGCAGAGGAAGCCGTACGCCGTAAGGTTACGTCGCACGCCGCGCCGAAACGCCCCCGGGTCTCGCCGCCGTGATCCCTTCACGGTCATTGTGGTCATCGGTTGACTTCCGATCTCGACGTCTGGCGGGGTGCCGGCCGGCCGGCACCCCGGATATCACAGGATCAGCTGGACTTGGCGAGCACCTTGTCGGCCTTCGCCTCGGCGTCGGCGAGCAGCTTGTCGATGTCGGCGTCCTGCCGGGTCAGCACCGCGGACATGGCCACGTCGAGGATGGCGTACAGCTCCTGTGCCTTCGGCGGTTCGAGCTTGTTCTGGATCGTCACGGAGGCGTCCGCGTAGGGGGTGAAGTGCTCCACCGGGATGGTGGCGAACTTCTTGCGGGTTTCGACGATCTGCTTGCCGGGGGCGGTGTCGCCGTACAGGTCCGGGGTGGGCAGGCCGACGGGACGGCCCTGGCCCTTGTTGCGTTCGTAGTTGAACTGTCCCTGGTCCGGGGTCAGCTCGTGGTATTCCAGCCAGAGGAGACCGGCCCTGATCTGCTCCGGTGTCGCCTTGGGGTTGAACAGGTAGCCGTCGCCGCCGCTGAGCGAGGCCTTGGCCTCCGGCAGCGCCGCCACGCCGTAGTCGTCGAACTTGCCCTTGAAATCGTTGTTGACCGACTGGACGACATCGGGAGCGCCGATCATCATGCCGAGCTTCCCGCCGCCCATCATGCGCATCAGGTCCTCCCACTGCAGGAGTTGCTTGGCGCCCATGCTGTTGTCGGTCCAGCGCATCTTCTTGAGGTTCTCCAGAACGGCCTTGCCCTCCGGGCTGTTGAAGGCGGCCGATTTGCCGTCGGGTCCGACCATCTCGCCGCCGCGGCCGTACAGGGAGGCGGCGAAGTGCCAGCCGCCGGTGTTGCCCGCGCTGTACTCGCCGAATCCGACGTGGCCGGGGCCGAGCGCGGTGATCTTCTTGGCCGCCTCCTGCACCTCGGCCCAGGTCTTGGGCGGGGTGTCGGGGTTCAGACCGGCCTGGGTGAACAGCTTGCGGTTGTAGACCAGGCCCGTCGAGTAGTTGGTCCTGGGCAGCCCGTAGGTCTTGTCACCGTTCTTGAAGACGCTCATGACGTCGGGCCTCAGGTCGCCCAGCCTGGTGACGCCGCTGACGTAGGGGCTGATGTCGGCCGCCTGACCAGCCGCGATGATCTTCTGGGCGTCGGTGAAGTAGACGTAGAAGACGTCCTCCATCGTCCCGCCGGCCAGCTTCGCCTGGAAGGTGTCCGGGTTGATGCAGGGGAAGGCGTCCTTGCTCTCGATCGTGATGTTCGGGTGCAGTTTCTGGAACGCGGCGACGTCCTCGTCCCATGCCGTGCGCTCCAGTGGGTTGCTCTTGGGTGGCTGGCAACCGACGGTGATCGTGACCGGGGCGTCGGCGGCCGTGGTGCCCGGCTTGGTCGCGGCGACCTTTTCGCCGCCGTTGTCACTGCCGCAACCTGCGGCGGTGAGGACGATGCTCGCGGCGAGCAGCATCGAGAGGTTGCGGGGTTTCATAGGGGACTCCTTGGCGGGTCGGTTGCGAGAAACATATAGAGACGTGCAGGACCTAGCAAGAGGCCGTCATGCATAGTGCAAAAAAATGACAGCTAGCTAGCCGCCACTCGAGCACAACACCCCTGCAGCGCGACGGGCACGGGACAGACCTGCGGCAATACGGTCACTTCAGGGAAAGAAGTCGACTGCTTGCGTAGGGATGCGCGATGGAGTCTCTCTTTTGTCATGTTTTTTAACGCCGCGTGCGGCAGAGACACCACGGGTCGTCGCCCGCCGGGGATGGCGAGCGGGCGTGAGGTTGCCAGGAAACCGGCAGGGCTCCGGCGGGCGGTGGAGCCGGGCGGGCGGAGAAGGAAGTACGGAAGAGCGGAGAGGGAAGATCGGAGGAGGGGGCCCTGAAGAGCGGTCAGTGCCCGGAGCGGGTCACCCGCATGCCGGAGAGGATGATGTGCAGGCCGCGCTCGAAGCCCGCGTCGGCGTCCGGGTCGAACAGGTCGTCCAACACCCCCGCTACGAGCGGGAATCGCCGGGGGTCGAGTCGCTCGGCGAGCCGCTCCGGGCGGTAGGGGTTGTCCCCGTCGTAGGACGCGCCGCCGCGCGCCTGCTCCTCGATGGTGTAGCCCACGGTGTAGTGCAGAAGCACGGGAAAGTCCCGCGCGGTCTCGTCCGGCGGGAACCCGGCGTCCAGCATGGCGCGCAGCGTCAGCTCCATCATCTGGAACACCGCCGGATGGGTCACGTTGGTGCCGGCGAGCACCCGGGCGCCGTCGCGGTAGCCGAGCATCACCCGACGCAGCCTCCGGACCGATCCACCGAGCCAGTCCGGCCAGGAGAAGCCGGGCGCGGGCGGCTCCAGTCCCTCGACGACCTCGGCGAGCATGATCCCGGCCATGGCGTCGAGCAGCTCCTGCTTGTTCCTGACGTGCCAGTAGAGGGCGGGAGCCTGCACGTCGAGCTCCTTGGCCACCAGCCGCATGGTGAGCCCGTCGAGGCCCACCTCGTTGAGCAGCCGCAGGGAGGTCCGCGCGATCACTTCATAGTTGATCTTCATTTCGGCCTCCCACCTGGAACGCTTGACAGCTTAACATCGTTCAATGGATCCTTAACGACGTTAAATTTAACGTCGTTAAGGAGAAGCTCGTGAGCAAGTCGAACGTGGTCATCGCCGGTGGCGGACCGACCGGCCTGATGCTCGCCTGCGAGCTGCGGCTGGCGGGCGTCGAGGTGACGGTGCTGGACCGCCTCGCCGGACGGACCGGGGAGTCGAGGGCGGGCGGCATCCACGCCCGGACCATGGAGGTGCTGGACCAGCGGGGACTGGCCGGCCGGTTCCTCGACGTCGGGCGCCGGCTCCAGGCGGGGCACTTCTCCGCGTTGTGGATGGACTTCAGCCGGTTCGAGACCCGCCATCCCTACATGCTCGCCATCCTGCAGGTCACCATCGAGCGACTGCTGGAAGAGCGCGCCGCCGAGCTCGGCGTGCGGGTGCGCTGGTCGTCGGAGGTGGTCGGCGTCGCGCAGGACGACGCCGGCGTCGACGTCGAGGTGCGGGGGGCCGAGGGCTCCGGGCGGCTGCGCGCCGACTACCTCGTGGGCTGCGACGGCGGGCGCAGCGCGGTGCGCAAACTCACCGGCATCGACTTCCCCGGCACTCCCGCGACGATGACCGCGATGCTCGGCGACGTCGAGCTCGCCGAGCCGCCGGCCGAGCAGGTCTTCCAGGAGCGCCGGGAGCACGGTTCCTTCTCGGTGCTGGTGTTCGAGCCGGGCTGGTACCGGGTGATGACCAACGAGTTCGACCGTGTCGCCGACCGGGACGCTCCGGCGACCTTCGAGGACCTGCGGGAGGCGCTGGTCAGGATCGCCGGAACCGACTACGGCATGCACAGCCCCCGCTGGATCTCCCGGTTCAGCGACGCCGCGCGGCAGGCCGCGAACTACCGGCGGGGCCGGGTCCTGCTGGCGGGTGACGCGGCGCACGTCCATTTCCCCGCCGGCGGCCAGGGACTGAACACGGGGGTGCAGGACGCCGTCAACCTCGGCTGGAAGCTCGCCTCGGTGCTGCACGGCCAGGCGCCGCAGGACCTTCTGGACACTTACCACACCGAACGGCACCCGGTCGCCGCACGGGTGCTGCAGAACACGCGGGCCCAGACGGTCCTGGGGCAGCCAGGCGAGCACGTGACCGCGCTGCGCGAGGTGTTCGGCGGCCTCATCGAGCTCGACGAGGTCAACCGGCGACTGGGCGGCATGATCGCCGCGCTGGACATCCGCTACCCGATGGGCGACGGGCACCCTCTGCTCGGCCGCCGGGTCCCCGACCTCGACCTCAAGACCTCCGCCGGCGACGCCCGCCTCTTCAGCCTGCTGCACGCCGCCCGGCCCGTCCTGCTCGACCTCGGCGGCGACCCCGGGCTGCCGGAGGCCATCAGAGGCTGGGCCGATCGCGTCGACCTCGTCGAGGCCAGATGCCACGACAACCGCTGGGCCATCCCGGTCATCGGCGAGGTCCCCGCCCCCGCCGCCCTCCTCATCCGACCCGACGGCCACGTCGCCTGGACCGCACCCGCCGGTGCGGGGGCCGACGCCGTCTCCCTCCGCACGGCCCTGACCACCTGGTTCGGCCCCGCCCGCTGATCACGGCCGGTAGCGCGGGCGCGTGTCAGGCCATCACGGGGTCGCCTCGCTCGCCCCTGCCTTCTTGGCCATCTCGGCAAGCCTGAGCGTCGTGGAGCGCTCCGGCCCGACGGAGCACGCCGGGCACGGCCGGTCGACGGGGTCAGCCTCCTTTGGCCCGGCGCGCCGCGAGGGCGTCGAGCAGGCCGGGGAACGCCTCGTCCATCTCGGCGCGGCGAAGGGCGTTCATCCGCGAGGTCCCGACGTAGTACTGCCGGATCAGGCCCGCCTCGCGCAGCACCTTGAAATGGTGGGTGGCGGTGGACTTGCTGACCGGCAGGTCGAACGTGCCGCAGGCGAAGTCCTCTCCGGCTGCGTCGAGCTGCATGACGACGCTCCGGCGTACCGGATCGACGAGAGCCTCCAGCACCTGCTGGAGATCGAACTGCGACACCTCTGGGTGCGGCGGCGTACGTCCCATGGGCCCAATAATACGACACTCATCAAAGTTTGACAGCAATCGTACTTCTGCGACTACAGTGGGCCGCGTTCACCGCGAGCGAAGGATGAGGACATGGCGAGGACTGTGCGGTTCCACGAGGTCGGCGGCCCCGAGGTGATGCGCCTGGAGGACCTGGAGACAGGCGAGCCGGGACCGGGCGAGGTGCGGATCCGAGTGGACGCGATCGGGATCAACAGGGCCGAGATGCTGTTCCGGAGCGGCCAGTACATCGAGACGGTCAAGCAACTGCCCAGCGGCCTCGGCGCCGAGGCCGCCGGCGTGATCGAGGCGGTCGGCCCGGAGGTGGCCGGCTTCGAGAAGGGGCAGGCGGTCAGCGTCCTGCCGTCCTTCTCGCAGAACGACTACAGCGTGTACGCCGAGCGGGCGATCGTGCCGGCGACCGCGCTCCTGCCCCGCCCCGACGGGGTGGACGCGGTGTCCGGCGCGGCGGTGTGGATGCCCTATCTCACGGCCTACGGCGCGTTGGTGGAGGTGGGCGGGATGCGGGCGGGTGACACGGTGGTGCTGAACGCGGCCTCCAGCAGCGTCGGCCTGGCCGCGATCCACACGGCCAACCGCGTGGGCGCGACCCCCATCGCGATCACCCGCACCAGCGACAAGAAGGAGCGGCTGCTCGAGGAGGGAGCCGCCGAGGTGATCGTTTCGGACGAGGAAGACGTCAC
This sequence comes from Streptosporangium sp. CA-135522, assembly GCF_050949235.1. Classification (NCBI taxonomy): domain Bacteria; kingdom Bacillati; phylum Actinomycetota; class Actinomycetes; order Streptosporangiales; family Streptosporangiaceae; genus Streptosporangium; species Streptosporangium sp. CA-135522. The sequence goes on from NZ_CP192026.1 coordinate 5,693,381, forward strand.
CGGTCGAGTGCTGGCGCTCACCGGGGGCAAAGGCGCCGAGTACGTTTTCGACGCCGTCGCGGGACCGGGCGTGATCGACCTGGCCAGGGCCGTGGCCGCCGACGGAACGCTGTTCCTGTACGGCGCGCTGAGCGGGCAGCCGACGCCCTATCCGGGATTCGATCTCGGCATGCCCGCGCTGAACATGCGCACGTTCACGATGCTGGAGATCACCAGGGACCCGCAGCGGATACGCCGCGCCGTGGCGTTCATCTCCTCGGGCCTGCGCACCGGGATCTTCCGTCCGACGGTGGACCGCCTGTTCCCGCTGGAGGAGATCGTGCAGGCGCACCGGTACATGGAGTCCGGCGCCCGGTTCGGCAAGATCGTGGTCACCGTGGACCACTGACACCGGCGCGGAACACGATCGCCTTCGCCGTGCACGGAGCCTTCGCCGCCGCCCGGCGGTGCAGGCCGCTCATGCGGATCAGGCCTCGGAGACTTCGGTCCGGACGAGGAGAGCGGCGGCCCGCTGTTTGGGAGCAGCCAGGTGAGGAAGTCCTTATCACCATAGGCTCTCGGGAAATGGACGGACCGTGACAGAACGACTGGTGGTGATCGGCGGCGACGCCGCGGGCATGAGCGCGGCCTCGCAGGCACGGAACAGACGCGACTCGGACGACCTGCGGATAGTCGCCTTCGAAAAGGGCGAGCACGCCTCCTACTCCGCGTGCGGCATCCCCTATCTCGTGGGCGGGCAGGTTCCCGACGCCCAGGCGCTGATCGCCCGCCGGCCCGAGGTCTTCCGGGACGAGCTGGACATCGACCTGCGGCTGCGCAGTGAGGTCACCGAGATCGATCTCGACCGTCGCACGGTGGCCGTGTGCGACCACCGGGACGGTCGCCGATACCGGGAGCCGTTCGACCAGCTCGTCATCGCGACCGGCGGCCTGCCGCACCGTCCCGACCTGCCCGGCGCGAAGGCCGGAGGCGTGTACGGCGTGCAGACCCTCGACGACGGTGTCGCGCTGCTGCGCGCCCTGGAAACCGGCCGCCCGCGCAGCGCCGTGGTGGTCGGCGCCGGCTACATCGGTTTGGAGATGGCCGAGGCCCTGCTCCGGCGAGGTCTGGAGGTGTCGCTCGTCGACGCGGGCGAGCAGCCGATGGGCACGCTCGACCCGGACATGGGCTCCCTGATCTCCGACGCCCTGCGCGCCCTGGGGGTCAAGGTGGTTCTCGGCGAGTCCGTCGAGGGCTTCTCCGAATCCGGGGGACGGGTCACCGCGGTCCACACCGGCAGCCGGAGCATGCAGGCGGACCTGGTCGTCCTCGGCCTCGGCACCAGCCCGAACACGGCGTTGGCCGAAGCCGCCGGTGTTCCCGTCGGCGACACCTCCGGAATCCGGACCGACCGGCGGATGCGCACCGCGATCGAGGGGATCTGGGCGGCCGGCGACTGCGTGGAGACCTTCCATCTGGTCTCCCGGCGACCGGTCGCGATCGCGCTCGGCACCCACGCCAACAAGCAGGGACGAGTCGTGGGCATCAACATCGGCGGCGGGTACGCCGGATTCCCCGGCGTCGTCGGGACGGCGGTGTCGAAGATCTGCGAGTACGAGGTGGCGCGCACCGGACTGACCACGGCCGAGGCGGCCGAGGCCGGGTTCGAGACGGTCGAGGAGACCGTGAAGTCCAGCACCCGCGCCGGCTACTACCCCGGGGCACGCGAGATGCGGACCAAGATGATCGCCGACCGCCGGACCGGTCGCCTGCTGGGCGCGCAGATCATCGGGCAGGAGGGTGCCGCCAAGCGCATCGACACCCTGGCCGTCGCCGTCTGGCACGAGATGACCGTGGAGGAGATGACCGGTCTCGACCTGTCGTACGCTCCCCCGTTCGCCCCGGTGTGGGACCCGGTCCTGATCGCCGCGCGCAAGACGGCCGAGCGCGTCGAGCGGCTCGGCGGGCAGGGCTGACCTCGCTTCACGGACGTACCGTGTTCATGCCCAACGGTGTTCACGCCCGACGGTGGAAATGCCGCGGGAGATGGTTGGGCGAGTTCAGAGCGGGAAAGGGCGAAGGGTTCCCACCCGATCCCGACAAGGAGTCACAATGCTCACATTGACGGACACCGCGGCTCAGGTGATCCGGGATCTCAGCTCTCAGGTAGCGGACTCCGCCGACACCGGCGTCCGCATCTCCTCCCAGGCCGATGGCACGGGATCCCTACTGCTGTCCATCGTGGACGGCCCGGAATCCGACGACAAGGTGGTCGAGACGGAAGGCGCGAGAATCTTCCTGGACGCCACCGCCGCGGACATGCTCGACGACAAATCCCTGGACGCGGATATCGACGAGGGAGGATCGGTGGCCTTCCTCGTCACCGAGCAACGCCCCTGACACGAGGTCCCCGGCAGCGGCGGAGACCGCGACAGGGCCCCGGCCACCCAGCGGCCGGGGCCCTGTCATCGCCGCCTCCCGGCGCCGAGGGCATCCCCGTCCCCGGCACCGGAAGGCGCCTGCGCCTTCCGGTGCCGAAAAGCTTCGCGGACGCGTTTCGCGCGAACCGCACGGACGCGTTTCGCGCGAGCCGCACGGAAACCGTCACGGACACGCTTCGTGCGGGCCGCACGGAAACCGCGGCATGAGGACGGCTACTTCGCGGCGCTGCTCACCGCCAGCGGGTCGCTGGGCGCCTCGGCCCTGGCCTTTTCCATCTGCTCGCCGAGCTCCTGGAGCCGCTTACGGCCCATGGCCTCCCGCACCTTGGGGAACCACTCCTCTTCCTCCTCCTCCACGTGATGGCGCACGTTCTCGATGAGAACGGTGACCTTGGCGTCGAAGCGCTCGTCGGCGGGGTCCATCCCCTTCAGCTCGGAGAGCATCCAGACCACCACGTGGTGCTCCTCCACGCTCTCCAGGACGTGGTCGGTGGTGTCGGGAGCGCCTTCGCGGGCCGCCGGGTAGAAGATCTGCTCCTCGATGTAGGCGTGAGTGGTGAGCTCCTGGATGATCTTGTCGACGATGTCCCGCTTCTTCTGGTAGGCCCGGTCTCCGGCCTTCTCGAACTCCTTGAACAGCTTCTCGACGGTCTTGTGGTCGTCCTTCAGGAGCACGATGGCGTCCATGGTTTCCTCTCGTGAGTCCGTGATCGTCCGCGGGTCACGGGGACCCGCGGATCCCGCTACGGGGTCAGCAAGATCTTGATGGCCCCGTCCTGCTTCTTCTGGAAGATCTCGTAGCCGTGCGGGGCCTGGTCCAGCGGGAGCCGGTGGGTCGCCAGGTCCATGACTCCGAGCGGGTCGGAGTCGTCGGTCACCAGCGGCATCAGATCGTCGATCCAGCGCTTGACATGGGCCTGGCCCATCCGCAGGGTGATGCCCTTGTCGAACATCTTCAGCATCGGCATCGGATCGGCCATGCCTCCGTAGACGCCGATGATCGAGACCGTGCCGCCGCGCCGTACCGTGTCGATCGACTGGCTGAGCGCGGCGAGCCGGTCCACGCCCGCAGTGGACATCAGCGGGGCGGCGATCGCGCCGGGCAGGAACCCGGTGACGGTCTGGGCGAGCTTGGCGACCGGGGAGCCGTGGGCCTCCATGCCGACCGCGTCGATGACCGAGTCGGGGCCCCGCCCGCCGGTCAGCTCGCGGATCGCCTCCGGGACGTCACCGGTCACCGAGGCGTCCAGCACTTCCACGCCGTGCCTGCGTGCCATCTCCAGCCGTTCCTGGACCCCGTCGACGCCGACGACCCGGTGGCCCAGGTGCTTGGCGATCCGGGCGCACATCTGCCCGATGGGCCCCAGGCCGAAGACCGCGACGGTGCCGCCGTCGGGGATCTCGGCGTAAGCGACCGCCTGCCAGGAAGTGGGAAGCACATCGGACAGGTAGACGAACCGCTCATCCGGCGGCCCCTGGGGAACCTTGATCGGGCCGAACTGGGCCTGCGGGACCCGCAGGTATTCCGCCTGCGCTCCCGGCACCTCGCCGTACAGCTTGGTGTAGCCGAACAGGGCCGCGCCCATGCCGTGGTCGCGGACCTGGGTGGTCTCGCACTGGGCGAACAGTTTCATCTCACACATGCGGCAGTGGCCGCAGGCGATGTTGAACGGGATGACGACCCGGTCACCGGGCTTGATGTGCGTGACCTCCGCGCCGACCTCCTCGACGATGCCCATCGGCTCGTGGCCCAGGATGTCGCCCTCCGCCAGGAAGGGCCCGAGGACCTCGTACAGGTGCAGGTCGGAGCCGCAGATCGCGGTGGTGGTGAGTTTGACGATCGCGTCGGTCGGTTCCTTGATCGCCGGATCCGGAACCTCCTCGACCCGTACGTCACGCTTGCCGTGCCAGGTGAGAGCCTTCATGCCCTCCTCCTATCCTCCGAAGGTGCGAGATGTGCCGTTGGCGGGGCCGGGTCGCTCAGCGCACGCGCGGCAGGACCTCCTTGGCGTAAAAGTCGAAAAAGGCGTCCTGCTCCTCACCGATCTGGCTGACGTAGACCTCGGTGAAGCCCGTCTCGACGTACTCCTTGACGCTTGAGCTGCGGCGATGTCCTCCTACCCACTCTGACGAGCTCAAACGGATCATTCCCGGTGAGCCAGCTCCCGCAGCGGGAGGAGCTCCCGCCGCGGGACGCTCAGCCGTACCCGTCCGTCGGACAGGTCGGCGACCTGCTCCCAGGAGGCGAAGACGCTGTGCCGGTGGAGCCTGCGGATGACCGCGCGGACCAGCCACGGGCCGTGGTCGGCCACCGCGCGCTCGTAGCCGAAAAGCTGCCCGGTGTGCCGGGGCACGACGACGAACCCGTCCACCGCGAAGGCGTGCTGGACCTGGCCGAGCATCGGGCCGTTCTGCGTCAGCCGCACGTCGGCCACCTGCCCGACCACCTCGCCTGACGCGTCGTGCACGACGCGGCCGATCAGCTCACTCATCCGCATGGCCGGCCCCCGGGATCCTGGAGATGACGTGCTCGGCCGTCCAGCGTTCCAGCGAGAGCGGCTCGTGGCCGCGGGTCACCTTCACGGCGCCGCCGATCGCGGAGACGTCGACCATGTCGATCCGGTAGGGCCGGGGGTCCTGCTCGGACCGCAGCAGCCTCGTCACCGCGACCATCAACCGGCCGGCCACCCCTCCGACGCGCGGCCCCAGCGCGAGCGGCCCGGCGAGGACGGCCGTGACGTACGGCCTGCCGTCGGCGTCGAGCGCCAGTTCCAGATCGTCCACCTTGCACAGCAGGTGCTCGTCGTCCTCCCGCATGACCTGCCGGTCGAGCAGGTGCAGCAGGGCGTGGATCACTCTTGCCTTCATTGCCCCGCCTTCGTCGCGAGCATCAACGGGATCGCCGCCACCGCCACCACGACGAGCAGCACCATGTAGACGGTCCCCAGGAAGTTGCTGAAGCGGCCGTTGACCTTGCCGCCCATGTAGTCGGAGTCGTTGGCGACCATCAGCACCGGCAGGTAGGTGAGCGGCAGGGCGGCCGCCGAGAACACCAGCGAGTACTCGGTCACCTTGATCGGGTCGACGGTGGTGAGGATCAGCGCCGTCGCGACGACCATGGACACGAGCAGGGTGGCGTGGAAGCGGGCGGCCCGTAGGGGGCGGACATATTTGCCCCACTGCCAGCCGAAGTACTGGCTGACCGAGTACGCCGAGGACAGGGCGGTCTCCAGGGTGGCGCCGAAGGTCGCGGCGAAGACGCCCACGATCACCAGGGCCAGTCCGATCTGCCCCAGGCCGAGGCCGACCGGCAGCACCATCTGGCCGAGACTGTCCACCTGGGCCATGTCGGGCAGGAAGACCGTGGCGGCGCAGGCGGCGATGGCCAGTGACAGCAGGCCGCCCAGCGGGAACCCGGCGAAGACGTTCGCCCGCGACATCACCAGATCCTTGCGCGTCCAGCGCTCCTCAACGCCGCCGGAGGAGAAGAAGAACACCTCGTAGGGCGTCATCGCCCCGCCGAGCAGGGCGACGGCGTAGTAGAAGTAGGTGGGCACGCCCTCGTCGGCGGGCACCCGAGGCCGGGTCGCCTGCTCCACCAGGCCGCCCCAGTCGGGACCGAGCTGCCACAGGGCGACGACGAACACCACCAGGGCCAGGCCCATCAGGCCGAAGACGCGCTCCATGGTCTCGAACTTGACCCGCCACATCACCAGCCAGGCGACCAGCGCGACGGCGGGCACCCACAGCAGGTAGTTCACCCCGGTGGCCAGCTCCAGCGCCAGGGAGGCGCCGCCGATCTCCGCGGCGAGGGTGAGCACGTTCACGAACAGCGAGGCGATCAGGTTCACCAGGCCGGCCCGAGGTCCCAGCCGCTCGCGGACCAGGTCGAAGACCGGCCGTCCCGAGACGGCGGCGATCCGCCCGGACATCTCGGCGAAGACGCAGATGCCCACGACCCCGACCACCACCACCCACGCCAGCGACATCCCGAACCGTGAGCCGACGAGGGCGTTGGCCACCAGGTCGCCGATGTCGACGAAGCCGCCGAACGCGGTGAGGATGCCGAGAGTGACCCCGAGCACCTTTTTCATTTGTGCGCCTCTCCGAATCGCTGGAGATCCTCTCCCAGCGCCCGCAGATCCCGTACGGCTCCCGCCGGATCCCGGATACCGTCCCGGCGGAGCTGGGTCAGCAGCTCGTCCAGCTCGTCCTCCGCCTTGCCTGTCATGTCGAGAAGGTCCTTCTTGATCTGTTCTGCGGCATCGCTGGGCGGCTGCACCCCCGCGAACTGCCCGTCCACGCTCCGCACGTCGGTGACGGCCTCGGTGAGCAGGACCTTCAGGTACGGGGTGGTCAGCCGGTCCTGCCCGGCGACGGCGTCACCGGCGATCGCCACGGTCGAGGCGACGGCCTCGGCGCTCGCCCCGGCTTTGAGCCCGTAGTCGTGGTCGTCCCAGGCCGGGCTGACGCATCCGGCCAGCATCCCGGCCAGGGCGAGGCTCAGCGCCGCTCTCGCGGGCCGCCCCGCCGCAGGCCGTATCGGCTCCGCGCGTCTCATGTGCCGCGCCGGCGCAGCAGGAAGTAGGCCAGCACACCCAGGATCACGGCGAACTGCCCCCAGGCCGCCAGCAACACCAGTCCCTCATCTGTCACGAGTTCCCGCTACCCACTGGCCGATCCGTCAGTCCTCGGCCTCCCGGAGAAAGCGACGCGGCTCGGCGGCGAGCTCGGCCGGGGCGTCCTCTTGCTCAGTAGGGCCAGGTCCACTCGCGGATCTCGGCCGGGTCCTCACCGTGCTCACGGGTGTGGGCGCGGGCCCGCAGCCGCTCGTCGACCATCTGCTGGCGCAGGTGCGCGGCCCTGCCGCCCAGACCCGGCACCCGGTCGATGACGTCCATCACCAGGTGGAAGCGGTCGATGTCGTTGAGCATCACCATGTCGAACGGCGTCGTGGTGGTGCCCTCCTCCTTGTAGCCGCGCACGTGGATGTTGTGGTGGCCGCGCCGCCGGTAGGTCAGGCGGTGGATCGTCCAGGGATAGCCGTGGAAGTTGAAGATGATCGGCCGGTCGGCGGTGAACACCGTGTCGAACTCGGCGTCCGGCATGCCGTGCGGATGCTCCGACGGCGGCTGCAGCCGCATCAGGTCGACGACGTTGACCACCCGCACGCGCAGCTCGGGCAGGTGCTCGCGCAGCAGCGCGGCGGCGGCCAGGGTCTCCAGGGTGGGCACATCACCGGCGCAGGCCAGCACCACGTCGGGCTCGGCTCCGGCATCGGTGCAGGCCCACTCCAGGATGCCCAGGCCCCGGGTGCAGTGCGCGATCGCCTCCTCCATCGGCATCAGGTCCAGCACCGGCTGCTTGCCCGCCACCACCAGGTTGACGTAGTCGCGCGAGCGCAGGCAGTGGTCGGCGACCGACAGCAGGGTGTTGGCGTCCGGCGGCAGGTAGATCCGCACCACCGAGGCCTTCTTGTTCATCACCACGTCGATGAAGCCGGGATCCTGGTGGCTGAAGCCGTTGTGGTCCTGGCGCCACACGTGCGACGACAGCAGGTAGTTCAGCGAGGCCACCGGCCGCCGCCAGGTGATCTTGTGGGACGACTCCAGCCACTTGGCGTGCTGGTTGAACATCGCATCCACGATATGGATGAACGCCTCGTAGCAGTTGAACAGGCCGTGCCGGCCGGTCAGCAGGTAGCCCTCCAGCCAGCCCTGGCACAGGTGCTCGCTGAGCACCTCCATGACCCGCCCGTCCGGGCCCAGATGTTCGTCGGTCGGCAACGTCTCCGCGTCCCACGCCCGGTCGGTCGCCTCGAACACCGCCGACAGCCGGTTGGAGGCGGTCTCATCGGGTCCCATCAGCCGGAAGGTGTCCGGGTTGGCCGCGATGACGTCGCGCAGCAGCCGGCCCAGCACCCGGGTCGGCTCGCTGGCCTGGGTCGCCGGGGCTTTGACCTCGACGGCGTAGTCGCGGAAGTCGGGCAGCGCGAGCGGCCGCAGCAGCTCGCCGCCGTTGGTGTGCGGGTTGGCGCTCATCCGGCGCGGCCCTTCCGGCACGGTCCGCACGATCTCCGCGACCGGGCGCCCCTGGGCGTCGAAGAGCTCCCCGGGCCGGTAGGAGCGCATCCACTCCTCCAGCATCGCCCGGTGCTCGGCGTTGTCGCGGACCTCCGACAGCGGCACCTGATGGGCCCGCCAGGTGCCCTCGACCGGCAGGCCGTCCACCTCGTGGGGGCCGGTCCAGCCCTTGGGCGTGCGCAGCACGATCATCGGCGGCCGGCCGGTGCCGCCGGCCCGGAACTCGGCGATCTCGTCGAAGACCGTGTCGAAAGTGGCGGCCATCAGCTCGTGCATGGCCGCGGGGTCGTCGCCGGAGACGATGTGCGGGCGGTAGCCGTAGCCCTCCATGAGCTTGACCAGCTCGTCTTCGGGGATACGGGCCAGCACCGTCGGGTTGGCGATCTTGTAGCCGTTCAGGTGCAGGATCGGCAGGACGACGCCGTCCCGGGAGGGGTTGAGGAACTTGCCCGAATGCCAGGACGCGGCCAGCGGCCCGGTCTCGGCCTCACCGTCGCCGATCACGCACGCCACGACCAGGTTCGGGTTGTCGAAGGCCGCGCCGTAGGCGTGGGCCAGCGAGTAACCCAGCTCGCCGCCCTCATGGATGGAGCCCGGGACCTCCGGCGCGACATGGCTGGGGATGCCACCGGGGAAGGAGAACTGCCGAAACAGCCGCCGCATCCCCTCGGCGTCCTGGCCGATGTCCGGATACCTCTCGGTGTAGGAGCCCTCCAGCCAGGCGTGGGCGACCGCGGCCGGACCGCCGTGCCCGGGCCCGGCGATGTAGATCATGTCCTGGTCGCGTCCGGTGATGATCCGGTTGAGGTGCGCGAAGCAGAAGTTCAGCCCCGGCGTGGTCCCCCAGTGACCCAGCAGCCGGGGCTTGATGTGCTCGGGAGCCAGCGGCTCGGCCAGCAGCGGGTTGTCCAGCAGGTAGATCTGACCGACCGACAGATAGTTGGCCGCCCGCCAGTAGGCATCGACGTGCGCGAGTGCATCCATACCTTCGACAGTTCCTCCGGTGCGGGATTCAAACCCCGTCGGCGGCCGCCGATCCCGCGCGACCACCCGACCGGAAGGAGAGACTGTTCCAGTATGATCACTTTCCGGCTTCACCGACGAAGGAGATCTCACGGTGACGGAGTTGGAACGCGTCCCTCCAGGCATCGACCCGAACGTGCCTAGCTCCGCCCGTGTCTACGACTATCTCCTGGGCGGCAAGGACAACCTCGCGATCGACCGGGCCTTCGCCGAGCGCCTGCTGTCGGTGGCTCCCGACACCCGTCTCGTGGCCCGGGCCAACCGGGATTTCCTCGTCCGGGCCGTGCGTCTCATGGCCGAGCAGGGTGTCCGGCAGTTCATCGACCTCGGCACCGGCATACCGACCTCTCCCAGCGTCCACGAGGTCGCGCACAAGATCGCCCCCTCGGCCTCGGTGGTCTACGTCGACTACGACCCCGTCGTGCGCCTGCACACCGAGGTGTTGCTCGCCCTCGACAAGAACGTGGTGAGCGTCCAGGCGGACGTGCGCGAGCCCGGCGCCGTCCTCGACGCCCCCGAGGTCGCCGAACTCATCGACTTCTCCCAGCCCATCGGCGTGCTGCTGGTGGGGGTGCTGCATTTCATCACCGACGCCGAGGACCCGGCCGGCATCATCGCCGCCTTCCGCGACCGCATGGCCCCGGGCAGCTATCTGACGCTCTCCCATGCGATGGCCGAAAGCTCGCCGGAGGCGGTGGCCCAGCTGACCACCGCCACGGCGAGCTCACCCATCCAGGCGACCTTCCGCTCCCACGATCAGGTGCTGGCCCTGCTCGACGGGTTCGAGCTGCTGGAGCCGGGTCTGGTTCCCGTGCACGACTGGCGCAACAGCGACGACCTCCCGCTGCTGCCGCGCGACGAGCTGCCCATGCTCAGGATCGACGGAGCCCTGGGCCGCCTGAGATAGTCTCCTCGCCCCGTCGCCGCCGGGTCGAACGCCCCCGCTCCCGTCTGAGGGGGACGGAACGCACGAAGGTCTTCGCGCTCGGCCGCTCGATTCCCCAGAAGAGGACTCCGAAAGTGAAGATCGCTATCGTCGGGGGAGGCCTCGGCGGGCTGGCCGCCGCCCTGCTGCTGAGACAGGCGGGCATCGAGGCCACCGTGTACGAGCAGGCCGCCGTGCTGCGGGAGGTCGGGGCGGGCATCGTCGTGGCCCCCAACATGGTTCGCCCGCTGGTGCGAGCCGGGCTCGGCGAGCGGCTGGCCGAGTTCGCCGTGACGCTTGAGGCGGCCTGGGAGTTTCGGCGTTGGGAGGACGGCCGGGTGCTGTTCTCCCAGCCGATGGGGCAGGAGTGCCGCCGGCTGTACGGCGCCGACTGCTACGTCGCGCACCGCGCCGATCTGCTCGCCATGCTGCTGGAGGCGCTGCCGGAGGACGCGGTACGGCTCGACCGGCGGCTGACCGGCCTGCGGCAGGACGATCGGCAGGTCGAGCTCACCTTCGCCGGCGCGCGGGGAGAGAGCACGACGGTGCTCGCCGACGCGGTCGTCGGCGCCGACGGGATCCATTCCACCGTCCGGCCCTCGATCGCGGCCGAGGCTCCGGCGCGCTTCTCCGGACTGTGCGCCTACCGATGCCTGGTGCCGGCTCACGAGGCCCCCGACCTGGCACTGCGGCCGGTGCAGTCGCTGTGGCTGGGACCGGGCAGGCATTTCGTCCACTATCCGATCAGCGGGGGGCGGCTGGTCAACGTCGTCGCGATCGTTCCCGCCGGCGACTGGCGGATCGAGTCCTGGACCGCCGACGGCCGGATCGAGGACCTGGCACGGGAGTTCGAGACCTGGGATCCGCGGCTCGGGCAGCTCATCGCCTCCGCGACCGGCACCAAACGCTGGGCCCTGTACGACCGCAGCCCGCTGGAGCGCTGGACCGACGGGCGGGTCACTCTCCTGGGGGACGCGGCCCACGCGATGCTGCCCTTCTTCGGTCAGGGAGCCTGCCAGGCGGTCGAGGACGCCGCGGTCCTCGCGGCGTGTCTGCGGACGGCCGCTCCCGAGACGGCCGCGCAGGCGCTGCTGCGCTACGAGGGGATCCGCAGGCCCCGGGCGTCCCAGGTCCAGCTCATGAGCCGCGGCCGCGAGGTGCACAACCACCTTCCCGACGGCCCCGCCCAGCGCGAGCGTGACGCGGCCTTCGCCGATGGCGACCCGCTCCGGCAGAACGCCTGGATCTACGGCCACGACCCTGACACGGAGCCGGTCGGCTGAGCCGGCCGGCCCCGCCGGAGCGCGGGAGAGCCGGGCAGGCGGGGCGGGGGAAGAGAACTCAGCCGGTGACCTCCACACCCCTCCAGAAGGCCACGTGGCCCTTGATCTGGGCGGCCTCCGGCTTGGGGTCCGCGTAATACCAGGCGGCGTCGGGGTTGTCGGCGCCGCTGACGTGCAGCGTGTAGTAGTTCGCCGTTCCCTTCCAGGGACAGACCGTGGTGGTCTCCGATGACCTCAGGTATTGCGGGAACACCGATTCGACGGGGAAGTAGTGGTTGCCCTCGACGACCTGGGTGTCGTCGCTCTTCGCGATGATCTCGCCGTTCCAGCGCGCAGTTGCCATGCCTGAAGGCTGGCACATCCGCGGGCCCGGCGCGCACGAGGACCCGAGCACGGACGGTCTCGACCCGACGGCGGAACGGCCGGGCTCGGCGGAACGGCCGCTGCCAGGCCGGGCCGGCGTTCCCGCTCCCAAGGCCCGGGAGCTCGCCGTCACCCTGCCGGCCGCCCTTGAGAGCGCTTTCGCCCTCGGCCGGGCCGTGCGAAGCACGCAGCCCCTGGAAATCGCGGGAGCGGCCCTGTTCGCCTCGGTGCGCGGAGCCCTGGAGAGGCGCCGACAAGAGTGACGCAGGTCGGGCACACCCACGAAAGCCATTCTCCCGCCTCAGCGGCGGCGACCAGGGAATATGCCCCCTCAAATATGACTGACCTCATCCTGATGTCCAATTAATTGGCGAATTTCTGTGCCTTAGGCATGAATACGTTCATTTATCGCTATAGATGGGCATCTTTTCGTGTTTTAGAGGATGCGGCGGTTTGGTGCGGGTAGCGCCAATTTCGTCCTCGGGATCCGGGGACGGGGACCCTTGGAGGCATGGATGAGTGAATTTCCTACCGGAGTGGGGGCGCATCCGCGGCAGCAGGACGAGCGGCCGGGCGCCCCGGGAACCGGACAGCAGGCGAAGGCCGCCGCCGGAGAGGTCGCCGAGACCGCCAAGGAACAGACGCGAGTGGTGGCCGGCCAGGCCAAGGACCAGGCCCGCCGGGTGGCGGGGCGGCTGCGTGAACGCGCGGGCGAGCAGGCGCAGCAGCAGAGCCGGCGCGCCGCCCAGGGGATCCGCCAGTGGGCCGACGAGCTGGCCTCCATGGGCGAGTCCAGCAAACCCGACTCACCGATGAGCGAGGCGGTGCAGCAGATCGCCGACACGGGACGGCGGGCCGCCGACTACCTGGAGCAGCGCGGGCTGTCCGGGATCGTGGAGGAGGTCCAGAGCTTCGCGCGCCGCCGTCCCGGAGTGTTCCTGGCGGGAGCGGCGGCGGCGGGCTTCCTGATGGGACGGCTGGCCAAGGCCACTGCGAGCGGCGGGCAGGGCGGCGGGCAGGGCGCCACGACCCCGTCCGTCCCGGCGACCCCGCTGGCCGGTCCGACGCCGGCGGGTCCGCCCCAGCCGGTCGAGCCCATCGAGACCGTCGAGCCGGGCCTGCCCGGTCCGGGGCGGCCGTCGGCGGTGTACCCGCCCATGACCGAGCCGCCTCCGCCCACGGGCTGGGGGGGTGAAACACGATGAGCTCGCCCAGACCCGAACCGGTCCAGCCGTCCCTGGGGCAGCTGGTCGGTGACATCGGCGAAGACCTGTCCCGGCTGGTCCGGCAGGAGATGGCCTTGGCCAAGGCCGAGATGCGGCAGGAGGCGTCCAAGGCCGGTAAGGCGGCCGGAATGCTCGGCGGAGCGGGACTGGCCGGTTACATGGTCGCCCTGCTGGTGACCCTGGCCGTCATGTTCGCCCTGGGGCATGTCATGGACCTGGTGTGGGCGGCCGTCATCGTCGCGGTGATATGGGCGGTGATCGGCGCGGTTTTGTACGTGAACGGGCGCAACCGGCTGAAGCAGGTCTCCCCCAAGCCGGAACGGACCGTGGAAACGCTCAAGGAGGATGCGCAATGGGCTCGGGACCTGAGGAAATAAGAGACGAGATCGCCGCGACCAGGGCCGAACTGGCCGCCGACGTCGACCGGCTGGCCGACCGCACCGTCCCCTCGCGGATCGTGCAACGCCGGACCAGCCGGATGCGCCGGAAGATCGACTCGGTGCGGGCGCGGGTGATGGGGACTCCGGTCCACGCCGCCCACCAAGCCCGTCACCAGGCCGGGCAGGTCGCCGGCGCCGTCCGCGACACCGCCTCGGACGTCGCCGGCACCGTGCGGGACACCGCCTCGGAGACCGCCGGCACCGTGCGGGACACCGCCTCGGAGGCCGCCGGCACCGTCAAGCACGGCGCGCAGCAGGCCGCGGGGGCGGTCCGGGAGGCCCCGGACCAGGCGATGCGGAGCACGCAGGGCAACCCGCTGGCGGCCGGGCTGATCGCCTTCGGCGCCGGGCTTCTGGCGGCCGCCCTCATTCCCGGCACCGAGACCGAACAGCAGGCCGCCCAGCAGCTCAGGGAACAGGCCGGCGACGTGATCGAGCCGGTCAAGACGGCGGTGCAGGAATCGGCCCAGCGGCTCGGCCAGGATGCCAAGGGTGCCGCGCAGGAGGCCGTCCAGCAGGTCAGGGAGACCGCCACGGAGGCGGCGAGGGCCACCGGGGAGCATGCCCGCGACCAGGCCCAGCAGGTGGCCGATCCGAACCGTTCGCCCTTCGACCGCTGAAGGTCCCGGACGACGCCGCCCCCCGCCCCGGCCCGGGGCGGGGGGCGGCTCTTCGACGAGTCCCGGAGGATCCCCGGTGGCGTGGGACCGCCCGGTGCTCGTCCGGCCCCGCCTCGGACCGGGCGGGCCGGCGCGCCTGCCGACCTGCGAGGGCACCGTACGGCAAAGCCGTGACCGACGGTGGTTCGACCGTTCCATCCGGGGCAGGCGGTACACATGCGCGTAGTAGTCGTAGGAGCGAGCGGCAACGTGGGCACGAGCGTGGTGTCCGCCCTTGTCGCCGACCAGAGCGTCACATCCGTCGTGGGCCTGGCCCGCCGGCTGCCGGACTGGCGGCCCGACAAGACCACCTGGCACGCCGTGGACGTCTCCACCGGAGACCTGTCACCGCACTTCGCCGGTGCTGACGCGGTGGTTCATCTGGCCTGGCTGTTCCAGCCCACCCGCGATCCGGTGGCGACCTGGCGGGTCAACGTCCTGGGCAGTTCGAGGGTCTTCGAGGCCGCCGCGCGGCAGAACGTGCCCGTCGTGGTCAACGCGTCGTCGGTGGGCGCCTACTCCCCCGGCCCGAAGGAACGGCCGGTCACCGAGGACTGGCCCACCCACGGCTGGCCGGGCGCCGCCTACGGCCGGGAGAAGGCGTATGTGGAGCGGCTGCTCGACGTGTTCGAGCGGGACCACCCGGACACCAGGGTGGTGCGGATGCGGCCGGGCTTCATCTTCAAACGGGAGGCGGCCACCGAGCAGCGTCGATTGTTCGGAGGTCCGTTCGTGCCCCAGCGGCTGGTGCGGGCCGGCCGCATCCCCTTCGTTCCGGACACGCCCGGGCTCAAATTCCAGGCGGTCCATGCCGAGGACGTCGGCGAGGCCTATCGCCTGGCGGTCACCCGGCCGGTGTCGGGTGCCTTCAACATCGCCGCCGACCCGGTGATCGAACCTTCGGTGCTGGCCGAACTGCTCGGCGCCCGTCTGGTGCCCGTTCCCGGCTGGGTGCTCAGGAACACCGCCGCCCTCGCCTGGCACATGCGCCTGGTCCCCGCCGCGCCCGGACTGGTCGATCTGGTGCTGAGAATGCCGATCATGGACCTCACCCGTGCCCGGACGGAGCTCGGCTGGCAGCCGCGCCACACGGCGGTCGACGCCCTGCGGGAGCTGCTGGAGGGCCTGCGCACCTCGGCGGGCATGGACACCCCGCCCCTGTCGCCCAGTGCCGGCGGTCCCGCGCGGATCGGCGAGCTGGCCAGCGGGATCGGCAGACGACCGTAGGGGTCGCGGTTCCCGCGGGAACCGTGAAGGACGAAACCAGCGTCGAGGACGACGGTTCGATCTTTTCATCAGCGAGGATCGGATGCAGCCGTACCCGGACGGGGATCGGTCCGGGGACCGGCAGGAGGACTCATGACCGGCGACAGCCGTACGGATAAGGATCGACAGCTGGACGAGGCCCGGGTCGACTTCCAGGACACCGTTCTGACGACCGACCAGGGCATCTACAGCCGGGCCACCCTGTTCGGGAACAGCATGTCCGGCTGGGAGAAGGAGCACGTCGTCGCGGCCTTCCGCTTCGAGCTCGGCAAGGCGGCCCACGCCCACGTCCGCGAGGGCGTGATCCACGACCTCGACCACGTCGACCACGACCTGGCCGTCCTGGTCGCCGAGGCGGTCGCCGCGCATCGCCACCCCACGCGCGACACCCGGCGGGTCCCCGCCTGACACGAGTCTGCGAATGTGACAGACGCCTTCGACCGGGCAGGGGATGGGCATGGCAACGCAGCTCTTCCTGGACGGGATCACCTGGCCCGCGCCGGCCGCCGCGGACCGGTCCGGCGCGGAGGGGATCCTCGTCGGCACGGCCTCGTGGACGGATCGGTCACTGCTCGAGTCGGGCTGGTATCCGAACGAGGCGTCCACCCCGGCCGCGCGCCTGGCCTACTACGCGTCGCGGTTCCCGATCGTCGAGGTGGACGCCACCTACTACCATCCGCCGGCGCAGCGCACCGTGGAGGCCTGGCGGGATCGCACGCCGCAGGGGTTCGTCTTCAACATCAAGGCCTTCTCCCTGCTGACCGACCACCCCACCCGGCCCGACTCCCTCTACAAGGACCTGCGCGACAGGCTCGGCACACCGAAACGGGCCCTCTATCTGCGCGATCTCGGGCCGGAGATCATCGAGGAGGTGTGGCAGCGCTTCCTCAGCGCGCTCAGGCCGTTGCACGAGGCGGGCAAGCTGGGGGCGGTGCTCTTCCAGTTTCCGCCCTGGTTCCCGATCGGGCAGGCCGGCAGACGTTACATCCTCGAGTGCGCGCGGCGCTGCGCGCCCATACGCGTCTGCGTCGAATTCCGCAATCGCACCTGGATGGAGGAGGACAACCGCGCCGAGACCCTCGACTTCCTCGCCTCTCACGACATCCCCTACGTCTGCGTCGACATGCCGCAGGGACATTCGTCGTCGATACCGCCGATCCTGGCCGCCACCTCCGACCTCGCCGTGGTCCGTCTGCACGGGCACTCCGACAAGTGGACGAGCAAGAAGGTCGAGGAGCGCTTCGCCTACCTGTACTCCGAAACCGAGCTCGGACGGTGGGCGGGCAGGATCCATGAGCTCGCCGCCGAGGCCTCGACCACCCACGTGCTACTGAACAACTGCTGCGCGGACAACTCGCAGCGCAACGCGGCTCGGCTCATCGCCCTCCTCGCCGCCCCACGGGCGGACCGGACGGTGGGCTGACGCGTCGGCGCCTCGGCGGGCGCCCGGCCGAGACACGACGGGGACACGCGGGGACATATGGGGACACGGTGGGCACCAGGTCGGGACACGGCGGCTCGGCCGGTCACCTCACCCGGCGCTTCGCCTCCGACATGGCGGCCCTGCGCTCGTCGGGGGTGGTTCCTCCCCACACCCCGTACATCTGGTGGGTGTTCAAGGCGTAGTCCAGACAGCGCAGCCGTACCGGACAGCGACGGCAGACGGATTTGGCCTGTTCGTACTGTTCCCGCCCGGGGCCCTCGGAGGACACGGGGAAGAAGAGCTCGGGGTCCTCGTCGAGGCAGGAGGAGCGGCGGGACCAGTGGATGATCGGGATGACGTTGTCCGGGATAGGCATATGCGCGATCCAATGAAGTGGAGAGGTCTCGGCGGTTGGCGGCTCGGCTTGTGGATCGGGTGCCCGCAGAAAACGCATTCATACCTTTTCGGATGAAAAATCACATGGCTTTGACCTCGGTTTTCACGGCGGAGCGGGCATCAGCGGAACCGAAAGGACCGGGGGCCGGTGATCTCGGTGTCGTCGAGGGGGTCGATCAGGTCGTCGTCCTCGCCCAGACCGCTCTCCCTCACCAGCCGCGGGCCCATGTCCCGGACGCGGTCGGCCATGTCCTCCTTGCCGATCGTGTCGAGCGCGGCGCGCAGCTTGGCCAGGGCCCGTCCCATCTCCACGCTCGCCACGTGGGAGAGCGTCGCGGGCAGCGCCCGCCGCAGGCTCTTCACCGCGACGTCCTTGTCGCGCTCGGCCAGCAGGGGCAGGATGTCCGCCAGGGTGGACAGGGCCACCGCGCACGTCTGGTGCTGCCGCGAGGAGGCGCTGACGACCACCAGGTCGATCAGCGCGGCCACGATACGCCGCTGCACGACGTCGTCGTAGACCACCGGCAGCGGCCCGCCGTACGCGCCGGCGTCGGGCACGCCGGCGGCCGCCCAGCGGGCGGACAGGTCCCGCAGGGCGCCGACCGCGGCCAGGGCCACGTCGGGGTTCTGCCGGGTCGAGGTGGCGGCCCAGGCCACGTTGCCGAGTTGCTCGATCGCGTGGTCGGGATCGATGTCGGCGTTGCGGGCCCGGTCGATCGTGACACAGGTCAAGACGCTGTCGGCGATCCGGTCACGCTGCTCGGGGCTGCCGCCTCGGATCCGGGCGACGGTGTCGCCGTAGGCGAGCAGGTCGCCGAGCCGCACCTGGAAGGAGACCTCGACCGCGTCTCCCGTGACGGCCAGCAGTGACTCCAGACGGGCCGTGCTGATGTCGATCACGTATCCCGTGGCGCGGGTGGTCACCACGGTCGGTTCCTCGCCCCTCACCAGCGACCTCGTGCGGGAGCGGGCGAGCAGGGGGATCTGACGCAGCCGCGCCTGGTAGGCCTGCTCCTGGATCGAGCGCACCACGGAGGTGGGACGCATCTGGTCGATCATGAGATATCCCATGAACACCAGCAGGATGAGTGCTCCGGCGGCCAGCACGACCGCCAGGAGAGCGCCCACCCCGGCCCATTCGGGCCGTGAGACGGCCATCACGAGATAGGTGTAGGTGGCGCAGCCGGCGACGTAGCCGAAATAGGCCTGGTTGGCCCTGCGCCGGAGAAACTGGTCGAACACCACCGGCGCCACCGACGTCGCGGTGTGCGAGATCGCCACCAGCAGCGCGGACAGGGTGAGCGTGGTCACCGTCACCAGGCCCGTCGCGATCACGCTCAGCATCTTGATCAGGTTGTCGTGCGGGAACAGTCGCAGGAAGATCACCCTGACGCCGCCGGGCCATTCCGACGAGGAGACGTCCACGAAGACGGCTCCCACCGCCAGCGCCACGAATCCGAGCACCATGAGCAACGGTGTGAGCAGGAACTCCGCCGCGGACAACCGCCAGCGGACGCGGAGGTCCTGTTGGGTGGGCACAAGACGCTGAAGATCGGATATTTCGGACACCGAACGCCATTACCCTCAGCTCCGCGGAACTAACGGTCGGCTCGCGCCGGAGCAAGCAAGCGCACGGTCGTCACGATACGGGCGGGCGGCGTCGGCCGCCCGCCGGGGAAGGCCCCTCTCCTTGCCCTTCCCCGGCTCTCCTCGACCTTCCCCGGCCCGCTCCCGCCCGGCGATCGGCGATCGTTATCCGGCCATCCGCGCCCGCTCGTCGGGGACGCAGTGGGTCATCTTCAGCCCGCTCACATCGCGCGGTCCGTTCTTGCCCAGCTTGGACAGCCGCTCGCGCTCCTCGCCGCTCAGGTCCTGGCTCGCCAGCGGTTCGAGGTGGGCGACATCCTCCGGACCGATCCCGAGCCCCTCGCCGACGCGCAGTCCGAGATCGTCCTCGACCATCAGGAAGTGCCAGACCATGCGCTCCTGGATCGGGCGCACGGCCTGCGACAGCAGGGTGACGAAGTTCAGCACGAGGTCGTCGCGCTCCCACTGCTCCATCAGCAGATAGCGCTGCCCGGCCTGGGCGTAGTCGTTGGTCCGGGGAATGCGCTTGCGGGTCAGGCGGCCGGAGACGACCGGGCCCTGCTCGTCATGGGTGGGATACCGTCCCTCGCGCAGCCCCCCGGTGATGGACGGCTCGTAGTTGACGTGCGGGTTCTCCCCCGCCCCGTCGACGTGATAGGTCATCAGGCCGTCACGCTGGTTGGTGCGCACCTCGGCGTTCTTGGCCTGGTTGACCGGCAGTTGAAGGTAGTTCGGCCCCACCCGGTAGCGCTGGGTGTCGCTGTAGGAGAACGTCCGGCCCACCAGCATCTTGTCGTCGGAGAAGTCGAGCCCGTCGACCAGGACGCCGGTGCCGAAGGAGATCTGCTCGTTCTCGGCGAAGTTGTTGGCCACGTTGCGATCGAGGACCATCCGGCCGACCGGCAGGGCGGGGAAGTCGTTCTCCGGCCACACCTTGGTGTCGTCCAGCGGGTCGAAGTCCAGCTCGGCGTGCTCATCGTCGCTCATGATCTGCACCAGGAGCTCCCACTCGGGGAACTCGCCCCGGTCGATCGCCTCGTGCAGGTCCTTGGTGGCGTGCCCCAGTTCCTCCGCCTGTACGGCGGCCGCGTCGGCGGCGGTCATGCTCCGCACGCCCTGCTTGGGCATCCAGTGGTACTTCACCAGGTGGGTCTGTCCCTCCTGGTTGACCCACCTGTAGGTGTTGACGCCGAATCCCTGCATGTGCCGGTAGTCGGCCGGGATGCCGCGCGGGCTGAACAGGTTCACCAGCATGTGCATGCTCTCCGGCGTCTGCGACATGAAGTCGAAGATCCGGTTGGGCTCCTGCCGGAAGGTCACCGGGTCGGGCTTGAGCGCGTGGATCACGTCGGGGAACTTGATGGCGTCCCGGATGAAGAAGACGGCCAGGTTGTTGCCGACGAGGTCCCAGTTGCCGTCCTCGGTGTAGAACTTCACCGCGAACCCGCGCGGGTCACGGGCCGCCTCGGAGGAGTCCCTGCCGCCGATCACGGTGGAGAACCGCACGGCCAGGTCGGTCCGCTTGCCCGCCTCCTGGAACAGCTTCGCCCTGGTGTAGCGGCCGATGGGCTCCTCGCCCAGCTTGCCGTAGGCCTCGAAGTAGCCGTAGGCGGTCACCCCGCGGGCGTGCACCACGCGCTCGGGGATCCGCTCCCGGTCAAAATGACTGATCTTCTCCAGGAACTGATAGTTCTCCAGCGTGGCCGGGCCTCGCGCGCCGACCGTGCGCTGGTTCTGGTTGTCATAGACCTGGTGCCCCTGCCGGTTGGTCAGCACCGGGCGCTCGTCTCCCGGCTGCGGCCCCATTCTCGACACGTCCGTCATGATGACGTTTCCCTCCTTGCGGCGACCATTTCCGGCGTACCGAATTCTGTCGGCACACGGGGGGTTCCATATCCGACAAAAGTCGGCTTATAGCATTAAAAGAAAAGAATCTCCGCAAGAAGGAAGGGTGCTTGAACGGCGTCCCGTCTCCGCGGCCGGGAGGACGGCGGGTCAGCGGGCCTTCGCCGTGGACTTCCGATTGGCCTTCATGATGGCGTCGACGAGCTGCTCCTTGGTCATCGTGGACCGTCCCTCGACGCCCAGGCGCCTGGCCACGTCGTACAGGTGCTGCTTGGACGCGTTGGCGTCGACCCCCTCGGCGGTCCTGCCCCGCTTCGGAGTGCTCTTGGCCGCCTGCGCGTCGGAGGGGCCCTTCTTCGCCTTCGGCTCCCAGTGGTCGCCGACCTTCTCGAAGGAGTGCTTCAACGCGGCGAAGGCCGTACGGTGGGCCCGCTCCCCCTCGCCGTAGGTCTCCACCGCCGAGTCGTGGGCCTTGATCCAGGTGTCCCGCGCTTTCTTGGAGGAGCGCTGCAGGGTCGACGGCAGTTCTTCTCGTGCCGGCATCTTCGGTTCACCTCTCTCGCTTCTCGCTTCTCGATGGCCCCATGCCCTCGCCGTCGGCGTTCATGTCACCGCTTTTCCCTGACCGCCGGACGCCGCGGGTTCCCGGCTCCGCGCAGAAGAGCTCGCCGTCGACGCTCACGGTGATCGGCGGGTGAGCGGCCGGGACGAAGACCGACTGTCCTCGCTTCAGCCGAAGGCGGTCCACCCGGGCCGTGCCCCCGGTGCACAGGAGGATGCGGGGCGTCCCGCCCGTCAGGTGCCGTTCGCCGTCGCGATGAACGCGACGGAGCCGGAACTCCGGCGAGCACGTCCCGGGCTTCGAGGACGCCGCGGCGCAGCTCGCCCCGCGAGGCGGCACGGGAGCGCCGGAAGCGGTTTCCGGACGCGGCAGGGCACCCTCTAGGGTCGAGCCATGACACTGCGCGTGGTGATCGCCGACGACGAGGACCTGATCCGTGCGGGTCTGAAGATCATCATCGACTCCGAGGCCGACCTCACCGTGGTCGGCGAGGCGGCCGACGGCGCCGCCGTCGTGCCGGTGGTGCGCCGGCAGCGGCCGGACGTGGTGCTGATGGATGTGCGGATGCCCGCCGTGGACGGCATCCAGGCCACCCGCCGGCTGGCCTCGCTGCCCGAGCCGCCCAAGGTCGTCGTGGTCACCACCTTCGAAAACGACGACTACGTCTACGAGGCGTTGCAGGCCGGTGCGAGCGGCTTCCTGCTCAAGCGCACCCGCCCCGCCGAGCTGGTCCAGGCCATCCGGACGGTGGCCGCCGGCGACTCCCTGCTGTTCCCCGCCGCCATTCGCGACCTCGCCACCCGGCACCGGGGCAGCCGGGCCGTCCCCGGCATCGACCGGCTGACCTCGCGGGAGGGCGACGTGCTGCGCCTGATGACCCTCGGTCTGTCCAACGGGGAGATCGCCGCCGAACTGGTCGTCAGCATGGAGACGGTGAAGACCCACGTGGGCAACGTGCTGGCCAAGCTGGAGGCCCGCGACCGCACCCAGGCCGTCATCACCGCCTACGAGTCAGGCTTCGTCTCCCCGCGCTGAGGCGGCCACCCCGGCGCCCAGGACGTGGGCCGGGGCGTCGCGCATGCCGGCGAGGCCGACGAGGCCGAGGCACGGGACCGGCCGCCCTAGATGGGCGGGCCGTCGTCCTCGTCGCCCGGCCGCGGCCCCGGAGACCCCGTCCCGCTCCGCGAGGAGGAGGGGGAGGGCGACGTGGTGGGCTGACCCGGCTCCGGCGACGCCGGGACGGGCGGCGGGGTCGGCACGAAGCTCGTCGCCGGCAGCGGCTTCGGCGGCGGCTGGACCTCCTCGTCCCTGCGCAGCAGCAGCCAGGCCATCACGGCCAGCAGCACCAGTAGCACGGTCAGCACGACACCTGCGACGATCACCGACCGGCGGGTCTCGACGGGCGGCGGCGCGCCCTTCGGCGGCGGGGGCAGCGCGGGCGAACGGTCGCTCACCCAGTGCGGCGCGAAGTCCGGGCCGTGTCGTTCCCCGATGAGCGTGCCGCGCACCAGCACCGGCTCCAGGAAGCGCTCGGCCCCCGCCCGATCCGGCTCGTACGGCGTGGCCACCCACGGCGCGCTGCCGCCGTCCATGGCCAGCACCTGCGGAGTCACGTCGGCCACCGCGGTACGGCCCCGCGTCGCCCTTGCCACCCAGCCCCGCACCCCCGAACGGCTGGCCGCCGCCTCGCGGATCCCGGTGACGAACCGGTCGCGCGCCGCCGGGTCGAGCGCGGCGCCTCGGGTCAGCACCGCGACCGAGACCGCCCGGCCGTCGGCGCCCTGCCCGAGGTAGACCAGCCCCGCGGGGCCCACCCGCAGGCGGGCCTGCAGGATGAAGGGCCCGAGCTGGGGCGGGTCACCGTACTGGAGCGGACTGGCCACGCTGCCATGAAAGCACACGACGGCGATCACGCCGCCGCCCGTGCGGGTGCTGACATGAAACTCCGGTGGGTACTAACAGGAAACACACGACCGGCCGGCTGTGCGGCCCCGCATTTCGTTTGGTGGAATATCAACATGACCGTCGCCGAAGAACTGCCGAGCGAGACCGACACCGGACTGCTGCGCGAGGCCCTGGCCGAGGTCCGGCGGGTCATCGTGGGCCAGGAGCACATGGTGGAACGGCTCCTGGTGGCGCTCCTCGCCCGCGGGCACTGCTTGCTGGAGGGGGTGCCGGGCGTCGCCAAGACCCTGGCCGCCTCCACGTTGGCCACCGTGGTGGGCGGTGACTTCGCCCGCATCCAGTTCACCCCCGACCTGGTCCCCAGTGACATCGTGGGGACCCGCGTCTACCACCCTTCCCGTGAGTCGTTCGACATCGAACTGGGCCCGGTGTTCGTCAACTTCCTGCTCGCCGACGAGATCAACCGGGCCCCGGCCAAGGTACAGTCCGCGCTGCTGGAGGTCATGGCCGAGCGGCAGGTGTCCCTGGCCGGGCAGACCCATCCGCTGCCCAGGCCGTTCATCGTGCTGGCCACCCAGAACCCGATCGAGTCCGAGGGCGTCTACCCGCTCCCGGAGGTCCAGCGCGACCGGTTCCTGTTCAAGATACGCGTCACCCATCCCAACGCCCATGAGGAGCTGGAGATCCTGCACCGGATGAGCGTGGCCCCTCCCACTCCCAGAGCGGTGCTCGATCCGGCGCGGCTGATCGCGCTGCAGGCGATGACCGACCAGGTCTCGGTGCACCAGCTCGTCGCCGACTACGTGGTCCGGCTGGTGATGGCCACCCGCTCCCCCGGCGAGTACGGCCTGACCGAACTGGCGGAGAACATCGAGATCGGGGTCAGCCCCCGCGCCACGCTCGGCCTGGTCGCCGCCGGGCGCGGACTGGCCCTGCTGCGGGGCCGCGACTACCTGCTTCCCGACGACATCCGCGACGTGGCCGTGGACGTGATGTCCCACCGGCTGATGCTCACCTTCGACGCGCTGGCCGACGGGGTCGACCCCGAGGACGTGGTCAGGCAGATCCTGGCCGTCGTGCCGCCGCCCCTGGTGGTGTGGAACCAGGGTTCCCGGTGACCACGGCCGCCGACACCGCCGAGCAGGCGCTGCGCCGGCTCGAACTGACCATCGTCCGCCGGCTGGACGGGCTGCTGCACGGCTCCTACCAGGGGCTCCTGCCGGGCCCGGGCAGCGAGTACGGCGACAGCCGGGTCTACGTCCCCGGCGAGGACGACATCCGGCGGATGGACTGGGCGGTGACCGCCCGCACGACCGTCCCGCACGTGCGCGATCTGATCGCCGACAGGGAGCTGGAGACCTGGGCGCTGGCCGACCTGTCACCCAGCATGGATTTCGGCACCGCCCGGATGGAGAAGCGGGATCTGGTGGTGGCCGCGATCGGCGCGATCGGTTTCCTGACGGGGCGGATCGGCAACCGCTTCGGCACCTACGTCCTGCATGACGAGTACGTCCACCGGATGCCCGCCAGGGGCGGCCGGCCCGCCCTGTACGGCCTGCTGCACTCGCTGATGGAGGCGCCCCGGGGCCGCCCCGTCGCCGACGCGCCCGACCTGGCCGAGGCGATCGGGGTGCTGGCCTCGGCCCGCCGGCGGCACGGCCTGCGGGTGATCGTCTCCGACTTCCTGGACGCCGAGCCCACCCTCGACCCCCGCCTGGAGCTGCCCTGGGAGCGGCCGATCCGCCGCCTGGCCGCCCGCCACCAGGTGCTGGCCATCGAGGTGATCGACCCGCGCGAGCTGGAACTGCCCGCGGTGGGACTGATCGACCTGATCGACCCGGAGTCCGGGCGGAGCCGCCGGATACAGCTCACCTCCAGGGTCCGCGCGGCCTACGCCGAGGCGGCCGCCGCGCAACGGGCGACGACGGGGATGGCGCTGCGCCGTTGCGGGGTGGCGCACCTGGTGCTGCGCACCGACCGTGACTGGATCCTCGACCTCGCCCAGTTCGTGCTGCGGCAACGGCGCATGGCGCACCTGACGCACCGGCGCCCGACTCCAGGAGCGACGCGGTGACCTTCCTCTCTCCGGCCCTGCTGTGGTTGTTCGCCGCGCTCGCCCTGGTCGTGGCGGGCTACGTGGCCGCCCAGTTCGCCCGGCGGCGCTACGCGGTGCGCTTCACCAACCTGCCGTTGCTGGCGCTGGTGGCCCCCTCGGGGCCCGGCTGGCGCCGGCACGTCGTCCCCGCGCTGTTCCTGCTGATGATGAGCCTGCTCATCATCGGCGCGGCCCGGCCGGCGGACTCGGTGCGGGTTCCTCGCGACCGCGCGACCATCATCATCGCGCTGGACGTCTCGCTGTCGATGGAGGCCTCCGACGTCCGGCCCAACCGGATCACCGCGGCCAAGGAGGCCGCCCAGAAGTTCGTCAAGGACCTGCCGGAACGCTTCAACGTCGGGCTGGTGGCCTTCGCCCGCTCCGCCTCGGTCGTGGTCTCCCCCACCACCGACCACCAGGCGGTGTCGACCTCGCTCGGCAGCCTGACCACCCGGGCCGGCACCGCCATCGGCGAGGCGGTGTTCAACTCCCTCGACTCGATCCGCTCCTTCGACCAGCAGGCGATCACCGATCCGCCGCCCGCGGCCATCGTCTTGCTGTCCGACGGGGACAACACCTCCGGCAGGTCGGTGGCCGAGGCGATCGACGCGGCGACGAGCGCACGCGTGCCGATCTCCACGATCGCCTACGGCACGCAGGAGGGCACCGTCTCGATCGACGGCCGCGACGTGAACGTGCCGGTGAACAAGGCCACGCTGCAGACCCTGTCGGAAGGCACCTCCGGCCGGGCCTACGAGGCGGAGTCCGGCACCCAGCTCCGCGAGGTCTACGAGCAGATCGGCACCTCGCTGGGCTACCGGACGGTCCACCAGGAGATCAGCCAGCGATTCGTCGTGGCGGCGCTGCTGACCGGCCTGCTGGTCGCCGTCTCGGCGCTGCTGACGGGGTCGCGGCTGCCCTGACCGGCTCCCGACCATTGGTAACGTTCTACGACGTGGCACATTACTTCGAGGAGCGTCCCGAGACCGCCAGCCGTCCCGGCTCGGTCACGCTCGTGCTCCCCGACCTCCATCTGAAGCTGGAGACCGACAGCGGGGTCTTCTCTCCCGAGCGGGTCGACCAGGGCACCCGGATCCTGCTGGAGACGGTGCCTCCTCCCCCGGCCGGAGGCGACCTGCTCGACCTGGGCTGCGGATACGGGCCGATCGCGCTGACGATGGCCACGCGCGCGCCCGGGGCGACGGTCTGGGCGGTGGACGTCAACCGCCGGTCGGTGGAGTTGTGCGCCAGGAACGCCCGAGCCGCCGGCCTTGACAAAGTAAGGTCAGTGCACGTCGACGAGGTGCCGCCGGAGGTGCGCTTCTCGGCCATCTGGTCCAACCCGGCGATCCGCATCGGCAAGGCCGCGATGCACGAGATGCTGACCCGGTGGCTGTCGCGACTCACCCCGGACGGCGCCGCCCATCTGGTGGTGCAAAAGCATCTGGGATCCGACTCCCTGCAGCGCTGGCTGAACGAGCAGGGCTGGCCCACCACCCGCGTGGCCTCCCGCTCCTCCTACCGGATCCTCCAGGTGCGAGCCCGGCCGGGCGAGTCCGGCCCGGCGAGTCCGGCTTGACGGGTCCGGCTTGATCTCGGCCCGGTGAGTCCGGTTCGATGAGCCCCGCGCGGCGAGCCCCGCGCGGGAAGTGGCACGGCGGGCGAGGCACGAGCCCCCCGCGGAACGAACGAGAAACGGTGAACGAACGATGACTGCAAACCCGCGCAGGCAGCTGCGGCCGACCGACGTCAAGCGGCTCAACCGCACCTGGCGCAGGAACACCGAGGGGCGGCTCGCCCTGATCGTGGAGTCGGTGACCGGTCCGTTCAACATCGGTTCCATCTTCCGTACGGCCGCCGCCTTCGGGGTGGAGCGGATCTGGCTGGCCGGCAACGCCACTCCCCCGACCAACCCGAAGGCGCAGAAGACCGCCCTGGGCACCGACCGCCTGGTGGCCTGGGAGGAACCGGTGCCGGCGGTGGAGGCCGTACGAGCCGCCAAGGACGACGGGTTCACCGTCGTGGCGGTGGAGCTGACCGGAGACGCCGCGCCGCTGCACGAGGCGAGGCTCGGCGGCGACGTGTGCCTGGTGGTGGGCAGCGAGGACCACGGCTGCTCTCCGGCGCTGCTGGAGGCCGCCGACGGCGTCTGCTACATCCCGCAGGTCGGCCGGGTGGGCTCGTTCAACGTCGCGGTCGCCACCGCGATCACGCTGGCCGAGGTCCGCCGCCGGGAGTGGTCCGGCAGGGAGACGCCCGCCGGGGAGTGAGGGTGGCCGGGCCCGTGACCTAAACGTTCACCCGCCCGCGATGACGAGCTACGCTCATACCGGGCATACTCCTGCACGTGCAGCGCCGATACCCCTTCCTCGACCATCCCGGTCCGCTCGCCTTCGCCCACCGGGGCGGAGCCGCCGAGGGCCGGGAGAACACCCATGCCGCGTTCGCGCGTGCCGTGGAGCTCGGCTACACCTATCTGGAGACCGATGCGCACGCCACCGCCGACGGGGTGCTGCTGGCCTTCCACGACCACACCCTGGACCGGGTGACCGATCGGCGCGGCCGCATCGCCGACCTGCCCTACCGCCTGGTGCGTGAGGCGCGGATCGGTGGCGTGGACGAGATCCCCCGCATGGACGACCTGCTGGGCTCCTGGCCGCAGGCGCGCTTCAACATCGACGTCAAGGAGGCCGCGGCCATCGCTCCGCTGGCCGAGGCGATCAAGCGGGTCAACGCCTACGACAGGGTCTGCCTGACCTCCTTCTCCGACGAGCGGCTGTCTCGCGCCCGCGCCGCGGTCGGCCGCGAGGTGTGCTCCTCGCTCGGGCCGCGCGGCGTCGCGGCCCTGCGGGCGGCCGCGGCCACCTCCGGCTACGGCCGCCTGCTCGCCCGCCTGGCCCGCGCCGGGGTGCCCTGCGCCCAGGTGCCGCTGGGCTTTCACGGCCTGCGCGTCGCCACGGCCTCCCTGGTCCGCACGGCGCACGCCCTCGGCATGCAGATCCACGTGTGGACCATCAACGACACCCGGGTGATGGGCCGTCTGCTCGATCTCGGCGTGGACGGCGTGATGACCGACAACATCTCCGGCCTGCGTGAGGTCCTGGAGGCGCGCGGCCAGTGGCACCCCGGCCGGCTCGCCGCGTGAGCCGCGCCACCGGGATTTCGTGAACCGTACCTGCGAGACATCGTGCACCGCACCCCCGTGACATCCGGGATATCCCGGATGTCCCCCCAGCGAACCGAGGACTGCCCATGACCGCCGAACAGGTCGTCGAGGACTCCCCCCAGGCCCGCCGTCGCGAGCAGCGCGGCTGGTACTTCTACGACTGGGCGAACTCCGCCTTCAACTCCACGGTCCTGACGGTCTTCCTCGGCCCGTATCTGACGACGATCGCCGAGACCGCCGCCCAGGGCCGCCCGTACGTGGACGTGCTCGGGTTCGACGTGCGGCCCAGCGCCTATTACTCCTTCGTGGTGGGCGCGGCGGCCATCCTGCAGATCGTCCTGATGCCCGTCGCGGGAGCCCTGGCCGACCACACCGGCCGCAAGAAGGAGCTCATGGGCCTGTTCGCCTACATCGGCGCCGGAGCCACGATCTGCTTCTGGTTCCTGTCCGGTGGACGCTACCTCCTCGGCGGGGCGCTGTTCGTGATCGCCAACCTGGGCTTCGCCGCGGCGTTCGTCATCTACAACTCGTTCCTGCCGGAGATCTCCACCGCGGACGAGCGCGACAGGGTCTCCGCCCAGGGCTGGGGTTTCGGCTACCTCGGCGGCGGCCTGCTGCTGGCCGTCAACCTCGCCCTCTTCCTCGGGCACGAGTCCCTCGGCGTCTCCGAGGGCGAGGCCGTGCGCATCTGCCTGTCCTCGGCCGGTCTGTGGTGGGCAGGGTTCACGGTCATCCCCATGCTGCGGCTGCGCAACCGGCGCGCGCTCGCCTCGGGCGCCGAGAGCGTCGGACAGGCCGTGGCCGGTTCCTTCCGGCAGCTCGGCCGCACGATCGCGGAACTGCGTCGCTATCCGCTGACACTGGGGTTCCTGGTCGCCTACCTGATCTACAACGACGGCGTGCAGACCGTCATCTCCTTCTCGGCCACCTACGCCGACAAGGAGCTGGGACTGAGCCAGACCGTGCGGATCGCGGCGATCCTGATGGTGCAGTTCGTCGCCTTCGGCGGCGCCCTGCTGCTGGGCCGGCTCGCCGCCTCCTACGGGGCCAAGCGCGTCGTGCTGGGCGCTCTGGTCGGCTGGACGATCGTGGTGGGGGTGGCCTACTTCCTTCCCAGGGGCTCGGCGCTGCCGTTCTTCGCCCTCGGGTTCGCCATCGCGATCGTGATGGGCGGCACCCAGGCCCTGTCGCGGTCGCTGTTCTCACATGTGATCCCGGCGGGCAAGGAGGCGGAGTACTACAGCCTGTACGAGATCAGCGACAAGGGATCGACGTTTCTCGGCTCGTTCACCCTCGGTCTGGCGCTCCAGCTGACCGACAGCTATCGCCTCGGCATCGTCTCACTGATCATCTTCTTCGTGCTCGGCTTCGTCCTGCTGGCCGCCGTCAACCTGCCCAAGGCCATCCGGGAGGCCGGGAACACGGTGCCGGAACGCATCTGACGACCCCTCCGAAAGAGCCTCATCGCAGACCGGGTCAAGAACGCGCGATTGGATCACCCCGTGTGTGGGAATCCACACACGGTATCAAGCGTTGTACGCCGTGGGAGACGAACCCCTCACGACGGGGCCCTCAGGAGGCATTGAGACATGGGCGAGCGTGCGCTACGCGGTACCCGACTCGGGGCGACCAGCTACGAGAACGACCGCAACACCGATCTGGCTCCGCGCCAGGAGGTGTCCTACACCTGCCCGAAGGGCCATCGATTCGACGTTCCGCTCGCCGCCGAGGCCGAGATCCCGGCGACCTGGGAGTGCCGCATGTGCGGTGCGACCGCCATCCGGGTGGACGGCGAGCTGCCGGAGGCCAAGAAGGCCAAGCCCCCGCGGACACACTGGGACATGCTGCTGGAGCGCCGCACGATCGAGGACCTGGAGGAAGTGCTCAACGAGCGCCTGGCGATTCTACGCGCCCAGCGCCGCAAGAGCGCCTGACCGGCTCGGAAGACCCCGGCCCCGCGAGGGGAGCCGGGGTCTTCTCCGTTTTCACGCCCTGCCGCCCGGGGCCGGCGGGCCGGACCGCCCTCATGAGTGGACCGTAAGTGGACCAGCCGACCGGCCCGGTATTGGATCTCGGGGTCGGCTCACCGCTCATCTACGGTCGCCTCATGAGCATCGACACTCCCGCCGTGGACGCGGCGCGCGCGACGGCCGCCGAGAGAGCCGCGACGATCCGTGCGCTGCACGTACCGGGCAACCCGCTGGTGCTGCCCAATGTCTGGGACGCCGCGTCGGCCCGCGCCGTCGAGGCCGCGGGATTCCCGGTGGTCGCCACCGGCAGCGCCGCGGTCGCCTCGGCCCTCGGATACGACGACGGGCAGGCGACGCCGGTCGAGGAGATGCTGGCCGCGATCGCCCGCATCGTCCGGGCGGTCGGCGTTCCCGTCACCGCCGATCTGGAGCGCGGCTACGGGATGGAGCCGGCGGAGCTGGTGGAGCGGCTCGTCGCCACCGGCGCGGCCGGCTGCAACCTGGAGGACTCCGATCCTCGCACGGGCGAGATGGTCGACGCCGGCGAGCAGGCCGCCTTCCTGTCCGCCGTCCGCGCGGCGGCCTCCGACGCGGGCACCGACCTGGTGATCAACGCCCGCGTCGACACCTACCTGCGCGATGTCGGGACTCCGGCCGACAGGCTCGCCGAATCGGTCCGGCGGGGGCGCGACTACCTGCGGGCCGGCGCCGACTGCGTCTACCCGATCCTCGCTTTCGGGGCCGCCGAGATCGGGACACTGGCCGGGGAGATCGGCGGTCCGATCAATGTCATGTTCCGCCCCGGCACGCCCTCGTTGGAGGAGCTGGCCGCGCTCGGCGTGGCCCGCGTGAGCTACGGCCCCGGCCTGCACCGGGCCGTGGAGTCCTACACCGCCCGGATGGCCGCGGCCATCCGGGCCGGTCGCAGCCCGTACGAACCGGACCTGCCGTGTCCACCCGCCTAAAATGCTCCCATGCGCGATCTTGGTGAAGACCCGCGGCCGGCCCGCGGCGCGGTCCGGGAGGTTCACGATGTGGACCGGGCGGCGACCCTCGACTACTCCCCCGACCTGGACGGACTCGCCGACCCAGGTGAGATCGTCTGGGCCTGGGTCCCCTACGAGGAGGACCCGATCCGGGGCAAGGACCGGCCGTTGCTGGTCATCGGCCGTCACGGGCGGCGGCTGCTCGCGATGATGCTCTCCAGCCGTGGCGGCGACGGCGATCCCCGCGAATGGCTGGAGGTCGGCTCCGGCGTCTGGGACCGGGACGACCGGGTCTCCCACCTGCGTCTGGACCGGGTCTTCGAGCTCGCTGAGGGCGAGATCCGGCGCGAGGGGGCGGTGCTGGAGCGCGACCGGTTCGCCCGCGTCGCCGCCGTGCTGAGGAGCGCACACGGCTGGGCGGCCGACGGATAACGCTCCGCTTCTCTGCCGCGCCCCCTCCCGGCAGGCGCGGCCTGCACCCTCGGCCCCGTCGCCGAGCGAGCCCGGCGCGCCTACGTCAAACACGCATGGCGTAGCGCCGGTCAGTCGGCCCGGACACCGAAAACCCTGCCACCGCCGACACCGCGATCCCCGATCGCTTTGCATGGCCATGCGGGAGGGTGCATACTTCTACGCATGTCTAAGGTGCTTACCTCTCTCCCCGTCGGCGAACGCATCGGGATCGCCTTCTCCGGCGGTCTGGACACCTCGGTGGCGGTCGCATGGATGCGCGAGAAGGGTGCGGTGCCGTGCACCTACACCGCCGACCTCGGCCAGTACGACGAGCCCGACGTCGCCTCGGTACCCGGGCGCGCCACGGCGTACGGCGCGGAGGTCGCCCGAGTGGTCGACTGCCGGGTGGCTCTGGTGGAGGAGGGGCTCGCGGCCCTGGCCTGCGGGGCGTTCCATATCCGCTCCGGTGGCCGCACCTACTTCAACACCACGCCGCTCGCGCGGGCCGTCACGGGCACCCTGCTGGTGCGCGCGATGCTCGAGGACGACGTGCAGATCTGGGGGGACGGCTCCACCTTCAAGGGCAACGACATCGAGCGGTTCTACCGTTACGGGCTGCTGGCCAACCCGTCCTTGCGGATCTACAAGCCGTGGCTGGACGCCGACTTCGTCAGCGAGCTCGGTGGACGCAAGGAGATGTCCGAGTGGCTGCTCGCCCACGGCCTGCCCTATCGCGACAGCACGGAGAAGGCCTACTCCACCGACGCGAACATCTGGGGCGCGACCCACGAGGCCAAGGCGCTCGAGCACCTCGACGCGGGCATCGAGATCGTCGAGCCGATCATGGGCGTGCGGTTCTGGGACTCCGCCGTCGAGATCGCCTCCGAGGACGTCACGATCGGCTTCGCGCAGGGCCGGCCGGTGACGATCAACGGCAAGGAGTTCGCCTCCGCCGTCGACCTGGTGCTGGAGGCCAACACCATCGGCGGCCGGCACGGCATGGGCATGTCCGACCAGATCGAGAACCGGGTCATCGAGGCCAAGAGCCGGGGCATCTACGAGGCGCCGGGCATGGCGTTGCTGCACGCCGCGTACGAGCGGCTGGTCAACGCGATCCACAACGAGGACACCCTTGTCAGCTACCACAACGAGGGACGGCGGCTGGGCAGGCTGCTGTACGAAGGCCGCTGGCTGGACCCGCAGGCGCTGATGCTGCGCGAGTCACTGCAGCGCTGGGTCGGGACGGCGGTCACCGGCGAGGTGACCCTGCGACTGCGGCGCGGTGAGGACTACTCCATCCTGGACACCTCCGGACCGGCGTTCAGCTACCACCCGGACAAGCTCTCCATGGAGCGGACCGAGGACTCCGCCTTCGGGCCGGTCGACCGCATCGGCCAACTGACCATGCGCAACCTCGACATCGCCGACTCCCGCGCCAAGCTCGAGCAGTACGCCGCGCTCGGCATGGTCGGCAGCCGGCACCCGACCTTGATCGGTACCGCGCAGGCGGCCTCGACCGGGCTGATCGGCGCGATGCCGGAGGGCGGGGCCGAGACGATCGCCTCCCGCGGAGAGGCTCCTGGCGACGACGAACTGCTCGATCACGCCGCGATGGAGTTCGGCACCGACTGACCGGCCTCAGCGGGGACGGTCTCGGTCGCCCGGCACTGACGACGTCGCGGGTCGCCCACAGGATCATTCGCCGGTGGGCGACACCGACGAGCAGCCCGCCGTAGCCCCAGAGGGAGCCGTAGTCCCAGAGGGACCAGCCGGTTCGGACAGGCCGGTCCCTCACTCCACCGAGCTCCCCACAGCCGCCGACGGGTGCGGATCACGCCAGGTCCATCTCCCGGTCTCCGGCTGCTCCCGACCGGTATTCCGCTCGCCCAGCGGAGCAGCCGCTTTCCGGAGTTCATCGTGACGTCCCTTCTTCGTACCGCGCCTCCGCACGGTCGCGGTCGCGCCAGGCTCGTTCCCATTGCCGGGTCAGGGCCGGGTAGACGATGAGGTGTCGGAAAGGCGCGATGGCGGCCATGTAGAGCCGCCCGAACCATCCGTTGGGCTTGACGAGGACGGCCATCCGCAGCTCATGGTCGCCGTTCGCTCCTTGAACCCAGCCGAGATGCATCACGGTGTGCACGGTCTTGTTCGCCAGCTCGCGTGCGGCCTCCATGTCGAGCTCGTAAACCGCTTTGAGGGGCATGCTCTCGTCGTCCGGGCCGCGGGGAGCGTCGCGGACGTCGCCGGGCAGGCGGTCGCGGAGTGAGGCGACCCGCTCACCGACGCCCGCTGATGGTCTGTCCCAGCCGAGGAGTGCGCCGAGTTTCCACCGAACGGCGAACAAGAACCTCGCCGGCCAGGGTTGCTTCGCGAGTCCGCCGCCGGCTCGCAACGCCGCGAGCATCGTCGGGAAGTCGTCAGGCCCGGCTCCGGGAGTGCGGAACGACCACACATCCTCGACCGAGAAGTCACTCGTGAGTTCGTGGATGCGCCACGGCTGGGAGGTGTACGTGGTCTTCGGAAGCTTCATGCGCGGTGCCTCTCGGTGTCCCATTCGGCCATCATGGTCATCAGTGTCATCTGGTCCGGCTCGGGTGTGGTGGTGGGGTCGAGTTCGCGGTAGCGGCGGTGGAGGTTGACCACGATCCGCTCGGCGTCCAGCCAGGTGGCGTACTCGTCCAGGTCGATCGTCTTGGCCGCCTCGGCGAAGGGCAGGCCGCGGGCGTGGGCGGCGTCGGCCTGCTCGACCACGTGGGTGAGGTAGCCGCGTACCGCACGGATTCCGTCGGGGTCGGTGAC
The DNA here is from genome assembly GCF_050949235.1 of Streptosporangium sp. CA-135522. NCBI lineage: Bacteria > Bacillati > Actinomycetota > Actinomycetes > Streptosporangiales > Streptosporangiaceae > Streptosporangium > Streptosporangium sp. CA-135522. Next base: position 5,728,256 of record NZ_CP192026.1, read on the forward strand.
CGGGCCGTGGCCGGGGACGATCGTGCCGGCGCCGGTGGCGATCATCTTGTCGCAGGCGGCGATCCAGTTGGCGATCGGGCCGTTCCACACGATCGGGGTGCAGCCGACGAACAGCAGGTCGCCCGCGAAGAGCACGCCCGCGTCGGGTATGTGCACGACGGAGTCGGCGGCGGTGTGGGCGGGGCCGAGGTTCATCACGCGCACCTCGCGGCCGCCGATGTCCAGGGTGAGCTCCCTGTCATAGGTCAGGCCGGGCAGCCGCGGGCGGATGCCGCTGAAGTCGAAGGCGGCGAAGCGCTCACGGAAGTAGGGGGTCGCCGGGCCGATGTCCACGACCTGGGCGGCGGTCAGCATCTCAGGGGGCATCTCATGCCGCATCTCCGCGCAGGTGGCCTCCGCGGCGATGATCTGGACGTGCTCGCCCAGCAGCTGGTTGCCGTGGGTGTGGTCGCCGTTGGAGTGGGTGATGACGGCGTGGGTGAGCGGGTGCCGATCGGTGATCGGGCGCATGGCGTCGAGCATCTCGGCCGTCAGCGGCAGGTCGAACAGGGTGTCGACCAGGAGGGAGGCGCCCTCGCCCGTGATCAGTCCCGCGTTGCTCCAGCCGTACCCGCCGTCGGGCAGCAGCCAGGCCCGCACGCCCGCGCCGACCTCGTGCAGCCCGCGGGTGTAGGGCAGCTTCGACGGGGCGCGGTTGACGCGCGGGCGCGGAGGCCGCCTGTCGGGGTTGTGCCGGGCTGTCAGCGGGTACGGAACGGCGGACGCGCGGACGGTCTGGCGGGTGCCGCCCAGCCCCTCGACCGTCAGCTCGACGACGTCGCCGTCCCGCAACCAGCCGGGGAAGGCGGCCGGATCGGTGAGGGACAGGTGCTCGATGAGGCAGCAGCCGGGCACCGTGCCCGAGCCGAACACGTCACCGGGCGCCAGGTCCACGCCACGCGAGGCGTAGGAGATGACCTCGCCGAAGCTCCAGTCCATGGCGCCGGTATGGCCCGAGCCGATGGTCTTGCCGTTGACGGTGGCCTCGACCCGCACGTCGAGCCTGCCGTCGCGGCGGTAGGGGGCGAGCTCGTCGGGGGTGACCAGGAACGGGCCGAGCGTGGTCGCGCCGTCCTTGCCTTTGGCCTGGCCGATCGCCAGTGGCGTCTCGCGCAGTTGCAGGTCGCGTGCCGACCAGTCGTTGTAGATGGTGTAGCCGATGATGTGCTCCTCGGCCTGTTCCGGCGTGAGGTCCCGGCCGCCCGGTCCGATGACCGCGGCGATCTCCAGTTCGAAGTCGAACCAGGCGCTGCCGGGCGAGATCGTCACATCGTCGTACGGGCCGGCGATCGTCGAGGGGCAGGCGAAGTAGAAGGCCGGGATCTGGTACCAGGCGTCCTTGAGCGTGCGCGGCTGACCGGCGGCCTGCTGACAGTTGCGGATGTGGTCCAGGAAGCACAGGCAGTCGCGGACCGAGGGCGGGCGCGGAACCGGCGCGCGCAGCCTGGCCTCGGTCAGCGAGACCGTCTGCGCCGCCGAGGACAGGACCGCCTCCCCCGCCGCCCGCAGCTCCTCCGCGCCGCGGCCGATGAGCTCGATCAGGCTGACGCCCGGCGCGAGGGGGTGGATCCGGTCCCCGCCGATCACCCCCACGCGGTCTCCGATGCCCGTCGCGTAGGTCACCCAACGCATGAGAACCTCCTCGAATTTCTATGTTGCCTGACATAGGCTATAGCTATCAGTATTTGCTATGCCATCCGGCATGCCTGGTTTGACGACCCGCATGGCCACGCGACGTATCCAGCGGACCGAGGAGAGCCGCCGGCCGCCGGTGACGGCCGCCGCCGAGCTCTTCGCCGAGCGCTACATCGGCGGGGAGACCCCACGGGAGGCGCTTGAGCGGGTCCGGGAGATCAACGCCGGTGGACGGGCCGCCTCGGTCGAATACATGGGTGAGAGCCGCCGGGACGCCGCGCGAGTCGTGGCGGAGACGGAGGCGTTCGTCGCCCTCGCCGGGCAGGTCGCCGAGCAGGGGCCGAACCGTTCGACCTCCCTCGGCCTGTCCCACATCGGCTCGGTGGTCGACGCCGAACCGGGCCTGGCCAACGCTCCCTCGGCAGCACGGTCAGCCGGCTCTCACAGCACGGTCAGCCGGCTCTCGCAGCATGGTCAGCCGGTTCTCACCGTACGGTCAGCCGGCTCTCGCAGCGGATGTCACCGCGAGAGGCCGGAAGGAACGTCCCGGAGGGGCCACCTGGCGTCGGCGATGATCTGAAAGGCCGCACCGGAGCCGGCGGCGGCCGACTCGACCACGGCCTGCGACGCGGTGATGAGGTCTCCGGTGGCGTAGAGGCCGGAGACGTTGGTACGGAAGGAGGAGTCGGTCTCCACATAGCCGCCCCTGCCCACCGCGAGGCCCAGCTGCTCGGCGAGATGGGAGATCAGCGGCACGGGCCGCTGATCGAGCTGCCACAGCATGGTCTGCCGCTCGATGATCGTGCCGTCGGCCAGTTCGATCGCCCGTAGATCTCCGCCGTCGTGATGCAGCCTGCGGATCTCCCCATCGATGATCTCCCCGTCCCGCTCGCCCGGCGGCATCGCGCCGTTGGCCAAGACGATCACGTCGTCGCTCCAGGCGGAGAACACGGCGGCGGCCGTCGCGGCGAACTCCGGATCGTCCGTGACCACCGCCCACCTACGGTCCCGGTTCTCCCAGCCCAGGCAGAACGGGCAGTGGATGACCGTCCTGCCCCAGCACTCGCCGAACCCCTCGACCTTGGGATGGGCGTCGACCATGCCGGTCGCCAGCAGTACCTGCCGGGCCCACACCGGCGGGCCCTCCTCGGCGGTGACGGTGAATCCGCCCTCCGGATCGGGGGTCACGTCGGTGCCGGTGACCTCGTGCAACTCGGCCATGCCGTACTTCTCCAGATCGGCCCAGGCGCGGCGGCGGTATTCGCCGGGACTCACCCCGTCGAGGCCGACGATGCCGTGCATCTCATCGGCGAAGATGTTACGCGGCGGCCGCCTGGCGTCCAGGACCGCCACCCGGCGCAGGGATCGGCTGAGCGTCATGGCCGCCGTCAGCCCGGCCGGCCCCCCACCGATGATCGCCACATCGAAATGCTGCATGGAGGTCTCCTTCCGCTGCCGGCCGACCGTCCACGACCGGCCGTTCGTCGCCGGCCGCCGGTCGTGAGCCTTCTCCCAGGAGGGATGCCCGCCAGCCGGGGCGTCAGTCACGGTCGCCCGCGCCGCTCCTAAATCAGCTGGAAATCGGCTGGTCAAGCCAGCATGCTGGAGGTTCATGGACGATAGACGGCGCATCCGGGTCTCCAAGTTCCTCTCCAGGCATCTGCGTCACGAGCCCGGGCGCATCGGGTTGGTCCTCGGCTCACAAGGGTGGACGGGGATCGACGCCCTTCTGGTGGCCGCGGCTCGGCACGGCTTCGCGATCACTCGGGACGAGCTCGCGCAGGTGGTCGCTCGCGACGACAAGCAGCGCTTCGCCGTCGACGGCGACCGGATCCGCGCCAACCAGGGACACTCCGTCGCCGTCGACCTGGACCTTCCGGTGGCCGAGCCTCCTGCGTTCCTCTTTCACGGCACCGTGAGCCGCAGCGTCGCGGCCATCCGGGAGGAGGGACTGCGGCCGATGAACCGGCACGCCGTCCACCTGTCCCCCGACCGTGAGACGGCGATCCGCGTGGGAGCGCGGCGTGGCAGGCCGGTCGTCCTGGTGGTGCGGTCAGGAGACATGTGCCGTGCCGGTCACGAGTTCCGGATCAGCGCCAACGGGGTCTGGCTCGTCTCCCACGTCCCACCCGGCTACATATCCTTTCCGGCCTGAGGGATCCCCTGCCTGACGGGTCCTTCCCTGCCTGACGGGTCCTTTCCGGGCTGACGGGCTGACGTGCACGGCGTCTTCACAGGCTTCCGGCGCCTCCACAGGCTCCCGGACCCGCGACGGACGGAGCCGCCGCCAACCGGGCATGGCACGCCGGCCTTCCGCGGCGGGCCAGATCACTGCTCGCCCGGCTGCGCTCCCTGACGATCTCCGAGGAGGTCGCGAACGGCTTTGCGGGTGCTCGACCGCTGGGTGGGCAGCACCCGCAGCCCCGACCGTCTCGCACTGGCGACGCGTTGCCATGCGCTCCTGGCGGCGCCGGGTGAGGCCGAAGAGCGCTTCCGCGACGCGCTGGACCTCCACCACCGTGGTCTGTGCGAGTTCGAGACGGCACGCACCCAGCTGCTGTTCGGCAGCGCGTTACGTCGCAACCGGCGTTCCGGCGCGGCCAGGGAACATCTCGGCTTTAGCTATCTTGAAAGTGTCCGCGTCGCTCCTGACCTGCGACGGAACGTCGGTTGCGTGTCCGTGACGTGTTAAGCGTCACGTAGACCCGTAGGCGGATGATCGCTCTGCCTGCTGGAACTGGGGGCCGAAGGATGCCTCTTGGCGCTTGAGGGGCAAGGCTGCGGGAACGTATATGGCGATGGTCAGGCCTGCAGGTAGCGCAGGACGGCGAGTACCCGGCGGTGGTCGTTGTCCGACGGAGACAGGCCGAGCTTGGTGAAAATCTGCGTCACGTGCTTCTCCACCGAGCCGTACGAGAGGAACAGGGCGCCGGCGATGGAGGTGTTGGACCGCCCTTCCGCCATCATGGCCAGCACCTCGCGTTCCCTGGGGGTGAGCGTGCCCAGGGCTTCCGCCCGCCTGCTGGCCCCCATGATCTGGGTGACGACCTCGGGGTCGAGGACGGTTTGTCCGGCTGCGACCCGGTCGAGTGCGGCCAGGAAGTCCTTGACATCGGCGACGCGCTCCTTCAGCAGGTATCCCACCCCCTGGGCGCCGTCGGCGAGCAGTTGGATCGCGTAGCGTGTCTCGATGTACTGGGAGAACACGAGCACGCCCACCTCTGGGTGATCACGGCGGATCTGGATCGCGGCGCGCAGGCCCTCGTCGGTGTGGGAAGGCGGCATGCGTATGTCGACCACGGCGATGTCGGGACGGTGTTCCGCCACAGCCGCCCGCAGCCCGTCGCCGTCGCCCACGGCGGCGACCACTTCCTGACTGCGGGAGGTGAGCAGCATGCACAGGCCCTCGCGGAGCATCACGGCGTCTTCGGCGATCACGATACGCATGGGCCGTCCGTTCAGTTGTCCGTTCGCAGGCGCAGGGGAAGTTCGACAGTGATCACTGTAGGCCCTCCGGCCGGACTGTGAATGTTGATCGTGCCGTCCACCGTCTGGACCCGGGCGGCCAGGCCGTGCAGCCCCGACCCGGCCTTCATCGCCGCGCCGCCGACGCCGTCATCCCGCACCAGCAGGGACAATAGGCCGTCTGTCAGCCGCGCGTCGACCGTGGTGTGCCTGGCACCGCTGTGCTTGGCCACGTTGGCGAGCAGTTCCGTCGTGCAGAAGTAGGCGATGGCCTCGATGGCCGGAGGCGGCCGCTCGGGCAGGTCGGCGTCGAGGTGGACGGGGATCGGGCTCCGGGCGGTGAGTGTGGCCAGGGCGATTTCCAGCCCTTGGTCGAGCGCGGGCGGGTGAATGCCGCGGATGAGGTCGCGCAGTTCGGCCACCGTCTCCTTGGCGCCACGGTGCGCGCCGTCGACGAGAGCGCGGGCACGATCCAGCCGGTCGGGATCGTGGGCGTGCTCGAGCTCTTCCTGGGCCATGCCCAGGCTCATGGCCAGCGTCACCAGCCGTGCCGCCGTCCCGTCGTGCAGATCCCGCTCGATCTGGCGGAGTCTGGCGGCCGCATCGTCCACGGCCAGCGCCCGCGCCTGCTCCAGCCCACGGATCCGCACGTCGCCCGGCCCTGGCCCGAGCAGTGTCCGGGCGAGCATGCGCTCGGGGGCCAGGGCGAGGTGGACGCCCCAGGGGGCGAGGAGCAGCAGCGCCAGCCCGGCCGCGCTCATCAGTACCGCATCCGGCCAGCCGTTGGGAGACAGGCGTGCCAAGGCGGAGGACTGCCACCACAGGGGACAGCTGAGCAGCATCAGGCCACCTCCCCACAATCCGGCAGCGGCGGTGACGGCGACAATGGCCGCCGGCAGCCTGACCAGCCCGTGGATGACGGCACGCCATCCCGTCACATCGCCGAGCGCCGCTGTGAGCCGGTTCAGCAGACCCGGCCCGGTGCGGAACGGGACAGGATCGGGTACCCGCACCCCGGCCAGCACCCGCGCCAGCCGCCGGTTGATCGCGCCCAGGCCCCTGGCCGCCCGCACGCACAGGGCCAACATCGGCAATCCGATCAGGTTGACCGTCAGGAGAACGCTCAGCGACACGAGAACAAGATGCGCCAGGCCGATTCCCGTCATCAATGGCAACATCAGCGCGTAAGCGACCTCACGCCGCGCCCGCGCCTGCGCAGGAGCAGTGATCAGCACACGCCACCGGCCGAAGCCGCCCTCTGCTTGCTTGCCCACGCCCCTCCTCGCCTGACGGCATCCTGCCGGTGATCACAACCACACGCCGTACAGCCTGATGGACACCCACCCCTCAAGAACAGCCGGACAGCCTGTGGGGGACATCCCGATACCAATACGGAGGATGTCCCGGTGGTGGCCACTCGGCCGGCGTCGCCAGAGTGATCACCATGACGACAACCAAGCAGCGGCGCAGGCGTGGCAGGACCAGGGGGCTGGTCATCGGTGTAGCGGTGGCGGCGCTGGCAGGAATGACCCCGGCGGCGTCCGCCGCTCGAGATACGCAGCCGACCTGGCGGGACTGCGCGGACCAGGGCATGCCCGCCGGGATGCAGTGCGCTGCGATCGAGGTGCCGGTGGACTGGGCCAAGCCAGACGGGCCGAAGGTCAAACTGGACCTGGCCCGGCTGCCCGCCACCGAGTCGGCGCGCCGGATCGGCAGCGTGCTGGGTGTCCCCGGCGGTCCCGGGACCAACGGGATCGAGGACCTGAAGCACGCCGCGACCGACCTCACCGAACTGCGGCGCAGGTTCGACCTCGTCGCCTACAACTCGCGCACCAGCGCCTGGCGTGATCAGCTGCCACCATCCTGCATGCAGCCCGGAACGTCGCTGTTCGAACCCCAGAGCCGGAAGGAGTACAGGGCACTGGCCGCGGCGATGACCAAGGCCTTCAAAGAGTGCCAGAAAGCGGAGAAAACCGGCCTGTTCGCCCGCATGGACTCCCTGTCGGTGGCCAGAGACATGGACGCGGTTCGCGAAGCTCTGGGAGAGGAACGGCTCAGCTTCATGGCCAACTCTTACGGAGGGGTGCCCGCCGCCGCATATGCCCGGCTGTTCCCGCAGCGCATCCGAGCCATGTACCTTGACGGGGCGCTCAACCAGGTCGACGGCTGGCGCGACCAGACGCTGCGGACCCTGCCCGTCCTTGAACGGGTATTCACCAGGTTCACCACCTGGTGTGCGGCCACCCCGGCCTGCGCGTTGCACGGAGAGGACGCCGGGGCGGTCTGGCGCAAGCTCATTCGAGACGCCGACCGCACGCCGATCCCGGTCATGTCGTCCGAGTTCGGCAAGGGCAAGCTGACCGGATGGCATCTGAGGAGTTTCGGCTTCTTCAACGACCCCGGACCGAAGAACTCGCGGTGGTTGGCCTTCGCCGAGGCGGTCGACAAGGCCCGAGGCGGGGACGGCTCCGGTTTCGCCGATTTCGCCCTCGGCAACGCGCGGATCTGGGCCGCGCCCGGAGCGCTGGCGATGACCTGCGCAGATGACCGTGGCTACAGTAGCTATGCCCAGTTGCAGAAGCTCCGCCGTCAGGCACAGAAGATCTCGCCGAACTTCGGGGGAGCGTCGTTCGACGCGCTCGGATGCACCGGTTGGCCGCTACCGGTCTCCAACCCGTCCCGCCCACTGCCGACTCGCGGCCTGCCGCCGTTCCTGGGAGTAGGCAGCACGTGGGGCGACTACGCATGGACCGAGAGCTTCACCAGGATGATCCCGGGGTCGGTGACGGTCGGCTACGACGGGCCCGGCCATGCCATGTACCTGTCGGGCAAGAAGTGCCCCATCCAACACGCCACCACGTACCTGACCGACCTGAGGCTGCCCAAGCCGGGTACCACCTGCCCTGCCGAATGATCCGACAAGAATCTGCCAACCCGATCGGTACCACGGAACGATCATGATGAGGGCGCGGGTTGATCTGGTGACGCAGAACAGCTCTCCATTCTCGGAGAACGATCAATTCGGCGACCGCCGTTAGGCCACATCTTGGCCGCGATGACGACGGCTAGCCTCCAGGGCCGCCGTCCGTGGAACTTCTTCGGCCGCCGCCCCGCCCGGTGAGCGCGGCGGCGGCCGTGACCGCTCATGGCAGCAGCCGGTAGAACCGCCAGAATCCGAAGTCGCTGATCGGCAGGATCTCGATGTCGCGGAAGCCCGCGTCGACGGCGTAGCGGCGCAGGGTGGCGGGACGCATCACGGTCCCGGTGCCTGCGGAAGGCTGGTGGGACATGCCGTCGGGCAGACAGATGAGCAGGCTGAAGCCGTACAGCAGCCGCTCCGTCTCGTCGGCCGGCGCGGTGAAGGATCCGGCGGTGGCCTCGTCCATCACGATGACCGTCCCGTCGGGCCGCAGCGCCCGCCGCACCTCGGCGAGCGTCTCCACCGGTCGTGGCATGTCGTGGATGCACTCGAAGGCGAAGACCGCGTCGTAGGCGTTCTCGGCGAGCGCGCGGGCGTCGCCGTGGTGGAAGGCGACCTCGGCCCCGGCCTCCCGGGCGTTGCGCACGGCCAGTTCCACCGACGGGGCGTCGACGTCGACCCCTTCGACGACCGCCCGCGGGTAGGCCTTGGCCAGAGCGATGGTGGACCAGCCGCCGCCGCAGCCGACGTCGGCGATGCGGGCGCCGGGCCGGCGCAGCACCGCGTCGAGGTCGGCGACCCCGGCGAGGGCGTCGGGGAGCACATGCTCGTACCAGGGGCGGTTCATGTCGGCCTGAGCCTCTCGCATGTCCGCGCCGAAGGCCGCCCAGCCGACGCCGCCGCCGTCGCGGTAGGCCTCCACCAGGGCGGGCATCTGCGTGGCGGCACCGGCGAGCGCCCGGGCCAGCGGCGCGAGGTAGGCGAGGCTGGACCCGTCGGTCAGCACTTCCGCCGCGCCCTGCGGCAGGGCGAAGCGGCCGTCCCGGCCGACGGTGAGAATGCCGCAGGCGGCCTGCTGCTCCAGCCACTCCCGGGCGTATCGCTCGTGGCCCCCCGCGCGGGCGGTGAGCTCGGCGGCGGTGGCCGGGCCGTGCCCGGCGAGCGCCCGATACCAGCCGAGCCGGTCTCCCAGATGCACCGAGAGCACCTCGAAGGTGCCCAGCGCGGATCGCAGCAGGCGGTCGGCGAACTCTTCGGTCGCCTGCGACATCTGCGTCGTCTGCGTCGTCATCGTGTCTCCGTTTCGTCGCCGCTGCCCGGGAGCGGCGACGCGGAGATCGGCGGTCCGTCCGCCGGCACGCCCCCGTCCGTTCGAGGCCTCCCTGGCCTGATCGACAACAGCGATGGAGGTAATAAGGTTTACGGCCTATGTCCAGGAACGTAAAGCGTCGTGACCTTAAACCCGTTATATGGGTCCTTGCCTTGAGTATTTCAGCTTCGCTCGTGGTCGGCGTCAGCGCCTTGCTGAGCGGTCACTTCGCGCCGGTTCCCGATGGGCCCGGGCCCGCCTCCGACGGGCTCGCACCGACTCAGGCCGCTCTGCCCCAGGTCACCGTGGTACCCACTCCCCCGCCCGAGCCGACGGGCAAGCCGACGCCGGAGCAGACGTTCCTCCTGGCCAATGGGCGGCGGCAACCGCTGAAGGTGACGGTGCCGAGATCGGCGAGCGGCCGCTACGCCGTCGTCCCCGGCGGGGCCCGGCCACCGGCAGGCGGCAAGGGCAAGGTGATCCGGTATCTGGTCGAGGTGGAGCGCGGTCTGCCGTTCGACGCGCGCGCGTTCGCCGACGAGGTGCACCGGATCCTCAACGACCGGCGCAGCTGGGGGTTCCGGTTCCAGCGGGTGGCACGCGGCCCGGTGAAGATCCGTGTGTCGTTGTCCAGCCCGGCGATGACGGACCGGCGCTGCCGGCCGATGATCACTTTTGGCGCGCTGTCGTGCTGGAACGGCGGACGGGCGGTCATCAACGCGACACGGTGGAACATCGGCACCCGCGGATACGGCCGCGACGTCGCCTCCTACCACGAGTACGTCATCAACCACGAGGTCGGTCACGGCCTCGGCCATGGTCACGAGCCGTGCCCGGGCCCCGGCAGGCGCGCCCCGGTGATGCTCCAGCAGACCAAGTCCCTGTACGGCTGCCGCCCCAACCCCTGGCCGTCACCTGGACGCTGAGCACTCTGGAGGCGTCAGCCCACGGTGGCGAACCGCTTGGCGCAGCGGGCTCGGAGCTCGCCGATCAGCTCGCGGACGGCGGGCAAGGTCGTCCTGCGCCCCTGAACGGCCGCCGCGCGCGGGTCGTCCGAGCTACTGTGCCGGCTACGGCGTCGTCCGAACTACCGCGCCGGCTACGGCGCGGACCGCCGCGCGAGTCACTGCGCGGACCGCCGCGCGGGAGCAGCGCGACCGACGAGGGGAGCTCTTCCATGACGTCCGACGGTGATTACGGGGTGCCCGGCTCGCTGGCGAAGGTGCTCGCCGACGTCGCCGCCGAACGGGTGGCCCAGGACGCCATGTGGGGCATCCAGGATCTTCGCGACGGCACCGGCCAGGACCGTGCGGCGGCTGCGGAGGAGGCGAAGAGGGCGGTCTCCGAGGCGGCCGAGGAGGGGCGGCTGACCTGGCGGCACATCCTGCAGGAGGAGGTGCTCGAAGCCTTCGCCGAGGAGGGCTCGGACGCCCTGCGGACCGAGCTGGTCCAGGTGGCTGCCGTCGCCGTCAAGTGGGCCCAGGCGCTCGACCGGCGCCGGGATCCCCTTCCCCACCGGGTGAAGAAGGCGCGCTTTCGGGCCATCGTCGACGTCCACGTCCTGCTGGTCCGCGACGGTACCGTGCTCCTCGCCCGCCGGGCCGGCACCGGATACGCCGACGGCCTGTGGCACCTGCCCAGCGGTCATCTGGAGGAGGGCGAGTCGGCGGTCGGCGCCGTGGTCCGCGAGGCCCGCGAGGAGGTGGGCGTCGTCATCGAGCCGGACGACCTCACCTTCGTCCACGCCATGCACCGGGCGCCGGAGCGGATCGGGCTCTTCTTCGTCGCCGAACGCTGGAGCAGCGAGCCGTACAACGCCGAGCCCGACAAGTGCAGCGAGATAGCGTGGTACCCCCAGGAAGCACTCCCCGAGGACATTGTCGACTACCCGGCGGCGGCTCTGCGCGCCGTCATGGACGGCCGGCCCTTCGCACTGCACGAATGGGGCTGAGTACCCCTTCGCGTCTCCTGGGTGGAAACGTGAGGGGTGGAGGGGCCGGTGGAGGCCCCTCCACGCAGCCTTGAGGGCTGCGTTCAGGGAAACGCGCGCAGGGACGTTCCGATCGGGCGGCGAGGGAACCGCGTGCGGAATGCTCGTGTCAGGCGGCGGGAAACGCGCATGAGGACATTTCGATCCGGGCGGCGAGGGGAACCGTGCGGGGGAATTCGGTCGGGCGGAGAGGGGGACCGCACCGGGAATTCTCACATCAGGCGGCGGGGGAACCGCGCGAGGGTCTTTCGGTCAGGCGACGAGATTGACGTAGTAGCGGGAATAGCCGTTCAGATCGACCAGGCGTGTGCCGACGACCCTGCCGCCGGTGCTGCCGATGTTGAGGCAGGAGTCGAAGGCGTACGGATAGACGTAGATCGGCCCGTAGGGCCCGGTCCAGATGGCTCCGTTGGCGGCCTCGGCGTAGAAAGCGGCATAGCGGTTGTTGGTGTTGAGGACGTGCGCCTCGCCACCCGGGTCGATGGCCCACCATCCTCGGGTGCCCCACTGACCGTAGTCCCGGCAGCCGTCGGGGCTGTAGAACATGATCGCGACCCACACCTTGGAGGTGTAGCGGTTACGGAAGTGCAGCTCCATCGCCTACTCCTCCGATTCCGTGAACCGCTGGGTCAGCGGCCGGGCGTCGATCGGCTGGTCGGCCAGGGGCGGCAGGTGGTCGTCGGCCCCCGCGGCGGCGGCGATCCGATCCGCCGTCCCCACCCGGGCGTTCAGCTCGCCCGTATTGGCCTGAATCGCGTCCGCGAACGCCACCCGTGGATCGGGCAGACGTTCGGTGCCGTTGTCCGGCATGTGGCTCAACTCCATTCTTTGAACGCGTTGAGTGACTGAGCAGGAATTTACAGTAATAGCCAAGGCGCGTAAAGGGTCAGGTAAATAGATCACGGAAAAAGCGGCGACCGAACACGGATTTCCATGTTCGGCCGGAAGTAAATATTCGATAAGATGCCCTACCGCTTATTTCAGTCTTTGTTCGGCATGCCTGGAAAATAACGCAGACCCGGACCGTGAAACCCGCATACCCTGATCCGGAAAATATCGAGACATTATTTTATATGCTGATAAATGACGGGACCCCGGACGATGTCCGGGGTCCCGTCGGCGTTCCGGTCCGCCGGTCACTCCACCCGGTCACTCCACCCGGCGGGTCCCGCCCAGGAAGCGGTGCACGACCACCACCAGAGCGAGGAAGAGCCCGCTCACCACCGGCTGGAACGAGGCGTTGAGGGTGCCGACCCGGTTGATCGGATTCTGGATCACGCCCGGGAGCAGCGCCCCCGCGATCGTGCCGCCGAGGGCCCCGAGCCGCCGGTGAGCAGGGGCCCGCCGATGACCACGGCCACCACGGCCGCGATCACGTCGAGTTCCAGGAGTCTGGACGACCTGGCCGCCCTTCGGAGATGCCCTTCGAGGAACGCGGCACTAGGGTTCAGTCATGCTCCCGTACGGCTCCCGCGTGCGAGGTTGCCTGCTGGGCGGCGCGGTCGGCGACGCTCTCGGCAATCCCGTCGAGTTCATGACCCTGGCCCAGATCCGTGCCGAGTTCGGCCCCGCCGGGCTGACCACCATGGTGGAGACCGTCGTCACCGACGACACGCAGATGACACTGTTCACCGCGGAGGGGCTGATCCGCTCGCGCCTGCACGGCGGCGGCGTGCTGGAGAGCCTGCACGAGGCCTATCTGCGCTGGCTCGACACCCAGAACCGGGCCACGCCCGCAGCCCCGGACGACCGTCTCCGCACGGGCTGGCTCCGGCGGCAGCCGTGGCTCTACGCCCGGCGCGCGCCGGGCAACGCCTGCCTGTCAGGGCTGCGCTCGGGCATCCTGCCGCCCCCTCCGGAGTTCCCGCCGGGACACGGACCCGTCAACCCCGATTCCAAGGGCTGTGGCACGGTGATGCGCTCCGCCCCGTTCGGCCTGGTCCCCGGTCAGGCCGGTTCGGCCCGGGCGGCCGCCCGGATCACCCACGGCCACCCGACCGCCGCCGTCGCCTCCGGCGCCCTGGCCGATCTCATCGAGGGGCTGGTGCGAGGCAGGTCGCTGTTCGAGGCCGTCGCGGAGACCGTCACGCACGGAGAGACGGCCGAAGCCGTCGAGGCGGCCCGGGACCTCGCGGCGAAGGGCGGCCCCACCGCGCAGAAGGTGGAGAGCCTCGGCCAGGGCTGGGTCGCCGAAGAGGCGCTGGCCATCGCCCTGTACTGCGCCCTCGTCGAGCCCGATCCGCGCAGGGCGCTGCTTCTGTCGGTCAACCACTCCGGCGACTCCGACTCCACCGGCGCCATCTGCGGCAACATCCTCGGCGCCTGGCACGGCGAAGCCGCTCTGCCCGCCGACTGGACGTCGGTCGTCGAGGGCCGGGACACCATCCTGCGGGTCGCCGACGACTTCGTCGCCGCCTACGATCTGACCTCCCGCTATCCCTCCGCCTGATCGCTCGGCGCCGAGGCGCCGCGAAGCGGCCCGAGTGGCCGCTCCCCGGCCCGGGCCTGGGCCGTACATCCGCGACGGCCGAGGCCGGGCAAGAGGGCGCCGAGCAGGACCGGGCGGGACCGGACAGGACCGGCAGGAGGGGGATCGGGCAGGACCGGGCGGGACCGGACAGGACCGGCAGGAGGGGGATCGGGCAGGACGGGACCGCTTCGCGATCCGGTTTTGGGCCGTCTTTACGCTGCGCCGTTCCGACCCTGGGTAGGGCCCGGATAGCACCGGCTGAAAAAGCATTTTTCGGGCGCATTGCCACGCACCCCTCCGCCCGTGTCGCGAGGAGGAGTTCATGAGCACGCCATCACACCGGACAGCGGCGCCACCCCACGTGCCGGCGGGGGCCTCCGCCGACAAGGACGGCATCGTCGTCGGCTCCGGCCCGGTCACCGTGGACGCCTACATCGACTTCCTGTGCCCTTACTGCAAGATGTTCGAGCAGGCGTCCAGGCCGACGTTGCACAAGCTGGTGGAGGACGGCGTGATCAGCCTCGTCTACCACCCGATGGGTTTCCTGGACGGGTTGTCCACCGACCGCTACTCCTCCCGCGCGTCCGCGTCCTCGGGATGCGCCTCCGACGGCGGGAAATTCGTCGCGTACGCCTCCGCGCTCTTCACCAACCAGCCCCCCGAGGGAGGGCCGGGGCTCTCCGGCGACGATCTGGTGGAGATCGGCGCGCTGGTCGGGCTCACCGACCCGGACTTCGGCGCGTGCGTGCGCAACGGCACCTACCTCGACTGGACGGCCTACGTGACGGATCGGGCCATCGGGCGAGGGGTGAGCGGCACGCCGACCGTCCTCGTCGGCGGCACGGCCGTACCGGCGAGCCCCCAGACGATCGTCGCCGCCGTGGCGTCCGCCGTCCGTTGACCCGGCGGGCCAGGGCCGCTTCGCACGGGCGGCGGCGAGACTCCCGGGACGTCGGCCCATCGATCGGCATCCGGCGGAAACCTGTTTCCCTGAGCTCAGGGAGCTCTCCGAACTCACCGAACTGCGGCGATCCGCTCCACGACCTTCTCGAGCTCCTGGTGCGAAGCCCGCCGGGGGTTCCACATGACGCGCAGCTCATCCCCCTTCCATCGTGGAACGACATGGGCGTGGAAGTGGAAGACCTCCTGCCCTGCGGCCTCGCCGGTGGCGTGCGTGACGCTCATGCCGTCGGGGGCGAGCGCCGCCCTGAGCAGGGCGCCGACTCGATGCACCATCCGGGCGACGTGCGCGTGGGAGTCTTCGGAGATCTCCCAGAGGTTTCGCGCGTGTCCGCGCGGCACGACCAGTGTGTGACCTGCGGTGGCCGGTGCGATGTCGAGGAAGGCCATCGTGTTCTCGTCTTCGAGGACACGATGGGCGGGTGCCCGTCCGGCGACGATCTCGCAGAAAATACAGTCGCTCATCCGCCTCATGATCGCATGTGTCCGATCCACGTGCCTTTGGTCATCCCCGGCGGGGCCGGTCCCGGCCCGGATGTCGTGCCGCCGGCCGGCGGGCGGAACCCGTGGAGCCCTTCGGCGCCCGGTGGCAGGAAGCTGTCACGGGCGGGGAACTTGCTGCCTTCGTTTCACCTGGTCCGGGGCCGGCGGAAGGCGCAGAGTTGGTTGTGCGAGGACAGAACAACCACTCAAGAAAAGAGATTAAGAAATGAAGAACTCCACCGTCTCCCCGGTCGAATTCAATTTCGTCGCCAAGCTTTCGGCCGCGATCGTCACCGGTGCCGTCGCCCTCACCGTCGGGATCGGCGGCCACTTCGCCACGACGGCCACCGGCACCACCTGGGACTCCGCATCACCGCTCGCGGCGGGGACCACCTGGGACTCCGCGGGATCCGACGGCACCACCTGGGACTCCACCGACGGCACCACGTGGGACTCCGCCGGCACCGACGGCACCACCTGGGACTCCGCCACGGGCACCGCCGCGACGCTGTAAATTACTCCGGAGAACGACTCCGGAGTACGTGAGGAAATCAAATAATGCTGGTCGAGCTGAGAATACGGCGAATCACGTCAGAGCCATCGCATAATTCGCCGATCGACGGAGTGCGGATACTCTCCCTTCTGCCCGGGCAATGGCGTAAAGAGCTCACCGCGGCCAACGGAGACATCGTCATCCGCGTGCACACCGACGACGACACGACCACCGCGCAGATCCGCGTGAAGGTGACCGCGGCCCTCAGCGCCCCGGAGGTCAGTCACTGGGAACTGGCCACCTGCGACACCGTGGCCGTCGGCCCCGACGAACTTCCCACCGGCGGCACCTCGTCCTGATCGGCGCACGGCCGTCGGCGAACGCACGGCCGCCGACCGCACCACCCGCGCCGAAGGACCGCCGCGGCGCGAACGCACTCGGCGTCTCCCCTCACGAAGCCCGTGAGGCTCGGATCCGGCGTACGCTCCTACTTCGGCCTCGGGCGATTGCTCCACTTCGGCTTGCGGAAGAGGTCACGGCGCTCCAGGAGGTAGGCCAGCTTCGAAGCCGCGACGCGGACCGGTTCCTCGTGGCGGTGCCGTTTCTCGGGAACGACGGCGCTCCAGCGTTCGAGCAGACGGGCCATCTCGTCGGCGACCTCGCCGATCACCCGGTAGCGGGTGCTGAAGGCGTAGAGGTCACCGTGCACCTCGTTGACCAGGTCCTCGTCGACCCGCCGGGTCAGCGGCCTGACCTTCTTGAGGATGTCGGCGTCCATGGCCGGGGTGACGGGGGCACGGCGCGCGTCTCCCTCGGGCACCATGATGAGCGCTCGGATCCGCGTGACGGCCAAGGCCCTCTCGGTCTGCGGGGTCGAGGGGTGCTCCGCGAGGTCAAGAAGGCGGCGGAGGGTCTCCTGTGTCCTGTCGTCGAACATGGAAAACCCATCCCGCCCCTCGCGCATGCCGTAACCGTGCGAGCACATGCTATTCGACCAGGCGATGCCTGGTTTGCGCCCTTGCCCGGTCCGTGGGTGCGGGTGCGGGTGCGGGTGCGGGTGGAGACTCCACCACCCGGCCGGCGTCCGGCCCCGGGCCACGGGCCGCGGGCACGTGGTGCCTCACCCAGGGGCTCCCGGCGGGAAGGCGGCCGATAATGATAGAGGTTCGAGCACCTCGATGCGGCACGGTCGTCGCATCCGGTATGCGACGACCATTCAAAATGGCCAATTAACCGAAAAGCCCGACTTTTCAACTTTCCGCTGAATACAGTCCAGCGTTATCGGACGGTGACCCCTTCGCGGAAGGGGGAGAGTGGACGGGGTGGCGGGCGGCCATGGACCCGATCGGTGACGATCTGCTCAAAGTCATGGAGCCGGAGCTCGGCTACCGGGAGCGGGCCGGCCAGCACACCACGTTCGGCGAGTGGTACTCCACCAGTGTCGCCCGTGATCCCCAGTACAAGACGGCGCCCTGGTGCGACATGGTCATCGCCTGGGCCGCCGAGAAGGCGGGCATCGCGGACTTCGTCGGCCAGTTCGCCTGGACGCCCTCCCACGCCCGCTGGTTCGAGACGCGGGGCGCGTGGTCCACACGGCCGGAGCCGGGGGCGCTGGTCTTCTTCGACTGGTCCGGCGGCAAGGACATCAAAGGCATCGACCACGTCGGGATCGTCGAGAGCGTCGATGGTGGAACGCTCCACACCATCGAGGGCAACGTCGACGGGGTCTGGCTGAAACGCAAAACGCGCGACGAGGACAAGGTCGTCGGCTACGGACTGCCGCGCAAGGTCAGGGAGAAGCTGGCGGGTGTCTCCTCCGGAAATGACACGACCGTCCTGCCGGCCGCGGGGCGGGCCGGGGCCCACCCGGGTCTCGCCCTCGCCTCCCCCGCGGCCCCCGCGGTCGGCCGTGCCGGGACGCCTCCGTTCCCTCCGGAGACCGCGCCGCTCGCGGGAGTGCTCCTCCTCGTCCTGGGCGCCGCACTCATCCTGGCCCGGCGCCGGCCGAGCGCCACGGTGGCGCGACGGTCACGCGCCGGGGTCGGGGCGCCCTCCCCCGGCCCGGCGGAGGGGCGATCTCACGGCCTCGCCGACGGCCGAGTCGCCGACCCGGTGGGCGAACGGGCTCGCGTCCTCACGGGCGGGCGGCACCGCAGGCAGGGCAGGTGGGCCGCGGCGGCCACCGGACCGGGTGGCGATCGGACGGGCGTTCCCGTCGGGAGACAGGCGCCCAGGCAGGCGACCCGGCATGTATCCCGGCAGACGACCATCGAACAGCCGCGCCGAGACACCGAACCGCAGGCCGCCCTCGGTGGCCCCGCAGCACGGACACGGCTCCTGCGGTCCCCCGCTCCAGCAGATGACGGCGTGCCGGCGAGCGAGGCCGTTCCGCGACGTGCGGCGGGCGCCCGGGCGGGCCGCCGGCCGTACTCCTCCCCGCCGGCCGAACGGGCGCCGGAACGGGAAGGCGCGCCACGACCGACTTGATTAATAAGGTTAGGCAAAGCTAAGTTGCTCGCGACATGTTCCCGAGCGAAGGCGGCACGATGACAGTCGTCAGTGAGCAGGCGCCGGAGCGCGCCGCGGAGATCCCCGCCTACCGTGCCTTCCACGTGCGGGTCCTGCGGACGGCGCGGCTCAGCCCGAGCTTCGTCCGGATCACCTTCGGCGGCGAGGAACTGTCCGGCTTCGCCGACAACGGGTTCGACCAGCGCATCAAGCTGATCCTTCCGCTGCCCGGCGACCGCTTCACCCCGCTTGGCGACGGGGCCGACTGGTATCAGCAATGGCGGGCGCTGCCGGTGGAACTGCGCAACCCGATCCGCACCTACACCGTGCGCGCAGTCCGGCCGGGGCAGGGTGAGCTCGACGTCGACTTCGTGCTCCACGGCGACACCGGCCCCGCCTCCCGCTGGGCGATCCACGCCGCCCCCGGCCACCGGATCATCGTCGTCGGGCCCAACACGGCCTGCCCCGGACCCACCGGCGGACAGGAATGGGCGCCCCCCGCCAGGGCGGCGCACCTGCTGCTCGCCGGTGACGAGACCGCCGTTCCGGCCATCTCCTGCATCGCCGAGAGCCTGCCCGGCGACGTACGGGCCACGGTCCTGTTGGAAGTACCGCGGGCCGCCGACGCGCTCCCCCTGAACGTACGGCCGGACGTGCGGGTCACCTGGCTGCCCCGCGAGGCGGGCCGCCACGGCGACCTGCTCATTCCGGCCGTCCGCGACGCCCTCGGCGAGATCACCGCGGCGGGCGGCCGCTGCCCGGCTTCCCCGGAGTCCACAGCCCTCCTGGAGGACGTCGACATCGACGGGGAGATCCTGTGGGAGGTCCCGCACGCCCCGGACGGCGGCCTCTACGCCTGGCTGGCCGGTGAGGCCGGGATGGTGAAGCTGTTGCGCCGCCACCTCGTGCAGGAGGCCGGGATCGACCGCTCATCGGTGGCGTTCATGGGCTACTGGCGGCTGGGACGGTCGGAGACCGGCTGAAAGAGGTCGCGGCCGGAGAACACGGCGAACGATCACGTGCCGGCCCGCGGGCGGTAGTCCGGTGGGCGTGGGGTAGTGATGGTGCATGACGGTCAGGGGATTCACCGGGCGGATCGCGACGTTCTGGACGCGTGCCCGCCGCCACGGCTGGTTGGATCATCTGATCCGCGCCGGCGCGCGTTATGACCAGACGGACGGCGGACGGTTGTCGGCCGCGCTCACCTACTACGCGTTCTTCGCCCTGTTCGCCCTGGGGCTGCTGAGCTTCGCGATCATCGGACACGTCCTGGACGATCCGCAGGTGATCCGGACGGTTCAGCGCTACCTCACCGACAACTTCCCCCGCCTCGACGTGCAGGCGCTGCGCGACGCCAGGAGCACGGCCGGGGCGATCGCCCTCATCGGCCTGCCGGTCACCGGCCTGTTCTGGATGGACACCCTGCGGTCGGCGATCAGGGCGATCTGGCGGATCGAGGAGTATCCGGGCCGCTTTCTCATCCGCCAGCTCATCGACCTGGCCGTGCTGGCCGGGCTCGGCGTGCTGCTGTCGGCCTGCCTCGCGGTGGCCTTCGCCACCGAGACGCTGCTGAACTGGCTGCTGGTGCACACCGTGGGCGTCGACGACGCCCCGACGCAGTGGTTGCTCGGCGCGGTCGCCTTCGTGCTCGGCCTCGGGGTGAACACCCTCCTGGCGGTCGCCCTGCTCACCGCGCCGCCGCGGCTGCGGCTGCCGCTGCGCCGGGTGCTCGGGCCCGCGCTGTTCATCAGCCTCGGCCTGGAGATCCTGAAGACCATCGGACAGCTCTATCTGGGGCTCACCGCGGCCAATCCCGCCTACCAGGTCGTGGCCGGTGCCGTCGCGTTGCTCGCCTTCCTCAAGATGCTCAACCAGCTCATCCTGTTCGCCGCCGCGCTCACCGCCACCAGCACCACCGGCGACATCGTCGACCTGGCCGTACGCCGCCCCGCCGCCCCTGCCGCCGCCCCGGCCGCCATCTCTGCCGCCTCTCCCGACGTCTCCCGTCGCCCTTCCCCGGCGTCCTCTCCTCCGGCGCGCACCGGTTTCACCGCGAAAGCGCTGCGCCGCCTGCGGCGGACACGGGCACCGCGACAGGCCGGGACGGCTCGCTGACCCCCGCCCGCCCGACCACCCGAGCCGTCCCGGTACAGGCCGGGACGGCTCGCCGACCCCCGCCGGTCCGACCATTCGCGCCGTCCCGATACTGGAACGATGCTGAGCAGTCACCGCCTGCGGGTGCTTGTCGAGGTCTTCCGGACGGGAAGCATCGCGGGAGCCGCGCGCACCCTGCGGCTCTCGCCGTCCGCCGTGTCCCACCAGCTGTCCAAGCTGGAGGAGGAGGCCGGCGTGGGCTTGGTCGAGCGGGGCGCGCAGAGCCTGCGGCTGACCGCGGCCGGGCGGCGGCTGGCGACCCGGGCGCAGGAGGTGCTCGACATCATCGAGGCCGCGGAGAAGGACCTGCTGGCACAGGCCAGGGCCGATGCCGGGCAGTTGCGGATCGGGTTCTTCGCCTCCGCGGGATACCGGCTGCTGCCTCTGGCGCTATCGACCTTCACCGCCCGCCACCCCGCCGTGGAGCTCGACCTGGTACTCGGCCAGCCGCACGAGCTCCTGCCCGACCTGGAACGCGGCGCGCTCGACGTTCTGGTGGTCTTCGAGCACGCGCTCGACCCCTGGAAGCCGCCGGAGGGGGTCGAGATCACCCACCTGTTCGACGAACCGCAGCTCCTGGTCGTGCCGCCCGGACATCCGGCGGGACAGCGGCGGCGGGTACGGCTCGCCGACCTGGCCGGCGAGCCGTGGATCACCACGTACGGCACCGACACCCCGGTCTCGGTACTGGAGCGGGCCAGCGCGCTGGAGGGGTTCAGCCCGATGATCCGCTGCCGCAGTGACCACTATGAGGTCACGCTCGGGCTGGTCCGAGCAGGGCTGGGAGTGGCGCTGGTGCCCAGCCTCGGCGCGCAGGGCGCCTCCGGCATCCAGGTGTGCAGGCTGGACGGCCCCCGCCTCTACCGCAGGATCGGTGCCGCCACCCGCCCGACCAACCCCAATCCGGCGCTGCGTTCCTTCATCGACTACCTGCGCGACGCCTCGGCCCAGATCCGCAACGCCCTGCGCTGAGACCCGGGACGGCGCGGGCTCAGCGGTCCTCGGGCAGCCCGCGGAGCCCGGCCAGGCGGCCGATGTCCAGGCCGGCCCGGCGGACGCTCTCCACCAGGGCGTGCTCGTCTCCGGCGGGACCGTTGGCCAGCACGGCGTAGCCGATCCGGCGGCCGGAGCCGACCATCACGCCGACGTCGGCCCGCACGCCGACGTCGGTGCCGGTCTTGTTGGCCACCCAGACCCTCCCGGGCGGGACGGAGACGGGCGGTTGCCGATCCTCCGGCTCGTGCGGCAGCAGGGCCGGCACCAGGCTCCGGTCGGTGTTGTGCGCCATCCAGCCGAGCAGGAGCCGGGTCCACTCCCGTCGCCCGTCGAGCCCGGCGGCGAACCGGGCGAGCTCGCCCGCCGTACCCACCGCGAAGGCCGGCGGGTGCGACGGCAGCCGTGGCTCCCGGATCCGGTCGAGGACGCGGGTGCGCGCGAAGCCCAGTCCGGCGGCGCCCTCGGCCACCCGGTCCAGGCCGATCCGCCGCAGCAGCGCGTTGGTGGCGGTGTTGTCGCTCACCGACGCGGTGAGCACGGCGAGGTCGCCGATCGTCCAGCGGCGGCCGGACAGGACACCGAGAAGGCCGGAGCCGCCGCAGCGGTCGTCGTCGCGAAGCTCCACCACCTCGCCGGGGTCGAGGCCGCCTTCGGCGATGCCCCGTGCCACCACGGCGAGCAGCAGCAGCTTGCCGGTGCTCGCGAGGGCCAGCTCGGTGTCCTCGTCGATGGAGATCAGTCCCGGAACCGAGACGGCCACCGTACGCGCGCCGTTGTCACCCGGCGCGTCGAGCTCTGTCATCGCCTCATCCTTCCAGAGGCCGCGATCACGGCCGGTCACGGGATCACCGTTCATGCGCGCAACACCTGCCCCGGCCGGGCGCCGGTCTCGGCCCCGTCCCGGACCACGGTCTCGCCGGCGACGATCACCGAGTGGATTCCCGCCGGCGCGACCAGCGGGGCGGCGAAGGTGGCGCCGTCGATGATCGAGGCCGGGTCGAAGGCGACGAGGTCGGCGTGCGCGCCGTCCCTGATCACACCGCGTCCCGCCAGCCCGAACCTGGCCGCGGCCATGCCCGTCATCTTGTGCACCGCCGTCTCCAGGCTCAGCAGCCCCAGTTCGCGGACGTAGCGCCCGAGCACGCGCGGGAACGTCCCCGCCCAGCGCGGGTGGGGCCGGCCACCGGGCTTGGGCACGCCGTCGGAGCCGATCATGGAGTACGGCGCGGCCAGCACCCGCCGCACGTCTTCCTCGACCATGGAATGGCTGATGATCGTGACCTCGCCCTGCTCGGTGCGGAGCAGTGCGGCGACCAGGTCCACGGGATCCTGGCCCTGCGCGGCGGCCAGCTCGGCGATCGTGCGTCCCTCCGTCTCGGGGTGGCGTGGTGCGCAGGCGATCGAGATACGGTCCCAGCCGCCGTTGCCGACGGTGTTCTCCCAGCCGGGGACGCCCTCGGCGATGGCACGGCGCATCCGGTCACGCTGGGCGGGATCGGCCAGCCGTGCCGTCAGCGCGGCGACGCCGCCGTCCGAGGCCCAGGGCGGAAGCATCGCGCCCAGCGCGGTGCTCCCCGCGGTGTAGGGGTAGACGTCGCAGGTCACGTCCATGCCCTCGGCGCGCAGGGCGGCGATCCTCGGCAGGGTGCGCTCGGTGCGCCCCCAGGCGTACTTGCCCGCCGTCTTGTGGTGGGAGACGTGCAGCGGGGCGCCGCTCCTGCGCCCGATCTCGACGGCCTCCTCCAGCGCCTCCTCCACCCGCGACATCTCATCGCGCAGGTGGGTGACGTACGGCTTGCCGTGCCCGGCCGCGACGGCGGCCAGGGCGACGACCTCGTCGGTGCTCGCGTAGGTGCCGGGGGTGTAGATGAGGCCGGTCGAGAGCCCGGCGGCGCCCGCCGACAGCGCCCGGTCGAGAAGGGCGCACATGGTCCGCAGCTCCCGCGGGGTGGCGGCCCGGTCGACGGGGCCGATCACTCCGGCGCGGAGCGTGCCGTGCCCGACCAGGGAGGCGAGGTGATTGGCCCGGGGCACGGCCGCGTGCGCGGCGGCGAACTCGGCGAACCCCT
Source organism: Streptosporangium sp. CA-135522 (assembly GCF_050949235.1). Lineage (NCBI taxonomy): Bacteria > Bacillati > Actinomycetota > Actinomycetes > Streptosporangiales > Streptosporangiaceae > Streptosporangium > Streptosporangium sp. CA-135522. The sequence goes on from NZ_CP192026.1 coordinate 5,751,747, forward strand.
CGTACATCCCGACGTCGCCGCCGAAGTAGACCCGGGTCTCCGCGCGCATCGCGGCCAACCGTTCCGGCAGTGCGGGAAAGAGGCTGGAGCCGCAGTTGCCGCAGATCTCCGTGGTCACTCCCTGAAGGACCGCGGCCCGGACCATGTCACCGCCCAGCTCCCCGTCGATCAGGGTGACGCCGTCGGAGTGGGTGTGCACGTCGATGAAGCCGGGGGCGAGGACGAGGCCGGTCAGGTCCGCGCTCTCGCGCGCGCCGGCCGGGGCCCCCGGGGGCAGTAGGGTGAGACGGCCGTCGAGGACGCCGACGTCGGCGCGCCGGGAGGCGTCGCGCCCCGCTGTGCCGTCGATCACCAGGCCGCCTCGCAGCAGCAGGTCGAAGTGGATCAAAGGACCTGCCCCAGGAAGGCGCGGAAGCGTTCGTGGCTCGGGTCGGCGAGCACGTCGCGAGGGTGTCCCCGCTCGACGATCACCCCACCGTCGATGAAGACGAGGTCGTCGCCGACTTCGCGCGCGAAGCCCATCTCGTGGGTCACCACCATCATCGTCATGCCGCTGGCGGCCAGATCGCGCATGACCGCCAGCACCTCCTGGACCAGTTCGGGGTCGAGCGCGCTGGTCGGCTCGTCGAAGAGCATGAGCTTGGGGTCCATGGCCAGGCTGCGGGCGATCGCCACGCGCTGCTGCTGGCCTCCGGAGAGCTGGGCGGGGTAGTGATCCGCCCGGCCGGCCAGGCCCACCCGCTCCAGCAGGTGCAGCGCCCTGACGCGGGCGTCGCCCTTGGTGACGCCTTTGACGACGACCAGGCCCTCCATGACGTTCTCCAGCGCGGTACGGTGCGGGAACAGATGGAAGCGCTGGAACACCATGCCGATGTCCTGCCGTTGCCGGCAGAGCCGGGCGGGCCGCAGGTGGTGGAGCCGGTCGCCGTGTTCGGCATAGCCGATCAGGTCGCCGTCCACCCAGATGCGGCCGGAGTCGATGGTCTCCAACCGGTTGACACAGCGCAGCAGCGTCGATTTGCCCGACCCGGACGGTCCGACGACGCAGACCACACCGCCCTCGGGCACGTCCAGGCTGATTCCCTTGAGCACCTCGACGGCGCCGAAGCACTTGCGCACCGAGCGGATCCTGACCATGGGTTCGGTCATCACGCGTTCCCCTTGCCGAACGGCCGCAGGTTGCGGCGGACCCTGACCTGGAGCGCGTGGTGGCCGCGCTCGAACCGCTTCTCGATGAAGTGCTGGCCGACGCTCGCGATGGTGGTGAGCACGATGTACCAGACGGAGGCGACGACGAGCATCGCGATCACTTCGAAGTTGCCGAGGTAGATGCGCTGGGACACGGTCAGCAGCTCGGCTCCGGCGATGACCGAGACCATCGAGGTGGTCTTGAGCATCGAGATGAACTGGTTGCCGGTGGGCGGGACGATCACCCGCATCGCCTGGGGGAGCACCACCCGGCGGAGCACCTGCCGATGCGACATGCCCAGTGCCTCGGCCGCCTCGCGCTGGCCGGGGTCCACCGACCGGATACCCGCCCGGACGATCTCCGCCATGTAGGCGCCCTCATTGATCGCCAGCCCGAGCAGGGCCGCGGTGAAGGGCGTGATCAGCTCGTTGGCCTGCCACTCGACCAGCTTGGGACCGTCGAACGGCACACCTATGCCGAAGGAGGGGAAGACCAGCCCGATGTTGAACCAGAAGATGAGCTGGACCAGCAGCGGGGTGCCGCGGAAGAACCAGGTGTAGAGCCCGGAGGCGCCCCGCAGCACGGGACTGTCGGACAGCTGCATCACCGCGGCGAGAATGCCCAGTGCCAGGCCGATCGCCATCGACAGCACGGTGAGCTGGATGGTGACCCACAGGCCGCCGAGGATCCTGCCGTCGGTCAGGTAGGCGGCGATGACGTCCCAGTGCAGGTTCTCGTTGACGATGATCGTGTAGGCCAGCCAGACGAGGGCGAGTCCGGCGACCGCCGCCGCGATCCACCGGCCGGGCCTCGGCGGGCGGATCGCGTCGATCGGCAGGTGCGCGGCCTCGGCGGCCTCGGGGGAAGCGGTCACTTCCATGGCCTGGTGTTGACCATGACCTCGGGCACGGCGTTGCTCGCCACGCCGTACTTCTCCAGGACCGTCTTGTAGCCGCCGTCGGCCGCCAGCTCCCGCATGGCCATGGCCACGGCGTCGCGCAGCGCGGTGTTGCGCCGGTCGATCGCGATGCCCCAGGGGCCGGCGTCGTACTGCTCGGGCAGCACGTCGTACTTGCCGGTGTCCTTGGCGTACATCGCCGCGACGGGCGAGTCGACGATGGTGGCGACCGCCCGCCCGGAGTCGATGCTCAGCAGGCCGGTCGGCGCGTCCTCGCTCTGCATGATCTTCATCTTCTCGGCGCACTTGTCGTCCTGCCGCTGCCCGATCGCGAGGTTCGAGCTGCCCTTGGCCAGCACCACGGCGCGGCCGCACAGGTCTTCGAGGGTCTTGATGCCCTCGGGGTTGCCCTTCTTGACCATGATGGCCCCGCCGGCGTTGAAGTAGTCGACGAAGTCGACGGCCGCGCGGCGTTCCTCGGTGTCGCTCATGGAGGACATCACCACGTCCCAGCGGCCCGCCTGCAGGCCCGGGATCAGGCCGTCGAAGGCGGCGTTGGTCACCTTGGCCTTCAGGCCGAGCTTGGCCGCGATCGCGGCGGCGAGGTCCGGATCGACGCCGGTGAGGTCCTGGGTGCCCGGCTTGTACATCTCCATCGGCGGGTAACCCTCCGAGGTCGCCATGCGAAGCTCACCGGACTTCCGCACGGCCTCGGGCACCAGGTCTTTGGCGGCCTTGCCCGCCGCCGAGGCGGCGCCGGCGCCGGCGTCGGTCCCCGACGACGAGCGCCCGCACCCGCCGGCGAATGCCGAGACGGCCAGTGCGACAGCCATGACCGAATAAAGGCGCTTTGTCATAGAAGCTCCCGGTTTGCGGATAGGTGAGCTCATGCTCCCGATCGGAGATAACAGCCCCAACACAGATGAATGCTTGCGAGCCTCAGCATCGAAAAATTCAATGCTTAGACCGGACAAAAGCCCTGAACCTCTACCTTCGTCCCCATGAACTTGGCGATCGAGAACGGCTGGCCGCGCACGGCGGCATGGACCGGCGGGGAACTGCGCATCGGCGGGGTCGGCGTGCGGGAACTCGCCGCCGAGTTCGGCACACCCGCCTACCTCCTGGACGAGGAGGAGTTCCGGAGCCGCTGCGCCGAATGGCGCGAGGCGCTTCCCGACGGGGAGGTGCACTACGGCGGCAAGGCCTTCCTGTGTCCGGAGGTGGTGCGCTGGCTGGACGCCGACGGGCTCTGCCTCGACGTGTGCACCGGAGGCGAGCTGGCCGTGGCCGTGGCCGGGGGCATGGATCCCGCGCGGGCGGTCTTCCACGGCAACAACAAGTCGGTGGCCGAGCTGCGCCGCGCCGTCGCCTGGGGCGTCGGCTGCGTGGTCGTGGACTCCTTCGCCGAGATCGAGCGCCTGACCGTCATCGCCGCCGAGGCCGGAGTACGGCAGAGCGTGATGATCCGGGTCACCCCCGGGGTGGAGGCGCACACCCACGAGTTCATCGCCACCGGCGGCGACGACTCGAAGTTCGGATTCTCGCTCGGCGCCGGCCTGGCGGCCGAGGCGGTCCGGCGGGTTCTGGCCGCCTCCTCACTGGAGCTGACCGGGCTGCACTCCCACATCGGCTCGCAGATCACCGACCTGGGCGGCTTCACCCTGGCCGCCCGCCGGATGGCCGGTTTCCTGCGGGCCGTCGAGCGCGAACACGGCGTGACGATCCCCAAGCTCGATCTCGGCGGCGGGCTGGGCATCGTCTACCGGCCCGGCGACCCGGTCCCGCCACGCCCGGCCGAGGTGGTCGCGGCGCTGCGCGAGGTCGTGCCGGCCCACCTGCGGCTCGCCGTGGAGCCGGGCCGCTCGATCGCCGGGCCCACCGCCGTCGCCCTCTACGAGGTGGGCACGGTCAAGGAGATCCCCGGCGTCAACACCTATGTCAGCGTCGACGGGGGGATGAGCGACAACCCGCGTCCCGCCATGTACGGCGCCGCCTACACCGCGCTCCTGGCCTCCCGCGCCTCACAGGCCCCGCCACGCGAGGTCACCGTGGTCGGCAGGCACTGCGAGAGCGGCGACGTGCTCGTCCGCGACCTGCCGCTGCCGGCCGATGTACGGCCCGGCGACCTGCTGGCGATCCCCGCCTCGGGTGCCTACCAGCGGTCGATGGCGAGCAACTACAACCACGTGACGCGGCCCCCGGTGGTCGCCGTCCGCGACGGGGCGGCCAGGGTGATCGTGCGCCGGGAGACCGAGGAAGACCTGCTCGGTCTCTACGTCTGACGCAGACGAGCACGGCTGTACGGTCCCCGTGCGTCGATGCCCTAAGGTGCCGCTGTGGATCTGGACGTCATCCGGCGCGGCATCGACGCGCTCAGTGAGTACGACACTGATTTCGGCCTCTTCGGCGCCCGCGAGCACCGCTACCGGTTCGAGCCGCCGCTCGACGAGGCCATGTTGGAGGCCGTCGAGGCGCGGATCGGGGTGCGCTTTCCGGCCGACTACCGCGCGTTCCTGACTCGGCTCGGCAACGGCGGCGCCGGCCCGTACTACGGGGTCCACGGGTTGCGGCCGGACGGCGCCTGGGCGCGGTTCCGCCCGTTCCCGTTCACGAAGGAGTGGGAGCCGCCCGACTCGGACGACGAGGACTACGACGACGCCATGGAGGCCGCGTTCGAGGGGCTGCTGGCGGTCGCCGAGCACGGCTGCGGCTACCGCTCTCACCTCGTCGTCAACGGCCCCGCCGCGGGCCAGGTCTGGGGCGACTGGACGTGCGTCGGCGAGGTGCTGGCCCCCGAGGCCGAGTCGTTCGGCGCGTGGTACCACGGCTGGCTGGAGAGTTCGCTGCGCGAGGTGCTGGGTGAACGGATCGAGGTCACCGTGCGCGACGAGACCGGCTGGAGCGTTGACCGCCGGTTGCTCCTCCTTCTCCCGCCGCCGCTCGCCGGCGGTGACGAACGGCCGGAGGTAAAGGTCCTACGGCTGCTCAGGCGGGTCTACCTGGCCCTTTACGAACACCGCCACGGCGACGCCCGCGACCTCCTCGCCCAGGCCCGCGCGGTCGGCGCCGCGGCGGACTACGAGGTGCCCATCGCGCTCGCGGAGGCCGTGCTCCTGCGCGAGGAAGGCGGGATCACCGACGCCCTGACCATCGTGGAACACACGATCCCGCGGTGCGGCCGGCCGTTCGAGGGCGCGTGGCTGCGCCGCCTGCGGGTCGAGCTGCTTGTGACGCAGAGCCGACTGGACGACGCGTGCGCGGCGACCGAGGAGCACATCGCGCACTGTCCCGACGACGACTTCGGCTACGTACGCCGCGCCCTCCTGCGGGTGCTGACCGGCGACCCCTCGTCCGCCGAGGAGGTCCTGCGCGCCGACGCCCCGATCGGGAGAGGACTCGGATCGGTGAGCCACTCGTCTCCCGCCGACCGCGCCCCCATCGCGCTACGGCTCCGCGCCCGGCGCCTGGCCTGGGAGTGCCGCCGCTGGGGACACTCCACCGACGCGCCCCGCTTCGACGCGATCGCCACCGGCTGACCAGGCTCTGACGGCGACCCCGGCCGTGGGCTCCGTGGCGTCGTTCTCGGTGAGGACGCGGTGGACGATCGGTCGTCGCCGCCCTCGCGCCGGCGAGATGTGGGGGCAGGGGCTCAGGAGATGCGGGTCGCCTTCTCGGTCGTCCTGCGGAACTTCGTGCCGTTCCACGCGTAGGTCTGGCTGACGATCAGATCCGGACAGCAGTTGGGGGCCTGGCGGCTGACCGCCTTGCCTCGCAGGTGCACCCGCCCGTGGCGAATCGTGGTCTTCAGGGACTTGAAGTAGCGGTTCTTGCCGAGTTTCCCGAGCAGGTGGGGGGTCTGGCTCCCGGAGGCGCCGTCGTAGACGAAAGCGATCAGAGGATTGCTCGACGTCGGGCTCGGGCACGACGACACGACGACGGTCTCGCGCCGTCCGTCACGGGTAAGGTCGCCGACGGCCGCGACGCGGGCGCGCACGACGTACCAGGTGGCATTCGGCCCCGGCTCAGGGCAGTTCAGCGACGGCTCCACCACGGCCGCCCAGTCGATCCGGTCCAGCCGGTCGGCGGCCTGGCCGGTCTTCCTCGCGGTGGCGGCGGTGGCCTGTGCCGCCGCACTCTCCACGGTGGCCGCGCCGGCGACGCCTGCACCCGGAATCGTCGCCAGTGAGGTGGCGAGGGCGGCGGTGCTCGCCCAGACTCGGAATCGGCGGGCCCTCGGGCTGCTCATGCGCTCGGTATGTGAGTTCACGATGACTTCGACGCGCGAAACCTCGGAGATGTTGCGAATCGCAGGCGATCCCATGGCAGGAAGTGCGCACCCGCCGGGACGGGCGGACCCGACGACGAGGTGACGGAGCAGGCGGCTGTCATCCGAGCCAGGGCCGCGGCCGAAGGCACGGCCAAGGGCGCCAAAGACGTCAAGGACATGGCCGGAGCGGCAGCCGCGGCGGGGAAGCCCGGCAGGCCGGGCATCACGCGCGAGCGCGCCGGAGATGCCCGGCCCGGACGGGCCGGCGAGGTCAGGCGCCGTCCTCCAGGTCTCCCTCCGACTTGAGGTAGACCTCCTGGAGATCGCGCAGGATGTCGGGGTCGGGGTGCTCCCACATGCCCCGGTTCGCCGCCTCCAGCAGCCGCTCGGCGATGCCGTGCAGCGCCCACGGGTTGGAGCGGGCCAGGAAGTCCTGGTTCTCCTGGTCCAGGACGTAGGTCGCGGCCAGCTTGTCGTACATCCAGTCGGCGACCACGCCGGTGGTGGCGTCGTAGCCGAACAGGTAGTCGACGGTGGCGGCGAGCTCGAAGGCGCCCTTGTAGCCGTGCCTGCGCATGGCGGCCAGCCAGCGGGGGTTGACCACCCGGGCACGGAAGATCCTGGAGGTCTCCTCCGAGAGTGTCCGGGTGCGGACCGCGTCCGGGCGGGTGCTGTCGCCGATGTAGGCGGCCGGTGCCTTCCCGGTGAGGGCGCGGACGGTGGCGATCATGCCGCCGTGGTACTGGAAGTAGTCGTCGGAGTCGGCGATGTCGTGCTCGCGGGTGTCGACGTTCTTGGCCGCCACCGCGATCCGCCGGTAGGCCGTCTCCATGTCCTGCCTGGCCGGGACCCCGTCGACCCCGCGGCCGTAGGCGAAACCGCCCCACACCGCGTAGACCTCGGCGAGGTCGGCGTCGTCGCGCCAGTTGCGGCTGTCGATGAGCGGCAGCAGCCCGGCGCCGTAGGCCCCCGGCCGGGAGCCGAAGATCCGCATGGTGGCCCGGCGCTCGTCGCCGTGGATCTCCCTGTCGGCCAGGACGTGCGCCCGGACGTAGTTGAGCTCCGCCGGCTCCTCCAGCCCGGCGGCCAGCCGTACCGCGTCGTCCAGCATGGCCACGACGTGCGGGAACGCGTCCCGGAAGAATCCGCTGATCCGGACCGTCACGTCCACACGCGGGCGCCCGAGTTCCTCGGCGGAGATCGGCTCCAGCCCGGTGACCCGCCGTGACGCCTCGTCCCACACCGGCCGCACGCCGAGCAGCGCGAGCACCTCGGCCACGTCGTCCCCGGCGGTGCGCATGGCGCTGGTCCCCCAGACCGACAGCCCGACCGAGCGAGGCCAGTGGCCGGTGTCGGCCCGGTAGCGCTCCAGCAGGGAGTCGGCCATCGCCTGCCCGGTCTCCCAGGCCAGCCTGCTCGGCACCGCCTTGGGGTCGACCGAGTAGAAGTTACGGCCGGTGGGAAGCACGTTGATCAGCCCGCGCAGCGGCGACCCGCTCGGCCCCGCCGGCACGTAGCCGCCGTCGAGGGCGTGCAGGATCGCCTCGATCTCGTCCGTGGTCCGCGCCAGCCGGGGCACGACCTCGGTGGCCGCGAAGCGCAGGATCCGCTCCACCAGCCCGAGGTCCGCCGAGGTGGCGGCCAGGACGGTGGAGGTCGCCTCGGCGGCGGCGGCCGGATCCCAGGCCCGCTCCTCCATGGCCTCGACCAGCGCGCGGGCGAGGGATTCGGCCTCGTCCGTGCCGATCCGGCCCGCCGTGCCGTCCTCGGCCAGGCCCAGGGCCTCGCGGAGCCCGGGGAAGGCCTCGCCGCCCGCCCACATCTGGCGGGCGCGCAGCATGGCGAGCACCAGGTCGACGCGGGTCCCGCCCTCGGGGGCGGCGCCCAGCACGTGGAGGCCGTCGCGGATCTGGACGTCCTTGACCTCGCACAGCCAGCCGTCGACGTGCAGCAGGAAGTCGTCGAACTCGGCGTCGTGGGGACGGTCGTCGATGCCCAGATCGTGATCGAGCCTGGCCGCCTGGATCAGGGTCCAGATCTGGGCGCGGATCGCCGGGAGCTTCGCCGGATCCATCGCGGCGATGGACGCGTGCTCGTCGAGCAGCTGCTCCAGCCGCGCCATGTCGCCGTAGGTGTCGGCGCGGGCCATCGGCGGGACGAGGTGGTCGACCAGGGTCGCGTGGGCGCGGCGCTTGGCCTGGGTGCCCTCGCCGGGGTCGTTGACCAGGAACGGGTAGATCAACGGCAGGTCGCCGAGCGCGGCGTCGGGACCGCAGGAGGCCGACAGCCCGGCGGACTTGCCGGGCAGCCACTCCAGATTGCCGTGCTTGCCCACGTGCACCACGGCGTGCGCGCCGAAGCCGTCGGCCAGCCAGCGGTAGGCCGCCAGGTAGTGGTGGCTGGGCGGCAGGTCGGGGTCGTGGTAGATCGCGATGGGGTTCTCCCCGAAGCCGCGCGGCGGCTGCACCATGACCACGACGTTCCCGGCGCGCAGCGCGGCCAGCACGATCTCGCCGTCCGGGTCGTGCGTCCTGTCCACGAACAGCTCGCCCGGCGCGGGGCCCCAGTGCTCCTCCATCCCGGCCCGCAGGTCCGCCGGCAGCGTGCCGTACCACCGGGCGTACCGGCTCGCCGCGATGCGCACCGGGTTGCCGGCAAGCCGCTCCTCGGTGAGCCACTCCTGGTCCTGCCCGCCGGCCGCGATCAGCGCGTGGATCAGCGCGTCGCCGTCCTGCTCGGCCACGCCCGGCAGCTCGCCCTCGGCACCGATGTCGTAGCCGCGCTCGCGCATCGCGGCCAGCAGCCGCACCAGGCTCGCGGGGGTGTCCAGGCCCACGGCGTTGCCGATCCGCGAGTGCTTGGTGGGGTAGGCCGACAGCATCAGCACGATTCGCCGCTCGCCGGGTGGGACGTGCCGGAGCACGGCGTGCCGTACCGCGATGCCGGCCACCCGCGAGGCCCGCTCCGGATCGGCCACGTAGACGGTCAGCCCGTCCTGGTCGATCTCCTTGAAGGAGAACGGCACCGTGATGATCCGGCCGTCGAACTCGGGGATCGCGACCTGGGTGGCCGCGTCGAGCGGAGACAGGCCGTCGTCGTTGTCCTCCCAGGACGCCCGGCTGCTCGTCAGGCACAGGCCCTGCAGGATCGGCACGTCCAGCTCGGCGAGCGCGCCGACGTCCCAGGCTTCGTCGTCCCCGCCGGCCGAGGCGGTGGCCGGGCGGGTGCCGCCGGCCGCGAGCACGGTCACCACCAGGGCGTCCACCGTACGGAGGACCTCCAGCAGGCCGGGTTCCGCGGTGCGCAGCGAGGCGCAGTAGACGGGCAGCGCCCGGCCGCCCGCGTCCTCGACCGCCGAGCAGAGGGTCTCGACGAAGGCGGTGTTGCCTGCGACGTGGTGGGCCCGGTAGTAGAGCACCCCGACGGCCGGCCCGTCCTCGCGACGCGCCCGGCGCTCCAGGACACCCCAGCCGGGGGTGGGCGCGGGGGCGGCGAAGCCGTGCCCGGTCAGCAGCAGGGTGTCGGACAGGAACCGGTACAGCTCGGCGAGGTTGGCCGGGCCGCCGTGGGCGAGATAGGCGTGCGCCTCGGCGCAGACCCCGCCCGGCACGGTGGACAGCTCCATCAGCTCGGCGTCGGGCGCCTGCTCCCCGCCGAGCACGACGACGGGACGGGGGCCGGCGAGCAGGGCGTCCAGGCCCTCCTCCCAGGCGCGGCGCCCACCGAGCAGCCGGACCACGACCAGGTCGGCACCCTCCAGAAGGGGGGGCAGGTCCTCGGCGGTGAGCCGGGCGGGGTTGCCCAGCCGGTAGTCGGCGCCGCCGGCGCGGGCGCTGAGCAGGTCGGTGTCGGAGGTCGAGAGCAGGAGGATCATGCGCCACGCTCCGCCGGAAGCGGGGCGGCGGGGCTCGGCGGCGCCATGGGGTGGCACGGGAACGGCGGAAAACGCACGGGGCTTCCTCCCTCGGGGTCCTCGCCCCGGGTCGTCGTCGGCTACGACGGCTGGAGTCTCCTGGCTCCCGGATCGGTGCTCCCCCCGGCCTTCCCGTCCGTCGCCGGACAGTGGCCTGGGTGGGGTTCGCTCCCCGGTTACAGTGGCGGGACCGCGCCGGATTCACACCGGCTTCCTCCCTTTGCCGTCGCCATCGATGAGACTACGGCAGTCCCGTTCATTGCAAGAAACTGGCGTTAACATCCTCAGCGTGGTCATTGGCGACTTTTCTGGACGATCGCGACTCGACGCATGTCCCGGGGCGCTTCAGGTGCACGCCGCCGCCGACGGCGGCCTGGCGCGGATCAGAGTCCCCGGCGGCCGGCTGACGGCCTCCCAGCTGCGCGAACTCGCCGACGCCGCCACCGCCTGCGGGACCGGTGTCATCGAGCTGACCTCCCGGGCGAACGTGCAGGTGCGCGGACTCGGCGAGGAGAGCGGATTCGCCGCGCGCATGGCGGCGGCCGGGCTGCTGCCGTCGCTCACCCATGAGCGCATCCGCAACATCCTGGCCTCCCCGCTCACCGGCTGCGACGCGGCGGGGACGCTGGACGTCGGCCCGCTGGTCGCCGACCTGGACCGGCGGCTGTGCGCCCGGCCCGCCCTCGCCGAACTGCCCGGACGTTTCCTGTTCGCGCTCGACGACGGCCGGGGCGACGTGGCCTGGCTCGACCCCGACGCCGCGATCCTGCCGACCGGCGCGCAGGAGACCGCGCTGATCCTCGCGGGCGCCGACAGCGGTCTGCGCGTGCCGCTCGCCTCGGCGGTCGCCGCCCTGCTCGCCGCCGCCGAGGCGTTCCTGGCGGAGCTGGCCGTCCGGGACGTGCACGCCTGGCGGATCGGCGAGTTGCCCGGCGGTGTGGAGCCGGTCGCGACCCGGGTGCGCATCGCTCTGGAGACCGGCTCCGCCGGCCCGCCACGGCTCGTCCCGCCCGCGGAGCGGATGCGGGCCGAGCCGCCGCCGGCCGCGGGGGGCCCGGTGGGAGCCGTCGGGCGACCCGGCGGCGGGGTGGCCCTGGGCGTCGCGGTACCGCTGGGGCGGCTGACCTCCGCCCAGGCGGAGCTCCTGGCCGAACTGGCCGCCGGCGGGGAGGTACGGCTGACGCCGTGGCGAGGGGTGGTCCTGCCCGGCCTGGACCGCGCCGGACTTCCCCGGGCGGTCGCCCGGCTGGCGGACGCCGGCCTGGTCACCGACCCCGAATCGCCGTGGATCGGCGTGACGGCCTGCACCGGGCGTCCGGGCTGCGCCAAGTCCCTGGCCGACGTGCAGGCCGACGCGGCCCGCGCCACCGCGCCCGGCGCCGAACCGACAGCCGGGACACCGGGGACGATCGCCCCCCGTGTGGCGGATTCACCGCGCACCGGTACGCTCCCCGTGCACTGGGCGGGCTGCGACAGACGCTGCGGCCGTCCCAGAGGACGGGTCGCGGACGTGGTCGCCACCGGCGCCGGATACCGCCTGGACCTGGACGGCCGGAGCCTGACCTGTGCCGACATCGAGCAGACCACGGCCGCGCTGGCGGCCGTCAGAGGGGAAACGTGATCGACTACGTCCGTGACGGCGCGGAGATCTACCGCCGTTCCTTCGCCACCATACGCGCGGAAGCCGATCTGAGCGGCATGCCCGCGGACGTCGCCCAGGTGACGGTCCGCATGATCCACGCCTGCGGGATGGTCGATCTCGTCACCGATGTCGGGTGGTCGCCCGGCGTCGTGGCGTCGGCGCGCGCGGCCCTGCGCGCGGGCGCCCCGGTGCTGTGCGACGCGATGATGGTCGCCTCCGGGGTGACCCGCCGCCGCCTGCCGGCCGGTAACGAGGTGATCTGCACGCTGGGAGAGCCGGGCGTGCCCGAGCTCGCCGAGCGGCTGGGCACCACCCGCAGCGCCGCCGCGCTGGAGCTGTGGCGCGAGCGGCTGGAGGGCTCCGTGGTCGCCGTCGGCAACGCCCCGACCGCGCTGTTCCGGCTGCTGGAGATGATCGAGGAGGGTGCCGGCCGACCGGCCGCCGTGCTCGGGATCCCGGTCGGCTTCATCGGCGCCGCCGAGTCCAAACAAGCCCTCGCCGAGCATCCGGCAGGCCTGGAGTACCTGGTCGTGCACGGCCGCCGGGGCGGCAGCGCGATGACCGCCGCCGCGGTCAACGCGATCGCGAGCGAGGAAGAGTGAGGGACATCGTGACTGGACGTCTGTGGGGAGTGGGACTCGGGCCCGGCGATCCGGAGCTGGTGACCGTCAAGACCGCCCGCCTCCTCGGCGAGGCGGGCGTGATCGCCTTCCACAGCGCCCGCCACGGCCGGAGCATCGCCCGTTCGGTGGCCGCGCCGTACCTGCGGGACGGCCAGATCGAGGAAGCCCTGATCTACCCGCTCACCACGGAGACCACCGACCACCCGGGCGGCTATCAGGGCGCCATCGACGACTTCTACGCCGACTGCGCGGTACGGCTGGCCGCCCATCTGGACGCGGGCCGGGACGTGGTGGTGCTGTGCGAGGGCGACCCGCTCTTCTACGGCTCGTACATGCACATGCACAAGCGCCTGTCCCACCGCTACGTCACCGAGGTGGTGCCCGGCGTGACCTCCGTGAGCGGCGCCGCGGCGGTCCTCGGACGGCCGCTGGTCGAACGGGACGAGATGCTCACCGTGCTGCCGGGAACGCTTCCTGCCGAGGTCCTGGCCGAGCGCCTGGCCGCCACCGACTCGGCGGCGGTCCTCAAACTCGGCCGGACGTTCACCAAGGTGCGCGACGCGCTGGTCCAGGCCGGCCGCCTCGACGAGGCCTGGTACGTGGAGCGCGCCACCACCGGCAGCCAGCGCCTGGCTCCGCTCGCCGAGGTGGATCCCGACAGCGTGCCGTACTTCTCGCTGGCGCTGATCCCGAGCCCGGTCAACGCCGCGCGGGCCGAACCCGCGCGGGAGGCGGAACCCGCGGCCTCTGCCGGTGGCCCCGGCGAGGTGGTCGTGGTCGGCCTCGGTCCCGCCGGACGGCCATGGCTGACCCCGGAGGCGCAGGACGCCCTGGCGGGCGCCGACGAGCTCGTCGGGTACGGCCCCTACCTCGACCGGGTCCCGCCGAACCCGCGCCAGCGCCGTCACCCCACGGACAACCGGGTGGAGGCCGAGCGGGCCGCGCACGCGCTGGAACTGGCCGTCGCCGGGTCGCGGGTGGCCGTGGTCTCCTCGGGCGATCCGGGGGTGTTCGCGATGGCCAGCGCGGTGCTCGAGGTGGCCTGCGAACCCCGCTTCGCCGACGTCCCGGTGCGGGTGCTGCCGGGCCTGACCGCCGCGCACGCGGTGGCCAGCCGTGCCGGCGCGCCGCTCGGCCACGACTACTGCGTGCTGTCGCTGTCGGACCTGCTCAAGCCGTGGGAGGTCGTCGCCGGCAGGATCACCGCCGCGGCGAAGGCCGACCTGGTCCTGGCGATCTACAACCCCGCCTCCAAGAGCCGCACGTGGCAGGTGGCCGCCGCCCGGGACCTGCTGCTGGAGCACCGCGCGCCGCAGACGCCCGTGGTCATCGGCCGCGACGTCGGCGGAGCCGGGGAGAGCATGACCGTCACCACCCTCGCCGAGCTCGATCCGGCGACGGTGGACATGCGCTGCCTGCTGCTGGTGGGATCCTCCACCACCCGGGTGGTCGAACGGGGCGACGGCGGCCAGGTGGTGTTCACTCCCCGCCGCTACCCGGCGTGAACGGTCTCGCGCGCCCCCGGCCGGACGGCTCCGCCCCGCGCGGCGTGCCCGGCCGGGCGCGTCGCCGCCCCCTAGGCGATGGCCGCCTCCAGCCAGGCGAGGGCCTCCTCGACCGTCCCCGCGGCGGGGACGCCGTCGGGGTGCGGCGGCCGCCGTACGATCACGACCGGAAGCCCGAGTTCGCGGGCCGCGAGCAGCTTGGCCGTGGTCATCTCGCCTCCGCTGTCCTTGGTGACCAGCATGTCCACGCGGTAGTGACGCATGAGCGCCAGCTCCCCCGCCACGGTGAAGGGGCCGCGGCTGAGCAGCACCTCCAGGCGGCGCGGCGCGGGCGGCTCCGGCGGATCCACCGAGCGGGCGAGGAACCACAGGTCGTCGAGGCCGGCGAAGACCGGCAGGCTCCGGCGCCCGGTGGTCAGGAAGACCCGTTCCCCCAGCGCCGGGAGGAGTTCGGCGGCCGCCGCGAGCGACGGCACCCAGCGCCAGTCGTCACCGGGGGCCTCCTGCCAGCCCGGCCGCCGCAGGACCAGCAGCGGCACCCCGGCCCGGCCGGTCGCCTCGACCGCCGAGGCGGTCATCCGGGCGGCGAAGGGGTGTGTGGCGTCCACGACGACGTCGATCCGGCGCTCGCCGATCCACGCCTCAAGCCCGCCCGGACCGCCGAAACCGCCCTCGTGCACCTCCCCCACCGGCAGCTTGGGATCGCGCACCCGCCCCGCCAGCGAGGACACCACGTGCGTCCCGGCACGACCGGCGAGCGCGGCGGCCAGCCGCCTGGCCTCGTCCGTGCCGCCCAGCACCAGGATGTTCAGCACACCGTCACCTTTCCTCCGGCGCAGGGCAGCGCCCTGCCGCACCGATCGACGCTCGAACCATGAGCACACCCCTACGCCACGGATGGACCACCGGCGCGTGCGCGACCGCGGCCACCACGGCCGCCTACACCGCGTTGCTGACCGGCGACTTCCCCGACCCGGTGGAGATCCTGCTGCCCAAAGGGCAGCGTCCGGCGTTCGCGCTGGCCGGGGAGGAGCTGCTGGGCGGCGTCGCCATGGCCGCGGTGGTCAAGGACGCCGGCGACGACCCCGACGTGACGCACGGCGCGCTGATCTCCTCGACGGTACGGCACGGCGCCCCCGGCACCGGCGTGGTGTTCGCCGCCGGCCCCGGGGTCGGCACCGTCACCAAGCCGGGGCTCCCGCTGGAGGTGGGTGAGCCGGCCATCAACCCGGTCCCCCGGCGGATGATGCGCGAGCACGTCGCCGACGTGGCCGCCCGGTACGGCGGCAGCGGCGACGTGATCGTGGAGATCTCGGTGGAGCACGGCGAGGAACTGGCCAGGAGGACCTGGAATCCCCGGCTGGGGATCCTGGGCGGGCTGTCCATCCTGGGCACGACCGGGATCGTGGTGCCCTACTCCTGTTCGGCCTGGATCGACAGCATCCGGCGCGGCATCGACGTGGCCAGGGCGGCGGGGCGCCGGCACGTCGCCGGATGCACCGGAAGCACCTCGGAGAAGGTCGCGGCCGAGCTGTACGGGCTGCCGGAGGACGCGCTGCTCGACATGGGCGACTTCGCGGGAGCCGTGCTGAAGTATCTGCGCAGGCATCCCGTGCCGCGGCTGACCGTCGCCGGAGGCATCGGCAAGCTGTCCAAGCTCGCCGACGGTCATCTGGACCTTCACTCGGGTCGCTCGCAGGTCAATCCGGACATGCTCGCCGAGATCGTCCGTTCGGCGGGCGGGGACGAGGAGCTGGCCGGTCGGGTGCGGGCCGCCAACACGGCCCTGCACGCGCTGCGGCTCTGCCAGGAGTCGGGCCTGCCGCTGGGCGACCTGGTCGCCGAACGCGCCCGGCTGACGGCGGTCGGCGTGCTGCGCGAGGCGCCCGTGGCGGTGGACGTGGTGGTCATCGACCGCGCCGGCGTGATCGTCGGCCGCGCGGGCTGACCCGGCGCGGCAGGCGCCGGGTTCAGTCACGACAGCGGGCCGCGGAGTACAGGTGGCTGTCGGGGAACTCCGAGGCGGTCAGCACGCGGCCGACCACGATCACCGCGGTGCGGACGACCCCGGCGGCGCGGACCTTGTCGGCGATGTCGGCCAGGGTGCCCCGCAGGATCACCTCGTCGTCCCGGCTGGCCCGGGCCACCACGGCCACGGGGCAGTCGGCGCCGTAGTTGGGCGTCAGCTCCTCGGCGACCGCCTCGATGCGCTGCACGGCCAGGTGGAGCACCATCGTGGCCCGGCTACGGCCGAGTGTGTCCAGATCCTCCCCCTCCGGCATGGGCGTGGCGCGCACCGAGGTCCTGGTCAGCACGATCGTCTGGCCCACACCGGGCACGGTGAGCTCCCGCTTCAGCGACGCCGCCGCCGCCGCGAACGCCGGCACGCCGGGAACCACCTCGTAGGGCACCCCCGCCGCGTCCAGCCGCCGCATCTGCTCGGCCATCGCGCTGAACACCGACGGGTCGCCGGAGTGCAGCCGGGCCACGTCGTGACCTGCCTGGTGGGCGGCGAGCATCTCCGCCACGATCTCCTCCAGCGCCATCCTCGCCGTGTCCACCAGCCGTGCCCCCGGCGGGCAGCATTCCAGCACTTCGGCCGGGACCAGGGACCCGGCGTACAGGCACACCGGGGAGGACGCGACCGCCCGCTGCCCCCGCAAGGTGATCAGGTCGGCGGCGCCGGGCCCCGCCCCGATGAAGCGCACCGTCATCGTTCGTCCTCCATCGGAACGGGCGATCGCCCGTCACGCGTCGTCACTGCCCGGCGTCCGCGGCGACCGGTTTGGTCACCGTCCAGATCGTCACCGGCATCATGGGCCGCCAGCCGGTGAAACCGCCGACCGGGGCCGCCCTGCTGACCGCCAGCCGGACCAGGTCGCCGCCGAGCTCGCCGTGCCAGGAGGCGAGTACGGCCTCCGACTCCACGGTCACCGCGTTGGCGACCAGCCTGCCGCCGGGTCGCAGCGCCGCCCAGCAGCTCTCCACCACCCCGGGAACGGTCACCCCGCCGCCGATGAAGGCGGCGTCGGGCGGTTGCAGCCCGGCCAGTGCCGCGGGGGCGGCCCCGGCCACCACGTTCAGGCCGGGTACGCCCAGACCCGCGGCGTTGCGGGAGATGCGGGCGACCCGCTCGGGGTGGCTCTCCACCGCCACCGCGCGGTTGGCCGGGTGGCCGCGCATCCACTCGATCGCGATGCTGCCCGCCCCGGCGCCGACGTCCCACAGCAGCTCACCGGGGACGGGCGCGAGCCGGGACAGGGTCACCGCGCGCACCTCGCTCTTGGTCAGCTGCCCGTCGTGCTCGAACGCCTCATCCGGCAGGCCCGGCACACGGGGCAGGGGAACGGTCCCGGCGGCGGCCCGGCACTCCACGGCGACGACGTTGAGGTCGTGGGCCACCGGCAGGGACCAGCCGCCCGCCGTAGCGGAGATCACCCGCTCCTCGGCGGCGCCGAGCCGCTCCAGCACCGTCATCGGGCTCTGGCCGTACCCGCGCGTGGCGAGCAGCGCGGCGACCTGAGCCGGGGTGCGGCCGTCGGCGCTGAGGACCAGCACCCGGCGGCCGTCGTGGACGGCGGCGTGCACCGACTCGACCGGCCGCGACACGACGCTGACCACCTCGACCTGGTCGGCGGCCCAGCCGAGCCTGGCGCAGGCCAGGGAGACCGACGACGGATGCGGCAGCACCCTGACCCGGTCCGCGCCGAGCAACCGCACCAGCGTCGTGCCGACGCCGTGGAACATGGGGTCGCCGCTGGCCAGCACGCACACCCGGCGGCCCTGGTGGGAGGCGATCAGCGCGGGCAGGGCCGGAAGCATCGGCGAGGGCCAGACGACGCGTTCGGCGGTCGGCTCGGGGATCAGCACGAGCTGGCGGGCGCTGCCCATCAGGACCTCCGCCGCGTGCAGCTCGCGCCGCGCCGCCGTGGACAGGCCCGCCCATCCGTCGGCTCCGATGCCGACGACCGTGACGAGGTCAGACATTGCCCAGCACTCGGGTGACGCGGATCTCGATCACGACCCGGGCCGGGTTCGCGCGGGGTTCGCGGTAGCGCTCGGCGTAACGGCGCTCGGCGTCGGCGACCGCCCCGGGGTCGTCGCGGATCACCGCGCGTCCCTCCAGGGTGGACCAGCGGCGCCCGTCCACCTGGCAGATCGCGACCGCCGCACCCTCTTCTCCGGCGGCGCGCACGTGACGGACCTTGTGCGAGCCGCCCGACGTGATCACCCGGGCGATCCCGGAGTCGATGTCCAGCGTCGCTCCCACCGGGACGACGTGCGGCGTGCCGTCGGCCCGCACCGTGGTCAGCGTGCACAGGTGACGCTCCCGCCAGAAGGCGCGGAAGCCGTCTCCGAGATCCTTCAACGCCCAGCCCTTCCCCGATGTCCTGTTACCGGGCGACATGGTAGCCGGACGACGGATCCGGCGGAGGATCGCCTCCACCGGATCCGGAACCGCTCAGCCTGCCAGGCTCGCCCGGTCGCGCTCCTGCTCGTAGGCCGCCAGGACCTGCTCGCGCCGCTCGGCGGGGAGCCGGTCGATGTAGAGGCGACCCTCAAGGTGGTCGGTCTCGTGCTGCAGGCAACGGGCCAGCAACCCGGTTCCCTCCACCGTAACGGGGGCGCCGGTCACGTCGAACCCGTGCACCACGGCACGGTCCGGCCTGGCCAGCGACGCCCGTTGTCCCGGCACCGAAAGGCAGCCCTCGTCGTAGTCGTCGAGGTGCTGCTCGTGTGGCGCGGGCATGACCAGGGTGGGGTTGACCACGACTCCCTTGCGGTACGTCTCGGTCTCGTCCGGGCAGTCGTAGACGAACACGCGCAGACCGACCCCGATCTGGTTGGCCGCGAGACCCACACCCTCGGCGGCGTACATGCTGGCGAACATGTCCGCCACCAGCGTGGCGAGGTCGTCGTCGAAGCGGGTCACGGTCTCACACGGGCGGTGCAGCACCGGCCGGCCGACGAACGTGATCGGCCTGGCCGTGCCCTCGCCGCTTGTCTCCATGTGGAACGCCTCCAAGGTCGTCGCGTGTCGGTCGCAGCAGCCTACCGGCGCCCCCGGCCGCCCTGGAGAACGCCGTTCAGCTCCCGGCGCTGTAGATCACCTGGTCGGGCTTCACCCGGACCGTGATGCGCTGCTCGCCCGGCTGCCGGTAGGGGTAGCTGTCCACCCCGAGGTATTTCTTCGCCAGACCGTCGATGACCGTGTCCGCGCCCTCGAGCTCCAGCTCCGCGGTGCCCGAGACGCTGACCAGGTGGAAGGCGTCCTTGGGGTCCAGGACGCTCACCGAGACCCGGGGATCGTTGCGCAGGTGGCGCTCCTTGGCCCGGCCGACGGCGGTGTTGAAGACGACGTCGTCTCCGTCGACGTCCACCCACACGACGGTGCCGTGCAGCGAGCCGTCAGGCCGGACGGTCGTCACCCAGGCGTGGATCGGCTGGCTGAGCAGCTCTTTGGCGTCGTCGTTCAGCTTTCCCATGAGGACCTCCACGATCAGCGGTGTGCCTACGGATCAATCGAACAGCACCTCCGGCCGATCAATTCCACCGCCCCCGGGCGAAGCGCTCAGGACGGGCTGTCGTGGACGACCGCCGCGGCGCGGAGACCCGATTCCAGGGCGCCCTCGATCCAGGCGTGCCAGAGCGAGCAGTGCTCGCCGGCGAAGTGGACGCGGCCTTCCGGCTGGACGATCGCCTCGTGCAGGGTCGTCTGCTGGTGCGGCTCGAAGAGGGCGAAGGCGCCGGCCGCGAAGGGATCCTCGTACCAGGCGTGACTGATCCCGAACTCGAAGGTGTCGATGATCTCCGGATGGACCTTCGCGACGTCCTCCACGGCCTGCTGGATCCGTTTGTCCGCGCTCATGGCCCCCCACCGCAGCGCGTCCTGGCCCCAGGTGTAGCTGGCCAGCAGGACGCCCCTGCGCTCGTCGGGGTCGGAGTGGGAGGGATAGCAGATCCTGCGGACGGGCAGGTCGGTCACGGTGGTCCCGCCGACGATCCCGTCGGTGCGCTCCCAGAATCGCTCGCGCACCTGAAACAGGATCTTGGTCGAGGCGTTGTAGTTGAGCTCCCTGATCGCCCGCTGCTTGCGCCGGGTGAACGCGGGTCGCACCTCGATGTCACGCAGCACGGAGAAGGGCACGGTGCACACGGCGTAGTCGCCCGTCATCACGGTGCGGCCCGCGGCGGTCCTGACGTGCACGGTGACCGAACGGTCGTCCTGCTCGATCGCGTGCACCTCGTGGCCGAAGCGCACGCGGTCCTTGAGGCGCCTGTAGAAGGCGAGGGGCAGCCGGTCGGTCCCCCCGACGATCTCCTGCATGTCTTCGAACGCCCGGCCAATGATCTCCCGGAACTGCTCGATCACCGCGGCGTTGAGATTCGACTCGCGAAAGCTCATGATCCCGTAGAGCTCGACGGCGCCCTGGGAGAAGCCCCGCTCGTGCAGGAAGCTGCGGATCGAGTGATGGTCGTAGTCGGCGCAGAGACGGTCGAGCGCGGCGTCTCCCTCGCTGGCGTAGCGCTCCCGGATCTCAGCGGTGGCGGCGTTCCACAGCTCCTCGTAGGTCCTGCCGCGTTCGTGCTCGGCCAGTTCGAAGTCCACCAGGCCCGGATCGGCGTTGAGGCTCTCCATCGTCATGCGCCTGCCCTGGACGAAGGCGAGGGCCTTGGGATTGCCCATGACGAAGGGCCGCAGGGTCAGCCCGAACTCACGGCAGTAAGCCAGGGTCAGCTCGTGGACGCGGGGAACGCGCATGGCTCCGGCCTCGGCGTACAGTCCCTCCGCGAAATCACGCAGGGTGTGGACGCGGCCGCCCACGCGCTGCTGCGCCTCCAGCACGACGGGGTCGTGCCCCTGGCGCATCAGCTCGTAGGCCGTGACCAGGCCCGCCATCCCCGCCCCGATGACCAGGACCCGCTTCGGCGTGTCCTGCCGGGCCGGCAGGCCGTCCCGCGCCGTTCTGACCAGGTGCGGGGGAACCCGCTCGTGACCGGGATCGAGGGAGGCGTGGTCGAGGCCGCGATCGGGGGAGGCCGGGTCGAGGCGGGGGGTGTGCGGGTCAGCGGACATGGAACCTCCTTGGAAACGGTTTCGTCGGCACCGGCCGCCTCACCCCTCCCCGGCGCGGTCGCATTCCCTGACCGCGCGGTCGCGGGTGGCCTCGGCGGCTCGGGTGAGGTCCGCCGAGGCGGCGGCGCAGCGGGCGATCTGGCCCTCGATCAGATCGCCGAACCACGCGGGCACGATCGGATTGCCGCGGACGCGCGCGGCGAGGTCGCTCAGCCTGACCGCGTGGTCGGCCAGGCGCGCGGCGTCGGCGGCCAGTTGCTCGGCGAGCGCGCCGTATCCGGGGGTCGCCGGCGTCCCCGGCGTCCCTGACGTCCCTGACGTCCCCGTCATCCGCGTGAGGCCCGGCCGGCGCGCCGGCGCCACACGACGACGGCCACGAGCCCGGCGAGCACGAGCCCGGCGAGCACCGCGCCCGGGAGAGGTCTCCCCCAAGCGGCCGTTCCGGGACCCTGCTCGGCCGGCGCGGCGGCGCCCCCGTCCCCGCCGCCGTACCGTCTCCGGGCCGCCCTGCCGAGGACGCCGGACGGCGACCCGGCGCGGGAGGCCAGGCCCGTCGCCGCGGGCCGGGTGGTCCGGTCACCGAAGGAGTTCTCACCGAGCAGCGCCCGCATCGCGAGCACCTCGCCGAGCAGCGGCGCGATGGCGCCGATCGCCCGTGTGGCGCCCTTCTCCCTGAACAGGGCCCTGACAGCCCGGATGGCCTCGACGTCGCGATCGGCGCCGACCGCGTCGAGCAGGCGGCGTATGACGGGGTCGGCGGCCAGTTCCGGATGCTGGTGCAGCACGGCGGCGATCCGCAGCCGCACGGAGGTGCCGGCGACCAGCGTGGCGAGGCTGCTGCGCCCGGCGAGCGCGCCCAGGCGCGCCGCCGAACCGCCGAACCGCCCGCCCTCGAAGGCGTAGCCGAGCCCGGCGCGGTTGGTCAGCGCGCGCAGCAGGCTCCAGTGGATCCCGGCCGGGAAGCCGGGGGAGCGCGTGGCGGCGGCGGTCAGCGTGGCCGTCGTGCGCGCGCAGATCTCCCTGATCTCGTCCGCCGTCCACGCGAGCTCGGCCGCCGCGGCGTGGATCTGCCGGAGGGGATCCGTCCCGGACCAGCCGGGATCGGGACCAGGTGTCATCGTGTCTCCTCGCCTCCGCTGACCAGCGCACACAGCTCGACTGCACGGCCCCGACAAGGGGCGATACAGAAGGTCACAAGAATACAACGGAGAGTAACGGACCTGCGACGCTCCGGTCAGCTTTCCGGCCGACACGGAATGGACATTCGCCACATACAGGAAATATTACTCACTGTTGATGATCGGTCACCCATCGTTCTATCATCCGGTCGCCCGTTCCGAAAGCGGTCGGGCCTGCCGCGGCGCCGGAGACGGCCCGCGACTCCAAGCGGAAGAGCGCCGCCGGCCGATCCGCGCCGGTCGCGGCCGGCGGGCGTGAGCGTGAACCGGAACGGAGGGTTGTGGCGAGACATCGCTGACCACTTCTCCCGCGGAAAGGCCGACCTTCATGCCATGGTGCACACGATGACCGCACCGCCCACCGTCCGCACCGATGACCGCGATCTCATCGGCGCGTCCCTGACCGATCCGGAGGCGTTCGCCGCCCTGTTCGACCGCTATTCCGAAATGCTCTACCGATATCTCTCCCGCCGGCTGGGCCCCGAAGCCGCCGAGGACCTGGTCGGCGAGACGTTCCTGATCGCCTTCGCCCGCCGGTCGCGCTACGACCCGGCCTACGCCGACGCGCGCCCCTGGCTGTTCGGCATCGCCACCAAGCTCGTCTCCCGGCACCATCGCACCGAGGGCGCCCGCTACCGGGCGCTGCAGCGCAGCACCGCGGAAGACACCGTGGAAGGCCCGGCCGACCAGGTGTCCGCCGGGGTCACCGCCCAGGCGTCCCGCCCGGCGCTCACCAGCGCGCTGGCCGGGCTGCCGGCCAAAGACCGCGACGTCCTGCTACTGATCGCCTGGGGCGACCTGTCGTACGAGGAGGTCGCGCGAGCCCTCGACATCCCGGTCGGCACCGTGCGGTCCCGGCTGAACAGAGCCCGTCGCAAGGTCCGCGCGGCGCTCGGCGACACCAACCCGATGCACGAGGAGGAGTGACCATGGACGATCTGACGATGCTCCGCGACCTCGGCCGCGAACTGGAACACGAGCCACCGGTCACGCTCGCGCGGCAGCGGGGACGCCTGCTGGACGCCTCCGCCCGCCCCTGGCGGCGACCGCCCCGCGCGGCGCGCGGCTGGGCGATGCTCGGGCTGGCCGCCGGGGTCACCGCCGTCACCGTGGTCGTTCCCACCGTGCTCCTGAGCGGGGGCGGCTCCCTGCCGCTCCTGAGCGGGCGCGAGCCCGTGCCGAGCCCGCAGGGAGAGCGCCCGGACAAGCAGAACGAGGCGCTCAACGTGCTCGTCGTCGGGACCGACGGCGAGGCCGGCGTGCCCCGCCACCGCTTCCCCGGAGCGCGCAGCGACACCATGATCCTGCTGCACCTGCCCGCCGACCGCGGGAGGATCACCGTCGTCAACATCCCCCGGGACTCGATGGTCGAGCTCCCCCCCTGCACATCCCCCAAGGGGGGGACCGTCCCCGCCCGGACGGGGATGATCAACTCGGCGTTCCTGTCGGGCGGCCTGTCCTGCGCCTGGAAGGCGGTCGAGTCCACGACGAGGGTTCGCGTCGACCACGCGGTGGAGATCGACTTCTCCGGCTTCAAGGGCATGGTCGACGCGCTCGGCGGGGTGGAGGTCACCCTGCCGAAGCCCGTGGACGACCGCCACGCGAAGCTGCGGCTTCCCGCGGGAAGACATCTGCTCGGCGGCGCCCAGGCGCTGGCCTATGCGAGAGTCCGCTACTCGCTCGGCGACGGCTCCGACCTGGCACGGATCAGGCGCCAGCAGCAGTTGATGAGCGTGCTGGTGAAGAAGGCGGCGACGCTGCCGGCCGATCCCGTACGGCTGTCGGCCTTTCTCGGCGAGGCCGCCAAGTGGATCAAGACCGACGCGACGCTGGACCTGCGCACGATGCGGGCGATCGCGCTGAGCCTGGATGGCACCGGGCCGGACGCCGTGACGTTCGTCACCGTCCCCGTCCGCCCGTTCAGGCTCGACCGCCACCGGCTCGAATGGGCCCAGCCCGCCGCCGGCGAGCTGTTCGCCTCGATCGGGAAGGACGCCCGGTAGGCCCTCCTCGCCGTGTCCGCGCCCGGCCGGCCCGGGCGGGGACACGGCGCCCGCCCGCGCGGCCTCGTTGCGGCGTCTCCCGCCTCCGATGGACAATTCGCAGGTGAGCAGACGTGTGCGCTCCGTGATCAGAGTCGAGGGCGTCGTGCAGGGGGTCGGGTTCCGCCCCTTCGTGTACGGCCTCGCCACGAGGCTGGGCCTCGCCGGGCTGGTCGGAAACGACGAGCGCGGCGTGTTCATCGAGATCGAGGGGGCGCCCGCGCTGGTCGAGGAGTTCACCGCGACGCTCGGCGCGGACGCCCCGCCGCTGGCGGTGGTCGAGCGGATCAGTTCGCGCCCGGTTCCCGCCACGGGCGAGACGGGGTTCGCCATCGCGCGCAGCGCCACGGGCGGGCGGCGGCGGACGCTCATCTCGCCGGACATGGCCACCTGCGCGGACTGCCTGCGCGAGATGGACGACCCGGCCGATCGCCGCCACGGCTACGCCTTTATCAACTGCACCAACTGCGGGCCCCGGTTCACGATCGTCAAGGAGGTGCCCTACGACAGACCGAACACCACGATGGCGGTCTTCACCATGTGTGAGGACTGCGCGCGGGAATACCACGATCCGGCCGACCGG
Organism: Streptosporangium sp. CA-135522; assembly: GCF_050949235.1. Classification (NCBI taxonomy): domain Bacteria; kingdom Bacillati; phylum Actinomycetota; class Actinomycetes; order Streptosporangiales; family Streptosporangiaceae; genus Streptosporangium; species Streptosporangium sp. CA-135522. Next base: position 5,776,665 of record NZ_CP192026.1, read on the forward strand.
CGCTTCCACGCCCAGCCGGTGTGCTGTCCGGCCTGCGGGCCGCGGCTGCGGCTGCTCGACCGCGGCGGCGGGCAGGTCGCCGGGGATCCCCTGGCGGAGACCGCGCGGCTGCTGCGGGAGGGGAAGGTGGTGGCGGTCAAGGGACTCGGCGGGTACCACCTGGCCGCGGTCGCCGCCTGCGAGCCGGCGGTGGCGGCGCTGCGTTCCCGCAAGCACCGCGAGGACAAGCCCTTCGCGGTCATGGTGTCCGATCTGGCCGGGGCGCGGCGGCTGTGCGAGGTCGACGAGGCCGCCGAGCGGCTGCTCACCGACCGGTCCCGCCCGATCGTGCTGCTGCGGCGCCACCCGCGGGCGCGGGTGGCGCCGTCGGTGGCGCCGGGCAGCCGGTGGCTCGGTGTGATGCTCGCCTACACCCCGCTGCATCACCTGCTGCTGCGGCGGCTGGGCGTGCCGGCCGTGCTGACCAGTGGCAACGTCTCCGACGAACCGATCGCCTACCTCGACGACGACGCCGTGACGCGGCTGGGCGGCATCGCCGACGCCTTCCTCACCCATGAGCGGCCGATCCACATGCGCACCGACGACTCGGTCGTCCGCGTCTTCCGCGGCGGCGATCTGCCGATCCGGCGATCCCGGGGTCATGTCCCGCATCCGCTCCCGCTCGCCTGGGACTTCCCCCGCCCCGTCCTCGCCTGCGGCGCCGAATTGAAGCACACCTTCTGCGTCGCCAGGGGCCGGCACGCGTTCGTGTCCCACCACATCGGCGACCTGGAGAACTACGAGACGTACCGGTCCTTCACCGAGGGTGTCGGCCACTTCCGGCGGCTGTTCGACATCACTCCCGAGGTCGTCGCCCACGATCTGCATCCGGAATACCTGTCCACCAAGTACGCGCTCGCGCAGGAGGGGGTCGATCTGGTCGCGGTACAGCACCACCACGCGCACATCGCCTCGTGCCTGGCCGACAACGGGGCGGCGGGGCCGGTGATCGGGGTGGCCTTCGACGGGCTCGGGTACGGCCCGGACGCGACGCTGTGGGGCGGCGAGTTCCTGCTCGCCGATCTGGCCGGGTTCGAGCGGGCCGGTCACCTGGCCACGGTGCCGATGCCGGGAGGCGCGGCGGCGATCAGGCAGCCGTGGCGCATGGCAGCGGCCTATCTCGACCTCGCCTACGACGGCGACGTCCCCGGCGACCTGGACGTGGTGCGGCGCAACGCGGCGGCCTGGGAGAACGTCACCGCGCTCGGCCGCCGCGGTGTGAACGCGCCCCGCACCTCGAGCATGGGCCGGCTGTTCGACGCGGTGGCGACGATCGCCGGCGTCCGCGACGAGATCAACTACGAGGGGCAGGCGGCGGTCGAGTGGGAGCAGCTCGCCGATCCGCGGGAGGCGGGCGCGTACGGCTGCCGCCTGTCGGGCGAGGCGCCGTTCACCGTGCCCGGCGCCGACCTGGTCCGGGCGGCGGCCGACGATCTGCGGGCGGGCACGGAGCCGGCGACGGTCTCCGCACGCTTCCACAACGCGATCGCCCGCGTCGTCGCCGAGGGCTGCGCCCGCCTCCGGGAGACGAGCGGCCTGTCCACGGTGGCGTTGTCGGGCGGGGTGTTCCAGAACGTCCTGCTGCTGGAGCGGGCCACCGCCCTGCTGGAGGAGCGCGGCTTCCACGTGCTGCTGCACAGGCGCGTGCCGCCGAACGACGGCGGGATCAGCCTGGGCCAGGCCGCCGTGGCCGGCGCCCGGGACCGGCGGGGCTGACCACCGGCCCCGGCCGCCGGAAGGCGACGGATCGCACCCGGAAGGCGACGGGTCGGCGGACCGGCCATGGGCACCGGCCGGCTCAGCAGCTCAGCAGATCCGTGGCAGCGGGTCGCCGACCAGCATGTCGACGATGCGGGTGCCGCCGAAGGCGGTCTTCAGCAGGACCAACCCGGGTGGGTCGTCCTTGACGTGGCCGATGAGCGCGGCCCCCTCGCCGAGGGGATGCGCGTGCAGCGCGGCGAGCGCGGTGCCCGCCGCCGAGCCGTCCACGACCACGATCATGCGCCCCTCGCACGCGACGTAGAGCGGGTCGATGCCGAGCAGCTCGCACGCGCCCCGCACGCCGGGCCGTACCGGGATCGCGTCCTCCTCGACCACGACGGCGACGCCGGAGGCGCGCGCGACCTCGTTCAGGATCGTCGCGACCCCGCCGCGGGTGGCGTCGCGCAGGCAGCGCACCGTGTCCGGGCAGGCGTCGAGGAGCGCGCAGACCAGCCCGTTCAGCGGCGCGGTGTCCGACACCAGGTCGGCTTCGATGTCCAGCTCGCCCCGGGCGAGCATGATCGTGACGCCGTGCTCGCCGACCGGGCCGGACACGATGACGGCGTCGCCGGGCCGGGCGCCGGCCGCGCCGAGGCTGATCGGCCGCTCCAGCAGCCCGACGCCGGCGGTGTTGACGTAGCAGCCGTCGGCCCTGCCGCGCTGCACCACCTTGGTGTCGCCGGTGACGATCTGCACGCCCGCCGCCCGCGCCGCCTCGGTCATCGACGCGGTGACGCGCCTGAGATCCTCGACGGGGAAGCCCTCCTCGAGGATGAAGCCGGCCGAGAGGTAGAGCGGCCGGGAGCCGCACACCGCCAGGTCGTTGACGGTCCCGTTGACCGCCAGGTCCCCGATGTCCCCGCCGGGGAAGAACAGCGGGGAGACCACGTAGGAGTCGGTGGTGAAGACGAGCCTGCTGGAGCCGACGCCGAGCACGGCGCCGTCCTCCAGCGGTTCGAGCAGCGGGTTGCGGAAGGCCTCCAGGAAGACGGCCTCGACCAGGGCCTGCGTCGCCTTGCCGCCGGCGCCGTGGGCCATGGTGATGTGCTCTTCCTTCACCCTGGCCTTGCGGCGGCGGGCCCGGTCGATCCGCTCCAGCACCTGCTCCTCGCGGGTTGGGTGCTCGGTTTCGGTGGCGTGTTCCCGTAAAGCGGCCTCGGCCCACCCGGCGGTCCTCTCGGCCCTGTCGACACCGGCCCCCTCGCCCCTCTCGATACCGGTCCCTTCGACCCCTCCGACCCCGCTCACCGCGTCGCCTGCCTGACCCGCTCCCGAGAGAAACGACCGAAGTTGTAATACGCCGCGCACGCCCCCTCCGAAGAGACCATGCACGTGCCGATCGGCGTCTCCGGCGTACAGGCGGTCCCGAACACCTTGCACTCCCACGGCTTGAGCACTCCCTTGAGCACCTCCCCGCACTGACACGCCTTCGGATCGGCCACCCGCCCCCCGGGAACAGCGAAGGCCTGCTCGGCGTCGAAGCCGGCGTAGGCCTCCCGCAACCGCAACGCCGAATGCGAGATGAAGCCCAGCCCCCGCCACTCGAAATACGGCCGCAACGCCATCACCTCGTTGATCACCCCCAGCGCCGTCGGGTTCCCCGCCCACGGCACCACCCGCGCATACTGGTTTTCCACCTCCGCCCGCCCCTGGGCCAGCTGCACCAACAGCATGTAGATCGACTGCAGGATGTCCAGCGGCTCGAACCCGGCCACCACCAACGGCTTGCCGTACTCGGCGGCGATGAAGCCATAGGGCCGGCAGCCGATCACCGTCGAGACATGCCCCGGACCGATGAAGCCGTCCAGCCGCAGGTCCGGCGAGTCCAAGATCGCCTTGATCGCCGGGATGATCGTCACGTGGTTGCAGAACACCGAGAAGTTGCCGATCCCCTCGGCCGCCGCGCGCCGCAACGTCATCGCGGTCGACGGCGCGGTGGTCTCGAACCCGATCGCCATGAACACCACCGGCCGGTCCGGATTACTGCGGGCGATCTTCAGCGCGTCCAGCGGCGAGTAGACCATGCGGATGTCGGCCCCTCGCGCCTTGGCCTCCAGAAACGAGCCGCGCCCGCCGGGCACCCGCATCATGTCCCCGAACGACGTCATGATCACATCGGGCTGTTCGGCGATGTGGATGGCGTCGTCGACACGGCCCATCGGGATGACGCACACCGGGCAGCCCGGACCGTGCACCAGCGTGATGGCCTCGGGCAGGTAGTCCTCCAGCCCGTGTTTGTAGATGGTGTGCGTATGGCCGCCGCACACCTCCATGAACTTGTAGGCGCGGCCCGGCTCGCACAGCTCGGCGATCTTCGCGGCCAGCGCCCGCGCCTTGTCCGCGTCGCGGTACTCATCGACGAAACGCATTCCGTCTCACCCCCGGTCGATCATGGACTCGCGAAGCGCCGCGATCTCGTCGTCATAGGCCTGGCCGATCCCCTCCAGGAAGTCCAGAGCGGCCCTGGCCTCCGCCTCGTCGATCTTCGACAGAGCGAACCCGACATGGATGAGAATCCAGTCACCGGGCTGGAGCCGTTCGTTCTCGAGCAGGCCGACGTTGATCGCGCGGCGCACCCCACTGACATCGACCTTCGCGAGGTCAGGATGGTCCGGCAGGATCTCCACGATCTCGCCGGGAATTCCCAGGCACATGAGTTCCCCCTTGGCTTCCTTCCGCCATACGGATGGATTCGAGGACCAGCCCGTCCCCGCCCTGCAGATCGATGTCGGTGCTCCCGCAACCCCCGCACACGGCCAGCGCGTCGGAGGTCTCCTCGCGCCTTCCGCAGGAGCGGCAGATGAGTTGTGCGGGCACGACGACCAGGTCGACCGTGGCTCCGTCGGCGACCGTTCCCGGCGAGACCAGGGCGAACGCCTGGTCGAGCGCGGGACCGGTGATGCGCAACAGCGCTCCGGCCCGCACCCGGACGCGTTTCACCCGCCGTCCCTCCGCCCGACGCTCGACCGCGTCGAGAACCGCCTCGGCGATCCCGAACTCGTGCACGGCGCACCACCGCCTTCCGTGAAGATCTGGAAAGTCGTCATCGATCCGCCGATCACATGTCTCTGATCTTCTTGTAACGGATGATGTCCGGCAGGGACTGCACGATCACGGCCACCGTCCCGACGACGACCGCCGCGATCAGCAGGCGTCTCATCACGGCTCACTCCTCTCCGCGCCCGCGGCGGAAGACGCCGCGAGCTGTTCTTCGACCAGTTCGCGGACCAGCTCGGCGGCCCGGGGGACGGCGGACGCGACCGGTTCGCTGAGTTCCATGCCCGGCGAGGTGTCGGCGGGCTGGCAGCCGACGAGCAGGATCCGGCCGGTCCGGACCCCCAGCGCGCCGATCAGGGCGAGGACGGCGTCCGGGGTCATGCCGTGGGCGTCGGCGAGCGCGCTCCCCACGAGGGGGTCGCTCACCCGGCGATCCTCGTCGAGCCGCGGTTCGACGACCCGCAACGTCCCGGGCTCGTCGTCACCGGGGACGGCGTCGACGAGGATGAGGCTGTCGTAACCGGCCAGCAGTTCGTAGGCCAGGTGGATGCCGCGGATACCGAAGTCGGCGACCACGGCCCCCTCGGGCAGGCCCGCGGCGCTCAGCCGCCGGGCGACCTCCACTCCGAAGCCGTCGTCGCCGAAGAACACGTTGCCGACGCCCGCGACCAGGATCGCCGGTTTCATCGGTCGCTCACCGTTCCCCTCCCGCCTCGTTCGCCGGTCGTCTCCCCCGCCCTGCCCGCCGCCTCTCTCCCATCAAGCGACTCCCCCTCCTTGCCCGCCGTCTCTCCCCCGTCGAGCGGCTCGACCTCGTCGGGCGAGAAGTAGAGGAAGCGACCCTGCTCACGCTGGAGATCGGCGCCGGGATCGTCCTCCAGCGTGACGGCCAGATGCCGGACGCCGTCCACGTCGAGCAGCACGGCCTCGACGATGGCGATCCGCCCCGCCAGGAACATGTCGTGGGCGTCGGCGCGCCGTCCGTGCGCCGGGGATCGGCCAGGGGAGCCGGGAAGGGCGGTGCGGCCGGGCAGCAGCCGCACCCTGCTGCCCCTGGCGACGGTCACCCCGGCGACGGCGACGCCGTCGGACGCCGGGGAGACCGAGGCGTCGGCGCCGGGATCCCACCAGGGCGTGACGTCCTCCCGCCGCCCCGTTTCCGGCCCCGTTTCCGGCCCTGCTTCCGGCCCTGCTTCCTGATCAGCTTCCTGGTCTGCGGCCTGCGCCGTACCGGCAGAGCGCAGGTAGCGGACGGCGCCGTGCAACCGTTCCAGCAGCTCGGGTGGCATGTCCCCGGTCCGTTCGATGATCTCGGCGGCGCGCGGATCGGTCGCTCTGGCCTCCCGCTTCTCCTCCTCGGTCAGGGTGAGCGTTCTGAGACTGAGCAGCTCGTCGATCTCGGTGGCGTCGAAGAGGTCCCCCGGGCTCTCCGGCGCGATGGAGGGGTGGTCGTACAGGATGATCGGAGCCGACAGCAGAACGTCGCGCTGTCCTTCCTCGCCGACGAGCACCGGCCAGGTGTGCAGGTTGCGGCAGGACTTCACCGCCGCGTCCGCCCATTCGGGCGGGTCGAGCAGGGACAGGAACGCCCCATGCGTGGTCGCGAGCAACGTGTGGGCCGCGATCAGGGACCGGCGCAGCGCGTCGTCGCGTGATGCGCCGGGGCCCGGGAGCCATCCGGCGGTGTTCTCCACCCGCACGCGCAGCTTCACCAGATCGTACGGCCCGGCGAGCCGGTCGGCCCGGACGCGCATCATCGCCTCGATCGGCCGGTGCTCGCGGACGACGCGGCCGACCGGCTCCCCCGAGGACGCCTCCAGCGGTTCGACCGTGCGCGTCGCGGAGAACCCGACGTCGAAGGACCGCTCCCCCTCCAGCAGGGCCGCCAGCGGGAGCACGGCCTCGCGCTCTCTTTCGACGGCCTCGTCGAAGGTCAGGTGGGTCTCGCCGTCGACCTCCAGCGCGGGAACCCGCCGGTAGGCGCCGCCGGCGACGTGTTCGACGGATCTGGCCACGATCTGCAGGAACCGCAGCCGGATGTGGAGTGTCGTGTCGCCCGCCGCTTCGAGCAGGCATTCGGTCTGGCAGGCCGCCGGCTCCGCGGTCGCCGTGTAGCCGGGCGGCACGAGCACCCCGAACTGCCAGCGCACCCGGTTCTTGGCCGCCGAGGCGCGGTAGGGGTAGAGCAGGTAGCCCTCGTACAGCACGGCGTCGGCCACCTTGCGCGCGGCGTCCATCGGGGTGTTCACCGGGCCGCCTCCCCCGCCTGGGCCAGCAGCGCCTCCACGGCGTCCTCCCACGTCGCCAGGGCCCGGGCGGACTTGAAGCGGTGCAGGGCGCGCAGCGTGTCGCGGCTCAGCCGCAGCCACCCCTCACCGGGGAAGTAACGGTCCATCAGCTCCCGCCAGACGGCCACCGGCAGCCGATGACGCGCCTCGCGGTCCCACGGCACCTGCTGGACCGTGAATCCGGCCGCCGTCCTGGTGAAGACGGTGCCGCTGAAGAGCAGGAGCAGCGGGATCTCGCCCTCGTCGAGCGCCGCGAAATACTTGCCCGCCGCCACTTCCAGGTCGTAGGTGACCGGCACCGGCAGGTCGAGCTCCGTCGCCCCGGTGAAGCCGGGGACCATGATCGAGACATTGGCGAACTGCACGGGTTTGAGAGTGTTCCCCCAGCGGGAGGACTCGCCGAACAGGTCGCCGAGCAGGACGGCCTCCTCCGGCGTGTAACGGCGCCGCTGCGGCTCGATGCGGATCTGGCAGCGCAGCACGACGGCCTGTACGGCACCGCCGCCCGGCTCGGTGAGGCGCAGCCGGAACTGTAGCGTCGGGGAGGCCGCGAAGGGATCGGCGCAGGCGCCGAGGCAGGCGAAATCGAGCTCACCCATGGTCGCCGTCCACGATGCGGCTGCGTTCGCGCAGGTCGGCGAAGAAGGCGTCGATGGCCTGCCAGACCTCCCGGCCGCCGTCGAAGCCCTTCCAGCGCAGCCGGACCAGGCCGACGAGCTCGTAGCAGGCGGCGATCGGCACCAGATGGCAGACGAAGCCGTCCTCACGGCGGTCGACGAGCAGCGCCTCGACGTCCGGCAGAACGTCGGCCAGCGCGGGATTGGCCGCCATGACCCGCTCCCAGGTCTCCAGCGGCAGCTCGGACTCGGTGGCCCCGCCCGGGCTCGGGTAGAAGGCGACCGTACGGCCGAGCGCGGAGTTGCGGAAGAAGAACGCCATCCGCACCGGAATCTGCAGCTCCTCCCACTCGGCCGGCGACAGGGCGAGGGAAGGCGCGTACAAGTAACGGTCCGGCACCGCCAGGAACCTGCCCATCGCCGCGCCCTCGACCGTGAACAGCAGATAGCAGTTGCGGCAGGCGCAGGTCAGCGCGCGCGTCTCGACGTTGACCACGTGGTCGTGCTCGGCGCCGATCGGCTCGGCGCACATCTCACAACGCTCCTCGACGGCTTGGAGCGGAGCGGGCCGGGGCTCGCGGAACCGCCGCAGGCCCGTGCTCATCTGATCACCGTCCCCTCGGGAACCGGGCACGGTCCGGGAGGGGGCCGCGTCTCGATCTGCAGCAGCGGGGTGTCCGGGTCGGCCATGCCCTCCACCTCCACGCGGGCGACTTCGGGAGCCGCCCGAAGCACCGCCCGCTCGATCGCCAGCTTCACCGTGACCTGTGAGGAGGGACATCCATGGCAGGAGCCGCGCAGGCGCAGCCGTACCACGCCGGTGTCCTCGACTCCCACCAGTTCCACGTCTCCGGCGTGGGTGCCGAGGTAGGGACGGACGCCGTCGAGTGCCTCGCGCACGCGCTCCTCGGTGCCCAGCGGGTGCAGATCGTGCACGACGAGCAGGCCCGAGACGAGATCGTCGGCGACCAGGCCGCGCAGCACCGACGCCGCCTCCGCCTCGGTGACGATCTCCATGACCCGCTCCAGGCCCGCGCCGTACAGCTCGACCAGCACCCGCACCAGCTCCTCGGCCTTGGCCCGGGTCGCCGGATCGCTGAGCGCGGCCAACTCGGCGAGCAGCACCTCCACCCGGTCGCCGGCCGCCCTGACGTCGGTGCTCGCTGGCATACGCCCCCGCTCCCGTCAGACGCCGAACGCGTGCGGGGTGTGCAGTTTGCGCAACTCCGCGCCACCGCCCAGATACATGTGCACCCCACACGGCAGGCACGGATCGAAACTCCGCACCGCCCGCATGATGTCGATCCCCTTGAACGACTCCGGCGGATTCTCCTCGAAGATCGGCGTGTTCTGCACCGCGTCCTCGTACGGACCCGGTGTCCCGTACGAGTCCCGCACGCTGGCGTTCCACGGCGTCGGCGGATACGGATGGTAATTGGCGATCTTCCCGTCCCGGATCACCATGTGATGCGACAGCACCCCCCGCACCGCCTCGGTGAACCCGCAGCTGATCGCCTCCTCCGGCACCGTGAACGGCGTCCAGGTCTGGGTGTGTCCCGCCCGCACCTCCGCCAGCGCCTGCTCCACGAAATACACCGCGCACGCCGCGGCGTAAGCCTGGAAATACGTGCGCGCCCGGTTACGCTCCAGCGCGTTCGACAACGGCTGCCCGTCATGCATCGGAATCGTCCACTCGAACATGGTCTCCGGCTTGGTCGCGCTCTTGGGCAGATGAATCTGCACGCTGTGCCCGGTCGACCTGACGTAGCCGATGTCGACCAGCCCCGACAGCGCCGTCGACCACAGCCGGGCGATCGGCCCACCCCCGGTGTCCAGCGCCAGCATGTCGGCGCCGTCGAACCAGCGCGGCGACATCACCCAGCTGTACTTGTCGGTGAAGTCCCGCTTTTGCGGATGCGGAATGGTGTGCTGGTTCCACGGATGCCGCATGTCCACCGGATTCCCCAGCGGATCATGCGTGACGAACGGCTCCTGCCCCTCCCAGTCGTCGTAGTAGGAACTGCCCAGCAGGATCCGGATGCCCAGGTTGATGTCGACCAGGTCGTTGGTCAGCAGCCGGCCGTCGACGATCACGCCGGGGGTGACGAACATCTGCTTGCCCCAGCCGCCCATGTTGGCGTAGGTGAAGTCGCAGTGCGCCGGGTCCTGGAAGCTGCCCCAGCAGCCCAGCAGCACCCGGCGCCGGCCCACCTCCTCATAGCCCGGCAGCGCGGTGTAGAAGAAGTCGAACAGGTCGTCATGCATCGGCACGACCCGCTTCATGAACTCCACGTACCGCATCAACCGCGCCAGGTAGTCGGTGAACAGCTGCACCGACGCCACCGTGCCCACCCCACCCGGATACAGCGTGGACGGATGCACGTGCCGGCCCTCCATCAGGCAGAACATCTCCCGCGTCAACCGGCTCATCTGCAGAGCCTCGCGGTAGAAGTCGCCCTCCAGCGGGTTGAGCGAGCGCATGATGTCGGCGATCGTGGCCCGGCCGTGCTCGGCCGCGTGCGGCGCCTCGGTGCGCTCGGCCAGCGCCAGCACCCCCGGGTTGGTCTCGCGCACCATCTTCTCGCAGTAGTCCACCCCGACCAGGTTCTCCTGGTAGATGTTGTGATCGAACATGTACTCGGCTGCCTCGCCCAGGTTGAGGATCCACTCCCCCAACGCCGGCGGCCGCACCCCGTAGGCCATGTTCTGCGCGTACACCGAGCAGGTCGCGTGGTTGTCGCCGCAGATCCCGCAGATGCGGCTGGTGATGAAATGCGCGTCCCGCGGGTCCTTGCCCTTCATGAAGATGCTGTAGCCCCGGAAGATCGACGAGGTGCTGTAGCACTCCGCGACCTGCCGGTTGGCGAAGTCGATCTTGCAGTAGATGCCCAGGCTCCCCACGATCCGCGTGATCGGATCCCAGGACATCTCCATCAGGTCGTCGCCGGTGCTCTGTCGTGGTGTCGTCGTCATGTCAGCCTCACCGATCCGGTTGCCGGGTCATCACCAGGGCGCCTTGTAGCCGGTGAGCAACGCGCGGCCCTTGGCCCGCCACTTCGGCTCCTTGTCGACCGTCTTGAGCGTGATGTGGCGTAGCGTGCGCACCATCCCGCCGTAGGCGCCGCTGACGGTCGAGGAGATCCGCGCTCCCGGCGGCTCGTCCATGAACGGCATGAACTTGTCGGGGAAGCCCGGCATCGTGCACGCGATGCAGATCCCGCCCACGTTCGGGCAGCCCCCCACCCCGTTCAGCCATCCCCGTTTGGGCACGTTGCACTTGACCACCGGCCCCCAGCAGCCGATCTTCACCAGGCACTTGGGCGAGCCGTACTCGGTCGCGAACTGTCCCTGCTCGTAATACCCCGCCCGGTCGCACCCCTCGTGCACCGTCTGGCCGAACAGCCAGGTCGGCCGCAGCGCCTCGTCCAGCGGGATCATCGGCGCCTGCCCTGCCACCTGGTACAGCAGGTACAGAATCGTCTCCGACAGGTTGTCCGGCTGAATCGGACAACCCGGCACGTTCACGATCGGCAGCCCCGCCTTCGACCGCCAGTCCCAGCCCAGGTAGTCGGCCACCCCCATCGCCCCGGTCGGATTGCCCGCCATCGCGTGAATCCCGCCGTAGGTGGCGCATGTGCCCGCCGCCAGCACCGCCGTCGCCTTGGGCGCCAGCCGGTCCAGCCACGCGCTGGTCGTCATCGGCTGCCCGGTCGCCGGATCATTGCCGAACCCGCACCAGTACCCCTCCTGCTTGATCGACTCATTCGGAATCGACCCCTCCACCACCAGCACGAACGGCTCCAGCTCGCCCCGCTCGGCCTTGAAGAACCACTCGATGAACACATCCGCGCCCTGCATCGGCCCGGACTCGAAATCGATCAGCGGCCAGTGCACCGCCACCTTCGGCAACCCCGGCAGCGCCCCCAGCACGATCTCCTCGATGCTCGGCTGCGTCGCCGCGGTCAGCGCGACCGAGTCCCCGTCACAGCTCAACCCCGCGTTGATCCACAGAATGTGAACCACCGGCTCGTCCTGTGCTTGCGGTGTGGTCTCTTTGGAGTCGGTCGGTGCTGTCATGCCGTCTCACCACCTTCGCGGGCTTCGATCCACCCGGTCGTCCGGGCGCGTGGTTCAGTTGGGGCGCGACGGGGGCTCCCGGGTCGCGCCGCGCCGTACGAGCGCGTGCTGGGTGAGCTCCCACAGCGCGTGGTAGACGCTGGTCTGGGCTTCCTGGATCCGGTGCACCGACGACGACGGCACCACGAACAGGTGGTCGATGGTGCCCAGTTCGGCCATCTGGCCGCCGTCGTAACCGGCCAGTCCGACCGTGATCATTCCTCGCCGGTCCGCCTCCTCGAAGGCGGCGATGAGGTTGCGCGAATTGCCGCTCGTCGACAGGCCGAACGCGATGTCCCCCGCGCGGCCGGACGCGGCGAGCTGGCGGGCGAACACCACCTCGAACCCGATGTCGTTCGACAGCGCCGTCACCACCGCGATGTCCGCGGTGAGGGAGAACGCCGGCAGCGGCCGGGCCTCGTCTCCCGGATTCAGGAACAGGGTGGCCACGTCCTGCGCGTCGGTGGAGCTGCCGCCGTTGCCGAAGGCGAACAGCCGGGCTCCCCCGGCGAAGGCCTCCGCCATGGCCTCGGCACAGGCCGCCATCCGGTCACCGTCCCGATCGAGCACGGTCTGCCGCAGGGCGACGATCTCCTCCGCCTTCTCGACCGTGGATTCGCGCACCGCCGCCAGGACGGCCTCCAGGTCCGTCGATCCGGCGTAGAGGAACGGATACAGCGACTCCACCGAGGCGTCCGGTGTGCTCATCTGTTCACCCCCTTGACCACCGCGATGGCCTCCTTGGCGTGCACCAGGACGGTGTCACCCACCTGGGCGTCCACCAGGGCGACACTCACCTCCTCCGCACCCCGTCCGGTGTCGACCACGGCGAGACCGGCCTCCAGCAACCGCACCACCGTCACCGGCATCGCTTCGTCGGAGCAGGTGACACACGCGTCGCCGTGGCATTGATCGGCGGGCGGGACCTCGCCCGCACCGAGCGGCTCCCGGGCGTTCATGCGATCACCTGCGGGTCGAGCACTCCGGGCTGCTCGAAGAACACGTGCACCAGCTCCCACAGGATGTGATAGGTGGTGACGTGCACTTCCTTGACGACGCGGGGGTCGCCGGAACGGGCGATCAGCACGTGGTCGACCGAGGCACTCCGCGCGATCTCGCCGCCGTCCCCGCCGACGAGCGCCAGCGTCAGCAGGCCGAGGTCTTTGGCGGTCTGCAGGGCGCGCAGCACGTTCGGGCAGTCGCCGTACGGCGAGATGCCCAGCGCGATGTCGTCCCGGACGGCCAAGAGGCGGAGCTGGTGGGCGAAGATCTCGTCGAACCCGGAGCTTCCGGTGATGCCGGTGATCGTCGCGACGTCGTTGGTCAGCGAGAACGAGGGCAGTGCGCGCTTGCCCACGATCACCGGGTGGACGAACTCCACCGCGATGTGCTGGGCGTCGGTGGCGGCTTCTCCGTTGCCGAAGACGATGAGCCGGCCACCGCCGTGGAATCGCGTCGCCATGGCGTGACAGGCCCGCGCCACCTGCTCGGCCTCCCCCGCCAGGCCGCGAGCAGGCTCAACACGACGTGCGAAGACTTCCTGAGCGGAGACCAAGGCCGTCTGGCCCATCGCGGACCACTTCCTCATGTTGAGCCTCATCTGTCTCTCGACCGTACGACTGGACGGCCTGCTCGATAGAAAACAAAGCTCGGAAGTTTCGTAAAAAATCACCATCTTCCATCAGCGGCGTCGCCGGTCGGCCCGGTGACCACCGCCGGTCGGCCGGCGCCGTACGGGCACCGGAGGTCTCGTCGTGGGCGGCTTCCCGGCCCGGAAGGACGTCGGGAAAGGGTTTTCGGAATCACGGCTCACATCTCACCGGGCCCGGACGTTTACCACGTGTGAGACGACATCCCCTTCGGGACGGCCCCGTCCATGGTCCGCCCGCCGGCGGGCGGACCATGGACGGGGCCACCGCCACCGGACACCGGCCGTGCGCGGTGCGCCCGCCCGACGCGGACATCCCCTGGAAGACCGGCAGAAAGCACATGACATGACGATCGCCCGAAGGGTCATCCGATCACCTTCACCGCTGGTCCGCCCGAGTGACACCGCGAGGGCGGCCGCCTCGGAGCAGCCCGTCCGGCACACCCCCGCCGAGGTGTCGGCGCTGGTGGACCTGCTGACCGCGGCCCGGCCCAGGATCGAGACCGTCACCGTCGGCCATGGCCGTGACGCCGCCTCCCGGGCCGCGGCGCAGGCGTTCGCCCGAAGCTGGGAGAACAGGGGCGCGACCGTGCTGGCGGTCGTCGACTGGCCCGAGGAGGCCGCGTCCTGGCTGCGCCCGGCGCGGCGGTTCGCCGCCGGCGACCCCGACGCGTGGGTGGTCGCCGGCGGCCCGCTCGGGTGGGCGCAGATGAGCCGCCGGTTGCGGCACAGCACCGGCTGGGACCCGCGGCGCACCTACGGCTTCGCGGGCCTGGGCGATGTGCGGGTGGTGGAGCTGGCCGGGCCTGCCACGATGGAGGACATGAGCGGGGTCGCGGCGGACGGCGGCACCTGGCGGGTCGGCCGCGGCCTGATCATCTACTACCCGCCCCTCGGCAGCCCGGACCCCGGCGAGGACCTCCCATGAGCGCGCTGTTCCCCCGCCCCCGGCTGCAGGTCGCGCCCGGCGCGGTCCACGTTCCCGGCTGGCTGTCCCCGGATCGGCAGCGAGAGCTCGTCCAGGCGTGCCGGGCCTGGGCGGCCGGTCCGGTTGCGATGCGCGCGGCGCGGTTGCCCGGCGGACAGGTGATGTCCGTGCGGACGGTATGCCTGGGCTGGCACTGGCAGCCCTACCGCTACAGCCGCACCGCCGACGACGCCGGCGGCGGCCGGGTCGCCGACCTCCCCGGATGGATGGTGCGGATGGGCCGCGCGGCCCTGGCCGACGCCTACGCCGACCCCGCCGCCGGGGACGACTACACCCCCGACGCGGCACTGATCAACTTCTACGACGCCACGGCTCGGATGGGCATGCACCAGGACAAGGACGAGAGGTCCGACGCCCCGGTCGTCTCGATCAGCATCGGCGACAGCTGCCTGTTCCGCTTCGGCAACACCGCCGGCCGCGGCCGGCCCTACACCGACATCGAGCTGGCCTCGGGTGACCTGTTCGTCTTCGGCGGCCCCTCCCGGTTCGCCTATCACGGCGTGCCCAAGGTGTATCCGGGCACCGCCGACCCCGCCCTCGGGCTGACCGGCGGGCGGCTGAACATCACCATGCGGGTCACCGGGATGACCTGACCCGGGCCGGCGGAGCGGACACCACACGGCGGGCACGGCGGGCCGCCCCGTCGCCGACCGACCGGCGACGGGGGAGGTCACCGGCCGGCCGCATCACCTCCCTAAGGACGTTTCACAGCGATCCTGAACAGCCGTGGCAGGCGGCCCGGCCGCCGCGAAGCGCCTTCCGGATCCGGTGAAGCGGCCGATCAGGCCTGGTCGGCGTGCCAGGAGGCCTGGACCAACGCCTGATCGGTGGCGGCGAGATGAATCGCGGCCGCCAGCCAGGCCCACGCGTACCCGTCGGGGCCGGAATCCGTCAGCCGTCCGAACACGTCGCGGCCGCGACGATCGGCCTCGGCGGTGAGCGCGGCGGCCAGCTCGGCGGCGGCCGCGAACCCCGCCCGGCGCAGCGGGGCTCCCTGAGCGTGGGAGTCACCGCTGCGCGCGGCTTCGGCGACCGCCCGCCGGCCTCCGGCGACAGCGAGCTCGACCAGCCGGCGAACGCGCCACAGCGGGGCGCCGGCCACCGGATCCGCCTCCGCCTCGGAACCCGCCGGCCACGGCGGGCAGACCTCGCGCGGCGGGAGATGGGAGCCCTGCAGGCGGTCGTACCCGAGGTCCGCACGGCCCTGCCATTCGGCGGGAAGGCGCAGCGTCGCCTCGGCCCCGGGTACCGCTCCGACCGCGAGCGGACGCAGGGTGGCCGCCCGGTCGGGGTCCAGCCTACCGACCACCCGTACGAGCATGCCGGGCCGGGACGCGAGCTGCCGCAGGTTGGCGACGTGCGCCAGGTCCGGATGGGAGCCGGCCGGAACGAGCCGGATCAGCGGGCCGTCAGGGCGCGTGATCGCCGGTGGCCGCCCTGCCGATCCGTCGTCGGCCGGATCAGGTCCTTCCGGCGGCGTTCCGGCCGGCGACAGCTCGCGAGCGAGCACGTGGTCACCCGCGGCACCGATGATCACCAGATCGCATCCGACCGGTTCGCGAACCTTCTCCGCTTCCGACTCGCTCCAGGCCTGCCCGGAGAGCCGCGCGCCGGCCGCCTCGGCCAGCGGGCGGGCGAACAGGGCGGCCAGCGGCCCCGCCGTCCACGGCATGCCGGTGATCGGCGTGGCGCGCACGCCGGCGCCCGCCCCGAGACGGCCCTCCGGCGAGACCGTCGCTCCGGCGATCAGCAGTCCCGCCCGCGCCAGTTGCGCGTGGTTCAGCGTGGCCGCGCCGATGGCGACGGTCGCGGTGGCGGCGCCACGGGCGCGAGCCGGCCCACCCGGTTTGACGTCGGCCACCGAGAACCAGCGGCCGTCCTCCGTGAGGAGATGGGTGACCACACCGCCGTAACCGGTGCTGCTGATCACCGGCTCCCGGAAGACGCCGTAGACACGCAGGCTCCCACCCTGCTGGTAGCTTCGGCGGACGCTGCCGATCAGCGCCGGGTCGGGGTCGGCCGCGGCCAGCCTGCCCGCGGTGAGCAGGAGTTCGCGAAGCGCGGACGCCAGGTCCGCCAGGCGGTGGCCGTCGTGGCGGTCGCGCGCCGCCCGCAGGCCGCGGACGACGCGCAGGGCGGCGGCCTCGGCCTTGGGCAGCCCGGCCAGGCGGGCGGTGTGCGCGGCGCGGAGCAGTTCCGCCTGGGGCACCGCGCCCGCCGCGGGCACCCCGGACGACAGCACGGCGGCAGCGGCGGCCCACAGCCCCGAGGCGGCCGCCACCTGCGCGGCGGTGGGTCCCGCGGTCGTGTCGGCCGCCGTCCCGTCCGGGGGCGGATCGTCGCGTACGACGGGGTCCTCCGTTCCGGGATCCCCCTCGCCGGGTGGTTCGGGCGCCGCGTCCACGCCTGCGTCTGCGTCCGCCACCGGGCAGGCGCTGAGCACGGCCGCGCGATGCAGGCAGCGCGGCGCCAGGAGGCAGGTGCACCGCGCCTGGTCCTCGTCGAGGATCGCGCCCGACGGTCCCGGCGAGAGGGTGACCACCGCGTCTTCGCCGCAACTGATCCGCACGTCCTCGCCGTCGGCGACGGCGGGCATGGCGGCGGACGTTGCGGCGAACACGGCGGCGTACTGCCCGATCGCCGCGTCCAGCTTCTTGCGGAGTCTGGAAGTGAGGCTCTCGACGGCGGCGGCGACCACGTGCGGTGCCGCCGGCGGAAGCTGTCCGGCCGAGGAAACGGCTGAAATGGGGGAATTCACCGGGGTTCTCCGCGGAGACGGTCGCCCACCCATCGGGCGAGGGCGAGCGGGCTGAGGGCGGCGACGGGCATGCCGGCCGTGACGAGCTGCTGGGCGACGGGAAGGGAGTAGCGGGGAACGCCGCTGTCGTCCAGGGCGGCACAGCCCAGCAGATGGACGCCGGAACCGGCCAGAGAGCGGACCTCGCCGAGCAGGCCTCCGATCGGGTAACCCTCCTCGAAGTCGCTGACGACCACGACGAGCGTGCGGCTCGGCACGGTGACCAGCGAGCGGGCATGGGCGAGCCCCGCGGCGATGTGCGTGCCACCGCCGACCCGCACTTCCAGCAGCAGAGAGAGCGGGTCGGCGACCTGCCCGGTCAGATCGATCACCTCCGTGGAGAACGACAGGAAGTGGGTGGAGAGCGTGGGCACACCCGCCAGGACCGCGGCGGTCAGCGCGGACCAGACCACCGACGCCTCCATCGAGCCGGACACGTCGACCACGAGGATCAACCGCCAGTCGGCCTCCCGGCGGGCCCGGGTGCTGAACACCGGCCGCTCCGGGACGACCACGAGCCGGCCGTCGTCCATGCGGCGCGTGTGCGGCAGGTTGGCCCGCAGGGTGCGCGGCATGTCGAGCCGGCCGCCCGGACGGTGGGTCGGACGCGGCGTCGCCAGCCCGGTCAGAGCGGGCCGCAGCCGGGTCGCGAGCTCCCGGGTGAGCTCGGCGACCAGGCGGCGGACCAGTGGCCGGAGCTTGGCGAGCTGCTGCTCGGGCAGACCGCCCGCCAGCGACAGCACGGAGGTCAGCAGCTCGATCGACGGCCGCACCGCGGCCGGATCGAGCTCGGTGAGCACATCGGTCCGGCCGGCGTCGGCGGCCCGGGCCAGCACCTCCTCGCGCACCTCGGCTCCGAAAAGGACCTCCAGTTCCTCGGCCCACTCCCGGGCGGTGGGGAAGGGATCTTCCCTGCCGCCGGAGTCGCCCCCTCCCCCGGCGCCCTGCCCGAAGTCGTCGGCGCCTTCGCCCCGTCCCGCTCCGTACAGCTCGTCCAACGCCCGCGCGTAGGAGCGGGCGCCGGCCGGGAGCCGCTCGATCTCCCGGCCGAGCAGCAGCCGCCAGCGGTCGGCCGGCGCGAGCCTTCGCCGGGCGACGGGTTCCGCGCCCGGCGCCGCGCCGGGTTCCGATCGCGCCGACGGCGCCTGCAGGTCGTTCGTCTCCTCACCGTCCCGTACGGCCCGGCGGTTCGGCGCGGGTGGTCGCGGCCCCTCGGTAGACGCGCCGGCCAGGGCGGGGGCCTCGGTTGATGCGCCGGCCAGGGCGGGGACGGCTGGGGGGATGAGCTGGGGGACGGGAAGCCGGAGCGCGTGCAGGGCGGCCAGCCCGGCGGAGTCGGCGCGGCTCCAGAGGGCGAGCAGCGCGGGCGGGGCGCTCAGCGCCAGGTCGAGCCGGTCTCCGAGGCGCTCGGACACGGCCCCCAGCAGCCGGGTACGGCCGGCGGGGGTGAGGGTGTCGAACCCGCCGCGCAGCGCCGGCAGCCGGTCGAGGAACTCCTTGTCGGCGAGGTCGTCGATGCGGTCCATGAGCGGGTCTAGGGCCGCGGGCGCCGACTGGAGCAGCGGTCCCGCGGCCGTGAGCACGCCGGTCAGCAGGCGGCTCAGGCGGTGGCGGCCGTCCGGCCCGGTGGCGGCGCCGACCCATCCGGCGGCCCGGGCACCGAGGGCGCCGGGACCGTCCAGGTCGAGCAGGACCCGGACGGCCAGGGCCGCTCCCCGCACGAGGGGGGAGGCGGTGCGCGCGAGCTCGGCCAGGGTGGCGTCCATCCGCAGCCCGAGGCGGTCCTCGCCGGCTCGGGTGGCGAGGGCGACCAGGGCGACCGCGTCCTGCGGCTGGTCGCTGCCGGCCAGGCCCGGCAGGGCGCGGATCGCGGCCTCCATCAGGGTGCCGGCCAGCTCGGCGGCGTCCCGGCGGCCCTGCGGCGTGGTGCCCGGAAGATGCCGGCGGCGCAGCGCCTCGAGCAGGTCGAGGGCCTCGACCAGTTCGGCGAGCGTGGCGGTGGCGGGAAGCGCGACGGCGGCCAGACGGTCCGCGACCAGCTCGGGCAGGTCGCAGCGGGCCGCGGCGCGCAGGCCGTCGAGGACCAGGTCGCAGGTGGGCCCTCCTTCGGCGGACGCGCGGCGGAAGGTCTCCCGCAGCGTGCCGGCCGTGGCCTGAGCGAGGGTCACCCCGCGAACGCCCGCCAGGTCGAGCAGGGCCGGGACCGCGGGGGTCCAGGAGAGCCGCCACCTGGTGGTGAGCGCGGTGGAGTCACCGGTTCCGGTCACCTCGATCGGCTCGCCGTAGCCGACGCCGCAGACCAGCAGGCGTTGCAGCGCGACCTCCCGGCGCGCGTCCAGCTCGGAACGGAGCGGGTCCAGGCGCACCTCACGCCGTTCGGGGTCCTGCGGGCACGGGAGCCGAAGCCCGGCGAGTTCGGCCTCGACGGCGGGACCGAGTCCCGAACGCGGCGTGCCGGGCGCGATCCGGCCGCGGTCGGTGCCGACGAACACCGTGTCGAGGGCCCGGGCGAGGGCCCGTCCCCGGCCCAGGGGCTCCCCCTGGCCGAGCACGGTCGTCACCGCTTCCAGCAGCTCGCCCCGTCCCGGGGAGGGCAGCCCGCGCAGCCGCGCCAGGTCGCAGGCGAGCCGCAGCGTCTCGACGGCCTCTCCGGTCCCCGCGGTGTGCCCGGCGGAGCGCAGTTCCCGGCACAGGCCGGTGATCGCGCGGGCGGCGCCGTCCCTGACGCGGTCCGGGTCGCCGCCCGCGGTGAAGACCGCCTGCTGCCATCGAGGGTCACGAATGCCCGCCGGGTAACCGGACCGCGAGTCGAGCAGGTCGAAAGCGTACGGAACGAGCGAGGTGGCGGGCGGCGGCCCGGCGTGCGCGGGCGGGGCGGGTGGGCGCGAGGCGATGGCGTCGCCGGTGGGCGGCGGTCCTGGTGTCGCGTGGCCGCCCGCCGTATCAGGGGGCGCGGCGGCGTCGGCCGGTCCTGGCTCCACGGTGTCGGCGACGATCAACGCGGAAGCGTGGAAGGCTCCGACCACGGCCGCGACGCGCCGCCCGCCGGCCACGGCGTCCTGAAGGACACGGCGCATGTGCGCCTCGCGCGCCAGGTCCCTGGTCGATACCCCGCCTGCGCCCTCGGCGTCCCGGCGCAGCGCCCAGCCGACGCCGAGGGCGGCGCGGCGCACCGCCTCGGGCTCGCATCCGGGAGCGAGGACCTCCACGGCCCGATCCCACATGTCGTCCCCCTCTCGGCCGGTGCCCGCGGCGGCCAGCGCGTCGGCGAAGGACACCGCCCGCGGGGGCGCCGCACCCGCCGGCGCCGGAGCCGCGTCCGTTCCCGCCGGCCGCGCCGGGCCGGGGGTCGGGGCCGCGCCGACCGCCTGTTCCGTGCCGGTCGCCTGCCAGCCCGGATCGGACAGCGGGAGGTCGCAGCAGAGCACCTCCGCCCCGCGCTCCCGGGCCCAGCGGATCGCCACCAACTCCGGTGAGAAGTCCGCGAACGGGTAGAAGCCGAGCCGGCCCTCTCCGTCGGCCCCGGCCAGGGCGACCGGCGCGACGGTCCCCGGATCGGCCAGATGCGCCAGCCACTGCTGGAAGTCCACCGGCAACTCGACGCAGACCACTTCGGCGTCGGCGGCGTCCAGCAGCGCGGGCAGGGCCACGGCCAGCGCGGGACTGTGGTGGCGCACCCCCAGCAGGTACGGCCGGGCGCAGGAGGCCAGCGCGGCGACCGCCCGCCTGGGGTCGGCGTCTCGGACGTCGTGGCCGGATCGAGGAGCGTCCCGGCCGGACTCCGGCTCGCTGTGGCCGGTCAACGGAGGTTCTCCCGCAGGTCCCAGAGCCGGCGCCACATCGCGGAGCCGTCCTCGGCACGGCGTCGCACCGGACCGTCCCAGTATCCGAGCAGCCGCCCGTGGTCGGCGGGGTCGTCCTTGCGGACGACGCCGAGCAGGTGCCCCGGCAACAGGTCGAGGACGTCGCCGCTCGGCAGATACGCCGCGGCGACCCCCAGCGAGGCGGCGACCTGCACGGCTTCGGCGGTGGACATCACCGTTCCGGGCCGCTCCACGTCCCAGCCCTCGCCCGATCGGCCGGAGCGCAGGTCGCGGAAGACCGTGACCAGCGCGTCGAGTACGGCGTCGTCCACGCCGAAGGCGGCTCCCGCCCGCTGCACGACCGCAGTGGCCTGGTGGCGCACCAGGGAGGTCTCCGCCTCGGCGTCCGAGATGGGGTCGACGGTCTCGAAGTTGAAACGGCGTTTCAGCGCGGCCGACATCTCCGAGACGCCGCGGTCGCGCAGGTTGGCCGTGGCGATCACGGTGAACCCGGGGGAGGCCGCCACCTGGGCGTCGGCGGTGCCGGCGAGTTCCGGCACGCTGAGCCGCCGGTCGGACAGGATCGACACCAGGGCGTCCTGCACCTCCGGCAGGCAGCGGGTGATCTCCTCGATCCGGGCGACGCGTCCCGCGCGCATGGCCGTGAGCACCGGGGAGTCGACCAGCGCGTTCCGGCTCGGACCCTGGGCGAGCAGCAGGGCGTAGTTCCAGCCGTAGCGGAAGGCGTCCTCGGTCGTCCCGGCGGTGCCCTGCACGGTGAGGGCGCTGGTGCCGCACACGGCGGCGGCCAGCAGCTCCGACAGCATCGACTTGGCGGTTCCGGGCTCGCCGACCAGCAGCAGGCCGCGTTCCCCGGCGAGGGTCACCACGCACCGTTCGACCAGGGCGCGTTCGCCGACGAACTTGGCGGCCACCTTCAACCGGGCCGGAATGCCGTCACCGGCCCTCACGCGCCGGTTCTTCGGCAGCTCCAGCGTCTCGTCGCCGCTGCCGCAGATGAAGGTCACCACCGCGCGTGGCGTCAGCGCCCAGCCCGGCGGGCGGGGTCCGTCGTCGTGGGCGGCGAGGAAGGCGAGCTCGGTGGCGTACCTTTCCTCGGCCGCGAGCACCTGCCGGGCCGGAGGGACCGTCGCCTGGTCGTCGGTCAGGGTCATGAAGAGAAGTCCTTGTGCTTGAGATGGTGGATCTGGGAGATGCCGCCCGTGACGGGCGGCCTGACGGTTCCGGGTGTCCCTTCGCACGGCGGCGAGGGCCGGTCCGATCCGGCGGCGCAGGCACGGCCCCCGGACGGACCGGGGGCCGCGCCTGCGCAAGAGTGCGGGCTCAGCGGCGCCTTCCGCGCTTGACCGTGAGCTCCTCGAACCGGGGGGCGTCGCCGTCCCCGACCCGCTGCCAGGCCCTGCGGTACAGGTCGGCGGCGGGTTCGCCCGGCACGAGCGGCGTGCTCCGGCCCGCGCTCAGGTCGAACAGGGGGAGCTTCCACTGCTCCAGCGGAAGGTGCGGCGTCTTCAGCTCCGTCCAGCCTCCGGGCAGGAACAGCGAGCGTCCGGCCCGTGCCCGGCTGGCTTCGACGACGAGGCCGGTGGTGGCCAGTTCGGCGCGGGCCGCCTTGAGCCGGGCGGGCTTCCAGCCCGTCCAGCGGGCGACATTGCGGTCGGCCGGGTCCGGCATGGCCAGCAGCATCAGGTACACGGCCGCGGCGTCCTCGCCGAGGCCGTGCTCCTTCGCCGCTTCGACGACCAGTTCGGGCACCGACCGGGTGGGATCCTGCGGCCACCACGTTCCGTCCGCGGCCCGCTCCCCCGCCGCCGGATCGCCCGGATCGGCCAGGAGCGCCTCGAACCGCGGGTCGTGGGCGGTACACAGGGCGACCTCGGCGGGGAACGACCCTTCGGACCCGATCAGGGCGCGCAGGTAGGGGTCGTCGCCGGCCGCGTCCAGCAGGGCCGTGCGGATGGCCGGGGCGGGGCGGTCGTCGTGGGTGGCCATGATGAGGGCGCCGTATCTTTCGTACCCCTCGCCGGTCTCGGTCGGTGCTCCCGCGGCCTTGCGGAACTCGGGAAGGTCGACATAGCGGCCGAGGTCGAGCATCAGCCCCGGGCCGGCCAGCCGGTCGCGGAGCGCGGCCAGCGCCCTCGGCAGCGCGGCGCGGATCGGGTCTCCGGCGGGGAGCCGGTGGGCGAGCCAGCCGGCCGTGGCGACGGCCATGACGAGCGTGCTCGCGGTGAACCCGGCGGCTCCGTCGTCGACGGGATGGACCCGGTCGCCGCGGACCTGCCAGGCCAGGTCCCGGCTCAGCTCCGGCGTGGCGGCCGGGTCGACGAGGGCGCCCAGCGCCCGGTTCGCGTCCCATCCCGTCTTCACCGTGCGGGCCGCCTCCCCGAGAAGCCATTCGGGAATCGCCGTCCGCCGTCCCACCTTGCCGTTCCACACCTCCGCCGCGGCGGCCACGTCCGGGCCGTCCGTCCAGAGTCGGGCCGGATCGGCGGGCAGCAGCACCGCGACGACCGCGCGCCGGACGCCGGCGTCCACCTTGCGCAGTTCGTCCTTGGCGACGGCGGCTTCGGTGACCTTCACCCCGATCACGGCCCGCACGTCCTTGGTGATGAAACCCCGCTCGTACACGTCCACGTTCGGCATGCCGGCCACGATCAGCCGGGCGGACGTCGGAGAGACGCCGGTGAGCCGGGCGAACTCCTCCGCGGCCTCGGGCCGCCAGGGCGCCGGGCCTCGCGCGGCCAGCTCCGCGAGGAACGCCTCGAGCCAGCCCGCCTGCCGGACGTCACCGACCGGGCAGGAGGAGCGGACGGTGTAGGGGGACGGGACGGTGAACCGGCCGGCCGGGTCGTGGAACAGCGCCGTCAGCTCGCAACCGGAGTCGTCCACGGACACCCGGTTCACGAAGGCGGCGAACGCGCCGCCGCCCAGCGGCAGCACCCCGAGCCACGTGCCGTCGCGCATGCCCCCGTCGGCCGTGGTCAGGTGACCACGGTCGAGATGCAGCGACAGCCGGCGCCACCGGGAGGGGTCGGCCGCGGTGGGCAGCCCCCGGTCGCGCAGCTCGCTCAGCAGCCGGTGCAGTGTGGTGCGGTGTTCCTCCTCGATCGT
Organism: Streptosporangium sp. CA-135522; assembly: GCF_050949235.1. Classification (NCBI taxonomy): domain Bacteria; kingdom Bacillati; phylum Actinomycetota; class Actinomycetes; order Streptosporangiales; family Streptosporangiaceae; genus Streptosporangium; species Streptosporangium sp. CA-135522. The sequence goes on from NZ_CP192026.1 coordinate 5,800,848, forward strand.
CACCGCCGCGGTCCGGAACGCCAGGGCGGCGAGGTGGTCGAGCAGGGGATCCCATCGGTCCGCGTACGGCGACTGCGGCAGGTCGAGGTGGAGGCCCGGGAAGGGGTCCGGGGAGTCCTCGGCCAGCGCCTGGCCGATCTGCTGTATCTGCCGGAAGACGCCGTCGGTCTCCAGCCAGTGGCGCGAGTAGGAGTAGGAGGTGAGCCCTCCGAGGCCGCTGAGCGCCTGACCGAGCAGCTGGTCGGTGGGGCCGGCGAGCGCCTCCTCCCGGTGACCTCCGGCGAGTGCCTCGGAGAGCCTGGTCGCGACGGCGCGCAACGCGGCCTGCTGGGCGGCGGCGAAGCGCGTGACCCCGGCGATGCCGGCCACCAGCGCCTCGTGGCTCACCTGCGGCAGCAGCGTCCGGATCCGGGCCCGCAGCCCTTCCTCCTCGGCTTCGCCGGTGACGCCGGCCGCTTCCAGCAGGGCCGCCGAGGTGTCCCGGTCCATGCGGCGCAGGGCCGCCGAGCCCTCGGGGTCCCTCGGCCGGAGGTGGTGCCAAAAGCGCAGCGGCGGCAGGATGAGGGTGCCCGCGGCGAAGGAGCCGGGAGCGCCGTCCGTCTTGGCCTCGGCCGTGACGACCCCGTCCTGGTCGACCAGGGCGACCGCGTAGCTGCCTCTCTTCACGACGGCCAGGGGCCGGTCGTCCCCGGGAAACGTCAGGGCGCGTACCGGCGCGCTGCCGAGCGGCACGGTGACGGTGCGGCCGGAGAGGTCCTCACCGCGCGTCGACCCGTCGGGCAGCCGCACCACCCGCCAGCCGAACAGGCCGCCCACCGGAGTGCCGACGGGGGTGGCCTCTTCCGAGGAGGCGGGAAGCAGCCAGCCCGAGTGGAACACGCTTCCCGCCGGGGCGGCGCGGAGCGCGTCGGCGAGGAAGCCGGGCATGCCCTTCCTGCCCCGCTGCCCGCTGACCGGGTCGTACTCGTACCAGTCGGTGCCGGCGTAGTTCGACTCGTCCCACGTCCACACCCAGAACGAGGTGCCGTCGGTGATCACCGACCGCTCGCCGGGTACGGCCGTGTCCCCTCGGTGCAGCGCCTCGAAGCCGGTCGCCCGCCCGCCGCCGGGCAGCGGCAGGGTGACCGGGTCGTCGCCCCGGTACCAGTCCATCCGGGTCCCGCGGACGTCGCCGTCGCCTCCCAGCTGCTGAAGCCGTCCGGCGGAGGTGTGCCAGTAGCCGCGCAGCCCGTTGTCCAGGTGCCGGGAGTGCCAGTAGACGAGCAGTTCGCCGTCCACGTGGTGGAAGCCGGGATCGCCGCCCCAAAGGTCCCCGTTCGGGATGCGCAGGTCGTGGGTGAGCACGGCGCCCTCGGCGTCGAGCACCCGCGCCTGCGAGGACCCCGCGACGATCAGATGCGGCCAGGCGTCGGCGACGACGAGGTCGTCGACGTCCTTCTTCGGCACGAGGGTCGCGGCCGCCTCCTCCCAGGCCGGCCAGCCCAGCTCGTCGAGGAGCCCGGCCTGGAGGGCCCGGGCGAGCACCGACGCGACGTCCGCCCCGGCCGCCCGGCGCACCTCCTCCTCGGCCAGGACCAGCGCCTCGCCGGGCAGCCAGGCCAGCCGCCGCATGGCGGCGGGCAGCTCCGGCAGCCCCGCGGCCGACGAGCGCAGGGCCACCTTTCGCATCCACTCGGCCAGCATCGGCCGTCCCCCGGGGGATTCCGCCAGGAGGCGGACGGCCCGCCGGCCGTGGGTGTCGTCGTTGAACCCGTCGGCCGCGCAGTGGAAGGCGGGCTCGAAACGGGCGTCGGCGGCCAGGGCGAGCAGATCACGCTGTCCTTCGTCCTTCGCCCAGTGTTCCAGCCACAGCGTGCCGTTCTCCCCGGGGTCGGCCACCGGGACGTTCAGGGCGAGCAGCAGGTCCAGCAGGTCGGTGTCGTACTCGATCGTCGGCGCCTTGCGGCCCGGCTCGGCGAGTTCGGTCCGCAGCCGGTCGGCCACCCGCTCCACCAGCGCGTACAGGCCGGGCAGCCGCGGCGGGAGTCCCCAGGCGTGGTTGCGGGCCCGCAGGAACCTTTCGAGCCAGCCCGAGGTGCCGTCACTCGGACGCTCCCGCTCCGGCACCTCGCCGTCGGCCAGGCCTGCGGTGGCGCCGGACCTCTCGAGTATCTCCAGCCACAGGCTCGCCAGCTCATGATCCCTGGCCTGCGGCATGACGTTCAGCAGCGTCCCGCGGACCTCGGGCTCCCGCCGGCCCAGTGCCACGATCGCCGGGAGGTGAGCCTTCCACCAGCCCGTCGCGGCCCGCTGGGTGGCGGGCAGGCCGAGCAGCTCGGCCAGGTAGGACTGTTCCTCCTCGTCCGCGTCGGCCCCGGCGGCCTGGGCGAGCCGGCGCAGGTCGCTGGCCATCTGCGCCGACGGCGGCAGTCCTCCCGCGGTGCGCCGCACGCACAGGCGCGAGAACCGGCGCAGCGCCTCGTCCGCGGGCAGCCGGCCGGCCAGCTCCTTGGCGTATCCGGACAGCACCTTGACCGGTAGTGCCCCCGCGAGCGCGAACTCCAGGAAGACCACGTCGAGCCGGTCCTCGTCCACCGCGAGCCCGTGCTCCGCCTCGGCCTTGCGGGCGTGGGCGAACATCTGCGCGGCGTAGGTGGAGTTCTCCACGCTCAGGAACACCCGGCCGGCCTGCTCGTAGAACGTGGGCAGGAAGTGCGGGACGGACGCGGCCAGCCGGCCGGCCAGCTGCCGGTAGGCGTCCAGCGCGGCCTTCGGCTTGGACTTCGCCTGCCGGGCCGTGCGCTCCAGCTCGGGTACGACGGCGAGCGCGTGATGCCCGTCTTCGGGGTGGTTGACCAGCACCCATTCCGGGAAGCCGAGGGAGCGTCGCGCCCCCAGCCCGACAACGACGGGCTCTCCGTCCGGCTCCAGGCCCAGAAAGCCCGCCGCCAGGTCCTCGGCCGCGCCGAGCTCCCCGGCGACCAGGCGTACGACCACCCGGTCGTCCAGCCCGGGGTGACGGTAGCGCCGGGCGGTCAGCGGCACCGCCCGCTCACCGCTCCCCTCGGTGTCCGGCGGCAGCACCGCTCCCGCCTTGAGGAGTTCCCCGGCCGTGGCCTCCGCCGCAGACATGTCCCCGCTCACGCGTCCTTCCCCTCTTCGATCTTCCGCCCGGCGTGGAGCGCCGCGGCCATCCGCATACCCTCCGACCAGGCCACCGGGCCGACCTCGCGCAGCGGAAGCGACCTGCCGTCCTGGTCGTGCCAGGTGAGGCCGCCCGTCGTCACCTCGTCCTCCCAGTACGGCTCGCCGATCCACACGGCCGCCTCGGCGATCCGTCCGCCATCACGGACCCGGCAGGTGGCGTAGCCTCCGGACACCCGGTAGCCGAGCGAGGTGGCCCGGGCCGCCAGACCGAACCGGGAGTCGTACTTGCCCCCCGCGAACTCCGTCACGTCGGTCGCCTTCTCCGCGAGCTCCGCGGGGTCGGTGGGCTTGCGCCAGGTGGCGCGATGGATCTGCTCGACCTTCTGGACCACGCCGAGCTCCGCGGCGAACTCCCGCAGGTCGTCCAGATCGGGCAGCAGCACGGGGTGCGGCAGGGTCACCGTGCGCGGAGACAGCCGGACGGTCTCGCCGTCCAGGTTGACCACCCGCAGTTCCCCGGAGTCGGTGGCGTCCCGCAGGAAGCCGACCTCGTCCGGGTCGTCACCGACCACGGCCAGGTCACGCAGGGCCGACTGCCACACCTCGTCCGGCCACACACGGGCCAGCAGCTCGGTGGGGACGGGCAGGGACGACACCATCCAGATGTCCACCTGCGCCACGCACGCGGCGGCGTGCCGGTCGAGCCACTCGGCGAAACGGCGCAGCCGGTCCACCTCGGGATGCTCCCGCACCGCCTTCGGCAGCGACTTCAGCCGCCGCCCCGCCGCCCTGCCGGAGGTCGCTCTCGCCGCGACCCTGCCCTCTATGAGGGCGACTTCGTACCCGTCGCCCGCCGCCAGCCAACCCAACGGTTCCACCCCTCGCGGTTCAAGATCTGTCAATTCTGCAAGGGTTTTCGACCCCTGCCGCCGTGATGCGCGGAACGCTAGCGATCTCCACCGACAAACGTGTTCACATTCGGCCACAACCCGATGGATCGGGGTGGAGCGGACGAGGGTCGCGATGTTCGCGACCGTCCGGATCGGCTCCCGGCGGGGCCGGGGCGAGCCGGCGACGCGGCTCGACCCGGGGAAGTTCCCGCGCCTGGTCTTTGCGGGGACTTGACGAGGCGCTTGCCTTCCGTCCAAGGTGGAGGGCATATTTGCTAATACGCATTACCACCCGATGGGACGCTCGAACCGTGACCGCCTCCAGCCGTCGCCTCACCCAACAGGACATCGCCAGGATGGCCGGGGTGAGCCAGACCACGGTGTCGCTGGTCCTCAACAACCGGGCGGACGCCGGCACGCGGATCCCCCCGGAGACGCGCGAGCGCGTACTGCGGGTGATCAGGGAGACCGCATACGTCGCCGATCCCGTCGCGCGACGACTCGCCGACCGGCGCAACCGCATCCTGGGCGTGTTCACCTACGAGGCGGTCTTCCCGCCCGGCGGCGCCGACTTCTACCACCCGTTCCTGCTCGGCATCGAGGAACGTGCCGAGGAGGCGGGCTGCGACCTGCTGCTCTTCACCGGCGCCGGGGTGTCGGGCCCGCGGCGGATCTTCAGCGCCGAGAGCCGGGTACGGCTGGCCGACGGGTGCGTGCTCCTGGGCCGCACCGTCGACCGTGACGATCTGGCCCGGCTGTTGCGCGAGGGCGTCCCGTTCGTGTCCGTCGGCCGTCGTGACGACGCGGGCGCGCCGGTGCCGTACGTGGGCGCCGACTATCTCCCGGCGGTGCGGGCACTCGTCGAGCGCGCCGTGGACCTCGGTCACCGGCGGCTGGCCTATCTCGGCCCCGGAGCGGGCGCCGAGTCCTCTGCCGACCGCCTGCGCGGGTTCCGCGAGGCGGTGGCCGCCACCGGCTCCGGCGGAATCCGGACGCCGACGGCCGGCCGTACCCCGGACGACCTTCTCGACGAGCTGATCGGGGCCGGGACGACGGCGGTCTTCGTCGAAGCGTGGGCCGACGGCGTCGCCATCGTGCGGGCGGCCCGCAGGCGGGGCGTCACCGTCCCCGGCGACCTGTCGATCCTCGCGCTCGGTGTCCCCACACGTCCCGTCCGCGTCGGCTTCACGGGATTTCGCATCCCCCGGCGCGAGATGGGCCGCAGAGCCGTCGAGTTGCTGACCGAGGTGCTGGAAAGCGGCGGGACACCACAGGAACTGCTGCCCTGCGAGCCGGTCGACGGGGTCACGCTGGCTCCGGCCGGATGCCGAACGAGATGACAGGAGAGATCCCCCAGGTGGTTGAGATATCTGCGGACGCGGTGGTCGTCGGCGGCGGGCTGGGCGGCGTCGCGGCCGCGCTGGCCCTGCTGCGGGCCGGCCGTACGGTGGTCCTCACCGAGGAACACGACTGGCTGGGCGGCCAGCTGACCAGCCAGGCCGTGCCGCCGGACGAGCACCCCTGGGCGGAGCGCTTCGGCGTCACCGCGAGCTACCGGGCGCTGCGCGACGGCATCCGGCGCTACTACCGGGAGCACTATCCCCTGACCGAACGGTCCCGAGCCTGGCGGCACCTCAATCCGGGCGCGGGACACGTGAGCCGGCTCTGCCACGAGCCCAGGGTCGCGGTCGCCGTGATCGATGCGATGCTGGCGCCCCACCGGGGGTCGGGACGGCTGCGCGTCCTGCAGCCCTACCGCCCCACGGGCGCCCAGGTCGACGGCGACACGGTGACCGCCGTGGAGCTGGAGCACCGGCACGGAGGCGGCCGGATCACCGTGTGCGCGCCGTACGTCCTGGACGCCACCGAGACCGGCGAGCTGCTGCCGCTGACCGGCACCGAGTACGTCACGGGGTTCGAGTCGCGGGCCGAGACCGGCGAGCCGAGCGCGCCGGCGGTGGCGCAGCCGCTGAACATGCAGGCCGTCTCGGTGTGCTTCGCGATCGACCACGTCGACGGGGACCACACGATCGACAGGCCCGCCTCCTACGACTTCTGGCGGGACTACCAGCCCCCTTTCTGGGGGGACCGGCTGCTGTCCTGGCGGTGCCCCAAGCCCCAGACGCTGGAGATCGTGGAACGTTCCTTCACCCCCAACCCCGACGACGATCCCCTGCTGATGGACGCCGACCAACGGCACGGCGAGGGTGATCTCAACCTGTGGACCTTCCGCCGGATCGCCGCGCGCCGCAACTTCGCCGCCGGCGCCTACGCCAGCGACATCACCCTGGTCAACTGGCCGATGATCGACTACATGGAGGGGCCGGTCATCGACGTGCCGGACGCCGACCGGCACCTGGCCGCGGCGCGCGAGCTGTCCCGCTCGGCCCTGTACTGGCTGCAGACCGAGGCGCCCCGCCCGGACGGCGGCACAGGGTTCCCCGGCCTGCGGCTGCGCGGCGACGTGACCGGCTCGGCCGACGGCCTGGCCCAGGCCCCCTACATCCGGGAGTCACGGCGCATCCGCGCCCTGTACACCGTGACCGAGCAGGACCTGTCGCTGGCCGTCCGCGGCGACAGGGGCGCCGTCGGCTACGACGACTCGGTCGGCATCGGGATGTACCGCATCGACCTGCATCCCTCCACCGGGGGTGACAACTACATCGACGTGGGCTGCTCGCCGTTCGAGATCCCGCTCGGCGCGCTGATCCCGCGGCGCGTGACCAACCTCCTGCCCGCCGCCAAGAACATCGGCACCACCCACATCACCAACGGCGCCTACCGGCTGCATCCGGTCGAGTGGAACGTGGGCGAGGCCGCCGGCGCGCTGGCGGCCTTCTGCCTGGACAACGAGATCGCGCCGCACGCCGTACGGGAGAAGGAGGAGCTGCTCGCGGACTTCCAGCGAAGGCTCACCCGAGACGGTGTCGAGCTGCGCTGGCCCCGGGTGGCCGGCTACTAGTAGTACTTCGTTAGGTTGATTTGATCTTCGGTGGTGGGTTCGGCATGCTGCCCGCGTGAACGTGGAAGAGATCGAGCGACTCCGGGGTGAACTGGCCGCGTTCGTGGCCGAGGTGTTCGCGTCGGTGCCGCGCAGGGATCAGCGAGCCAAGGGCGACTGCTATCTGCGGGGGCTGATGCTGGATGGCCGACGCAAGTCGATTCAGCCGATGGCCGAGCGGCTACCGGACGGCGACATGCAGGCCTTGCAGCAGTTCGTCAACCAGTCGCCGTGGGAGCACGCCGCGGTGTTGCGCGCGGTGGCCCGCAAGACGGTCCCGATCGTCGGTCCACAGGTGTGGGTGATCGACGACGTGTCGTTTCCCAAGGACGGGAAGATGTCGGTGGCAGTGGCCCGCCAATGGTGCGGGGCGCTGGGCAAACAGGCCAACTGCCAGGTCGCGGTCAGCCTGCACGCCGCATCCGACACCGCGTCCGTGCCGATCTCCTGGCGGCTGTTTCTGCCGCGGGAGTGGGCCGGCGATGCCGGGCGCCGGGCCAAAGCGGGGGTGCCCGAGAGGGTGGAGCACCGGGAGAAGTGGCGGCTGGCCCTGGACCTGATCGACGAGGCGATCGACTGGGGCCTTGTCCCGCAGGTGATTGTCGCCGACGCCGGATACGGCCAGAACACCACCCACCCGAACCAACCTAACGAAGTACTACTAGTGCAACGGCGCTTAAGTGATGAGGTGACCGCGTCTTCGGTAGTGAGAGCGTTGGGCTTAGGCTTGTCGTCGGCGCCGCCAGCGTGACCATCCGAGAACATGGCCAGGTGTATGCATGGGCTGCAGGAGAAGGTGGACCAGCAGGCGACGGGGTTCGTTAACGGTCAGCGGGATGAGGTCATGATCCTCTGGTGGGATGTCGGCGCCGGCGTGGCTCCGTCCAGAACCGAAGGCTCTTGGCCTGGCCGTAGGCTTCATCGGCGGTGAACCACGTGAAGGGCACCTGCGCCTCAAGAGCCCGGGTGAGCATGATCTTGGCCAGGTGGTGCCTGGTGGCGAATGGAACATGATCGGGTACCGCGGCCTGCCGGCAGCGCGGCCGATCGTCGGTCCAAGAGGTCGGCAGGTACGGCTCCCAGTCGATCAACACCCGGCCGTGCGCGGAGGCGTAGGCCAGGAACACGCCGATCTGCCAGTTCTCGGTCCGGCCCGCCGTACCGGAGTATTGCCGTTGCACACTGGCCGAGCGCACGCCCTTCTTCAAGAACTCGGTGTCGTCAATGATCAGAACACCGTCGCGGTCGGCGAGATGATCCATCACATAGTTGCGCAGGTCGTCACGGACCGCATCGGCATCCCAGTCCACGGTGCGCACCAGCCGCTGCATGCCGTCCGGCCTGATCTGGCCGGCGAACCCGACAAGCAGCAGGCCGAGCGCAAGGGCCTGCACTACGCCTGAGTCAGGCCGCGCAGGGTGGGGAGCAGTGCAAGGGCCACCCGCAGGTCCAGGGTGTCGCGGTCGATGCTGCGGCCGAGGATCTGCTCGGCCTGGTTGACCCGGTAGGCGACGGTGTTGGGATGGATCATCAGCCGTTCGGCCGTCCGGGTGCGGCTGCGGTTCTCGGCGAGATACCGCGCCAGCGTCATCGCCACCCGGAAGGTGGTCTCGTCGTCTGCGGTGAGGCGTCCGAGTACGCGGGTGACGAAGGCGTGGGCCTGCTCGGCGTCGACGGTGCTGAGAGCGGCGACGGCCACGTCCTGGTAACGGGTGACCGGTGCGGCGTGCGGCTCTGCCAGGGTGACCACTCGGCGGGCGTGGGTGGCCTCGATGTGGGTGCGGCGGAAGCCGTCCAGACCCTGCGCGGGGTCGCCCAGCGCGATCCGGAAGCCGAGATGGTGGCGGTTCAGTTCGTAACGCAGTCGGGTGGCGGCCCGGCGCTGGTTGCGCTCGCGCTCGGCCAGGATCGCGTCGATCGCATCCGCGCGGGCCGCGGCGGCGCTGCGCATCCACGCCTCACGTTCGGCCTCATAGAAGCGCTCGGCCTGGGTGACCGCGGCGTCGATGTAGGCGAAGAGCCAGCCCGACGCCAGATCGAGGGCCACGGCCTGCTCCGTCGCGTCGGCGGCACGCGCCGTGATCCGGTCGAACAGCCACCGCCACACCATCTCGTGGCCGATCCGGTAGGACCGTAGGACCGCAGCGAGTGCGACCTGCCGCTGCACCCCTGATCGGGCCGCCATCACGGTCGCGGCCGGCAGGGGGGCCAGACGCGGGTCTCCGCCCTGCGCGATCACCTGGGCGAGCAGCCGGATGCTGGCCTCCGTGCTCCTGATGCTCTCGACCGTCGACTCGGCGTCCGGGAACCACTGCGGAGCCTCGGCCTTCAGGGCTGCGGTGGACTGTTCCGCCAGTGCCCGGGCTTCCGCGGCCATCTCGACGGCGATCGGGTGCAGCGCGTTTCGCCATGCCTTCTGAGCAGAGGGTTTCCGCGCGGGCGCCCACTCGATCTCCACGGCGGCGAGTCTACTGCGGGTCCGGTCACGGGCGAGGAGCCGCTTGTGGTCGGGCGCCAATCAGTCCGGCAACGTTGGTGTCCCAGCACAGGACCGCCGGGCTCGGCGCGGCTTACGGTCCCGTGCATGCCCAAACCGCGTATCAAGGCGTCAGACTTGACCGAGCGTACAGTGGTCGTTACGGGAGCCGGCAGCGGCATCGGCCGGGAGCTGGCGCTGCTCTCCGCCCGTCGTGGGGCGAACCTCGCGCTGTGCGATCTCGACGAGCAGGGGCTGGCCGAGACCGCCGAGACCGCCCGGGCCATGGGCTGCGACGTGTTCACCCGGCGTGTCGACGTGGCCGGGGCCGAGGACATGGCCGGCTTCGCCACGGGCACCCTCGACCGCTTCGGCGGTGTGGACCTGCTGGTCAACAACGCCGGCGTGGGACTGCTCGGTGGGTTCCTCGACACCAGCCGCAAGGACTGGGACTGGCTGGTGTCGATCAACCTCATGGGGGTCGTCCACGGCTGCCAGGAGTTTCTGCCCGTCATGATCGAACGAGGCAGGGGCGGCCATGTCGTCAATCTCTCCTCCACCGCGGGCCTGCTGGCGAACCCAGGGCTGTCGGCGTACAGCACGACGAAGTTCGCCGTGTTCGGCCTGTCGGAGACGCTGCGCATCGAGATGCGGCCGTACGGCATCGGGGTGACCGCGGTCTGCCCCGGCGTGATCAACACCAACATCACCCGGTCCACGCCGATCCGTGGTGCCGCCGACGCCGACAAGCGCCGCGAGCACGTGGCCGCCCTGTACCAGAAGCGCGGCTACACCGCCGACCGCGTGGCCCGCAACATCCTGCGCGCCGTCGACCGGAACAAGCCGGTCGCCCCGATCGCCGCCGAGGCCCACCTCAGCTACTGGCTGTCCCGGATGGTTCCCCCGGCGGGCCGCTGGCTGTCCGCCCGCCTTGCCGCGCTGGCCGAGTGAGCTCGGCGCCGGCCCCCTCCGTCAACCCCCACTCCGCCCGCGACGCATGTCCCGAGAGGTCGCCGCATGTCCAAGGAAACCTTCAGCGAGCAGGAACTGGCCGACATCAAGACGGCCCAGCGACTGGCCTACGACGCGGTGGCCGCCGTCGAGGCGCAACTGTACGAGGGAATCACCGAGAAGCAGGCGGCACGCGCCATCGAGGACTGGCTTCGTGACCACGGCGTGAACCGCTTCTTCCACTACGGCTTCGCCTGGTTCGGCGACCGGACCCGGTTCCGGAACTTCGACCGGCCCCCGTCCAGCGCACTCGCCACCTTCTTCAACCCCAAGATCGCCCACTTCGGCAAGCAGTTCCTGCCCAGTGACCGCCGGCTGCGCCGGGGTGAGGCCGTCATCCTCGACGTCGGGCCCGTGGTCGGCGGATTCGCCTGCGACATGGGCTACTCGTGCAGCCTCGGCGGCGAGGACAGCGAGGAGTTCCACCAGGCCCGGATGGCACTCGAGCCCTACCGCGCCCTGATCCTGGAGCTCGTCCAGCGTGGGGCGGTCCAAGCCGAGATCTACAAGCAGGTCGACGAACTGATCACCGACCAGGGCTACGAGAACATCCACAGCTACTACCCCGGCTCGGTCATCGCCCACAAGGTCGGCAAGGTCCCCGGTACCCGCCTACCCACCTTCCGGATCAACGGTTTCAGCCCGCAGGCTCTCGCCTACCTGAGCGGACACCTCCTCTCCTCCGCGATCCGGCCGCGCCTGAACCACACGCCGCTGTGGAACGAGGCCTCCTCCCGCTCCTGCGAGCCCGGCCTGTGGGCGGTCGAGCCGCACATCGGCAAGGGCGAGATCGGCGTGAAGTGGGAGGAGTTGCTGGTCGTCACCGAGGACGGCGCCTACTGGCTCGACGACGACCTGCCGCACACGCGCTACTGGCAGCAGCACCGGGCGGGATAGCCACCGGCCGCAGCACGGCTGTGCTGTCTGAACGCCCGTCCCACCTGTTCACCAACCGGAGGAACCCCATGACCGACATCAAGAACGAGGTCGCCGGCGAGCACGCCGCTCTGGCCGCGGAGGCGTTCGTCTTCGCCTACCCGCTGGTCCTCATGGAGCTGACCAAGCGGCAGATGACATCGTCTTGCGCACCCGAGGCGGGGCGCGCACCGATCAACACCTTCGCGCACGTCCCGGCGTTCCCGGATGCGTCCTTCGAGTCGGTGGTCAGCCCCAACGTCGACACGCTGTACTCGGTTTCCTGGCTGGACCTGTCCGCCGGCCCGGTGATGCTCTCCGTGCCCGACACGGACGGCCGCTACTACATGCTGGAGCTGCTCGACGCGTGGACCAATGTATTCGCGTGCCCGGGTACCCGGACCACCGGCAACGGTGCGGGGGAGTTCGCCCTGGTCGGCCCGCGCTGGCAGGGCGAACTGCCGGACGGTGTGCGGCGCATCGACGCCCCGACCGCCACGGTCTGGTGCATCGGCCGAACCTACACCAACGGTGTGGCCGACTACCCTGCCGTGCACGCCGTCCAGACCGGCTACCGGCTGACTCCGCTCGGCGCCACCCACGCCGCGACCCCCGGGCCCGGTCCTATGGACCCGGTGACCGCGCCGGTCGACCAGGTCGCCGCGCTCGACCCGGCCACCTTCTTCGCCATGACGGCCCACCTGATGGCGGCCAACCCGCCGCGGCCCGCCGACGCCCCGATGGTGGAACGGCTCGCGCAGCTCGGCGTGGTCGCCGGCCAGCCCTTCGACTGGGACACGCTGACGCCCGAGCTGCAGAAGGAGATGACCCGCGGCGTGGCCGACGGGCTGGCCCTGACCGAGGCGACCGGCCGCCGGCCGCGCGCCGAGTTCCGCGACGGCTGGCTGACCGCCTATGACCTCGGCGAGTACGGCACCGACTACCTGCACCGCGCGTCGGTCGCCTGGGTCGGTCTGGGCGCCAACCTCCCCGAGGACGCCGTCTACCCGCTGAGCCGGGCGGATGTCGACGGTGAGGCGTTCCACGGCAGCAACTCCTACACGCTGCACTTCGGGGCCGACATCCTGCCCCCGGTCGACGCGTTCTGGTCGCTGACCATGTACAACGACCGGCAGTTCTTCGTGGAAAATCCGCTTAACCGATACGCCATCGGCGACCGCGACGCCCTGGAGTACAACGCCGACGGCTCTCTGACCCTGCTGATCCAGCACGAGTCGCCGGGCGAGGGCCGCCGGCCCAACTGGCTGCCCGCGCCGGAGGGTTCCTTCAACCTCATGATGCGCCTGTACCTGCCCCGGCCGGAGCTCCTCGACGGCACCTGGCGCATGCCCGGTGTCCGCCGGGTCGGCTGAACCGAGGAGGCCGGGGCGCGGCCGCCGCGCCTCGGCCGTCCGTCCCCACCCACTTCAGCGAAACCGCGACTGCGGCAGGCCTCAGTGAGGTTTCCCCTGGCCACATTCGGCCCGCCTGGGCCACGGAACACCCTACGGAGGCCCCCATGAGCACGCCATCGCTCGGCCGCGAGCGGCATCCGGACCTGGGCTCATCCGGTCCGTCGGCGCCCCTTGCCCCCAGGCGCTATGCGTGGGGTGTGTTCGCCCTCGCGTTCGCGCTGGCCCTCACGGACTTCATCGACCGTCAGATCATCGTCTCCACCTTCCCGTTCCTGAAGGACGAGTGGGGGCTCTCGGACACCCAGCTGGGTGCCCTGGTCTCCGTCGTCTCGGTGACCGTGGGCCTCGGCGCGCTGCCTCTGGCACGCCTGGCGGACCGCTGGAGCCGGACGAAGTCCATCGCTCTGATGGGGGCCGTCTGGAGCCTTGCGGCATTCGGCTGCGCCATCAGCGGCAACTACGCCCAGATGGTCGCCGCCCGAGCGGCCGTCGGAGCCGGTGAGGCGGGCTACGGCCCGGCGGGCGGCGCCCTGCTCGCCGGTCTGTTCCCGCAGCGGCTGCGCTCGACGGTGGCGGGCGCCTTCCTGTCCGCGGGGCCGATCGGCGCCGTGTTCGGCGTCTTCCTGGGTGGATTGATGGTAGGTCAGCTGGGATGGCGGGTCACGCTCGGCGTGTTCGCTGTGCCCGGCCTGCTGTTCGCGCTGCTGTTCCTGAAGGTGCGCGAGCACCACGCCGCCGTCACGGGCCCGGCCACGGCCACTGCCACTCGGCACGTCCCGGTACCCCCTGCGAGCCTGCGCGCCATCCTGGCGGAACTCTTCCGCGCCCGCACCGCCGTCCCGGCCTACCTGGCCGGCGCGCTGCAACTGGTGGTGCTCTCCACCCTCTTCGCCTGGCTGCCCAGCTACCTCACCCGGGCCTACGGCTACACCGACACCCGGGCCGGAGCGGTGTCCGCCGTGGCGATCCTCGCCAGCGCCGTCGGCACCGTCGCGCTCGGCAACCTGGCGGACCGCGCGGGCGCCGTCCGCGCCCGGAACAAGCTGGTCCTCCCCGCCGCGCTCGCCCTGGTCGCCCTGGCCCTGCTGACCACCGCCTTCGGGTCGGTGCCCCCCGGCCCGCTGCAGCTGTGCCTGATCGTCGCTGGGACCTTCGCTGTGGCCTCCGCCGTCGGGCCGGTCCCGGCCGTGGTGATGGATGTCGTGCGCCCCTCCGTCCGAGCCACCGCCCTCGGCATGATGGTGCTGGTCCAGAACCTGTTCGGCCTGGCCGTGGGCCCGCTGCTCACCGGATGGCTCTCGGACGCCTACGGCCTGCCCGCCGCCCTCACCGTCATGCCCCTGTTTTGCGTCGGCGCGGCCGCCGCCCTCTGGCGCGCCTCCCGGACCTACGAGCAGGACCTGCGTGTACAGGCCCGGCGCGACACGCCGCCGAGCGACGCCCTGTAGACCCGCCCACCGCCCCCTCTCCAGGAGACCCGATGCTCAACCTCGTTGCCTTGCTCGAGGACAGCGCACGCGCCGTGCCGGACCGCACCGCCGTCGTCCTCGGCGATCAGCAGCTGACCTACGCGGAGCTCGACGCGGCCGCCTGCCAGGTGGCGAACCTGCTGCACGCTCGCGGTATCGAGCCCCGCGACAAGGTCGCGCTGTCCTGCCCGAACCTGCCCTGGTTCCCCGTCGTCTACTACGGCATCCTCAAGGCGGGCGCGGTCGTCGTGCCGCTCAACGTGCTGCTCAAGGGCCGCGAGATCGCCTACCACCTGGCCGACTCCGGGGCGAAGGCCTACTTCTGCTTCGAGGGCACCGCCGAACTCCCGCTCGGGCAGGAGGGCTGGGCCGGGTTCGGCGACACCGACGGCTGCGAGCACTTCTTCCTGATGACGGCCGATCCCGCCGCCGACTCCCCGATCCCGGGTACGCAGACCCTGGCCGCCGCGCTGGCCGGCCACGGGACGCGGTCCGATACCGCCCCCACCGAGGCAGGCGATACCGCGGTCGTCCTCTACACCTCCGGCACCACCGGCCGCCCCAAGGGCGCGGAGCTCACCCACGCCAACATGGCGCTGAACGCCCTCACCTGCCACAAGATGCTCGGCGAGGTCGAGCACGACGTCCACCTCATCGCCCTGCCGCTGTTCCACTCCTTCGGCCAGACCGTGCAGATGAACGCCGGGCTGGCCAGCCGGTCCACCCTGATCCTGCTGCCCCGCTTCGACGCCGCGTCGGCTCTGGCGCTCATGCAGCGCCACCAGGTCACCTACTTCGCCGGCGTTCCCACCATGTACTGGGCACTCCTCGGCGAGGCGGCCTCGGGCGCCTCGGAGATCGACCTGCCGCTGATCGCCGGGAACCTGCGGAGGGCCCTGGCCGGCGGAGCCCCACTGCCGGTGGAAATCCACCGGCGCTTCGAGGAGCGCTTCGGGGTCACCATCCGGGAAGGGTACGGACTCTCCGAGACCAGCCCGCTGGCCACCCTCACCCCGGTCGGGCAGCCGGTGCACCCGGGCTCCATCGGCCTGCCGGTCTGGGGCGTGGAGGCGGACCTGATCACCAATGACTGGAACCGGGTCGAGGGCCCCGACGAGGTCGGCGAGATCGCCATCCGGGGGCACAACGTCATGAAGGGTTACCTCAACCGGCCGGAGGCCACCGCCGAGGTCATGCGGGACGGCTGGTTCCGCACGGGTGATCTAGCCCGCCGCGACAAGGACGGCTGGCTCTATATCGTCGACCGCGCCAAGGACATGATCATCCGTGGCGGCTTCAACGTCTACCCGCGCGAGATCGAGGAAGTGCTGCTCACCCACCCCGCGGTGAGCATGGCCGCGGTCATCGGCGTGCCGCACGAGCGCCACGGCGAGGAGGTCAAGGCCTGCGTCGTCCTTAATCCCGGTGCCGCCCTCACCGAGGACCAGTTGATCGACTGGTGCAAGGAGACCATGGCGACCTACAAGTATCCTCGTCTGGTCGAGTTCCTGGACACCCTGCCCACCAACGCCACCGGGAAGATCCTCAAGCGGGAACTGCGTGACACCTCCGAGGCGCGGCTCTGACTGGCTGATCTCGGTGGACTCCACCATTGTGCGCGCTCACCAGCATGCCGCCGACGGCCGAAAGGGGGCGCTCCATCCAGACGGCAGATCACGCCCCCGGCCGATCATCCCTGTGGCAGATCGGGCCGGACTGGTCGACGTGACCGGCCAGGGCTCGCCATCGGCAGAAAAACCCGATCCCCGCCGGCCGCGACCGAGTCGAGGAACGCGCCCGCGAGCGTGAGCACACCGGCCGTGCCCGGTCGTCCCTGCCGGCTCGCGACCCGAGGCCCGAGCACGCGCACGAAGCGGGTGACGGCCGCGAGCGGGCGCATCATGAGCGTGAGACGCCGGATGCGGCCCTCATCATCGAGTTCGAGATACTGCGTCTCCTCCAACCTCAGGACACCGACGTGGCCCGCCGCGCGGAGCACCACGTGCCGTCCTTCCCGGAACTCGGCCTCGTAGCGGATTCCGGTGAACACCTCGAATACGCTCGTCAAGAGCTCCTGGAGCTCATGGTGCCCCCGGAAGGTGAACCGATCGGTCAGCGGCGAGACCAGTTCGACGTCCTCGGACAGTGCGGCCACGGCCGCGCCGGCGTCCCCTGCCTCGCCGGCCGTCCGCCATGCTGCGACGTGATCAGTCATGAGATCCTCGCAAGGCGCTCGGCGACGACGAGGGTGCCCGGCGCTGCGCGCCCGCCTGGGCCGGGCTGGGCCGAGGTCTCATCCGGGCGGACCGCTCCACCGCACGCGCGACACGTGACAGACACCTCCAGGATCTCGCCGCAATCGTGCCGCAACACGATCGGCGGTCCATCCGGGGCGTGCCAGCGATCGCCCCACTGGGTGAGCGCGATGAGCACTGACACGAGTTCCCGTCCCGATGCGGTGAGCGCGTAACGGAACCGCTGCGGCCGCGTGGAGTACACGACCCGTTCGAGCACATCGCCGTCCACGAGCCTGTCGAGCCGATCCTTCAGCAGCGGGCGCGACACACCGAGGTCGCGTACCAGCTCGTCGAAGGTGTCGATACCGAGATAGACGTCGCGTAGGACCAGTGGCGACCACCAGTCGCCCATGACGTCCAGGGCGCGTGAAAGCGAGCAGTGGAATTCTGCGAAAGAAGCGCGAGACATAGCCACAAACTAGCGCATTCAGATTCTGAACGCACCCTGTGATCGCGAGGAGGACATCACAGTTCACCGACGCACCGACCCTGTCGAGGGCGAGTCAGGTCTCCGCCAGGCCCCCGTCCGGCTCGCTTCCCTCCCCGAGAACGGAACGCCTTATTGACGACTCTTTCCGTTCGAATCAGCTCCCGAAGCCACCGCTGCCCTGTCGTGCGGCTGGACTCTCCCCCTATGGGAGGCCTCAAGCTACTCCCAGCGGTCCCCAATGGTTGATCATGAAGGTGTCAGGGAGGGGGACGGCATGAGGAGAGTGACGCATGACCATCGTGAAGGACATCGAGGCCCGTGGCATGCACCACTGCGAGACGACGGCGCTGGGGGTGCTGTTGCGGCATGAGGGACTTGATCTGTCCGAGCCCATGCTGTTCGGGCTGGGCTCCGGCCTGTCCTTCATCTATTGGGACAGCAAGGGCATGGCGTTCCCCTTTCTCGGAGGCCGCGTCAAGCCTTTCGACCTCACCAGGAACCTGGCCGCCAGGCTCGGGCTGACATTAACGGCCGAGGAGACCACCTCACTGCGCAAGGCGTGGGAGAACGTGGCCGCCCCCATCGACGCCGGCCGGCCGGTCGGCCTCCAGCTCGACTGCTACCACCTGGACTACTTCCGCTCCAAGGTGCACTTCGGCGGTCATGTCGTCGCCATGTACGGCTACGACGAGCATGAGGTCTACCTCGTGGACACCGACCAGCAGGGAGGAGCGGTACGCACCAGCCGGGCCGGCCTCGCCATGGCGCGGGCCGAACGCGGCCCGATGACCGCCAGGAACCGATCCTTCACCATCACCCTGCCGGAGCACTCGCCTTGCTGGCAGGACCAGATCATTCCCGCCATCAGGGACTGCGCCGACGCCTTCCTCGCCGCTCCCATCGCGAACATGGGCCACCGCGGCATCGAGAAAACCGCCGAACAGGTGCCCAAATGGCTGCTGCGCACCGGCGACCCGCAGCAGGACCTACCGCAGGCCGCCCTCCTCATGGAGAAAGGCGGCACCGGCGGTGCCCTGTTTCGTGCCCTCTATCGCGACTTCCTCGAAGAGTGCACCCGGCTGATCGACGATGACGACCTTCGCACCGGTCACAGGCTGTACGCCGAGGCAGCCGTCCTCTGGACGGACGTGTCCACCTTGATCGCGAAGGCTGGGGAGAGCGGCGACGCGGGGTGCCTCGAGCAGGCCGGCGTCATCCTGCACGATCTTTCGCGCATCGAGAAGGACGCCATGCAGGTGCTGCGTCAGTTGTAGCTCAAGTCAGTCGTAGTTCAAGGGGAAAGCCAGGCCCTGCGCCGGCGCGTCACCGCTCACCTCCTGGAGCGGGGCCTTCGAAGCGGACGAAACGGTGTGCTCATGGCCGGGAGCGGGCCGGATCCGGGCTCACGCGTCCCGGCGGGTGAGCCCGAGGGCTCCCGCCCCGAGCGCGGTCACCGCGTAGGCCGTCATCACCCCCAGCGCCCCGACCGGCGACAGGCTCCCCACGGCGGACGGGTGGCCCGCCAGTTGCCCGGCGAGGTTGGGCAGCAGCACCGAGCCGATCCGGCCGGACCAGGGCGCGGGGAGCACGCCCGCGACGGTGGGAAGCACGAACAGCAGCCCGCTGAGGGCGACGACCGCCCCGGCCGCCGACCGTGTGGCCGTGCCCAGCCCCAGACCGACGAGCGCGACCACGACCGTCGACAGTCCGGAGGCGAGCAGCATGGGGATCTCCTCCGTCACCGCCGTGAGGTGGCCGGGGCTCATCGGCCGGTCGCCGACGATCGCCCGGCCGGCGAAGAACGTCGCGAACACGCTTGCCTGCCCGGCGGCGAGCGCGGCGGCGACGACGACCGCGGCCTTGCCCGCCAGCACCGCACCCCGTCGCGGCACCACTGCGAAGCTGGTGCGGATCGTGCCCGTGGCGTACTCGGAGGTGATGGCGAGAACGCCCAGCACCGCCGCGCAGATCTGCACCGGCAGCAGGACGATCCGCTCCGGCGGCGCGGCGCGGAACGCCGCCTGACGCTCTCCCGGCAGGCTCTCCCACAGGCTCACCACGTAGAAGGCGAACCCGGCCAGCAGCGCGACGAAGAGCACGGCGACACCGAGGAGGTACCAGGTGGAGCGGACGGAACGGAGTTTCAGCCACTCCGAGGCCAGCACGCCCGTCATCGCCTCGCCGCCCGACGCTCGCCGTCGTCATCGGACCGGCCCACCGTCCGATACTCGGTGCTGTCACCGGTGAGCTTCATGTACGCCTCCTCCAGGGGGGTACTGCGCGGTGTCACCTCGTGCACCGCGAGCCCATTCCCGGCGGCCAGGTCGCCGATCTTCGTCACCTCCAGGCCTTTCACGGCCAATCCCCCGTCCGGCTCCACCAGAACCGTCGCCCCGGCCGCCCTGAGCACGGCGGTCAGCTCCGCCGCGCGCGGGGAGCGCACCAGCACGCCCCGCTCGAAGCGGCCGGCGAGGTCCTCCACCGAGGTATCGGCGATCAGCCGGCCACGCCCGATGACGACGAGCCGGTCGGCGGTGAGCGCCATCTCGCTCATCAGATGGCTGGAGAGCAGGACCGCGCGGCCTTCGGCGGCCAGTGAGCGCATCAGATGGCGGATCCAGCGCACGCCTTCCGGGTCCAGGCCGTTGACCGGCTCGTCGAACATCAGCACGCCTGGGTCGCCGAGCAGCGCCGCGGCGATCCCCAGGCGTTGCCGCATGCCGAGGGAGAACTCACCCACCCGCTTGCGGGCGACCCCCGCAAGGCCCACCTCCTCCAGCGCCTGTGCCACCCGCCGCGTCCCGATGTGGTTGCTGCGCGCCAGGGAGCGCAGGTGGTCGAAGGCGCTACGGCCGGCGTGCACGGCGTTCGCGTCGAGCAGCGCGCCGACCTCGCGCATCGGATGCCGGATGGTGGCGTAGCGGTGGCCGTTGACGAGCGCCGCACCCGAGGTCGGCGCGTCCAGGCCGAGCAGGACCCGCATGGTCGTGGATTTTCCCGCGCCGTTGGGTCCGAGGAAGCCCGTCACCAGCCCCGGCTTCACCTTGAACGACAGTCCGTCCACCGCGACGGTCGGGCCGTAGCGTTTGGTCAGCTCCTTGACTTCGATCATGCCGTCGAGGATTTCGCACGGCCGGCGGACGACGCGTCGGACCGTGGCCGGTACTTCGCCGTCGGCCTTCGGACGGACGGCGGCGCCCGCCACGCCGGAAAGTCCTCCTCCAGGATGACGTTCCCCCGGTGGAGGCCGGATCGCAAGCCGACGGATACCGTCTCAAGGTGGATGATCTCAACATGGGCGTCTCGCTGTTCCTGCGACGCTGGAGCCGCGGTCAGCTCATCGCGCTCGATGCCCTGGCAGGAGTGGCGTACGCGGTCGTGCTCCTGTTGGCGTCGGTCCCGCGGCCCGCAATGGGAGCGCCGCTGTGGGCGGCGCTCCTGCTGTCGGCCGCAACCGGGGTCGCGCTCGCCGTACGGCGCCTGTGGCCGCTGCTCTCCTTCGCCGTCGCCCTCGGGGCGTCGCTGCTGTCGGTGCTCCTCGACCTGGTGTACGACGGGTTCGTCGGCGCGGCCTTCGTGCTCTACCTCGTGGCACTCACCCAGCCCAGGCGGCGCTGGGAGCCCACGGTCGCGCTCGGCGTGTGCAGCGCGTCCGCCCTCCTGGTGCTGTCGATGGCGGGCGGTCCCACCCCTGTCTGGTGGACCCGCCTTCTCGGTCTCCTCCTGGGCGGCGCGGCCCTGCTGGGCCTCACCTGGACGGTCGGCCGCGCCGTGCGGGAGCGGCGCGCATACGCGGCGCGCTCGGCGGAACAGCTCGCCGGCCGGGCGGTCACCGAGGAGCGTCTGCGCATCGCACGCGAGCTCCACGACGTCGTCGCCCACAGCATGAGCCTCATCGCGGTCAAGGCGGGGATCGCCAATCACGTCGCCGAGGCCCGGCCGGAGGAGGCCAGGGACGCACTGCGCGTCATCGAGGCCACCAGCCGGGGGACGCTCACCGAGATGCGCCACCTGCTGGGAGTGATGCGCACCGGCACCGGCACCGACGCCGGCACCGCCTCGGACACGACCGGCGGACTTCGCCCCGCGCCCGGACTCGCCGATCTGCCCGTCCTCGCCGACCGGGCGGCGATGGCCGGAGTCCGGACCGACCTGGACATCACCGCGGCCACGCTGCCGGAGGGCGTCGAGCTGTCGGTCTACCGAATCGTCCAGGAGGCGCTGACCAACGTGGTCAGGCACGCCGCCCCGGCGCGGTGCCGGGTGGTGGTGGAGGCGGACGGCGAGGAGGTGCGGGTCGAGGTGACCGACGACGGGCCGGGCCACCGGGTCCTGCCGGGACAGCCGGGACACGGTCTGCTCGGTATGCGGGAGAGGGCCGTCATGTACGGCGGGACCTTCTCGGCCGGGCGGCGGCCGGAGGGCGGGTTCGGGGTGTCGGCGCGGCTGCCGTACGGCGGAACGGGGAGGCCGGCGTGATCCGCGTGCTGGTCGCCGACGACCAGGCCCTGCTGCGCGGCAGCTTCCGCATCCTGGTGGACACCGCGCCCGACCTGACGGCGGTCGGCGAGGCCGGAACCGGCGTCGAGGCCGTCGACCTGGCCCGCAGCGAGCGCCCGGACGTGGTGCTCATGGACGTGCGCATGCCGGAGATGGACGGCATCGAGGCGACGCGGCGCATCTGCGGCCCGGACGGCATCGCGGACGTGCGTGTCCTCATGCTCACCACGTTCGACCTGGATGAGTACGTGTACGCGGCGCTGCGCGCGGGAGCCGGCGGTTTCCTGCTCAAGGACACCCCACCGGTCGAACTGCTGGCGGCGATCCGCGTCATCGCCGCCGGTGAGGGACTGCTCGCTCCCACGGTGACGCGCCGCCTCATCACCGAGTTCGCCCGACGCCCCGAACCGGTCCGGCCGCTCGTGGGCGACCTCGGCGGTGTCACCGGCCGGGAGCGTGACGTGCTCGTCCTCATCGCCCGCGGGCTGTCCAACTCCGAGATCGCCGATCACCTGCATCTCAGCCTCGCGACGGTGAAGACGCACGTCGGCCGGTTGCTCGGCAAGCTCGGCGCCCGTGACCGCGCCCAGCTCGTCATCGCCGCCTACGAGACCGGCCTGGTCTCGGCGACCCCGCGCCGTCCGCATCGGTGATCGTCTCAGCCTGCCGGCACGCTCCCGGCGACCTCCGCGGCGCGCTCCAGCACTTCCAGGACCGTCCCGGTGAGCAGCGTGACCTTGTAGCCGTTCCCGGCGGCCGGAGCGCACCGGGCGGCGGCCAGAGCGGCCGCGCGGTCGAGGGGCTCACCGGCGAGGAGCGCCTCCTCGACCTCGGGCAGGCGCAACGGGGTACGGGCGACGCCGCCCACGGCCACCCTGGCGAAGGTGATGCCGCCGTTCTCCGAGACCAGCCGCGCCACCGCCTCCACCAGGGGCCATTCGGCCTCGGACCTGCCGGTGGCGCGGTGGTAGGCGGCCCGCTCACCGGGCACGGGTGGCGGCAGGTCGATCCCGACGAGGATCTCGCCGGGCCCCAGCAGGTGGTCACGGGTCGGATCGGAGCCGTCGCCGTACAGCTCACCGACCGGCAACGGGCTCCGGCCGTGCACCTCGACGGATGCCTGGCAGCCGAGCAGGGCCATCGCCAGCGACGACGGGTGCGGGGCCACGCACGGACCGGTCTCGATCACCGCTGAGTAGAGGGTGAGCCCCGCGCGGGCCGGACAGGAGTCGCCGCCGTCCTGATGACAGGAGAAGGACGGGTTCCGGTAGTACCAGCAGCGGTTGCGCTGGAGCAGGTTTCCTCCGACGGTGGCCACCGCCCGGATCTGGGGGGTGGCCAGAGCCGCCGCCGTCAGTGCGAGGGAGGGGTGGGCGGCGCGCAGCCGCGCGTCGCCGGCCAGCTCCGCGACCGTGGTCAGCGCGCCGATCCGGGCGGAGCCGTCCGGCCGCCAGGTGAGGCCGGACATGCCGGGGAGCCCGTGCAGGTCCACGTACGGCCCGGCCGCGCGGCGGGTCATCAGGTCGGTGCCGCCGGCGCGGAGTTCGCCCGCGCGCCGGACGGCCTCGCCGATGTCGGTGAGTGCGGTCAACGTCCGGTCCCTTCGAGAAGCCGGGTGACCGGATCGCGGTGGCACCCGCCGGTGGCGGTGAGAACGGTCAACGTCGCATCCCTTCGAGAAGCCGGTCCGGCCGGATGGGCAGGTCGCGGGGGCGCCAGCCGGTGGCGTTGTGGACGGCGTTGCCCAGCGAGGCCGCCACCCCGATCGTGGAGACCTCGCCCAGTCCGACGCCGCCGCCGTTGACGTGGTCCCAGCCGTCCTGATGGAAGTGGACGGTCATCTCCGGGGTGTCCCCGATCCCGGGAATCCGGTAGTCCTCCAGGTTCGCGGTCAGCACCGTCCCCGTCACCGGGTCGACGTGGCGTTCCTCGTACAGCGCGTAGCCGACGCCCTGGACGATGCCTCCCTCGCACTGGCTGCGTGCCAGCCGCTCGGTGTAGATATGGCCGACCGCGATCCCGGCCCACACCCGAAGCGGCCTGATCACGCCCAAGCGGGTGTCGACCTCGACCTCGGTGACGTGCACGGCACCGCTGAACCCGCGGCCCAGCGCCATGCCGGCCACCGCGACGGGGGTGAGATAGCCGCGCCGGTCGCCGCGGCGCCTGCCGACGACTTTGCGGCCGTCGGCGATCCCCCGCTCCCGCAGGCGCCGTGCGGCGTCCCGGGCGGCGGGCGCGACCGAGGTCGTGGTGCGGCTGCCGATGGAGGGCGGGCCGTGCACGGTGCCGGTCCTGCCGATCTCCACGCGGATCCGCTCGGCGGGCAGGTTCAGCTCCTCGCCCAGGACCTCGGCGATGACGCTGCGGGTGCCGGTCCCGATGTCCTGAGCCGTCGTGCGGGCGACGACCACGTCCCCCTGGACTTCGAGCTCCACCTCGGTGGCCGGGTCGAGCATGTAGGCCCAGTTGGCGGCGGCCACCCCGACGCCCCGGCGGAACCTGCCGGTCTGCGAGCCGGTCGACGGTCTGCCGAGCCATGTCGGCAGGCCGGCCGCCCGGTCGTAGAGCGCGCGGCGCTTGCGGTTGCCGTCCCATCGGCGGCGCAGCGCGATCGGGTCCTCGCCCAGGCGGTGGGCCGCCTCGTCCACGGCCTGTTCCAGGGCCCAGAGCATGGGGGGCGCTCCCGGCCCGCGGAACGGTGTGCCGGGCGGCTCGTTGGTGACGACGTCGAAGTCCCGCAGCATCCGGGGCGCCGTGCCGTACATGAGGCGGGCGAACACCGCGACGGCCGATCCGACGGCCACCCCTCCGCGGCCCCGGGCGTCCACGGCGAGGGCGGTGAGGTCGCCCCCGCCGTCGGTGAGCAGCGCGAGCCCGATCCGGGTCCCGGGCCGGTTGCCCGCGGCGGTGAGCTCCTCGGCGCGGCTCAGCACCACGCGAACCGGTGCGCCGCAGACCCGCGCGAGCTCGACCGCGGCGATCGTCTCCACGGTGACCCCGGCCTTGGCCCCGAACCCGCCGCCGACGTGCTCGGTGATCACGTGGACCCGGTCGACGGCGAGGTTCCAGCGCTTGGCGACCTGCTCGGCGACCAGGCCCACCGTCTGGGTGGACAGGTGCAGGTGGAGTTCGTCCGGGCCGTCCCAGCGAGCCACGCACGCGTGCGGCTCCAGTGGCGTGTGGACCTGCACCGCGGTGGTGAAGGTCCCGGTCACCAGGTAGGGGTCGGCGCGGCGCCGCGCGGCCTCGATGCGGTTCAGCGCGGTACGGCTGCGCCAGCCGGCCATGGTGAAGGGGCCTTTGACGTTGCCGTTCCAGCCGCCGGGCAGGTCCATTCCCTCGCTGGAGGTGGGGGCGTGCTTCCTGCTCCGCTCGTCGTAGACGGGCGGGGCGTCGGGCGTGTCGTCGAGCGCGGCGGGCAACGGGTCGTAGCCGATCCGCGCGCCTTCCGCGATGGCCAGCGCCTGACGGCGGGTGGGCGCGGCGACGGCGGCGACGGGCTGGCCGGCGTAGCGGACGACCCGGTCGGGCGGGAGGAGGTCGACCACGTGCGCGCCGTCCACCTTCACCTCGACGACCCGGGCGTGCGCTTTCGCGGAACGGATGATCACGCCTTCGAGCTGGCCGTCCAGGTGGACGTCGGTGGTGTATCGGGCACGGCCGGTGACCTTGTCCATCGCCTCCACCCGCGCGGGCGTCCCTGCGCCGGCGTCGTGCTCTCCCCGGCAGGCGGCCTCGATCGCCGCGTATATCCCTTCGTAGGCCCCGCAGCGGCACAGGTGACCGGCCATGGCCGCGGCGATCTGCTCGCGCGGCGGCGTGACGTCGCCGTGCTCGCCGCGCCACAGGTCCACGAACGCGGCGGCCTCCACCACGAATCCCGGCGTGCAGTAACCGCACTGCAGGCCGTCGTGGACCGCGAAGGCCCGCTGGACGGGATGGTCCAGGCCTTCGGCGGTGGTGATCTCCCGCCCCTCCGCCGCCACGGCCGGCAGCAGGCAGCTCACCTGCGGCGTCCGGTCCACCATGACCGTGCACGCGCCGCAGGCCCCGGTACGGCAGGCCGCCTTGGCCCCGGTGAGGCCGAGCCGGTCACGCAGGACGTCCACGGTCGCATCGTCCCGATCGGCGTCCACCTCTACGGGGACGCCGTTCAGCATGATCTTCATAACCCTCCCGCTGACGTCGCCGACATCACGTTGACAGTGTCAGCGCTTCCTGTTGACGTTGTCAACATCATGGGGTGTGAGAAGGTGAGCGACATGGTGGACGACACCAGGACCCGGCTGCTCGACAGCGCGCTGAGCCTGCTGCGCGAAGAGGGCCTCGACGCCGTGACGCTGCGGGCGGTCGGCGATCTGACAGGCCTGTCGCGGATGGCCCCCTACCGCCATTTCGCCGACAAGACCGCATTGCTCGCCGCCCTCGCCGTCCGGATCATCGTCGACCTCAGCGCGCACGTCGCCGGAGCGGTCCTGGAGAAGAGCGGCCGCCGGGAGCGGCTGCGGGCCTTCTACACCAGCTATGTCGGCTACGCCATGGAGCACCGCAACGAATACCGGCTCGTGTTCGCCTCGGAGTTCCACATCGGCCACCATCCGGAGCTGGAGAAGGCGATCGACGAGGTGGTGGCCGCACTCGATCTGGAGACCGCCGGCCAGGCCGTGCCCAAGGCCGGGGTGATGGCCCTGCTGTCCACCGCCCACGGCCTCGCCGAGCTCGCCACGGCCGGCCATCTGGCCCACAAGGGGGTCAGCCACGAGGACGTCATCAACGCCCTCGTACCGTCGTGAGGGCCGGATCTCCGCGCGAGGAGACGGGCGCCGAGAAGCCGGCGTCCCGGGAGACTTGCCCGCCCACCGGTGCCTGACTACCGTTCGGACAATGAGGAAGCCACTCGATCCCGAGATGTTCGACCCGGCATGCCCGTCCAACGTCACGCCCATCCGGATCGGCGACAAGTGGACCGCCCTGGTCGTCCTCTGTCTCGAAGACGGCCCCCGGCGCTTCTCGGAGCTCCTCGTGCCGCTGCGCCACGTCACACCGAAGGTGCTCACCGAGACCCTCCGGGCCCTCGAGCGGGACGGGATGATCACCCGTACCGCCTACCCGGAGATCCCGCCGCGCGTCGAGTATGAGCTGACCCCCCTCGGCCGCAGCCTGCTCGACCTGGTCGACGCCTGCCGGACCTGGGGGGACAGGCATCTGTCCCAGCTCCTGGACGCCCGCGACGCCTACGAGGAGCGTGTGGACTCCGGCCGGTGAGCGCGTCCCGGGCACCGGGGCGGGCGAGCTCGGGCCGTCCCTCTCAGCGGCGGGCCTCGGCCGTGCTCAGAGCGGGGCCTCCACCTTGAGGATCTTCAGGAACTCGCGCATCCACGCCGGATGGTCCGGCCACGCCCGGCCGGTCACGAGGTTCTGGTCGATGTGCGCCGGGCTGTCCACCCAGGTGCCTCCGGCTGCCTCGACGTCGGGCGCGCAGGCGGGGTAGGCGCTGCTGGAGCGGCCCCGCAGCACTCCGGCGGCGGCCAGCACGAGCGGGCCGTGGCAGAGAGCGGCGATCGGCTTGCCCGCGTCGGCGAAGTGCCTGACGATCCGCTTGAGGTCGGCGTCGGCGCGGATGTACTCGGGCGCCCGCCCGCCGGGGACCACCAGCGCCGCGTACTCCTGCGGGTTCACCTCGGCGAAGGCCACGTCGGCCGGCCAGGCGTGGCCGGGCTTCTCGGTGTAGGTGTCGAAGCCCTCGACGAAGTCGTGCACGACGAACTGGAGCTTCTTGGCGCTCGGCGCGGCGATGTGCGCCTCGTAGCCCTCCTCCAGCAGGCGCTGGTAGGGGTAGAGGACCTCAAGGTCCTCGGCCGCGTCACCGGTGACGATCAGCACCTTGGTCATCGTGCGACACCTCCGTGATCAGGTGGAAACGCTGTCCCTTGGATCGTGCCCATGCGGGGCGGACGGGTCAACGACATCGAAGGCCTCGCGTGCCGGGGAGATGCCGGAGGGAGAGGGAAGAGGCACGTCCGCGCGTATGGCGGCCGTCGCCACGTTGCGCGGCATCCGTCCGAAGATCAGGCGGTGGAAGGGCGAGATCGACCACCAGTAGAGGTGACCGGCCAGCCCCCGAGGATGGAAGATGGCACGCTGGTCGTAGATCGTGCGCCCCCGGTGGCGGCGCACGGTCAGCTCCAGCCACGCCAGGCCGGGTAGGCGCATCTCCGCCCGCAGCCGGAGCAGGTGACCCGGCTCGACCTCCTCGACCCGCCAGAAGTCGACCGAGTCGCCCACCCGCAGCCGCAGCGGGTCGCGCCGGCCGCGCCGCAGCCCCACACCTCCGACGAGACGGTCGAGGAAGCCCCGGGCGCGCCAGGCGACCGGCAGGGAATACCAGCCCCTCTCCCCGCCGATCGACTCGATCACCGCCCAGAGGGCCTGCGGGGACGCCCCGACGCGATAGGTACGCCTGTCGACGTAGAGGCTGCCGCCGGCCCAGTCGGGGTCGGTGGGCAGCGGGTCGCTCGGCGCGCCCGGCGTCGAGGCCGAGGACCAGCGCGTGACGACCTTCGCCTCCTTGATCCGTTGCAGGGCCAGCGCGACGGCCTCCCGGAACCCGATCAGGCCCTCGGCCGGGTCGGGCACGTGGTCGGCTATGTCATGCTCGCGGCAGACGGCCTCGTTGCGCAGCGACTCCACCAGCGGGCGGGCGATGCCGGCGGGAACGGGGGTGACCAGCCCCACCCAGTGGCTCGACAGGCCCGGGCTGAGCATCGGAACCGGAATGATCACGCGGCGGGGCAGCCCGGCGACCTCGGCGTAGACGCCCATCATGTCGGCGTAGGTCAGCACGTCCGGGCCGCCGATGTCGAAGGAGCGGTTGACCTCCCCCTCGATGACCGCCCAGTCCACGAGGTAGCGCAGGACGTCGCGGATCGCGATGGGCTGCGTCCTGGTGCGCACCCAGCGCGGCGTCGTCATCACCGGCAACCGCTCGGTGAGGTAGCGCAGCATCTCGAAGGAGACCGAGCCCGACCCGATGATGACGGCCGCCCGCAGCGCCACGGCCGGCACCCGGGACCCCAGGAAGATCTCCCCCACCTCGACGCGGGAGCGCATGTGGGGCGAGAGCTCGTCGTCGGGCGCGAGGCCGCCGAGATAGACGATGCGACGCACCCCCGCCCGCTCGGCCGCGGCGGCGAACGTGGTGGCCGCACGGCGATCGGCCTCGGCGAAGTCGGCTCCCCCGCCCATCGTGTGAATGAGGTAATAGGCCACCTCGACGCCGTCGAGGGCCTTCTCCGTCTGGACGGCGTCGGCCGCGTCGGCCTCGGCGATCTCCACACCGGCCGCCCACGGCTGGTCGCGCAGACGACCCGCCGAACGCGCCATGCACCGCACGTCGTGTCCGGCGGCGAGCAACTCG
Source organism: Streptosporangium sp. CA-135522 (assembly GCF_050949235.1). NCBI lineage: Bacteria > Bacillati > Actinomycetota > Actinomycetes > Streptosporangiales > Streptosporangiaceae > Streptosporangium > Streptosporangium sp. CA-135522. Next base: position 5,829,798 of record NZ_CP192026.1, read on the forward strand.
GGCACGAGCCGCCCCCCGATGTATCCCGTCGCTCCGGTTACGAGACATCTCATTCACTTGTCTTCGTACGGCAGGCCCGGACGGTTGCCGGTCCGGCCGTGTTCCCGGGGTTCCCGGGGTTCCCGGGGTTCCCGGGGCCCCGGAGGTGTTCCCGGCCGTGTCACGGCCTGTCTCGCAGCTCCTCGCGGATCCGCGTGAGGATCTCCCGGGTGCGCGAGGCGGGCTCGGCCTCGATGCACAGGCGTTCCATCACCTCGAGGTAGCGGTCCACGTCGTCGCGCTTCTCGAGATACACCGCGCTGGTGAGCTGCTCCATGTAGACCACGTCGGGCAGGTCCGGCTGGGAGAAACGCAGGATGCTGAAGGGGCCGCCGGCCGCGGCGTGACCGCCGACGCTGAAGGGCACGATCTGGACGGTCACGTTGGGGAGTTCGAGCGCCCGGAGGATGTGGTCGATCTGGTCGCGCATCACCTCGGCCCCGCCGAGTGGGCGGCGCAGCACCGCCTCGTCCAGCACCGCCCACAGGTGGGGCGGCTCCTGCCCGTGCAGGAGCCGCTGGCGCGCCATGCGCAGCCTTACGCGCCGCTCCAGCTCCTCCTCCGAGGCGGCCGGGAATCCCAGCCGGATGACGGCTCGCGCGTAGCCCTCACTCTGCAGCAGGCCGGGCACGAACTGGACCTCGTAGTTGCGGATGCCGGTGGCCGACTCCTCCAGGCCGACATACGTCTCGAACCAGCTGGGCAGGATGTCGTTGTAGTTGTGCCACCACCCGGTGACATTGGCCCGCTCGACGAGAGCCAGCGTCGCCTGCCGGTCGCCCTCGTCCGTCACGCCGTACAACGTGAGCAGGTCGGCCACGTCCCGGACCCGGAAGCTGACCCTGCCGAGCTCCATACGGCTGATCTTCGAGTGCGAGGCACGGATGGCGTGCCCCGCCTCCTCAAGGGTGATGTGGCGCTGCTCGCGAAGCCGGCGGAGTTGGGCACCCAGAACGATCCTCAACACCGTCGAACTTCCGCGCGGCAGAGCCATGGGGATCGGGCGGACCGGCTCACCTTCGGCGTGAGGTGTGATCATCTACATTCCTTCGAGCGCGGAACGCGAGCCCCCGTCCACCCTTTGTGGCTGTCGCGAGCCTTCACGGTACTCCGGTCATATCTTCCCGGCCACATAGAACTTTATTCTTCAATCAATCGTGATCATTAAATGATCAAATCGTCGAAGTCGCCGCCCTTCACGCCCCGGACGAAGGCGTCGAGCTCGCGGCGGGTGTAGATCAGAGCGGGCCCCTCCGGGTCCCGCGAGTTGCGGATCGCGACCTCCCCGCCCGGCAGGGCGGCCAGTTCGACGCAGTTGCCGCTGGGATTACTGAAGTGACTCTTGCGCCAGACGATCCCGTCCAGCAGTGCCGCCGACATGCCGTTATGCAGCTGATTCATCCTCGCCTCTCACCGAATCAGGGAGGGAACATCATCCCAGCATAGAGCTTTGTGCAGATGCACGTGCATCTGTACTTGCTTATGCACATCGCCACGGGCAAGATATTTAGACGGATCGCCCTCGCCACACGATCACCCGCCTCCCCAAGGTCACCGATGACTGGTCATCAAGGACATCAAGCCCGAGCCACCCCCCTCCGAACGGAGATCGGCGGGTGGGAACGATGGTTGTCAATGCTCGATCACGTGCTGCCGCCGAGTGGGCTGCCACCGTGGGCGGACGGCGAAACCCACGTCGACCACCTCCAGATGGCGGTGCGGAGCCTGCGCCACGACCCCTGCGCGGCAAGGACCGCCCGCCGCTTCGTCACCGCCTCGCTATGCGCCTGGGAGTTGGCCCCGCTGGTCGACGACACCGGCCTGGTCGTCTCCGAACTGGTGACCAACGCCGTACGCCATGGCATGCGGGGTGGAGGCGACGTCCGGCCCGCGCAGGATGTCAGGGTCATCCTCTGTCACACCGGCCGCTCGGTGCTGTGCGCGGTCACCGATCCCAGCGACCAGGGTCCGAGCCTGCGCGAGCCCGACTACGAGGCGGAGAGCGGCCGGGGGCTGCACCTCGTCCAAGGGATCAGCGAGATGTGGGGCTGGGCGCCCCTGGAAAGCCACGGCAAGGCCGTGTGGGCGGCCTTCATCCTTCCTCCCGGCCCCTCCAGGGCGGCGCGCCATCTGGAGGCATGCCTCTGACGGATCCCTCAACCGGCACTAAATCGGTGTTTCGCGCGAATATGTCTCATGCTCCACAGAGGATGGATATTGTCCGCTAAAGCCTGCACCGGCCGGATGGAGGACGTCATGGTGCCGTCGAAGACCGAACGTCTCACGTTCGACCCCACCGTCCCCAACGCGGGACGGATAGCCGACTACTTCCTCGGCGGCAAGAACAACTTCGCGGCCGACCGCGCGGCCGCTCAGGCGGCGATCGCCATCGCGCCGGAACTGCCCGCGATGTCCAGGGAGGGCCGCCGATTCCTGGGCCGGGCGGTCCGATTCCTCGCCGACGCCGGCATCCGGCAGTTCGTCGACATCGGCTGCGGCCTGCCGACCCAGGGTAACGTGCACGAGATCGCTCACGCCGTCGCGCCCGACGCGCGGGTGGTGTACGTCGACAACGATCCGATGGTCGTCGTCCACGCTCAGGCTCTACTCCAGGACGACCGCCTGACCACGGTCGTCGAGGCGGACGCGCGCGACCCGGAAGGGTTGCTCTCCCGCCTCCGCCGCACCGGCATGATCGACCTCGACCAGCCCGTGGCGATCCTTCTCTTCTCGATGCTGCAGGACGTCACCGATGACGTCCTGGCCACGCAGATCACCACCGAGCTCCACAAGGCCATCGCTCCGGGCAGCTACATGGCCGTCTCCCATGCGGTCTCCGACCTGCGACCGGAGACGACCGCGAAACTCACCGCCCTCTACCAGGACGGGGGCTCGGTCACCGGTCCCCGCCGCGAGAACCTGCGCACCCGCGCCGAGGTCGGGCGTTTCTTCGACGGGCTCACACTCGTCGAGCCCGGAGTCGTCTACGTCCCCCAGTGGCGACCCGACGGGGCCGTGCTCCACCGGCCCGATTCGGTGTGGGTCGTCGGTGGAGTCGGCCGCAAGGAGTAGTCCGGCACACGAAAGAATCGCCGCATTTCCCGCATTGTCCGCGGTTTGACATCTACCCATGGTCGCCACGGTTCTTTAGTGTCACAGGCAACCAAGGAGATGACGCATGAGCGACGCGGCCCGGCGGCCACCGGCAGGCCTGGACACGAGCGTGCCGAACGTCGCCCGGATGAACGACTATTTCCTCGGCGGCAAGGACAACTTCGCGGCCGACCGCAGGGCCGCCGAGGCGGTGCTCGCCATCGCCCCGGAGATCAGGACGATGGCGAGGGAGGTGCAGGCCTTCCTCGGCCGGGCGGTGCGCCATCTCATCGAGCGGGGCGTCACCCAGTTCATCGCCATCGGCACGGGACTTCCCAGCCGGCACAACGTCCACCAGGTCGCCCAGTCCCTCGATCCCGCCGCTCGCGTGGTCTACGTCACCGACGATCCGCTCGTCTTCTCCCACGCCCTGGCCCTGCTCGCCACCGACCCCCGCACAGGCGCCGTCAGGGGCGACCTGCTCCACCCCGACGAGCTGCTCGCCGACCCCGGACTGCGGCGGCTCATCGACCTCGAGCGACCGGTGGCCATCCTGATCGCCTCTGCCCTGCAGTTCATCCCCGACGAGGACGACCCGTTCAAGAGCGTGTCCCTGCTGCGCGACTCGGTGGCGGCCGGCAGCCACCTCGTCATCGCCCACGCCGTCTTCGACACGCGCCCCGAGGCGGCGGGACCCCTCGTCGACATCTACCGCGAGGTCCTGGGCCGCAGCGAGGACGCCTCGCGCACGCGCAACCAGGTGCTGCGCTTCTTCGACGGGATGGAACTCGTCGACCCCGGCCTGGTCTACATCCGCCAGTGGCGTCCTGACAACGCGTTCGCCGCGCAACGCCCGGAGAAGATGTGGACCGTGGCGGGGATAGCCCGTAAGACCGAGGGCTAGCCGCTGCGGCCGGGACATCCCGCCGTCAAGCTCGCCGCCCTGCTCGACGCGGTCGCCGGCCAGGTGGGCGGGCCGGTCGGTCGGCGGCCGTCCGGGAGCGTCCGGCATCGTGGACGCGGACAGAGTAGACGGCATCGTGGACGCGGACAGGACGCTGGGCCTGTCAGGCATGGGCGGGCGAACGGCGCATGAGCACCGGCGTTCGGGGCCGGTGACATGTCTCCTCCCGGCGACGCCCCAGGTCAGAAGATCTTGACGAGGACACCGGACCCGATGACGATGAGCCCGCCGATCGCCATGAACACCGCCGGGACGATCCACTGTCCGTAACGCTCGACGATCTCGATGATCCTCCTGTGGGAGCCGAGCCAGGAGCCGGCCAGACACCACAGGGCCACCCCGGCGACGAACACCGCGATCGTCACCGCGGTGGCCCCGGTACCGATCGTGCGCAACACCGGCGTGTAGACCGAAATATTGTCGGCCCCGTTGGCGATCGTCACACCGGCCACGGCGATCGGACCGGAGGCGACGGCCGGTGAGGCGTCCTGGCCACTGCCGCGAGCGCGGATCGCCGAGACCAGACCGCGGACCCCGAGCGCGAACGGGACCAGACCGAGCAGGCCGACCCGGTCATCGGGGACGATCCTCAGGCCGAGCGCCGCGACCACCGACGCCGCCACCAGCACTCCGATCCCGGCGTACTGGCCGGCCCAGATCTGCCACGCCCTGGGAGCACCACTGGCCCGCGACGACAGGAACAGCACCGTGAGCACGATGATGTCGTCGATGTTGGTGCCGGCGAACATCCCGGCCGCGGTGGCGATTGTTCCGATTATCCCGTCCACGACCGCCAAACCTACCCCTGAGCACGGCGATGCGGCTGCCGATGGCGCAGGGCCGGGCGGCGGCCCTGAACACGCTGCGTCAACAACGTGCCGCCGAAGTCGAGACCGCCGTGAGCCAGCGGCTCACGGCGGCCGTCTCCGCCGGCCTCCTCACCCAGGCCGAGGCCGACGCCGTTCTCAAGGCACAGCGTGCGGGACTGCTCGGGGGCGGACCGCGAGGCGGCCACATGGGCGCCGACGGCTCCGGCCGGTAGTCCTGACCCGGCCTCGCCCACCAGGTGAACGCGGCCACCCGGCGTCCTTCGACCGCCGGGTGGCCACCCGCCTTCGAGGACCCACCGGCGCCCATACGACACTCGGCGGCTCGTCCACGACCCCACCTGCCCGACGGGCGAAACGGCCTCCGATGTCCCGGAACTCACCGGATCCGCCAGAGGCCCCCGTCCACACGGACCTCGGGCAGGCCCGGCACCGGCGCCGTGGTCGCGTAGAGCACGGACCGGTCGTCTTCCTCTTCCATCGCCGCACGGAGACGGCTGCCATCGGCCAGAATCACCGTCCACAGTCCCGGCGGTCCGGCCTCGCCGTACAACACGTACGCGTCGAAGCGCGCGGCGAACCGCTCGGCGAACTCCCGGCGGCCCACCCGGGCGGCGAGACGTCCTTCGACGCCGACCTCGAAGCTCATCGCGAAGTGGCCACCGGCCTGCCGGTAGGTGCAGAACGCGGCGAACACCGTGTCCTGCGGGACGTCCAGCAGATCCTCGGCGACCCGGTCGGCATGGCCGAGGAACAGCTCGCGCCCGGCGATCCCGAAGCAGTCCAGCAGGAACCTCCGCAGCTCGGCCTCCGGGACGAGGCGGGAGGACAGGCCGTCATAGCCGGTGGCCGGCGTCTCGGTCACGAGACCATCCCAGGCATCCGATTCCTCCCCCATCGCCGCGTCACGGCTACGCCGCGAGGCGGCACCCTATGCCCGTGTGGCGTAGTGGGAGAGGAAGACGTCCACACCAGAAGAGATCATGTCGTCCAGCTCGCCTTCGGCGAACTCGTAGGCGGGCCGAAAGGTCCTGACGAGCTGCGCCGCACCGATCGTCATCGCGATCAGCTGCCGGACCGCGTGCCGCGGCTGGGGCACCCGCACCGCGCCCCGCGCGTGCAGCTCGCCGAGCGCCGCCGTGAGAGCCTCGTCGTTGACGGCGTCGGTCTGCGCCCACACCTCTCCGAGCTGGGGAAAGCGGTGGACCTCGCCGATCACCAGGCGACGCAGCGTCATGATGTCGTCGCGCAGCACGATACGCGCCCATGTCCCGGTGTAGTCGATCAGCGCGGCGCGGAGGTCCGACGCCTCGGTGATGCGTGCGGCGATCGGGCCGAGATCGGTGTGGGAGCTGCGCAGGTATCGGCCGATCACGGCCAGGAAGAGCCGTTCCTTGTTGCCGAAGTGACTATAGATCGTGGGCTTGGACACTCCCGCCCGGGAGGCGATCGCGTCCACCGACGCACCGGCGTAGCCCTCGGTCACGAACTCGGCGATGGCGGCGTCGCTGATCGCCTTGTGCTTGCGCTCGGAGGCGCTCATCGGGGTGACGATGATCGGAATGCCGAACTCGTCACGGTCGCCGGCGGATGGGTCGGTCATGGGCGCTCTTCGCTAGGAGGGCGGGTCAGGCCACTATAAACTAAACGGTTTCGTTTTTTCTGCGCGCCGGTCCACGACGCCGCAGAGATCCTGCACCGCGCCGACCATCGGGTTTCGACCCCCCGCCCCTTGAGCACTCGCACCGGGAATTCGGCGGGAAAGTGAGCCGTTCGCCGATCCGTTACGTCAAGAGGACATGAAGAGAATCTGGCGGATCCTCCTGCTGTCAGTGCTCCTGCTGGTTCCGAGCGCGACCTTGGTACAGCCGGCGCAGGCGGTGGCCGTGAAGAAGCAGGCGATAGCCGTAAAGAAGAAGGTCCTGGTCGAGCTCCGCAAACAGGGCGGTTTCGCGGGGCTCGACGACCGCGTGATCGCCTACACCAACGGATGCGTCCGGCTGAGCCGCCGGACGGGCCCGACCGTGGACAAGTGCCTGACCAAGAGGGAGACGAGCGCGCTGCGCGGCAACCTGAAGCACCTGCGCCTGGGACACTCCGAGGCGCCGCCGCAGGGAGCCGACTTCCTCAAGTACACCATCGCCTATCGAGGTCACCGGGTCAGCCGCTACACGCTGCCCGGCAGCTGGAACCCGGTGGTGCGGCAGTTGGAGAAGCTCATGGAGAAGTACTGGGCGCCGGACTGACGCTCGGCGCGGGGCCCGTGTCCTGGTGAAGCACCCGGCGCCCTGGTGGAACATCCGGCTCGGTGGACCTTCCGTCGCCGTACGGCGGGCTCGGAACAGGCCGCCGGAAGAGGTCGGCTCAACGCTGACCGGCACCGCCGGCCGCCGACCGGCGGCCGGCGGTCGGCGGTCGGCGGCCGGGCCCCGGGCCGGAGCACTGAGCCGGGCCGCCGAGCCGGGGTACCGAGCGCTCGTCCTCGATGGAGGCGACGCCTCCCCGGCACGGGCAGTCCGGGCGCCCGCCGCGCGGTCACCGCGATTGTGATGCCTCGGTGTTCCGCGGTTGTGATCGGGCCGGTCGGCCAGGGGCCTGGGGTGCCACGAAATCCTTGCTGCGGATGAGGACGAAAGCCAAGACGCCGCCTACCAGCGCCAGGATGCCGCTGGCGACCAGCAGGTCGTTCAGTGCCGTCGCGAAACCGGCGTGGACCGCGCTGTCCACCTGTCCGCGGAACTCCGGTGGGGCCGCGGCGATGGCTTGCCCGGGAACACCCATGCGGATGGCGTCCGCGATCTGGTCGGTGTGTCCTCGTAGCGCGGGGATGCTCGCGAGCCGCTCCCGCAGTGCGTCGTGCAGTGATGCGGTGAAGATCGAGCCGTACAGGGCGATGCCCACGGCGATGCCGACCTGGCGGAAGGTCTGGTTCACGCCGGAGGCCATTCCGGCGCGATGCACCGGAACGACACCGACCGCGGTCGAGGCCAGCGGCGGATTGACCATTCCGGCGCCGATGCCCGTGACGATGAATCCTGGGATGAGATGGGTCCAGTCCGACTCGGCGGTCACGCCCGTCATGAGCAAGAGGCCGATGCCCACCACGACCAGGCCCGGGCCGATCAGCCACCGGGTCGGGACACGGCTCAGCAACCGGCCTGCCGCCATGGCGGCGATGAGCGTGCAGCCGGAGCTGACCAGAAGTCGGACACCGGTGCCCATCGCGCTGTTACCGAGATCGTTCTGTAGGTAGAACACGAGGTAGATGAACATCGCGAATAACGAGGCGTTCATCGCGAACGCCGCGATCGAGCCGCCGAGGAATGTCGGGGTCCGCAACAGCGACAGGTCGAACATCGGCTCGGACACCCGCGACTCGACCACCACGAACGCCGCGAGGAACACCGCCGCCAGGCCGAAACAGATCAGCACACCCTGCTCGCCCCATGCCGTCTCGCTCGCCCTGATCAAGGCGTACACCAGGCTGAACAATCCAGCGGTGAGCGGCACGACGCCCAGCCAGTCGATCCGGGAGGCACGCGGCGGACGAGACTCGTCCACCAGGCGAAGCGTGATGGCGATCGCGGCGATGCCGATCGGCAGGTTCACCAGGAAGATACCGCGCCAGCTGATCCCGCTGGTGATCACGCCGCCGAGCACCGGGCCGAGCGCGGTGGCGACACCCGCGACGGAACCCCAGACGCCGAAGGCCACGCCCCGCTGTCTGCCTTGGAATGTGCCGGCGAGCAGCGCCAGGGAGGTGGCGAACAGGATCGCGCCGCCGACTCCCTGCGCCGCGCGTGACACGACCAGCATCACCTGATCCTGTGCGATGCCGCACAGCAGCGATCCCACCGTGAAGATCGCCAGTCCGATGACGAACAGAAGCCGCCTGCCGTACTGGTCGGCCAGGGAGCCTGAAGTGAGCAAGAGCGCCGCCAGGCTCAACGCGTAAGCGTCCGTCGTCCATTGCAGGCCGCTGAAGCTCGCGTCCAGCGAGTGCTGGATGTCCGGCAGCGCGACCGCGACGATCGTGACATCGAGCAGCAGCATGAACGTGGCGGCGCATACCACCAGCAGCGTCCACCATTGGCGTTTCATCGTCCGGCGCCTTCCTCGGCTCGCGGCTCTCGGTGCTTCGCTCTTGATCCGATTAATGCTAGCATGCTAGCATGAATGCATGGGCGCAGAAGTCAAGCAGTTCAACGTCTACTTGCCGGTGGACCTCATCCGGCAGGTCAAGCACCATGCCATCGAGAACGAGTCATCGCTCTCGGCCCTGGTCGCCGAGGCGTTGCGCACGTATCTCGCCGTTCACGAGCAGGAATCTCAGAAAGGAAGGCCGATATGACCACCGAGGGCATCGAAGGCGTGTACCTCGAGACCCACAACTGGGGAAAGGCGGCCAAGTTCTTGCAGGCGTTGGGCTACAACGTCGAGTTCGCGACCGAGGAAGGCTCGGGGATGCTCCGCAACGGCGACGGCCCCTACCTCCTGCTCGCCGAAATCCCCGAGGACCAGAAGACTGAGGTCCAGGTCGTGCTGCGGGTGACGGACGCCGACGCGTTCAGTGCCGACCCGTCCATCGATGTGGTCACGCCATTTGAGGAGACCCACTACGGAACGCAGGAGATGAAGGTACGCGACCCTGACGGACGCGTCTGGAGCCTGCAGGCGCCGATCAAGAAATGAGTGCGTGGCAGCTGTCATCGGTGCTCCACAGGCCACCGCGGACCGAGGATCGCTCGCTCGCCGTGCAGCTGCCCCCGCTCCACCCGCTTGCGCGCTTCGGCGGCCGCGCTCAGCGGCAGCATCTCGGCCGTCCGGGAACGGAGCCGATCAGTGGCGAGTAGGCGTTGATCGTGCCTGCCGCCTCGGCGAGTTCGGCCGTCGTGGCGTGTGAGCAGTTCGGCCGGGAGGGAGATTCCGGCGGGGTCGGCGGCGTCGAACCGCACGCCACAGCCGTCCGCGCTTGGCCCGCCGGCGGGTTCCGCGCTCCTGCCGCTTCGCCCTGCCGACCAGCCGGCGCACCGTGCCGCCGACGAGTCCGGGACCCGATCCACGGATCTATTGCTGATCGGCTATGGCCGGCATCGTGAGGTGAGGCGTTCCGGGACGGGCCGTTCAGGGTTAGACAGGAGGCATGTCAAGCAGTCATGAAAAAACGGTGCACAACGATCAGGAAGCCCTGCGGATCAACGGACGGCAGTACCGGCAACCGGCTGCTCCGGTCGTCGTGGTCTGCATCGACGGCAGCGAACCCGAGTATCACGAGAAAGCCATCGCCGCAGGTCGGATGCCCTACCTGGCCTCGCTCATCGAGCGCGGTGGCAGCCTCGACGCGGAATGCGCGATGCCGTCGTTCACCAATCCGAACAACATGTCGATCGCCACCGGGGTACCGCCCGCGGTGCACGGAATCTGTGGCAACTACTTCTACGACAGCACCACCGATGCCGAAGTGTTGATGAACGACCCGCGGTTCCTGCGGGCGCCGACGATCTTCTCCGCGTTCGAGGAGGCCGGCCACTGGATCGCGGTCATCACCGCGAAGGACAAACTCCGCAGGCTGCTGGGGGCGGGGTTGCGGCAGAGCATCTGCTTCTCCGCCGAGCTGGCCGAGAGCGCCACGCTCGCCGAGAACCGGATCACCGGCCTGCTCGATCTCGTCGGCCGATCCCAGCCCTCGGTATACAGCGCCGAGCTCAGCGAGTTCGTGCTCGCGGCCGGGGTGCGCATCCTGGAGCGTGACCTGCCCGACCTGATGTACCTGTCGCTGACCGACTACATCCAGCACAAGCACGCTCCGGGGTCGCCGGTCGCCAACGCGTTCTACGCGATGATGGACGGCTACTTCGCGCAGATCGACGCACTGGGCGCCGTCCTGGTGATCACGGCCGACCATGGGATGAACGCGAAGTCCGACGAGCACGGCGAACCGCGGGTGGTCTTCCTGCAGCCGCACCTGGACGGGTGGCTCGGCGCCGATGCGGCCCGGGTGATTCTGCCGATCACCGACCCCTACACCGCCCACCACGGCGCGCTTGGCTCCTTCGCCACGGTGTACCTGCCCGCGGGCGCCGATCGGGACGCCGTCGCGGCGCGGTTCGCCCGGTTGCAGGGGATCGAGACGGTCCTCGATCGCGAGAGCGCCTGCGCCGCCTTCGAACTGCCCGCCGACCGGGTCGGTGATCTGATCCTCATCGCCGAACGCCACACGGCGCTGGGCACCGAGCCCGCGCGCCACGATGTCTCCCAGCTCGACGAGCCGCTGCGCTCACACGGCGGCCTCACCGAGCAGCGGGTGCCGTTCCTGGTCAACCGCGCGCTCGACGGACTTCCCGAGGGGCACCGGCTGCGGAATTTCGACGCCTACTGGGTGGCGCTGAACCACCTCGCGCCGGCGCCGGTCCTGGCCGGTCGATCGGAGAGGGGGACGCCATGACCAGGGCGGACGCTCAGAGGTCGGTGCGGCTCATGAACAGTGCCGTCGCGCCGCTGTACCGGCGGTGGCGTGTCCGGATCTTCGTGGTGACCTGGATCGCCTACGCGGGTTTCTACTTCACCCGCCAGGCGTTCTCGGTGGCCAAGGTCGGCATCCTCGACGACCCGGCGGTCAACCTGACACTGACCAAGGCCATGCTCGGCAACCTCGACGCGCTCTATCTCGCGGCGTACGCCGTCGGGCAGTTCATGTGGGGCACGCTCGCCGATCGCTTCGGGCCGCGGGTGGTGGTGCTCGGCGGACTCGCCATGTCGGCCGTCGCCGCCGCGCTGCTCGGAGTGGTGACCGCCCTGGTGCTCTTCGCCCCGCTGATGATCGTGCAGGGTCTCGCCCAGTCCACGGGATGGTCCTCGCTCTGCAAGAACGTGGCGCAGTTCTTCGCCGTGCGCGAGCGCGGCCGGGTGCTGGGGCTGTGGAGCACCAACTACGCCTTCGGCGCTCTCGCCGCGGGACCGTTCGTCGGCTGGGTGGCCTACGGGATCTTCGGGACATGGCGGGCCGCGTTCTTCGCCGGGGCCGCCGTGGTGGTCGTCGTGTTCGCGCTGGTCGCGATGCTGCAGCGCAACCGGCCCGCCGACGTCGGGCTGCCGCCCGTCGACGAGTTCGTCGGCGAGCCCACCGCCGGTGCCGTCGACGCGCGGCCGCACGCTCCACGATCGGTCCGCGAGGCGTTCCTGGCCGCCGCGCGTGACCGCATGGTACTCACGCTCGGCGTGGCGTACTTCCTGCTCAAGCCCGCCCGCTACGCGATCCTGCTGTGGGGGCCGGTGATCGTCGTCGAGCACATCCCCGAAGCAGGACCGCTGGAGGCGGTCGTCATCCCGGTCGCGTTCGGGGCCGCGGGGCTGGCCGCTCCCATCCTCGTCGGGCTGGTCTCGGACAAGCTCTTCTCCGCCCGCCGGGTGCCGCCTGCGGTGCTGAGCCTGCTCGGCCTGGTCGCAGTGCTCGTGCTGTTCGAGCCGCTGACCGCCTCCGGCAATGTCGTGCTCATGGTGGTGCTGCTGGCACTCATCGGGCTCACCGTGTACGCCGCCGACGCGATGATCTCCTGCGTCTGCGCCGTCGACTTCGGGACGTCCGAGCACGCCGGGGCCTCGGCCGGCTTCGTCAACGGCTGCGGCTCGGTCGGCGCGATCCTCGGCGGCCTGCTGCCGGGCTACCTCGGCACCGGCTCCCTGTTCTACGGCTTCGCCGGCGCCGCGTTCGTGGCCGCCGTGCTCCTCGCGCCGCGCTGGAACTCGCGCCCGGCCGCCGCCTGATCCGAACTGGTCCCACCCCGCACGCCCGGAAAGGAACGAAGCATGACGACACGACGGACGGACGTCGCGGTGGTCGGCGGCGGCATTGTCGGGATCGCCTCCGCCTACGCCGCGGCACGCCGCGGCCACCGCGTCACCCTCTTCGAACGCGACGAGCGCGCCGTCGGCGCCTCGATCCGTAACTTCGGGCTGATCTGGCCGGTCGGCCAGGCCGCCGAGGTGTATTCGCGGGCTCTGCGCGGCCGCGAGATCTGGCTGGACCTGCTCAAGCGCACCGATGCCTGGTACGCGGAGAGCGGTTCGCTCCATCTGGCCCGGCACGCCGACGAGCAGGATGTGCTCGAGGAGTTCCTCGCCACCACCCCGGCCGCGGTCGAGAACGGCGTCCGGATGATCACCTCGGCCGAGGTCGCCGAGCGCAGCGGCACCGCGCGGACCGACGGGCTGCGCGGCGCGTTGTGGAGCCCGACCGAGGTCAACGTGGACCCTCGGCAGGCGATCCCGGCCGTCACCGATCTGCTGGCCCGAGAGTTCCGCGTCGAGGTGGTCTACGGGGCCGCGGTCCGCGGCATCACGCCGCCCACCGTGTCGACCACCGCCGGGGACTGGTCGGCCGAGCGCGTGGTGGTCTGCAGCGGCAACGAGTTCCAGACCCTCTACCCGGAGGTCTACGCCGCCAGCGGCATCCGGCGCTGCAAGCTGCAGATGCTGCGCACGGTGCGGCAACCCGCCGGTTGGGCGCTCGGTCCCGCGTTGTGCGCCGGGCTGACCCTGCTGCACTACAAGTCGTTCGCCCACTGCGCGAGCCTGGCGCCGCTGCGCGAGAGGTTCGCCGCCCAACTGCCCGAGCACCTCGCCCAGGGCGTCCACGTCCTCGTCTCGCAGACGGCCGACGGCCAGGTCACGATCGGCGACAGCCACAGCTACCGCATGACGCACGACCCGTTCGAGCACGAGAGCGTGAACCGGGCGATCCTCGACTACTTCGCGACGTTCGCCGTGCTGCCCCGCCCCGAGATCGCCGAGCGCTGGCACGGCGTCTACCCATCGTTGCCCGACGGCGGGGTCGACCTGGTGGCGTACCCCGAGCCGGGCGTCACCGTCGTGAACGGGTTGGGGGGTGCCGGCATGACTCTGTCGTTCGGGCTCGCCGAGGACCTGCTCGCCGACCGGTGAGCCCACACCTGAAAGGCATTCCCATGGCGAATCCCACTTTCGCGCTTGTTTCCGCCCATCACCTGCGCAACCACGTCGACGGGCGCTGGGTGGTACCCGAGACCGGCCGCAGGCGGCGCAACGTCAACCCCGCCGACACCGCCGACGTGATCGGGGAGTTCGCCGAGTCCGGCGGCGTCGACATCGATTCCGCGGTCGCCGCGGCACATCGGGCCGGGCCCGCGTGGCGCGACCTCGGGCCCATCGCCAGGGCCGCCTACCTGCGCCGGGCGTGGCAGTTGCTCACCGAACATCGCGAGGACTTCGCCGCCGCGATCACCCGAGAGCAGGGCAAGCGCACGTCGGAGGCCCGCGGCGAGGTGGAGCGGGCACTGGCCGTCCTGGACTTCACCGCCGGCGAGGCCCGCAGGCTCAACGGCGTCACGACACCTGCGGAGGAACCGCGCACGTTCGCGTGCACGTTCCGCGTGCCGATCGGGGTCGTCGGCCTGATCACGCCGTGGAATTTCCCGCTGGCGATCCCGATGTGGAAGGTCGCCCCCGCGCTGCTTTCCGGCTGCACCGCCGTACTGAAGCCGAGCCCTCTCACACCGCACACCGCGGCGCTGCTCGTCCAGCTGTTCCAGGACGCGGGCCTGCCCAGCGGAGTGCTCAACCTCGTACAGGGCGACCAGCCGGCCGGCGAGGCACTGGTCGCGCACCCGGACGTCGCCGGCGTCTCCTTCACCGGATCCCTGCCTGTCGGAGTGGCGATCCAGGAGGCCGGAGCACACCGGCTCCTGCGCACCCAGCTCGAACTCGGCGGGAAGAACGCCGTGATCGTCCTCGCCGACGCCGATCTGGACCGCGCCACCGACGCGATCGTGCACGGCGCGTTCGGGCAGGCAGGGCAGCGCTGCAGCGCGACCAGCCGGGTGGTGGTGGACCGCGAGGTCGAGCAGCCACTCCTGGAACGGCTCGTCAAACGGGTCTCAGCGATGCGCGTCGGGCCCGGCGCCGCACCGGACACCGACGTGTGCCCCGTGGTGGACGCCGCACGCCTGGCCGCTTGCGTCGCCGCGGTAGAGGGGGCGCAGGCGCAGGGCGCGAAGCTGGCGTGCGGCGGACGGGCGGTACCGGGTCCCGGCTATTTCATGGAGCCGACGATCCTGCGCGACGTCGCCCCGAACGCCACCATCGCCCAGGAGGAGGTCTTCGGGCCGGTCCTGTCCGTGATCCCGTGCGATGGTTTCGACGACGGCATGCGCATCTCCAACTCCGTGCGCTACGGCATGTCCGGCACGCTGTTCACCCAGGACCCGGCCCGGATCTTCGAGGCGCTCGGCCGGTTCGAGGCCGGCATGCTGCACGTCAACCGGCCGGGTGTGGGGGCGTACGCGCACCTGCCGCACTCCGGGTCGAAGGCGTCGCAGTTCGGGCCGCCGGAGTGCTCCCCGCAGGTCTGGGACTTCTACACCGAGTGGCGGTCGGCCTGCATCACCTACTGATACCCACAGAATGCCGTGGCGTTAGCGTTGAATCATGCAGCTCAACCTCCATCGCCTGTGGATCTTTCTGCAGGTGCTCGAGTACGGTGGCTTCTCCGCGGCGGCTCAGAAGCTCTACATGAGCCAGCCGTCGGTATCGGGGCAGGTGCAACAGCTGGAGAAGTCGCTGCACGCCACGTTGGTCGACCGGTCCGGGGCGCGGGTGCGGGCCACCGCCGAGGGCGAGGTGCTGGCCGAGTACGCGCGGCGCATCTTCCTGCTCGCCGACGAGGCGGTGACCGCGATCGAGCGGGTGCAGGGACTGGCGACAGGACGGATCGCCGTCGCCGGAACGAGCACCGTCGGCACCTACCTGCTGCCGACGCTGCTCGCCCGGTTCGTGCACAAGTATCCGGGCATCGAGCACAGCCTGCAGGTCGGCAACGGTGAGCAGGTGCAGCGCTGGCTGCTCGACGGCAAGGTCGGGCTCGCCGTGCTCGCCGGTCGGCCTCCGGCACCGCAGCTCGAGGTCGCGGCGATGTTCGAGGACCTGCTGGTGCTGATCGCAGCCCCGGACCACCCGTTGGCCGGCCGCCCGGTCGACCCTGCCGAGCTGGCCGGGGAGCGTTTCCTCCTGCGGGAGGCCGGCTCCGCCACCCGTCAGCTGCAGGAGGCGGAACTCGCCCGGTGGGGCCTCGGCGAAGTCGCGACGGGTGACATTTGGGGGACCGAGACGCTCAAGCAGGCCGTCGGCGCCGGAATGGGCCTGTCCCTGATCTCCGAGCACGCCGTGACGCGCGACGTCGCCCTCGGCGCGCTCGCGCTCATCGACGTGCGACCGGCGCCGCCGGCCCGTCCGATCGTCGTCGCCCACCGCCGCGACCGGCTGCTCTCACCCGCCGAATCCGCTTTCCTGAGGCTGTTGGAAGAGCAGGCGAACTGGCCACGCTGAAGCCGGCGGCCGGTGCGGCGCCGGGTACGGCACCCGCGGTGACGAGCACGCCAACCGGCGCGACGGCCACCGCACCCGGGACACCCGCGTCACGACTGGCGAACGGTCACCTTCACCTCGGCCTTCACCTCACCGAAGCTCACCGTCACCGTCTCGGTACGGCCGGCCGCCCCCGCCGGAGGGGTGATCTTCAGCGGGACCGTGAGCTGCCCGCCGCGCGGCACGGTGAGCTGCCTGTGATGGGGAGCGACGTTCCATCCGTGGGGCGCGCTCACCGTGAGCGTTCCCTTGACCGCCCTGGCGAGCCGCGTCGTCAGCACCGCCGTCGCGGTCGACTTCTCCTCCGCCGTGGCCTCCAGAGTGCCGGGAACGATCTGGAGATCGGCGGGCGGCACGTCGGCGTAGCGCGGCACGATCTCGGCGATCCGCGGCGCGCCGCCGCCTGCCGCCCATGCCAGCCGTACGGCGTCGCTCTTCACCTCAGGAGCGTCGAGCTCGGTGTACGGCCCTGACAACGCGCCGATCGCCCGCCACTGGCCGTCCACCTTGACCTGCACCTCGGCCGACCCCGTGCCGACGACGATCACCTTGTCGATCAGGCGCGCCTGGGACAGCGTCACCTGCAGGGCGTCGCCGTCGCCGGGCGCGGACGCGGCCGTGTAGATCGTGTCGAGGTCGCCGTCGACGGCGGACGCGAGGTCACCCGCGGGCGTGCCGCTCGCGGTGAGCTTGGTCTTGCCGCCGTCGAGGGTGTCCACCTGGAACTCGCGGACGACCAGCCAGTTGCTCTGCCCGCCGGTCGATCGGTAGCGGACGTAGCGGGCCCGCGTGCCCTCGGGTGCCTTGTGCCTGACTTCGGCGGTCGTGCCGCTGGTCAGCGCCGTCCAGGTCGCGCCGTCAAGAGAGTGTTCCAGGACGCCCGCGTGAATGTAGTCGCCGGGGCTGGAGCTCTTGCCCATCAGCACGGCGATGTCGCCGATGGTCCGAGCCGAGCCGAGGTCCACGGTCACCGCGTCGCCCGCGCCCGGTGCGCTGTTGCTCCAGTAGAAGGTGGCGGGGTCGCGGTCGGCCATCAGCTCGGGGCCGTACTCGGAGTAGGTCCCGAGTGTGCTGGTGGCGATCAGGCGGTCGGGGTCGGCGCCCACCCACGCGTCATAGGCCTTGAAGGCGTCGGCGATGAACGTGTCGATGACGCGGTCGCCGATCTTGGGAAAGGTGGTGGCGTGCGGCAGCCGTACGTCCCTGATGGCCTTGGCGTCGGCGACCAGCTTGGTGATCTCATCGCGCAGCTGCAGCGCCCTCCCCCCGTCGTCGGCCCGAACGGCGTCGGTCAGATCGATGGCCTTGACCAGGGCCTTCGTCCACAGCCTGGTCGCTTCGAGCCAGGCCTTGGCCTCGTCGAGGAAAGCGCGGTCGGCCACCCCCCTGGCGATGAGGTCGGGAGCCTTGGCGTACCGTTCGGCGACCGCGCGCAGTCCCTCGCCCCTGGCGATGGCGGCGGCCAGGAGGGGCGCCTGCTTCTTGTGCAGCGTGCCGTCGAGGGTGTTGAGGTCGGCGAAGTCGCGCAGCGCCTGGACGGTGGTCTGGTCGCCGCCCGCCACCTCGGCCAGCGCGCGTTGCCATGACCGCTCGGCGTCGTAGGCGGTGTCGTTCCAGCCGAAGTCGCCGAAGGAGTAGAGCGGGATCTTGCTGACGGCGGCCTGGTTCATCGGGTTGGAGATGATGCCGACCAGGCTCTCCGACAGGCCGTTCTCGCGCCCCGTGTAGGCGGCGATCGACAGCCGGCCCGCGTTGTAGTCGTTGACCGGGTAGTTGTCCCAGACCAGGATCTTGTGCCCGAACACCGCCCGCGCCTGGGCGGCCTCCCGCTTGAGTATCGCGGTCGGGATGACGCCCACGCCCGTCCAGTGAACGATCACGTCGGGGTCGAGGTTGTCCCTGAACGACTTCTTGTAAGCGGTCTCGGTGGTGTTGTCGTACTCGGTCGGCACGGTCTGCAGCGGCGCCACGTCGCCCTTGCCCCGCACCCAGCCCTGCACGGTGTTGAGCAGGTCGGTCTGCGCCCAGCCCGACCCCTTGGTGCCGTACTTCTCGCGGTCGCCGTCGCAGTTCCACCTGCCGGCGTCGATGTCGTCCAGCGCGACGTTGAACGACCTGCCGCCGAGCGCGTACACGGCCTCGAACTTGGCCAGCAGCTTGTTCACGTCGTCGGCCGAGGTGTAGCAGATCGACAGGCCGGGCGAGAGCGCGAACGTGAAGTCCACCCGGTTCGCGCGGGCGCGCGTGATCAGCTCGCCCAGCTGCGCCAGCTTGTCCTGCGGGTACGGCTCCCGCCACTTGTCGCGGTGGTAGGGATCGTCCTTGGGCGCGTACTCGTAGGTGTTCATCCGGTGCGCGCCGAGGTAGTCGAGATGGTCGAGTCTGTCCTGGTGCGACCATGGCGTGCCGTAGAAGCCCTCGATCGAGCCCCGATAGGCCATGGACGGCCAGTCGCGCACGACCACGCCGGGCACCCGGTCGGCGCCGCCGCGCTTCTGGATGAGCTGGGCGAAGGTGAGTGCGGCGTAGTAGGTGCCGTCGGCGTCGACGCCGTCGAGCGCGATGTGCCTGCCACCGCGTCCGTCCTTGCCCGCCGCGAGCACGTAGCCCTCGGCGGGTAGTCCTTCGGACCCCTGCGCGCCCAAAATCTCGGCCTCGCCGCCCAACCAGACGGTGACGGGTGTCTTCGGATCCTCGCCGTCGGTGGTCTCGATCCGTTCGACGCCCGCGTCCTTCAACGCCTTCCGTACGACGGCTTCGGCCTGGGGGTCGCTCCGAGTGGTACGGACCAGTCCGACGACAGGGCTCAGGGGAAAGCCGCCGTGAGTGGGCGTGATCTGCTGGGGAGTGGGATAGAGCCGGTTGACGGAGGCGGCCGGCTCAGCGTCGGCCGGTGCGGCGACGAACAGGGAAGAGGCGGATAACACAGCCGCGAGGACCGCTGGACCTGGATGTTTCGGGGGCATGCGCATCCTTCTATGAGTGATCTACTCGCAAAGTGGGTGAATCGCTCACATGAGATCACTCCGCGATCAACGCGGTCAATACTGGTCCGTACCAGCCGTATAGGATTTCTCTATACGACGGATAGGGCCGGCTTCGCACCACGTGATGCTCGGTAGCGCGTCCCGCCTCCCGGCTTACCCGGCCCGTCTCCCCCGTGGCGTTCATCGACGAGTTCAAGCGTGCGTCCGGGGTCGGGCCGAGCGGTATCTCGCCTGTCGAACATGAAGCCGTCTCCTACGCCCGGCACCGGCCCGAACCGGCGGCCGAGGTCAGCCCCTGGAGCCTCCACCGAACCCGGATCGCTTCCGTCCGTACCGCCCGCCGTTGTCGGTCCCGGAGACGCCGCAGGATCATTGGAACGTTCCATGAGCAGTTATAGCGCCTATAGATGATTATTGTTGATTGAAATAGCGCAAATATTGACACTTTTGATCATGAATTGCTAGGTTGCGGCCACCCCCTCGACGAAGGAGTGCCGTAATGTCTCCTGCCTTCGGGCAACGTCCTCGACCTCTCCGAGCGGCTGTCGCGGCAGCGATCTGCGCTTTCACCGTCATCGGCGTGGCACCGCTCAAAGCCGACGCCGACCCCGTCACCCCTGTCGCCGGCACCGCGGTCGCGATCATCCCGGCACCGGCCCATCTCCAGGTCCGTGCAGGCGAAGCCGCCACGCTCGGCCCCCGCACCATCATCAAGACCCACCCCCTCGACGACGAAGCCCGCAGGGTCGGATCACAGTTCGCCGAGTTCCTGCGCACCGCCACCGGCTACCGGATACCGGTGGGCGTCGCGAGCGAGGGCGATGATCACGAATCCCTCGAGAGCGGCGGCGCCAAGGGCGCGATCGTGGAGTTGTCCACCCGAGGCGGCGATGCGCTCGGCGAGGAGGGCTACACCCTGAACGTCAAGAAGAACCGCATCTTGATCAAGGCGCACACCGCGGAAGGACTGTTCCGGGGCGTGACCACCCTGCGTCAGCTCCTACCGCGGCAGATCGAGTCGGCGAAGCGGGCCGAGGGACCATGGACGATCCCGGCGGTGCGTATCAGCGATGCGCCCCGCTACGAGTACCGCGGCGCGATGCTCGACGTCGCCCGGCGGTTCTTCGAGGTGGCCGACGTCAAGCGCTTCATCGACTACATGGCGATGTACAAGCTCAACGCCCTGCACATGCATCTGACCGATGACCAGGGGTGGCGGCTCACCGTTGACGGGCGACCCGCGCTGACACAGGTCGGAGCCTCGACGCAAAGCGGCTGGAAGCCCGGCACCGGCGGCCCGTGGTACTACACGAAGGCGCAGTACCGCGAGATCGTCGAGTACGCCGCCGCCAGGTTCGTCGACGTCATCCCCGAGATCGACGGTCCCGGGCACGCCACGGCCGCCAAGGCGTCGTTGCCCGAGGTCAACTGCGGTGGCCAGGCTCCCCCGCCCTACTTCGGTTTCGACGTCGGGCTGCCGCCCGTCTGCCTCTCCCCCGAAGCACGCCCGGCGGTCAAGGCCTACCTGACCGATGTGCTCCGGGAGGCGGCGCAGCAGAGCTCGGCCGACATCGTGCACATCGGCGGCGACGAGGTGCCCTCGACCACGACCGAGCAGATGGACTGGTACGTACGGACCGCCGGCGAGGTCGTCACCGCTCAGCACAAGCGGGTCATGGGATGGCACCAAATCGGTGCCGGCACCCTGCCGCCGGGAAGTCTGCTGCAGTGGTGGGGCGACCGTGGTGACCAGGCCTCGATCGGCACCGGCCAGGAGACCGGCGCAGTACGGGACCTGCGCGCCGGCGTCGCCCAAGGGGCGCGCGTCATCGCTTCGCCGGCCGACCGCGCTTACCTCGACATGAAATACGACTCCACCAACCCCTACGGTCTCAGCTGGGCCGGGTTGGTCAATCTGCGCCGAGCCTACGAGTGGGACCCGGTCAGCGCGACATCGAGCACCGACGGCACCCACCGGATCGTGAGTGAGGAACAGGTCGCGGGCGTCGAGGCTCCCCTGTGGACCGACCGAGCGTACCGTGGGTCGAATTCGCTGCCCACGTCTCTGAACCAGTTCGTGCCGCCGTCGGTCTACACCGACTTCATGACCTACCCTCGCCTGCCGGCGATCGCGGAGGTCGGCTGGTCGTCGGCCGAGGCGCGCTCGTACGACGAGTTCCAGCGCCGGGTCGTGACCCACGGCCAGCGGTGGGACGTGCAGGGCATCGGCTACTACCGGGCACCGGATGTTCCCTGGGCGGCCGTGTCGTGAGCCGGTTCACGCCGACTTCGCCAGGGCTGATCTGACGTAGTCCGCCGCTGGATGGGCGCCGCCGGGCTGACGCCCGGCGGCGTCTCGGTGCCGAGGCTCGATCACGGGGTGTCGGCAAGGCTCGGGCGACCAGCCCCTCCACTCGGGTCGGCGTCACCAGGGGTGAAGTGGCAAGGAAGACCAGGTCGAAGCCCCCGGTAGCATCCTTGATCAGGATGTGCAGCCATGGCGATCCGCGGCTGTCCGGGATGCCGGTCTTCTCGGGGCCGATGACTCGAAGACGTGCTCACCCCCCGCCCGGCGGCCCTCGACGCCCCGCCTGCGGTGACGGAGCTCGCCAGCTTGGTGCACGGCTGGTGCGAACTCACCGCCGGCCTTCCGTCCGACCTGGACGACTGGAGCCGCCGTCACGTTCACGACCTCGCCGATCTCGAAACCAGGTGGCCGGCGGCGACACCTTGCTGCACGGCGACATCAACCGGCCCAACCTGCTGATCGACCGAGATCAGGCTGCGCGATGCTCTCGCGGGTGGAGGCGGGCAGCGCGCCGCCGGTCAGGGCGCCGGAGAAGTCGAGGTAGGCCTTGAGCACAGCGGGCGTTGGCCATCGCCTTGGTCATGTTCGGGGTGACGCCCAGGGCCTTCTGGACGCCGGCGAGCAGGTCGGCGGCCTTGCCGGTGGCGGCGTCGGACTGGATCAAGGTAAGTCAGCACATGTCATGCCTCTTTCTCATTCGGTGGAATTGAGAGGAAGCGTGCGGTCGGGGATTGCTAGATTCGCCATTCATCCGCCATGGATGGATCGATAGGGGGATCGACGTGCGGTTTGTGGTGCTTGGCCCGGTGGCGGTGTCGCAGGCAGGAGGGCAGTCGGCGGCGCTGGCGCCCCGGCAGCGGGCTGTCCTGGCCTACCTGCTGTTGCACGCAGGGACGGTGATCAGCGCTGAACGGCTGATCGGCGCGATATGGGGCATGACCCCGCCGGACACGGCCCGCGCGCAACTGCAGGCCTCGATCGCGGCGATCCGCAAGGTCCTGCGCGCGGTCGGCACCGACGAGGTCCTGGCCACCCGCAGCGCCGGGTACGTGATCCAGCCTGGGCCGGACCAACTGGACCTGCAGGAGTTCACCGGCCTGCTCACCACTGTCGCCGACCTCGACCCGACGCATGCGGCCCAGCAGATCCGGCGGGCGCTGGCGTTGTGGCAGGGCGAGGCGCTGGCCGATGTGAGCGCCGACTTCGTCGCCCAGGCGCGGAGCAGGCTGGAGGAACGCCGACTGAGCGCGCTCGAGCAGATGGCAGAGCTCGAACTGCAACTGGGCGGACACAAGGCTCTGGTCGACGAGCTGACCGCGCACCTGGCCGCGCACCCGTTGCGCGAGCGACTGGCCAGGCACCTCATGCTGGCCTTGCACCGCTCCGGCCGCCAGCCCGACGCCCTCTCCATCGCCCGAACCTTCCGCACCACGCTGGCTGATGCTCAAGGCCTGGACCCCAGCCGCGACTTCCAGCAACTGGAACAGTCGATCCTGCGCGATGACCCGTCTCTGGCTCCGCCTGCCGATGTCCGTACCCCCGAGCCCGAATCCGGTCCGGCTCAGCCGCTGTCGTTCCTGCCTTTCGACATTCCCGATTTCACCGGGCGCGCCGGTGAGCTCGACCGGCTGGCCGATTCTTGGGCCAAGGGCGGCGCGGTGGTGACGATCTCGGCGATCGACGGTATGGCAGGGGTCGGCAAGACCACGCTGGCCGTGCACGCCGCGCACCGGCTGGCCGACCGCTTCCCCGACGGGCAGCTCTTCGTCGACCTGCACGCTCACACCCCGGGGCAGCCCTCCATTGAGCCGGGCGCCGCGTTGGAGACCCTGCTGCGCCAGCTCGGCCTGCCCGCAGAACGCATCCCGCTCTCCCTCACCGAGCGAGCCGCGCTGTGGCGCTCCGAGCTGGTCAACCGGCGCACCCTCATCATCCTCGACAACGCCAGCGACACCGACCACGTGCGCCCGCTGCTGCCTGGCGCCACCCACAGCCTCATGCTGATCACCAGCAGGCGGCGGCTGATCGACCTGGACGGCGCCGACCTGGTGTCGCTGGAGGTGCTGCCCGCCGAGGACGCGCTCGCGCTGTTCACCTCGATCGTTGGGGAGCGAGCGCAGGCGGAACCGGTCGCTGTGCTGGACGTGCTGCAGCTGTGCGGGTTCCTGCCGCTGGCGGTGCGCATCGCCGCCGCCCGGCTGCGCCACCGGCCCCGCTGGAGCGTGGCCTACCTGGCCGACCGGCTGCGCGTCCAACGGCGCAGGCTCAGAGAGCTGACCACGGCCGACCGGGGCGTGGCCGCCGCCTTCACCTTGTCCTACGAGCAGTTGGAGGCCGACCAGCAGCGCCTGTTCCGGCTGCTGGGCCTGCACCCGGGTGTCGATCTCGACCCCCACGCCGCCGCGGCGCTGGCCGACCTGCCCGCCGAGGACGCCGAGGAATTGCTGGAGGACCTCTTGGACGCCCATATGCTCATCCAGACAGAGCCGGGCCGTTACACCTTCCACGACCTGCTGCGCGAGTACGCTCGCGGCATCGCCGCCGAGGACGAAGACGCCCAGACGCGACAGGACGCCCTGACCCGGCTGGCCGACCACTATCGCTACACCGCCAACACCGCGGTCGACGTGCTGTTCGAAGGTGGCGCGCCTGGGCGGCCAGTCCTCCTCGCGCCATCGACGCCCGCCACCTCCTTCGCCGACAAAGGTACGGCCGGCGCCTGGCTGACCGACGAGGCCGCCAACCTGCTGGCGGTTGCCGCCGAAGGCCTGGACGAGGTCACGCTGGACCTGGCGTCGATCCTCTACCTCTACCTCGATGTGAACGGCCGCTATCACGAGGCGGCAGCCGTACACTCCGACGCCGTGGCCGCCGGGCGGCGGCTGGGAGACCGTGACCGGACCGCCAACGCGCTCAACAACCTGGCCGAGGCGCAGTTCCCGCTCGGCCGCTACGACGAGGCGCGCGAGCACGCCCGGGAGGCCTTGGAACTGGGCCGCGAACTCGGACATAAGAGGCACCAAGCGCGGGCTCGGACCTTCCTGGGCGCGCTGGACACCCGCAGGCAGGACTACACCACCGCGCGCCTGCACTTCGAGGCCGCACTGCATCTCTGCAGGGAGATCGGCGTACGGCTCGGCGAGGCGTCCAGCCTGACCAACCTCGGCGACATCAGCGGCCGGCTACGGCTCTTCGACGACGCCGTCGGCTACCACCTGCGGGCCTTGGAGATCTTCCGGGAGGAAGGCTACCGTGTCGGCGAAGCGGAGGCACTCAACAACTTGGGCCTGGCCTCCATCGAGCAGGGGCAGTTCGATCGGGCGCTCGACCACCTTGAGGTGGCCTTGACGATCTATCGCGACGAGGCGCACCCGGCGGGCCAGGCCGATGTGCTCAACAGCCTGGGCCGGGCCGCGCGAGCCATGGCCGAACCGGCGCAAGCCGTACACCATCACACCGAAGCCCTGCGGATCGCGACGGAGATCGGCGACGTGCCGCAGCAGGCCCGCGCGCACGCGGGCCTGGCCGAGGCCACGAACGATCCGAACGAGGCGGCACGGGCACACGAGCTCTACACGGCCCTCGGCGTGCCCGGGCCCGCTGACTAGATCCGTGGTGCCGGTCAGCGGGTGTGCGTCTGGCTGTAGTGGCGGGCGGCGCGGGCGCGGTTGCCGCAGGCGGCCGAGCACCATTCACGGCGGTGGTGATCCTTGACGAAGAAGAGCACGCAGCCGGGCGCGTGGCAGGCGCGCAGGTCGGCCTCGACGGAGCCGTTGAGCATGCGGCGGTAGGCGCGGTCGCTGCCGTGCGCCTTCTGGTGGGCCTGGACACTCTCGGTGAAGGCGAGCTGGGCGAACCTGCTCATGACCGTGATCCGAAGATGACGCGGTCCTTCTCGTCGATGGGGACGTCGTTGATGCTGGCCTCACGGCGGGCCATCAGCCCGTCGGGGGTGAACTCCCACAACTCGTTGCCATGCGAGCGCCACCATTGGCCGGCCTCGTCGTGCCACTCGTACTGGAAGCGGACCGCGATGCGGTTGTCGGTGAAGGCCCACAGCTGCTTGCGCAGGGCGTAGCCGTTCTCCTCGGCCCACTTACGGGTCAGGAAGGCCTTGATCTCCTCGCGGCCGGGGAGGAACTCGTCACGGTTGCGCCAGACCGAGTCGGGGGTGTAGGCCAGGGCGACCCGCTCGGGGTCGCGGCTGTTCCAGGCGTGCTCGGCCAGCTGGACCTTCTGCGCGGCCGTCTCGGCGGTGAAGGGGGGAAGCGGCGGACGGGACATGGAGGTGCTCCTTACGAAGAGGTGGTGCCGGTACGGCAGGCGAGCGCGCCTGCCGTACCGGAGTCTCAGAGGTGGTCGGCGAGCTCGGACAGCAGGAAATCGGTGTTGCCGTCCAGGACCGCGGTCGCCTCCGCGGCGGGCAGGGCCTCCTCGATCGAGGTGACGGCGCGCTTGAGCAGGTCGCCGCTCTGGTAGGGGAAGTCGGTGCCCAGCACCAGCCGGTCGGCGCCGAACGATTCGGCCGCCGCCCTGATCGCGGGGATGTGCCCGTGGCTGACCGTGTCGTACCACATGCGGCGGGCCGCGACGCTCGGCTTTTCCGGCGTGCCGGGTGACTCCCACCGGTACTGGTTGTCGGCCCGCCGCAGCAGCATTGGCAGCGCGCCGCCGAGGTGCGAGTTGATGATCTTCACGTTGGGGTAGCGGGACGGGATCCCCGCGAGGATCAGATGCATGGCGGCGATGGTGTCCTCCATCGGCGCGCCGACCATCCAGCGCATCCGGTGCTCGGCGATCAGCGGGGTCTCCGCGTCATGGCCAGAGGGGTGGACGTACAGGATGGCGCCGCGCCGGTCCAGTTCCTCGAACAGCGGCGCGAAGATCGGGTCGGCGAGGCTGCGGCCGAGCACGTCGGTGGTGACCGCCACGCCGGCCATGCCCAGCGTGTCCAGGGCGCGCGCCAGTTCGGCCAGCGCGGCGTCGATGTGCGGCAGCGGGAGAGCGGCGAAGGCGGAGAAGCGCTGCGGCCAGCGGGTGACCACGTCGGCGTACAGGTCGTTGGCGAACGTGGCCGCGTGCACCGCGTCCTGGAGCCGGGCGAAGTGCGGAACCTGCGGCGAGACCGACAGGATCTGGTGGGCGATGCCGACCGAGTCGTTGACCTCGAAGCGGGCCTCCAGCTCCCGGTCGCTGTCGCCCGCTCCTGTTCCCCGCTGGGTGGCGGTGTCGGTACGGCCGTAGGAGTCGAGCAGGTCGAGGTAGGCGTCTGTCCACAGGTGGGCGTGCACGTCGATGCGCATGATGGTCATTCCTGAACGCTGTTGATCAGTGCGCGGACCCTGGCCAGCAGGTCGGCGCGGAAGGCGGGGTCGCCGACCAGCCCGTCGGTGCCGATGAGGTGGCGTGGAAGCGGGAGGTGGGCGCAGGCTTCCTCGACGATGCGGGCGTCGGTGTAGCCGAGCACCCGTCGCAGCGAGTCGTGGGTGGGCCTGGCCCCGGTGGAGGCGGTGGAGACGTTGATCCAGGCGGCAGGTTTGCCGCTGGTCTCCACCCCGCCGACCGTCCAGTCGAGCAGGTTCTTGAACGAGCCCGGCAGGTCGCCCGCGTACTCCGGGGTACAGATCAGTAGCGCGTCCGCCTCGTCGATCCGCGTACGCAGGTCGGCCACGGCCGGGTGCGGCGGGTCGTGGTCGTGGTCGGGGTTGAAGTGCGGCAGCGCGTCCAGACCGGTGTAGTAGCTCATGGTCACGCCCTCGGGGGCGAGGTCCATCGCGGTCTTGAGTGTGGCCTCGTTGACCGAGCCGGCCCGCAGGCTGCCGCAGATCAGCAGAATGTGCATCAAGTGAGCTTCCTGGCCAGGAAGTCGCGGATCAGGGCCGCGATCTGCTCGCCGTGGGTCTCCAGGGCGAAGTGACCGGCGTCCAGCAGGTGGAGTTCGGCCTCGGGCAGGTCGCGCAGGTAGGCGCGGGCCCCGTCGGCGGCGAAGATCTCGTCCCCGGCCCCCCACGCGATCAGCGTCGGCGGCTGGTGGGTGCGGAAGTACTCCTGGAAGGCCGGGTACCCGTCCAGATTGTTCTTGTAGTCGTAGAAGAGCTGGAGCTGGATCTCCTTGTTCCCCGGCCGGTCCAGGTACGCCTGGTCGAGCGTCCATGCGTCGGGGCTGACCAGCTCCAGCTTGTCAGCCGGGACACCGTGCGTGTACTGCCAGCGGGTCGCCTGCGCGGTGAGCAGCTCCCGTACGGCGGGCTCGTGGGTGACCCGGTCGGTGGCGTGGGCGAAGAGCACCTCCCAGAAGGGGGTGAACCCTTCCATGTACGCGTTCCCGCTCTGGGTGATCAGTGCGGTCACCCGCTCCGGGTTGCGGGAGGCGATGCGCAGGCCGATCGGGGCGCCGTAGTCCTGGATGTAGAGCGCGAACCGCTCCACGCCCAGCTTGTCGAGCAGCGCCACGGTCAGCTCGGTCAAGGCGTCGAAGGTGTAGTCGAACTCCGTGACCGACGGCATGCCAGACTGCCCGAAACCCAGGTGGTCGGGGGCGATCACGTGGTAGGAGTCGGCCAGCGCCGGGATCAGGTTGCGGAACATCGACGAGCTGGACGGGAAGCCGTGCAGCAGGACGATCGTGGGCTTGGCCGGGTCCCCGGCTTCCCGGTAGAAGATCCGCTGGCCCTGAACGTCAAGGGTGGCGTGCTTCACAACTGTGGTCATGATGGTTGGCCTTTCAGGCGTGGACGGTTGTTCTGCTGGGGGTGAGCAAGAGGGCTGCGGCCAGGCTGAAGACCAGGCCGAGCAGGAAGTAGCCGCGGTAGCTGTCGGTCAGCGCGTGGATCGCGGCGGCCAGGCCGAGCCCGGCGGCCGCGGCGAGCTGGTGGGTGACCCAGGCGGGGGCCAGCGTGCGGCCGATCCGTTTCGGGTCGAGTCCACGCGACAGCACGGCCATGGTCAGCGGGATCATCGGGAAGGAGGCGGCGCCGAACAGCACCGCGACCGCCACCAGCACCCACGGGCCAGGGACCGCGACGGCCAGCAGCAGTGCCGCCGCGCGCACGCCGTACAGGATCCGCAGCAGCAGCTCGGGACGGTGGCGGCGCAGCAGGCGGGCCACCAGCGCGGAAGTGATCCCGGCGGCGATGGCCACGACGGCGACCAGCCGGCCCGCGTCGATGACCGACCAGCCGCTCTCCAGGGCGTGCTTGGGGAGCATGAGGACGACGACGTACATGGTCGCCGCGTGCAGGCCGAACGACACCAGCACCCGCATCCGCCCGGCCAGTGACTCCCCGCGCGCCTGGGTCGCGACCTCGACACGGTCGGACGGGAGCACGAACCACAGGACCGCGGTGACCACCAGACCGGCCGCGCCCAGGATCGCGTAGGTGGCGCGGACGCCGGCCGGTTCGAACATGGCGGTCGCGGCCCACGGGGCCAGCACCTGGCCCAGGTTGATGCCGATGGACGCCCTGGCCAGGGCCGGACCCGTCTGGCTGCCGTAGGAGCGGGAGATCAGCGTGGTGATCGTCAGACTGGAGGAGGCGGCGAAACCCAGCCCGCCCAGCACCATGTAGGCGACCACGAACTCCCAGGTGCTCTGGACGACCGACAGGACCAGGTAGCTGCCCGAGCTCAGGATCAGTCCCACGGCCAGCACCGCCCTGGCGCCGATCCGGTCCAGTAAGCCTCCGATGCGCACCTGGACCAGGCCGGTCAGCGCGGTGCTGAGCGCCGCGGCCACCGACAGAACGGCGGCGTTGATGCCATAGGCGGAGGCGGTCGGTGCGAAGAAGACACCCATGGAGAAGTTGAGGCCGAAGGAGACCGTCATCGCCGCCAGTGCGGCGTTCGCGGTGCGGTTCATCGGATCTTCTCCTTCAGCGCGCTCAGGAGCTGCCGGATCAGGTCGATGGTGGCCTCGTCGGTGAGGTCGCCCGCGGCGTCGAAGCGCTCGCCGGAGCGGAAGGCGATGACCTCGGGCTTGACCACGACGTCGGAGTGGGTCCACACGAACACCTGGCGCAGGGCGAGCTGGGCACGCACCGAGCCGAAATTGGTGGGCGCGGCACCCATGATCGCGATCGGCTTGTGCAGCAGGGGGAAGCCCTCGGTCTTGGTCCAGTCGGTGCTGACCCAGTCCAGTGCGTTCTTCAGCGTGCCGGGGATGGAGTAGTTGAACTCAGGGGTCGCGATCAGCAGGCCGTCGGCCTCGGTGACGCGACGGCGCAGGTCCTGGACGATCTCCGGGCGGTCCTGCGGGGTGTCCAGGTCCATGTCGTACGGCGGGATGTCGCGCAGGCCCTGGTAGATCTCGATGTCCAGGCCGCCTGGGTTGTGCTTCTGCGCCGCGCGCAGCAGGGCGGTGTTGTGCGAGTCGGCGCGGAGGCTGCCGGAGATGGCGAGGACCTTGAAGGTGGTCATTGGTGCGGTCCTTAGCGGTTGTGGGAGACGAGGGGCCAGTCGATGTCGGTTTCCGCGGTCTTGTTGAAGTAGTTGGTGAAGACGTTGAGGGCGACGTGGCCGACCACCTCGGCGATCTCGCCGTCGGAGAGCCCGGCCTCGCGGGCCGCCTCCAGGCCGGCGTCGTCGATGTCGCCGCGGGTGCGGACGACGGTGGCGGCGAAGGTGAGGGCGGCCTCGACGTGGGGGTCGGCGGCTTGCCCGTGGCGGGCGCTGTGGGCTTCTGCCGCGGTCAGTCCGGCCAGGTTGGTGGCGATGTAGGAGTGCGCGGACAGGCAGTAGTCACACTCGTTTTCCTGGGCGACCAGCAAGGCGATGCGCTCGCGCACGGCGGCGGGCAGCTCGCCGCCGGCCAGCGCACCGCTGAACTCCAGGTAAGCGGCCAGGACGGCGGGGCTGTTGGCCATGGCCTTGGCCATGTTGGGGGTGACGCCGAGTGCCTTCTGCACGGTGGCCAGCAGGTCGGCGGCGGCGCCTGTGGCGTTCTCTGGCTGGATCAGGGGAAGCCTGGACATGCTCAACTCCTCAAATCTAATGGTTAGATAAATATCTAAGCGTTAGAAGTTATTCCACTCGGCTGAAACCGGTGGCGAGTCAGAGCATGTGGGGGGCCGCTGATAGGTTCCCTATTCGATCGCTATGGATGACCACATAGCGGCCTTGACCTGCGGAGGAATGATGAGCGCGCGGTTCTCGACGCTTGGGCCGACGATGATTTCCGCGTCCGGGCGCCAGGTGCCGGCCACCGCGCCACGGCATCGCGCCGTCCTGGCCTACCTCCTGCTGCACGCCGGGACGATGATCAGCGCCGAGCGGTTCATCGGCGCCGTCTGGGGTCTGACGCACGGCGGCGAGCTCGTCATGCACATCGGCGCGATACGGCGTGCGGGCCCGCTGCCAGTCGGCCGGCAGCACGGCCAGGTCGCGGTCGTCGACCGTCGCGGCCTCG
Organism: Streptosporangium sp. CA-135522; assembly: GCF_050949235.1. Lineage (NCBI taxonomy): Bacteria > Bacillati > Actinomycetota > Actinomycetes > Streptosporangiales > Streptosporangiaceae > Streptosporangium > Streptosporangium sp. CA-135522. Next base: position 5,860,816 of record NZ_CP192026.1, read on the forward strand.
TCGATGACCAGGACGTCGATGCCGTCCAGGCCGTGCCGGCCGGGGTCGTTGGTGCGGGCCACCCAGGCGGCGATCGTGCGGGAGGCGATGCCGGACTCGACTGTCAGGTTCGCGGCCGCCACCGCGGCGGTCGCGGCGCCGGCCACCACCAGGCCGCGGCTTTCCCACGCGCTGCGCGCGGCCGCCATCAGGGGCCACCCGCCGGGCGTGCCGATGAGCATCGTCGTAGTCGATGTCGTGCTCGGCCACTCGGGTCGGCGTCACCAGGGGTGAAGTAGCAAGGAAGACCAGGTCGAAGCCCCCGGTAGCATCCTTGATCAGGATGTGCAGCCATGGCGATCCGCAGCTGTCCGGGACGCCGGTCTTCTCGGGGCCGATGAACAGCCACGATGTGGTCCAGGCTCTCTGCCAGATGAGGGAGCCGATCACTCACGGCTACTTTGCCCCAGGTGGAGCCGACCCGGGTGGAGGGCCTGGTGGCCTTCCTGCTGCCGCCGCAGGGGGCGGCCCCCTCGTATGACGAAAGGATCTGGTCCCATGCCGACTTTGATACGCCGTACTTCCGCCGAGGTGAGGGTGGATGCGTCCACGGTCGATCTGACCGGCGAATCCCTGGTGACGGAGTTCGAGGCGGACTGGACCGCGACGGGCCTGGTCGACGCCGACCCCGACGGCGACGGCGCCCGCATCCTGTGCGGACAGGAGATCGGCGCCATCGTCGTCACCGCCGAGCTGTGGGACGACGCCCCACCGCTGACCGCCGACGGCTGGCAGGACGTCGCCGAGGTGTCCGTTGCCTGGCAATCTGCGTTCATGGACTTCGGGACGACGGACAGCGGCGAGGACCCGGCCAAGCGAGTGGAGCTTCCCGACCCCGGCGATTACCGGCTGCGCGTCCACGGGCACAACCGTGACGATGGCGACCCCCGCGAGGACGGCGACCCCGTAGAGGGGTACCTGATCCAGGTGTGGCCCGCCCCGCGGAACAAGCCCGTCACGGTCAAGTCGACCAGCGAGACCGCGACCCTGTGGAGGAAGCGGTGAGCTCCGCCTGTTGAGCGACGGTAGTGGCCTCCGTGCGGGTGGTCATGGCGATCTTCTCCCGGACGTGGCCCAGGCCCGGCCGTATCGACCACACCACCCGCATCGCCACCGCCCAGCTCGACCAACGAGTCCGGCCATGGATCCGGAACGGCCACCACCGGTCTCCAGGCATCTACGCCGTCAGCTCTCCCACAGCCCTTTGAGGAACGCTGCACCAGGTTCTGTTCTCGTACGGCTACGGCGAACGGGCGCGTAGCGCCGCGTGACGGCTTGAGGTCTTCTAGGGCTTCTTGTTCTTCGTGACGCGGGACCGCTTGGACGGCGAGGTCTGGAAGTCTTCGTCACTGTCGTTGTTGGAGACCTCAAGGGATCTTTTCTGTGCGGCCTGCCTCTCCCTCTTCTCCTGCTCGATCGCGGCCTGCCGGGCCACCTCGTTCTTCGAGGGGAGCAGGCTGTAGACGATGCCGAGCTCGTGGACGTCCCATTCCTCGAGCGGTATCCCCTTCACATTGATGTTCGTGCCGCCCTCCGCACGATGGATCGCGCCCGACTTCTTCACGGCTTCGGCGGTCACCTTCCCCGCCTTGCGCCTGATCGGCTGGTAGGTGTCGGAGAAGTAGACGTGATCGTAGTCGTTGAGCCGCTTCGTGAAGTTGCACGCCACCATGGCCGTTTCAGCGGGATCGTCGGCCCCCTTGGCTCCCTTGGCGAAGTCCCTGGTGAAGAAGACGCCGAAGGCCAGGCGAGGGCAGTCGGCGTAGGCGTCCGCGACCTCGTCGAGCTTCGTGATGTCTTTGCCGAAGTCGTTCATGAAGTCCGCGAGCCGTCCGAGCGACTGGCACTTCACCTCGACGACGACCTTGTCCGCGCTTCGGGTGGCGACGGTGCCGTTGAGCACGAAGTCGGCCTGCTTCTTGTCTGATTCATACACCTTGCGCGTGTCCGGAGCCCCCAGGTCCGCCCAGACATACTGGCTGAGGATGTACTTGGTGAGGCCGGTCCTGAAGGGATCTTCCCAGCCTTCTCCCGGCATGGACCACAGTGATGCGATCTCGCTGAGGTTCGCGTCGGTCCAGGTGATCAGCAGTTCGAGGAACATCGACGGGGTGATCAGCTTGTCGGCGCCGGGCCCCTGCGTGGTGGCCAGTGGCTGCTCGGTCATCAGGGCCTCCTCCTGTCGGCCGCGATGGTGATCGGCTCAGCGGGCACGATGGCTTTGTGTCGCATGACGGTCTCCCTGCCTCCAGCCCGTCCACGTGCTCGCCGTTGTCGGCTTCACGTCCGGCTGGAGACCCCACCATGCGTCCGCCCGCTCACCAACCGATTGCCAATCACTTGACGCGCCGAGGACGGCGGAGGCATGAAGGGGTGCCGATTCACCTGCTCGAATTTCAGACGGATCCGTCCTTCGCGCACAGGAGATACCAGCCGGAACGGTGGAAGCCCGCGATGCGGTATCCGCGGGCGAGGGCGCCACCGAGCGCCTCACGCATCGCCAGCCGCCAGCGCCGTGCGGCCTTGGGGTCCTGCCGTCGCAACGTCTCGATGTCGGCGGGCGTGGCACACCGCAGAACGGAGCCGGAGGCCTCGCGCGGCACCGGTTGCTCCCGCGGGCCGATGTCGAGGAGCGGCTCGGCGGATTCCAGGTCCGGCGGAGGCTCCCGGTCGGCGGGCGCGGGGACCTCCCAGCTCACGAACAGCCGGTCGGTCAGGTCCCCTCCGTTGATCTCGTCGTTGATCGGGCCGTAGAAGTCCGGCAGATACTCCTCGGCCATGGCGCCCAGCCGGTTCAGGTTGAAGTAGGCGTTGCGCCGGATCAGCGGGTCGTACGTCCACGAGATCGACGGCAGGCCGAGCTCGGTGGCCCACTGACGCTGGTGCAGCTTGAGTGCCAGCCCGATGCCGCGACCTTGCCGCCCCGGCAGCACCCCGGTCACGTGCGAGTGCAGCGAACCGTCCACCGTGCGGAACCCGGCCGTGACCCCCGCCATCGTGTCGCCGGTGAACGCACCCGCCACGTAGCCGCCGGTGTGCGCCAGCGCGCGCATCATGTCCAGCGAGAACGGCGCATCGCCGTGCTCGCTCCCCCAGACCGTGCGCAACAACGCATCCGCTCGTTGCAGCTCGGGTACCGTACGCAACAGCCGGATCTCTACCGGCGAACGCTCGACCATGCCGAGAAGTCTCGCGCCGGCCAGCCCGTTCCCCGTTGGCCGTGCCCCCCAAGTTACTCGGCCGGCTTTGTGCTGATCTCCTGAAGCCGCAGTTGCAAGGCGAGCGCCAGCCGCAGGTCGGGGTCGTCGAGGTCGATCACCTCGGTCAGCCGTCGCAGCCGGTGGCGAAGGGTGTTGGAGTGCAGCACCAGCGCTTCGGCGGCGCGCGGGACGTCGTAGTTGGCGGCCATCCAGCAGCGCAGCGTTCTGACGTAGTCGGTGCCGTATTTGGCATCGTGGTCGAGCACCGCCGACAGCGGCTCCGCCTCCAGCGCCGGCAGGAACCGCATGGCACGGAACACGTCGAGGAGGAACAGGGGCGCGGCCACCGTCTCGTGCCGGCCGATGAGCCCCTTCCCGAAGGGGCCGCAGACCACGTCGAGGGCCTGTCGCGCCTGGTTCAGCCCGGCGGGCGCATCGGACAGGTCGTACAGGAGCCGGCTGAACCCGGCACGCCACTCGCCACCGAGCTGGTCTCCGGCACGGGCCAGGACGGTCGCGATGATCGACTCCAGTACCGGGGTGTCCCCCGCGGCGCCGACCACAGCCACCGCGTGCGCGTCCTGCGAACCCGCTGCCGCCCGTAGCCGGTAGGCCGCCAGCCCTGCCCGCAGCAGGTCGCCGACGTATGCGGCGGCCGACTCGGCCGACACCCCGCGCGGCCGGTCGGCGGGCGGGTCGCCCGCCCTGCCGACCACCACCACGGTCGCGGGGGCGTCGGCCACCAGGCCTAGGGAGTCGGCCAGTTCCTTGGTGGAGCCCACGCCCTTGAGCAGACGGCTCAGCCGTTCCGCCCGCAGCCGCCGCTCGTTGTCCGTCGCCAGGTTGAAGCGTGCCAGATGCGGCGCGGCCAGGCGGGCGCCCTCGGCCAGCACCTTCTCGGCGTCCGGGGCGAGCGGCTGGTCTCCCAGCAGCACCCAGATGCTGCCGAGCGCCTCACCTCGGTCACGCACCGCGATGGCCAGCCTCGGCCGATACTCACGCGGCTCGTAGCTCCAGACCGCGGTCTCTGAGCGGAGCACGATGGTGTACTCCTCCACGTGCGCGGGATGGTCAGGCACCCGGCGTCCGAGAATCCCGTCGCGCCGCATGTCGTCCACCTCCTGTCCGGGGATGGTGGAGTAGGCGAGCACCCGCATCGACAGGTCCTCGATGGCCACCGCTCCACCGGCACGCACGGCGATGTCGTTGGCCAGCGCGAACAGATCGGCCGGGCACCGCGCCTCGGGCTCCGACACCGAGCCGGTGATCGCCTGGAGGGTGCTGATCAGGGTGTACAGCTGTCCCCAGCCGACCTCTTCAGAACAGCGCAGCAGGGCCACGCCGGCGCGCACAGCCGCCGCCACCAGCGGCTTCGGCTCGGCCGCCCCCGCCCGCAGCACCACGGCCGCGACCCGGTGCTCGGCCGCCCAGTCCAGCAGCTTGACCGTGGGCCTGCCGGGGACCAGCAACACCCCGTCGACCAGCCCCGCCCCTGTCTGATCCGGGTCGTGGATACTGGGCGAGCCGATCGGCACGTCCCTGCCACGCGGCAACGTCAGCGGGCGCACCAGGTCGGCTCCCAGACTGTCCAGGAGCACACCCAGCGTGATGCCGGCCGGGATGCTCATCGGCGCCCTGACCGGAGCATCCGGCCACGCCGTACCCCGGTGAACTCGCCGTCGACGATCACGGGCTCGCCCTCAAGGAGGACGTGCACGATCCCGGTCGGACGGACGGCCGGCTGCTCGTAGGTACCGGCATGGCCGATCGCGGCCGCGTCGAAGACCACCAGGTCGGCTGCGGCCCCCGGCCCGAGCCAGCCCCGGTCGGCCAGGCCGAACTGGGTGGCGGTGGCGGAGGTGACCTTGCGAACGGCCTCGGCCGACCCCACCACGCTCTGGTCGCGGACGTAGTCGCCGAGGAAGCGGGGGAAGGTGCCGAAGGTGCGCGGGTGGTTCGGCCCGAACGGCAGGCCGCTGTCCGACCCGATCGCCACCAGCGGGTCCGCCATGATCGCGAGCACGTCGTCCTCGTGCATGGTGTGGCACACGGTGGCCGCGTGCGGGTCGGCGATCAGCAGGTCGCACAGCGCGTCCCAGGGCTCGCGCCCGTTCAGCACCTGCGCCAGGGTCCGGCCGGCCACCGCCGGGTCGGTGTGCTCCAGGATCTGCAGGTCCTCGGGGTGGAGCTCGCGCCACAGCCCGACACCGGCCCCTGACGGCCCCTCGGCCGTGGCCAGCAGCGCGGCCCTGGTGGCGGGGTCGGCCAGCCTGGCCCGCATCGCGTCGATCCCGCCCGCGCAGGCCTCGGGAGGCAGCATCGCGGCCAGGCCGGTGGCGAACGCCTGATAGGGGTACTGGTCGCCGCGGACGTCCACGCCCTGGCGCCTGGCCTGGGCCAGCTTGTCCAGGATCATCTTTGCCGACCCGTGTACGGCACGCCCGGACGCCTTGCAGTGCGATACCTGCAACCTGATGCCGGCGAACCTGGCCACCTCGATCGCCTCGTCGAGCGCGTCGGCCAGACCCTCGCTCTCGCTTCGGCTGTGGGTGGCGTAGACCCCGCCGTACCGGTGGGCGACCAGCGCGAGGGCGACCAGCTCCGCCCTGTCGCCGTAGGCGCCAGGCACGTACTCCAGCCCGCTGGAGAACCCGCAGGCTCCTGCCCTGAACGCCTCTTCCACATGGGCGCACATCGCGTCCAGCCCGCCGGGTGGCAGCTCCCGATCCATGCCCGCGACCATCAGCCGCACCGTGTTGTGCCCGACCATCGCGGCCAGGTGGTTGCTCGGCCCGGCCGCCTCAGCGGCATCCAGGTACTCGGCGAACGTCGCGAACGTCTGCCCCCCGAGACTGACCGGGGCCAGCCCCGCGGTGACCGGATCGGCAGGCCCCATGGAGAAGCCGCAGTTGCCGACGATCTCCGTGGTCACTCCCTGGAACAGCTTGAACGGCTGGGCGTCCGGCAGGAACGGCACGCTGTCCGAGTGGCTGTGCGGGTCCACGAAACCGGGCGCCACGACGAGCCCGTCCACGTCGACCGTTCGCCTGGCCGGTCCGAGCCCGGTGCCGATGGCGGTCACCCGGCCTGCCGAGACGGCGACGTCGGCGGTGATGGGCGGGTTCGCGAATCCGTCGTGGACCTGGCCGCCGGTCAGGATCAGGTCGTGCATGTGTCACTTCCCGTGAATGTCGGCACCGAGGCGACAAGCCGGCGGGTGTAGTCGTGACCGGGCGAGTCCAGAACGGACGCGGTGACCCCGGTCTCGACCACTTTGCCGTGCAGCAGCACCACGATGCGGTCGGTGACCTGCCGGACAACGGCCAGGTCGTGTGTGACGAACAGCAGCGCCGTCCCCAGTTCCGAGTTGACGGTACGCAGCAGCTCGAGGATGTGGGCCTGCACCGACACGTCCAGCGAGGCGGTCGGCTCGTCGCAGATCAGCAGCGCCGGGCGAACCGCGAGAGCCCGGGCGATGGCCACCCGCTGCTTCTCCCCGCCCGACAGCCGATGCGGCCGCAGCTTGGCGTAACCGCTCGGCAGGCCGACCAGCTCCAGCAGCTCGCCGACCGGGCGCCGGTCCTGCTCCTTGGCCAGGGCGGCGGCCTCGGCCAGGGTCGCGCCGACCGTCATGGCCGGGTTGAGCGAGGTGGACGGGTCCTGGAAGACGCACTGCACTAGGGGCCGCACCTCTCGCTGCCGCGCGGCGGGCAGGCGCCGCAGCCGCGTGGTGTCCATGCCGCCGAGCTGGATGCTGCCGCCGCTGGGGTCGACCAGGCCGAGCAGGCAGCGGGCCAGCGTCGTCTTGCCCGAGCCTGACTCGCCGACCAGTCCGAGACGCTCTCCCGGTTCGATGCGCAGGTCCACGCCGTCCAGCGCGACGGCCTGGCCGTACCGTTTGCGCAGGCCCTCGACCAGCAGCAGCGGGCCGCCCGGGGAGGCCTTCCGCGCGGACGGCACGGCCACGGGCGCGGAGACGGACCCGGCAGGGGTCACGTCGTACCGGCAGGCCGTCAGCCGGCCGGAGGCCAGCAGCCGCAGCGGCGGCCGCTCGGTGAGGCAGCCGTCCTGCCGTTGCCGGCATCGGTCGGCGAAGGCGCACCGGCCGGCGACGTCCGCGGCTCTGGGGACCGAGCCCGGGATGCCCTCCAGCCGGGCGGCGGTGCGTTCCACGGCCGGCAGGGCGCTGATCAGGCCGAGGGTGTAGGGATGTCCAGGACCGGTGGCCAGAGCCTTGCTCGCCCCTGATTCGAGGACTCGGCCGGCGTACATGACCTGCACCCGGTCGCAGAGCTGGAAGGCCACCCGCAGGTCGTGGGTGATCAGGAGGACCGCCATGCCGCGGGACTCCTGGATGCGGGCCATGAGTTGCATGATCTCGTGCTGGATGGTCGCGTCGAGCGCCGTGGTGGGCTCGTCGGCGATGAGCAGCTCCGGGTCGCCCGCGAGAGCGGCGGCGATGGCGACCCGCTGCCGCATGCCGCCGGAAAGCTGGAAGGGGTAGCGGCGCGCCACGTCGGGGTCGGTGATGCCGACCTCGGCGAGGCGGCGGACGACCTCCTGCCTGTCGCGCCTGGCTCCGTGTGGCAGCGACTCCGCGATGTGGGCACCGGCGGTCAGCAGCGGGTTGAGCATCGCGAACGGGTCCTGCATGAGCAGCCCGATGCGCCGGCCGCGGATTCTGCGCAGCGCCCGTTCCGAGGCGCCGATCAGCTCGGTCCCGGAGATCCGTACCGACCCGCCTGCGACCAGCGTCGGCGGCAGGAGACCGGCGACCGCCCGCGCGGTCAGCGACTTCCCGCTGCCTGACTCGCCGACCAGGCCCACGGTCTCCCCGGAGCCGACCTCCAGGTCGACGTCGTCGACGATCCGGCGGCCCGCGAGGCTGACGGTGAGCCCGCTGACCCTGAGCAGCTCGTCGCTCATGCGGTGAGCTCCTTCCCGGCGCTGAGGCGCTCGAAGATCTTGTCGCCCAGGATCGTGGCCGCCACCGCCGTGATCGTGATCAGCAGGGTGGGCGCCACCGCGGCCCATGGGTTGAGGTCGAGGATCGTCCGATTCTCCTGGATCATCAGCCCCCAGTCGGGGGTGCCTGCCGGCAGCCCGATGCCCAGGAAGGACAGGCCTGACAGGGCGATCAGCGCGAAGACGAAGCTGAGCAGCAGGTTGGAGGTCACCGTCGGCGCCAAGTTGGGCAGCACGTGGCGGAACATGATCCGCCGATCGGACAGGCCCATCGTGCGCGCGGCGTCGACGTAGGCCAGTTCCCGCTGGCTGAGCGCGAGGCTGCGGATCACCCTGATGTCGACGGGGGCGCCGAGCACGATGAGCGCGACCACCGCCGTGACGTACGACCCGCCCGCGACCCCGACCACCACGATGAGGATGAGCAGCCCCGGCAGCGCGAACATCAGGTCGGTCAGCCGCATCATGATCGCGTCCAGCCGGCCCCGGCGGAACCCGGCGAGCAGGCCCAGCGTGGTGCCCAGCGCCGTTGTCCCGGCGGCGATGAAGATCGGGCCGATCAGCGCGGTGCGTGCCCCGGCCAGCAGCCGCGAGAACACGTCGCGGCCGAGGTTGTCGGTGCCGAGCAGATGGTCGGCACCAGGTCCCACGGCACCCAGGGCGGCGTTCTGCGCGCCGGGGTCGTAGGGCGCCAGCCATGGGCCGAGCAGCGTCGCCAGCGCGATGACCACCAGCACGACCAGGGAGATCAGGCCCAGCATCCGGCGGGCGGCGAACCTGTTGCCGGCGGCCGGCGCCGCGACGGCGCTCACGCGTCCGCCCTCGTGGAGACTCCGTGCCTGACGCGCGGGTCGACCACCATGTAGGCGAGGTCGACCAGCAGGTTCACCGCGATCACCACGGTGCCGCCGAGCAGGACCAGTGCCTGTACCAAGGGGATGTCCTTCTGGTTGACGGCCTGGATCAGCAGGCTGCCGAGGCCGGGCAGGCTGAAGGCCTGCTCCACGAAGACCGCTCCGGTCAGGTTCCCCGCGGCGAGCAGCCCCGCGACGGTGAGCACCGGCAGGGCGGCGTTGCGCAGCGAGTAGCTGCCCCAGAGCCGCAGCCGCGACAGCCCTCTGGCCCTGGCGAAGGTGACGTAGTCCTGGCCGCCGACGTCCAGCGCCGCTGCCCTGGTCTGCCGGATCACGATGGCCGCCTGGCCCATGGCGAGCGCGGCCGCGGGCAGGACGTAGTTGCTGATCTGGTCGGAGCCGTAGATCGGCACCCACTGCAGCGTCACCCCGAAGGTGTACAGCAGGACCAGCGCGATCCCGAACGGCGGGAAGGCCAGCGCGACCAGGGTGCCGAAGGTGATGCCCTGGTCCATGACGCCGCCTCGGCGCAGTCCCGCAGCCAGCCCCGCCGGGATACCGACGGCCAGGGTCAGCAGGATCGCGAAACCGGCCAGCGTCGTGGTGACCGGCAGCCGTTCGCCGATCACCGACAACACCGGTTGCCGGAAGTAGATGGAACTGCCGAAGTCTCCCGACAGCGCCCCGGTCAGCCACTCCCAGTAACGCACCGGGAAGGGCTCGTCGAGGTGGTACAGCGCGCGGATCGCCGCCCTCGTCTCGGGCGTGGAGGCCCGATCGCCCAGCAGCGCCACCTCCGGTCCGCCCGGCGCGAGGGAGAGCAGCGCGTAGGTGAGCACGGACAGCACCAGCAGCAGCGCCACCACCGCGCCCAGCCGCTTGCCCGCCACCCTGGCGAAGTCCATCTACTTGCCTACGGGCTTGATGGAGGCGATCTGCTGGATCGTCCAGGGACCGATCTTCTCGGAGAACTTCTCGTTCAGCGCGATGCCGTAATGGACGTAGTAGAGCGGGAGGTAGGGCATCTGCCTCGCGGCTTCGGTGAGGATCTCCGTCACCGCCTCCTTGCGCTTCTCGCCCTTCAGTCCGAGCATCCGATCCAGCCTGGCATCCAGCTCAGGGGTGGAGTACTGGGCGAAGTTGAAGCCCTGCGGCTTGGCCGCCGTGCTGCCGAGCAGGTCGGGTAGCGTCTCACCGGGGTCGGGGGTGCCGTAGCCGAGCTCCGTCAGGCTCAGGGTGAGGTCCTCGTGACGGAAACGCTTGGCCCGCTCGGCGTCGCGCGGCATCGCCTTGAGCTCCACCCGGATGCCGATCTTGGCGAGGTCGGCCGCGACCGACTGGAGCGCGTCGACGCGCTGATCGTCAGAGGCGTAGGAGACCTTGATCGTGAAGCCGTCCGGATAGGCCGACTGCGCCATCTCGGCCTTGGCCGCAGCCAGATCGTGCGGGTACGCAGGCAGCGAGGCGGTCACCTGCTCGTGCGCCTCGCCGTACAGGGCCTGGAGCTGCGGCAGCGGCAGGATGACCGAGGCCGCCGACGCCTTGTCGCCGACGGCGGTCCGCTGGACGGCCTCGCGGTCGACCGCGTGCGCGATGGCCCGCCTGACGTGGACGTCGGACAGGTACTTGTCCTTGACGTTGAGCGCCAGGAAGGCGATCGACATGCCGGGGTAGTAGCGGACCTTGACCTGCTTCATGCCCTCCCACTTGCGTGCGTCCTGCGGCGGGACGTCGACGGTGCCGTCCACCGAGCCCGACGCGATCGCCAGCCGCAGAGCCTCCGGCTCGCTGATGGCGGCGACCTTGACCTTGGCCATGGGGGCTCGGCCGCGCCACCACTTGTCGTTGCGTTCGAGGGTGACCCCGTCGACGCTGAAGGAGGCCACCTTGTACGGGCCGGTGCCCAGCGTGGGCGCCTCCGGCGTACCGAGGTCGTCGGGGTGGGCCTCGGCCAGCTTCCTGGGCACCACCTGCCAGACGAGCGCCGCGTTGGGGAGGAAGGTCGGGCTCGGGCTCTTCAGTTCGACCGTCACCTCGTTCTCACCGGTGGCCTCGACCTTCTTCACCATGGTCACCGTGCTGGCCGCCTGTGAGGCGATCTTGGGGTCGGTGTGGCGTCGCAGGGAGTAGGCGACGTCGTCGGCGGTCACCGGGGAGCCATCGGAGAACACCACGCCGGGGCGGAGTTTGAAGACGTAGGTGCCCGGCTTCGGCTCGGTCCACGACTCGGCCAGCGACGGCTGGATCGAACCGTCCTCGCCGAGCGTCACCACCGTGTCCAGGATGGCGAACTGCACCATGGTGGAGGGGCTGTTGAAGCCGTGGGCGATGTCGAGCACGTTCGGCGGGACCGCGGTGGCCAGGGTGAGCGTGTCGGCGTTCGTCCTGCCCCCGCCACCGCCGCCGTTGGTGGCGCAGCCGGACAGGAGCAGAGCACTGGTCATCGCGCCGGCCATCAGGGTGCCGAGCTTGGCAGACATCGAATACCGCCTCGTATGGGTTGGGATCTGGAGTGGTGCTACTTCGGCCCCCGTGGCGTCAGTTCTTCCGTGCTCAGGTCGTGAGGTTGAGCCCTGGCGGCACGCCGACCGGGCGGGTGCCGTCGGGCTGGCGGACGAACCGCAGCCGGTGCAGGCCGTGGAGACTGATCAGGAGGTCGTCGCCGTCCGGGCGAAGGGTGACAGGGCCGGCGGCGAAACAGCCGTCAGGGGCCGGCTCGATCGGCGCCACCAGGCTCAGCCCGAGCTCCAGGACACCTTCGTCGGTGATCGTGGCCAGGGTGCCGACCTCGGGGCTGAGGTAGACAGCCGCGGGCGGCCTGGCGCCTTCGACCGGCGCCGCACAGGGCAGGAATGCGCGGGCCCGTCCCGGGGCGTAGATCGACCCCGCCATGATCCTGCCGTCGACCACGTGCAGCCGGTTGTCCTCACCGTGCCAGGTCCCGTCGCTCGTGAGCGCGAACGTGCCCGAGAGATGGCCGCCGCCGGTCAGCGTGATCCTGCCGTCGTCCGCCTGCTCGATCTGGAACGTCGTCCCGGTGCCCGAGTCGCACCAGAACCCGCTCAGCGCCTCGGCCGCCGCGTGGTCTGCGATGAGGGCGGGCTCGGCCTCGTCGGGCAGCCCGGCGGCCAGGCGCAGCGCCTGGTAGCCGACCCGGCCGGGGTCGACCGAGGTGTTGTTGGTCAGCACCGCGATGCCGATGCCCCGCTCGGGCAGGAAGAGCAGCTGAGAGCGGTAGCCAGGCGCGCCGCCCGCGTGGCCGAACGCGGGCTGCCCGCTGACCGTCGTGTGGTAGATGCCGAGGGCATAGGGAGCATCCGTGTCGTCCCGCTCGAGCAGCGCGTCGCGTACGTCAGCGCCGAGGACCCGGCCGTCGTGCAGGAAGCCGAACCACGGCCCCAGGTCGGCGACGCTGGTCACGATCATGCCGTCGCCGACGGCGCACTCCTCGGTGTCCGCGCGGCGCACCCCCTGCTCCGAGACGCCGTAGCCGTAGGCGTACCTCGCCAGCGGCTCCTGGCTGTCGTCACGGAAGTGGGTGTCGGTCATGCCCAGCGGGGCGAACATGCGTTCGGCCGTGAACGCGCGCAACGACTGCCCGGTGATCCGTTCGATGGCGGACGTCACGAGGATGTAGCCGGTGTTGGAGTAGGAGAAGTCGGTGCCCGGCTCGAAGTTGACCTCGGCCAGCCCGGCGACGAAGGCCAGCGCCTGGGCTTGCGTTATCCGGGTCAGCGACCGGCCGGCCAGCATGGACAGGGACAGCCACTCCCGCAGGCCACCGGTGTGACGCAGGCACTGGGCGACGGACACCGGCACGGACAGCTTGAGCTCCGGCAGGTGCTTGCGAATGTCGTCGTCCAGCGAGAGCCGCCCGTCGCGGCACAGCAGTAGGGCTGCCGCGGCCGTGAACTGCTTGCTCATCGACGCGATGTCGAACCGCGTCCCGGTGTCGATCGGCACCTCGAACTCCACGCTGGCCATTCCGGCAGCGGCGTGGTGGATCAGCCTTCCGTCGGAGTAGACCCCGATCGCGAGCCCGGGACCCCCTGGCCGCACCGACGAGTGCACCAGGTCAGACAACCTCTCCGCGATATCCATGCCCGACATGGTCGCAGGGGGTGAAGCGCCCGAGTTTGTCGGAACACGCAAAGTAGATGGCCTGGACATTGGCCTGCGCGACCAAGTGCCACGCTCGACCGACCGCCGCTGACGTGTGGAGGGACCAGGTCGGGAGGGGGCCTTCGCAGTCCTGTTTCCTCTGCCGGCGTACCGGCTTCGTCCTGGACCGGTGCGTGAGGGGAGCCCCGCCCCGCCCACGCCGGCGGGAGACCCTGAGCGAAGCGGACGGTCGACCAGTTGTGATCGAACGGGTCTGGACCGTATTGCCCGCCCTCTGGGCGTGCCTTTATAGAGTTCCGGGCAGCGTTATCAGTATGAATGGTGGAAAACAGACAAAGGCCATCATCGGCACCATCTTCGCCGGCTCGACCCTGCTCGCGGCCGCGGCCTGCGGGAGCACCCACACTCAGTCCGGTGCCGTCAAGGTGGCGCCCGCGGGGGGCGCCGTCGCCGGCCTCATGTCACCGTCGGGGCCACCGGGCGGCCCCGGCCAGGAACCCGGCGGCATGGCAAGCCTCGAAAAGGCGGTCACCGCGGCCACGAAGGCCGTCAAGGGCTCCACGCTCCTCTCACTCCAGTCGGAGAACCACGGCAAGTTCTGGGAGGTTCAGCTGGCCGGGCCCGGCGGCACAGAGCAGTTGCTGGAAGTGGACGCGTCAGGAAACGTGGTCTCAGAGCCCCGGGTGAAAGATACCCGCGAAGAGGAGAAGGCCAGGGTCGCGGCCATGGTCAAGGACGCCAAACTCGGCTTCAGGGACGCGGTGGAGAAGATATTCTCCGCGGTGCCGCAGAGCAAGATCACCCACCTGAGCCTGGACAGGTACAGCGACAACCTCCTCGTCTGGGATGCCGATGTCCTCGCCCCGGACGGCACCTGGTACGAGATCAAGGTCGATGCCAAGGACGGCAGCGTGACCAAGAACAGCTAGAAGATCACTTCTGGCTCCGCCGTCATCCGCGACCATGTCAGGCTCCCCATATCTCCGGCGGTCCCTAGCAGGCCGCCAGGAGGCCGTCCCGCTCGACGGCCTCCAAAGAGAGCGTCTTGTAGCCGACGTCGTCGAACAGGACGGTGATCCGATCGGCCTCCCTGCTCATCACCATCCCGGCGCCCCAGGCGCTGTGCCGTACCCTGGCGTGCATCGAGTAGGGGCCCTCCACCTCCGGCGTAGCCGACAGCCCGGCCCGGCAGGTGTCGCAGTCGCCGCAGGTGCGCTCGTACGGCTCGCCGAAGTACTCCAGCAGGAACCGGCGGCGGCAGCCGGTGGTCTCGGCGTAGCCGCGCATCATGTCGATACGCGACTCGTCGATGCGGCGGCGGGTGTCGTCGAGCTCGACGGCGCGGGCCGCGGCCTCCTGCGGCGCAGGGCCGCCGGGGGCGCGGCGCAGATCTCCCCTCGCGGTGACCTCGACCGCGCCGGCCCGCTCCAGCAGGTTCACCACCCGGGTCAGCCGGGTGGCGCTGACATCCAGTACGGCGCGCAGCTCGGCGGCCGGAACCGTGCCTCCGTGCTCGTGGATCAGCGTGGCGCTCCGCAGCAGGAGCTCCTCGTCGGCCCGCCCCCCGGCGAAGAACCTGCGCAGCCCGAGGTCCTCGGGACGGTAGAACAGCACCGCCGAAGCCGGCTTCCCGTCCCGCCCGGCGCGGCCGATCTCCTGGTAATAGGAGTCCGGCGACTCCGGCGGGGCGGCGTGCAGCACGAACCGCACCTCCGGCTTGTCGATGCCCATCCCGAACGCCGAGGTCGCCACGACGACGTCGAGCTCGTCATCACGGAACATCTCGTGAACGCGGTGGCGGTCGGCGGCCTTCATGCCCGCGTGGTACGGCTCGACCCGCCGGCCGGCCTCCCGCAGCGCCTCGGCGTACTCCTCGGCGGCGCGGCGGGTGGCGACGTAGACCAGCCCCAGCCCGGAGCGGGAGGCGACCTCCTCCACGAGCGCCCGCCGCAGGTCCTCCTGGCCGATGAAGCGGCGAACCTCCAGGTCGAGGTTGGGCCGGTCGAAGCCTCGCACGATCTGGCGGACGTCCGACAGGCCCAGCGCGGTGACGATCTCCTCGCGGACCGACGGGGTCGCCGTGGCGGTCAGCGCCACCACCGGGGGATGGCCGAGCCGCTCGATGACCTGTCCCAGGCGCAGGTAGTCCGGCCGGAAGTCATGGCCCCACGCGGACACGCAGTGGGCTTCGTCGATGGCGATCAGCGACGGGCGCGCGGCGCGCAGCCGGTCGACCGTCTCGGGTTTGGCGAGCTGCTCGGGAGACAGGAAGACGAACTCGGTCCTGCCCGCCCGCACCGCCTCCAAAGACGCCTCGGCACCCGGCTGCGCGGAGTTGACCGCGACCGCCCCGCCGGCGTCGGTCTCCTGCAGCCCGGCGACCTGGTCACGCTGGAGCGCGATCAGCGGCGAGACGACCACCGTCGGACCGTCGAGCAGCAGGGCCGGCACCTGGTAGACGGCCGACTTTCCGGCCCCGGTCGGCATGACCACGAGCGCGTCGCCGCCGGCCAGCAGGTGACGCATGGCCTCCAGTTGTCCCGGTCGCAGGTCTCGCCACCCGAAGACCTTGCGCGCCACCGCCCGCAGCCGTCGCGCCCGCAGCCCGAAGCCGTCCTTCACACCCATGCCGCCCCCCTTTGTCTTTCGCCTGCCGCACCGGTTACCCGTGGACGGGCGCGGTAGTCGTCATCCGCCGGAGGGGCGGGTGAGGGGCGCCCGCGGCGGCGCCCCTCCCGCCGTTCAGCTCGGTGACGGCTCGACGCTCGGCGACGCCCCTTCCTCCTGGGGCATGAGCACCGAGTCGATGAGGTAGACGGTGGCGTTGGCGGTCTGGATGTTGCCGCACAGGACCTTGGCCTCGCCGTTGACCATGTAGTCCTCACCGGAGCCCTTGACGGTCAGAGTGCCGCCCGAGAGCGTGGTCAGCGATCCCTCGCTGAGCTCCATGGGAGTCTTCCTCCCCTCCACGACGTGGTAGGTGAGGAGCTTGGTGAGCTGGCTCTTGTCGGCCAGGACCTTGCCGAGCATGTCCTTGGAGATCTTGCTGAACGCCTCGTTGGTCGGGGCGAACACCGTCAGCGCCTTGGCGGAGTTCAGTGTGTCGACCAGCCCGGCCTTCTTGATGGCCTCGACCAGAACGGACAGCTGCGGGTTGTAGGTCGCCGCGGTGGCGACCGGTTCCTTGGCCATGTTCTCGGGGCTTCCCTCGCCGGTGGTCGGCAGGGAGGAGCAACCGGGACCGAACGGTTTGGTCATCGCCCCCGGGGACTCCGACATCATGTCCGTGGGCGACTCGGAGGTCATGTCCGTGGGCATGGGCGTGGGAGATACCCGAAGGACGGGGCTCGTGGCGGTCGCCTGGGCGGCGACCGGGACCGCGGTCAGCGCCAGCACGGTCAGAGCCGAGGCGAGAAGAGACTTCTTCTTCACAATGATCTCCTTGGATGGACGGATGAGTCCCCCTGGATCCCTCAGCCGGGCCCTGAGTCGCTCATCGATCTTTCCGTAGATCAATGCCCTCCAATTTCATGATAAATGCCCCAGAGAGTGACTCTTGACTACATATCTCCCTGTGTGGTGAGTTACTGAACCGCCTGTAAACCAGGCCGTACGGTGGACGGCATGAGCCCGAAGATCGCGACCAACGAGGTCGTCTCCCGTGATCGGCTGCTGGAGTTCCTGCGCGAGCGGCACCGCGCGATCGTCATCATGGCACGGCGTGACGGCCGGCCGCAGGCCTCCCCGGCCGCCTCGACGGCCCGGACCGGCACCCCGGCGGAGTGCGCACGACCTATGTCAGCTTCACGGTGATCTCTCCGCCGAGTTGGAACCCGCCGGACAGCTCGAGGTCGTCCCCGCTCCAGAAGCGGCCCGGGTCGTACCAGTTCGGCCGGCGGCCACCGGGGAGCAGGCCCATCGCCTCGTAGGTGACGGCGACGACCTCCGCGCAGTAAGCGCTCTCCAGCGCGCTCTCCCCGGCGCCCCGCCGGAAGACCTTCGGCACGCGCCCGCGGGCCCAGCGCCCGGCGAGCCGGGCCGTGGACGGGAACGGGGTGCCGTCCAGGCGGGCGACGGTGCGCAGGACGGCGTCCTCCATCTCCCTGGTGACCTGGGGTTCGAGCTGGCGCAGCCAACCGCGCTGGCCGTACTTGGTGGCCCACACGCAGACCGCCTCGCGCAGGTCGTGCAGCTGGACCCCGCGCTGATGCGTGCCGGACCACAGGTCGGGCAGCGACCGGCCGAGTTCGGCGTGCCACATCAGCGGGGGCATGTCGTCGATGACCACGGACATGCCGACATGGTTGACGGGGCTGTTGGTCACGGTCTGGATGGCCCGGTCGGGCACGGTGCGACCGCGGAACAGCCACACGTCGCCGGTGCGGGTGAGGTTGACTGCCTCGTCGAGGCTGATGCTCTTGCCGGACATTTCTGTAGCCTAAGCACATGCGGTGGTGGAAGATACTCGGTCTGGCGGGCGTCGCGGGCGTGGCGGCGACCGGAGTGGTGATCGCCCGGGCGGAGCGCCGCCGCCAGGCCTATACCCCCGACGAGATCAGGGTCCGGCTCCGTGCCCGCCTGGAGGAGGCCTCTCGGGACGACCGCGAGGCGACCGGCCGGGCTTCCTGAGCCGGGTCCGCCGAGCGTGACGCTCGCCCCGGATGCGTCGCCGGCCAGACCTGGTGCCCGGGGCCGATACGGCGGACCGCCCGGTCCGGCCGTCAGCCCACCGCCGCACCGGGCATCGGGCTCTCCGGCTCCGGCGGTGTCCGTCCCGGCTGTCCGTCCGCCGGATTCCAGCCGGCGGGCAGCGGTCCGGGAATCGGGCAGGTGCTGCCGACCGGCAGGAACTCTCCGCGCTCCGCGGACGCGGTGACGGCCAGCATCACGTCCAGGACGTGCAGGCCCAATTCTCCGGTGGCGCGGTGCGGCCGGTCCGCGCGGATGGCCTGGGCCATGTCGAGCACGCCCAGGCCGCGGCCGGCGGTGGTGCCCTGGGCCGGGATCGTGACCCAGTCGTCGGCCAGGGTCCGGCGAAGGCGCACCGCGCCGTCGAAGGTGTTGGGGTCGGGCACCACCATGGTCGCCTCCGTCCCGGTGATCTCGATGAAACCCGAGCGGTGCATCGGCGAATCGAAGCTGAACACCATCGTGGCGGCCTGCCCGGCGGCGAACTCCAGGAGCGTGGTGGTGTGGGTGGGGACCTCCACCGGAAAACGGACGCCCGCTCGGGGTCCCAATCCGATGATGCGTTCCTCGCGAGCCTTACGGGCGACCGCGGCCACCCGCACGGCCGGCCCGAACAGCGCCACCAGAGCGGTCAGGTAGTAGGGACCCATGTCGAACAGCGGACCCGCGCCCCGCTGGAACAGGAACTCCGGGCTGGGATGCCATGACTCGGGGCCGGGGCCCTGCAGCAGCGTCAGGGCGGTCAGCGGGGTGCCGATGGCGCCTTTGGCGACGAGCCGGGCCGCGGTCTGCAGTCCGGCGCCGAGGAAGGTGTCGGGGGCGCAGCCGACGCGCACCCCCGCCGCGGCGGCGGCCTCGATCACCTTAGTCCCGGACTCCCGATCCAGCGCGAACGGCTTTTCGTTGTAGACGTGGCGGCCGGCCTCGATCGCCGCACCGGCCACCGCCGCGTGCGCGGACGGGATCGTGAGGTTGACGACGAGTTCGACGTCGGGGTGAGTGATCGCTTCCTCGGTGGCGCCGGCCACCGGCACGCCGTACCGCTTGGCGACCTCACGGGCGCGGTCGGTGTCGAGGTCCGCGCACGCCACCACCCGCAGGTCGGGGAAGGCGGTGAGGTTGCGCAGGTACTGGTGGCTGATGGTGCCGCAGCCGACGACGGCCACGCCGACCGGGCGCGTCACCGGCTCACCGGCCCGGTCTCGGCGAGGCCGGTCAGGTAGGCGTGGCTGTCGGCCAGCGCCTCGAGCATGTCACCGGCGCAGTGGTCCAGCTCCACGATCCGCACCGCCTCCGGCGCGGCGGCCAGGGCCTCCACGATCGGCACCTCGCCCGAGCCCACCGCGGTCATCGGTCCCTCCTTCGTCGCCGGGCCGTCCTTGACGTGCAGATGGCGCACCCGCCCGCCCAGCCGGGCCAGCAGCCCCGCCGGGTCGGTCCCGCCGGTCGCCGCCCAGTACACGTCCACCTCCAGGAGCACCTCGGGCTCCAGCAGGTCGGCCAGCACCTCCAGGGCCGGCCGGCCCTCCACCCGTTGCTCCAGCTCCCACCAGTGGTTGTGGTATCCCAGCCGCAGGCCGTGGTCGGCCGCCTCCCGGGCCGCCTCGTTGAGGGCCAGGGCCGCCCGTTCCAGGCCGTCGCGGGTGGCGAACCACTCGGCGGGAGCGGCCGGCACGATGACCGTGTCCGCCCCGATCCGCGTGGCCGCGGCGAGCGCCGTCCCGCGGAGGTCGCCGAGCAGCGGGGCGTGCACGCTGCACACCCGCAGCCCGACCTCCTCCAGGTCGGCGGCGAGTCCGCCGGGATCGACGTGCGCGTCGTACGGCTCGACGGCGCCGTAACCGATCTCGGCGATACGGCGGAGCACCGCACGGCGGTCGGCTGCCGCCTGCTCGCGCACGGAATACAGCTGGACGGCGAGTGGGCTCATCCCGGTAGTCCTTTCCGACGTTCGGGGTCTGCTGTGGCCGCGGTGAGGGCCGGCGCGGTGGGAAGGCGGGGAAGATGACGGCAGGGGGTGGGAAAACCGGTGCTCACGGGGTTCTCCTGCGCTCCGGGGACAGCCACTTAACCGGATAATTAAAGCGAAACCATGCTTATCGCAAAAGGCGCCAAAACCACATTAATCACATTATTCTCCTTTTTCTAGGCCGGAGATTCGGCAAATCTTTTAGGGAAGGGGAGGAGGCGCCCGTCATACCGCGGCGTAGTAGGGTGCGCGGAAGCGGGAGCGCAGCTAACCGGTTCAGCCGAGGAACGGAATGAAACGACCGACGATTGCCGACATCGCTCGCCACGCGGGCGTCTCCAAGGTGGCTGTCTCCTACGCGCTGAACGGGCAGGCCGGGGTCTCCGAGGCGACGCGGGCCACCATCCTCGCCATCGCCGCCGAGATCGGCTGGCGCCCCAACAGCGCCGCCCGGGCCCTGAACGACGCGCGGGCGCGCACCATCGGCCTCGCGCTGTGCCGCCCCGCGCGTGTCCTGGGGATGGAGGCGTTCTTCATGGAGCTGATCAGCGGCATCGAAAGCGAGCTGTCCGTCCGCTCCTACGCGCTGATGCTCCAGATCGTCGCCGACCACGACCAGGAGACGGCCCTCTACCAGCGCTGGTGGGGCGAGGGCCGCGTCGACGGCGCCTTCCTGCTCGACCTGCACTTCGACGACCTCCGGGTGCGGGATCTGGCGGCCTCGAACATGCCCGTCGTGGTGATCGGGCACCCGTCGGAGGCCGGCGCGCTGGCCTCGGTGTGGTCCGACGACGGTGCCGCCGTGCGTGAGACGGTCGAATACCTCGCCGCGCTGGGTCACCGCCGCATCGCCCGCGTCGCCGGGCTGCCCAAGCTCGTGCACACCGCCCTGCGCGACCAGGCCTTCGCCGCCTCCTGCGACGGCCTCGGGCTGAGCGGCCACGTCACCGTGCACACCGACTACACCGGCGAGGAGGGCGCCCGGGCCACCCGGCGGCTGCTCAGCTCCCCCGACCGGCCGACCGCCATCGTCTACGACAACGACATCACCGCCGTGGCCGGCCTCTCCGTCGCTCAGGAGATGCGGCTCGACGTCCCGCGTGACCTGTCGATCGTCGCCTGGGACGACTCCCCCCTCTCCCAGGTCGTCCGCCCCGCGCTGACCGCGCTGAGCCGCGACGTCTCCGCCTACGGCGCGCACGCCGCCCAGCGACTCCTCGCCCTGATCGACGGGGGGCCCGTGAGCTCCTTCGAGGATCAGGCCGCGCGCCTGACCACCCGCGGCAGCACCGGCCCCCCGCCGGCGTAGACCACATCCGCACCCGGCACGGCACGAAGCAGACACGAAACCGGCACGGAGTCGGCACGGAGTCGGCGCGCCGTCCCGACGGCCCCTTTCCCGGGTTCCGGTGAAACGGGAGGATCAAGGGGAAAACAACGGCTTTCCATAAAGTTCCGCCTGTTTGCGGGTGGGTAACGTTGGCCGTGATGACATAAGGAGATCGCAATGACGCACGAGCGCGCGGGGCAGGTCGCCCAGCCCTCCGACCTGGTTGACGTGGCCCGCCTGGTGACCGCCTACTACGCCCTGCGCCCCGATCCCGGGGAGGTCGGTCAGCGGGTGGCCTTCGGGACCTCGGGGCATCGCGGCTCGTCGCTGAACACCGCCTTCAACGAGGAGCACATCCTCGCGACCAGCCAGGCCATCGTGGAATACCGTGCGGCGCAAGGGGTGGACGGCCCGCTGTTCCTGGGTGCCGACAGCCACGCGCTCTCGGAGCCCGCGCGGGTGTCGGCACTGGAGGTGTTCGCCGCCAACGGGGTGCGGGTGCTGATCGACAGCCGCGACGGCTACACCCCGACGCCGGCGGTCTCCCACGCGATCCTCGCCCACAACCGCGGGCGTACGGCGGGCCGGGCCGACGGCGTGGTGGTGACCCCCTCGCACAACCCGCCCGGCGACGGCGGTTTCAAGTACAACCCGCCCAACGGCGGTCCGGCCGACACCGACGCCACCTCGTGGATCCAGGACCGGGCCAACGCGCTGATCGCCGGCGGGCTCAAGGAGGTCCGGCGGATCCCCTACGCCAGGGCCCTGGCCGCCGACACGACCGGCCGCCACGACTTCCTCGGCTCCTACGTGGACGATCTGCCGTCGGTGCTGGACATCGACGCCATCCGGGAGGCGGGGGTGCGCATCGGCGCCGACCCGCTGGGCGGGGCGAGCGTGGCCTACTGGGGAGAGATCGCCGAGCGGCACCGCCTGGACCTGACGGTGGTGAACCCGCTGACCGATCCGACGTGGCGGTTCATGACCCTGGACTGGGACGGCAAGATCCGGATGGACTGCTCGTCTCCTTACGCCATGGCCTCCCTCATCGCCAACCGCGACGCGTTCGACGTCTCCACCGGCAACGACGCCGACGCCGACCGGCACGGCATCGTCACCCCCGACGGGGGCCTGATGAACCCCAACCACTATCTCGCCGTGGCGATCTCCTACCTCTACTCCCACCGGCCGGACTGGCCTGCGGACGCCGGGGTCGGCAAGACGCTGGTGAGCAGCAGCATGATCGACCGGGTGGCCGCCGACCTGGGCAGGCGGCTGATGGAGGTGCCCGTCGGGTTCAAGTGGTTCGTTCCCGGGCTGCTCGACGGCTCCCTCGGCTTCGGCGGCGAGGAGAGCGCGGGAGCGTCGTTCCTGCGCCGCGACGGCTCGGTGTGGACCACCGACAAGGACGGCGTCATCCTGGCGCTGCTGGCCTCGGAGATCATCGCGACCACCGGCCGCTCACCGAGCGAGCACTACGCCGACCTGACGTCCCGCTTCGGCGATCCGGCCTACGCCCGGGTCGACGCCCCCGCCACCCGTGAGGAGAAGGCGGTGCTCGCCAAGCTCTCGGCCGAGCAGGTCACCGCCGAGACGCTCGCCGGTGAGCCGATCAGGCAGGTGCTCACCTCGGCGCCCGGCAACGGCGCCGCCCTGGGCGGGGTCAAGGTCACCACGGACAGCGCCTGGTTCGCCGCCCGGCCCTCCGGCACCGAAGACGTGTACAAGATCTACGCCGAGTCCTTCAAGGGCCCCGAGCACCTCGCGAAGGTGCAGGAGGCCGCCAGGAACCTGGTGTCGGAGTCGCTCAAGTGAGCGGCGGGCCTCGCTGAACGGCGACTCGGTCAGGTGAACATCCGCCAGGCGGCGGGCATGACCGTCCAGCGGCGCCGGGCCGCCGGTCCGGTCAGCTCGCCGTCGGCGTTCACCGGCACGGGCTCGCCCGTCACCGTCACCTCGCGACCGCGGCAGGTGACGACGTCCTCCAGCTCCGGGTGGGTTCCCCGGCGCAGCCGCAACGCGTAGACGAGCCGGTCCACCGGCCCCGTCGTCAGTGCGACGACGACGTCCACCATGCCGTCGTCGGGCCTGGCCCGCGGGGCCAGCGGGGTGCCGCCGCCGATGGTGACGCCGTTGCCGATCCCGGCCATGAGCACCGGACGTCCCTCGGCCAGCGGCCGGCCGTCCACGGTCACGCGCAGCCGCCAGCCGGGGCTGCGCACGCCCGCCAGCAGCGCGCCGGCCGCGTAGGCGAGCCGTCCGAGGCCGGGCTTGAGCGGCCTGGCCCGTTCGGAGGCCTCCGCTCCGACGCCGAGGTGCACCGCGTTGACAACGACCTCGCCCTCGTCGTCGGTCAGCAGGTCCAGCGGCTTGGGCCGCCCGGCCAGCACGATGCGGGCCGCCACCTCGGGGTCCAGCGGAATACCGAGGCCGCGGGCGAAGTCGTTGCCGGTGCCCATCGGGACGAGCCCCACGGTACGGGTGCCCAGCTCGCCGCGCCGGTGCAGGGCGGCGACCGCCACGTGCAGCGACCCGTCACCGCCCAGCACGACCACGTCCCTGTCCGGGTGGGCGTCGAGCATCTCGCCCAGGTCCTTCTGGCCGACGGGCGCCTCCACCACGTCGGCGCCGCCGCGGAGTGTCTCCAGGGCCGCCGCCCTGGCCGCGCCGTCCGCGCCGCCCGCCCCCTCGTTGTAGACAGCCAGCAACTCGGCCATTGCGTCCCTCCATCTGATCGCCTTCTCGGCCCCTGCCCACGAGAGCGGCGATCACGCCGGATCAGCCCAGCCGCCACCAGCGGATGCCCGCCCAGAGCCCGGCCACGGTGCCGAGCACGACGGCCAGGAGGTGCACCGCGGCGATCGTCGTGTCGTTGAGGTAACCGTTGCCCCCGACGAGCACCGCCATGATCACCATGCCCAGCAGGCCCATGCCCACGCCAGCGGCGAGACCGACCCCGGACGCTCTCAGCAGGCGAGGCAACCCCGTGGAACGCCTGCGGGCGGGAAGTAGGACGGACACCATCCGCTCGGCGACCAGCGCGGGATCGTCGTCGACCCGGCCGGCGGCGAGCTGGGTCGCCGCCCTTCCCCGGCCCGGCTCGCCCAGGTAGATCCACTGGCCGCCGTCGAGGAAGACGGCCGCCTTGCCCGAGCCCGGGAAGCTCAGCCAGAGGAAGGGAGTGCCCTCGGGAAACTCCCCGAGGCCGTGGCGGACGGCCGGGATGTGCGCGTCGAGCGCCGCGCTCAGGGCCCGCAGCGCCCGCTCGTCCTTCAGGTCACCCACGACGGCCTCCCCTCCCCTTTATGTTCGTACAGCACGGCACGGCGGTTGCGCCGGGGTCACCGGCCCGTCGCCCGTACGGGCCGGTACGACGTCCGAGCGGGCCGGGGTGTCCGTACGAGCCGGGGCGTGTCCGAGCGGGCCGATGGTGATCGGCCGTGGACCGCCTCCGGACGTGGTGCCCTACTCCCCCGGCCGGACGCCGAGGGCGGGCGCCAGCTCCGCGAGCTGAGCGACGCCTGCGCTCAGGTCGGCGGGGAGCGGCTGGATGGCGACGTGGTCGGCGCCGGCGTCGAGATGGGCGTCGATTCGCCGGGCGACGGTCTCCGCATCTCCCCACGCGACGATCGCGTCCACCAGCCGGTCGCTGCCGCCGCCGGCGAAGTCCTCCTCCACGTAGCCGAGGTGGCGCAGGTTGTTGACGTAGTTCGGCAACGTCAGATAGAGGGCCATGTGCCCTCGGGCGATCTCCCTGGCCCTGGCGGGGTCGCTTTCCACGACCACGGCCTGCTCGGGGGCGAGGATCGGCGCCGGACCGAGGATCTCGCGGGCGAGGACGGTGTGCTCCGGCGGCACGAAGTAGGAGTGGGCGCCGTCGGCCTTGTCCCGGGCGAGCTCCAGCATCCGGGGCCGCAGCGCCGCCAGCAGCCGGGGCATGGGCGGGTTGTCGGCGAACGGCAGCTCCCGCGCCGCCTTGTCCATCGCGTCGAGATAGGCGCTCATCGCGGCCAGGGGACGCGCGTAGTCGTGGCCGCGCGAGTCGACGAGGGGTGCGTGGCTGACCCCCATTCCCAGGGCGAACCGTCCCGGGTAGGCCTCCCCGAGCGCCACACCCCCGGCCGCCATGGCGGTCGCGTCCCGCACCCAGATGTTGGCGATGCCGGTGCCGACCGAGATGCGCCCGGTGGCGGCGAGCAGGATGCCCGCGGTGGTGAACGCCTCCCGGGTCCCCGGCGCCTCGCCGGCCCACAGCGTGCCGTAGCCGAGCTCCTCGATCTCCGTCGCGGCCTGCCGTACGGCGGGGGCGGGAGCCCGCCCGAACAGAGGGTGCCACACGCCGATCCTGCCGATACCCATCGTCGCCTCCGATCAGCTCACGAATTGTTCGATCAAAGTCGAACACTACACAAGTGTTCGTATTTCGTCGAACACTGTGCGCGTCCGAGCTACATTCGCTCACACTCCAGCAGTCGTGTCCACTCTACGGAGCGAGAGGATCACGAAGGGCGACGAGTCTCGCCGGGCGCGGCCCCGCACCCCGGATGGGCTCGAAGCCGGCGAGAGGCCGGGGCCGAGCGGCGGCGCGCCGGACCCGTGCGAGGGCGCATCGTCCAGGAACGCGAAGCGGCCACCGCCGTGATCGTCCAGATGGGCTGGAGCCGAAGATCACGCGGTGGTCGCGCCGGGGCCTGACCGAATTACACCGTGGACTTCGCCAGGGGCGTCGAGCACAGCTCCTCCAGCACCTTGCAGAGCCGGTCACGGAACTCCGAGTCGACGAGCCTGCCGTCGGAGTCGAACTGGCTCACGGCCGGGGAGACGACCAGGTCGACGCCGTACACGATCGCGCCCGCGGCGGCGAGCGCGCGACGCAGTTCGGTCTGCGTCCACATCGCCTCGTGGGCGCGCAGGCAGGCGGTCACCACCGCGACCGGCTTGCCCACCAGGACCGCCCCACCGCGCTGGGACGACGCCCACTCCAGCGCATGGGTGAGCTGGACCGGCAGCGCGCTGTGCGCCGGCGCCGTGATCAGCAGGCCGTCCGCCCTGGAGAGCGTGTGGCACATCTCGTCCACCCTGCGCGGAAGCGGCCCGTCCTGAAGGGGGAGCGGCCCGCTCTGGAAGGAGGGCACCTGCTCCAGGCCGTCCCAGGCCTCGAAGTCCACCCGCGCCGGCAGCTCCCGTACCGCCGCCCCCAGCAGCTTCTGGACGTACGCCGCCGGGCGGAGGCTGCCCGCGATTCCAATGATCTTCATCCCCGACCCCATCCCTGTCACGATCTCGCGACGCTACGAGCGAGAGGAACTCCGTCGATCCGGTCGCGCGAACGCGGCCGGCGACGTCGGATCCCCCTTGCGACCGGCACGACCGCCGGACGGAGCTGCGGCGGCCCACCGCCGAGGATCCGTTCGCGGCATCGCCGAAGTCATCATGTCCCTGTGGGAGCGCGGGACGCCGGACATGTTCTCGCCGGTCACCGCCGCGACGATGACGCCGCCGGGCTCCACGCTCCATCACATCGAGGACCTGCCCCGGGGAAAGCGCGACGAACGTGATCCTGATCACTTATCGCGCATGATTTAGTTCTTTAACTGCCAAATATCGCCGTATATCGCGCATAACGCGGCAATGCCCCCGGATACGGTCTCGCTACCGGGCCGGCGCGACGGTGAGGCGGACGCGCTCCGGCGCCTCCCCGAGTGGGGCGGGCAGGGTCAACGGCCCCCGCCCGGGCGTGATCGTGCCGAGCACCCGGGGCCCTGCGGCCCCCGTGCAGCCGGGGACCGTCGCGGGCAGGCCGTGCGCCGTCATCCAGCCGAGGAAGGAGAAGGCGATCGCCTCCTTGGCGTCGGCGGGGACGCCGAGATCGTCACTCGGCAGGACGCGCACCTGACCGGCCCGCTCGCGCAGCATCTCCATCAGGGTCGGGTTCCGCACCCCGCCACCGGAAACGATCACCGTGTCGAGCCGGTGCCGCCGGATCTCCGCGGCCACGGTCTCGGCGGTCAGCATGGTCAGGGTGGCCACCAGATCGGCGAGGGCCGGCCCGTACGGCGCGGCCGCCCTGGCCAGGTAGCCCGGGTGGAACAACTCCTTGCCCGTGCTCTTCGGCGGGGCGGCCCGGTAGTACGGCTCGGCCAGCAGGTCCCGAAGCAGCTCCTCGTGGACCCGCCCCGCCGCGGCGAGCCGGCCGTCCTCGTCGTACGGCCTGCCGGTGGCGGCCGACACCGCAGCGTCGATCAGCGCCGAGGCCGGGCCGGTGTCATAGGCGATGCCGCGCTCCCGCACGGTCAGGTTGGCGATGCCGCCGAGGTTGAGCGCGCCGCTACGGCCCGGCAGACCGGCCATGAGCAGCAGATCGAAGGAGGAGACCAACGGGGCGCCCTGCCCGCCCGCGCTCACGTCCCGCACGCGGAGATCGGAGACCACCGGGACGCCGGTCCGCTCGGCGATCCAGGCGGGCTGGCCCAGCTGCAGGGTGCCCCGCACCTGGCCGCCCTCCACCCAGTGGTACAGCGTCTGCCCGTGCGAACAGACGAGCTCGACGGGGGCGCACGCCCCCGCCGCCTCGGCGAACGCCTGTCCGATCAGGGTGTCCAGACGGCATACCTCGGCCATGTCGATCGGGTTCGGCGGCAGCGCGGCGACGATCCGCGCCCGGAGTCCACGGTCGTACGGCCGCTCGCCGGTGTGCTCGACTTCTCCCAGGAGCACGCCGTCCTCGATCGACCAGTTCACGATCGCGCTGTCGATCCCGTCATGGGACGTCCCCGAGATCAGTCCGAGCACACGCACGTCTTCTCCTTGCAGGAATTCTTCATATGAATATAGTCATCGGGAGATTATCTACACATGGAGTGCGAGTGACGACACTGGTCATCGGCGTTGACGGAGGCGGGACGAGCACCCGGTGCGTGGTAGCGACCGAGTCCGGCGAGGTGGCGGGGCGCGGATACGGGAAGGGGGCGAACACCCTCTCGGCCGCCGATCCCGGGGGCAGCCTGCGCGCGGCGCTCCGGGCCGCGCTGGGGAACCTCGACCCGCGGCGGGTGGCGGGCGGCGTGTTCGGGCTGGCCGGCGCGGACTCGGCGCCCGAGCGGGCCGAGTCCCTCGCCACCGAGGCCTGGCGGGCGGCCGGTCTGGCCGGGCGGCCCGCGGTGGTGCCCGACATGCTCGCGGCCTTCGCCGGAGCGACAGAGGAGCCCTCGGGAAAGGTCCTGATCGCCGGCACCGGCGCGGTGGCGGCCCGGATCGGCGACCGGCGGGTCGTCCGGCGGGCAGACGGGTACGGCTGGCTGCTCGGCGACGAGGGGTCGGGGACGTGGATCGGCCGCCGGGCCGTACAGGCCGCACTGGCCTCGCTCGACGGGCGGGCCGCACCGACCGCGCTGCGCGGCGGGATCCTCGGCGGCGCGTCGGCTCAGCAGATCGTGAGCATGGTCCACCGGGGGATCGCCGAGTCCGGGCCCGCCTGGCTCGCACGGCTGGCACCGGAGGTGGAGTCGGTCGCGAGGGCGGGCGACGCGGCGGCCCTGGCGATCCTGGAGGAGGCGGCGCGACGGCTCGTCGGCACCGTCCGCTCCCTGGGTCCCGGCTCGGGGCCGCTGGTACTGGCGGGCTCCCTGCTCACCGAACCCACCCTGCTGGCGGCGAAGGTACGCGCCGAGTTGGGCGGCGTCGCGGCCGGCGCCCGCGACAGCGCCGCCGGGGCCGCGGCTCTGGCACTGTACGGCGTCAGCCCCGGCTCGTCGATCGAGGCCCACCGCAGGCTGATCACGGCGGGCTGATCACGGCGGAGCTCCGAGACCCACGCTGATCGTGGCGCCGCCCCTGCTGCTCCCGGCCGTCATCGCCGACGACGGTTCCCGCCCGGGAGGACGGGGTCACCCCTTCCCGCCCTCCCGGGCGCTCACCACACCCGCGGTCTCGCACTCACCACACCGGCGGTCTCGCGTTCACCACGCCCGCGGACGCCGGGAGCGGATCACCGTCACCACTGCACACTGCGGCCCTGGCTCGGCTCGCTCTGCCGGTTGGCCCGGTCCACGGCGGTCACGTAGTAGTGGGCGCCCTTGGCGCCCGCCGGGTCGACCCAGCGAAGGTGCCGGTCTGCGGGAACGACGGCGATCAGGTTGCGGGCGTCGGTGAAGTCCTCGGGCCTGGCGTGCCGGTCGAGCCGGAAGATCGCGTACTGGAACGGGACGTCCTTGCCCGTGGCGAGAATGCGCAGCTCGGCGCCGCCGTCCACCCTGCGGGCCCAGACGAGCACCGGGCGGCGCGGAGCCCGGTCGCCGGCGAGCCTGGGCAGCAGCGGACCGAGGGCGGGCCGGGTGTAGTGGTCGGTCACGACGGTGGTCACCGAGCCGAGCCGGTCGTCGCGCACGTCGCCTGAGTTGTACCAGATGTCGCCACCGACCTGGGGATGGTTCCGGTTGAGGGTCAGATGCCTGGTGAGCTCGTCCGGCTGGAACCACTGGGCGGGCTGCCCTGCCGTCCCGGCCTTGTAGGCGGCCTGGCCGATCCAGAGCTGGGTGTCGGTGCCCGCCGCCACTCCCGACCACCAGGGGACCAGCTTGGCGTAGTCGGCGTTCGACTGGCCGATGTACCAGTAGAGCTGGGGCGCGATGTAGTCCAGCCAGCCCTTCTTGACCCAGCCGCGGGTGTCGGCGTGCAGGCTGTCGTAGGACTGGCTGCCGCTCGTCTCCGAGCCGAGGGGGTCGGTGGTGCTGTTGCGCCAGATGCCCGAGGGGCTGATGCCCCAGGCGATCTCCGGTTTGGCCTGCCGTACCCGCTGCTGCATCTCCCGCACGAGCAGGTCCACGTTGTTGCGCCGCCAGGCCGCGAGGTCGGGGAAGCCCTGACCGTATTCCGCGAAGGCCGCGCTGTCGTCGAAGGCGGTGGTGTTGACCGGGTAGAAGTAGTCGTCGAAGTGCAGGCCGTCGATGTCGTACCTGCTGACCGCGTCCATCATCGCGTCCTGCACGAACGCGCGGACCTCCGGCATGCCCGGGTTGTAGTAGAGCTTGCCGCCGTAGGGGACGATCCAGTCGGGGTGCTTGCTGCCCGGGTGGTCCGGGTGCAGCTTTGAGCGGTCGGACTGCATCGACACGCGGTAGGGGTTGAACCACGCGTGGAAGGCCAGACCCCGCTTGTGCGTCTCCTCGACCAGGAAGGCCAGCGGGTCGTAGCCGGGGTCCTGCCCCTGGGTGCCGGTCAGATACTGCGACCAGGGCTCGAACGGTGAGGGCCAGAAGGCGTCGGCGGTCGGCCGGATCTGCACGAACACCGCGTTCAGCTTGCGGGCCTGCGCCAGATTCAGCCAGGCGAGATACTCGGCCTTTTGCTGCTCGGCGGTCAGCCCGGCCTTCGACGGCCAGTTGATGTTGACGACCGAGGCGATCCACATGCCGCGCATCTGGCGCAGTGCAGGCACGTACTCGGCCGGGGCGGAGGCGAAGGCGGGCAGGGGCACGGCGGTCGCCGCGGCGGCGAGGGCGAGGCCGCGTAAGACGGTGCGTCGGGTGGGTGAGCTCATGCGGACTCCAAGGGGGGCGTTGCGCCCCTGACCGCCTTCGACCGCGCCGGCCGTGCGACCGCGGGGCCCGAGGGGCCACAGAGCCGGTTGCCGTCGAACGGACACGGAGCCGGTCAGGGAGGATCACGGGGGTCTCGACGGCGAGAATGGCAGAAATCTACTTTCAAAGCAATGACGATGAAAGAAAGTGTCATTGATGTGTAATCTGCATCAAGACGTCTGCAGCGAGAGGGTGCCCCATGCCTCACCACAGCCCCGGGCTGGCCCGGCTGGCCATGACCGTGCTCCAGCCCGGCTTCGACGGCACCGCGCCGCCCGACTGGCTGCGCCGGGCACTCGCCGAGGGGCTCGGCGGCGCGGTGCTGTTCGCCCGCAACCTCACCGACCCGGCGCAGACCGCCGGACTCGTCGCCGAACTGCGGCGGGAGAATCCGGCCGTGGTGGTCGCGGTGGACGAGGAGGGCGGGGCGGTCACCCGGCTGGAGGCCAGGACCGGCAGCTCCTGGCCGGGCAACCGGGCGCTCGGCGTGGCCGGCGACGTCGAACGCACCGAGCAGGTCGCACGCGAGATCGGCCGTCTGCTCGCCGCCGCCGACATCACTCTGGACTACGCCCCCGTGGTGGACGTCAACGCCAACCCCGCCAACCCGGTGATCGGCATCCGCTCCTTCGGCCCGGACCCCGAGCTCGTGGCACGGCAGGCCACCGCCTGGATCGCGGGATTGCAGGGCGCCGGGGTGGCCGCCTGCGCCAAGCACTTCCCCGGCCACGGCGACACCGTCACCGACTCCCACCACGCGCTGCCGACCGTGCACGCCTCCCTCGAACTCCTGCGCGAACGCGACCTACCCCCTTTCCAGGCGGCCGTGAAGGCCGGCGTCCGGGCCGTGATGTGCGGTCATCTGCTGGTGCCCTCGCTCGACCCCGACAACCCGGCCACGCTGAGCAGGCGGATCATGACCGGGCTGTTACGCGAGGAGCTGGGCTTCGACGGGCTGCTGGTCACCGACGCGATCGAGATGGGCGCCGTCGCCGCGCTGCACTCCCCGGGCGAGATCGCGGTCCGCGCGCTGGCCGCGGGGGCGGACGCGATCTGCGTCGGCACATCCTCCCCTGCGGGGGAGAGCGTTCACGCGTTGCGCGAGGCGATCGTGGAGGCCGTGCGAGAGGGCAGGCTGCCCGAGGATCGCCTGGCCGAGGCCGCGGCCCGGGTGCTGGCCCTGGCAGACTGGCACGCGGGCAACGCCGCGACGCGGGCGAAGAACGCGCGGGAGGGGCGCGAGGAAGGCGGGGAAGGCGAGGCGCTCGGGGAGGGCGAAGCGCTCGGCCTGCGGGCCGCCCGCGCGGCGATGCGCGTGGTCGTCGCGGACGCCCGCGCGGCGCGCCCGCTGGCCGCCGGCACCGCGGACTTCACCGGCGTCGCACCGATCGCGGACGTCCCCGCCGCTGACGCCGCCGGCACCACGAACGGCTCAGAAGGCTCAGGCGGCTCACCGGCCCGGCCGGTCATCTCGCGCCCGCCGCTGGTCGTCGACATCGCCTCGCGCCTGAACCTCGCGGTCGACCCCTCCACTCCCATCGGCCTCATCGGCGCCATGTCCGAGCTGCTGCCGAGCACCCTCGGGCACACCCTCACCGCCGAGACCGCCGAGCTGCCCGACCTCTCCGATCACGGGCGCCCCCTCATCCTGGTGGTGCACGACGCCTCCCGCCACGCGTGGGTCCGGGAGCTGGTGGCGCGGGCCGTACGGCTGCGTCCCGACGCGGTCGTCGTCGAGACCGGCCTGCCCGGCGAACCCATCGGGGCGATCTACATCGCCACGCACGGTATTTCCCGGGTTTCGGCCCGCGCCGCCGCCCTATGGCTGACCGGGGGCCAATAGGCTTGATCCCGACAGAAGAGGTGCCCGCATGAACGACCAAGAAGGCCCCACCCCGGTGAACCTGGTGGCCACCGTGAGGGCGGTTCTGCCCTCACTCACCCCCGCGGCTCAGGCCATCGCCCGGCTCATCCTCGACGATCCGGGCATGGTGGCCCGCAGTACCATCACCGAGTTCAGCGCGATCTCAGGGACGAGCGAGGCCACGATCGTGCGCACCGCCCGAGCCCTCGGCTTCGCCGGTTACTCGCAACTGCGCTTCGCCCTGGCCGCCGCGGTGGCCAGGGAGGAGCCCGAAAGGCTCGTCCCCGGCGACCTGGGGCCCGACGACCCGCTCACCGACGTGATCGCGAAGGTGACCCGGGCCGAGTCGGAGGCGCTGGCCGACACCGCGGCCCAGCTCAACCCCGACCGGCTGGGCGCGGTTGTCGACGCCATGGCCACCGCCCGCCGGGTGGACGTCTACGGGGTCGGCGCCTCCGGCCTCGTGGCGGTCGACATGGCGCAGAAGCTGATGCGGATCGACCGCTCCAGCCACGCCTTCACCGACGCCCACCTCGCGCTGACCAGCGCGGCGCTGGTTCGCGAGGGCGACGTGACGGTGGGGGTGAGCTGCACCGGTGAGACCCCGGACGTGCTCGCGCCGATGCACGTGGCACGCAAGGCGGGCGCGACCACGGTGGCGATCACCAACAACCCGCGCTCCTCACTGGCCGAGCTCGCCGACCACGTGCTGGTCTCGGCCGGCAGGGAGACCGCGTTCCGTCCCGGCGCGCTGGCCAGCAGGATCAGTCAGCTCCTGATCGTGGACTGCATCTTCGTCGGTATCGCCCAGCGCACGTTCGAGACCTCGGACGCGGCGCTGCGGGCCACACGGGGCGCGCTGGACGGGTTCATGGCCGACGCTCGCCGCCGGAACAAGTGAAGGAGCCGCGGTCGCCGGGATCGGCCGTGCGGTGAGCTGACCTCAGCGATCCCTACCTTGCCCCTCGCCGGAGCTTTCCGGAGTCCTGGGCCGAGTGGGGGGCGGTCATGGTCACGGGAGCGGTTGACTCCAGGACGTCAGCCGGCTCCGGTACCGGCTCCGTGGGCTTTCGAGCAGGACGCAAGGCGATCATCAGCAGGACCGCTCCGGAGAGTGCGATCAGCATGATCCAGACCGCGCTGATGTGCATGGCGTGGATGAACGCGTCGTCGGCACCATGTGACCGCGTCACCGTCACAGGCAGAGCGGCCAAATAAAATTTCCGATTCCCGACCAAGAAGCGTTGCCCATCACATTTCATGAGATGTCACTTTTTGACAGGCCATTTTTTTAGCGATCAAAACGCTTGAAAAGTCGACAAGATCGATTCACGATTCTCCACGTAGGCTGTAAAGATCATGCAGCCCGCGCCGTTTTCCCCGGCGGGTCGTTCCCGCCCGGCGTGAAGGAGATCGTGTGTCCAACGCCCCCCGACATTGGCGGGCGGTCCTGATCGGGACCGTCGCCGCCCTCGCGTTCGCGCTCCCCCACGGTGTGGCCCAGGCCGCGCCCGAGCCCGAAAAGATCGACAAGACCGTCCTGGCGGAGCTGTCCGCGGACGACAAAGCCACCTTCTGGGTGCGCCTGAAGAGCGACGCCGACCTCAGTGCGGCACACCGGGCGAAGACCAAGACCGAAAAGGCCGAGCAGGTCTTCCGCGCCAAGACCGAGCTCGCCGCCTCCTCGCAGGCGAACCTACGCAAACTCCTCACCGCCGAACACGCCGACTTCACCCCGTTCTGGATCACCAACGCCGTGCAGGTGACCGGCGGCGCCAAGCTGGCCACGGAGATCGCGAAGCTGCCCGAGGTGGAGCGGATCGAGCCCGGCCGTGTCACCAAGCTGCCCGACCCGCTGCCGGGCAAGGCGGTGGCGAAGGTCAGCGCGATCGAGTGGAACATCGACCGCGTCAACGCCCCCCGGGTCTGGAGCGAGCTCGGCACCCGCGGCGAGGGCGTCGTCGTGGCCAACATCGACAGCGGCGTGCAGTTCGACCACCCCGCGCTGGCCGCCCAGTACCGCGGCAAGAAGGCCGACGGCAGCGTCGACCACAACTACAACTGGTTCGATCCGGCGGGGGTGTGCCCGAGCGCCGCGCCGTGCGACAACAACGACCACGGCACCCACACCATGGGCACCATGGTGGGCGGGGACGGTGACGCCAACACCATCGGGGTCGCCCCCGGTGCGAAATGGATCGCCGCCAAGGGCTGCGAGACCAACAGCTGCTCCGACGCCTCCCTGCTCGCCGCCGGGCAGTGGGTGCTCGCGCCCACCGACCTGAACGGCCGCAACCCGCGCCCCGACCTGGCGCCGGACATAGTCAACAACTCCTGGGGCGGCAGCGGCTTCGACCCCTGGTACAAGGAGACCGTCGAGGCCTGGGTGGCGGCGGGCATCTTCCCCGCCTTCGCCAACGGCAACGTCACGGGCGCGGGATGCAACTCCAGCGGCTCGCCCGGCCAGTACGTCTCCAGCTACAGCGCCGGCGCCTTCGACGTCAACAACGCGATCGCGAGCTTCTCCACCCGCGGCGCCGGCGAGAACGGCGAGATCAAGCCCAACCTCGCGGCACCCGGCGTCAACGTGCGCTCGTCCGTGCCCGGCGGCTACGACTCCTTCTCCGGCACGTCGATGGCCACCCCGCACCTGGCCGCCACCGTGGCGCTGATGTGGTCGGCCTCCCCCGCCCTGCAGGGCGACATCGCCGCCACCCGGCAGCTGCTCGACCGGACCGCGATCGACGTCGACGACACGCGCTGCGGCGGCACCGCCGCCGACAACAACGTCTGGGGCGAGGGCCGGCTCGACGCGTTCGCGGCGGTCCAGGCCGCTCCCGTAGGGGCGCTCGGCGCGCTGAAGGGCACCGTCACCGCCGGCGGCTCGCCGGTGGCCGCGGCGACCCTCACCGTCACCGGGCCGCTGGGCCGTACGGTCACCACCGCTCAGGACGGGACCTACACGCTGCCCCGCCTGCTGGAGGGCGACTACCGGCTCACCGTCCGGAAGTTCGGCTACGCCGACGCCACCGCGACCGTCACCGTCGTGGCCGACCAGACGGCCATCGAGGACGTGACCCTGACGCCGCAGCCCTCCGGCGTCGTGTCGGGCACGGTCACCGCCGGCGGCGCGCCCGAGGCGGGCGCCACGGTGACCGCGGTGGGCACCCCGGTCAGCGTGATCACCGACGCCGCGGGACGATACCGGCTCACGCTGCCGAACGGCGACCACGAGCTGAGGACCACTCCGCTCTCCCGATGCGCGAGCGGCCTCAGCGTGCCGGTCACGGTCAACGGCGACCTGGCCAAGGACATCGACCTGCCACGCCGTACCGACGCCTTCGGCTACACCTGCGCCGCCGCGGCCGAGGCCTACGTCGCGGGCACCGACAAGCACCCGCTCACCGGCGACGACGCGGCCCAGCCGGTCACCCTGCCGTTCACCTTCCCCTTCTACGGCAACGGCTACACCGGTGGCTGGATCAGCAGCAACGGGTTCCTGAGCTTCACCGCGAGCACCACCACGGCGGGCAACGCGGCCCTGCCCTCCACCACGGCGCCCAACGCGGCGCTCTACCCCTACTGGGACGACCTGGTGCTGGACGACCAGTCCGGGGTCTACACCGCCACCGTCGGAACCGCGCCGAAGCGCACCTTCGTCATCGAATGGCGCAACGCCCGGTTCTACTCCGACGCCGCCCAGCGCATCTCCTTCTCGGCGCTGCTCGGCGAGGACGGCTCGATCGGGTTCCGCTACCGGGGCATCGCCAGCGAGCGCGCCGCCGGGACCAGCGCCACGGTGGGCATCGAGAACGCCGCCGGCACCGACGCGTTGCAGTACTCCCTACAACAGCGCCGCACTCGGCGACGGCCAGAGCCTGACCTTCACCGCGAGCCGGCACGGACTGCTGACCGGCACCGTCACCGACGCCAACGACGGCAAGCCGCTGGCGGGCGCGACGGTCAAGGTCAGCGGCCTGGCGACCTTCACCACCGGAGCCGACGTGGCGACCTTCACCACCGGAGCCGACGGCACGTTCCTGGGGCAGATCCCGGTGGGCGACTACCGGGTCGAGGTCTCCAAGGAGAACTACGGACCCTTCACCCGGGAGGTCACCGTCACCGCCGGCGCCCTGACCCGGGTCGACACCGCCCTGGCCACCGGCCGGGTGACGGCCTCGGCCGGTGAGCTGACCCTGGTGATGCCGGCCGAGGCCACCAGGACCGGCACGGTCGAGCTGACCAACCTGGGCGGCGCCACGGCTTACACCGTCGTGACCGATCCCGCCCAGGGTTGGCTGGGCGTGACGCCCGCCACCGGAGAGCTGGGACCGGGCGCGTCGGCGACGTTGAAGGTCACCGCCTCCAGCGCGGGCGTCCAGCCGGGCACCGTCCGCACCGGCAAGCTGCTGGTGCGTTCGGCGAGCGGCCGCAACCCGCAGATAGAGATCACCGTGACGGTCGTGGTGCCCAAGCACCAGGTCGCCGTCGACGCGGGCGGCACCAAGGACCTCGTGGACGCCACCGGTGACCGCTGGAGCGCCGACCGCAAGTACGGCCAGGGCGGCTACGGCTATGTGAGCAGCGGCAACAAGACACACACGGCGAGCAAAGCGATCAAGGGCACCAGCGAGCAGACGTTGTTCAAGAGCGCCCGCGAGTCGATGCTGGAGTACCGGTTCGACCAGGTGCCCAACGGCACCTACACCGTCGAGCTGGGCTTCGCCGAGACCCGGGCCATGCGTGAGGGACGACGTGTCTTCGACGTCATCGTCGAGGGCCAGCTCGCGATCCCCGCGCTGGACCTGGCTTTGGAAGCCGGCACGTACACCGCCGTCGCCCGTCAGTACACGGTGAAGGTCACCGACGGCCAGCTCAACGTGCGGTTCGCCGAACGCACCGGCGATCCCATCGTCAACGCCATCCGCATCTCCGAGCGTCCCGACAAGGCCACCCCGTAGCGGCCTGCAACCACCGCCGGCCCGTCCCGCCTCCGTGGCGGGGCGGGCCGTTCCGTCAGGACAGCCGCAGCGCCTCGGCGGCGACGGCGTGCCGCAGTTCGCGGATGCCCGCGCGCCCCCGGAGCGGGTGGACGTTGTTGGTCAGCAGGACGACCGTCAAGGCCCGCGCGGGGTCGACGGCGAGCGCGGTACCGGTGAAACCGGAGTGGCCGTAGGCGGACGTCAGCGGGCCCACGACGGCGGGGTCTCCGATCCGCACCCCCAGCCCCTGGCCGAAGGCCGCCCCGGTGACGCCCTGGTCGCGCGTCATCTCGGCCACCGTCTCCGGACGCAGGACGGGAGCGCCGCCGGTGCGCAGCGACTCGGCGAACCGCACCACGTCGTCGGCCGTGGAGAAGATCCCGGCGTGTCCGGCGACCCCGCCGAGGCCGTGGGCGGTCTCGTCGTGGACCTCGCCGCGCACGCATCCGGAGCCCTCGCGCTCGGGTTTGTCCTCGGTGGCGACGATCCGGGGGCGCAGCGACGGCGCGGGCCGGTACCCGGTGTCGCCCAGGCCGAGCGGGCCGGTGATCCGGAGGCGGAGCAGCTCCTCCAGGGTCGCTCCCCCGGCGATCTCCGCCAGCCGTCCCGCCATGACCATGCCGACGTCGGAGTAGAGATGACGCTCGCCGGGCGGGTGCAGTGGCGGGGTGGAGAGGATGCGCTCCAGGCGGGCGGCGAGGATCCCCGGTCCGTCGCCGGCGAGCTCCTCGTGGACCCGGTGTCCGGGCGGCAGCCCCGCCGTGTGGGTGAGCAGGTGCCGCAGGGTCGCCCCCGCCGGGCCGCCGGGCAACCAGGTCGCGACGGGTTCGTCCAGGCCGAGACGGCCTTCCTCGACGAGCGACAGGATGATCGCCGTCGTGAAGAGCTTGGTGAGCGACGCGAGATCGAAGATCGAGTCGCGCCGGGCGGGCGGCCGGTCGGGCAGGAGCTCGTGCGAGGCCCCCGCGTAGCGGACCAGCTCCCCTCCCACCGCGGCGGCGGCCGTGGCGCCGCCGACGGCGATCACGGCGACCGCCGCCGAGCACACCCGTGGTACCGCCGCCGCCAGGATCCCGGCGAGCGCCGCCGAGCCCGCGGACGCGGCCGGCCCGGCGGCCTCTCCCGGGACGTCAGGCACCCGGCGCCTTCGCCGAGGCGAGTGCCGACTCCAGACGATCGCCGTGGGCCTGCAACAGGTCCCGGGCGTCGTCCGGATCGAGGTCGCGTTCGATCATCAGCACCGCGACCTTGACGTGCCATCCGGCCGCCTCCAGCGCGGGGCGGGCGACGGAGAGATCCGCTCCGGTGATGTCACGGACCATCCGCGTGGCCCGGTCGGCGAGCTTGGAGTTCATCGCCGACACCTCGATCATGGTGTTGCCGTAGGTCCGCCCCAGCCTGATCATCGCGATCGTGGAGATCATGTTCAGGACCAGCTTCTGCGCGGTCCCGGCCTTGAGCCTGGTCGAGCCGGTCACCACCTCCGGGCCGACGATCACCTCGAGCGGGTGCAGCGCCGCGTTGGAGAGCGGCGCTCCGGCGTTGCACGACAGGGCGGCGGTGAGGGCTCCGCGGCGGCTCGCCTCCGCGAGCGCACCGAGCACGAACGGCGCCCGGCCGCTGGCGGAGACGCCGACCACCGAGTCGAGCGCGCCCACCTGCCGGTCGGCGATCGCCGCGGCTCCCGCGACGTCGTCGTCCTCGGCGCCCTCGACCGAACGGGTCAGCGCGGGCTCGCCGCCCGCGATGATGCCCTGCACCAGCTCCGGATCGGTGCCGAAGGTCGGCGGGCACTCGGAGGCGTCCAGCACGGCCAGCCGGCCCGACGTTCCCGCGCCCACGTAGAACAGGCGTCCTCCCGCCCTCATCCGGGCGACGATCGCGTCGACCGCGGCCGAGATCGCCGGGATCTCCACGGCCACCGCCGCGGGCACCGTGGCGTCGGCCGCGTTCATCAGCCTGGCGACCTCCTCGGTGGAGAGCCGGTCGATGTCGCTGTAGCGCGGATCGCTCTGCTCTGTGGACAAGCTTGCGAGTGGATCAATCATGTCGCCCCATGTCGCTAATTTTCATCCCCTACTTCTATTATGCAAATTTTCTTCGAACAATGGAGCCATGTCTTACGTACGCACCGGAATCGAGCGGCTCGCCGCCGATCCCGGTCTCATCCGCGGCGGCCGGATCGGCCTGATCACCAACCCGACCGGCGTCCTGCCGGACCTGACACCCGGCGTCACCGCGCTGCGGGCGGCAGGAGTGCCGCCGGCCGTCCTGTTCAGCCCCGAACACGGGATGTACGGCACGGCGCAGGCGGGCTTCGGCGAGCGGGAAGACCTCGACCCCTCGACCGGGCTGCCGGTCCTCGACACCTACGGCAAGGACGGCCGGGCCCTGGACGACCTCGTGGAGTCGTCCGGAGTCGACACCCTCGTCTTCGACATCGCCGACATCGGCACGCGCTTCTACACCTATGTCTGGACGATGCACGACCTCATCGCGTCGGCCGCGCGGCTCGGGCTGCGCTTCGTCGTGCTCGACCGGCCCAACCCCCTCGGCGGGACCCTCGCCGAGGGCCCGCTGCTCGACCCCGCGTACGCCGGCCCGGTGGGCCGCGCCGCCGTCCCGGTGCGGCACGGCCTCACCGCGGGCGAGCTCGCGCTCCTGGTCAACCGCTCGATCGGCGCCGACCTGCAGGTGATCACCGCCGAGGGCTGGCGGCGCGACACCCCCTTCGAGGACACCGGCCAGCCGTGGGTGATGCCCTCGGTGAACATGCCGACGCTGGAGACGGCGCTGGTCTATCCGGGCACCGGCCTGTTCGAGGGCACGAACCTGTCGGAGGGACGCGGCACCACCCGGCCGTTCGAGCTGATCGGCGCCCCCTACCTCGACGGCCGGTTCGCCGCCGGGCTGAACGCGCTGGACCTGCCGGGCGTGCGCTTCCGCGACACCCGGTTCGTCCCGACCTTCCACAAGCACGCGGGCACGACCGTGCGGGGGGTGCAGCTCCACGTGCACGATCGGGAGACCTTCAGGCCCGTGCTGACGGCCCTGTCGATGCTGCACCTGGCGCGCTCGCTCCACCCTGAGGACTTCGCCTGGCACGACGCCGCCGACGGCGAGCCGTACTTCGTGGATCGGCTCTGGGGCTCGGACTCGCTGCGCCACCGCCTGGACGCCGGTGGGGACCCGACGGACCTGTGCCCGCCTCCCGCCCACCCGCAGGTCCGGCTGGACGGCGGGCCGCTGCTCTACCACTGACATCCGACCGTCACCGCAGGTCCCGGCGGTAGAGCCAGAAGACCCGCTCGGCGTGCGCGCCGACCGCCCGGGAGTAGAAGCCCAACGGCCCCACCCAGGAGATCTGCGCGCTCGCCAGACCCGCATCCCGCTGTTCGGCGAGGCAGCGGCGCAGCAGCACCCGGCCGACGCCCAGACCGCGCGCGGCCGGAGCGGTGCCCATCGGGCCGAACCAGGCGGGCCTGGCCCCCCAGGCGGCGAACCCGAGGATCTCCCCGTCCCGGGAGGCGTAGTGGCAGCCGGTCGCCTGCTCCGCCTCCCACGCCCAGTTGTCGTTCCACTGCCGCCGGACGAAGTCGAGCACGGCGGCACGGTCACCGGGGCAGGCCGCGTGCACGGTGACGCCCTTGTCCGCCAGCCGCACGAGATCGGCCTCGGTGGACAGATCGGCGGAGAGATCGGCGGTCATGTTCCAGGCGACGTTGTAACGCTCGTAGCCGAGGCTCTCGGCCAGGCAGGCCGCGGCGGTGGAGCGAACGTCGATCCCCGGCCAGGCGTAGCAGGGCGGGTTGCCGGCGAAGCGGGCCTCGGCCACCCCTTCGGCCCTCAGCCACTCCTCGGCCGCGACCACCAGCGCGCGCCCGTGCCCCGCGCCCTGGGCGGCGGGGTGTACGGCCAGCAGGTCGATGTGTCCGATCGACCCGTCACGCGACGACACCGACGTGAACAGCACCGCCTCGAGATCGCCCGTCACCAGTGCCGTCCAGCGGCGATCCGGGGGCGGGTCCGAGAGCCGGGCCACCAGCTGCGGCGCCTGCGCGGCGTCCAGGACGAGCGCGGCCCCGGCGATCGCGCCGATCACACCGGCGTCGGCGGCGACGGCCTCGCGGATCCCCTGCACCGCCCTCACCCCCGTCCGACCGGCACGGCGACGACGCTGCGGCGCTCGGGGTGGAAGCAGGCGTGCTCCTGGGGGGTGCCCTCCCCGTGGCCGAGCACCGGCAGTTCGGATTCGCAGCGCTCGGTACGGAAGGGGCAACGCCGCGCGAACAGGCAGCCCGCGTCGTGATGGCCCTCGGCCGGCGCCTCGGTCGGCACCACCTGCTGCTCGCCCGGCCGCTCCAGGCCGTGCAGCACCGGGATGGCCGACAGCAGCGACTGCGTGTAGGGGTGGACGGGGTCGGAGATGATCGTCTCGACGTGCCCCCGTTCGACCACCTGGCCCCGGTAGATGACGTAGAGCTCGCCGTCGTCGCCGATGTAACGCGCGGTCGCCACGTCGTGGGTGATGAACAGCACGCTCACCCCGAGCCGCTCGCGCAGGTCCTTCAGCAGCGCCAGGATGCCCAGCCGCAGCGACACGTCGATCATGGAGACGGCCTCGTCGGCGACGAGCATGTCGGGGTCCACCGTGAGCGCGCGGGCGATCACGACGCGCTGGCGCATCCCGCCGGACAGCTGGTGGGGATAGCGCGACAGCACGTATCCCGGGTCGAGCCCGACCAGCGACAGCAGCTCCTCGGCCCGCTCGTCCACCCATGAGGCCGGGCGGCGCGTCTGCCGCGCGCGCAGGGCCAGGGGGGCGTTCAGCGTCTGGTGGATCGTGCGGGTCGGATTGAGCGCCGAATAGGGGTCCTGGTGGATGAGCTGGATCCGGCGGAAGTACGGTTGCCGCCGGCGGGGCGTGAGCGACGACATGGCCGTGCCGTCGATGGTGATCTCGCCGGAGTCGTGGGTCTCCAGCCCGGCGATGATCCGTCCCAGCGTCGTCTTGCCGCAGCCGGACTCGCCGATGAACGAGGCCGCCCCGCCCTTCTCGATGGCGAAGTCGACGCCGCGCAGCGCCTTGACCTCCCGGCCGGCGAGCACGCTGCCCCGCTGCCGGAAGGTCTTGGTGATGTTCTTCCCCGTGATCACGGCTGTTCCCCCCGTCCTTCATGTACCCCGGTGGGCCCCTGTGCTCCCACGACTTCCTGGACATGTCCGGCCTTTCGGACCGGTGCCGTCTCTCCCGCCCCCGCGCTCTCGCCGGGTTCCCGGGACCGCGCAGCCGCCACGGCAGCCCCGGCGTCGGCCCGCTCCCCCGGCTCCGCGGGCTTCCCGAACTCCGCGGGCTCCGCGAG
Organism: Streptosporangium sp. CA-135522; assembly: GCF_050949235.1. Taxonomy (NCBI): domain Bacteria; kingdom Bacillati; phylum Actinomycetota; class Actinomycetes; order Streptosporangiales; family Streptosporangiaceae; genus Streptosporangium; species Streptosporangium sp. CA-135522. The sequence goes on from NZ_CP192026.1 coordinate 5,903,771, forward strand.
CTTCGCGGGCTGTGCGGCGGTCTCGACCGCGTGGCACGCCACGATCGACGCCCCGAGGGAGACGACCGGCGGCCGGACCGTCTCGCAGACGTCCATGCGCAGGACGCACCGCTCCCGGAACACGCATCCCCGCGCCGGAATCGTGCCCAGCGTCGGCGGGCGCCCCGGCAGCGCCCGGGCCTCGCCGATGTCGCCCACCAGGCGCGGGATGGCCTGCAGCAGGCCCCGGGTGTAAGGGTGACGGGGCGCGGCCAGCACGTCCGTGGTCGGGCCCTGCTCGACCACCTGCCCGCCGTACATGACGGCCAGCCGGTCGGCGACCTCGGCCACCACCCCGAGGTCGTGGGTGATGACCAGCGTGGTGAGCCCGCGCTCCTGATGGACCTCGCGGACGATCCGCAGGATCGTCGCCTGAGTGATCATGTCGAGCGCGGTCGTCGGCTCGTCCAGCACGACCAGGTGGGCGTTGAGCACCAGCGCGAGCATGATGCCGACCCGCTGGCGCATCCCGCCGGACAGCTCGTGCTGGTGGGAGTCGAGGACGCGCGCGCCGTCCATGCCCATCCGGCCGAGCAGGTCCTTGGCGTCTTTGACGAGGGCGCGCAGGTCCGCCACGTCGTGCGAGCGGCCCAGGTCGAGCAGTTGCTTGCCGACCGTCTTCAGGGGGTTGAGGGAGTTCTGCGCGGCCTGGAAGACATAGCCGATGTGCCGTCCCCTCGCCTTGCGCAGCTCCTCGCCCCTCAGCTTCACCACGTCGCCGAGACCATCGATCTCGACGCTGCCCGCGCTGATCCTGCCGGGCGGCTGAACGGCGTTGAGCAGCGACAGCGCCAGGGTGGACTTGCCGGAGCCGGACTCGCCCACCACGCCGGTGATCGACCCGGGCACGAGCTCCAGGTCGATCCCGGAGATCGCTGGAAGCTCACCGGCCGACGTCCGGTAGACGACGGACAGGCCGCTGACGCGTACTCCCGGCGCCTTCTTGTCAGGGGTCACAGACACCCGTTACTCCTCACGCAACCGGGGGTTGAAGATCTCGTCCATGGCGTCGACGACGAGCACGATGCCCAGGGTGAGCAGCAGGATCGCCAGCAGCGGCGCCAGCAGGTACGGCAGCGCCGCGGGCGAGGACATCGCACCGCCGCCGAACACGGCGAGGTTGAGCATCACGCCCCAGTTGTCGGCCTCGAACGGAAGCACGCCCAGGAAGAACAGGCCCACCTGCGCGTAGACCGCGCCGGTGACGGCGATGAGCATGTTCATCGCGATGAAGGGGGCCATGCTGGGCAGCAGCTCTTTGCCGATGATGTGCGTCGTGGACAGGCCGAGGCCTCTGGCCGCCTCGATGAAACCGCGCTCGCGCAGGGACAGGGTCTGGGAGCGCACGGCCCGGGCGACGCCTCCCCAGCCGAGCAGGCCGAGCACCAGGCCCATCTCGATCGCGCTGGTGAACTTCCAGATGGTCGACAGCACCAGCAGCAGCGGCAGGCCGGGGATCGTCAGCTTCATGTCGGTGATCCGCATGAGCACGGTGTCCCAGCGCCCGCGCCGGAACCCGGCGAACAGCCCGATCCCGGTGCCGAGCACCACCGTGATGACGGCGGTGATCAGGGCGGTCAGCAGGACGTAGCGTGAACCGGTGACCAACAGCGCGAGCACGTCGGTGCCCTCGAAGTCGGTGCCGAAGGGGTGCGCCCAGCTCGGCGGCGCGTACAGGGCGGCGGTGTCGCGGGGCAGCGGGTCGGGGTAGAGCATCGGCCCGAAGGCGCCCATGAACGCGAACCCCAGCATGATGACCATGCCGGCCATGCGGCTGGGCTTGCGCTTGAGCACGCGCCAGACGCCGTGCCAGAAGTTACGCCGCAGGGCCGCGCGACCGCCGCCCGCTGCGATGACCGGTGCCGTCATGCGGCCCCCTCCCCGCTTCGCACCCGCGGGTCGATCACGGTGTAGAACAGGTCCGCCACGATGTTGGCGACGATGATCGCCACGGTGATCAGCAGGAACGCCCCGCCCATCAGGGCGTAGTCACGGTTGGTGATGCTCTCGATGAGCATCAGCCCCAGGCCGGGGTAGTTGAAGATCCGTTCGATGAAGATCGCACCGCCGAACAGCATGCCCAGCGAGAGGGCCAGGATGGTGAACAGCGGCAGGATCGCGTTGCGCGCCACGTAGCGGAAGATGATGCCGCGCTTGATGCCGCGCAGCTCGGCGGCGAGGATGAAGTCGTCGCCGAGGACGGTGACCACGCTCGACTTCATCGCCAGGATCCAACCTCCGTAGGAGGAGAGCGCGTAGGTGAGGACCGGCAGCGTGGCGTGCTCGATGAGCGAGCCGATGTATCCGGCGTTGAAGCCCGGCTCGAACATGATGTCCGCCGTGCCGTCCTGGGGCAGGATCGGGATCAGCGTCCCGAAGACGGCGCTCAGCAGCAGGGCGAGCATGTACTGGGGGACGCCGTGCAGGAGCGACCCGGAGATCGCGAGGACGTCGCCGAGCCTGCCCGAGCGCTTGATGGCGGCGTAGACCCCCATGACGATGCCGATCAGGAAGCTCAGCAGCGTGCCCGCCAGCACGGGGAGAACGGTCCATTTGGCGGCCGAGAACAGCACGGCCGACACGCCCACGCCCGGCACCGTCAGCGACTGCCCCAGGTCCAGGTGGAGCAGGCCGGACATGTAGTCGACGTACTGCTGCCACAGGCCGCCGGTCGGCGCGAAGCCGTAGAGGACCTCCACGGCCCGCTGCGCCGCGGCGGGGGACATGCCCTGCTCGACCAGCTTCTCGTACCGGGCGGCCATGGGGTCGCCGGGAACGCTCCTGATGACGAAGAAGCTGACCGTGGTGACGACCAGGATCATGACGAGCCCGCGGGCCAGGTGACCCGCGAGCCTTCGCGCGAACATCGTCATGTGTTACTGCTTCTTCTTGACCATGCCGAGCTGGATCCACACGCCGGAGGGCTGGCGGAGCAGGTCGCTGTCGGTCTCGGGGAAGCCGGTGAAGCGGCTGGTGTTGACGAACTGGGTGTTGACGTAGTCCCAGAGCTGGACCACCGGCAGGTCCTGGTTGGCCGCCTTGGCGAGCCGGCCGATGATCTTCTTCTGCTCGTCGCCGGAGGCGGAGTTCAGCTTGGCGGTGAGCTCGCCGGGGTTGACCTTGGCCCCGTCGACCTCGATGGTCTCCGGGCCGCCCATCCAGTTGCCGTTCTTGCCGGGCGCCGCGTGCTCGACCTTGCCGCCGAGGATGGACCAGCCGTTGGAGACGCCGTAGAGGCGCTGGTAGATGTTGTACGGCGCGGGACCGAGCGCGATCAGCCAGAACCCGACGTCGTACTTGCCCTCGGCGATCTCCTTGAGGTAGAGCGGATAGTCGGCGGTGGTCACGACCTCGGCGTCGATCCCCGCGGCGGTCAGCTGGCTGGTGATCGCCTTGGCGCCGGAGATCCAGTCGGAGAACGGCGCCGGGACGTTGACGGTGAACTTCCACGGCGTGCCGTCGGGCAGCGTCCACTTGCCGCCGTCCTTCTTCAGGCCCGCCTTCTTGAACTCCTCCTCGGCCTTGGCCGCGTCGAGCTTGTACGGCTCCAGCGCGGCGAGGTCGGCGCCGAGCCACTCCGCGGCGGGCTTCTGGTGGATGCCGGTGGTGGTGACCGCCGGGGTGCCGCCCTCCGGCGAAGCGATCTTGGTGACCTCGTCCCGGTTGATCAGGTAGGCCAGGCCGCGCCGCACGTGCACGTTGTCGTAGGGCTTCTTGGACTGGTTGAACGCCATGCCCAGCGACACCGGCGAGTAGCCCTTGACCACCCCGTTGCCCTGGGTCGTGGTGATGCGCTTCATCACGTCGGCGGGCACGGCGGTGAAGGGCGCATTGTCGAGCTTGCCGGCGATGAGATAGTTCCAGATCTGCTCGTTGCCGGTGTAGTTGAGCAGCTTGACCTGGTCGGGCCCGACGTTCGCGGCGTTGTAGAAGCCCTTGTTCTTGACCAGCAGCGCCTCGCTCGGGTTCATCCGCTCCAGCACGAACGGGCCGGCGGAGACGTCCTTGGGCGGGGCGAAGGCGAGCACCTTCTCCGACAGCGCGGTGATCTCCTCACGGGCCTTCTCAGCCTCGGCCCCCTCGCCGCGGGCGACCTTCAGCTTGTCCCAGAAGTCGGCGGGCAGCACGCTGCTCCAGACGTGCTGGGGCAGGATGAAGCTGTCCATGACGCCGCGCACGAACGTGACGCTGGGGTTCTTCATGTCCTGGGTGATCTTGACGGTCTTGTCGTCGACCACCGTGACCTCGGAGGCGGCGCCGGCCGCGCCCGGGTCGATCGCGAAGGCGGTGCTGCCCTGCGTGTAGGCCAGGGCGATGGAGAACTTCACGTCCTCGGCGGTGACCGGCTTGCCGTCGGACCACTTGTTGTTCGGCTGCAGGTGCAGCGTGATCGAGGAGTTGTCCGGCGCGATCTCCCAGCTCGCCGCGATGCCCGGGTAGAACTGGTTCGGGTCGGTCAGGTGGTTCTTCGACCAGGCGATCCGCATGGCGTTGTAACCCCAGAACGCGTTGCCCTTGGGGTTCCACGGGTTGATCGGGCCGTTGACGTCGAGGCCCGGCTTGAGGCCGTCGATCGTGGTGTAGAGACCACCACCGCTGCCGCCCGCGGCGGACTTGTCTCCGGTATTGCCGCTGCACGCCGTGACGGCGGCGAGGCCGAGCAACGCCACTACAGCTGCTAGTCGCTTCATGAACCGCTCCGTGGGGATCTTTCGAGGCCGGGAAGCCGGGGTTGTCCGGACCCTACGGGCGGCCGAGGAGTCGCGTCAATAATCTCCACGTGTTGTGAGGATCCTGTAACTTTCCTTCATCGTTCACCTTCCGGTCACCCGCGCCCCCTTCACACCGATCCGCTCCGATCACCCCGCCACCCCGAGCAGAACAAGTGATCTTGGCCGAATGGACAAATACTCGGCCAGCTCTTAGGAGAACGGACGAATTCCCCAACCCCTGACCTGTCATACCGTCGCGGTAATCACGCATCGGAGGGCTGGCACGTGTCCGTTGAGCTCCACCACCGCGCCGTCGTCGCGGACACCCACAACGACCTGTTGATGGCGGTGACCGCACGTCCACCAGGGCGCTGGGCGTCGTTCTTCCGTGAACGCTGGCTGCCCCAGCTCCGCGAGGGCGGGGTGAACGTGCAGGTGCTGCCGGTCTTCATCGACGACGAATACCGGCCGGAGGGAGCCCTCCGGCAGACCCTGCGCATGATCGAGTGCGCGCACACCCTCGCCGAGGGCAACCCGGACGCGGTACGGCTCTGCGTGGACGGCGCCCAGATCGACGAGGCGCTCGGCGAGGAGAAGATCGCCCTGGTGCTCGCGCTGGAGAGCGCCCCGGGCTGGACGCGAACGTCGAGCTGCTGGCCACCCTGCACCGGCTGGGCGTGCGGGTCGCCTCGATCGCGCACTGGGGCCGCACCGCGCTGGCCGACGGCAGCGGCGAGGACGCCACCGGCAGCAGGCTCACCGCGGCCGGGGTGGAGGCGGTCCGGGAGATGGAGCGCCTCGGCATGATCTTCGACGTCTCGCATCTGGGCGCCTCCGGGGTGGAGCACGTGCTGGAGCTGGCCACCCGGCCGGTGATGGCGACCCACTCCTCGGCCCGGGCCCTGCGCGATCACCACCGCAACCTCACCGACGACCAGATCCGCGCCATCGCCGCCACCGGCGGCGTGGTCTGCGTCAACTTCCTGGCGGCCTTCCTGTCGGCGGACCCGGCCGAATACACCGTCGACCGCCTGGTGGACCACATCGAGCACATCGTGAGCGTCGGCGGGATCGACCATGTCGGTCTCGGCCCCGACTTCGTCCACGAGGTGCTGACCGAGCTCACGCCGCCGTGCTGCGAGGACCTCGGCTACGGCGGCGAGATCGACCCCCTGGCCTACCTGCCGGGACTCGACGGACCGCGCGGCCTGCCGCTGGTCACCGAGGCGCTGGTAGGACGGGGCGTCCCGGAGAACGACATCGTCAAGATCCTCGGTGACAACGTCCTGCGGCTGTTCCGCGCCGAGCTGGGACGACCACGATGAACCTGGACGCCATGCTCGCGGACCTGGAGGAGCTCGTCTCGTGCGAGTCCTTCTCCGCCGACCACCAGGCGGTGGCCCGCAGCGCCCGGCTGGTCGCCGACCAGGGGTTCAGAAGACTCGGCGCGCACCCCGAGGCGATCGTGATCGACGGGGTCACCCACCTGCGGTGGACCTTCGGCACGCCCCGCGTCCTGGTGATCGGCCACCACGACACCGTCTGGCCGATCGGGACGCTCGCCCGACACCCCTGGTCACTGGTGGACGGGATCGCCCGCGGCCCCGGCGTGTTCGACATGAAGGCCGGACTGGTGCAGGCCTTCCACGCGCTGGCCGCCCTGCCCTCGCTGGCGGGGTTGTGCGTGCTGGTCACCGGAGACGAGGAGGTCGGCTCGCCATCCTCACGCGCGCTGATCGAGGAGTCGGCGCGCGGCTGCTCGGCCGCGTTCGTGCTGGAGGCCAGCGCCGACGGCGGGGCGCTCAAGACCGCCCGCAAGGGCACCTCCACCTACACGCTCACCGTGTACGGCAAGGCCGCGCACGCGGGCCTGGAACCGGACAAGGGGGCCAACGCCGGAATCGAGCTGGCCCACCAGATCCTCGCCGTCGCCGCGCTCGCCGACCAGGTGAACGGGGGCCCCTGCGGCGTGACGTCCCCGGCCGCGGCGGGCGGATCCCCGCTTCCGGCCGCCCGGCCGGGCGCCGCGGTGGACGATGCCCCCGGCATCGCGGCGCCCGGCGGGCCGGGTGGCCTCGGGCCGACCACCGTCACGCCCACGGTGCTGTCGGCGGGCACCACGGTCAACACCGTGCCCGCGCTGGCCCGCGTGGAGGTCGACGTGCGCGTGCCCACCCTCACCGCGCAACAGCGAGTGGACGAGCTCATGAAAGCCCTGTCCCCCCGGCTCGCCGGAACCCGGCTGGAGGTCCTGGGAGACCTGAACCGCCCTCCCCTGGAGGAGACCTCGTCGGCCGGGCTGTTCGCCGTCGCCCAGCAGGTCGCCGCCGGCCTCGGGCTCGCCCCTCTCTCCGGCGTCGGAGTGGGCGGCGCGTCCGACGGAAACTTCACCGCCGGAGTCGGCTGCCCCACGCTCGACGGACTGGGCGCGGTGGGCGGCGGCGCCCATGCCGACAACGAGCACGTGATCGTGGCCGAGATGCCCGGCCGGACGGCGCTGCTGACCGGCCTGGTCCGGGCGGTGCTCGGATGAGCGGCCTCGTGCTACGCGAGCTCCACTCCATCGAGGAACTGGAGGGGGTCTACCGGCTGTTCGACGACATCTGGCACCCCGCCCCGGGCGGTGCGCCCATCACCGTCGAGCTCATGCGGGCGCTGTCGCACGCGGGCAACTACGTGGCCGGGGCCTACCAGGGCGACCGGCTGGTCGGCGCGTCGGTCGGTTTCCTGGCGTCGCCGGCCGGGCAGGTGCTGCACTCCCACGTCACCGGCGCCTCCGCCGGGCGCGGGATCGGGTTCGCGCTCAAGCTGCACCAACGGGCCTGGGCACTGGAGCGGGGCCTGGACCGGATCACCTGGACCTACGACCCGCTGATCCGGCGCAACGCCCACTTCAACCTGGTCAAACTCGGCGCCCGGCCCGAGGAGTACCTGCCGTCCTTCTACGGCCTCATGGGAGACGCGATCAACAACGGCGACGAGTCCGACCGGATGCTCGCCGTCTGGCGGCTGTCCGAGCCGCGAGTGCTGGCCGCCGTCCGGAGCGAGCCGCACCGGCCGCAGATCCCGCCGGACGCGGTGACCGCCCTGACCGAACGCGACGGCCGCCCGGTCGCCGGACGGACCGACGCCCGGACGGTGACGGTCACGGTTCCGCCCGACATCGAGGCGCTGCGCCGCACCGACCCGGACGCGGCCAGGGCATGGCGCCACGCCGTACGCGAGGTGCTGGGCGGGCTGATGGAGGAAGGAGCCCGCGTCACCGGCTTCCACGGCAGATCCTGCTACCTCGTGGAGCGGACCGCTTGACCACCCCGAGCGGCGGAGCTCGCGGCGCGAAGCCCGGCACGGGCGGTGAGACCACCCCGAGCGGAGCGCTCGGACGGACGCGGCGCGAGCCGCGCGACATCCAGTAACGGGTCGCCTGACCGGCGGCGCTATCGAAGGGAGACGCGGCGGAGGCCGCACACCATCATGAAGATCACTGGAATCGAACTGCGGCGGATCGGCATGCCACTGCTCGCACCGTTTCGCACCTCGTTCGGCACCGAGACCGAACGCGACGTGCTGCTCGTGCGGGTCGTCACCCCCGAGGCCGAGGGCTGGGGAGAGTGCGTGGCCATGTCACAACCGCTGTACTCCTCCGAATACGTCGACGCCGCCGCCGAGATGCTGCGCCGCTTCCTCATCCCCGCCCTGCCCGCCCACCCCGACGCCTACCGCGTACAGCGGGCCATGGAACCGTTCAAGGGCCACCGGATGGCCAAGGCCGCCCTGGAGACCGCCGTCCTGGACGCCCAGCTACGCGCCACCGGCCAGCCGCTCGCCTCCTTCCTGGGCGCCGCCGCCGACCGGGTGCCGTGCGGGGTGTCGGTGGGCATCATGAACTCCATCCCCGAACTCCTCGACGCCGTCGCCGGCTACCTCGACGAGGGCTACATCCGGATCAAACTGAAGATCGAACCCGGCTGGGACCTCGCCCCGGTCCGCGCGGTGCGCGAACGCTTCGGCGAGCAGGTGCTGCTGCAGGTCGACGCCAACGCCGCCTACACCCTGGCCGACGCCCCCCGGCTGGCCAAGCTCGACGCCTTCGACCTGCTGCTCATCGAACAACCCCTGGCCAACGACGACCTGGTCCAGCACGCCCGGCTGGCCACGCTGCTGACGACCCCGATCTGCCTGGATGAGTCCATCGAGTCGGCCGAGCACGCCGCCGCCGCCATCACCCTGGGCGCCTGCTCGATCATCAACGTCAAACCCGGCCGGGTCGGCGGCTATCTGGAGGCCCGCCGCATCCACGAGCTGGCCCGCGCCCACGGCGTCGCCCTGTGGTGCGGCGGCATGCTGGAGACGGGCATCGGCCGCGCCGCCAACGTCGCGCTGGCCGCGCTGCCCGGGTTCACCCTGCCCGGCGACACCTCCGCCTCGCGCCGCTATTTCGCCACCGACATCACCGCGCCGTTCGAGTTGCGCGATGGTCACCTCGACGTGCCGACCGGCCCCGGCATCGGCGTCGATCCGATCCAGGACATCCTGGAGGAGGTCACCACCTCCACCGAATGGATCACCCTCTGACATTCGAAGACCGATCTGCGGCCGGCGCATGATCGGTGACCTCGGAACCGCTACGCCGCGGCTCATCCGTTCGGGACTCCCGGCCAGGGGATCTAGAGCAGGCCGTGGTCGCGGGCGTAGACGGCCGCCTGGGTGCGATCGCGGAGGCCGAGCCGGTTGAGGATGCGCGAGATGTGGTTCTTCACGGTGCCTTCGCTGAGATACAGGTGCCCGGCGATCTCGCGGTTGGTCGAACCGCGGGCGATCAGCCGGAGCACGTCGATCTCCCTCGCGGTCAGGGAGGTGTCCAGCCGGGCACCGGGCCGGTCGGCGAGGGCCGAGGCCAGACGCGCCGCGGCCGCCGGGTCGAGCTGGGCGACGCCGGCGTGCGCGAGCCGTACGGCGGCGGCCAGCTCCCGGGCCGGTAGGTCCTTGAGCAGGTAACCGGTCGCGCCCGCGCGCAGCGCCTGGACGACGTACTCCTCGTCGTCGAAGGTGGTGAGCATGACCACCCGGACGCCGGGGGCATGGTCGCGCAGGACGGTGACGGCCTCGACGCCGTCCATCTCGGGCATCCTGACGTCCATGAGCACCACATCAGGTGCCAGAACGACCGCCTGTTCCACCGCGTCGCGTCCGTCCGCCGCGGTGCCGATCATGACGATGCCGGGCTGGATGTCGAGCAGCGAGGCGATGGCCTCCCTGATGAGCCGCTGGTCGTCGACGACCAGGACGCGGACCGGCGGGTCCGGGGTCACGGCGCGGACCGGCGGGGGATCGTGACGGTCAGCCGGGTGCCACCACCGGAGGCGCCGCCGATGTCGACCCGGCCGCCGGCCAGTTGCACGCGCTCACGCATGCCGAGCAGGCCGTATCCCTCCCGTTCTGGTGAGAAGCCGCGGCCGTCGTCACGGACCACCAGCTCCGCGCCCGCCGCGTCGAGGGTGGCGGCCACTGAGACGAGGGTGGCGCGTGCGTGCCGCCTGGAGTTGGTGATGCCCTCCTGGGCGGCCCGGTAGAGGGCCCTGAGCGCCGCCGCGTCGTGCCCGCTCTCCTCACCGGCGAACTCCAGGACGACGGTCGGACCGCCGTCCTCCGCCTGGCCCGCCACCAGGTCGGTGAGCGCGTCCGAGAGGCTGAAGGGCTCGCCCACCTCGCGCAGGGTGCGGACCGATCGCCGTACGTCGTCCAACGCGCGCCGCGCCGAGCCATGGGCGTCCAGGACCGCCCGGTCCGCCGCGCCGGAATCCAGATCACGGAAGGCGGTGGCCTTCTCCAGCAGCAGGACGATCGCCGTCAGATGATGTCCGAGATCATCATGGATGTCCCGGGCCACCCGGTTACGCTCGGCCGTGGCGGACAACTCGGCGACCCTGGCGGTGGAGGCGGCCAGCTCGGCCCTGGCCCGCCGCTCCTCGACGGCGACCGCGGCCATGCTGACGGTCAGGACCAGTCCCACGCAGAACATCAGCAGATCGGACACCTGCTCGACGTCGGCGTACCAGCGCGGGTCGGCCACCGCGCCGGCGGTCATCAGTAGCAGGGCACCGGCCGCGGCCAGTGCGACCGCGATCGCGCGGCCGAAGGCGAAGTACGCGGTGAACGGCACCAGCACGAACAACGCCCGCGACAGCCCGGATCCGTCGACCGCCGCGACGGCCGCGAACAGCGCGATCCGCGCGCCGAGCAGTGCGGCCGCCGGCCGCCGCGGCGTGCGGGCCGGGTAGCGGCGCCGCTCCAGCAGGTCGATCCCGGCCAGCGCGGCCAGGCCACCGGCGAACAACACCGGCTGGGTGTCGCCGAGTCCGGCCAGCCAGGCGTACAGACCCGCCGCCAGCACCGCGCCGTAGAGGACCGGCGACACCCACGGCACAGGGCGTGAGATGGGCACGTCCGCAAGCCTACGGCCGGATCGCACGCCGCTCTACCCGGCCGTCACGTACGGCGCGGCCTCCCGGCCGGACGTCACCTCGCCCCGCCGCAGCGACAGTGACAGCCAGATCAGCGATCCGGCGGCCAGCACGTGCAGCACGCCGGTCAGGGGCGTGTCGGGCAGCGACGCGAACAGTGCCAGCAGCACCAGCGTGACGCCGTAGCCCCAGGCGGGAACCCGCGGGAAGACTCGGGCGCGCACCATCGACGCGCAGAACAGCGCGGTACCGATGACGAAGACCGCGACACCGGCGAGCAGGGCGATCCTGGTGGGTCCGGCGAGCACCGCGGCCGCCACCACCGGTTCGAGGAAGAAGACGACGAGGTTGAGCGCGAAAGCGATGCCTGCGAAAAGGTTGAGGCCGATCATGTTCACGGCGTACGCCACAGTGCCGAAGCGCCCGGAGGAGGGGCTCTGGCGCAGGTGGAAGGCGGTCACCGCGGGCGCCCCGAACGCGGCTCCGAGGCCGAGGGCGAAGCTGGTCGCGGCGGTCTCGCCGGTGAACGCCTCGATCGCACCGGGTATGCCGAGTGACAGCGCCATGACGACGCCGCATACCGCGCCGAAGCGCAACATCCAAAGGAGGGGCATGGGAGCTCCTTGACTTGACGGACTGAGGGAACGGTCCGACGTTAGGAGCGGGGAGGGCAGCCGGATAAGTGCCGGAGGTCACGATGACGGCATGGTGCGCATGGCCGAAGAGCACGTGCCGTCCAGCCCGGCCGGTCTCCCGTTTCCCGCCCGTTCCGAACGGGCGGGAAACGGGAGGCCGGCCGCTTTTCAGGTGCGCCTGAGGCGGGGCACCGCCTCGAGCAGGGAGCGGGTGTAGCCGTCTTGGGGCGAACCCACCACCTCTTCCGTCGCCCCCATCTCGACCAGCCGGCCCTGATGCATCACCGCGACGACATCGGAGACGTACCGGACCACGGCGAGGTTGTGCGAGATGAACAGCATCGACAGCCCGAGCTCCTCGCGCAGCGAGCGGACCAGGTTGAGCACCGAGCCCTGGACGGAGACGTCCAGGGCGGAGGTGATCTCGTCGGCGACCAGCAGCTCGGGGCGCGCGCCCAGTGCCCGGGCGACCGCCACCCGCTGCCGCTGGCCACCGGACAGCTCGCGCGGGTAGCGCCCCGCCATCGAGGCGGGCAGCGACACCAGCGACAGCAGCCGCTCCACCTCCGCCTGGCGGGCGGCGCGGGGCACGCGAAGTCCCTCGGCCACCGACGCTCCCACGGTCATCCGCGGGTCGAGGGAGGCGTAGGGATCCTGGAAGACCATCTGGATCCGGCGCGGATCGCCGCCGACGATCTCACCGGTGTACGGCACCAGCCCGGTCATCGCCCTGGCCAGCGTGGACTTGCCCGACCCCGACTCCCCCACCAGGCCGACGATCGCCCCGGCCGGGATCTCCAGTGTGACGTCGTCGACGGCGGTGAACGCGCCGAACCGCACCGTGAGGTTCTTGATGATCATGATGCCTCCCAGCAGGCGACCTGGTGCGCCTTGCCGTACGGGATCAGGGGCGGGCGCTCGGCGCAACGGCCGGTCGCCAGCTCGCAGCGGGCCGCGAAGGCGCAGCCCGCACCGAGCTCGGCGGGCGAGGGCTGATGGCCGGGGATGCTGGCCAGCGGCAGGGACCTGTCGGTGTCCATGTCGGGCAGCGAGGCGACCAGCGCGCGGGTGTAGGGGTGGGCGGCACCGGAGGTCAGCTTCTCGACCGGCAGTTCCTCGACCACGCGGCCCGCGTACATCACCACGACCCGGTGGCACAGCTCGCCGACCACGGCGATGTCATGGGAGATGAACAGGGTCGCCGCGCCGGTCTCGCCGGTCACCTCCCGCAGCAGGCGCAGGATCTGTCGCTGCACGGTCACGTCGAGGGCGGTGGTCGGCTCGTCGGCGATGATCAGCCGCGGTGTGCCCATCAGGCCCATCGCGATCACCGCGCGCTGCCTCATTCCGCCGGACAGCTCGTGCGGATGTTGCCGGGCCCGCCTGCCGGGCTCCGGAATGCGCACATGCCCGAGCCGGTCCACGGCCCTGGTCATGGCCTCGGTACGGCTCGCGCCCTGGTGTACGGTCGCCACCTCCGCGAGCTGCCCGCCGACTCTGAGCGCCGGGTTGAGCGAGGCCATCGGATCCTGGAAGACCATCGCCAGCGACGTGCCGAGCAGCTTGCGGCGCTCCTGTTCCGGCAGCTCGTCGAGGTCGGCGCCGCACAGCCGCAGCCGCGCCGCGCTCACCTCGCCCGGGTAGGGCACCAGCCCGCCGATCGCCGACGCGGTCAGGCTCTTACCGCTGCCCGACTCCCCCACCAGGCCGACGATCTCGCCGGGGGCGACGGTCAGCGACAGCCCGCGCACCGGTGTCACGCCGCCGGGAAAGGTGACGGTGAGATCCCGCACCTCCAGAACCGCCTCCGGGTCGGGCTCGCCGAGTTCTCCGGGCGCGGAGGCGGCCTGCGGGGTGGTCTTCCCCCTCGGTACGGCGGTGCGCGACGCGGCGCGTGCCAGGACGTCCCCCAGGAGGTTGAACCCGATGCCCGCGAGCGCCACCGCGACGGCGGGGCCGAGGGCGACGGCCGGGGTGGAGTAGATACGGCCGAAGCCGTCGAACAGCAGCCGTCCCCAGTCGAACGACGGCGGCTGCACGCCCAGGCCGAGGAAGGACATCCCGGAGAGGCCGAGCAGCGCGCCGCCCAGTGCCTGGGTGAGGTTGAGGATCAGCGGCTCGGCGATGTTGGGCAGGATGTGGCGCGCCATGATCCGCCGCCGGGGGACGCCGAGCATGCGGGCGGCCGACACGTAGTCGGCTCCGGCGACCGAGGCGGCGAGCGTCTGGGTGAGCCGGGCGAAGCCGGGCGCGATGGCGGCGCCGATGCCCAGCACGGCACCTCGCGCGCCGAGCCCCGTGACCACCGCGGTGAACATGGCCAGCAGCAGTCCCGGGAAGGCGACCAGCGCGTTCACCACACCGTTGACCAGGCGCGCGCCGCGGCGGGGCAGCACCGAGGGGAGCGCGCCGAGCACGATCCCGCCGATCGCGCCGATGAGCGTGGCCAGCAGGGCGAGGGCGAGTGAGAGCCGGCCCGCGACCAGCACCCGGGCGAGGATGTCGCGGCCCAGGTTGTCGGTGCCGAGCGGGTGCGCGGCCGAGGTTCCCTGGAGGATGACCGCGGGGTCGATGCGCTCGGCCTCGGTGCCCCAGATCGGCGGTCCGGCGATCGCCAGGACCACCATGAACGCCACCAACAGGGTCCCGATGAGCCCGGCGGGGGTCCGCATCAGGTGCCGCATCAGCTCTCCTTCAGGGCGGAGGTGGGGTCGAGCACGCCCAGAAGCAGGTCGACGAGGAGGTTCACCGCGAGCACGATCGCGCCGTAGACGAGGATCACGCCCTGGGCGACCGGATAGTCCTTCTGGGTGATCGACTCCACGATCCGCAGGCCGAGGCCCGGCCACGCGAAGACGTACTCGACCAGCACGCTTCCGGCGATCAGGCCGGTGAGCAGCAGGCCGCCCACGGTGAGGGTCGCGGTGAGCGTGTTGGGCAGGACGTGCCGCACGTACAGCCGGGCGGCGGGCAGCCGTTTGGCACGTGCCAGGCGCACGTAGTCGGTGCCCAGCTCGCGCAGCGTCTCCACCCGGGAGATACGGGCGATCATCGCCGTCGGCGCGATGGCCAGGGAGAGGATCGGCAGCACGTAGGACGCGGGCCCGCTCTTGCCCGCGGGTGAGAACCAGCCGAGGCCGATCGCGAACACGGTCACCAGGGCGATCGAGTAGAGGAACTCGGGCACGGCGACGGCCGTGCCGGTCGCCGAGGTGAAGGTCGCCTCGGTGCCCCGGTTGCGGCCGTTCTCGGTGCGGACTCCCGCCCACATGCCGAGCGGTACCGCGACGAGCAGGGCCACGACGGTCGCGAGCAGCGCGAGGGCGAGTGTGTTGGGGAGCCGCTCGGCGATGACCCTGCCGACCGGCTCCCCGCTGAGGAACGATGTGCCGAACTCCCCGCCCAGCACGTTGCGGACGTAGGACACCAGCTGGGACAGGATCGGCTGGTCCAGCCCGAGCGCCGCCCGCCTGGCGGCGATCAGCTCCACCGGCGCGGCGGGGCCGAGCGAGGCGCGCACCGGGTCACCGGGTATCAGATGGATCATCGCGAACGACGCGACGAGCAGCACGACCAGCGAGATCACGAACCGGGCGAGATGCCGCAGCACGAACGCACCGCGCGCACGGCCCGAAAGCATCCGGCCCGAGAGCGTCCGGCCGGTGAGCAGGCGCCCGCCGGCCGGCGGGCGAGAGGTCCCGGCCACTCAGCCCCCCTCGGTCATCCGGATGGAGGTCGGGTGGAACAGGCTCGCCATCATGTCGAACTTCGCGTTCTTGGCGACGGCCAGCACGGTGGTCTCCACGACCGGCACCAGGTCGGCGTTCTCGAACAGCGCGGACTCCGACTCCAACCAGAGCTTGCAGCCCTCCTCGGCCGGCTTGGCCTGGGCCTCGGCCACCAGCTTCTCGTAGCGGGCGTTGGCCAGGTGGGCGAAGTTGGCGCCCTTCGGCGCCGCCGGGCCGGACAGGAAGCCGACGAGCTGCGTGGGAAGCGTGACGCCGATCGGCAGCCAGGCGACGTCCCAGTCCTGGGTGGCGTTGAGCGACTCCGACAGCTTGGTGTCGATGACGCCGTTCAGTTTGACGTCGACGCCTGCCTTCTTCCACGCGGCGGCGAGGTATTCGGCCGCGGCCTGCGCGCCCGGCCCTCTGGTGGTGGCGTAGAGCAGGCGCAGCTCCAGCTTCCGGCCGTCCTTGGCGCGGATGCCGTCGGCGCCGGCCTTCCAGCCGGCGGCGTCCAGCGCGGTGCCCGCGGCCGCCGCGTCGAACGACGGGACGTGGCCGGTGACGGTGTCGCCCTGGCACGGCCGCGGCTCCAGCACCAGCCCGGTGGCCGGGCGGCCGGTGCCGCCGGAGGCGATCCCGGCGAGTTCCTTGAGGTTGATCGCCTGGGTGAGCGCCTTGCGCACCGCCGGATCCTTGGCGGGCCGGTCGTCGCCCTGGTGGTAGAAGAACTGCCCGTTGCCCGCGGGCTGGATGATCTTGTCCATCCCCGGGGTGGCTTCCAGGCGAGCGCGGTCGGGGCCGTAGATGATCGCGCCGTTGAGGTCACCGGAGATCAGCAGGTTGGCGGCGGTCTGCTCGTTCGGCACGACCTTCAGCACGATCTTGGCGGGCAGGCCCGGCTCCTTCGTGGTGGCGCCGCCCGGCCCCCAGGCGTAGTCCTTTCGGACCTGGAAGGCGTAGTGGTCGCCGGGCACCGCCTCGGTGAGCGTGTAGGGTCCGGAGCCGGAAGTGCCGCGGGCCAGCAGCGAGCGGTCCTTGACCCCCTTGCCGCAGACGATGAACATCCCCGAGCTGCTCTGCAGGATGAAGCTGAAGGGCTTGGGGGTGGAGAGCGTCACCGTCCCCGCCGCGTCGTCCGCCTTGGCCTTCATCCCGACGGGGACGAGCACGCCGTAGATCGACGAATTGGCGGCCGGGTCGGCGATATGGCTGACATTGGCGGCCACGTCGGTGGGGGTGAGCTTGGAGCCGTCGGAGCAGGTGACGTCCTTGCGGAGGGTGAAGGTCACCGAGTCGGGCTGGACGTCCCATTTCTCGGCCAGCCCTGGGATGATCTTTCCGTCGGGGCTGACGTTGACCAGCGTGTCGTAGGCCAGCGACAGCGCCGTGTTGGTGACCGAGAGCACGCCCATGGCCGGGTCGAGCACCCCGGGGTCACTGCTGATCGCGAAGGCGAAGGTGCCGCCGGCGGGTCCGCCTGACGGGGAGTCCGCCGTACCGCCACATGCGGCCACGGACAGGCTGAGGGCGCCGAGCACGGCCGCCACTCCTGCGTTTCTCATGGGGACTCCAGGAAGGTGGGGGTGATGCCCCACAGTTGCCTTTTCCCGGCGATCCTTCTTCGTCCTCCGCTACGAAAAGCCCGTAATCCCTCGTTCTACCGCCCGAAAAGCCGCATCTGAAGCATCACGGTCAGCCGCGCGTCGGGATCGGCCAGGTCCAGACCGCTGATCTCGGTGAGCCGCTTCAACCGGTAGCGGAAGGTGTTGGCGTGCACGTGCACCCTGGCCGAGGCGGCGTTGACGTCGCCGAACGCGTCCAAGTAGGCCCGCAGGGTGGCGACCAGCTCGCTGCCGTGCTCGGCGTCGTGGCTCACGAGCCGTTCGTAGGGCCCGGTGGGGACCTGCTCCTCGGCCTCCACCAGGTCTGACAGTTGCAGCAGCAGCGCCTCGAAGTGCACACCGGTGTAGCCGGCGACCGCGCCGGACGCCTCGCGGGCACGCAGCACCCGCAGCGCCCGGTCGGCGTCGGCCCGGGACCTCGCCACCTCGGTCAGGTTGCTCGCCAGGCGTCCCACGCCGATGTTGGCCGCGTGCCGGGGACCGACACGGACCAGGAAGCTCTCGGCGACCCGCACGGCCCGCGCCTCCTCGTCACCGCCGGCGTGCAGTGGCAGTACGGCGTAGGCCACCGAGCCGACCAGCGCGGCGGCGGCCTTGGGGTGGATGGCCCCGACGTGCAGGGCCAGCGCGTCGCAGAATCGCTGCCTGTCGCTCTCCCGGTGCGCGGCGTCGGCGTGGGATCCGGCGCTGAGCTGGGCTGCGAGCACGCACAGCCGCCCGTTGGCGACGCCGAGCCGCCCGGCCGCCTCGGCCGCGTCCTTGCCGCCCGCCAGCACGGTGGAGAGCAGGTCGGCGCGGAGCCGCCGCCTGGTGTCCGCCCCGGCCCGCTGCCGGAGCAACTGCAGCGCAACGATCTTGGCGGCGTCGGCGAGGGCGCGCTGCCGCTGGTCGCTCAGCGGCTCCCGCACGGCGGCCCAGATGGAGCCGAGGATCTCGTCTCCGGACCGGACGGCCACCGCCGCCCGGTTGATGCTGTCGTCGTCCAGCTCCATGTAGATCGGCTCACGGCTCTGGTAGAGCTGGCGGAAGAATCCGCGCGCCTCCAGCATCCGCCGGTACCGCTCCGGCACCTGGCGGCCGAGCACGGTCTCCACCCTGCCGGGGTCGGCCTCGTCCTGCCGCCCGGAGTAGGCCAGCACCCGCGATGACCGGTCCTCGATGGTGATCGGCGCGTCCAGGAGCGCGCACACGGCGTTGGCCAGCGCGAACAGGTCGTCCGGTGGGGCCTCCCCCGGTTCGATGAGGTCGCCCTCCGCCAGCAGGGAGCGCAGCAGCGCGGCCACCTGCGCCCACGAGGCGGCACGGGTGAGGCCCAGCACCGCCACCCCGGTCTCCAGGACCTTCGCGCGGACGAGCTCGTCGACGTCCACCGGCTGTTTGACGACGACGCCCGCCGCCGGGCCCGCCGCGTCGAGCAGGGCGCAGATCTGCTCGGCGCGGTCGACCCCGACGGCGAGCAGGATGCTCCCCTCCGGGAGCAGCAGCTCGTCGAGGGGGTCGTAGATGTGCACGCCCGTGACCTCTGCGTCGAGTTCCCCGGGAGAGGCCGCCACGTCCAGCACGGTGCTGCCCAGATCCTCCAGGATCCGCTGCAGGCTGGCCCGTGGTTGGTTGGTCATCCGCTCACGATAACGGGCATAGAGTGACATTATTCTCTTAGGTGCTCAATGGCCGCACGAGCCGCACGGCCGATCGCCCCATCGGCCCTGGGCAACCGCAGATCGAACGAGCCGGTTCGCAGGAAGACCGCAACGGCGTAGCGCTTCCCGTCCGGATACTCCACGACACCTGCCTCGTTGCGGACGCCCCAGAGCGTGCCGGTCTTGCCGGAGACCTTCATCTCGTCGCCGAACCCGGAGGAGAGCCGGTGCGGCCAGATCTGGTTGCCCATGATCCTGCGCACCTCCGCGCAGGCCTCCGGAGGTCCGGCCTCGTCCCGCCAGATCTTGCTCAGCAGGGTCGTGATCTCGCGGGGTGTGCCCGAGGTGGTCCGTTCCGGGTCGAGGATCGGCAGCGCCCGGATCCGGTCCTCGCTCACCCCGGCGAGCGCCTCCTCGTCGAGGACGCCGTCCTCACCGGAGAGGCCCAGCTCGGTCACCGCGCTCCCGAGCAGCTCGGCGCAGCCGCCGATCAGACGGGTGCGCTCCAGGCCGAGATCGCGCAGCGTACCGTGCAGGTTACCGAGCCCGACCCGGCGCAGCAACACGTCGGTGGCCGCGTTGTCGCTCATCGTCATCATGAAGTGGGCCAGGTCGCGCAGGGTGAGCGAGACGTCGTCGGCACAGCCGGAGGTGCCGATGCCGCCGTCCTTGTCCGCGGCGGTGACGGTCAGCCGCTCGGTGCGCTCCAGGGTCCCGGCCGCGGCCTGCCTGGCGTACTCCAGGACGATCGGGATCTTGAACACCGAGGCGAGCACGACCGGCTCGTCGGCGCCGAGGCCGATCTCGGCGCCGCCGTCGACGTCGCGGACGTGGATGAAGCCCTTCACGTCCGCGTCGTCGAACACCTCACGCAGCGTGTCACACACGGGGCAGTGCCCGTCCGTTGTGGATGTAGGCGGCACGACCGTCCTCGACCACGAAGGTGAGCGTCTCGTGCCCGCCGCCCCGCGGCTCCGCCGCGATGAAGGAATGGCCGGAGTGGTGGACGAAGCGGGTGGTGCTGCGCGGGGTGCCCGACTTGGTCATGAACTCGCCGGGGATCAAGGTGACGTCCAGGCCGCCGTCCCCCTCGGTCACCTCGTAGGCGAGCATCGGCCCTTCGTACCTGCCGGTGTACGGCGTGAGGTCCACGGCCTGCGGCGTCTCGGCCGGGACCGGGAAGTCCGGGATCGCGAGCCCGGTGGCCTCGCGTATCACCGGCAGCACCACGTCGACGAGCAGGCCGAGGAAGTCGCCGCCGTTGGCGCTCATCGCGATGGCGAAGTCCGCTCCCGGCGCGACCCGCCAGAACGTGCTCTGCCCGATCGTGCCGCCGTCGTGACCGTAGACCTCGCCGCCCCAGTCGAACAGCTCGAACCCCAGGCCCCAGCGGTCGGCGAGCAGCCCGGAGATCCCCGGCACGTCGACCTGCCGGGTCCGCATGGCCGTGACCGACTCCTCCGAGAGCAGCCGGGTGCCGTCCTCCGCCAGGCCTCCGGCGATGAACATCCGGCCGAAACGGACCAGCTCGCGCGGAGCCAGGCACATGGTCGAGCCCGCGGGGGCGTTGGAGCGCGGCAGGCCCCACGTGTGGTGGACGGTGTTTTCGGGGCCGATGTGACCGGCCGCCGCCCGGAACAGGATGGCCTCCTCCGGCAGGAGGGCCGAGTGCGTGGCGCCGAGCGGGTCCAGCAGGCGCTCGCGCATCACCCTCTCCCACGTGGTGCCGCGCATCCGCGCGACCAGGGCGCCGAGCACGCAGTACCCGGCGTTGCAGTAGGAGAACAGGGCGCCCGGGGCGTGCACGTGGCCCGCGTCGTGCAGGAAGTCCACATACTTGTCCAGGCAGTCGTCGCCGCGTCCGGTGTCCTCGAACAGGTCGCCGTCGAAACCACCGGTGTGGGTGAGCAGATGCCTGACCGTGATGGCCTTCTCCGCGCCGTCGGCGACGGCGAACTCCGGCAGGTAGTCGC
This sequence comes from Streptosporangium sp. CA-135522, assembly GCF_050949235.1. Taxonomy (NCBI): domain Bacteria; kingdom Bacillati; phylum Actinomycetota; class Actinomycetes; order Streptosporangiales; family Streptosporangiaceae; genus Streptosporangium; species Streptosporangium sp. CA-135522. Next base: position 5,924,584 of record NZ_CP192026.1, read on the forward strand.
CGACCGGCCGATCCAGCTCGACCAGCCCCTCGTCCACGAGCTGCATCACGAGGGCGGCGGTCCAGACCTTGGTGGTGGAGCCGACCTGGAAGACGCTGTCGGTCGTGGTCTCCACACCGATGTTCCTGTTCACCACGCCCGTGGCGACCTCGACGAGCTCACCGCCCGTCCAGACCGCGAGCGCGGCGCCGGGCACGCCGTGCCGCCGGGCCGCCTCGTCGAAACGCCCCTGCAGGTTCTCAAGCATTCTGGCTCCTCAAGCGATCTTGGGGGTGGCGCGCACGCCGAGGTGGACGTAGGGCGAGCCGTCGGCGAGCTCGTAGAAAACGGCCGACAGCCACTGGAGCTCCCCTTCCGGGCGGCCGACGAAGGTGGTGTCGTCCACCGGGACGAGATCGAACTCCATGGGCGGATGCATCTCGGCGAGGGCGCCGGTGGCCTCGCCGTACAGCGAGAGCCGGCCGTCGCGGACCGTCAGCGTCATCCGGCTGCCCGCCCGCTCGTACACCCCGGCGTACCGCTCGACGTCGGTCTCGAACGGCTCGTCCGGCGGTCCCAGCACGGGCGGCACGGCCAGGCCGAGCAGCTCGTCGAAGAGCTCGGTGGCCAGGGCGTGATGGAACGCGGCGGTGTGGCCGCCGTTGGCCAGCGCGCACACCACCGTCCCGGTGTCGGGCACCGCCCACAGCATGGCCGCCTGGCCGATGGTGTTGCCGCCGTGGGAGATGACGCGGCGTCCCTGCCACTCGTCCAGGATCCAGCCCAGTCCCCACTGCTTCCCGATGGTGTGCGGGTTGGGGATGTCCACCTGCGGCTGCCACATCACCTGCGGGTCGGCGAGCAGTTCGGTGCCCAGGTGCGCGCGGGCGAAGGCGACGACGTCGGCGGGGCGGGCGCAGATCAGCCCGGCCGGGCCGCAGGAGCGCATCAGGCCCCAGACGGGGGCGGGTGCTCCGTCCATGTGTCCCATGGCTCCGCGGAAGCGCAGGACGTCCTCCGGCAGGGTGTGGGTGTGGGTCAGCCCGAGCGGCTCGATGATCTGCTCGCGCAGCGCGGCGTCCCACACCTTGCCGGTGAGGCGCTCGACGACCCGCCCGGCGATGATGAAGCCCGAGTTGCAGTACGACTGGGTGGCGCCGATGGGATGGTTCTGCGCGAGGTCCGCGCAGGCCTCGACGTACTTCTCGATGCAGTCGTCACCGCGGCCGGTGTCGAGGAAAAGGTCGCCGTCGATGCCGGAGGTGTGCGAGAGCAGGTGCCTGATCGTGACGGTCTTGGTCACCTCCGGGTCGGCGACCCGGAATTCCGGCAGAACCTGGGAGACCGGGGTGTCGAGCGTCAGCTCGCCCCGCTCGACGAGAAGCATGATCTGGGTGGCGGTCCACACCTTGCTGACCGAGCCGATCTGGAAGAGCGAGTCGGTGGTCACCTCCACCCCGGTGTCCACGTTGAGCACGCCCGCGGCGAATTCGTGGACCTCCCCCTCATGCAGGAAGGCCAGGCTCGCACCGGGAACCTCGTATGCGGCGATCAGCCCTGCGAGACGGTCGTGCCAGCGGAGGGGATCCATTGCTCCAGCCACGCGACGATCCTTTCGTTGTAGTCCACCCGATGGGACGGGCGGCCGTTGAGGATGAACAGATGGGAGCCGCCGGGGTAGCGGACCAGCCGGACCGGCACGCCCCGCTCACGCAGGGCGGCGAACCACTGCTCGGCCTGACCCACCGGGCAACGGTCGTCGTTCTCGCCGTGGAGGATGAGAGTGGGCGTGGTCACCCGGGCGACGTGGGTCATCGGGGACTGGCCTGCGATGTCGCCGCACTCGTACATCTTCAGGAAATACCCGGCGTCGGAGGTGCCGGCCATGCTGGCCAGGTCGCTGACGCACCCGCCGGGGACGGCCGCCTTGAACCGGCCGGTCTGGGTCGGCAGCCAGCAGGCGATGTAGCCGCCGTAGCTGTAGCCGGTCACCGCGAGCCGGTCGGGGTCGGCGATCCCCTCGGCGACCAGCTCGTCGATCGGGTTCAGGAAGTCGCCGGTGTCGGCGATCCCCCAGGCGCCGAGGGCGGCGGTGTAGAACGCCTCGCCGTACCCGTCGCTGCCGCGCGGGTTGACGGTGAGCACCGTCCAGCCCCGGGCGGCGAGCACCTGGTGGTAGAGGTGCACGCCGTCGAAGACCGGCGCCCACGCGTTGTGCGGGCCGCCGTGCGCGTCCAGCAGGAGCGGCCCCGGCCCGGCGAGCCCCTCATCCCTCAGCACGAACCCCTCCACCTGTGTCCCGTCGGGAGCGGTGAAGGTACGGCGCCGCGGGGTGAACAGCTCGACGCCGGGGAGCGCGTGGTCGGTGAGCCTGGTCGCGTCCGGCGCCGTCGCGGCGGGCACGGCCGGACCATCACCCGGCCGGGCACCGGCCCGGCCCGCGGAGACGTCCACGAGGTAGACCTCTCCCGCGCTGTACGGCGTGGCGGCGACGTAGGCGATCCTGCCCCCGACGGCACTGACACCGGAGACCACCTGGTCCCCACCGATGATCTTCTCGCCGGGGGCGCGGTAGAGGTGGGTGAAACCTCCGTCGCGGGCGCAGAAGATCAGATCGTCCCCCGCCAGCTGGGGCGCCGCACCGGGATAGCCGGGCGCGTCCATCATGACGTTGCGATCGAGCCCGGTCTCGACCTCCACAAGCCCATCCGCCCCGAGGGCGAACAGGCGGGTGTGCCCGACGGGGTCACCGGCGTACCCCGCCACCAGCAACCGCCCACCCAGCCACCAGGCACCCATGCAGATCACGTCGGCGCCGGTGAGCCGCTCCGGCTCACCGCCCGAGGCCTCCACCGAGTAGACCGCACCCGCGACGGCCAGGTCGCGGTCGGGCTCCATGCTCGCGGCGAAGGCGAGCCGCCGGCCGTCCGGCGACCAGGACGGCTCGCCGGCGTGGAAGTCTCCCGAGGTGATCTGCCGGGTCTGTCCCGTCGCCACGTCCACCACGGACAGGTGCACGGTCAGGCCGCGCAGCAGCCCCGTACCGTCCGCCTTGTACCCCAGGCGGTCGGCCACGACGGGGGCGTGCGGATCGGGGTCGCCGTGCGGCGCTCCATAGGCGATCCTGGTGCCGTCGGGAGACCAGACCGCCGCCCCCGCGCCCAGGGAGGCGGCGGTGAGGACGCGAGGCTCGCCGCCGTCCAGCGGCAGCAGATGGATCTGTGGTTTTCCGTCCACGGGACGGAGGAAGGCCAGCGAGCGCCCGTCGGGCGACCAGCGCGGGGAGGAGTCGCGCGGACCGCCCGTCAGACGCCGCGGCTCGGCGCCGGGGGCGACGAGCCAGATCTCGGACCGGTTCTCGTCCGATTCCCGGTCGGCGGTGACGACCACGTAGGCGACGCTGCTTCCACCGGGGTGCAGCTGGGGATCTTCCGGCACCGCGATGCGGTAGAGGTCGCTGAGGGAGAGGCGGGGCATGTCCGAACGTTAGGCTCCGTCCGCCGCCGCTTCTTCGGTCTCCACGACGAACCGGGCCCGATCCGTTGTGCCGTTCGCCAATCGCTCGGGAAAGTGCCGTGTGTTGACAAACAACGGATCAAGCGGATGAACGACCGGCCAGTTGCGGGCAGGATGCCACGGTCGGCATAGACGAAGGCTCACCGGAAAGGGCGGCTGATGGCGCAGAAGGTAATCCTGGTCGACGACCTCGATCACTCCGAGGGGTCCGACGTGACGAGGCGGGAGTTCCCTCTGCTGGATCGGACCTTCGCCATCGACCTGTCCGACGACAACCAGCGGCGCCTGTGCGACGCCCTCGGCTTCATCGAGAAGGTCCTGGAGAGTTCCCGCGAGGTCAAGCAGGCCACGCGATCCAGGAAGGCCGCGGACACCGGTTCCCGGCTGCGGGGATACACCAACACCGACGTCCGCGAATGGGCCCGTGAACAGGAACTGGAGATCTCCCCCCGAGGGAAGATCACCGATGAGGTCATGGATCTGTTCATCGCCGCCCATCCCAATGCGAAATCCTCCGAGCCGGAAACAGACCCCGGCGCCTGAACCGTGGCGTTCGCCCGGCCGCATTCGGTACGCGGCTGGGCGGAATGTCTGACAGCAAGACGTTTCGGTCAGTTCAAGGCGGGTGAATGTTTCGGATGATCCACGACGGCTGAATTCCGCGTCCCGGCGAGGCCGTACATATGTCCCGGGTCTCGGGTATGGGCCCCGCATGACAACGACGACCCTGATGAAGACCCTCCTCGCCGTGACCGTGACGGCCGTCGCCGGCGGCGCGGCGACCCGGCCCGGCTCCACCTGGTACCGGCGGCTGCGCAAGCCCTCGTGGCAGCCGCCGCCCAAGGCGTTCGGGCTGGTCTGGACGCCCCTGTACGGGCTGATCGCCCTGGGCGCCGCCCGGACCCTGGACCGCCGCGGGGGTGAGGAGCGACAGGCGTTCGCCACCGCGTTCGCGGCGAACCTCGTCCTGAACGCGATGTGGAACGTGGTGTTCTTCCGCGCCCGATCGCCCAAGCTGGCTCTCGCGGAGATCTCCGTACTCAACGCCTCGAACGCGGCCCTGATCAGGCGGGCCTGGCAGACCGACCGGGTCGCCGGCGCCATCCTGCTCCCCTACGGGGCGTGGACGCTGTTCGCCACCGCCCTCAACACCGCGATCGTCCGGCTCAATCCGGCCGACGACTGAAAGTCCCACGCCGGTCGTCGCCTGCCTCGCAGGGCAGCGCACCCATGGCAGGGTCGCCCATGAACCCATCCATGATCAACTCAACGATTGATCACCAAACAGGACGCGGTCCTATCTGAGACCTCCTCCGAGCCGGCGAATCCGCCGGCCTCCACCCCTGACTACTCAACCGGGCCGAGGTGGCCCTCGAGGATGGTCCGGGTAATCGGAGGGCGGTCCCAGAGTGCGAGAAGTTCGTTGGCGATGGCCACGATCGGGAGCTCAGCAGCGGCTGCCAGGTCACGAAGTCATGAATCGGGGGCAATGGTGGCCTCCGGTCGTTCCGGTGATCGTGGTGAAGGTGATTATCATGGATGACCACCGCCATATGGGCGTCGTCTCTGTGGGCCACGCGCACCGGTCCGCCACGCTCAATTGCTACCACTGACTCACCGAGCGACCGCCGGTGTGGGCGAGGGAACGGTGTTCCGCCGATTCGACAGCCGTGCGTGGCCTGCCGCCCTGAAAGGCCCCGAGGAGCCCTGGCGGATCCCGGTGACCGTGGACGCGTGCCACCGCCGTCCGGGAAGGCGGCCGATTCCCGTGCGGTAATGTCTTGATCATGCTGGCGGCACCCCTCCTACGCCTTGCGCGCGCCACCGCCTTCGCCACGGTGTGCGTCGGGCTGGGTGTGCTCGCCCATGTGTTCGCCGGGGGTACGGTCGCCGTGCGGACGGCCGCGTGGGCACAGGGGTTGTCGCTGCTCGCCGCGCTGCCGTTGACCAGACGCGAACGCGGCCTGTGCGTGATCCTTCCGCTGCTGGCAGGCGTGCAGGCCGGGATGCACATGATCTTCGCGCTCGCGGACGCCACGCCTTCCGGGGACACCTTCATCCGGCATCTCCACTGCGCGACGCCCGGTTTCGGCATGACGATCCTGCACGGTGCCGCCGTCATGCTGACCGCCATCTGGCTGGCCAGGGGCGAAGCGACCATGTGGGCGCTGTTACGGCTGGCCGGCGCCCGCGTCATCCGTCTGGTCTTCGTGTGGCTGACACCGGAGCCCGCGGTCGCGCACCGGCTTGTTCCCGCCTTTCCCGAGGTCCTTCGACTCCGGTCCGTTCTGCTCCGGTCCGTGGTCCATCGGCGGGGTCCGCCCGCAGCCGCTTTCTGCCGCTGAATTCCTCTTTCGCAGAAGGCGCCTGTTTGGCGTGTCCTGAAAGGACCATCTACCCATGCGTTTCACGCATGCCCTGACCGTGCTCGCCGCACTCTGCCTGTCGGCGACCGGGTGCGGCGGGCCATCACCCCGATCAGCCTCGACCGCCCCGCCCATCGCCCCCGGCCATCCCGTCACGATCACCAACTGCGACCGGACGTACACCTTCGACCGGGCGCCCAGCCGTACGGTCCTCATGAGCGGGGGCGCGGTGGGCCAGGTCTCCTCGTTGGTCGCCCTCGGCGTGGAGAAGCAGATCATCGGCAACGCCCAGTCCTACGGCGCCTCGGACGTGCCCGGCCGGGCCGAGGCGATCGACAGGCTCCCGAAAGTGAAGATCCAGGAAGGCGGCTGGGACATCTCCCGCGAGGGCATGCTCTCGCTGCGCCCGGACTTCGTCATCGGTACGACGGGCTACGACTTCGACGCCCGCAACGGCTACGCGACCCGGCAGGAACTCCTCGAGGTCGGCGCCAACACCTGGCTGCCCGACTCGACCTGCGGCGGCCCCGGCACCGTCAGAGGCACCCAGACGATCGAGGACAGCTACGACATGCTCCGCGACTTCGGCGCGCTCTACGGGGTCGGCGGCCGCGCGGAAAAGCTGGTCGAGCGGTCGAAGCGGCGGATCGCGGAGATCGAGGCCAGAGTTCGGGGCGGATCCCGGCCGAAGGTGATGTACATCATCCCGGGCATGGAGATGGGCGCCGCCGAGTTCAGCTCGATCGGCGCCAACGGGATCTGGAACGACATCTTCGAAAAGGCCGGTGGCGTCAACGCGTTCGGCGGCGTCACCGATGAGATCTTCGCCAACCTCAGCAAGGAGCGGGTGGCCAAGACCGACGTCGACGCGGTAGTGATCATCAACTGGCGCAACCCCGACCCCGACGCCGAAGCCACGAAGCTCTTCACCCAGTTCCCGCAGTGGCGGGCGGCCAAGGACAAGCGGTACGTCGTGCTGTCCGACTCCGCCTATCTCGGCCCCGACAACGCCGTGGCCGTGGAGAAGATCGCCAGGATGCTCCACCCGGAGAGGTTCTGATGCTGCGCCGCCTTCCCCTTCCCGTCTGCCTGGCTTTCCTCACCGCCGCGCTGCTCGCCGGCATGCTGGTCGCCGTCGGCGTCGGATCGGTCGACGTGCCCCTCGCCGAGACCTGGCACGTGGTGACCGGCCAGGCGGGCGACCCGGTCAACGCCAAGATCATATTGGACTACCGCATCCCCCGGGTGCTGCTGGCGGCGCTCGCGGGGGCGGGTCTGTCCGTCGCGGGAGCCGTCCTGCAGGCCCTGGTGACCAACCCGCTCGCCGACCCGTACGTCCTCGGGATCTCCTCCGGCGCCTCGGTCGGCGCGGTGCTCGTCATGACGATGGGCTCAGCCGTCGCGGGCGGCCTCGGCGTCTCCTCGGCCGCGTTCGCCGGCGCGATGGCCGCCGCGCTGATCGTGTTCGCCCTGGGCCAGCGCCGGGGCCGCCTCACCCCCACCCGGCTGGTGCTCTCCGGGGTGGCGGTGGGCTACGTGCTGCTCGCCGTCACCAGCTATCTGCAGCTGCAGGCCGACCCCGCCGAGCTGAGAAAGGTGATGTTCTGGATGCTCGGCAGCGTGGCCGGCGCCCAGTGGCATCAGCTGCCCGCGGTCGCGGGCGCCGTGACCGTCTGCACCCTCGGCCTGGTGCTGTACGGTCGCCGGCTCAACGCCCTGGTCACCGGGGAGGAGTCGGCGACCGCCCTCGGACTGGACGTCCGGCGTGCGCGCATCGGGCTGCTGATCGTCTCCTCCCTGCTCACCGGCACCGTCGTGGCGGTCGCGGGCGGCATCGGGTTCGTCGGGCTGATGATCCCCCACCTGGTACGGCTGGCCTTCGGCACCGACCACCGCCGGCTGCTGCCGGTGGTGACGCTCGTGGGGGCGATCTACATGGTGCTGGTCGACCTGCTGTCGCGGACCGTGAACCGTCCGGCCGAGCTGCCCCTGGGCATCTTCACCGCGGTCTTCGGCGCCCCGTTCTTCATCTGGCTGCTGCGCCGGGAGGAGACATGAGACTGCACGTCGACGAAGTCAGCGTCGATCTCGGCGGGACCCCCATCCTGCACGCCGTCTCCCTCACCGCGGAAGCGGGTGAGGTCGTCGGGCTGGTCGGCCCCAACGGCAGCGGCAAGTCCACCCTCCTGCGCACGGTCTACCGCTCGCTGCGCCCGGCTTCGGGAGGCGTCCGCCTCGGCGGGCACGACGTGTGGGCCTGGACGTCACGCACGGCGGCCCGCCGGATCGCGGCCGTGCTCCAGGACGACACCACGCCGGCGACCATGACCGTCACCGAGGTGGTCGAGCTCGGCCGGACCCCGCATCACGGGCTGTTCGACCGCGACGGCCCCGGCGACCGGACGGCGGTACGGGAGGCGATGGAGCGCGCCGGGGTCTCCGCTCTGTCCGGACGCCGCTTCGGGTCGCTGTCCGGTGGCGAGCGCCAGCGCGTCCATCTCGCCCGCGCCCTCGCCCAGGAGCCGCGCCTGCTCATCCTCGACGAACCCACCAACCACCTCGACATCCGGGCCAGGTTCGAGTTGCTCGACCTCATTCGGGACCTCGGCACCACCACGCTCGCCGTCATGCACGAGCTCGACCTCGCCGCACGCGTCTGCGACTCGCTCGTCGTCCTCCACGGCGGGCGGGTGGCCGCGGCCGGGCCGGTGCTCGAAGCCCTGACGCCGGAGGTGCTGCGCCGCGTGTTCGGAGTGCACGCCCAGGCGGCGCGCGACCCCGACGGAATCATCAGGATCGCCTACGCCGCCCGTCCCCTGGCGGACGGCAGGCTCACCTCGCGGACATAGACCGCCGGACCGAGTCACCGGACCGAGTCACCGAATCGGGCCGCCGCGCCGGGCCCCGCCCCCTGGGCACGCCCGGCGCGGCGGCCTCATCCGCTCCGGCGTACGGCGCGCGCCCACTGCTCGCGGCGGGCCGCGGGGTCCAGCAGGACGCAGTCGCCGCACTTTCCACCGCCGGGCAGCCGGTAGTAGAGGCAGCAGCTGTGCCGGACGAAGAAGGGATGTCCGGCGACGGGCTCGGCCAGGTCCCCGCTGTTTCGCAGCACTCCGTGGGACAGCAGCCGATGTCCCAGCGGGATCGCGCGGGCCGCCAGCTCGGGCCGTGCCCGGACGATCGCGCCGAGCGTCCCGGCCAGGGCGGAGGCGGCGTTGCCCCACAGCAGTGCCGGAGCGATCTTCGTGATCTCCCGTACGGCCCGGGCCAGCGGCTCCAGTAGCTCGCTCACCACGGTGCGGTACAGGGGTTCCGCGACCCGGCTCGTGTCCGTGATCTCCCATCCCGTCGGGTGCGGGGCCCACAGCTGCAGCGGCCCGGTCGTCGCGGATCGCCAGCTCACGCGGGCCGGGGCCAGGTCGACCAGCAGGTCGCGGGCGACGACCGCGCCGACGACCGGCGACCACAGCCGCGCGGCCAGGCCCTGGAACAGGATGGAGGCGGCGACCCTGGTCTCGGTGGTCTCCAGGCGTCGCTCGACATCGGCGACCATGGCCGGCAGCACATCGCCGCCGTCGAACAGGGCGGTGAGCGGCCGCCAGCCGTGTCGGGGCGCCGCTGCCGGCTCACTCGGGTCGGCCGGCTCACTCGGCCCGGTCGCCCCGGCGAGCCCGGCCGGGTCGGAGGGCCCGCTCGGGTCGGCGGGCTCACTCGGGTCGGCGGGCTCACTCGGGTCGGCGGGCTCACTCGGGTCGGCGGGCCCGCTCGGGTCGGTCGAGACCTCGAAGTAGGCGCCGACCGCCGACACCTCGGCCAGCGCTCCGGCGACCAGACGGGGATGCGCCGGACGCCCGGCAGGGTCGAGCTCGGGGAGATCGTTCACGGTCACACCGCCAGTCCGGTCCGGGCCGCGATCACGCGGCGATACGGGGAGCGGCACGGTGAACGGCACGCGCCGATCACCGAGTGGGAGATGCCCGCCCGCGCCGCGTCCCCGGCCGCCCGCTTTCCGCGACGCCGGCCCGTCCCCGGCGAGACGGGCCGGCCTGTCAGCTTTTGACGGCCCGCAGGATGACGAACTTCGGGTTGCTCGCGACGACCTCGCAGTTACCGAAGAGCCGCCGCAGCTTCAGGTGGTATCCCAGGTGCCGGTTGCCGATCACCCAGAGTTCGCCCCCACGGCACAGCGCGGCGCGCGACCCGGTGAACATGCGCCAGGCCGTCGCGTCGGTCGTCGCCTGATGGGTGTGGAAGGGCGGGTTGTTCAGCACCAGGTCCACCGTCCCGGCCGGTACGTCCGACAGGCCGTCCCCCACCACGAATCGCGCCGTGACATCCGCGGCGACGTTCGTGCGGAACGTGGCCTCCGCCGAGGCCACCGCCTGGTAGGACTCGTCGATGAACACCACCTCGGCTTCGGGGTTGGCCAGCGCCGCGGCCGTTCCGATCACCCCGTTGCCGCAGCCCAGGTCCACGATGCGCTCGGGACCGCGGCGCCGGGGCAGGTTCTGCAGGAAGAACCTGGTGCCGATGTCGAGGCGGTCGGCGCAGAAGACACCCGCGTGGTTGGTGACGGTCAGGCCCGAAACCGGGCCGACGTCGGTGGGCAATGCGTAGTCCCGCGGCCACGGGCTGGTGGCGCGGGCGAGCCGGGGGTTCGGCGAGCAGAAGATGAGCCGCGCCTTCTTGGCCGCCAGCGACGTCCAGGTCGGCCCGAGGACCTGCTCGAACAACCTCAGCGTCGAGGTGTGGATCTCGGTGACCATCCCCGCGCCGATGACGACGGTGCCCTCGTGAACGCGGGATGCGAGGCGGTGCAACTGGTCCTCCAGGAGCGCGAGGCTCTTGGGCACCCGGATCAGCAGCACGTCGATCCGGTCCGGTGGCGTGTCCCTGCTCGACAGCAGCCGCACCGTGTCCGCGTCGACCCCGTTGCGCCCCAGGTTGGCCCGGGTCGCCTCCTGGGTGAGGAAGGAATCGGTGATCTGCACGGGACGGTGGTCGGCGAGGGCGGTGACCAGGGCGCCCCAGCGGTCGCCCACCACGACCACGGTGCCCGACAGGTCCGCCGGCCTGCCGTCGATTCCGTCCAGGTGCCGAAGCAGGTATTCGTCGGCGGCGTCCCAGGCGCGAAGCATGTCGCGGGGGTCGTCGGGAAAGCGTGCGAGGTCGAACCCACCTCTTGACGTCGTGAAACGGTTCATCGTCCCCACAGGCTAACGGAGGCTCACGGCGCACCGGTCAGCCGGGGATCGGCCCGGCCTGCGCGTCCTGGGGAAAGTGGCAGGCCACGACGTGCCCGGCGGCCGCGGGGACGGGCACGGGCCTCTCACTCTCACATCGCCGGTCCCGCTTGATCCCGTAGATCGGGCAACGGCTCCTGAACGGGCAACCCGTGTGCCGCTCGAAGGGGCTGGGCGGGTCACCGGCGAGCAGCAACCGTTTACGGGCCCGCTCACGCGCGGGGTCGGGGACGGGCACCGCGTCGATGAGGGCACGGGTGTAGGGGTGGAAGGGCCGGTTCAGCACGGTGTCGGTGTCGCCGGTCTCCACGGTCCTGCCGAGATACATCACGCTCACCCTGTCGGCGATCTGCCGGACCACGGCCAGGTCGTGCGAGACGAACAGGTAGGCCAGGCCGAGCTCGTCGCGCAGTCTGACCAGCAGGTCGAGGATGCCGGCCTGCACGGTGACGTCGAGCGCGGAGACGGGCTCGTCGAGGACCACCAGTCCGGGCCGCACCGACAGCGCTCTGGCGATGCCGATGCGCTGGCGCTGGCCGCCGGAGAACTCGTGCGGGAACCTGGAGGCGTGCTCGGCCTTGAGCCCCACCTGCTCCAGCAACTCGCCGATCCCGTCTCGGGGCAGGCCCAGCGTGCGCAGCGGCTCGGCGACGATCTCGCCGACGGTCATCCGCGGGTCCAGACTGGACATCGGGTCCTGGAAGACGATCTGGACGTCGCGCCGCGCTCCGGCGGACGGCTCCCTGCCGAACAGCCTGATCGTCCCCGTCTCGGGCCTGCGCAGACCCATGATCTCGAACAGCGTCGTGCTCTTGCCCGAGCCCGACTCCCCCACCAGGCCGAGCGTCTCCCCCGGCCTGATCGTCAGATCCACGCCGTCCACCGCGTAGACGGTGCCGACGCGCCGCTTGAACACCTTGCCCTGGTACAGCGGGAAGGTCTTGCCGAGCCCGCCGACCTCCAGCACCGCGGGTTCGTCGGCCACGACGCGCGGCTCGGGCGCCACGTCCAGGCGCGGCACCGCCGCCAGCAGGCTCCTGGTGTACGGCTCGCGCGGCCTGCCGAAGACCTCCTCGGCCGTGCCCTGTTCGACGACCCGGCCCGCGTGCATGACGGCCACCCTGTCCGCCAGCCCGGCGATCACGCCGAGGTCGTGGCTGACCAGGACCATCGCCGCCCCCGTCTCGCGCCGGGCGGTTCGCAGCAGGTCGAGCACCTGCGCCTGAACGGTGACGTCCAGCGCGGTGGTCGGCTCGTCGGCGAGTATCACCTCGGGGTCGTTGGCGACGGCCATGGCGATCATGGCACGCTGCCGCATTCCGCCGGAGAACTCGTGCGGGTAGGCCTGCGCGCGCCGCTCCGCCTCGGGGATGCCGACCAGCCGCAGCAGCTCGACGGCGCGGGCGAAGGCCTCCTTGCGGGAGACGTCCCGGTGCGCGAGGACGGCTTCGGCGATCTGGTCGCCGATCCGGTAGACGGGTGTGAACGCCGACAGCGGGTCCTGGAAGATCATGGCGACCTTGGCGCCGCGCAGCCGTACCAGCGTCCCGGTGTCGGCGCCGACGACCTCGACGCCGCCGAGCCGTACCGAGCCCTCGACGGTGGCGGTCGCGGGCAGCAGGCCCATCGCGGCCAGCACGGTCACCGACTTGCCCGAACCCGACTCGCCGACCACGCCGAGCACCTCACCGCGGCGTAGCTCCCAGTTCACCCCCCGCACCACGGCCTGCCCGGCGAAGGAGACGTTCAGCTCGTGTACGGCGAGCACCACGTCCTCGGGGACGGGCGCGAGCCCCTTGACGGCGGTCATCGTGCCCTTGACCGGCCTGGCGGCCTCGGAGGTCGGGTCGAGCGCGTCGCGCAGGCCGTCACCGACGAGGCTGACGGACAGCACGAAGACGATCAGCAGCCCCGCGGCGAAGAAGAACATCCACGGGTAGCCGATCGCGGCCTCGGTGCCCTCGGCGATGAGAGTGCCGAGCGAGACGTCGGGCGGCTGCACGCCGAAGCCGAAGTACGACAGCGCGGTCTCGCTCATCACCGCGCCGCCCACGGCGATGGTGGTGTCGATGATCAGGAAGGAGGCGACGTTGGGCAGGATGTGCCTGCCGATCACCCGGGCCCTGCCGACGCCCATGAACTCGGCGGCGCGGACGAACTCGCGCTCCTTCAGGGAGATCGTCATCGACCTGACGATCCGCGCGCTGATCATCCAGCCGAGGATGCCGAGCAGCAGCGCGAAGACCAGCCAGCCGGAGCCCTTCAGACGCGGCGAGACCAGCGAGATGATCAGGAAACCGGGGAAGATCAGCAGCAGGTCCATGCCGAAGCGCAGGGCGCGGTCGGTCCAGCCGCCGAGGTAGCCGGCCAGCGCGCCGACCACGGAGGCCAGCACGGTGGAGAACAGCGCGACGACCAGGCCGATGACGAGTGACTTGCGCAGGCCGTAGGTGGTCTGGGCGAAGACGTCCTGGCCGATCCGGTTGGTGCCCCACCAGTGCGCGGCCGAGGGGGGCTGCCGGATCGCCGTGTAGTCGATGGCCTCGTATCCGGCCGGGCTGATCACCGGGCCGAGGAAGGCCAGGACGAACAGCAGCGCGATGACGGCGGCGCCGATCAGTACGCCCTTGGCCTTGACGAAGCGACGCAGTGTGGTCATCAGTGACGTACCCGGGGGTCGAGGGCGGCGTGCAGAAGGTCGGCCACGAAGCCGGACAGCAGGATCACGATCGCGGCGAAGAGGTTGACGGCGACGACGGAGTTGAGATCGTTCTTGCCGACGGAGTTCATGAACCAGTCGCCCATGCCGTGCCAGCCGAAGATCCGCTCGGTGAAGGCGGCGCCGGTGAAGATGCCGAGGAACCCGAAGGCGAAGAACGTCGTCATCGGGATCAGCGCGGTGCGCAGGCCGTGCTTGAGCATGGCCCTGCGCGGGTGGACGCCCTTGGCCAGGGCGGTGCGCAGATACTCCGAGCCCAGCACGTCGAGCATGGTCGCGCGCTGGTAGCGGCTGTAGACGGCGATCGTGCCGAGCGCGATGGACAGCGTGGGCAACAGCAGGTGCGCGGCCCTGTCGCCGAGCTGGGCGAAGAGGCCTCCCTGGAGGCCGGGGGTCTTCTCGCCGGTGAAGTCGATGACGTGCGCGACGTTCTCGTTCAACCAGGTGGTGCCGACTTTGAGCAGTACGGCCAGCAGGAAGACCGGCGTCGAGAGCAGCACGAAGGAGATCACCGTGATGGCGCGGTCGGAGAACCTGTACTGCCTGATCGCCCCCCACGCGCCCGCGAGCACGCCCACGACCGTGCCGACGACGGTGCCGACGAGCAGCAGCCGCAGGCTCACCCCGAGGCGGCGGCCGAACTCGTCGTTGACCGAGGTGTCGTCGATGGTCTGCCCGAGGTCACCGGTGACGGCGTGTCCCGCCCAGGTGCCGAACCGCTCGATGAACGGGGTCTTGTCGTTGACGCCGAGGGATGTCAGGTGCGCGTCGACGGCTTCCGCCGAGGGCTGCGGCCTGCGCCCTTCGAAGTAGGCGCGGGGGTTCATGCTCGCCGACGCGAGCGCGTACGAGATGAAGACCGCCACCAGCAGCAGCACAACGTAGTACCCGGCCCTCTTGCCGAGGAACGCCAGCACGTAGATCCTCCTGAGTTGAAGGCCAAACCAGGCGTAACCTACAATTCCTATAGGAAATATGCGAAATCAACGGAGGCGAATTCGTGAAAACAGTAGTGCGACTGTCGGCCTTAGTCACGGCGGCGGCACTGGCGATCTCTGCCTGCGGGGGTGGGCAGAGCCCGAGCGAGTCCGACGCGCCGTCGGCCTCGACGGCCCCCGTGGCGGTGGACGCCGTCGACGTCAACGAGCAGCCTCTCGACAAGCTGAAGGACGGCGGATCGCTCAAGATGGCGATCCAGCAGTGGATCACGCAGTACAACAGCGGCCAGGTCGACGGCACCCAGGGCGACGCCCAGGCCATCACGTCGGTGGTCGAGCCCGACCTGTTCGGCTATGACGCCAAGGGGGTGGCGCACGCCAACCCCGACTTCCTGGTCTCGGCCGAGGTGACCTCCACCTCGCCGCAGGTCGTCACCTACAGGCTCAACCCCAAGGCCAGATGGTCGGACGGCAAGGCTCTGTCGGCCAAGGACTTCCAGGCGCAGTGGAAGGCGCTCAACGGCAAGGACAAGGACTACCTGATCGCCAGCTCCGCGGGCTACGAGCTGATCTCCGACGTCACGCAGGGCGCCGACGCCACCGAGGTCAAGGTCACCTTCGCCGCGCCGTTCGCCGACTGGCAGGTCCTGTTCGACCCGCTCTTCCCCGCCGCCGCCTACGACACCCCGGAGAAGTTCAACAAGGGCTGGCGCGAGAACGTGCCGATCACCGGCTCCTCCTGGAAGATCGGCTCCTACGACAAGACCGCCCAGACGATCACCGTGGTGCGCGACCCGAACTGGTGGGGCACGCCGCCCAAACTGGACAGCATCGTCTTTCGCGCGCTGGACCCGGCCGCGGCGCTGGACGCCTACCTCAACAAGGAGATCGACTACACCAGCGCAATCCGCACCGAGGCCTACACGAGGCTGAAGGACGATCCCGACACCGACATCCGCGTCGGCGCGCGCTGGGACGAGGTCATCGTCGTGCTCAATGGCGGGCGCGGCCCGCTCGCCGACGTCAGGGTGCGCAACGCCGTGGAGAAGGCGATCGATCGCCAGGCCATCGCCACGATCTCACTCAAGGACCTGCCCGTCACGCCCAAGCCGGTGGACAACCACCTGTTCATGCCCAACCAGGAGGGCTACGAGGACACCGCGGGCGAGTACGGCAGGCTCGACGTCGAGGGCGCGAAGAAGCTGCTCACCGACGCCGGCTGGGCCGAGGGCAACCCGCGCACCAAGGACGGGCAGCCGCTCAAGCTCTCCTTCGTGCTCTCCGCCGACGCCACCCAGCAGCAGGTGGACCAGGGCACGCTGCTGCAGCAGATGCTCGGCCAGGTGGGCATCCAGCTCACCATCGACAAGGTGCCGGGCAACGACTACTTCGAGAAGTACGTCAACCGCAGCAACTTCGACCTGGTCTCCTTCCGCAACGTGGACCAGATCTTCCTGTCCCAGGCCTACTCGCAGTACCAGGCCCCCGACGGGGACAACGTCTTCCAGAACTACGGCCGCGTCAGCTCCCCCGAACTGGTGGACCTGCTCAAGAAGGCCCAGGTCACCACCGACCGTGCCGAGGCCATCAAGCTGTACAACCAGGCCGACAGGCTCGTGTGGTCACTCGGCCACTCGATCGCGCTGTACCAGCGGCCGCAGATCCTCGCCGTGCGCAAGGGCCTGGCCAACTGGGGCGCCAGCGGGCTGTCCAGCGACGACTACAACAAGGTCGGCTGGCTGAAGTGACCGCCTGACGACCGGGGCCGCTCCCGAACCGCCACGCCGCTTCGGGAGCCTCCCCCGGGGCGGACGGACAGACAGGAAGGCGGGTAACCCGTGTCACGACGAGCCGATGCGGTTCGATCCGATCCGACGTCCGATCCCGGGATTTCGCCCCACCGGCCGGCTCCAGCGGGTCCGCGCACCGGCCTACGCCGCCGCGCAGCGAGTGCCCGGCCCCGAGCGGAGGCATCGGTCCTCGATGGGGTGATCGCGCTCCGGCTCTCCCGGAAATCACCCACGGACCCCTTCGTCACAGGCGTGATCGGGGGCGACGGGCAGGTAGTCCTTGAGCGTGATGCCACCGGCTCTGGTCATGGCCTTGGCCATCAGGGGACGGAAGGGCCGCGATGTCATGAGCCTGGTCAGCTGCGTGCCAAGCCAGATGGCCGATCGCGACTGCGGGACGAACGCTTTGACGCCGCCGGGGGCGAGCTTCTGGGCCTCGGCGACGTAGGGCCGCAGCTGGTCTTCGTAGGCGGCGAAGGCGGTGGGGTGGTCGGCGCTCGCCAGCTCTCCCGCCAGCACGTACGCCCCCACCATCGCCATCGCGGTGCCGTTTCCCGACAGCGGGGAGCCGCAGTAGCCGGCGTCGCCGAGTAGAACCACGCGTCCCTTCGACCAGTGGTCCATGTGGACCTGGCAGATGGTGTCGAAGAAGAAGTCCTCGGCGTCCGGCATCGCCTTGAGCAGGCGCGCGGTCTCCCAGCCCACGTCGGCGAACCTGTCGCGCAGGATCTGCTGTTGCTGGGCGACGTCGCGCCGGTCGTAGTCCAGCTCGCCGGCCGCGAAGGCGAACATGGCCTTGGCGGTGTGCCTGCCCTCGGGCCTGATCGCGGCCAGCCGCCCGCCCGGCGCGCTGTGCAGCAGGAACCAGTGGTCCAGCTCCAGCCCATCGGCCGGGATGGTGAAGTAGGCGCTGTAGGCGCCCAAGTGTTTCACGAACGAGGATTCGGGACCGAACACCAGCTTCCGCACGTTGGAGTGCACGCCATCGGCGCCCACCACCACGTCGAACACCCTGGCGGGGGCGCGCTCGAAGGTCGCCATGACGCCATTGTCGACCTCGGTGAGCGAGGTGATCGAGTCGTCGAAGAGGTAGTCCACGCCCTGCCAGGCCGACTCGTACAGGATGTCGGTCAGGTCGCCGCGAAGGATCTCGATCTCGGCCACCGCCCCCTCTCCGCCGAACAGTTCGGCAGGCATGCTCGCCTTCCACCGGCCGTCCGCGGCCACATAGGCCAGGCCCCGCTCGTGGATGCTCGCCTTCCGAATGTGATCCATGATGCCCATCCGCTCGACGACCTCCTTGGCCGCGCCGCGCAGGTCCACCGCCTGGCCACCGGGCCTGGGCGCGGGGGCTCGCTCCACCAGCGTGGGACGCAGGCCGTACCTGCTGAGCCAGTGGGCCAGCGTCAGACCCGCGATGCTGCCGCCCGAGATGAGAACGTTCATGTGATGCTCCTTGATCTGAGAACGAAGATGGTGGCCAGGACGATCGCCCCGCCGACGACCTGACCGGCGGCCGGTTGCTCGCCGTACACCAGCGCGGTCGACGCGACGGTGACGGCGGGTTCGGCGCAGGAGAGGATGGCGGCCGTCGAGGCCCCCACAGCCCGTACACCGGCGAACATGGTCACGATGGGAATCACCGTGGAGATCAGCGCCAGCAGCGCCATCCACAGCCAACCGGCCGCCACGAAAGGCGGATGCAGCGAGCCGGTTACCGAGGCGGCGGCCGCGAGGCTGCCGGCCGCGCCGGTGCAGACGACGGCCGACAGCAGGTAGAGATCGAGATCGTCCGGCAGCCCTTCGGCCACCGTGAGATAGATCGCGTAGGCCACGGCCGCGCCCAGCCCGAGCAGCACGCCTCCGGTGTCCGCCGAGCCGCCCGTTCCCAGCAGGAGCAGCAGCCCCACGGCGGAACAGCCGAGTGCGGCCACCCTGCGCCGGTCGAGCGACTGCCTGCGCAGGACGACGGCGATGCCGGTGACCAGCGCGGGATAGGTGTAGAGCAGCAACGCGACGAGTGGTGCGCTGATCACAGTGAGGGCGCCGAAGTAGAACGCCGCCTGGCAGGCGTATCCGACAGCGCCGAGCAGCGCGCAGACCACCAGCGTCCTACGTGTCGGTACGGCCGGCCGCCGCCAGGCCACCATTATGCAGAAGACCGCCGCGGCCAGGCCGAACCGTACGGTCAACATCGTCGACACGCCCACTCCGGCCGCGTAGGTCTCCCTGGCGAAGATCGGCGCCAGGCCGAACCCGGTCGCCGAGATCAGACATAACGCGGCACCGGCCGAGTACCTCGCGGTGGTGGTGGTCGTCGTCATGTCAACGACCGTAGGGGTCGGCGATCTATCGAGATAGCCTGGCTTTCCTTGATGAAGAACAGGAAATTCCTTGATCTCGCTCCACCAGCTGCGATGCTTCCTCGCCACTTTCGAGCATGGCTCCTTCACCGGCGCCGCCACCGCTCTCGGCTACGCCCAGCCGTCCATATCCGAACAGGTCCGCCTGCTGGAGCAGCATGTGGGAGCGCCGCTGTTCCGCCGCGCGGGCAGAGGCATGGTGCCCACCGAGGCCGCCACGGCTCTGCGCCCGCATGCGGCCGCGGCCCTCGCCTCCGTCGACGAGGGCGTCAGGGCGGTCAGCTCGGTCCGCCAGGTGCTGACCGGTACCGTCCGCTTCGGCGTGTTCAACATCGCCCACTACTACCTGGGCGCCGATCTGGTGGCCGACGTGCTCGAACGCCACCCCGGCGTCCGTATCGAGATGATCGGGCAGAACTCCGCGGTCAATATCGAGCAACTGCGCCGCGGTCAGCTGGAGGCCGCGCTCATCGCCCGGCCGCTGGCCGACGACGACATGGCGGTCAGCATGGTGATGCGCGATGAGCTCGTCTACGTCAGCGCCGATCCGGCCCGCCTGCGCGAACCGGTCACCTCGCAGACCCTGGCCGCGGCCCCGCTCGTACTGCCGGACGCCAGCTGGCGCGAGGAGGACTCGACGAGGCAACAGCTGGCGCGCACCGTCGAGGCGGCCGGGCACGTCCTGCACCCCAAAGTGGAGGTCGACAACGTCGAACTGGCCCTGGACATCGCCGCCCGCGGCCTGGCCGACACGGTCTGCTGGCGCGGCGTCCTGCACCATCTGGCCGACCGGCTGCCCGCCAACCTCGGCTGGGTCCCCCTGCGCCCGGCCATGTACGAACGGTTCGCCATCGCCCATCGCCCCGCCGCGGAACTCTCCCCCGCCACCCGTGTCGTCGTGGAACTGGCCACCACCCGCATGCGCACCCTGGCCGCCGTCCTCCGCCGGGTTCGCGAAGGCTGACCCGCCCGGCTCTCAGCGTGAAGTTCGGCGTGATGCGGGATCCCGGCGGAGACTTCACCGGTCTGGACGGGCGCCCGGCGGCCGTGAAGAACTCCCTGGCCTACTCCCTGCAGCGGCTCGGCACCGACCACATCGACATCTACCGGCCGGCCCGCCTCGACCCCGATGTGCCGATCGAGGACACCATCGGCGCCATCGCCGAGATGGTGCAGGCCGGCCATGTGCGTGGGGTCGGCCTGTCGGGGGTCGGCCTGTCGGGGGTCGGCTCCGAGACCATCCGCCGGGCCCGCACCGTCCGCCCGATCACCGATCTCCAGATCGAGTACTCCCTGTTCAGCCGCGGCATCGAGGACGGCATCCTGGACACCTGCCGGGAGCTGGGCATCGCCGTCACCGCCGGAGCTTGGGCACCAGCCCTTCCGTTCACGACCGCGCGGCCTTCAGGCGACCTTCACCAGCAGCTTGCCGGTGGTCGCCCGGGTCTCGACGAGACGGTGCGCCTCGGCGGCCTCGTGCAGGGCGAACTCGGCCGTCACGGGCAGCTCGACGGCACCGGTCGCGACGGTGTGGAAAGCACGTCCGGCGATGTCGGCCAGGCTCCGCGGGTCGGCCTCGGAGAGGTCGAGGATGGAGAAACCGCTCACCGAGCGCGCCCCGGGGTAGAGCTGGGCCTGTCCCACCTGCCAGGGGGTGCCGCCGCCGGCATTGCCGAAGGAGACGAGGCGACCGAAGAAGGCGAGGGAGCCCAGGGTTCGCAGGAGGGTCTCGCCGCCCACCGGGTCGAGGGCGAGGTCCACGCCACGACCGCCGGTGGCGCGGCGCACGTCCTCGGGGAAATCGTCTCCGACGAACACCTCGTCATAGCCGTACTTCAGCGCCTGCTCCGCCTTCTCCCCGCTGGAGACCACCCCGTACACCGCGCCCGCGCCGCCGAGCCGGGCCAGCTGACCGGCGACCGTGCCGACCCCGCCCGCCGCACCCTGGATCAGTACGCTCTCGCCTTCGCGCAGCCGTCCCACCTCGTGGAGAAGGGCGTGGGCAGTCGGCAGGACGGTGGGCAGGGTCGCGCCGGTCCGCAGCGAGATCCCTTCCGGCAGCGGGAAGGTGGTGGCGGCGGGGACGGCGACGGTCTCGGCGTAGCCGCCACCGCTGACGAACGCGATGACCTCCTGGCCGGGCCGTAGCCCGCTCACCCCCTCGCCGACGGCGCGAACGCGGCCGGACACCTCCAAACCGGGGACGAAGGGGAGGGCGGTCACCCGATAGCCGACGCCGCGGGCTTTGATGTCGGCGAAATTGACGCCCGCATAGGCGACGTCGATGGTCACCTCACCCGCCGCGGGCTCCGGTGTCACGACCTCCGTGAGGCGCAGCACCTCAGGTCCGCCGAGTTCCTTGACCACGATCGCACGCATATCCGGCTACCTCCGCCTAGACTGTTCAATGAAAGTCGAACACTTCAAAGTGTACGGTTTCGATCGAACACTTGGCAAGGAGAGCGCCTTGAGCCACCGGTCCACGCCCGAGCACGTCCATCCCGACGACGTGCCCGTCCTGGAGGCGTTCGCCGCACTCGCCGATCCGGTCCGCCTCCAGCTCGTCCGCGAGCTGGCCGCCTCCGAGGACTGGTCACGATCCTGCGGCACCTTCGACGTGCCCGTGGGCAAGGCGGCGCTCAGCCATCACTTCGCGGTGCTGCGCTCGACCGGGCTCATCGAGCAGCGCGACGCCGGAGCCAAGCGCGTCAACCGATTGCGCCGGCCGGAGTTCGACCGGCGCTTTCCGGGGCTACTGGATCTGGCGCTGCGCGAGGAGTGACGCCCGACGGCCGGGACAACCGGGCGGCCGGCCGCCGCAGGGGACAACCGGGCGGCCGGCCGCAAGAACGGCTCGCCGCGGCGACGCCTTCCGGCGGGCCACGCCAGGGACCTTGCGCCGCATCGTCGTGCGACCAACCCGGCAAAACGCTAGGCGAGACGGTCCGTCTTGACATGACAAACGAAGGTCGCATATAGTCATCGCCACACAGCGAGACGAACCGTATCGTCTAGATCGATCAGCGAATGATTCGGAGTTCCGTACATGGCCGTCCCATCGACCGCTCCCGCACGCACCTGGTTCATCACCGGCGCCAGCCGCGGTCTGGGCCGCGCCTTCGCCCTCGCCGCGCTGGAGCGCGGCGACCGGGTGATCGCCGCCGCGCGCACCATCGCACCGCACGACTTCGACGAGCGCCATGGAGACCGGCTGCTGACCCTCCCCCTCGACGTGACCGACCGCGCCGCGGTGTTCGCCGCCGTGGCCACCGCCGTCGAGCGCTTCGGCCGGCTCGACGTCGTGGTCAACAATGCCGGGACCATGTCCTCGGGCATGATCGAGGAATTCACCGAGGCCGAGGCCCGCGCCCAGTTGGAAGTCAACCTCTTCGGCGCGCTGTGGGTCTGCCAGGCCGTGCTGCCGCACCTGCGCGCCCAGGGCTCCGGCCACATCGTACAGATCTCCAGCATCGCCGCCCTCGGCGGCTTCCCGACCACCGGGATGTACAGCGCGAGCAAGTTCGCCCTGGAGGGCATGAGCGAGGCGCTGGCCCTGGAGGCCGCGCACTTCGGCGTCAAGCTCACCATCGTCCAGCCCGGCGGCTACTGGACCGACCTGTACACCGGCATGACCATGACCACGCCTGCGGAGCCGTACGGCCCGCTGCGCGCCGAGATGGAGAAGCAGTGGGCCGAAGGCTCGATCGACAGCCAGCCGCGCCTGGCCGCCGAGGCCCTGCTGAAGCTCGTCGACAGCGAGGATCCGCCTCTGCGGCTACTGCTCGGCAGCATGGTCTACGACCTGGCCTTCGACATCTCCCGCCGGCGGATGGACACCTGGGCCGGCTGGGAGCAGGTCAGCCGTGCCGCCGAACACGCCGTGCCCGCCCCCGGGAGCACCGGCTGACCGGACGCCGGCACCTTCCGACCCAGCACGCCGACGATCAGGAGGACGCCTATATGCGCATCGCCCATTCCTCACCCGACGCCCAGTTCGTTCTTTCCGGGATCACCAAAAGGTATGACGACAAGGTCGTCCTGGACCAGGTCTCGCTCACCGTCAAGCCCGGTGAGAAAGTCGGCGTGATCGGCGACAACGGCTCCGGCAAGACCACGCTCCTGCGCGTCCTCGCCGGCGAGCTCGTCCCTGACGCCGGCACGGTGCGCCGGGCGGCGCGCGTGGGTCACCTGCGCCAGCAGGACGCCACGCCGTACGGCGAGGGCACGGTTCTGGAGGCGTTCGCGGCCGGCCGGCCGGGAAGCCCCGTGGAACACGCCGACGCGCTACTCGCGCTGGGGCTGTTCCGCGCCGCCGACCTCACCATGCCGATGAAGGCGCTCTCCCCCGGCCTGCGACGCAGGCTCGAACTCGCCCGCCTGGTCAGCGAACCGGTCGATCTGCTACTCCTGGACGAACCCACCAACCATCTGTCCCCGGCCCTGGCCGACGATCTGGAACGCGCCCTGATCGGGTACGAGGGCGCGCTGGTCATCGTTACTCACGACCGGCGCATGCGGACCGCCTTCACCGGCTCCCGCCTTGAACTCCAGGCCGGTGTAGTGGCCCGGTCCCGCGCCGCCTGACGCTCCTATCCGAACGGTGAGATCAGACGTGACCAAGGCAGGGTGAAGGAGTCCCGCCGCCACGGCGTCGAGCGGTCAGACGTCGGTCGAGATCTGCCCGCCGGGAATCATGTCGAGGAACCGGCCCCCAGGCCGGCCCTGACACCCGACCGGCCTCCAGCACGGCGATCCAGGAAAACGATCTTCCACGTTGACAGGTGGCCACCGGGTGGCTGTAATGGTGCGCGTGCCGCGTGACGCCGACCAGAGAGCAGTGGGCCGGTCGGCGCTCGGGCGAGCATCCCGCATCAAAGGGACCCTGCCATAGGTTCATACTCCGTGCCCCGCGCCTGAGGTAAATGCCGCCGCGCGTCGTCCCGCGGCGCCGCCCTGTGGCGTCGGTACGCCGCGTCCGCCCGACGGCCGCCTCCGGGCGCCCGTCCCTGGCCTCACCCGCTCGACCGATGCCCTGTCTCGGGCGGTGGTCAGCGTGCGGGGTGCGTCTCCGTCCTTCACCACCACCATAGATCTACAGACTTCTTTGGAGATTCGACACCACATGCCCATGTCCTTCAACCAATCGGTCATCGAGGAGTTCCGCGCCAACGGGGGAAAGGTCGGTGGCCCCTTCGAGGGCGGTGACCTTCTTCTGCTGACCACCACCGGCGCGAAGTCGGGGACGGAGCGCACCACTCCCCTCGCCTACGTCCGCGACGGCGACCTGCTGCTGATCGTCGCATCCGCCGCCGGCGCGCCTCGTCACCCCGCCTGGTATCACAACCTGCTCGCCCATCCCCTGGTGCGGGTGGAGATCGGTACCGAGGTGTTCACCGCGAGCGCCGTCCCCGCCGAAGGCGCGCGGCGCGATCAGCTCTTCGAGCACGCGGTGCGCGCGGCGCCCGGATACGCCGACTACCAGGCCCGCACCACCCGCGTCCTGCCGGTCGTGGTCCTGGAGCGCTCCGAGGCCGAAGCGGGACAGGCCGCCGGCTGACGGTCGCCACCGATCTCACCGGCACCGCCTCCACCGATATCGGGATGGGCGCCACGGTCGAGGAACGGGCGGACCGTTTCCGTCCGCCCGTTCCCTCCCGTCCGGTCTCACCTGACCTTTCGGGTGTGGACGACCCGGTCGACGAGGCGGCCGGCTTCGTCAGCGGAACGTCTCGGCATGCGCGCCGGCCCACTGTTCGAAGGTGCGGGGCGGGACGCCGGTGACGTCCTGGACGGTCGGACGCACCACCGGCTCGTCCAGCGAGCAGCGCCTCGGGCCCGGTCGGCCGGTAGGTCCGGCCCTCGTACGCGAAGGGACGCTTACCAGGGGAGAGGACGGCCGTCCCGGAAGAAACCGCCGGTGGGACCGTCGTCGGGAAGGGTGGCGGCCCAGACGACGCCGGACGCCCCGGCGGCGACGGGACGTCCACCGGGGCCGCCCATGTCGGTGGCCACCCATCCCGGGCAGACGGCGTTGACCAGGATCCCCTCGGAGCGCAGCTCAGCGGCGAGCATGCGGGTCAGCGCGTTGAGCGCGACCTTGGAGACGCTGTAGGCGGGGGTGCCGCCGCCCATGCCGGCCAGTGACGCCGCCTCGCTGGAGACGTTGACGATCCTGGGGTGTCTGCTCTTACGGAGCAATGGGACCGACCTCTGGGACAGCCGCCAGGGACCGTACAGGTTGGTCTCGGCCGCCTCCCGGACGACGTCCAGATCGGCGTCGACGGCGCGCTGCCAGGTGTCGTAGGTGATGGCGGCGTTGTTGATCAGCACGTCCAGCCGCCCGAACCGTTCGGTGACCTCCTCGACCGCTCGCTCGACATCACCTTCCGAGGTGACGTCGAGTTCTAGGGGACGCGCGTTCGGCCCCAGCCGGCCGGCCACGGTCGTGGCCGCCTCCAGGGACCGGGCGCCGAGCAGAACCGTGTGCCCGAGGGCGGCGAGTTGCCTGCAGACCTCTCGTCCGATGCCCCGGTTCGCACCGGTGACCAGCGCGATCACGATCGGCTCACGGCCAGGGTCACCAGCCCTTTGTCGCCGCCGGCCCGGTTGGCGGTCGTCACCACGCCGCCGATCTTCCGGTCGCCGCCGGTGCGGGTCGGGTCGAAGTGGTCGGCGTGCCACTCCGCCCGGGTGCGGATCTCGGTGCTCGCCAGATGACCCTCGGCGTGGCTCATGGTTCCCCCTGAAATATCGGCATTACCGACACTCCGCATGTTTACGACACACCCTAAATCTATGCCATAAACGATCACAGGAGACTCCCTGCCTCGTGCGGCCCGAGCTTGTTCGCAAGCTAAATCTCTTTAGCCACTCTTGCCAAGAACCGCCGGCGCCGTGTCTAGCCCGGCCACTAGAGCGGTTCATCAAACGTCAGGCGTGCGGGGACGGCCAGGTGACCGCGGTACACGAGCCGGCCGATCGATCAGCCACGGCAGGAGACGCATCATGCGAAGGTTCCGGGCAGGATCAGCCGCGATCTCGGCCGCGGCGCCGACGCTCACCGGCGCCGACGCGGCCGCGGGCCCGGACGGCGGCCGGGCCCGCGCTTGGAACTATGCGGGACTTGGACGCTCTAGTCGCCGTCGGGGAGAGTGTCGGTCCATCGGGCGTCGATCGTCACCGGCTTGTCCACGAGGAAGACCTCTCCCCCGTCGGCGGTGACGAAGAAGCTGGTGTTGCGCACCCGAGAGGTCGCAGGATCGACGACCAGCCGTACCGGTGGGCCTTCGGCAACGGGGATCAGCAGACCCTCCCCGCCGTCGACCGCGCCGAGGCTCTCGACTGCGGGGTAGGCGGCCAGCGCGCGGAAGGCCGCAGCTCGGACCTCGGGCGAGGCCGGGAGCTGCGAGACCAGGGAGACCAGTCCGTTGAAGACCGCGTGGGCCTGCCCGGCGGCGTCCAGCCGCCCGGCGCTGGTCTTGACGTCGCCGCGCTCCAGGCCGTCGCTGATCCAGCTCTTCAGCGCCTCAGGCTCGGCGGGCAGCTTCCGGAGCTGCTCGAAGCCCACTTCCAGACCGCCCAGCCGCAACGGGGCGGGCATGCCGAGTTCGACCACCTTGCCGGCCGTCTTCTTTCCCCTGACCCAGGTGCCGCGGCCGTCGCGAGCCGTCCAGCTCTCCCATCCCTCACCGCCGTCTGAGCCCGTCTTGACGTACCAGTAGGCGCCCGAGCCTTCTGGCGCGCGTTCCGCGTTGGTGGCGGCGGCGAGCAGGATCTGACCGGCACTCAGCCGAACCGCAGCGGGCGGCGGGCCGTTCGGGGTGGCGGTGGGCGCAGCCGTACCGGAGACGACCACGATGGCGGCAGCGGCGGCAGCGGCCAGGCTCATGCCGGCCGCGAACCACGCTCTGCGGCGTGGCCGCGACGGGCGGCGCATTCGCTGCTGGAGTCGGCGCAGGCTGCGCTCGGCCGCCTGGGGGGACGGCTCGGGCGCGGCCAGCAGTGTGGCGAGAGTCTGCAGGTCATCCATGGACTGCCTCCTGGCCGATGACGTTGTGGAGTTTGGCGCGGGCGCGGCTGAGCCGCGAGCCCACGGTGCCGGAGGAGATACCGAGCGCCTCGGCCACCTCCTCGTAACTGAGCTGGCCCAGTGCGACGAGCAGCACCACGTCGCGCTCCCCCGGTGACAGCACGGTCATGGCCTTGACCAGATGCGGCTGCATGCGCTGGGCGGTGACCGAGGTGACGACGCGATTCTCGGGTCCCTCGGCGGCCGGCTCGGGCGCGACACGGCACAGCGCCGCGTAGTGGCGGGCCTCCTTGCGGCGGTGCCGGGCTATCAGGTTGGTGGCGATGCCGAACAGCCAGGGGCGCAGGCCGCCGCGCCCTGGATCGAACTGGTCCCGCTGGTCGAAGGCGGTCAGGAAGGTCTCGGCGGCGATGTCCTCGGCCGTCTGCGCGTCCAGCCGCCCGGCGGCGTAGCGGTAGATGTCACGGAAGCAGCGGTTGTGCACGACCGTGAACAGCTCCGGCTCCGACCGCAGGCGGGCGCCGAGATCGGCGTCGGTCACCTGCTCGCCCACGTTGGCGATCACGTCACTGTCTCTGTCATCAGCGGGTGTCTTCCTGGATGGAGGGTCGACTGTCGCCCATACTTCGCCGCACCCGCCGATCGTCTTCCGGGCGCCCGCGCAGTCGGCCGGGCGGAGGCCCAGGGAGTGCCGGAGCGCCTGACGACGGGCTTTCTGCCACAGAGTTACATGGCGGCCGGGGCACGTTCGGGAGAACACCGTCCGAACCGGACCGCTCCGGCTTTCGTGGAGGTCCTCAAGCCAGCATGATCGTGCTGGCGGAAGGGAGGAACACAGACGATGCCGGCCCCGAAGAAGCGCCCCGACGAGCTTCGTGAGCGCGCGCGGTCCGGATGGTCGTCGAGATCCGCCGGCAGACCGGAGTCGCGCCCGGGCCGTAGGGGCCTCGCTCTATGTGGAGCCGGCCGAAATACGCCGGAAAGGGGCCGCGTACTCCGGTCGTATCCCCGACGCGGGCCCTGCGGACTGATGCCTGGCGGAGTGGGCGGCCGGTAGGCGAGCGGTCCATCGCAGACGTTCCATCAGATCCGGTAACCCGGGTCGGCGGGACGGGTGGCCAGCCACTCGGAGGTACGGCGGAGCCCCTCGCGCAGCGAAACGCGCGGCTTCCAGCCGGTCAGCGCGAGAGCCTTGGAGCTGTCGCACAGCAGCCGCCTCACCTCGCCGCCCGAGGGCCGCATCCTGGCGGGGTCGCCCACGACGGACGCCGACGAGCCGGTGACCTCGATGAGCAGCGCGGCCAGGTCACCGATGGAGATCTCCTGCCCGGAGCCCACGTTGACGATCTCGCCGATCGTCTTGCCGGACCGGGCGACGGCGAGGAAGCCGCGCGCGGTGTCCTCGGCGAAGGTGAAGTCGCGGGTCGGGGTCAGCGCACCCAGCCTGATCTCCTGGGCGCCCGCGTGGAGCTGGGCCAGGATGGCCGGGATGACCGCGCGGGTCGACTGGCGCGGACCGTACACGTTGAACGGGCGCACCACTGACACCGGCGTCTCGAACGCGTGCCAGTACGACAGCGCCATCATGTCCGCGCCGATCTTGGAGGCGGAGTAGGGCGACTGCGGCTGCAGCGGGTGCTCTTCGGTGATCGGGGCGAAGCGTGCCGTGCCGTACACCTCGGAGGTGGAGGTGTGCACCAGTCGCGAGACGCCGTGGCGCCGGACGGCCTGCACGACGTTGTGGGTGCCGGTGACGTTGGTGGCGACGTAGGACTCGGGCGCCTGGTAGCTGTAGGGGATGCCGATCAGCGCGGCCAGATGGAAGACGGTGTCACAGCCCGCGACCGCGTCGGAGACCAGCCCGGCGTCACGTACGTCGCCCGCGATCACCTCGACGTCCTTGCCCGCCAGATGGCCGCGCGAGCCGTACGGTTTGTAGTGCGCCAGCGCGCGAACCTCGGCGCCCTGGGCGAGCAGCAGGTCCACCAGGGTGCTGCCGATGAAACCCTCGGCTCCGGTGACGAGAACCTTCTTCACTTGATCAACTCCAGGGTCCATGCGGCCAGGCGGTCGGCCGCGTCGGCGTGCGGGCTGTCGTGGGCGGCCTTGCGCGGTGGCAGCGCGGCGATGGCCGAGGCCAGGGCCGCACCCGACAGGTCGCCGTCGGGCAGGACGACGGCCTGCTCCAGCGTGCGGGCGTTGCGGGTCTGGTGATCGTGCGGGGCGTGCGGATATGGCACGAGTACGGCGGGCATCCCGCACACGTCGAGCTCGGCCACGGTCGCCGAGCCCGAGCGGCAGATCATGAGGTCGGCGGCCGCGTAGGCCAGGTCCATGCGCTCCAGGTACGGCACGGCCGCGGCGATCCCGGTGTCGGGCAGTCGCTCGTTGAGCAGATCGGCGCCTTCCGCCCCGGCCTTGATCACGATGCGCACGTCGTCGCGGTCGCGCCAGCGGTGCGCCAGCTCGACGGCCGCGGCGTTGAGCCGTACCGCTCCTGCGCTTCCGCCATTGACGATGATCAGCTTGACGTGGTCGGCGACGCCGTACGACTGTCTGGCCTCAGCCCGTGAGGCGCCCAGCAGGCCCGGCATGAGCGGCATGCCCACCACCCGTCCCCTGAGCCCCGCCGACGGCATGGCCAGCGCGACGTGGGGGGTCAGCGCGGCGGAGAAGCGGTTGGCGCGGCCGGGGACCGCGTTGGACTCGTGCACGAGCGCGGGCACGCCGGCCAGGCGGGCGCCGGCGATCAGCGGCGCGCTGGAGTAGCCGCCCATGCCGACGACGACCTGCGCCCTCGTCTCGCGGATGAGGTCACGGCACTGCAGGGAGGCTCTCAGGAGAGCTGCGGGGAAGCGCAGCGTCTCGCTCTTGATCATCGGAACCATGTCCACGGTGTGCAGCGGATAGTGGGTGACCAGGCGGCGTTCCAGGCCGCGTTCGGTGCCGGTGAAGTCGATGCGCGCATCCGGCCGGGCCCGCAGAATCGCGGCGGCCAGCGCCAGACCGGGATAGATGTGCCCGCCGGTCCCGCCGGCGCCGATGAGGATCGACGGACCCGTGCGGAGCGCCCCGGTGGGGTGCAGGTCTTCCTGAAGCAGCATGACGCCACAGTGCTGACCTGGTCTAAGAGAAAACTAAGAGCGTTTTCGCCCATGTAGCCTCGGTGAGATGCGCGTGCTTGTGGTGGATGACGACCAGGGGGTCGCCGAGGCGGTCGGCACCGCGCTGGAGCTCGACGGCTATGAGGTGGCGTGGGCCGCCGACGGGCACGCGGGGCTGGATGAGGCACTCGACTGGCAGCCGGACGCGATGATCCTCGATGTACTGATGCCGGTGCTCGACGGGCTTTCCGTCTGCCGCCGTCTGCGGGCCACGGGCGACCGGGTGCCGATCCTCATGCTCACCGCCCGCGACGCCGTCGCCGACCGGATCGACGGCCTCGACGCGGGTGCCGACGACTACCTCGTCAAGCCGTTCGACGTGGACGAGCTGCTGGCCAGGCTGCGGGCGTTGCTTCGAAGGGCCTACCCGGCCACACCCGACGAGCTGCGCCTGGCAGACCTGGTCGTGGACGTCAAAGCCCGCAGGGGGCGGCGGGGCGAGCGGGTGATCGACTTCACGCGGACCGAGTTCACTCTGCTGGAGCTGCTGATGACCAACGCGGGGCAGGTACTCACCCGGGAGCTGATCGTGGATCGGGTGTGGGGCTACGACCTGGACCCGTCCACGAACGCGCTGGAGGTTTACATCGGCTATCTGCGGCGCAAGCTGGGCGAGCCGAAGCTCGTGCACACCGTCCGAGGAGTCGGCTATGTGATGCGCGATGCCTGACATTCCGATCAGGATCAGGCTCGCGGCCACCGCCGCGCTCGCTGTCGCCGCTGTGGTGATCGCGGTCCTCGGCGCGTCCTACGTGATCGTCGGACGCGAGCTCTACCGTGAGCTGGATCTCAGCCTGGTGCGGAGTGCCACTTCGGCGCAGTTGCAGGTGAAGGCGGGAACTGGACTCGTGCCGACCGCCTGCGCCAATCTGGCCTCACCGGGGTGCGTCCAGGTGCTGTCGCACGACGGCAGTCTGGTCGATCCGGTGGCGGACACGCCTGCCATACCAGCAGCCGCTCAGCGCGTGGCGCGCGGTCAGAGCGGGCCGCGGTTCCTGGACGGCACACTGCTCGGCGAGCCCATCCGCAGCTATGTGACGCCGATGGAGGGCGGCGGCGCGATCATGTCCTCGGTGCGCTCCGACACCGCCCAACGTGGCACGACCCGGATCGGCGCTCTCCTGGCGATTCTCGGCGGCTTCGGCGTCCTTGTTGCAGCTTTGGCAGGATATTTGGTTGCACGGACGGGATTGCAGCCGGTCGCCAGGCTCACCTCCGTCGCCGAGACGATCGCCGCCACCCGTAATCCATCGCACCGTATCGACGTGCGCGGCCGTGACGAGGTGGCCAGGCTGTCGGCCAGCTTCAACACCATGCTCGGTGAGCTGGACCGCTCGGTCACCGCGCAACGCCAGCTCGTCGCCGACGCCTCGCACGAACTGCGCACCCCGCTGACCTCGCTGCGCGCCAACATCGGGCTGCTGGATCGCGACTTGACACCTGCGCAGCGCTCGCGAATCAGCCAGGCACTGCGCAGGCAGGCCCTTGAGCTGTCGGCGCTGATCAACGACCTGATCGAACTGGCGCGAGGTGAGGAAGCACCGACCGACCTCGAGGAACTGCGGCTGGACGCGTTGGCCGCCGACTGCTTGGCGCGGGCTCGCCGTAACTGGCCGGCCGTGTCGTTTTCGGCGTCGCTTGCGCCTGTCACGCTGTACGGCGTGCGGGCCCGATTGGCGCGCGCGATCAACAATCTGATCGACAACGCGGCGAAGTTCGGTGACGGCCGGGTGGAGGTGCGGCTGAGCCCAGGCGAGCTGTCGGTGCGCGACCATGGGCCTGGGATCGCGGCGGAGGACCTGCCGCGCATTTTCGACCGCTTCTACCGCTCGCGCGCCGCCCGCGGCCTGCCGGGCTCGGGGCTCGGCCTGGCCATCGTGCAGCAGGTCGCCCACGCACACGGCGCTTCGGTCAGCGTCGGCAACGCCCCGGGGGGTGGAACGGTGATCCGGATCATCATGGATGGGCAGCGGCAAGGGGGCCCGGCCGTACTCGGACTGCCCCCCATCTACCCAGCCAGATAGTCCACCACGGGGCCGCTCGTGGTCCCGTGTCATGTTTCGGGCAGGTCAGCGGCCGCACGTCACGGCGATCAGGTCGTCCCGATGCCGAACAGATCGGTCTGGCGGGTGACGCCATTGAGCGCGAACACCGAGGTCATCTCGGGGGCGTCATTGAAGTTCGGGATCCACCCGGACCATTGCCCCGAATCGTTCATGTAGGCGTAGTACAGGGTTCCAGCGGATAGAGAATTATCTCTCATGGACTTCTCTCGCCCAACTGGAGTTACCATTACAGCCTCTATTCCGTTTCGTTGCGACTCGTCATGAAAAAGCCGCCCTGACCATGGTCGTGCCACCTATCAGGGACCCGCCCATCCAGGCCATAGAGACTATTAATCGACATCGAAGGTGAAAAGACAGCCGTACATCCGGTTGAATGCGCGGCGAAGGGCGCTGGAGCGGCGATCCCCCGCCCGTTGCCGTCGAATCCGCGTATTGGAGTCGAGGCCGGTGATTGTCCGGCACGGCAGATCCATTATTCCGGACCGAGATTTCCCAGAGATCAGTTTTCCACCGAATCGGGCCGACTCCAAGCCATCTGCAAGTCCACTCCAAGTGGACTTCGGAAACCTTGGTCGTGATCGATCGGGCGAGAAAAGGGGAAACCATGCTCGTGCGTTCCAAGTCCGGCTCTCTCCTGTCGCTGGCAGGCCTTCTCGGGTCACTGGTTCTTGCCAGCGCAACCCCCGCGCATGCCTCAGCCGAAGCCGGACTCGGCCTTACTTTATATGTCCAGGACGTGGATGAGGAGGGAACCTGGAGCAACGGCGACGAAGTCTTCATCAGCGTCACGCGCGATGGGTCGACTCAGCGCTATGCCCCGACCGACGGCACGATCGACGTCGACGAATCCGACGAGGGCCGGCGGGTCGAAATCCCGTCAGCAAACCCCCTCAAGTTTCCGGTGGGCACTAAATTAACAATCCAGGTATGGGAGGACGACGTCTCCGGGGACGATCTCCTCGCCGAGGCCAAAGACGTCGTCGTCGACTGCAATCGCCCCTTCAGCGGAGTAACCGAAATCACAAAGCGGAAGTATTACAGTTACTCGTTCGACGGTAGGTTCACCTGCTGGTGAGCACGGCCGCCGACTTTCAACTCGTAATCTTCCGCGGGTGGTGAGAGGGCCGAACCGCTGCGGCATCCCTACCCATTCGGTACGCGCGTGCCGGGGCACGTGACATAAGGTGTGCACTCCGGCGGTGACCATGACTTTGAGTTCGGCCTCGTCCTGCAGGGCGTGCGATCGGTCAGGTTGTCGGCGGAGATGAGCAGCATCAGGTGCCCGACGGCGCGTACGAGGTCGTCGATCGTGAGGCCGCCGCGGTCGGCGATCCGGCGGAGCCGTTCGGCGAGTTCGCGCCGGACGCGGCCCGGGCCGGCGTCCTGCCAGAGTTTCAGCGCGGCCGGCGGGATGTGCTCCGTTTCGGCGTTGATCTGCCGGATGCGCGTCATCAGCGGCGTCTACGACCCATCCCGCGACGCCGCCGAGCACATGGCCGTCGCCTCCCTTACCGACGCCTTCGACGTGCTCATCCACATCCGCCAGGTGTCTCCCGTACGATGGCCGTCCTGAGGGTTCCCCGGCCACGCGCTCGCGCTCATCCCCTGGCCATCCCCCGCACCATCGTGTCGAAGGCGCCGTCCCAGTGGCGGCGCGCCTCGTTGACGTCGCCGAGTGCGCCGCGCAGTTCGAGGCTGCACAGCCCATGTGCGAGGCCGTTGAGCCTGACGGCGAGGTCATAGGGCTCGGCGGGCGCGAAAGCGCCCTTTTCCACGCAGCGGACTACGGCGGCGACCAGTGCATCGAAAGACGGCTGGATCAGCGCGCCGGTCTCGGCGTCGGGCTGGAACTCGGGGACCGGCCGCCCGAACATGAGCTCGTAGAGGTGGGGGTTGGCGAGGGCACTGGCGCGGTAGGCGTGACCGAGAGCGAGCAGGTCGGCGACGGGGTCACCGGTGCGGGGAACCGCGGCGAACGCCTCGGCGAGGCGTTCGAACCCGGCCAGGAACATCTCTCGGACCAGGCCGGCCTTGTCGCCGAAGAGGTTGTAGACGGCCGAGGTGGACACGCCCGCCTGCTGCGCGATGCAGCGGGTGCTCAACGCCAACGGGCCCTCGGCGGCCAGGAGTCGGCCGGCGGCGTCGATGAGTTCGCGGCGAAGTTCGACGTAATCCCGATTTCTGGGTCGTGCCATGGCGACCATGGTATCGTTACGCCGTTACGTAACGATGTTATAAAAATGATCCAGGAGCAATGTCATGTCTGGACTGCACGTAGTCCTCGGCGCCACCGGCGCGATCGGTTCGGCCGTCGTCGCCGAACTGACCGCTCGCGGCCACCTGGTCCGCGCCGTCAGCCGGAGCGCGGCCACCGGTCCGCACGGCTTCCGGGCCGACGTCACCACCACCGATGGCGCGATCGCCGCCTGCGAGGGCGCCGCAGTCGTCTATCAGTGCGCGCAGCCGAAGTATGAGCGCTGGACCGATGAGTTCCCCGGTCTCACCCGCACGGTCCTCACCGGAGTCGAGGCCGCCGGGGCGAAGCTGGTCATGGCCGACAACCTCTACGTCTACGGGCCCGTCGACGGCCCCATGACCGAAGACCTGCCGCACGCCGCCGCCAATCCCAAAGGCCGGGCCCGCGCCGAAGTCGACGAGCTGATCCTCGCCGCCCACCGGTCCGGGCGGGTCCGCGCGACCCTGGGACGGGCCTCCGACTACTACGGCCCCGGAGGTGTCAACACCATCATCGGCCCGACCGTCTTCGCCGCCGCCCTGGCCGGAAAGACCGCCCGCTGGGTCGGTGACCTCGATCAGCCGCACACTGTCGCGTATCTCCCCGACATCGCCGCCGGACTGGCCACCCTTGGCGAGCGGGCCGAGGCCGACGGGCACGCCTGGCATCTGCCGGCCGCCGAAGCGGTCACCGGACGCGATTTCCTCGGCCTCGTGTGGGCGGCGGCAGGAGGCAGGCCCAAAATCTCCGGGCTCGGCCGGGGAGCGCAGCGTCTCATCGGACTGTTCAACCCGATCGTGCGCGAGCTCGGGGAGACCTGGTACCAGCGCGACCGCCCCTTCATCTCCGACGACTCGGCCTTCCGGAGGACGTTCGGGCCGGTCAAGGCGACTCCTCATGCCGAAGGCGTGGCCGCGACACTCGATTGGTATCGGCACAACGCAGCCTGAGTCCCCGCGGTGATCCGTTCGTTCACGGGCTTTCGGCGACTGAGAAACCTTTCCAACTGGCCGCGACCCTGTACGTGACGTTCAGATAACACTCCGTCATTGATCTCGGAGACCCCGTCACCGTCCGCTGCCCGGGTGTACGTCACGTACGAAGTGGAGAGCTGCGTGGGGCGCAGGAGGGTCTTGGGGGATCAGCCGGTACAGGCCTGTGCGGCGGCCGGTGGCCGTGGCGATGGTGATCTCGCAGTCGATGACGCGGACCGCGACGGTGCCGAGCATCGACGGGTAGGAGCCGTCGGCCGGGCGGCACCGCTTCAAGGGCCCTTGGCGCAGGTGACGTCGGCCGGCCGGACAAGGGACAGGAATCCGGGAAGAGCGCCGGGCCGATCGCTACGCGAAGGCGATGACGGCATATCTCTCGTCCTGGATGGACCGCCCCCACAGGGTGGGATCGAGAAGGGGCTCGACGCGCAGAGTCCTCACCATCGGTCGCAGGGCCTGCACGAGCCGCTCGGCCTCGACCCCGCCCATCCACGGCATCGACTCGGCTTCGACCTCATAGGACTGGTCCTCATCCGGCTCGGCGCCGGCCCAGCGTCCCTCGATGAGCACCAACCGCCCGCCGGGGCGCAGCAGGCCGATCCATCGGCGCAACGCATCCTCCGGGTCGGGCAAGGTCCACAGCAGGTGACGAGAGAGGATCACGTCGAAGGACGTCCCCGCCGCTGCGGGCGGGTTGCTCGCGTCACCCACCATCATCACGGCATCGAAGCCGGCCTCGGTGAGCTTGCGCCGAGCCTGCCCGACCATCAGCGGCGACAGATCCACCCCGACCGGCCGGTGGCCCTGCTCGGCAAGCACCAGGGACAACGAGCCGGTGCCGCACCCCAGGTCCAACACGTCGGCAGGCGAAGGGGGCGTCCACGAGCGCAAGCGCCCTGCCCATGCGGCCCTGACGTGGGGATCGCGAAGGCCGTGATCGGCCTCCTCGTCGAAGGAGGCGGCGAAGGCATCCCAGAAGGACGCGATTGAAGCACTGGTTTCCCGCATTGGCAGAGCGTGTCACCCGGCACCGACAAGAACGCGGGTGACTGTGACCGCGAGAAGCAACAACGTTTGTTCGCTGCTTCGAGTGACGATTGCGGGGCCGTCGGGGCGGTGATCTCGATGAGATTCGGCGACGGTGCCGGCTCGCGGAAGCCTTGATGTGGAACGTACGCCAAGCCGTGATCTCGGCACGTGACGGTTCCCACCGGTGCAGGAGGCTTGGCAGGCATTCCGGTGCACCGGGGTGTCCGCGTCCGCGGGTGTCATCGCGCTCTGAGGCAACCCGGCTGAGGGTGGCGCGTCCGCTGACCGCTCTGTCCCGGGGGTGGTGTCATCCGGCCAGAGCCCGAAGGCCGGCGCGCAGGGAGTCCACCGTGGTGTCCTCGGTGAAGGCCGCACGCACGATGAAGCCATGGACGACGCCGATCAGAACATCGGCGATGGCCGTAGGATCGGCGTCGCGCGTGACCAGCCCGCGCTCCTGGTAGGCGTGGACAGTCTCGGCGAACAGCGCGCGGACCTGGGCGAGCATGCCGGCCAGGCGCGAGCCGAGAGCCTCCTCGTCGGCGGCTGCGGCCCAGAAGCGCAGCATCAGCCGACAGGACTCCGGCGTGGCGTCCATCGGGGCGCCCTGGCTGAACACTTCGGCCACGAGATCGGACAACGGCGGCAGCGGGTGCCGGGTGAGTGACCGCTCGAAGGTGAGGCGCACGCTGTCGAGGACCTCGTCGGCCACCGCGGTGACCAGTTCCTCCTTGCTGGAGAAATAGCGGTAGACGGCGCCGGCGGACAATCCGCTCTCGTCCAGCACGTCCTGAACGGACACCGAGTGGAAGCCCTTGCGGCCGACGCACCGGCGGGCCGCGGCCATGATCTGGCGGCGGCGGGCCTCGAGGTGTTCGGCGGAGACGCGTGGCATGGTCAAAGTAAAACGAATGTTCGCTCTCTTGACAAGTGCACCACTTTCCAGGGAAGGTTAAAAAAAACGAACCTTCGTTTTAGGAGGCGGACATGGGCACCATGCTCATCAAGCAGCGCGTTCTCGACATCGACCGGTGGGCCAAGTGGTTCTACGAGCCGCAACTCGACGCGGCCCGCCGCGAGTACGGCCTCACGGCGGTCGGCAGCTTCGTCGACGCCGACCACGACGACACGGTGATAGTGCTCCTGGAGGCTGAGACCGAGGAGGCCGCCCGCAGGTACGTGAACTCCCAGACCCTGGCGGGGGTCAGGGAGCGCTGCGGCGCCATCGGCTTCCCCGACGGCGTGTGGCTGGGGATCAGTCCGATCGTGAACCCATACGCCTGACAGGCACAGGCCGACCGAGCGCGCGGTGATGGGCCGGCGCGAGGGGCGGCGCCGGTAGAGGCGGCGCCGATGGCTCCGCACATGGAACGAGCACCGCTTGTCTCTTGCATCGGCACCATGAAACGGTGCCGATGCAAGACCGGATGTCAGCGAGTCCGGGCATCATCAGCATCGAACCGTTACGCAAGAATCCCGTCACCGAGCAGCGCGAGGGCCAGGTGCGGCTGCGGCCGGCGATCATCGCGCAGCTCGGCGCCGGCACCCTGCCGATGTCCGCCAGTCTCAAAGGCCCGCTCGGCCGACGGCGTGCCCGGCTCAGGCGCGGGTCTGGGCGAGTCGGTAGGAGTCGGCGCCGGTCTCGAACGGCTCGTCCGTTAACGGCCGCAGCAGCGGACGATCGACGGCGAACAGCTCACCGATCGTGCGGGGACGCGACCGGATCCGCCGCTGCTCGTCCTCTTCGTCCCAGCGGTCCACCACACGATTACTGACGGGTGTCCAACCGGGAACTCACCGGTCGTGGGCCGCTTCGGTTCACGAACTGGAGCTTGGATTTCAGGAGCGGTTGGGGTGTCTGGGTAAGGACCGGTATCTGTTGACCGGTCAGTGCTGGGGCGGGCCGAACCCTGCGAGGTCGCCGCTGTCGTG
This sequence comes from Streptosporangium sp. CA-135522, assembly GCF_050949235.1. Classification (NCBI taxonomy): domain Bacteria; kingdom Bacillati; phylum Actinomycetota; class Actinomycetes; order Streptosporangiales; family Streptosporangiaceae; genus Streptosporangium; species Streptosporangium sp. CA-135522. The sequence goes on from NZ_CP192026.1 coordinate 5,962,946, forward strand.
TCGCTCGAGCAGGGCCTCGGCGCCGTTTTCGAGGAGCCGGGCCGCGTCCGTCGCACGAGGGAGCATGGTCTTTTCGTAGGTGCCGATGGCTTCGCCGACCGTGGTGGAGCCGGCCAGCGCGAGAGCGAGTTCGCAGGCGTCGAGCATAGCCAGGTTGGCGCCGACGCCGAGCGGGGGCATGAGGTGGGCGGCGTCGCCGAGCAGGGTCACGGTCGGTGTGGGTTCCCAGGTGTGTGGGACCGGCAGGGCGAACAACGGACGATCGACGTACGGTCCGTCGTTGTCGGTGATCATCTGGAGCATGGGTGGCGACCAGCCGGAGAAGGCGTCGAGCAGCCGGGCGCGGATCCCCGCGGTGTCGTCGACATTCAGACCGCTCGCGGTGATCCAGTCGGCGGGCAGGCGCTGAATGATGTAGACCCGGATGTGGTCGCCACTGTTGCGCTGGGCGAACAGAGCGCGGTCGCCGTCGGCTGCGACGGCGCCACCCTGGCCGACGAGCGCGGCGAGGTCGGGGTGCGCGTTCTCGACATCCTGGAACCAGGCCTCCAGGAAGCTGACCCCGGTGTACTGCGGCGCGGCCGACGACACCGCCGGGCGGACTCGGGAGAACGCACCGTCGGCACCGATGACCAGGTCTGTCTCGACGGTCGCGCCATCGAGGAAGTGCACCCGTCGCGGGCCATCGGCCGGGCCGCCGACCTTCTCGACGGAGTGGTCCCACTGCACGGTCCCCGGCTCCAGCGAGTTGAGCAGCAGATTGCGCAACTGGCCCCGGTCGATCTCCGGTTTGAAGAACTCGTCTTCGGCCGGGACGTGGTGGCTCAGGATCCGCCCCGTCGGATCCAATCGGCGCATCTCCTGTCCCTCCGGGCGTGCCAGCCCGAAGAACTCGTCGATCAGGCCTGCCTCGCGCAGGGCGAGCTGCCCGTCGTCGGCGTGCAGGTCGAGGGTGCCGCCCTGATTGCGCGCCTCCGGGTGCGGGTCGCGGTCATAGACCGTCACGGGGATGCCGTGCTTCTGCAGGATGCGGGCACAGGTGAGGCCACCGGGACCTGCTCCGATGATGCTGATCCTCGCGGTGGCCGGTGCTGGTGAGTTCATTGCTGGTCCTGTCGTTCATGACTGTGTGCGAGCCGCGGCGGGATTGCGGATGCGACTCCCTGTGACGCGCGGGGCCGCAAGCCGTGTTCGCCTGCCGATTCCTGCGAGGCCGCCGCCGCGATGGGGTGTTCACACCACCCGGCCGCATACCGCAGCCGCTCGTGTACGTCGTCCCCGAGATCCCAGGAGCTGGAGGCAACCCCGCCATCCCAGAAAAGCAGAACGAGTAAAAAAGTGCAACTGGTCCACTAATTGTCGGTAACCACTTTTTGGATAGGGTGGGTGCATGGACAAGCCACCCGTCGTCGGTCGCCGCGAACGCAAGAAGGCGGCTACCCGTCAAGCGATCGCCGATGCCGCCCTGCAGCTGTTCCTGGAGCGAGGCTACGACCGGGTGAGCATCAGAGACATCGCCGAAGCGGCCGACGTGTCGACCACAACGCTGTTCAAGCACTTCCCGGGCAAGGAGGCACTGGTCTTCGACCAGGACGAAGACCGAGAGGCGGAGTTGGTCGCCGCGGTACGTCAACGCCCCGCCGGTCAGGGCGTCGTCGATGCGCTCCGCGAGCACGTCCTCACGTCCTGGCTCCCGGTCGCGACCCACCCGCGCCTGGCCGAATTCACCGATCTCGTGGACTCCACGCCGGCGCTGCAGGAGTACGCCGAACGTATGTGGACCCGGCACGCCGCTGCCCTCAGCGCAGCCATCGCCGATGACGCCGGTGTAAGCCACGACAACATCGCCTGCCACGCACTCGCCCGGTTCGTTCTGGAGATACCGGCACTCACCCGAGGCCGGCAGGATCCTCGAACGGCCGTCGAGGAGGTCTTCGGCCTCCTCGCACACGGCTGGCGCCCGCCCGGCTAGCGGCTGGGATCCGAGTCGGGCATCATGCGCGGCGGGTTCACTTCGCCCTCGCCGTCGTCCTCGTTGACGGAGGCCCGCGCCCTACCAGCAAGATCATTGCAGGGATTGACAATGCCTTCTCACAGATCAGGGCGTTGGAGGGCGTCGATGTCCGGGCCCGCAGAGGTGTTCGCGGTCGCGAACCGGGAGATGTCCGGCCAGACGCCCTACCAGGTGCTGCTGGCCGGGCCGGACGGCGACCACGCACTGGGCCACCGCCGACCGGCCGGCCGCCGACCACCCCGATGTCACCGTGGACCCCGACCCGATCTACATCCGGTCGGGGAAGGTGTGGACGGGCGCGGGCATCAGCGCGGGCATGGATCTCGCGCTCGCTCTGGTCGCCGAGGACCATGGCGAACGGCTCGCCTGGGCGGTCGCCCGGCAGATGGTGATGTACCTCAAGCGGCAGGGCGGGCAGAGCCAGTTCAGCGTCCCGCTGTGGCAGGCCCCGGCCGAGCGCCGCGACATCGACGAGCTGCGGGTGTGGATCATCGCGAACCTCACCGCAGACCTGTCGGCGGCAGCGCTCGCCGAGCGGGTGAGCCTGAGCGAACGGCACTTCACCCGGGTCTTCCGCAAAGAGACCGGCGCCACCCCGGCCGCCTACCGGCGGCGGTTCCGCACCGCCGCCTGCGCTCGTAGGCCCTGTCTCGTGGATTTTCGTCGTTGGCCGAGAGTCCGGAGCGACATCCGGAGACCGAGGCCGCTGTCGGCGCACTTCAGTGCTTGGTCCCTGCCAGGATCACCTCGTCGAGCACGACTGAGGCGGTCGGCTGATCGGGCCTGTTGTACTGTCCCGCGGTGATGGCGACCGCGAGGTCCAGCGCGGGCGCCACGTAGATCCGCTGGCCGCCGTTGCCGAACCCGCCCATCCACGTGTCGCCCATGTACCACTGGTAGCCGTAGTGGAAGCCCTCATCGATGCGCACGTGCGAGCGCAACGCCGTCGCCAGCCAGGACGTGGGCACGATGCCGCGGCCTCCGTCAAGCACGAGCTGCGCGATCGCGAGGAGGCCGCGAGGGGTCAGCCGCAGCCCAGAGGCCGCAAGGGCCGTCCCGTCTTCGCCGGTCGACCACTCGAAGTGCGTGATTCCCAGCGGCTCGAACAGCCTGGCGCGCGCGTAGTCCTCCAGCGCCAGCCCCGTGCCCTTCTCGATGAGCCGCGCCACCAGCGCCGAGGCGCCGCCGCAGTAGGACCATCTGACACCGGGTTTTTCCACGATCGGCTGTTGCAGGATGTAGCGGAAACGGTCGGGGGCGAGCTCCATCGCGATCTCACTGTTGGCCGCGCTCGTATAAGGGACGTTTTCGTTCCACTCCAGCCCGAGCGTCATGGTGAGCGCGTGCTCGATCGTCAGCACGGCGCGCTGGGGGTCCTCGGCAAGGTCCGGATATTCGGGGAAGTGCCGTAGCAGCGGCTCGTGCGGCTCCGGGGCCTGGCCATCTGCCAGGGCGATGCCGTACAGGAGGCTGACGACGCTCTTGGTGACCGAGCGGATGTCATGGAGCGTGTCGGGTGTGAAGCGCACGTGGCCGAGGGGTTCGTTCAGTTTGAAGTCCTCGCCCTCACCATAGTGCTCGAGGACCACCTGGCCGTGGCGGACGGCGACGACGGCGTGGAGATCAGGCACCTGGTTTTGCTCGATGGCCCTCGCGAGGTGATCGGCGAGTGTGTGACTGCTCATGGTCCAGTTCTATGCCCTACCGGGGTGTCAGGGCCAACCTGGCCAGAAGAACACTCGTTGAGCGCCTTTCATCCTGTTTCGCGGAGTTGAAGAACGAGGATGGCCTGCCGGCCCGGGGCAGCCTGCGCCGGCGTGAGTCGATCTTCTCCCGGTGGCGGCGGATGATGCCGGACAGGTACGTCAACGTCCGGCGTGACAACGACAGCGCAGCACGATAGAACAGCACGCGAAGCTCCTGGGGATGCTGTCGCTCTTGGTCGACAACGCGACTACCGGGGCTTCACTGCTTGTAGATCAGGTTCAGCAGCTCGCAACGAGCCCGTGACCTGCCCCCTCAGGATGGAAAAGGCTCACTCATCCCGCACAGGACCGGCCGCGATCCGTTCCCGGTCGGCTCGTTCGAGAGCCTCCACGACCACGTCGGTAAGGGTTTGGCGATGCAAGCGGCAGGTGAGGGTTTCGGTTGTGGTCAGAGATCCGTTTTCGAAATATTTGTTGGATACGAATCCCCCTCCGCAGAAATCGAAGTATGGACAGGTCTGCCTGCAGCGGCGAACCCCTTCTGCGACGTCCCGTGAAAGTCGGTGGAACAGCGGGCTGGCGATCATGTCGGCGAGCTTCTCCCGATGGACGTTTCCCAGGCGAAAATCACAATATTGCGTGCTCGCCGCCCCGGTGAACTCGGGTGAGAACGTCGAGACATCACCGTCTCGGTTCACAGTGATGATTCGAAACGGCTCCGTCTCGTATGGAACACGTATGAGCGAAGGATTCTCCAGCTTATCTGCGATCAGGGAGACGACGTCCTCGAACTCGCGGATGACCATCTGGGGGGCGCGGGATCTCCACAGCCGCCAGATACGCTCCATGAACGCACGATATTCTTTTATCACCGTCTGGGTGTCGGCCTCTTTGAGCGATGTGGTGCGATGCTGGTTTTCGATCTCCTCGACGTTGAACCCGAGCCATCTGATGTTGTTTTCGTGGAAGAACTCAAACAGCTCGTCGGGATGAAGCAGCGCCTCGCGCGTCAGCACGCACAGGGCTCCTGGGTCGATGCCGTGCGCGCGGAGATGATGTAGGCCGCGAAGAGTGCGCGTGAGGCTACCGCGCCCTCCCCACGTCGGTCGTTGCCGGTCGTGAAGGAACGATGGCCCGTCCATGCTCAGCCCCACGGAGAACCCGTGACCGGCCAGGAATCGCGCCCATGTGTCATCGAGCAGCGTCCCATTCGTTTGGATGATGTTGCACACGTTTCGGGAGTGAGGGTTGTGGGCCGCTATGAGTTCGACCGCGTGCGCGTAGAACGGCAGACCAGCCGTGAGGGGTTCACCGGCGTGCCAGAGGAACTCCACGTGGTCGTCGACCAAGTCGCTCTCCAAGACCGCGCGGATAGTTACCTCAAGAGTCTCCCTCGACATGATGCGGGCGTCGCGGCGTCCCGGAACGTAGCAATACCGGCAGTTGAGATTGCACAGCGAGATGGGCTGGAGGACGACGAGCCGGATCTTCATTTCGCCCCGCCCGATTTGCCGAATATATCCATCCAGTGACCATTGTCGTTCCATGTCTTTCTAAATGAGTTCCACCACCATACGCGGGTGTCGTCCGACTCTTTCGGGCCAGCGCGAAAACTCACCACGGTATCGGGATGAAGGCGCTTTATGCGCGCGCGGAGAAGCTCTTGGACTTCGTCGATCGTCTCCGTCAGCTTGGGGTCTTGATGATGCGCTTCGCGCGGTTCGTCCATATCAGCAGTGTGAACACGCATCGAACGGGAATGCAGCAATCACCATGCGACGGCGTGTCGGGCAAGGCGAGATGGACCGTGCCGTAGTTTTCGGCCACAGGGCCGACCTCAGGGTCGATGGAGTTGTGCTGCTTGTGTTTCCTGCCGTAATACGGCCGCTCGCCGGCGACGGGGTCGATGGGAATGAGCGTGCCGTCCACGATGGCGTAGGCCGATCGGGAGGCGCGCTCGGCGGCGGCGTTCGGAACGCCGCGCGCGGATGAGCTCGGCCAGGCGGACCGGGGTGCGGTGGGACAGCGGAATCGAGGCACGGTAAGACAGCAGCGAGGCTCCCGGTTGGGGCATCGGATCTTGGTCGGCTGCTGTCTTACGGGGAGCCTCCTCTCATCCGCCACCGTCCTCCACAAGCCCGCCGTGACCAGAACCATCAGGATGGAAGCCTCACCGTTCAAGGCGACAGCGCTCCGTGCCGCCGTGAGCGGCCCTGCGCTTGGCCGCCAGCCGGGCATGCAGCCCTGCCTGGCAGCAGTTCCGGCCGCCCGTCCCACCGAGTCCCCGCCTGAGCTCCCCCGCCCACGCCGGTTCAGGATGGCCGTGGTGCGCGGATCAACAGAACAAGAAGGCCAGAAGCTGCAGCGGACGTACGGCGAGGCACGACAAGCACGGTGCGCTATCGGCGGGCGATGGCTGTGAGGCGTTGGACGTGCCCGCCTCTTCGAGAGCGTGTCGCCGAACCCTGATGGCGGCATGTCCGACCTGGTCAGGTGGGGTTATCCCTACCCCGTGTTGTCGTGCTGGCATCATCACCCTGCGTTATGAGGACAGATAGCCTCATAACGTCTTAATCCCCCATCGAAGGAGTTATTCCCGGTGTTTGGCACGAAATCGTTCCGTCGCGTTATGTCACGTTCCGCTGTCGTCGCTGTGGCCGGCGTAGCCTGTCTCGCCGCCACCGCCGGTAGCGCCGGAGCGATCATCAACGGCAAGGACTCCACGGAGTCCTACCCGTTCATGGCATCCATCCCGATCTCGGTCCCGGCTCTGGGCCTCAAGGACGGCGTGTGCGGGGCAACGTTGATCGACCCGCAGTGGGTGGTGACCGCAGCTCACTGCCTCAACATGGAGATCGGGTCGATCCCAAAGGGAACGGTCCGCATCGGCAGCGACAAGCGGAGGTCAGGCGGAACGGTCCGTAAGATCGCGCAGGCGGTGACTCACCCCGGCTTTGCCCAGAGCTCGCCCAACAAGAATGACATCGCGCTGGTCCGCCTGGACCACCCCGTCTCCTATAAGCCCATCCAGATCGCCGAACAGCCAGGACGGCCCGGCACCCCGACCCGGATCATCGGCTTCGGCATCACCTCGTTCAGCAAGAACCCGGCCGACTGGAAGATGTCCAAGCGACTCCAGCAACTCGACACCCGCAGAGGCGCGATCTCCGAGTGCGGTCCCGGCTACGCGAGCAGCACCCGGCTGTGCACGATCAGCCAGGTGCCCAAAGCCATGGCGTGCAACGGCGACTCCGGCTCACCGCAGATCCAGCGTGGCAGGGGCGGCCGATGGGAGCTCATCGGCGCCACCTCGGGCCCCGGCGCCAAGAGCCCGTCCTGCGCGGAAGGTCCCGGTCTTTACACCAATGTGCCCGCCTACGCGGACTGGATCAACAAGACGATCCGCAAGTACAGCTGACCCCTTGCCCCTGCTCCTGGCATGACCACGGATCGGGGGGGCGCCGGCGCGGGATCCGGCTGAAGACCGCTGGGCCGGACCGCTCGCGGGGCGGACTCCCGCCGAACGGCTGTGCCGGGGCCAGATCGTCGTCCTCGAGCCGATCGGCCCGGGATAAGCCTTAGGTTCCCCGGGATAAGCCTTAGGTTCAAGGCATCGTCGCAACGCCCCAGTTGAGGGGATGCGATGGACTTCGAGATCCGGGAGGACCGGCGGCGAACCCGGGGCGGGCGGTGCCGGCGCCGACCCTGGCGGAGCGGCTGCCTCGCTGATCCAAAGCGTCGTCACGACATTAGCCATACAGACTTATATTCCAGCGTTAACACCCACTTTTCATCGCAACAGCGGCGTAATCTACGCTCTCATCATCGCATCCACGAGATCGGGAGCACGAGATGAGTCTCGTCTCTCCCGCCGTCGCCGACAGATCACCGCGACCCTGCTGGCAGCCCCGCTCTTGGCGGCGCTGGTGTCGCTTCCGGCCGGCGCCGCTTCGGCGGCTTCGGCCACGCCCGTTGCTGCCGCGCAACGCGACACCAGCAGCATCGTCTCGCCGGTCAAGGTCCGGGGCGAGGTCGCCCATCCGCGTTCCTTCAGCCTGGCGCGCCTGCGCGGCCTGCCCCAGCACACCGTCCGGGTGGGCTATACGACCTCCCACGGCCCGGAGAAGCACATCTTCACCGGCCCGCTGCTGGCCAGCGTGCTCGCCCTGGCCAAGCCCCGCTTCGATCCGGAGACCAAGAACGATCCGCTGCGCTTCTACGTCACCGCCACCGCCTCCGACGGCTATCGCGCCACCGTGGCCTGGGCCGAGCTCGACCCCGGCTTCTCCGGCAAGAAGGTCCTGCTGGCCGTCAGCCAGGACGGCGAGCCGCTCGATGAGCAGGGTCCCCGCCTGGTCGTGCCCGGCGACGTCAAGGGCGGGCGCTACGTCAGCGGCGTCACTCACCTGTACGTCGGCGACGCCGACACTCGCTGACAGACGGCCCGGAGTGGGCCGAAGCAGGCACGTGTCCACCGCTTCGGCCCGCCCGTGCGCCCTTGTCAGTCCTCGACCGCCAGGATCAGGTCGGACGCCTTGATCACGGCGATGACCTGGCTGCCCTGCGACAGGCCCGGCTCACGAGCGGCCTCCTGAGTGATGGAAGCCACCAGGCGCACCCCGCCTGCATCCAGCTCGACGTTCGCCGTCGCCTCCCCGTGCGTGATGCCCGTGACCGTGGCCGGAATCTTGTTACGCGCGCTCAAGCGCATGACGTTCTCCTTGATCGACATCAGCGCCGGTCTACGCGACCGGCCGGCCCCCACGACCATCTCCACGCCATGTGACCTGGTAGAGAGCCTTCGCGACCAGATGCAGCCTCACCTCGACACCGCCCGTGCGCCCGGCGTGCTGAGCCGCCCCACCCATGTCACTGTTGCCGCAAAAACGAAGTTAAACTTCGCATGGAACCAGTATTTGCCATGATGAATCTCTCTAAAGGTCGCAAATAAGTATCCTTTCGTCATAAACGGGGCATGCTGTACTGAGCCCCTGTGCGACGGGCGAGGGAGGGCCGATGCAACCCGCGTCGATCGGCACTCTGGATAGCGAACTCGGCGGCGGACGGGTTCGCTTGGCAGGCCAGGTGCGCACTCCGGCGCTGCTGAGCGTGGCCGATCTGCGGATGTTGCCGCAGCAGGAGGCGGAGGTGAGCTTCTCCTGCCGCAAGTCCGGGGTCCGACGGCATCACTTCACCGGCCCGTTGCTGGTGGAGGTGGTCCATGCGGTCGAGCCGATCTTCGATCCGGACGAACGCAAAGACCGGCTGCGGTTCCTGGTCTCGGTGCTGGGCAGCGACGGCCACCGCGCGGTGCTGTCCTGGGGAGAGATCGATCCGGAGTTCGGCAACGCACCAGTTCTTCCGAGTGTCCGGATGGACGGCGACGACCTCGACGAGCAGGGCCCGCATCTGGTGGTTCCAGGAGATCGGAGCGGAGGCAGGCACATCAGCCGGATCACGGAGATCCGGATCTGCGCCGATGCATGCCTGCGGAACCGGTCCGGGTAGTTACCTGCTGAGAGATCGTGGCCGAAAGATGGGCCCCGTAGTAGGGGGAATGTCGGGACGAGCGTGTTGTTCGCCGATGGGGATGCGGCGGATGGCGCGCTCTTCGTCGGGACAGGTTGGCGCGCTCGGGTATGGAGCAGCTTGTTCAAGACTTACCCTGCCTCTTTTGAGTCCTCTGCCGGTGTCGGCAGAGCTCAAGCCGCCCAGCGACTCATGACGAGGTCCGCGGTGATGCGAACCGGCAGGCATAACGTCTGGCCATGCGCCTGGAACAAGGCATCACGGGAGCCGAAATACCCCAGATCGGCCAGGTGGAGGGCATCGGCGCGGGTGGCGGGCCGTAATACCACGGGGAAGGGCCGCCGATCGCGCAGGTCGCCTCCTGGCTCAGGCCCGGCGACGTGCTGCCGGTGAAGGATCCGCGCGTCATGGACCTGCAGCGCACGGCCGAACCGGTCCTTGAGAGGGCCACCCAGTGACCCGTGACCGATATCGCCGGTGATCAGAGAGCCGTTGAGAGGCCGCGGCCCGGGTCGCGACGCCGCGACCTCAAGACCGCCGCACCCGCAGAAGTCCGGCGAGAGTCCGGCACTTCAGCGCATTGCCGAAAGACTCAGCCCGCATGGCTTCGAAGGAGGCTTCCGACCCCGGGGAACGAGTTGTCCCGTCGGCCTGGGGCCGTGGTCATATCCGTCCGGGAATTCCCGCTACCCGCCATCGACACAAGCCGGCGCCTTCCGAGAAGACCGTCTTCTCGGAAGCCCTCGAACTGAGGACTTCCGAGAACAGCGGCCGGACAGCAAGCGGGAAATTCCGGCCGGATATGACCACGCCCCGAGACGCGCGCCGCGGTCGCGACCGCTTTCCGCGCCTTGCGGGGGCGACCAGGCCGAGGTTTCGCCACGGCAACCTTCCCGTTAACCACTTACCGGGCCGGCACCTGCCGAGTCAGCGCTTGCCGGTACTCCCTCCCCGCCCTCACCCCTGACCGCGGCGCAGTGCGCGTCCCGGCAGGGCGCCGGTGGGGGTGCCGTCCCGCAGCGCGACGGCTCCGTTGATCACCACGTGGCGGACGCCGGTCGCGTACCGGTGTGGACGCTCGTAGGTCGCGTGGTCACGGACGGTCTCCGGATCGAAGACCACGAGGTCGGCGTAGGCGCCGGGAGCGATCCGGCCACGCCCCGCCAACCGGAGGGTGTCGGCGGGCAGCGAGGTCATCCGCCGTACGGCCTCCTCCAGGCTGAGCAGTCCCTCCTCGCGGACGTACCGCGACAGGATCCTGGCGAAGCTGCCGTACGACCGGGGATGGACCGGCAGGTCGGTGAACGGCGGCTCGGCCGGCACCGACTCGGAGTCGGAGCAGACCGACACCCAGGGGCGGCGCAGCGCCATCCGAATGTTGTCCTGATGCCCGATGAAGTAGGCCGCCATCATCTCGGGGTCGCCTGCCACCAGGTCCAGCAGCAGGTCGAGCGGATCATCCACTCCGGCGCGAGCGGTGGCCTGGGCCAGGGTCAGCCCCGCGGTGAGCGAGCCGTCCGCGGCGTTGGACAGCAGCAGCACCTGTTCAGGCCCGCCCGCGGCGAGGTAAAGGTTCTCCCACTCGGCTGAGGGGCGTCGGATGGCGGCCTTCATCTCCTCCCGAACCCCGTGATCGCGCAGCCGCTCCAACAGCCGGTTCTGGCCGCCCGCGTGGAACGGCGGTGGGATGACCGCTCCCAGCGACGTACTGCCCGCCTCGTAGGGATAGATGTCGGCGGTCACCGGCTGGCCCGACGCACGAGCCGCGTCGATGAGGTCGATCGCGAGCGCCATCTTGTGCCAGTTGTCCCGCCCGGCGGCCTTGAGGTGGTACACCTCCACGCGTGTCCCGGCCTCGCGGCCGATGCGCAAGATCTCCTCGATGCCCTCGACCAGGCGATCGCCCTCACTTCTGATGTGGGAGATGTAGAGGGCGTCGTGCCGGCCCAGCACGCGCGTCAGGGCGATGAGCTCCTCGGTGGAGGAGTAGCTGTCCGGCGGGTAGATCAGCGCAGAGCCCACGCCCAGCGCCCCGTCGGACAGTTCCTCATCCAGCAGCGCCGCGGCCTCGTCCAGCTCAGCCCGGGTGAGCGGCCGATTGTCGTTCCCGGCGCCGAGCATGCGCAGGTTGTGCGACCCGACGAAGCTGGCGATGTTCGGGGCGACGCCCGCCGACGACAGGTCGCCGAGGAAATCCGCCAGCCGCGGCCAGCCCAGCCGCGTGCCGTCGGCCTGCACCTTATCAACGGAGACCGACTCCAGCATGCGCCCGGCGACCGGTCCCAGAGAGACGCCCTCGCCGAAGACCTCCGTCGTCACACCCTGATAAAGATCGGACAGCCCACGCGGATCCTGCTGAAGCGCCAGATAGGCATGGCTCAGCACATTGATGAACCCGGGAGCGACGGCGCACCCCGCCGCGTCGAGCACCATCGCCCCCTCCGAGTCAGGGATGGAACCAACGCCGAGGATCCGATCCCCCTCCACCGCGACATCGGCCAAACGCCCCGGAGCCCCGGTCCCGTCATAGACCGTCCCGCCCCGGATGATCAGCGTGCTGGGCATGCGAGCCTCCCTTTCCACTGCGCCACTCGGGATTCTCGCGTCCCACCCCCCGCAAAACCTCGTCGCAACAGCCGAAAGAACACGCCCCCGTTGGCCCATCCGCCCAAACCGAAGGCCCAGAGACGACCCACCGCAGCCGCCCCGGCGCGGTGCCACCCGCACTGGACGCCGGATCTTGTTCTGCAGTCTGGATGACGGCACCGGCATCACCGAGGTGACCTTTTTCGATCACACCCACGTCGCCTGCGTGACCACCGTGCAAGGCGGGTGCCTGCTGCCGGCGCGCGGCCGGATCCGCCGCAGCCCGCGCAGCGCGCCGGTCACCGCCATCGGCTGCTGGGATCTCGTCGAGCTGCGCGCCATCCGGCGCTCACACGGCATCGACGCGCTCTGCCGCCGCCTGCTCCACTCCCCGGATCGGCGAGACCTGTCCGCGGCGCCGTGAATCAGCCCCGAGAGAAGTCGTTCCGGGGAAGCCGTACTACGCGTGGTCTTCCGAACCGTGCGACTGCGTGTATGCCGGCTCTAACGACGAAGACGACGAGTACCGGAGTTCAAGGACATCGATCTCCACAACAATGCTCGCCTTGAAGTGATACAGGCAATCCCGAGAAAGTCAACTTTGCTCATATTTTTCAAATACGCATCCGGTCGGCCTATCTACGGGAAACCGTTGAGATCGAACAATAGAGTCTTTTCTCGATTCGCTTCTCGAAATACGTGAACTTTGCGGGCCAAGGGTCCTCGCCATACTGGAGAGCACGTCCCTGTGAACAGGGCAGGCACGCCTGTTCGCCATCGGCCTCGGCAGCACAACGATCCCCGGCATGGCGGCTAAGCCGGTCTTCGACCTGCAGGTCAGCGTTGGGGACCTTCACCAGGCCGAGGGCGCATTCGACCGGCGCGGCCTCACCCCGCTGTTCCGCACCAATATGACCCCGTACGTCGACATCCAGCTCAACCTCGACCGGCGGCTCGCCTTCAGCACGCCGGGCCCAGCCGAAGGCGACACCGACGACAGGTAACGGCGCCTTCCCCGAACGTGTCCTGATTTCACGGGTGAATAGTGGGATCTGGCGCGCATTTCATGATTGAAACCGCTCTTGTGTCGGATGCTGGGTCACGGGCGTTTACGAACGACTTCTCCCCCGCTGAGGGGAGTGAGGTCACCCGGACAGGGAGGTCCAGCCACCGAAGATCGGAGACGGTGGTCTCATGGCGATCAAGCTGATGACCCCGACGCCGGCTGTGCGCGATACCGAACAACCCGTTCCGAGATGGGCGGTCATCACCGCCCATGCGATCCCTTTCCTGCTGCTTCCCCATTGCCTGTGGCGGCTGCCGTTCGCCTTCGACTTCAGGATGGGGATGATCGATCCGAACGCGTCGGCATGGGTGTGGTGGGCCGTCCCCTATGTCTTCGGGCTCAGCGTGGTGTCGGAAGCGGCGGCGCTGCTCTCCCTCGGTCTGGTGCGGGGATGGGGTGAGGTCGCGCCCGTCTGGCTCCCGATCGTTGGAGGGAGGCGTATCCCGCCGTTGGCGGTGGTCATCCCCTCCATTCTGGGCGGCCTGGTTGCGACCGCGATATACGGAAGCGGATTGCCGGCCTGGCTGAACATCCCGGGATTCCACAGTTTGGGGTATTCCAACGGCTGGTGGGAAGCGCTGGCGAACGTGTGCATCGCCCCTGGGATGTTGTGGGGCCCCATGGTGTTGGCCCTGACCTACGCCTACTACGTGCGGCGTCGTCGGCCGACCACCACCTGAACCCGCCTCACGCTCAGCAAGGGGCGGACCCCAAGGCCATCGCTGTTCTACGGCGGGTGAGCCGACTTGTCACCTGGCGGACCGTGGGCGAGACCGGGCAAGGGGAGGCCCGCGTCCACGTCGTAGAAGCGCGCGAGCAGCTGCAGCAATGTGCTCTTGCCCGCACCCGGGGGTCCGACGACGGCGAGCCGCTGCCCCTCCGGCACGGACGACGACACGTCGTCGATCACCGTGCGGTCGCCGTGCTGGAAGGTGACGGAGTCGAATTCCAGGTGATGGTGTTCCGGCTGGATCGGTTCGAACGCCACATCGGCGACCCCTACTTCGGCAGGAGCCTATGCGCGCTGGTCGGCGTCTATCAGAGCCTGGAGCAGGCGGACCGGGTCCTCGGCGATGCGGTTGCAGACGTACAGCCACCACTGAGCGCCGAACACGATGTACTCCCTGATCGGATGTCCGCGATCCCGCATCGTCGGCAGCTGATCGATGCCGAGTCCCAGCAGCATCTCGACCTCGTACGCGCCGGAGTCCGGCCGCATGTGCGGCTGCAGTTCGGTCAGGAGGCCGAGATCGTGGGTGGCGATCGAGCAGAGGTGGCCGCTGTTCAGTAGGAGGGTCGCGTAGGCGAGGTAGGCTTCCCGCAGCTCGCGGCTGTCGCGGGGGTGGGCGATGGACTCGGGTTCGAGGTAGGCGCCCTTCACCAGGCGGATGCGGCCGGGCCGCTGCAGCAGGCGGGGCAGGTCCTCGGCCGTCCGGTGCAGACGGGCCAGGATGGTGACACCGACGTGGTCGAAACGCTCGCAGAGGCGTTCGTGGGTCCACAGGATGAGGTCCGTGCGATCGGACCCCTCCATCGAGATCATCATCTCCTGGCCCGCGGCGGCGGTGGCCTCGGCCAGCCGGGTGGCGTTCGCCAGCCCCAGCTCGCGGTCCACCACGGAGCCGATGTGGGACAGGTCGAGGGACACCGAGCAGTTCGCCCCGCGGGCTGCGGCCTGCCGTGACAGGTCCAGGAACACCTCGGTCTCGGCCGTGGCCAGGCCGGCGTCTCGGCAGCTCTCGCCCATGTAGTCAAGGGAGACCGACTTGCCTTCCGCGTTGAGCAGGGCGGCCCGGCCGAGCGCCTCGCCAACGGTCTGGCCGCCGACGTACCGTTCGGCCACCCGCCAGGCCAGCTCGCGCAGTACGGGATCTGCGGCGACCCGGTTCTTGAGCTCCTCGTCAAGGGCCAGGGTCCGCATCGCCTGGGCGGCTTGCTCCATCAGGGTCATCGTCGTCCTTTCGTCCGGAGGCTAGGAAATCTATCACCAATCAATCTTTTTTTAGAAGGGGATGTCTGCCTCGCGGGCTCGAGCGCCTTCTCGATTCAGGCGCAGTGATGAGTGATGTGCGCAAATGAGCTACGCAGGCAGCCACCGCACCGGGGACACGCGGCACAGGTGGACGAGCACGTCGAACGCCTCAGGCAGGGAGGTGACGGCAAGGTGCTCGGCGGCGTCGCGGGAGGGATCGTAGGCGCCGCTGATGACGCGTGCCTTGGCGGGTCCGTCCCGTTGGCGGCGCAGGTCGGCGACGCGCAGGTCCAGCCAGTGCGACGCGGACGGGCCGGCCGCGGCGAGCCGGGCGTCGAGCCAGCCGGGGGCCGGGTCCGCCGAGCGCGGCGACCTCGCGATCGACGGTCCCGCATGTGCTGCCGGGCACCTGATGCTGCTCATCTCTGCCGACGACCTGACCGACCGGGCCGCGCCCTGCACGACGAGGACGCGGCGCCGGCCGCCCCACGCCGGCGGCCAGGGGGAATGTGATTCATGGTGTTCAACTCCGGTCGGTCGTGGTCGAAGCCAGCGGTTCGCGAAGCTTCTTGTGGACGATCACGTGATTTCCCTGGGGTTCGTTGCACGATCGTGCGCCCGTCGGGGTCGCGGTAGTCCAGCGGAACGTCGAGCGTCGCACGCTCCAGAACCGGCCTCCGGTGACATCCTCCGGGCACTCCCTCCAGCTCAAGGTGTCCGTCGCCGCCACCGACACTCCCGCCGGGGTCAACGACGCCACCAGGGCGGCGGGAACGGTCATGACAGGCCTGGCCGTCGTGGGTGTTGGCCGCAGAGATCGCGACAGAGATGGGCAGACAGCAGGTGACGGAGCCGAAGATGTTGCGACCGAGCCGTTTTCCAGCCAGGCCCGGATGGGTTCAGACGGACTGTTCGTGGGTCGGTGCTCCGGAGCGCCTGCGCTGGACGTGGTGCGCGATGGCGACAGCGACGCCGGTCGCTACGAAGAGTGCGGTAGCGACGGGGCTCATGTACTTCGACAGGCTCGGCGCGCTGGTCGGCCCGAATACCCAGAGCGCCAGTGTGACGGCGTAGACCGCGGTGAGGGCGCCGGTCCACCAACGGAGTGCGCGCAGGCGGGGGTCGCGCAGGGTGCCGATCAGCACGACGGCGATAGGAATGCCAGCAATCAGGGCGAACTGGCCAAGGACGAGGACTGGGACGGCCCAGGCGGCGATGAGGACGGGCGGCGAGGTGTGGATTGCGGTGCGGTTGGCGGTGCGGTTCGTGCGGTCGCGGTTCGGGGTGATGATGATCATCGCTTCTCCCACGGGCGGTCTTCTCGGTGGGTGCGAGGTCGGCTGCTGTGCCGCGGCGGACGCGGCCGTCGCCTCGCTGTTCGGTCGGACGGATGTACCGGCGGTAGACGTCGGCGGCAAGGGCCGGGCTGACGACGGTTGGCTCAGTGGTGGCCGGAGCGGGCTTCGGCGGCGGTTTTGAGGTCGGCCAGCCAGACATCGAGACCTGGTGCGAGGTATTTGATGGAGGTGGCCGGGTCGGACTCGATCTGGTCGCCGGTCCAGCTCTCCTCGGTGCGGACGATGACACCGCCCTTGACCTTGATGAAGTTCCAGAGATGGATGCCCTGGTCGATGCGCAGTCCCTTGCCGATCGCGGGCCCGCTCCAACGGATGCACTGGTTGTGCTTGACCTGCTGGACGGAGGAGGTGATGACCAGGGTGGTGGCGGGGGTCGCGGGTGTGGCGGGCGCCGGAGTGGTCCACCGGAACCGCGAACCCTTCCGCAACGGCCCCGGGTCCAGCCGCTTCATGCTGGTGACGGGTGCCTGCCAGGAGGGCCAGCCTTCCACGTCGGTGTGCAGCTTCCAGATTTTGCTCAGCGGCGCCTTGATGAAGGTCTCGGCCCGGTGATGGAGCTTGGCGGTGGGATCGATGCCCTTGCCCCGGCAGGTCAGCGACTCTGGCGGAGTGGCGTGGCCGTACGTCGCGCTCTGACCGGCGGCGGCATGAGCCGGTGCGGCGGCGGTGGCGCCGAGGAGCCCGGTGGTGGCCAGCGGGATCGCGAGCAGAGCGGAGCGCAGCCGGGTCTGGCGGCGGGGGGATCGTGTGGTGCTGGTCGGGGTCTGCGGGTTCGGCGATGCGGACGGGCTGGTGTCGATCATGGTTCTTCTCCTCGTTCCCTGGCCGGTTCAACGGCTGAGAGTTAATGGATATCGCTATAGTTAGAAGCTATAACACAACGAATTTTAACGTCAATAGCAAAAGTGAGAACCTCTAACTAGACTTCGGCGTTGTCGCACTGACCAGGAAGGAGCGGCTGATGACGGACCCAGGGGGGCAGAGCCCGCGAGAGCGCTACCGGGCTCAGGTGCACGCGGAGATCAAGCAACACGCGTGGGAGCAAATCGCCACGGCGGGAGTGCCCGCGCTATCGCTCAACGCGATCGCCAAACAGATGGGCATGAGCGGCCCTGCCCTCTACCGGTACTTCGCCGGCCGCGACGAGTTGATCACCGCACTCATCCGCGACGCCTACCGAAGCCTCGCCGACACCGTCCGGGCAGCGTTCGACTCCGGCGCCGACCTGGCCGGACTGGCCCACGTCATTCGGGAATGGGCCCGGAGTGACCCGCAGCGGTACTTCCTCATCTATGGCACGCCCGTCCCCGGCTACCACGCACCCGACGACATCACCGCGATCTCGTTCGAGGTCATGACGGTGCTGTTCGAGGCCTGCGGTGCGCTAACGATGGACAAGCCGGCAACACCATTCGATGCCCACCTGGAAAACCACCGCGAATGGGCAAACGACCACCCGGCAGCAGCCACGACCCTGCATCGCGCCCTGTCCTTCTGGACCCGCCTGCATGGCGTACTCTCACTCGAACTCGCCGGCCACTTCACCGGAATGAAGTTCGACCCCGACCTCCTGATCGCCGACGAACTGAACAACCTGCTGACACAGTGACCACGTCGTCGGTCACAGCGGGATCTGGAAGATGCGGGCTGCCGGACCCGCTTTCTCATTCGAGACCGGGATGGGAAGTTCCCGCTCTCATGGAGGAGATCCTGGCCGATACAGGTATCCAGACCGTGCTCACCGGGATCCGAGACAACGCCGCCGGCAACCGTCGGGGCACGACCACCGTGGTGACTGCTGCAGGGCGACCTCGGAGATGTCGACCGCGGTGACCTCCCAGCCGCGTCAGGTCAGCCCCGCCCATGTGGGCTATGTCTTCGCCCGAGGTGTGCGGTCGGCATGCACGTGGGCGCGCGCCCCCTGCATATCGAACAGGACGAGAAGTTCTACCGCTCCGCCATCTGCGCTTCCCAGCCAATGCGGCAAAGAGGTATCAAACTCGGCGGCATTGTCCGCTTTCACCATCAGATCGCGCTCTCCGACCACCAGGCGCAGAGTGCCATTGAGTACGTACAGCCACTCGAAGCCCTCGTGTGTCTGCAATGTCGGTTCGAGTGGCTCTGGCCGTGCCGGAATGATCATCTTGAAGGCCTGCGTTCCGCCCGGCCGCCGGGACAGGGGTACGAACGTCATCCCGAACCGTCGAATCGGCTTCAGATGGATCCGCGGGTCGCCGGCACGCGGGGCGCCCACGAGATCGTCCAGCGGGACGTCATAGAGCTTGGACAGATGCAGCAACAGTTCAAGGGTTGCCCGGCGCTGACCGCTCTCCAGGCGGGACAGAGTGCTTTCCGACACTCCGGTGGTCACGGACAGATCAGCGAGGGTGACACCCCGCGCGCACGCCGTAGCGCACGCAGCCGCAGTCCGACCGCGTCAAGCACGTCTTCCATTGCAGGGTCCATGGGACCAGCTTGCCAAAACTGGAGTTGCCCCGGTTCGGTAGACACATCAGGGCTTTCGGCTACGCGGCAGCATAGTCGTCTTCTTGAATGGGCTTGAGGGCTTGGCGTCGCTCATATTCGGCCGGGCTGAGCTGGCCGTTAGCGGAGTGACGGCGGCGTGGATTGTAGAAGCCCTCGATGTAGGCGAACACCGCGCGCCCGGCCTCTGACCCGGTGTGGAAAGTCCGCCGGTCGATCAGCTCGCACTCCAGCGAGGCGAAGAAGCTCTCGGTGATCGCGTTATCAAAGCACGTGCCGGTGCGGCCGGTGGAGGGGCGCACGCCGGCCTGCGCACACCGCTGGCCGAACGCAATCGACGTATATTGACCGCCCTTGTCGCTGTGATGGATCACCCCGGCGTCAGGGCGGCGCTGACCAACCGCCATCGCCAGGGCATCGGTGACCAGTTCGGTGCGCATGTGCTCGGCCATCGCCCAACCAACGATCCTGCGGGAGAAGACATCCAAGACGACCGCGAGGTAAAGGAAGCCCTGCCACGTCGGCACATACGTGATATCGGCGGTCCAGATCCGGTTCGGCTCGTCGGCTTCGAACGTCCGCCTCACCAGGTCTGAGGCGGCAGCCGCCTTCCTATCCGTAATCGTCGTGCGACAGCCCCGACGCCGAGACACTCCGGCCAGCCCGGCCGCGCGCATCAGCCGGGCCACCCGCTTGCGGCCCACGTTGTCCCCGTCGATCTGGCGCAGGTCGGCGTGGATGCGCGGCGCTCCGTAAATCTCATCGGAGGCCTGATAGTGAGCGTGGATCTTCTCGGTCAGCTCCGCATCGCGACGGGCGCGAGCCGACGGGCCGCGCCCGGCCCAGGCGTAGTAGCCCTGGCGCGACACACCCAGCACCCGGGCCAGCAGGGAGACGCCGTGGTGGTCTTTCTCCGCATGAATCAGCCGGAATCTCATCTCGGCCGATCCGTCTCCCGCGCGAAGAAAACCGCGGTGCAGTCAACCGGTCAGCGCAACACCATTCGGGATGATGATCACGGAGGTGTTGCGTGGCGAGGATGGGCCGCCCGGGGAGGTCGGATGAGCAGAAGCGGGAGCTGTGGGGCCGGTGGAAGGCGGGCGAGTCGATCAGCCAGATCACCAGGGCGCTGGACAAGCCACCGGGCTCGGTTTTCACGGTCGTCAAGTCCAACGGCGGAAACGGCCACGACGGGAGGGACTCAGCCGCGTCCCCGGGCCTCTGCCGGTAGCGGCGAAGGCGACCGCCGCGCCGTAACGGCCGTGAGCACCGCGGCGGCCAGTACCAGCAGCGCGGCCAGCCACGGCAGGCGGGCCGCGCCCTGCCATTCGAGCCCGAACGCCCCCAAGGCGCCCGACAACGACACGGCGAGATAGAGCGCCGACTGGTAGAGCGAGGTGACCATCCCGGAGCCCGGCCCTGCCATGGTGATCATCAGGTGCTGCTGTGGTGCGGTGATCGAGAACGAGAGGAAGCCGGCCACCACGACGGCCACCACGGCCGCCGCGAGCGTGTCGCGTCCCAGCGGGATGAGGACGAAGGCGGCGGCCAGGGTGAGCGTCACGACTATGATCACTCGCCGGGGGCCGTACCGGTCGGCGAGGCGGCCGGCGGTGAGATTGCCCGCCGTGCCGGCCAGGCCGAAGGCCAGCAGCAGGACCGCCAGCGTCGAGCCGCCCGAGGCGGCGGGGGCGAAGATCTCGCTGATGTACGTGTACGGGATGTAGATGCCCACGAACGCCACGACGGTCGTGGCCAGCACGGCGATGATCCGCCGATCGCGCAGTGGGGCCAGGAAGGCCCGCAGTCCACGGTTGCCGCTGCCGTGTACCGGGGGAAGGCGCCAGGCGATGGCCGGCACCGCGAGCAGCGCCAGGGCGGTGACCACCCACATCGTGACGCGCCAGTTCAACAAACCGCCGATCACTGTGCCCAGGGGCGCGCCCAGGACCAGCGAGGACGTCATTCCGAGCATCACGATCGAGATCGCCCGCCCGCGTTCGCGCTCGCCCGCCAGCATGGCCGCCGTGGCGCTCGCGGTGGCGGTGAACATGGCGGCGCCTGCGCCGGCGATCACCCGGGATGCCAGGATCGGGCCGAAGCCGGGCGCGAGCGCCGTGACGGCGTTGCCGACAGCGAAGACTGTGAGCGCCGTGACCAGGACCCTGCGTCGCGGCCATGACGCCGTCAGGGCGGCGAGCACGGGCGCGAACACCGCGTACGCAATCGCGAACACGGTCACCAACTGTCCGGCCGCCGCCACGCTGACGTGCAGGGATGCGCTGATGGGCGGCAGTAGACCGGCGACCACGAAGCCGTCGGTGCCGACGGCGAATGCCCCGAAGGCCAGGACGGCGGCATGCGGCCGCCAGCGCGTGAGAGGTGGGTCGGTGTGCAGCGTCGAGGCCATCACGCATCCTCCGATAGACGTCATTAATTACGATCGACATCGTAATACTATTCCGACGAGTATCGTAAAGGGGTACGGCCGTCGGAAGGAGTGGCGCGGTGGAGACCTGGATGGCGCAGCCGGACCTCGACGAGATCGACGTGTCCACGGTGCTGCAGGCGTTGGCCGACCCGATGCGGCTACGCATCGTGCAGTTGCTCGACCAGGCGGACGAGTCCACGTGCACCGCGCTCGACCTGCCGGTGAAGGTCTCGACGGTGTCGCACCACGTCAACGTCCTGCGTCAAAGCGGCATCGTCTCCACGCGCATCGACGGTACGGCGCGGCCGAGCCGGCTGCGCAGGGAGGATCTGGAGCGCCGCTTCCCCGGGCTGCTGGCCTCGATCCTCACCGCGACTCCCCCGCGCCGCCTTACCCGGTGACGGCCGGGACGAGGCGACGGGGGCTTGGCACCGGCGCGCCAGGACGGTGATCCGGGCGACCGGCAACGGCAGGAACCGGGCTGATCCTGCCGCAGAGCCCGGGCGGCCGAGTTCGCAGTTTCCTGCACCAGTGCTCTCGCTCTGGTCCACTTGACCCGCACCCCGGCCGGGATACCGATCATCTGATGGTCTGGACGTCCTCGCCACGCTCCGAGGTCGTCAGTCGCCACCCGCCACGAAATCGCGCCTTCGGCACGCCTTATTCAGGCGACGGTTGCCTCCACGGAGGTGGTGTACGAGTTTTCGCTGATGACAGGCGTGGTGGGGATCTTCCTCGATCACGGCCCGATCGTCCGGCTCGTCGCTGCGGTGTTGGCCGAACAGACCGACGAATGGACCGAGGCCCGCCGCCACATGGGCCTGGACGTGCTGGCCAAAGCCCGCATGCGGGTGATCGCGGGCGACACACCGCAGCAGAACCCCATCCCGCAGACATTTACCGCTTAGACCATGTCCTATATGGTGAGTTTGAGATGTCGCTTATGGCAGGTCATGGCTGCAGCGAGGGTGAGAAAGGCCAGGTAGGCGTAGGGGTGACGCTCGTAACGGGGTGACAGGCGCCGGTAGCCGAACAGCCAGGAGATAGTTCGTTCGATCACCCAGCGATGGCGGCCCAGTCGCTGGCTGGACTCGACGCCCTTGCGGGCGATACGCACTCCGATGCGCTTGCCGCGCAGCCATCGCCGCAGCTCAGGATGGTCATAGGCCTTGTCGGCGTGGAGCTTGCCGATCTTGCGATACCGGCCCTGCACAGGGCTGTGTCTCAATTGGAGGGCGAGCACCATCGGCTTCAACCAGCGGCTGTCGTGGACGTTGGCCGCGAACAGGCCGACGACCAGAGGCAGTCCGGCCGCGTCCGACAGGACGTGCAGCTTGGAACCGGGCTTACCCCGGTCCACGGGCGAAGGACCTGTGTGTTCGCCCCCTTTTTGGCGCGCACATGCGCCGAGTCGAGCACCACGCGCGACACATCCAGCAGGCCATCGCCGGCCAACTGGTCCAGGACGGCCTGGTGCAACCGCTCCCACACCCCGGCACACGACCAGATCAAAAACCGGCGATGCACAGTGGACTTGGAGGCTCCGAAACACGGCGGCAGCGCCCGCCAGGAGCATCCGCTGACCAGCACGTAGACGATCGCGGCGAACACCGCCTCATCAGCGACACCGACGATCCCGCCGCCCTGCGGGCGCACCCGAGGCGCCGGCAGCAACGGCCGTGCGATCTCCCACAACCCCGCCGGGACGATCCAGTCCCATTGCCCGCCGTCCATGGTGAGTTCAACGACTCACCCACCATGTAGGACACGCTGTTAAGCATGGCATCACCCGCAGTATGGACGGATCGCCGGCGAACGGCAGTGTCGACCCCTCCGATGTGCGAGCCGCACCGGCCTCATTCCCCACGTAGCGAACGTCCGGCCCGTTGTCGTTGAAGATCACGGCGTTGGGATGCAGGGTGCGGACCATCCGCGTCCAGTCGGTGAAGGCGTAGGGCTGGTAGCGGGGCGGGGTGCCGCCCGCCAGCGGGTTGGCGTTGTCCCACCACACCTCGTCGATCTGCCCGTATCGGGTCAGCAACTCGTACAGCGTGTTCTCGTAGTACGCGTTGTAGTCATCGGCGGTGAAGTTGAAGGTGACACCACCCACCACATCGGACGCATCCGACGGGATGGTCACCGGCTTGCCGGCGCTGCCGTTGGCGTACCTGCCGCCGGGCAGAGCTTCGTGCAGGTCCGACGGTGACAGGTAGAGGCCGACCTTGAGCCCGTACTTACGTGCCGAGTCAGCGAATTCCCGCACGACGTCGCCCTTGCCGCCCCGCCACGAACTCGACTCCACACCATGGGTGGAATACGACGAGGGGAACAGTAGGAAGCCATCGTGGTGCTTGGCCGTGAGGATGACCTTCTTGAAGCCCGCGTCCTTGAACATGGCCGCCCACTGGTCGGTGTCCAGGTTGGTGGGGTTGAACACATCCGGGTCTTCGGTGCCATGCCCCATTCCTCGCCGGTGAAGGTGTTCACCGTCGCGGCGGTGACCGAGACGGCCAAGACCACCCCGCCCGCATCCGTCATGGTGTCCAACTTGCCCCTCGGTCCCGTCGCCTTTGTCCCGTGAGTCCGCCCGGGCTCACGTCAGCACCCATTCGGGTCCGGGCAGAACGCCCGTATCCGGCACACCTCCGGCACCACCGGTAAGCCCATGGGCGCCGTACGGGACAATGGCAGGCACGCCGTCACGTTGTTGTGGAGCATGCGCAACGTCTATGACCTAGCGCCCGGCGACGTGTCTGGGCAGCCTCGGACATCGGCTGGGTTGTCGGGCACTCCTACATGGTGAACGCACCGCTGCTGTTCGGTGCCACGACGATCCTCTACGAGGGCAAGCCGGTCGATACCCCGGACGTCGGCGCGTTCTGGCGGGTCATCGAGCGGTACGACGTCAAGGCGTTGTTCACGGCGCCGGCCGTCTTGCGTGCCGCCCGGAAGGAGGACCACGAGGTGACGCACTTCGGCGATCCCGTCCCGTCCACCATCGAGGACGCAGCGGTATCGGTACGGCGACGGATCTCCTTGTTCAACCGCTCCTGCGGATTGTTCGGCCACACCTGACACTGTTGGCGAATTCGTGGGATTGCCTGTGGCGCGGGTGATCATGATCTTCTGGGGGTCCCAGTAGTCTGATCGAAAGATCTAACGGATTTGGTGCTGACCTGTGGCGATAGGGACAGCAGGCAAGGCGGTTTTCAGAAACCAGCTATCGCGTCATTCTCGAACCCATCACCTGACCAAGCAGGCCTGATCACTGACCTCGACGCACTGCCGTACGCCGAGGTTCACTGCCGCCTGCGACCGATTTCGGGCTACAGGAGGCCGGCGTCGCGTACCCTGTTCGCCACGTCCACGCGGCTGTCGGTGCCGAGTTTGGCGAAGATGCGGGTGATGTTGGCCTTCACCGTGGCCACGCTCACCGACAGGTTCGTGGAGATCTCGGAGTTCGAGCTGCCCTTGGCCACCTCGATCGCCACCTCGCGCTCGCGCTCGGTGAGCTGGTCCAGCTCCTTGACGGCCTGCGGCTTGTACCGGCCGGTGGCCGCCGCGATCACCTGGTGGGCGACGCTCGGTGACAGGACCGGCTCGCCCCGGGCCACCGCGCGCACAGCCTCGATCATCTTCGCCGGCGGCGTGTCCTTCAGCAGGAAGCCGTGCGCGCCGAGCCGCAGCGCGCGCAGCACCATGTCGTCGGCGTCGAACGTGGTCAGCACCAAAATGCGCGGCGGCGACGGCCGATCGAGCAGTAGCTCGGTGGTCGTGAGCCCGTCCTGGACCGGCATCCGGATGTCCATCAGGACGACATCGGGCCGCATATCGCGGACCACGGTCATGGCCTGCCTGCCGTCCGCTGCGTCGCCGACGAGGTCCAGGTCGGGCTCGCCGCCGAGGATGAGGCGCAGCCCCGTGCGTACCATCGGGTCGTCGTCCACGATCACCACTCTGATCACGGATCAAGCCTCCCACGGCAGCCGTACGTCAAGGACGAAGTGTCCGTCCTTGACCGCATGGCTCAGGGTGCCCCCGGCCATCCGGGCACGCTCGGCCAGCCCGACCAGGCCCAGCCGCCCGCCGGGGCCGGGGCCGGGGCCGGACGATCCGGCGTATGGAGCCGGGTTGCTCATCCGGATCCGTAAGCCCTGGCCAGGCCGTCCGCCGAGCTCGGCCCTCACCCAGCTGCCCGGCGCGTGCTTGCGCGCGTTGGTCAGCGCCTCCTGCACGATCCGGTACGCGTGCCGCCCTGTCTGCGCCGGCAGCAGCTCGCGCCCCTCGACGGTGTCGGCCACCTCGACCTGCTGCCCGGCCACGCGTACTTCGTCGAACAGGGCGTCGAGGTCGGCCAGGTTCGGCTGCGGGTCCTCGACGCCGCCGTCGCACCGCAGCGTGCCGAGTACGGCGCGCAGCTCATTGAGCGACTGGTGTGCGTTCTCCTGAATCGCCTGGGCCGCCTCGCGGGTCTGCTCAGCGGTGAGGTCGGTGCGGTGTGCCAGACCGCCCGCGAGCATGGCCAGCAGAGAGATCCGGTGTGCCAGCACGTCGTGCATCTCGTGGGCGATCTTGACCCGTTCGGTCAGTCTGGCCTGCTCGACGCGGTGCGCCTGCGCCTCGAGCGCGACCTGTCGCCGCGAGGCGGCCAAGTCGCGCCGCGCGCGCAGGTAGAGGCCGAAGACGGTCAGCCCGCCGACGATCACGCTGCCGGTCACCATGGTGACGCTCGTGACGGAGACGACCCTGAGCCGGTCGGCGCTCCGCCACAGGATCTGCGCCACAGGGCACAGCCACAGGGCGAGAGCGACCGGGACGATCTGGCGCCAACGGCGATGCGTGCACACAGAGACGTAGGTGACGTACGCGGGGCCGGCCGCTGTGGTCGAGTAGAGGGTCAGGAGCGCGGTCGCCAGCGCGACCTGCCAGGGGAAGCGGTGCCGCCATCGCATCAACCCCAGACCGACCCCGAACAGGGCCAAATCCAGCGCAATCTGGGCGAGGCCGGGGGCGACCTCGCGGTTCACAGCTGACAGGATCGAGATCCCGCCGACGAACAGCGCAGGCACAGTGGCGCAGAGGTAACGCAGAGCCTCGCCCCGGCTCTTTCCTTTCACGCCCGACTCATCGACGCCCCACTCATCCACCCCTGGCTCATTCACGCCCGACAGCCTAGGGAAGCGCCGGAGCCGCCCCTAGCTACCAGGGTCCAGAGCGGGTAGCCCTGGGTCTATTTCTCGGCCGGTGGCCATCGACCTGGGTCCGATGACCCGAGGCGGGAAATCCGGTGAACTAGGCCCGTGATCGAATTCCATGGCGTCAGCAAGGCATACAAAGGGGTGAAAGCCCTCGACGAGGTGTCCTTCACCATCGGGGCAGGCAGCGTCACCGGGTTCCTCGGACCCAACGGCGCGGGAAAATCGACGGCTCTGCGCATCCTGATCGGGCTCTCGCGGCCGACGTCGGGGTCGGCCACCGTGTTCGGGCGGCCGTACGCCGAACTCGCCTGTCCCGGCCGCCGCGTCGGCACGCTGCTCGACGCCAGCGCCCTGCATCCGGGGCGCAGCGGGCAGGAGGTCTTGACGCTGGGGGCGATGATGCTGGGCCTGCCCCGCTCGCGCGTCGAGGAGAGCCTGGAGCTGGTCGGGCTGACCGGCCAGGAGGGCAGACGGGCCGTCGGCGGCTACTCGCTGGGCATGCGGCAGCGGCTCGGCATCGCCCACGCGCTGCTCGGCCGGCCCGAGGCGCTCATCCTGGACGAGCCCGCCAACGGCCTCGACCCGCAGGGCATCCAGTGGATGCGCGGGCTGCTGCGCAGCCTGGCCGACGCCGGGTGCGCGGTGCTGCTCAGCTCACACCTGCTGCACGAGGTGGAGCAGGTCGCCGACCAGATCGTGGTGATCGGCCGCGGCCGCGTGCTCGCCCGGGGCACCGTCGCCGAGTTCGCCCGCGGTGGCGGTCTGGAGCAGACCTTCCTCGAACTGACCGCCCAAGCCGACAGGAGCGCCGCATGACCCCTACCGACATCCCGTTCACCGGGCTGCTGCGGGTCGAGACCCGCAAGCTGTTCGACACGCGCAGCGGTCTCATCCTCGCGGTGAGCGCGATCGGGTTGGCGCTCGTGGCCGTCGTCGCCCGGGGTCTCACGTCGGAGCCGCGCTGGTTCACCCTGGCCGGGACCGCCGCCATCCCGCTCGGGACGTTTCTGCCCGTGCTGGCCATTCTCACGGTGACCGGCGAATGGCGGCATCGCACCGCGCTGACCACGTTCGCGCTGGAGCCCCGGCGCGGGCGGGTGCTGGCGGCCAAGTGCCTGCCGCCACTGGCGGTCGCCGTGGCGGGCTGCGTGTTCGCCCTACTGGCGGCCCTGCCCATGACCGCCGTCGCCGCCGCGGTTCACGGCGTCGAGGCCACGTGGACCGTCACGCCGGCCAAGGTGCTGGGCTGGATCGCGACGATGGTGCTGGTGACCGGCCAGGGCCTCGGCATGGGTCTGGCGTTGTTGAACACGCCGGCGGCGATCGTGATCTGTTTGGCCAGCACGGCCCTGTGGAGCACTGTCGCCCGGCTCGGCGACATGGGCGCGATCCTGGCGGGCTGGCTCGACCTCAACCTCACTACCAACCCCCTGATGAACGGTGGGTTCACCGGCGACGCCGCCCTTCGGCTGGCCGTGTCAGTGTTCGTGTGGATCGTCGTTCCGGTGGCCGCAGGGATGCTGCGCATCTCGAGGAAGGAGATCGGCTGACGGCGGTAGGGCCGTTGGTTGCGATCGGTGCCGGGTACCGGGCCGCCAAGGCTGGCCCGGCCCGCGATCGGCCGGGGTTCGCACGCGCAGGAGTTCGGCCATGCGGGCCACCTGGGTGAAGCGGCCGGTGTGGTAGGTCCCGGCGACCGCACCGCCGTGGGAGCGGCACGGCGAACCCGCCTTGACACCGCACTGACTGATGCCCAACCCGGACTCGCGGTACGCCGCGCGCCTGGCCGCTTACGGAGCGGTCTCCACCCAGCTGTCGCTGCTGAGCTGTCCGAACATCTCGACTACGACCGCTGCTACACGACGGGCCATTTGCTGCACTACCACCTGCTCGACGACCTGCGCAGCGATTCCACCCATGTGCTCGCGGCGACCAGGGAGTTGAACCGGCTGGAGTTCGTTCACGAGACCCTCCGGGCTGCGCTGAACACACTCTCTGCCGTGGCGCCGGACTGGCTGATCACCACGGCGCCACACGAGTGGTTCACCCGTTACGCCAAGCGGCCGGAGGACAACAAGCTCCCCTCTCGCTGAAGTGCTCAAAACACCCATGCCGATCAGATCGGGATGGACGGGATCACGCTCCTCAAAGCCATCTGGTCACCAGCCGCCCCACCGTTTCTGCGCCTACTGCCCGCGGCGGACGTACTGCGTCGAACCTGGATCCAGCAGTACACCAGTCACATCGACGATGACGGGAAAGAGGCGACTCGGTGGCGAGACAAAAAGAAGGGACGTCCGAAGCCATAGAGACGGCTTCGGACGTCCCTTTCGACCTGTCCCGACATGCAAGCCGCTCTGACCAGCGGCTCAGCGCACCGCTGCCCCTTTCAGGGCGTACTTGGTCTGTCCCCCGTACTGTCGCTTCTCGCCAACATTCCGCCAGAGCGAAGATCGCAGAGTGTTGCTGAAACTCGTGAACATCCGCTGCTACTTCGCAGAGTCTGGCGCACATTTCGTGAAGGACCCTGACGGTCCCGCAGGCGGATCATCATGACCTGCGCCGACAGACCAGACAGACACCCTTCGGTCGCCCGGATCCACTGGTTTCACTGACTTTGAGCCAGAACCACTTCGCACCGACATGGCCAAACCGGGCGCGAAGGAAGGTGTCACACGCCTGCCACGTCCAGGGCCAGCGTCACGACGCCGATCACCGCGATCAGAACCGTGGTCAACGTCGCCGTCCGCCGGGAGCCGCCCGGCCGGGAGGCGGCCCGGGAGGCGGCCCGCCAGTAGAGCAGGGTGCCTCCCAGAAGCAGGGCGGCCTCGATGATGACCGTCACCCACGGATACTGCCACAGGCCGAAGCCGAGCCGGGGCAGGCCGCCCAGGTTTCCGGGCAGGAGCGGCAGGTCGGCGCGGTGGACGACGAGGTCGAGCAGCCAGTGCGAGAAGACCACCGCGCCGATGGCCACGCCCGAGCGCCTGTTCCACCGCCAGGCGGCCACGGCGCCGGTGAGGGCGGCGATGACCAGGGCGCCGAGCAGGGAGTGGGTGTAGTCGGCGTAGATGACGCCCTGACCGTACCCGCCGTCGGTGCCGGGCACCGGTTCGATGTATTCGACGCCCGCGATGAAGAGCGGGGCGAACACCACGTCCAGCCAGACGGTGGCCAGCATCAACGCCCAGAGCGGCACCTGCCGCTCAGCGGACTTCACTGCGGCGGCGAGTCCGAAATGTCCGGTGATCACTTTTCTTCCGATCGAGGGGAGGGCCAAGGGAGACGGGCGTCGAGCGCGCCGACGAGGGCGGCGAACAAGATCGTTCCTATGAAGAAAGCCACGATGTGACTCCAAGGGGCGTGTTGCTAGCGGGTGCGGAAGCCGGCTGCGAGCCGAGGGGCGCCGGGCCAGCTGTGATTGACAGGTTAGGGCGAAAGGCCGCTTCCGCGGGAGGGGGGCAGGCATCACGGGGGGGGGTCACGCCCGTCGCGCGCCGGCATCTGGCCGAGACGTTCGGCGCCCGGCTTTGGAGCATGACGCGAAAACACGGGGCAAACCTTCGGCCGCCCTGGGAGTTCTCACCGCTGGACTGCGGATGGCGGCGGTGTGTGTACTACTCGCATGCCGAACGTGAGCCTCGCGGTGTCGGCCGCCGGTCTGATCGACGTGGACCAAGCCCTCCACCCCGGGCCAGCAGGCCCGCCCGACCAAGCCCGCCGCGCGCACCGACGACCAAGACGACGAAGACGGTGGCAGGTGATCGCGCGCCGTCGTAGCGTCCAGACATGCGGGACATCCGGATCAGTGACGACGTCGCGTCGATCTTGACGGCAGATAAGATCAACGCACTGCGGAGTGGCGCCGACCCCGGGCCTGCCCAGTGTGTGCGCTGCGAGCAGCCGGCCGACGCCGATGCCGAGCCGGTCAGCGTCGTGGTCGTGCGCCACCCCGCCTCGGGCGGCGGCATGGTCGCCAATGTCCTCTTCGCCCACGCCACCTGTGCACCCTCGGCCGTGTCCGACAGCGACGTGGTGTTCGACATCGCCGCGGTGATGGAACGCATGCGCCTGGTTCCCACCGTGACCGCGGACGACGGCCCGGTGACCGCGGGGCTGCTGATGGAACCGCTGTTTCCCGGCGTGGAGAAGGCCGACGCCCCGGCCCACGCCTACCTGACCCGGTTCCTGCGCCATGGCCTGCCACTGCTGAGCGTTCACGACGTCGACGACCTTGTCCCGGTGCCCAGATGGCGGGCGGTCCTCACCTCGGGCGAGCGCCCGCACCTGCTGCGGGCGACCATCACCTGCGACGGCGCCGCGCTCGGGCGCAGGCCGTGGATCGTCGCGGCCGACGCCGCGATCGTCGTCGACCGGGACCGGGTGCAGGCCGCCTCCGCCTCCGGCGTGATCCGGCTGTATGCCGGGCTGCTGGGGATCGGCCAGCGCCCGGACCGGGACCTGAGGACCGTGTTACGCGCGGTCGGTACCGCCGCCCGGCGGGGGAACCTGTGCGGCGGCCTCATCGAGGCGGTCCTCATCGGGACCTGACACAGGGGATGCTCCGGCTCCTCGTCGGATTTCCTTACTCGGGAGTGGACCTGCAACGGAACCGGATCGCACGCTAAGCCGGTTCCGTTGCAGGTCCGCCCTCGAATTAACGGGCGCGACCACTAATCGGTGGTTTGTTAAGGCGGGGCGTAGAGGTTGAGGGACCGTCCTGTAGTGACGGCTGTGACCAGGGCTTGTAGCTCAGCGGGCGGGGGCCTGCTCGACCAGCTTCGCCACCAGCGTTGCAGCAGTGCGCAGGGGGTCAGCCAGCCGCGGACGTGGCGGGCGGCCTGGGGCCAGCACAGCGGCACGGGTGGCACTGCGGCGCCGGGGCCCCCTCTCTGCGCCGTCGGCGTCGGCCGGGGTGGGCGGAAGGTGTGGTGGCGGGGCCGGATCGGCGGGCCGGGCATGCCAGCAGAAGGTGAACGCGCAGGCCGCCAGGGCCCAGTGGCGGCGGATCGCGGCATCGGAACGGACCTGGAAATCGGCCCAGCCGAGTTCGTCCTTGACCTGCTTGTAGCCCTGCTCGATCCAGGTGCGCAGGCCGTACAGGCGCACGATCTCGGCCAGGTCGGCGGCCGGGAAAGACGAGAGCGCAGCGCGCGGAGCGCCGGGGCGGGGCAGACTGGTGGCCAGATACCAGGTCGCCTTGGCCGGCAGCGTCGCCGGGTCGGTGGTCGCGACGATCAACCGGACCGCCTGGTTGGGGCCGTAGCCGCCCAAGGCCGCCTCCGCGGCCCACCACACGCTGGTGCGGCCGTCGCGGAAGCGCCGCACGACCGTGGTCCAGGCACCCGGCGCGTGCGGACCTGCCCAGGACAGCTCGCGGGCGGCGTCGACCGGTGTGTGCGCCTCCTCCACCGGGGCCCAAGAACCCTTGTGCGGCTTGAGCGCAAGTACGAACGGCAGCCCAGCGGCCCACAGTTCAGCGGTGAAGGCCGCATTGTCGCCGTAGGCGCAGTCGGCCACCACTGCCTGAAAATCTACCCCGACGGCCTGAGCCCGACCCGCCAGAGCGGCCGCGAGCTGCGGCTTGGTACGGAAGTCCGGATCGCTACGGCCACCAGGCAGCCGACTCGCGGGGGTGTAGGGAACCGCGTGCAGCGGATAATAGACCCGCTCGTCGGCCCACAGGGTGGTCACCGCCACGATCCCGTTCTCGATCTTCCCGACCGAGCCCAGGTACTGATGGGCGGTGTGTGCGATGGCGGTGCCGTTCTTGCGGTCGCCTCCTGTCGTCGACCACCAGCACTCCGCCTGCGTGCGGCGCAACCGCCGGATCGGCCCGCAGCAGCTCAAGACGCCGGGCGTTGACCCTCTCGTGATCCCACGGCGACTCCGACGCAGAAGAACTGCAGCCGCTGCACCGCCGCGCTCTGGACTCCGGCCACTGGCTCCGCGCCGGCCAGGGCCGTCAACGTCTTGTTGCGGTCGCGCGGCAGCAGCAGCCCGGCCAGATATTCACGAAACCCCCGGCGCTGCGCGAGCGAGCACCACAGATCATCGAACCGGGCCGCGTAGTCCTCCAACGGACCCGGCGCCGGTGGACACGGACGTCGCGTGGTCGCCATCACAACCACCCCTGAACAGCACCGACTACCCCTATCCACCGGCCTACCTCGGCATCAACCCCATGTCAACAAAGCACCGATTAGCGACGCCATCACCAAGCTGTCGCCAGCCACCACCGCCGACGCCATACCCAAGACCTCGCCCGGAACTACAACTGAAGGGATAGGACGCTTTTCCTCCTGCAAGCGGAGTCTGGACGCCACACAGAAGCCTGGACCCCCGTCGGCGCCCAGCGCGCGTACGTCATGGCCTTGTTGCACGCCTCGCCCGGCTTGCTGCCCGGCACGGCTGGACCACCCGAGACGAACCCCGCTGACCTGCGGCTCAGCGCTTATCGAGAAGTCTCGTTGGAATATGACCACGACCCCGAGCAGGCCCAGCAGGCCGAAGCGCGGCGCCGCGCACGCGAGCAGGGACGCAGCTACCGGCCACCGTCGCCCGGCATCACCCCGCAAAGCCCCAGCCGGGGATACGGCCGCTGACATCCCGGAGCCCGATCAAGGGTTATTAGTTAGCGGATGCGGGCCACGCCGGAACGCCCAGGCGTGCCAGGGCTTTGGGACTCTCCTCGCGGGCGGTAACGCCAAGGGCTGATCCGCGGAGTCATCTGAACCGTCGCCTGAACGGGCCGGACCGGCCTGTTCAGGCGACGACAGGTTCGCCGCTCAGTGCGACGCCGGCCCGGCGCAGTTCGTCCAGTGCGGTGCGCGTGGTGTCGGCAGCGACGCCGGCGGTGTAGTCGAGCAGGACCCGCACCGTGAAGCCCGCGCGCGCTCCGTCCAGTGCCGTGGCCTTCACGCAGTGATCGGTCGCGATGCCGACGACATCGAGGTCGGCGATGTCACGGGCCTTCAGCCAGGTAGATAGTGTCGTGCCGTCCTGGGTCGAGCCCTCGAAACCGCTCTTGGAGGCGGAGTGAGCGCCCTTGAAGAAGACCTCGTCGACGTGCCCGGAGTCGACGGCGGGCGCGAAATCCGGATGGAACTCGCCTCCCTCACTACCGACGACGCAATGCACAGGGAATGAGTCCTGGAAGTCGGGGTTGTCGGAGAAGTGAGCGCCCGGATCGATGTGGTGGTCGCGGGTCGCGACGACGAAGGCATACTGCCCCTCGGCGCGCCGGACCAGCTCGGCGATGGCGGCGGCTCGATCCGCGCCGCCCTTCACCGGAACGCTGCCGCCCTCGCAGAAGTCCTTCTGCACATCGACGATGATCAGTGCACGACTCACGGAAAATCCCCTTTCCTCGGGTGCATCTCTCCGATGATCACCCTTCCGCCGGTGGGCGGGCACACCACTCGCCGGACGTTCACCGACCGGCCTGGCGCGCACAGCGACGCGGTTCACCGCTCCAGATCCGGGCCACATCCACCCGACTGTGACATTCAGTGTAAGTATACTCACTATACGTGTTCGCACTGGGGGCAGAAGGAGGTCCCAGTAGGCCCTCCGCTCCCGGGGATCCCGGTAGAAATAGCTGTGAATCCAACGATGTTGCTGATGACCTGCGAAGACTCCGCGGGAAACACGATCACGGGACGGCGGGCCAAGCTCCAGGTCAGACCCATATCCGTTGGATTTTCCGCGATTACTACCGGAACCCCTAGCGGTACAGGCTGTTTCAAGCAGGTCAGGGTGGCTCGTGAGCGGCAGTGTCGGGTCAGCCTGTCGGCCCGAACAGGACGGCATAGTCCGGCGCGATAACACGATCCTTAGTGGGCGTCTGAAAAGCGTAGTTCCTGATTGATTGTCGGTTACGTGTCTCGCCAGGTTGGGGTGGTTTCGTCGGTGATGCGCCGGGCAAGGTTGTCGATTGATGCGATGCGGATCATGGCTGCGGCGTGATCGGGCCGGGTTTCATAGTCGCGGGCGAGGCGGCGGTGGAGCATGAGCCAGCCCAGCGTGCGCTCGACCACCCAGCGGCGTTTGACGACGTGGAAGCCGGGATGGTCAGTGCGGCGTGGAACGACTTCGACGTCGATCCCCAACGTGGCGCCGTGTTCGATGACGGCGTTCTTGAAGCCGGTGTCCACCCACGCTTTGGTGATCGTCGGATAGGTGGCACGAGCCTGGGTGAGCAGGGTCTTGCCGATGGCGTTGCCGGACAGGTCGGCGGCGACGACGATGACGGCCAGGAGCAGGCCCAGGGTGTCGGTGAGGATGCCGCGCTTGCGCCCGGCGATCTTCTTGCCGGCGTCGACGCCCTGGGTGTCGAGCGAGACGTTTGTCGAGGTCTTGATGCTCTGGCTGTCGATGATGCAGGCGCTGGGCTCGGTCTTGCGGCCCTCCTTGACGCGGGTGATGCCGGTCAATTCCAGGCCCAGCCGCATCGAAGATGCCTTCCTTGGTCCAGGTGGAGAAGTAGTGGTAGACGGTGGCGTGCGGCGGGAAGTCGTGCGGCAGGTACTTCCAGGCGATGCCTGTGCGGTCGATGTAGAGGATCGCGTCGAAGATGTCGCGCAGGCTGGTGGCCGGGTCGGCGACGTTGATGCCGGCTTGTGCGCGGGCCTGCAGGCGCGCGGCGCGCCAGGCGGAGAGGGGCGGCTCGATTAACGCCCAGCGAGCATCGGACAGGTCAGACGGGTAGGGACGGCGGGGGTCATGGCATCGTGGTAGCAGACCTGTGTCCGAGAGCCGGCATCTCGGGGCTTGGGCGTTTCCATCCCATCGCGAGATTAGACGGGCATGAGGTCACCGATCGGGCGAACCTGTGGGCGCCCACGGCTTTCCTCGCACTTCGAAACGCTACATACCGCTTAATCGACGCGCTTCAGGCATGACTGAAACACCATCAAAACCCATCAAATCGCCGTCAGATGCCCACTCATCGCTCCACAGCGTGGTATCGGCCGCCAGCATTCTGATCACGTGCAGGACCAGCCCCGATGCCTTCCGTAGCCGTTTGCCGTATCCCGACTGTCCGGGCAGGTAGGGGAACATCCCTCCCAGTTCGGCGTGGGCATGGCGCAGCCAGCGTCGTTCGGAGACGAAGCCCGGCAACGCCGACATGACCGCCAAGGTCACCAGTTCAGCGTCGCTGAGCGTGGGCGCGATACCCGTCTTCGGCCGCCATGGGGCCAGGCCCGGTGAGGCCTTCAGTAGATCATCGACCTTCACATACAGTGCGGTTGCGAGGGTGTCCAACTTGGTCGTCACAAACTGAGGGTGGGCGCCCTCGCCCTATCTCCGCAGCTACGCCTTGGACTCATTCATCTAGACCCGGCGGCACCGACCTCGACGCAGGCCCGATCCCGAACGGCCTTTCACGCCACGATCCGCGCCGCCGGCCACGCTCTGGCAGATCCCCCGTCATTCCCCAGCCGAGACGATGACCTCCACTGTCTCTCGGCTGAAGGATCTGCCGGCTCTCCGCGCCCCGGGCAGGAAAACCCGGGGCGCGGTAAGGGCATGCCGATTACGGATACATCCGGCGGCGATCACCGCCGACCGGCCGGCCTGCCGAGGAGGAGCAGGTCGGCCGCCGCTTCACCGTGGTTCTGGTTTCGGCGGGGTGAAGGCCAGCCTGTTGAGCGCTTCGAACAGCTGCTCCTCTTCGTGAGCGAAGTGGGTTTCGAGCTGCTCGGCGAGCCTGTCCAGCGTGACCATCACGTGCTGCGCATTGCCTGTTCCCGCGGCGGAGAGCTCTTCGCGCAGCTCGCGTTGCAGGTGGGCCACGATGACGCGGTCTCGTCTGAGCCGATCCAGGGTGGGCGCGAGCTGGGGGAACTCCCGCTCCAAGAGCGGGAAGGCGAGGGTGTCCTCCCCGGTGTGGTGCTCGTGTAGTGCGTCGCACCAGGTGAGGCAGCAGGTGCGCAGGTCCGTGCCGAGAGCCGGGGTCTTCCCTTCGGCGAGCTGCCTGCGCAGTTCGGTCAGTTCCTCGCGGAACCGTGCGTGGATGGCGACCAACTCGTCCCCGACAGCCCGGGCGCGTCCGTCGCTCACGACAGCGCGAGGTAGTCGGTGCAGCCTTCGTGGTCCCCACCGTAGAAGGTGGCTCGGTCCGGTTCGTTGTACGGCCTGCCGCGCCGTACCCGCTCCGGCAGGTCGGGGTTGGCCAGCCAGAGGGCGCCCAGGCTGATGACGTCGGCGACGGTCAGCGCCTCCTCGGCGGCTTCGGGCGAGACGCGGATCTCCTCTACCGGGGTGGTCCCGGAGTGGGGATTGAGCGTGAGCACGCCGGGCCAGGCAGCGCGGATCTCCTCGGTGACCCGCCTGTTCCCGACTTCCGGCAGGTGCACGTAGGCCAGGTCGGGGCGGAGCGCGCGGACCAGACAGGTGTAGACGCCCATCGGGTCGCTTTCCTCGATGTTGTTGTACGGGTTCCCCGGGGACAGCCGGATGGCGGTGCGCTCGGGGCCGATCGCCTCGGTCACCGCGTGAGTGACCTCGACGGCAAAGCGGATCTTGTCTCCGTACTCGTCGGTTCGCAGGTTGACGTTGTCGGACAAGAATTGCTGGATCAGGTAACCGTTGGCGCCGTACAGTTCCACCCCGTCGAACCCGGCGTCAATGGCGTTGCGTGCGGCCTGGGCGAAGTCGGCGATCGTCTGAGCGATCTCCGCCATGGTCAGCGCATGCGGTGTGGGGTGGTCGAGCATCGTCCCGTCGCGCGCGGTCATCTGCCCGCCTGAGGGGACGGCCGAGGGCGCCACGGGGAGTCTGCCATCGGGATACAGGCTGGGATGCGCGACCCGGCCGCTGTGCCAGAGCTGGGCGAAGATGCGGCCGTCCCGGTCGTGCACGGCATCGGTCACTCGGCGCCACGCCTTGACCTGCTCAGCGTTGTGCAGGCCCGGGGTGTCGATGGAACCCTGCCCGATCACGGAGGGCTGGATGCCTTCGGTGATGATCAGCCCTGCGCTGGCGCGCTGGGTGTAGTACTCGGCGGTCAGTTCCGTGGCTAAGCGGCATTCCAGAAATTCCGCTTGTAACCAGCCGAGAGCCAGGTCTTGCGTCCCGTCATGCCTGACGCAGTCCCAGGTACCTGACGTATGCGGTGGTTGTCCCGCCGCATCCATCACATGATCGCTACAGTGATGACCTTCTGTCGGCTTGTTCAGCCTTGGGGTGGTTGTCGGCGGTTGCCCCCGTGGCGATCATCGAGAAGACGGCCAGGTCATGAGCCTCGCACCCGTCCTGCTCGGCCATCCGCAGTGTGCCCTCCCGCTGGTATCCGGCCTTTTCGGCCACCTGCAGGGAAGCGACGTTGTCGACGCGGGAGTGCAACTGAACCCGCCGCATCCCGCCGTCGGTAAGCGCCCACCGTCCAACCGCGCGCGCCGCCTCGGTCGCATAGCCTCGACCTCGTTGACCGGTGTGCATTCCGTAACCGATCTCGGTGCGACCAGCCTCCCAGTCGGTGTCCCGCAACCCGATGCTGCCGACGATCTTGCCGGTGCTCTGCTCCACTATCGCCAGGTGGACACCCTCGCCGTCCAATCGCCGCTGGTGCACTTTGTCAGTCAGCCATCCGTCCACGTCAGCGACCGCCCCAGGGGAGCCCGGCGGCAGTGCCGTTCGATCCCCGGCCGCCACGAATGCCACCACAGATACAGCATCCTGCGGCCCGAACTCACGAATCTCCAACCCACCGGAGATGATCTTCACTGGAGGAAACATGGTGTGCAGCGTAAGCCCTCACCCAGTGCGCGGTGCAGGGGGATGGCGCCCGTTCGTGGCCTCGCGAGCCGAGAGGATCCACTCGCGCTACTACTGAGCCCGTAGATCACGGAACAGCCCGGCCTTCGGCCCCACGCCGACAGCCCGGGAAAGCAGATCTGCGTCATATTGTCCGGGACGCGGATCGGAGCTCTGTCCCGGCGATGCCCTTGTCAATGCCTGCCTATCCCGGCGGCCTCACGCTCTGTTACGCGCAGAACTTCTGGATAGGCGCTTAGCCCTCCGGTGGCGGCCCGGCTGCGGGTCATCGGGGCCATCGCCAGCCGGTCGGGCAGGTCGAGCTTGCCGACGGTCACGCTGTCAAACAGTGTCTTGGCCATGACGTCTTGGCCAAGACAGGGACGTTAAGGACGGGACCACTGGGCCGACATCCGTAGTGCCCGCGGGGTAGCGTCACGGGGGTGCAGATGACAGTAAAAACGGAAATATCCGCGCTGGTGAAGCAGGCAACCGGCGGCACCCTGCTCATCCGAGGCGCGGCGGGATCGGGCAAGTCCACCCTGTTGGAGGAGGCCGCGCACGGTCGGCGAACGCTGCGCACCACCGGCATCGAGACCGAGTACGGCCTGCAGACGGCAGCTCTCGACCGGCTCCTACGTCCCACATCACTGCGCAATGCCACCGACCCGTTCCAGGCTGGGGAGGCGCTGATAGCGCTATTGAGGGAAGGCCCTCGGGTTGTCCTGGTCGACGATGCCCACTGGCTGGACCGTTTCTCCGCAGACGCGCTTGTCTACGCCGCGCGCCGAGCGCATGCCGAGAGTGTGGCGATCATCTTCGCGGCCGACGACGACTTCGACGCTCCCGGCGTACCGGAGCTGGCCCTGCCCGCCCTGGACGCGGCCGAGGCAGCGGAGCTCATCGCCGACGTCGAACTGAACCCCCAGGTCCGCGAGCGGATCGTGCGGGAAGCGGAAGGCAACCCGCTCGCGCTGCGCGAGTTCGCCGCCGCACTCACCACCGAGCAACGTCTCGGCCGCGTAATACCGCCGCCCCTGCTCGCCGTACGCCCGCGCGTGCTCGGCCGGTTCGGTCACCGGCTGGCCGCCGCGGTCTCCGAGGGCAGCCGCCCGCTCCTGTCCCTGATCGCCGCGGAACGCGATGGCGACCTGGCCGCCATCATGACGGCAGCGGCCGCGCTCGGCCTGACCGAGAACGACCTTGCGGAAGCAGAGGGCGTCCTGCGTGTCACGGGGATGCGGGTAGAGTTCCGGCACCCCCTGGACCGCGCCGCCGCCTACTATCTGGTCCCGCTCGCGGACCGGCTACGCGCGCACCGCCTGCTGTCCAACGCCGTACACGACCCGGTCCGCCACCTGGCGCACCAACTCGCGGCCACCATGACCCCGGACGAGAAGATCGCAGCAGAGCTCGAAGACCTCGCCCGCCGCGCCGATCCCCTGCTGGCGGCCTGCATCTACGACCACGCCGCGCTCCTCAGCGCCCAGCCGGAACAACGCACCCGGCGCAGCGGCGCGGCCGCCAGACGACTCCTGCGCGCCCACGACTACGAGCGGGCGCTGCCCCGCCTCGCGGGCCAGGAGAGCGTCCAAGCACTGCTGCTGGCCGGAGACGACGACGCCGCCCTCGCTCTCGCCACCCGGCAGGTGGCGCGGCTGCGCGAGCAAGGCCGATGCGACGCGCTGCCAGAACCGCTCGGCTGGCTGGCCCGGGCTCTGATCGCCGCAGGCCGGTTTTCCGAGGCCAGAGCAGCTGTCGAGGAGGCCGCCCAGATCGCCACTGACGCTGCTCCCACACCTGACCTCCTCGCCGAAATCGCCGCCCTCGAAGGTTCCTCCGATGGTCTGCCGGGTCTGCTGGAACTCGGGCTCGGCCAGTTCCACGAGGCCCTCCCCCACCTGGAAGCGCGCTGGCGCCAACCAGACACTCCCATGATCGCCGCCGCCGACTTGGTAGAGGCAGCGATCATGGCCGGCAGGCCCGAACGCGCCGCCGAGCCGCTCGCCCGCTTCACCGAGTGGGCCGAGCGGGCCGGCCAGGACTGGGCCATGGCGGTGGCACTGCGCATCCAGGCCTTGGCCGGCCAGGGCGAACAGGCCGACGACCTGCTGGCGCGCGCCGTGCACCTTCACGAGCGGGGCGGACGTCCCTTCGAGCGAGCCCGCACCGCTCTGCTGTACGGTCAGCGGCTCCGCCGAGCACACCGCACGTCCCAGTCGAGGCATCCGCTCCGCCTGGCGGCGGAACTGTTCGAGCATCTCGGCGCCGCAGCGTGGGCCACGCGGGCTCGTGCCGAACTGCATGCGGCCGGTGAACACTCCGCTTCGCGAGCAGACCCGCTCAGCCAACTCACCTCACAGGAACGCCGCATCGTCCGGCTGGCCGCAGCGGGCGTCAGCAACCGTGAGATCGCCGCACAGCTCTTCATCAGTCCGAGAACCGTGGAATACCACCTCTACAAGGCATATCCGAAACTCGGCGTCGCCTCCCGACACGAACTTCACACCGTGCTCAGAAACGGCTCCCCTACAGGTGACGAGGGTGGCCGCGTGACCTCAGCCGCGGGTGGCCCGGCGCGGAAATCCTGAAACGACAAGATCCCGCCTGATCGCGATGATCAGACGGGATCCCGTCAGCTCGGGGTCCAGGGAGTAATCGCGGAAAATCCCACGGATATGCGTCTGACCTGCGTGGATAGAGCTTGACCTACCGTTCTCGTGATCATGTTCCCCGGGAGTCTCCGCAGATCAGCGACAACATCGTTGGATTCACAGCCATTACTACCGGGACCCCGCACAGCCTTCCGAGACCTGCGATGTAGTGGCTTACCGCCAACGGCCGTTCCGCTGTTCCTCAACCCCGATTCTGGAAGGATCACCGATCCGGCTGCAGGTTGAGCGCCTGCCCGGCGACAACGAGCCCAAGCCGGTGTGGCTGTGGTCCTCGCACACCGGCCTGACCGCAGAACAGGTCGACCGGCTCTGGCAGGTGTTCCCGCGCAGGTTCGATCTTGAGCATACCTTCCGGCTGTTCAAGCAGACTCTGGGCTGGACCACGCACCCAAACCCGGAAATCCCGGCCCCGGACGACCATCCGGCTCCACGAACCGCCGACCGGCACCCCACTACGACGTCGGCAAAACCATCAAGCGAGAAACCGCCCTCGCTGCCCGGCTTGGACAGACAGGTTAAAGATCAAGCTTAGGTCAGGGCGCTGAGGCCGTAGCGGGTTCGGGCGCGGCCGGGCTCGGGGCCGGAGCCGGACGGCGTACCAGGGCGATCGTCGCCACTGCGGCGGCGAGCGCAATCGCCGCCGTGGTCATGGTCGCGGCGTTGAGGCCGGCCGCGTAGGCGGCCGGGACGACGGTCGCGTCGGAGAACTGGCTGATCGCCTGCGCGGCCTGGCCGCCGGTGAGAGCCTCCGTCATGGCGGCGGGATCGGGCACCTCGCCCTCCAGGGAATGTTGCAGCGTCGCACGGAAGACGCTGCCAAGCACCGCGATTCCCAGCGCGTAGCCGAGCTGCCTGAACGCGCTGACAGCACCGGCCGCCATCCCGCTTCGCTCCGGCGGAACGGAGCCCATCGCCGCCGCCGTGACGTTGGGGAGGGCCAGTCCGACGCCGATCCCGGTGATCGCGAACCCGGGGATGACGGCGGTCCAGCCCGATCTCGCGGTCAGCACCGCCTGGCTCAGCGTCCCGATCCCGATGAGCAGCATTCCGGCGCCGACGGTCCACCGGGGTGACACCCGGTGGAGGAAGCGCCCGGTCAGCCAGGAGGTCACGAACGACAGGCCGCTCATCGGCAGGATGACCAGCCCGGCCCCGATCGCGCTCAACCCTTGGACGGACTGCAGCCACAGCGAGGTGTAGAGCAGGTGGGCGAAGGCCGCCCCCGACATCACCAGCGAGGCGATCATGATCCCGGCGAACGTCGGGTTGCGGAACAGACGCAGGTCCAGCAGGGAATGCCGGGCACGGATCTCGACCACGACGAAGGCGATCAAGGCGGCTGTCCCGATCGCGAACATGCCGAGCGTCGTCGCCGAGGTCCATCCGTTCTCTCCCGCCCTTGTCAGCGCGTACGTCACCGCGCCAGCGGCCAGGACGAACAGCGCCACACCGGGCAGATCGATCCGCCGTGCCGCCGGGTCGCGCGACTCGCGAACCACCCTCAGGGTCAGCCCCACGGCCAGTACACTGACCGGCAGGTTCACCAGGAAGATCCACCGCCAGCCGAACTCCTGCGTCACCAGCCCGCCCAGGAGCGGCCCGACGCCCGCTGCCGCGCCGTTCACCGCCCCCCAGACGCCGAACGCCACTCCCCGGTCACGTCCCTCGTAGGAGGCGTTGACCAAGGCGACGGTCGTCGCGAACATCATCGCCGCGCCGGCGCCCTGCACCGCCCGCGCGCCGACGAGCACCACCGCGTCCGGAGCCAGCCCGCAGACCAGTGACGACAGCGCGAACAGCGCCAGCCCGCTCACATACACCTTGCGGCGTCCCACCAGGTCGGCGAGCGCGCCCGCACCCATCAGCAGCGCGGCCAGCACCAGCGCGTAGACGTCCATGACCCACTGCAGCGAGGAGAACGACGACTTCATCCCCATCGCGATGTCCGGCAGCGCCACCGTCACGATGTTGACGTCCACCAGCAGCATGAACGCCCCGAGACAGACCGCCGTCAGCGGCCACCACTTGCCCATATCAGTCCTCCGTCGGTCGTTGCGGACCGCCGGAGC
Source organism: Streptosporangium sp. CA-135522 (assembly GCF_050949235.1). Lineage (NCBI taxonomy): Bacteria > Bacillati > Actinomycetota > Actinomycetes > Streptosporangiales > Streptosporangiaceae > Streptosporangium > Streptosporangium sp. CA-135522. The sequence goes on from NZ_CP192026.1 coordinate 6,005,794, forward strand.
GGTCAGGCGGCAACGATCGCCGAAGAATTGTGAGAGATCCATCCAGAAGGGCGTAAATCCATATTTTCGACATCTTTTACTCTTGAGTGGTGAATTTCCCCATCGGCGCCGTTGCCGACGCCCTCGATCGCAAGCTCATCCACGCGCTGCAACTGGACGGTCGGGCACCGTTCAGCCGTATCGCCGACGTCTTCGGCGTCTCCGACCAGACGATCGCCCGCCGCTACCGCCGATTGCGCTCGCAGGGCGTGCTGCGCATCGTCGGCGTCCCCCCAGCCAACTACGTCGCCCACGGCCGATGGCTCCTCAGGCTCCGCTGCGCGCCCGGCGCAGCGCAGAGCGTCGCCGCCACCCTGGCGCGGCGTCCTGACACCGCCTGGGTCCAGATCGTCTCCGGCGGTACCGAACTGCTCTGCATCGCACGCACCCGCAGCCAGGTCGAGAGCGAGCAGCTCCTGCTGGACGGGTTGCCGCGCGGTAACCGGGTCGTCGCCATCGCTGCGCATTCGGTCCTGCACACCTATTACGGCTCACCCGGCAGGATCCGCAGCCTGGAGGCTCTCAGCCCGGAGGAGGTCCAGCGGCTGAGCCCCGAGCCGGCGCCGGAGATCGACGACATCCAGCCTCTGGATCCTGGCGACCAGCAGCTCCTCGACATCCTGGCCCGTGACGGCCGGGCCGGCCACGCCGAGCTCGCCGCCGCGACCGGCTGGTCGCAGTCCACCGTCGGACGCCGTCTCGACCATCTGCGCGGCATCGGCGTGCTCCACTACTACGCCGAGTTCGATCTCTCATACGTCGGTTTCCACACCGCGGCCCGATTGTGGGCGACGGTCGCCCCCGCGGAGCTGGTCGCTACCGGGCAGGCGCTCGCCGGGCACCCCGAGGTCGTCTTCGCTGCGGCCACCACCGGGCCCACCAACCTGGCCGTCCAGGTCGTATGCCGTAACTCCCGCGAGCTCTACCGTTACCTCACCGAACGGGTGGCCGCCCTGAAGTCGATCGGCCACGTCGAGACCGCCCCCATCGTCCAGAACGTCAAGCGCGTCGGCGCCGTCCTCGACCCGGCCTTCCTGGATACACCGCGCCGCTGACGGCTGAGGCGTTCAGTCCCAGAACGCCTCTTCGAGGGCGCGCGTCACGGCGCACTGCACCTGGTGACGCCGACCCGAGCGGAGGGCCGGGTAGAGGTCCGGTTGTCGTCCGCAGGATCGTGGATCTTCCCACGTTTGGGAGCGTGCGTTGCTCGCCGGAACTGGGGTCGTAGCCCGTCGAGGATGAGCTGAGCGATATGCGCAGAGCGGGTGCGGCTGGTTTCTGCGCCGGCGTGGCGGATCGCGGCGAAGGCGCCGGCGACCAGTGCCATTACCTCCTCAGCGGTGAGGTCGGGGCGCACGGCGCCGGCTGCGTGCGCGCGATTCAGCAGGTCTGCGACATGACGCGTGAGATCTGCCGCGACATCCGGGGCGGCGGTGCGCAGGTCGAACTCGGCGGCCACCAGCGCGCTCTTCACCGCTACGTTCTCGGCGCCGCTGGCCATCATCGCAGACAGCAGCGTGAATAGGGCTGCGGGATCGCTAGTTGCGGCAAGTGCTTCTACTTTCGCTACCAGTTGCCTGAGCTGGTCGGTCGCGACGGCGAGATACAGCGCTCCCTTTGTCGAGAAGTGCCGGTGGACGGTGCCGGGGCCAACGCCCGCGCGGCGGGCGATCTCGTCGAGCGAGACGCCAAGACCCTCCGTTGCGAACAGTTGCTGCGCGATCCGCAGGACCCGCTCGCGATTGCGGCGCGCGTCGGCCCGCAGCTCCCGGTCGCTCCCGTAAGCTGCCGCCGGGCTCGCTGAGGCTGGCTGAGGCGGCTGGCTGGACATGTCGGCATCAGCATAACCGGGGCGTCGCCCCGGTTATGGTCCGCGCCGCTCATCATGACCCAATCCGTCAGTCACGAGGAGGCCACGCCGGTGACCACACGCGAGGACGCGAGCGCTCTGGTGGAGCGGATGCACGAGTGTTTCAACAGCCGGCAGTTCGACCAGGCCGTCGACCTGCACACCTCCGGCTTCTTCTGCCATCCGCTCGGCACCGCAGGGTTCGAGGCGGGCAAGGACGCCTGGCGCACGCTCGTTGCCCGGTTTCCGGGTATGCGCGTTGTCGCTCAGGACATCCTGGTCGACGGTGACAAGGCCGCCGTCCGCTCGACCGTCGAGGGGATCACGGCCCCGGGCAGCGACGTGCGGCCCATGCTGTTCGAGATCTTCCGCTTCGACGATGGCCGGTTCGCGGAAATGTGGGGGGCAGCACGGGATTCCCGCCCTCAGCCAGCCCCGAGGATTTGGTCGTCGGGTGAGCCGACCGGGTCTGCGACCGCAGAAAGTGCTCCTGGCCTGGGGCGATGAGGGGGTCGACATCCTTATCCGGATCCGGCCCAGGCCGAGGAGTGCTTGACAACGGTCCACGCCCTCCACCTCGCTGCGCGTCCCCGCTTACACCCGGTAGTCGCAGCGATGATCGAGGGCCTGCTGCGGCACCGCACCGACGCCGAGACCGAGTCGAACTACGTCGACACCCATGGCACCTCCGTGGCCGGCTTCGTCTTCACCGAGCTGCTGAACTTCCGCCTGCTGCCAAGACTGCAGAACATCGGCAGCATCCGTCTATGCCGCCCTGACGACGCCCCGCCCGGCCGGCCAGCGCTCGACGGCTCACTGACCCGAGCGATCCGATGGGAGCTGATCGCCCAGCAGTACGACCAGATGGTCAAGGCGGATGAGACGCGCGAAATCCTCAGTGAGCAGTTGCTAACGAGACCAGAACATGCCGGGTCCCGGGCAGAGGCGGGGTGCCTCCCGGTGCCTGAAGCGCACGTGCTCGAGGTCGAGGAACCCCCGGAACAGCCGGTGGCGCCGAGGACGATCTTGACACCGCCGGCGAAGGCGGTGTGTGCCCGGCCTATGAAGCGGACCGCGCCGGGGTCTGTCAGGGGCTCAGCGACTGTCAGACCGGTCGTCGGTAGATGCGGGTCAGGGCGTCGAGTGTTCGGGCGAGGTGTTCGCGGAGTTCGGCTGGGGCGAGGATCTCCGCCTCGGCACCGAGTTTGAGGAGTTCGGGAAGGGCTTGTTCAATGGACTCGATCGGGATCGTCACCCGAGTCCAGCCATCGGGGTCTGGGGGCGTGGCGGTCCGGCGTGCGGCGTCGGCCATCGCGGAGTCCCACAGGTGCGGCAGTTGGTCATAGATCCTCGGGGAAAGACGGAGAGTCGCCTCGTCCTGGTGGCGGCGCGTGTCGAAGGATTTCAGGTAGTCGTGCCAGTAGTCGGCCAGGTCGAACCCGTCGGGCCGATCGAAATGCTCGTCGAGGACACGGAGATCCACGATCCGCGCAATGCGGTAGGTGCGGAGTTGTTCGCCGGGGCCGGCCACGAGGTACCAGTGCCCGGCCTTGAGCACCAGCCCGTACGGTTCCACGGTCCGGGTGATCTCGTGAGGTTCGGCCCAGCGCAGGTAGCGCATCCACACGACGCGGTCATTCCACACCGCGTCCGCGACCGCGCTCAGGTGCGGCGTGCGGTCGCCATCGCGATACCACGCCGGGGCGTCGAGGTGGAACCGCTCAGCGATCCGGCCGGCGCGGTCGCGCAGTTCGGCGGGCAGGGAGGCCATGAGTTTGAGCTGCACGGCGGTCACGACGGCGCCCATACCAAGGTCGGCGGCGGCCGCGGGCACCCCTGTCAGGAACAGTGAGTCGGCCTCATCGCCGGTCAGCCCCGTTAGCCGGGTGCGGAACCCGCCGAGCAGCCGATACCCGCCGTCATGGCCGGGTTCGCCATACAGCGGCACACCCGCCGCGCTGAGGGACTCCATGTCGCGGTAGACGGTGCGCACGGACACCTCCAGCGCGTCGGCCAGTTCCTGTGCCGTCATCCGTTTCCGGGTTTGCAGCAGCAACAGGATGGACACCAGCCGGCTCGCACGCATGCGGTGAAGTCTGCCTCAGTCCACTGACATGAGGTGTCAGTGGAGTCGAAATAGCGTCCCGCCCATGGACATCGACATTGATATCGACCAGTTCGTCAACCGATACGTAGCGGTATGGAACGAGTCCGACCCGGTTGCGCGCCGACGTGCCATCGCCGGACTGTGGGACGCGGACGGCATACAGGTCACCGAATCCGCGCGATACCACGGCCATGACGCCCTTGAGGCCCGGATCACCGAGGCCCATCACGATCTGGTGCGGGACGCAGGATTCGTCTTCCGGTCCGCGGACGACGCGACCGGCCACCACGACACGGTCACCTTCACCACCCACATGATCCCCGCAGGCGGCGGGAGCATCGCCTGGACCGGCCGCATCTTTCTCACCCTCGGTGGGAACAGGCTCATCCGGCACGAGTACCAGTTCGCCGTGGACACGCCGGACGAGACGAAGGCGAGCACTCGTGCCACGACGGAGGAGTTCCTTCGCCGGCTGGGCGAGGGCGAACCGGACCGGATCGCCGAGCTGTTCGCCGAGCGCGTCGACTGGCAGTTGGACTGGCCGGAGGGCGGTCATCCAGCGGTGCCGTGGATCCGTCCTCGCTCCACCCGCGCCGACGTCGCCGATCACTTCCGGGAAATAGCCGCTTTCCATGTCCCCGAAAAGTCGGCCGGTGGAGTGTCCCGCGTCCTCATCGACGAAACGGAGGCGGTGGTGCTCGGCGACATCCGGCAGATGGTGAAGGTCACCGGGAGGCGATACACGGCCCTGTGTGCGCTTCACCTCACCGTCGAGGACGGGCTGATCACCCGCTACGCCGTCTACGAAGACAGCCTCACTGTCGCCGAAGCCCTCGCCAACCAGCCGGTTAACCGCTGAACACGCGGTCACCTCGCAGGACCTGCCACCCCCTCACTGAGTGCCCGTGAACAAACTGATCGCGGATGCGTCAGCGGACGACCAGAGCTTGCGAATCCCCTCAACACAGAGTGACCTTCCGGTGACAGCAGCGGTGTCCAGTCGTGCTGCACCGGAAGGTCCGATGCCCGTTGTACGCCCCCCATCCTTGTCGCGGTCACCCCTGAGGAAGAAACTGGCTGCTCGTGCGTAGCCTGCCGTTTTGGCCACGGAATCGGCCATCCGGCTAGACGCCCGGCTGCCGCTCGTGCTGCCGGCCGAACGCCTCTCACGCGGGCACCCCCTGCGATACCGCTATGCGTCCTTCGCGACCTGCACCATCCTTACCAGGTAGCTGATGTCCTCGTCGAAGGTGATCTCGCGCAGGATGGTGGTCGGCCACCCCTCCTCCATTCGCCAAATGAAGGCATACAGCACCGGCACGTCGTCCTTGACCCGGCGCATGATGATCGCCGCGTGGTCGCCGAAGTCGGTGGTGGCCGGGAAGGTGACGTCGTCGATGGAGTCGCCCACCGACTGGCCTTGTTCGCGCAGGGCGCGGAAGCGTGCCATGAACTGGGCCTTGGTCAGGATGACCGTCTGGCCGGACTTATCCACCCGCAGGTTCTCGAATGCGGGGTCATACAGCTGGTCCAGCGTGTCCACGTCCATGGCCAGTCCGGCCTTGAGGTAGCTCCACATGCTGTCTACGAGTGCCTGGTTCATGAGCACATCCTTCTATAACGATGTTACAGCGAGGCCAATGTAACACAGTTATAGAGTGGTCGTCGTGGACGCCGAGACGATCGTGAAACAAGCCCTGACGCTGCTGCAGCAGGAAGGGCTGACCGGGGTGACCTTCCGCAGGCTCACCACCAGCCTGCAAGTCAAGGCCCCCGCCATCTACTGGCGCTTCAACGACAAGCAAGAACTCCTAGAGGCGATGGCCGAAGCCATCCTGCAAGAACAGTTCGCCGAGCTCACGCCACTGCCCCCAGGCCAGGCCTGGCAGCCCTGGCTGGCCGCCATCCTCCACCGCCTGCGCCAGGCACTGCTTGCCTACCCCGACGGCGCCCGAGTCGTTGCCGGCGCCCGACCGCCCGGCACACCCACTCTCGCCCGCATCGCCGAACACGCACTACGCACCCTCGAAGACCGCGGCCTGCCCCTCGCCGAGGCGGCGAACGTCGTCTTCACCGGCATCCACTACACCTTCGGCCACGTCATCGAAGAGCAGGACTCCGCAGACGCCCACACCATGGACGCCCAAACCGCCGAAGAGTTCACCCAGGCGTTCCCCACCATCGCTCGCGCCCTAGCGGAAACCCGCCGCACCGGACTCACCCCCAACGACATCTTCAACGCGGGCGTATCCCTGATCATCGGAGCCCGCGTCTCCCCAGGTACCTGACACGCGACACCGATAGGCCTGTAGGCTTCCACCCTCCCTCAGGCCATGGTCAGAAGTTCGGGGCAGGCACTTAACGATCGGGTTGTTCATGGACCACCAAGGCCGATTTGATCTGCACTGCCGGCAATGCGGCGCTCGTCTCTTCCTCGTTCTGATCGGTCAGGCGTTGCAGCTCGGTGAGGATCGTGGCGGGGCTGCTGGTCAGGATCGGGTTGCGGCGCAGGTGCGCCACCTCGAGCTGGCTGAGCTCGCGGCGCACGACGTTCGGTCCGTATTTGACGACCAGCAGCGTCCCATGGTGGATCACCGCCGACTCCACCCCCTGGAGCGCCTGCATCACCGTGGCGAACGCCTCGGCCTGGGCCTTGTCGACCTCGGCTTGACGGGTGTCGAACCCGTACAGCCCGCTTGCGCGGCCCGCCAGGTCGAAACCAGCGTCGATGGCGCCGCTGTCCACGCGCTTTTTGACGCCGGTGACCAGGGCACGCCACAGCGAGCCACGCACCGCATCGCCCCGATAGACGATCTACCGGCCCTGGGCGGTCAGCCACTGGGCGACCGCGCGCTCGAGGGCGGCCGCGGCCGCATCGTCGCCGCTGACGTAGATGGTCAGCGGGGTGCCGCCCGCAGAGGTCATCACCTGGTCACGGGCCGCCGCTTCGGCGTTGAGCCGCTCGCGGTAGCGCCGCTCCGCCGTCGAGGCGGGGCTCGAATGCGCATGCGCCACCCGCTCCAGGGAGGAGGCGAATTCCGCTTGCCACGCGGGGGAAGCGTCGGTGGGGATGTCGCTTAACGCGCCGCTCAGCCGCATCAGCGCCAGCGCCATGGACGGGGCGGTTTCGCTGAGCGTCGCGGCCAGCCGCTGCACGAGGTCGTCGATGAGGGCGAGGTCGGCAGGTTCGCGCTCCAGCTCGGCCGTGATCTCCATGAGGTGGCGGCGTACGGTGCGCTCGGTGTCGAAGTCGAGCAGATGCGCATGCTCCAGCAGCAGGCGCTCCAGTGCCTGGGCCACGGCGCGCCGCCCCCACCCCACCAGCACGGGCGGGCTGATCCCAGCCCATGCGTGTGCGCCCGACGCGATGGAACCGCTGACGCTACCACCGGAGATGCGGATGCCATGGTTGGTCTGACCGGGCTGCGCGCCCTGCCCGGGGGCGGTGTCATCGGGCATACAGGCTCCCATCGGCTGACCGGACGGTAGGCAGGCGGCGGGATACGAAGGCTCGGTTATCGCATTGGTCGCCGGCGCGAGTCGGTGTTATGCGGCACACGCCGCGGTTGCGTCCGGGGTTGAGGAACCTGGGGGCAGCCGTTAGCGCTGAGAAGGATCTTGTGGTGCTTTCCCTGCTCGGCCGCGAGCCGCCCCCACGGCTTATCTCTTACTACCGGGACCCCGCTGGCGGTGATCACCGCTTCCACGCGGGCCGCATACGCCGACGGCTACAGCCTGCCGGTGCGCTCTGCTACGGCTCAGCCATCGGCGTCTCGCTCTGCCGTACGGGCGGGAAGCCGGCCGCGTTTTTGACCAGGTACCAACCCTCGGGTAACTCCGACATACCGCCTCCCGGAGGCAGATAACGACGGGGAGCACTCCCACCCAGCCGCCACTTTACGTATCATTTGGTCACCGAATGCATTTGCCTTCGGCCCCCTTTGATCGGCCACCGCACCCGTTTGAACCGCCTGGACGGCTCCCACACGGCGCCCTTCTCGGACATGGGTTGCTGGACGGCGTTTCCGCAGGTGACCTGGCCGTCCGAGAACGTGTACGTTTCTGGACGCTGCTGAAAGGTAGCCGGTGACCATTTGGGCGTACGCACGGGTCTCGACGCGTGATCAGAACCCGCAGCTCCAGCTCGACGCCCTGGCGGCCAGTGGCTACGACGAACTGATCATGGAAAAGGAGTCGGGCAAGCGCGGTGTCGCGCGGTCGGCCTGGGAGGCGCTTCCGGCGTTGCCCAAGGCGGGCGACACGCTGAAGTTCTGGAAGTCCGACCGGCGGGACCGCTCAGCGGGACACGTGCTGGCCATGGTCAACGAGCTGCGCGACCGCGGCATCACCGTGGTGTCGCTGACGGAGAACTTTGATCTGGGCACCAAGGAGGGCCGGTTCATGTTCGCGGTCCTGGCCGCGGCCGCGGAGTACGAGTTGGAGCTGCGCGCCGAGCGCCAGGCCGAGGGAATCGCCGCCGCCAGGCGCCGTGAAGCCACCGGCGCCATGCTGTCTGGCAAGAAGAAGACCGGCCGGCCGCGCGCATCGGCCTCGCCGAGCCGGCCACACTACGCCGCCTGGTCGATGACGGTGTCTCGGTCGTCGAGGCCGCCGGCACCCTCAAAATCGGCCGCTCCACCGCCTACGCGGTACTCGCGGGACGCTGGCCGGCAACTATTCCACCCGTATCCCACTTCTTCCCTGGGACGCCCCAGCAAGATCGTTCTCATCGATAACGGCTGTCCGGCGGTTCCTCAACCCCGGGGTTGCGGGCGTGGAGGAGAATGATCGCCGCCCCCGCTTCGGCGGCCCCGATGGACGCGGAGGCGATCTCGTCCGGCGTCACCGGCGGGTGCGGTGACATCGTCGGCGCGTGAATGCCGCCGGTGGGTGCGCAGGTGATGATGACGGGCCTCGACATGGCCCTTCCCCTAGGCGGTGAGAGTGGGGACGGCATCCCCGTGATCGCGCTCGGCGGCGGACCCTTCCACCCACGACCGGTAGGCGTCGAGGACGAGGCCATGGAAATGATGCACGCCGTGCTCGGACAGCCCTGAGCCGGACGGGTCGTAAACGATGCGACCCTGCTCGAAGGCCGGGGTGCTCATGCCCCGCTGGACGCTCTCCACCAGCGAGATGTCCTGCTGCTGCAGCACCTCGTCGATGTACCGCACCGACTGCACCTCGGCGTCCTCGAGCTCGGCCGTCTCGAAGTAGAAGTCCCAGGTCTCCAGGGTCCGGTCGGGACCGGCCGGAACGACCTGGAAGACCATGAAGTTGCCGCGACCGGGGTATCGCAGCAGACAGGTGTTGGGCCACAGCCACCACACCGCGTGCTGGGTGACCGACGCACCCGAGACGTCGTACGCGGCGTTCGCGTGCTTGCCGGCCTCGGCGAAGTGGCTCGACCAGATGCCGTGGGTCTTCACCTCGTAGGTGTCCATGTCGACAAGGTCGACGAACTCCTTGTGAGCGATGTGACAGTGGTAGCACTCCAGGAAGTTGTCGATGACGTTCTTCCAGTTGGACGCGACGTCGTAGGTCAACCGCTTCGCGTGGGTCAGTCTGGCCACGTCCGGGGCCCACCTGGCGATGTCGGCCGCCAGATCCCCGGCCTGCTCGCCCAAGGAAGCGGCGCCCCGGTCCAGGTTCACGTAGACGAATCCACCGAACTCCTCCACCAACACCTGGTCGAGACAGATCTCGCCCTTGTCGAAGGTCTCCATCCTGTCGGCGCGACGAGCCGCCTTCAGCTGCCCGTCGAGGCCGTAGGTCCACGCGTGGTAGGGGCAGACGATGTTGCGCGTGGTGCCGGAGCCCGCGAGCAGCTCATGGGCGCGGTGCTTGCAGACGTTGTAGAACGCGCGCAGCGCTCCGTCACGATCGCGGACGATCGCGATCGGCATGCCGGCCACGGTGGCCGACACGTAGCTGCCCGACGACTCGAGCTTCTCCCCGTGGCAGATCCACTGCCAGGTGCGGGCGAAGATCGCCCGGACGTCGACCTCGAGCCACCGTGGGTCCGTGTACGCCTCCGACCGCAGCGACATCGATCGTTCGGGGTCCTCGTGGAACCCGGTGCCGACACGACGTACGTCGTCCATCGTGACTGGTGCCATGGTGGGAGCATACGAGTGTTTGAACGATCGTTCAATGCGTTTCTGGACGTTCGTTCAGATTTGGCGTCGCGCGACCAGTCGGTCGGCGAGTGCGATTTCCTCGCAGCGAGCGACGCTCCTGCTGATCGAGGCGCGGTCGAGCCCCAGCAGAGCCGTGAGCCACAAGCCGTTCTGGATGACGTCGATGTCGGCGGCCCGCTTACCGCACTCGCCGCGCGACAACTCGGGGCGGGCCGCACGGATGAGGGCGGCGAGCCCAGCGCGGTAGCGTTTCTGGGCCACCGTGTTGATGCGCTCGAAGTCCTCGTGGGCCCGGGCGAGCGCCCAGAGCTGAAGTCGCAGGGACAGGTACTCCGTTGTCAGGTACTCCGGGTCGGCCACCCGTTTCAGCGCAGCACGCAGCCGCTCTTCTGGTTCCAGGGTGAGGTCCGGCTCGACCATCGCGATGTCCTGCTCCTCGATGCGGTGCAGGGCCGCACGGATCAGGCTCGTCTTGTCCTCGTAGTAGTAGTTCACCAGCCCCAACGAGACCTCAGCCTCACGCGCGACGGCACGCATGCTGACCCCGGATATGCCCTGCAGGGACAAGAGCCGAAGCACCGCCTCGAGGATCCGCGCCTGCCGGTCGACTTTCTCATCGGCGTCCATCGCGCGTACGGATCTCGAACTCACATCCACAACCTTAGTAGCGGCAGGACGGTCGTGTGAGTGGCCGCCCTCTCGCATCCATGCCACAGCTCGTACTCCAGTGACATTTCGCGATCTTGAGGGGCGGTGTCACATGACGACGACCACCGCTTGATCATTTGGAGTCTGTGAAGACAACAAAGGGCCGCCAAGGGCCACTTCGGCCTGGACCACTACCAGGTGCGGGGCGGAGGTCCCGGCATCGGCACATCACCTTGGCCATGCCCGCCCTGGCTGTCCCTTGCCATCTGATCTGAGACACCATCCTGGCGTTGACCTGCGATGCCTTAGTTCGAGTGGCAAGCTTTGCCAGGTCGATTTGCCATTCGATCTGAGGCATTCCGTCGGTTTTCAGTTCGCGCCGGGATCCGTCGGAGCCTCTTGAGCCGGCGTCCTCCCGCGCCTGGCCGCGGCGGCGGATCTTGGCGCGCGCTCTTGGCCCTCACCCGAGCCTGCCGGGCGGTCGGCAGCGTCCCGTGAACTCGTTTCCTGACTTGTGTGAAAGACAGGCGACACTACTTCCTTGAAAAGGCCCACCCCCATGCCCCTCAGTACGACCCTGTCTGACGCCGCCCTGATCGAACGGTCGTGGCGAGATCCCGAGGATTTCGCCTTGCTGTTCGACAGGCACGCAGGACACATCCACCGTTATGTGGCCCGCCGGCTCGGCGACGACACGGCCGACGACGTCGTCTCCGAGACGTTCCTCGCCGCGTTCAGGCAGCGCCGCGACTACGACACCGCCCGTCCGGAGGCCCTCCCCTGGTTGTACGGATTCGCGACCAACTTCATCCGCCGGCATCAGCGCGCCGAGACACACCGCTATAAGGCGTACTCGAAAATGGGCGTGCTTCCCGACGCCGACGACGCCGCGGAACAAGCTCTTGAGCGGGCGAGCGCGCATGCCGTACGCCGCCCTCTCGCCCGGGCGCTCGCCTCGCTGAAGGCCCGCGACCGCGACGTCCTCTTGCTCGTGGCCTGGGCCGACCTCACCTACGAGGAGGCCGCAGGCGCCCTGTCCATCCCGATCGGCACAGTCCGTTCCCGCCTCAACCGCGCGCGGGCCATCGTCCGCAATGCCCTCGGCAGCACCGACCCCACGACGGAGCAGACCTCATGAACGACCTGACCGAACTCCGCGACCTGTTCGCCGACAAGGCGCACCCCACGGCGGACCGCCTCGCCCCCGCCCGTACCGCCCTTCTGGCCGAGGCCCGCGCGAAGCGGCGGCCCCGGGCGGCCGGCCTGCGGCGTCTGATGCTGGCAGGCGGCCTGGTCGCGGCGATGGCCGCAGGAGTGATCGTCGTCCAGACGTTCAAGCCCGCCGCGCCCGCGAGCGCCGCCGAGGTCCTGAGGCTGGCGGCCGAGGCCGCGAGCGCCACCCCGTGGCCGGAACCCCGCGACGACCAGTACCTCCACTACGAGCGGATCGCGGAGACGCGCAGCGAGAACGGGGTTCCCAACGTCGGTCCGCGCCACATCACGGGCGAGGTCTGGGAGTCCGTCGACGGCTCCCGCCCAGAACTGTGGTGGTACAAGCCGTCGAAGTCCCGCCCCCAGAACCGCGAGTACAAGAAACTCCTGACCCGGTGCCCCGGCCGCGGTGGCCCCGCCTACGCCGACCTGCGTGGGTGGCCGACCGACCAGGAGCAGCTCCGGCACAAGCTTGCCGAACACGGTAAGAAGATGGTCCTCAAAAAGGACATCGCGACCCAGATCTGGCGCGCCGGCACCGGCATCCTCGGCAGCCCGATGCCGCCCAAGCTGCAGGCGGCCATCTTCAAGCTCGCCGCGACCCTGCCGGGCATCGAGACGGAAGAGCTCAAGGACGCCACCGGTAAATCGGGCATCGCCGTGACCCGGGTGGACAATCTAGGCCCCGGGGGCGCCATCTCCCGCGAATCCTTCATCTTCGACAAGACCTCCTACGTCCTCCTGGGCGGCCAGGAACTCGTGCCGGGGCAAGGGCGTGAACTCTGGTCCATAACCCGTCCACAGATCACCGACGTACTCCCGGCCTGGTCCACGTCCCTGAAGCCGGGCGGCTGCGTCTGAGCCTGCGCTCACCGGACAACAGGTGGGCCGCACCGGCCCCGCCTGCCTGCCATGATCCAGCAGCCGGGCGGCCGGCGCCGCCCCCGGCACCACCCCCGAGTCGAACGCCTCGTGCGAGGTCAGCGACGGGATCGGCACCACGGTCATGTGTTCGCTGGCGCAAAACCACCGCTCGGGCATCTCCACCGTGTCCTCCACCAGCCCCAGGTGCAGCGTCTTGACGCCCAGGCCGCGATCGTGCGGGTCGGCGTCCTCCTCCCGAGCATGTCCCCACCCCCAAGGTAGACAGGTCTGCCCAGATCACCGGGTTTCCAGGAAGACCGTGTTCTCGGAAGCGGGGACGGCCAAGGCTTCCGAGAACACATACGACGCAGGGGTGAAATCCCAGCTCGGCACTTCCGAGAACAGAGCCGCACCGCTACTTGGCGGCCGGGGACACGTTCGGGAGGAGGCCAGCCATCGCTGCAGCGCGCGGCCGACGAGCTGTTCCATGAACGCGCCGCGGCGAGCGGCTGAGCCGTACTTTCCACCGGAGTCGCGCAGACTCCATCCGGGCTCGCCCTGCACTGTCACGCCCATGCGAAAACACCCCTATTTTGAGACCTTTGTTTTCGGCGTGCGGCGCGCGGCGCCTTTCTGCCGACCAAGCGTCATCGGGCACGGCCAAGGGTGACAGTGACCCACCCGGTGGCGAGCATCCCCGCAGCGGTCGCTGCTCGCAGTGCGCCGACGAGGTCTTCCCCCTCCCCCAGCCCGACCATGCCCACGCACAACCACACCCAGCCGTTAGCGGTGGCCGCGCGCCTCCATGAAGGCCATACCGCCAACTCTCCCGTGTAGACGATGGCGCCGTTGGGCGCGATGACGGTGGCCTGTCCGGCGGCGACGGTGACCTGCCAGTCTGGGGCCTGACGTGGCATCCCATCGGCCGAGCCGCTGGCCATCTGCAAACCGTCGATCATCATCAGATCACCTGAACGGACCGTGTGTCCGCCTTGGGCGGGGGACGCGATGCGGTCATGTGGGTAGATGACCAGCATCGGTAGGTCGTCCCCACCAGGAATGGGAATCAAAGCCGGGCGGGCGCTGATGGGAGTTTCCGCCTGCGGCATTCGGCGGCGTAGCTCGGCCAGATCGGACTCGACGGGAAAGATTGCGGACGGGGCGCACCTCGGATGGGCGATTCGCACCAGGCACAAACCATCGGCGAAGCGCAGCATGACCACCGTTGCCGTGGCATCGCCCGCTACGGCTTGCCCGCAGTAGGGACAGTCCTGCGGACCGCTGGTGATCGGATCGGCCAGAGTGCTCAGCTGTGCCGGATCAACGACGGCGGTGACAACGGGGGCGGCCACGAGGTTACGCATGAGCGCACCGACGGCGACGATAAGCCTCGCCGCTCGGAAGCCGATGATCGGTGAACAGCGGCGCCATCACCTCATACCCCTCACATCCGCGGTCTCCGAGAGCAGGAAATGATCGAAACGGCATAGAGTCGATGTTCTTGACAGTAATGGTTACCTCGAGCCGCTGACCGCTGAATATGTCCTCCCTTCACCGGCGATATGCGGCGCGTGCGCTGCGATGATCGGCGACGCTGGCGAGGGTGAGCCCGGTCAGTCCAAGCCGGGCACGGAACATCGCGCAGCCCGGCATCGGCTCCTGGGGCACCCGTCGCCACTTCAAGACGGAGATAAGCGCAATCGAGCCGTCAGCGGGCATGCTGGTCCAGCCCCCGGGGTCCCGATAGTAATGGCGCAGGATCCACCAGATATGCCTCTCACCTGTGCTTATGCAGGGGTCTCGGGCTGGTGGGCCGGACCTGAGCCCTGCCTGTCAATGCAGGCCAGGGGTAGGTTCGTTGGATTTTGCGCCATTACTGCCGGGACCCCATGTAGTGCGTGCCTCGGCCGAGCAGGTAGCTGGCGTGCTCGCGCTGGGCGTGCAGCTGACCGTCGGCCCCAGCACGCCGGTCGGCCAGCCAGCGGCCCACCGCCCGGTCCAACGCACCGGTCCAACGCGTCGCCGTCGATACGGCCCAGCAGCCGTCGCACCGTCGCCTCCGTCGGCAGGCACCACTTCGGGGACAGCGGGCCGGGCCGTACGCCAAGGCGCTCCAGGACGGACGGCGGGGCGTCGGTGATCCACTCACCCACCGCCGGCAGGGAGGTCACTCCGGCCGGAACCGCGCACGCGGTCAGCGCGAGCACGATGACCAGAGTGTGCCATACGCCGCGCGGATCGCGAGGGTCGGGCACCTCTGCCAGCCGCTCCGGCAGGCCCGGGATCGGCGATGATGCGTCGGCCGGCACGGTCTTCCACTCGGATCACGGGGCGTCGAGAACTCCACGATCTTGGAAGCCCGTGCCAGTTACATTCCCAGAACCCCGTCGAACTGGCAGATCGTCACGAATCGGGCGTCAAGCGACTACGGCGAAGCCCTGGCTGCCCGCTCAGCGACGAACCCCCGCCCTTCCGCGCTGGAGACACTGTTGGCGAATTGATCAAGGGCCAGAGGGTGTAGACCACTGTGGTCTCCTCTTGGCGATCTTGCTTAAGCGGCCGGCCCGCCTACGGCAACGATCGAGTCGCGAGACTCTGCCACCGCGAAACACCAACGACGATGGATGCCCGACGCTACGATGGGCGGCCATTGATCAGATCCTTTAGGAGGGTATGTCAGTGGATTTCGGGGTGCTGGGCGTGTATGCGCATCCGGACGATGAGGCGATCTGGACGGGTGGCACCCTGGCCAAGTACGCCGACGAGGGGGCCAGGACCGCCGTCGTCACGTGCACCTGGGCAGAAGGAACCCAACGGGCCGGGGAACTGGAGCGTTCTCTGGACATCCTCGGCGCGGGCAAACCACGGCTGCTCGGCTACGCCGACGCGCGCAAGCCTGAGTCCGCGCCGGGCAGCCCCCGCTTCGTGGACGTGCCCTTCGACGAGGCGGTGGGACGGGTGGTCGCGCACATCAGGGAGTTCAGGCCCGACGTCGTGCTCACCTTCGATGGGTACGGGTCTTCGGGACATCCCGAACACGTGCATGTGCATCGGGTGACCATGGCCGCGGTCGAAGCGGCCGGCTATGACCAGCTCTACCCGGACGCGGGCGATCCCTGGCGACCGCGCGCCCTCTATCTGGCGACCATTCCGAGATCTGTCGTGATCTCACACTGGCAGGCGGTGTTCGGAACACCTCCTGAGCCAGGCCAGACGCTGCCGGGCGTCTCCGATGAGCAGGTCACCACTCACCTCGACGTCGAGCGGTGGGCTGAGCGCAAGTGGGCGGCCATGCACGCGCATGAGTCCGAGGTTGGACGCGGCGCGTCAATGACCTTGCTCACTTCACTGCCAGAGCAGGCCCGCGCCCAGATGCTGGCGAACGAGTGGTACCGGCGCGTCTCCTACACCGGCGCCCGAGAGACCACCCTTGCGGGATCTTAATCTTGAGCCTTGAGGCGGTGCACTGCCAAGCCCTTCTCCGGTGCTTGTTCAGGCAGCCGGGCGTAGCGTTGCGAAGTGCGAAGTTCGAGTCGGGGCCAGCGGGGTTCCGGTCAACCAGGCGTCGAGTCTGGTGAGGTTCATCGCCGTGACGATGAGTAGGTGTTGGAGATGGGTCTTGGCGGTCCCGCGGTAGCGGGACCGCCGCAGGCCGAAGCCCTTGACGCCCTGGGCGACGGTGCCTTCGATGCCCTGCCTGTGGGCGTAGCGCTGCCGCCATTCGTTGGTGCTCTGCCTCATTCATGCACGCTGCAAGGCTTCGTGCTCTTCCCGTGGACGCAGGGTGATGCGCCGACCCTTGGCCCCGCGGGTGCACAGGTCCCGGCTGGGACAGTCCTTGCAGTCGCGCATTGAGAAGCGCACGCGGACGACTGGCGTACCACCCTGGTCGACCTCGTTAGCCCAGGGCAAGCTGGTGGCCCCGGTGGGACAGGTCATGGCGCGGTTGTCCCAGTCGATGGTGAAGTCGCTCACCGCGAAACCCTTGCCCTCGGCGCTCTGCCAGGCGTTGTCGGGCATCATCGGCCCTATCAGTTCGATGCCGCGGCGATCTGCTCGCGCGAGGTTGTGAGCGCTCATGTAGCCCCTGTCCGCCAGGTGCACCGTTGGCGTCAGGTCGCGGGCGGCCAGCGCGTCATGGACCTGCTCGGTGGCTTCGTAGTCGCTGCCGGGCGACGAGGCGGTGATTACGTGAGTGATCAGATGTGGAGCGTCGGCGTCGCATGTCTCGCTGAGATGCACCTTGTAGCCATCCCAGTAGGAGTCACGCTTGTTTCCCGATCGGGCGTCGCCGTCGTAGGGCGAGATCTGGCGGATCGTGCTCGGCGGCTGCTCCCCAGGAGCTCGCCACCGCAGTTGATCGTCGATGGTCACGTACTGCTGGATCCAGACGTGGCGCAGGTTCTGCACCGCGGGGATTTCACGCAACCACGCAGGCGCTGTCGCCGCGTGGATCGCGCGCAGCACGGCGTACCCGTCAGCGCCGATCTCGTGGCCGAGCTGGATACGCTTCGCCTTGTTCGTGGGCAAACGGAAGTCCTCGATGCGCGCCTCGTACCGGTCAAACCATCCCGGTGCTGCCTGGGTCAACAGCCATTCCGGCGCTGCCACGGCCAGCGCGTTGAGGGCGGCTCGTACTGTTTCATGCACCTGCTCCAACCGGTTCATCGTGCGCGCGGCCATGAGCACGTGGGTGGAGTCCGTGCGCTGCCGGCCACCGGTTCGAAGCAGGCCAGCGGTTACCGCACGTTCCAGGAGCGTATCGAGCAGGCTCTGCTCAAGCGACCCTGCGATCTCGGAACTCACTGAGCACCGAGTAGTCAAAGCCGGCATCGGTCAGCTCTAACCCGAGCGCGTACTTCCAGTCGATTCGCGCGCGCACGGCCTCGGCCGCCTGGCGGTCGGACAGTCCCTCTCCGAACTGCAGGATCGACACCAGGGCCAGGCGGGCCGGGGACAGCGCCGGGCGACCGCGGGTGGAGAAGGCTGCGGCGAAGTCCGTGTCCTCAAAGAGGACACCCAGCGCATCCCGTATGCGAATCGCCAGGCTTCCTTTCGGGAAGGCCGCCCGGGCCACCGCCAGAGTGGCGGCCGGGATCTGGTTTGCACCAGTCGAACGCAGCGACACCACGACTCCATCCGCGAGCAGGAACAACGATAGCGGCCCCATGATCACATCCGTGATCATGGGGCCGCTTCCTTTTGATCTACTTCGCCAACAGTGTCTCCGCGCTGGAAGGACGGGGAATTTCGGTGGGGAGGTCACGTTCGCAGGTCGCGATCGTCGACCAAGACGGTGCGGTGCGGTGCGGTGCAACCGGAATCTACCCAACGAGGTCGGGACGGTGCTGCGGGCGATCGGCGATCAACGTCCATGCGGTCGACGTGCCGTGTCAGGCCGGTGGTGCCAGGCGTTTTCACTCCCGCTCTGGGGCACGTCATCCGTCCGAGGCGTCCTCGGTCTCCCAGCGCAGCAGGTCGCCCGGCTGGCACTTGAGCGCCTCGCAGAGCGCGGCGAGCGTCGCGAAGCGCACCGCCTTGGCGCGGCCGTTCTTGAGTACCGCCAGATTGGCGGGCGTGATCCCTACGCGGTCCGCGAGGTCGCCCACGGACATCTTCCGCCTGGCCAGCATCACGTCGATGTCGACGACGATCGGCATCAGATCACCTCGTCCAACTCGGCCTGCATCTGCGCCGCTTCGACGTCGCGAGCGACGGCCTGAGCGAGCAGCATCCGCAGCACGAGCACGATGAGCGCGACCCCCAGGATGGCCAGGCCAACCCCGCCCATGATGACGGTGACGCCCGGGTCGGCCCGCTGGCCCGGCGCATTGAGGGCCGTGACCGCGAACCACAGGAGGGCAGCCGCCACGATCGCGCCGATCACGGCGTCCACGTACCGGAAGGCGGCGTGGGAGAACACGGTTCCGCGTCGCACCATCGTCACCAGCCGCCATACGCTGACCAGGGCGACCTGGGCCGACACCATGCCCAGGATCGTGATCACGCGCAGCGGGGTCAGCGGGAGCGACCCGTCCTCCGGGTCGGTGGCCAACACCCACGCCATCAATGCCTGTATGAACACGGTGCCGGCGAGCACCACCACGAGCACGGCGCGAAGCGCACGCACTGCCAGCTTTCCCATGACCCATCCTCCCATCGAATTACGATGAGAATCTATCGAATTTCGATAGATGAAGCAAGGGCTGGGACAGAGGATGGGCGGCGGTTTCGCACCGTGGCGGGCCGCCGCCCCCTCCCATGGCATGGCGTTCGCGCGAACGTCTTGATCTTGTCGAAGTCGACCTCGCTTGAGCACAAATCGGACGCCACCCGACTACGCCGAAGCATGGAACGTCATGAGGTGCTGCGGCATGCGAGACCGGATGGTTTGGTTCGTGATCGGACCATCAAGCTGACGTGGCTGCGAGCATGATGAGGAGGGCTATGCGCTGCGGCGCTCCACTTGAGTGAAGCGTGCTTCCCAACGGGCGAGTAGGGCCGCGGCTTCGTGGGGGCTGCCTACCAGCTCGGTGGGCTTGATGGCATTCGCGGCGTGGGTGCTGTAGCCGGGGTCATCCGGGGTCACAGTGATGGCGCCGTCGGCGTGTCAACCCTCGGGGGTGTCGACGTGCACAGGCACCACGAGGGAGCCGTCTTCGCGCTCGATCACGGTCCACATGACAACCCCCCTCATACTCCATAATGCCTTCGATAGTACGCCCACACCAGTTCGCCGAGGTTTTCGCGGCCGTCGAGCATGCGCACCAGGCGTCCTACTTGCCGTGATGCGCACAGGGCATACCCTTCAGCCCACCATTCGACCGCGTCCAGGTAGCGGGGGTGCGTTATGGCCGTCCTGCACATCTGCATGATCAATTGCCATTCAGAGGCTTGGGACATGCTGTCGAAAGCGTCCAAAGCGTGGCCGACCTCATGCAGGACAAGGCTGGCCGAGACATGGTCGCCGGTGCCGATCGTGATGAGACGGCCGGTGCAGATACCGGGGGCCTGATCCCACAGCACATGGCCGCCGGGCTGCGTGGGCTGTCCGCGCAGAGCGCCGAGACTATCCAGATCGGGGATGTTACCGGGGCCGAGCCAGATCTCGTCGAGCTCTTCGGCCAGGCGGGTAGCGATATACACGGGAAGGGTCGCCAACTCGTCGACGGCGGATGAGTTCAGGCGGCGGCAGCGTGGCCTCCGGCCATTGGGGACGCAGGACGCGTTCGAGTACACCGCAGTGCCGCCGCCCGTCACGGGGAATCGGATGGGTGTTGGCCGGATGCGGGGCGCATCAGGAGGGGAAGTTGACCATGGCGGGGCCATTGTCTCGTATTTCCCGCGGTGAAGGACTACCAAAAGCACCTACTTGAGCGCTTCATTGTTGCTTCGCTCGTAAAGAGCAGGTGGAGCGGCACTGATCGTCACTGTGATGATCAGGAGGGTGCGATGGTGCGATAAGGGCGGGGTTATGCTCTCAGCTTCTGGGCCGTCGCTCCGACGGCGAGGCGGTGTGTGACTGCGAATGCAGTCGGCTCCGCCCGGTCGATACGGCGATCGCCTCTGGGTGGTGTGACGCGCGGAGGTATGTGGCAGGAAACCGGCGGCGCTATCTGTCAGGCCGTCACGAAAGGTGACGAGCTTGGCTGTGCTCAAATCCATGCTTTCGGCGCGATGCTTCTATGCCCGGCTGATGAAGGCGTTGCCGCAGGTCGGCCCCGCTCATGACCTCGACGACGCCACCGCCCGGCTCACCGTCGACCGCTGACCCAGAAAGATCAACTGCTTAGCGATGTTTTGGCCGGAAGCTATGGATGGGCGTTCTCGGTGTGATCAGTCAAGGCAGAATCTCGACGTACCCGTCGGTTCCGTGCACGCGGATCCGCTGCCCATCAGGGATCAGTCGGGTGGCGTCTACCACACCGACGACGGCCGGCAATCCGTACTCCCGTGCGATCACTGCGCCGTGAGTCATCAATCCTCCGACCTCCGTCACTAAGCCTGCGATGGCGACGAAGAGGGGCGTCCAGCTGGGGTCCGTGTGGGCCGTGACGAGGATGTCGCCCGGTTCGAGATCGGCCTGTGCCATGTCCAGGATGACGCGAGCGCGCCCTTCGACGGTCCCGGCGGAGACCGGTAGGCCGATCAGCGCGCCGGCCGGCATATCGTCGCGCCGGTACGCCCCGACTATGACCTCGCCATCCGACGTGAGCACCCGGGGCGGCGTGAGCGCTTGATACGACCTGAACGCGTCCTTGCGCCGGCCGATGAGCTGGTCATCCACGCGGTTCGTGCACACGACGTCGTGGAGCTCCTGGAACGTGAGGTAGAAGATGTCTTCCTTCTCACGGAGTACGTGGGCCTGCATGAGGCGCTCGGCTTCTTCCAACAAGGCCTGCTTGTACACGAAGTAGCGGCTGACCATGCCGTACTTCGGATACTCCCGGTACCCGATGAAGGTCCGGACCCGGTCGATCATCCGCTTTGTCTCTTCGGCCTTGCGCTCCCCGTCCGGCAGGGCCCGCAAGCGCTCCAGCAGCTTCTGCTCCTTCTTCCAGGCCTCCTGCCGCCCTTGCTCGAAGCGCCGCTCGCCGACTCCCGGCTCGAAGTTCTTGATGTTGCCGAGGATCATGGGCACGAGTGTGGAGGGGCGTTCACTCCAACGCGGCCGCGTGATGTCGATCTCGCCGACGCAGCGCATGCCGTACTTGTCGAGCCAGGCCTCGATGGCGTCTCGCGCTTCCCGCCCGCCCGCGAGCTTGGGCAGCTCGTCCAGGAAACCCTCGTCCTCGACGTGCTGCAGAAACGCCACCACGTCCGGATGCGGGCGGATCACGTCAGCGACGCCCAGCAGCGCCAGCCCCATCTCCGACGTGACGTTGTGAGGCACGGACTGCGTGAGCGTGTCCGCCGCGTTCTTCTCGCCCAGCCACGCCTCCAGCTGCTCGTTGAGCCACCACGTGGCCTCCATCGCCGACATGAACACCTGATGGCTCTGCGGATCGAACAAGATCCGCTTCAGCTCCTGGATGTCCGCCCGGATGAAGTCGAGCAGCGCCTCTCCGGACTTCGTCCGGATGTCGCGTTTCGAGGCGGCGATGGATGCCTCGCTGCGCCCGATCAGCTCGGTGACGATGGCCGGATCGGTCTCGATCGGGGCTGGCGCGCCGCCGAACAGCGGCCCGGGGGGACCCTCGTCAGGCAGCGGCCGGATGAAGCCGTCGCGCTCGAGGATGGTCTGCAGCGCGTCCCCGGTCAGCGGATCGGATCTCCCCGCGAGCTCCAGGAGGCTGGCGCGGCTCCTCGGCGAGGCCAGCCTTTGGGTGACGTCGACGAACAGGCGGCCGCCGGCCTCGGCCATGGGCGCGGGGGTCGTCATCTGCCAGAAGGAGAGCCCCAGAGGCTTCATGGGGTCGGTCATCATCTGCTGATGGCCGACGGAGACATAGACGTGGTTCTCCCGGTCGCCGGACTCGGGGATGGGGAACAGCGTGGTGATCGGCCGGCTCTGGACGATCTGGAAGCCGTCGTCGACCAGGCACCATTCGATGTCCTGGGGACGGCCGAAGTGCGCTTCGATCCGCCGGCCGAGCTGCGCGAGCCGCACGACCTGCGCATCCGTCAGCGCCGGCTGCTCCTGCCGCTCCGGGTCGATCGCCTGTTCCTGCGTCCCGCCCGCCGGCGAGGCGTGGATGGCGAGCTTCTTGGCGCCGACCGCCTTGGCGACGACCTCGCCGTCGCGCACCTTGTAGACGTCCGCGTTCACCAGGCCGGAGACCAAGGCCTCACCGAGGCCGAAGCTGGCCTCTACGGAGACGACCCTTCGGTTGGACGTGACGGGGTCGGCTGTGAACAGGATGCCGGCCGCCTGCGGGAAGACCATCTGCTGCACGACCACGGCCATGTGGACCGTACGGTGATCGATGCCGTTCCGCTGGCGGTAGGTCACGGCCCGCTCGGTGAACAACGAGGCCCAGCACCGGCTGACGTGCTGGAGGATCGCCGCCGGCCCCACCACGTTCAGGTACGTGTCCTGCTGGCCGGCGAAGGAGGCCGTCGGCAAGTCCTCTGCCGTCGCGCTGGATCGGACGGCGTAGGCAGCTTGCTCGCCGAGCTGGGCGAGAGCGCGGGTGATCGCCACCGCGAGATCACCCGGAACGGCGATCCCTTCGAGGGTCCGGCGGATGTCCGCGCTGCGTGTGCGGATCGCCTCCCGGTCATCCGGGTTCAGGCGCGACAGCTGATCGAGCCGATCGTCGATCGACGGCGCTTCCGCCATGATCCGCCGGAAGGCGTCCGTCGTCACGCAAAAGCCGGCCGGCACGCGGATGCCGTCGATCCGCGACAGCCCGCCCAGATGCGCGCCCTTGCCGCCAACGACCGCGACCTGCATCTCGTCAATCTCCTGAAGACCCAACACGTACTGCTCGATCATCGCGATACCTCCGAGGTGGTCGTGCTCCGTTGCCCTGCACTGGCCGGTCGAATCACCGGCGCCTCCAGTTCTGTCGAACCTCTTGTTGGGCACGTCCTCATCTCTCGTCGCCTTCTCCTGACGAGCCGGCCGGCCGCTTCGCCCAGTCGGGCGGCACGCACACCCGCACCTCCGCGCCGAGCGCCCGCAACCGCACCGCCAGTCCCACCAGCGGTCCGACGTCACCGCGTCCCTCATAGGTCGATAACGACACACGCACGTCGTGCCCCCATGTCTTCGTCCGTTCTTGGTCCGGCCGACGATTCTGCGGCACGACCCGGGTCTTGCGGCAAGCCCCCCAGTCCGCTATACGTTGAGAGTGGCAAGGAGTGAGATCTTCTTGCCTTGCCTTTTGAGTCGTCCGCTGCGGGCGGACAAACCCTTCTCGTGAAGCGGCGGCGCGCCGCGTACAGCGGTACACGTCGTTGGCCCAGGAGGATGTCCCATCGGCCTACGGGTGCAGCCGCGGCACGAGAAGTTCTTCTCTTCGTCGACGAGGCCCGAACATCGTCGAGCGCGCCGCCGTTCTTCCGGACGTCGTCCCGCAACGCGAGCGCTGGGCGAAGCTCGCCAAACGGACGACCGCCGAGCTTGACGGTCGCCCTAGCTCAAATCGGCCGGCCATCCTGACGTCTCCCACATCACCGCCAGCATCGTCTGGGAAACCCGGCCCGGGGTTGGACACAAGGGCCTAGACGGCAAGTGGTACGAACAAAAGAAGATCGCCGACAGCTTCTCCGCATACTCGACGGGGCCTGTCTATGTGAATGCTTCCGGCCAGTGTGTCAGCATATCGGGAAGCATCATAGTGAGGGGATACGCCAGTAAAGACGGGAAGGCGTTCTCCGATGAAAGCAATGATGCCCTCTGCAACCGACCACCTTATACATGGCTTTCGTTTGCCGGCAATGAGCCTGCAACATTAATGATCACAGATGTGGTGAAGTTATTTAAAACACGCAGAATGGAAGCGCCGAGCCTCATTTAATAACCGGGTGAGCGATCCGCAATAGACTTTGCGAATTTTGTGAGCGAGTTGCGAGCATCGCCATTTCGCAAGAAGCTCTTCAGGATGCCCGGGTCAGACCGGAACCCCAGGTACTGATCCGGCGCAAGTGGCTGGCGTGCGCGCACCTCGATCGTGACCGGCCGGCCTTGGTGAAGGCGCGCCGGGGAGAAGGCAACAGGAGATGAGACCCGGTTTCGTCGGGAAGTCGTCACGGGCCGGGAGGGCCTACTCGCCCGCGTCGCCCCGATCGAGGCCGACCACTACGGCAAGCTGGCGTTCCCGCCGCGGACACCACCACACACGACGATCGGTACCCGTGACGTCAGCCAGTGGAGGGTGGTCCGGGGCAGAGCGCGTACAGCGCAGCGCGCAGCGCGGACGCGTCCTGGTCCAGCAGCCGCCGCTCCCTGTTGATCGGGTCCACCTGAAGCCTGAACCCGTCACCGCGGTGCCGCGGGAACACGTGCAGGTGCACGTGGAACACCTGCTGGCAGGCCACTTCGCCATCGGCGAGGAAGACGTTGACGCCCTCGCAACGCAGCAGTGAAAGGCGTAGCGCACGAGCCAGGCGGTGGCCGATCCGCCACATGCGCGTGCTGGTCTCCTCGTCGAGGTCTTCGAGCCCTACGGCATGCGCGCGCGGCACGACCAGCGCGTCGCCGGGAGCCACAGGATGGGTATCCATGATCACGACGACGGCCTCGTCCTCGTAGGGCACACTAGCCTCAGCCCGTCCCGCGACGATGTCGCAGAACACGCAGGAGAGGCCGTCCGGGACGCCCATGTGCCCATCATCCCACCCGCGGACCCGGCCCCGGCCGCCCGCCTACCCCAGGTGGCGAACCACCGGCCCACTGACGGCCGCGCCTCGCTGATCGTGCATTATGCCAGTACGCGCGCGCCGTGTTCGCCTACGGTGCGCTGCCCGGCCTGACGCTGGTGCAGGCCGACGCCGTCGACTACCTACGGCACGCCGAGGAGTTCGATGTGATCATCAGCGTCCACGGAGCGGTCTGCTTCACCCCGCCGTCACTGCTGCTGCCGGGTGTCTTCGCGGCGTCGCGGCCGGGTGGTCTGCTGGCCGCCTCCGTGCTGCACACCAACTATCTGGACGAAGGACCGTCACAGGCGGTGGAGCCGTCGCCGCAGCGGCTGCAGATCACCGGCCAAGAACCCGACACGGTGCACCGCTGGGTTCTCGCGTCCGCCCTGTGGAGGTGGCTACTGGCCGAGCACGGCTTCACCGTCACCTCCCTCGATCGCATCGACAGCGAGACCGACCCGACCTCCTGCCGTCTGATCCGCGCCACGCGGGAGCCGTGATGACGGCGCTCGACGCCGCCCCCGCCGACGATCGCCGCTCGGGGCGGCCGTCCGTACAGGCGCACCGGACATCCGGCGGCCCCCGCGCCCAACACCACCGCACGGTACGGCGGGCCGGGCACCGATGCCCTGGAGGAGCATGTGATACCCCGCCGCTTGGCCGGCTCTGCGGAACTGCTACGCACCAATGCGCGCTACCGCCGTCATGCCGCCGCCCGTCTGGCCTCGACCCTGGGCACGACGGTCGCGCCCCTTGGTCTGCCCTTCGCCGCGATCGCCGGTGGCGGCGGAGCCGGGCACCCTCAGCGCCGTCCTTCTGGTCGACCCCCTCGCTTTCCTCGCGGTGACCCCGGTGGCCGGGGTGCTGGCCGACCGGCTGCCCCGCCCGGCCATCATCATCGCCTGTCAGATCGTCAACGCCCTCACCCAGACGGCGGCGACGGCGCTGGTGGCGACCGGCGCCGCCACGGTCACCACGCTAACCGGTCTGGGAGCGCTCGCCGGTGCGACCACCGCGTTCTTTCAACCCGCGATGAAGAGCGTGCTGGCGCGCCTGGTCGCCCGTGAGGCACTGATCGAGGCCAACGCGCTGATCCAGATCGGCGGCACTCCCCTTCCGTCGCCGGGCCGTCGAGTGGGGCCGCGGGATCGCGCGGGCTCAGGAGCTCTGGCGATGACCGCACTTGCCCGCAACCAAGTCCGCCGCGTCCCCAGTCTCGGCCGGCAGCAGAGATTAAGGCTTGACTTATATAAGTCGTCGCTGAAATCATGGATCCGTGCACGCCTTCGACGTACTCGGCGACCCCGTTCGCCGCCGGATATTGGAGCTGCTCGCCGAGGGCGAGCAGACCGCCGGTGCAGTGAGCGGCCACATTCGCGAGGAGTTCGGGATCTCCCAGCCGGCCACCTCGCAGCACCTCCGCGTGCTGCGGGAGTCGGGGTTCGCGACCGTCCGGGCGGAGGGCACACGCCGCCTCTACGCGGTCGACGCCCAGCCCCTACAGGAGGTCGACGTCTGGCTGGAGCACTTCCGGCGGTTTTGGAACCAGAGCCTGGACGCGCTGAGCACCGAACTCGCGCGGGGCAAGCGCGAACGCGGTGAACGGCGCGGAGACGGGCCGTCGGGGGGCGGCAAACCACCCACCAAGAGCAAGGAAGACACGTGATCGACGTCATCAACCAGGTCAACGCCGCCCACCGGGAGATCGGCAACCAGCCCGTCAGCACGGGTGCGGGGCGCTCGGTGCTGCTGCGCCGTACCTACGACGCCGCGATCGAGGACGTCTGGAGCGCCTGCACTGAGCCCGACCGGATCGGCCGATGGCTGGGGCCGGTCAGCGGTGATCTCCGCCTGGGCGGCACCTTTCAGCTCGAGGGCAACGCCGGCGGGGAGATCCTGCGCTGCGAGGAGCCGTACCTGCTCAAGGTGACCTGGACCATGGGAGAAGGCATGGCCACCGAGGTCGAGGTTCGCCTCTCTAAGGGCGAGGACGGCGACACCGTCTTCGAGCTGGAGCACGCTTCCCCCACCGAGTTCGTCGACGAGATGCTGCGCGCCTACGGCCCCGGCGGCACCATCGGCATCGGCACCGGCTGGGACCTCGCCCTCCTCGGCCTGGACCTGCACCTGCGCGGCGAGGGCATCGACCCGGCGACCTGGGAGAACGCACCGGACGTCAAGGAGCTCGCGGTGCGCAGCAGCCAAGCCTGGGGACAGGCGATCCAGGCCGCCTGGGGCACCAGCGACGATGACATCGCCGCGGCGGTCGCGTTCGCAACCCAGCACTACGCCCCCCACGACGAGACAGGACACTGAGGTGGCCAAGACGATGCCGACCGGGGCGATGGTGGCCGAGGTGATGGCCGAGCTGGCCGAGCTCGCCGACCCCAAGACACGCGAGGTGAACGAGAAACACGGTGACGATCACGGTGTGAACCTCGGCAAGCTGCGCGTGCTCGCCAAGCGGCTGAAGACGCAGCAGGAACTCGCGCGCCGGCTCTGGGAGACGGACGACTCCGCGGCGCGGCTGCTGGCGCTGCTGATCTGCCGCCCGAAGGCGTTCGGGCGCGACGAGCTGGACGCCATGCTGCGCCAGACGTGCCCTCCCAAGGTGCACAACTGGCTGGTGAACTACGTGGTGAAGAAGAACCCGCACGCCGAAGAGCTGCGCCTGGCCTGGTCCGCCGACCCAGATCCGGTGGTCGCGAGTGCCGGCTGGGCGCTGACCGCCGACCGGGTGGCGAAGAAGCCCGAGGGCCTCGACCTCGCAGGACTGCTCGACGTCATCGAGGCGGAGATGAAGGACGCCCAGGACCGGCTGCAGTGGGAGATGAACAACTGCCTGGCCCAGATCGGGATCGAGCACGCCGAGCACCGCCCCCGTGCGATCGACATCGGTGAGCGCCTCCAGGTGCTCAAGGACTACCCGACGTCCCCGGGCTGCACATCTCCGTTCGCGCCTACCTGGATCGCCGAGATGGTGCGCCGACAGCACGACGACACGGTGGCCTGATTGACGGTGGCTCGTCGCCTCGGGCATGGGGACAGTCGAGCGGCTGGTACCGGACGATCGGCGCTCGGTGTATCTGCCCCGGCGTTGCGCGCCGCGATCGTTGACCGCTACCGGTAGGCGAGCTGAGCCCGCTCCCCGCCGCACCACCGACCTCCCCATTCGGCTCCGCGCCCAAGCCGCGCTCAGGCGGCCTGGCCGTAGCCGGCCGCGGCGGGTGCCTCGCCACGTAGCGAGGTGAAGTCGACATCCAGGCCCGGGGGTCGTAGGCGGCGGGGGTGTCGCCGAGTTCGTGGGTGGAGTATTCGCCGAAGCGGCGGACCTGTTCTGTCAGGTACGGCGAGACCTGCGCCAGGTCCTCCGGGTCAATCTCCCAGCCCTCCTGTTGTAGCCGGCGGACGACCTCGGCTCGTACTGGCCGTCGAATCCGCCGAAGCCGTCCGCTGCCTGCGTCAGCGCCCGCAGTCCGGACGCCCTTCGCCATTGCCCGCGCCGACGACGCCGACATCTCGGCGCAAGGGCTGGTGCGGTATGAGGAGGCGCTACGCGCCGCCGGCTACCGGGTCGAGCTCGATCCCGACGACGATCAGGCGCTGCGGGTCTGGCCGATCGCGTGACCTTGTGTGGTCATCCGGTTGGGGTTGATTTCAGCGGGGACGGCGGCGCTGGATGGGGTCGGCCTCGGCCTGCGCCGGAGGTCTGGCTCCCGATAACGTTCCTTCTCAAAAGTCGCGTCATGTCGATCACGCTCGGGAGCAGCATATGGTGGGAGTCAGGCCCCTTGTTCTCGCTCTATTGACAGTGCCCGTGCTCAGCCTGGCGGCCTGCTCGGGCGGGGGCGAGGACAACGCCTCCACTCGAGCGAGCGGGGAAAGCGGCGCACGATCGCAACGTCCGTCACCTGCATTGCCCCCCTTCAAAGGAAAGACGCTCGACGCCGTCAGCGGCGAACTGGGGCGCTCCTGGCCCACCTACACCACCGCTTACAGGGCCCTACCGGACGGCCATCTGTTCGACGGTGAGTCCTACTCCGGTACCTGGATCGTCTGCACGCAGGTCGAGGACTCCCAGGCGAAGAAGGTGGAGTTCGGTTTCCTGCCCCCGCAGGTGCCCTGTCCGTCCGACGGCCGCGTCACCACCTGGCCGGTCGTGCCGAACTTCGTCGGCACGACCGGCAATGAGGCGAAACAGGCCGCCTTGCAGCTCGGCTTCCCGATCGTCAGCAGCCAGCCTCTCGTGACCGAGGGATACGACGACAGTTCGCACCTCGAACGCACCGTCTGTACCCAGAACCCGCCTGCCGGCCAGAGCATGCGTCAGCACTACGGCACGACGCTGAGCCTGCGAGTCGCCGACAGCAAGGGATCATGCACCCCGTAGTCGGCGTCCTCCTCCCCGAACATGTCCCCAGCCCCAAGGTAGGCAGGTCTGCGCAGATCACCAGGTTTCCGGGAAGCCCCTGTTCTCGGAAGCGGAGACGGCCAAAGCTTCCGAGAACATGTACGAGGCAGGGGTGAAATCCCAGCTCGACACTTCCGAGAACAGAGCCGCACCGCTACTTGGCGGCCGGGGACATGTTCGGGGAGGAGGAGGCCAGCTAGAAGATCACTGAAAATCTTGTTTTGGACCCGTGCTGGGCGGATGCCTGCCCGCCGTCAGGCGGTGACCGGCTCCAGTGTCCAAACCCCGCCGGTGCAGGCGAGTCCGAGGTGGATCAACGTGCGGAGATTCAGGGCAGCGGCGCGGGTGTGGAGCCAGAGGTTGTTCTTGATTGCACCCAGATAGCGCAGGCGGCGGCTGCCCCGGGCGACCAGCCAGGCCACGCCGCGTTCGACCGGTGGCCGCCGGCGGCGGTAGCCGGCCTGCCAGGCCGGATCGGTGGCGGCCTGACGTCGAGCGGCGCCCGGCAGGTCGTGAGGCGGGTGGATGTTGAGGGTGCGCCCGCTCGCTGCGGTGGTGCACCGCGCCCGCAGCGGGCAGTCGGCGCACCGCTTTTTGAACTGGACGATCCGGGCGCCGGTGGCGTTGGGCCGCCTGCAGCGCTTGGCGGGCCGGGCCGGTGCCGTAGGCGGCATCACCCAGCACGATGAGCGCCTCCTTTTCTGTGACCAGGAGTTCCTGGGCGACGGTGGCCTCATGGTGGTCGGCTCCGATGACGCACCTATTTTGACCTGCGGGTTTGTGCTGTAGCCAGGCGCGGTACGCTCGGGGCGGCAGTGATGATCGCAGCTGGGATGACAGCGGCCCGACTCTCCGAGGTCGGCATCGGCCGAGGTCGGCCACCGAGTGCTTACGCTGAGACCCTCCTGAGGAATCTCCCCTTGCCTGGCCCGCCGGCGGCGAAGTCACGGTGATTCCTCACGGAACGGAGCAACCCAGCCGCCGCCATATCCGTCGCTGACCCATCGCCGGCCAGGAGCAGACGCTCGCCAGGATGCGGCCGTGGGCCGAACTGCATGACGGCCTGAACGCGGTGCGGACCGTTGAAATGCTCGCCGCGGCCCAGGCGGCCGTGCGGCTGGGCGTCGTGCCAGAAGGTGGCCAGCCAGTTCATCCAGGTGCGCGGGCTGGCCCATGCTGGTGCGGGGATGCCGATCCGGGCTAGGGCGTGTCTTCAAAGTGGGTGGGAGTCGTGCAACATGTAAGTCGTGGTGCGACGTTATGAGCTGACCGATGCTGAGTGGCAGGCGTTAGAGCCGTTGCTGCCGAAGTCGGGGATGGGCCGGCCCCGGGCCGATGACCGGCGGGTGCTCAATGGGATCGTGTGGAAGTTCCGGGCCGGGGTGGCCTGGCGGGATGTGCCCGAGCGCTATGGCTCCTGGAGGTCGCTGCACACCCGGTTTCGCCGCTGGGCCCTGGACGGCACCTTCACGGCGATGCTGCAGGCGGTCCAGGCCAGAGCCGATGCCGCCGGCGACGTCGACTGGCTGGTATGCGTGGACTCCACCATCGTGCGCGCCCATCAGCACGCCGCCGGGGCGCGAAAAGGGGGCGCGCGACGGCGCTTGGACGTTCCCGGGGCGGACTGACCTCCAAGATCCACCTGGTCTGCGACGGGCGGGGCCGCCCGCTCGCGCTGCTGGTGACGGGCGGCAACGTCAACGACTGCACCCCTCTGGCGCAGTTGGTGCAGGCCGTCCGGGTGCCGCGGATCGGCATGGGGCGGTCCCGCGTGCGGCCCGATCACCTCATCGGCGACAAGGGCTACAGCTCGCGGGCGATCCGTGCCTGGCTGCGGCGGCGCGGCATCGCCCACACCATTCCCGAGCGCGCCGACCAGGTCGGCAACCGGGCCCGGCGCGGTTCGCGGGGCGGACGCCCACCGGTCTTCGATAAGCAGTTGTACAAGCGCCGCAATGTCGTGGAGCGCTGCTTCAACCGGCTCAAGCAATGGCGTGGCATCGCCACCCGCTATGACAAGACCGCCGAGTCCTACCAGGCCGCGGTCACCCTCGCCTCGCTACTGATGTGGCTATGACACTTTGAAGACCCGCCCTAGGGCGGGTGGGGATGCCGAGGATGCGGCGGACCTCATCCTCGATGTAGACCACGCGCGGGCAGCCTGCGTCGTCGGACTTGGCGCTCATACCATGGTCGGCCGTGAGCACCACGAGACACCGGTTCGGCCGGCCGCGCGGCGGAGCTGCACGTTGATGTAGAACCAGCCGAAGGCGTCGCTGGTGTAACTCAAGCCGCGATCGGCGTGGAAAACGGCGTCCGGCTCGACCAGGCCGGTGCCGATCGCCATGCGCAGGGCGGCTTGTCCTTCGAGGTGTCCCGGTCCTGAGGTGGCCCGAGCTTCAGCGTGCGGGGAGCGTCAGTGCGGTGGGCAGCTCGCGCAGGGTTCGCAGCGGCGAGAAGAGCATGGGGAGCGCCGCGAACAGCTCTCCCACAACGCCGGCCCAGATGGCCTCGCGGGCGCCCAGCCCCTGCCCCAGCACGCTGCCGAGCAGGGCACCCACCGGCATGGCCCCCCACACCACGAACCTGACCGACGCCGTCATTCGGCCCAGCAGTGGCTTCGGGCACACCCCCTGCCGGAATGCCACTGAGTTGATCTTGAAGGTCATGAAGACGACCCAGCCCAGTCCCTGCAGTGCCACGGCCACCGCGAAGCGCCAGTCGGCCTGGTACATCGGCACCGCCAGCAGCCACAGCGCCCCACTCACCACCACCGACAGGCACATCGCCGGCCCTTGCCCCAACCGGCTGGCCATCCGCGCCGTCAGCAGGCTGCCCACCAAAGCGCCCACCGCCTCCGCCGCGAACACCAGACCGCACAGAAAGGGCGACAGCCCGAGCTCCCTGTTGAGCAGCACGAGCAGCATCGAGGCGCCGACCGTGCCGCAGAGGTTCGAGATCGCCGCGGTGAGCGTGATCGCGCGCAGCGTCCGATGGCCGAACACGAACCGCAGTCCTTCGGCGATCTCCTGCACCAGTCGCGACTCGCCGGCAATCTTGCGCGTGTCGTCCCCCTGCCCGGCGCTGCCGACGCGGGTCAGCAAAAGCGCGGCGGCCAGGAACCCGGCGGCGTCCACCACGATCGCCGCCGGCGCGGTCAGCGCGCCCACCAGCGCCCCGCCCACCCCTGGGCCGCCCACCTGCGCGATGCTGCGGGTCGCCTCCAGCTTGACGTTGGCCTCCACCAGCTGCCCGTCGTCGACCAGGTGTGGAAGGTAGCTCTGGTACGCCACGTCGAAGAAGGCCGTGCACACCGACACCCCGAACGCGACGCCGTACAGCTGGGGCAGCGTCAGAACGCCCAGCCAGTGCGCCATGGGGATCGACCCCATCAGCACGGCCCGCCCCAACACGCCCGCGATCATCACCCGCCGGCTGCTGCCGCGATCGACCCACGCCCCCGCGGGCAGGCCGATGACCAGGAACGCCAGATATTCGAACATGACCAGCAGCCCGGTCTCGAACGGCGTCGCGTCGAGAAGGCCGATCGCCACGAGCGGCAGCGCGATGAGCGTCACGGCCGCCCCGGCCTGGCTCACCGAGTCGGCCGCCCAAAATCTCCGGAAATCCGCATGGAAGAACAGGCTGGTGCGAGAGGGGATCATGACGTCCAGCATCCTCACGCCGCCATGGTCTCCGCGAGTGTTTTAGGCTGGGCGAAAAGTTGCGGGGGAGGGGTATACATGGGCGCGGTGCGGTTCGGGATGCATGACCTCGTCAACGTCAGGTTCGCCATCTCGCCCCTGTGGGAAAGTCTGGCCGCATTCCGGGCGGTCGCCGACCCGGGCGCGCACGCCGTCCACCTGCCCTGGATCAGGACCGCGCGCCTCCTGGAGCGCGACCTCGCCGCGCCCCTGCGAGGGTTGCCCGGCGGCGTCCCGGCGTTCCTGACGCCACCGCCGCCCTGTCCGCTGGCCGAGATCGAGGAAGAGCTCGCCCTCGTCCGGGCGACCCCGGCCGAGCGGGTCCGCGCCGACCTCGACGCGGTGGGCGCGCACCGCCTGGCCGAGGAGCCGGTACGGGCCGCCGACGAGCTGGCCGACGCCGTGCTGGCGTGGTGGCGGGCGGCGGTCCAGCCGCACTGGCCGCGTGTCCGCGCGCTCCTGGAGGCCGACATCGCCCACCGGACCAGGCAGCTCGCCGAGGACGGCATCCGGATTATGTTCGCGGGCCTGCATCCGTCGCTGCGCTGGTCGGGCGACCGCCTGGCCTCCCCCGACCTGCCCGCGACCGGCGTCGACCCGGGCGGTATCGGCCTCACCCTGACCCCGACCGCCTTCGCGACCCGCTGCCACCTCCTGCCCGGCCACCGTCCACCCGGCCACCTCCCGCCAGGCCGGTCGCCGTCCGATCGGCCGTTCCCCGGCCGTCAGGCGGTCGCGCCCGCCCTGGTGTATCCGGCGCGAGCCGTCGGCACGCTGTGGGAACGGCGGCAGGGCGGCACGGACGGGCTCGCCCGGCTGCTCGGCCGCAGCCGGGCCCAGATCCTGGCCTTCACCAGCTCGCCCAGCACCACGACCCAGCTCGCCGCGCGCACCGGGCTCAGCCTGGGCGCGGTCTCCCAGCACTTGGCCGTCCTGCGCGACACCGGCCTGGTGACCGGCCACCGGTATCGCCACGAGGTCAACTACACGGTCAGTGACCTGGGCCTTGAGCTGATCGCCCGAGGCTAGCGCCGCTGGAGGGCTGCCCACGGATCGGGGTCCGGGTGCGGGCGGGCGCGCCGGATCTTGAGGAACTCGCTGAGCTGCTGTGCACGATCCATGGCCCCAGTATCGGCGCGAGGGTGTCCGTTTTGCCTGGGTTCTGTCAGACCCAGGCAGAGCAGGCCGGGGTCGAGCGGACGAACAGGGCGCCGAGCGCGATGACCAGGTTGAACACCGAGGTGTTCAACGCGGTGGCGGCCTCGGCCGACTGCGGCGCCGCCCGGAGGATCCAGGTCTGCGCGCTCACCGGCACACCTCCGAAGGCCAGCCCCCACAGGATCAGCAGGCTCACCCCGCCGATCGCGTTGCCGCCGACGACCGGGAAGAGTGCCAGGATCGCGGCGAGCAGGAGGCTGATGGCGATGACGGCCCCGCGGAGATTGCGTGACACCAGGCTTCCGACGATGAAGTTGCCGATGATCCCGGCGATGCCGAAGGTCAGCAGGAGCGGCCCGATCAGGCCGCTGTCGATTCCTGCGATGGTCTGCAGGATCGGGCTGACGAACGTGAAGGCGGCGAAGTGGCTGCTGAGCGGGCCGAGCAGGGGCGGATCACCGCCGAACGCGCGATGCGCGAGGCCCGGCGCGCCCAAAAGCTGGCCGAGGAGCGGGAGAACGCCGCCCGCGCCGACCTCGAGCGCATCGCCCGCGCCGAGCGGGCCCGCGGTGCCGCGGACGCCGCCATATGAGCCGTTCCCGCAGGTCAGCGTCACAGCAAGGTCGTAGCAGGACGTTAGCTTCGATCTTGGATACCTAATACGGCCGTCAGGGATCCCCTCAGCCCTTCAGGAGAGCACTGTGGCCGAGACCGACCGGTTCACGGGAGCGGAGGGCCATGCCGGAGCTTTACCTAAATACTGGTATCACATCTTGTTTGAGAACCATCGTTCTCATACCGTGTGATAACGGGACAAATCTCCCGTTTCTTGCCAGAAAGGGAAGCTGTCATGTCGCAATGCCAGCCCTTGGCGCCGTTCATCGACCAGATCGTTCAGCTCGAACCCTCTCCTTCCGGCGACTGCGCCCGAAGGGTGGACGGTCTGAGATGCAGCCTGGACGACATGGAAGAACGGCTGGAGCGGGCGCTCCAGCGGGAACGGCAGTTCACCTCCGACGCCTCCCATGAGCTGCGCACGCCCATCGCCGGGCTCCGTGCCGAGCTGGAGGACGCCTGGCTGCACTCGGAGGAGATCGACATGGACGGAGTGCTGGAGCGCGCGCTGAGAAACCTCGACCGGCTGCAGGCGATCGTCGAGGACCTGTTCCTGCTGGCCCACCTGGACACCGCGTGGCCAGCGAGAACGCAGTCGGTGAATCTGGCGAGGCTGGTCGACGCCGAGATCTCCCGGCGGAGCGACCGGGACCGGGTCCAGCTCAGCATGGACCCGCACGTCACCATCGACGCCGTCGAGGACCAGATCGGCCGGGTGCTCAGCAACCTGTTGGACAACGCTCACCGGCACGCCGAGCGGCGGGTGCTGGTGCAGGTGCGCCGCGAAGCGGACACCGCCGAGCTGACCGTGACCAACGACGGCCGGGGCGTGCCCGAGGCCGACCGGGACCGGATCTTCGATCTGTTCGCCCGGGTGGACACCTCCCGTAGCCGTGACCTCGGGGGAACGGGGCTCGGACTGACGATCGCCCGGGAAATCACCCAGGCCCATCACGGCACCCTGACCGTCGAGGGAACCCCGACCGGAGACGTGCGCTTCGTGCTCCGGCTGCCCGTCAACACGGAACCGGATCTGTGAGACCGCGCCCGGGCCGGTCGTCCCACCCTCGAACGCGCCACCCGTAAAGATCGTCGGTACCGAGCCGACACCGACGCCGGCCTGACGCCCACACGGCAAGAGAACGACGATCCTCGCAGGGAGGTGACGAGCTTGGGCAACGAAACGGATCGAGTGAGGATCATGCGGGTGGCCGACGCGCTCTTCAACGAACGCGGTGTGCACGCGGTCGGTATGGACACCATCCGTGACATTTCGGGTGTGCCACTCAAGCGGATCTACGCGATCTTCGCGTCCAAGGACGAACTGATGCACGAGGTGCTTCGCCAGCGAAGCATCGATGCCCGCGCGGCCATCATCCGATACGTCGACTCCCACGCCAGCACCCCCGTGGATAGCATCCTGGCCGTCTTCGACTACCTCTACAACTCGTTCAGCCAGCCGGAATTCCGCGGCTGCTTCTTCATCAACACCTTCGGTGAGATGGGAAGCGTCTCCGACCGCATCGCCGACATCATCCGTGTCCACAAGGGCGCGGTGACGGACTACTTCAGCGAGCTCGTGGCGGCGGCGGGCCTGCCCGCGGACGTCGCCGACCAGCTGTCGATCCTCATGAATGGCGCCCTGGCGACCGCCGGCATTTTCGCCACCCCCGAGACGGCCCACCAGGCCCAGGCCATCGCACGCCTTCTGATCGACGCCTCCGGCGGGCCGGACGCCGGCCGGTGATGGTGAGGGCGAAAGTGGAGAAGGAGCAGCAGCCGTTCTCCCGCGCGGCCGGCTCGGCAGCCCGGGCCGCGTGCTCGGCGGCGAAGGCGAGGTCCAGGAGCAGGTGCTCACGGCCGGGGCGCCGTACCTGCTCCTGGACCGCGCCATCGTGCAGACCCTGCTCGGCACCGGACTGCGCCACACCGAGATCGCGGGCCTGGGCCTGGCCCAACTGGAGCCGCGCACCCCGGTCAGCTTGGCCTGCTTGGCCCGGCGCAGCACGTCCGGGGTGCGCGGCAAGGGCCGCACCAGCCGCAGCGTCTTCCTCGGCCGCGATGCCCGCACCGCGCTGGCCGACTACCTCGAAGCCGAACGCGACGGCGACGCCACCGACGATTCCACCGCGCTGTTCCTCGCGGCCTGCTCCATCGCCGCGCGCCGGCCCGACGGACGACTGTCACCGCGCTCGATCAACACCATCGTCGGGCAGATCGGCGCCATCTGCGACCTTCAGGTCGCAGGAGCCGACCGGCAGCTCGGCACGCTGCGCCCGCACGACCTGCGCCATACCTTCGCCTACCTGCTCTCCCAGGCCTCCGGCCACAACCGCGCCGAGCTGGAACGCCGCCTTGGCCACTCAAGCGACCGGTATCTGAAGCTGTATACCAACCCACCCGACGACATCGCCGCCGCCTACGTCGAGGATCTCTGACCAAAGGCGCCGGCCGGATCTTCCGTCAGCCCCCTCGGAAACCCGTCATGCCCTCTGACCTGCGGTTGGCCCCTTTCCGGCGTACTTGGTCTGCCTCCCGGGTCGAGCTCCAGGGCGGCGCACGCCGCGGCGTACCCCTCCCCGAGATGACGGGGTGAGAATCATGACCTCGCGGGCGTGGAACGCCATGAGGCACCCCTCGCTGAACGATCATGCATCGGGCGGAGGACGAACAACAGGATGCCGCAGATCCGCGGAGATCGACACTGAGGCGCGGGAACGGTCAGCCCGGCTTTTCGTCGACGACTTCGATGCCGTGATCCGCCGCCACTGGGCCCTGGCGGCCTGCGCGTTCACCTTCTGCTGGCATGCCCGGCCCGCCGATCCGGCCCCGCCACCACACCTTCCGCCCACCCCGGCCGACGCCGACGGCGCAGAGAGGGGGCCCCGGCGCCGCAGTGCCACCCGTGCCGCTGTGCTGGCCCCAGGCCGCCCGCCACGTCCGCGGCTGGCTGACCCCCTGCGCACTGCTGCAACGCTGGTGGCGAAGCTGGTCGAGCAGGCCCCCGCCCGCTGAGCTACAAGCCCTGGTCACAGCCGTCACTACAGGACGGTCCCTCAACCTCTACGCCCCGCCTTAACAAACCACCGTAGTGCCGCATCAGGCAACGTTCGCCCCGTTGTGACGTATCGTCTGGTTGCTGTACCGGGCGGCACCGGGCGGTCAGAATGATCACGTGGCTGAACGCGTGCGGGTCCGAGAGATCGATGATGAAGAGGGACAACGGCTGCTGCGGATTGTCCGCCGGGGCACCGGGTCGGTGGTGACCTGGCGGCGGGCCCAGATGGTGCTGCTGTCTGCGCAGAGCATGGATGTCGCTAAGATCGCCGAGGTGACGTTCACCAGCGCGGACAGGGTCCGAGATGTGATCCACAACTTCAACGCCGATGGCTTCGACTCCCTGTACCCGAAGTACCGGGGCGGCCGACCGAAGACGTTCACGCTGCCCGAGCGTCGGGAGATCAAGAAGATCGCGAAGTCGAAGCCGGCCGAACACGGCCTGCCGTTCTCGACCTGGAGCCTGGCCAAGCTGGCCGACTTCCTGGTCGCCGAGGGGGTGGTCGACGACATCAGCCACGAGGGCCTTCGCATCCTGCTCCACCAGGAAGGCGTGTCGTTTCAACGCGTGAAGACCTGGAAGACCTCCCGCGACCCCGACTACGCCACCAAGAAGGCCCGTGTGGAGCACCTCTACGCGATCGCCGACGGCGAGGTCATACCCGAGGATGGCGAGCCTGAAGTCGTCTTCTGCATGGACGAGTTCGGCCCGCTCAACCTCCAGCCCCACCCCGGCCGGCAGTGGGCCGAGCGCGGTGGCACGCACAAGGACCCCGACCGCGAACCCCGCCCCCAGGTAGGCCACCTACACCCGCCCGCACGGCGTGCGGCACCTGATGGCCGCCTACGAGCTGGCCAAGGACAAGCTCTACGGCCACATCAAGAAGACCAAGAACCGCTCCAAGTCCCTGGAGTTCTGCCGCTACCTGCGAACTCTCTACCCAGCTGACGTGCGCATCGCCATCGTCTGTGACAACTACTCGCCGCACCTGACCGCCAAGCGGTGCCGCCGGGTCGAGGCGAACAACGTCGAGATCGCCTACACCCCCACCAACAGTTCCTGGCTCAATCGTATCGAGGCCCAGTTCACCGCCCTGCGGTACTTCGCTCTCGACGGCACCGACCACCCCAGCCACACGGCCCAGGGCAGCATGATCCGCCGCTACGTCATCTGGAGGAACAAGCACACCGCCGACCTTTGGCTCCGCACCATCGTCGCCCGGGCCAACGCCGCCTGACACCACATGAAGGCAGAGAAGATGACCACACAGATCAACCGCGTCGACCATGAACTGATCCAGGCTGCGGCGCATGTCGCGGCCACACGCTGCCGGGGCGACAACCACACCATGGCGGCCGCGGCCCGCAACCACGACGGCCGGATCGTCACGGCGGTGAACGCCTATCACTTCACCGGCGGTCCCTGCGCGGAGCTGGTCCTCATCGGCACGGCTGCCGCGCAGGGCGCCTACGACCTGGACACCATCGTTGCCGTGGGCGACCGCGACCGCGGCGTTGTGCCCCCATGCGGCCGCTGCCGCCAGGTCCTTCTCGACTACTTCCCAGCCCTCAAGGTCATCGTCGGCACAAGTGACAGACTCCGCACCGTCTCCATCCTCGACCTGCTTCCCGAAAGCTACGTCTGGGCGGACCACCAGCTCGATGCCGAGGAAAATGCACCACTTAGCACGAGCTGACACCCCCGACGATTACAGGGAAAAGGTTGCTTGACGCCGGCACTAGGTCATGTCCGGCAGGCCCACAGGTGTGTCGCGAACTGGGGTTCTCGTAGTTCCAGCCGTAAATTCAGCGAAGAAGGCCTGACCTGCGTGTACAGGGGGAGGATTCAGTATGGATCGTCCGGCCCGCTATGAAGAAACCGCAGGTCAAAGCCGACTTCGTCGAATTTCTGCCATTGCTGCCGGGATCCCAAGTCGCTGGCCAGCCAGATCGCTTAAGGCCAGATAACGATGATGGGGGCAGCGACGACGGCCAGGAGGCGTGTTCAGGCGACGCCGGATAGGTCCAGGCCGCTTGGTCATGTCGAGGTGGAAGCGGCCGTAGGGGTTGATGTGCGTCCAGAACAGCGGGGATAGGCCGCGCCGGTCTTCAGTAGTAAGCCTTTTGGCCCAGGCGGGGTCGGCGAGCACCGCCTGGAGCAGCAGGGTGTTGACGTAGACCAGCGAGGACCGTAGCAGGTGCAGCGCCAGCATGGAGACCTCGGCGTGCTCGCGGTCGGGGCCGGTGAGCACGCCTTCCTTGCCGTAGAAGATCTTGTCGTTGGCGCCGTTCCAGTTCTCCACCACCTGCAGGCCGCTGTTGATCTCCCGGCGCAGATCTTCGCTGGCCAGGTAACTAATACGAAGATGGTGCGTACTACCCGGCCCAGCTCCTCCATGGCAAGGTATACCGGCTGCTTGGGGCCGCCCTTGGTGAAGCGGCGCAGTACCTGCTCGGCCTCGGCGGTGCCCAGGCGCAGCGCGGTCGCGTATTTGATCATTTGGTCGTAGTGGCGGCTGATGAGATCCCAGTCGATGGGCCGCTGCTTGAGCACCCGCTCCAGGCGTTGCCACGCGTTCGGGCCGGCCTCAGGCACGTAAAGCCGGATGGAGCCGATGGTCTTAAGCCGGGGCAGCAGGCGGAACCCCAGCAGTTCAGTGAAGGCGAATCCGACGGTCGAAGCACCGTGGATGTCGGTGTAGTTGGCCTGCACCAAAGCGTCGGTGCAGTGCCGCAGCAGTCCCTCGATCATCGCCGCCACCTCCGACGACGAACACGACTTGAGCTGGGAGTAGATGCAAGCGCGGCCTTTGTCGACGTGCCAGTAGATCATCACGCCGTAGCCGCCGTAGCGGGCGTGGAACTCGGTCATCAGGTTGGACTCCCACGAGCCGAACCGCTTGGAGTCCGAGGCGGTGGTGGTCGCCTCGCCCCACCAGGCCGCATCCCGCGCGGCCAGGGTCTCGTTGACCACGCGCGCGATGGCCGCGCGCAGGTTGTCGCGGGTGATGTGACTCGCACGCACGCGGCGCAGGGCGGCCTCGTCCTCGCCGTGTTCGCCGGTGGCGGCCATCTGCCGGATGCCCATGTTGGTGCCCAGGGCGAACGGGCACAGCAGCAGCCACCGCCGCAAGGTGGCCTTGTCCAGCGCCTCGCGGCTGGCCACCGAGGAGAACTCGTCGGTGAAGCTGATCAGGAACGCGGTGTCTTTGAGGATGTCGAGTAGGTCGATGGTGCCCCAGCGGCGCTGTACCTCGGCCTTGAGCGCGGCCAGGTTCTTCGGTTCGGGCTGCTTGTCGAGCCTGGGCACGCTGATCCACGGCTGGCCGCTTCGGGTGATGAAGCGCACCCCGCCTGTGCTGCCTTCGGTCAGTGCGGCATCCAGCCGGTCCAGCGCGGCCATCATCCGTGTCTTGAGGTCGGCGACGAACGCGGCCGGATCCATCGGTTTGGCCAGGGCGGCGTAGTGCACGTCGCGGTTGTCGTCGAAGTCGCCGGGCAGGTCCTCATCTGGGTTACGCCAGCGGTCGGCGCCTTCGACGTAGACCTCCCGGCGGCGCAGCGCTTCGCGCAGGGCGATCAGCACGCACAACTTGTAAGGGATGCGCTCGATGCGGCCGCTGGAGGTGTCGGTGATCGCTTCGGTTCAGGCCTTGGGCACCACGCCCTCGATCGGCACGTTCTCGCCAGCCGGGTACAGCCGTTCGTCGCTGGGCGCGTCGGTGTAGCGGGCCAGCAGGTCAATGGCGTCCATCACCGGCCGGTAAGCGGTTGTTGCACCGGAAGACCAGCGCGCCCAGCAACGGGGCCAGCATCCGCCGATAGTGGTGCGAATACGATCCGCGTAGCTGGTAGCGCACCCGATCAGCGATGATCTTCTCGGTGGCCATCAGCTCCATGGCCAGTTCCTTGAGCGTCCTCTCACCACCTGGCACCGCGGGGAAGACCACAGCCCGGACGGTGCCGTCGGGGCGCTCCAAGGCCGCATTCACCATCCGCGAGAAGATCTCGCGCTTGCCCGGCACCGGCGTCAGCTGACCGATCAGCTCCTTCCCCACCCGCTTCTCAGCCCGAGCGTTGATCCGGTGGATCAGCCCAATCAGCAACTCCACCAAGGCGTCGACCAACTCGGCCTGCTGCGTCCAGCACAACGCGGCCAACAGCGCGTACCGCACCGGTTCATCACAGGCGGCGAAATCCGAAGGATACATCCGGGCCGCCCGCGCCCGCCAAGCTGCCACGATGCGATCGGAGACATCGGCGAAGAGCTCCTGGCCCAGGCCCAAAGCGCGCACTGTGGCCAGCTTGCCGATCTCCTTCAGCAGCGTGTCCAGCCCCAACGCCCCCGGGTCGGCCTTGAGCTGCGCCAGCAAGCCCGGCTGGGCCAGCAGCTCTTCCAACCGGCTACACACCATCGGCCCGAGGCGATGCATGATCTGCTCGGCGAAAGCTTCTTCGGACCGGCGCCCCGCCGAGGCGACCACCCGCTCGATCTGGCCGTCACTGGGCGGCTCGATCTTCTCGCTGCGGCAGCGCCGCCGCCAAGCGGCCGGAGTCAGTCTCGACTGGGCACACCTCTGCGGCCAGCCAGCGCGCCCATCGCCCCTCATCCTTCTCGCTCGCCGGCCGGGTACCGAACGCCTGGCGGATCTGCGACCGGTGGTACTTGATCGCCCGGTCCCGCCAGGAGTACTTGGCGAACAGGACCGAGTCCACCTTCACCAGCGAGGCGACATAGTTGACCGCAGCCGGCGGAACCTCTTCGGGGTAGGCGGGGAAGCGGCCCTCGATCTCGTAGAACTTCAGCAGCAGCGCGAACCTTATCTTGAGCCCGCTTTTCGATCATGCTTCTGACCTGGGGCAATCCGGTGTGGACAGTGTCGTCGACGAGCTCATGGAGTTGGCTGTCAGCAGGGTCCGGTGAGTTTGGAGGAAACACGCTTCGGCGTGTCGCGATCAGTGACCTGCCCGAGGATCTCGGCGGCGCGGCGCTCGCCAAGGGCTCTGGCGAGCGCGTCACGGAGTTGCTGGTTATCGGCTTCCAAGTGGCGAATACGAGCTGTGGAGGCTTCGAGCCGGCGTAGCAATGACGGATCGGAGGCGCGCTGACGCTGCGGCGGAGGCGGCGAGGACGGGCTCGGGTGCCGCTGGCGGAGATGCTCGATCTCGGCGCGCAGGTCATCTTGGGTGTAGAGCCATGATCGAGACACGTTGGCCTGCCGGGCGACGGCATCGAAAGTGACGCGCTGACCGGCGGCGTCCATGCGGCGCAGAGCGGCGATGGCCCGCTGACGGGTCTGATCGGCTCGGCGCCGGGCCGCGGCGACGACGTGATGGGTGTTATCAGCTCGCATCGGCTTCTTTGGCCTCGTCCTTCTCGATCTCGCCGATCATGCGGTCCAGGTTGGTGAGCACTTGCTGGTTCATCTCCGCGACCCGGGTCTGGCCTTTGCCGTTGGACACCTCGATGAGCGTGAGCGTGCGGTGGCGTTGCTCGCGGAGTTCGGGCATGAACTCTGGGCCGGTGATGAAGACCGGGCAGGTCAGGCACGCATTGGCGTGCGGACAGCTCTTTTGAACGGGCAGCCCGCAGTAGCCGTTGGGCAGGGTCTGGGTCGCCATGGCGAACCGGGTCTTGGCCCATTGCGCCTGGGCGAGTGGCCCGTCGGGATCGAGTGCCACTCGCTCACCCCTGATGTTGA
Source organism: Streptosporangium sp. CA-135522 (assembly GCF_050949235.1). Lineage (NCBI taxonomy): Bacteria > Bacillati > Actinomycetota > Actinomycetes > Streptosporangiales > Streptosporangiaceae > Streptosporangium > Streptosporangium sp. CA-135522. The sequence continues at coordinate 6,049,609 of NZ_CP192026.1, forward strand.
CCTTGGTCGCCTGCTCCCAGCGGCGCCGGACGGTCTGGTCGGTGATCTTGGCGTAGTGGGCCGTCATCTGCATGGAATCGTGGTCGAGGAGCACCCGGATGACTTCCTGCGGAACGTCGCAGTTGATCAGCCGGGTGGCGAAGGTGTGCCGCCACTGGTGCGGAGTCAGGTGAACCGGTCTGCCGTGCTCGTCGCGGACGTTGCAGCTTTCCAGCCAGCGGTTGAGCTGGCCGCGGTAGGCGTCAGAGCTCATCGGTCGCTGTCCGCTGGCGTTGCCTGTGAGACGGGGGAACAGGTGCGGGTTTCCGCCGGGCCAGCGTTCCAGGACTCGCCGCTGCTGAGCGCGGATCTCCGTCTCGAGTTCCTCGTCGATGGGGACGGCGGCCTCACGCTCCATCTTGGTGTTGACGTAGCGCAGGTAGGGGGCGCCTTGCCCGTCGTGAAGCAGGCAGTCGAAGGGCAGGGTGCACGCGGCGGCCAGGCGCAGCCCGCACCGGATGAGGATGATGGTGGCCAAGCGGCCTTCCGGGTAGGGCCAGCGATCCAGGTTGGCAGGCTGTTCCACCTGGGCCATCACGTGCTCGGCCAGATGGCGGGTGATGGGCAGGCGGCGCCGGGAGACGTCGCCGGTGAAGAACGCCGCGGTGGTGGGCAGGGTGTCATCCCAGCGGTGTTGCCGGATGGCCTGGAAGAACAGGTGGAGTCCGCCCACACGGCTCTCGTTGGCGCTGACGCCGCCGGGCAGGTCGGTCAGCCAGGCGAGATACCGCTCCAGCAGCGGACGGTCGATGTCGGCCAGCCCGTTGGCTGTGGAGGCTGCGGCGGTGAGGAACTCGCTGAAGCGGGTCAGCGCCTGAACATCGGACACCGCGGTCGGAATGGAGAGCCCGGAGATCAGCCGGTAGCGGACCCACCGTTTCCCGAGCTCGCGCAACCACGGCTGGGTGATGCGGTCGAAGCGCAGCCGGATTCCGGAACGCGCGCCGCCCGCGCTCTGCTTGAGCCCGCTCAGCTTGGCCACGTGCCAGACATCGCGGGGATACTCCACTTCCCAGCCGCTGCCGTCATGGAGCGTCTCGACGGCGTCGCGGGCATAGATCAAGAACGTTTCGCTCCGGTTCCGCAACTTCTCCCAGCCCGGCTTCCGGCGGCGAGCGAGGCCCATTTGCCGCCACTCCTGTTCGGTGCGTTCCAGCAGTGAGGCGACACCGCACTCGCGGGCGCGGTTGATCGTCCAGCTCGCGACGTGGAGGGGCAGGGTGACCGTCTGCTCGTCGTGCCGGGTCTGGACGGCGTATTGCAGTTCGAGCTTCAGCTGAGGAGACAGCCCGCGGAAGTCGATGAAGGCCTTGCCGTGGCGTTCGCACTCGGCGATGAACTCCTCAATGTCGAGCGACGCGAGGTCCTTGCGGCGGGTGCGGTGCGACTTGCATAGCCCCAGGCTGCTTTCCGACCAGAGCGAGCAGAACGACAACCGGCATTCCGCCTGCCCTGCCGGTTCAACGGCGGGGGCGGCGGCCGCCCAGGCGGCGGGGTCGGGATGGCCGGAGCGCTGCCATCGGTCGCGGTGCCGGGTGCACAAGCCCTTGCCCGCGCCGCAGTAGCGACAGCCGGCAACGGTGCACCGGCCGGGCTCGCTGCGGCCTCGTAGGGGCGGCCCGGGGTTGGTGACGAAGCTGGCCCGGTCGGGCCGGTCGGACAGCTTCCGCCAGCGATTGCCGTGGCCCTTGCACAACTCGTAATCACTCGCGGGGCGGTCGCAACCGGGCACGGCGCAGAACTTCCAGCCCAGGACCGGGTCGTCGGGGGCCGGGAACAGGATGTCGACGCGGAACTCGGGCCGAACCGCGGCCATCAGCTTCTCCAGCAATCCGCGCCTAGCCGGATCCATCTCGGCGAGAGTCACAGCTGAACCTCCCGCCCGGTGAACCAGCCCGCGCTCTCCAAGGTCCGACGGGCGTCCTCGACGGTGAGGTGGCCATATGTGTCGATCGTCGTGGTGATCGAGGCGTGTCCGAGCAGTTCCTTCACGCTCTCCATGCCGGCGCCCCGACGCAGGAGCCAGGTGGCGTAGGTGTGCCGGAATTGGTGGGGCTCGAAGTCGATGCCGGTCCGGCGGCGCAGCCGTATGACCAGGTCATAGACGGCCGCGTAGGTGAGCGGCCGCCCATGCGGTTCGGCCCAGAGGTTAACGAAGACGTAGTCGGAGTCCAAGGCGCCGTACTCATCGTTGAGATAGCCGGCATAGAGCCGCATCAGCTCGGCGCTGGCCGGGATCGTTCGAGCACGATCACCCTTGGCGCGGGCACGATTGTCGTTGAAGCGCGGTGTGACGGTCACGGCGCGGCCGGCGATGTCCATGTCCTCGTGCCGCAGGCCCAGGGCCTCGCCGATACGAACGCCGCAGTCCAGCAGAACCCCGAAGACCAGGCGATCCCGCAGATGATCGCAGGCATCCAGGATGGCCTGGGCCTCGGCAGCGGCCAGCACGTGCGGCCGCGGCCGCGAGGACCTCAGCTTGATGGTTCGCCTCCGCTGGGCCATGTGCTTGGTGACGTGGTGCAGGAACGGCTTGTAGGAGGTCGCTGCCGATCCGCGGCGATGCCCTGAGGGGAGGTTGGTGATCAGAAGACCGGCCAGCTCGACGCCGTGCCGGGCGTGGAACTCGCAGAAGGAGGTCAGGGCCGCCAGCTTGCGGTTCACGCTCGCCGCCGAGCAGTGGTGGTCAACCGTGGGCAGCACGGTGACCTTGCCATGGCGGGCCTCGGGCGACAGCCGCAGCCAGGCCACGAACCCTGCCACGTCTTCCAGCGTGGCGGTCTTCCAGTCGAGGTCGTGGCCGGTCAGGTAGACGAACCAGTCCTTCAGATCGTGAGCGTAGGCCTTGACGGTGTTCGGCGACTTCTCGATCGAGGTCAGGTAGGCCAGGAACTGCTCGACCGGCTCGACCGGGACGTGTTCGTTGCCGAGCAGAGTCCAGGACTCCGCCTCCGAGTCCGGCATGAGTACTCGCTGTACGCGCATCGCATCTCCCGCTTCCGTGCTGGACAGCGGAAGGTAATCGCATCCACCACGTTGATCGGGAAGGAGTTAGCGCAGGTCATACACGTCATAGACGGAGCCTTGAGGGCTCAAGATAACGAACCCCAGACGGGTCGTGCCGCTCTTGTTGCCCACCAGTTCCCAGTCGCTGTCTACCAGCGTCCAGGCGTCGATCAGCTCGTCCGGGTCCCACTCAGTCTGCACCCGCGCGCCTTCCTGTGATCGCTGATCCCCGACGGCGTAGGCGCCCCCTACCGGCAGGTACGCCGCACCCGTGATGATTACGCACTGGAATTGATATCTACCACTCGGTTACTTTGCCCCTCGTCGTAGCTTCGGGAGTACTGGGCCGTCTTCGGGCAGCGATGGTTCTACTTCACGACCCCGTGGGGGCTACAGATGGAGATCACCTCCTGCGCCGATGGCACGTTCTACCGGGGACTCCCCGGCGAACGCATGGCCCCGCCAGCAGAGGTTTCCGAATGACCCCGGTATCGGGCCTGTTCGGCGGCCGGCCGCGACATCGGCCGGCCGAAGTCGGCGCATAGGCGCGCGGACTGCTCGACGATCTCGGTTTCGTCGTCACCGAGACGAGTGACATCTTCGCGCTCGACGCCGATCTCACCGGCTACGCCCTCATCGTGCTCGGCTGGAACAACGCGCTGACCACCGAGGACCTGACCGACGCCCAGGAGAGATCCCTGCTCTCCGCCGTCGAGCAAGGCACTGGGCCGATGGCTTGGCACGGTGAGGATACGGTGAGGATCTCGTCCAAGACCTGGGCGACGTGCTTGAAGTGCGGCAGCGAGAAGTGGTGGTCCAGTGCGGCGCAGTCGATCCACTCCTCAACGATGATCATCCGGTCGGAACGGTTCGGGTCGGCATAGGGCTGGTAGCTCAGGCACCCCTCCTCGGCCAGGGACGGTGCGATCATCGCGTCCAGCTTGTCCCGGAGCCGCTGCTCCTGACCGGGCTTGGCGACGAAGCCGGCCATGATGGTGAGCGTGTTCGACACGGCAGAAACTCCTGATCTGATGTGGTTGGTGCGGTGTTCGCTGGCGAACGATGTCCATCCTGCGGCACCTGCCCAAGACCATCCAGAGCTCCGCTCCACCCCGGCCTGCCCTGCCTGGGCCTGACAGGACCAGGCAAAACGGACACCCGCGCGCCGATACGCCATCGCCGCTGACAGCCCCGCCCCCGGCCGGTTCATCGCGAGCATCCGGTAGATCCACCAGCACTTGGCCGCAGGGATCACCTCATCTGCCGAGGCCGCTCGCGCCCTCGGCAGATGAGGTGACGCGCTCGCAGATACGGCGGGTCCTGCTGGCCGAGGGCGTCGGCGTCGCCCTCGCTCCTGGGCCGGCAGCCGTGATCCGCACTTCGCCCCGAAACGACCCACGTCGTTTGGTCACCCGCGACGACCCGCTGAGGTGGCCGGCCGGCGGCCTGGTTTGATTGACGTCGGCGTCAAGGTTACATACTGGCCGCATGGTCTTCACACAGGCAGAACTCGACTATCTGGCCGGACAGCATCTCGGCCGTCTGGCCACCGTCTCTCCCGCCGGCCAGGTGCAGAACAACCCCGTGGGGTTCTTCGTGGACGCCGCCTCGGGCACGATCACCATCGGCGGGCACGCGCTGGGGGTGTCCAAGAAGTTCAGGAACGTCCAGCAGGGCAGCACCGTGTCGTTCGTCGTGGACGACCTGGCCTCGGTGGACCCGTGGGTGGTGCGCGGCATCGAGATCCGGGGTTCGGCGGTGGCTCTGACGGACCACGAGCCGCCGGTTCCGTACTTCTCGCGGGAGATCATCACGATCACGCCCAGCAAGATCATCTCTTGGGGGTTGGACGGGGCTCGGTCGAGCCGCAAGGTGTGAAAGCCCGTGGACCCTCACTGAGGAGATCGCGCGAGTTTCAACGCCCCGCCGGCGCTCGCGTCAGCCCGGCGGCCGGTCGAGCGGCTGAACGAATCGGTCGGCGCCCGGATCGGTCGCAAGGGCAAGAGTGGGCATGAACGCCCCGGGACTTGTCGCGATCGGGCGCAAAAACGGCCTGGAGCGTCAGACCCCGGTCGGCTGGTTCCCCGGCCCGGACAACAGCGGGCTGACCGCGCCGACCGGGCGGTCCGGCGTGTGCTGCGGCAGAAGGTCCACCTCGGCCTCCTCGACGAGGCCTGGACCCGGAATCGGCCCCGGCACGCGCAGGCTTGGTCGTTGAACCCGGAGTTTCGACGTTGCCATCGGCACTTCTTCGCAGCGGACGCCGCCACGCGGATCTGTCACGGCTACCAGCGCCGTCGGATCCGCCGGCTCCGAGCGGATTTCGGCACATCCATAGACGTGACGCTCGACGGACGAGCCCAGTCAAGGCCCGTGCACGACTTTTCATCGGAGAGATCCATGAGCTTATTCACCGCCAAGGACATCACTCATCTGCGGGCTCACCGCCTCGGCCATATGGCCACTGCGGGAAAGACCCGCACGGACCCGGTCACCACATCGGCCTGGTACGCGCCAGCGCCGACTGCCCATGAGCAGGAGGGATATCGGTGAGCCACGGTTTCGTGCCCGGCGAATCGGCCGTCCGCCGGGCGTTGCGTCGAGCCGGGGACGGGGTCGCCCTCGATCGGACCGAGGCCGAGACGCTGCTGCACGCCCGCGGTGCGCAGTTGGAGGAGTTGCTGGCCGCCGCGTCCCGGGTGCGCGACGCGGGGCTCCTTGAGGCGGGCCGACCGGGCGTGATCACCTACTCCCGCAGCGTGTTCGTCCCGCTGACCAGGCTCTGCCGGGACCGTTGCCACTACTGCACGTTCGCCACCGTCCCGGGACGAGTGCCGGCGGCTTTCCTCAGCGAGGACGAGGTGCTCGACATCGTCCGGCGTGGCGCCGAGCTGGGGGTCAAGGAGGTCCTGTTCACCCTCGGGGACCGGCCGGAGGACAGATGGAGCGCGGCACGCGAGTGGCTTGAGGAGGCCGGCTACCCGGACACGCTCTCCTACGTGCGAGCGATGTCGATCAAGGTGCTAGAGGAGACGGGGGCGCTGCCACACCTGAACCCGGGTGTACTGACCTGGACCGATTTCCAGCGGCTCAAGCCGGTGTCAGCGTCGATGGGCATGATGCTGGAGACGACCGCGACCCGGCTGTGGTCGCAGCAGGGCGGGCCGCACTACGGCTCGCCGGACAAGGAGCCTGCCGTCCGGCTGCGGGTGCTTCAGGACGCCGGGCGTAGCTCGGTGCCGTTCACCACCGGGATCCTGATCGGCATCGGCGAGACCCTCGCCGAGCGGGTGGACTCGCTGTTCGCGATCCGCAAGGTCGCCCGGCAGTACGGCGGCATCCAGGAAGTCATCGTGCAGAACTTCCGAGCCAAGCCGGACACCGCGATGGCCGGCATGGCCGACGCCACGCTTGAGGAACTCGCCGCGACGGTCGCGGTCGCCCGCCTGGTGCTGGGACCGAAGATGCGCATCCAGGCGCCGCCGAACCTGATCGCCGGCGAGTTCGAGCTGCTGCTGCGGGCCGGGATCGACGACTGGGGCGGGGTGTCGCCGCTGACCCCCGACCATGTCAACCCCGAGCGGCCGTGGCCACGCGAGGAGACGCTGGTCCAGCACACGCAGGCGGCGGGGTTCTCGCTGGCGGAGCGGCTGCCGATCTACCCGGAGTACGTGCTGCGCGGGGAGCCGTGGCTGGATCCGCGAGTCGCCGGGCATGTCGCCGCTCTCGCCGACCCGGCGACGGGCCTGGCCGCGCCGGACAGCCGGCTTATCGGACGGCCGTGGCAGGAACCGGAGGTCACGCTGATCTCGTCCGGGCGGACCGACCTGCACGTGTCGATCGACACCGAGGGCCGCACGTTGGACCGCCGCGACGACTTCGACTCCGTGTACGGGGACTGGGAGACACTGCGGACTCAGGTGGCCGCGATGCCTGCCGCGAGGTCGTCCCGCCCGGCCGGTGGGCTTCGCCGGGAGTTCTCCACGGCGCTGCTGCGCGCCGAGTCCGACCCGAGTGGGCTGTCTGATGGGGACAGTCTGATGTTGTTGTCCGCCGGCGAAGGCCCGGAAATCTCGGCGCTCGCCGCGCTGGCCGACGACGTCCGCCAGGACGCGGTCGGCGACGAGGTGACCTATGTGGTCACGCGGAACATCAACTTCACCAACGTCTGCTACACCGGCTGCCGGTTCTGCGCGTTCGCGCAGCGGCGCACCGACAGTGACGCGTACACGCTGTCGCTGGAGCAGGTCGGTCAGCGAGCGGAGCAGGCGTGGTCGGTCGGCGCGACCGAGGTGTGCATGCAGGGCGGCATCCACCCCGACCTGCCCGGCACGGCGTACTTCGACATCGCCGCCGAGGTGAAGCGGCGCGCGCCGGGCCTGCATGTGCATGCCTTCTCGCCGATGGAGGTAGTGAACGGCGCATCGCGGACCAACCTGTCCATTCGCGACTGGCTGAGCGCCGCCAGGGAGTCCGGAGTGGACTCCCTGCCCGGCACCGCGGCCGAGATCCTCGACGACGACGTCCGCTGGATCCTGACCAAGGGCAAGCTTCCGACGGCGTCCTGGATCGAGGTCGTGACCACGGCCCACGAGCTGGGCATCCCGACAACGTCGACAATGATGTACGGCCACGTCGACAACCCGGCGCACTGGGTGGCCCACATCAAGCTGATCAGGGACATCCAGGCACGAACAGGCGGGTTCACCGAGTTCGTGCTGCTGCCGTTCGTCCACACGAACGCACCGCTGTACCTGGCCGGCATCGCCCGCCCCGGCCCCACGCACCTGGAGAACCGGGCCGTGCACGCCCTGGCCCGGCTGCTGCTGCACGGCCGGATCCCGAACATCCAGACGAGCTGGGTGAAGCTGGGCCCGGCGGGGGTGCTCGACGTGCTCCGCGGCGGCGTGAACGACCTGGGCGGCACGCTGATGGAGGAGACCATCAGCCGCATGGCGGGCTCTGAGAACGGCAGCTACAAGACGATCGCCGACCTCGAGGCCCTGGCGCACGCCGCCGGTCGCCCCGCTCGCCAACGAACGACCACCTACGGCGAGGTCGACGAGGAGCGCCTGGCGACAGGCCGTGAGCACGACGGCGTATGGCGGCCGAACCTGCTACCGCTGATCAGCGGCTAAGCCGCAACCCCACGAGTATCCGAATCGAGGAGTCGAGTGGAGCGTGGAGTGGACCTGGTCGTCCCGATCAAGAACCTGGACCGGGCCAAGTCGCGGTTGCGTGGCACCGTGCCGGCGCACAAGCACGCCGGCCTCGTGCTGACGCTGCTGCTGGACACCGTGACGGCGGCCGCGCAGGCCGGCGGGGTGCGGCGGGTCCTGGTGATCTGCGAGGACGAACGGATCCCGGCAGCGCTGGCCGGCACCGGCGTGGAGTGCGTCGATGAGCGCGGCCTGCCCGGCTTGAACGCGGCGCTGAGGTTCGGCGCGGCGTACCTGCGCACGCCGGGGAGCACGGTCGGCGCGCTGCAGGCCGACCTGCCCGCGCTGCGCCCGGCCGACCTGTCCGCGGCGATCGAGGAGGCCGCCGGGCGGCGCGCGTACTGCGCGGACCGGCCGGGCACCGGCACCACGCTGCTGCTGGCCGCACCCGGGGAGCCGCTCCATCCGAGCTTCGGCCCCAGATCCGCCGACGCGCACGCCGCCACCGGCGCCGTGCGCGTCGGCGGGTCGCTGGCGTCACTGCGGTGCGACGTGGACACCGAAGACGATCTGGCCATTGCGGCCCAGATCGGACTTGGAAAGTTCACTCTTCCGTTCGACCACGCGATCACACGGTGGTCCGAAGAAGCGGATGCCGACTGGACCGAGGACCGCGCCAGCGAGGTACGAGCCAGACCGAGGGCGCGACGAAGGCAAGACAACATCCGGCAGATATGCGAAGCGACCAGTTCGACACAGGAGGAACGTTGATCGACGTGACAAGCCTGACGGTGGGGGTGCTCGGCGGCACCGGCCCGCAGGGCAAGGGCCTCGCACTGCGCTGGGCCAAGGCCGGCATCAAGGTGATCATCGGCTCGCGGAGCGCCGAGCGCGCCGGGGCGACGGCCGCCGAGCTGGGCGACGGCGTGACCGGCATGGACAACCGGGGCACGGCCGCCGCCGCAGACGTCGTGCTCGTCGCGGTGCCATGGGAGGGCCACGGTGAGCTGCTGGCATCGCTGCGGGACCAACTCGTCGGCAAGATCGTCATCGATTGCGTGAACCCGCTCGGCTTCGACAAGCAGGGTTCGTTCGCGCTGCCGGTCAAGGAGGGCAGCGCCGCGCAGCAGGCGGAGAAACTGCTGCCGGAGTCCCGGGTGACGGCCGCCTTCCACCATGTATCGGCCGTGCACCTGACCAACCTGTCAATCCCCGAGCTGGGCATCGACGTGCTCGTGCTCGGCGACGACCGCGAGGCCACCGACATCGTGCGCGCCCTGGCCGATGCGGTGCCGGGCATGCGCGGCGTGTACGGCGGGCGGCTGCGCAACGCCCACCAGGTTGAAGCGCTGACCGCAAACCTGATCGCGATCAACCGCCGTTACAAGGCACACGCGGGAATCCGCATCACGGACGTGTGATGATTCCGCTCTGGAGCCGCGCCTCGACCGGCCGACGCCGCGGACCGGGTCGATCAGCCGAACCCCACCGCGATTTATGCCGATAGTCGGCATATTCTTTATTGACGATCAACTACAACTACGACATCTGGCCTGAGCTGCTGGGGGAGCCGGCCCGCTGTTTGTGACCTGCGGCTCACGCGGAGATGGGCACTCCCGCCAGCGCACCACAACCCTGCGGACGCTCCCCGGGCCGCCCACGCGGCACTACCCGTGGCCCTGCTCCCCGCCATCCGGCCATCAAAACGACCGACCAGGCGGCCTGACACTCGTCACCGGGTTAAAAGCGAAGCTCAGAGGCACGTTAGGGCGAATATGAGGTAACGATTCGGGGGCGGCGGCGAGGGCGCGTGTCCCGTCCCACCGCAGTCCTGGACGTCCCTTGGCGGGCCGGGGGCCGCACCTTTCTGCATCACTCAGGCGCCGGCGACCCCAGGTGGCTCGCCCGCCAGGCGGCTATGAAGGACACCCTCATGCCCCACGCCGCCACCGGTTACCGTCTCCTGCTGCGCACCCCCAACGCCGTCGCCTTCTTCCTCACCGCCGCTGTCGGCCGCGTCGGCGTCGCCATGACCGGCCTCGGCCTGGTCTGGTTGCTGCACGCGGTGAGCGGGCGTCTTGGCCGCGCACTCGCCGGCACAGCTCGGCCACAGCCAACGGCTCTTGAGCAGGGTGGGCGAGGTCGTCGGGGTTCATCGCGCCTCCAGCAGGGTGGCAAGCAGACGCTCCCGGTCGGCCTGGATCGCCGCGCTGGCCCGGTGCAGCTTGGCCGCCAACTCCCGACCGGTGGATGTAGCGCAGCGTGGTGGACACGTCTTGATGCCCGACGTACTGCGCGATCTGGTCGATCGTCCACTCGGCGCGGGCCAGATCGGTCAACCGCAGGTGCCGGAAGGTATGCGTGCACAGTCGCGGAACCCCGGCACGCGCACCGATGCCGGTCACGATCTTTGACCAGCTCGCCGCGCCCAGCGTCGCGCCACGGTTACGACAGAACTGGCTGATCAGCAGCCGCCCGGCCCGGCGCCCACCAGCAGGCGCCGCTCGACCAGGTAGGCGGCGTGCTGCCGGTCCCACTCCTTGGGGATCCACGGCGCCTTCTCCACCCGCCGCACCAGCCCCTGATCACCAGCGGGTCGATGCCGACCGCAGCGTAGAAACCGCAGGTGATCCTCGAACGCGCGGCCATAGGCGGTGATCGTGTTGGGGGCGCGGCCGATGTCGGGGGTGGACTGCAGCCGTCTTCGAGCGTGCTCGTGCCCTGCGAACAGGGGGAATCTGCCCCATGTGATCTCTGTCATGGGCGACCAAGGCAGACCCGCCAGACTCCGAATAAGGCCACGGCTAATCATGTACGAGGTCGTAAGTGGGAGTCGTCAGCCTCGGTGGATTCGCTTCTCTCCCCGAAGTGGACATGCTTGTGACCGATAGTGGTATGTCACATTCTGTTTGTTTTGCGCTTGGGGATGAGGTCGGCCGGCTCATCATCGCCGACGTCCGATCTCTCTGGGATCCGTCTGGAATACGTCCGCCACCTGCGGCTTTCTGGCCAAGACCGGATCCGACGGGAAGCCTCCCGCTGTAACGCGCCAGTAACGATTCGTTAATGACCGATTGACCTGCGTTGACTTGCGTGGGAATCGACTGCTTTCTTTGTCCCACTGTGTTGGAAATCATTTGATTTTGGGCGATCATCCAATCTGGTCACCCGGAATCTGGACTTCAACCCACCCCTCAAGGGCTTCCGGCCCGTTCCAAGCAAGGGACGCCCACATGTTTGCCATTCGCCCTCGTCACCCTATTGCGCTAGTCGCACTGGGTCTCGCCGCGACCTTCGGACTCGGGGCATGTTCCTCGGGCCAGGAACCCATCAAGCCCGGTAGCGCCGTCGCCTCAGTCGACGGCAAGATCGCGATCACATATCTGCAGAAGCAGGGGGACCAGGAGTACTTCGTCGGCGAAGCCGAAGGAGCCAAAGCCAAGACAAGCGAGCTGGGAATCGATCTGAAGGTCGTGAACCTCGGCAATGACGCCAACAAGACGATCAGCGAGACGCAGTCGGCGATCGCGCAGAAGGCTCATGGCTTGATCGTCGTGGTTCCCGACCCCGCCGTGGGACCCCAACTCGTGAAGACCGCACAGGACGCCAACGTCGCACTGCTCACCTCCGATGACCAGATCTGCACCACTGGTCCCGACCCCGCGACGTGCGGTGCGGACGCGCTTGTGCCCCGTGTCGGCTTCAGCGGTTCCCAGATGGGCGGTGAGGTCGGCAAGAGGGCAGGTGAGGAGTTCAAGAAGGCCGGCTGGAAGGCGGAGGACACTCGCACCATCTCCGCATGGAAGCAGGACGTCACGGTCTGCACCGACCGGGTGAAGGCCTCCGCGGAGGCCTTCACCACAGCTTCGGGCGCGACGGTTGGCTATGAAGGTGAATCTGGGAGCCACATGTCGGTCGGTTTGAGAGCCACTTGCTGATCAATTGTCTTGGAAATGTTGGTGAAAACGAGAGCCATGCCCGTGGGTCCGGGCATGGCTCTCGTGATGGCCGTCTCCTCCCGAACGTGTCCTCAGCCGCCAAGTAGCTCTGCAGTAGATCGCGATCGCGGTTCTTAATCGCCACGCGGGAGGCATACCGACAGGCAGCGGTGGTTCGGAGGAGGTGCGATGCTTCCCGATCTCGGGAACCGCTCCGACGGGGAAGCGCGCTGGCGCGTTGCAAGTGCTAACCGGGAGATCTGATCTTGGCGTGGACGCTCTTGGACGATGACTGGGGGCGGGTGTTGAACAACGCCAGCGCAACCCGGCTCAGCTTCAGCCAGCGTCACTTCGGGTGACTTAGGCCACGGCCGGCGGCGATCTCCTCCGCGCTGAACACACCGGTGGTGGGATCGAGCACGGCCTGGCCGTAGCGACGAATCGCAGTGATTTCACGGGCCATCTGGAGGTAGGTCTCCCGGTAAGTCCGTCCCTCGGCCTGGCCGCGAGCGGATGGGGATGCCTTGGTGCGGCTTGAGGTTGCTGCCCGGCGGAAACGGGCGGCCATTAATTGCAGCCAGGCATCCTCGGTCAGGTTGGGCGGAGGGGCGCCTTCCAGCATCTTGGCGGTGCCACGGTAGATCATGGCACGCCCGGCGAGTTCATCGTCGATCAGTGAGCCTGGGTCGGGAAATGCGGGCTGCTGCGGCGATGTGTCCCAGAGTTGCGCGGCACGAGCGCGCAGGATGAAGGCATACTCGTTGACCGGCGGGAACGGGGTCGCGACCAGGACGGCGTCGCGGTCGCCTTGCCAATAGGCGCGGCGCGCCATGGGCGCCAGGATGCGGTCGATGGTGGAGCGGGACATTCCGGTGATTTCATGTACTTCGGAGGGGTCAACCCCGGAGGCCAAAGCACCCCGCACCAAGGGGTCGCGGCGGTCGTCGAGGTCGCGCTGAGTTTCGACATAGGCGCGGAGAATGATCTTGGCTTGGTGTGGATCATCGAAGGCGAGAGCCGGTTCAACATCATCCATGCATCGAAATACGCCATATATGTATCGTGCGATATATGTTTCGCTGAACGAGATGAGCGTGACGTTAGCCTGGCCTAGGGCGTGTCTTCAAAGTGTCATAGCCACATCAGTAGCGAGGCGAGGGTGACCGCGGCCTGGTAGGACTCGGCGGTCTTGTCATAGCGGGTGGCGATGCCACGCCATTGCTTGAGCCGGTTGAAGCAGCGCTCCACGACATTGCGGCGCTTGTACAACTGCTTGTCGAGACCGGTGGGCGTCCGCCCCGCGAACCGCGCCGGGCCCGGTTGCCGACCTGGTCGGCGCGCTCGGGAATGGTGTGGGCGATGCCGCGCCGCCGCAGCCAGGCGCGGATCGCCCGCGAGCTGTAGCCCTTGTCGCCGATGAGGTGATCGGGCCGCACGCGGGGCCGCCCCATGCCGATCCGCGGCACCCGGATGGCCTGCACCAACTGCGCCAGACGGGTGCAGTCGTTGACGTTGCCGCCCGTCACCAGCAGCGCGAGCGGGCGGCCCCGCCCATCGCAGACCAGGTGGATCTTGGAGGTCAGTCCGCCCCGGGAACGTCCAAGCGCCGTCGCGCGCCCCCTTTTCGCGCCCCGGCGGCGTGCTGATGGGCGCGCACGATGGTGGAGTCCACGCATACCAGCCAGTCGACGTCGCCGGCGGCATCGGCTCTGGCCTGGACCGCCTGCAGCATCGCCGTGAAGGTGCCGTCCAGGGCCCAGCGGCGAAACCGGGTGTGCAGCGACCTCCAGGAGCCATAGCGCTCGGGCACATCCCGCCAGGCCACCCCGGCCCGGAACTTCCACACGATCCCATTGAGCACCCGCCGGTCATCGGCCCGGGGCCGGCCCATCCCCGACTTCGGCAGCAACGGCTCTAACGCCTGCCACTCAGCATCGGTCAGCTCATAACGTCGCACCACGACTTACATGTTGCACGACTCCCACCCACTTTGAAGACACGCCCTAGGGCATCGCGGTAGAGGTGCGCTCGTAGGGGGTCCCGGTGGTACCGAGGAAATTTTCGACGGATATGCGGGCCGGAGCCCCCGTAAGGGCCTTTGGGCACAGCCGGGAAGACGGGCCGCTGACCTGCATATCCGTTGGTTCCTGCGCCGTTACTACCGGGACCCCGACTGAGGCGGGGCCTGGCGGGGACATGAGAACAGTCCTCTCCTAAGAAATAAGCCCTGGTTCCCGAGCGCCTCTCCGGACTATCTCGTCCCAGGACCAGGGCGTTCTCGGTGTAGAGCACGTCGCTGTGGCGGTTGAGGGAATCTCGGGATCGGTGAAGCTTCTTCCTCCTCCCGGAGATGCCCGATGGGCTACGGCCGCTGAACCCCACGTCGTGACCGCCTATTCCTCAAGACCGAACACTGCGGAGACTCGCCGTGTGAGATCTTCCTCGGTGCCCCAGGAAGCTGCCCTGAGCCCGTGGAGGCCCAGATGCCGGGCCTGCTTGGTGAGCCGGTCGGTGAACAGTGCGTCGCGCTGGAGCAGGTTCTGCAGTGCCTGCTGCGGGTCACTGGTCTTGGCGAGGAATCCCCATGCCGGTCCGCCACGGCTGTCGAACACCGCCTGGCGGAACTGGGGAGTCGGCAGCAGCCACACGGCATGGCCCACTTCGGCGAGCAGGGGTTGGACGAGGTCGGGCAGCAGCCGGAATCCCTCGGCGACCACCGGCCGGTCGGCGGGGAGGGCGAGAAGATCTTCAATGATCAGGTTGAATCCTTCGCCGTGAAACCAGTGGAAGGTATCGAGCATCTCGCGCGGACTTCTGGCCACCCAGCGTTCGTCCATGTCCATGGCAGCGAACTTGCCCAGGTAAGGAGCTTGTTCCACGGGCATGCGGCGGGCGTGGCCGGGCATGGCCGCGTCGGTATCGTACAGACGCATCCCATATCGGTCGGCGATGCGCCGGGCGATGGTGGATTTTCCGGACCCACTGCCGCCGCCGATCCAGTAGACGTGGCGCAATCGTTCCCTCCAAACGCTGGGGGAAGCCCCTTCGTGCAGTGCAGAGTGCATTCGTTGACTCCCGTTCCTGTCTAAGGCCTGCCCGGCGGGTGTTAAGGACGAACACTCGGTGCACAACCGAGCTGGGCCCGATGGGCTGTGCTGTCGCGCTTCCATGCCTTGTCGACGACGGCCGCCGCGCACGAAAGACGTTCCGAAGCATTACCGCGATGGCCGGGAAGCCAGCCGCCGACCGGCCAGAGCCACGCCGGCCTGCGAGGCGCACGCTCCCACACCACCTCCAGCGGGCGTCCGGCCGGGACGCTCCAGTGCCGTAGCAGATCATCGACCGCTTCGGGCACCGGCACCCAGCTGTGATGATCCGGCCCGTCCGGATCGACGTCTTCTCCGTCGAGGTGGGCCTCGAAGTAGCCGTTGGGCAAGAAGCGGCGGACGCGCCGGCGTCAGAGCGGCCGATTGCGTCCGCCGAGCGGCGTGATCACGGTCTGAGCTGCGTGGCGAAGCTCGTCATTGACGACCAGGTCCTGCCACAGCCGTACCTGTTATGGGGTGAGGGCAGCGGTGTCTTCCCGGCGGGCGCGCTCACGTTCCCTTTGCACAGCAGATGGCAGGTGGCCTTGGCCTCGATCAAGGCCTTCGCCGCCTGGTCGAGCACCTCGTCCGCCTCGTTCAGGTTGAGGGGGTCCCCGTAGCTTCGGCCGAAAATCCAACGGATACGCCTCTGGCCTGCATGGATAGAAGGGCCCAGGTCCGGTCTACCAACCCGATACCTCTGCATAAGCGCAGGTCAGCGGCATATCCGTTGGATTTTCCGCGATTACTACCGGGACCCCGAGTCCTGGCGATCCCGGACGTAAGAGTCGAGGTCAGAAACGACGGTACCGAGATTCCCGCCGGTGAGGGCAAGCTGTATCGGAAGTCTCTACGGTTCGAGGGCGTTGCCGGTTAACCTGCGGAAACAGGATCACGCGAAGGTCGGCTCATACACCACTTCGATGGATGTGACCCGGTTGACATCAGAGCGACGACTAACAATACTCTCGGTGACGGATGTCTGAACGGGTCTCCTGTCCCCTCGATAGGACCGTTCCGTCAGGAGCGTTCCATGCTCAAAGCTCCAGTGGCTTCTTTCCTCAATGCCGAAATCGTCACCGACTCGGCTAAAGTTCAAACGCCTTACGCATTCGTAGGCGTCCCCTTCGGTCCGCCCTACATTCCGCAGGACTTGGCGTCGTGTGCCGATGCGGCCGACGCCGTCCGTGCGCTCACCCACCGCATGGAGTACCAACACACCGCAACTCACTACGACTTCGACTGGGGCGGCCCGCTGTTCCCGGACGGAGTGTGGACGGTGACCGACTGCGGCGACGTGATAGGCGACCCACGTGACCCGGATGCCATCTGGGACCGCACAACCGAGATCCTGACACCGCTGGTGCGGCAGGGCAGGACTCCGCTGGTCCTGGGCGGGCTGGATTCTGTGCCGCCGATGGTTGTGGCAGCGTTTCGTGGATACGAGCAGGTCAACGTACTGCACATCGACGCCCACCTGGACTTTCGAGAAGAGGTGGGCGGGGTCACCCACGGATATTCGAGTCCCATCCGGCGTATCCGGGAATTCGACTGCGTCGGACGCATCGTGCAGGTGGGCCTACGCGCTGTCGGCTCCGGCCGGCCCCAGGACGTTGCCGATGCCAGGGCCGCTGGAAACGAGCTGATCACGGCATGGCAGGTGCACGACCAGGGTATTGGTGTGGTCCTGGACAAGCTGCGTGCTCCCGGTCGATGGGTGATCACCGTCGACTGCGATGGACTGGACCCGTCCATTGCTCCCGGCGTGGGATGGCCCGAGCCGGGCGGGCTTACGTTCCCCCAGGTAAGGGGCCTGATTCACGCGCTGGCAGAGGAATCACGCATTGCCGCTGTGGTCTTCACGGAGTATCAGCCAGCGCGGGACATCCAACACACGACGGCGCTGACGATCACACGCCTGCTCATGAATGTGATGGGCCTCCAACGATCCGTTGACCCCCAGGCCGGACGCTGACGCAGCACCGCGTCCTTCTTCACGCCGCTTTCGCGGCCAACGCCCTCCACCGGGCGCTCATAGCCGACAGCGCTGGATGAGCGTGTCCCGAAGCAGGGTGGTCGCGGGCTCCCCCGAACACGGCAGGAGCCTGCGGCCGCTGCTTCACCGGAGCGTCGTGGGGGCGGTTACACGTCACCATGTACAGAGAGATCGCCATGATCCAACACTTCACTTTGGCCACTCGTTTGATGATCGGACTCCTCCTGACCTCGAGCGTACTGGTGCTCGCGGGATGCGGAGATCAGACGGAGAGGGCGGACAGCGCTGGCAGGGAGCCCAAAGACGCCGGATCCGCCCCCCTGTTCGGCAAGCTGCCGAAGAAATACCAGGGCTCCAAGGTCATCAAGGTCGGCTCCGACATCAACTACGCGCCCATCGAGTTCAAGGACAAGGACGGCAGGACGGCGATCGGCATCGACCCGGACCTGGCCGAGGCCCTGGGCAAGCAACTCGGCGTGGCCTTCCAGTTCCAGGACAGCATCTTCGACAACCTCATCCCGTCGCTTCAGACCGGCCGCTTCGATGTCCTCATGTCCGGCATGGGCGATACCAGGTCGCGCCAGACCGGCGAGGACGACACCGGCAAGAAGGTCGGCCCTGGCGTCGACTTCGTCGACTACTTCACCGCCGGTACCTCGATCCTGGTCCAGAAGGGCAACCCGAAGAACATCAGGTCCCTGAACGACCTGTGCGGCCAGGTCGTAGCCCTCCAGCGCGGCACCACCTCGCAGGATCTCGCCGAAGCCCAGGCGAAGCAGTGTCAAGAGGACGGCACAGGCAAGCTGACGGTCCAGACCTTCGACAAGGACACCGACGCCTTGATCCGCCTGCGCCAGGGCGCCTCCGCCGCCGACCTGAACGAGCTCCCGGTCGCCGCGTACAACGCCACGCAGTCGGGTGGCGCGTACGAGGTCGCAGGCGTCCCGGCCGAGCCCCGTCCCTACGGCATCGCCGTACGCAAGGACAACACACAATTGCGCGACGCCATCAAGGCCGCACTCGACGCGATCATCGAAAACGGCGAGTACAAGAAGATTCTGGAGAAGTGGAACGTCGCCGATGGTGCCCTTCTCCGAGCAGACATCAACAGCGGCAGCTGAGGTTCCGCCATGCAAGAAGGTGCCGGCATATGACTGAGCCGATCGACAAGGACCCGGTCCACATGCCGCCGGTCGGGCCCGCCGTCCACGAGTCCACGAGCGCCGGCGGGCTCCCACCGCAGGTCATCAAGGCGGTCCCGGTCCGCCACTACGGTCGCTGGATCAGCGCGGTGCTGGTGCTGGGCGTGCTCGCCCTCATCGGGGTCGCCTTCTCCAACGCGGACATCAACTGGAGCGTGATCCCGGACTACCTGTTCTTCGACACCATCGTCGATGGTGCGGCCAACACCCTGCTGATCACCGTACTGTCCATGGTCATCGGCGTGGCGCTCGGCGTCGTCCTGGCGGTGATGCGGCTGTCGAAGAACCCGGTGACCAGTGCGGTCGCCCGGATGTACATCTACCTCTTCCGCGGCACACCGGTGCTGGTGCAGCTGTTCCTCTGGTACAACATCGCGTTGATCTTCCCAATCCTCAACCTCGGGTTCTACAAGAACGAGATGACCGATGTCATGACCCCGTTCCTGGCCGCCCTGTTGGGGCTCGGCCTGAACGAGGCCGCGTACATGGCCGAGATCTGCCGCGCGGGCATCCAGTCGGTGGACGGGGGCCAGATCGAGGCGTCGCACGCCCTGGGCCTGACCGGCGCACAGACGATGCGCCGGATCGTGCTGCCGCAGGCGATGCGGGTGATCGTCCCGCCGACGGGCAACGAGTTCGTCAACATGCTCAAGACCTCGTCGCTGGCCTACGGGATCCAGTACCAGGAACTACTGAAGGCCGCCACGGACATCTCCAGCCGTACCCTTGCGGTCATGGAGATGCTGTTCGTGGCCTCGGTCTGGTACCTGCTCCTGACCAGCGTCTTCAGTATCGGCCAGTACTACCTGGAGCGGCGGTTCGCCCGCGGTGCGACGCGCAACCTGCCCCCGACCCTGCTGCAGAAGGTCGGGGCGAGCTTGACCCGTCTCAGCCACCGGGAGGGTGTCGCGTGAGCAGCATGACCAAGATGAGCGGCCCTCCCATGGTCAAGGCCGAGGGTGTGCACAAATCCTTCGGCCTGGTCCCGATCCTCAAGGGCATCGACCTCGAGGTGCGGCCCCGGGAGGTGTTCTGCCTGGTCGGCCCGTCCGGCTCCGGCAAGTCGACCTTCCTGCGGTGCATCAACCACCTGGAGAAGATCAACGCCGGGCGGCTGTCGGTCGACGGTGAGCCGGTCGGCTACCGGGAGAAGGGCGGCAAGCTCTACGAACTCAAGGACCGCGAGGTCGCGGCCAAGCACCGGGACATCGGGATGGTCTTCCAGCGCTTCAACCTCTTCCCGCACATGACGGCGCTCGGCAACGTCATGGAAGCCCCGATGCAGGTCAAGGGCGAGTCCAGGTCAGTGGCGCACCAGCGTGCGCTGAGTCTGCTGGACCGGGTGGGTCTGGCCGACAAGGCCGGCAGCTACCCCGCCCAGCTCTCCGGCGGGCAGCAGCAGCGTGTGGCCATCGCCCGCGCACTGGCAATGCAGCCCAAGCTGATGCTCTTCGACGAGCCCACCTCGGCGCTCGACCCGGAGCTCGTCGGCGAGGTCCTGGATGTCATGCGCGGTCTGGCCGAGGACGGCATGACGATGATCGTCGTGACGCACGAGATGGGCTTCGCACGCGAGGTTGGCGACGCCCTGGTCTTCATGGACGACGGTGTCGTCGTCGAGGCCGGGCATCCGCGCGAGGTGCTGACCAATCCGCGGCACGAACGCACCAAGGCCTTCCTGTCCAAGGTGCTGTAAGCTCCGCTTTCAACCCGGTGACGGGTGGTTCTCGACGCAGGACGGCCACCGCGCGATGCTCCGAGTACGACCAAGTGCCCGGAGGTGTGTGGTGGCCGTCGTTTCCAGTGTCCTCCCGCCAGACCTGTCCCGTCCCCGGCCCGTCGATTCAGCGGCATTCCGGCAGCAGTTGATGAGCTGTTTCACCCGGCGCCGAGATGCGCTGTTCGAACTGACCGATGCCGTACTGGCCGCCGGGCCGATGCTCTCACTGCCGCACCTGTCGCTGGATTCCCTGCACCGGCGCGGGCACGGCAGCGTGTACGGGGTCCCGGTAGTCATCGCCGAGAATCCAACGGATCTCGGCGACCAGCGTTGACGTGAGGCATCCGGGCGAGGTCAGCGGCATCCACGGTCCGGCCCACCGCCCCCGCTGACCGGCGCACCAGTCCTGCGGCGCCCTCATATCAGAGCAGGTCAGGAGTGTATCCGTTGGATTTTCCGCGATGACTACCGGGACTCCAAGTACGCGGACAGTGGGCCACGCTGCGCCATCCCAGGTCGTCGTCGGCGAAGCAGCTGCGAACTGTGGTGCCGGATGACTACGGTGCAGCCATGACGATGACGGGCCAGGTTTCCGGGTTGTGGCCGGGCTCGTCGGCGCGGAACCGGGAGGAAGGCTGTCCTTCGCCCCGGGTGGTATGGATGAGGAGGATCCGCTGGTGCTCGGTGCAGCGCTGGCGCCGCTCCTGGCAGGACGGCGGCCGGCAGGCCCTGAGCTCGAAGGGACCGGTCTCTTGGCCCAAGCTGAGTCGGCCGCTGTTCGCCGTGCTGGAACAGGAATTGGCCCAAGGGCCGGTCGCGCACGGCTGGCTGGACCAGACCTGGACCCTGGCGAGGATCAAGACGCTCATCGGAGGTCGCTTCCGCAAGACCCTCACGCTCTCGACCATCGCCCAGATGTTGCGACGCAACGGGTGGAGCCATCAGGTCCCGGCCAGGCGGGCACTGGAGCGGGACGAGGACGCGGTCACCGGCTGGATCTCCGGTTGAGCCTATGTTGCTGCTAGTGTTGACGATCTCAGATCCGCAACCTTCTCCCGATGGTCTTGAGGGCCCAAGCTGAAGCACATGCTCCGGCTGTGGGGGAAGGCGCAAGATCTCCATTGACAGTTGGAGAGTCTTGCCATGGGTGAAATCAAGCGGATCAAGAGCGCGTCGGAATCCGGAGAACTGCGGCTGCTGACTGTGGTCAGTGCGCGGAAGGACGCCGGCAGCAGCCCGACTGGGATCGTCGGACGGAGCCTGGCACGGCAGTTGCTCGCCGTCGGCGATCGCGTGCGCGTGATCGCCGAGTCCGACCAGTTGGCCGACTGGCCGGATGCGGTCGAACTTGTTGAGGGGTCCATCACCCGGCCGTGGGAGTGTGCCGAGGCCTTCAACGGCGTTGGCAGCATCTTCCTTGCCGGCGCCCAGCCCTCGACGGTTCAGGATGCGCTGGCACTCGCGGTGGCCGCCGGTGTCCGGCGCATCGTGGTGCTGTCCTCGCACGGGCCGGAGTACGAGGAGTCGTATCCGCTGGAGACGTGGTTTTGGCTGGCCATCGAAAAGGCTGTCGAGCGTTCAGGGATGGAGTGGACTCACATCCGCCCATCGGCTGTGATGGGGTCCATCGTCGAAGGCAGCTATCCCGCCACGGGATCGGACTGGCCGGACACCATCCGACGCGAGCTGGTCGTCCGGGAGGCATTCCTGGACGAGGGCCACTATCCGTTCATCCACGAGGACGACCTCGCTGCCGTCGCAGTGTCGGCACTGCGTAACGACGAGTACGTCGGCGGCATCCTTGAGGCGGTCGGCCTGCCGCTCAGCACCCTTTCTCGCGTGCGGAGCATTGCCAAGACCATCGGCCGCGACATCGACGCCGTCGAGCTGACACCCTCCGACAGTCGCAGGAACTGGCGCCGTCGTGGCTGGCCCGACAGCGGCATCGATGTGACGCTGTACGCCCTTGAGGAGTACGGCGCGCAATTGGCCGAACTCACCCAATGGACGCTCGAGCAACGGCCTTCCGTGCAGGAGATCATCGGCCGCTCACTACGCACCTACGACGACTGGGCGATCGAGAACGCAGACCGGTTCCGCTGACTCCTGGCCTATGCCGCCAGTACCGCGAGCACCATCCTCGGCCACCGCTGCACCCAAGGGGCGGCGGGCCGCAGCGGCGAGGACGCTCTGCGTGGGTGAACCGGTCGCGCCGCTCATGGCGGCGTAGATCACCGCCGCGCCCGCCACGCACCAGGAGACGTTCTTCTCCTGGCTGAAACACGAGTTCACACCAAGAAGGGAATTGACATGAAAAAAGGGATCAACTATGACACAGGCTTCCTGCCGGGAGACCACTTCACCCGCAAGGTGTTCGACGCCGAGACCGTGCGACGCGAGATGCGTGTCATCGCCGACGACCTGCGCTGCCAGGCCGTCCGCGTGTCCGGTGGCGACCCCACCCGGCTGAGCGTCGCCGCCCAGGAGGCCGCCGAGGCAGGGCTGGAGGTCTGGTTCGCGCCCTTCCCCGTTGACCTGCCCGATCAAGACGCGCTGGCTCTCTACGCCGACTGCGCCGAGCGCGCGGAGGCGGTCCGGCGCGGCGGGGCCGAGGTAGTGCTCGTGACCGGCTGCGAGTACACCACTTTCGGCTACGGCTACCTGCCCGGCGACACCTACACGGCGCGTATGGACGCCATGATGGCCGACCTGGCCTGGCTGGAGTCGCTGAGCACGACTACGGGCCGCTTCAACGCGTTCCTCACCGAGTCGGCCGAGACCGTGCGGCCGCTGTTCGGCGGCCGGATCACCTACGCCTCGGCCCCCTGGGAGTCCGTCGACTGGGCCCCGTTCGACCTGGTGGGCGTGGATGCCTACCGCGCCGCGTACAACGCCGACACCTTCGTCGAGGAGATGCGCGGCCACTTCAAGCACGACAAGCCCGTCGTGGTCACCGAGTTCGGCACCTGCGCCTGGCGGGGCGCGGCCGAGCAGGGCGGCGCCGCGATGCTGGTGCCGGAGGGGGCGGTGCCGGACGAGGACGAGCAGGTCCGCTACTTCGAGGAGTTGATGGACATCTTCGAGAAGGAGGGCGTGGCCGCCGCCTTCTGGTTCAGCTTTGCCGGATACACCCTCCAAGGCCCGGCCGACCTCGGCTCCTACGGTGTCGTCAGGATGCTCGACGCGACCAGGTGGGAGCCCAAGGCAATCTTCCATGCCATGGCCACCAGGGACGCGCGCAGCTCGCGGAAGTGCTGAGGCGTGACCGGGACCTGCGGCGTCATACTGAAGGATGGACGGCGAGCGCTGACCGAGGTAGCGGCGCTGCGGCGCGCGGCTGAACGTCGTGGGCCGCCGCCGCACGTGTCCGGCATGGCCAACCACGCCGACTTCACCGCGATGATCAAGTTCGGGTGGTCCACCGTTCGTCTCGCGGGTGGTAGCCCGTCAGATTGGGCGCGGCGCCAAGGCATCAGGCCGGGCCGTCTGGTGACTGGGACTGTGTGAGGACGCAGGGGCGGGGGGAGTTTGGGCATCTCAGCTCTCCTGCTCCGGCCTTGGGGAACATCGGTACAGCTGTTGGCGCTGAGAACGATCATGGGGTCTGGCTGCGGACTTCCGCGTTCGGGCGGGGCTGGGACTGGAGGCGTTCGCCGAGGTCGATCTCCTCGGGGGTGAGCGGGTCGTCTGGCCGGCGGAGACGGACGGGCGTGGGCCGGAGTGGCAGGCCGTCGTCCGCCGCGGCGGCTTCGGCGAACGCCCGTTAGAGGGAGGCGATTGACTGGGACTTGCCCGCGTTCTTCCCCTCCTTGATGGTGAGCTTCTTGGCAATCTCGGGAACAGGGACGCACTTGTTCTTCAGGGCGACGGCGAAGGTGAGCATGTCGTCGTCGATGGCCTTCGGGCGTCCGCCGTGGTTGCCCTTGGCGGCGGCGATGACCTGGCCTTCGAGGGTCTTCTCCCGGATGTAGGTGCGCTCGGTCTGCCCGGCGACGGCGAGGACGGCGAAGAACATGGCGCCCATGCCGTTGGGGTCGTAGATCCCGGTGAGCGGGCCGGTGAGGAGTTCGAGCTGGATGCCGCCGGCCTGGAGCTCGGCGGACAGGCTCATGAGCTCTGCCGCGTTCCCGGCCAGGCGCTTGAGCTCGTGCACGGTGAAGATGACCGGCCTATCGGGCGCGGCCTCTTTGAACTGGTGGGCCAGCGCGAGCGCCTTCTCCAGCTCGGGCCGGACCTTGATGCGTGTGCTGATCCGCTCCTTGAAGACCATGTGGCACTCCGCGCGGTGGAGGGCTTCGAGCTGGCTCGCCAGCTCCTGGCGGGCGGTCGACGTGCGGGCGTACCCGATCCGGATCGGCCGCTCCGTGCGGGGCGCGGGGACGACGGCGAGCGCCGGGCCGCTTCCACACGCGGCCGGGGCCGCGGTCGGCGGGGACGGGGATCTCCAGTTCCTCGCGGAGCACGGAGACGAGAACGAAGCGCGGGGTGTGGTACTGCGCAGCGGTCTTCCCGTCCCGGGTACGGCAGGCGCTGCCGGCGGGCGCGTCACAGTTCGGGCAGTCGTGACGCTCTACCGCCAATGCGGCCTAATCGGGCGTGAGGCCCATGGCGGCAGTCTCTCAGAAGTGCCTCGCACAACATGCTGGTTTTGAGGGGACTTTTGCGAGTGGCCATCTGCGGAAACGGGTCCGCTTCCGAGTCTCTCGCAGAACTCTCACAGATGGTCATTTGTGAGAGGCGCCTGTGCAAGTGTGAGGAATGCGCACCTTCGGTATGTTGCATGATCGGGCTCACGGGCGGCCCGGTGGCTGGCGGATTTCGCGCAGTTCCATCGCTGTGGGAGGTGGGAGAGAGCCGGGGCGCTGTGTCTGGAAAGCCTGAAAGAGATAGGCAAGCAGGCGCCGGGAGGCAGCGAGGGCGGTTTCTCTCGGTTGTCCGGCGAGGCCGCTGTTGGCAAGGAGCAGGAGGGTGATATCGGCGGGGTCGAAGTCGTCGCGCAGCTGTCCGGTCTCGCGGGCACGCTGGACCAGCCGCGCCAGACCCTCTTCGGCGCAGTCGCGTTCGTGATCGTGATCAAGGGCATCGGGGAACTGATCCAGGAATACGGAGGCGAAGCCGCGGTCGGTCACCTGTGTGGTGCACACTTTCTCCAGGAGTGCGTACAGGCCGTGCCCGGGATCAGGGTCAGTAAGGGCCTCGTCGAAGGCTGCTGCACACAGGGCGAGTTGCTCGGTAAAGGCAGCGGTGGCAAGCGCAGTGCGGGTGGGGAAGCGGCGGTAGAGGGTGGCCACGCCGACGCCGGCGCGGCGGGCGACGGCGCTTATAGGGGCGTCAATGCCCTGGGCCGCGAACACCTCGCGCGCAGCTTCAAGGATGCGTTCCCGGTTGCGCCGGGCATCGGCGCGCAGGCCCGCCGGGTCTGCATCGCCGGGCACATCGCCGACGTGCCCGGACGGCTTGTGAGATGGCTGAGCAGGCAATGTCTCTCACTTCAAGCTAAACGGACGATGTCGTCCACTTACAGGTTTAGCGTGAGCGTACCAGCGGGCGCACACAGCGCCTTCGCAGCTCCGAAACGCGACACAGAACGAGATGATGAGCGACATGCGCGCAGCCCTCTTCGACCGATACGGCCCCCCGGAGGTTCTCTACGCGGGCAAGCGGCCGACGCCGACCCCCACGCCCGACGAGGTGCTGGTGCGGGTGCACGTCGCCAGCGTCAACGGTGGCGACCTACTCGATCGGGCCGGGAAAATGCGCCTGGTAACCGGCCGCACTTTCCCCAAGGCGAGCGGAATCGACTTCGCTGGGGAGGTCGCCGAAGTCGGTTCGTCGGTTACCGGAGTACGTGAAGGGGACCGGGTGTGGGGGCTGCTGGGGCGCAAGACGGGCAGCATGGCCGAGTACGTCGCCGTACGCCCCCGCCAGATCGCCCCCGCTCCGGAGAACCTCACCCCGATGCAGGCCATCTCACTGCTCGCCGGCGGGGCCACGGCGGTGACCGCCCTGCGCGAGAAAGCCGTCATCAAACCCGGTGAGCGACTCCTGGTGCGCGGGGGCAGCGGAGGCGTGGGCAGCGTCGCGGTGCAGATCGGCAAGCTCTTCGGTGCCCACGTCGTCGCTCTCGCGGGCGCGAAAAACCTCGACTTCGTCCGCGGCCTGGGCACCGACGAAGCACTCGACTATCGTACGACTCGCCTCTCCGAGCTGGGCCGTTTCGACGTCATCGTCGACACCGCCGGAACGGAGCAGTCCCGCTTCCGCCGCCTGCTGGCACCCGGCGGGCGCATGGTCGCCGTCACCCTCGACTTCAACAGGCTTCTCCCCAGCCTCGCCACCATCCTCGCCTCGACCGTCCACGGGAGCAGACGCATACGCGTCTTCAGCGGCAACCCCGACACCGAGCTGCTGACCGAGATCACCCGTTACGCGGAGCACGGCGACATCGTCCCCGTCGTGGACACCGTCCACCCTCTCGACCGGATCGCCGACGCCCACCGGGCCCTGGAAGCCGGTGGCGTCCGCGGCAAGCACATCATCCAGATCACCTGAGGGGGCGAACACCGCCGCGGCCCCCAACTTCTCTACGTCGGCGGCGGGGCCGCGGCTGACGGGCCCCACTCCGCAGCCGCGCGGCCTGACTTCGGCTCAGCCCTCCGCGGCGTCCTCGTCATGAAGTTCGGCGGCGTCCGGGGTCGTGCAGGGGCCGCAGGGCCCCGTCCGGCGGGGAGGGGCGGAAGCGGGGTCCCCTTCGCACGAGGGCTACTCCTCCTCGCCGTCGTCGTCATCGTCGAGGTCGACGGCGTCCGGGTCGCGCAGCGGGCGCAGGCCCTCGACGGGCTGGGAGGCCGTGAAGCTGTAGCGGCCCAGGACGTTGAGGTTGCGGTGCTTGAGCGGGGGCAGCCGGGCGACGTCCTCGTCCTTGATCTCGTGGCCTTGTGCGCGGAGCTGGGCGACGGCGGCGTCGATGTACCGCGTCGTCCACAGCACCACGGCGTTCAGCACCAGGCCGAGCGATCCGAGCTGGTCCTCCATGCCGTCCCGGTATGCCTGGTGGATGGTGCTCTTCTTACCGTGGCAGATGTCGCGGGCGAGCTTGTGGCGGGACTCCTGGACGGTGAGCTGCTTGTGCATCTACCGCCGGTAGGTGTCGTCGACCGGGTCGACGACGGCAAGCAGGTGCAGGGTCTTGGCGATCCGCCCGTACTCGGCGAACGCCTGCCCCAGCGGAGTGGGATGGCCCTCGCGGCCGAACATCCGCAGCAGGTCGTAGGCGCGGACCTGGTTGGTGACCAGGGAACCGGCCACCCGCAGCATGTCCGGCCAGGCGGTGACCACCTTCTTCACGTTCACCTTGTTGCGGGCCAGCGCCTCCAGAGGCCCGTACCCGCCGGTCGCGTCGCCGCCGGGCATCTGGGCCTTCCAGAACCGCTGGTCTTCGAGGTCCTTGAACCGCGGGGAGAAGCGGTAGCCGAGCATCTTGAAGATGCCGAAGACCATGCCGGAGTAGGAGGCCTTGTCGGTGGCGACCATCTCCGGCTTCACCCCGCCGTCCAGGTTCAGCAGGGCGTCCAGGTTCAGCAGGGCGTCCAGGATGAACAGGGAGTCGCGCGGGGTACCGGGCACCACCATCTGCCCGATCCCGATCACCTGGTCACTGATCGCGTTCAGCCAGGTGATGCCCTTCTTCTTCGCGAAGTACTCGGGGCTCGGGACGGCGTTGATGGTACGCACCGGCACGACGAAGCGCAGGCCGTCCACGGAGGCGAGCAGTCCCTTTGCCCCAGAACTGCACGATCGGCACCCGCGCCTGGGCATCGATCAGGGCGGCGTTCGCCGCGGCGATGGTGTCGGCACGCAGGTAGTACTGATCGACGTGGACCAGGCGGGAGCGGGTGAGCGTCTCGAAATTCGGGTTGATGACCGGGGCCATGCCGATGTTGCACGCTTCCGAGACGAGCAGGGCGACGACGGAGGTCGTGAGGTCCATCATGCGGGCCCTGCCGTCACCCAGGTGCACGAAGGCGTCCAGGAACCCGATCCAGGCGTGCACCTCGAACAGCAGGTCCGGCAGGTCGATTTTCGGGAGCATCTTCTCGACCCGCTTGCGCAGCCAGTCCAGCGACTTCGGTTCGCCGAGTGCGTGGAGCTTCTCCACGTTCAGCTTCGCGCGCCCGCCTGGCTGTACCTCGATGCTGATTTTCGCGTCGGTGCCGGCCTCTTCGAGGCGCCCGGCCATCTGCTTCCACGTCGCGTCCAGCACCTCGATCAGCTCCCCCAAGTGCTGTTCGGCGTTCTCGGCCAAACTCAGACCTGCCAGGACGTCCTCATCGAGGCGCTCCGAGACGGTGCAGGAGCAGCATGCAGGTCGCGGCGTAGATGACGTTCTCCGACGTCGTGATCAGATACTCGTAATCGCGTGACAGCCGTCGATAACGGCCCAGCCAGGCATACGTCCGCTCCACGACCCAGCGACGCGGGATCACCCCGATGCGTGGCACCTCGCGCGGCGGCGCGTCGTTCCTGGCCCACGTCGAGCGCATGCCGCCGTCGCGGCGCACCACGATCTCCACCGTCACCCCAAGCACCTCCTGCGCCCAACCGATGAACCGAGCCCCGCGATATCCCTGATCAGCCCATACATGGCGCAGCCTGGGGAAGCGATCGATGCTGCGCGACAGCACCACCATCGCGCCCTCTCGATCACCGGCGCTGGCCGGACTCACACAGGCGCCCAGCACGATGCCGAGCGTGTCGACCAGCAGGTGCCGCTTCACCCCGAGGACTTTCTTGGCGCCGTCGTAGCCGTGCAGGCCGCCGCGTTCGGTGCCGCGCACGCTCTGGCTGTCGATGACCCCGGCGCTCGGCGTGGGATCGCGGCCCTGACCGGCGCGTTCCTGCTTGGGCAGCGCGGCCAGGGCCTCTTCCCACAGGCCGTCGATCCGCCATTGCCGCCAGTGGTGGTAGACCGTCTGCCAGGGCGGAAAGTCATGCGGTAGCAGTCGCCAGGCGCAGCCGGCCCGCAGCCGGTAGGAGATCGCGTTCACGATCTCCCGGCGCGAGTGCACCACCGGGCGTCCGCCGCTCTTCGGGGCGGGGATCAGCGGCTCCAGCAGCGCCCGTTCATCATCGGTGAGGTCTGTCGAATAGGGGCGTCGGGGGTCGGGCATGGGGGCCTCCCCCGCCCAGCAACGCACACCGGCAGGCAGTTGAACAGCTACGCGACCGCCAGCTTCTCAGACACCCTCTAAGCTTGTTCTTTATCCTCCGGATTGTTGTGCTGAGCGGCGGGTTGATCGTTTCGCGGACAGCAAGACGGCCTTAAGTGATCATGTGCGGTGTCGAGTCGCTACTGATCACTACAAGGCCGTGAGGGTGAGTCTGCTGAACGATGCCGCCTGTGTCGAGTCCTCCGAGGTGTTGTCCCGGTTCCGAAACGACGTCTACGCCTGCCTCAAGGCGCGGGCCGATGCGTTGTTCGAGCTGGCAGAGACGCTGTTGTGCGAGCCCGGACCGGTGCGCTCGCCGGTGGATCTGAGCTTGTCGCCGGAGTACCGGCGCGGGCACGGCGCCTTGTACGGCGGGCTCAACCACGACCGGATCGATGCGGAACAGCTGCGCCAGGTGCTGGCCGGGCTGCTGTTGCCGCGCTGGCCGGACGGTCGGATCGTGCTGGCGGTGGATGTGTCTTCATGGCTGCGCTCGGATGCTGCCTGCTCGGCCGAGCGGTTGTTCTGCCATGTATACCGCCGGGCCAAGAGCGCCTCGCAGTTCATCCCGGGCTGGCCGTACTCATTCGTGGCGGCGCTGGAGATGGGCCGCACGTCATGGACGGCGCCGCTGGATGTGGTGCGGCTGGGGCCGGCCGACGACGCCACCGCCGTCACCGCCGCCCAATTGCGCGGCGTCATCGAGCGGCTGATCACCGCCGGCCGATGGCGCAGCGGGGATCCGGACGTGCTCATCGTGGCCGACACCGGCTACGACATCACCCGTCTGGCCTACGTCCTGCGCGACCTGCCCGTCGAACTGCTCGGGCGCATCCGCTCCGACCGGGTGCTGCGCCTGCCGGCCCCACCACGCCGCTACGACCCAAGGGCGGCCGGCCGCCCAAGCACGGCGGCGAGTTCGCCCTGGCCGATCCCGCCACCTGGCCCGAACCGGCGGTAACCACCGCGACGGACACCACTCACTACGGCAAGGCCGAGACCAGAGCCTGGGACCGGCTGCATCCCCGGCTGACGCATCGCGCCGCCCGGCTCGATCACGAAGGCGAATTGCCCCTCATCGAGGGCACCTTGATCCGGCTGAAGGTCGAGCACCTGCCCGGCGACCGGGACGCCCCACCAGTCTGGCTCTGGTCCTCCAAGACCGGTGCCACCAGCGCGGACGTGGATCGATGCTGGCAGGCGTTCCTGCGCAGATTCGACCTGGAGCACACCTACCGCTTCTGGAAGCAGACCCTCGGCTGGACCCGGCCCAAGCTGCGCGCCGCCCAGGCCGCCGACCGCTGGACCTGGCTGCTCATCATCGTGCACACCCAGCTGCGCCTGGGGCGCCGGCTGACCGAGGACCTTCGTCACTCGTGGGAGAAAGCGGCCTCGCGGGGGCAGCTCACTCCCGCCCGGGTCCGGCGCGGGTTTCGGAACCTGCGTCCCGCACTCGCACAGCCGGCCAGTGCGCCCAAACCCTCTCGGCCCGGCCCGGGACGTCCATCCGGGATCCCCAATCGCCGGCCCGCACCCCGATACGACGTGGGCAAGACCGTCAAACGCGGCCGCACCTTGGCAGCCCTACAACAATCCGGACGATAAAGAACAAGTTAAGCGGCATCCGCCTCAATCACGCCTTGAGAGGAGCAGCGCGGCAGGACCGGCGGCGTTCCCGCCTGAAGATCGACAAACCCGACGCCTTGTGCCGGGTCACGGTGCCGCCGACATCTCCAGCCGCAGCCCGCGGGTGGCCGTCCCAGCCAGGGACATATCCGCAACTCACGGCTGGTCTGACCTCTCGAAACGTAGCTGACCGGCGCTAACGAGTCTCACATGTACTTGATGCTCATTCTGTCGGGTGTGACCTGTTCAAGATGGCCGGCTTTGAGCTGGAGAAACGTCTCCGCTCATGGCCTGTCGCAAAAATCCGTACCGATCCTCCTTGACGGCCGGTTCCTGCCGAATTTCACTGCCGAGTAGACCTGCGGCGTCCCCGATGACCGTGATCTGGCGCACGTTCGGTGGCGGATGGTCAGTGCGGGAGCCCCGCCCCGGCTGACAGGCGGCCGAGGGTCTCACACAGGGCCGTCCGTTCTGACGCCGGCAGGAAGGCCGTGACCTCGTCGTCGAGTTCGACGGCGAGGGCCGAGCAGATGGCCAGCAGGTCGGCGCCGTGTTCGGTCAGGGTGAGCATCTGGCGGCGGCGGTCACCGGGGTCGCGTACGCGTTCGAGCGCGCCAAGGCGCTCCAGATGGTCGGCCAGCGCGACGACCAGGCTGGGTGCGACGCCGAGGCGGTTGGCCAGGTCTTGCTGGGAGGTGGGGACTCCCCCGCCCTTGATCGCGGCCATGAGGCCCACGTGCTTCGGCTTCAGGTCGTGCGCCTCGATCCTCGCGGCGAACCGGTCCTGCATCAGCGCCCCGAGCGTGCCCAACCGGAAGGCGATCGTCTGCTTGACATCATTCATGGTCTGAATGGTAACTTATCTCTATTGATTCAGGGCATGAATGATTCTCAAGGAGAAGCAGTGAACACGGCGGTTGCGACCATCAACGTCCTCGCCTCCCTCGGGGCGGCGGGATCCAGCGTGGCGGGAGTCGCCAGGCCCGCTCTCGGGCTCCGGCCGCCCGAGGCGGTCACCAGTGCCGTGCACCTCTACACCAGGGCGTACGCCGCCCGTGCCGTGCCACTCGGGCTCATGACCGCGTTCGTCCTCGTGGGGGGGCCCGCGGACGCGGCGGTGCCCCTGCTCCTCGTGTCGGGACTCGCCCAGGTGGGGGACTCGGCGCTCGGCGTCGCGCGGCGCAACATGGGCATGGCGCTGGGCGCCGCCGCCTTCGCTCTCGTCCACCTGCTCACCGCCGCGTTGTGGAGCTGACCATGTCGTCGATCACGGAACTGATCTGGTTCGCGGCCGAGCTGGCCGTCTACGTCGCGGTCGGCTACTGGGGGCTCGGCCGCTCCACCCGGCTCCGGCGACTGGGCGCCATGGTCGGCGGGATCGCGCTGTTCGCCACCGTCTGGGGGCTGTTCTGCGCGCCTCAGGCCACCTATCCGCTGGTCGGAGCCGTGAAGGTGGCGGTCGAGGCCGTCTGGTTCGCCGCCGGAGCCGTCGCCTTCGTCACCCGCTACGCGCCACGCCTCCTCGTCCTCCGGGGTGGCGGGCCGGCTCCGCGGAACTCGGATGATCCGCCAGTGGGCTTGCCCGCCACCGGGGACGCCCGCAGTTCCTCGGAGTAGGTCTGCTCCAGCAGGTACTTCCCGTTCGGGGCGGGCTCCGTACTGCCGCTGACGACACAGTTCACCCGGTAGTCGCCGTCTGTGCTCGCTGCTGCCGTCGTGCTCGCCCCTGCTGTGCCCGCCCAGGCCGCCGCACTTCCCGCGGTCCAGATCACTCGCGTCTGGTACGACTCACCCGGCTCACCCGACTCCGGCGCCAATACGTCACTGAACGGCGAGTACATCCAGATCAAGAACACCACCCGCAAGGCGGTCAGCCTCAAGGGCTGGACCATCCGCGACAAGACGAGCCGGGCGGACCACGTCTACACGTTCGGTACGTTCACGCTCGGAGCGTGGCTCGAACGAGAACACCAACGGTCTGCTCGCCAATACTTCCCGAAGAGCACCGACCTGTCCGTTCACACCCGCGAGGACCTCGACGCCGTCGCGGCGGAACTGAACTCCAGACCAAGAAAGACGCTCGACTGGGAAACCCCAGCCGAGCGTCTGGCTGTGCTTCTCGCAGCCAGTAACTAAAGCCTGATTTCAAGGGCGAGAACTGGCCTCATCTACGGGCCACTTCGCCCCTGGTCAATCTCCGACGCGGGTCGTTCGCGCGAGTTCTGGCCCACCTCGACGACGGTCAAGTGCTCATTACCGTCGCCCGCCGAACTGCCAGTTGTGCACCTCGATGTCGGCGTACCGGTCCGGGGTCAGGATGGCGCGTGCCGCGTCTGGGTCCGGCGCCCGGACCAGTGCTGCCGTACCCAGCCAGGTGGTGCTGTCGTCGGACAACAGCGGCCCGTACGCGATCAGCTCGTCCCGGTCGGGCTGCGGGGCAAGGTCGGTAGCCTGTCCGGAGCCGAGGCCCAGCACCAGATACCGGTTGCCGCCGTCCCTGCCGCCAGGGAAATCCCACATGGTGCGCCCCAGCACGTTGCGCCATCGGCGCAACACCACGTCCCGGTACACACCGGCCTGATAGTTGGGCTCATCGAAGACGAACGCGCGTGCGGTGGCGAGGTCCGGCAGGTCGACGATGTGCACGCTGCCGGTGGCCGTCTCGCCGTCGTGACTTAAAGTGGGGCCGCGGGCGATCAGTTCCGCTGAGTACCGGTCCATGTAAGACCAGTGCTCCTCCACCAACTGGTTGCGGAGGGTCGCGGAGCCGGGGCGATCACGGTGATAACAGAAGAACTCCATGCCGAGTACCTACCATGGACCGCAGCGACAGCTCCATTCCGGTCATCCGCGCCATCGGCGATCCTTCAGCCAAAGTGGGACCAGTTCTTGCACCTGAATCCACTCGGTCGGCTTCGTGTCACCACATGGGCCGAGCCTGTGGCTTCTGACTGGGAGTCCCGTCTTCCCGCAACTCGCGGAACACGGAAATCCCAGTCAGCTCGCTATGCTGGACGTCGCCAGTAAGCGATCACCGTGTTGCGACGATCCCTCGAATGCGCCAGGAGGACGACGGGGCGTCTGTTCAATAAGGTGGAGATCGCGGCTGGAGTGCGCCAGGGCGCCGGATGCGGGGGTGCTGAGGGCGGCCGCAGCATGCCCGTGTGGGACGTACGGTGATCGGCACAGGTTTCCCCCGGGAAAGGTGCCGCCGCTGTGACCATCACCGCCGAACCCACCACCGAACCTCTCGCCGACGACGATGTGCTGATCCTGTCCGACCCCGACTCCGACGAAGACCACTCCCCCACCCCATCCGCCGGGCCGGGCGCCAGCGCCGACGCGGTCAAGGACTACCTCCAGCAGATCGGCAAGGTCGCCCTGCTGTCGGCCGAGCAGGAGGTCGAGCTGGCCCAGCGCATCGAGGCCGGAGTGTTCGCCGCGGAACGGCTTACCCGGCACGGCGGCGCGGACGGCGCCGCGGTGCCGTCGGATGTGCGGGCGGAGCTGCAGTGGCTGGCCGAGGACGGCCGCCGCGCCAAGGACCATCTGCTGGAGGCCAACCTTCGCCTGGTGGTCTCGATCGCCAAGCGGCACACCGGCCGGGGCATGGCCTTCGCCGACCTGATCCAGGAGGGCAACCTGGGGCTGATTCGCGCGGTGGAGAAGTTCGACTACACCAAGGGGTTCAAGTTCTCCACCTACGCCACCTGGTGGATCAAGCAGGCCGTCACCCGTGCGCTGGCCGATCAGGCGCGCACCATTCGCATTCCGGTGCACATGGTCGAAGTGATCAACAAGGTGGCGCGGGTGCGGCGCCAGATGCTGGTCGCCCTTGGCCGCGAACCGGCCTCCGACGAGCTCGCGCTCGAGCTGGACATGACCGTGGAGAAGATCACCGAGGTGCAGAAGTACGGCCGCGAGCCGATCTCCCTGCACACCCCGCTCGGTGTCGAGGGGGATGCCGAGTTCGGCGATGTGATCGAAGACGCCGAGGCGATCACCCCGGAGGAGACAGTGGCCTTCGCCCTGCTGCAGGAGCAATTGCACGCGGTGCTGGAGACGCTGTCGGAGCGGGAGGCCGGGGTGATGCGTCTGCGGTTCGGCCTGAAAGACGGCCAACCCAAGACGTTGGACGAGATCGGCAAGGTCTATGGGGTGACCCGGGAGCGGATCCGGCAGATCGAGACCAAGACCATGGCCAAGCTGCGCCACCCCGCCCACGCCCGAGCGCTGCGCGATTACGTGTAGTCGCAGGGCGACGGGTTCCTGGTGAGGTGCGGCGGCCGGTCATGGCGGCGGTAGCTGGGCCGGCGGGGACCGCACACCGAACCGCCGGCTCCCCCGGTTCGCCGCGCATGATGCCCTCCGTTGGGCCATGCGGTTGCTGCGCCGCAGCGTTGATCACAGTCTGGCCGCCGGGCGGAGGGGGGAGGACGCGGGATGCCAAGCGTGGGCAAGCGGTATCGGTCGACGCCAATCACCATCCCCACGCCATAGCTGCTTGTGTCATTTTGAATACATAGAGTTACTGAATTTGATAAGGGTGGGACATGCCCACCTTCTCCCTGTGGCGGCGTCCCGCCACCGTGGCCGCCGGCCTGCCCATGATCGTGTCCGCGCTCACCGGGCCCTCGGCCGCCGCGACCACCCCGCTCACCGCTCCCCTGGCCTCCCCGGCGACGCCGGTCGGTCTGCCGACTCCGCTGGCCGCGCCGCTGGCCCGGGTGGCGCTGGCCGGCCTGACCGTCGCCGAGCCGCGGCCGATGACCGGCTACAGCCGCGCCAAGTTCCCGCACTGGAGCGGCCAGGGAGAGGCGTGCGACGCCCGCGAGGTCGTGTTGGCCCGCGACGGCCAAGACGTCCAGCGCGACGAGCAATGTCGCGCCGTCTCCGGCACCTGGTACTCCGAGTACGATGGCCGAACCTTCACCTCAGCCAGCGGAATCGACATCGACCACCTCGTATCCCTACCCGTGACGGCGTGAGAGCACATATAACCAGGTCAGGACGTCAGCAGCATGTCAGTGACGAAGAAGCTGACGTGATTGGTCCGGTGTTCATAGGGGTGATCACCGACCATCCAGGAGATAGTTCGTTCGAGGATCCGAGTCGCCTCGCCCGGCTTGAAAATCAAGATTTCCGTGGATTTGATCTCATGACTGAGCGCTCCTTCGAGGTCGTCTGCGAGATCGAGCCGCCGACCCGTCCCGACCTCAAGCATGTCCGCCACCAGATCGGCATCCTGAGTCAGATCGCCGGCTCCTTCCTGATCCCGGACAACCACATCGGCCGGGCCACGGTCTCCAACGTCGCTATCGCCCCCGAGGTCCAGGCGGGCGGGCCGCCATCGCGTCCTCGGCCCCGAGCGAGGGGCTGTGGCTCCTGAGCGACCTCCGTTCCGAGCCCCATCATCCGGACATGGACTGAGACCATCGAAGATCATCTAGGGTCCTGGGGGCCAGAAACTGCTGAAGTCTCGTAACCGCGTGTCATGTATTCGCGGAGTGGAGGCTGCGTGCGGTCACTGTGTGTGGGAGCCGGGGGCGTAGCGGCTCCAGGGGCCCGGCGGCCTCTGCGGCCATCAGTGGCTGTCGCGGTCGGTCGGGCTCGGCCCGCAGCACGACGAACTGCGGGACGCGGTCGGCGGCGAACTGGAATGGTTGCGCTCGGCCGGCTGACGGCCGCTACCGCGCGAACAGCGGGAGCGCCGGGAAGATGTGGTCCTGCCACAGCAGCCGCGAGGTCTCTTCCGGGTAGGCGGTGACCATCGACGGCGTGTCGAAGAGCTGTGCGAGGCGGTGGTCGGCGTCGTACGCAGGCCAGCCCGGGTCGCCGTGAGCGGCGAACGCCGTCCACGCCCTGCGGATCTGCGCGGACAGCTCCTCCGCCGCCGGGGAGGGTGGGTCGCCGATCAGCATGGCGCACTGTCCGCTGCTCAGGTTGCCGAAGACGAGCGGCACGTCCAGGCCGTGGCAGGCGCCGAGGGCGCCGCCCAATCCCGGGGCGGACCAGGTCAGCTCGTACAGGTGGGCCCGGCCGCCGCCGGCGATCTGCGCATCGGCGAGGTGGAGGCTCGGCATGCGGAACAGCCAGTCCGCGTTGACCAGTTCGTACACCTCCTCATCGGCCGCGGCTGGGAACGCCTCCCGGTATCGGCGTGCGCCGTCCGGGCCGGGGGCGAGCATGTGCAGAGCGGTCTCGGTCTGCTCGTGCGTGACCTGGCCGAGCACGCCGTCGATCAGGCTGAACAACCGGTGCTCGTCACGGGTGTGCCCGACGAGAAGTCCGACGTCCCGGGCGGCGCCGTCAGCCAGCGCCTGCCAAGGGGTCGCCGGCAGGACGTCACCGTCGACAACCGGTGCGAACGGAATCGGCCGGTGTGTGATCTGCCCCCAGCGCTCTCGCCATTGGACCGTCTTGGCGGAGATCGCGTCGCCCACGGCGGGCAGCCGGGCCGGGGCCACCGCCGACAGGGCGGAAACCGTGGGCCGTATCCCCAGCTCGGCGGCGCAGGCGGCGGCGATGTCGGCGGCCAGCTCCGGGGAGAAGAACGTCCCCGGCACGCTCTGTGCGACCGCCCGGCGGAAGAGCCCGGCGGCGCGCGGCATGGCGAGCAGCGCGGCGACCGATCCGCCGCCCGCCGACTCCCCGAAGACCGTGACCCGATCCGGGTCGCCGCCGAACACTCGGATGTTGTCCCGCACCCACTGCAAGGCCGCGACCTGGTCGAGCAGTCCCCGGTTGGCCGGGGCTCCGTCGATCTGCGCGAAACCCTCAATACCGAGACGGTAGTTGAGGGTCACGACCACGGCTCCGCTCCCGGCCAGGCGCCCGGCGTCGTATTCCGGGAGGCTGGAGTTGCCCGCGACGTAACCGCCGCCGGGGATCCACACCATCACTGGGAGCCCTGCCGCCGGATCCGGATCCGGTGTCCAGACGTTGAGCGTCAACCAGTCGTCGCCGACGGTGTCCTGGGACACCCCGAGCAGGCCGGATTGCGGGGGCGGCGGGCCGTACGCGACCGCCGGGCGCACGCCGTCCCAGCTGCGCACCGGCTGCGGCGCGGCGAAACGGAGGGCGCCGACCGGCGGCTCGGCGAACGGGATGCCGAGGAAGACCACCAGGCCCGCCTCCCTGCCGCCGCGGAGGACGCCGGCCACCGTGCGGACTTCCGGCTCAGACTCGGATGGCTTGCTCGATGCGGTGAGGGCCACTTTGCGTTTTCCTCTCTGTTCCTGCTTATCGGAGCATCCCAGTGCGCACCATCTGCGGGCAAGCCACTTATTTAGGGGGAAGAACTGGTAAGGGAAAAAGGGGCAACGGTGTAGCCGGTGGTTACGAGCGGACCCATCCGGTCGTCCGTAGAACCATCAGGTGACATTTCCGCGAGCATGAACTCGACGGTCTCCTTGTACGGCCATCGCGTCGGTAGCTGAAAGAGGGGGTGGCCCACATAAGCCCGAAACCCACATTCGTCAGGTGTTGCCGCTGGTCGGGAGCCTGATGGGCGGCACACGGCAGGCGCGGGTTGATGTACCGGATAAGACCGTGACTCGTTTGGTGGTCACTCGTTGGACATGGCGTGGATGCATTCCTTCAGCGGCTGGTTCCTGACGAGTCGTGGAAGCTGTTTCAGCGCATGGTTCCGTTGGCGCCCACCCGACCGAAAGGCGGTGGACGGCGGCGCGCAGACGACCCGATGATCCTGGCCGCGATCGTGTACGTGGCCACCACCGGGTGCGCCTGGCGACGGCTCCCGCCGATCTTCGGCGCCTGCCGGCAGACGGTGAACCGTCGTTTCGCCGAATGGAGCGCCACCCGGGTGTGGGCCGCGCTGTATCGGATCATTGTGGACGAGCTGGGCACGCGGAGAATTGGACTGGTCGCGATGCGCGATTGACCCGGTCAGCGTGCCTGCCAGGAAAAGGGGGAGCTGACAGGTCCGAATCGGCTCGATCGCGGCACGGCCGGGTCGAAAATCCACCTCGTCGCCGAGCGGACCGCTCTGCCGGTCTCTGTCGCGATCAGCGCGGCCGACACCCATGACGGTCAGGGATTGGAGCCGCTGGTGCGCGGTATCCCGCCGATCCGCTCGCGCCGCGGACCGAGACCTCGCCGACCGGCGAAGCTTTATGGTGACAGGGGCTACGGCTACCCGCACCTGCGAATCTTCCCGCGCGGCCGTGGAGTCATCCCTCGCATTGCCCGCCGGGGGGTGAGTCCAGCCGGCGTCTGGGACGTCACCGCTGGGTGGTCGAGCGGACCGTCTCCTGGCCGGCCGGCTGCCGACGCCTGCACCGGCGCTAGGAACGCCGCGCTGACCACTTCGCGTCCTTCGTTGCCATCGCCGCTGCCCTTATTCGCTACCGCCGCATGACCAAATGAGTCACGGTCCAAGGGACGGTTATCGCGTACATCGCCGACGTCACGGCGCCGTTGACCAGT
Source organism: Streptosporangium sp. CA-135522 (assembly GCF_050949235.1). Classification (NCBI taxonomy): domain Bacteria; kingdom Bacillati; phylum Actinomycetota; class Actinomycetes; order Streptosporangiales; family Streptosporangiaceae; genus Streptosporangium; species Streptosporangium sp. CA-135522. Next base: position 6,089,038 of record NZ_CP192026.1, read on the forward strand.
AGCGGCGTGAAGACGACAGCCGCGCGACCCGGGCGCGTTATCCGGTACATGCTCAGACCAGCCTGGCCGGACATGGTGGCGATGGCCTGCGGGGATGTGGTGGCGCGGTGTGTTTCTGGCGTACTCCGGCCATCCCCCAAGTGGAATCCCGGTTGTCCGGGGCGATCTGAGGATTTGGCCGGATACGACCGTGTTCTTCTCCAGAGTTGATCGTCGGACTGGGCATGACAGAATTCGTGCCGTATGAGCTGATCTCTAATCAGCTTCGTATTCGGCCAGCCGACGGCGAAGCTCAAGGTTCTCGCCGTGGGCGATCTCAAGAGTCTTCCGTAGCTCTGCGACCTCACGCCGATGGGTCCTGTGCAGCTCTGCCAGCCTGGCGCTCAAGGCCCGCACGGCGGAAGAGGTCGAGGCCGCCTCTGAAGCGCTCTGCGCCTCATGGCGGGCAGTGCCCGTCTTGGTTCTGTGCCGCTAGATCTGCGCTCGCAGTCCGACGTGGCGATAGAGAAAGTCCGTGCTGATCCCGGCCTTCTTGGCGACGGCTGCAAAACTGATGGGACGACCGACGGCGAGAAGGGCCTTCAGCGCGGCCCGGGCCTTTTGCTCGACCTGTTCGGTGCGGGCCCGGGTGGCCTGGTGCGGATGGTCGGGAAGGCGGTTCACGTGGTTTTCTCCTTCGGTTCTGGCTGGTCGGCGGCGCCTGCGCCGCGCACCGCGCGAAGTTGCCCGCCGCCGCGGACGGTGACCTGGTCGAGGGCGAGGAGCACTTTCCTGAGCGCCCCGGTCTCGGCCAGCCGCCCGGCGAGCCAGACATTGTCTTCCCGCATGGGTTCGCCGTGCCGGGCGGCGAACTGCGCCTGCCTCTTGACGATCAGCTCCTCGGACTGCTCGAGTTGCCTCTCCAGTTCCTCGCAGTGTGTCGCGTCAGTGACGAACTTGTCGCAGGTCAGGCAGGCATTCCCCTTGGCGCACACCTGCCGGGGTGGCAGCATGCACCAGCCGTTGGGCAGCACGCGATCGGCCCGCTGATCGAGATGGAGGACGTCGAAGATGTCCTGCGGGGCGATCTCAAGGGCTCGCCCGTCTGCGGTGATCTTCTTGTAGCGGATGAACTCTCGTTCCGCCGTGGCGGCCTGGGTCTGGGCGTAGTGCATGGTCATGGTCGGGGTGAGGTGCCCGAAGTACCGCATGACCACATGGATGGGCACACCGGCGTTGATCAGGTCGGTGGCGCGTGTGTGCCGGAGGTGTGCGTCTTCGCGATGCTGACCGGGCGGCCTGTACTGTCCCTGATGTCCAGAAGCGCGGTGAGCTCGCGTAGGCGTCCGTGATAGGTCGCCGACGGGTAGGGCAGTCGTCCCAGCCGGTTCCGGGTCGGTTGCACGAACAGATATCGCGGCTCTGTGCCCTGCGGTGCGCCTTGGCTTGCGAGGAAGCCGCGGACCCACTCCTGCTGCGCGCGGATGACCTCGACGATCTCGCCGTCCACGGGGATCGTCGCGGGCAGGCTGCTGGCGATCTTGGTCTGCTGGTACTTCATTCGCGCGACGAGTCCGTCTCCCGGCGCGGCGCCGTTCCGCTGACCGGTCGTCAGCAGGGGAAGGATCGGATCGAAGTCCATCATGAGGACTTCGCTCATCCGCCGTCCCGTGCGCAGCTGGAGCATGAGCGCGCGGAAGGCCTGCTCGTCACCCAGCCCGCCCCCCTCTTTCGGGGCCGCGAGCAGACCTGACGCGGAGGCGATCCGGCTGACGACCTCGTCCTCCAGGACCATGTTGTCCGGGAGCTTGTTGGTCAGCCGCGGCTTGTCTTCCAACGTGAACAGCACGCTGTGATGCGGTCCGAGCAGCTTCCAGCGCGGCTCACCGAGCAGTTCGGCGGCTTCTTCCCGGTTGTCGTACATCCACCGGTAGAACGTCTCAACGGTCACCAGTGTCTGGCGTACCTGGTTCTTGCTCAATGGCCTGCCCTGGTTCGGGCCGGCCATGACACGGTGTGTGCGCGCCGATTCGACGAATCCCCGGACCCAGGCCCGAAGGCCGGCGGGGTCGTCGACGAGTTGGGGACCAGCGCATCCGGACTGGTCCATGTACCACTGGAACCACTTGAGGTGGTCCAGACGGCTCTTGACCGAGGACCAGACGTAATGGCCGGTGGAGAGTCGGACGGAGAGCCACCACTTGGCGGCTTCCCGGTACCAGTCAGCGGTCAACCGGCTGAAGCTGGGTGTACCAGCCTTTGTCCTTGTCGATCACCCGTGTCCTGAACGCATGGGCGTAGTCCGGCGACATGTTGCTTGTGTCGAAGTGGTCGTGGCGGTGTTGCTCGGGCAACGACTCCCACAGTCGGCGGGCCTTGCCCTCGCGGAAAAGATCCGCCACGGGCAGTCTGAGGTCGCGTTTTTCCCGCGGTAGGCGGCAGGGGCTCGCCGTGGCCCCGCGGCCTCCACATGGTGATCGGCGATGGGCAACGGGTCATTCGGCGGCAACATGAGCACCCCAGGCTTTCGTGATGCGATCCCAGTCGGCGCAGGCACGCAGCTCGGCGTCCGTGGTGACGTGGGCATAGGTGTTGATGGTGGTCTGGATGTCGGCATGCCCGAGTCGTCGGCTGACCACATGCATGGGGACACCCGCGAGCAGCAGGGCGGTGGCGTGCGTATGGCGGTACCAATGGGGTGTCATGGCCGCCGGCAGCGCGGGGACGCGCTTCTTCGTGGCGTCGAGGTGCTTGTAGACGACCTCGGCGCGCAGCAGGCCGAATCGTGTGCCGCGATGCAGGTTGCAGAAGACGTACGCGCTGTCCCAGTCGTCGATCTCGACGTCCGCCCCGAGCTCGCACAGCGCCCACACGTAGTCGCCGTACAGCCGGTCCAGCTCGGACCCGATGAACACGCGTCGATAGCCGCTCTTGGCGCGCACGCCATGGGGATGGTCGGGGCGGTGGACGACCTCGATGTACGCCGTCGTCCCGGTGCCGGTCTTCCAGTCGTGATGCTGAAGCCCAAGCGCTTCACCGAGCCGGAGCCCGGTCTCCTCCAGGAGAGTCCACAACAGCCGGTAGCGCAGCTCTCCGATCCACGCGCCGCGATCGTGGTCCCACGACGTCTCAGCGGTACGGAGCGCGCTCATCTGCTGGGGCAGCAGCACGGGGATCGGCTTGGCCTGCACTCGGAGCGGTACGACGCTGGCCCGGCGACCGTCGCGGCGGGCGATGTGCTCAAGGAAGGCGACATATCGGCCTGGCCGAGTCCGCACGGTCTCATACAGCTTGGCGGCCACATCGACGCCTCGGGCCGGGTGGTAGCGGTAGAAGCTCATCACGGCTCGCGCGCACGGCCACGGTCGAGTCGGATATCCGCGGATGCTCGGCGATCGCGTCGACGTCGACGGACTGACGGCGGAGCCGGCCGATGAACGTGCCGACATCGGTGATACCGATCGCATCCCACCGCTGACCGCGTCGCTCCAGGAAGGTCCACCAGAGTTCCAGGCCCTTGGCGTAGCTCTTGACCGTGTTGGGCGAGCGGTCGGTCGAGCGCAGGTACTCCAGGTAGCGCTCGATCGGCTCGACGACTCGGTAGTCGTCTCCCAGCACCGTCCAGGTGCGGCCTTCTCTGCTGACGATCCGCTGAATGTATGCCATCGGTACTCCTGTCACGGTTGTCGGCGGCATTGCCTTAGAGCATTGGATTTCTCCCCGTTCACAAAAGTCTGAAGGCGCTTCTATGCCCTGTGACTGATGTCAGCGGCACCTGATATGGGGTGGGGGTAACACATGGTGCCGCTGGCCAACGCCTGGCGCTCCGGCGCGGACGCCTGGAGCACCGCCCAGCGCAAGAGCTTCGCCAACGACCTGGTGAACTCCCAGCTGATCGCGGTCTCTGCGGCCAGTGATCGGGCCAAGGGCGACCAGAACCCGGCCCAGTGGCGACCACCGCTGGCCAGCTACCACTGCCTCTACGCTCGCGCGTGGACGACCATCAAGCAGTACTACCAGCTGGCCGTCACCGCGCCGGAGAAAAGCGCCCTGGGTGAGATGCTCGATACCTGCCCCGCTGAGCCGACGCCGACGCAGGAGGGCCGGTAAGCGGCGCAGCCGCCGCCGACGGAAGGAGGCGAGCAGGTGACTGACGCACCAGCCGACGGAGACCAGTCCTACGAGGATCAGGTCGTGGCCGGGCCGGGCGGGGTGATGACCGACGAGGTCGGCGTCATCACCGGCGAGCTGACGGTACGCACCGAGATCAGCGGCGGCCAGGCGAGGGTGCGGGTGCAATACACCGGCGCCGAGGAATGGTATGCGCTCACCGGCTCCCCGGTGCCGCTGGCCGGCCGCCCCGCCCGGCAACTGCATCAAGCGATCATGGAGGCCGTCCGCGCGGGCCTGCCCGCTGGCTTGACCACCGGCCAGCCGCCGACGAGAGCACGTTTGAGCATCAAGGCTCTGAGCCGCCCTGGAGCGGCTCAGAGCCTCGCGGTGGTCAATATCGGTAGGTGGCGCACATCTGTGCACGGCGGTGCCGCTCGCTGTCCATCCACGTGCCCATGAGGGAGTGGTGGTCGTCGTCGCTTCGGCGCGCTTCAATGCTTCGCCGCAGAAAGAGCCGGTGCCCTGCGCCGCGGTGGATCAGCTTGACGCAGCAGTGCATGTCGGGACCGCACTGGCACGGCGGCTCCTTCAGCGGAGTGAGGGCGAGGTCCAGACCGAAAAGCGGATCACGCAACCGGTCGATGACGGCGCTGTTTTCACCTCCGTTGGCCCACAGCAGGTGAACGTCATAGGCGCGATACGGGTTGGCGTTCATCCACATCTTCCAGTAGTCGATGTTGGTTCCATGCAGCAGACGTACGCGTCGCAGGAGCGCGGAGACGAATCCGCTGTCGCGGTAGAAGGTGCCGTCTACGGCCAGCCGCTGCGGCCAACTTTCAACGAATGCCCTCTCTTCGGGGTGCCGCTCCAAGGGGTGGGCCAGCCACGGAGCTTGGGTGTTCTCCCACCCACGGAGCTTGGGTGTTCTCCCACCAGTGGGTGAGCCCGATGATGGTGGCCTTGTCCCAGTCCGCGGGACGCACCGGTATCCGGATGCGCCCGGGTATACCGGGCCGGTGCAAGATGACGTGGTCGTTGGCTTTACGGGCGCGTAGCCCGGCGACTCCGTAGATCTGGCCGCAGTCGTTGACCACGGAGGTCGGAAGTTGCTGCCGGGGGTTGTGACCCGGCCGGAGCCGGATTCTCGGAAGTCACCACCGGAGTGTACTTTCGAGAAGACGTTATTCTCGGAAGTCTTCGGCCCATGGCAGACAGCAACGTCACGACGACAGAGATCCTCTGACGCCAGTGATGATCAATTCGAGGCCGTCATAGAAGGCCCGATCCCGGTGTTCTCTGGGCCAGCCGTCGACGCCGGTTTTGCGGGCCTGTTCCTCGATCGTGTAACCGTTGGCGTAGGCCATGACGGTGTCCACGGCGACGGCGGCCGTGCCGGCGGGGACGCCCGCGGCGGTCAGGGCGGCGATGAGGTGCTGGAAGGCGGCGACGGCCTCGTCGCCCGGGTACTGGAATCCGGACAGGAGGCGGGCGCCGTCGCGGTGGGCCAGCATGACCTCGCGCATGCCGGAGGCCACGCCGCGCAACAGCTCGTCCCAGGGGGCGTCGGGGAGCGGGGCGATGTCGTCCGCCGGGCTGACCAGGTGCGCGACCATGGCGTCCAGTAGGGCCTGTTTGCTTGGGTAGTGCCGGTACAGGGCGCTCGCCCGCACCCCGAGCCGGCTCGCCAGGAGCCGCATGGTGAGAGCGTCCAGGCCTACCTCGTCGAGCAACTCGATCGCCGCCTGCAGCACTTGGGCGCGTCGCTGCCCCATCGTGTCCTCCATATCCGGGGTTGACAGTACTGCTCCATCTACGTGAACAATGTACACGTGAACGTTGTTCACTTCAGGATGGAGGATCACGATGACACGTGTTCTGGTGATCGGGGCAGGGCTCGGCGGGCTGACGCTCGCGCACGCCCTCGTCCGTGCGGGCCTCGACGTAGGTGTGTACGAGGCCGACGACGGCACCGGCGAGCGGGCCCAGGGCTACCGGATCGGACTCGCGCCGCCGGCGATGGAGGCGTTGCGCGCTAGCCTGCCGCAGCGGCTGTACGAGCTGGTCGAAGCCACCAGCGGTAGCCTTACCGGGCCGGGTTTGCTGTTCGACGAGCGGCTCACGCTGCTCAGCAGCGACCTTCCGGGACCGGAGGAGGCCAGGGCGTTCGACCGGCAGGTGCTGCGGCAGATCCTGCTCGGCGATCTGGGCGACCGGGTCGCCTTCGGCAAACGACTGAAGCGTTTCGTCGAAGGGGCGGATAGGACGGTCACTGCGCTGTTCGCCGACGGCACGCAGGCCATGGGTGACGTGCTGGTCGGTGCCGACGGCGGGAACTCCGCGGTGCGGCGCCAGTTGGTGCCCGAGGTCAAGCTCATTGATGCCGACCTGTGCGGGGCGATGGGCCGCACCCCCGCCGCCGACCGCTTCCTGGAGCTCGTGCCGGGGCGCGGCACGATGGTCAAGGGCCCCGAGATCACGCTGATGCTGGGACGGATGCAGTTCGACAGGGAGCCCTACGAAGTCGCCGCCGAACTCGTTCCCGGCCTGCCCATGCCCTTCAGGGAGAGTTATGTGAGGTGGGTGCTGCTCGTGCCACCGGAGCATCCGGCGGCTACCACGCCGGGCCGACAGGACGCCCGCGAGCTGGTGCTGGAGCTCATCGACGGCTGGCATCCCGACCTGCGGGACCTGGTGCGCAGCGCCGACATGAGCGGCGTGGGCCGCTCCAAGATCTATGACCGGCCGATGCCGCCGTGGCCGGTGGGCCGCGTCACGCTGCTGGGTGACGCCGCGCACCTGACGCTGGCCAGCGGCGGCAACGGAGCCAATACCGCGATGCAGGACGCCATACGGCTGAGCGCGCGACTGACCGAGGCCGATCAGGGCCGGCGGGACCTGATCTCGGCCCTGCAGGAATACCAGCACGACCTGCTGGAACGCGGGAACGCGGCAGTGGAGGTCGGCAAGCAGGCGCTGCACAAGTTCGTCCCGGCCGGGGGCGAGGCGCGATGAAGGATGCGCCGCGCACCGTACTCGAGCAGGTTCGTTCGGCCGACGGAACCACGATCGGCTACCGCCGCCGTGGCCGCGGACCCGGGCTGATCCTCGTCCACGGCGGGATGCAGGCGTCGCAGCACTTCACGAAGCTCGCCGCCGCCCTGTCGACAGAATGCACCGTCTATGTGCCCGACCGGCGCGGACGCGGGCTGAGCGGCCCGCACAGCGCCGACTTCAGCGTCCTGCGGGAGGTCGAAGACCTGCAGGCGCTCGTCACGGCGACCGGCGCGTCGCAGATCTTCGGTCTAAGCACCGGTGCGCTCGTCGTCCTACGCACGGCCCTGAGCACGCCCACCCTTGACCGGGTCGCCCTGTATGAGCCCCCACTGTCGATCGACGGCTCGGCGCCGATGGACTGGGTGCCGCGCTTCGACCACGAGATCGCCGCGGGAAAGAGCGCATCAGCGCTGGTCACCGCACTGAAGGGGCTGGACGCCGAACCGTCGCTGTTCAGCAGGATCCCCCGCTTCGCCCTTGTGCCGCTCCTGGCGATCGGAGCGCGGTTGCAAGGCGATGGGCCCGCCGATGAGGTGCCGGTCAAAGCGCTCATCCCAACGCAGCACTTCGACATGCAGGTGGTCAGGGAGATGGCCGACACGGTCATGGACTACGCGGCGCTCGATGCGCGGGTGCTGCTCCTCGGCGGTACGAAGAGCGCGGCATACCTGGGCCTCGCCCTTCGGAAACTCGCCGAGGTGCTCCCGCATGCGCGAAGCATCGTCCTGCCGGGAGTCGGGCATTCGGGGCCGGAGGACGACGGAGCCCCGCTCGTCGTGGCCCAGGCGCTGCGTGATTTCTTCGGCGCACAATGACGGGCAGGGGCCGTCAACGGCACTCGCGTACCGGGGTCTGAGACTGGTAAGAGTCGTTGATCAGGTAGTCGGTGTTCCCCTCGCCAAAACGGATGATGAGGCCTTGTCTGTCACTGAGTGTGATCGCCGGGCGCGTATCGACTCCACGGGGATCCGGTTTCGGTGGCGATCCGGGTCGCGCTCTTGTCGTGGTAGCCGAGCGCTCGGGCGATTACGGGTGGTAGGGCCTGGAGGACGAGTTGCCGGATGGAGGCGGCGCGGCCTCGTTCGGGCGAGACACCGATTTCGCGGAGAGGGTCGCGCAAGCTGGAGGGATTCATCGGCTGGCCTGCTCGGCGGCCGGGAAACAGCCATGGGGAACCGTGGTTGGTGGCGGGAGCGCTGTTCGGCAGTTCCTTGAGGTAGTTCAGCAGCAGGCTGGCCAGCGGTTCGGGGACCGGGGAAGGTGGATCTCCGAGCCGGAGCGCGACGTGATGTGTCTCATCCAATTTGAGGCACCACAGGTCAGGCACTCTTATGCCTCATGATCGATTAGACGGGACAACCAGGTCGCCCCTTCGGGCCTCATACCCCAGGGTTCTACGTACGCCAGATTCACTGAGCCGATCGGCCCCCATGACGGCTCAGTGCACGTGGCGCACCCTAGACGAATGAGTCCGATGTGATCAGTGGTCAAAGGCGATCAGCGAGCGGGTGACCGACGCGCCGATCTTGTTGTTGTGCCGAATTCCGGCGGCTAGCGCGAGGACGCGCTGGGCGACCCGGATCGCGACGCCCTCGAAGGTCCGTCCGCCGTGTTGTTCCAGGCCGAGTTGCCCTTTGAGAGTGTCATTGACCGACTCGATCAGCTGGCGGACCTTCTTGATCATCGGCTCGCCGTAGCGCTTCTTCTCGCGCTTGAGCGAGGGTCGCAGCAGCTCAATGCCGAGCTCGGCGAGGTCCTTCTCGAACGCCTTCGAGGCGAAGCCCTTGTCCGAGATGAGCAGGATGTCCTGCCGTCTTGCGACAGGCTCGGCGTCGACCTCGAGCATCGCGGCCAGGACTTCCCGCTCGCCGATTTTCGGATTGGCCAGCGCCCACATGATCGGCATGCCCGTTGGTGTGCACACCAGGTATAGGCGCAGGCCCCGGAAGAAGCGGGAGTGGGAGGCGCAGTAGCCGTAGCCGGCCCAGCCCGCCAGGTTCGAGCGCCGCACGGTCGGGCGCGACATGCCGCAGGGCACCGGGGTGGAGACCTTGATCTTCCCCGAGTTTTGTGGAGACGGGTTGGTTGGCTTCATGCCGGTTGGCGGGTGCGGTGCGCATCGTGCGGGAGTCCGGGAAATCGATCGCCTCGGTCGCGAAAGACCTGGGGATCAACGCGGGCACGCTGGCCAACTGGATGCAGATGGACCGCCTGGCCCGTGAACAGGACGCCAACGGTGAGCTGGCCGAGTCCGAGCGGGAAGAGCTGACCCGGCTGCGCCGGCAGCGGGCCGGGCCGAGCCCGCGCACCGGCTCGATGAACGCGTCCTGCTGCTCGGCGAGCACGGGCCGAACGTCGATCGCGGGCCCGAGCCAGGAGTGGTCGTTCATCCATCACCTCTCCCTCGTCGAGGACGGCGTGCCGTACAGATCTCGACGTGATGTGATCGGGCGGGCTACGGTTCCTTCCGTCATCGCTTACCCCACACCGCGCGCAGCACCTCCGCAAGGGCGCGCAGCGCCTGGGCGAGGTCGGCTGAATCGGAGGCTCGGGTGGTGATCAGGACCATCAGCACCGCCGCCAGCGCCACGCAGGCGAGGCCGGCGATCGGGATCAGCGTCCACTGTTCCATGTCCATGCCCTTTCCACTGTCGGGGCTCGTCAGTTCACCGGCGGGCCCACGGCGGCGGAAGGACAGCCGTACGCGCCGGATCGGAGGAGCGGAGCCGCAGGTGGGAGCGGTGTCCGGTGGGTGTACGGCCGGATGGGCCGGTTCGTGACGGAGCCCAGGCATCCGCCTCCGGAGCGGCAGAAGCTGCGCGACGCGCTGCGGGAGCTGCGCGATCAGGCCGCTGAGCGGAATGTGTCGCAGCAGCAGTTGATCAGCCGGGCCAACCGGCGGCTCGCCGGCCAGGGAGTGGACGGGCTGCGACCGCAGACGGTGAGCGGCTGGTTCGCGAACGGCGCCGTCGCCCAGGATTTCCGGCAGCTCTGGGCGCTGATTCAGGTGATGGTGGAGCTGACCGGTCGCCTGCCCGCCGATCTGGACCACCCGTTGTGGAGCACCGAGCGCGGGTGGTGGAAGAAGCTCTGGGAGCAGGCCGCCGCCCCGGCTCCGCGCAGGGCGGCGCGGCGGGAGGCGGAGGAGAGCTGCCCGTACCCGGGGCTTCGCGCGTTCACCGAGGACGAGGCGAGGTGGTTCTTCGGCCGCAGGGCGCTGGCCAGCCTGGTCAAGGAACGGCTTGAGCGGTCCCTGGCCGATCACCGCCCGCTGGTCGTGGTGGCGCCCTCGGGCGCGGGGAAGTCGTCGTTGCTGCAGGCGGGCGTGCTGCCGGAGCTGCGGGCGGGGAAGCTGCCGGGCTCGCGGCACTGGCCCCAGGTGCTCCTCACCCCCACCGCCGATCCGCCCGCCGCGCTGGCTGTCCGGCTGGCCGAGCTCACCGGGACGGAGGCGGCGGAGCTGGCGGCGGTCGGCCCCGACGAGCTGGCAGAGCTGGTCCGCGAGCGGCTGTGCCTCAAGCCGGACGGCAGGATCGTCCTGGTCGTCGACCAGTTCGAGGAACTGTTCACCCTCTGCCAGGACGAACGGCGACGCCACCGCTTCGTGGACGCCCTCGCGGCGCTGACCGGGAGCGCGGTCGTCTTGTCCTTGTACGGCCTGCGCGCCGACTTCTACGGTTCCTGCGCCGACTTCCCCCACCTGCGCGACGCCCTGGCCGAGCGGCAGGTCATCGTCAGCGCGCTGACCGATGAGGAGGTACGGCAGGCGGTGACCTCGCCCGCCGAGGGCTGCGGCCTGTCGCCGGAGACTGGCCTGGTCGATCTCATCCTGCGTGACCTTCGCGGCGGGACCGGACGGCTCGGCGGCACCTACCGGGCCGAGCTGCTGCCGCGGCTGGCGCACGCGCTGCGGGTGATGTGGCTGAATCGTGAGGGCGACAGCCTAACCGTCGCCGGTTATCACGCCTCGGGCGGCATCGACGGCGCGATCGCCTCCACCGCGGAGGCGGAGTTCGCGAGCCTGGCGACGGAGTCCGCGCGGAAGGCGGCGCGGCGGCTGTTCCTCGGCCTTGTCAGGGTCGGCGACCACGGCGAGGTCACCCGCCGCCGCAGGACGCGGGACGAACTGGTCAGGGACGCCGCCGACCCGGCGACCGTCGAGGAGGTCCTCGACCGGTTCGTCCGCGCTCGCCTGCTCACCCAGGGCGCCGAACGCCAGGTCGAGGTCACGCACGAGGCGCTGCTGTGGGCTTGGCCGCAGTTGCGCGCCTGGATCGAGAAGGACCTGGAGTCGTTGCCGGTGCGGCAGCGACTCGACGAGGCCGTCCAGGAGTGGGCCAGGCACGGTCGCGACCCCGCCTACCTGTATCGGGGCCTGCTCCTGGAGAACGCGGAACAGGCCGTCGGTGGTGAGGGACCGGAGATCGGTCCACTGACCAGGGAGTTCCTCCAGAGCGGCATCCGCCGGCGTGCGGCCGAGGAGTCCGCGGCCCGGGCCGAGCAGGAGGCGGTACGGCGGCGCAGCCGCAACCGCATGGCGCTGAGCGCGGTCCTCGCGCTCCTGCTCGTGGCTGCGCTCACCGCCGCGGGCATCGCCTTCGACCAAAACCGTGAGATCGCCGGCCAGCGCGACCAGGCGGTGGGCGCGCAGATGGCCAACCTCGCGCTCTCGATCCGCCGCTCCGACCCGGTGACGGCGCGCCGGCTGGCACTCGCCGGCGCCGCCCTCGCACCGGACGACGTCGTCACCGCGCACGCGTTGCAGACCGTCTACCAGCAGGCCGAGCGGAGCGTCTACCGCCCGGAGCAGGTCGCGAGCGTCTACCGCAACGACGGCGACAGCGAGGGCTGGTTCTACGACGTCGACCGCACTGGGCGCACGGTCGCCTACGCCAAGGACCGGCAGGTCCTGATCGTCGACGTCGACCGTCGCGCCCTCCGGCACGCTTTCACCGTCCCGGGTGACCCGATCCGCCAGATGAGCCTGTCAGAGGACGGCACGAGCATCGCCATGAGCCAGTCCCCCGACGATGCCAGTTCGTCGTACACCGCCCGGGTATGGGACGCGGCCTCAGGACGCCCCCTGGGCGTCGCGCTGAAGCTGGCCGAGTCTCCCTTCGTACGGCTCAGCGCGACGGGCCGCTATCTCTACGTGCCGGCGGGGGAACGGTGGCGGTTATGGGACACCAGGACGGGCGCGCCGGTCCTCGACATCTCCCAGAGCTTCGACGACGGTCAGTTCGCCTTCACCCTCGACGACCGCCGCCTGCTCACCTTCTCCGGCGGCCGCGCGTCTGTCTGGGACCTGTCCACCGGCCTGCGGCTCAGCTCGACCGCAGTCGCGGCGCAGCGGCCGTGGTTCGCCATCGGGCCGGAGAAGGGACAGATTGCCTACGCCGACGGCCAGCGACTCAGGATCCTCCAGGAAGGCGCGGCCGGCATCGTGCGCACGATGCCGGCCGAGAGCGGGGGCCGGCTCGTGTTCAGCGCCGACGGCCGCTACATCCTGGCCGGCGGCGTGCTCTGGGACCTAACCGAGCGGCAGGACGCCCCCGTCTTCCGCTTCGACCTCAACGCCTGCGACAAGCAGGGTTTCGACGTGGAGCGCAGATCCCTGAGCTGCGTCGACCAGGATGGTTATGTCCGCCTCTTCTCCTTGGGCGTGTTCCGCGGCCAGCTCTCCCTCGACGGCGTCCATGCCGCCTTCAGCGCCGACGGCTCGGCTCTCGCCATACGGGACGGTGACCACATCCGGGTCTGGGACACTGTGCGGAAGACCGAGCGGGTGGTCTTCCCGGCCCAGGCCGGCAACGTCGGACAGTCCCTCGCTCTCTCCCCCGACGGAACCCTGCTGGCCGCCCCGCAGACCGACGGCGAGATAGCGCTCTGGGACGTCCGTTCCGGCTCGCCGCTGACCTCGATCAAGATCCCGGCCCGGCTCACCGGCGATTTCCCCGCGCCGGTCTTCACCCCCGACGGGCGGACGCTCATCACCTATGGCGGCGAAAAGGGCCCGTTCAGCGCTCCCATAATCCTGCGGTTCTGGGATGTGCGATCGGCGCGGCTGCTCTCCGAGGTGTCGCGAGATGACGGCTGGTCCGGGCTGTACGCGGAACGCCCGCTGGTCAGCCAGGACGGGCGATGGATGCTGTACTCGGGACGCCTGGAGCTCCCCACCGGGCGCCGCCTGCCTCAGCCGGGACCCGCCATCACGGTCGCGGAGCTGAGCCCCGACGGGACGGCCATCGTGTCGAACTACGACAAGATCACTCTGTGGGACATCGGCCAGGGGCGCCCGCTGGGCGGCATCACCGTCGAGGGCTACCGCTCCGGCCCGCTCCGGTTCTCTCCCGACGGCCGCCTCATCGCGGCCTCCGACGACACCGGCCGCGTGCACCTGACGGATGTGCACACCCGCAGCTCCTTCGGACTCCCCCTCGCGGGAACCTACATCTCAGCAGCGTCCGCCGCCCGGAGCTGGGAGGCCGCCCGCGAGATGGCCTTCTCCGCCGACGGCTCCCTGCTCCACGTCATCGACGCCCATAACCGCCTGCGCACCCACGTCATCGGAACAGCCCGCATCAAACAAGCCCTCTGCCAGGAGACCGGCCCTCTCGGCCCGGACGCCTGGAAGCAGCATATGCCGGACGTCCCGTACCGCCGATCCTGCTGACTCGGCGTCGGCAGGTCCGCGCGGCGCCGGCGTGCTGGAAGGCGCGGCTGACGCGGTAGTTCTTGGCGTTGTCGGTCGCGGCTGACCTGATCGGCCGGGCTTGTTGATCGCCGGTGTCAGGACGGGCGCATCGGCCCCTGGCCGGAGACGATCGAGGCGCATCGTGACCGGTCGTGCGGCAGACCCACCTCATGGAAGGCCAACGCGACGCTTCCGTTGCGCGGATCCCAGAGCCGGTCATTGCGCACCAGTTCCCGCAGGAACCGGCGCTGGGCGCACGACAGCGGCACCTCCGGCCGGTACGACCCGACGAAGGCGAACCTCAGCAGGGGGCCCCAGCCGTCGTCGAAGCCGGTCCAGTCGGCCCGGCGGGCGATGGCGATCGCCGGCTTCGCGATGCGCTCGAAGCTCTCGACCCTGGCGATGGCGGCTTCGACGAGTTCAGACAGGTGCACTCCCGCAGGGGGAGGCTCGCCCAGTGCGGCGACGATGATGTCGGTTGCCCGACTGGCCTCATGTGAGGCCGGCGCCAGCGCGGCACGGATCCGCACGGCCGCATCCGCGTCGGCGAGGAAGTCATCGACCTGTTCACCGAGCTCACCGAGCAGCCTGACGCATTGGAGCCGCTGTGATGCCTGGTGCGTAGCCCACTGGCGTAGCCTGGCCGCCAGCAGCGGGCGCTCGGCGGCCAGCCGTGGGAGGCGCACCTGCTCGACGGCCGCCTCGGCCGCGCGTAGCCGCAGTCGCGGCGCCGGCGAGTCGAGCAGAGCCGCGACGACGGGATGAGCTTCGACGATCGAGGCCTCCAGGGCCGGGAGGAGCGGGGCGAAGAAGGCCTGGTCTCGGACATGGGCGGTGGCGTCGGCGACCGCTCCGAGGAAGTCGATCAGCTCCTCACCGACCTCGGCGCCGACCGCGTCGGTGGCGATCAGCCAGGCGACGACGCGTGCCGCCGGCGCGGTCGCCGATTCAGGAAAGCCCTGATGAAGAACCGCCCCGTCAAGGTGGTCAAGGGCGCTGCGCCATACGTCGCGGTCGCTGGAGGTCAACGCGACCAGATGGCGAGGCGTGTCCGTGGCGGGGCCGTAGGCGTGCTGGAGGTGAGCCCAGTCGAACTCATCGATCATGCGCCTCACCAGTACAGGAACCGACCGGACCGGTCGAACTGAGGATCATCAATCCGACGGCGCGGCTCGCGGGGACCGCATTGTGAGGCCGTACGCGACGCCGACACCGTCCTGTCGCTACGCCAAGGCCGCCGGGTGAGCATCCCTACGCCCACCACCATCGCTGACGGGCTCACCCACGCCACCCCGGCGCCGCTGCCGTTCGAGGTCAACCAGGCTTTGTTTGACCGGGTGGTCACCGCCACCGACGCCGAGATCGTCGAGGCGATGGCGGCCTGCTTCACCCATCTGAAGGCCGTCGTCGAGCCGAGCGGCGCGTGCGCGCTGGCGGCGGCGATATCCGGGCGGATCGATATCTTTTCCGGCACAATCGGTGTGGTCCTGTCCAGGGGGAAACATCGCCTGGACCACGTTCCGGTCGCTCGTCGGCTGCGCCGAGACTGCTGGGGGAGATCGTGGGGTGCCTGGCCTGCACGCCGGGAGCGTGCAGCAGCGAGCAGGCACTGCATGACGGCGTCGGTCTGTTCACCCAGTACATGAGCCCGGAGCGGATCGCGGCCATCGCCTACCACGGCGCCGATGCGGCCGATGATCCGCTCTGGCACCTCTCCGGAGCCGCCAGCCGCTCCGCCCGGGCCGGCGCGGCCTTGCGCCACCGGTAGAAGCCCGAGCGGGACACTTTCAGGACTCGGCACAGCCGCTTCACGCCGAAGGCGCCCGCGTGGTCGTCGACGAACTCGAAGCGGCTCACCAGTTCGTCTCTCCGGCGAAATACTTCGCCGCCCGGCGCAGGATGTCGCGCTCCATCTCCAGCTCCCGGATCCGCGCCTTGAGCTGCTTGTTCTCCTCTTCCAGCACGTCGTCGACGATAGCGGGCCCCGCGCCGGCCGCTTGTGCGGGCCCCGCTTCTTCGCGCCCGCGGTACCGTCCGCCTAGGCCTGACGCACCCAGTTACGCAACGTCTCCCGGCTGATCCCCAGGTCCTCGGCCACCGAGGCCGGCGTCCGTCCCGGATCGGATAGATACAACGCGACGGCGTCCGCCTTGAACTCCGGCGAATACGACTTCATCGCCACGTGGAACTCCTTGTCTCCGGATATCCATCATCCGGCACTCAAGATGTCCACACATCGGGGGCAAGGCCCGTCTTCCCACGCGAGGTCTGGAAGCAGGTCTGGTCGAACAACCCGCAAGAGCGGCTGAACAAGGGGGTCCGCCGCCGCACCGATGTGGTCGGGATCTTCCCCGACCGCAGCGCGATCATCCGGCTTGTCGGCGCGGTTTTGGCCGAGCAGACCGACGAGTGGACCGAGGCCCGCCGCCATATGGGCCTGGCCGTCCTGGCCAAGGCCCGCATGCGGGTGATCACCGGCGACACACCGCAGCAGCACCCACTGCCACAGACACTTACCGCTTAACCTGCAAAAGGATCACGCGAAGGTCAACTCGTACACCACTTCGCTGGACGTGACCGGTGTGAAGGCCGCGGGCAAGTGGGTCGTGTGCGCGCGGCCGGTGGGAGGTCAGGGGTTCCTGGCCGGCCGGTGCGCCGGGAAGGGCCGTGCGAGCTACGGCGATACGACCGTGACTGCTTGACACACCGGATAACCCGCACATAGTGTCCCGTCAATCGGCAGGCACAGACGAAGAGATCCCTGTCAGTGGTCTTCGTCTGTGCCTTTGTCGTACCCGGACCGCTGGCAAGGGATCACACCCCCCTGAAAGGCGGCTGGGCATGAGCGACGCCCCCGTGCAGAACACCTCCATCACGCGGATCCGCAACGCCGGAGACGCGGCCGACGTCATCAACACCCTGACGCGTCTGGCCGGCCGGGCGAGCTGGATCTGGTTCCTCGCCCTGGCGGGCCTGTTCCTGGACGCCTACTCCAACGCGGCCCTGGGCGCCGGTCTGTCGCCCATGGTCAAGCAGCTCGCCCTGTCGCCGGGCCAGGTCGGCATGCTCACCGCCATGGCGCCGGCCATCGCCATCATCTCCAACCCGTTCGGCGGCTGGCTGGCCGCCCGGATCGGCCGGGTCAAGCCGCTGCTGCTGACCAAGGTGATCTTCGCGCTCGGCGCGCTGCTGACCGCGGCCGGCTCCGACTTCCAGACCGTCTTCGCCGGCCGCGGCCTGGTCGGCATCGCGTACGGCATCGACTTCGCTGTGGCCATGGCGCTGCTGGCCGAGTACACCCCGTCCACGCTCAAGGGCAGGCTCAACTTCTGGCAAGGCGTCTGGTACACCGCCACCACCACGAACCTGCTGCTCACGCTGTTGTTCTACCGTTTCGACGTGGGCGCGGACATCTGGCGCTGGTCGGTGGCCTCCTCGGCCGCCTTCGCCGTCGTGCTGCTGGTCCTGCAGCTGACGTTCCTGGTGGAGAGCCCGACCTGGCTGGCCGCCAACGGACGGCTGCGCGAGTCCGCCGCAGCCCTGCGCCGCATGTACGGCTTCGCCGTCCAGGAGGACGCCGGGCAGA
Organism: Streptosporangium sp. CA-135522; assembly: GCF_050949235.1. Classification (NCBI taxonomy): domain Bacteria; kingdom Bacillati; phylum Actinomycetota; class Actinomycetes; order Streptosporangiales; family Streptosporangiaceae; genus Streptosporangium; species Streptosporangium sp. CA-135522. Next base: position 6,106,464 of record NZ_CP192026.1, read on the forward strand.
CCGGCGGCCCGGCCGAGCAGGCCCGGCAGGTGGGGATGACCGACGCCGGCGTGCTGTTCCGTAGGCCGTACCTGCCGCGCACGGTGTTGTCCACGGTCATCTCGCTCACCCAGGCCATGCAGTACTTCGCGGTTGGCTGGTACCTGCCGGTGATCAGCCTGGAGCTGTTCGGCAAGGAGTTCGAGAAGGCCACGATCGGGGCGATGGCGTTCAACGCGGTCGGCATCGTCGGCGGCTGCCTGTCGGCCTACGTGGGCCGCCGCCTCGGCCTGCGGATCAGCTCGATGGTCGGGTACGCGGTGGTGTTCGTGGCCCTGCTGGTGATGGGCGCGACGTTCAAGGAGCTGCCGGTCGCGCTGGCCGCGCTGCTGCCGGTGCTGTTCATCTTCTTCCACTCCGCCGGGCCGGGCCCGAACGGCAAGTCGATCGCCGCGCTGTCCTACCGCAGCGACATCCGGACCCTGGGCACCGGCGTGACCGGCATGCTCGGCAGCCTCGGCTCGGTCGCGGGCCTGTACCTGTTCCCACAGTTGCAGGCGGGCATCGGGGTCGGCGCCAGCCTCATGGTGCTGTCGGTGGTGCCGCTGGCCGGCCTGGTCACCTGCCTGCTGATCAAGTGGGACCCCACCCGCGTGGCGGTCAACCTGGAGGAGGAGGAGATCGCGCTGCCGAAGGGGGACGAGCGCCGATGACCGGCCGTACCCGATGGGGGATCCTCAGCATCGACGAGGGCACCACGGGCACGCGCGCCGCGGTCGTCCTGGACGACGGCGCCGCGGCCCCGCCCGCCTACCGGCCCATCTCGGTCCACTCCCCCGACCACCTGCGGGTCGAGCAGGACGCCATGGAGATCTGGACGAAGACCGCCCAGGTCTGCTGGGAGGCCCTGGAATGGGCACGGGCGCACGACGTCGAGGTCACCGGCGTGTCGATCGCCACCCAGCGCGCCACCGTGCTGCTGTGGGACACCATCACCGGCGAGCCGCTCACCCCCGCCGTGGTCTGGCAGGACCGCCGGTACGCCGCCCGGCTGCGGGCGTGGGAGCCCGGCTGGGACGCCCGGCTGGTCGAGCACACCGGCCGGCCGGTCGGCTCGCGCGCCCCGCTGCTGTGGGCCGCCGACGTGCTGCGCGACGACCCGGCCGTACGCCGGGCGCACGAGGCGGGACGGGTGGCGTTCGGGTCGGTCGACACCTGGCTGGTGTGGCGGCTCACCGGCGGGGCGCGGCACGTCATGTCCGCCACCAACGCGGTCGCCGCCGGCGCCTACGACCTGCGCACCGGCGACTGGTACGAGCCGTGGGCGGACTTCCTCGGCTGCCCCCGCGACGTGCTGCCGTGGATCCTGGACGAGGACGGCGACTACGGCCACACCGACCCGTCGGTGCTCGGCGTACGGCTGCCGGTGCTGTCGGTGATGGGCGACCAGCACGCCGCGATGATCGCGCTCGGCGCGCACCGGCCCGGCCAGGCCATGTGCGTGCACGGCACCGGAACGTTCCTGGACGCCGTCGCCGGTGACCGGCCGCCCGCGCATCGCCGTGCGGTGCCGGGGGTGCTGACGCTCGTCGGCTGGCGCTCGCGCGGCGCGGCGGTGTTCAGCCTGGAGGGCTACGCCGCCACGACCGGCTCGGCGGTGCGCTGGCTGTGCGAGGAGATCGGGCTGTTCGACTCGCCCGCCCAGCTGGCCGCGCTCGCCCGCGAGCATCCCGGGCCGAGCCGGGTGCGTTTCCTGCCCGCGCTGGCCGGGATGCGCACCCCGGTCTGGTCGCCCGAGGCCACCGGCGTCCTGACCGGGCTCAGCCTGTCCACCACCAGGGCCGAGCTGGCCCAGGGCGTCCTGGAGGGCATCGCGCACTCCGTATGCGACCTGCTCGACGGGGTGGAGCAGGCGCTCGGCGCACCGGTCACCGACCTGTTCTGCGGCGGCGGCCTGGCCAGCAGCGACGTGCTGATGGCGAGCCAGGCCGACCTCATCGGGCGGCCGGTCCGCCGCGCCCGCGCCAACGAGACGGCCAGCCTGCGCGGCGCCGCCTACCTCGGGGGCGTGCGCGCGGGGCTCTGGCCCGACCTGCCCGCCGCCCTCGCCGGGCTCGGCGACGTCCCCGTCTTCGAGCCCACGTTGCCCGACGCCGCCCGCGAGGAGGCCCGTGCCGCCTGGCGCGACCTGCTCGCCCGGCACATCTCGTACCCACAGGAGGAGTCCCCCTCGTGATCCGGCTTCCAGAACGCAAGCCCAGATCGGAGACCAGAAGCGCCATCCGGCGCACCCCGCTGCGGCTGGACCGTCAGGCGCAGATCGAGCGGCTGGCCGCCAGGCCGGTGGACGTGCTCGTCGTCGGCGGCGGCGTCACCGGCTGCTACGCCGCGCTGGACGCCGCCACCCGCGGGCTCAGCGTGGCGCTGGTGGAACGCGACGACTTCGCCTCGGGCACCTCCTCCAAGTCCTCCAAGATGGTGCACGGCGGCCTGCGCTACATCGAGCAGGGCAACCTGCCGCTGGTGCGCCGCTCGCTGCTGGAGCGCCAGCGCTTCCGCCGCAACGCGCCGCACCTGGTGCGGCGGCTGCCGTTCGTGCTGCCGATCCTCGCCCAGGGCGGCGTCTTCGACGCGCGCATCGCCAAGGCGTTCGAGGGCCTGCTGTGGACCTACGACCTGGCGGGCGGCTGGCGCATCGGCCGCCTGCACCAGCGGCTCAACGTGGCCGAGGTGCTGGCCAGGGCCCCGCGCCTGCGCGCCGACCGGCTCAAGGGCGGCCTGCTCTACTACGACAGCCGCACCGACGACGCCCGCCTGACCCTGGCCATCGCCAGGACCGCCGCCCACTTCGGCGCCACCGTGCTGAATGGCGCCACCTGCCGCGAGTTGGTCAAGGAGGGCGGCCGGGTGCGCGGCGCCCGCGTCGAGGTGGACGGCCGCACGGTCGAGGTGCGCGCCGGGGTCGTCGTCAATGCCACCGGCGTGTGGACCGACACCCTGGACGCGCTGTCCGACCCGGGACACCGGCCGCGGGTGCGGCCCGCCAAGGGCGTGCACATCGTGGTGCCATGGACGCGGCTGCCGGTGGACGGCACGGTGACCGTCCCTGTGCCCGGCCGAGCCCGCCGTGCCACCTGCACCCGCTGGGGCGACGTCGTCGTGGTCGGCACCACCGACACCGACTACGACGGCTCGCCCGACGAGGTGCTGTGCACCCGCGAGGAGATGCAGTACCTGCTCGACGGCGCCAATACCGCCTTCGACGCCGAGCTCACCCCGGACGACGTGATCGGCTCGATCGCCGGGCTGCGCCCGCTGGTCGGCGAGAAGGAGGGCGCCACGCTCGACATGAGCCGCGACCACCAGATCACCACCGACGGCTTCGGCCTGGTCACGGTGACCGGCGGCAAGCTGACCACCAGCAGGCACATGGGCGAGCTGGCGGTGGACGAGGCGCTGAAGGTGCTCGGCCGCCAGGCGCGCTGCCGCACCGCGCGGCTGCCGCTGCTCGGCGGCGCCGGCTACGACGCCGAGGCGACGACCGCGACCGGCGGGCTCGGCGCCCACCTGGGCGAGCGGTACGGCACCGAGGCCCGGTTCGTCGCCGACCTGATCACCGACGACCCGTCGCTGGCCGGGCCGGTCGTCGAGGGCAGCGAGTACCTGCGGGCCGAGGTGGTCTACTCCGCCCGGTGCGAGCTGGCCAGGAACGTGGACGACGTGCTGTCGCGGCGCACCCGGATGCGGGTCTTCGCCCGCGACCTGTCGGTCAAGGCGGCTCCCGAGGTGGGCCGGCTGCTCCAGCGGGAGCTCGGCCTCTCCGACGACGAGGTGGCCAGGCAGGTCGAGGACTACGTACGCGGCGTGGACCGCGAGAAGAGCGTTCTGATGGAGGGACTTTCATGATCAGCAGGCAGACCGTCACCCACCCGTTCAACCACGGCGACTACGTCGTGGGCGCGCCCACCCCGCCGCGCTGGGCCGCCGACTGCCCGCCGGGAACGGGCCCGGCCAGCCTTCAGGGCCAGGTCGTGCCGGTCCCCGAGAGCGTGGTCGCCGAGCTGCGCGCGGTCAGCGCCGCCGTGCACACCGACCGCGACGAGGTGATCCTGCGTACCCGCGACTGGTGGGCGGGCACCTCCATCGGCGAGACCGACGGCCGCCCGGCCACGCCGGAGGCGGTCGTCGTCGAGGTGGACGAGGAGGAGCAGGTGGCCGCCGTCGTGCGGATCTGCCACGAGCACCGCCTCCCGCTGACCGTCTCGGCCGGCCGCAGCAACGTGCTGGGCGCCGCGCTGCCCGTGCACGGCGGCGTCGTGCTGGACGTGTGCCGACTCAACCGCATCCTGTCCTACGACGCCGAGTCCATGATCGTCGAGGTGCAGGCGGGCATGTTCGGCGACCTGTTCGAGAAGGAGCTCCAGGAGACGCACGGCGCCACCACCGGCCACTGGCCGTCGGCGTTCGCCATCTCCACCGTCGGCGGCTGGGCCGCCTGCCGCGGCGCGGGCCAGCTCTCCACCCGCTACGGCAAGATCGAGGACATGGTGGTCGGGCTGGACGTGGTGCTGCCCGACGGCACCACCGCCAGCTACGGGACCTACCCGCGCGCCGCGGTGGGCCCCGACCTGCGGCAGCTGTTCATCGGCTCGGAGGGCACGCTCGGCGTGATCACCCGGCTGCGGCTGCGTACGCACCGGCTGCCCGACTACGCCGCGGGCATCGCCTACGGCTTCGACACCTTCGCCGCCGGGCTCGACGCGTGCCGGGAGATCCTGCAGCGCGGCGCCACCCCGGCCGCGCTGCGCCTGTACGACCGGCACGAGAGCGGCACCCACTTCGGCGAGCCGGGCACCAACCTGCTGCTCATCGCCGACGAGGGCGACCCGGTGCTGGTCGACGCCGTCATGAAGATCGCCGCCGAGGTCTGCGCCGAACGCGCGTCGGTGACGCTGGACGGCGACGCCGTCTTCGCCCGCTGGCTGGACGAGCGGATGATCGTCGGCAAGGCCGCCGACGGCTTCGTCCGGGGGCCGGGGTTCGTCTCCGACACCTGCGAGATCGCCGGGCCGTGGACCGCGCTGCCCACCCTGTACGACGAGGTCGTGGCCGCCATCGAGGCCGTCCCCGGCACGCTGCGCGCCTCGGCCCACCAGTCGCACGCCTACACCGACGGCGCGTGCCTGTACTTCTCGCTGCGCGGCGACGTCGAACGCGACCAGCGGCGCGCCTGGTACCGGGCCGCCTGGGACGCCGCCGCCGCGGTGCTCGTCAAGCACGGCGCGGCGATCAGCCACCACCACGGCGTCGGCCTGCTGCGCTCGCCGTACATGCGGGACGCGCTGGGCAGCGGCTACCCCACGCTGGTGGCGGTCAAGCAGGCGCTCGACCCGCGGGGCATCATGAACCCCGGCAAGCTGGGCCTGCCCGCGTCCTTCGAAAACACGGCGCACTAAGGTGGATGCGGTGAACTCTCGCCACAAGGGCCCGATGGATCGGCGCCTGCTCGCCGCCCTGGCCGAGCATCCCGTCGCCGCGTCGCTGGTGGGGGTGGAGATGGTCGAGCGGTTCGCCTCCTCCCCCACGCCGCTCGGCATCCTGGCCTCGATCCCGCTCGGCGACCTGGCGGCCACGGTCAAGCGCACGGTGGCCGCCCAGAAGATCGGGTTCGTCAACATCGACTCGACGCCCGGCCTGGGGCACGATCCCGGCGCGCTGGCGTTTCTGCAGGGGATCGGGGCGGTCGGGATCTGCTCCACCCGGCAGGCGATGATCGAGCGGGCCGCCGGGCTCGGGCTGTTGACCATGCAGAAGGTGTTCGTGACCGACCGGTCGAACCTGCGGCGCAGCATGCAGTCCATCACGCGGTCGCGGCCTGACCTCGTGCAGCTCATGCCGGCCATGGTGATGCGGCACGTCGCGCCGCAGGTCAGGGCGGTCGGGGTGCCGTGCCTGGCCGCGGGGTTCGTGCAGAGCGCCGACGACGTGTTGGAGGCGCTGCGGCACGGGGCCGTCGGCGTGTGCACCTCCGACGAGGAGCTGTGGGGGCTGCGCCGCTCGGCCCTGCGCGCCTCCTGATCCGTCTCATCCGGAAGGACCATGCGATGACGCCTGCCCGCGTGCGGGAGACCGCCTCCCCCGCCGCGCCCGTCCGGCGAGCCCGGTGGGGGGCCGGTTGGCGGGGGCCGGCGGCGCCCGCCGTGTTCGTCGTCCTGTGGAGCAGCGCGTTCATCGCGGGCATCCCCGGGGTCAGGGCGGCGCCGCCGTTGCTGCTGATGTTCGGCAGGTTCGCCATCGCCGGGGTGCTGCTGGGGGCGTACGCGCTGGTCAGACGGGTGCCGTGGCCCCGGGGGCGGGACCTGGCGCACGTGGCCGTGGCCGGGCTGCTGATCCAGGCCGTGCAGTTCGGCGCCTTCTACAGCGCGCTCGGCGCGGGCCTGCCGGCCGCGGTCGTGTCGTTGGTGCAGGGGCTGAACCCGGTGGTCATCCTGCTGGTCGGCCGGGTGCTGGGCGAGCGGGTCGGCGCCGGGCAGTGGGCCGGGTTCGCGCTCGGCCTGGCCGGGGTGGTGCTGGCGGTGGCCGACCGGATCAGCCTGTCCGTCTCCGGGGTGGCGCTGTGCCTGCTCGGGCTGGCCGGGCTCAGCGCGGGCACCCTCTACCAGCAGCGCTACGCACCCCGCATGGACGCGCTGAGCGGCACCGCGATGCAACTGCTCGTCAGCGCCCCCGCCGCCGGGCTGGCCTGCCTGGCGCTCGGCCCGGTACGGGTGTCGGACTGGACGGCCTTCGGGCTGTCGGTCGGCTGGATGGCGCTGGTCAACTCCATCGCGGCGTTCATCCTGCTCAACCGGATGTTGCAGCGCTCACCGGCCAGCCGGGTGAGCACGGTGTTCTTCCTGACCCCGGCGGTGACCGCCGTACTGGCCTGGTCGCTGGCCGGGCAGCCGCTGCCGCCGCTCGCCGTCGCCGGGCTCGTCCTGGGCGGCTGCGGGGTGCTGCTGGCCAACCTCTCGACACGAAGAAGGGTGAACTGATGCGCATTCGCGGCGCGGTCCTGGAGGAGATCGGCCGGTCCCGGCCCTACGCCAGGTCACGGCCACTGTCGGTCTGCGACCTCGAACTCGACCCGCCGGGGCCGGGCGAACTGCTGGTACGGGTGGAGGTGGCGGGCGTGTGCCACTCGGACCTGTCGGTGGCGGACGGCAACCGGGTGCGTCCCCTGCCCATGCTGCTCGGCCACGAGGCGGCGGGCGTGGTGGAGCGGACGGGCCCCGGCGTCGACGACCTCGTCCCCGGGCGGCGCGTCGTGATGACTTTCCTGCCCAGGTGCGGCGGCTGCGACGGCTGCGCCACCGAGGGCGTCACGCCCTGCGTCCCGGGCAGCGCCGCCAACAATGACGGCACCCTGCTGAGCGGCGCGGTCCGCCAGCACAGGGACGGGGTTCCGGTGCTGCACCACCTCGGGGTGTCGGCGTTCGCCACGCACGTGGTTGTGGACCGGCGCTCGGTCGTCCCGGTGGAGGCCGACGTGCCGCCCGAGGTCGCCGCCCTGCTCGGGTGCGCGGTGCTGACCGGCGGCGGCGCCGTGCTCAACGTCGGCAGGCCGCGCCCGGGACAGACGGTCGCGGTCGTCGGCCTGGGAGGCGTGGGCATGGCGGCGCTGCTCACCGCGCTGGCCCTCGACAACGTCCGGGTGATCGGCGTCGACGCCAACCCGGCCAAGCTCGCCACCGCCCGCGAGCTGGGCGCGCACGAGGTGTACGGCCCGGCCGACCTGCCGGGCGAGGCGGACGTCGTGGTGGAGGCGGCGGGCAGTGCGCGGGCGTTCGAGACGGCGGTGACCGCGACGGCCCCCGGCGGCCGGACCGTCAGCGTGGGCCTGCCCGCGCCCGACGCCCGCGCCTCGATCTCGCCGCTCGCGCTGGTAGCCAGCGGGCGCAGTATTGTCGGCAGCTACCTGGGCTCGGCGCTGCCCTCCCGCGACATCCCGGTGTTCGCGCGGATGTGGCGGGAGGGACGGCTGCCGGTGGAGAAGCTGGTCTCGGCCAGGATCGGCTTGACGGAGATCAACGAGGCGATGGACCAGCTCGCCGGCGGCGACGCGCTACGGCAACTGATCGTCTTCGACTGACGACCGCCGGGCCGGAGGCTGCGCCCGCCCGGGCAGGGCCGAACCCATACTGGACTCATGCCACGCCCCGTTCTGCTCGTCGATGTCGATGGCGTACTCAACCCCTACGGCACCTCCGAATGCCCGGCAGGGTTCACCGAACACGACCTGTTCCTGGGGAGGAAACGGTCCGCCTGTGCCCGGCACACGGAGAGTGGGTCAACGAACTCAGGCAGGTCTTCGACATCGCCTGGGCTACTGCCTGGAACGAGGAGGCCAATCGCCTGCTGGCTCCGCTTCTGGGCGAGCACATCCCGAGCTCTCCAGTGGTCCCGGTAGGAACGGAGCAGAAAACAACGGATATGCAGGTCAGCGGTCGGTCTCCCCGGCCGTGCTCGAAGATTTCTACGGGGACCCCGGCCTGCATATGCGTTGAAAATTTCGCCGAAACTACCGGGACCCCGAGAAGCCATGCGGAGTTGGTCCTTTCGCCGGCTGATGACCATGGTAGGAATGGTCCGCCCGGTCCCGGGCGGGGTCCGGCTCATTCTTCTGCTCCGGGCCGGGTGGTGGCGGAGTCGAGGCGTGCGCGTAGCTCGCGCACCTCGGCGCGCAGGGCCTCGCGCTGGGCCTTGAGGTCGTCGCCCTGGCCGCGCAGGTCGGTGATGCGGTCCTGGGCGGCCTCGTGCAGTGTCTGCAGTCGGACCAACTCGGTGGCGCTGGTCGCGCCTTGGGCGCGGGCGTCATCCAGCTGCGTGCGCAGGGCGCGCAGCTGCTCGTCGCCGGTGTGGCGCAGCTCGTCGAGCTCGGCGCGCACCGCATCGGTTTCGGCGCGGGCTCGGCGGCCGTCGTCCTGGGCGGCGGCCGGCTGGGTGGCCAGGGTGTCGGCGCGGGTGCGCTTGCCGGTGGCGGGCGGCAGCGGCCGCTCGTCCCAGGCGCAGCGGCCGTGCGGGGCGGGGTCGATGCCGGGCCGGGCCGGGGCGGTGGCGTCCGCCGCGTCGGTGGGCGGGCCGGCGGGGGCGGGTGGGGTGTCGGGCATACGAGGGCGCTATCAAAACGTATCTATGCAATGCGATAAGAAGGCGCATCGCGACGATATGTTTTAATGCGTCGATCGCAGCCTGGCGATAATCCCGGTTATGTGGCCGTACGTGACCACGTTTGCGGTACCTGACTATTTGGCTGTATGTGGTGGTGGGGGGTAGGCAGTTGAACGACGATACGGAGTCCGCCCGCAGGGCGCGGGATGATGGTGAGGGATCCGTCGTGTGCTTGGGTAATGCTCTTGACGATTGCCAGGCCGAGGCCGACGCCTGCGTGGTCGTTGCATATTCGTTCGGTGCCGCGCTGAAACGGTTCGGTGAGTGTCGAGACCAACTGCGGGGAGAGTTTCTCGCCGCTATTTTCGACCGTGAGCAGCACGGTCTCGGGGCGGACGCTGGTCTTGACCCACACAGTGCCTTGTTCGGGCAGATTGTGCACGATGGCGTTGTGCACAAGGTTCATCGTCATCTGCAGCAGGAGCGCTTGCGACCCGATAGCCGGTGTGATGTCACCGGAGGTATCGATGGTGACACCGCGTTTCTCGGCGAGCGGGAGCAGTGTTTCGGTGGCCTCTTCTACGAGTAGGGACAGGTCAACAGGTTCTCGGGTGAAGGACCTCTGGCCAGCGCGGCTGAGCACGAGTAGCGCCTCAGTGAGGTCGATCGCTCGAGCGTTGACGGCGTGAAGACGGTCGACGAGTTCGCCAGGGTCGTGTGTCGGATCATTGCGGGCCACGTCGAGAAGTGACTGCGAGATCGCCAGTGGGGTGCGCAGTTCGTGCGAGGCGTTGGCTGCGAATCTCTGCTGTTGGGCGACGTGTGCTTCGAGCTGGGCGAGCATGTTGTCGAAGGCGTCGGCGAGTTCGCGGAACTCGTCTTTGCGGCCTTCCAACTGGATCCGGTGGGAAAGTGACCCGTTCGCGGCCATGCGTGTAGCGTCCGTGATGAGGGTCAGGGGGGCGAGCATCCGGCCGGCGAGAATCCATCCTCCCAGGAGACCGAATACCAGCAGGAACGCCAACACGATGGCCGCGACCGGAGTGAACGAACGCAGGATGGCGGAGCGGTCGATCATCAAGTCACCGGTGGTGTAGACCGCATCTTCGGGTAGGCCTCGATCTTCGGGTAGGCCTCGCAGGAAGTAGACCAACACGGCGGCGAGCAGCAAAGCACCTGCGAGCATGAGGAATCCGGCGTAGCTGAGGGTGAGTTTGAGGCGAACACTCAACCCAGGCGCTCTATCCACGGTCGCCTCCCTCACGTCCAGTGTCTGGTTGAGTGCCGATGCGGTACCCGGCGCCGGCCACGGTGGCGATGATCCCGGGTTCGCCGAGCTGTTTGCGCAGTGCCGAGACAGTGATGCGCACGGCGTTGGTGAAGGGGTCGGCGTTCTCATCCCACGCTCGCTCCAAGAGTTCTTCGGCGCTGACGACACCGCCTTCGGCAGCGACGAGGACTTCGAGCACGGCGAACTGTTTCCGGGTGAGCGCGACGTAGCGGTCGTCGCGGTAGACCTCGCGGCGGAACGGATCCAGACGCAGGCCGGCGATCTCTCGCACGGGTGGTCTGTGGTGGGCGCGCCTGCGGTCGAGCGCTCTGAGACGGAGCACGAGTTCTTGGAGCGCGAAGGGCTTGGTGAGGTAGTCGTCGGCGCCGAGTTCGAACCCGGAGGCTCTGTCGTCGAGCCGGTCGGCAGCGGTGAGCATGAGGATGGGCATGCCGCTGCCGGAGGCGACGATGCGTTTGGCGATCTCGTCGCCGGACGGGCCGGGGATGTCGCGGTCGAGGACGGCGATGTCGTAGGCGTTGATGCTCAGCAGTTCCAGAGCGGTGTGACCATCACCGGCGAGGTCGGCGGCGATCGCTTCCAGACGTAGGCCATCGCGGATGGCTTCTGCCAGGAAGGGTTCGTCCTCGACGATCAACACGCATGCTCCCGAGGCTACGAGCCGGCGCATATCGTCGGCATATCGAAAACCGCATACGCGCTGGCAACACCCACGCCGGCTCAACTAATGACATGAACCACAGCGAACCAGCACGAACAGCGCCCCGTCGGATTCCCGGAGTCCTTTGGGCGGAGGCCACATGCGTGTACTGAGGACGATTCTGGTCGGCTTGGTGATGCTGGTCGCCGCCGCGCCGGCGGCGGTCGCCACGGCGGCGGCCAGCGGCGGCCGGCACGAATGCGCCACCGCGACCAGCCGGTGCATCGGCACCCTGACCGTCCCACTGAACTGGCAGGATCCGCAGTCGGAGAAGATCACCATCAGGTTCGGGTACATCCCGCGGGCCGACCGATCGCGCCCAGCCCGCACCTCGATCCTGGCGATGCCCGGCGGTCCGGCCCCGCTCGGACCCAACGCCGAGCGCGTCGACTCCTTCGGGAAGGTCTTCCAGCCTCTGCTGGACCACTCGGACATGATGATCGTGGAGTTCCGCGGGATGGGCGAATCCGCGCCGCTGCGGTGCAAGGCGCTGCAGCAGGGGAAGCCGGAGTCGGTCAGCCAGTGCGCGCGTGAGATCGGCGACAGGGCCCAGTTCTTCAGCAGCGACCAGTACGTCGCCGATGTGGAGACGGTGCGCGCGGCTTTGGGCTTGTCCAAGGTAACCGTCGTGGGATCGTCCTGGGGCGCGCTGAGCGGACAGGCCTACACGACCCGCTACCCGGACCGGGTGCGCGCCCTGTACATCGAGAGCATGATCGGCCCAATCGACAAGGCCGGCCGGTGGCAGCTCGGCGAGTCGGAAGGCAAGGAGATCCAGGAAGCCATCGACCACTACGCCCGCGCCTGCCAGCGATCGTCGGCCTGCCGCCGAACCGCCGGCGGCGACCCGCAGGCACGCTGGGACGCAGTGGTGCGGAAGACACGCGCCGACCGCGACGCGACGCTGACCCCACAGCGACTGCTCGGGGCGCTGCGGTCGACCTCTGATCCAGCCATCGCCACCGACGCGACCGCGGCCACCGCCGCATACCTGGACGGCGACCCGGCCCCGCTGCGCCGCGTGCTCGACCGGGCCGCCCCGCTGGCCGGCAACAAAGGCGCAGGATCCAAAGCGCCGTCCAAGGAGTCACCGGATAGGGCCGGTACGACGGCGTACCTGTGTTCCGACCCGCGCTGGCCGTACGACCGCACCGCCGACGAGGCGACCCGGCGCCGCCAGTTGGTGACCTGGCATGCCGAGCGCAACCGGTACGCGCCGTTCACCCTCGCCGAGGCGGGCAGCGGTACAGACTTCTGCGCAGGCTGGCCTACCCCGCGAGAGAACAACGCGATCGAGCCGCACCGGCCGGCGGTGCCGATGCTGGCCGTCGCCGTCGAGTTCGACCCGAAGGCGATCATGGGTGCACGCACCGCGGCGCGGGCATTCCCCCGCGGCCAGGCGGTCACCGTCCAGGCCGGGTACCACAACCCTGCGGTCGAGGGCCGTGGGCCAGGTGGCGAGTGCGCGCGACAGATCATGCACCGGTTCATCCAGAACCCGGGGCGGGTGTCCGACACGTCGTGCACGATGGCCAACTACCAGGCACACGGTCGCTTCCCTGCGACCGCGGCAGCAGTACCGGCCGCCCGCGGCGGCGGGCTCGACGCTCCGCAGCGCACACTCATGGCGGCTGCGTTCGCCACCGCCGCCGACACGGTAGCCATGCACAACCCGCATCGCGCCTCGCGGCCGGACACCGAGCCCGGGCTGCGCGGCGGGAAGGTCACCAACGGTACAGACGGCACGATCACCTTGGACAAGGTCCGCTACGTCGCCGACCTCGCCGCCACCGGCACTGCCAAGGTCGCCGGCGACAAAGCCACCGCCAACCTCACCGTCACCGGCCCCGCCGGCGCGACCCACAAGGTCACGCTGCAGTGGAAGGCCTTCACCGCCACTGACACCACCCCCGTCACCGGCACCCTCGACGGCCGACCGTTCCGGGTAAACGTCCCCGGATACTGATGACCCACCCCACCCCTGTGGGGCACTCGCGGCCCCGAGCGCCCCACAGGGGTCCCAATGGCGGCACAGCCAGCCGCCGAGGCACCGGGGCTCCACGGAGGCACGTCGGTGGGCCAGATCGCACCGACCACCGCCAGCCGGTAGTGGACCTACCACAGGAGGGCAGGCCGGCAGGTGATCACTCAGCGCTACCACCGATTACGGGACAGAGCCGATTACCGGGACAGCCCGCACGCTCGGTTCTTCTTGGGCCCGGGCTGCGTTCGGTCAACTTGGCCTACGTGAAAGAAGAGATCATCGTCCTCTGACCTGCTGGAAGGGTCCTCCAGCCCTAGATAACCATCGCCCAGGGTCTCATCAACCCCGCGGCCTATTCGCCGAAGACGCCGCCGCTCCACCCACCGCCGTCGGCGGGCCGGGTCCGCAAAGGCCGCCAGCCGTTGTCGAGCTTGGCGAGCTCCGCCTCGACCTCGACGGGAATCGCCCCGAAGAAGTTGATGTTCTCGCTGCGGCCGGGTGAGATGTGGGCGAGCAGCTCATCCTCGACGGTCCTGCCGTCCGCACGCAGCCGCTGCACCGCGAGCCCGAAATACTCTGTCGTCCAAACCACCACACTGTTGGTCAAGATGGTCAGGCACCAGGCCTGCTCGGTCTGGTCGGACAGGTACGGCCGGGCGGTGATGGTGCCCTGCTGGGCGTAGTGCAGGTCTCGCCGCAGCGCGTGCAACGATTCGCCCTTGATGAGCTGCCGGGAGATCCGCCGCCGGTAGACCGGGTCCGACAGATAGCGCGCGGTGTGCAGGGTCCTTCTGAGCAGTCCCCACTCCTTGAGCGCGGTCGCCAGGGTGTTCTGGCGCAGCGCGGCCGACCATTTGCCGACCACCAGGGAGGCGGTGGCCTGCCCGTACTTCAAGGAGGCGCCCATCCGCATCAGGTCGTCCCACGTGTCCTTCCACCAGCGCCTCGCCCCAGCGGGCGTTCAGCAGCGGCCCGGCGTTCGGATACTGCAGGTTCATGACGGTGGGGGTGTCGTCCCGGACCAGGGTGACCTTCGTCAGGTCCCGCATCCTGGGGGTGAGGCGCTTGCCGACCAGGTCGAACAGACTGAAGTTGATCAACGTGGCGCCATGCGTATCGGTTGCGTGATCATGGAGGGGGAGATCGGTCTTGTTGCCGAGGAACTCATCCAGGATGTACTGGCCCTCGCGAGTGGTCGGCACGAACTGCTGAGTGCCGAACGTCGACCACTGATCCGAGACGTGAGTGTAGGACGACAGCACCTGCCCGCCGTAAATCGTCATGTTCCGGCTGGTCAACGACTTGCCGCGGACTGGGAAGCGTTGCCCGTCGGAAGAGGACATGGTGCCGCCGCCGAACACCTTCGACAGCTCCAGCGCGTGGTGATGGCTCACGATCACTGTGTTGGCGTCCCGGAGGGTCTCCTCGCGGATGTACCACTCCATCGTCCACGCCAGCACCTCATACGACACCCCGCACGCCTCCGACATGCGCACCAACCCGAAGTTCGTGCCGAGCCCGATCAGGCAGGCCAAGATGTTCCGCTTGGTCTCGGCGGACTTGGCGAGCTTCCGGCCGCCGGCGTGGGTGAAGCAGTCCACGAAGCCCGTCCTGGCGTCGAGTTCGATCAGCACCGAGGCGATCGGCGCGAACGGCAGCATCCCCGCCAGATCGTCATGCAGCTGCTTGACCTCGGTGGGGATGTCCTCGGCCGACAGCGGCGGCACGATCAGGTTCCCGTCGCCGTCCAGCCGGATCGCCCCGGCCTGGTCGGGTGGCGCGTTCCGCAGCGTGTCCTCCAGATCGGCGAGGGCGGCGTGCAGCTCTGTCTTGCCGACCTCGACCGCGTCCTTCCCGTTGAGTGGTTTGCGGACCAGCTGGGCGTACTCGGCGCGTTTCGGCTCCCACTGCTCGGCGGTGTACAGGTACGTCGATGGGTCGGCGTACCGCCGCGACCCGGGCACGAACACGTCCCCGGAGCGCAGCCCGTCCCGCAGGCACAGGATCACCACGAGTTCCCAGTAGTGCCGGAACGCGGTGTCCTCGCCGGACTTACGGGCCTTGTCCAGGTAGTCGGCGTACCGGGCGGGAACGAACCCCGTCGGCGCGTCCGCCGGCACCTTGCGGCCGCCTGTCTCGTTCAGCCTCTTCAAGATCTCCACGGCCGTCATGAGCTCGTCGGTGCCGGGCCCGCCCTGGAAGTCGACCGCCGCCAGGACGTTCGGGGTGAACTGGCGCAGGTAGGAGTAGGAGGAGTCCAGCTCCGACAGCCGTCCGTGGTCCTTCGGCAGCGGATTCCGCGCATCCGAGGTGATCTCCCTCAGGCGCTGCATGCCGATCTGCTCGCGCAGCATGCCGCCGACCTGCTCGTCCGCGATGGCCGGGTCGGCCAGCACCGGCAGGATCAGGTCCATCAGCAGCTGCCGGGCCTCGCCCTTCTTCGCGCGCTCCACCAAGGCCTCGTCGGTCTTGGTCTTGGCCCGCGACTCACGCGCGGACACGGCCTGGTCGAACAGGGCGACGGCCTCGTCCAGTTGGTCGATCGCCGCCTGCGCGACGAACGCCAGCAAGATCGGGTACTTGCGTTCCTCCCGCCGGTCCAGTGCCTGGTTCGTCGACCTCCGCGCCACCGTCGCCAGGAACCGGCGCCGCTCGTTCGGCAGCGCAGACAGATCCATGGTGTGCACGTCGATCGCCCGCAGCCACAACAGCTTGTCGATCGACGTCTTCACTGCCGACGCGGTGGCCTCCCGCGCCCCCTGCCGCAACCACTCCAGCCGGGTCATCCCCAACCCCATGTCCACGCCCAGCAGCCGCTCCAGGTCCGCCCGGACCTCCTCGGTCAGCAGATGCCCCAGCAGCTCCGTGGTCAGCGCGGTCGCTCCGGTGCGGGCCTCGCCGACCATCTTGGCCAGCACCGTCGGACCCGGCCGCACCACGTGCGCCGACATCAGATACTCCCGCGCCAGATTGAACAGCAACGTCGGGCTGTCATGCTCCATCGCCCTGTCCAGCAGGAACTGGGTCAGCTCCTTCAACGCCTGGCTGCCCGGAGCGGTCGTCTTCCAGCCCAGATACTTGACCACCAGCTTCAGGTGGTCGGTCCGGGTATGGTCCCGCCGCCCGTATCCCTGCAACGCTCCCGGATGCAGCCGCAACTGCTCCGCCAACCGGGCCACCGCCGCGGGCGGCACCGACGCCACATCATCCGGTACGAACCCGAGCCAGGACAACGTTCCCAGCTGGACGGCAAGCCCCAGCTTGTCGCCTGGGCCCCGTCCCGGGTCCACGAACGCCTGATCCGCCGACGTCAACGTGAAATGCTTGATCAACTCCTCCCGGCTGATCTCCGGGAACGACTACAGCTGCTCCAGCTGCTCGGCCGTGAACATCTTCTGTGACACGAAACCACACTCCACGCACGAACCTGGACAAACGGTCCGAACGTAGTGGCAGCGCCTCCGAAGGCGATCATCGGCCCCCGCTTAACCCCAGCTCAGGGGCATATCCGACGGAAATTCCTACAGGACTACCGGGAACCCTCGCGGTCGCCGAGGGGCGGTCACGAGTGGCCCCAGGTCGACGACCAGATCGCATCGGGAAGCGGCGGCGCTCCGTCGCATCGCCAGGTGCCGGAGCGCCAAGGGCTCATTCCGGCCGCGTCCCGAGCCGCTCGGCCAGGAAGGCGATGATCTCGTTCCGGGCCTGCATGGTGGGGTGACCGTCCTGGTCGACGAGGTGTGCCGTGACGACGCTGTGGGCGCAACCGACGACGTCACGGAAGAAGGGCGGAGGGTCCGTGTTCGCCGTCTCGGCTTTGAGCACGCGGCCGTCGAATGCGTCCCCGAGCAGCGCTCGGTAAGCCGCGAACCGCTGGCCAGTGCACCACCTGTCGTTGTCGAAGCGGTAGGCGAGAACCTTCAATCCGTCTCGCGCTACGCGTTCAGCCACGGCAGCAGCGTCTTCGTCGCTGATCTCCAGACCGCCGGGGTCGTCGAGCGGAAGCGACGGATGGTTGACCACTGGTGCGATGACAGCGGGTTCGAGCGCCATGGTCAAGGCGAAGTTGCCGGTAAAACACAGACCGACGGCGCCGACGCCAGGCCCGCCACGCTCGGCGTGCGCCAGGCGAGCGAGGCCGCGCAGCCATGTGACGACGGGGCTGGTGCCGCCACCGGCAAACGCTCGGAACTCGGCGCTGACGCACGCGCGTCGAACGATGGTCTCGCGTGCCTCGGCGAGCGGATAAGCACCGTCGACGCCGAAAAGAGAGGGCAGGTACACGGAGAAGCCGGCATCACGCACCCAACGCGCGAACCGCGCGACGTCGGGGCTGATACCCGGCATCTCAGGCATGAGGATGACTGCCGGTCCTGACCCGGCAACGTACACGGTCTTGTCGACGTCATCGACGCTGACGGTTCTCCGCGAGAAGTCGTCCAAGGGGTCGCTCTGTCCTCGCATGATTGTCATGACCGAGATGATGATGAGTGGCCGCCCTCCTGAGAAGCGGCGGCATCGCCACGTATCCCGGTAATATCGCCATCCGTTCAAAGACGCCGGAGGGGCCGCATGAGTCCGCTGCGAGTTGGTGTCCTGGCCTACCCTGGCTGCTTCGCGTCGGAGGTATTCGGAGTCCCCGACCTTCTGGCAATGGCAACTCACATCGCCGCGGCGCAAGGGTCAGTTCAGCCGGCCTACGAGACGTCGGTCATCTCGCCCCGGCGGCGTGTGATCGCGTCCGGCGGCTCGGTCCTCGACGTCTCGGCGGTTCGCCCGGTAGACATCATGATCGTGCCGGGCTTCGAGCTTTCGCCCACGCTCGATCTCGACGCGACACTCGCAAACCTGGGACCGGAAGTAGCGTCGATTCGATCGCAGGCGGCCTCGGGGACCGCTGTCGTATCGATCTGCGTGGGCGCCTTCCTGGTCGCTGAAGCCGGACTGCTCGGCGGGCGCGAAGCGACCACGTCCTGGTTGTTCGCGGATCGGTTCGCCCGCCGATACGCCGACGTGCGCCTGCGCCCGGAAAGCTTGGTAGTGACCGACCGGGGGGTGACGACCACAGCGGCCTTCAGTGCCATGTACGACTTCGCGCTGCAGCTCATCCGCGAGCACGACGGCCCTCGCGTCGCCCGTAGCACCGCGCGTATCGCGCTTGTTGATGATGCACGTTCCACGCAGGCTCCCTATGTCGACTCGGGGCTCATACCCACTGTGGGCAGGGAGTTCTCGCTCGGCGTCAAGCGGTGGCTCGACCAGAACCTCAGTGCTCGCTATGACCTGCCCACCCTCGCCCAGGAGTTCCACGTAAGCACGAGAACCATGCTCCGTCGCTTCGGCGACGAAGCCGGCGAGACGCCACTCGCGTACCTGCAGACGGTCCGGGTACGTCGAGCCAGACACCTGCTGGAGACGACCGACAGGACCGTCGCAAGCATCGCCGCCGACGTCGGGTACCGCGACCCTGGGGCGTTCAGCGGCATCTTTGCCAGACACACGGGCCAGCGGCCGAGGGAGTACCGCGCGATATTCCATCGTCGCTGCGACCACCACGGGTCAACCCGACGAACGGAGACGACGTGAGCTTGCTCCGCTTTAACGGACACCTTTGGTGTGGTGGTCAGGCCGTGTACGCGGCCTCGTAGGCGGCGGGACTACGGTAACCGAGGCTGCTGTGTAGCCGGTGCAGGTTGTACCAGCCCTCGATGAACTCGAAGATCGCGCTGCGGGCCGCGGCACGGCTGGGCCAAGGACGATCGCCGAGCAGTTCGCCCTTCAGCGTGGCGAAGAACGACTCGGCCAGGGCGTTGTCCCAGCACTGGCCGGTCCGGCCGACCGACAGCCGCACCCCGAGCTGACCGGCCGGCTCAGCGAAGGCGCCGCTGGTGTATTGGCAGCCGCGATCCGAATGAAAGATCACCTCCCGGGTGGGGCGACGTCGGCGGCAGGCCGCGCTCAAGGCCTCGGCCACCAACTCAGTGCGCAGGTGATCGGCGGTGGCCCAGCCCACCACCCGGCGTGAGGCGATATCGATGACAACCGCCAGATACAACCAGCCCTCCTGAGTCGGGATGTAGGTGATGTCCCCGCACCAGCGCGTATCGACCGCGGCCGCATCCGGCTGGAACTCCCGACCGATGAGGTCAGGCCGAACGGCCGCGGCCGGGTCGGCGATCGTGGTCACCTGTCGGCGGCGCCGGTGACGGCCCTGCAACCCGGCCGCTCTCATCAGCCGCGCTACTCGGCGCCGGCCGCAGCCGGCCCCTTCCCGCTGTAAGACGGCGTGAATCCGCGGAGCGCCGTAGGTGCCGCGCGAGTGCCGATGGACCTCGGTGATGCGCTCAGCCAGGTGCCCATCACGCACCGCACGAGGACCAAGAGCGCTCTGGCGGCGGGCATAGAAGGCGGCTCGGGAGACCTTCAGCAGCTCACACGCCCGTTTGACGTTGTGTCCGCTCTGCTTTTCCGCCTCGATGAAGGGGTGCGCCCTCACCGGGTCTCCTTCGCGAAGAAAGCCGTCTTAGATTCAAAGAGTCAAGGCAACGCATTGGGCCGGGGTTCGGTAGCCGAGGCACTTGCGGGGGCGGTTGTTCAGTCGGGCGGCCAGGGCGCGGTTTCTTCTTCCCCATGCTCTCCATCATGGACATCCTTCCGGGGACGAGCCCCTGATCTCGGATGTCCGTCAAACCAGATCAAACCCGATCAGGAGCCGCAGTCTCTGCGAATCTGTGGCGCCCAGCGTGAACGCGGGCCACCAGACCACGAGTGTTCCCGCCGCCGATGCGGCCGCGATGGCCCGCAGATCGGGATGGATCTCGGGCAGGCTGCGCTTCCCCTTTGGACTCGGCTCGGAGGACGTTCCAATGGACGGCTCAGGCCAGGGCCGAGATCTCGATCCGGGTGTGGTCGGTGGGAGCCACCAGGCAGGAAAGCACGACGCTCCCCTGCTCCAGGTGTTCCCCCATGGACGAGGTGAGCCGGGCCGTGCGCTCGATCTCGTACGGGCTGCCGGCTTGAGGGGTCACGCGGAGCCGCAACAGCCAGATGTAGCGTCCGTTGAGCTTGTTGGACGTCTCCTCGGCCCCCAGGACCGCCGCGTTGCACGGCACCGCCGCCGCGCGCTCCTCCGGCGTGAAGGTCTGCAGCGCGGCGGATTCCAGGCTCGCGAACGAGATGGAGCCTATGGTGAGCATCCCCGCGCCCAGGAGGATGAACGTCGCGCTGACATACGCCCCGACCCGGGTGTGCGGCTTCCGCCTCAACACGAGGAACAGCACCACGGCCACGATCAATGCGATTACGGCGAGTGTCCCGAAGACGATCGATGCCATCGTTCTTCCTCATGCTGATAGGCGGGGCCTGGCGGGCCGGCCTTGTTCGTTCCGATGCCGGTAGTTGACCAGGTGTCGCTTGCAAGGCGACTGCAGCCCGCATGATCGCGCTGACCGACCTCTCGGCTCTTGCTCTCGCTGGCTCCCTGAGCAGAACTGACAGTCTCCGCGCATACCTGGTGACAGCTTCGTTGGCGACAGGCCATGTTCGGCGGATGCTGCGACACGAACCGTAACCCTGATTACTAAGGAATAACCCCACAGTTCCCTGAGCCCTCCATCGTCGCCATAGCTCCAGGATCTGGGCGTTCTCCGTACAGAAGACGTCGGTTCAGCAGTTGAAGGGATCTCGGGATCGGTGAAGCCTTTTCCTCTTCGTTGAGGTTTTTGTCGTGGTGGTGAAGATGAGGAGGCGCGTGGCCGGCCCGTCCATGGACGCCTTGGTCCGGTGTCGAGCGTTGCCCTGACAGAGAACGCTTGATCACGCGGGGGTTGGCTCCGTACACCAGCTCAGGCGTCCCAGCCGCTCACCGGGCCGGGCCGGCCGCCGTCGCCGTGTCCTGGGCACTGCCTGGTACCGCTCCGAGATCGGCTGGCCATGAACGACCTTGGGTTTCGGTGAACCCAAGGGTGCATAACCTCCCAGACCACCCCAACGGTCCAACGTCGACGGCATCAGTCGTACGGGCACGGGGCTGAGGAACCGGCGGACAGCTGCTGGCGCTGAGAAGGATCATGAATCCCCGGTGCTGAAGGGCTGGCCGGACAGAAACCATGGCTCTGTCCGGCCTCCAGGGTCACATCATCACAGGTCACTGCCCTGAGGAGCGGCCGAACGCGGGCGTCCCCGGGTGACGGGTGTGGCCAGGGACGCCCCACGCCGGGCGCAGGCCGGCAGCGGGAAAGTCAGCCAGAAGCGGCAGCGCCTGGTCGATGCTCGGGGGAGTCGATCGGGGCCGTTGAGAGGTCGGTGTGGCGGGCGGCGGGTGCACCGCCGCCGGGCAGGTCGTGCTGGGCGAAGATGTCGATGAGCAACCGAACGGGCAGGTTGGCCTCGGTCGGATAGCGGAAGCTGCGCTCGAGGTTGAGGGTGTAGTGGTTGCGGCGGCCGACTTTGCCGCGGGTCAGGTAGCCCTCCTGGTGCAGATCGGACACGATGCCCTGCACGGCGCGTTCGGTGATGCCGATGCGGGTGGCGATGTCACGCAGGCGGGCGTGCGGATCGCGGGCGACCTCCAACAGCACCCGGGCGTGGTGGGTCAGGAACGTCCAGGTGGAGGCGGGCTCGTCAGAGCTGCTCAGGGCCATGTCGCATCTTTCGGGCCGGCGGTTCAGCGGGGTGGTAACGAAGGCGAAACGTGTCTACCATACAATTTTACCGGAAGCTCCTTTCCGGTAACTGTCTTCTCGAAAAAGGCTGCGGGTGAGATGATTCCAATCAACCGCTCTCCCTCCCACAGTGGAGGCCCACGTGCCTGCTCTCCAGCCCCGGTGCAGCTGCATCTGCCTGCCCTTCCGGAGCCCCGCCGGCCACGTCCCGCTCCTGCCCGCAGCGCCATGACCATCCCCGGCGTCCCCGAATCCGACGACACCGTGCCCCACGAGACCATCGACGCGCTCATCTATGTCGATCGCCAACTGCGCCTGACCTGTCACCCCATGCCTGGCGCGACCTTCGTCCGGCTGATCGGCGAGATCGACGCCACCAACCGCACCGCGCTGGAGGAAACGCTGACCCGCGCCGGGCACGGCGGCGATCGTCTCCTGATCGATGCCGGGCACCTGCGGTTCATCGACATCGGCGGGATGTTCCTGCTCGCGAAGCTGTGTGACACGGGCGCGGCCCGTATGGTCAACGTGCCGCCGTCCGTGCGTCGTCTGGCGAATCTGCTGGGACTGCCGCTGGGCGTCGATGCCCTGGACAGCGTCGTAGAGCACGACGAGCACCAATGCAACGATCAGTGGCGGTAGCGCGTGCGGGAAACCGCACACTCGGTTGCCCCTGCCCGCGGCGAGGACAGCGGCGCGCAGCTCAGCTGCGTTTGAAGGGTAGGCAACAGTTCTTGAGTTGAGGGTGCTGAATCCTCCTCACCCTGCACGCTCCCTGCCTGCGAACTGCGTCTTCTCCCGTTTGCCGGATCGATCACCACACATCGAACTCCGCCAAGATCGACTTCTTGAGGAAGCGGAGGCCGGACCGGATCCCCTCCGCATCGCTCTCATGTTCAACCTGAGCGCAGAGACCGGCCTGCGATACGCCCGAGGTCCAGGCCGCCGGGGTGGGTGAGCGCAGGGCGTTGCGAACCCTTCAGGGTGATGAGGAACCCCGAGGGTAAAGTCCCAGGTCAGGCGGGGCCGTACAGAGACAGGGTGAGCTGTTTCTGCAGCGGTCCGGCGGTGGTGCAGAGGTGCAGGTCAGGGCGTTGATCGTCTTTGGTACGGCCTCGGGCATGAAGCTTCATCCATGATGACGGGCTTGTCGGTTGGGCGTCGAGTGTTCCGACCCTCGCCTCGCCGACCGAATCGAGCTCCCACCAACGTTCAGTACCGCCTGGCCACGGCCCGCACGTCCGGGCAGGACATCGCGTCCCGGACTACGCCAGCACGGCACCCGGTCCGGTCCGACGACGCGGTAATGACCACCACCCGAGCCGGACCGGGTCGCCGTTACGGTAGCCAGGTCTCGTGTAGGTGCAACCAGGTGGTGTCCTGGAAGACCACCGTGGACTGCCGGGTCCGATCCGGCTGGACCTCCTGGTAGGTGGCCACGACGAGGGAGCCGTTGGAGGCGACGATCCGTACGTGGCGGATCTCGATGGTCACTCCCGGCACGCTGCCATAGAGCGCTTCGACCTCGGCGAGGACCTGGTCGCGGGAGAGCGTCGGGCCGTCGGGGGTGCTGAGCGTGAAGCCGGGGCCGTGGGCGTCGGCGAAGGTGGCGAACTCCTCCCGCGCGATGGCGCCGGTCAGCCAGCGTTCGATGACCTCGTGGTGGCGGACGATCTCCGCCTCGACGCCGTTCACCGGGTCGCCTTGGGCTGGGCGGCGATCCAGGTGCGTAGCGGCGTCAGCCGTAGGCCCAGCAGGTCGGCCACCGCGGGGTCGGCCGCGAACAGGTCATGGTCGGTGGCGACATAGCGGTAGGTGGCCGCCACCACGGCGGCCGTCGGCGCGCCCAGTACCATCGCCAGGCCCGACTCGAATTCGGCCGGATCCTGCGCGGCGTATCGGGCTCCGAAGGCGGCCGCCAGTTCGTCGCCGGTCACCACGTCGGGCCCACCGAGCTTCAGCACGGCGCCCTCCAGATCATCACGGACGAGTACGGCATGCGTGGCGGCGCCCAGGTCGTCGTGCGAAAGCCAGGGCACCGGCAGGTCGGCGGGCAGCGGGTAGCGCAGCACGCCCTCGGCCGCTAGCGGACCTGTCACCCACGGCGCGGCCAGGTTGTCAAGGTAGAGCGGCGGGCACAGCACCACGACCGGCAGACCGGCCGACTGCAACGTCCGCACCGCCCACCGCCGCGTCTCGAAAGCCGCCACCTGCGTGGTGGCCTCGGGTAGCCGGTTGGCGGTGTTGAACACCAGCCGCCGCACCCCGGCCGCCAGCGCGGCATCGCGCACATGGTGGACATAAGTGGCGACTGTGTCCGGCTCGTAGACCATGGGCAGCGTCACCGAGGCATGCGTCACCCCGACGAAGGCCGCCTTCACCGCCTCGGCGTCGCCGAGGTCGCCGACGACCGGCTCCACTCCGTGCGGCACGCGGCCGCTCCTGGTCAGGCCGCGCACCGTGTGCCCCTCGGCGACGAGCCGCCGCGCGACCGCGCCACCCTGGGCGCCTGCTGCGCCGATCACAAGAAAGGTCATGCCGGAAAGTCTCGACCGAATCCGCGATACGCTCGATTAAGCGAAATATCGGGTTATTTAAGGATCGTCCGGTGGATGGTGACCTGCTGAGCTCTCTGCTGGCCCCGCTGCGGCTGGAGGGAGTTTTCCACAGCCGCTGGCAGGCCGGGTCGCCCTGGGGCATCGCGGGCGAGAGCGAGGACTGCGCGCTGCTGCACTATGTGCACGAGGGCACCTGTGCCGTCGAACTGCCCGGTGCCGAGCCTGTCCTGCTGCGCGCCGGGGACCTGGCCGTCCTCCCGCACGGCAGTGCCCACCGGCTGGGCGACCGGCCGGGGCGCCCCGCCGTACCGCTCTCCACGCTGCTCCCTGAACGGCCGCCGGGCGGCGTGAACACCGTCGAGCTCGGCGGGGCCGGCGAGCGGACCGTCCTACTCTGCGGCGGGCTCCACTACGACCGGGCCGCCATCTCGCCGATCTACCGGGCGTTGCCGCCTGTCCTGGTGCTCGACCAGGCCACGTTGGAAGGCCACGGGCTGCTCGGCGGCACCCTCGGGCGGTTGGCGGGCGAATGGGACCTGGCTGAACCCGGCGCGACGCTGGTCGCCCTGCGCGCCTTCGAGCTGGTCTTCGTGCTGGCGCTGCGGGCCGCGGTGGGTGAGCTGGCCGAGGGCTCGCCGGTCCTGCGGGCGTTGCGTCACCCGGCGATCGGGACGGCGCTGCACGCCGTACAGACGAGGTTCGCCGAACCCTGGACGGTGGAGTCACTGGCGGCCCAGGCCGGGATGTCGCGCTCGGCGTTCGCGGCGACCTTCCGCGAGCTGGTCGGCGAGGCGCCGATCCGGCACCTGACCGCCCGCCGCATGCAGGAGGCCGCCCGCCTGCTGAGCGAGACCACGCTTGCCCAGAGCCGGATCAGCGAGCGCGTTGGCTACCACTCGACGGTCGGCTTCCACCTGGCCTTTCGCCAGTGGTACGGGACCACCCCCGGCGACTACCGCCGCCGCTGGACCCAGAACACCGCACCCGCCCTTCAAGAAGACTGAGTACGGAAATCAGCGGCTTCTTCCCCTGCCAGCGATCCACAACGGCCCGGAACTCCCACGGCCCCGGCCGCCACTCGGCCGTCAGGGGGTACGGCGACGCGGCGTTGGAACCTCGTGACCTTGGGGATGGCTTCGGCCCCTTCAGGGTGATGAGAAACCCCCTGGCCAAGGCTCCGGACCGCGCGTCCGTGCGGCATGTTGCGAACCCTTCAGGGTGATGAGGGACTCCGGTCGGTTGCGTCCTTCCCATCGGATGAACGTCCATGACCCGATCGACGGGTACGGCCGAGATGTTGGGAAGAGGTGGAGTGAACTCACGCCTGCCCCCTGTTCAGAAGCCGCCAAGACCCTCCGGTTCCTCGCCCCACACCTTCAGAATTTGTGAACTCTCGGTCTAACCGGACGCGGGGTATCAACGTGCTCGAAGGCGAGAACGATCCAGCCTGCGGTGTGCTTGCCCGGCCTGCTGTGAGACGTCGCAGGCCATTCGAAACTTAGAGTGCCTAGCGTTGCTGAGACGTAGAGAGCCCCTGTCGTCTCAGCCCTCCTTCTAGCGGTCGTTGCAACACCCCAGTTCAAGGGGTGCGCGATGGACTTCGAGATCCGATAGACCGTGGTGCGGCCGATCCCCGACCGCTTGTGGATCTGATGCGGATTCATCCCGGCAGCGTGGGCGGCGCGGACGATCCCGTCTCGGCTGTCGGCGTAGTGCTTGATCGCGGCCAGCTCCGTTTCGATCTCTTCCCGGCTCAGTTCGCCCGGGTCTGGAACTCGGCCCATGTGGTCTCCTCGATGATGCGGGTCGGGACGGCGAGGGATTCACCGTCGAAGCCCTCGCCGACTCGGGTTCCCTCGAAGATGACGACTTTGTCGTCATCTCCGGGGATGCCGTGCTCGGTCATGTATGCGATGAGCTCTTCGGCGGAATCGCAGCAGGAGTAGCCCTCCAGGGCGTCCTGCCAGCCGGTGCCGTCACAAACGCGGCAGTCGTCCCGGTCGCCCTCGTAGCAGGATGTGCACTCGGTCTGGGTGCCGTCCTCACTCCACACCGAACCCCATAGGGCCGAGTAGGCGCCAGCGGCGGAGAACTCGTAAATCCCGCGTCCGACGAGGCCACCGGCCGCGCCCCACGGGCGCGGGGGGCGACCCATGGTCCGGTGACAGTGAGCAGGGTCGCGGCGTCCGCCTCACGCAGGCGGTGTCGTGGAAGACTGAGCGCGGATGCAACCGGTGCCCTTCGGCTGCTGTGGTTGGCGTTCCCGTAATCGAGAAGGAAGGCTTCGAGGTTGCCGGTAGACAGCACAGCCCGCTCTGTGGTTCGCGATCTGGTCGCGGCAGTCAAGCCGAACGACCCGAAGGAGGCGGCCGACCAGCGGTGGATGCTCGACTGGATCAACTCAGGGGCACCGCTGTGGCGCCTGCAGAAGCCCGCAACTCCGCCGCAACACCTGGCGGTGTATGCCATCCTGATCGATGACTCCACCCACTCGATCCTGATCGTTTCTCATCTGCTCGCGCAGGCTTGGTTATTCCCAGGCGGGCATGTAGACGTTCTTGAGGATCCACGGCAGACGGTAGTCCGTGAATTGGCGGAAGAGCTGCAGATCACGCCTGCGTTCCATCCGGAATTCGGTGACACGCCGTTCTTTCTCACCGTCACCCAGACCCGCGGTCACAACAGCCACACCGACGTCACCCTGTGGTTTGCTTTTCAAGCTGACCGGGATGAGCCCGTCATCCCCGACCTTCGCGAGTTCGGCGAAGTGCGGTGGGTACCGCTCGACGATCGCACCTGCTGGCCGGGCGGCGCCTTCGACCTGGGCCTCGAACGCTTCCTGAGCAAGGTCAGGGCCCGTCTCGGCTCCGGCAGGTTCACCGGCGGATGACGGGGCCGTCGCGCGCCTCTTGGGTGACTCGCGCGGTGAGCCAGGCGGCTGCGCCGTTCTTCGGTAGAACAAGGCTGTCGCATCCGTTTTTGTCTCCGGGCGTTAATGAGACGTGATCCGCTCCGGCATGACAGGACCAGTCAGCCGGTAGACGTTCATTCGCAGATGAACTCGGCTGGCACGTGGACGGCGATATCCCCTTGGCATTTTCGGTGAAATGTCGAAATACTGTCCACCCATTGGCGTGATCCTATAAAGGACGATGATGTATCCCCCCACCCTTCCCCTGGCGAGGCCGGTCCGGTCCATTCGCCCGCTGGCGATCGCGGTCGTGGTCATGCTGGGCATCGGCATGCTGATCGACCTGGCCGCCCTCGTGATCACCTTTGAACGCGTCGCGCTGATCTCCGCCCTCATCGACCTGCCGGACTCGGTCGATCTGGGAGCGGTGGAGACCAACGACTCCTGGTACGCACTGTCCGGGATAGCGCAGAGCTGCTGTTACGTCCTGACCGGCATCGTGTTCGTGACCTGGCTGCGTCGGGCCCGCTCCAACGCCGAGGCCATCGCCCCGATCCCGCACCGCAGGGACGCCAATTGGGTTGTCTTCGGCTGGATCGTCCCGATCGTGAACCTGTGGTTTCCCAAACAGATCATCGACGATATCTGGGTGACCTCGAAACCCGCCGATCCTTCCCTGGACCTGCTGCATCCCACCGCGTTGCAGAGTGCCCGCCGCTCGGGGCTGGTGTGGGCGTGGTGGCTGTCATGGCTGATCGCCATGTGGGCCTCGCGCCTCTTTTACCGGGTTACGGCGCGGGGCGACGACCTGGAGTCCTACCTGCGGGCGGCCAACGCCGAGATCTATTTCGCCGTCCCCACCCTGATCTGCGCCGTCCTGGCCGCCGCAGTGGTTGTGAAGATCACCGAATTCCAGGAGCTGCGGCGCCTTCCCGCCGCGCCCGAGCCCGTGAGCGGCCCGTAACACCGCCGTGCCGCTACAGCACCAGAGAGGAAGCACCGCGGAATCGGTGACGCACCGCGAAGTTCGGACCGCGGTGCGCCGAGAAGGGGCAGGCAGCCGCGGCCCTGCCCCGCCCCGGCGGCGATCCACACCGGCGCACCACCAGGCCTCTCCCCCGCGCTTCGGACACTGCCTCACCGACGGCTCTCCTGCCGATCAGGGCCCGCCCGGTGACCGACGCCTCGGGCGCGGGCAACGGCCTGCCGCCCACCCGGCCAAGAACGCCACCATGAACATCCAGATGATCGACCATCGAGCCGGCCGCCGCAGACGCCTCAGCGGCGACGAATGATCGTCTTTCTGGATCGGCCCGGGAACACGACCACCAGATGCTCTTCCACCGGGCGCTCCGAGACGTCCGCCGCGGCCTTGTCCTGATTGCGGACGTAGATACGAATCCGGTAGCGGCCCGGGCCGGCGACGGCCAGGTTCGGCAGCTGATCACCCGGCTCCCACGACGCCAGGGCGAGTTCGCCACTCGGACTGCCCACGCCGGCCTCCACGACCCGCTCCCACCCTTTAGCCATGATCGGCGGCGCCGCGGCCAGCGCTTTGACGGTCAGGCAGACGAAGGTGTTCTCCACCCGGGTGATGACGGTCGCACTGTTGCCGACGACGCCGACGACACCGTTGGCGAAGGCGGCATCCAACGCATCCATCGCCTCCTCCCCGCCCTGGTGGAGGCTGTCGTAGATGAAGTAGCCGCCGCCCTCTCCGACGAACAGGGCGGTGGTGGCCTGCCGGCGGGCGCGCAGCCGCACCAGCGGGTCGCGGCAGTAGGAGGTCTGCTTGACCTGGTAGTCCTTTTCCCGCTGCCGGCCCTCGGCGTCCGACCACACCAGCTCCGGCCAGGAACGGCCGACGGCATCGGGACACAGGAAGACCAGGGCCCGCATCAGCGCATAACTCCAGCCGTAATCGGCGCCCGCCCGATCCAGCAGCTTCCTGGCCGCAGGATCATCCGCAGGCAGGTGAGCGACGCCGCACAACGCCTTGCCGTAGGCCAGAAGCTGACGGTCGGGCAGCTGCGTCAAATGCGCGGCATACCCATCGGCATCACGGGCCAGGCACAAGAAAGCGCGCCGACGATCCCGCGGCGGGGTGTCGCCATAGGACCGATGGATGATCGTCCAGCCGCTACAGGCGTCATCGCCGACGTCCCCACCCCCGGTGAACCGAACGTCCCGTCCCTGATCGGCACCGGCCGAGCCGAGCACCACCACGATCGCCACGGCGGCCACCATCATCCGGCGCACCGTGCGGGCGCGCCGCGAGCGCCGCCGGCCAGACCGGACCGCGAGCACGATCAGCAGCGCCACGCCCAGCTGATAGAGACTGAAGACGGCATTGCCCGACAGCACAGGCCCCCACATCTGCCAGCAGCCCGCACCTCCGACGACCACGTCGAAGGCGACGAACGCCGGCTCCATCAGCACCTGAAAGACGACATAGCCAACGGCGAACCAGCCCGCCACCCGGCCGACGCGCCCTCCCCGCACCAGCAGCCACACCACGAACGCGGCAGGCACCACGACGCCGTTCCACCCCAGAACGGAGGAGGCGATCGGGTTGAACCAGATATCGCCTTGCGCATCGAACGCCGGACACCGCGCGAGTCCGCCGACAAAGCTCAGCTCAATCGACATCACCTCGCCGGGCAACCACCAAGCCATCGTCAGCGGCAGAAGCGACAAAACGGTCGCGACCACCCATAACCAGAATCGACGCGTCCACCACACCGTGATCAGCTCCTGCATATTCACCCGAAAAGCAACGAGAGGCACCATATCGGGATAACCAACAAAGAAGATCATGTGCGGGAAAACATCGGCGGAAACGAAGAGAACAAAGGTGGCCGTCGGCTCGCGAATGCGGCGAAGTCCCGCCGAGCGAACCCCTCAACGGCCGGATTCGTTTCGAGGCATTCACATCCCGACTACTCGCCGCCTATTTCACCGCGATCATGCCTGCGGGCGGAGCGTCGCTGGAGGCTCGCCGACCCAGACCGCGATCGCCGTGGGCCCCCGCCCGAGGGTGCTTGACGAAGGTGGGCACCCGCAGCAGGCGGCGGCCCTTCTCACCCGCCTGCCCCTGAATGATCCGCACCATTGAGTGACCGGGACTCCCGGAGCGCGGCCATGAGCTGAAGGCCGGCCACTGGCGTGAGAGCGGAGTCTGAAAACAGCTTCACCTCGAAGTGTCACCAAAGGGCGGTCGCCTTCTTCAGGCAGCACAGCCGCCTGGCGGTGGCGTAGATGATGTCGCTGCAGAGGAGCAGTGCGCTCGTGGCGTTCCGTCCCGGCGCCTTTTCTCGGTCTATCGCGAAACCCCTGCACTCCGGAAACCCGCGATCAAGACGACCCAGGCGCCGGGACGGAACGTCCTCTCCAACCGCGCGCCTGGTCTCGTCATCTCCGACGAGCCCTCCTCCACCCTGCGAGGTTGCCGATGTCTTCCGGAGTTCTCCTGCTAATCCTGGTCGCGATGACCGTCGGGCTGTTCATTCGGGTCTTCATCCGCTCTCTCAAGGACAACGCCCGACACGCCTTCACCGCTGCTGATCAGGCTGCAGCCCGCGCTGCGATCACCAAACCTGAAACCAGACAGCACATTCGTCTGGAGCCCCTCACCCCTCGCTCCCTCGGAACTTGCTGGTACCTATGCCAAGCCGACGAGCATGAGCCAACGGGTTTCGTCGAGCACTACGGCTGGGCCCGAAACAGCGTCGCCGCCACATACGCCGCCCGCCAGGCAGGACAAAAGTGATCAAGCCCTCTGGAATGAGTCAGGGCCGCTCCTCCTCGTGATCGCGCCGGTTGTTGAGGTGATTTCCCCAGGCCGACCCGACGCGCAAACCATGCTCATTGCCGTGAAGGTGAGTCACTGATGACGCAGCACTATGTGCAGGCCGGGGATGTGGTCGACGTACTCGGCCAATCGACGGAGGCAGGGCTGAGCATCGGCTTCGCCGGGCGCCACCTCGTTGTTGAGGTCCGCGCCTACAACGACGGCCGGCTCTACCCGACGACCCACCGCAAGCACAGCCCGGATTCCCCCCTGACCGGCTGCTCGATGACCGAGGTCGCGCTCTACTCGGACGGCGACCGCTGGTTCTACATCGAAGACGACCGCATCAACGAGCGACCCGAATGGAAAGGATGACCACGCCAACGAACGCTGAACGGATCGCTGAGATCCTCGGCGCGTTGGCGGAGGCCGGTCTGGACCTCACCTAGCAAGGCAAGGGTGAAGATCTGCTGATCATGGCGATCTCGCCCGCCTGCGCAGACCCCTTTCCTCGCTTTCCCTCTCGAACACGCTCTGTTCAATGTCTCCCCGACGGGGCGGGGTCGCGCTGCACGTGGCCCGAGTCGTCGACCAGGTAGTCCGGCCGCTGCGCGGTCTGCTCGCCGACGCTGCAGCGACGTAGTGATGAGCCGCTATCTCCCACGCATTGCATAATCCCGGGCCGCGCCACCGCGCGGTCTCGGGCCTTCCTGCGCTTCTCCCTCGAAAGGCCCCTTGATGCCGAAGAAGCCCACCGACGAGCACGACCCCGCCACCGTCCTTCAGAAGATCGAAGACGGCTACGCCGCCGTCCTGAACCGCGCCCTGACCACGGCTCGTGACCGCGTGGACAAGGAGTCGCGGCCCGCCGGTAAGGCCGCCCGTGAGGCCCTCGACCGGCTCACCTCCGACAACACCTGAGCCGCCCCTGATCTTGCGCGGGGGGACGGGATATGACCGATAGCCGCCCGTTCGGCTCCAGGTGCGCCCCTCCCCCGCAAACCTCCTCGGCGGGCCGCACACCCCCCGTATACGGCCCGCCCAGTCATCCGGCGTCGTCGAGCGCCGAATCCTCGAGAGAAAGGAACCTGCGATGAAACGCAGCATGCGCCGTAACCTGCTCCGCGCTGCCCGGCGCGACAGGGGCTGGGGCCGCTACAACGCGACCGCCAGGACCGCCGTGCCTGCGCGTGCTGCCCCGCCTCCGCGCCGCCGTCCCCGAACCCGTGCCTGGGCTGCCCGCAAGGCGCGGCCCCGGAGCCGCGCCTGCCGCCGTCAACGCGGAGATGAGATCGCCCCGGCGTATGTCAGAGCTGCCTTCTACACTCCCGGCATGGATCTGAGGCAACTCACCGAAGCGGTCGAAGCGGTGTCGAGCACCTATGCCCGCAAGCATGGGATCATCCGCGATGATGCGTGGTTCCTGCTGAAGCTTCAGGAGGAAGTCGGTGAGCTGACCCAGATGTTCCTCATGCGCTCCGGGCAGGCCAGAGATAAGGGGCACTCTGCCGATGAGCTGGAGCTGGGCTTTCGATCCGAACTCGCCGATGTCTTGTCTCAGATCCTGCTCATGGCACGGCATCACGGAGTCGATCTGGAGGCGGAGGTCGAGCGAAAATGGATGCCGTGGCATCCTGACCGGCTTTCCGCACAGGGCGGGAGCCGAGCCGACGGCCGTACCTGAGTGCGAGCGCGGCGCCGCCCCTGTAGAGGAGGAGCATCCCGGGTGTGAGAGCTGCTGAGCTTCTCTGGTCTGTTTGCGAAAGCGCTGATCACGCCCCCGCGAGTGGCTGCTAAGCGGCATTCCAGAAATTCCGCTTGTAACCAGCCGAGAGCCAGGTCTTGCGTCCCGTCATGCCTGACGCAGTCCCAGGTACCTGATGGATGCGGTGGTTGTCCCGCCGCATCCATCACATGATCGCTACAGTGATGACCTTCTGTCGGCTTGTTCAGCCTTGGGGTGGTTGTCGGCGGTTGCCCCCGTGGCGATCATCGAGAAGACGGCCAGGTCATGAGCCTCGCACCCGTCCTGCTCGGCCATCCGCAGTGTGCCCTCCCGCTGGTATCCGGCCTTTTCGGCCACCCGCAGGGAAGCGACGTTGTCGACGCGGGAGTGCAGCTGAACCCGCCGCATCCCGCCGTCGGTAAGCGCCCACCGTCCAACCGCGCGCGCCGCCTCGGTCGCATAGCCTCGACCTCGTTGACCGGTGTGCATTCCGTAACCGATCTCGGTGCGACCAGCCTCCCAGTCGGTGTCCCGCAACCCGATGCTGCCGACGATCTTGCCGGTGCTCTGCTCCACGCCGGCGGGACGTGGATTTCCCGTGTGGGATCCACCAGGTCAGGCCCGCGCCCCACCCGGCGAGAAGCCGCCAGGTGCGACGACAGCTTCCGATACGCCCACGGCTTGTTCGGGATCAGCCCTTCCGAGCAAACGCGGTAATGAAGCTGGCGGAGGGTGACGACGGTCTCGTACTCCGCGGCGATGTGCCGGGCCCGCTCGACCACCTCCGCCCACACGATCGCCATGGGGTACAGGTACCCACTCTGGCCGCCTGCCCCGGCCTGGCCGCGTCCCCGGTGGGCCGGAGCGTAGCCGCCGCTTGCCGCCCCTGCGCGGGTCATAGGCTCAGGCCGGACCGTGCCGCAACTGACCATCACCCCAGGTCAGCCATATCCGCCTGGCCGCCGCTGTATTCCCACGGCAGTCCCACATAGGGACCGAAGCACGTGCTGTAGTCGGGATAGCAGACGAAGTGTTCGAGGCCTTCCTTGGCGTTTTCGGTGGTCATCCAGACATTGACCTTGGTGGCCCCGCCGGCGACGTCCGCGTTGAGGGGAAGGGGCGCGGGCCCGGATTCGTCGCACCAGGTGCTGGAACTCTGCCAGTCCAGCCGCCGCCCGGAGTTGGCTATCCGGGCATCCGCGTACACCCGCCGGCACCCGACCGCCTTGAATGCTCCGGTGACGCCGACCGCTCGGTTGTACCAGGTGACCGTGCCTGTGTAGTAGCTCGCCCCGACCTGGATCGAAAAGGTGCTGGTGGGGTAGGCGGCGGCGGTGGCGGGCGCCGCCGCGAAGACCATCCCGGTAACTGACGCCACCGCGGCCACGACTGCGCCGACCTTCCTAGTGCAGCTCTTCGCCTTCGTTGTGTCCTTTAGCCTCACCATGACAACCACTCCCAGGTTCTTCGAGTAACGGGTGCGCAAGCCACGTATCACCGTCGTGCGGAGGCGACCGCCTCAGATCGGGCAGTGAACGTTGCCGCCGTTGTTCGGCGACACCACTCAACCCCGCGTGGACCTTGTGCCGCAAAGCATTCGAGCCAGTTCAAATCCACCGCGACGGCTGCTAGCGTCGGGGTGGTGCTCGTGCTGCGTGTAGACGCCGACACGGTGTCCAGGACGCGGTTGTCGCCCTCTCCGGCGTCGGAGTCCATGGCGTGGCTGAAGCTCACCGCCGCGTCGAGACGGCACCCGGTGTTCGGAGATCCCGGACCACTCGCCCGCGCGTCTCTTGCCCACCCGGACGTCGCCCTGCTCGCCGACCTATTGCCGCAGAACGGCGACACCTACACGCCCGACCTGCTCACCCCGCAGCCAGGGACGGACGCGCAGCGTCGTGGCCTGCTCGACGAGCAGATCGCGCAGATCGAGGCCACAGCGCAGGACGACCTCGAAACCCAGGTCTTCACCCACACCCGGACCCACTGGAGCAGGCCACTACGGGCCACGACCCGCCGGATCGCGGAGTCGGGGCGGATGCAGCGACGTCTCGCCAACGGGCTCGCCCGGTTCTGGCGGGATACCCTCTCCGACGGCTGGCCCGAACTGCGCTTCATCCTGGATCAGGACATAGCCCATCGCGCGACGGCCATCGCCGCCCATGGCGTCGGCCGAGCGCTCGGAGCACTCCACCCCGACATCGATTGGGCTGGCGACGCGGTTACCCTCGCCAAGTGGTGGGATGGCGAAATCGATGTCACCGGCCGGGACCTGGTCCTCGCCCCCAGCGTGCTCAACTGGCCCCACGTCATCATCCAGGTCGATGTCCCCGGGCAGTTCGTCCTCTACTACCCCGCCCAGCGAGTCGGAGCCAGCCGGGACCGCAGCTCCAGAGGGATCGCGCAAGTGGTCGGCAACGCCCGAGCAGCCTTGCTGGCGGACCTCGAAACCGCCCGGTCGACCGCAGAACTCGCCACCCGGATCGGATACAGCCCGGGCACCGTCTCCTACCACCTCAACGCACTGCACCGCGCACGCCTCGTCACCAAGGTCAGAGAGGGGCGCTACGTGTTGTACCAGCGGACCGCACAGGCAGCACGTCTGCTGGATGAACTCCGCGACTAGCTGGCCGACCACAGATCGATGGCGAACAGCCCGATGTCTGGACCTGCGAACCGACTGACCGCAGCCTCGTTCGCTCGGGAACCCGAACACCTTTACGCGAGCTCGAAGCGGGGTCTGGGGAACATCGGAACCGGATCGTGCGCGTGTACGCTCCGTGATGATCTACCGCAAATAACTGCCGAGTGTCTGCGGCTTCCGGCCTCGCGCTCCCCCGTGGAGCATGGACGGGAACCTTCGGGGATGGCTGACTTCGCATGGTTGTCTGCGATAACGATCTCGGTTTGCCGTGCGAGCGATCACGCAGAGTACAGCCGCACGATTCGGTTCTGATGTTCCTCGGCCCCTTCACGGCGTCCGCCAGGAGTTGGGGTGTCGTTAAGGGTCGTGGTACCAGGGTCAACACGATCGCGTAACCCTGGTACCACGGCCCTTAACGACACCCCGTTACGCCGAGCGGTCCGCGGCGCGGGTGGGCGATGTGCTGGCGGCCTGCCGGCGCCGGCTGCCGGTGAGGCGGGCTCGCCATGCCAACGCCGAGGCCTACTCAAATCCTCCGCCGGGCTGCCCGCTGCGGCGGCCGGGCGTCTGCTGGCGTGCACGTGGGCCACCGCGCAGGCGTGCGCGGTGGATCCGGTCGCTGACATGGGGATCGGCCAGGGGCGGGTGCGCTTTCCCGAACCCCACCTGCTCGGCGCCGCCGACGGCGTAAATCGCCTCCACGGCGTCGACGCCGTCGAGGCGATGGTGCGGGCCCGCTGCGAGGCCGGATTGAACGCCCGTGGGCTGAGCGGTGACCGGGCGGCGCTGCAGCGGCTGGAGGAGGAGTTGGCGGTGATCGCGCGGCTGGGGTATGCCCCCTACGTCCTGACCGTCGCTGAGATCACCGACATGATCCGCGGCAT
The DNA here is from genome assembly GCF_050949235.1 of Streptosporangium sp. CA-135522. NCBI lineage: Bacteria > Bacillati > Actinomycetota > Actinomycetes > Streptosporangiales > Streptosporangiaceae > Streptosporangium > Streptosporangium sp. CA-135522. The sequence goes on from NZ_CP192026.1 coordinate 6,142,744, forward strand.
GGGGGTGCGGGTGGCCGCCCGCGGTTCGGCCGCGGGCGGCCTGGTCACCTACGTCCTGGGCGTCTCCAAAGTAGATCCGCTGCGGCACGGCCCGCTGATGGAGCGGTTTTTGTCGACGCGGCGGCGCTCGCTGGGGTCCCGGTAGTAACGGCGCAGGAAACAACGGATATGCAGGTCAGCGGTCCGTTTTCCAGACCGTGCTCGAAGCCCTTTGCGGGGGCTTCGCCCTGTATATCCGTCGAAAATTTCCCCAGTACTATCGGGACCCCACGTGCCGTCGACGACGAGCCTGTGGGAGCTGCACCAGATGATCCAGGTGGCGATGAGGTGGGACAACGAGCACCTGCACGTGTTCGTCAAGGGCTGGGAGGAGTACGGCGGCAACGCCAAAAGCGAGTACGACGTGACACTGGCCAGCCTGCTGCCGAAGGCCGGTGGCTGGCTGGCCTACCGCTACGACTTCGGCGACGTGCGCCACGAGGCGCTGATTGACCGAGTGGGGGTGAGAGACCTCTGCCGTTGGGTCGTCGCAGCGACCCGATTGAAGATGAGGGCAACCTGAGCCGGGGAACGCCGGGGAGGGTGGAAGCAGCCCTGACAACGCCGGAGCGGATCAGCACTGCCAGATGGTCCGGGTCCGGCAATCAAGGCCATGAGGTACAGCGAAAGCGAATCGGTGGTTGACGCTCCGTAAGAGTCGTGCCGACTCCAACCTGGCGGATGTGGGTCGGTGTGCAGTACTCGGTCGTCGATGTCTTCATGACGACCGTCTTCCTCGTCCGATGTCGCCCTGGGCGAGGGAGGCCACGGTGAAGGTCTGCGGCGTAACCGTGGCGAGGCTGCCGGAGTAGAGCCGAGTGCCTACTTGGCCGATCGGTCAGCAGTGAACGTGGGAACCGCCATGCGGCTCCCCTCTTATGCGGACAGCCAGCCGCATTGGAGGGAAGGCTCGTTGTCCGGCTGATGGACGCATGGCGGGGCGGAGGCCCCGTAGTACTCCGAGCGCGCGAGAGGCGTGTACATGGGGAAGGGGGCCAGCAGTGTCGGCAGCAAGAAGATGGAAGACCTGGAGGACGTTGGTGAATACCGGCGCATCGGAGTGGGAGCTCGGTGACTCGTTCATCGGGTCCCTGCGCCGAGTACGGGAGATCCAGTTCAAGCTGCACCGTTGGGCGAACGACGATCGTCATCGTCGGTTCGGTGATCTGTACAACCTCGTTTGTGATCCCGCGTTTCTTCAAGTGGCGTGGGATCGTGTGCGGGGCAATAGGGGCGCTCGAAGCGCTGGGGTGGACGGCAACTCGGCCTTTGCGGTCGAACAGGCTGGGATCGAGGAGTTCCTTGATCGGGTGCGGTCCTCGTTGAAGGACCGCAGCTTTCGCCCGCTTCCCGTGCGGGAACGGTTGATCCCTAAGGCGGATGGCAGGAAGCGCCGCCTGGGGATCGCGACCATCGCCGATCGGGTGGTGCAGGCGTCCCTGAAGCTGATTCTGGAGCCGATTTTCGAGGCGGACTTCTATCCGTGCTCGTACGGTTTCCGTCCGAACCGGCGGGCCCATGACGCTGTGGCCGAGGTACGCCTTCTCGCATCCAATAAGTACGAGTGGATCGTGGAAGGCGACATCAAGGCCTGTTTCGACGAGATCTCGCATCTGGCCCTGATGGATCGGGTGCGCGATCGAATTGCGGATAAGCGCGTCTTGGAGCTGGTAAAGGCGTTTCTGAAGGCGGGCGTCCTCACAGAGGACGGTCGGCTGGAGGACACCTTGGCCGGAACCCCGCAAGGGTCGATCCTCTCTCCATTGCTGAGCAACGTGGCTCTGACGGTCCTGGACGAGTACGTCGACCAGGTACCGGGAGGCGCGTCCAGCAAGAAGTGGGAGCGGCAGAAACGCCGCTCGCGAGGGCTTCGAAGCGTCCGCCTCGTCCGTTACGCGGACGACTGGTGCCTGATGGTTAACGGCACCAGGCAGGACGCCGAAGCCATGAAGGAGGAGATCGCCAACGTCCTCTCCGTGAAGATGGGGCTTCGCTTGTCTCCGGAGAAGACGCTGATCACCCACATTGACGAGGGCCTGGACTTCCTGGGGTGGCGCATCCAGCGGCACCGTCAGCAAGGCGGGCATAAGCAGTACGTCTACACCTATCCGGCGAAGAAGGCGTTGTTGGCCATCTGCCGGAAGGTCAAGGCGATCTGCCGCAGCACGGACCAGGACAAGCCGCTTGCGATCCTGCTGCACCGGCTCAACCCGGTGCTGCGGGGGTGGTGCGAGTATTTCCGCCCTGGTGTGTCCAGCAAGACCTTCGGATACCTGGGTCACATTACGTGGGGCCAGGTGATCAAGTGGTTACGCCGGAAACACCGCCATAGGGGCTGGAAGTGGTTGAACCGCCGATATTGCAACGGGATGTGGCGAGGGTGGCCCCAGGATGGGCAGACGACGCTTCTCTATCCCGGGTCGATCAAGACCACTCGATACCGGTATCGGGGAGCGGACATCCCTACTCCGTGGGACCACCCGCCAATGACGATCAGGCGTAGCCTCAACGAGGCCTGTGGAGAGCCCGTTGCTCAGTAATGGGCACGGCGGGTTCGGGAGGCGGCTCAGGGAGACGGGCTGGTCGCAAGGTCAGAACCGCGCCCTGAGCCGACCTTACTGCTGGGACCACGACATCCAGGTGGAGAAGATCCACCAGGGCGCGCCCAAGCCGATCTACCCGCGCTGCACGGCAGGCGGCCGGGCCTGGCCGCCCGAGGACTGCGGCGGTCCGGCCAGGTTCGTCGAGCACCTGCGGGCACTCAGGCACCGCAAGGGCTGGAAGTACCAGCGTGCCCGGCACCTGTTCGGCACCGGCCGGTGGGACGGCGCCGCCTGGGACAAGGACGCGGTCAACGCCGAACTGGCCGAGCTCGCCGTGCACCTGGCCGAACAAGCCGTGGCCCGCCGGGCCAAGCAGGAGGGCTGCAGCTGTAGCGGCCCGTCAGAATCCGCTCAATCGCACCGTCGGGACTGGAGAGGCCGGCTAAGGTTGTCCTCTCGGTGGGGGCCTGCGCCTTCCGGTTGGTCGTGTCAACGCTCACCGCCGGTATCTCCCCGTCACACCTTCTCCACGGCCGCGGTGCTCGGCGAACTCCAGACCCTCGGCCCACGAGGCACCGCGCATGATGAGCCCGCGGTACTTCATGATCTGAGCCTGACCGTTCATCGTCAGAGTCCCGGCCAGGCGGCCGCCTTCTCGATAGAGAGCGACGAAGCGGTCCCCGCCGGGGTCTCCGTCGACCACGCGGATCTCATCGGTGGCCGGGACCCCGACGAACTGGATGCGCGAGCCATACCAGTCCGACCAGAAATACGGCACTGTGGAGTACGGCTTGGCGTTGCCGGGGTCAAGTGCGTTGCGCGCCGCGACGGCCCCCTGCTCGGCCGCGCTGGTCCAGTGCTCCAGCCGCATGTGCCGATCGAACGCCGGATTGCGCCAGCGGGCGACGTCCCCGGCGGCGTACACCCCTGGAGCTCCGGTGCACAGGGTCTCGTCGCAGACGACACCCTTGTCCAGGGACAGCCCCGACCCGGCGAGCCAGTCGACGGCGGGCACTGCGCCGATCCCGGCCACCACCAGGTCGGCCGGCAGCACGGTCCCGTCGGTGAGCCGGACCCGCTCGACCCTCCTCTCGCCCTCGATGGCCGCCACACCGGCCCCGCACCGCAGATCCGTGCCGTTGCGTATGTGCAGGACGGCGCAGGCCGTTCCCATGGTCTCGCCGACCGCGCGCACCAGCGGGGTGGGCAGCGCCTCGACGATCGTCACCTCCAGGCCGCGCTCGCGGGCAGCGGAGGCGACCTCGGAGCCGATGAATCCGGCGCCGACGACGACCGTGCGGGCACCGGCGTCCAGCGCCCGCCGTACGGCGATCGCGTCGTCGCGGGTGCGCAGGGTGTGGACCCCGTCCAGCCCCTCGGTGCCCGGCAGGGTTCGGGCCGTGGCACCGGTCGCGATGACCAGGGCGTCGTAGCCGTACTCACGATCCCCGGCCCAGACGGCCCGGGCAGCGGTGTCCAGTGTGGTCGCCGCCGTGCCGAGCGCCAGTTCGGTACCCAGTCCGTCGCGGAGCACGTCTTCGGAACGGAAGGGAGGCAGCTCGGCCCCGCTCAGGAACTCCTTGGACAGCGGCGGCCGGTCGTAGGGCAGGTGGGGTTCGGCGCCGATGAGGGTGATGGAGCCGTCGAAGCCGCTCCTGCGGGCCGCCTCGACCGCCCGCAGGCCCGCCAGGGAGGCTCCGACGACCACCAGCCGCCGCTCGGTCATGACTCGAGCCGCAGCGCTTCGGTCGGGCAGCCCTCGATCGCCGCCCGCAGCCTGTCGAGGTCCTCCTCCGGCATGTCCTCCCGCAGCAGGACCAGCTCGCCGTCGCCGTCGACCTCGAAGTACTTCGGAGCGAGCGACTCGCAGATGCCCAGGCCGGCGCACCTGGCACGGTCAATGGCGATCTTCATTGTTCCTCCTTGGACGGATGCGCCGGCTCTAGCGACCGGACGTGACAGGGTGGCGCTCAGCGATCTCGTCGACGACGAGCTTGGCGGCCTCGGCGCAGGCCATGGTGCCGCCGTTGGCGTACTCCTTGACCGCGTCACCGACGTTCCACAGGTTCGCGATCGGGGTCTGAGGGGCCAGGTCGAAGCCGGCGACGGCGCTGGGGCGGGCGGTCGTTCCGGGATCGACCCGGGATCGGCCCGGGATCGGCCTCCGGGATCAGGTCGCGAGCGCGGTGCGGCGCCCGCGGCGGGTCACCTCGCGCTCCAGGTACCACTCCATGACCAGCAGCGGGATCGTCCAGCCGAGCCAGCCGGCCAACCCGGAGGTCGTCCACGCCACCAGGTTGGGGTCGCCGTGGAAGACGGTGTCCTGCAGCGGGGGCAGGACGATGATCAGGATCACGGTCCACACCCGGTTGGTGATGATGGAGTAGGTCAGCACGGTGCTGCGCAGCATCCAGCGCCGGTGGTCGGCGTACCGGCGGGCGCGGGCGGCGCGCCAGCCCGCCGCGGTGAAGGCGAGCCACAGAAGGGCGAGGAGCACGTCGCTGACCGCGAGGAACAGCCCGAACGGGCTGCGCGCCCCGATGACCAGGCCGGTCAGCCCGGCCGGCAGCACCCCGGCGAACACGTAGACCCGCCCGGCGCGCCGGTGCCACACCGGGTGCCGCCGGCGGAACCACGGCCACACCTGGAAGAACGCGGTGACCATGGCGACCGTGGCGACCAGCACGTGCGCCACGAGCAGCGGGTAGTGCAGGCCGAACCCCTCTGGCTGCGGCACCCGGGACAGCGACGGGTCCCCGGCCAGGTACGGAGGCAGCGAGAACGCGAGGAACCCGGCCGTGAGCAGGCCGAGCGGCACCGTCCAGCGGCGCCGCCACCACGGACGCCGGTGGGCCGGTACCGGCGGAGGACTGTCGATCGTCGTGTGCATGACGGCTCCAAGGGGGGACGGTCAAGTAGATGCGTATGTCATACGCTTATTGCGTACTATATACGCAACGCGTAGGCCATACGCAAACTGGTAAGCTCCTGGAATGCCGGACGACATCGAAAACGAGCTGCCACACGCACTGAACGTGCTGTGGGGGCGGGCCAAATCGAAGGGGCGGGGACGCACGCCCGCGCTCAGCCTGGAGCGGATCGTGGCGGCGGCCGTCGCCCTCGCCGATGAGGAGGGCCTGGCCGCGCTCTCCATGGCCCGGCTCGCCGAACGGCTCGGCTGCGCGCCCATGTCGCTGTACCGGCACGTGGCCGGCAAGGACGACCTGCAGCTGTTCATGCTGGCCGCCGCGCCCGGCCCGCCGCCGGAGTTCGGCACGGCGCCGGCCGACTGGCGCGGCTCACTCACTCGGTGGGCTGTCGAGCTGTTCGGCGTCTACCTGCGGCATCCGTGGATCGTCCAGCTGGTGAACTCCCCGCCGGTGGACCCCGGCCAGCTCGCCTGGCTGGACGCCGCGCTGCGCGCCCTCGGCGGCACGCCGCTGGACCGGCGGGCCCGGTTCTCGGTGGTCATGCTGGTGGTGCACTACGTGCGCGGCGCGGCCCAGCTCCTGACGTTCATGACCGCCGAACCAGAGGAAAGGGCCGACGGGGCGTACGTCGCCCTGCTCACCGAGCTCGCCGACCCCGACCGGTTCCCGGAGTTGGCCCGCGCCGTCGAGGCCGGGGTGTTCGCCCCCCACCCGGGGGCCGGTCCGGACGACGACTTCCGCGCCGGCCTGGACCACCTGCTCGACGGGGTGGGGGTAGCGATCGAACGCGCCGCCCGGGCCTGAGCCGGGTCAGCCGGCGGCCGGCTCGGACAGCGAGACCAAGCTGTGCGAGCGGCGCAGCAGGCCGGCGTCGGCCAGAGCGGCGGCGTCTCGGCGCACGGTGACCGCGGGGAGGCCGAGCCGTTCCGCGAGGTCGGTCACCCGGGCCGTGCCGAGGTCGCGCACCACCTGCAGGATCCGGGGGCTGAGAAACATCGGAACCGAATCCGGGGTTGGGTAGCAGCGGTACAGCGGTTAACACTGGGATTGATCTTGCTTGGCTGAGCAGCGCTGAGCTCGGGGTCGAGAAACCCGGGAACAGCCGTTGGCACCGATAATGATCTTGCACGAAGTGTGACCGTCCAGCCTCGGCCTGCGACGCTCTACCTGGAGGTTTCTGGGCCGTGGATGATGCGGTGGATGGTGGAGCGTCCGACGCTGTACTCGGTGGCCAGGTCGGCCAGGGACACCTCGCCCTCGGTGTAGCGCCGGCGGATGGAGCGCCGGGCGGGTTCGGGCAGTTTGGGTTGCTTGCCCTTGAGCTTGCCGTTCTTCTTCGCCAGGGCCACGCCCTCGCGGGTGCGCATGTGCCCGAGGTCGGCCTCGAACTCGGCGACCATGGCCAGGTTCTGCTCGGCTGTGCAGGTCGCTTCGAGCTGGCCGGGTAGCGCGGTGAGTTGGTGACCCATGGCCTGCTCGACCAAATCAGGTAGACGCATGTGTTCGGCGCGGAAGATCGCGTGAAGTCGTTCGACGTCCTGGTCGACGTGGCGAACTCGCCCGGCCCGTTTGAGCGCGGCCCGCAGTTGCCCGCGGGTGAGGACGGCGGCGCGGGCGGGAGTGGGTGCCGGCGCGAGGATAACGCGGGCTTCGGCCTTGGTGACGCCGCCGTTGCGCAGGTGCGCAAACGCCTCCAGGCCGGCGGCGAAGTAGTCGTGCAGCAGCGACCGGATCCGCTGGCCGAGCTGGATGCGGTCCCAGACAGCGTCCTGCTGGGCGCGGGCCAGCACGGTGATCGCCCGGGCAAGGTCGGAGTCGGCGGGCAGTGGCCGGTGCGCGGCCATGTCGGTGCGCAGGATATTGGCCAGGGTCAGCGCGTCCTGCTCGTCTGACTTCTTGCGCGCGACCCCATGCCGGTCTCGATAGCGCGAGACCGCATAGGGGTTGATGGCGAACACCTGCCGTCCGGTGGCGCGCAGGCAGGCCACCAGCAGGCCATGCGGCTTTTCGATCGCGACCGGGATCGGGTCATCCGGATGGTCGCCGACGCCGGCCAGCAGCTCCAGCAGCGCACGCAGGCCTGCGGCGTCGTTGCTGATGCGGGCTTTGGCGACCCGGACGCCGGTGTCGTCGACGATGGCGATGTCGTGGTGGTGTGCGGCCCAGTCGATCCCGCAAAACAGCTTCGCCGATGTTCCTCCAAGGGCAGGCAGCCGGTCATCGGTGCAGCTCAGAACCGCAGCGGAGACGCGCGGCCCGCTAATCGAAGGACTCGCCGGTCCGACATCCGATCAGCCGTTCGCGACCCCAGCGATCCACGGGGCCTCCTTCTGCCGCAAGAGCTCACCGGCTCGGCCGCGTTTGGGAGGTCGATCCCGTAGGCGGGCTCGAACCACGAACACCACGCTCGTCGAAAAGCCGGGGTCGTGGCGGGAGAATGCCGGGAGGGCCAGTCCGGGGTTAGGTTTTGACGACCCTCCCAAAGTCAGGCTCGTCAGCCCGGCATCCACCGGCCACGACAGCGGCGGATCGTTTGGTGAGCAGACACCAGCCCCGGCCGGTCTGGGGATAGGCATCCAGTGCCCTCGCCAAGCCAGGCTCTGAAGCTGACGCCTGCTCACAACATGCGATTAGCCGCCAAGGTAGCTGGGCGGGTGATCACGATTGAGGAACGAAGTCCCCCTTCTATCTGTCGGAAAATCCTGTCGTCGATCCGAGCCCGAAACAGCCGCCCAAAGCGGTGCTTCATCACCTGATATCCAGTTTCCTGGGCCGTCGGAGGCCGGGTCGGCGTGGTGTCGGGAAACCATGGCGGTCTCAAGGGGTCAACAAGATGCCGTGACCTCAGGGGCGGTCAGGCCGGGTCGGGCGCGCAGGCGGTTTCGGGTGACCGTCCGTCCTCGACTCTCGCGATGGGCTCGCCGACGAGATGTTGTAGCGCGCTCTGCAGTGCGGTCCGGGCTGAGGGGGCGAGGTCGGCCAAGAGCTGGTTCTCGATCGTCTCGATGTCGGCGCGGGCGGCTTTGAGGGCACGGTCGCCTTCGGGAGTGGCCTCGATGATGCGGGCCCTGCGGTCGGCGGGGTCGGGGCGGCGGCGTACCAGGCCGGCGTCTTCCAGCTCGTCGAGGATGAGGACCAGCTTGCTCTTGTCGACCGATACGGCCTGGGCGAGGGCGAGCTGGGTGCGGGCGGGGGCTTCGACGACGGCCACCAGCACCGTGTAGCCCCACAGGGTCATGCCGTGCTCGCGCACCGTCGCGGTCTCGGCGGTGGCCAGGCCTTGCTTCAGCCGTGCGAACAGCCAGTGCAGGTCCTGGTGCAGCCCGCTCCCGGGCGGGCCTTCGGATGTGGGGGCGTGGGCCATGGACAGCATGATACCAAGCCAAGATGTTCTTGACTTACAACTATCTCGGTCTATATTGATTGCGATCTAAGAACATCTTGAATGTGAGGCAATCTTGTGACGCATCTTCTGCATCTGGACGCCAGCGGACGCAGCGAGTCGTTCTCCCGCAGGCTCGGCGAGACCTTCGTGGCCGACTGGCGGGCCACCCACCCGGACGGCGTCTACACCTACCGGGACCTGGTGGCCGATCCGGTGCCGCCCATCGACGAAGACCGGGTCCGCCTCGCCACCCAGTCATCGGTGAACGGGGTGCGCGACATCGAGACCATGGACCAGGTGGCCGCCGGCGCTCCCGAGCTGGCCAGGAGCTGGGCGGCCACCCGCCCTCTGGTCGAGCAGCTCCTCGCGGCCGACGTCCTGCTTCTGGGCGTGCCGATGTACAACTTCACGGTGCCCGCCGCGTTCAAGGCGTGGATCGACAGGGTGACCCTGCCCTGGCTGCCGCTCAAGGGGAAGTCGGCCGTGGTGCTGAGCGCGCGCGGCGGCGCTTACGGGCCCGGCGCCCCCCGCGAACACTTCGACTTCCACGAGCCCTACCTGCGCGCCTATTTCTCCGTGCTCGGACTCGACGACGTGACCTTCGTCCATGCCGAACTCACCCACGCCACGGTCATGCCCTTCCTCGCGCAGTTCCGCGAGCAGCACGAGACCTCCCATACCGCGGCGCTAAGCGCGGTGCACGCCCTGGCAACCCGGGTGCACGCCGAGACACCGTCCTGACCACGACTCCCCGACCCATCGGCGAAGCGAAGAAGAAGGACGACCCACACCATGAACACCGATCTCAGCGGCCGCGTGGTCCTGATCACCGGCGCGTCGACCGGCATCGGCGCCGCGACCGCCCGCGCCTACGGCCGCGAAGGCGCCCGCGTGGCGATCACCTACCGCGACCACCCCGACAGCGCCGAGAAAGTGGCCGCCGACGTCGAGGCCGCCGGCGGGCAGGCGCACATCGTCCGGCTCGACCTCGAGGACCTGACCACCATCGACCATGCCGTCGCGACCGTCGTCGAGCGCTGGGGCGGCATCGAGGTCCTCGTCGCCAATGCCGTGCGCTGGGGCGGCGATGGGCCGCCCGACCCCAGCGTCCGGTTCGAGGACGTGCCCCTGCAGGAATGGGACACCATGATCGGCGCCAACCTGATCGGAACAGCGGCGACGGTCCGCGCCGTCCTGCCCAGCATGCGCGCCAAGAGCTGGGGCCGTATCGTGCTGATCTCCTCAAGCGTCGCCGAGGAGGGCCTGCCCGGTCCGGGGCCCTACGGCACCGCCAAATCCGGCCTGTACGGCCTCGCCCGCAGCCTGGCCTGGAACGGCGGCCGTGATGGGATTCTGGTCAACGTCGTGGTGCCGGGCTTCACCCTCACCGACAGCCGCCCCGACATCCCCGCGTTCGTCACCGACGCCCTCGCCGCCGCCACCCCCACGCACAGGCTGTCCACCTCCGACGACGTGGCCGGCCTCATCGTCTTTCTGGGCTCGGGAGCCAACGGCAACCTCACCGGCGAGGTGATCCGGGACGGCTCCGCCGCCGCCCGAGCACCGCACATCGGCGGATAGCAGGCCCACCTCGCAACCACATCAATGCGCTCCCCACCCGTCAGGAGGTGGGGAGCGGTACCCACTCACCACGAACCGACTATCCAGGTACATCCCGACCTCGCGGAACCAGCGGTCGTATCCGATACCAGCGACGGTCACGCGCCGAGAGAGCTGAAGCCTCAAACCGCCACGCTGCGCCTGGATCCAGGCGCCGGTAGATCGTCTACTGACGGCCACCCAGGCGCCGCCGAGCGAGCCGAGAGTGCCGATGCTCAACCAGGCCGCTCAGATCGAGGCGCACCTCACCATAGGGGCGGACGTGCAGCCAGAACAGCGGGGTCAGGCCGCGCCGGTCGACCGGAGTGAGCAGGGCGGCCCACTCGGGATCGGCGAGGACGTCTTGCAGCATCAGGACGTTCACCATGACGAGCGAGGCCTGCAAGATCCTAAGACACAGGGCCGTCATCTCCACCTTGTCACGCCGGTTGGTGGAGATCTCGCCACCGCGGCCGTAGCAGATCACCGCGTTGGCTCGGTTCCACGCCTCGACCACGTTCAGCCCTTCCTCGATCTTCCGCTGCAGGTCGCGGTCGTGTAAGTAGCGGGCGACGAACGTGGTGCGGGCCGCACGGCCGATCTCCGGCATCGACTGGTAGACCGGGTGCGAGGCGGTGCGGGTGAAGCGCGACAGGATGGCCTCGGCGGAGGCGGTGCGGGTCCGGAGCGCGGTGGCGTACTTGACGACCTGGTCATAGTTCTTGGCGATGATGTCCCAGCGGACCGGCCGGGTCGTCGCCGGAGCCAGGTTCGCATACCGGGCCAGGTCTCCGTGATCGGCCTGGTGGAGCTTGACCCGGTTGATCTGCTTGATGTTTCGATCTGCTGCCGCAGGAGCGGTGGCAGGTCCTCAGCGACGATGAGCGCTCCTCCTACGATGATGCGCGCATCACCTACCACTCCGAGTTGGCCGTCGTGGCCACCTCCACCATCCGCGAGGTCGCCAAGCAGGGGCGCCTGCTCACCCTGCTGAACCGGCGGGAGATCGGCGCCCGCCGCGGAATGATCATCTCCGGTCCGTGGACGACGGGCAAGAGCACCGCGATCAAGCAGCTCGGCCGCACTCACGAGCTCATGGTCCGTGGCCGCCATCCCGGCCAGCGAGAGCGCATCCCGGTCATCTACGTCACCACGCCACCGAAAGGATCACCGCGCAAGCTGGCCATGGAGTTTGCTCGTTTTCTCGGCCTTCCCTCGGCCAAGCGATCGACCAACACCACCGACATCGCCGACGCCGTCTGCCAGATCCTCATCGAGGCCCGCTGCGAACTGGTCTTGGTCGATGAGATCCACAATCTCAACCTCGCCACGGTCGCCGGTGAAGACATGTCCGACCATCTCAAATACTTCACCGAGCACCTGCCTGCCACGTTCATCTACGCCGGCATCAACGTCGAGCGCGAGGGCCTGTTCACCGGGGTGCGCGGCAAGCAGATCGCGGGCCGTTGCGTCCTGATCAACACCCGTCCCTTCCCCTACCAGGCTGAATGGAAGAGCCTGATCGCCACCGTGGAAGACGAGCTGCGCCTGCACCGGCACAAGTACGGCGTTATCGTCGAGCTCGCCCGATATCTGCACCGCCGCACCGGCGGGATGATCGGCAGCCTGTCCCATCTCATCCGCGCCGCAGCGATCACCGCCATCCTGGACGGCCGCGAGGCCATCACCCGTGAACTTCTCGACGAGCTCCCTGTCGACCATGCCGCCGAATCCGAGGGCGGCGATGCGGCGTGATCACCCCACCGCTCTTCGTCTCCTGGAAGGCCCCGCCCCTGCATCGGCTGCCGCGGCGCCTGGCACCGGTTCTGGATGAGACCCTGGACTCCTACCTCACGCGCTTGGCCGCCGCCGATCACCTTGATCCGGGAGCTTTGCGCGAGCGGGTCAGCGGCAGCAGGCGCAAGAGCGTCCCCGTCCCCGCCGACCGGCTGGCACGCCTCATCGGCAACCCGGAACGGTCGCTGCGTTACGCGATTCTCGAGCTCTGCACCTCCGACGAGCTCCAGTCCATGCACCTCAACAAGAGACCGTTGCCCGGCGAAGCGCATCGCTGCCGGGCAGGATGCCGCTCCTGCCTCGCCCGGCTCGGCTTCGGCGCCTATGGCCTCGGGGTTGTTCGATGGCATCACTTCGAGGATGTCATCTGCTGGCGGCATCAACGCTGGATGGCCCTCAACTTCGACATCGAAGCACCGCAGCCCGATGTCGCTCGTCTGAGCGGTGTTCTCCGCTGAGAAGGGACACTGCTCAAGCCCAAACTGGCCATGTTTTGGCCCCCGGCCAATTGCTTCTGGCCATGGGCGCGGTGCGAAGTCGTGACCATCATGGAGTGCTGTCCGGGCCACGGGGCCCACCGAGTTCATAGGGGACGGCATGACGCTGCTGACCACGCACGCCGCATTGATCATGGTTATCGGTGGAGGCGCGGGCGTCTTCACCGTGGCGCTGGTGTTGAAGGAGGGAAAGAGCTGGCCTGCCGCGCTGCTGGCCGGGGGCGCCGCATTCCTCGGCGTGCTGGCCGGGGCCGACTCTCTGATTGGATGATCCGCGGAATCTGTGGCGTGCTCGCGGTACGGAGGGCATGGCCGCCTCGCGCGCCCGCGCGTAGGCCCTCTCCCAAAACTCCCGAAACCCCCGGGCGCCTTGAGCCGCCACCCCTACGGGACCTCCTCCTCCCGAACGTGTCTCCAGCCCCAAGGTGAGCCGATCTGCGCAGGTCATGGGACTTCCGAGAGGATCGTGTTTTCGGAAGCGGAGACGGCCACGGCTCGACGCCCTGACAGCCGCGTCGGATGCTGGATAGCCCATTCACGGCTGGGCCCTGCTCACCCTGACGACAGGTGATACCTGCCCCGTCGCCACCTGACCTCCTCGCGGTGACCCTGTACGGTCCGGGAATGGGCGAAGGCCGGACGACCCGCGTGAAAAGCCACGTGCGAAGACTGCGCGACGGCAGGCTGATCCCGGTACGCGCGCATGATCGCAGAGTCCCAGTAAAAGCAGTGGCGGCGGCCGGCCTCGGTGGGATCGGCGTGCTGGTTGTCACCATCCTCGCCCTGGCCTTCATGTCCTCTGGCTCACCCGCAGGCAATCCAGTCGACTCTCCGAGGCCGGCCATCCCGGCTCGAGTGAAGACGGTCCCGCCTCCGGACCCGACGACCGAGCCGCCACCGCCCGATCCGACAGCCGAGCCGCCACCTCCGGAACCGACCTGATGTCGGACCAGGCGAGCAGCAACGTGCTGGTTCCCGGCCAGCTTTGCAATCTTGTAGGCCGACTCGGCGCCTCGGGACAACGGTCACCGACCTGCGCGCCCGGCTGAACGGCCCAGAAGGTACGCGATGACCACTCCCGATCCCGGCATGGTCTGGCCATCCTCGGCGAAGGCCCGGACGACAGCAAGACCCGGCGCAGCGGGCAGCAGACCGTCACCCACAGAGGGAAATCAGTAGCCGTATGGCCACTGGGGGTGATGAAGCGTTGGTGACAGATTGTGATCTCTCCTAGTCACAACTGCCCGACGAGGTGACATGCGCCCCCACCCCCTCACTCGCTTACGCGTTATCGGCGTAAGTGCGCTCCTGGCTACACTGTCGCTGCTGTCCGCTGCGCCCGTCTCCGCCACCTCCACCCACCCGTCTCCGCCCCTACACCCTGGCCGACCTACACCCTGGCCGACCTACACCCTGGCCGAACTGGCGGCCGCCGCCGGCATGTCGGTCTCCGGGGTACGCACCGCCTACGACCACGCCCAGGTCGCCGCCGTCGCCGAGGCCATCGGCCGAACGGGCCGAGACTGGCACGCCACCGACCCCAGCGATCCGCCTGACAGCCCGGATGCGCCGTGATCCGATCGCATGTGACCTCGCCCCCGCAGTGTGCGCCTTCACTCCCGAACGGAGATCGCATATGGCCGTCGAACGACTCTGGCTGGACGTCCCCTACAGCGAAAAAGACGAGGCCAAAGCACTGGGCGCCCGCTGGGACCCGGCCGCCAAAAGGTGGTACGCGCCCCGTACCGGCCTGGCTGGGCTGCAGCGCTGGGCGGCGCTGCCCATGCGCAAACACCGCCAGCGGCAGCGCCATGGCAGTGGTGCGCCGTCCGAGGCGTGAGACCGCCCTTCCAGCGAGGAGGGTGATCATCCCCACCGGCAAGCGCAAGGGCCAGAACCCTGGCCTGGCCGGCATCTACCGGGCACTCGCCGAGCACGAGAAGCACCAGGCGTACCCCGAAGCCGTCGAAGCGGCCCACGCTGACTTTGCCACCCTCCAGGCCGAAGGCAACGACCGGTCTCTCTGGGCTACTTGTCACTTCGCCGGAGCTTCGGGAGGACAGGGCCTTCAATGTGGTCCAGCGGCCGTACGCGGTGGATCGCGGGACGCTCACGATGTTCCCCGACGGCATCTTCGATGCAAGTCAAGGCATTGTCCACATGGGCGTCCGAGTGCGCAATACCAGTTGGGTTGACTGGGAACCAGCCCAGGGTGTGATGGTCGGCATCTCTCCGGCCAGCCGGATCGGGCTCGCCTCGCAAGGCGTGCGGCTGCTCGATACGTGGTCAGGTCATGAGCAGGCCGCCCTCCAGCAGGAGGTGAGCGGCGGCTTCGTGCGGGTGCCACGGTTACGCCGCGGCATGGAGTGGATGGTCTATTTCAAGGTCGACGTCGGTGACGCGCTGCGGGCAAGCCCGAAGTGCGGTTCGTCGCGCAGGTCGCGGCCTGGGACACAGCATATGACCAGCCCACCCGGCAAGTACCCGAGCGGATCTTCCTGTCCCGGTCGACGTACGACCCGGTGAACCGCGAGTTGGTCGCCGAGCTGCCGGAAGGCACCGCGTTCCTCCGGCTGACCAGCGTCGTGGCCGACGAGCGGCAACTGCGCCAAGCACTACATGCCGCGCTAGCCCACCCCTGCGGGCGCATCCCGCCACGCCCAGGTAGCGGGCGACACGGCCGCAGTGGTGCGCCTGTCATGACCACCGCCGACTTACGTGAGCAGGTGCGCGAGTTGCTAGAAGAGCTGCTCGCCGGTAAACCGGTCGATCCTTGCAAACTGCGCGAACTGCTCGACAGTTCATCCCCAGCCCGCCTTACGTTGGCCAATTCGGACCGCTCGCCTTTCAGGACCCTTGGTGGAAGGTCGCGCTCATCGTACTCGCGGCGCTTTTGGAGAGCGCTTCGCTGATCTACGACTACATATCGGCCGGGCGTGATCCCCGCTTCGTTATAGGCGTGATCAGCGCGAAACCGGATCGCCACACCAGCAACG
Organism: Streptosporangium sp. CA-135522; assembly: GCF_050949235.1. Taxonomy (NCBI): domain Bacteria; kingdom Bacillati; phylum Actinomycetota; class Actinomycetes; order Streptosporangiales; family Streptosporangiaceae; genus Streptosporangium; species Streptosporangium sp. CA-135522. The sequence continues at coordinate 6,158,530 of NZ_CP192026.1, forward strand.
TCGATGCGGCCGTGGCGACACTCAGCGGAGCCCGCGGGACAGACCTGAACGTCCTGAACGCCCAGACCGATGACCGTGGGGTGCCACCGAATACGGCAGATTCGGGCCGCCGAGCCTCCGACCTGCGATGTTGCAAGCCCAGCCATCCGGCGTCCAGAAACGTACACATTTTCGGACGCTCGGGTGACCTGCGGAAACACCGTCCAGTAACCCCTGTCCAGAAAGTCTCCGTGCTCGTTATGCCCTTTGGCGGCCCGTACCAGCCGTATTCCGGTGGCATCCCATCGAGAGATAGAACCCACGCAGAGGTTGCGGCGCACCCGCGGTCATGACCGACCGTCCGCAAGCCGAGGCTGGTAGCCGGCCGCCTTGGGCGGCGCGACCGGCTCGGCGGCCAGGCTCGCCGCATGGATCGCCCCCTCGGCACTGAGCTGGTACAAGTGTCGGCGCGGCCGGCCAGTGGGCGGGTCCTGCTCCCACTGGCTCTCCAACAGCCCCCGGTCCGTCAACCGGCCGAGGACCGGGTACGGCGTGCCGGGCGCCAGACCGGTCTCGAGGGCGATGTCGTAGCCGTACCGCCAGGTCTGGCCGCCGGCCCGCAGCGCACGGAAAACCAGCCGTGTCTGCGCGGAGTCACGTCGAGCGGACATGCCCCAAACTCTATATAGATAGACTTCTTCTAAGGGGGCGAGTCGCAGTGCGCCGAGCTCGTCACTCAGCGCTGTCTCACCGTCAGTTGCATCCGCGTGGTTCGTCGCCTGCCGTCTTGACCTGCTTGCGGTAGGCCCCCGGCGGCGATCCGAAGTGTCGTTTGAAAGCCTTGGCGAAGGCGAACTCCGACGTGTACCCCGTGTGCTGCGCGATTGTGCTCAGCGGGGTCGGCGATTGGTGCAGCAGCCGCGCCGCGGTGGCCATCCGCCAGTTGGTCAGGTAGGTCAACGGCGGCTCGCCGACCACTGAGGCGAAGCGGCGGGCGAACGCCGCGCGGGACAGCCCGGCGCGGGTGCCCAGCGACTCCACGGTCCAGGGATGGCCGGGATCGTCGTGGATCGCCTTCAGGGCCGGGGCGACTGCCGGGTCGGTCAGCGCGGCCGCCCAACCCCGGGTCCGCTCCTTCGGTAGTTCGGCGTACCACGACCGGAGGATGTACAGCAGCAGCAGATCGATGAGCGCTGTGACGACCGCGTCCGAGCCCGGCTGCGGCGCGTGGAACTCGGCGCACAGCTGATCGATCGCCGAGCGCAGCACCGGGTGGCGGCCGGGGATCGCGGGGAGGTGGATGACCTCCGGTAGATCGCTGAACAGTGGATGCGGGCGATCAACGTCGATCGCGTACGCGCCGCACACCAGCACCGTGTGCGGCCCTGGTCCGTCCACGGTGACCTGGCCGATCGGCGAGGAACGGTCCACGCGCTCCGGTACGAAGTCCACCGGGTCGCGGTCCGGCACGTCGCACAGGGTGTGTCCGCTGCCGCGCTGCAGGAACACGATGTCGCCGGGTCCGAGCGCGAGCGGTTGGCCGTGCGGTGGCAGCAGGTGGCAGTGCCCTTCCACGACCACGTGGAATCCGGCTCCTGAGATGGGTTGGAACTTCAGGGCCCACGGAGCGTGCGCGTCGGTGCGAGTCACCATCGGGCGTCCCGTGCGCAGGACTTCGAGGGTGTCGCTCAGGATGTCCATAGCGCCACTCTAGTGCCTGTATGGCGAGACGATATGACAGGGAATCGAGATCTTAAGTCATTCACCGTCTCGATGCGGAGGCGTACGTTCTTGCCATGGCGGTTGCCGAACCCGGCACTGCATCGACGAAGGAATGGATCCCATGTCTCTGACTGGCAAGAAGATCGTGATCATCGGTGGAACCTCCGGCATCGGCTTCGCGGTAGCCCAACAGGCCGCGGCGGCTGGCGCGGACGTTGTGGTCGCCTCCAGCAATCAGGACCGCGTGGACGCCGCGACGAAGCGGTTGGGCGAGCCGGCCGAAGGCCGCCGCCTGGACGTCGCCGACGGCAACGCCATCGCCGCGTTCTTCGAGCAGGTCGGGGAGTTCGACCACCTCGTTTACACCGCGGGCGAACCTCTGCTGATCAAGCCGTTGGTCGACACCACCCCGCAGGAGGCCAGGGCCGTCTTCGAGCGCCGGTTCTGGGGCGCGTTCCTCTCCGCCAAGTACGCTGCACAGCGACTGCGCGGCGGCGGCTCGATCACTTTCAGCTCCGGCGTCCTCGCGATCCGCCCCCTGTCCGGAACCGCGCTCACGGCAGGTATCACCGGCGGTATCGAGGCCCTGTCCCGGGCACTCGCCGTTGAACTCGCCCCTCTGCGCGTCAACGTGATCCAGCCCGGTGTGATCCGTACCGAGCTGTGGGACGGCAGTGTCCCGGACCCGGAGGCTTTCCTCCAGGGCGCCGGGTCCGAGCTGCTCACGCGGCGTGTCGGCACTGCCGAGGAAGCCGCGGCGGCCTATCTCTTCGTCTTGGCCAACGCCTACGTCACCGGCACCACGCTCGCGATAGACGGCGGCGCGGCACTGGTGTGACATACGGGCCACACATAACAGCCAGCGGAGCAACGCCGCACCGACGCAGGTCGCAAAAGGCCGCACAGGGCAACGGGGTGGCATTCCCTGGGTCCGCGCCCTCTCGTCAGCCGACTCTGATCGCCTGCCCCTTTCGCATTCGACCAGCTCACCGCCACAACGAGAAACAAGATCTTTCTCACCGCCAACGGCTGTTCCGTTGTCCCTCAACCCCGGAGACCATCAGGCGGTGACCACAGAACCGCATCGGCTGTCCCTCCGCGTCGTCGTGCCACCACTCGGAACCAGGGCCAGCGTGGAATGCCGACCGATCGTCGACGGACGAGACATCCTGACCGACGTGTTCGATGAGGGCCCGGCAGCGGACCCTCGCTATCTGTTGGGCCCGAACGCGCCGCTGAAAAATGCGACCGACGTCCCTCGTGAGGTTCGGCTCGCTGAGGCTGGGTGCACCGAAAGATGCTGCGGTGCTGTCTACGTGACAGTCAGGCGCGAAGGGCAGTACGTGATCTGGAGCGGCTGGCGCAACCCGGATACCGAGGAGTTCGATCTCCCAGAGTTCCGGTTCGACGTCGATCAGTACGCGGCAGAGGTCCACCGGGCCACGACGGATCACAGCTGGGAGTGGCCGGCCCGAACGGTCGCCAGACTGCTGGAGGAACGGCTCCGGGAACACACCGACTGGCTGACGACGTGGGACTGCGAGCTGTACGCCGTCTCCGCCTGGCCCTGGGAACCTGAGCAGATCGCCATCTTCCTGTTCCATCCCGGCTGGTCCGCGATCGGGGAAGACCGCCCTTGGCTTCAGTTCAGGATGACCATTCCCATCTCCGGAGACGACCCGGCCGACCAAGTCGAACACCTTGAGGCGCGTCTCACGGCCGAAGATCCCCGCGAGGTCGCTGAGGTCTGCGGAGGTTCGAAGGAGTTCGCCGACCAGCTCGGCTACCCCCGGCCTGGGCCCCGACGACGCGTGTGAAGAACGGGCGAGGCGAGGAATACGACACCCCAGGAAGGGGCGCCACCGGAATACGGCTGGTACGGGCCGCCAAAGGACATAACGAGCGCGGAGACTTTCTGGACAGGGATATCGAGGACTAACAGCGCTTTCCATGGCGCACTGACACCTTCGTTACCGACACCCCAAGGTGTGGTGCTCCGGCGGCAAGGTGACCGCGCAGGCCGCGCAGGGGCCGGCCAGCTTCTCATCGTCGCTGCTGTAGCAGGTTTGTCAGTAGGGCTGGGCGGCGAGGGTGCTCGGCAGTTTCCACGCCTCGTTCGCGGCCCCGTTGCAGTCGGCCAGGTCGAGCTGCGTGCCGATGGCGCCGCCCGGAGCTCGTAGGCACGCGGCGGCGCCGTGGTTCCACAGCGCGCCGTGCAGTCCGACCTGCCAGATCTGGTACGGCGAGCCGTTGCAGGGGTTGAGCGACACCTTCGCCCCCGTGGTCCCCAGGCAGCGGTCTCTGTGGCGGATGGTGCCGTCCATGGAGATCGTCCATTTCTGCCCCGTCGTGTCGGTGCAGAAGCCGAGCACGACGGGGTTGCCGTCCACGAGGCGATCCCCGTAGTTGTTCATGCAGCCTCCGGTGATGCCGGAGCGCACGGCGCCGACGGGGTAGCCGACGGCCGACGCCGAGGAGAACGCGTTCGTCCGCAGCCCCTCGCCGCCCGACCAGGTCTCGAAGCCCGCTTCGACGGCGATCAGGTACCAGTCAGGCTTCACCACCCCCCGGACCACGGCGTCGCGGATGAACGCGCGAAGATCAAGGTTGTTCACGGACGTGGTGGGAGTGTCCATCCGGTAACCGAGCAGCGGCCACTTGCGACCGTTGCCCTCCATCGGGAGCTGCCAGGTGTGGTAGCCCTTCCCACCCACGCTGGCGTACGTCCCGGCCGGGCTGTCGGCCGAGCTGCGCTGGTTGAGCCAGATCATCAATTCCGCGCCGTCGGGTTGCCCGTTGTCCTTGGGCGTGGTCGGCGTGGTGTTGAACCACAGGTCGTAGGAGACGTTGAAGTTGCCGGTGCTGGGGAGGGTCGTGGACCAGCTCGACGTCGAGCTGCCGATGGTGTCGACGCGAAGGGGCAGCTTCGAACCGGCCGTGCAGGTGTTCCAGTGGCATCCCTCGAAGATCTCGGGGTAGCTGACCGGGGACGACGGCGGACTGGCGGCGGCGTTCGAGCTGGTGACGGTGAAGCTGTCAGTGCCATCGGTCGACACGCACTGCTTGACGCCCTTGCCGTAGTTATTGTTGTCGACGATGTAGCGGCCTTCGGCCACCGGGATCGTCTTGTACTGCTCGCAGTAGACGGTGGCGGCTGATGCGGTGCTGACCGGCTGAACGGTGAACGCCGCCAAGGCGACAAACGCCACAAGTGACGAACTGAATTTACTTCGCGAATACATGACCCAAGGCTCCGAAATCGACAAGGTTTCCTACAGGGGTACTCATATTTCCATGATCAAATACTAAGATTAAACGTCGGAATCGTCAATTCCGTGGGAGGAATGGGGCGGTGTGCCTGCTTCCGCAAGAAAGCGTTGGATATGGCGCGGACGCGCGTTCGGGTGCGGCGGTTGCGGACGATTCACGCCGCCGCCGAATTGGGCGATGATGCGGTCGATCGCGGAGGCGTAGGCCCGGTGGGTGTCGGGGTTGGCGACCCGTGCGGTCGACAGGCACTCCGCGCTCGCTGCGGTGAGGGTGACGCCGTCGCCGCGCAGCGCGGTGATCTTCAAGCCGTGGGGAGGCTTTCTCGTGTCTTGGGTGCGAAGTGTTCTCAATCACCTTCGGATGCGATAGAAGATCATTCGCGTCTACTGTCTCTTGTTGAGGTATACGTGAAAAAACTCCTTCGTCTTCTCGCGGCCCAGCTGTTCGCCGCGGCGTTCCTTCTCGCCGCCTTCTCCGGTCCCGCGCGTGCCGACACCTCCCAGAGCGACGCCGAACTCGCCGTCGAGTGGCAGGCCGCGTGGGACAAGGGGTCCCGGTAGTAACGGCGCAGGAAACAACGGATATGCAGGTCAACGGCCTATCTTCCAGGCCGCATCGAGGGCCCTCATAGGGGCTCCGACCTGCATATCCGTTGGAAATTTCTTCATTGCTACCGGGACCCCCTGTCGGCTGGTGACCATCGACTGCGGCCACCATGTCCACCGGGACCGGCCCTCCGCGTTCGATGCCGAGATCGCCGGCCTTCTAGATCAACCCGGCTTGGCTGGAGTATCCCGCTGAACCTCTTTCGCCGCTGCGTCACGAGGGAGCCCTGGCCTTGGCGTCGCGGGCGGAGCATCCAGGCGACGGAGAGCGGCATCCACGCCTGGATGGACCAAGGGAGCGACGGTCCAAGCCGTTCGCCTGGATCAAGACCGCCGACGAGATTCTCGACTTCCTCGCTGTCTACCGCCGGCTCCGGGACGGGGTTGACGGCGCGATGCGAGGCCGCTGCGAGCAGCTCGGCGCCCATTCAGCCCGCCGCTCGGGCGACATTGAAACGTCGCCCGGACCGTTTAGCGCGAGTTATCCTCCCGCCGTGGGCCTCACCGCCGACTCGTCCTGCTCGTAGGGATCACCGGTGCGTCGCCGCCGATGGCTGGGGGACTCAGGCGATCGCCAGCGTCAGCTGTGACCACACCCGCTGAACGGAGACTCTTCAGCATCGCGGCAAACCGGCACCGCCACAGGCCAGTGATCACCCTGCCGAAGCGTGGCCCATACCTTACGCGAGGAGAGCGGCTGGACCGCGGGGTGCCGCGATGTGCTGCGCAAACCGTCAGGTCCCCGATGACCCTGCGTTCGCAGACCTGGCCCGTCAGTGGCCCGGCCCGCACGCGCAAGGTCACACATGCTTGATCATGCCCCCATCGATGAGATGCTCGCTGCCGGTGATGTTGACGGGCGATGCCAGGAAGGCGATGAGCTGCGCTACCTCCTCCGGTGCGGCGAGGCGGCCGGTGGTGACGCCGCTCGCGCTGATCAGCTGCTCCATGAACACTTCGTGAGGAAGGCCCTGCTCCCTCGCCATGCGGCCGACGAAGCCGTCCGGGTCGGTCCACACCCCGGTGCTCACCGGCCCAGACGACACGGTGACGGCGCGTACGCCTTGCCCGCCGAACTGCTCGGAGATCACCTTGGTGAGAGCGTTGAGCGCGGCCTTGGAGACGTTGTAGTTGGCGGGACCGGCGGCGGCGGCACGTGCTCCGACCGAGGAGACGTTGATGATCGTGCCCCTGCGCTCGATCAAGGAGGGAAGCGCGGCGCGGCTGGCCCGCAGCGCGCTGTAGAAGTGGAGGTTGAACGTGTGCTCCCACGCGTCGTCCGGCAGCTCGAGCAGGTTAAACCGGACCCCCTTGGCGAAGTCGTCAGTATCGCCCACCCCCACGTTGTTGACCAGCAGGTCGATGCCGCCGAGCTCCGCGACGGCGCTCTCGATGAGCCGGGCCGGCCCTCCGGCTGTGGTGAGGTCGACGGTCACGGGCACCGCCTCGGTCTCCTTCAGCTCCGCCGTTATGGTGCGTGAGCCGGTGACCACGCGCATCCCCTCGGCGAGCAGAGTGCGAACAACGGCCAGGCCTATCCCTTTGCTGCCGCCGGTGACGACGGCCGTCTTTCCGGTCAGTTGCAGATCCATGGAAGGTTCTCCTTTCGCTGCCGCAGCGGGCGCTGCGGTGCAGGTGGGCTGCGAGCGTCGTGCCGAGCCGGCGGCAGCCGTACTCATCACGACGCCTCCCGGGCCATCGCCCGCCATGTCGGCGGCACGGGCTCGGAAAGGATGGGCGAATACATCGAGTGCCGCCACGGCGATACCAGCGTGTGGCCCCGACGACGCGTCCTGATCGCCGAGTACGCGTTCCCGGACCGGAACCGGTCCGCCGGTGCTGGGAACGCGGTCGGGTTTCCGCCAGGAAACAGGTCTTAGACTTCGTTCGCCGCCAGCACGGCAGGCGCGCCGGCGCTCTGCTCCGCGCGCGGCCGCAGACCGATCCAGATGAGGACGACACTGACGAACGTGATGATCACGTTCACGATCAGCGCCAGATGGATCCCGGTCAGTTCCTCAGCTTGAGTGGCGGCGATCGCGCTCAGGATCGGGATGCCGATCGTGATGGCGACGTTCTGGGTCATCGTCGTGAGACCGGTGGCCAGGCCCTGCTCCTCATTCGGCAGGCCGGACGTGCCCGTGACCGTGTACGCCACGATGGACGTCACATGCCCGAAGAAGCCGATGAACAGCGCGGGGATCAGCAGAGCCAGCCCCATGCGGTCGGAGCCGACGAAGATGAGCGGGACCGTGGCGAGTCCCTGGACGGCCAGGCCGACGGGCAGCACCTTGCGGTAGCCATGGCGGCCGATGATGCGGCCGGCGGTCGGACCCGCCAGCACCGCCGCCAATCCCGGAACACCGAAGATCAGGCCCGTGACGAGCGGGTCGAATTTGAGGACGTTCTGGAGGTACAGCGTCATCAGGAAGATCATCGCTGTCTCCATGGTGAACACCACGAGGCCGGCGTAGTTTCCCCATTTGACGGTCGGCCGCTTGAGGATACGGAGAGGGGCGAGCGGCGCGGCCGCGCGCAGTTCGATCAGCCAGAACGCGGCCAGCAGCACGATACCGATGACACCGGCTGGGATGCTCTGCTCGATGACGGCGTAGACGACGGCCAGCAGTCCGCCGGTCACGGTGATCGCGCCGGGCACGTCCAGCTTGACCCGGTCGGGCACCTTGCTCTCGCCGATCAGAAACGGCGTGAGGACGAGGATGATCACAGCCACGGGCACGTTGATGAAGAACGCCGTACGCCAGCTCAGCAGGCTCACCAGAGAGCCGCCGAGGAGCGCGCCTATGGTGAAGCCACCGGACAGCAGCGCGCCGTTCAGGCCCAGGATCCGATCACGCATCGCGCCCTCCTGGAACGTGGTGGTGAGCAGGGACAGCGAGGCCGGGACGGACAGGGCGGTGGACAGGCCCTGAAGGGCGCGGGCGGCCAGGAGCATCTCGGGGGTGGTGGCGAAGCCACCAAGCAGCGAGGCCATGGCCAGCAGGACCATGCCCGCGAGAAAGAGCAGGCGGCGGCCGAACAGGTCGGCCAACCGGCCGAACAGGAGCGTGAAGCCCGCCGCGGGCAGGGCGTAGGCGGAGGCGATCCAGGGCAGCGCTGTCAGCTCCAGCCCGACACCCTTGCCCACCTCCGGCAGCGCGACGTTCAGGATGGAAAAGTCGGCGGACAGCATGAACCCGGCACCGAGCAAGGTCAGCAGGATCAGCCGCTGCCGTCCGGTGAAGCGGGGTGGCGAAGGCGGGGCAGTAGTCAAGAGACGGTTCCCTTTCTCAAGAACCCGGTAGGGGTGACAGTCAGCACGTCATCGGCCGGGCGGGCCGATCGGAGACGCGCGTCCCCTAGGCGTTGTTGTGGATCTGTCCCGCATCGACCGTCGGGTTGCGGTCGGCCGTGGCGCGCGGCGCGGCAGGCGGGGTGTGCCCGGCGTCACGCCGTGTCCCCGCTACGCTTGTCTTCATGGCACGCTCAGGACACCCCGCGGTAGGGGGTGTGCCATGAGCGCCCTTTTCCAGACCTGCCCTTGGAGTCCACTCGCCACGATGGGCCGGGTGGCCAGGCAGGAGTCGTACACGTACTCCTTGGTGAGCTAGCTCTCTTCCCGCTCGGCTGCCTCGGCGAGGCGCTTGATCGTCGCCAAGCGCCGATCCCAGTCGGCGGCGAGCGTGGCCATCCACCGCGCCGCCGCATCCAGGGCCGCGGGCCTCACCGCGTACCGCACCTCCCGCCCCACTCGGGCGCCGGAAACCAGTCCAGCGGCGCCCAGGACGGCGAGGTGTTTGACCACTGCCTGGCGCGAGATGGGCAGCCGTTCGGCGAGCGTGGTCGCGGTTGCCTCGCCCTGTGCGGCGAGTACATCAAGCAGCTGACGTCGCGTCGAGTCGGCCAGCGCGGCCAGGACACTGTCGACCCCCTCGGCGGGGCCGCGACCTTCCTCTGCGATCACCCGGCCTGTTCGGCGCGGTCCTTGACCACGTCGAACACCTGGGGCCAGCCATCGGAGTTGAACCGTACCGTCTGGTCGCGCTGGTCCTCGGACAGGCTCAGTGCAGCGAACCCGCTCTCGACGACGCGCAGACGTGTCTTGTCGCCCTCCGTGCTCAGCGTGAATTCCACCAGAGTGCTGTTGTCCGCACGCAACTCCTCCCCGGGGAACGCGCTGGCCCAGCGGTAGGCCACGTATGTCGGCGGCTCGACCTTCTCCACACGCACCGAGACCTCACCCAGATTGGGATTCTTCGCGAGCAGTGACACGCCTTCCCTGGCCACGGTGCCCGCCACGCTCGCCTCATCGGCCACCCAGAACCCGGGCACGGCCACCAGCGCCCATACCCGCTCCAGAGACGCCTCGATCAAGGTATCGCGTTCGATCCGGTCTTCACTCATCAGGCCTCCTCTTACTGTTTCAGACGCAACCCTATGATTGCACGTCGACATCCTAGGTGCAACCTATGAGTTGCGGGTCGTTGTCGCCATTCCCGCGTGATCAAAGGGCTGGTGGCTATTGCCGGCAGGCGTCGAGGAAGTGCAAAGACCGGCATGAGTGCCATATCCCTCTATCCGCACGTATCCAACAAGGAATCGCTGATGGCGCTCCTGGGCGGCCTGGTCGACCTCCTGCTGGCCGAGTTGAGTGGCCGGCTGCCCGCCCCAGGGCGGTGGTGTGGTGGTGCTGGAGGAGGGCGCTGCTCAGACCATGCGCTTGCCGGTAGAGGCTGGCCAGGGTGACGTCGGTTCAGGCAGCCCTACCGTGCGCACGGACGAGACCGAGGAACAGAGCGCCCCGGGCACGGGCATCGGTGTGGCGTCCTCCTCCCGAACGTGTCCCCAGCCCCAAGGTGAGCCGATCTGCGCAGGTCATGGGACTTCCGAGAGGATCGTGTTTTCGGAAGCGGAGACGGCCACGACTTCCGAGAACACGCACGACTGAGAGGCGAAACCCCAGCCCGGCACTTCCGAGAACGGGACCGCGTCGCTAGTTGGCGGTTGGGGACACGTTCGAAAGGAGGACGCCGACACCACCGTGACGCGCCTGATCGTCTCCTATCTCCGGGACTGGCTCGCCCAGGGCTCACCGGCGCCCTGTGGGTTCACCGTGACCGCCGGCCCCCGCCGGCTCGCCGCCCTGGCGGAGGAAACCCTGGGCGCCGGGTGGGACCGGCAGGTGATCTCCGCGGAACTGACCCAGCTGGACCAACTGGCCGCCTCATCGAGGTCAGCGTGCAAACGCCCGAATCCGCGCCGACCACCTCGCCCGGCACAGTGCCCGCCCAGGTCGCTCCAGCGGCGCTAGCCTCGGGCGATCAGCTCAAGGCCCAGGTCACTGACCGTGTAGTTGACCTCGTGGCGATACCGGTGGCCGGTCACCAGGCCGGTGTCGCGCAGGACGGCCAAGTGCTGGGAGACCGCGCCCAGGCTGAGCCCGGTGCGCGCGGCGAGCTGGGTCGTGGTGCTGGGCGAGCTGGTGAAGGCCAGGATCTGGGCCCGGCTGCGGCCGAGCAGCCGGGCGAGCCCGTCCGTGCCGCCCTGCCGCCGTTCCCACAGCGTGCCGACGGCTCGCGCCGGATACACCAGGGCGGGCGCGACCGCCTGACGGCCGGGGAACGGCCGATCGGACGGCGACCGGCCTGGCGGGAGGTGGCCGGGTGGACGGTGGCCGGGCAGGAGGTGGCAGCGGGTCGCGAAGGCGGTCGGGGTCAGGGTGAGGCCGATACCGCCCGGGTCGACGCCGGTCGCGGGCAGGTCGGGGGAGGCCAGGCGGTCGCCCGACCAGCGCAGCGACGGATGCAGGCCCGCGAACATAATCCGGATGCCGTCCTCGGCGAGCTGCCTGGTCCGGTGGGCGATGTCGGCCTCCAGGAGCGCGCGGACACGCGGCCAGTGCGGCTGGACCGCCGCCCGCCACCACGCCAGCACGGCGTCGGCCAGCTCGTCGGCGGCCCGTACCGGCTCCTCGGCCAGGCGGTGCGCGCCCACCGCGTCGAGGTCGGCGCGGACCCGCTCGGCCGGGGTCGCCCGGACGAGGGCGAGCTCTTCCTCGATCTCGGCCAGCGGACAGGGCGGCGGTGGCGTCAGGAACGCCGGGACGCCGCCGGGCAACCCTCGCAGGGGCGCGGCGAGGTCGCGCTCCAGGAGGCGCGCGGTCCTGATCCAGGGCAGGTGGACGGCGTGCGCGCCCGGGTCGGCGACCGCCCGGAATGCGGCCAGACTTTCCCACAGGGGCGAGATGGCGAACCTGACGTTGACGAGGTCATGCATCCCGAACCGCACCGCGCCCATGTATACCCCTCCCCCGCAACTTTTCGCCCAGCCTAAAACACTCGCGGAGACCATGGCGGCGTGAGGATGCTGGACGTCATGATCCCCTCTCGCACCAGCCTGTTCTTCCATGCGGATTTCCGGAGATTTTGGGCGGCCGACTCGGTGAGCCAGGCCGGGGCGGCCGTGACGCTCATCGCGCTGCCGCTCGTGGCGATCGGCCTTCTCGACGCGACGCCGTTCGAGACCGGGCTGCTGGTCATGTTCGAATATCTGGCGTTCCTGGTCATCGGCCTGCCCGCGGGGGCGTGGGTCGATCGCGGCAGCAGCCGGCGGGTGATGATCGCGGGCGTGTTGGGGCGGGCCGTGCTGATGGGGTCGATCCCCATGGCGCACTGGCTGGGCGTTCTGACGCTGCCCCAGCTGTACGGCGTCGCGTTCGGGGTGTCGGTGTGCACGGCCTTCTTCGACGTGGCGTACCAGAGCTACCTTCCACACCTGGTCGACGACGGGCAGCTGGTGGAGGCCAACGTCAAGCTGGAGGCGACCCGCAGCATCGCGCAGGTGGGCGGCCCAGGGGTGGGCGGGGCGCTGGTGGGCGCGCTGACCGCGCCGGCGGCGATCGTGGTGGACGCCGCCGGGTTCCTGGCCGCCGCGCTTTTGCTGACCCGCGTCGGCAGCGCCGGGCAGGGGGACGACACGCGCAAGATTGCCGGCGAGTCGCGACTGGTGCAGGAGATCGCCGAAGGACTGCGGTTCGTGTTCGGCCATCGGACGCTGCGCGCGATCACGCTCACCGCGGCGATCTCGAACCTCTGCGGCACGGTCGGCGCCTCGATGCTGCTCGTGCTGCTCAACAGGGAGCTCGGGCTGTCGCCCTTTCTGTGCGGTCTGGTGTTCGCGGCGGAGGCGGTGGGCGCTTTGGTGGGCAGCCTGCTGACGGCGCGGATGGCCAGCCGGTTGGGGCAAGGGCCGGCGATGTGCCTGTCGGTGGTGGTGAGTGGGGCGCTGTGGCTGCTGGCGGTGCCGATGTACCAGGCCGACTGGCGCTTCGCGGTGGCCGTGGCACTGCAGGGACTGGGCTGGGTCGTCTTCATGACCTTCAAGATCAACTCAGTGGCATTCCGGCAGGGGGTGTGCCCGAAGCCACTGCTGGGCCGAATGACGGCGTCGGTCAGGTTCGTGGTGTGGGGGGCCATGCCGGTGGGTGCCCTGCTCGGCAGCGTGCTGGGGCAGGGGCTGGGCGCCCGCGAGGCCATCTGGGCCGGCGTTGTGGGAGAGCTGTTCGCGGCGCTCCCCATGCTCTTCTCGCCGCTGCGAACCCTGCGCGAGCTGCCCACCGCACTGACGCTCCCCGCACGCTGAAGCTCGGGCCACCTCAGGACCGGGACACCTCGAAGGACAAGCCGCCCTGCGCATGGCGATCGGCACCGGCCTGGTCGAGCCGGACGCCGTTTTCCACGCCGATCGCGGCTTGAGTTACACCAGCGACGCCTTCGGCTGGTTCTACATCAACGTGCAGCTCCGCCGCGCGGCCGGCCGAACCGGTGTCTCGTGGTGCTCACGGCCGACCATGGTATGAGCGCCAAGTCCGACGACGCAGGCTGCCCGCGCGTGGTCTACATCGAGGATGAGGCCCGCCGCATCCTCGGCATCCCCACCGATGCGGAGGCGGACGACCTGCGAGTGATCCTGCCCATCACCGACCCGTACACCGTGCACCACGGCGCTCGAAAAATGGATGGTGGCCCACGGCAACAGCCGACGACCCTCCACCAGCGCCGCCCCTGCGGCCGTCCTGGTGCTATGCCGACCTCGGGATATCGCAGGTGGATGCAGCTCCTCTCCAGGGAGGGGCTGAGCTTGTCGGCGTACTGCTCGGGGTGCGCCCGGCGAGGTTGGTCCTGAGACAGTGAATCCTTTTGCGGTGTGGAGGTCTCTTATGGGGTGACGGTCACGCTGGGAGGAGATTCGGATGAGTGACGTCGTGATGCCGGCTGTGTGGCAGGCACTGTTTACCACCTCGTTCTGGTGGCAAGGGTGCGGACGTGGCTGACCGCGGCGCCGGTCTGGTGACGTCGGCCGAGGAGGAGGTCATCCGGCGTCTGGAAGCCGAGCTCGTCGTGCAGGCGATCAGGGAGCTGCCGGACGTTCAGCGCAGAGTATTGATCATGCGGGATGTACTGGGCTACCCAGGGCGGGTAGTCGCAGAGAGACTCGGCCTGAGCAACGCCGCGATGAAGTCTCAGCTACACCGGGCCCGTAGCACGGTCCGGCTCAGCCTGGACGGAAGGACCGAGGCTACGGGCGGCCCGCACGAGCCCGGAACCACCAGCGCCTGACCTGAGCAGACCGTATTTCCACAACCCGAGTTGAAGGGGAGCTTTGCCATGCTTGAAACTGGATCGCCCGCGCCCGACGTAGTGCTGGAAGACACCGACGGCCAGGCCGTCCGCCTGTCCGACTACCAGGGCAATCATGCCGTGCTCGTCTATTTCATGCGGTCGACGTCGTGCCCGGTCTGCAACCTACACGTCCAAGACCTCATCCGGCGCCGAGATGAGCTCGCTGCCGACACCGTCCGGGTGCTTGTCGCGGTTCCCGAGGACCGCCAAGCAGCGGCCGAGTGGAAGGCCAGACGCCAGATCCCGTTCCCCGTCCTCACCGGCCGCCACAGCACCCCGCACGAGATGATCGGCCTGAGCAGAAAGGTCTTCGGCTCGCTGCAGCAGTCAGGCAGCATCCTCATTGATTCCCAGGGCATCATCCGCTACGCCCACGGCGCCACCATGCCCACCAATGGCTACCCCAGGAAGGAAATCGCCGCCGCCGTCCAGGCCCTCCACACACGTGGATGATCAACTTTAGGGCGATCTTTCTGGCGAGCAGAGTTGATCAGATGAGGTCGTATTCGTCCTGGGCGTGGTGAGTGCGGCGGTGTTCCTGGGTGAGGTGGTAGCGCCACTGCAGGAGGCGACAGCCCGATCAAACAGCCCAGAACACAAATGCCCAGCTCACACAGCCCCTGCAGAGGAGCTACACCCATAGCAGGTCGCTGTGATGCGACCTGCGGAAACCCGACACCTGGAATGATCCCTGCTGCCTGATCGCTGAACAGGCGAAAGGCGGCCCCACTGCCCATGGGGCCGCCTCACTATCGCCACATCAGACCCTCGCGTGGGTCTGCCCGTAAGCGTACGAGCTCGGGGAGACCTCATGCCGCGCTACTGGATCCACTCCGCTCCTGCCGACCACGACGACAGCCTCAACGAGTGTGCCTGTGCTGGCCGATGCTCAGACCCTCGCATCGAGACCGCAGGCGGCAAGACGACCCGGCTACCTGCTCTCACCCCGCGGGCGTTCTGCGACGCTGACCGCGGAGCCATAGCCCGAGCGCTCGACGATCTGCCGACGCTGTTCGTCCGCGTCCACATGGAGCTCGGCGCCGCCCGCGCAGTCGTTGGTGGTCCCGTCGTGTCCATCTCCAAGAGCGCGCCCGTCCCGCTATCCCTCGCCGTAGATGAGCTCATCCGGCTGATCCTGTCCACGCTCGTCTCTTGGGAGGAGCGGGTCCGCACCGTAGCCCGCCTGTCCGAGCTTGACACTGGCACTTCCAGACGCCGCCGAGACGGAGCCGTACTGACGCAGGCGTTCACGGTCCTCGCCGCCCATCTCGACGTCCTCCTCGCCCTAAGGCCTGTTTGACAATTCGATGTGGCGGAGCCAGAGCATGACGGATGCGAGGGTGGCGCCCGCGAGGTAGCGGCCGGCGAGTTCGTCGAAGCGGGTGGCGACAGCTCGCCACCCTTAATGGCGACGTCGTGGTGTTCTACGTCGGCGCTGAACCGCACATGTCTCCGGACCAAGCGGTCGCGTTCGCTGACCAGCTCTACGCCCTCGCTGGCCACAACCGCTGATGTTGGCACGCCGAAATTGGCGTTTCGCCCGTTGACCTGTTGTAAACGGCATTGATCGTGGAATTGCCAGCCCTCGAACGCCTTGAGCGTCCGAGGGCTTTTCGCATGTTCAGGGGTGATCCACATGGACAGACCCGAGCGCATCACCATCGCCGACGCCGCGGCCCGTCTCCGTAAGCCGGAGGCGACCGTTCGCGTCCGGGCATCCGCCACCACGCCCGCAAGCTCCTCAAGCTGGGCACAACCGCCTGGTACGACTGGCGTGACCTCGCCACCATCGCCCGGCAACTCCACCTCGGCGAGCCGGTCCCCGCGACGCCGGAGGAGCGCGACGCCATCCGCACCCAGCTTTGCCCAGCAGCCTGGACAGGCTTAGATTTCCCAATCGCGCTCCCCTGGCGGTGGTGCGCTGCGCGAGTTGGCCCCCGGCCTCGCGCCCGGTGCCGGCTACTGGTCTCGCGGATGGGGGTCTGCGGGGAGACCAGGGCCGGCACTCGCATCGCCCCTGAGGTCTGGCCAGCTCGGGCAGATCAATTTACGCTCCCGCCATGGCAGATCTCGGGCTCCTCGATGCTTGGGGACTCTGGTTGGACGGCTCCTCCACGATCGGGCACACCCTGTATGGGATGCCTATGGTCTGGGTTGGACGCCTCGGGAAGATCGTCGCGTTCGTGAGCGCCTTATCGGCGCTGGTAGACATTTTGGGTCCTGAGCGGATCCGTGCTTACGGGACCGAACTCCTGAAGATCAAATACCACGATGAAACGAAGACGGCCTACGTGCTGTTTTACTCCCTGTGGGCCATAGTCGCGGCTCTCGCCTTCGTGCTGTTGAGGATCCGTCACATACCGTTGGACACCAAGTTCAGCCTGGGTTGGTTCTCTTTCCCCTTCTTGATCCTCATGACATTCGGGATAGTCGCAGTGCTGATCTGGGGGCCGAAAGTCATGGCTTGGATCATCGCCAAACCCAGCTTTGCCACGACCGTACGCATCCTGTCGCTACTGGGAGTCGTTCTCGGCTTCCACTTCGACCTGCTCGCCTCATGACCCTGCGCTGATCTGTCGGCGTCGCCTCGTAGCCTCTCCTCGTGTCCGCCGCACCTGTTCCGCCTCGCCCACCTCTGGTGATGCACGGTTCCCGCATGGTGTGGCTGAGAGCGTGGCGCAAAGGTGAGGTCCAATGGCTCGCGCTGATCTTCTGGGCTGAGGACGACGGCCACCGCCGCTACGCGGTAGAGCGCTGGGTGACCCGCGACCAGGTCGCCCAGGTCGACGGCGAGGACTACAGCCACATCCCCGTCCTGAAAACACCCGTCAGCGACGTCTGACCCCTCATGCTCGGGCGGGCTGCTGAGCGGTCCACGGATAGGCCGCCCGCCCGGATCCACCTCAACCCTGGAGACCATGTATCTGCCCCTGTGCCGTACCTGACAGTCGAGATCTGCCACTACCCCGCGCACTGGACGTCCCCGCCTTACCGCCGCTTCAAGGAGTGGGCCGCCGCCGAAGGCATCCCCGAGGAGTCCGGCCACTACCTCGAAGTGTGGGACGGGAGCCCGGTGCGCGCCGTCCTGAACGTCTACGACCTCGACGGCAACGGCGACAAGATCGACGACGGCAACGGCGGATACGTCACCCACCCCATCACCTACACCGCATCCACACTGCCTCCCGTCCAGGGGCAGATCGTCGGCGGCGCACGATAGCCACCCACCACCTGACTCACTGAGGCCACGCGGCCTCTAACTCCAGAGGAGGCCGCGTGGCCACCCGCCTGTCCACAACCGCCCGCAACGCCGCGTGCGACGCCGTCGTCGACCTCCTCGACGGCGTTAACTACTCGGTGAACAACCTCGATGCCACGATGGTCCTCATCGAGGAGTCCGGCAGCGCCGGCGACTACTTCGATGGGTCCAGCCTCGGCGCATCCTGGGACGGCACCGCAGGTCTATCCGCCTCCACCCTCAACGACACCACCCCCAACACCGGAACATCCAGCGTCTCCCTACCGCCCCTGGACTCCGCAGTCTCCGGCACAGCCACCACATCAGGGCAGAGCACTGCAGTCCTCCCTGAGCTCGCTTCCGCCGCCTTCGGTACCGCGAAGACCACAGGCACAAGCGCTGCTGACCTACCCGGCCTGAACGCCGCAGCCACCGGCACAGCGAAAACCACCGGCCTTCACGCTGCAACCCTTCCCACCCTCGGCACCGCAAGCACAGGGACAGCGAAGACCGTCGGCGCATCCGACCTTGTTCTGCCGAGACTCGACTTTGCCGCCGCAGGCGCCGCCACCACCGCCGGCCACATGGACATCACCCTGCCCGCACTCGTCGCGGGCGCCGACACCCCATCCTTCCTCGTCCTCTTTCTCGATGTATCGCGCGTCGGCGGGCACTCCTTGCGGGCGGGCCGTCCGGGCGTCGGCCCGGTCCGACGGCTGCGGGCCTTCGGCGGGAACGGTCGGCTTCATCGCTACTCCTCCCAGTTCGCCCTGATCTGATGATCAAGAAGTTTCCGGCAGGGTGGAGGCCCGGCCCTCGGCGGAGCCGGGTCCTCGCGGGGCCGGTCAGGGGACGTCGGCCCGGGCTTGGCCGGGTACGGCTTCGCGGTAGCCGTCCTTCTCCTTGGCGGCGATCAGCTTGGCCGCCTCGCGGGCCGCGCGGGCCGGGTCGTCATACCGTCTGTTACGTACGGCACCGGCCGCGCCGACCTTTCCGGAGCGGGTGGAGACCGAGCCGAACGTCTCGTCGTACAGGAGCTCCCAGAACCTGGGGATCTCACCCTGCTCCCGCAGCTCGAAGTAGCGGCGCCGCACGTCGAGGTTCAACTGCTGGCCGTGGTAGAGCCGCGCCACCACGGGGGCGGCCTTCTCGATCGCGTCGGAGAAGAGGCTGAGGAAGCTCATCGCCAGCATCCACGACAGGGATCTCTCCCAGCGGAAGTCGCGTGGATCGGAGCCGGGATGGGCGAAGACTCGGCCCTCCTCGGACTCCCGGTCGGCCAGCACGATGGAGATCGCGGAGCCGTCGAGCGTCTCGACCAGCACGTCCAGCGCGCTCATCACCGGCCGGGCGGCGTCGCCCGCGGCAGGAGCCAGCCTCTGCAGGTATTCCTCTCCCAGCTGCCGCGCGACCGGCCGGCGAGACAGCACCTGCGACGGCGACAGGATCCGCATTCCCGCCCCGCCGACGGACCAGTGGGCGTGGCCGATCTCGCGCCAGAAGGCGCGCAGCGCCTCGGGGATCGGGTGCCGGCGCCCGGTTTCGTAGGCGGCGATCTCGTCGTCGGAGACGCCCGAGCCCACCTCGACCTTGATCGCGCCGATCAGGTCACCGTAGCCGTGGGCCCTCAGGTAACCGACGATCTCGGTGAGCGCCCGGACGTGCCAGGCCACGTCGCTGGGGTCGTCCCGGATCCGGTCCCTGATCCATTCCCCCACGGTCATGTCCTCGGGCCGGCGTTGGTTGTCCTGCCACTCCAGGCAGGTCAGGCCCGCGTCGCGGTCCCGTTGCGCCTCCAGCTCCCACCGTTCGTGTGCGGCGACCGCCTCCGCCTCGGTGGCGAAACGAGGACCGCCGTTGCCGATCCTCCGGTCGAACACGCAACGATAGTCGCTTGAGTTGTTCGGGCCGTCGGGGTCCGGCGTGTGGAAGGTGCGCAGGACCGCGCCCTTGCCCGGCACGTACCAGGGGCTCGTCTCGGTCATGCCGGCCGCGGCGAGGCTGCTCTTCACGCGCGCGAACGCGTCGGCTGCCGCGTCGACGCCGGGGAAGGAGAGGCCGAGACCGTTGAGCGAGCAGTTGCTCCGGCCCCACACGTAGGTCATCCGGTCGCCATAGCGGATGACCTCAACGAATTCGTCTGCCCGGCGGTCCCAGAACAGCGCACGCTCAGATATTTCGGTCACACCATCGAGGAACGCTCGCATGCGGCTATAACCGGTCGCCCGGGGTTCGAAGGGAAGGCCGGTGATCTCGTACCCGTCGAAGGCGTGCACCGCGCCGTCGATGTCGAGGAACCAGACCTCCCCGGTCGTCCTGTCATGCAGCAGCCGTCGCCGGACAGCCGTACCGGCCAGGATGCCGAGCTTCTCGTCGGAGATCCGCAGTCGTGGCGTGCCCTGGACGCGGGCGGCCGCGCTTTCCTCGACGAGGCGGCGGCGCTTGTCGTCAGCGGCTCCGGACAGGACCACCTCCAGCTGCCTGGCCAGCTCCTCCGTCTCCAGCGGGTTGTCCCACCGGATGGCGCGCGCGTGCTCGTCGGGCTCCAAGGGCGGTTCCGCGATGGAGGAGGCGAGGGCGTGTGCGGCGCGGATCAGGTCGTATGCCTTCGCGGTCAGGGCCGCCTCGATCCCGACGACGAGGGCGTACTTGAAGAAGCGGCGGGAGAGCTCCTCCACCGGCACCGGCCAGCCGACCAGCTCCTGGAGCAGTTCCACCTTCGGCGGTCCCTGCTTCACGAAGTCGGCCAGGGCGTACGCATAGCAGCCCGCGCCCGTCCCGTCCCGCCGCTCGCGCACCATGGCGAGCGCCTCGCGGTGGACCTCGGCGGAGAAGACGCCGCCGATCGCGTTGCCCATCCGCCAGAACTCGCGCCGCTCGGTGAAGAGCCGCTCGATCAGCGCGGTCCGCGACCGGGGCGTCCCCATGTTGCCGACCGCGGAGTAGAGGTTCGCCACCAGATTCTTGAGGAGGTCGTCCTCGGTCTCGCCGCGGTCGAAGACCTTCCCGCCCTTTTCCGTGGAATCGGCGAAGCGCCTGCCGTACTCGTTGAGCGCCTCGATCAGGAAGTCCTCGGCGCCCGCGTGGGCGAAGCGGTAAAGCTGATGCCCGGCGGTGTTGCGGGCGAGGATGACCGGATGCGTGAGCTGGGTGGCGATCATCGCCCTGGCCACCCGCACCGCCTGCTCGTCCGAGAGCCGGGGCAGGGCGTAGGTCTCCTTGCTGAACGGGTTGAACAGCTGGCTCCACAGCGAATCGATGGTCGTATGGCCGGCGGGCAGCTCTGCCAGGCGCATCAGCTCGTCGAAGATCTCCGGCTCGTGCGCGGACGGTGCGAGCGCCGTGAGGACCTCCTTCTTCATCTGCTTGACCGTGTAGGTCGCCATGAAGTCGGCGTCGTCGGGCTCGGCGGCGTGCTCCAGCACCCGCAGCATGACGCGGACGAGAGGGTGGCCGGGGGAGGTGATCTCGCCGGCGACGTCGGCGAGCACCTGCTGGTGGGACTGGAACGGCAGAGCCTCGAAACCCCGGGCGGCGAGTTCCCCCCGGTCGGGGTCGTCACCCGCGAGGACGGCGCGGATCGCCCACGAGCTCACCTCGGCCGCGTATTCGTCCACGTCCGCACGGTGCAGGACGCGGCGCGCGACCACCCGCGCCAACGCCGGGTCGGTGATCCTCGCGATGATCGCCGAGTGGTCGTCCGGCGTCGCCGCCAAACCCACCAGGATCGGTGTGGACGCCTCCCCCAGCGTCAGCGCCCGCTCCAGTTCGTCGGCGGGCATCAGGAACTCGCGCCCGGCCAGTCCCTGGGCGTGCCGGAGCATGGTGAGGACGTGCCGCTGGTACGGATCCCTGTCCAGCAGGAAACCGATCACCGTCTCCAGCGCGTCCAGGTCGCGAACCAGCGAATGGACCTGCCACAACACCTCCAGCACCCACGGCCAGGTCTCGCCGGTGGTGGTCGCCGTCCGCGCGAACTCGTCGGCATGGCGGCTGGCCTCCATCCCGGCGCGCCGGTCGAGCAGGGCGCGCAGCGCCGCGGAGCCGGGTGCCGCATCCATCCGTGTCGCCGCCGCGGCGACCTCGGCGTCCGTCAACGTGCCCTGCTCCAGGCCGTTGCGGACGAGCACGAACTTCGTCAGCGACCTCGCCCGGGGCTCGACCTCCATGGAGACCAGCACGGTGCGCGCCCTTTCCGCCTCGGGCGCATCGTCGCCGATGTACAGGAGCGTGAGCGAGCGGCGCGTCCTGAACCCCGGCACGATCGTCACGTCCCCGTCCAGCGGCAGCGACCCGAAGGCCGCCGCGAACGCGTCGACCAGTGGCGTACGGCACGGCGCCTGCTCGATCGCGGCGAGCACCTGTGCCCGCTGCGGCTCCATCGCCAGCAGCGACGTGTGCAGCAGCCAGTAGATCGCCAGATGCGGGTCCCCGGCCAGCAGCGGCAGCTCCGCCATCAGGCTCTTCTCCGCGGCCTCATCTGTCGGCCAGGCGGCGCGGAAATGCCCGACGGCGCTCCGTGTCAGCTCGTCATCGTCCTGGGTCGCCTGGCCTCGGTGGTCGCGCAGCGGTTGCGCGAGCAGCCAGACCAGCCACTGGTATCTCGTGGCCAGCGCCGGTGTACCGGGCGCCTCGCCGCGCCGGGCCTCCAGCCGTTCCCCGGTCCGGAAGGCATCGCGAAGCTCGTTCTCGTCGCCGCCCTTGTCCACTTCCTCCTTGAAGGCGCGCCAGTCGTCCAGCGAGGCGAAGTGGACGTAGAACTCGCGGGTCTCGTGGTCCTGCCACCACACTCGCCCGTCCCCGCGGACGTCCAGCAGCGTGTAGTTGTCGCCCTCGTCGTCAAGGACGAAGAAACCCGCGAGCGTCTTGTCGATCGCCCCGAAGTACGAATAGTTGCTCCCGAGGTGCGCTTCGACGAGATCGTCGGCAAACGGGTCGGTCAGGTGCTCCACCGACGCCGCGGCCGTCTCCGGTGTGATCGGCAGCCCGTAGAACCAGCTGATCGGGTCATGCTCGTCCATCGACGATTCCTCACTCATGTGTCGACATCTGGAACATCAGCCATCGGCGGATCGGCCGACGGCTGTGTCACGTGTGGTCAGGTGTGCCGTGCCCGTGGAGATGGCAGGGCCTGTCGCGCTGGGCGCCGGCTCTGCCGCGACGACCGGGACGCGATCGGCGACGGGCGGCTACGACCTGTCAGGCGGGCTCGGGACCGGCGGGGCAGTGAGCACCGCGAGGCCGAACCGCTCCTCCGCCTCCGCGGCATTGATGATGCGATGCCCGGGCGGTGAGGTCGCGGTATTGCTCATGCCGCGGATGCTAGAGCCTGCGCCGGACATTCCCGTGATCTCGTTCACCGATCCGGTACGGCACGGGCCCGCCGGCCCGGCCGGTGAAGTGCTTCACCGGCCGGTGGTGACATGCCTGGTCCACCGGTGACACGCCTGGTCGACAAGGCAGAGAAGCCGGCCCGCGCGCCAGACAGGGCACCGTACGCGCTCTTCGACACGACCCACCGATCCGTACCAGACGCCGTAAGAGGACAAGACATGTCGCATCCCGCCGACAGTCCGTGGCGCATCCTTTTCATAATCATCGGTGAGGTGCTGGTCTGGGGAACCGGCCGCATCCTTGCCAGCGCCAGCGACGTGCCTGGTGCGCCTGGCGTGCTCAACGCCATCACCGGTACGGTTCAGTGGATCGGCCTGGCCGCCATCGCAGTGGGCGGACGGCGAGCTTGTCGTATCTCGTGGCCACGGCGCGATGACGCTTGAGGCGGTTGATCCCGCACTCGACCGCATGGCGCTGTTTGTAGTCGCCTGTGTCGAACCTCGGTGGCCGGCCGCCGCGGAAGCCGCGGTTCTTGCGGTTGGCGATCCGGCCATGTTTCTCCGGGATCGTGCAGCGGATCCCACGCCGACGCAGGTAGGCACGGTTGGCGCGGGAGCCGTAGGCCCTGTCGGCACGGACCTTGTCCGGCCGGGTACGCGGCCGTCCCGGGCCGCGCCAAGGTACCCGGATGTAGTCCAGGACAACCTGAAACCGCGGAGAGTCCCCGCACCGGCCGGCCCTGACCACGAACGACATCGGCTTTTGGGCCTGCTCGACCGCCAGGTGCAGCTTGGTGGTCAGCCCGCCCCGTGAGCGTCCGAGCCCGTGGTCATCGGGCTCGGTGAAGACGCCGCCCGGGCGGCTCGACCTGCAGATCCCCCTTTTGCGGGCTCCGGCCGCGTGCTGGTGCGCGCGGGCGATGGTGGAGCCCACCGAGATGTCCCAGGTGATCAGGCCCTTCGCATCGGCCTGGGCCTGGAACTGCTCGAAGATGCGATGCCAGGTGCCATCGCGCTGCCGGCGGCGAAACAGCCCGTACACCGTCTCCCACGGCCCGTACCGTCCGGGGAGGTCCCACCACGGTATGCCGGTACGGGTCCGAAACCGTATGCCGTTGATCAGTCGGCGCTTGATGTGCACCGCCGGTCGGCCAGGTCTGATGCCCTTCGGCGGCAACGGTTCCAGCACCGCCCACTGAGCGTCAGTCAGACCTCCCCGAGCCACGAGAAATGATCATTACATGACTATGATCCACTTCTGAAACAGGCCCTAGAAGGCCGCTGAAAATCTTGCTGGTGGAGGGGTGTTTCGCACTGCGATGCCCCTGCTCGCTATGCGCCGGCAGAGGCGATCACCCAGGCGCCGTTCATACGGGTCAGTCCAAGACTGATCAACCGGCGAAGGTTGAGGGCGGCGGCGCGGGTGTGGAGCCAGGCATCGTTCTTGATGGCACCGATGTAGCGCAGGCGGCGGTTGCCGCGCGCCACGATCCAGGCGACGCCGCGCTCGACGGGTGCTCTCCAGCGGCGGTAGTCGGCTCGCCAGGTCGCATCGGTGGCGGCCCGGCGGCGGGCATCGGCCATCAGGCCGTGATCCGGGCGGATGGTCACGATGCGCCCGGCCTTGGCCGTGGTGCACCGCTCACGCAACGGACAGCAGGCGCACCTGTCACCGAACAACGCCTTGCGCTGATGATGCCGCCCGGCCGCGGGTGACAGCACGACGGTGTGTCCCGCAGGACAGCTCACCGTGTCGGCGACGGTATCGATGGCGAAGTCGTCCAGGGTGAATCCGCCGGGGATGGCCGGCCGCAGCGGGGCAGGCTTGATCACCAGCCGGTGCCCAGCCGCCTGCAGGCGACGCCGGGCATCACCACCGTCGTAGGCGGCATCGGCGAAGACCTGCACCGGTGCCCGCTCATCGGCCAGCAGGTCGGCGGCGACGGTGGCCTCGTGATGGGCCGGCCCGGATCCGGGCCGCAGCGCAACGGCGGTGAACAGGCCGGTCTCGGGCTCCACCACCAGATGGGCTTTGAAACCGTCTTGACGATGAGCGCGGGTCTTATGGATGTGCCGGGCTTCGGGATCGATGGTGGAGATCATCCGGTCGGGTGCGGTGCGCCGGGCGATGCGCCAGCGCCCGTCGCGGCCGTCGGAGCCCTCGGCGGGCTCCACATCCTGGTAGGCGACCAGGGCCAGCAGGCCGACCGCGTCGGTGGCCTTGTGGTCGAGCGTCTGCTCGGGGAGGCTGGCCAGCAGCCGGATCGCATCACCCACCAGATCGTCCACCAGCGCCGCCCGGGCCTGCTCGTCGTTCCAGGCGATGCGCGGCTTGCCCGCCTCGGCGTAGTCGCAGGCGGTGCACTGCGCAGCGGCGATCGGCGCGGCGCCGGGCACCTGGCGGATCACCCGGCGGATCGCGGCGATCAGCTGGGTGACGGTGTCTTGGGTGGCCACCGCATCCTCCAGCACCGCCGAGTCCAGTGCGCGCCGCTGCCGGCTGGTCAGCACGCCGGTCGCGGCGATGACCGCACCGATCACGGTGAAGATCCGCTGGGGATCGGCCGAGCGGGCCAGCCGACGCCGGAAGTAGGTCAGCAGCGACGGATCGAAGGCGCTGTCATGCAGCCCCAGCCCGCAGGCGGCCTTCCAGCGCAGGTCACAGCGCAACTGCTGGACGGCATCGAAGTCCGAGACGCCATACAGCGTCTGCAGCAGCACCGCAGCGGCCAGTACCTGCGGCGGCATACTCGGCCGCCCGTTGGGTGAGGGATACATGTCGGCGAACATCTCGGCCGGCAACAACACCTCGCGGTGCTCGGCCAGAAACGCGAACACGCTGCCTTCGGGGATCAGCTGCCGGCAGGTGGCCCACACATCCGGGCCGACCGGCTCTCCAGCCCACTCACCTTGCATAACACCAGTCTGACCCCGCCATCATTCGAGGCGAGGTCAGCCCCCAACATCTTCAGTGATCTTCTAGGAGGGGTCCCGGCAGTAACGGTGAAATTTTCAACGGATATGCAGGTCAACGCTTC
This sequence comes from Streptosporangium sp. CA-135522, assembly GCF_050949235.1. Taxonomy (NCBI): domain Bacteria; kingdom Bacillati; phylum Actinomycetota; class Actinomycetes; order Streptosporangiales; family Streptosporangiaceae; genus Streptosporangium; species Streptosporangium sp. CA-135522. The sequence goes on from NZ_CP192026.1 coordinate 6,184,396, forward strand.
ACCTTCCAAGCTGTGCTCGAAGGTCCTTAAGAAGGCGCTGACCTGCATATCCGTTGTTTCTTGCGCTGTTACTGCCGGGACCCCTACGAGGATCGCAACCTGATCGAGCGGTGCTTCGCCAAGCTCGAGCAGTGGCGAGCCGTTGCCACCCGGTATGACAAGCTCGCCAGCCGGTACCCCGCCGGTGCCGCCATCGCTTCACTCATGCTCTGGCTCCGCCACACCGAATTATCAGACATGCCTCAGCAGCCTCCGGGCCTATCTCGGGTAGGGCTGCGGAGAGCGCCGCAGGCCGCGAACCGCTACGGCGTGATCGCGTCGGCGGCCGGGGTCGCCTGCTTCAGTAGTCGCCATCCCAAGGGCGCCAGGGCCAGCCACATACACAGGACCGCGAACGGCATGAGGACCTGACGGCCGGGTCCGTCCAGCACTTCGTAGCTGATGAACAGGACCAGGGTGGCCAGGATGAGCGTCAGGGTCGTCCTGCTGATTCGCTTCAGGACGGCCAACTGAATGATCAGGACCAGGAACCCCAGGTAGACAAGCTGGGTGCCGAATCCATACAGGATCGCCTCGGCTGCCGGGATGCTTCGGATCTGCTGGTCCAGGACCTCCCACTGCGCATGATTGTCGGTGGCGAATCCGACATACAGGTCGACGACCATCTCGGCGATCGAGGCGGTGACGCTGATCAGCGCCACCGCCAGACTCACCCTGGCGAGGATCTGCCCGGCACCGCGGCTTCGGACCCGGCGAAACAATTCGACGCAGGCGATGGCCAGCAGCACGAAACCGATGAGCCACACCGAATGCGCGATCGTCGACCATGGCTCGACTCCTTCGTTGCCGCCGAATCTCATGAAGGTCCAGCCGCCCAGCTGCCCGGCCGGCGCCAGGATGAGTGACCACCCGGCGATTCGTTTCCAGATCATGGACCCGACCCTAGCTTTACAGAATTTTTTCTGCAAGTTTTTCTCTGCATGAATTCTTCTGCATAATTGTCTCGGTATGGCTAAGCTGGTCAGATGTCCACCGAACCGGTCATGCACACCCCGGCGGCGATGAAGGCACTCGCCAACCCACTGCGGCGAGAGATCCTCAGGCACCTCGCCAATCACGGGCCGGCCACCTCCACCACGCTGGCCAAAGCCATGGGTCAGAACACCGGGACCACCAGCTACCACCTGCGGATGCTGTCCGATACCGGTTTCGTGACCGAGCTGCGCGACCGCGCCAAAGGGCGGGAACGTTGGTGGGACGTCGTCAAAGCCGACCGGCGGATGCCTGCCCGCGAAGAACTGACCGACGCCGAGCAAGACCTCGCCGAGCGACTGGGCGACTCCAAGCTCGCCGAGGACCTACGGCTGCTGTCAGCCTTCGCCCACAACCGGGACGAGGCCGGCGACTGGCAGCAAGGGTCCCGCGCCAGCACTTTCATGACCGAGGCGCAGCTCAAGGAATTCCACGAGGAGTACCTCAAACTGGTGCACCGCTTCAGCATCGACCGCGACAACGCACCCGCCGACGCTCGGATGATCCTGCTGCGCTGGATCGGTTTCCCCGACCCCCGCGGCTCCTGATCCCCTCCGCCCCGACGTCTTGGTCGCGGGAGATGCCGACACGCCAGGGCACGGGGGCCCGGTAGTAACGACGCAGGAAACAACGGACATACAGGTCAGCGGCCCGCCTTCCAAGCTGTGCCCGAAGGTCCTCAAGAAAGCGCTGACATGCATATCCGTTGAAAATTTCGCCGATCCTACCGAGACCCCTTCACGACGCCCCTCCTATTACCAGCGGAAACTCGTACACCATCTCCGTGGACGCAACCCGAGGACGGTCGGGCCTTCGATAGCTGCTGGTCAGGAATCGGCGGCGCCCATGATGAACCGGGCTGGCCGGTCTGGGCTCAAGCCGACCCCGCGCGGCGCCGTAGCGCCCGTCGGATCAGAGCCGGCGCGAGCCCGATGCCGATACTCCCCACGGCCGCCGCCGCGGCCGGCAATGTGGCGCGCCAAGGCCAGGCCGGGCCGGTGAGGGCGAGATGAGAGGAGGGGTACTCGGAGAACTTCGCGGTGACCAGGGCTGTACGGCGGTCGCTGTGCTCGGCGAGGTCACGCAGGACGGGGTCGAAGCCGAACTCGCCCGTGTGCCGTCCGCCGCCGGGAAGCTGCGCTGTGAGCTCATGCCGGTGTGCCCAAGCACTCAGTGGCGCATCGATGGCGGAGGGGTCAGTGAGGCCGGGGACAACAAAGCGGTCCACTCCATGGGAACTGGTACCCGCGGGTCTGGTGACCAGGACAAGACCGTGACGGGTAGTGACGGTGTCCCGGGCACCGAGCACCACCGTCCGGGCGGTGAAGGACACCCCGCCGTAAGCCTCGAAGGCCGCCGCGGCGTCGATCTCGCCGATGCCGTCGACGAGGCCGATGCCCACGGTGGGCCGCAGCCAGGGGAAAGCGGCGTTCAGCGCGTACGGCAAGTCGCCGAGTTCGAGGCTGTTGGCCGGGATCGCCGTCGGGCCGTCCGCCGTCCAGCCCGGATAGGACAGCCCTCTGCCGATCCGAGCGGCCTCGTCCTTGCCTGCCAGTTCCTCCACCACCCGCAGCGCCCCGACTGTACCGGAGGTGATGCCGGCGGTGGTGGTGATGCGGCCGTCCACGACGTACCGTTCGCCGCGTTTCCAGTGCACTTGGGGGTAGTCGCTCTGTAAGGCGCCGATGTTGGACCAGAAGGATGTCGCATTGCGGCCGTCCAAGAGTCCGGACGCTGCCAGCAGTTCCGAGCCCGCGCACACGCCCAGCACGCGTGCGCCTCTGCGATACCGCTTTACGATCCAGTCCCGCAGCTTCGCCTCCCCGCCGTCGGTCGGGTCTGTCACCGCGGGCACGACCACGACGTCAGGCTCGGGCAGCGCACCGCTTTCCACATCGGCCAGGGTGTAATCAGGCAGCAGGTGGGCCCCACCGGACAGAGCAGAGACACGGCGCTCGGCGGCCACGGAATATACGAAGAATTTTTCCGCCTCGGCGAACACCTCATATGGCGCCAGGACGTCGGTGGCCACGGAACCTGAATTGCTGACCACCACGGCGACGGTGACCCGACTTGCGGGCACCGTCCGTGGAGCCGGCCAGTGGCCTTTCTCGAATCCGTGCCATGCGGGGGCGAAGCTGTCAGCCATCGACGCGCTCACCCCGGCGACGGCGATTCCGGCGAACGACGTTAACGACAGCACCGTACCCAGCAGTACCCATCCGGCACGGCGCGCGAGCCGACCGCGCCTATTCGGCTTAAACAAGACATCCTCCATGTCCGGGCGCGCTGCAACAGCGCTGCGCATCACGGCCCCAAGCGGGGAGAAACGAGAACAGATAGAGAGCCGAGAATGAGGAAGGGCGGCTTGCGGGGACGCCTTAGCCGACGGGTCGCAGCCGTGTGCGGATTCGGGATGGCGGGGCGCCGAACGCGTCGGTGAACAACCGACGCAGCTGCCGAGCGTCCCGCAAGCCACAGCGGGCGGCGACCGCCTCCACCGTAAGGTTGGTCTCGGCCAGCAGGGTGTGCGCCATCTCCAATCGCAGTTGCCGCTGGTAGGCAAGAGGGGTTATCCCGGTGGCCGTGGTGAAGGCCCTGGTCAGACCGCGTGGAGACAGGTGAGCCACGGTGGCGAGTTCGGCCAGTGTGTGCGGGGCGTCCAAGTGTTGGGCGAGATGGTCCTGCACCCGGTGAACGGCGGGCTGCAGATGGTCGCGGTAGCGCAGAAACGGGCTGATCTGCGCGGTGTCGCCGTCTCGGCGCAGATAGAGCACCAGCTCACGGGCGACGGCTGCGGCCAGTTTCGGTCCGTGCTCGCGTTCGACGAGGGACAGTGCGAGGTCGATGCCCGACGAGACGCCCGCGCTGGTACTGACTCGCCCGTCGTGGACATACAGCGCCGCATCCCGCACCCGGGCCGCCGGATACCGTGTGCGCATCGCCCCGGTAAGCGACCAGTGGAGTCGTGCACGCCCGGCCGTCCAGCAGCCCGGCTTCCCCCAGTACGGCAGCGCCGCTACACACCGACGCCACGCGCGTCCCCTCGTCGTACGCGTGCCGCACCCACCGCGCTGCCGCATCGGACGCCAGTCGGTCAGAACTGGTCAGACGCGGCCCAGGCACGAGAACCAGATCACCTTGCCCCGCCTCCACCGCCGCCAGGTCGGCCAGCCCGGACAGCCTCAGACCCTGCGCCGAACGCACTTCAGCGCTGTCCGCGGCGTACTCCAGACGGTAACCGGCACCCAAGTGGGTCGCCGCGTCGAAGACCTGAACCGGGCCACCGAGGTCCAGTAGATTCACCTCGGGCAGCACCAATACCACCACCCGCCCAGTCCCACGGCTCGTCGCTTCGCTCACCCTGACACAGTAAGCATGCGCACTCCCCGCTCACGAGGACACCGAGGGCCTTGAACCGGACGTATCTGGCAACGTCGACATCTCACGCGGCCGGATCCCGCCACCGGCGCCGGGATCGGCCGGCTGTGCCTGGAGATCGCCCCGGCGTATGTGTCCGAGGCCGCTGCCATCCCGGTGCTGGCCCGGTTCGCACTCTGGCTGACGCCGGCGTACGGGCCCGCGGTGCTCGGCCCCGTCAGCTCGCGGCCTGCCCGCCGCAGAACACCTCCTTGATGAGCTTCTGCGTCGACTCCCATCGGACCCAGATCGCCAGTCCGGCGCCTGAGCTCCAGGCGCCGGGGCGTAGTAGGGGTGACGCTTGCCGTGCGGGACCGGGTCAGGGAAGGGGAGCGTCGCGGGCGTTGATCCACAGCTCGTACCACTCGGTGTGGGTGAGGTCGGGTTCACGCTGGACGGCGTCGGCGCAGGCGCGGATCAGCTCGGGGCGGGTAGTGCCGATGATCGGCGCGATCCCGGCCGGATGGCGTTGCAGCCACCACAGCACGATCGTGGCGGGTGTCGTGTTCTTGGCTTCGGCCAGACGCACGATGAGCTCGGCGGTGGAGTGCTCGGCAGGGGTTTGCTGACGGCCGGTGAAGCGGCCCTGAGCCAGCGCGCCCCAGGCCTGCAGGGTGATGTCATTGGCCCGGCAGTATTCGAGTGTCCCGAGCGGGAAACCGCAGGCCGCGGCCTGCGGGGTGTTGACCAGGACGCCCGCCTCGACCCAGTCGCGCCGGTGCAGGCTCATCTCGAGTTGGTTGAACTCCAGGGGCAGGTCCAGGTGAGCCTGGAGGTCGGCGATCTGGGCGGCACCCATGTTGGACACGCCGAAGCGCCGCACGAGGCCCTGGCGGTGCAGCGACGTCAGGGCCTCGGCCATGTCTTCGGGATCGGCCAGCGGATCGGGCCGGTGCAGGAGCAGCACATCGATCACATCGGTGCGCAGCCGGGTTAGGCTTTCGTGGACGCGCTGGACGATGCGCGAGCCGCGCAGGTCGTACAGGCCGGGCCGGTCGGCCCGCGCCAGGCGGATACCACACTTGGTCTGCACGATGATCTTCTTACGCAGGTCCGGCGCGCGGGCCAGCACCTCCCCGAAGACCGCTTCGGACTTGCCGAGCCGGTAGATGTCAGCGTGGTCGAACGCGGTGATGCCGCTGTCGAGCGCCGCGATGATCGCCGCCTCCGCCGCGGCGATGTCGAACGCCCCGTAGGGCGTCTCGTCCCAGGAACCGCCCAACCCCATGCATCCGTACACCACCCTGGCCCGCGTGGCGACTTCACTCAGCACACTCGCTCTCTTTCCTGTGGGTGTGGGCCGCGACCCAGGCCAGTGCGACACGCCCCCGGCATCGCACCGCGTGCCGCGGTGGTGTCGGAAAGAATCAGGTGGTCCATGAAGACAGCCTGCATCCTGGAGTGCACACCAAGTCAAACCGGTGGTCCCGGCTGACCTGCTGGTTGACCGCGGCCAGCGTGGGGTCCCGGCTCTGGTCCAGAGATCATCCCTTTGGTAAGTCCAGGTGTGTCGGCGCCCTCACTCAATAGGATCTCAGTGCGCGGCGCCCAACACCGTAAGGGTGGCGGCGAGTTGCGGGTCCGCCCGCCCTGCCTCCGCCAAGGCGGCGTTCAGCGTCTTGTCGTAGGTACGGCTCGCCTCGGCGTATCTGGCCCGGCCCCTCTCGGTAATGACCGTGTAGACCCCCCGCTTGTCGTCCGGGCACGGATCCCGGTAGGTGAACTCCGCCACGTTCAGTCGCGCCACTAGGCGGGTCACCGAACTCTGGTTGAGCCCGATCCTGTCGGCCAGCTCCTGCATGCGCAGCTCGCTGGTGGGAGAGGCGGCGAGGTGGCCGAGCGCACGGAACTCTGACAGGCCGAGGCCGTGTCTTCGCTGCAGCGCGGTGGCGAGTTCGCTCTCCACGCCGGCGTGTAGAAGGAGGATGTGCTGCCAGGTTGCGGCAATGTCCGAGACGGGCGGCGCGGGGGCTGCGGGGGCCATGGGACCTCTTCGTTCTTAGGGCCTTGCCGATCTTTCCTGAGACCGGCTTGACAGAAGCATACATGTACATGCAACCTTCTTCTCGTTGGCAAAAACTTGCACGTACATACAAATAGGAGTCTACGATGGCCTGGATCTACCTGCTCATCGCGGCCGTCTTCGAAGTCGTCTTCGCCCTGGCCACCAACGCCACCGAGGGCTTCACACAACTGTGGCCGTCCCTGCTCACCGCCGCAGCGGCGGCCAGCGGGATCTTCTTCCTGAGCCTGGCACTGAAGACCCTGGACGTCGGCGTCGGCTACACGGTCTGGACCGGTATCGGTTCGATCGGCACCGTCGTGCTCGGCTCTGTGATCTTCGGCGAGGAATTCACCCGGGGGAAGGCCCTGGCCTTCGTCCTGATCATCGGCGGCGTGCTGGGACTCAAGCTCGCCGACCGCCTGTCCGCGGCCAAGCCGTCCGCCGCCTGATCCCCCTATACCTGAAGGAACATCATCATGGCTTGGATCTATCTTTCCATCGCGATCATCTTTGAGATCGGCTTCGCGCTCGGCACGAACGCCACCCAGGGCTTCACCCGGCTCTGGCCATCCGTCTTCACCCTGCTGTCCGCCGCCGGCGGCGTCTTCACACTCAGCCTGGCGCTCAGGACCCTGGACGTCGGCGTCGGCTACACCATCTGGACCGGCATCGGTTCGATCGGCACCGTCATTCTCGGCGCCCTCATCTACAAGGAGAAGATCACCTCCGCCAAGCTCGCCTCGTTCGCCGCGATCATCAGCGGCGTGGTGCTCCTCAAGATCGCCGCAGGGATCTGACCCCGCGATGCCGAACTCGAACGCACCTGCCTGGCTGACCGAGCGCCTCACCCAAGCCGTCGCCCTGGCCACCACCGAAGTCGAGTCAGGCGGCATCCCGTTCTCCGGGCTCGTCGTCGACGGCGCAGGAACCGTGCTCGGATCCGGAGTCAACCGGGTCAGGGCGCACCGCGACCCCACCGCCCACGCAGAAATCGTCGCCCTGCGCGACGCCGCTCGCAGGCACGGACCCCACGCCCTCGCCGGAACCATCCTGATCGCCTCCGGCGAGCCCTGCCCGCTCTGCTACATGACCGCACTGTGGTCCGGCGTCGGACAGGTCGTCTTCGCCGCCGACCGGCACGCCGCCGCGGCCGCCGGATTCGACTACGCCTCCTCCTACGACCTGTTCGCCGTCCCCGTGGAGCAGTGGCGGCTGTCCCCGCTGCACCTGCCCGTCGACGGCGCGCAGGAGCCGTTCCGCGTCTGGCTCGCTCGCTGAAAGAAGTCCCTCATGACCGTACGCATCAAGGTCTGGTCCGACTACGTCTGCCCCTTCTGCCTGCTGGCCAAGCAGCCGCTCGCCGAGGCCACCGCCGGCCGCGACGTCGCCGTCGAGTGGATGCCGTTCGAACTGCGGCCCGAGCCCACCCCGACGCTGCGCCCGGAGGGCGACTACCTGCGCGGCATCTGGTCGCGGGTGGTCTATCCGATGGCCAGGAGCCTGGGCGTCGGCATCCGGCTGCCGGACGTCTCGCCGCAGCCGTACACGCGCCTGGCCTTCGAGGGTTACCGGTTCGCCAAAGAGCACCACCTGGCCGACGCCTACAACGACCGCATGCTGCAGGCCTTCTTCGAGGACGGGCTCGACATCGGCGACCTCGACGTGCTGGAGAAGCTGGTCGCCGAGCTGGGGCTGCCCGCCACCGCTTACCGCGCCGCATTGGAAAGCGGCCGGTACGCCCAGGCCCACCGAGCGGCGCTGGCCGAGGCTGCCGCGCACCGCATCACCGCCGTCCCCACGATCCTCATCGAGGACATCAGGATCGAGGGCATGCCCAGCCAGGCCGCACTGGACGAGGCCATCAACAGGGCCGCAGCCAAGCAGAGCGTCCGCCTCGCGCCCGGCCTGGCCTGCTCGATCGAGGGATGCTGAACGGCCGTAGCACAGTCAACTCCCGGCGCCCGGAAGAGCGGAGGCTCAACTGAATGGTTTTCAGCGGGCGGTCATCGCCCCTGACGCTTCCAGCGAGCGCAGTGGCCGGTAGCCGGTGGCGTCAGCTTGGCCAGTTCGGTGTCGATCTCCACGGTGATGGTGCCGAAGAAGCTGGCGGTCTCGCTGCGGGCCGGACTGATGTGGGCCGGCGCCTCGTCGTTGACGTAGCGGCCCGCGGCCACCGCCGGCCCCGGATGGTCGGTGGTCCAGAGGTCCCGGTAGTAACGGCGCAGGAAACAACGGATATGCAGGTCAGCAGCCCCTCTTCCAGGCTGTGCGCAAAGGCCCTTACCGGGGATCTGACCTGCATATCCGTTGAAAATTTCGCCGTTACTAGTAGTACTTCGTTAGGTTGATTTGATCTTCGGTGGTGGGTTCGGCACGCTGCCCGCGTGAACGTGGAAGAGATCGAGCGACTCCGGGGTGAACTGGCCGCGTTCGTGGCCGAGGTGTTCGCGTCGGTGCCGCGCAGGGATCAGCGAGCCAAGGGCGACTGCTATCTGCGGGGGCTGATGCTGGATGGCCGACGCAAGTCGATCCAGCCGATGGCCGAGCGGCTACCGGACGGCGACATGCAGGCCTTGCAGCAGTTCGTCAACCAGTCGCCGTGGGAGCACGCCGCGGTGTTGCGCGCGGTGGCCCGCAAGACGGTCCCGATCGTCGGTCCACAGGTGTGGGTGATCGACGACGTGTCGTTTCCCAAGGACGGGAAGATGTCGGTGGCAGTGGCCCGCCAATGGTGCGGGGCGCTGGGCAAACAGGCCAACTGCCAGGTCGCGGTCAGCCTGCACGCCGCATCCGACACCGCGTCCGTGCCGATCTCCTGGCGGCTGTTTCTGCCGCGGGAGTGGGCCGGCGATGCCGGGCGCCGGGCCAAAGCGGGGGTGCCCGAGAGGGTGGAGCACCGGGAGAAGTGGCGGCTGGCCCTGGACCTGATCGACGAGGCGATCGACTGGGGCCTTGTCCCGCAGGTGATTGTCGCCGACGCCGGATACGGCCAGAACACCGCGTTCCGCCACGGCCTGGCCGAGCGGGGGCTGGACTTCGTCGTCGCGGTCCGCTCCGACGAATCGGCGCACCCGCACGATGCGGTGCCCGCCAGACCCGCTTGGAGCGGCACCGGGCGCAAGCCTGCCGTCCGCTACCGCGCCCCGGCGTCGTCGCTGAAGGACCTGGCCGCGGAAACGGGTCGCAAGGCCTATCGGCAGGCGACCTGGCGGAAGGGTTCCGAAGGGCCGATGCGCTCCCGATTTCGAGTCCAAAGCGTGCGTCCGGCCGGTGTCGCGGCCCGCACCCAGGCCAGGGCCCAGGCTGAAGGAGCGGCGCTCTGGGACGGGGTACTGCCTGCGGTGACCCTGCTCAGTGAATGGCCGGTGGGCGCCTGGGCGCCCACCGAGTATTGGCTGACCGGCCTGGGTGAGCAGGTGCCGCTGCGGCGCCTGGTCGGCCTGGCCAAGATGCGCTGGCGGATCGAGCACGACTACCGGGAGATGAAGCACGGTCTGGGGCTGGACCACTTCGAGGGGCGTACCTGGCGGGGTTGGTACCACCACGCCACCCTGGTCACCGCCGCTCATGTCTTCCTCACCCTCCGGCGTCTGGACCCAAAAGCCCTGGCGCCGGCCTGACCTTCTACCAAGTCCTGGCCGCGCGCCAGGACCTCATCCGCGCATGGACCGGCGCGTGTCCCACCTGCCACCGTGACATACCTGCCGCAGCACGGCCAGAACACCATCCACCCGAACCAACCTAACGAAGTACTACTAGGGTGCCGTTAAGAAACGTGTCATCAGCCGCCGACCGCAACGTCGTTGCAGGTCAGGAAGGTATTCCCGCATAGAGGCATGGAATAACGGTATTACCCCCAAGTGACGACTTACTGTGTCATGGTTGCTACATCCAGTGGCATCGAGCAGAAGGGGGGACAGTCCAGTGCCCTTCGATGACATCGACAGGATGCGCAAGAACCAACGGGATTACGAGCACCGGCAGATGGTCCGGGGGACGACCGAAAGGTCCGATAAGGGCCGTACGCCGACCGCATGGGAGGATATGGGCCCATTTGGGGTCATAATCTCAATTATAGGCATCATTGCACTCTTGGTCATCATGGCGAGCCATCGGTAAGCGCCGGCCACCATAGGGGTGCCGTTAAGAAACGTGTCATCAGCCGCCGACCGCAACGTCGTTGCAGGTCAGGAAGGTATGCCTGCATAGAAGCATCGACTTATCGGTCCCACCGCAACTCCTCGATGCGGGGGTGGACCTGCAATGGAACCGGAACGCACGCCAAGCCGGTTCCATTGCAGGTCCGCCCCCGTGCCCGCCGCACTGGGCTGCCGCTACCGCCTGGATTCGGGGACGGTGGCGCACCTGGACGAGGCGGCGTGCACCCTGGTCACCGCGCCCTGTCGATGCCAGCTGTAGGTCCCACTGCGGGTCCCCCGGGGAGATTTCGAGCGTTTCGAGCGGCCTCCTACGCGTGCGCGCGTAGGGATGTCACAGAGGCGCTGGCGACGATCGCCGCTGCGGCGCGCTCGGCCTACGCGGGCGGCTCGAACCTGCGGGTGCGCTCCTCGGGCATCGTGCATGAGGTTGCGATGACCCGCTGGTTGACCCCCACTCGGATCGGCGTCACCAGGGGCAAAGTAGCCGTCTGTAACGATGGTGACGGCGTGAGTCGCAGAAACGGTCATTTCTGCGATGGTCCTGTCATTCGCGGGTGCCACGGTCAGCTCGGTCGACGTAGTCCTGCGACGAGGAGCTCGACCAGCCGGCGTGCGTCGTAGCGACGGTCGCCGTCGGCGCCGATGCAGAGGTTTCCGACGCCGCGCATGAGTTGGTAGGCGTCGAGGTCGGGGCGGATCTCGCCGGAGGCGGCGGCAGCGTCGAGGAGCTGGGTGCACACCGGCAGGAGGCGGTCGAGGAAGTAGGCGTGCAGCGTCTCGAAGCCGGTGTTGTCGGCCTGCAGTGCGGCGGCGAGGCCGTGCTTGGTGACCAGGAAGTCGACGAAGAGATCGACCCACCGTCCGAGGGCGGCGTGGGGCGTCGGGCTGGACGTCAGCAGGGCCGGGCCGGCCTCGGCGCAGGCGTCGACCTGGTGGCGGAAGACGGCGATGATGAGGTCCGCCCGGGTGGGGAAGTGGCGGTAGATCGTGGCCGTCCCGACGCCGGCCTTGGCCGCGATGTCGCGTACCGGCGCTTCCACGCCTGACGTGACGAAGATCGCGGCGGCCGCGTCCAGCAGGGTCTGCTGGTTTCGCCGGGCGTCCGCGCGTTTGGGCCGGGCTGCATGCCCTGTGCGCCGGTCGCTGTCGTTCACCGCACTTCCCTCCGTTGCCGAGTTGGCTAAACGGGACAACGTTCCGTATCGTTAAACGGGACATGGTTCCACTTACTCATGATGTCATGAGCAGGGGCCGACAACCAAGCCATGCGTTGCCACCACGCTTCATCCGCAATGGAGGAACACGATCATGCAGTACCGCACCTTGGGCCGCACGGGTGTGCAGGTCAGCTCCCTCGCGCTCGGCGCGATGAACTTCGGCAAGATCGGGCGCACCACCCAGGACGAGGTCACCGCCATCGTCGATGCCGCTCTCGAGGGCGGGATCAACGTCATCGACACCGCTGACGCGTACAGCGGCGGCGAGTCGGAAGAGATGGTCGGCAAGGCCATCTCCGGCCGACGCGAGGACATCGTGCTGGCCACGAAGGCGAGCCTGCCGATGGGCGCCGGGCGCAACCATCAGGGCAGTTCGCGCCGCTGGCTGGTCACCGAGCTGGACAACAGCCTGCGCCGCCTCGGTGTCGACCACGTTGATCTCTACCAGATCCACCGGTGGGACCCGAATACCAGCGACGAGGAGACCCTGTCGGCGTTGACCGACCTGCAGCGCGCGGGAAAGATCCGTTACTTCGGCTCCTCGACGTTCCCCGCATACCGCATCGTGCAGGCCCAGTGGGCCGCTCGCGAGTATCACCTGAGCCGTTACGTCACCGAACAGCCCAGCTACTCGATCCTGCAGCGCGGGATCGAAACCCACGTGCTGCCGGTGACCGAGCAGTACGGGCTCGGTGTGCTGGTGTGGAGCCCGTTGGCTTCGGGCTGGCTGTCGGGGGCGATCCGCGAGGGCCGGGACATCACCACCAGCCGCTCCACGTTCATGCTGCAACGCTTCGACACTGCCATCCCCTCCAACCGGGCCAAGCTCGATGCCGTCGAGCAGCTGGCCAAGGTCGCCGACGAGGCCGGCCTGACCATGATCCAGCTCGCGCTCGGATTCGTGACCGCGCATCCGGCCGTGACCAGCGCGCTCATCGGTCCCCGCACACTGGACCACCTGCACTCGCAACTCGCCGCCGCTGAAACCATGCTCTCCGCCGACGTGCTCGACGCGATCGACGCGATCGTCGCCCCCGGCACCGACCTGGCCGCGCATGAGAAGAACGACACCCCGCCCGCGCTGCTCGACCCGGCACTGCGGCGCCGCTGACCGCCGGGTCCACCGCGCCAACCACGCAAAGAAACTGAACGGAAGCACTTCCATGTCCGACTCGAACACCGCGAACGCGCAGAAGATCGCGGGTGCACCCACCACGGTGGTATCCGGAAAGCCGGTCGTCCTGTCCGGCCTCCCAGTAGCCATGGCCGTGGAAACAACGACAACGCAGGTGCGGAAGATCGCTTCCCGGCTGGTGATCCGCACCGGCAGGAGAGTTCACAAATTCTGAAGGTGTGGAGCAAGCAACCGGAAAGAAGTCACTGAGCGCGTCCCGAATGCTTTTCCCCAGAGCTGTGTGAGCGTCGCCGCCTTCCAAAGATGCGACGATAAGCTTTCTGATCAGCAGGGCGTCCGCGTCAGCCATCGCTCATGGACCGCTCCGACGGGCGAAACGCGGGTCGGAGGGATCGGCCGCGTCGCGGCGAGAGATTTCTCCGGGGCCGTGTCGATCCGCGGGCCGCTCGTTCGACGTGTGGGTGCGAGGGCCGAGAGGCGGCCCCGCCGGACGAGGAGAACGCGATGCCGAAGTACCTGCTGATCATGCGGGGCACCGACGAGTCGAACGCGGCCATGATGGCCGACATCGACGAGATGATGGCCACGACTCACCAGTTCATCGAGGAGATGGTCAAGGCCGGCGTTCTCCTCGCGGCGGAAGGGCTGGACGATCCGGGCCAGGGCGTCGTGGTCGACTTCAGCGGCGAGGCCCCGGTGGTCACGGACGGGCCGTACGGCGAGACCAAGGAACTGTTCGGGGGCTTCTTCCTCCTCGACGTCGCCTCGAAACAGGAGGCGGTCGAGTGGGCCAAGCGGGTCCCGGCGGCCCCCGGGTCCAAGATCGAGGTCCGGCGGGTGCCCGGGAGCGACGAGGTCCCGCAGGTCGACGAGTGATCATCAAGGACTGGGCCGGGCGCGAGAGCAACGGCCAGATCTGATGGGTACAGCCGATGTCGAGGCCGTCTGGCGGATCGAGTCGGCGCGGATCGTCGCCGCGCTGACCCGGTTCACCGGCGATTTCGGGCTGGCCGAGGACGCGGCCCAGGAGGCGGTGGCCGAGGCGCTGGTGTCGTGGCCGCTCGCCTCTCCGGCTAATCCGGCCGGCTGGCTGATGGCCACGGCCCGGCGGCGGGCGATCGACTCGATCCGCCGCCGGACCGCCCTCCAGGACCGATACGCCCTGCTGGCGGCCGACTTGGCGGTTGACGAAGAAATCGATCCCGACAAGATCGATGACGACGTGCTGGCGCTGATGTTCGTCAGCTGCCACCCGGTGCTCTCCCCCGAGGCCCGAGTGGCGCTGACCCTGCGCGTGGTCGGCGGCCTGTCCAGCGAGGAGATCGCCCGCGCGTTCCTCGTACCCGTGCCGACCGTGCAGGCTCGCATCACCCGGGGCAAGAAGACGATCGCGGCGGCCGGGGTGCCGTTCGCGCTGCCGCCGGCCGCCGAGCGCCGGGAGCGGCTGGGCGGCGTGCTCAGCGTCCTCTACGTGATCTTCACCGAGGGGTCGACGGCCACGTCGGGCGACCGGCTGCTGCGCCCCGACGTCGCGTATGAGGCGATCCGGTTGGCCCGTACACTGGCCGCGCTGCAGCCGGACGAGCCGGAGGTGCACGGCCTGCTGGCGTTGTGCGAGCTGACGGCCGCGCGTTTCCCGGCCCGGACCGGCCCGGACGGTTCGCCGGTCCTGCTCGACGAGCAGGACCGGCGGCGGTGGGACTTCTCGGCGATCCGCCGTGGGCTGGCCGCGTTGGCCAAGGCATCGGCTCGCGGCCTCGGCCCCTACGGCCTGCAGGCCGCGATCGCCGCCACCCACGCGTCGGCGTCCTCGGTCGAGGCGACCGACTGGGACCGGATCGTGGTGCTCTACGAGGCACTCGGCCGGGTCGCACCCTCGCCGGTGGTCGAGCTCAACCGGGCCGTCGCCGTTGCCATGGCCTCGGGCCCGGCGCAAGCCCTGGCCATCGTGGACGAGCTGATCGCCTCGGACCGGCTCCCCGGTTCGCATCTGATCCCGACCGTACGCGGTGAGCTGCTGGCCCGACTCGGACGGCGACCCGAAGCGCGCGCCGAGCTGGAGCTGGCGGCCCGGCTGTGCGCCAACCAGCGCGAACGCTCAGTGCTGCTGCGCAAGGCGGCCATGCTGAGCTGACTTCTCCAGCTCGGCCAGCCGGGACTCAAACGCGGCCCGGATGCCGTCGATCGCATCGGCCCCGACGGCCGAATCCCCGAATGCGGACGGCGGGAGCGCGGCGAACCCGGGGAGAAACTCGCCCACGGTCGGCGCGTAGACCTTGTCCGGGACCGACCGCGGCCCAGGTGCTTTGTCAGGCCAGGGTGGCAGCAACGGTTCGATCAGATCCCATGGGTCGTCGGCGACCCACGCCTCACTCGTGCTCCACCGAGCGAGGCTGATTTTCACATCGTGGCGCTGATCAACATCTATTCAGCAGATCGTGTCAGGGACTTTAAGCATTGCGCGGTAGTTAAGCGCCGTACACCCTCGTCTCGGCAGAAGTGCGCATCGCACATCGTTCATAGCCGCGTTTGACCTGCGGTGTCGTTCTTGGCGTTCAAGCTTGGACGGATGACACATCGGGTCCTGGCTGGAGGGCTTGGAGGTTGTGCGTCATACGCTCGAGGACGCTGACGGCCGTCCGGTACTCCTCCATGGAGATGCCGGACATCGACAGCTGGCGGAACACGTCGATACGGTCGGCGACCGTGGTCAGTCGCTGACGGCCGTCAGGGGTGAGGGTGAGCCGGTCCGGTGCGGGGCGAGTCGCCCAGCCATCGGCGAGGACGGTGTCGATGGCGGCGGTCAGGGTGGGGAGGTCGGCGTTGGCCGCCAGGACGGCCAGCACGTCGGTGTCGGTGATCTGAGGGGTGTCCTGGATGACGTTGAGGACCTGCCAGGCGATCCGAGTGAGGCCGAATTCGTGCAGCATGCCGTTCATGTGGCGAGTGAGGGCCTTGTCAGTGCGGTTGAGCCAGTAGCCGATGGGCTTCATGGTGATCTCTTCTCAGTGATGTCGGGGCTGGGCTTTGCGGGGCATGAGCCGGACCAGGCCACAGCAGGCCAGGACGAGAGCGGCGACGACGACCAGGCTGGGGGCGGTTCCGCCTGCGGTGTGGAAGTAGACGGTGGTGATGGCCGCGGCGCCGAGGCTGTTGGCCAGTTGCTGGACGGCCGACAGTGAGCCGCTGGCGCTGCCGGACTCGACCGGGTCGATGTCACCCAGGGTGACCTGGTAGATGGTGCCGAAGCAGGCGCCCAGGCCCAGGCCGGCGACGAATACCGGTCCGATGAGCGCCCATGTGGCCAGGTCGGCTCCCTGGGTGTACACCAGGGCGAGCAGGGCCAGAGTGCCGGTCAGGGTGAGGAGCAGGCCGAGGAGGATCAGGGTACGGCCCAGCCGGGCCAGGAGGTTGTGCGCGGCGATCGAGGCGACGATGATGCCTGCCGCGAGCGGCGCCAGCCCGAGGGAGGCCTGCGTCGGTGTGCGGTGCAGGACGTCCTGCAGGAACAGGGACAGAACGAACAGCAGGCCGGAGACCGCGGCGTAGAAGACCAGGCCGAGGATCAGGCCGGAGATGAAGCCGCGGTTGGTCAACAGGGAGGGCTCGATCAGCGGACTGGCCGCGGCACGCTGACGCAGGCAGAACACGGCGAAGAAGACGGCGCCCGCGGCCAGGCAGAGAATCGGGGTAAGCGTCCAGCCGTGGCTGGAGCCGTCGATCAGGCCGTACAGCAGGCCGAGCATGGTGGCGGCGAGCAGGCCGGAGCCGAGGCCGTCGAGAGCGACCGCCCGATCACCGGTGTCGCGGGGCAGGAGCCATACGGCCAGGCCGATCGCCAGTCCGCCGAGCACGATGTTGATCAGGAACATGGATCGCCAGCCGAGGCCGAACAGGTCGGCGTCGATGAGGAGCCCGGCGAGGATGGGGCCGCCGATGGCCGACAGGCCCAGGGCGGGGGCGAAGACGCCGAACGCCTTGCCGATCTCGTCGCGTGGGAACACCGCGCCGAGGATGCCGAACCCCTGGGGGATCACCAGGGCGCCGAAGGCTCCCTGGAGCAGCCGGAAGACGATGACGGAGGCGGGGCCTGCGGCCAGGCCGCAGGCAACGGAGGCCAGGGTGAAGCCGGTGATGCCGACCAGGAACAGACGGCGGCGCCCGTATTTGTCGCCGAGTCGTCCGCCGATCACGAGCAGGACGCCCATGGCCAGGGCGTAGCCGGCGCCGAGCCATTGGATGAGGGCGTCGCCGCCGCGCAGGTCGGCGGCGATGGTCGGGGCGGCGATGTTGGTGATGGTGGCGTCGAGCAGGTCGAGGATCGCGGCGAACAGGACGACGGCCAGGACGGCCCAGCGTCGGCGGTCAGCGGTTTGCGGTGGCGTGGGTGCCAGGAGCGGGTTCATGGGGATGCCTCTGAAGGAGGGAGGGAGGACCTGCCCTAAGCGGGAGGCCCTGCCGAGGTCAGCGTGGGGTGAAGGCGGCCGCGTTTTCGCGGGCCCACTGGGTGAAGGTGCGGGCGGGTGTGCCGAGGAGGGTCTCGGTGGTGTCGGCGATGGTGGCCGGGCCGGCGGAGGCGGCCCGCCATAGGGCGAGCAGGGAGCCGACCATCGGGGCGGGCATGTACCGGCCCATCTGCTGCTCGGCCTCGGCGTGGGTGATCTGCTCGACCGGGATGTCGCGGTCGAGGACGTCGGACAGGACGGCGAGCTGCTCGCGGAAGGTGAGCGCGTGGGCGCCGGTGAGGGTGATCGCGCGGCCGGTGAGGGCGGTGCCGGTCAGGGCCTCGACGGCGATGTCGGCGATGTCGTCGGGGTGGATGGGCGCGATGTCGGCGTCGGGGTAGGCCAGCTGGATCGGCAGGTTCTGGCCGATGAAGTAGGCCCAGCCGAGGGCGTTGCTGGCGAAGGCGTCCGGCCGCAGGAAGGTGCAGGTGAGGCCGGAGGCGGCCAGGGCCTGCTCGACCTTGAGGCTGTGGCCGGCCAGCGGGTCGCTCTCGGCGTCGGGGCTCAGGACCGAGGAGGAGGACAGCAGGACGAGGTGTGCGACGCCGGCGGCCTGGGCGGTCTTGATGAAGGCGTCGATGCCGGCGGGTTCGGGGTAGAGGAACACCTGGCCGATGCCGTGGAGCGCGGTTTCGAAGGTGTCGGGCCGGTCGAGGCCCAGCTCGGCGACCTCGACGCCGGCCGGGACGGTCAGCTCGGCGGGGGTGGCGCTGGCGGCGCGGACGGGCAGGCCGGCGGAGTGGAGGCGGTTGATGATCGCTTGGCCGACCTTGCCGCGGGCACCGGTGATGAGGATGGTCATGAGTTTCTCCTACTTGTTTGCGAGTTACTACATATGCATGTTGTCATGCACATAATTTCATATCAACACATGTCTTCGAGATCTCACGGATATACGATGAGCATATGACGACGAACGAGCCCCGAACCTCTGATGAGCTGCTGAATGCCGTCGGCCCGGCCTTCTCCAAGCTGCGCCGTACCTCGCTGCTGGAGGTCGAGAATCCGATCTCGGCCAAGGATCTGGGCCGCGCCCTGGTGCTCAACCTCGTCCTGGAGCACACCCAGGACTCCGACAAGGAGATCACCGTCGGGGCGGTGGCCGACCTGCTGGCCGTGGATCCCTCGGTGGCCAGCCGCATGGTCAGCGACAACATCAAGGTTGGCTATCTGATCCGCGCCGTCTCCCAGCAGGACGGCCGCCGCACCGTCCTGCGACTCAGCCCCCAGGGCGAAGAGCTCATGGCCCGCTTCCGCCGCCACCAACGCTCGGCGTTCGAGTACATCACCGCCGACTGGACCGACCACGACCGCCTGGAGTTCGCCCGCCTGATGCTCAAATACGTCGACTCCCTGGCCCACCTCCGCCACCGGGGCCTGGCCGACGACGTCAGGGAATCCTAAAAACCCTTCCTCTCAGATCCGAGGGCTCAGATCCGAGGGCGAGGAAGGTACGTCCACGCCCCCGGCCGATCTCCCGGATGATGCCCCGCGAGCCGCCGGTGACCGGCGTCGCCTTCCACCAGCTTGCTCACGTTGTCTCTCCTCGTCACGCGTGACCCGACGAAGTTCAACCTAGGGCCACTCGCCGAAGCGGATAACAACCCCTGGACGCCGCGGAGAGGACCTCTCGCGCCACCGGGGAACCGTTCACGTCACCGACGGACCGTTCGTGCCATGGAGGGACCGTTTACGTCAACGACAGGACCCTTCGCGACAGATGTTCACATGTGCCTGGTAGCGTCGCCTGCGCTATGTCTCCCCCTGTGAACGAAGGCACGATCTCCGCCCACCTGGCACGTTTCCTCGTCGACTCGGTGCGCCATTCGGGAACGAGCCTGGGCAGGTTCGCTCACCTGCCCGATCTCGGCCCCGAGGTCCTGCGCGACGACCTGACCCGGGTGTCGACTCCCTCGGCGCTCACGCTGTGGGAACAGCTCACGCTGACCGAGCCGGGATCCGCCATCGGCGCGCTGGTCACCGGCCACGCCCCGATCGGCACCTTCGGTCTCTGGGACTATCTGGTCACCACAGGCGGGAACTTCATCGAGACCATGAAGCGGGCCGTCGACTACCTGGAACTCATCGGCGACCCCGCCGGGGAGAAACTCCAGACGATCGAGGACGGCAAGCACTTCACCATCCGCCACGCCACCGGGAGCTGGGTCCCCGACGTGGTCGAGGCGATCGGGTTTTTCTCCCTGGGGGTGTACCTCACCAGAGCCAGGGCGGCCACCGGCCGCCCGGTCGTCCCGCTCCGCGTCGCCCTGAGCCACCGCCCGCCGCGCGAGCACCGGCAACTGATCGAGTTCTTCGGCACCCGGAACATCGACTTCGACGCCCCGTTCAACTCGATCACCTTCCACGACGACGACGTACGCGCGCCCCTCCCCAAAGCGCAGCCGGGCCTGGAGCAGATCCTGATGCGCCACGCCGACCTGACCCTGGCCGCGTCCAAACCCGTCCTCCACTGGCACGACAGGTTCCGCGCGATCCTGGCGACCGCCATCCACGAGGACACCGCCTCGCTGGAGCGGGTGGCACAGCGCCTGGCGATGAGCCCGCGCACCCTGCAGCGCCGCTTGGGTGAGCACGGCACGAACTGGCGCGAAGAAATCGAGGCGGTACGGCAGCGGCACACCATGGACCTACTGCGCACCACCGACCTGCCCCTGCAGTCCATCGCCGCCCGCGTCGGCTACAGCGACATCCGCGCCTTGCGCCGCGCCGTACAGCGCTGGGAGGGACAATCGCCTCACACCATCCGGAACACCCTGAGCCGCCTCCGGAAGACGCCCGTTCCGGGCACAAACATCAGATGAGCCGGGTCACGTGAGTTGGAACCGGGAGACCGCCGTGACGTGGTCGGTCGGGTTCGATAGATCAGGCCGAGCGGCCGGGGCGGCGTCGGGATCCGCATCTGCCGCGGCGACGAGGATGCGCGGAGGCGCCGTACAAAGGCGCTGCTGCCAGGGCCGGGTATGGTCGGCCAGGCCGGCCGGAGCCGGACACTGACGTCCCTTGACAGCACCCTTCCGGATGGAAGGCTGAGGTTCTTCTCTCTGGTCAAGGAGGACCACGATGACCGCGACGCCCCCCGAAGCCCTCACCTCAGACCCCGCGGCACCGCAGATCGCACAGTCGCTGGCAGAGATCCGTACCAAGGGCGCGGGCCTGTTCTCCCGGGCGCTGGTGATAGTCAACGGAGACCTCTCCTTCGACGAGGCGCACAGCTACGAGACCCCGATCGCGGGAGCGCGTTCCGGGGGAACGACGCGCTACTCCCTGACGGAGACCAATGACGCCAGCCGCGGCTACCAGGGACGCGTCGACAAGGCGCAGGCGCGCATGTCCAAGCAGGACAGCGAGGTCGCCGTCCTGCAGGAAGCCTGGGACTGGATCGAGGCGCTTCATTCCTCGTTCCCTCATGACGCCCACATCCGGGTCGTGGTGGTCGGCAACATCGGGCCGTGCACCGGATGCAAGGCCCGCCTGAAGCTGTTCCGGCAGGACCTCATCGGCATGTTCGGGCCCGGGCGGGTGATCGTGGAAAGCGTCTACGACACCAGCCAGATGTTCATCACGAAGAACTACGAAGAGAAATACGAGGACTACGAGACGGAGACCACGAGCACGGTCTCGACGACCTACGGATACGAGGGCGCGACGGTGGAGGCCTACCGGCTGCCGGGTGCTCCGCAGAGCGTGTCGTACTGGCTGTACCAGGTGGGGTAGGCGGTCCCGGCCATTGGCTGGAGCCCCGGCTGTGAGGCTGTCAATGTCGAAGGTCTTCTCGAACTCGCCGGTCCGACATCCGATCAGCCGTTCGCGATCCCAGCGATCCATGGGGCCTCCTTCTGCCGCAAGAGCTCTCGGGCCCGGCCGCGTTTGGGAGGTCGGCCCCGCAGACGGGCTCGAACCACGAACACCACGCTCGTCGAAAAGCCGTAGTCATGACGGGAGAACACCAGGAGGGCCGGTCTGGGGTCAGGTCTTGAAGACCCTCCCAAAAGTCAGGCTCATCAGCCCGGCATCCATCAGTCGCGACTACGGCCGATCGATAGACAAAGCAGGCACCGGCCGGGGCCGGTCTGGGGATAGGCATCACGTGCCCTCGCCAAGTCAGGCTCTGAGGTCGGTGCCTGCTCACAACATGCGATTAGCCGTCAGGTAGCTCCGCGGTAGGTCACAGGCGCGGATCACGGTCGTCACAAGTCAGGCATATCGGGACCCCCAACGGGTGCGGTTCCTCTCACGGCCGACCGCTGTTCCGGCGTCCCTTCACCCGCTGTCCGGGCGGTGGACGGTGAGGTCGCCGTACGTCGACAGGCGCGCGGCCAACTCGTCGGGCTTGCCGCGAAGTGTGGTGTCCAGGAACGCGGCGCTGGCTTCGACGGTGATGTGCAGTCCCTGCGTGCGGCCCAACGAGCCGACGAGCGTGGACAGGGGCGGCAGGTAGAGCGGCGCGTCGGTGAAGGTGAGATGCCCCGTGCCGGTGACGGCGACCTGGTAGCTCGTCGCGGTGCCGAGCTTGAGGACCTGCGTGAGGCGGGGGATGTAGGTCGGGCTCTCGCCCTGGTCGAGAGGATGGGTGAGCGCGAGTGCCGGTTGGTGGAACGGTCGTGGGGCGGGGTCGTGGGGGAAGCCGTCCAGGTTGATGACGGCCGCGAACCGGGAGTCCTGGTGGGCGGCCTGCAGGGCGGCGCCTCCGCCGATGGAGTGCCCGGTCACCGCGGCCCGGTCGGTGTCGAGGCGGCCGGTGAACGGGCCGTCGATCTCGCCCCGGTCGAGGCGGCCGAGCTGGGTGAGGACGAAGCTGAGGTCGGCGGCTCGCACCGCGGTCCAGCCGGCCGCCAGTTCCTCGTCCTTCTTCTCGTCGCCGGTGGCCTTGATTCGCGTGCGGATCGTCCGGCCGTCGGCGAGAGTGACGACGGCCGAGTCGTAGGGGTGGTCAAGGGCCGCGACGACGTAGCCGCGGCTGGCCAGTTCCTCCGCCCATGCGGTGTTCTGGGTGCGCACTCCCCCCAGCCCCGGCGAGAACAGCACGAGGGGGAACCGTTCGCCCTCGCCGGCCACCGCCGCGTTGGACACCGATCTCGTGTGGGCGCGCGGAACGTCGTCGAGCAGGAAGCCGGGCATGCCCATGTAGTCGGCCAGCCCCTGGGCGACGGTGCGCGACTCTTTCTCGGTGCGGCCCAAATATCGAGCCCGCTCGGCGCTTGCGGGGCGCTCGCGGGAGGGATACCAGAGTTGGACCACGACCGTGCGCCGGTCATCGGGCGCGGAGGTGGCGGTCTCGGGACGGTCCGGGTCGGTCCACTGCTTCACGGTGGTGCCGACCGCATACGGGCCCGACGGTTCGGGGAACACCGGCAGGGGAAGTGCCCATGCCGCCGCCGCACCTCCGGCGACCAGGCCGAGGCACACCGCCGATCCCGGCAGGGCCAGCCACCACGGCGCCCGCCGTGCGGACCGTCCGGTACGCCCTCGCAGCAGAGGGGGGACGGCGAATCCGAGCGCTATCGCGGCTCCCGCGAGCACGGGTATCAGTTGCCAGCGCATCCCGAGCACGATCAGCACCGCTCCGGACAACACGGTGGCCGCCCCGGCGGCGAGTGTGACCGGCCGGCGGGTGCCGGCCGGTAACCATCGGGCCAGGACCAACGCGACGGCGCCCAGCAGGGCCAGGATCTCCAGGGAGGACATGCCGAATCCCATGATTGTCTCAGTCACCCGATCATCTTTGGCGAGGGGCTCATGCCGGCACATCCACCTCAAGTCCCCGGTTGTATGCCCCCTCAGTCGGACTACGCCGGTGATCGCGCTACCCAGGTCGCACTGCGCCGGCCGGCTGAGCCGACGCACCGCTTGGCGAGATCGCCGTAGCGCTTCCGCGACGAGGCCTCCGTGACGCTCTCGGCGGGCTTGGCAGGGGTCCTACCCGGGGTCGCGGACATAGAGCTGCTCACCGGTCGTCAGGCCTCTGGTGGCCGGCGAGATGACCGTCTCATCGACACCGGACAGGCGCCGCTGCCGCTTGCGCACGATCGTCGGCTCGAAGCCGCCGTCTTGATCCCGCGGCACGATGATCTCCACCGGCCCGACATCGATGATGACGGTCTTGGACCGGCTGCCGTTGCGGGTGTCGCCGTTCTCGTTTCCGGAGCGTTCGTGCTTGTCGTGGCCGAGATGATCGGTGATCTCACCCTCCAGGGCGGACTCCAGCACCAGCTCGGCCAGCCGGCCCAGCAGCCCGTTCTCCCCGACCAGTTCCACGCCTTCGGCTCGCGCCTGGTCGACCAGCTCCCGATCCGTCGATTCGTCCGGCTTCTTGCGCGCCACCGCGGCGGTCACACGGCCGTTGTGCGTGATCGCGGGACGATCGTTTAATGGACCGCCCTCGAACAGGGCGACGGCTTGAGCGGCATCCAGGTTGATCCACTCAGCCCAGGTCCTTGCCGTCTGGCCGGTGGTGAGCTTGATCCGCTCTGTGCCAGAAACGGACCAGAACCCCTCAACCTGCAGGCCAAGCAGTTCCTGCAGTGGCCCAGGCGCGCCCCCATCGTGCATCTGAGCAGTGGCGTCGACGATCCCGCTGAACGGGCCCACCACAAGGTGGCCCTGGAAGGCAGCGAGATTGGCGGCCTGGGCTTCGGTGCACATGTAGAGATTGGGGACGATCACCATCTGGTAGCCCGACAGGTCACCGTCTGGAGGAGTCAGGTCTACGGCCATGCCCCGTTCGAACAGCGGCTGGTACCAGGCGAGCAGCGATTCTCGGAGCTCGAGTCGGTCGGATGGCTGCGACTCGGGCGCTTCCATGCTCCACCAACTGTCCCAGTCCAGGACGCGCGAACCTGCGGAGCCACTACCCTCGGGCCCTGGCTGCAGACGGTGGCCAGAATGACGAAATGCTCGAACTCATGCATATACTCAAGGCTTATCAGGAAATCGAGCAATATGACTTTATACACGATCACAGCGACGCCATCGGCCTTGCTTTGAGAGCGATCTCCAGTCGGCTTGAGCCAGTTATTCAAACCATGCACGCCCCACCGACTTCGAAATGGTACGGCCCCGTCCATGAAACCGTTCAAAGTCAACTCGACCTGGTGGTCATCAGCGCGGCACAGATGAATTCCGCTCCACATCTTCGGTTCGTGGACATGATCCATCATGGAATTCAAACCGACCGGTTCACCTTTCAGCAGGACAAATAGGATTACGTCTTTTTTGTAAGTCGAATGTCTCGAATAAAAGGTCTCGATCTAGCTGTTCGGGCAGCACGGAAGTCCGGCCACCAGCTGATAGTGGCGACCATGGAGATCAGCAGCCAGAAAGAGAAGGAGTACTTCGAGACCAGCATCAGGTCACTCCTCGGCGCGGACGTCAAACTGGCCGGCGAGGCCGATTTCGAAACGAAGGTCGAGCTGTACGGAAAAGCAAAATGCACGATCATCCCCACGAACCGGGCCGAGCCGTTCGGACTCACCGCGATTGAATCCCTCGCCTGTGGCACGCCGGTGGTCGGCTTGCGCAGAGGCGCGACCGCCGAGATCGTCGAGCATGGCGGCACCGGCTTTCTCGGTGAAATCGTTGATGACCTGAGCGCCTTCCTGGAAGAGACGTCGGCGATCAAACCTGAGGCGTGCCGGAGAGCAGTCGAAGAGAAGTTCTCCGATTCCTTGATGATGGACCGGCATGAACGTCTTTACCGGCGAACGGTGTCTCAGTGGGGGTCCTGAGGACTCCCGGCTGAACGTCCACGATCGTCTTCGTAGCCCAACGGCAGAGGCGGGTGCCTAGGGGCAGGACATGGGTTCGAATCCCTCTGAGGGCACTCATGCGCTGCTGGACGTCCCGGCCATGGGAACGTCCTGACCTCGTCCTTCGAGCAGGGCGACGATGTTCTCTGACAGACGCACCGTCGCCCGCAGGATCGCGGCGTCCGTCATCCCGGCGACGTGCGGGGTCAAGACGGCGTTCGCCAGCCCCATCAGTGGCGAGGAGAATCCGTCGTGTTCCCGGTCGAACACGTCCACCGCGGCTGCCGCCGGAGGTGTGAGGGGATCCTTCAACGCGAAGGCGAGCGCGTCCTCGTCCACGACGCCGCCGCGGCTCATGTTCACCAGGACGGATCCGGGGCGCATGAGATTCAGTTCCCGACGCCCGATCATGCCGCTCGTGGCATCGTTGAGCGGACAGTGAAGCGAGACGACGTCCGATGTACCAAGCAGGACGTCGAGAGAGTCGATGAACTCCATTCCAGCGGACTCGGCCTTTGCTCTGGTGAAGCGTGGTGATCCCGTCGCCACGACCCGCATGCCGAGAGCCTGGGCTTTACGCGCCAGCACCGTTCCGATCCGCCCTGGCCCCACAATCCCCAGGGTCAAGTCGGCGAGTTCGGCAGGAAAGACCATCGGACTGTCCCGCCATTGGCCGCGATGGGCCGCCGCGTTACTTCTGATGATGTTCTTGGTGATCGTTAGGATCATCGCAAGGGCGTGTTCCGCGACGGCCGTCGCATTCGCGCCGGGCGTGTGGGTGACCGTGACGCCGCAGACCCGTGCGGCCTGGAGGTCGATGTTGTTCGTCCCAGCCCCTACCTGGCCGATCACGCTGAGCCGGTGCATCAGCGCGGGGTCTGTCGCCGCTTGAATCAGCGTCGCAGAGATCGGAACATTGGCCCTCGACTTGATGACGTCGTAGCCCACGCCGCCGCTGATCACCGCAGCGATGACCTCGGCCTCGTCGAAGCCGTTGAGATCGATGAAGTTAACCCGGCCGCCGTACGCCTCCGTCACCGATCCGCGACCCTCCAGACGCCACAGGTTAAGCGTCACCTCAGTGCCCGCCGCCAGCAGCGGGGTCAGTTCGTCGTGGACGAACCGATCGGGGGCGGAGTCCAGGACGAGAACGCGTCGGGATGGGGTCGTTGTTTCTTTCACAGCCGGATCTCCTGGAGAAAGGCGCCTCAGGCGCTCAGACTTCGTCGATGAATGGATGTCACGGCCCATCGGGCGGATTCGAAAGCGCCGGCCTGCCAGACGGTCAGATGGCTGAGCCAGTCCCCGGCGAAGTGGACGCGCCCGGCCGGCTGGCACAACAACTCATACTCTCCGCTGGAGTACGACGGCCAAATGACCCAACCTCCCTCGATATAGGGGATGGACTGCCAGG
Source organism: Streptosporangium sp. CA-135522 (assembly GCF_050949235.1). Lineage (NCBI taxonomy): Bacteria > Bacillati > Actinomycetota > Actinomycetes > Streptosporangiales > Streptosporangiaceae > Streptosporangium > Streptosporangium sp. CA-135522. Next base: position 6,211,050 of record NZ_CP192026.1, read on the forward strand.
CGACGGAGGACGGAGAAGGAGCTCGTGATACCGGTGGCGAAGTTCTCACCGTGGATCTTGCCGCCCACGTCGACCGCGCACACGAGCCGTTCCTGCGGTGACAGGGCTCCCAGTGACCGGGCGCCGTCCTTGACCGGGTATCCGACGAGCAGGCCGGCCTTCTCGTGGAACCCGGCCGACGGATACCAGATCCGTTGAACATCCAGGCTGGTGCGGGTCGTACCGCCGTAGATGGACTCCTCCTGCTCCCACCAGCGATTGTCGGTTCCGGCCCCGCCGTGGGCTCCCGGGTGGTGACCTTCGGCTGGTCCGGGGCCTGGGCCCGGCTCCGTGCGGTCGACACCGAGAACCTCGCCGTCGTACCGGAGAGCGTGGACCTCGGCGCGGCGAGCGCGCTGCCCGTGGCGGGGGTGTCCGCGCTGCAGGCGGTACGCCGGTTGGGGTCGGTCCTGGGACGTCGCGCGCTGGTCACCGGCGCGTCCGCCGGTGAATCTCCTCGAAGCGGTGTCTTCTCATGTCGGGAGACCCCAACGGCCCTCTCCTTTTCGGGGACGCTGTAGCGTCGTGTCTCGGTCTGACACCCTCCACGTGTCCCGCTCACCGCCGAGCATTTCAGAACCCGGCGTTTCGGAGCCGAGCGTTCAGGTCGGAGCGCCCGCCTGGGGGACGACGCGGGTGTTCACCGGGCCCACCCCGGCGGCGGTCACGGACACCGTCGACGACGCCCGTTCGCGCGAACTACGACTGTCCGCGCGAACTACGACCGGTGGTATCGGTGCCCGTCGCGTGCACCTGCGTGGTGTTGCCGGCGTTCGCGACCTCCACAGGGCCGTTGCCGTCGCCCTGGCCGCCGGCGTTGGTGGTTCGGCGTGCACGGTGTTGAAGATCCGGTAACCGGCATCGGTCGCCACGCCTGTCTGATTCGGTCGGCGTCGGCGAATTCGGGTCACATTCGACTGGCTTCGGGATGTCGGGCAAGGAATGCGGGGTGGCTCCAGTTGCCGCCGAGTTCCGGGGCGAGGGAGGCGCGGGCTATGGAGAGGAACGCTTTCCGATCGTGTTTTGCACAGCCTTCCGGTAGTGCCCCCAGGAGGGGGCGTTCGCGACGGCCGGTAGGTCGGTCAGGTTGCAGCGGGTGGCCAGATCCGGGGTGGCGGGCCAGTTGCCGATGACCAGGCCGTGCAGGGGGAGACGGCGGGCGTGCAGCGCTTCGGCGGTCAGCGCCGTGGTGTTGAGGGTGCCCAGTCCGGCGGTGGTGACGATCAGGACGGAGACGTCCACGCCGAGGCCGCGCAGCGCAACGGGGACGTCGGCGATGGTGCCGCCTTCTGGGTCGTAGCGTACGAGGAGGCCGCCCGCGCCTTCGATCAGGACGAGGTCGTGGCCTTCCGCGAGCCGGGCGGCCTCTTCTGCGGCTCGACGGGGGCGGACCGGTGGGAGACCGCTTCTACGGGCGCCGGTGGCCGGTGCGAGCGGTTCGGGGTATCGGGCCAGTTCACTGCGGGTGACGGGGCCGGCCAGGCGGGCGACCTCCTCCACATCACAGAGTTCGCCGGGAACCAGACCGGCTTGAGCCGGTTTCAGTACGGCGACACGGCGGCCCGCCGCGGCCGCCAGGGACGCGATTGCGGCGGTGACGACGGTCTTGCCGATCTCGGTGCCGGTGCCGGTGATGATCAGCGCGTGCATGAAGAAGTCTCCCTGGAGTGTCAGCCGGCCGCAGTCGCCGCGACGATCGCGGTGGTGATGCGGCCGAGGTCGGCGTCGTCGACGACATAGGGCGGCATGGTGTAAACGAGATCCCTGAAGGGGCGTATCCACACGCCGTGTCGTGCGGCGGCACGGGTGGCGGCGACCTTGTCGACTTCGTGGTCGAGCTGGACGACGCCGATGGCGCCGAGTACGCGGACGTCGCGCACCCCGTTCAGCCCGCGCGCGCGGGCCAGCCCGGACCGCAATCCCGTCTCGATGCGTTTGACCTGGTCCTCCCACGCCCCGTCCGCCAGGAGGTCGAGTGAGGCGACCGCGACGGCGGCGGCGAGCGGGTTTCCCATGAAAGTGGGGCCGTGGGCGAGCACAGGGAAGTCACCGCGGCCGATGCCGTGCGCCACCTGGGGCGTGCATAGGGTGGCCGCCATGCTGAGATAGCCGCCGGTGAGCGCCTTGCCCACGCACATCACGTCCGGTGTGACGCCCGCGTGGTCCGCGGCGAACAGCGCGCCGGTCCTGCCGAAGCCGGTGGCGATCTCGTCGAACACGAGCAGGACCCCGTGCGCGTCGCACAGCTCGCGCAGCACCCGCAGGTAGCCGGGAGAGAGGAAGCGCATGCCGCCCGCGTTCTGTACCACCGGCTCGACGATGACGGCCGCCACCTCGTGCGCGTGCTGTTCGATCAGCCCGGCCAGGTGCGCGGTGTAGGCGGGATCGGGTCCGGCGTCGAAGCCTGCGGGCGGTGCGTCGGCGAAGACCTGCTGCGGCAGCGCACCGGTCCACAAGGAGTGCATGCCTCCCTCGGGGTCACACACGGACATCGGCTGGAAGGTGTCACCGTGATATCCGCCACGCCAGGTCAGCAGGCGGTGTTTGCCCGGGTGGCCGAGCGACCGCCAGTACTGCAGGCACATCTTGACCGCGACCTCGACCGCGACCGACCCCGAGTCGACGAGGAAAACGTGCTCCAGCGGCTCTGGGGCGATCTCGGCGAGGCGCGTGGCGAGGCGGATCGCGGGCTCGTGGGTGAGTCCGCCGAACATCACGTGGCTCATCCGGCTCAGCTGGTCGCGTACCGCGGCGTCCAGTACGGGGTGCCCGTACCCGTGGATGGCGGCCCACCAGGAGGACATCGCGTCCACCAGCTCCACTTGGCCCTCGACCGGATCTGCCAGGCGCAGCCGTACCCCGGAGGCCGATTCCACCAGCAGCGGGACTTCGCGGCCCGGCATCGGCGCGTACGGATGCCACACGTGGGCCCGGTCCAGCTCCAGCAAGCGCCGCGGGTCAGGCATTGGGCGCAAGGTCGGTACCGGCGCCGCGACGGCGCAGCGCCACCAGGTCGGTACGTGCGGGCTGGGCGGCCGGCGCGTCTCCGCGATGCTCGGGCTGGACGGGCGCGGCTGCGCCGCGGTGCTCGGGCAGCGTAGCGGACCCGGGCTCTTCCACCACGAAGCCGGCGTCCTTGATCATCTCCAGGTCGACACTACCCGGCTGCCCCTCGCTGGTCAGGTAATCGCCGAGGAAGATCGAGTTGACGATGTGCAGGGCCAAAGGCTGCAAGCTGCGCAGGTGGATCTCCCTGCCCCCGGCGAGGCGGACCTCCACGTCCGGGCAGACGAATCGCACCATCGCCAGGATCCGCAGGCACCGCTGCGGGGTGAGCTCCCACGTCTGCGACAGCGGGGTCCCCTGGAAGGGGATCAGGAAGTTCACCGGCACCGAGTCCACATCGAGCTCTCGCAGCGCGAAGACCACGTCCACCAGGTCGGCGTCGCTCTCCCCCATCCCGGTGATCAGGCCAGAGCAGGCCGACATGCCCGCCCCGCGTGAACGCAGGACGGTGTCCACCCGGTCGGAGAATTCGTGCGTGGAGCAGATTTTGCCGTACTCGTCCTCGGAGGTGTTGAGGTTGTGGTTGTAGGCGTGGACGCCGGCCTCGCGCAACCGCGCGGCCTGCCGTTCCGACAGCAGGCCGAGGCAGGCGCAGATCTCCACGTCGGGACTGCGTTCCTTGATCGCCTCGATGGTGCCGACGACCCGCTCGACGTCCCGGTCGGTGGGGCCGCGCCCGCTGGCCACCAGGCACACACGCTTGGCGCCGCCCTTCGTCCCCGCCTCTGCTGCGGCGGCGGCCTCGTGCGGTTTGAGCCAGCTGTAGGCGAGGATCTCGGCTTTCGATCCCAGCCGCTGCGAGCAGTACGAGCAGTCCTCAGGACACAGGCCCGACTTCAGGTTGACGAGGTAGTTGAGCTTGATCCGGCGGCCGAACCACTTCTGCCGAACCTTCCCGGCCGCGGCCACCACGTCGAGCAGTTCGTCGTCGGAGGTCGCCAGTACGGCCAGCGCCTCCTGTCGTGTCGGTGACTGCCCGCGCAGCCCCTTGTCCATCAGCGTGGTCAACAGTTCCATGCCTCGATCCTCCGCCAAGGCCGCGACGGTACCGAGCGCCGATCCAGACAAGATCATTCAGTGAAAGTTGTAGAACGGCCTGCAGTGGCCCCGCCCATGTCCGGGTTGGATTCACCGACCAGCCGACCCCCAGCCGACCCCCAGCCGATCGTGCGTGGGCACCTGCACAGTGGAGTCCGTCAGCCTCCCCCTGCACCGAACCTCTCCCGATTCACCGAACCTCTCCCGATCGCTGCGCCGAGCGCCTGCCCGCCGCCCTCCCGCCCTCAAGGAGCACCACCATGACCATCACCCGTGAGATCCGTCTGGCCGCCCGCCCCGTCGGCCAGCCCCGCCTGACCGACTTCGAGCTGACCACCACCGACGTACCCGCCCTGCAAGAGGGCCAGGTGCTGGTCCGCAACACCTGGATGTCGGTCGACCCCTACATGCGCGAACGGATGGACGAAGCCGACTCCTACCTGCCGTCCTTCCCGCTCGACACGGTCATGGACGGCTCGGCGATCGGCGAGGTCGTGGCCTCCCGCTCGCCGGAGATCCCGGTCGGCGCGACCGTCGTGCACTTTTCGGGCTGGCGCGAGTACGCGGTGCTGCAGGCCGCCGCCGCGACCGTCGTCGACCCCGCCCTCGCCCCCGCCGAGGCCTGGCTGGGCGCGCTGGGCACCACCGGACTGACCGCCTACGCGGCCCTGATCGAGGTGGCCCCGGTGCGAGAGGGCGACGTGGTGTTCGTCTCGGCCGCGGCCGGGGCGGTGGGCAGCGTCGCCGGACAGCTCGCCCGCAAGCTCGGCGCCGCCAAGGTGATCGGCTCGGCCGGCGGAGCGCTGAAGGCCGACAAGCTCATGAGCGACTTCGGCTACGACGCCGCCATCGACTACCGGGCCGGCTCCATCGCCGCGCAGCTGGCCGAGGCGGCCCCCGACGGCATCGACGTCTACGTCGACCACGTCGGCGGCGATCACCTGGTGGCGGCCCTCGACGCGCTGCGCTCCGGCGGCCGGATCGCGCTGGTCGGCGCGATCGGCTCCTACAACGCCACCGAACCCGTTGCCGGCCCGAGCAACCTGTTCACGCTGGCGGCCAAGGACGCCACCCTGCGCGGCATGCTGATCAACTCCTACTTCCACCTGTTTCCCGAGTGGATCGGCAAGGCCGCCGGCTGGCTGGCCGACGGCTCGCTGCACACCGAGACGACCGTCGCCCAGGGCATCGAGCAGGCTCCCCAGGCCTTCCTGGACATGATGCGCGGCGCCAACATCGGCAAGATGCTGGTCAGGCTCTGATGCGCGCCTCACCGACGGCTCACTCCCGCGCCACCGACACCACTCGGCCTGACTGGTTCGCGGTTCTCGCGGTGGCACTGGGGATCTTCTCCCTGATGACCTCCGAGCTGTTGCCCGTGGGCCTGCTCACCCCCGTCGGCTCGGACCTGGGCGTCTCGGAGGGGACGGCCGGGCTTATGGTGACCGTCCCCGGCTTGCTCGCCGCGATCTCAGCACCCGTGATCACCGTGGCCGCCGCCCGGGTGGACCGGAGGGTCCTGCTGGCCTCGTTGACCGGCGTCATGGCAGTCGCCAACCTGGTCGGGGCCGTGGCGCCGAACTTCACCGTCGTGCTGGTGGCGCGGCTGGCGATCGGGGTGAGTGTCGGTGGCTTCTGGGCGATCGCGGGCGGCCTGGCCGTACGGCTCGTGCCATCCCGGCAGGTCGCCAGGGCCACCGCGGTCATCTTCGGCGGGGTCTCCACCGCCTCCGTCGTCGGCGTCCCTGCCGGGACGCTGCTCGGCGACCTCGGCGGATGGCGTACCGCCTTCGCCACGGTCGGCGTCCTCGGCCTGGTCGCAATGGTCTTGCTGCTGGTCCTGGTACCGCCGCTGCCATCTCGGCACGCGGTCACCTTCGCCGCGCTTCCCGCGCTGTTGCGCGGCGACAAGGGCGTACGGACCGGTGTGCTCCTCACGGCCCTGTTGGTCACCGGGCACTTCGCCGCCTACACCTTCGTACGCCCGGTGCTGCAGGAGGCGGCCGGTATTGACAGCGGCCTGATCGGCGCGCTGCTGATGGCCTACGGCGTGGCCGGCGTCACCGGGAACTTCGTGGCAGGTTCCCGGGTCTCCCGTCACGTGCGAGGCACCCTCCTGATGATCGCCATCGCTCTCGCGGCCATCATGGCGCTGTTCGCCCTACCCGGTCACGGGCCGGTCACGGGAACCATTCTGATGGTCGCGTGGGGCCTGGCCTACGGCGCGGTCTCCGTGAGCCTGCAGACCTGGATGCTCCAGGCCGCGCCCGACGCCGGGGACACCGCCTCGTCGTTGTTCGTCGCGACCTTCAACCTGTCCATCGCCCTCGGCGCCCTGATCGGCGGCCTGGCCGTCGACGGTATCGCCACCGCCGCCGTCCTCTGGATCACAGGCCTCCTTGCCCTGCTCACCGCCCTGACCGTCGGCACGGCCGAGAAGCTCCGCTGAAAGGAACCACTGCGATGTCTCACTCCATCATCAACCCCCAGGGCCTGCACGACCCGGTCGGCTTCGGTTACAGCCACGTCGCCCGCGCGTCCGGGGAGCTGGTCTTCATCGCCGGCCAGTACGCCTCCGACGGCGACGGCCACGTCACCTCATCCGACTTCACCGAGCAGGTCGAGCGCTCACTCGCGAACCTGCGTACGGCCCTGGCCGCCGCGGGCCTGAACTACCACCACGTCGTTCAGCTCCGCACCCACATCGTCGATCACGACGCCGGCAAACTCGCGATCATCGCCAGGCTCATCGGCGAGATCTGGGGAGACCGGCCGCCCACTCAAACGCTCACCGGAGTGGCGGCCCTCGCCCTGCCGGACATGCTCTTCGAGATCGACGCCATCGCGGTCAGAGCATGACCGCACCACCACCGCCGCCGAGCTGATCACCGACGTTCGCCATCGCGGTCAGAGCATGACCGCACCACCACCGCCGCCGAGCTGATCACCGACGTTCGCCATCGGTGGGCCGAGCAGGTGGGTGGTGCCAGCCTTACCGACAGGCCAGGTCACGGCGGTTCCTCACGGAACGGAGCAACCCAGCCACCGCCATATCCGTCGCCGCCCCATCGCCGGATCGGCAGGCCGCACCGGTGGGGTATGGCAGACGCCCGCGTAGCCGGCCTTACCCCACCGGCTTGCGATCAGTTACCGGCCATTTCCTTGGCGATCTCTTCGTCGGAGTCCGCGTTCACGAGTTGGCAGGGCGCGACCGGGCTGCCCACCTTGGCCAGATAAGGGCTGAACTTCCAGGCCACTCCCGGATGGTTACCCGGTCGAAACTCCAGGACCAGCGTCTCACCAGGCCTGATGAAACGCGGTGAGATCACGAAGGTGTTCCGGTTGATCGGCGCGGCGGCGTCGCGCGAGCGCCAGTTGTCCGGCTTGTTGAACTCCTTGAGTTCCTGATCGGTCATGTTCTGGGTGTTCGGTGGGTCATAGGCCAGGTCCGCGCCGGCGAAACGGCCACGGGCGCACTGCTTGCCCGCCTCGGTGAACGTCACATCGGCCACGATCCCCTCGCTCTTGAGCCTGTCCTCCAGCCCTTCTGGGTCCCGGAACTCGCTGACCGTCACCTGAACGGTGCCGTCGGAGTTCTTCACCACCGCATACGCCGCGCTCGGCGAGCCTGACACCAACGGCACGGCCACCACCGCGGCCGCGGCGATGCCCGTGACCGCCGCGCCCGTCAGCAGGCGACGGCGCATCGGCGACGGGCCGGTGAGCGCCGCGGGCCGATCGGCGTGCGCCGGCTCGAGGACGCTTCTGCCGGGCAGCCAGGAGGACCGGCGGCGCGCGGGCGGGGTAGCCACGATCCCTTCAAGAAGGTCATCGGCACCCTGGCTCATGGAGGGCTCGGGGAATCCAGCGGCGGGGTCGATGGCGGACACCATGCGGTCGATCTTGTTCATCGTGTTTCTCCTCCGAGCGTGGTCATCACGGGAACTTCGTCCGTCGTGCCGAGTAGCCGGGCCAGTCGTTTACGGGCCCGATGCAGGCGAAGCCGGGCTGCGGTGCTGCTGCAGCCCAGCACCTTGGCGATCTCCGGGCCGCTCAGCTCTTCCCAGGAGGCCAGCGCGAGCACCTCCCGGTCGCTCGGGCCCAGAGCAGCGAAAGCGGTGCGAATCGCCTCGGTCCGCGGGTCTACGGGCGCCGGTTCCTGGCCGATGGCCAGTTCGCCGCGGAGTCGCGCGGCCAGCGCGCTGCGGCGGGTCTCTCCCCGCCGGTGATTGGCCAGGACGCGGCGCGCCGCGCCGTACAGCCACGGCAGGGCGGCAGCCCCCTCCGGAACGTCATCCAGCCGCCTCCACGCCGCGAGAAAGGTCTCCGCTATCACATCGGCGACGTCGTCGGCCGAGTCGGTTCGGCGTAGCGCGTAGCGGTGCACCGCCGGATAGCAGGCGCGGTAGAGCGCCTCGAAGCGATCTCGCGTGTCGGGGGGCACGCGTGGGTCTTGCACAGTGTCTCCTAACGAAGAGTGCCGGAACGCTTCATTAGGTGTCCGGCACCTCCGTAAGTGTTTCCTGCCCTGCTCAGGATCGGAGCGGAAGGGGATTCCATGTCGCCGGCCGGCTTGATGGCCCCAGCCCCAAGGTGGGGTCCCGGTAGCGACCGCCGGAAATCCAACGGATATACCCCTGGCCTGCTCTGATGTGAGGGCGTCACAGGAGTGATGTGCCGGTTGGGAGATGCGGCGGCCTGGGCCGAGGGCCTACCGTGTGGCCATGGAACTTGTCGGGAAAATCACCGCCGATCGCCCACTGCTCGTGCTCGCGGTCAGGGAAGAAGCACAGTTCCTCGACATGGACCTACCGGTGCTGCTCACCGGCATGGGCAAGGTCAACGCCGCGGTCGCGCTGGCCGCCGTCCTCGCCCATGGACCCCGCCCCTCCCACGTCGTCAACCTGGGTACCGCGGGAGCACTCCGCCCGGGGTGGACTGGCACCCACGTCATCGGCACCGTGATCCAGCACGACCTGGACACCGACCTGCTGCGCACCCTCACCGGCGAGACCTACGGAGCGGCGCTGACGCTGAACGCCGACGACGGCCCGGTCCTGGCGACCGGCGACACCTTCATCACGGACGAGGCCGCGCGCGAGCGTCTCGCGGCCCATGCTCACCTGGTCGACATGGAGGGCTACGCCCTGGCAACGGCCGCGGCCCAGGCCGGCGTCCCGTTTCGCATCGTCAAGCACGTCAGTGACGACGCGGGTGAAGGCGCGGCGAGGAGCTGGCGCGAGTCGGTGGCCGACTGCGCCCAGGCCCTGGCCGACTGGGCCGGCCGGCACCTGGCCCATCAGTCCTGACCTCTTCGTCTTCGCCCGCGTGAGCGGAGGGCGTCCGTCATGGAGATCCGCATGACCATGGTGGCTGCCGGCGCGTCCGCGCCGATCGGTGAGAGCCTCCAGCGGTCCTGAGACGGGCTCACGCCCCTTCGGGCCTGGGTCCCAGGAGCTTGGCGGTCAGCAGGAGGGCGCCTCCGATGTCGGAGGTCAGGCCGACCCCCTCCTGGCGGTTGTGCACCTCCAGACCGGGCTGCCCCGGGACGACGTGGTAGCCCTCCTGTTCGAGCGTCTTGAGGTTGCGCTGGACGGCGGGGCGCCGCAGCGCGGCGGCGGGGATCGCCGGCGCGAACACGACGGGGACCTCGGCGTTGATCACGGTGTTCAGGGCGAGGCTGTCGGCGATGCCGAGAGCGCACTTGGCCACGAAGTTCGTGGTCGCCGGGAAGACGAAGACGAGGTCGGCCCACTCGGCCAGTTCCTGGTGGGGGACGCCGCCGAGTTCGGTGGGCCACTTCGGCCCGGCGACCGGGGTCCCGGTGACGGCGGCGATCGCCTGCCGTGAGACCAGCTCGTCGGCCGCGTGGGTGAGGCACACCCGGATCGACCAGCCGTACCACTTCTGCAGCAGCATCACCCAGTGCGGCAACATGATCACCTCAAAGGCTCCCGTGCCCACGATGAGCAGCCGCCCGCGGGGGAGTTCGATCCTCGGGATCGCGTTGGTCATGAGATCTCCGTTCAGGACAGCATCAGGACGCGATCCCAGTACGGATCGCCTCCCGGCAGCAGGGACAGCAGGGAGGCGGCCACGCCGGCCGCGCCCTCGATGATTCCGGCGGTGTCCACCTCCTCAAGGCGCCCGTCCGAGATCCAGCCCGTACCGTCGGACTCGGGCTGCAGGTGGCGGAACACGAAGGGCGCCTCGGGGTCGGCCGCGTCCATGACCTGGCGTCCCAGCTCCGCCGCACGGTCCAGGAGCCGCTGGTCCGCGGTCGCCTGACCGGCGCGGACGAACACCTGCAGCAGCCCGGAGCCGCCGTGGCAGACGGTGGGCCCGTAGGAGCCCGGCCGGACGGCGTGGAGGGCGTCGAGGGCGAGCCGCCGCCACTCGGGGATCGTCAAGACCTCGCTCGCGCGCAGCAGGCTGAACGCGATGCCGGGCGTCCCGTAACACCACGCGGCGATGGTGTCCTGCCGCGGGGCGGTCCCGGCGACCTCGTCGTCGAACGGGATCCTGAGCTGCCAGTAGGGGCCGTCCTGGCCGTGCACCGCCCAGCCGGTGATCCAGCTCCCGATGCGGTGCATGGCCGTGTCGTGCCCTTCCACGCGGATGTCATGCTCGGCGCAGAGTGCGAGCAGGGCCAGCGGTCCCGGGATGCCGTGGGCGAGGCCCAGGTTGAAGTCGCCGCGGGGGAAGGTCCTGCGGTCGAACTCCGTCGGTTGCCGCTCCGGCGGCACCCACCAGCCGGGGACGTCGTGCCCGTCGACGCGGACGGTCCCGGCCAGGCCGACGAGGTAGTCGAGGGTGGCGCGCAGGGCGGGCAGGGCGGTCTCGCGCTCCTCGCGCCCGCCCTCGGTGACCGCCGTGAGCAGGAGCCTGCCGGTGCCGGTGAGCCCGCTGATCAGGTCGTAGGCCGTCCAGCTCGTGCCGGGCCCCTGGCCGGCGTTCTCCGCTTCTATCCGCCGGTGCTGATCGTCCACGAGCCACCGGACCAGGCGCGGGCGAAGCCCCGGATAGTGGCCGCCGAGCGCGCCGCAGGACTGCGTCGCGGCGAGCACCGCCGCCGGGCCGTGGTGCAGGCCCGCCGAAGGCGCCCGGGTCAGCGACCCGGCGGCCAGTGCCAGATGGGCGTGCGCGGCCCGCAGCCAGCTTGCCTCGTGGCGGGCCAGCTCGGCGTAGAAGAGCGCCACACCGGCGCTGCCGCCGGTGGACAGCGGGTCTCCCCGCCGCACACCGGCCGGATCGGCCAGCCGTGCGGCCACCTGTCCGACGACGTCCTCCACGGTCAGCATCCGTGCCTGCGCCGGTTGAGGTTGCCGAGCACGCACGCCCCCGCCAGGGCGTGGGCCTCTCTTTCGCGCTCCCTGTCGGTGCCGAACAGGCGGTTGCAGGTCATGTGCAGGAGGCTCGCGAGGATGCGGTCCTCGGAGGCGTCGCCGAGCGCGCGGACGCGGGAGCCGTACTCACGCGCGACGTCCGCGCGCGGGCGGAGGATCTCCAGGAGGTCCTCGCCCAGGTACGGCCAGCCGCCGCCGGGATCGACGAGGCGCAGCAACGCCTCACGCCGGGGACGGAACCTGCCGGGGAAGGCCCACGCGCCGCCGGGGAGCTCCCGCCCGAACGCGTCGGCGAGCGAGGCGAGCACGACGGCCCCGAGCGTGACGAGATCTTCTCGGGTGCGTCTGGACCGTTCGAGGGCGAGCAGCGCCGTGACCGCCTCGCTGTCGGCGTGGAAGAGGCGTTCGGCGCACTCCATCGCCTCCCTGCCGCCGTAGCGCTCCCACTCGGGGTCATAGGTGTCCAGGGCGACGCGGTCGACGAGGTGGCGGTCGAGCCAGCCGTCGGCCGCCGCGCGGAAGCGCGGCAGCAGCTCGCCCCAGAGCAGGGCGGGCGAACCGCGCAGGCGCAGGCGCAGGTGCGGGGCCGGGTCGAGGTAGCGGACGAAGAACCAGCGGTCGGCCCCGGTGAGCAGGGGGGCGAGGTGCTCGCAGAGCAGGGAGTCGACATGCCGCGCCGGGCCGTACAGCTTCAGGTAGAGCCACTCCCCTCCCGGCGGGTGCAGTCGCCGGGAGGGCAGGGCCCTGTCCACCGCGGCGACGGGCGGCGCGGGCTCCCGTACGTCGCCGAACAGCGGGACCGCCAGCTCCGCCAGGTGCGGCAGCCCTTCGCCGTCACGCAGCCATCCGTCCACCCGGTCGGCTCCGCCGGGAGGCTCCCAGGCGACCAGCGAGTCTTTCTTGCGCAGGTCGTCCCGGAGCACCTCCAGGTGCCAGGGGTTGTCGAGGTCGAGCGAGAGCCGGTGATCGAAGTCGGTGAGGACGATGTGCCTCGGCACCGACCAGCGCTCGCGCCACTCCCCCACCAGCCTCGCCCATTCACGGGGCGGGGCCGCCGCGTGCCCGCCGAGCTCGTCGAGCCGCCATTTGGCCGGTGAGAGCACCGTGCGGCCGTAACGGACGCGTGGCACGTAGGGGTGGTGGTCATCGGTGATCCAGTCCCACGGCGCCCACATCCGCCGGCCCTCGAAACCGACTTCGAGCAGGAATCGCGCGAGGTTGGGGGCCTGGGTGACCGGGTCGAGCATGGTGGCGGACGTCGGCACCACCCGCCTGCCCGTGGGCAGGTGGACCGCGTAGAGCCGGTCGGCCTCGGCGCCGATCGCGAGGTCGTCCGCGGAGATCTCGATGGCCGCCGGGTCGGGCGGTACGCCGATCGAGATCCGGTGTCCCGTCCAGGACGGTCCGTGGCCGACGTTCGCGGAGCGGGGATAGCGCGGCTGGCAGGCGACGTTGAGCCGCAGCTCTCCGGTATCGGCCGCCCGGCACTCGGCCGCGATCTCGTCCACGGCCACCAGCCCGGCGAACCGTCCGAAAGTGGCGCCGGCCTCGGGGGAGCCGGGGTTCGGCCCGACCGACAGGCGGAACCGGCCGTCGGCGAGGTCGTCGACCGACGCCGCGACCAGGGACAGGTACAGCTCGACCGACCTGGGCACGGTCGACGGGTCCGGCGGTTCCGGCTCGATGCGTGCGACGAGCTCCTCGTCGAGGACGATCTCCGATGCCCGGTCACGGACGGCCTCGGCCACCAGGCGGGCCAGCAGGCGATCTGACTCACGTCGCTCTCCGCGGTACGCGGGGGCCGGGCGCGGCCCCGCCGGGCAGTCGTATCCGGCGGGCGGGCCCAGCCCGGTGCCCTCGTTCAGCAGGTCGCGGACCGGCACCAGCCGCTCGGTTCCGTACCGCTCGACGAACTCCTCGTGATACTCACGCAGCGGTGAAGGAGCCAGCCGGGGCGTCAGCAGGCGCCACAGCACCCCGGCGGCGCGCGCGGCCTCGGCGGCCACCTCCTCGGGGAGGTGAACGTCGGCACCGAGCCGCAGATCGACGTGGAGAAGGTGGTCTGAGCGGTGCAGCGCCCTCATCCGCTCCTGGAGCACCTCCAGGGCGGCTGAGCGCCGGTCCAGCAGGCAGCGGTCGTACGCCTCGCGTGCCGCGGCGATCTCGCGCAGGCGCGGCAGCATCGCGGGAGGCCGGTGGAGACCCGCCAGCACGCCGATCACGTGGTTCAGCGGGTCCGTGTCGTCGAGGCACGGGCGCAGCCCGGTGATGAGGAACTCCTGGTCGACCAGGGAGGAGACCATCGACCCGATCGCCTCGGGATCGGCCTGCGGGTACCGGCGGCCGAGCTCGGCGAGCAGTTCGCCGGTGTGGACGCCGTCCTCGGCGAGCTCGAAGGCGGCGCGCACCGCGCTGGTGTCCCTGATCGACAGCTCGCTCCTGGCCTCCTGGCCCGCGGTCAGCCCGGCGTTGGTGTGCTGCGTCATGAAGACGCGCCCGCCGCTGAAGGTCAGCCCGGTGTGGGTGCGGACAGCGAGCTGGGCCAGCACCTCGCGGTCGGACTGGAGAGCGGCGACGAGATGGAGCAGCCAGCTGAGATCCACCCTGGTCCTGGTCGTGCCCGGCTCGCTCCACGAGACCTTGGCCGCGGGACCGAATCTGGCCGTGGCCACCCCGGCGAACAGGCCGAAGGGGGTGGGGCGCGAGCGCATGCGAAGCTCGTAGCGGATCACCGCCAGCGCGGCCCGGCGCAGTTGGGCGGTCTTCCTGCCGTGCGGGTCTGCGACGAGTCCCGCCAGGGACGGACTCGCCACCTTCAGTGCCTCCATCAGGAGATCGTCACCGGCCGCCCTGCGCAGGAGGCGCACGCATGCGGCGCGGTCGAGTTCCCCCGCGTGGGCCTGGTCGGTCAGGCGGTCCTCGGCGCCACGGACCGGTGAACGCAGCAGGGCCGTCTTGGCCGGGCGGAAGGGGGTCACCTGTCGTCTCCTGTCCGATGTGGGCCTGAATCCCGTTCAGGCCCACATCCTCACGGGTTGATCAGCATGAGTGGTCGGCGCGTCCTGATCAGCAGCAGCGCGAGGCGCAGGTGCTGGGGAACGCCGACGGACAGATGCAGGACGACGTGGGCCAGGCGGCCTCCTGCATGGGAACGGTCTCGATCTGGGCGTCGAGATCGAAGACGTCGGCCGTCTCCGGGGCCGCGTACGGTGCCATGGGTCCTCCTCATGGTGAAAACACGGGTCCCGAGGTTCTCCTGAAACCCGACTGACGTTTCGGTTGTAGCGGACGCGCAAAATACGGCCAAGGCGTCGAGGGTTTATCAGGGGTCGGGAAAGGGGGTGCCCTTCGCATTTCTATGGGTTGTTTCCGGGTGCCCGCGCAACGGAATAGGGGTCAATCCGACGCCCGCCTCCGGCAAGGGCGCCCTCACCGTTTCCCAGGGATTGTGAATTGTGAATTGCGGCGCGATCCCGGCTCGCACCGCGCCAACGGGAGATCGGAGCTTCGTCGGCAGGGCTACTGGCGGAAGCCGTGAAGGCGCTCTCCACCGCAGGCGAACCCGTCGGTGCCGAAATCCGCGTCACCATGCGAGCTGAGCGCATTCATCGATCAGTCCGCCGAGGCGGTCGCGGCGTGTGACTCGCGTGGTATCCGGAGAATCTCGCCCGACGGCGGCCGGCCGTCGCAGGTGTCCGACTCCAGGCGATGGCCGCGCCCTCCTGACTGCCCGGCCGGCATCCGAGTGCGAAGCACGAGTCCTGACTGCCCGGCCGGCATCCGAGTGCGAAGCACGAGTCCGTCGGGTACGCGATCAGCCCGTCCGCGCGAACGAGGGCGTGCGACAGCGCCCCGCAGCCGGGCGAAGCGGGGGGTTTCGGCCTCAACTGCCGTATGGCTACTATCGGGCGATCAATCGCCTACTGTGGCGATTTTCGTCAGGGGCGCACCGATCGGTGAGGAGAGTGTCCTGTACGTGGCTGGGTTGGGCAGGGTCGGGCGACGAAGAACGGGAACCGTGGGCGACGAGAGTGGGTCATCGGGGTCAGGCGGCGACCGGCCACGGCGACTGGCCGGTGCCCGCCGGCTGCCGTTGCGTACCGTGCTGATCATTGTCGCGTTCGTGCCGATCATGACCTTCGCCCCGCTGCTGGGGTCGGGCATGTACCAGCTGGCCACTCAGTGGCAGGTGGAGAAGGCCCAGATGGGTCTGGCCACCGATACCGTCGGCATACCTGCGGCCGACCTGTTCTTCAGCCTTGACCAGGAGCGGCGGCTCACCGCGGAGGCGCGGGCCAACCCCGGTGGCACCTCCCGCGACAAGCTCGCCAAGCAGCGCGCGGAGACCGACCGGGTCGTGAGCGCCTTCCGTTCGCTGGCGCTCCTGGACACCACCGACGCACAGGAGGGGCTCACCGACGCCATCGCCCGGACCGAACGCGGCCTGGGCCTCCTCGACCAGCAGCGCCAGGCGGTGGACGCCGGTTGGTCCAGTGATCAGAAGGCGTTCGACTACTACAGCGGCGTCCTGGAGTCGGACCTCGGCGTGTTCACCGCCCTGAGCCAAACCGATCACAGCGAGGTGAGCACCAAGGCGCAGACACTGGTCGACATCTTCTGGGTCGTCGACATGATCGGCCGCGAAGACGCCGTTCTGGCCCGTGGCTGGGAGACGGGGCGCCTGACGAGGGACGAGTACGGCCTTGTCACCGACGCCATCGGCACCAGGAAGCACCTCCTGCGGTCCCGGGTGATCCCCAGTCTCGTCGGCGACGAGAGCCGGTACGCGACGCTGACGACCAGCAAGGCGTGGGAGACCATGACCGCTCTGGAGGGGCGGCTGGTCGCCCCCGGGACCAGCGCCGAGAGCAACCGGGTGACACTGCGCGAGGTCGGCTCCGCATGGCGCTCTTCGGTGGACACGGTCAACGCGCAACTGCTGCAGATTCTCAGCCTCCGGCTCGAAAACGTCGGCAAGATCGGCGACAGCCACACCGACCAGCTCTTCGTGATCTTCATCAGTGTCACCAGCGTGAGCCTGCTCGCCCTGGGCCTGGTCATCGTCATCAGCTGGCGCCTCACCGCCATTCTTCGCCGGCGCATCCTCCGCCTGCGCGAGGATGCCCTGGAACTCCAGGAGCGGCTGCCCGATGTGGTCACCCGGCTGGAGCGCGGCGAGGACGTCGACGTGGACGCGGAAGTCCACATGGTCGAGCCCACGCCCGACGAACTCGGCGAGCTCGGACAGGCCCTCAACCTGGCCAGCCGTAGCGCTGTCCTCACCGCCGTGCGGCAGGCCGAACAACACCGCGGCTTCCAACGCATGCTCCAGCGCATCGCCCGCCGTACCCAGATCCTCATCGGCCTTCAGCTGAAGAAGCTGGACGAACTGGAACGCCGGCACGAGGACCCCGAGGTCCTGGAGGGTCTGTTCGACCTGGACCACCTCACCGCTCGGCTGCGCCGCTACGAGGAGAACCTGGTGATCCTCGGCGGCGGCCAGCCGCAGCGCCGATGGCGCAAGCCGGTACGCCTGCTCGATGTACTGCGCTCCGCGCAAGGCGAGGTCCAGGACTACCGACGGATCTCGATCGATGTCGAGGGTGACCCCTGGATAGCCGAGCGCGCGGTGGGATCGCTGATCCACGTCCTGGCGGAACTGATGGAGAACGCCACCGCCTTCTCCAAGCCGCTGACCCCCGTCGAGGTGCGGGCCGCACCGGTCAGCCGGGGCCTCGCCGTGGAGATCGAGGACCGCGGCCTGGGCATGGAGCCCGAGCAGTACGCCGCCGCCAACGCCCTGATGCAGTCGCCGCCGCAGCTCGATGTGATGACCCACGCCGACGACGTGCGTCTCGGCCTGTACGTGGTCGCTCGGCTCTCCGCGAGCCTGGGCCTCCAGGTGGAGCTGCGGCCGTCGGCCTTCGGCGGCACCCGTGTCATCGTGCTGCTCCCGGAACCGCTGGTGGTGGACCGCCCCCGCGCGGTGACCGGGCCGGCCGCGCGCCCCGAGGAGGTCCCCCGGGACCCCACCGGTCCGCAGCCCCGCCCGCAGGCAGGTACGGCCGATCCCCGCCCGCCCCACGAGGACGCGCAGTTGCCGACTCGCTCCAGAGGACGCGCGATGGCGTACGTGACGGCACCCACCGCCGGATCACCGGATCGGGACGCCGCACCCCCGCCGTCCGGCCACGATCCGCTGCCCCAGCGGGTGCGCCAGGCCAACCTGGTCACCGAGCTCAAAGTCCCCGAGGACAGGGATGAGCGGACCGACCAGGAGATCTGGGCCGTACGCGACCGGCCCGGCCGATCCAGTGCCACGATCGGCGCGTTCCAGAGGCAGTCCCGCAGGCGCCGGACCGGTGACGACGCCCTCCAGCCCCGGCCGGATGGATCCCCCGAGCCCAGTTCTCCTACGACGGAAGATCGAAGATGACGCAGCGAACCACCGCCACCGACACAGACCTGGACTGGCTCTTGGACGGCCTGGTCGATCAGGTCGCGGGCACCCGGCACGCCATCGTGCTGTCCGACGACGGCCTGGTGATCAGCCGGTCCCAGACCATCGAACGCTCGGACGCCGAACGCCTCGCTGCGATCGCCACCGGTCAGCAGAGCCTGGCTCGTGGTGTCGGGCAGCTCTTCAGCGGCGGACCTGTCCACCAGGTCATCATCGAGATGGCCGACCTGTGGCTGTTCGTCACAGCCGCGGGCCGCGGCACCCATCTGGCCGTGGTCGCGTCCCAGGAGGTCGACGCCGAACTGATGAGCGTCGCGATGCACACCCTGGTCCAGCAGGTCGGCCAGAAGCTGGGAACCGACGCGCGTACCCCGCAGGCCGACGACGCGGGGAGACACGGATGAAGCACTGGACGGAGGGCTTCGACGATGATGACGCCGACGAGCCCCTTGTCCGTCCCTATACGATCACCGGCGGACGAACCGCCCCCGAGCGGGACGACCTAACGTTGATCACCCTGGTGACGGCGATTTCCGCGGACTCTTCGGAGACCGGACACGGCCTGCGGAGAATGCAGCCGGAGCACCGCACCATCCTCGCCGTGTGCAAGCGGCCCATGGCGGTGGCCGAAGTCGCCTCCGCGCTGAATCTCCCGGTGTCAGTGACCAAGATCCTCATCGGCGATCTGATCGAGGCGGGTCAGATGCGGGCCCGGCCACCGCTGGCCTTCGCACAGGCAGGCGGCTTTCCCGGTATGACAATCCTTGAGGCGGTGAGGGATGGATTACGCAATCTCTGACCACGGGGACGCCGCTCCCCTGGCAGTGAAGATCCTTATCGCCGGTGGTTTCGGCGTCGGGAAGACGACCCTGGTCGGCGCGGTGAGCGAAGTCGCCCCCCTACGCACCGAGGAGTACCTGACCCATGCCAGCGTCGGCGTGGACGATCTGGAAGGGGTGAGCGGTAAGTCCACCACTACCGTCGCGCTGGACTTCGGGCGCATCACCATCAACCGCGAACTCGTTCTCTACCTGTTCGGCACCCCCGGGCAGGAACGCTTCTGGTTCATGTGGAACGACCTTGTCAACGGAGCGATGGGCGCGGTCGTCCTGGTCGACACCCGCCGGCTGGATGTGAGCTTCGCGTCGATCGACTTCTTCGAGAGCCGCGGCATCCCCTTCGTCGTCGGCGTCAACTGCTTCCACGGCGTCAGGGATCGGACACGGGAGGAGATCCGCAGGGCACTCGATCTCGATCCGCAGGTGCCGCTGGTGCTCTGCGACGCCCGCGACCGAGCGGCGGGCCGCGACGTGCTGCTGGCGCTCATCGACCACCTGATGGCCGCCCAGTCCCGCACCGCGCCACATCCCGTGGCCTGATCGGGCCGGGTCGGGATCGGGCCGGGTCGTCAACGAGGCCGTCGGCCCGTTCCAGGCCCTCGGGCCGCTTCGACCCATGGGGACGTCCGCCGTTGCACGCCGGGGGTCGGCCCTTCTGATCCTCAAGCTCCGGCCAATATGTACCGCACGCGAACGACTACGCTCCGAAAATCGCGAAATACCCGAAAGAAACCCCCTGAAGGGCTCCTTACCAGGAACAACGTTCCCCATGTGCCTGGTGACGGCTTCGCCGGTACACGACAGGTCTGGTCGAGGCCGGGTCTCGTCAGCTGAAATGATCAGAATGGTCCTCGTCACCCCTCAGCATCGCAGGAGCACTCTTGTTCAAGCGTCGTGGTTTGACCATGTCCGCGGCCCTCGCCGCGCTGTTCGTGTGCGTCGCCGTTCCCGGCGCGGCGGCGGACCAGGAGCCGGCTGATCCGACATATCCGGGTCCGGTTTACAGGACGGTCACCGACAAAAGCGGGCTACTGTCATTGCAGACCAATGGGCGTCCGGATGGGCGGGACATGGTCTTCCGGATTTCGGGAGCCGTTTACGCCAACATCGAGGGCAACGCTTACGACCCGCGGCTGCGCCACGGCCAGAAACTGTTCAACATCGAGGGCTACAACATCCGACGGCTGTATCGGGTACCCGGCACCACGCAGCTCTACCAGCTCTCCCGCGAGATCGTCTTCTACACCGACCCCGCCGACCCCACGAGGATCCTGCGGGAGTGGAAGAATCCGATCGACCTCCGCACCTACCCCGTCGTCCCCATCAACAACGACGCGGTGAACTTCGGCCCGTTCAACGTCACCTCCTCCTACGTCGGCCCGCCCCTGCGGCGGATGCACGACGAGACCGTGTGGACCAGCGACATCCCGGTTCGCACGGACTTCAAGCTCACGTTGGGCGAGCCGTTCGGACTGGTGAACGGCGTCTACGCGGCCCAGGAGATGTTCGACTTCTCCGTCGACACCCGCGAGGTCACGGCCCGCACGATCGCGGGCACCGTTCCCAAGGGCGCGATGAAGACCAAGATCAGCTGGTCCAGGACGAGTCCGTGGGCGCCGTTCATGTGCCTGCCGGAGACCGACGTCCGCGGGCAGCTCACCTACCACGCCCGCAGCTGGTCGCTGCAGTCCTACCTCGACCTTGAGCCGTGGCTGCGCGCCGAGGTCGACGCCGCCTATCCGCTCTTCAAGACCGCTCCCACCGCGCCCGGCCCGAGCGAGAACTCCTGGACCTCCTTCTACAACAAGCAACTGGGCAGGGGTGCCACCACGTGGGCGGGCTGGTGCGCCGCCAACGGAAGAGCATGACACTCTCGGTTCACCCCCATCAGAGGCGGACAGGGTGGACGAGCCGGCCTGTGAGCCGGGCATAGACGCGACGCCCGGGGCCGCGAGCGGGTCCGGGTACGGGCCGAACCGTCCGATCGGCAGGAACGCAGCCGTCAACTTCCACTCACCATTCGTCAGTTCAGGCCGCGTCATCCCAGCCTTCTACCCGGCCGACAACCGCCCACGGGCCGAAATACGGAAGGTGTGATCCCAACCTCTCAGGTCAATACACCTAGGACGTGAGCGAAGAGGGGCACGCCTGCGTCACCAGGTCCGGTCGCGGTGCTCAAGCACAGGCCTGGCCACGAGTGAGCGGGCCGAGCAACGCCCAGGCTCGGAAGTTCACGGCGAGCGTCATCCCTGCGCGGGTTGCGGGGTCGCGGCTCCGTTGGAGTGTGCCTCTGTGATGCGACGGCCGGAGATCTGCTCGGCATTGACCACGATGTAGTGGTCCCGGCTGCCCGGCGCCCAGGTCGTCAGCGGCAGCGTCGCCAGCCGGTCGATCTCGGCGGGATCGGTCACCTCCCGCGCCTGCCCCACCGCGGTGACCGACCAACCGGTGCGAAGCTCGGGATCGAACTCGTCGGCTTCGAAGGCCACCACGGCACGCCGGGTGGCGGCGGCCAGCTTCGACCCGATCGCGGTACGGATCACGATGGCCTGGCCGTTGAGGTAGAAGTTCACCGGCTGGACGGCCGGCAGGGCGCGATCGGTGAACACGATCCGCCCAATCGGTGCCGCAGACAGCAGGTCGAGGCACTCATCGCGAGTGAGCACCTGAAGTCCGAACGAATCGAGCTGCATACTCTTCAGAATCCCTGGTCGAGTCCCGTCTGCGGCAGGGGCGAAAGTCCCGTCTTCCCACCGATCGGCCTGCAACCGGTAGCGCGCCTCACGCACACGAATTGTTCCTCAACGCTATCCGGCCCGTGGCCGGACCCGGTAGGGACCAAAGTCCCGACCGGAGAGGATCTTGTGACGTGTTAGGGACTTTCGGCCCTGTAAGTGCGGACGTTCGCCCCGGTGAACGGCCTGCCGAGTCCTTCTAGCCTGGGTCGGGCCGCAGTCGCGGATTCCCTTCACCGTGTTCTTTGGAGGCTTCATGCTGTCCGCGGAATCAGCCGCGATCGTCCGTGCCACGCTGCCGGTCGTCGGCGCCTCGCTCGACGCCATCACCACGCGGTTCTACGAGACGATGTTCAGCGAGCGGCCGGAGCTGCTCGACGGCCTGTTCAACCGCGGCAACCAGGCCAGCGGCGAGCAGCGCAGGGCACTGGCCGGCTCCATCGCCTCGTTCGCCACCATGCTCCTGGACCATCCCGACGAGCGGCCCGACGCCCTGCTCGCCCGCATCGCCCACAAGCACACCGCCGTGGGCGTCACCGACGACCAGTACGTGATCGTTCATAAGTACCTGTTCAGCGCCATCGCCGAGGTGCTGGGCGAGGCCGTCACCGCGGAGGTCGCCGCCGCCTGGGACGAGGTGTACTGGCTGATGGCCGGCGCGCTCATCGCGCTGGAGGCCCGCATCTACGCCGAGGCCGGCGCGTGCGACGGCGACACGTGGCGGCGGTGGCGGGTCGTCGCCCGCCGGGACGAGACCCCGGACGCGGTCTCGTTCCTGCTGCGCCCGGCCGACGACGCCCCGGTCCCGCCCGCGCGCCCCGGTCAGTACGTCAGCGTCCGCGTCCGCATGCCCGACGGCGTGCACCAGCTGCGCCAGTACACGCTGTCGAACGCGGGTGAGGACAGGCTGCGCAGGATCACGGTCAAGCGCGTGGACGGCGACCCCGCCGGCGAGGTGTCCACGCTGCTGCACGCCACCGTGCGGCCGGGTGACGAGCTCACCCTGTCGGCGCCGTTCGGCGATGTGACTCTGGAGGACGGAGACGCGCCGCTGGTGCTGGTGTCGGCGGGCATCGGTTGCACGCCCATGGTGGCGATGCTCGACCACCTGGTCGCCACCGGCTCTCGCCGCCGCGTCCTGGTGCTGCACGCCGACCGCTCGCCGGCCGAGCACGCGTTGCGCGAGGACATGCTGCGTCCGGCCGCCGAGCGGATCTTCTGGTACGAGAGCGGCGCGGTCGCCCCCGACCGCGCCGGCCTGATGGACCTGGACGGGATCGAGATCCCTGACGGCGCGGTCGCCTATCTATGCGGTCCGATGCCGTTCATGCGTGACGTGCGCGCCCGGCTGATGCGGGCCGGAGTGGCGGCCCGCGACATCCGCTACGAGGTCTTCGGCCCGGACCTGTGGCTGGGGGCCGACTAATGGTCCATCGGGTCGGCGGCGAAGGACTTGGGTCCCTGCCGTGGCCAGGTGGCAAGCCCGAATCTTGATCTATGTCCGCTGTTACCCCTGGGGCGAGGAAGATCTGTGACTGATATCGACTCCACCCCCGGCATGGGGCCGTTGCTCGCCGCCCGTGCGTTCTTCACCAGATCGGAGGTGTCGGCCGACGGCCGCACCCTGCACCAGATCAACCCCAGCGGCTGGGATCGCTTCTACCGGGACCGGTGGGCGCACGACAAGGTGGTGCGCTCGACGCATGGCGTGAACTGCACGGGATCGTGCTCGTGGCAGGTGTTCGTCAAGGACGGGCTGATCACGTGGGAGCACCAGGCGACCGACTACCCGTCGGTCGGCCCCGAGTCACCCGAGTACGAGCCGCGCGGCTGCCCCCGCGGCGCGTCCTTCTCCTGGTACACCTACTCCCCCTCGCGGGTGCGCTACCCGTACGTGCGGGGCGTGCTGCTGGAGATGTGGCGCGAGGCCAAGGCCAGGCTGGGCGACCCGGTGCTGGCGTGGGCGGAGCTGACCGGCGACCCGGAGCGGGCGCGGGCGTACAAGCGGGCGCGCGGCAAGGGCGGGTTCGTCCGCTCCGACTGGGACGAGGTCCTGGAACTGATGGCCGCGGCGCACGTGCACACGGTCAAGCAGTACGGCCCCGACCGGGTGGTGGGGTTCTCGCCGATCCCGGCCATGTCGATGGCGTCGTTCGCGGCCGGCACGCGGTTCCTGTCGATGATCGGCGGCACGCTGCTGTCCTTCTACGACTGGTACGCCGACCTGCCGATCGCCTCCCCTCAGGTGTGGGGCGACCAGACGGACGTGCCGGAGGCCGCCGACTGGTGGAATTCCCGCTACCTGATCATGTGGGGTTCCAACATCCCGGTCACTCGCACTCCGGACGCTCACTTCATGACCGAGGCCCGTTACCAGGGCACGAAGGTGGTCGCGGTCAGCCCCGACTACGCCGACAACGTCAAGTTCGCCGACGACTGGCTGGCGCCGCACCCGGGGACGGACGGCGCGCTCGCCATGGCCATGGGGCACGTCACGCTGACGGAGTTCTTCCGCGACCGCCAGGTCCCTTACTTCACCGACTACGTCCGGAAATATACGGACCTTCCGTTCCTGGTGACGCTGGAGCCGCGCGGCGACGCGTACGTGCCGCGTCGCTTCCTCACCGCCGCCGACCTGGCCGAAGATGGGGACGACACCAGCGAAAACGCCGGGTTCAAGACCGTCTTCCTGGACTCCGAGACGGGCGCGGCCATCGTGCCGAACGGCTCGCTGGGCTTTCGCTGGGGCCAGGAGGGCGAGGGCCGCTGGAACCTCGACCTGGACGGCGCGAACCCGGAGCTGACGCTGTTCGACTGGTGTCGCTGCTGCTTCAGTATCCCGACCCCGACCTGATCGCCGCGCGTGACGAGCTGGCCGCGGCCGTGGGCCGGTTGCCGGAGTCGGCGGCGCGCGAGTCGCTGACGCGATTCGTCGAGTGGTTCCGCGCCACCGAGCCGATGGCGCTGGCGCGCGCCTACGTCGAGACGTTCGACTTGCGCCGCAAATCCAGCCTCTACCTCACCTACTACCTGCACGGCGACACCCGCCGCCGCGGCATGGCCCTGCTGACGCTCAAGCAGCGCTACCGGGTGGCCGGGCTCACCCCGCCGGAGGGCGAGCTGCCCGACTTCCTCCCCGTTGTCTGCGAATTCGCCGCCTTGGCCGGTCCTGCCACCGGCGAGGCGCCGCTGCGCCAGCACCGCAAGGGCCTGGAGCTGATCCGCACCGCGCTGCACGACGGCGGCTCGCCGTACGCGCGGGTCCTCGACGCGCTCTGCGCCGAACTGCCCGGCCTGTCGGAGGCCGAGCGGGCCTCGGTGGCCGATCTCGCGCTGGCGGGACCGCCCGCCGAGGAGGTGGGGCTGGCCCCGTTCGGTCCGCCCTTGAACGAATTGGAGGTGCGGCCGTGAGCCTCGCGCTCTGGGTGGTCGTGCCCTACATCGCTTTGACGATCTTCGTTGTCGGTCACGTCTGGCGCTGGCGCGTCGACCAGTTCGGCTGGACGACGCGTACCACGCAGGTG
Organism: Streptosporangium sp. CA-135522; assembly: GCF_050949235.1. Classification (NCBI taxonomy): domain Bacteria; kingdom Bacillati; phylum Actinomycetota; class Actinomycetes; order Streptosporangiales; family Streptosporangiaceae; genus Streptosporangium; species Streptosporangium sp. CA-135522. The sequence continues at coordinate 6,236,097 of NZ_CP192026.1, forward strand.
CTGGAGAGCCGGCTGCTGCGGCTCGGCTCCCCGTTGTTCCACCTCGGCGCGTTCGCCGCCATCGGCGGTCACGTGCTCGGCCTGCTCGTCCCGAAGAGCCTGACCGAGGCGGTCGGCGTCGACGAGCACCTCTACCACCTGGTGTCGGTGAGCGCCGGAACCGTGGCCGGGCTCATGGTGGTCGCGGGCCTGGGGCTGCTGCTGGCCCGCCGCTTCACCAGCCCGCGGGTGCGCCGCACCACGACCCGCGCGGACAGGGTCCTGTTCGCCGTGCTGGCGGCGGTGATCCTGCTCGGCATGACCGCGACCGTGGGCAAGAACCTGCTCGGCGGCGGCTACGACTACCGCGCCACCATCGCCGTCTGGTTCCGCGGCGTCCTGACCTTCCGCCCCGACCCCGGCCTGATGGCGGACGTGCCGCTGATCTTCCGGCTGCACGCGCTGTCGGCGTGGGTGCTCGCCGCGATCTGGCCGTTCACCAGGCTCGTCCACGTGTGGTCGGCGCCGATCGCGTACCTGTGGCGACCCTACGTCGTCTACCGGCGGCGCACCCCGCTCGGCGTGCGCCGATGACCGGCATCCAGCGTTTCACGGCAAGGAGCGAGGAATGAGCGTTGTCCAAGCGGCGGCGAAGGTGCTGCCGGGCACCGCGACGGTGGCCGAGTTCCCCGTCCTGATCCAGGGCGGCATGGGCGTCGCGGTGTCCGGGTGGCGGCTGGCGCGCGCCGTCGCCCGGACCGGGCAGCTCGGCGTGGTGTCGGGCACCGCGCTGGACGTCACCCTGGCCCGCCGGCTGCAGCGCGGCGATCCCGGGGGGCATCTGCGCCGGGCGCTGGCCTGCTTCCCGGTGCCCGCGATCGCCGAGCGGGTGCTGGGCCGCTACTTCGTGCCCGGCGGGACGGAGCCCGGGCAGCCGTACCGGCCGGTGCCCCGGCTCGGGCTGCGGCCCAATCGCGCCCGAGACGAGTTGATCGCGGTCGCCAACTTCGCCGAGCTCTTCCTCGCCCGGGAGGAGCACGACGGCCTGATCGGCGTCAACTACCTGGAGAAAATCCAGCTGACCACGCCGGCCGCCGTCTACGGGGCGATGCTGGCCGGTGCCGACTACGTGCTGATGGGCGCCGGCATTCCGGCGGAGATCCCGCACCTGCTCGACGAGTTCGCCGCGCACCGCCCGGCCGAGATCACGGTCGCCGTGGCCGGCGCCGACGACACGCGGCACACGATCGGCCTCGACCCGGCCGCGCTGTTGCCCCGCCCTGCCGAGCCGCTGCGGCGGCCGAAGTTGCTGGCGATCGTCTCCTCTCACGTGCTGGCCGCCTACCTGGCCCGCTCCCCGCAGACGCGGCCCGACGGCTTCGTCCTGGAGACACCGGTGGCCGGTGGGCACAGCACGCCGCCGCGCGGCCGCCTGCAACTGGACGCGGCCGGCGAACCTCTGTACGGCCCGCGCGACGAGGTCGACACCGGCAAGGTCGCGGCGCTCGGGTTGCCGTTCTGGCTGGCCGGCGGCTACGGCACGCCTGATGGGCTGGCCCGGGCGCTGGCCGCGGGGGCTACCGGTATCCAGGCCGGCTCGGCGTTCGCGCTGTGCCGCGAATCCGGATTCGACGACGAGCTCAGGCGCCGCCTGCTGCGCGAGGCCGCCGCCGGAACTCTGGCGGTCCGCAACGACCCGCGCGCCTCGCCGACCGGCTTCCCGTTCAAGGTCGCGCAGGTGCCCGGGACCCTGTCCGAGCCCGGGGTCTACGAGCAGCGTCCCCGGCTGTGTGACCTGGGCTACCTGCGCACCCCGTACGTCAAGCCCAACGGCGCGATCGGCTACCGCTGCCCCGCCGAACCCGTCGATACCTACGTACGTAAGGGCAGACCCGCCGAGGAGACCACGGGCCGCCAATGCCTGTGCAACGGTCTGACCGCCGCCATCGGCCTGGGCCAGCACCACGGCAACGGCTACCGTGAGCCCGCCCTGCTCACCCTGGGCCAGGACGCCGCCTTTCTCAACGGGCTGCCCGAGAACCACTCGGCCGCCGACGTCGTGCACCGCATCCTGCTGGGGGCACCCGCATGACCGGCGCGTCACCCCGCACCCGGTCGCTTCGATGAGGACCTTGGTCAGTGCCCCGCGCCGGGCCCCTGAGCTGGGATGCAACAGACAGCACGCGCTGATGCGTGATGACAGCGATGAGGAAAGATGACGATGACCGACAAGAAGGACCCGGCCGCCGTCGGCGGCCGACCCGCGCTCATGCTCGGCTTGGCGACTCTCGGATTCGCACTGAACTTCTGGGCCTGGGCGCTGCTCAGCCCGCTGGGGCCTCGGTTCAAGGACCTGCTCGGCCTGTCGTCCGCCCAGCAAGCCCTGCTGGTCGCCGTCCCGGTGATCGTCGGTTCGCTGGGCCGTATCCCGGTCGGTGCGCTCACCGACCGCTTCGGCGGCCGGCTGATGTTCCCGCTGATCTCGGCCGCCACCATCGTGCCCGTCGTGTTCATCGGTGTGGCCGGGCAGAGCTCGATGCCGATGCTGCTGGTCGGCGGCTTCTTCCTGGGCATCGCCGGAACGGTGTTCGCGGTGGGCGTGCCGTTCGTCAATGCCTGGTTCCCGCCGCACCGCCGTGGCCTGGCCATCGGCATCTTCGGCGCCGGCATGGGCGGCACCGCGATCAGCGCTCTGACCACGGTCAAGCTCGTCAAGACCGGCGGCTCGGCCACCCCCTTCCTCATCACCGCATCGTGCTGGCTCTCTACGCCGCCGTCGCCTGGCTGGTCATGCGCGACGCGCCGGGCCGCACCATCGCGGCGCAACCGCTGCTGGGACGGCTCGCGGCCACCGCCAAACTGTCGATCACCTGGCAGGCCTGCGTCCTGTACGCCGTGGCGTTCGGCGGCTACGTCGCCTTCTCCGTCTACCTGCCCGCCTACCTGCAGACCGGTTACGGGCTGGAGCAGGCCGACGCCGCCGACCGCATGGCCGGATTCGTGCTCCTCGCGGTCGTGATGCGGCCGATCGGCGGCTGGCTGTCCGACCGGGTCGGCTCGATCCCGGTCCTGACCGGCGTGTTCGCCGTGGTCGCCGTCTCGGCGGCGGTCCAGGCCCTGACACCCGACCTGATGCCGGTGGGCACGATCGCCTTCCTGACCATGGCCGCCGCGTTGGGCGCGGGCAGTGGCGCCACCTTCGCGCTCGTCGCGCAGGCCGCGCCGGCCGACAAAGTCGGCGCGGTCACCGGGCTGGTCGGCGCCGCAGGAGGGCTGGGCGGGTTCGTGCCGCCGCTGTTGATGGGCTTCCTCTACGGCGAACTCGGCTCCTACGGGCTCGGCTTGGCGCTGCTGGCCGCGACCTCGGCGCTGGCCGTGGTGCTGACGATGACCGTGGTCCGCCTGACGGCCTCGCGACGCCTCACCGCGATGGTGTAGCCATTCGGGTATGTGGTCGGCCGTGTCCGCTGGATGGCGTGCTCGCCGCGTTCCTGTGCGCACGTTCGCCGGATGCGCTCTCATGTCGCGATAGGGAGGTCCCAAGATGCCCCAGGTCCAGATATGCGCTGACAAGTGCCCGCCGTCCGCGGTGCCGCCACGCCCCCGCGCGCCCTGGCCCCTTCGAGCGATGCGCCAGGCCGAGCACGGCGCACACGGCCCGGTCCAGGTGCACGCGTGATGACGTGGTGGTCGGTGGTCCGGTTCCTGCACGTGCTGTCCGCGGCGCTGTGGGTCGGCGGGCAGCTCACGGTGTCGCTGGTGGTGCTGCCCTTGGCCCGCCGCCTCTTGGACGAGCAGCGGCGGGCCGAGGTGCTGAGCGCGGTCGGCCGCCGTTTCGGGATCGTCACCGCGGCGGTGCTCCTGCCCGTCCAACTCGGCACCGGCGTGGCCCTCGCCTGGCGCAAGGGCGTCACCTGGGCCTCTCTCGCCGACCCCGGCTACGGTCGGATCCTGGCCGCCAAACTGCTGCTGTTCTGCGCCGTCATGGCCGCCGCAGGCCTGCACGGCTGGGCCAGCGGCGCGGCCCGGCCCAGGCTCGCTCGTGCGATGGCGGTGGCCGCACTGGTGGGGTCGCTCGGCGTTGTCCTGCTTGCCACCGCCCTGCCCGCGACCTGACCGACGCGCCTCCGGCCGACAGACGCACCTCCGGCGCTACGCCACGGTCATCGCGGAGCGCCGCGGCGAGCTCAGCCGTTGACGAAGGTGAGGCTGGTCTCGTCGTAGCGGGTGCCCGCGATCTGCTCGAGCGGGGCGGCGGCCTCGATGGCGGCGAGTTCCTCGGTGGACAGCTCGACGGCCAGGGCCGCGAGGTTCTCCTCCAGATACCGCTGCCGCCGGGTGCCGGGGATCGGCACCACGTCGTCGCCTCGGTGCTGCACCCAGGCCAGGGCGAGTTGACCGGCGGTGACTCCCTTCGCCGCAGCCAGATCGTTCAGCTTCGCGACGATCGCCAGGTTCCGTTCGAGGTTGCCGTCGGCGAAACGCGGCTGGCTGCGCCGCACGTCGGTCTCCGCCAGCTTCTCGACCGAGCTGTAGCGGCCGGTCAGGAAGCCGCGCCCGAGCGGGGAGAACGGGACCAGGCCGATGCCGAGATCGCGGCAGAGCGGGGCGATCTCCGCCTCCAGGTCGCGGGTCCACAGCGACCACTCGCTCTGCAGCGCGGCGATCGGGTGCACCGCGTGCGCCCGCTGGATGGTTCGCGCGCCGGCCTCGGACAGCCCGAGGTGGCGGACCTTCCCGGCTCGCACCAGCTCGGCCATGGCGCCGACGGTCTCCTCGATCGACACCTGCGGATCGACCCGGTGCTGGTAGTAGAGGTCGATGTGGTCGACCCCGAGCCGGCGCAGCGACGCCTCGCACGCCTGCCGCACGTAGGCGGCGTCGCCGCGGATCCGGGTGGGCTCGCCGAGGCGGTTGGCGAAGCCGAATTTCGTGGCCAGCACCACCTCGTCGCGGCGCCCGGCGATGGCCTGTCCGATCAGCTCCTCGTTGTGCCCGGCGCCGTAGAAGTCGGCGGTGTCCAGGAAGGTCACCCCGAGGTCGAGGGCGTGGTGCAGCGTCGCGATCGACTGCGCGTCGTCCGCGGCGCCGTAGCCGTGGCTCATGCCCATGCACCCCAGGCCCTGCGCGGAGACCGCAAGTTCGCCTAGGTAGCGGGTGGGGACGTCGGTCATGCTGCTGCCTCCTGGGCTCGGAACCGTCTGCCCACGACGCTAGGTGTTAGAGCGCGCTCCAAGTCAACCGGGCGTGAACGCCGTCACCGGCCCTTGTGGCGCGGGGGCATCGTCTCGCGTCCCTGCGGTACACGATCGTGGTCTTGGCCGGATGCGGCATGAGCCCGACCTCTTGCATCCTCGCCGGGCACCACCCGGCCAGTGAGCGGGCCCCGCCAGGCTCGTCCCAGGGCCGGATGGGACCCGGGTTTCGATGCCATCTGTTTCCATCACGACGCTTCAACGGTGAACCCCGACACCGGGGCTTTCAGCCCAAACGCCTTCCTGACCCCCAATCGAGGCACGGCGGCGCACTTGACAATACCGACAACCTAGTTGACTATATGGACAACTTCATTAACTACTTTGGGAGATCACCACGATGCCCGTCATCCGCAGCTCCGAGACCCGCCGCTCCGAAACCCCGGCGGGCGTCATGACCACACTCGCCTCGCCGACGCTGGGCGGCGCCGAGCATTCCTTGTGGCGCGTCGAGGTCGCCCCCGGAGCACCGCAGGGCCCTGTGCACCTGTTCGACGTCGAACAGGTGTGGACCTTCATGGAAGGCGGAGCAACCATCGAGCTCGACGGCCGGACCCACATCATGGAGAGCGGGGACACCATCGTCATACCGGCGGCCGCCACACGCCGGGTGACCGGCCATCCCGAAGTCGGATTCACCGCTGTTGTCACCGCACCGGCCGGGGCGAAAGCCAGCGTGCCCGGCGGCGAGGGCACAGTCCCACCGTGGATCCTCTGACGCCGCGGCCGGATCGGCCCGCCGCGACCACCCCGATCGCGGCGGCCGGTACCGCGGGCGCTTGAGCCGGTTTCGGACCAGCGCCTCCAGCCGGTCGACGGCCCCGGCGGCGAGGTCGGCCAGACTCCGCCAGATCGGCACAGACGATCCGGCACCACGGTCAGGGCACACGTTCCGCGTCCTCCTTTGCCGGCACACCCATGAGCTGGGTGTGCCGGCCACCACGGAAGTCCGCCGGCTTGCGGGATAACCTGTGGAAGGGGGAAGAATGAAGGCTATCTGGAAAGGAACCCTTTCCTTCGGCGGCATCGACATCCCCGTAGCCCTCTACAGGACCACCGAGGAGCACGGCGATCCCGACCTGCACCAGGTCGGCGCCAGGGACGGCTCATCGGTGCGCCACAAACGGTGGTGCGCGGAAGAGGACGGGGAGATCGAGTACCGGGAAGTGGCGAAGGGCCACCAGCACCCCGACGGCCCGAAGATCGTCCTGGACGACAGGGACCTGGCGAGCCTGCCCCTACCGGACAAGAGGCGGATCAACGTACTGGCCGCCGTCGACGGGGGCAGCATCGACCCGATGCTGTTCGGGCAGGCCTACTACGTCGGAGGAACGGACCCGACCACCGATCGGTGGTACGTCCTGTTCCGGGATGCGCTGCGGGAATCCGGACGAGTCGCCGTCACCAGGATCACCCTCGATGCCCGCGAATCTCTGGCGGTGCTGCGTGTCCACGACGACCTCCTCGTCCTGCAGACCATGAGCCGGCCGGGAGAGATCCGCCGCCCGACCGGCATCGCCCCCAGGGGCGAAATCACTGTGCGGCCGGAGGAACTGAAGATGGCCATGCACCTCATGGACATCCTCTCCGTGGGCTTCGACCTGGACGAGGTCCATGACGACCACCGGTAGGTCCTGCGACAAGTCATCGCGCCCGCCTGGAGGACCCCGCCTGGAGGACATGGTGCCCCCGCACGCGTCGGCGTCACCGCACGGTCCCGGGCGCCGCCTCCATCTCGTCTGTGGCGACGCGCGAGGTCACGGAGCCTCCCGCCGTACCGAGGATGTTCGCCGGTCCCGGTGAACGGCGAAGCGGGTCGGCACCCGTTCGGCCAGGGCGCTACTGTGCGTGACGATGCCGACCATCCGGTCCTTGCGGGCCGCGAGTTCCTCCAGCGTGACGGCGACCGTCTCCAGTGTCGTCTCGTCCAACGTGTCGAACCCCTCATCGAGGAAGATCGATTCCAGTCGGACGGCACCGGCCGCGGCCATGGTCGACAGCTGGCGAGGCCGGAGGCGAGCAAGGCCGGCCGGCGGCTGTCCGCGTCAGCATGGTCGACGACGAGAAAGTTCCCGTCGTCGTGGATCAGCTCGAACTGCCCGCCGGACAACTCGGCGAGCGTCTCCGAGGCGTCCATGACGAGTATGTCGAGGGCCGTTGCGACAAGCCAGCGGGGAAACCCGTCCGAGCGCAGGAGGTGGCCAAGCGTCTTCGCCACCTGGTGCATCTGCTCTGCGTCCTGCCGCCGCAAGTCGAGTTTCGCGGCCTGCTCCCGTCGTTCGATGAGACGTCGCACCCCCTGCCGAGCTCCCTCCAGCGCCGCCGCGACCGCCGGCTCGGCCGTCTCGATGAGCGGCCGTCCCGTATCGGGGTTCACCTCGTGGGTGGCGAGCACGTCGGCGAGCCGATCCTCGGCGGCGGCGAGCTGGCCGCGGACCCTCGCCAGCCTTTCGTGCGCGTCGGACAGCGCCGTTTTGCGGGTGGCGGCGGCGTCGGCCGCCCAGGAGACGAGGGCCGTCCACGCTGCGGTCAGGTCATCACGGCCCAGTGTTGGAGCCCCGAGCACGACGAGCGGGTCACGAACGCGCTCAAGCGCCGACCAGGCCGTCCGCACCTCCCGGCGGACGCTCGCCGTTGCCTCCTCGGTGCTCGCCCTGGTGGCTCGCGCGCGCCGCAGCCTCGTGTCCGCCTCGTCGGCCGCCCTTTCCAGCTGCTCTCGACGGGTGAGCGCGGCGGTCACCTGCTCCAGGGCGGGAGCGTCGGCGAGGACGGAACGCAGGGCGGCGATCCGGCCGGTGAGCGCGTTCAGCCCACCGGTGGCCTGCTGCTCGGTCCGGGACATATTCGTCCACTCGTCGCGTAGCCGCTCCACTTCACGGTCGGCCCGGGCCCGGGCCTGCTCGGCCGTTTCAAGGTCGGGTGCGGCCAGCGGGCCGGGCATCGTGGTGACCCGCTGCCCACATACCGGACACGCCGCGCCACCCTGCAGATGCGGTCGCAGCGCTGCCGCGAGATGGAACCGCGCCGTGGCCTCCTCCGCCCGCCGCGCCCGCAGTGCGAGCCTCTCGGCCTCCTCCCCGGCGGCGGTCACCTCAGAGAGCGCCGTGGCATGGTGCTGTTGCAGCGCCTGCGTTGTGAGCAGCCTCCTCTCCGCTTCGTCGAGCTCCATGTGGTCGCGGCGGGCCTGCTCAAGTGGGGCCCGGGGCGGTGCTGCCACGAGTTGCTCACGGGCGCTCGTGTCGGCTGCCTCAGCCGCGGCGAGTTCCTCGTCGACCCGCTCGCCGGCGATTCTGATCTCGCGTTCCCGCTTCCCGAGTCCCTCGAGTCCAGCCGGCGCGGCAACCGCTCCCAGCCGGTCTCGCTCTGCGGTCAGCGTCTCGCACGCTTTCCGCGCCTCGGTGACGGCCGCGCCGTGCTTCGTGAGTCCGGGCAGTGCCGCACGGACCCGCTCGGCGACCTTCTCCAACGTGGCTACTCGGCCTTGGGCCACCTGTTGGGCGCGTTCGGTCGCGTCGCCGAACTCCTCAAGCTGCTGGGCGAGGAGTTCGGCGCGTTGCTTCTCGCCTTCGGCCTCCGCGTTCGCCGCCTGCGCGATCCGGGGGTAGATCTCCAGCCCCATCAACCTGACGAAGATTTCCTGCCGCTTGGCCGGCTGCGCATGCAGGAATTCGGCGAAGTCCCCCTGCGGCAGCACCACACAGGTGAGGAAGTGCTCGAACGACAGCCCGAACAGCTTCTCCACCGCAGGTGTGACCTCGGAGTCGGAGGCGAGCACTTCGGTGACGTCGTCCGGCATGCCGAGTGCGCTCGGGTCGGCGAGTCGTTCCAGCCGGGCGTTCCTCACCTGGACGCCGCCGCGGGCCGTGCGACGCAGCTCCCGGGCGGCGACGTAGCGGTGTCCGGCAAGATCGAAGACGAGCCGGACGGTGCCCCGGTCGGTGGTCGGCGCGAGCGCGTTCGTGACCATGCGCCGGTTGTCCCAGCGCGGCGCCGATCCGTACAGGGCGAACGTGATCGCGTCGACGACGGTGGACTTGCCTGACCCGGTCGGGCCGACGATCGCGAAGTAATCCACCTCGCGGAAGTCCACCGCGGCCGCCTCCCGGAACGAGGCGAAGCCGTTCATCTCCAGCAGCACCGGCCTCATCGAGGTTCCTTTCCGCCGTCAGGTGTTCCCGATGGTGACCTGGTCATGGAGCCTGGCGAACAGTGCTTCGACCCGTTCGTCGATCAGCTCCCGGGTGACGCAGTATTCGTGGAGCAGCTCGGCAGGGCCGCGTTCCACGCCGGCGGCCGGCGGGGACGGCCGGGCAGTGTTCACCGGGTCCACTGACGCGGTGAACTCCGGGTCGATGCGCACTTCCAGCGCGTTCGGGAGCAGCCGCCGCACGTCCTGCTGCAGGCCTGCGCGCGCTGGTTCACACAGCAAGACCCTCAGGTAGTCGTCGCCGAACGAGTCGGCGTGCTGGGTCAGCTCGTCAATGGCGCCGCGTACGGTGCGCAGTCGCCGTCCGGACCTGATCGGCACCTCGGCGGTAATGCGGGTGAGCGCGCCGACCTCGGCCTCGACGACGAGAACCACCGAGGGATTGTCCTGCTCACCGAAATCGAGGGCGATGGGGCTGCCGCAGTAGTGGACCGGACATGGTGCGGGCAGCGACTGGCGACGGTGCAGGTGGCCGAGCGCGACATAGTGCGCGTCGGGTGGGAAGGCGTCGTCCGGCACCCAGTACTCGACGATCGACTGGGCGGACCGCTCGCCCCCGCCGAGCTTTCCCCGGGCCGCCATCAGGTGCGCCATCACCAGGTTGACCGCGTCATCGCGAAAGCCGCTCGTGAGCGCGGCGAGCAGGTCCCGCACCAACCGGCCATAGCCGGCCGCGGCCTCCCCGGGCGTCTTGGTGACCAGCTGGGCGGCACGCACCGCGTGGCGCTGGGAGAGGAACGGCAGCAGGGCGACAACGACCGGCTCCCTTGTCGAGCGCGCGGTGAACTCCACCACCCCGCCGTCGGCCGCAACACGAGCACCGCCGGCCAAGGTGATCCCTGCGCTCGCCATGAGCGGCCGGTAGGCATCGAAGGTGGCGGCATGGTCGTGATTGCCGGCGATCGCGATGACCTCGGCACCGGTGCGTCGGAGTGCGAGCAGCACCTGAACGACCAACCGCTGGGCGTCCGCCGACGGGGCGGACGACTCGTACAGGTCGCCGGCGACGAGAACCGCGTCAACCTGGTGGTCCCGTGCCACCTGGACGATCTCGCGCAGGACCGCCCGCTGCTCATCGAGCCGGTTGTGGCCCTTGAGCACCTTGCCGACGTGCCAGTCGGATGTGTGCAGGAACTTCATCTCTCCTCATCCGGCGGGATCTGCTCGTCGACCTCGGCTCTCGGCTCGGGCGGCATCAGTTCGTCGTACACGGCTCGGTGTCCCTCGTCATTACGCGGGCAGATCGCCCGCCCGTCGGCCGGGCACATCCAGTGGTGCCGTAGCACGTCCTGCACGGCCTCCTCCGGGCTGTCGAACACCAGGATGCCGTCGCCGTCCTCGTCGTAGACGTAGGCACAGACATCGCAGACGACGGAGTGCATCTGGCGGGTGGGGAAATGTCTCGGCTGGTCCCTTCCCCTGTCCGGTTGGTACGGGCACATGTCCGGCTGGTACGGGCGATAGCCGCGATTTTCCGGCACCCGGCGAGTTGCGGGGCTCTCGTCCACGCGCCCGATTCGCGAGGGTGCGGCCGACCGCGGGTCGGTGGGCGACGTCCGGTGGAAGCCACGGGCGGGCCGGAAACCGTCGCCGCCGCACCGTGGGCAGGCGGTGAAGGTGAGCAGGTGCTCATGCAGGGTGCGGAAGTAGCGGGCATGTGCGAGCGCGTGGCGCTCTCCACGAGGCTGCTCCGGCAGTGGCGGGTTTCCGGCCTGGACGACGAGGGACCGCAGCTCGTGGAACCAGCGCGGCACCGCCGGCGGCATCACCTCCCAGTCGTTGTCCCACAGGGAGTGCAGACGGCAGATGTGCCGGCCACCGCAGGCGGCGTACAGGTAAGTCTCCGGGGGACCGCAGGCGAAGTACGTCGCCACCTCGTCACGGATCTCCTTGATGAGCTTGACGTCGGGGTGGATGCGGTCGAGGAGGTAGGGGTAGCCGTCGGCGGTGCACCGCGGCAGACAGGGCCACACGTCGTCAACCATCCACGGGACGTTGAGCACGGCGGTGAAGTCCATATCGTTGTTGACGGCGTAGTAGTCGCGGCCGGCGTCGTCGGTGAGGCCGATGGAGATCAGACCGCGTACGGTGGGGTCAGCGGGAAGGAATTCACAGGCGAGGTAGATGCGGCGAATAGCCCAAGGGGTGTCGCTCATGTGAGGCTCCTCGACATCCGAGAACGTCGCTGAGGGTGCGGCGTATGCGTGTGTGACGGTCCCTTCACCATGACCGCCCTGTCCGGGGCGGACGGTCCGCGGTGGCTCCAGACGGTTCGGTGCTGCCGGCCGCTCGATGGGCGATGGGCGATGGGCCCCAGATCAGCATTCGGCCGGCGTAGCGGCGGTGATACTCAGATTCGGCCCGATGCCCAGCTTCTCCTTGATCTTCTTCTCGATCTCGTCGGCGAGGTCGGGGTGGTCCCTGAGGAAGTTGCGGGTGTTCTCCTTGCCCTGGCCGAGCTGATCGCCCTGGTAGGTGTACCAAGCGCCGGATTTCCGGACGAAGCCGTTCTCGACGCCCATGTCGATCAGGCCGCTCTCGCGGGAGATGCCGACCCCGTAGAGGATGTCGAACTCGGCCTGCCTGAACGGCGGGGCGACCTTGTTCTTGGCCACCTTGACGCGGGTGCGGTTGCCGAACGCCTCGGTGCCGTTCTTGAGGGTCTCGATCCGGCGGACGTCCAGGCGCACCGCGGCGTAGAACTTCAGCGCCCGGCCGCCGGGGGTGGTCTCCGGAAACGGCGTGCCGATCTTCTCACGGAGCTGGTTGACGAAGATCGCGGTGGTTCTCGACTGGCTCAGCGCACCGGTGATCTTCCGCAGCGCCTGGCTCATCAGCCTCGCCTGCAGGCCCACGTGGGAGTCGCCCATCTCACCCTCGATCTCCGCACGCGGCACCAGGGCGGCGACGGAGTCGATGACGATGAGGTCAAGGGCGGCGGAGCGGATGAGGGTGTCGGCGATCTGCAGGGCCTGCTCGCCGTCGTCGGGCTGGCAGATCAGCAGGGCGTCGGTGTCCACGCCCAGCCGCCTGGCGTACTCGATGTCCAGGCCGTACTCGGCGTCGATGAAAGCCACCGTGCCGCCGGCCCGCTGGGCGTTGGCCAGCGCGTGCAGGGCGATCGTGGTCTTGCCCGAGGACTCCGGGCCGTAGATCTCCACCACCCGCCCCCGGGGCAGCCCGCCGACGCCGAGAGCGAGGTCCAGGGCGATCGACCCGGTCGGGATCACCTCGGTCGGGGCCCTCGGGTCGTCGCCCAGGCGCATGATCGAGCCCTTGCCGAAGCGCTTTTCGATCTGGACGAGGGCGAGCTCGAGCGCCCCCTCGCGGTCATGTTCTCTCATGGGTCCACCTTGGGTGGGATGCTGTGCGTGTCATTGCCATGGCGGCGCGTCTTCGGGCCCCGGATCGGTGGTGGGACGCCCCCTCGCGATGCCTCCCGGGGAATGCCGGGGGCATCGCGAGGGGGCATCCGGGTATTCGGGATGGCAGCGGGTGCGGGGCAGACCGAGGGCCGTCTGCGGTGTCCAGGTCCTCAAGAGGTCCGTCGGTACCGAGATGATCATGTCGATCAGCCTTTGCGGTGCTCTGACGATCAGAAGGGATCCTCACCCTTCCCGGGGGCGTGCGGCCCGCCCTCGTCGTGCCGGGTGAACCGGTCGCCTGCGAGTGGTCTGGCGCCGGCGTGGGCGCGGGCAAGGACGCTCGCGCGCGGAGCCTCGGTGAGGCGCGCGGAGGCAAACCGCAGCGAGGGACCGATCTCGTCGACCTCACACTCGACCACGGTGCGGCGCTCGCCTTCCTTGGTCTCGTATGTTCGTTGGCGCAGTCGCCCCTGGACGATGACGCGCGCGCCGCGCGGCAGGGACTGGGCGACGTGCTCCGCCTCCTGCCGCCAGACCGAGCAGCGCAGGAACAGCGTCTCGCCGTCCCTCCACTCCCTGGTCTCCCGGTCGTAAACGCGGGACGTGGACGCGACGGTGAAGTGCGCGACCGCGACCCCGCTGGAGCTGAAGCGAAGCTCGGGGTCGTCGGTCAGGTTGCCGACGACAGTGATGACGGTTTCATCAGCCATGGGTTTCCTCTCGCGCGATGGGTGATTCCTCACTCATGCCTGTTCGAATTCGGCGGGCGGCCTGGAGCCAGGTCGGTGGTCATCACGTCTCGCCACCGTCGAGGGCGAGCAGTCGGCGCAGGTCGAGCCGGCCGCTGCGCCAGGCCCGGGTGACCTCCTCCGGCCCGCCGGGCAGCAGCCGGAGGCTGAATGACCGCGGTGCGGGGGCCGGCACCGCGGTCAGTCCCGGAATCACCTCGCCGGTGTGCGGGTCGGCGACCGGGTCGAGGGCGGCGAGGTGGGTGAGGAATTCCCGCTGCCAGCCGGGGCGCACCCGGACGAGCGTCTCCACCTCGCCGGGGTGGTTCGCGGCCACCCAGGCGATGAAGGCGTCCTCGTCGGCGACCATGACCACCGGTTGGGGGTCGATGAGCGTGATGGTGGCGATGGGCGTGTGGTCCGGCAGGGTCGCCCGGATCGACTTCAGGGCGAGCTCGGCGCGGGCCGCGCGCAACCCGTCGAGTATCGTGCGTCGCTCAGCCTCGTACGCGGCGTTCACGGTGTCGCGCAACACCCGGAGCACGGCGACCCGGGTGGCGCTGTCCTTGAGGTTCACACCGCCGCGTCCTTTTTCCTCTGCGCGGTCCCGCCCCTCGACGTGACGTCGTCGTCCTGGGTGATCCGGTTCCGTGCCGCGGTGCCGTGGCGCACGATCAGCTCACCGAGTGTGTGGGTCTCCCCGTCGTTGTCCAGGACGGCGGAACCGAGCAGGTTGTGCCGGCGAGCCTGCTCGTACAGGGCGCGCAGCTCGTCGGGGGTGGCGTCCGGGGCCGTGGCCGCCGTGACGTAGTCGGACACCGACGGGGTCGGCTCGCCGGCCTCGAGCCAGCTGGAGACGGCCTCGGCGAACTCCAGGCCCGGCTTGTGGAACACCACCCCGGACAGCGGCTTCGCCCGGGACTTGGAGATCACCAGGGTGTTCTCGTGGTCGAGGTCGCCGACGATGTCGAACTCGTACTCGATGCCCTCGCGCTGCTCGGGCTTGAGCCCGACCTTGCGTGGCACTTTGCGCCCGCGCTCGTCGGCCTCGACAACGTACTCGGTCTTGGTGCGCATGGTGACGATGAGGTGGCCGGGATAGGCGAGCAGAGCGTCGATCATCGCCCGCTCCTGGGGTCGGGCCTCCTTCCAGCCGGCGAAGCTGCCTCCCGCCCCGACGCGCTTGGCCGCGTCGTCGACCTGCTCCAGCATCCCGCCGGTGCCGGACCAGAAGTGGCTCAGAGAGTCGACGATCATGATGTCGTAGCCCTCGTGGGCGGCCACCGCGAGCACGTCGACGAGCGTCGTGGGCCGGAACGTCGTGAGCGGGAGGGTGTCGAAGGCAAACTCGTCGGCGTACTTGGCAGCGCTGCCGTGCTCGGTGTCGACGAGGGCGATCCGCCCGCCGAGTCCGGTGGCGGTGACCAGGGCGGTGTAGGTCTTACCCGATCCGGTGGGCCCGATGAGGGCGATGCGGGCCTTGGCCCGTTCCTTGGTCGCGGTGGTGAATGTGAAGTGGTTCACTCCGTGCTCCCCTGGCGTCTCGGACGGCGGTTCGGGATGGGCCTGGGAAGGGACGGAATACGGTCCTGCTCGGCAGGACGTGCACCCCCAACGGCCGTCGCCTTGTTCGAAAATTTATTCGAAATGCCTGAAACCTCACGCTAGGCATAGACGGAGCAGGGAATCAAACCCTTTTGCCGAAAGCTTGCCTGTTAGTAGCGGGACCTAGAATGAGCCGGTCTGCACTCAGGCCGCGGCCGGACACGTCCGGCCTTCGCGTTGCGACGGGGATCTGCCGGGTCCCGCCCGCGGGCGGCCTCGCGGGCTCGGCGGCCACTGGCAGTACAGGGCGGGCGCGGGTGAGATGTCGGTGTACCGGCCCTGCGCCATGTGCGGGATCGTGGAGCCTTGCGGTTGCACGACCTGCGCCACCGACCACACATCAGGCCCATGGTGTGCTCGTGCTCGACCATCCGTGAAGGCGACAGGGAGCAGAGAGTTGAAGCAGCCAGAGGACGAGCTCCTGGAGGAAGCCCTCGGCCGTGTCGCCGGACAGGGGCGCCTCGGCGCGAAGTTCACCGCCAGGTTTCTCAAAAACGACATCTGCGAGTTCGACCGCGAACTACCGCTGACGTTCGATCTCGCGCTGGAGCGCGTCCGCATGGTGCTCGCCGAGCTGGCCCGCGGCGCGAACCCAGCGCTTGTGAAAGCAGAAACGGACCGGGTGACGCTCCGCGTGCTCACCGGAGGCGGAGCCCTCAGCATGAACCCGGTGGTGGTCACCGTCGATGTGACTCGCAACGGCGCGCGGACCGCCGGCGTGCACGTGCGGGCGATCGCGAAGGAGGGACTGATCAAACAGCATGCGGGTCAGAAGACCGCCGAGCGCGTCGCGGTACTGCTGGGCGAGTAGTCCTCGCCCACGAGTCATGTCCGGGGCCACGCATCCCGTCTACTCGGGTGTGGGCGAGTAGTCCTCACCCACGAGCCATGTCCGTGACCACGCATCCCGTCTGCTCAGGTGAGGGAGGAGCCGTCCGGACCGGGGCCGCCCGCGTGCGGAGATGCGCCTACTCCGCCTGTCCCCCGTCAAGGGGTCCGGGGACGCAGAGGTGCAAGCTCGCCGGAATGGCTTCGAACGCCCCCGTCAGGCGCTGGATGAGTGCCTGACGTCCGCCGCGCCCGTCCCGGCGGACCCAGTCGCGGCCCGGGACTCGGCGCTGGGCGTCTGCCGGACCAGGACCGCGGTGGCGCGTTCGAGGAGTTCGCACAGCGAGTCGCGCTCGACCGGAGTGAAGGCGTCGGCGAGGGCGCGCTCGAGCACGATGACTTCTCGGTAAGCACCGTCCAGCACCCGCCGACCCTGTTCGGTCAACGAGGCGATGAGGACCTTGGCGTGCACGGGTGAGGCCTCGCGGACGATGAGTTCCTTGTTCTGCAGGCCGGTCAGGACGGAGGCCATGGTCTGCTGGGTGACACCACAGGAGCGGGCGAGTTGAGCACCGGACATGCCGTCCTCGCGCGACAGCGTCAGCAGCACGGTGTACTGCGTCATGGTGAGGCCGTAGCCGCGCAGGACGGCTTCATGGTGGGCCATCAGGGCCTGCTCGGTGCGACGGATGCGCGTGCAGAGGTATTCCTCGGCGGGGACCTCGATCATCAATCAACAGCTCCCTGTGTTGACTCAGATACCTGATACTCATATGGTCTCGATATCAGGATACTGATTCAACGCAGGGAGCTGTAATTATGAAGGCCGTGGTCTTCGACGCCGACGATCGGTTCACCCTCGCCGACATCGACGAGCCCGCCCCCGCTGGTGGGCAGGTCGCGATCCGCGTCGATTACGCCGGAATCCAGTACGGTGACGTGCTCGTCCGCAACGGCCACTTCCCGGTTCCGCGTCCCTTCGTGCCCGGGTTCGAGGCCTCCGGACACGTGATCGCGGTCGGCGAAGGCGTGGACGCGGGTCGCATCGGCCAACGCGTCACCGCACTGACCAGTGCCGGAGCATACGCCCAGGTAGTGGTGGCGCCCGACCTGCTCACCTTCGACTCCGCCGGAGTGGACCCTCGGACGGCGGCCGGGTTCGGCTGGGTCACCCCGACCGCCTACGACCTGATCAACACCGTGAGCCGGGTGCGCCCCGGTGAAAGCGTGCTCATCCACGCGGCGGCAGGGGGCGTCGGCACGCTCGCGGCCCAG
Source organism: Streptosporangium sp. CA-135522 (assembly GCF_050949235.1). Taxonomy (NCBI): domain Bacteria; kingdom Bacillati; phylum Actinomycetota; class Actinomycetes; order Streptosporangiales; family Streptosporangiaceae; genus Streptosporangium; species Streptosporangium sp. CA-135522. The sequence continues at coordinate 6,253,339 of NZ_CP192026.1, forward strand.
TTCGCCAAGGCCGCCGGCGCCGCCCGGATCGTCGGAGTGGTCGGCGACACCGCCCAGGCCGAATACGCGACGCAGTTCGGCTACGACCTGCTGGTGCCACGCGAGGACTTTCCCGGCACTCTCGCGGATGAGCAGTTCGATGTCGTCCTCGATCCGATCGGCGGGCCGACCCGCCTGGCCAGCCTGGAGCGACTCGCACCGCACGGCCGCCTGGCGATCTACGGCAACATCGCCACCTTCGAACCCGTCGAGATCAACACCAACGACCTGCTCATGAACGGAAAGTCGGCCCTGACCTACAACAGCAACCTGCTCAGCCAGACCCACCCAGAACGGCTGGCCGACAGCGCCACCACGGCGCTGCGACTCCTCGCCGACCACACGGTCCGCGTGGACGTCACCGCCGAGTACGAGATGTCCGACCTCGACGCCGCCATCCAGCGGCTGGCCGAGGGAGGCACGCACGGCAAGAGCATCGTCCGCATCGCTTGAGACGCCTGGCCACAAGCAGGCCGTACCGCCCGCGGAGCCGGCGGGGTCAGTTGGGATTGCCCGCGTGGGTGAGGGTCTCCCAGCCGAGGAAGTGGCTGACTCCGGCCGGCCGGGTCTGCTCCACCAGCCGCTGGGTCCGCGTCATCCCGATGCCCATGCGGTTGTGGAGGGCGTTGAACCCGACCTCGAAGGTCGGGCCGAGGCCGAGGGTGACCTTGCCACCGCACAGCCACGACGGCACGGCCTCGCCGAGCTGTAGCCCGGCGTGCAGTCCCATCGCGTGCCGGAGGCGGTCCGCGCCCTCGGCGTACAGGTCAAGGCCCTGGATTCGTGCGGTCTCGGCGACGTGGGCCGCCGCGGCGAGACCCCATCCGGTGTGACCGAAGTCGCGGCAGGTCTCCTGCGCCAGGCCGTCGGCGAAGGTGGTCTGACCGTGCCAGTACTGGATGATCTCGGCTTCGGTGTCGTATTTTCCGCCCGGCGGCGGCTTGGGCAGGGCGCCGTCGGACTTGAGATAGATGTAGGCGGGCAGACGGCCGCGCCAGGTCGCCACGGCCCGGTCGAAGGAGGTGCGGTCGTCGAGGAAGACGGCGATGCCGATCGCCGCGTCGGTCATGATCAGCTCCCAGTTGCCGTTGCTGTTGGGGCGTCCGGCGACGACCGTCGGGAGATAGACCTTGCGCAGCGTGGTCGCCATGCGTCCGGCGTTGGACCAGCCGGAGTAGGTGTGCTTGACCAGCTCGGCCGCGCGGGAGAAACGACGCCCCCGACCATCCGCTCTGCAACGGCGCGTTGCTGCCGGTGTGGGTGGTGATCGTGGCCGACCAGGCGTCCATGATCTCGATGGCCTTCCTGGCGTACCGGGCGTCCTTGGTGACCGGTCATCAAACCGGCGCGTCAGATCATCCGTCAACCTTTTTAGGAAACTTTCCTAACTTTTAATCGTTCCAGTTCTCCGTCGAGCTCTCCGGATCGTTCCCGACCGCCGCCGGGACGGGCGCCGGCCAGGGCGCCCGTCCGCCGGGACTCAGCGCCTGAGCGCGTCGGGCAGCTTCTCCAACAACCCCTTGAGGTCGTCGGCGTGCTCCTCCTCCTGGGCGAGAAGGTCCTCGAAGACGCGCCTGGTGGTCACGTCCCCGTCGCCGAGCCACTGGACGATCTCGGTGTAGGAGGCGATCGCGATCCGCTCGGCGACCAGGTCTTCCTTGATCATCTCTACCAGGTCGAGGCTGGCGTCGTACTCAGCGTGCGAGCGGGTGGTGAGCGTGTCCGGGTTGAAGTCGGGTCGTCCGCCGAGCTGCACGATGCGCCGGGCGAGCCGGTCGGCGTGCTCCTGCTCCTCGGCGGCGTGCTCCAGGAACTCCGCGGCCACCGGCTCGGCGTAGATGCCGCTGGCGGTGTAATAGTGGCGCTTGTAGCGGAGCACGCAGACCAGCTCGGTGGCCAACGCCTCGTTGCACACCTGGATCACCCGCGGAAGGTCGGCACCGTATGCGGAGGTGATCGGCCCCTTGTCGATCTCCTGGCGGGCGCGGGCGCGGATTTCCTTTATGTCGGTGAGAAATTCAGCCATGCCTATCCCCTACCCCGAATCGCCGGTTCATCCAGCCCCGCGGTCCCTTGCCGGGAGATCTTTGGCGTGGCCCCGCCGCAAGGCATCCGACCAGGATGTTCACCGCGTCGGCCGGGCGGCGCGCGCTCGATGCCCGCTCGAAGCTGACCCGTCCGCGAGATGGCCGCCCTCACCCTGGAACCCGCGAGATGGCCGCTTTCGCCCTGGAACCCGCGAGACCAGCCGCCAACCATGGGCCAATTCCCTGCCAATCACATTGCAAGAGGGCTAAGGCCTAATAAGAGTGGATAAGGGAGGACAAGATGACCGCCAAAGGAATCGGCGTCGTCGGCGCCGGGATCTCCGGCCTCACGCTGGCGCTTCGCCTGCAACAGCTCGGCGTGGACGTGACCCTCTACGCCGAGAGCTCCGCCGACGAGATGAGGCAGGGCAGGCTGCCCAACACCGTCGCCCGGATGAGGGCCACCCGCGACCGCGAGCGGGCGCTGGGCAGCGAGCACTTCGCGCTGGCCGGCAGCCTGTCGGACACCGCGAAGATCTCGATCAAGGGCGAACCCCCGCTGGAGTTCACGGGCACGGTGAACGACCCGTTCCACGCGGTCGACTTCCGTCTCCTGATCCCCGCCCTCCTCGACGACTTCACCGACCGCGGTGGACGGCTGACGCTGGTGGCCGCCTCCCCCGGCGCGGCGGAGGTCGAGAAGTGGTCGGCGGGCCACGAGATGATCGTGGTGGCGGCCGGGCGACGTTCGGTGACCGAACTGTTCCCCCGCGACGAGGCCCGCTCCCCCTACGACCGCCCGCAGCGGTCGCTGCTGGCCGGCCTGTACACCGGCATCACTCCGGCGGGCTTCAGCTACAACGTCTCCCCGGGCTGCGGGGAGATCTTCCAGATGCCGATGTGGACGCGGGACGGCCTGGCCTCCGGAATGCTGATCGAGGCGATCCCCGGCGGTCCGCTGGAGCCCGTCACCCGGCTCTCCTACCTGGACGACCCGCGCGCCTTCACCCGGACGCTGGAGCAGGTGCTGGCAGAGCACGCCCCGCGGATCGCCGAGCGGATCGAGCACGGCTCATTCGGCCCGCTCGGTCCCGACGACCTCCTCCAGGGCGCGATCACCCCGGTGGTCCGTGAGCCGGTCGCGCGGCTTTCCACCGGGCGGGTCGCCCTCGCCGTGGGCGACGCGTGGATCACCAACGACCCGGTCACCGGCCAGGGGGCCAACCTCGGCTCGCACTGCGCCTGGGTGGCCGCCGAGGCCATCGCCGGGGGCGGGCCGTACGACGAGGACTTCCTCCGTTCCGTGACCGCCGAGATGTGGAAGGTCGCCGGAGCGGTCACCGAGTGGAGCAACGCCTTCCTCCAGCCGCCCGCCGAGCATGTCTTCGCGCTCTTCGCCCGCGCCGCCGTGGACGAGGGCATGGCGAACCTCTTCGTCAACCTGTTCAGCGACCCGGTCGCCGCCTGGGCCGTCTTCTCCGATCCCGCCCGGGTCGACGCCCTGCTGGCCGCCGGCCCGGAGCCCTCCCTGCCGGTGGCGTCATAGGACAACCCGCACCCGGCGCCGAAAAGCCACCGAAAGGTCATTATCGGGCAATTGGTTCACAAAGCCGCTCTCTGGGTAGCGACCTCCCCGACATGGGTACCGCGATGAAAGTGCCGCAGACACGGAGCATGAGCGGCGAGGAGCTCTCGGCCGACCACGCGTGGACGACGCTGCGCAAGTACGGCCGCTGGCACCTCATCCGTGACTCCGTCGCCCGATTCAGATACGGCGACGGAATGACCAACTCGCGGGCGCTGGCCTTGCAGATCTGCCTGTCCATCATCCCCGGCGCCATCGCCCTGGTCGGGCTGAGCTCGGTGCTCAACCAGAAACGCCTCGGCCAGGTGCTGGAGCTGGCCCTGAGCCGGATAGCGCCCGGGGCGGGGGTGGAGGCGGTCAGGGACGTGCTGGCCGACAGCCACCGGCAGGCGGGCCACGCCGGTGGCACGCTCGCCCTGTGGCTCGGACTGGTCACGGCGCTGGTCTCGCTGACCAGTGCCATGGCCCAGGTGGAGCGCGGGGCGAACCGCATCTACGGCGTGGAGCGCGACCGCCCGTTCCATCGCAAGTACGGCAGGGCCCTGCTGATGGCGGTCTCGGCGGGAGCCTTCATGACCGTGGGCTTCGTGGTGATGGTCGGCGGCGGGGCGATCGGACGGGCACTGGCCGACGTCTACGGCTGGAACGACGGCATGATGAGGGCGTTCACGCTGGTCCGCTGGCCGGTCGGGTTCCTGCTGGCCCTGCTGTCCGCCTCGGTGCTGTTTCGCGCCGCCCCCCGGCGCAGACAGCCGGGCCACACCTGGCTGGCGTTCGGCGCCCTGGCGTCACTCGTCCTCTGGACGGTCTTCACCCTGCTGCTGGCCCTCTACACCGAGCGCAGCGGCACCTTCGGCGCCACCTACGGCCCGCTCACCGCCGTCATGGCGTTGCTGCTGTGGTCGTTCCTCAGCTCCATGGCACTCTTCCTCGGGCTGGCCTTCGCCGCGCAGTTGGAGGCGTGCCGCGGCGGGAACGCGGGACCGGTCGGGCCGGACCCCGGGCCCACCCCCGAAGAGGAGCGGGAACCGCTGGTGGGAGCCGTCGGCACGGCCGCCGCCGAAACCGTGCGGGGACTGGCGCGGCTCTGGCGTGAATGATCGGCGCCAGGACCGCCGTCTTCGACGCACGGTCCGGCAGGCGGCATCCTATGGGGATGAACTACCGTGTATGCGTCGTGTGCCTGGGAAACATCTGCCGGTCCCCGATGGCCGAGGTCGTGCTGCGGAGAACACTCGCCGACCACGGACTGGGCGACGTCGTCACGGTCGACAGCGCGGGCACGGGTGGCTGGCATCAGGGTGACCCGATGGACGAGCGGGCCGCGGCGATGCTGGCCGACAACGGCTACGACGGCTCCTCGCACCGGGCCAGGCAGTTCCTGGCCGCCTGGTTCGAGCGGGTGGACCTGGTGCTGGCGATGGACGGGGAGAACCTGCGGGCCCTGCGCCGCCTGGCGCCGGCCGGCGCGGACGTGCGGCTGCTGCGCTCGTTCGACCCGGCCGCGCCGGCCGGCGCCGAGGTGCCCGACCCCTACTACGGTGACCGCGAGGGTTTCGCCGAGGTGTTGGAGATGGTCCAGGCCGCGGCCGAGGGACTGGCCAAGCACCTGTCGGAGCGGCTGCCGGGATGAGCTTGGCGATCCCGCCCGCCGCCGGCGCCGGCGGCGGGCGGGATCGCACGGTCCGTTCAGCCGTACAACGGTCAGCCGTTCAACGACTCAACCGTTCAGCTCAGCGGTTCAGTTCAGCGGTACAGCGGTCAGCCGTACAGCGGTCAGCCGTTCAGTAGCGACCACACGGCCTGCGGAGTCATCGGGGTGGCGGTGATCCGGCCGGCGATCTCGGGCAGCGCCGCGGCCACCGCGTTGCCGATGGCCGCGGGCGGGCCGATCGTGCCCGCCTCGCCGGCCCCCTTCATGCCGCCGGGTGTGATGGGGGAAGGGGTCTCCATCAGCACGACGCCGATCTCCGGGATCTCCCGCGTCGTCGGCAGGAGGTAGTCCGCCAGCGGCTGCCCGTCCGGAGAGTAGACGACCTCCTCGGTCAGAGCCATGCCGATCCCCTGCGCGATCCCGCCCCGCAGCTGGCCTTCGACGATCGCCGGGTTGACGAGCACGCCGGAGTCGCCGACCACCCAGTAACCCTCGACCTCGACCGCTCCGGTCTCCTCGTCGACGGCCACGGCCGCCGCGTGGGCGCCGTAGGCGTAGGTGTAGGCGCTGGGGTCGTGGGTGACCCGCTCCTCCAGGCCCGGTGACATGCCTTCGGGCAGGTCCCAGCCGCGCCAGGCCGAGGTGGCGATCTCCCGCAGGGTCCTGCGCGCCCCGGGGTCGCCCTTCACCCGCACGGCGTCGTCCGCGATCTCCAGGTCCTCCGGCGCCACCTCCAGCTGGTGGGCGGCGATGGCCACGATCCTGTCCCGCAGCAGGTCCGCGGCCCGGTTCAGCGCTCCGCCGCCGACCACGAGAGAACGACTCGCGATGGAGCCGATAGAGGAGTACGGCGTGGCGGAGGTGTCCCCGAGCACCACGTGGACCCGCTCCAGCGGCACGCCCACCCGGTCGGCGGCCAGTTGGGCGAGCGTGGTCTCGATGCCCTGTCCCATGCCCGCCACCCCGGCGTGCACGACGACCGAGGCGTCGAGGTCCATCCGCACGACCGCCGTCTCGAAGCCGCCGGCGGCCTGGCCGGCGGCCTTCATCCCCATGGACGGTCCCAGGCCGGTGGCCTCCACGTGGCAGGAGAACCCCACACCGCGCCTGCGCCCGTCTTGTGAGGGGCGGACGCGGACGAGCTCGCGCAGCGTGCGCAGGGCGGCGGGGTAGTCGCCCGAGTCGTAGGCCTGCCAGGTGCGGGTCGTGCAGGGCAGTTCCTCGGGACCGATCATGTTGCGCAGCCGCGTCTCGACGGGGTCGAGTCCCAGCCGCCGCGCCGCCTCGTCGATCAGCCGCTCCCTGGTCCAGGTCACCTCGGGCTGGCCGAATCCCCGATAGGAGCCGGTCGGCGTGGTGGTCGTGACGGCGGCGCGCACGCGTGCTCCCGCCCGGTCGAAACGGTACGGCCCGGGCAGCATGATGGCCGACACCGAGATCGGAGAGGTGCCGACGTTCGACGGGTGGGCGCCGAGATCGCCGAGGATGTCGCAGTGCAACGCGACGAAACGGCCGTCGGCGTCGAGCGCCAGCCGGCCCCGGTGCACGGCGTCACGGGCGGAGAGCGTGGCGGCGAGGTGGTCGGCGCGCGACTCGGTCCACGTCACGGGGCGGCCGAGGCGGATCGCGGCCAGGCAGACCAGCGCCTCGTCGGGGTAGAGGTGCTCCTTGGCGCCGAACCCTCCCCCGACGTCGCATCCGATGACGCGCACGCGATGGTGGGAGAGCCCGAGAGCCTCGGCGGCGTGGTCGCGCACGTGATGGGGGGCCTGGGTGGCGGCCCAGACCGTCAGCGTCTCCTCGGCGTAGGACGCCACGATCCCGCGTGGCTCGATGGGGCTGGGCGCCGCCCTGCCGAGCCGGAACGTCATGTCCACGACGTGGACCGCGCCCGCGATCGCCTCCTCGCAGTCGGTGTCCCCGATCTCGAAGTCGGTGACCAGGTTGGTGCCCCAGGCGGGATACAGCAGCGCGGCCTCGCTTCCGAGGGCCGCCTCCACTCCGATCACGGCGGGCAACTCGTCGAACGTGAAGCCGATCAGCCCGGCCGCGTCGTGAGCGGCCTGCGGGGTCAGCGCCACCACGACGGCGAGCGGCTGACCGGCATAGCGGATCGCCTCCTCCAGCACCCGGTAGGAGTTCTCCCGCTGTCCCGGGGCCAGGGACACGCATGGCAGCCGGACCGTGGCCGCGTCCTTGGCGGTGATGACGTCCAGCACCCCGTCGGCCGCGCGGGCGGCCTTGGCGTCGCACCGCGTCACCCGCCCGTGCGCCAGGGGGCTGCGGACGACCACCGCGTGCACCATACCGGGCAGGCGGACGTCGCCCACGAATCTCCCGCGTCCGGCCAGCAGCCGGGAGTCCTCGCGGCGGGGAGTCCGGGCGCCGACGTACGGATGACCATCGCTCATGGCCCTGATTGTGAGTGCCGCCACGCTCCGCGCCAAGAGCGCCGTGCCGTACGGCTGCGCGATCGGCAGACGGTTCCTCGCCGGTCTCCCGGCGATCCGTCAGCCGTTGTCAGGGAGTCCGTGCTTCGCGCGGGCGGCGACCCTGTCGGGAAGAAACCCGCCCGGCCACGGGCTCTGCACCGGAGACAGGGACGCCGGGGCCGAGATGCGGGGAGCGCGGCTCGTCCGGCGCTCATCCGGGCAGGGCGACCACCATCTTGCCGGTGTTGTCGCCCCGCAGCAGCCCGAGGAAGGCCTCGACGTTGTTCTCGATGCCCTCGACGAGGGTCTCGTGGTAGCGCAACCGGCCCTCGGCGACCCAGCCGCCGACCTCCTCGGCGAACTGCTGCTGCAGATCGCGGTGGTCGTTGACGAGCAGGCCGCGCAGGGTGAGGCGCTTGCCGATGACCAGCGCGAGGTTGCGCGGGGCCGGCGTGGGCTCGGTCGCGTTGTACTGCGCGATCATCCCGCAGATGGCGGCGCGGCCGTGGAGGTTGAGGGAGGAGATCGCGGCCTCCAGGTGGTCGCCGCCGACGTTGTCGAAGTAGACGTCGATGCCGTCGGGCGCGGCCTGGGCGAGCTGCTCGGCCACCGGGCCGTTGCGGTAGTTGAAGGCGGCGTCGAAGCCGTACTCCTCCAGCAGGAGCCTGACCTTCTCATCGGAGCCGGCGCTGCCGATGACCCGCGAGGCGCCCTTGAGCTTGGCGATCTGGCCGACCTGGCTGCCGACCGCGCCGGCCGCGCCGGAGACGAAGACGGTCTCGCCTTCCTTGAACTCCGCGACGCGCAGCAGACCGGCGTACGCCGTCAGGCCCGGCATGCCGAGCACGCCGAGGTAGGCGCTCAGCGGCGCCCGCTCCGGGTCGACCTTCACCGCATGCCTGCTCTCCACCAGCGCGTACTCGCGCCAGCCGAGCCCGTGCAGGACATGGTCGCCGACGGCGAGGCCACCGGCCTCCGGCGCGTCACCGGTGGCGACGACCACGCCGACCGCACCGCCGTCCATGGGGTGGTCGAGCCGGAACGGCGGCACGTAGGACTTCACGTCGTTCATCCGGCCCCGCATGTACGGGTCGACCGACAGGCGAAGGTTGCGCACCAGGATCTGGCCGGATCGGGGCTCGGCCGGCTCGACCTCGCGCAGGGCGAAATCCTCGGCCGTGGGCACGCCGACGGGACGCCTGACCAGGTGCCATTCGCGGCTGGTGACGGGCGTGGTGGTCATGGGCCGTTGTCTCCTTCCGCCGCGCCGGAGCGCGGCGACGTCGGTTCCCGGGCCCGGACGGTGACGGGTGGAGTCCCGTGCGGACGTGACCGCGCCCAGAGCAGCGGACCTGCGAAGCCCCCAGGGGCCGGCTCGCGACGGTGCCGTCACGCTTGGAACGGGACCGGGAAATGCTTGAGATAGTCAAACAATTAGGCTCATGAAACCCTCGATCCTTGATGATGTCAAATAATTGGTAGGCTGGCGGCATGCCAGAGATCGCCTCGCCGACCGCCGGTGACCTGCTGGAACCGTTGGCACGCGTGGTTCGCAGCTACTACGACGCCCTCACCGCCGTCGCCGCGAGCCATGGCCTGAGCAGTGCGCAGGCCCGCGCGCTCATCGCGCTGCGCGAGCCGCTGTCGATGAGCGCCCTCGCCGACCACCTCGTGTGCGACGCCTCCAACGCCACCGGGCTCATCGCCCGCATGGAGGCCCGCGGCCTGGTCCGGCGCTCCCCCTCCGCCGAGGACCGCCGCAGCAAGGTGGTCACCGCCACCGCCGAGGGAAGGGAGCTGGCCCTGCGTCTCCGCTCCGCGATGCGCACCGTCCACGCAGCGCTGGAAGGCCTGACCCCCGCCGAGCGCACCGCCCTGCTCCCCCTGCTGGAGCGCCTGGGCGACCTGCTCTCCCGCTGACGTCCTCAGTAGGGCGATCTCCTCACACCTTCTACGTATTGCCGGACGACCTCGGCCGGGCTGTTCTCGCATGGGGCGATCCAGGACAGGGCTTCGCAATGGGAGCGCGGGGAGAAACGTGCGGGCTCCGGCATGGCTCAACCCCATGGATGAGCTGATCGCGTTCCTCCGCGCCCACTGGGACGAGGAGGAAGCTGACGCCCGCCTCGGTCTGCCCGCGGAGGGCGGCGACGATGCCGAGGGGGCAGCCCAGCCTCGGTACACCATCCCGACACTCTGAATGTGCGGAACGGCCTGGCGCGATAGCGGGAGATGCGGCGGGCGCATTCGTGGAGCCCTGCTCGCCACCTGACGGATGGTGTCAAAACGCTGGGGCGAACTCCTCAGAAGGCAAAGGGTCACTGATCAGAGGCTGTCGGACCCGTTGGCCGGTTTCCGTAAGCCATAACACGTTTCGGCGAAAAATATCAGCATGCCTGTATTACAGCAGCATGCCCGTATTGCATGTGTGTGTGATGCAGGAGAGTATACGACTGTCAGCAGATCGATCTTGAGGTCGACGGGAGGGGTTGACCGGTGGTCCTTGCTAATGACGATATTCTCAGAGGGAAAAGGGCGCTTGGCTTCGATTACGACGATGCGTCCGGCAAGGAAGGCTTTCGTGTTCTGGTGGAATTTCTGCGGGCCAGGTTCGCCACCTATCAAGAGCGCCCACAGGTTCCCAACCTCAATTTCATGCGTGTTGACATCAGGCTGCCGGGCGGGAAATCCATCCAGCTGTACTTCAAGAAGGAAGACCTCTATCTCGTCGGATGGACGATCAACGATGCTCCCGCCGAATACATAGGGGTCGGCCCAAATGACACACCCCGCCCCCAGTTGGTGACCCGGATCAACACGAGCCAGGTCATCGACATTCGATACGGCGAACTCGTGAAGGAGGTGAAGCTGAGCCGGGAGCAAATGCAAAGTTCACTGCAGCAGCTCTACGACCATCTGCACAACCGGAAAGGCGGGGACGCGCAAAAGCCGAAGAATCTCCAGAGAGACTTCGACGTGATCGTCAGAATGACTTCGGAGATGGCCCGGTTCGGCGCTTACTGCGACTCCTTCCGGCGCGCCTGGGTTTCTCCCTGGAATCAGTCGAAGCGGCGCACCGTAGGCACATGCGAGATCGGCTGCTTCAACGATGTGGTCGCTAAATGGGACAAGTTCTCCAGGAAGGCGAACAACGGCGGGGACACGTTGAAATGGCCCGGCACGGCAGAGGACGTGACTACGAAGCAGGCCGTGGCCGCCATCGGCGACGGAGTGAAACTCGGCGACAACATCAGCTCATCGAACACCGATCCGAGAGGCGGGCAGTGAGTCGTGGAGGGACGAGAATCCGGCGGAGACAACAGCGCGGATCTTGATGCTCTGCGCGCGCACGTCCTTGGTCTGGGTGATCGGCCGATGCTGAGCGCCGCGGACGCCGCATTGCCCGAACGGTTGCGCGACATGCTTGGCACGTTCCCGAACGGCGTCTGTCAAGGGGCGTCCGGTTCGGGGCAGCCGCAGTTGGATGCGGGGCGTACGACGTTGTCGCTGTCGCTGACGTGCGTGTCCTTCGCCTGGCCTGCCGGTGCGAGCGCGACCGTCGCGGCGACGGGTGTGACGGTGACGGTGACGAGCCGGGGCGCGGTCACTCTCACCCTCGGTGGAACCTTCGACAAGGTCGAGGTGACCTCGACGGTGACCACAGCCGGATCCGCGCAGTTGACCGCTGCCGTGCGGCCGACCCGGCCGGGAGCTTTCGCCACCGCGCTGGAGGACTTGGGTGAGCGTTTCGGCGGGGACGTGTGGCAGAGCGCGCAGGAGGGGCTGCGCGAGTTCGGATTCGATCTCGGGGACATCGCCGGTTTCGACTACCGCCTGGCGAAGGGACAGCAAGCCGTCTACACGGTGACGTCCGTGGCGGTGGTGGCCGACCTGGACATCAAGACCCTGCCTCTCCAGGTCGCCGTGTGGCTTCCCGATCTGCGTGTCACCGGTCGGGTGCGCGGAGACAAGCCGCTCGGTGTCGGGTCATTGCTGGAGTCGTTCGGCATACCTGCGGGTGAGTTGCCCTCCGAGCTGTCCGTCAGCGACCTGTCGTTCGCCGCCGCACTCGGGGACGCCTACATCCTGCGGATGAAGGTCACCGGCCTGTGGCGGATCGAGCACTTCGCGATCACTTCTTTGTCGGTGAACCTGTCGTACGACGAGGGCGAGTTCGTCGCCACCGTCGCGGGCACCGCGAAGATCGGCTCCCTCGGCATCGATGTCCTTGCGGCCATGAGCGGCGGCGCGACGGGAGGCTGGACCTTCCAGGGCGGCCTCGCGGCCGGTGAGGACCTCGGCGTGGCAGAGGTGATCACGGCGCTGGGCTTGACGGATGTGCCCGAGCCGGTCAAGAGCCTGGAACTGACCGGGTTGTGGTTCTCCCACACCACCGGCTCCGGCGGCGGCTACGAGGCCCTGTTCCAGGGCGACATGACGATCGCGGACGGGATCCGTGCCTCGCTCGGTGTGACGGCCACCCGGGATGATTCAGGGACGCGATACACCGGAACGCTGGAGGTCGACGGCTTCGAATTCGATGTCGTCTTCGACAAGGACGGGTCGGGCATCGAGGTGTTCGCCGCCACCTTCCACGGTCCCGACGGGGGTATCGAGATCGTGCTGCGCGACTGGGTGGCGCACCTGTCGGCCGACTTGGCGGCGGATGTTCCCGACAGTCTGCGGATCGGGCTGAAGGACGCCAAGTTCGTCCGGGTGAAGCCCGCGAAGGGCCCGGCACGGTTCTGCTTGGGTGTCGACCTGTCGGCGGACATCGACCTTTCCCAGCTTCCCCTGGTGGGCGGGTTCCTGTCGTCGGTGGGGACGTTGAGCGTGCAGAACCTGCAGGTCCTCTACAGCTCCGGTGACATCGCCCCCGAGGCGGTCGGTGTGGTCAACGGGCTGTTGCGCGGGGTGGTGCCGCTGCCGGCGGCCGGGCTGAAGACGGGCGTGGCGGCCCTGGCGGAGCTGCGAATCGGAAGCGAGACCACACCGGTCGCCCTCGGTGTGCCGGCTGCGGGAGCTCCCGCCTCTCCAGGGGGCGGGCAGCCCAACACCCCCGCCGTCCCGGACCGTGGCAGCCCCACTGCGCAGGACTCGCCGTCCGGGACGTCCGGCGCGCAGGCCTCCACCGTCCAGTGGATATCGGTGCAGAAGAAGCTCGGTGTCGTCCAGATCAACCGGGTGGGCGTGATGTACCAGCACAACGTGCTGTTCTTCGCGCTGGACGTCTCGGTTGCTTTGGGGCCGCTGTCCCTGTCGCTGGACGGGCTGGCGGTGGGATCGCCGTTGGACAGGTTCGAGCCGACGTTCAACCTGGACGGTCTCGGCATCGGCTACAGCGCTGCTCCGGTGGAGATCGCCGGTGCCCTGCTGCATCTGCCCGCCAGCCGGCTCGCCCCCGATGTGGCGTTCCAGTACGACGGCGCGGCGACGATCGCCCTGCCGAACTTCTCGCTGGCGGCTGTCGGCTCCTATGCGCAGTTGGACAGTGGCGAGCCCTCGCTGTTCGTGTTCGCCCAGCTGGAGGGGCCGCTGTTGGAGCTGCCGCCGATCCTGATCACCGGGCTGATGGCCGGGTTCGGCTTCAACCGGGAGCTGGCCCTGCCCTCCGCCGCGGAGGTGACCGGCTTCCCGCTGCTGGTGTTGAACAAGCAGGGGCCGGAGGCGGACCAGGGCGATCCTTCGCAGGTGCTGAAGGTGCTGGAGGGGCAGCAACCGGCCGTCCGCGGGGGCCGGGCGCGGCAGTGGATCGCCCCGCGGCAGGGCTCGTACTGGCTGGCTTTGGGGGTGGAGTTCAGCGCGGCCGAGGTGGTGAACGCCAAGGTGTTGCTGGCCGCGGAGTTCGGTCAGGAACTGGCGCTGGCCGTGCTGGGGATCGCGACTCTGCAGCTGCCGCTGCCCGCCGAGTCCCCCCGCACCTACGTCTATGCCGAGCTGGGCCTGGAAGCCGTCATCCGGCCTGCCCACGGCAGCGTCGAGGTGGCCGCTCAGCTGTCGCCGGCCTCGTATGTGCTGACGCCCGCCTGCCACCTCACCGGAGGGTTCGCCTGCGCGATGTGGTTCGGGCCGAGCCCGAACGCCGGGCAGTTCGTGGTCACCCTCGGCGGCTACCATCCGGCGTTCCAGCCGCCCGCCTCCTACCCGCGGGTGCCGCGGCTGGGCATCGACTGGGCGGTCAGCAGCAACGTGTCGGTCAAGGCGCAGGGGTATCTGGCGGTGACGCCGTCGTGCGCGATGGCGGGCGGACGGCTCGAGGTCGTCTTCCACACGGGTGGCTTCCGGGCGTGGTTCACCGCTCAGGCGGACCTGCTGCTGTCATGGCGGCCGTTCCACTTCACCGCGAGCATCTCGGTGAGCATCGGCGCCTCCTACCAGGTCGACGTCTGGTTCGTGCACAAGACCATCCAGGTGTCGGTCGGTGCCGAGCTGGAGTTGTGGGGGCCACCGACCGGCGGGTCGGTCACCGCGCACTTCGCGTGCTTCTCCAAGACGATCAGCTTCGGCCCCGGGCGCTCGGTGGCCGGGACCAGGACACTGCAATGGCCGGAGTTCGCCGGCATGCTGCCGAAACCGGAGGACGTCGTCACCATCGCGCCGGTCAGCGGCCTGGACAAGAGCGTCGACGATGCCCGCCACGGCGGCAAGGTGTGGCTGGTCCGCGCCCGTGACCTGCGCTTGTTCACCCAGGCCGCCATCCCGGCCAGCCATCTGCGAACAGGGAAGGCGCCGCTGTCCGCGCCGCAGGCCGGTGATGGGCCCCTCGTCGATGTGCGCCCGATGAAACGCGGCGGCCTGGTCGGTGAGCATCGCCTGAAGCTGTACTACCAGAACGCGCTCGCGCCGACCGAGGGCTGGACGCTGACGCCCCGCACCCGGAACCTGCCCGCGTCGCTGTGGGGCGCCCCGCAGTCGGACCAGTCACCCAGCGCCGAGGTGGTCCCCGACCGGCCGGTCGGGTTCGACGTCCAGGCACCGCGACCGTCGCTGGCCCCCTCGCGCGGGGTCTTCCCGCTCAGCGAGTACAGCGAGGACGAGCTGCCGCCGGGCCTGTCGCCGCTGCCCCAGCACCCAGCCGCCAATCACGACTTCGTCTCCGCCGCCGACCCGTCGTGCGTGGACCTCATCGGCCGTGCCGACCGCGGGGACGCCAAGGACGGCCGCGACCAGGTGTACGCGGCCCTGGCTGAGGCCAAACTGTTCACCGGCTCCAATGACACCCTGGCCGGCCTGGCGCAAGGCGCCGGCCACCTGTTCAGCCAGGCACCCATGACCCAGGACGCAGGGAGCCGGACGTGAGCCCGAGCCCGCAGCACCCCGCCCGCGACACGATCCCCCTCGGCGACATCGAGCTGCACGACGACTACCTGCCCGCCCTGCCCGCGGGTGACTACCGCGTCGAGGTCACCCACGCCCTGCGGACCGGCCAGGACGACAACGCCCCCGTCGTCGGCGACACCTTCACCGCCGCCCAGAACTTCACCGTCCGCGGCCCACAGGTCGCGATCGACGCGGGCGCGGTGGTCGCCAGGCAGCCGCCGGACGCCTCCAGCGGCCGCTTCGCCGAGGTGCTGCCCCACGTGGTGCTCGGCGATCCCATGCTGCCGTGGGAACGCGCGATGGAGGGCGCCCCGCCCGGCACCCCGTGGCTGGCGCTGCTGGTGCTGACCGACGACCAGCTCGTCGGCGGCACGGACGCCCCGACCCGTACGATCTCCGGCACGGTCGGCGAGTTCCGGGCTTCCGACGCGGCCGTGCTCAAACCCGAGCTGAAGGTGGAAGCCGACATCGGCGACGCCGATCCCTGCACCTACATCCAGGTCGCCGCCGAAGAGTTCCATGCGGTGGCGCCCCGTCTGGACGAGTTGCGGTTCCTGGCGCACTGCCGGGGCGCCAACACCGGAGACCGGCCCATCCTCGGCCTCCAGGAGGACGGGCTGTTCGCCGTCGTCGTGGCGGGCCGTTTCCCGGCCGACGCCCCGCCCGGCTCCACCATCGCGACCAAGAACATCGTGCACCTGGTCTCCCTGGAGGGCCACGAGAAGATCCTCGTGGACGACCCGAACTTCCAGGGCCGTACGTCGGTGGCGCTGCTGTCGGTTGCCAGTTGGTCGTTCTGGGCCTACCCCGACCTGCAGGCCGACTTCGCCGATCTGGCCGAAGGGCTCACCCGCACCCCGGACGGCGTTCAGGCCGGCCGCGAGCAGATGTGGCTGCGGCTGGCCTCCCCCTACTCCGACAGCGACGCCACCCCGGCCCCCCAGCGGCAGGTGGCGCGGCGGCTCGGCGACGGGTACGTGCCGCTGCCGTACCTGACCCGCTCGGGCGAGTCCACCTACGGCTGGTACCGGGGCCCGCTCACCCCCGTCATGCCTGTGGCCACCGCCCGGGCGGCGCAGGCCACCACCGCCGACGCGCTCCTCGGCTACGACCCGGCCTGGGGCGGCTTCGATGTGTCGCTGGCCACCGCGTTCGAGACCGGCCGGGCGCTCGCCGTGGCCGATACCGCCTTCGGCCAGCACCTGCTCGCGTTCAAACACGCCGCCCGGCACCTGGTCGACACCCTCTACCACCAGGCCACCAGCAACCACCTGCCGCCAGACGGCGACGGGCCGCGGACCGCGCGGACCGCGTTCGGCGCACTCCTCGACGGCGACCTGCTCACCGCCCTCGGCACCCCACCGGGCAGACCCGACACCCCGTGGTCACCGCCCGCGCCGGCCGCACCACCGGCCGACCCGGCCCAGGCGCTGGAGGACTTCCTGCGGTCCGACCCCACCCGGGCCACTCTGACCAGGGCACTGGCCGACGGCGACGGACTCGCTGAACACTTCGCCCCCATCGCGCAGTGGCTCGGGCGGCTCATGTTGCTCTACCCCGTGCCGTTCACCCATCTGGTGCCCGACGAGCGGCTGCTGCCGAAAGAGTCGCTGCGTTTCTTCCACCTCGACCCGAGCTGGCTGGACGCGCTGGTCTCCGGCGCTTTGAGCGTCGGTGCCCAGTCCAGCCGCGACACCCTCCAGGACCGGTTCGTGGCCGCCACCGTCCGGGCTGCGGCGGCACGGGTGGCGGCCGCACACCGCGACACGCTCCGCGGCACCGCACCCAACGACCCGGACCCCGATGGTGCCGCACCCGGCGACCCCGGCCCCGCCACTGATGAAACCGGGGACGCCGGGCAGACCGGGGACGGTTTCGGCAGCACCGCCCGGCCCGTCTCCGGCCTGCTGCTGCGCTCGGCGCTGGTCTCCGGCTGGCCGAACCTGGCCGTCCGCGCCGTCGACCCGAGCGGTACGCCGCTGCCGATGTTGCGCATGGACCACCTGGCACCCACCGTGCTGCTGTGCCTGTTCGACGGCCTGCCCGCGATGGTCGAACTGCGCGAACCCCAAGAAGGCTTCCGGTTCGGCGTCGAGGACCACGGCGTGATCTTCCTGCGAAGCATGCTGCCGCCAACCACGCCTGCGGGCCTGCGGCTCGGCGAGCAGATCGGCACCCACGTGACCTTCCCCGTCCTGGACCATCTGAGGACGGGCACCAGCGGCCGGGTCCTGGACATCGGCTCGCTCATCCCCGCGCTCCAGGCCGCCCTGGAAACCGCACACGGCACCACCGTCGGCCCGATCGGCCCCGCCGACCTGGCCATGCAGATGGTCAAAGTCCCCGAAGCCATCCACTTCACCGGCCCGGACGGAGACCGCCGATGACCACCCGCCCCACCCTCCTCGTCCCCGTCGGCCTGGACGCCCTCGTGGTCAACACCGCCTTGCAAGGCCGCGACGGCTTCCGTACCTGGCAGCACAACTACCAGGCGCTGGACGACTACATGAGCCCCGAGCCGGACGAAGGCGACCGGCAGAGCAACGACCAAGCCCACAACCACACCGGCGTGCACCTGCACTGGACCGTGCCCCGGGGCCTCCGCCACGGCGTCCAAGACCCACAGACCGGGCAGGTCCGATATCCGCTGGTGCCCAACCGGTGGCTGGTGACCCGTTTCAGTGGTACTACCACCCGGCCGGCCAAGGCATGGGTGATCGAAAGCGACTGCCCCTACAGCGACCACGCCTACGACGAGGGCCACCCCTACGACCGCTCCAGCCCGTACCTGGTCTCCGACGCCACCCTGCGCGCATGGCAGGCCAGCCCCGACCCCTACCGCAACACCATGACGACCGACGTCCCCCAGGTCCTCATCGGGCTCGCCTTCCCGCTCACCGACACCGCCGCCCCGTGGACGGAACGAGCCGCAGACGTCCCCCTGTTCGTCACCGCCATGTCCACCGGCGACCCGTACTTCACCACCTACACCCCGCACAACAGCAACGTCTTCTCCTTCCTCGACGACCTGTCCGACGTCACCTCCGCCGACACGCTCGGATACCAGGTCATCGGCTGGTACTCCAACCCCGGCGCCGACATCCTCGCCACCCTCCCGGCGGGCACCTCCTACGCCGACCACCTCGCCCACCTCGGCTGGCAGGACCACCGCCTCACCGGCACGCCCGGGCAGGACAGCGCGATCACGCCCGCCACCCGCAGTCTGTACTGCGGCACGGCCCTGACCGTCTCCTGGGACCCGAACGCCACCTCGGCACCCGCCCCCGACCCCCTGGACACCATCCAGGACAGCGGCGCACTCAACGTCGCCATCGGCAACTCCACCGAAGACGCCTTCACCGCGCTCGCCGGCCGCACCCTGCACGCCGGCGGCGCAGCCCCCTCCGGCGCCGACCTGCAACTGCTGCGCACCTTCCTGCACAACGTCCTCGACATCGCCGACGAGAAAGGCGGCGACGCCCGGGTACGCCGCCACATCCACGACGCCTCGTTCGGCGCCTCGGCTGGAGGCCACCACTGGACCGTGACGCCGCCTCCCGCCGACACCCCGGACCCCGGCGCCACGGCTGCCGAAGACACAGCGTCGTCCTCCTTCACCCCTCCCGCCTGGCTGGC
Organism: Streptosporangium sp. CA-135522; assembly: GCF_050949235.1. Lineage (NCBI taxonomy): Bacteria > Bacillati > Actinomycetota > Actinomycetes > Streptosporangiales > Streptosporangiaceae > Streptosporangium > Streptosporangium sp. CA-135522. The sequence goes on from NZ_CP192026.1 coordinate 6,272,032, forward strand.
CGTCCTCAACGACGACCAGCGCCGGCTCGACACCCAACTCGGTGAGCTGTACACCCTGCAGTGGCGGCTGAACGCCCTGTGGCTGAAGTACGGCCTGGCCGACGCGGTGTCCCCGCGTCCCGGCGACGCGCCGGACCCCGACCGGATGCGGCAGGAATTGGACCCCGACCGGGAAGGCTCACTCGCTCACACGGTGCGCACCATGACCGCCCAGGTGCGGGAGCTGGCCGCGAAGGTCCCCCAGCCCGACCACACCCGTCCCTACGAGGGCGACCACGACGCGTTCCTCGCCGGGATCAGCGCCTTCGCCGAAGCTCGCGGGCTCACCGGGGGCGCCACCCTCAAGGCCGTCCCCAATGCCCCGTACTGGCACGCAGGCGACCCAGTGGTCAGCCTGTCCGGCATCCTGCCACCGGCCGACACCACCGTTCCCGATGAACCGCTACCCGTACGGCTGCTCACCGGCGACGGCCCCTCGCCCCTGGTCAGCGCCATCACGGTCGCGGACACCACGATCACCGGCAGCGGTCGGACCCGCACCATCCCGGGTCTGGACGTACTCCCGCCCGAGATCCCCGCCCTGCTCGCGGAGTACTTCCTGCTGGATCCGGGCAACGCGCCCGCGCTGGCCGCCGCCACAGGCCTGCCGACCGGCGAGATCAGCGCCGTCATCGCCGCCCACCGCCCCTCCGACTACACCGGCACCCTGCCCGCGCTGGGCCTGGAGCCCTGGACGCAGCCCTGGGAACCGCTGTTCATGGAGTGGAAGGTCGCCTACCGCCACATCCCCTACGCGGCGGGCACCCGGCGCTGCTGGATCTTCGACGGCACCGACTACCGCCACACGCCCGGCGCGGCCATACCCGTGGACCAGGTCACCATCACCGGTATCTCCGGCCTCGGCCCGCACCCGCGCTCCCTGTTCGCCGCCCGGCTGAAAGAGTTCATCGCCCACCACGGCACCGAGGCCCAGCGCACACAATGCGACGCCTGGCTGACGGCGATCGGCGACTGGGCCTTCCTCGCCCAGGAACTCACCGGCTTCAACCAGCGGCTGGCCGCCCGCGACATGCGTGCCTTCCGCCGCCCCACCACCGACGACACCGACCACCCGCACATCGCCGACCTGGCCGGCTACTCCGACGCCGCCACCGACGACGGCCTGCCCGCCCGTTACCGGGGCCACGTCACCAGCGCCCCGTACCTGCCCGGAGGCGCCGACGCACCCTTCCACGAGATGCGGCAAGGGCAGATCCACATCGAAGAGCTCTTCCTCTACGACAAGTTCGGCCGCGTCCTCGACGTCGTCAGCCCCGACACCGAAAGCGGCGGACTACACGACTACCGCAACTTCCCCCTTATCGTCGACACGGCTCTGGCCGCCGAGACGTCGCTCACCCCCACGATCGCAGCCGTCGTCCAACTGCCGCCACGCCCTCTCCAGCCCGCGCGACTCGACTTCGAGCTCCTCGACGGATCACACGGCACCCGCATCGTCCGCACCGCGGCCGACCCGAGCCCCATCGGCGGCTGGATCCTTCCCAACCACCTCGACCACAGCCTGCTGCTGTACGACCCCGCGGGCCGCCTGCTCGGCACCTACCGCCTGCTCACCGGCTCCCAAGGGCAGCGCACCGGCCAATGGGAGCCGCCGCCCGACGGCACCCTCACCACCTTGGACCAGCTCGAGGCACTCGCCCCCCTGGTCGCGGGGCTGGTCCGCTCTCCCAACCTCGCCACGCAAGCCAACTTCACCGCCTTCCTCGACGTCATCGACGCCACCCTGTGGACCGCCGACCCGCTCGGCCAGCGCGCCGACCAGAACCTGTCCCTCCTCATCGGACGTCCCCTGGCCCTCGTCCCCGCACAGCTGCGGCTGACCCTCCAAGGACCGCCCCTGGGCGACACCGGCTGGGCCGCCACCCTCGACCCGCCACCGGCTGTGTTCACCGCCTCCCGGTTCGCGGTCCGCCTCGGCGACCAAGCCGCCCGTGACGACGGCCTCATCGGCTACTTCACCGCCGACGGCGCAACCGGCTACCGGTTCGACAGGTTCCACAGCGTCACCGCGCCCGACGACGGGCAGGACTACGCCACACAGATCGGCCCCCTCGGCCCCGCCACCCCGCAGGACACCGACTACCTCCAATTGACCTTCGACGACCCCGCCCCCACCCGGCTGCTCCTGCTCCTGGACCCGCGCGCCGCCGTCCACGCCACCAGCGGCATCGCCCCCACCGCCACTGCCGCCGTCCCACCCCGGCACGTCGACGACGCGCTACGGCATCTGCAGGTCGTCTTCCGCTTCGGCCCCGTCCTGACCACCGAACACGCCCAAGCCCTCACCTTCCCCCGGCCAGGCGAGAAACACGGCACCTGGTCATGGCTGCGCCCCGCAACCGGGCAGGCCCCCTGGACACCGTACGAACTGACCCCGGCACTGCCCGACGCTCAGTTCCCCGACAGCCCCGCCACCCTCGAAGACGGCCGGCTCCGCCTGCTCACCGAACCGGAGCAGGAGCAGTAGCCCGCACCCCGGCTCCGCTCACCCGTTTGGAGGCTTCCCGTGGACGCGGTGTTGTCGAAGCTCTGCTCGCTGGTGTTCTGCCAGGTGGTGGCCGCTGGGAGCGGGCCGATCCGGAAAGGATGGCAGAGCCGAGTATCGAGCCTGCGGGAGATCACCCGAGAGGACGTCCTCGCCACGATGAAGCCCTACCACGGCGAGGAGGCACACCGGCTCATCGTCGCACTCCGGAGCATCTTCCGCGCACTCAAACAGGAGCGGCTGATCTTCGTCAACCCGACCCGAGGGATCTCGACCACCCGCCGACCGGCCTTGCCTGTGTCGTTGCCGTCCGACCAGATCGCAGGCCTTCTCGACCGTCTGGACAGCCCGGTGGCCCGATTGGCCGTGGTACCGGTGGCGCTCTACGGAATCCAGGTGGTCGACCTCCGCGGGATGGCCCTGGCCGATCTCGACCTCTCACGGGGGCGCATCACCATCAGGAGGAGTACCGGCCGGTGGATCATCTACCTCGACCAGGTGACGCTGGACGCGCTCGATGCGTGGCTACGCGAACGGCATAGGCGCTGGCCCAGCGCTCCCCATCCGCATCTTCTGATCAGCCGGCGAACCGCCGCCGACAGGCGAGTAGCGACAGCGATTGTCGGCCAGGTGTCCCGTGACATGCAACCTTGAGCATGCGTCATCGAAGTCTGAGCGATGCATCGATCGAGGTGTAGCTGTCCTGTTGGGATCGATCCGCCTTGCGTTGATCGAGCGAATGGCACTGCTCCGGTCACGGTAGGTCTGCCCAGGTGATGAGTCCGTGCCGGTGGGCGTAGACGGCTGCCTGCACGCGGGTCCGTAGTCCGAGCTTGGCGAGGATCCGCTCGATGTGGACCTTGACCGTGCCGGGCGAGATGACCAAGGCCTGGGCGATCTCGGCGTTGCTGTTTCCGGTGGCCAGGTGGCGCAGTACGTCGGTCTCGCGTGGCGTCAGCGTGCTCATCTCGTCGGTGGCCGGGCGCGGGGAGGTGGCCGCGAAGCGATGCAGCAGGCGGGGAGTTACCTGCGGGTCCACCAGCCCCTGCCCCTCGTGGGCGACCCATACCGCATCGAGGATCAGGCCAGGGTCGCTCTCCTTCAGCAAGAACCCGACCGCGCCCGCCTGCAGCGCGCCGAACAGGTATTCGTCCAGGTCGAACGTGGTCAGCGCGACCACGGCCGGTGCGGGGGCGAGGGCCAGAAGGTCACCGATCGCGGTCAGCCCGTCCATGCGCGGCATGCTGCGGCGGTTCGCTCCCGCTGTGCCCGTGGATGTGGTGGGCCGATCTGCCCCATGCGGACGGCGAACAGCGCTCGGGCAGCTGCCAGTGCGGTGGTGGCGTCGGCAGGAGCCGAGCCCCACGTGGGTACCCGGGCGGCGACCTGCTCAGCCTCGGCGGGCGTGTGGCCGGCGTCGATCAGTCGAGGGATGAGCAGCGCGACGTCGACCCAGGCCGCACCGGAGCAGGCCATCGACCAGTCGACGATCCGCGCGCGCCCGCTGTCGACGAGCAGGTTGTCCTTGTGCAGGTCGGCATGGAGCAGCATCCCCCCGACGAACTCGTCCAGGTTCAGGCTCTTGACGAGAGGCTCGTAGTGGCTGAGCTCAGTGGGGGCGTCGGTCAGGAGTTCCTCGGCTATGCGCAGGAGCCCGCGGATCTTTCCGGCCACAGGTGGGGCGGGCCACGGGCACGGGACGGAGATGGCGGTCACCGCGTCTAACACGGCGGGCAGGTCCGGCGATCCGGGGGCCAGGTCCGCGGGCTGGCCGGGCGCGTGCTCGAACAGGAGCAGGTGCCAGTCGGCGACGTCGGCCGTCCAGAGCAGGCGAGAGGCGGGGGAGCTGGCCGGCAGTGCTCGGGCGGCAGCGCGCTCCCGCAGCACGTGCACGTCGCGGCTGGATCGGCCAGCAATAGGGATGGGGCTGCCGGTGAGGGCGTCGCGCCGGCTGAACTGAATCACAAGTTTCCGCAGGTCAGTAGCCATATAGATGGGCTCGCTGCTACCTTCCCCGCATGGTCGATCGGGAGAGCCGCAGCCGGGACTATCGGCGTTGGTCATGCCACGGCCAGGTCGGATGGAGGAGACAGGCGATAAGTGGGAGCCGTATCGGCTGATCGCTCCGGACGGGCAGGTGGTCGCGGCGGCCGCGATGTGCTTCAAGGAGCTGCGAGCGTCGGGAAGCCCGGCGACGGCGACCCGCTCCTACGGCATGGACCTGCTGCGCTGGTGGCGTTTCCCCATCGCAATTGAGATTTCATAGCATCGCGCCACCCTGGGCGATGCGCGGGACTTCATGCTGTGGCTGCTGGCTACGTCGGTGACGACGAGAGCCACTCTGGCCTTCCTCGTTGCCGAGTATGGGGGTCGGCCCACATCGGCGTCCCCGCGCGATGCCCTCCGCCCAGCGGCGGCCACCGGCCGGTCCTGCTGGCGCTAGCCTGGCACGGCTGACCACAGTCGGGAGGGGGAGCGGGAATGATCCGCGTGCTCGTCGCGGAGGACCAGCGCATCCTGCGGGAGGCGCTGGTCGGCCTGCTGGATCTGCAGGACGACATCGAGGTGGTCGCCGCCTCGGCGACCGGGACGGCTGCCGAGGCGGCGGCGCTGGAGCACCGGCCCGACGTGGCGATCCTCGATATCGAGATGCCCGAGATGTCGGGACTGGAGGTGGCCGACCGGCTGCAGGCCTCGCTGCCCGACTGCCGGATCCTGGTCCTGACCGGCGTCGGCCGTCCTGGTCACCTGCGCCGGGCGGGGGCCGCGCGGGTCGCGGGCTTCATGCTCAAGGACACCCCGCTCAGGCAACTCATCGACGCGGTGCGGATCGTGGCCGCCGGGGGCCGGGTCATCGACCCGCAGCTGGCGTACGCGGCCCTGGACATCCCGGGCAGCCCGCTGGGCGAGCGGGAGGCCGAGGTGCTGCGGCTGATCGCCGACGGGCACGAGCCCCGAGACGTCGCCGAGAAGCTGCACCTGTCCTACGGCACCGTCCGCAACTACCTCGCCTCGGCGATCACCAAGCTGTCCGCACGGAACCGGGTGGACGCGATCCGCCTGGCGCGTGAGGCGGGCTGGATCTAGACCGTCACGGACAGCGAGAACCACCCGCCCTCGGCCCTGGCCTGGAGGGCCCCTCCGGCCTCCCGAGCCCGGGAGGCGAGGTTGGCCAGACCCGAGCCGCCCTCGCGGGTCTGGCGGGCACCGTCGTTGCTCACGCGCAGCCGTACGGTCTCGCCCTCGGCTGTCAGCTCGATCTCGCAGACATGCGCATCCGCATGCCGTACGACGTTGGTGATCGCCTCGCGCAGCACGGTGGCCAGCAGGTGGTCGGCGGACGGTGGGACGGGCACCGACACCCGGGTGCGGACCTTGACTCCGGCGGCCTCCAGCAGCGAGCGGGCCGCCTCGATCTCGGTGGCCAGCGCGAGCTCGGCGGGCTCGCCGGTGATGGACCTGAAGTCAGCCAGGGCACGCCCGGCGATCCCTGCGACGTCGGCCAGCTGGGCGGCGCGCTGGTCGGCGGGCAGGTGCTCGGCCAGTTCGCCCTTGAGCGCGATCGCCGACAGGTGGAAGCCCAGCAGGTCGTGCACGTCCCTGGCCACCCGCAGCCGCTCCCTGACCACGGCGAGCCTGGCCAGTTCGGCGCGGGCCTGTTGCAGACGGCGGGTCAGGACGGGCATGCGGTTGAAGGCGTAGATCGTGAGCGCGCTGTCCACCGTGCCCGTCGCCCAGTAGACGGCGTTGACGCCGGTGGCGAGCTCAGCACGCGACAACGCCGGCAGCAGCACCAGCACCGTGAAGATCGGCGCCGACCAGCGCGGGCGGAGCCTGAGCACGACGGCGCCCGCGATGAGATTGGCCGCCAACGTCAGGACGGCGTAGGGCCCGGCGGACAGGAAGATCCCCACGAGCAGCGCCAGTTGCAGGCCCAGCGCCCACCGCCACCACCGGGGGACGCCCTCGTCCGGTCGCGGGGCCGTGAGATAGAGCGTCAGCGCGGCGACGAGCGTCGTGATCACCGACAGGCCCACCAGCCAGGCCGCCGAGGGGGACGGCGGGTGGTTGCGCGCCTGCCACGCGAAGTTGGTGTAGGCCATCCCGAGGTGGCAGGCGATCATCAGGGCCAGCATCCGCCAGGCGAAGTGCCTGGGCACCTCCAGCTTCGCCGCATCCTCGGCCTCGGCCCGCCGCCTGACGGGAACCCACAGTTCCGCGACCGGCCCGGGTCCCAGCCGCAGGCCGCGGATCCGGCCCAGGTCGGCCTCGCCCGTCCAGCTCACGCGCAGCCGTACCGTGTCGTCCACCTCGATCCGGCACTCGCTCACCTGCCCGGCGAGCAGGGCCATGACGATCAGCCGCAGCGCCGTACCGAAGGACGGGTCGGTCCCCTCGGGCGGCATGCCGCGGACCTGGACCGCCACACCCGCCGCCGCCAGCACCGACCGCGCTGCCGCCAGTTCATCGCGCGGGGTCCGTGACCGGAAGCCCTCGGCCACCCGGCGCGCGCCGGCCAGCGCGCGACGCGCGACCGTGACGATCTCGCCCGGCTCGGCGCCACCACGGCTCAAGAGATCGATCGACGACAGGTCGGCGCCCAGCGCCTGTCGCAGGTCCCGCTCCGCGCGCAGCCGCTCACCAAGGACCTCGAGCGGCACGAGCTCTTCGCGTACGGCATGAGCCCGCCTGATCAGGTCCCGCATCCGGCTCAGCCCGAACAGCCAGATCCCGGTGTTGGCGCTGAAGGCGACCATACCCACGAGGATGTTGACCATGTCAGCGGGAGACAGGGCGATGCGGATCGCGGGCTCGCCGAGCACCGTGAGTGCGATCAGCACCCATTTCCGGCGGCCCGCCGGCAGCAGCGCCACCATCGAGTAGAGGAGCAGGCCGCTGATCGGCCCCCAGGGCCGGGGGATGAACGCATACGGGAGGAAGGTGATCACGGCCTGCCCCACCAGCAGCCCGCTCGCCAGACGGCGCGGCACCCAGCCCCCGATGACCGCGGCTGTCGAGGCGATGAGCACCACGATCAGCGCGATGCCGATGAGGAGTCCCGCAGTCGACAGCCCGTTGTTCCCGATCAGGTAACTGATCCGGGCCGCGGCGATGACGAGCAGGCACGCGAAGGGGGCCGCGTTGGCGAGCCAAAGCGGAAGGCTGTCGCGCCGGGAGAATGCCACGGGAGTCCTTCCGATGTGCAAATTGCACACGAATCGTATGCAATGAGCAGCCACCACTCAGACACCAGAGGGCACGAACCGGTGCGATAGACACCGACACCCCGTCCACCCCTTTTGCCACGCTTTCGTCATCGGCAAAGGTATGGAACGGAGCATCATGACCATCTTGGTTGCCGCGGCCACCACGCCCGTAGGCCGCTCGATCGTCGAGCAGCTCGTCGCCACCGGGCGGGACGTGCGTGCCCCTGACCCGCGATCCCTCCGCTCCGGGAGAAGACGCTGTGGACGATGTTGTACGAGACCGCCGCCCGCGAAGTACTCGGCCTGGACCTCGAAGACCTTGACCGGCGCAACCGACGCGCCAGGGTCATCCGCAAGGGCAGCGCGGTCGACATCATCGTCTGGCAGACCTCGCCGCCGCGCCCGGCTGGACATTGCACGCCCTACGACACTCCGCGCTCACCCACGCCGCCGAGAACGGCGCCAACATCGGCACGCTCCTGGCCTACTCCGGCCATGCCTCTGTCGCCAGCCTGGCCTGCTATACCCGGGTCTCACCCGACGCCCTCACTCGCTGGCAAGCCCGTCGCGATCCCCACCGCCGAGACCGACCAGGCCGGACTTCTCTCCGCGGCCCGTTTCTACCGTATTCCGGTGGCACCCGCTCCAGGAGGGGCAAAGGAGCGATTTGGTGATGTTATCTGCGTCTTGACAAGTCTGTGGGCATCGTCGAATCCGGCGTCAGGGATATCCCGGCACTCGACGGGCAGTCACGTAGGTCCGTAAGGCCCGGTGTTCCGGCAACCGAGGACAAGTTGGGGTGCCGTTAACCAATGCGCCACCGGCCGCCATGTAGGTGCTGATCTATCGAATAGGCGACACCCGATTACGCGAGGTCGCCAATGCTGGACCGTCTTCGTTCGGCTGCTCTGGCGACCCGCTCACACTCACTTCACCATCGACTGGGACACTCAGACCGCGATCTGTTCCCAGGGCAAAACCAATGTTGTGTGGCGCTCGGATCTCAGCTCCAGGGGAACACCGGTGATCCGGGTAAAGTTCGCGGCTCGCGACTGCAATCCCTGTCTGCTGAAACGGCACTGCACGCGATCGTCAAAGGGCCGCTACCTCACCCTTCGTCCCCGAGCTGAGCACGAGGTCTTTGCCCGGGCAAGGATTAAGCAGGCCGATCCTGTCCGGCCCTGTCGAATGCCGCATCTCCCCGCAGGGGGCCATGATCCTCGACCGGATCGCCGGCATCCTGCTGACCTCCATCGCGGTCATCCTGCTGACCAACGGGTTCACCGACCTGGTCCTCGCGCGCCTGAACCGATGACCGTTCACACCCACCGGCACGTCTCTCACGGCGGTGGCAGCTCTCCCGAACCTCGGACGACGAGCTCCACCGGAACGGTCACCCGTTGCCGGGGGCGGCCCGGATCCCGCACCCGGGCGAGCAGCAGCTCCACCGCCATGCTGCCGAGGCGAGTGACGTCGTAGCGCACCACGGTGACCCCGGGCGTGAACACCCCCGCCATCTCGAAATCGTCGAATCCGACGAAGGCCGGGCGCGGCCCCGGGTAGTTGCGCAGGGCCTGTATGAGCCCGATCGCGGCCCTGTTGTTGGTCATGAAGAACGCGGTCGGCGGGTCGGGCAGCGCGAGCAGCCGCAGCACCTCCTGCTCCACCTGCCAGGGGTCGAACACACCGGTCACGCACAGCGCCGGATCAACGGCGACTCCGGCGGCGCGCAGTGCCGTACGGTGTCCCTCGGCCCGGGCGCGCACCGAGCTCAACGGGTCGTTGTCCGAGATGAGGGCGATCCGCCGGTGACCGTAGGCGAGCAGGTGCCGGGTGGCGAGCAGGCCACCCGCCTCGGCGTCGAGCAGCACGGCGTCCGTGTCGGGCAGTCCCTCGGGCACGCGGTCGACGAACACCGCGGTGAGCCCGCTCGCGAGATATTCGGCCAGCCAGGTGTGATCCCCGGCGGTGGGGACGATGACCATGGCGTCGACGCCCCTGCCGTACATCGTGTCGATGAGCATGATCTCGCGGTCGGCCCGCTCCTCGTAGCTGCCGAACACCACCAGGGCCTCGTGGGCCGAGGCGGCCGTCTCGATGGCCTTGGCCAGGCGTGAGTAGAACTCGTTGGAGATGTTCTCGATCACCAGGCCCAGGGTGAGGACCGAATCGCCGCGTGCCAGCCGGCTGGCGGCCTCGTTGCGCCGGAAGCCCAGCGCGGTGATCGCGTCCTGGACGCGTCGCACCAGGTCCTGCCGCACGTGGGGTTCCTGATTCACCACTCGGGAGACCGTCTTGAGGCTGACCCCCGCGTGCTGGGCGACGTCGGCCATGGTGGTTCTTCGGCGGTTCATCCCCGTCCTCTCCTGAATCGCCCGCGCGGGCTCCCCGGATCATGTTGTACCTTGCGCAGTCATGAACGGACACATCAACGATGACTGGATCTGCGGCCGGTACGGCGAGGACGAGCCCTGGATGCTGGGCGCGGTGAACCCGCCGGTCTTCGAGAACTCCCTGTTCACCTTTCCCACGGTGCAGGCGCTGTCGGAGAGCCTGCCGGACGAGGACGAGAACTACGTCTACTCGCGCGGCACGAACCCCACCGTGGACCTGCTCCAGCGCAAACTCGCCGCGCTTGAACGGGGGGAGCGGGCCAAGTGTTTCGGGTCCGGGATGGGCGCCATCTCGGCGACGATCTCCTCGCTGGTCTCCGCGGGCGACCACGTGATCGTGGTGGGAGCGATCTACGGCCCGACCACCCAGTTCCTCCGCTATCTGGAGAAGTTCGGGGTATCGCATACGACGGTGCACACCGATAATCCTGACGTGCTTGACAGCGCTGTCAACTCGCGGACTCGAATGGTATACCTGGAGTCGCCGTCGTACATGCGCTTCGGGATCATCGACCTCCGCGCCTTCACCGGGTGGGCGCGTGAGCGGGGTCTGACCACGGTGATGGACAACACCTGGGCGACACCGATCTTCCAGAAGCCGCTCACCATGGGCGTCGATCTGGTCGTGCACGCGCTGTCGAAGTACATCGGCGGCCACAGCGACCTGATCGGCGGCGTCGTGGTGGGCTCCACGCGGCTGATCCGGCCGATTGCGCTGACCGAATACCAGTTGTACGGCGCCGCCCTGTCGGCGCACGAGGCGGCGAAGGCGATCAAGGGGCTGCGTACCCTGCCCGTCCGCATGCCGGCGCACCAGGAGCGCGGCCTGCGGGTGGCGGAGTTCCTCGCCGAGCACCCGGCGGTCCGCGCGGTCAACCATCCCGGCCTGCCAGGTCATCCGGGACACGAGCTCGCCCGCGCGCAGATGACCGGCTTCTCCGGTCTCTTCAGCATCGAGCTGGACACCGAGGAGATCGCGGAGGTGACCCGTTTCGTGAATGCCCTGCGCCACTTCCGCGTCGGCGTCTCGTGGGGCGGATTCGAGAGCCTGGTCATCGCGCCCGCGCTCACCGTGCGGGAGTCCCTGCGGGCCACGATGGGGATTCCGCTGGGGTTGGTCCGGCTCTCGGTGGGACTGGAGGAGGCCGACACACTGATCGCCGACCTCGCCGAGGCGCTGAAGACATCTTGACGAATCGCGGACGTCTCCATGTAACATCCCCGTCATTCAGCGCTATGACAGCGCTGTCAATGGACCATCTCTGGGGAGACCATGAGAAGACTCCGCAGGCTCGCCATCCCGCTGGTCGGTGTGCTGGTCATGGCACCGGCCGGCTGCGGTTCCGACGACACCGCCGGCACGGTCCGGCTGCGCATGATCGAAAGCCTCACCAGCCCGGACCGCACCAAGCTGATCAGGCAACTGCTCGCCGACTTCGAGCGGCAGAACCCGGGGATCAAGGTCGAGCTGGTCTCGCCGCCCCTGGAGAACGCCGACCGGAAAATCACCCAGGTGCTGCAGACCAAGAAGGACCTCGACGTGCTGGAGGTCCGCGACTACACCGCCAAGGCGTTCTCCAACAACGGCTGGCTGGCCGAGATCCCGGTGCAGGGCTGGCCCGGCTGGAGCGGGCTGACCGAACTCGCCAGGAAGAAGGCGGTCGAGGTGGGCGGCAAGCCGTACCTCATCCCCTACGGCTTCTACGAGAAGGTGCTCTTCTACCGGTCGGACTGGCTGCGCGAGGCCGGCGTCGCGCAGCCGCCCACCACGTGGCAGGAGGTCTACGACACCGCCAAGAAGTTGACCGACAAGGGCAGGCGGCGCTACGGCTACTCCTTCCGAGGCGGCAAGGGCGGCTTCGACTACGCCGTCCTGATCGTCAGCGCGTTCAACGGCGACAAGGTGGACCCGGGCAGGTCGTTCTTTCTGAAGGACGGCAAGACGATCTGGTCCACGCCGGAGGCCGCGCAGGCCATGAACCTGTTCCTGAGCCTGTTCAAGGAGGCTTCCCCCGCCGACTCGGTCTCGTGGAGCTTCCCGGAGATGGTGCAGGGCTTCACGGCCAACGTCACCGGCATGCTCATCCAGGACCCTGAAGTGATCAGGACGGTCCAGGAGAGCGGCATCGCGAAGGACGGGTGGAGCACCATCCCGATCCCCAAGGGGCCTGGTGGGTACGCGCTGCAGCCCGTCGGATACGCCGGCTGGGGCGTGACGTCCTTCAGCACGCACAAGGCCGAGGCGGTCAAGCTCGTCGAGTTCCTCAGCGGGGACGCGCAGAGTACGAAGTTCGCCAAGGGCAACTCGCTCATCCCGATCGCCACGGCCGCCCAGCAGGACCCCCAGTTCTCGGGGGGAGCCTGGAAGGCGTACCTGGACGCCCAGCAGGACGACAAACAGGTGATCACGGTTCGGCCGGTCGACTACCCGGGGTGGAGCGAGTGGCAGCAGGCCGCCGACAAGGACATCCAGTCCCTGCTGACCGGTGACAGGACGGTCGCGGACGTACTCAGCGCCTGGGACGCGTTCTGGACCGATCAGGCGAAGAAGAAGACGTCGTGACGGCGGTCAGGGAAATCGGCTCGCGCGGGCGGTCCGCCGCCCGCGCGGCCCGGCCGGCCTTCGACGGGCGGCGAGCCCGGTTCATCGCGCTCTGTCTGCTGCCCGGGGTCGTGTTCGTCGCCGCGTTCACGTACTACCCCATGGTCCGGGGCGGTGTGATCGCGTTCCAGCGCTACAACCTGTTCGACCTGACGGCCACGCCGTTCGCCGGGCTGGAGAACTTCCGCGCGGTCCTCGCCGACGACCGATTCTGGACCGCGCTCGGCAACACCGGGATCTGGGTGGTCGTGTCCCTGACCTTCCAGTTCGTGCTCGGCTTCGGCCTGGCCCTGCTGCTGCGGCGGCACTTCCGCGGTCGCGGGCTCTACCAGGCGTGGGTGTTCTTCCCCTGGGCCATGTCGGGCTTCCTCATCGGGTTGCTGTGGCGCTGGATGTTCAACGGCGAGTTCGGCGTCGTCAACGACCTGCTGATCAAGGCCGGCCTGGTCGACGAGCCGATCGGCTTCCTCTCCTCGCCGGGGTGGGCGATGGCCTCGATCATCATCGCCAACGTCTGGTACGGCGTGACGTTCTTCGCCATCATGATCATCGCGGCCCTTCAGTCGGTGCCACGGGCACTGTACGAGGCGGCGGACGTCGACGGAGCCTCCCGGGTCAAGCAGTTCGTGCACGTGACGCTGCCGGCGATCCGGACCACCCTGGTGCTCATCGTGCTGCTGCGGATCATCTGGATCCTCAACTTCCCCGATCTCATCTACTCGATGACCGGCGGCGGCCCGGCCGGGAGCACGCACATCGCCACGACCTACCTCATCGAGCAGGTGCAGAACGGCGACTACGGGAAGGCGGGCGCGGTCGGTTTCTTCGTGCTCGGGCTGCTGCTGTCGTTCAGCGTCTTCTATCTCAACGCCACCCGATTCGAGAAGGCGAGCGACTGACCCGTGCACCGCCCGACCTCGCTGATCGCCCGGACCGCGAAGGCCGTCGTCCTCGGTATCTGGTTGCTGATCACTGTCTTCCCGCTCTACTGGATCCTGGTCACCTCGCTGAAACCCACCCCGGAGATCTTCGCGGTGCCGTTGCGCTACCTGCCCGGCAACGCCACGCTGGACCACTACCGCGAGTTGTTCTCCTTCTCCTCGTTCGGCACGTATCTCGTCAACAGCCTGATCGTTTCGCTGGTGTCGGGCGTCGTGGTCACCGTGATCGGTGTGCTCGGCGGCTACGCGCTGGCCCGTTTCCACTTTCCCGGGCGTGGCGCGCTCATGCTCGCCTATCTGGTCACCCAGATGATCCCGCTGTTCATCGCACTGGGCCCGCTGTATCTGATGATGTCCGGCCTCGGGCTGCTCAACCGGCTCAGCGGGCTGATGCTGGTCTACGTCGCCATGCTTGTGCCGTTCTCGACGATCATCATGCGCGGCTTCTACGAACGCATTCCGACCGCGCTCGAAGAGGCCGCCATGGTCGACGGATGCTCGCGGCTGACGGCGATGGTGCGCGTGGTCGTGCCCGTCATGCTGCCCGGCATCGCCGCCACGTTCATCTTCGGCTCCGTGCAGTGCTGGAACGAGCTCTTCCTCGCTGTCACCTTCATCGACAGCGAGGAGACCAAGACCATCCCGGTCGCGATGAACTCGTTCATCACGCAGTACGACATCGACTGGGGCCCGATGGCGGCGGCCACGGTGGTTTCGATCATCCCTACGCTGGTGCTGTTCTCGTTCGCCCGCCGCTACATCGTGGAGGGTCTCACGTCCGGCGCGGTCAAGGGCTGAGCGATCACCTGGCGGGGACGCTCGACGCGCGGGTGGCCGTCGTTCAGTCGAACCGGATGTGTTCGACTCCGGTCCACGCCCGGCGCAGGCGTCCCCGCGACATCCCGTCCGTGTTCGAAGCGAGCCGCAACCCGGCCGAGGCGGCGATGTGGTCGGCGGCCGGGAGATCGTGAGGTGATCGGTCCACACGTGTTCGGCGAACTCCGCCTCGCGCAGTCGTTCCAGGCACAGGTCGAGTTTCGACGTCGCAGATGACGCTGCCGGGGAGCCGGCGCTGGAGCTCGTGCGCGGTCTGGGTCTTGCCGCCGCCGAAGGGACCATTGATCCACAAAAGCATACGCAGACTCTACGAGCTATGAGTGTCCGGCGGTGAGCGGGGCGCGGCCGTGGACGGATACGACGTCCTGACCTGGGATCGTGTCGGTTCCGGCGATCGCTGCTGAGATTGTCGGACTGCTTCGTTATGTTGCCGCCATGGCGGAATTCGTATTGGTCGCAGGGGCGTGGCTCGGATCGTGGGCATGGGACGAGGTGGTGCCGGAGCTGCATGCGGCCGGCCACGGCGCCCACCCGTTGACGTTGTCCGGCCTCGCCGACAAGCAGGGGTTGCCGGCCGGGCAGCAGACCCATGTCCAGGACATCGTCGACGAGGTCGAACGTCACGATCTGCGCGACGTCGTCCTGGTCGGGCACAGCTACTCGGGCATCCCGGTCGGCCAGGCCGCCGAGCGGATCGGCGACCGGCTGACCCGCGTGGTCTTCGTCGACTCCAACGTCCCGACCGAGGGCGAGTCGTTCGTGTCCGGCGGGCCGGACGGCGGAGCGACGCTGAAGGCCTCGATCGCCAAGGCCCAGGGCTTCTGGACGCCGCTGGCCGCGGCCGACTACGACGGCCAGGGGCTTACCGACGAGCAGATCGCACGGATCGTGGACGGCTCGACACCGCACCCGGGCGCCACACTGACCGAGCCGGCCCTGCTGGCACGCCCGCTCGACGAGCTTCCGGCGACATACATCAAATGCCTGCTCGACGGCGACAAGCCGAGCGACGACGTGGCCAGGCTGCTGACCAGCGAGCACTGGCGACTGGTCGAGATGGACACCGGCCACTGGCCGATGTTCTCCCAGCCACGCGAGCTGGCGCGGATCCTGCTCGATGCGGCCGTGGCGTGAGTGTTCGCGCTTCGTCGACCCGCGCGGTGGGCCAGTAGTTCTCGGCGTCGCCCCAAATGCGGACGATAGCTGCGGAATCAGGCCAGGCACACCGGGGTGTCCCGCTGTGAGCAGTCACAACAGGACACCGCGGTCCGACCCGGCCTGTCGTGAGCAGTCACGGTCGGACCGACTCGGCCTGACCTCTCACGATGGGCTTGACCACCCGGTAGCGGCCCCGCCCCATCGTGTAACCGAACTGGGCGTTGACGGCCAGCATGGCGGCGTTGGACGCCTCCACCTCCGTGCGCAGACGACGAATGCCGAAGCCTTCCAGCCTTTGCGCCGCCACCTGCTTGAGCGCCCGCGCGATGCCACGCCCGCGCCAGTCGCGGGTCACCCCGGTGTAGTCCACGTAGGCGGTGTGCGGGTCCTCGGTGGTGAGGAGGAGCCCCTGCTCATGAAGACGGTGTGTGGCCTCGCGTGAACGACTGACCGCGTCGTCACGCGACCGATCCGCCTCTCGGCGCATCTCCCTGTCCCGCTTGGCTTCCACAGCGAGTTCCTCCCCAGGGCGGGAACCACCGTGATCTTCCGGGTAGTCGCAGGCCGGTCATCTATGTCGGCATCGAGGCGAACGGCCGGCAGATCACGCGCCGTCTCCTCGACTTGATCAAGCCGCCGGGCCGCTTTCGGAGGCTCGCCGGCCGGGGCAGGCGATCTCGCCCATCTCTCCCGAAGGGGCACCCGGCTGGACGGATCACCGCTCCGGCCCGGACCGCCCGGTCGAAACGTCCAGACCCGGTTGCGAACGATCCGCGGAGGAGCAGCATGCGGGAATGTGAATGACAACGACCTTCTCAACGGCCGCAGATTCGTCATGGTCAGCTCGACGGCGAGCGCGGTGGCCCCGGACGGGCCCACCGAGTTCGCCTACCGGGAGTCCGGCGGCGTCATCTGGGGCGACTACACCGGCGACACCGTGGTCCACGGGCACTTCGTCGGCACCAGGGACGGCGACCTGATCGAGCTGTCCTACGTCCACCTGCTCAAGAACGGCGAGCGCGCCGGCGGGCAGAGCAGCAGCCGCATCGAGACCCTCCCCGACGGCCGGCTGAACCTGGTGGAGGAGTTCCGGTTCGCCGGGGACGACACGGCCCACGTGAGCGTGTGCGCCGAGGTCGTCTGACCGGGGCCAGGGCCGCCTGACCGGCAGGACCGGCCGGTACCCGCGAGGATCGGCCGGTACCGCGAGGGCACGCCGTATCGGCCGGTCAGACGTCCCGCTGGAGCTGGGCGCGGCCCTCGGCCGCGCCCACGAAGCGCATCTTGCCCAGGGGGACCTCCTCACCGGTCGATCCGGTGGCGCCGGGGTCCGGGGCGGGGCGGCGGGGCGAGCGGCCGGGGCCGCGGTCACTCGGCAGGACGTAGGGCCGCCTGAGCACTTCGTCCAGGATGAAGACGGTCTCGGTGGCCTTGACCGCCGGGATGTTGGCCAGCCGGTCGGTCACCATCGTGTGCACGGCGGCGACGTCGGTCACGCGGACCTGGATCATCGCGTCGTGCTGGCCCGTGGTGATCGCGCAGTACTCCACCTCCGGCATCTGGGCGAGCTGGGCGCGGAACTGGCGCCACATCTGCTGCCGGACGGTCACGAAGATCAACGCGGTGATGCCGAGGCCTGCCCGGACATGATCGATCTCCGCCGTGAACCGCTTGATGGCGCCGTCGGCGCGCAGCGCCTCGAACCGCGTGTACGCGTTCGCCCGCGAGATGCCGACCCGCTCGGCCAGGGCCGCCACGGAGATCCTGCCGTTGTCGCGCAGCACCTCGAGGATCTTCAGATGTGTCGCGTCGAGTTCCAGGCCGATGCCGATCCGTCCAGGTTGACCGCTCTCCTGAGCCATGTTCCTAGATGTTTCGGTCATCGCTATACCCCTTACGTCAGGTTTGTCTCAGCTTAGTGCCATGAGCTGGACTTTCTGCCTGACAATCCTGGACGATCGTCCACCAAACGTCCACATGGCCCATTTTCGGAGGACACAGAATGGCGATCCGTTCACGGCGCTCCGGAGCGAAGGCAGCTCTGCTGCCGGTGCTGCTCACCGGCGCCCTCGCCCTTGCCGCCTGCTCCAACGGCGGTTCGTCCACGACGTCCCAGAGCGGCGGCACCGCCGGCGCGAAGACGCTCGTGATCGACACCTCCTTCGACCTCAAGACGGCCGATCCGGGGCGCACCTACGAGCCGACCGGCCTGACCCTCGGCAAGGCGGTCTACGACACCCTCCTCACCTTCGAGGGATCCGACGTCACCAAGCCGGTGCCGTCCCTGGCCGAGTCGTTCGAGCTGTCGGCCGACGGCAAGGTGCTGACGCTCAAGCTCCGCCAGGGCGCCACGTTCGCCGACGGCTCGCCGGTCACCGCCGACGACGTCGTCTTCTCGCTGAACCGCGTGCGCGACATGAAGGGCACGCCGTCGTTCCTGCTCGACGGCGTGGAAGTGGCCAAGACCGACGCGAACACGATCACGCTGACGTCGAAGAAGGCCAACCCCGCGCTGCCGTACATCCTGCCGAACCCCGCACTGGGCATCCTCAACTCCAAGGTGGCCAAGGAGCACGGCGCCACCGCCGACACCGGCGACAAGGCCGAGCAGTACCTCAACTCCACCTCGGCGGGCTCGGGTCCGTACACGATCGAGTCGTTCAACGTCAGCAGCCAGGTCGTGCTCAAGGCCAACCCGAAGTACTGGGGCCAGGCCAAGCCGGTCTACGACAAGGTCGTGCTGCGCAACGTCGAGGCCGCGACGCAGAAGCTCAACATCTCCCGCGGCGACAGCCAGGTCGCGCTGAATCTCTCCGGCGACCAGGTCTCCGGGATCGCGGGCAACCTGGAGGTCAAGAAGACGGCCTCGGCCAACGTGATCTTCCTGCTCGCCAACCAGGACTCCTCGGTCAGCAAGACCACCTCCAACCCCAAGTTCGCCGAGGCCGTGCGCAAGGGCGTCGACTACGCGGGCCTGCTGGAGCTGGCCGGCGAGGGCTCGGTGCAGGCTCCCGGGGTGATCCCCTCGATGCTGCTGGGCGCGCTCCCGCCGGACCAGGCGCCCAAGCGCGACGTCGAGGGCGCCAAGGCGGCGCTCAAGGAGAGCGGCGTGACCGACCCGACGGTCAAGCTGGAGTACCCCAGCGAGCTGACCGTCAACGGCCTGTCCTTCCAGCCGCTCGCCGAGCGGGTCCAGGCCAACCTCAAGGAGGTCGGTATCAACGTGGAGCTCGCTCCCGCGCCGATCACCACGGCCCTGGACAACTACCGCAACGGCAAGGAGGAGCTGGGCCTGTGGTACTGGGGCCCCGACTACCCCGACCCCAGCGACTACCTGGCGTTCCTGCCGGGCAAGCTCGTGGGCCTGCGGGCCGGGTGGAAGGCCGGCGCCGACAAGGAACTGGAGGCGGCCGGCGAGAAGGCTGCCACCGCGATCGGCGACGAGGCCAGGAAGCAGGCCTACGTCGACGTCCAGACCAAGCTGAACGCCTCCGGCCCGTTCATCCCGCTCATCCAGCCCAGCCAGAACATCGTGACGGCCAAGTCCGTCACCGGCCTGGAGTTCCACCCGGTGTGGACCGTCGATGTCGCCGACCTCAAGTAGCGACGACCAGAAGGGGAGTACGGCCCGGCGGCAGCCGGGCCGTACCGGCCGCCGGAGCCCGCTGATCCGCTTTCTGGCCCGCCGGGTGCTCACCGCGCTCCTGCTGGCCGTGGGCATCACGCTCGTCACCTTCGTGCTGACCAACCTGGTCCCCGGCGACCCCGTCTCGGCCAACCTCGGCCAGCGGGCTCTCGGCGACCCGGCGATCGTCGCGCAGTGGCGGGCCGAGCACGGCCTGGACAAGCCGCTCCCCCAGCAGTACCTGCTGCACCTGAAGGGGGTCGTCCAGGGTGACCTCGGGACGAGCCAGCAGAGCCACCGCCCGGTCCTCGACGACCTGGCGGAGTTCGTGCCGGCCACGCTCGAACTGGCCGGCGCCGCGATCCTGATCTCCCTCGTGGCGGGCGTGGCGTTCGGCGTGATCGCCGCGCTGCGCCGGGACCGGCTCTCCGACCACCTGCTGCGGGTCCTCAGCCTGATCGGCATCTCGGTGCCGACCTTCTGGCTGGCGCTGACGGCCTTCTACGTCTTCTTCTACCGCCTGCAGGTCACCCCGGGCAGCGGTCGCATCGACCCGAGCATGAGCCCGCCCCCGCACGTCACCGGGCTGTACACCGTCGACTCCGCGCTGGCGGGACAGTGGGAGGTGTTCTCCTCGGCGATCGGTCACCTCATCACCCCCGCGCTGGTGCTGGCTCTCTACACGATCGGCCTGCTCACCCGGTTCACCCGGTCGGCGGTGCTGGAGGTGCTGGGTCAGGACTACGTTCGCGCCGCGCGGGCGAAGGGCCTGCCCTCCCGGGTGATCCTGTTCCGCTACGTGCTGCGCTCGGCGCTGGTGCCGATCATCACGGTCGCGGGCCTGGCCTTCGGCAGCCTGCTGTCCGGCACCGTGCTCGTCGAGGCGATCTTCGCCTGGCCGGGTGTGGGCCAGTACGCCTACAAGAGCGCGACCACCCTCGACCTGCCCGCCGTGATGGGCGTCGGCCTGGTGGTGGGCGGGGTCTACCTCGTCATCAACCTGATCGTCGACGTGCTTTACGGCGTCATCGACCCCAGAGTGAGACTCCAGTGAAACTCCCCCAAGCCTGGCGGCAGCCGCTGGCGATCGTCGGCGGGGTGATCGCGCTCGCCTGGATCGTGATCGCGCTGGCCGCCCCGCTGCTGGCGCCGCACGACCCGCTCGCCCAGGACCTGCCCCGGCTGGCCTCTCCCGGACCGGGTCACTGGTTCGGCACCGACCAGCTCGGCCGGGACATCCTCAGCAGGGTGATGTACGGCGCGCGCCTGTCGATCCCGTTGACGCTCCTGCTGGTCGTGCTGTCGGTGCTGGTCGGCGGCCTGCTCGGCGCCTGCGCCGGATACTTCGGCAAGTGGGTCGATGAGACGATCATGCGGTTCGCCGATCTCGTCTTCGCCTTCCCCACCGTGATCCTGGCCATGGTGGTCGCCGCCGCGCTCGGCGCGAGCCTGACCAACGCCGTGCTCGCCGTGCTCGTCGTCGCCTGGCCCGCCTACGCCCGCGTCACCCGCGGCCTGGTGCTGGGCGTGCGCGAGCGCGAGTTCGTGGTGAGCGGGCGGCTGCTCGGCTTCTCCGCCTGGCGCTCGCTGCGGGTGGATGTGCTGCCGAACGTCACCGGGCCGATCCTGGTGCTCGCGACGCTCGACATCGGCACCGCGCTGCTGCTGCTGTCCGGCCTGTCGTTCCTGGGGCTCGGCGCGAAGCCGCCGTCGCCCGAGTGGGGCGCGATGGTCGCCGGCGGCGTGGAGGTCTTCGACAGCTGGTGGGTGGCGACCTTCCCCGGCCTGGCCATCCTGACCGTCGTGCTGGCCTTCAACTTCCTGGGCGACACGCTGCGCGACGCCCTCGACCCGCGGACGGCCCGCGCGATCAAGGAGCGTGCGCTGTGACCCTCCTCGCCATCTCCGATCTGAAGGTCTCCATCGGCGGGAAGGAGATCCTGCGCGGCGTCGACCTCGACCTGCGGGCGGGCCGCGTGCACGGCCTGGCCGGGGAGAGCGGCTCGGGAAAGACCATGACCGGCCTGGCCGTGCTCGGGCTGCTCCCGCACGGGGCCCGCACCACCGGACGCATCGCCCTGGGAGAGCGCGACCTGCTCGCCATGCCGGCCAAGGAGCTCAACACGGTGCGCGGCGGCGAGGTCGCCATGGTCTTCCAGGACCCGGCGACCAGCCTGCATCCGATGCTCTCGGTCGGCCGCCAGCTCACCGAGCACATGCGCCACCATCTGGGCCTCGACAGGAAACAGGCGCGGGCCAGGGCCGTCGAGCTGCTGGGCCAGGTGCGCATCCCGGGCCCCGAGTCGGCGATCGACCGCTACCCGCACCAGTTCTCGGGAGGCATGCGCCAGCGCATCGCGATCGCGATCGCGCTGGCCTGCTCGCCGAAGGTGCTCATCGCCGACGAGCCCACGACCGCTCTCGACGTGACCGTCCAGGCCGGAGTGCTGCGGCTGCTGCGCGGGCTCTGCGACGACCTGGGCCTGGCCGTACTGCTCGTCACCCATGACCTCGGCGTGATGTCGGCGGTCGCCGACGAGGTGAGCGTGATGAAGGAGGGGCTGGTCGTGGAGACGGGCCCGCGCGGCCAGGTGCTGCGCGATCCGCGCCACCCCTACACCCGCGCCCTGCTGGAGTCGTTGCCCGGGGAGACCTCATGACACTGCTGACCGTGGACGACCTCGTCGTCGAGCACCGCACCGCCGGCCGCCCCCTGGTGCGGGCCGTGGCCGGAGCCAGCCTGACCGTCGCGGCCGGCGAGGTCGTCGGCCTCGTCGGCGAATCCGGGTGCGGCAAGTCGACGCTGGCCCGCGCGGTGTGCGGGCTCAATCCGGCCGCGGCCGGGTCGATCACCTTCGACGGGCACCCGGTGACCCCGCTCGGCCTACGGCGCAGGGACCGGTCGCTGGCCGGGATCCAGATGGTCTTCCAGGACCCCTACGCCTCGCTGAACCCGCGGCGCCGGGTGGGCGCGCAGATCGCCGACGGGCTGCGCAGCGCCGGCGACACCGTGACCACCCCCGCCGACCTGCTGGAGCGGGTCGGCCTGCCCCGTGACTTCGCCGGCCGCCATCCGCACGAGTTCTCCGGCGGCCAGCGGCAGCGGATCGCGATCGCCAGGGCGCTCGCCGCCCGGCCGACCCTGCTGATCGGTGACGAGCCGATCTCCGCGCTCGACGCCTCCGCCCAGGCGCAGGTGGCCAGGCTCATGCGGGATCTCGCGGTCTCCTCCGGCGCAGGTCTGCTGTTCATCAGCCACGACCTGTCGGTGGTACGGCTGATCGCCGACCGGATCGCGGTGATGTATCTCGGAAAGATCGTGGAGGTGGGCCGCACCGCCGAGGTGTGGGCCGATCCCCGTCATCCGTACACCCGGGCCCTGCTGGGCGCGATTCCCGCGCCCGACGGCGCCGGGGTGCTCCCGGCGGAACTGCCCGGGGACGTGCCCGACCCGGCCGATCCGCCGCCCGGCTGCCGGTTCCATCCGCGGTGCCCGGTGGCGATGGACGTCTGCCGGGAGAGCGAGCCCGCGTTCGGTCCCGTCGCCTGCTGGCTGCACGAACCTGCATGATCGAGGAGGTGCGCCTCAGGATGGCCGAGGAGGGGATCGACGCCCTGGTGTTGCGCCCCTCCCCCGACTTCCGCTACCTGGGCGGGCAGGGCGACGGATACCTCGTCCTGCCCCTCGATGGACCGCCCGCCACCGCCACCGGCCCGCTGGAGGCGGCGGCCCTCCTTCCCCCCTCGGCCCGCCGCGTCGGGGTGGATCCCGAGATGCGGGCCCGGGAGCTGTTCTCGCTGCGGGTGGAGGCCGAGCTCGTGCTGGCCTCGGTCGTGCTCGCTCCGCTCCGGCTGCGCAGGGAGCCGGCGGAGGTGGCTGCGATGGAACGGGCGGCCTCGGCGGCGGACGCCGTCCTGCTCATGGCCCGCGAGCTGGCGTGGTTCGGCACCACCGAACGCGCGATGGCGCGGCGGCTGTGGGCCATGATGGTCGAGACGGGGTGCGAGGAGGTCCTGTCGGTGCTCGTGGCGGCCGGCGAGCACAGCGCCGTACCCCGGCACGTACCGTGCGACCGTGTGATCAATCCGGGTGACGCGCTCCTGGTCTCGGTGTGCGGCAGATGGGGAGGCTACTGCTCGGAGGTCGCCCGCGTGTTCGCCGTCGCCGAGCCGCCGGAGGACTTCGAGGCGATGTACTCGGTCGTCCTCTCGGCGCAGCGCGCCGCCCTCGACGCGTTGCGGCCCGGTGCGCCGGCGGCGGAGATCGGTCGGATCGCCCTGGAGGTGATCGAGGGAAGCGGCTACGGCGACTACGCCACCGAGCGGCTGGGACGGGGCGTCGGTCTCGGCCAGGATGAAGGCCCCTGGCTGGCCTCCGGTGACACGACCGTGTTCGTGCCCGGCATGACGGTGTGCGTCGAACCGGCGATCTACCTGCCCGAGCTGTTCGGCGCGCGGGTGGCCGACGTCGTGGTCTGCACCTCCCAGGGAGCGCGGCGGCTCAGCGGGAGTTCGCAGGCCCTGCACGTCATCGACCACTGAACGGACCGGACCGGTGGGCCCGCGCGCCGGCCGCCGAGCGCGGGAGGGGCGCCGATGCCATCGGTTCTGCGACAGACCTGCTTGCTCACACCAGCCGGACCCTGTCGTGGTCGTCCTGGGACTCGGACTCTTCGGCGATGCCCCGGCTTCCTCGAAGCTCTCGCCGCAGGGTGAGGGCGTAGTGCAGGTAGTCCTGCGCCAGACGGGTGCGGCCCGCCGACCGGTGCAGCTCGCCGAGCGTCTGTACGGTGGCCGCCTCCCCGCTCCGGTCACCGAGCCGCTGGAAGATCAGCAAAGATCGCTCCAGCTGGTCGGAGGCGTGCGACTGGTCGCCGCGGACCACCTGGAGACCGCCCAGGCCCTGCATGGCGTAGGCCCCGCAGTGGAGGTCGCCGAGACCTTCGAAGATGTCCAGCGCGCGCCCCTGGAAACGCATCGCCCGCTCGGGATCGGCTTCCAGGTCGTGCAGCCGTCCGAACTGCATGGACACGCAGCCCTCACGGTGGGAGTCACCGAGCTCCCTGGCCAGTCGCAACGCGCCGTTGAGCCACTTCGACGCCTGGCGCAGGTCGCCGGAGGCCAGGCAGACCCGCCCGATCGCCTGCCGCGCGTAGGCCTCACCGCTCTGATCGCCCATGGCGAGGAACATGGTCAGGGCCTGCCGGAAGTAGGTCAGCGCGTTGAGATGATCGCCGCAGAACTGGCTGACCGCCCCCAGCCCGCAGATCGAGGTCGCCTCCCCTCGCGTGTCTCCCAGCTCGTGGAAGATCGCAAGGCATCGCCTGAACATCTTCGTCGCCTCGGCGTAGCGGTCCTGGTAGAGGCACACCTGGGCCAGCCCGCGGAGCATGGCCGCCTCGCCGTAGCGGTCCTCCGCCAGGTGCGCGGCCTCCAGGGCGATCCGGTGGGTGGACTGCCATTCGTCGAAGTGGCAGCGGAGGTCGAAGTAGGGGACGAGGGCCGCGGCCAGTCCCCAGGCCGATTCGGCCAGCCCGGCGTCGGCGGCCAGGCGCACCGCTCCCACGAGCGCCTCGTGCTCGGCGTCGAACCATGACAGCGGGTCGGCGGTCAGGCGCCCGAGGGTGTCCTCCGCCAGATTCCAGCGGGTCGCCTTGGCGGACGTCAGGCTGAAGAGCGTGGTCGGCAGCCGCGCCGTGGCGCTCTCGGTGGTGGCCATCCACGCTCCCAGCACCCGGATGAGCGCGTGCCGTTCCGCGTCGCCGCCGGCCTTCTCCCTGGCGTTGCAGCGAACCAGGTCGTGCAGCCGGTAACGCGGCTGGCCGATCGGGTCCGTGCCGACCAGCTGGAGCAGGTTGACGTCGACGAGGACGTCCGTCACGTCGTCGGCCCGGTGCCGGTCCAGCACGGCGTCGATCACCCAGCCGGGCAGGGACTGCGGGCCGAGGAGCCCGAGCCCCCGAAAGGCCCGGGCCGCGTCCTCGGGTAGCAGCCGGTAGCTCCGGTCGAAACTGACCCGCAGCTCCAGGTCTCCCGCCCGTAACTCGCTGAGCCGGTTCGACTCGTCCTCCAGCCGCTGCCGCAGCACTTCCAGCGACCACATGGGCCGCCCCGCCAGCCGCGCTCCGGCGATCCGGACTGCCAGCGGCAGGTATCCGCAGGCGCGCAGAATCGCCGCAGCGGCTTCCTTCTCCCTGTCCAGCCGCTGTGGGTCCACGATCCTGGCGAGGAACTCCTCGGCCTCCTCCGGCGACAGGACGTCGAGTTCGAGCTGGAGCGCGCCGGGCAGCTCGGTGATCCGCCGCCGGCTCGTCAGGAGTACCGCGCAGCCGTTGCCGGGCAGCAGCGGCCGTACCTGGGCGCCGCCGGCGGCATCGTCGAGAAAGACGAGCATCGGGCGTTCGGCCAGCATGGACCGGTACAGCGCGGAGCGTTCGCGCACGGTGCCCGGCAGGCCGGACTCCTCCACCCCCAGGGCTCGCAGCGCCTCGGCCAGCAACTCGCCCGGGTCGGCCGGCACCTGCTCGGTTCCGCCGAGATCCAGGTAGAGCTGCCCGCCGGGATAGGCGGCCCGTACGGCGTGCGCGCAGTGCACGGCCAGCGCCGACTTGCCCACGCCCGGCGCGCCCACCACCGCGACGATCGAGGGCGGCCCGCCTGGCGGCCGCTCCACGGGTGACAGCGCCCGGGTCAGGGCGGCGACGGCCTCGGCCCTGCCGGTGAAGTCCGGCACGTCCGGGGGGAGCTGGTGGGGTGTCGAGGCGATCGTGGTGGGGGGAAGGGGGGATGACGTGGTCGCGGCGGCGGGCAGCGGCCGCTCGGGCACGGCCGAATCGGTCGGGGGCTCCCCCGCCAGGACCGCCGCGTGCACACGGCGCAGATCTGCGCCGGGCTCGATGCCGAGTTCGCTGACCAACTGCTGCCTGATCGTGGTGTAGGCCTGCAGGGCCTCGGCCTGCCGGCCGCTCCAGTGCAGGGCGAGCATCAGCTGCTGCCAGAGATCCTCGCGGAAGGGGTGCTCCTTCAGCAGCCCGCGCAGCTCGCCGACCGCGTCGTTGTACTGCCCCCGAGCCATCCTCAGAGCGATCAGTTCTTCGACGACTCCGAGCCGTGACTCCGCCAGCGCCTGTAGCCGCCCGTCCCAGAGCGGGCTGCCTGGCAGGTCGGCCAGCGGGGTGCCACGCCACAGCGCGAGCGCCCGGCGCAGCCGGTCGAAGGCTTCGTCCGTACCGCCCGTCACCCGCGCCGCGGCGATCAGGTCCTCGAAGAGCAGCACGTCGAGCTGTTCGGGCGGCAGCTCGATCATGTAACCGGGCGGCCTTGCCTGGATCCGGGTGCCGGCCGCCTCCAGCACACCGCGCAACGAGCTCACGTAGGTGCGGAGGTTGGCATGGGCGGACCGGGGCCGGTGCCGGGGCCAGAGCACTTCGGCGAGGTGATCGGCGCTGACCACGTGGTTCGCGTTGAGCAACAGTGATGCCAGCAGGACTCGGGGCTTCGTGCCGGCGATGCGGAGAGGCCGTCCCGAGGTCTGGACGTCCAAAGTGCCGAGCACGCTGAATGTGGGCTTATCAACCAACATGACCGCATTTACTCCTCGTATGGAGACGCTGCAACCATTCATCGGGGTGTGTCGTCCGAGTTGGATAGGCCTTTATACCGATTTTGGATGTTTTTTGTACGGATTATCCAGAGCCTTGGTCCCCAACGGAGGCCTTTCGGAGAGATCCGATGGCCGGCGCGCGGATCCGTCAAGGCTTCGCCCATGGGACATGCAGTCGTCAAGGCTTCATCCACGGAACGTACGAAAAGGACCCATATGAGGTTAAATAGGGTTTTTATAACAGGGTTCGCCCTGCTGCTCGGTCTCGCGGGCGGCGTCGCCGCGGCGCCGGGAGCCGTCGCGGCGACGCCGGCCGCCAGGGCCGGAGCCCCGGCGCCCACCACGACCGGAACTCCGGCGCCCACCAAGACCGGAATTCCGGCGGCCGACCCGACACCGGACCCGGCCAACGACCCTGCGGACGACCCTGCCGCCGTACCGCCGACGCTCCTGGCGACGAACTTCCAGCTGCCCTTCCCCTGCGGCCAGGCCTGGACGGGTAACTCCAGCGGGAGCAGCGCGCACCAGTCGTGGGAGATCGACTTCAACCGGGGCAGCACGGCGGACGCCGACCTGGGAGACTCCGTCATCGCCGCCGCGGCGGGCACGGTGGCCATCTCGGCCCATCAGGGGTCGGTCAACGGCTTCGGGAACCTGGTCAAGATCGATCACGGCGGGGGCTGGTCCACCTACTACGCGCACCTGAACTCGCGTCTGGTCAGCGCGGGAGCCCAGGTCTCCCAGGGCCAGAAGATCGGCACGGTCGGCAAGACCAGCAGGCCGGGCAACAACATCTCGCCCCACCTGCACTTCGAGGTGCGCCAGGGCAGCGGCTACCCGTCCAACATCCGTAAGGCCGTCTTCAACGGGGTCACGTTCGGTTACCCGATCCAGACGGTGACCTCGAAAAACTGCGGCGGTGGCGGCGGCGGCAACCCGCACACCCCCGAGTCGGTCTGCGGCAGCGGCTACAAGGTGGTCGACTCGGCCGCCCTGGGCTCGGCCGGCACCGCCTACCTGCTCTACAACGGCTCCAACGGCTACAACTGCGTGGCCACCATCAAGAAGACCTCCCTCGGCACCGCCACCGCCACCAGCGCCTACCTGGAGGTACAGGGCAGGACCCGCATCACCGACGCCGGCAACTTCACCTACTACGCCGGCCCGGTCCGCGCCTCGGCGGCCGGAAAGTGCGTCAAGTGGGGCGGCAAGGCCGGCTCCTCCAGCTACGACAGCCCCTTCGAACACTGCGGCTGACGGCCGAGGAGCCGCCCCCGGCGATCGGAGGCGGCTCCTTCGATGACCCCCCTTCTTGAGGAGAACCTGTGAAGGCCCGACTCCGCCGTTCAGCCGCACTGCTGGCCGGCACGCTCATCCCTCTCTCGCTCCTGGTGGGGCAGCCCGCGAGCGCCGCTCCGGCCGGCCCCATGACCGACGCCTTCGCCAGCGCGGCCGCGGCCTACGAGGTGCCCCGCGACCTGCTCGTCACACTTGGATATGCCGAGACCCACCTCGACGGGCACAGCGGCGAGCCCAGCGCCAGTGGCGGCTACGGAGTGATGCATCTGGTCAGCAACCCCATCTCCCACTCCTTGGAGCGCGCGGCGGCGCTGACGAAGCAGCCGGTCTCGGCGCTGAAGGCCGACGACGCGGCCAACATCACGGGCGGCGCCGCGGTGCTGCGCGCCTACGCCGACGAACTCGGGCTGGACGCGGCCGCCCGCAAGGATGCCGGGAAGTGGTACTCCGCGGTGGCCAAGTACGGCAACGCCTCCTCCCCCGAGGTCGCCCGGCTGTACGCCGACACCGTCTACGAACTGCTGGCCACGGGAGTGCGCACCGCCACCCCCGACGGGGAGACCCTGACGGTGAAGGCGCAGGCGGTGCAGCCCGACCGCGGCGCCTACGCCAAGGCGCGGGACCTGGACAGGACCTTCGCGGCCGCGGCCGTGGACTACTCGGGGGCCCACTGGGTGCCCGCCAGCTCCAGCAACTACGCCGTGTCCAGCCGCCCGTCCAGCGACGTGATCGATCGCATCGTCATCCACGTGACCCAGGGTTCCTACGCCGGCACGATCTCCTGGTTCCAGAACCCCGCCGCCCAGGTCTCGGCGCACTACGTCGTCCGCTCCTCCGACGGTGACATCACCCAGATGGTCCGGGAGAAGGACCGGGCCTGGCACGCCGGCAGCTACAACAGGAGATCGGTCGGCATCGAGCACGAGGGCTACGTCGACAACGCCTCCTGGTTCACCGACTCGATGTACCGTGCCTCGGCCGCGCTGACCCGCAGCATCGCCGACCGGTACGGCATCCCCAAGGACCGCACGCACATCGTCGGGCACGTCGAGGTCCCGGGCTCCGACCACACCGACCCGGGGCGCTACTGGGACTGGAGCAGATACATGCAGTACGTCGGCGGCAGCGGCGGTGGCGGCAACCCGCACACCCCCGAGTCGGTCTGCGGCAGCGGCTACAAGGTGGTCGACTCGGCCGCCCTGGGCTCGGCCGGCACCGCCTACCTGCTCTACAACGGCTCCAACGGCTACAACTGCGTGGCCACCATCAAGAAGACCTCCCTCGGCACCGCCACCGCCACCAGCGCCTACCTGGAGGTACAGGGCAGGACCCGCATCACCGACGCCGGCAACTTCACCTACTACGCCGGCCCGGTCCGCGCCTCGGCGGCCGGAAAGTGCGTCAAGTGGGGCGGCAAGGCCGGCTCCTCCAGCTACGACAGCCCCTTCGAACACTGCGGCTGACGGCCGCCCTCCAGGCCACCTCGGGGTGCGACGGTGACGATCGGGACGGCCGGGGCCACCGGCGTCCGGACGGCTCCGAACCCCGCCGCCCCGGCCGGTCCCACCGGCCGGGGCCAGCCTCACGGTCAGGGAGGCCGGTCTCACGGTCAGGGAGGCCGGCCGCATGGGAGGCCGGCCGCGTGGGAGCCGTGGGAGCGCTCAGCCGTCCCGTTCCGGGATCGTGCCGTTCTGCAGCGCGTTGGGCGCCGCCCTGCGCACCAGATCCGGGATCACCGCGCCGAGTTCGGCGGGATCCCAGCGGGCGCCCTTGTCCACCCCCGGCCCCGCGTGCCAGCCCTCGGCCACGCTGATCGCCCCGCCCCGGACGTTGAAGACGCGGCCGGTGATCCCCCTGGCCTCCGCGCCGGCCAGCCAGACGGCCAGCGGCGCCACGTCCTCGGGGTGGAAGGCGTCGAAGCCGCGAACGGCGCCCGCGGGCCTGTCGGTCCCCAGGTTCTCGGTCATCCGGGTCAGGGCGGTGGGGGCGAGAGCGTTGACGGTCACGCCGTACCGGGCCAGCTCCCGAGCGGCGATGACCGTCAGGGACGCGATGCCCGCCTTGGCCGCACCGTAGTTGCCCTGCCCCGGATTGCCGTAGATGCCGGAGGAGGAGGTGGTGTTGATGATCCGCCCGTCGACGTCCGCCCCGCTCTTGAACCGCTCGCGCCAGTAGGCGGCGGCGTGACGCAGCGGGGCGAAGGTGCCGCGCAGGTGAACCCGGACGACGTCGTCCCACTCCTCGATCGTCATGTTGACCAGCATCCGGTCACGCAGGATGCCGGCGTTGTTGACCAGGACGTGCAGGTCGCCGAAGTGGTCGATCGCCGCCCGCACGAGCCGCCCCGCGCCGTCGAAATCGGAGACGTCCTCGCCGTTGGCGATCGCCTCACCGCCCATCGCGCGGATCTCCTCGACGACCTCTCCGGCCGGTCCGGCCGACGAACCTGTGCCGTCCACCTCCGCACCGAGATCGTTGACCACCACCTTGGCGCCCTGACGGGCGAACTCCAGCGCGTGCCCGCGCCCGATGCCCCGGGCCGCCCCCGTGACGATCACTACTCGCCCCGCCACGATGCCGCTCATCCGGCCTCCCGATCTCAGGAACAAAGTTCCAGGGGAGGGTCTCGAAGACCGTGACCGATGTCAACGAGGGGCGCGGCTCGCCCAGAGCAGACCCCGCAGTGTCAGGGTGTGCACGGTCGGATGCGACAGATCGGCGAGGTTGTGGCCGATCGCGGAGAAGAAGACTTTTCCCGCGCCCCATCGGCGGGTCCACACGACGGGCATGGACACGGGCACAGCGACGGGTACGGCGTTCGGGCTCTCGTCGGCCGGGGCCAGGACGGTGGTGGCGAGAACCTCGTTGAGGGAGTCGGTGAGCATCCAGTACTGCTCGGTGTGGACGGTGAAGCCGTCCAGGCCGGCGACGATCGGGTGGTCGGCGCGGGCCGGGTCGATGACGACGTCGTATTCGAGGAAGTCGGCGGGGTGGGACAGGAAGAGGCCGCCGACCATCCGGTGGTAGTCGCGGTCGTCGAAGGCGGCCACCACTCCCCCGTGCCAGCCGGCGAACCCGGTGCCCGCTTCGACGGCGGACAGCAGGCCGGCGGACTGCCGTCCGGTGAGCGTGCCGTCCGTCCAGCACTGCACGACGAGGTCGGTCGCGGCCAGGAGGTCGGCGTCGGTGTAGACGTCGAGGTCGGAGGCGACGGTGACGTCGAATCCGGCGTCGGTGAGGCCGGGGATGAACAGGTCGGTCGCCTCGGCCGGGACGTGGCCCTCCCAGCCTCCCCGGACGACGAGCGCTTGTCTGGTCATGCCTGCTCCCTGGCTGGTCTTCGCGGACCCGATATCGCTCCACCGGGAGACGACGATCCGTATCTGGTCGATCTGGGTGCCGTCATCCCAGCGTCACAGCCGGGTTCGCGTCAATCGGCCCTCGCCCGGACGAGCCCCCGCGCGGCCGGGCAGGCCGTACCGCGCGGGGCTCGTCGTGGGTCACGCCGGTGGTCGGGCCGGCGCGGGCGCGGTCAGGCCGCCGCCCGCGCCGACAGCGCGACCGTCGCCTGACGGGTGACACCGTTGACGGTGACCGCGACGACGACCTGGCCGGCGCGCAACGCCGTGAGCGTTCCCGTGGCGGGGTCGAGCACCGCGACGTCGCGCGGCCTCGCGCCGGCGCGGGTGCCGATGTGCAGGTTCGGCGATCCCGACCAGTCCGCCGAGGCGGGATAGGCGACGGGCACCGTACGGGCGCCCTGCTTGAGCGCCGCCGAGACGTGTCCCGGCTTGCCGATCTCCACGGACGCGGGCGCCGTGAGGGTCAGCTCGTCGACATGCGGGCGGACCTGCGCGCCGATCCAAGTGGGGGCGTCGACGAACCAGTTACGCCGGACATGTGCCGCCTCCTTCTCGCTCACCGGGTCGACCCCCCACAGGGACCAGCCGGTGAAGCCGCCGTCGTCGGCCGCCGTGGCCGGGTTCTTGCCGGAGTTGCCGTTGATGAAGTACGGCACGGCGTCGACCCGCGAGGCGTGGAAGGTCCCGACGTGAGCGCCGATGTAGGCGGCCCCCTTACCGGTGGTGCGCTGGAAGTCCGCCAGCCAGCCCTCGACCAGCGCGGCCTCCTTGCGGTCGCCGAGCTGGCTGCCCTTGCCGGGCGTCGGGTCACGCGGGGGCACGTGGAACAGCACGGCG
Organism: Streptosporangium sp. CA-135522; assembly: GCF_050949235.1. Lineage (NCBI taxonomy): Bacteria > Bacillati > Actinomycetota > Actinomycetes > Streptosporangiales > Streptosporangiaceae > Streptosporangium > Streptosporangium sp. CA-135522. The sequence continues at coordinate 6,304,441 of NZ_CP192026.1, forward strand.
ACCGAACCGATCGACGGGTCCTTCTTCGCCGCGTCGAGACGCTCGCGCAACATGGCCACCTGGTCGAACCCTCCGCCGCGCAGGTTCAGCCGCGAGGTGTCGAGGGTCACGAAACGGGTGCCCTTGTGGTCGAAGCCGCCGTAGGTGTCGCCGAAGACCGACCTGAAGTTGTCGATCTTCCCGCCCATGACCTCGTGGTTGCCCGGCACGTAGTGGACGGGCAGCTCGCCGTGGAGCTCCTCGTCCAGGATCCGCTTGGCGAGCGCGAAGTCCTCGGGGGACGCCTCGTCGACGAGGTCGCCGTTGATGAGCAGGAAATCGGGTTCGGCCGCCTTGATCTCCCGCAGGGTGCGGCGGGCGTTGGCGACGATGTCGCTGTCGGGATCGCGTGCCACGAACTGCGCGTCGGACATGACCGCGAACCGCCACGGCATCGCCGCGACCTCGGCCCCCGGCCGGATCACCGGGTCGGCCGTCTTCGGAGCGGCCGGTGCGGCCACCGACGGAGGCACCTTGGCGACCAGGCCGTCGATCGCGATCTCGTTACCGTACTTCTGGTCGGCCCTGGTCTCGGCCACGTAGAAGCGGCGAAGTCGCAGCGGGTAGTTCACCCCGGGCGGCACGGCGAACTCGACGAACCGCCAGCCCGTCCATGTGAGGTACGGGCCGCGGAGGATCTGCGATTGCCCCTGGGCGTCGTAGAACTCCAGGCTCGGCCATTCCCCCTTGCCGGTGGAATTGATCCAGAGGCCGAACGCCTGTGGCTGGCCGGACACGACGAGCTGCTGGGGCGGGCTGGCGTAGGCCGCCCGCGTCGCCGTCGACTGCGTGAAGTCGTAGGCGAGCTTCAGGCCGCCGCCGCTCTGGCCCGGCGTCGCCGACAGCGAACCCGTCGCGCGCGCGGCGGCGAACGTCCACGATCCCGCGTCGTCGAAGTCGGCGACCGGGACGTCTTCGAAGCCGACGGTGACCGGCACCGCCGTGCTGGAGCCGCCGGCCCGTACGGTCACCAGGCCGGACCCGGTCGCCTTCTTCGCCTTCACCGTGAAGAAGCCGTGCGCGGAGGCGGTGACGTCGAGCAGGTCCCGGTCGTAGTCGAGCCGCACGTCGGAGGGTTCGATGGGCGCGGAGTTGCCGTTGCGGTCGTATCCGACCACGCCGAACGTGCCCGAGGCGTCCGCGCCTGCCAGGCCGACCCGGTCGGCCGTCGCGCCGAGGCGCGTCAGGGGCTGCAGAACGGTCAGGGCGAGGTCGCCCTTCGCACCGCCGCGGGAGGCGGTGACGGTGGTCTGGCCGGGCACGAGCGCGTGGAAGGTGCCGTCGCGATCGACGAGCCCGTGCACCGCCTGTCCGGACCGCCATGCCGGCGCTCCCCGTGCGGGACCGTACGTCTCGTCGTAGCCGGACGCCGTGAGCTTGCGGGTGAGACCGGGGAACACCCGGTCGGGGCGACCACCGCTGACGGGGCCGATGCCCGGGGCCCTGTCCGGGTCGACGGCCGTCTCCACCCAGAAGCCCTTGAGGTCGCCGCTGCCGGCGGGCGCGTAGAGTGCGAGGCCGTTGGGGACGTGTCGCTCGCCACCGTCGGAGGGGCTGTTCTCCACCTGTACGTCCGCGGAACCGGGCTCGCGGGCGAGCATCGTGGAGGAGCCGCCGCCGTCGAGGTTCAGCGCGTTGTGCGCGCCGAGCTCGGCCATCATCGTCGCGAGCTCGTTGAGCGTGACGCCCCGGCTGTCGGCCTGCCGGCCGTCGACGGTCAGCATGTACATCTTGCGCCCGTCGGCGGAGAAGCCGACCGCGGTGCGCGGGTGGGCGGCGTTGTCGGCCGACGTCTGCACGACGCCGTCCTTGACGAGGACCTGGCTGCCACCGACGGCCGCCTTGACCGCACCGCCGTCGGAGGACCTGGGCCGGTACTTCACCTCGACGCGGTCGCCGGGCTTCAGCGTGGCCAGCGCGGTCGCCCCGGCGTCCCGGCCGAGCAGGATCGACGTGCCCGTCGCGATCGGGCCGCCGCCCGCGGAGGCGCGCACCTGCGTGACGGCGCCGTCCTGGAGCACGACCTCGGTGACCGCCGTCGCGCCCTCGACCGCGCGCCCGCGGTCATAGGAGCCCCACAGCGGCGTGAACAGTCCGATGCCGTTGCCCTGGACGAGCTGGTTGAACTGGGTCAGTGTGATCGGCGTGCCGCCGTCCGGCGTTGCGGTGCCGTCGAAGTACATCTGCAGCACGCGTCCGACCCCGTCGGCGGTGAGCGCGACGGCGTTGTTGTGACCGGCGATCGGAGTCTGGACGAGGTCGCCGCCGTGGACGCCGATGCCCTGCGCCGCGCCCGAGCCGTTGATGTCGAAGAAGTCGCCGTTGACGGCGGCGACGGCTCTGGACCGTTTCGCCGGCCCGGACAACGGCTCGGTCTTCGACACCTCGCCCGAGGACACATAGTCGACGCTCGTGCCCGCGTCGAGGTCCGCGGCGATCGCGTCGGCACGCAGCCAGCCCGCGCTGTCGTAGCGGTCGAAGGAGGTGAGGGTGACCCCCGGCGCGACGGGCCGGGTCTTCTTCGCCGTCTCCAGCTGCTGCGCGCCGGGGGCGACGAGCAGCGTGGAGGGGGCCTGGTAGGACGACGCCTGTGGCGCGTCCTCTACGAGAGTCTGCTGTGGCCGTGCCGGTGAGGGGGACGGCGACGGGTCGGCCTGGACGGGCGCCGCCGCGCCGAAGGCGAGCAGCGGGGCGAGCAGCGCCGTGGCCACGATGTGAGGGCGGTGACTTGGGGACACCAGCGAACTCAATCGCGCAATGGTTACAAGTTTCAAGACCTCGGGGTGTCCTAAAAGAAAATTTCAGGCTCCGGGGACGCCCACCCGGCGGCCGACCCCTCCGGCGTCCGGCCGGAGACGGTCGGCCGAGCCGTGCACCACGCTCACGGAGACGGCCGGCGGGCGGTTTCGCGACTCTGCGGGAGAGGCGCGCATAAACCACCGAATCTCCTTCCGCGTTCTCGATCATTATCGACACGCCATCGGTTTCGGCGTCATTTCAGTCAGCGCCGTAGACCGACCACGGCACGGCGTTCGGTCACGATTCCGAAACATTGCAAATGATTTTTGGATACGACCTCCGAGGCCGTCCGGGACCCTCGTAGATCGTCTTTAGTCGGTCGGTGAATAGACGATCTTCCGTTCGCGACCACCGCCGGGAGGACCATCTCCACGCTGAACAGGCATTGCACGAAAAACTCGCAGTTCACCACCAAACTGTGAATTTCACATTATTGACGAGAATATTGACGACTTCGCCGATAAGGCGTCAAATGCCTTTCAGTCCCACCAGTACCGGCGAGCCTCTCCGCCCAGCCGTTCACCATGCCAGCGCGCGGCACGCGTGAACACGCTGACGAGGTCTCGCGTCCAGGCAATTCGACGGACCACGGCCATCTCCCAAAGAACTCGTGGCCGTCGCTCAGCAGAAGGAGCACCGCGTGAAACGCTCTGTCGCGTTTGCGCTAGTGACCACGGCGACAAGCATGCTCGTGGCACTGTCCAGCGCATCGGCGGGAGCCACTGGGCTGACCGTCCTCTCCCCGTCGATCACACCTCCCGACTCCCCCGCCCAGGCCGCCGACCGGCTGGTCCAGGCCGAGCCGTCCTTCCTCCAAGCCTCTGCCCAGGATCGTTTCCTGCGGCGCGACGCCATCCCGGGCAAGGGGGGACTCAACTATGTCTCCTACACCCGTACCTATTCCGGCCTGCCCGTCTACGGCGGCGACTTCGTCGTCGTCACCAACTCCAGCGGCGGCGTGCTGAGCACCTCGATCGCCCAGACCCAGACGCTGAACGTCGACACCACCCCGAAGGTCGAGGCGCAGAAGGCCGCGGAGATCGCCAAGGCCGAGGTCGCCGAAGCCACCGAGGTCGCCGCGCCGAAGCTGTCGGTGATGGCCCAGGGTTCCGGGCGGCTCGCCTACGAAGTCGTCGTGAACGGCACGAGCAAGGGCCGCGAGAGCAAACTCCACGTCTTCGTCGACGCCCTGACCGGCGAGGTCGTCGAGAAGTCGGACGAGGTCATGGACGGCCAGGGTTCGAGCTACTACAACGGCCCGGTCACCATCGGCACCACGTCCGGCACGCCGTACTCCATGACCGACCCGGCCCGCTCGGGCATCCGCTGCGGCGGCCAGGGCGGTACGGCCTACACCGGGCCCGACGACAACTGGGGCAACGGCACCGGCACCGACCTGGAGACCGCCTGCGTGGACACACTCCACGCGGTGGGCAAGGAATGGGACATGCTGAGCGCCTGGCTCGGCCGCAACGGCATCAACGGCACCGGCGGCGGGTTCCCCGCCAGGGTCGGGCTCTCCGACGTCAACGCGTACTGGAACGGCAGCTACACCAACTTCGGCCACTCCCAGGACAACCAGCGCCAGGCGACCCCGATGGACGTGGTGGCCCACGAGTTCGGTCACGCCATCTTCCAGACCACGCCCGGCGGCTCGACCGGCAGCAACGAGAAGGGCGGGCTCAACGAGTCCACCGGTGACATCTTCGGCGCGCTGACCGAGTTCTACGCCAACGAGCCGGCCCAGTACGACCCGCCGGACCTCAGCGTGGGCGAGGAGGTCAACCTGGTCGGCAGCGGACCGATCCGCTACATGCACAAGCCGTCGCAGATCTCCGGCCACCCCGACTGCTACTCCGCCTCGGTGCCGAACATGGAGGTGCACGCCGGAGCCGGCGTCCAGAACCACTGGTTCTACCTGCTGTCCCAGGGCACGAACCCGACAAACGGCCAGCCGGTCAGCCCGACCTGCAACAGCTCCACCATCACCGGGCTCGGCATCCAGAAGGCCGGCCAGATCTTCATGGGCGCGCTGCAGCGCAAGACCGCCACCTGGACCCACCAGCTGGTCCGCAAGGCCTCGCTGGAAGCGGCGCTCCAGCTGTTCCCCGGCTCCTGCAACGAGTTCAACGTGACCAAGGCGGCCTGGACCGCGGTCAACGTCCCCGCCGCGACGGGTGAGCCCACCTCGTGCTCGACGGGCAACGACTTCTCGATGACGCTCAACCCGACCTCGGCGAGCGTGCAGGCCGGCCAGCAGGCCACCACGACGGTCGGCACGCAGACGACCTCGGGCAGCGCGCAGAACGTGACGTTCTCGGCGGCCGGTCTGCCCTCGGGCGTGACCGCCTCCTTCAACCCGGCATCGGTGACCTCCGGCGCCTCCTCGACGCTGACCCTCACGACCTCCGCATCCACCGCGTCGGGCTCCTACACGATCACCGTCACCGGCACCGGCGGATCGGCCACCCACACTGCGACGTTCGCCCTGACCGTCGGCGGCGGCACCGGTCCGTGCGGTGGCAGGCAGCACACCTACACCGGCACCCTCTCCTCGGGATCCAGCGTCTACCAGCCGAGCACCTCCGGCTTCCAGACCACCACGTCGGGAACGCACACGGCCTGCCTGGACGGCCCGAACGGCACCGACTTCGACCTGTACCTGCAGAAGCAGAACGCCTCGGGCACCTGGTCGAACGTGGCCAGCGGCACCTCCGTCAACCCGGATGAGGCCTTCACCTACAACGGCACCGCCGGCTACTACCGCTACCGCGTCCACGCCTACAGCGGCAGCGGCACCTACACCCTGGGCTACGACGCCCCGTAACGCCAAAGGACCGCCTTTCCACGGGCCCCGGCTCCGCATCTGGAGCCGGGGCCACCCCATGCCCGGCGCCGGACGGTGACCCGGTGCCCGGTGCCCGGCGACCGCCGGGGAGTGCCGGGAGCGCCGGGAGCGCCGGGAGCGCCGAAAGGTCCCGGCTCCCGGGAGGGTCAAAGGGGCGGTGGGGACGCGGGGGGACGCGACTCCTTCCCCGCCCGGGAGGCGTTCAGCCAGAGGGCCGCTTGGATGTGGCTGCTCACCCCCAGCTTGCGATAGACCGCTTCAAGGTATTTGTCCACGGTTCTGATGGAGATCCGCAGCCGTCGTGCCGCGATCTGGCGGGGGAGCCCCGCGGCGATGAGTTCAAGGACCTGTTCCTCACGTGGCGTCAGACGGCTTTGCGCAGCCGGGGACCGCGACAGGCGCGCCTTGTGATCCATGGTGATCAACACGGGATGGAGCCTCTCGACGAACTCGCGTTCCTGCTTCGTGAACGTCCCGTCCTCCCTGCCCAGCGCGAAGGCCCGCATGGTGCCGGAAGGGGCCGGCAGCGGAAGCGCCAGGTGATCGTAGAAAGCGGCATCGCCGAGCAGGTCGGCGAGGTGCCCGAGCCCGTGGGACGCCGTCGCCCTGGCCGAACACGGCCCGGCTCCGGCCGGACGTAGCATGTGCGAAATGACGACGACTGATGAGAGCATCCATCCGTTCCGCATCGACATCGCGCAAAGCGAGCTGGACGATCTGCACGAGCGGCTCGACCGCACCCGATGGCCGGACGAGCTGCCCGGAGTGGGCTGGGCGTACGGCATCCCGCGTGACTACCTGAAGGAACTCGCGCGATATTGGCGACACGAGTACGACTGGCGTGCCGCCGAAGCCAGGCTGAACCGGTGGCCGCAGTTCACGACCACGATCGATGGGGCCGACATCCATTTCGCCCACATCCGGTCTCCGGAACCGGATGCGACCCCGCTGATCATCACCCACGGCTGGCCGGGTTCGATCGTGGAGTTCACCGAGGTCGCCGGTCCGCTGTCGGACCCACGGGCGCACGGCGGTGACCCGTCCGACGCGTTCCACCTGGTGATGCCGAGCATTCCCGGTTTCGGGTTCTCCGGGCCGACGCGGGAGACCGGTTGGGAGTTTCGCCGCGTCGCCGCCGCCTTCGCCGAGCTGATGGAGCGCCTGGGCTACCGGCGGTACGGTGCCCAGGGAGGGGACTGGGGCTCGATCATCTCCCGCGAACTCGGCCGCACCCGTCCCGACCGGACCATCGGCGTACACCTGAACCTGCTGCCGGGCTCGGCCGCGTTCGAGGAGCCGAACGCCGACGAGCTGGCCGCGCTGAGCCCGGCCGAGCGCGAGCGCACGCTGGCGTCCTGGGAGCGCACCCGGCAGTGGAGCCGCGACCGCCAGGGTTACGCCGACATCCAGTCCACCCGGCCTCAGACGCTGGCGTACGGGCTGACCGACTCACCGGTCGGCCAGTTGGCGTGGATAGCCGAGAAGTTCAAGGAGTGGACGGATTCCGGCGACCGCCCGGAGGACGCCGTCGACCGGGATCACCTGCTCACCAACGTGATGCTGTACTGGCTGACCAGGACGGCCGGCTCGTCCGCCCGTATCTACTACGAAAGGGCGCACGCCGCCTACCGGGGGGCGCCGCCCGAGCCGTCGAGCGCGCCGACCGCCCTGGCCGACTTCCCCCGGGAGAACTTCATACCGTTGCGGCACATCGCGGAGCGGACGAACACCATCGTGCAATGGACGGAGTTCGACCGGGGCGGGCATTTCGCCGCGATGGAGGAACCGGACCTGCTGGTCGCTGATATACGGACATTCTTCCGGAAGCTCCGCGAAACAACCTCCTGACCGCACGAGGCCCATACCGTGGAGGGTGATCCACCGATGCTCCACGCCGCCTCGGCCTCCCGGCGGCGTGGAGCGATATATCCCCAATATGACCAATATGAGATAAGTCGGGAATGTGAAAGTTTCGGCCGGCGGCCGACCGCGCCCCACGCAATTGAGCGGCACCCCCGGGACCTCGGCGTTCGACACCGGCCCCGCACCGAAGCCAGGCGTCCACCTCGTGTGTCCAACAATGGATACGACATCTCCCAAAGGCCTTCCACGAGGTGACACCGTCTGACATTTACGTATTGATGGACGCCCGATTGCGCATGACATAAAGTCCACATCGGTGAGGGCGAACGGGGTTGCCTCTCCTGGTGTTCTCTTTCTGGTAGGTGACCGGGAATCCACGCTGGAGGGGCCCTATGGACGACGCGACACGATCTGTACGAGTCGGGCGCGACGTCCGGGGACAACTCGTGGTCGGCGACCACAACGTCACCGTCACCGCCGAGCGGTCGATCATCACCGTGATCCAGGGCACGGAACGGCCGAAACCTCGCCGGTACGACCGGATCAGGTTACTCCCGCGGCGCGCCGACGCTCCCGTCGGCCGGGAGGAGGAGCTGTCGGCGCTCGCGCTGGCCGCTGCGAGCGGGCGCGCGGTGCAGGTCCACGGACGGCAGGGAAGCGGGAAGAGCGTCCTGCTGCGGCACGCCGCCAGGGACATCGCGGACGCGGGCGGCGACATGGTGTTCCTCAACGGACATGGTCGCGACGTCGAAGACATCGTCCAGGACGCCTTCGAAGCCTGTTACGAGACGTCGGGTTTCCGGCCGTCGAACGGCGAGCTGCGCCGGCTGATGGCGGGCGTCAACGTGTGCCTGGCGGTTGACGACCTGGACTGTCCCGGTGACGAGCTCGCCACCCTGCTGGACGCGGTGCCGGACGGCGCGGTGCTGATGACCTCGGCCGAACGGTCGATGTGGGGGCACGGAGACGTGATCCCCCTTGGCGGGCTGGGCCCGCGGGAAAGTCTCGAACTCGTCGCCACGGCGGTCGGCCGGTCGCTTCTGCCCGCCGAGGAGGCCGCCGCGAACCTGCTCCGGGAGGCGACCGGAGGACACCCCCTGGACCTCGTGCGCGCCGTCGCCGCCGCTCGCCCGGTCGAGGACGGCGGGTTGTCCCTCCCCCACCCCTCCGAGGTGCCGGAGATCCTCGCCCGCCTTCTCGAGAGCCTGGACGGCCCCGGACGCGAGATCGTCACGCTGCTCGCCACAGCCGACGGCGCCACGGTCTCGACGGCCCTGATCGCCCTGCTCCGCGAGGGCGACGGCGAGATCGAGCCGCTCGTCGCCCACCTGGCACGCATCGGGCTGCTCATCGAGTCGGATCATGGTCACCGGCTCGCCGCGGGAATCGCCGGTGCGCTGCCCGCCGAGTTCGGAACGGCCCCGGACCGCCTCGCCGCGCTCGGCGAGCGCCTCATCCTGTGGACCGCGTCCAAGGGTGTCTCACCGCTGGAAGTCGCCGATCACGAGGCTTTCATCACCGGACTGGTCGGCGCACTGAGCCACGCCGGCCGGCCGGAGCTGGGCAGTCGTCTCGCCCGGGCCGCGGCTCCCGCCACGGCGTGCTCGCTGCGCTGGGGCGCGTGGCGGCGTCTGCTCGGCAGCGGTCTGGGAGCCGCGCGGCTCGCGGGCGACGAGCCCGCCCAGGCGTATTTCAACCATGAGAACGGGATCAGGGCCCTCCTGACCGGCAAACGGGTCGTGGCGATCGCCTCCCTCGGCGCGGCGATCGCGATCTGGAAGCGGTTGGGAGACACCCAGGCGGTGGAAGCCGCCCAGCACGCCCAAACCCTGGGCACCTCGCCGGTCCCGTCGGCGCCTCCCGGCGACACCGGGGCCACGGCGTCGACCCAGGCCGGACCTTCGGCACCTCACACCGACGTCACCGCGAACGCCGACGCCACCGGGCACGCGCAGACCGCCGGGCGACCGGACCCCACGGCGGCGAAATCGTCGTCACACGGTTCCACGGACGCCGCGGAGAAGACCGGGACCGGGCAGGACACGGGGACTTGGCAGGGGACGGGTGACACGGCCGTCTCCGGTGCGAAAGTCAAGACCGGCATGTCGCTCACCGCCAAGATCATCGTGGGGGCCGCCCTCGGCGGCGGGCTCGTGGCCGGCGGAGGCGTGATCCTCGGCCGGCTCACCGAGTCCGGCACCGTCCCCGTGCACGTGAAGGTCTCCACGCGGCTCGTCAACGTGACCATGCCGGGCTCGCCGGAGGGCAACTGCCAGGCCGCGGGCAAGGGCACGAACTGCACATGGCTGGTCAACTCCCGTCGCGGAGCCGTCGGACCGATAGAGGTCCGCCCCGACCAGCCGCTGCCCGACAAGGTGGCCTTCCGCTACTGGGGTTGCACCGAGGGTCCGGGCGCGTCGTCGTGCACGGTCCGCGCCGACCGGGAGCAGACCGTCTGCGTCACCACGACCAGCGCCAAGGACAAGGCCGCGCGCAAGGCGTGCGCCGCCGTCCAGGCACAGGTGCAGGCGCCGTCGACTCCGGCCGCTCCGATGACGAAGTTCGGCATCGTGGCGGCGACCCGATGGCGGTTGAAGATCACCGGTCAGCCCGAGGGGTGCGTGTTCCCCACGCCCACCAACAAACCCGGCGAGCTGCCGGAACCTTCCTCGTGCTTTTTCGACACGCCCATCGGCGGCAGCTTCACTCTCACCGCCGAAGTCGTCGGCGAGGACCCCTGGCCTCAGTTCGGAAACCTCAAACGGGACAAGACGCTTGTCTGGTACGGCTGCGACGAGGGCCCGGCATCCCCGACCTGCACGGTGACCGTCACACAGGAGCGGGTCGACGAGACGAGGAAATCGGCGGCCGGGGAGCTCCCGTCGGTCAGACTCGTGGCCTGCGTGGCCACCAAGGACATCGCGGAGGGCACCCTGCAGTCCGTCTGCGCCAATCTGACCGGTTCCAAACGGCCCGACGAGCCACCGCCGCCGTGAATCCCGCCCTGGTCCCCGCCCCGCCATTGGAAGAGCGCTCATGACAGACAGCCCGAAAGAAGGAATCAGCGTCCGCGTCGGCCGGAACATGGTCGGACAGATCAATGCCGGCGACGGGAACATCGCGGTATGGAACCAGGCGGAGCAGGCGTCCCCGCCCCGGGACGTCGACGGTCTCAAAGCCCGGCTGGACGAGCTGCGGGAGCTGATCGGCTCCGAGGGCGGCGACAACGCCGAGGCCGCTCTCGCCAAGCTCGACGAGCTGGAGGAGGCGCTCCTCGCCGAGACTCCCGATCTGGCGACCATGGAGCACGTTCGCGGCTGGTTCACCCGTAAGTTTCCCCGTCTGGCCGCCGCCGTGGGCCGGGTGATCGTCAGCCCGGCCGTCACGAGCCTGGTCGCGGCCGCCGGCGACGAGCTCAGCGCCGAATTCACCCGCCGCCTGCAGAACTGATCCGGTCTCCCCCACTCGGGCGCCGCCCGGCCGACGCCCGTGCCGTACCGGCGCGGCGCTCAACGGTGCGCGACCGCCTGCCGAACCTGCCGCACGGTCCGGGTCCGGTCCGGTCCGGGCCCGGTACCCCGGATACGGGCCCGGCGCGCTCCCGGCCGCGCGTGGTCCGCGTGGCGGGATTCAGCGGTAGCGTGATCCCGGCCGGTTTCCGCCAGGATCGGCGACGACCGCCGGTTCCGCGTCACGGGTGATGGTGTGAGATTTCATGTACTCGGTCCGTTGACCGTGCTCTCCGACGGCCGGGAGGTGCCGGTCGGCGGCAACAAGCTCCGTGTGGTGCTGGCCGGTCTGCTGCTGCACCCCGGGGAGATCGTCCCGGTCACACGGCTGACCTCATGGCTGTGGGAGGGCGGGGTCGATGACCCCGACCGGGCGAAGGCGACGCTGCACACCTACGTCAACAGGCTGCGGCAGCTCGGGGCGCGAGACGTCATCCGTACCGTCCAGGACGGATACCGCGCCGACGTCGACGCCGCCTCGCTCGACCTGCTGCGCTTTCGCGGCCTGGCGGCCTCGGGGCGGCGCGCCGCCGCCGGTGGGGACCTGGACACGGCCTCGCGCGTGCTGTCGGAGGCCCTCGCGCTGTGGCGGGGGCCGCTGCTGTCCAACGTGGACTCCGCACCCCTTCACGCCGACGCGGCCGAGTCGCTGACCGAGGAGTGGCTGCGCGTCCAGGAGCAGTGGCTGGACGTCGGCCTGCGGACCGGCCGGCATGCGGAGCTGGTGGCCACGCTTCGGGAGCTGACCCGTTCGCACCCGTTGCGGGAGCCGTTCTGGGAGCGCCTGATGCTCTCCCTGCACCGCAGCGGGCGCCACGCCGAGGCCCTGCAGGCCTACCATTCGCTGAGCGCGCTGCTGGCCGAGGAGCTGGGCATCGACCCCGGCCCGGCGCTGCGCGCCACCTACCAGGCGATACTCACCGACGACCCGTCCATCGGCTCTCCCGACGGAGCGCAGGCGATGGCGCGCGCGGAGACGGCGTCCCACCCGGTTCCCCAGCAGCTCCGCCCGGACATGCCGGGATTCGCCGGGCGCCGCGCCGAGCTGGCGGAGCTCGACCGGCTGCTGGACGACAGCGCGTCCCCGGCGCCGGGAGGGCCGAGGATCGTCTCGGTGCAGGGCACCGCCGGATCCGGGAAGACCGCTCTGGCCGTCCACTGGGCACACCGGATCCGGGATCGCTTCCCCGACGGCCAGCTCTACCTCGACCTGCACGGCTACGGCCCGGAGCCGCCCCTGGAGCCGGCGGCGGCGCTGGAGACGCTGTTGCGCGCCCTGGGCACCCCGGCCGGGCGGATACCCGCCGGCCTGGAGGAGCGCTCCGCCCTGTTCCGGACGCTGCTGACCGGCCGGCGGACCCTCGTCCTGCTCGACAACGCCGGCAGCAGCGAGCAGATCCGCCCGTTGATGCCCGGTTCCGACGGCATGGTCGTCGTCACCAGCCGCAACCAGCTGCGCGGCCTCATCGTCCAGTACGGCGCGCGGCGCGTCGTACTGGACCAGATGCCCTCGGAGGAGGCCGTCGAGCTGCTGTCGGAGGTTCTCGGACCGGAGCGTCTCGTCTCCGCGCCGACGGCCGTCGCCGAGATCGTGGAGCGCTGCGCCCGTCTCCCGCTGGCACTGCGCATCTTCGCCGAACGCGCGGCGCGGTTCCCCGGGGTTCCGCTCGGCAAGCTCGTGGCGGACCTGCGGGACGAGCGCACCCGGCTGACGGCGCTCGACACGGGCGACGGAGACCACACCGACCTCAGGATGGTCTTCTCCTGGACCTACGGCGCCCTGGATCCGGACTCGGCACGGCTGTTCCGGCTGCTCGGCCTGCATCCGGGACCGGAGGTGAGCACCGGGGCCGCCGCCGCCCTGGCCGGCGGCGACCTCGCCGGAGTCACCCGGCTGCTCGACCGGCTCACCGCCGACCACCTGCTCCGCTCACGCTTCCCGGGACGCTACGACTTCCACGACCTGCTGCGCAGCTACGCCGCCGAGCGGGCCCGCGAGGGCGAGGCGGCGGACCAGGACGCCGCGCTCCGCCGCGTCCTGGACTGGTACCTGCACGCGGCCCGCGCCGCCGCCGAGCATCTGCCGCCCGCGGGGCGGCCGTTCCCCGCCGGTCCCGTGCCGGCCGACCTCGGCCTGCCGGAGTTCGACGGTCCCGAAGAGGCGGTCGGCTGGTACGAGGAGGAGCTGCCCAACCTCATGGCCGCGACCCACTACGCGGCGTCGCGGGGATGGCACGGACCCGCCTGGCGCATCCCCCGGACGCTGGCGGCGTTCTTCGACTTCCACGTGCCGGGAACGGCGTGGGCCGCCGTGTACGGCGTCGCGGTCCGGGCGAGCAGGACCGAGGGCGAGCCTTACGAGGAGGGCTGCGCCCTCAACCACCTGGCCTGGGTCAACACCCGGCTCGGCCGCCTCGGCGAGGCCGTCGGACACTACGACGAGGCGCTGGCGGTGGCTCGCCGCATCGGGGACCGGGACCTGGAGGGGGACGTGCTGGTCAACCTCGGCGCCACCTACTTCCGGCTCGGCCGGCTCGCCGAGTCGACCGACTGCTACGGCCAGGCGCTGGTCATCGCGCGTGACAGCGGCGACCGGCACCTGGAGGCCGAGGTGCGCAACGACATCGCCCAGAACGACAACGAACTGGGCCGCCACGCCGAGGCGCTGACCGGCGCGCGCACCGCGCTGGACATGTACACCGAGCTCGGCGACCGCTACCGCCGGGGCGAGGCCCTGCGTGCCCTCGGCACCGCGCAGGCCGGTCTCGGGCGGTTCGGCGAGGCCGCGGCCCTGTTCCTCGACGCGCTCGAGCTGATGCGGGAGTTCGAGGACCGCCGTGGCGAGGCCGACGTCCTGAGCCGGCTGGGCGAGGCCCTGCACGGCTCGGACGACCTCGGCGCGGCCCGTGCCCGCTGGCGGGAGGCCGTGGAGATCTTCACCGAGCTCGACGACGAGCGGGCCGGCGCCGTACGGCGCCGCCTGGTGGAGACCGACTCCCTGTAGACGGCGGCTCTGACGGCACGCGACACGAGCACGGACAGAGGCACGAACAGGGTGCTGGCAGGGACACGGGCACGGGCGCGTCGTGCACGCATGAAGTCGTGCACGCATGAACAAGAGCACGAACGGAGGCGCTGGCAGGGACACGGGCACGGCCGCGTCGTGCACGAAGGTGCCGAGCCGGGCTGCCGCCCGCACGGGACCGGGACCGCCGGGATGACCGGGCGGGTAATCAGGCGGGTGCCCGATGGAAAAGATCCTCCCACCCGCCCGCGCCTGACGAGCCGCCGTCGAGCCGGTCGTGGTGTCGTCGAGAGGACGGCGCCGCCGTGAACCCGCCGGCGCGCCGTGATCAAGGTCCCCCTGACCGCTCCTTGCGAGCGATTCGTCCACGCGGACCCGTGTATGCGGAGAGGAAGCCAATGATGAGCGCAGACCAGGACACGGACGTCGTCACCGTGCTCACGCACGACCACCGCGAGGTGGAGGAGATGTTCGGCGAGCTGGAGCGGCTGGGCGAGGCCGACACCGAGCGGCGTGGGGAGCTGACCGAGAAGGTCATCATCGAGCTGGCGCGCCACTCGGTCGCCGAGGAGGCCTATCTGTATCCGGCCGTGCGGGATCTGGTGCCCGGCGGCGGGCAGCTCGCCGACCGGGAGCTGGCCGAGCACGCCGAGGCGGAGCGGACCATGAAGGAGCTGGAGCGGACCGACGTCTCCGACCCTCGCCACGCCGCCCTGCTGGGCAAGCTGATGGCCGAGATCCGCGCACACGTGCGGGAGGAGGAGGGGGATCTCTTCCCGCTGCTGCGCAGCCACGCCAGCGCCTCCCAGCTGGCCGAGCTGGGCCACAAGGTCCAGGCGGTCAAGAAGATCGCCCCTACCCGGCCGCATCCGGCCGCTCCGGACACCCCTCCGGCCAACAAGCTGATGGCACCGGTCGCCGGCCTGGTCGACCGGGTCCGGGACGCGATCACCGGGCGCGGGCACTGAGACGCGGCCGAGGCGAGGACGAGAGCGGCGCTCCCGGGTCGCGGCCGTGGCCCGCCGCCGGAGAGCGGCCGCCCGGCGCGAACGGGCGTCGGCCGATCACCCGGCGGCGGCCTCCGGCATGGGCGCACGTCCGCCGATCATCCGACGGCGGCCTTCTGGTGCGGGTAGACGTGCTCCAGCTCGTGGCCGGGCGGGAGGACGCAGCGGCGGTCGATCTCCGTATGCGAGCATCGGAGCGCGTCGCTGCGGCGTGGCAGCGACTCCTGCTCCTCGCCTCCGGGTCCGTCCTCGCCGGCGAGGTTGTCGGTCATGAGCGCGGGTCCTCCTGTGGCATGCGAACGGCGGCGTGCGGACGGCATGTCGGCGACACCAGGATCGGAACGGTCCAACCCCGTGACGGAGACGGACATGACAGCCGCAGCCGTTCGGCCGATCAGTCGTCCGTGGAATGAAGCAATCTATCTCCACAGGTTCCGGCTGCCCAGAACCAGCAATTTGACGCTGTCCATCTTGATCACTGTCAGAGATCGGGATCCAGGCTCCGAACGCCGGGCAAAGGATCTCCCGAGAGAGCCTCAGCCGCGCGATCCGGGGAACCACGGACGTCGATCACTCGTTCGCCGTTTCGGTTATGTCACCACGACAGGAGAGAGATATCCGTGGTCTTCAAACGGCTGCTGGGAGCCTTCGGCGTCGGAGGTCCCTCCGTGGACACCGTCCTGGCCGTGTCCCGTGTCTCACCCGGCGGCTTCCTGACCGGAGAGGTCCGGATCAAGGGCGGTGATTTCGAGGCGGAGATCGAACACGTCACCCTGGGACTGGTCACCAGGGTCGAGACGGAGCACGAGGAGGGCGAGCACAGCGGCCTCGGGGAGTTCTTCCGCGCGGAGGTCTCCGGCCCGTTCACCCTGGGCTCCGGCGAGGAGCGTGCCATCCCGTTCCGGGTGCCGGTGCCTTGGGAGACGCCGCTCACCGAGGTCCAGGGGCAGCCGCTGAACGGCATGGCCATGGGCGTGCGCACCGAGCTGGCGATCGCCAAAGCGATCGACAAGGGTGACCTCGATGCCTTCTCCGTCGCCGCCCTGCCCTCTCAGGAGGCCGTTCTGACGGCCTTCTCGCGGCTCGGCTTCCACTTCAAGAGCGCCGACCTGGAGTCCGGCCACCTGTACGGCGTGCAACAGCGGCTGCCGTTCTACCAGGAGATCGAGTTCTACCCGGCGCCCCAGTACGCCGGCCGGGTCAACGAGGTGGAGTTGACCTTCGTGGCCGACGCCGGCGCGCTGGACGTCATCCTGGAGGCCGACAAGCAGGGCGGGCACGGTTCCGGCCACGACTCCTTCGGGCGCTTCCAGGTGACTCATGAGCAGGCCCTCCAGATGGACTGGGGCGCCGAGATCACCGCCTGGCTGAACGGCCTGGCCGAGCACCACGGCGCCTCCTACGGTGCTCCCCATGGCGCCTCCTATGGCGGGTACGACGACCACCACCGTCACCACGGCGGGCCCGGCATGGGCGCGGCGGTCGCGGCCGGAGCCGCGGGCGTGGTCGGCGGGTTCGTCATCGCCGAGGCGATCGACGAGATCGGCGACTTCTTCGAGGGAGACGAAGAAGAGGAGTGACGATCCGGGCGGGCCGTTCCCTGTCGGGGCAGCGGCCCGCCCGGACGTGTTCTCGCCGCGGCCGGCCTCCGCAGGGTCCCGACGGGCATCGCGAAAAAGGAAGAAAAAGGGGATGTCCCGGCAAGGTCCGGCCTTCGAAACGGGACGCCTCCCCCGCGGGCGCCCGCGGAACCGAGGCCTCCCGCGGGAAGGAACGCCTCGCCGGGAACGTCTTCGCGAAGGAGAGCGCATGGGCAGGGTCCGCCGCGTCGTCGTGGACACCGACACCGGCATCGACGACGCGCACGCCCTGCTGTACCTCGCGGGCCGTCCCGATGCCGAGATCGTCGCGATCACCTCGGTGTTCGGCAACTGCGCCGAGGAGGACGCCACACGCAACATCGGCTACGTCAGCCGGCTGCTCGGCCTGGACGTGCCGATCGCCCGCGGCGCGGCGGAGTCGCTGGCCGGTCATGCGCCCACCACCCCGGGCGCGCACGGCTCGGACGGTCTGGGCGACCGGGGGTACCATCGCCCGTTGCCGCAGGTCACCGCGGAGACGGGTGCCGAACTGCTCGTACGGCTCGCGGACGAGCGACCTGGCGAGCTCGATCTGCTGGCGCTCGGCCCGCTGACCAACCTGGCCCTGGCGCTGCGCGTCGATCCCGGCCTGCTCACGAGATACCGGTCGGTGGTGGTGATGGGCGGCTCGGGTCCCTCCGTCGAGCCGGACTGGGCGTTGATGGCCGACACCAACATCGGCAATGATCCGGTGGCCGCCGCGGCGGTGTTCTCCGCCCCTCGTCACGAGTTGGTGGCGGTCGGCGTCAACGTCACCGGCGTGACGATCCTGAACGAGACGGCCGTCGCCGCGCTTCGCGCCGCCGACACCCCGCGCGCCCGCTTCGCCTGCGAGATCCTGGACACCTATCTGGACTTCCACCAGGGACGGTGGGGCCGCCGGGTCGTCCCGCTGCACGACCCCCTGGCCGCCGGGATCCTGCTCGATCCGAGCCTCGTGATCGCGTCGGTGTCCGGGCCGGTCAACGTGGTGGGTGAAGGGCCGCTGTCTCGCGCCCGCCCGGTGAGCGCCCTGGGCGGTTCCCCGCCGCCCCTTCTCCACGAGGACGCTCCGGACAGCAAGGTGGTCACGAAGGTCGACTCGGCGCGTTTCGTCGTCGACTTCGTCGATGTCCTCACCAGATGACGATCAAGGCAATAAAGGTGACCCAAAGCCCATAACACCGCGATAGGGGATTTTTGCTACATCCCTCGGTAGGGGCCCGGCCAATATTTTGACAGCACCCCTCACAAGGAGTGCTCATGTTCAGTCGAGGCCCCCTCCTGGCCGGCGCCGCCACCGTGGCCCTGTATCTGGCCGCCAGCATGGCCCCCGCGTCCGCGGCACCCGCTCCCACTCCCCCCTCCCCCTCGGTCGTCGACGCCCTCCAGCGCGATCTCGGCCTCACCGCCGAGCAGGCCGTCACCCGGCTGGCCAACGAGGCACGCGCCATGGCCGCCGAATCCGCCCTGAGCAGCGCGCTCGGCGGCAAGTACGCCGGTGCGTGGCTCAACGCGGACGCCTCCCAGCTCCTCGTCGCCACCAGCGACGCCGCCACGGCCGACGCGATCAGGGCCAAGGGCGCCCAGCCCGTGGTCGTCACCCGGACCCTGGAGCAGCTCAACGCGCTCAAGGACCGCCTCGACCAGGCTCCCGCAGAGGCGAAGTCGGGCGCGTCCCTGTGGTATGTCGACCTGCCGACCAACAGCGTCGTGGTCCTGGCCGCCCAGCAGGCCGCGGGCGAGGCGCTCGTCACCGCCGCCGGGGTGGACAGGAAGGCGGTCCGGGTGATGGCCTCCTCCGAACAGCCCAGGCCCTTCATCGACATCATCGGCGGCAACCCCTACTACATCAACGGCAACACCCGTTGCAGCATCGGCTTCTCCGTCACCAGGGGAAGCACTCCCGGATTCGTCAGCGCGGGCCACTGCGGCAGGGCCGGCGCCCGCACCACCAACCCGACCGGCACCTTCCAGGGCTCCTCGTTCCCCGGCAACGACTATTCCTGGATCGCCGCCCCGGGCAACACCCCCAGGCCCTGGGTGAGGGGATCGGGCGGCGCCAACGTCATCGTGCGCGGCTCCACCCAGGCCGTGGTCGGCTCCTCGATCTGCCGCTCCGGCTCCACCACCGGCTGGCGCTGCGGCACCATCCAGCAGCACAACGCCAGCGTGACCTACCCGCAGGGCACCGTGAGCGGCCTGACCCGCACCAGCGCGTGCGCCGAGCCGGGCGACTCCGGCGGGTCGTTCATCTCCGGCAGCCAGGCCCAGGGCGTGACCTCGGGCGGCTCCGGCAACTGCAGCTCGGGCGGCACGACCTACCACCAGCCGGTCAACGAGATCCTGTCCGTCTACGGGCTCACCCTGACAGTCGGCTGACCGTTCTCCTCACCCCCTCGTCTTGACGAGCACTCCCCGATGTCGTGACGAGCACCCCCCGATGGCCGAGGAGGCCGACAGAAGTGGCAAGAATTCTCCGTTTCACCATCGCCTTCGTCCTGGGGTTCGCCTTCCTGGTGACGGCGTCCTCCGCACAGGCGGCCCAAGCGGCGCGGGCCGACGGGACGGTCGCACGGACGGCGGTCGCGGTGCGCGTGCTCCGCTACGACGCCGGCCGGGCGGCGGAGTTCCGTTCCGCGGTGGACCAGGCGGCGCAGATATGGAACTCCGGCGTGACCAACGTGCGCCTGGTGGCCGGCAGCCCGGCGGATTTCGTCGTGCTGGCCGACAACGGCTGGCCCCGGACCCAGCCCACCAGCCTGGGGCGCGGCACCGTGTGGATGGGCAGGCAGGCGACAGCCGAGGGCCACAACCCGCTGCGCATCGCCGCCCACGAGATCGGCCACATCCTCGGGTTGCCCGACCGGCGCACCGGCCGGTGCACCGACCTGATGTCCGGCGCGAGCGCGGGCGTCAGCTGCACCAACCCCTATCCGAACGCGGCTGAGAAGGCCGAGGTCGAGCGGAACTTCGCCGGCTTCGCCCCGGTCATCGACTTCGGCAGGATCTACACCGAAAGTCCCGAGGCCGTCAGCCCCTAGACGCCGGCGGGAATCCGCCGGAACCGGCCTTACCGGTGGATTCCCGCCGTCTCCCGGTGGGAGACCGGCGGCATCGAGCCCCTTTCGCAAGACCCGCGCGGGTCTTCCGGAAGGGGCTCGACGTCAAGGCTCGCCCTCCCGGCACGGGGAACGCCTGCGCACCGGCCGCCGTGCCGTACCCCGTGGGACGGGAGACGGCGGCACGACCGTGCCCGCCATGCCGTAACGGGCTCAGGTCAGCGCCTTCTCGAAGCAGCGGGAACCCACCAACCGCTCGTAGGGCGGAAAGAGCGGGATGGGGGTGTAGCCCTCCCGCTCGTACAGTCGCACGGCATCCGGCTGGCGATCTCCGGTCTGCAGGATGATCCGCGAGCCGCCGAGCGCGCGGGCGGCGTCCTCGACCGCGGCCAGGAGCGCCCGTGCCACGCCCGTACCCCGGTGGGACGGGGCCACGAACATCCGCTTGAGCTCCAGGTCGGCACCGAGCCGGCGCAGCGCCACGTGGCCGACCGGCAGGTCGGCACCGGCGTAGGCGATCCCGGTGTAGGCGACGGATTCGGGCTCGACGTCCATACCCCGCGGCAGGTAGTCCGGCCTGGCGGCGAGCCGGTCGGCGTATCGGGCGCCCATCTCCTCCCCCATCGCCGCACGCAGCGCGGCGGCCGCGGCGTCGTCCCAGCCGACGGCCCTGACCACGATCACATCGGCCCTTTCGGCGGATGCGGTCATGCGAAGTCCCCTGTCTCCCGTCACGGGTCATCCGGCGATCCCGGCGGCGGCGGACCCGCCGGCCGGCTCATCTCGAACCCACCGGCATATGTCACACCACCACATTCTTGCATCGGGACGCGCTCACCCTAATGCCAATTTAAAAGGTAGGAAAATTAGGTTTTTATGTCAACCGGCGGTCCCGGTGCGCCCGCGCCGGATCCCTGGCCGGGCAGGTTCAGTGCGAAGGCCGGTCAGCGTACGGCGCAGCGCGGGGCGGGACAGTTCCGGCGACGCCCAGAGGCACTCCGGCCACGGCTTCCGGGAGGCCGAACGGGGCCTGCGGCCCGCTTCAGTCGCCCTTCTTTCCTTTGCCGCCCATGCTGCCGATGACCATGACCACTCCGGGAATCAGGAAGATGAAGGCGAGCAGGAGCCGCTCGTTCTGCTCACCGGGGCACTGGAAATAGCCGTCCGGGAAGAACGCACTCCCGCAGGTGTTGTCACCGTTGTGCGGAATGGGGGATAAACCAATAAAAAGCCCCACTAACATCGCGGCAATACCGATTGTACGGACCAAACGTTGCCTGCTCATGCCGCCCCCATGATTCTCAAGTGCGGCAAGTGTCCATTCTTTTGGTGAATACGACAAGATCCAGTGCCTTGCTCCCTACCGGAAAGCCGGACAGGCGACGTGGTCTCGCAACGCCCTCAACCGGTCGCACTGCCACGCGAAGGTCTTATCGACCTCATGGTCGTCAAAGTCGGAGCACTTGATCATGACGTGCCGGACAGGGCCTCGTGGAGCCTCGACCGTCGAGGCTTCCCCCTCGGTGGGCTCCCCATAGACGACACCTCGCCCCTTTCGCGTTTACCCGGCCTGCCGGGAAAGCCCGGTGGGAGCCGTCACGGAATACCAGGCGGTCTTCGCGTTTTTCGCCGCCTTCGGAGCACCACCGGGCCGGCACCACAAGACCGTCATCGGTGGCGCCGGGTGGCCGGGGAGCGCGCGAGCGTGTTTCGGGAGTGCGGCCCGCGAGGAAGGATCGGAGGGTGAAACGCTCTCGCATCAGTGTCTCGGTGGACGCGACCGCCCGTCCCGAGCAGGTGTTCTCCGTACTGACCGACTGGTCGCGCCACGGCGAGTGGATGGTCCTGACTCACGCGCACGTCACCGCGGGAGACGGCCGCAGCGAGGGAAGCCGCCTGGCCGCCTTCACCGGCGTGGGTCCCGTCGGGTTCCTGGACACCATGGAGATCACCCGGTGGGACCCGCCCACCACCGTGGCGGTCCGGCACACCGGGCGGCTGGTGCGCGGCACGGGGGTCTTCCACGTGCTGCCACGCGGGGGCGGTGGCAGCAGGATCGTCTGGCAGGAGGAGCTCGAGCTGCCCTTCGGCCCGATCGGGCGGCTCGGCTGGCCGCTGGTCAGGCCGATGAACGCGGCGCTGTTACGGCTCTCGCTGCGCCGTCTGGCGGATCTCAGCGGTCGGTGAGGTCGCGGCTGGAGTCGCGGGTGAACGGACCGCCCGGCTCGTCCCGGATGACCTCGCCGTGGATGACCGGCCCGGAGCCGGGAGGCTGCTCGCGCAGGGCGTCGAAGGGAGAACCCGGGGTGCCGAACGGCGAGCCGAGGCCGGGCCCCGCCGACTTCTCGGCGAAGGCGCGGATCCGGCGGGCGAGGAAGCGGGCACCGAGCACGCGTATCAGCGGCTGGGTGAACGGCAGGAGGAACAGCAGGCCGACGATGTCGGTGAGGAAGCCGGGAACCGCCAGCAGCACCCCGCCCGCGATGGTCAGGGCGCCACCGGGAGCACCCGCTTCGGGCATCCGGCCGGTCTGCATCGCCTCCTGGAGCTTCCGCCAGGCCTTGCGGCCCTCCCTGCGGATGACCCAGGAACCGAGAAGGCTGCCGGCGACGAGCGCGGCGACAGCGGGCCACACGCCGATGGCCTGGCCGACCTGGACGAACACCAGGATCTCCAGGACCGGGACCGCCAGGAAGGCGAGGACCAGCAGAAGACGCATATCTTCCTCAAATCGCGCGACAGCCGTACAACAGTGACAACGCATCGGGGCGCCACCGCGTTCCGCGGTCAGTCGGAGGGGACGGGTTTCCCTCAGCGAATCCTCCGACGGCCGTGGTTCCGCGCGCTCGCAGCGCGTTCTCGGCGAGCCTTCGGCGGGGAGGGACTCCGCTCAGCGCGGGCGGCGCAGGCGCTGGGGAAGACCGGACACTCCCCACTGGGTGACGCGCCACAGCGCCTCTCCCACGACGGCCCGGCTCATCTTGCTGGCCCCGACGGTGCGGTCGACGAAGGTGATGGGCACCTCGACGACGCGCAGGCCGTGGCGGACGGTGCGCAGGGTCAGGTCCACCTGGAAGCAGTAACCCTGCGACTCGACGTTGTCCAGGCCGATCTTTTCCAGGGTGGCGGCGCGGTAGACGCGGAAACCCGCGGTGGCGTCACGGACCGGGAGGCCCAGCATCATCCGGGTGTAGATGTTGGCACCGCGCGACAGGAACTCCCGCGAGCCGGGCCAGTTGACCACCTTGCCGCCGGGCACCCACCGGGACCCGATCACCAGATCGGCCCCGTCGGCCAGCGCCTCCATCAGCTTGGGCAGCTCCTCGGGCTGGTGGGAACCGTCGGCGTCCATCTCCACCAGGACGTCGAAGCCCTCCTCCAGCCCCCAGCGGAAGCCGGCGATGTAGGCGGCGCCCAGGCCCTGCTTACCCGGCCGGTGCAACACGTGGATGTGGTCGTCCTCGGCCACCAGCGCGTCGGCGACCTCGCCGGTGCCGTCGGGGCTGTTGTCGTCGGCGATCAGCAGATGCGCCTCGGGCAGCGCGGTGCGCAGCCGCTCGGCGATCATCGGCAGATTCTCGCGCTCGTTGTACGTCGGGACGATGACGAGCACCCGGCCGAACATCCGCTCCATCATGCGTCTCCCACCTGCTCGTCACCTTCCTGGTTCACAGAGTGCACCAGGCTACGGGGCCGGCGTCGCAGCCCGGCGGCCAACGCGCCCGCACTCACAAGTATCAAGGCCCATTCGGGTAGTGCGCCCACCCGAGTAGCGATCGTTTCGGTGGTTCTGACCGGAACACGCAGCACACCCGTCGCGGGGACGAGCTCTCCGGTGCGCCAGGCCACCGTGCCGTCG
Source organism: Streptosporangium sp. CA-135522 (assembly GCF_050949235.1). Lineage (NCBI taxonomy): Bacteria > Bacillati > Actinomycetota > Actinomycetes > Streptosporangiales > Streptosporangiaceae > Streptosporangium > Streptosporangium sp. CA-135522. The sequence goes on from NZ_CP192026.1 coordinate 6,328,071, forward strand.
GGGGTCACGTAGGCGGATATACCCGTGATCGCGGAGGTTACCACCGCCCGGTTGTGCTCGACGGCGCGGAGCTGGGACATGGCCAGCTGCTGCGGCGGCAGATTGGTCAGCGCGTAGGTGGCGTTGTTGGTCTGCACCACCAGCGGGGTGGCGCCCGTCCGCGCGGTGTCGCCCACGATGCCGTCGAAGGCCACCTCGTAGCAGTTGATCGCGCCGACGGTCACCGGTCCCAGCTTCAGGTCTCCGTCGCGGGTGCCGGGCACCGACTGCTTGCCGACCTTGCCCGCCCGCTCGAACAGGGCCAGCACGAGATCCTTGAGCGGGGTGTATTCGCCGAAGGGGACGAGCTTCTGCTTGTCATAGTAGGCGCCGGGCCCGGTGACCGGGTCCCACACCAGGCTGCGCGTCGCGCGGCTGTCCTCCCCCACACCGACCACGGCACCGACCAGGACGGGCACCCCGATGTCCTTGACCGCCGCGTCGATCTCCCGGTGGGCGAACTCGCTGCGGTAGGGGTCGATGTCGGTGGAGTTCTCCGGCAGCACGACCAGGTCCGGCCGGGGCGTCCGTCCCTCCCGTACGGCCCGCGCCATCTCGTGGAGCTTGCCGGTGTGGTTTCCGAGGACCACGGCGGGCTCGTCCCCGAGGGGGTTCATGCCCCGGCCCGGGACGTTGCCCTGGATGACGCCGACGGTCACGCTCCTGCCCTCGTCGCCGAACCGGGGGACGGCGAACGCCGCGGCGGGCACGGCCAGCGCCCCGGCGAGTGGCAGGGCGAGCGCTCGATCCCAGCGGGGCGCCGGCGTGAGCCTCAGCGCCAGCATGGCGACGAGGCCGCCGCACAGGGCCACCGCGAAGGTCACCAGCGGCGCTCCGCCGACGGAGGCGTAGGGGGTGAAGACCGACTGTCCCTGGCTGAAGGCCACCCGTGCCCAGGGGAACCCGCCGAAGGGGACCACTCCCCTGGCCCATTCCATCGCCGTCCACAGCGCGGCGCTCCACAACGGCCACAGAGGCAGCCGGATGATCACCGCGGTGCCGGCGCCCCAGGCCGCGTAAAAGAGGCTCTCCAGCGCCACCAGGCCCAGCCAGGCGTCCGTCCCGATCGGGCTGACCCAGTGCAACGCGGGCAGCAGGAAGACCAGCCCGAGGAGGAGGCCCAGCCACAGGGCGCGGCGGGGACGCGAGCCGTACACCGACAGGACGGCGAGCGCCAGGCCCAACGGGGAGAGGAACCACAGCCCGAGCGGCGGGAAGGACAGGAAGAGCAGCAGACCGCCCGCGGCCGCGGCCGCGATCCGGCCCCAGAGCGAACGGCGCGAGTCCGGGACGGCCACGGAGGCAGGCGGCGGGCCCTCGGCCGGATCGCCCGTCGAGGCCGCCTCCGGCGCCGGGACGGCCGTCTTCTCCTGCGCCACGGGCGGAGCTCCTTGCGGTGTCGTGCGGACGGTGACGCCCGGTCCCTCAAGCCCGGCTCGCCCGGCCGGTCTCCATGACCCGGCCCTTCGTCCGAACTGTCTAGCCCGAACGGTACCGCTCTCCCGGGCGCACCCCCAAAGCGAGGCGGCCGGGACGAGCACGGCAACGGGGTGATCCCCAGGGCGGACGGATGCCCTGGGGATCACCCCGGCGCTTGCGGCGCTCGGCACGGGAGCGGGAAGAGGGCCCGGACAACCCTTCGGACCGGTTCCGTCCCGTCGGCGGCGAGCGCGGATTGCCGTTGTCTACTGGGTGTCCGGACCCCTCCTGGGTCCAACCCCCCGCCCGGTCGGGGTGCCCCGCCCCGACGAAACGCCAGCCCTGCGCCTGGCTGTACGGACGGAGTCACCCCCCGTCACGGGCGCAGGAACCGACGATGTCAGGGACGGCCGACCGGCCAGTCCCGTGCTGGACTGGGCAGCAAACTACCGACCCCAGCGCAGATGTCAACCGTGTCCCTAACAGCGGAAACATCAAGTTTTCGCAGCTGGGACATGATCGACGAGAGCCGTCAATGGTCTCATGTGATCGGAAGTCGCTCAAGTCGAGCGAGCGCTTCGGGCAGCGGCCCGGAGTGCACGATGCCAAGACGCTGCGTCGCACGGGTCATCGCGACGTAAAGATCGCTCGCCCCGCGGGGCGATTCTCGCAGGATCAGCTCCGGTTCCACCACGATGACCGCGTCGAACTCCAGCCCCTTGGCCTGCGCGACCGTCAGGACCGCCACGGGGGCGTCCAGCGCGGCGGCGCCCGGTCCGGCCACCGCGCCGTCGACCGCCTGTGTCACGATCTCACCGAACCGGTCCATGCCGGACTCGGGCACGATCACGACCAGCCGCCCGCCCTCGACGACATCGGCCTTGACGACGTCGGCGAGGGCCTCCACCGGGGAGGCGGCCCAGGGGGCGGCGCCCGTCTCCCGGACCGAGGTGGGCGCGACGAGATCGGGACCGACCAGCTTGAGCACGTCGGCGGCGACCGCCATCAGCTCGGCCGGGGTCCGGTAGTTGACGCTGAGGTGCTCCTCGCGCCAGCGCCCGGACACGTACGGATCGAGCACCCGGCCCCAGGAGTGCGCGCCCGCCGCGGACCCGGTCTGCGCCAGGTCGCCGACGATCGTCATCGACCGGGTCGGGACCCGCCGCATCACCATCCGCCAGTCCATCGCCGACAGCTCCTGCGCCTCGTCCACGATGACATGGCCGAAGGCCCAGGTGCGGTCGGCCGCGGCGCGCTCGGCGGTGGTCAGGTAGACGTCGTCGCCGAGGTGCCGGGCGGCGAACTTCTCGGCGTCCATGATGTCGGACAGCCCGGTCAGCTCCAGCACCTCCTTGGCGTAGGTCAGCTGGTGCCGGTGTTCGTCCAGCGCGGCGGCGCGCCTGGCGGCCTGCTCCTCCTCGGCGATCCACGCTCCCGCGCGCAGCACCGCCGGATCGATGTCGCCGAGCAGCTCGGCGGCCTCGTCCAGCAGCGGCACGTCGGACTCGGCCCACCAGTTCTCCCCCTGACGGGGAGGCTCGCGCAGCAGCAGCTCACGCTCGGCCGCGCCGAGCTCGCCGGCGGCGTAGTCGAGCCGCTCGCGCGAGGTGAACAGCCCGATGAGGAGCTGCTGCGGGGTGGTGTAGGGCCACAGCCTGTTCAGGGCGGCCTTGACGGGCCGTTCCGTGCGGAGGTCCTCGCGGAGGTCGGCCAGCTCGTCGTCGTCGATCATGCCCTTGCCGAGCTGCCTGGCGGCCTGCCGGGCGAGCGCGTTGAGCAGGTGGCGGACGAAGATCCCGCGCGCCTCGTTGTGCGGCCTCCTGGAGCGGATCGCCCGGGTCCGGGCGGCCTCCAGCACGCGGCCGTCGAGTTTGAGGGTGTAGCGGTCGAGACGGATCTCGACCGGCTGGCGCGGCACCCGCTGCCGTTCCCGCACGGCCCGCGCCACGATCTCGGCCATCCGCCCGTCGCCCTTGAGCGCGGCCACCTCGGGCCGCTCCCTGACCGTGGGGACGACCCCCGGGTACAGCTCGGCGACCGTGGACAGCAACACGTCGGTCTCGCCGAGGGAGGGCAGCACCTGCTCGATGTAGCGCAGGAAGGTCAGGTTGGGCCCGAGGATGAGCACGCCCCGCCGGGCGAGCTTGTCGCGGTGGGTGTAGAGAAGATAGGCCGCCCTGTGCAGGGCCACCACGGTCTTGCCCGTGCCCGGACCGCCCTGCACGACGAGCACGCCGCCCAGGTCCGAGCGGATGATGCGGTCCTGCTCGGACTGGATGGTGGCCACGATGTCGCGCATCCGCCCGGTACGTCTGGCCGCGAGGGAGGCGAGCAGTGCGGCCTCGCCGTTGAGGGTGGCCACGTCGTCGTCGGTGAGGTTGTCGAGGTCGAGCAGGTCGTCGTCGACGCCGATCACCGTGCGCCCCTTGGTCTGCAGGTGACGGCGGCGGGTGACGCCCATCGAGGCGGCGGGGGTGGCTCCGTAGAACGGCTGGGCCACCGGGGCCCGCCAGTCGATCAGCAGCCTCCGCTGCTCGTCGTCGGCGAGGCCGATGCGGCCGATATAGAGGGAGGTGTGGTCGGCGTTGTCGAGCCTCCCGAAGCACAGGCCGTTCTCGACCGCCCACAGGCGGCCCAGCCGTTCGGCGTACATCCCGGCGAAGGTGTCGCGCTCGGAGCGGTTCTGGTGCGTGCCCCCGCCCCCGCCCTGTGCCAGCACCCCGTCCAGCTGCCGCTGGGTGCGCTCACGCAACAGGTCGAGCCGTGCGTAGAGGCCGGAGACATACTCCTGCTCCTTGGCGAGCTCGAGTTGACGGGTTGCCGTCGCTCCATTATCGTTGATAGTAATGGGATACTCCGGGCCATTGGCTTGTTGTTATGACAAACCATCACCTTAGCAGGTCCGTCGAGATGTTCGCCCCTCCCCTCGCCATCACAGGTTGATTGCGGCGCGCCCTTCATGCTTGACGAGATTCGCACGGGTTCCTTACATTCACTCCAAGTTAGGAAACTTTCCTAACTCTGCTATACAGGCTTCATTCAGGAACACGCGGACACGGAGGATCTGTGACTCAGCCGACGCCGGGCACCCCGAGCCTGCTACGCGCGATCAACGACCGCGCCGCGCTGCAGGCGTTACTGGAGCGCGGCCCGCTGACCCGGCCGGAGATCGGCGCCCTGACAGGCCTGTCCAAGCCTACGGCCTCCCAGCTGCTCGCCCGCCTCCAGGAGGCGGGACTGGTCGTGCTGAACGGCATCCGCGAAGGACTGCCGGGCCGTACCGCCGAGGTCTACCGGCTCAATCCGGCCGCCGCCCACGTCGCGGCGCTGGACGTCACTCCCGCGCACATCGACGTCAGGGTCGCCGACATCACCGGCACGGTGATCGGCGAGCACCGGCTGCCCACCCCCGGCCGCTCGGCCGGAGACGTGGTGGAACGGGTCCGCGCCGCCCTGGACGGCGCCGGAGCCCCCGCCGACCTGCGACGCGCGGTCATCGGCGTGCAGGGCGCGATCGACCCGAGCACCGGCAGGCTGGGCTACGCCACCAGCAAGGACATGCCCGGCTGGCACATCCCGGACCTGGTGCCCACCCTCAGCGACGGGCTCGGCGTCCAGGTCGCCGTCGAGAACGACGTCAACCTCGTCGCGCAGGCCGAGCAGGCGCACGGCGTGGCCCACGGCCATCAGGACTTCGTGCTGCTGTGGGCCGACGAGGGGCTCGGCTCGGCACTGGTGCTGGGTGGCCGGCTGCATCGCGGCGCCACCGGCGGCGCCGGCGAGGTCGGCTACATGCCCACCCCCGGCGCGCCCACGGCCCGCGAGGCGGGACGCTACGCCAACCACGGCTACCAGGCCCTCACCGGCGGTCCCGCCGTGCTCAAGATCCTCAGATCGTACGGCCTGCGCGGCACCACTCCCGCGCAGGCCGTACGGAACGCCGTGCAGACCACGCAGGCCACCGGCAAGCGCGCCGACGACGCCCGCGCCGGGCTGCGCGACATCGCCGCCCGGCTGGCGGTCGGCCTCGCCTCGATCACCTCGGTCATCGACCCCGAGATCATCGTGCTGACCGGGGGGACCCTGCTGGCCGGCGGCGAGACCCTGCGCGAGCTCGTCGAGCACGAGTTGCACGCGCTGACCATCCCCCGGCCGCCACTGCTGCTGTCGACCGTCGAGGGCAACCCCGTCCTCGCCGGCGCGCTCGATCTCGCCCTCGCCACCACCCGCGACGAGGTCTTCAGCTCCACCGTCCCCTCCTGATCCGCCCGCCCCTTCGAGAAAAGCTCCACGTCCCCTCGTGAACCCCCCACGCAAGGAGGCCGCCGTCGTGCGCCGACGCCTTCCCATCCTCGCCATGGCCGCCCTCACGGCCGCGGCCCTGACCGCCTGCACCGCGGGCAAGGAGAGCGCGCCCGCGCTCGGTTCCCAGCCGAAGCCCTCGGGCTCGGCGTCCACTTCCCTCCCGGCCGCCTCCATCGAGCTGTGGCACGGCTTCACCTCTCCCGCGGAGGTGAAGTCGTTCGAGGACGCCGTCGCCGGCTTCCGCAAGAAATATCCGCAGATCACCGTAAAACTGGTCAAAGGCGTGCAGGACGACCAGATCACCCAGGCCGTGCGCGGCGGTAAGGCACCGGACGTCGCCTCCTCCTTCACCACCGACAACGTGGCGCAGTGGTGCAAGAGCGGAACGTTCCAGGACCTCACGCCGGTGATCAAACAGGACGGCATCGACCTGTCGGTGATCCCGGAGGCGTCGCGTGCCTACACCGAGTTCGCCGGCAAACGGTGCGTGATGCCGCTGCTCGCCGACGCCTACGGCCTCTACTACAACAAGGCTCTGATGAAAGGCGCCCAGCCGCCCAAGACGCTGTCGGAGCTGACCGAACTCGCCAAGAGGCTCACCGTCCGCGACCCGGACGGCACCATCAAGGTCGCCGGATTCATCCCGAGCTCCCAGTACTACGAGAACGGCGCCTCGCACCTCGCTCCGATGGTCGGCGCGAAGTGGTACAACGAGGACGGCACCTCGGCGATCGGCTCGGACCCGGCCTGGAAACAGTTCCTGCGGTGGCAGAAGGACCTCGTCGACTGGTACGGCTACGACAAACTCGACAAGTTCCGCAAGGGCCTGGGCCAGGAGTGGTCGACCGACCATCCGTTCTACAAGGGCAAGGTCGCCATGGTGCTCGACGGCGAGTGGCGCAACGCCATGATCGCCAATGAGGCCAAGGGCCTCGACTACGGCACCGCGCCGCTTCCCGTGGCCGACGACAAGCCCGACCTGTACGGCAGCGGCTTCACCTCGGGAACCGTGATCGGCGTGCCCAAGGGCGCGAAGAACCCGCAGGTCGCCTGGGAGCTGGTGAAGTATCTGACCACCGACACCCAGGCCCTGGTCACCCTCTCCAACGCGGTGCGCAACGTGCCGACCACCAAGGCCTCGCTGGAGTCGCCGGAGCTGAAGAAGGACGCGAACTTCCAGACCTTCCTCGACATCTTCGCCCACCCCAAGACCAGCACGGTGCCCTCCAGCGTCAACAGCAGCTTCAACCAGGAGGCGATCCAGGAGTTCATGCACCAGTGGGAGAAGGGCTCCGTCGCGGACCTCGACGCCGGTCTGGCCGGGGTCGACAAGCGGGTCGACGACAAGCTGAAGCTCTCCGGGGGCTGATCCATGAGCAGCATCACCCGCGCCGCGCCGCCCCTGCGGCCACGCGGCGAGGGCCTCAAGGCCCTGCTGTGGATGTCGCCCTGGCTGGTCGGGTTCGCGGTCTTCTTCGTGTACCCGCTGGCGGCGACGGTCTACTTCTCCTTCCAGCGCTACGACCTGTTCACGCTGGAGTTCACCGGCCTGGACAACTACCGCTACTTCCTGCACGACGACCGGGCCTGGACCTCCATCAAGAACACGCTGTGGCTGGTGGTGTTCATGGTGCCCGCCCAGGTGCTGTTCGGCCTGGCCGTGGCCCAGCTGCTCACCCGTCTGAAGGCGGGCGCCGGCTTCTTCCGCACGGTGTTCTACCTGCCGTCGCTGGTGCCGCTGGTGGCCGGGACCGTCTCCTTCGTCTTCCTGATGAACCCCTCGGGGCCGCTCAACCAGATCATCGAGTTCTTCGGCGTCGCCGCCCCCGACTGGTTCGGCGACAAGGACTGGGCCAAGCCCGGCCTGACCCTGCTGGCCATGTGGGGCATCGGCAACACGATGATGATCTTCCTGGCGGCGTTGCTGGACGTGCCCAAGCACCTGTACGAGGCCGCGGCCATCGACGGAGCGGGCGGATGGCGGCAGTTCCGGAGCATCACGCTGCCGACGATCTCCCCGGTGCTGATGTTCTCCACGGTCACCGGCGTCATCTACGCCCTGCAGTACTTCACCCAGGCGATGATCGCCTCCCGGGTCGCCTCCGGGGTCACCGACTCCCCCGGCAGCGCGTTCGTGCCCGGCTATCCGGAGATGTCGACCCTGACGCTGCCCCAATGGCTGTTCCAGATGGGTTTCCGTGACTTCAGCATGGGCTACGCCTGCGTGCTGGCGCTGCTGCTCTTCGCCGCTTCCATGATCTTCACTCTCGTCCTGCTCCGTCAGTTCCGCGCGCTCACCGACGACGAAGGAGGCAACCGGTGACCACCCTGGCCACCAGGCCGCCCGCCACCGCCTCCCCCGTCCGCCGGGCGGACGCGCGCGGCACCCGCGTCCGCAGGGCGCTGTACTGGGTCGCCACCCATGCCCTGGCCGTGGCGCTGTCGGTGATGTTCATCGGCCCGCTGGTGTTCGTGGCGCTGACCGCGCTGATGAGCGACGACCAGGCGCTCACCGGCGACCTGTGGCCGGACACCTGGAACTGGGGCAACTTCGCCGAGGTGTTCGCCAAGTCACAGCTGCTGGGCTGGCTGGGCAACACGTTCATGTACGCCGGGCTCGGCACCCTGTTCATGCTGCTGTCGTCGATCCCGGTGGCCTACGCGATGGCCCGCTTCCGCTTCCGCGGGCGCAAGCTGGCCTTCCTGGCGGTCATCACGATGATGATGCTGCCGCCTCAGGTCGTCGCCGTCCCGGTCTACCTCATCTGGGCGCGGTTCGACCTCACCGGCACGCTGTGGCCGCTGATCCTGCCCATGTTGCTCGGCGACGCCTTCTCGATCTTCCTGCTGCGGCAGTTCCTGGTCACGATCCCCAAGGAGTACACCGAGGCCGCCCGCGTGGACGGCTGCTCGGACCTGCGGACCCTGCTCAGGGTGATCCTGCCGATGGCACGGCCGGCGATCGCGGCGGTGGCCCTGTTCCAGTTCTTCTACTGCTGGAACGACTACTACGGGCCGCTGCTGTACGCCCAGACCAACGAGGAAAACTGGACGCTGTCCCTCGGACTGGCGTCCTTCCGGGCCCTGCACAGCGTGCAGTGGAACCTCACCATGGCGGCGACCCTCCTCGTCATGGCCCCGGTGATCATCGTGTTCTTCTTCGCCCAGAGGGTCTTCATCGAGGGCGTCACGCTGACAGGAGTAAAAGGGTGAAACTCGCCGTTGTCGGGGGCGGCTCGACGTACACGCCGGAGCTGATCGACGGATTCGCGCGGCTGCGGGACGAACTCCCCCTCACCGAGATCGCGCTGGTCGACCCGGACCTCCACCGGCTGGAGCTGATCTCCGGGATGGCCCGGCGGATGCTGGCGCACGCCGGTCACCCGGCCGAGGTAGTCGCGACCGCCTCGGTCGAGGAGGGCGTGGCCGGGGCCCAGGCGGTCCTGCTCCAGCTGCGCGTCGGCGGCCAGGCCGCGCGCAACGTGGACGAGACGCTGCCGCTGGAGTGCGGCTGCGTCGGCCAGGAGACCACCGGCGCGGGCGGCCTGGCCAAGGCCCTGCGCACGGTCCCGGTGGTGCTGGACATCGCCGAGAAGGTCCGCCGGCACGCGCCCGACGCCTGGATCGTCGACTTCACCAACCCGGTGGGCATCGTCACCAGGGCGCTGCTTGAGGCCGGTCACCGGGCCATCGGCCTGTGCAACGTGGCGATCGGCTTCCAGCGCCGCTTCGCCGCGAAACTGGGCGTCTCCCCGGAGCAGATCTCCCTGGGCCATGTCGGCCTGAACCACCTGACCTGGGAACGGGCCGTCCACCTGGACGGGGTGGACGTCCTGCCGAAGCTGCTGGACGAGCACGGCGAGGAGATCGCCCAGGACATCGGCCTGCCGGCCGGGCTGGTCCGCCACCTGGGCGTGGTGCCCTCCTACTACCTTCGGTACTTCTACGAGCACGACCTCGTGGTGGGGGAGCAGAAGGTCAAGCCGTCGCGTGCGGCGGAGGTCGCGGCGATGGAGGCCACGCTGCTGGAGATGTACGCCGACCCGTCGGTGAACACCAAACCCGAACTGCTGGAGAAGCGGGGTGGCGCGTTCTACTCCGAGGCCGCGGTGGCGTTGATCGCCTCGCTGCTCGGCGACCGCGGTGACGTCCAGGTGGTCAACCTGCGCAATGACGGCACGCTGCCGTTCCTGGCCGACGACGCGGTGATCGAGGTGCCGGCCAGGATCACCGCCGCGGGCGCGACGGCACTGCCGGTGGACCCCGTCGAACCCCTTTTCGCCGGGCTCATCGCCCACGTGACGGCCTACGAGACGCTGGCGCTGGAGGCGGCCCGGCACGGCGGCCGGCGACGCGTCTCGGACGCGTTGCTGGCCCACCCGCTGATCGGCCAGGCCTCGCTGTCGGAGAACCTGGCCCAGCGGCTCATCGACGCCAACCGCCGGCACCTGTCCTGGGCGACCGCGTGAGAACCGTCCTGGCCGTGGACGGCGGCAACAGCAAGACCGACGTCGCGCTGGTCGCCGAGGACGGCTCCGTCCTGGCCACCGGCCGCGGCGCGGCCTTCGAGCCGCAGAGCGCGGGGGTGGGCGTCGCGATCGACGCGATCGGCGACGCCGTACGGCTGCTCGACCCGGACATGAGGCCGCCGTTCGCCGACCACGTGGCCGCCTACGTGGCCGGCGCCGACCTGCCGGTCGAGGAGGAGGCCATCCGCGACGAGATCCTCGCCCGTGGGTACGGCCGGGAGGTGGTGGTCGGCAACGACACCTTCGCGCTGCTGCGCGCCGGGGCTTCCGGGCCCGCCGGCGTGGCCGTGGTGTGCGGGGCCGGGGTCAACGCCGTGGCGGTCTCCCCCACCGGGGAGGTCGCCAGGTATCCGGCCCTCGGCCGGCTCACCGGCGACTGGGGCGGCGGGATGGGCCTGGGCGAGGAGGCGCTCTGGCACGCGATCCGGGCCGAGGACGGCCGGGGGCCGGCCACCGCGCTGGAACGTGCCGTCCGTGAGCACTTCGGCGCCCGGACGGTCGAGGAGGTGGCCCTCGGCATCCACTTCGGCGACCTTCCCCCGTCGAGGTTGCACGAGCTGGTGCCGGTGCTGATGGCCGTGGCCGCCGACGGGGACGCGACGGCTCTGTCGATCATGGTGAGGATGGCCGACGAGATCGCCGTCCTCGCGGTGGCGGCGCTGCGCCGCCTGAACCTGCTGGACACCCCGATGGAGGTCGTCCTGGGCGGCGGCGTGCTGACCGCCCGCGACCCGCTGCTGAGCGAGCTGATCGAGCGGCGCTTCACCGAGCAGGCCCCCCAGACCAAGCTGATCGTCGCGGACGTCCCGCCCATCGTGGGCGCCGCCCTGCTCGGCCTGGACGCCCTGGGCGCCACGGAAGAGGCCAAGGCACGTCTGCGCGCCCGCTTCCACGCCATGACGTGAGTTCGGGCGGGTACGGCCCGCGCCGGGGCCGGGCCGTACCCGCCGCGTGTTTCGCCGAAACGGGAGGGGGCCTGCCTTGCCGCACCGCCCGGAGCGGACGCGGGCCGCCGGGAGCTGTGACGGCGGCCCCCGCCCGGAGCGGACGCGGGCCGCCGGGAGCTGTGACGGCGAACCGCCGGGAAGGTCAGATGGGCTCGTCGGGCTTGGCGCCCGGCTCGACCAGCTCGGGCGGACGGTGTTCGTACGGCGTGCTGAGCACCACCGTCGTCCGGGTCGAGACGTTGGCCGAGGTGCGGATCTGGTTGAGCAGCTCCTCCAGCGCGATCGGCGAGGCCACCCGCACCTTCAGGATGTAGCTCTCGTCGCCGGCCACGCTGTGGCAGGCTTCGATGGCGCTCAGGTGGGCCAGCCGGTCGGGGGCGTCGTCGGCGGCGGCGGGGTCGATCGGCTTGATGGACACGAACGCGGTGAGCGAGAGCCCGATCGCGTCGTAGTCCACGAGCGCCGCGTATCCCCGCACCACCCCGCGCTTCTCCAGCCGACGCACCCGCTGGTGCACCGCCGACACCGACAGCCCGGTCTCCCTGGCGAGGTCGGTGAAACTCATCCGGCCGTCCTTGGCCAGCAATGTCACGATCCGGCGGTCTATCTCCTCCACCCGATCAACGGTAACGGCACCCGGTGGCCATCCGCGCCGCTCCAGGGTCACGGCATGGTCCCAAACCCGCTCCGCCCGCTCCGCGTGGGGGATCCCGGGACGTCCGGGGACCCGGGCCGGCCAGGTCGTCGGGGGCCTCAGCCCGCCGCCTCGGACGTCCCGGACGCCTTGGACTCCTCGGACGACTTGGACGCCTCGGGCGGCTCGGAGACCGCGTCCGTCGAGGCGGCCGGCGCGGCGGGCAGGGTGATGACGAAACGGGCTCCGTCGGTGTAGCCGGTGTCCAGCCAGATCTTCCCGTGGTGCTGTTCCACGATCTTCCGGCAGAGTGCCAGGCCGATTCCGGTGCCCTCGTAGGCGTCGCGGTGGTGCAGCCGCTGGAAGATCACGAAGATCTTGTCGGCGAAATTGGCGGCGATGCCGATCCCGTTGTCGGTCAGGGTCATCCGCCACTGCCCGTCCTGCTCTTCGGCCTCGATGCGGATGTGCGGCCGGCGGCCGGGGCTGCGGAACTTCAGGGAGTTGCCGATCAGGTTCTGCCAGAGCATCACCAACAGGGTCCGGTCACCGACGAGCACCGGCAGGTCGCCGACCTCGATCTCGGCCTCGGACTCCTCCACGGCGGCGGAGAGGTTGCTCAGCGCCCTGTCGACCGCGTCGTTGAGGTCCACCTCGACGGGTTCCCGGCGGACACGGCCTACCCGGGAGAAGGTGAGCAGCTCGTTGATGAGCACCTGCATGCGCTTGGCACCGTCGACGGCGAAGTCGATGTAGGTGTTGGCCCTCTCGTCGAGTTGGGACGCGTAGCGCTGCTGGAGCATCTGGCAGAAGGACGCGATCTTGCGCAGCGGTTCCTGTAGGTCGTGCGAGGCCACGTAGGCGAACTGCTCGAGCTCGGCGTTGGAGCGCTTCAGCTCCTCGGCCTGCGCGACGATCTGCCGGCGGGAGGCGCGGGCCTCCTCCAGCTCGCTGACGATCCGGCGGCGCATCGCCTCCATGTCGCCGGCCAGCGCGGCGAGGTCGGCGGGCCCGCCGGTGTCGACGTGGTGTTCGAAGTCACCGCTGGTGACGCGGCGCGAGGCCTCGCCCAGGCGCGCCAGGGGGCCGAACACCGCGGTCCGCAGCAGCGCCGCCACCGCGATGACGGTGGCCAGGAAGGCGAGCAGGATGCCGAAGAAGGTCACGTCCCGGACCGTGCGGGCGCCGGCGAGGTCGGCGCGCGCGGAGTCCCTGGCCCGGGCCCAGGCGGCGTTCTGGTCGGCGAGCGCGCCGCGGATCCGGTCGAAGGCCCGCTTGCTCTCCTCCGCCTGGCCGGCGGTGACGGTCTCCGGCCCGGAGCTCCGCACGGCCGCGATCATCGGCTCCGCGTGCCGGGAACGCCACTGGGCGCACAGCCGCTCCACCGCGTCCAGCTCCCCCACGGCTCGCGCCATCGGCGCCACCGCCCGGATCTGCGACGCCGCGGCGCGCTGGTCTCGCTGACCGTTCTGGTAGGGCTGGAGGAACTCCTCCTTGCCGGTCAGGACGAAGCCCTGCAGCCCGGTCTCCTGGTTCGCCAGAGCCGTCTGCAGGCGTTCCGCCTGGATCCTGCCGACCGAGATCTCGTCGATGAGACGGTTGGAGGCCTCCGCCGCGTTCCGCAGGACGCCGGCGCCGATCATCGCGGACAGGCCGAGAAGCGCGACCATCGCCAGCAGCACGACGTTGAACCACGTCTGCGCGCTCCAGCGGCTCCACCGGAATCCGGCGGTGCGTGTCCGGTCGGTGGTCATCGGATCCCCATCTCGCGCCCCTCGATCCGCCGGAGGCAAGGAAACCCGGCGGCTGACGAAAGATACCGGAACGGGATGCCGCCGTCGTAAGCGATCACGGCACTCGACAGCACGCCCACCGGGGCGGAGATGCGAAGCTGGTGCGACCGGTGCCGTCACACCGATTCACGGTGACCGGTTCGTTTGCTCTGGGAGGTAATCGTGTCCGACGAGTTCGACGTGGTCGTGATAGGCGCCGGCCCCGCGGGGGAGAACGTCGTGGCCCGCGTGGTCCGCGGGGGACTCCGCGTCGCGGTGGTGGAGGAGGAGCTGGCCGGCGGAGAGTGCTCCTACTGGGCCTGCATCCCCAGCAAGGCGCTGCTGCGCCCGGTGGAGCTCGCGGCGGACGTCGCCCGGGTTCCCGGGCTGGCGCTGGAGCCGATCGACGTCGCGGCCGTGCTCGCTCGACGCGACGAGGCCGTCTCCCACCTGGACGACGGCAGGCAGGTGGAGTGGATCAAGGGTGTCCCCGCGGAGTTCGTGCGAGGACGCGGCCGGCTGCGCGGTCCCCGGCAGGTCGAGGTGACCCTGCGTGACGGCTCCACCCGCCTGCTGCGCGCCCGGCACGCCGTCGTGCTGGCCACCGGCAGCCGTCCGGTGACGCCGCCGATCCCGGGACTGGCCGAGGCCGCGCCGTGGACGAGCCGCGAGGCGACCGGTGTGCGGGCCGTACCGAAGCGGCTGGCCGTCCTGGGCGGGGGCGTGGTGGCCTGCGAGATGGCGCAGGCCCTGCACGGGCTGGGCGCCCGGGAGACGACGATGCTGGTGCGCGGGCATTCGCTGCTCGGCCGGATGGAACCGTTCGCCGGCGAGCTCCTGGCCGCCTCGCTCGCCGACGCCGGCGTCGAGGTGCGCACCGGCGTCCAGGTCACCAAGGTGGAGCGGCCCGAGCCCGGTGGCGCGGTGACCGTTCACCTCGCGGAGGGGCCGCCGGTGGAGGCCGACGAGCTGCTGGTGGCCACCGGCCGCCGTTCCGCGACCGGCGACCTCGGGCTCGGCACCGTGGGCCTGCCGGACACCGAGCCGGTGCGAGTCGACGACAGCATGCGCGCGACCGGGGTCGCCGACGGCTGGCTGTACGCCGTGGGCGACGTCAACGGCCGCAACCTGCTAACGCACATGGGCAAGTACCAGGCGCGGGTGTGCGGCGACGTCATCACGGCGCGGGCGAAGGACGAGCGCGACGACCTGCCCGCGATGCGCGACACCGCGGACGGGTACGGCGCGCCGCAGGTGGTCTTCACCGACCCGCAGATCTGCGCGGTCGGCAGGACCGAGGCCGCCGCCAGGGCCGAGGGATTCGACGTGCGCGTGGTCGAGTACGACCTGGGCGCGGTGTCCGGGGCCTACCTGCTCGGCGACGGCTACCGGGGTAGGGCCAAGGCCGTCGTGGACGAACGCCGGCGCGTCCTGCTCGGCGTGACCTTCGCCGGGCCGGGCGTGGCCGAACTGCTGCACTCCGCGACGGTCGCGGTGACCGCCGAGGTGACGCTGGACCAGCTGTGGCACGCCGTTCCGTCCTTCCCCACGGTGAGCGAGGTGTGGCTGCGGCTGCTGGAGGAGTACGGGCTCTGAGCCTCGCGGGGGACGGCGGCGTGCCGGCCGCCGTCTCCCGGCTCACGGGCGCCTCATGCCGGTGAGCTTCATGACTCGGTCATGAGAAAAAACCATTGTTTGACTTATTTGTCATATTTTCGACACAGCAAAACGGCAATGTGAAGTTCACCACGCCAGACGGGCGAACACCGGGCAGCGAGGGGGGCGACATGGCGGCCATAGACAGGAGCATGCGCATCGACCGGCGCGAAACGAGCTGGCAGGTCGATTTCCGGGCGCTGGACCGGCGCGAGCGCCTCATCATGAGCGGGATGCCGGCGGGACTGACACTGGGTATGGTCCTGGCCCTGGCCGGCCAATCGCTCGCCCGCACGCTCCCCGGAGACGTCGTCGCGGCCTACGACCCCTACCTGTACGGCGCGCTGATCCTGGGCGTGACACGCCGCTCGCCACAGGCGGGATGGGCGGCCCTCAACGGCGCCCTGGCCTCCGCGGGCCTGGCCGCCGGCCGCTTCACCGCACACGGCCTGGACCATACCGAGACCATGCTCAGCCAGGCCGGCGGCTGGAGGGCCACGCTGGGCGTCACGATAGTCGCCTTCGGACTGGTGGGGTATCTCAGCCGCAGGCCGGACGCCGGCGGCGACATCGCCGTGGGGCTGTTCAGCGGCCTGCTGCTGTTCACCCTGATCGCCCAGCGGGCGGACTCGTCGCACACCGCCGGACCGTGGGTGCTCGTCACGCTGCTGACCCTGGGCCTGTCGGCCCCCCTCCTGCTGCGCCCGACGGCCGCGGCACGCACACGCACGGCCCTCACCGCCGCGACCTGCACCGCCGCCTCCGCCGCGGCCCTGTTCCTCCCGCTTCTCCTGCCCGCCCTCCCCTGAACGATCGAGCCCCAGGGGTCCGGCCGCCTTCAGCGGTCGTAGGCGATCAGGGACGGCGCGGAGTTCGAGTGCTTGCCGAGTACGCCGGGAGTGTGTCCCAGCGGTCAGGCCTGCCACTCGTCAGCGGCACGAGACGAGCCCGGGCCGGGTGGCACGCCGTTCGATCCGTCAAGCGGTCGAAGCGCTACAGATCCTGACAAGCTCAGGGATCAGAATGGTGAGCAGGTCGGCGTCTTGGGGGTGGACGGGTTCGTATTCGGTGATGCCGAGTCCCACGATCTCAAACCGTGAGGTCAGAGCGGCGATCTGAGCGGTCAGTTCCTCGGCGGAAAGGCCGCCGGGTTCCGGTGTGCCGACGGACCTGAAGTACGCCGGGTCGAGCACGTCGAGATCAAGGTGAATGTAGAGCGCCGCCCCGTCGGCAAGGGCGGACAGGTCACCGATGCCCGCCTCCCGTACGAACTCGGTTTCGCCGGGATCCAGCGCCCGGACCCCGACCAGGGCGACCCGTTGTGGTTTGAGTGTCCGATCGGGAACCAGCGCGGGCGGGCCGTCGCCGAGCAGTGTGCGCAGCACCATGCCGTGGAAGGCGCCCGAGGGGGAGGAGGCGAGGGTGTTGAGGTCGCCGTGGGCGTCGAACCACACGACCGCCAGCCGCTCGCCATGCTGTCGCAGGACCGCCGAGATCGGTTCGAGTTCTACACCGCAGTCTCCGCCGACTGTGACCACGAATCCGTTCTGCGCTTGCGAAAGCGCTTGACGGGTGTTGACGGCGGTCTGCGCGAGAGTCTCGGCGATCGGCACGCGCAGGTGCTCGGCATCGGGAATCATGGCGGCCAGCCGGGCCGCTCCCTCGATCAGCCGGGTGGCCGTCGGAGAGGACGACCCCTGCCACTGGGGCACCTCGATCACTGTTATCCGGGACAACGCTCTCCTCCTTCTGTCGTGCGGCCCCAGTCTTGTATGTTCCAATCACCAAGGTCTACTTCGAATTTCTTCGAATACTGTTAAGGATTTCTTCGTGTTGGATCCGGTCCGGCTTCGCCTGCTCTGCGAGCTCGCCCACCGTGGCACGATGACCGCAGTCGCCGCCGCCTGCGGGCTGACCTCCTCGGGGGTCTCTCAGCAGCTCGCCACACTGGAACGGGAGGCGAAGGTCCGGCTGTTCGAACGAGCCGGGCGCCGTGTGCGGCTCACCGCCGAGGGCCATCGACTCGTGGGTCACGCCCAAGCCGTACTGGACGCGCTGGAGGCCGCGCAGGCTGATCTACGCGCCGCCGGGACACCCCGTGGGCCGCTTCGAGTGGCATGCTTCGCCACGGCCGCCGCGCAGCGGTTGCTGCCGGCCATCGCCCTGGCTCGCCCGCTCTACCCCGAGCTACACCTCATCGTCCACGAACTGGAACCGGGCGAAGCCGTCGCGGCCGTTCGCGAAGGACGCTGCGACATGGCGATCACCTACTCGTACAACGTGACCCCCCAGCGAACGGCGCCCGGACTCGTCCTTGAGCCGCTCGGTACCGAGCCCGTGCTCGTCGCCCTGCCCGAAGGCCACCGAGACACCGGGGAAAACGTCGACCTCCGGCTCCTCGAACGTGAGCAATGGATCGCCGGCTCTCGCGGCACCGCCGACCATGAGCTCATCCAACGGGCCTGTGCAACGGCGGGCTTCCTGCCGAACATCACCCACACCGCCGACGACTACGCCCTCATCCTCCGCATGGTCCGCCACGGCCTGGGCGCGGCCCTGGTCCCCGAACTCGCCGCCGTCTGGGGTCTCCCGCCCGGCGTGCGCCTCCTGCCGATCACCACCGCGCACCTCACCCGCCACACTCACGTCCTCACCCGTCAGGCCACCACCCGCCTCCCCGCGATCCGAGCCCTGATCGAACTGCTCTGACGGGCGACCGCCATCGCGCAGAGGGGCGGAGCACCGGCGGTGGACATCTCTCACGGGGGTGCGGGTCTCCCCGCCGGGGCCACCACGCTGCCGCTACTCGACATCGCCTACGGTCACCGACCGCGACCACACCCTTTGGACTCATTCGTCCAAAGGGCTTCGCCCGGCTCCGCCGGACGGCGGGGCCGGGCCGGTGCGAGCCGGACTACCGTGCGACGGCGCGGCCGATCACCATCCGCTGGACCTGGTTGGTGCCCTCGACGATCTGCAGGACCTTGGCCTCCCGCATGAAACGCTCGACCGGGAAGTCCTCGACGTAGCCGTAGCCGCCGAGGACCTGGACGGCGTCGGTGGTGACCTTCATGCACACGTCGGTGGCGAACAGCTTGGCCATCGCGGCCTGCGTGCCGTACGGCCGACCGGCGTCGCGCAGGCGAGCGGCCTCCAGGTAGAGGGCGCGGGCGGCGGCGATCTGGGTGGCCATGTCGGCGAGCATGAAGCCGATCCCCTGGAAGTCGACGATGCGCGAGCCGAACTGGCGGCGCTCCTTGGCGTAGGCGGCGGCGACGTCGAAGGCGGCCTGGGCGACGCCGACGGCGCAGGCGGCGATGCCCAGCCTGCCGCCGTCCAGGGCGGCCATGGCGATGCGGAAGCCCTCGCCCTCCGCGCCCAGCAGCGCCTCGGGGGCGAGCCGTACCGAGTCGAAGCGGACCTGGGCGGTCGGTGAGGACTTCATCCCCATCTTCCGCTCGGGCCGGCCGAACGACAGTCCCTCGGTCCCGGCGGGAACGTGGAAGCAGGAGACGCCGCGACCGCCGTCATCGGAGGTGCGGGCCATCAGGGTGTAGAAATCGGCGACCCCGCCGTGGGTGATCCAGGCCTTGACCCCGTCCACGGTGTAGCCGTCGGTGCCGGGCACGGCCCGGGTGGCCAGTGCGGCGGCGTCGGACCCGGACTGGGGCTCCGACAGGCAGTAGGCGCCCAGCCACTCGCCGCCGAGCATGTCCGGCAGCAGCTCGGCGCGCTGCTCGGGGGTGCCGTAGGCGGCGACCGGGAAGCACGACAGGGTGTGCACCGACAGGCCCAGCCCGACGGCCAGCCAACCGGCCGCCAGCTCCTCGATCACCTGGAGATAGACCTCGTACGGCTGCGCCGCGCCGCCGTGCTCCTCGGGGTAGGGCAGCCCGAGCAGGCCGGCCCGTCCCAGCGTGGTGAACACCTCGCGGGGGAAACGCCCGGCGGCCTCGTCGGCCGACGCCCGGGGTGCCACCTCCTTGGCGATCAGGTCGCGGACCAGCTCCAGCAGGTCGCCGGCCTCGGCGGTCGGCAGCACGCGCTCAACGGTCATCTTCGAACACTCCAGGTCGTGGGCGTGGGCGACAAAAGGGGTGACCGGGATCACCGGCCACCCCGATTGTGGCACTTGCTACACGATGACGAGTTCGCGAGGTCGGTGGTTGACCCGTTCGCCGCCTTCCTCGGTGCAGACGAGGATGTCCTCGATGCGCGCGCCGTGGGCTCCGCGGAGATAGATGCCCGGCTCGACGGAGAAGGCGAAGCCCGGTGCCAGCGGCTCGGTGTTGCCCGCGACGATGTAGGGCTCCTCGTGGGTCTCCAGGCCGATGCCGTGACCGGTGCGGTGGATGAAGTGCTCGCCGTAGCCCTCGGCGGCGATCACCTCGCGCGCGGCGGCGTCGATCGACTCGCACGACACGCCGGGCCGTACGGCCGCGCAGGCGGCTTCCTGGGCGCGCTGGAGCACCTCGTAGTACTTCACGAAGTCGGCCGGGGGCTCCCCCACCGAGTAGACCCGGGTGGAGTCGGAACAGTAGCCGCTGGGCATCTGGCCGCCGATGTCGACCACGACCGGCTCGCCCGCCCGGATGACCCGGTCGGACAGCTCGTGGTGCGGGCTGGCGCCGTTGGGCCCGGAGCCGACGATGACGAAGTCGACGGTCGCGTGTCCGGCCGCGATGATCGCCTCGGCGATGTCCTTGCCGACCTCGCGCTCCGTCCGGCCGGCCCGCAGGAAACCGGGCACCTGAGCGTGGACGGCGTCGATGGCGGCGCCCGCCTCACGCAGCGCGGCCACCTCGGCGGGGCTCTTGCGCATGCGCAGCCCGCGCAGGACGGTCCCGGCGAGCACCTGCTCCGCGCCGGGGATCGCGTCGCGGAAGCGCAGCGACTGCATCGCCCACATCCGGTCGGCCAGCCCGACCCTGGCGACCCGGCCCAGGCGCGCACCGACGACCGCGTAGGGGTCGTCGGTCTCGTCCCAGGGCACGAACTCGATGCCGAGCCTCGACGCCGGCGAGTGCTCGGCGGCCGGCAACTCCAGGCGGGGCACCATCAGGAAGGCCTCGCCCCTGGCCGGCAGCACCAGGCAGGTGAGCCGCTCCAGTGGCAGCGCCTCATAGCCGGTCACGTAGCGGAGATCGGGGCTCGGCGTGAGCAGCAACGCGTCGAGGCCGGCCGCGGCGGTCGCCTCCCGGGCGGCGGCGAGGCGGGCGACGGGATACAGATCAGAGGACTCCATTGTCACACCGACCAATCTAATCCTGGGCGTACCAACGTCACATCCGGCCCCGAACGTCGAGGGAAAGTTCGGGAAAAGCAGCCGGAGCGGCGACAACGTCACTACACTCCGTCGAAGGACGATTACATTTTGTCGACAGAATGTCCGTAAGGCCCCACATTCCGAGAGCGAGCTACATGGTCGGCGTAGTGGGCGGCCACCAGCCACCCCTCCACCCACGAAACGACCTCGTGACCGGTTCCGCCCCGCTGACCGCGGCAGAGATGGTGCAGCGGTTGCGCGGAGAGCTGGACGAGCACATGGCCGTGGAACAACAACTCCTCACCGTTCGGCTGGCACACGCCGAGCGGCTGGGCAACCTGGGCTGGGCCGAGTGGAATCTCCAGACCGGGGAGTCCTTCTGGTCCGACCACACCTATGCGATCTTCGGTCGCGACCCCGGCGAAGGGCCGATCCACCTGCGGGATCTGGCCTGCCACGTCGAGACGACGGACCGGGCGGACCTGGACCGGCTGCTACGGACCGTCCTGCACGACGCCGAGCCCGGGCAGGCCGAGTTCCGCATCCGCCGCCAGGGAGAGGTCCGCAACCTGCGAGCGGTCCTCGATCCCGTGGCGACCGGCGGGCGCAGCGCCGTGCACGGAGTGATCCAGGACATCACCGGCCGGCGCCGGGCCGAGCGGATCATGTCGGAGTCCCGGCGCCAGCTCCTGGAGGTCCGTGAGCAGGCGGCCGAGGAACGGCACCTCAGCGTGGCCCTGCGGGACGCGATCATCCCCGATCTCGGAATCACCGCCGACCTGCCCGGCGCGCGGATCGCCGTCCGATACCTTCCGGCGGGCAGGAAGGCGGGTCTCGGCGGCGACTGGTACGACGCCGCCCCGCTTCCCGATGGCCGGATGCTGCTGACCATCGGCGACGTGTCCGGGCACGGCCTGCCCGCCATCGCCCAGATGGCCCGGCTCCGGCACGCGCTGGTCGGCCTGGCGATGACCGGTGAGCCGCCCCAAAGGCTGCTGACCTGGCTCAACGACCTGGTGATGCATCGGCTGGCGGAGACCACCGCGACCGCGGTGGTCGGCCACCTCGACCCGGCCA
Organism: Streptosporangium sp. CA-135522; assembly: GCF_050949235.1. NCBI lineage: Bacteria > Bacillati > Actinomycetota > Actinomycetes > Streptosporangiales > Streptosporangiaceae > Streptosporangium > Streptosporangium sp. CA-135522. The sequence goes on from NZ_CP192026.1 coordinate 6,349,715, forward strand.
CCCGCGTGTTCACCTGGAGCCAGGCCGGCCATCCCGCGCCGATCCTGATCCGCGACGGGGCGGCCGCCCAGCTCGACCCGCCCGCCGGGGTGCTGCTCGGCGCCACGCTCACCGTGCCGTACGAACCGGCCGGTGTGCGGCTGCGCGGGGGCGACCTGCTGCTGCTGTTCACCGACGGGCTGGTCGAGCGGCGCTCCCGCGACATCGACGAGGGTCTCGCGCTGGTCCTGGAGGCGGCGGCCGACCTCACGGGAGGCGACCTGGAGGCAGGGCTGGACCGGCTGATCGAGCGGGTCGGCGGCCCCAATCCCGAAGACGACACCTGCGTGCTGGCGATCAGCGTGCGCGGCGGAGGCGTGCAGGCTCGCTGAGCCGACGGGGGCGCGGTTCGGACCCGGCCGCCCCCCGATGACGTCGTCGCCTGTCAAAGCGATGTTCACCCTCCGGCTGTTCGCGCAGACACCACGACGTCTATGCCTTCCGCCCCCGGGGTCCCGGCACGTAAGCCCCGCTCCACCGGCCGGCCCGCTCACAGTCCCGATGGGAGGGCGTCGCGGTGCTGCACGCGCTTGGTATCTCCGAATCGGCCGGCGTCGTCTACCGGCGGCTGGTCGTCACCGCGGCGGGAACCCTCACGGAACTCACCGAACACCTGAACCTCCCGCCCAGGACGGTCGCCGCCGCCCTGCACGACCTGGAACAACGCGGCCTGGTCACCAGGACGGCCACCAGGCCGGCCCGGTTCGTCGCGGCGCCGCCGGACACCGTGGCCGAAGGCCTGTTGCTGCGCCGGCAGACCGAGCTGAACGCGGCCCGGACGGAGCTCGACGACCTGGTCAGGGCGTATCGGGACGGCCGACAGGCACGGGCGACCGGCGAGTGGATCGAGATCGTCACGGGCCAGGAGGAGCTGGCCGGCCGGGTGCGGCAGCTCCAGCACGGAGCACGCACCGAATTCTGCGGTTTCGTGAAGCCGCCGTACGTGGCGCAGAGCGTGGACGAGTCCGACGATCTGACCAGCCCCGAGGTGACCTATCGGGTGCTGTACGACGTGGATGTGCTGGAGCACCCGAAGTTGCTCAGCAGGATTCGCAGCGCGAACGCCCCGCACGAGGAGGTCCGGGTGCATCCCGAGCTGCCGATGAAGCTGATGATCACCGACCGGCGCACCGCCCTGCTCCCCCTGGCCAGGGTCGGCCCGACCAGCGTGCCGAGCGCGGTCGTCGTGCACCCCAGCGGGTTGCTCGACGCGCTCCTGGCGCTGTTCGAGCACTACTGGGCGGCGAGCACACCGCTACGCGTCGACGAGAGCGCCTTCGACTCCGACTCTCCGATCGACGGCAACCTGCCGATCCTGGCGCTGCTGGTGGTCGGCGCGACCGACCGCACCATCGCCCACCAATTGGGGGTCAGCGCCCGCACCGTGCAGCGGCGGGTGAGCGACATGATGGCCGCCGCGGGCGCGCAGAACCGCATCCAGCTCGGCTGGTACGCCGCGAAGAACGGATGGCTGGACGACCCTCGGCAGGTCGGCGGCCTCCCTTCCGATCTGCGTCATGGCGCAGAGGCGACAGGGACTTGACCTTCTCGGCGACCTCCTGCCAGCGAATACTTCCGGTCGTGCCCTTATTGAATTTCGGAGACGACTGATGCGTTCACCGCTCCTCCCTCTTCTGGCGCTCGCACTGGTCGCGCCGCTCGCGATGACCGGCCAGCCCGCGTCGGCTTTGACAACCACCTCCCCACAGCCCCCGGTCGCGGCCGTCAGCCCCGGCGACGGCATAGTCAAGGACCGGCACACCGTCACCCTCATCACCGGCGACCGGCTCGCGGTCGGCAAGGACGCGGACGGCGAACCGACCGCACAGGTGCTGAGCAAGATGCCCGGCACCGTCTCGGTCAGCATCGTCAGCAACAAGAGGGGCCTGTTCGCACTGCCCAGCACGGCGCTGCCACTACTGGCTTCGCACAAGGTGGACCCGGAGCTGTTCAACCTGACCAGGCTGGTCGCCGACGGCTACGACGGCGCCGGGGTGAAGGTGGCCGTCCTGGACACCGGAATCGACGGCGGGCTGGGGGGTCGACGGCGACAGTTACCCGACGCTGTACGCCATCCCCAGCGGGGAGGCCGAGCAGGGCACGTTCGTCTACACGGCCCGGGCCGCGATGGCCGCGCCACCGCTCAAGATCACCCGAGCGGACCGGCCGGACACCCCGTTGCCGTTGTCGCAGGCGACCAACACTCACTACCAGGGCGACTACCGGGGTGCGCTGATCGACGTGGGCCACGCCGACGCTGCCGACCTGGCCGGCAAGGACCTGCGCGGCGCGATCGTGCTGCTGCACCCGACGATCTTCTCCGACGGAGAGAATCCCCCGCCCGGCTCGTCCGTGACCGAGCGGATGACCGTCTTGAAGAAGGCCGGCGCGGCACTGGCGCTGGTGATCCAGTCGACCCAGAGGTACTGGAGCTGGGGAGAGGGGCTCTGGAACGCCGACGCGCTGCCGGTCGCGGTCATCGACGAATCGGCCGGTGAGGCGCTGGCCAAGGAGATCGCCACCCACCCCGTGCGCATCCGCGCGACCGGTACGGTGAGCAGCCCGTACGCGTACTACACGACGAACGGCCCGCGGAAGTCGATACCGGCGCAGCAGCAGGTGGTCCGGCAGCAGCAGTTCGCGACGGTGCAGGCGGACTACCACCAGGGGCCGGCCGCCGACGGCTACGCCTGCCGGTACGCGCACTTCATCGAACCGGGCTACCCGTACGCCTACGGTGGTTACTTCCCTTCCTGCACGCTCATCGGATACCCGGCCTCACGCACCGAGTTCCTCCAGGACAACGGAGCGCGCTGGCAGTTCAGGGCGCCGGCGACAGCCCCCAACCTCGCCCGGGAGACCTTCTACCAGAACGAGGGCGTGCTCAAGGCGGGACAGCGGTTGACCGAGGCGCCGTTCAAGGCTCCGCTGCTGCCGTGCGCCGCGCCGTTGGAGCCGCCGCTCGCCCCCGGTTTGACGACGTACACCGCCGGACGCACCGGGGACCAGATCACCATGTCGCTGACGAACCTGTGCGGGCCGAAGCTGGACAGCTTCGTGTTCTCGGACTGGGAGGACCACCTGAACGTGGCGCTCTACCTGGACGGTGAGCAGATCGGGACGGACGGCAACGCCGGGGTGGACTCGGCCGACCATGTCTACCGGCTGGTGGCCGAGGTCGACCGGGACGCCGCGGGCCTGTCGAAGACCTCGACCCACTCGAAGACCGAGTGGACCTTCCACTCGGCTCACACGGACGAGGAGTCGGCGCTGCCGCTGCCGCAGATCGGCATCGACCTGCCACTCGGGCCGGACAACTACGCGTTGCGGTCCCAACGGCAGGTGGTGCGGCTGCTGCCGGGTCACCAGCAGGGCGCCAAGGATGTTCCGTTCACCTCGGTGACGGCGTCCTACTCCACCGACGACGGCACGACCTGGCACGATGTGCCGGTGCGGCACGGCAACGACGACTGGGAGGCGACCATCCAGCCGGGTGTCGACAACGGGTTCGTGTCGCTGCGAGTGTCTGGAACCGACAAGTCCGGCAACTCGGTGACCGAGACGGTCACCCGCGCCTACGGGCTCACCGGTTCCAAGACCGATCAGCGATAAGAAGACCCTCGACAGCTGACGTCGTTCGGCGGCCACCGGTGACCTGCCGGTGGCCGCCGAACGCGGATCCGGCCGGCGCCGCGCCCGCCGTCCGGCGGCAGGAGGCGGCCGGCATCCCCGTATCCGGCCGGCCGTTCGGCCGCACGGGCGGCGGGTGCGGCGCCAGGGGGGCATCCGGCGGGTTCTCGTACGGCCCGGCGCGCGTGGTCGATCGGCGCGCACGGCCGAACGGCGCTTGGTTAAATGGTCGCCATGCCCGGCCTGATGCTTCTCGACACCCCCTCCCTCTACTTCCGCGCCTTCTACGGGGTGCCGGAGTCGATGACCGCTCCCGACGGGATGCCGGTCAACGCGATCCGCGGTCTCATCGACATGATCGCCATGCTGGTCCGGCAGCACTCCCCCGGCGAGCTGGCCGCCTGCATGGACGCCGACTGGCGTCCGGCCTTCCGCGTGGCGGCGATCCCGACCTACAAGGCGCACCGGGTCGCCTCGGGTGACGTCGAGGAGGTTCCCGACACGCTCGCCCCGCAGGTGCCGGTGATCGAGCAGGTGCTCGACGCGGCGGGCATCGCCCGCATCGGCGTGCCCGGCTACGAGGCCGACGACGTGATGGGCACGCTCGCCGTCCGCGCCAAGGGGCAGGTGGACATCGTCACAGGCGACCGGGACATGTTCCAGCTGGTGGACGACGCCCAGCCCATCCGCGTCCTCTACACCGCCCGGGGAGTGAAGAACCTCGAACTCGTCGACGAGGCCGCCGTCGCCGCCAAGTACGGTGTTCCCGGCCGCTCCTACGCCGATTTCGCCACCCTGCGCGGTGACCCCAGCGACGGCCTGCCGGGCGTGCCCGGGGTCGGCGACAAGACCGCGGCCACGCTGATCACCCGGTTCGGTTCGCTGGAGGCCCTGCTCAAGGCCGTGGACGAGGGCGGTGACCTGACCGCGGGCCAGCGCGCCAAGCTGGGCGCGGCGCGCGACTATCTCCGGGTCGCCCCCACGGTGGTCCAGGTCGCCCGAGACGTGCCGATCCCGGAGCTGGAGCTCGCCCTTCCCGCGCGGGCGCGCGATCCGCAGGCGCTGGCGGCCCTGGCCGAGCGCTACGGTCTGGGCGGTCCCCTGGGACGCCTGGCGGAGGCGTTCTCGCAGACGTCGGGCTGATCCCCGCCCCGTCGCGAGTGCCGCCGCGAGCCGTTCGGCCGTATCACGCGATCCGGTCGCGCGAGTCATCCGCCGTATCGGGGGAAGGCGTAGTAATCCGGCACTCGCGTACGGAGGAGGCGGCATGGACGGATCGATCGCGCTCGAGCACGGCCATCGACCCGGCGCTCTGCCCAATGGTGATTCGCCTGCTCGCCCTCGCACGCCTCCCGGGCATCAGGTGGGGCCGGCATGACCGGGAACGGTAGGTTGATCCCCGTGCCTCACAAGAGCATCCGGGTGCCCGGAGAGTCCCATCCCCGGCTCGACGATGGTTTCGAGCGGATCCGTCGGGAGCTGAAGCTGCCGGAGGAGTTCCCCCGGGCCGTGGCCGATGAGGCCGAGTGGGTCGCCGAGGTGCCCGCGCTGCCCGCGCTGGATCGGACCGACCTCCCGTTGATCACCGTCGACCCGCCCGGGTCCATGGATCTGGATCAGGCCATGCATCTGGAGGAGCGGCCCGGCGGTTATCGCGTCTGGTATGCCATCGCCGACGTCGGGGCGTTCGTGCGGCCCGGCGGGGCGATCGACGCCGAAGCACGCAGCCGTGGTGAGACCGTCTACATGCCCGACCTGCGGGTGCCACTGCACCCTCCGATCCTGTCGGAAGGCGCCGCCAGCCTGCTGCCCGGAGTGACGAGACCGGCCGCGCTGTGGTGTGTCGATCTCGACGCCGACGGCGGCATCGTGGGCGCCGACGTGACCCGGGCGCTGGTGCGCAGCCGGGAACGGCTCGACTACGACTACGTGCAGGCGGCGGTGGACACCGGAACCGCCGATGGCACGTTGCGGCTGCTGGCCGAGATCGGCCGGCTCCGGCTCGCGCTGGAACGGGCCCGGGGCGGGGTCACCCTGCCCACCCCCGAGCAGGAGGTCGTTCCCGACGGGGACGGCTACCGGGTGGAACTGCGCGCTCCGCTGGAGGCCGAGGCCTGGAACGCGCAGATCTCGCTGCTCACCGGCATGGCTGCCGCCTCGATGATGCTCGATGCCGAGATCGGCCTGCTGCGGGTGCTGCCGCCCGCCCCGGCCGAGAAGGTCGCCCAGGTCCGCAGGGTGGCCGCCGCCCTCGGCGTGCCGTGGCCGGAGGGCGCCGCCTACGGCGACGTCGTGCACGGGCTCGATCCCAAGATCCCCGAGCAGGCCGCGTTCCTGGAGGAGTCCACGGTGCTGCTGCGCGGGGCCGGCTATGTGGCCTTCAACGGCGAGCCGCCCGTCCAGGCGGATCACGCGGCGGTGGCCGCGCCGTACGCACACGTCACCGCTCCGCTGCGCCGCCTCATCGACCGCTACGCCATCGAGATCTGCCTGTCGATCGCGGCGGGCGAGCCGGTGCCCGAGGAGATCCAGAAGGTCATGGGCGAGTTGCCCGGCATCATGCACACCACCGGGCGGCGCTCGGGCGCGGTCGAGCGGGCGTGCGTCGATCTGGTGGAGGCGTTCGTGCTGCGCGAGCGGGTGGGCCAGACGTTCGACGCGGTGGTGATCGACGTGGACGACAACCACTCGTCGGGCCAGGTGCAGGTCACCGATCCCGCGGTGGTGGCCCGCTGTGACGGCGAGGGGCTCGCGTTGGGCGAATCGGTCCGGGTACGGCTGACGCGCGCCGACCCGGCCACCCGGGAGGTCCGTTTCAGCCTGGCCTGACCGCTTAAGCCGTTTCGGCTGCTTCGGCTGCCGGGCCTCTCGGCCCGCGGTCCCGAAACGCCAGAGGCCGCGCCCGGGGGGCTCGGGCGCGGCCTCAGCCATGGGGAACCATGGAGGAAGGCGGTCTACTTCTTCAGGCTCCAGCCCGTGCCGACACCCGCCAGGTGCAGCGCCGCGGCGAGCAGCCCCGCGAGGACGAGCGTGGTGACGGTCACGACGCTGCCGACGGCCACGCCGGCGAGCTGGAAGATCAGTGCGAGCAGGAACAGCAGTGCTGCGGCGAGGGCGAGCATTCCTACCTCCCAGGGCAGGGTTCCAAATGATTCGCCTAGGGGATTTCCATCGTGACCAGCCCGGAAACAGCCCTGAAGGTTACGTTGCGCGCACCAACCGTCACGAGGTATTGACCGGGCGGTCAGTTGGCTTCGGGGCCGGCAGATGGGACGCCTGCCGGCTCCGGATCCGGGAGAGCCGGGACGCGGAACCTCAGCCGAGAGAGGAGTAGGCCACCACGCCTCGCCGGAGCGCCTCCATCGCCTTGCCCGCGTTCTGCTTGACCTTGCCGTTTCTCGGGGCGGCGTCGGAGATCTGGCCGAGCAGGTCGAGCAGCTGCTTGATCCAGCGGACGAAGTCGCCGGCGGCCAGCTCGGAGCCGTTGACCCCGTCCATCAGCACGGCGTCCAGAGTGTGGCCCTTGGCCCAGCGGAAGGCCGCCCAGGCGAATCCGAAGTCGGGCTCCCTGATGAAGGACAGGCCATGGTCACTCTCGATCGACTCCAGCTCGCCCCAGAGGCGGACCATGTCCCCCAGCGCCTTCTGCACTCCGCCCGCGGGGATCCTCGGCTGGCGGGCGTCGTCGGCCTGCCTGGACTCGAAGATCAGCGAGGACACGACGGCCGCCAGCTCGGCGGGGTCCAGGTCGTCCCATAGCCCGGCGCGCAGACACTCGGCGGTGAGCAGGTCCAGCTCGGTGTAGAGCTGGGCCAGGCGGCGGCCCTCGCCGGTGACGCTCTCACCCTCCAGGTAGCCGAGCTGGTCGAGAACGCCGCAGACCTTGTCGAAGGTGCGGGCGATGACATGGGAGCGGCCCTCGACCCGGCGGCGCAACCCCTCGGTCTCGCGCAACAGCTTGTAGTAGCGCTCGGCCCAGCGGGCGTGGTTCTCGCGATCGTCACAGCCGTGGCAGGGATGCTGGCGGATCTCCCGCCGCAGGCGGTTGATCTCCTCGTCCTCCGCCGCGTGGTCGCGTGCCCTGACGGGTTTGCCGAAGTCGCGGTCGCCGACCTTGGCGTGCACGGAGGCGACCAGGTTGGCTCGCTCCTTGGGCGAGCGGGCGTTGAAGTTCTTCGGGATGCGCAGACGCTCGACCGGCTCCACCGGGACCGGGAAGTCGGCCGGCGACAGCTTCTTGACCTGCTTGCCGATGGTCAGCACCAGCGGGGACGGCCCCTCGCCCCGGGAGTTGAGCCCGGGATCGAGGACGACCGCCAGCCCGGCGCGGCGGCCTCCGGGGACGCGGATGATGTCACCGGGCTTGAGCGCCTCCAGCGAGCGCAGCGCCTGCGCCCTGCGGGCCGCGCCACGCTGGCGGGACAGCTCGGCCTCCCGGTCCGACAGCGCCCTGCGCATCGCGGCGTACTCCTCGAAGTCGCCCAGGTGGCAGGTCATCGCCTCGCGGTAGCCCTCCAGGGCCTCCTCTGCGCGGCGCACCTGCTTGGCGATGCCGACCACGGCCCTGTCCGCCTGGAACTGCGCGAAGGAGGACTCCAGGAGCGTCCTGGCGCGTTCCCGGCCCACCTGGCCGACCAGGTTGACCGCCATGTTGTAGGAGGGCCGGAAGCTGGAGCGCAGCGGGTAGGTGCGGGTGCTGGCCAGCCCGGCGACCTGCAACGGATCCATGCCCGGCTGCCACTGGACCACCGCGTGGCCCTCCACGTCGATGCCCCGCCGCCCGGCGCGCCCGGTGAGCTGGGTGTATTCGCCGGGTGTGAGGTCGGCGTGGGTCTCGCCGTTCCACTTGTCGAGCTTCTCGATCACCACGGAGCGGGCGGGCATGTTGATGCCCAGCGCGAGGGTCTCCGTGGCGAACACGGCCTTGACCAGGTTGCGGGTGAACAGCTCCTCGACGACCTCCTTGAAGGCCGGGAGCATGCCCGCGTGGTGGGCGGCCAGGCCGCGCTCGAGGCCGTCGCGCCATTCGAGGTAGCCGAGCACGCCCAGGTCCTCATCCGGCAGGTGCGCGGTGCGCTCGTCGACGATCTGCCGGATGAGATGGCGTTCGGCGTCGGTGGTCAGCCGGATGCCGGCGTGCAGGCACTGCATGACGGCGGCGTCGCAACCGGCCCTGGAGAAGATGAAGGTGATCGCCGGCAGCAGACCGCCGGCGTCGAGGCGCTCGATGGCCATGGCCCGGTCGGGCGGGGCGGCCCTGCGCGGGCGGGAGTAGCCGCGGCGGCCCCTGCCGTACGACTGGCGCTCCTCGTCCCTGGAGATCCGCAGCAGGTTGGGGTGGACCTGCGGCCGGCGGCCCTCCTCGTCCTCCATGAACAGGTCGTACAGGCGGTTGCCGACGAGCATGTGCTGCCAGAGCGGGACCGGGCGGTGTTCGTCGACGATGACGCTGGTGTCACCGCGGACCTCTCCCATCCACTCGCCGAACTCCTCGGCGTTACTGACCGTGGCAGACAGGGCGACCAGCCGCACCGACTCGGGCAGGTGGATGATCACCTCTTCCCAGACCGCGCCGCGGAACCGGTCGGCCAGGTAGTGCACCTCGTCCATGACGACGAAGCCGAGCCCCGTCAGGGTGCCCGACCCGGCGTAGAGCATGTTGCGCAGCACCTCGGTCGTCATGACGACGATCGGGGCGTCGCCGTTGACGCTGTTGTCGCCGGTGAGCAGGCCCACCTTGGCTGCACCGTACCGTTTGACCAGGTCGTTGTACTTCTGGTTGGACAGCGCCTTGATGGGGGTGGTGTAGAAGCACTTGCGGTCCTGCTCCAGGGCGAGGTGGACCGCGAACTCCCCCACGACGGTCTTGCCGGAACCGGTCGGGGCGGCCACGAGGACTCCGTCGCCCGCCTCCAGCGCCCGGCAGGCGTCCAGCTGGAAGTCGTCCAGCTCGAAGTCGTACAGACCGCGGAACGAGGTCAGCGCCGGCCCGCTATCGGCCTGGCTCTGACGGAAAGCAGCGTAACGTTCCGCTGGGGTCGTCATACCCTCCACCCTACCGATATCGAGATTCCGGTCCGTCCGTCGCTCGCCCGGCGCATGAGGTGATCGCCGAGACCACGCTCCGGCGTGTCGCAACCCGCTCCCGCGCGCGGGGCACGGCCCCGGGACGGGGACTAGACGAGCACGTGCAGCGAGCCGGGGACGATCTCGCAGGTGAGCGGGATGGGGCCGACCCGCTCGCCATCGGCGTAGGCGATCACGTCCGGAGCCTCCAGCGTGACCCGGCGGGCGCGGCGCATGGTGACGGCCGGGTGAGCGGCGTGGGAGCCCTTGTAGACGCGGGGAAAGGTGCGCAGGAACTCGCCCTTGGGCACCGCCCCGAGGATCGTCACGTCCAGCAGGCCATCGTCGGGAACGGCGTCCGGGCAGACCCGCATGCCGGCACCGTAGGAGCTGGTGTTGCCGACCGCGACCAGCATGGCCTCGCGCTCGATCACCTCTCCGTCGAGATCCAGCCGGAACGGGATCGGCCGGAAGGAGCGCAGCTCCTCGGCCAGCGCGACCAGATACTTGGCCATGCCGGGCGGCCAGGTCATCCGGTTGGCCCGCTCGTTGACGCGGGAGTCGAACCCGCAGCAGACCACCCCGGCGAACCACTCGTCCTCGCCGATCCTCGCGGCGTCGATCACCCGGGAGGCGCCTTTGAGCACGATGTCGGCGGCGGCGAGGGTGTCCTTCTTCGGCAGTCCGAGCGCGCCCGCGATGTCGTTGCCGGTCCCGGCGGGGATGATGCCCAGCGGCACGTCGGTCCCGGCGACCGCCTGGACCGCCAGGTGGACCAGGCCGTCCCCGCCGAAGGCGACCAGCGCGTCGGGCCCCTCGGCGACGGCCGTGCAGGCACGCTCCAGCGCGTCGTCCGCGGACTCTCCGACGATCACCGAGACCTCGGCACCGTCCCGCCGGAGCCTGTTGAGCACGGGTTCGAGCAGGCCGCGCGAGCGGCCGCCGCGGGCGGCGGGATTGGCGAGAACAGCGATCTCTCCGGGCACAGACCGGAACTTATCGCCTACTTGGCCGGATCGGTATCCGTCGTGTTCAAATCGAGAGGTGAAAGATCGTCCTCAAGAGGTGAGGCCTCGTCGTCCGACAGGTGGGAGAAGTCATCGCCCTTCGGCCTCCGCCTCTCCCGCAGGTACATGAATCCCTCGGCCAGGGCGAACAGCACGACCATCGGCACGGCCAGCGCGATCATCGAGAACGGATCCGTACTGGGAGTGGCGACCGCGGCGAAGACGAACATGATGAAGATGACCATGCGACGGTGCTTGGCCACCGTGGCGTGCGGCAGGACACCGATGATGTTGAGGAACACCATCAGCAGCGGCAGCTCGAAGGAGACGCCGAAGATGACGAGCATGACCATCGCGTACGTCAGGTATTCGTCCATCTCCAGCAGCGGGACCGCGTTGTCCGGCGCGAAGCCCAGCAGGATCGCCAGGCCGGTGTCCATGATGAAGTAGGCCAGCGCCGCGCCCGCCAGGAACAGCGGGATCGCCAGGGCGAGGAACGAGATCGAGTAGCGCTTCTCGTTGCGGTAGAGACCCGGCGTCACGAAGGCCCAGATCTGATACAGCCACACCGGAGAGGCGACCACGACCGCGAACATCGCCGCGACCTTCAGGTTGACGAAGAAGGCCTCGAAGACTCCTCGGATGGCGAAGGTGCACTCGCCCTTGCGCAGGACCTGCGAGACGGGCAGTTCGCAGTAGGGCTTGGTGATGAAGACCCAGATCGGCTGGAAGAACACCAAACCGACGATGATACCGACGATCACGGCCAGCAGGGCGACGATCAGCCGGTTGCGCAGCTCACGGAGGTGAGCCATGAGCGGCATGCGCCCCTCGGTCGAATCCTCGGGCGGTACCGACCCGTTACGGCCAGGCTTGGGCCATTTCAACAGCGCCATTCGCGAATCCCGGTCCGAGGAGTGATGTGATCAGGCAACAGCCGGAAGCCTACTGCGGCTTCGGCGCACCGGCCTGGGCGCGCAGCTTGGCGGCCTGCTCCTCGAGCTGACGCGCCTGCTCCTCGACACTCAGTGCGGGGGCCGGCGGGATCGGCTGCGGAGCCGGGGCCGCGGGCTGAGCCTGGACGACCGTGGCGGTCGCGACATCGGCATCGTCGTCGTCACGGAGCTTGGAGGTCTCCGACTTGAAAATGCGCAGGGAACGGCCGAGGCCGCGGGCGGCTTCCGGCAGCTTCTTGGCGCCGAACAGCAGCACCAGGATCAACCCGATGATGATCAGCTCAGTGGGTCCCGGGGTCATGACACATCCTTAAGCCGAGCGACATGCAATCTCTGGTCCCGATCGTACGCTCTGCCGGGGACAGACTCATCCCTTCGGGACCCGTATTGTCCGCACCTTCTCGATGAGCAGCAGCTGCGCGGGCTCCAGCCGCTCGCGGGTCCGGTCCACTTCCCTGCCCAGCTCCCGGATCGCCAGCAGCACGCGAACCCCTAGAAATCCGAGGACGACCACTCCGGTGAAGGCCAGCGCGACCGCGGCGAAGATCCAGCTCATGCCGTGAGATCCTAGCCCCGGATGTCAGGAGATCGACTCGTAACGATTCAGCGCCGACGACGCGGCCTCCCGCACTCTCGCGGCCAGCGAGTCCGGCGAGAGCACCCGCCCGCTGTCGCCCAGGCGCAGTGCCAGCCGTACCAGCCAGCCCTGGTCGCGTGCCCGCAGCGCCACCCGCAGCCGCCCCCCGCCGAGCTCCTCCACCTGCTCGCACGGGTAGTACTCGGCGACCCAGCGGCCGGCCGGGGTCAGCTCCAGCTCCACCAGCTCGTCGGTCGGGGAGGGCCGGAACACTCCGGGGGTGACCTCGTCGGGCACCACGCCGGCGGGCGGGTCCGCGGGCACGTCGAGGACGTCGACGGTGAGCATCCGGTCCAGCCGGAACAGCCGCACCGCCTCGGCCCGGTAGCACCAGCCCGACAGGTAGGAACGGCCGTCCACCACCACCAGGCGCATCGGATCGACCTCGCGCGGCGTGATCTCGTCGCGGCCCGGCACGTAGTAGCGCAGCGACAGTCGCCTGCCGCGCCGCAGCGCCTCGTTCACGGTGGGCAGCGCGTCGGGCGTGGCGTCCACCTCGACCGCGACCTGGCTGCTGACCGCGCCCGCGCCCGCCACGGAGGCCTGCTCGAACTTGGCGATGACCCGGGCCAGCGCGTCGCGCTCGCCGAACTCGGGCATCTCGGCGAGCATCCGCAGGGCCACCAGCAGTGCGCTGGCCTCATCCACGCCCAATCGCAGCGGGCGGGCGATGGTGTCGGCGTTGTCGATGAGGATCTCGCCGCCGTCCCACGACACGTCGATCAGGTCGCCCGGTGTGTGGCCGGGCAACCCGCACATCCACACCAGTTGCAGGTCGTCGATGAGCTGTTTCTCGCTCAGCCCGAAGATCTTCGCCACCTCGGGGACCTGTGCCCCCGGGTGCGACATCAGGTAGGGAACCAGCGCCAGCAGCCTGGGCAACCGGTCGGCCGTGCTCATGCTCCGCTCCACTCCGCGTCCGCGACGCCCCGCTCGCTCACTTGCCATGTCCCCGCGCCCGGCCCGGAGCACCGGGCGTCCACGGCCGCCCCTCCCGCCGCCACACCGCCCGTCATGTCAGGGCTCCCTTCAGGCGGCGGATCACGGCGTCGCGGGCGTCCGGCGGTCCGACCACCTCGGCGTCGGCGGCGAAGCCGACGACCCAACCGGCCAGCCGCTCGGGATCGGCGAAGTCGACGTCCAGCTCGTCCCACCCGCCGGATCCGGGCCGTACGGCCTTCGCCACCTGGCGCAGCCCCTGGCAGGTGCCCGCGCGGACCCGGATGAGCGCGGTGCGCTCCTGGACCGTCTGATCCTGGTAGCCGACCATCGACCTGATGTCGACGCCCTCGGGCACCACCACCGTCCCGGGACGGCCCACCGGGGCGACCTCGCCGCTGATCCGGCTGAGCCGGAAGGCCCGGGACGCGTCACGGTCGCGGTCGTGGCCGACCACGTACCAGCGGCCGCGGCGGCTGACCACGCCCCACGGCTCCACCGTACGGGTCAGCACGCTCTCACTGGCCGCGGCCCGGTAGGCGAAGCGGACCGCGCGCCGGTCGCGCACCGCCTCCCAGAGGGCGGGGAAGGCCGGGTCCTGGGTGTCGACCCGCAGCTCCAGCGCACCGCCGAGCATCCCGCCCGCCTCGTCGGTCTCCACTCCTCCGGCGCGTAGCTTCAGCAGCGCTCCGCTGGCCGCCTCTGCCAGACTGGCCCGCTGCCACACCCGGGCGGCCAGGCCCACCACGGCCGCCTCGTCGGGCTCCAGGGTGATCTCCGGCAGTTCGTAGGCCTGCGGGACGATCCGGTAGCCCGGATCCTCCTCCCACGGATCCTTGTGGACCTCGATGGGGATGCCGATCTCGCGCAGCTCGTTCTTGTCGCGCTCGAACATCCGCTGGAAGGCCTCGTCGTTGGCGGCGTCGTAGCCGGGCACCGCCTGGCGGATGTGCTCGGCGCTGAGCGGTCGCCGCGTGGCCAGCAGGCAGATCACAAGGTTCAGCAACCGCTCGGTCTTCCGGCGCGACATCCGGCCTCCCTTCCTGTTCGAATGACGCTATGTTCAGGTGACGCTACTCTTCCCCGCGTGATCAGATGGCGCAGGGGCGAGGTCGTGCGAATCCGGCGCGAGTGGCCGGGGGCGGTGGAACTCGACGTCACCACCGAGGATGGCAGCGCGCGTGCGCTGGCCTATCCCGCCCTGGTGGGACGTCCGGAGCCCGGCGACGTGGTGCTGCTCAACACGACCGCGCTCGCGATGGGTCTTGGTACGGGAGGTTACGCCATGGTGGTGGCGCTTCCCGACCGTTTACCGGAAGATCCGCAAGGCCCCGGACACCTGGTGAAGGCACGTTACACCCCGTTGCAGACCACCGTGCTCGGTGCCGACGAGCAGGACTCCCCCTTCCACGAGGTGCTGCGCGAGGCCGACTCCCTGGACGGCATGCCGGTGATCGTCGCGGACCTGCACTCGGCGCTCCCGGCGATCCTCTGCGGCCTGTACGGCTCGCGCCCCCCGGGACGGGCGGCCGGGGCGGCGCCGGCGGGCCGCGAGGGGGGCGAGCCGGCGATCCCCCGGGTCGCCTACGTCATGCTCGACGGCGGCGCGCTGCCCGCCTGGTTCTCCATGTCGTGCGCCCGGCTCAGGGAGGCCGGCTGGCTGAACGGGGTGGTCACGGTGGGCCAGTCCTTCGGCGGCGATGTGGAGGCCGTGACGTCGCACACGGGCCTGCTGGCGGCCCGCCACGTCCTCGGCGCCGACGTGGCGATCGTCACGCAGGGACCGGGCAACCTCGGCACCGGCACCCGCTGGGGCTTCTCCGGCGTCTCCGCCGGGGAGGCGGTCAACGCCGCCGCCGTCCTGCGGGGGCGTCCGGTGGCGGCGCTGCGGATCAGCGAGGGCGACCTGCGCGAGCGCCACATCGGCCTGTCCCACCACTCGCTGACCGCCTACGGCCGGGTCGCGCTGGCCCCGGCCCAGGTGGTCGTGCCGGAGCTGCCCGGCGACTTCGGCAGGCGGGTGGCCGAGCAGTCACAGCCGCTGGCCGTACGGCACGAGCTGGTCCGGGTGCCGGTGGAGGGCCTTCACGAGGAGCTCCGAGGCTGCCCGGTGCGGCTGTCGACGATGGGCCGGGGTCTGGACGAGGACCTGGCCTACTTCCTGGCCTCGGCCGCCGCCGGACGCCATGCGGCCTCGCTGCTGTCGTAGAAGTCCTTGAGGGTGAAGGCCCGCGAGGTCGGGCCTTCGCTCTTGAGCAGCTCCAGGCGCTCCATCGCCTCCTCCAGCGTCGGAACGTGTCCCTGCGGGATCCACCACATCACGCTGTACGGCTCGGCCACGCGCAGGAACCACTCCCTGCGCCGCTGCAGGACGCCCAGGTGCGCACTGCGGTAGGTGAAGTCCCACAGCGTGTCGCGCGACTCCCACACCGAGAAGTTGATCAGTAGGTGGTCGCCATAGTCGTGCTCGACGACGTCCTCGGGGCCGTCGCCGCCCTTGAGCCGCCACACGAAGCCGGGTGCCGCCTCCGCCAGTCGGTTGATGGGGTCGAGGGCCGCGACGAAGTCGGCGAGTTCGGGTGAGTCCTTGGGCGCGCGCATGTGGGCGACGTTCAGCTGGGCCAGGTGCATGACCATCAGCAGACCATTCCGTCGCCTTCTATGTCAATATTCATTGTTTTTAGATATCCTTCTTGAAGAAGGCGACGCAGCACTCCCCCGGCCGCGGGTCCAGCCGAGCCGTCACGGCCTCCTCGCCGAGCCCGGCCAGCATCCCCTGACACAGCGCCAGGTTCATCGAACAGACCAGCAGTGGATGTTCCTGGGCGAGCAGGTGGAAAGGACAGTTGCGCAACCGCAGGCGGCCGCCCTCCTCATAGGGCTCGTAGCCGCGCCGGCGCAGCACCTCGCCGAGATCCTCGCCCGGTCCGGCGAGCCCGACTCCGGCGCGACGCGCGGCCTGCTCGGCCTGCTCGTCCCCGCCGAGCAGATCCACCGCCTCGGCCAGCACCCGCGCCACCGTCCGGTAGTCCCTGGCCGGGACGTTGACCTGCCATTCCCCCGGCGCCCGGCGGTAGACCTTCGACGGACGGCCGCTGCCCGGTCCCGTCCTTTCGGTCAGCCGCTTGAAACCCGATTCCAGCAGGCCGACCTCGACCAGTTTGTCCAGGTGGAAGGCGGCCAGGGTGCGCTGCACCCCCACCGCCTCGGCGGCCTCGTTGCGTCCCACCTCGCTCCCCCGGGAGATGACGTAGTCGTAGACGGCCCGCCGTACCGGATCCTGCAGGGCCGCCACCGTGTCGAGGTCATCGCTGCTCACAGCCGGGATTCTAGGGCGTTTCCCGCAGGCCCTCCCGTCCACGTGTCCTGCGGACCCTCCCGTCCACTGCGCCCGCCCCGGCACCGCTCGTCCCGCTCCAGGACGATGCCGCGTGAGCCCGGCGGGCCCCGGCCCCGGCACTCGCCGAGGCGGCTCAGTAGGCGGCGAGGACGTCGACGACGAAGACGAGGGTGTCGGCCGGTTTGATCAGCGGCGGCAGACCGTTCTCGTAACCGAGCGACGGTGGGACGATCATGACGACACGGCTGCCGACCGGGACACCGACCAGGGCCTTGTCCCAGCCGGGGATGACGCTGCCGTTGCCGATCCGGAAGGCCTTGGGCTGCCCGCCGGCCCAGGTGGAGTCGAACGAGGCCCCGCTGCCCCAGATCCTGCCCTCGTACTGGGTCACGAGAAGCTGGCCGGCCTGGGTCCTGGCCCCGGCTCCCTGGATGAGGACCTTGCTCTGGAGCCGGGAGGGAGGCCGGACACGGGGCAGGGTGAGGGCCGGGCGCTGACCGGAGCCTCCGGTCACCGTGACCCCTGCGAGGGTGCCGGAGCCGCCCGCCCCCTTGGCCGCGGCGTCGGGCGGGAAGGCGCCGAGGACGTCGACCACGTAGAAAAGCTCGTCGTCGGCGGTCATCCCACCGGGCGGGTTGGGGCCGTAGCCCTCTCCGGGCGGGATGGCGGCGACGACGCGGCTGCCGACCCGGTGCCCCCGCAGCGCCTTGCCCACACCGGAGATGGACCGGCCCAGCGGGAAGGATGCGGGCGCGCCCTGGTTGAAACTGGAGGCCAGCAGCCGGTTGTCCGCACCGTCCCACACGTGCGCGGTGTAGTGGGCGACGATCACGTCATCCCCCTTGATCACGCTCCCGGTGCCGGTCATCTGCTCACGGATCTGCAGGTCGCCGGCGGGCCGGCCGTCGGGGAAGACCACCTTCGGCTTCGTGCCGAAATCGCCGAGCACCTCGATGTCCGAGCCGGCCTGTCCGCCGGCGGAGGTGCAGGCGGTGGCCAGCACGAGCGAGAGCGCGGCGAGCAGGGGCGGGATGCGCATGCGACTCCCTAGGCCGAGGGGTTGACCAACCCTAACGTCCTATTGGGAGAGTTGTCAGTAGCAGCGCGAAGCCCGGCCATGCGGGTGCATGACCGGGCTTCGCGGGAAGTCGGCCGGGCCGAGGTGTCCGCCGGCGAGCACCGCCCGGAGGACGTCTGGGGACGCCTGGGGGCGCCGCCTGGTAGGCCGTCTGTCGGTAGGCGCCTGTCAGTAGGCGGCGACGACGTCCACGAGGAAGACCAGGGTGTCGGTTCCCTTGATCTTGTCGCCGGAGCCCTGCTCGCCGTAACCGAGGCTCGGCGGGATGCTCAGCAGCACCCGGCTACCGACCGGGACGCCGACCAGGCCCTGGTCCCAGCCCTTGATGACCTTGCCGGTGCCGATCTGGAACATGATCGGTTGGCCGCCGCGCGCCCAGCTGCTGTCGAACTCGACATCCGAGCCCCAGATCTTGCCGGCGTACTGGACCAGGATCGACTGGCCGGACTTGACCTCCGGCCCCGTCCCCTTGATCACCGTCTTGGCGACCAGGTCCTTGGGAGCCTTCTCCTTGGTCTTGGTGGTCAGCTTGGGCGCGGCGTCACCGCCGGGGTTTTCCACCTTGATGCCCTTGATGCCCGGGTCGGTCGCCTTGCCGTGGGCCGCCTTGCCCTCGGGCACGCCGACCACGTCGACCACGAAGACCTTCGACTGGCCGGCGGGGGCCTGGGCCTGCTGCTCGGCCGGCAGCGCGTCCTTGCCGACGACCGACAGGAAGCGTCCGCCCCCCTTGGTCTCGGCGAAGCCCTTGCGCAGGATCTCCGGGACCTGCTCGTTTATCGTGATGAGCTGCGGGCCGCCCTCGTCGTAGGTCGAGCCTGCCAGTTTGTTCTGCTTGCCGTCCCAGTCGTAGACGGTGAAGTTGGCCACCACATTGCCGCCGTCCTTGACGGCCGCGCCGACGGTGCCCGGCGTGAGCACCTGGTAGGAGGAGGTCTCGACGACCTTCGCGGGGAAGGCGACGGTGGGCTTGGCGTTCGTCGCGCCCGTCACCTTCAGCGCCGGAACCGCGCCGGCGGGGCTGCTGGAGGCCGTGCCGGAAGCGGTGTCGGCACCTCCTCCAGAGCCGCAGGCTGCGGCGAACAACAAAGGCACTGAGGCCAGGACGGCCAGGCTGCGGCGGCGCATAGATATCCCTCGAGCAGACGTCAGGTTCGCGCCACACTACCCGTCCTGGCATACGGACGAGCTAAGCCAGACGGCGATCTTGCCGAAGCGTGACCATCACATTCCCGCGATCAGCTTGTCCACCCTCTCGTCCACGCTGCGGAAGGGGTCCTTGCACAGCACGGTGCGCTGCGCCTGGTCGTTGAGCTTCAGATGCACCCAGTCGACGGTGAAGTCACGGCGCTTCTCCTGCGCCTTGCGGATGAACTCCCCGCGCAACCGCGCCCGGGTGGTCTGCGGCGGCACCGACTTGGCCTCGAAGATCTTCAGGTCGGAGGCCACCCGCTCCACCGCGCCGCGCTTTTGCAGCAGGTAGAACAGGCCACGGCGGCGATGCACGTCGTGGTAGGCCAGGTCGAGCTGGGCGACCCGGGGGCTCGACAGGGGCAGATCGTACTTCTTGCGGTAGCGCTCGATCAGCTGGTATTTGGTCACCCAGTCGATCTCGCGGGCGACCAGGTCGAGGTTGCCGGTCTCGACGGCGTTGAGCGTGCGCTCCCACAGCTCCAGCACCCGGTGGCTGGTCTCGTCGCCGCCGCGCCGGTCGACGAAGTCACGGGCCTTGGAGAGGTATTCCTGCTGGATCTCCAGCGAGGACGCCTCCCGGCCGTTGGCCAGCCGTACGCGCCGCCGCCCGGTCATGTCGTGGGAGACCTCCCGGATGGCCCTGATCGGGTTCTCCAGCGACAGGTCGCGCATCACCGTGCCCGCCTCGATCATGCGCAGCACCAGGTCGGTCGCACCGACCTTGAGCAGCATGGTCGTCTCGCTCATGTTGGAGTCGCCGACGATGACGTGCAGGCGGCGGAAGCGCTCGGCGTCGGCGTGCGGCTCGTCACGGGTGTTGATGATCGGACGCGACCGCGTGGTCGCGCTGGAGACGCCCTCCCAGATGTGCTCGGCCCGCTGGGAGACGCAGTAGACCGCTCCGCGGGGGGTCTGCAGCACCTTGCCGGCGCCGCAGACGATCTGCCGGGTCACCAGGAAGGGGATGAGCACGTCGGCCAGGCGGCCGAACTCGCCGTGCCGTCCGACCAGGTAGTTCTCGTGGCAGCCGTAGGAGTTGCCCGCCGAGTCGGTGTTGTTCTTGAACAGGTAGATGTCGCCGGCGATGCCCTCCTCGCGGAGCCTCTTCTCGGCGTCGACGAGGAGGCCCTCCAGGATGCGCTCCCCCGCCTTGTCGTGGGTGACGAGCTCCACGACGTTGTCACACTCGGGGGTGGCGTACTCGGGATGGCTGCCCACGTCCAGATAGAGACGGGCGCCGTTGCGCAAGAAGACGTTGCTCGATCGACCCCAGGAGACGACCCGGCGGAATAGATATCGCGCGACCTCGTCGGGTGACAGCCGCCGCTGCCCCCTGAACGTGCAGGTGACGCCGTACTCGTTCTCAAGCCCGAAGATGCGACGATCCATTGCCTCACACTATTCGCCGAACCCCTCTTGCGGGAGGGATCATGAGGTTTTCGGTCGTACGGCTTATGCCCCCGGTAGCGAACGGCTAAGCGCGAGCGCGGCCCGCACCCGGCCGCGTGCCGCGCGGACGGCCCGCCGCATCCGGCGGGATGCGGCCTCCGGCCGTCGCAGGCCCGTCCTCGATCACGGCAGGGTTCAGGGGGTGTAGATCTCCTGAAGTTTGACGATCTCGCCACGGTAGACGGTGATCAGCGAGGGGCGCCGAAACCGCTTGACCTCGCTCAACATCAGCTTGCGGGAGCAGCGCTTGTCGCCCAGGCCCTGCTTGTCGACGGTGATGCCGGCCGGCTTGCCGGAGCAGCCGAAGGCGCTCAGGAAGACGACCTTCTTGGCGACGGGCGAGGCGTAGGCGGCCACGTCGCCCTGGGCGGGGCCGACGAAGTACCCCTCGGTGTATTTGTCCTTCACCCACTTGATCGGCTTGTACTCCACCTGCCCGGAGGCCACATGGGTGATCCATCCGCGCAGGATGCCGTCCTTGCGGGGGCTGATGTGCTTGGTGAAGTCGTGACCCGGGTCGGACTGGAACGTCGTCCCGAAGATCTTCGGTGCGGGAAAGTCGGGGATCGCCGCGGCTTCGGCCGGGATCGCACCGGCCAGGGCGACGGAGGCGGCGGCCACGGCGGCCGGCAGGAAGCGTTTCATGTCCGTTAGGACGACGGTTTCACGGATCTGGTTGGTGGTGACCACTGTGATCCACGTCATACGGCGCAGCGCCGTGCCCCGATGGGGGCACGGCGCTGCGCCGTCGTCCGATCAGCCGTTGGAGCCGGTGTCGATGTCTCCCTCGGGGGCGGTCGCCGGGGCGTCGGCCGCTTCGGGGGTGGCCGTCTCGGCGGCCGCCCCGCTCCCCTCGGCCAGCAGGCGCTCCAGCCTCGGGCCGGCGAGCCGCAGGAACTTGCGGTGCGGCCGGTTGCGGTCGAGCACCGCGACCTCGAGCTGGCCGGCCGGGGAGCGTTCGCCGCCCGGCTCGGTCAGCGCGTACAGCGCCGCCTCCAGCGCCTCGGTCAGCGACAGGCCCTCGCGGTAGCGCTCCTTGAGCCGGCCCGCGACCGCCTCGGCCTGGCCGCCCATGGCCACCAGGCCGGTCTCGTCGAAGACCGAGCCGTCGAAGGTGAGGCGGTAGATGTGGTCCTCTTCGGAGGAGTCGCCCACCTCGGCCACCACGATCTCCACCTCGAACGGCTTCGGCGACTCGGTGAAGATCTGACCGAGGTTCTGCGCGTAGAGGTTGGCCAGGCCGCGCGCGGTGACGTCGTCACGGTCGTAGTTGTAGCCGTTGATGTCGGCGTAGCGGATGCCGCCGAGACGCAGCGCCTCGAACTCGTTGTAGCGGCCGACCGCGGCGAACCCGATCTTGTCGTAGATCTCGCTGATCTTGTGCAGGGCCCGGGAGGGGTTGGGGGCGACGAACAGGATGCCGTCCTCGTACTGCAGAACGACGACGCTACGGCCCCGCGCGATCCCCTTGCGCGCGTAGTCCGCCTTGTCCCGCATCTGCTGCTCGGGCGAGACATATCCAAAAGGCATGGACACCTGGGGTGATCCTCTCGTGTTAGCGCAGCGGGGCGATGGGGCCGTCGGGGGAGCTCATCCGCTCGTCGATGACGGTTTGGACGTGGGCGCCCACTTCCTCATCGGACAGGCGGTGGAAGCCGTCCGCGGTGATCTGCGCTACGACGGGCCAGATCTTGCGAGTGACGTCGGGGCCACCGGTCCCCGAGTCGTCGTCGGCGGCGTCGTAGAGGGCGTGGATGAGCGTCAGCACGACCTCCTCCGGCGAGGCGTTCTCCCGGTAGAGCTTCTTCAGCGAACCGCGCGCGAAGATCGAGCCGGAGCCGATCGCGTGGTGCTGCTGCTGCTCGTAGGGACCGCCGCCGACGTCGTAGCCGAAGATCCGGCCGCCGTCGATCTCGGGGTCGTAGGCGGCGAACAACGGCACCACGACCAGCCCCTGCATCGCCATGCCGAGGTTGCCGCGGATCATGGTGGCGAGCCGGTTGGCCTTGCCCGCCACCGAGAGCGTGCGGCCTTCCATCTTCTCGTAGTGCTCGAGCTCCACCCGGTAGAGGCGGGCCATCTCGATGCCGGTGCTCGCCGCTCCGGCGATGCCCATGCATGAGTGGTCGTCGGTGCGGAACACCTTCTCCATGTCCCGCTGGGAGATGATGTTCCCCGAGGTCGCCCGGCGGTCACCGGCCATCACCACGCCACCCGCGCAGGTCGCCGCGACGATCGTGGTGGCGTGTGGAATCCGGTCGCCGACCGGGGCTGCCAGGGTCTCGTTTCGGCCGGGCAACAAGTCCGGCGCGTAGGAGCCGACGAATTCGGTGAACGAGGAAATGCCGCTGTTCGTGAAGATGTGATTCGCCATGCCGGCGGGCAGGTCCCTGTGCGATCCCACGCCACTCCCTCCAAAGGTGCGGTCCTTTAAGGCCCGACCTTACTCATCTTGCGGTGCTGCTTGCACTTCCCTGGATCAGCTCAGCGCGAACCACCTCCGAACGGATCATTCAATCTTTACGCCCGGGTAAGCCCGTGCAATTGTCGAGTTGTCGTGACATGCCTCCCCCTAGAAGAGGTCACCGTGAGACTCTTCAACCGATCTGTCCTGACCGCGACGCTGGCGGCCGCCGCCCTGACCGTGCCGGGCTGCGGTTCCGGCGCTCCCGCCGAAGACGGGGCCACCACCTTGATCATCACCGCCAACGCCATCTCCGGCGGGAAGAACGCGGCCAGCGCCGACTGGATCAAACAGTGGGTCATCCCCAAGTTCGAGGCCGCGCAGAAGGCGGCGGGACGCGAGGTCCACGTGCTGTTCCAGCCGAACGGCGTGGACGACGAGCAGTACAAGACGAAGGTCGCGCTGGACCTGAAGTCGAAGACCGGCGCCGACGTGATCGACCTCGACGGGATCTGGGTGGGCGAGTTCGCCCAGGCCGGATACATCAAGCCGCTCACCGAGGTGGGCGGGACGGCCGTGGAGTCCTGGGAGGGCTGGAAACAGATCCCCCAGGCCGTACAGGGGCTGGGCGTCTTCGACGGGAGGAAGTACGGATTGCCGCAGGGAACCGACGGCCGGGTCCTGTACTACAACAAGGAGCTGTTCGCCAAGGCCGGGCTGCCGCAGCCGTGGCAGCCGAAGAGCTGGCAGGAGATCCTCGACGCGGGGGCGGCACTCAAGAGGCTGCCCGGCGTGACGCCGATCCAGATCGACGCGGGCACCGCGATGGGTGAGGCGACCACGATGCAGGGCGCGCTGCCCCTGCTGGCCGGCACCGGCACGGAGATCTACGCCAACGGCAAATGGGCCGGCTCCTCCCAGGCGGTCAAGGACGTGCTGGATTTCTACCGGCAGGTCTACGGGGGCGGCCTGGGCGATCCGAGACTCCAGCGGGAGGCCAAGGGCCGGGACAAGTCCTTCGCCGAGTTCGCCGGTGGCAAGATCGGCATCTTGGCCGAGGGCGACTACTTCTGGCGGGCCGTGATCGAGCCCAAGGCGGGCGTGGCCCCGATGGCCGACCGCGACCAGGTGGTGGGCTACGCCAAGATCCCCGCCAAGCTGCCCGGGGCCGGAATCCGCAGCCAGGACTTCGTCAGCATGTCCGGCGGCGCCGTACGGGTGCTGAACCCCTTCTCCAAGCATCCCCGGCAGGCGTGGGAGCTGCTGTCGTTCATGCACTCCGCCGAGGCGACCAAGGCCGAACTCGCCGGAGCCGCCCGCGTGACCTCGCGCTCCGACGTCAACGCCGAGGTCCTGGCCGCCGACCCCATGCTGAAGTTCGTCTCCGAGGAAATCCTGCCGATCACCACCTACCGTCCCGGACTGGCCGTCTACCCGCAGGTTTCGGCCGCCCTGCAGGAGGCGACGGCGGACGTCGTCTCCGGCAGGTCCGCCGTGGACGCCGCCAACGCCTACCGGGCCAAGGTGGAAGGGCTGGTCGGTGGCTCCAACATCGCCGATTGACCCGTCGCGGGACATCCCGGTGACGCACGGCGCCGCGACGGACACGGCCACAGACACGGCACGGAACATCCCGGTGACGCGCGGCACCACGACGGACGCGGCGGGGCTGGGACGGGCGCGGGCGTTCGCGTTCGCGCTGCCCGCGCTGGTGCTCATCGCGGTCTTCCTGGTGTTCCCGGCGATCTGGACGATCTATCTCGGGCTCACCGACTACCGGCTGACCGGGCTGGCCGCGGCGGACCCGAGGCTGGTGGGCGCCGGCAACTACGCCGCCGCCCTCGGCGACGAGCGCTTCCGGAACTCGCTGTGGCTGACCGCGCAGTACGTGCTGGGGTCGGCGATCGTCGGGCAGGCGGGACTGGGGTTCGCCCTGGCGTGGATCCTGCGCGACCGGCGGGGGCCGGTGCGGCGTGTGATCGAGGCGCTGGTGCTGCTGTCGTGGATCCTGCCCGGTTCGGTGGTGGCGTTTTTGTGGATCGCCCTGCTGGACCGCGACGGCGGCACGCTCAACGCCCTGCTCGGCACCCCCGGCGCGGCCTGGCTGCTCGACCACCCGATGCCGTCGATCGTCGTGTTCAACACCTGGCGGGGCGCCGCCTTCTCCATGATGCTCTACTCGGCGGCCCTGGAGAACGTGCCGCCGTCCCACCTGGAGACCGCCCGCCTGGCCGGGGCGTCCGTCTTCCAGCAGCTGCGCGACGTGGTCGTGCCCCGGATCAGGGGACACATCCTCACCAACGTGCTGCTGACCAGCCTGTGGACGTTCAACGACTTCACACCGTTCCTGATCACCGCCGGCGGCCCCGAGGGGCGGTCGGAGATCCTGCCCGTCTACGTCTACAACGTCGCCTTGCGCGGCGGGCAGCTGGGCTTCGGCGCGGCCGTCTCCTTCCTCATCCTCGCGATCAACCTCCTGTTCGCCCTCGCCTACCTGCGCCTGCTCCGCGGCCGCCGGGAGGTCACCGGATGAGCCTCGTCAGGCATGCGCTCGGCCGGATCGCCTCGGCCGTCTTTCTGGCGCTCGTCGCCGCCTTCTTCGCGCTGCCGATGCTCTGGCTGGCCTCGGCGCCCTTCGACGCGCACCCCTCCATCACGGTGTCGCCGCCGGAGTTCACGCTGAACAACTTCCGGGCCATTCTCGACAATCCCTACGCGCTGGGCTCCATCGGCAACTCGATCCTCCAGGCGGGCGGCGCGGCGGCGCTCGTGGTCGTCCTGGCCGCGCTGGCCGCCTACGCCCTGTCCCGGGTCAGGGTGCCCGGCCGCGACGCCCTGCTGTACGTGCTGCTGCTGATGTCGTCGGTGGTCACCGGGACCGCCGCGATGGTGCCGATCTTCGAGCTGGCCTCCCGGCTGGACCTGGTCGACACCCATCTCGGCGTCGTCCTGACCGTCTCCGGCGGCCTGCTCCCCGCGGCGATCTTCATCCTGAAGGACTTCATGGACGCCACCCCCACCTCCTACGAGGAGTCCGCGCGGGTCTTCGGCGCCTCGCCGCTGCAGATCCTGCGACACGTCGTCGTCCCGCTGGTGCGACCGGGCCTGGCCACGATCGCGGTGTGGGCGGTGGCCAACGTGTGGGGCGGCTTCCTGTTCCAGTACATCCTGCTGCGCGACCCGGAGAAATCTCCCGGCTCCGTCGTCCTCTACACCCTCTACACCGAGGGCGGCCAGCCCGACCTGTCCCTGATCTCGACGTTCTCACTGCTCTACTCGCTGCCGGTGGTACTGATGTACCTGTTCGTCAGCAGCAGGTACGGCTTCCGCTTCCATGGAGGGATCAAGCGGTGATCTCCGTGCACGGCCTGACCAAGGTGTTTCCCGGGGAGGTCCGGGCGCTCGACTCCCTCGACCTCGACGTCAGAGAGGGGGAGTTCTTCGCGCTGCTGGGCCCGTCCGGCTGCGGCAAGACCACGCTGCTGCGCAGCATCGCCGGCCTGGAGAGCCCCACCGCGGGCAGGATCGACATCGGCGGGACCGACGTGACCGCGCTCCCGCCCGGCCGCCGCGACGTCGCCATGGTGTTCCAGGACTACGCCCTCTTCCCCCACATGGACGTCGCCGCCAACATCGCCTATCCCCTGCGGATCAAGAAGACGCCCCGCGCCCGGCGGGAGGCCAGGGCCGCCGAGGTCGCCGCCAGGCTCAGCCTCACCGACCTGCTGGGCAGGCGTCCCGGACAGCTGTCCGGCGGCCAGCAGCAGCGGGTGGCCCTCGCTCGGGCCATCGCCTGCCGCCCCAAGGCGTTCCTGTTCGACGAGCCCCTGTCCAACCTCGACGCCCGGCTCCGCCTGGAAGCCCGCACCTTCCTCAAGCGCCTGCAGGACGAACTGGGCGTCACCACGGTCTTCGTCACGCACGACCAGGGCGAGGCCCTCGCTCTGGCTCACCGGATCGCCGTCATGAACGCCGGACGCATCACCCAGGTCGGCACGCCCGCCGAGATCTTCCACCGGCCCGCCACCCCCTTCGTCGCCTCCTTCATCGGCTCCACCCCGATGAACCTGCTGCCCGGCAGGGTCGGTGGCGACGGGCTCCACGTGGCGGGGGCCGTACTGTCCGCCCCGGAGGGCCTGCCCGAGGGCGAGCCGATCGTCTACGGCGTGCGCCCCGAGTACACCGACCTGTCGGCCACCAGGAGAGACGACGGGTTCGCCGGCAGGGTCGCGGTGCTGGAGAACCTCGGCGCCGCCAGCCTCATCACCGTCGAAGGCGACGGCCACCTCGTCCAGGCCGTCGTCCCGGAGGGCCACGAGCCCGCCGCCGGCGCCTCCGTGTGGGCGGTCCCCCGGCGGGGTCGCGGCCTCGTCTACCACGACGACCTGCTGGCGGGCCAGGCATGAGGGCGCTGCGCGTCACCGGCCGGTGGACGCTGGAGGACCGGCTCGCCGTGCCCGTCCACGACGTCCCCTTCGAGCTGCCCGCAGACGCGCGGGCCTTCACCGTCCGGCTCTCCTACGACCGCTCGGCGGGCGTGCTGGACCTCGGCTGCCACGGTCCGCTGGGCTTTCGCGGCTGGTCGGGCGGGGCCCGTTCCGAATACACGATCACTCCCGCCTGGGCCACCCCCGGCTATCTGCCGGGCGAGCCCGAACCCGGCGTATGGCGGGTCCTGCTCGGCCTGCACCGCGTCCCACCGGGCGGCCTGCCGTACGAGCTGAGCGTCATCCCGCACCTGTCCCCGCCCGTCGCACCGCGCGTGCGGCCCGGCCTGCGACCCCCTCCGCCGCTCCGCGAGCCGGCCGCCACCAGGCGCGCCCTGCCCTCGCTGGGCGGGCTGCGCTGGCTCGCCGGGGACCTGCACGCCCACACGGTCCACTCCGACGGCTCGCTCAGCGTCTCCGAGCTCGCCTGTCTGGCCGCCGACCGGGGCCTGGACTTCCTCGCCGTCACCGACCACAACACCGTCAGCCACCATGTCGAGCTGCCCGCCGCCGCCACCTTCGCCGCCATCACCCTCGTTCCCGGCCAGGAGGTCACCACCGACCTCGGCCACGCCAACGCCTTCGGCGACATCGGCTGGATCGACTTCCGGCAGAGCCCCGACCTGTGGGCCCGCACCGTGCAGGACAGGGGTGGGGTGCTGTCGATCAACCATCCCGTCGCCGGCGACTGCGCCTGGCGTCACCCCATGACCGCGCGACCGCCCGCCGTCGAGGTGTGGCACTGGAGCTGGTGGGATCGGACCTGGGGCGCGCCGCTGGCCTGGACGCAGATCTGGTCCGCCGAGGCGACCATGATCGGCGGCAGTGACTACCACCGGCCCGAGGAGGGCCACCCGCCCGGCGACCCCACCACCTGGGTGCTCGCCGAAGACCCCCTGGAAGGACTGCGCGCCGGGAGCACCGCCGTGTCCGCCACCCCCGACGGGCCGCTGCTGCTGCGCCACGGCGACGACTTCCTCATCATCGGCGGCGACGGGCTGGTGCTGTGGGGACCGGACGTCCGGCGCCCCGTCATCGGCGACCGGGTCACCGTCCCGGCCCGGCCCGGTCCCCATCGGCTGGAGACGTCCCGTAACGAGGTGATGGCACTGTGCACGTGAAGATCGCGCTCGTCGGGCTCGGCGTCGCCGCGCAGGTGATGTACCTGCCGCTGCTGGCCAGGCGTCCGGAGCTGTTCCGGGTGACCGCCGTGTGCGACCTCGACCCGGCGCAGGCCGGGTTCGTCGGCAGGCAGAGCGGGGCGCGCGGGTTCTCCGACCCCGCGGCGATGCTCGATCACGGCGGCTTCGACGCGCTCGTCGTGCTCACCGCCGGTTCCCACGGGACCCTGGTCGCCGCCGCCCTGGAACGGGGCCTCGCCGTACTGTGCGAGAAACCGCTCGCCTACAGCCAGGCCGAGGTACGCGCGCTGAAGAACGAGGCGCGGCTGATGGTGGGCTACATGAAGCAGTACGACCCGGCGGTGCGGCGGGCGGTCGCCCTGCTGGACGGGCGGCCCATCCGGCACCTGGACGTCACCGTGCTCCACCCCACCGGCGAGGCGCAGCTCGCCTTCGCCCGCGTCCGGCCCTCCCTGCCGTCCGCGGCGGCGCTCGAACCGTGGCTCAGAGCCGACCGGGAGGCGCTGGACACCGCCCTGGGGCCCGCGCCGCCGCCGATCAGGTCCCTGTACTCCGAGATCGTCCTCGGCAGCCTCTGCCACGACCTGGCGCTCATGCGCTCCTTCAGCGGCCCGCCCGCCACCGTCGAGCACACCGCCGTGTGGGACGGGCCCTCCATCGAGGTCGGCGGAGCCCTGTCGCGAGGCCGCTACGGCATGCGCTGGCACTACCTGCCCGGCCATCCCGCCTACCGGGAGACCGTCAGCGTCCATCACGAGGACGGCTCCCTGGAGCTGGTCTTCCCCTCTCCCTACCTGATGAACGCCCCCACGGTCCTGACCGCCAGCTCCCTGGACGGGACCACGGAGGTCAGGACGGTCCACCGGGACGTGTCCGAGGCCTTCGAACGCCAGCTGGAGGCCTTCCACGCCCTCGTCACCGAGGGCACCGCGCCGCTCACCGGGCTCGCCGGCGGCCTGGCCGACATCGTGACGGCCCAGAAGATCATCAAATCGGTCGCCGGACCGTCCATCGGAGGCGAGGCACATGACGCCTGACATCGTGGTCGTCCCGCACACCCACTGGGACCGCGAGTGGTATCTGCCCTTCCAACGGTTCCGGCTCGGCCTGGTCCGCGTGCTCGACGAGGTCCTCGACACCATGGCCGCCGATCCCTCCTACCGGTTCACCATGGACGGCCAGCTCGCGGCGCTGGAGGACTATCTGGAGATCCGTCCCGAACGGCTCCCCGAGGTCAGACGACTCGTCGCCCAAGGCCGCTTCGCCGCCGGGCCGTGGCTCATCCTCGCCGACGAGTTCCTCTGCGCCGGGGAGACGCTGATCCGCAACCTGGAGTACGGCATGCGCGGCGCCGCCGAGCTCGGCGGCGTCATGCGGGTCGGCTACCTGCCCGACCAGTTCGGTCACTGCGCGCAGATGCCGCAGATCCTGCGCCAGGCCGGCCTGGAACACGCCTGCCTGTGGCGCGGCGTGCCCGCCTCCGTCGACCGCGACGCCTTCGCCTGGATCGGCGCCGACGGCACCGCGATCCGCACCCAGTACCTTCCCGGCGGATACGGCAACGCCGTCGCCCTGTTCAGCGGCCCGGCGGAGGCCCTGGAGGACCGGCTCGCCGCTTTCACCGAAACCCTGCGCCCCTGGCGGCCCACCGGCCCCCTGCTCGCCATGTACGGCGCCGACCACAGCGCCCCGGCGGCAGACGTCACCACCGCCGGGCTGCGCGTCGCCACCCTCCACGACTACGTCACCGCCCAGGACCCCGCCGTCACGGGCCTGCCCGTCGTCCACGGCGAGCTGCGTTCCCATGCCCGCGCCAACATCCTGCCCGGCGTCATCTCCGCCCGCATGCCGGCCAAGCAGGTCATGGCTCGCGCCGAACGCGTCGTCACCCGCTACGCCGAACCCCTGTCGGCGCTCTGGCTGCCCGGCGGCACCGCCGCGCCGAAGCTGCTCGACATGGCCTGGCGCCGTCTCATCGCCTGCAGCGGCCACGACTCCATCACCGGCTGCGGCGCCGACGAGACCGCCCAGCAGGTCGCCGCCCGCATCGCCGAGGCCGAGCAGATCGGCCAGGCCGTCGTCGACATGGTCGGCGCCTCCCTCGCCGACCGGGCCGCCCGCGACACCGTCGTGGTCGTCAATCCCTCCCCCTTCCCGCGCACCGCCCTGATCCTGGCCGACCTGCCCGACAGCCGCGCCGCCCTGTTCACCCCGGACGGCGACCGGGTGCCCTCCCAGCGGCTGGAGCTCGCCCCCACCCTCCTCGACGAGACCGTCATGGACGACCTCACCCGGCTCCTCGGCCGGGTCCACGAACGCGAGCTCTTCGGCCAGGAGATCGTCTCCTGGTCCAGCACCGGCGACGTCTTCACCGTCGTCGTCAGCCGGCACGCCGTCACCGGCTACGACTACGCGGATCTCCGCTCGGCGGTCCTGGACGCCGCCGCCCGCCCTGGCCCCTGGCGCGTGCGCACCTGCGCCGAACCCGTCGTCACCGTCGCCGCCGACGTCACCGTCGCCCCGCTCGGCCGCACCGTGCTCACCTTCGCGCCGCCGGGGACCGCAGCGCCGCACTCCGCCGGCTGGACGCGCCCCGCCGACGGCACGCTCGACAACGGTCTGCTCCGCGTCACCGTCGCCCCCGACGGCACCCTGTCGCTGTTTTCGACATCGCCGCCGTCGGCCGGCGCACAGGCCCACGGCGTGGGCCGCATCGTCGACGGCGGCGACGCGGGCGACACCTACAACCACGCCCCGCCCCGCGACGACACCCTGGTGGACGCCCCGATCCGCGTCGAGGTCGAGAGCGTCTGCGCCGGACCGCTGGTGTCGGTGCTGGAGATCCGCCGCGAATACGCCTGGCCCGCCGACTCCACTCCGCGGGCGCGTTCGGAGAGCGCCGAGACCGTCACCGTCACCACGAGGGCCGAGCTCCGGGCGGGCGAACGCTACCTGCGCCTGGAGATCTCCTTCGACAACCGCTGTCGCGACCACCGGGTCCGCTGGCACGCACCGCTCCCCTCCCCCGCGGCCGAGTCCTTCTCCGAAGGGCAGCTGTCGGTGGTACGGCGCGGCCTGACCGGTGAGGGCGGCTGCGGCGAGAAGCCCGTGCCGACCTTCCCCGCCGAGGGCTTCGTGACCGCGGGCGGCCTGGCGGTCCTGCTGGACCAGGTGACCGAGTACGAGCTGACCGGCGGCGATCTCGCGCTCACGCTGATCCGCTCGGTGGGGTTGCTGTCCAACGACCGCAACGCCTACCGCGACGAGCCCGCCGGACCCCAGCTGCCCACCCCCGCCGCCCAGTGCCCGGGACCGGTCACGATGCGCTTCGCCGTGCTCCCCCACCCGGGCGCCTGGCACGAGGCGGGGCTGCCTCGCCTGGCCGAGGAGTATCGGCACGCGCTGCTGGCCGTGCCGGGGTCGGGCCGCGCGCCCGCCGCCTCCCCGGGCGTAGCGGGCACGTCCCCGGAGAGCTCCGGCGCGCCCCCGGCGGCCGGAGACCCGGGCGCGTCCTTCGAGGGCTTCGGCGAGCCCATCGCGGTCGACGGCGTGGGCGTGGTGCTCGTGGCGCTGCGCGAGCGAGGCGAGGCGTTGGAGATGCGCCTCGTGGCCGAGCATCCGACGGCCACCGAGGCCGTGATCCGCGGTCCGTTCGGCGCCGCCCGCCGCGCCGATGTGCTCGGCGCGGCGGGCGAGCGGCTGGAGGTCACCGGCGGCGTCGTACGGCTACCGCTGCGCCCCTTCGAGATCGCGACCGTTCATCTGACGCGGACGGGCTGATCGAACGGGTTGGTCGGGCGGGTTGGTCGGGCGGGTTGGTCGGGCGGGTTGGTCGGGCGGGTTGGTCGGGCGGGGGCCGGCCGGCCCGGTGGTCCGGCACGTCCCCCGGCTTGTTCGCGTCGCGGATGCTATTTGTCCCCGTTGAGAATCCCGGCCCGTTCTTGGGTGGCCTTTTCCCGTCCGGTCCCGCTTTTGTCGCGGCTCCGGACCGAGCGTTTCCCGAAGTGCTCTTCGCGACGGCGGACGCGGCCGTCCGCCATTCGCCCGCCGGGCCCGAACCCGGCGACCGGCATGGCGGATGTGCGGTCAGTACAGATCTTCGGGCCGGCCGTTGGATCCACCTTCACCCCTGACCCCAAACCTGGGCATGTCGCTATTGTCCGCCCTTTTGGACATAGCTCCTTACAAACTCCTCCGCGTTCTCCTCAAGGACCTCGTCGATCTCGTCGAGGATCGCGTCGACGTCGTCCGAAAGCTTCTCGTTGCGCTCCTGGACGTCGGAAGAGTCCGCCGTGGTGGTCTCCTCCACCTCCCTGTCGGTCCGGCCAGTGTGCTTCTGCCCGCCGGTGTCCTTGCTCGCCATCTGTGGCACCTCCGCATGGGGGACGCTGGTGATTCATATCTTCCCCGAACCGGGAGACATTTCGCGCGGATCGTCCCGCGATCTTTACGGGAGCCCGTCGAGGTCGTCCCGAGGTCCTGCCCGTCAGGGAACCTCCTTCCACCCCCTCCTGGCAAATTCCTCTCCACTTGACTAGATAGTCCTCCTATCCAATAATTGGCCACCCTAGCTATCCGATGAAGGGCCACCCATGTCACCGTCGTCGCTGAGCACCGCCGGAATCCTCCTGATCACCGTGCCCGCCGTCGCCTTCGGCGGGATCTCCCTGCTCGCCCACCTCATGCGCGACATCCCCGGCTATCTGGACAATCCGGTACGGCGAAGCCTGTGGCGAGCCGGGCACGCCCACGCGGGCGTCCTGGTGCTCTTCGCCCTCGTCGCGATGATCTACGTTGACCAGGCCGACCTGTCCGACGCCACCAGGAGCCTGATCCGGATCCTGATCACGGCGGCGCCGATCCTGATGCCGATCGGCTTCTTCCTGTCGGTGGTGCGCCCCTCCGACACCAAGCCGAACAAGCTGATCTGGCTGGTGGCCCTCGGCGGCACGTCCCTGGGCGCCGGGACGTTGCTGCTGGGTATCGGCCTGGTCTGAGCGCCTTTACAAGGTAGATCCGTATATTTCGGCGTTTTTTTGACGCGCCAGGATCGTTCCAGTTAGGCCGAAAGGGTGGGAAACTGCGATCATTAGCGGGTGAGCACCATCGTCGCCAGCCGGTACAAACTCCTCTCCCCCGTCGGCCGCGGAGCGACGGGCGTCGTCTGGCGCGCCTACGACCTGTTACTGGAACGGGAGGTGGCGCTCAAGGAGATCGCCCTCCCACCCGGCCCTGAGGCGGCCGAACGGCGGCGGCGGGTGGTGCGCGAGGCGCGGATGGCCGCGCGGCTGAGCCATCGGGGCATCGTCACGGTGCACAACCTGGCCGAGGAGGCCGAGCGGCTGTGGATCGTCATGGAGTTCCTGGAGGCGCTCACCCTGCACGACACTCTGGTGCAGGCGGGGCCGCTGCCGGCCGACCTGGTGGCCGCGATGGGCCACCGGCTGCTGGACGCGCTGCGGCACGCCCACGACGGCGGAGTGATCCACCGCGACATCAAACCCGCCAACATCATGCTGACCGGTGACCGGGTGGTGCTGGCCGACTTCGGCTTCGCCGCCCCCGAGGGCGCCGTGAGCACCTCGATGCGGGGCACACCGGCGTTCATCGCACCGGAGGCCCTGCACGGCCGGGGCGGCACCCGCGAGGCGGACATGTGGTCGTTCGGGGCGACGCTCTACATGGCGGTGGAGGGCAGGACCCCGTTCCGCACGGTGAACTCGATGGCCGCCCTGGTGGAGGCGCTGAAGGAACCGGCGCGCGCACCCCAGCGGGCGGGCGCGCTGGAGCCGGTGCTGCGCGGCTTGTTGCGCAAGGACCCGCGGGCGCGGCTGAGCGCCGAGCAGACCGCGACCATGCTGGCCGACGCGCGCTGTTTCAGCGCGGCTTGATCCGGCGCGCTCTCACCCGAGAGACTCATGGCGCCCGGCGCGAGGCGACCTCGCCACGTCGCCGGGCTCACCGTCCGATCGCGCCGGCGCGATTAGACGGTTGAATTGATATTCCACGTCATCGGCGCTACTCAATCGTTATATGTGATCGTCCGGTGCGGCGGATGTGTGAACCGTTCCAGGTGAAAATATGAATCAGCTGAGGGGCCCGGCTTCTAGTGCAACGGGTGGTTCATGGAAACGGGAACAGGAAAGGCGCGCCCGCTGGGCGGTCGTTATCAGCTGACTTCACCGATCGGGCGAGACGGTGTGGGCATCATCTGGCGAGCCCACGATTCACGGCTTCGCCGAAATGTGGCGATCAAGGAAATTCAGCCGCGGTTCCGGGAACACGGGGTGGACCTGGACGACGCCCGTCGCCGTGCGCTGCGCGAGGCCCGTTCGGCCGGACGGCTGAACCATCCGGCGGTGATCTCGGTGCACGATCTCCTGGAGGAGGGCGGGCGGCTCTGGATCGTGATGGAGTTGCTGGAGTCCCTCACGTTGCGGGAGACGGTGCGCCATCTGGGCCATCTGCCGGTCCACTGGGCGGCATGGGTCGGCTTCCAGCTGCTGTCGGGGCTGCGGCACGCGCACGCGGCGGGTGTGCTGCACCGTGACATCAATCCGGGCAACATCCTGCTGACCGGCGACCGGGTGGTGCTGTCGGATTTCGGGATCGCCGCACTGGGCGGGGAGAGCAGTGCGGCGACGACCGTGCCGATCGGGTGCGCGCCCGCCTACACGGCGCCGGAGCGCCTGCGAGGCAGGCCGGCCACCGCGGCGGCCGACCTGTGGTCGTTCGGGGCGAGCCTGTACTTCGCCGTGGAGGGGCGGCCGCCGTATCCCGGCTCCGACGCGTTCACGGTGCTGAGCGCGGCGATGAACGGGAACCCGGACCCGCCCTCGAAGGCCGGACCGCTCTGGACGGTTCTCAAGGGACTGCTCCGGCGTGACCCGGCGGCGCGCATGACCGGCGGTCAGGCGGCGCGTGTGCTGTCGGAGATCCTCCGGATGGAGGGAGTGGCCGTCGCGGCGCCGCAGTTGCCCGCGGTCCGGCCCTTTACATCGTAGATCAATTTATGTTCGCATGGAGGGCGCCTCCGGCGGGCGGGCCTCCGTCTTCGAGGGCGTACGGAGGCTTCGAGGGCGCGCGAAGGCCACCGCCGATCACCCGTGTCGGCACCCTCGCAGGTCAGCGCGCCCGGCGGCACGCCGCCACGAAGCGGGTGGCCAGGTGGGGGCTGCCGGCCCAGTGCAGATGCAGGTAGGAGGCGACCACCCGGCCGTCGGCGAACCCGTCGGCGCCGCCCCGCCAGCGGAACAGAGGCCGCCGCGGTACGGGTTCGACGGCGGTGCGGTGGAACTCGTGACCGCGGTAGCGTTCGCCTTCCCTGGTGAGAACGGAGTCCCGGACGGCCACCGCGTCCCGGTAGCCGAGGGTGAGCCTGCCGGTCATCTGGGCCTTGACGTCCAGGACTCCGCACATCGGCTTGCCGTCCAGGTCCCTCGCGAGATACAGCAGGCCGGCGCACTCGGCCGCGATCGGTCCGTCGAAGGCGGCGACCTGTCGGCGCAGCGGCTCGTTGGCGGACAACTCGGCCGCGTAGACCTCTGGGAAACCGCCGCCGATGACGATTCCCCCGACTCCCTCGGGCAGGGTCTCGTCACCGAGGGGATCGAAGGGGACGACCTCCGCCCCCGCGGCTGTCAGGAGTTCGGCCTGCTCGGTATAGCCGAAGGTGAACGCCTGGCCGCCCGCGACCGCGATCCTCGTCGTGGCCGGCGTGTCCGGCGCGGCGGGCATGGCCGACACGGCCGACACGGTGGTCGTGCCCACCGCGGCCGCCTCGGCGGGCGCGTCCCCCGAGGCGGACACGGGCGCCGGGGCCGGCGTGGCCCTGCCCGGGGACCAGGGGCGGGCTCGCAGGGGCGGGGCCGAGCGGGCGAGCCGTACCAGCGCGTCCAGGTCGCAGGAGCCGGCGATCAGGGCGGCGACGGCGTCCATGGCCTGGGCGGCCTGGGCGCGGCGTTCGGCGGCGGGAACGAGACCGAGGTGGCGGGAGGGGGTGGCGACGGCGTCGCTGCGACCGATGACGCCCAGCACCGGGACGCCGCTCTCGGCGAGGGCCTCGCGGCAGATGTCCTCGTGCCGGGCGGAGCCTATCCGGTTGAGGATCACCCCGCCGAACCTGAGCCGGGTGTCGTAGGAGGCGAACCCGTGCACGAGCGCGGCCACGGACCGGCTCTGCTTCGCCGCGTCCACGACCAGTACCACGGGTGCGTCGAGCAGCCTGGCGACATGCGCGGTCGAGGCGAACTCGCTCGCGCCCGCCCCGTCGTAAAGACCCATCACTCCTTCGATCACCGCGAGATCGGCCCCGGCCGCGCCGTGCAGGAACAGCGGGGCGATCAGCTCCTCCCCCACCAGCCAGGGATCGAGGTTGCGTCCGGGACGGCCGGTGGCCAGCGCGTGGTAGCTCGGATCGATGTAGTCGGGTCCCACCTTGTGCGGGGAGACCGCCGTCCCTCGACGGGTGAAAGCGGCCATCAGCCCGGTCGCGACGGTGGTCTTCCCGGCGCCCGAGGCCGGGGCGGCGATCACCAGGCGGGCTACCACTCGATGCCCTTCTGGCCCTTCTGGCCGGTGTCCATCGGGTGCTTGACCTTGCCCATCTCCGTCACCAGGTCGGCCGCGGCGAGCAGACGGGGATCGGCGTCGCGGCCGGTGATGACGACGTGCTGACCGCCCGGGCGCCCGGCCAGGGTGTCGACCACCTCCTCGACGTCGATCCAGCCCCACTTCATCGGGTAGGTGAACTCGTCGAGCACGTACAGGCGGAACGTCTCGGCGGCGAGGTCGCGCTTGATCTGCTCCCAGCCCTCACGGGCGTCGGCCGCGTGGTCCTCCTCGGTGCCGGGGCGCTGGATCCAGGACCAGCCCTCTCCCATCTTGTGCCAGGACACCGTCCCGCCCTCGTCGCAGTCGCCCAGGACCCGCAGGGCGCGTTCCTCGCCGATGCGCCATTTGGCGGACTTGACGAACTGGAACACCCCGATCGGCCACCCCTGGTTCCAGGCGCGCAGCGCCAGGCCGAACGCGGCGGTGGACTTGCCCTTGCCCGGGCCGGTGTGCACGATCAGCAGCGGCCGGTTGCGGCGCTGCCGGGTGGTCAGGCCGTCCTCGGGCACGCTGACCGGTCTGCCCTGGGGCATCGTCATCCACCTTTCACACTGTTCACACTGTCGCTGTCATGCGGCACGCCGCTCACGGATCATCCCGGCAAGGTCGGCGAGGTCGTCGAGGCGCACGATCTCGGCGCCCATCCTCGCGGCCAGGGACCTGGCGAGGCCGAGGCGGACGTACCCACCCTCGCAGTCCACCACCACGCTCGTCACACCGGCCAGCAGCCCCGCGGCGCGGTGGGCCTGCTCGACGGTGCCGGAGGTGGCCCGCCCGTCGGTGACGAGCACCAGCAGCGGGCGCCGGGCCGGGTCACGCAGGCGCTCGACCCGCAGCACCTCGGCGGCCCGCAGCAGGCCGGCGGCGAGCGGGGTTCGGCCGCCGGTGGGCAGCTCTCGCAGCCGGGCCGCGCCCGCCTCGACGGAGGAGGTCGGCGGCAGGACGAGATCGGCGCGGGAGCCGCGGAAGGTGATCAGGCCGACCTTGTCACGGCGCTGGTAGGCGTCGAGGAGCAGGCCCAGCACGGCCGACTTGACGGCGCGCATGCGCTGCCGGGCGGCCATCGATCCGCTCGCGTCCACGACGAACAGCACCAGGTTGCCCTCGCGGCCCTCGCGGACGGCCTCCCTGAGGTCCTCGCGCCGCAGCAACAGGCCGGGGCCGCTGCGGCCCCGGCCGACCTGGTACGGCGCCGCGGCGCCCACGGTCGCCTTCAGATGCAGGGAGGCGGGGCGTCCCCCGGGAGTCCGGGCACCGGTGATCCGGCCCAGAGGCGTGCGCGCCCTGGAGCGCCGGCCGGGGGCTCCGGCGCCGATCCCGGGAACGGTGAACAGCCTGGCCGGTCGTACCGGGCCGGCGTCGAAGGTCTGGTCGCGGCGACCGGCCGGGGTGTTCATCGGCTCCGGTCCGGCGGAGGGGCGGTCGCCGTCCGGGCCGGGACCCGCCTGCGCGGCGTCCGCGGCCGGGGTTTCGGGAGCGGCCGGGAGCGGGCCGTCCCCGGCGGGGCGATCCCCTTCGGAACCGTCGCGATGGGAGCCGTCGTGGAGCCGCTGCCCTTCGGGACCGCCGTCCCCGGGCCGCTGCCCATCCGGACCGCCGTCCTCGGCCCCTTCCCCGCCGGGAGCGTTCCCGTCGTCACCGGGACCGCCGGAACCGCCGGGACCCGAGCCGTCCGGGTCGTCCGGGTCGTCGTCGGGATCGTCGGGGAGGCTGTTGAGGAGGTCCTCCAACTTGGACTCGTCCAGGCCGGGAGCGTCGAAGGGATCCCGGCGACGACGGTGCGGAAGGGCGAGGCGGGCCGCCTCGCGGACGTCGTCGGCGGTGACGGCACCGCGCCCCTGCCAGGCGGCGTGGGCGATCGCCGCGTTCGCGGTGACCAGGTCGGCCCGCAGCCCGTCCACCTCGAACGCCGCGCAGACGGTGGCGATCTGCCGCAGCGCGGCGTCCGGCAGGACCACGCTCGTCACCCGGGCCCGCGCCTCGGCGATGCGCGCCGCCAGCTCCTTCTCCTGGGCGGACCAGCGGGCGGCAAAGTCGGCCGGCCCGGCCTCGAAGGCCAGGCGCCGCCGTACCACCTCCGCTCGCCGAGACGGCTCCCGCGACGCCCGGACCTCCACGGTCAGTCCGAACCGGTCGAGGAGTTGCGGCCGAAGCTCTCCCTCCTCCGGGTTCATCGTGCCCACCAGCAGGAAGCGGGCGGCGTGCCGTACCGACACCCCTTCGCGCTCGACGTAGCAGGTGCCGAGGGCGGCGGCGTCGAGCAGCAGGTCGACCAGGTGGTCGTGGAGCAGGTTGACCTCGTCCACGTAGAGGACGCCCCGGTGGGCGGCCGCCAGGAGGCCGGGTTCGAAGGCCTTCACGCCCTCGGTCAGCGCGCGCTCGATGTCGAGCGATCCGGCCAGGCGATCCTCGGAGGCGCCGACCGGCAGTTCCACCAGGCGCGCGGGCCGGGCGGTGCCCGTACGGGCCTCGTGCGGCCCGTCCGGGCAGTCGGGGTCAGGTGCGGCGGGATCGCAGGAGAAGCGGCAGCCGCCGACCACCTCGACGGCGGGCAGCAGATCGGCCAGCGCCCGCACGATCGTGGACTTGGCGGTGCCCTTCTCCCCGCGGACCAGCACTCCGCCGACACGAGGGGAGACGGCGTTGAGGATGAGGGCGAGTTTCAGGTCCTCCGAGCCCACGATCGCGGTGAAGGGATAACGCGGGTCACGCACCGTGGAGGTCTCCTTGGGATGTCGTCATTCGGGGTAGCTCAGCCGCCAGCGGCCGTCGCGGCCGGTGAGCGCGACGCGCGCCAGCGGCGCGACGTCGACGCGCCAGAAGGCGGGGGCGGGGGCGCCGAGGGCGTGGACGACCGCGGCGCGGATGACCGTGGGGTGGGTGATCGCGACGACCCGCCCGGGAGCGCGCCGGGACAGCCACCCGGCCACCCGGCCGAGGAGAGCGGTGATCGACTCCCCTCCGTGCGGCGCTGCGGCGGGGTCGGTGAGCCAGGCGGCGAGGGCTTCGGGTTCGGCCGCCTCGATCTCGCCCAGCGTCCTGCCGCGCCATCGGCCGTAGTCGCAGTCGGCCAGCCCCGGGTCCGGATCGGCGCTC
This sequence comes from Streptosporangium sp. CA-135522, assembly GCF_050949235.1. Lineage (NCBI taxonomy): Bacteria > Bacillati > Actinomycetota > Actinomycetes > Streptosporangiales > Streptosporangiaceae > Streptosporangium > Streptosporangium sp. CA-135522. Next base: position 6,389,792 of record NZ_CP192026.1, read on the forward strand.
AGGCCGAGCGCCGCGGCCGTCTGGGTGCAGCGCAGTTCTGCGGCGCAGACGGCCGGACCGGGTCCGAACCGCCCGGCCATGCCGCCCGCCCGGCGCAGGCCGCGTCCGTCGAGCGGTTCGTCGCCCGGGAACGCGGCCCGTGCCGTCGCCGAGGTCGAGGCGTGGCAGACCAGCAGCAGCCGCGTGACCCCCGAGGGGGTCATCACACCGGGCTGCGCCTGCGCGCGGCGAAGGCGAACAGCGCGCCGACACCGAGCCAGAAGACCGCCTGGGTGCCGAGGGAGGCGATCCGGAAGTCCCACAGCAGGTCGGCGGGGAAGCCCTGGGGCACCTCGTCGATCTCCGGCAGGAGGATCCAGGCCGCCGCCACCGGCAGGAGCACCGTGGCGCCGGTGGCCAGCCAGCGCAGCCACGGCTCGCTCCGGGCTGCGTAGCGGTGAGTGGCCGCGCCCGCGGCGACGGAAAGCAGGCCGATGGCCACCGCGACCAGATAGAGCACGGTGCGCTGGTTGATCGTCTCGGGGTCGCCGACAGCGGGTGGGTTGGCGGGATATTTCAGGAACGGTACGAGGACGATGGCGGTGAACGCGGCGGACGCGAGAGCGATCGCGAGCACCGGTTCCGAACGGGGCCCGACCCTGCCGCGCACGGCCGCGTAGGCCAGGGCGAACAGGCCGCCGACGGCCACGCCGTACAGGCCCAGGGCCAGGAACAGCCCGAACCGCTGGCCGTCCCTGCTGACCAGTGCCTCGCCTTCGTCGTGGGAGTGGCCGGTGGCCTGGGTCGTCTCGTGGGAGTGGCCGGTGGCTTCGGCCGTCTCGTGGGCGTGGGATCCGGCCGCCTGGGAGGCGGCCGCGGCCGCCTCCTCCAGCGCGATGGCCCGGTCGATGCGCGGCTCGCCCGTGGTGTAGGCGAAGACGGCCGCCAGCAGTCCGGCGAGCAGGCCGACGAGCATGCCCCGGGCGATGAGTTTGGTGATCAATTGGGACTCAGTGACACGGGACGCCGAGCAGATGACGCCCGTCATGCATGAGTTCGTGCAGGTAGTTCCCGGTCTGCGAGATCGCTCCCTGGTCGAAGGCGACCAGGTAGGCGATGAGCAGCAGCACCGGTACGGCGAGCAGCCAGCGGGTGATTGACGCCCATGGGATGGGCTGGGTGTGCGGAGCCGAGATCTGGCTCACGGCCACCTCCTCCGGGATTGACGCGTCCCTTTTCGTAGGTCGGTGGCGGCCGAGTGACCTGGCTCCCGGCCCTGAGGCCGGTTACAGTGGCGCGACCGCACCGGAATCTCACCGGATTTCCCTCGCACCGCCACAAAACACCCGGAACGTATCCCGGTTACCTATCGCCCGTCAATCCAGACTTCCCCTGACACACAGCGGAAATATTCACTTTCTCCACTTTTCTCTGTGGATTACCGGCCGGGAAGACGGCTCGCGGGGCGGCGGTCCGGTCCGGACCGCCGCCCCGCGAGCGGGCGTTCGCTATTCGCCGGTGAGGGCGTTCACCAGGTCGGCGGCCGTGCGGCAGCGGTCGAACAGCTCTCCCACGTGAGCCTTGGTGCCGCGCAGCGGCTCCAGGGTGGGCACCCGCTGCAGGGACTCGCGGCCGGGGATGTCGAAGATGACCGAGTCCCAGGAGGCGGCCGCGACCGACTCGCTGAACTGGCTCAGGCAACGACCCCGGAAGTAGGCCCGTGTGTCGCTGGGTGGGGCCTCGATGGCCCGCTGGACTTCTTCCTCGGTGACCAGCCGCTGCATCCGTCCCCGGGCCACCAGCCGGTTGTACAGGCCGCGGTCGGGACGGATGTCGGAGTATTGCAGGTCCACCAGCTGCAGGCGCGGGTGCGACCAGGCGAGGCCGTCGCGGGTGCGGTAGCCCTCCAGCAGCTCCAGCTTGGCCACCCAGTCCAGTTCCCTGGACAGCTGCATCGGATCTTCCGCCAGGCGGGTCAGCACCGACTCCCAGCGATCCAGGACGTCCTTGGTGAGCTCGTCGACGCCGTTGCCGCTGCGCTCCTCGACGTACTTGCGCGCCAGCTCCAGGTATTCCATCTGGAGCTGGACGGCCGTGAGCTTGCGGCCGTCGCGCATCGAGATCTCGTATTTGAGCGTCGGGTCGTGGGAGACCGCCCGCAGCGCCTGGACGGGGTTGTCCACGGCGAGATCCCGCGTGAAGTAACCGTCCTCGATCATGGCCAGGACCAGCGCGGTGGAGCCCAGCTTGAGGTAGGTCGAGATCTCCGACATGTTGGCGTCGCCGATGATGACGTGCAGCCGGCGGTATTTCTCCGGATCGGCGTGAGGCTCGTCCCGGGTGTTGATGATCGGCCGCTTGAGCGTGGTCTCCAGACCCACCTCGACCTCGAAGAAGTCGGCCCGCTGGCTGATCTGGAAGCCCTCACCACGCGAGTCCTGCCCGATGCCGACCTTGCCCGCGCCGGTGACGACCTGCCGGGAGACGAAGAACGGCGTCAGATGCCTGACGATGTCGGCGAACGGCGTGGCCCGCCGCATCAGGTAGTTCTCGTGGCAGCCGTAGGAGGCACCCTTGTTGTCGGTGTTGTTCTTGTAGAGCTGGATCGGGGCGTTGGTGGGGATCGCCGAGGCGCGGACCGCGGCGTCGTGCATCACCCTCTCCCCCGCCTTGTCCCAGATCACCGCGGCTCGCGGGTTGGTGCACTCGGGAGTGGAGTATTCGGGATGGGCGTGGTCGACGTAGAGCCGAGCGCCATTGGTGAGGATCACGTTGGCCAGGCCCAGGTCCTCGTCCGTGAGCTGGCTCTGGTCGGCCACCTCTCTGGACAGGTCGAAGCCCCGGGCGTCGCGCAGCGGGTTCTCCTCCTCGAAGTCCCACCGCGCGCGCCGCGCCCTGGCCGCCGAGGCGGCCAGGTAGGCGTTGACGACCTGGGAGGAGGTCACCATCGCGTTGGCCCCCGGCTGTCCGGGCACGGAGATGCCGTACTCCGTCTCGATGCCCATCACCCGCCGTACCGTCATGCGCACCCTCTGTTCATCCGGGACCGCCTTGTCCGCCGTGTATATGCCCGACCCTAGACCCTTCACTATGCCCGGTGGCCGGACAGTTATGGCACCGAGGCCTTTTCGCCCGTCGCGAAGGGAGCCTGCGGCGGCGGGGAGGTCGGCGCAGACGGCGGTGCGGCCCCACGCCGGCGTCTGGCCTTGACGAACTCTTGGAGGGGCCGTTCGGCCACCCGGTACACCAGATAGGAGAAGGCCGTCGCGCTCAGTACGGTGACCACGGCGGTCAGCCAGGGCGGCAGCGTGTCCCGCAGGGCGGGTACGACCACGACCGCGGCCGTGGTGTGGAACAGGTAGAGCGGATAGGTCAGGGCGCCCAGGACGACCAGGCCGCGCCAGCGCAGCCAGCCCAGCCAGCCCAGCGCCACCATCGCCATGAGCACGTAGAAACAGATGATCGCGGCGGCGACGGCCCACTCGGGCACGGGCATCGCGGTGTAGCCGACCTTCTCGATCCGCCCGGCGACCCGGTCGATCGCCGCGTTGACCGCCAGGCCCGCGCTGATCCCGGCCAGGCACCACAGAACCAGCTTGGGCCCATGCCTGGTCATCAGGAAGAAGGCCATGCCACCGACGAAGTACGCCGCGTATTTGGGCATCACTATGAGATCGACCCACTTGTCCTCGCTGCCCGCGAAGAACCCCGCCGCCAGCAGCCAGACGCCCATGAAGATCAGGCAGCGGTTGAGCGTCACCCCGACGATCACCAGGACCGAGATCAACAGGTAGAACCGGAGCTCCACCCACAGCGACCAGTAGACGCCGTTGGCGTCGTAGACGCCGAAGGCCCGCTGGAGCATCGTGAGGTTGACCCCGTACTCGCCGAGGCTGAGCTTGGGGTCCAGGGCGGTGGCGGCGCCCAGGCCGTAGACCGCCGCCGTGACGCCGACGCTGACCCAGTAGGCGGGGAACAGGCGCACCAGCCGGGACAGGGCGAACGCGCCCAGCCCGCGACCCCAGACGCTCATCAGGATGACGAATCCGCTGATCATGAAGAACAGTTCGACGCCCAGGATGCCGAGGCCGGACAGCGTGGAGATCGCCGGGAACAGCTTGGACGGGCGCTCCCCCCACACCGAGGCGAAGGCGATGAAGTAGTGGAAGGCGAGCACCGCCATGGCGGCGACGAAGCGGAGGAGGTCGAGTTCGGTGAGGCGGCCGCTCCCCCGAGCCGTCTCACGAGACCCCGCGCCGGTCACCTGATGACCGGGCCGAAATGTTCATGCACGCCACTTGGACGGCGACGTGATCAGTTGGGTTCCATGTGACGTCGCCTCGCTTTCGTGACGGACGGGAAGCCGGAAGGAAGGTCGTGAACACCGGGGCCGGGACGGGACCGTGAACGCCGACGGCGGGACCGGGCCGTGAACGTCGGCGGCGCGGCCCCTTCGCCAAGGAGGCCGCGCCGCCGAGCGCGCTACCGGCGGCGCCAGGTGGGCGCCGCCGGCATCATCAGAGGTATTGGCCGGTGTTGGCCACCGTGTCGATGGAACGGCCGGCCTCGGTGCCCTGCTTGCCCGTCACGAGAGTGCGGATGTAGACGATCCGCTCGCCCTTCTTGCCGGAGATGCGGGCCCAGTCGTCGGGGTTGGTGGTGTTGGGCAGGTCCTCGTTCTCGGAGAACTCGTCCACGCAGGCCGCCAGCAGATGCTGGATCCGCAGGCCCTTCTGCCCGGACTCGAGGAACTGCTTGATCGCCATCTTCTTGCTGCGGTCGACGATGTTCTGGATCATGGCGCCGGAGTTGAAGTCCTTGAAGTACAGGACTTCCTTGTCCCCGTTGGCGTAGGTCACCTCGAGGAAGCGGTTCTCCTCGCTCTCGGTGTACATCCGCTCGACCACCCGCTGGATCATGCCCGAGATGGTGCCCTCGCGACTGCCGCCGTGCTCGGCGAGGTCCTCGGGGTGGAGGGGGAGGTCTTCGATGAGGTACTTCGAGAAGATGTCCTTCGCCGCCTCGGCGTCCGGCCGCTCGATCTTGATCTTGACGTCCAGGCGGCCGGGCCGCAGGATCGCCGGGTCGATCATGTCCTCGCGGTTGGAGGCGCCGATCACGATCACGTTCTCCAGGCCCTCGACGCCGTCGATCTCCGACAGGAGCTGGGGAACGATGGTGTTCTCGACGTCGGAGGAGACACCCGAGCCTCGGGTCCGGAAGATCGAGTCCATCTCGTCGAAGAACACGATCACCGGGGTGCCCTCGGAGGCCTTCTCACGAGCCCGCTGGAAGACCAGGCGGATGTGCCGCTCGGTCTCGCCGACGTACTTGTTGAGAAGCTCGGGACCCTTGATGTTGAGGAAGAAGCTCTTACCGGACTGGCCGGTCTTCTCCGCGACCTGCTTGGCCAGGGAGTTGGCGACGGCCTTGGCGATCAGCGTCTTGCCGCAACCGGGCGGGCCGTACAGCAGCACACCCTTCGGCGGACGCAGCTTGTGCTCGCGGAAGAGGTCGGCGTGCAGGTAGGGAAGCTCGATCGCGTCCCTGATCTGCTCGATCTGCCGCATGAGCCCGCCGATCTCCTCATAGGAGATGTCGGGCACCTCCTCCAGGACGAGCTCTTCGACCTCGGACTTGGGAATGCGCTCGTAGACGTAGCCCGAGCGCGGTTCCAGCAGCAGCGAGTCGCCCGCCCGGATCGGCTGGCCGAGCAACGACTCCGCCAGTTTCACCACCCGCTCCTCGTCGGCGTGCGAGATCACCAGCGCGCGCTGGCCGTCCTCAAGGAGCTCCTTGAGCATCACGATCTCGCCGAGCTCCTCGAATCCGAGGGCCTCGACCACGTTGAGCGCCTCGTTGAGCATGACCTCCTGGCCACGCTTCAGCGAGTCGACGTCCACGGCTGGACTGACGTTCACCCGGAGTTTGCGGCCGCCGGTGAAAACCTCCACCGTGCCGTCTTCCCTGCTTTCGAGGAACACGCCGAACCCGGACGGCGGCTGCGCCAACCGGTCGACTTCCTCCTTCAGCGCGACGATCTGGTCTCTGGCCTCCTTGAGGGTGGCCACCAGACGCTCGTTCTGGCCGGTGACGGCCGCCAGATTCGCCTGCACTTCATGGAGACGCTCTTCGAGGACCCTGGCCTGCCGGGGAGACTCCGTCAACTTCCGACGTAGCGCGGTGAGCTCCTCCTGCAGGAAGGAGACCTGTGTTGTGAGGTCAGCGACCTCCCGTTCGCGCTGCGCGGCTCGAGCCTCAGCGTCGTCGCGAGCTGCCACGGCGTCACCTCCTTCCCAGTCGAGACCGACTACTCAAAACCCTACCCATCTGGGGGCTGTCCCTTACCTGGCCGAGCAGTGTTCGTATCGCTACATTAAGTAGGCAATGATTAATCCCTTATGGTGCGTTTAGTCCTGGGAGCATAAGAACACGTCACTCTGTTCCCTTGTCACGAGCAAACGTACCGTTGTGGCCGAATCGTCATCATCTGGTGGAAGAACTGGACTCTTCGCCATGTGCCCCCTTTGCCGGACGCCTGCGACGAGGTGGTGGCGTCACCCCGTCCGCCATGCGACGGGCGGTGACGAGGAAGCCGGTGTGCCCGACCATCCGATGATCGGGTCGCACGGCCAAGCCCTCGACATGCCAGTCGCGAACCAGGGTCTCCCACGCATGGGGCTCGGTGAAACTCCCGTGTTCGCGGAGAGTTTCCACCGTGCGGGACAACTGCGTGGTGGTGGCCACATAACAGCAGATGACGCCGCCCGGGGTGAGAGCCTTGGCCGCGGCGTCGACGCACTCCCACGGGGCGAGCATGTCGAGGATGATCCGGTCGACGTCGCTCTCGTCGAGCGCCTCCACGAAATCACCCACGACCAGGCGCCACTGGTCCATCGGACCACCGTAGAACTTCTCCACGTTCTTGGTGGCGACCTCGGCGAAGTCCTCACGCCGCTCGTAGGAGGTGACGCTGCCCTCATTGCCCACCGCGCGCAGCAGGAAGCAGGTGAGCGCGCCGGAGCCGACCCCCGCCTCCACGACGCGCGCGCCGGGGAAGATGTCGGCCATCGCGACGATCTGCGCCGAGTCCTTCGGGTAGATGACCGCCGCGCCGCGCGGCATGGACAGCGTGTAGTCCTGGAGCAGGTGCCTGAACGCCAGATACTGGGTGCCGCCGGAGGAGCGCACCACCGATCCCTCGGGCTGGCCGATCAGCTCGCTGTGCGGGATTCCACCCTTGTGCGTGTGGAAGACCCCGTCTTCCTTCAGCGTCACCGTGTGGCGCTTGTTCTTGGGGTCGGTGAGCTGAACCTGATCCCCGGCCTGAAACGGCCCATGCCTGCGAAAACCCATGCCCGCAAGGTTATCGGCGTACGGCCGCCGCCGATTCCAGTCGGGCCCGTCCGCCCCGTCCACGCGGCTCCCGCCCGGCGACGGCCCGGCGGCGGCCCCAAAAGGATTCGCCCACCTTAGGGGTAGCTGATAGCACTTGGAAGGTGTTTCCTCGAGATGTGATTCCCGCCGGCCACGTCGTCTTGCGCGCGCTCGGCGCCGACGACGTCGAGCCGATCGTCCGCGCCTGCGCCGACCCGCAGATCGCCCGGTTCATCCCGACCGTGCCCGTGCCGTACACCCGGGACGACGCGCTGTGCTACCTCAAGGTGGCCGAGCGGCTCTGGGAGAGCGGCGGCGCCTCCTTCGCCGTGGCGGACGCCGTGACGGACGAGTGGCTGGGCAACATCGGGCTCAAGGCCCTCGATCCGCGCGGCAACGGCGAGATCGGCTACATGATCGCACCGTGGGCCCGGGGACGCGGGGTCGCCACGGCGGCCACCAGGGCGCTGACCGAGTGGGCCTTCACCCGGGGGGTGCGGCGCATGGAGCTGCTGGCCGACGTGGAGAACCTGGCCAGCCAGCGGGTCGCGCTGGCCGCCGGGTTCCAGCCTGAGGGCGTGCAGCGCTCGGCCGAGGCCCGGCGCGACGGCACCTTCGGCGACCTGGCGTCCTTCGCCAGGCTCTCCGACGACTCCGGCGACCGCGTGCGTCCGTACCTGCCCGGCTTTCCCGGTGGCTCGCTGTCTGACGGCGTGGTACGGCTGACACCGCTGACCGCCGCCGACGCCGACGACTACCACACGCTGCAGAGCCTGCCGGAGGTCGTGGCGCACAGCGTTCCCCCGGAGGCCCCCGACCCGGTGGAGAGCGAGCGGTTCTGCCAGGAGGCGGGCATGCGCTGGCTGGCGGGCGACCGGGTCGAGGCGGCCGTCCGCGACGCCGGGACGGACGCCTTCGCCGGACACATCCAGCTCACCGCGATCGTCCCGCCGCTGGGCCAGGCCATGACGGGCTACAGCATGCTGCCGGAGTTCCGCGGCAAGGGCTTCACCACCCGGGCCGTGAACCTGCTCGTGGAGTGGGCCTTCGAGCACACCCCCCTGGCCCGGATCATCGCGGGCACCTCCCCGGACAACCTCGCCTCGCATCGGGTGCTGGAGAGCGCGGGTTTCACCCGGGAGGCCCTCCTGCGCGGGCTGCTGCCGGGACCCGGCGACACGCGCCTGGACGACCTGCAGTGGTGCCGCCTGCGTTCCCGGGCGTAGTCCGTACGGCCTCGGGGGCAGGCCGTACGGCCGCCCCGGCCCGGCGGGGACGGCCCCGCCGGAGTGGCGCCGTCCTGACCGGTTCCGGCGCGCCGCCGCGGGGTTCGGCCGGCACAGGGTTCAGTCGGCGCCGAACTTCTCCCTGAGCCTGGCGAAGGCGGCGTCGGTGCCCTGCAGGGCCCGGTCGATGTCGGCGTCGGTGTGGGCGGCCGACAGGAACCAGTTGTGCCAGGGGTGCAGGTAGACGCCCTCCCGCAGGCAGGCCGAGGACCAGAACATGCCCTTGTCCAAGGTGGCGTCGCCTTCGAAGGAGAGCCACGGGATCTGCACCGGACCGGTCTGATGGACCACGAAGCCGTGGGAGGCGGCCTGCGCGGCGAGACCTTCGCGCAGACGGGTGCCCGCCCGCTCCATCAGGGCGACGCCGCCGATGTCGCGCAGGGTCTCGATGGTGGCCTTGGCCGCGGCCATCGGAACGGCGTTGAACCAGAACGATCCGGTGGAGTAGATCGTCTGGGCGGGTCCCCTCAGTGAGTCCACACCGGTGACGGCGGCGATCGGGTAGCCGTTGGCCATGGCCTTGCTGAAGGCGTACAGGTCGGGACGGACGCCCAGCGTCTCCCAGGAGCCGCCGAGGTCGAGCCGCCAGCCGCCGCGCACGTCATCGATCACCAGCGCCGCGCCGATCCGGTCGGCCAGCGACCGCAGGCCCCGGGCGAAAGCGGGCGCGGCGAGCTCCTGGTCCTCGAAGGAGTCGTGCTTGAAAGGCGTCACGATGATCGCGGCGACGTCGCCCTCGGCCCGGGCCGCGGCCTCCTCGGCGCTGGCCAGGTCGTTGTAGGTGTACTCGATCAGGTCGGCGCGCTCGCTGGGCGTGGTGCCCGACGGGCTGGGCGTGCACCAGGGGTCGGCTCCGTGGTAGGAACCGTGGGCCATGAGCACCTTGGTGCGGCCGGTGGCGGCGCGGGCGACCATGAGTGCCTGGGTGGTGGCGTCGGTGCCGTTCTTGGAGAACATCACCCAGTCGGCCTGCGGGATGGTCTCCACCATCAGCTCCGCCAGCTCCACGTAGACCGGGCCCGGGCCGTTGAGGCAGTCGCCCGCGGCGAGCCGGGCGGCGACGGCGGCCTCCACGGTGGGGTGGCGGTGGCCGAGCACGATGGGGCCCCAGGAGCACATGAGGTCGATGTACTCGCGGCCGTCCACGTCGCGCTGGCGGCACCCCTCGCCGCCGACGAAGAACTGCGGGTAGCCGGGGCCGTGCAGAGCCGCGTTCAGATGGCCGTACATACCGCCGGGGACGACCCTGGCGGCCCGTTCCCTGAGGTTGGCGTCGATGGACATGTGTCGCCCTTTCACAGTCGGGACAGTCGCGGTCGGACAGGTCGAGGCCGCCCGCAGGACCGCGCATGGGGCCGCCTCCGCTCGCTCATCCGGCGGCCCGCAGCTCCCGGGCCCCGGCGAGACCGGCGTCGGAGCCCAGGCCGCCGGCCACCCGGGCGGCCAGCGCGGTGCCGAGCCTGGCCGCGTCCACGACCTCGAGGCCGTCGACCAGGCCGGCGATGAACCCCGCGCAGTAGGCGTCACCGCAGCCGGTGGTGTCCACCACGGGGACGTCGAGGGCGGGCAGGCGGGTGACTCCGGAGGCGGTGGCGACCAGGCTGCCCTCGCCGCCCAGCGTGACGAGCACGGCCCGGGGTCCCTCGTCCAGCAGTGCGAGCGCGGCCTCCTCGGCGCCGGCGGCGCCGCTCATCATCAGTGCCTGTTCCTCGTTGGGCAGGAAATAGTCCACATACGGCAGAAAGCTCCGCGCTCCCCGCATCAGATCCGGCATATTGGACAGTAGGTCCATCGTGACGATCGTGCCCGCCTCCCGCGCCGCGGCCAGCAGGGTGAAGAAGTCAGGGTCGTGCAGGCCCCAGGTCGCGTCCATGCCGCCCAGGTGCACGACCTGTGCGCCGGTGACGCGTTCGCGGTCGAGATCGGCGAGGGACAGGCCGAGGTTGGTCCCGGGCACGTGGAACGACGGGCGCCCGCCGTCGGGCCGGATGGGCAGGATCGAGGCGGCGGTCTGCTCGCCCTTCTTGCGGACGATGCCGCCGACGTCCACCCCGTGCCGCGCCATGACCATGACGAGGAAGTCGCCGAGCTCGTCGTCGCCGACCGCCCCCAGCGAGGCGACCGGGACGCCGATCCCGGCCAGGCCGACGGCGGTCCCGGCGGCCGCGCCGGCCGCGGTGATGCGGATCTGCTCCAGCAGGTGGGTGTCCTGCCCGTCCGGGATCGACTCCACGGGCCGGGCGAGCACGTCCACGATGTGCACCCCGACGGTGATGACGGCCATAGCGAGTCCTCCTCATGTCTTGAGCGGATAATAGACGGGCGCCCGAATACCATGTCAACGAGAAAGCCGAGGAGGGGTTCAATTTGCCGAAGATCGTCGATCATGGAGAGCGCCGGGAGGAAGTCGTCGAGGCCGCCCGCCGCATCATCCTCCGCGAGGGCATCGAGGCGGCCACCACCAGGGCCATCGCCAAGGAGGCCGGTTACTCCAACGGTGTGCTCACCCACTACTTCGCCGACAAGGACGACATCATGCTGTCGGCGCTGCGCTCCTCGCACCGGCGCATCGTGGAGCGGCTGCGCGGCAAGCTGGCCGGTCGCGACGGGCTGGCCGCCCTGCGCGAGCTCCTGCTCGACAACCTGCCACTGGACGACGAGCGCGCCCGGGAGAGCGGGCTGGAGATCGGTTTCTGGAGCCGGAGCCTGACCAGCCCGACGATGCTGGAGGCCCAGCGCGCCGAGGCCGAGGAGCTGCGCTATCTGGTGTGCAGCCTGCTCGGCGCGGCGGCCGACACCGGGGAGATCACCACTGAGGAGGACCTCGGCGACGTCGCCGAACGGCTGCTGGCCCTGGTGGACGGGCTGAGCGTGCACCGCCTGCTCTATCCCGACGAGCTCGGCGCCGACCGCATGGAAAGGCTGCTCCACGCCGAGCTGGACCGGCTTCGGGACACCGGCGCATAGCGGCGCCCGGCGACCGCCCCCGGGGAACCCGGGAAACGGCGTCCACCCCCGGGAACCCGGGAAACGACGACCGCCCCGAGGACCCCGGGAAAGGGCGTCCGCCCCGGCGGAAGGCGCCCGGCCGTGCCGCCGTGCGAGCCTCAGCGGGAGCGGCCGCCCGAGCCGCCGCCCGTTGGAACCTTGTCCGCTTAGCCGTTCTCCTAGCCGTTGCGGTGCGACTCGTAGCGCATGGTGCGGGAGACCCCGATCCGCACGGTCGTGCCGGGCAGGATCGCGACCGCCTCGTTCGGCGGGATGTCGTAGAAGTTGGGGTCGCCCGGCGGCTGGATCTGGGTGCCGTTGACCGAACCCAGGTCGATCAGGTTGACGTCCCAGCCGTCCAGCGCCACCCGCAGGTGGCGGCGGGACACCGAGCCGTCGGGGCTGGTGACCTTGGCGGGACGCACCGACCCGTCGGCGACCTCCGGGGCCCGCTCGGGGTCACGGCCGACGAGGTAGTCGGTGTCGAGGCGGAGCGCCATGCCGTCGTCCAGGAGCAACACGCCCAGCGGCGGGCGCGGCCCCTTGTAGGGGACGAGCGTGCGCTGCACCAGTGCGATGCCGCAGACCGCGCAGTACGGCACACGCGGGTCGTTGAAGTGGTCGTTCTTGCAGTCCACCCCGTAGACCAGCGGTCGCGACTCCGGCTCGGGCCCGGGCCCGGACTGCGGGCCCCGCGGGACCGGCGGGTCGTGGTCGAACGGCTGGTCGCGGACGTCGGCGGGATCGCCGCCGGCCGCGCTCGCCCCGGCGGCCTCCAGGTCCTCGTGCGGGACCGGCCCGGACACCGCGCCCTGCGGCGGGACGGGCAGGGGCTCGGACTGCAACGCCTGCGGCTCCGGCACGGGCGGCGGGGCGGTGACCGGTGGATAGTGCTCGGGCGAGCTCATCGGGTAGGGCGCGGGCGGCGCCGGCCACTCGGTGCTCGCGGAGGGCGACGGCTGCTCGGGCCGGGAGGAGGGCTCCGCGTGGGGCACGGCCGGCTGAGCGGGCTGCGGAGCGGCCTCCGCCTGGGGCGCGGACCGCTGGGCGGCCGGTGCCGCCCCCGCCTCGTCCGGCTCGCACCAGACGCCGCCGCCGACGATCACGCCGCCGTCCAGCCGGGCGAGCGGATGCGCCGTCCCGGCCTCGGGCAGGCGCAGCTCCACCCGGGTCACCGGGCCGGGTACCAGCCGGTCGGACCAGGTGAGCGCGTCACGCCCGGCCAGCTTGACCTCACCCCCCGAGCCGATGACCGACGCGAACGCCGGACCGCTGACCAGCACGGCCACTCCCCCGGCGACGGGACCGGCGACGGCGCACGCCACAGGCTCGCCCATCATGACCGCCAGTACCTGGGCGACGCGGCGGGCCAGCGCGCGGCCGTCACCACCCGAGGCGGCGGTCTCCCTCAACGCCCCCAGCAGGTCCTCCACGACGGCCTCGGCCGCGTCACACACCAGCAGCAGACCACCCACATGGGCGACCAGCCCGTTGCCCGGAAGCGGACGCACCACTCCGAAACCCTCGTCGGTCACAGGACTCTCCCTCCCGAAAACGCCATCGGATGAACGGCACCCGCATCGGATCGTCCGCCACCGGCCACACGCACGTCCGCACCACGATGAAACGCGTCCGGAATGCGGCCGAAGGAATCGGATCAGTGAAATCGACTGCACCGGACCGTAGCAAAAAGTACAGCAGAAGACCTTCGCGAACGAGCGCCGGCGGATCGAACGGGGCCGGCCGGCCCGAGCCGCTCGCGGTGGCTCGCTCAGACCCCGCTGAAAACCCGGTTCACATCCGACGTGGCCAGCACCCCGAAGATCTCGCCGCCCCGCTCCACGAGGAGGTATTCTCCCGCGGGCGCCTCACGCATGGCGTCGATCAGGGACTCCCCCGACAGGTCGGCGGCCAGCACCAGAGACGGTTCGAGGTTGCGCGCCAGCGACCCTGCCGTCACCCAGGGGCGGCGGTTCTCCGGTGTGGCCTCCACCGCGACCTCGTTGACGATCCCGGTCGGGCGGCCCTCGTGGTCGACCACCACCATCGCTCCCGCCTGGGCCTCCGCCGCCCGGCGCAGCGCCTCGGCCAGCGGCAGGTCACCGGTCACCGCGATGGCCCGCCTGGCCAGAGCGCGGGCGTTGACCTGCGGGATGCGGGCGCGCACCCGGGCGCCGCGCAGCGACTGCGTGGCACCGAACCAGATGAAGGAGGACAGCAGCACCGGCCAGAGCAGCTCCCAGCCCGGCGTCTGTCCGCTCATCAGCGCCAGGCCGACGGGGACCGCGACCAGGACGACGGCGAGCACGCGGCCCGCCCAGGCAGCGACGATCGTGCCCGAGCCGGGGTTGCGCGTGACCTTCCAGACGCCGGCCCGCAGCATGCGGCCGCCGTCGAGCGGCAGCCCCGGCAGGAGGTTGAAGATCCCGACGATCAGGTTGGCGAACCAGAGCTGGAAGGTCAGCACGCCGAGGATGGTGTAGGGGTCGATGAACCGGGAGGCGGCGAACCCGATCCCGGCCAGCCCGAGCGAGAGCAGCGGCCCGACGAAGGCGACCATGAACTCCCGGCCGGGGGTCTCCGGTTCGCGTTCGATCTCCGAGACGCCGCCGAGCAGGTAGAGCGTGATGCGGCGGACCGGCAGGCCGTACATCTTGGCGACCACGGAGTGCGCCAGCTCGTGCAGCAGCACCGACACGTAAAGCAGCACGGCGAAGACGAACGCGACGACATAGGTCAGCGGGAGGCTCAGCTCGGGCAGCCGGGCGACCACGTTGGGCTGGAAGCTGTAGGTGATGAACGCCGCCACGATGAGCCAGGTCGGCGAGACGTACACCGGGATGCCGAACGGCCGGCCCATCCGCAGTCCTGGGTTGTCCTGGCGCGGGCTCTCACTGCTCACCGCTGGCTCACCACTCCTCGTTCACTTCGTCCTCAGGCCTCGATGCTACGCGCCATCGGGCCGTCGGCAGACGTCGTGCGGCCACCTTGAGCGCAAACTGTCGTCAGGGTGACCTACAGTGCGGACATGCCACTGACCGAGCCCACGATCATCGGAGCGCTGTCGCCGTCCCGCGCCGGTGACTTCATGACGTGCCCGTTGCTCTACCGGTTCCGGGTGATCGACCGGCTGCCCGAGCCTCCGTCGCCCGCCGCGGTGCGCGGCACGATGGTCCACTCGGTGCTGGAGCGTCTCTACGATCTCCCCGCGCCCGCGCGCACGGTCGCCGCGGCGCTGGAGCTGCTGGAGCCGCAGTGGCGCAGGCTGCTGGCCGAGGACCCGGCCTACGGTGACATGTTCGCCGACGACCGCGAGCTGTCCCAGTGGCTGGCCCAGGCCCGCTCCATGCTGGAGCGCTACTTCACCCTGGAGGATCCCACCTGCCTGGAGCCCGCCGAGCGGGAGCTGTACGTCGAGGCGGTGCTCGACAGCGGCCTGATGCTGCGAGGTTACATCGACCGGCTGGACGTCGCACCCACCGGCGAGGTCCGCGTGGTCGACTACAAGACCGGCAGCGCCCCGGGACCGGCCTTCGAGGCCAAGGCGCTGTTCCAGATGAAGTTCTACGCGCTGACGCTGTGGCGGCTGCACGGGTCGGTGCCCCGCCTGCTGCAGCTGATGTATCTCGGAGGCGGCGGTGAGGTGCTGCGCTACGCCCCCGACGAGGCCGACCTGCGCGCCACCGAGCGCAAGGTGCAGGCACTGTGGACGGCCATCGAGCGGGCGATGGAGACCGGCGAGTGGCCTCCCCGGCCCAGCCGCCTGTGCGACTGGTGCAGCTATCAGGAGCTGTGCCCGCAGTTCGGCGGCACTCCCCCGCCGCTGCCCGAGCGGCAGCCGGGCGACACCGTGCGTAGCACCCGCCGCACGTCCCGGGCGGCCACCGACGAGCTCTGACCCCCACCCGCGGCGCGGGGCGGTGGGGGCGGCCGTGGACAGCGGGCCGTTCCCGGTGGACGACACCGGGTCTCACCGTCTCCCGGCGCGGGGCCCCGGGGACCGGTTTCGCCGTCTCCCCGCACGGTTCCCCGGAGATCGGTTTCGCCGTCTCCCCGCACGGCTTCCCGGGGAGTCATCCGTGGGGATGAGGGCGATATCCCCCTGCGGCAGGGTGGCGGCGGGAGCAGGACGCCTAAATTGATTGTGTGCGCAACCCCCCGGGCGGCCTGCGGGCCTGGCTCCACGGACACTCCCCGATCCTCGACGCCGCCTTGGCCGTGCTGCTGGCCGCCGCCGCGCTGCCCTGCGCCTACGTCGCCCTCCCCTTCGCGGCCCCGACCGGCTCCGAGAGGCCCGGTGCGCTGGATCTCGCCCTGATCGTGGCCGGCTGCCTGTCTCCGGCGCTGCGCCGCAGCCGGCCGCTCACGATGCTCTTGCTGGTCAGCCTCGTGGAGGTGACGCTGGCGTCGCTGGCCCACAGCGGTTCCCTGCTCTGGGTGGCCGCGCTGGTGCTGGTCTACACGGCCGCCGCCCACCGCGGCCTGGCGCTCAGCCTGTGCGCGCTGGCGTTGAGCCTCATCTGCCGGGCCGTCCTGATGGTGGCGGCCGACGGGCTCGGCGACCGGACGGGCCAGCTGTTCGTGGCGATCCTGACCATGACCCTGTGGATCGCCGGCCGAAGCGTCCGGCTGCGCCGCGCCTACCGCGCCGAGCTGCGCGACCGGGCAGCGCGGATGGAGCGGGCCCGGGACGCCGACACCCGGGCGGCCAGGGCCGAGGAGCGCTCCCGCATCGCCCGCGAGCTGCATGACGTGATCGCCCACCACGTGAGCGTGATGACCGTCCAAGCCTCCGCGGCGCGCCGGGTGCTGGCCACCAACCCCGACGGCGCCCGGGAGGCGTTGTCGGCGATCGAGGAGATGGGCCGCACCGCGATGGCCGAGATGCGCAACCTTGTGGGCGTGCTCAGGACCGACGCGGCGCCCGCCGAGCGCAACCCCCAGCCGGGGGTGCGGGAGATCCCCACGCTGGTCGACCAGATGCGCGAGGCGGGCCTGCAGACGCAGCTGCAGATGGGAGGCGAGACAGGACCGCTGCCGCCCGGCGTCGACCTGGCCGCCTACCGGCTGGTCCAGGAGGCGCTCACCAACAGCCTGCGGCACGCGGGCCCGCGGGCCCGGGCCTGGGTCACGGTACGGCAGGAGCCGGGCGAGCTGGCCGTACAGGTCGAGGACGACGGCCGCGGCCCCGAGGTCCTCCACCCCGGCGACCAGACCGGGCACGGGCTGGTCGGCATTCGCGAACGCGTCGCCCTCTATGGTGGAGTTCTGAGGATCGGCCCGCGTCCGGAGGGCGGATTCGAGGTCGATGCCCGGTTCCCCCTCAAGGACGTGTGATGACGATCAGAGTGTTACTGGTGGACGACCAGCCACTGCTGCGCACCGGTTTCCGCCTGATCCTGGAGGCGGAGCCGGACGTCACCGTGGTCGGCGAGGCCGGGGACGGCAAGGCCGCTCAGGACCAGTCGCGTGCGCTGATGCCCGACGTGGTACTGATGGACATCCGGATGCCGGGTGTGGACGGCATAGAGGCGACCCGCCGGATCGTGCGGGAGGCCGCGGGTGGGGCCCATGTGCCCAGGGTGCTGGTGCTGACCACCTTCGACCTGGACGAGTACATCGTGGAGGCGCTGCGCGCCGGGGCCAGCGGGTTTCTGCTCAAGGACGTCCCGCCGGAGGATCTGGTGCAGGCCATCCGGGTGGTCGCGGCCGGGGACGCCATCGTCGCACCGAGCGTCACGCGGCGGCTGCTGGACAGGTTCGGGGCGCACCTGCCCTCGGCTCATCAGCAGTCCACCCCGGCCCGCCTCGACCGGCTCACCGAGCGCGAGCTGGAGGTCCTGCGGCTGATCGCCCGGGGCATGTCGAACGCGGAGATCGCCGCCGAGCTCGTGGTGAGTGAGACGACGGTCAAGACCCATGTGGGCAACGTGCTCACCAAACTCGGCCTGCGCGACCGGGTGCAGGCCGTGGTCCTGGCCTACGAGACCGGCCTGATCACCCCGGGCGCCATCTCCTAGGGACACGCTGCCGGGGGCACGGTCGAGCTTCTGGAGGCGCGGTCGGGCCCGTGCTCCGTGCGCGGCGCCGGCAGGTCATGGCGGAGGGCCGCGATCCGGCGAGGAGCCCGATCAGAGCCCGGCCAGAATCCGGGCGATCACCGGCCTGGTGTCGGCGCGCCGCCAGGCGACGGCGGTGGTGCAGCGGCGGTCATCGGCGAGCAGGACGAACACCACCCCGGCGCGGGCGTAGTGCTCGTCGGTGCTCTGCGAGAGCAGGGCGATGCCGCGCCCGGCCGCGACCAGTTCCAGGGTCTCCTCGATCGCGCCGGACTCCACCTCGTCTGCGACGTCGGTCACCCCGATGGAGCCCGGGTGGCGGAAAGCCCGCCAGACCGGATCGGGGCTGCGGGGCACCACCCAGACCCGGCCGGCCAGGTCTGCGGGGGCGAGCACGCCGGAGGCGGCGAGGGGGTCGCCGGCCGGCACCGCGACCGCGCGCCGGTCGCTGCCGAGGACCAGCAGGTCCAGGGCATCGCCGGTGGTCAGCGGGGGCCATACCACCGCCAGGTCGCTGGTTCCGTCCAGCAGGCCGCAGGCCGGGTCGTCGAAGTCGAAGCGGCGCAGCCGTACCTCCCTCCCGGAGGCGCGCCGTACGCCGTCGAGCAGCCGGGAGGTACGGGCGCCCGCCGCCTCTCCCAGGAACCCCACGGTCAGCTCGGAGCTGTCTCCGGCCAGCGCGGCCTCCAGCTCGCCGGCGGCGGTCGCCACCGCGGCCGCGTGGGCCAGCACCCGACCGCCCAGCTCCGTCAGGCGTACACCGTCGCGATCGCGGATCAGCAGCGGCCGCCCGGCGGTGGCCTCCAGGCGCTTCACGGCGGCGCTCACGGTAGGCTGGCTGACCCCCAGCGAGACGGCGGCGGCCCGGAACGATCCGGCGCGGGCGACGGCCACGAACGCCCGTACGGCCGACAACGTAAGGTCCATACAGCGATGATAGTCATCGGCTATCGGCATAGCCGGAAACTATTGAGCCGAGACGGCGTCACCGGTTCAGGATTGCCCGCATGACGGGTCAGCCGGACACGGACGGGTCCCGGACCGGGCCGGAGCCCGCAAGCACGCCGAACCCGGGAGACGGATCAACGCTCGAAGAGACAGTGCCGCCATGGCGGCCTTCGCCGCGCTCCCGGCCCCTCTGCTACGCACCCGCCGTGCTCCTCGGCACCGCCGCGGGAGCCATCGTGACTCTCGGAGGTATTTGAATGATCATTCGTGAGCTGTCCGTTGACGATCTCGACGCGTGCCTGCGGCTCGCCGCAGACCGGGAGTGGTCGCGTGAGGAGCGCAAATGGCTGTTCCTGCTCCAGGGCGGAGAGGGCTACGGGGTGGTCGATCCGGAGGGTGAGCTGGTCGCGACCGCCATCCTGACCCGGTACGGCGGCCGCACCGCCGCGATCAGCATGGTGCTGGTGGCCTCCCGCCACGGACGGCAGGGCTTGGGCGGCCGGCTGATGAGCCATGTGCTGGACCGGGCGCGCGGCGCGACCGTCTTCCTGAACGCGACCGAGACCGGCCGCCCTCTCTACGAGCGGCTGGGCTTTCAGGTGGCGAGCCCGGCCGCCATGCATTTGGGAACCTTCACCGCGAAGGCGTCCGGCGCCTCCCGCGTCGCCTCCCCCCAGGATCTGAAGGCGATCGCCGACCTCGACGCGGAGGTCATCGGCGCCGACCGGTCGGACCTGCTGAGGAGGTTCTCCGACTTCGCCGAGCAGGTCCGGGTGATCGAGGACGGGCGGACGATCACGGGTTACGCCGGTATGTGGCGCAACGTGAGCAACACGGTCATCGGGCCGGTGATCGCCGCGGACGAGACGGACGCCCGGCGGCTGATCGCCGATCTCGCCTCCCAGGTCGACGGCCCGGTGCGGGTCGAGGTCCAGTCCGAGCGCCGGGAACTGGCGGAGTGGCTGACCGGACATGGTGTGGCGCCGGGGATGAGGACCTCGGACATGGTCGTCGGCGGAGAGCCGCTTCCCGGCGATCGGAGCAGGTTCTTCGCCCCGGTCATGTCGGCGCTGGGGTGACAGCGCAGCGCGCCGGCCGGGCGCGGGGTCGTGGAATCGAAGCCACGGCCCCGCGGCCGGCCGACACCGCTTCGAAGGCGTCGGCCGACCACGAGGGCCGCTCGTGCGGGCCGGTCAGACGGATCGGCCAGGTGGATCGGTCAGGCGGACACGGTCTGCGCGGTCGCCGACTCCCCGGCGCCGGGGGCGTTCTCCGGGAAGTGGCAGGCGACCTGGTGGCCGGTGGCCAGCTCGACCAGCGGCGGCTCGACCGTCTTGCAGACGGCCTGGGCCTTCCAGCACCGGGTGTGGAACCGGCAGGCGGGCGGAGGGTTGAGCGGGCTCGGCACGTCGCCCTGGAGCCGGATGCGCTCGCGGTCCTTGCGCCGGGCCGGGTCGGGGACCGGGACGGCCGACATCAGCGCGGTGGTGTAGGGGTGCATGGGCGACTCGTAGAGAGCCTTCCGGTCCGCCAGCTCGACGATCTTGCCGAGGTACATGACCGCCACCCGGTCGCTGATGTGCCGGATGACCGACAGGTCGTGCGCGACGATGACATAGGTCAGGTTGAGCTCGTTCTGCAGGTCCTCCAGCAGGTTGACCACCTGGGCCTGGATCGACACGTCCAGGGCGGAGACCGGCTCGTCGGCGATGATGAGCTTCGGCTTGAGCGCGAGCGTACGGGCGATGCCGATGCGCTGGCGCTGGCCGCCGGAGAACTCGTGCGGATAGCGGTTGTAGTGCTCGGGGTTGAGACCGACCAGCTCCAGGATCTCCTGGACCGCCTTCTTGGTGCCCTGCTCGGTCTGGATGCCCTGGATGCGGAACGGCGCACCGACGATGGTGCCCACCGTATGGCGGGGGTTGAGCGACGAGTAGGGGTCCTGGAAGATCATCTGCATGTCGCGGCGGAGCGGCCGGATCGCGGCCTGCGACATGTGGGTGATGTCGTGCCCCTCGAAGACGACCTTGCCGCCGGTGGGCTCCAGCAGGCGGGTGATCAGGCGGCCGGTGGTGCTCTTGCCACAGCCCGACTCGCCCACCAGGCCGAGCGTCTCGCCCTTGCGGACGTCGAAGCTCACGCCGTCGACCGCCTTCACGGCGCCGATCTGGCGCTTGAGCAGGCCCTTGGTCACCGGGAAGTGCTTCTGCAAGCCCTGGACGGACAGCATCACCTCGGGATCGGTCACAGCCGCGCCCTTGTCCTCAACCGTCACGTGCTCTCCATCATCGGCTTGATCTCGTTTTCCCAGATGGCCCGTCGCTCCGCGCGCGGCAGATGGCATCGGACCAGGTGACCACCTTCGGTCTCCAGGAGCTCGGGCACCTCGGTGGTGGCCTTGCCGTCGGTGCGGTCCTCGTAGGCGCACCGGGGGTTGAAGGCGCACCCGGCCGGCACGTTGATCAGGGAGGGCGGAGTGCCCTTGATCGGCATCAGCCGCTCGGTGGGCTCGCGGTCCAGGCGGGGCATCGATCCCAGCAAACCCCAGGTGTAGGGGTGCTCGGGCCGGTAGAAGATGTCCTCGGCGGAGCCGTACTCGATGCACTTGCCGCCGTACATCACCAGGATGTCGTCCGACAGCTCGGCGACCACGCCGAGGTCGTGGGTGATGATGATCAGCGCGGAGTTGAACTCGCGCTGCAGATCCAGCATCAGATCCAGGATCTGCGCCTGAACCGTCACGTCGAGGGCCGTGGTCGGCTCGTCGGCGATCAGCAGCTCGGGGTCGCACGACAGCGCCATCGCGATCATGGCGCGCTGGCGCATGCCGCCGGAGAACTCGTGGGGGTAGCTGTCGACGCGCTTGTCGGGCTGCGGGATTCCCACCCGGCCGAGCATGTCGATCGCGTGCTTGCGGGCGACCGACTTGCTGACGTTGTGGTGGATCCGGTAGGCCTCGATGATCTGGGCGCCGATTGTGTAGAAGGGGTGCATCGACGACAGCGGATCCTGGAAGATCATCGCCATCTTCTTGCCGCGCAGTGTCCGCACGTGGTCGGCGCTCGCGCCGACCAGCTCCTCGCCGTCCAGCCAGATCTCACCGGAGATCTTGCCTCGGCCACCCTTGTGCAGGCCGAGAATGCCGAGGCTGGTGACGCTCTTGCCGGACCCCGACTCGCCCACGATGCCCAGGGTCTTGCCCCGGTCGAGCTTGAAGGACAGGCCGTCGACGGACTTGACCAGGCCGTCTTCGGTCGGGAAGTGGATGCGCAGGTCGCGCAGTTCCAGGAAGGAGTCGGGCGCAGTCGTCATGACAGCCTCACCCTCGGGTCGACCACCGCGTACAGGACGTCCACGATGAGATTGGCCAGGACGATGAAGAAGGCGGCGAACAGGGTCACGCCCAGCACGACGGGCAGGTCGTTGCCCCGGATCGCGTCGATGACCAGCTTGCCGATGCCGGGGATCGAGAAGGTGCTCTCGGTGAGCACCGCACCTCCCAGCAGCAGTCCGAGGTCGAGGCCGAAGATCGTGAGGATCGGGGTCAGCGTCGCGCGCAGCGCGTGCTTGGTGACGACCGTGCGCTCCTTGAGGCCCTTGGCACGGGCTGTGCGGATGTAGTCCTCGCCCATGGTCTCCAGCATGCCCGCCCGGGTGAGCCGGGCGTAGAGGGCGGCGTAGAGGAAGGCCAGGGTGATCCAGGGCAGGACAAGAGCCTGGAACCACATGATCGGGTTCTCGGTGAGTCCGATGTAGCTGCCTCCGCCGGGGAAGATCCCGAGCGTGTAGGCGAACACCGACAACGAGACCAGACCGGTGAAGTAGATAGGGAGCGACACACCGGCGAGTGCCACCGTCATGGCCGCGCGGTCGAGCGCGCTGCCGCGTCTCAGCGCGGAGACGACGCCGATGCTGACTCCGACGACGAGCCAGGTGACCGCCGCGCCCAGGGCGAGTGACAGGGTCGCGGGGAGCCGGTCGAGCAGCGTCGGCCAGACCGGCTGGTTGTTGTTGAACGAGAAGCCAAAGCAGGGCGCCGGGCACTTGGCCTGCTTGGGGCCAAGGGAGTAATCCTGACCGACGACGATGCCCTGGGCGAACCGGCCGTACTGCACGATGAGCGGGTCGTCCAGGTGGAGCCTCTTGACAGCGCCCTGGATCGCCTCGGGCGTGGCATCCCGCCCAACGTAACGCGACGCCATGCCCTCGGGGGTCTGTCCCAGAGCACGCGGGATGAGGAAGAAGATCGCGAAAGTGGCCACGCTGACGATGACGAGCATCAGCACGGCGGCGATCACGCGGCGGACGATGAAAGCGACCACGATCGTTCGGCCGGGGTGCCCGGGAGGATCGCTCCCGGGCACCGTCAGGCCTTCACCTGCCTTTGGCTAGCTAGAGAAGGACTACTGCTTGACGCCGAGCCACGTGTAGTCGTACATGCCGTAGGCGGGGTGCACGTACACGTTGGTCAGGTTCGCGGGGCGGAAGAGAAGGGTCTTCTCGTAGACGAACGACATGAACGCCGCCGACTCCATGACCTTCTTGTCCACTTCGGACCAGATCTCGTTGCGGGCCGTGGCGTCGGTGGTCTGGATGCCCTTGTCGAGCAGCTCGTTCACCGACTTGTCGTTGAGCTCCATCATGTTGTAGTTGCCGGAGGCCTTGATGAAGCGGCCGTCGACGATCTGCGACAGGAAGCCGAAGCCGGAGGGCCAGTCGGAACCCCAGCCCGCGATCATGATGCCCAGGTTGTTCTTGTGCACGAACTCCGGCTTGCCGGCGTACTGCGCGCTCCAGTCACCCGAGGGGTACTTCTTGATCGTGGCCTTGATGCCGACCCGGTCGAGCGAGGCCTGAAGGGCCTCGGCGACCTGGACTTCCTTGGTGCGGTCACCGCGGACCGCGATGTTGGTCTCGAAGCCGTTCGGCTGACCGCAGGCCGTCAGGGCCTCCTTGGCCTTGGCCACGTCGCCCTTGTGGTCGGCGCCGTTGGGGTACAGGTCGAACTGCTTGTAGCCGACCGTGGTCGGGGTCATCGCGGTGGTGCCGATCTCACCGCCGAGCGGGCCACCCCACGGCGCCTGGGTGGCGACCTTGTCGGTGGCGTACTGGACGGCCTTGCGGCAGTCGATGTTGTCGAACGGCTTGACGGCCGTCGACATCATCGCGTAGCGGTTGAACGGCGTGAACGGGTTGTCCGTCGAGTCCTTCAGCTTGGGGTCCGCGACGATCTTGGCGCGGGCCGCGGTCTGGACACCGGTGCCGGCCAGGTCGACCTGGATCTGCCCGGAGATCAGGCGCTGGTCGATGTCCTCGGCGTTCTGCTTGAACTGCACCTCGATGCGGTCCGGCAGCTGCTTGCGGGTGTTGTCGGTCGCCGGGTCCCAGTTCTCGTTCTTCACGAGGTTGAACTGCTTGCCGACCTCGTGGCTCTCGATCTTGTAGGGGCCGGTCGAGGCGACGGTCTTCTCGTAGTCGATGCCGGTGTCCTTGGCCTGCGGCACGGGCGCGGACTGCGGGTTGGCGACCAGGAAGTCGAACTCGGCGAACGGGTCCTTGAGCTTGAAGACGACGGTGTAGTCGTCCGGGGTCTCGACACCCTTGAAGTCGTCGAGGTTCTTGTCCTTGTACGGGCCCTTGTAGTCGCCGGCGTCGAGGTACTGGGCGAAGTACTTCGGACCGTCGGTGAGCTCGGAGGTGAAGTTGCTGCGGGCGATGGCGTACTTGACGTCCGCGGCCTTGACCTCGGTGCCGTCGTCGTACTTGATGCCCTTCTTGAGCTTGTAGGTCCAGGTCTTGCCGTCGGCGCTGGCCTCACCCGGGCCCTCTGCCAGGTCCGGGACGAGCTTCAGGCCCGCCTCGCCCGGCGCGGGGGCGTAGGTCATCAGCGGCCGGGCGTACAGACGCGTGAAGTTCCAGTTCCACGCGTAGTAGGTGTTACCCGGGTCCATGGAGTCGGGCTCGTCCGACAGGGCGAACTTGAGCGTGCCGCCCTTGGCGTCGGAGGCGTTGACGACCTTGGTGTAGGCGTCGTTGTGCTTGGCACTGGATCCGGCGGCACCGGCTCCCTTGTCCCCGGAGCCCGTGTTGCCACCGCCACCGGCCGTGCCGCCGCAGGCGGCGAGACCCATGGTCAGCACAGTGCCCAGCGCGGCGAGCGCCAAGGCGTTGGTCTTCCTCATAGTGGTTGTACACCCCTTGTCATGAGTGACGGTGATATCGAGGAGCGGAAGCGGGTCGCTACCGAGCTCGAGGGTCGAGGGCGTCCCGGAGCCCGTCGCCCAGCAGGTTGAAGGCCATCACGGTGATGAAAATCGCGAGGCCCGGGACGATCATGAAGTGCGGCGCTATCTGGTAATAGTCGACGGCTCGGGTGAGCATGCCGCCCCAGGAGGCCTGCGGCTCGGCCACGCCCACGCCCAGGAACGACAGCGCGGCCTCGAAGAGGATGTTCGTGGGGATGAGCAGCGTGGCGTAGACCAGGATCGGCGCTATCAGGTTCGGGAACATCTCACGGAAGATGATGTAGCGGCTGCCGGCTCCCAGGGAGCGCGCCGCGTCCACGAACTCGCGCTCACGTAGCGACAGGGTCTGGCCACGGACGATGCGCGCGATGTAGGGCCAGTTGAAGAAGCCGATGATGAACACGATCACCGCGATCCGCAGGCCGTTGCCCTTCAGGCCGAGCGCCTGGTCGGGGACGGCTCCGACGATGGCGATCGCGAACAGCAGCAGCGGGAAGGCCAGGAAGATGTCCATCAACCGGCTGATGATCGTGTCGGTCCAGCCGCCGAAGTATCCCGCGAGCACGCCCATCAGCGAGCCGATCGCCACCGAGAGCAGCGTGGCCAGGAAGGCCACCAGCAGCGAGATCTGCGCGCCGGACAGGATCCGGGCGAAGATGTCGCGGCCGTTGACCGGCTCGAGGCCGAACGGGTGCTCCAGGCTTATGCCGCCCCAGGTCCCGGTCGGAGCGCTGGTCAGCGGATCGATGAGATCGTTGTTGGGGAGGTTGGGCCCGTCACCGAACAGCGCGATGAGGCCGCCGAAAGGGCGCTCGGCGAAGATCGCGACCAGTGTCAGGAAGACCACGACGAAAGCGCCGATGATCGCTGCCTTGTCGCGTTTGAGGCGCATCCAGGCGATCTGGCCGAGCGAACGGCCTTCGATGGCCTTTCCGCCCGCCCCTTGAAGCACGGCCTCCGGCTGGGCCTCCATGGCCTGCCCTGAGACATCGAGCGGTGCGGTCATACAGTGGCCCCCTGGATCCCAGACGACGTTGTCCGATCGAACGCACCCCGGGGTCGGGGCGTGTCCTGAGTCTATGAGTCCGTTTCACGGTCTCGTGACGCAGAATCTATGGGCTGATCTGCGCTGACTAGTCCCCTGAGGCGCTATGTGGCTCAACTGTGATTCACGCGAAATTCATTTGTTTTGATCTTGGAGCGAATGTCCGGAAGGCGTTTCGCTTCTGTCTCGAATTCGTGACACTGCACCGATGGACAACTCAGCGTCACCCGATCCCACGGCGCTTGAGGATGTCCTCGATATCGGAGAAGTCGTCATCCGCCGTGGGCTTGGCGGCGGGCTTGCCAGTGGGCTTCGTGGCGGGCTTGGCGACGGGCGCCGCCCCGCGCTGCGGCAGCGGCTGCGTGACGGCGCCACCGGACGTCACAGGCCTGCCTGGCGCCGAGGCGGCCACCGCGGGGGCTTCGGACCCCGTGGAGGCGGCCCTACGGCGTCCGCGCAACGCACCGGTGACCAGGAACAGCACCAGGGAGAGCCCGGTCACGGCCACCCCGGCCCACACCATCGGGCTGAACACCGCCCCGGCGAAGAACCCGACGACCGCCGAGCCGATCTGCCACAGGGTGGGCAGCGCGCCGGTCAGATAGGCCGCGATCGGCAACAGGGACCAGGCAACGCCACGCAGCCCCGCCACGGCCCCCCGGCGGCGCATCGTCAGGAAACTGAGCACCAGCCCCACACCGGTCACCCCGGCGCAGAGCGGCAACCACGCGATCTGTTCGAATGACATACAGCCAACCGCCCCTCGTATCGGTCTACCAGATCCATCCTGGCACGCTGGATCGAGACGGTTCCTCCTCCCTGGGGAGGGATCTCCCCCTAAGGGCTCGGGAAGAGATCGCCCCCAAGGGCGTCGGCGGTCTCAGGGTCGTCCCGGAGCGAAGGCAGGGCCAGGCGGGCGGTCAGGAGTCGCGGGCCGACGCCAGCGCCCGCAGGACGTCGACGTCGACCTCGCGCAGGGAGTTCACGACGAGACGGCCGGGCGCGGAGGCGATCGGCAGCACGCTCGGCACGGCGACCACCCGGCAACCGGCGGCGGTCGCCGCGGTCACCCCGTTCGGCGAGTCCTCCAGCGCGACGCAACGGGCCGCGGCCACGCCCAGCAGCCGGGCGGCCGTGAGATACGGCTCCGGGTCGGGCTTGGTCCTCGCCACGTCGTCGCCGGTCACCACATGATCGAAGTTGTCCCGGCCGATGCCCTTCAGGCACGCCTCGGCGATCGGCCGCACCGAGGAGGTGACCAGGGCGGTGGGCAGGCCGGCCCGCCGTACGGCCGCCAGCAGCTCGGCGGCCCCGGGCATCATCTCCACGCCGTCGGCGAGCCTGCCGGTCATGCCCTCCAGCATCCAGGCCGCCACATCGTCCGGATGGGCGTCCGCACCGGAGACCCTGAGCATGTAGGCCACGGTGGACGGCATGGAGCCGCCCACCAGGTGCTCCTGGTCGGCGGGCCCCCAGCCGCCGCCGAGCCGTTCCATCACCTCTGTCTCGACCTGGAACCAGATCTTCTCGCTGTCCACGAGAAGCCCGTCCATGTCGAAGAGAACCGCGTCCATTCCGCCGAGAACCCCTTACGGTCAGACGTTGAAGTAGTTGGCCTCGGGATGGTGAACGACCAGCGCGGAGGTGGACTGCTCGGGGTGGAGCTGGAACTCCTCCGACAGGTTCACCCCGATTCGGGAAGGGTCGATCAGCTCCATCAGCTGGACCTGGTCTTCCAGGTTGGGGCAGGCGGGGTAGCCGAAGGAGTAACGGCAGCCGGTGACGTTGACCTTCAGCATGTCCTCCAGCGACTCGTCACCGCCGATCCCCAGCTCGCTGCGCACCCGGGCGTGCCAGTATTCCGCGAGCGCCTCGGTGAGCTGCACCGACAGCCCGTGCAGCTCCAGATAGTCGCGATAGGCGTCCTTGGCGAACAGCTCGGCCGCCGCCTCGGAGACCCGGTTGCCCATCGTGGCCACCTGGAAGGCGACCACGTCGACCTCTCCGGAGTCCTTGGAGCGGAAGAAGTCGGACAGGCACAGGTGCCGGTCCCGGCGCTGGCGGGGGAAGGTGAACCGGGTCCGCTCGTTGCCCGCGTCGTCCAGGATGATCAGCGAGTCGCCGTCGCTGACGCACGGGAAGTAGCCGTAGGCGACGGCCGCCTCCAGCAGCCCCTCGGTCTGCATCCGCTCCAGCCACATCCGCAGGCGCGGCCGGCCCTCGGTCTCGACGAGCTCCTCGTAGGAGGGTCCCTCGCCGCCACGGGCGGCCTTGAGACCCCACTGGCCCATGAAGGTCGCCCGCTCGTCGAGGAAGGCGGCGTAGTCGGCGAGCGGGATGCCCTTGACGATCCGGTCACCGAGGAAGGGCGCCGTCGGGACGGGGTTGCCAGCGGTCACGTCGGAGCGGGCCGGAAGCTCCGCCTCGGGGGTGCGCACCAGGGTCGCCCCGGTCTTGACCCGCCGTTCGCGCAGCGGCGGCAGGCTCGCGCCGGCCTCGCCGCGCTTGACCGCCATGAAGGCGTCCATCAGCCGCAGGCCCTCGAAGGCGTCCCGGGCGTAGCGGACGTCGCCCTGGAACAGCTCGGCGAGGTCCTGCTCCACGTAGGCGCGGGTCAGGGCGGCGCCGCCGAGCAGCACCGGGAACCGCTGGGAGATCCCCCGGGAGTTCATCTCCTCGAGGTTCTCCTTCATGATGACCGTGGACTTCACCAGCAGCCCGGACATGCCGATGACGTCGACGTTCTTCTCCTCGGCCGCCTCCAGGATCGCCGACACCGGCTGCTTGATGCCGAGGTTGACGACCTCGTAGCCGTTGTTGGACAGGATGATGTCGACCAGGTTCTTGCCGATGTCGTGCACGTCGCCCTTGACGGTGGCCAGCACGATGCGGCCCTTGTTCTCGCCCTCGACCCGGTCCATGTGCGGCTCCAGATAGGCCACGGAGGTCTTCATGACCTCCGCCGACTGGAGCACGAACGGCAGCTGCATCTGGCCGGAGCCGAACAGCTCGCCGACGGTCTTCATGCCGTCGAGGAGCACGTCGTTGACGATCTCCAGGGCGGGGCGCTGGGCCAGCGCCTCGTCGAGGTCGGCCTCCAAGCCCTTGCGCTCGCCGTCGACGATGCGGCGCTTGAGCCGCTCCCACAGCGGCAGGCCGAGCAGCTCGGCGGCCCGGTCGGCCTTGACCGAGGCGGCGTCCACGCCCTCGAACAGCTCCATGAACCGCTGCAGCGGGTCGTAGCCCTCCCGGCGCCGGTCGTAGACCATGTCCAGGGCCACCTGGCGCTGCTCGTCGGGGATGCGCGCCATCGGCAGGATCTTGGAGGCGTGCACGATGGCCGCGTCGAGGCCCGCGTTGACGCACTCGTTGAGGAAGACGCTGTTGAGGACGATGCGCGCGGCGGGGTTGAGGCCGAAGGAGATGTTGGACAGGCCCAGCACCGTCTGCACGCCCGGATAGCGCCTCTTGAGCTCGCGGATCGCCTCGATCGTCTCCAGACCGTCGCGGCGGGTCTCCTCCTGGCCGGTGGCGATGGGGAAGGTGAGGGTGTCGATGAGGATGTCCTCGACGTGCATCCCCCAGTTGGTCGTCAGGTCCTCGATGATGCGGGTGGCGACCCTGAGCTTCCACTCGGCGGTGCGGGCCTGGCCCTCCTCGTCGATGGTCAGCGCCATGACGGCCGCGCCGTGCGCCCGGACCAGCTTCATGATCTTGGTGAAGCGCGAGTCGGGGCCGTCGCCGTCCTCGTAGTTGACCGAGTTGATGATCGCCCGGCCGCCGATCATCTCCAGGCCGGCCTCCAGCACGGCGGGCTCGGTGGAGTCGAGCACGATCGGCAGCGTGGAGGCGGTGGCGAAGCGGAACGCCAACTCCTTCATGTCCTTGACGCCGTCGCGGCCCACGTAGTCGATGCAGAGGTCGAGCATGTGCGCGCCGTCACGGGCCTGGGCCCGGGCGATCTCCAGGCACTCCTCCCAGTTCTCGGCGAGCATCGCCTCGCGGAAGGCCTTGGAGCCGTTGGCATTGGTCCGCTCGCCGATCGCCAGGTAGGAGGTGTCCTGACGGAACGGCACGTGCTGGTAGAGCGAGGACGCCCCGGCCTCGGGGCGCGGGCGGCGGGCGGCGTGCTCGTCGCCGCGCACCCGCTCCACCACCTTGCGCAGGTGCTCGGGAGTGGTGCCGCAGCAGCCGCCGACCAGGGACAGGCCGAAGGAGCGGGTGAAGTTCTCGTGGGCGTCGGCGAGCTCGTCCGGGGTGAGAGGGTAGTAGGCGCCGTCGGCGGTCAGCTGAGGCAGACCGGCGTTGGGCATGCAGGACAGCTGCAGCCGGGCGTGCCGCGACAGGTAGCGAAGGTGCTCGCTCATCTCGGCGGGGCCGGTGGCGCAGTTGAGGCCGATGACGTCGACGCCGAGCGGCTCGATCGCGGTAAGCGCCGCGCCGATCTCCGAGCCCAGCAGCATCGCGCCGTTGGTCTCCACGGTGACCTGGGCGATGACCGGCACGTCGCGGCCGGAGTCGGCGATGGCCCGCCTGGCCCCGATGACGGCGGCCTTGACCTGGAGCAGGTCCTGGCAGGTCTCGATGATCAGGGCGTCGGCGCCGCCGGCGATGAGCCCGGCGGCGTTGTCGTAGTAGGCGTCACGCAGCACGCCGTACGGCTTGTGCCCGAGGGTGGGAAGCTTGGTGCCGGGACCGATCGAGCCGAGCACGTATCGGGGATGGTCAGGGGTGGACCAGTGGTCGGCCGCCTGGCGGGCGACCCGGGCGCCGGCCTCCGACAGCTCGTAGGTCCGCTCGGAGATGTCGTACTCGCCGAGGGCGGCGAGGTTCGCCCCGAAGGTGTTGGTCTCGACGCAGTCGACGCCCACCTCGAAGTAGGCGTCGTGCACGGCCCGCACGATGTCGGGGCGGGTGGCGTTGAGCACCTCGTTGCAGCCCTCGTGGCCCTCGAAGTCGTCGAGGGTGACGTCGTGCGCCTGCAGCATCGTCCCCATGGCCCCGTCGGCGACCATCACGCGCTCGGCCAGGACTTCACGGAAAGACGGTCTGCTAATCATGGGGCAAAGCTTACTGGGAACCGCCGAGGCGTTATCGTTCTTGATGGCAATTGCACTATTAGTCCAATTACCTCTGCGAGGCCCTCCATGGCGTCCTACCGCACCGTTCTCGTCGGCACAGACGGCTCCCCCTCCTCCTTCCGCGCGGTCGCCTCGGCCGCCTCCCTCGCCGCCGCGACCGGTGCCACCCTGGTCCTGGCCTGCGCCTACGTTCCCATGCGCGAGCGCGAGCGCAGCGCGGCGTCCGACGTCCTGGGCGAGCTGTCGTACAAGGTGAGCGGTTCCACCCCCGCCGACGACGCCCTGCGCGCCGCCCGGGAGCACGCGGTGGCCGCCGGCGCCCGCACGATCGAGCTGGCCGCCGAGGAGGGCGACGCCGTCGACGTCCTGGTCTCCCTCGCCGACAGGCACGGGGCCGACCTGCTGGTCGTCGGCAACCGGGGGCTCAACAGCCTCGCCGGCCGGCTGCTGGGCTCGGTGCCCTCGAGCGTGTCGCAGCGGGCGGGCTGTGACGTCCTCATCGTTCACACCACCTCGGGTAGGTGACGTGAAGGCCCCCTCACCGCATAGGCTTAGCCGGATAGTAAGGCGAGGCGAGAAGGAGGCGGCGCGTGATCGAACTCGAAGGTCTACCCGAGCTCGTCGACCCGGTGCTGATCGCCGCGTTCGAGGGGTGGAACGACGCGGGCGAGGCCTCGAGCGGAGTGATCGCACACCTTGAGGACGAGTGGAAGGCCACCCCGCTGGTCTCCATCGATCCGGAGGACTATTACGACTTCCAGGTCACCCGTCCCATCGTCGAGATGGGTGAGGGGCTGACCCGCTCCATCACCTGGCCGACCACCAAACTGTCGGTGGCCCGGCCGCCGGGCGTCGACCGCGACGTGGTGCTGCTGCGCGGAATCGAGCCCAACATGCGATGGCGCGCCTTCTGCGAGGAGATCATCGTGGTCTGCCGCGAGCTGGGGGTGGAGCTGGCGGTGCTGCTCGGCGCGCTCCTCAACGACTCCCCCCACACCCGCCCCGTGCCGATCGTCGGCTCGGCGACCGACGAGGGCCTGGCCCGGGCGATCAACCTGGAGCTGAGCCGCTACGAGGGGCCGACCGGCATCGTCGGCGTCCTCCAGCACGCCCTCGGGACCGCCGGGATCCACGCGGTCTCGCTGTGGGCGTCGGTGCCGCACTACGTCGCCCAGCCGCCCAACCCCAAGGCCACCCTGGCGCTGCTCAGCCGGATGGAGGACCTCCTCGACATCCCGATGCCGCTGGGCGCCCTGGCCGAGGAGTCACGGGCCTGGGAGCACGGCGTGGACGAGCTGGCGTCGCAGGACAGCGAGGTGGCCGAATACGTCAAGGAACTGGAGGAGCGCAAGGACGCCGCCGAGCTGCCCGAGGCGAGCGGTGACGCCATCGCCGCGGAGTTCGAGCGTTATCTGCGCCGCCGCGACCGCGACGGCGACGGCTGACAGACACCCGAGACACCCCGAGACATCCACCGCACGGCCCGGCCGGTTCCGGGCGGCGACCGGCGCCCAGCCGGTTCGCCCGGGTCGCACCGAGTTGGCAGGCCGGCCGGCAACGATTGCACAACCAGGAGAAACACGGCTCTGTAAACATCGGTGAACAGCGCCATCACCATGCCGCACATTGTCCATGTGACTGCGCACGTTAGGGCACCCATGGCGACTCCACAGCTCGACCCCTATCAGAAGGCTCAGGAGACGCGACGACGCGTCCTGGAGATGGCCCTATACATGAAACGTGACGATGGCGGGGACATCTCCTCGCACGCGCACCTGCGAGGCTCCTCCGGACAACCCGGGCAGGCGGTCGACATGTTCCTCGCCCTGCTCCAGGACCGGCTTCCGGTCTGGCTCCGCATCCTCGACGATCTGATGCACCTGGTCGGCAAGGGGCGGGTCAGCGACAACCTGCTGCCCATCGCGCGGGCCGGCATCGACTACTACTCCGAGGTCCAGTCGGCGGCGTTGCCCGCCTTCACCTCCCCCTCGGTCACCGTCCGCTTCCGCGAGGCGATGCGCGACAGCGAGCTGGGGCCGATGTCGGAGGTCGTCCCGTTGACCGAGTATCTGGCCGCCGAACAGCGGGCGGGACGGATCTGCCCCGAGGTGGACCCCCTGGCCAGTGCCCGGCTGCTGCTGGCCGGATGCTTCCGCCACGCCTACTACGAGATGTTCGTCGGCGCCGACTTCCTGCCCTCCCGGGACGACAGCGCCGAGGAGATCATCCGCGAGCTGCGGCTGGATCTCCAGCGGGCCTGATCGAAGCGGGCCCACACCAGCGCGGCCAGGTCGGCGTCCACGCCCAGCGGGGCGCTGACCAGGTCCGCGCCACAACCCTCCAGACGGCTCTGGAAGAAGCCTGGGGCCAGCAGGTAGGAGGCCACCGCGACCCGGGTCACGGGGCCGGACCGCAGTCGCTCCAGGACGTCCCCGACGGAGGGGGCGCCCGTGGCGGCGAAGGCCGCCGTGACCGGACGGGCCAGCCGTACCGACAGCAGCCGGGCCGCGGCTCGGACGTCGGCCAGCGCGGCCGGGTCGGACGACCCCGCCGCGCCCAGGACCACCGAGTCGGTGGGCCGCAGCCCGGCGCTCGCCAGGCGCCTGGCCAGGATGGCCGTCAGCAGCGGATCCGGTCCGAGCGGGGCCACCACCGTCGCGTCGGGCCGGGTCCCGGCGATCACCGCCGGCAGGTCGATGTGAACGTGGTAGCCACCCGCCAGCAGCAGCGGGACCACGACCACCGGCCCGGTGAGCCCGGGGAGCACGTCGGCCAGCAGGGGGGAGCTGATCTCCAGGAAGGCCTGTTCGACCCGGCTGCCCGGGCGCGCCCGCCGTACGAGATCCCGCAGTCCGGCCAGTGTCTCCTCTCCCCGCGGGCTGCGGGTCCCGTGACCGGCGATGACCAGCGTCGTCACGTTCCCTCCCGGCCGGGCGGCCTGCGCGCGCCCGGCGGCGTGCCGTGCCGGTCGTGCCCCCTCACGCGACCTCGTCGCGTTCACAGGCCAGGCGATAGCCGCGCTTGACGACGGTCTCGACGATCCCGGAGGGGCCGAGGGCGCGGCGCAGGCGGGTGACGGCCATCTCGACGGCGTGCTCCGCCGAGTCGCGGGACGGTCCTCCGGGGAGCACGGTCCGCAACTCGGAGCGGGCCACCACGTGGCCCGGCTTGTCGGCCAGGCGCTTGAGCACCGCCATCGGCGCGGGCGGCAGCGGCCTGAGTTCGCCGTCCACGCCCACGGCGTGACCGCGGATCTCCAGCCGGTGACCGCCCGCGACCAGACGGGTGACCCCGTGCTCGGGCAGGTGCCGGGCGAGCGTGCGGGCCAGCGCTCCGAGGCGGGAGCGCTCGGGCTGCACGACGGGCACCCCCCGCGCCTGCAGCGGCCCCGCCGTGACCGGACCCACGCAGGCCGCGACGACCGGCCCGGCGAAGGCCGCGACCAGCGCGTCCTCCAACCCCTCGGCGCGGGCCGCGCCCAGCATGGCCAGCACCGCCGGGGCGCTGGTGAAGGCCACCGCGTCCACCGCGCCGGAGATCGCCTGGCTGATCAGACGACGCAGCGGCGAAGCGTCACGGTAGGGCAGCCACCGGTAGACCGGCACCTCGATGACCTCGGCCCCCGCCTCACGTAGCGAGGCCACGAACCCGGTCAGCGGCTCGCCGTGCAGTTGCACGGCGATGCGGCGACCGCGCAGGTTCTGGGCGAGGAGGTATTGCTTGACCTCCTCGCACGACTCGGTGGGCGGCGTCCAGTGGTCGTTCAGCCCGGCGGCCCGGACCGCGCCGCGCGCCTTGGGCCCGCGGGTCAGCAGCCGGGCGGCGGTCAGATGCGCCGCCAGGTCGCCCGACAGCCCCCAGCCCTCGGCGGCGGCCATCCAGCCCCGGAACCCGACCCCGGTGGTGACCACCACATCGTCGATCGGTCCCGCCAGGCTGGCCCGGGTGGCGGCCAGCAGGTCGGCGTCCTCGGCCAGCGGGACCAGCCGGATCGCCGGGGCGCGCACCACTCTCGCGCCCCGGCGCTCCAGCAGCGCGCAGAACTCCTCACGCCGCCGGGTCGCGGTCACCCCGATCGTGAACCCGGCCAGCGCGTCGGGCGCGGTCTCGGGAGAGACCACGGCGTCGTCCAGGGAGGCGATGCTCATCGGCCGTCCACCTCTCCCCGTCCGCCCCGCGGGCGGCTCGTCCCTCGTCGGCCGCTCCGCTCATCACGTCGAGCTCTCTGCGGGCTCATCTGTCCTTCACCACTCCCTCGCTCGCCGCGTCGATCCCGGTTCGGGGTCAACTGGCGTTCACCTCCACCGTGCCGTCGATGACACGGATCGGATAGATCGGTACGGCTATCGCCGGGTCGTCCATGCACACGCCGGTGACCAGTGAGAACACCTGCTTGTGCATGGGCGAGGCGACGCTGGGCTCGCCTGCTCTGGTGCCCACGATCCCCCGGGAGAGGACCTGGACGCCGCTGAACGGATCCTGGTTGCCGACGGCGAACAGCTCACCGTCGAAGGTCCGGAACAGTGCGATCTGATGGCGGCCGACGAGCGCGCAGGCACCGCGCTCGGGCAGCAGGTCGGTGTAGGCGCAGACCGGGATCCAGCTGGTCGTCTCGGTGTGCTGGCTGAGGATGGTCATCGGGGCGAGCCCCCTTCCGTTTTTCGTTCGGTTGTCGCCGACGGTCGCCGGTGGAGTCGGGTGTGCGGTGGAGTCGGGTGTGCCGGTGGCCGGGCGGTCCCGGCCCCGAGCGGGGCGTCAGGAGCGGATCGCCTCCAGCGGGATGAGGACCGGCTTGATCTGGTCACGTTCGGCCGTGAAGGAGATCGACGGGTCCGGGGTCTCCGGGGCGTTGACGAAGGAGACGAAGCGCCGCAGCTTGTCGGGGTCCTCGATGGTGGCGCGCCACTCGTCGGCGTAGCCGGCCACGTGCCGTTGCATCTGGGCGTCCAGATCGGCGCAGATCCCGAGCGAGTCCTCCAGGACCACCTGCTTGACGTAGTCGAGGCCATGCGCCTCGAGCCAGGCCGAGGTGCGCTGCAGGCGATCGGCCGTACGGACGTAGAACATCAGGAACCGGTCGATGGTCCGGATCAGCTCGTCGGTGCTCAGATCCGCGGCGAACAGGTCGGCGTGCCGCGGGGTGAACCCGCCGTTGCCGCCGACGTAGAGGTTCCAGCCCTGCTCGGTGGCGATGACGCCGAAGTCCTTGCCCCGGGCCTCGGCGCACTCGCGGGCGCAGCCGGAGACGGCCGACTTCAGCTTGTGCGGCGAGCGCAGCCCCCGATAGCGCAACTCCAGGGAGATGGCCAGGCCGACGGCGTCCTGCACGCCGTACCGGCACCAGGTGGAGCCCACGCAGGACTTCACCGTGCGCAGCGCCTTGCCGTAGGCGTGGCCGGACTCGAAACCGGCGTCCACCAGCCGCTTCCAGATCAGCGGGAGCTGTTCCACCCGCGCCCCGAACAGGTCGATCCGCTGCCCACCGGTGATCTTGGTGTAGAGGCCGAAGTCGCGGGCCACCTCGCCGATCACGATCAGCTTGTCGGGTGTGATCTCCCCGCCCGGGATGCGCGGCACCACCGAGTAGGTGCCGTTGCGCTGGATGTTGGCCAGGAAGTGGTCGTTGGTGTCCTGCAACGCGGCCTGCTCGCCGTCCAGGATGTGCCCGTTGCCGAGTGAGGCCAGGATCGAGGCGACGACGGGCTTGCACACGTCGCAGCCGCGCCCGCTGCCGTGCTCGGTGATGAGCTGGGAGAACGTCGTGATACCGCGCACCCGGACGATGTCGAACAGCTCGGCCCGGCTGTAGGTGAAGTGCTCGCACAGCGCCTTGGAGACCTCGACACCCGACTTGACCAGGATCTGCTTGAGCATCGGGACGCAGCTGCCGCAGGTGGTGCCGGCACGCGTGCAGTCCTTGATCCCGGCCACGTCGGTGAGGCCCTTGTCCACGATGGCCGCGCACACCTGCCCCTTGGTGACGTTGTTGCAGGAGCAGACCTGCGCGTCGTCGGGCAGGTCGGTGCTCACCGGGCCCCCGGTGAACAGCAGCTCGCTGGGCGCGCCCGGCAGATCCCGGCCGACGAAGGGCTTGAGGGTGTTGTACGGCGTGGCGTCACCGACGCAGATCCCGCCGAGCAGGGTGCGGGCGTCGTCGCTGACGAACAGCCTCTGGTAGACCCCGCCCACCGGGTCCATGAAGGTTACATCCAGTGCACCGGTCATGGCGCCGAACTGGGCGACCTCCACGCCGAGCAGCTTGAGCTTGGTGGACAGGTCCGCGCGGGCGAAGGCGGCCCGGCCGCCGAGGATGCGGTCCGCGGCGACCTCGGCCATCGTGAAACACGGCCCGACCAGCCCGTAGACCATGCCGTCGTGCAGGGCGCACTCCCCCACCGCGTAGATCGCCGGATCGCTGGTGCGCATCCCGTCGTCCACGACGATGCCGCCGCGTTCCCCGACCTCCAGCCCCGCCTGCCTGGCCAGCTCGTCGCGCGGCCTGACGCCCGCGGAGAAGACCACGATCTGCGCCTCGATCGTCTCCCCATCCGGTTTGACCAGACCCGCGACCCGGCCGTCCGGCCCGGCGACGATCTCCTTCGCGCCCGCCTCGGTGTGCACGTTCAGGCCGAGGGCCTCGATGTGCCCCCGCAGGACGGAGCCACCGCCCTCGTCCACCTGCCGGGGCATGAGCCAGCCGCCCATCTCCACGACATGGGTCGCCAGGCCCAGCCCGCGCAGCGCGTCGGCGGCCTCCAACCCCAGCAGGCCGCCACCGATGACGACACCGCTGCCGGCGCGCTCGGCGGCCTCCCTGATCGCGTCCAGGTCATCGATCGTCCGGTAGACGAAACAGCCGTCCAGCTCCCTGCCGGGCACCGGGGGCACGAACGGGCTGGATCCGGTGGCCAGCACCAGCACGTCGTACGGCTCCACGTGACCGTCGGCGGTCGTCACGCTCCGGTTGGCCCTGTCGATCCCGGTGACCCTGGAGGCCAGCCGCAGCACGATCCCCTCCGGCACCGGGTAGGTCAGGTCCTCGGCGCTCTTACCGGTGAGATAGGAGGTCAGCGCCACCCTGTCGTAGGCGGCCCTGGGCTCCTCCCCCAGCACCGTGATCCTGCCGTCGAACCCCTTGGCGATCAGTGCCTCGACCAGCCGGCTGGACGTCGGCCCATGCCCCACCACCACAAGCCGTGACATGGTCGCGCTCGCTTCCTCATTCACTCCGCGGCCCGCTCGTTCCTCACGAGACGCTCCGCTCACCGCGTCAGCTCGCCGCTTTGTCATACCGAGATGCCTTCCTGCTCGCACAGCCAGCCGACGATGCCCTCGACCGCGTCACGGCAGCCGCCGCAGCCGGTCATGGCGCGTGTGGCCGCGGCCACCGCCTCGACGTCCCGGGCGCCGGATTCCCAGCACGCCCGGATCTGACCCTTGGTCACGTTGTTGCACTGGCAGATCTTCGCCGCGTCCGGTATCCGGACCGGGCTCTCGGCGACCGCGCTGCCGGAAAGTGCGGGAAACAGCAGTCCGGCCGGGTCGCCGGGGACCGGGGCGCCGCGGTCGAACATCTGGGTGAGGGTGCCCACCGCGGCCGTCTCCCCCAGGAGGATCGCGCCGACCAGGCGGCCGTCACGGATGACGAGCTTGCGGTAGGTGCCCCGGGCCCGATGGCTGAAGCGCACGACTTCGGCCTTGTCCTCGGTCAGCTGGGTCTCGCCCATCGCCGCCAGCTCCACGCCCTTCGCCTTCAGCCGGGTCACCAGCCGCGACCCCCGGTATCGGGAGGTCTTGTCCGTCCCGGTCACGAGGTCGGCGACCACCGCGGCCTGCTCCCAGGCGGGGGCGACCAGGCCGTAGACCGTGCCGTCGTGCTGGGCGCACTCACCGATCGCGAAGATCGACGGGTCGTCGGTCCGCATCTCGTCGTCGACGACGACGCCGCGCGCCACCTCCAGACCCGCGTCCCTGGCCAATCCCGTCACCGGGCGCACCCCGCAGGCGAGCACCACCAGATCGGCCTCGATCGTCTCGTCCTCCGCGAGCCGTACGCCGTCGTGGAGGATCTCCTCCACGACCACGCCGGTCCTCACCTGCACGCCCAGCTCCGCGAGGGTCTCCTCCAGCACCAGCCCGGCCTCGGCGTCGAGCTGGCGATCCATCAGGTGCCCGGCCAGATGGAGCAGCGTGACCGGCAACTCGCGCCCGGCCAGGCCGCGGGCCGCCTCGATGCCGAGCAGGCCGCCGCCGACCACCACCGCGCGCCGCGCCGCGCCGGCCGCGGTGAGGATCGCCCGGCAGTCGTCCAGCGTCCGGAACGGCACGGCCCGATCGGCTCCGGGCACCGGCGGCACCACCGCCTCGCTGCCGGTGGCCAGCACCAGGACGTCGTACGGCTCACGCCTGCCGTCGGCGGTGAGCACGGCCTGGATCTCCCGGTCGATCGCGGTCACCTCGACGCCGAGCACGGCCGTCACCGAGTGATCGGCGTACCAGGCCGGGTCCAGCAGCCGCACCTGGTCCGGCATCATCGTCCCGGCCACCACGTTCGACAGCAGCACCCGGTTGTAGGGCTGCCACGTCTCGGCGCCGAACACGGTCACCCTGACGTGCCTGTCCCGGGCGCGGACCTCGCTGACGAGGCGGGCGCCCGCCATTCCGTTCCCCACGACCACCAGCCGGGTCATCCGACACGCTCCAGCTTCACTGCGCAGACTTTGAACTCCGGCATCCGCGACACGGGATCGAGCGCGGGGTTGGTCAGCATGTTGGCTCCGGCCCAGTGGAAGGGCATGAACACGGTGTCCGGCCGGATCGCCGGATTGACCTTCGCCACGCCCTCGGCCGCGCCCCGGCGTCCGACCACCCGTAACCGCTCACCCGGCGTCACTCCCAGGCGCTCGGCGAGATCGGGGTGGAGCTCGACGAAGACCTCCGGGACGGCCGCGTTCAAGGCGTCGATCCGCCGGGTCTGGGCGCCGCTCTGGTAGTGCGCGAGCACCCTGCCGGTCGTCAGGTACAGGGGATAGTCACGGTCGATGTCCTCCTCGGGCGGGCGGTGCTCGACGGGCACGAACCTGGCGCGGCCGTCGGGAGTGGCGAAGCGGTCCAGGAACGGCCGGGGGGTGCCGGGATGCTCCTCCGACGGGCAGGGCCAGAAGACGCCGGTCTCGGCGGCGATCCGCTCGTAGGTGATGCCCGCGTAGTCGGCGATCCCGCCGGCCGAGGCACGCCGCAGCTCGTCGAACACCTCACGCGGGTCGGTCGGGAACCCCTCGGCTCCGCGCAGCCGTACGGCGAGGCCGCGGAGGATCTCGAGGTCGCTGCGCACTCCCGAGGGCGGAGCGGCGGCCTGGCGGCGCAGCAGCACCCGGCCCTCGAGATTGGTCATCGTGCCGCTCTCCTCGGCCCACTGGGTGGTGGGAAAGACCACGTCGGCCAGCGCGGCCGTCTCCGACATGACGAGGTCGGAGACCACGAGCAGGTCCAGGGAGCGGAGCCGCTCGGTGATGTGCCCGGCCCGGGGCGCGGAGATCACCGGGTTGGAGCCGAACAGCAGCAGCGCCCGTGGGCCGTCGGCGGTGCCGAGGGCGTCCAGCAGCTCGTAGGCGGAGCGTCCCGGCCCCGGCAGGGTGTCCGGTTCGATCCCCCACACGGCGGCCACGTGGGCGCGTGCGGCGGGATCGTCGATCCTGCGGTACCCGGGAAGCTGGTCGGCTTTCTGCCCGTGCTCACGGCCTCCCTGACCGTTGCCCTGCCCGGTGACGCAGCCGTAGCCGGACCCCTCCCTACCCGGCAGTCCGAGCGCGAGCGCGAGGTTGATGAACGCGGTCACCGTGTCGGTGCCCTTGGCGTGCTGCTCGGCGCCCCGCCCGGTGAGGATCACCGCGC
The DNA here is from genome assembly GCF_050949235.1 of Streptosporangium sp. CA-135522. Taxonomy (NCBI): domain Bacteria; kingdom Bacillati; phylum Actinomycetota; class Actinomycetes; order Streptosporangiales; family Streptosporangiaceae; genus Streptosporangium; species Streptosporangium sp. CA-135522. Next base: position 6,430,694 of record NZ_CP192026.1, read on the forward strand.
GGCCCGCGTCCGCGAGGATCGCCGCCGCCAGGCGCATCTGCGCGGCCGGCACGCCGGTGATCCGCTCCACCCGCTCGGGCCACCAGGCGGCGACGGAGGTGCGGACGCGGTCGAAACCGTTGGTACGGCCGGCCACGTAGTCCTCGTCCACGTGCCCCTCGGCGATCACGATGTGCAGCAGGCCCAGGGCCAGCGCCAGATCGGTGCCGGGAGTCGGTTGAAGGTGAAGGTCGGCCTGCCGCGCGGTCGGAGTGGCCCTCGGGTCGATGACGATCAGCCGGCCGCCCCTGTCACGCATCGCGGTGAGGTGGCGGACGAACGGCGGCATGGTCTCGGCCACGTTGCCACCCGCGATCAGGACCGCGTCGGCTTCGGCGAGGTCGGTGATGGGAAAGGGCAGGCCGCGGTCCATGCCGAAGGCGCGGTTGGCCGCCGCGGCGGCCGAGGACATGCAGAATCTACCGTTGTAGTCGATCTGGCTGGTTCCCAGCACCATCCGGGCGAACTTGCCGAGCTGGTAGGCCTTCTCGTTGGTGAGTCCACCGCCGCCGAACACGGCCACACCGTTGGGGCCGTGCTCTTCCTGTATCGCGCGGACGCGGGCGGCGACGAAGTCGAGCGCCTCGTCCCAGCCGACCGGCTCGCCGTACAGGAGCGGTGTGGTGAGGCGGTTCCCACCGATCAGCAGCTCACCGGCGGTCCAGCCCTTCTGGCAGAGACCGCCCGCGTTGGCGGGGATGTCCTCTCTCGGCGTGATGACGACCGTCTCTCCGACGGCGACGTTCATACCGCACTGCAGCGCGCAGTAGGGGCAGTGCGTCGCCGTCTCCGCCTTCACAGGCGTTCGGGTGGAAAGTGAGATCGGCATAGGTCCGATGGTGCTTTCAGGCGGTTTCACCGCTGGGTCCCCTCTGTTACCGATGTGCTACAAGCCGCTAACGACGTTCACATTCGCGATGAGCCGGGTGTGAACGGTTCAGATGCGGGCGGCCGCCAGACTCGGCACCGGACCGGCGGATCGCAGGTAACAGGCCCACGTCACCAGCGCGCACATCGCGTAGAACCCGGCGAAGGCGGCCAGTGCGGCGCCCGCGCCTCCGGTCGCGGCGATGGAACTACCGAACCCCCGGTTGATGAAGAAGCCGCCGAACGCGCCGATCGCGGAGATGATCCCGACGGCGGCGGAGGCGTCGCGCTTGCCGACGGCCAGGGCGGTGTCGTAGGCGGGTGTGCCGGGGGCGACTCCCGCGGTGGCCTTGGCCCGGAAGATGGCGGGGATCATCCGGTAGGTGGAGCCGTTGCCGATGCCGGTGGTGGCGACCAGGAGCAGGTAGGCGCCGAAGAAGAGTCCGAAGCCGTGCTGGGCCACGCCCTGCCAGACCAGTGCCGCCGCGCCCGCCATGGCGCCGAAGTTGACGAGCGTCACCCTGGCCCCGCCGAGCCGGTCGGACAGCCAGCCTCCGACCGGGCGGATCAGCGAGCCGAGAAGCGGGCCGATGAAAGCCAGCCCGACCAGTGAGGCCTGCTCGGGGAACTGACTCTTGATGAGCAGCGGGAACGCGGTGGAATAGCCGATGAAGGAGCCGAAGGTGCCGATGTAGAGGAGCGACATGATCCAGGTCTGGGCTCGCCCGGCGATCTTCAGCTGGTCTGCGGGGCTGGCCTTGGCGGAGGTCAGGTTGTCCATGAAGAAGTAGGCGCCGGCCGCGGCGGCCACGATGAAGGGGACCCAGAACAGCCCGGCGGCGGCCAGCCCGAAGGCACCGATCACCAGCGGCATGACGAGCTGGACGGAGCTGACGCCGATGTTGCCTCCGGCCGCGTTGAGGCCGAGCGCCGCCCCCTGCCTGGACTGGGGGTAGAAATAGGTGATGTTGGCCATGCTGGAGGCGAAGTTGCCGCCGCCCAGGCCCGCGGTGGCCGCGATCAGCAGGAACGCCCAGTACGGAGTGTCCGGATCACCGACCGCGACGGCCAGCAGCACGGCGGGAACGAGCAGGAGCAGCGCGCTGACCACGGTGAAGTTGCGGCCGCCGAACCTGGCAGGGGCGAAGGTGTAGGGGATGCGCAGCGCCGAACCGACCAGATTGGGCAGCGAGACCATCCAGAAGAGCTGGTCGGTGGAGAACCTGTAGGAGCCGAGTTGCACGGCCACGATGCTCCACACCGTCCACAACGTGAAGCCGAGATGCTCGGCGAAGACCGAGAAGATCAGGTTCCGTCGGGCGACCTTCCTGCCCTTGCTCTCCCAGAAGCCCGGGTCGTCGGGCCGCCACTCGCTGATCCAGCGCTTCGCCATCGTTCCTCCTGCGTTCCGGAGAGGGGGATTTCTTCCGAGAACATAAGAGGAGGGCGTTACGCACATTTACGCTGTGTGATGGTGCGCGGGTTACATGTGACTAACCTCCGAAATATGCAATGCACAGGTCGCACGCACGCAATGTGCCGGAAACATGATGATTCCGCCGGTCACGATTGAGGAAATGCCACAATGGGCATCGTCTGCATGTCAGTTCGTCGCCTCGGGGAGTGCGCGTGGCCGTCCAGCCGATCCGACCGTTCGCAGATCCAGCGCTACGCACCGTAGCCGAACCCGTGACCGTCTTCGACCGGGAGCTGCGCGGCCTGGTCAAATCCCTGCAGGCCACCATGCGCGCCGGAACCGGTCGCGCGGGCCTGGCCGCCCCCCAGATCGGCGTCCCGCTACGCGTCCTCACCTACGAGCTCGACGGCAGGTCAGGCCATCTGATCAACCCGCGCCTGGAGCCCTCGGAGCGAAGGATCGTGGCCGACGAGGCCTGCCTGTCCGCCCCGGGCCTGTGGTGGCCGCTGGAACGCTCCTACATGGTCACCGCCCGTGGCCGCGACATGTTCGGCAAACCCGTCACCATCCGCGCCCTGGGGATGCTCGCGCGGGTCCTCCAGCATGAGGCCGATCACCTGGACGGTGTCCTGTTCGTCGACCGCCTTCCGGCCGCCGAACGCGAGCGCTTCTTCCAGTCCGTCCCCTCGTGAATTCCCGCCCGCCTCCGAATCCCGCTCTGCTCCGAATCCGGCCCGCCTTCGGGGGTTAAGGCCGCCCCCACACCGGGGCGCCGCCGAAAACGTCCACGACACCGACTCGCCGGGCCGGAATTTGCCCACCGCGCCTGCGACCTGTAGGCTTTGAGGGTTGCAGTCGTAGTTCTCGATAGCGCTTGTCATCTCAAGCGCATACAGGAAGACCGCCGACAGCGGGCGTTACAGTTTCTCCGGATGGTTTCCGCGGATGCATGGTAGGGTCCGCAACGCAGCCCCGAATCGTCGACCTGACGGTTCGGTGAGGCTCCCAATGAGGAGAAGTAGTTTTGTCTGAGGGCACTGTTAAGTGGTTCAACGCCGAAAAGGGCTTCGGATTCATCGCGCCGGATGACGGCAGCGCCGATGTCTTCGTGCACTACTCGGCGATCAACTCCGGCGGTTACCGCACCCTGGAGGAGAACCAGCGTGTCAGTTTCACCACCACGCAGGGCCAGAAGGGCCCGCAGGCCGACCAGGTCCAGGTCCTCTGATCTGATCTGATCTAAGGCTTCGTCTGGGCCCGCACCGCTTCCGCGGTGCGGGCCCAGATTTTTTGTGCCACCGGCCTTTCCGCGTCACCGACCGGTCGCCGGATCCGGCCGGATCCCACGGGAAGTCCTTCGGCGCTCGCCGCCGGTCAGCCGGTCCCGGCAGACCAGACATCGCAAGGCCGCCTCGACACTCGCCGCCGATCAACCGGTCCCGGCGGGATCAGACATCGCGAGGCCGCCTCGGCGCTCGCCCCGAGCCGGCGACGGCCGGAGGCGAGCGCCGCAAACCGTCTTCCGGCCCGGGGGGCGACCTTCAGAGCTCGACGCCCAGCAGCGCGTCCACGACGTCTCTGACGAGTGCGGGAGCCTCGGGATCCGTGCCGGCAGCGGCCAGCGCCCGTTCGGCCCAGGCGTCGACGAGCGCGAGTGCTCCGGGCGCGTCCAGGTCATCGGCCATACGGCTGCGCAACCCGGTGAGCACGCTCTCCGCTTCGGGGCCGGCCGGCAGGGCCACGGCCGAGCGCCAGCGGGCCAGCCGTACCTCGGCGGAGGCCAGCTGGTCGGCCGTCCACTCCCAGTCGCTGCGGTAGTGGTGCGCCAGCAGGGCCAGCCGGATGGCCATCGGGTCGGTTTCCCTGCGCAGCCGGGAGACGAAGACCAGGTTGCCCTTGGACTTGGACATCTTCTCGCCGTTGAGGGCGACCATGCCCGCGTGCACGTAGGCCTTGGCGAAGGGCCACTCGCCGCAGGCGACGTGGCCCTCGTGAGCGCCGCACTCATGGTGCGGGAAGATCAGGTCGGAGCCGCCGCCCGCGACGTCGAACCCGCTGCCGAGATTGGCCAGCGCGATCGCGGTGCACTCGATGTGCCAGCCGGGCCTTCCCGGGCCGAACCGCGAGGGCCACGACGGCTCGCCGGGGCGCTCGGCACGCCACAACAGCCAGTCGAGCGGGTGTTTCTTGCCGGGCCGCTCGGGGTCGCCGCCGCGCTGGCCGAACAGCTCGAGCATCTGCTCCTCGGAGTATCCGGAGACCGCGCCGAACTTGGGCGCTGCGGCGACGTCGAAGTAGACGTCACCGTCGAGGTCGTAGGTGGCGCCCTTGTCTTGCAGAAGCTCGATCAGCTCGGCGACCCGGTCGACCACCTCGGTCACACCGACGTATTCGCGCGGTGGGAGGATCCGCAGCGCCTCCATGTCGGTGCGGAACAGCTCGATCTCACGCTCGGCCAGCTCCCGCCAGTCTTGCCCGGTCTGCTCGGCGCGCTCCAGAAGGGGATCGTCCACGTCGGTGGCGTTCTGCGTGAAGTGGACCTCATGGCCGGCGTCCCGCCAGACCCGGTTGACCAGGTCGAAGGCGAGATAGGTGTTGGCATGGCCCAGGTGGGTGGCGTCGTAGGGCGTGATGCCGCAGACGTACATCCCTGCCGTGGGGCCGGGCTGGGTGGGACCGACCTCTCCGGCGGCGGTGTCGAACAGCCGCAGCGGAGCACCAACACCGGGAAGCCGAGGAACCTTCGGCGCAGACCACGATCTCATGTATTGAGCCTATCCAGCAGACAGACCGCCCCGATCGGCTCGGGGCGGCGGGTGAAGGGACACTCGTCTCAACCGCCGGGACCCAGTTCATCATTCCGGCAGCACCCGGCGGAAGGCCGCCGGGTCGCGCGGATCGTCGGTGAAGTCGTAGCGGACGCCGCCGGCGGCCAGGGCCAGCAGGGTGACCGACAGGGAGCCGAAGACCCGCCCGTCGGGCAGTTCGTGCTCAACGATCATGGTGCGGGGGTCCTCGGGGGGCACGCCCGCGCCGGTGGCGAGCTCCCGCCACTCCCCCCAGGGGGCGTCGAGGGCCGGCAGGCGGGTCGCCTTGGCGAACAGGGGGCGGAAGAACGCGACCCGCTCGTTGTCGTCGCCCTGCTCCCACCCACTGTTGACGATCATGTGGGTCCCCGGGGGAAGCTCGTCCTCCCCCAGCGCGTCCCCGTTCCAGTGCCACAGGCGAGCACCCTCGGGATCCGCCAGGACCAGGTGGAAGGGGTCGTAGCGGGTCAGGTCCAGATCCGGCAGGCGGCCTTCGGCCGCCGCCCGAAGTGGCAGGTCGCCCCGGGACCGGCGAGTCTCTTCGGGGGCGAGCACGCCCCAGCCGTTGAGCAGGGCTCCCGCCCGCCTGGCGGCGGGGTCGACGGCCAGCCAGGTCCCGCCGCCCTGGAGATCGCGCCCGCCGATCAGACCGGGCCAGTGCTCGGCCGGGAGGGTCCACGGCCGGAGGGTGAACTCATCGCGCACCCCGACGAGGATGAGGGGGATCTCGGCGCTCGGATCGATGCTGACGACAACCGTGCACATGCTCGGCAGGCTACGCCCCCGCCGGAAACCGCCTCAGATCGGGGGCCAGGGGATTGCGGGCCAGTCTTGTGAGGGGAGGGGATGCAGGCCGGTGTCGAGAAGCCGGCGGACCCGCGACCAGGTGGCCTCGACCTCGGACAGAGTGAGGAGCTCCCGGAGGCGGCGTCCGAGACGCCCCTGCTCCAGATCGCGCTCGAGGCGGGCGAGCACGTTCATGGCCTCACGGGACAGGGGCTTGCCGCGCCACTGCCAGAGCACGGTGCGGAGCTTGTCCTCGGCGGAGAAGGAGACGCCGTGGTCGACGCCGTGGATGTGGCCGTCGGTCAGGGGAAGCAGATGGCCCCCCTTGCGGTCGGCGTTGTTGACGACGGCGTCGAACACGGCCATCCGCCGCAACGGGGGCTGACGGCTGCGGATCAGCGCCATCAGGTCGACCTCCGGATCGGTGTCGATCCAGAGCTGGCACATGCCTGGCCCGAAGGGGCCGTCGCGGTAGACGGTCGGCGGGACGATCCGCCAGCCGGTCGCCGCGGAGACCTCGAAGGCGGCCACCTCACGGGCGGCCAGGGTGCCGTCGGGGAAGTCCCAGAGCGGGCGCTCGCCGCGTACGGGTTTGTAGACGCAGGCCGCAGCGAGCCTGCCGAGCCGGATCGAACAGTAGAGCGTCATGTTGCTCGCCTCGACCAGCCGGCCGGCGACCTCCAGCCGGCCATCACGGAGCAGACGCAGTGCGGTCTCCTCGTCCAACCCCATCGCGGGCGCCGCGCTCAGCGTGGGCTCGCTTTCGGCACTCATTCGCCTCCTTCACCCGGTGCGCTACCACCCCGGTAACCATTGAGTCGCACGCATATATGCCCGTCGGCGTCGAGTGGCTGGCCGCACAATGGGCAGGGCGGACGCCCCGCCGCGACGAGGGCCATGGCTCGCTTGGTGAAGGCCCTGGCCGCGCCGGGGCTGATGTGCACGCGCAGCACGGCGGGTTCGGCCGACGCCGGCGGCTCGAACTCCTCGTCCTCCGCGGCGACCTCCTGGGCCTCGATGACCACCTGCGCGGTGTCGGAGTCCCAGGCCAGGGCCATCGTGCCGACTTTGAAGTCCTCGCTGATCGGCACGTCGAGCGGGCCGTTGTCGGTCAGGCCGGCCGGGGCGGTGGCGGGCACCTGGGCGGTCCCGCCGCTGCGCCGCAGGACCTCGTCGAGGAGCTCGTCCAGGCGATCGGCCAGCGCGGCGACCTGGAATTTCTCCAGCCCCACGGTGGTCAACCGGCCCTGTCCTCGGGCCTGCAGGAAGAAGGCTCGTGAGCCCGGTTGCCCAACGGCACCGGCCACAAACCTCTCGGGTGGGTCATAGTCGAAGACCGGCATAGCCCGACCTTACGTGGTCCCGGCTCCGCCGCCGACTGCGGCATCGCTCCCGGTGATGTTTTCTCCCCCGTCTTCATCCTCCGAACCCTCCGCAGGCGCCAGTCCGGCCACATCTCCCCCCAGATCGTTGAGCCTGAGCACGAAGGGGCGCAAGGGGGTGTAGCGGATCGCGGTGAGCGAGGCGGGATCGGCCGCTATCCGCTGGAACTGGTCCAGGTGGAGGCCCATGGCGTCGGCCACGATGGCCTTGATCACGTCTCCGTGGCTGCAGACGAGATAGACCGCCTTCGGGCCCAGGCGCTCGTTCCACTCCCTGACGGCGGTCACCGCCCGGTGCTGGACGGCGGCGAGGGATTCTCCTCCGGGGAACGTCACGGCGCTCGGGTGGGTCTGCACGACCGGCCAGAGCGGATCCTTGGCGAGCTCGCCGAGCCGGCGGCCCGTCCACTCGCCGTAACGGCACTCGCCGAACCGGTCGTCGGTCAGCACCTCCGCCGGGCGTCCGTCGGCGATCGCCTGGGCGGTCTCCTGGCAGCGCTCCAGGGGACTGGAGACGATCGCGTCCAGTTCCAGCGACGTCAGCCGGGCGGCCAGCGCCGCGGCCTGCGCCTGTCCGGCCTCGCTGAGATGGACGTCGGGGGTCCAGCCGGCCAGCACCGGGCCGGTGAGGTGGGTCAGGCCGTGTCTGGCCAGCAACAAGGTCGTCACGTGGCCAAGTCTTGCAGGCCTCACTCCACTACTTTTAACTGCCCGACCGGTAACCTGGCCGGATCATGGAGCAGCGCTATGTGGGCCGGAGCGGCCTATCGGTGTCCCGCCTTGGACTGGGGACGATGACATGGGGGCGTGACACCGGAGCCGAGGAGGCCGCGGCGCAGCTTCGCACGTTCGCCGAAGCCGGTGGCACGCTCATCGACACGGCGGACGTCTACACGGGGGGCGAGGCCGAGAGGCTGCTCGGCCGGCTGATCCGCGACGCGGTGCCACGCTCGGAGCTGGTGCTTTCCACCAAGGCCGTGCTGACTCCCGCCGGCCGCCGGCCGCGCGACGCCTCCAGGAAACATCTGATCGCCGCCATCGACGCCTCGCTGACCCGTCTCGGGGTCAACGAGGTGGATCTGTGGCAGCTGCACGCCTTCGACCCGGACGTCCCCCTGGAGGAGACCCTGGCCGCCGTGGACGCCATCGTGGCTTCGGGCCGGGCGGCGTACGCCGGGGTGTGCGACTACACCGGCTGGCAGCTGGCGGCGGCCGCCGTGGGCCAGCGGGCCGTTCCCGGCCGGGTGCCGGTCGTCGCGGCCCAGGTCGAATACTCGTTGCTGGCCAGGGAGGCCGAGCGTGAGCTGGTGCCGGCCGCCGAGCATGTGGGCGCCGGGGTGCTCGCCTGGTCGCCGCTCGGCAGGGGGGTCCTCACCGGCAAGTACCGCACCGGCATCCCCGCCGACTCCCGGGCGGCCACCCCGCACTTCGCCGACTTCGTCAAGCCCTACCTGGACGACAGATGCCGCCGGGTCGTGGAGTCGGTGACGACCGCGGCCGAGGGGCTCGGCGTGTCACCGCTGTCGGTCGCGCTGTCCTGGGTCCGCGACCAGCCGGGGGTGACCTCGGCCATCGTCGGCGCCCGCACCCACGCCCAGCTGGCCGGAGTGCTCCAGACCGAGGAGCTCACCCTGCCGGTGGAGATCCGGGAGGCGCTCGACGACGTCTCGGCCGACTGAGGCCGACTGCGGCCGGCAGGAGGCTCCGGAAGAACCGGCCGAATAACCGACAGAAAACGCAAATAGGAGGTAGAGGCAGAACGAGAATCCATCTCGCGTATCACTAATCGATACCGAATCGCAACTTTACATGGAAAACTCCGGCCTCCCCACAAAACTGTCAATGAGTGACGGGAGGGGGCGCCCGGATGTCAGCGAGGCTTCGTCGTTGATGGGCAAGGGGGACAATTGCGAAAAGCGATCTCTGCCGGTGCGCTGGCGCTGGCGCTGAGCGGCGGGATCCCCATGGTCGTGGCCACCTCCGCTGGCGCCACCGCGCAGGCGGACTGTGGGAACGGCGGGCTGCTCGGTGGGATAACCGGCGGCCTGTGCAAGGCCGTGGGCACCGTCGGAACCGTCGTGGACGGGCTCGCCGACACCGTCGCACCCCCGGCGCCCCGCAGCGGCGGCTCCGACGCGGCCGGGGCGACAGCCGTGAACGACACCGAGGAGGCCGCTCCCGGCGCCACGGCCCCGGCGGACGAACCCGCGGCCGACAGCCTGCTGCCCAAGGCCCTCGACGACGTCTGCGTCCCGCTGGTGGCCTCTCCCGAGTGCACGAGCCCGTCCGCGATCTCCGCCCCGGAGGAGACGGAGCAGCCGTCCACACGCTCGCATCCCCGCCCCGCGCGGACCGGCAAGCCGAAACCAGCCGAGCGGAACGGCAAGAAGGCGGCGCCGCTGCCGACCGAGCCCGTCCGCCCCCCGCAGAACCGCACCCGCACCACGGACACGGACGAGCCGGTGATCCCACAGCCGTCGCCCGTGGTCGACCCCGAGGCCCCGCGAGTCGAGCTGCTGTGGCCCGGCCCGGTGATGCAGGAGTTTCAGCGGCGGATGCCCGACGAGCGGCCCGTCACGCCCACCAGGTCGTCCGACACGCTGGGCACCGCGCTCACCACCGCCCTGCTGATCGTGGCGATCCTCGCCGTCCGCGTGCTGTACGCCAAGCGGGCCGGCGAGGAGTCGATGCCGTTCGAGCCGCTCCGGGTGGGGCGGCACCGGACGGCCTGAGCGCCAGGCGGCGACGCGGCTAGGCGCCGATCGCGTGCACGCCGCCGTCGACGTGCACGATCTCACCCGTGGTCGCCGGGAACCAGTCCGACATCAGCGCCAGGCAGGCCTTGGCCGCGGGCACGGTGTCGCCCAGATCCCAGCCGAGCGGCGCCTTCTCCGGCCAGCTGTCCTCGAACTCCTTGAAGCCGGGGATGCTCTTGGCCGCCATCGTGCGCAGCGGGCCGGCCGCCACCAGGTTGACGCGGATCCCGTGCTTGCCCAGGTCACGGGCGAGGTAACGGGAGCACGACTCGAGACCGGCCTTGGCCACGCCCATCCAGTCGTACACGGGCCAGGCCTTGCTGGCGTCGAAGTCGAGCCCGACGACCGCGCCGCCCTCCTTCATCAGGGGCAGGCAGGCGACGGCCAGCGACTTGAACGAGTAGGTGGACACGTGCAGGGCGGTCGCCACGTCCTCCCACGAGGTGTTGAGGAAGTTTCCGCCGAGACAGCTCTGCGGGGCGAAGCCGATGGAGTGGACCACCCCGTCGAGGCCGTCCAGGTGCTCGCCGACGCGGGCGGCCAGCGAGTCGAGGTGCTCGGTGTTCTGCACGTCCAGCTCGATCACCGGCGGAGGCTCAGGCAGCCGCTTGGCGATGCGCTCGACCAGGCTGAGGCGGCCGAAACCGGTCAGCACGACCTGCGCCCCCTCCTCCTGCGCCAGCTTGGCGACGGAGAAGGCGATGGAGGCGTCGGTCAGGACGCCGGTGACCAGAATGCGCTTGCCTTCGAGAATTCCCATGTCAGTGCCCCATTCCCAGGCCGCCGTCCACGGGGATGACGGCCCCGGTGATGTAGGCGGCGTCCTCGCTCGCCAGGAACTTGACCACGCGTGCGATCTCGTCGGCGCTCGCATAGCGGCCCAGCGGGATGTTCTTGCGGATCTGCTCCTGGTAAGCCTCGTCGAGCTCGGCCGTCATGTCGGTCTCCACGAAGCCCGGGGAGACCACGTTGACCGTGATGCCGCGCGAGCCGAGCTCCCGGGCCACGGACCGGGCGAAGCCGATCATCCCGGCTTTGGAGGCGGCGTAGTTGCTCTGCCCCGCCGAGCCGAGCATGGCCACCACCGAGGAGACCAGCACGATCCGGCCGCGCTTGAGCCGCAGCATGCCGCGCGTGGCGCGCTTGGCCACCCGGTAGGCGCCGGTCAGGTTGGCGTCGATGACGTCGGTGAAGGTCTCCTCCTTCATCATCGGCAGCAGCGTGTCCCTGGTGATGCCAGCGTTGGCGACGAGCACCTCGACCGGGCCGTGCTCGGCCTCGATCTTCTCGAACGCCGCATCGACATCGGCCGTGCTGGTCACATCGCATCGCACGCCGAACAACCCCTCGGGGGGCTCTCCGGAGCGGTAGGTCACGGCGACGGCGTCACCGGCCTGGGCGAGCTGTCGGGCGATCGCGAGGCCGATGCCGCGATTGCCGCCGGTTACGAGAACAGATCGAGCCATGGAGCTGACGCTATCGGCTACCCGGGGGTAAACCTCTTGTCCGTGAGGGACAAGATCACAGGGCTAGGATCGTTGACATGCGCCAGATCGATCCCGATTTCCTCGCTCTGCCCACGAGGCGGCTGGCGGACGCGGCCCTGCAACGCGCCCGCGACCTCGGCGCCGAGCACGCCGACTTCCGGCTTGAGCGCGTCCGCGCGGAGACCCTGCGCCTGTCCGACGCCTCACTCGAAGGTTCCAGCGACGCCGACCATCTCGGCTACGCCGTACGGGTCGTCAAGAACGGCACCTGGGGGTTCGCCTCGGGCATCGAGCTGACCGCCGAGGCGGCCGCGAAGGTCGCCGAGCAGGCGGTGGAGGTGGCGGCCGTCTGCGCGCCCGTCAACCGCGAGCCCGTCGAGCTGGCCGCCGAGCCGGTCCACTCCGACGTCACCTGGGTCTCGGCCTACGACATCGACCCGTTCGAGGTGCCGCTGCGCGAGAAGGTCGCCCTGCTCGCCGACTGGTCGGACCGCCTGTTGCGAGACCCGCGCGTGGACCACGTCCAGGCCTCGCTGAACCAGGTCAAGGAGCAGAAGTTCTACGCCGACACGTCCGGCACCTCCACCACTCAGCAGCGGGTCCGCCTGCATCCCCAGCTGGAGGTGATGAGGGTCGAGGACGGGCGCTTCGAGGCGATGCGCACGCTGGCCCCGCCGGTCGGCCGGGGATACGAATACCTCACCGGCACCGCCTGGGACTTCCCCGGCGAGCTCGCCCGCCTTCCCGAACACCTCGAGGAGAAGCTCAGGGCTCCGTCGGTCGAGCCGGGCCGCTACGACCTGGTCATCGACCCCTCCAACCTGTGGCTGACGATCCACGAGTCCATCGGGCACGCCACCGAGCTGGACCGCGCCCTCGGATACGAGGCGGCCTACGCCGGGACCAGTTTCGCCACCTTCGACCAGCTCGGCGAGCTGGTGTACGGCTCGCAGGTGATGAACGTGGTCGGCGACCGCACGACGGCGCACGGCCTGGCCACGATCGGCTACGACGACGAGGGCGTGGCGACCAGGCAGTTCGACATCGTCTCCGGCGGCGTCCTGGTCGGCTACCAGCTCGACCGGCGGATGGCGCGCCTGAAGGACCTCGGCGCCTCCAACGGCTGCGCCTTCGCCGACTCCCCCGGCCACATGCCGATCCAGCGCATGGCCAACGTCTCGCTGCTGCCGGCACCCGACGGTCCCTCCACCGAGGGACTGATCTCCGGGGTGGAACGCGGCATCTATGTCGTCGGGGACAAGAGCTGGTCCATCGACATGCAGCGCTACAACTTCCAGTTCACCGGTCAGAGGTTCTACCGGATCGAGAACGGCAGGCTGGCCGGCCAGCTCCGCGACGTCGCCTACCAGGCCACCACCACCGACTTCTGGCGGTCGATGGCGGCCGTCGGCGGCCCGCAGACCTACGTGCTGGGCGGCGCGTTCAACTGCGGCAAGGGTCAGCCCGGCCAGGTCGCCCCGGTCAGCCACGGCTGCCCGTCGGCGCTCTTCCGCGACGTGCGCGTGCTGAACACCCTGCAGGAGAGTGGCAAATGAGCGAGCGGGCCGACGAGCTCGGCACGGCGTCCGACGCCCCGGCGAGTTCTCAGAAGAGGAGCGGGATGAGCCCCCAGGAGATGATCGAGAAGGCTCTGGACCTGTCCACGGCCGACGACGTCGTCGTGATCGTGGACGAGGGCTCCAGCGCCAACCTGCGCTTCGCGGGCAACACGCTCACCACCAACGGCGTGGCTCGTTCCGCGCAGCTCACCGTGATCTCCATCGTGGGCCGGGGCGTGGGCGTGGTGTCGCGGTCGGCGGTCCGCCCCGACCAGCTCGCCGACATCGTCGCGGCGGCCGACCACGCCGCGGAGGACGCCTCCCCGTCCGAGGACGCCCGGCCGCTGGTCGAGGGGTCCCGCTCGGCCGACTGGGACGCGCCGCCCGAGCTCACCTCCATCGGGGTGTTCGGCGCCTTCGCCCCCGCGCTGGGTGAGGCCTTCGCCGCCGCCGAGGCGGGCGGGCGCAAGCTGTACGGCTTCGCCGAGCACATCGTCACCACGACCTACGTGGGCACCTCGACCGGGGCCCGGCTCCGGCACACCCAGCCCACCGGCCGCCTGGAGCTCAACGCCAAGTCGCCGGACATGAAGCGTTCGGCCTGGGCGGGCGTGGCCACCGCCGACTTCTCGGACGTGGACGTGGCGGCGCTGGACGCCTCGCTGGCCCAGCGCCTGGAGTGGGCGACGAACCGGATCGACCTGCCCGCGGGCCGGTACGAAACGCTGCTGCCGCCGACGGCCGTGGCCGACCTCATGATCTACTTGTACTGGACGGCCGGCGCCCGGGACGCCCTCGAGGGCCGCACGGTCTTCTCCAGGCCCGGAGGCGGGACTCGTGTCGGGGACACCCTCTCCCCGCTCCCGATCCGCCTGTACAGCGATCCGGCCGCGCCGGGCATCGCGTGCGCGCCGTTCGTGATGGCGCACTCCTCCGGGCGGCAGAGCTCGGTGTTCGACAACGCCCTGCCGCTGGCGCCCATCGACTGGATCGCCGACGGCGCTCTGGCGAGCCTGATCCAGACCCGGCACTCCGCCGAGCTGACCGGCCTGCCGGTGACTCCGGCGGTCGACAACCTGATCATGGAGGGGGCCGGGGAGGGCCGGTCGCTGGAGGAGATGATCGCCTCCACCGAACGCGGCCTGCTGCTCACCTGCCTGTGGTACATCCGTGAGGTGGACCCGCAGAGCCTGCTGCTCACCGGGCTGACCCGCGACGGCGTCTACCTGGTGGAGAACGGGAAGGTCGTCGGTGAGGTGAACAACTTCCGCTTCAACGAGAGCCCGGTGGACCTGCTCGGCCGCCTCACCGAGGTCGGCGCCGCCGAGCAGACCCTGCCGCGCGAGTGGAACGACTACTTCACCCGTACGGTCATGCCCGCCGTCCGGGTGCCCGACTTCAACATGTCGACGGTCAGCCAGGCCAGCTAGCGCCGGGTCAGCGGGATGGTGTGCACCCGCTCCCAGCGTTTGGCCGTCACCACACGAGCCGTGGCGTCGGTGAGGTCGTAGACGACCGACCAGCGGGTGTGCCCTTGGGCCACCCGCTGGAGCAGGTCCATGCCGTCCTGCCAGCTCCTGGCCGCGGGAAGGCCCGCGGCGAGCTCGCCGTAGCGGGTGTCGGCCATGCGCTGCTCGCCGGTGGTGCCGGTCATGGTGAAGTTGGTCAGCACCCGGTCCTCGATGACGTTGAGCCTGCCGTCGGCGAACTCCACGACGGCCGACTTGCCGGTGGCGTCGGCGAGCAGGTAGTGGATCTGCGGGCTGCCGGCGAAGTCGACGTCGTAGCGGCGCATGATCGTCACCGCCTCGTCCACCGTCGCGGCCTGGTCCAGCATCACCCGGATGATCCGCACGCTGCTGACGGCCGGGCGGCCGGCAGTGCGGGGCGGCAGTCGGCCGTCGGGCACCGCGGCCATGCCGATGGCCAGGCCCTTCTCGTTGACCCCGTCGAAGGGGGTGAGCACGGCGTGGGCCAGCCGGCGGCGGGTCCGCGGGTCGGCCAGGTCGGGCGCGGCGGCGCTGCCGAGCACATAGGCCAGATCCGCGATGGACACCGAGGCGTAGCCGTCCGGCGGGTCGGCGTGCACGACCATCGCCGGGTCGGGATCCCAGTCGAAGTTGCGGCCGAACAGCGGCCGCTCGCCCGCCAGGTGGAACAGCGAGCAGGCCCAGCCGTCGGCACGCCCCGCGAGATCCTCCTCGCTGACGGACACCTCCCGGTCGTATGACCCGTGGAAGGTCATCTCGTACAGGGGCAGGTCGTCCAGCCTGCGCAGGCTCTCGATCGTCCGCCGGACGTCGGCGGCGGTCTGGTCGAGCGCCGAGCCGCGTGCGGTCACGGCGGCCGGTGCGGAGACGGCAGGGGAGGCGGCGGAGGGAGCCCGAGCCGGGGAGGCGGCCGCGCCGCCCGCCGGGGTGGAGCATCCGGCGAGCAGCAGCGCCCCGGCCAGCGCGGCTCCCGCGGCCCGGCGTAGATCGTCCATCCCCGTAGTCTGCGCCGCCGCGGCCCTGCCGTACAGGGTCAGGTGTCCTCGAGACGGAATCCGACCTTCATACCGACCTGGAAATGGCCGACCTCACCGTCGACGATGTGCCCTCTGACCTCGGTCACCTCGAACCAGTCGAGGTGGCGCAGGGTCTGGGAGGCGCGGCGGACGCCGTTGCGAATGGCCGCCTCGATGCTCTCCTCGGAGGTGCCGACTATCTCGGTCACCCGGTACGTGCGATCCGTCATGCCGTCATCCTTACCCTGCGGCCATGATCGCACTCCCCGCGCTCGGACCGAGGCTGGAGTTGGACCCGCCCTGCCCGGGGACTAGGTTGGAGTTGTGAAGGTATGGCACAAGCGCCCGGTTGTTCACCAGGTAACCGATGCCCGGCCGTCGCTGAGCGAGGACATCGGCAAGCGTGAGAAAAGCTACTTCATCAAGATGGGCATCCGGCTGGTGTGCCTGGTTCTGGCCTTCACCGTGCCGGCTCCGCTGCCCGTCCGGCTGCTGCTCTTCGCCGGGGCGATCTTTTTACCATACATTGCCGTGATCGGGGCCAACGCCCCGCAGCGAGAGGCTCCCCTCGCCCCTGACGTGGCGGAATCCAGCCAAAACGAGATTCCGCTCCACCGACGCGAGATCGGGTCGTGACTAAGTCTTGACGCATCTCAGGGGTAGTAGGTGTACGCTTTAGCCAAGTGCCCTGGTCCCCCGTCGGGGCACTGGTGCCGGCGTTCCGGGCCCCCGTCGGAACGCCGATGAAGCGGCGCCGGGTGGTTTGCCCCCGTAACCACCCGGCGTCGCCCTTCTCCCGGGCTTTTAGCTCTCACCCGTCGTCTCGGCCGTCGTCCTCTCCCATTCGCGCGCCAGCGCGGTCAGTCGTTCCACCGCGTCCGGCGGCGCCGAGCCCGCCCCCTGAGCCAGCCCCAGCAGATACGCGGTCAGCGGCGCCGCCGGACGCGTCACCCCGTGGGCGACCTCCTTGGTCAGGTCGAGCAGCGCGTCGCGATCGACCTTCGCCGGATCGACGCCCAGTTCACGGCAGACCAGCGCGGTCCACTCCATCAGCACGTTCAACTCTCACTCCTCACCCGGGTCGCGTTCGCCCGGGACGTCTTCTCGCCCGGGCCACGCCCCCGGTGCACCGCCCTCGTCGAGCGTTCACGCCTGTGTTCCGGCGCCCGGTGCCTCGCTTCGGGCCCGGTGCAGATCTTCTGCCGTGTCGCAATCGAACCACGGCCGCCCCGCGAGGTGGAGCTTGGCCGGGGACAGCGGGGCGAGCAGCCCGTGCAGCGACCGCCCTTCGTAGCGGGCGAGCGCCTCGGCGAGCCCGGCCGTACGCCAGACTCCGGCGAGCCACTGCTCGCGTCCGTCGTCGTCGACGAGCACCGCCCCCGCCCCTGCCCCCGCCGCCTCCAGCAGCGCCGAGACGTGCCCGGCGGACAGGAACGGCAGGTCGGCCGCGAGCAGCGCCACCCACGGGGCGCCCACCTCGGCCAGCCCGGCTCGCAGCGCCGGGATCGGGCCTCCGCCGGGCGGATCCTCCCGTACGAAGACCCCCCGCGCCAGTCCGGGACGGCGCTCCCCTACGACGATCAGCCGCTCCGCGTCGGGTACGGCCGCCGCCACCGACTCGATCAGCGGCCGACCGCCGACGCGCAGGCCCGGCTTGTCCCGCCCGCCGAGCCGTCTCGCGAGACCGCCCGCCAGGATGCACGCGTCGTGGCGGGCGCTCATCCGCCGATCGCGGACATCGGCCGGGACGGCTGCAGGAAGGTCGGATCGTCGATGCCGTGGCCGGCCTTCTTGATCCGGACCGCGGCCAGCCAGCGCTCGGCGAGCTCGTCGTCGCCGGCGCCCGAGCGCATGGCCGCGCGCAGATCGGACTCCTCGGTGGCGAACAGGCAGTTGCGGATCTGGCCGTCGGCGGTGAGCCGTACGCGGTCGCAGGCGCCGCAGAACGGTCGGGTGACCGAGCCGATCACCCCGACCCTGGCCGGGCCGTCCCCGACGAGGAACAGCTCTGCCGGGGCGCTGCCGCGCTCCACCGGGTCGTCGTCGGTCAGCTCGAAGTCCTCTCGCAGGAGCGAGAGGATCTCGTCGGCCGTGATCATGTTCTCCCGGCGCCAGCCGTGCTGGGCGTCCAGCGGCATCTGCTCGATGAATCGGAGTTCGTAGCCCCGCTCAAGGCAGTAGCCGAGCAGCGAGACGGCCTCGTGGTCGTTGATCCCGCGCATCAGCACCGTGTTCACCTTGACCGGGCGCAGCCCGGCGGCGTCGGCGGCGGCGAGGCCGTCGAGCACGTCGGCCAGCCGGTCGCGATGGGCGAGCCGCTCGAACGTCTCCCTGTCCAGGGTGTCGAGGGAGACGTTGACCCTGTGCAGGCCCGCCTCGGCGAGCGGGGCGGCCAGCCGGGCCAGCCCGATGCCGTTGGTGGTCAGCGAGACCTGCGGCGTGGGACGCAGCGCGGCGGTGCGGGCCACGATCTCCACCAGCTCGCGGCGCAGCAGGGGCTCGCCGCCGGTATAGCGGACCTCGGTGATGCCCAGCCGCTCCACCCCGATGGTCACCAGCCGGATGATCTCGTCAGCGGTCAGCAGATCGGGCTTGGGCAGCCATTCGAGGCCCTCGGGCGGCATGCAGTACGAGCAGCGCAGGTTGCAACGATCAGTGAGGGACACCCGCAGATCAGTCGCCACCCGGCCGAACGAGTCCTGCAACATGGGGCGTCACCTCCTAACATCCGTCTTCGCCGAACAGGGAGCCAGCCTAAGGCCAGCCCCCTGTCGAACCCAAAGTCAGGCTATATCCGGCACAACATCACCATTGGGCGGTTGATTCCTGGATGGCCTGTATTGGTGATCAGCCCTTGACGCAGATGAGCTGCCGGAGGTGGGCGACCACCTCGACCAGGTCCCGCTGCGCCGCCATGACCGACTCGATGTCCTTGTAGGCGCCGGGGATCTCGTCGATCACCCCGGTGTCCTTGCGGCACTCGACACCGTCGGTCTGTGCCTTGAAGTCCGACAGCGTGAAGGTCTTCTTGGCCTTGGTCCGGCTCATCCGGCGACCGGCACCGTGTGAGGCCGAGTTGAACGCGCCGGCGTTCCCCAGGCCCTTCACGATGTAGGTGCCGGTCGCCATCGAGCCGGGGATGATACCGAACTCGCCGGATCCCGCGCGGATCGCGCCCTTGCGGGTGACGAGCACATCCACGTCGTCGTACCGCTCCTCCGCCACGTAGTTGTGGTGGCAGGAGATCGGCTGTTCGAAGGCGATGCCCGACAGGTGGCGCCTGAGCACGTCGCAGACCAGGGCCATCATGACCGCCCGGTTGCGCCGTGCGTAGTCCTGCGCCCAGAACAGGTCACGCCGGTAGGCGTCCATCTGCGGCGTGCCCCCGACGAACACCGCGAGGTTGCGGTCGGGCAGATCCTGGTTGTGCGGCAGCTTCTGAGCCTGCCCGATGTGGAACTCGGCGAGCTCCTTGCCGATGTTGCGCGACCCGGAGTGCAGCACGACCCAGACCACGCCCTCGTCGTCGGCGCAGATCTCCAGGAAGTGGTTGCCGCCGCCCAGCGTGCCCATCTGCACCTCGGCGCGCTCCCGCTTGGGGTGCACGGCCGGGGCCAGGGCGTCGAAGTCCTTCCAGAAGCCCGCCCAGTCGGCGGTCTTCATGCCGTGCAACCGGGTCGGGTCGACCGGCCTCTTGTGGTGGCCGAACCCGACCGGAACCGCCTGCTCCAGCTTCGAACGCAGGTATGCCAGGTTGTCGGGGAGGTTGGCGACCTTGAACGAGGTCTTCACCGCGGTCATCCCGCAGCCGATGTCCACCCCCACCGCCGCCGGTGAGACCGCGTCCCGCATCGCGATGACCGATCCCACCGTCGCGCCCATCCCGTGATGCACGTCCGGCATCACGGCGACTCCCTGCACCCACGGCAGGTTCGCCACGTTGCGCAGTTGCTGCATCACGTCGGGCTCGACCTCGGCCGGGTCGGCCCACATGCGGATTGGCGCGCGGCCACCCATCACCTCGTTGTACGTCATCCCCACATCGCCTCCCTCCGGCCGATCAATCGATGACGACAATGACGCCAGAGACTGTCACCGTGCGCAACCGATTTAAAGATCTATAGCCGCATCTACCGGCGGAAACGCTCTTCAAATCTATTGTCCGCCGCCTGGCCGCCCGACCTCGCGAAAGACGCCGATCTCACGAAGACGCCGATCTCGCGCAAGAGGCCCGCGACCCGATGTGGACGCGGAACCGATGACCGGACGCGCCGGACGCGCCGGCCGCGCCGTGTCAGTCCGGCCCGCATCGTCAGTCCGGCCCGCATCGTCAGCCCGGCCCGTGTCGCCAGTCCGGCCTGCGCTGTCGTCCGGTCCGCGTCGTCAGCCCGCCGCCCGCCACATCGCGTCGCCCTGCCCGTCAGATGAGGTCAGCCGGGCCAACTTGGCCGCGGTGTCGGTGCCCGGACGCGGATGGTGCAGGACGATCGTGAGGTCGGGCCGGGACGGGACCCGCAGCTGGGTGGTCTCGAAGTCGAGCGCCCCCACCTCCGGATGCCTCACCTCGGTGGTCAGCACCCCGGCCGCTCGCACGTCGTGGCGCGCCCACAGCTCGGCGAACTCCGGGCTGGCCGCCGAGATCTCCGCCACCACCTCCCGCACGTCCTCGTTCGCCGGGTGCTGCGCCACCGCGGCGCGGAAGGTCGCGACGACCGCCGGGGCGACCTGCGCCCAGGAACGGGTACGGCCGCGGAAGGTATCGCTCCGGAAGAACTCCATCAGGCAGTTGCGGTCGGCGTCGCCGACCCCGAGGACCAGCCGCGCCGACTCGTTCCAGGCGAGGTGATTCCAGCAGGGGTCGAGCATGTGCGCCGGATACGGCATCCAGGCGTCGATCAGACGCTGCAGCTGCGCGCAGCCGGCCTGCCCGGCGGACGGGTCCGGCAGCGGCGGGTTGAGCCCCGCGAGCGTGTACAGGTGTCGCCGCTCGGTCTCGTCCAGCCTCAGCACCCTCGACACCGCGTCGAGCACCTGGGACGAGACCGTGATGTCGCGACCCTGTTCCAGCCATTGGTACCAGGAGGGGCTGACTCCCGCGAGCACCGCGACCTCCTCACGGCGCAGCCCGGGGGTGCGCCGCCGGGCGCCGCCGTCCGGCAGACCCACCTCGGCGGGGCGAACGCGCGCGCGCCGGCTGGTGAGGAACTGCCTCAGCTCATGCCTGCGGGCGGAGCCGTGCGTGCCGGCCATGCCTGCTCGCCTCCGATCCGGCTGTCGTGTGCCTGGTGGTGCAGCCACCAGGATAAACGCCCGCTCCCCAGCGGCGTCGGCGCAGGCGCACGCTGGCTCCCATGACCACCGTCTCCTCATCGACCTCCGCGGCGCGAACAGCGGCGGGCGACCGGCTGACCACCCGGGCCAAGCTGATCCTGCTCGTGCTGTGCGCGGCCCAGTTCATCATCGCGCTGGACTTTTCGATCCTGAACGTGGCGCTGCCCGTCCTCGGCGGCGACCTGGGCATGAGCCAGGCCGATCTGCAGTGGACCGTGACCGCGTTCGCGCTGCCGTCTGGTGGCTTCCTGCTGCTGGCCGGCAGGGCCGCCGACCTGTACGGGCGCCGGCGGCTCTTCCTGTCCGGGCTCGCCGTGTTCGCCGCCGCCTCGGTGCTGGCGACCCTCGCCTGGAACCCGACCGCCTTCCTGTCCGCCCGTGCTCTGCAGGGAACGGGCGCCGCCGTCATCGTGCCGACCGGCATGTCCCTGCTGACCACCACCTTCCCCGAGGGCCCGCAACGCAACCGGGCGCTGGGCGTCAGCGGCACCCTGCTGTCCCTCGGCTTCACCGTCGGCATGGTCCTCGGCGGCGTGATGACCGACGCGTTCGGCTGGCGCTCGACCATGGGCGTGCTCGCCGTCGCGGGGATCGCCGTGTTGGTCGCCGCCCCCGCCCTGTCGGTCGACGGTCGCCCTTCCCGCCGGCCCAGGATCGACATCGCCGGAGCGGTCACCGTCACCGGCGGCCTGCTCGCGGTGATCTATGCCTTGACCACCGCCGCGCAACGCGGCTTCGCAGGGGCCGACGTGCTCGGCGCGCTGGCGGCGGGCGTGGCACTGATGATCGCTTTCGTGATCGTCGAGTCGCGGGCCGCCGAACCGCTGATATCCCTGGCGATGCTGCGGCGCCCCACCGTGGCCTGGGGAAACCTGGGCGGGCTGACCACGTTCTCCATGATGAGCTCAGCCATCTTCCTGCTGACGCTGTATTTGCAGCAGGTCCTCGGACTGTCGGCGCTGCAGACCGGTTTGATCTTCGGCGTGCAGGGCCTGGCGCTGGCGGCCACCGGCATGACCGCACCGAGGATCGTCGCCAGGATCGGCACCCGTACCACCCTCACGGCCGGGCTGGCGTTACAGGCCGCCTGTACCGCGGCACTGCTGTTCCTCGGCGAGGATCACGGCGCGTGGCTGGCTCTGACCGCTGTGACGATCGGCTCGATCGGCCACATGTCCGCCGTCGTCACCTACGGCATCACCGCCACCTCCGGCCTGCCCGACCATGAACAGGGACTCGCCACCGGTCTGGTCACCAGCTCCCAGCAGATCGGCATCATCGTCGGCATCCCTCTGCTGAGCGCGCTGGCCACCGGTCGCGCGGACGCGCCGCACCCCACCGGGAACGACCTCGGCACCGTCCTGAGCGGCATACGGCTCGGCCTGGGCGTGAACGCCGCGCTCGTCCTCGCGGCGGCCCTGTTCATCGCGATCGGCCTCGCCGTCCGCGGGACGCCCTCTTCCGGCGAAGCCGCGACGAGAGATGACACGTGATCGGGATACCCGGCACCGGACGAATCAGGAGTTTCCTCGATGATGCCGAATGACATCGTGATCCATCCGGCCGGAGCGGCTCGGGCCTTGACGGGTGAGGACCCCAAGGTCGAGGCGACGGCGCGGTTCTTCGCCGCCTACGCCTCCGACGAGGGCGGGATCCCCGTGAGATCACGAGGTGTGCGAACCCGGCGGCTCACGGCGCGGCGATCCCGCCGCCCCGGGCCAGCAGCAGCACGACGGCGACCGCCGCGACGGCGATGGCCGCCGCGAAGGGGGCCTTCGGGAATCGCCTTCCCAGCAGCAGCCCGCCCAGGACGAAGGATCCGGCTCCGACGAGCGCCGTCCAGCCGCCCGCGCCGGGCGGTTGTGACGGGCCGAAGACCAGCAGCCCGGTCGCCAGCAGCAACGGCAGCGGGACCAGAATCCGGACGCGGGCGGGGCCGAGCCGTTGCGGCCAGCCGCGGACCCCGGTGGCGAGATCCGACGGGATGTCGGGCAGCACGTTGGCCAGGTGCGCACCGCAGCCGAGGAGGGCCGCGGCGAGCACGGCCCACCACGAGGGCCACGGGCGGCCCGGCAACCCGAGCGTCACGAACGGCGGCAACGCGCCGAATCCCACCACGTAGGGCACCCACGACAGCACCGTGGCCTTCAACCACAGGTCGTAGGCCCAGGCCGCGGCGACGCCGGCGAGGTGGATCGCCCCGGCCGCCGGCCCCGAGGCGAGGGACAGGGGCACGCACAGCGCCAGGGCGGCGACCGCCGCGATCCACACCGTCCGGACGTCCACCGTGCCCTCGGCGACCGGCTTGCCGCCGCGGCCCGCCGCGGCGTCCCGCCCGGCGTCCACCGCGTCGTTGCACCAGCCGATGGACAGCTGGCCGGTCAGCACGGCGGCGGCCACCAGGACGCATCCCGCCGCGTCCCGCCCGCTCGCCACGGCCAGCGCGGTCACCAGGACGGTGACCGCCGCGGTGGGCCCGGGGTGGCAGGCACGCGCCAGTCCCGAGACGACGGACGGCACGGACCGCCGCCCCCGAAGCCGGTTCCGATCCCGGCGCGCATGCCCGCTGGTCGTCATTCGACCGATCGTAGGCGGCTCGGCTCCGGTGAGGTATGCCGCACGCGCAGATGGGCAGGAGGCAGATGTCCGCTGTTCGCCGTCGGGGGGTAACCATCACATGACGCGAATCGCCGCCGTACACGGCGCGCTTCCGCCCAATCGCCACTCCCAGGCCGAGATCACCGACGCGTTCGCGCGGATATGCCTGCCCGAGGGCGCCGACCGCCGGTTGCTGGACCGGTTGCACGCCGCCGCCGGGGTCGAGTCCCGCCATCTGGCGCTGCCTCTCGACCAGTACGGCAAGCTCGACGGCTTCGGGATGGCCAACGACGTCTTCATCGACTCCGCCGTCGCCCTGGGCACCGAGGCGGTCGGCGGCGCGCTGGAGGCGGCCGGGCTCACGCCGGAGGACGTGGACATGATCATGTTCACCTCGGTGACCGGCATCGCGGCGCCTTCGGTGGACGCGAGGCTGGCCGGCCGGCTCGGGATGCGCCCCGACGTCAAACGGGTGCCGGTCTTCGGGCTCGGTTGCGTGGCGGGGGCCGCCGGAATCTCCCGCCTCCACGACTACCTGCGCGGATGGCCGGACCACGTGGCCGTCC
Source organism: Streptosporangium sp. CA-135522 (assembly GCF_050949235.1). Lineage (NCBI taxonomy): Bacteria > Bacillati > Actinomycetota > Actinomycetes > Streptosporangiales > Streptosporangiaceae > Streptosporangium > Streptosporangium sp. CA-135522. The sequence goes on from NZ_CP192026.1 coordinate 6,454,795, forward strand.
TGCTGTCGGTCGAGCTGTGCTCGCTGACCCTGCAGCGCGGTGACCCCTCCACCGCCAACCTGGTCGCCGGCGCGCTGTTCGGCGACGGGGCGACGGCCGTGGTGGCCTGCGGCGAGGGGCGGCCGGCCGAGGTGGCGGGCCCGTCGGTGGTGGCCACCCGTGGTCACCTGTATCCCGGTTCCGAGGGCGTGATGGGGTGGGAGGTGCGAGACACGGGCTTTCAGGTGGTGCTCGACGCGAGCGTCCCGGAGGTGGTGCGCACCTATCTGGCCGACGATGTGGACGGCTTCCTCGCCGATCACGGCCTGACGAGGCGGGACGTGACGGCCTGGGTGTGCCATCCGGGCGGCCCGAAGGTGCTGGAGGCCGTCGCCGAGACGCTCCGGCTGCCGGACGGCGCGCTGGACCTCACCTGGCGCTCGCTGGCCGAGGTCGGCAACCTGTCCTCCTCATCCGTGCTGCGCGTCCTGCGTGACACCCTCGCCCTGCGGCCCCCGCCGCCGGGCACGCCGGGGCTGCTCATCGCGATGGGGCCCGGTTTCTGCTCCGAACTCGTCCTGCTGCGCTGGTAGGGGCCGATGCCGGGACATCTGTCGTCGTGGTATCTGCTGCTCGTGCTGCTCGTCGGGGTCGAGCGCCTCGCCGAGCTGGTCATCGCGCGCCGTAACGCGCGCTGGAGCCTGGCCCGGGGCGGAGTGGTCTCCGGGCGCGGCCACTACCCGTGGATGGTCGCCCTGCACACCGGTCTGCTGGCCGGGTGCCTGCTGGAGACGGGCCTGGCCGACCGGCCCTTCGTCCCGGCGCTCGGCTGGCCCATGCTCGCCCTGGTGGCCGCCGCGCAGGGGCTGCGCTGGTGGTGCATCGCCGCGCTGGGACGTCGCTGGAACACCCAGGTGATCGTGGTGCCCGGCCTGCCGCCGGTGACGAGCGGCCCCTACCGCCTGCACCGGCTGCGCCATCCCAACTACGTGGCGGTGGCCGTGGAGGGCGCGGCGCTGCCACTGGTGCACGGCGCCTGGATCACCGCGGTGACCTTCACCGTGCTCAACGCGGCGCTGATGGTGGTGCGGATCCGATGCGAGGAGGCCGCCCTGGCCTCGCTCGCCCCGGTTCCACCCGGGCGGGTGGCGACGTGATCGACGTCCTGATCGCCGGCGGCGGACCGGCGGGCCTGGCCACCGCCATCCACGCGGCGCTGGCCGGGATGGAGGCGGTCGTCGTCGAGCCCCGATCCACCCCGGTGGACAAGGCGTGCGGCGAAGGCCTGATGCCCAGCGGCGTCGCCGCGCTGCAGTCGCTGGGTGTGCCGGTGCGGGGCCGGGCGCTGCGGGGCATCCGCTACCTGGACGGCCGGCGCCAGGTGCAGGCCGCCTTCCGCGACGGCTCCGGGCTGGGTGTGCGGCGCACCGCGTTGCACACGGCGCTGTCCCGGCGGGCGGCCGAGCTGGGAGTGGAGATCGTCCCCGGCAAGGTGGACGGGGTACGGCAGGGCCACGACGAGGTCGAGGCGGCGGGGCTGCGGGCCCGCTGGCTGGTGGCCGCCGACGGCCTGCACTCCCCGCTGCGCGCCCGGCTCGGGCTGGAGCTGCCCGACCGCCGTCCACGCCGCTACGGCCTGCGGCGGCACTACCGGGTCGCGCCGTGGACGGACTTCGTCGAGGTCCACTGGGCCGTGGACGGCGAGGCGTACGTGACCCCGGTGGGCGACGACCTCGTCGGCGTGGCCGTACTGAGCTCCCGGCGCCGGGGCTATCGGGAACATCTGGCGGACTTCCCCGCTCTCATGGCCCGTCTGGAGGGACCGGCCGCGACTCCGGTGCGCGGCGCCGGACCGCTGCGCCAGCGGGTGCGCGCCCGGGTCGCCGGGCGCGTCCTGCTGGTCGGTGACGCGGCCGGATACACCGACGCCCTCACCGGCGAGGGGGTCTCGCTCGCGCTGCTGTCCGCGCAGGCCCTGGTGCGCTGTCTGCGGGCCGGTGCCCCGCAGTCGTACGAGAGTGCCTGGCTGAGGCTGTCGCGGCGTCACCGGCTGCTCACCGGGGCCCTGCTGGAGACCCGCCGGCACCGGGCGGCGGCGCGGCTGATCGTCCCGGCGGCCTGGCGGATGCCCACCCTGTTCGGGGCGGCGGTGCACGCGCTGGCCTGACGGCCGGGGCCTACTGAGGGGCGGCTTCGTGGACGCGGCTGCGCCCGGCGGCGTAGCGTCCCGTCTCCGTGAAGCGGGCACGCCATTCGCCGTCCTGGTAGCCGGTCACGTTCTGGACGAAGTGGCCCTGGAGGTCGGTCGTGGCCTCGGCCGTCTTGGTCCACTTCTCCTCCTCCCCCGTCCGGTGCAGGATCTCGACGGTCTGGCCGGGGAAGGGGGCGTAGTCCAGGTATCCCTGCGGGTCAACCCGGTTCAGCACGCCTCTGACCTCCACCTCCGTCCCCTTCCTGACCGCTTGGACGGCGCTGAACCTCGTCTCGCGCCTCAGCTGGAACCCGGCGTATCCGGTGACCGTTTCGCCGTTCGCCCCCCTGGCCGTCGCGGCGACGGTCCAGCGCCCGGCGGGGTACCAGCGGCTCAGCTTCCTGTCCGGCCGAAAGCGCCAGGTCTCCCAGCTCCGTCCGGCGTGCGGGGCGCGCCCCGCCGCCGCCCCGGGCTCGCGTTCGAGGAGGGGGAGGCCGGTGACGGCGGGAACCGGCCCGGCCGTCCTCCCGGCGGGGGCGAACGTCAGAGCGGGCGACACGGGGATCTGGCCCTCCTCCGGACCGGGACCGGGCTCGAGATCATTGCCTCGGTCGGGTTCGGCGCCGGATCCGGGGGGCGCACCCGGCTCGACCTGGACCGTCATCGTGTCCGGGCCGACGACGCCGCGGGCGACCACCTCGACCACCAGACGCACCGTGCCGGTCGGCCCGACCACCGGGGCCTCGGGGGTCACGGTTATGGAGCGGATCGCCGGCCCCCCGGCGGCGGCCACGGGCGGCTCGTCCTGCGCCGGCAGGGCCAGGGCGCCGGTCGGCGCGGCGGTGACGCCCGCCACCAGGACTGGGAGAAGGACTCTCATACTCATGGACAGGACGCTAGGAACCAGCCGGTAATGACCGAGGAGACGACACGTGTCCGATTGGGCAAGACGCCGCCTGCGCGGCGCGGGAGGCACCCGCCCCCGGCGAGGGGACGGGCGCCTCCCGCGCGAGTCGCACAGGAAGGTCAGCTTTCGTACATGGCGTCGATGATTTCGGCGTACTTGGCGTGAATGATCCGGCGCTTGAGCTTCAGGCTCGGCGTGAGCTCCTCGGTCTCGGCCGTCCACTCCACCGGCAGCAGGCGCCAGCGCTTGACCTGCTGGACGCGGGCGAGCTTGTCGTTGGCCGCGGCCACCGCGGCCTCGACGACCTTGAGGACGTCGGGGTGCTCGGCGAGCTCGGCCAGGGTGGTGAACTCGATGCCTCGGCCCTGCGCCCAGCCGGGCGCCACCTCGCCGTCGAGAGTGAGGATCGCCACCGGATACGGCCTGCGGTCGCCGTAGGCGAGGGCCTGCCCGACGAGGGGGTGCTCCTTGAGGTAGTTCTCGATGTTGGCCGGGGAGATGTTCTCACCGCCGGAGGTGATGATGAGCTCCTTCTTGCGGTCGACGATGCGGACGAAGCCGTCCTCGTCGATGGAGCCCACGTCGCCGGTGTGCAGCCAGCCGTCCTCGTCCAGCAGCTCGGCGGTCGCCTCCGGCCGGTTCAGGTAGCCGCGGGCGTTGGCGGGACTGCGGGTGACGATCTCCCCGTCCTCGGCGATGCGGATCTCGACGCCCGGCCCTGCCTGGCCGACGGTGCCGAGCTTGTAGCACTGCGGGGAGTTGGCGGTGAAGGCACCCGTCGTCTCGGTCATGCCGTACACGTCGAGCACACGCATGCCGAGACCGGCGAAGAAGCGCTGGACCTCCAGCGGCATCGGCGCGGCGGCGCTGGCCAGCCAGACCGCGTTGTCGAAGCCGATCATCGAGCGGATGATCGACAGCAGTGCGGTGTCGGCCTGCTCGTAGGCGGCCCGGACCTCGGGCGAGGGCGTCCGCCCGTATTCGCCGGCCTCGACGTAGGCGAGACCGGCGGCCATGGCGTTGTGCACGCTCTCCTGCTGCTCCTGAGGCTGGGTGGACAGCAGCGCCTGCAGGCGGGCCTGCATCTTCTCCCAGACCCGTGGCACGCCGAAGAACAGCACCGGCTTGACCTGACCGAGGGTGGCGCCGAGCTGGGCCGGGTCGGTGCAGAAATGGGTGTGGGAGACCTTGAACAACGGCAGGTAGAGGCTGAGCACCCGCTCGGCGATGTGCGCGTAGGTGAGGTAGGAGATCTGGGTGCCCCGTTCGGGCAGCGAGACCATCCGGCTGGTGGCCGCGACCTCGAAGAAGACGTTGGCGTGGGTCAGCGGCACGCCCTTGGGGTTGCCGGTGGTGCCCGAGGTGTACAGCACGGTCAGGGTGTCGTCGGCGGCCACGGCCTGCCAGCGGGCGTCGATCGAGACGGGATCGGCGGCCAGCCGCTCGCGGCCCAGGGCCAGGAAGTCGTCCCAGCCGAGGAATCGATCACCGGCCGGGGCGCCCTCCAGCACGATGACCCTGCTGAGCCCGGGGAGCTCGTCCAGCACCGGCTCCCACCTGGCCAGTTCGGCGGGACCGCCCAGCACCGCGATCTTCGCGCCGACGTCGCCGGCGACGAAGGCCACCTGGTCCGGGGCGAAGGTGGAGTAGACCGAACACGACACGCCTCCCGCGTGCACCGCGCCCAGGTCGGCCAGGACGTGTTCGCCGCGGTTGACCATCATCAACGCGACCGCCTCGCCCGGCTGCAGCCCTAGGGCGACGAAACCGGCGGCGATCTCCAGGATCCGCTGCCGGGCCTCGGCGTAGGTCAGGGTGCTCCAGCCCCCGTCAACGGGGTCGGAATAGGCCGGAGCATCGGGATATCGCTCGGCCGTCTCTCTCAATTGCATGCAAACAGTACGGCCCGCGATCTCCTGCTCGATCGCCGCACGCTCTTCAAGGACACCGGCCATGACGCGCCTCCTGAAAGTGCTCACTTGCATGAGTGGCATGCATCGCACCACACGGTCTTCCCTCCGAACAAGACCCTGGAAGTGAGAACAGCGACCGCAATGCACAACCTCCCTCATCACCCGGACACAGGGCGTACGTAGAGTTAGGTTTCGATCACATGTTGACGCCGGAGGGCCACATGACATCGACGACGGGCACTCGCGAGAAGACCTTCTTCGGACATCCGCGGGGCCTGGCCACGCTCTTCGGCACCGAGATGTGGGAGCGCTTCAGCTGGTACGGCCTGCGAGCCATCCTGGCCACCTTCATGGCCGCCTCCCCCGTCATGGGCGGCCTCGGCCTGTCGCAGCAGACCGCCACCGCCATCGTCGGCATCTACGGCGCCCTCATCTATCTCGTGGCGCTGCCCGGCGGCTGGGTGGCCGACCGCGTCCTCGGCGCCCGCAGGGCGGTGCTGTGGGGCGGTTTCGTCATCATGTGCGGTCACATCAGCATGGCCGTCCCCGCCAGGACGGGCGCCTTCGTCGCGCTCGGCCTGCTTCTCATCATCGTCGGAACCGGACTGCTGAAGCCGAACATCTCGGCGATGGTCGGCAAGCTCTACCCGGAGGACGACGACGCCCGCAGGGACGCGGGCTTTTCCATCTTCTACCTCGGCATCAACCTCGGCGCCTTCATCGCGCCCATCGTCGTCGGCTGGCTGGCCGCCGGCAACCGGTGGCATCTGGGCTTCGGCGCGGCGGCGGTCGGCATGGCGCTGGGCCTCATCCAGTACGTGCTGGGCAGGCCCCACCTCAGGGGGGTGGGCGAGGAGCCCGGCCACCGGCTGACCCCGCGCGAGCACCGGCACTTCGTCCTGTCGCTGCTGGCCGGCGTCGTCGCGGTCGCCGTCGCCCTGGCCGCCTGGGTGGCCTCCGGCACCTTCGACCTCGACACCTTCGCACTCGTGGTGACGGTGATCATCGTCGTGGTCCCGGTGGTCTACTTCGCCTACGTGCTGTTCGGCAGCCACAGCCTGACCGAAGACGAGCGGATTCGGCTGAAGGCCTACATCTGGCTGTTCATCGCCGCCGCCATCTTCTGGATGATCTACGACCTGGCCCCGACCGTGCTGCTGTTCTTCGCCGAGGACAGGACCGATCTGTCGCTGTTCGGCGTCCGGATCACGTCAGCGACCACGCAGTCGTTCAACCCGCTGTTCATCATGATCTTCGTGCCGGTCTTCGCCGCGCTCTGGATCAAGCTGGGCAACCGGGTGACCGCTCCGCAGAAGTTCGCCTTCGCGCTGTTCATGATCGGACTGAGCTTCGTGGTCATGGCCCTGGCCGCCAGGCTGGCGGAGCACGCGAAGATCTCGGTGTGGTGGCTGGTGCTGGTCTACCTCGTCCAGGTCTTCGGCGAGCTGTCCCTGAGCCCCGTCGGGCTGTCGGTCACCTCCAAACTCGCCCCCCAGGCCTTCAAGGGGCAGATGCTGGGGGTGTGGTTCATCGCCGTCTCGGTGGGCGACGCCGTGGGCGGGCAGACCGCCCGGCTGAAGAACTACATGTCGGACCCCGCCTACTTCCTGACGCTCGCGGCGATCGCCATCGTGGCCGGCCTGATCCTGCTCGCGTTCGTCGGCCGGCTCCGTGCCATGATGCGCGAGCACCACGACAACGCGGTGGCAGGTCCTCCGCCCCGTTGAATGTGAATCACATAGAGCCGGTCATGGGATGATTTACTCGTGAATCAGGTGCTCGACCTCGTCGGAATCTTCGTCTTCGCACTCTCCGGCGCCCTCGTGGGCGTCCGCAAGCGGCTGGACGTGGTGGGCATGGCCGTGCTGGCCGAGATGACGGCGCTGGGCGGCGGGATCCTGCGCGACCTGATCCTCAACGTGCGGCCCGCCGCCTTCTCCAGCACCGGCTACGTGCTCGTGCCGGTCGCCGCCACGGTGATCGTGTTCTTCTGGCATCCGCACGTGCAGCGGGTGATGCCCGCGGTGGACGTGCTCGACGCGGCGGGCCTGGGCCTGTTCTGCGCGGTCGGCACCGAGAAGGCGCTGAACTTCGGGCTCAGCCCGCTGCACGCGGCCCTGCTCGGCGTCACCACGGCGGTCGGCGGCGGCATCCTGCGCGACATCCTCGCCGGCCAGATCCCGAACCTGCTCTACGACCGCCAGCTCTACGCGGTGCCCGCCATGCTCGGCTCGGCGGTCATGGCCGTGCTCTACACCTACGATCTGCACGGCTGGCCGGCCACGCTGGCCGCCGCCGTGTTCGCCTTCGTGCTGCGCATCATGGCCATGCGGCTACGGCTGCGCGCGCCCCTGGCCCGGGGCGTCACCTCGGAGTAGGCACCACAACGCGGGTCCCGGCGCGCGGGGGGTGACTCAGAGCGCGGGGGTGAGCGGCTGGGCGGGACGGGCACCGTAGGGCCCGGTGAGCCTGGCCTCGGCGATGCGGTCCACCGCCTCGATGAGGACCTGCGGCGGCTGGGTGAAGGGCAGGCGCAGGCGGCCTTCCAGCGTGCCGTCCACGCCGAACCAGGGGCCGGGCGCGAGCCGTACCCCGTGGCAGCTCGCCGCGTCGGCCAGGGCGGTGGCCGACGGGTCCGGCAGGCGCACCCAGAGCGAGCCACCGCCCTTGGGCACGGTGAAGCTCCAGTCGGGCAGCCGCGCCCTCAACGCCGCCGCCAGGGCGTCCCTGGAGGCGCGCAGGGTGCGGCGGCGCTCGGCCCGGGCCTGTTCGATGTCCTCGAACAGCCGGGTCACCACCAGTTGCTCGAACAGCGGGCTGGCGATGTCCACGCCCGCGCGGAGCACGGCCAGGCGGCGGACCATGGCGGCGGTGGTACGGATCCAGCCGATGCGCAGGCCGCCCCACCACAGCTTGGACGCCGACCCGACGCTGATCACCCGTCCGTCGATGTCGAACGCGGCCAGCGGGGCCGCCCCCGGCGCCTCGTCGATCGCCAGCTCGCACCAGGACTCGTCCACGATCAGCGTGGTGCCGTACTGCCTGGCGGCGCCGACCAGGGCGGCTCGCATGGCGTCGTCCATCAGGTGGCCGGTCGGGTTCTGGAAGTCGGGGATCACATAGGCGAGCCGGGCGGCCGACTGGCGCATCGCGCAGGTGAGCAGGTCCAGATGCCAGCCGCCGTCAAGAATGCCGACCGGGACGATCCGGGCGCCGCGCATCCTCGCCATGTCCATCGCGTGCGGGTAGGTGGGCGACTCCATCAGCATCGCGTCGCCCGGCGTGAGCAGCATCGCGGTCAGCAGGTAGAGCGCCTGCTGGGCGCCCGTGGTCACCAGGATCTGCTCGGGCCTGGTGGCCAGTCCCCGCGCGGTGTAGCGCTCGGCGATCGCCTGGCGCAGCGGCGCGATCCCGACCGGGTCGTAGCCGATGCCGAGCCCGTGGCGCGGGTATTGCTCGGCGGCGAAGGCGATCGCCGAGGGAAGCGTCGAGACCGCGAGCGGGGCGGCGGCGTGCAGTGGCAGCAATCCGTCGTCGCCGGAGGCGACCCACGGGTTCTCCGCGCCCATCGAACCGGGGGCGGGCAGCGCGGTCCAGCTTCCGGCACCCTGCCTGCTCTCCAGATAGCCCTGCTCGCGGAGCCGGTCGTAGGCGGCGGTCACGGTGGTGCGGCTGACCCCCAGGGCCTCGGCGAAGTGCCGCTCGGCCGGGACGCGCATCCGCAGGGGCAGCCGGCCGTCGAGGATCAGCGACCGCACGGCCTGGGCCAGCGCGCTGTAGTACGGCCTGGTGCCGGGGTCGAGCGCCACGAGCCGGGCGAGCTGGGGTCCGCTCAGGTACCGTTCCATGCCGCCCACTATAAAGCCACTTTTCATGATTGGACCTTTTAGCGGAGGCCAGTGGCCTGAATGATTAAGGCCACTATGAGCGAAGTTTCCCTTCCCACCCTCGGTTCCCTTCCCAACCGTCTCTCCCGTCTCTACGCGGGGCTGGCGCTCTACGGCGTCGGGATCGGCCTGCAGATCGAGTCGCACCTCGGCGGCAGCCCCTGGGACGTCTTCCATCAGGGCCTGTCCATCCACATGGGTCTGTCGATCGGCACCTGGATCATCCTGGTGGGGGCCCTGGTCATGCTGTTGTGGATCCCGCTCAAGCAGCGGCCGGGGATCGGCACCATCAGCAACGTCGTCTTCCTCGGACTTTTCGCCGACGCGGCCATGTGGCTGGCCCCGACCCCGGACCAGCTGATCGCCCGCTGGGCCTACCTGCTGCTCGGCGTCGTCGCCACGGGCGCGGCGACCGGCCTCTACATCGGCGCGGGCCTCGGCCCCGGCCCGCGTGACGGGCTGATGACCGGTCTCAACCGCCTCGGCCTGTCCATCCGCGTGGCCCGCACGGTCATCGAGGTCACGGTACTGGCCGTCGGCTGGCTGCTCGGCGGCACCGTTGGGGTCGGCACCGTGGTGTTCGCCCTCGCGATCGGGCCGCTGACCCAGTTCTTCATGCCCCGGATGCGTCCCAAGGGCTGATCGGACGGTCCGCGGAAGCGCTAGCGTCGAGCACATGCGGATCGAGGATTACGCTCTCGTCGGAGACATGCAGTCAGCCGCCCTGATCGGACGGAACGGGGCCATCGACTGGCTGTGCCTGCCCAGGTTCGACTCGCCGGCCTGCTTCGCGGCGCTGCTCGGCGACAAGCAGAACGGGCAGTGGTGGCTCGGGCCCGCGGACGCCGGGCGGTCCGCCGCCACCCGACGGCGCTACCGGGGAGAGTCCCTGATCCTGGAGAGCGAGTGGGAGACTCCGGGCGGCACGGTCCGGGTGATCGACTTCATGCCCGCCCGGCAGACCAACCCCGACCTGGTCAGGATCGTGGAGGGCGTGTCGGGAACGGTGGAGATGGCCACCGAGATCCGCATCCGCTTCGACTACGGCCGGATCGTGCCCTGGGTACGCCGCACCGACGGCATGCTGCAGGCCGTGGGCGGCCCCGACTCGGCATGGCTGTACTCGCCCGTTCCCCTGCAGGGCGGCGACTACGCGCACAAGGCGAGGTTCCAGGTCTCCGCGGGCGACCGCTTGGCCTTCGTGTTCACCTGGCATCCCTCACACGAGTCCAAGCCGATCGAGATCGACCCCTTCGAGCAGCTGGCCGAGACCGAGGCGCTGTGGGCCGAATGGGCCGGGCAGTGCACCTACCAGGGCCCCTGGCGCGAGGCCGTGGTGCGCTCCCTCATCACGCTCAAGGCGCTCACCTACGAGCCCACCGGGGGCATCGTCGCCGCCCCCACCACCTCGCTGCCCGAAGACCTCGGCGGAGTCCGCAACTGGGACTACCGCTTCTGCTGGCTGCGCGACGCCACGATGACGCTGGAGGCCCTGATCGGCGGCGGCTACCTGGGCGAGGCTCGCGCCTGGAGGACGTGGCTGCTGCGGGCGATCGCGGGCCGCGCCCAGGACCTGCAGATCATGTACAGCGTGTCCGGGGAACGCCGGCTGACGGAGCTGGAGCTCGACTGGCTGCCCGGCTTCGAGGAGTCCCGGCCGGTCCGGATCGGCAACGGCGCGGTCAACCAGCTCCAGCTCGACGTCTACGGGGAGGTGATGAACGCCCTGTACCTGTCCCGCGTTTCGGGCATGGAGCCGGACGAGCGGGCCTGGACCATCCAGCGCGAGCTCGTCTCCTACGTGGAGGCCCACTGGGACGAGCCCGACGAGGGCCTGTGGGAGGTCCGGGGCCCACGCCGGCACTTCACCCACTCCAAGATGATGTGCTGGGTCGCTCTGGACCGGGCGGTCAAGCAGGTGGAGAGCTTCGACCGGACCGGCCCGGTGGAGCGCTGGAAGGAGCTGCGTGATCGCATCCACGCCGAGATCTGCGAGAAGGCCTTCGACCAGGCGCGCGGGACCTTCACCCAGTCGTACGGCTCGAAGGAGCTGGACGCCTCCCTGCTGCTGATCCCGATCGTCGGGTTCCTGCCCCCGGACGACCCGCGTGTGATCGGCACGGTGGAGGCGATCCAGCGCGAGCTGATGGTCGACGGTTTCGTGCTGCGCTACCCGGTGGCCTCCGACAACGACGTGGACGGCCTGCCCGGAGGCGAGGGCGCCTTCCTGGCGTGCAGCTTCTGGCTGGCCGACGCGCTGGCGATGATCGGCCGCAGGGACGAGGCCGTCGAGCTGTTCGAGCGGCTGCTGTCCCTGCGCAACGACGTGGGACTGCTCGCCGAGGAGTACGACCCCCGCTACGGGCGCATGGTCGGCAACTTCCCGCAGGCCTTCAGCCACGTCCCGCTGATCCACACGGCCCGCGCGCTGAGTGCGGTGACGCAGGACTGAGACGCCGTCCGTGAAGCACTGTCCATGAACCGCCCGTGAGCCGCGCCGGTGAACCGCCGCCCGTGAGAGGCCGTCAGGCCCGGCCCGGCCCGCCGTCGGGGCGGACCGCCAGGGCGGCCAGGACGCGGGCGAACTCCGGAGGCGGAGCGACCACCAGCCGGGTCTGCCCCTCCTGGCTGACCAGGTCGGCTCGTATCAGGACGAGCCGGTCGCCGTGCCACCAGTAGACCTGTGGGCTGAGCGCGCCGTCCCCCCGGTCGAACTCCCGCTGGGCGAACAGCCGCATCCGCTCGATCGCGCGGACCACCCCGATGCCCTCGACCGGGTGAACGACCATGGTGGCGGGGTCGGGCAGCGCGACGAGCACGCCGTCGGCGGGGACGGGCAGGTAGTCGCCCAGCCGGCGCAGGTGGGCGGCGGCGTTCGGGGCGGCGCCGTTCAGCCGCCGGATCGCCACGCCGCCGAGATCGGCCTCGGTGACCGAGAGGGGCTCGTCGTCGCCGATGTTGTCCGCGGCCAGCTCCAGTGCCCGGGCCGCGGTGATCGGCCAGCAGCCGGCCTCCTCGGGGCGGACCGGGCGGGCGGCGGCGCCGTACCCGACGGTGAGGATCTCGACCAGATCGGTGCTGAGATGGCGGCCGACCACCCGGTCGGCTCCCAGCTCGTCGGCGGGCCGGGCCCGGGTCCGTAGCAGCACGCCGACCCGGGTCAGGTCGCAGGCGTCGAACGGCTCGTCCGCCGTGGCCAGAACGTGCGAGAGGTGCTCGGAGACGAGCATCGGCCAGTCTTCCCGCGAGCGCCGCCGCGCCTCCGCGCGCAGGCCGCTCAGCCGTACCATGATCCGGCGGGGGCCCGACAACGTCAGCGTGCCGCCGTCGGGGGCGAAGGAGCAGGCGTAGCCGAGGGTGTCGGCGACCAGCGCGAGCAGGGAGTCGAGGTCCACTTCCTCGACCGGGCGCGGTGGCCTGTCGGCCTGCCGGTCACGATGCCGGTCGGTCTGCCGGTCACGACGCCGCCGAAACAGCCTCATGCACGCATCCCTTCTGCCGGTTTCCTCCTAGGTCCGCACCTAGACTGCCTTCACGGGCACGATGGTTGCGCCGACCAGAGAGCACGATTGTGCATCAATAGCACCAAGTGCCCCTAGCTGCACACTGAACTGTGGCGACCCGTGGCCCACCGGAAGTCCGGCGATCACCGGCACCCCGAACGGTACGAGCCTCTCTTCCAGTGTCGGATAGGGGTCACCGCAGTTCTCCCACGACCCCAGGACAAACCCGGCAACCCCTTCCAGTGAACCCGACTGGAGCAACTGGGTGAGCATCCGGTCGATGCGGTAGGGCTCCTCGGCGACGTCTTCCAACAACACGATCTGCCCGCGCGCCCGCAGCTGGTACGGCGTGCCGCACAGCGCGGCGAGCAGGCTGAGGTTGCCGCCCGTGAGCGGCGCGACGACCTCGCCCGCGACGATCACGCGGTCGCCGGCGACGGGAGCCTGGACGCCGGACAGGGCCTGGGTGAAGCCGGCGAAGGTGCGGGGCTCGGGACCGCCGGGATCGCTGATCGTGGCGCAGGCGGGCATGGGCCCGAACCAGGAGGCGACGCCGAGCTCGACGGCGAACGCCCGGTGCAGCGCGGTGACGTCGCTGGAGCCGACCAGCGTCTTGGGTCCGGCGGCCCGCATGGCGTCCCAGTCGAGCAGGTCGAGGATCCGGGTGGCGCCGTAGCCGCCCCGGGCGCAGATCACCGCGCTCACCGCGGGGTCGCACCAGGCCTCCTGCAGGTCGGCGGCCCGGCCGGCGTCGGATCCGGCCAGGTAGCGCTCGCGCTCGCGCACGTGAGCGCCGGTGACGACCTTCAGGCCCAGTTCTTCGAGGACGCGGACGCCGCGCACCAGCCGTACCGGATCGGGAGGCCCGCAAGGGGTGACCACCGCGACCGTGTCGCCGGGACGGATCGGGGGCGGGACGATCACGCCTTCTGGGTGGACTGGAATGGACGTGACCGGTTCGTTCACCTCCCAAACGGTGCCACACTGGGCTCACATATGCGACCTCCGACCCACATCCTCGTGGTCAACGGGATCAAGGTCCGCCAGCCGGTGTTCGTGCTCGCCGCCCCTCACTCCGGCGCGGACCTGCTTGCCCGTGCCCTGAAGCGTTCCCCCGGCTTCCACCTCACGATGGGGCGCCCCTCGGTGGCCCACGTCGTCTACGCCTTCGCCCGGCGCCCGTCCATCGCCGCCCGGGGCATGGGCGCCACCCGTGTGCTCCGTGACGCCATGGCCGAGGCCTGGCAGATCCTTCCGGGCGCGTGCCGTGACTGCTCGGCCCCGTGCCGGGAGGCGGGAGGCGTGATCGGGGACGGTCCGTGCGCGGCCGTGGGCGCCGTGGCCCGGTTCGGCGACGCCACCCCCGACCTGATCTACAGCGCCTCGGTGCTGCTGCAGGCCTTCCCCGACGCCCGGTTCGTCCAGCTGATCAGGGACGGCCGCGACGTGGCCGCCGACATGCTGGCCGATCCGGCGGCCCTGTCCTGGTTCAAGCCGGTCATGCTGAGCGAGGAGACGGAGTTTCCCAACCCGTTCCTCGGCGTCAACTCCGCCGAGCACCGCGACCGGTGGAAGGCGATGCCCACGGCCGGCAAGTGCGCGTTGCGCTGGCGCAGCGCGGTCCGGTTGTCGGCCGGCCTCCACAAGGAGCTGCCCCGCGAGCAGCTGCTGACGCTGCGCTACGAGGACCTGGTCTCCTCCCCCGCCGAGGCGCTGGAGGGGCTGTCGGCCTTCTTGGAGACGCGGGTTCCCAGAGTCGCCATGTACGGCAGGAGCGTGCCGAAGGTGGGCGCCTGGCGCACCCGGCTGCGGGGGCAGGACGCCGAACTGGTGGAGAAGGTCGCCCGCGAGGAGCTCGGCAGGCTGGGCTACCGGTGATCGGCCGGGATCACGACTCCGAGCTGAACTGGGTGCGGTAGAGCTCGGCGTAGAGCGTGCCCTTGGCGAGCAGTTCCTCGTGACGGCCCCGCTCCGCGACGCGGCCGTCCTGGATCACCAGGATCTGGTCCGCCTCGCGGATCGTGGACAGCCGGTGCGCGATGACCAGTGAGGTCCGCCCGGCCAGCGCGGTCTTCAGCGCCTGCTGGACCGCGGCCTCGGACTCGGAGTCCAGGTGAGCGGTGGCCTCGTCGAGCACGACCACCCGGGGGCTCTTGAGCAGCAACCTGGCCAGGGCCAGGCGCTGCTTCTCACCGCCGGACAGCCGGTAGCCCCGGTCGCCCACCACGGTCTGCAGCCCCTCGGGCAGCCCTTCGACCAGCTCGGAGATCTGCGCGGCGCGCAGCGCCTCCCAGATCTCCTCCTCGGTGGCGCCGGGCCTGGCGTAGGAGAGGTTGGCGCCGATGGTGTCGTGGAACAGGTGAGCGTCCTGCATGACCACGCCCACGCTCTCGCGCAGGGAGTCGAGGGTGGCCTCGCGCACGTCGAGGCCGTTGATCCGGACCGCGCCCTCGCCGACGTCGTAGAGGCGGGAGACCAGGCTCGTGAGGGTCGTCTTGCCCGCGCCCGAGTGGCCGACCAGCGCGATCATCTCGCCCGGCCGGGCGGTGAAGGTGATCCCGCGCAGCACCTCCTGGCCGGGTCCGGTGTCGGGACGGGCCACCGACTCCAGTGAGGCCAGCGACACCTCGGAAGCCGCCGGGTATCCGAACCGGACGTCGTCGAACTCGATGGTGGCCGCGCCGGCGGGGACCGGCCGGGCGTCGGGCCGTTCCGCGACCATCGGCTTGAGGTCGAGCACCTCGAAGACGCGATCGAAGCTGACCAGCGCGGTCATCACGTCGACGTGCACGTTGGACAGGCTCGTCAGCGGGCCGTACAGGCGCATCAGGAGGGCGGCGAGGGCGACGAGGGTGCCGAGTTCGAAGACGTCGCCGACGGCCAGCAGGCCGCCCCCGCCGTAGACCAGGGCGGTGGCCAGTGCGGCGACCAGGCCGAGCGCGACCCGGAAGACCGTGCCGTACATCCCGACGGTGACGCCGACGTCGCGCACCCTCCCGGCCCTGCGGCCGAAGGCGACGGCCTCCTCCTCGGGCCGGCCGTAGAGCTTGGCGACCATCGCACCCGCGACGTTGAATCGCTCGGTCATCATGGAGCTCATCTCGGCGTCGAGCTCCATCTGCTCGCGGGTGAGGCCGGACATCTTCCTGCCGACCCACTTGGCCGGGAAGATGAAGATCGGCAGCAGCACGAGGGCGACGAGAGTGATCTGCCAGGACAGCACGAGCATGGCGCCCAGCACGAGCACGAGCATGACCACGTTGGACACGACGGAGGACAGCGTGCTGGTCAGCGCCCGCTGGGCGCCGATCACGTCGCTGTTGAGCCGGGAGACCAGGGCACCGGTCTGGGTCCGCATGAAGAACGCCACGGGCATCCGCTGCACGTGGTCGAAGACCTCGGTGCGCAGGTTGTAGATGAGACCCTCGCCGATCCGCGCCGAGAACCAGCGCTGGGCCAGGGTGAGCGCCGCGTCGGCCACCGCCAGGACCGCGATGACCACCGCGAGGGTGACCACCACGCCGGGCCGCTTCGGGACGATCCCGTCGTCGATGATCGCCTTCATCAGCAGCGGGTTGGCGATCACGATGCCCGAGCCGACCACGACGAGCGTCAGGAAGGCCGATATGTGCCGCGAGAACGGCCGCGCGTATCGCGCGATACGCCTGACCGTGCCCGGCGTGAGACGTTCCTTCGTCACTGAACTGTCACGCCGCAGCGAGCGCATCATCTGCGGGCCGAAGCCCCCACCCATCATCGCCATCCGGCCTCCTCTCCCGGTGCGAGCACCGGGAGAGGCACCTTCATTCCCCCGTCAGCTTCCGGCGAACAGTGACTTGATCCGCACGACCTGCTCGCGTCGTTCTGCGGCGCACTGTTCTTCCAGCGTCCGTCCGGGGGCGCCCTGGAGCAGCCGCTTGGTCGCCGCGGCCGCGTCCCGGTTGGTGGCCAGGAGCGCGGCGGTCAGGTCCGCCACGGCTCCCGCCAGCTCCTGTGGTGCGACGACCAGTTCGGCCAGGCCGAGCCTGGCCGCCTCTTCCGCTCCCACGGTGCGGGCCGTGAGGCAGATCTCGATGGCGCGGGACAGGCCCACGAGCTCGACCAGCGGCTTGGTGCCGGTCAGATCGGGAACCAGTCCGAGTGCGGGCTCCTTCATGCACAACTTGGCGTCGTCGGCGAGGACCCTCAGGTCGCAGGCGAGCGCAAGTTGGAATCCAGCACCGATCGCATGCCCTTGAACGGCCGCGATCGAGACGATGTCGGGACGTCGCAGCCACAGGAAACCCTGTTGTGCCTGCGCTATCCGCTGCTCGAAGGTCGAGCTGTCGAGTGTCGCGGAGGCCGCGAACGAGCCCTGACCGGGAACCCCCTCGGGGGTGAACATCCGCAGGTCGATTCCTGCCGAGAAGGACGGCCCCTCACCTCTGATCACGACGACTCTCACCTGCTGCGGCAGGGTGTCACCGATCTGAGCCAGCGCCGACCAGGTCGCGAACGTCTGTGCGTTCCTCTTGTCCGGCCGGTCCAGCGTGATCGTCGCGATCTCGCCGTCCACCTCGAAGCGCAGACCGACCTCCTCGAGGGAGATCTTCTCCGCCCTCCCCCCGAACGCCACTTCCGTCATAGCCCGCTCTCCCACCTGTTGTCTTCCGTCTCGCCCGAGCCTATCGATTCTCTAGAATGAGGTTCTACAGGCTCGGGCGGGACGTCTCAGCATGGGGACGAGCGGCTGCGGACGCGCGTTCCGAGGCGGGGTCAGCGCTTCGACTTGCCTCGGGTAGCGCCGCCGCGCCCGCGCAGAGTCACACCGGACTCGCTCAGGATGCGGTGGATGAAGCCGTACGACCGGCCGGTCGAAGCGGCCAGCGCCCGGATGCTTTCACCCGCGCTGTAGCGCTTCTTTAGATCGGCGGCCAGTTTGTCGCGATCGGCCCCGGTCACCCGGGTGCCTTTCTTAAGGGTCTCGGCCACGAGTACCTCCTGTAGTGCCAGACTTCCGCAGCGTTACTCACGCCATGATCAGTCATTTCAGCGAGATCGGCTACCTACTCCATGGGAAAAGATCCGTACCCGCTCAAATTAAGATCAGGCAAGTGCCACAAGATCGGAAAATTCGTCGCTCCAAGCGTCTTCAACTCCGTCAGGCAGCAAGATCACCCTATCTGGTTGTAGAGCCTCGACAGCACCCTCATCGTGCGTGACGAGCACAATCGCCCCAGAATAGGACCTTAGTGCTGAAAGAACCTGTTCCCGGCTGGCCGGATCGAGGTTGTTGGTGGGCTCGTCGAGGAGCAGGACGTTGGCCGCGGACAGCACCAGGGTGGCCAGGGCGAGCCGGGTCTTCTCCCCTCCGGAGAGCACTCGGGCGGGCTTGTCCACGTCGTCTCCGGTGAACAGGAACGAGCCCAGGACCTTGCGGAGCTCGACGTCGGGGAGCATTCCCCCGGCCGAGCGCATGTTCTCCAGGATCGTCCGATCCGGGTCGATCGTCTCGTGCTCCTGGGCGTAGTAGCCCAGCTTGAGCCCGTGGCCGGGCTTGACGGAGCCGGCGTCGGGCCGCTCGATGCCGCCCAGGATGCGCAGCAAGGTGGTCTTGCCCGCGCCGTTCAGACCCAGGATGACGACCCTGGTCCCCTTGTCGACGGCCGCGTCCACATCGCTGAAGACCTCCAGCGAGCCGTAGGACTTCGACAGGCCCTCCGCGGCGATCGGGGTGCGCCCGCACGGCGCGGGCTCGGGGAAGCGCAGCTTGGCGACCTTGTCGCTGCGCCGCTCCACCTCCAGGCCGGACAGCAGGCGCTCGGCGCGGCGCTGCATGTCCTGCGCCGCCTTGGCCTTGGTGGCCTTGGCCCGCATCTTGTCGGCCTGCGACATCAGCACCGAGGCCTGCTTCTCGGCGTTGGCGCGCTCGCGCTTCCTGCGCTTCTCGTCGGTCTCCCGCTGGGCCAGATAGGTCTTCCAGCCGACGTTGTAGGTGTCGATCGTCGCGCGGTTGGCGTCCAGGTGGAGAACCCTGTTTACCGTCGCTTCAAGAAGGCCGACGTCATGGCTAATAATGATCAAGCCGCCCTGATGGGATCGTAAAAAATCACGAAGCCACCCAATTGAGTCTGCATCGAGGTGGTTTGTCGGCTCGTCAAGAAGGAGAGTCTCCGCCCCGCTGAAGAGGATCCGGGCCAGCTCCACCCGCCTGCGCTGGCCTCCCGAGAGGGTCTCCAGCGGCTGACCCAGCACCCGATCGGGCAGTCCGAGACTGGAGGCGATCGAGGCCGCCTCCGACTCGGCGGCGTATCCGCCCAGGACGTGCAGCCGATCCTCCAGCCGCCCGTAGGCGCGCACCGCGCGGTCTCTCGTGCGCACGTCGTCGGACGCCATGCCGACCTCGGCCTCGCGCAGGTCGCGCAGCACCTCGTCCAGCCCGCGCGCGGACAGGATCCGGTCGCGGGCGAGCACCTGCAGGTCACCGGTGCGCGGGTCCTGGGGGAGATATCCGACGGCGCCGGTGGTGGAGACGGTGCCCGCGGCGGGCACGCCCTCACCCGCGAGCACCCTGGTCAGGGTGGTCTTGCCGGCACCGTTACGGCCGACCAGCCCGATCTTGTCACCGGGGTTCACCCGGAACGACGCGCCCTCGATGAGCAGCCGGGCTCCGGCGCGCAGTTCGATTTCAGAAGCTACGATCATGGTTGGAGAACACTCCCAGAGTGGAAATAAACAGGCTCACCTCGCTGTGGCCGAACCCGCCGCGCCCTGTCTTCCGGCTCTCGATTCGGCCGTCTCGCCTCATCGGGGCGGCGTCAGTCGGAAGTGCGCATACCGATCAGTGTACGGCGCGCCCATTGCCGATTCCCCCTGATTAACCGGGGTCGATCACCTTGATGCGGACCGCTCTGAACAGGGCGGGGGTCTCGCGGAGCACGGCCAGCCGGGGATCGGGCACCGCCAGGAAGGGCTCGGTCTCCAGCGCGAAGACCGGGGCGAGCCTGCGGTCGGGCCGCAGGGCGTCCACCGCGCGCCGGTCGCCGCCCAGGATCACCGCCTCCAACTCGGCCACGTGCGGGGCGAGGACCCGCAGCGCCACCTCCGCGGCCGCGTCGTGCGCCTGGTCGACCTGTTTCTCCCTGCGGCGGGCGAAGCGCTGCTGCGACCAGCCGCCCGCCGCGCTGCGGCCGTGGACCTGCCGCGACCCGACCTTGGAGGAGACGAGCTCGTCGCCCTGGAAGATCCCGGCGGCGTGGCCGCCGAGCCGTACCAGCAGCACGCCGATCCGGCGCTCCCTGCGCGCGTGGGTGATCAGGCGCGCCAGCGGGCCGCCTCCGGAGGAGGTCAGCGGCGGGAACGGGACCTGACACTCGGCCACCGCGCCGTCGGCGCCCCGCAGCCGCACCGCCTCGCCGGTCGCCGTCACGGTCGGCGGCCCGTGCCGTTCGACGAACCCGTCCACCCAGCGTCCGAGGCGCTCGGGCCCGACCGAGACCCAGCGCCCTCCTCCCTTGGCAGGTCGTGACGTCATGGAACGGGACACTAGCGGGTGGTCCCCGCGCGCCCCCGGCCCCCTCCCCGCCCCCTCGTGACGGGCTCGTGGCGGGCTAGTGGCCGGCTCAACGAACAGCGAAATATCGGTGAACATCACCGAACGTGGCTTATGCCATTGCTGAGAGTGGTTCATTCTCAGTACGTGTCGAGTCGAACGCACCTCCATCCGGCCTCCGCAGCGGCCACCGTGGACATCACCCCGATCGTCGACCTCGACACGGGAGGCGTCGTCGCCCTCCAGGCGGTCGGCGACCACCGCGGCAGCGTCGCCTCCCTCGCCGCAACGCTCCTCGGCGCCGCCAGGAGCGAGCTTCTGCTGCCGCTGGTGCTCAGCCTGCCGGCGGAGGCGGTGATCGGCGGTTCGGCCGCGCTGGCGCCGCTCCACGAGGCGCTGCGCGTGTCCGGGCGGCGTCCGCGCGAGGTGATCCTCATGCTCCGGGGCGGCTTCTCCGAGGCCGAGCGCCGGGCCCTGATCACCGGGCTGGACGGGCTGCGCGCCATCGGCTACCTGATCGCGGTGGGAGACCTCGGGGCCGGTCACATCCCGATGGACCTGCTCACCGACGCGGCGCCGTACCTCGCGGTGCTCTCCCCCGAACTCATGGCGCGCATCCCCCACGACCCGCGCCGCGCGGCGCTCGCCGAGTCCCTGGCCAGGCTGGCCCGGGAGGTCGGCGCCCACGTGCTGGCCCCGGGCGTGACCGGGGAGGCGCAGCTCACCGCGGTCCGGAACTGGGGAGTACGGCTGGCGCAGGGCCCGCTGCTCGTCCCGGGCCCCTCGGGCCGGGTCCACGTGCCGCTCCCGGTCGTCACGCGGGAGCCGGCGCAGGCCCTCCTCGGTCCCCGCGTCCAGGAGTTCCTCCTGCCCGCGGTGACCCTCCCCCACGAGGCCACCGCCGAGGAGGCGGTCGGCGCCTTCGGCAGCGAGCCCTCCATCACCAGCGTGATCCTGGTCGACGAGTACCAGCGCCCGAAGGGCAGCCTCGACCGCAGCCGCTTCCTGCTGTCCATCGCCAGCCGGTTCGGCCACGCCCTGCACGGCAAGAAGCCCGCCAGGCGGCTGGCGGACACCGCCCGCACGGTCCCCAAGACCACTCCCGCCATCGCCGCCATGCAGGTCGCCGGGCGTGACGCCGAGCGCGTCTACGACGACCTGGTCGTCGTGGACGAGGTCGGCCGCTGCATGGGGATCGTCCGGGTGGCCGACCTGATCCGCCAGGTGGCTCTGCAGCGCTGAACGTGCCGGCCGGGTGGATCACACCGTCCCGGGTTCACCTCGGCCGCGTCCTTTACAAAGTAGATTTTTAGATGGCCGCCCGGCCGCGCGAAAGCGCTCGCGACCACCGGGACGGACCGTCACGATGACCGTATGCTACGACTTAGGTCTACCTAAGATGAGTTGATCGGGAGTTGCACATGGCAGAGGGCAGGCCCGTACGCAAGACGACTCGCGGCGAGGTCAAACGGGTGGAACGGCTCACCCCGCACATGATCCGGATCGTGCTCGGCGGTGACGGGCTCGCCGGGTTCGACGCGGGCGAGTTCACCGACCACTACGTCAAACTCCTGTTCCCCCCGCACGGGGTCACCTACCCGGAGCCGTTCGATCTGGAGGCGATCCAGCGCGACCTGCCCCGCGACCAGTGGCCCACCACCCGCACCTACACCGTCCGCGCCTGGGATCCGGAGACGGTCGAGCTGACCCTCGACTTCGTCTACCACGGCGACAGCGGGATCGCCGGCCCCTGGGCGGCCCGGGTGCGGCCCGGCGACGAGATCCACTTCTTCGGCCCCGGCGGCGCCTACGCCCCCGACCCGCAGGCCGGCTGGCACCTGCTGGCGGGCGACGAGAGCGCGCTGCCCGCCATCGCCGCCGCACTGGAACGCCTGCCCGCCGGAGCCCAGGCCCGCGTGCTCCTGGAGGTGGCCGGTCCGCAGGAGGAGCAGCCGCTCGACTCCCCCGCGGACGCGAAGATCGTCTGGCTGCACCGCGGTGACGCCCAGGTCGGCGAGCCGCTGGTCGCCGCCGTGCGCGAACTCGACTTCCCCGAGGGCGTCCTGCATGCCTTCGTCCACGGAGAGGCCGGCTTCGTCAAGTCGCTCCGCCGCCACCTGCGAACCGAGCGCGGCGTCCCGCTGTCGCAGCTGTCCATCTCCGGCTATTGGCGCCTGGGCCGCGACGACGAGGCATGGCGCTCCACCAAGAAGGAGTGGAACCGGCAGATCGAGGAGGAAGAGGCCGCCGCGCTCTCCTCCTGAGGCTCGCGGGGGGTCACAGCCAGCCCTGGAGCCGAGCCCGCTGGACGGCCTCGATGCGGTTGCGGGTGCAGGTCTTCTGAATGGCCGAGGACAGGTAGTTGCGCACGGTGCCCTCCGACAGGTGCAGGCGCCCGGCGATGTCGCCGACGGTGGAGCCGTCGGCCGCGGCGGCCAGCACGTCGCGCTCGCGAGGCGACAGCGGGTTGGGGCCCGCGCTGAGCGCGGCGGCCGCCAGGCCGGGATCGATGACCCGTTCCCCGTCACGCACCCGGCGGATGGCGGCGGCCAGCTCGCGGGCCGGGCTGTCCTTGACCAGAAACGCCGCCGTGCCCGCCTCCATCGCCCGCCGCAGGTAGCCGGGGCGGCCGAAGGTGGTCAGGATCATGATGTGGCAGCCGGGCAGCGCCTCGCGGATCGCCGCCCCTGCGGTGATGCCGTCGCCGCCGGGCATCTCGATGTCGAGCAGCACGACATCCGGCCGTACCTCGAGCGCTTCGGCGAGCGCCTCCTGCCCGGAGGCGGCCTCCCCCACCACCTCGATGTCGGGCTCCAGGCCCAGCAGCGAGGCCAGCGCGCCCCGGACCATCGCCTGATCCTCCACCAGCAACACCCTGATCATGTCCGCGACCCTACGGCCCGTGGAACCCTGACCCTGAGGGCGAAGCCGGTCTCGCACGGCCCTGCGGCCACCGCCCCACCTGCCGCCTCCACCCGCTCGGTCAGCCCGCTCAGCCCGCTGCCCGGCCCGTAGGCCGCCGCTCCGCGCCCGTCGTCCATGATCTCCAGGACGGTCGCCTCCTCGTCGTGGACGACCGTGATCTCGCACCGGGCCGCCCGTGCGTGCCGCAGGACGTTGGTGGCTCCCTCGCGCACCGCCCAGCCGAGCAGGCCGTCCACCGCGTCGGGCAGCGGCGTTCCCGCGAGCCGGACCGTCACCTGCGTCCCCGCCGCCTCCAGGGCGGCACGGGCGCCGTCGAGCTCCCCCGCCAGCCCGCGCTGGCGATAGCCGCTGACGGCGTCGCGCACCTCGACCAGCGCCTGCCTGGCCACCGACTCGATGTCGAGGATCTCCGTCACGGCCCGCTCGGCGCCGTTCTCGGCCAGCCTGCCGGCCAGCTCGC
Source organism: Streptosporangium sp. CA-135522 (assembly GCF_050949235.1). Taxonomy (NCBI): domain Bacteria; kingdom Bacillati; phylum Actinomycetota; class Actinomycetes; order Streptosporangiales; family Streptosporangiaceae; genus Streptosporangium; species Streptosporangium sp. CA-135522. The sequence continues at coordinate 6,478,091 of NZ_CP192026.1, forward strand.
TCTTCAGCACGATCAGCGACAGGCTGTGGCCGAGCAGGTCGTGCAGGTCCCGGGCGATGCGCAGCCGTTCCTCGCTCGCGGCCAGCCGCGCCACCTCGTCGCGCGCCTGGTGGAGCTGAAGCATCAGCATCCGGGTGTTGCGCACGCTCATGAACAGAATGCCGAGGGTGACGACCTGGAACAGGAGCACAACGGTGCCGGCGGGGTCGTGCTGCCTCAGCAGGCCGACCAGCGCGACCACGGCGCCCATCACCAGCATGCCGAGCAGCGCCCAGGCCGGGCGCAGCGCCATGCTGTAGATGACGGTGGTGTAGATCGGCAGGGTCAACCAGCCTCCGCCGAAGAGGAACGGCAGACCGACGGCCAGCAGCGTGGCGCCGCCCATGGACCCGTAGGTCAGCGGGGTCGACTCGCCGTACTCCTTCGGAACCAGCGCGGTGGTGAGGAAGCAGGCGACGTAGGCGATCAGGCCCAGGGCCCCCCACACGGCCCGCGCGCCGGTCACCTCGCCGGTGACGATGTCCATGACCGGGAAGAACAGGTAGACCAGGCCGACGGACATCCCTGCCAGCCGCCGCCAGCGCAACGGGCGCTCCTGCGCTCCCGCCCCGCCGAAGGTGAAGATCGAATCTATTCTCATGCCCGTACGGTGGCCCGGCGGTAGGCGAGGACCGCGACCGCGCCCAGCGCGACCGCCCAGGCCCCGACGGTCAGGGCGTCCGAGATCGGCACGCCGTGCCCGGCGAGGATGCTCTGCCCCATGTCCGCGTAGTCGAAGGAGGGCATCACGTGCGCGACGGCCCTCATCGCGGCGGGCATGAGCTCTACCGGGAACCACAGACCTCCCAGGATCGCCAGCCCGAACATCCCGATCATCGCCACCGGCTGCGCGGTGTCGGGAGGCAGCAGCGATCCGACGATCAGCCCCAGGGCGGAGAACGGGACGGCCCCCACCCACATCACCAGGATCAGCCCGGCCCACCGCGCGGGGGCGAGCGAGACGCCCTGGGTGAGCACGGCGGCGGCGCAGACGAGCAGGATGGAGGGGAGCACCAGCAGCAGCGAGGTGACCAGCTTGGTCACGATGATCGTCCAGTTGGTGAGCGGGGTGATCTGCAGCTGGCGGAGCCAGCCGCTCTGACGTTCCTGCGCCCACGGCACGGCGGTGCTCATCATCGAGGCGGAGAGCGCGCCGTAGGCGCTCATCGAGACCATGAGGACGGCGTTCGCCCGGACCCCGCCGGCGCCGGTCTGGTCGCCGTAGAGGCTGGAGAACAGCAGGTAGAACGCGACGGGGAAGGCCACCACGAAGATGCCGTAACGCTTGTTGCGCAGCATCCGCAGTGCCTCGATCCTGACGTAGTCGAGCATCATGACTCCTGGGTGAGTGCGAGGAAGGCGTCTTCGAGGTCGGCGCCGGCGATCCGCAGGTCGTGGATCTCCAGCGAGGTGCCACGGTAGAGGGCGGCCACGGTGGCGTCGGGATCGGCGGTGCGCAACGTGACGGTGCCCGCCCGGACCTCCACGGCGGTGACCCCGGGCAGCGCGTCCAGCCCGGCCGAGGCCTGCCCGCCCAGCGTGAAGCGGACCGTCTGCCCGCCGGCCCCGGCCTTGATCTGCGCGGCGGTGCCGTCGGCCACGATCCGGCCCCGGGCGACCACGATGACCCGGTCGGAGTTCTCGTCGGCCTCCTCGAGGTAGTGCGTGGCGAACAGCACCGTCCGGCCCCCGGCGGCGTAGGCGCGCATGCCGTCCCAGAACCGCAGCCGCGACTCCACGTCCATGGCCGCGGTGGGCTCGTCCAGCACCAGCAGTTTGGGAGCGCCCGCGATGGCCAGGGCGAACCTGACCCGCTGGGACTGGCCGCCGGACAGCTTGCCGGCGCGCCGCTTCGCCAGGTCGGAGAGGTCGGCCATCCTCAGGATCTCGTCGAGGCCGAGTGGCCGGGGGTAGAGGCGCCGGACGAAGTCCACCACCTCCCGGACGGTGAGCTCGGGGATGAGCTCACCGCTCTGCAGCATGGCGCCGACCTCGCCCCGGGCCACCGCCTCGTCCGGAGAACGCCCGAAAACCTCGATCCGGCCCCGGGTCGGGCGCAGCAGGCCGAGCAGCATGTTGATCGAGGTGGATTTGCCGGCTCCGTTGGGGCCGAGCAGCGCGACGGTCCTGCCGGCCTCGACGGCGAGGTCCAGGCCGTCGACGGCGAGCACGTTTCCGTAGCTCTTGCTCACGTCGGTGAAGGCGATGGCGTTCATGCCGCAACGCTAGAAGCGCTCCAGCGTGGCCGTCAGTGTCCATCGTCCGGGCTTGGCAGTGACATTTGTCAGACGGTGCGGCTTCTCGGACGATACGATTGCTAAGATTAGCAATTGCAGAAGATGATGAGATCCGAGGACACCGGCACGACGGCCGTGCCGTGGCGCCGGTGGAGCCCGGCGATCCCGGCGCCGCTGCCGGCGGGAAGGGGCGCCGCGGTGAGCAGGCCGCTGTATCAGCTGAAGGCGGAGTTCTTCAAAACGCTGGGACACCCTTCGCGCATCCGGGTGCTGGAGCTGCTCAGCGAGCGCGACCACTCGGTCGCGGAGATGCTGCCGGAGGTGGGCATCGAGCCCGCGCACCTGTCACAGCAACTGGCGGTGCTGCGGCGCGCCAACCTGGTCGTGTCGCGCAAAGAGGGCTCCAGCGTGTACTACTCGCTCACCAGCCACGACATCGCCGAACTGCTGACGCTGGCGCGCTCGATCCTCACCGGCGTGCTCTCGGGACAGGCCGAGCTCCTCGAAGACCTCCGGGCCTCGGCACGGGTACGGCGCTAGCCGAGGTCAAGCGCCATGACGATGGCGAGGCCGACGATGTGGATCACCACGACGAGCACGATGAGGAAGACGAAGACGAACTTCGCGGGTCCGTGCTCGAAGTGCTTGCCGTCCTTGAGCTCGGGCCTTTGCGCCTGACGGTCGGCGATCCGCTCTTCGAGGGTCTTTCTCTTCCGCTGGGCCATGACACTTCCTGGAGTGGGGTGAGGGGCCATCAGGCCTCCGCACGCAGCTCGGCCAGCAACTCGCCCTGACCGGCCAGCAGCTCGGCCAAAATCCATCGTGTGGCGGCCATCAGCCTGGCCACGTCCGGGGTGGACAGGGCGTACACGACGGTGGCCCCCTCCCGGGTGGCGCTCACGATCCCGGCACGGCGCAACACCGCCAACTGCTGGGACAGGCTGGAGGCCTCGACGTCGATCGCGCTCAGCAGGTCCCGGACCGGCAGGGGGCCGTCCTGCAGCAGTTCGAGCACCCGGATGCGGACCGGGTGTCCGAGTGTGCGGAAGAGCTCGGCCTTGGCCTGGTACAGCGGCACCGACATGATCACGGCGCTCCACCGGCAAGCGCGGCGACGTGCCGGACGCCGGCGCCGACCTCATCGACGCGTGTCCGTAGCCCTGCCGCGAACCCGCCCATGCCCCTGCTTCCCGTAAACCGGACCAACCCCATAGCACCCGGATGGCGAGCACACAAAACCTAGGATGTGGCAAATTGCATAATTGTTCAAATCGTAAGGATCCCAGTTAGAATGACGGCGGCAGCCCGTCCCCGTACGTCGCCCGGTTGACCCGATCCAGACCAGGTCGGGGACGAACAGGGCGTCTGCAGATACGGCTACCGGCGGGCAAGGCCTGACACGCCGCGTCAGGTCGCGCCGATGCGATGGGCACAGTGACAAGAGGCCGGGTGCGGCCTGCGAGGGAGTAGACCAATGGGGCGGGGTCGCGCCAAGGCGAAGCAGACGAAGGTGGCTCGTCAGCTGAAGTACGGCAGCCACGACATCGATCTCGCGCGGTTGCGTGAGGAACTCGGCACCGGCGCCACCACCGCGCCGGACGACGAGGCCGACGCCCGCGCCGACGAGCCTGCCGACCGGTAGGCGGGCTCGGAGACAGCAGGTTTCGAGACAGCAGGTTTCGAGACAGCAGGTTTCGAGACATCAGGTTTCGAGACATCGGGTCCGGAGATGCCGGAAACCGGATCACGGCCAGGCCTTCTCCGTGTGCGGGCCGGCATCGTGCCGGTTCGCCGGGGCACGCTTCGAGAAGATCGGCCGCGTCCACCCGATGATCATCCGCGACAATGTCGGCTTCGTCCTGGGGCGGTGCCTCCGCTCTGCGGGGCACCGCCCCAGAGCTGTTTTCGGCGCGGCGGGGGAAAGCGCCCGCGTACCTGCCGGGAGCCCCTCCAGCGCACCACCGAGTAGTCCTCGGTGGCGATCGGGCCTGCCTCTACGAAGAGGAGCCGATCGCGGAGTCCGGCGCGACTCGCGGGTGGCGGGCATGCCGGGCCTGCGGCGCCGAGGCCCGGCCGGCCGGGACGGGGGGATGCCGGGTCGTCGAGGCGGACGGCGGGCCGAGCTCCGCTGAGCGCCCGAGGGGCTGCGTCCGACGCCGATCAGCAGGTGCGGCGGTAGGGAATCTCCGGAATGTGGGTCTTCCAGTCCGCCGCGGAGAGCGGGCCGAAGAGGCCGCACAGGGCGCTCTTGACCTTGCCGGGGGCGACGAGGTGGGTGCGGAGGCGGCCGGCGTCGTCAACGGCCATCAGAACCGCGCCGTCGGCCGAGAAGGCCATGGTCGTGATCTTGTCCGGGCCGACCTTGGCCTTCGGTGTCAGGAAACCGGCGAGCGGAAGGCCCAGGGCGCGTCTGTTCGGAACGTCCCACAGGCGGATCCGGCCGGTCGTGTCGGCCAGCGCGAGCAGTTTCCCGTCGGGGGCGAAGGCGACGGCGTTGCCCAGCTCCGCGCCCGGGAGCACGTCGTATCCGTGCTGGAGGGTCTGCGCGTCCCAGAACGCGACCTTGTCCTTGTCGACCACGACGACGAGCCCGTCCCGGCTGCGGGCCTTGGCGGGGCTCAGCTCGAGGTTGGGAGCGAGGACTCTCCTGCCGGTGGCGACGTCGACGACGCCCTGGTCCGGCCCGGAGAGCACGGTCCGTCCGTCGGGGCTGAAGAGGACACGCGGTTCGCCGGTGACGGACTGGTCGGGATCCACCTGGACTCCGGCGGACTTGACCCGCAGACCTCCCGAGGCCACGTCCCACAGTTCGAGCGAGGTCGAGCTGATCGTGGGGCTGGTGAGCACCGCGAGCGTCCTGCCGTCAGGCGAGAACCTGAGAGGAATCCGGTCGCTGATCGCGTGCCCGGTCTGCAGGGTGATCTTCCTGGTCGCCGAGGCGACGTCCCAGATCTCGACTTTCCCGCTGCTGCGGAAGCTGCTCGCCAGGAGCTTTCCGTCTCTCGACAACGCGAACAGCGATTCGCTGGTGCCCTTGACACCGTTGAGCGGCAGCGCTCCCCGTTTGACCCGCCTGACCGGATCCCAGATCTCCAGGTCGCGGCGGGACTCGATGGCAAGGGTCGAGCCGTCCTCGCTGAGGACCGCCGCGGGGCCGAAGAAGGAGTCGGTGAGTTTGACCGAGTCCGCGATGGGATCGAGGGACAGGACGGTGACGGTGTCCGTGGAGTAATCCGCGCAGCGCAGGGTGCGGTCTCCCGGGCCGAAGGCGGGGTTGGCACAGCCGCCGGAGTGCCTGAAGACGGGCTCGTTGCGTTCGCCCACAAGGTCCCATGACTGGTCGTGGACGCCCTCGGTGCCCCAGACGGTGCCGCCGACCGCGACGAACCTGCCGTCGTCGCTGAAGGCGATTCCGGTGTTGTCGGCGTTCTTCGGGAGCTGCCGCCAGCTCACGTCCTCCTTGTCCAGGCGGATGATCCACACGCGGTCGCCCTTGATCACGCCAAGGCGTCTGCCGTCCGGGCTGACCTCCATGCCGTTGATTCTCTCGGAATCCTTACCGAATCGCGGCAGGGGCGCCTTCGTGCCCTTGCCGACGTCCCAGTATTCGAACTCTCCGCCCCGGAGGCTGACCAGAAACCGCCCGTCAGGGGTGAAGGTCGCGGCCGTGAGCTGGTACGGGATCGTGAGAACGGGCTTGCCCGACGCGACGTCCCAGACGACCGCCTGCGTCGCCGCGAAGCTCAGGAGGCGGGTGCCCGTGGGATCGAGCATCGCGTACGGCTCGGGGATGCGGATCGTCACCGGCCGCGGCCGGCCGGTCGTCGTGTCCCAGATGCCGATGGCACCGTCCTTCCTGACCAGCGAGACGGTCTTGCCGTCCGGCGTGAGGGACAGGGGGTGACCGAGCGTGTGGTCGTCGACCGGCTCTCCGGTCAGGGTGATCGTCCGTATCACCCGGCGCGAGTCGACGTCGGCGATCCGCACCTCATGGCCGCGCGCGTACGCCATGAGATGGCGGGTGCCGTCCGCGTTCATCCGCCAGCCGCCGTCGACGCCGGATGGCCGGTAGGTGTACTGCTCCCACTGGCCGTAGAGCGTGGCCAGCGCGTTTCTGGTGGCCTGACCGTCGGGCGCCAGGGTCGCGGCGGCGACGGCGAGCCGCTTGGCGGTGGCGGGATCGACGCGCCGCATCGTGATGGCGAGGTTGGCGACCCGGTCGCCGATGGCCGTATCCCGCTGCCGGGAGATGGTCTTGTTCGTATCCGTCAGCTCGACGCCCTGGACGATCGCGATGGCCGCCGTTGCGGCGGACACGACGAGCAGGACCGCCAGGACGACGCTCAGCAGGGTCCGATAGCGCCGCCTGCGCTGCGCGGCGTGCACCGACTGGTCGAGGAACGAGCGTTCGACCAGGTTGAGGGTGAGGTGCCGGCGACTGGCCGCAACACGGGTGAGTGCCTCGTCGAGCGAGCTGCCCTGCAGCAGGTCACCGTGCTTACGGCCGTGGCTCTGCCAGCGCCGCGCGGCGTCGGCGAGCTCGTGGTGGGCGTCGAGGACCTCGCGTTCGTCGGCGACCCAGTCGCGCAGCCGCGGCCAGGCCCGCACCAGCGCCGGGGTGGCGAGTGTGAAGAAGTCGCCGTCGCGGACCACCAGCCCCGCCTCGCCCAGCCGGTCGAGGGTGTGCCAGACGCTCTGCTCGGCCGTCTCGATGTCCAGGAACTCGGTGGTGGAGACCTTGCGCAGGGTGTGCCGGGCGTCTGGCTCCGCGGCGATCATCCGCAGCAGGATGCGCGGTACGGCGGCCTGCTCGTGCGGTGCGAGCCCGGCATAGACCTGCTCGGCCACCTGCGCCAGCGACGGGGGGACCGCCGTGGCCGAAAGGGCCCCGGCGACCGCGGTGGCCTCCTCGAACGCGCCCTCGCCGCCGATCAGGCCTTTCAGCAGCTCCCACGGTGCGGGGCGCCGGGCCGGGTCGTGGGACAGCGCCCGCGCCACCAGGGACCGCAGCGGCTCCTGCAGCGCATCGAGCTCGGGCCGGTGATGAAGGATCTGCTGGATCAGCGCGGGCATGCTGTCGCCGTCGAAGGGCGGCTTGCCCGTGGCGGCGAACAGGACGACGGCGCCCCACGCCCAGATGTCGACGGCCGGTGAGGCGCGGTGGCCGCGGAACAGCTCGGGGGCCATCCAGCGCGGGGTGCCCTTCAGTTGCCCGGTCGCGCTCCGGGACATCTCCTCGGTGCGCGCGATGCCGAAGTCGATGACCCGGGGACCCTCCGGACCGATCAGGACGTTCGCCGGCTTCAGATCCCGGTGCATCACGCCGGCCTCGTGGATGGACGACAGCGCGGTGGCGATGCCGACCGCGAGACGGTAGAGGTCGTCCGGACGGTAGGGCCCGTTCTCGTCCACATGGTTTTGCAGATCAGGCCCGGGGACGTACTCGCTGACCAGGTACGGCGGAACGTGGTCGAGGTCGGCCTCGATGATCCGCGCGGTGCAGAAGGGGGCGACGCGGCTGAGCGCCGCCACCTCCTTGCGCAGCTGGTCGCGGTAGGCGTCGGTGATGAAGTCCTCGCGCAGCGCCTTGACCGCCACCCGGTCGCCCAGGCTGTCGTAGGCCTCGTAGACCACGCCCTGGCCTCCCGCACCGAGCCGTCGGGCCAGCCAGTAGGAACCGAGTTGCCGAGGGTCACTGGGCAGGAGCGGCGCAACCATAGTCATCAGATATACAAGATTGTTTGTTCGTGACGCCACCTTTGGTCAACCGTCCGTCACGATCACCGCGGACGGCATCAGTACGACGGCGGCCCGATCAGTACGACGACGGCCGGCGCGGCCACCGCCCAGGCCGGATCCTTGACCGCTGAACCCTAGCCGCGGCCCGCTTCTGGTTCGACCTGCATGGCCCTCTCCCTTCGGGGATGCCGAGTGGCGGCACCGTCTCCGGCGAGATTGCATACATACATGAATGTATGCCCTGATGCTCCACGAACGCGGCTCGGACGGCCCAGCGGTCGCCGCCCAGGACCGCAAGGGCCGCCGGCTCGGGTGAGCAGGTCGACGCCGCGTCGAGCTCTGGAAGGCGACGACCGGCTACAGAAGAGGCTCGGCCGAATGTCGTCACGAGACCCAGGGTCGCCAGAGGCCTCCCTTGCGGCCTTCGTCGAGCGGATCGGCGTTCCAGGAGGGGGCGCGGCGCCTCAGACCGGCGACCGACACGATCATTACGAAGAGTTGCCATTCGACCGCCCACTGTTACTATTGCGTGGGGCCGGCAGACCCTCCCGCCCCGTCCCCTTCCCCCGATCACGGAGTTCCGCATGGAGCGAACGGTTCTGGCCGCCGTCACCGAACGTCCCGACGCCGATTCGGCACTCGCCGAGCAGATCCGCCGCGTGTGCGCGGCGATGGACGAGCTCGGGCTCCAGGTACGCTGGACCCACCGGACCGAAGACGCCCTGGCGGTGATCGGGTCGGACGCGTCGCTGACGGCGGTGCTGGCGGCGTGGGACGCGCCGGGGGCCGAGGAGCTGCTGGGCGCGGTGGCCAGGCGGTTCCGTGGCCTGCCCGTCTTCCTGATGACGCAGGAGCAGGAGCTTCCGCTGTGGGTGTACGAGGTCATCCAGGGCTACGTCTTCCCACTGGAGGACACCCCTCAGTTCATCGCCGGGCGCATCGCCTACGCGGCCGACCAGTACGCCGAGAAGATCCTTCCGCCGTTCTTCGGCGCACTGCGGCGTCTTCAGGATCACCATCACTACTCCTGGCACACGCCGGCGCACGCCGGCGGCGTGGCGTTCCTCAAGTCGCCGGTGGGGCGGGCCTTCTTCGACTTCTACGGTGAGCGGCTGCTGCGCACCGACCTGTCCATCTCCGTCACCGAGCTGGGGTCGCCGCTCGACCACACCGGTCCGATCGGGGAGGCCGAGCGCAACGCCGCCCGCGTCTTCGGCGCCGACCGCACGTTCTTCGTGGTCAACGGCAACTCCACCGCCAACCGCGTCGTCGGTCACCACGCGATCGCCCGCGACGACACCGTCCTGGTGGACCGCAACTGCCACAAGTCGGTCCAGCACGCACTGGCCATCAGCGGCGCCCGCCCGGTCTACCTGGTGCCCGAGCGCAACGGGCTCGGGCTGGCGGGCCCGATCCCGCCCGCCACGCTGGAGGCGGACGCGGTCCGTGAGCGGGTGGCCGCTCACCCCCTTGCCGCCGGAGGGCCGACGTACGCGGTGATCACGAATTCCACGTACGACGGGGTGTGCTACGACGCGGTGCGGGTCGGTGAGCTGCTGGGCGCCAGCGTGCCGCGGCTGCACTTCGACGAGGCGTGGTTCGCCTACGCCCGGTTCAACCCGCTCTACGCCGGCCGGTACGGCATGGCGATCGACGAGCGCACGCTGCCGGGCCCGGGGCGCCCCACCGTGTTCGCCACCCAGTCGACGCACAAGCTGCTGGCCGCGCTGTCGCAGGCGGCGATGCTGCACGTCCGCCCCGCGGAGCGGGCGCCGGTCGACTACGACGCGTTCAACGAGACCTACCTCATGCACGCCTCCACATCGCCGCTCTACCCGGTGATCGCCTCGCTGGACGTCGCGGCGGCGATGATGGACGGCCCGTCGGGGCCGTTCCTCACCGGGGAGGCGATCGTCGAGGCGATCCGGTTCCGGCAGGCGATGGTGCGACTGGCCGCCCGCATCCGCGAGGACGGCCTGCGGCCCGACTGGTTCTTCGGCGTCTGGCAGCCCCCTACGGTCACCGACCCGCGCACCGGCCAGACCGTCTCGTTCGCCGACGCCAGCCCGGCGCTGCTGTGCGCCGAGCCCCGGTGCTGGACTCTGGAGGCGGGGGCCGCGTGGCACGGGTTCGACGGGATGTCGGAGGCCTACTGCCTGCTCGACCCGATCAAGGTGACGATCACCTGCCCGGGTGCCGACGCCGCCACGGGCACGCTCGACTGGGGCATCCCGGCCCGCATCGTGGCCGCCTACCTGCAGCGGCGCGGCATCGTGGTGGAGAAGACCGGCGACCACACGTTGCTGGTGCTGTTCTCCATGGGGATCACCAAGGGCAAGTGGGGCACGCTGATCGACGCGCTCACCGACTTCAAGAACGCCTACGACGACGATCTGTCCCTGGCGGAGGTGCTGCCCGGCTTCGGTCCGCCCGCGATCTCGCTGCAGAAGTTCTGCACCCTGGTCCACGAGAAACTGCGCGACTCCGGAGTGGGGAAGCTTCTCGACCAGGTCTTCACCTCCCTGCCCGAGCCGGTGTCGACTCCCGCCGACTGTTACCAGGCCATGATTCGAGCTCGCACTGAGCGCGTCTCGCTGGCCGACCTGCCGGGCCGGGTCGCCGCGGCCACGGTGGTGGTCACCCCGCCCGGGATCCCCATGCTGATGCCCGGCGAGGCGACCGGCCCGGCCGACGGCCCGCTGATGACGTATTTGCAGGCTCTGGAGGACTTCGACCGGACCTTCCCCGATTTGGCCACCGACATCCATGGCGCCCACCGTGACGACGACGGCCGCTACCGGGTGGAGGTCGTCAAGGACTGAGCTCGGCGCCCATGTGCCCTCTCGGATTCACCGGGTGGCCGGTCGGCGCCGTACGGCCGGTCGCGCCCGGCACGAACGCCGCCGTCCTCGGCCTCGCGGGCCACGAAACCCTGGCCGAGACGGCGGCCCGGGTCACCGTCCCGATCCAGTTCCTGCTGCAGCGGGACGACGAGCTGGTGCCGCGTGACTCGGGCCTCGCGCTTTTCGACGCCTTCGCCTCCCATGAATGGTGGGGTCCGGTGCGAAGGTATTCGAGCGTGTGGGGAGGTGATCGATCAGCGATGGGCCGTTGCGATGAGGCGTCGCAGTGCGGCGTGGGCGGGTGGGCCCCACGTGGCCTTGCCGCCTGGGCGGCCGCGGACGCCGGCTTCTCCGATGAGGATGCCGCTGAGGGCGCGTCCCACCGCCCATCCGCGGGCGCGGCGCAGGGTCGCGGCGTCCGGGGCCGGCTGGTAGGCGTCATGGAAACGGTCGGCGGTGCCGTCCGGCAGCAGAATCCAGGCGGCGGCGAGGTCGTCGCCGAGTCGCCAGAGCTGGTTGTCCCAGCCACGCGCGCCGAGCCGCAAAGGGCGATCGGCCATGACCGCCATCAGCCTCGCCGGACCGACGGCGCTCTGTTCTCAGCGGGGCCCATCCCCTCGAGTGCGATGTCGATGAACCGGCGCCAATCGCCGACTCCCTGGCGGCTGATGGCCGCCACGGCCCCGGTGAGCATGTAGAGGTCCGTCACCGTGGCATCGGCGCGGAGGGTGCCGTCGGCCCGGCCGCGCTCGATCAATGCCTCGCCGAAGGCGAGAAGTTCGGCGCCCGTCTCGCCGTGCGGCTCGGTGGAGCCCAGCGTCGCCTCGATGGCGCTGGACACTCCTCGGCCCTGCTCGTGCACTTCTGCGACCCGGCGCAGGAAGCAGGCCAGAGCCTGCCGAGTGTCGGGGTCGGGCAGGCACTGCTCCCGGGCGAACGCCAGGATGCCGGCGAACCGCTGCTCCGCGACCGCCTCGACCAGCGCCTGGCGGGTCGGGAAGTGGCGGTAGACGGTACCGACGCCGACGCCGGCGGCCTGCGCCACCTCCGACATCTGCACCTCGTCCCCTCGTTCGCCGAACAACTCGCAGGCCGCCTGCAGGACGCGGCCGCGGTTGCGGCCCGCGTCGGTGCGGGGCTTGCGAGCGGCCTGCTTTGACATCTCCGGTATTCCTCCGTCTAGACTTAAAAGCGGAATCGGATTCCGAATCCGCTTTGAAAGGATACCTCATGCCCGAAGACCGCTTCATCCTCCTCAAGGCCGGCGAGGCGCGGCCGGGCCGCGTAAAGGTGCCGCCCGCGTTCGCGGTCAAGGCCCGCACCACCGACACCGAAGGCAGGTTCTCCCTGCTGGAGGTCGTCGTGGCCCAGGACATCCCGCGCCACGTTCACCACAAGGCCGACGAGAGCATCTACGTGCTCGACGGAGAGCTCCTCGTCGACTTCGACGACCGGACCCACACCGTCACCAAGGGGCAGTTCGTCCTGCTGCCCCACGGCATCCCGCACGCCCTGCGCCGCGGCTCCACCCCGCCCCCGCGGGTGATCCAAATCTCCTCCCCGGGCGGCTGGGAGTGCCTCATCGAGGACCTGATCGAGGCCAGGCCAGGCATCACCACGGGCGGCGAGCTCGATCCGGTCAAGCTCAACCCCATCGCCGCCAAATACGACGTCACCTACGAGGTGCCCGGCCATTGACCCCACGGTTCGACACAAGCCGTTGGCGTCGTGTGCGTTCAGGGGCGGTTGGACCACGGCACTTCGGTACGGCTCTCCCACTGGCCGCCCTGGCCGGTGCCGGCCCACAGGGTGTAGCGGTGCCAGCCGTGGCGCAGCCGACGGGGAGAACGATGATCGCCGAGTGCGATCCGATGGATCCTGCTCGGCGACTATCGCTCCAAGCCCATCATCGGCGTCGGGGCAGGGGTCATCGGGGCGAGGCCGAGGTCGGCGAGCGCGGTCGCGCCGCGCTCGGCATGGTCGCCGCCGGCGAGCACCATGGTCCGTGCGGACTGGTAGCGGCAGCCGGCGGCGTCGAACGCATCTACCGTGGCGAGCAGCGCCTCCCGGTCACCGTCGAGCAGGGCTCCCGCTCGCTCCACAATGGCGCCGGCGACCGGGTTGCCGGCCACGACGGTCCGAGCCTCGGTCAGACGGTCGCGAGCGTCGGGGCTCCCGGCGAGCACGGCGGCTTCGGCGCGCAGCGCCACATACCAGTGAAGCCAGATCCAGGTGACCCATTGCCACACCTCGCCGGGCTCAGGCGCCATCCGCTCCAGTGCCTGCGGTGCCTGCCCACGGTGGAGCAGAAGCATCGCGTCGAAGACCGCCCCGTAGCCGTAGGTGTTCCCCGGTGAGGGGTCGAGCTGATTCAGCACCGTGCTCCATTCGCGCCAGGAGTCCTGGTCGTCGCGGAGGCCGTGGATCGTCGCCACTGCGGCCGCCGGCGGACCGAGGACGGACCTGGCGGGGCCGCCGGCCCGCTGCCACGCGTCGAGGAACCGGACGCTGCCGGTGAGTATCTCGTCGACGTTGCCCGCCAACGCGTCGGCCACAAGGAGCCAGCCCGTGGCACGATGGCCGACTTCCGCCAGCAAGGGATGATCCGCGAGTTGCCGTGCCCACCGGCGGGCACCCGGCAGGTCGCCGGTGCCGAGGCTGGCCTCGGTGACCTCGCCAAGCGCCTCGATCAGCTCGTGGGTACCGGCCGTGGTATCCGGTGTGGACGAGAGCAGCGTGATCCGGCGCCGGGCCGTGTCGGCGGCGGCGAACGTGTCACCGGCCCAGCTCTGGGCGCCGGTGAGCGTGTCGAGCGCGGCGGACTCGGCGATCGGGTCACCCGTGCGGTGAGCGAGTTCGACCGCTCGTTCGGCGTACGCGATCGTCACCGGGACCGCGTTGTCGTCTGGGCCCTGTGCGGCGCCGATCGCATCGGTGAGCGCCCGCCCGGCCTCGGCCAGCGCTACCGCTGCCTGCGCGGCAGGGTCGTCGCCGGCCAGCTCCCGCGCCTGGGTGATGAGCGCGACCGCCTCTTCCTGTGGCAGCTTGCGTACGAACTTGCTGGAGAACCTGTAGGCATCGGTGGCGGCGGTCGCCAGGTCAGCGGCGGCGCCGGCGGTGTCGCCGGACCGGCGGGCGGCGTCCGCGGCCGCGCGGTGCAGGCGGTACATGTCATCACCACGCATCCGGCAGCCGGCCACGGCCGCGGCCTACCGGAGCATCGACGCGCCGGCGGCGGGGTCGTCGGCGAGCGCGGCGGCCTGCTCATAGCGCCCCTGGGACTCGCCGATCAGGTGACGGGTGAAGGTCAGCTCCGCCAGGCACCGGGCCAGGTGGTACGCGTCCGTGCGCTGCTCCGGCTGGTCGGCCGCCCACGCCAGGGCGGCACGCAGATCGTCGGCCACCGCGTCGAACCGGGCCCGCCAGTCCGCTCGTGCCACCGCCAGCTCGGCGGCCTTGGCCAGGCACCAGCGAACGTGGCGGGATCGAGCGTCGACCAGCTCACCGGCCTCGGCCAGCCGCTCCATCCCGTACTGGCGGATGGTCTCCAACGCGCGGTACTCGGTCCCGGCCTGGGAGGCCGTCACCACCAGCAGGCTCTGTTCGGCCAGCCGGGCCAGTCCCTCGGCGACAACGCCTTCCTCGGACCCGGCTACCTCCGCCGCCGCGGCAGCGGTGAACGGCGCCACGAACACCGACGCCCGGCGCAGCAGCGCCCGGTCGTCCGGCTCCAGCAAAGCATGGCTCCAATCCAGCGCCCCCCGCACCGAACGGTGCCGCTCATCGGCACGGGAGCCGCCGGTCAGCATCCGGAGCGGGTGGGACAGGGCGGCGGTGATGCCGTCCAGCCCGAGCGTGGGATACCGGGCGGCGGCCAGCTCGATCGCCAGCGCCATTCCATCCAGCCGCTCACAGATGGAGGCGATCTGGTCGCGCAGTGCGGGATCCAGCGGCCGGCCGACCGCCGCCGCTCGCTCCATGAACAACGCGACCGCGTCCGACTCGCCATCGACGGGCAGCGACAGCGGCGGGAGCGGATACACCCGTTCGAACGGCACCATCAGCCGAGCCCTGCTGGTCGCCAGCACCCTCACCCGAGGGCACGTCGCCAGCAGCCGCTCGAGAAACAGCGCCACCCCGTTCACCACTTGCTCGCAGTTGTCCAGCACCAGCAGCGCGTGACGGTCGGCCAGCGCGGCGACCACGGTCTCGGTCATGTCGCGGCCGGGCTGCTCACCGAGGCCGAGCGCCCCGGCGACCGCAGTGGCGATCATGCCAGGATCGGTGACCGGGACCAGGTCGACGAACCACACCCCGTCGGAGTGCTCGCCGGCTGCTTCCGCGCCCACCGCCAACGCGAGCCGGGTCTTGCCCACTCCGCCGGGACCGAGCGCGGTCACCTGACGATGTGCCTTGATCATCTCGATCAGCTCGGCCCGCTCGCTCACCCGGCCGATGAACGAGGTCAGCGGGGCCGGCAGAACCGCTGCCGGATGCGACGGGCCTGTGCCGGCCGGCTCGGGCGCACGCTGGGCGAGCGCCCGCCGATCCGGCACCTCCAGCTTGCGCAGCAGCGAGGAGACGTGACTCTCCACGGTACGCACCGAGATGCACAGTCGTGCCGCGATCTCGGCGTTGCTGAGATGGGCTCCGACCAGTTCCAGCACCTCGGCTTCCCGAGGCGAGATATCCACTCCTGTCACCACTGTCACAGTTTGCCGTATCCCCTCCGCGTTCTCATCCGCAGTGGCCACCATCCGCGATCCGTGCGCGATCCGTGCCGTCGATCCGTGCCGTCGATCCGTGGTCGGGTTCCGTGGTCGCCACGGATGCGGACCGGCCGGGCCGGGAGACAAGCTGTGGATACGCAAACAGCGGGTCGACATGACCCACGACCATAGGAGTGACCATGACCGGCTCTTCCCCCCAGGGAATCAAGACCGTGCTGCATCCCGTGTCGGACCTGGCCAAGGCCAAGGCGGTGTACGCGGCCCTGCTCGGTATCCCGCCGCAGACCGACTCGTCCTTCTACGTCGGCTTCGAGGCCGAGGGCCAGCACATCGGGCTGGTGCCGGGCGGTGGGCCGCAGGGCATGACCTCGCCGGTGGCCTACTGGCACGTGACCGACATCGAGGCGAAGCTGGCCGAGGTGATCGCCGCGGGGGCCACCGTGAAGGAGGCCGCGCACGAGATCGGTGGCGGCCGCCTGGTCGCCACCGTCATCGACCCCGACGGCAACGTCCTCGGCCTCCTGCAGGACCACTGAGCGCCGACCCGCCACTGCCATATCCGCGGCATAGCGGCCGCCGACAAGACGACGAACCCATCTCGCTCAAAGGACCTGCCATGACCTCCTTCGAATCCGTCACCCTGGAAGTTCTCGACCCCACGGCCGCAGGCGCCTTCTACGAAGCCTTTGGTTTGGGCTCATACGTGAACGTACGCGCCTCGGATGCGCCGACGACCGGCTTCTGCGGGTTCGCGCTGTCCCTCGTGGTGTCCCAGCCGGGCAACGTCGACGCCTTGATCGCCGCCGCCCTCGACGCCGGCGCCACGACGCTGAAGCCGGCCACGAAGGGGTTCTGGGGCTACGGCGGCGTCGTACGCGCCCCGGACGGAACGATCTGCAAGCTCGCGACCTCGAACAAGAAGGACACCGGCCCTGCCGCCCGGCACATCGACCAGGTCGCGCTCCTGTTGGGAGTGGCGGACGTCAAGGCGAGCAAGCGGTTCTACGTCGACCGCGGCCTGGCCGTGGCGAAGAGCTTCGGCGGCAAGTACGTCGAGTTCGACACCCCGTCGTCGGCCGTCACGCTGGCGCTCTACCCGCGCCGCGCCCTCGCCAAGGACATCGGCGTCTCCCAGGAGGGCACCGGATCACACCGGATCGTGATCGGCAGCGATGCCGGGCTCTTCACCGACCCCGACGGGTTCGTATGGGAGACCGCATCCGTCTGAGGCAGGCGGCCGGCTCGCGTACTCTTCGGCCTCAGCGCGGCAGCGGCCCCTTCTCCTCCGCGTTCATCGCCGATCGACGAAAGTCGATCGGAACGGGAGGGTGGAAGCCCTCAGGCGATCCGCTCACCGATCCCATCGCGGCCACCGGCGCGGTGCGCGACTTCCGCCGCACCGCATCCCGCGCCCTGGACTATGGTGGCGGAGTTTCGGGGTGGTGTCTCCGCCGGCGCAGCCGTAGCCGTAGCCGTCCGAGAAGTGACCTGGTTCTGCGGCGCTCATCCCTGCCGCGAGCGGCGATCATGGTCGATGGCAGAGCGGCGACGACACGTCGGAGCCGCCGGCGGGCACGAGCGCCAGGAACGCTCTGTGGAATCTCAGTTGCGACGTGAAATCAGTGGATCACTTGGTGACTGCCATGGGCCCTGCCTCTATCGGCCTGAATATGCGAAGGTATGGTGATTGTTCGTGACGACGTTTCGGATCAGCGAGGCGGCCGCGCTGCTCGGGGTCAGCCCCGACACCGTCCGCCGGTGGATCGACGCCGGCCGGCTCGCGGCCCGCCGGGACGAGCACGGCCACCGGATGGTGGCGGGTGCGAACCTGGCGGCGTTCGCGCGTTCCCAGATCGAATCCGAGAACGGCTCGGGGCACTCTTCGGCGCGCAATCGCTTTCGCGGGATCGTGACCGAGGTCATCAAGGACGCGGTGATGGCTCAGGTGGAGATCGCCGCCGGGCCGTACCGGGTGGTGTCGCTGATGAGCCGCCAGGCCGCCGACGAGCTGGGCCTGGAGGTGGGGGTGATGGCGGTCGCCGTGATCAAGTCCACCAACGTCGTCGTGGAGATCCCCGATCACACTCGCACGGTGAACCAGTAAGGAGCCCCTGTTGGTCAGGCGTCTTTCCCGATGGGCCGTCACGGTCCCCCTCGCCCTCACACTGGCCGCCGGTCTGTCCGGCTGCGGCTCCAGCGATCCGGCCGCCCCCGCGGCCTCCGCCCCCGCCGGCGATGGGGCCACAACGTTGACGGTGTTCGCCGCCGCGTCGCTGACCGGCACGTTCACCGAGCTGGGCAAGACCTTTGAGACCGCCCATCCGGGCACGTCGGTGAAGTTCAACTTCGGCTCCAGCGCCACGCTGGCCCAGCAGATCGTCCAGGGCGCCCCCGCGGACGTGTTCGCCGCCGCCAGCCCGGCCACGATGAAGACCGTCACCGACGCCTCCCTGGCCACCGGCCCCGCCACGTTCGTGCGCAACAAGCTGCAGATCGCCGTGCCGACCGACAACCCTGCCAAGGTGGATGAGCTGAAGGACCTGGCCGGCCCGAAGGTCAAGGTCGCCCTGTGCGCCCCCCAGGTCCCCTGCGGCGCGGCGGCGGCCAAGGCGCTGGAGGCCGCCGGGCTGAAGGTCACCCCCGTCACGCTGGAACAGGACGTCAAGGCCACGCTGACCAAGGTCGAGCTCGGCGAGGTCGACGCCGCGCTGGTCTACAAGACCGACGTGCTGGCCGCCGCGGACAAGGTGAAGGGCATCGCATTCCCGGAGGCGGACAAGGCGATCAACGATTACCCGATCGCGTCCCTGTCCAAGGCGCCCGCGCCGGAGCTGGCCAAGCAGTTCGTCGGCCTGGTCGTCTCCCCGGAGGGCACGGCCGTGCTGACCAAGGCCGGCTTCGAAGCTCCCTGATCGCATGACACCGTCCGTGATATCGGCCGACCGGGACCGCGCTCAGCGTGATCCCGGCTCGGCGGGCGGTGTGACGGGCCGCCCGCCCTGGCTGCTGGTGGTGCCCGCCGTGGCCGGCGTGGCGTTCCTGGTGCTGCCGCTGACCGGGCTGCTGGTGCGCGCCCCCTGGTCCACCCTGGCCGTACGGCTGGCCGAGCCGCAGGTGCTCCAGGCTCTGCGGCTGTCACTGGTGACCGCGACCCTGGCCACGTTGGTGTGCCTGCTGCTCGGCGTGCCGCTGGCCTGGCTGCTGGCCCGCGTCTCCTTCCCCGGCCGGCGCCTGGTGCGCGCCCTGATCACCGTTCCGCTGGTGCTGCCTCCCGTGGTGGGCGGCGTCGCACTGCTGCTCGTGCTGGGACGGCGCGGCCTGATCGGCCAGTGGCTGGACACCGCCTTCGGCCTCACCCTGCCGTTCAGCACCGCCGGAGTCGTGGTCGCCGAGGCGTTCGTCGCCATGCCGTTCCTCGTCATCAGCGTCGAAGGCGCGCTGCGCGCCGCCGACCTGCGTTTCGAGGAGGCCGCCGCCACCCTGGGCGCCTCCCGCTGGATCATCTTCCGCCGCGTCACCCTGCCGCTGGTCGCTCCGGGCATCGCGGCCGGCGCCGTGTTGTGCTGGGCCCGGGCGCTGGGCGAGTTCGGCGCCACCATCACCTTCGCCGGCAACTTCCCCGGCCAGACCCAGACCATGCCGCTGGCGGTCTACCTCGCTCTGGAGACCGAGCCGGAGGCGGCCATCGTGCTCAGCCTCGTCCTGCTGGCCGTCTCCGTCGTCATCCTGGCCAGCCTGCGCGACAGATGGGCGGGCAACCCGTGACCCTGCACGCTCACCTCGTCGTCGAACGTCCCCGCTTCCGCCTGGACATCGACCTCGCCGTCACCTCCGGCCAGGTCGTCGCGCTGCTCGGTCCCAACGGCGCGGGAAAGACCACCGCGCTGCGCGCTCTGGCCGGACTCGCCGCCCTGGACGGCGGCCACATCACCCTGGACGGCCACCCGCTGCACACCGTCGCGGCCGAGCGCCGCCCGGTCGGCATGGTCTTCCAGGACTACCTGCTCTTCCCGCACCTGTCGGCCCTGGACAACGTGGCCTTCGGCCCCCGCTGTCACGGTGCCTCCAGGTCCGAGGCGCGCCGTACGGCCGCCGCGTGGCTGCAGCGCGTCGGCCTGGCCGAGCACGCGGCCGCCAAGCCCCGGCAGCTGTCGGGCGGCCAGGCCCAGCGGGTCGCCCTGGCCCGCGCCCTGGCCGCGGCGCCGCGTTTGCTGCTGCTGGACGAGCCGCTGGCCGCCCTCGACGCCCACACCCGGCTGGAGGTCCGTTCCCGGCTCCGTCGCCATCTGGCCGACTTCGACGGCGCCACCGTTCTGGTCACCCACGACCCGCTGGACGCGATGGTGCTGGCCGACCGACTGGTCGTCATCGAAAACGGCTCCGTCGTCCAGCAGGGCGCCCCGGCCGAGGTGGCCCGTCGCCCGCGCACCGACTACGTCGCCCGTCTGGTCGGCCTCAACCTCTACCGCGGCACCGCCACCGGCCAGCACGTCATGGTCGGCGACGTGCGCTTCAGCGTCGCCGACCACCTCGACGGACCCGCGTTCGTCGCGTTCGCTCCCAGCGCGGTCGCCCTGTACCGCACCCGGCCGGACGGCACCCCGCGCAACCTGTGGCAGGCCGGCATCGAAGGTGTCGAGCGCCACGGAGACAACGTCCGCATCCACCTGCAGGGGCCGATCATCGCTTCGGCCGACGTCACCCCGGCCGCCGTCGCCGAGCTCGACCTGACCCCCGGCCGACGGGTATGGGCCGCGGTCAAGGCCACCGAGACCCACGCCTACCCCGCATGAACCGCCCGGCCCCCAACGCGATCTGCCTGGGCGGCCCCTGCCATGGCATGCTCACGCACATCGACCAGGACATCGGCACCGTCACCGTACCCGTCCCGCGCCGTTCACCCGAAGAGCCCGAAACCGGGGCCCGTTACCGGATCACCCGCGAACGCGTGCACCATCCCTGCTGTGCCGCGCCGTTCATCGCCCTGCACTGGGCCGATCCGCCTGCCCCGGCGTGCCGGTGCGAGAGCTGGCCGGGCGGCCTGGACGATCGGCCGGCCGCCCGCGGGTGCGCCCACGCGCGGCCGGAGTGACCGAGGCCCGCGGGTCTGGCGCGGTGAGCCCGGGGCCGCCGGCGCTCAGATACGGCAGGCGAAGATGGCGGTGACCAGAATGGCCTTCGCGCCGATCTCCCAGAGCTGGTCCATCACCTGCTGGTGACCCTTGCGCGGCACCATGGCGCGGACCGCGACCCAGCCCTCCCGGTGCAGCGGGGAGACCGTGGGGCCCTCCATGCCCGGGGTGAGGGCGATGGCCTCCTCGATCCGCTCCGCGCGGATGTCGTAGTCCATCATCACGTAGTCGCGCGCCATCAGCACACCGTGCAGGCGACGGACGAGTTGCTGCAGCCCCGGGGTCTCCACCCCGCCGACCCGCTTGATCAGCACACCTTCGGATCGGGCGATCGGCTCGCCGAACACCTCAAGGCCCATGTTGCGCAGCGTGGTGCCGGTCTCCACGACGTCGGCCACGGCGTCGGCCACGCCCAGCCTGACGGCGGTCTCGACCGCTCCGTCCAGCTTGATCACGCGAGCGTCGACGTCCTGCTCGGCGAGGTAGGTCTCCAGCAGGCCGGCGTAGGAGGTGGCGACGCGCTTGCCCTTGAGATCGGCGACGGAGGAGAACTCGCCGGGATTGGCCGCGAAGCGGAAGGTGGACCTGCCGAAGCCGAGCGGCAGGATCTCCTCGACCTGCGCGCCGGAGTCGTGGAGCATGTCGCGACCGGTGATCCCGGCGTCCAGAGTGCCCTCGCCGACGTAGACGGCGATGTCCTTGGGACGCAGGAAGAACAGCTCACAGGAGTTGTCCAGGTCGACGACCACGAGCTCCTTGCTGTCGGTGCGAGCGCGGTATCCGGCTTCCTTGAGGATGGTCTGGGCGGCCTCGGTGAGGGCCCCCTTGTTGGGAACGGCGAGACGGAGCATGAGTGCGGATTCCTTACATGGATGTTGGTTGCTACGAGGCTGGAGCCGGGCGCACCGGCTCACAGATGCTTGTAGACCTCGTCCAGCCCGATCCCTTTCGCGATCATGAGAACCTGCACGTGGTAGAGGAGCTGGGAGATCTCCTCGGCGGCACGCTCGTTCGACTCGTGCTCGGCCGCCATCCAGCTCTCGGCGGCCTCCTCCACGACCTTCTTGCCAATGGCATGGACCCCGGCGTCCAGCGCGGCCACGGTTCCCGAGCCCTCGGGCCGGGTGCGCGCCTTGTCGGACAGCTCGGCGTACAGCTCTTCGAAGGTCTTCATGATCTCTCTCGGCGTCGTCGGATGTGCCTTCCCAGACTAATGGGCTCGCGGGACCGCGAGGGTGCACGTCCACCGTCTGGACACGGAATGGATGCGGATCGGCGATCCGCCGGTCGTTCGTTGGCGCGGCGCGGGCCCGGACACCGCCGGACCCGTCTGCCGGAGAACCGTCAGTCGCCGAAATGCAGGTGGGCGAGCTCGATGCGGGTGGTGACACCGAGCTTGGGGAAGGCGCGATAGAGATGGTGGCTGATGGTTCTCGGGCTGAGGAAGAGCTGGGCGGCGATGTCACGGTTGGTGGCGCCGGTGGCGGCCAGCCGTACGACCTGACGCTCCTGCGGGGTGAGCAGGTCCAGCAGATGGAGATCGCCGCCGGTCGCGGTGACCCTTTCACCGGCGGCGCGTAGTTCGGCGCGGGCGCGGTCGGCCCAGGGCTTCGCCCCGGTCCTTTCGAACAGGGTCAGGGCATTGCGCAGGTGGCCGCGGGCGTCGGACTGGCGCCGGCCCCTGCGCAGCCATTCGCCGTACAGCAGCTCGGTGCGGGCGTGCTCGAACGGGCGCTCCCGGTCGGTGTGCAGCCGCAGGGCGGCGGCGTAGTCGTCCTCGGCCTCATGGTCCGGGCCGGTCAGCGCCCGGCAGCGGTGCAGGAGAGCCTGCGCCCACGGGTACTGGACGGCGTCGGCCCATACGGTGAACCGGGCCATGGGCTGCGTCGCGCGGTCGGGCCGGCCGAGCCGCACCGCGGCTTCGATCTGGTCGGGGGCGAAGTAGGTGACGTCCATCTGGTGACGCGCCGGCCCCAGGGCGGTGGTCTCCAGGCGGTCGAGTGCCGCCTCCAGCCTGCCCAGACCGAGATCGAGCGTGGCCAGCGCCCAATGCGCCACGGTGGCGCCGTTGATGACGCCGTCGATGGAGAAGTACTGGAGGGACTGCTCGGCGAGCGTACGACAGCGGTGCTCGTCGCCCTCGAAGGCGGCGAGCCAGGCGAGGACGGCCCGCAGGTGCGCGGCGTGGTTGGGCTGGTCGGTGTCCACCGCGAGGCGGAGGCCCTCGGCCGCGGTCGCCTCCGCGTCGCGGAACCGGTTCAGGAAGGTCTCCGCCAGCGTCAGCGCCAGCTGGATCACCGGCAGTCGGCCGATCATCCCGTCGGTGCGGCATTCGCGCACCACGGCCAGCCCGATCTCCCGTGCGGCCTCGAAGTCTCCGTTCAGCAGGGCGATCCCCGCCGCGTTCGTCCGGGTGCCCACCAGGCCGTCGGGCAACCCGCGGCCGAACGCCACCAGCGCGGCGATGGGCGGCAGCGCCCTTCCCACCTGCCCGGTGGTGAGGTCGTCCAAAGCCAGGCCGGCGTGGATGAGCGGCACCAGAGCGTCCTGCGGCGGTGGTGCGGCGCGCAGCCGGTCGGCCGCCACCTTCATCAGGGCCGGCTCACCGATGAACCAGGCGGCCCGTACGGCCTCCACCAGCATGAGCACGTTGGTGTCGGGGTCGAGCTCCTCGATGGGGCCCGACGCGGCGATGAGGATCTCGTGGGCCGCTCGGGTGGATCCGCGGCCGGCGGCGACCTGCGCGCGCAGGCTCGCGATCCGGGCCAGCGCCCGCGGATCGCCGGCGAACCGGATCGCCTGCCCTGCCAGCGTGCCCGCCGCGGCCGGGAGACCCGCGTCGAAGGCGGACTCGGCCGCGGCGACCAGCCGGCCGGCTCGCTCCGGCCGGTCGGGCGTGAGCATCGCCGCGCGTTCGAGCGCGGCGGCCGCGGCGGCGTAGCCGAGGCGTTCTCTGGCCCGCAGAGCGGTCCGTTCCAGCTCGGCGGCGATCGCCTCGTCCGGGCCCGATGCGGCGGCGGCCAGATGCCAGGCCCGCCGGTCGCTGTCCTGCTCGCCGCTCAGCACGCCCGCCAGCGCCTGGTGCGCGGCCCGTCGTTCGGCGAAGGTCGCGCCCTGGTAGACCGCGGCCCGCACCAGCGGATGCCGGAACACCACCGTGAGATCGCGCATGGTGATCAGCCCGTGGCGCTCCGCCTCGTCCGCCGCGGCCGCCGTGCCGCCGAGCAGCTCGGCGGCCCGCAGCGTCGCCGCCAGGTCGCCGGTCTCCTCGGCTGCCGCCACCAGCAGGAACGTGCGAGTCGGCCGGGCGAGCCGGATCACCTGCCGGTGGTAGGCGTCCTGGATCCGCTGCGGCAGCGGCAGAGATCCCAGCTCCGCAGCTCCGGCGGCCGCGCCGGGCAGTTCGAGCAGGGCCAGCGGGTTGCCGTCCGACTCGGCCAGGACCCGTTCCCGTTCGTGCGGGCGCAGCCCGGGGGTGTGCTCGTCCAGCAGCAGTCCCGAGGCCTCCCGATCGAGTCCGGTGAGCTTCAGCTCCTCGACGCCCGGCGCGGCCGGCCCTTCGTCTCGCGCGCCGAACAGCACCACGACACCTTCGGCGTCGAGCCGGCGGGACGCGAACAGCAGGGCGTCGGCGGAGGCGCGGTCGAGCCATTGGGCGTCGTCGACCAGGCACAGCAGGGGCCGGTCCCCGGCCAGTTCGGCCAGCAGCGACAGCGCGGCCAGCCCGATCAGGAACCGGTCGTCGCCGGTTGTCGCGGCGAGCCCGAACGCGCCCCGCAGCGCGGCCGCCTGCGGCTCGGCCAGGGCGTCCAGATCGCCGAGGCCGGGGCGCAGCAGCAGGTGCAGGGCGGCGAAGGCGAGCTCGGACTCGGACTCGATACCCGTGCACCGCAGCACGCGCAGGCCGGTGGCCCGCTTTGCCGCGTAGTCCAGGAGAGCCGACTTCCCGACGCCCGGTCCTCCCCGGAGGAGCAGGGCGGCGCTGCGACCGGTACGGGCCGCGTCCAGCAGGTCATCGATTCGCGCGGTCTCAGCCGACCGGCCATACAACATGGGCGAAAGCTAGCAGACCGAATCGAATGACTGTCCTGCGGTACCAGTCATCCGTCCGATACCTGAACCGATCATGCGCACCCTACGGTCGTGACCAGCGCAGACAAGCCGAAGGGAATGCGATGGAAACTCAGTTCATGACGGTTGCGGGCGGACGGATCGCCTATGACGACACCGGTGGCGACGGGCCGCTGGTGATGTTGATCCCGGGTCTGGGAGACAGGCGGCAGACCTACCGGTTCCTGGCTCCGCTGCTGGAGCAGGCGGGATATCGGGTGGTGACGACGGACCTGCGCGGGCACGGGGAGTCCTCGGCACCGTGGAACGACTACACCCAGACCGCAGTGGGCCTGGACGTGATCACCTTGCTTAAGCACCTCGACGCCGGACCCGCGGTGCTGGTCGGCAACTCCTACGCGGGCGGAGCGGTCATCTGGGCCGCCGCCCACGCACCCGCCCAGGTCATCGGGATCGTCCCGCTGGACGGGTTCGTCCGCGACGTGCCCCTGAACCTGTTCGCCCGGCTCGCGGTCCGGCTCATGGCGGCCTCTCCCCTGGCCTGGAGCATGTACTACGGCTACGCCCATCCGACCGCCGGACCCGCGGACCTGGGCCCCTACCGCACCGCTCTGGTCACGACCCTGCGCGAGCCCGGCCGGCGGCAGGCGATGGCCGCGATGCTCCTGGGGGCCACCCCCGAAGGAGAACGGTGGGCCCCTTCGGTCGACTGCCCCGCCCTGGTCGTCATCGGGACCAAGGATCCCGACTTCCCTCACCCCGAGGAGGAGGCCGCCCTGCAGGCCCGCATGCTGACCTGTGAGGTTCAGATGATCGAGGGCGCGGGTCATTACCCCCACTCGGAATTCCCCGAGCGCACCGCGGAGGCGCTCCTGCCCTTCCTCAAGCAGGCCTTCGCCGCCTGGGGAAAGCGGGTCCTCACCTCCTGACGACTCACCGAGCACGCCTTCGCCGCCTGACGGCTCGGCCTCGCCGCCGCGCCCGCCCGCCGACGTCGCGGGATTCCCCTGAGACACGACCTTGAGATACCGCCGCGCCCGCCCGCGTACATCGCGGGACTTGCCCCTGAGACACGACCTTGAGATACCGCCGTGTACACCCCTTTGGGGACGCGTACACACCGTTGAGACGGAGACCGACATGACGACCTCCACCCACCCTCTGACCACCACCCGCCCCTCCGGCCTGCGCCGGCGAACCGGACGTCTCCTGGCTGGGACGGCCGCGCTGCTCGCCCTGCTGGCGGGACTGTCGTCGGGCATCGCCGAGGTGACCGCCGCCGGTGACGCCACCTTGATGATCCAGACCTGGCGGATGTACGGCCTGCTGCTGTTCGCGGGGCTCTTCGCCCTGCTGGCCTGGCGTCCCGAAGGCAACGGTCCCCTGTGGGCCCTGGTGATCGCCGACAAGGCGGCCGTGAGCCTCACCGCGGTCGTCTATGTCGTACGCGGCGACGTCGCGCAGGCCGGCACGACCGTCGGGTGGGACGGCGCGATCACGGTGATGCTCATCGTCGCGTTCTTCCTGTGCCGCCCCTCGGGCTCGAAGAGCGACCCGCCCCGGTAGCCGGACGGTACCGCCCGGGCATGGCGAAGGGGCCGGTACGGCGACTGCCGTACCGGCCCCTTCGATGTTCGCTGCGATCAGCCGCGGCGCGGTTTCAGCGGCCGTGGCCGCCTGCGCGCCGTGATGTCAGCGGCCGTAGCGGCCCGCGGTGTGGTCGCCGCGCCCGCCGCGGAAGCCACCGCCACGCGAGCCGCCGCGGCTGTCGGAACGGCCCTCGGCGCGGAACGGCTCGCCGCTGCGGAAGCCGCCACCCTGACGGTCACCGCTGCGGAACGGCTCACGCCGCTCGCCGCCGCGCAGGGCGCCGCCCTGACGGTCACCGCGGTAGCCGCCGGAACGGTCCGAGCGGTACTGGCCGCGCACGTCGCTCACGCTGCCGTTGTTGCCGCGCTCGCCGCCACGGTTGTCGTCGCCGAAGGAGCGCTCGCGGGGCTGGTGACCCTCGCCGCCGTGACCGGGACGGTCACGGAAGCGGCGCGGACCACGGCCGCCGCCGTTGCCGCCGAAGCCGCGACGCTCGCGCTGCTTGGCGGCCGGCGCGGAGGGCTCCCAGACGGGGATCGGCTCACCGCTGGGCTGGCGCGCCCCGGCGACCTCCTCCAGACGCGGGTGGCCCGGGGTGGCCTTGAGGCGGAAGGGCTTGATGCCCGCACGACGGGTCATCGCGTCGGTGGAGCGGCGCTCGTTGGGGAGCACCAGCGTCATGACGGTGCCCTTCTCGCCGGCGCGGGCGGTACGGCCACCACGGTGCAGGTAGCTCTTGTGGTCCTGCGGCGGGTCGACGTGCAGCACGAGGCTGATGTTGTCGACGTGGATTCCGCGAGCGGCCACGTCGGTGCAGACCAGGACGTTGATCGCACCTTCCTTGAACTCGGCCAGGATGCGGGTGCGCTGGTTCTGGCGCTTGCCGCCGTGCAGGCCGCCGGCCTTGATGCCGACCTGGGCGAGCTGCTTGCACAGCCGGTCCACACCGTGCTGGGTGCGCACGAAGATGATCGTGCGGCCCTCACGGTTGGCGATCTCGGCGGTCACCGGGAACTTGTCGTCGCGGTGCACCTCCAGCACGTGGTGCTCCATGGTGTCGACCGAGGAGGCGGCCGGGGCCATGGAGTGGGTCACCGGGTCGGTGAGGAAGCGGCGGACGAGCTTGTCCACGTCACCGTCGAGGGTGGCGGAGAACAGCAGGCGCTGGCTGTCGGCCGGGGTCTGCTGCAGGATCGCGCTGACGACCGGGAAGAAGCCCAGGTCGCACATGTGGTCGGCCTCGTCCAGGATGGTCACCTGAACCTCGTCCAGCGTGCACTCGCCCTGCTGGATCAGGTCGGTCAGCCGGCCCGGGGTGGCCACGACGACCTCGACGCCACGGCGCAGCGCCTCGATCTGACGGCCCATGGACATGCCGCCGACGACGGTCTTCATCCGCAGGGACAGGCCGCGGCCGAGCGGCTCCAGCGCGTCGGTCACCTGCATGGCCAGCTCGCGGGTCGGCACGAGGACGACGGCGAGGGGGTGGCCCGGACGGGCCTTGCTGCCGGCGATGCGGGCCATCATCGGCAGGCCGAAGGCCAGCGTCTTGCCGGAGCCGGTCTGGCCGCGGCCGAGGACGTCGCTGCCGGCGAGGATGTCGGGGATGGTCGCGCGCTGGATGGGGAAGGGGCTGTCGATGCCCTGGCGCGAAAGCCCGGTCACCAGCGGCTTCGGCAGACCGAGGAGGGTGAACTCGGACGGTCCGGCGGGAACCTCGGGGGATGCGGTGATTTCGGGCAGGGCAGCGTCAAGCATGGTCACGAAGGTTCGTGCCTTTCGATAGAAGAACGGGGCACGTCACTTCTGCGAAAGGACGAGCCTGGAACGCGCGGCCGACAGGCCGCGCTCAATCGACGCCCGATTCAGGGCGGTAGTGCGGTGCAAGTCGAGGCGCACCGCACGGGGCGGGTCTAGCTTACCCGCACGCAGTCAAACCACGATCAAGCATACCCGGCGTTCGCAGTGCCAGGTTGATCCGGGGCGTCCAGCAGTATGCGAGACGCTTGTCCGGTGGTAGAGCCAACGCTCCGAGCCGGGCTTTTCTTCCCGGCATCGGGCATTCTCTCACACAATCCGGTACGGCTCGCACCACGAATGGTGCGAGCCGTACCGGAAAGAGATCAGACGTTGAAGCCGAGCATGCGCAGCTGTTCACGTCCCTCGTCGGTGATCTTGTCCGGGCCCCACGGCGGAAGCCAGACCCAGTTGATCTTCACGTCGGAGACCATGCCTTCCAGGGCCGAGTGCGCCTGGTCCTCGATGACGTCGGTCAGCGGGCAGGCCGCACTGGTCAGCGTCATGTCGATGGTGGCGATCGGCGGGGCGCCCGCGTCGGCGGCGTCGAGGTTGACCCCGTAGATCAGGCCGAGGTCGACGACGTTGATGCCGAGCTCGGGGTCCACCACGTCCTTGAGGGCCTCCATGACCTCGTCAAGGGTCGTCTCCCCGTCATACGCCGTCGTCGGCGTCTCAACAGGCTTGCTCATGTAGAACTCCTCACAACCGCGTCCTTGTAGGCCATCCAGGCCAGCAGCGCGCACTTGACCCGGGCCGGGAACTTGGCGACACCGGCGAACGCCACGGCGTCCCCGAGCACGTCCTCGTCCGCCTCGACCTGGCCCCTGCTCTGCATGAGCCGGGTGAACTCCTCCACCACGGCGAGCGTCTCGTCCACGGTGGAACCCTCGGTCAGCTCGTACAGCACCGAGGCGGCGGCCTGGCTGATGGAGCAGCCCTGGCCGTCGTAGGAGACGTCCTCGACCTTGCCGCCGTCGCCCAGCTTCACCCGCATGGTGATCTCATCGCCGCACGTCGGGTTCACGTGGTGGACCTCGGCGTCGTACGGGTCACGCAGACCCCGCCCCTGAGGGTGCTTGTAGTGCTCCAGGATCAGCTCCTGGTACATGGACTCGGCGATCATCTCAACTGCTCCGGCATGGCTAGGCGAACACCTTCTGCACGTGGTGGAGGCCGCGGACCAGGGCGTCGATCTCGGCCGGGGTATTGTACAGGTAGAAGGAGGCCCGCGTGGTGGCGGGAATCCCGAACCTCAGGTGCAGCGGGCGGGCGCAGTGGTGCCCCACGCGCACGGCCACACCGAAGTTGTCATCCAGGATCTGCCCGACATCGTGCGGGTGAATCCCCTCAAGGGTGAACGACACCGTGCCGCCGCGCTGGTCCAGGCTCTGCGGACCGATCACCTTCAGGCCGGGGATCTCCCCCAGCGCGCCGAGGGCGTAACCGGTGAGCTCACGCTCGTGCCGGACGATGGCGTCCATGCCGATCGCGGACAGGTAGTCCACCGCGGCGCCGAGGCCGATGGCCTCGACGATCGGCGGGGTTCCCGCCTCGAACTTGTGCGGTGCGGGAGCGTAGGTCGAGTGGTCCATCCAGACCGCCTCGATCATCTCCCCGCCGCCCATGAACGGGGGCATGGCCGCGAGCAGCTCGCCGCGACCCCACAGCACACCGATGCCGGAGGGGCCGACGACCTTGTGCCCGGTGAAGGCCAGGAAGTCGACGCCGAGCGCGGCCACGTCGACCGGCTGGTGAGGCACCGACTGCGAGGCGTCCACCATCATCAGCGCCCCGACCTGACGGACCCTGGCGAGCACCTGGTCGACCGGGTTGACCGTGCCGAGCACGTTGGACTGGTGCACGATCGACACGATCTTCGCGCGCTCGGTGACCAGCTCTTCGAGGTTCGACAGGTCCAGGCGTCCCTCGTCGGTGACGGAGAACCACTTCAGCGTGGCGCCGGTGCGCTGCGCGAGCAGTTGCCACGGCACGATGTTGGAGTGGTGCTCCATCTCGGAGATGACGATCTCGTCGCCGGGGCCGAGCCGGAACCTGGGGTCGGAGTTGGTGGGGTTGCCGAAGGCGTAGGCCACCAGGTTGAGCGCCTCGGAGGCGTTCTTGGTGAAGACGATCTCGTCGCGGCTCGGCGCGCCGATGAAGGCGGCGATCTTGTCGCGAGCGGTTTCGTACGCCTCGGTGGACTCCGCGCCCAGCGCGTGCATGGCCCGGCCGACGTTGCTGTAGTGCATGGCCAGGTGCTCGCGCATGACCTCGATCACCTGGGCGGGCTTCTGCGCGGAGTTGCCCGAGTCGAGGTAGACCAGCGGCCGGCCGCCGGGCAGCTCGCGGGAGAAGATCGGGAAGTCCTTCCTGATCCTCTCCACGTCAAAGCCGGTGTTCATCAGGCGGTTGCCTTCGTGTAGGCCTCGTAACCCTCGGCTTCGAGCTTGTCGGCGAGCTCGTGTCCACCCTGCTCCACGATCCGGCCGCCCGCGAAGACGTGGACGAAGTCCGGCTTCACGTAGCGCAGGATGCGGGTGTAGTGGGTGATGAGCAGCACGCCGGTCTCGCCGGAGGCGCGGAAGCGGTTGATGCCCTCGGAGACCACGCGCAGCGCGTCGACGTCGAGGCCGGAGTCGGTCTCGTCGAGAACGGCGATCTTCGGCTTGAGCAGCTCGAGCTGGAGGATCTCGTGGCGCTTCTTCTCACCGCCGGAGAAGCCCTCGTTCAGGTTGCGCTGGGCGAAGGCGGCGTCGATGGACAGGGCGTCCATGCCGGCCTTCAGGTCCTTGGCGAACTCGCGGAGCTTGGGGGCCTCGCCGCGCACGGAGGTGACCGCCGAACGCAGGAAGTTGGAGACGCTGACGCCGGGGACCTCGACGGGGTACTGCATGGCGAGGAACAGGCCGGCGCGGGCGCGCTCGTCGACCGTCAGCTCCAGCAGGTCGACGCCGTCGAGCAGGACCTGGCCGCCGGTGACGGTGTACTTGGGGTGACCGGCGATCGCGTAGGCGAGCGTGGACTTGCCCGAACCGTTGGGGCCCATGATGGCGTGGGTCTCGCCGGACTTCACGGTCAGGTTGACGCCGCGCAGGATCTCCTTGTCCTCGACGGCGACGTGCAGGTCACGGATCTCAAGGGTGGATCCCGAGCGGACTCGGCTCGAATCAGACACTGTTATGACTCCTTCGAGAGCGAGACGAGGACGTCATCGCCGTCGATCTTGACGTGGTAGACGGGAACGGGCTTGGTGGCGGGCGGGCCGGTGGGCTTGCCGGAGCGCAGGTCGAAGCACGAACCGTGCAGCCAGCACTCCAGGGTCTGGTCGTAGACCTCGCCCTCGCTGAGCCTGACCTCCGCGTGGGAGCACACGTCGTGCAGGGCGAAGACCTCCGTGCCCCGGCGGACCAGGGCGACCGGGGTCTCCCCCACTTCCAGGCCGATCACGCCGTCATCGGGGATGTCGCTGAGCTTGCAGACCTTCTCGAACGTCACTTCTCCAGCTCCGCCTCGACCTTGCCGAGCAGCCGCTCACGCAGTTCGGGAAGCTCGATCTTCTCCAGCAGCTGCGCGAAGAAGCCTCGGACGACCAGGCGGCGGGCCTCCTCGAACGGGATGCCGCGGGCCTGAAGGTAGAAGATGTGCTCGTCGTCCAGACGCCCC
Organism: Streptosporangium sp. CA-135522; assembly: GCF_050949235.1. Taxonomy (NCBI): domain Bacteria; kingdom Bacillati; phylum Actinomycetota; class Actinomycetes; order Streptosporangiales; family Streptosporangiaceae; genus Streptosporangium; species Streptosporangium sp. CA-135522. The sequence continues at coordinate 6,509,935 of NZ_CP192026.1, forward strand.
GAGGCGCTGGCGTGTCCGGCTCCGGCGACCTCACCGGTGAGGATCTCCAGGTTCGGCACCGAGTCGGCGCGGGCGCCGTCGGTGAGCAGGAGATTGCGGTTGAGCTCGTAGGTGTCGGTGCCCTCGGCCTCGACCCGGATGATGACGTCGCCGATCCAGACGGCGTGGGCGTCCTCACCCTGCAGCGCGCCCTTGTAGACGACGTTGCTCTTGCAGTTGGGCTGGGAGTGGTCCACCAGCAGGCGGTGCTCCATGTGCTGCCCGGCGTCCACGAAGTAGAGGCCGGTCAGGTCGGCGTCGCCGCCGGGACCGCCGTAGGAGACCGACGGCGAGAGCCGTACGAGGTCGCCGCCGAGGGTGACCACGAAGCCGCGGAAGGTCGCGTCCTTGGCGAGCCGGGCGTGGTGGTGGGAGACGTGCACGGCGTCGTCGGCCCAGTCCTGCAGGCTGATGACCTTGAGCGTGGCGCTCTCGCCCACCACGAACTCGACGTTGTCGGCGTAGACGGCGCTGCCCTGGTGGTCCAGGATGACGACCGCCTCGGCCATCGGTTCGAGCGTGACCAGGAGGTGGCCGTAGGCGGCGCCCTCGCCGGAGCCGGTGAGAGTGATCACGGTCGGCTTGGAGGCGACGGCCTCGCGGGGAACCGTGATCACGGTGGCCTTCTCGAAGGCGGCGTAGGCCTGGGCGCTGACCCGGTCGGCGGGCACGTAGGCCTTGCCGAGGCGCTGGTCGTCACGGCCGACGGTCTCCACGGTGACCTCGGGGGCGGCGTCGACGTGCACCTGTACGGCGCCGCCGGCGGTGGCGGAGCCGTTGTGCAGGCCCTTCAGGCGCGACAGCGGGGTGAAGCGCCACTCCTCCTCACGGCCGGTCGGGACCGGGAAGTCGTCCAGGTTGTAGGAGGACTTCTCGTGGAGGGTCGACAGGGGCTTGGTTTCGAGACCCATCAGCCGACGGCTCCTTCCATCTGCAGCTCGATCAGGCGGTTCAGCTCCAGCGCGTACTCCATCGGGAGCTCACGCGCGATCGGCTCGACGAAGCCGCGCACGATCATCGCCATCGCCTCGTCCTCGTTCAGGCCGCGGCTCATCAGGTAGAACAGCTGGTCGTCGGAGACCTTCGAGACCGTGGCCTCGTGCCCCATGGAGACGTCGTCCTCGCGGACGTCGACGTAGGGGTAGGTGTCGGAGCGGCTGATCTGGTCGACCAGCAGCGCGTCGCACTTGACGGTGCTGGCGCTGCCGTGTGCGCCCTCCTCGATCTGGACCAGACCGCGGTAGGAGGTGCGGCCGCCGCCGCGGGCGACGGACTTGGAGATCACGGTGGAGCTGGTGTTCGGCGCGAGGTGCACCATCTTGGCGCCGGCGTCCTGGTGCTGGCCCTCGCCCGCGAAGGCGACGCTCAGCGTCTCGCCCTTGGCGTGCTCGCCCATCAGGTAGACGGCCGGGTACTTCATGGTGACCTTCGAACCGATGTTGCCGTCGATCCACTCCATGGTCGCGCCCTCATAGGCCACGGCGCGCTTGGTGACCAGGTTGTAGACGTTGTTCGACCAGTTCTGGATGGTCGTGTAACGGCAGCGGGCGCCCTTCTTCACGATGATCTCCACGACCGCGCTGTGCAGCGAGTCGGAGGAGTAGATCGGCGCGGTGCAGCCCTCGACGTAGTGGACGTAGGAGTTCTCGTCCACGATGATCAGGGTCCGCTCGAACTGGCCCATGTTCTCGGTGTTGATCCGGAAGTAGGCCTGGAGCGGGATCTCCACGTTGACGTTCGGCGGCACGTAGATGAAGCTGCCGCCGCTCCACGTGGCCGTGTTCAGCGCGGCGAACTTGTTGTCGCCGACCGGGATCACGGTGCCGAAGTACTCCTTGAAGAGCTCCTCGTGCTCCTTGAGGGCGGTGTCGGTGTCGACGAAGATGACGCCCTTCTCCTCGAGGTCCTCACGGATCTTGTGGTAGACGACCTCGGATTCGTACTGGGCGGCGACGCCGGCGATCAGGCGCTGCTTCTCCGCCTCGGGGATGCCCAGCTTGTCGTAGGTGGACTTGATGTCCTCGGGCAGTTCGTCCCAGGAAGTGGCCTGCTTCTCGGTGGAGCGCACGAAGTACTTGATGTTGTCGAAGTCGATTCCGCTGAGGTCGGAGCCCCAGTTCGGCATGGGCTTCTTGCCGAACAGACGCAGGCCCTTCATACGAAGGTCCAGCATCCACTCCGGCTCGTTCTTGAGCGCGGAGATGTTACGGACGACTTCCTCGGACAGGCCGCGGCGGGCCGCCGATCCGGCAGCGTCCGAGTCGGCCCAGCCGAACTTATAATTCCCGAGGCCTTCCAGCTCCGGGCGGTCGGTGACAGTCACCTTCCGGTCTCCTTGCTCGATTCGTCATCGATCGTGTTCTGGCTTGTTGAAGGTCGCGCTCGCCCGGGTGCCCGCGGGCTCGCTCCTCGCTCTCGCGCACCCGGCTCGGCCACTCTGCGCGGGCTCACATGGGTGGTGCACACCCCGTCGCCGTGGGCGATCGTCGCGAGCCGCTGCACCGGTGTGCCGAGGATCTGGGCGAACGCCTCCGTCTCGGCCTCGCAGAGCTGCGGGAACTCCGCCGCCACGTGCGCCACCGGACAGTGGTGCTGGCACAGCTGCTCGCCGCCGAGACTCGCCTTGGTCGCCGAGGCGGCGTAGCCGTCGGCCGACAGGGCCTCGGCCAGGACGCGGACCCGCTGGTCGGCGGGGACCTTGCGCATCTCCGGCTGCAGGCGGCCGACGAGGCCGGACACCTGCGCCCGGGCGAACTCGGCCACCGCGTCCTCGCCGGCGCGCTCGGCGAGGAACCGTAGCGCGTTGCCGGCGAGTCCGTCGTAGGCGTGCTCGAAGGCGCTGCGCCCCGCGTCGGTTATGGCGAACAGCTTCGCCGGTCGCCCCCTGCCGCGCTGGCCGCGGGGCCGGGCCGTACGAGGCTCGATCATCCCTTCGGCCAGCAGCGCGTCCAGATGGCGGCGGACGGCGGCGGGGGTGAGCCCGAGCCGTTCGCCGAGGGCGGCGGCGGTGATCGGTCCGTGCTCCAGGATGAGCCGGGCGACACGCGCACGCGTGCTGCGCTCGGCGGACACGCCGGAGAGCCGCGCGGCGGCGGTCTCCTCGGTGCCTTGCATCTGGGTCACGTATTTCACAACATCAGTGTGGCGTAATTCCTTCCCGGCTGACAAACCGAGTTCCGCCCAACCGGGATGCGATTTGTCACGCAGGTAAGCCTTACCTAACCTGCGGAAACGTCTCTCGGAGCCCTCCGCAGGCCGACGAAGACGAGGAACGAGGCGAGGGTGAGCCCGGCCAGGACCGCGGCCATCGGCAGCGCCGATCCGTCACCGCCGAGTCCGACCAGCGGGGCCGCGACCGCGCCGGTGGCGAACTGCAGCACGCCCGACAGCGCCGAGGCGCTTCCCGCGACCTGCTGGGGCTGGCCGGCCAGAGCGAGCGCGCCGGCGCCCGGCAGGACGAAGCCCGCTCCGCCCATCATCACGAACAGCGCGGCGACCAGCACGGCGAGGGGCAGGTCCAGGACCACGGTGGCGAGCAGCAGCCCCGCCCCGGCCATCGAGAGGAACAGGCCGATGAGGATCAGCCGGGCGGGGGCGACCCTCCTTCCCGCGAGACGTCCGCCGATCTGCGCGGTGACGGTCAGGCCGAGCGCGTTCAGCGCGAACACCAGCGAGAAGGTCTGCGGCGAGGCGCCGTAGACCTGCTGGAGCACGAACGGCGAACCGGAGATGTAGGCGAACATGCCGCCGAAGCCGAAGCCTCCGGCCAGCGCGCTGGCCATGAAGGAGCGGTCTCGCAGCAGGTGCCCGAAGGTGAGGAGGGTGTGCAGGAGACCGCCGCTCTCGCGCCGGTCGCGCGGCAGCGTCTCGCGCACCCCGGACAGCGCGGCGACCAGCAGCAGGAGCCCGACGACGCTCAGCGAGACGAACACGCCGCGCCAGGAGGTGTGCTGGAGCAGCTGCGCGCCCGCGATCGGAGCCAGGATCGGCGCGAGGCCGCTGACGAGCATGAGGACGGCGAAGATGCGGGCGATGGCCGCTCCCTCGTACAGGTCGCGGACGACCGCGCGGACGATCACCAGCGCGGCGCCGCCCGCGACGCCCTGCAGCAGGCGGAAACCGACCAGCCCGTAGACCGAGGGCGAGAACGCGCACAGCAGCGAGGCCACGGCGTAGGCGGCGATGCCGATCAGCAGCGGCACGCGCCGGCCGCGCACGTCGCTGAGCGGCCCGGCGACGACCTGTCCGATGGAGACGCCGACGAGGCAGGCGGTCAGGGTGAGCTGCACCTGGGACTGGCCGGCGCCCATCTCCCCGGCGATGGCGGGCAGCGCGGGCAGATACATGTCGATCGAGAGCGGGCCGATCGCGGACAGCGCGCCCAGGATGAGCAACAGCGGCCCTCTGCGCCGCGCGACCGGCGCGACCTCCGGCTCGGCGACTGCCGCGGTCATGTCAGATCCCCCTACCCTCACAGGCCACAGTGGGCCCATGAGGGCCAGGGATCACAAACCGCAATCAGGTCATCCGAATTCCCAAATTCGGGAGGTCCCGCGAAAAAGATTCACCTCATCCCGGCAGGCCGTCCGGTCCGGCGACCGCGAAGACGGCGAGCTGCGGGTCGGCCAGCACCGCCATCGACCCCCTGGGCGTGCGGGTCCGCGGCACCAGCACGATACCGCCGAGTTCTTCCGCCCTCGCCACGGTGGTCCCGGTGTCCTCGACGGCGAAGCAGGCCAGCCAGTGCGGCGGCGTGCCCGGCGGGAAGCGCGGGCCCGGCTCCGCCATCCCGGCGACGGCGTGGCCGTCCACCCGCCACTCGGTGTACCGCGTGCTCCACGCCGCCTCTCCCGTACCGGCTCCCGTGCCGCCGTCCTCGGCGTCCCAGCCGAAGACGGCCGGGTAGAAGGCCCGGCACGCGGCGGCGTCCCAGGTGACCAGCTCGTTCCAGGTGAGCGCGCCGGGCTCGTCAGTGATCTCCGCGCCTCGGTGCCGGCCCGCCTGCCAGGCCATGAAAAGGGCCCCGGCGGGGTCCTGGAAGGCGGCGGTGACGCCCTCGTCGAGGACGCCCACGGGCTCCATGACGACCGTGCCCCCGGCCTCGCGGACCCTCGCGGCCATGATGCCGACGTCGTCGGTGGCCATGTAGGTGTTCCAGATGGAGGGCACGCCGTCGCCGCAGCTCGGCCCGATCCCCGCGACGGCGTGGCCGTTCGACGTGAACCGTCCGTATCCGCCGGACTCCGGGCGCGGGTCGAACACCGCCTCCCAGCCGAAGATCTCCCGGTAGAACCTGACCGACAGGGTGACATCGGTACTCGACAGGTCGACCCAGCACGGGACGCCGGATTTGTAGCCACTCCGTTCGGACACGCCGAACCTCCTCAAGTCGTGATTCGGGACACACTCAGCGTTACATGGGTGGCTTGGGCCACCTGGTGGGCGATCGGCGGCCTTGGCATGATCCGCCCGAAGCCTTTTACCGGGCATGGGAGGCTCCAACCGGCAGGTCCGGGCGCATGACCGGCCGGTACAGTCCCTAAACTCGTGGCCATGGAATCCCCAGCCGTCGAGATCGTCGACCTGGTCAAGAGATACGGCCGGACGACGGCGATCGACGGCCTCACCCTCGGTGCCGCCCGCGGCGCGGTCACCGCGATCCTCGGGCCCAACGGCGCGGGCAAGACCTCGACCATCGAGATCTGCGAGGGATTCCGCCGAGCCGACGGCGGTAGCGTGAAGGTGCTCGGGCTCGCCCCCACGAGTCCGCGACTGCGAGCCCGGGTCGGAGTGATGCTCCAGGCGGGGGGCGTGCCCCCGGCGATGCGTTGCGGGGAGTGGCTGCACCTGATGGCCCGCTTCCACGCCAACGCGCTGGACCCGCGCGCGTTGCTGGAGCGGCTGGGCCTGACCGAGCACGCCCGCACGCCGTACCGCAGGCTCTCCGGCGGCCAGCAACAGCGCGTGTCGCTGGCGGCGGCCGTCATCGGCCGCCCCGAGCTGGTCTTCCTCGACGAGCCGACCGCCGGCCTGGACCCCCAGGCACGGCACGCGTGCTGGGAGCTGGTCGGCGATCTGCGCGCCGCCGGGGTCTCGGTGGTGCTGACCACCCATCACATGGACGAGGCGGAGAAGCTCTCCGACCGCGTCGTGATCATCGACCACGGCGCGGTGGTGGCCGAGGGCACCCCGTCCTCGCTCACCGGCGCCGAGCGGCAGCTGCGCTTCCGCGCCCGGCCGGGGCTCACCCTGGACGAGCTGCTCGCCGCCCTGCCCGCCGGCAGCGCGGCCAAGGAGTCGCCGTCGGGGCACTACATCATCGAAGGACAGGTCGGACCGGAGCTGCTGGCGACCGTGACGGCCTGGTGCGCCGCCGAGGGCGTCACCGCCGACGACCTCAGCATCGAGCGCCGCACCCTGGAAGACGTCTTCCTGGAGCTGACCGGCCGGGAGCTCCGATGACCCCCCATCCCGTACGGCTCGCGCCAGACCGCAGGAGAGCACAGTGACCGCCCTGGACTTCACCCCGGCCCCGGGGGCCGCGCCGCTGCCCCGGATGGTGCTGGCCCAGACGGGCGCGGAGATGCGGGCGATGCTCCGCAACGGCGAGCAGCTCCTGCTCACAATGATCATTCCGGTGCTGCTGCTCGTCGGCTTCTCCGCCGCGCCGCTGGTGGACGTCGGCGGCGGCCCGCGGGTGAACTTCATCACTCCCGGCGTGCTCGCGCTGGCCGTGATGTCCACGGCCTTCACCGGGCAGGCCATCGCGACCGGGTTCGAGCGCCGCTACGGCGTGCTGAAGAGGCTGGGCGCGACCCCGCTGTCGCGGACCGGGCTGATGCTGGCCAAGACGCTCGCGGTGATCGCCGTGGAGATCATCCAGGTGGTCGTCATCTGCGCGGTGGCCTTCGCCCTGGGCTGGCGGCCCGCCGGCTCGCCTCTGCTCGCGCTCCCCCTGATCCTGCTGGGCACCGCCGCGTTCAGCGGGCTCGGCCTGCTGATGGCGGGCACCCTGCGCGCCGAGGCCACCCTCGCCGGCGCCAACCTGGTCTACCTGATCCTGCTCGGCTGCGGCGGCGTCATCTTCCCGATGTCGAAGTTCCCCGACGCGGTGCGGCCGGTGCTCGAACTGCTGCCGATCTCCGCTCTGACCGGCGGGCTCCGCTCGATCCTGGCCGAGGGCGCCGGCCTGCCGGTGGCCGCCGCGGCGATCCTGGCGGGATGGGCCGCGGTCTCGCTTTTCGTAACCTCCCGCACATTCCGCTGGGAGTGATCGCGAAAATTTGGCATTTCCGGGCAATCATTGCTTGAAGACCCCTCCGAAGATGATCAAGGATCCTTAGCATCCTCTGAGTGATCATTACCGGAACGCGCTCCTCGCACGCGCCGGCGACACGACAAACGGGGCAAATTCGGTCAGTTCTGGCCATGGGACTTGCCGCAACGATTGTCGCCGTCGCCGGCTCGTGGACGGTGTCCCAGTCAGCGGACGAGATGGCCACTCTCAGCGCGGCCCGCCGTAGCGCGGCCGGGCTGTGGGAGCTGGCGCAGCACGTCGACGGGCACTTCCTGCCCTACTACGCCTTCATGCACCTGTGGCTGGAGTTCGGCCAGGCACAGTGGTGGCTGCGGCTGCCCTCGGCGATCGCGACGGGCGTGGCGGCCGCGCTCATCGCCGATCTGGGACGGCGCCTGCACTCCCTGCCCGCCGGGGTGGCGGCCTCCACCGTCTACGTCTTCCTGCCTTCGGTCTCCTACCACGGGCAGAACGTCCGCTCCTACGCCTTCGCGGCCGCCGCGGCGGTCCTGGCCACCTGGGCGCTGTATCGCGCGATCGAGGAGCCGGGACGGCGCGGGGGCTGGTGGAAGTACGCCGCGGCCGTCGCGCTGCTCGGCTGCACGCAGGTCTTCGCGCTGCTCGTGCTGGCCGCCCACCTGCTCGCCGTGGCGCTGTACCGCCGGGGAGTCCTGGTCCGGATGCTGCCCGCGATGGCTCTGGGATGCGTCCCCGGAGCGATCTGGGCCGTGGTCGGCTTCAACGAGCGGCACGCGATCAGCTGGATCCAGATGCCCGGCCCCGGAGTCTTCGCCGCCCTGCCCAGGACGACCGGTGGCACCGCGCTCGCGGGCCACGTCCTGCTGGTGCTCGCGCTGGCCGGCCTGCTGCTGCTGCGGCGGCACCGCGCCCATCGGCTCTGGGTCACGCTGCTGGCCGGCTGGGCCCTGCTGCCGCCCGTCCTGCTGTTCGGCCTGTCGCACCTGCTCTCCCCGGTCTACGTCGACCGGTACGTGTTCGCGACGGTGCCCGCGTACGCGCTGCTGGCCGGTCTCGCGCTCGTCGCCCTGCCCCAGGCGCTCGCCGCGCTCGCCCTGGTGGGCACCCTGGCCGCGGGGCTGCCGGGACAACTGGACGTCCGGGAGGAGGACGGGCACCACGAGAACTTCCCGCGCGCGGTGCGGATCGTCTCCGGCGGAGCCCTGCCCGGCGACGCGATCGTGTACGGGGGTTCATGGCTCCGGACGGGAATGCTCTACTACGGCGGGCGGGACCTTCCCGACGACGTGCTGCTCACGAGCACCGCCCCCAGCCCGGAGTCCTTCAACTATCCCGAGCGCGCCGACGTCGCCGCCGCCCTCGACGGACGCAGGCGGGTATGGGTGCTATGGCGGGGAGACGCCCCGGCGGGCCTGCGGATCGGCAGGCTCGACCCGGTGCTGCGGGGATTCACCCGCACCCGGATCTGGCACGCGGGGCGGACGCCCGGCATGACCGTGGCGCTCTACACCCGGTAGGGCGATCTCGCATCGCGGACGCCGCCTCGCCGGCGGCACCGGGATGAGTAAGGTGTGAAAGACCGTATAGCCCCTGGTTCGAGGAGCCCCATGACCGTCGAAGCCCTGGACGGGCCCGCGGAGCCGTACAAGCCCGGCCTTCCCCGGCCGGGTGCGCTGCTGCGGGCCGCGGCCGACGCCATCCCGCCGTCCGGGCTGGTGCTGCTGGCCATCCTGTCGGTCCAGGTCGGCGCGGGCTTCGCCAAGGATCTGTTCTCCCAGCTCCCGCCGAGCGCGGTGGTGTTCCTGCGGATCGCGATGGGGGCGCTCATCATGGGCGTGGTCGCCCGGCCTCGGCTCAAGGGGCTGTCCCGCGTGGACGTCGGGCTGGGAGTGGCGTTCGGCGTGACGCTGGGCGTGATGAACCTGTCCTTCTACGAGGCGCTGGCCCGGCTGCCCATGGGCATCGCCGTGGCGATCGAGTTCCTCGGCCCGCTCGGGGTGGCGGTGGCCGCGTCGCGCCGCCGCCTGGACCTGCTCTGGGTGGTGCTGGCCGGCTCGGGCGTGGTGCTGCTGGCCCCCTGGGGGACGACCGCGTCCCGGATCAGCTGGGCCGGGATCGGGTTCGCGCTGGTCGCCGCGGTGTGCTGGGCGGGTTACATCCTGCTGTCGGCCGCCGTGGGCCGGCGATTCCCGGGCACGACCGGTCTGTCCTTCGCGATGATCGTGTCGTTCCTGGTGATCGCCCCGGTGGGGATCAGCACGGGCGGCGCGGACCTGCTCAGGCCCGAGCTGCTGCTGATCGGGCTCGGGGTGGGCCTGCTGTCGTCGGTCATCCCCTACTCGATCGAGTTGGAGGCTCTGCGCAGGATGCCCAAGCAGGTGTTCGGCATCCTGATGAGCCTGGAGCCGGCGGTGGCCGCGCTGGTCGGCCTGCTGGTGCTGGGCGAGATGCTGCAGGTGCGCGAATGGGCCGCCATCGGCTGCGTGGTCGTCGCGAGCGTGGGCGCCACCCGCGGCTCCCGCTGAGATCGGCGCCTACTCCGGCTTGTTGGCCCAGATGCCCCGGACGTGCTGGATGTGGTTGTGCATCAGCCGCTCGGCTCCCGCGGTGTCTCCGGCCGACAGCAGGTCGAGCAGGTCGAGGTGCTCGCGGGCGGAGTCGGTCAGGTCACCGCGCGCCGACAGGGCCGACAGACCGTAAAGGCGGGCTCGCTTGCGCAGGTCGCGCACCACGTTCACCAGGTGGGCGTTGCCCGCCAGGGCGAGCAGGTCCACGTGGAAGCGGATGTCGGCGTCCACGTAGGCGAGCAGGTCGCCGCGCCGGGCCGCGTCGACGATCTGCTGAGCCACCGGGCGAAGCAGCTCGAAGCTCTCCGCGCGGGCGGTGTCGGCCAGCCGCGCGACCGTGGGAACCTCGATGAGCTGACGGATCTCGGTGAGCTCGTCCAGGTCGCGGTCGGACAATTCGGTGACCCGGAAGCCCTTGTTGCGCACCGCCTCGACCAGGCCCTCCTTGGCGAGGTCGAGCATGGCCTCGCGCACCGGTGTCGCCGAGACGCCGAACTGGGCGGCCAGCACCGGCGCCGAGTAGACCACCCCGGGCCGCATCTCACCGGTGATCAGGGCGGCCCGCAGCGCGTGGGCCACCTGCTCCCGCAGGCTCTGCCGCTCGCCCACGACCGGCAGGTCGAGCCGATCTTCCGCCGAAGGAGCCATCTCCGCGCCTCTCATCTTGCTCGCATCCACGCCTCGTAGGCGGCGGCCGCCACCACCAGGTCCTCCCACGCCATGCCCACACTCTTGAACACCCGGGGCCCCGGGCCACGGGGAACGGCGCCGGCGACCAGCTCCCGAAGGTTCCCGGCGAGATGACCAATGGTGATCGTACCGTTCCGCAGCGGGATGATCAGATCCCCCGCCTCAGCGAGAGCGGCACCGCGGGCTTCGACGACCACCGTGGCACGCGCGACGAGATCGTCGTCGATCTCCCGGGCGTCCGGCTCGTGAGAGCCGACCGCCACCACGGTCGCATCATCCCGAGTGAGCCTACCGTCGAACAGGGGAGTTCTGGCGGTCGTACAGCAGGCGATCAGGTCGGCCTGGCCGGGGTCGGCCGCCGTGTCGGCCCGCAGGCCGGCGGCGGCGCACCGGGCGGCGAAGGCCTGTGCCTTCGCCGCGTCCCTGGCGATCACACTCACCCGGCTCACCGGCCGGACCGCGCGGAAGGCCTCCACGTGTCCCCATGCCTGCGGGCCCGTCCCGAACACCGCCATCGCCGAGGCGCCGGGCTCGGCCAGATGCCGTACGGCCAGCGCGGAGACCGCGGGGGTGCGCAGCGAGGTGAGCGCGACGCCGTCCATCGCGGCCAGCGGGGTGAGGCTCTCCCCGTCCATGAGCAGATAGGTTCCCTGGATCCGGGGCAGCCCGCGTCCGGGGTTGGCCGGGGCCACCCCGGCCACCTTGATCCCCGCGTGGCGGCCCCACGCGGCGGGCATCAGCAGCAGCTGCCCGGCGGGGACCTCCACGATGGGCCGCTGCGGGGTGTCCTCAGGGTCGAGGCCGCCGCGCAACGCGTCCTGGAGCACCTGCACGGCCAGCGCCATCGGCACCAGCTCGTGCAGGGTCCGCCCGTCCAGGTAGGGCAGCGCGTTCATCGGAGGGTGAACCCGGCGCCGACGGGATCGCGCGGGTCCAGGCCGAACCGGTGCTCCCCGGTGCGGTAGGCCATGCCCTCCACCTCGGGGATGATCCCCTCCTCCGTCACCTCGGCCACCCGGGCCAGGAAGGAGGTGCCCACGATCCCGTCGTGGGTGAGCGTTCCGGTGAAGCCGTCGGCGTGCAGCAGCGCCAGCCGGGCGGCCGTGCCCGAACCGCAGGGCGAGCGATCCACCTCGCCGTCGGCGAAGACCGTGACGTTGCGCTGGTGCCCGGGACCCAGCTCGTCGTAGAAGATGACGCCGTAGATTCCGGAGAGTCGCTCGTCACCAGGATGCCGGGAGGCGGGGTGGCCGGCCAGGGCCGCCTTCACCGCCCGGCCGAGGGCGATCAGCTCGGTGAGGTGCTCGGGCACCACGCTCAGCCCGAACGCCGCCGCCGGGACCGAGGCGTAGATGGCCCCGCCGTAGGAGACGTCGGCTCTGACCCCGGCTAGGCGGCCGGAGATCGCGTCCGCCGAGGCCGGGCCGGCCGCGACGAGCGGGCCCAGCTCGACGTCGCGCGCGAGCACGTAGGACGGCACGTTCCGGAACGTGACCGCCTCTACCAGACCCCCCGAGCAGCGGACCCGGGCCGTCACCCTGCCGGACGGGACGTCGACGACGACGTCGGTCTCCCCGTCGGGGTCCGCCTCGACCAGACCGCTGTCGACGGCGTAGACCCCGAGCGCGATGGTGCCGTGACCGCAGGCGGTGGAGTAGCCGTCCTTGTGCCAGAACAGCACCCCGAGGTCGGCCGCCGCGTCGTCCGGCGGGATGAGGAAGCAGCCGTACATGTCGGCGTGCCCGCGCGGCTCGTGGCACAGCAGCCGCCGCACGCCGTCGATCTCCGGGGCCCGCGCCGCCTCGCGGCGCTCCAGCACCGTGCCGCCGGGGATGTCGGGCACCCCGGCGGTGACGATCCGGAACGGCTCGCCGGCGGTGTGGTAATCCACCGTGTGAATCATGTTCTCCCGTCCTGTCAGACGCCGCCCAGGTAGGCCTCGACCACCCGGGCGTCCACACTCAGCTCGGCGGCGGGGCCGTCCAGCACGCATTCACCGTTCTCGATCACGTAACCGCGGTGGGCGATCTTGAGCGCGGCGGTGGCGTTCTGCTCGACGAGCAGCACCGAGGTGCCCTCGGCGTTGATGCCGGCGATCAGTTCCATCACCGAGGCGACCACCAGCGGGGCCAGGCCCATGGAAGGCTCGTCGAGCAGCAACAGCCGGGGCCCGGTGACCAGGGCCCGGCCGATGGCCAGCATCTGCTGCTCGCCTCCGGAGAGCGTGCCGCCCTGCTGGGCGCGCCGTTCGGCCAGGCGGGGCAGCAGCTCGTAGACGCGCTCGATCCGCTTGCGGACCTCTCCCTGGTCACGGACCAGATATCCACCGAGCTGCAGGTTCTCGTGCACGGTAAGGGTGCTGAAGACCCTGCGCCCCTCGGGGACGTGTACCAGACCCCGCGCGGCGATCTTGTGAGGTTTCTCTTTGGTGACCTCGTGGCCGTCGAAGACGATCCTGCCGGCGGTGGGACGCACCAGACCGGAGACCGCCGACAGCGTGGTGGTCTTGCCGGCGCCGTTGTTGCCCAGCAGCGCGACGATCTCTCCCGGCGCGATGGTGAGGGACAGCCCTCGCAGGGCGTGCACGCCGCCGTAGTGGACGTCCAGTCCGTCGATCTCAAGCATGGGCGTCACTCCCGAGATAGGCCTCGATGACGGCCGGATTCCGGCGGACGTCCTCGGGGCGGCCGTCGGCGATCTCCTTACCGAAGTTCAGCACGACCACGCGTTCGGAGACCTCCATCACCAGGCCCATGTCGTGTTCGATGAGCACGATGGCCACACCCAACGCCTGGATCCGCCGGATCAGGTCGAGCATCTCGGCCTTCTCACCGTGGTTGAGCCCGGCGGCGGGCTCGTCCAGCAGCAGCAGGTCGGGGCGGCGGGCCAGGGCTCTGGCGATCTCGGCGAGGCGCTGCTCGCCGTAGGGCAGGTTGCGGGCCTCGCTGTAGCGGTCACCGCGCAGGCCCACGAAGTCCAGCCAGTGGTGGGCCTGCTCGGTGCACTCGCGTTCGGAACGGCGGTAGCGGGGGGTGTGCAGCAGGGCGTCGAAGACGTTCTGCTTGAGCCACAGATGGGATCCGGCGCGGACGTTGTCCAGGACCGACAGCTCGCCGAACAGGCGCAGGTTCTGGAACGTCCGCGCGATGCCCAGTCCCGCGATCGCCGACGGCTTCAGTCCCCGCAGGCTCTTGTCCCGCAGGGTGATCTGGCCCGAGGTCGGGCGGTAGAAGCCGGTGACGCAGTTGAAGGCCGACGTCTTGCCCGCGCCGTTGGGCCCGATGACGGAGACGATCTCCGCCTCGCCCACCGAGAACGAGAGCCCGTCGATGGCCACCAGCCCGCCGAAGGACAGGCGCAGATCCTCCACGCTCAGCAGGCTCACGAGACCTCCTTGGAACGGGCGGGCCAGAGCCCCTGCGGACGCAGGAGCATGACGACGATGAGGAGGACGCCGAAGATGAAGAACCGGTAGTCGGCGAAGTCGCGGAGGAACTCCGGCAGGAGGCTGATCACGATGGCGCCGACGACGACACCGGGGACCGAGCCCATGCCGCCGAGGACGACGGCCATCAGGACCAGCGCGGACGACAGGAAGGTGAAGCTGTTCGGGGAGATCGCCGACAGCTGGGCGGCGGACAGGACTCCCGCCAGGCCGCCCCAGACGGCTCCCGCGATGTAGGCGGCGAGCTTGACACGATAGGTGTTCACCCCCATGGCCTCCGCGGCGTCCTCGTCCTCGCGGACGAACCGCCAGGCCCGGCCGAGGCGGGAGCGGCCCAGGCGGGCCGCGCCGAGGACGGCCAGGGAGACGATCACCACGGTCACGTAGTAGAACGTCACCGGGTCGTCGGTCAGGGACGGGATGCCGTAGATGCCCGAGGGTCCGCCGGTGACGTCCAGGTTGTTCGCCGTGATCCGGATGATCTCGCCGAAGCCGAGGGTCACGATGGCGAGATAGTCGCTGCGCAGCCGCAGAGTCGGCGCGCCGATGATGATCCCGGCGACGACCGTGACCACGATGACGGCGGGCACGGTGACCAGCAGCGGCAGGTCGAACCGGGTGGACAGCACCCCGCTGGTGTAGGCGCCGACCGCGAAGAAGGCCACGTAGCCGAGGTCGAGCAGGCCGCAGTAGCCCACCACGATGTTCAGCCCCGCGGCGAGCATCACGAAGATGGCCGCGGTGGTCATGACCGACAGCGCGTAGTTCGAGGCGTTGATGAAGGGCGCGAGCAGGGCGATCAGCAGCCCGCCGAGCCCGGCCCACCTGTTCTGCAACAGCTTCGACGCCTTGGTCTGGGGCTTGTCGGTGCCCAGCCGGCGCGTCTTCGTCTTCGTCGTGCTGGTCATACGCGCTCCGTCACGCGTTCGCCGAGCAGGCCGGTGGGCCGCACGGTCAGGAACAGGATCAGCACTCCGAAGGTGAACACGTCGCGCCACTCGCCGCCCAGCCAGAACGTGCCGAACGACTCCAGCAGCCCGAGCAGCAACCCGCCGAGCATCGTGCCGGGGATGTTGCCGATGCCGCCGATGACGGCCGCGGTGAAGGCCTTGAGCCCGATCAGAAAGCCCATCAGGAAGTCGATCTTCCCGTAGTAGGCGCCGGCCATCACCCCGGCGGCCCCCGCGAGGGCCGAGCCGAGGAAGAAGGTCCGGGAGATCACCGCGTTCACGTCGATGCCCATCAGGGCGCTCGTACGCGGGTCGAGTGCGATGGCTCGCATGGCCCGGCCCTCACGGGTCCGGGTGATCAGCAGGTTGAGCCCGATCATGAGGATGACGGCCACGCCGATCAGCACGAGCTGCTGCAGCGTCAGCCGGGCCCCGAGCACCTCCATCGAGGTGCCGCCGAGCCGTACCGGGTAGACCCTCGGGTCGGCTCCGGCGGCGGCGCGCATGCCGTACTCCAGGGCGAAGGACGCACCGACCGCGGTGATGAGCAGGGACAGCCGGGGAGCCCTGCGCAGCGGCCGGTAGGCGATCCGCTCCAGCGCCACCCCGGCCAGGCCGGTGAAGACCATGGTGGCCAGGAGCACCGCCAGCAGCAGGGGCAGCGCCAGCGAGGAGGACACGCCACCGAACGCGCCGAGGACGGCAAAGCCGATGAACGCGCCGAGCATGTAGAGGTCGCCGTGGGCGAAGTTGAGCAGCTTGATGATCCCGTAGACCATGCTGTAGCCCAGGGCGACCAGGGCGTAGAACGAGCCGACGAACAGCCCGTTCCAGACGAGCTGTGTCATTTCAGGGAGTCCTGCAGGGTGAACTTGTCGCCCTTGACGACGAGGACCTGGAAGCCGCCGCTGGACAGGGTGTGCTCGGGGGTGAACTTCAGCGGCCCGGAGAACATCGAGAAGCCGTCGATCGCCTCAAGCGCGGCGGTGACCTTGGCGCCGTCGGTGCCGCCCGCCTTGGTGACCGCCTCCGCGGCCAGCCGCACCGCGTCGTAGGCCTGGTTGGAGTAGGGGCCGGGCTCGGCGTTGTACTTCTTCTTGTAGGCCGCGATCCACCCCTCGGCGCCTTCCAGGGTGTCGGGGGTCTGGGTCATCGTGGCGTAGACGCCCTCGGCGGCCTCGGCGCCGGCGATCTCGATCAGCTTGGGCGAGACCGAGCCGTCGCCGACCATGATGGAGCCCTTGTACCCGGCCTGGCGGAGCTGGCGGGCGATCAGTCCGCCCTCCTGGAAGTAGCCGGTCCAGTAGACGAAGTCGGGCTTCTTGGCCAGCACGTTGGTGACGTTGGCGCTGTAGTCGCTCTCCTTGGGCGTGACCGTCTCGACGAGCGCGGCCTCGGCGCCTCCGGGGGCGTCGAGCAGCGCCTTGGTGCGCAGCGCGATGTCCTTGGAGTAGCTGGTGTTGTCGTGCATCAGCACGGCGCTCTTGGCGCCCTGCTTGGTCATCCACTTCTCGGCGGCCGTGGCCTGCTGGGAGCCGGTGCCGTTGATCAGGAAGACGTGCTTGAGCTTCTGGTCGACCAGCTCCTGGGAGTTGGCCGCCGGGATGATCATCGGGATGTTGGCCTTGCCGAAAATCGGCAAAGTGGGCAATGTCGCGCCGGAGCAGTATCCTCCGACCGAGATGTTCACACCCTCGGTGACCAGCTTGTTGGCTCCGGCCGCCGCCGACTGGGCGTCACAGGCGTCGTCGGCGGTCTTCAGCTCCAGCTTGCGGCCGAGGACCCCGCCCTTGGCGTTGATCTCGTCGACCGCGAGCTGCGCCGCGTTGCTCATATAGGGACCGATGGCCGCCTCGCTGCCCGACTGAGGGATCAGCATGCCGAGGACGATCGGGTCACTCGCCTTGTCGGCGGTCTTGTCGCCGCCGTCGCCGCCGCCGCCGAGCAGGCCCTGGCCACATCCGGTGGCCAGGAGGCCGAGAACGGCCAGCGAGGTGAAGGACTTCAGGGGGATGGCGCGCATTTGCGGCTCCTCACGCTAATGATATGTGACATTGCAGTAGTTACGGTTGTTCACGTCAAGAGCCGAGATAAGACCGTTAACCTTCACACATCGTTTCTTTGCCGATTGTGCGGAAATGCCAAGGGGCACCCCCGGCGGGGATGCCCCTTTCATCGACGTCGAGCCCTCAGCCTGCCGGGCCGATGGTGATCGTATGGGTGGAGGTATAGAACTCCTGGGCGGCCTTGCCCTGCTCCCGGCCGCCGTAGCTGGAGTCCTTCTCCCCGCCGAACGGCAGGTAGAAGTCCACCCCGCTGGTCGGAGCGTTCACCTTGACCAGGCCGGTGTCCAGCCGCGCGCTGAGGTCCAGGGCTCGGTCCAGGTCACCGGTGTAGACGGCCGAGGCCAGGCCGTAGCGGACCCCGTTGGCCAGTGCCACCGCCTCGTCCACCGAGGCCGCGTCCTGGACCACGCAGATCGGACCGAAAACCTCCTCGCAGGCGAGCGGGTGGTCGGCGGGCAGGCCGTCCACGATCGTCGGCTCCACATACCAGCCGCCGGACCCGCCCTCTCCGGCCAGGCCGCCGGGGATCCGACCCCCGGTCAGGATCCGGCCGCCCGCGGCGACCGCGTTCGCCGCGGCGTCCACGACCCGGTCGCGGGCCGCCTCGTCGATCAACGGGCCGATGGCGGTGCCGGGATCGGACGGGTCGCCGAATCCGAGCTTGGCCACGGCCGCGAGCACGGCCTCGCGGACCTCCTCGCCGTTGCCGACCGTGATGATCCGCTTGGTCGCCGTGCACTTCTGCCCGGCGAAGCCCATCGCCGCCGCCGCGATCTGGGCCGCCGCGGCCTCCAGGTTGGCGTCCGGCAGCACGATGCTGGCGTTCTGCCCGCCCATCTCCACCTGCACCGGCACGCCGCGCCGTACGGCGGCCTGGCGCACCAGCGCGCCCACGGCGGCGGAGCCGGTGAAGGAGACCACGTCGGCCGTCTCCACCAGCGCGGCGCCCTCCTCCGCGTCGCCGGGCACGACCTGGAACTCGTTGAGGTCGATCAGCTCGGCCAGGCGCAGCGCGCACGCCAGCGCCTGCGGGGCGGGCTTGAGCACGACCGTGTTGCCGAACGCCAGCGCGGGCGCGGCCTTCCACAGCGGGATGGCCAGCGGGAAGTTCCACGGTGTGATCAGCCCGGCGACGCCGAGCGGCCGCCGCCGGGTGAAGAGCAGACCCGCACCGGACGGTTCGTGGACCGCACCGGCCGGGTCGAACACCTGCTGGGCGTAGTAGCGCAGGATGGACACCGAGCGGGCGACCTCACCGCGCGCCTCGGTGATCGGCTTGCCGACCTCGCGGACCACCAGGGCGGCCAGTTCGTCGGCCGCCCCCTCCACCGCGTCGGCCGCTCTGGACAGCGCGGTGGCCCGCGCGGCGGCGTTCCTTGATGCCCAGTCGTGCTGTACGGCCTGCGCCAGCCGCACGGCGGCCTGGACGCCCGCCTCCCCCGCGGCGGGGAAGGAGGCGACGAGGTCGGCGGGGGCCTGTGGGGAACGGCTCTCGATCAGATTGATCACGTGTGTCAAAGCAGGAAACCTTCGGGGAACGGGTCACGGGGGTCGAGGAAGTACTGGGCGGTGCCGGTGACCCATGCCCGCCCGGTGATGGTCGGAACCACCGCGGGCAGACCGGCCACCTTCGTCTCCTCAACGAGCCGCCCGACGAACCGGGTGCCGATGAACGACTCGTTGACGAAATCGGTGCCGAGGGACAGCTCGCCCCGCGCGTGGAGCTGGGCCATCCTGGCGCTGGTGCCGGTGCCGCAGGGAGAGCGGTCGAACCAGCCGGGATGGATGGCCATCGCGTGACGCGAGTGCCGGGCGTCGGAGCCGGGCGCGGTGAACTGCACGTGGTGGCAGCCGCGGATGCCGGCGTTCAGCGGATGGACGGGCTCGTCCTGCTCGTTGATCGCCTCCATGACCGCCAGGCCCGCGTCGAGGATCTGCTGCTTGTGCGAGCGCTCGAACGGCAGGCCGACCGACTCGATCGGCAGGATCGCGTAGTAGTTGCCGCCGTAGGCCAGGTCGTAGCCGACCTCACCGATGCCGGGCACCTTGACCACGCGGTCCAGGCCGACGCTGAAGGAGGGCACGTTGGTGATGGTCACCGCCGTGGCGGCGCCGTCCTCGACCCGCACCTCGGCGACGACCAGCCCTGCCGGGGTGTCCAGCCGGATGATGGTGACCGGCTCGACGACCTCGACCATCCCGGTCTCCACCAGAACGGTGGCGACGCCGATGGTGCCGTGGCCGCACATCGGCAGGCAGCCGGAGACCTCGATGTAGAGCACGCCGTAGTCGGCGTCAGGCCGGGTGGGCGGCTGCAGGATGGCCCCGCTCATCGCCGAGTGGCCGCGCGGCTCGTACATGAGCAGCGTCCGGATGTGGTCCATCTCGGCCAGGAAGTGCTCGCGGCGCTCGGCCATCGTCGAGCCGGGGATGACCCCCACTCCCCCGGTGATCACCCGGGTGGGCATGCCCTCGGTGTGGGAGTCCACCGCATGGAAGACCCGTTTCGTCCTCATTGATTCTCCTCGCGGGAGTGAACTGCCTTTCGGGCCCGTGGCCGGGCGCGCCCAATGGTGCGCCCGGCCGCGGAGTGGAGACGACCGCCTATCGCAGGCCCTCGGCCAGGACCTTCTCGGTGGCGGCGCGGACGACGGCCTCGATCTCGTCGGCCAGCGGCAGCCGCGGCGCGCGGCACGGGCCGCCCTTGCGCCCGGCCAGATCCATGGAGAGCTTGATGGCCTGCACGAACTCGGTCTTGGAGTCCCAGCGCAGCAGCGGGTGCAGCGCGCGGTAGAGCGGGAGCGCGGTGTCCAGGTCCCGGGCCAGGGCCGCCCGGTACAGGGCCACGCTGGACTCGGGCAGCGCGTTGGGGTAGCCGGCCACCCAGCCGACCGCGCCGGCCAGGGCCAGCTCCAGCACCACGTCGTCGGAGCCGATCAGCAGGTCGAGCCCCGGGGCGAGCTCGGCGATCTCATAGGCCCGGCGGACATCGCCGGTGAACTCCTTGACCGCCACGATCAGGCCCTCGGCGTGGAGCCGGGCCAGCAGCGCCGGGGTGAGGTCCACCTTGGTGTCCAGGGGGTTGTTGTAGGCCACCAGCGGCACACCTGCCTTGGCCACCTCGCGGTAGTGCTCCATCACGATCCGCTCGTCGGCCCGGTAGGCGTTCGGCGGGAGCAGCATCACCGCCCCGCATCCGGCATCGCGAGCCTGCTCGGCCCAGCGGCGGGCCTCGGCCGCCCCGTAGGCGGCGACTCCCGGCATGACCCGGTCACCGCCGATCGCCTCGACGGCGGTCTCCACGACCTTGGCCCGCTCCTCGGCCGTGAGCGTCTGGTATTCGCCCAGCGAGCCGTTCGGCACCACGCCGTCGCAACCGCCCGCGACCAGCCATCGGCAGTGCTCGGCGTAGCCGTCGAAGTCGACCGAGAGGTCATCGCCGAGCGGCAGCGCGGTGGCCACCATCACGCCGCGCCAGGGTTTCACACGGGTCGTCATAGATCATCCTTCCACAGGGGTTTGGGTCGATGCGGCGAGGTCGCCGAGCCGTACGGGCTGGGCGATCGGACGCCGGGGCGCCGTGGGGTCCTCACCGGCGAGGCACGCCACGGCGTAGCCGCATATGCGGCCCTGGCACCAGCCCATACCCGGGCGGGCCAGCAGTTTGATGGAGCGCGCGTCGGTGGCGCCCAGGTCCAGGGCCTCGCGCACGGCCGACAGGGGGACCTCTTCGCAGCGGCAGACGAGCGTGTCCTCGCGCAGCCACTCCTGCCAGCCGGGCCGTACCGGATAGGCCTCCAGCAGCGCCTGCGCGAAGGCCGCCAGACGGTCCCGGCGGCGCGACAGCCGGGGCAGAGGCGGGATCCGGCGGCCCAGGTCGGCGGCGACGCTGCGGCCCGCGATGCGGCCCTCGACCTCGGCCAGCACGGCTCCGCCGACGCCGGTGGGCTCCCCCGCCGCGTAGACGCCGGACACGCTGGTGCGCAGTCCCGCGTCCACGGTGACGACGGGGGCGCCGTCCGCGCCGGCGTGGGTCGCGCAGCCGAGCTGGACCGGCAGTTCGACCTGGGGGACGAAGCCGTAGCCGTAGGCGAGGGTGTCGCACTCGACGGTCCGCACCGACAGTGGCCGCCAGTCGTCGTCCAGCCTCGCCACCGTGACATGGGTCAGCGCGTCGTCGCCGTGCGCCTCGATCACCGCCTGGCGGCCGTGGTAGGGCACCCGATGCCGGGCCAGGCTCGCGCCGTACCCCAGAGCCTCACCGGCCTTGCCCGCGGCGAGCAGCGGGTGCCTGGCGAGTCCGAAGCGGCCGTTGGCCTCGTAGACGCCGCGCACCTGCGCGCCGGCCTGCGCCAGCCCGGCGGCGACCGGCAGCAGGAAGGGGCCGGTCCCGGCGACCACGACCTTCTGGCCCGCGACGACCAGATTGCCCTTGAGCAGGGCCTGCGCCCCGCCCGCGGTCAGCACGCCGGGCAGGTCCCAGCCGGGGAACGGCAGGGGACGGTCGTGGGCTCCGGTGGCGATCAGCAGCCTGCGCGCGGTGACCGTGCGGGGGCGCTCCTCGCGGTCCCCTTCGAGACATCGTACGGTCACCGTCCCGTCGGCGTGCTCGACCGCCCAGACCTTGTGGCCGAGCAGCACCTCGGCACGGTCACGGAGCGTCCGCCACTGCCGGGTGAACCTGTCCAGGCCGTGGTGGAGGGCCCCGGGAGCCTCGGCGTTGAAGCCTTCGGGCAGGTGCCGGAAGTACTGGCCGCCGGGCCTGGCCGCGGCGTCGATCACCACGACGTCCAGCCCGGCGAGGGAGGCGGTGAGCGCGCCGGCGACGCCGGCGGGACCGGCGCCGATGACGGCGAGGTCGTACAGGGGCTTCACCGTCCGTTCACCGTGCCCTGTCCGTCTCGGCGCCGCTCGTCCTGGTCCCGCCCGCCTTGACCGTCCCGGGCGGCCGGGTCCGGGGCCGCCGGATTCCGTGCGGCCGGGTCCTGGACGGCGGGCTCGCCGGGTCCGGTCTCCGTGCGGGTGCTCACCCGGTCTCCGGGGCGGGCCTCCACCAGGCAGGCCCGCAGGGACGGGCTGTCGTTGACCGTGACCAGGCAGTCGAAGCAGACGCCGATGCCGCAGAACAACCCGCGTGGACGGCCGCCGAACCTGGTGGCGCGCCAGGAGCGGATGCCCGCACCGTGCAGGGCCGCGCCGATGGTCTGGCCGGGGATCACCGGGACGGGGATCCCGTCCACGCTGATCTCGAACTCCGGCTCGGGTCGTGCCCGCACCAGGACGTACGGCTGCTTCATGGGCGCTCCTCCTCGAAGCGGTCCGGGCGGAAGGGGGTCAGGTCGAGGTCGGGACGGCGGCCGGTGAGCGCCTGGGCGATCAGGTGGCCGGTGGCGGGGGCCAGGCCGATGCCCGCGCCCTCGTGGCCGCAGGCGTGGTACAGGCCGGGCGCGCGAGGGTCCTCGCCGATCACCGGCAGGTGGTCGGGACAGTATGGCCGGAAGCCGCAGTAGGTCCGTATCACCCTGCGCTCGGCCAGCGCCGGGAACAACTCCACGGCCTGGCGGGCGAGGCGTTCCAGCACCGGGACGGAGATCGTGCGGTCGAAGCCGACGCGCTCGCGGCTGGCGCCGATGAGCACCGGTCCCGCCGGGGTGCCCTCCACGACGGCGGAGGTCTCCAGGCCCGCCGAGTCGCTGGCCACGTTGGTGACGTAGGCGGCCGTGTAGACCTTGTGCCTGACGAGCGGCTCCCGAAAGGGTTCGGTGACCAGGATGAAGCCCCGCCTGGGCAGGACCGGGACATGCGTCCCGGCCAGCGCGGCGATCTCACCGCCCCAGGTCCCGGCGGCGTTGACGACGGCGCCGGCGAGGATGTCGCCGCGGTCGGTCCTGACGCCGGTGACCCGGTCGCCGTCGCGCAGGAAGCCGGTGACCGTCACCCCGGTGCGCAGCATCAGCGTGCCGCCGCCGAAGTGGTCGGCACCCCGCCGGATCAGCCTGGCCGCCGCCAGCATGGGCTGGACCTGGGCGTCCTGCGGGTAGAACACGCCCCCCGCGAAGCCTCGCGCCAGGTGCGGCTCGTAGTCGCCGAGCCCGTCGGGAGCGACCACCACGTGCTCGACGCCCTGCTTGCCCGCCAGGTCCCTGAGCGCCCGCAGCACCTCGTCGGTCTCGGCGACCACCAGCCCGCCCTTGGGCTCGAACTCGAACCCGTCGGGGTCCGGGAGCTCCGAGGGCCCCGCGAGCTCACGCCAGAGGTCGTTGGAGAGCAGCGCCAGATCGAGCTCGGGGCCCGGCTCCTTGTCGGAGACCAGGACATTGCCCTCTCCCGCGCCGGTCGTGCCGCCCGCCACGGGTCCGCGGTCGACGACGACCACGTCCAGTCCGGCGCGCGCCGCGTAGTACGCGCACGCGGCTCCGACGACCCCGGCGCCGATCACCACGACATCCGGCATGACTCACCTCACTCCTGCAACCTGACTCATCAGTACTATGTCACATACCTTTAACCAGTTCAATCGGACATCTACGTTCTCTCTTCCCGCCTACCCCTACCCGGCCCTCCACACCGCGAGCCGCGCGGGCGGCGGAGAGATCGTTCCGCCGGGAGCGCATGGGCCCGCGGCGGGACCGCCGCCTTCGCCGCCTAACATGTGAGCCGTGAAGCACCTCTTTGACCAGGCCCGTCGGCATGCCGTGAACCTGACGCAGACCGTGTGGTCCCCCACGGCCGCCACGCTGCGGCGGTGGGCGCTGGCGGCGGTCGTCGCCAACGCGGGCATCACGGTGACCGGCGCGGCGGTCAGGGTCAGCAAGTCGGGCCTGGGCTGCCCGACCTGGCCCAGGTGCACCCCCGACAGCCTGCTTCCGACCGCCCACGGCCAGATCTCGCCGGTCAACATGGCCGTCGAGTTCGGCAACCGGCTGCTGACCTTCCTGGTCCTGGCCATCGGCCTGGCCTGCCTGGTCGCCGCGATGAGGCTGCTGCCGCGCCGCCGCGACCTGGTCCGCCTGGCCTGGCTGCAGCCGGCCGGCGTGGCCGCGCAGGGGCTCTGGGGCGGCCTGGTCGTGCGCAGCGTGCTCAACCCGGTCACCGTGAGCGTGCACTTCCTGATCTCCATCGGCCTGATCGCCGCCTGCTTCGCGCTCTACGCCCGCTCGAACGAGGGTGACGCCGCGCCGCAACGGCTGGTCCACCGCGACATCCGTACGCTCGGCCACGTCCTCATCGCCGCGGTGGCCGTCCTGCTCGTCGCGGGCGTGGTGGTGACCGGCACCGGGCCGCACTCCGGGGACGAGATGGCCTCCCGGTTCCCGTTCGACATCGAGAGCGTGGCCCGGATCCACGCCGACGTCGTCTACGTCGTGGTCGGGCTCACCTTCGCCCTGCTCTTCGCGCTGCACGTGAGCGACGCGCCCCGGCACGCGCGCCGGGCGGCGCTGACCCTGCTGGCGGTGGAGATGGCGCAGGGGGTCATCGGATACGTCCAGTACTTCCTTGCCGTGCCCGCCTTCCTGGTGGGCCTGCACGTGCTCGGCGCGACGCTGGTGTGGATCGGCGCGCTGCGGGTGGTGTACGCGTTGCGGTCACGGGGCCCGGCCGACTCTCCGGCCACCCGGTCCGGCAGACTCGACTCGATCCCCGCCTAGCCGGGCGCCCGTGGGGCCGGGACAATGGGCGGATGCCGCTGTCGCGTAAGACCCTCCGGCGCTCCTACCGGGCGGCCGTGCTGCTGAGTCTGCTGGCGATCGCCCCGCTGACCTGGGCCTGGCTGGCCAGCTCGGGACACCGGGTGGTGGCCGACACCTCCCCCGGCTGGGTAGAGGAGGTCCCCGCCGCTCCGGTCGCCCTGGTCCTGGGAGCGGCGACCTGGAGGGACGGCCCCTCCCCCATGCTGGCCAGACGACTGGACATCTCCGCCGAGCTGTACCGGGCGGGCAAGGTGAAGGCGATCCTGTTGTCCGGCGACAACGGCCGGGCAGGCTATGACGAGCCCACCGCGATGCGCGACTACCTGCTCACCCGCCGGCACATCCCCGCCGGCGCCCTCGTGCTGGACTACGCGGGATTCGACACCTGGGACTCGTGCGTGCGGGCCCGCGACGTGTTCGGGGCCACCCGGCTGACCGTGGTCACCCAGGTCTTCCATCTGCCCAGGGCCGTCGCGCTGTGCCGTACGGCGGGCCTGGCGGCCTTCGGTGTCGGCGACGACTCGGCCAGGCAGTGGGCGTCCACCTACGCCTACGCGGCCCGCGAGTTCCTCGCCTGCGGCAAGGCCTTCCTCGACGCGGTGGTCCTCGACTCCTCCCCCGTCTTCCCCGGGCCCCGCGAGAGCACCCTGGACACCGCGCTCCGGACGGGGTGAGCCGCTAGCGGTGCGGCGGGTGGGGGCCCGCGCCCGGCGGGGGCGGCGGGGCCTGCCACGAGACGTAGCCGGGCGAAGGAGTGCCGGGAGCGCCCTGCGGGGGCGGAACGCGACCTGATCGGGGGTGGCCCATGACGCCCGGCGGGGCCAGTGGGGCCGGCGGGGGCGGCTGGGGGGCCGGATAGTGGGCACGGGCGGCCGCCATGCACTCCAGCAGCGCCCGCTGCTCCTCGTCGAACGTGTGCTCGTCGATCATGTGCCGCCTGGCCCGCTCGTGGAGCAGGCCCAGCTCGGTGGCGGCGAGCTGGTAGTCGTTCATCGCCCGCAGCCCGGTCCGGCCGCCGTTCGTCTTGGCCCACTGCCTGGCCTGGCGGCGGCCCGGCAGCGAGGAGAGCATGGCGACGTCGTAGGGCCCCACCAGACCGGTCGCCTGGTAGGCGGGCAGATAGGTCTGGATGAGGCCGACGATGCGTTTACGGTCGCGAAAGACGATCCCGATCAGGATGAACAGCACGATCATCAGCAGGACGTAGGCGATGGCCAGGCCGCCGATGCCGACGTAGGAGGCGAAGCCGTTCCATATCCCGTGCAGCAGCATCGCGCCGATCCAGCCCGCCGCGATCACGAAGATCCGCACCTGACCCCGGCGCTGCGCGGCGTAGGCCACCGCGACACCGATCATCGAGGTGAACAGCGGATGCGCGAAGGGCGACAGGACGCCCCTCAGCACGACGGTCACCGCGAGCCCCCGCGCGCCCATGTCGTCGAGCGCGGCCACGTAGTAGCTGACGTTCTCGCTCATCGCGAAGCCGAGGCCGACCATGCTGGCGTAGATGATGCCGTCGGTGGGCCCGTCGAGCTCGGCCCGCTTGAACCTGAGCAGGCCCAGCAGGACCAGCCCCTTCATCGTCTCCTCGACCACCGGGGCGCCGAAGGTCGCGGCGATGTTGCGCGAGCTGTCATAGCCCAGTCGGACGGTGTTTTCGATGTAGACCAGGTTGAAGGAGTTGACCAGGCCCGCGACCAGGACCGCCACGCCCGCGCCCCAGGCGAACGCGAACACCAGGTTGCTGCGCGGCTCCGGCTCCATGCGGTCCAGCGCGAGCACCGCGGCCAGCAGCACCGGGACCGGCGCCAGGGCCAGGGCCAGGGCGATGAAGAAGTAGACCGGGTCGCCGTTCAGCACATCGAAGGAGAACGACGCCAGCGCGCACAGACCGGCGACGACAAGACCGGCGATCAGGGCGACGGACGGGCGGTCCTTGAACACCCACCGAGGATCACGGCTTGCCATACGGCAACCGTAACCGATCAAACACGAGGTGTCCCCTCCGGTCTTCCGCGGCCGGCGACCGCCCGAGGACACGGTCCGCTCCGCCGGTCGGCGGGTGGGAACGTGGACGGTGTGGAACGGCCGGCATGGGCATGGACGGCGTGGGCATGGACGGCGTGGAACGGCCGGCGACCCCCGTGGCACGGCCCACGAGGGTTCGCCCGTCGTCGGAACGGCTCAGACGAGCATCGAGTCGACGGCGACGGCGAGGAAGAGCAGCGCCAGGTAGGCGTTGGACCAGTGGAAGAAACGCATCGGGCGCAGGTCGACGCCGGTCTTGCCGGCGTTGACGCGGCCGAGGAGGCGGTAGACCTCCCACAGGCAGGCGGCGCCGAGCACGATGGCCACGGCGGGGTAGAGGAGGGTGGTCTGGGCCATCGGCCACAGCAGCAGCGAGCAGGCCACCGTCGCCCAGGTGTAGGCGATGCTCTCCAGCACGACCCGGCGCTCGGTGGCGACCACCGGGAGCATGGGGACCTTCGCCGCGGCGTAGTCCTCCTTGTAGCGCATGGCGAGGGTCCAGGTGTGCGGCGGCGTCCAGAAGAACACCACCCCGAAGAGCACCACCGGGGCCCAGTCGAGGCCGCCCGTGACGCCGGCCCAGCCGATCAGCACCGGCATGCACCCGGCCAGGCCGCCCCACACGACGTTCTGGGAGGTCCGCCGCTTCAGGATCATCGAGTAGACGAGGACGTAGAAAAGGTTCGCCGCCAGCGACAGGCCGGCCGCGAGCCAATTCACCGTCAATCCGAGGCCAAGAGTCGACAGCACGCCGAGGACGACGCCGAAGATCAGCGCGTTGGTCGGCGGGACCTGGTCGCGGGCCAGCGGCCGGCGCCGGGTGCGGCGCATCGCGGCGTCGATGTCACGGTCGATGTAGCAGTTCAGCGCGTTCGCGCTGCCCGCCGACAGGGTGCCGAACACCAGGGTGGAGACGGCGATCCACAGCGGGGGCAGACCGCGGGCGGCCAGGAACATCACCGGCAGCGTCGTGATCAGCAGTAGTTCGATGATCCGCGGCTTGGTGAGGGCGACATAGGCCTTCACGACGTCGCCGAACGAACGCGGCGCGACGATGTCGGCCGTGCCCGTCCCGGACAGGGCCGTCGATTGCTTGTCGGTCAGCACCATCTAAGGCGCTTCCAGCACGTGCGGGGTCAACGCGTAACCTCTGATTAGAGCGAATCCGTGAATGCGGGCACCAGCCAGCCTTGAAGACTCAACTGTAGTTGTTGGGGTGGCCGGTTCCGGCATGGGGTGCGGAGGCGGCACGACGGGAGGCCCCGTGGGAGTTTCGTCCGCGCTGCTCACGACTCCTGTGGACTCGCCCCGGATCGGCCTACGCAACGGTAGCAAGGCCGACCCGTTAGGGTCCGGTGTGGGCGGGAAAAGCCAAACCGGCGCCACCATCACATGACTAGATCCGGAGATCGAGCACTTGAGCAGCGAACTCGTGCCAGCCCTTGACTGGAGCGACCTGGACCGTCAGGCGGTCGACGTCGTACGGGCCCTGGCGATGGACGCGGTAGAGAAGGCGGGATCGGGCCACCCCGGCACCGCGATGAGCCTCGCACCCGCCGCGTACCTGCTTTTCCAGCAGACGTTGCGGCATGACCCCTCAGACCCCACCTGGGCGGGCCGAGACCGGTTCGTTCTTTCCGCCGGCCACACCAGCCTCACCCTTTACATCCAATTGTACCTGTCGGGCTACGGCCTGTCCCTGGACGACCTCAAGGCCCTGCGCCAGTGGGACAGCCTGACCCCGGGCCACCCGGAGCACGGCCACACCATCGGCGTCGAGACCACCACCGGCCCCCTCGGCCAGGGTCTGGGCAACGCGGTCGGCATGGCCATGGCGGCCCGCCGCGAGCGCGGGCTGTTCGACCCGGACGCCGCTCCGGGCACCAGCCCGTTCGACCACATGATCTGGTGCATCGCCTCCGAGGGTGACATCGAGGAGGGCGTCAGCCACGAGGTCAGCGCCATCGCCGGCCACCAGAAGCTGGGCAACCTGGTCGTCGTCTTCGACAGCAACCACATCTCGATCGAGGACGACACCCAGATCGCGCTGAGCGAGGACATCGCCAAGCGCTACGAGGCGTACGGCTGGCACGTGCAGACCGTCGACTGGACCAAGAACGGCGACTACGACGAGGACGTCGAGGCGCTGCACCAGGCCCTGGAGGCCGCGCGCGCCGAGACCGACAGGCCCTCGTTCATCCGCCTGCGCACCATCATCGGCTGGCCCGCGCCGAACAAGCAGAACACCGGCAAGGCGCACGGCTCCGCCCTGGGCGCCGAGGAGATCGCCGCCACCAAGGCGATCCTGGGCCAGGACCCGGAGAAGAGCTTCGACGTCCCGGCCCGGATCCTGGAGCACACCCGCGAGGTCGTCGAGCGTGGCCGGGCGGCCCGCGCCGAATGGGAGAAGGCCTACCAGAGCTGGCGGTCGGCCAACCCCGAGCGGGCGGCCGAGTTCGACCGGATCAGCGCGCGGCAGCTGCCGGCCGGCTGGACCGACGCGCTGCCGACCTTCGAGCCCGGCGCCTCCGTCGCCACCCGCAAGGCCTCCGGCGAGGTTCTCAACAGCCTCGCGCCGGTGCTGCCCGAGCTGTGGGGCGGCTCGGCCGACCTGGCCGAGTCCAACAACACCACGATGAAGGGCGAGCCGTCCTTCATCCCGGAGGAATACCAGACCAAGGAGTTCCCCGGAAACCGCTACGGCCGCACGCTCCACTTCGGCATCCGCGAGCACGGCATGGGGTCGATCCTCAACGGCATCGCCCTGCACAACGGCACCCGGCCCTACGGCGGCACGTTCCTGGTCTTCAGCGACTACATGCGCCCGGCCGTACGGCTCGCGGCGCTGATGAAGCTGCCGGTCACCTATGTGTGGACGCACGACTCCATCGGCCTGGGCGAGGACGGCCCGACCCACCAGCCGGTCGAGCACCTGTGGGCGCTGCGCGCCATCCCGGGCCTGGACGTCGTCCGCCCGGCCGACGCCAACGAGACGGCCGCCGCGTGGCGGATCGTGCTGGAGCACAACGACCGTCCGGCCGCGCTGGCGCTGACCCGGCAGAACCTCCCCGTCTACGCCGGTACGGCGGACGCCGCGAAGGTGGCCCGCGGCGGCTACGTCCTGGAGGACGCCTCCAACGGCCAGCCCGCGGTGATCCTGATCGGCACCGGCTCCGAGGTCGAGCTGGCCGTGGGAGCCCGTGAGCTGCTGGAGGCCGAGGGCATCGCGACCCGGGTGGTGTCGATGCCGTGCGTCGAGTGGTTCCAGGCCCAGGACTCGGCCTACAAGCAGACGGTGCTGCCCTCGGCGGTCCGCGCACGCGTGGCCGTCGAGGCGGGAATCTCGCTGGGCTGGCGGCAGTTCGTGGGAGATGAAGGGGAGGTGGTCAGCCTGGAGCACTTCGGTGCCTCGGCTCCCTACAAGACCCTTTACGAGCAGTTCGGCCTCACCGCCGAGCGAGTGGCTGCCGCCGCTAAGGCGAGCCTCGCGCGGACCGGGGCCGACAAGGGCGAGACGACGGGAAACTGATCATGAGTGAGATCCTGAAGAGCCTTTCCGGACAGGGCGTTTCCGTCTGGCTGGACGACATCAGCCGCGAGCGCCTGCGCACCGGCAACCTGGAGTCGCTGATCCGCGACAAGCACGTGGTCGGCGTCACCTCCAACCCGACGATCTTCGCCTCGGCGCTGAGCAAGGGCGACGCCTACGACACCCAGCTGCACGACCTGTCGGTGCGCGGCGTGGACGTCGAGGAGGCGGTGCGCGCCATCACCACCTACGACATCCGCTGGGCCGCCGACGTGCTCCGGCCGGTCTACGACGCCACCGGCGGCGTGGACGGCAGGGTCTCGATCGAGGTGGACCCGCGTCTGGCCCGGGAGACGGACAAGACGATCGCCGAGGCGCGCGCGCTGTGGTGGATGGTCGACCGGCCCAACCTGTTCATCAAGATCCCCGCCACGGTCGAGGGTCTGTCCGCGATCACCCAGGCGATCTCCGAGGGCATCAGCGTCAACGTCACGCTGATCTTCTCCCTGGAGCGCTACCGCGCCGTCATGGACGCCTGGCTGACCGGCCTGGAGCGCGCGCAGGCCAACGGCCTGAACCTGGCCGGCATCGAGTCGGTGGCCTCCTTCTTCGTCAGCCGCGTGGACAGCGAGATCGACAAGCGCCTGGAGAAGATCGGTACCCCCGAGGCCAAGGCTCTCAAGGGCAAGGCGGCGGTCGCCAACGCCCGTCTCGCCTTCGCCGCCTTCGAGGACGTGGTCGACTCCCCGCGCTGGCAGGCCCTGGCCGCGGCCGGAGCGCGCCCGCAGCGCCCGCTGTGGGCCTCCACCGGCACCAAGGACCCGAGCTACCCCGACACCCTCTACGTCGACGAGCTGGTCACGACGGGCACGGTCAACACGATGCCGGAGAAGACCCTCGACGCCGTGGCCGACCACAGCCGGATCACCGGCGACACCATCCGCCCCCACTACGAGGACGCCTGGAACACCATGGCCGCCCTCAAGGAGGCCGGTATCGACTACGACGACGTGGTGAAGGTGCTGGAGGAGGAGGGCGTGGAGAAGTTCGAAGCGTCCTGGAAAGAACTCCTGGCCACCGTCTCCGCCGAGCTGCGGAAGGCGTGAAGCACATGTCAGTGTCCGTGACGTTCGGCGAGGAGAAACTGGCCGAGCAGGCCGCGGAGACGGCCGGGCGGCTCGTCTCCGAAGGGGTCCACGAGGCCCTCGCCGCCGGCGACCCCACCCTGTGGGGCCCGGACGCCCAGCCCGAGGCGACGGTCCGCCTCGGCTGGCTCAACCTCCCGCACACCAGCAGGGAGCTGCTGCCCGAGATCGGCAAGCTCGTCGAGCGGGCCCGCGCGCAGGGTCTGGACCACGTGGTCCTGGCCGGCATGGGCGGCTCCTCGCTCGCCCCGGAGGTCATCACCACCTCCGCCGACGTGCCGCTGACCGTGCTCGACACCACCGATCCCGGTCAGGTGCGCCGGGCGCTCGACGACCGGCTGGACCGCACGATCCTGGTGGTCGCCAGCAAGAGCGGCGGCACGGTCGAGACCGACAGCCACCGGCGGATCTACGAGAAGGCCTTCCGCGACGCGGGGATCGACCCGGCCGAGCGGATCGTCGTGGTCACCGACCCGGGCTCGCCGCTGGAGCAGAGCGCCATCGAGGCGGGCTACCAGGTCATCCTGGCCGACCCCAACGTGGGCGGCCGCTACAGCGCCCTGACGGCGTTCGGCCTGGTGCCCAGCGCGCTGGCCGGGGCCGACGTCAAGCAGCTGCTCGACGACGCGGCCGCCGTGCAGCCGCTGCTCTCGCAGGCCGAGGGCAACCCCGGCCTCGACCTCGGCGCCGCCCTCGGCGCCGCCGCGGTCTCCGGTCGCGACAAGCTCGTGCTCGAGGACGGCCTGTCGGAGATCAACGGCCTGCCCGACTGGATCGAGCAGCTCGTCGCCGAGTCCACCGGCAAGAGCGGCAAGGGCATCCTGCCGGTCGTCGGTGCCGAGCCGGGCGAGGCCGAGGACGAGCTGGTCGCCGGGATCGACACCGGCGGCGCGCTGACCGTCAGCGGTCCGCTGGGCGCGCAGTTCCTCGTCTGGGAGTACGCCACCGCCATCGCCGGCCGGGTCCTCGGCATCGACCCGTTCAACCAGCCGAACGTGGCCGAGTCCAAGGAGAACACCGGCAACCTGCTGGCCCGGCCGGAGCTGCCGACCGGCACGCCGATCCTGGTCGACGGCCCCGTCGAGGTGTACGGCGAGCTGCCCGGCCCGGAGGTCCCCAAGGACCTGTCGGGGGTGTTCACCCAGCTGCTGGAGGCCGTTCCCGCCGACGGCTACCTCGCGATCATGGCCTACCTCGACCGGGAGGCGGCCTTCGACGCCCCTCACGCGGAAGGCGCCTCGTTCGAGGAGATGACCGATGCGTGGAGCGCGGCCGACCCGGCCACGCTGCGCGCGCAGCTCGCGGTGCGGACCGAGCGGCCGATCACCTTCGGGTGGGGCCCCCGGTTCCTGCACTCCACCGGCCAGTATCACAAGGGCGGCCCGCAGAACGGCGTGTTCCTGCAGATCACCGGCGCCGTGGAGGAGGACGTCGAGGTGCCCGGCAAGCCGTACACGCTGGGCCGCCTCCAGCTCGCGCAGGCTCTGGGAGACCAGGGCGCGCTGGCCAAGCGCGGGCGTCCCACCGTACGGCTGCACCTGACCGATC
Source organism: Streptosporangium sp. CA-135522 (assembly GCF_050949235.1). Taxonomy (NCBI): domain Bacteria; kingdom Bacillati; phylum Actinomycetota; class Actinomycetes; order Streptosporangiales; family Streptosporangiaceae; genus Streptosporangium; species Streptosporangium sp. CA-135522. Next base: position 6,542,909 of record NZ_CP192026.1, read on the forward strand.
GCGCGGCCGGGGTGGCACGTCTGCTCGCCGCGGCGCGGGAGGTCTGAATGAGCAAGGAACGCCCCGTGGTGCAGGCCGATGTGACCCAGGTCGACGCCTCGCACACCGACGGCGTACCCCCCGCAGGGCCGCACGCCGAGGAGTCGGTGAGCGTCGCCTCGGCGGCCGCGACCGCCGCCACCACCGACGAGGTGGTGGCCGCCAACCCACTGCGCGATCCGCGTGACAAGCGCCTGCCGCGGGTGGCGGGGCCGTGCGTGCTGGTGCTGTTCGGCGTGACCGGTGACCTGGCGCGCAAGAAGCTGCTGCCGGCGATCTACGACCTGGCGAACCGGGGGCTGCTGCCCCCGGGCTTCTCCCTGGTCGGCTTCGCCCGCCGCGACTGGCAGGACCAGGACTTCGCGCAGCTCACCCATGACGCCGTCAAGGAGCACGCCCGCACGCCCTTCCGCGAGGAGGTCTGGAAGCAGCTGTCGGAGGGCATCTTCTTCTGCCCGGGAGAGTTCACCGACGACGGCGCGTTCGACGCGCTGGCCATGATGCTCAAGGAGATCGACCAGACCCGGGGCACCGGCGGCAACTACGGCTTCTACCTCTCGGTGCCGCCGAAGTTCTTCCCGGTCGTGGTCGAGCAGCTCAAGCGGACCGAGCTGGCGCACGGTCCCGAGGGGTCCTGGCGCCGGGTGGTGATCGAGAAGCCCTTCGGGCACGACCTGAAGAGCGCCCAGGATCTCAACGCGATCACCAGCGCGGTCTTCCCGGAGAGTTCGGTGTTCCGCATCGACCACTACCTGGGCAAGGAGACCGTCCAGAACATCCTGGCGCTGCGCTTCGCCAACAACCTGTTCGAGCCGATCTGGAACCGGAGCTACGTCGACCACGTCCAGATCACGATGGCCGAGGACATCGGCATCGGCGGCCGGGCGGGTTACTACGACGGCATCGGCGCGGCCCGTGACGTGATCCAGAACCACCTGCTGCAGCTCCTGGCGCTGGTGGCGATGGAGGACCCGACCTCGTTCGAGGCCAACTCGTTGCGCAGGGAGAAGGAGAAGGTCCTCAAGGCGGTACGGCTGCCGCAGGACCTGGCCGACTCCACCGCGCGCGGCCGTTACGGGCCGGGCTGGCAGGGCGGCGAGCCGGTCGTCGGTTACACGCAGGAGGACGGCATCCCACCGGACTCCATCACCGAGACCTACGCCGCCATCAAGCTGGAGATCGCCAACCGCCGCTGGGCCGGGGTGCCGTTCTACCTACGCACCGGCAAGCGGCTGAGCCGCCGGGTGACGGAGGTGGCCGTGGTGTTCCAGCGCGCGCCGCACCTGCCGTTCAGCAAGGACGACACCGAGATCCTGGGGCAGAACGCCCTGGTCATCCGGGTCCAGCCGGACGAGGGCATCACGGTGCGGTTCGGTTCGAAGGTGCCCGGCACCGCCATGGAGGTCAGGGACGTCTCGATGGACTTCGCCTACGGCGAGTCGTTCATGGAGTCCTCCCCCGAGGCCTATGAGCGGCTGCTGCTGGATGTGCTGATCGGCGACCCGCCGCTCTTCCCCCACCAGCGCGAGGTCGAGCTGTCGTGGAAGATCCTCGACCCCATCGAGGAGTTCTGGACCTCCCAGGGACCGCCGCAGGAATATCCGTCGGGCACGTGGGGTCCCAAGTCGGCCGACGAGATGATGGCCCGCGACGGACGCGCTTGGAGGAGGCTGTAGATGGCGAGCTTCATGCTCAGCGACACGACCGCGTCGAAGATCTCCTCACAGCTCACCCATCTGCGCCACCAGATGGGCACCCCCGCGGTCGGCATGGTGCTGACCCTGGTGGTGGTCAGTGACGAGAGCAACCAGTACGACGCGGTCCGCGCCGCGACCGAGGCGGCCAGGGAGCACCCCTCCCGGATACTGGTCGTCATCCCCCGCGACCCGAAGGAGCCGAACCGGCTCGACGCCGAGTTGCGCTTCGGCGAGTCGACCCCGGGCGAGGTGATCCTGCTGCGCCTGTACGGCGAGCTCACCGAGCACGCCGATTCTGTGGTCGGCCCGCTGCTGCTCACCGACACCCCGGTGGTGGCCTGGTGGCCGGGCGCCTGCCCGGCGGTGCCGGCCAAGGACTCGATCGGCATGCTCGCCCAGCGCCGCATCGTCGACGCGCGGTCGGCGGCGGACTCGGTGCAGGCGATCACCAGCCGGGCCGGCGGATACGTCCCCGGTGACACCGACCTGGCCTGGACCCGGCTGACGTCGTGGCGGAGCCTGCTGGCCGCCGCGTTCGACCAGCCGGCGGGCAAGGTCAAGAAGGGTGTCGTGGAGGCCGTGCCGGACCACGCCAGCGCCCTGCTGCTGGCGGCCTGGCTCAGCGAGCGTCTCGGCGCCCAGGTGAAGGTCGTCGACTCGCAGGGCCCCGGCCTGACCGCGGTCAAGCTGGCCACGTCCGACGGTGAGATCGCCATCAGCCGTGGCGACGGCCGTCTGGCCACACTGGCCCGTCCGGGCCAGCCGGACCGTCATGTCGCCCTGACCCGTCGCCCGACGTCGGAGCTGCTCGCCGAGGAGCTGCGCCGTCTGGACCCTGACGAGATCTACGAGGCGGCGATCCGGCGACTCGCCCGGGCGCGCAAGTCCTGACCCGGGAGCGCCCCGCGGCCTGCCGCGGGGCGCTCTGTCGTAGAGATCCCGTCGGGCGCGCGAAGCCCGCCGGCCGTCAAAAGCCCATCAGTCTTGAAAAGCCCATCAGTCGTAAAAGCCCGTTGGTCCTCGAAAGCCCGTTGAAAGAGAAGTCCTCGTGAGCGTTCCCAACGTGATCGTCCATCGCGACGCCGACATGCTCGCCAAGGCCGCCGCCGCCCGGGTGATCACCCGCACCGTCGACGCGCAGTCGGGCAAGGGCTCGGCCTCGCTGGTGCTCACCGGCGGCACCATCGGCATCGCCACTTTGGCCGAGATCGCCGCCAACCCGGCTCGCGACGCCATTGACTGGCGCAATCTGGACATCTGGTGGGGTGACGAGCGTTTCCTGCCCTCCGGCCACCCCGAACGCAACGAGACCGGCGCGCGCAAGGCCCTCCTGGACCACGTCGACGTCGATCCCGACCGTGTCCACGTGATGCGCGGCCCCGACTCGGGCATGACCGCCGAGGAGTCGGCCGAGGCGTACGCCGAGGAGCTCCGCAAGGCGGCGCGCCCCGAGGACCACGGGCCGGCGCCGTCGTTCGATGTGATGATGCTGGGCATGGGCCCGGACAGCCACGTGGCGTCGCTGTTTCCGGGCATGCCCGCGCTGTACGAGACACGGCCGGTGGTCGCGGTGCACGGCGCGCCGAAGCCGCCGCCCACCCGTATCTCCCTCACGCTCCCGGTCATCCAGGCCTCGCGCGAGGTCTGGCTGATCGCCGCCGGTGAGGAGAAGGCGGGAGCCGTACGGCTGGCGCTGTCGGACTCGGGGCCGGTGCAGGTGCCGGCGGCCGGTGCCCGCGGACGCCAGCGGACGCTGTTCCTGCTGGACAGGGCAGCGGCCTCGAAGATCCCCTCGTCCCTGAGCCGGCCCTCCTCCCCCTGATCCGGTGAGGGGCGCCGAATCCCCGATCCGTGAACCTCTGACCCGCGCGGCTCCGGCTGCGCGGGTCAGTGCGTTCGTGGGGCCTCGCCCAGCGCGTCGATCTCGGCGAGAATCGTCTGCCGTCCCCGCTGATCCAGGCAGGAGGCGTTGACGGCGTTGCGGGCCAGTGCCGTCAACGCCGGGCGGTCCAGGCCGAAGACCTCGGCGGCCACCTGATACTCGTTGCTGAGGGTGGTGGCGAACATGGGCGGGTCGTCGCTGTTCAGCGTGACGAACAGGCCTTCCTCCAACAGGCGCGGGAGGGGGTGTTCCTTGATGTGGGCGACCTGGCCGGTGCACACGTTGGAGGTGGGGCAGACCTCCAGGGGGATCTGCTCCTCGCGCAGGCGGGCGACCAGGCGGGGGTCGGCGAGGCAGGCGATGCCGTGACCGATCCGTTCGGCTCCCAGACCGTCGAGAACCTCCCAGATGGTCTCCGGGCCGGACATCTCACCCCCGTGCGGCAGGCTGCGCAGCCCGGCGGCAGTGGCCGCACGGAAGGCGTCCCGGAAAGCGTCGCGATACTTCGGTCGTTCCTGTTCGATGCCGGCCAGACCAAAACCTACCAATGCTTGGGGAGGTTCTTGGAGCGCGTGGTCCAGGGTAGCCCGGGCGGCCTCGGTTCCGTACTCGCCGGGGATGTCGAAGATGTAGCCGAGGCGGACGCCGTGCTCGGCGAGGGCGGCGCGGGCGGCCAGGTCGAGCGCCTCGGTGACCGCGCGCATGGGCATGCCCATGACGTGGTGGGAGTAGGGGGTGACGGTCAGCTCGACGTAGCGCACGTTCTGCGCGGCCAAGTCCCGCGCCAGGCCGCCCACCAGTGTCGCCACGTCCTCGGGATCGCGGACCAGGGCGTTGACCGCCCCGTAGACCTCGGCGAAGTGCGGGAAGTCGCGGAAGAGGTAGAACTCGCGCAGTTCCTCCTCCGTGGTGGGCACCGGGCCGCCGGGGTGGCGCCGGGAGAGCTCCAGCACGGTGGGAACGGAGGCGGAGCCGATCAGGTGAACGTGCAGCTCGACCTTGGGGAGCGCGTCGATGAAGGCGTCGATCGTCATGCGGCGACCCTACGCACGCCGCCTGGGCACCCGATAGAGATAGGGCGCTAATCTCACACAAGAATGTTAGATTAACGCCATTCGTAGCACCCATGTCGGCGAACCAGGCGCCGAAGGCGGCCGGTTGCTCAGCGCTTCGGGGCCGGAAAGGAATTCCCCGGCGCATGTCACCCTCTTATCGGGAAACCTGGCGCATAGTGGGTGCAAAGGACTCGGCATCCCTCACGGAGGCCACTCGTGTTCGAGCGCTTCACAGATCGTGCCCGCCGTGTCGTGGTCGTGGCCCAGGAGGAGGCCCGGCGGCTCAACCACAACCACATCGGCACCGAGCACATCCTGCTCGGCCTGCTCGGGGAGGAGGACGGCGTCGCCGGCCGGACCCTGCACGCCTGCGGCGTCCACCGCGCGCAGGTGCGCAACGACCTCCAAGAGATCATCGGTCCGGGTGACGGCATCCCACCCGACCACATCCCGTTCACCCCACGGGCCAAGAAGGTGCTGGAGCTGTCCCTGCGGGAGGCCCTCAACCTGCACCACGGCTACATCGGCACCGAACACATCCTGCTCGGCCTGATCCGTGAGGGGGCGGGCCTCGCGGTCCAGGTGCTCACCAAGCGAGGGGTGCGCCTGGAGGCCCTACGCGCCCAGGTGATCACGCTCATCGGGCGGCGCGGTCCCGAACGCCCCCTCACCGTGGAGGAGGGCGTCTACGGGCTCGGGCCCTCGGCCGGTGCGAAGCTGGAGCGGATCCAGGAGAGTCTCGACCGGATCGAGCGCCGGCTGGACGCCATGGGCGCTCCCGCGGACCCGGGCACGCCCGACGAGGAGAGATGACGAGGAGCAATGCGGCCTCCCCGGTTCGGGGCCCCTGAGTGATCTCGAACCGGGGAGGCCGGGTGATGGGTTCAACTCGGGGATGCCGTCGCCATCACTCCCACGGCCAGCCTGGCTTCCACCACGCCGGGGTCCTCGGTGTGGTTCAGGGTCGCGCCCAGCGAGACCAGGAGCCTGCGCATGCGCGCGTTGTCGGAGAGCAGGGTGGCCCTGACCTCGGCGAAACCCAGATCGCGGGCCTCGGCGACGACCATCCTGGCCAGCGCCGCGCCCAGGCCCCGGCCCTGCCAGCGGTCCTCGACCAGGAAGGCCATCTCGGCGATGCCGGGGTCGGGGGTGAACATCAGGTTGGCCAGCGCCACCACCTGGCCGTCGTGCCCGGCGACCAGCGAGTGACCGCGGGTGCGGTCGCAGAGCCGGTCGAAGACGCGCGGCGGCAGCATGGGCATGGAGGTGAAGTAGCGGAAGCGGCGCGCCTCGGGTGAGCAGCGGTCGTGCAGGTCCCTGACGGCCTCGCGGTAGAGCTGCGTCAGCGGGCGGACCTGGGTCTCGACGCCGTCGGACAGCTTGACGACCCGCTCGGCGCCCGCCGGCTGGTGGGGCGAGGGCTGGGCCAGCCGCACGAAGGAGGCGGCCCGGGCGGCCTCGGTCAGGGTGAAGGGCAGTTCCGCCCGGCGCAGCCGGATGGAGCGGCGTGGGGCCACCGGCACGGTCAGCAGCGTCGGGTCCGGCAGATCGCTCATGTCCGAACCGTAGACCCAGCGGGAGTCCTCGGCGCGCAGCAGCTCCCCCAGCAACTCGGGGAGCCGCCAGGGCATCGCGCGCAGCCGGGAGGCGAGCAGGAGGGCACGAGTGGGCTCGTCGGTGAGCTGGTGGGCGGTGGCGGCGACCACCTGGACCCGGCGCCCGCCGGCCGCCTCCAACGCCTCGCGCACGGCCTCGGGACCGGCGGGGATCTCCGCCACGAACTCGTCCACGGTGCCGTCCGTGTCGGACTGGACGCTCAGGCCCAGGATGTTGCCGCCCTTGTCCGCGAGCGCCGCGGCCAGCATGGCAAGGCGCCCCGGCCGCTCGTCCACCGTTGTACGAATCCTCAGAAACCCCATCAGAACGCTCCTTCCATCAGGCACAGCATGGCGCGGCCCTGTTACAGGACTGCTACACACGGGTGAGCCCGTCGTTACGTCTGAGAAGATCACTCATGACGCGGTTCTACAACGGTTTCCGTTGGAAGGTGCACCACAATTGACGGATATAGCAGGATATGGGGCCATGAACGCGCGTGTTCCCCTGGCTGGGGATTTCGTCAATGGAGATGTCTCCTTCTGGTACCGCTCCCTCGGCATCCCCACGGCCGGCGACCCCCTCGACGGCGACCGCGAGGCCGACGTCGTGATCATCGGCGCCGGCTACACCGGCCTGTGGACCGCCTACTACCTGAAGAAGGCCAGCCCGAGCCTGCGGGTCGTGGTGCTGGAGAAGGAGTTCGCCGGCTACGGGGCCTCCGGCCGCAACGGCGGCTGGCTGGTCGGCGAGCTCGCCGGCACCCCCGAGCGGTACGCCAAGACGCATGGCGCGACGGCGGCCAAGCGGTTCCAGCGGGTGATGTTCGAGTCGATCGACGAGGTCATCGCGGTCGCCGAGGGCGAGGGCATCGACGCCGACATCGTCAAGGGCGGCGTCACCACGGTGGCCACCAACGCCGCCCAGGATCGGCGGCTGCGTCAGCTGCTCGCCCACGAACGCCACTGGGGCTGGACCGAGGAGGACGTCCGGCTGCTGGACCCGGCCGAGCGGGAGAGCCGCCTGAGGGTCGACGGCGCGGTCAGCGCGATCTGGAGCCCGCATTGCGCCCGGATCCAGCCCGCCAAGCTGGCCCGAGGGCTGGCCGAGAGCGTGCGGGACCTGGGAGTGGAGGTCTTCGAACGCACCCCGGTCACCGAGATCGCCCCGCGCGAGGCCCGCACGCCGTACGGCACGGTCCGCGCCGACTACGTCATCCGCGCCACCGAGGGCTTCACCGCCGAGCTGAAGCAGTACCACCGCGCCTGGCTGCCGATGAACAGCTCGATGATCGTCACCGAGCCGCTCGGCGAGCTGTGGGACGCGATCGGCTGGGAGGGCTGCGAGCTGCTCGGCGACATGGCGCACTACTACATGTACGCCCAGCGCACCGCCGACGGCCGGATCGCCTTCGGCGGGCGCGGCAAGCCCTACCTGTACGGTTCCCGCGTCGACGACCGGGGCCGTACCCACGAATGGACCATCGAGGCGCTGTGGGAGCTGCTGACCGGCATGTTCCCCGCGCTGAAGGCCTCCAGGGTGGCGCACGCCTGGTCCGGGGTGCTCGGCGTGCCGCGCGACTGGTGCGCCACCGTGCACGTCGACCAGGCCACCGGCATCGGCTGGGCGGGCGGCTACACCGGCCACGGGGTGACCACCGCCAACCTGGCCGGCCGCACCCTGCGCGACCTGATCCTGCGCGAGGACACGGAGTTGACCTCGCTGCCCTGGGTGGGCCGCAAGGTGCGGGGCTGGGAGGTGGAACCGCTGCGGTGGATCGGCGTGCACACCATGTACGACCTGTACCGGCGGGCCGACGCGAGGGAGAAGGGCGGCCTCGGCCGCACCTCCGTCCTGGCGCGCGTCGCCGACTCCATCACCGGACGCTAAGGAGAACCATGACCCACCTGTCCGACGCCTTCCTCCGCGCCTCAGCGGTGATCGGGTGAGCGACATCCTTTTCCGCGGCGGCCGGGCGTTCCTCGCCGCCGACGTCTTCGCCGAGGCGGTGCTGGTCCGCGACGGCCGGATCGCCGCCGTGGGCACCGAGACCGATGTCCTACGGCGGGCGACCCCCGGCCACGAGACCGTCGACCTCGACGGCGGACTGCTGACCCCCGGCTTCACCGACGCCCACATCCACCCGGTGCAGGCCGGCCTGGAACGGACCAAGTGCGATCTGGCCGAGGTCTACGGCCTGCCGGAGTATCTGGAGCGGGTCGCCGCCTACGCGCGGGCGAACCCCGACCACGAGTGGATCGACGGCGGCGGCTGGGACATGGCGGCCTTCCCCGGCGGCCTGCCGCACCGCTCCCAGCTCGACTTCGTCGAGCGCCCGGCCTATCTGATCCAGCGTGACCACCACGCCGCCTGGGTCAACACCCGGGCGCTGGAGCTGGCCGGGATCACCCGCGACACCCCCGACCCGGCCGACGGCCGGATCGAGCGCGACGCGGACGGCACGCCGAGCGGCGTGCTGCACGAGGGCGCGATGGACCTGGTCGGCCTGCTCACCCCGCGCCCGACCGCGGACGACCAGGCGGCGGCGCTGCTCTCGGCGCAGTCCTACCTGTTCTCCCGGGGCATCACCGGCTGGCAGGACGCCATCGTCGGCTCTTACGCGGGCTCCGACGACCAGTTGCCCACCTACGTCGCGGCCGCCGCCTCCGGGGCGCTGAAGGCCCGGGTGGTGGGCGCGCTGTGGTGGGACCGCACGCGGGGCGCCGAGCAGATAGAGGAGCTGATCGCGCGGCGCGAGTCGGCCCGGGGGCTGGAGCGCTTCAGCGCCGGCTCGGTGAAGATCATGCAGGACGGCATCGCCGAGAACTTCACCGCCGCCGTGATCGAGCCCTACTGCCGCTGCGGCGGCACCGGCCTGTCCTACGTCGATCCCGCACTGCTGAAGGACTATGTCGCCGAGCTGGACCGGCACGGCTTCCAGGTGCACTTCCACGCGATCGGCGAGCGGGCGGTGCGCGAGGCGCTGGACAGCTTCACCGGAACCGACCCGGCCAACCGGCACCACATCGCGCACCTGCAGATCATCGAGCCGTCCGACGTGCCGCGCTTCGCCGCCCTCGGCGTGACGGCCAACCTGCAGCCGCTGTGGGCCACCCACCACGCCCAGATGGACGAGCTGACGATCCCGTTCCTGGGCGACGAGCGCTCGGCCTGGCAGTATCCGTTCGCCGACCTGCTGGCCCACGGCACCCGCTTCTGCGCGGGCAGTGACTGGCCCGTCTCCAACGCCGACCCGATCCAGGGCATGCACGTGGCGGTCAACCGCACCGAGCCGGGCGGCTCGGTGCACGCCGGCTACCCGACGGCGCAGACCCCGTTCCTGCCCGGCCAGAGCCTGGACCTGGCCACCGCGCTGACCGCCTACACCGCGGGCTCGGCCTGGATCAACCACGACGACGACGCGGGCACCATCACCCCGGGAAACCGCGCCGACCTGGTGGTGCTGGACCGCGACCCGTTCGCCGAGCCCCAGGGCGAGATCTGGCGGACCGAGGTGGCGATGACGTTCGTCGGCGGTGAGCTCGTCCACCGCCGCTGACCTGCCCCGCCCTCAGCCCGGCACCGCGTGCCGAACCGGTCGCCTCGCTGCCGAACCGGTCGCCTCGGCAGCGAGGCGACCGGGAGGATCACGGAGCTCGGACGCCCCCCAGCAAGGTGGACAGCACCGTCAAGGGCAGTGTGCCGCCGGCGGTGAACGGCCGTCGGCGCAGGAGGTCCTCGGCGCTCTCCGGGGTGACGCCGGCCTCGCCGAGAACCTGGGCGGCGTGTTCGGCGGGGAGCAGATCGAGCCAGCGGAGCACGGCCGCGCGGTGGGCGTCGGCGATCAGCTCACCATGCACCCGGAGCCTGGCCAGGCCGCCGTCGGGGAAGACGTCCAGCCGGACGTGCGTCGCGGGCGTGGCCGCCACCGGGCGGAAGAAGTGCCGGGTGTCCGGCTGCAGCCGCGTCTTCGGAAGCAGGTCGAACCAGTGCGCGTTCTCGCCCGGACGGTCGCCCTCGGCGTCGGCCCCGCGTAGTGCGGCCCAGCCGGCCGCGTTGCCGACGAAGTACGACGTGTCGATCTCGACCCTGCGGATCCGGCCACGGGCCGCCAGCCTGACCGTCACGTGGTCGTTGCCGTCGTCGCGGCGGCGGGCGTTCTCCCAGCCGTCGCCCATGATCCTGGCCCTGCCGGGCAGCAGCAACTGCACCGGCGCGGAGTAGAACGTGTTCGAGCAGTCCACCACGTCGCCGCCGTACTCCAGCGCCGCCAGGTCGATCGTGCCGTCCATGAACCGTGGGTCCGGCACAGGCTCACCGTGCACCCGGAAGCGGGCCACCCCGCCGTCGGGGTAGATGCTCAGCCGGACATGCGTCCAGCGCCGCCGGTCCGCCACCTCGAACGGGTTGCCGGTGTCGCCCTCGATCGCGGCCTTCTCGACGATCGTCTCCCAGCTCGCCCGCTCCAGCTCGGACGGTGACGGCGTTCCTTCGACGCTGGTCGCCTCCACCGAGGCGTACGGCGGATAGTTGCCCCTGAACCAGGCGGTGTCGATCACCACGCCGTGCACCACACCCGGTACGCCGAGCCGGACGATCGCGTGGTCGTTCCCGGGCTCGCGACGACGACGGGTCTCCCAGCCGTCGTACACCTTGCCCTTGTGGCCGAAGTCCTCCGCCGAGAACACCGGCGGCTCAGGCTTGATCAGGTTCTCCCGCTCGGCGAACGACTCGTCGTTGGCGTGCACCACGCTACCGGCCAGCGCACGCGAGGCCAGGTCCGGAAACCGGGTGAAACCGTCGATGCTCATGCCCCTCCTCGGTTGAGCAGCCGGCCCCGCGGCGGGCTGTCGATGTCGATCGGTACGCCGCGCAGCCAGCTGCCGCGGACCACACCCGCAAGCGGCCGGCCGTGGTACGGCGTCACCGGGTTGCGGTGGTGCAGCCGCTCCTTTTCGACCACGAACACCTGGTCGGGTGCGAACACGCAGAAGTCGGCCTGGTAGCCCGTCGCGATCCGGCCCTTGCGCGACAGCCCCGCCTGCTCCGCCGGGCGTTCGGCCATCCAGCGCACCACGTCGGCCAGCGCGTGACCGCGACGCCGGGCCTCGGTCCACACCGCCGGCAGGCCGAGCTGCAGCGACGCGATACCGCCCCAGGCGACGCCGAAGTCACCGATGTCGAACCGCTTGAGTTCCGGTGTGCACGGCGAGTGGTCGGACACCACGCAGTCGATCGTGCCGTCGGCGAGCCCTTGCCAGAGCAGCTCGCGGTTCGCCGCCTCGCGGATCGGCGGGCAGCATTTGAACTGGGTGGCGCCCTCGGCGATCTCCTCCGCGCTGAACGTCAGATAGTGCGGGCAGGTCTCCACGGTGAGCCGGACGCCGTCGCGCCGGGCCGACCGGATCATCGGCAGCGCGTCCGAACTGGACAGGTGCAGGATGTGCACCCGGCAGCCGGTCCGGCGGGCCAGCTCGATCACCTGTGCGATCGCGCGGTTCTCCGCCTCCCGTGGCCTGGACCGCAGGAAGTCCCCGTAGCCTGCGCCGTGCGCGGCCGGCGCGTGCTCGATCACGTGCGGGTCCTCGGCGTGCACGATCATCAGTGCGTCGAACGATCCGATCTCCCACAGCGCGTCCACCAGTTCGCCCGGCTCCAGGTGCCGGAACTCGTCCACGCCGGAGTGCAGCAGGAAGCACTTGAACCCGAACACGCCCGCGTCGTGCAGCCCGCGCAGGTCGCGCAGATTGCCCGGTACGGCGCCGCCCCAGAAGCCGACGTCGACGTACACCTGCCCCTGAGCGGTCCTCCACTTCGTCCGCAGCGCCGCGACGTCGGTGGTCGGCGGGACGCTGTTCAGCGGCATGTCGATGATCGTCGTGACGCCGCCGGCCGCGGCCGCCCGGGTGGCGCTCTCGAAGCCCTCCCACTCCGTCCGGCCGGGGTCGTTCACGTGCACGTGGCTGTCCACGAGGCCGGGCAGCAGCACCTCGTCGTCGCCGAGCTCGACGACTTCGGCGGCCTCCAGATCCGCCTCCAGCGGCTCCACCGCGGTCACCATCCCGTCCCGTACGCCGATGCTGCGCGCCACCTCTCCGGCTGCGGTGATCACTCGGCGGGCTTTGATCAGCACGTCCAGCTCGGCCATCGACCGGCACCTCCTGTCGTTACGTCGCTCACCGCGACCTCGGCTCATCGCGCCGCCCGGTCGAGGCGGCGGCGTGCGGGAATCCGCCGGCGATCGGCCAGCCGGTCACGGTCTTGGACCGGGGCGTCGCGTAGGTGCGCACCTTGCTGGTGGTGAGGCCGAGCCGGACGAGTCCTTCGGCGAGGGCGACCGAGGCGGCGACGCCGTCGACGACGGGTACCCCGGTGGCGGCAGTGATCTTCCGGTCGAGGCCGGCCATTCCGCCGCAGCCAAGACAGATCACCTCGGCCCGGTCGTCGACGACGGCTTTGCGGGCCTCGGCGACGATCGCGTCGACGGCCCGGCCGGGGTTCCCGTCGAGCTCCAGGACCGACAGCCCGCTGGCCCGGATGGACGCGCACCGGCCGGCCAGCCCGGCGAGCCGCAGCCTGTCCTCGATCTGCGCCACGGAGCGCTCCAGCGTCGTGACGACCGAGTACGTCCGGCCGATCAGCATCGCGACCTGCGCGGCCGCCTCGGTGATGTCCACCACGGGTACGTCGAGCAGTTCCTGCAGGCCCTCCCGGCCATGCTCGCCGTACCCGGCCTGGATCACCGCGTCGTACGGCTCGTCGTACCGGACGACCCGGTCCATCACGGCGACCGCCGCCAGGTAGCTCTCGAAGTTGCCCTCCACCGACTCCGGCCCGAACGACGGGGTGAGCCCGACGATCTCGACGCCCGGCGACGCGTACGCCGCGGCCTGCGCGCGGATCGTGTCGGTCATCGACGCGGTGGTGTTCACATTCACGATCAGGATGCGCATCTCGGTCCATCCGTCCGGCCGGCGTCGCCACGCACCGCGCCGGCCGCGCCGGCCCGCCGGCCGCAGACGCGACCGCGGCATCGGCCGATGCGGGCCGCGGCGACTTCCCGGGCCGAGAACCTGAACGTCATCGTCACGATGCCCCTGCCTGTCGATCTGCCTGTCGATCTGTCTGTCGATCTGTCTGTCGATTTCACTGTTCGGAACCGCTGCGGCAGATCGGCGCACGCCCGGCGGAGTCGTCATCCGCCTACCGGCACGGCCGCCCGTACCGGTAGGCGCGACGTGACACGGCGGCGAGGCCGGCACAGCCGCCGGCCCGGCACACGCCGTCCGCTACGTGCCTCGAACCTCTCGGAAGGACGCGGGGAACAACACCGCCGGATCGCGACGCATGTGGTCACGCGCGGAGTAAGCGGCCTTCATCGTCTCGAAGTAGGTCTGCGCGCGCGAGCGCATCGTCGCCTCGTGCACCCCCGGGATCACCCGGTCACGCATCACCACCCGCCCGTCGATCACCACGGTGTCCACGTCCGTACCCGAGCAGTTCATCAACAACGTCCTGATCGGATCGTCCACGGGGCCGGTGTGCGGGCCGGAGAGCCCCACCACGACCAGGTCGGCCTTGGCGCCCGGGGCAAGCCGGCCCAGATCGTCCCGGCCCAGCGCGCGGGCACCGCCCAGCGTGGCGGCCCGGTAGTAGTCGGCCGCCGATCCCGCGTCCAGCCGTCCGGTGACCAGCTTGGCCAGGTTGTTGCCATAGTCCATGTTGCGGATCATGTCGGGTGGGAAGGAGTCGGTGCCCAGCGCCACGTTCACCCCGGCCGCCCGGTAACGGTCGAAGTCGCGGAGCGCGTCGCCGTACCTGACCATGGTCAGGGGGCAGTGCACGATCCCGGCCAGCGCCGCCAGCCGGTCCGGTGATCCCTCGAACGGCGTGTCGGGATCACCGAGGTACAGGGCGTGCGGGATCAGCAGCCGGGGGCCGAGCAGTCCGGCTTCCGCCAGCACGTCCAGCGGGTGCCGGCCGTACCACTCGCGCAGCAACCGCAGCTCCGTCAGCCCCTGCATGCAGTGCAGGCGCACCGGGCAGCCCAGTTCCCCAGCGGCTTGGGCGGTGGCGCGCAGCAGGTCGAGGGTGACGGTCTCGATGCGGCAGGGCAGCAGCGCCCCACGAATCCTGCCGTCGAAGGCACCGTCGAAATCCCGGACGAAACGGACCGCGTCCGCCAATCCTTCCGCTCCGAGCGCGATCTCCCAGTGCACGTCCCTGGTGCCGTCGGCGCGCACCACGGGAACGCCGGAGCGGTAGGACGGCCCCAGGTACATGCGCAGGCCGAGCCGTCCGGCGATCTCCACGACGCCGGCGAGCTCCTCGTACGACTCCGCCCAGGCGCTGTGCGTCTCGGCGGCGATCGGCATCGCGGTGGTGACGCCGTTGCGGATGAGCTGGGTGAGCGCGTACTCCCGCATGAAGAGCGTCTCCTCCGGCGGGAAGACGGCGCGGCGCCGGGTGACCGCGTAGTCCTGCGACCAGACCAGCCCACGGGAATCGGCGTGCCAGGTGTCGAGGATGGCGTGGTCGATGTCCGCCAGCGCGTCCAGATCGATGAAGCCCGGCCCGACGATCGCCTCCCCGGCGTCGATCACCTCGTCGATCGGGCCGTCGTAGGAGCGACCGACGAAGACGATCCGGTCGCCGTCGTAGACGACGCACGCGTCACGGTGGACGACGTGGTCGTCGCCATCGAAGCCGATGACGAACGACGCCTTGACGAGGGTGCTCACTGTGCTCCTCTCCTGGTCGGCTTCCAGCCGGGCCGGGGCACCGCGGCCAGCAGGGCTCTGGTGTAGTCCTCCCGCGGCTCGCGCAACAGGGCGCGGGTGGTTCCTCCCTCCACGACGCGGCCGTGACGCATCACGATGGCCGTGTCGCTGATCTGGTTGACCACGGCCAGGTCGTGGGAGATGAAGACGTAGCTGATCGACCGCTGCTCGCGGATGTCGGCGAGCAGGTTGAGGATCTGCGCCTGGATCGAGACGTCAAGCGCGGCCACCGCCTCGTCCAGTACCAGCACGCGTGGCTCCACGGCCAGGGCGCGGGCGATGGCCACGCGCTGGCGCTGCCCTCCGGACAGCTGCCTGGGCAGCATCGCGGCGTGGCGTTCGGCCAGGCCCACGGACTCCAGCAGGTTCAGTGCCTTTTCCCGTCGCTCGGCGGGGGTGAGCGGAAAGTGCAGGGCCAGGCTCGTCTCGATGACGTCGCCGACGCGCTGGAGTTTGTCCAGCGAGGAATAGGGGTCCTGGAAGACGATCTGGATCTCTCTTGCCCGCCTGCGCCGCTCCGCGGCCGACGCCCGGCCGGGGAGACGCGGACGCCCGCAAACGCTGATCGTTCCGCTGGTGGGCGTCTCCAGGCCGAGCAGCATGCGGGCGACCGTGGTCTTCCCGGACCCCGACTCTCCCACGATGGCCAGAGACTCCCCCTCGGCCACGGTGAAGGAGACCTCGTCGACCGCGGTGGCGGCGCCGTACACCCTCCGCAACCGCTCCGCCTCGATCACGATCATGCCGGCTCCTCCACTCGCAGGCAGGCGACCCCGTGGGTGGACGCGGGCCGCGTCTGGTGGCAGCGCGGTTCGGCCAGGTCACATCGTGGCGCGAACGCGCAGCCCGCCTCGGCTTCGAAGGCCGCCACGGGCCGTCCGGGGATCACCGGCAGCCGGTGGACGGCCTCCTCCAGGCCGGGTCGCGATCTCATGAGCCCGCGCGTGTAGGGGTGACGCGGCGGACCGTCGAGGTCCTCCACGATCCGGCCCGCGTACATCACCGCCAGCCGGTCACACGTCGCGGCGGCCAACTCCAGGTCGTGGGTGATCAACAACATGGCCATGCCGCGCTCGCGGCGCAGTTCGTCCAGGATGGCCATGACCTCCGACTGGGTGGTCACGTCCAGTGCGGTGGTCGGCTCGTCGGCCAGCACCAGGTCAGGTTCGACGGCCAGCACGGAGGCGATCATGACGCGCTGGAGCAGGCCGCCGGACAGCTCGTGGGGGTGCTGGCGCAGCCGCCGCTCGCCGTCGGTGATGCCGACCTCGTGAAGGAGCCGTACGGCTCGCGCCGACGCCTGCCGTACCGGCATCCCCAGATTGTGGACCATGGCCTCGGTGAGGAAGTCGCCGACGCTGCGGACGGGATTGATGTGCGCCCGCGGATCCTGGAATATCATCGCGATCCGCTTGGCCCGCAGCCGCCGCAGCGCCCCGCCCGAGGGCACCTCGGCGCCGTCGAAGAAAACCTTCCCGGTCATGCGGGCGCCCGGCGGGGTGAGACCGATGATCGCCCGGGCGGTCATCGACTTGCCCGACCCCGACTCCCCCACCAGCCCGACGGCCTCTCCCGGGCCGATGGTCAGGTCCACCTGCTCCACCAGCGTCCGCCAGCCACGTTCGTACGGCACGGCCAGGCCGAACCTTTCCATGATCAATAGACTCATGACTGCCTCCCCAGGCGATCGCCCAACAGGTTCACCGCGGCTACCACCAGCGCGATCAGCAGGCCCGCGCTCAGTGCCTCCAGCGGCTGGCCTCGCATGGCACTGTCCAGGCCGCTCTTGACCATCAGCCCCCAGTCGGCCGTGGGAGGCTGCACGCCCAGCCCGAGGAAGGAAACCGCCGCCACGTCGATCACCGCGAATCCGAGTGCGGAGACCGACTGGGCGACGATGATCGGCCGTAGGTTGGGCAGCAGGTGGTGAAGGCAGATGGCGGGCGCGGAACGGCCCTGCACCCAGGCCGCGGCCACGTACGGCAGGCGGCGCTCACGCAGCGCCGCGCCCCGCACCACGCGAGCCACGTACGGGGTGTAGGCAACGGCCAGACCGATCACCACGCCGGGGATGCCGGGACCGAAGACGGCCACGGTGACCAGTGCGAAAACGATGCCGGGCACGGCGAACAGCACATCCAGCAGGCGGGAGATGACCGCGTCGACCTTGCCGCCCGCCCAGGCGGCGGTGATCGCCAGCGTGGTGCCCGCGAGGCCGGCGATGCAGATCACCAGCACCGGAGCGAGCAGCGTGGTCCGCGCGCCGTACATCAGCCTGGACAGCACGTCCCTGCCCAGGGCGTCGCCTCCCAGCGGATGCGCGAGGGAGCCGCCGGCCAGCGCGTTGAACAGGTCGGGCAGGTCGGGGTCGTGGGGAGCGAGCAGCGGCGCGAGCAGGGTGATCGTCACGATGGCGGCCAGGAGGACGGCGGCGACACAGCCCAGGCCGCCCAGACGGCGGATCACTGCCGTGACAGGCGCGGGTCGAGAGCGGAGTAGCACAGGTCCACCACCAGATTGATCAGGACGAAGGCGGCGACGAGCACGAGCACCACCGCCTGGACGATCGCGAAGTCGCGTTGCAGGATCGCGCGGACGAACAACGAGCCGAGCCCGTCCAGGGCGAAGATGCTCTCCACCACGACCGAGCCCGCGATCAGCCCGGCGACGTTCAGTCCGGTCACGGTCACCACCGGGATCGCCGCATTGCGCAGCACGTGCCTGCGTACGATGTGCCCCTCGGCCAGGCCACGGCTGCGAGCGGTCTCCACGTGCTCCCGGCCCAGTTCCTCGTACACCGAGGCGCGAGTGATGCGGGCGAGGAACGCGGCGCTGGCCAGGCTGAGCGTTATCGCGGGAAGCGTGAGGTGATGGATCCGATCGCCCAGTCCGCTACCGGGTCCGAAGACCGGGAACCAGCCCAGACCCAGCGCGAAGACGATGACGAGGATCACCCCGACCACGAACGGCGGCGTGGCCAGGAAGACCGAGGAGATCAGGCCGACCGCGCCGTCGACCTTGCCGCCGCGCAGCCCGGCCAGCAGACCCATCGCCACCCCCCCGGCCACGATCAGCAGCGTCGCGTAGACGACCAGGAAGACGGTCGTCGTCGATCGGGAGGCCATCAGCGCGGAGACGTCCTGCCGATAGACCAGGGAGGTACCGAAGTCGCCGGTCACCGCGTCGCGCAGCCATGCTGCGTAGCGCACCGGGAACGGATCGTCCAGGTGGTACTGCGCGCGGATGGCCGCGATCTGCTCGGGGGTGCCGCTGCGGTTGCCGAGCAGGAACGCCATCGGGCCGCCGGGCACCAGGTAGAGCAGGCCGTAGACCAGGAAGGAGGCGACCAGCAGGACCGCGATCAGCCCTGCCAGTCGTTTCGCCAGGAACTTCATCGCGCACCGAGCCCCGCGGCCCACGGGTAGTACAGGTAGGGGAAGGAGGCGACGGCTCCGGTCACCCGATTGTTCGTGTAGAGGATCACCGGCAGGTTGTTCAGCGGCATCCACGGCACGTCGGCGGTGACCTTCTGCTGGATCGTCGTCACCAACGCCGCCCGCTCCGCCTCGTCGTAGGCCGCCCGCGCTTTCCTGACGTCGGCGTCCACGGCCGCGTAGCCGTTGAAGTTGGTGCGCCCGCCGTCCAGGAAGACGGTGTAGACGTCAAGCGGGTCGGGCACGTTGCCGTACCAGGTGGAGAAGAAGGCGTCGACGCCCTCGCGGGCCTTGGGGTCGCTGTAGAGGTTTCCGTACTGCTCGACCGGGATCACCTTGATCTCGATCTTCAGGCCGAGCGCCTCGCCGGTCGCCTTGATCAGGTTGGCGGTCTGCTCGTGGACGGCCGAGCTGCCCTGGATCCCGATGGTGACGGTCTGGGTCGGCGAGCCGGCTTCGGTGAGCAGCTGCATGGCCTTGGCCAGGTCGGGTGTCTCCGGAGGGATCGCCTCGTAGGCCTTCTGAAAGGCCTCCCGCTGGTATCCCCAGTACTCGGTGCCTGCCAGGGTCCGCTGCGGCATCGCCGTACCCTGGAAGACCACCTTGGAGATGGCCGCCCGGTCCAGCGCCAGCGACAGGGCCTGGCGGACCTTCGGATCGGCGTAGGGGCCGGACTTGGCGGCGCCCAGCAGAGTCCAGAAGGTCAGCGACTTGCCGAGCGTGACCGAGCCGGTCGCGGACTGCCGGAGCCGGCCGAGCCCCGCGGGAGGCAGGTAGAAGTACTGCCCGTCCACCTCGCCGGAGCGCAGCGCGTTGACCGCGGTGGTCTCGTCGGCGATGAACCGGAAGACCAGCTCCTTGGTCTTGGCCCGCAACGCGGGGTCCCAGTATGCGTCGTTGCGCTTGAGCGTCAGCGAATCCCCGGACTTCCAGCTCCCGTACGTGTAGGGGCCGGTGCACATCACACCGGCGGCCGGCGAGCCCAGGTCTTTCTTCTTGGCGTGGTCGGCCGAGACGATCGCGCCCGCCGCGGTGGCCATCGCCTGGTTGAACAGCACGTCGGGCTGCTTCAGCGCGACGGTGACCTGCATCTTCCCCGTCGCCTTGATCGACTCCACGGTCTGGAAGTAGTCACCCCACCAGGTGCCGAGCGCGGGATCGAGGTGGCGGTTGAGGCTGGCCGCGACGTCCTCGGCGGTCAGCGACTCGCCGTTCCAGAACTTCACGCCTTCGCGGATCGTGTAGACCCACGTGGTCGGGGTGGGGTTGTCGGCCTTCACCGCCAGGCCGGGCTCGATGCCGAAGTCGGGGGTCAGCCGCAGCAGGCTCTCGCACATGTTGGCCAGCACGGTGTTCTCGGCGTAGTTGAACGACCTGATCGGGTCGAGCGTCTGCGGCTCGTACGGCAGGTTCCACGTCACCTTGTCCAGTTCCCCGGTGGCCGGGGCGGTGACGGTTTTGAACTCCAGCTTGGGCGGTTCGGTCGCCCCCTGCTGCCGGGGCGACGCGGTCTGCTGCGCGCAGGAGGTCAGGGCCAGCGCGAGGGCGGCCAGGGGTACGGCACGGCGGATCATCGGTAGGACCTTTCGAGTACGCGTCCGTTGCGGACGACGAACTGGGGGATCGGCTTGTCCACGACGGCCTGGGCCACGGACTCGGCACGGACCAGGAGGAAGTCGGCGGGATCGCCGGGCTGGAGCCGGGCCCGCTCCAGGCCCAGCAGCGCGGCGCCCCCGTGCGCCGCCGTCGCGTAGCACGCTGCCAGTTCCTCGTCGGTGCGGGCGTCGGTGCGATAGGCGAGGAGATGGGCGCGGCTGATCATGTCGCCGTCTCCGAACGGAGTCCACGGATCCCGCACCCCGTCGGATCCGAGGCCGACGAGCACACCGGCTTCGAGCAGCGGCCCGACCGGCAGGACCGGGTCCGCGCCGAGCGCGCAGGTGGTCAGCGCGACCCGCGCTTCGGCCAGCGTCTCGGCGAGGTCCTCCCGGTCGGCCAGGCAGAAGGCGTGGCTGATCGTGGTCGGCACGCCGCTGGACTTCGCTCTGCGGGCGATCTCCAGTACTTGCGCGACCCCCTGCTCACCTCCGTCGTGCAGGTGGATGTCAACGGGTACGGTGTGCCGCTCGGCCATGCCGTACAGCAGGTCGAGGTGTCCGTGCAGGTCGCCGTCCACACCCACGGGATCGAGTCCGCCGAGGATGTCCGCGCCCTCCTTCAGCGACCGCTCCATCAGCTGCGCCGTACCCGGCATCGACAGCAGTCCGAGCTGGGGGAAGGCGACGATCTGGACGTCGAGCAGGTCCTCACGCGCCTGGGCCGCCTCCCGCACGCCGTGCACGTTGCTCAGCTCGTACACCGGGGCGACGTCCACGTGTGCCCGCCACCCTCGCGTACCGTGCGCGATCGCCTGGTCCATCAGCGCCCCGGCCCGCTCGGCCACCGGTGCCGTCATCTCCGCCCGCGCCGCGACGTCGCCATCGATCAGCTCGCGCAGCGTCCGGGCCGGGGTACGGCTCAGCCAGGGCTGACCCCAGGTGGTCTTGTCCGGGTGGATGTGCGCGTCGACCGGGGCGGGCAGGACGAGCAACCCACCCGCCTCCACCACCTCGCATCCTTCGGCTCTGTGCTCCAGGGGAACGATGCGGCCGTCTTCGACCAGGACATCGTGGGGGCGAACATCGGTGAACAGAGTTTGAGCCATACCGGCTTGATCCCCTTACCCTGAGGACGACAGTGCCATAGAGGTATCAGACATCAGATGTTTAGAGAAGAGGATGAATGCAGAACGTGGGCCGGATTTCCCTCGTCGACGCCGCCATCGGTGAACTCCGCCAGGAGATCGCGAGCGGTGCCTGGCCGGTCGGCACCAAGATCCCCTCAGAGAGCCAGCTGGCCCTGGCACTGGGCGTGAGCAGGCTGTCGGTACGCGAGGCCGTTCGCGTCCTTGTCCACTCCGGCCTGCTCACCACGCGTCAGGGCGACGGAACCTATGTCATCGCCACCGACGAGAGCGAGATGGCGCTCAAGCGCCGCCTGGACCGCGCGGCCGTGATGGACATCATCGACGTACGGCGCGGCCTGGACCTCGTGGCCGCCCGGTTGGCCGCCGCACGACGGACACCGCAGGATCTCGACGCGCTGAGAGAGTCGCTGGAGCGGCGCACGGCCGCCCACCAGGCCGTGGATCTCAACGCGTTCGCCGATGCCGACGTCGACTTCCACCTGCTCATCGCCGCGGCTTCGCACAACCCCGTGCTACTGGACCTGTATCGAGGCATGAGCGAGGCACTGCGCGACACGGTCCGCCGCGACCACTGCATGAAACGCGCCGTGCTCGGCTTCGACTCCTCTCACCAGGAGCTGTACGAGGCGATCGAGGCCGGCGACGCGGCGAGCGCGGTCACGATCGCACTCGCCATTCTCGACCAGCAGGAGCGCGACCTCTGATGCTCCGCGTCCCGAGCTTCGAACCGCTCGTTTTCAGCGGGCCTTCGTCAGTCGATGGAGACGTACGTCAGGATTGACAGACGCGCTGGGCACACTCTAGCTTCGCCGCATGGCAACGCCGAAAGGTCGAATCGCATGCGGTGAGTAGAGCCGATCGAATGCCGCTCAGAGACGGGCGTGTGAGGCGATGTCGGCCGTGAACTCGTCGATCATCGTGGGCGTGACGGTGGGCCTGCACTGACCGATCGCGGCCAGATAGTCGGCGGTGCCGGCGCCCGCCGGAATCTCAGGGCTCTGGCCGGCGGTGGTGAGGTCCCGTTCGAACGCCGCCTGCGCCGCGATCCGCGCGGCGTGCTCGATGTCGGCCGGTGTGAACAGCTCGCTGGCGACGACCAGCGTGTCCAGATCCACATCGGCCCGCCCGCCGGAGTACCGTGCCCAGATCGCCGCGCGGGCGGCGACGTCCGGAGTGCCGATCGGCACCAGGTAGTCGAACCGACCGGGCCTCAGGAACGCCGGATCCAGCGAGCGGATGGAGTTGGTCGCGCAGACCAGCAGCCTCTCGTCTCGCTCGCGGAAGCCGGGAATCAGCTTGAGCAACTCGTTGGTGATGCCGTGACTGCCGGACCCGGGGCGCTCACCGCGTACAGAAGCGATCTCCTCGACCTCGTCGATGAAGACCAACACCCGCTCCAGTTCAGCGATCCGGCCGAATACGCCACGGCGGGCCTCCGGGTGTAGCCGGCGTTCACCAACCCCTCACCGAGCAGCTCCTCCTCCGGCAGCACATAGGCGATACGCCGCACCCGCGCGTCGACCAGCCGCCGCTCCAGCTCCCTCAGCAGCGCGCTGGCCAGTCCGCGTCCGCGCCACGCGGAGGCGATCGCGATCCGCATCACCCAGGCCCGCTCCCCGGTCACATGCGCCAGAGCGGCTCCGATGGGCGCACCCCGGTGGACGGCCACGACGGCAGGCTGACGCGACGTCAGAGCGCTGATGCACTCGGCGAGCGAGAACACCGACTCCTGGCCGAGCCCAGCGGTCATGTCGATCAGATGGACCACGGCTGCGAGATCATCCTCGCGGTAGTCATGAATGAGCCAGTTCACCTGTGCGGTCTCCTCGCCTCGCGGGCCACCGACGCTAAACCAACTCGGTGACCCGGTTCTGTTCCACACCGGACAACATGACGGCGAAAAATGTACTGCGCGGAAGATTTACCGTTATTCCCACAGAGGACGCCCTGACCTCGCGGAGGACGCCCTGACCTCGCTCTCCGAGCGGAAACGCAGCGGATCTCAGGTTGCCAAATCTGTGCATTGTCCCGCATGCCGTCCGGGTGGTTCGCGCGTGCGGGAATCACACTGCTGTCATGAGCGAGCGGGACACGGGCGCGGCACACAGGCAGGTGGAGTACGCGGGCGCCGTGTACGGCTCGCTGCTGGCCGCCTCCGTGGTCGCGGGCAGCACCGCGGAAGGGGGCCCGCCTTCCGCGTCTGAGCTGGTGGTCCTGCTGATCTGCACGGGGGTGGTGTTCTGGATCACTCATGTGTACGCCCAGCTCGTGAGCCGGGGGCACCCGGCACGCTTCGCCTGGGCGAGTGCACGCGGAGTCGCCCGGCAGGAATGGCCGCTGGCCCAGGCCTCGTTCTTCCCGGCCATCGCCGCCGCCCTCACCTCCGCGGCGGGAGCGTCCGACACGGTGGCGGCCTGGGCGGCGCTGTGCGCGGCGGTGGCCAGCCAGGTCGCCTGGGCGGTCACGGCCGCGGTGAAGACCCGTTCGACCACAGGCGTCGTCATCGTCTCCGCGATCACCAACCTTGTCCTCGGGCTGGCCATCGTGGCGCTCAAGACCCTGGTCTCCGCCCATTGACGCGCCGCGGCACCGCGAGGGGCGCCCTCCCCATGGCGAAAGGTCGAGCTGCCGCCCGACCCGGCTGATCGCTCCGGAGTGCACTCCTTCGGCGGCGGTCAGGAGGCGACGACCAGTGCCTGCGGGGCGGCCTGCTTCATCCGGGTGCGCAGCCACAGCAACTGGGTAGCGGTCTCACCTTCGCAGCGGCCGACGACCTCGGTCAGCGTCTCGTCCCGGACCGCCTGCGCCGCCTGCCCGATCATCGTCCAGGAGATGTCGCACTCGGCCGCCATGAGATACAGGTCGTGCAGGTCGCGCAGCAGCCCCAGCCCGCCCGCGCGGGTGCCGGAGAACAGCGTCGAGTGCAGCCGCTCGGGTTCGTCCGGGGCCTCCTCGGAGTAGCGCTGGACGAACGGCTCCAGCCGCCGGGCGTGGTCGTCGCACTGCCCGGCCAGCCGCTCGCAGACGTGGTACACGTCGGGCTCGTCGGGATGATCGCGTCCGACGCCCCGGAAGGCGTCGGCCAGCTCGTTCTGGGAGCGGTGCAGCAGTCCCAGATAGTGGGCGAGATGCATCGTCAGGCCTCCTCCAGGCGTTCCGACACCTCGGCCGCCGGTCCGCCGGCGGTGGCGGGGACGCGCGGGTCAGCGGGAGGGACGCCGACGGTCGGCGCCGCGGACACCGCGCCCCGCCCCTCGGCCGTCCTGGTCACCCGGACCGCCGCGACCTTGTAGATCGGCTGTTTGGACACCGGATCCCAGCTGGTGATGGTCAACTCGTTGGCGGCCCTGGGCGCCGCGTCGCCCGGACCGGCGGAGCCGAGGTCCCAGTAGCCATAGTGGAACGGGACGAACACCACGCCGGACCGTGTTCCGCACACCCGGGCCCTGGCCTCCAGCGCTCCCCGGGGCGATTCGAGACACAGCAGGTCGCCTTCGGCCACGCCGAGGGACGCGGCGTCGCCGGGACAGATCTCCACCCAGGGCTCGGGGGCGGCGTCGTTCAGCTGGACGACCCTGCCGGTCTTGGTGCGGGTGTGGAAGTGGTAGACGGTGCGGCCGGTGGTCAGCAGCATCGGGTATTCCTCGCTCGTCACCTCCGGTGACGGCTGGTAGGCCGCCGCGTGCAGGAAGGCCCGCCCGCGGGGCTCCTTCGCACGGTAGTGCTCCTCGTCGTGTTCGGCGCCGGTGGCCAGGTCGTGGCCGTAGGTCTCGCAGTAGTCCGGATCGGTGTTGAACCTCCCGCCGGCGTAGAGGCGTTCCGTGCCGTGTGGCGCCGACAGGGTGCAGGGCCACTGGATGCCGCTGCCCCCGCGCAGGCGGTCGTAGGTGATGCCGGTGTAGTCGCACGGCCGGCCCGCCGAGCATCTCTTCCACGCCTCGAACGCCGACTCCGGGTCACGCCATTTGATCAACGGCTCCCCGTTCCTGTCGCGGAAGTCCATCCGGCGCGCGTAGTCCAGGAAGATGTCCAGATCGGGCCGGGCCTCGCCGGGCGGGTCCACGGCCTTGTCCGCGAGGTGGACCGTACGGTCGACGCTGGTGAACGTCCCCTGCTTCTCGCCCCAGGTCGCGGCCGGAAGGACCACGTCGGCCAGCCGTGCCGTCTCGGTGAGGAACAGGTCCTGGACCACGACGAACAGCCCCTCATCGGCGAGGATCCGGCGAATCCGTCCCAGGTCGGGCAGGGAGACCGCCGGATTGGTGGCCGAGATCCACAACAGCTTGATCGACCCCTGCTCGGCATAGCGGAAGATCTGCATGGCGTGGGTGGGCGGCGCCCAGGCCGGGATGACGGAGGAGTCGACGTTCCACAGCTCCGCGAGCTGCTGGATGTGGCGGGGATTGTTCCAGTTGCGCATACCGGGCAGGTCGCCGTCGGCCCCCGTCTCACGGGCGTTCTGCGCGGTCGGCTGGCCGTTCATCTGGTACAGACCCGCTCCCGGACGGCCCAGCATGCCCCTCAGCAGGTGGATGTTGTTCACCTGGCAGGAAGCCGCGGTCGCCTGGTTGGACTGGTAGAAGCCCTGCAGCACGGTGGAAAGCAGCCGGTCACAGAAGCCGAGGATCTCGGCCGCCCGCTCGATCAGGCACGCGGGCACGTCGCAGATCTCCGCCGCCCACTTCGGCGGGCAGCCCTCCACGGTCCGCCACAGCTCTTCGAACCCGAGGGTGTGAGCCTCGACGTATTCCTCGTCATATCGGCCTCTGGCGATCAGTTCGTGGATCAGGGCGTTCATCAGCGCCAGATTCGTGCCGGAGCGGACGGCCAGATGCACGTCGGCCTCCCGCGCCACCGGCGTCTGCCGCGGATCGACGGCGATCATCGCCGGCGGCCGCGAGCCGCGGCGGCGGTCCAGCATCCGCATCCACAGCACCGTCTGCGTCTCGGCCACGTTGTGGCCCCATAGCGCGATCGCGTCGCAGTGGTCGACATCGGTGTAGGAGCCGGGCTGCCCGTCGGTGCCGAAGCTGGCCTTGAGCGCCGCGGCGGCGGTCGCCGTGCACAGCCGGGTGTTGCCGTCCATGTGCGGCGTGCCGATTCCCGCCTTGCCGATCACACCGAGCGTGTAGTAATCCTCCAGGAACAGCTGCCCGCTGGTGTAGAAGCCGAAGTGTCCCCAGCCGCCTGGCCCGTCGAGCAACTCCTTCGAGCGCGCCACGATCCGTCCCATCGCGGTGTCCCAGTCCGTCTCGACCAGCTCGCCCCCTTGCCGGACCAGGGGGCGGGTCAGCCGGTCGGGGCTGTTGTTGGCCTGCCAGCCGTACAGGTCCTTGGGATCCAGGCGGCCGTGGTTGATCCGGTCGGAGGCACGTCCGCGCACGCCCGCGATGCGACCGCCGCGGACCGCGATGTCCATCGCGTCGCCGTTGGAGTGCAGGATCGAGGCGGCCTGGATCCAGGCGTCGACGTCGGCCTCCTTCACCCCGTCGTCGAGGAACATGTCCGTCCGCACCGGCCAGCCGCTGCGCCGGCCGGGATCGCCGGATGACGCGTCCGGCGGAAGATCCGCCGCGCTCACAGGGGGGTCGTACGGCGTGCGCCAGCCCCAGGGATCGGCGATTCGGTCGGACATGAGAACCACTTCCCTCTCCACGCTCGGCCTCGACGTTCGGCGCCACCGACGCCCGGCGTCGATGACAGGCGCCTACCCGGGTGCGGGTCCTCCATGCACGGCACGCCCACCGTCACACCGGCAGTCACACCGGCCGGACCCCTGCCCGACGCGCCGCGCGCCCTCCGCCCGCTTCGGAACGCACGGCCCGGGTAGGCAGGAGAGATGGGGGACAGCGGGAATATCGGGAATACCAGGAACATCGGGAACATCGTCATCAGGCGGGTGTACGAAGCGGAGCCCGCCGAGGGGGCGGTGTTCCTCGTCGACGGGATCTGGCCGCGCGGTGTCCGCAAGCAGGATCTCCGGATGGAGGGATGGGTCCGCGACCTCGCCCCCTCCCCTGAGCTACGTCGCTGGTTCGGGCATCGTCCGGAGCGTTTCGAGGAGTTCCGCCTTCGCTACCGGCGGGAACTGGACGGCAAGCCGGATGCCGTACGCCCGCTGCTGGACGCCGTCCGCCGGGGGCCGGTCACCCTCCTGTACGCGGCCAGGGACACCGAGCACAACAACGCCGTGGTGCTGCGAGACTACCTGCGGAGCCGTCTGACGACGCCTGCCGGGACATGAACGACCTGCCCATCCGCCTGACCTTCGAGGTCCGGTGCTCCGGCCTCGGGAGAATCTCCCGATCCGTGAGGACCGGCGGCGCCGAAGCCGTCCGCCGCAGCCGTCCGCCGCTCCGCCGAGCGCCACCCGTCCCTCGCCCCGGACGGCTCCCGCCTCGACGACCCGGCCCCTCCTCCACCACGGCCGCCGCTCGGCCCGCCCCCGGCTGGAGCCATGCGATCGGGGGCAGGTCTGCCACGGCGGATGCCCGACCTGGTCGAGGCGGCGGTCGGGGCCGGTGATCCGGCGGCGTGCCTGCCCTGGCGGCTCGCTTCGAGGACTGGGCAGCGAGGACGGGACGGCCCGGCCACGCCGGTCTCGCCCTGCGCTGCCGGGCGCTGCTCGACGGCGGCCCCACGGCCGAGCACCTGCTTCCCGCGGCGGCGGCCCTATTGCGAGCCGTGCCGTACGAGCACGCGCGCGCCCTTCTGCTCCACGGTGAGCTGCTGCGCAGGGCCAGGCGGCGCGGCAGCGCGAGGCAGTCGCTGGAGGCCGCGCACGCGACCTTCACCCGGCTGGGTGCCGAGCCATGGGCCGAGCGGGCACTGGCCGAACGACGCGCCGCCGGAGACGTCACCGGAAGCACCGCGGAGAGGTTCGCCGGGAGGGCGCCCGGCAAACCGGAATGCCCCCGGCTCACCGCGCAGGAGGAGCGCGTCGTACGGCTCGCCGCCACCGGCCACGGCAACCGGGAGATAGCCGCCCGCCTCGGGATCAGCCCGAGAACGGTGGGCAACCACCTCTACAAGGCCTTCCCCAAGCTGGGCGTCTCCTCACGAGGCGACCTGATCCGCACCTGCGAGGACAACTGACCAGGCGGGCGTCTACGAG
This sequence comes from Streptosporangium sp. CA-135522, assembly GCF_050949235.1. Classification (NCBI taxonomy): domain Bacteria; kingdom Bacillati; phylum Actinomycetota; class Actinomycetes; order Streptosporangiales; family Streptosporangiaceae; genus Streptosporangium; species Streptosporangium sp. CA-135522. The sequence goes on from NZ_CP192026.1 coordinate 6,571,252, forward strand.
AACGACCGACACTCGGCCGGCGGCGGCGGCCGGAGCCTGGGGCGGCTTCGCCCGGCGCGGTTCCGCCTCGCCCGGCGCCCGGTCCGTTTCCGGCGACGACCGCCAGGTCAGGAACCGGAGAGCGCCTGTACGGCGAACCTCTCCTGCTCGGCGAGGATCGCGGTGAGTTCGTCGGCGTCGTCTCCGAACACGGTCATGACGAGACCCGCGTCCATCTCGGCCCGCGACAGCGCTCCGGTCCGCCGGGTCGCGTACCAGCGTCCCCTGTCGCTTCTCCAGATCGACCACGCTCCGGCGTACCGGTCGCGCATTCGTCCCCAGGCAGCGTCTTCCGCTGAGAGCCGCACTCGTCACCACCTCCAGGAATCAGCCGTGGACACAACGATGTGCCCGCGCGTCCGAACCCGGTAGTGAGAGGTCGCCTCATGCGGAGACGGCTCACCTAGTGGAGGCGGCGTCCGCCTCCTGGAGGATCACCCGGGCGAGGGTGTCGGCGGCGTCGAGGCGGCCGAGCGACCTGGCGGCCTTGGCCATGGTGACGCGGGCCTGCGGGTCGGCGAGCAGGGCATCGAGCTCGGCGAGGAGCCGGTCGGCGTGGGGACCGGTCTCCAGGAGCGCCCGGGCCGCTCCCGCCTCGGCCAGGTAGCGGGCGTTCTGGCGCTGCTCGTCCCCCGCGGACGGGACCAGGGGGATCAGCACCGACGGCTTGCCGATGGCGGTCAGCTCGGCGATGGTGCCCGCGCCGCTGCGGGAGACCACGATGTCGGCGGCGGCGAACACGTGGGCCAACTCGTCGCCGACGTAGGGCACCGGCTGATAGCGCCCCGCGAGCTCCGCGGGGAGGCTCGCCGCGGCCTGCTTGAAATGGCCGATCCAGTCGGGACCGCACTGGTGGAGCACCTGCGCCCGGGTGAGCAGCGAGGGCAGGATCGTCTCGACCATGGTGTTGATCTGACGGCTTCCCTGGGCCCCGCCGGTCACGTAGACGAGGGGCAGCTCGGGTGAGAGGCGGAAGTGCCACCGGCCGGACGGGGCGTTGCCGTTCAGCAGGTGGGGCCGGACGGGGTTGCCGGTGACCACGGCCCGCTCCCGCGCCGAGACCGGCAGGTGTTCGATCGACGACGGGTGGGTGAGCGCGATCCGGGTGGCGAACCGCGCCAGGATGCGGTTGGCCAGGCCGAGCGCGGTGATCTGTTCGTGCATCACCAGCGGCCGGCCGAGCATCCGGGAGGCGACCCCCAGCGGCACGCACACATATCCCCCTGTGGACAGCACCACATCGGGACGGTAGCGGGCGGCGATACCGAAGGCCTGCATGACCCCGATCGGGATCCGGAACATGTCGGCGAGGTTGGTGAGCAGTTCGCGGGGACTGGGCGAGCGGCGCAGCTTGCCCGCCTTGATCGCCCGGAACGGGATGCCGTGCTCGACGGCGATGCGGGCCTCCAGGCCGGTGGCCGTACCTACCCAGAGCACGTCGAGGTCGAGACCGCGGGCGGCGGCCCGCTCGCGGACGGCCGCGACGGTGGTCAGCGCGGGGTAGGTGTGACCGCCGGTCCCCCCTCCTGTGACGAGCATTCGCAGGGGGCGATGGTTTCCGGCGTTCATGCGTGCGTGTCCTTCCAGCATTGCGACAATCCGTGCGTCCCGGCCACGCCGAAGCGCTCGACGGCCCCGCGCACGCTACCCGAGTCCCGATGAAGATCCAATTTCGGCGGGTGGATCAGACGCCCGCCGGCGGGAGGCACACCGGGAATGACCGGCCGGATGCCCGCCGGCCCCATCCGGACGGCCCGCGCCGGCGAACTCCACCCAGGGGTGGAGAAGACGATCTCCACCGCCGCGCCGATCCGCTCCGACGTGTGTTTCTCTACCGTCTCACGCATGGAGCCAATGCAGACCGCGGTCGTCGCCCTCGCCCTGATCGCCCTCGTCCTCTACCGGCAGATGAAGACCCGGATCGCCACCGGATACGGCCTCCGTTACCTCGCCCTCGCCCTGGTCACGGTCGGCCTTCTCTCCGGCGGCCTCCTCGACATGCGCCACCTGGCCCTCAGCGCGGCGCTGCTGCTCGTGGAAGTCGCCTCCGCCGTCGCCTTCGGCGCCGTGCGCGCCCGGACCGTGCGGGTCTGGCGGGACGACGCGGGAGTGCCGTGGTCCAGGGGTACCGGCTGGACCCTGCTGGGCTGGCTGGCCTCGCTCGCCGCGCGGGCCGCCCTGTTCGGCGCCGGCTACGCCCTCGGCCTCACCTCCGCTCCCACGGCCGTCCTGTTCTTCGCCGGCCTGACCGTCGGCGCCCAATCCCTCTTCGTCGCCCGCCGCGCCCGCGCCCTGCCCACCCCCGCCTCCCCCGCCGTTCGGGTCCGCCTGTGACCGCCGCCCGCCCTCCGGCCCCTCCCAGCGCCGCCGTACGGCGAGCGGTCCGGGTGGGGGGATTCCCCACCCTCTCGGTATCTTGCCGCTATGACCACGATTCGCGGGAAGGCCACGACCATCCCGGTCGCCATACGGCTCGTGGCGATCGTGGCGTTCACGGTGGCCCAGGTCACGCGGCAGGGCGACTTCGCCCCGGCCGGGCGGGGAGCCCTGGCCGCGACGCTGACCGTGGTCACCGTTGGAGCCCTGGCCGCCGCGCCCCTGTCAGGCGTGGTTAGGACACGCCCTCCGGCCACGGTCCTGGGAGTGCCGATCGCGCTCGGCGCCGCCGTGGTGGCCTCTCTCGGGCTCCTCTCGATCACTCCGGACGGCGGCCCCTCCATCGCCGTCATGTTCTTCGCCGTCGCAGTGGCGGCCCTCAGGTATCCGCTCTCCCTCTCGCTCCCGATCGGGTTGCTCTCCCTGGCGGGCCTGCTGCTGATCGGCCTGGCCGACCACCGCTGGGACCAGGAGCTGAGCCTTGGCTTCAGCGTCTGCGTGGTCTTCCTGGCGGCCTACGCGATCCGGCAGCGCAGGGCGACCAGGAAGGCCGAGGCGAGGGAGGCCGTGCTCGCCGAGCGGGCACGGATCGCCAGGGAGATCCACGACGTCCTGGCCCACTCCCTGTCGGCGCAGATCGTGCATCTGGAGGGCGCGCGCCTGCTGCTGCGGGCCGACCGTACCGAAGAGGCTCTGGAGCGGGTGGAGCACGCCAGGGACATGGCCAAGGCAGGTCTGGAGGAGGCTCGCAGAGCCGTGTCGGCGCTGCGCGAGGACAGTCCCCCGCTGCCCGTGGCGCTCAGGACGCTGGCCGAGGAGTTTCGCGCCACGACCGGCCAGGCGTGCACGCTCACCGTGACGGGCCCCGAGCACCGCCTCACCCCCGAGGCCGAGCTCGCGACGATCCGCACCGCGCAGGAAGCCCTCACCAACGTCGGCCGGCACGCCCCGGGGGCCGCGGCGGCCGTACGGCTGAGCTTCGGGGAGAACGGATCCGAACTGGAGGTGACCAACCCCGCCGGAGACGGCCCCACGGCCCCGGGTGGAGGATACGGACTCGTGGGAATGGCGGAGCGAGCCGAGTTGCTCGGTGGATCCCTGGAGGTGGGAGATCTGGACGGAGGGTTCCGGGTGCGGTTGAGGTTGCCGGCGACGGTCGACCGGGCCGCGGAGAAGGTGCTGTCGTGACCGGCGGCCGGAGCGTGCCGGGATGCTCGTCATGACCGCCCGGGTGCTGGTGGTCGACGACCAGACGGTCGTGCGCGAAGGACTCACGCTGCTGCTCGGGCTGCTGCCGGGCATCGAGGTGGTCGGTTCGGCGGGCGACGGCGAGGCGGCCCTGCGGCTGGTCGAGGCCGAGCGGCCGGACGTCGTGCTGATGGACCTGCGCATGCCGAGGATGGACGGAGTGGAGGCCACCGGGCGGATCCGCGCGGCGCATCCGGGCACCCAGGTCGTCGTGCTGACCACATACTCCGACGACGAGTCGGTGTTCGCCGCTCTTCAGGCCGGGGCCAGGGGCTTTCTCACCAAGAGCGCCGATGCGGAGGAGATCTCCCGGGCCATCGCCACCGTGATGCGAGGCGACGCCCAGCTCGACCCCACCGTCCAGCGCCGCCTTCTCGAAACCATGACCCCGCCCGACGCTCCCGGCGGAGGCCGGCCGTCCCGTCCAGGCCGGGATCCCGAGGGGTCGGAGGGCGGGCTGCCCGACGGGCTGACCCGGCGTGAGGGCGAGGTCCTGCGTCTCATCGCCCAGGGTCGGTCCAACGCCGAGATCTCCACCGCCCTGTTCATCGGCGAGGCCACGGTCAAGACTCACATCAACAACCTCTTCGCCAAGATCGGGGTCCGCGACCGGGCCCAGGCCGTCGCCTACGCCTACCGCCGAGGTATCGCCGACGCCTGAGGCCGATCATCGGCCGGCCGGGGACGCCCGGCGACCGACCTCACCGGCCGAACTCGCCGGCCGTTCACGACCGTTCACGGCGGCCGTTCACGACGGCCGCTCACGACCGTTCACGATGGCTGCTCACGACGACCGGCGACGCCGATGGCGTTTCGGCCGGGCCGGCCGTAGCGATGCCGACGGGACGACTCCACGGCGGTCCAGGGGGCCCGGCCAAAAGAGCCGCCTCCGCCCGCGGACATGCGAGAGCCCCCGGGGACGACGTCCACGGGGGCCCTCGGGGCCTTGCTAGTAAATCGGACGCGAGGAGGAACGCAGGCGCTCCAGTGCCTCAGCCAGGATCTGGGCGCCGTCCTTGTCGCTGCGACGCTCCTTCACATAGGCCAGGTGCGTCTTGTACGGCTCGTTGCGCGGCGGCGCGGGCGGGTTCGCCTCGTCCTGACCGGCCGGGAGACCACACCGGGGGCAGTCCCAGAACTCCGGCACGGCCGCGTCACTGGCGAAACTGGGACGCGTCTCATGCATGTTCGCGCACCAGAACGGGACCCTTACACGGGGAGCCGCCTCGCCACGCTCCGCCTCCCCCATCGGGCCGGCGCCGACACGGCTGCCACGGATCGCGTTGCCACTACCCACGGATGAACTCCTCGCTCGATGGCCCCGCCGCTCGGTTGGATGCGGGGGGCTGAACCACAGTCACGCTTTGCGAAAGCCAGGTCAGGGCTTCAGGGTCAGGGCTTGAGCAACAGGCCCAGCGCGATGATGCACACGAACCAGACCACACCGGTGATGATGGTGAGCCGGTCGAGGTTACGCTCCACGACCGAGGAGCCTCCGAACGACGACGAGAAACCGCCACCGAACAGATCCGACAGACCACCGCCCTTGCCCTTGTGAAGCAGCACAAGCAGTACCATCAGCATGCTCGCCAGGATGAGGGCGATGGAGATTCCGATTGTCACCGTTGACCTGTTCCCTATTAACGCGCGGCCCGCGTCCGGGCGCGACCCTTGTATGACGCCTATGGCGTGACGATTCAAACTTGCTCTAAGAGGGTACGACGTGCTGTCAAGTCGTACCCTCCGAACGACCTACTCAGACGGACATTTCGCCAAAGCGGCAAAGCTTGACGAACTCCCCCGAGTCGAGGCTGGCACCGCCGACCAGGGCCCCGTCCACATCCGGCTGGGCCATGATGCCGGCGATGTTGTCAGACTTGACCGAGCCTCCGTAAAGGATACGGACAGCGGCGGCCACCTCGCCGTCATACAGCTCGGCGAGTCGGACACGCAGCGCCGCGCAGACCTCCTGGGCGTCGGCCGGGGTGGCCACCTCGCCGGTGCCGATCGCCCAGACGGGCTCGTAGGCCAGCACGATGGACGCGGCCTGCTCGGCGGTGACCTTGCGCAGCGCCCCGTCGAGCTGCGAGACGCTGTGGGCCACCTGCCCGCCGGCCTGACGGACCGCCAGGCCCTCGCCCACGCACAGGATCGGCGTGAGCGAGTGCCGGTAGGCCGCGAGCACCTTGGCGTTGACCAGGTCGTCGTCCTCGTGGTGGTACTGCCGCCGCTCGGAGTGCCCGATGGTGACGAAGGTGCAGCCGAGCTTGGCGAGCATCGCTCCGGAGATGTCACCGGTGTAGGCGCCGCCGTCGTGCTGGGACAGGTCCTGTCCGCCGTACACGATGCGCAGCTTGTCGCCGTCCACCAGGGTCTGCACGCTGCGCAGATCGGTGAACGGCGGCAGAACCGCCACATCGACCCTGTCGAAGTCCTTGTCGTTCAGTGCGAACGCCAGCTTCTGGGTGTGAGCGATGGCCTCGAGGTGGTTGAGGTTCATCTTCCAGTTACCGGCGATGAGGGGCTTGCGCGCCGTGGTCATCTGTCGCTCACCGCTCCTCGCTCGCTTCCGGGGTCACCTGCGGCGCCTTCATGCCGCGGGCACGCCCAGACGGCACGATGCTCACTGCGTCGGTCCACTCCTATGCCTCCAGCGCGACGAGTCCGGGCAGGGTCTTGCCTTCCAGGTATTCGAGGCTGGCGCCGCCACCGGTGGAGATGTGCGAGAAGCCGTCCTCGGGAAGGCCGAGCTTGCGCACGGCCGCGGCCGAGTCACCGCCGCCCACGACGGTGAAGGCCTCCGACCGGATCAACGCCTCGGCGACGGCCCGGGTTCCCCCGGAGAACGCCTCGAACTCGAAGACGCCCATCGGGCCGTTCCAGAACACGGTCTTGGCGTCGGCCAGCTTGCTCGCGAACAGCTCACGGCTGCGCGGGCCGATGTCGAGACCCTGCCGGTCGGCCGGGATCGCGGTGGCGTCGACCACCTCGTACTCGGCGTCCTCGGCGAAGTCGACGGCCGCCAGCACGTCGACCGGCAGGACGAGCTCCACACCACGTTTGGTCGCCTCGTTGAGGAAGCTGCGCACCTGGTCGAGCTGGTCCTCCTGCAACAGCGACCGCCCCACCTCATAGCCCTGGGCGGCCAGGAAGGTGTAGGCCATGCCGCCGCCGATGAGCAGCCTGTCGACCTTGGTGAGCAGGTTGCCGATGACGCCGAGCTTGTCGGAGACCTTGGCGCCGCCGAGCACCACGGCGTACGGTCTGACCGGCTCGTCCGTCAGCTTCTTGAGCACCTCGACCTCGGCCACGACGAGCCTGCCCGCCGCGTGCGGCAGCAGCAGGGGCACGTCGTAGACGCTGGCGTGCTTGCGGTGCACGGCGCCGAAGCCGTCACCCACGTAGACCTCCGCGAGAGCGGCCAGCTTCTCGGCGAAGGCTCCGCGCTCGGCGTCGTCTTTGGACTCCTCGCCTCGCTCGAACCGCAGGTTCTCCAGCAGGGCCACCTGGCCGTCCTGGAGGGCCGTCACGACGCCTTGGGCCGACTCCCCGACCACGTCGGTCGCGAAGGCGACCTCGGCGCCCAGCAGCTCGCTGAGCCGCTTGGCCACGGAGGCCAGCGAGTATTTCGGGTTCGGCTCCCCCTTCGGGCGCCCCAGGTGAGCGCCGACGATCACGCGCGCGCCCTTGTCGACGAGCTCCTTGATCGTCGGCACCGAGGCCCGGATCCGGCCGTCGTCGGTGATGACGTCCCCGTCGAGGGGGACGTTGAGGTCGGCGCGGACGAGGACGCGCCGACCCTTCACGTCGAACTCAGACAGATCCTTCATCAGAGGTCGGCGCCGACCAGCTCGATGAGGTCGGCGAGACGGTTGGAGTAGCCCCACTCGTTGTCGTACCAGCCGACGACCTTGACCTGGTTGCCGATCACCTTGGTCAGACCCGCGTCGAAGATGCAGGAGGACGGGTCGGTGACGATGTCGGAGGAGACGATCGGGTCCTCGGTGTAGCTGAGGTAGCCCTTGAACGGCCCCTCCGCGGCGGCCTTGAACGCGGCGTTGACCTCTTCGACGCTGGCCTCACGGCTGAGGTCGACGGTCAGATCGGTGGCCGAGCCGGTGGGGATCGGCACGCGCAGCGCGAAGCCGTCGAGCTTGCCCTTGAGCTCGGGCAGGACCAGGCCGATGGCCTTGGCGGCACCGGTGGAGGTCGGCACGATGTTCAGCGCGGCGGCGCGGGCGCGGCGGAGGTCGCCGTGCGGGCCGTCCTGCAGGTTCTGGTCCTGCGTGTAGGCGTGGATGGTGGTCATCAAGCCCTTCTCGATGCCGAAGGTGTCGTTGAGGACCTTCGCCAGCGGGGCCAGGCAGTTGGTGGTGCACGACGCGTTGGAGATGATCGTGTGGTTGGCCGGGTCGTACGCGTCGTGGTTGACGCCCATCACGACGGTGACGTCCTCGTTCTTGGCCGGAGCCGAGATGATGACCTTCTTGGCGCCGTTGTCGGCGTGCACACGGGCCTTGTTGGCGTCGGTGAAGAAGCCGGTGGACTCCACCACGACGTCCACGCCCAGGTCGCCCCAGGGCAGCTTGGCGGGGTCGCGCTCGGCGAAGGCCTTGATCGACTTGCCGTCCACGACGATCTCGTCGGCGGTGCTCTTCACCTCGTAAGGCAGGCGGCCGAGAATGCTGTCGTACTTGAGCAGGTGAGCGAGCGTGGCGTTGTCGGTCAGGTCGTTGACCGCAACGATCTCGATGTCCTTGCCGCTGGCAGCGACCGCACGCCAGAAGTTGCGGCCGATGCGGCCGAATCCGTTGACGCCTACGCGGATGGTCACGGTGCCAATCTCCTCGTACGTCGGTGCGCCGGTCCGTCGGACCGGCGACTTGGGGCGGGCTGAAACCTCAACCACGAACCCTATCGGACCCAAATTGGTTTAGACCACTGGTGGGGTCGGGTGTGGTGTTACTTAACCCATGAGTACGTATCGCACCGTTCAAGCGGAGTGCCCGAATCATCACTCCAGTCGCCTGTGACACCCGCAGGACCTGCTGTGACACGGATGAATTCGTCGGACGGAGACGGTCCGGATCCGTGCGGCGCGGCCGGGCGCACCGGCCCGGGGACGGAGGGGACGGCTGCGGACCCCAGGTCGCCGCGGGCCCCAGGTCAGAGCCGGGCCCCAGGTCAGAGCCGGGCCCCGACGCGGGGACCGACTCCACCCTCGCGGGCACGCCTACGGCGCCAGCATGTCCACCGTGAGGTTCGCCTCGGTGTTGGGAATGCCGATGTCCTGAGCGCGCTTGTCGGCCATGGCGAGCAGGCGGCGGATGCGGCCGGCGATGGCGTCCTTGGTCAGCGGCGGATCGGCGAGCTGGCCGAGCTCCTCCAGTGAGGCCTGCTTGTGCTCGACCCGGAGTCGGCCCGCGATCACCAGGTGCTCGGGGGCCTCCTCGCCGAGGATCTCCAGGGCACGCTGGACCCGGGCGCCGGCGGCGACCGCGGCACGGGCCGAACGGCGCAGGTTGGCGTCGTCGAAGTTGGCCAGGCGGTTGGCCGTCGCCCGCACCTCGCGGCGCATCCGCCGCTCCTCCCAGGCCAGCACGCTGTCGTGGGCACCCAGGCGGGTGAGGAGCGCGCTGATGGCGTCACCGTCGCGCACCACCACCCGGTCCACCCCGCGGACCTCACGGGCCTTGGCATGGATCTTCAGCCGCCGGGCCGATCCGACCAGCGCGAGCGCCGCCTCGGGCCCGGGACAGGTGACCTCCAGCGACATCGAGCGTCCCGGCTCGGTGAGCGAGCCGTGCGCCAGGAAGGCTCCGCGCCAGGCGGCCTCGGCGTCACAGGTCGCCCCCGCGACCACCTGACGCGGCAGGCCGCGCACCGGGCGGCCGTGATTGTCGATCAGCCCGGTCTGGCGGGCCAGCGCCTCCCCGTCGCGATAGACGCGCACGACGTAGCGCGACCCCTTGCGCAGTCCCGCGGGAGCCAGGACGAGCACCTCCGCCTTGTGACCGAACACCTCGCCGATGTCCTTGATGAGCCGCCTGGCCGTGACGTTGGTGTCCAGCTCGGCCTCGATCACGATCCGTCCGCCCACAAGGTGCAGCCCGCTCGCGAACCGCAGGAGCGTCGACACCTCGGCCTTACGGCAGCAAGGCTTCAGGACCGGCAGCCTGCTCAGCTCGTCCTTGACCACACCTGTCATCGCCATGTGCGTTCGTCCTCCCCCATACAGACCTCTTGCGGCCCGAGATAAATCAGGCTCACAGAAGTTTCTCGCACTCCTGAGCACCGCTGACCAGGATCAACGCTTCTCACGGAAAATCTCGTCCAGGACGGAGGCAAGACGTTGCGCATCGTGCCGCGGCGAGCCGTCGGCCTCGGCCACGGCGGCCAGGACGAGCCGCCCGCCGAGCTCGGCCGCGGCCTTCTCCAGCTCCTCCCGGTCATCGGCCACGCCGGCGTCGGCCAGCACCACGTCAATCTCCAGGGAGGGCGCGTGCCGGCGCAGCACCTCCAGGTGTTCCTGGGGGGAGAAACCGTCGGTCTCGCCGGGCTGCGGGGCCAGGTTCAGCGCCACCAGACGGCGCGCCTCGGTGGCGTGCAGCGCCTCGGCCAACTCGGGCACCTTGAGGTGGGGCAGCACGCTGGTGAACCATGATCCAGGCCCGAAGACCACCCAGTCGGCGTCCAGGACCGCCTGGATCGCCTCGGGGCAGGCGGGTGGATCCTCGGGGAGCAGCGAGATGGCCCGGACGCGGCCGGGGGTGAGCGCGCAGGCCACCTGGCCGCGCACGGTGCTCACCTGGCCGTCCAGCTCCACCTCGGCGGCGATGTCGAGCGGCACCGAGGACATCGGCAGCACTCGTCCGTGCGCGCCGAGCAGCCGCCCGACCCAGTCGAGCCCGGCGACCGTGTCGCCGAGCCTCTCCCACAGGGCCACGATCAGCAGATTGCCGACCGCGTGCCCATGCAGATCGCCCTCGCTCCGAAACCGGTGCTGGACGACCTCGCTCCAGGTCCGCCCCCATTCGTCGTCACCGCACAGCGCGGCCAGGGCCATCCGCAGGTCTCCCGGAGGCAGCACTCCGAGCTCGCGGCGCAGCCGTCCGCTCGATCCCCCGTCGTCGGCTACGGTGACCACCGCCGTCAGTTCGGAGGTGACTCTGCGCAGCGCCGTCAACGACGCGTACAGCCCATGTCCTCCACCCAGCGCTACGACCTTGAGCCCGTCGATCACTCCCGGCCCACATCCCGGTGGCTTACCTGCACCTCCATGCCGCCCCGATCTCGCAGCCGGGCGCCGATCTGCTCGGCCATGGCGACACTGCGGTGCTTGCCACCGGTGCAGCCGACGGCGAGCGTGGCATAGCCCTTGCCCTCGCGGGTGTAACCGGCCGCGATGATGCCGACCACCTCCTCGTAGGCGTCCAGCAGTTCCTTGGCGCCGGCCTGGTTGAGGACGTAGTCCCGCACGGGGGCGTCGAGGCCGTTCATCGGGCGAAGCTCCGGGACCCAGTGGGGATTGGGCAGGAAACGGCAGTCGACGACCAGATCGGCGTCGACGGGCAGGCCGTACTTGTAGCCGAAGGAGACCACGTTGACCCGCAGGCCGGGTCGGTCCTCACCGCCGAAGAAAGCGACGATCTTGCCGCGGAGCTCGTGGACGTTGAGGTTGGAGGTGTCGATGACCAGATCGGCGTTCGCCCGGACCTCTCGCAGGATGCCGCGCTCGCGGGCGATCCCGTCGACCAGCCTGCCGTCGCCCTGCAGCGGGTGCGGGCGGCGGACGTTCTCGAACCTGCGGACCAGCTCCTCGTCGCTGGCCTCCAGGAACACCACCCGCACCGCGACGCCGCGGCCGTCGAGTTCCTCGATCGCGGCGTTGAGGTCGGTGGTGAAGGCCAGGCTGCGCACGTCGACGACCGCGGCCACCTTGTCCGCGGCCAGCTTCACCCGTCCGGCCTCCTCGGCCATGGCGAACAGCAGGCCTGGCGGCAGGTTGTCGATGACGAACCAGCCGAGGTCCTCCAGGGCCTTGGCCGCGGTGCTCCGTCCCGCCCCCGACATTCCGGTGACGATGACGAACGCGCGTTCTCTTTCGTTCATGGGTTCTCCCCCTTCAACGCCGACACGATCGTCTCGGCCGTAGCGGGGCCGATCCCGGGAATCTCACAGATCTGGGCCGCGGTCGCTTCCCGCAGCCGTTTCACCGATCCGAAATGCTTGATCAAAGCCTGCTTGCGGGCCGGACCGAGCCCGGGGACCTCGTCCAGGGCGCTTTCCTTGACGCTCTTCGACCGCTTCGAACGATGGTAGGTGATGGCGAATCGATGGGCCTCGTCACGTACCCGCTGCAGAAGGTAAAGGGCCTCGCTCGACCGAGGAAGGATCACCGGCAGGTCCTCGCCCGGCAGCCAGACCTCCTCCAGCCGCTTGGCCAGGCCACAGACCGCCACGTCGTCCACGCCCAGCTCGTCCAGCGCGCGCTGGGCGGCCGCCGCCTGGGCCGGACCACCGTCCACGACGACCAGGTTGGGCGGGTAGGCGAACTTACGCGGCCTGCCGGTCTCGGGGTCGATGGCCGGTTCGGCGCCGATGCCGGTCTCGGAGTCCACACCGGCGTCGGGATCGGCTTCGGAGTCCACACCGGCTTTGAAGTCCGCACCGGCTCCGGGGCCGGCGTCAGGATCGGTTTCGGAGTCCATACCGGCGTCGGGGCCGGCGTCGAGCTCACCGGTGGCCGAGCGCTCCTCCAGGTAACGCTTGAACCGGCGCGAGATCACCTCGTATATCGAGGCGACGTCGCCCTCGGTGGAACGAACGGAGAATTTGCGGTATTCGCTCTTGCGGGCCAGGCCGTCCTCGAACACCACCATGGAGGCCACCACGTTGGTGCCCTGGATGTGGGAGACGTCGTAGCACTCGATGCGCAGCGGCGCCTGGTCCAGGTCGAGCGCGTCGGCGACCTCCTGCAGCGCCTTGCTGCGCGTGGTCAGGTCGCTGGCTCGCTTGAGCTTGTGCTGCTTGAGGGCCTCCATGGCGTTGCGCCAGACGGTCTCCATCAAAGCCTTCTTGTCCCCGCGCTGCGGGACACGGATCTCCACCCGGGCCTTGCGGTGCTCACCGAGCAGCTCGGCGACCGCCTCGGCGTCGGGGGGCAGGACCGGCACCAGGACCTCCTTGGGCAGCACCTCAGGGGTCGCATCACCGTACATCTGCAGCAGGAACTGCTCGACCAGCTCGCCGGGCCCGGCCTCCTCGACCTTGTCGACCACCCACCCGCGCTGGCCCCTGATGCGCCCGCCCCGGACGTAGAACACCTGGACCGCCGCCTCCAGCGGATCCTCCGCCAAGGCGATCACGTCGCAGTCGGTGCCCTCGCCCAGCACCACGGCCTGCTTCTCCATCGCGCGCAACAGCGCCTGGATGTCGTCGCGCAGCCGGGCGGCCTTCTCGTATTCCTGATCGGCGGCCGCCTGGCGCATCTCACGCTCCAGACGCTTGGTGAACCGGCCGGTGTTGCCCGCCATGAAGTCGCAGAAGTCTTCGGCCAGCGTCCGGTGCTCCTGGGCGGTGACCCTGCCCACGCAGGGCGCCGAGCACTTGTCGATGTAGCCCAGCAGGCAGGGCCGGCCGATCTGTTCGGCGCGCCTGAACACCCCCGCCGAACAGCTCCTGATCGGGAACACCCGCAGCAGCAGGTCGACCGTCTCCCTGATGGCCCAGGCGTGGGAGTAGGGGCCGAAGTAGCGGGTGCCCTTGCGCTTGGCCCCACGCAGCACCTGCACCCGGGGGAACTCCTCCCCCATCGTGACCGCGAGGTAGGGGTAGGACTTGTCGTCGCGGTATTTGACGTTGAACCGCGGGTCGTACTCCTTGATCCAGGAGTATTCGAGCTGGAGCGCCTCGACTTCGGTGCCGACGACCGTCCAGTCGACGTCGACGGCGGTGGTGAGCATGGTCTGGGTGCGTGGGTGGAGCCCCGCGAAGTCGGCGAAGTAGGAGTTCAGCCGCTGGCGCAGGTTCTTGGCCTTGCCGACGTAGATGACCCGGCCCCCGGCGTCCCTGAACCGGTAGACGCCGGGTGATTCGGGGATCGACCCCGGCCTCGGTCGGAAACTCGCCGGACCAACCACAGATCTCGCCACGCCGAAAGCCTATCGGCCTTCACCGACAGGATCTCTTCGTCGGAACCCCTACTCGACCCGGCATCGTAGGGCACGGGCGCCCGTCCCGCGACGCCCGTGCCCGGATCCGCCCGTCCCGGGCCGCGTCGCGCGGACCCCTCAGGCGAGGGTGATGGAGTCGCCCTCGACCGTGATCGTCTTTTCGGTCAGCGGCCTGCTCGCCGGGCCGTTGGCGACCGAGCCGTCAGCGATCTTGAACTTGCTGCCGTGGCACGGGCAGTTGATCGTGCCACCCGAGACGCTCGCGACGTCACACCCCTGATGGGTGCACACGGAGGTGAAGGCCTTGAACTGCCCGGCCGTCGGCTGCGTCACCACCACCTTCTGGTCCTTGAAGACCTTGCCACCGCCCTCGGGGATGTCAGCGGTCTTGGCCAGAGCCTGCGAACCCGCGCCCGCCCCCGCCTCCGCCTCCGGCGAGCCGGTCACCTGCGCGTTGTCGGCGGCCGACTCGCCGTAACCCGCGCACGCGGTCAACACCGCCGCCATTCCGGCGCCTCCCGCGCCCAGCATCACCGCGCGCCGCGTCGTATCGGTCATGTTCATCCTCCAGGATCGTCATCTACATGTACGGCTGCACCCCGATGCCGGTTCAGCATGCCGTAGCCGGCGTCAGGAAACTGTGAAGAATTACACCCTCGGCGCGTCCCCGGCCGCATCCGGAACGCGCCTTCGGGCACGTCCCGGCGGGTGGGAGGTCAGACCATCACGATGCCACCGTTGTCGACCTTCAGCGCGAACTCGACCAATGGGGACTCGGCCGGACCCTTGACGCACTTGCCCGAGTCGGCGGCGAACTCGCTGCCGTGACACGGACAGCGGATGATCCCGTCCGCGACCTGGCCGACCGAGCAGCCCCGGTGCGGGCAGGTCGCGTTGAACGCCTTGAACACCCCGGCGGTGGGCTGGGTGATCACGATCTTCCACTGGGAGATGACCTTGCCACCGCCCACCGGTATGTCGGCGGCCTGAGCGACGACCTGCCCCTTGACACCCGGCGGGACGCCGCCCGGGGTGGACGCGCCCGCGGCGCAGCCGGTGAGCGCCGCGCCGCACGCCACGACCGCCGTGGCGCCGAGCACATGCCTTCGTGTGGGCGTGCGCTCGGACCTGTCTGTGGGCATGGTGGAACCTTCACTGCTGCTCATGGCAGCCTTTCTCCCGATGTCCCCCGCCAAACCGGGCTCCCACACCAAGGGTATTGACGCGGGAGCCCGGCTCCGCAACCGGCCTCAGGTGCCGAGAATCTTGCGCAGGAAACGGCCGGTGTGGCTCTCCTCGACCAGCGCGACCTCTTCGGGCGTGCCGATGGCGAGCACGCTGCCGCCGCGTGAGCCGCCCTCGGGTCCCATGTCGATCAGCCAGTCGGCGGTCTTGATCACGTCGAGGTTGTGCTCGATGACGATGACCGTGTTGCCTCCGTCCACGAGCTTGCCGAGCACGCCCAGCAGCCGTCGGATGTCCTCGAAGTGCAGGCCGGTGGTCGGCTCGTCCAGCACGTAGATCGTCCGGCCGGTGGAGCGGCGCTGCAACTCGGAGGCGAGCTTGACGCGCTGGGCCTCTCCACCCGACAGCGTCGTGGCCGGCTGACCCAGCCGGACGTAGCCCAGGCCGACGTCGTTGAGCGTCTGGAGGTAGCGCTTGATCGACGGGATGGCGTCGAAGAAGCCGAGGGCCTCCTCGATCGGCATGTCGAGCACCTCGGAGATCGTCTTGCCCTTGTAGTGGACCTCCAGGGTCTCCCGGTTGTATCGCGCTCCGTGGCAGACCTCGCACGGCACGTAGACGTCGGGCAGGAAGTTCATCTCGATCTTGATGGTGCCGTCACCGGAGCAGGCCTCGCAGCGGCCGCCCTTGACGTTGAAGCTGAAGCGGCCCTTCTGGTAGCCCCGGACCTTCGCCTCGGTGGTCTGCGCGAACAGGTCGCGCACCTTGTCGAAGACACCGGTGTAGGTGGCGGGATTGGAGCGGGGGGTGCGGCCGATCGGCGACTGGTCCACGTGCACGACCTTGTCGACGAGATCCATCCCGTTGACCCGCGAGTGGCGTCCGGGGACGGTGCGCGCGCCGTTCAGCTCCTTGGCCAGCGCGTTGTAGAGGATGTCGTTGACCAGCGTGGACTTGCCCGAGCCCGACACACCGGTGACCGCGGTGAACACCCCGAGGGGGAACTCCACGTCCACCCCCTTGAGGTTGTGCTCGCGGGCCCCTTTCACCACGATCTGCCGCTTCTTATCACGCTTGCGGCGCTTTGCGGGGATAACGATGCTCTTACGGCCGGAGAGGTAGGCACCCGTCATCGAGTCCTCGGAGGCGAGCAGGTCGGCCACCGTGCCGGAGACGACGACCTGGCCGCCGTGCTCACCGGCTCCGGGACCGATGTCCACCACCCAGTCGGCGGCGGCGATGGTGTCCTCGTCGTGCTCGACCACGATGAGCGTGTTGCCCATGTCCCGCAGCCGGATCAGGGTCTCCAGCAGCCGCTGGTTGTCGCGCTGGTGCAGGCCGATGGACGGCTCGTCGAGCACGTAGAGCACGCCGACCAGGCCGGAGCCGATCTGGGTGGCCAGCCGGATCCGCTGTGCCTCGCCACCGGCCAGGGTGCCCGAGGCGCGGTCCATGGTCAGGTAGTCGAGGCCCACGTCGAGCAGGAAGCCCATCCGGGCGTTGATCTCCTTGACCACCCGCTCGGCGATCTGCATGTCCCGGTCGGACAGCTTCAGCCCGGCCAGGAACGTCGCGCACTCGCCGATCGACATCGCCGAGACGTCGGCGATCGAGCGGTCGTCCACCGTGACGGCCAGCGAGACCGGTTTGAGCCTGGCCCCCCTGCACGCCGGGCACGGGATCTCCCGCATGTAGCCTTCGTACTTCTCCCGCATGCCGTCGCTCTCGGACTCGGCATGGCGGCGCTGCACCCAGGGGATGGCCCCCTCGAAGGTGGTGTAGTAGGAGCGCTCACGGCCGTAGCGGTTGCTGTAGCGGACGTGGACCTGCTCGTCGTAGCCGTGCAGCAGGGCGTTCTGCGCCTTCTTCGGAAGCTTCTCCCACGGGGTGGTGAGCTTGAACCCCATCGCCAGGCCGAGCGCCTCGACGAGGCGGACGAAGTAGTCGCTGGTGTGCCCGCCGGCCCACGGGGAGATCGCGCCGTCGCCCAGGGTCTTCTCCGGGTCGGGGACGATCAGATCCGGGTCGACCTCCATCCGCACCCCGAGCCCGGTGCACTCCGGGCAGGCGCCGAAGGGCGAGTTGAAGGAGAACGAGCGGGGCTCCATCTCCTCGAACGACAGGTCGTCGTAGGGGCAGTAGAGGTGCTCGGAGTAGAAGCGCTCACGGTTGGGATCACCCTCGGGCAGGTCGACGAACTCCAGCGTGATCGTGCCCCCCGAAAGCTGCAGGGCGGTCTCCACGGAGCCGGTGAGGCGGCTGCGCGCGCTCTCCTTCACCGCGAGCCGGTCGACGATCACCTCGATGTCGTGCTTTTCCTGCTTCTTCAGCGTCGGCGGCTCGTCCAGCCGGACCACGGTGCCGTCGACGCGGGCCCGGGCGAAACCCTTGGCCTGGAGCTGGCCGAAGAGCTCGGCGTACTCGCCCTTGCGACCGCGGACCACCGGGGCGAGCACCTGGAAGCGGGTGCCCTCCGCGAGCTCCATCACCCGGTCGACGATCTGCTCCGGGCTCTGCCGGGCGATCGCGCGGCCGCACTGCGGGCAGTGCGGCTTGCCGATGCGGGCCCACAGCAGTCGGAGGTAGTCGTAGACCTCGGTGATGGTGCCGACCGTCGAACGCGGGTTGCGGCTCGTCGACTTCTGGTCGATCGACACCGCGGGCGAGAGCCCTTCGATGAAGTCGACATCGGGCTTGTCCATCTGCCCGAGGAACTGGCGGGCGTACGCCGACAGTGACTCCACATAGCGACGCTGACCCTCGGCGAAGATGGTGTCGAAGGCCAGGCTGGACTTGCCCGAACCGGACAGTCCAGTGAAGACGATCAGAGAGTCTCGCGGCAGGTCGAGCGAGACGTCCTTGAGGTTGTGTTCACGTGCGCCACGCACGATGAGGCGGTCAGCCACAGTAATCCCGACGTCGGTGTAGAGGGTTAAGAGCGGTCGCGGGAAGACTAGCGACGGGGTCCGACAGTTTTCGGAGCCACATCCGGGGGCCCAAGGCTTCCCCGCCTTCTCCAGACTACGGGCTTCCCGCGAGCCGTACAGGTCGCTTGATGCTTCAACCACAACTTCCAACCACCGGTACATGGTCGTTTATGCCCCGCCCCGTGTCCGCCCCGACCTCCCCTCCCTGACGACACGGCCCGGACGACACGGCCCGGACGACACGGCCCGGACGGCGCGGCCCGGACGGCGCGGCCCGGACGGCGCGGCCCGGACGGCGCGGCCCGGCGACCGGATGATGGAGTGGGAGGATGGATGTCACCCAAACGCTCCGGGCCGAGCTGGCCGACTCCACCGCCCGGCTTCTCACCACCGCCACCGGACTGTCCGACGCCGATGTCGCGGCCCCCTCCCGGCTGTCCGGCTGGACCCGGGGGCACCTGCTCAGCCATCTGGCCCGCAACGCCGACGGCCTGACCAATCTGGCGACGTGGGCCGGGACCGGCGTCCGGACGCCGCAGTACCCCGATCGGGAGACGCGCGAGAGGCAGATCGAGGCGGGAGCCGTACGGCCGGCGAAGGAGCAGGTGGCCGACCTGGAGGAGAGCGCGGCGCGGCTGACCGAGGCGGTCGCCGCGGTGCCCGCCGGAGGATGGACGACGATGGTGGGCGGCCTGCGCCCACCCGACTATCCCGCGTGGTACCTGCTGGTCCACCGCCTGCGCGAGGTCGAGGTCCACCACGTGGACCTCGGAGCGGGCTACGAATGCGCCGACTGGCCGGAGGCGTTCGTCCGCAGGGAGCTGCACGACACGATGGTCTGCTGGCCGCGTGAGCTCGGCACGGTCAGCGAGATCGTGGTCGAGGAGGTCAAGGACGGCGACGAGCATCACCAGGTCTGGCGGGGGCTCGGCTCGGGACCGATGGTGCAGGGAGACGCCTGGACCCTGCTGGGCTGGTTGACCGGCCGCTCACCGGGAGCGGGGCTTAGGGTGATGCCGGAGGGGACCGGGGGCGACCGGCCCGCCGCGGCCGGCGCCGTGCCGCTGCCCGTGCCGCCACCGTGGCTGACCATGCCCGCACCTCCTCACCTGCCCACCACCCCGCCCGAGGAGTATCCGTGACGTACACCGGTGACGTGCAGGTCGGCGGCCCCGCCGACGTTCGCGAACTGCCCGCCCTGACGATCTCCAAGCTGGCCGTCGGCCCGTTCGACAACAACGCCTATCTGGTGCGGTGCAACGACACCGGCGACGGCGTGCTCATCGACGCCGCCGCCGAGGCCGACCGGCTGCTGGCGCTCATCGGAGACCGGCCGATCAGCAAGATCGTCACCACTCACCAGCACGGCGACCATTGGCAGGCCCTGGAGGAGGTCGCCCGGACGACGGGCGCGACGGTGATCGCCCATCCGCTCGACGCGGCGGCGCTACCGGTGCCGGTGGACCTGGAGGTCGAGCACGGCGACGGGGTCACCGTCGGCGTGGTCACGTTGGAGGTGATCCACCTGCGCGGGCACACGCCGGGTTCGATCGCCCTGTACCACCCCGGCCACCTGTTCACCGGTGACTCGCTCTTCCCCGGCGGCGTCGGCAACACCAACAAGGACCCGGAGCGCTTCGCCCAGCTCTTCACGGACGTGTCGGAGCGCGTCTTCGACCGGCTGCCCGACGAGACCTGGGTCTATCCGGGCCACGGCAAGGACACCACGCTGGGTGCCGAGCGCCCCAGCCTGCCGGAGTGGCGCGAGCGCGGCTGGTAGGCCCCCGTTCAGCCGCACCGCGGCGGCATCGGTCCGGGCGACAGGGGCCCGGACGGTGGCGGCCGCATGCGAAACCGGCCCGGGGAAAGATCCACCCCGAGCCGGTTTCGTCGTGCGTGTCAGGTGACGCTCTCCGACTCCTTGCGCTCCTTGCGCTTTTCCCGCTTGAACATCAGGATGCGCAGCGGGATGGCGCCCACGATGGCCACCTGCATGATGGCGCCGACCTTGATCAGCGTGTCGCCACCGGGCAGGCCCGCGGCCCAGATGGTCAGGCAGGCGACGTTGATCATCATCCAGGCGAGCACGACGGCGGCCAGGTTGCCCTTGGGCTTGGGATACTCGATCCGGCTCACCATCAGGTAGGCCACGCCGAAGATGGGCAGCAGGCTGACGACCGACGGCGGGAACAGCAGCACGATCGAGACCACCGTCATGGCGCCCATCGGGATGGGCAGCCCCATGAAGTCACCGCTCTTGGTCTTCACGCAGGCGAAACGCGCGAGCCTGATGACGCCGGCCAGCAGCACCGACGCCGCGGCCACCATCACCAGCGGAAACGGCACCCGCTGGGTGAAGCCGCCCCAGATGACCACCATGAAGGCGGGGGCGAAGCCGAAGCTGATGACATCGGCCAGGTTGTCGAGCTCGGCGCCCATGGCCGAGGCGCGGAACTTGCGGGCGACCAGGCCGTCGAACAGGTCGCAGGTGGCCCCGATCAGGAGCAGCACCACCGCGGTGCCGAAGAACTGGGGAACGGCCGCGAACTTCCCGCTCGACTGGAGCTGGTTGATCGCCGACCAGGCCAGCACGCAGACCGCCAGGAAGCCGCACAGCGCGTTTCCGAGGGAGAGGGAGTCAGCCGCCGAGAGCCGGAACGCCTTGCCGACGGGCCCCCGGGGCTCGTCGTCCGTCTCATCCAGGGGCCAGCTCGCGTCAGCCGTGGTCAAGACCGGTCACCCCCGCGACGGTCCGCTGCCCGACCGACACGGCGGGGGCGATTCCCTCGGGAAGATAGAGGTCGACGCGCGAGCCGAGCCTGATGAGGCCGATCCTCTCGGCCTTGGCCACCTTCGCCCCCGCCGCGAGGTAGGGCACGATGCGGCGCGCGACCGCGCCGGCGATCTGGACGAGCTCGATGTCGCCGAGCGCGGTGTCCAGGTGCCACACGACCCGCTCGTTCTTGTCACTGTCCTTGTTGAAGGCCGGCACGAACCCTCCGGCCACATGCTCCACCGAGGTCACCGTACCGGCCAGTGGCGCGCGGTTGACGTGCACGTCGAGAGGGCTCATGAAGATGGCCACCCTCGTGCGGCCGTCCGGCCAGGGGTCGATGCTCTGCACGACGCCGTCGGCGGGCGACAGGATCCGAGCGGGACCCGGGGTGCGCTCGGGGTCCCGGAAGAACCAGAGCATGCCGCCGGTGAGCGCGGTCAGCGGAGCCGCCGCCAGCGCCCAGCGCCGATCACGACGGCTGAGCAGTGAGGTCGCTGCGGCGGCGGCCACGGTGGGGAGCAACCACGGGGAGACGCCACGTGCCAGTCGTATCCGGCCTGGCTGATGGCTTACTGAATCGTGGGACACAGGGAACCTTTTGTGATGTCTTGCGGCGTTAGACCGGTATGTCTACCTACCCTGGGGCAGGATGCTACCCATCTCTCAGCCCTTATATGGCGCAACCAGACAAGCAAAGCTCCTCACGCCCCGATCCGCTAGCCCTGCTTGCCACTCGCGGAGGTGGTGATTTCCTTGCTTTCGCGTCCGTCACGACGGGCCTTGATCAGACTGACCACAGTGGTGATCACCATGGTTACACCGATGACCGACAGCGACAGCCAGATCGGCACCTCGGGTGCCCAGGACACGCCACTGGAGTGCAGCGCCTCGAGAATCAGCTTAACCCCGATGAAACCAAGGATGAACGCGAGACCATAGCTCAGATAGGTCAGGCGCTGCAGCAGACCGCCCAGCAGGAAGTAGAGCTGACGCAGTCCCATCAGGGCGAACGCGTTGGCGCTGAAGACGATGAAGGCGTCGGTGGTGAGACCGAAGATCGCCGGAATCGAGTCGAGCGCGAAGAGCAGGTCGGTGGTGCCGATGGCGACCATGACGATCAGCAGGGGGGTGACCATGCGCCGGCCGTCGACCTTGACGGTGATCTTGGACCCCACGTAGTCGTCGGTGTGCGGCAGCACCCTGCGCGCCCAGCGAAGGACCGCGTTCTCCTTGAACTCGTCGTCGTCGTGCCCGTGCTGACGGACCAGCTGCACCGCGGTGTAGATCAGGAAGAGACCGAAGACGTAGAACAGCCACCCGAAGCTCGCCAGCGCGGCGGCGCCGACGGCGATGAAGATGCCCCTCATGACCAGGGCCATCAGGATGCCGACCAGCAGCACCTTGTGCTGGTGGATCTTCGGCACCGCGAAGCGGGTCATGATGATGTAGAAGACGAAGAGATTGTCGACGCTCAGGCTGTACTCGGTGATGTAGCCGGCGAGGAACTGACCCGCCGGGGTGGGCCCGGCGAAGATCCACAATATGACGCCGAAGACGATGGCCAGTCCGACGTAGAAAGCGACCCAGAAACCGGCCTGCTTCATGGAGAACTCTCGGGGCTCACCCCGGTCGACGACCCACAGATCGATGGCGAGGACGACGAGGAGCCCGCCGATGACGGCGATCCATGCCCAGAAAGGAATAGCCACGATTAATAATCCTCCGGCGGCGTGCATGACTGACTGCCGGAGGTCTCTCCCGCCCGCGGAAACCAGGGAAAACCAGCGCGGACCGACAGCCCCGGGGGCCTCGTGGAGCGAGGCAGCACCGTGATGACGAGACTGTCACGAAGGGATACTCCCCCCCTAACCAAGCCAGTATAGATGTGAGGCTCGGCTGCGCCTAATCCAACAATCAGGCACAGCCGGATGTTCCGCCCCTCAGCGCACCCGCGAGATGCCGCCGTAGACCGCCAGTACGGCCTCCAGAGCCTGCTGCGGTCCCGGCAGTTCGCCGCCCCGGCGGGCGGCCGCCTCGGCCAGAGCCCCGGCGAGATCATCGTCGGCGAGCACCCTCTCCACCGCCTCGCGCATCGCGGCGACGTCCCCGTACGGCACCAGCAACCCCGCCTCGCCCACCATCGACGGGACGCCGCCCACCGCGGTGGCGATCACCGGCGTCCCCGCCCGCAGGGCCTCCTGCACGCTGAGCGGCTGCCCCTCCCAGCGGCTGGGCACCAGCAGGGCCCGCGCGACCCCGAGCAGATCACCGACATCGCCCCGCTCGCCCAGCAGCCGCACCGGCAGATCCTCCCGGTCGATGCGTTCCTGGAGTCGCCCGCGCAACGGCCCGTCGCCGGCCACCAGGAACACCGCCCGCGTCGCGGATTCGCCGGACGCCCGGCCGGAGCCGAACCCGGCCGCCACGTCGAGCAGCGTCTCCAGACCCTTCTGCTGGGCGAGCCTGGCGATCGTCAGCAAGACGGGCCGGTCCTGCGTGCCGAGCTCGGCACGCACCTCCTGCGCCCCGCGCCCGGAGGGCGGCAACGCTGGCGCGGGGACGACGGCCGCCTCGACCCGACCGGCGCCCAGAGCGGCCATCCGCTCCCCCAGGTCAGGGGAGACCACCAGGACCCGGTCGGCGCGGCGGGCGACGATCCGTTCGAGGACGCCGTGGACGGCGCCGATCGCGCCGCCCGCGGTGGCGGCGTTGTGCAGGGTCACCACCAGGCCGGTGCGGGTGCCGAGGAGGGCGAGCCCGGCCAGCGCCCCGGCCCGCAGCCCATGCGCGTGTACGGCGTGCGCCCCGCGCAGCGCTCTGAGCGCCCGCACCGCTCGCAGGTCGTTCAGCGGGCGAGGCCGGTCGGCGATCGGGACCGGCAGGAACCGCGCCCCGAGCCGGCCGAACCCGAAGACCTCCTCGGTGTCCGGCGGCCCGGCCACGACCACCTGATGTCCCCTGCGCACCAGCCCGTCGGCCAGCATCGCCACATGTCGCCCGACCCCGCCCGCGCTGGTCCCCAGCACGAACGCCAGTCGTGAGCCCGAATCGGCCACCGTCAACGCCTCCCTCCTGGAATGGACGCCCGTCCGAAGCGTTCCAGCAGCATCCGGGCGTCCGGCCCGTCGATCAACGCGGCCACCGCCGCGAACGCCATCGAGCCCGCCACCGCGGCCCCCGCCCCGACCACCACGCACATCCACCGTGACACCTCGCCGAAGGCCGCTACGACGGCCAGCCCGGCCCCGCAGGCGGCGATCCCGCCGAGCACCGCGGCCGGCAGCGCCCGCCACATCCCCTCCAGCGACGCCGCGCCGGCGCCCCGGAGAACGGCGAGCACCAGCAGCGCCCCGCCGGCGGTCATGCCGACCGTGCTGCCCAGGGCGAGCTGCCCCACGACGTCCGCGGGGGCCTGCGCGGCACGGGCCAGCAGGATCTGGGCCACCAACGCGACGCCCCAGCCCGCCACCGAGGCGACCGCCGCGGACCTGCCCCGGCCGCGGGCGTACAGCACCCGCGCGAGGTGGAGCATCAGCGCGTAACCCGCCAGGCCGGGCGCGAACAGCGCGACGGCCCTGGCCATCTCCTCGGGGTCACCGCCCGGCGTGCCCTCCAGGAACACCCGGGACACGGGGCCGGCGACCGCCACCATCACCCCCGCCGCCAGACCCGTCACCAACAGGATCGCGCGGGTGGTGGAGGACGCCAGGCCGTCGAACCCGGCCCGGTCGCCGTCGGCGGCACGGGCCGACAGCACCGGGAACGAGCTGGTGGCGATCGGCACCACGAGCACCGCGAAGGGAAGCTGATACAGCGCCCATGCGTAGGTGTAGATCCCCGCCGCCCCCGCCCCGCCCAGATCGTTGGCCAGGCGGACCACGACGGTCAGCGCGACCTGCTGGGCGATGAGCACGGCCACCCCGGCGGTGGCGAGCTGTCGCGCCCGGACCGCGACACCGGGGGGAAAGGACAGCGAGGGCCGCAGTCTCAGCCTGAGCCGGGCCACCGGGCCGACCACGGTGACCACCATCGCCGCGGCGGCGACGGTGGCGCCGAGGGAGAGCGTCAGCTGCCCCGCCGTCGTGAGGTTCGACAGCTTCGTCGCGGCCCCGTTGCCGACCGGCTCGAACACCAGATAGGAGGCGACGATGAGCAGGCTGGAGACCAGCGGTGCCAGGGTGGGCCCCAGGAACCGCCGGTGAGCCTGGAGCACGCCGTACAGGACCACCGCCACGCCGAAGAAGACCATGCGGGGGGCGAACACGACGAGCATGCTCGTGCCCGCGCCGATGACCTCGGCCACGTCGCACTCGCCGGGGTTGCCGATCAGCAGCGTGACGATCGGCCCGGCGAACGCGGCGATGAGCAGGGTCAGCGGCACCAGGGCGAGCATCACCCAGGTGAGCAGGGCCGATGTGGTCCAGCCGACCTCCGCCCTGGCCTCGGGGTCGTCCCCGGCCCGGGAGGCCGCCGAGGCCAGCACCGGCACCACCATCCCGGCCAGCGCGCCACCGGCCACCAGCTCGAAGACGATGTTCGGGACATAGTTGGCGGTGTTGTAGGCGGTGCTCAGACAGAGGTTGCCGACGGTCTGCGACTGGACGAGATAGCGGCCGAACCCCACCAGCCGGGCCGCCACGGTCACGATCCCGATGAGGAGCGCCGCCCCGGCGACCCCCTGCCCGATCTTCTTGGTCATCGGCCGGTGGGCGCCTGCTCCACGGGACGACGGCCGAGCATGTCGATGCGGTTGAGCACGGGATTACCGGCGATGACCCTGGTGAAGCTGATCTTCTCCGAGGCCGCGGTCAGCGCGATCACGGTGCCGAGTACGGCCAGGCGGCCGGGGCGACCGAGGGTGAGGGAGGCGGCCAGGCCGAGCAACGCGCCCAGCGCGTTCGCTCCCGCATCACCCAGCATCGCACGCTCGCCGAGGTCTTCGGGCAGCAGCGCGACGGCGGCGCCGATCGGCAGCGCCGCCAGGGTGGCCGGAACCGGGGCCTCTCGGCGCAAAGCCGCGATGAGCAGGGGTGTGCCGCTGAGCAGGCCGACTTTGACGGCGCGGCCCGGACGCAGGTCGAAGAGGTTGGCCAGGTTGGCGCCGCCGGCGACCAGCGCGCCGTTGACCATCGTGTCGACGGGCCCCCGGGAGGTCAGGGCGGCGGCGGCCAGCCCGGTCACGCCGATGCCCATGATCTTCACGGCGCCGCTGGTGACCTCGCCCTTGCCGAGAGCGCTCAGGTGGCCCTTGAAACCCTTGGAGGACGTCGCACCGTACAGGTCGTCGTAGGCGCCGAGACCGCCGCTGCCGGCCACGGCCAGCAGGACGGCCGCGCGGATCCTGGCCGGAAGCCCCGGCAGCACCGCGGCGGCCGTGCCGGCGCCCGCCACGAAGGCCGGCCCCTCCAGCAGGGTGATCGGCTCGCCTCGGTGGTTGGTCCGGTTCCAGGTCTCCGCGTCGCCGACCGGCGGTCTGCGGGTGAAGGCGGCGTAGGCGGCGCGGGCGGCCGCCGCACCGAGAAAGGCGCCGGCCAGGGCACCGAGAAAAGCACGACGGGCCATCGGGTCATCCTCCGGAGGTGGCCGTGGGGGCGGGGGGCGCGCTGGGCTCGATGCCCGAGACGCCAGGGCCGATGCCGTACTGCCCGGCGACCCCGGACAATTGCTCCCGCAGAGCGTAGACCACCACGATCCGGCCCGCGGGCATATCGAGGTTGTCGACGCTGGAGATCTTCTCGGCGGCGGCGGTGTCCTCGCGCAGCGCGGCGATGGCGCCGCCGGAGGTGGTACTGGCCAGGGTGCCGGCCAGCACGGCTCCCCGGCTGCCCTCGTCCAGGCCGATGGCCATCGACACGATCGCGCTCACCTGCTGAGGGGCGCCGTCGCCGGTGAAGGGCTCTGTGGGAGCGATCAGCACGGCCAGGTCGGCGCGCTTGGCGGGCTGGTCGGTGACGGTGAGCAGGCCACCGCGCTGGAAGGCATCGAGGATCCCGGCCGCTGCCGGGTTCACCTTGCCTACCTGCGCGGGGTCACTGGTCACGATCGCGCTGGCGAGCAGCGCGGCCGCCTTGTCGTAGGCCGTGCCCTCGACGGGGAAGGTCATGTCGACGGGCTTGGCCTCGGTGACCAGCTTGTCGATGGCGGCCGAACGGCTGGGGTCGACGTATCTGTCGGTGAGGGTGATCCTGTTGGTGACGGTCGCCCCCGACTCGGCGATCACCTGCTGGGCCGCCTCGCGCATGCCCGCGGTGGCCCCGGGGGCCTCCACGATCACGACGCGCTCGGTCGCGAGCGCGTCCTGGACGAGGCGGGGCGTGCCGGCGGTGACGAAGGCGTCGTTGCCCGTCTCGCGGCTCTGCAGGGCCTCGAGCTCGGTGCGGAGCTCGTTGTTTCCCACGCGAAGCTGGTTGGCGAGGCTCTCGGTCGCCTTGATGACGGGATCCTCCAGAAAGCTGGTGCCCAGCACGATGCCGACGGACAACGCGAGGAAGATCGCGACGATGGAGACGAGGTGATAGCGGAAATCGATCACGAGAAGAGTCCGACCAGCCAGAAGATGAAGCCGTTCCAGACGTCGCGGACACTGTCCAGCCAGATCTTGCCCACCGGGGAGACGATGATCGCCACCCCCATGGTGATCAGCGTCGTGGCGACGAGCAGGAGCAGGGACGGGGTGGAGATCCGGCTGCGGTAGAGCCGGCTGACGCCCTTGGCGTCGACGAGTTTGCTGCCCACCCGGAGCCGGGTGAGGAAAGTGCTGGCCATGCCGGAACGGCCCTTGTCGAGAAACTCCACCAGGGTCGCGTGGGTGCCGACGGCGACGATCAGGTCGGCGCCCTTGTCGTCGGCGAGCAGCATCGCGATGTCCTCGCTGGTGCCGATCGCCGGGAAGACCACGGCGTCGCGGCCGAGCTGCTCGACCCGCTCCAGACCCGGCGCCCTGCCGTCGCGGTAGGCGTGCACGACCAGCTCGGCGCCGCAGGTGAGGGCCTTGGTGGAGACCGAGTCGAAGTCGCCGACGATGATGTCGGGCACGTAACCGGCCTCGATGAGCGCGTCGGCGCCGCCGTCCACTCCGATCATGATCGGGCGGTATTCGCGGATGTAGGGACGCAGGGCGGCGATGTCTTCCTTGTAGTGGTAGCCGCGCACCACGATCAGGACATGCCGCCCCTCCATGACCGTCCGGATGTCGGGCACGCCGACACCGTCGATGAGCAGGTCACGCTCGCGCCGGACGTATTCCATGGTGTTCGCCGCGAACGCCTCGATCTGAACGGTCAGCCCGGCCCGCGCCTCGACCATCGCGGCCTCGATGGAGTCGGCCGTCTGCACATCGCCCTTGCCGACCACCTCGTCGTCGAGATAGACGGCCCCCTCGTGCACCCGCACCAGGTCGCCGTCCTTGATCCGCTCGAACAGCTCGGGGCTGGCGTTGTCGATGAACGACACCCCGGCCTCGACGATGATCTGGGGGCCCAGGTTGGGGTAACGACCGCTGATGCCCGCGGCGACGTTGACCACACTCGCCGCGCCGCACGCGACAAGCGCCTCCGCGCTCACCCGGTCGACGTCAACGTGATCGATAATCGCGATTTCTCCGGCCCGGAGGCGTTTGGTCAGCCCCTTGGTCCGCCGATCGATTCTCGCCACTGCCGTCACCCCGGGAAGGTCCGTGACCTTCCTGCGGCGGAGGTAACCGGTGAGCCTGCTCTGAAGCTCGTCAATCGGCACCTTCATCACGACCATCCTGCCAGAGCGAATGACCAGGAAAGCCAAACCCCCGACGGCATGCCAGATTCGTCACAGAAGATTCCCACGCGCTTCTGCTCCCCCGAGACTTTGAAAACAGTCCTTATTTACGTCTTGTCCACAGCATTACGCCTTGTCCGCAGCCGCAATCGCGAGAAGCTCCTCCGCATGCGCGCGGCCCAGCTCGGAGTCCTCAAGGCCCGCGAGCATACGGGAAAGCTCCCGTGCCCGGCCGTCCTTGTCCAGCGCGACCACACCGCTGCGCACCACACTGCCGTCGTCGGCCTTCTCCACGACCAGATGCTGGTCGGCGAAGGCCGCCACCTGGGGCAGGTGAGTGACGACTATCACCTGCGCGGTGCGAGCCAGCCGTGCCAGCCGCCGGCCGATCTCGACCGCGGCCTTGCCGCCCACGCCCGCGTCGACCTCGTCGAACACGAACGTCGGCACCGGGTCGGCGCCGGCGAACACGACCTCGATGGCGAGCATCACCCGGCTGAGCTCACCGCCGGAGGCACCCTTGTTGAGCGGCAGGGGCGGGGAGGCCGGGTGCGGGGACATCCGTAGCTCGACCTCGTCGACGCCGTGCGGGCCGAAGTCGTCGGCGGCCGTGATGGTGACCACCACCCGGGCGTGCGGCATGGCCAGCGCGGCGAGCTCCTCGGTGACGGCCCGCCCGAACCGTTCGGCCGCCGCGGCCCGGATCCGGGTCAGCTCGGCGGCCAGCTCGGTGAGGCGTCCGGTGAGCTCCTCGTGCTCCCGGGTGAGCTCGCCGATCCGCTCGTCGTCGCCTTCGAGCTCGGTGACGCGCTGCGCCGCCTGGGCGGCCCAGGCGAGCACCACACCGGTGTCCTCGCCGTACTTGCGGACGAGGTGGGCGAGCACGGCCTGACGCTCCTGCACCACCGACAGCCGGACCGGGTCGGCCTCGACGGACTCGGCGTAGGCGGCCAGCTCGGTGGCGACGTCGGAGATGAGATAACCCGCCTCCGCGAGCCGGTCGGCGATGCCGCCCAGCACGGGGTCGAACTCCCGCACCGCCTCGACGGCCGTGCGGGCCTGGCCTACCAGGGTGACGGCGTCCTGCATGGCCTGCTCGCTGGACATGGGATCACCGAGCAGCGCCCGGTGCGCCGTCTCCGCCGCGTTCCTGAGAGAGTCGGCGTGCGAGAGCCGCTCCACCTCCTCACGGAGCTCGGCGTCCTCACCCGGCTTGGGATCGGCCTTCTCGACCTCGTCGAGCCCGAACCTGAGCAGGTCGGCCTCCTGAGCCCGCTCGCGGGCCCTGGCGGTGAGCTCGGTCAGCTGATCGGCGACCTGCCTGTGACGTTTGTAGGCGTGCTCGTAGGCGCGCAGCGGCTTGACCAGCTCCTCGCCCGCGTAGCGGTCGAGGGCGGCCCGTTGACGGCCGGGCTGGAGCAGCCGCTGCTGGTCCATCTGGCCGTGCACGGCCACCAGATCCTCAGCGAGGTAGGTGAGCGTGCCCACCGGAACGGTGCGGCCGCCCAGCCAGGCCCGGCTACGGCCCTCGGCGGAGACCGTCCGCGAGATGATCAACTCGCCGTCCTCGATCTCACCGCCCACGTCCTGAACCTGCTGGGCCACCCGGCCCGCCGGGTCGATCACGAGCGTGCCCTCGACGGTGGCCTTGTCCGAGCCGGGACGGACCCGGGCGGGGTCGGCCCTGCCGCCGAACAGCAGCCCCAGACCGGTCACCACCATGGTCTTGCCCGCACCGGTCTCGCCCGTGAGCACGGTGAATCCCGGCGACAGCACCAGGACGGCCTCGTCGATCACACCGAGCCCTTGGATGCGGACCTCCTCGACCCTGGGTCGCACTGGTCCCTCCCGTCACATCGAATTCACCGAACATCAGTGCGGTGCGCGGGCACGATCCTACGCGCTCGCGACGGGAACCGCCCGGACGCGCTACGGCCTTACCCGGCCGCGCCACCCCTGCACGGGGAGGTCGAATTTGGCGACCAGCCTGTCGGTGAACGGCGCCCCGGTGTCCTCCAGACCGTGCAGCCGCGCCAGCCGTACCGGCACCTCACCCCTGCGGACCTCGATCCGCGCGCCGGCGGGCAGGTCGAACCGGCGGCGGCCGTCGCACCACAGCACCGCCCCGGCCGTGTCGGGTTGAACCTCCAGCGCCAGCGTGGAGCGCGGGGAGATCACCAACGGCCGCGCGAACAGCGCGTGAGCGCTGATCGGCACCAACAGCAGCGCCTCCACCTCCGGCCAGACCACCGGACCGCCGGCCGAGAACGCATAGGCCGTGGAACCGGTCGGCGTGGCGCAGATGACCCCGTCGCATCCCCAGCGCGACAGAGGACGCCCGTCGATCTCGGCGACCACCTCGAGCATCCGGTCGTTCTTCTCCACGGTGGCCTCGTTGAGCGCCCAGGTGTCGGCCAACAGCTGCCCGTTGAGGCGGGCGGTGACCTCGATGGTCATCCGCTCCTCCACGTCGTAGCGGCCCTCGACCACGCAGTCCACCGTGACCGCCAGATCCTCCACCTCCGCCTCGGCCAGGAAACCGACGTGCCCGAGGTTGACCCCCAGCAGCGGCACCCCCGCCGGGCGGGCGAACTCGGCGGCCCGCAGCAGGCTGCCGTCACCGCCCAGCACGATCATCATCTCGGCGTCCTGCACCGCCTCCGCGCCCGCGGGCACCACGTCGGCGCCCGCGCACGCGATGGCGTCGGCCTCCGCGTTGAGGATGCGCACGGTCAGCCCCGCGTCCAGCAGCCGGCCGATCACCACTCGAGCGGTGTCGACGGCCGCCCCCCGCCCGGTATGGGCGGTGACCAGCACGGTGCGCTTTGTAGTCATGTTCCACTCTTTCGGGGGATAACCACTACTGGGGGCCTTCTGCCACCGCGCGTTCGATCTCGGCGCCGAGGTCCGCGACCGGCGGCGCGCCTTCGCCCTTGCCCAGCCAGATGACGTACTCCACGTTGCCCGAGGGACCCGGCAGGGGACTCGCGGTGACGCCCCGCACGATCAGACCGAGTGTTTGCGCGGTTTCAGCCACATCCTGCACGGCCTGCGCCCGAAGTGCGGGATCGCGGACGACCCCGCCGGCGCCGACCCGCTCCTTTCCGACCTCGAACTGCGGTTTGACCAGCATCGCGAAGTCGGCCCGCTCGGCGGCGCACCGCGTCAGGGCGGGCAGCACCAGGCGCAGCGAGATGAAAGACAGGTCGCCGACGACCAGCGTGGGCGCCTGTCCCACCATGTCGGGTGTCAGGTCCCTGACGTTGACCCGTTCCATGACCGTCACCCGCTCGTCGGTGCGCAGCGACCAGGCGAGCTGGCCGTATCCGACGTCGACGGCGAGCACGTGCGCCGCGTCGTTGCGCAGCAGCACGTCGGTGAACCCCCCCGTCGAGGCGCCGGCGTCCAGGCAGCGCCGACCCGCGACGGTCAGGCCGCGGGGGCCGAAGGCCTCCAGCGCGCCCAGGAGCTTGTGCGCCCCTCGCGAGACGTAGTCGGGACCCTCGGAGGCCTCGGTGACCACGATGGCGGAGGCGGTGTCCACCTGGGTCGCGGGCTTGGCCGCCTGCCGGCCGCCGACGCTCACCCGTCCCGCCTCGATGAGCTGGGCCGCCTGCTCCCGGGAACGGGCCAGTTTCCGGCGGACGAGCTCGCTGTCGAGACGTACCCGCCGGCTCACCGCTGCCGGTCCGGGATGCCGTCCACCGAGGCGAGCGCCTGCTCCAACCCGGTGAACACCTCCTCGAACACGCTCACGTGCGCCGAGACGGGCATCGCGCCGAGCCGGGCGAGGCCGCCCAGCGCGGTGTCGACCCGCTCCTCACCGGTCTCTTCCGGCAGGTCCGTCATGCGCCCCCTCCGGAGGTGCTCTTCGCCGTCTTGGTGGTCGAACGGGAACGCGGCGTGCGAGCCGCCTTACCCGTGGACGCCTTGACCGTATCGGAAGCCGCGGCGCTCGTCGCCTCGGCGTCCTTCCCCGCGGCCTTGGCGGTCGCCTTCCTCGCCCCCGTCGTGCTCTTGCCGGCCTTCTGCGGCGAGCCGCCCTTCGCGGCGGTACGGCTCGGCGTCGCGGAGACCTTTTCCAGCGCTTCCTCGACGGCGGCGAGTTTGGCCTCCAGCTCCCCCACCCGCGCCCGCAACCGGTCGACGTCCGCACTGCGAACCAGGTCGAGCGCGCCGAGCAGACGGCTCACCTCCGAGGTGATGAGCTCGTCGAGCTGGCCGCGGTTGGCCTTTCCCGTCGCGACGAGTTCCTTGGCCATCCGGTCCACCTGGTCAGACATTTGGGAAAGACCGGTTTCTCCAGAAGCAAGCAATTCGCGAACCAGCGTGCGGGCTTTGCTCGTTGTCATTTCCGTGAGACCGGTAGCCGCCTGCACGTACCCCCGCAGTGCTTCGAACGCCATGGCAGAGGCCTCCTTTCCTCCGGCGCATCCCCCATGTGCCGGATCGCGGGTTCCATTCATGTGGAACGCTACCGTCCGTAGGTTCGAGAGATTCGGGCCGGGCCGAACAGCCCGGTCCGAACAGAAGGGAGCGCCGCGCGATGGCGACCGTCGACGAGTGCCGGGTGGCACTACGCAAACTCGGCGAGCAGTTCGACGAGGTTGACCAGGAGAGTCGCAGCAGGCACGTGGTCGAGCGCAGCATCAGCTGTCACATCCGCGATCTCGACGTCACCTTCTACGGCCGTATCCACCACGGCGGCCTCGGTCCCTTCGATGATTCGCCTCCCTCCGACGGCAGGCCCGCCGAGGTGAAGCTGACCATCGGCAGCGACGACCTGGTCGCCCTGGTCAACGGCGAGCTCGACATGGGACGCGCCGTGTTCAGCGGCCGGGTCAAGATCGACGCCAGCTTCGGTGACCTTCTCCGTCTCCGCAAACTCCTGTGACTTCTGGGACTTCTGGAAAGGGTCCGGCTCCGGAGAGTGAACGGAGAGTGATATCGCGTTCTCCCGAAGGCGTGTGGGCTGCCGGGGGAGAACGCGTGACCCGACCCGTGTCCGGGCGATGCGTGACCGAAACCGGTCGGAGGACGGATGATCGGAAACCGTTCGGGGACGTGTGTGTGGCCGGAAGTTATTCGGGGACGCGTAGCCGGAGCCACTCGGTGGACGCGTAGCCGGAAGCTACTCGGTGGACGCGTGACCGAAGAGCGAGGAGCCGAGCACGGCCTTCACCGCGTCCTCGTCCGCCTGCCCCTCCCCTGCGGCCTCCCACGTGGCGGCGCAAGCCGCCCGGAGCCCGTCGAGTGGATCACCATGCCCTTCGAGACGGAGACGCCCGTCCTCCCAGCGGGCGGTCCACCCCTCGCAGGCCCATCCGCCTCCGCCCTTCCCCACCCGGGGGTAGGGCCGATGCAGGGCCGACAGATCGGCGGCGACATAGGTGGGCCGGTGCCGGAGACCGGCGGTCAGCAGATCAAGAGGGGTCGCCACGCCGGTGAGCACCAGCAGGCTGTCCACTCCGGCGTTGGTGGCCCCCTCGATGTCGGTGTCGAGGCGGTCACCGACCACCAGTGGCCGTTTCGACCCGGTCCTCAGCATCGACTCGCGGTGCAGCGGTGGCTCGGGTTTACCCGCCACGATCGGCTCCACGCCGCTCGCTGTAGCGATCACCCGGGTCATCGCGCCGTTTCCGGGCAGTTCGCCCCGGCCGGTCGGCATGGTCGAGTCGGCATTGGCCGCCACGAACAGCGCTCCCTGCCGCACGGCAAGCGTGCCCTCCGACAGCAGGCCATAGGACAGGCCGGGTGCGATGCCCTGCACCACCGCGACCGGGTCGTCCATGGCGGTGCTGACCGGACGCAGACCGTGCGCACGCAGGGCGCTGCGCAGCCCCATCCCCCCGACCACCAGCACCGCCGCGCCCGGCTCCACCCGTTCGGCCACCAGCCGCGCAGCGGCCTGGGCCGAGGTGACCACGTCTTCAGGAGTCGCCGGAGCCCCCAGAGCGCTCAGATGCTCGGCGATCGCGCCCGGGGTTCGCGAGGCGTTGTTGGTGACGTAGGCGAGCCGTACGCCACGCTCCGCCGCCTCGCGCAGCGACTCCGGGGCTTCGGGTACGGCATCGCGCCCGAGATACACCACCCCGTCGAGGTCGAGCAGGAGCGTGTCGTACGGATCGATCAGCGTCTGTGTGTCCACGTGCCCATTCCACCACCCACGGGGATCACCTCCGGCGGGCGCGTAAGGTGGCGCGGACGCTTTTCAGCGCCGAAACGTAGTGTCGCTGGTCGGGACGCATCGCTGCGGCGATGGCCAGAGGTTCCTGGGCTCCTTCCATGTCACCGGTGCGCCACAGCGCGAGACCGAGTCCGAAATAGGCGTAGTCCTCGGTCGGATTGGCATCGACGATCCAGCGGAAACTGTCGACGGCATCGGCATACTGCCGGGAGTTGAACTGGGCACGGGCGAGCGCCTCTCGAATACTCCGCGATTCCGGCTCGGCGTCGGCGGCGCGCTCCAGCAGCGCGACAGCCGCCGCCGGACTCCCCTCGGCCAGCAGTTTCATTCCTCGTTGGAACCAGTCATAGACGTCCCCGGCCGGAGCGCCCGTCTCGGGGCTGGGGGAATCAGACGGACCGCTACGTCCTTGGACCATACGTGAGGCCTCCTTCATCGACAGACGACAGATCTGACCGATTTCCTGACGGCCGCCCGAGCACCGCCGCACCGTCGGAGCGGCCCCTGGACGTTTCAGGCCTTTATGGCAGCATGCCCCTTATGGCGAATCCTGAACTGCCGGTACCGGACGGGCTCGTGCTACGCCCGTTTCGCGGCGTACGGTTCACGATCGACGATCTGGCCAAGGTGACCTCTCCGCCCTACGACCTGATCGACGAATCCGCCGTGCGAGACTTGCTCGACTCCCATCCGAACAACGTGGTGCGCCTGATCCTTCCCGGCGCCGATCACCATCGGTACGCCCAGGCGCGGGAGACCCTTCGGGCCTGGCTCTCCCATGGTGTGCTCGCCCCCGACGAGACACCCGCCGTCTACGTCTACGAGCAGAGCGGTCCGGGGATCCTGCAGCGCGGTCTCATCGGCGACGTGGGTCTGGCCGGCCCGGAGCAGCAGGTCATCCTCCCTCACGAGGACGTCATGCCCGGGCCGGTCGCCGACCGGCTGGCCCTCATGCGCACGACCGAGGCCAATCTAGAGCCCATATTCCTGCTCTACGACGGCGATGGCGGTACCGCGACCCTTCTCGTGGACCGAGTCGCCGCCTCCCGCCCGCCACTGGCCGAGGCGCAGACCCGTGACGGGGTCAGGCACCGGTTGTGGGCCATCACCGATCCCGACGAGCTCACCGCCCTCGACGCCGATCTCCGCGCCCGTCAGGCCCTCATCGCCGACGGCCACCACCGCTACGCCACCTATCTCACCCTCCAGCGCGAACACCACGCTCTCCGGCAGGAGCACCACGGTACAGGCACCATGGACGGCACGGACGGCACGGACGGCACGAGCACGACCGGACGGCCGAAGCCGGGCCCCTGGGATTTCGGTTTGGCACTCCTGGTGGATTCCACCTCCTATCCGCCGAATCTGAAGGCCATCCACCGGGTCATCCCGGGACTGCCGCTGGAGGAGGCCCTGATGAGGGCGGAGGGGGCCTGGCAGGTGCACCGGCACGCGGACCTGGCCGAAGGACTGACCGCGTTGCGGAACGCCACCGAACCGGCCTACCTGCTGTCCGCCGGAACCCAGTCCTACCTCCTCACCGACCCGGACCCAGGTCAGGTCGAGCAGGCCATGCCCGCCAACCGATCCGCACGATGGCGTGCGCTGAACACCTCCGTCCTTTCGGAGTTCCTCCTTCCGAAGGTGTGGGGGAGGGTCGACGACGAGCAGACGGTGCGCATCGTGCACCACGACCCGGAGGCGGCGGTACGGCTCGCAAGTGAGTCGGGAGGAACCGCGGTGCTGCTGAACCCTTTGACGGTCGACGACGTGCTCGCGGTCGCGGCCCAGGAGGAACGGGTTCCGCGTAAGTCCACCTCCTTCGGTCCCAAGCCCCGCACCGGACTGGTCTTGCGCACATTCGCCTTCGACTGATCCGCCGGAGACGGACTCTCCCTCTTAGCCGGGTGCTCACAGGCTTAGCCGTGCGATCACAGGCATAGCCGTGCGCTTGCAGGCCTCGATCGAGGAAATCGTGGGTGGAGCGGTTATCTCAGAGACGGGGCCTCCACAGAGCGCCGGACAGATATCGGCGCTGTGCCCACAGTTTCCTCCGCGGCTTCCTCGACGATGCGGGCCGGCTCCGGGTCAACGGGCCCGGTCGGCTCTTCCTTCACCACCGGATCGGAACCAGCCCTCCTAACCGAGGCGGTCCCGGCGCGTACGAGCGAGCGCACCGATCTGGGCGGGGCGGGTGGCTGAGCCGGCGTGCTCTCATCGCCGGGCAGGACTGTGGTGATCCGGCGTTCGAGGCGTCTGGCTGAGCGGACCTCGACTTCGTAACCGGATGATTTGGCCCCTTCGCTTCCCCACCATCGACGCCGCAGGGAGCCGACCACCTCCACCATGTCGTCAGGCAACCAGTCGGCCACGGCCACGGTGACCTCGGGCTCAAAGGACACGCACGGGATGGTGTCCACCCGCGTCCCCCGGCCGCGCTGCTGCCGCCGGACGATCAACCGCCAGGCACCGAGCGTGCTCCCGCTCTGCAGCGATCTGATCCGCGCCGTTTCGGGCAGACGGCCCACCAGAATGACCTCGTTGCGATCCATCGAATCCTCCTTCGATCTCTGCCGATCGAAGTCGACTCTTTACGATGTGAGCTGTGCCGGGATGGCTTGAACACCATTCTGGGGATGCCCGTTCCAGTTCTGAGGTGGCATGTGGACAACATCACCGCTCTCGGCGGAGACGTCTATGAGATCGACACGAGAATGGCCGGATACGCCGGCATCACCGCGGGGTACCTGATCCTGGGCGATCGACCTTGCCTGGTGGAGACAGGCACCTCCACCTCCGCCCCCATCGTTCGCGACGCCCTGACCTCACTGGGCGTCGGCCCGAACGATCTCGCCACGGTCGTCGTCACACACATCCATCTGGACCATGCGGGCGGGGTCGGGGACATCGCCGGGTTCTACCCGCAAGCGGATATCGTGGTCCACGAGAAGGGGGCACGACACCTCGCCGACCCGTCCCGGTTGATGGCCAGTGCCCGAAGCGTATGGGGTGACATGCTGGACACCCTGTTCGGCGAGTTATCACCCACGGAGGCTTCGCGGATCCGGGCGCTCGGCGACACCGGAGTCATCGATCTCGGTAACGGGCGCACGCTGGACAGCCATTACTCTCCCGGCCATGCCAAGCACCACGTGGGACTGATCGACTCGGGCACCGGCGACCTCTACGTCGGTGACGCCGCCGGGGTCTACTTCCCGCAGACGGGTGACCTACGCCCCGCCACCCCACCGCCGGACTTCGACCTGCAGACCGCGCTGGACTCGGTCGCGCTGTTCGAAGCACTTGGTCCGCAGCGGCTGCTGTTCAGCCACTACGGGCCGGTCACAGACGTAGAGGAGATCCTGGGACGCTCGGCGGAGGAACTGCGCGTCTGGGTCGAGCTGACCCGCCAAGCACACTCGGAAGGCATGGATCTGGACCACGCGGTGGCGATGGTCAAAGAGCGCACCCGGGAACGTTACGCGGCGTTGAAGGCCGACGA
The DNA here is from genome assembly GCF_050949235.1 of Streptosporangium sp. CA-135522. Taxonomy (NCBI): domain Bacteria; kingdom Bacillati; phylum Actinomycetota; class Actinomycetes; order Streptosporangiales; family Streptosporangiaceae; genus Streptosporangium; species Streptosporangium sp. CA-135522. The sequence continues at coordinate 6,609,419 of NZ_CP192026.1, forward strand.
CGCGACCGCCGAGCAGTTCGAGCTCCTCAGCGGCGCCCCGTCCAACGTGGCCGGCATTCTTCACTGGCTGGACCGGGTCCAGCCGTAGAGCGCCCCTGTCCCGGGTGGACGCGTCAATCCACCCGGGACAGAACAGGTCACTTCTTGTTGGCCTTGTCCTCATCAGCGGTGTCGTCAGAGGAGTCATCGAGAATGTCACCGAAGTCGGGCTCGATGAAGGCCGGGCCGACACCGGTCTCGACCTTCTCGGGCTTGTCCTCGGCGGCGAGATCCTCGTCTTCGCCGGCACGGCCGAGAATGAGCTTGTCCTCGTCGAGGACATCCTCGGCTTCGATCTCGGCGTCGAGAGTCGCGACATCATCGATCCTGATATCGGCGTCGCCCTCGAGGTCCTCGTCTTCGGGGTCCTCATCGACGTCGAGTTCGTCGTCGACATTCTCGATGTCGAAGTCCTCGGCGTCCTCATCGCCGTCGGCGCTGAGCTCACCGTCGACGTCCTCGTCATCCTCTTCGAGGTCCTCGATGACGGCGCCGGTCAGCTCCGCATAGCGCTCGGCCGCGTCGGTCTCTCCGTCCTCGTCGAAAGCCATGGCGCGACCGAACCACTCGGTGGCGGGCTCCTCATGACCGGCATCGGCCAGGGCGTCGGCGTAGGCGAAGGCGAGACGGGCCGACCAGGGCTGCGGACGGGTGTCGCGCAGTTCCGGCAGACGCTGCAGGGTGATGACCGCGGCGTCCTTCTGACCAAGGTCCCGGCGAGCGCCGGATTCCACGATGGCGAGCTCGATCTTGCCCATCCGGTCGAGGCGCTCGGCCTCCTTGGAACGAACGAGGTCGAGAGCGCGCTCCGGACGGCCGAGGCCACGCTCACAATCCGCCATGATCGGCAGGAAGGAATCGGAGCCCGTCATACGACGCGCCGCGCGTAGATCGCTCAGCGCCTCAGCGAAGTGCCCGGCATGGTAGGCCGCGATACCGACGGCCTCACGGATCACACCGATCCGGGCCGCGAAGCGACGGGCCACCTTGGTGTGCTCGTAAGCCTGCTCGGCGTCGTCCTCGCCAAGGGCCCGCTCCGCCGCCACCAGGTGGCGAGAGATCAGATCGGCGAGATCGAGCGGGAGGGAACGCAGCTCTTCCCTGATCTCCTTGTCAAGCTCCTCCGCGGTGATGTCCGGAGCGAGGGGAGGCAGTTCCTCGCGCTCCCTGCTCGGAGCCTCGTCACGGCCGACCGGCTGGTCGTCCCGGCTGTAACGGGTGCGAGATCCTTCGCCCTCGCCGCGGAATCCACCGTCGCGGGCAGCGAAAGGCCGGCCACCAGAACGGTCATCGCGGTTGAACGGCGGCCGCTGACCACCCTCACGGTCACCGTACGAACGACGCTCCCCACCACGACTGTCCCGATACCCACCGGAACGGTCATCACGGTTGAACGGCGGCCGCTGACCACCGGAACGGTCGTCGCGGTTGAACGGCGGCCGCTCACCCCGATCCCGCGAACCATACTGACCACGCGCCTGGTCACGATCGCCGTACGAACGACGCTCACCACCAGGACGGTCATCGCGGTTGAACGGACGACGCTCCCCACCGGAACGGTCATCGCGATTGAACGGCGGCCGCTGACCACCCTCACGATTGAACGGCGGCCGCTGACCACCGGGACGGTCACCGTACGAACGACGCTCGCCACCGGGACGGTCATCGCGATTGAACGGACGACGCTCCCCACCGGAACGGTCATCACGGTTGAACGGCGGCCGCTGACCACCGGAACGGTCATCGCGGTTGAACGGCGGCCGCTCACCCCGATCCCGCGAACCATACTGACCACGCGCCTGGTCACGATCGCCGTACGAACGACGCTCACCACCAGGACGGTCATCGCGATTGAACGGACGACGCTCCCCACCGGAACGGTCATCGCGATTGAACGGCGGCCGCTGACCACCGGGACGGTCATCGCGGTTGAACGGCGGCCGCTGGCCACCCTCACGGTCACCGTACGAACGACGCTCGCCACCGGGACGGTCATCACGGTTGAACGGACGACGCTCCCCACCGGAACGGTCATCACGGTTGAACGGCGGCCGCTGACCACCGGAACGGTCATCGCGGTTGAACGGCGGCCGCTGACCACCGGAACGGTCGTCGCGGTTGAACGGCGGCCGCTCACCCCGATCCCGCGAACCATACTGACCACGCGCCTGGTCACGATCGCCGTACGAACGACGCTCACCACCAGGACGGTCATCGCGATTGAACGGCGGCCGCTGACCACCCTCACGGTTGAACGGCGGCCGCTGACCACCGGAACGGTCATCGCGGTTGAACGGCGGCCGCTCACCCCGATCCCGCGAACCATACTGACCACGCGCCTGGTCACGATCGCCGTACGAACGACGCTCACCACCAGGACGGTCATCGCGATTGAACGGACGACGCTCCCCACCGGAACGGTCATCGCGATTGAACGGCGGCCGCTGACCACCCTCACGATTGAACGGCGGCCGCTGACCACCGGGACGGTCATCGCGGTTGAACGGCGGCCGCTCACCCCGATCCCGCGAACCATACTGACCACGCGCCTGGTCACGATCGCCATAGGAACGACGTTCGCCGCTGTCTCGCGCCCCAGAGAAACGCTGACCACCCGGGCGGTCATCACGATTGAAGGAGGACCGCTCACCGCCGCCGCGGTTGTCGCGGTAACCACCGGACGGACGGTCGCCTCGATCGCGGGAACCGTACGAACCGCCCGAACGTCCTTCACGGCGCTCACCGTATCGAGGGCCGTCCCCCGGACGCCCCCTGCCGCCACCAGCCCGGTAGCCTTCCTGCCCGCCGGATCCGCGGTTCTCGCCTTCGTCGCGCCGGCCCGCGCCGTCACGCCCATTGTCACTGTTCACTTCTGGTCCATTCGTTTGCTCACTCGGCGAGCGCGTCCTGTCTTCTCAGACGGATGGGACGATTCGCTGTGCGGGCGGTCTCCGGCCGCGGGGTGCGCCCCGTTCGCTATCGCTGCCCCGCCCTATCGTGGTCTGGCGCGACGAAGGCCACCCGCGGTGGGGGTGGCCCGGCCCCTTCAGCCTAGCAAGCCCCCCAAAGTCCGTACGCCTTCTGGCCTCTTACCTGCGGGGAATCTCCTCCCGCATCCGGACGAGCGTGAGGTGGCTGAGGTCGGAAGAGCCTGACGATTCAGCAGGTCGTCGCAGCTCTCCAGGACGAAAGATGATCGTCGACACTGATCGCAAAGGGGAAGAAGGTCCGAATGATCGCCACGACTACAGTAAAACGATCTTGTATCGCGAAGCAGGGACCGCCCTTGAGCGACTGCCCGCTCGGCTGAAAAGGGTCGGGAAAACAGAAAAGGCCACCCCAAAAAAGGGGTGGCCTCTCCCAAACGATTGTCCGGCGGCGACCTACTCTCCCACACCGTCCCCGGTGCAGTACCATCGGCGCTGAAGAGCTTAACTTCCGGGTTCGGAATGTAACCGGGTGTTTCCCCTTCGCCATAACCGCCGTAACACTATGAAACTATCAAACACACACAACGGGTGCTTGTTGTTTCAGAATTGCCTAGTGGACGCGGGCAACAACCCTGGTTTCGCGCTGCTCCGGACCCGGCGAAGGGACAGAGCGCTGCAGAAACCAAGCATATGCTTTGTGGTCAAGTCCTCGGCCTATTAGTACCGGTCAGCTCCACACATTACTGTGCTTCCACCTCCGGCCTATCAACCCGGTCGTCTACCGGGAGCCTTACCCCCTCACAGGGTGGGAGACCTCATCTCAAGGCGAGCTTCCCGCTTAGATGCTTTCAGCGGTTATCCCTTCCGAACGTAGCCAACCAGCCGTGCTCCTGGCGGAACAACTGGCACACCAGAGGTTCGTCCGTCCCGGTCCTCTCGTACTAGGGACAGCTCCTTTCAAGTCTCCTGCGCGCGCAGCGGATAGGGACCGAACTGTCTCGCGACGTTCTAAACCCAGCTCGCGTACCGCTTTAATGGGCGAACAGCCCAACCCTTGGGACCTACTCCAGCCCCAGGATGCGACGAGCCGACATCGAGGTGCCAAACCATCCCGTCGATATGGACTCTTGGGGAAGATCAGCCTGTTATCCCCGGGGTACCTTTTAGCCGTTGAGCGACGGCGCTTCCACAAGCCACCGCCGGATCACTAGTCCCAGCTTTCGCTCCTGCTCGACCCGTCGGTCTCACAGTCAAGCTCCCTTGTGCACTTACACTCGACACCTGATTGCCAACCAGGCTGAGGGAACCTTTGGGCGCCTCCGTTACTCTTTAGGAGGCAACCGCCCCAGTTAAACTACCCACCAGACACTGTCCCTGATCCGGATCACGGACCGAAGTTAGACGTTCAAAACGACCAGAGTGGTATTTCACCAATGACTCCACGGTAACTAGCGTCACCGCTTCACCGTCTCCCACCTATCCTACACAAGACGTTCCAAACGCCAATGTCAAGCTGTAGTGAAGGTCCCGGGGTCTTTCCGTCCTGCTGCGCGTAACGAGCATCTTTACTCGTAGTGCAATTTCGCCGGGTCTGCGGTTGAGACAGCGGGGAAGTCGTTACGCCATTCGTGCAGGTCGGAACTTACCCGACAAGGAATTTCGCTACCTTAGGATGGTTATAGTTACCACCGCCGTTTACTGGCGCTTAAGTTCTCAGCTTCGCACACCCAAAGGCGCACTAACCGGTCCCCTTAACGTTCCAGCACCGGGCAGGCGTCAGTCCGTATACATCGTCTTACGACTTCGCACGGACCTGTGTTTTTAGTAAACAGTCGCTTCCCCCTGGCCTCTGCGACCCCCACCAGCTCGGAGTGCAAGACTCGTCACCAGCGAAGGCCCCCCTTCTCCCGAAGTTACGGGGGCAATTTGCCGAGTTCCTTAACCACAGTTCACCCGATCGCCTTGGTATTCTCTACCTGACCACCTGAGTCGGTTTCGGGTACGGGCCGCCACGACACTCACTAGAGGCTTTTCTCGGCAGCATAGGATCACCCACTTCGCCACAATCGGCTCGGCATCACATCTCAGGATTAACGGACCGCGGATTTGCCTACGGTCCTCCCTACCTGCTTACCCCAGGACTACCATCGCCTGGGCTGGGCTACCTTCCTACGTCACCCCATCGCTTACCTACTACCAGATCAGGCCAGGCGTTCAGCCTCACCCACACCCCGAAGGGCGTTAGGGGCTTAAGGACCCTTAGTATCACTGGATTCAGTATTGGCGCATCGTAGCGGGTACGGGAATATCAACCCGTTGTCCATCGACTACGCCTGTCGGCCTCGCCTTAGGTCCCGACTTACCCTGGGCGGATTAGCCTGGCCCAGGAACCCTTGGTCATCCGGCGCAGAAGTTTCTCACTTCTGATTCGCTACTCATGCCTGCATTCTCACTCGCACGGCCTCCACAACTAGATCACTCTGCTGCTTCGCCGGCCGCACGACGCTCCCCTACCCATCCACACACCTAAACCACAAAGGCTCAGCAAACGTGTGAATGCCACGACTTCGGCGGTGTACTTGAGCCCCGCTACATTGTCGGCGCGGAATCACTTGACCAGTGAGCTATTACGCACTCTTTCAAGGGTGGCTGCTTCTAAGCCAACCTCCTGGTTGTCACTGCGACTCCACATCCTTTCCCACTTAGCACACGCTTAGGGGCCTTAGTCGGTGGTCTGGGCTGTTTCCCTCTCGACTACGGAGCTTATCCCCCGCAGTCTCACTGCTACGCTCTCACTTACCGGCATTCGGAGTTTGGCTGACGTCAGTAACCTGGTAGGGCCCATTAGCCATCCAGTGCTCTACCTCCGGCAAGAAACACGTAACGCTGCACCTAAATGCATTTCGGGGAGAACCAGCTATCACGGAGTTTGATTGGCCTTTCACCCCTAAACACAGGTCATCCCCCAGGTTTTCAACCCTGGTGGGTTCGGTCCTCCACGCGGTCTTACCCGCGCTTCAACCTGCCCATGCCTAGATCACTCCGCTTCGGGTCTACAGCATGCGACTGACAACGCCCTATTCAGACTCGCTTTCGCTACGGCTCCCCCACACGGGTTAACCTCGCCACACACCATAACTCGCAGGCTCATTCTTCAAAAGGCACGCAGTCACATCACAAACAGGCAAGCCTGTTTACGCTCCTACGGCTTGTAGGCACACGGTTTCAGGTACTATTTCACGACCCCTCACCGGGGCGCTTTTCACCTTTCCCTCACGGTACTTGTTCACTATCGGTCATCAGGGAGTATTTAGGCTTACCAGGTGGTCCTGGCAGATTCACACAGGATTTCTCGGGCCCCGTGCTACTTGGGATCCCCTCAAACAGTCGACAAGATTTCGCCTACCCGGCTCTCACGGTCTACGGCGCTTCTTCCCAGAAGCTTCGACTATCCCATCGATTTCTCACTGCTTGGAAGAGCGGCAGCTCCTCCCAGAGGGTCCCACAACCCCGCACACGCAACGCCTGCCGGCTATCACACGCATACGGTTTAGCCTCTTCCGCTTTCGCTCACCACTACTCACGGAATCACTAAATTGTTTTCTCTTCCTACGGGTACTGAGATGTTTCACTTCCCCGCGTTACCACCAACCGCCCTATACATTCAGGCGGAGGCAACACCACATGACTGGTGCTAGGTTTCCCCATTCGGACATCCCCGGATCAAAGTCTGGTTGGCGACTCCCCGGGGCTTAACGCAGCCTCCCACGTCCTTCATCGGCTCCTGATGCCAAGGCATCCACCGTGTGCCCTAAAAAACTTGGCCACAAAGATGCTCGCGTCCACTATGCAAATCTCAAACAACAAACAGCGACCAGATCCACCCCGCCAGCAACACCCACCCACCGGTGAGCTGATCTGACGGAAGACCGATCCCGCACGAGGTCACACAGACCACGAAGCCCACCCGCAGGCAGGCTCCGTATCCGGCCCGTTTCCTCAGGACCCAACAGTGTGTCCAACCCCGACCCGGCCCCCCGCACCCGCGTTCCCACTCCCGACTCCGAAAAGTCAGGCGGTACTAGCCGGTCGGCGACCCGATCCGATTGATTAGCCAGTGCTCCACTAATGAGCGCGTCGAGCGTGAGACGTTCGCCCACGAACACGACATGGACCAGACACTCATAACGAGTCCCTGACCGATGCTCCTTAGAAAGGAGGTGATCCAGCCGCACCTTCCGGTACGGCTACCTTGTTACGACTTCGTCCCAATCGCCAGCCCCACCTTCGACCGCTCCCCCCACAAGTGGTTGGGCCACGGGCTTCGGGTGTTGCCGACTTTCGTGACGTGACGGGCGGTGTGTACAAGGCCCGGGAACGTATTCACCGCAGCGTTGCTGATCTGCGATTACTAGCGACTCCGACTTCATGGGGTCGAGTTGCAGACCCCAATCCGAACTGAGACCGGCTTTTTGGGATTCGCTCCACCTCACGGTATCGCAACCCTCTGTACCGGCCATTGTAGCATGTTTGCAGCCCAAGACATAAGGGGCATGATGACTTGACGTCATCCCCACCTTCCTCCGAGTTGACCCCGGCAGTCTCCAATGAGTCCCCACCACCCCCGAAGGAGCGTGCTGGCAACATTGAACAAGGGTTGCGCTCGTTGCGGGACTTAACCCAACATCTCACGACACGAGCTGACGACAGCCATGCACCACCTGTCACCCGATCCGAAGAGGCACCCATCTCTGAGTGTTTCCGGGCGATGTCAAGCCTTGGTAAGGTTCTTCGCGTTGCGTCGAATTAAGCAACATGCTCCGCCGCTTGTGCGGGCCCCCGTCAATTCCTTTGAGTTTTAGCCTTGCGGCCGTACTCCCCAGGCGGGGCGCTTAATGCGTTAGCTACGGCGCGGAAACCGTGGAAGGCCCCCACACCTAGCGCCCAACGTTTACAGCGTGGACTACCAGGGTATCTAATCCTGTTCGCTCCCCACGCTTTCGCTCCTCAGCGTCAGGTAAGGCCCAGAGAACCGCCTTCGCCACCGGTGTTCCTCCTGATATCTGCGCATTTCACCGCTACACCAGGAATTCCGTTCTCCCCTACCTACCTCTAGCCAGCCCGTATCGAATGCAGACCTGGAGTTAAGCCCCAAGCTTTCACACCCGACGTGACAAGCCACCTACGAGCTCTTTACGCCCAATAATTCCGGACAACGCTTGCGCCCTACGTATTACCGCGGCTGCTGGCACGTAGTTAGCCGGCGCTTCTTCTGCAGGTACACGTCAACTTCGTCCCTGCTGAAAGAGGTTTACAACCCGAAGGCCGTCATCCCCCACGCGGCGTCGCTGCGTCAGGCTTTCGCCCATTGCGCAATATTCCCCACTGCTGCCTCCCGTAGGAGTCTGGGCCGTGTCTCAGTCCCAGTGTGGCCGGTCGCCCTCTCAGGCCGGCTACCCGTCGTCGCCTTGGTAGGCCGTTACCCCACCAACAAGCTGATAGGCCGCGAGTCCATCCCCAACCGAAACAACTTTCCACCACCATCCCATGCGGGAAGTGGTCATATCCGGTATTAGACCCAGTTTCCCGGGCTTATCCCAGAGTCGGGGGCAGGTTACTCACGTGTTACTCACCCGTTCGCCGCTCGAGTACCCCGAAGGGCCTTTCCGCTCGACTTGCATGTGTTAAGCACGCCGCCAGCGTTCGTCCTGAGCCAGGATCAAACTCTCCAAACAATGTCTGAACAGTCGTTTCCCGGCTGAAAGCACCCCCTCGGGCCCGCGAGCGGGCCGGGGGTGTATCAACCAAAGGAATCCGTCTCCCACCGAGGGTGGGTGGACGGGGTTGTGCTTCATGCACTGGCTTTTAACACACTGTTGAGTTCTCAAGAAACGGACGCGTTCTCCGTCGCCGTGACCATGGTCCCGACTTCAGGGCGTTCCATTTCGTATTTCTATCTTAGCTTCTTTGTCATTCTCCTGTCAAACCATTTTGTTTTGAGCTATTTGCCTCAAAACGGTGAAGCTTGACTAGGATTTTGACTACCCCCTTTCAGGGGCAACCCTCTGAACTTACCTTGACATCCAGGCCTCGTCAAACCACCGGTTTTTGGCGATCTTAACGGGAGCCGAAGGCTGAGGTTCGTTCAGTGGGAGTCGTCCCTGGGGCCCGTCCGCCGATCCGGCGTCCGGCTCGCTCCCGGGGCATTCAGAAGATTAAGCGGCCTCTGGAACATCGTCAAATCAGCCGCATCCGGCGAAGCTGCAGGTCACTGGTGAAGTGACAGAAGAAGCCCTGCTCTTCGCTACCCGAACGTTACAGATCCAAACGCGAACGCCCCGGCGAAAGCCGGGGCGTTCATCTCAGCGGGATCCGTTCGTGCACACTCGAAGGTCAGGCGATGACCTCGACACCACCGATGGAGCGCTTGCCGCGACGCAACACCAGGAAGCGGCCGTGCAGCAGGTCATCGGCCGTCGGCACGTAGGCCTCATCCGTGATCTTCACGTTGTTGAGGTACGCGCCGCCCTCCTTGACCGCCCGGCGGGCGGCGGACTTCGACTCCACCAACCCGCTCTCGGCCAGCAGGTCGACGAACGTGGCGCCCAGCGCGGCGACCTCCGCGCGCGGTACCTCGGCGAGAGCGTCGCCCAACGTCCCGGCGGGCAGGTCCTCCAGCGACCCCTGACCGAACAGGGCCGCCGAGGCCGCGATCACCGCGGCGCATTCGTCGGCGCCGTGGAGCAATGTGGTGAACTCCGTCGCCAGCGCGCGTTGCGCCTCACGCGCGGCGGGCCGCTCCATGGCGGCCTTCTCCAGCTCCTCGATCTCCTCACGGGATTTGAAGCTGTAGATCTTGAGGAACTTGATCACGTCTCGGTCGTCCGCGTTCAACCAGAACTGGTAGAACGCGTACGGCGAGGTCATCTCCGAATTGATCCATACCGCGCCGCCGGCCGTCTTGCCGAACTTGGTCCCGTCGGCTTTGGTGATCAACGGCACGGTCAGCGCGTGCACATGGTTGCCGGTCACCCTGCGGATCAGATCGGTTCCCGCGGTGATGTTGCCCCACTGGTCGCTGCCGCCGACCTGCAGTGCGCAGCCGTACCGCCTGTTCAGCTCCAGGTAGTCGTTGGCCTGCAGGATCTGGTAGCTGAACTCGGTGTAGCTGAGCCCTTCGCCGCCGAGCCTGGCGGAGACCGACTCGCGGGCCAGCATGCGATTGACCGGGAAGTGCTTGCCGACGTCGCGCAGGAAGTCGATCGCGGACATGCCCTCGGTCCAGTCGAGGTTGCTGACCAGGACCCCTCCGCTCTCCTCGGAGAAGTCGAGGAACTTCTCCAACTGGACGCGGATCCGCGCGACCCACTCGGCGACGACATCGGAGGAGTTGAGTGAACGCTCGGTGCTGCGACCGCTGGGGTCGCCGATGAGACCCGTTGCGCCGCCGACCAGGCCGATGACGCGGTGCCCTGCCCGCTGCAGCCGGGTGAGGGTCAGCAGCGGGACCAGGTTGCCGACGTGGAGCGAAGGCGCCGTCGGGTCGAACCCGCAATAGACCGTGATCGGACCCTCGGCCATCGTCTCGCGCAGGGCGTCGATGTCGGTGGACTGCGCGATCAAACCGCGCCAGGCGAGGTCATCCAGAATGTCGGTCACGATCCTTGCTTTCCAATGTTCGAAGGGACACATACCGCTCCCGTACAGCCTGCCCGATCACGACACCACCGCGCCACTCGAAACCTGTGCGGAGGCCGGGCCGGGCCGGCCGTCTGTCGAAGGATCTACCTGCGGCGCGGGACGTGCGGCCGGTACGGCGAGACGGTGGGATCCGCGTCGATCCAGAAGCGCCAGGGAGTCTCCCGCGCCGACGAGACCCCGGTGCGAGGTCCCGACCGGATCGATTCGGCCTTGGGCGGGTCGCCCTCCAGGAGGCTGATCGGGCCGGGCGGGCAGACGTCCAGCCCATCGTGCTCCCGGGTGAAGTTCAGCGCGACCGCCAGGCGCGCGGGTCCGCGAGCGAGGTCGCGCGTGGAAACGGTGCGGCTCGCCCCCGCCGTCCGGCGGGCCAGGGCGACCTCCTCGCCGGAGACCACCTCGCCGGCTCGCAGCAGCACCCCCGAACCCACCCCTTCGGGCAGGCAGACGATGTTCGCGCAGAAGTGCATGCCGTAGGTGAAGTAGACGTAGAGATGCCCCGGCGGCCCGAACATCACCGCGTTACGCGGTGTCCGGCCCCGGTAGGTGTGGGAGGCGGGATCCTGTCCGGGCTCGCCGTAGGCCTCGACTTCGGTGAGACGGACCGAGACCGGACCGTGGGCGATCACCCGTCCCAGCAGGTCCGGGGCGACCTCGTGGCCGGGACGGTCGAAGAACTCGCGGGTCAAGGGCACGAGCCCGGCGAGCGGGCGCTCGCCGGGCCCGCTGGGCCGCATCAGTTACCGCTCGCCCAGGCGGCCTGGGCGTCGACGACCTCACGCAGTTCGGTGAGCTGGTCACGGACCCTGTCCGGGGCGGTGCCGCCATGAGCCTTGCGCGCGGCCAGCGCGCCCGGCACCGAGAGCACCTCGCGCGAGTCGGGCGTGAAGTGCGGCGAGACCTTGGCCAGCTCCTCGTCGGTGAGCTCGTCGAAGTCCTTGTCGTTGACCTGGCACCAGACCACCAGGTGGCCGACCGCCTCGTGCGCCTCACGGAACGGAACGCCCCTGCGCACCAGCAGTTCGGCCAGGTCGGTGGCGAGCGCGAATCCGTCGGGGGCCGAGGACTCCAGCTTCGCGGTGTTGACGCGCATGGTGGCGACCAGGCCGGCCACGGCCGGCAGGACCAGCAGCAGGGTGTCGACGGAGTCGAACACCGGCTCCTTGTCCTCCTGCAGGTCGCGGTTGTAGGTCAACGGCAGGCCCTTGAGCGTCGTCAGCAGCGACATGAGGTTGCCGATGAGACGACCGCTCTTGCCCCGGGCGAGCTCGGCGACGTCCGGGTTCTTCTTCTGCGGCATGATCGACGAGCCGGTGGAGTAGGCGTCGTCCATCTCGATCCAGCGGAATTCCTGCGAGGCCCACAGGACGATCTCCTCGCCCAGCCGCGACAGGTGCATGCCGATCATCGCCGCGTCGAACAGGAACTCGGCGGCGAAGTCGCGGTCGGCGACCGCGTCCATCGAGTTGGGCGCGGCGGAGTCGAAGCCCAGCTCCCTGGCCACGGCCTGCGGGTCCAACGGCAATGACGATCCCGCCAGCGCTCCGGAGCCGAGCGGCGAGACGGCCGCGCGCCTGTCCCAGTCGCGCAGCCGCTCGATGTCGCGGGCGAAGGCGTGCACGTGGGCCAGGAGCTGGTGACCGAAGGAGACCGGCTGGGCGTGCTGCAGGTGGGTCATGCCGGGAGCCGCCGTCTCGGCGTGCTCCTCCGCCTGACTCATCAGCGCGGTCTCCAGCTCGACGAGCCGGGACACGATGTGCCTGACGTGGTCGCGGAGGTAGAGCCGGAGATCGGTGGCCACCTGGTCGTTGCGGCTGCGGCCGGCGCGCAGCTTGCCGCCGAGCGTGCCGAGGCGCTCCAGCAGGCCGCGCTCCAACGCGGTGTGGACGTCCTCGTCGGCCACGGTCGGCCGGAACTCGCCCGCCTTGCAGGCCTGCTCGAGGTCGTCGAGGGCGCCGATCATGCGCCCCAGCTCCTCCTCGGTGAGCAGGCCGGCGCGGTGCAGCACCCGGGCGTGCGCACGCGAGGCCAGCAGGTCGTACGGCACGAGCCGCCAGTCGAAGTGCACGCTCACCGAGAGCCTGGTCAGCGCGTCGGCCGGACCTCCCTCGAACCGGCCGCCCCACAGCCGCATCGGCTTACCACCATCAGTCACCGTTGTTCTCCCTCCCAGTTCAATCCGCGACCATAGCCCAATCAGACCAGTCGGGCGTCCCGGGCTGACGCGATCTTCGACGGCAGGCTCCACAATTCGACGAAGCCCTTGGCGAGCGACTGGTCGAAGGTGTCGCCGGTGTCGTAGGTGGCGAGGTTGAAGTCGTACAGCGAGGCCTCGGAACGACGGCCGGTGACCGTGGCCCGGCCGCCGTGCAGGGTCATCCGGATCTCGCCGGTGACGTGCTGCTGGGCCTCGGCGATGAAGACGTCCAAGGCCTTCTTGAGCGGGGAGAACCACAGGCCGTCGTAGACGAGCTCGCCCCAGCGCTGGTCCACCGAGCGCTTGAACCGGGCGAGGTCCCGCTCGACGGTGACGTTCTCAAGCTCCATGTGGGCGGTGATCAGCGCGATGGCGCCGGGCGCCTCGTAGACCTCGCGGGACTTGATGCCGACGAGCCGGTCCTCGACCATGTCGAGCCGGCCCACACCCTGGGCGCCGGCGCGCTGGTTGAGCTCGGAGATGACCTGGAACGGGGTCAGGTGCCGTCCGTCCAGAGCCACCGGGACGCCCTTGACGAAGCTGATGATGACCTCGTCGGCCTCGCGCGGCTGGGCCGGGTCGTCGGTGTAGGAGTAGACGTCCTCGATGGGGCCGTTCCAGATGTCCTCCAGGAAACCGGTCTCGACGGCCCGGCCCCAGATGTTCTGGTCGATCGAGTAGGGGTTCTTCTTGCTGGTCTCGATCGGGAGGTTCTTCTCCTCGGCGTAGGCGATCGCCTTGTCCCGGGTCCACGCGTAGTCACGGGCGGGGGCGATGACCTTGAGCTCGGGGAAGAGGGCTGCCAGGCCGGCCTCGAACCGAACCTGGTCGTTGCCCTTGCCGGTGCAGCCGTGCGAGACGTGGGTGCCGCCGAACTCCTTGGCCGCGGCGGCCAGGTGCTTGACGATCAACGGCCGCGACAGCGCGGAGACCAGTGGGTAGCGGTCCATGTAGAGGGCGTTGGCCTGCAGGGCGGGCACGCAGAAGTCGGTGGCGAACTCCTCGCGGGCGTCCACGACGACGGACTCCACGGCACCGCATTCGATGGCCCGCTTCCGGATGACCTCCATGTCCTCGCCGCCCTGGCCGACGTCGACGGCCACGGCGATCACCTCGGCGCCGGTCTTGTCGGCGAGGAAGGGAATGGCGACGGAGGTGTCGAGGCCGCCGGAAAAGGCGAGTACGACCCGGTCAGTCATGATCAATTTCTCCAAAGTCTTTTACGTCACAGGTTGTGGGTGAAGCCGGGCGGCCCGCCGGAGCGGGCTACATACGTCGGTCGGCGTGCCGGAGCAGGGCTTCGGCGACCGACTCTCCACCCATCGGATCCCGGCTGATGACGAGGATCGTGTCGTCTCCGGCCACCGTGCCGAGGATGGATTTCCAGTCGGCGTGGTCGATGGCGGAGGCGAGGAACTGGGCGGCTCCCGGCGGCGTGCGGACGATCACCAGGTTCGCGGACGCCTCGGCGGAGACGAGCAGTTCCTCGGCGAGCCGGCTCAGCCGGGCGGCCGGCGACTCACCGGAACCGAGCCGGGCCAGCGGGATCCGGCCACCCCCCTCACCGGGCAGGGCGTAGACCAGGGAACCGTCCTCGGCGCGCAACTTCAGCGCGCCGAGCTCGTCCAGGTCTCGGGAGAGGGTGGCCTGGGTGACCTCCACCCCGCTCTCCAGCAGGAGCTTGGCGAGGTCGGGCTGGGAACGGACCGGCTGCCGCTCCAGGAGCTCGGCGATCCGCGCCTGACGGGCGACCTTGGTCATGGGAATCATCGTGTGGCCTCTTCCGCCGGCCTCATGAACCTGCCACTGTCCTCGTTGTCGTCCGCCTCCCTGGACGCCGAGATCAGCCAGTGCAGCAGGGCCTTCTGCGCGTGCAGCCGGTTCTCCGCCTGGTCCCACACCAGGCTCTGCGGGCCGTCGAGAACGTCGGCGGAGATCTCCAGGCCCCGGTAGGCCGGCAGGCAGTGCAGCACGATCGCGCCGGGGGCCGCCCGGCCCATCAGCTCGGCGTCGACCTGGAAGGGCATCAGGTCGGTGACGCGCTGTTCCTTGCCGTCCTGGCCCATCGAGACCCAGGTGTCGGTGGCGATCACTTCCGCGCCGGCGGCGGCTGCGGCCGCGTCGGGCAGCACGGTCACCGATCCTCCGGTCTCCGCGGCGATCTCACCGGCCCGTCGCAGGATCTGCGGGTCCGGCCGGTATCCGGCCGGGGCGCCGATCCTCACGTGCATGCCGGCGACGGCCCCGCCGAGCAGGTAGGAGTGGGCCATGTTGTTGGCGCCGTCTCCGAGGTAGGCCAGGGTCAGCCCGGCGGTCTTGCCGAAGCGTTCCCTGATGGTCTGCAGGTCGGCGAGGATCTGGCAGGGGTGGAACTCGTCGGTGAGCGCGTTCACCACCGGCACCGAGGACACACGGGCCATGGCCTCGATTCTGGTCTGTCCCGACGTCCGCCACACGATGGCGCCGACCTGGCGTTCCAGGACTCGGGCGGTGTCCTCGACGGGCTCGCCCCGGCCCAGCTGCGACGACCCGGCGTCGATGATCAGGGGCAGCCCGCCGAGCTCGCCGATGCCGACGGCGAAGGAGACCCTGGTGCGGGTGGAGGGCTTGTCGAAGAGCACGGCCACGGTCTGCGGGCCTTCGAAGGGGCGGTAGCCGTAGCGGTCCTTCTTCATGGCCGCGGCCAGGTCGAGCACCTCGGCCTGCTCGGCGGGCGACAGGTCGTCGTCCCGGAGGAAGTGCCGGACCGGCGCGGGGCTGGTGTGGTGCTCAGTCATCAGCGGCCTCGTCGAGGATGGTGGGGAGGGCGGCCAGGAAGGTGGCCACCTGCTCGGAGGTGATCACCAGCGGGGGTGCGAGCCGTACCGCGTCGGGCTGGAGGGCGTTGACCAGGAAGCCGGCTCGCTGTGCCGCCGCCTGGACCTGTGCGGAGCGGTCGCCGTCGAGCACGATGGCCAGCCACAGGCCTCGGCCGCGGACGCCCTTCAGCAGCGGGTGGTCGATCGCGGCGATGCCTTCGGCGAGCTGTGCGCCGACCGTCCGGACGTGCTCCAGCAGGCCGTCCCGGTCGATGGTGTCGAGTACGGCGAGCGCGGCGGCCGCCGAGACGGGGTTGCCGCCGAAGGTGGAGCCGTGGTCGCCCTTGGCGAAGATCGTGCCCGCCGGGCCGAAGCCGACGCAGGCGCCGATCGGCATGCCGCCGCCCAGGCCCTTGGCCAGGGTCAGCACGTCGGGCACGACCCCGTCGTGCTGGTGGGCGAACCAGTGGCCGGTACGGCCGATGGCGGACTGGATCTCGTCGGCGACCAGCAGCGCGCCGGTCGCGTCGCAGATCTCCCTGGCGGCCTTGAAATAGCCGTCGGGCGGGGGCACGACGCCGGCCTCGCCCTGGGTGGGCTCCAGGAAGACCGCGGCGCACTCCGCGGTGACCGCGTTCTTCAGCGCGTCGGCGTCGCCGTACGGGACGAACCGGACGTCCACCGGGAACGGGCCGAACTGGTCACGGATCGACGGCTTGCCGGTCAGCGAGAGCGCGCCGAGGGTACGGCCGTGGAAGGCGTTCTCGGCGGCCACGAAGTAGCCGCGACCGTTCGTCTTGCCATATTTGATGGCGAGTTTCAGCGCGGCCTCGTTGGCCTCGGTGCCCGAGTTGGTGAGGAACACCCTGGCCGAGGCGCCGAGCAGGCCGATCAGGCATTCGGCGAGCAGCACCTCCGGCTCCTGCAGGAACAGGTTGCTGGTGTGCGCGAGCGTGGCGACCTGCCTGGAGACGGCCTCCACCAGCGCCGGGTGGGCGTGACCGAGGGAGCTGACCGCGATGCCGCCGATCAGGTCGAGATACTCGCGGCCGTCGACGTCCCAGACCTTCGAGCCCTCGCCGCGGGCCAGCGCGACCGGGGGCACGCCGTAGTTCGGCATGAAAACGGCCTCGAAGCGCTTGCTGAGCGCGTCGGAGGCGGGGCGCTCGTCCATCACTTGTCGCTCCCGTTCAGCTGGATGGTGGCGGTCAGCCGCCGGTTGACCAGATTCGGCACGGCGGGCGCCTTCGCGGCGTCCGGCAGCACCATGGTTCCGATGCCCTCGTCGGTGAAGATCTCCAGCAGCACCGAGTGGGGCACCCTGCCGTCGAGCACGTGCGCCTGGGGCACGCCGCCTCGGACGGCGGTCAGGCACGCCTCCATCTTGGGCACCATGCCACTGGACAGACCGGGCAGGAGCTCGTCGAGCTGGGTGGCGGACAGCTGCCTGATGACCTCGTTGCCGCCGGCCCCGGCCTCGGGGCGCCAGTCACGGTAGAGGCCCTCGACGTCGGTGAGGACGATCAGCTTGGACGCCTGGAGGGCCACCGCGAGGGCGGCGGCCGCGGTGTCGGCGTTGACGTTGTAGACGGTGCCGTCGTCACTGCGCGCGATCGAGGAGACCACCGGGATCCGGCCGTCGTCCAGCAGCGCCTGCACGGCTCCGGCCTCGACGTTGACGATGTCGCCCACCTGGCCGATGTCCACCCGGGCGCCGTCGACGACGGCGTGCTTGCGGATCGCGGTGAACAGGTGGGCGTCCTCGCCCGACATGCCGATCGCGAGCGGTCCGTGCCGGTTGATCAGGCCGACCACGTCGCGGTTGACCTGGCCGACCAGGACCATCCTGACGATCTGCATGGCCTCGGGGGTGGTGACCCGGAGTCCGGCGGTGAAGGTGGACTCGATGCCGAGTCTGTCGAGCTGGGCGTTGATCTGCGGTCCCCCGCCGTGCACGATCACCGGCTTGAGCCCGGCGTAGCGCAGGAAGACGATGTCGGCGGCGAACTTCTCCCGCAGGTGCTCCTCGGTCATCGCGTTGCCGCCGTACTTGATGACGACGGTCGCGCCGTTGAAGCGGGCGAGCCAGGGCAGCGCCTCGATCAGCGTGTGCGCCTTGGTCAGGGCGTCATTGGTCCTCATGTCGTTGGTCCTCATGAGGAGTAGGCCGAGTTCTCGTGGACGTAGGCCGCGGTGAGGTCGGTGGTGTGGATCGTCGCCGAGTGCGGGCCCGCCGACAGGTCGATGGTGATCGTCACGTCGCGGGGGCGCAGGTCCACCTTGGAGCGGTCGTCTCCGGCGGCGCCGCTCCTGCAGATCCAGATGCCGTTGATGGCCACGTTGAGCCGGTCTGCTTCGAAGACGGCGTCGGTGGTGCCGACCGCCGACAGCACCCGCCCCCAGTTGGGGTCCTCTCCGTGGATGGCGCACTTGAGGAGATTGGATCGAGAAACCGTACGGCCGACGAGGACCGCGTCCTCCTCCGAGGCCGCGCCGACCACCTCGATGGCGATCGCCTTGGTGGCGCCCTCGGCGTCCACCAGAAGCTGGCGGGCGAGATCGGCGCAGACGGCGCGGACCACCTGCTCGAACTCGACGAGGTCCGGGGTGAGGCCGGACGCGCCGCTGGCCAGCAGCAGGACGGTGTCATTGGTGGACATGCAGCCGTCGGCGTCGAGCCGGTCGAAGGTGACCCTGGTCGCCTTGCGCAGCACCGCGTCGAGCTGCTCGGCGGGCACGTCGGCGTCGGTGGTGATCACACAGAGCATGGTGGCCAGGCCGGGTGCGAGCATGCCCGCGCCCTTGGCCATGCCTCCGACCATGTAGCCGCCCTCGCCCCGCCTGAAGGAGATCTTGGAGACGGTGTCGGTGGTGCGGATGGCGTCCGCGGCGGCCAGGCCGCCGTCCCTGCTGACCTGGGAGACCGCGAGGTCCACTCCGCTCAGCAGGGCGTCCATGGGCAGCCGCTCGCCGATCAGGCCGGTGGAGCAGACCGCGATCTCGCCCGCCGAGTCGTCGAGCGCCTCGGCGACCTTCTCCGCGGTGGCGTGGGTGTCCTGGAAGCCGAGCGGGCCGGTGCAGGCGTTGGCGCCGCCGGAGTTGAGGACGACCGCGTGAACTCGGCCTCCGGCCAGCACCTGCTGGGACCAGAGCACCGGCGCGGCCTTGACGCGGTTGCTGGTGAAGACGCCCGCCGCCGCGCGCGACGGACCGTCGTTGACGACGAGCGCCAGGTCGCGGGCGTCGCCGGACTTGATACCGGCGGCGACACCCGCTGCCCGGAAGCCGAGGGGGGCGGTCACGCTCATGGGGCAACTCCATTGAGAGGAAGGCCGAGCTCTTCTGACAGGCCGAGGGCGAGGTTGGCGCTCTGGATCGCGCCTCCCGCCGTGCCCTTGGTCAGGTTGTCGATGGCGATGACCGCGACGACGCGTCCGGCGCGCTCGTCCAAGGTCACCTGGAGGGCGGCGGTGTTGGCGCCGAGGGTCATCGAGGTCGCGGGCCACTGCCCCGCCGGCAGCAGCCGCAGGAACGGCTCGTCCTTGGTCGCGCTCTCGTACGCCTCGCGCAGGATCTGCGCGGTGACGCCGGGCCTGGCCGGCGCGGTGCAGGTGGCGAGGATGCCGCGGCTCATCGGGGCGAGCATGGGGGTGAAGGAGATCTTCACCGGCTCACCCGCCAGCGGGGAGAGGTTCTGCTCCATCTCGGGGGTGTGCCGGTGGACGCCGCCCACGCCGTAGGCGCCGACCGAGCCCATCACCTCGCTGCCCAGCAGGTGGGGCTTGAGCGACTTGCCCGCCCCGCTGGTGCCGGTGGCGGCGACCACGACCACGTCGGGCTCGACGAGGCCGGCGGCGAAGGCGGGGAACAGCGCCAGGGTGACGGCCGTCGGGTAGCACCCGGGAACGGCGATCCTGCGGGTGGCGCGCAGCCTGTCACGCTGGCCGGGAAGCTCGGGCAGCCCGTACGGCCAGGCGCCGGCGTGGACGCCTCCGTAGAAGTGCTCCCAGGCGGCGGGGTCGGTGAGCCGGAAGTCGGCGCCGCAGTCGACGACGAGGGTGCCGTCGCCGAGCTGCTCGGCGACGGCCGCGGACTGGCCGTGCGGGAGAGCGAGGAAGACCAGGTCGTGGCCGCCGAGGGTGTCGGCCGTGGTGTCCAGCAGGATCCGGTCGGCCAGCGAACCCAGATGGGGCTGGTGGGCGCCGAGGGCGGCGCCGGCGTTGGAGCCCGCGGTCAACGCGCCGATCTCGATCTCGGGGTGGGAAAGCAACAGGCGCAGCAACTCGCCTCCGGCATAGCCACTGGCACCGGCGATCGCCGCCTTCATCCGTCCCCCCAGGTCTGCATATTCATGCGGTTCTACTTATGCTCTTACTAGAGAGATTATGCATCCCCGAGGATTGTCATGCAAGTGCGGTGGTCGCGACCCGGGAGGACCAAAATCGGCCATCTTTCTATAAAGGGGGCATGTAGCTAGATTTCTCCATGTATGACCATGCGCTCGGGTTCACCGTTGATGTTTCGACACTGTTGCACGTACCTACCGGTCGGTATCGTGACGTTTCCGGTCCCTTCGCACCCGGGAGTACGAACGCATGACTGCCACCCATGACGAGGTCCAGGCCCAGCTCACCAGCCCGGGACAGCTTTTCGAGATGGAAGAGGTCGCCGGTCACGGCGGCACGGTCAGGACCTGGAAACACGCTCCCGGCCACTTCCGCGCGCTCCTCGAAATAAGCAGGTTCCACGGCGACAAGGTCTTCCTGGCGTACGAAGACGAACACATCACCTACGAGGAGCACTTCCGTCGGGCGGCGACGCTGGCGCGGCGCCTGGTGGAGGAGTACGGCGTGGCCAAGGGCGACCGGGTCGCCATCGCCATGCGCAACTACCCGGAATGGGTGATCACCTTCTCCGCGGTACTGGCCGCCGGGGCGGTGGCCGTACCGCTCAACGCCTGGTGGACCGCGCAGGAGATGGAGTACGGGCTGTCGGATTCCGGTGCCAAGGTGCTGGTCGCCGACGGCGAACGCGCCGCCAAGCTCGCCGGCCTGACGCAGGCCCTCATCGTGGTCCGCGGCGAGGCGCCCGAAGGCGCCCGATCCTTCCAGGACGTGCTCGGCCCGGTCGAGGCCGACGTGACGCTGCCGGCGGTCGAGCTCTCCCCCGAGGACCCGGCCACGATCTTCTACACCTCGGGCACCACCGGCCGCCCCAAGGGAGCCCTCGGCAGCCACCGCAACCTCGGCCAGTCCCCCATGACCGTGGCCTACGGCCTGATGCGCAGCGTGGCCCGGGCGGGCCAGGATCCCGCCGAGGCGGCCGGCAAGCCCCGTGTCACCCTGCTCACCGTGCCGCTCTTCCACGTCACCGGCTGCTTCGCGGTGATGACCACCACCATGTTCAGCGGCAGCGGCCTGGTGCTGATGTACAGGTGGGACGCCGGACGGGCTCTGGAGCTGATCGAGCGCGAGCAGGTCACCACGTTCAGCGGCGTACCCACCAGCGTGTGGCAGCTCCTGTCCCACCCCGACCTGGACAAGCACGACATCTCCAGCCTCACCTCGCTCGGCTACGGCGGCGCCCCGGCCCCGCCGAAGCTGCTGGAGCGCATCACCGAGCTGCTGCCCAGCCGTTCCCCCTCCAACGGCTACGGCATGACCGAGACCACCGCGCTCGTCATCAACAACGGCGGCGTGGACTACCTGGCCAAGCCCGACAGCATCGGCCTGCCCGTGCCCGTGGTGGAGGTGAAGATCGCCGACCCCCTCGGCGCGGAGCTGCCGGTCGGTCAGGTGGGCGAGCTGTGCCTGCGCGGCCCGAACGTGATCCTCGGTTACTGGAACCGCCCCGAGGCCACCGCCGAGACCTTCATCGGCGGCTGGCTGCACACCGGCGACCTGGCGCGGGTCGATGAGGAGGGGTTCGTGTTCATCGTGGACCGGGCCAAGGACATGGTCATCCGCGGCGGCGAGAACGTCTACTGTGCCGAGGTCGAGGCCGCGCTGTTCGAGCACCCGGCGGTGGACGACGTCGCGGTGATCGGCATCCCCCACGACGAGCTGGGCGAGGAGGTCGGCGCGGTGGTACGGCTGGTGTCCCCGGCGAGCGCCGAGGAACTGCAGGTCTTCCTGCGCGAGCGGATCGCGGCGTTCAAGGTTCCGGTCCGGTTCTGGGTCCGCGAGACCGAGCTGCCCCGCAACCCCGGAGGCAAGATCCTCAAGACCCATCTCCGCAAGGAGATCCTGGGCTCCTGACGCGCGATCGGCGGTGGCCGGCGGGAAAACCGGTTGATTCCACCCAGGTCACCGCCGAAACTGACCGTTCGTGTCCGAAAATCCCGATCGATCGCTCAGAACGCTGCTCCGTCGGCTGAAAATGGACCTGGGCCCGCTGCGCGACTCCCGCGACTTCCGGCTGCTCTTCGGCTCGGGAGCGGTCACGATGTTCGGCGCCTTCCTCACGCTGGTCGCGGTCCCGCTGCAGATGAAGGAGCTGACCGGCGGCTCCTACGTGGCGGTCGGCCTGGTCAGCGCGGCCGAGTTCGTGCCGATGGTCGTGTGCGGCCTGTGGGGCGGGGCGATCGCGGACGCGCTGGACCGGCGCAAGATCATTCTGAGCACCGAGGCGGGACTCTGCGTCACGGTGGTGATCCTGATGGTCAACGCGACGCTGCCCAGCCCGCAGATCTGGGTTCTCTACGTGGTCGGCGCGCTGTCGGCGGGTCTCGGCAGCCTGCAGCGGCCCAGCCTGGAGTCGCTGATGCCGCGCGTCGTCAGGCACGACCAGCTCGCCGCGGCCGCCGCGCTGACCGGCTTCCGCTGGAACCTCGGCGCCATCGTGGCGCCCGGTCTCAGCGGCCTGATCGTCGTCTGGTTCGGCTTCGCCGCGGCCTACGGCGTCAACGTGGTGACGTTCCTGGTCTCTCTGGCCCTGCTCTGGCTGGTCAAGGCCCCGCCGCGAGCTGAGGACGCTCCCCCGGCGTCGATGAGGGCACTGGTCGAGGGCGTCCGCTACGCCATGAGCCGGCCGGACCTGATGGGCACCTACCTGGTGGACGTCGCCGCGATGGTCTTCGCCTTCTCCACCGCGCTGTATCCCTTCCTCGCCGACGAGCTCGGCGTCCCCGAGGCACAGGGCCTGTTCTTCTCCGCCGCCGCCATCGGCTCACTGATCGCCTCGGTCACCTCCGGCTGGACCGGCCACATCCACCGCCATGGTCTGGGCGTCATCGTGGCGGCGATCGTCTGGGGCGCCGCGGTGGCGGTGGCGGCCGTCATGCCGACCGTCTGGGGTGTCTTCGCCTGCCTGGCCCTGGCCGGAGCGGCCGACATGATCAGTGGCGTCTTCCGGTCCACCATCTGGAACCAGACCATCCCCGACGAGTTCCGCGGCCGGCTGGCCGGCATCGAGCTGCTCTCCTACACCAGCGGCCCGATGCTCGGCAACGCCAGAGCCGGTCTGATGGCCCAGCTCGGCGGTGCCCGCTTCTCCCTGGGCGCGGGCGGCCTGCTGTGCCTCGGCGCGGTGGTGGCGATGGCCGGGCGGCTGCCCGGGTTCCGCGACTACGACGCCCGCACCGACGAGCACGCGGTCAAGGAGCACGCCCGCCGCGAGGCCCTCGGGGACAACGAGGCCTGACGAGCGTTCCGGCCGCTCCCGCGGAATGGGCTCATCCGGCCTCGCGCCAGCCGTCGCGCTCCTCCGCCAGCGCCTCCAACCGCGCCAGGTGATCCGCCCCGAGCACGCCGCCGGGATCCTCGACGACCACGAGCCACTGGGCGTCCTCGGCGTCGTCCTCTCCCGCGAGGGCCTCCCTCACGACGGCGGGCACGCCGATCCGCGGGAACTCCTCGGCCACGTTCTCGGCGACCTCTTCGGCGTCGTCACGCTCGGCGAACACCAGCAGATGTCTCATCGTCCCTCCCGAAATCGCCATCGCCGAAGGACAAGGCCCCGGCGGCACCGCCGCCGGGGCCTTGTCCGCTGTGGATCAGACGCCGCGGAGCCGGGCTCCGGTGCGCTCGCCGGCCAGCGCCACGGCCGCGTCACGGACCACCGTGGTCTCCTCCGCGGTCAGCGTCCGGTCCGGCGCCCGGAACCGCAGGGAGTAGGCGAGGGACTTGCGGCCCTCGCCCACCTGGGCCCCGGTGTAGACGTCGAACAGCCGGATCGACTCCAGCAGGTCGCCCGC
Organism: Streptosporangium sp. CA-135522; assembly: GCF_050949235.1. Classification (NCBI taxonomy): domain Bacteria; kingdom Bacillati; phylum Actinomycetota; class Actinomycetes; order Streptosporangiales; family Streptosporangiaceae; genus Streptosporangium; species Streptosporangium sp. CA-135522. The sequence goes on from NZ_CP192026.1 coordinate 6,633,275, forward strand.
TCCCTCGCGCAGCGCCGCCTCCACCTCGGCCACCGGGACGGCGGCGTCGACGATGAGCGCCACGTCCTGCGTGGCGACCGGGTAGGCGGAGATGGCGGGAGCCTGCGCCGGACCGGTCATCAACGGCTCCAGCCGGGTCAGCTCCAGCTCCATCGCGCCGGTGCGCGGCGGCAGGCCGTAGGCCTCGACGACACGCGGGTGCAGCTCGCCGGCATGACCGACGAGCACGTCCCCGACGTACAGCGCGGCGCACCGGCCCGGGTGCCAGGGTTCATGCCGGTCGGCGCGGACCTCAAGGGCGACCCCGGCCTCGCGGGCCACCGTGCGGGCCGCCTCGACGGCGTCCGCCCAGCCGGCCGCGCGGCCCTTGCCCCACCAGCCGGACCGCTCGAACTCCCCGGCCAGCACGACCGCGACCCGCAACGGCTGGGCCGGCAGCGCGGACTCGATCGACGCGAGCTCCTCCTCGGTCGGCCTGCGGTCGACGCCGAGGACCGGTGCCGTCACCGGCGCGTCCTGCGACGGCCGATAGACCAGGCCCGTCTCGAACAGCGCCACATCGCCGAAGCCGCGGCCCACGTTGCGGACCAGCGTCTTGAGCAGGCCCGGCAGCAGCGTGGTCCGCATCAGCGGCTCGTCCTCGCTGAGCGGGTTGGCCAGCCGTACGGCCCGGCGACGCGCGTCACCGGCGGACAGCTGCAGGTTGTCGAAGTCACGCTCCCCGTTGAACGGGTAGGACAGGGTCTCGACATAGCCGGAGGCGGCCAGCGCCCGGCCCACCCGGCGGCGCAGCCGCTGGCTCTCGCTGAGACCGGCGCCCGCCGGGGCGGCCGGCAGGATCGAGGGCAGGTTCTCGTAGCCTTCGAGCCGGATGACCTCCTCGGCGAGGTCGTTCGGGTCGGTCAGGTCCGGCCGCCACGAGGGCGGGGTAACCGTCAGCATGTCGTCACCGGTGACCGCGAGCTTGGCGGCGATCTCGTCGGCGGGGGCGACCGCGCCGGCGACGACCGTGCAGCCGACCTGCTCCAGACGGTGGATCACGACCTCGCGGTCGTAGTGGGTCCCGGCGACCTTGCCCGGGTGGCCGCTCGGGATGGAGATGCGGACCGGCTTGACCTCGACCTCGGCGTGGGTGACGCCCGGCTGGATCGTGCCGCCGCCGAGCTCGGCCAGGAGCTGGGCCGCCCGCCAGGAGGCGTACAGCGGAAGCTCCCGGTCCACGCCCCGCTCGAAGCGCTTGGAGGCCTCGCTGACCAGATTGTGGCGGCGGGACATCCGTGCGACACCGCTGGCGGAGAAGTGCGCGGCCTCGATCACGATGTCGGTGGAGGCGTCGGAGATCTCGGTGTGCAGGCCGCCCATGGTCCCGGCCATCGAGATCGCGCCCGACCCGTCGGTGATCAGGACGTCTTCCGGGCTGAGCTTACGGACGAGGTGGTCCAGCGTCTCCAACGTCTCGCCGGGCTCGGCCCGGCGCACGACGATCTCGCCGCTCAGCTTGGCGGCGTCGAAGGCGTGCAGGGGCTGCCCGAGCTCCAGCATCACGTAGTTGGTGACGTCGACGGCCAGCGAGACCGGACGCATGCCGGCACGCGTGAGTCGTACGCGCATCCACAACGGGCTCTTCGCCGCCGGGTCGAAGCCGTGGACCTCGCGCAGCACGAAGCGGTCGCACGCGCTCGGGTCGGCGATGGAGGCCGGGTAGGCCGGGTCGGCGGCGGCGGGCGGAGAGACGTCGGCCGGGTCGAGGAACGCCGCGCCGAAGGCGGTGGCGGCCTCGCGGGCCACGCCGCGGATCGACAGCGCGTAGCCGATGTCCGGGGTGATCTCAAGCTCGATCACGTCGTCGCGCAGACCGAGGAGCTCGACCACGTCGGCCCCGATCGGAGTGCCCTCCGACAGCACCATGATGCCGTCGTGCTCGTCGCTCAGCCCGAGCTCGCGCTCGGAGCAGATCATGCCCTCCGACATCCGCCCGTAGGTCTTGCGGGCGCCGACCTCGAACCCACCGGGCAGCACGCCGCCGGGCAGCACGACCGGCACCCGGTCGCCGACGGCGAAGTTGGTCGCGCCGCAGACGATCTCACGCGGCGCGGCCTCCCCCACCTCGACCTGGCAGTGCCGGATCGGCTTCTTGAAGCCCTGCAGCTCCTCGATGGCGAGCACCTCGCCGACGACCACGTTCTTGACGTCGTGGCCGTAGGAGGTGACGGCCTCCAGCTTGAGCCCGGCGGCGGTGAGCTTGTCGGCGATCTCGTGAGCGGTGACGGCGGGGAGATCGACGTACTCCCGCAGCCATGAAAGCGGGACCTTCATCAGACCTCCATTCCGAACGGGAGAGTGAAGCGGACGTCGCCCTCGACCATGTCGCGCATGTCCTCGGCGTTGTGGCGGAACATCAGCGTGCGCTCGATGCCCATGCCGAAGGCGAAGCCGCTGTAGCGGCCCGGGTCGACGCCGCAGGCGATGAGCACCCGGGGGTTGACCATGCCGCAGCCGCCCCACTCGATCCAGCCCTCGGACTTGCAGGTGCGGCAGGGCGGATTGCCCGGCACCGCGGAGGCGCCGCGGCACACGAAGCACTTCAGGTCCATCTCGGCGGACGGCTCGGTGAACGGGAAGTAGTTCGGCCGGAACCTGGTGGTGATCCCCTCGCCGAACATGACCTCGGCGAAACGGTCCAGGGTGCCCTTGAGGTGGGCCATGGTGAGGCCTTCGTCGATCGCCAGCCCCTCGACCTGGTGGAAGACCGGAGTGTGGGTGGCATCGAGCTCGTCGGTGCGGAACACCTTGCCCGGCGAGATCACGTAGACCGGGAGCCTGCGGCTGAGCAGTGCCCGGATCTGCACCGGTGAGGTCTGCGTGCGCAGCACCTTGCCGGACTCGACGGACTCCACGAAGAAGGTGTCGTGCTCCGAACGCGCCGGGTGGTCGGGCGAGATGTTCAGCGCGTCGAAGTTGAACCACTCGCCTTCCAGCTCGGGTCCCTCGGCCACCTCGTAGCCCATCGCGACGAACGCGTCCGCGATGCGCTCCTGCAGGGTGGTCAGGGGGTGCCGGGCACCGCGTGGGGCGCGGTCGGCGGGCAGCGTGACGTCGACGGTCTCCTCGACGAGGACCCGCTCGTCGCGCTCGGCCTCCAACTGGGCCTGACGCTCGGCGAGGGCGTCGGCGACGGCCTTGCGCGCGCCGCCGATGCGCTTGCCCGCCTCGGCGCGCGCCGCCGGGGGCAGCGCGCCGATCTCGCGGTTGGCCAGGGCGATCGGCGAGCGGTCACCGGCGTGCGCGAGCCGTACCTGCTTGAGTTCGTCGAGGTCGCGCGCCGCCTTGATGGCGTCGAGCGCGTCAGCCTGCATGCGCGCCATCTCATCGGCGTGCAGCGGGGTCACCTCAACCGGGTCGTAGTTAGACAAGAGAGCTCCGAATCCAGGGCTTAAGCGGCAACGAGTCTAGTCGGGGAAGCCCACCGGGCCTGCATCCGCGCTCAGGCGAACTCAGGGGTGCCGGTGGGCACCATAAATCGGAACTCGGCCCCGCCTTCGGGCCCCCGCTGCACGGAGATGGTGCCGCCGTGAGCCTCGATCAGCCCCTTGACGATGAACAGACCGAGCCCGGTGCCGCCGCGGCGGCGGGCGTTGCCCCGCCAGAACTGCCGGAACACGCGCGTGGCCAGCTCGGGCGGGATGCCCTCACCCTGGTCACGGACGGACACGGTCACTCCCCACTCGTTCGGCTCGATGGTTATTGTCACCGTACCGCGCCCGTGGCGCACCGCGTTTTCCAGCAGGTTGGCCAGCACCTGGTCGATCTTGTCCTGGTCGAGCCAGGTCTCGGGCAGCTCGCCCCACACCTCCAGCCGGAAGCGGTCCTCCGGCTCCCCCGCCGCGACCCGGCCGGCGATGACCTTGCGGGCCCTGGCCGGGATGTCGACCACCTGGCGGTGGATCTCCAGCCTCCCCGACTCGATGCGGGACACGTCGAGCAGCTCGGTGATCAGCCGGGTCACCCGGTCGGCATCGGCGTTGACCGTCTCCAGCATGACCAGCTTCTGGTTGTCGGTGAACCGGGTCCATTTGGCCAGCAGGGTCGCGGTGAACCCCTTGACGCTGGTCAGCGGGGAGCGGAGCTCGTGGGCGACGGTGGAGACCAGGTCGGCGCGGCTGCGCTCCAGGCGGGCGCGGGCTCCGGCGTCACGCATCGTGATCACCACCCGGACGACCTCGCCGCCCCGCTCGGGCCTGCGCACCAGACGGGCGGCCACGAGCATCTCCTGGCCACCCGGGGTGCGCAGCGGAAGCTCGGGCTGGCGGGTGCGGGTGGGCAGCCCGCCGTAGGTGTCGAGCCACTTCCACCAGTCGCGTCCGTCGTGGTCGCGGAAGGAGAACACATCTCGCAGGTGCCGTCCGACGGCCTGGTCGCGGGTGACCCCGGTGAGGCGGGTCGCGGCCCGGTTGACGATCAGCACGTGGCCGTCCCGGTCGGTCACGACGAGACCGTCGGGAAGATCGTTCACGTCGATCACACAGGCGGAATCAGCGCTCCGCTCGTCGGTGTGTTCGCCGTGCACGACCCCGCCTCCTCGACGCTACAACGCCGACAATAGCGGGTTTCCCGCGTTCTACGGCAGCCTCGGAGCGGGGGTGCGGGAACCGGCCCGCTGAGACCGGGCAGATGCGTACAGACACACCGCGGCGGCGGTGGCGAGGTTGAGGCTCTCGGCCCGTCCGTAGATCGGCACCCGGACCACTTCGTCGGTCAGCCGCAAGATCTCCTCCGGCAGTCCCCACGCCTCGTTGCCGAACACCCAGGCGGTCGGGCCGGACAGGTCCACGTCGTCCAGTGTCTGCTCGCCCGCGCCGTCGGCGGCCAGCACCCGCAGCCCGGCGTCCTTCAGCTTCTGCACGGCCTGCGCCACCGGAGCCCCCGTGGTGACCGGGAGGTGGAACAGGCTGCCCGCGCTGGCCCGGACGCACTTGCCGTTGTAGGGGTCCACCGAGGCGTCGGTGAAGACGACCGCGTCGGCGCCCGCCGCGTCGGCGGTACGCAGCACGGTCCCGGCGTTTCCCGGGTCGCGGACGTGAGCGAGCACGGCCACCAGTCTGGCGTCGGCGGTGACGGCGCGGTCCAGGGACACGTGCACGAACCGGCACACGGCCAGCAGACCCTGCGGGGTGATGGTCTGGGCGAGCTCGGCCATGACCTCGCCGCTGGCGCGATGCAGGGGCACCCCCGCGGCGGTGGCGGCGGCGACGATGTCGGCGTGCCGCGACTCGGCCTCGGCCGTGGCGAACAGCTCCACCACGACGCCGTCCAGCGCGAGCGCCTCGCGGACCGCCTGCGGTCCTTCGGCGAGGAAGGAGCGGTCACGGTCCCTGAAGGCCCGCTTGGTCAGCCGCCGCACGGCCTTGACCCTCGGCGACTTGATGTTGGTCAGCTCAGATCCCGCCATGCCTCGTCCCCCAAGAATGCGAATGCGGCCCACAGCGTGATCGCTGTGGGCCGCATGGTCGTCAGTGCCGGATTCAGCCGGCGACCGGCGCGTTCACGTCGGCCGGGAGCGCCTTCTTGGCGGCCTCGACCAGCGTCGCGAACGTGGCGGCGTCGTTGACCGCGAGGTCGGCGAGGATCTTGCGGTCGACCTCGATGGAGGCCAGGCGCAGACCCTGGATGAGCCGGTTGTAGGTGATGCCGTTCTGGCGGGCAGCGGCGTTGATGCGCTGGATCCAGAGACGGCGGAAGGTGCCCTTGCGATCCTTGCGGTCGCGGTAGGCGTAGGTCATCGAGTGGAGCATCTGCTCCTTGGCCTTGCGGTACAGCCTGGACCGCTGGCCCCGGTAGCCCTTCGCCCGCTCAAGAACGACCTTGCGCTTCTTCTTGGCGTTGATCGCCCGCTTCACGCGTGCCATGTGTATCTATCTCCCCGGGGGCCGTTACTTAGCGAGCAGCTTCTTGATCTTCTTGGCGTCGGCATCGGAGAGCACGACCTCGGACTTGAGACGACGCGTCAAGGTGGAGGACTTCCACTCGTTGTAGTGCGCGCGGTTGGCACGGCGGCGCTTGATCTTGCCGGTGCCGGTGAGCCGGAATCGCTTCTTCGCACCGCTGTGCGTCTTCATCTTCGGCATCTCAGCCGTCTCTCCCTCGATCGTGCCGATGTCCCGGGCCGGTAACCCGAGTCAAGGGCATGCCTGACTGCGAGACCGGACCCGGTCTCGGCTTAATCTCGCGACTACCTGACGGTCCAGGCTATGCGAGTCACTCCTGCGGAGCGGCCACCTCGTCGCCGACGGGTGCCTGCTCCTCCGGGGAGTCCTCGTCACGCCGCGCCTTGGCCGCTGCCTTCTCAGCCTTGGCCTCGGCCTTCTTCTTGTGCGGGCCGATCACCATGATCATGTTTCGGCCGTCCTGCTTGGGCTGGGACTCCACGAAGCCGAGCTCCGTGACGTCCTCCGCCAGGCGCTGCAGGAGCCGGAAGCCCAGCTCGGGCCGGGACTGCTCCCGCCCGCGGAACATGATCGTGACCTTGACCTTGTCCCCGGCCTTGAGGAACCGCACCACGTGACCCTTCTTGGTCTCGTAGTCGTGCGGGTCGATCTTCGGTCGGAGCTTGATCTCCTTGATGATCGTGTACGCCTGGTTGCGCCGCGCCTCACGTGCCTTCATCGCGGACTCGTACTTGAACTTGCCGTAGTCCATGAGCTTGCACACGGGCGGGCGAGCCGTAGCCGCGACCTCGACGAGGTCGAGGTCGGACTCCTGAGCCAGCTTCAGAGCATCACCGATGGAGACGATGCCAACCTGTTCGCCGTTCGGGCCGACGAGGCGGACCTCGGGGACGCGAATACGGTCGTTGATGCGGGGCTCGGCGCTGATGGGGCCTCCTAGGTTGCGATCCGCCGCCGTCTTTGGGGGCGGCTGCCACATGCTCGATCGTGCCGGGAGGTCGCGGAACGCAGGCCTTTGTTCAGGCCTGGATACACGAAATGCCCCGCACGTCGCGCATGCGGGGCCACATGAACTCATCAGCTTTGACGCCGTAAGTCCTCCGGAGTTACCCGGTGTGATCCTTGACCTGCCGACCTCGCGGTCGACCAGGTGGGAGGTGACCCTCCGCTTGCGCGTCCAGCAGGCACGCCGGACCGATCGAGTAGTTACATTACCACAACCAGCCACGTTCGCAGAATCATCCCTCGACGCCCATCGGGGCCTGCTGCCCCCGTGAGCACGAAGCCCGGCACGAGGAGGAGATGATCGGGGTACTGCCGGCCGGAGCCGGCCGGCGGCCCTCGCCTGGCTCTTCGTCACCGCCCGACGCGGCACCGCCCGACGCGGCTTCACACCCTGCGGCAGCGGGACGGTCAGCCTTCCGGAGCGGCTCGTCTGACGATCTCCGCCTTGCCCGCCGCGCGCATGGCCTCCACCGGGACGTCGGTCCGGCCGGTCATCATCTCGACCTGCCGGACCGCCTGGTGCAGGAGCATGGGGAAACCCCCGACGACGACGCCGCCCCGCTCCGCCACGGCCGCGGCCAGGCGGGTGGGCCAGGGCGCGTAGACCACGTCGAAGAGCGCGGGCACCCCGGCCAGCAGGCCGGCGAACCCGTCTGCCGCCCCGGCCGGCAGGGTCGAGACGACCAGGTCCACGTGCAGGGCGGTGTCGAGCTTGTCGAAGGTCTGCACGGTCAGCGCCGTGCCGAGCCGCTCCGCCACCTCGGCGGTCTCCCCGGCCCTGGCCGGGTCGCGGACCACCAGGGTCGCCTCGTGCAGACCCAGCTCGCGCAGGGCGGCCAGCGCGGAGGCCGCGGTCGCTCCCCCGCCGAGGATCGTCGCCGCCCGGGGTGGCGGCACACCCGCTTCGGCCAGCGCCTGGACGATGCCGTGGACGTCGGTGTTGTCCCCGTGGCGGGCACCGTCCGAGAAGATCACCGTGTTGGCGCCGCCCACCTCCACCGCGAGGTCGGAGACCGTGTCGAGCAGCGGCAGCACGGCCCGCTTGAGCGGCATGGTCAGCGACAGTCCCGCCCACTCGCGCCCCAGGCCGGCCATCAGGCCGGGCAGCCCGGCCTCGTCGCACTCGATCGCCTCATAACGCCAGTCGTGCAGACCGAGACCCTCGTAGGCGGCGCGGTGCAGGTATGGCGACAGCGAGTGGGCGATGGGGGATCCGAGGACCGCGGCCTTCATCACCCTCCGTTCCTGTTCTTCTCGAACTCCGCCTTGAGCTGGAGGAATTCGGCCTCTGTCGAGGCGAACTTGGTGATGCCCCGCTTGGTGTCGGTGGTCACGAACCAGACCCAGTCGCCCTTCGTCGGGTTGAGCGCGGCCTGGATGGCGTGGTCACCGGGGTTGGCGATCGGTCCCGGAGGCAGACCGAGCCGATTGTAGGTGTTGTAGGGCGAGTCGCTTTCGAGGTCGGCGTTGGTCGCCGCGACACCGTACTTGTTCAGCCCGTACATCACGGTGCTGTCCATCTCCAGCTTGCGCACCGGGTCGCCGTCGAGGCGGTTGTAGATGACGCGGGCCACCTTGCCCATGTCCTGGACGTTGCCGGACTCGGCCTGGACGATGCTGGCGATCGTCATGATCTCGTGCGGGGTGCGGCCGAGGACCTTCGCCTTCCTCGCCAGGCCGTCCCTGTCGGCGGTCTGGTGGAAGCGGTCCACCATCGCGGACAGGATGTCGGCGGGCCCCATCTTGGGGGAGATCTCGTAGGTGGCCGGGAAGGCGTATCCCTCCAGCCTGCCCTTGGCGTAGGGGGGCAGGCCGAGTGCCTTGGCGTCCCTGGCGGCCCGCTGGAAGTCCTTCAGCGGCTTACCGGTCTGCTCGGCGAGCTTGACCAGGGTGTCGGACAGACGTAGCCCCTCCTTGAGGGTCACCCTCTCCCGCAGCCGCTTGGACGGGTCCAGCAGGCCGACCGCGACGGCCGCGGACATCTGCTTGCGCATGGTGTATTCGCCCGGCTGGAGGGAGGAGCTCTTGCCGGCGTCGGCGACGGCGTTGACGAACGCCTTGGCGCTCTTGACCACGCCCTGCTTCTCCAGGGTCTCGGCGACCTGAGAGGCGGTCTGACCGTCCTTGATCTCCACGACCACCTCACCGGTGCCCTGCCCGGTGTAGTCGTCGGGAGTCATCACGTCGCGCACCCAGGTGTAGCCGTAGAAGCCTCCGGCGCCGATGCCGCCCAGCAGGACGATGACCGCGAGCATCGGTGCGAGGAAACCGCCCCGGTTGCGGCGGCGCTTACGCCGGCGCCCCCGCCGGCCGGGGCCAGAGGATGCACGTGACCTGCGCCGCGAGCCATCGTCGTCGGCGCCGACCAGGAAGTCCATATCGAGATCGCTCATAGGTTCGCCGGCCAATCTCCCGGTAGGGGCGGCCTGGCGTCAAGCGGGTATGCCAAACCGAGGGGGGACACCGGGCCAACCGTCCCGGCTCGCCGGGCATCTTCTCGTGGCCTCTCGGTGCGGGTCGCCGCGTGCGGCGGAACGGATGATGTTCCGCCGTACATCACCGCGTCCTGAGGTATCTGTTCAGCTCTTCCCGGTATCTCACGAACTCACTCTCTTTGTCAGTGAATTTCGTGATTCTATGCTCCGGATCGGTTGTGACAAACCAGAACCAATCGCCTTGATCTGGGTGGAGAGCCGCTCTCAACGCCTTCTCTCCCGGACTCGCAATGGGTCCCGGCGGCAGACCGGGGTGCAGGTAGGTGTTGTACGGCGACTTCACTTTGGTGTCCTTCACCGTCACCTTCATGCTCCTACGCCTTTGCGCGTAGAGCACCGTGGAGTCGATCTGAAGCGGCACCCGCGCCTTGATCCTGTTGTAGATCACTCTAGCGATCTTCGGGTAGTCCGAGTCGCGCCCGCCCTCGGCCTGCAGCAGGCTCGCCACCGTGACGGCCTCCAGGGGTGTCAGATGGCGCTCGGCGGCCTTCGCCTCCAGATCGAGCTCGACCGCCGCGTCTTTGTAACGTTCCACCATGGACGCGAGCACGCCCGCCGGGGTCGCGTCGGGCTCCACCTCGTAGGTGGCGGGGAACAGGAAGCCCTCGGGCCCCTTGGCGTAGGCGGGCAGATCGAGCTCCTGCCGGTCCTGGGCGGCCTTGACGAAGTCGTCCCGGCGCAGGCCGGTGCCCGCGGCGAGCCTGTCGAACAGCTCCGACAGCCGCAGTCCCTCCGGAACGGTCACCCGCCGTACCAGCCGGGATCCGGGGGCGGTGAGCAGCTTGAGCGCCTCGGCGGCCGACATGCCCTTGCGGAGACGGAAATGGCCGGGCCGCAGGCTGTTGCCCTTGGCCTGCTCCTCGGTCACCCGGATGAACGACCTGGCGCTCGCCACCACTCCGGCGTTCGCCAGGATCGAGGCGATCTCACCCGCGGTCGCGCCCTGCTCGATCTTCACGGTGACCGCTCCCGAGCCGGCCCCTTCGAAGTCGGCCGGCGCCAGGTACGGCTTGACCAGCACGTATCCACCGACGCCCACCGTCATCGCGACGACGGCCGTGCCTCCCGCCAGCAGCCATATCGGCCGCAGACGGCTCACCGAACGGCCCCACCACTCGATTCCCCGCCGGGGCGCCCGCCCGGCGGACCGAGCGCTCTGCCCGGCGGCATGCCGGTGGCACGCTCGGCGTCGAGGGCGGCCTGCAGCAGCACGATGGCCGCCGCCTGGTCCACCACGCCACGCTGGTTCTTGGCCTTCACCCCGCTGGCCCGCAGGCCCTGCTGGGCGGTGACCGTGGTCAGCCGCTCGTCGAACAGCCGGACCGGGATCGGCGACAGCCGCAGCGAGATCCGGTGTGCGAAGTCGCGGGCGGCCTCGGCCGCCTGACCCTCACGACCGGACAGGGAGGTCGGCAGGCCGACCACGATCTCGACGACCTCGTACTCGGCCGCGATCTCCGCGAGCCGGTCCAGGTCGCCCTTGCCGCGCCGTACGGTCTCCACCGGCGTGGCCAACAGCCCCGAAGGGTCACTGCGGGCCACGCCGATACGGACCGAGCCGACGTCGACGCCCAGCCGAATACCGTTTCTCATCACCATCTCCGCCTCCGAGCCGCCTCCGACTCGCAGACGTCCGTCGTCAGGCGAGGGTCTGTGCGATCGCCTGCTCGACGGCGTCGAGCGCGTCGCGAATCGCCTCAGGACGGACTCCACCGCCCTGGGCGACGTCATCCTTACCACCGCCGCCGCCTCCGAGCGCCTTGGCGGCGACGCCGACGAGCCGGCCCGCCTTCAGGCCCCGCTCGCGCCCCGGCTCGTTGACCACGGCGACGACGACGGGCCGGTCGTTGGGCACGCCGGCGACGACGACGACCGCGGCCCGCTCACCCGGGAACCGGCCGCGCACGTCAAGGGCGAGCTTACGCAGGTCGTCGGGGGAGGTTCCATCAGGCGCGCGGTGCGTCACGACGGAGACCCCGTGCAGGTCGCGGGCTCCGGCGGCCATCTCGCCCGCCATCGCCAGCACCTGGGCCGAGCGGAGCTTGTCCAGCTCCTTCTCGGCGGTGCGCAGCCGGGTGACGATGCCCTCGATCCGTTCGGGCAGCTCCTCGCGGCGGGCCTTGAGCTGTTCGGACAGCTGGGCCACGAGCACGCTCTCGCGTGCCAGGAAGCGGAAGGCGTCCAGGCCGACCAGGGCCTCCACCCGGCGCACGCCGGCGCCGATCGAGGCCTCACCCAGCACCTTGACCAGACCGAGCTGGCCGGAGCTGGAGACGTGGGTGCCGCCGCACAGCTCACGGGAGTATTCGCCGACCTCGACGATACGGACGGTCTCACCGTACTTCTCGCCGAACAGGGCCAGCGCGCCCATCGCCCGGGCCTCGGCCTGGGAGGTGTGGAAGGCGTTGACCTTGAGGTCGTTGATCAGCACGGCGTTGACCTCGTCCTCGACGTCACGCAGCATGCTGGGCGCCACGGCGCCGGCGGCGGTGAAGTCGAAACGGAAACGACCGGGCGAGTTCTCCGATCCGGCCTGCGCCGCCGTCTCGCCCAGCGCGTTGCGGAAACCGCGGTGCACCAGGTGGGTGGCGGTGTGGCTGCGGGAGATGGCGCGGCGCCGCTCGACGTCGATCTCGGCCTGGGCCTGGTCGCCCACCCGGATCTCACCGGTGCGGACCTTCCCGCGGTGCACGACGACGCCGGCGACCGGGGACTGCACGTCCACGATCTCCACTTCGGCCCCGTCGGTGCGGATGAGACCCTGGTCGGCGAGCTGGCCGCCGCCCTCGGCGTAGAACGGGGTGCGGCCCAGCACGACCTCGACCTCGGTTCCGGCGCCCGCGGCCGGGACCGAGGCCCCGCCGACGAGCAGGCCGATGACCTGGGACTCGGCGGTGACCTGGTCATAGCCGAGGAACTCGACCTTGCCGGTCTTCTCGAGGATCTGGCCGAACACCGAGATGTCGGCGTTGCCGGTCTTCTTGGCGGCGGCGTCGGCCTTGGCCCGGTCGCGCTGCTCCTTCATCAACCGGCGGAAACCCTCTTCGTCGACCCTGAGGCCCTGTTCGGAGGCCATCTCCAGGGTCAGATCGATCGGGAAGCCGTAGGTGTCGTGCAGTTGGAAGGCCTGCTCCCCGGCGAGCGTGCCCTGTCCCCTGCGCCTGGTCTCCTCCACGGCCACGTCGAAGATCGCGGTGCCGGTGCGGAGCGTGCCCAGGAAGGAGGCCTCCTCGGCGTCGATGACGCCGTGGATCTGCGGGGCGTCGGCCTTGAGCTCGGAGTACTGCTCGCCCATGACGTCGATGGTCACCGCGGTGAGCTCGTGCATGTAGCGCTCCTCGCCCGCGCCCAGCAGGCGCAGGTTGCGGATGGCGCGGCGCAGGATGCGGCGCAGCACGTAACCCCGGCCCTCGTTGGAGGGCAGCACCCCGTCGGCGACGAGCATCACGCCGGTGCGGACGTGGTCGGCGATGACCCGCAACGAGACGTCGGCGCGCTCGTCGCGGCCGTAACGCGTCTTGGTGAGCTCGGCGGCCCGGTCGAGGATCTTGTAGGTGGTGTCGATCTCGTAGATGTTGTCGACGCCCTGCAGGATCGCCGCCATGCGCTCCAGCCCCATGCCGGTGTCGACGCTCTTGGCGGGCAGCTCACCGAGGATCGGGAAGTCGTCCTTGTCCCCGCCCGCGCCGCGCTCGAACTGCATGAAGACGTTGTTCCACACCTCGAGGTAGCGGTTCTCGTCGGCGACGGGTCCGCCGTCCTTGCCGTACTCGGGGCCGCGGTCGTAGTAGATCTCGCTGCACGGACCACAGGGGCCGGGCACGCCCATCGACCAGTAGTTGTCGGCCATGCCGCGGCGCTGGATGCGCTCGGCGGGGACGCCGACCTTGTCGTGCCAGATGCCGTAGGCCTCGTCGTCGTCGAGGTAGACGGTGACCCAGAGCCGGTCCTCGGGGAAGCCGAACCCGCCCTCGGACTCGGGCTTGGTCAGCAGCTCCCAGGCGAGCGGGATCGCCTGCTCCTTGAAGTAGTCGCCGAAGGAGAAGTTGCCGAGCATCTGGAAGAACGTGGCGTGACGGGTCGTCTTGCCGACCTCGTCGATGTCGGGGGTGCGCACGCACTTCTGGGCGCTGGTGGCCCGCTTGAAAGGCGGCTTCTGCTGCCCCAGGAAGTAGGGCTTGAACGGCACCATGCCCGCGGGGACCAGAAGCAGCGTCGGGTCCTCGGCGATCAGGCTGGCCGAGGGCACGACGGTGTGCCCACGCTCCTCGAAGAAGCGCAGGAAGCGGCGGGCGATCTCTGCCGACTCCATGTCAGCGGCCATCCTTTACGTCGTAGTGATAGGTGTTTTCAACAGTGTCGAGCCCGAACCGGGAACGCAACTCGGTTTCCCGCCTGGCCGCACCCTCCAGGGTGTCACCGGCGAACTCCCTCATCTGCTCCAGGGCCCCGCCGGCGCTGCGCACGGCGCGCCGGGCCAGGTGGTTCGGGTGCAGTGCTTGCAGCTTACGCATGACCCACACCGCGCCGAACGCGCCCAGGGACATGTAGAACAGTCGCCGGATCATCGCCGCCGCCTCTCCAGCATCCGAGCGTTCGATCTGCCGCGGGCGCGCAGGGCGTGCCGGACGCCGTGGCTCAGCGCGGCAAGCTTGATCAGCGGCCCGGTGACCAGTGTCTGGGTGACGTCGCTGACCTTGGCGGCATGCCCGCTGACCCGCTTGACGTCGGCGGCGATGGCCTCGACGGCGACCAGCTGGCGGTTGGTCTCGCCGACGGTCGCCGTGACGTCTTCCAACAGCGGCACCACGCGCTCGCCCAGCTCGGAGACCATCTTGGTGGTCTCGGTGAGCAGCCGGGCCAGCCGCACCAGGACGACGGCCAGAAAACTGACCAGGATCGCCCACGCCATGGCCACGATCAGTCCGGCGACCTCTCCTGCGCTCAGCATGCGCCGATCTCCTCACTTCACCCGGCTGGAACGGCAAAACCCTATCGTGTCCCGCCCCACTCCCCCGGCATGCCGCTTCGTCGCGGGCCTTCCCCGAGGCGACTACTCACCGCGCAGGAAGGCGCGGATCCTGGACCACCGATCGGCGAAGCCCGCCTCGGCGCCGTGGCGGGTGGGCCGGTAGTAGCGGCGCTCCCGCAGCTCCTCGGGGGCGTAGTCCTGGCGGACCAGGCCGTGCTCGAAGTCGTGGGGATATTTGTAGCCCTTGCCGTGGCCGAGCTTCTTGGCCCCGCCGTAGTGGGCGTCGCGCAGATGGCCGGGCACATGGCCGATGCTGCCGCGCCGTACGTCGTCCGAGGCGGCGTTGACGGCGTTGATCACCGCGTTGGACTTGGGGGCGAGCGCGCAGTGGATGACGGCCTGGGCCAGGTTGAGCCGCCCTTCGGGCAGGCCGATGAACTCCACCGCCTGAGCGGCGGCCACCGCGACCTGCAGGCACGTGGGATCGGCCATGCCGACGTCCTCGGAGGCGAAGATGACGATTCTGCGCGCGATGAACCTGGGGTCCTCGCCCGCCTCGAGCATGCGGGCGAGGTAGTGCAGCGCGGCGTCGGCGTCGGAGCCGCGCATGCTCTTGATGAAACCGCTGATCACGTCGTAGTGCTGGTCGCCCTGGCGGTCGTAGCGGACGGCGGCCTTGTCCACGGCGCGCTCCACCACCTCGACGGTGATCTCACCGTCGGAGATCAGCGAGGCGGCCTCCAGGTAGGTGAGCGACCTGCGGGCGTCTCCGCCGGCCAGGCGCACCAGATGCTCGGCGGCCTCGGGCGCCAGTTTCACCTTCCCGTCCAGACCGCGCGGGTCGGTGACGGCGCGCTCCAGCACCGCCCTGACGTCGTCTTCCGACAGTGACTCCAGAGTCAGCAGCAGGGAGCGGGACAGCAGCGGCGAGATGACGGAGAAGAACGGGTTTTCGGTGGTGGCGCCGATGAAGGTGACCCAGCGGTTCTCCACCGCCGGCAGCAGGGCATCCTGCTGGGCCTTGTTGAAGCGGTGCACCTCGTCCACGAACAGCACGGTCTGGCGGCCGGACATGCCCAGCTCGCGCCGAGCCTGCTCGATGGCCGCGCGAACCTCCTTGACGCCCGCCGACACGGCGGAGACCTCGACGAAGCGGCGCTCGGTGACGCCCGCGACCACGTAGGCCAGGGTGGTCTTGCCGGTGCCGGGCGGGCCCCACAGGAACAGCGACATCGGCGCCTCGGCCTCGACGAGCCGGCGCAGCGGCGTGCCGGGGCCCAGCAGGTGGCGCTGGCCGATCACCTCGTCCAGGCCGCGCGGGCGCATCCGCACCGCCAGGGGCTCATGGCCGCGGTGGGCCTCCTCCGCCGCCGAGTCGAACAGGCTGTCCACGCTCCGACAGTACCGTCAGGACATCCGTTCCGGATCCACACCGCCGAGCCGGCCGCCCGGCGGGCCGGGGATCCTGCGCCGGAGACGATCGCCCGCCGGATCGTCAGCCTCCCCAGACCGCGACCGCCCCGCTGTGCCCGGCGCGCAGCACGTAGTACCCCGTCACCGCGGCCATGGCGACGGTGAGCACCACGACGGTCACCTCCGCCGGGCGGCCGAACCGCTCCGCCTGCGAGACGTAGACGAGGCCCAGCGAGACCACGCCGAGGACGAGGGCGGCCAGCAGCAACGGGGTGGCGAATTCCTCGTGCTCGGCGATGCGCCGGCCGAGCTGCCCGTCGACCGGGGAGAAACGCCTGTCCCGCAACGCCCCACCGCTCTGCCTGGCCGCCAGAACGGCCACCGGGACGGCCACCGCCAGCGCCGTCACCGCCCAGTTCAGTACGGCGCGCGTGCGGCGCGCCAGCGCGTAGACGATGGCCAGCACCACCAGGAGCGGCGTCAGGACCACGGCGGCGTGGACGATCAGGGGGTGGGCGGGCAGGCCCAGAATCTCGTCGAACATGGGTGACTCCGGTGGTACGTGGCTCTCATCAGCGGATACGGAATCTCACCATGAAAGGTTCTGGAACGCACCGGGGTGTCCGCGGTTCCCTCGCATCACACCGGGCGAATTCCGTCACTTACGTCCAGCACACTCCAAGGCCGGTACGCTTTCGGCCAGTTGATAGTCATGTAACGGCAATCCTGGAGGACATAGCGGTGAGCGGCGAGGACCGCCAGAGCCAACTGGCGCGAGAGCACAAAGAGCGCCAGGCACAGCGGGCTGCTGAGCAGACGACCAAGTCGAAGCGGAACACCTTCATCGGGGCCGGCGCCGCGATCGTCGTCGTCGTCGGAGGCCTGATCGCCGCGACGACCCTGCTCGGAGGCAACGGCGACGGCAAGACCGCCGCCGCGAGCTCGCCGGCCCCCTCGAAGAGCGCCGAGCCCTCCGAGTCCCCCGAGCCGGTGGCGACGCCCAGCGTCCCGGTCGACCCGGCCAAGGTGAGCTGCTCCTACCGCAAGGACACCAGCGGCAGCCCGGCCAAGAAGGTGGGCATGCCGCCGAGCAAGCCCGACCTGAAGCTGAAGACCATGACGGTCACCACCAACCACGGCGACATCGTGATCGACCTGATGACGCAGACCGCTCCGTGCGCGGTGAACTCCCTGGCCTTCCTGGCGAAGAAGAACTTCTACGACAACACCAAGTGCCACCGGCTGGCCACGGTGGAGAACGCGGGCCTTTCCCTGCTGCAGTGCGGTGACCCGCAGGCCAAGGCCGACGGCAAGAACCCCACCGACGGCCAGGGCAGCGCGGGCTACGTCTTCAACGACGAGATCCCGCAGGGCGTGAAGTACAGCAAGGGCGTGGTCTCGCTGGCCCAGCCGGCCGACGCGGTCAACCAGAACAGCAGCCAGTTCTGGATCTCGCTCGGCGAGGAGACCGCGCAGCTGACGCCGGACTACACGCCCTTCGGCTTCGTCACCAAGGGCATGGACATCCTCGACGAGGTCGCCAAGGGCGGCTGGATCACCAACCCCGACGACATCAGCGGCGACGGCGGTTCCAACGCCCCCAAGATCCCGGTCGTCATCAAGGACGTGAAGATCTCCTAGCGGGTCTTCGAGCGGAACGCCCCGGCGGTCGGCCGACCACCGGGGCGTTCCGTCTTCCGGCGGAACCCGCGGCCGCACGGCTTTGTGATCCCGATCACAATCGGGCGATCTCCGGCGCCCCGGAGTCAGACTTGGGTCAGAGCCTGTGTGATCCATCTCACCGAGGGGCACCGAATGCCGGAAAAGCTACCCGCCGAGTTCGTGTTGAGTCCCGAGTTCGGCAAAGACCCCTACGCCGCCTACGCCGCGCTCCGGGCCAAGGGGCCGGTCCACCCGATCGACTTCCCGCCGGGCATGGACGCCTTCCTGGTGGTCGACCACGAGCACGGCCGCAAGGCCCTCAACGACCCCCGGCTGAGCAAGAGCCCGGCCCATGGGCCGGACCTGTTTCGCGGGCTGCTGGGACAGGGCAATCCGGTGCTCGCGCACAACATGCTCAACAGCGACCCGCCCGACCACACCAGGCTGCGCCGCCTGGTCTCCAAGGCCTTCACCCCCCGGCGGACCGAGGATCTGCGTCCCCGGGTCCAGGAGATCACCGACGCGCTCATCGACGCGATGACCGCCAAGGACCACGCCGACCTGCTCGATGACTTCGCCTTCCCCCTGCCGATCACGGTGATCTGCGAGCTGCTGGGCGTTCCGGTCGAGGACCGTGACGACTTCCGCGACTGGTCGACCGCCCTGATCACCCCGCCGCTCGACGAGGACCAGGTCCGGCGCCGCACCGAGGCGAACGACGCCATGCGCGCCTACTTCACCCGGGCCATCGCCGAGCGCCGGACCGAACCCCACGACGACATGATCAGCGCGCTGGTCGCCGCCCGCGACGAGGACGAGCTGCTCAGCGAGCAGGAACTGCTGTCCACACTCACGCTGCTGCTCATCGCCGGGCACGAGACCACGGTCAACCTGATCGGCAACGGCATGCTGGCCCTGCTGGTCCACCCCGGCCAGCTCAAGCTGCTGCGGGAGCGGCCCGAACTGCTGCCGTCGGCGATCGAGGAGTTCCTGCGCTACGAGAGTCCCGTGGAGCGGGCCACCTTCCGCTTCTCCACCCAAGACCTGGAGATCGCGGGCGTCCCCATCCCCAAGGGCAGCCTGGTCCACGTCTCACTCGGCGCGGCCGACCACGATCCCGGGGTGTTCGACGAGCCGGACACCCTCGACATCACCCGGGCCGACAACCGCCACGTGGCCTTCGGCCACGGCATCCACTTCTGCCTGGGCGCGCCGCTGGCCCGTCTGGAGGCCCAGATCGCCTTCGAGACGCTCCTGCGCCGCCTGCCGGACATCGCGCTCGGCTGCGCGCCCGACGAGATCGCCTGGCGCCAGGGCGGCTCGCTGATCCGCGGGCTGCGGGCACTGCCCGTCCGCTTCTAGACCCTCGCGAAGACCTCGTTCTCGCACGGCGAAGGCCGCGGACACGGCGAAGGCCCCCCGGACGGGACACGTTCCGGGGGGCCTTCGCCGTACTGGCCGTGCCGGGGTCCTCAGGCCTCGGCCTTCGGCTTGGCGTCGACGCCGGCCTCCTTGCGCTGCGCACCCGTGATCGGGGTGGGCGCGCCGGTCAGCGGGTCGAAGCCGGAGGCCGTCTTGGGGAAGGCGATGACGTCGCGGATCGAGTCGCCGCCCGCCAGGAGCATGCAGATCCGGTCCCAGCCGTAGGCGATGCCGCCGTGCGGCGGCGGGCCGTACTTGAACGCCTCCAGCAGGAAGCCGAACTTGTTCTCCGCCTCCTCCTTGGAGATGCCGAGCACGTCGAAGACGCGCTGCTGCATCTCGGCCCGGTGGATACGGATCGAGCCGCCGCCGATCTCCATGCCGTTGCAGACCATGTCGTAGGCGTAGGCCAGGGCCTCGCCGGGGTGGTCCTGGAAGTTGTCGGCCCACTCGGGCTTGGGCCCGGTGAACGGGTGGTGGACCGCGGTCCAGCCGCCCTCGCCGTCCTCCTCGAACATGGGGGCGTCGACGATCCAGAGGAAGTTCCACTCCGACTCGTCGATCAGGCCGCAGCGCCGGCCGATCTCCAGGCGGGCCGCGCCGAGCAGGTCCCGCGAGGCGGCGGCCGTACCGGCGGCGAAGAAGATCGCGTCCCCGGGCCGGGCGCCCGTCTTGGCGGCCAGGCCCGTGGCCTCGCTCTCCGAGAGGTTCTTGGCGACCGGGCCGCCGAGCGTGCCGTCCTCGCCGACGAGCACGTAGGCCAGGCCCCTGGCGCCGCGCGACTTGGCCCAGTCCTGCCAGCCGTCCAGCTCCTTGCGGCTCTGGGAAGCACCCCCCGGCATGACCACGGCGCCCACGTACGGCGCCTGGAAGACGCGGAAGGTGGTGTCGGCGAAGTATTCGGTCATCTCGACGAGCTCTTGACCGAAGCGCAGGTCGGGCTTGTCGGAGCCGTAGCGGGACATGGCGTCCCAGTAGGTCATCCGGGGCAGCGGTGTCGGCAGCTCGTAGCCGATCGTCTCCTTCCAGATGCGGCCGATCAGGGCCTCGCCCAGGGCGATGACGTCGTCCTGGTCCACGAAGGACATCTCGACGTCGATCTGGGTGAACTCCGGCTGCCGGTCGGCGCGCAGGTCCTCGTCGCGGAAGCAGCGGGCGAGCTGGTAGTAGCGCTCCATCCCGGCGACCATGAGCAGCTGCTTGAACAGCTGCGGCGACTGCGGCAGCGCGTACCAGCTGCCGGGCTGGAGACGGACCGGGACCAGGAAGTCGCGGGCGCCCTCGGGGGTGGAACGGGTCAGCGTCGGGGTCTCGATGTAGTTGAACCCGTGCTCGTTCATCACCTCGTGGGCCAGGTAGGTCGCCCTGGAGCGGATTCGCATGGCCTGCGCGACCTGCTGGCGCCGGATGTCGAGGTAGCGGTACTTGAGCCGGGCCTCCTCCGACACACCGGTGCTGCCCTCGATCGGGAACGGCAGCGGTGCGGACTCGCTGAGCACCTCGACCTCGGTGGCGACGACCTCGATCGCGCCGGTCGGCAGCTCGGGGTTCTCGTTGCCCTCGGGACGGACCCGCACCTCTCCGACGACCTTGACGCAGTATTCCGCGCGCAGGCCGTGCGCGTCGTCCTCCTCGCGGAAGACCACCTGGGAGGAGCCGGAGGCGTCACGCAGGTCGATGAAGACCACACCGCCGTGGTCACGGCGGCGCGCCACCCAACCGGCCAGCGTCACCTGCTGCCCGGCGTGCTCCTTGCGCAGTGATCCCGCTTCGTGCGTGCGGATCATTTCTTCAGTCTCTCCTTCAAGGTCGTGACGATCTCAGCGAGCGGTACGGCGGCCTGGTCCCCGCTGACCAGGTCCTTGACCTGCGCGGACCCGGCGGCGATATCTCGCTCGCCGAGGATCACGGCGTAGCTCGCCCCCGACCGGTCGGCACCCTTCATGGCACCCTTGACGCCCTTGCCGCCGAAGGACAGGTCGGCGTCGAGGCCGGCCCGGCGCAGCTCGGTGATGAGCAGGAACATCCGGCGGCGCGCCTCCTCACCCAGCGGCACACCGTACACCTGGACGCGAGCGTCGGTGGTCTCGGCACCGGACAGGCCCTCGGCCTCCATGGCCAGGACCGTCCGGTCGACGCCGAGCGCCCAGCCGACGCCGGGCAGGGCCGGGCCGCCGATCATCTCGCTCAGACCGTCGTAGCGACCGCCGCCGCCGACCGCCGACTGCGATCCCAGCCCGTCGTGGACGAACTCGAAGGTGGTGCGCGTGTAGTAGTCGAGGCCGCGCACCAGCCTGGGGTCGTCGGTGTAGGCCACGCCGGAGGCGGTCAGCAGCGAGCGGACCTCCTCGTGGTAGGTCTTACACGCCTCGCACAGGTGGTCGACGACCAGCGGGGCACCGACGAGCTGCGCCTGCACCTCGGGGCGCTTGTCGTCGAGCACGCGCAACGGATTGATCTCGATTCGGGCCCGGGTGGGCTCGTCGAGATCGAGGCCGCGCAGGAAGTCCTGCAGCGCGGCGCGGTAGGCGGGGCGGCACTCCCTGTCGCCCAGCGTGTTGAGCAACAGCCGGACGCCGGTGAGCCCCAGCCCGGCGTAGCCGTCGGCGGCCAGCACGATGAGCTCGGCGTCCAGCGCGGGGTCCTCCGACCCCAGGGCCTCGGCGCCCACCTGCCAGAAGTGGCGGTAGCGGCCCTTCTGCGCGCGCTCGTAGCGGAACTGGCTGCCCGAGTACCACAGCTTCACGGGCAGCTGGCCGTTGTGCAGACCGTGCTGGAGGACCGCCCGCACGACCGACGCGGTGCCCTCGGGGCGCAGCGTGATGGAACGCCCGCCCTTGTCCTCGAAGGTGTACATCTCCTTGGAGACGATGTCGGTCGATTCGCCGACGCCGCGGACGAACAACGCGGTGTCCTCGAAGACCGGCGTCTCGATGTAGCCGTAGCCCGCGCGGCGGGCCGGGGCGGTCAGCGCCTCCCGCACGGCGAGCGCCTGCTCCGAACGCGGCGGGAGCCAGTCGAAGGTGCCCTTGGGCGCCTGCAAAGTCATCTTTATAGTCCCCTGGTGGGACCGGCGTACGGGGCGGCTTCCGCGAGATACGGATTGGTCGCGCGCTCGTGGCCGATCGTGGTCTGTGGTCCGTGACCGGGCAGGACCACCGTGTCCTCCGGCAGCGGCAGACACTTGGTCGCCAGGCTGCGCAGGATGGTCGGGTAGTCGCCGCCCGGGAGATCGGTGCGGCCGATGGAGCCGGCGAACAACAGGTCACCCGAGAACAGCACGTCGGGGATCTCCTCGGTGCCGGGCAGCCTGAACGTCACCGACCCCCTGGTATGGCCCGGGGTGTGGTCGACGGTGAGCTCCATGCCCGCCAGCCGCAGCACCTCACCGTCGGCGAGCTCGCGCACGTCGTCGGGCTCGGTGAAGGTCAGCCCGCCGAACAGCTGCCGCCCGGCCGCCGACGACATCCCCTTGCCCGGATCGGAGAGCATCGCACGGTCCTCCGGGTGGATCCACGCGGGAACGTCACGCGCGCCGCAGACCGGTGCGACCGACCACATGTGGTCGAGGTGCCCGTGGGTGACCAGCACCGCGACCGGCTTCAGCCGATGCTCGCGCAGCACGTCGTCCAGGCCGCCGACGGCGTTCTGCCCCGGATCGACGATGACGCACTCCTCGCCCGCGGCGGGCGCGACGACGTAGCAGTTGGTCTGGAACGACCCTGCGGGAAAGCCGGCGATGAGCATCTGCCTCAGCTGATCTCGTCAAGAATACGGATGGGAATGTAACCGAAGGGTACCGGTGCGGGTCGGCGGGCTGCGAACCATTACCCTTTGGCCGATACGATTCGCCCACCTCAATAAGTAATACTCCGGCACTCGGGAGGGCGAAGCGGTGAGCGGCAAGGACCGCCAGAAGCAGCTGGCGCGCGAGCACTACGAGCGGCAGAATCAGCGGCGCATCGAGCGCGAGGCCCGGGCCAAGCGCAATGCGATCATCGGCACCAGCGTGACCGCCGTGGTGATCATAGGTGGTGTGATCGCCGCGACGACCCTGCTCGGAGGCAACGACTCACCCGCCACGGCCACCCCGGCGACGTCGGCGCCGTCGGCGAGCCCATCGGAGACGAGCACCGCCGCCAAGCCGACGGCCTTCGACCCCGCAGGCGGCACCTGCGGCTACGTCGCCGACGCCGACGGCAGCCCGGCCAAGAACGTGGGTCTCCCGCCGGCCAAGGTGGACACCAAGCCCAAGACGATGACCCTGAAGACCAGCCAGGGCGACATCGTGATCGCGGTGTCCGCCGACAAGACGCCGTGCACGGTCAACTCCTTCGCCTTCCTGGCGCAGAAGAAGTTCTTCAACGGCTCCAAGTGTCACCGCCTCGGCTCCGACCAGTTCCCGGTGCTGCAGTGCGGAGACCCGCTGGCCAAGGCGGACGGCAAGAGCCAGACCGACGGGCAGGGCGGCCCCGGCTACCGTTTCGTCAACGAGAATCTGAAGGGCGCGAAGTACACCCGGGGCGTCGTGGCCATGGCCAACAGCGGCCCCGACACCAACGGCAGCCAGTTCTTCATCGTGTACGGCAACGCCCCGCTGAGCCCGGACTACACCCCGTTCGGTACGGTCACCAAGGGGATGGAGATCATCGACAAGGTGAACAAGGGCGGTGTCATCACCCCGGGACCCGACGGGACCGGAGCCCCGAAGGAAACCGTCGAAATCAAAGACGTGACAATGTCCAGCAAGAGCTGACGTAATACAAGCAAGGGACGGATAGTCCCGAAAGGCTGATGAAAGTGCGGGAGGACACGGTGAGCACCGACCCGTGGGGCCGGGTAGACGACGACGGCACCGTCTACGTACGTACGGCTGAGGGAGAGCGTGCCGTCGGGTCCTGGCAGGCAGGCGAACCGGAGGAGGCACTTGCCTACTTCCATCGCAAATTCGACGAGCTGGCCGGGCAGGTGACGCTGCTGGAGCAGCGGGTCCGCGGGACGGACCTGCCACCCGCCCAGGCCGAGGCGACCATCGTCAAGCTTCGCGAGGCGATCACCGACGCGCACGCGGTCGGCGATCTCGACGCGCTGCTGAACCGGCTGGCCGCTCTCACGGAGCTGGTCGCCCAGCGCCGTGAGGAGGTCAAGGCCGCTCGTGACGTGGCCCGCGCGGAGGCCAAGGGCGTCAAGGAGCGAATCGTCGCCGAGGCCGAGCGCATCGCCGACGACACCACTCACTGGAAGACCGGCGGCGAGCGGCTTCGCCAGCTCGTCGAGGAGTGGAAGGCGGCCGAGCGCATCGACCGCGTCACCGAGGCCGCGCTCTGGAAGCGGCTGTCCGCCGCCCGCACGGCCTTCGCGAAGCGCCGTAAGGCCTACTTCGCCGGGCTGGACGAGCAGCGGGAGGGGGTGCGCTCCTCCAAGGAGCGCATCGTCGCCGAGGCCGAGGCCCTGGCCTCCTCCACCGACTGGGGCGCCACGGCCTCCGCCTACCGCGAGCTGATGCAGCAGTGGAAGGTGGCGGGCCGGGCCTCCCGGGAGGTCGAGGACGAGCTCTGGGCCCGTTTCAAGGGCGCTCAGGACCAGTTCTTCCAGGCCCGTTCGGCGGTCTTCGCCGAGCGCGACGCCTCGCTCGCGGCCAACGCCGAGATCAAGGAACAGCTGCTGACCGAGGCCGAGAAGATCGTCCCGGTCTCCGACGCCCGCTCCGCCAGAGCCGCCCTGCGCGGCATCCTGGAGCGGTGGGAGGCGGCCGGCCCGGTCCCGCGCGAGCAGCGTGACCGGCTCGAAGGCGGGCTGCGCAAGATCGACGAGGCGGTCCGCAAGGCGGAGGAGACGGAGTGGAAGCGCTCCAACCCCGAGGCGCGGGCCCGTGCCCAGAACACGGTCGACCAGCTTCACAAGTCGATCGAGCAGTTGGAGGCCCGTCTGGCCAAGGCCCAGGCGGCCGGCAAGGACAAGGACGTGAAGGACACCCAGGAGGCTCTGACCGCCCGCCGTTCCTGGCTGGAGGAGGCCGAGCGGACGCTCGCCGAGTTCTCCTGAGGCGTCCACGGTAGGCCCGCGGAGGGCGCGTCCCCGTTGTACGGGGGCGCGCCCTCCGCCGTTTCTCCACACTGTTTCTCCACACCCGCCACGGCACCGCCGAACCCGCGGGACGGCCCCGGCGTCCGCGCAACCGTCCGTACGGCGCCATCGGCGGGGCCGGGTGGTCAGGCTCCGGCGCCGCTGACCCGGTAGACGTCGTACACGCCCGGGATGTTACGGACGGCCTTCAGGACGTGTCCCAGATGCTTGGGGTCGCCCATCTCGAAGGTGAACTTGCTGATCGCCACCCGGTCCCTGGAGGTCGTCACCGACGCCGACAGGATGTTGACGTGCTGGTCCGACAGGGTCCGGGTCACATCCGACAGCAGGCGCGGCCGGTCGAGCGCCTCGACCTGCAGGGCGACCAGGAACACCGAGTCGTCTCCGGCCGACCAGGCCACCTCGACCAGACGGTCCGGCTCCGACCTCAGCTGCTCCACGTTGGGACAGTTGGTGCGATGCACCGATACGCCGTGCCCCCGGGTGACGAACCCGATGATCTCGTCGCCGGGCACGGGGGTGCAGCAGCGCGACAGCCGTACCCACACATCCGAGTCGCCGGCCACCACCACGCCCGCGCCGCCGCTGCCCCGCGGACGGCCGCGCACCTTCGTCGGCACCGCGGCCTCGGCGATGTCCTCCTCCGCGCCGTCCACTCCCCCGAGAGAGTGCACCAGCTTCTGCACGACCGCCTGGGCGGCGATGTGCCCCTCGCCGACGGCCGCGTACAGCGACGACACGTCGGGGTAGCGCAGGTCCCTGGCGAGGGCCAGGAGGGTCTCTCCGGACATCATGCGCTGCAGCGGCAGGCCCTGCTTGCGCATGGCCCGGCCGATGGCCTCCTTGCCCGCCTCGATCGCGGTCTCGCGGCGCTCCTTGGAGAACCACTGACGGATCTTGTTACGGGCCCGGCCGGACTTGACGAACTTCAGCCAGTCGCGCGACGGGCCCGCGTCGGGCGACTTGGAGGTGAAGATCTCGACGGTGTCACCGTTGCCGAGCCGCGACTCCAGCGGCACCAGACGGCCATTGACCCGGGCGCCGATGCAGCGATGGCCGACCTCGGTGTGCACGGCGTAGGCGAAGTCGACGGGGGTCGCCCCCTCGGGAAGGGCTATCACCTGGCCGCGCGGGGTGAAGACGTACACCTCCGAGACCGACAGGTCGAACCTGAGCGACTCCAGGAACTCCCCGGGGTCGGCGGTCTCCTTCTGCCAGTCCAGGAGCTGGCGCAGCCATGCCATGTCGCTGGCCGGCTTCAGCTTCGTCCCGGGAGAGCCGGAGGTGGTCATCTCCTCCTTGTACTTCCAGTGCGAGGCCACGCCGTACTCGGCCCTGTGGTGCATGCCGTGGGTGCGGATCTGCAGCTCCACCGGCTTGCCCTCGGGGCCGATGACCGTCGTGTGCAGCGACTGGTACATGTTGAACTTGGGCATCGCGATGTAGTCCTTGAACCGGCCGGGCACCGGATTCCATCGCGCGTGGATCGTCCCGAGGGCGGCGTAGCAGTCGCGGACCGTGTCCACCAGCACCCGGATGCCGACCAGGTCGTAGATGTCGTCGAACGCGACATCTCTGGCGATCATCTTCTGGTAGACCGAGTAGTAGTGCTTGGGGCGTCCCTTGACCACCGCGCGGATCTTGGCCTCACGCAGGTCGACGGAGACCTTCTCGATGACCTCCTGAAGGAACAGGTCCCTGCGCGGGGCCCGCTCCGAGACCATCCTGGCGATCTCGTCGTAGCGCTTGGGGTAGAGCATGGCGAACGCGAGGTCCTCCAGCTCCCACTTGATGGTGTTCATGCCCAGCCGGTGGGCGAGCGGAGCGAAGATCTCCAGCGTCTCGCGGGACTTCTGCTGCCGCTTGTGCTCGGGGAGGTAGCGCATGGTGCGCATGTTGTGCAGCCGGTCGGCGAGCTTGATCACCAGCACCCGGATGTCGCGGGACATCGCCACGACCATCTTGCGCACCGTCTCGGCCTGCGCGGCGTCACCGAACTTGACCTTGTCCAGCTTGGTGACGCCGTCGACCAGCAGCGCGATGTTGTCGCCGAAGTCCGAGCGCAGCTCGTCCAGGCCGTAGGCGGTGTCCTCGACGGTGTCGTGCAGCAGCGCGGCGCACAGCGTCTCGTCGTCGGTGCCGAGCTCGGCGAGAATCGTCGCCACCGCCAGGGGGTGGGTGATGTAGGGGTCGCCGCTTTTGCGCTTCTGATCGCGGTGGTGGTAGGCGGCCACGTCGTAGGCACGCTCGATCAGGCGCAGGTCTGCCTTCGGATGGGTCGCGCGGACCGTCCGAAACAGCGGCTCCAGCACCGGGTTCATGGCGCCACCCCATTGCCCCCCAAAGCGTGCGAGTCTGCGCCTTACCGCAGGCTTCTCTTCGGTGGCTCCGGACATGGCGGAACCGGCATCGCCGGCCGGAACGGCCGCCACAGGGCCGCCACCATCGGCGGTCACGTCGGGGACGACCACATCACGGGGCACACAGACTCCTCACATTCGAGTCCAGATCCCCCAAGTGTATCCAGACCGGCTTAGATGCGTCCCACAGCGGGGTGGAATCAGACGATCACGAGGGAGTGCAGCTCGATCCCGTCCAGCCGCTCTCTCCCCTTGAGGGAGGCCAATTCCATGAGCACGGCGATGGCGACGACTTCGGCGCCCGCCCTGCGGACCAGCTCCACCGCCGCGCGCGCCGTACCTCCGGTGGCGAGCACGTCGTCGACGATCAGGACGCGATCTCCTGGGGCGAGGGCGTCCCGGTGGACCTCGATGGTGGCGGAGCCGTACTCCAGATCGTAGGACTCCTCCAGCGTCTCGGAGGGCAGTTTGCCTTTCTTTCGTACCGGGACGAAGCCGGCGCCGGCTTCGTAGGCGGCCGGGGCGGCCAGGATGAAGCCGCGGGCCTCGATTCCGACGATCTTGTCGGCCGGGTGGAGCCCGGCGAGCTCGGTGATCACCGCGGCGAACGCCTGCGGGTCGGCGAGCAGCGGGGTGATGTCCTTGAACAGCACTCCCGGCTGGGGGTAGTCGGGGATGTCGCGGATCCGGTCCAGGATCAGTTGACGCAGGTCACTCATGGTCGCGTTCCTTAAGGAAAACGCCTCCGCCCCCTCGGAGGGAGCGGAGGCGCACTGGTTACCGACTACTTCTTCTTGCGCTTGTCGGCGTCGGGCGCGGAGCCGTTGGCGGCTCCCGCCGTGACCGGCTGGCGGGTGCTCTTGGCCGCGGCCGCGCTTCCGCTGCCGTGGGCGGCGAGCCTGCGGGCGATGGCCTGGTAGCGAGACTCGCGCTCCTTGAGCGTGACCAGCAGCGGCGTCGCCACGCACAGAGAGGAGTACGTGCCGACGATCATGCCGACGAACAGGGCCAGCGACAGGTCCTTGAGCGTGCCGGCGCCGAACAGCGTGGTGCCGATGAACAGGATCGCCGCCACCGGCAGGATCGCCACCAGGGTGGTGTTCAGCGACCGGATCAGCGTGTGGTTGAGCGCGTTGTTGGCGGCCTGCGTGTAGGTCATCTTGGAGGTCGTGCCGAGCTTGGCGGTGACCTCCTTGATCATGTCGAACACGACGACCGCGTCGTACAGCGAGTATCCCAGGATCGTCAGGAAGCCCAGCAGCGTGGCCGGGGTGACCTCGAAACCGGACCAGGCGTAGACGCCGGCGGTGATCACCAGGTCGTGGAGCAGCGCCACGACCGCGGCCAGCGCCATCTTCCATTCGAAGGCGACCGTCAGATACAGGATGATCGCCAGCATGAAGACGATGAGGCCGACGACCGCCTTGTCGGCCACCTGGCCACCCCACGAGGCGCCGATCACCTGGAGGTTGACCTGGTCCTGCTTGAGGCCGAACTTGCCGGCGACCGCCTTCTGGACCGTGGTCACCTCCTCCTCGGGAAGGCTCTCGGTGGTGACCCGCCAGCCGTTGTTGGTCGTCTGCACGATGACCTGGTGCGCGCCGGCGTCACCGAAGGTCGTCCGCACCTGCTCGATGTTGGCCGCCGGGGCCTTGAAGGAGAAGACCGACCCGCCCTTGAACTCCACGCCCAGGTTCAGGCCGTGGAAGATCAGACCCGCGATGGAGATCACCAAAAGAACGGCGGAGAGGCCGTACCAGAGCTTCTTGCGCCCGACGAAGTCAACGTCGACCTCGCCTCGGTACAGCCGGCGCGCGATGCCGGACATCAGGCCTCCTGCGGGGTGGGCTTGGAACCGGTGGCCGTCTGGATGCTCATACGCTCGGCGTCGAGACCGGAAAGCTTGTGGCCCTTGGCGAAGAACTTCCTCTTGGCGAGCAAGGCGACGAACGGCTTGGTGAACATGAACACCACGACGATGTCGATCAGGGTGGTCAGGCCCATCGCGAACGCGAATCCGGCCACACCGCCGACGGCCAGGAAGTAGAGGACCACGGCGGCGATGAACATGACGGCGTCCGCGATCAGGATCGTCCGCCGGGCGCGGGTCCAGGCCACCTCGACGGCCGTCCGCAGCGAGCGGCGCCCCTCCTTCATCTCGTCACGGATGCGTTCGAAGTAGACGATGAACGAGTCCGCGGTGATACCGATCGAGACGATGAGGCCGATGATGTGCGAGAGCGACAGGCGGAAGTGCGCGAACGTACCCAGCAGCACCACCGCCTGGTAGGTCAGGACCGAGGCGACCACGAGGCTCAGCACCGAGACGATGCCCAGTCCTCGGTAGTAGAGCATCGAGTAGATGAGCACCAGGCCGAGACCGATCGCGCCGGCGATCAGGCCGCCGCGGAGCTGGTCGGCGCCCAGGGTGGAGGAGACCTCCTCGATCGAGCCCTTCTTGAACTTCAGCGGCAGCGCGCCGAACTTGAGCTGGCCGGCCAGCTCCTCGGCCGTCACCTGGGTGAAGCTGCCGGAGATCTGCGCCCGGCCACCGGTGATGGGCTCCTGGATGACAGGCGCGGAGATCACCACGCCGTCCAGGACCATGGCGACCTGGTTGCGCGGCGGCTGCGAGTTGAAGGCGGTGGTGGTGACCTTCGACCACTGGTTCGGGCCCTCGCCCTTGAAGGAGAGCTGGACGAGCCACTCTCCGGTGGTGGAGTCCACGCCCGCGGTCGCGGTGTCGATCGAGGTGCCGGTCACGGCGGCCTTGTCGAGCACGTATTTGGCGCTGCCGTCCTGGCTGCAGGCGGCGAACTGCTTGGCGGGGTCGTCCTGGGCGCCCTGGCCCTTGTCCTTGGCGCAGTCGAGCGCCTGGAACTGCTTGAGCACCGCCGGGTCGATCCCGGTCGTGTCGACGCCCGCCATCGGGTCTTCGGCCGGTGCCGTCGGCTGCGCCGACGGGGCGGCGCTCTGGCTCGGTTTGGCGGACGGGGAGGGGCTCTTGCCCTTCCTGACCGGCTTGTCCGAAGGCGCGGGCGTGGCGCCCGGGCTCGGGTTGGTGAGCGCCGAGGACAGAGCGCGGCCGGCGGGCGAGCCGGTCGGGCTCGGCGTGGCCGTCTGCGCCGGCTTGGGAGCCTTGGAGGTCTGCTTACCGGTGGCCGTCGGGGAGGCGGACGGCGTCGGCGCCGGGGTGGACATCTGACCGGGAGGCGGCGGCGATCCGGCGGTGACCGCCATCACCTGGCGGAATCTCAGCTCCGCGGTGGTGCCGACCAGCTTGACGACTTCCTCCTGTCCGGCTCCGGGAACGGAGATGACGATGTTGTCGCCGGACTTGGCGACCTCGGCGTCGGAGATTCCGCTGCCGTTCACCCGGTTGCGGATGATGCCCACGGCGAGGTTGAGGCTCTCCTCGGTGGGAGGGGTGCCGTTCGGCGTGACGGGCTGCAGCGTCACTGTCGTGCCGCCGGCGAGGTCGAGGCCATATTCCGGGGTGTATGCCTTGTTCAGGAACATCACCCCGCCCATGGCGAGAATGAGCGCCAGAAGCAGCAGGAGCATGCGCCCCGGCCTGTTCTGGCCGCTGGTCGGTCGGGCCACTGGTCGTCAGTTCTTTCGGCTATAGGGGATGGTCGGTAAGCCTGATCATCACTTCTTCGGCGAGTCCTGGTCGTCGGCGTGCGGCTTCACGGTCTCCGCCACATTGTCGTCCACGACATCGACGTTTTCGACATCTCCATCCTCGACGTCGTCGACCGGGGTCAGCACACGGCCGATCGCGGCCTTGATCCAACGGGTCTCGACGCCGGGGGCGATCTCCAGGATCACGTCGTCGGCGTCGATCGCCACCACGGTCGCGAAGAGCCCGGTCGTGGTCATGATGCGGGTCCCCGCCGACAGGGAGTTCTGCATCTGGGCCTGCTCCTGCTGCCGCTTGCGCTGCGGCCGGATGAGCAGGAAGTAGAACACCACGACCATTAGAGCGATCATGATGAGGCTCGAGTAGTTGCCGCCCATGGGGCCGCTCCTTACGCTTAAGAATGACCGGCCTGCGCCGGACGTCGTATACGGCCACGCCGCTCAGCACGTCAGCCTACACAGCCAGCCAAGCCACGGAGTTTAGGCGAGCTGTTAGGAGCGCGGCAACGAGGTCACGAACAGGCACGCAGGGAAGTTCCCATTTCGATACCGTTGTCACCGATCTGTGATCAACTTTGTACGATTTCCCCATCAAACCCCAACGTCAGACGGGGCCCGGATCATCCTCAAGATCGACGATCATCGAGGCTCCGAACGCGTCCGGCGGCGGTGTCAGCCCCAGGTGGATCCACGCCGCGGCGGTCGCGACCCGGCCCCGCGGAGTGCGCGCCAGCAGGCCCTGACGGACCAGGAACGGCTCGGCCACCACCTCGACCGTCTCCGGTTCCTCCCCCACCGCGACCGCCAGCGTGGACAGCCCCACCGGACCGCCCCCGAACTTGCGCAGCAGCGCTTCGAGCACGGCCCGGTCCAGCCGGTCCAGCCCCTCGGCGTCGACCTCGTAGAGGTTCAGCGCCGCCGAGGCGACGTCCCTGGTGATCACACCGTCGGCCCGCACCTCGGCGAAGTCGCGGACCCGGCGCAGCAGCCGGTTGGCGATGCGGGGCGTGCCCCTCGACCGTCCGGCGATCTCGCGGGCCGCGTCGCCGGGAAGCTCCAGGCCGAGCAGGCGCGCGGAGCGGTGCAGCACCTGCTCCAGCTCGGCGACCTCGTAGAAGTCCATGTGCGCGACGAAGCCGAACCGGTCACGCAGCGGCGCGGGCAGCAGCCCGGCCCTGGTGGTGGCCCCGACGAGGGTGAATGGCGCGACCTCCAGCGGGATCGCGGTCGCCCCCGGCCCCTTGCCCACCACGATGTCGACGCGGAAGTCCTCCATCGCCAGATAGAGCATCTCCTCCGCCGGACGGGCCATCCGGTGGATCTCGTCGATGAACAGGACCTCCCCCTCCGAGAGGGTCGACAGGATCGCCGCGAGATCGCCGGCCCGCTCCAGCGCGGGTCCGGAGGTGATCCGAAGAGGCACGGACAGCTCTGTCGCGATGATCATGGAGAGGGTCGTCTTACCCAGTCCGGGCCCGCCGCTCATCAGGACGTGGTCGGGCGGCCGGTTGCGGCGCAGCGCGCTCTGCAGCACCAGCGACAACTGCTCGCGCACCCGCGCCTGGCCGATGAACTCCTCCAGCCGTTTGGGCCGCAGGGCCGCCTCGATCAGCCGCTCGTCGCCCTCGGCGTCCGGCGACACCAGATCCCGCTCGAAGCTCACGCCGGTTCACCTTCGCTCACGCGGGCGGAACCGGCCTCGCCGGGGCCGCCTCGACTCTCTCCGTGCGGGATCCGCATCCTGGCGCCTGTTCTCATCGGACGCTCAGCGCGCGAAGCGCGGCCTTGAGCAACACCGCGACCTGCGGAGAACGACCCTCCGCCACCTCGACGTCGGCCTGGGGGGCCACCGCGGCGACGGCCTCGTCGGCGTCCCTGGCCGAATAGCCGAGGCCGACCAGGCCGGAATGCACCTGGTCTCGCCAGGCGGGCACCGGCGCGCCGCCGTTGAGTGCGGCGTTGACGGCCTGTTCGGGCGTGCCGAGCTTGTCCTTGAGATCGACGATGATCCGCTGGGCCCCCTTGGGCCCCACCCCGGGCACCCGGGTCAGCGCCTTCACATCCGCGCTCGCCACGGCCATCCGGAGCGCGTTGGGGGTGTGGACGGCCAGCATCGCCAGCGCGACCTTGGGGCCGACGCCGTTGGCCGTCTGCAGCATCTCGAAGACGCCGCGCTCGTCGTCGCTACCGAAGCCGAACAGCGTCAGCGAGTCTTCCCGGACCACGAGCGAGGTCGCCAGGCGGGCCTCCTCGCCCACCCGGAGCGTCGCCAGCGTGCCCGGCGTGCAGTGCACCAGCATGCCCACCCCGCCGACCTCGACCACCGCGCCGTCGGGCGCGACCGCGGCCACCCGTCCCCGCACCGAGGCGATCACTGTGTGGTTCCTCTCGAATATCCGGCCCGGCCCCGCCCCCGGAAGTAGGCGGCGGCGGTCGTCGTCGGCTCGGTCCTGGTCTTGGCCACGGCCTCGGCCAGCCGGTTCTGCGCCCCGCCTCGCCACACGTGGCAGATCGCGAGCGCGAGCGCGTCGGCGGCGTCGGCGGGCTTGGGCATCTCCTCCAGCCGCAGCAACCTGGTCACCATCGTGCCCACCTGCCGCTTGTCGGCCGTGCCGCTGCCGGTGATGGCGGCCTTGACCTCGGAGGGCGTGTGCAACGCCACCGGCAACCCCCGGCGGGAGGCGCACAGGATCGCCACGGCGGACGCCTGCGCGGTGCCCATCACGGTCCTCAGGTTGTGCTGGGCGAAGACCCGCTCCACGGCCACCGCGTCGGGCCGGACCTCGTCGAGCCACCGCTCGATGCCCGCCTCGATCGCCACCAGCCTGACCCCGATCTCGTCGTCGGCCGGGGTCCGGACGACCCCGACCTTGACGAGTCTCAGCGGCGCTCCGGGCCGCCCCTCGACCGCGCCGAGCCCGCACCTGGTCAGCCCCGGATCGACCCCCATCACCCGCAGCTCGGGCAACCGCACCGACACGCCTCCGCTCGCCGAACACCTGTTCGGTGCCCGACTCTACCGCGTGGGAGCACCTCTCGCACGGTCACCCGGCATCGCCGTCAGAAGTAGTCCAGCATGTACGGCTTGGCGTGGAAGGCGGTGTCGAGGGCGTCGTCGTCGTCCGCCGGGCCGGTGAGGATTCCCGAGCGGCGCAAAGTGGCGGCCGGGACACCGGCGAACAGGGCGGAGAAGGCACCGGCTGTGAAGACGGGGCCGGCGTCCGGAGGGGTCCCGGCGGGCTCGGCCGTACCGGATCCACCGGAGACGGACAGGCGCCAGGGGCCGGAGTTGGCGGGACGCTGGGGGTCGTCGATCCGGATCACGGTGTCGAGGGTGACACCCGCCGGGAAGCCGCGCGCGGCGACGGCCGGGGCGAGGTCGACGATGCGCGACATCCAGCGCGTCTGCCCGACCTCGTCCCTGGGACGGTCGCCGATCAGCCAGAAGACCGGGTCGTCGGGAGCGACGACCGCGTGGACCGACTTGACGACCGACGCGGAGGAGCCCACCAGCGACCACAGCGCCCGGGCGGTCGCCTCCGATCCCGCGACGAGGTTGGAGACCCTGATGCCGTCGTCGTCCCAGTGGTAGACCACGAAACCGTCGTCGGCCAGGTAGAGGAAGTCGTCCTTCTCCTCCAGGCACAGGCGCCAGGCGCTCTCGTCCCTGACCAGGGGGCCGCAGGCGCGGGTGGCGGCGTGGACGCGGCCGAGGATCGCGATCACCTCGGAGGCGTCGCCGGGCCCCATCCGGCGGACCTTGACCTGTTCGGTGGGCCTGATCGTGCGCAGGGCCTCGGCGGACAGGGTGGCCCGGTGCATGGCTCCGGCGTGCTCCCAGCCCAGCGACCGGTAGATGTGGGTGGTGGCCGGGTAGAGCGCCGAGATCGGATGGCCCAGGGCCGCGCAGCGGTCGATGGTGGCCTGCATCAGGATCCGGCCGACGCCGCGCCCGCGGTCCTCGGGGGCGACCGTCACCGAGGCGACGCCGCCCATGGAGATCGGCCTGCCGTGCCACCACTGCGTGAAGTCGTGGATCCGGCTGGTCGCGACCAGCCGGGGGCCGTCGACGACCCCGAGGTATCTCCCCCCGGCCATCACCGAGGCCGTCATCGCCCGCCACCTCTCCTCCTCCGGGGCGGGGACGGGCCCGAAGGCGCGCCTGCGGTTGTCCAGTACCGCGTCGAGGTCGTCGACGGTCAGTTCGCGTAGCTCCACAACGTCCCAACTTAGGCAGAGGCTTCGGGCAGGGGCGAACCGGCCCCTACAGATGCCGGGCGGCGGGCTCGATGCCGGTGTCCCCCACCTTGGCGCGCAGGTGGTCGAGACGCGCCATCATCGGTGTCGCCGTGACGCCGTGCAGGATGAGGGAGACCAGCACGGTGAAGGCGACCACCGCCCAAAGCTCCTCGGGGGGCACGCCAAAGTCGGCCTGGCCGAGGGCGTAGGCGAGATAGAACAGCGAGCCGATGCCGCGGATGCCGAAGAAGGCCGTCACACCACGCTCGCGCGGCCCCGCCGGGCCGCCGAGCTGGGCGATCCACCCGGTCAGCGGCCGGATCACCAGCAACAGCGCGAGGCCGACGGCCGCGCCCCGCCAGGTGAGCGCGGCCAGGCCGCCGGTCGCCACGAAGCCGCCCAGCAGCAGGATCAGCCAGGCGGTGAACAAACGCTCGATCTGCTCGATGAAGCCGTGCAGCACGCCGTTGTAGCCGTGGGTGCGCTCGGCGGCCCTGATGGTGCACGCGGTCACGAACACCGCGATGAAGCCGTATCCGTGCGCCAGCTCGGTGAGGCCGTACGCCAGGAGCGTCGCGGCCAGCGCCACGAAGCCGTCCCGGTGCTCGGCGAGCCGGAGGTCGGACACCCGGGCGCGGAAGAACAGCCGGCCCAGCAGCTTTCCGGCCAGTAGGCCGCAGAGCACGCCGGCTCCGCATCGGTAGAGCAGATCCACCAGCGCCCACTCACCGGCCCATCCGAACCCTCCGGCGGTCGCCATCGCGATGGCGGCGAATACCAGGGGGAAGGCCAGGCCGTCGTTGAGCCCGGCCTCGGAGGTGAGGGTGAAACGGACCTCGTCGTCGTCCTTCTCCGAGTCGACGGGCTCGCCGACCTGCACGTCGGAGGCGAGCACCGGATCGGTCGGGGCGAGCACCGCGCCCAGGAGCAGCGCCGCGGCCGGCGGCCAGCCCAGCAGGACGCCGGCGACGCCGGCCACCGCCACGACGGTCAACGGAAGCGTCCACCCCAGCAGGCGCCAGGTGGAGGCCCAGCCGCGCGCCCCGAAGGGACGGTTGATCGCGAGCCCGGCGCCCATGAGCGAGATCAGCACGCAGACCTCGGTGATGTGCTCGACCAGCGCCCGGTGGGCCACGGGGTCGGGCCTGGGCAGGTCCAGCGGCAGGAGGTAGAGCAGGGCCCCGCCGATCAGGCAGGCCAGCGGCAGCGAGAAGGGCCGGCGGTTGAGCAGCCGGGGCAGGACCGCGGCCAGGAGGGCGCCGGCGCCCGCCACCGCGAAGATCAGATCAGGATTCCCCATCGTCCGCCTGATCTGCCCCGTTTCTAGGGAAGAAACCCCTTCAGGCAGGGCGAAGTCCTCATAAGACGACGAAACGCCCGCCTCCGGTAAGAGGCGGGCGTTCCGGAGCCGGTCAGGCGTCGAGCTTCTCCAGGACCTCGTCGGACACGTCGAAGTTGGCCCAGACGTTCTGCACGTCGTCGCTGTCCTCCAGGGCGTCGATCAGCCGGAAGACCTTGCGGGCGCCGTCCTCGTCGAGCGGGACGTTCATCGTCGGCAGGAAGCCGGACTCGGCGGAGTCGTAGTCGATCCCGGCGTCCTGCAGGGCCTTGCGGACCGGGACGAGGTCGGTGGCCTCGGAGACGACCTCGAACTGGTCGCCCAGGTCGTTGACCTCCTCGGCACCCGCGTCGAGGACGGCGGTCAGCACGTCGTCCTCCGACAGCTCACCCTTGGGGACGAGCACGACGCCCTTGCGGTTGAACATGTAGGACACCGAGCCGGGGTCGGCCAGGGAGCCGCCGTTGCGGGTCAGGGCGACTCGCACCTCGGAGGCCGCGCGGTTGCGGTTGTCGGTCAGACATTCGATCAGCACCGCCACGCCGCCGGGGGCGTAGCCCTCGTACATGATGGTCTGCCAGTCGGCGCCACCGGCCTCCAGGCCGCCGCCGCGCTTGCGGGCGCGCTCGATGTTGTCGATCGGGACCGAGCTCTTGCGCGCCTTGGTGATGGCGTCGTACAGCGTCGGGTTGCCGTCCGGGTCGGGGCCGCCGGTCCGGGCCGCGACCTCGATGTTCTTGATGAGCTTGGCGAACAGCTTGCCGCGCTTGGAGTCGAGCGCGGCCTTCTTGTGCTTCGTCGTCGCCCATTTGGAGTGGCCGGACATCGCCTAGAGCTCCCTCAGCATCTCAACAAAGTATGAATGCACGCCGACATCCCCGGTAAGTTCCGGGTGGAAGGACGTGGCGAGCAGCGGTCCTTGGCGGACCGCGACGATCCTATCCCCAGCATCGGCCCGAGCCAGCACTTCGACGTCGGAACCGATGGATTCCACCCACGGCGCACGGATGAAAACCGCGCGCAGCACGCCGCGGCCGGCGAAGTCGATGTCGTCCTCGAAGGAGTCGACCTGCCGGCCGAAGGCGTTGCGGCGGACCACCATGTCGATGCCGCCGATCGTCTGCTGGCCGTCGACGCCGCCCTCGATCCGGTCGGCCAGCATGATCATTCCGGCGCAGGAGCCATAGGCCGGCATGCCGTTCTTGATCCTCAGCCGGAGCGGTTCGAGCAGGTCGAAGGTCTCGGCGAGCTTCCACATCGTGGTGGACTCCCCGCCGGGGATGACCAGGGCGTCGACCGCCTCCAGCTCGCCGGGTCGCCGTACGGCTACCGCCTTCGCGCCCGCCGCCTCCAGGGAACGCGCGTGCTCGCGCACGTCTCCCTGCAGGGCGAACACACCGATCGTCGGGGCGATGGTCACCAGTGGTCCTTTCGAGGGGCTCGGAATGCACTCTCAGCGTATGGCCACTACGCGCGACGTCCCAAACCGGGCGGTTCAGGCGGCGACGGGGGCGTCCGGGAACGCGTGGTCGGCGTCGACCCGCTCCAGGCTCCTCATGTGGTGGCGGCTGCCGTACAGGGCGGCCATGCCCGCCAGGCAGCAGAACGCGCCGAGGAAGTACGGCACGGCGGGGGCGACCTCCTCCCCCCGGCTTGGTGACGACGTACGGCGCGAGCGCCCCGCCCATCCAGCGGACGAAGTCGTACCCGGCGGAGGCGACCGGCCGCGGGTCAGGCGTCGCCGAGCTTGGCGAGAGCCGGGAGCGCGGCGCCGACGGCGGCGCGTTCCTCGGCCGTCAGCGCCTGGAGCTGCTCGGTCAGGTAGGCGACGCGGGCACGGCGGACGGCGGCCAGGCGGGTGCGGCCCTCTTCGGTGAGCTCGACCGCACGGACCCGGGCGTCGGCCGGGTCGCCGCCGCGCCTCACCAGGCCGGGCTCCTCCAGCCGGTTGATCTGCACGGTCATGGTGGGCAGCTGGACGCCGTGCTCCTCGGCCAGCTCGGTCATCCGGCGGGGCCCGCTCTCCAGCGAGCCCAGCACGGCGTACTGCTGACCGGTGAGCGGCTGTCCGGCCGCCACGCGACGAAGCAGCAGCACCAGGTGCCGCAGCTCTCTCGAAAGGCTCTGCGCCAGATCGTCCGTCGTCACACTTAGCCAGCCTAATTTAGTCTGGCTAAGTATTAGCCCGAAGGAAGGGCGGCGCCCCGTGGGACGCCGCCCCGCAGGCGGTCAGGGACGCCTGGTCTCCCAGTCCACGGTCTCCTGGATCCGCTGGTCCGCCGATGGCTCCGGCGCCCTGCTGACCGACGGGTCCAGCGGGCGCAGGTAGGTCTGCTGGACGCCCGGGACCCTGTCCTCGATCACGAAGGTCGCCTTGGTGTACGCCGCCGCGCCCGCCTGGGTGACCTGCGGCAGCACCTTGAAGTCCGCGGTGAGCCGCTCGCGCTCGACCCGGGTGAGCACGTAACCGCGCTGGTTGTTGTAGAACTTCAGGTGCGGGTTGATCGTCAGGAACGGCTGGGTCTTCGGATCGGAGTCGCGGCCGTCGCCGCCCGTGGTGATGGAGGAGGCGACCAGCTCCGAGCCGACCGTGCGCGTGGTGGGGTCGTCGTAGTCGAGCTTGAGGTCGCCGGCCCAGTGGGCGTGCACGTCACCGGTGAGCACGACGGGGTTGCGCACCTCCGCGTCCACCCAACCCCGGGTGATCCGCTGCCGCGAGGCGACGTAGCCGTCCCAGGCGTCCTGGCTGGTGATCTTGGCCGGTCCGGCGTTGTTGTCGCGCTGGGCGAAGAAGACCTGCTGGCCCAGGATGTCCCACTGCGCCCGCGAGTGACGGAAGCCGTCCAGCAGCCAGCGTTCCTGCGCGTCGCCGGTGATCGAGCGCGCGGGGTCGACCGCGGCGGGGCAGTCGCTGTAGCCGTCGCCGCAGCCCTGGTCGCTGCGGTACTGCCGGGTGTCGAGCATGTGGAAGGTGGCCAGCCTGCCCCACCGGACGCGCCGGTAGAGCTGCATGTCGATGCCCCGCGGGATCGATCCGCGGCGCAGGGGCATGTTCTCGTAGTAGGCGCGGAAGGCCGCCTCGCGCCGGGCGAGGAAGTTCGGCTGGGGGATCTCCGGCTTCTCCGGCACCTCGTCGGCCCAGTTGTTGTCCAGCTCGTGGTCGTCCCAGACGACCAGCCACGGCGCGGCGGCGTGCGCCGCCTGCAGATCCGGGTCGGCCTTGTACTGGGCGTGCCGCTGGCGATAGTTCGCCAGGGTCTCGGTCTCCGGGCCCTCGTGGTGGCGGACGTTGCCGCCGGGGATGGTGTAGGTGTCGCGCCGGTACTCGTACTGGTAGTCGCCCAGATGCAGGATCAGGTCGGGGTGCTCCTCGGCCAGGCGCCGGTAGGCGGTGAAGTAGCCGTGCTCGTACTGGGCGCAGGAGACGAAGGCCATCGCCAGGCCGGAGCCGTAGGAGAGCAGGTGCGGGGCGGTCCTGGCGCGGCCCATCGCCGAGACGTAGGGGCCGACTTTGAAGCGGTACCAGTACTCCCGGTCGGAGGAGAGCCCGTCCAGCTCGACGTGGACGCTGTGGCCCCACTCCGGGGTGGCCAGGGCGACGCCCCGTCGCAGGACCCGCCGGCCGGCCGGGTCGCCGTAGACCTGCCACTGGACCGGGAAGGGGCGGCCGGGCATGCCGCCCAGGCCGTCCTCGGCGAGAGGCTGGGGCGCCAGCCGGGTCCAGATCACGAAGCCGTCGGAGTCGGGATCCCCGGAGGCGACGCCGAGCGTGAAGGGATCGGCACTCAGGCCTCGGGAGGTCAGGGACGCGGCGCTCTCCGGGACGGGCTCGGGATCGGGATCGGGGTCGGCGTTCGCGACGGCGGGAACGCCCGCCACCGCCCCCGCCGCGATACCGGTGACGAGAAAGGAACGTCGGGTGAGCCGGGACATGGGGGGCCTCCCAGGAGGATCGGGCACGAACGCCCGTCAGCCTCGCGGAGGATCATGACAACGGAGTGAACTTCTCCGGTCATGAAAAAGGCGGCATCCTTCACGGATGCCGCCTTCCCCGAAATTTTCTACCAGCCGCGCTCCGCCAGGCGGTGCGGGGCCGGGATGTCGTCGACGTTGATGCCGACCATGGCCTCGCCCAGGCCGCGGGAGACCTTGGCGATGACGTCCGGGTCGTCGTAGAACGTGGTGGCCTTGACGATCGCGGCGGCACGCTGGGCCGGGTTGCCGGACTTGAAGATGCCCGAGCCGACGAACACGCCCTCGGCGCCGAGCTGCATCATCATCGCGGCGTCGGCCGGAGTGGCGATGCCGCCGGCGGTGAAGAGCACGACGGGCAGCTTGCCGGTCTTGGCGACCTCGGCGACCAGTTCGTACGGCGCCTGCAGCTCCTTGGCCGCGACGAACAGCTCGTCCTCGGGCAGCGAGGACAGGCGCTTGAGCTCGCCCCGGATCTTGCGCATGTGGGTGGTGGCGTTGGAGACGTCACCGGTGCCGGCCTCGCCCTTGGAGCGGATCATCGCCGCACCCTCGGTGATGCGGCGCAGCGCCTCGCCCAGGTTGGTCGCGCCACAGACGAAGGGCACCGTGAACTGCCACTTGTCGATGTGGTTGGCGAAGTCGGCGGGGGTCAGCACCTCGGACTCGTCGACGTAGTCGACGCCGAGCGACTGGAGCACCTGGGCCTCGACGAAGTGGCCGATGCGGGCCTTGGCCATGACGGGGATCGAGACGGCGCCGATGATGCCGTCGATCATGTCGGGGTCGCTCATCCGGGAGACGCCGCCCTGGGCGCGGATGTCGGCGGGGACCCGCTCGAGGGCCATGACGGCGACCGCGCCGGCGTCCTCGGCGATCTTCGCCTGCTCGGCGTTGACGACGTCCATGATGACGCCGCCCTTGAGCATCTCTGCCATGCCGCGCTTCACCCGGGCGG
This sequence comes from Streptosporangium sp. CA-135522, assembly GCF_050949235.1. NCBI lineage: Bacteria > Bacillati > Actinomycetota > Actinomycetes > Streptosporangiales > Streptosporangiaceae > Streptosporangium > Streptosporangium sp. CA-135522. Next base: position 6,674,786 of record NZ_CP192026.1, read on the forward strand.
TTCCGGTGACGGCGGTCTCGGTGACTTCGGGCGTGCTGCTGGACACGGTCTTCTACCTCACGACGGCTGGTTGCGGATCGTGGGCCGTCCGCGGGGACGGCCATCACACCTCCATGGTAGGTGCTGATCCAGCTGTCCCCTTACACACCATCTTGTCGGTCCTGGGCGATCTTCTTGGACATCATGGAAGACCGGGACCGCCCGAACGCGGGCCGGGGCGCCCGATCAGGGGATGACGGGCTTGCGGGCGGCCAGGGCGATCCACACCTGGCCCGGGGTGAAGTTCATCGGCTCCCCGTCCTCGGTGGTGAAGACGGTGCCGTCCTGCTCGCTCTCGCGTGACCATCTGGCCTTGAACGCCTGGCCGTCGCGGAGCACGATCGCGCTGCCCTTGCCGGTGCTGTGCACCAGGGGCGTGTAACTCTGGTTCTTGTCGTGGAACTCCGAGCGCTCGGTCTTGGTGTACTGCACGACGATCGTGGGCGCGCCGAGCTGGCCCCCCTCGGCCGCCATGTCCTTCTTGCCGTCCTGCCAGATCAGCCACTTGCCGGCGGCCTGCGACCAGGCGAAGGTGAAGCGGGCGCCCGGGTATCTCAGCGTGAACGTCTTCTTGGGCGCACCGCCCTCGGGGGCCTCGCCGAAGGTCAGGCCGATGTCCTTGGCCCTGCTCGCTTTGGGCGCCTGGGCCAGCAACTGCCGGGTGTTGGCGAACAGGTTGTAGGGCGCGTAGCGGCCGGGCTGGCGGAAGTAGGCCCCCGGGGCCCTGCTGTCGGAGACGTCGAACAGCGACGACTGCGCGATGATGGGCAGCATCTTGGTCTGCGCGCCCGAATAGGCGAAGGCGGGCTTTCCGAACTGCGGAACGATGTGCATGTCGGAGATCCGGGCGCTGCGGACCGGGCCGATCTTGGGCGGGATCTTCGAGGAGAAGATCGCCATGAGCCGGGTCAGACCCGCCTCGACCTGCTCGATGTAGACGATGTCGGCGCTCTTGAGGCCGAGCTGCGGCTTGCCCGCCGAGGTGTTCTCGATCTTCGCCGCGAGCACGGCCCTGCGGGCCGAGCCGGGAAGGCCGGTGAAGGGGTGGGTCGGCTCCTGGGTCGGGGACGGGGCCGAGGACGGATCGGCGGCCGACTCAGGGGCCTTACCGGCGGCGGGCTCGTCCGAAGAACAGGCGGCGGCCGGCGCGAGAACGGCCACTCCCGCCAGCGTGACGGCGATCATCCGGGGCACCCGCACGGCTCATCTCCTCAAATCGGCCACGAAACGCCCAAGAGCTTACCTCTGTCCGACTTGCCGGATACCCCGCTTTGTGCACGCCCCATTCACCGCTTTGGACGCGCCCCGTTCACCCGACGGGCACTTCGGCTCCTCACCCGCGGGCACCTCGGCTCAGCGCGCCCTCCCTACTCGGCGGCGAGGGCGTGCGGAGGCGTGTCGTCGATCTCGAAGAAGTCCGGGTATTCGGTGTGCCCGGCCAATCGCAACGTGCGGGCCAGCCAGCGACGCTGGGCGGCGCGGGTCACCCCGACCGCGTTGTTGTAGAAGCGGCGCGAGTAGAGCACCTTGGCCACCGCGGCGCCGAGCTCCTCCAGCAGGTCCGGACCCGCCGGAGTGGCCACCAGCCGGTCGCGGAAGCGCTCCTGGTCGGCCACCGCCCGCAGGGTGCGCGACAGATCGCTCTCGGCGTGCTCGCGCTCCTCGGGACCCGCCGTACGGGCCTCGTGGGCGGCCGCGGCCAGCACCAGGCTGGTCGCGGGATCCAGGACCCGGGAGGCGGCCAGTTCGAGGCAGACGGCGGTCCGCCGTACCAGGGCGGCGTCCAGGGACTCGCGGGCCAGCTCCAGCCGGATGTGCAGCCGGTCCAGCCGCCCCGCCCGCCAGGAGACGTAGACGGCGGTGAGCAGCACGACGGCCCCCACCACCAGGATCAGCGTGGTGGTCACTGCGCGTCGTCCTCCTCGACCCCGGCGGCGCCGGCCACCGTTTCGTACACGCGCACGACGTCGCGGGCGACCGTGGACCAGTCGTACTTGCGGACGGCCTGGCGAGCCTCCTGCGACAGCTTGGCCCGGCGGTCGGGGTCGTCGAGCAGCGCGGCGGCCTCGCGGGCGAGCGACCCGGGGTCGCCGGTCTCGAACAGCGCCCCGGCCTGACCGTCGTCGAGGACCTTGCGGAAGGCCGGGATGTCACTGGCCAGGATCGCGGCACCGGCCGACATCGCCTCGGTGAGCACGATGCCGAAGCTCTCCCCGCCCAGGTTGGGCGCGCAGAACACGTCCACCGAATGGTAGGCGCGGATCTTGTCCTCCTCGCTGACCATGCCGAGCAGGCCGACCCGGTCGTGGAAGCGGGCCGGGACCTTCCCCAGCACCTCCGCGGCGTCGCCGGGCCCGGCGATGAGCAGGCGCAGGCCGGGCCGCTCGGCGGCCAGCAGGGTGAACGCCTCCAGCAGCACCGGCAGCCCCTTGCGGGGCTCGTCCATCCGCCCGAGGAAGCCGATCACCTCCCCCTCGTCCCAGCCGGGCAGCGGCTCGGCCTCGCTGTAGCGGCCGACCGTCACCCCGTTGGGGATGAGCACGGCGTCCCCGCCGATGAACTCGACCAGGGTCTTCCTGGCCGCGTCCGACACCGCGATCCGGGCGGTGATCTTCTCCAGTGCGCTGGTGATCACCGGGGAGGCGACCGAGAACGCGCGGGAACGCGCGTAGGAGGCGTGGAAGGTGGCCACGATCGGCCCCCTGGCCACCCAGCAGGCCAGCAGGCCTACCGAGGGGATGAACGGCTCGTGCACGTGCAGCACGTCGAACCGGCCCTCACGCACCCAGCGGCGCACCCGGTTGGCCGACAGGAAACCGAACGACATCCTGGCCACCGACCCGTTGAAGGGGACCGGAACGGCGCGGCCGACCGAGGTCACGTAGGCGGGCAGCGTCGCGTCGTCGCCCGCCGGCGCGATCACCTGAACCTGGTGGCCGTCCTCCATGAGGGCCTCGGCCAGGTCGCGGATGTGCACCTGGACACCACCGGGCACGTCCCACATGTAGGGGCAGACGATGCCGATCCTCATCGGCGTGGCTCCAGATCCTCGAGCCAGAGCCGCTGGAGCATGTGCCAGTCCTGCGGGTGTTCGGTGATGCCCTTCTCGAAGACGGTGGCCAGGCTCTGCATGACGACGGCCACCTTCTCCTTCCGGGCGCCCTCGGCGGGGACCACGATCTCCTCGTGGAAGTGGATTCCCCAGTCGCGCCCCTCGAAGGAGAGGATCGCCGGGATAAGGGCGGCTCCGGTGTGCACCGCCAGCAGGCCGGGCCCGGCGGGCATGCGCGTGGCCGAGCCGAAGAACTGCACCTCGACGCCCTTGGCCGTCAGGTCGCGCTCGGCGGGCAGGGCGATGGGGCGACCGGCCCGCAGCCGCTGCGACAGGACGCCGAAGGTGTGCCCCTCCCCGCCGGTGAGCGGCAGCACCTCCATGCCCAGCCCCTCGCGGAAGGCGGTGTAGCGGTGGAAGAGCGACTCGGGCTTGAGCCGCTCGGCGACCGTGGTGAACGGGTGCCCCTTGGCCACGAACCAGGCGCCCGCCAGATCCCAGTTGCCCATGTGCGGCAGGGCGAGGATCACTCCGCGGCCCCCGGCGAGGGTGTCGTAGACCTGCTCGGCGCCGACGGTCCGCACGCGGGAGAGGATCTCCTCGGCGGGCATGGAGGGCAGCCGGAACACCTCGTGGAAGTAGCGGAAGTAGGAGCGCATGCCGTCACGGCTCAGCTCCCGGATCGCCGGGTCGTCCGGCGAGGTCCCCCTGACGCGGGCGAGGTTGGCCTCCAGCCGGCGCACCGACGTGCCGTGACGCTTCCACAGCCGGTCGGCGGCCGTGCGAAAGGCCCACGCGGTGAGGCGTTCGGGAAGGCGGGGCACGACCGTCCAGCCGGCGCCGAAACCGGCGGCGACGAGACGGTCCTGCAGGGACGGCTTGTCGGTCATCGCTCTCCCGATCAGCGGAGGGGTCTGGGCGGGACGGAGACGGCCTGCCGGCGGACGTGCAGCAGGCGCTGTCCCACGGTGACCGCGCTGGCCGCGGCGAGCAGCCAGAGCCCGGCGGCCAGGATGTAGGGCACGCCGAGGCCGCCGAGGCCGGCCGCGACCAGACCGACCACCAGGCGCTCGGGCCGCTCGGCGAGGCCCACGTCACATGTCATGCCCAGGCCTTCGGCCCTGGCCTTGATGTATGACACCAGCGCCCCGGCCACGAGGCAGAACAGCGCGACCCCGGCCAGCACCGGCTGGCCGCTCAGCGTGAGCCAGATCGCCAGCCCCGAGAAGATCCCGGCGTCGCCCACCCGGTCGAGGGTGGAGTCGAGAAAGGCGCCCCAGACGCTTCCGGGCCCCGTCATCCTGGCCATGACGCCGTCCAGGAGATCGGCCAGCACGAAAAACGTGATCACCAGCGTGCCGGGGAACAAGTCTCCTCGGGGGTAGAAGAAGAGGGCCGCGGCGACGGTGCCGAGCGTGCCGACCGTGGTGACCACGTTGGGGCTGATCCCCCGGCGGGCAAGCGCCCTGCCCAGGGGGGTCAAGACTCGGGTGACGGCGGGGCGCAGAAGTTTCAGCATCGCGCTCCGATCGTAGGCCAAACGGTCTGTGGGCGCGCATCCAACGCTCCGCAACCGGATCGGCCGGGACCTCTTGTGATATTCGCCACATGGGTATTTGGTGAACAGACCGCGTCCTTGCGGTGTATGGACGCGGCAGCGGACCCGTGGGTGTGGCCGCACCTGGCCGCGCTCCGGCAACGACGCGGGAGGCGACGTGGCAGAGAAAGCAACCGGCGGGGCAGTGGGAGCCGCGGGGAGGGCTCCCACGGCCGACCGGCCGGACATGGTGAGGAATGTCGTGCTGGTCGGCCATTCCGGTGCGGGAAAGACGACCCTCGTGGAGGCCCTGCTGGCCGCCACGCGGACCATCCAGCGGCCCGGCCGAGTCGAGGACGGCACCACGGTCAGCGACTTCGACGAGGTCGAGATGCGCCAGCAGCGCTCGGTGAACCTCGCCGTGGCGCCGATGCTCCACAACGAAATCAAGATCAATCTGCTGGACACCCCGGGCTACGCCGACTTCGTCGGCGACCTGCGCGCCGGGTTGCGCGCGGCCGACGCGGCGCTGTTCGTGGTCTCGGCCTCCGAGGGCGTGGACGGCCTGACCCGCATGCTGTGGGAGGAGTGCGCGACGGTCGGGATGCCCCGGGCGGTCGTGATCACCAAGAACGACCACCAGCGGGCCGACTTCGAAGAGGTGCTCACCGCCTGCCAGGACGTCTTCGGCGAAGGTGTGGCCCCGCTGTACCTGCCGGTGGTGACCAACGGCCGGCTGAACGGCCTGATCGGCCTGCTGAGCCAGAAGTTCTACAACTACGCGACCGGCACCCGGACCGAGAACGACCCCGGCCCCTCCTACCAGGATCAGATCGAGGCATACCGCGGCGCCCTGATCGAGGGGATCATCCAGGAGAGCGAGGACGAGTCCCTGATGGACCGTTACCTCTCCGGGGAGGAGATCGACACCAAGGTCCTCATCGACGACCTGGAGAAGGCGGTCGCACGCGGCGGCTTCTACCCCGTGCTCGTCACCGGAACCGGCGTGGGCGCGCAGGAGGTCCTCGAACTCATCACGCAGGGGTTCCCCTCTCCGATAGAGCACCCGATGCCGGAGATCACCTCGATCGACGGCAGGCCGGTCTCCGGCATCGTCTGCGACCCCGACGGGCCGCTCGTGGCCGAGGTCGTCAAGACCACCAGTGACCCCTACGTGGGCCGGATCAGCCTGGTCCGGGTGTTCTCCGGGACGCTGCGCCCGGACATGACCGTGCACGTCTCGGGACACGGCCTGACCGACCGGGGACATGAGGACCACGACGTCGACGAGCGCATCGGCGCGCTGTCGTCGCCCCTGGGCAAGCTCCAGCGCGCGGCGGCCAAATGCGTGGCCGGCGACATCGTCGCGGTGGCCAAGCTGTCACGCGCGGAGACGGGCGACACCCTCTCCGACAAGGAACAGCCGCTGCTGATGACCCCCTGGACGATGCCCGAGCCGCTGCTGCCGGTGGCCATCCAGCCCAGGTCCAAGGCGGACGACGACAAACTGAGCCAGGCGTTGCAACGGCTGGTCGCCGAAGACCCCACGCTCCGCCTGGAGAACAACGCCGAGACCCGGCAACTCGTACTGTGGTGCATGGGCGAGGCGCATGCCGACGTCCTGCTGGACCGGCTGAGCAAGCGGCACGGCGTGGAGGTGGAGAAGGTCGAGCTGCGAGTGCCGCTCCGGGAGACCTTCGGCGGCAAGTGCCAGGCGCTGGGCCGTAACGTCAAGCAGACCGGCGGTCACGGGCAGTTCGCCATCTGCCACCTGGAGGTCGAGCCGCTGCCCTCCGGCGGGGGCTTCGAGTTCGTGGACAAGATCGTCGGTGGCGTCGTGCCCCGTCAGTTCATCCCCTCGGTGGAGAAGGGGGTGCGCACCCAGATGCAGCGCGGCGTGGTCGCCGGCTATCCCATGGTGGACGTCCGGGTGACGCTCTACGACGGCAAGGCCCACTCCGTCGACTCCTCCGACATGGCCTTCCAGATCGCCGGGGCGCTCGCGCTGAAGGAGGCCGCGGCCAAGGTGCCGACGCTGCTGCTCGAACCGGTCGACGAGGTGGCCGTGCTGGTCGCCGACGACCACGTGGGCTCGGTGATGTCCGACCTGTCCTCACGCAGAGGCCGGGTCCTGGGCACCGAACCGGTCGGCGTCGGGCGCACCCTGGTCCGTGCCGAGGTGCCCGAGCTGGAGATCACCCGCTATGCCATCGACCTGAGATCGATGTCACACGGCACGGGGACGTTCCAGCGCACCTTCCTGCGCTACGAGCCCCTTCCGGCCCACCTGGTGGACAAGGTCGCCGGTTGACCTCGCCGGGAGGCGTGCGGCCGGTCGGCCGCACGCCTCCCAAAAATTTACCCGCGTAACAGCGGTATAACGAAAAGGTTTCTTTTTTCGGCCGAAGCATCCCGGTCCCGGTGCCAGACTGAGGAACCATGCGAACCGGACGCCCTTTGCTCGCCGCCGCCGTCCTCGCCGTCGCCACCACCGGCGCCGCCTACGCCTTCGGCCCGGACGCCCCGGCGGCCAAGCCCGCGACCCACAAGCGCACGGCCGCCACGACGACCGCCGAGACGGCCTCGACCACCGAGTCCACCCAGGCCATGTCGTGCACGACCGACGCCAGGTATCCCAAGAGGCAGCTGCGCGGCGTCTGGATCGCCACGGTCAAGAACATCGACTGGCCCTCGCGGACCGGACTGCCCGTCGCCAGGCAGCAGGCCGAGTACGTCAGGATCCTCGACAACGCGGTCAAGCGCCGGTTCAACGCGGTTTTCCTCCAGGTCCGTCCGGCCTCCGACGCCTTCTACAAGTCGGCGCTGGAGCCCTGGTCGCAGTATCTGACCGGCACGGCCGGCAAGGACCCCGGCTGGGATCCGCTGCCCTTCCTGGTCGCCGAGGCCCACAGGCGCGGGCTGGAGTTCCACGCCTGGTTCAACCCCTACCGCGCCGCCTCCGACGGCGACGTGAACAAGCTTCCGGCCGGCCACCCGGCCAGGCGCCACCCCGACTGGATCGTCAAGCACGAGGGCCTGATCTACTACAACCCGGGCCTGCCCCAGGTCCGCGACCACGTCGCCTCGATCGTCAAGGACGTGGTGACGCGCTACGACGTCGACGGGGTCCACTTCGACGACTACTTCTACCCCTATCCGGGCGGGGGCGCGAAGTTCGCCGACGACGCCGCCTTCAAGAAGTACGGCAAGGGCCGGAAGCTGGCCGACTGGCGCCGCGCCAACGTCGACAAGCTGATCGCGCAGGTGGACAAGACCGTGCACGAGACGAAGCAGCACGTGAAGTTCGGCGTCAGCCCGTTCGGGATCTGGCGCAACAAGTCCGAGGACCCCACCGGCTCGGCCACCGGCGGGATGTCCGCCTACGACGCCATCTACGCCGACGCGCGCCACTGGATCCGCAAGGGCACGGTCGACTACGTCATGCCGCAGCTGTACTGGCCGCGCGGTTTCAAGGCCGCCGACTACGACGTGCTGATGCCATGGTGGGCGAAGGAGGTCAAGGACACCGGCGTGCACCTCTACATCGGTCAGGGCCTCTACCGGGTCGGCGCCACCGACACCCCCGCCTGGACCAGGCCCGGCGAACTGCCCTCGCATCTCACCCAGAACCGCAAGCACGAGCAGGTCGGCGGCGACGTCTACTTCAGCGGCAAGCAGCTGCTGACCAACCCGCTGGGCGTGCTGGACCGGATCGTCAAGGGCCACTACTCCCATCCGGCGCTGCTCCCCCTGATGAGGGACCTCGGCGGCCAGGCCCCGGCCCAGCCCGCCGACGTGCGGACCCAGGGGACCACGCTCAGCTGGAAGTCCTCCGCCGGCGCCCGTTCCTACGCGATCTACCACATCCCCTCGGGCAAGGTCGGCGAGTGCGCCACCGCCGACGCCCGCAACCTGGTCGCGGTGGTGCCCGCCGCGGGCGGCGACCGGCAGACCTTCGCCACCGCGGGCGCCGGCGCCTACCTCGTCACCGCCCTGGACCGCCTGCACAACGAGAGCCCGCCCGCCAAGGCCGCGCCCGCCTGACCCACCCGCCGGCCCCGGGCATCCGGCACGACCGTCTGATCAGGCCGCTTGATCAGGCCGTCCGCCCCGGCCGCCGGGTCCGCCGGCCGCCGGTCCGCCCCGACACCCCCGCCGATCACCGGATTCGCTGGACGGCGGCACAATGTTCCCCTACGGTGCCAGCATTTGGGCGAGGTCTGGGAGGTCACTGGTGAGGCGAACGCTTGCCGCGCTCGCGCTGGTCCTGAGCGTTCTCTGGCCGGCGGCGGCGCACGCCGCGCCACCGGGCCGCCAGTCGGCGGCGGCGCAGGCCGCCGCCCCGGCGGGCGGGCGAGTGGCACTGATCGGCGTTCCCGGACTGCAGTGGAGTGATCTCAGCCCCGAAGACACCCCGAACCTGTGGCGGCTGGCCGGCCAGAGCGCGGCGGGCTCGCTGTCCGTCCGTGCCGTCGGCCGGGTGACCTGCCCCTACGACGGATGGCTGACGGTGTCGGCGGGGGCCCGGTCCGCGGTCGGCTACGGCTGCGGGCTTCCGCCCGTGCCCGTCCCGAGCCCGGGCGGCACAGGCGGTGCGGTCATCCCCGACTATGCCTACCTGCACGAGGTCGCCCGGCAGAAGGGGGCGGGGACGCTCGGCGAGGCCCTGCACGCCGCAGGACAGTGCACGTCCGCGGTCGGCCCGGGCGCGGCGCTGGCTCTGGCCGACCGGGCCGGGAGGGTGGACCGCTACGCCCCCTCCCCCGCGCAGATCGGCGCCGGCGCGCTCACCGAATGCCGGGTGATCGCCGCGGACGTGGACGACCTGGTCAGACCCTACGTGGCCGGGGGACGCCTCCCCGAGGCGGAGGAGAGACTCACCGGACAGCAGCGCGCGGCGGCACTGCGGCTGGCCGACGCCAAGGCCGGGACGGTGCTGGGCGCGCTGCCCGAAGACGCCACCGTGCTGCTGGCGGGTCTGTCCGACCACGGAAGCGTGCCGCACCTGCGGGTGGCCATGATGCGCGCTCCGGGGGCCTCGGGCCGGCTCCTGGGAGCGGCCTCCACCCACCGCGAGGACATCACGATCCTGCCGGACATCACCTCCACGATGCTCTCGCTGGCGGGCGTCCCCGCGCCGGCGACGGTGATCGGGGTGCCCTGGCAGGCGGGCGGGGACCGTATCGGCGGCACCGAGGCGACGCGGGCCGAGCTGGCCAACGCCGATGTGGCCGGTCAGACGATCAGAAGCATGGGCGGGGTCTTCTTCACCTCCGTCGCCGTGCTCCAGGTCGTCTTCTACGTCACCGCGTTCCTGCTGATGCGCCGCAGGCGCGGGCTCGGCGGTGTCCGGGTGGCCGCGCTGGCGCTGGCGTCGCTGCCGGTGTCGACCTATCTGGTCAACCTCACCCCCTGGCATCACAGCGGGGCGCCGTTGCCGGTCCTGGCAGGCGGGATAGCCGGGTTCGCGCTCCTGCTGGCCGCAGTGGCGCTGGCCGGTCCCTGGCGGCGCGACCCGCTCGGCCCGCTGACCGTCGTGGCCGGGGTCACCGCGGCGGTGCTCGCCGGTGACCTGCTGACCGGGACGACCCTGCAGCTCAACAGCGTGATGGGATACACCGCCGTGGTCGGCGCCCGCTACTACGGCCTGGGCAACATCCCGTTCGCGCTCTTCGCCACGTCGGTGCTGCTGCTGGCCACCTCGATCGCGCACCGGCTGTCCGGCGGGGGGCGCCGGATCGCGGCGGTCGCCGCGGTGGCGGTGCTGGGGTGCTCGGCGATGATCCTGGGCGGCTGGCCGGGGGTGGGAAGCGACTTCGGCGGCGTGATCGCCTTCGTGCCGGGCATCGCGGTGACCGCCATGCTGATCGCGGGCAGGCGCGTCTCGATCGTCAAGCTGGGCGCGTTCTGCGTGGCGGGTGGCGTCACCGTGATGGCCATCGCCTACCTCGACTACCGGCGCCCGCCCGACGCCCAGACGCATCTGGGCCGCTTCGTCGGCCAGGTGTTCACCGGCGAGGCGACGGAGGTGATAGGCCGCAAGCTCGGTGCGATGCTGGGCACGCTGCTCAGCCCCAACCTCATGCCGATCGTGATCACCGCGGTCGCGTTCCTGGTCTACGCGCTGCTGCGGCCCGGAGCCGCGAGCGCCGGGGTGCTGCCCGCCGCGTTCGGTCACTCTCCCGCTCTGCGGGCCGGTCTGATCGGCACGCTGGTCAGCGGGGTGGTCGGGATGCTGGTCAACGACTCGGGCGCGGCGGTGCTGTCCATGGCGCTCGCCCTCGGCGTGCCGCTCGTGCTGTCGGTGGGCATCAGGGCCCTGCAGGACGGAACGGCGCGCTACGGAGAGGCAGGCCAGGAGTCGGCGAGCAGTTCCCTGGTGTCGCGGAGCAGTTGAGGCAACACCCTGGTGTGACCGACCACCGGCATGAAGTTGGTGTCCCCGCCCCAGCGGGGCACCACGTGCTGGTGCAGGTGCGCGGCGATGCCCGCGCCCGCCACGCCGCCGAGGTTCATCCCCACGTTGAAGCCCTGCGCGCCGCTGGCCTTGCGCAGGGCGACCAGCGCCCGCTTGGTGAAGTCGGCGAGTTCGGTGGTCTCGCCGTCGTCCAGGTCGGCGTAGTCGGCCACGTGCCGGTAGGGACAGACCATCAGGTGACCCGAGTTGTACGGGTAGAGGTTGAGCACGGCGAAGACCGAGGAGCCTCGTGCGACGATCAGCCCGTCCTCGTCGCTCAGCTTGGGAATCTCGCAGAACGGGCAGCCGTCACCGGGGCCCGGGCCCGTCGGCTTGTTGCTCCCCTTGATGTAGGCCATCCGATGAGGAGTCCAGAGTCTCTCGAACGCGTCCGGCGTCCCTGTCCCTTGCTGCGTCTCCGGCTCTTCGCTCATGGCGATCAGCATATTGCCAAGCGGATTTGTTCGGTTTGGCGCCTCCCGTCAGGGAGCGGAAACCCGCCGGACCGTCCGGCACGGGAAACCGGGCGCCACTCGCGGCCCCGGCGGGCCTGCTGGAGGGTGTTCAAAACCGGCCCACCGCGGCACGGGCCGACAAATGGTGCAGACTTCCGGCAGAATCCCAGCGAGCGTGACCATCAACAGCCGAGGAGTACCCCATGACCGACGTCTCCGTCGAGGAAACCACCGAGGAGACCGGCTCTCCCGCGGAAACCATCTCCACCGCCCGCCCGTTCTCCCTGGGCCTGTCCTCCCCCTCGGCCCTGTCCATCCCCTCGCTTCCCGAGCCGGTCGTCGAGCCGATCGAGGAGCCGATCGGGGAACCGGCCGAGGAGCCGGTCTCCACGACGGTCACCGGGCCGATCAACGGGACGGTCAACGGCTCGATCAGCGGGACGGTCAACGGGTCGGCCGCCGAACCGGTCGCCGCGGCCGTGGTGAAGGGCAGGATCAAGGTCGCCGACGAGGTGGTGGAGAAGGTCGCCGCCCTCGCCACCCTGGAGGTGACCGGCGTCGTCGGCCTGGGCTCGGTCCCGGGTGACGCGGTGCCGTCGACTCGCGAACGCGTCGGCGCCAGGCGGCGGGAGCCCCAGGGAGTGAGCGCCCACGTGCAGGACCGCACGGTCGCGGTGGACGTGGCGATCGTGGCGGAGTACGGGCACGTGGTGATGGACGTGGCCAACGAGGTCAAGACCAACGTGGCCCGCACGGTCAGCCGGATGCTGGGCATGCGGGTCGTCGAGGTCAACGTCAACGTGGACGACGTCCGCCTGCCCGGCGAGGATCACCCGGAGACGCCCGCCGAGTCCTGACGTGCCCTCCGGCCGTCTCCGGGCGCGGGCCCGGAGACGAGCAGGGGGACGGCCTCGGCCTACAGCGATACGGCGGGCCGCCGCGGCGGCCCGCCGTACTGCTCGACTGCTCGCGACACGGTCGCGTCCCTGCCGCCGGGTCAGACCTGGACGCGCCGCTCGATCGCCTCGACGATCTCGTTGATCGCCTCGTCGACCGGCACGCCGTTCTTCTGCTCGCCGTTGCGGAAGCGGAAGGAGACCGCGCCGTTGGCGATGTCCTCGTCGCCCGCCAGGAGCATGAACGGCACCTTGGACTTCTGCGCGTTGCGGATCTTCTTCTGCATCCGGTCGTCGGAGGCGTCCACCTCGATCCGGATGCCTCGCTCACGGGCCTTCTTGGCCACGTCCTGCAGGTAGGGCGCGTGGGCCTCGGCGATCGGGATGCCGACCACCTGGACCGGGGCGAGCCAGGGAGGGAAGGCGCCCGCGTAGTGCTCGACCAGGACGCCGAAGAAGCGCTCGATCGAGCCGAACAACGCCCGGTGGATCTTGACGGGCCGCTGGCGGGTGCCGTCGGCGGCCTGATACTCCAGCTCGAAGAGCTCGGGCAGGTTGAAGTCGAGCTGGATGGTCGACATCTGCCAGGTGCGGCCGATGGCGTCACGGGCCTGGACGGAGATCTTCGGCCCGTAGAAGGCGGCACCGCCGGGATCGAGGACGAGCTCCAGCTTCTCGGACTCGGCGACCTCTCGCAGCGTCTCGGTCGCCTCCTCCCACACCTCGTCGGAGCCGACGAACTTCTCCGGGTCCTTCGTCGACAGCTCCAGGTAGAAGTCCTCGAGCCCGTAGTCGCGGAGCAGGTCGAGCACGAAGCGCAGCAGCGACTTGAGCTCGTCGCGCATCTGGTCGTGAGTGCAGTAGATGTGCGCGTCGTCCTGCGTCATGCCGCGCACGCGGGTCAGACCGTGGATGACGCCGGACTTCTCGTAGCGGTAGACCGTGCCGAACTCGAACAGCCGCAGCGGCAGCTCCCGGTAGGAACGCCCGCGGGACCTGAAGATCAGGTTGTGCATCGGGCAGTTCATCGGCTTGAGGTAATACTCCGCCCCCTCCAGCTCCATGGCCGGGAACATGCCGTCCTTGTACCAGTCGAGGTGGCCGGAGATCTCGTAGAGCTTGCTCTTGGTGATGTGCGGGGTGTTGACGAAGGAGTAGCCCGCCTCCTCGTGCCGCTTGCGCGAGTAGTCCTCCATGACGCGGCGGATCACGCCGCCCTTGGGGTGGAAGACCGGCAGGCCGGAGCCCAGCTCGTCGGGGAAGGAGAACAGGTCGAGCTCGGCGCCCAGCTTGCGGTGGTCGCGCTTTTCGGCCTCCTCCAGCAGGTGGAGGTATTCGTCCTGCTTCTCGCGGGACTCCCAGGCGGTGCCGTAGATCCGCTGGAGCTGCGGGTTCTTCTCGCTGCCCCGCCAGTAGGCGCCGCCGGAGCGCATCAGCTTGAACGCCGGGATGGACCGGGTGGTCGGCACGTGGGGGCCGCGGCACAGGTCCTTCCAGCACAGGTCGCCGGACTTGGGATCGAGGTTGTCGTAGATGCTCAGCTCGGCACCGCCCACCTCGACGTCGGCCCCGTCCTCCTGCGCGCCGGCGCCGCCCTTGAGGCCGATGAGCTCCAGCTTGTACGGCTCGGCCGCCAGCTCCTCGCGCGCGTCGTCGTCGGAGACGGGCCGGCGGGAGAAGAGCTGCCCCTGCTTGACGATCTCGCGCATGCGCTTCTCGATGCGCTTGAGGTCGTCGGGGGTGAACGGGTTCTTGACGTCGAAGTCGTAGTAGAAGCCGTTCTCGACCGGCGGGCCGATGCCCAGCTTGGCCTCGGGGAACAGCTCCTGGACGGCCTGGGCCATGACGTGCGCGGTGGAATGGCGCACGATCGCCCGGCCGTCGGGGCTGTCGACCGCGACCGGCTCGATCACCTCTCCCCCGGCGACGGGTGCCGCCAGGTCTCTCAGCTCTCCGTCGGCCCGGGCGGCGACCACCGAGCGGCCGTCGGCTCCGAGCGCGTCGCCGTACGTCGTGCCCTCCGCCACCACACGCTCGGCTCCGGCGAGGGTGATACGAAGTTCTGGCACGGTGGACACGGTTACTCCCTGAAAGACGGTGACATCTAGGTCTAGCCATCGATGCTACCGGTGTCCGCCACGGGATATCTCAGGCATCGCGCCCGCGCCGGTAACCCAGCGAGGTGAGGTCGGCCCGGGTGCCCCGGAAGACGTTGCGGTCCACGGGGATGCTGGTGTGCTGGTGGATGGTCCACCTCTGCCACGGCACGGGCACGTCCGGCCGGCCCCGGGGGTCGTCGGGGGCGGAGATCCACAGGGGGTATTCCTCCAGCCCGGCGCAGTTGCCGTTCAGCGCGAACCCCAGGAACGTGTAGATCACCGGTCGCACCCCGGCCAGCGCGGTGACCGTCTGGCACCAGCGGCGGGCGAAGTCGGACACCCTCCGGGCGGGCAGGTGGTCGTTGGTCTCCAGGTCGAGCGCGAGCAGGTCGCCCCGGTGCAGGCCACCGGCCCGCCGTACGGCCCGCAGGAAGTGTCCCGCCTGGATCTCCGGATCGCCGGCGGGGCGGGCGAAGTGGTAGGCCCCGCACACGAGCCAGCTCTCCCGCATGCCGACCCAGTTCCTGGTGAACCACCGGTCGGTGAAGGTGCCTCCCTCGGTCGCCTTGGCGAAGGCGAAGGAGATCCCGTTGTTGGCATGGTGGTCCCAGTCGACGGCGCCCTGCCAGTTCGACACATCGATGCCACGCAACATGGCGGCCACGCTAATGACCGCGCGACAGCGACACACGCCCAACGCTCCCTCGGCGTACGGCCATTGCACCGGCTTTGACTAGGCTTGGTCGGCGTGAACGCAGCAGCTCAGTCCTCCGGCGCCCACGGCGTCGGCATCGCGACCATCACCACGGACGGGACCGTCCTCGACACCTGGTTTCCCGCCCCGCAGCTGGGCGAGCCCCCGGCTCCGGGCACCAGGCGGCTGACCTCGGAGGAGGCCGTCGAAGCCCTCGGCTCCGGGGTCGCCGCACTGCTCGGCCCGGACGAGGACCGCGGCGTGGAGGTGATCGCGGTGCGCACCGGGATCACCAAGCTGTCGGAGCCGCCGGCCGACGCCCATGACGCCTACCTCCGCCTCCACCTGCTGTCGGCCCGTCTCGTCCAGCCGCACGGGCAGAACCTGGACGGCCTGTTCGGCGTGCTGAGCAACGTGGTGTGGACCAATCACGGCCCCTGCCCGGTCGAGGGCTTCGAGGCCGTGCGGTTGCGTCTGCGCGCCCGTGGCCAGGTGACCGTCTACGGCGTGGACAAGTTCCCCCGGATGGTCGACTACGTGGTGCCCTCCGGCGTCCGGATCGCCGAGGCCGACCGCGTCCGCCTCGGCGCGCACCTGGCCGGCGGCACGACGGTGATGCACGAGGGCTTCGTCAACTTCAACGCCGGCACGCTCGGCGCCTCCATGGTCGAGGGCCGCATCTCCGCGGGCGTGGTCGTGGGCGACGGCTCCGACGTCGGCGGCGGCGCCTCGATCATGGGCACCCTGTCCGGTGGCGGCAAGCAGGTCATCTCCATCGGCGGTCGCTGCCTGCTGGGCGCCAACAGCGGCGTCGGCATCTCCCTGGGCGACGACTGCGTCGTGGAGGCCGGCCTCTACGTCACCGCGGGGACCAAGGTCATCCTTCCCGACGGCCGGATCGTCAAGGCCGCCGAGCTCTCCGGCTCCTCCGGCCTGCTGTTCCGCCGCAACTCCACCTCCGGCGCCGTCGAGGTCGTCGCCCGCCAGGGCACCGGTGTGGAGCTCAACACCGCCCTGCACGCCAACGACTGAGCCTGCCGGGTCTCTCGGGTCCCCGAGTCGTACGGCTCGCCGGGCCGTCGGCCGGCGGGGGTCGTCTCGGGGCCGTCCACCTGACAGTCTTGGATCATGGACCTCGCGACGATGGGGAGTGGCATGACCGGTCAGGAAGCGGCGTACGGCCGGCGGGCCACGGCGGCGGCCGCCCGGTGGGTCACCGGGTTGTTCGCCCCCCAGGTGCTGGTCATCGTGCTGCCTCCGGTCGTCGGGCTGGTGGCGGACGGCTGGCTGGGCGCGGGATGGGGGCTGGTGGCCTCGGCGCTGTGCGGCGGGGTCCCGGCCGGGGTGATCCTGGCCGGGGTCCGTTCGGGACGGCTGGACTCCCATCACCTGGTCGACCGGGCGAGCCGGACCAAGCCGCTGCTGGTGGCGGTCGTCGCGGTGCTCGTCGCGCTGGTGCTGCTGGCCTCCCTGGGCGCGCCCCGGCTACTGGTCGCCACGGTGACCGCGATGCTGGCCGCGCTCGCGCTGACGGTCCCGATCACGCTCAGGTGGAAGGTCTCCTTTCACGCGGCCGTCTCGGCGGGCACCGTGGTGGTGCTCGCTCGGGTGCTGCCGGCCGTACCGACCCTCGTGGCGGGCGCGCTGATCGTGGCGACGGTGTGCTGGGCCCGGGTGCGGCTCAGGCACCACACTCCGGCCCAGGTCGCCGCCGGGGTCGTCATCGGCGCCGGCTCGGCCTGGGCGACCCTGGCCGCCTTCGGCGTCTGACCCGCCCCCGGTGACCCCGGGGGCGGCGCGCGCGATCACGGCCTGTCGTCGGTGAGGGCTCCGTCGGCGAGGTCCTTGAACCGGTCGAGCTCCTCGGCCGCGTGGTCGATGCCGCGCAGCGGTCCGTGGTCGGCGAGGTGGGCACGGGCGTAGAGGCGGGCGACCAGCGCCTTGCGGTCGCCGCCGAGCTCGCGGCGCTCCCAGCCGGCCTGCTCCAGCAGCAGCGCGGCGGCGTAGACGTCGGCCATGAACTGCGCCAGGGGGAAGAGCCTGGCCTCGGCGGTGACCGGGTCGAGGCCGCGCCACAGATCCACGGCCTCGCGCAGCCGGTCGATCCGCTCCGACACCAGCCGGGCGGTGGGGTCGTCGCCGGGCGGCGCCTGCCGTACGGCTTCCGCAAGCCGGTCGAAGAACGGCAGGTGCTGGTCCCTGTCGAGGACCCGGCGAACGTCCAGGCAGAGGATGTTGTCACCGCCTTCCCAGATGGGGTTGACCTGCGCGTCACGCAGGATGCGGGCGACCGGCCACTGCTCGATGTAGCCGTTGCCGCCGTGCACCTCGATGGCGTCGCCGGCCGCGGTCACGCCGAGCCGGGCGGCCCTGAGCTTGATCAGGGCGGGGCTGAGACGCAGCCTGTTGTGGAAGCCGTCGAACACCAGCGCCTGGGCCGCCTCGACCTCGACGATCAGCTCGGCCAGCTTGCGGCGCATGAGCGGCTGGTCGATGAGGGCCGCGCCGAAGGCCTCGCGGCTGCGGGCGTAGCAGAGCGACTCGACCAGGGCGCGCCGGGCGCAGCCCAGGCCCATCGTGGCGATCCCGAGCCGGGCGCCGTTGGTCAGCTCCATCATCCGGCCCAGGCCTCTGCCGTCGCCGGCGTCCCCGCTCCGCGGCGCCAGCAGGAACGCCTCGGCGTCGGTGAACTCGATCTCCGCCGAGGCCACCGACCGGGTGCCCAGCTTGTCCTTGAGCCGGCGGACCCGGATGCCGTTGCGCCCACCGTCGCGACGCTCGCGCAGCACGAGGAAGGGCGCGACGCCCCGGCCGCCGTCGGGGGCTCCCTCGGCCTTGGCCAGCACCACGAAGGCGGAGCCGTTGGCGTTGGAAACGAACCACTTCAGGCCGTTCAGCCGCCAGGCGTCCCCCTGCGGGGTGGCGGTGGACTCCAGGGCCGCGAGGTCGGAGCCGCCGGTGCGTTCGGTGAACATCTGCGCGGCCTCACCGGAGAACATCCCCTCGGCGAAGATCTCCCTGACCCGTTCCTTGACGTCCTCGGGCGCGAACGCCTCGGCCATCAGCACCACCATGTCGCCGCCGGTGCCCAGCGCGCAGCCCATTCCGATGTCGGCCTGGTAGAGCAGGTAGTTCCAGGCCAGTCCCATGGTCACCGGGTCTGCCCCGGCCGCCTTGGCCTCCCGGACGAACTCCGGGCGGGTGAAGGCGCCCGCCACCAGGTCCCGGCGGGCCGCCTCGAAGGACGGCGGCATGACGATTCGGCCGATGTCGTGGCCCCACCGGTCGTAGCGCTCCAGCCGGGGCGGGTTGCGGTCGGTCTCCTCGGCGTGCTCCAGGACGGGGCCGGCCATCAGCGCGCCGGCCTTCTCCAGGTGCGGCGTCGCCCACTCCAGGGCGTCGGCGCCGAGGTGGCGGCGCATCAGCAGGCGCAGCGTGGGGTCGGAGCCGTACCAGTTGAGGCCGGCCGCGCCGCGGTAGCGCTCGGTGGCGTAGCGGCGGGCCTTGTCCGGGCCGCCGAAGGGCAGCCGGTCGACCGGCTCGGTGAGGTAGGAAGCCATGCCTGGACATTACGCTTTTCCTACACCTGATGAAAAGATGTAATCTCGGGAGGGTGGGTAAGCTCGGCGGCCAGTGATGACGAACGAAGACGATCCGCTCCGGCTGCGGCCGCTGACCGCACGCTCGGTCATTCTCAGCACGCTGCTGGGCACCCATCCACCGCGGCTGAGGGCCGGCCACCTGGTGCGCGTGGGCGGCCTGTTCGGCATCTCCGAGGGCACGGTCAGGGTCGCGCTGTCGCGCATGGTCGCCGCGGGCGACCTCGGGCAGCCGGAGGGCTTCTACGAGCTCGGCGAGCGCCTGCGCCTGCGCCAGGCCCGCCAGGACGAGAGCCGCTCGCCCAGCACCCGTCTCTGGGACGGCACCTGGGAGGTCGCGATCGTCACCGCGGAGCGGCGACCGGCCGCCGAACGGGCCGCGTTCCGGGAGGCCGTGACGGCACTGCGCCTGGCGGAGGTCCGCGAGGGCGTGTGGATGCGGCCGGACAACCTGACCGGGGAGCGGCCTCCCGTCGTGGCCGGGCGGTGCACTTTCCTGCGGGCGGTGCCCGAGGAGGATCCCGCCTCGCTGGCGGGATCGCTCTGGGACCTGCCCGGCTGGGCCGGGCGCGCGCGGGCGCTGCGGAACGCGTTCGACGCGGCGGCCACCGTCGCCGACCGGTTCACCCTGGCCGCCGCCGCCCTGCGCCATCTGCTGGCCGATCCCCTCCTGCCGGCGGAGTTGCTGCCCGGAGACTGGCCCGGCGACGATCTCAGGCACCGCTACGACCTGTTCGAGGCCGAGTTCGAAGGCATCGTCCGCGACCATCTGGAGATCACACCGGCCGGCGGATAGAGCATGATTGCCGTTATGCCGAAAAATCAGGACTCGTTGTGGTCGATCAACTCGAAGAACTCGATTTTGTCCATCGGGTCGACGAACTCGATCCTGTCCATCGGATCCGCGGGCTCGTTCCTGTCCGTCGGGTCCCTCGGATCCGCGGGCTCGGTACTGTCCCTGGGGTCCATCGGCTCGGCCGCGTCGGCCTTCTCCATCGGCTCGGTGCTCTCGGCCGGGTCCATCGGCTCGGCACTGTCGGCCGGATCGATCGGCTCGGCCACGTCGGCCTTCTCCCTCGGCTCCGCGCTGTCGGCCGGATCGACCCTGTCAGCGCTCACCCGGTGGGCCGTCACGTCCTGGCGGTCCGGCGGCCCGATCACGAAGGCCGGCGCGCGGCCCTTCAGGGCGGGGTTCTAGCGGCGGGCGCCGCTCCCGATCAGGGGGTCGTACGGGACGCCGCCGCCGCGAGGGACTTGAACTCGGGCCATTGGACCTGAGGGCGGGGCAGACCGCGACGGTCGAGGTAGGACCGGGTGGCTCTCCGCGCGCTCCGCAGGGTGCGGATCACATCGCGCGGGCGCCCGGAACCGGCGGGTTCGACGACCTTGGTGGGGACGAAGAGCCAGCCGTCACCGCTCGGATGGAGCTCTCCCCGTACCAGGGCGTTGTGCATTGCGGCGAGGCGTTCGTCATGCCGGTGGACGAGAAGGCTGGCGGGTCCCGGAGCCACCGGGTAGCCGCTCGGGACGTCCACGGCGTAGCCCTCCGGGGTGGGGGTGACGCGGGTGCGCATGAGCAAGGGCGCGCCTGCGGCGTCGCGGGCGCCCAGGACGGCGGTGGGAAAGGCGGCCAGGAGAGCCGCTCCCAAGAGAGAGCCGGGCGCGGAAGGGCCTTCGGTAAGGGGGAGCCGCGACAAGGGCGGCTGGGTGCGGACCTGGGTGGGGATCACGGTGATGAGAAGCCGCATGTAGTACCAGTCCATCAACCAGCGGGCAGGCGCGCCCACGTATTTCCGGCTGTCCGGCTGGCGTTCGAAGAGCATGGTCCAGTACGCCTCCTCACCTGCCGGGCCGGTGACGATCTCCTCGGGGCAGACCGCCGTACCGGTGATCAGGATCTGCGGCGGATCAGTGAGGCCACTGCCGGTCGGGTCGGACAGGAGCAGCGCGACCCGGCCGTCCCGGCGCACGTTCAGCGCCTTTTGCGCGAAAGCCAGAGAGGTGGTCACCAGCAGCGTCCCGTCCTGGCGACGGTGGAACGCGGTCGGCCAGGTGAGCGGGGTGCCGTCACGGCCCAGGGTGGTGAACTCGCACGTGCGGAAGGCGTCCATCGTCGGGTGGAGGACGGGATCAAGGATCTGCATGGCAGAGAACCTAACCAATGTCGCCTCTCCCGCAAGCCCGTTGGAGGCCCTCCCCCAGCGCGCGACGGAGCCCGGCTCCGTTCTCAGCGAGCCGCATGGGCTCGGCGCAGCGCGGGTCGAGCCCAGCCTGATGGCAGGCGACCTCAAGGATCGCCCTGTCGGCCGTGCCAGCGGAGGTCGGTGTCAGGCCCGACCGCCGCTCTCCGGTACTGCGCCATCGACGACGAGCGCGGGGACGCCGTTGGCGAAGTAGATCGAAAAGCAGCGGCCTCATGATCACAGACGTGATCATGAGGCCGCTGTCGTTGTTGGGTGTAGCTCGTCCTGAGGGAGTCTCAAGAGGCGGCGAGCAGGCTCAGGATCCGGGTCCAGGCGTCGTCTCGGGCCTTCTGGTCGAAGGCCGACGTGCCGGGCCAGAAGAATGCGTGAGCGACGTCGGGGTAGGTGACCATTTCGTGCTCGACGTCGGCCTGCTCCAGTGCGGCGCGGATCTGGCCGCGCTGGCCCGCGTCGATCAGTGCGTCGTCCTCGCCGACCAGGTAGAGCAATCGGCCGCTGATCCCAGGGGTCAGGTCCAGCGTGGGGGTGGGTTGGCTCATCGGGATATCGGTGGTGGGCAGCCAGCCGCCGTACAGCACGGCGGTGTGGCTGATCGGAAGTCGGCAGGCTGCCAGGTAGGCCAGGTGGCCGCCGGCGCTGAATCCGATCATTGCGGTCTGCTGAATGTCCGGCTGCGCGCTTAGCCAACCCAGGCAGGTGTCCACGTCGGCCAGGGCCTCGTTGCGGCGCAACTGGTGCAGGAGGGCGAATCCTTCTCGGCGCCCGGAGTCAGTGCGTTCGAGCCAGCGGCCGGGTTCGGCGTGCCGGTGGTAGAACTCCGGCGCGAGGGCCAGGTACCCGGCCTGCGCCAAGGCATCGGCCACGCCCCGGATGTCGGGATTCACCGCGAAGAGCTCGTGCGCCACGAGCACCGCGACCGGGGCGACGCGGCCGACCGGGCGGACCAGGTAGGCGGGCAAGGTGGTGCCGTCGGGCACGGAGATGGTGATGGTTTCCGCGGTGATCGTCATGGGTCCAGCATGGGCGAGACTGAAACTGGTAACCAGAGCAGCTTGTTACTGGTATCGGCATGACTAGGCTGCGCCGTATGACAGCAACCGGTGATCTGCAGGCCCTGGGCCAGTTGCTCCGGTCCCGGCGCGAGCGCCTGCGTCCCAGCGATGTCGGCCTGCCCGCCGGAAGCCGCCGGCGCACGGCGGGACTGCGCCGCGAGGAGGTCGCACTGCTGGCCAACATGTCCGTTACGTACTACACGTTCCTCGAGCAGGGCCGACCTGTGCGGCCCTCGACCCAGGTGCTGGACGCCCTGGCCGACGCGCTGCGGATGTCCGGCGCAGAACGGCAGTACCTGCGGGTGCTGGCCCGCGGCGGCGAGGACGGGCCCGGCGCTGGTACCGCCGCGACACCGGCGGAGTGGATCGATCCCGAAGTGGTCGCCCTGGTGCAGCGACTCGAGCCGTTCCCGACGATCGTCAAGGGACGCCGCTGGGACGTGCTGGCCTCCAACCCCGCCGCGCGGGAGCTGTTCGCCGACTGGGACGCGCTGCCCGACGGCGAGCGCAACCTCGTGCGCTGGATGTTCACCGCGCCGCGCGCCCGAACGGTGTATCTCCAATGGGAACCGGAGGCCCGGGCCATGCTCGGCCGGTTCCGGCTCGCGGCGGCCAGGCACCCGGACGATCCCGGCTTCGAGGCCCTGATCGAGGAGTTGAAGGGGGACAGCGAGGAGGTCCGGCAGTGGTGGCCGCGGCATGACGTCATGGCAGTGGGCAGCGGATCGAAGAGGCTTCGCCATCCGAGGCTCGGGCCGCTCGACTACAGCCACGTCGTGCTGCAACTCGCAGACGACCCCGACCAGACCCTGATCACCTACTCGGCGGCAGGCGCGGTCGGCTGCTGACGGCGGGCACCCCTGCGACCTGCGCGCCTTCCGCAAGCCGGCCGACGATCACGGGCTTCTGTTGATCGAGGATGCAGCCCATGCACTGCACGCCAGCCGCGACGGGCGGCCGCGCGTAGATACCGGCCGGTGACGCCGTGGGAGGGATGCCCGCTCGGCCGTGCCGTCTTCCGGTCATGCCGACGTGGAGCCCGGACCGGCGAGGCCGTGTAGCAGGAGCCGGGTGAGGGTGTCGATCACCTCATCGTCGGAGCGGCCGGAGTCCGGGTCGTCGCCGAGCAGTGCGTAGGCGAGCATCGACAGCATCCCGCCCATCGCTGCCGCGACCAGTTCCGGGTCGCCTGGGAGGGAGTGCCCCGTCTCTCGCAGGTGTTCCAGGTGCTCGCGGAGCACCTGGGTGTCCTCGATCAGGCGCCGCCAGAGCCGGCCTGCGCTGGGACCCGCAGCCATCGCCTGTTCGAACAGGGCGATCATGATGGGCCGGTTGTCGCGCATCAGGTGCCAGGCCACCGCCAGATGCTCGCGGAGCTGGTCTCGGTCCGTCAGGTCGTGTGGTGGGTGATCCTCCTGGGCGAATCGGTCGTGCGCTTTGCCGTGCAGGTCGACGAGCAGTGCTTGGAGCAGGTCATCCTTGCTCGCGAAGTGGTCGTAAAAGGAGCCCGTGGCCCGGCTGGCCGCGGCCGTGATGTCCGTGATCTTTGTGTTCAGGTAGCCGCGCTCCACGAACTGCCGCAGTGCGGCGTCTTTCAGCGCCGCCTCGGTCTCCGCCGCCCTCGCCTTACGTACTCCCACAGGACCTCCGTCTTGACGTTGTCGTCACTGCATCAGCATACTGAACGCGATTTCACTGAATTTAGATTCGGTCAATTTGATTCAGGAGGGTTCTTCGTGCAGGTAGTGGTGGTGGGCGGCGGGGTCGCCGGGTCGGCGAGCGCGATCGCGCTGGCACGGCTCGGGGCTCAGGTCACGGTCTATGAGGCGTATGAGGATCCCGCCGGGACGGTCGGGTCGTTCGTCAGCCTGTCGGTCAACGGACTGCGCGCCCTGGACGCGCTTGGTTGTTTGCATGCGGTTCAGCGGGCGGGTTTCCCGGTGGAGAGGCAGCACATGTGGTCCGGGAGGGATCAGCCGCTGGGCGACGTACCCCGCGGGCGACGGTCCGGCGATCCGCTGCGCAGTGTGACACTGATGCGCGCCGACCTGGTCAGGGTTCTTCGGGAGGGAGCGACGCGAGCCGGCGCCCGGATCCTCGTCGGCAGACGAATCTCCGGCGATTCACGCGATCCGCTGACCGCCGGCGCCGATCTCGTCGTGGGAGCGGATGGGATCTGGTCGGCCACCCGCCGGGCGCTGAACCCCGCGGCTCCCGAGCCTCGTTACGCGGGCCTGTACTCGATCTCCGGCACCACCGACGGGCCCGTCCGCCTGCCCGGTGAACGGCCGCAGGGCTTCAACATGGTCTTCGCACGACGTGGGGCCTTCATCTACCTACCCGCCCCCGACGGCACCGTGTGGTGGTCCGCTCAGGTCGCCGCAGCCGATCCGCCGCTGGACCTGACCGCCGTCGGCCCGGCGAAGCTGACCGAGCTGTTTCGGACCGAGAAGACACCGCTCGCCGTACTCCGCGCTTCCTCGGCGGTGACCGCTTCCACCTTGCTGCACGTGCTCCCCCCGGTGACACGTCGCCATGATGACCGCACGGTGCTGGTCGGCGATGCGGCCCATCCGGTCGGCGCCGGGCAGGGAGCCTCGATGGCGATCGAGGACGCCGTCGCACTCGCCCGTCAACTCGCGGCGGCCGAAGCCGTCCCCGCGGCCCTGGCCGCCTTCGACCGGATGCGCCATGACCGTACGGGCAAGCTGGCCAAGACGGCGGCCGCCAACCGAGACGCCAAAACGGC
Organism: Streptosporangium sp. CA-135522; assembly: GCF_050949235.1. Taxonomy (NCBI): domain Bacteria; kingdom Bacillati; phylum Actinomycetota; class Actinomycetes; order Streptosporangiales; family Streptosporangiaceae; genus Streptosporangium; species Streptosporangium sp. CA-135522. The sequence goes on from NZ_CP192026.1 coordinate 6,699,619, forward strand.
GGGACCCATAGCGGCGCGGCTCCGAGAGATCATGATGCCGTTCTTCTTCAACCGCTTCTACGAGAAGGCCACCGGCTGGCTGTACGACCACGATCCCGGACAACTGCCCGTGGCCCGAACGTCCTGAGCCCGCGTGGCCCCACGCACAGAGCATGTGGAGCAGGTAGCGCTCTCGGCCGGATTCGAACCGGCGAGTTCCATCACCACCGGGCTGCCGTACGGCGCGTCCAGCAGAGCCAGGTGTAGCGACTCTCGGACGGCGGGCAGTCCACTGGCTGTGGTCATCAGCTCAACTCCTGGCAGCAGGACCGGCGTCCACCTGGGATGGGCCTCGGGGTGACCGTACCGAAGGTCTCCGTACCCGCACACGCACCGACGCCTCAAACCGAGCTGATCCGGATTCGCTCCGTAGGCGCGGGCGAGCAGGTCGCCTCCCGGGTGCCCGCGCGGGGCTCGGATCCTGCCGACGCCGTCACCACGCCGGCCGCCGTCCGGACACTTTTCGCCGTGCGCATGGGGCAGATCGGCCCACCGCATCTGCGGGCACAGCGGGAGCGGACCACCGCGGCGTGTCGAGCGTGGATGGAGTACCGCATCAGCCGACCCCGGACACATGGACCGTGGACGCGCTTCAGAGGCGGTGGGAGACCGCGCTCATGGAGCGAGCCGAGTTGGAGCTCCAATGGGCGGAGGCAGGCATCCCTCGACGGTCGGCGGTGCCTCTACCGGATCGGCGGCTACAGCCGTATCGGGACAGTGCGGTGTCGCGGATCCCTCAGCCGAAGAATCTTCGGCTGGCGCGGGCCGGGCGACGGGCCGGAGTTCGCTGTCGGCCGATGCGAGGGCGCGATGCAGGCGAGACGAACCGTATCGTTGGGAGGAGTTTTCAAGATCTACTGCCAGAACCGGACATCAACCGTCCCGGGAAGGCAAAGAGCCCGGAGATTTTTGGCAACCTCCGGGCTCTCACCTGCGTCTTACTGCTGTGGGCGATACTGGGATCGAACCAGTGACCTCTTCGGTGTGAACGAAGCGCTCTCCCGCTGAGCTAATCGCCCGCCCTGTCGGCTCCTCGCGGTGCCGACGTGGAAAACCATACCGCAATCCGAGACCGCTGGCGAAGCGACACCGGGGCCAGAGACGATCATGAGAGGCGACACGGCCATGAGGCAAAGGGCTGGGGATGCGTCCGGCGGGGGGCTACGGTGTCATAGCATCGTCCTGATCCGCAGAAGCACCGAACGACCCAAGCTGGACCTCTATCGCCCGAGTCGCCCCTGCCGGGGAGTCGACGGTGACCAAAACGATACGCAAAACCCTTGTAAATACGGCCCTGTTGGCGATGTTTAGCCAGGTAGATGCCCAAATGTCGCGCTGTGATGTGTGTTACAGAAGGGCCTGGAGGCGGAATCTTTCCTACAGGTTTCTTTGTTCCGCGTCATAGCTCGGGACAAAGTCCGCCAGAGCAGTGAAAGCCCCGAAGAGGGGACCGACGACGAAAAAGGTTTGGCTGACGATGAACAGCGCCACCGTCTCTGCCGAGCTTGGCCTTCGGCTTGTGGTCCCCGACCGTACCACCGTCCCCCTGCTCGCCGGACTCAGCTACACGGCCGATGATCCTTACGCGATCAGAATGGCCTTCCATGTGGGGAACGACGAACCGGTCGAGTGGATCTTTGCCCGCGAACTGCTGACAGTCGGCATCGTGCGGCGAGTTGGCGACGGAGACGTCCAGGTGTGGCCGGCGCGCGCCGATGGCGAGCGCACCCTGCACATCAGTCTCACGTCACCGTTCGGACAGGCCCTGTTCGAGGTGCCGCTGGCTCCGCTCACGGAGTTCCTGCACCGCACGTACGAGCTGGTCCCCGCCGGTCGCGAGACCGACTTCATGGACCTCGACGCCGAGCTGAGCAACATGCTCTGGAGCTCCTGACCCCCGAGGCCCGGAGCGGACGCTCAGCCCCTGAGCAGCTTCCGCATCCGGGCGATCTCGACGCCCTGCCCTGACAGGACGTCCTTCGCGGTGGCCAGCATGGCCCGATCCGCACCTGACGCGAGCTGTTGCCTGGCCATGGTCATCGCCTCCTCGTGATGGGCGATCATCAGGGTCAGGAAGAGCCGGTCGAAAGCCGCTCCCCTGGCCTGCCCGAGCCGGTTCATCTGCTCGGAGGTGACCGTGTGGCCGCCGTGCCGGCCGGAATGCCGGCCCGCCGACTCCAGCCATGAGGTCATGGCCGCGATCTCGGGCCGTTGTGCGGCGGCGATCCTGTCGGCCAGCGCCCGCAGCGCCGCCGACGGCGACCGTGACGCGACCAGCGCCGCCATCTCCAGCGCCTGCAGGTGATGCGGGATCATGCCCTCGGCGAACCGCACGTCGGCCGCCGTCACCCGTGCCTCGGACACGCCGAGGCGCTCGCCGGGCCTCGCCGTACGGCCGGCGTCACCCGGGCCGCCCGGGACGATCACCGGTGCGCCGGTGCCCGCGACCAGCGGGGTGCGCTCCTCGGTTCCGCCCGTCCCGCAGGCGGCGAGGACCGATGTCGCCGAGATCGCAACAATCACCCCGTAACGCCATCGCATTCCCCGCATACCCCCAATAATGGGGCAAGTTAATCGAGTGATGGGGACACCGTGCGATCGAGCGTGGCATTCGGCCTGGCGGCTCTGCTCCTTGCGACCGGATGCGGCGCGGGAGCCGGATCGGCGGCCCCTCCGGCCGTCTCCGCCTCGGCCGGCGGCCCGGAGGCCGGCTCAGGCGCCGGTTCGGCGGACGTCACGACCTCGGGAGACGCCACGCACAGCGCCAACGTCACACTCATGGCCAACGTGCCGCCGCAGGCGCCGCTCGACGGCCCCCAGTCCTGGGGCACCGACCTGGCCTTCCAGGGTGACCACGTGTTCGTCGGCAACTATGACGGCTTCAGCGTCTTCGACGTGTCCGATCCCGCCAGACCCAGGGCGATCAGCCGGGTGTCCTGCCCCGGCGAGCAGAACGACGTCTCGGTGCACGGGAACCTGCTCTTCCTGTCGGTCGACTCGCCGCGCGGCGGTCCGACGTGCGAGGCCGGATCGAGTGGGCAGGGCGGAGCCTGGGAGGGCATCCGGATCTTCGACGTCACCGACAAGGCCCACCCCCGGTTCGTCTCGGCGGTCAGCACCGACTGCGGCTCCCACACCCACACCCTGATCCCGGGCGAAAGCGGGGGCGGAGGGGACGGCGGGGAAAAGGTCTACCTCTATGTCTCCTCCCCCGGTCCGGAGCCCGAATCGAAGACCTGCCCGGCCCCGCACAACAAGATTTCCGTGGTCGAAGTGCCCACCGCCGACCCGGCCGGGGCCAAGGTGGTCTCGGAGCCGGTGCTCTCCGAGGGGGAGGGTGAGGAGGGCCTCGGCGGCTGCCACGACATCACGGCCTACCCGGAGAAGGACCTGGCCGCCGCCGCCTGCTTCGGCGACGGACTGCTGATGGACATCTCCGACAGGGTCCACCCCAAGGTGCTCCAGCGCGTGCGTGACGAGGAGAACTTCTCGATCTGGCACTCGGCGACGTTCAACAACGCGGCGACCAAGGTGGTCTTCGGCGACGAGCTGGGCGGGGGCGTCAGCGCCACCTGTGACGACGAGACGCCGAAGAACCACGGGGCGGACGCCGTGTACGACCTGACCCGGGACCGCGTGCTCCGTCTCCGCGGCTACTTCAAGATTCCCAGGAAGCAGCAGCCCGACGAGAACTGCGTCGCGCACAACGGCTCGCTGCTGCCGGTTCCGGGCCGGGACATCATGGTCCAGGCGTGGTATCAGGGCGGAGTGTCGATCTGGGACTTCACCGACGCCGACCACCCTCGCGAGATCGGCTTCTTCGAGCGCGGCCCCGTCGAGGGAGTGGGCGGCTCGTGGTCGGCCTACTACTACAACGGCCATATCTACTCCAGTGACATCACCAGGGGTCTGGACGTGCTCCGCATCGACGATCCGCTGACCGACGCGGCCGAGAAGGTCGTGCTCAAGGAGCTGAACGCCCAGACCCAGGTGTCCTATCCGGAGTGACGCCTCACGGGTCGAGGTCGGCGGCGCTCCGCTCGGCGAAGACCCGCATCGCCTTGGCCGTGATCGGGCCCGGCGCGACCGGCAGCACGGTCTGGTCGACCGCGCGGATCGGCTGGATGTCGCGGGTGGTGGAGGTCAGGAACGCCTCGTCGGCCTCGTAGAGGGCCGACAGCGGGACGTCCTCCTCGGCGCCGCCGCACCACTCCAGCGTGAGCGCCCTGGTGACCCCGGCCAGGCAGCCGGAGGCGAGCGTGGGGGTGAGCAGACGGCCGTCGCGCACGATGAAGATGTTGCTGCCGGTGCCCTCGCACAGGTTTCCGGCGAGGTTGCCGAAGATCGCCTCTCCCCCGCCCCTGGCCTTGGCGTAGAAGAGGGCCTTGGCGTTGTCGCCGTAGGAGGTGCTCTTCACCCCGGCGAGCGCGCCTCGCTCGTTGCGCGGCCAGGGCACGACGGTGACGTCGGCGGTGGCCGGGAACGGCTGCTGCTCGTCGACGATCACCACGCTGGTGCAGCCCTTGTCCCCGCGGTCGGAGCCGAGCGGGCCGGGGCCGCTGGTGTAGGTGATGCGGATGCGGCCGAGCCGCCACGGGGGCGCCTCGGCCAGGCAGGCCCGCACACCGGCGGCGATGGCCTCGACGTCCGGCTCGGGCAGGTCCATGCGCTGGGCCGAGAGCCGGAGCCGGTCGAGGTGGCGGGTGAGCGCGAACGAGACACCGTCGACGCACTTGATGGTCTCGAAAACCCCGTCCCCGACCATCAGGCCGTGGTCGAACACCGAGACGGTGGCCTGCTCCGGGCTGATGAGTTCCCCGTTGACCCATACGGGAACGTTCATACGACTCCTCCTGAACCTGCTGAACCTGACGTGGAAGCGAGCGCGATGAGCCGGGAGGCCTTCAACTCGGTCTCGCGCCACTCACGCTGCGGATCGCTGCCCCAGGTTATGCCCGCGCCCGTGCCGAAGTGGATCTCGCCGGACGAGAGCCAGAATGTGCGGATGCCCACGGCCAGCGACGCTCGGCGCCGGTCCGCGTCGACCCAGCCCACGGTTCCACAGTACGGCCCGCGCGGCTCGGGTTCGAGCTCATTGATGATGCGCAGGGCAGAGGATTTCGGGGCACCGGTCACCGAGCCGGGAGGAAAGGTCGCCGAGAACAGCTCCGGCCAGCCGAATTCCGGCGCGAGCCGGGCCCGGACCGTGGAGACCAGATGCACCAGGCCGGGATGCTCCTCCACCTCGCACAGCGCGGGCACGCGCACCGAGCCGACCTCGGCGACCCTGCCCAGGTCGTTGCGGACCAGGTCGACGATCATCACGTTCTCCGCGTAGTCCTTCTCCAGCAGGTCGTCGGCGACCACCCCGGTGCCCTTGATCGGCTTGGACTCGATCACATCGCCGTCTCTGGAGAGGTAGAGCTCCGGGGAGGCCGACACCACGCTGACCCCGGGCAGGCACACCGTGGCGGCGTAGGGGGCGGGGTTGCCCTCGGCCAGCCGTACGGCCAGCGCCGCCGGATCCGGGTCGCCGGGCAGCGGCGCGGTCAGCACCCGGCACAGGTTGGCCTGGTAGACCTCGCCCCGCTCGATGTGGGCGCGGATGCGGCGTACGCCGTCCTCATAGGCGGCCTGATCCAGCGAGCTGCGCCACGACGACGGGTGCGGGCCGCGCCAGGGTCCCCGGGGTCCGGGCAGCGGCGCGGGCCGGACGTCGGCGAATCTGGCGCACGTGACCTTGCCCTCGTAGTCGACCACGACGGCCCACCAGCCCTCGCCGTCGAGTGCGGCCAGGTCGGTGGTGACGTCACGGAGCCGGGTGGCCAAACGGCCCCCTACATGGGCAAATGAGTCGTACACCCCGCTATTGTCTCGCCGCTTCGGACAGCAGGTGCACCAGCGTGCGAGCCGCGGGCAGGGGTGTGCCCGGCAGGGCGGCGTGGACGGTCCGGTACGGGGCGAATTCACCGAGGGAGCCGAGCACGAGCTCGGGGGGCACGGCCCGCGCGGCGATCGCGGGCACCAGCGTGATGCCGAGCCCGGCCGCGACGAACCCGAACTTGCCGGTCCACTCGGCGATCCTGATCGTGGCACGGGGCGTGAACCCGGCGCGGGCGCACGCCTGTTCGAGCATGGTCGTCCCGCCGGGCGGGGGCGCCTCGATCCAGGTCTCCTCTCGCAACTCGCGCAGGTCGACCGTCTCCCGCCCCGCCAGCCGGTGGTCGCCGGGCAGCACGACCAGCAGCTCGTCCCGCACCAGCTCCACGATCTCCACCTCCTCGTCGTAGGGCAGGCCGGAGGGATAGTCGCTGACCACGGCGACGTCCAGGCCCCCCTCACGCAGCCGGCGCAGCAGGCCGCCGCTGGGCCCCTCGACGGGGGTGAGGGCGACCTCGGGGAAGCGCCGCCGGAAGGCTCGCAGGGCGCTCGGGACCAACGCGACGTTGGCGGTGGCGAAGGCGCCGACGCGCAGGCTCCCGCGGTAGCCGCCGTGGATGCCGGCCAGCTCCTCGGCTGCCCTGGCCAGCCGGTTCAGCACGACCAGCGCGTGCTGGTGGAGCGCCTCGCCGGCGGGCGTCAGCCGTACTCCCCGCGCGAGCCGGTCGAACAACGGCCCTCCCGCCTGTTGTTCGAGAGAGGCGATGCGCCGGGAGATCGCGGACTGGGTGTAGTTGAGCTGCGCCGCCGCTCCGGTGAAGGAGCCGGTGCGGGCGACCGCGTCGAGCAGGCGCAGCGCGTCGGTGTCGAACACATTCCTCCTTGGCATGGCTAGCATGAAATCTAGTCGCTGGTGGAATACCTTGGCCGCTCCTATCGTGGATCCCATGATCGCTTTTCTTGGACTGGGACATATGGGCGCCCTCATGGCGCGGCGGCTGGTGGAGGCCGGGCACAAGGTGACGGTGTGGAACCGCACGCCCCGCACGATCGAGGGGGCCGTGACCGCGGCGTCCCCCGCCGAGGCCGTGGCGGATGCGGAGGTGGTCGTCACAATGCTCAGCGACCCCGCCGCGGTCAAGCGGGTGCTCGCGGACGCGGCACCCGGGCTGGGATCCGGGGCACTGGTCGTGGAGATGTCCACGATCGGGCCGGAGGCGGTGGCAGAGCTCCGTGGCAGACTCCCCTCGCAGGTGGGCCTGGTGGACGCGCCGGTGCTGGGCAGCGTGCAGCCCGCGCGGGAGGGCACGCTGACGGTGCTGGCCGGCGGGCGGCCGGAGGATCTGGCGCGCTGCCGGAGGGTGCTCGAGGTGTTCGGCCGGGTCCGGGAGGTCGGCGGGCCGGGTTCGGGGGCCGCGATGAAGCTGGCCGTGATGAGCGCCCTGGTGCCCGCCCAGGTGCTGCTCGCCGAAACCGTCGCCTACGGCGAGGCCAACGGGGTGGACACGGCGGCGCTGCTGGACGTGCTCGGCGAGACCCCGCTGGGAACGCTCGTCGAACGGCTGCGCCCCGCCGTGGAGAACGGCCCGCCCGAGACGCGCTACGCCCTCGGCCTGGCGGCCAAGGATCTGGTGCTGGCCTCGCACGAGACGCAGACGCTCGCGGCCGCGGCCAGGGACAGGCTCCTGGAGGCGGCCGCCGCCGGGCTGGGCGGCGAAGACCTGACGGCCGTCTTCGGGCACGTCGGCACCGCCCGCCGTACCGGCGTGCGGAAGCTGAATCCGGCGTCGGTCCCGGCGACCAACGGGTATTACTCCCACGCCACCAGGACCGCGGACCTGCTGTTCGTCTCCGGCCAGGTGGCCCTGGACGCCGACGGACGGGTGGTCGGCGAGGGGGACATGGGGCGCCAGTCGGAGTATGTGATGGAGCTGCTGGCGCGCATCCTCGCCGACCAGGGCTGCACGTTCGACGACGTGACCCACATCCGGACGCATGTGACCGACATGTCGCTGCTGCAGGAGTACGGGGAGGTCCGCAGTCGTTACTTCACCGGCGAACCCCCGGCCAGCACGACCGTGGAGGTGTCACGGCTGTTCCATCCGGGGGTGATGCTCGAGGTGGAGGTGATCGCGGCTATCCCAGGGAGCCGGTGACCGACTCCGCGGCGGCGACGACCGTGTTGTCGGCGACGAGCCGGACGACCGCCTCGATCTCCGGGGCGAGGAAGCGGTCCGGGCCGGGGCCGGAGACCGTCTGACGCAGGGCGGTGACCACGGCCCCGGTCGCGGGGGCGGGCCGGTGCGGCGCGCGCAGGTCGAGCGCCCGGGCCGCGGTGAGGATCTCCACCGCGAGCACCCGGGTGAGACCGTCCACCGAGCGGCGCAGCTTGCGGGCGGCGGACCAGCCCATGGAGACGTGGTCCTCTTGCATGGCGGAGCTCGGGATGGAGTCGACGCTGGCGGGCACGGCCAGGCGCTTGAGCTCGGAGACGATCGCGGCCTGGGTGTACTGGGCGATCATGTGCCCGGAGTCGACGCCGGGGTCGTCGGCGAGGAAGGCGGGCAGGCCGTGGCTGCGGGCCACGTCGAGCATGCGGTCGGTGCGGCGCTCGGAGATGCCGGCCATGTCCGCGACCGCGATGGCCAGGAAGTCGAGCACGTAGCCCACGGGAGCGCCGTGGAAGTTGCCGTTGGACTCCACCCGGCCGTCGGCGAGGACCACCGGGTTGTCGATCGCGGAGGCGAGTTCCCGCGCGGCGACCGCGGCGGCGTGAGCGAGGGTGTCGCGGGCCGCCCCGGCGACCTGCGGGGCACAGCGCAGCGAGTAGGCGTCCTGGACGCGGGTGCAGGTGCCGTCCCGGTGGGAGTCCATGATCTCGGAGCCGGCCAGCAGGGCCCGGAGGTTGGCCGCGCTGACGGCCTGGCCCGGGTGCGGGCGCAGGGCCTGCAGGTCCGCGGCGAAGACGCGGTCGGTGCCGAGCAGCGCCTCCACGCTCATGGCCGCGCCGATGTCGGCGGTCTTGAACAGGCGGTCGAGGTCGTCCATGGCCAGGATCAGCATGCCCAGCATGCCGTCGGTGCCGTTGATCAGCGCGAGCCCCTCCTTGGCGGCGAGCTCGACAGGCTCGATGCCCGCCTGCTTGAGCGCCTCGGCGGCGTCCACGCGCTCCCCGGAGGCGTCCCGGACGACGCCCTCCCCCATGATCGTGAGGGCGACGTGGGAGAGCGGTGCGAGGTCGCCCGAGCAGCCGAGGCTGCCGTACTCGTGCACCACGGGGGTGATCGACGCGTTGAGCAGGTCCTGGAGCACCTTGGCGGTCTTCGGGCGCACGCCGGTGTGACCGGTCGCCAGGGTGTGCAGACGCAGCAGCATCAGCGCCCGGGTCACCTCGGTCTCCACCTCGGGGCCGGAGCCGGCGGCGTGCGACCGGACCAGGGAGCGCTGCAGCTGGGCCCGGAGGGAGGGGTCGATGTGCCGGGTGGCCAGCGCCCCGAAGCCGGTCGACACCCCGTAAGCGGGGGTGGGGCTCTCGGCCAGCTCGTCCACCCGGGTGCGGGCCGCGGCCATGGCCGCCACGGCGTCGTCGGTGAGACGCACCGGGGCGCCGTGGCGGGCCACCCTGACGACCTCTTCGAAGCTCAGCGGCTCCGGCCCGATGTTCACGACCTCGTTGTCGCGCATGGCGTCACTCTCTCGCACTAGGTAACTGGCGTATGCGATGTTAGCCCCTTACAGGGGGAGATCGCCGCTATGTTCCTCCTGCCCCGTTCCGTCACCTCCTCACCGCCCCGCCACGAGGTCCGCTCCGGCCGTGGCCGGGACGGACTCCACCGCCGATCGCCGGGCCCGCGGCCGGGATCATGGCCGGGATCGCCCGGGACGCCGGAGGAGCGGACACGCTCCGGTTTGGGGAGTCGGCGAGTATTCGCTAGAGTTCTACGCGTGAGACCGGGCCGAGCCCGGCGAAAACACGCGGAAGTGGCTCAGTGGTAGAGCATCACCTTGCCAAGGTGAGGGTCGCGGGTTCGAATCCCGTCTTCCGCTCGAAGGGCCTTCGGGCTCTCACTCCGGTGGAGTGGCCGAGAGGCGAGGCAACGGCCTGCAAAGCCGTGTACACGGGTTCAAATCCCGTCTCCACCTCTTGTGTTTCATGCGAGGACGATTAGCTCAGCGGGAGAGCGCTTCCCTGACACGGAAGAGGTCACAGGTTCAATCCCTGTATCGTCCACCACCATCCATGTCGCCTATGGGTCGAACGGCCGCCAAAATCCCAGCTCGGAGACCTTGGCGGCCTCTGGTTTTTCGCCGGGGTCCCGTTCACGGACGCGGTTTCGGACACCCTCCGATGACGCCCGGAACACTGTGGTCACGCCTCGAAGACGATGCGGGACGCGCCACTGATCGTTGATCGGCATCCGGAAACAGCGGAAACCTGCGGAGCATTTTAGGATCTTTTTCTTGACACCGCGTATTTCCCTCGTCTCGGGATTTTGCTGATCAAAGCCATACTCGCGCTACAGGTCCGTGAATCAGACCGAAAAAGCTGATTTATCCATAAATTTCTGGTTGTCACCGATCCAGCAGGCTACGAATGACAGGGGACGGGGTCGGCCCGGGGCGGCCGTCACCGGCGAGTTCACGCTCCCGGATAGCTGCCGAAGCTCCACAGGTTGTTCCAGGGGTCGAGCACGCTGAAGCCGCGACCGCCGTAGTCCTCGTCCTTGACGCTCCGCACGACCCGGGCACCGGCGGCGGTGGCCCGGGCGAACAGGACGTCGGGCTCGTCGACCACCACGTAGATCGAACCGCCGCCGACCGGCCGGGCGCACTCGTCACCCCCGTCGGCCGAACCGAGCATGATCCCGCCGCTGCCGGCCGGCCAGCCGAGCTCGGCGTGGTGAACGGTCCCGCCCTCGCCGTAACAGGCCCGTTCGACGAAGCCGAACGCACCGACGAGGAAATCGATCGCGGTCCGTACGTCCCGATAGGTCAGACAGGGCCAGACCGAGGGGTTCGCGGAGGGATTGGAAGGGGATGTGCCTTCGGCACCGATGATCTGTGTCATGGAGCTCATCCTGGCTCCCGCTGCGAGCCGTGGTCTTGGACGGATGGGAGCTCCGCCAGCCATCGGGTCGCGGTGATGCCGGCCAGATCGCGAAACTCCCGGGCCAGGTGGGCCTGGTCGAAGTAGCCGCATTCGACCGCCACTTCGGCCAGCGGCGGGCGGGCCGCGGACCGCAGCCGCCGGCAGACCCGCTCGAAGCGGATCACCCGGGCCGCGGTTTTCGGCGGCAGGCCGACCTCGCGGCGAAACCGCTCTCCGAGGTGGCGCCGGCTCCATCCCAGCTCCCGGGCCAGCTCACCGACCGGCAGTCGCCCGCCCGTCTTCTCCAGCCGCCACCACGCCTGGGCCACCTCCGCGGGCGGCTCGGCGTGGCGGTCGTCGATGAGCCCGGCCAGGACATGGTCGAGCACCCCGAACCGCTGCCGCCAGCCCGGCGCGCCGGCCAGCCGGGCGGCCAGTTCCTCGGCGCGGCGGCCGAGCAGGGACCTCAGGTCGACCACGTCGCCCGCGAACTCCCCGGCCGGCGCGCCCAGCAGCGCCCGGGCACCCCGCCAGGTCAGATCGAGCTGCACGCCGTACTGATGGCCGTCGTGCGAGAGCACGGCCGGGGCGTCGTGCAGCCCGGCCACCATCGAGGAGAGGGAGACCGGCGGGCGGGTCCGATCGGGCATCGAGACCACGTCGACCGTACCGGACAGGCACACGACGAGCGTCAGATGCGCCGAGGGCAGGCCCTGGTGCAGACCGGGCGGGCCGACCAGGCGGTAGCCGGTGTATCCGGACACGAAACGGCGCAGCACCGGCGCGGGCCTGGACCGGCCGTACTCCGACACCTCCTCCATCCGCACAGATTACGGCCCCGGTGCCGAACCGGCGCGCCGGAGCGTTTCTGCGACGACGCCGCCTCCCGTGCGGGGCCGGCCGAGGCCGGCCGCCGAGCCCGCCGGACATGGAGCCCCGTCCGTTCACGGAGCGGGGATCGGAGCGGGGATCAGGGGCCGAGACCGGCGGTCAGGCGCAGCAGGAGCAGGGCGATGTCGTCACTGCGATGGCTGGTCTGCTGGGCGTACCGGATCAATGCGTCGGCCACGTCGTCCAGGTGCTGGCCTCCCGTGTCTGCCAGCACCGAGCCGAGCTCGGCCAGGGCGTCGTCGAGGTCGACCCCGGGTGTCTCGATAAGACCGTCGGTGTAGAGGGCCAGGGTGGAGCCGGCCCGCAGGGGGATCTCCGTACGCGGGTATTCGGCCTCCGGATCGACGCCCAGCATCAGGCCGCCGGCCACGTCCAGCACCTGCACGTCGCCGTCGGGACTGCGCAGGAGAGGCTGGGGATGGCCGGCGCGGGTCAGGCACGCCACGTGATGACGCAGGTCGAGATGGGCGTAGACGCACGTGGCGAACAGGCCGGGGTCCAGGTCGGTCAGCAGGTGGTTGGTACGGGCCAGGACCTCACCGGGATCGGCGCCGGCCGTGGTGTAGGCGCGCACCGCGGTGCGCAGCTGGCCCATGAGGGCCGCGGCGGTGACGTTGTGTCCCTGGACGTCGCCGACGATGGCGGCGACGGTTTCGTCGGTGAGCCGGATGACGTCGTAGAAGTCTCCCCCGATGTCCATGCCCTCGGTTCCGGGCAGGTAGCGGGCGGCCGCCGTCAGACCGGGCAGACGGGGCAGGGCGTGGGGCAGCAGGCCTTCCTGCAGGCCGTGGGCGAGCTCCAGCTTGGTGTCGTAGAGACGCGCGCGTTCCAGCGCCTGGGCGAGCAGGCCGCCGAGGGAGGTCAGCACGGCGCGTTCCTCGACGGTGAAGCGATGGGGCCGGGAGAAGGCGAGGATCCAGGTGCCGATGGGCCGGCCCGAAGCGATCAGCGGCACGAACGCCCAGGCCGCCATTCCGTCGTCCGGGGCGACGGCCAGGGGGTAGATCTGGTCCAGATCCTCGCTGGACTCGAAGAAGCTGGGCACGCCGGCGATCATCGTCCGCACGCTCGGGGTGGGCGAGGTCAGCGGCAGGCGTTCGTAATGCTTGGTGACGTCGGGCTGGTAGCCGCGGTGGCCGACGACGCTCAGCCTGCCGTCCTCGGCCGTCAGCAGGGCCATGGCCTGCCCGCCGAAGGCCGGCATCATGTGGTCGGCGACCAGGTTCACCACGTCCTGCACGCCGGCGACCTCGGTCAACGCGCTCGCCAGATGCAGCACGTGATAGATGGCCCCCACCCGGGTGGGCATCGCCGGATCGACCGTCGGCGTGAGCTCCGGAACATCCTGCGGCTCCACCGGAGCAGGGGTGATGCGCACGGTGATGCCGGAGACGGACGGGTAGAGATCGAAGGACAGCCACCGGTCCGGAGGGCGCAGCGCCACGAACGAGGTCGGCTGCTGGCTGATCATCGCTCCGCGGTAGCGGTCCTCGTACACCGGGTCGTTCAGCCAGGGCAGCACCGTCCACGGCTGCGCGCCGACCAGCCGCCGTGGCGACTCACCGATCAGTGCGGCCCCCCGGGGACTGATGAAGGTGAGGCGGCCGTGATTGTCCAGGGTGCAGAGGCCCTCCGGCAGGCGCGCCATCATCGCCTCCACCTCTTCGGTCTGCCCTGCGCTGGGCGGGACGAGCACGAGCGGCTCCTGATCCGTCCGGCCCAGGCGGCCGGTCCGGACGATCTCCTCAAGAGTCCGCGCCAGGCCCCCGGCGGCGGACCTGAGACGAGCGCGCTCGCCGGAGGACAGCCGCGACGCGTGGGAGCCGGGCCAGACCACGAACATCGCCCCGTAGGCGGCCGTGGCGGTGACCAGCGGCATCGCGGCCAGGCAGAACTCGTAGGGCAGGGCGAGCGCGATGCCCGGGTAGCGGCGCACCATCTCCTCCTCGCCCCCCACCCACACCAGCCGCCTCTCCCGGAACGCGTCGGCCACCGGAGCGGGGGCGGTCAGGCTCACCCGCTCCCACGGCCGGACGAACTCCCGCGTCAGCCCCTCCATCACCACCAGTTCCAGCACTCGGCGGTCAGGAGTCAGGCGGTAGATCGCGCCCGCGTGGGCGCCGACCTCCGCCAGCATGGCGCCGATGCCCTCGGCCAGCGTGTCGGGACCGTCCCCGCCGGGCTCCTCGGGCCCGCCGTCCGGAGGGAGGAGTCGTCCCACCACGGTCAGCCCCTCATTTCCCGGCCCGCGGCCACGGGCCGATCAGATCACCCCGCCGCCGCGCACCGGCTCTCCCGCCGGGGAGCCGCACGCCGGCTCCTTCGCCGGGGACAGACCCGGCAGGCATCGGCTCCCGCCCCGTCGCTCGACACGACCTCATGCACATGTATGGACGATACCCTCGCCGACCAGGAGCTTTGCCAACACCTTCGGGCAAAGGGCACCGATCCCGGCGAACCTTATGGACATCGCCATATGGACGATGCCCCCATGCGAGCGATGCTTGGGTTCTAATGATCCCCGCAACACCCTGAAGTCAGGGAGCTGCGGGGATCATGGGTTTTGAGGTGCTGAAGGCGAGGTTCTTCGAGGCACTGGACCGGGAGGACGGCAGCGTCACCGCTGCTGCTCTTGCAGCCGGGGTGAACCGCAATACGGCGTTCGGGTGGGCCCGTCGGGCCGGTGTACGTGGTCGTGGCAAGCCCGGCGCGTCCGGACATCCGGGCCGGGCGGAGTACGAGCGGCTGCGTGCGGCCGGAGTCCGACGCCGCGATGCCGCCGCGCAGGTCGGCGTCCACGAGCGCACCGCCCAGGACTGGGACCAGGGCATCCGGCAGATCGGCCATTCGCGACTGCACGCTGATGGCCGCCTGATCGACTATAAGACCGGTGTGATCACCATCAGCGCCAGTGCAACCAAGCCGTCCCTCGCGGCGGTCGACGCGCGGCTGCACCCTCGGTTCCTGAACGTGACCGAGCGGGAGACGATCGCTGACATGCACCGGGCCGGCGACTCGCTGCGGGCTATCGGACGAGCTCTGGGCCGACCGGCGTCCACGATCAAGCGGGAGATCGACGCTCGGGCGGTCGACGGCGTCTACCAGCCGCACCGGGCCCAGAGGGCCTGGGCCGAGAGCCGGCTGCGGCCCAAGGCCTCGAAGCTCACCGCAGACGGTCCGCTGCGTCGATACGTTGAGGACAAGCTGCGCGAACGCTGGTCCCCAGAGCAGATCTGTCACGCTGTGGTCATCGAGTTCCCCGGCAACGAGAGCATGCGGGTGAGTCCGGAGACGATCTACCAGGCGATCTATGTCCAGGCCCGTGGCGGACTGCGCCGCCAGGTCGCTGACGCGTTGCGCACCGGGCGCACCCGCCGCAAGCCGCGCAAGACTCCTCAGCAGCGCACTCGCCGCTTCGTCGACGAGATGGTGATGATCTCCGAGCGGCCACCGGAGGTCGAGGACCGGGCGGTTCCGGGCCACTGGGAAGGCGATCTGATCGTCGGTCCCCGAAGCGAGAGTGCGATCGTGACCCTGGTCGAGCGCTCCACCCGCTACGTCCTGCTCGGACATCTGCCCGGCGGACACACCGCCGAGGAGGTCCGCGACGTGCTGGTGCCTCTGATCCAGACCCTGCCCGAGCACCTGCGCGGCTCGCTGACCTGGGACCAGGGTTGCGAGATGGCCGCGCACAAGCAGTTCACCGTGGCCACAGGCGTGCCGGTCTACTTCTGCGACCCCCACTCGCCCTGGCAGCGTGGATCGAACGAGAACGTCAACGGCTTACTGCGCCAGTACTTCCCCAAAGGCACCGACCTGTCCGTGCACAGCCCCGCAGATCTCGAACACGTCGCCCAACAACTCAACGGCCGACCACGCAAAACGCTCGGCTGGGGAACCCCAGCCGAGCGCCTGCGTGATCTACTGACAGCCACGTAAGTGGCAGGTGTTGCGAGGATCCCTAGAATCCGCCGATGGGCGGCACAGGGGCGTCGCCATGCGAGTGATCGCGTCATCCGGACTACCGGGAGGCACCGCCCGGATGACGGGTGCGGTCTCGGCGCCGGGTCAGCGTCCTGCGCCCGCGTCGGCGATCCGATCCGCGAGCCCGCCGTGACGCTCCCGGAGCTCACGCTTGAGGATCTTGCCGCTGGGATTCTTCGGGAGCGCCTCGACGAACGCGAACGCCTTGGGCACCTTGAACGGCGCCAGCCGTTCACGGACGTGTGCCCGCAGCTCCTCCTCGGTGACGGCCGCACCGGCCTTGGTCACCACGATCGCGACGACCGCCTCGATCCAGCTCGGATGGCTGAGCCCGACGACCGCCACCTCGGCGACGGCGGGGTGCTCGTAGATCGCTTCTTCGACCTCTCGACTGGCGACGTTCTCCCCACCGGTCTTGATCATGTCCTTGATCCGGTCGACGACCGTGAGGTAGCCCTCCGCGTCCATCGTCCCCAGATCGCCGGAGTGGAACCAGCCGCCGCGAAACGCCTCGGCGGTCTTGCCCGGGTCGTCGAGGTATTCGAGGATGGCGTGCGGGCTGCGATGGACGATCTCCCCGATCTCGCCCGTGGGGACGTCCCGGCCTTCCGCGTCCACCACCCGGGTCTCCACGTTCAGGGCGGCCTGACCCGCGGATCCGGCCTTGCGGATCTGGTCCTCCGGCTGGAGCATGACGGCGACGGGTGCCATCTCCGTCTGGCCGTAGAAGTTCCATAGCCGCACCCCCGGCAGCCGCTCACCGATCTCCTTGAGCACCTCCACGGGCATGATCGCCGCCCCGTAGTAGCCCTTGCGCAGCGAGGAGAGGTCGCGCCTTTCGAAGTCCGGGTGGCGCAGCATGCCGATCCACACCGTCGGCGGCGCGAAGAACTTGGTCACCCGGTGGGTTTCGATGGCGGCGAGCACCGCGGCCGGGTCGGGCCCGGGCAGGATGACGCTGGAGGCTCCGAGCTGGATGTCGGGCACCAGGAAACAGTGCTGCTGCGCGCAGTGGAACAGCGGCATCGAGTGCAGTTCGATGTCGTCGCGGTCCATGCCTCCGTCGATGACGCAACTGCCGTACTGGGCGATCAGCGCGGCGTGGGACAGGACCGCCCCCTTGGGACGCGACTCGGTACCCGAGGTGTAGAGGATCTGGGCCGGATCGTCCGGGGCGATGGGCACCGCGGGCTCACCGGGGTCCGCGTGGTCCAGCAGGGTGGAAAACGCCTCCCAGCCCTCCACCGCCTCGCCGTACACGATCCGCGTCCGCAGGTGGTCCGTCGCCTTGATCGCCTCTTCCGCGACCGGCAGGAGCGCGTCCTGCACGAGCAGGGCGACAGCCGAGGAGTGACCGAGGACGTAGCCGACCTCCTCGCCCCGCAGCATGAAGTTGACCGGCACCAGGACCGCGCCCGCGCGGGCGACCGCGAAGATCGTCTGAACGTACTCGACGCTGTTGCGCGAGAGCACCGCGACCCGATCGCCGACGCCCACTCCCCTTTCGATGAGCGCGTTGGCGATCCTGCCGGCGTCCTCGTCGAGCTGGGCGTAGGTCCGGGCGCTCACGCCGTCCGACACCGCCGGCCGGCCGGGGTGACGCCGGGCGGATCGGCGAAGCAGGTCGGCCAGCGAGTGGCGGCGGGCAAGCGCGACATCCGCCCGCTCCGGGGCTCCGGCAAAAGTCATGGGCTTCTCCAGAAATGACTACAACAGATAAAACTTCTGGTAAGCGTAGTGACATTCACCCTTCCCGGGGAGGGGCTCCGTACGGCGGGCTCGGCTTCTCCGGCCGTCGGCGCGAGGTCACGGAGCGTCGCCCGCCGTCGCCCGCCGCCGCCCGTCATGGCCCGCCACGGCCCGCCGCCGCGCGGGATGCCCGGCGGCCCTGACGGCGGAGTGATCTGCCGGTCCGCCGGGTACGGAGGTGTGCGGAAGCGGGACCGGATTCGCCGTCGGAGCGCGTGCCGTCCCGATCGCGTCCGTGGAAGCGGGGATCGCGGCTTCCACGACCACGAGGCGTCCGGGGGACGCCGTCGCCGAGGGCCTCCGCCGGGTGGCACGGGCGCCGTGCCGCCCCTTGCACGGCGTCGTCACCTCGGGTCCGCGAGCAGGGGGATGCCATGACCGAACACATCTCGGCCCCGGGCGACCTGGGTCGCCGGGTGGCGCATCGACGCAGGTCTCTCGGAATGACCCGAGAGCAGCTGGCCGAACGGGCCAGGATCGACCCCGGCTACCTCGGATACCTGGAGGAGAACGCCGCCGCGCCCGGCGTGAGCACCGTCAACCAGCTGGCCGCCGCCCTGGGCACCAGCAGCGACGAGCTCCTCGGCGGCACCGTGGACGTGCCCCCGGGACGAGGTCCCGCGGGCACGCGACCGCGGCTGGAGAAGCTGGACGCCGAGGAGTGCATGAGGCTCATCTCACCGGGCGGCGTGGGAAGGGTGGCCTTCGTCAACCCCACCGGGCCGGTGGTGATGCCGGTCAACTACGTGATCCACGACGGGGCCGTGCTGCTGCGCACCGCGTTCGGCGGCCCCCTCGACGACGACCTGCGCACCGGCGTCGAGGGGGTCGAGTTCAAGATCGCCTTCGAGGTCGACCGCATCGACGACCCCGGCAGGGAGGGCTGGAGCGTGCTCGTCCGGGGCCCCGCCCATCACATCTCCGCCGAGGAGGAGCAGGCGGCCGTGGCGGGCGCGGACGTCGAACCGTGGGCGGGCGGTGAGCGCAGGCTCTACATCCGCATCGCTCCCACCGAGGTCACCGGCCGCCGCATCCGCCACGCCCCGGCGTGACCCGAGACGGGCCCGCCGGGTATGGGCGCCCTCCTGGGCGCGGGTGATCGCCCTAGGTGCAGGTGATCTTCGGATCGGCCCAGTCCGCGTGGTCGTAGTCGACACCGTTACCGCCGTCGGTGACGACCAGGCGCAGGCCGAGGCCGCCGGTGAGGTTCGCGGTCAGCGTCCTGGCGGGGTCGTTGACCGTCATGAGCCCGCTGTCGGCGACCTTGACACCGTCCAGGTAGAGCTGGAACACCACCGCCCCCACCGTGCCGACCTCGTCGTCCAACCCCACCTTGGCCTGCACCGACGAGCACTCTCCACCGAGGAAGTACTCGATCTCGCCGGCGGCGTGGACGCCCAGTCCCTTGGCGAACGTGACGCCCCCGACGGTCAGCGTACGGCCGTCTCCAGCGGCCTGCTCGCCGTTGCTCCGGTCGCGCTCCACCGGCCCCCAGCCGTTCACGGCGCTGCTCCACGGCAGGTCGCTGAGCTGTGTCGTGCCGGCCGGAGGGCCGTCACCACAGGAAAGACGGGCGTCGGTCCAGTCGGCGTGGTCGTAGCGGATGTCGTCGCCCGCGTCGGTGACGACCAGGCGCAGCGTGGTTCCTCCCGTGACGTCGGCGTTCAGCCGCCGCGCCGCGTCGGCGCCCGTCATCCGGCCGCTGTCGGCGATCTTGACCCCGTCGCGGAAGATCTGGAAGACCACCGACCCGTTCGCGCCGACCTCGTCGTCCACTCCGACCGCGACCGTCACCGCGCGACACTTCCCGCCGAGGTGATAGGTGATCTCACTGCCGGCGTGGACGCCCAGTCCCTTGGCGTACGGCACGTTCTGGATCGTGAGGGTGCGGCCGTCCCCGGCGGCCTGCTCACCGTTGCTGAGGTTGCGCTCGGCCGGTCCCCAGCCGTTGCTCGCCGAGGTCCAGGGCAGGTCGCCGAGCTGTGACAGGCCGGTGGGGGGCGGTATCAGGCCGCTCGGCGTCACCCGGAGCATCACGGTGCCGTGCCCCGGTACGCTCGCGCTGATCGCCCCGGTGGTGGAGGTCACCGCCTTGGACCAGAGGTCCTTCAGCGAGTAGGCGGACGCGCCTCCCATGCCCGCCTCGGTGACGGTGGTGGCGATGGTCTTGGCCGAGGAGGTCTCGTTGACCAGGGCGACCGCGCGATCGCCGTTGCTGAGCGTCTTGGCGAGGACCGTGAGCCCGTTGTCGCTCTTGACCACCGTCGCCTGCCTGCCGAGCGGATCCTGGTTGACCGCGATCACGTCAGTGTTCTTGAGGATGTCGAACGTCGCCTGGGAGGCGGTGCGCAGGTCGGTGCCGATCAGCAGGGGGGCCGCCATGATGGCCCAGGTGCTGAAGTGGGTGCGGTATTCGGTGTCGGTCATCCCGCCGTTGCCGACCTCCAGCATGTCCGGGTCGTTCCACGCGCCCGGCCGCGCGTACGGCGCCAGGTCCCGGTTGCGCTTCATGATGTCGAGCATGGACGCCCAATTGTCGCTGATGTCCCCGGTGGTACGCCAGGAGTTGCCGACGCTCTGGGCCCAGTTCCACGGCTGGTTGGCGCCCCACTCGCAGATGCTGAAGAGGATCGGGCGGCCACTGCTCGCCAGCGCGTCCCGCATCGCCGTGTACCGCTGTTGCGCGCTCTGCCCCAGATGGTCGCCGCAGTTGTCGTATTTGAGGTAGTCGACGCCCCAGGAGGCGAACAGGGCGGCGTCCTGCTGCTCGTGACCGATGCCACCGGGGAATCCGAGCGTGTCGCAGGTCTTGGTGCCGGCGCTGGTGTAGAGGCCGAACTTCAGGCCTTTGGCGTGCACGTAGTCCGCCACGGCCTTGATCCCGTTGGGGAAGCGCACCGGATCGGGCACCAGGTTGCCCTGGGCGTTGCGCTGGGGCAGCGCCCAGCAGTCGTCGATGTTGACGTACTGGTAGCCGGCGTCCTTGAGCCCCTTGCCGACGAAGATGTCGGCGATGCCCTTGACCATCGTCTCGTTGAAGTCGGCGCGGCAGTGGGTGGAGTTCCAGTTGTTGAACCCCATGGGCGGCGTTCTGGCCAGGCCGTTGTCGAGGGCCAGCGCGGCGGGCGCGGCGCCCACGACCGCCGCCGTGACGACGGCGGGCACGACCAGGGAGGCGGTGATGAGAGCTGAGCAGGACAACCCGGACAGGACTGAGGTGAGGCGGCGCATGGTGTGCTCCCGCTGTTCGGCTGGACGCATCGGGCGGGTACGGCTGACGCCGTACGGGGGGTGCGATGTGCATGCAGACGAGGAGGTCTTTTATCAAAAGAGACCATGAATCACCGTAATCAAGCAATACCAATCATGATTAAAACTGAATTTCGACATACATCATCAAAAAAGGGAATGTTCCCCCGAGAAAATGTTGGTCGCTGTGCTATGACGGCGAGGATTCCCGGCGGTCGCCCATCTCGGCCGCCCGGCCACTCACCAACCTCGGCCATCCGGCCGCCCGACCATTCACCCACCTCGCCCATCCGGCCGTCCGGCCGCTCGCCCATCCCGGCGGGCGCCGGGTCCGGCGGTCAGGGGCGCAGTTCCCGCCAGATCGCCTTCACGGCCTGCTCGTGAGCCCAGCGGGGACCCCGGCCGGGCAGTCCGAGCAGCACGTCGGCGGCGAGACTGTCCATGATCCGGCACATTCGCGTGGCGTAGTCCTCCGGGTCGTCCACCGGCCGCCACAGCCCCTCCGCCGCGCCCCGGGTCACGATGCCGGCCAGCTCTCGCACCCAGGTGCCCATGAATCCGGCGATCCTGGCGAGCGTCTCCTCGTCCTGCGGCGGGCGGGCGATGACCTGGGCCCACAGCCGCCAGCGGACGTCTCTCGGGCCGCCGGGGAGATACAGCTCCGCCAGGCGGCCGAGCGCCTGACCGGGGTCGGTGACGGCCGCGAGCTCCGCCGTCCGGCGCTCGGCCAGCTCGTCCTCGCTGAGCAGCAGCGTCGAGACGAGGATCCGGTCGCGCTTGCCGAAGTAATACATGACGTGACCGCTGCTCATGCCCGCCCGCTCGGCGATGTCGCGCACCCGCAGCCGCTCGGGCCCCACCTCGTCGATCGCCAGCAGCGCCGCTCGCAGCACGTGCGCTCGCACGTCGGGGCGCTCCAGCTTCGCAGTCATGACACCTACCGTACAGGTTTAGAATACTGCTCTAAGTTTGAAAACGGTTCTAAAAGGGGGGCGGCTGTGCGGCTGACACCTGCGGAGCGCGATCGCCTGCTGCTGTTCACGGCGGCCGGGCTGGCGCGCGCCAGGAAGGCGAGAGGTTTGCGGCTGAACGTGCCGGAGGCCACCGCGCTGATCGCGGACACGGTCTGCGAGGCCGCGCGCGACGGGGTGCGGCTGGCCGAGGCCGTCGAGGCCGGCCGCCGGGCGCTCGGCCCGGACGACGTGCTGCCCGGCGTTGCCGACGTCGTCACCGAGGTGATGGTCGAGGCGGTCTTCGACGACGGCACCCGGCTGGCCGTGGTGACCGACCCGTTCGGCGGCGGCTCGCTCGGGGCCGAGGCTCCCGGCGCGGTGATCGCGGCGTCCCCGTCCCCCGGTGAGGACGCCGAGAAGGGCGCCGGCGCGGAAATCGTCGAGATCGAGGTGTTCAACACCGCGACCGTACCGATCAGCGTCACCTCGCACTTCCACTTCTTCGAGGTCAACCCCCGGCTCCGGTTCGACCGGGCCGCCGGATACGGACGCCGGCTGGCCGTTCCGGCGGGATCCACCGTCCGGTTCGATCCGGGCGAGAGCCGTACGGCGAGGCTGGTCCCGATCGGCGGCGCCCGGGTGGCGATCGGGTTCGCCGGGCTGGTGGACGGGCCACTGGACGCGCCCGGCGCGTTCGAACGGGCCATGGGGAAGGCGCGGGCCTGCGGCTATCTGGGAAGCGAGCCCACGGGCGGAGAACGAGTGACGGGAGAGGACGGACGATGAGCGTCTACGGCCCCCGTAGGGGAGATCGGGTCAGGCTCGGCGACTCCGGCCTGGTCGTCGAGGTCGAGCACGACTCGCAGAAGCCCGGGGAGGAGTTTCTCGCCGGGTTCGGCAAGACCGCCCGCGACGGCCTGCACCTGAAGGCCGCCTCGATCGGGGAGACCTGTGACCTGGTGATCAGCAACGTGCTGATCCTCGATCCGTTCCTGGGCGTGCGGACCGCCTCGATCGGGGTGCGCGAGGGGCGCATCCACGCCGTCGGCCGGGCCGGCAACCCCGACACCCTGGACGGCGTGGACGTGGTGGTCGGCACCGGGACCACGATCGTGTCCGGCGAGGGGCTGATCGCCACGGCGGGGGCGATCGACACCCACGTGCACCTGCTCAGCCCGCGCATCATGGAGGCCTCCCTCGCCTCCGGCGTCACCACGATCATCGGCCAGGAGTTCGGGCCGGTCTGGGGCGTCGGGGTGAACTCACCGTGGGCGCTGCGGCACGCTTTCAACGCCTTCGACGCCTGGCCGGTGAACATCGGCTTCCTGGCGCGCGGCTCCTCCTCCCACGCGGCCCCGCTGGTCGAGGCGCTGGTCGAGGGCGGCGCCAGCGGCTTCAAGGTGCACGAGGACATGGGGGCGCACACCCGTGCGCTGGACACCGCGCTGCGGGTCGCCGAGGAGCACGACGTGCAGGTGGCCCTGCACACCGACGGCCTCAACGAGTGCCTGTCGGTGGAGGACACCCTCGCGGTCCTGTCCGGAAGGACGATCCACGCCTTCCACATCGAGGGGTGCGGCGGCGGCCACGTGCCGAACGTGCTCAAGCTGGCCGGGGTGGCCAACGTCATCGGCTCCTCCACCAACCCGACGCTGCCCTTCGGCCGCGACGCCGTCGCCGAGCACCACGGGATGATCGTCTCGGTGCACGGGCTCCGGCCCGAGCTGCCGGGGGACGCCGCGCTGGCCCGGGACCGGATCCGGGCGGGCACCATGGGCGCCGAGGACGTGCTGCACGACCTCGGGGTGATCGGCATCACCTCCTCCGACGCCCAGGGCATGGGCCGGGCGGGCGAGACGGTCCGCCGGACGTTCGCGATGGCAGGAAAGATGAAGGGCGAGCTGGGCGCGCCGGAGGGCAACGACAACGAGCGCGTGCTGCGCTACCTGGCCAAGCTGACGATCAACCCGGCCATCGCGCACGGCCTGGCACACGAGGTCGGCTCGCTGGAACCGGGCAAGCTGGCCGACATCGTGCTGTGGCGGCCGGATCACTTCGGCGCCAAGCCTCAGCTCGTGCTGAAGGCCGGCTTCCCCGCCTACGGTGTGACCGGAGACCCGAACGCCTCCACCGACACTTGCGAGCCGCTGGTGCTGGGCCCGCAGTTCGGAGCCTACGGCGCGACCGCCGCGGATCTGTCGGTGGCCTTCGTCAGCGGCGCGGCGGCCGACGCGGCGGCCGATCACATGACGACCCGCCGCCGCCGTGTCGGCGTGCGGGGCACCCGCGGCATCGGTCCCGCGGACCTGGTCCGCAACTCCCGGCTCGGCTCCGTCCAGGTGGACCCGCTCGGCCAGGTCACCCTCGACGGCGACCCGGTCCGCTCGTCCCCCGCCGAATCGGTCTCGCTCAGCCGCCTGTACTTCCTCTGACACCCCCTGCCCGGCCCGCCTCTCTCTCCGATCCTCTGACTAGGAGCCCGAACCGTGTTCTTCATGCCGCCGGAGTGGCACCCGCACACCCGTACCTGGATGTCCTGGCCGGTCTCCGGATACGCGCTCACCGACCCCGAGGCCTCCTATCGCGCGTGGTCGAGCGTGGCCAACACGATCGTCCGCTACGAGCCGGTCACCATGGTGGTCGACCCGGGCGAGCGCGAGTCGGCCGCCCGATGGCTGGCTCCCGAGGTCGAGGTGATGGAGCAGCCGCTGGACGACTCCTGGATGCGCGACAACGGCCCGACCTTCCTGGTGGACGGCCGGGGTGGCCTTGCCGGGGTGGACTGGACCTTCAACGGGTGGGGCTGGAACGTCCACGCCAAGGACGACCTGGTCGCCGAGGCCGTCCTGGAACGGGCCGGGGCCACCCGGTTCCGTTCGGAGATGGTCAACGAAGGCGGCGGCATCCACGTGGACGGCGAGGGCACGGTCATCGTCACCGAGACCGTGCAGCTCGGCGACAGGCGCAACCCCGGCTGGAGCAGGGAGCGGGTCGAGACCGAGCTCGGCGCCCGGATCGGCGTGGAGAAGGTGATCTGGCTGCCGCGCGGTCTCACCGCCGACTACGGCAAGTACGGCACCAGCGGCCACGTGGACCTGCTCGCCTCCTTCGCCCGCCCGGGCCTGGTGCTCTGCCACGTCCAGCCCGACCCGGACCACCCGGATTATGAGGTCACCCGGGAGAACCTGGCGATCCTGCGCTCCTCGACCGACGCCAGGGGCCGCCGGCTGGAGGTCGTCGAACTGATCGCCCCGCAGACCCGCGAGGCCGACGGGGAGCTGGTCGACTACTCCTACGTCAACCACTATCTGGCCAACGGCCTGGCCCTGCTGTGCTCCTTCGACGATCCGCGCGACGCCGCGGCGGCCGAGATCTTCGCCAAGCTCTTCCCGGAGCGGGCCATCGAGACAGTGGACGCCCGTCCCATCTTCGCCCTCGGCGGCGGGATCCACTGCATCACCCAGCAGCAGCCGCGCCCCTGACCGGCCCCCGGGCACGGCTGCGGGAAGGCGGGTCTTCACCGGCCGTCCATGGGATTGTCCGGATCCGGCCACTCTAAGAAATAGATCTTGTCAATCTGAGCGATTAGTGCGAATACTTGCGATTTGTTCTTATTTCCAAGAGAGGCATCGCGATGAAGCGCGTCATTGTTCACAAGCCTGGCACCGTCCCGCTCCGCGGGTCCGCGAGTCCCAAGCACGTCGGCTGAACCGAAATCACAGAACCGGCGCCCAGCGATGGGCGCCGGGCCTCAGAACGACATAAAACCTCAGAACAACATAAAGGAGACTGGTGAGTCGGGGATCGATCCCACTGGAAAACCCGCCCCTTCCCCCTCTGCTCCTGCCCCCCGTGGACGGGGACCGGCGCCTGCGGGGGCCGTACACCGCGGCGGGTGCGATCGTCTCGGCCCTGGCGCCCGCCGCCCAGCCGGAGCTGGTCTCTCGCTATGACATAGAGCTGCGCGCCGTGGCGCCCGACCTGCACGGGCTGATCCCCGTCAGGCGCCGGTCGGTGGCCGACCATGTGTCCAGGGCCGAACGGATCCTGGTGCACGCGCCCCGCCGCACGCTCCGCCTGGCGAACGGGCTCGCCGAGTTCGTCCGCGAGCACCTGGCGGAGACCGGACCGCGGACGCTCGTCGTGGAGAACGTCCACGAGGCCGACCCCACCGACCGCGAGTTCCTTGCGGTGCTGCGACGGCGGATCGCCCCGGAACTGCTGACCATCGTGATAGGCGAGCATGCCGTACCGGAGGAGCCCCTCAGCCCGGAGGAGCACGACGCGCGGGCCGACGAGCTGGAGCGGGAGGGGACGGTCGGCGCGCGGCTCGGGGCGATTCCCTACCACCGCGAGCGCGGCGGCGATCCGCGCAAGGCGGTGGAGGCGTTCCGGTTCGCGGTGGAGTGGTGCCTGGACGCGGGCTGTCACGACGCTGTGGCCGAGCTGGGCCTGCGCGCGCTGGAGCTGACCGACCCGGCCGCCGAGCCGGAGATCTGGTGGCGCTTCCTGCACAGCACCGCGACCGCGCTCGGCTCGCTGAACCGCGAGGAGGAGGCCGAGGCGTTGTTCGACCTCGCCAGGCGCCGGAGCGTCTCCCCCGTCACGCACGCGGCCGCCGCCTACGCCACCGGGATGCTCAAGGTCCGCCACCACGACCCGGCACGGCGCGATCTGAACGCCGCGCTGGCCTGGGTGAACCAGGCGATCGCCATCTCCACGCTGCTTCCCGACCCGCACGAGCGCGCGTTCAAGCTGGGTTTCGACCTCAACGGCCGGGCGCTGGTGGAGGTACGGCTCGGCAACCCCGCCAAGGCGCTGGAGCTGGTCCAGGAGGCGGTGGCGCTGGCCGAGCACGGCCTGCGGCCGGGCGAGCACCCGATCCACCGGCTGGTGCTGCTGGCCAACCGGGCGCAGCTGGCCGTCATGCTGGGCCGTCCAGAGGAGGCACTGGAGGATCTGGACGCGGTGATCGCGGCCGATCCCGGCTACCCCGACTACTACATCGACCGGGGCAATCTGCTGCACCGGCTGGGCAGGCGGGAGGCGGCGATCGCCGACTACGAGACGGCGATGCGGGTCGGCCCGCCCTTCCCCGAGCCGTACTACAACCGGGCCGAGATCCGTTTCTCCGACGGAGACCATCGGGGCGCGCTCGTCGATCTGGACCACGCGCTGGAGCTGGACCCGGAGTTCGTGGACGGGCTGGCCAACCGGGCCGGGCTGCTGGCCGCGCTGGGCGAGTACGGCAGGGCCAGGGCCGACGCGGAGAGCGGGCTCGCGCTGGACCCCGCCAACCCGTACCTGCTGTGCGCGCTGGGCCAGGTCGAGATGGCCCAGGGCCGTTACAAGGAGGCGCGGGCCGCCTTCGACCAGGCTCTGGAACGTGCCCCGTCGCTGGCAGCGGCCTGGGCCAACCGGGGGATGCTGGCCTTCGAGACCGGCGACCCCGGGGCGGCCGTGGCCGACTTCACCCGCGCCCTCGAACCCGGGGCGGACCCCGCGCTGCTGTTCAACCGGGCGATGGCGCTGCGCGCCGCCGGCCGGGAGGAGGAGGCGGTGGCCGATCTCACCCGGGCGCTGGAGCTGGCGCCGGACGACGAGGACATCAAGCGGGAGCTGGCGGGCTGAAGAGCAGGCCGTGACGTCAGACTTCGGGGCCGGCGGCGAGGACCGGCCCCGACCCGGCGAACCCGCACGACCCCGACCCGGCGAACCCGCACGACCCCGACCCGGCGAACCACGCGGCCCGATCCGGCGAACCGCGCACCCCTGACCCGGCGAACCCGCACGACCCCGACCCGGCGAACCACGCGGCGCCGTAGGCCGGGCCGGCGTCAGTCCTGCGGCCGGGACTCGATCAGCTTCCGCATCATCGCGACGAACCGCGCCTGTTCGTCCTCGTCGAGCGCGCTGAACCAGGACCGCTCACGCCGGGTCTGGAGCTCGAAGGCTTCGGTCACCATCGCCCGCCCCTTCTCGGTGAGATCGACGTAGACCAGCCTTCGATCGGCGACGGTCCGGCTGCGCTCCACCAGGCCGTCCCGCTCCAGCGTGTTGACCAGGTTCGACACCGCCGAGCGGGTCAGCACCGACATCTCGGCCAGCCGGGCCGACTGGGTGGGCCCCAGCAGCCACAGTTTGAACATCAGCCGGAAGCCCGGCAACGTGAGCCCGCGTGGCCGGTGCACCCGGGACTCCAGGTCGTTGACCAGCATCTGGGAGAGCTGCAGCACGTTGTAGGAGAGCGTGAAGGCGCGGGAGTCCGCCGGCGTCCGCATGTCCGCCACCCGGTCTCTCGCGTGCGCCTCGTACCAGCTCTCGGCTGATTCGTTCATGCGTCCGATCTTCTCAGGGTCTTGCGCGAGGACCACTGACTCTAGATGATGAAGCCCGAAATAGTTAAGGCCAAAACATTTGCCCGGGAGGGTACGGATGTCAGTGGTCATCGTGGGTGGCGGCATCGGCGGGCTGGCCACGGCCCTGAGCCTGCACGCGGCGGGTATGACCGATGTGGTGATCGCCGAGGCCGCCGCGGAGCTGCGCCCGCTGGGCGTGGGCATCAACCTGCTTCCCCATGCGGTCCGCGAACTGGCCGAGCTCGGCCTGTATGACCGGCTCGCCGAGATCGGCGTGGCCACCGGGGAGCTCGCCTACTACAACCGCCACGGTTCGCCGATCTGGTCCGAGCCTCGCGGCCTGCGCGCCGGATACCGGTGGCCGCAGTTCTCGGTGCACCGGGGCCGGCTGCAGATGCTGCTGCTGGCGGAGGTGCGCAGGCGGCTGGGCGAGGCCGCGGTACGGCCGGATCACACGCTCACCGGCTTCCACCAGGAGGGCGGCACGGTGTCGGCCCGGTTCACGACCGCCGGCGGGGAAAGCGAGCTGACCGGCGACGTGCTCGTCGGCGCCGACGGAATCCATTCGACGCTTCGAGCCCTGCTCTACCCGGACGAGGGGCCGCCGCCGTGGAACGGTCTGGTCCTGTGGCGTGGGGTGTCCCGTGCGCGGCCGTTCCTCTCCGGCCGTTCCATGATCATGGCCGGGGACGGCACCGCGAAGTTCGTCGCCTATCCGATCCAGGACGCGACCCCGGGTCTGGTCAACTGGATCGCCGAGCGCCCTGTGGACGAGGCCGTCGCGCGCGGTGACTGGAATCGGTCCGTGGAGCCCGCCGAGGTCCTGCGCCACTTCGGCGACTGGCGGTTCGACTGGCTGGACGTGCCGAGGCTGATCTCGGCGGCCGAGGCCGTCTACGAGTACCCGATGGTCGACCGGGACCCGCTCCCCCGCTGGTCACACGGCCGGGTGACCCTGCTCGGCGACGCCGCCCACGCGATGTACCCCATCGGCTCCAACGGCGCCTCCCAGGCGGTGCTCGACGCTCGCGTGCTCGCCTACGAACTCGCCGTCGGCCGCTCCCCCGAGCAGGCTCTGAGCGCCTACGAGGAGCGGCGGCGGCCCGTGACGACCGCCCTGTGCCTGGCCAACCGGGGCATGGGGCCGGAGGTCGTGATGAGAATCGCCCACGAGCGCGCGCCCGACGGGTTCGCCGACATCGAGGACGTGATCCCGATGGCCGAGCGCGAGGCCATCGCAGCCGCCTACAAGCGCACCGCCGGCTTCGACCCCCGGCTGCTCAACGAGCGCCCCTCCTACGGCGTGGCGCCGGCATGAGACCCGAGCTGACCCCGCTGGCCACCTTCCGGGTGGAGCTCGACCCGATCCTGGAACTCGGCGCCTCCCCCTGGGGCCGCCGCCGGATCATCAACATCGTCGGCGGCTCCTTCGAAGGCCCGCGACTGTCCGGTGAGATCCTGCCGGGCGGAGCCGACTGGCAGGTCGTGCACCCGGACGCGAGCGCGAGCATCGACACCCGTTACACGCTGCGCACACGTGACGGCGCCCTGATCTATCTGCAGACCAGCGGGATCCGGCACGGCCCACCCGAGGTGATGGCGCGGCTCGCGGGGGGCGAGGAGGTGGACCCCGCCGAATACTACTTCCGGCTGTTCTGCCGTTTCGAGACCGGAGCGCCTGGATATCACTGGCTCAACCGCTCGCTGGCCGTCGCGTCCGGCAGGCGCACCCCCGGCGCCGTGCTCTACGACGCCTACGAGGTGAGATGAGCCGCGCTCTACGAGCGCCTGCGAGGTGAGATGAGGCACGGGGCCTACCCGGTGGCCGTGAAGGCCGAGGACGCGCGGATCCGGAGCTCGGCCGAGAAGAGACGACCGGGCTCTCCCGCGCGGCCTTCGACGCTGTCCACGAGCAGTTCCACCGCGGCCTCGGCGGTCTCCCCGGGCAGGAAGCTGAGCGTGCTGATCGGCGGATCCGTGTAGAGGGCCGTCGGGTCCTCCGTGGTACAGACGAGCAGCAGGTCATCGGGGACGGACCGGCCGCGCCTGCGGATCGCGTCCAGCAGGAGCGGCGGGTTGACCTCGACCAGGATGAAGAGCGCGTCCGGCGGCGCCGGACCGTCGAGCAGCTCGTCGACGGCGTCGAGCACTCCCTGCAGACCGGGGCTGGGAGAGTGGGCGATGAAGGGTTCACGACCCCGCTCAGCGCACCAGTCCCGGTAGGCGCCGGCCGACTCATGGTGGAAGCAGGCGGTGGTGGCGGCCGCGATGACCGCGATCCGCTCGGCGCCGGCGGCCTCCAGATGATCCAGGACCCGGCGTGTGGCGCCCCCGTGGTCGAAGTCGATCCACCGGCCGGTCGTCCCCACCCCGCTCGCGGCCTCCGCCAGGGCCCGCCGGTCGGAGACCACCGGGATGCCCGCCGCGAGGAAGTCTCCGACCATCGGGTCCCCCGCGACCGGGTCGACGACGAACACGCCGTCCAGCGGCATGTCCAGCCAGCAGTCGTCCGGCCCGGAGGTGGGTAGCAGGACGACCCCGTATCCGTGGGTCAGGGCCGCTCGGGTGGTGGCGTTGACGAGCTGCCCGAAGTAGGCCAGCTCGGCGTAGACCCACGGCGCCTCGACGTACTCCCGGGCCGCGAAGCCGATCAGCCGGGTATGCCCGGCGCGCAGCAGTCGCGCCGTGGCGTTCGGGCGGTAGCCGAGACGGCGCGCCACCTGCCGTACGTGCTCGCGGGTGGCCGCGGGAAGGCGTCCGGCTCCGTTCAACGCGTCCGACACGGTCGTCTTGGAGACCCCCGCGGCACGGGCCACGTCCACCAGGCGAACCCGTGAGGCGGAGCTGCGCTCTGACTGGCTCATGGGCGTGATCCTGTCATCCGACCTCCGTGATCCGCTACCCCTCCCACCGTTGCAGAATCGTTCCTTCCAACCCTTGTGCAGGAACGTTCCTTCACCAATACTCGCTGGCACCTCAGCCGCACGGCGCAAAACGTCGCGGCCCGTTCAGAAAGAGGTGGTCTGATGCGCACCTCCCGTCTCGCCGTCGTGACCGCGCTGCTCGCGCTCGCGACCGCCGCCTGCGGTGGCACTCCACGGGCCGGCCTCGGCGGAGGCTCGGCCGCTTTCGAGATCGCCAAGGACACCTCGCCGGCCAAGGGCCCCGTGGACTCGGTCACCTGGTCGCTCTACGCCGAACCGCAGTCCCTGGACTACGCCTACGCCTTCGACTATCCGCCCAACACCGTGCTCGCCAACGTGTGCGAGCAGCTCATGCGGATCACCCCCGACCTGAAGCTGCAGCCGGGCCTGGCCAGCTCCGTGGCCTCCCCCGACCCCAGGCGCTGGGTCTACACGATCCGCCCGGGCGTGCGCTTCCACGACGGCTCCGCGCTCACCGCCGAGGACGTCGTCGCCAGCCTGCGCCGCCACCTGAAACCCGAGGTCGGCTCCTACTGGATCTCGGCCTTCCGGAACGTCGACTCGATCGAGAAGACCGGTCCGATGGAGGTCACGG
The DNA here is from genome assembly GCF_050949235.1 of Streptosporangium sp. CA-135522. NCBI lineage: Bacteria > Bacillati > Actinomycetota > Actinomycetes > Streptosporangiales > Streptosporangiaceae > Streptosporangium > Streptosporangium sp. CA-135522. Next base: position 6,731,331 of record NZ_CP192026.1, read on the forward strand.
TCCGCCTGAAGAGGCCCGACCAGCTCTTCAACGAGGAGATGGGCACCTCCGCCGGGACCATCGAGAGTGCCGCGTTCCTGGCCAAGGCCGGGCAGGGCTACGGCACTCCGGACGTCGGCGTCAACTGCACCGGCCCCTTCGCCCTCGACAGGTGGCAGAAGGGGCAGTCGATCACTCTCAAGAAGTTCGACGGCTACTGGGACTCAACGCTCGCCCCCAAGGCGAGCACGGTCAAGAACGTGTTCATCCAGGATCCCTCCGCCCGCGTCAACACGATGCTCGCCGGCGAGGTCGACGGCGGCTATCTGCTGCCGCCCAGCGGCTTCGCCAAGCTGCGCACCGCCACCAACGGAAAGCTCTACTTCGGGCCCAACACCACGGCCGTGAGCCTGATCCCCACCGACCTCAAGGGCACGCTCGGCGATCCTCGGATCCGCAAGGCGCTGTCCATGGCACTCGATCGCACGGGCATCATCAAGGCCGCCACGGCCGGGATCGGCACACCGGCCAAGGCGCCCGCCGCCATCGGCGCCTGGGCGATCGCCCCGGAGGCGGCCAAGAGCCACTACGCCGGGCTTGCCGCCCTCACCCAGGACATCCCCGGGGCGAAGAAGCTGATTCAGGAGGCCGGCGCCGGCGGCCGGAAAATCGTGATGGCGACCAGCACGCTCTCTCCGGAGATCGGTGTCATCGCCAACGCGGTGCAGTCCGCCGGACGCGCCATCGGCCTGGACGTCGAGCTGAGGGCGGTCGCCCCGGACGCCTACACGGCGCTGTTCTCCGACCCGAAGGCGCGTGCGGGCCTCGATCTGATGATGACGACCTGGTACGACTCCACCCCCGATCCGCTGGAGTTCTACGGGAACCTGCAGACCGGCAACTTCGCCAACTACGGCGGCTACTCCAACCCGGAGTACGACGCCCTGCTCGACCGGGCCAACGCTCAGGCCGACCCCTCCGCCCGCGCCGAGACGGTCGCGAAACTGCAGCAGATCGCGGTCCGCGATCTGGTCTGGATACCGCTGTACGAGGTTCCGCACACCATGTTCCTCAGCAACCGGCTCACGGGCGCGCCGACGAGCATCGCCCAGCTCCAATATCCCTGGGCCGCCCTTCTGGGCTCGGCCGGCTGAGCCCGGCCATGGCACATTTCCTCCTTCGCCGGCTCGCCGGAATCATCGCGACACTGATCGCCACCTCATTCGCGGTCTTCGGCTCGGTCCACCTCGCCCCCGGCGACCCGGCCGCCTTTCTCCTGGGAGGCCGCTCGGCGTCACCGGCGGCGATCGAAGCCATCAAGGCGCAGTACCACCTGAACGACCCGTTCCTGGTCCAGTACGTCAAATGGGTCGGTGGTGTGGCCACCGGCGACTTCGGCCGATCCGTGCAGTTCCGGCAGGACGTGGCCGGCCTGATCCTCGCCCGGCTGCCGACGACGCTCTGGCTCGTCGGCTACGCCACCCTGCTCATCCTGGTCGCGGGACTGGCGCTCGGAGCGCTGGCCGCGCTGCGACCGGGCGCCGTCGACCGGCTGGTCCTCATCGGCACGGGCGTCGCCACGGCCACCCCGGCGTTCGTCGCCGCGATCGGATTGATCTCGCTGTTCTCCCTCCAGCTGGGCTGGTTGCCCGCCTTCGGCAACGGCACCGGCTTCGGCGACCGGATCAGCCACCTGACGCTCCCCGCCGTGGCGCTGGCCCTGACCTTCACCGGCCTGCTGGCCCGGGTGACCCGGGCCTCGATGCTGGAGGAACTGGCACGCGAGCACGTCGAGGTGGCCCGCTCGCGCGGCATCGCCGGCACGGGGGTGATACGCCGGCACGTGCTGCGCAACGCCCTCGGCCCGATCACGACCGTGACCGGGACCGTCGTGGCGGGCCTGCTGGTCAGCACCTCGATCGTGGAGACCGCCTTCGGCCTCTCGGGGGTCGGCCAGTTGCTCGTCGGCTCCGTCACCGTCAAGGACTTCCCTGTCGTGCAGGCCGTCAGCCTGCTGGTGGTGCTGGCCTTCGTCTCCGCCAACCTCCTCATCGACGTGATCCATCCCCTCATCGACCCCCGTCTGTCCCATGCGAAGGGAGGCTCGTCATGACCGCCCCGCCCGTCCACCGACGCAAGATCCTGGCGCCGCTGACCCGCCTGTCGGGAGGCGACAGGCTCGTCACGGCCGCCCTCGCCGTCCTGGCCGTGCTGATCGTCGCGGCGGTCTTCGCCCCGCTGATCGCGCCGCACGACCCCGACGGCATCGACCTGTCCGCCACCCTGAGCGGCTTCAGCGCCGACCACCCGCTGGGAGCCGACCAGTCGGGCCGCGACATCCTGTCCAGGCTGATCTACGGCGCCCGGACCGGCCTGCTCGGACCGCTGGCGGTGGTGAGCGTTTCCACGGTTCTCGGCATGCTGGTCGGGGTGGCGGCCGCCTGGCACGGCGGGGTCGTCGACTCCCTGCTGTCGCGCGCCATGGAGTTCGTCTTCTCCTTTCCCTCCCTGCTGCTGGCCATCATGCTGGTGGCGATGTTCGGCGCCGGGCTGACGGCGCCGGTGGCCGCGATGAGCGTCGCCTACGTCCCATACGTCGGCCGGCTGGTACGCAGCGTGGCCCTGCAGGAGAAGGCCCGCCCCTACATCCAGGCCTACAGGGTGCAGGGCTGGTCCGGCTGGGTGATCTGCCTGAGGCATCTGGTCCCCAACATCGCCCCGCTCGTCCTCGCCCAGTCCGTGATCAACTTCGGTTACGCGCTCATGGACCTCGCGGCCCTGTCCTTCCTCGGCTTCGGCGTCCAGCCGCCTACCTCCGACTGGGGTGCGATGATCAACGACGGCTCCGCCGCCCTGCTCCAGGGCGCGGTACTGCCCGGTCTCGCTCCCGGTGTCACCATCGTGATCGCGGTGGTCGCCTTCGGCGTCGTCGGCGAGGCCATCACCGACCGTGTCGCCGGGCGGGAGCGGTGATGACCCCTCCCCTGCTGGAGATCGAGAACCTGAACGTGCGGCTGTCGGCCGGCAGGGCCGCGCGCCCCATCATCGACGGAGTGTCACTGCACGTGGCACGGGGCGAGACCGTCGGGCTGGTCGGTGAGTCCGGGTCCGGCAAGTCCGTCACCTGCCGAGCGGTGCTGGGACTGCTCCCCGAGGGGGCCGAGGCCGGCGGAAGCCTGCGGGTGGACGGCGACGACGTCCTGACGATGCCTCCCGCCCGGCTCCGCGAGCTACGCCGCCACGGGATCTCCATGATCTTCCAGGATCCCCGAGCCTCCATCAACCCGCTGCACAGGATCGGCGACTTCGTCACCGAGGGGATGCGGGCGGGCGGCGTGTCGCGGAAAGAGGCGCTCCGGCGCGCCGAGGAGCTGCTGGAATCGGTCGGAATCCGTGACCCGCGCACCGCTCTGCGCAGCCGTCCGCACGAGTTCTCCGGCGGCATGCTCCAGCGGGTGATGATCGCCGGCGCGCTCGCCGGAGAACCCCGGCTGCTGCTGGCCGACGAGCCCACCACGGCGCTGGACGTCACCACCCAGGCCGAGGTCGTCTCGATCCTCACCGGGCTGCGGACCGAACGCGCCATGGGGATGCTCTTCGTCACCCATGACCTGGACCTGGCCGCTGCGATCTGCGACCGCATCTACGTGATGTACGCGGGACGGATCGTGGAGACCCAGCCCACCGGCGGGCTCTTCGACCGGCCCCGCCATCCGTACACCGCGGCGCTGCTGGCCTCGACCCCGCGGCTGGACTCGAACCGGCCCCCGCGCGGTGTTCCGGGACGTCCGGTGTCGCTCGCCGAGGCTCCGCCGGGATGCGCCTTCGCGGTCCGCTGCGCCCACGCACAGCCCCGCTGCGGCGAGCACGAACCCGTCCGGCGGGAGGTCGACGGCGCTCACGTGGCCTGTCTGCGGGTGGAGGAGCTGGTAAATGAGTGAGTACGCGCTGCAGGTCGAGGGCCTGCGCAAGTCGTTCGGCGACCATGTGGCCGTCGACGACGTCTCCTTCTCGCTCCGGCCGGGCGGCTGCCTGGCCGTCGTGGGCGAGTCGGGATCGGGAAAGACCACGACGGCGCGGATGCTCGTCGGCCTGGAGCGGCCGGACGCCGGCCGGATCCGCGTCGGCGGGCGGGACCGTTCGGACACCACCCGCGGCAGGGCGACCAGGCTGGCCCGTGCCCGGGAGATCCAGATGGTCTTCCAGGACCCCTACCTCTCGCTGGACCCTCGCGTCACCGTCGCCCGGTGCGTCGAGGAACCGCTGAACCTGCACTTCGCACTGAGCCCGCAGCAGCGGCGCTCGCGCCGCGACGAATTGCTGGCGCAGGTGGGACTCGGCGAGCGGGAGGCGAACGCGCTCCCCCGGCGGCTGTCCGGCGGCCAGCGCCAGCGGGTCGCGCTCGCCCGCGCGCTGGCGACCGAGCCGAAGGTGCTGATCCTGGACGAGGCGACCGCCGCGCTCGATGTGTCCATCCAGGCGCAGATCCTCGGCCTGCTGGCGGAGATCCGCCGTGACACCGGCGTCGGGTACCTGTTCGTCACCCACAACCTGGCACTCGCCCGGCATGTCGCCGACGACATGCTCGTGCTCTACCGGGGACAGGTGGTCGAGTCCGGTCCGACCCGGCAGGTGCTGTCCGCCCCTCGACATCCCTACACCCGCCTGCTGCTGCACTCGGTGCCCCGGCGCGGCTGGGACCCCGCCCAGATCGCAGCCGACCGGCGTGCCCTCGCAGCCGCCCTGAAGGAGTCCCCATGACCGACCTCGCCTACCTTCCCGCGACCGAGGCCCTGCGGCTGTTCCGTTCCCGGAAGCTGTCTCCTGTCGAGCTGATGACCGCCGTCATCGAACGGGCCGAAGCCGTCGAGCCACAGGTCAACGCATTGAGCGAGCGCACTTTCGAAGACGCCCTCGTCCAGGCGGGGCAGGCCGAGCGCGCCTACCGCGACGGCGGCTCACCACGACCGCTGGAAGGGCTCCCGGTGGCCGCGAAGGACGAGCAGCCGATCGCCGGACGGTTGGCGACGGACGGCTCGCTCGCCTACGCCGGCCATGTGGCCGAGCAGACCCATCCGGTCCTCGAACGGGTGCTGGCCGCCGGCGGGATCATCCACGCCCGCACCACGACGCCCGAGTTCTGCTGCGCGGCGTTCACGCACTCCCGGATCTGGGGGATCACCCGTAACCCGTGGAACCTGGACTACTCACCTGGCGGCTCCTCGGGCGGCTCGGGCGCGGCACTCGCCTCCGGTACGGCCACGCTCGCCACCGGCTCCGACATCGGCGGCTCCATCCGCCTGCCCGCCTCGGCCACCGGCACGGTCGGGTACAAACCGCCCTACGGCCGGGTGCCGGCGATGCCTCCTTTCAACCTCGACCACTACTGCCATGACGGGCCGATGGCCCGTACCGTCGCCGACTGCGCGCTGCTGCAGAACGTCATCGTCGGTCCGCACCCCGGCGACGTGGTCTCTCTCCGCCCGGCGGTCCGCATCCCCGGCCGGCTCGGAGACGTCACCGGGCTCCGCATCGCCTACGCCCCCAACCTGGGCGACTGGGAGATCGAACCCGACGTCGCGGCCAACACCCGGGCCGTGGCCGACGCCCTGACGGCGGCCGGGGCGATCGTCGAGGAGGTGGAGGTCGGCCTGCGCCGCGCCGACGTCATGCGCGCCGCGTTCATCCACTTCGGCACCATCTTCGGCCCCATGGTCGCCGGCGTCGCGGCCGAGCACGGCGACAGGCTGACCCGCTACGCCCTCACCTTCGCCGCGGAGTCCCGGGCCGCGGCCGAGCGGGACGGTTTCCTGGCCGGGCTGGAAATGGAGGCGGCGATCTACGCGGTCATCGGCGCGCTGCTGGACCGCTACGACGCCCTGATCTGCCCGACCGCCGGAGCGCCCGCCCTCCGTGCGGGCGAGGACTACGTCGACACGAAACTGACCGTGAACGGCGTCGAGCTCGGCCACTACATGGAGCACTCGCTGACGACGGTCTTCAACGTCGCCAGCCGCTGCCCGGTTCTCAACGTCCCGTCCGGACGGGCGTCCAACGGCGTCCCGACCGGGGTGCAGATCGTCGGCCGCAGCTACGACGACGCGACCGTCTTCCAGGTCGGTGCCGCCGTCGAGCGTGTCCGCCCCTGGGCCCTGCGTCCCGAGACACTCTGAACCCCCGGCCCGTTCCCTCACCGGCTCCGGCCCCCTGCCCCGACACCCCCAGCGCTCCATCCCCCTGATCCCACGTCTGATCCCATGTCTGATCCCATGTCGAGGAGAGTCCCCATGCCCGCCCCCGCCGACCTCGTCTTCCACAACGGTCCGGTGCACACGCTCGGCCCCGCCCGGCCCCCCGTCACAGCGGTCGCCGTCCGCGACGGCCTGATCGTCGCCGTCGGCCGTGACGCGGAGGTGCGACCACTGATCGGCGCCTCCACCGAGGTCGTCGATCTGGCCGGCCGGGCCCTGCTGCCCGGATTCCAGGACGCCCACGTGCATCCGGTCCTCGCCGGCGTCACCATGATCCAGTGTGACCTGCACGACGCCCGTGACGCCGACGAGGCCCTCGCGGTCGTCCGCGCCTACGCCGAGACCAATCCCGAGGCGACGTGGATCGCCGGAGGCGGCTGGTCCATGGAGTGGTTTCCCGGCGGCACGCCCAGCCGGCATCTGCTGGACGCGGTGGTCGCCGACCGGCCCGTCCATCTGATCAACCAGGACGGTCACGGCGCCTGGGTCAACACCAGGGCACTGGAGCTGTGCGGAATCGACGCCGGCACCCCGGATCCGCCCGACGGGCGCATCGAGCGGGAGGCCGACGGCACCCCGCAGGGCACACTCCACGAAGGCGCGTCAGGCCTGGTCGGCCGGCACGTCCCCGAGCCGACCGCCGACATGATGCTCCACGCTCTGCAGGCCGGCCAGCGGCGGCTGCACTCGGTCGGCGTGACGGCCTGGCAGGACGCGATGGTCAGCCCCGAGGTCCAGCGGGCCTACCTGGCCGCGGCCGAATCCGGGCTGCTCACCGCCCGGGTGATCGGCGCGCTGTGGTGGGATCGCGAAAGGGGCGAGGAGCAGCTCCCCGAACTGCTCGCGCGCCGAGGTGGCGTGGGACGGTTCCGCGCCACCAGCGTCAAGATCATGCAGGACGGCGTGGCGGAGAACTTCACCGCCGCGATGACCTCTCCCTACCTGGACGGCTGCGGATGCCACACCGGCAACCGGGGACTCAGCTTCCTCGACCCGGAGAAGCTGCGCGCGCACGTCACCCGCCTGGACGCCGAAGGCTTCCAGGTCCACGTGCACGCCGTCGGGGATCGGGCGGCCCGTGAGGCCCTCGACGCCTTCGCGGCCGCGCGCGCCGCCAACGGCATGAACGACCACCGCCACCACATCGCCCACCTGCAGGTCGTGCATCCCGCCGACGTACCGCGGTTCGCCGCCCTGGGGATCACCGCCAACATCCAGCCGCTGTGGGCGGCGCACGAGCCGCAGATGGACGAGCTGACCATCCCGTTCCTCGGCCCGGAACTCGCCGGCTGGCAGTATCCCTTCGGGGATCTGGCCCGAACCGGCGCCCGGCTCGCGGCGGGAAGCGACTGGCCGGTCAGCAGCCCCGACCCGTTCTGGGGCATCCACGTCGCGGTCAACCGTACGGTTCCGGGCGGAAGCCGGGAGGCGTTCCTGCCGCGACAGCGTCTCGACCTGACGGCCGCACTGTCCGCCTACACGATCGGCACGGCCTGGGTGAACCACCTCGACACGCGGACCGGCACGATCGAAGAGGGCAAGCTCGCCGATCTGGTGGTCACCGACCGTGACCCGTGCGCGATCCCGGCCGGCGAACTCGCCGAGACGTCGGTGTTGGCCACCTATGTCGAAGGCCACCGGGTCCACACCGATCCGGCCTTCTGAGCCGCCGCCCGGCGTCACCCGCCGCCGGGCGGTCCGAGCGTGATGCGGATCTTGGACTGTTTGGAGGGGAGCTTCTCCCAGTCGTCCATGAAAGTCGCGTGCAGGCCGTACCGGCCGGCCAGGGCGGTCAGGGTCGAGGTGCGGTAGTAGAAGTCCTCGTGGAGGACATGGTGCTCCTCCCCCTCCGTGGCGTCGAAGGTGAAGTCGAACCAGCCGTCGGGCTTCATGATCCGGCCGACGTGCTGGAAGCACTCCTCGATCACCTGGAGCGGGGAGTGGGAGAAGACGCTGTGGGCGTGGACCACGTCGAAGGCCTCGTCGGGCAGGGCGGCGAAGCACAGGTTTCCCACGGGCATGAGGTGGGGCAGCTTGTCGCGCAGACCGTGACCGGCGAGGGTGTCCTGGGCGGCGATCAGGATGTCGGGGGAGATGTCGATGCCGTAGTAGTTGCCGGTGTCCAGGTAGTCGATGAACAGGCGCCCGGCCCGCAGGTTGCCGCAGCCGATCTCCAGCAGGCGGTGGTCCGGCTTCAGCCCGTGCCGTACCAGGTAGTCGAACTGCAGCTTGCCCATGGCGAGCCAGCGTCTGTGCGACTTGCTGCCCACGGCCGACTCCGAGCCGCGGGTGGTGTCGGACTTCATGACGGCCCGGTAGTAGCCGACGTGGTCGCGGGTGCGCAGGCGCAGCCAGGCGTCCCTGGCCAATCTCCTCAGGTGGGGCGGGATCCGCTCGGGATGGCGGATCGCGTAGCCGATCTGGTGGGCGATGCCGGCGCGGTTGCGGTTGTGCATGCCTCTCCCCGGGTGAGGTCGATACTCTGGGCAACGAGATGTTACCTCACCGTGATCGAACCGGTTCCCGCCGACGCCGGCGGGAGCGGCGGCCTACCATTCCCCCATCCCCGACAGGAACCGTTCGGCCAGCTCGCAGGTGCCCTCGGTGTAGCCGGCGCCGAGTTCGGCGGCGATGTCGACGCCGGTGTGCGTACCGATCCAGGCGACCAGCAGCAGACGGCGGAACATGACGAAGGTCCAGATCTCGGCCTCGTCCTCGGCGGGCAGGTCGAGCACGGCCCGGTAGCCCCGCACCCAGGAGGTGACCATCTCGGGGACCCGGGGGTGGTCCTCGATGAAGCTGAGCGCCGCGGCCAGGTCGTAGAGGTACCAGCCGAAGCCGCAGTCGTCGAAGTCGATGACGCTGGGCGACTCGTCATCCACCACCAGCAGGTTGGCCAGGCGCAGGTCGGCGTGGATCAGGCCGTAGCGGCCGGCGTCACGACCGAACCGGCGCAGCCGTTCGCGCAGTTCCTTGTCGAGGCGGTCCAGGAGGGTCGCCGCCGCCGCGTCCACCCCCACGCCGTCCCGCCAACGGCCCCACCGCGACTCGGCGCCGAGGGCGGCGTCGTAGTCCCAGTGGAAGCGGGTGAACCCCGCCGGAGGCCGCCAGCCCCGCGCGTGCCGGTGCATCCGGGCGGTGACCTCTCCGAGCCGTTCGAAGTCGGCCACCAGCCGCTCCGGCGGCGGCTCCGCCCCGGGCAGGAACTCGAACATCACGCAGTCACGGGGCTGCGCGCCGGGGACGGTCAGCACCCTGGCCCCACCCGGCGCCGGGATCACCCGGGGGGTGTGGACCCCGGCCTCCCCGCGGAGCGCCTCCAGCCAGGCCAGCTCCGACAGGATCGCCGGGACGGCGTGGTAGCCGAGACGGTGCACGCGCAGGATGGACCGCGCCCCGGTGGCCGGGTCGTCCACCCGGTAGGTGGCGTTCTCCGACACGTTGATCAGCGTGACCTCGGCCTCCGGCAGGCCGTGGATCCGCACCGCCTCGCGGGCGGCCTCGTGCACGCGGGCCAGCACCTCGCCCCCGGCGGACAGGTCGTGGGCCTGCATCGGTCCTCCGTGTAAATCACGCGAAGGTCCGGATCCTATCCGAGACCTCGCCGCACGCGGCATCACGCTGGTCGGTGCACTTGGTCGGCAGGTTGGTGACACACCGTAGTTGATGCTTGATCGATGAGAAGACCTCCGGATGTGGTGGAGATCGCCGCCCTCACCGCTCAACCGGAGGTCTTCATGGCCCACGCCGACGCCCGCCTGACCCCGCACGGCCGTACCCTGCCGGTCCGGCGCGTCCGCCTCGACGGTCTTCCACCGATCAGCCGCCTGTCACCGACGTCATGACCGAGTACGCCTAGAGCCCGGACAGGACCCGCTCGAGGCCCCAGCGGAACTGTTCGGTGGAGACGTACGCGGCGATGGCGTCGGCCGCCGCGTGCGTGCGTGGGAAGGCCCCGGGATCGACGGCGAAGGCGGACCTGCGGGCGGCGATCCGCTCGGCCTCCGGTGCGACGGCGTCCGGGCCCGCTCCCTCGATCTCGGCCGCCTCCAGTGCGATCGCACCCAGGACGTAGACCATGACGGTGTAGGCGGCGCGTGGATCCGGCAGCGCCGCGAGCAGGCTTTCGCCGACCCGTAGCGCGACGGGGCCGGTGAATGCGGCGCCGAGGATCGAGGACACCGCCCCGGGGTGGCGCATCAGCACCTCGCGCAGGTTCAGCGCGAACGCGACGATCCGCTCGTCCCGCGCCCTGGCGGTGTCCTCCAGCAGGCCGAGGTCGGCGGCGCTGAGCAGCCTGTCGGTCAACGCCGTCACGATCGCCGCGCGGTCGGGGAAGTAGGTGTAGAGGGCGCCGGGCGTCAGGCCCACCCGGGCGGCCAGCGCCCGCATCGTCAGCCCGCCCGCGGCGGTCCTGCTCGGCAGGAGGCTGCCGCCCAGCGCGGCAGCCACGCTGTCGGTACATGCGGGAGTGCTGGCCGGGCTGGTCCAGGTGCTCGGACTTCTCCGCTGGCCGTTCGCCGTACCCGTGCTGGCCCACTCGGGGCAGCCACAGGTGGCGGAGATCGTTTTCTCCACGCTCCACGGCTACCTCGGCACCGGGATCGGTGAGACCCTCGGCTATCTGTTCACCGCCGCGTGGACCGTCCTCCTCCTGGCCGCGCTGCCAGGGCGGCCGCGCTGGTTCGGCGTCCTGGGCACGGGCTCGGCCCTGACCATCGTGGCGGGAGTGTTCGTGCCGCTCGGTCTGCCCGGCGCCGACCTGGCCAATTTCGCAGGCTATATCGCCTGGAGCGGGTGGGCGCTGTGCCTCGCCTTCCTGCCGGCGCGGACCACCGGCCTGCCGGGCCGTTCGGCACCGCCCAGATCCTGGACGTCGACGTCCAGGGCGACCGGCCCCACATCGTCAGCGAGTACATCTCCGGCGAATCGCTCCAGCAGCTGATCGCCGCGGCGACATCGCATTACCAAGCGCTTGCTTGAGATAGTCGTACGGACTTAGAGTCGAGGAGATGTCCATGCCTGAAGGTCCTCTGGCCGGAGTGCGGGTGCCGGAGCCGGCCGGGCTCGCCCCGGGCCCGTTCGCCACACCACGCGCGCGATGCGCCGGGTCAAGCCGGACCCGGCCGACGATCAGGCCCGCCGCGTCTTCGCCTCGGCGCAGCACCTGGCCGACAACTTCGAGAACTACCCGCTGATGCCGTTCGCCTTCGTGCAGCACGACCCGGTCGGTTTCACCGTCGACGAACCGTTGTGGAGGGAGCAGCCATGAACCTCGGCGGCCAGGGAGTGCTCGTCACCGGCGGCGGCAGCGGCATCGGGTTGGGCGTCGCCAAGCGCCTTGCCGCCTCGGGCGCCACCGTGACCATCTGCGGCCGCACCGAGGACCGGCTGGCCGCCGCCTGCGCGGAAATCGGCAAGGCGAGCTACGTGGTGGCCGACGTGGCCGACGAGGAGCAGATGGCGGCGGCGGTACGGCGGGCGTGGGAGCACGCGGGCGGCCGCCTGGACGGGGTGGTCGCCTCGGCGGGCGGCTCCGGCTGGCTGGGCCCGATCACCCGGCTGCCGATCGAGGAGTGGCAGAAGGTCATCGCGACGAACCTGACCGGCACCATGCTGGCGCTCAAGCACTCCGGCGCGCTGATGGCCGCGGCGGGCGGCGGCTCGTTCGTGGCGATCTCCTCGATCGCCGCCTCCAACACCCACCGCTGGTTCGGTCCGTACGGCGTGGCCAAGGCGGGCATCGACCACCTGTGCATGCTGGCCGCCGACGAGCTCGGCCCCAGCGGCGTCCGGGTGAACGCGATCCGTCCCGGCCTGATCCGCACCGAGATGGTGTCGATCATCACCGACGCGGAGAACCCGGTTCTGGCCGACTACCAGGCCTGCACCCCGCTGCCCAGGGTGGGCGAGGTGGCGGACGTGGCCGCACTGGCGGCCTTCCTCCTGTCGCCCGAGGCCTCGTGGATCACCGGCCAGGTCATCAACGTGGACGGCGGCCACTCGCTGCGCCGCGGCCCCGACTTCTCCCCCTGGCTCGAACCCGCCTACGGCCGCGACGGCCTGAGAGGGGTGACACCCACCCAGACCCCATCCTGATATGTCCGGCGCCAGCGCCGGACATATCAGGAAATTTCGGTATGACCGCCAAATCGTCGGCGCGAGCGATGCGGCGGCTCCGTGACACTCCCCCACCGGAGCTGACCATGCACGATCTTGTCATTCGCGCCGCCACCGTCGTCGACGGCACCGGCGCCCCGCCGTACACCGCCGACGTCGCCGTCACGGACGGCCGCATCACCGAGGTCGCCCGCCAGAACAGCGCGGACCGGCCGGGGCGCGCCCGGCGCGCCGTCGAGGCGGACGGGCTGCTGCTCACGCCCGGCTTCGTCGACCTGCACACCCACTACGACGGCCAGGCCACCTGGGACCCGCTGCTCGGTCCCTCGTGCTGGCACGGCGTCACCACCGTGGTCATGGGTAACTGCGGCGTCGGCTTCGCCCCCGCCAGGCCGGACCGGCGCGAGTGGCTGATCGGCCTCATGGAGGGCGTCGAGGACATTCCCGGCACCGCCCTGTCCGAGGGGATCGCCTGGGAGTGGGAAAGCTTCCCCGAGTTCCTCGACGCGCTGGAGCGGCACTCGCACGCGCTCGACATCGGCACCCAGGTGCCGCACGGGGCGCTGCGCGCGTACGTGATGGGCGAGCGCGGCGCGCGCAACGAACCCGCCTCGCCCGACGACGTCGCCAGGATGAAGCAGCTGGTCAAGGAGGGCCTCGAGGCCGGGGCGCTGGGGTTCTCGACGAGCCGGACGCTGGCGCACAAGGCGATCGACGGCGAGCCCGTGCCGGGCACGTTCGCGGCCGAGGACGAGCTGTTCGGCATCGGCGAGGCACTACGCGAGCTCGGCAGGGGCGTCTATGAGATCGCACCGGCCGGAGCCGCGGGCGAGGACGTCAACGCGCCGATGAAGGAGGTCGCCTGGATGAGCAGGCTGGCCGAGGCGATCGATCGGCCGGTCACCTTCGCGCTGCTGCAGATCGACTCGGTGCCCGACCTGTGGCGTGAGCTGCTGAGCGAGTCGGCCAAAGTGGCGCGGCTGCACCCGCAGGTGGCCTGCCGGCCGTTCGGGATGCTGATCGGCCTGGAGGCGCTGCACGCCTTCGCCGACCGCCCCTCATATCAGGAAATTTCCACCTTGCCGCGCTACGAGCGTGTCCACCGCATGCGCGACTCCCAGGTCAAACACCGCATCCTCCACGAGGTCCCGAAAGACGAGGACATGCTCGCGGCCCTCTGCCGCGGCTTCACCGACCGCCTCTATCCGCTGAATCCGGAAAAGCCGGACTACGAGCCGCACCCCAGCACCTCCGTCAAGGCCCAAGCCGAGCGCCAGGGCCGCGAGCCGCTCGAGCTGCTGTACGACCTCATGCTGGAGGATGACGGCCAGGCGATCTTCCTGATGCCGATACTCAACTACGCCAACGGCGACCTGGATCCCCAGCGCGAGATGCTGCTGCACCCGCAGGCCGTACTCGGGCTCGGCGACGGCGGCGCGCACTGCGGCTTCATCTGCGACGCCTCCATGCCCACCACGATGCTCTCCCACTGGGCGCGCGACCGCTCGCGCGGTGCGCGGCTGCCGCTGGAGCACGTCGTCAAGCTGATGTCGCGCGACACCGCCCGGCTGTACGGCCTGCGCGACCGCGGCACGATCTCCCCCGGCATGAAGGCCGACCTCAACCTCATCGACTTCGAGCGGGTCGGCAACCACCGCCCGCGAATGGTGCGCGACCTGCCCGCGGGCGGACGCAGGCTCATCCAGCAGGCCGACGGCTACGTCGCCACCTTCGTCGGCGGGACCCAGACCTTCTCCCACGGCGAGCACACCGGGGCACTGCCCGGCCGGCTGATCAGAGGCGGAGCATGAGCGAGCTGTTCAGGACCGCGGAAGCGGCGATCGCGGCCAGGAAGGCCACGGCCTCCGGCCACCGGACCGGCATCGACCTGCTCGACGGCGACATGTACGCGGACGACCCCTGGTCGCTGTACGCCTGGCTGCGCGAGCACTCCCCCGTCCACTACGACGAGGCGAACGACCTCTGGGGCGTCTCCCGCCACGCCGACATCTCCGCCATCGAGCGCGATCCCAAGCTCTGGACCAGCACCGGCGGCTACCGCCCGCAGCTGCCGTCCGACCCCTCCATGATCGGCATAGACGATCCGCAGCACGCCGAGCGCCGCCGCCTCGTCTACCGCCGCTTCACCCCACGCTACGTGCACGAACGCTACGCCGAGCGGATCAGGGCGGTGGTGGTCGAGCAGATCGGCCAGGCGCTGGAGGAGGGCACGGTGGACGCGGTGCCCGCGCTGGCCGCGCCGCTGCCCGCCCGGATGATCGGCTGGCTGCTCGGCTTCCCCGACGCCGACTGGCCCAAGCTCAAGCACTGGTCGGAGACGACGATCGCGGCGGGGGGCGGCCTGCGCTACGTCACTCACGAGGCCGCGGTCGCCGCCGGGGAGTTCGGCCTGGCCGTGCTCGACCTGGCCGCCGAGCGCCGCAAGTGCCCGCACGACGACCTCATGTCGCTGTGGTCGGCACGGCCCGACTACGACGACGAGCACCTGGCCAACGAGGCGCTGCTGCTGCTCGACGGCGGCGCGGAGACCACCCGCACGGTGATCGCCACCGCCATCGACGCGCTGATCAGGCACCCGGACCAGTGGCGGCTGCTACGCGAGGACCCGTCGCTGGTGGAGAACGCGGTCGAGGAGTTCATCCGCTGGACCACCCCGATCCTCAACATGTGCCGCGCCGCCACCCGCGACACCGAGCTGCACGGCCACATCATCAGAAAGGGCCGGCAGGTCCTGCTCATGTACGGCTCGGCCAACCGCGACCCGGCGGTCTTCGCCGACCCCGACGTGTTCGACGTGACCAGGAAGCCGGGCGGCCACATCGCCTTCGGCCTGGGCACGCACTTCTGCCTCGGCGCGGCGCTGGCCAGGCTGGAGCTGAAGATCTTCTTCGAGGAGTGGGTGGCCAGGGTCGACTCGGCCGCGTGGGCCGACGCGGAGGGGCCGCGGTTGATGCGCAACTCGTTCGTGCGCGGGGTCACCTCCTTCCCGATCGTCCTGGAGGCGCGGTGATCAACCTCGCGGACGTCTTCGAACGCGCCGCGGACGCAGTGCCCGACCGGCTCGCGCTGGTCGCGGGCGAGATCCGGCTGACCTACCGCGAGCTGGACGAGCGTGCCAACCGGGTGGCGCACTGGCTCCAGATCCAAGGGGTACGGCCGGGCGAGCACGTGGGCATCCTGTCCTGGAACCGCGCGGAATGGCTGGAGAGCATGATCGGCTGCTTCAAGGCCAGGGTGGCGCCGGTCAACGTCAACTACCGTTACGTCGAGCGGGAGCTGGCCCATCTGCTCGGCGACGCCGACTGCGTGGCGCTGCTGGGCGAGGCCGACCTGCTGGCCAGGGCACCTTTCGACGGTCCTGTGCTGGCCTTCGGCGAGCCGTACGAGCGGGCGCTGGCGGGCGTGCCGGGCGGCAGGGACTTCGGGCCGCGGTCGGGGGACGACCCGTACATCCTCTACACCGGCGGCACGACCGGGCTGCCCAAGGGCGTGTTGTGGCGTTCGGAGGGCATCTACCTCGCGGCGATGAGCGTCTACTCGGGGCCCATCGAGAATGTTTCGGAGCTGCGCTTCGGGCCCGAGGGGCTGCGCTTCCAGGTGCACGCGCCGCTGATGCACGGCAACGGGCAGTGGAGCACCTGGATCTGCCTGTCGGCGGGCGGCACGGTGATCCTGTGGACGGGGCGGCACTTCGATCCGGCCGCGGTGCTGGAGCTGGCCGAGCGCGAGCGGTCGCAGGTGCTGTCGTTCGCGGGGGACGGCATGGCCAGGCCGGTCGCCGACGAGCTGGGGCGCCGGCCGTACAAGCTGGAGGTCTTCTCGGTGGGGTCGGGCGGGGCGCAGCTGTCGGCGACGACCCGCGAGAGGATCCGCGCGGCGCTGCCCGACGCGATGATCGTCGACAACTACGGCGGGTCGGAGACAGGCGCGGTAGGGGCCGCCGCCGAGGAGGAGCGGCCCAGGTTCGCGCTGGGTCCCGGCTTCGCCGTGCTCGGCCCCGATCACCTGCCGGTACGGCCGGGCGAGCAGGGCGAGCTGGCCAGATCAGGAAACATCCCGCTCTGCTATTACAAGGATCCGGTGAAGACGGCGAGCACCTTCGTCACCGGGCCGGACGGGACCCGCTGGGCGCTGCAGGGCGACCAGGCGATCCTGCACGAGGACGGCACCGCGCTCATGCTCGGCCGGGCCTCGATGGTGATCAACACCGGCGGGGAGAAGGTGTTCCCCGAGGAGGTGGAGATCGCCGTGCGCAGCCACCCGAAGGTGTACGACGCGCTGGTGGTCGGCACGCCCGATCCGCGGTTCGGCCAGCGGGTGACAGCAGTGGTCGCAGGTGAGGTGACGCTGGAGGAGCTGGCCGAGCACTGCCGCGGGCGGCTCGCGGGTTACAAGATCCCGCGAGCGCTGCGGATCGTGCCCGAGATCAAGCGGACGCCCGTGGGCAAGCTCGACTACGCGTGGGCGCGGACGTTGTTCGCGTAGTCCTTCAGCGTGATCGAGTGGTGGAGGCGGAGGCCCAAGGCGTTCAGCTTGGCCAGGCGGCGGGTCGGCGGAGTGGGCAGGCCGCTGACCAGCCGGCCGGCCACCGGCTGAGCAAGGTCAGCGCGGGCGGCATGCCGAACCCGACACCCAAGATCAAATCAACCTGACGAAGTACTACTAGACCGCTGTCTCATGGGATCTTGCGCCACCCGGTCGGCGACGGATAGAAACCGAAATATCCACTGCCACGGCTGAGAGGCCAGGGAACCCGGTGAACCTTGAACTCGCGCTGCGCATGTGTGAGGCATCGGTGAAGCAGGCCGGACGGGAAGGGGCCCTCATCTCGGTGGCGGTGGTCGACGCCGGCGGCCACCTGGTCGCCTTCCAGCGGATGGACGGCTCGGAGATCGCCGGCCCGGCCCTCGCCCCCGGCAAGGCCTTCACGGCCGTGGCCCACCGCAGGCCCACCGCCGACCTGGCGCCGCTGGTCACACCGGGCGGGGCCCTGTACGGCCTCGCCGGGGACCGGTACGTGTGCTTCGGCGGCGGCATACCGCTGTGGGACTTCGGCGAGGGCCGGCGGGTGGTGGGCGCGGTCGGCGTCAGCGGCGGCACGGTCGCCCAGGACGTGGCGTGCGCCGAGGCCGCCGCCGCGCTCTGGGACGGGGCGTAGGCGGGGTCACGGACGGGGTCATGAACGGGGCACTGCTCGCGGCCGGAGCGTTCCTGATCACGCTGTCCGGCACGTCGCTGGTCGACGGTTGGATGACCTCCTTTTTCAGACGACCCCCTTGTTCCGCAGGGCGAGGAGGTCTTCGGGGAGCAGGCCGAGGGCTCCGAGGACCTCGTCGGTGTCCGCCCCGTGCGGGCGGCCGGTCCAGCGGATCTCACCGGGGGTGCCGGTGAGCCGGAACATCACGTTCTGCATGCGAATCGGACCGAGCTCGGGATCCTCGACGGTCGTGATCGCGTCCAGGGCCGCCAGCTGCGGGTCGGCCATGACGTCACGCACGTCGTAGACGGGGGCGACCGCGGCCTGGGCCTGCTCGAAGGCGGTCAGGACCTCCTCGCGGGTGTGCTCGGCCACCCAGGCGGCCACGGCGCCGTCCAGCTCGTCGGCGTGCGCGACCCGGCCCGACCCGCTGGCGAACCACGGCTCACCGATCACCTCGGGGCGGCCGACCAGGGTCATCACCCGCTCGGCGATGCTCTGCGCCGAGGTGGAGACCGCCACCCAGGAGCCGTCCTTGCAGCGGTAGGTGTTGCGGGGGGCGTTGCTGACCGAACGGTTGCCGGTGCGCGGCGGGACGACGCCGAGCCGGTCGTAGATGGTGGGCTGGGCGCCGAGCACGGTCAGGATCGGCTCGATGATGGACAGGTCGACCACCTGGCCTCTGCCCGAGCGCAGCGCGGTCATCACCGCGAAGGCCGTGGCGAGGGCGCAGATGCCGTCGGCCAGCCCGAACGGCGGCAGCGTCGGCGGGCCGTCCGGCTCCCCGGTCATCGCCGCGAACCCGCTCATCGCCTCGGCGAGCGTGCCGAAGCCGGGCCTCTTCGCGTACGGGCCGAACTGCCCGAACCCGGTCACCCTGGCCAGCACCAGATCCGGGTTGGCCGCGCTGAGCCGCTCGTAGGAGAGGTTCCAGCGCTCCAGCGTCCCGGGCCGGAAGTTCTCGATCACCACGTCGGCCTGACGCACCAGCTCCACCAGCAGGTCCTGCCCCTCGCTCGTGGACAGGTTGAGCGTGATCGCGCGCTTGTTGCGGCCGAGCATCTTCCACCACAGCCCCTCCGGGCCGTGGCCGCGCGAGGGGTCGGGCTTGGCCGGATGCTCGACCTTGATCACCTCGGCTCCGTAGTCACCGAGCAGCATCGCCGCCATCGGCCCGGCGAACAGGGTCGCCAGATCCAGCACGCGGACACCTTCCAGGGCCTTCATCTCTTCTCCAGGCGGGTCTTCTCCGGGCGAGGCTCGCGGGCGGGTCGCGGGCGGGGCTTCTGCGAGCCGGACTTCTGCGGGCCGGGCAGGCCGGTCATCGGTGCTCGTCCGGGGGCGGGACGTCGCCGGCGAGGCTGCGGTCGATCTCGGCGCGGGTGGGCATGGAGGTGCTGGCCCCCTCCCGCTGGACCGACAGGGCCGCGGCCGCCCCGGCGAACCGGACGGCCCGGTCCGGGGACCACCGCTCGACGTGGGCGACGGCGAGCGCCCCCACGAACGTGTCACCGGCCGCCGTGGTGTCCACCGCCCGCACCTTCGGCGCCTCGACGTGCAGGGCCGGGCCGGTGCCGGGCGCGGCGGTCAGCGCGCCGCGCGACCCGAGAGTGATGATCACCCAGTCGACCCTGGCCTTCAGCTCGCGCAACGCCTCCTCGTGATCGGGCCGCCCCGTGATCGCCGCGGCCTCGTGCTCGTTGGCGACGAGGATGTCCACGGCGTCGAGCAACTCGCCGGGGAGCGGCTGGACCGGGGCGGGGGTGAGGATCACCGTCGTCCCCGCCGCCCGTGCCGCCCGGGCGGCGGCGGTGACCGCCTCGATGGGCAGTTCGAGCTGCAGGAGGAGGACGTCGGAGCGGGCGATGACCTCCAACTCGGCCTCGGAGGGGGCGGTGACGGTGCCGTTGGCGCCGGGGACCACGATGATGGAGTTGCCGCCCTGGTCGTCGACCACGATCTGAGCGATGCCGGAGACGCCGGGAACGGTGCGCAGGCCGGTGACGTCGACGCCGGACTCGGCCAGCGTACGGCGCATCTGGGGCCCGAAGGCGTCCTCGCCCACCGCGCCGAGGAAGGCCACCTCCGCGCCTGCCCGCGCGGCGGCGATGGCCTGGTTGGCGCCCTTGCCCCCGGGGACCGTGCGGAAGGCGCGGCCGGTCACGGTCTCGCCGAGCGCGGGGGCGCTCTCGACGTAGGCCACCAGGTCCATGTTGACGCTGCCGAATACCGAGATCATGATTCCTCCGTCGCCAGGGCCAGCGTGCGGATCGCCAGCTCGTCGAGGCCGATGCCGTCGAAGCCGGTCACACTGCTGGACAGCCGGTTCTTCAACGACCACCGCGGCGGGATCGCGGACGCGCCGAGCAGCGCGCCGGCGATCGAGCCCACGGTCGCCCCTGCCGAGTCGGTGTCCCAGCCGCCGGCCACCGCCCCGGCGATCGAGGCGGTGAAGTCGCCGCGGCCGTGGACCAGCGCGGCCGTGATCAGCGCGGCGTTGTTGATCGTGTGCACCCAGTGCAGGGCGCCGTGGCGTTCGTGGAGCCGGTCGACGACCCGCTCGAAGTCCGCCTCCTGGCGCGCGTCCTGCGCGGCCTGCCGTACGGCGCCGGCCAGCCGGGAGTCCGGTGGGATCACGGCGAGACCCGCGGCGACCACCTCGTCGACGGAGGAGGCCACCAGCGCCGTGGCGCACATCGCGGCCACGAACATGGAGCCGTAGATCCCGTTGGCGGTGTGACTGAGCCGGGCGTCGCGGAAGGCGAACTCCGCGGCCGTCGCCGGGTCGCCCGGATTCACCCAGCCGTAGACGTCGGCCCTGATCAGCGCGCCGATCCACTCCCGGAACGGGTTGCGGAAGGTCGCCGTGGAGACGTCCGGCCGGACGGCGGGCTCCCGTCCGCCGTCCGGCGCGTCGTGGGCGGGTGGTTCCAGGCCGGTCAGCAGGTTGCGGTAGGCGGCGCGCTCCGCGGTGAACACCCGGCCGCCGGGCAGCTCGTCCAGCCACAGCTGCGCGACGTTCTCGGTGGTGAAGTCGCGGCCGTGCCGTTCGAGCAGGGCCAGCGCGAGGAGCGGGAAGTTGAGGTCGTCGTCCTCGGGGACGCCGTCGATGTTCTCGGCGAGGCTGTTGACCGCGCTGCGCCGGTTCCACGGCCACCGCGCGCCGATCTCGGCGGGCAGGCCCTTGGCGGTGAACCAGCCCCGGATGGGCCAGTTCCCGGTCGCCTCGGCGATCGCCCTGATCCCCTCGCGGGGGATCTTCTCCACCGGCTTGCCCAGCACGCACCCGGCAGCCCGGCCGAGCCACGCCCCCAGCATCCGATCCAGGGCTCGCGGGTCCGGCTCGTCACGCGACGCGGCGCCGGCCGTCACCGGTGACGGCCGGGGGGCGGGTGGCCGGGCCGACGGCCACCGCGGGCAGGCCGCGACGATCCCGGCCAGGGTGGAGGGCTCGGGCAGCGGAGACGGGATCGCGGCGAGCTCGTCGAGCAGGTCCTCGGCCAGGCGGCGCAGCCGTACCGGGGGGACCTCGGGTGAGGCTCCCGCCCGAGGCGGGGCGCCGTGTCCCCCGGCCGCGTGCCAGCGCGCGGCGATCTCCGTCACCTCACGCCCGTCCTCGGCGGCCTGGCGCAGCTCGTGGCCGACCAGGTCCTCGGGCTGCACCCAGGTCAGCCGGATCATCCGGCGTCCCCGAGGAGGGCGGCGAAGGCGGACTCGTGAGCGCGGCGGCGCTCCAGGTCGGCGGCGTGGACGCGGCGGGCGACGCGGGCCAGGGCCAGGCCGGGGGTGACGAGGTCGGTGCGGCTGGCGGCGGAGATCCGGTCGAGCCACTCGGCGGGAACGGCCTCACGCCCGCCGAGGGCGCCGGCGATGGCGCCGCCCATGGAGGCGATGGAGTCGGCGTCGCGACCGTAGTTGACGCCACCGAGAACGGTGTCGCGGAAGTCGCCCTTGGCGATCAGCAGGAAGGCCAGGGCGAGCGGGAGCTCCTCGATGCTGTGCAGGCGGCTCGGGCGGCGGGCGCCGAGCCCCTGGTCGCGGTAGGTGTCGGCGACGGTGTCGTAGGGCTTCATGGCGGCGCGCAGCGTCTCGAAGGAGCCGTCCCAGTGGCCGAGGTCGAGAGCCGCCGAGCACACCGCGTCGATGGCCGCCTTGGTGCCGTCGCGGGCGAGCCGTACGCAGGTGGCCACCACCGAGTCGGCCGTCGCGCCGGGGCGCATGGCCTCGGCCACCGCGGCGGCGAGCACTCCGGCCGCCTCCCTGCCGTAACTGGACTGGTGGGCGCCGGCCAGCTCGATCGCCTCGGCGTAGGCGGCGTCGGGGTCGGCGGCGTTCACCACGCCGACCGGCGCCATGTACATCGCCGCACCGCAGTTGACGATGTTCCCGACCCCTGCCTCGCGGGGGTCCACGTGGCCGTAGTGCAGTCGCAGCACCAGCCACTTCTCCGCCAGGAACACCCGGTGCAGCGGCAGCGCCTCGGTCTCCAGCTCGGGGATCCAGCGTTTGTCCCCCATCATCTCCGGCACCAGGTGCTCGGCCGCCGCGTAGGCGTCCAGGTGGCCCCCGACCCGTTCGTAGACGCGGATCAGCGCGTGCGTCATCAGGGTGTCGTCGGTGATGTGGCCGTCGCCCTTGTGATAGGGGGCGATGGGCCGGGCGTTGCGCCAGTCCTCGAAGAACGGCGGGACCACGCCTTCGACGTGCCCGCCGTAGCGCTCGTGGATCTGCTCGGGCGTCCAGCCCTCGGTGGCGCCGCCGAGGGCGTCCCCGACCGCGGCGCCCGCCACGCATCCGACGGCCCTGTCCTCGAGCCCGCCCACGGTCACGCCCGCCGCGCCGCCCCCGCTCACCGGGGCGCCCGCCGGCCGCGCCGCCTGTTCACCCGATGCACTCATGCCATCCATCCCCTCGCGATGTCCAGTAGGTCAATGCCCGCCAACTCGGGCAGGCAACAGCCGGTCAGAGCGGTGCTCCACCCCCGCGGCAGTGCGTCGTGGCCGGTGAAGGCGCCGGTCAGCGCGCCGGTCAGCGCGGGCGCGGAATCCGCCGCGGCGGCAAGGCAGGCGGCGGCCGGTACGGCGGTGCGCGGCGAGCCGCCGGAGACCTCCGCCAGCGCGAGCGCCACCGGGAGCGTCTCGGCGGCGGCGACCCCGTAGCTGTAGACGTGGTCGAACAGCGCCGCGTCCAGCGCGGGCACCGCCCCGAACGGATCACCCGCCTCGCGCGCGACCGCGAGCGCGGTGCGAGCCGCGCGGCCGATCACGGTGTCGGCGGGAAGCGCGTCGAGGGCGGCCTCCACCGCCTCGCCCATCGGGCCGCCGCCCGTCAGGACGCCGATCGCCCGCGCCATCGCGACGGCCCCGAGCACGCCGTCCCCGGAGTTGGTGACCTGGGCGTCGGCCGTGGGATCGAGCCCCGCGGCCCCGAAGGCGACGGCCCGCACGACCGCGGCGTCGTCGAAGAAGTGCGGGTTGTCGTGGCCGCTGGCGGGCGGGCCGAGACCGCGCGCGAGGTTGTCCAGCGCGGTCCGCACCGAGATCCGCGCCCTGACGTCGTCCCGGCCGGCCAGGCCGGTGAACGCCTCCGCGCGGTCCTGGTCGATGGTGAGCACGGTCCAGGCGAGCCATTCGGCGTCGTCGGACGGCCCGATCACCAGCGGCGCGACCGGCTGGTTGAGCGCGAACGGCACCGGCAGCGTGGTCACCCGGTGCTCCTCGGCGAAGGCGTCGAGCTCACGGTGGAGCCGCCTGCTCCACGGCGCGTGCACCGCGGCCCGGTGCCGCGCCGACGGCCAGCCCGCCGCGTCCCCGATCGCCAGTCCGGCGAACGCCCCGAGGACCCTGTCCCCCGACATCATCGTCCTACGCCCCTTCCACGAGCTCATCGGCCACCTCGAGCACGTGCCGTCCCGCGGTCACCGGCAGGCAGCGTCCCTCGACCGGGCCGATCTGCCGCGCCCACCGCGGCGGCACCGCCGCCTCCCCGCGCCCCGCCCCGGCAAGAGCTCCGGCGATGGCGGCGGTGGTGTCGGCGTCCCGTCCCAGGTTCGCCGCGACCACCACGGACTCCTCGACCTCTCCCTCGCCCAGCAGGTAGGCGGCGAAGGCGAGGGCGACGGCTTCGGGCGCCAGGTCCGTCCACGGGTAGTGCCGGACCACCACCGCCTCGTGCAGCCGCCCGGCGACCTCGCCGGAGCCGGACGCGGGACGGCGGACGGCCTCCCGGGCGCGGTCGACGCTGCGGGCGGTCCACGAATCCTCCGGGATCACCCCGAGACCGGCCGCGACCGCCTCCTGCGGGGTGGCCCCCGCCATCGCGGCGGCCACCGCGCCGGCGACGGCGCGGCCGCCGAGGATGCCCTCGCCCGCGTTGCTCACCCGGCCGTCGACCTCCACCAGGCGGGCGGCCTCGTCCGGGTCCCCGGCGGCGAAGACGCCGTACGGCGCGGCGCGCATGGCCAGGCCGTCCGACCAGCCGTGCCGGTGCCACCGGCCGGTCAGCGGCGGCTGGAGGCCCTGCCGGAGTGCCTGGACGGTGCCGAGCTCGGAGAAGCCGGCGCCCTTCATGGGGCCGTCGACCAGGGGGATGATCTCCCGATGGTAGGCCTGGGCGACGTCCTGCGAGGTCAGCGCGTGCCCGTGCCGTACCAGCAGGGACGCCGCGAAGATGGTGTACTCGGTGTCGTCGGTGCCGCCGCCGTCGATCTCGGTCAGCCTGCCCCAGCGGGCGGCGATCTGCTCGGGCGAGAGGTTCTCCGCCGGACGCCCGAGGGCGTCGCCGGCCGCGAGGCCGAGCAGACATCCCCGGGCGCGTCCCCGATGTGTCAAGGTCACCGGTTGTACCGCTCCAGCACCTTGTCGCCCTCGTCGACCAGCTTCTTCGCCACATCGTCAAGGGTGATCTTGTCGGCGAAGTACTGCTGCAGCGTCGGCGTGGCGACCTTGGTCTTCCACTCGTCGAAGCCGTTGACCTTCAGGAACGGCGCGACGACGAGGTTCTTGCCGGACGCGGTCGCCACGTTCCAGCCGTTCTCCTCGGTCGTCATGGCGGGGTCGCCCGCCGCCTTGAGCGAGGTCGGCAGCAGCCAGTCGCCCTTGGCCAGCTTGACCTGGTTGGCACCGTTGAGGAAGAAGGACATGAACTTCAGCGACTGCTCGGGATACTTGCTGTCGGCCGCGACGGACAGGGTCTGGGAGACCGCGCCCTGCTCGGCGGTGGCGCCCTTCAGCGGCGGGAGGGCGACCCATTCGAAGCCGTCCGGCGCCTGCTCCACGACCTGCTGACGCAGGTAGACGCCGACGGGCAGCATCGCGTACTTGCCGGCGTAGAAGCCGGGCAGCGGGTCGGCGGTGCCCATGCCGAGGGCGGCGGGGTCGGCCGACTTGTCCTTGTAGAGCTGGTCGTGGATGCGCTGGAGCACCTCGCGCTCCCCGGCGCCGACCTTGACCGTCGTCTTGCCGCCGTCGGTCTGGAAGAAGGTGCCGCCGAAGTTCAGGCCCAGGTTGAGCACCTTGTTGACCGGCGACTTCATCGGCCAGGCGACGCCGTAGGAGCCACCCTTGGTGAGCTTCTTGGACACTTCGGCGAACTCGTCCCAGGTCCACGGGCTGTCCGGGGTCGGGATCCGCACGCCGGCCTTGTCGAGCAGCTTCTTGTTGGCGATGATGACCTGCGACTCCTGCAGGAACGGCACGCCGTAGACCCCCTGGCCGCCCTTGCCGTCGTCGAAGGTGACGGTGTCCCAGGCGGGCTGCGGGATGTCGCTCTTCAGCTCGGCCGGCACCTTGTCCTTGAGGTCCAGCAGGTAGCCGCGGCTGGCGAAGCCGGACAGGGCCGGGGAGTCGTCGTGGATGACGTCCGGCGGGTCACCGGCCTCGAAGGAGGTGACGAGCTGGTCGTTGACGTTGTCCCAGCTGCCCTGGATGTATTCGACCTGGATCTTGGGGTTCGCCTTGTTCCACTCGGCGACCAGCTCCTTGTTGGCGGCGATCGACTCCTTCTGCCAGGCGAGGCTCTGGAACTTGATCTTCACCGGCTGGTCGGGGGCGGCCGCGGGCGATTCCGAGGCGCATCCGGCGGCGAGCACGAGGAGGCCTGCGGCCAGCGCTGTCCTCATACGCATATGACTTCTCCTATCGGGGGGTGGGGCTATCCCTTGACGGCCCCGGCCATCAGGCCGGACTTCAACCGCCGCTGGATGACTGCGAAGAACATCAGACTCGGGATCGTCGCCAGGAGTGAGGCCGCCGCGAGCGGCCCGAGCCGTACGACCCCCTCGGCGCCGGTGAACTTCACCAGCGTCAGCGGCAGAGTCGCCACATCCGGATCCTTGAGGACGATCAGGGCGAACAAGAACTCGTTCCAGGAGGAGATGAACGCGAACAGCAGGGTCGCGACCACTCCCGGGGCGAGCAGCGGGGCGACGATGCTCAGCAGCGACCGCACCCGACCGGCGCCGTCCACCGCCGCCGCCTCCTCCAGCTCACGCGGTACGGCGCGCACGTAGCCCTGGAGCATCCACAGCGCGAACGGCAGGGTGAAGGTGACGTGCACGACGGTCAGACCGGGCAGCGTGTTGACCAGGTCCAGCCTGCGCAGCACCATGAACAGCGGGATGATGATCAGGATGAACGGGAAGACCTGGCTGACCAGCACCCATCCGATCGCGATCCGGTTGACCATCGAGCGGTAGCGGGCCAGCGCGTAGGCGGCGGGCATCGCCAGGACCACGGTGAGCACCGCGCTGGCCACCGCCACCACGAGGCTGCGCAACCCGCTGCCGACGAGGTCCTGCTCGCCGAAGGCGTCGGCGAAGTTGGCCAGCGTCGGCGCGCGCGGGATCCACGTCGGGTGCAGGCTCGCCATCTCCTGCGGCGTCTTCAGCGCGGTGGACAGCAGCCAGAGCAGCGGGAACGCCAGGAAGACGACGTAGCCGGCCAGGGCCAGGTAACGCAGTGCCCTACCCATGTCAGCTCGCCTCCCGCATCTGCCGCCAGAGATAGACGCCGAGCACGGCCAGCACGACGATCACGATCGCCACGCCCAGGGTGGCCGCGTAGCCGAAGAAGCCGTAGCGGAAGGCCTCCTCGTAGGCGAAGAGCATGGGCAGCCGGGTCTGCCCGCCGGGACCGCCCTGGGTGAGCACGTAGACCAGGCCGAACTGGTTGATGTTCCAGACGAAGTCGAGTGAGGTGATGGCCACGACGACCGGGCGGAGCTGGGGCAGGGTGATGCTCCAGAACCGGCGCCAGACACCCGCCCCGTCCACCTCGACCGCCTCGTAGAGCTCCTTGGGGACGCTCTGCAGCCCGGCCAGCAGCACCACCGTGGTCTGCGGCATGCCGGTCCAGATCCCGACGACGATCACCGCGGGCAGCGCGATGGAGAAGTCGTTGAGCCAGTCGATCTCGGTGCCCAGCATGCTGTTGAGGATTCCGGCGTCCGGGTGGTAGACCAGCCGCCACATCAGCCCGATGACCACCGGCGGCATCGCCCACGGCACCAGTGCCAGCACCCGGGCGAACCCCCGGAACCGCAGGTCCTGGTTGAGCAGCAGCGCCAGCCCCAGAGAGGCCAGGAACTGCAGCACGGTCACCGAGACCGCCCAGACCATACCGATCCGGAACGACGCCCAGAAGTCCCCGTCGGCCAGGAGATCCCCGAAGTTCGACAGTCCGACGAACGAGGTGACCGCGTTGCGGCCGGAGCGCGCGTCGGTGAAGGCCAGGAAGATCCCGTAGAGCAGCGGTCCCACGCTGAACACCAGCACGGGCACCAGCGCCGGCAGCATCAGCAGCAGCGCCTCGCGTCCCTGCCGGTCGCGCCGCCGAGGCTTTCCCGGCGTCGCCGTCCTGACCGGCCGGTCTGCGGTGAGGGTCATGGCGTCTCCTCTCCCACGGTCGAGGCCCGGACCATCAGGCGGGGCGGCACGGTGACCACCCGGGGGTCCCGCTCGCCGTCGCCGAGACGCTCCAGGAGCAGCTCCGCCGCCAGCCGGCCGCGCTCGGCCGAACCGAGGGAGATGCTGGTCAGCGCGGGCCAGGCGACGGCGGCCAGGTCGATGTCGTCCATGCCGGCCACCGCCACGTCCTCCGGCACCCGCCGGCCCGCCCGGCGCAGCACGTCCAGGGCGCCGAGCGCGATCAGGTCGTTGGCGCACATGATCGCGTCCAGGTCGGGCGCCCTGGCCAGCAGCCGGCCCACCGCGTCCGCCCCCTCGGCGCGGTAGAAGTCGCCGATCTCCACCAGGTTCTCGTCGTACGGCAGGCCGAGGTCGGCCAGGCCCTCGGCGTAGGCCGTGGATCGGGCCGAGCCGGGGACGGTGTCCAGCGGGCCGTTGACGAATCCGATCCTGCGGCGTCCGAGGGAGTGGAGATGGTCGAGCGCCAGCCGCACACCGGTGCGCGAGTCGGTGCGGACGTTGTCCACCCTCGTGCCGTCCGGCACCGAGCCGATGATGACGACGGGAGCGCGGGCCGCCTCGACGGCCTGCAGGTGTGCCTCGCCGATCCGCAGCGGGATCATGATGAGCCCGTCCACGTAGCGCTCGCCGAGACTGCGGAGCACCTCGATCTCCTCGGCCACGTCCGCGTTCGTGGAGTGCAGCACGAGGCGGTAGCCCGCGGCCTTCAGCACCGGCTGGATCTCGCGGACCATCGCCAGGTAGACCGGGTTCCCGATGTCGGCCATCGCGAAGGCCACCTGGTTGGTCCGGCGCGACTTCAGCGAGCGGGCCACCGAGTTGGGGACGTAGCCCAGCTCGTCGGCCGCGCTGAGCACCCGGCGCACGGTGTCCTCGCGGGTCGGCAGCCCGTTGAGCACGCGGGAGACCGAGGCGATCGAGACACCCGCCCGCTCCGCGATCGTGGTGATCGTGGGCCCGTCGCTCACAGAGACCACACCTTTCTGTAAACGTTTACGAAGATCTTGAACGATTTCCTGAAAACGTTTACGGGGTTAGGGACATGTAACTCGCCCGTAACAGACAACGTCAAGTAACGATCGAGCAACGGCATGTCAGAGGGGTCCTCGCCACTAGAGGGACTCCGATCGAACCACGCCCCGGGGCGGCCCCGGGAACGGATCGACCGCCAGGCCGCACTCACCTCGGGCGGAGAGCCGCCCTACCGCGCCCACCCCGGACGGAGGGCCGCCACCCGGGCCGGCAGGCGGGGGCGCCGAGGTGGATCCGGTTCATCCCGGCGGGCCGCCGGGCGGGGCGCCACGGCGGATCCAATTCATCCCGGTAATTAAGAATGCACACCGGCACGCCTTTTGTCTTTTCGATTTTGTCATTCGCTGAACTCTTCAACGGTGCCGCCAACGAAAGGCCGGGTACGCACGGATCGGCCATTCCATTCGGAAAAAGCGGCGACGGGAACGGAACCGACTTTTCGAGGATCCGGCCTCAGGAGAAAAGCGTCGAATGGGGACCAGCCACTCGTTCACTGCCATCTCCACTGATTCACAAATTGAAGCCGTATATCCGATTCAGCTGTTCATGAGTTCATCAGGAGGATCCGTGCGGCATCTTCGACGACGCGCACCGCTGGCCGCCGCCATCGGCATCGTCGCCGCTGCTCTCACCGGTGCCACGGCCCAGGCCGGCACCGCCCCCCACATGATCTCCGGGCCGTCCGTGCCACCGGCCGGCGACCCGGGCACCCCGCCGATCACCATGCAGGTCACCGTGCCGGCCGCCGCCGTGCCGGTCACCATGCCGGCCGCCATGCCGACCGCCGTGCCGGTCACCGCCATGCCGGTCACCGCCGTGCCGGTCACCGCCGTGCCGGTCACCGCGTCCGCCGCGGCAGCCGCAGCCGCCCGTCCGGCGGCCCCCGGCCAGGCACCGCTCGCGGCGACGGCCAAGCCCGCCAAGCCGGTCTGCGGGCCGCCGTACCTCGACGACGACCCGAACCTCGGGCCGAGGTATCTTCCCGACGACGGACCGCTCGGCAAGATCCTGCGCGACTACAAACCGCTGAACAAGCTCTCGCCTCAGGAGTTCATCGACCGCTACTGGGACGAGAGCGCCGGCGCCTGGCGCTACCCGCAGGACTACGGCTTCGCCCACTCCGGCGGCTACTCCAACGGCAAACTGCTGATCAGGACCGTGACGCTGCCGGTCGGCACCGATCTCGACCGCTTCGGCGGCGAGAAGGGCGCCTTCGTCTCGCCGCTGGGCGCCTCCTATGTCGGCCGCGCCCTGCCTCCGAGCAATCTCAACACCTATGCGGCGGCCCCGAAATACCTGTGCAGCTATCACACCTACAAGGTGGTGAAAGAGTTCAAAGTAGACGGCGGCCCGGCCACGGCGGCGTTCGAGCAGGAGGGCGCGGCCAAGCAGTACCACCTGGTCAGCAAATACATTCCCGAAGCTCCCCAGACGTCCAAGGAGCTGTCGGTGGAATGGCTGCTCAACAACGGATACCTGAAAGCGACCAACTGAACGGCCGCCGGATCCGGCGGCCCCCACGCGCGATGCGCCACACCACGCCGCGGCGGGGTCAGGAGCGCAGGTAGGCCAGCACCGCGAGCACCCGGCGGTGCTGGTCGCCGTCCTCGGCGTACAGGCCGAGTTTGGCGAAGATGCTCCGGATGTGCTTTTCCACCGCTCCATCGCTGACCACGAGCTGGCGGCCGATGGCCGGATTGGACCTGCCCTCCGCCATCAGGCCGAGCACCTCGCGTTCCCGGGGGGTGAGCAGGGCGAGGGGGTCGTCACGGCGGCGCCGTACCATCAGCTGAGCCACCACCTGCGGGTCGAAGACCGTTCCGCCGGCAGCGACGGTGCGCAGGCTTCCCATGAAGTCGTCCACGTCCACGACACGGTCCTTGAGCAGGTATCCCACCGCGCCTCTGGCGTCGGCGAGCAGGTCGTCGGCATAGGACACCTCCACGTACTGCGACAGGATCAGCACCGGCGCGCCCGGCACCTGCCGGCGCGCCTCGACCGCCGCCCGCAGCCCCTCGTCGGTGAAGCTGGGCGGCATCCGGACATCCACCACCGAGACGTCCGGCCGATGCTCGGCGACGGCCTTCACCAGGCCGTCGCCGTCCCCGACCGCCGCCACCACCTCGCAGCCGAACTCCTCGAGCAGCCTGATCAGGCCCTCTCTGATCAGCACTGCGTCGTCGGCCACGACTACCCGCACGGCACCTCCGCCACGATCACCGTCGGCCCGCCCACCGGTGAGTTCACCGCGATCTCCCCGTCGACCGCCTTCAGGCGGTCGGCGAGGCCGGACAGGCCGTGTCCCTTGGCGACGTGCGCGCCGCCGACCCCATCATCCCCGATCGTCAGCATCAGAACGCCCCCGCTCTTGCTCAGCGTCACCGTGCAGACGGTGGCGTGGCTGTGCTTGGCGACGTTGGTCAGGGACTCCGCGACCACGAAGTAGACGGTGTTCTCCACCGCCGCCGCGAAGCGGCCGACGACCTGCACGTCCAGCTCGACCGGGATCGTGCAGCGGCTGGCCAGCGCGGCGAGCGCCGGGGCCAGGCCACGGTCGGTCAGGATCGGCGGAGCGATGCCGCGCGAGAGCGCGCGCAGCTCGTCCAGGGTCTCCCGGGTCGAGGTGATGGCCTGGCTGAGCATCTGCTCGACCGCCTGCGGGTCGCGCTGGAGCTGGCGCTGGGCCCGCGACAGGTCCATCGCCAGGGAGACCAGGCGCTGCTGCGGCCCGTCATGGATGTCACGCTCCAGCCGCCGCAGCGCGTTGGCCTCGGCCGAGACCGCCGCGGCCCGGCTCTCGGACAGATCGTCGATGCGCTCCTGCAACTCGGCGACGCCGGTCAGCAGTGCCCGGCCCAGCCCTGCTTTGGTCAGCGCGGCACCGCGCACGATCACCGGAAGGGTCAGCGCGAACAGCACGCCGATGACGGTGTTGACGACCACGTCGATCCACGCCTCGTCGCCGAACCCGAGCAGGTAGGCCAGCCCGTGGTTGCCGGGGATGCTCGCGGTGATCCAGCCGTAGAGCGGGGAGGTGAGGCCCAGGATCGTCCCGGCCCACCAGACCACGGTGAAGACGAACGTCACGATGGAGATCGGGAAGGCCACGATCCCGTAGAGCAGGTCGAGCCACGACTGCCCGTTGGTCAGCGGGTTGGCCATCCGCCGGAACCAGCCGGCCGTCTCCGGAGCCGACCGGTAGCGGGGCCGGGGCACCGCGCGGCCCAGCACCTCGGGCAGCGTCCGCCGCTCCATGTCGGCCATGCCTCGCGCCACCAGCAGCGTCATCGCCAGGATCGGCACGCCGACCCACACGATCATCGTGCCGACCCCCGCGGCGAAACCCGTCACCATCAGGCAGAAGAAGACGACGGCGATGGGGAAACCCGCGATCAGGTAGCGGGTGTCGGCGCCGATGCGGCGCAGGAGCGTTCTCATGGCGTCAACGCTACGAGCCCGGCGGGTCCGCTTCGACCCGGTGCGCCACCGTGCCGGGGTAGGGCCAGCACTACCCCGGACAGGGGGGCGATCCGAAGCGGAAGACTGCTGCGGGCGTGACTGCGCCGGACGGGGCGCGCGCGGGAGGGTCGAGGCACCGCTCCCCCGACGAATCGAGACCTCCCATGACCGCCGTCATCTCCCGCCCGGCAGCCCGTACGGCCGTCCCCCGCGTGACCGTCCGTACGGCCGTCCCCCGTCAGACGGCCCCGCCGGGACGTGATGTGTTCATCGACGTGCTGCGCCTGTTCGGCATGGCCCTGGTGGTGCTGCAGCACTGGAGCATGCCGGTGCTGTCCTTCGCCGACGGCCGGATCTCCACCGGCAACGCGCTGTCCACCGGTGGCGCCTGGATGATCACCTGGATCAGCCAGGTGATGCCGCTGGTCTTCTTCGCGGGCGGTGCGGCCAACGCGATCGGCTGGCGCGGCTCGGTACGGCGCGGCGGCACGGCTTCGGCCTGGCTGGCGGTGCGGCTGCGCCGCCTGACCTGGCCGGTGCTGCCGCTGGCGGCGGTGTGGGTGCCGCTGCCCCACCTGCTGCTGGCCGCCGGCATGCCGCAGCAGCCGGTGGTCACGGCCTCGCGCCTGGCCGGGCAGCTGCTCTGGTTCCTGGCGATCTACCTGGTCGCGGTGGCACTGACCCTGCCGATGCTCCGGCTCAACATGCGTTACGGCTGGCGGGTGCCGGCGGCGCTGATGGCGGGGGCCGTCGTGGTGGACGTCGCCCGGTTCGCCAGCGGCCTGGACGCCATCGGGTTCCTCAACATCGGGCTGGTCTGGCTGGCGGTGCACCAGCTCGGCTTCCTCTACGCCGACGGCCGCCTGGGCCGCCCGTGGGTCATGGCGCTGACCGGGTACGGCCTGGCCGCGGCGCTGGTGGCCTTCGGGCCCTATCCGGGCAGCATGATCGGGATGCCGGGAGCGGCCGTCTCCAACATGGCCCCGCCCACGATCGCGCTGCTCGCGGTGGCGATCGGCCAGATCGGGCTGGCGGTGGCGCTGCGCCGGTGGATCGTGGCTTTCGCGCGGTGGCCGTGGGTGTCGCGGGTGCTCGCCTGGGCGGCTCCGCGGATGATGACCGTCTACCTGTGGCACATGAGCGCGATGTTCGTCGTCACCTCGGTGGTCGTGGTGGGTCTGGGCGTCTCCACCCCGCGACCGGGCTCCTCGGCCTGGCTGTCGGGCTGGCCGCACTGGCTGCTCGCGCTCGCCCTGGCCATGTATCCGCTGCTGCGGTGCCTCGCCCGGTTCGAGACGCCCGCGCAGGCCCCGCCGTACGGCGGGGGGATGGCACGGACCGTGGCGGCCATGGCGCTGGCAGGGGTGGGCCTGCTCATCCTCACGGCGATCGGTTTCGTCCCGGGACCGGCGCCGGTGCTCGCTACGGGGATGATGCTGGCGGCCCTGGCGCTGATCCGGCACCGGCCCGGCGCCGCCCCGGTGCCGGATCAGCATTGCCCCGGTGCCGACCCGGCGCCGGCCCGGCGATGACTCGGCGCTGACTGGGCGCTGACCTGGTCCGCGGCCCGGCCCCGGTCTGCGGCACCATCCGCCAAGTCCTCTTGATCATAATTTGATGTGATTTGAGCAGATAGCCATGCGCCGCGTCACCCATTCTGTGCAAGATGTGATCGCATCCGTTGCCCGAGCCGGTCCGACCACCGTCAGTTCTTCGGCAGTATTGAAGGGTGAGCCTTGTAGATCGCCTGCCAGAAGAGATCGACGCCGACCCCGATGCCATCTTCGACGCGTTCGTCGAGTGGAACTCCGAGCGGGGGCTCACCCTCTATCCGGCGCAGGAGGAGGCGCTGATCGAGGTCGTCTCCGGAAACAACCTGATCCTGGCCACCCCGACCGGGTCGGGTAAGAGCCTGGTGGCGGCCGGAGCGCACTTCGCCGCGCTGACCCGGGACGTGCGCACCTTCTACACCGCGCCGATCAAGGCGCTGGTGTCGGAGAAGTTCTTCGACCTGTGCGCGCTGTTCGGCACCGAGAACGTCGGCATGATGACCGGTGACGCGAGCGTGAACCCCGGTGCGCCGATCATCTGCTGCACCGCCGAGATCCTCGCCAACGTCGCGCTGCGCGACGGCGCCCAGGCCGACATCGGCCAGGTCGTGATGGACGAGTTCCACTTCTACGCCGAGCCCGACCGTGGCTGGGCCTGGCAGGTGCCGCTGCTGGAGCTGCCGAACGTGCAGTTCGTCCTGATGTCGGCGACCCTCGGCGACGTGAGCCGCTTCGAGGAGGACCTGACCCGGCGCACCGGCAGGCCCACCGCCGTGGTCAAGCACGCCGAACGCCCGGTCCCGCTGGTCTACTCCTACCGGCTCACCCCCCTCCACGAGACCCTGGAGGAGATGCTCACCACCAACCAGGCGCCCGTCTACGTCGTCCACTTCACCCAGGCCGCGGCCATGGAGCGGGCGCAGGCGCTGATGAGCATCAACATGTCCACCAAGGCCGAGAAGGAGGCCATCGCCACCCTCATCGGCAATTTCCGCTTCACCACCAAGTTCGGCCGGGCGCTGTCGCGTCTCGTACGGCACGGCATCGGCGTGCACCATGCCGGGATGCTCCCCAAATACCGCCGCCTGGTGGAGCGGCTCGCCCAGGCCGGCCTGCTGAAGGTCATCTGCGGCACCGACACGCTCGGCGTCGGCGTCAACGTGCCGATCAGGACGGTGCTGTTCACGGCCCTGTCGAAATACGACGGCAACCGGGTCCGGCGGCTGCGCGCCCGCGAGTTCCACCAGATCGCCGGGCGGGCCGGCCGGGCCGGCTTCGACACCATCGGCTACGTCGTCTGCCAGGCTCCCGACCACGTCGTCGAGAACGAGAAGGCCCTGGCCAAGATCGGCGACGACCCCAAGCGGCGGCGCGGTTACGCCCGCAAGAAGCCGCCGGAGGGCTTCGTCGGCTGGAGCGAGGAGACCTTCGAGAAGTTGCAGAGCGCCGAGCCCGAGCCGCTCAACTCCCGGTTCAAGGTCAGCAACGCGATGCTGCTCGCGGTGATCAACCGCCCGGGCGACTGCTATTCGGCGATGCGTCACCTGCTCACCGACAACCACGAGGACCGCAAGTCGCAGCGGCGCCACATCGGCCAGACCATCGCGATCTACCGCTCGCTGCTGGCCGGCGGCGTGGTGGAGAAGCTCGCCGAGCCCGACGAGCAGGGCCGGATGGCCCGCCTGACCGTCGACCTGCAGGAGGACTTCGCGCTCAACCAGGCACTGTCCACCTTCGCGCTGGCCAGCCTCGAACTGCTCGACATGGAGTCGCCGAACTACGCCCTGGACATGGTCTCGATCATCGAGTCCATCCTCGACGATCCGCGCCAGATCCTGTCGGCGCAGCTCAACAAGGCCCGTGGCGAAGCCGTGGCGCAGATGAAGGCCGACGGCATCGAATACGAGGAGCGGATGGAGCTCCTCAACGAGGTCACCTATCCCATGCCGCTGGCCGACCTGCTGCTGGGCGCCTACGAGACCTACCGGCGCGGCCATCCCTGGGTCGGCGACTACACCGTCAGCCCCAAGACCGTCGTGCGGGACATGTACGAGCGGGCGATGACCTTCGCCGACTACGTCCAGTTCTACGAGCTGGCCCGGTCCGAGGGCACCGTCCTGCGCTACCTCGCCGACGCCTACCGCACCCTGTCGCGGACCATCCCCGAGCATCTCAAGACCGAGGATCTCATCGACCTCATCGAGTGGCTCGGCGAGCTGGTGCGTCAGGTCGACTCCAGTCTCCTCGACGAGTGGGAGCAGCTGCAGAACCCGAGCGGCGAGCTGGAGGCGCCCTCCCTGGAGGAGACCACCAAGCCGGTCACCGCCAACACCCGCGCCTTCCGGGTGCTGGTCCGCAACGCGATGTTCCGCCTGGTCGAGCTGGCATCCCTGGAGAGGGAGACGGAGCTGGCCGAGCTGGCACCGGATGTGGACTGGGGCGCCGCCCTCGACGCCTACTACGACGACCACGAGGAGATCGGCACCGGCCCGGACGCCCGGGGTCCGGGCCTGCTGCGGATCGAGGAGGAGAAGGAGTTCTGGCGGGTCCGTCAGGTCATCGCCGATCCGGCGGGCGACGGCGACTGGGGCCTCGACGCCCAGGTGGACCTGGCCGCCTCCGACGAGGAGGGCCGCGCCGTGGTCCACGTCATCGGCCTGAACCGCCTCTGACCCCACGGAAGCCGGCCCGGACGCGTCCACCCGCGACCCGGGCCGGGGCCCCGTCCGCGCCGTGAGCGTCCACGGCGCGAAGGCACCCGGCGGGACCGACAGAGCGAAGGCACCCGGCGGGACCGACAGAATGGAAGGCATGAGCGATGACGCGATCAGGCAGGTGCTGGGCCTGCTCTACCAGGAGGACACGTTACGGGTGCTGGCGGCGCTGGTGCTGAGCGGCGGCCCCGAGGAGGCCGGTTTGGACAGGGACGCGGCCAGACGGGCGCTGGACCGGCTGGAACGCGGCGGGCTGGCCGTACGGGACGACGACGGCGCGTGGCAGGTGCGGCGGGAGCGGTTCCGCGAGTTGCTGCACGCCACGGCCAAGCCCGCCGTCCCGGTCTCCCCGGAGGAGAAGGTGCTGCAGTCCTTTCTCGTCGAGGGGCGACTTCGGGCGATTCCCACTAAACGGGACAAGCAACTCGTCGTGCTGAACTACATCGCCCAGGTCTTCGAGCCCGGGATCCGCTACCCGGAGAAGGACGTCGACACCGCGCTGCGCGCCTTCCACGACGACTACGCCGCGCTGCGCCGATACCTGGTCGACGACGGGCTGTTGAGCCGGGAGAACAATGTCTACTGGCGCAGCGGCGGCTCCGTCGACGCCTGAAGCCGGGCGATCAGCACCCGGATGTGGTCGACCAGCTCGGGCGGCTCGTGGACGGTGAAGTCCAGACCGAGCAGCCCGACGGAGAAGACCAGCCACTCCAGGGAGTCACCGCCGGTGCGCAGCAGGCAGCTGCGCTCGTCCAGCGCCTCCAGCACCCAGCCGGGCCCGGAGAACCGTTCGGCGACCACGACCAGGGGGGCGTGCACGGTCACCACGGCACGGTAACGGCTGAAGGGGGCGACCACGGACTCCTCCACATAGCCGGGCGGCGGCTCGCGCGGGCCGAAGCGCATCCCGGTGGCCAGCGGCGAGGTCAGCCGGTCCACCCGGAAGGTCCGCCAGTCCCGCCGGTCGGTGTCCCACGCGACGAGATACCAGCGCCGCCCGGTGGAGGCCAGCCGGTACGGCTCGACCAGACGGGCGGTCTGGGTGCCGTCACGCCGCCGGTAGCCGAAGCGCAGCCGCTCACGGTCCCGGCTCGCCTGCGCCAGGAGCGTCAGGGTGCCGGGATCGACGGTCGGCTGCCGGCCGCGCACCGCCACGGTCTGGGTCTGCAGGGTGTTGACCCGGCGGCGCAGCCGGGAGGGCAGCACCTGCTCCAGCTTGGCCAGCGCGCGCACCGAGGTCTCCTCGATCCCCGTCACCGATCCGCTCGCCGCCGTGCGCAGGCCCACCGCGATGGCCACGGCCTCCTCGTCGTCGAGCAGCAGCGGCGGCATCGCCGCCCCCGCCTCCAGCCGGTATCCCCCGGCCGGGCCGGTCGTCGCGTGCACCGGGTAACCCAGCTCGCGCAGCCGGTCGATGTCCCGGCGCAGCGTGCGCGGGCTGACCTCCAGGCGCTCGGCGAGCTCGGGCCCCGGCCACTCCCGGTGCGCCTGGAGCAGGGACAGCAGTCGAAGCACCCGTGCCGTGGTGTCTGCCATGGTTTCCACGATGCCACCGGTTGCGGCCGGAAACTGGCCTAAACCGTGGCTAGCGTCGGGTTCATGAGCCACATCGAGATAACGGGCGCCCGTGAGAACAATCTCAAGAACATCTCGCTGAAGATCCCGAAGAAGCAGATCACGGTCTTCACCGGGGTCTCGGGATCGGGCAAGTCGTCCATCGTCTTCGACACGATCGCCGCCGAGTCGCAGCGGCAGCTCAACGAGACCTTCACCACCTTCGTCCGCAACCGCCTGCCCAAGTACGGCCAGCCGGACGCCGACGGCATCGAGAACCTCTCGGCCGCGGTCGTCATCGGCCAGCAGCGCATCGGCGGCAACTCCCGCTCCACCGTCGGCACGATCACCGACATCTACTCCCTGCTGCGGTTGCTCTACTCCCGGGCCGGCACGCCGTTCGCCGGCTACTCCAACGCCTTCTCCTTCAACGACCCGGCGGGGATGTGCCCGGAGTGCGAGGGCGTGGGACGGAAGATGGCGCTGGACGTCGGCTTGGCCCTGGACCGGTCGAAGTCACTGAACGAGGGCGCGATCCTGCTGCCGAACTTCCGCGTCGGCTCGTGGTACTGGAAGACCTACACCCACTCGGGGCTGTTCGACAACGACAAGCCGCTGAAGGACTACACCGAGGCCGAATGGGAGACGCTGCTGCGCGGCAGCGGGCCGGACGTCCCGTTCGAGACGCAGGGCGGCCCGGTGCACCAGGGCTACGAGGGGGTGATCCACAAGTTCGACCGGCTCTACATCAAAAAGGACATCGACACCAAGTCCAACCGAGACGCGCTGATGGAGTTCGTCTCCACGCAGGCCTGCCCGCTGTGCGCAGGGGCCAGGCTCAACCAGGCGGCGCTGGCCTGCCGGATCGACGGCCGCAACATCGCCGAGATGGCCGCGATGGAGGTCCGGCACCTGGTGGACGTGGTCGCCGGGATCGACCGCCCGGTCGCGGTGACGCTGGTCCCGGCGATCGTGGCCAGGCTGCGGCACCTGGTCACCATCGGCCTGGGCTATCTCAGCCTGGACCGGCCCACGCTCACCCTCTCCGGCGGGGAGTCGCAGCGGATCAAGATGGTCAAACACCTGGGCAGCAGCCTGACCGACATGACCTACATCTTCGACGAGCCGACCATCGGCCTGCACCCGCGAGACGTGACCCGCATGAACGACCTGCTGCGCGAACTGCGCGACAAGGGCAACACCGTGCTCGTGGTCGAGCACGACCGTGACGTCATCGAGATCGCCGATCACGTGGTGGACGTCGGACCGCGCGCGGGATCGCACGGCGGCGAGATCGTCTACGAGGGGGGCGTGGCCGGCCTGCACCGGGCGGGCACGCTCACCGGCCGGCACATGCGCGACAACCAGCCGCTCAAGACGGGGTTCCGCGAGCCGACCGGCGCGCTGACCGTCACCGGTGCCACCGCGCGCAACCTGAAGGACGTCACGGTCGCCTTCCCCACCGGCGTGCTCACCGTGGTCACGGGAGTGGCCGGGTCGGGCAAGAGCACGCTCGTCAACGAGGTGTTCCTGACGCGGCACCCGGACGCGGTGGTCATCGACCAGTCGGCGGTCAGCCGGTCGATCCGGTCGAATCCGGCCACCTACACCGGGCTGATGGACGAGATCCGCAAGCTGTTCGCCGCCGCCGGCGGCGTCAGCCCCGCGCTGTTCAGCTTCAACTCCAAGGGCGCCTGCCCGCAGTGCCAGGGTCTGGGGCTCATCTACACCGACCTGGCGTTCATGGACGGCGTCACGTCGACGTGCGAGACCTGCCAGGGGCGGCGGTTCCGGGAGGAGGTGCTCCGGCACACCCTGCGCGGCAGGTCCGTTCTCGACGTGCTGGAGATGACGGCGGCCGAGGCGGCGGGGTTCTTCACCGAGCCGAAGCCCTCACGCGTCCTGCGCGCGGTCAACGAGGTGGGCCTTGGCTACCTCAAACTCGGCCAGCCGCTGAACAGCCTGTCCGGCGGCGAGTGCCAGCGGATCAAACTCGCCGGCGAGCTCCACAAGACCGGCGCCGTCTACGTGATGGACGAGCCCACCACCGGACTGCACATGTCGGACGTCCAGCATCTGCTGGCCATCATGGACAGCCTGGTGGACGGCGGGAACTCCGTCATCACCATCGAGCACAACCTCGACGTCGTCAAGAAAGCCGACTGGATCATCGATCTCGGCCCCGACGGCGGCGACCAGGGCGGAAGCGTCGTGTTCGAGGGCACACCCCTGCAGCTCCTCGACGCGAAGGGCTCCTTCACCGCCGAATATCTCCGCCGCGACCTGGGTCAGCCGTAGTAGTGCTTCGCGCCGTCGTGGAGGGGGACGGGATCGGTCCTGGGGGCGTTCTCCCGGGTGATACCTCCGGCGGCGGGGTGGATCTTCGCCAGGTCGGCCCTGTGGTCGAGGAGCAGCCTGGCGAGGTTTCCCGCGAGGACGGGATCCATCTTCTCGTTCACCACGAGCAGGTTGGGCACGGCGATCGTGGACACGTCGGCCGGGGTGGCGTAGACGTCCTTGGCGATCGTGCCGCGAGCATAGACCTCGCCGTGCTCGCGCCGGACGGAGGCCAGCACGGCATCCAGCGGGACGAAGGCGACCTCGCCCTTGAGCGTGGTCACGAGGTCGGTGATGCCGGGGGTGGGCAGCCCCCCGGACCAGACCAGGGCGTCGAGGTTGCCGTCCTTGATGCCCTGCACGCTCTCGGGCAGGCCCAGCGACTGGCGGCTGACGTCCTTGTCCGGGTCGAGGCCGGCCGCCCGCAGCAGGCGCAGTGCGATGACCTCGGTGCCGGAGTTCGGTGACCCGGTGGAGACCCGCTTGCCCCGGAGATCGGCGACGGACTTCACGCCCGACCCGGTGGTGGCGACGACCTGGGTGTAGTTGTCGTACAGGCGGGCGATCGCGCGGATCGGCTGGGGAGAGGTGAAGGAGCCCTTGCCGGCGACCGCGTCGGCGGCGGAGTCGGCGAGGGTGAAGGCGATGTCGGAGTCGCCCCTGACGACCCGCTGGATGTTCTCCACCGAGGCGCCGGTCGCCTCGGCCGTCGCCTGGTAGCCGGGGATGTTCTTGCCGATCTGGTCGGCCAGGCCGCCGCCCAGGACGTAGTAGACGCCGGTGGTGTTGCCGGTGGCGATCGACAGCCGCTTGCCCGCCGTGCTGCGGTCCGCGCCCTGCTCCGCGGACCGGTCGCCGCCGCAGCCGCCGAGTAGCAGCGCTCCGGCCGCCAGCAGGACCGCCACACGTTTGATGGTCATGATCGTGCCTTCCGTTTGCGCGTAACCAGGTGCAGTGCGATGGCGAGGGTCAGGACGCCCGCCCCGACGAGAACCGGGACCGGCGACAGGAACAGCAGCAGGACGGCGGCCACCCCGCACAGGGCCCGCTCGGCCGCACTCGCGGGGCCGGCCAGCCAGCCGCCGGTGGTGGCGGCCAGCGCCGCCACCGCGAGCGCCGAGACCGCCGTGGTCAGGAGGATCTCCCCCACCGGCCCCTGGGCGAGCAGCGCCGAACCGGCCGGGGTCAGCACGAAGGCGAACGGGACCAGGAAGGCGGGCAGCGTGTACTTCCAGGTGGCCATCATGGTCCGGTAGGCGTTGCCGCCGGTGATGGCCGAGGCCGCGAAGGCCGACAGCGCCGTGGGCGGGCTGACCTCCGACAGCACCGCGTAGTAGAAGATGAACATGTAGGCCTCGGCCTGGCTGACCCCCAGGTCCGTCAGCGCGGGCCCGATCACGACCGCCGCGATGACGAACGACGCCGTCACCGGTACCGCGAGGCCGAGCACGAGCACCGCCAGCGCGCACAACAGCGCGGTGACGAGCAGGACGCCGCCCGAGGCCCCGACGATCAGCGAGCTCGCCTTGAGGCCGAGCCCGGTGAGCGTGACGACGGCGACGATCGTCCCGGCGGCGGCGCAGGTGACCGCGACCGGCAGGATCCCCACCGTCCCGGCGGCCAGCGCCTTCGCCGTCTCGCGGGGGGTGAGCCGGTGGCCGGCGTCCAGGAAGGAGAGCGCCAGGGCCAGCAGCGTGGCGTACACCACCGCCCGGAACGGCGACTGCCCCAGGGCCATCAGGACGACGATGACGAACAGCGAGCTGAAGTGGTAGCCGTAGCGCCTCAGCAGCGGCCAGAACCTCGGCGCGTCCACCTCGACCGGCCGCGTGCCGTACTTGCGGGCGTCGATCTCGATGGCCAGGCAGACGCCCAGGTAGTACAGGACCGTGGGGATCAGGGCGTAGACCAGCACGGTGAGATAACTGACCCTCATGTATTCGGCGATGATGAACGCCGCCGCGCCCAGCGTGGGCGGCGACAGGATCGCGCCGATGCCCGCCGCGGCGAGCACTCCTCCGCCCTGCTCGCGGGGGTAGCCCGCCCTGCGCAGGATCGGCCAGGCGACGCTGCCCACGCTCACCGTCGTCGCGACGCCCGAGCCGCTGACCGTGCCCAGCAGGAATCCGGCGAGGGTGACCGTACGGCCCGGCGCAGAGCGCGAACGGCGGAAGGCGGCCAGGGAGACGTCCACGAAGAACCTGCCCGCGCCCGAGCGGTCGAGGACCGCCCCGTAGATCGTGAACAGGATGATGTAGGTGGCCGCCACGTCGAGCGGCACGCCGTACACGCCGTCGGTGCCCATCACGAACGAGGCGATGATCCGGTCGATGTCGTAGCCGCGGTGCCCGATGACCCAGCCGAAGGGCAGGTAGCCGCCGTAGTAGGCGTAGGCGATGAACGCCAGGCAGACCGCGGGCAGGATCCAGCCGACGGTGCGCCGGCAGGCCTCCAGCACCAGCAGTGAGATGACCGCGCCCGCCGCCACGTCGAGGGCCGTCGGGTCGAACGCCCTGCGGATGAACTCGTCGAAGACGGCCAGCGGGTAGAGGCAGGCCGTCAGCGACAGTCCGGCCAGCGCCCAGTCGACGGCGCCTGGACGATCGCCGCCCCGCCGTCCCGGCTTGTAGCAGACGAAGGTGAGCGGCAGCACGACCGCGAGGAAGACCATGCGGTACGGCAGCACGGGACCTGGGCGGAAGGCCCAGTAGAGGGCGTAGAGCGACAGTCCGAGGGCGACCGCGGTGACGGCTCCCGCCACGCGGCCGGACAGA
Organism: Streptosporangium sp. CA-135522; assembly: GCF_050949235.1. Taxonomy (NCBI): domain Bacteria; kingdom Bacillati; phylum Actinomycetota; class Actinomycetes; order Streptosporangiales; family Streptosporangiaceae; genus Streptosporangium; species Streptosporangium sp. CA-135522. The sequence goes on from NZ_CP192026.1 coordinate 6,774,244, forward strand.
CGCCGGGCGGGCCGCTCCGCGTCGAACTCGGCGATCAGGTCATCCGGTGATGTGGTCTCCGTCAAGCGCCGTCCCCACGTGTGAGCCGCCGATCCCTGACGGGAAGTTACCCACAATCTGACGATCATCTGTCAGGAATGGATCACGTTCTCATCGCGATTACGGGGGCCGATCGCGGGGCCGCGCGGGCCGGGCCGGCGCACGGAGTACCGGCGCGTGCGATGGCGAGCGCGCGGAGTACCGGCGTGTGCGATGGCGAGCGCCCCGGACGGGGCGAGGACTCTCAGCCGCCGGAGGTGTCGAGTTCGGCCTCGGCGCCGGGGACCGCGAGGTCGTAGGGGTCGTCCAGCCAGCCGACGGGCAGGTGGACCCGGTCGCGCGGATGGGTCTTGCCGCGCGGCGCGTCCGCGCCGTCGGGCCAGGGCTGGACCGGGTCGAGCTCGGCCAGGCCCTCCCTCAGACCGGCGAGGGTCTCGGAGGTGGCCAGGCGCCGTCGGAGGTCGGCCCCGACGGTGAAGCCCTTGAGATACCAGCCGACGTGCTTGCGGAAGTCGGCGACGGCGTGCTGCTCGCTGCCGAAACACTCGGCCAGCAGCGTGGCGTGCCGGTCCATGGTCGCGGCGACCTCTCCCAGCAGAGGCCGGACGCGCTCCTCGCCGCCCTCGCACGCGGCCGCCAGGTCCCTGAAGAGCCACGGGCGCCCCAGGCAGCCCCGGCCCACGACGACGCCGTCGCAGCCGGTCTCGGCCATCATCCGCAGCGCGTCGGCGGCGCTCCAGATGTCGCCGTTGCCGAGCACCGGGATGTCGGTCACCGCTTCCTTGAGCCGCGCGATGGCCTGCCAGTCGGCGGTCCCGCCGTAGTGCTGGACAGCGGTGCGGCCGTGCAGCGCGACCGCGGCGACGCCCTCCTCCACGGCGATGCGCCCGGCGTCCAGGTAGGTCAGGTGGTCGTCGTCGATGCCCTTGCGCATCTTCATGGTCACCGGCAGCGTCCCGGCGTTGCGCACGGCCTCGCGCAGGATGGCCCGCAGCAGGTTCCGCTTGTACGGCAGGGCGGAGCCGCCGCCGCGCCGGGTCACCTTGGGCACCGGGCAGCCGAAGTTGAGGTCGACGTGATCGGCCAGGTCCTCCTCGGCGATCATCCGGACGGCCCTGCCGACGGTCACCGGGTCGACCCCGTAGAGCTGGATGCTGCGGGGCCGCTCCGACGGGTCGAACCGGATCATCTTGAGCGTCTTGGCGTTGCGTTCCACCAGCGCCCGCGTCGTGATCATCTCGCAGACGAACAGCCCGCCGCCCTGCTCACGGCAGAGGGTCCGGAAGGGCGCGTTGGTGATCCCCGCCATGGGCGCGAGGACGACGGGGGGCCAGACCTCGAGCGATCCCAGCTTCAACGACTCCACCTGGTTGTTTCTACCGTACGGGGCGCGGCGGGACGAATCGCCGCTGGGTAGGGTTGTCCTTGGCGTAGCCAGACGTGACACCGGAGGCCATGGATGCTTCTGCGACTACGGATCGCATTGCCCGACCAGCCGGGCTCCCTGAGCAGAATCACCCATGTCCTCGGCTCCGCCGGAGCCGACATCACCCAGCTCGTCGTGCTGGAGCGCGGCGAGGGCCGGGCGGTCGACGACATCACCGTCTACTGGCCGGACTCCGCGCCCCGGGAGACGCTGGTGGAGGGGCTGCAGAGCATCCCGGGGGTGACCGTCGAGGGCGTGTGGGGCACGCGGGAGGCGCCGGGCACCTACCCCGAGCTGGAGATCCTCAAATACATCACCACGGCGGGCGACCGCGCGCTGGCCACGCTGCTCGACTCCATGCCGGTGCTGTTCAGCGCCGACTGGGCGGCGGCCGGAACGGAGGACGACCCGCGCACGGTGGTGCACTCCAGCTGGCGCGCCCCCGCGGAGGTCCCCTTCCCCGCCGACACCCCGGGACGCCCGACGGCCACCACCCTCGACTCCGGCCTCCACGTGATCTCCGCGCCCCTGCCTCCGCTGGCGCTGACCTTCCTGCTGGCCCGCGCCGACGGCCCCGCCTTCCACCGCATCGAGGTGCACCGCCTCACCCGGATCCTGGAGATCTTCCTCACGCTCCCCGCCGTGGAACGGGGGGTCACCCGCCGTCTGCGCCTCCCCGGCTGACCGACGGTTACGCAACCACTCGGAAAACCCGCTAGAGTTCTCTCGTTGCCGCAGGGGAAACACCCGGCGAAAACACGCGGAAGTGGCTCAGTGGTAGAGCATCACCTTGCCAAGGTGAGGGTCGCGGGTTCGAATCCCGTCTTCCGCTCGAAGGGCCTTCGGGCTCTCACTCCGGTGGAGTGGCCGAGAGGCGAGGCAACGGCCTGCAAAGCCGTGTACACGGGTTCAAATCCCGTCTCCACCTCTTGTGTTTCATGCGAGGACGATTAGCTCAGCGGGAGAGCGCTTCCCTGACACGGAAGAGGTCACAGGTTCAATCCCTGTATCGTCCACCACAGCGATCCCAGGTCATCGACCTGGGATTTTCTGTTTTCACGGCCGTTCGGCCAGGAGAATCGACGCTTACCTCCCACGCCACCTCGCCGATCGCATCGGCTCTGGCCCGCAGTTCGACGAGGACGCCGGCCTATACATCGTTCAGACATGGCGGGAGGAGGGGTCATGCGGCATGCTCGGTGCACAGGCACCCGACGCCCCGCTCGATCCACTCCTGGCCGACCCACTCGGGATGCCGCTCGATCAGCAACGTCCGCACCTCGGCGACGATCTCGGCCTCGCCCATCGCGGAGTCACGCCGCCGCCAGGTCTCGTCGCGTAGCTCGCACAGATAGTCGCGGACCTCGGCGAGCACCTGCGGGCCGCCGAGGTCACCGTGACCGGGAACCACCACCCGGGGTCCGGTGGCGGCCAGCCGGTCCATCACCGCCAGCCAGCGCACGCCGGAGACGTCCGTGTCGTACGGCGGAAACCACGGGAAGATGGCGAACTGCCCGGTCTCGGCAAGATCCCCGGTGAACAGCACGCCGGCGTCCGGCACCTCGACCACCTGGTCGCCCTTCGTGTGGCCCCTGCCGGTAGGCCGCAGCCGTACGGTCCGGCCGCCGAGGTCCAGGTCGTAGCCGTCGTCGTAGACCACATCAGGGATGGGCAACCGGACGCCGTCGAGGCGGCGGGCGATCGGCCCGCCGAAGCCCCGGAACATCTCCAGGTAGCCCGGTCCCTTCGTCTTCAGGTCGTCCGCCTGGGCGCGGTTGACCAGGTAGGTGGCCTGGCCGGCGAACACCTGCGCGCCGAAAGCGTGCTCGGGGTGGAAGTGCGTCGTGGTCAGGTACAACCGACGGCCCTTCGCCACCTCGGAGGCGAAGGTGAGGACCTGCTCGGCGTTGGCGACGCCGATGCCCGTCTCGACGACCAGTACGGCCCGCGTACCGCCGATGATGCCGATGTTGGGTACCAGCGCGACCCGGTGGTTCGGGATCACCATCAGGTCGGGGGCGATCTCCCGGGCGCCGGCAACCTGCACGGCGGGGTCGGTCATCGGTTCGTCGGTCATCGGTTCGTCGATCATGCTCCGATTCCACCGCCCGGGCACTGCGGCCGTCCAAGACCGATTAGGTGGTCTCGATACCGTACGGGTATCGTCGCCGATCATGGAGCTACGCACGCTGCGCTATTTCGTGGCCGTCGCCGAGGAGCTCCACTTCGGCCGGGCCGCCGCCCGGCTGCACATGAGCCAGCCACCTCTGAGCCGGGCGATCAAGCACCTGGAGACCGACCTCGGTGCCGTTCTGCTGCACCGCTCCGCCGTAGGCGTCACGCTCACCCCGGCTGGGGCGGCACTGCTGGACGAGGCGCGTACCCTGCTCGACCAGGCCGACCGGGTACGCGTGCGCGTGGCCGCGGCGGCCGGCGCCGCGACCATCACCGTCGGCATCCTGGGCGACAGCACTGACCGGGGCGCGACGCGGTTGGCCGCCGCGTACCGCCGGCGGCACCCGGGCGTCGAGGTCCGCATCCGCGAGACCGACCTGACCGATCCGACTTGCGGGCTGCGCGCCGGACTGGTCGACATCGCCCTGACCCGCGGGCCGTTCGACGAGACCGGCCTGACGGTGCGCGAGCTGCGCGCCGACCCGGTGGGTGCGGTGCTGCGCGCCGACGACCCGCTGGCCCGCCGCGACCGCTTGAAGCTGGCCGACCTGGCCGACCGGCGTTGGTTCCAGTTCCCTGACGGCACCGACCCGATCTGGCAGTCGTACTGGAACGGCGGCGAGCCTCGCGAGGGTCCGGTGGTGCGCGCCGTCCAGGAGTGCCTTCAGGCCGTGCTCTGGAACGGCACGGTCGGGATGACCCCACTCGGGCACGACCCACCCGAGGAGCTGACCGTGGTACCGCTGATCGACATGGCGCCGAGCCGCGTGGTGGCGGCGTGGAACGAGGGCGACGCGAACCCGCTGATCCGGTCGTTCGTCCAGATCGCGACGGCCGCCTACCGCGACTGAGCGCCTCGCGGCCGGCGAATGCATCGCGCGGGCTTACACACGCCCTGAATGCTTTGAAACGACCTTCGAAGGCCCGAAGCGGACCCGGTCGACGCCCTCAGATCTGCGGCCTGGGATTTTCGCTTTCGCGAACGCAGCGCAGGAGACGCCAGCATGATTTTGTCGGTGGTGCGGCTCACACTGACGCTCATCACCGTCATGGCGAGGGAGCCGGATGATGGCAGGTCGGCGCAAACGCAGGTCGCGGAGAGGCCGCGAGATCAACCTGGTCACTTGGGCGATCGGGATCGTCGGGGTCATCGTGGTGGGAAAGCTGGTGCTGGGATTCGTCTTCGCCTACTGGCCCTATCTGATCGCGACGGCCGTGCTGGCGCTCATCACGACCGCAGCCTTCCTCTTGGCCAGGGCACGTGAAGTGGCACGGCGACAGCAGCAGTGGCTGGCCGCCCACCAGGAGCTGTCCAGGGTCGATCTGCTGTCCGGCACCGACTTTGAGAAACTGACGGCCGCGCTGCTACGCCGCGATGGCTTCCGCGACGTTCAGGAGGTCGGCAGGACCGCCGACAGGGGAGTGGATGTGACCGCGATCGGCCCGGACGGGCGGCTGTTCGCGTTCCAGTGCAAGCGCTACACCGGGACAGTCGGCTCACCGGAGGTGCGCAACTTCCTCGGCGCACTGGCGCATACCTTCGCTGGGCACACCGGCGTTCTGGTCACCTCCAGCCGCCTCACCCGGCACGCGCTGGCCGAGGCCGGGGCGGCCAAGCTCATCCTCATTCAACGCGATCAGCTCGCGAAATGGCTGCAGGGCACACCACTGGCCGAGCTTCGGCGAAGCTGAAGGACCGGGCTCTGGGCGAATGTGTCAGGTAGCGGATACGGAATTCGACGACGTTCCCGATGCCGTTGTCCGCAGGTACGGGGCAGCGAAGGCGGGGCCGGTCACTCGTGCAGCGCGGCGGTGAGATCCACTTCCACGAGCTGCCCGGTGAACCCCAGCCGGGCGACGCCCAGCAGCGTGCTCGCGGTGGTGAACGCCGCGCCCAGCGCCGATTCGGTCAGGTGCCGCCAGACCGTCGCCAGGGCTGCTGCGTCGTCGCTCACCACGTAGATCACCGATCGGACGACCTGATCGGGGTGCGCGCCAACGGCACCCAGCGCGACCAGCGCGTTGGCCACGATCTGATCGACCTGGGCCGTCACGTCGCCCTCCCCCACCAGGACACCGGACGGATCCAACGGACACTGCCCGGCGAGATACGCCGTCCGGCCTGCCTCGACCACGGTGACATGGCTGTATCCGGGAGTGGAGTGCAGGAGGGCGGGGTTGAGACGCATGATCGGCGGGTTCACCCGCCCGAGTGTCGCAGACCGGTTCCGACCGCACGACGGGTTTTCCCGGCGCACCGATTGCGGCCCGGACAACGATGGGTCATCATGGCGGGCATGATCTATGGGAAGGGCGGCCACCGCCCCAGCCGATGAACCCCGGCACGTGGAAGCCGGGCGACGACCCCGTCGACGATCGCCCCACCTTTCTCGCGCACGCGCTCGCGATGTCCCTGCGCTACGGGCCCGGCCCCTGGCCCGAGGACGCCCACGAACTCCCCGATGACCCACCCCGTCGCACCGACGGCGGACTGATCATCACCAGCGTCGTCATGGACGGCATCGAAAGCCACCACTTCGGCACCCGGCCCGACGCCGACGCCGTCGCCGAGGTCGCCGACCTGCTCGGCAGGATCGTCACCGGCGAACCCGCCCGGGACGATCTCCCACGGCTCCATGACCGGCTCGCCACCGTCTCGGCGCTCGGCATCGCCGACGACCTCGTCGAACGGATCCGGCTGCGGCAGCTGCCCAAGGACCGCGTCCGCGAGGTCGGACGGCATCTGGCCGAGTACGGCACCCGCCGCAACACCGTCAAGATCGGCATTGTGCTGCTCGGCGCCTGCGGGGACGAGCGGGACCGGGACCTGCTGCTTCTGCTCGGCACATTGGAGGAGTTCACGCTGTACGCGGTGGTCGCCCTCATGCGCACCCAGCCCGACCGGGTGCGGGCCGTGTACGAACTGGCCCGCCGGGTGCGGGACTGGGGCCGCGTCCACGCGGTGGAACGGCTCAAGGACTGCGACGATCCGGAGATCAAGGCCTGGCTGCTGCGGGACGGCTTCCGCAACGGGATCATGAACGGGTATCTGGCCCACCTCGCGGCCACGACCGGCGACCTGTACTCCGCCCTTCTCGGACCCGGCGTCGACGACGCCCTGCTCGACGGTGGCGGGGACATCCTGGCCGCCATGGCGATGGGCGGCCCGGCCGAGGACATGAGCGACTACGCCGACGCCGTACCGGCCATGCATCGCTTCGCCGAACTCCTGTCCGGCCGGCGGACCACGCTCGGAAGGCTGGACAGCCTGCTGGCGATCCGGGCCTTCCTTCGCGAACCCGGCGACCACGTACCCTGGCCGGCCGGCGACATCGCGCGGCTCCGTGATCGGTACGAGGCGCTCGCCGCCGAATCTCGGTGGAGCGACCTCGTGCTGACGCACCTGACCGATCCGCGCCATGTCGATTTCGGCCACGCGCTGTGGGCGGCCGAACGGCTGCGGCTGCCGGTCGTCCCGCAGGCCATCGCCCGCCTGGAGATCGACCCGCTGGACGAGTTCACCTGGTACCACGCCATTCGTCTCGCCACCACGCAGGAAGCCGGGCGGCTCAGCCACCTGGCCGAACGGCTCCTCTCCCTGCCCGACCTGGCCAACGGTCCAGGCGATCACTACGGCCTGGGCGAGGAGTGCGCTCCCGACCGAGCCCTGGAGTCCGTCGTGAGCGGGTTGAGCGCCTTCCCCGGCGTCGGGTTGCCGCTGATCGACGTGGCGTTGCGCAATCGGGTCACCCGGATCCGGCGCGCGGCCCTGACCGTGCTGACCACCTGGCCGGCGTCGGCCGTACCGGACGAGGCGATGAGCTGGGTACGGCAGGCGGCCGCCGCCGAGCCGGATGAGGAGACCCAGACCGAGATGACCGCTTTTCTCGAAGATCGATGATCGTGGCCGACGCCCGCCTGCTGCGCCGGTTCACACGGTGAACCCGACAGGGCCGGTCATACCGCCGGACGCGGACGGGGGCTCGCCCCCGTCACGCACCGGGTGCGCCGTCAGAATCCCCGAGCGAGGCGGTGGTAGGCCTGGTTCCAGCGCAGTTCCTTGGCGAACTGCCGTGAGGTGGTGTCGGCGTCGATGACGAGCAGCTCGACACCGAGCATGTCGGCGAAGTCGGTGAGCTCCTCGGCGCCGATCGCGGCCGACAGAACGGTGTGGTGCGGGGCGCCGGCGATGAGCCAGGATTCGGTGGAGGTGCGCAGGTCGGGCCGCGGCTTCCAGACCGCCCTGGCCACGGGCAGGTTCGGCAGCGGCTCGGCCGGGGTCACCACGTCGATCTCGTTGGCGACCAACCGGAACCGCTCGCCCATGTCGGCCAGGCCGACGACGACGGCGGGGCCGGGCTCGGCGTCGAACACCAGCCGGACCGGGTCCTCACGGCCGCCGATGCCGAGCGGGTGGATCTCGCACGACGGGGTGCCCGCGGCGATCGTCGGGCAGACCTCCAGCATGTGCGCGCCGAGGATGACCTCCTGTCCCGGCGTCAGGTGGTAGGTGTAGTCCTCCATGAACGAGGTGCCGCCCGGCAGTCCGGCCGACATCACCTTCAGCGTGCGCAGCAGTACCGAGGTCTTCCAGTCGCCCTCGCCGCCGAAGCCGTAGCCGTCGGCCATCAGCCGCTGTACGGCCAGGCCGGGCAGCTGCCGCAGCCCGCCGAGGTCTTCGAAGTTGGTGGTGAACGCCTTGAAACCACCGTCCTCCAGGAAGTGGCGCAGGCCGAGCTCGATCCGTCCGGCGTAGCGGAGCGAGTCGTGCCGCTCGCCGCCGGCGCGCAACCGGGGCGCGACCTCGAACAGGTCCTCGTACTCCTTGACCAGCGCGGTGACCTCGGCGTCGGAGGCGTCGCCGACCGCGTCCACCAGGTCGTTGACGCCGTAGGTGTTGACCGACACGCCGAAGCGCAGCTGCGCCTCGACCTTGTCGCCCTCGGTGACGGCCACGTCGCGCATGTTGTCGCCGAACCTGGCCAGCCGCAGGGAGCCCACCTCGGCCCTTCCCGCCGCGGCCCGCGTCCAGGCGCCGACGCGCGCCGTCACGGACGGATCGCTCACGTGCCCGGCCACGGTCTTGCGGGGCACACCGAGTCTGGACTGGATGTAGCCGAACTCGCGGTCACCGTGCGCCGCCTGGTTCAGGTTCATGAAGTCCATGTCGATGGAGCCCCACGGCAGTTCCAGGTCGGCCTGGGTGTGCAGGTGCAGCAGCGGCTTGCGTAGGGCGTCCAGGCCGGCGATCCACATCTTGGCCGGGGAGAAGGTGTGCATCCACGCGATCAGCCCGATGCACTCGTCGGAGGAGTTCGCCTCCAGGCAGATCCGGCGGATCGCCGCGGCGTCGGTGAGCACCGGCTTCCACTCCACCTCGAAGGCGAGTGCCTCGTCGAGGGCTGTGGCGATCCGCCGGGACTGCTCGGCCACCTGGCGCAGGGTGTCCTCGCCGTAGAGTCCCTGACTTCCGGTGATGAACCAGACTTTCAACGCTGACTCCTTTGCCCGTAAACATGCTGGTAACGGTGGTACAAGCGGTCGATGTCGCCCTGGGGGATCGGCAGCGGCTCGCCGAGCTGACGGGAGACGTGCACGGTGCGGGCGACGTCCTCGCACATGACGGCGGCCTTCACCGCCGCCTTCGGGGAGTCGCCGACGGTGAAGACCCCGTGGTTGCGCATGAGGACCGCCGGGGAACGGTGGCCGTCCAAGGTCGCGACGACCCCCTTGCCGATGTCGTCGTCGCCGATCAGCGCGAAGGGGCCCACCGGGATCTCGCCACCGAACTCGTCGGCCATCGCGGTCAGCACGCACGGGATCGGCTCACCGCGTGCCGCCCAGGCGGAGGCGTAGGTCGAGTGGGTGTGCACCACCCCGTTCACCTCGGGCATGTGCCGGTAGATGTAGGCGTGCGCGGCCGTGTCGCTGGACGGCGACAGCTCGCCTTCGACGAGGTCGCCCTCCAGGTCGCAGACGACCATCGACTCGGGGGTCAGGTCGTCGTAGGAGACGCCGCTCGGCTTGATGACGAACAGTTCCTCGCCGGGCACCCTTCCCGAGACGTTCCCCGCGGTCCAGGCGATCAGGTTGTTGCGCACCAGCTCCCGGTGCAGTGCGCAGACGATCTCTCTCATCCGGTCACCTCGTTACGAATGGCGCGGAGCCGGTGCAGCATCGCACCGTCCGCGAAGTGGTCGTGCAGGATGCGGTATTCGGCGTACAGCCGGTCGTAGGCGTCGGCCCGCCCGCTGTCGGGCACATAGGCGGCCTCGGTGCGCTTGCCCATCGCCGCGGCGGCCGCGGTGACGTCTTCGTGGGCGCCGGCGGCGACCGCCGCGTGGATCGCCGAGCCGAGCGCCGGGCCCTGGTCGGAGCCGATCACCGACAGCGGGCGGCGCAGCACGTCGGCGTAGACCTGCATGAGGAACCGGTTCTTCAGCAGCCCACCGGCGACGACGAACTCCTCCACGGCCACCCCGGCGGCCTCGAACGCCTCCACGATCACTCGGGCGCCGAACGCGGTGGCCTCGATGAGCGCCCGGTAGGTCTCCTCGGGCCTGGTCGCGAGCGTCTGGCCGACGATCACGCCGGAGAGGTCATGGTCGACCAGCACCGAGCGGTTGCCGTTGTGCCAGTCGAGGGCGACCAGCCCGTGCCCGCCGACCTCCTGCCCGGCGGCCAGCTCGGTGAGGTGTTCGTGCACGGTGAGACCGCGCCTGTCGGCCTCCCGCACGTAGGAGGCGGGTACGGAGGTCTCGACGAACCACGCGAAGATGTCGCCGACGCCGGACTGGCCCGCCTCGTAGCCCCACAGCCCCGGCACGATGCCGTCGCGGACCACACCACACATTCCCGGCACCTCGGCGAGCCGGTCGGAGGGCATCACGTGGCAGGTCGAGGTACCCATGATGGCGACCATCTGCCCGGGCCGCACCGCGTCCGCGGCGACGGCCGTGACGTGCGCGTCGACGTTGCCGACCGCGACCGCGATGCCCTCGGGCAGTCCGGTCCACCCGGCGGCCCGCGCGGTCAGCCGACCGGCGAGGCCGCCGAGTGGAACCGGTTCCCGGCCGAGCTTGCCGGCGAAACCGGCGAAGGCGGGATTGAGCTCGGCCAGGAAGTCTTCGGTGGGATAGGCGCCGTCCTGGTGGATGCCCTTGTAACCGGCGGTGCAGACGTTGCGGGTCTCCGCGCCGGTCAGCTCCCAGACGATCCAGTCGGCTGCCTCGATCCAGCGGTCGGCCCTGCCGTACACCTCCGGGTCCTCCTCGAGGACCTGCAGGCCCTTGGCGAACTCCCACTCGGAGGAGATCCTGCCGCCGTAACGGGGAAGCCAACTCTCGCCCCGCCGCCCGGCGACGGCGTTGATCCGGTCGGCGTGCGATTGTGCCGCGTGGTGCTTCCACAGTTTCGGCCAGGCGTGCGGGCGGTCCGCGAGCTCCGGAAGTTCGCACAGGGGCAGGCCCTCGGCGGTGGCGGGCAGCACGGTGCAGGCGGTGAAGTCGGTGCCGATGCCGACGATCTGTGACGCGGGGACCCCCGAGGCGGCCAGCGCCCGCGGCACCGCCTTGCGCAGCACGTCGCGCCAGTCCTGCGGTGACTGCAGCGCCCAGTCCGCGCCGAGGCGTACGTCGGTGCCGGGCAGCCGATCCTCGATCACGCGGTGCGCGTACTCGTGGACGGCGCTGCCGACCTCGGCGCCGTCGCCGATCCGTACCACGACGGCGCGGCCCGACAGCGTGCCGAAGTCGACACCGACCACGTAGCGATCCTTGTTAGCGTTCACAAAAACTCCAGTGATCAAAGTGCGGAGCCGCCGCACCACAGAGCGATCTAGGTACGGCGCACCGAGATGAGGCGCTGCAACAGGATGAAGACCAGCAGGAGCAGGCCAATGAAGATCTTGGTCCACCAGGAGCTGAGCGTGCCCTCGAAGCTGATGATCGTCTGGATCAGGCCCAGGACGAGCACGCCCAGCACGGTGCCGAACAGGTAGCCCGAGCCTCCGGTCAGGAGCGTGCCGCCGATGACGACCGCGGCGATCGCGTCCAGCTCCATGCCGACCGCGTGCAGACCGTACCCCGACAGCATGTAGAGGGAGAGCAGCACACCGCCGAGCGCCGAGCAGAAACCGCTGATCGTGTAGACCACGATCTTGGTCCTGGCCACCGGCAGGCCCATGAGCAGCGCCGACTGCTCGCTGCCGCCGGTCGCGTACACGCCGCGCCCCAGGCGGGTGTAATGCAGCACGTAGGCCGCGACGAGGACGACCACCAGCGCGATGACCACGCTCGGCGAGACGAACATGCCTCCCGGCAGATCGACGCGGGCCTGCGCGAGGGCGGTGTAGGTCTCGTCGGTGATGGAGATCGAGTCGGTGCCGATCGTGTAGCAGAGCCCGCGGGCCAGGAACATCCCGGCCAGCGTCACGATGAACGGCTGGATCTCGAAGTGGTGGATGATGCAGCCCATCGCGAAACCGAGCGCCGCGCCGATGGCCAGCACCAGCGGGATCACCGCCGGTGGCGGCCAACCGTGGTCGGTGACGAGGCTCGCCGAGATCATCGTCGACAGCGCGACGACCGCGCCGACCGACAGGTCGATGCCGCCGGCGAGGATCACGAACGTCATGCCGACGGCGACGACGAGCAGGAAGGCGTTGTCGATGAAGACGTTGAGGACGACCTGTCCGGTGGCGAAGCTGTCGTAGCGGACACCGCCGGCGACGAACATCGCCACGAACAGGCAGGCGGTCACCAGGACCGGGAGGTATTTCTGCGGGATCGCGCGGCGGCCGGCGAGGACGGTGCTCATGCCGGGACCTTCACCTTCTTGTCGGCCGTCGAGGGCGCCGTCCGCGGGCGCCTGCGGCGGTGGAAGACCTTCTCTCGGAAGGCCGGGGACTGCAGCAGGCACACCACGGTGACCACGAGCGCCTTGAACAGCAGCGTCGTCTCCGGAGGCACCCCGATGGAGTAGATCGTGGTGGTCAGCGTCTGGATGATGAGCGCGCCCAGCACGGTGCCGCCGAGGGAGAAGCGGCCTCCGGCCAGCGAGGTGCCGCCGATGACGACGGCGAGGATGGCGTCCAGCTCGATCCAGAGTCCGGCGTTGTTGCCGTCGGCACTGGAGACGTTGGAGCTGATCATGAGGCCGGCGACGCCGGCGCACAGGGCGGCGAAGGTGTAGACCATGATGATCACACCACGGGAACGGATGCCCGCCAGCCGGCTCGCCTCGGCGTTGCCGCCGACCGACTCGATCAGCAGGCCGAGGGCCAGACGCCGGGTGAGCAGCGCGGTCAGCGCCAGGACCGCCACCACGATGATGATGCCGAACGGCAGCGTGAGCCAGTAGCCACCGCCGATGAGCTTGTACGGCCCGCTGTTGACGGTGACGATCTGGCCGTCGGCGATGAGCTGGGCCAGGCCACGTCCCGCGACCATGAGGATCAACGTCGCGATGATCGGCTGGATGCCGATGCCCGCGACGAGGAAACCGTTCCACAGGCCGAGGCCCAGGGAGAGCAGGAGGGCGAGACCGGCGGCCGCGATCACGCCCGGGACGGAGCTCTGGTCGTCCATGCCGCTGATCCGCAGGCAGGCCAGGGCCCCGGAGATCGCCACGACCGAACCGACCGACAGGTCGATGCCGCCGGTGGCGATGACCAGGGTCATGCCGAGCGCGACGAGAATCAGCGGCGCGCCGAACCTGACGATGTCGATCAGGCTGCCGTAGAGGTGGCCGTCGCGCATCTGCACGGCGAAGAAGTCGTCAGTGAACAGCAGGTTGGTCAGCAGCAGCGCGACCAGGATGACGGCGGGCCAGAAGAGCCGGTGCCTGATGACGGTGTTCATGCGCGGGCTCCACCGGCGGTTCATGCGCGGGCTCCACTCGCGGTTCATACGCGGGCTCCACCGGCGGTTCATACGCGGACTCCACTCGCAATCGTCTCCATGAGGACGTCGGTCGTGAGGTCGTCGTCGTTGTCCAGCTCGGCGACCAGCCTGCGGTCGCGCAGCACGCCTATCTTGTGGCTGAGCCGCAGCACCTCCTCCAGTTCGGCGGAGATGAACAGTACGGCCATGCCGCCGTCGGACAGGGAGGCGACCAGGCGCTGGATCTCGGCCTTGGCGCCGACGTCGATGCCCCGGGTGGGCTCGTCGAGGATGAGCAGGCGGGGCTCGAGGATGAGCCAGCGGGCCAGCAGCACCTTCTGCTGGTTGCCGCCGCTGAGGTTTTTGATCAACTGCTCGGGATCGGCCGGGTTGATCTTCAGCGCGGAGACGTACTTCTCGACCAGCTCATCCTGCTTGCGGCGCGGGATCGGCCGGGTCCAGCCGCGGGCCGCCTGCAGGGCGAGGACGAGGTTCTCCCGGACGGTGAGCTCGGGAACGAGCCCCTCGGTGCGGCGGTTCTCCGAGCAGAATGCGATCTTGTGGTTCATCGCCGCGCGCGGGGTGCGGAGGCTCACCGGCTTGCCATCGATCTTGACGGAACCGGTGCCCGCGTGGTCGGCGCCGAACAGCAGGCGGGCGAGCTCGGTCCGTCCGGAGCCGAGCAACCCGGCCAGGCCGACGACCTCGCCCTCGTGAATGGTGAGGGTGAACGGCTCGACGGCTCCGGCCCTGCCCAGCTCCTCGGCCTCCACCAGGCTCTTCGTCTCCCTGGCCAAGGGCTTGCCCTCCAACTTCTCCAGGTCGGCGAGCTCGCGGCCGATCATCTTGCCGACCAGCTCGACCTGGCCGAGCTCACCGGTGAGGTGCTCGCCCACGAGCCGTCCGTTGCGAAGGATCGTCATGCGATCGGAGATCTCGTAGATCTGGTCGAGGAAGTGCGAGACGAACAGGATCGCGATGCCCTCCTCCTTGAGCCTGCGCATCACCCGGAACAGCTGGGCGACCTCACCGCTGTCCAGGCTGGAGGTGGGCTCGTCCAGGATGAGCACCCGGGCCGAGATGTCCACGGCCCGGGCGATCGCGACCATCTGCTGCACGGCCAGCGAGTAGGACGACAGCGGCGCGGACACGTCGATGTCGAGCTCCAGCCGGGCGAGCAGCTCGGCGGCGCGTCGGCGCATCCGGCCCCACTGGATACGGCCCAGCCGGCGCGGCTCGCGGCCGGCGAAGATGTTCTCCGCCACCGAGAGGTTCGCGCAGAGGTTGACCTCCTGGTACACCGTGCTGATCCCGGCCTGCTGGGCGGCCGGCGGGCCGGCGAAGGCGACCTTCCGGCCGTCCAGCTCGATCTCGCCCGCGTCGATGTCATAGACCCCGGTGAGGACCTTGATGAGGGTCGACTTCCCGGCGCCGTTCTCCCCCATGAGCGCGTGCACTTCTCCCGGCAGCAGCCGGAAGTCGACGTCGGAGAGCGCCTTCACTCCGGGGAACTCCTTGCTGATCCCGCTCATCCGCAGGATCGGGGCGGGTGCGGCCATGCGGCGTCCACCTTCCTCGATGGGAGCGGGCCGCTCCGGGAAGCGGCCCGCCGTCGATCAGTACTTGCGGCTCGACAGGACTTCCTTGGCCTGGTCCTGTGTGAAGGTGGTCTCCTCCGTCACGACCCGGGCCGGGATGCTCTCACCCTTGACGGCCTTGGCGGCCAGGTCCATGAGTTGCGGGCCGAGCAGGGGGCTGCACTCGACGATGTAGTTGATCTTTCCTTCGGAGAGGGCCTGCATGCCGTCCTTGACCGCGTCGATCGTGATGATCTTGATGTCCTTGCCGGGCACCTTGCCCGCGCCCTCGATCGCCTCGATGGCGCCGAGGCCCATGTCGTCGTTGTGCGCGTAGAGCACGTCGATGTCGGGGTTGGACTTCAGGAAGGCCTCCATGACCTCCTTGCCCTTGGCGCGGGTGAAGTCGCCGGTCTGCGAGGCGATCACCTTGAACTTGGGGTCGGCCCCGATGATCTCGGCGAAGCCCGCCTTGCGGTCGTTGGCCGGCGCCGAGCCGGTGGTGCCCTGCAGTTCGACGATGTTCACCGGGTCCTTGGCGTCCTTGAACTCCTCGGTCAGCCACTTGCCGGCCTTGCGGCCCTCCTCGACGAAGTCCGAGCCGAGGAAGGTCTTGTAGAGACCGGTGTCCTTGGAGTCCACCGCCCGGTCGGTGAGGATGACCGGGATGTTGGCGTTCCTGGCCTCCTTGAGCACGGTGTCCCAGCCGGACTCGACGACCGGCGAGAAGGCGATGACGTCCACCTTCTGCTGGATGTAGGAGCGGATGGCCTTGATCTGGTTCTCCTGCTTCTGCTGGGCGTCGGAGAACTTCAGCGTGACCCCCGCCGCCTGCGCCGCCCCCTGGACGGACTTGCTGTTGGCGGTGCGCCAGCCGCTCTCGGCGCCCACCTGGGAGAACCCCATCGTGAGCTTGCCGTCGTCGGCGGATCCGCCCGAGCCGCCGCTGCCGCCCCCGCCGCATCCCGCCATCGTCATCGTGACGGCGCCGGCGAGCAGCAACGCCGAGATCCTCTTGAACATCGTGGGGGGTCCTTTCTTGCTGTGAACGCTAACATCGCCGCGGCGACGCCGGCGTCCTCCGTTGTCTGCCGGTATCGCTTGTCTGTCGGTATCGCTGGATCTGTACGGCCGGCCCGTATGGCCTGCGACCGGGGCCTCGCCGGGCCCGCGCGGGGTGTCCGGCCTGCGCGGCCCCCGCGGGGTGCCGGGCCCATACGGTCGGCGCGGGGTGCCGGGCCCGTACGGCTAGCGCGGGGGTGAGGTGCTGTCCCTGGCCACGAACTCCGGTGGCACGACGAGGCATTCGCGCGCCAGCGGCTCGTCCGCCTCGACCTGCCGCAGCAGCACCTCGATGCTGTGCCTGCCCACGGCCCCGAAGTCCTGACTGACGGTGGTCAGCGGCGGGGAGAAGAACTCCGACTCGGGGATGTCGTCGAAGCCCACGACGCTGATCTGCTCGGGGACCCTCACCCCCTTCTCGGCCAGCGCCCGCAGGACCCCGAGCGCCATCTGGTCGTTGGCCACGAAGACCGCGGTGACCTCACCCGCCATCGCCGCCAGGCGCCGGCCCGCCGCGTAGCCGGAGCGCGGGCTCCAGTCTCCGTCCAGCGGCTCGGGGACCGGACGCCCGGCGGCGGTCAGGACATCACGCCAGCCGGCGACCCGCCCCTCGGCCTCCAGCCAGTCCACAGGCCCGCTGACGTGCCAGACCGTGTCGTGGCCCAACCCCAGGAGATGCTCGGTGGCGAGCCTGGCGCCCGCCACCTGATCGACGCTGACCACCGAGACGTCCTCGGCGTGGCCGCCCTCGACGGCCACGACGGGCATGCCGGCGGGCAGGTCGTCGAGGGCGCGGGCCGCCGAACGCTGTGGCGCGACCACGACGATGCCGTCCACGCCCTGGTCGGCGAGGTAGTCGAGCGCGTCGCGCACACCCGCCCTGTCGATGGTCCGCAGGCTGACGATGCTCACGAAGTAGCCCGCCGCCCTGGCCGCCTGCTCGATGCTGTAGACCGTGCTGGCCGGGCCGTAGAGCGTGGTGTCGAAGCTGACCACGCCCAATCTTCGCGAGTGCCTGGTGACCAGCGCGCGAGCGACGAAGTTGCGGCGGTAGCCCAGCTGGTCGATCGCCTCCAGGACCCGGGTGCGGGTCTCGGCGCGGACGTTCGGATGGTCGTTGAGCACCCGGGAGACCGTCTGGTGCGACACACCCGCCACTCTGGCGACGTCGGCCATCACGGGAGGGCGCCGCTCCGAGATCGATCCCACGAGCTGCTCCTTTCTTGGCTTGGGCAAGACTGTGAACGTTAACAACACCCTTCGTCAAGCACTCTCCCGGTCACGGTCCGGTCACAGGAAACCTCCCGTCAACGTCCTATTGACGCAGCGGCGCACGAGGTCCTTAACTGTTGGCGGTCTCCCCTTGTTAACGCTCACTCCGCCATCAAGCCGATTTGTTAACGCTAACAAATACTGAGGAGCCCTCCCCACGTGAGAAGAAGAACCTGGCCACCGGCGTTATGCGCAACGCTGGTCGTCGGCCTGCTCGCAGGCCGGCCCGCATCGACCGACACCGTCGAGCCGATCCCCAGGGCGCGATCGTCGACCGGTTCGACGCGGCCACGCTCGGCCCGAACTGGCAGATCCTGGCCCCCGACCCCACCCGGTGGTCACTCACCGAACAACCCGGCGCCCTGCGGCTCACTCGCAGAGCGGCGACACCTGGCAAGGCTCCAACACCGCCAGAAACCTCTTCCTGACCGACATCCCGGCCGGGGACTTCGAGGTCGTCGCCAAGTTCGGTGCCCCCGTCGCGCTCGACTTCCAGAGCGCCGGGATCCTCGCCTGGCAGGACTGGGACAACTACGTGCGCGCGGGCCTCGCACACGTCGGCTTCTCCGGCGGGAACGTGGTCGAGACCGCCAGGGAGGTCAAGGCCGCCTTCTCCGCGAGCTACGCGGCCAGGGCCGGCCCCTCGGCGGAGACGCTCAAGCTGGCCAGGAGCGGCGACGAGTTCATCTCCTCCTACTGGAACGGTTCGGCCCGGGTGCAGGCGTCGAAGGTGACCGCCGCCCTCGACGTCAAGCAGGTCGGCCTCTTCGCGCTCTCGGCACAGAACGGCACCCCGGTCACCGCCGACTTCGACTACTTCGCCGTCAAAGCCGCGCCGGGGCAGCCGGTCGTTCCCGCCGGCCCCTTCACCCTGCGGGCCGACGGCGCCTCGCCGTACCTGTCGGCCGGCGGTGACGGCACCGTGCGCGCCTCGGCCGCCCCGCCGGCGATCGGCCTCGCCGTCACCCCGGAGGACCGCGGCGACGGGCGGATCGCGCTGAAGGACCTGGCGGGCGCGGGCTACCTGCACGTCCACACCGACGGCTCGCTGCGCGTCGGCACCACGGGCACCGGTCTCTTCCGGCTGAGCGACGCGGGCGGCGGCAAGGTCCGCCTGACCGTGGACGGCGAGAACGTCTCGATCGCCGACGGCAAGCTGGTCACCGGCGCGCAGGCCGCCAAGTTCCGCGTCGAGGGCTACGCCAAGGACACCGGCGCCCTGACGGTGGACACCGCCGCCGACGGCACCAAGGTCGGCGAGAACCTGTACGGCATCCTCTACGAGGACATCAACCATGCCGCCGACGGCGGTCTCTACGCCGAGCTGGTGCAGAACCGCTCCTTCGAGTTCAACTCGACCGACGAGCGGACCTACACCGGCCTGACCGCGTGGAGCAAGGTCGAGCGCGGCGGCGCCACCGGCACGATCGCGGTCGCCGGAGACCGGCCGCTCAACGCCGACAACCGCAACTACCTGCGGCTGGACGTCACCGCCGAAGGCGCGGGGGTCGGGGTCCGCAACGCCGGCTTCAACCGGGGCGTCCCGGTGGAGAAGGGCAGGACATACGACCTGTCGTTCTGGGCCAGGCGCTCCAGCGGCGGCCCGATCACCGTGTCGGTCGAGAACGCCGACGGCTCCAAGGTCTACGGCACCGCCACGGCGGACGTGGCCTCGGGCGACTGGAAGAAGTACACCGCGACCGTCGAGGCGGGCGAGACGACCGACGCCGGACGGCTGGTGGTACTGGCGGGCGGCGGCGGCAGGATCGACCTCGACATGGTCTCGCTGTTTCCGCGCGACACCTTCAAGGGCCGCCCCAACGGCATGCGCAAGGACGTCGCCGAGATGATCGCCGACCTCAAGCCGCGTTTCCTGCGCTTCCCCGGCGGCTGCGTGACCAACGTCGGCATCTACGACCCGTACTCGGAAAAGCAGGACCGGCGCCGCATCTACCGGTGGAAGGAGACGATCGGCCCGGTCGAGGAACGGCCGACCAACTTCAACTTCTGGGGCTACAACCAGTCCTACGGCATCGGCTACTACGAGTACCTCCAGTTCGCCGAGGACCTGGGCGCCGAGGCACTGCCGGTGCTCTCGGTCGGCGTCAACGCCTGCGGCGAGAACCGGCCGCTGACCGACCAGGCGAAGCTCGCCCGCTGGGTGCAGGACACCCTCGACCTCATCGAGTTCGCCAACGGCGGCACGGACACCACCTGGGGCGCCAAACGTGCCGCGCTCGGCCACCCGGAGCCGTTCGGGCTGGAGTACATCGGCCTCGGCAACGAGGAGATCTACAACGAGTTCTTCGCCAACTACCCGAAGTTCGCCGACGCGATCAAGGCGAAGCATCCCTCCATCAAGATCATCAGTAACGCGGGCCAGACCTCGCAGGGCTCCTGGTTCGACCGGATGTGGGACTTCGCCCGGCAGTAGAAGGCCGACCTGGTCGACGAGCACTACTACAACAGCCCCGAGTGGTTCCTGGCCAACAACCACCGCTACGACTCCTACGACCGCAACGGGCCCAAGGTGTTCGTGGGCGAGTACGCCTCGCGCGGCAACGCCTTCCGCAACGCGCTCGCCGAGGCGTCCTACCTCACCGGCATCGAGCGCAACTCCGACGTCGTCGAGCTGGCCTCATACGCACCGCTGCTGGCCAACGTCGACTACGTCGACTGGAGCCCGGACATGATCTGGTACGACAACGACCAGGTCTACGGCTCGCCCAACTACTACGTGCAGCGCCTGTTCTCCCGCAACGTCGGCGACGTGGTGCTGCCCAGCGCCTACAAGGCGAGTCCGCCGCCGGTGGAGGACGTCAAGGGCGACATCGGCGTCGGCTCATGGAACACCCAGGTCCGCTACGACGACGTCAAGGTGACCGGCTCGGACGGAACCGTGCTGTTCAGCGACGACTTCTCGGCCGGAACCGGCAAGTGGACGCCGGGCACGGCCGGCGCCTGGAGCGCGCAGGACGGCGCCTACGCGCAGTCCGCGAACGTGGAGGACGCCCGGTCCACCGCCGGCTCTGCGGACTGGTCGAACTACACGCTCGAACTCACCGCGCGCAAGACCGGCGGCTCCGAGGGCTTCCTGGTGATGTTCGGCGCCAAGGACACCGGCACAACTACTACTGGTGGAACCTCGGCGGCTGGAACAACACCCAGTCGGCGATCGAGAAGTCGGTCAACGGCGCCAAGTCGTCCATCGCGACGTCGAACACCACGATCGAGACGGGCCGCGACTACCACGTCAAGATCCAGGTGGCCGGGCGCAAGATCACGGCCTGGCTCGACGGGCAGAAGGTCAACGAGTTCGTCGACGACTCCAGCGCCGTCCAACCGCTGTACCAGGTGGTCTCGAAGGACGCGGCCTCCGGGGACGTCGTGCTCAAGGTGGTCAACGCCCAGGACTCCGCCGTACGCAGCAAAGTCGACCTCGGCGCCGCCAGGATCGCCGACAAGGCCCTGGTGACCTCGCTGACCGCGAGCTCGCCGGCCGACGTCAACTCGCTCGCCGAGCCGACGAAGGTCGCCCCCGTCGAGCAGACCGTCACCGGCCTAGGGTCGTCGTTCACCTACGACTTCCCGGCCGGCTCGGTGACGTTCATCCGGCTCGGCAAGGACGGACGCGCGACGGCCTCGATCGAGGCCAAGGCGTCGCCGCCGCAGGTGAAGCAGGGCAAGAAGGTCAAGGTCCACGTCGCGGTGAAGGGCGGTCCCGGCACCGCCTCGGGCCAGGTGACCGTGACGGAGGGCCCCGCCGTCCTCGGCGAGGCCACCATGAACGACGACGGCGAGACCAAGGTCGATCTCTCCCGCGACCTGCCGACCGGCAGCCACACGCTGACGGTCTCCTACAGGGGCGACGGCAAGTTCTCCCCGGCGAGCAGCACCATCACCCTCGTGGTGAAACCCGCGTGATCGAACGCGTCAGATGATCGTGTGAGAGGGTGTCGCCCCGCCGCGGGGCGGCACCCTAACGAGCCTTCGCGCTTTACGGCAGGGTTTTCACGATGACCTTGTCGAAGACCGGCTGGTTCGGCTGGCAACCCCGCTCCAGCCGGGTTCTTCAGCTCTGCCGTGGCGACCGGAACCCCATTGACGGACAGCAGCGGATCCAGGGCCTCGGCCTTCTTCGCCGAGTAGCGGAACTGGCGGACGACGCTGAGGGTGTTCTTGCCGTACGGCTTCAGCGCGGCGGCGACGATGGTGTGGGCCGGCTGGTAGTAGGCGAGCCGAAAGGTGATCCCCCGGTCCTTCACCCCGTGCCGAAGCACCTCCAGGGCGCCCTCATTGTCGATCGCCTTCGCCACCTGGCCGGCCAGCCGCCGCGGCCCCGCCTCGTCCCCGGCCTGCGCGACGACCAGCCGCTTCCATCCCTTGGGCTGCGTCGCACGCGCGAAGTCCAGCAGCTCATGGGGTTCAGCCCGAGGACGTGATCGTAGAGCTCGTTCGCGCCTTTGAGCCAGCCCGCTTTGAGCAAGGCCGACTCGATGGCGTCCTCGAAGACCTTCTCGTGATGCACGGGTGACACGATCACCGGCCTTTGGAGGGATGGGGGCTTTTCATTCAAACAGAAAACGCCCCTTGTCGAGGGGCATCACAAGATAAGCGGGACGACTAACCGATGGGAACAGCTACCCGCACCGGGAAACGAGCATCTCTACCGGCGGATCAGGAACCGGAAGAGGGCTCCGGCACCCCGTTCGGCCAGACGCAGGGTGATGTGGCCCCCAATCCCAGGAAGTCACCGTCATCAATGGCCGAAAGGGAGAGCAGAAAGTCATCGGGCCGAGAACGCCCCGCGACACCCAGACCATCTTTCGAGATCCCCTCGATGTGATACCCTTTCTGCTCCCAATATCGTCTGATCTGTCGGGCTGCCTCCCCCAGCTTTTCCTTGGGAATGCCACGTAGGTAGTACGAGCGGTTGATCACCACACGATCCTCGGAGCCGCCATCAGTGGGATCGAGGCAGCTGTTGACGTTCAGGCTGGGCCGGTAGAGATCCAAATGGGGTTTCGGAGTTATCACGTCGGCCGTCTCTCCGATGAGCTGTTCGACCCGCTCAAGTGCCTGAGCTTGGGTCATCGTGGGTCTGTGCACAACTCCTCCTGGTGGATCGTTCACCGCTCCTCCCCGACCGCAACCAGCGGCAAGGAGCATGACAACAACAATCATCGCGATAGGGCGTGACATCTATCCTCCGGCCGGGCTGGGTGAAGGCAACGGGCGGGGCGACGGATTCCCGGTCGGCATCGACTGCGGTGCGGGAGAGGGCGGCACAATGGGGGGTGGTGGCTTTATGGAAGGTTCAGGAGGCTCATGAAGCCTGTTGTACTGACCGTCGATCAAGTGGCCGATATTCTCAAGCGAAGCGGAGTTAGGGTCCCAATAACTTGAGTGAGCCGCGAAATCATAGTAGTTCCCACTACTTTGGACAGGGAACCGGCTGGCTCCAAACCGACTTCCGCTGGGATCGACTCCGAGCGGGCTCCCCCACTTCAGGCCATCAGATGAACGAACGGGCACCAGTGGCATGGATCCCAGATCCCCCACCGGGTCATTGGGCGACTCTCCCACCCATACCGAGGCGACTCCCAGATCCTTCGCTTTCCCCGTCCCCACGCCGGGGCTTCCCACGAAGATCACCTGATCGGCGAACTTGCCGAAGCGTTGCTGCGCAGCCAGACCGACGACCGTCGAGCCGTAACTGTGTCCCAGCACGCTGAGCCGGACATCTGACGATCCCTTGTGTGCGGCGTGCAGCCCATCGGTGAAGGATGCCAGCAACGGAGCCCCCTTGGTGGCGGCGTTCGCGTTGGCGACCGTCCCGTTCAGACTCACGGTTGTTTCCCATTGCGGAGCCTCATAGCCGAGCCAGGCGATGGAAGCGACTTTCTTGTTCGGCGCGTGGTAGCTTGCCCGATCCCACGTGAGGGCGGCACGCTCGGCGTCGGAGTCGGCGCCCCCGAAACCTTCCAGCTTGGTGCCTGTTCCGGGAACATAGACGGCCACGTTGTCGGCCTCATCGGGATTTCCGAACGAGACGGCGGTCTTCCCCAGACCGCCCAGCTCCAGTTGCAGCAAGAGCGCCGAAGGACGGCCATTCTGTCCGCCGCGCGCCAG
This sequence comes from Streptosporangium sp. CA-135522, assembly GCF_050949235.1. Taxonomy (NCBI): domain Bacteria; kingdom Bacillati; phylum Actinomycetota; class Actinomycetes; order Streptosporangiales; family Streptosporangiaceae; genus Streptosporangium; species Streptosporangium sp. CA-135522. The sequence continues at coordinate 6,797,808 of NZ_CP192026.1, forward strand.
CCCCTTTTCCACAGCTGCGATCTGTCGCATCTTCAACTCCTGCTCGTCGATCACTTCCTTTACCTCCGCAGACGACTTACGCAACCGCTCCAACTCCTGGACGAGCCCGTACTTCTGGCGAGGATCGCGGATCGAATTCAGCTGGCCTCCCAGCTTCCTCATCGCTTCCCCCAGCTGCGCCGAAGACCTACGCAACCGCTCCAGTTCCAAGGGGATCGCAGCTTTCTGGGTGGCCAGGTACGCCCGGTTGGCCCGGTCCCTGTTCACCGCCGGAAGGCCGTTCAGGCTGCCGACCAGGCCCGGGGAGGCGTTCATCAACTGCCCTTGGGCCAGGGGGCCGAGCTGCCGCCACCACACGCTGAGCCGGGCGGCCAACGTCTTTTCCTTACCGGTTCGCTGCAGGTCCAGCAGCGACTTCAACGCCGCGACGTCACCGCTACCCGCGGCGGCCATCAGCTTCCAGGCTCCGCCCGCATCCGGCGCGTGCCCGCCGAACAGTCCGAAGGCGGCCGTCGCCTGGGAGGCCGTACCAATGTCGTGTGTCTGCTGGATCGTGGCCAGGCGCTGTCGCAGGTCCCGCACCTGTTCCTCCGCCCAAACCCCGATGTCGCCGACCTGCCTGCCGGAGGGGGTGGCGATGCACAGCGTCGACAGCTCGGCAGCGAGCCGCTGTCCGGCCTGGGGCAGCTCCTGTCCGGCCCGCTGGAGGTCAGCCACCAGGCGGTTCATGGCGGCGACGTCCAGCCCGGAGAAGGAGGACGGAGACGCCGCCGTCGCGCTGATCGACGTCGAGAACGAGGGGGCGTGCGCTTGGCCGCCGAGCTGCCTGATCCGCTGCGCTATCTGCTCGGTCGCCGACTGGAAGGCCAGCTGAAGACTCGCGCGGCGAGCCGCGAGCGCCTGGGCGAACATCGGGGCTCCCCCGCCGACCCACGCATGCGCCGCCATGTATCGCATGCACGGATCCAGCGCCGACGCATGACTCTGACCAAGCTGCGTGACCCGCGATAAGGCCGCCTCCAACTCCGCAGTCGCATTCGCCGCCACAGTGCGTCAGAGTCTCACACAAGGGCGCAGAGGATCAAGATATGAAATTGAAATTACTTTAATCCGACATTCGGCATACAGGACTGACGAAAATCCCCCCTTTTGTCGCTTGAGCAGCGAGCTGTCCGCCGGGCGTTTCTCCCGCTCGAACCAGCGGGTCACCTCAGTGTCGGACAGTTTGACGGCCACGAGGACGGCCAGGACCAGGTTGATCGCCGCGCAGAAGTTCATGATGAACCCGAGCAGTAAGAAGCAGGCGTGCGCCAGGGCCAGAACCCACTCGGTTCCGAGAGTCGCGACACGCACCCACCGCCGCCGCAGGCTGAAGGCCAGCGCCAGCGGGCCCGGCAGCACCATGAGCGCGAAGGCCAGCCAGAAAGGCCACCCCGGAAGATCAAGGCCAGGCGTGTCGCCGATGGCGAGGGCGAGAAACATGAAACCGATCCAGAACTCCGGCACTCCAACAATCATCTGAAGCATCATGACCACTATGGCCGCTTTGACCTCCCTGGGCATGCGCGCTCTCACCGGGACGCCGGCCAGCGGGCCCAAAGGAATACGCGGATCTGACACCAAACCTCCGGGGGATGGAGAGTGGATCGCATAAGTGGCGCAGGCAGACCTCCGGCACACGTCACACGCCCCGACCCCACAGATATGCGATCGCTGTGATCGGACAAGAGCACCGTTGACACCCGGCTGCCGCCTCCCCCGATATTCGTGGCAACCGTTCCCTCCGTCACCCCGAAGGGTCTTCAATATCACCTCCACAACTTCAAACGGCCCTTTGACTGAATTCCAAGAAGCCAGAGAATATATTGACCGTGATTCAGTGAAAATGGCATGGTTTCCCGCCCTCAGAGGGCACGGCTACAGCGTCGGTGATCGCCACACCTCGTGGCAGAAGCTGGATGGCCTACTGATCTCCAGCACACCAGGAGTCCCACCAGATCGAGACAAAAATTAGGGCATACCATTATTCATCATGACATCTCAAACAAATCAATCTTTCTTGCTGCTTGAGTCTTCTAATGATAGAGAGGAAATGGAACCCTTCAATCGGGAGTGAGGCAAGATGAAGGCTGTTCGGCGACTGGGCAAGACTCCGCAAGAGCGTGGCGACACGACTTCCGCGACGGGGTCGCCGGATATCATCGAGTTGGATGACGGAAACTTCGCCGTCATCGGGACTGATATCACCGATCAGATCGGCATAAATCCGTTGCCTGACGCAAGATGTGCCGCGGATGAGCGGGTCGTGAAAATCTCACGCGCCACGCTGATCTCGGCGAAGACCGACATTCTGGAGCATTAGATGAGTCCCCCGCAATGGATAACAAAATCAGGCATGCGGCTGAATCTCGATGAGTTCGGGACATCGTTTCTGGAAGCCTGGTCACGGACGAACTTGCGGTTCCTCAAGATTGAGTGCCGGCAGAGCTATCGGGAGCGCGAGGTCACCACATCCCAGGCCGCGCACGAGCGGGGCGACGTCCAGGAGACCCAGAGGTTGCTGCGGCAGGAGTCGGAGACCGAGAGGTCGCTCTACGAGGACGTCGAGAGGAAAGGAATCGACTACGCGCGGATTCGCCTGACCCAGGAACCACTGACGCCCTACCTCGACTATGAGCTGATCGCCTATCGCATCCGGTCGGAGATCGGCGAGAACATCGAAATAGTGCGCTGTGCCTCGAGCATGCAGCTCCCCGATAAGGAGCACTTTGATTTCCTGCTCTTCGACCGGCACACGGCATTGATCCATAATTACGGTGAGATCGGCCTCCAATCCGGCGGATGGATGACTCAGGATGCCGCCGTCATAACCTCACTGGAGAAGAAGGCGGTCGAACTCCGGCAGCGAGCCATACCGTTCGAGGAGTTCCTGGCGGCCGCATGAAGCGGGATGTGGACGATGACACGCCTCCCGGATACGTTCCGATAATGGATCGCCGCCAGTGGTTGAGAACATTTGCCGTTTTCTCCGCTCCGATAATCGGCATCGTGCTGGTGACGGTGGGACTCGCCGTACCGACGGTTCTGCTGTTCCGTACCGACGCGACGACGCTTGACCGCTGGTCCAAGATCGGTGAGGCGCTGTCACCGATCGGAGTCTTCTTCTCGGGTGTCGCGTTCATCGGCATCGCCCTTACCCTCTTCCTCCAGGGGCGCGAACTGCGCAACCAGCGCGAGGAACTGACCATCGCGAGGGAGGAGCAGCAGCGGAGCAGCGAGATCGCGCTGCACGAGTTACACACCAACTTGATCCGAATGGCGATCGACGACCCCGAGTTGCGGCAGGTCTGGCCGCAGATCTCGTCGGGGACCAGGGTGACGAAGAAGGACCACTACTGCAACCTGATCCTGCAATCTGCAGAAGGTCGCCTACGAGACCCGGACGATCGAGCTGGCCGAGCTGCGCGGCGCGCTCAGTTATCTGATGGAGAGCCGGGACATCTATCTGTTCTGGCAAAAGGTCCGGGCCGTGCGGGTCGAGGTGACTCAGGGCGACGAAGGTGAGGACTTCTTCACCGCCGAGGTCGACAGGGCTTTCGCCGGTGCCACTCCTCCCCGGCTCAGAAGCCTCTTCTCCCTGCTCCAGGACGCCGCCAGGCAGTGGCATAGGTAAATTTGAGAGCCGATCGCCATGCCCGATCGTGTGATCGTCACGGCGTTCAGCGTGTAGGCGATGCCGAAGACCGCGACACGGGGACCACGGGGGAAGCAGCACGTTCGCGAGCTTGAGGTCGCGGTGGACGGTGCCGGCTGTATGAATGGCGAGCGCCACCTCGGCCGAGCAAGCTACGACCGGGAGCCGAAGCCACTTCACCCGCCCTTTGCCCGACGGATCGGAAGACGTGCGACGGGCGCTACAGTGCCCGACCTCCCATAATCACAGTACGCACTCAATCGATCACGCATTTCACTCGAAGTCCTGCGAGGCCCTCCGTCGTACAGTGAAGATATGGGCATGTTGACTGTTGACCTCGACGCCAGAGCCGAGAAAGCTCTTAACGAGCTGACCTCCGATGGGCGTTCCGCAGCCGAAGCCGTCCGTGAGGCACTCGTCATCGCTCAACGCCTCCACCGCATGGAGCTGGCCCGAATCGCAGCCGAGAGGCTGGCCAACGATCCTGCTGACAGAGCCGAAGCGGAAGCGATCATGAGGGATACGGAGCACCTACGTGCGTGGTGACGTGTATCGGCTGCGCGCTCCTCGTGACACGATGGGGCATGAGCAGCGAGGCGAGCGCTTCGCCGTAATCCTTCAATCGGACTTCCTGACCCATCTGTCCACGGTGCTCATTGCCCCGACCTCGGCCAGCGCGCCTGCCGCGCCCTTCCGCCCTGAGGTCGAACTTCTCGGCAAGCAGACACGCATCATGGTCGAGCAGACTATGGCCGTCGCCTCACACCGCCTGGGTGACTTCGCGGGACGCCTCGACCCTGCCGAGATCGAAGAGATCGACGACGCCCTGCACACCGTCCTCGGCCTGCTGACCTAACCTTTCTCAACCGGGCACCGCAGTCTTCACTTGCCCTACTCACCGCATCCGGCCTCTATACGCAGCACATCGGACCGCACTCATCCCCGGCCGGTACGGCGCGCAGACGCAGCGACTTCAGCCTGCCCGGTGCGAAAACCTTCACCCCCACGAATACCTCTGGCCATCCACAACGATCGTTGTGGACGGCCAGAGGTCGCGGTCTACCGACGGTCGAACTCGTTGGCTTTCACGCCGTCGACGAAGGCATCCCACTCGGCGGGGGTGAAGAACAGCTTGGGGCCGTCAGGGTCCTTGGAGTCGCGTACGACGATCAGATCGGCGTGCTCGGCCTTGTGATCGGGACCACCGGTGGCGTCTTTGAGCTCCGCGACCTCAACACAGTTTCCGCCGTTGTTGCCGCTGAAGCTTGACTTACGCCACTGTATCTTGCTCACGTCCATTGTTCCTCTGCCGTTCTCTTGATGAGCTCTAGCGACATACCTAGCGGTAGCGCCTCTATGCGAATGGCCTCGAACTGCTTTACGGCTGCTGCCACCTCATCCTGATCGCCGGTCGTCAGTCCGTGAATGGCCGTTTCCAAATACACTACCTCGACGCCGCCTTCCAGCGTGGCAATCGCAAACCCCGCCAGAATGCCCGTACGCACGCAACCACGCGGAACGACCTGCACACTAACTTGAGAACTGGCGATTTCCACCAGATGTTTCAGCTGGTCACGCACGATTTCAGGGCTGCCCACCAAACGGTGCAGAACCAGCTCGTCGATCACGCATCGAAGGGTGGGCGGCGGAGGGTCCTCGCGAGTCAGGATGGCCTGGCGCTCCAGACGGGCTGCGGTCGCATCGTCGTCGCCCAACAAAGCACGCGCGTAAGCCTCGGTTTGAAGCAGCCCCGGCATCACCATCGGCTCATAGACCCGCAGAGTGACAGCGTCCTGCTCCTTGTCGCGCCACTTGCCGAACCAAGAGGGGAAGGCCTGCCCCCTCCTCCAGTCGAGGAGCCGACGTAGGGCACCACCTGTGCCGAGGGTCGTGTCACAGATCTCGGCGAACTCCGGGCTGGCCGGGAGCTGGCCGGTCTCCACACCGCTGATCAGCGACTCGCTGAAGTGGATCTTCTCAGAGAGCTGACCCTGGGTGAGGCCCGCCTCTTTCCGATAGTGGCGCAGTTCCCTGCCCCATATTGCCTGAGGCGTGTAGAGGTTTACCACCATGCCCTCCTTGCCGGAATTCAACAGCGGGGGCGTGAATCCCAACGCTTGCCATTGGTAATGGTTTCACTACCAAGCGTAGTCGCTTCTTGGGACCCTGAACACAGGAAATCCGAGGCAGAGAGAGAATCCATGGAAGAGGCCCTCAAAGCGATCGCGACATTGACCGGATATCGCTACACGATGGATCCGGACTTCTGCGTTCTGGACGAGAAATGGATACCGCGCGCGACAAATGACCTGGCATCCGCCCGCCGATAGCAGTTCGTGGCAATACTGCATCCGCTTGAGCTTGCTCTTAACCATCGCGGCGAGTCCGACAGGGTCGCAGGGTGCGAGATTACTCAAACCGCGCTTGAGGACCGACCAAACGCCCTCGGCCGGGTTCAATTCAGGCGCGTACGCGGGCAGCCGGAAGACCGTCGGCCACTGGCGAACCTCGACCGCGGCGCGCATCACGGCGCTGAGACGACGGCGGTCGTTGTCTCACACCACATGATTGGACCGCCGAACCGGGTATGAGCGGCATTCAGTAATGCCGACACCTGCCTGGACAAAACCTTTGACCTCTCCAGGTCATCCCCGCCGGATCAGCTCCTGGTCCATCAGCCAGGTACGTCGGCCGGGCTTGGCACACACCAGCCCGGCCAAACAGATGCGGCCATAGCCCTTGCCGGTCACGTGCACGATCGGGGTACGGCCGCACGGCGCCCAGCGGTGCTGCAACCCGACCTTGAGAGGCCCGGCTCACCGGGTCCCGGCCGCGCACGCGATGCAGGTGCGCGCGGCCGGGCGAGCCCGCAGGCGCTCGAAGGCGATGAGCCGCCCGCAGTTCTCGCAGACGCCGTAGGCGTCCTGGCGGAGCCGCTCGAACGTCCGCTCCAGCTCCTCCAGATGGCTGCGCGCTCTGTCGAGCAGGGCCTGGAGGTGGGCCCGCTCGAACGCGATCGTCGCCCCCTCTGGATCGTGCTCGTCATCGTTGGCCACCAGCGCCGACGACGCGACGATGTCGTCCCAGTCACGCGTCAACGCCGCGATCTGGACCATCGTGCTCTCGCGGTCCGCAGTCAGGCGGTCCTGGATGGTCGCCCGCTCCGCAGGGGAGAGGACTGCGCCGGAAAACCGTTCGTTCATCGGCCTCGCACCCCGTTCTGCCCCGCGTCCCGGACCGGAGCGGCCGGAGAATCACATATGGGAGCTGATCTGGGATTTCTTCGCAGTTTACGGCTCGGGCGGCTCTGGTGAAATCTCCTCCCGAGCAGGGCGCCGACGGCACGGCCTGGTACCCGCCGAGTCGCGTAGCCGCTGGATTGATGGTGAGATCGGTCCCGATCTCCGGTAAGGGGTGAATCCCCGAGACTGGCGTGAAGATCCCGCCCTGCTGTGGAAAGGACCCGTCACGTGACCGATGACGCTGCACTCAACGCGCTACGCGAGGCGGCTCGTCTATCCCCGGAGAACCTCCCCCTGCGGCGGCATCTGGCGGACCTGCTGCTGGCCTCGGGGCATCACGCCCAGGCCGAAGGCGAGTACCGGGCGGCGCTCGTGCTCTCCCCCGGAGATCACGGCATCACGATCGCCCTGGCGGAGGCCTGCGTCCGGCAGGGCAAGAACGATGTGGCGCTGGCGGTGCTCGACCCGCTCCTGACCATGTCCGAGCACCCGGTGCGCGCTGACGTACTCGCGGCCAGGGCGATACTTCCGGACAACAAAAGAGCGGCCGCCTACTGGTACCGCTACGCCATCGCCCGCGACCCGTCACAGGCGGACCCGGAACTGGCCGACCTCCTCGGCCTGGGAGAGGCCTCGCCCTCTCCGTCCCCGGCCTCACCCGGCCCGGCCGCAGGGCCGCCCGCCCCGTCACCCGCTCCGCAGGCGCAGCCCCCCTCTCTGATCCCGGCTCCCCATCCGCAGCCGTACGCCCCGCCGCAGCCGGCCGATGGTCATCCGGGTGGTCCCGCGGACGTGGAGCCGACCGCGGAGATGGAGCGCGCACGCGTGACCTTCGCCGACGTGGCCGGGATGGACACGGTCAAGGAGGCACTGCGGATGAAGCTGCTGCTGCCGGTCCAGCAGCCGGAGCTGTTCGCGGCGTTCGGCAAACGGGCCGGGGGCGGGGTGCTGCTGTACGGGCCGCCCGGAGCCGGGAAGACGCACCTCGCCCGGGCCGCCGCGGGTGAGCTGGGCGCGGCGTTCATGAACGTCGGGCTGGCCGACATCCTCGACATGTGGACCGGGTCGAGCGAGCGCAACCTGCGCGCGACGTTCGCCGCGGCCCGCCGGAACCGCCCCTGCGTCCTGTTCTTCGACGAGGTCGACGCACTCGCGGCCCGCCGTTCCGACATGCGCCAGGCCCACAGCCGGCAGATCGTCAACCAGTTCCTGGCCGAGCTCGACGGGGTGGACGAACGGGCCAACGAGGGAGTGCTGGTGCTGGCGGCCACCAACGCGCCCTGGTACATCGACGTGGCCTTCCGCCGTCCCGGCAGGTTCGACCAGATGGTGTTCGTGCCGCCGCCCGACACCACCGCGCGGGCGGCGATGCTCTCTCTGATGTGCCGCGACAAGCCCCTCGGCAAGATGGACTTCGACAAGGTGGCGCGTGCCACGGAGGGGTTCGTCGGCGCCGATCTCAAGGGCCTGGTGGACCGCGCGGTGGAGGCCAAGCTGCACGAGTCGATCCGGGCCGGCCGGCCGGTCCCGCTGTCCACCGCAGACCTGATGGCCGCCACGCGGACGGTGCGGGCCACGGCCGTGCGGGAGTGGCTGGGCACCGCACGGAACTATGTGCTGCACGCCAACGAGAGCGGAGTGTGGGACGAACTGCTGCCCTGGCTGCGTGATCTGCGGTGAGCACGGCGCACTCCCCCACCGGTGAGGCCGGTCTCGACGCGGTGGCCGAGCGGGCGAGGACGCTGCTGCAGCTGGGCCGTCCTGAGGCCGCCGAACGGGAGCTGCGCGGAGCTCTGGTCCGTGACCCTCTGCACGTCGTCTCGCATTCCCTGCTCGCTCTCGCCCTGATCTCCCGCGGGGCCGTGGACGAGGCGATCGCCGAGGCCGGTGAGGCGGTACGGCTCGCCCCCGACCGCTGGTATCCGCACTACATGGCGGGCCAGGTCCTCTACTACGCGGAGCGCCCGGACGAGGCGCTCCGCGCCGCGCAGGCCGCGTTGGCGATCGACCACGGCCAGGCGCAGATCTGGGAGCTCCTCGCGCGGCTGCACGGGGAGCGCGAGGAGTGGCCGCTGATGGCGGAAACCGCCCGGCGGGGGCTGGCCCTCGACCCGCATGACAGCCGGCTCGTGAGCTTCCTCGCCGTGGCCCTCGGCGAGCTGGGGGACAGGGAACAGGCACTGGCCGTGGCGGTCGACGCGGTCCGGCTCGATCCCGAGGACCCGTTGGCGCACCTGGTGCACGGACGGGTCAGCCTGGCTTTCGGCAGCGCCCGGGACGCGGCGCGGGCGTTCCGCGAGGCGCTCAGGCTCAATCCCGGGCTGGATCAGGCGCGGGAGCTGCTCGTGGTGGCGCTCAAGCGGCGTAACCCGCTGTACCGGGCGGTGTCCCGGTTGCCGGGCACCCTGGGCAGCCGGCGGGTGCTCGCCCTGCTTCCGATGGCTCCCCCGCTCATCGCCGTTTTCGTCGTCATCGCGGTGGCCCACTGGGCGATGTGGGTGGCCGAGTCGCTGGTCACCCTGCGGCTGGCCCGCGGCACGTACACCCGGCTGCTGTTCCGGCGCGGTGAGCTGCGTTCCGCCGTCCTCTGCGGCGCCGTCCTCGCCGGGGGTACGGCTCTCCTGGTCCTGGGCCTGGCCCTGTCCCATCCGTTGACGGGGGTCGCGGGTGCCGCGCTGCTGGCGCTCGTCACCCCCATCCAGGAGGCGGCGTACACCGCCTCCCCACTCGCTCGGAAGATCCTCACCGGGTGGGCGGGAGCTCTGGCGCTGGTGATCGCGGCGTCTTCGGCCCTCTCGGCACTGTGGCCGGCCGGCCGCATACCGGCGAGCATCCCGCTGCTGGCCATGTGGGCCGGGCTGGGCACGATATGGGTGGCCGTGGCGGTCCGGCGCCTCTTCGGACGGGTGTCCTATGACCTGTGAGAGCGTCACCTGAGCCGTGAGAGCGTCATCGGATCTCCACCTCCGGCCGTCCGAAAGCGATCGCTTTGAACGGCCGGAGGTCTTCGTGCTCTACCGACGGTCGAACTCGTCGGCCTTCACGCCGTCGACGAAGGCGTCCCACTCGGCGGGGGTGAAGAACGGCTTGGGACCGTCGGGGTCCTTGGAGTCGCGTACGGCGATCAGATCGGCGTACGCGGCCTTGTGACCGGGGCCGTAGGTGAGGTCTTCGAGCTCCGCGACCTCGACGCAGTTTCCGCCGTTGTCTCCGGAGAAAATCGACTTGAACCACACGGCGTTACTCAGGTCCATCTTTCCCCTACCACCTTCTGGATGAGCTCGATGGACATGCTTATCGGCAGCGCTTCGCTCCGAATGGCCTCGAAACGCTCCACGGCCGCGGTGACGTCTTCCTGGTCGCTCGTGGTGATACCTCGGACGGCCGTCTCCGCATGCAGTACGTCGCTTCCGCTGTCCAGCGTGGCGATTGCGAAGCCGCCCATCAAGCCCGAGGGCATTCCGTGCGGGACCACCTGGACGCTCAGCCGTGGGGTGCCCCATATCGCCTGAGGCGTGTAGAGGTTTACCACCATGCCCTCCTTGCCGGAATTCGACAACGGGGCGCGAATTCCAGCGCCCGGATCCGGTAATCGTTTCACCACCGAGCGTGGCCATCACTCGGCACCCTGAACACAGGAAATCCGAGACAGAGAGAGAATCCATGGAAGAGGCCCTCAAAGCGATCGCGACATTGACCGGATATCGCTACACGATGGATCCGGACTTCTGCGTTCTGGGCGAGAAATGGATACCGCGCGGCGAAAAACGTGGCATCCGCCCGCCGATTCATGCGTGATCTCGCGGCCGACTGGAGCACGAGGAAAGACGTCCGGGAAATCGCCGAACTCCTGGTCTCGGAGCTCGTCACCAACGCGATCGCATACGGCGCGGCCGACATTCCCGCCACGACCACCATCCGCGTCACGGTAGGCGGGGACGGCGAGATGATGACCGTGGACGTCTACGACTCCTGCACGGCGATTCCCGGGCGAGACGGGCGACGCACATGGAGATCTCCGGCAGAGGAGTCGCCATCGTCAAGGACCTCTCCCACAACTGGGGCTGGACTCTCAACCCCTACGGCAAGTCCGTCTGGTTCCAGCTGGTGGCATGGCCCTGAACATCGGGAACGGCGGCTACCCGCGATCGCCCACGGTTCCGGCGAGCGGGCGAAAGTCTCCGGCGTGGTCGAGCACCCACTCGCGGAAGGTCCGCGCCGGCGTTCCGCGCCCTCAAACGGCGCCGGCGTTCCGCACCCTCAAACGGGGGTCCCCGTGGTTTCGGCCGTGGGTCGGGGGCGGTCCGGCCGGACCGCCGTGTCGCCGGTGTCAGGCGGCGAGGGCGCGGGCGGGCAGGCCGTGCGGACGCGCCTCCGCCAGGACCGTCTCGGCCGCGGCGCCGAGCCGTACGGCCAGCCGGAAGCGGTGCCGCTCGCCGACCCTGCGCGGCTCGAAGGAGACGTGGGCGAAGCGCGCCTGCGCCGTCCCGGCCGCCGCGAGCCGGGCCAGCTCGGCTTCGACCCGTGCCCATTCGGCGGCCGGGACGTACTGGCGCATGATCGAGTGCCAGACCACGGTGAGCGTGCCGGGTTCCAGCCGGACGCCCGCGAGGAAGTCGGCGGCGCCGACGGCCTCGACCTCGGCCGGCACCTGGGCGGCCACCCGCAGGGCGCCCTCCAGCCGTGTGGCGCGGGCGGTCTGGTCCGGCCAGACGTACGCCCGCAGGGCCAGCGCGCCGCCGGGGGACAGCGGGTCGATGGGCGTCACGTCACAGCCGCGCCGTTCGATGACGGCCAGGTCAGGGCGTTCGACGGCGGCCTCCGCCAGCCAGGCGGGCGGGGCGTCCCGCCAGGCGTCCTCCAGCAGGACCGGCGAGTCCGCGGGGCCCCAGGCGAAGCCCTCGCAGGCGTAGCGGAAGTGGTCGGCGCGCAGGTTGAGCCCGGCGCTGGAGCCCAGCTCGAACAGCCTGACCGGCAGCGGGCCGGCGTCCGCGGCCTTCAGCAGACCGGCGATCAGGAGATGGGCCCGGCCGACCTCGTTGGTCTGCGGCGGGCGGGTCATCCAGTCGCGGACCCACTCCATTCCGTCGGCGACGGCGGCCCGGAAGGCGTGCCAGCAGGCGTCCGGCCGCTCCGGGACGAAAGCGCCGCCCGTGCTCGGGTAATGGGCGGCCAGCTCGGGGGCGCGGCCGGTGAGGGCGAGAGCGTGCACACCGCCGAGCAGGCGCAGCGCGATGGCGTCAGGCCCGGGTGCGTCCTCGTATCCGGCGAGCGCCTCCATACAGGGGCCCGCGGCGCGGACGTCCTGCGCCACCCGTCCCAGCAGGAACGCGTAGAGCGGCGAACCGAGGCTCGCGCACCCCTGCGCCTGATGCTCGACCATGACGGCGACGCGCTCGCGGGACATCGGCGTCCTCCTCATCCGGATACCGACGATCCTTCACCTGCGCCGGCGTGTACGGCAGGGGCGGACGGGGTGAATCGCGTCACGTGCCGAAGACTCAGGGCGTCAGATGTGATGCGGCTGTTCTCGTACGGGTGGGCGGTGGTCTTCACGCCGCTGCCGTCGAGGTCGGGATAGGCCGGCCACACGCGCCCGTGGCCGACTACCGCATCGGGTCATCGTCACAGATCGGTGGCGATGATCTTTTCGATGTTCCGTTCGGCGAGCGCCGTGATGGTGACGAACGGATTGACACTGGTGTTGCCGGGGATCAGCGAGCCGTCGATGACGTACAGGCCGGGATAGCCGGCGAGGCGGCCGTAGTTGTCGGTGGCCTTGTTCAGGACCGCGCCGCCGAGCGGGTGGTAGGTGAGCTCGTCGCCCCAGATCTTGTAGGTGCCGAAGAGGTCGGTCCGGTAGATCGTCCCCTCCTTCGCGTTGATCTTGTCGAAGATCGACTTGGCCATGTCGATGGACGGCTGCTTCCAGGAGGCCTGCCAGTTCAGGTCGACTTTGCCCGTGGCGGCGTTCCAGGAGAACTGGGCGCGGTTCGGGTTCTTGGTGATCGACAGGTAGAACGAGGCGTAGGTCTCGATCCCGGTGGGGAGCGGTGCGATCTCGGAGAACGCGCCACCGGCGGCCCAGTTGTCGATGCCGGAGCAGGGAATGGACGACTGGAGCTTGCCGGTCGGGTCCCACAGGTGGTTGGCGCGGCCGCACATGACGTTGCCGTTGTCGCCCCAGCCCTTGCCGGCCTCGTCGTTCAGGTCGGGCAACGCGCCGGTGGCCTTCAGCTTGACCAGTAACTTGCTGGTGCCGACACTGCCGGCGGCGAAGAACACCCTGTCCGCGGTCACGGTCTTGGTGGCCGTGGTGTCACCGTTGGTGTTGATCTGGTCGATGACGATCGTGTAGCCGCCACCGGCCGCCGGGGCGACCGAGGTGACCTTGTGCAGCGGCGAGATGGTGACCTTGCCGGTGGCCTTGGCCTGGGCGAGGTAGGTCTGCTGCAGTGATTTCTTGCCGTGGTTGTTGCCGTAGAGGATCTCACCGGCCAGCGCCGATTTGGTGACGGTCCCGGCCGCCTCCTGCTTCATGTAGTCCCAGTCGTACACGTCGGGGACGAAGACGAACGGGAAGCCGGAACGCTGGGCGTGCTTACGGCCGACCCGGGCGTACTGGTAGCAGGCGGCGGAGTCGAACCAGGCCGGGTCGACGGTGTTGACCCCGAGGCCGGCGTTGGCGCGCGGGTAGTAGATGTCGTACATCTCGTCGGCGTTCACCGACGGGAGGACGGCGCCGAAGTTCTCGCGCTTGGGGGTGACCGCCATGCCGCCGTTGACCAGCGAGCCGCCGCCGACACCGCGCCCCTGGTAGACGGTGATGCCGTTGAAGTCCTCGGCGTCCAGGATCCCGGTGTAGCGGGAGATGTTCCTGTCGATCGGGAAGCCGAGGAAGTAGTTGATCGGCGCCTTGGTCCTGGTGCGCAGCCAGTAGGACCGGTGGTCCGGCTCGAGCGTGTTGCAGAAGATCTTGCCGTCGGGGCCGGGGGTGTCCCAGGCCATGCCCATCTCGATCATGTGCACGCCGACGCCCGCCTGGGCGAGACGCAGAGCGGCGACGGAGCCGCCGTATCCGGTGCCGATCACCAGGGCCGGGACGTGGGCCCCGGTGACGATCGGAGCAGCCGCGGGGACGGCCTCCGCCTGAGCTGCGGTGGTGCGGCCCGTAAGGGCCACGACTCCCAGGATAGAACCAGTTCCAGTGATGAATCCACGGCGAGATATGCCCTTGGAACCAGTACCACCCGAGGCTTTTTCACTCATGTGATTTTCCTCACTCTTGGTGGAATGGAACAAGTTCTATATCTTTCCCGGGTGTTAGGCCACCACCTACCAAGGAGTAACTTGCACCGATCGCCTACCTGGAACGCCAGGTCACGGCGCGTCCGCCCGCTTGGCGGAGGGCGACTTGACCGAGGGCGACCCAGCGGAGGGCGATGAACCGCTGGGCAGCATGCACACGGTGTCAAGACCCAGCACATGGTTGAGCCGGCCGAACGCCAGCCAGGAGCCGATGCTCATGCTCAGCTCCACGATCTCCAACTGGCTGTAGCGGGCGGTCATCCGCTTCCAGAACTCGTCGTCGAGGCCGTGGTGATCCAGGGCGTACCGCTCGGCGTACTCGGCGGCCAACCGGGTGCGATCGTCGAACGCTTCGGTGGTGCGCCACTGGGCCACCGCGTCGGCGAACCCCTCCTCGACCTTCCGCCCGTCCCGTTCGGTCCGCCAGTCGAGACAGAAGACGCATCCGTTGATCTGCGCGATCCGCAGCCGTGCGGCCTCGAACTCGCGCAGTCCGAGGGTGGTGTGGGCGTAGACCGACAGCGAGAAATTCGAGGCGGCGATCCCGATGCCGGGGACCATCTCCCCCCACACGTACTCGATCGCGTCCCTGCCCTCGGGAATGTCGATCTTCATGGTCGTCTCCTTCCGAGTCTGCCGACTGCGGGGCGCAGTGGGACGTCGAGCGCGTCGTAGAGCCCGGGTTCCGCGTCCGCGAGCCAGTCGATGGCGCTCACCAGCCGGCCGACCGCGGTGGCGTTCCCGCCCGCGGACCGGTTGCCGCCCTCGTCTGTGGCCTCGACCGTGACCTCGATGCGCGGGCGGCCCTCGATGATCACCCGGTGCGCCCCGCCGCCGTCGGGCGGCGCCGGCCAGTCCGGTGCGCAGGACGGGTGGATGCGGGTGACGTGCTCGACGACGATGCGGGGCTCGCCCTCGACGATGCCCTGCACCTCGAACCGCACCGCGCCCTGGGTGCCGGCCTCGAACTCGCCCATCGTCTCGGTGCTCACCGTGGAGTCGAGCGGGCGCCGGTCCAGGGTCTCGCGGATCTCGTCGAGTTCGACGCCGAGGGCCCTGGCCATCAGCCGTACCTGCCCGCCCCACACCATCGTCGGGACCGTCGGCGCGATCATCGGCGGCTCGTAGTCCATCGGCTGGCCCATGCCGACCAGGTAGCGGACCGAGTCGGGCTGGTCGTAGGTGGAGTAGTCGAAGATCTCCTGGCAGCGGATCACGTCCACGGTGGTGCCCAGCCCGCTGATCAGCAGTGGCAGCACGTCGTTGCCCCAGCCGGGGTCGACGCCGGAGACGAACAGCGAGCCGCCGCCGTCCGCGATGGCGGCCAGCACCGGTTCCCGCAGCTCCGGCGGGGCGTTGCGCTGGTCGTAGAGCGCGTACATCGCGGGGGTGACGACCACGGCTCCGGCCCGGATCGCCCTGACGATGTCGGCCAGGGCCCCGTCGGGACGGATGTCGCCGGACGCCGCGTACACCACGGCGCGGGGACCGGCGGCCAGCACCGCCTCGACGTCGTCGGTCGCCACGACCCCGAGATCGTGGCCGAGCCCGCCGAGATCACCCGCGTCGCGGCCGACCTTGCCGGGGTCGTGGACGAGCACAGCCGTGAGTTTCAGCGCGGGGTGGGCCTCGACGGCACGGATGGCCGCGCGGCCGACGTTGCCGGTGCCCCAGACAACCGTGGACATCATGGCCGGAGCGTAGCAAGCGCTTGGTTCACCGTATAGTGGTGTTCGGAGGCGCGCCGGAGGGACGGCAACGACCGTCAGGGGCGACCGACAGAGCGCGCAGAGTGAGACTTTCAGCACATATACGGGATAAGTCTCATGTACTCGACGAGGCGGATGAATAACGCGGCAACCGCCCCACCAGGGAAAACGGGCGAAATTCACGGCACGTACAGATATCCGTCACAAATTGCGTTCATCTCGCCCACGTAGGCTGTCTCGGCTCAGGGTGACCTGATACACGGGGTAAGCCTGACAGTGGGGGGAAATGTGAGCACGTTGCCGGCGGAAACCGACTTGTCATCGCGGGCGATTCTGCCGGGAGGACCCGCGCCACGGGCCCGTACGCTGCTGGACATCCTCGACCAGACGACCCGGCGCCATCCGCACGCCGCCGCACTCGACGACGGCCGGACCCGTCTCGACTACCTCGGCCTGCGGGCCGAGGTCGGCCGGCTGGCCGGCGAGCTGAGGCAGGCGGGAGTAGGGCGCGGCGATCGCGTGGGGGTACGGGTGCCCTCGGGCACCGTCGGCCTCTACGTCGCGATCCTGGCCGTGCTGACGGCCGGCGCGGCCTATGTTCCCGTGGACGCCGACGACCCCGACGAGCGGGCCGAGCTGGTCTTCACCGAGGCGGGGGTGCGCGCCGTCGTCGGCGAGGGAGAGAAGGTCGTCCCCTTCCGCAACGAGGACGGGCCGGCGGGAGCCGCCGACCGGCCGACGCCGGACGACGACGCGTGGATCATCTTCACCTCCGGCTCCACCGGCAGGCCCAAGGGCGTGGCGGTGTCCCACCGCAGCGCGGCGGCGTTCGTGGACGCCGAAGCGGAGCTGTTCCTGACCCGCGAGCCGATCGGACCCGGCGACCGGGTGCTGGCCGGGCTCTCGGTGGCCTTCGACGCCTCCTGTGAGGAGATGTGGCTGGCCTGGCGGTACGGCGCCTGCCTGGTGGCCGCGCCCCGGACCCTGGTGCGCACCGGCATGGACCTGGGACCATGGCTGATCGAGATGGGCATCACGGTCGTGTCGACGGTGCCGACACTGGCGGCGCTCTGGCCGGTCGAGACGCTCGACGACGTGCGGTTGCTGATCTTCGGCGGCGAGGCGTGCCCGCCTGAGCTGGCCGAGCGGCTGGCCGTACCGGGGCGCGAGGTGTGGAACACCTACGGCCCGACCGAGGCGACGGTGGTCGCGTGCGCGGCGCCGCTGACCGGGGACGGGCCGGTGCGGATCGGGCTGCCGCTGACCGGCTGGGACCTGGCCGTCGTGGACGCGGGCGGCGAGCCGGTCGCGATGGGCGAGACCGGTGAGCTGGTCATCGGCGGGGTCGGCCTCGCCCGGTACCTCGACCCGGCCAAGGACGCCGAGAAGTACGCCCCGCTCGACTCGCTCGGCTGGGAGCGGGCCTACCGCAGCGGCGACCTGGTGCGGGCCGAGCCGGAGGGCCTGCTCTTCGTCGGGCGGGCCGACGAGCAGATCAAGCTGGGCGGGCGCCGCATCGAGCTGGGCGAGGTGGATGCGGCCCTGCAGGCGCTGCCCGGGGTCGCCGGCGCCGCGGCCGCGGTGCGCACCACCGGCGGCGGGCACCAGTTGCTCGTCGGTTACGTGGTGGCCGCCGAGGGGTTCGATCAGGGGGACGCCAGGGAGCAGTTGCGCCACGCGCTGCCCGCCGCGCTGGTCCCGCGGATCGCCCTGGTGGACGAGTTGCCCACCCGTACCTCCGGGAAGATCGACAGGGACGCCCTGCCGTGGCCGCTGCCCAACCGTGAGAAGGTCGAGCGGCCCGGCGTCGACCCGTGGGTGGCCGGCTGCTGGCAGGACGTCCTCGGCGACACCGAGGGCGACTTCTTCGCCGAGGGCGGCACCAGTCTCGCCGCGGCCCGGCTGGTGTCGGCGCTGCGGGTCCGCTATCCGGCGGTCACCGTGGGCGACGTCTACGAGCACCCGACACTGCGCGGGCTGGCCGGACACCTGTCCGCGCTGGACGCGCCCGAGGTCGTGACCACCGACCGGGTCGTCACGCCGCTGCCGCGCCGCGCCGCGGTCGCGCAGGCGGTCCTCACCGTGCCGCTGCTCACCGCGGGCGCGCTGCGCTGGGTGGTCGGCCTGGCCGCGCTGAACAACCTGGTCGGCCTGCCGTGGGCGCCGGCGGTCTCGTGGTGGTGGGTGCTGCTGGGCGGTGTCCTGTTCGTCTCCCCCGCCGGACGGATCGCGCTGACCGCGGGCGCGGCCCGGCTGCTGCTGCGGGGGTTGAAGCCGGGCACCTACCCCCGGGGTGGAAGGACGCATCTGAAGATCTGGTTCGCCGAGCGGCTCGCCGAGAGCCTCGGTGTGGCCGAGCTGTCCAGCGCCCCCTGGCTCACCCACTACGCCCGGGCGCTCGGCGCCCAGGTCGGCGACGACGCGGACCTGCACTCGGCGCCGCCGATCACCGGGATGCTCAGGCTGGGTAAAAACGCGGCGGTCGAGCCCGAGGTCGACCTGAGCGGTTACTGGATCGACGGCGACCAGGTGCACGTCGGCGAGGTGAGGATCGGCACCGCGGCCACCGTCGGCGCCCGCGCCACCCTGTTCCCGGGAGCGCGGATAGGCAAGAACGCGCAGGTGGCGCCCGGCTCCGCGGTGGCGGGGCCGGTGCCGTCCGGGGAACGCTGGGCGGGCGTGCCCGCCGCCAGGACGGGCAAGGCCCGCCCCTCCTCCGCCGACCGGCCACCGCGCTCGCGGCGCTGGGCGGCCGGCTACGGGCTGTCGGCGCTGGCGCTGAGCCTCGTCCCGCTGGTCGCCGTGGTCCCGGGAGTCGCCGTGCTCCTGGGCGGCGACACGACCTCCCTGTCCGGCGTCCTGTACGGCGTGCCGCTGGCCACCGTCACCTCGATGGCGGCCCTTGCCCTGGTGATCCTGGTCCTGGTGCGGCTGCTGGCGGTCGGCCTGCACGCCGGCCACCATCCGGTGCACAGCCGCCAGGCCTGGCAGGCGTGGGCCACCGGACGCCTGATGTCGATGGCGCGGGTCTGGCTGTTCCCGCTGTACGCAAGCATGATCACTCCCGTGTGGCTGCGCGCCCTGGGCATGAAGGTCGGCCGGGACGTGGAGCTGTCCACGGTGCTGGCGCTGCCGTCGATGACCTCCGTCGGGGACGGCGCCTTCCTCGCCGACGACACGATGGTCGCGCCCTACGAGCTGGACGGCGGGCGCTTCCGGGTGGACCACGTGCGGATCGGCAAGCGCGCCTTCCTCGGCAACTCCGGGATGACCGCGCCCGGCCGCAAGGTCCCCAAGGACGGGCTGGTCGCGGTGCTGTCGGCGGCGCCGAAGAAGGCCAAGGCGGGCTCGTCCTATCTCGGCATGCCGCCGGTGGAGCTGCGCCGTACCGCCGAGGACGGCGACCGCAGCCGCACCTACGACCCGCCGCCAGGACTGAAGATCGCCCGCGCCGCCGTCGAGGTGTGCCGGGTCGTTCCCGCGATGTGCACGGTGGCGGTCGCCGTCCTGGCCGCGGCCACCCTGGAGTGGCTGGCCGGGGCGTACGGCTTCGCGGTCGCCGGCCTGCTGAGCGGTGTGGTGCTGCTCGGCGCGGGGGTGCTCGCCGCGGCGGTCACCACCGTGGCCAAGTGGGCGCTGGTCGGCCGGATCGCGATCGGCGACCGGCCGCTGTGGAGCTCGTTCGTGTGGCGCAACGAGCTGGCCGACAACTTCGTGGAGGTATTGGCCGCCCCCTGGTTCGCCCGGCCCTGGCTGGGCACGGCGCCGCTGAACCTGTGGCTGCGCTCGCTCGGCGCGCGGATCGGCCGCGGGGTGTGGTGCGAGACCTACTGGCTGCCGGAGGTCGATCTCGTCACCCTGGGCGACGGGGTGTCGGTCAACCGGGGCTGCGTTCTGCAGACGCACCTGTTCCATGATCGGGTCATGAGCATCGATACTGTCGTCCTGCGGGCCGGATCGACACTCGGCCCGCACGGGGTCGTCCTGCCCGCCGCCTCGATCGGAGACAACACCACGGTCGGACCGGCGTCCCTGGTCATGCGTGGTGAATCGGTGCCACCGGGCACGCGCTGGTTCGGCAATCCGATCGCGGCGTGGGCCCAGCGGAAATAGCAGAGGAAACAGGTGTGGTTCTGAGCACGACCCCCCGCAAGCTCTACTTCCCCATGCACGGCGACGACGGCTACCGGGTGGAGCACTACGACCTGTCCCTCGACTACCGGGTCCCGGCCAACCGGCTCGGCGGGATCGCCCGCCTGTCGGCGGTGGCGCGCGGGCCGCTCGACCGCCTCTCCCTCGACCTCGGCGCCTTCCGGGTGGGCGGTGTGCTGGTCGACGGCAGGCCGGTGCGTTTCACCCACCGCGGGGGCAAGCTTCACCTCGCGCCGGGACGGCTGGGGGCGGGCCCGTTCAGCGTGGAGGTCCGCTACTCGGGCATTCCCCGGCCGGTGTCCAGCCACTGGGGCGGCCTCGGCTGGGAGCAGCTGACCGACGGCGTGATCGTGGCCAGCCAGCCGATCGGGGCCCCGTCGTGGTTCCCGTGCAACGACCGGCCCGACGACAAGGCCGGCTACCGGATCTCGGTGACCACCGCCTCGCCGTACACGGTGATCGCCAACGGGGAGCTGGTCTCCCGGCGGCGGGCGGCGTCGGCGACCACCTGGGTCTACGAGCAGGCCGAGCCGATGGCCTCCTACCTGGCGAGCGTCCAGATCGGCCGATACCAGCAGGCCGAGCTCGGCCCGGGGATGCGGCTGGCCTTCCCCGCCAGGCTCGCCCTCCGGGTCCGGCACGACTTCGGGCGCCAGGACCGGATGATGGAGGTCTTCTGCGAGCGCTTCGGCCCCTATCCGTTCGGCTCCTACACCGCGGTGGTGGTGGACGACGAGCTGGAGATCCCGGTCGAGGCCCAGGGCATGTCGATCTTCGGCGTCAACCATGTCGACGGCCGGCGCGGCGAGGAGCGGCTGGTCGCCCACGAGCTGGCGCACCAGTGGTTCGGCAACAGCCTGACCGCGGCCGCCTGGCGCGACATCTGGCTGCACGAGGGGTTCGCCGCATACGCTGAGTGGATCTGGTCGGAGGCCTCCGGCGGCCCGGCCGCCGGCGACCACGCGGCCCGCTGGCACCGGCGGCTCGCCGCCCTTCCCCAGGACTTCGTCCTCGCCGACCCCGGCGCGCCGAACCTGTTCGACGACCGCGTCTACAAGCGCGGGGCGCTCACCCTGCACGCGCTCCGGCGCGTCCTGGGCGAGGCGCCCTTCTTCGCGCTGCTGCGCGAGTGGACCGCCGGCCACCGCCACGGGTCCGTCACGACGGAACAGTTCGCCGCCCTGGTCACCCGTCGCACGCCCGAGCCGGTGGAGGGGCTGCTGTCGGCCTGGCTGTACGGCTCCCGCCTGCCGCCGCTGCCCTGACAGGACTCCGGACCGGATCGCCGTGCACCCGGACGCCACGCTCGCGGCCCATCACCCGCGGACGCCGGGGCGGAGCGCTCCGGCCCGTCTCGGCGGCTTCACCGGCCTGCGCGCCGACGGCGCGCACCCGCGGGCCGTACCGGCGAATCTTGCCTCCGGTCGGCTACGTTCGCCTACGCTGTAGTCATGTCACCGACACCACGGTCCGTCCGGTTCGAGGACGCCGTCCTGGACAAGCTTGCAAAGTTCGTCATGGAACACCCGGGGCTTTCGGTCTCCGCCGCCGTCAACCTTCTCATCACTGAGGCCCTGCGGATGGAGGAACACCCGGGCGTGTTGTTCCGGACCGGGCCGTCGGGCCGCCGGGCGGTGGTCGTCGGCGGCCCCGACGTCTGGGAGGTCATCCGAGCGATCAGGGCGACCCGCGCCGCCGAGCCGGACGCGACCGCCGACGAGATCGTGGCCATGACCGCCGAATACTCCGGGCTCCCGCCTCACCAGGTCAGAACGGCGATCCGCTACTGGTCGGATTATCCGGACGAGATCGATACGCAGATCGCCGGAGCCGACGCCGCCGCGCAGAAGGCGGAGGAACGCTGGAGACGAGAGCGGGGGCTGCTGGCGTCATGAGCGGCGGACTTCTGCTGGACGAGATGTTCGCACCCCTGCTCGCCGAGAGTCTTCGCGAACGAGGGCACGACGTCGTCGCGCTCGTCGAACGCCCCGAAGGCCGGGGGCTCGCCGATCCTCAGGTGCTGGATCTGGCAGTTGCGGAACGTCGCCGCCTGCTCACCGAGAACGTCCGTGATTTCGAAATCCTCCGGGCACGGCGACTCCACGACGGCCAGCCGTGCGCGGGCCTCCTCTACAGCAACCCACGTCGTTTTCCGAGAACCAAGATCTCGATCGGCCGACTGGTCGAGGCCTTGGACGGGCTCCTGTCCGAAAAGAGGCTACCCACCCTCGGCCAGGTGGACTGGCTGGTCTGACGGCCGTATCCGCGACCATGACCACCCTCGGCCGCCGCTCTCCTGAGCGGCGCCGTACAGAGCCCAAGCCGCCGGAGAGGCCACTCCCCCGTCCGGCCGTACGGCTCCCCCGCACCACCCTCCTCTTTCATCGGATCTTTTACCGCCTTAACCCCAATAAATTTCACTCTACCCAGACCTGTCTGGAAATAGGTCGGATCTCTGCTATACATTGCGCTACGACCTACGAAGGAGTTCGCGTGCGCGTCGCGTTGCACACCCGGATCAGGCCGGGCGGGGAGTCGGAGTACGAGCAGGCGCACCGGGAGGTGCCCGCCGAGCTGGTGGAGGCGATCAGGAGGGGTGGCGCGCACGAGTGGACGATCTGGCGCAGCGGCCTGGAGCTCTTCCACGTGATCGACTGTGACGACTACGAGGCGCTGATCGCCTCGCTGGCCGACCTGCCGGTGAACATCGCCTGGCAGGCCCGGATGGGCGAGCTGCTGGAGGTCGCGCACGACTACTCCGCCGGCGGCGGGGACAAGGGACTTCCCGCGGTGTGGCGGCTCCCCTGAGCCGCCCTTCACCGCGGCACGAGCGCCGTGACCCGATCGCTATCGTGAGCGGGTGCCTCCCGCCCCCCTGAACCGCCCGCTCCCCGCGCTCCGCAGCCGCCTGCCCGCCGTGCTCGCGGTCGTCGCGACCGTCGCCGCCGGGCTTTCGGTCCGCGCGCTCACCGGCGGCTGGTTCGGCAAGTACGCCGGTGACGCCCTCTACACCGTGCTGGTTCACGCGCTGATCGTGCTGGTCCGGCCTCGGGTCTCGCCGGTCCGGGCCGCGGCGGGCGCCCTGGCGTTCAGCTGGGCGGTCGAGTTCGCCCAGCTCACCCCCGTCCCGGCCGCCCTCTCCGAGATGAGCGTGCTGGCCAGGCTGGTGCTCGGCAGCACGTTCGGCGTCGCCGACCTGCTCGCCTACATCGCCGGAGCGGCCTTCGCCGCGGCGGCGCACGCCCTCCTGCGCCGAGCCGTCCCGCCCGGAGACCCTGGGGAGCCCGCCCGGAGGGTGCACAGAAGATGATCTCGACTCGATCCCGAGGACCTCGCCCTCCTCCGGTGTGACCATCGCCGGAAGCCGGGACAGCGGGCGGTCACGGCACAGGTCACCGCGATCCCGTTCGGCGTACAGGTCGATGCCGGGCACATCCTCCCGCGAGACGCTCTCTTCCATCAGGCCGCATGGATCTTCGGGGCGGTGGAACGGCAGCGGCCGTCCCGGGTCGCGGCCGGGGGAAGGGCGTCATGAATTACGCTCTGTGGAATGCCCGAGGGACACACCATTCACCGCCTGGCCGAGCAGCACCGGCGAACGTTCGGCGGCGAAGTGGTGCGCGCCGAGAGCCCGCAGGGCAGGTTCGCCGCCGGGGCCCGCCAGATCGACGGGCGGGTGCTGCGGGAGACCGACGCGCACGGCAAGCATCTGCTGCTCGGCTTCGACGACGACCGCTGGCTTCACGTGCACCTGGGGATCTACGGCAGATACGCCTTCGGCCCGGCGCCGGCGCCCGCGCCGACGGGCGTGGTGCGGCTGCGCCTGAGCAACGCCGAAGAGTACGCCGACCTGCGCGGGCCCAACACCTGCGAGCTGCTGGACCCCGCGGAGAAGAAGGCGCTGCACGACAGGCTCGGGCCCGACCCGTTGCGCGCCGACGCCGATCCCGAGCTCGCCTGGCGGCGGATCGGCCGCAGCCGCACCTCCATCGGCGTCCTGCTGATGGACCAGTCGGTCGTGGCGGGCGTGGGCAACATCTACCGCGCCGAGGCACTGTTCCGGCAGGGCGTCGACCCGTCCCGTCCCGGCCGCGACCTCGCTCACACGCAGTGGGCGGCCATCTGGGCGGATCTGGTGGAGCTCATGGCGGACGGGGTGCGGGCGGGCCGGATCGACACGGTCAGGCCCGAGCACACGCCCGAGGCGATGGGCCGCCCGCCCCGTGTCGACGGCCACGGCGGCGAGGTCTACGTCTACCGGCGCGCGGGGATGCCCTGCCTGCTGTGCGGCTGCGAGGTCCGCGCCGGGGTGCTCGCCGGCCGCAACCTCTTCTGGTGCCCGCGCTGCCAGGGCGGGTGATCACACGAGGCGCGCGGCCGCCTCGATCGAGTCCTGGCTCGCGGGGACCAGCGGGAGCCGGACCGAGGCAGTGGGGATCAGGCCACGGGCGTGCAGCACGCCCTTGATCACCGTGGGGTTGGGCTCGGCGAACAGGCTCGCCGACATGACCGAGAGCCGGTGACCCAGCGCGCGGGCGTGGGCGACGTCGCCGCAGCGCCAGGCCTCCACCAGCTCGACGAACCGGCCGGTGTGCAGGTGGGCCGAGGCGAGGATGCCGCCGGAGGCGCCGAGGGCCAGCAGGGCGGAGAAGAAGGGGTCGTCCCCGGCGAGCACCGCGAAGTCCTCGGGCGGGTCGGCCAGCAGGGTGACGGTGTCCTGGTCGACGCCGCCGACCGCGTGCTTGACCCCGGTCACCATGGGCAGCTCTCCCAGCCGGCGCAGGGTGGCCGCGCCCACGGACTGCCCCGTCCGGTAGGGGATGTTGTAGACGATCAGCGGCACCGGGCTCTGCTCGGCCAGCACGGTGAAGTGGGCGAGCACTCCGGCCTCGGACGGGCGGACGAAGGACGGCACGGTCACCAGTGCGGCGTCCGCCCGGTCCTTGAGCCCGCGCAGGGCCTCGACGGAGCCGCGGGTGTCGCTGCCGCCGGCGCCGACGACCAGCGTCGCCCCCCGCTCCCGGCACGCCTTCGCGCACACCTCGACGACCGCCCGCCGTTCCTCGTCGGCGAGCATCGCGACCTCGGCGGTGGTGCCGAGCGCGACCAGCCCGGCGGCCCCCTCGTCGAGCACGGCGCGCGCCAGACCTTCGAGCGCCTCCACGGCGATCTCGCCGTCCTCGGCGAATGGGGTGATCAGGGGAACGTAAACGCCGTGAAATGTCATGTTCTCAGCCTCGCGGCCGGTGACCGTGCAGGTCCAGTTCTGTTTTCTTCCGAAACCGTTAAGCTGAACTGATGCTCGATGTGCGACGCCTGCGGCTGCTCCGCGAACTGTCCTACCGTGGCACGATCGCCGCGGTCGCCGAGGCCATGACGTTCACGCCCTCGGCGGTCTCCCAGCAGCTCGCGGCGCTGGAGCGGGAGGCCGGGGTGGCCCTGCTGGAGCGGACCGGCCGCCGGGTGACGCTCACCCCCGCCGGGGTCGCGCTGGTCGGACACGCCGAAGCCGTGCTCGAACGGCTGGAGCAGGCCTCGGCGGAGCTGGCGGCCGCGCACACGGGCCTGGTCGGGATCATCCGGGTCGGCGCCTTCCCCACCGCCACCCGCACCATCCTGCCCGCAGCCCTGGCCGCCCTCGGCCGCGACCATCCCGGGCTGGAGCCGATGGTGGACGAGATCGACCCCGCCGAGGTGGCGCCCCGGCTGCGGGCGGGCGACCTGGACGTCGCCCTCGTCCACGAGTACGACTTCGTTCCCGCCGTCCCCGACCTCGCCCTGGACACCGAACCCCTGCTGGAGGAGCCCATGTATCTGGCCTCCGGAGACGGCGACGCCACCCCGGCGGGGCACGGCGCGCCCGGCGCCGCCCGCTCGCCCGCCGGTCCCGGCGACGCTCGTTCGCCCGCCGGTCCCGGCGACGACGTGGCCGACTCGCTGCTACGGCGGCGCGACGACTCCTGGATCGTCTCCAAACCCGGCACGCTCTGCCACACGATGACCGTGCGGGCCTGCCAGGCCGCCGGGTTCGCCCCCAGGATCCGCCATCACATCGACGACTTCACCACCGTGCTGGCGATGGTCGCGGTGGGCCAGGGCGTCGCGCTCGTGCCGGAGCTCGGGGCGGCCGACCCGCCCGGGGGAGTCAGGCTCACCGAGCTGCCGATGCGCCGCCGCACCCAGATCGCCTTCCGCCGGGGAGCCGCGGCCCACCCGGCCGTCGCCGCCTTCACCGCCGCGCTGCGGTCGTCGATCCCCGGTGGTCCTCACACGTCCCCTGCCGGGTAGTCGCGCGACAGGCGCCGGCCTCGCGTCGAGGGCCTCACATCAACGTGCGCGCGCTCCAGAGTTCGGGGAAGATCTCCCGGCGCATGCTCCGCTCCAGCCAGCTCAGGCCGCTCGATCCGCCGGAGCCCGGCTTCGCGCCCATTGAGCGGCGCACCGCCATCAGGTGCCGGTAACGCCAGTCGGAGAACTGCTCGGCCAGGTCGGTCAGCGCGTCGGCCAGCGGTGCCAGCGGCCCGCCGTACACCTCGACCCAGACCGCCTCGACCTCGGGGTGGGGCTCGTATTCGACGGAGTGGTCGCGTTCGACCACCTCCGGGGGTATCACGTGGCCGTTGCGGGCCAGGAAGGCGAGCACCGAGTCGTACAGGCTCGGCCGGGCGAGCGCCTCGGTGAGCTCCCGGTAGGCGTCGGGGTTGCGGCGGTGCGGGCGGATGAGCGCTTCGGACTTGTTGCCGAGCAGGAACTCCACGTGCCGGTAGAGCGCCGACTGGAAGCCCGACGCCTCGCCGAGCGCGTCGCGGAACTGGTTGAACTGCGCGGGGGTGAGCCAGCTGAGCGACGCCCACGCGGCGTTGAGCGCCTCGAAGTGGCGTACCGAGCGCTTGATCGTCACGGTCGCGGCGGCGGCGTCGTCATCGTCGAGCTGGCGCTGGGCGAGCTGCCACTCCGAGCGGAGCAGGCCGAAGTAGAGCTCCATCACCTGGGTGGTGACCAGGAACGCGAGCTCTTCGGGGGCGTCGGTGACGGTGCGCTGAAGCCGGTGCAGGGTGGCGGTGCCGACGTAGTCGTCGTACGGCGTGGCCGCGTCGAATCCGAGCGTGGGCAGTCCCTCGTTGGCCACGGCCCGCTCTTCCCGGTCTCGCGCGCTGAGCTGCCTGGTGCTGGTCATCAGTGACTCCTTGAGGTTGTTCACCTCCATGGTGGCCCGTATTGACAGGTCCGGAAATAATAGGAACAAGGCGATTTCAGGCTTTAGCCTTTCGAACGGAAGGCGTTGGGCTTTCCGGGCTGCGGCATGACGGAGTGTGACGGAGCATGACGGTGGATGCGATGGACTGGGCGCTGCTGGCCGAACTGCAGGGGGACGCGCGGCTGTCCTACAGCGAGCTCGCGCGCCGGGTCCACATGTCGGCCCCGGCGGTGGCCGAGCGAGTGCGCCGCCTGGAGGAGTCCGGAGTGATCACCGGCTACCACGCGCGGGTCGACCCGGCCCTGGCCGGGCGCGGGGTGGCCGCGTTGATCAGGATGTCGTGTTACGGACCCCGCTGCGTGCTGCGCGACGAGCAGGCTCTGGCCTGGCCGGAGATCCTGGAGGTCCACCGGGTGACCGGCGACACCTGTTGCCTGTTGCGGGTGGCCGCCTCCTCGATGACGGCCTTCGAGGAGCTGATCGACCGGCTCGCACCGTACGGTCACCCGTCGAGCATGATGGTGCTCTCCAGCCCGGTCCCCTGGCGGCCGCTCTCCCCCACCTAGGCGAGAGCGGCCCCGAGGCCGGCGATCGATGGCGGACCGGACCGGCGCTCTTCACCTCTGCTCACCTCTGCGCATCCACCGCAGTGAGCCGCCCCTCCCCCCGATCCGTCTCCTCCATGGTGAGCCGGCCCCGCCGGCCGAGGAGGTGGACGGCCAGCGCGCAGGCGCCTCCCAGCGCCGACAGCACGAGCCATGGCGTCACCGCGGACCCGCGGTCGAGCAGCAGGCCGGTCAGCAGGTTGCCCAGGGCGATGCCGATCCCGGCCACGGTGTTGTAGAGGCCGTAGTGAGTGGCGACGAGCCGGCCACCGGACAGGGAGACGACCGTGTCCATCTCGAAGGGATAGGTCAGCGTCGTCGCGAGCGTCAGCACCACCGCGCAGAGCAGGACCGCGCCCACCCGCGCCGCGGTGGAGTACGGCCACGCCGCGCCGGACACCGCCGGCGGAAGGAAGGCCACCGCCATGAGGAGCAGGCCGCGGGTGATGGCCGCGGAATGGGACCAGCGGCGGCGGGCCCAGTCGGTGATGCGGAGCTGGCCGGCGATGGCGACGACGGCCGAGAGCACGAACAACGCGCCGACGGGGCCCGCGCCGTTCAGCTGCAGCGGGAGCGCCAGATAGAGCTGGAACGACAGCACGTACGCCCCGGTCATCGCCAGCGCGAACAGCATGAACGACCGGCCCGACAACACGCTCCACCAGTCGGCGAGGACCCCTCGGGCGGGAGCCGCCTCGATGCGGCACCGTGGCAGCGCGCGGATCTGCAGGGCGGTCAGCACCGCGAAGAGGGCCGCCGCGGTCAGGCACGCCAGCCGGAAGTCCACCGCGACCAGGGCCAGCCCGATGAGCGGGCCCACCAGGATTCCGGCCTGGTAGAAGATGTTGAACAGCGCGAACGCCTCCACCCGGCGGTCGGCGGCGTCGTGGGCGAGATAGGCGCGCACCGCCGGGTTGAACAGTGCTCCGGCGAACCCGGTCGCGGCCGAGGCGACCAGGAGCGCCGGAAGGGAGTCGACCACTCCGAGCAGGGCGAAGCCCGCGGTCCGCAGCAGGCACCCGGCGACGATGACGGGCTTGTAGCCGAGCCGGTCGGCGATGGTGCCGCCGAGCAGGAACAACCCCTGCTGGCACAGGTTGCGCACGCCGAGCACCATGCCGACCGTCCAGGCGGCCATGCCCAGCCCGCCGGACAGGTGTCCGGCCAGGTAGGGCATCAGCATGTAGAAACCGGTGTTGATGGTCAGCTGGTTGAGCATGAGCAGCTGGACGCTGCGGTCGAAGGAACGCAGCCGCCGCCACATCAGGAGCTCACCACCGTGGCGCAGCGGGTCCAGCGTGACACCTCGGCCGCCCCCGGATGGGCGATCTCCTCGGGCTCGTCCGCGGGAGGGCGGTCGAGCAGGTCGTGCTCGGCGCAGTAGGCGTCGTCGAAGACCGTGGTGTAGTAGCGGGCGGGCCCGTCGGGAAAGATCGCCACGATGCGGGTGTGCGGCGGCATCACCCGGGCGTACCAGGAGGCGACCACGGTGACGGCGCCGACGCTCCAGCCTCCGGTGGTGTAGTGGGTGGCGGCCAGCTTCCGGCTGGCCCACACCGCCTCGTGCGGGGCGACCCAGTGCACCTCGTCGAACGCGTCATAGGCGACGTTGCGCGGACGGATGCTGCTGCCGAGACCTCGCATCAGCCGGGGTCGCGCCGGCTGGCCGAAGATCGTCGACCCGGTGGCGTCCACGCCGATCAGGCGTGTACGCGGGTGGAAACGGCGCAGCACGTCGATGATGCCCGCCGAGTGGCCACCGGTACCGACGCTGCACACCAGCACGTCGACACGGCCGACCTGGACGATCAGTTCGTGGGCGAGTTCGGCGTAGGCGTCGACGTTGTCGGGGTTGTCGTACTGGCGGGCCCAATAGGCGTCCGGATGGGCTCTGAGCAGCTCCTCCACCCGGTCAAGGCGTGCCTGCTGCCAGCCGCCCGCCGGGTGCGGTTCGGTGACGGTCTCGATGCGCGTGCCGTAGGCGGCCAGCATGCCGTGCACGATGGCCTCCATGCCGGGGTCGGAGACCACCGTGACCGGATGGCCGTGCACGATTCCGGCGAGCGCGAGACCGAGTCCGAAGGTTCCCGAGCTGGAGTCGAGGATCATCGCGCCCGGAGCGAGCTCTCCGCGGGCCCGGGCGCGCTGGACGATGTGCAGCGCGGGGCGGTCCTTCAGTCCGCCGGGGTTGGCCCCTTCCAGCTTGGCCCAGAAAGCCCGGCCGTCGGGGACGAAGGGTTCGCCGATCCGGCAGATGGGTGTCTTGCCCACCAGGTCGGTGAGGCGAGGAGATTGGACGTGGACGGTGGAAATTGACGACATGATGCACCCTTGCGATGGTCGCTGATCTGTGACGGCGTGTTCGGGGGCCGCGCGTCCCGGTGGACGGGCGGCCTCCCCGCGCATCAGCAGCGACAGATCTCCAGGGTGTGGGTCAGCACGGACCTCGCCCGATAGCCGGCCGGCGGAGCCCTGCCCAGCCGTGCGGGCACGGGCGGAGCCGGGACCACGGTGACGGTGGCCGCGTGGGCCAGGACACCTCTGTCCTGGGGAGGCGGCGGAGACCAGACGGAGGGGGGCACGCATTCGGCCGCGTGGGCCTGCTCACAGTGATGATCCTGCGATGACGGGTGTGAGTCCGCCGCGGCGGCCGAGACGATCCGGCACGCCCGATCCTTGTACGGGATCGCGGCGTGGCTCCACAGATGGATCACCGTGAGGGTTCCGACCAGCAGGGCAAGCCACGCGGCCACGCGTGGCTTGCCCTGGACTCTCCACTGAACGCTCATATCTAGTGACTTAATGTATACGAGCAATTACAGAGAGTGAAGGCGGGGGTCTTTCATATCGGCCGGCTGCCGTGACGGCCGTCCGGCGCGCCGTCACGGCGGCGGACGGACCTCGTCGGATCGGTCAGCGGCGCAAGCGGCGGGCGAGGTCGCGCACCGCCGTGGCCAGCAGGTCGACGTCGTCTCGCGAGGTGAACAGCGCGGGCGTCACCCGGACGCAGTCGCCTTTGGCGGGCCCGCCCCGCCGTACCGTGAAGATCCGGTACCGCTCGAACAGACGGTCGGTGATCGCGACGTTGTCGGCCTCCGAGACACGACCTGCGATCCGGAAGGCGGTGATCGTCCCGTACATGGCGGGATCTTCGGGGGTCAGGATCTCCAGGTTGGGAATGTCGCGCACCTGGTGGACCCAGCGGTCCCGCAGGAAGCGCAGACGTGACTGCTTGGCCGCGGCGCCCAGGGCGTCATGGAAGTCCAGCGCGGTGTCCACCGTGAGGATCGGCGCGACGTCCATGGTGCCGGAGTGGACCCGCGAGCGGATGTCGCCGCCGGGATAGGTCTCGTCGGCGAACGCCGGGTCGATGTCGGCCAGGCGGTCCTTGCGGATGTAGAGGAATCCGGCCCCGAGCGGCGCCCCCATCCACTTGTGCAGGGAGGATCCGACGAAGTCCGCCCCGAGGTCGGCGATGGTGAAGTCGAGCTGTCCCCATGAGTGGGCGGCGTCGACGATGACGTCGACGCCCCTGTCCCGCGCCATGGCGACGATCTCCCGCACCGGCAGGACGAGACCGGTGCGGTTGTTCATGTGGCTGAGCAGGAGCAGCTTGACCCGGGGCCGCTCGCGCAGGGCTCCGGCGTAGGCGTCCAGCACCGCCTGACGGGTGGCCGGCTCCGGGACGATCATCCGCTCCACGCTCACGCCGCGCCGATCGCGCAGCCAGTTCATGGCGTACTGCGTGCTGTGGTAATCGAGGTCGGCGTACATCACCGCGTCACCCGGGCGCAGCCGGTTGTAGCCGGCGATCAGGTTCTGCAGCGCCTCGGTGCCACCGCGGGTGAGGGCGATCTCCTCCCCGAGCACGCCGGCGACGGTGGCGAGGCGCTGCCTCACCTCGTCGGCCCGGGCCTTGTAGGTGGTGCGCAGCAGGTGGGAGTTCTGCTCGTTCAGGTAGTCCACGTTGCGGTGGTAGGCCTGACGCACCGGCTCGGGCATGATCCCGTAGTAGCCGTTCTCCAGGTTGACGAAGTCCGGGCTGACCCGGTACTGCCGTGCGACGGTGCGCCAGAAGGCCTCGTCCCGGGCCAGCCGGTCGGGGGCGACGTCCGCGGGAACGGCCGGCACTCCGGCGGGCGGCGGTTCGGGTGCCGGGCCGGGGGCGGCCGGTCGCGAGGCGAGGGAGGTGGCCAGCCCGCCGAGCCCGGCCACCATCTGGCGCCTGGATATGACCATCGAACCACTCCACGCGAGACGGTGAGGCTTCGCCCTGTGGCGCACCCCGGTGATTGCAGCGATCGGGTTCCAGTGTGCGCCGACCCTGCCTCACAGGTCCGCATCCGCGCCGCGCGGGCGTGGCGCGCACCCGATCAGAGACGCGGCGCACGACCAGAAGCGCGGCGCACGGTCAGAGACGCGGCGCGTCCACCGACTGCAGGCCTCGTATGACGATCTCGGTGGCCCTGCGCGCCGCCGCCAGCACCTGCATCGGTGAATCGCCCCGCTCCAGGCAGGCCATCATGGCGAGCTTGGCCCCTCCGACGATCGCGCCGACGGCGGCGGCCGCCTCGACGAGGTCGATCTCCTCGGAGTAGGCCCGATGAAGCGCCTCGGCCAACTGCCGCTGGCTGTCGAAGAGCAGCCGCAACGCGCGCGCCTGCAGCGCCGGGTTCGACATGATCAGGCGGGTGCGGAGCGGGGTCAGCGCCATGGCCAGGTCGGTCGCCGCGACGGCGTGGGCCAGGCTCTGCTCGGCCATGCGGAGCAGGAGCTCGACCACCGTCTCGCCGGGCCGGCGTTGCGTGATCGTCTCGACGGCCTCGCCGATGCGCGCCTGGACGTCGAAGAAGACCACGTCCTCCTTGCTCGCGAAGTAGCTGAAGAACGTCCGTGTCGAGATGTCCGCCGCCGCGGCGATCTCCGCGACGGTGGTCTCCTCGTAGCCCTTCTCCTCGAACAGGTGCAGAGCCGCCTCGATCAGCGCACGCCTGGTGCGCAGCTTCTTGCGCTCGCGCAATCCCAGACCATCGACCATGCACGTACTTTACTGCATCCAGAAGCTTTATTCACCCATTGCAAATTTACATCGAATGTTGTTTGGTGGAAGCGAAAGGATCACGCGTCCACCCATGAGGAGTTGCGTCATGACCGAGGCCCCATCCTGCCCGGCGACCTTTCCCATCGCCCGCGAACATCCCTTCGACCCGCCCGTGGAAGCCGGGCGGTGGCAGCGGCAGGGCGCGTTCCATCGGATGACCTTCGCCGACGGCCATCTGGGCTGGCTGGTGACCAGCCACTCCGCCGCCCGAGCCGTACTCGCCGACAACCGTTTCAGCAACCGGGTCGAGCTCACCCATCCGCCGGTCGCCAATCCACTGGCCCCACGGGTCGACCGGCGACTGCCACCGGGCATCTTCCTGCGGATGGACGCCCCCGAGCACACCCGTTACCGCCGGCTGCTGACCGGGCAGTTCACGGTGCGCAGGATGCGGCTGCTCGAACCGAGGATCGAGGAGATCGTCTCCGACTGCCTGGACGCCATGGAGAAGGGCCCCCGGCCCGCGGACCTGGTGCAGGACTTCGGCCTGCCGATCCCCTCCCTGGTGATCTGCGAGCTGCTCGGCGTGCCGTACGAGGACCGCGTGCGGTTCCAGCGGGACTCGGCGGCGCTGCTCAACCTCGAGTCCTCGGCGGAGCAGACGAACGCGGCGCTGGCCGACCTGATGGGCTACCTGCGCGACCTGGTGCTCCGTAAGCGGGCGGAACCGGCCGACGACCTGCTCAGCGGCCTGGTGACGAGCGGGGAGCTGAACGACGAGGAGCTGACCGGGGTCGCGTTCCTGCTGCTGGTCGCCGGCCACGAGACGACCGCGAACATGCTCTCGCTCGGCACGTTCGCGCTGCTGAGCAACCCCGACCAGCTGGCCAGGCTGCGCGAGGACCCGGCGGTGGCCGAGAGCGCGGTCGAGGAGCTCCTGCGCTACCTCACGATCGTCCACATGGGTCCGGTCCGGACCGCGCTGGAGGACGTCGAGATCGACGGATGGCCGATCGAGGCCGGTGAGACGGTGGCGTTCTCGCTACCGGTGGTCAACCGCGATCCCGAGCGGTTCGACGACCCCGACGCCCTCGACATCACCCGGCCGCCGACGGGTCACCTCTCCTTCGGCCACGGCATCCACCAGTGCCTCGGGCAGCAACTCGCGCGAGCCGAGATGCGCATCGCCTACCCGGCGCTGCTGCGCCGCTTCCCCGACCTGCGTCTGGCCGTGGCGCCCGAGGAGGTCCCCATGCGTTCCAACATGACCATCTACGGCGTGCACCGGCTGCCGGTCACCTGGTAGGAAGGTGAATTATGGATATCAAGGCAGACACCGACCGCTGTGTCGGAGCCGGGATGTGCGCGCTCACCGTGCCGGAGGTCTTCGACCAGAGCGAGGACGAGGGAACCGTGGTCCTGCTGGACGGCGACCCGCCCGCCTCGTTGGAGGCGGCGGTCCGCCGCGCCGTACAGCTGTGCCCGTCGGGAGCCCTATCCGTCTCCTGACGGACGGACAGGACCGGCGTCCCGCGCGGCGCGGGGCGCGTTCGCGGGCCCGTGGGACGGGACCGGGGACTTACAGTCCGCGATCACTCCGGCCGTCGCCCGCCAGATCGGGGAGGCGGGGTCGATGACGTCGAAATGGTCGCCCGACATTTCGAGATAGGTCACCTGATCGCCGGCGGCCTGGGCGGCTCGCGCGTAACGCCTGCCCAGGTCGACCAGGTCGAGATCGTCGCCACCGCCCTGCACGATGAGCTGGGCGACTCCCAGGGGCAGGCGCTCCAGCGGACTGGAACGCCCGTAGACTTCCGGCGCCTCGGCCGCGGATCCGCCGAGGGCGGCGGCGACGGCGCCGGAACTGAGGTGCCGGCGATCGCCCTCCACCAGGTCGAGCACCCCCGCCAGGGAGACCGCCAGGGTGATCCGGGGGTCGTCGGCGGCGGCGCGGAGGGCGAGTTGCCCACCCGCCGAATGGCCGATGGCCACGATCGGGCCGGACGCGCCCTCGGCCGCCAGGGCGATCGCCCGGGCGACGTCGTCGGCGGTCGCGGTCCAGCCGTGCAGGTCGGGACGCCGGTATTCGATGTTCCAGGCGGCGAATCCCCGCTCGGCCAGGTCGATGCAGAGCGCGTCCATCAGATCCGCACCCCAGATCGAGCGCCAGTAGCCCCCGTGCAGCAGCACCGCCACCGGCTCCGATCCGGTGGCCCCGTGCGGCAGCCGTACCTCCGCCCACTGATCGGGGTGGTCGCCGTAGGCGATCCGGCGCGCCGGCCACCGCAGCCGGTGTACGGCGTGCCTGATCGCCCATGCCAATCCCCACACCCCCCGGCCGTGCAGGTGGACGCCCTCGAACGCGCCGGCCGGGTCGGGTGTGCCGGAGACGGGCCCGGCGGGGGCGGCCGACCTCGTCAGATCGAGCCAGACGGCACCGGGCCGCGCGGAGAGCAGGCTCCGCGCCTCGGGATCCGGTCCGGGGACGGCGACCAGCGCGCCGGAGAAATCCAGCGCGGCCCGGAAAGCGTCCGGATCCGAGGCCGAGGAGACCTTCCCGCTGACGCCGAGGGCGGCGAACTCGCGGTCGGCCACCTCGGTGAGCAGCCGGAGATCGGCGACCAGGCCGGGGCCGGTGATCACAAGCACGTTGGGGACGGGAGGGATCATCCGTTCATTGTCCTTCATCCCGTCCCCGCACATCGCTGCGGCAGGCGAGCCGGCTGCCACGGTGACGCGGCGGGATGATACGGCAACGATGTTCTCCTATCACAGTGATCGTTCCGTCTCACGGAACCACCCGACCTATGGGTGGGAAGGAAGTTACATATGCGCCCTTTGGGATAGTTGTCTGATGGAACGATCTCTAGCCGTGGGACTTCTGAGGCGTTAGCGTCTGCGCATGCGCCACGTTGAAATCTCCGGTAAGAGGCTCCGGCTGAGGGAAGTCACCAGCGCTGACGTGGACGCGCTGCACGCCGTCTACGGTGATCCCACCGCCACCGAGCATCTGCCGTTCGACCCGCGCACCCGCGAGGAGGTCGAGGAGATAGTCGACCAGGCGCTGGAGGCCGCGCAGGCCGAACCCCGGCGGCTGTACGTGCTCGCGGTGATCGACCGGGACGACGACGAGGCCATAGGCGTGGCCCGGCTGCACATCGAGGCCGACCATCCGCACAGCGCGGAGATCGGCCTCGGCCTGCGCCCCGACCACTGGGGGCGGGGCATGGGCACCGACCTGATCCGGCTGCTGCTGATGTTCGGCTTCCGGCACCTGCGCCTGCACCGCATCTGGGGCGCCCGCTCCCCCGCCAACACCGCCGCCCAGCTCGCGATGCTGGTCGCCGGGATGGTCGAGGAGGGCAGGATCAGGCATCACGTGCGCGCCCGCGGCGCGTGGCGCGACTCCGTCGTCCACTCGGCGCTGGAGGACGAGTGGGAGGGCTACCGGGACGTCTGACCGGCCCGGTACCCCCGTGTGACGGGAGTCTCCTCCCGAGGATGTCGTGACGGAATTGCCGCCATTTCTCATTACAAAGGGAGTGAAATGGGCCTAGAGTCCGCGCATGTGAGTGAGAGTTCCATCCTCCCAGTGCGCGGACGCGCCGTCCGGCCCTCCGGCCGGCACCGCAGACCCGTGCCCTCCCAGCTCCCGCCCGAGGCACCCGCGCTGGTGCTGGCCGCACTCGGCGACGCGACAGGCGCCGTCGCCGATTTAGCAGCCCTGATACGCGGGGACAACCCGCAGATCGAGGTTCGCCTGGCCGGTCTCGGCGAGGACGGCAAGGCCTTGACCGCCGAATTGGAGGCGGCCGCCCGCGAGCGTCCCGAAGACGGGGTCGCCGCCATCGTGGTGCCGCTCATGACCGGGCCGCACCCCGTCGCGGACCGCCTGATCGCCACCGCGGTCGCGCAGAGCGGGGCGTCGGTGACGGTCACCGAGACGCTCGGACCGCATCCGCTGCTCGCCGAGGCCCTGCACATCCGCCTGGCGGAAAAGGACCTGGCCAGAGCCGACCGGATGCGGCTGCTCAACGTCTCCAGCCCGGTCGACGCGGTCATCCTGGCCACGATCGGCGGCGAGAACGCGGCGGCGGAGGCACAGCCGACGGCGGTGCTGCTGGCCTCCCGGCTGACGCTCCCCGTCGTGGTCGCCTCCCTGGACAGCGCGCCCCACGTCGCCGACGCGGCCGAGCGGCTGCGTGGCATCGGCGCCCAGCGCATCGCCCTGTCCCCGTGTGCCATCGGCCCCGAGATCACCCCGGGCCTCGCGAACGAGGCGGCGGCGGCGATCGAAGCCGACTGCGCGGACCCGCTGGGCGCGCACGGCCTCATCGCCGACCTCGCCGCCCGCGCCTACGGGAGCGTCCTGGCCGCGGACTGACGTGAGCGGACTGACGTGAAAGGTCTCCTCCGGTGGGTAACGAAACCTCGTACCCACCAGAGGAGACCGATCATGTTGTTCGGAAAAGAGCACGTCGACCGCTACCGGGCCACCGACGGCGCCGAGGGGCACGAGTGGCAGGGCACCACGGCCCTGATCCTGACCACCACGGGCCGCAGAAGCGGCCGGCGCCGGGACGCACCGCTCATCTACCAGCGCCACGGCGACGACTATCTGGTCGTGGCCTCCAAAGGCGGAGCCGACGCCCCGCCGGACTGGTATCTCAACCTTCAGGCCGACCCCGACGTCGAGGTCCAGGTGCTGGCCGACCGGTTCAAGGCCCGGGCCCGCACCGCCACCGCCGAGGAGAAGCCTGAGCTCTGGTCGATCATGAGGGCCGCGTGGCCGCCCTACGACGAGTATCAGACGAAGACCGACCGCGAGATCCCGGTGGTCGTGCTGGAGCGCGTCTCATCCTGACGGGCCGACCCGCCGGCGCGGCTCCGGCCGCGCCTCAGGCCTCCAGCCAGACATAGCCGGCGAAACGGCCGGTCGTGCGATCCCTGCGATGGGAGAACAGTTCGGGGGTCTCGATGGTGCAGCGCGTGTCGTGGGTGACCTCGCCGACGCCCACCTTGGCGAGCTGCGAGGTGATCGCGGCACGCAGGTCGAGGGCGGGGGTGTCCTGGCGGGTGATCGACCACGCCTCGGGCAGGACGGCCGTGACCTCGTCGCGTAGCCCGGCCGGAACCTCGTAGCAGCTGCCGCAGGCCATCGGGCCGATCAGCGCGGTCATCCGCGCCGGGTCGGCACCGCGCTCGGCCATCTCCGCGACCAGTGCCGGGACCACGCCGAGCGTGGTGCCGACCCGGCCGGAGTGCGCGGCCCCGACCAGGCCGGCCCGCGGATCGGCGAGCAGGACAGGGGCGCAGTCGGCGCACAGCGCGGCCAGTCCGAGACCGGGCACATCGGTGAAGATCCCGTCCAGGGGCGGCGGGTCGTCGCCGAACGGCTCGCTGACGTACCGGACGTCGGCGCTGTGGACCTGCCGCATGAAAACGACCCGGTCCAGGCCGAACTCGGCGGCGGTCCGCGCCCTGTTGGCGGCGACCGCCCCCGGGTCGTCCCCGCACATGCCGCCGAGGTTGCGGCTGCCGTACGGCTCGGCACTGACACCGCCGTGTCGGTCGGTGATCCTCATCTGAAAGCTCACGGCCCCGACCCTACCCGCCGACGGAACCTCCCTCTTGGGGCGTTCGTTACATGAGTACGCAGATCCCCTGAGAGATTGCGAGCGTCATGGCACAGGTCGCGTATGACCGGAAGGAACAGCTCCAGCAGATCGAGAGCGGTCTGATGCCCGGGGAGCAGATCATCGCCGTCTACGACGCCGTCGGCGCGGGAACCGGTTTCCTGGGCCTCACCGACAAGCGTGTGATCGTGCAGGACAAGTCCTTCGTGGGCAAGAAGATCGCCATCACGAGCATCCCCTACGGCAAGGTCTCGGCGGTCAGCGTGGTGAGCAACAAGTCCTTCGCGGGCTCGTTCTTCTCCTCCGGGGCCATCGCCATCCACGTGGGCACCCACACCTACGAGGTGGAGTTCCGGGGTGACAACAAGGCCCACCACGTGCACAACGTCATCCTGCACTTCATCAGCGGCTGAACCGCCGCACCGGGCCGGCGAGGGGCTCCGGCGCGGCCGGGCCTCGCCGGCCGTCGGCGAGCAGGCGGTCAAGCGGTCAGAGGAGTCAGGCGGACCAGACGGACCAGACGGGCCAGGCGGACCAGACGGGCCAGGCGGGCCGGCGGTCAGGACCGGCTGACCGAGCGGTACAGATCCATCGTGCGCTCGGCGATCCGGGCCCAGGAGAAGTGCTCCACGGCCCGGGCCCGACCCGCTCTGCCCATCTCGGCGGCGAGCGCCGGGTCGGCCAGCAGCCGGTTGACCCGCTCGGCGAGATCGGCGGCGAACCGCTCGGGATCGTCAGGGGTGCCGTCGGCGGCGGACTGGTCGATCGGGACCAGCAGGCCGGTGGAGCCGTCGGCCACGACCTCGGGGATGCCGCCGGTGGCGGTGGCCACGACGGCGGTCTCGCAGGCCATGGCCTCCAGGTTCACGATGCCCATCGGCTCGTAGACCGACGGGCAGACGAACACGGTCGCGTGGGTGAGGATCTGGATCACCTCGGGGCGCGGGAGCATCTCCGAGATCCAGACGACGCCTTCCCGCTTCAGCCCTTGGACGAGCGCGGTGACCTCGGCGGCGATCTCGGGCGTGTCGGGCGCTCCGGCGCACAGCACCAGCTGGGCGTCGGGAAGGAAGTCCCTGGCCGCGTGGAGCAGGTGGACCAGGCCCTTCTGCCGGGTGATCCGGCCCACGAACACGACGTACGGCCGGCTCGGGTCGATGCCGTGCCCGGCCAGGACGTCGGTGTTCGGGTCGGGCGCGTACTCGCCGGTGTCGATCCCGTTGTGGATCACCGAAACCCTGTCCGGCGAGATCTCGGGGTAGCTGGCGAGCACGTCGCGCCGCATCCCCTCCGACACGGCGATGATCGCGTCCGCGGTCGACAGCGCGCCCCGCTCGGCCCACGACGACAGCGCGTAACCGCCGCCCAGCTGCTCGGCCTTCCACGGCCGCAGCGGCTCCAGGCTGTGAGTGGTCACCACGTGCGGCGTGCCGTGCAGCATCTTGGCCACCTGACCCGCGAAGTTGGCGTACCACGTGTGGCTGTGCACCACGTCCGCACCCTCGCAGCCGGCCGCCATCTCCAGGTCCACACCCAGGACCTGAAGGGCGGCGTTGGCCGTCTCCAGCCCGCCGGGCACCCGATACGCCTCGACGCCCGGCTCTGACCGTGACGCTCCGAAGCAGCGGACCCGGGTGTCGGCCAGCCGGCGCAGCTCCCGAGCGAGGTATTCGACATGGACTCCGGCACCGCCGTACACGTCGGGCGGATACTCACGACTCAGCAGATCAACGCGCATATGATCAGCTTAGTGTTTCAGTCCTGTTCGGCAGGTTAAGGTCGTGATATGAGAGTCCTCGCGATTGTGCTCGCCGGCGGTGAAGGCAAACGACTGATGCCTCTGACGGCCGACCGGGCTAAGCCCGCAGTGCCATTCGGGGGGATATACCGGCTCGTCGACTTTGTGCTGTCGAATCTGGCCAACGGTCACTATCTGCAGATCGTCGTGCTGACCCAGTACAAGAACCACAGCCTCGACCGGCACATCTCCCGAACCTGGCGGTTGTCGTCGATGCTGGGCAACTACGTCACGCCCGTGCCCGCACAGCAGCGGCTCGGGCCGCACTGGTTCTCCGGGTCGGCCGACGCGCTGTTCCAGAACCTGAACCTGATCTACGACGAGATGCCCGACCACGTCATCGTGTTCGGAGCCGACCACATCTACCGGATGGACCCCCGGCAGATGGTGGCACAGCACATCGATTCCGGCGCCGAGGTGACCGTGGCGGCGATCCGGCAGCCGCTGTCGCTGGCCGACCAGTTCGGCGTGATCGAGACCGATCCCGCGGGGCGGCGGATCGTGGCGTTCCGCGAGAAGCCCAAGGACGCGGTGGGTCTGCCGGACGCACCCGACCAGGTGTACGCGTCGATGGGCAACTACGTCTTCAAGACCCAGGCGATGCTCGACGCGCTCCGGGAGGACGCGCTCGACCCCACCAGCAAGCACGACCTCGGCGGGAACATCATCCCGATGATGGTCAAGGCGGGCAGCGCGGAGGTCTACGACTTCGCCGACAACGTCGTGCCCGGCTCCACCGAGCGGGACCGGGGCTACTGGCGGGACGTCGGAACCCTCGACGCCTACTACGAGGCCCACATGGACCTCATCTCGGCCCATCCGGTCTTCAACCTCTACAACAACCAGTGGCCGATCTACACCGGCCACGACCCGCTCCCGCCGGCGAAGTTCGTGCACAACGACGGCGACCGGGTCGGCCGGGCGATCGACTCGCTGGTCTCCGCGGGCGTCATCGTCTCCGGCGGGCTCGCGGAGCGCTCCATCCTCTCGCCGGGCGTGGTGCTGCACTCCCACTCCCAGGTGCAGGACTCGGTGCTGATGGACAACGTGAAGGTGGGCCGCGGCGCCATCGTCCGCAAGGCGATCATCGACAAGAACGTGATCGTCCCGGACGGCGCCCGGATCGGCTTCGACCTCGAATATGACCGCAGCCGCTTCGCGGTGACCCACAACGGCATCGTGGTCATCGGCAAGAACGAGATCGTCGAGCGGTAGGCCCCACCGAGCGCCGGCGTGCCGGGCGGGAAGACGAAAAAGCCCCGCCGGGCGCCGGCGTGCCGGGCGGGAAGACGGGAAAGCCCCGCCGGACAGCTGAGACGGCCGTCCGGCCGGCTTCGGCCGCTTACGGCTGCCGCTCCAGGCGAGGCGGCCCGTCGGGTGAGGTCTGCCCCGGGTGGATGCCCGGGCCCTCATGGGCCTGGACCGTGCCCCTTGGCGTGCATCGGGTGCGGAGCGCCCGGAACTCACTTTCCAGGCAGGTCGCCCGCTCCTGCAGGGTGGCCATGAGAATGTCCTCCGGATTCGGGATTCGGGATTCGGGATTCGGCGCGGCCCAGGCGCGCCGATGAGGAAGGGGCTGGGACCCGGATCCTCACGGGAAACAGCCTGAGGCCCCGCGGGCCC
Organism: Streptosporangium sp. CA-135522; assembly: GCF_050949235.1. Lineage (NCBI taxonomy): Bacteria > Bacillati > Actinomycetota > Actinomycetes > Streptosporangiales > Streptosporangiaceae > Streptosporangium > Streptosporangium sp. CA-135522. The sequence goes on from NZ_CP192026.1 coordinate 6,839,814, forward strand.
CTCAAAGGGATCCACCGTGACGCCGGGGAGTGGAATTCCCCCTCCCGGTGGGAAGAGAGCCCCGGGCGGGGTGGAAAACCCTTCCAGCCGCACGTGTCACACGTCTTTCGACCCTCATCCCTCAAGGCTCGATCCTCACCCCCTCAAGAGCAGGCGCTTTCGCAGTGCCTGCCCGGGGTCGGGGAACCCAGGAACAGCCGTTGGCGCTGAGAACGATCTTGCGAGCAAGGGTGATGTCCGGCGTCGGCCTGCGACGCTCTACCTGGAGGTTTCTGGCCTGTGGATGATGCGGTGGATGGTGGAGCGTCCGACGCTGTACTCGGTGGCCAGGTCGGCCAGGGACACCTCCCCCTCGGCGTAGCGGCGGCGGATGGAGCGCCGGGCGGGTTCGGGCAGTTTGGGTTGCTTGCCCTTGAGCTTGCCGTTCTTCTTCGCCAGGGCCATGCCTTCGCGGGTGCGCATGTGCCCGAGTTAGGTAAGAAGTTTCGCTAGCTGAGCCATCTCGGTGGGTGGGTCGATCACCGGCTGGATGAGCAGTTCGTCGATACCGGCCTGTTCCAGGGTGGCGATGCGGGCGCGGAGGTCGTCGGGGGTGCCGACCAGGGTCAGGGCGTTCATCAGCGAGGGCAGGATCAGGTCCCGATCCTCCGCCGCGATGCGTGCGAGGTAGTTGGGGTAGAGCTTGGTGTGCCGGTCGGGTGCGGTGGCGGTGGTGCCGCGCCGGTCGAGAAGTCGCCGTACCGCCTCGCGTTCCTCGGGGCCGAGTTGCTCGGCGAAGGCGCGTGGGTCGGCGGCGGTATCGGCGGCGAAGGCAAGCAGCGACAGGACGAGGTGGCCGGTCGCGTCCCGGGCCGCGTCGCCGTGGGGGTTCTCGTCCTCGTCGAGGATGTGCAGCGCGGTGACCACGTAGGAGCCCGTACGGGAGCCGGGGTTGCGGGGTGTGCCTGGGGCGGCGTGGCGGCGGGCGTCGTGCAGTGCGTGCCAGGCGGTGGGGTCCAGCAGGCCGAAGGAGATCAGGCCGGTGCCACGTCGACCGGCGACGGCGGCGGCCTTCGGTCCGAGCAGCGCGGCCACGACGAACTCGATCGGGTCGGCCGTGTTCACGTGCGCCCCGGTGTGCAGGAATCGGACGTCGCGGACCCGGTCACCTTCGCGGTACTTGATGGCGCGTCCGGCGCACAGGTCCTGCAGTGCGGCGGTGAACTTCTCCATCGTGGCCGCCGTGGTCGGCCGCATGCCCAGCGTGCGCCGGGCGGTGTTTCCGGTGCCGACTCCGCAGATGATCCGGCCCGGCGCCAGGGCGTTGAGGCTGGCGAGCCCGCTCGCGGCGGCCGGGGCCGAGCGCAGCGCCGGTGAGGTCACGCCGAGGCCGAGCCTGATGCGGCTGGTGGCCTTCGCACACAGTCCCAGGGCGACGAAGGGGTCGCCGTGGACCATCGGGGTGTCATTGACCCAGAAACTGTGCAGGCCCGACTCCTCGGCCTGTACGGCGAGGTCCTCCACACCGGGGTGTGCGGTGAGCACGACGCCTGCTCGCATCAAAACCTCCGAGGCGCAAAGGATCGAATCGAACGTACTCAGCCTGACATCAGACGGTGGATCGAGCACGTCGAGGTTGATTGGACAAGCCGGCGCCGAGCGGCTGCGGGTGTCGTTCGACGACATCGAAAACGGAATCCGACAACTCACCCTGAACACCGACGCGAGCACCGACAACAACGCGCTGGACGAGTTGCTGAGCGCGGCCCGCGAGGTGCAGACCGCCGCGCTGGCCGACGATCAGCCGTGGCCGCCGGTCAAGCAGCACACGCACATCGGCAAGGCGGTGTTGGAGGTGGTCGAGCAGCGCGGCGGCCTGCCCACGCTGGTCACCGAACACGAAGAGCTCGCCGCCTTCCACGGTGACGACCACCTGCCGCTGCTGGAGACCTTCTACCGCGGTCATCGCCCGCTGCTGCCGCGGATCCGCAACTTCAAGGACCTCATCTTCCACCGGCCCGACAGGGACGAAACCTATGAGCACATCGACGCGCTGTTCGGCGAACCGATCAACTGGCGGCTGATCGAAGAGCACTGGGTGGACCTGATGCGGGTGGTGCCGTCCATCCGCGAGGCTCGGCTGTCGTCGGTCACGCTGCTTCGCCGGCTGCGTCACGACTCCCGCCGCAGCAAGATCTACCGGGCCTTCCGCGAGCTCGGCCGCGCGGTGCGCACCATGGTGCTGCTGCGCCACATCTCCGACGGTGAGCTGCGCGAGCACATCACGCGGGCCACCGACATGAGCGAGTCGTTCAACGACTTCTCCAGGTGGCCGGCCTTCGGCAACGACGTCATCGCCGAGAACGAGCCCGAAGCCCAGGAGAAGATGATCAAGTTCAACACGCTGGTCGCCGACCTGGTCATGTATCACACCGCGATCGACATTTCCGTGGTCCTCAACGCTCCGCGCGGCGAGGGATTCCCGGTCTACCGGCCGGACGTGGCCACGATGGCGCCCTACCAGCAAGACGACATCCGCCGCTTCGGCGACTTCGTCTACGATCTCGACGCGCCGCTGGAGGATATGCACATCCACCTCGACCTGCTCGCGCAAGAGCAGGAGGCGACGTCAAGCTCTCCACGCCATCCGCTCTCTCCGGCGAGCACCCACGACACTGGCAGACGATCTCGAGGTCGCAAACCCCGATACCCCAGCCCCGTGACCAGTCAATTCAGGTTGGCAACCCCTCATTGTGCGAGTCCTTCCTGTGTGGGTGCGCCCTTCACAGTGCTCGCGGCGACATCTGTCACGCGGGTTCGGTGCGGCCCCGCCGCCCCGGTGGGCGGAGGGGCCGTGACCTACTGGGAACCGATCTATCCGAGCACCGGGTAGTTCGCGCGGAACACGTCGTGCGGGTCACGGGCCCGCTTGATCTCCCGCAGCCGCGCGAGCGCGCTGCCGGAGAAGGACTTCGCCGCCGTGTCACCGGGGGACAGCAGGGTGTACGGCTTGCGGCCGCTGATGTAGGCCTCCAGGTCGGCCACGACCTCGGCCTGCTTGGCGCGCGTCGCATCGGCCGCGTGCGGCAGGCCGAGACCCAGCAGGCCGAGCAGGTACGGCTCAGCCACCGCGCCGCTCGCACCGGCCCCGCCGCCCGGCTCGGCGAGCGCCCCGCCCAGGTGCCTGATCTGCACGTTGATGAGCGGTTCGACCGGCTTGGCCAGCAGGAGCTCCACCGCGTCCGCGTCCAGGCCGGTGAGCAGCTCCGCACGAGTGATGGATGGGGCCGGATCGGTGGGCTCGGCGGTGATGTCACCCAGGTCGGCAACCGGGACGACGCCGCGGCTGTCGGAGATCGCGCCCTCGATCTTGTCGATGCGCGCCAGCAGGTCCTCCCCCTGAGCCGCCTCACCCAGGTAGGCCAGATCCAGCGTCACCATCGGCGACGCGCCGGGGGGCTGGAGCCGGTTGATCCAGACACTGAGTTCACGCGGCGCCTCGGCGGTGATCTCCAGGAACGCGTCGTACACCTCCCTGATCCGGTGCTCAGGCCAGATCACGCGCCCGCCGTACAGGACCGGCGCGGGATACAGCTCGAGTTCGAGGGCGGTCACCACCGCGAAGTCCCCGCCACCGCCGCGCAGCGCCCAGAACAGCTCGGGATCGGACTCGGCGGTCACCCGGCCCGGCTCGCCATCGGCGTCCACGATGTCGATAGCCCGCACGCTGTCGGAGGCGAAGCCGTACTTGCGGCTGAACCAGCCGACCCCACCGCCCAGGGTGTAGCCGGTCACGCTGACCCCCGGCGCGCTGCCGGCCAGGCCAGTCAGACCCAGCGGACCGGCCGCCGCCAGCACCTGCCCCCACTTCACACCCGCGCCCACCCGGACCACGCGCTCCCCCGCGCGTACCTCCACCTCGTTCAGCAGTCCGGTACGCAACAGGATCAGGCCTTCCACATCACCCGAGGCGCCATGCCCGCTCGGCTGCGCGGTCACCGTCATACCCGCCCGCCGCGCGTAACGCACGAGCGCCGCCACGTCATCGGCATCCGCGGCCTCCGCCACGGCCGCCACCGGCTGCCTGACGGTCAGATTCCACGCGGTGGCCGCCTGTTCAAAGCCGTCGTCATCGGCCAGGAGCACGCGCCCCTTGAGGACACCGCGCAGATCGTTGATCGTCATCGTCGTCTCCCTTTTTCGAGTTCTCAGAAAATGCGAAGGAATATCGTGCTGCACTACGGGAAGGACGGCGCCTTGACCGGCCGGACAAGGATCACGCCGAAACCTCGATGCCGGTCCTGCACCTGTGGTGGTCCGCGCTGGTGCACGTCAACACGCTGCTGCTTCAGCAAGTTCTCAGGCCACCCCTTCGGGGCGTGCAGACGTCAGGCGGGCTGCGCGGCGGGCGCTGGAGCGGCGGCCTCCTGGGCCCTGCGTGCCTTGCTGGTCTCGCGAAGGATCAGCAGGCCCGTGACCGCGATCAGCGCCGAGGTCAGGCCGTGGATGCCGAATGCGGCGGCCATGGAGCCGTGGTGGGCCAGGACGTTGACCATGTCGCCGAACGGGGCGACGGCCACCATCAGCAGGACCCAGCCCAGGGCGCGGCGGTGGCCCGTCACCAGCAGGATGCCCATGGCCAGGCCCATCGCGATTTCGCGGCTGCTCTTCACGATAGGGAAGCCGCTGTCGCCAGAGGGCCAGTTCGGCAGGCCCGGGAAGGACGTCTCGAGGGGCAGGACGAAGGACAACCCGAGGTAGAGGGTGAACAGGACGACGGCGGTGGCCAGGACGGTGTTGAGCTTCTTCTGCGACATGGTTGTTCTCCTTTGATGTTCAGACTGGGCAGGGTTCAGCCGCGGACACGGCGGATGTGGCGGGCGTAGCGGGGGCGGCCGATGACGTGCCAGATGACGCGAACCGGGGCGGGAAGGCCGCTGAGGACGATGGCGCGCTCGGCCGGGTTCGCGTCTTCCAGGACGGCGCCGAAGAGCGTGAGCAGGGTGAGCTTGGGAGTGTTGTTCACCAGGTGGTCGCCCAGGGAGGCCCACTCCTGCTCGGTGATGTGCTCGGCCGCGAGCGGGAGGAGGGTGGCCTCCTCGTCGTCGAGGTGTTCCAGCAGGACCGCGCGGTGCTCGGCCAGGGCTGCCACCAGGGTGTCGCGTTCGTCGGCGCCCGCGGTGGCCTCCCAGGCGGGGACCGCGGCGTCCAGCCTGGTCAGGGTGGCCCCGATGCGTTCGTGCTGGGCCTGCATGCGCAGGACGATGTCGGCCTCCAGGTCCACCCGGGACAGCAGCGGCGGCCACAGCAGCTCATCCTCGCCCTCGTGATGGTTGTGCAGGCCCATGCGGTAGACGCGGAAGTGGTCGGCGATCACCTTGGCGCGAGCGGTGTCACCCGGGGCGGCGGCCGCGACGAGCTCCACCAGTAGCCGTGACTCACGGCGGAGGACGCGGTGGACGATCTCCATGTCCTGGGTGTTGACGCTCATCTGTTCCTGCCCTTCATCGGTTGCGACGTGTTCAGGCTGCTCCCGGGTGTTTGGAGGGGACTTGGAAGGGATTTGGAACCGTCCGGGTACGATGTGCGGATCATGGTCTTCATCCGGGTGCTGGGCTCGTTCGCAGCGGAGGTAGACGGTGCGGCCGTTCACCTCGGCGGGCCGCGGCAGCGGGGTGTGCTTGCGTTGCTGGTGGCGGCGCGTGGGCAGGTCGTGCCGGTCGATCGGATGATCGAGGACCTGTGGCGCGGGGAGCCGCCCGCGCGGGCGCTGATGTCCTTGCAGGCGTATGTGTCCAACCTGCGCCGGTTGCTGGAGCCAGGACGTCCGCCGCGCACGCCGGCTCGGCTGCTGGTGAGCGCGGCGCCGGGTTATGCGCTGCGGCTGCCGCCGGAGTCGGTGGACGCGTGGCGGTTCGAGGACCTGCTCGACCAGGCCCGTACGGACACCGACCCGCGCGTCGCGCAGGCTCGGCTCGCCGAGGCGCTGGGGCTGTGGCAGGGACCGGCGTTCGCCGAGGTCGCCGACGAGCCGTGGGCCGCCGCCGAGACGGCCCGGCTGAACGAGCTGCGCCTGGTCGCCACCGAACTGCACGTCGCGGCGGGTCTGCGAATCGGCGACTCCGCCGCGGTGGTTCCCGAGGCCGAGCGGCTCACCCGCGACGAGCCTCTCCGCGAGGAAGGCTGGCGGCTGCACGCCCTGGCACTGTGGAGCAGCGGCCGCCAAGCCGACGCGCTGGCGACGCTCCGCCGCGCCCGCGGCATCCTCGCCGAGGAGCTCGGGCTCGACCCTGGCCCGGACCTGGCGGCGTTGGAGGAGGCGATCCTCACCCAGCGCACGGACGTCATGCGCGAGACCGTGCCCCCGCCACCGCCGACCACACCGCTGCCGCGGCCGGCTCCGATCATCGAGGCGCCGTTCGTCGGACGCGAGGCACAGCTGTCGGCACTCGTCACGGCCGCCGCCGAGGCCGCCACCGACGGCGCCCGCATCGCCCTCGTCACCGGCGAGGCCGGGCTCGGCAAGTCGACACTCCTGGAACACCTCGGCAGGCGGCTCGAACGTGACGGATGGCTGGTCGCCGCCGGCCACTGCCCCGAGGTCGACAGCGCGCCGCCCGCCTGGGCCTGGACCGAGGCGTTGAGAGCCGTCGCCGCGACCACGTCCCCGGGCGAGTTCGCGGACGACCTCGCGCCGCTGCTCACCGACACCGAGCCGGTGAACGCCGACGCCACCGCTGGACGGTTCCGCCTGTGCCAAGCCGTGTGGAAGTGGCTCGCGAAGGTCGCCACGGAACGCCCGGTCGCCGTCGTGCTGGACGACCTGCACTGGGCGGACGCCGCCACGCTGGAACTGCTCGGCGGCGGCCTCGGCATGCGGGCCCCGATCTTGGTCGTCGCCGCGTACCGCGCAGACGAGAGCGGGCACCTCACCGGAACGCTGGCCTCCCTCGCGCGCGCCACGCCCCTCCGCCTAGCGCTGCCGGGGCTGAACGACGAGGCCGTCGCAGAGCTCGTACGGACCGAATGCGAGGCCGACGAGGAGACCATCGCCGGGATCGCCGAGCGCACCGGCGGCAACCCGTTCTACGTGCGCGAAAGCGCCCGGCTGCTGAACGGCGAAGGCGCGCTGGTCGCCCTCTCCGAGGTCCCCGAAGGCGTACGGGACGTCCTGCGCCGCCGGCTCGCGCGCCTGCCCGAGGGAGGCGTGTCCGTCCTCCGGCTCGCCGCGGTCGCAGGCCGGGAAAGCTCGGTGGACGTCCTCGTCAAGGCCGCCGACACCGACGAGGACGGCGTGATGGACGCGCTGGACGCGGGCGTCATCGCCGGGCTCCTCGACGAGCCCGGGCCCGGGCGGGTCCGGTTCGTCCACTCGCTGGTCAGGGACACGCTTGTCGCCGACGTCAGCCAGTTGCGGGCCACCAGGATGCACGCCCGGATCGCCGCCGCCCTGGAGGGCAGTGGCGACGTCGCGGCCCTGGCCCACCACTACGCGCGAGCCGGCTCGCCGAAAGCCGTCGGTTATTGCGTCCAGGCCGCCGAGCTTGCCGAGGCGCGCTACGCCCACGACGTGGCGGCCGTGCTCCTCACCGACGCCGTCGCCAACTCCAGCGACCCGGACGAGCGCGTCGCCCTGCTCGGCAGGCTGCTGCGCGCGCAGATCAGGGCCGGGGCCTTCGCTGCGGCCAGGGACACGCGCGAGCAGGCCGTGCAGCACGCCGAGTCGATCGGCCGCGACGACCTGATGATCGCCGCGTTCACCGCCTGGACCGAGCCCACCCCTTGGCAGGCCCGCACCTACGGCACGGTCGACCGCCCCATCGTCGACCGCCTCAGCCGCCTGCTCAAGCGCACCGGTCTCGCCCCCGACGTGCGGTCCCACCTCCTCATCGCCTACGCCCACGAGCTGATGGGCGAGGACGATCCGACAGTCATGGAGGCGGCCCGGGAAGCACTCGACCTCGCCACCGATCCCCGCCTCCGGGCTGCGGCGCTGCTGGTCCTCGCCCGCGACGTCCTCGCCCGCGACGCCGAGCGGAAGGAGTACTCCCGCGAGCTAGTGAAGATCAGCGTCGAGCACGACCTGCCCGTCTACCAGGTGACAGGGCTGCTCAACCAGGCCGCCTGCGCCGCCGCGGTCAACGACCCGGAGACTATGCGCTGCCTGACCGGGGAGGCACTCGACCTCGCCCGCTCCTATCGGATGCCGGAGGCGACCGGCGCCGCCGAGATCGCACTGGCCACCCTGGCACTCATCGAGGGCCGATTCGCCGACGCCGAGCACCGCTACATCAAGGCCACCCAGCGCATGCAACGCGCCGGATCGGTGCACGCCGCAGGCTTTCTCCGCCTCGCGCTGGCGTCGATCTGGCTGAACGACGGCACGCTCGGCGCGCACTTGGACGACGTTCGCGCCCTCCACTCCGCGCTCGACCCCATGACCTCCGACCTGCTCGCGCTCGCCCTCCACGCCAACGGTCTGGACGCCGAGGCCCGCGAGGTCCGCGCGTCACCCAGCCCGATCCGCCCCGACTTCTTCTTCACCTTCCTCACAACGTTGCGCGCGATGGCCATCGTGGCCTTGAACGACCGCGACGCCGCCGAGGAGATCTACGCGACGCTGCTTCCGCACCGCAACGGCCCCCCGGCGGGCGCCACGAGCCTGTCGGTGGCGCTGCGCCCGGTTGCCCACACCCTCGGCGAGCTGGCCGTCCTCCTCGGCCGCGACCACGAGGCCGCCGCCCACTTCACCCAGGCCGCCACCATCGCCGACCGATGGAACGCACCCCCCTGGGCCGCCGAGGCCCGGTCGCGAACGACCGCCTAGCCTCTGCCCACGACGCCGCACATCTGTGACACAGAACTTGGATCACCTGTCACACTGCCCTACGTCGGCGCCCTCACCGCCTGCCAGGATCCCCCGGACCCGAACCTCCTCAGCGGCCCACCATCACCCTCGTTTGCAGCTGTTGACGCGTCTGTTAAGGGCACCCGAACACCCTCCCCGCCGATGCCGGCCTCACCATGCACGACGATGGCGGTGCCGGCGCCGCTGGCCGTACGTGCTGTGGCGGCTGATATCTCCGCCCTTTGCAGATCATGCACACCAGTAACGCGATCCAGTGGTGCTACGGAATCGGCCCCAGTGGTCCTGTCTCTAGCGTCGGCGCCATGACGAAGAGCCTTTTCGACAGCGTGACCGTGGGCAAGCTCGACCTGCCCAACCGGCTGGCCATGTCGCCCATGACCCGCAGCCGCTCCTATGACGGCCTGGCCTCGGACCTGATGGTGGAGTACTACGCCCAGCGGGCGAGCGCAGGTCTGATCATCACCGAGGGCATTCAGCCGTCGGTCGTCGGCCAGGGGTCGATCAACACCCCCGGACTGCACAGCGACGAGCAGGTGAAGTCATGGCGGAAGGTGACCGATGCCGTGCACGAGCGAGGCGGACGCATCTTCGCCCAGCTCTGGCACAGCGGCCGGGTGGCCCACCCCAGCCTCTACCCCGACGGGCGACTGCCCGTGGCGCCCTCCGCCGTGCCGTCCGGCGGCCAGATGGTCGGCCACGCCGGGGAGCAGCTCGACCATCCCACGCCGCACGCGCTGACCTCGGAGGAGATCGCTGAGACGATCGCCGACTTCGCATCCGCCGCGCGCAACGCGATGGCCGCCGGATTCGACGGGATCGAGTTGCACGCCGCCAACGGGTACCTGATCCACCAGTTCCTGTCCGACAACGTCAACCTGCGTGACGATGAGTACGGTGAGCCTGCCCGCTTCGCCCTCGACGTCGCCCAGGCGGTGGCCGAGGCCATCGGCCCCGAACGGACCGGTATCCGCCTTTCGCCGGGGAACCCCTACAACGGCATCGAGGAGAGCGACCCGGCGGGGCTGTACACCGCGCTGCTCCGCGCCCTGCGCCCCGACCTGGCCTACGTCCACCTGCTGGAGATCGGCGACCGTTCCCTGACCGAGCAGTTGCGGGTGGCATGGCCGGGCACGCTCGTACTCAACCCGCACACCGGCAAGTCGCCCGTCGCCGGGATGTTCGCCTCCGCCGAGGAGGCCGAGGCCGCGCTGCCCGTGGCCGATGTCGTCGCCCTCGGCGGGCTCTGGCTGGCCAACCCCGACCTGCCCGCCAGGATCCGGGCCCGCGGCCCGTACAACGAGCCGGACCCGCAGACCTTCTACGGCGGCGACCACCACGGCTACACCGACTACCCGACCCTGGCAGGCTGACGTGACCGAGCGTGCCAGAGCCGTGGGCGACGAGTTGATCGCCATCCACGCCCGCCTGCGCGAACAGCTCGCCACCGTGCGCACCCAGGTCGACGCCCAGCTGAACGACCCCACCACGACGCTGCCGCAACCGCTGAGCACCGACCTCAGAACACATTGCCTGACCTTCTGCGACGCCCTCCACGAGCATCATCAGGGCGAGGACCGCCTGGGCTTCCCCCTGCTGGAAAAGTACTTCCCCGAACTGCGCCCAGCACTGGAGAAACTCAGAGAGGAACACGTCGTGGTGGCACGCATCTACCACGACCTGCATGAAGCGCTCAGGCAGGACGATCCCCAGCGGGTCCGGGCGGACCTCAACCGCCTGGCCGCCGAGTTGGAGAGACACTTCGACTACGAAGAGGAGCAGCTTGTGACAGCGCTAAACAAACTGCCCAATCCGCAGCCAAAACCATGAAGTGATCACCATGAAGCACAAAACCACGACGAACGGGATCGAGTACCCCTAGCTCGCGAAACCCAGCTCAGACGCGGTCTGCCGGCTCATCGCATAATTCTTAACGGCGCCTCAACTTGCCGTACAGGTTCAGATGGCTCCAAAACAGGGCCGATAGACCGCGCCGGTCGGCGTCGGTGAGTTTCTTGCTCCACTTCGGCTCGGCCAGGACGATCTGTACCATCCGGGTGTTCAGGTAGAGGCCCTTGAGCAGCGACCGAACGGCCAGTGGCGTTCGAGCCCGAGCGCCACTCGCTGGGATTCCCCCCGGAGAAGCCGGCGACGATCTTCCTCCACCTGATGTCGTCCAGCGCCCGCCGCCCGCTGGGCGGCCCCCAGGTGAGCGACCACGACCTGGTCGACCTGTTCGTGCACGGCGCCCTGACCTGAAAGGCCCCTCATGCCCGTCACCCTGAACCACGCCATCGTCCCGGCGCTCGACAACGAGCGGGCCGCTCGCTTCTTCGCCGAAGTCATGGGCATTGAGTGCCCGCCGCCCGGCGGCTCGCGCGGCCGCTTCGCGCCCGTCCGGGTCAACGCCTCCCTCACCTTCGACTACATGACCGTCGACGTGCCCCGAGGCCACCACCTGGCCTTCGACGTGGATCCCGTCACCTTCGACGGCGTCCTCACCCGCCTGCGCACGCGCGGCGTGCCGTACGGCAACAGCCCCGCCGATCCCGCCAACGGCCGGATCGACCACCCGCTGCGCGCCCGCGGCCTGTTCTTCGTCGACGACTCCGGCAACCTCTACGAGGTCATGTCCCCCGAATGAGACCCTCGGACCAGACGCCGGAGGGGCAGGACCCGCCGATCAGGGGGACCAGGTGAACCGGGGCGGCCGGCGTTCCAGGAACGCGGCCACGCCCTCGGCGACCTCCTCTCGCGACTCCTTCTGCCATTCGCGCAGGCGCTCCTCGCCGGCCCGGCCGTCCACGATCTCCTTGGTGGCCGCCAGGGTGAGCTGGGAGCGCCCGGCCATGGTGCGGGCGAGGCCGTACACCCGCTCGGACAGCTCGGTGGCGGGCAGGACCTCGTCCACCAGGCCGGTGCGCAGCGCCCGGTCGGCGTCGACGAGGTCGGCCGAGTAGAGCAGGAGCTTGGCGGCGGACGGGCCGACGAGGTCGACCAGACGACGGGTGGAGCTCAGCGGGTAGACGATGCCGAGCTTGGCCGGAGTGATACCGAAACGGGCGTCCTCGGCGGCCAGGCGCAGGTCGCAGGCGAGGGCGAGTTGACAGCCGCCACCGACGCAGAAGCCCTCGATCATCGCGATCACCGGTTTGGGGAACTCGGCCAGCGCCCGTTCCGCGACGACGGTCAGCCCGGTGTCGTCGCCGGCCGCGGAGAGCCCGGCGATCTCCGAGATGTCCGCGCCGGAGCAGAAGGTCCCGCCCGCGCCGGTGAGCACCAGGACGCGCACCCCGGGGTCGCCCGCCAGCGGCGCCAGCACCCCGGGCAGCGCCCGCCACATGGCCACGCTCATCGCGTTGCGCTTGCCGGGACGGTTGATCCGCAACGTGGCGACATGGCGGTCGACGGACAGCTCGAAACCATCAGAGATCTGCACAAGATAGATTCTCCCGGGACATCCCTTTGACCATGCGGGCAGCTCACCCCCCAAGCCAGAGAGGCCGGATGTTCGGAATCATTCGCCCCTGCCGTGACCACTCCTGCCCGTCGCTGCACCAGGCCTGGATGGCGCACCTGTGCGGGCTTTGCCTGACCCTTCGCGACGGACAGGGACAGGGGGCACGGCTGGCCACCAACTACGACGGACTGATCATCTCGGTGCTGGCCGAGGCACAGAGCCCGTCCCGCTCCCCGCACCGGACCGCCGGACCCTGCGCGCTGCGCGGCTTCAGGCAGGCGGACGTGGTGGACGCGCGAGCCGAGGGAGTACGGCTGGCGGCCACGGTCTCGCTGGTCCTCGCCGCGGGCAAGCTGCGCGACCACGTGGCCGACGGTGACTCCGTCCCGGGCACCGGCCCGGCCCGCAGGAGGCTGGCGGCCCGGTGGGAGGCGGCCGGAGCCCGGATGGGGACGGCGATCGGGTTCGACACGGCCGTACTCGCCGCCACGGTCGAGCGCCAGCTCGAACTGGAGGGCGTCCGGGGAACCACGCTGCTGGAGCTGACCGCCCCCACCGAGGAGGCGGTCGCCGTCGCGTTCGCGCACACGGCGACGCTGGCCGGCAGGCCGGGCAACGCCAGGGCGCTGGCGGAGGCGGGCCGGTTCTTCGGCCGGATCGCCCATCTGCTGGACGCCGTGGAAGACCAGGACGAGGACGCGGCGCGCGGAGCCTTCAACCCGCTGACCGCCACCGGCACCACCCGGCAGGAGGCGCGGCGGCTGTGCGACGACGCCGCGCACGGGCTGGCGCTCGCGCTGGGCGAACTCGACCTGGCGGAGCGGCACCTGGCGGAGGTACTGCTCGGCACCGAGGTGCGCCGGGCCGTCGAGCGGGCGTTCGGCCACCGCCGGACGGTCGGCCTCTCCTACGAACGGCCCGGGATCGTCCGCAAGTCGGTGGCCGGGATCGGAACCTTCCTCACCTGCGGAATGTGGCGTCCCGAGTGGAGCAGCAAGGACGGGCGGCCCTGTGAGGACCGCTGCTATCTGCGCGGCTGCGAGGCCTGCGAGATCTGCAACCCCTGCTGCCAGTGCTGCAAATGTTGTGAAGACTGCGACGGCTGCGACGGATGCTGTTGCGACTGCGGATCGTGAGAGGACGAGAATGCGGCTGACGCGATCCATCCGGCGGCTGAACCCCGCCGAGCGACAGGTCTGGAACGCCTATCCGGCCGGCGCCTGGGTGGACCTGCGAACCGGGGACGCGGACGCGGACGATCCTGCGAGGGGCGCGGAATGGGGGCCGGAGCGGACGATCCGGGCGGAGGTCATCGCGGCGTTGCTGCTCGGCGCGCGAGAACCCGAACCGGGCAGGACCGCGGGCCTGAGGCTCGCGGGCGCCCACGTGGCGGGGAAGCTCGACGTCTCCGACGCCACCCTGACCGGCAAGCTCCACCTGCTCAACTGCCATCTCCCCGAGATGGTCTCCCTCACCGACGCCACCACCGTGGGGGTGCGGTTCCGGGGATGCGAGATGGGACGGGTCCGGGCGGCCCGGTGCACGGTCAACGGCCTGCTGGAGTTCGACGGTTCCACGATCCACGGCGGGATCCGGCTGGACAACGCGCACGTGACCGGCCAGTTCCGGCTCTCCCGGGCATGCCTGCACGCCCCTGGCAAGGAGGCCAGGGCGAGCGAGAGCCGGCTGGAGGACGTCCGGCGGCCGTTCACCGAGAGGGAGCTGCTGGAGCGGGGGCTGGATCAGAGCCAGTGGGCGGTGTGGGCGGGCGGGCTGACCGTGGAGGGCGGGGCCTTCCTGCGTGACATGCGCGTCACCGGCGGACTGAGGCTGATCGGGGCGAAATTCCACGGCGGGGTCTACCTGCAGAGGTCGGTCATCACCGCGACCGGCCCGCACGCCGTGCAGGCCGATTTCATGGAGTCCGGGGCGGCGGAGTTCAGTGCGGGGTTCACCGCGACGGGAACCATCCGGATGCGCGGCGCGCGCGTCAACGGCGTGCTCTCCTTCGACGGGGCCACGCTGGAGGCGCCCGACCGGGTGCTCCACCTGAGCCATGCCCAGGTGGAGGAGCTGATCCTGACCCCGGCCTCCATCAAGGGAGAGGTCAACCTCGGCTACTCCCGGCTCGGCGTCCTGCTCGACAGCCCCGCCGCCTGTACGGACAGGGTCCAGCTCACCGGGCTGACCTACGAGTCACTGCGAGGCCACTGGACGGTGGCCGAACGGCTGGACTGGCTGCGCCTGGACCCCGACGGCTACAAGCCGCAGCCGTACGAGCAGCTCGCCGCCTGGTTCCGGCGGATCGGCCACGAGCCGGACGCCCGGCGGGTGCTGCTGGCCAAACAGCGCCAGCGCCGCCGCACGCTCAAGCCCACCGGCCGGGTCTGGGGCCGGCTGCTCGACCTCGTCGTCGGGTACGGCTACCGCCCCTGGCTGGCCGGACTCTGGGTGGCCGTGTTGCTGATCGCGGGCACCGCGGTCTTCGCCGCGGTGCCCCCGGCGCAGATCGACCCCGATGAGGTGCGCCGCTTCCAGCCGTTCGTCTACACGCTGGACCTCCTGGCCCCGGTCAGCGTCTTCGAGCAGCGGGGGGCGTGGGAGCCGGTCGGCTGGACCCAGTGGCTGGCCTGGACCCTGGTCGCCTCCGGCTGGATCCTGGCCACCGCCCTGGTCGCCGGCGCCACCCGGGTGCTGCGTCCCGGCAACACCTCCTAGCCGGCCCGCCTCCTGGCCGACCGCGCCCGACACCGGCCGTGCCCGACACCGGCCGGTTCGGGGCGCCGTCTCAGGGCCTCCCGGGCCGGGACCTTTCGGTGCTCCTGCGGCTCGGGCCGGGTCTCCTAACGCTCCCCCGGTCCGAGCCGGGACGCCGGTTCGGGCCGCCCCGCGGCGAACCGGGAGACCGGCCGGTCGTCCACCACCCGGAACCGGGGCAGCGACTCGGGGTATTTCTCCTGGATGAACTTCACCATGTGCTCGCGGATGTCGCACTTGAGGTCCCAGGCGCTGGGCGAGTCGGCGGCGCTCATCAGGGCGCGCAGTTCGAGCAGCCCGCCGGGAAGGGTGTCGACGACCTGGAGGACCCAGTCCTTCTGGTCCCACAGCGGGTGCTCGCGCAGGGCGCGGTAGAGCTCGGCCCGGAGCTCGTCCACCGGGACCGACCAGTCCAGCCGGAGGATCACCGCGCCGATCACCCGGCTACCGTGCCGGGTCCAGTTCTCGAACGGCATCTTCGTGAAATAGGAGACCGGCAGCACCAGCCTGCGCTCGTCCCACAGGCGCAGCACCACGTAGGTGAGGGTGAGCTCCTCGATCCGGCCCCACTCCTCCTCGACCACCAAGACGTCGTCCAGCCGCAGCGCGTCGCTGAAGGCCAGCTGCAGCCCGGCGAGAAGGTTGCCCAGGATGGACTGGGCCGCGATGCCGACGACCACACCGGCGATTCCGGCGGAGGCCAACAGCCCGGCGCCGAGCGCGCGCACCTGCGGGAAGGTGAAGAGCATCGCGCCCAGTGCCAGCACGATGACCACCGCCGAGGCCACCCGGCGGACCAGGGTGATCTGGGTGCGAATCCGCCGGGCCCGCCGGTTGCGCTCGCCCTGGATGGTGACCAGGCGGTCCAGGACCACATCGGTGACCGCGTAGGCGGCCTGGATGACCAACCAGGTGACGCAGCCGATCATGGCCAGGCTGAGCGTCTGCTCGATCGCGTCTTCGACCTGCCCCTGGGCCATGCCCGGCCGGTAGAGCGTGTTGGCGGTCACCACGACCGCCGTGGCGAAGCCCGGCCAGGTGCAGCGGCGCACGAGCGGAGCGGCGAGAACCCATTTCTCGCCGATCAACCTCCACCGCAACGCCCGCCGCACCATCTCCACGCATGCCGCGGCGGCCATCATCGACGTGAGCAGGATGATCCATCTGGACACTGACGGCGTCCCCCTTCGTCGTCCGTTACCAGACGGGGTGCCCGGGGATTCACCGCATAATCAGAACGACTCGTCGAAAGTCACATTTCCCTCAACGGCTACCTGATAGGCAGAAACACGCCGTTCGAAGAAGTTGGCCAACTCCTGCACGTCCTGCAACTCCATGAACGCGAACGGGTTGGCGGTGCCGTACCGGACGGGAAGCCGGAGCCGGACCAGGCGCTGGTCGGCCACGTACTCCAGATACCGCCGCATCTGCTCCACGCTCATCCCGGACATGCCGTCGCCGCACAGGTCGGCCGCGAAGGCGAGCTCGGCCTCCACCGCCTCCTCGATCATCCGGGTGACCTGCGCGCCGAGCTTGTCGTCGAACAGCTCCGGCTCCTCGGCCCGCACGGTGTCCACCACGCTGAAGGCGAACTCCATGTGCATGGACTCGTCGCGGAAGACCCAGTTGGTCCCGGTGGCCAGGCCGCTGAGCAGGCCCCTGGAGCGGAACCAGTAGACGTAGGCGAAGGCGCCGTAGAAGAACAATCCCTCGATGCACGCCGCGAAGCAGATCAGGTTGAGCAGGAAGGCCCGCCGGTCCTCCTGCGACTCCAGCCGGTTCAGCCCGCCGAGCGAGTCGATCCATCGGAAACAGAACTCGGCCTTGTCCCGGATCGAGGGGATGTGCTCGACCGCGGCGAAGGCCTTGACCCGCTCCTCGTGGTCGGGCAGGTAGGTGTCCAGCAGGGTCAGGTAGAACTGGACGTGCACGGCCTCCTCGAAGAGCTGCCGGCTGAGATACAGCCGCGCCTCGGGCGCGTTGACGTGCTGGTAGAGGTTGAGCACCAGGTTGTTGGCCACGATCGAGTCGCCGGTGGCGAAGAACGCGACGAGGCGGTTGATCAGATGGCGCTCCTCCGGCGTCATCCTGGCCAGGTCGGCCAGGTCGGAGTTGAGGTCCACCTCCTCGACGGTCCAGGTGTTGCGGATCGCGGCCCGGTAGCGCTCGTAGAACTCCGGATACCGCATGGGCCGCAGCGTCAGGTCCATGCCAGGGTCGAGCAACATCAGGGAAAGCCTTTCGGGGAGAGGCCTACTGGCAGGCGTCGCAGTACTCGGGGTTCTCCAGGGAGCACGCGACGGCCTCCGGATCGGGCGTGGCCGGGGCCACGGTGGTCTGCGCGATCCGGGTCGCCGGGCGCGAGCGCAGGTAGTAGGTCGTCTTGAGGCCGGACTTCCACGCATAGGCGTACATCGAGGAGAGCTTGCCGATGGTCGGCGTCGCCATGAAGAGGTTCAGCGACTGCGACTGGTCGATGTACGGCGTGCGCGCCGCGGCCAGGTCGATCAGCGCCTTCTGCGGCAGTTCCCAGGCGGTCCGGTAGAGCGCCTTGAGGTCCTCCGGCATGCCGGGAACGTCCTGGATCGAGCCGTCGGCCCGCTTGATCGCATCCCGGATCTGCGGGGTCCACAGCCCCCGGGCAGTGAGGTCGCGAACCAGGTAGCGGTTGACCTGGAGGAACTCCCCCGACAACGTCTCACGCTTGAAGATGTTGGAGACCTGGGGCTCGATGCACTCGTAGCAGCCCGCGATGGAGGCGATGGTCGCCGTGGGCGCGATCGCGATCATGAGCGAGTTGCGCAGGCCGGTCGTCGCGATCCGCTCCCTGAGCGCCGTCCACTCCGCCGACCGCGCGACCCCGTAGTGGTCGGGGTGCAGCACGCCGCCGGCGGCCCGGGTCTCCTCGTAGGAGGGGTGACGGCCCCGCTCGACGGCCAGGTCCGCGGAGGTGCCGTAGGCCGCGAGCGCGATCTCCTCGGAGATCCGGGTGGACAGCTCCAGCGCCTCGGGCGAGTCGAACGGCAGGCGCAGCGCGAAGAACACATCCGCCAGGCCCATCAGCCCCAGGCCGATCGGCCGCCACTTCTTGTTCGCGGTCTCCGCCTCGGGGGTCGGGTAGAAGCCCAGGTCGATCGTCCGGTCAAGGAACCGCACGGCGGTGCGGACGGTCCGGCGCAGCCGCGCCCAGTCCACGTCCCGGCCGTCCAGATGCGCGGCGAGGTTGATCGAACCGAGGTTGCAGACGGCCGTCTCGGCGTCGTTGGTGACCTCGAGGATCTCGGTGCAGAGGTTGGACAGATGGATGACGTTCTCGGGACGCGCCGTCTGGTTGGAGGTCCGGTTGGCCGCGTCCTTGAAGGTCATCCAGCCGTTGCCGGTCTGGGCGAGGGTACGCATCATCCGGCCGTACAGGGACCGCGCCGGGATCTGCTTGACGAAGCGGCCCTCGGCCTCGGCGACCCGATAGGCCTCCTCGAACGCCGTGCCGTACAGGTCGGTGAGGTGCGGGACCTCCTTGGGGTCGAACAGCGACCACACGCCGTCGGCCTCGACCCGGCGCATGAACTCGTCGGGAACCCAGTTGGCGAGGTTCAGGTTGTGCGTACGGCGAGCCTCCTCGCCGGTGTTGTCGCGCAGTTCGAGGAACTCCTCGACGTCGGCGTGCCAGGACTCCAGGTAGACGCAGGCCGCGCCCTTGCGGCGACCGCCCTGGTTGACCGCGGCGACGCTGGAGTCCAGCGTGCGCAGCCAGGGCACGATGCCGTTGGAGTGGCCGTTGGTGCCCCGGATCAGGGAACCGCGCGAGCGCACCCGGGTCCAGGCGATACCGATCCCCCCGGCGTACTTCGACAGGCGCGCGACCTGCCCGTAACGCTCGTAGATCGCCTCCAGCTCGTCACGGGGCGAGTCGAGCAGGAAGCAGGACGACAACTGGGGTCTGCGCGAACCGGAGTTGAACAGGGTGGGCGAGCTCGGCAGGTAGGACAGGGTGGCCATGAGCGCGTAGAGCTCGGCCGCCTCCTCCACCGTCTCCGACAGACCGCACGCCACGCGCAGGAAGAAGTGCTGCGGGCGCTCCAAGACCTTACGGGTCCGCGGGTGGCGCAGCAGGTAGCGGTCGTAGACCGTGCGCAGCCCGAAATACTCGAACCGGCCGTCGGCGTCCCGCTCCACCAGCGCGTCCAGCGCCTCGGCGTGGGCGGCCACGAAGTCCGCCAGGCGGTCCTGGACGAGCCCGGCCGCGTGGGTGGCGGCGACGGACTCGGAGAAGGTCCGAACCCCGTGCTCGGCCGTCTCATCGGCGATCAGCTCCGCCAGCAGCTCGGCGGCGATCCGGGAGTTCTCCGGATCGGTGATCACCCGGGCGGCCGCCTCCTCGATGGCCAACCGGCGGTCGGCCAGACCGTCGCCGGTCTCCTTGGCGGCGTCGACCAAGGTCTGTGTCACGTGTGCTACCCCTCGCGCGCTCGAATTCCCCGTACGGCTCTCGCCGGAAGGGCGCACGCGTCCAAGAGCGGCTCCGGACACGCCGGACCGCCTCGTTCCGCGAGCCCTCCCTCGAGGCCCTGGACAGCTTCCGTGGTCGAGTCCGCCTCACCTGGCACACGCCGGGCCGCTCCACGCGTCCCCCGGTGCCCGGTTCGGCTCCCTCTCCACACGCATGGTCGAGTCCGCCTCACCTGGCACACGCCGGGCCGCTCCACGCGTCCCCCGGTGCCCGGTTCGGCTCCCTCTCCACACGTCGCCGGCAGGTCTTCGGACTCACGGGCGTCTCGCACATGCCTACTGGCCGTCGCTTCCCGGGCAAGGCGCACCCAGTGCTTCAATGACGGCGGTCGTTCCCGTTCACCGCTGCGGGGCAGTCCCGGAATCTCACCGGGTTCCCTCTTGCCTCGCCCCGTCAGGGGCGAACCAGCAACGAGCAGGATCCTACATGTAGGGCCGGTGGACGCAACTACCCCAACAGCTTGTGCCGAAAGTGCTCAGCAGGCCAAGATCGTTGAGCACCTCCCGGGTACGGCCGGTCTCCGTGACAAGCCACTGGCGGAAGTCCTCCCCGCTCAGATAGACCCGGTTCCAGCCGTTGGCCGCGCAGACGGCCCGCCATCGGGGCGAGGCGTCGAGGCGATCACACAGGGCGACGGCCGCGTCCCTGTCCTCGGAGCTCATGCCGCGGGGGCCGAGCACCCCGCACCAGTCGGTGTACTCCAGGCGAACGTCCAGCTCCATCAGCGTCGGCGCGTCGATCCCGTCGATCCGCTCGCCGGAGGAGACCACCAGCGGGCGCAGGCGGCCCGCGGCGATCCCGGGCACGAAGGAACGGGCGGAGCCCAGCAGCGCGGTCACCCTGCCGTCGTAGAGCGCCTGCTCGGCCTCGGTTCCACCGGAGTAGCCGGCGTAGTCCAGCAGCCGGGTGTCCACCCCCAGACACTTACCGATCATGCCGTAGAGCACGTGGTCGGAGCCGCCTTCCATCCGGCCGCCCACCGTCGGCTCGGCCGGGTCGCGGCGGAGCGCGGCGGCGAAGTCCTCGAAGGTGCGCAGATGGGAGCCGGACGACACGACCAGAGCCGCCCAGTCGCCGACCAGGCGGGCCAGCGGGGTGGTGGAATCCACCACGGAGGCGGCGTTGGCGATCTCCACCCCCGCGATCATCGGCATCCCGGTGAGGAGCAGCCGGCCCTCCCGCGTGAACGGGCCACGGACGGCGGCGAACGATCCCAGCGCCGCGGCGCCCAGGCTGCCCGGCTGGTCGCTCACCTCGACCGTCCGGGCCATCCCTTCGCCGATCATGACCATGGCCAGCGCGCGCGCGGCCCGATCCCACCCCTGCCCCCGCGCGGCGGGCGCGACGACGGTCAACCGGCCCGCCACCGGCGTGTGGGTGCCGCGGCCCCCGTCACAGCCGCCGGCGGCCAGGAGTCCCAGGGCGAGCACCAAGAACCGCCTACGGTACATAAGCGCCCCTTCCCCCAAGACCTATCAATACCCCAGGTTACAGACACATCACTTTCTGTCACACATTGGGGGTCTTGCCGTTATCGGCCGAGAGGGAGGGGACGGCTCCGGCTCATTCCGGAGGGAAGGGACGGCTCCGGCTCATTCCACCGTGACGCTCTTGGCCAGGTTGCGCGGCTTGTCCACGTCACGCTCCAGCGCCACGGCGGCGTGGTAGGCCAGAAGCTGCAGCGGGATCGACAGCAGGATCGGGTCCAGCTCCGTCTCGTTCTTGGGCACCACGACGCAGTCGTCGGCCAGCTTGGGGTCGGCCGTACGGTGACCGACCATGAGCACCCGGCCACCGCGCGCGCGGATCTCGCCCAGCGTGGTGAGGTTCTTGTCCAGCAGCTCGTCGTCGGGGACGATCGCCACGGTCGGCATCTCCGGGCCGATCAGCGCCAGCGGCCCGTGCTTGAGCTCGCTGGCCGGGTAGGCCTCGGCGTGCACGTAGGAGATCTCCTTGAGCTTCTGGGCGCCCTCACGGGCCACCGGATAGCCCCGGACCCGGCCGACGAACATCATGCTCGGCGAGTCGGCGTACTTGTGCGCGAGCTCCTTGATCTGCGGCTCCAGCGCCAGGATCTCCTTGATCTGCTCGGGCAGCCGGCGCAGCCCCTCGCAGATGCGGCGGCCGTCGGCCGGGGACAGGTCGCGCACCCGGCCCAGGTGCAGCGCCAGCAGCGCGAAGGCCACCGCGGTCGAGGTGAACGCCTTGGTGCTGGCCACCGAGACCTCCGGGCCGGCGTGCAGGTAGAGGCCGCCGTCGCACTCGCGGGCGATGGCGCTGCCGACGGTGTTGACGATGCCGAGCACCCGCCCGCCCTTGCGCTTGAGCTCCTGGACGGCGGCGAGGGTGTCGTAGGTCTCCCCCGACTGGCTGATCGCCACGTAGAGGGTGTCGGGCTCCACGACCGGGCTGCGGTAGCGGAACTCGCTGGCCGGCTCGGCGTCGGCGGGAATCCGCGCCAGCTCCTCGATGAGCTGGGCGCCGATCTGGCCCGAGTAGTAGGCGGAGCCGCAACCGATGATCTTTACGCGGCGGAACGACCGGGTCTCGCGCGCGTCCATGTTGAGGCCGCCCAGGTGGGCGATGTGGAAGCGGTCGTCCAGGCGCCCACGCAGCGTCCGGGCCACAGTGTCGGGCTGCTCGGAGATCTCCTTGAGCAGGTAGTGCTCGTAACCGCCGGTGTCGTAGTGACCGGCGTCCCAGTCGACGGTCAGCGGCTCCTTGGCCGTCTCGCGCGCGTCGCTGGCGAAGGTGTGGAAGCCGTCCGCCTTCAGCACCGCGAGCTCGCCGTCCTCCAGGTGGACCACCTGGCGGGTGTAGCGGACCAGCGCGGAGACGTCGGAGGCGGCGAACATCTCCTTCTCGCCGATGCCCAGCACGATCGGGCTGCCGTTGCGGGCCACCACGACCTCGCCGGGCCGCTGGGCGTCGATCACCGCGATGCCGTAGGTGCCGACGATCCGCTTGAGCGCCAGCCGGACCGCCTCCTCCAGGGATTCGGTCTCCTCGACGGTGCGGGCGATCAGGTGTGACAGCACCTCGGTGTCGGTCTCGGACAGGAAGACCACACCGTCGGCCTCCAGCTTCGCGCGCAGCTCGTCGGCGTTCTCGATGATGCCGTTGTGCACCACCGCGATGCGCTCGTCGGCGGACAGGTGGGGATGGGCGTTGACGTCACTGGGCGCCCCGTGGGTGGCCCAGCGGGTGTGCCCGATGCCCAGGGTGCCCTTGAACCGCGCCGGCACGGCGGCCGCCAGGTCGGCCACCCGGCCCTTGACCTTGCGCATCTTCAGGCCCTTGTTGGAGATCACCACGCCGGCCGAGTCGTAGCCCCGGTATTCAAGCCGCTGCAGGCCCTCCAGCAGGATCGGCCCCGCATCCTTGGGCCCCACATAGGCCACGATTCCGCACATTTGACCGCTCCTTATCCATAGACGATCCGGCGCAGCTGGCGCAGGGAGAGTTCGGGTGCCGCGACACGGCGGGCCGAGATCTCGGCGGCGATCCGGGGGAAGATCTCGTCGTTGACCAGCCCTTTGGCCTTGAGCTCGGCATGACGCCGCCGGACGAACTCCTCGACGGGTTCGGAGAAGTAGGCCAGCACGTCCGCCACCACCCGCGCCGCCTCGCCCGGACCGAGCGCGCTCGTCCGGGTCAGGTGGGTAATCAGATCCTCATGCGGATGCCATGTCGTGGACACAGAGCAGGACCATACGCAGCATCGATGGCCTTCACCAAGTTTTCTGCCCGATTTCGGGCAAGAATTGCTCCAGTCGGTCCCAAGCCGTGCCAATCGTGAGACATTCGGTAATCGTCGATCACTCTGTGTACTCACTCGGCCGGGAGGAACCACTATGCACTGTCTGCCGGGGATCGCCCTCGCCGCCGCTCTCACCGCGCTGACCACGCCCGTTCCCGCCGAGCAGCCGCCGGAGGGCAGGCAGGCGGCCTTCACCCGGGCGGCCCGGACGTACGGCGTGCCGGAGAGCGTGCTACTGGCGGTCTCCTATCTGGAATCCCGATGGGACGCCCACGACGGGTTGCCCAGCGTCTCGGCGGGCTATGGCCCCATGCACCTGGTGGACGCCCGGATCGATCCGGGCGTCCACCAGGGACACCGGCGCCACGGCTCCCACGACTTCCAGGGCGCGCAGGACCCGCGTGGCGACGACAGCCGGCCGTACCGGCCCACCGCCCCGCAGATCACCGCGCCCACGCCCGAGGACACCCTGCGCCGGGCGGCGCGGCTGACCGGGATCGCCCCCGAGCTGCTGCGCCGGGACCCGGCCGCCAACATCGAAGGCGGCGCGGCCCTGCTGGCCGACGACCAGCGGCGCATCGGCGAGCCGCTGAGCGCCGATCCGGCGCGCTGGTACGGCGCGGTGGCCCGCTACCCGGGCACGCCGGACGCGGGGGCGGCGAGCTCCTTCGCCGACGAGGTCTACGCGACGATCCGCACCGGCGCCGCGCGCGTGACCGACGACGGCGAGCGGGTGGTCCTGCCCGCGACCCCGGTCCTGTCGCCGCTGCGGCTGCCCGACTCGGCCGGGCTGCGCCGCGCCGCCTCCGCCGCGCCGGCGCCCGACTGCCCGCCCACCGTCTCCTGCGAGTGGATGCCGGCCGCCTACCGGCGGCTCAGGAACGGCGGCTACGGCAACCACGACCGCTACGACGGTCCCCGCCGGATCGACTACATCGTCATCCACGACGGCGAGACCAGCTACGACGCCATGACCCGGCTGACCAAGGACCCCACCTATGTGAGCTGGCACTTCACCCTGCGTTCCAGCGACGGGCACATCGCCCAGCATCTGCGCGGCAGCGACATCGGCTGGCACGCGGGAAACTGGTACGTCAACTCCCGTTCCATCGGCCTGGAGCACGAGGGCTACCTCGCCAAAGGCGGCGCCTGGTACACCGAGGCGATGTACCGCTCCTCGGCCAAGCTGGTCGCCCACCTCGCGGGCAAATACCGGGTGCCCCTGGACCGGGCGCACATCCTCGGTCACGACAACGTGCCGGGCACCACCCCGGAGAGCGTGCGCGACATGCACCAGGACCCCGGCCCCTACTGGGACTGGAGCCACTACTTCGAGCTGCTGGGCAGCCCGCTGACCGGCTCCACGAACCCCGACGCCGGCTCAGTGATGATCAAGCCGGACTACGCCCTCAACCAGCCGCGTTTCACCGGCTGCGGCAAGTCCGGCGAGTGCCCCCCGCGCGGTGCCGCCTCGGTCTGGCTGCACACCCGCCCCTCGGAGGACGCCCCGCTGGTCAAGGACATCGGCAAGCACCCCAAGGGCGACTCCACCTACAGCGTCTACGACCACGCGGCCCGCGCCTCCACCGGCCAGCGCTACGCGCTCGCCGAGCGCAGGTGCGACTGGACGGCGATCTGGTACCTGGGACAGAAGGCGTGGTTCTACGATCCGGAGACCGCTCGCACGTCCGTGCCCGCCATGGGCCGCGTGGTCACGCCCAGACCCGGTCTCGCCACCGTCAAGGTGTACGGCAGGGCCTACCCCGAGGCGTCCGCCTACCCCCGAGGTGTCTCGCCACAGGAGCTCACGCCCCTGCAGTATTCGGTTCCGGCCGGGCAGTTCTACAGCCTCGGCATGACCAGCCGCGCCGCCTATCTCCGGTCGGGCGCCTTCGACCCGTCGATGCGCCGGGTCGTCAGGGGAGACGTCCGTTACCGGCAGATCCAGTTCGGCCACCGGATCATGTTCGTCCGCGCCGCCGACGTCCGGGTGCTCTCCAACGAGGAGGCTGCCCGGTTGCGCGCATCAGCGCTTGAGAAGCGCTAGAGTTTTCACGTGCCCCGGAGCGACTTTCCGGGAAACACGCGGAAGTGGCTCAGTGGTAGAGCATCACCTTGCCAAGGTGAGGGTCGCGGGTTCGAATCCCGTCTTCCGCTCCGGCAGACCCTTCGGGGTCTGGCTGGTGGAGTGGCCGAGAGGCGAGGCAACGGCCTGCAAAGCCGTGTACACGGGTTCAAATCCCGTCTCCACCTCAGTGCACGGACATCGGACTCTCCGGAATCCGGTAAAGTAGCGCATGTGCCGCAGAGGGGAAACCCTAAGCAGACACGCGGAAGTGGCTCAGTGGTAGAGCATCACCTTGCCAAGGTGAGGGTCGCGGGTTCGAATCCCGTCTTCCGCTCTGATTTCACCCGAGGACGATTAGCTCAGCGGGAGAGCGCTTCCCTGACACGGAAGAGGTCACAGGTTCAATCCCTGTATCGTCCACCATCGCCCCTGGCGTCCAGGGGTTGATCAGGTCGAACGGCCGCCAAGATCCCGCATCGGGTTCCTGGCGGCCTTCTGGTTTTCTAGAGCAGTGGATTTCCCCGGGCGGCGACGAAGTCGCCGGCCGCCTGAGCGAAGGCGCGGATCCGGTTGGACTCCGCCGCGGTTCGCCAGACGAGCCGCCATTCGAAGTCCGGGGCGTCGAGGATGGGAACGTAGGTGACATCCGGTCGCGCGTCATACTGACCGGCGTGCGTGGGGACGGGGAAGACGCCTTTGCCCGCGCCGACCAGGGCGAGCATCTCCTGGATGGTGCCGAAGGCGGCCCCGCGCTCGACGGACCTGCCGTCCGGAGTCTGGCGGGGGACGACCGATTCGTCGATGTGGTCGGGGATCGAGCGGGGACGCAGGACCTTGTCGCGGGCGAGGTCGTCGAGGAGGACCGAGGCGCGGCGCGCGAAGGGGTGGCGAGCCGAGACCGCGAGCATGGGAGCCTCGCGGAACAGCACCGGGCTCGCGGTCAGATCGGAGTCGCGGGGCGGTGACACCACGGCGAGCAGGACGTCGATCTCGTCGGCCTGCAACGGCGCGATGCCGTCGCTGTAGGAGTTCTCCCGGATCTGCACCTGGCAGGTGGGGTGCCGGGCGTGGAAGATGTCGGCGACCTCGAGGACGAACCGGCCGATGGCCGTGCCGATGAAACCGACTCTCAGCACGCCGTCGATGCCCCGGCCGGCGGCGACGGCCCGGTCGATCGCCTCAAGGATCTGCCGGTAGGCGGGCTGGAGCTCGTCGTACAGCCGGCGGCCGATCGGAGTCAGCTCCACCCGGCGGCTGGTCCGCTCGAACAACAGGGCCCCGATCCGGCGTTCCAGCTTCCCGATCGTCTGGCTGACCCGCGCGGTGGACACGTGCAGGCGTTCGGCGGCGCGCCCGAAGTGCAACTCCTTCCCCAACGTCAGGAAGATCTCGATGTCACGCCGCTCCATGGTGACCCCTCATTCGTGAACCCCTGGGTTAACGATTGTTGCACAGCTGATCATTGTTGCCGATCCGCCCCGGCCCGATCCTTGAAGAGTCCGGCCGAGAGCCGGACGCCCCGCCCGAGCCGCCGGCTCGACGGAGGCCTTCCTTCCAAGCGATCAAGTAAGAGGCGGATATGAACATCAATGGCGAGCACACGCCGACGCTGGTCCTGGGTGGCACCGGCAAGACCGGCGCCCGTGTCGTGCAGCGGCTGACCGAGCGCGGCCTCCCGGTGCGGATCGGCTCCCGCTCCGGCGGGCTGCCCTTCGACTGGGACGACCGGACGACCTGGGCGCCCGTGCTCCAGGGCGTGCGGGCGGTGTACGTGTCGTACTACCCCGACCTGGCGGTGCCCGGGGCGCCCGAGGCGATCGGCTCCTTCGCCGAGCTGGCGGTGGCCCAGGGAGTGCGCCGGCTGGTGCTGCTGTCGGGTAGGGGCGAGGAAGAGGCCCGCGCCTGCGAGCAGGCGCTGCGCGACGCGGGCGCCGAGTGGACGATCCTGCGCTGCAGCTGGTTCAGCCAGAACTTCAGCGAGAGCTACCTGCTGGAGCCGGTGCAGTCCGGCGAGGTGGTCCTGCCGGCGGGAGAGGTGGCCGAGCCGTTCGTGGACGCCGACGACATCGCCGACGTCGCGGCCGCCGCGCTCACCGAGGACGGCCACGCCGGCCAGGTCTACGAGCTGACCGGCCCCCGGCTGCTCACCTTCGCCGACGCGGTCGCCGCCATCGCCGACGCCACCGGGCGGGACATCGGGTTCACCCGGGTCGCCACGGCCGACTACGCCGCCGCGCTGGTCGCCGAGCAGGTCCCCCCGGCCGTCATCGACCTGCTGACCTATCTGTTCGACACCGTGCTGGACGGCCGCAACGCCCACTTGGGAGACGGAGTGCAGCGCGCCCTGGGGCGCCCGCCCCGCGACTTCGCCGACTACGCCCGCGACACCGCCGCCACCGGTATCTGGAACGGAAAGTAATCTCACATGAACCTCGGGTTCCTCCGGACGGCCTCGCTTCTCGCCGCGACGGTCACCACCGGGCTCATGGCCGGGCTGTTCGCCGCCTTCGCCTACGCGGTGATGCCCGGTCTCGCGGACGCGGGTGACCGCACCTTCGTCGAGGCGATGCAGAAGATCAATGTGGCCATCCTCAACGGCTGGTTCATGTCGTGCTTCCTGGGAGGGCTGCTGTTGACCATCGCGGCCGTGGTGCTGCACAGGCGATCCGGCCGGGGCGTCCTGCCCTGGATCGTCGCCGGGCTCGTCCTGTACGGCGCGATGTTCGTCGTCACCAGCTTCTTCAACGTGCCCCTCAACGACCAGCTCGCCAAGGCCGGCCACGGCGCCGTCGCGGCCGCCCGCCGGCATTTCGAGTCCGCCTGGGTGACCTGGAACATCATCCGCGCCCTCGCCAACGTCGCCGCCTTCGCCGCCCTCTCCTGGGCTCTCGTCCTCCACGGGCGCGCCGGCGCCGCGGCCCTCGCCGCCGGGCGATAACCCCTCGGGAGGCGGGCGGCGGTCACCCAGGGTCGCCGGGGTCACCGACTCGGCGCCCGCTCTCCTCCGATCAACACGATCATCCTTTTGACACACGGCGCATCACCACAAAGATGCAACATAGAGGGACGCGTAACGCGAAATAGCTCAACCCCTATGTTGTTTGACCATGGTGAGGAGGGCCGGCCTGTGCAGCGCGTGGTGGTCGATCCGGAGGTGCCCGCGGAGATAGCCAACCTCCTCCGGCGAAACGGACCGCTGCTCTCCCGGTTTCGGGCCGGCTGGAATCCGGACAGGGACGGCTCGGGGCTTCGCACGGCCCTGCTGGCCTCGCTCGGCGGGTCGGCCGCCCTGGTCGCCACCTCGGCGGCCCTGGGCGGCCTGGGGGCGGGGGTGTTCGTCCTGACCCTGCTCGGCGTCTACCTCGTGATCCTCACCTGCGTCTACATCGCCAAGAAGCCCCCGCCCGCCGACTCCGTCGAGCGCGTGGTGTACCGGCACTCGCAGTGGTACAGGGGCGGCTACCTGATCCTGGAGGACTTCGACCTCGGCTCCAGGGAGCTGCTCGGCCGGGTCCAGCGGGCGATGGACCACATCCTCGGATCCCGGGTCAACGCCCTGGGCATGCTCGACAGCGTGCGCAACTCGGTGATGCTGCCGGCCGAGGAATGGGAGATCGCCCGGCTGCTGACCAAGCTGTCGGCCCTGCGGGCCAAGCACCGCGACCTCGCCCGCGGCGGCAGGACGCCGGAGGTGGCCGCCGCGATGGCTCCGCTGGAGCGGGCGCTGACCGCCAGCGAGGCCGCCGTGGTCGCCCGGGTGGAGGCCCTGGAGCGCTACGCGCGCCACGTCTCCGACGCCGACCGCGCCCTCAGGTCCCAGGGTCAGATCGACGCCCTCCTGGCCCACCTGCCGGAG
This sequence comes from Streptosporangium sp. CA-135522, assembly GCF_050949235.1. Lineage (NCBI taxonomy): Bacteria > Bacillati > Actinomycetota > Actinomycetes > Streptosporangiales > Streptosporangiaceae > Streptosporangium > Streptosporangium sp. CA-135522. Next base: position 6,869,070 of record NZ_CP192026.1, read on the forward strand.
TATGAGCAGCTCGTCGCCGAGACGGGGGCCGCCCGGTTCTCCGCGCCGGAGATCGGCAATCTCAGCGAGGACGCGGCCCTGCTGCGGCGGGCGCTGCACGACAGCGTCCGCTCCGCCCACGAGGCCTTCCGCTACCTGGAAGGATGATCTGAACGCATACGTCCGGCCGGCGGCAAAAGGGGACAGGCACGTGCGCAACGCGTGGTGATGGATCCGGAGGTACCCGAGGACGCCGACCGGCTGGATCCGACCACCGCCCGATCGCCGTCACCCTGGTCCCGCGACCATGATCGAACCGTCTGTGTAGGGTCTGTCCCATGAGAGAACGACCGGTCCTGATCTATGACGGTGACTGCGGGTTCTGCACGACGAGCGTCCGGTTCGCCGAGCGCCGGATCGGCCTGCGAGCCCGCGCGACTCCCTGGCAGTTCGCCGACCTGGCCGCGCTCGGCACCACGCGCGAGCGGGCGGACCGGGAAGTTCTCTGGGTCCAGGACGGCCAGGTGTACGGCGGGGCGCAGGCCGTCGCCAAGCTGCTGATCGCCGCCGGTCCGCCGTGGAGCCTGCCGGGCCTCCTGCTGCGGGTCCCGCCGGTGCGCTGGCTGGCCAAGGCGCTCTACCTGCTGATCTCCAGGAACCGGCACCGCCTGCCCGGCGGCACCCCCGCCTGCGCCCTTCCCGCGGACCGGCGATGACGGTCCTGCTCACCGGGTTCGAGCCGTTCGACGGCGCGGCGGTCAACCCGTCGTGGGAGGCGATCAGGCTGGTGCCCGGGGTGCGGGCCGTACGGCTGCCGTGTGTGTTCGGCCAGGCGCTGGAGCACCTGCGCGCGGCGGTGCTGGAGCACGACCCCGCGGTGGTCGTCTGCGTCGGGCAGGCCGGAGGGCGACCCGACGTCACGGTCGAGCGGGTGGCCGTCAACCTCGACGACGCCCGCATCCCGGACAACGCCGGACGGCAGCCGATCGACGAGCCGGTGGTGCGCGGCGCCCCCGCCGCATACTTCGCCACGCTGCCGGTGAAGGCGTGTGTGGCGGCGGCCCGGACGGCCGGGGTCCCGGCGAGCGTGTCGCAGAGCGCCGGGACGTTCGTCTGCAACCACGTCTTCTACGGCCTCATGCACCTGATCGCCACCGAGCGGCCCGGCGTGCGCGGCGGTTTCGTGCACGTGCCGTTCGCCCCGGAGCAGGTCCTCGATCGGGCGGGGCCGTCCATGCCGGTGGCGACGGTCGCGCAGGCGCTGACGGCGATCGTGGCGGCCGCCGTCTCCGTGGACGGCGATCTCCGCCTGATCGGCGGCTCCCTCCATTGAGGGCCTCGCTGAGGACCCGCTGAAGACCCATTGAGAACCCCGTTGAGAACCCGCTGTGGGAGTCCCGCGGCCGAAGACCCGTCGGCCGCCCGATGGGCGGCCGCTACAGCGGCACGCCGTACACCACGCGACGGCCGGCGAACTCGGTCACGCTCCACAGCGTGTTCCTGTCGCGGACGCAGGTGAGGTCCTCGGGCCCCACCGGGAAGGGACGCTTGGCGACGGTGTCGCCGACCACGATCAGGCTGCCGTTCCTGGTCGCGCCCGCCGCCTGGCTGAGATACCAGGTGCCCTCGTGGGAGAGCGCGCCCTGGATCTTGGCCTCGGGCAGGCGGTAGGCGTCCAGGGCGGCGGCCACGCCGCCGGCGTCGGCCTGCAGGGAGCCGTCGGGGTTGAGCGGCCAGCGGGCCACCCGGCCGGACGTCCCGGGGGTGTCGACGTACTCGCCGGAGATCAGGGTGTCGGTCGCGGTGGTGCGGTCGATCGCGGCGAAGGAGAACCGGGCGCCTCCCCCCATCGAGGTCCATGCACCGGTCTGCGGCATCACGTAGCGGTAGCCGAAGGCGTTGTGCACCCCGCCCTTGCGGCCGATCGTGGTCTTGTCGTCCCCGTCCACCTCGAAGATGTGCCGGGTGTCGAAGACCCGCATGCCCCGGGTGGTGTCGGCGACATAGAGCAGGCCGCCGTACCACGCGACGCCGCCGGCGTGGATGTCGATCGGGGTGATGTCGCCGTCCGGGCGGGCCCCCACGAGCAGGACGTGCCGGTAGCGGAGCGTCGCCGTGTTGAGGAAGGACAGGCGCACGCCCCGCTCGGCTCCCGTCTCGGGCTTGTAGTACCAGCTCACCACGAACACGCCCGCGCCGGTTCCCGCGTCCGAGGCGCAGGTCAGCCCCTGGGGGTACCACTCCCGGACGGCGTTGTCGTCGGCGTCGAAGCAGTACCAGTCCACCGGCCGGGGCTTCATCGCGCCGAAGGCCCCGGATCCGGTGGCTCCCTTCCTGGCCATGACGCGGTTCGCCTTGGCCAGGACGGTGTCCAGCGTCACGCGCTTGAGCTGTTTCTCCAGGGCATGGACCCCGGTTGCGAGGTCGCCGCCGTCTCGCTTCAGCTGGAACGGTTGTGCCGCCACGGCCGTCATCCCACTCATGGGGGGTTCTCTCCTTCTCCGGTCACGCCCTTGGACGGGCGGATCAAGATGTGGAGCTCATGAGTATGCCGCTACTCGAATACCTTTTTTGATCATATGGGCCAGGTGTGCACGGGTTCTCCGCTGAACGACAGCTCCCGGTAGCGGGTCACCATGCGGGCCCGCGCCGCCTGGTCGCCGCCGAGGCGCTCGACGGTCTCCCGCTGCCAGATCGCTCCGGTACGGCGCAGCCGGACCCGCTCTCCGATGATGCCCAGCGCCCAGTCGGCCTCGACCGGATCCACGCCCGCCCGGTCGAGCCCGGCCCGTGCCACCGGCAGCAGATCCAGGGCGAGCTGCGCGGCCGGGACCTCCTCCCGCCGGCCGGGCCAGGACAGCGGCGCGTCCAGGCCGTGGATCGCGGCGCGGTAGAAGTTGCGGTAGGCCGCGGCGAAGGGGAACTCCTCGACCGGTTCGGCCGACATGGCGACGGTGAGTCCGAGCAGGAACGCCGCGTTGGCCGCCATGTCGGCGGCGGTCGGCCCGGCCGGCAGGGCGCGCATCTCCACCCGCAGGTGGCCGCCGTCCGCCGGGTCGTAGATCGGCCGGTTCCACTGCCAGACCGTGCCCTGGTGCAGCCGGAGCTCGGCCAGGTCAGGCGTCTCGCCGGTCTCCGGGATCTCCTCGGAGGTCATCGGCAGCAGCGGCTCGTAGTCACGGACGCACGTCTCGAACATCTCCTCGACACCGCTCACCCACCCGGAGCCGAAGGCCACCCGCCGGTCCCTGCGGTCGCGCCGCTCCATGTCCCGGTCGTCGGCCGACTCCTCGAACAGCGCGATCCTGGTCTCCTCCCACAATCGCCTGCCCAGAAAGCCCGGCGAGTTGCCGCTGACCGCGAGAACCGGGGCGGTGGCCAGCTGGGCGGCGTTGTAGACGCGGGCGAAGTCGGCCGGAGCCGTGCGGAGATGAACCTGCCAGGAGGTGTTGGCGCTCTCCAGGATCACCCCCTCGACTTCCAGTTCGAGCTCCTCGACCCCTTCGATACGCACCCGGAACGGCTCGTTGCGCAGCCGTCGCATGCCCCGGCTCAGCGCCCGGTAGCGGCTTTCGTCGCTGAGCGCCTCGTGGGTGAAGTCGAACTCGCTCAGCGAGGGCAGGATCCCGATCGCCACGGCCTGCCCGTCCTGCGTCGCCGCCGCCGCGTCCACCAGGGCCATCGTCTCGCGCAACTCCCGTGCCAGCGCGCTGAAGGGCCGCCCGGCGATGGGCCGCGGGGTCAGGTTGACCTCCAGGTTGAACCGGCCGAGCTCCGGCACGAGCCGGTCGTCGTCGGCGGCGTCGCGCACCTCCTGGTTGCGCGGGAGCGGCCGGCCGTCAGGAGTGATGAGGAACATCTCCAGCTCGGCCCCGATGGTCGCGGGCCCGGTGCCGAAGCCCGGCCTGGCGAGCAGCTCGCGAAACGCGGCGAGCTGCTCCGCCAGCCGCTCTCCGAAGCGGGCGAACTCCGCCTCGGAGAACCGGTCCTTGTCGACTTGCTGACCCATCTCACCATCCGATCGTCGGTCCCTGTGCCCCTCCCTCTGTCCCAGGTCGCGGGTTCTAATCAGTCCGCGCGGCAAGTGACGGGCTGGGCGGCGGATCGGGGCGGACGGCGGCGCTCGCCTCTCCCCGTGGCACCGTCGCGGAGCGCTCCGAGCGGGCCGCCCCTCCCGTGGCTCCCTGCGGATTTCCCATGACGTGCCGGGTGTGCCGAGAATGCTGCAGAGGTCGCCGGCCCGCACGAGCGGGCCGGCCACGCCGGACGAGTCAGGGAGTGTGCGCCGGTGCGAGCGGTGGTCTTCGACGCCTTCGGGTCCGATCTACAGGTGCGGGAGGTGCCGGCCCCGGCGCCGCCGCCCGGCGGGGCGGTGATCCGGGTGGAGGCGACCGGGCTGTGCCGTAGCGACTGGCACGGCTGGCAGGGCCACGACCCCGACATCCGTGTCATGCCGCACGTGCCGGGGCACGAGCTGGCGGGGGTCGTCGAGGTCGTGGGGGCGGGTGTCGGCTCGTGGCGGCCCGGTGACCGGGTGACGGTCCCGTTCGTGTGCGCCTGCGGGTCCTGCGCGGCGTGCGCGGCCGGTGACCAGCAGGTCTGCGAGCGCCAGACCCAGCCGGGCTTCACTCACTGGGGCTCCTTCGCCGAGTACGTGGCGATCGAGAACGCGGACGTGAACCTGGTGGGGCTGCCCGACGAGATGGCCTTCTCCACCGCCGCGAGCCTGGGCTGCCGTTTCGCCACCGCCTTCCGCGCCGTGGTGGCGGTCGGCCGGGTGCGGCCCGGCGAGTGGGTGGCCGTGCACGGCTGCGGCGGCGTGGGCCTGTCGGCCGTGATGATCGCCGCCGCCGCGGGGGCTCGGGTGATCGCCGTGGACGTCTCCGCCCAGGCCCTGGACCTGGCCGAGCGGTTCGGCGCCGTCGCAGGCGTCACCGCCGGAGGCGGGAGCGAGGTCGCCGCGCGCGTCCAGGACCTGACCGGCGGCGGCGCCCACGTCTCGATCGACTCGCTCGGCAGCCCGCAGACGTGCGCGTCGTCGATCGAGAGCCTGCGGCGCCGGGGCCGGCACGTCCAGGTCGGCCTGCTGCCCGGCCTCACCTCGCTGCCGATGAACCGGGTGATCGGCCACGAGCTCGAAATCCTCGGCAGTCACGGCATGGCCGCCCACGCCTATCCCGCGATGCTGGAGATGGTCGCCGGCGGGCTCCTGCGGCCGGATCTGCTGATCACCCGCACCATCGGCCTCGACGAGGCGGGCCCCGCGCTGGCCGCGATCGGCTCGGTCCCCGGCGTCACGATGATCCTGCCGTCGATCCCGCCCTCGACTCCACCGTCGACCCTGCCGTGATTCCACCGTGATCGCGCGGCCACCCCTCCTCCATCCCGCCGCCGATCCCACCGGCGAGATGAGAGCGTCCCCGGCCGGCGGGCCGGGTCCGGCGCGGCCCGCCGCCGGTAGAACGCCGCGGTGGGCCTCGCCAAAGCCCTCTCAGGGCTCTTCCAGCGGGACGCGCAGGGTGTTCAGGACCACGGCGAGCATGTCGTAGTGGGCGACGAGCATGACCAGCTCGATCCGGCCGGGCTCGTCGTAGCGGGCGCACAGCGAGTCCCACGTCTCATCGGTGACATCTCCGGATCCGTACATCTCATCGGCCACGTCCAGCACCAGCCGATCGTCGGCTCCCCACTCGTGCCCGTGACCTCGGACGGCCTCGATCTCGGCCTCGGTCAGCCCGGCCTGCCGGGCCAGCCGCGCGTGCTGGGCCCACTCGTAGGCGCTCGCGCGATGGTGCGCGGTGCGCAGGACGGCCAGTTCCCGGTCGCGGGCGGGCAGCGTGCCGTACAGCAGCGCGGCGCCGAACCCGATCCACGCCTGGAACAGCGTGGGGTGGCGGGCCAGGGTGGTGAAGACGTTGTAGGGGCCGGTGCCCTCGACCACGCGGGCGAGGAACCCGTCCCACTGCTCCGGCGGCAACGGTTCGACTCGGGGATTCACCGATCAGAGGTTACTTACTAGGATCACGTTTGTGAACGGTCGCTTGGTAGGTAGACGTGTACTGGTCGTGGGGGCGGGCACCCGCCCGTCCTCCGACCCGCGGCCGCCGATCGGCAACGGTCGGGCGATCGCGGTCGAGGCGGCCCGCCAGGGCGCCACGGTGATCTGCGCGGACGTGGACGAGGCGGCGGCCGTCGCGACCGCCGAGATGGTCCGCCGCGAGGGCGGGGATGCCGAGGTGATCACCGTGGACCTCGCCGACGGAGACGCCTGCGAGGCGCTGGCCGGGCGGGCCGGGGCGGTGGACGGCATCGTGCTCAACGCCGCGATCGGCTTCGGGCTGGCCCTGGCCGGGACCAGCGCCGCCGACTGGGACCGGGTGTTCGCGGTCAACCTGCGCGGCCACTTCCTGGTCTGCCGGGGCGCGCTGCCCCTGCTCGGCTCCGGCGCCTCCATCGTCTTCATCGGCTCGGTCGCCGGGCTGCGTCCGGGCAGCCTGATCCCGGCCTACGACGCCTCCAAGGCGGGACTGGTCGGGCTGGCCAAGCATGTCGCGTTGGAGGGCGCCGGCCGGGGAGTCCGCGCCAACCTCGTCGCCCCCGGCCTGATCGACACCCCGCTCGGCCGGGACGCGGCCAAACTCTGGGAGCACCGCGGGCAGGTGATGATCCCGATGGGCCGCCAGGGCAGCGCCCGGGAGGTGGCGAAGGTGACGGTCTTCCTGCTCTCGGACGACGCGAGCTACGTCACCGGCCAGGTCCTCGCCGTGGACGGCGGGCTCACCCTGTTGTAGAGCCGGGGCCTGTCGCAGGACCGGTCCGCCGCCCTCGGGGCGACCGGCCGGACGGGGACTCGCCGGTGCCGAAAAGCCATTTTGAGGTCCCACAAAACGCAATGAACACGGTGATAACGTCCCTGGACATGCGTCCAGAAGATCTCTCCCTGTTGCACGTCCCCGGTAGCGTCACCCTGCACGAGGACCTCATCCTCGTCGATGTGGCCCACCCCGACCTGGAGGCCGACGCCTATCGCGGAGGCCTGTGGCGACTCCCCCAGGACGGCCCGCCCGTCCGGTTCACCTTCGGCGACCACGACAGCTCACCGCGGATCTCCCCCGACGGGGCCTGGGTGGCCTTCCTGCGCGCGAACGCCGGCGACAGACCACAACTCCACGTGATGCCCACCGGCGGCGGCGAGGCGCGCCCGCTCACCGACCTGCCGCTCGGCGCGGGCGCCCCGGTCTGGGCTCCCGACTCCCGCCGGATCGCCTTCGTCGCCCGGGTCCCCGAAGCCGGCCGCTACGGCACCGAGGAGGACGTGAGCGCCGCGGCCGAGGCGCCGCGGCGGATCACCGGGTTCCGCTACCGGCACGACGGCGTCGGCTTCACCCTGGACCGGCGGCCCGCCCTGTTCGTCGTCAACGCCCTGGCGGACGTCCCCCAGCCGGTCCGGCTCACCGACGGCCCCTACGACGTCGATTCCCCCGGCTGGACCCCCGACGGCGAGCACCTGCTGGTCTCGGCCGGTCGCGACCTCGACGCCGAGAGCCTGCACACGGACCTGTACGCGGTGCCGGCCGCCGGGGGCGCGCCGATTCTGGTGGTGCGCAGCGCCGGATCGGCCGGACATCCCGTCGCGCTCCCCGGCGGGGACGTGCTCTACCTCGGCACGGCCTTCTCCGGCATCCACGCGGTGGCCCGCAACACCGGCCTCTACCGCGCTCCCCTGCGGATCGGCGGCGAGCCGGCGAACGGGGTGCGGCTGACCGAGGAGGAGTCGGTGGACATCGAGCCGCTGCCCCCCATCGCGACCGAGGACGGCGTCCTGGTCGCGGTACGGGTGCGCGGCGCGGTCGAGCTGCGCCTGGCCCCCTCCGACGCCCCCGGGACCCCGTTGGAGAAGCTCGCCCCGGTGCTGGGGGAGCGGGCGAGCGTCAAGGCGTTCACCTCCTACGGCGGACAGGTCGTGGCGGTGGCGTCCACCCCGCAGAGCCCCGGGGAGGTGGTCACCCCGGCCGGGACGCTCACGGACTTCTGCGGGCCGCTGGCCGGCGTCCGCCCGATTCAGGAGATCACCGCCGTGTCCGCCGACGGCTACCCGGTCCACGGCTGGCTGGCCCTGCCGGAGGGCGAGGGCCCCTACCCGGTCCTGCTGAACGTGCACGGCGGCCCGTTCCACCAGCACGGGTGGGGCTTCCTGGACGAGACCCAGGTCTACACCGCCGCCGGATACGCGGTGGTCCTGCCCAACCCGCGCGGTTCCAGCGGGTACGGCCAGGCCCACGGCCAGTCGGTGATCGGCGCCTTCGGCACCGTGGACGCCGACGACGTGCTCGCCCTGCTCGACGCGGCGCTCGCTCGCCCCGAGTGCGACGGCGAACGGGTGGGCGTGATGGGCGGCTCCTACGGCGGATTCATGACAAGCTGGCTGGCCGCCCACCACGGGGAGCGCTTCAGGGCGGCCTGGAGCGAGCGGGCGGTCAACGCCTGGGACTCCTTCACCGGCTCCTCCGACATCGGCTGGTTCTTCGCCGACGCCTACTGCGGCTCCGACGTCGAGGCCCAGCGCGCGATGAGCCCGCTCTACCATGCCGACCGGATCAACCTGCCGTTCGCCGTCGTCCACTCCGAAGAGGACTGGCGCTGCCCGGTCGAGCAGGCCCAGCGCATGTTCGTCGCCCTGCGCCGCAACGGCGTCCCGGCGGAGTTCCTGCTGTTTCCCGGTGAGGGCCACGAGCTCAGCCGAAGCGGGCGTCCCCGGCACCGTCTCCAGCGCTTCGAGGCCGTCCTCGAATGGTGGGCACGCCACCTGTCCTGAACCGGCGCCGCGGGACGGCTCTCCCATCTTCGTGGCGGTCTCCCCTTGACTCTCACATCCATGTGAGACCTTAGCCTTCGGGCATGAGGAAGAGCGTCCCCACCCTCGTCGCCCTGTGCGCGGCCGTCTTCACCGTCGGCCGCCGGGGAAAGGTCTCATGCTCGGCCTGACGGCGCTCTTCGCCGCCGGTGGCGCGCCGAGCGCGACGGCACTCCACCACCCCGACACGGGAGACACCGATGAGCACCGCCGACGAACACTACGAACACCTGCTGGCCGAGCACTACACCTGGATGCTCGGCGGCGACCTGGACGCTCTCGTCGCGGGGCAGGCACATCTCCTGCGCGACCTCGGCACGGTGGCCGAGCGCACCGGAAGACCCGCCGTCGACCTCGGCTGCGGCTCGGGCGCCCAGACCCTCGCCCTGGCCGAACTGGGATTCGCCCCGGTGATCGCCGTCGACACCAGCCGGATCCTGCTCGACGAGCTGTCCGGCCACGCGGGCCGCGACACGGCGATCCGCACCGTCCGCGCCGACATCCGCGGTGTCCTGCCCGAGATCGTCCAGCCGGGCAGCGCGGCCGTCATCGTCTGCATGGGTGACACGCTGACCCACCTGCCCGGCAAGAAGGAGGTGACGGCGTTGCTCGGCGACGTCGCCGAGGCGCTCGCCGAGGACGGGAAGCTCGTCATCACCTACCGCGACCTCACCGAACCGCTGCACGGCACCGACCGGTTCATCCCCCTCCGTAGCACCGAGGACCGGGTGATGACCTGTTTCCTCGAATACCCGGACGGGGACGACGGAGACGACGGAGACACGGTGATGGTCCACGACCTGCTCCACACCCGTTCCGGCGACACCTGGACCCTGCGCGCGAGCGCCTACCCGAAGCTGCGGATCAGCCCGGACTGGCTCGCCGGCCAGTGCCGCAACGCCGGGCTGGAGATCCGGCGCGACGAGATCGGACCGCGCGGGATGCGGGTCGTCGTCGCCGGTCGCGGCCCGGTCAGGCCAGACAGGTCAACGGTGCGCCCCCGTTGAAGTCGATCATCTCCAACATCGCGGCGATCATGTCGATCGGCTCCCCGGCGGGCAGGCCGTCCAGCTCGGCATAGGCCCGATGCAGGTTGCCGACGATGCGCTCGGGGTCGAGCAGCTCGCCGTACTCGCCGAGGTCGGTCTCTCGCGCCGCCTCCAGCGGCGACAGACCGGCCGCCCGGCCGAGCTCGGCGGTGGCCATCACGAACTTCAGGTATCCCTGCACATGGTCGATGACCTCCGGCCCGCACACCCCACCGTGACCGGGCACGATCGTCTCGGCGCCGAGCTCCCTGAGCCTGTCGAGGACCGTGATCGAGCCCTGGACCGAGCCCATCATCACGAACGGCGTGCCGCCGTTGAACACCACGTCACCGGCGAACAGCAGCGACCGCTCGGGGATCCAGACGATCGAGTCGTTGGTCGTGTGCGCCGGGCCGCCCACGTGCCGCACCTCGCAGCGCAGCTCGTCGGAGTGGACGGTCACCCCGTCGGTGTAGGTGAGGAACGGCGGGCAGGCCACCAGGTTGCCCCAGTCCACCTCGGTCCAGGCCAGCGTGCGGTACTCCGGGATCCCCTCGGCGAGGATCGTCTCCCGGGTCCGCTCGTGCCCGACGATCGTCGCCTCGGGGAAGGCGAAGTTGCCGAAGGTGTGGTCGCCGTGGTGGTGGGTGTTGATCAGCGTGGTCACCGGCCGGTCGGTGATCGACCTGATCGCCTCGCGGTAGGCGAGGGTGCGCCGCTCGGTGGCGCAGGAGTCCACGCTGATCACTCCGCGCCGTCCTACCAGGAAGCCGGTGTTGTTGACCCACCAGCTCCCGTCGGGCTGGATGTAGGCGTAGACGCCGTCGGCGACCTCCTGGACGCGGGCGGGGGGCAGGGAACGGTCGTGCCGAGATGAGCTCATGACTGGAATTGTCGGCCGTAGGCTGGGCGTTGGTCATGAAGATCGGGAGGTTTCATCATGGAATACGTGCGCCTGGGATCCACCGGCATGAAGGTGTCGAGGATCTGCCTCGGCATGATGAGCTATGGCGACCCCGCCAAGTGGAGCGAGTGGGTCCTCGACGAGGCCGGCGCGCAGCCGATCGTGCGCCGGGCCGCCGAGGCGGGGGTGACGTTCTTCGACACCGCCGACGTCTACTCCGCCGGCAGCAGCGAGGAGGTCACCGGCCGTCTGCTGCGCGCGACCTTCCCCCGCCGGGACGACTACGTGCTGGCCACCAAGGTGTTCTTTCCCATGGGCAAGGGCGTCAACGACCACGGGCTGTCGCGCAAGCACATCCACTCCGCGATCGACGACTCCCTGCGCCGTCTCGGAACCGACTACGTGGACCTCTACCAGATCCATCGCTGGGATTCCGAGACCCCGATCGAGGAGACCATGCGTGCCCTGCACGAGGTGGTCAGCGCGGGCAAGGCCCGCTACATCGGCGCCTCCAGCATGTACGCCTGGCAGTTCGCCAAGGCCCAGCACGTGGCCGAGGTCAACGGCTGGACGAAATTCGCGACGATGCAGAATCACTACAACCTTCTCTACAGGGAGGAGGAGCGGGAGATGATCCCGCTCTGCGCCGACCAGGGCGTGGGACTGATCCCGTGGAGCCCGCTGGCCCGGGGCCTGCTCGCCCGCGCAGGCTCCGACGGGGACACCACCCGCGCCGGCAACGACGAGCGCATCGCCGCCCTCTACGCCGACACCGACAACAACGGTCAGATCCTCGACCGGGTCGCCCAGGTGGCCCGGGAGCGCCAGGTTCCCCCGGCCCAGGTGGCGCTGTCCTGGCTGCTGCGTCAGCCGGGCGTCACCGCCCCGATCGTCGGCGCGACCAAGGACAGGCACGTCGACGACGCGGTCGCCGCGGTGGATCTGGCCCTGACGGACAAGGAGCTCGCCTTCCTCGCCGAGCCGTACCGCCCGCGCGTCGTCGTCCACTGACGCACGGCCTCGTCCCGGGCGATGAGGCGCGGCCCCGCGCCCGGGACGAGAGGGCCTGCGCGCCGACCGGTCACGACCCGTCGGGCAGGGCGAACTGCAGGCACGTCATCCCGCGCAGGTCCAGCCATGCCCGTCCCGGTCCCCGTACCAGCCGGAACAGGACCGCCTCGCAGCCCGGGCAGCGGGCCACCAGCCCCGGGGCGCGGGTGTAGAGGAGCGACTCGGCCAGCACGAGGGCCTGCGAGCAGTTCGAGCACTGACCGGTGGCGGCGGTCAGGTCGACGGCGAACACCTCCCGCAGGCCTCCTCCGGCGGCGTTCCCGTCGAGATGGTCCTCGGTCATAGAGACTCCTTGGGCGTGAAGATTGCGAGTGCCGGTCCCGGGGAGGAGGTCACGGCCGTCCTCCGCCGGGGCCGAACCGCTCGGTGCGGATGCGGGCCGGGTCGTGGCCGGCGGTGACCAGCAGGTCCGCGACGGTCTCGACGAAGCCGGTCGGCCCGCACACGAAGCAGGCCGGTTCCAGCTCGGGCGGCCAGACGGCCGCGGTCAGCAGGCCGGCGTCGACGCGCCCCGGCGGGCGGGACCAGCCTCGCGGCGTCCGGCGGGTGTAGGCGTAGGTGATGTCCAGGCCGGAACCGTTGCGCCGCGAGCCGCTCAGCTCGTCGCGGTACAGCACGGCCTCGGGGTCGCGCGCGGAGTACAGGAGCCGGAACGGCGCCGGGGCCGTGTCCGCCGCGCGGGTGCGGATCATCGCCATGAGCGGGACGATCCCGGAGCCGCCGGCGACCAGTTGCACCGGTTCGGGTGACTCCGGGCGCCAGACGAACCAGCCGCCGATCGGCCCCCGCACCTCCAGGGGGTCGCCTGCGGAGAGCACCTGTGTGAGGTAGGAGGAGACTTCGCCGTCCGGCAGCCCCTCGACGGTCAGCTCCAGGCGGTCCCTCTGCGGGGCCGAGGCGATGGAGTAGGACCGCTGGGTGGAGTAGCCGTCGGGGGCGGTGAGCCGTACGTCGACATGCTGGCCCGCCAGGTGGCCGGGCCAACCGGGCACGTCCAGGACGATCGTGCGCGCGCTCGCGGTCTCGTCGCGGACGACCGCGACGGTGGCGACCCGCCAGGTCAGTCGCCCCAGTACCGTTGCTCGCGCCATGGGTCTCCGTAATTGTGGTAGCCGACGCTCTCCCAGAATCCGGGGTGGTCCTCGTTGAGGAGGCGCAGGGCGCTCACCCACTTGGCGCTCTTCCACAGATACAGGTGCGGCACCAGCAGCCGGGCGGGACCGCCGTGTTCGGGAGTGAGATCCTCGCCGTCGTAGCGGACGGCGATCCACGCGCGCCCGTCGAGCAGGTCTTCCAGGGGGAGGTTGGTGGTGTAGCCGCCGTAGGAGTGCGCCAGGACGTACTCCGCCGAGGTCTCCACCCCGTCGAGCAGGGTGTCCAGCGAGACGCCTTCCCAGGCGGTGGCGAGCTTGGACCACTTGGTGACGCAGTGCAGGTCCACCGTGATCCGCTCCATGGGCAGGGCGGTGAGCTCCGCCCAGTCCCACCGGCGCGTGGCGCCGGCCTCGGTCGTGACGGTGAGGTTCCAGCTCTCCTTGGGCACGTGGGGCGTGGGCCCGGCCGACAGGACAGGGAAATCCTCGGTAAGGTACTGCCCCGGCGGCAGGTCCGGGGTGCCGCCGCGGCGGCGGCCGAAGAATCCGGGCGAGACGATACCGATGACGCCCACCTCCCCATCTCAGACAGGCCGATACAACCGTGGCCCGCCGGTAGAGCGCATCACACGAATATGTTCGATCCCATCACATCTCGCCTGGCCAGGCCGCGCCGGGGGCGGGCCGGGCGCCCGTCAGGCCGGCACGGCGTCCAGGAGCGCGGCGTCCAGGAGCAGGGATCCGGCGCCGAGCAGCGCGGCGTCGGGGCCCGCGCGCGTGACGGAGATCTCCAGGTCGCGGGTGGCCAGGGGCAGGCATCGTTCGTAGACGGCGGCCCGGATCGACGAGATCAGCGGCTCGGCCGTGGACAGGCTGCCGCCGACCACGATGGCGTCGGGGTTGAGGAAGTTCACCAGGACGGTGAGCACCTCGCCGATGAGCCGGCCGGCGTTCCTGACCAGGGCGGTGGCTTCGGGCACGCCGTCGTTGACGGCGGCGACGACGTCGGCGGGCCGCCGCATGACGATGCCCTGCTCGGTCAGGGCGCTCATCAGCGCCGCCCCGCTGGCGTAGGCCTCCAGGCAGTCGGGATGGCCGCAGGAGCACACGACGGAGGAGTCGGTCCTGACCCGGACGTGGCTGATGTCTCCGGCCGCGCCGCGCCCCCGGTGCAGGCGACCGTCGACGATCACGCCGCACCCTATGCCGCTGCCGGCCTTGAGCACCATGAGGTTGTCACAGCCCGGCCACGCGCGGGCCTCGCCCACGGCCAGGAGGTTGGCGTCGTTCTCGACGAGCACGGGCAGGTCGTAGTGCGCGCCGAGGTGCTCGGCGACGGGGAAATTGTTCCAGCCGGGCATCCGCGAGGGGGACACCACGCGGCCGCTGGCGGGGTCGACGGGGCCGGGGATGCCGGTGCCGACCCCGCGCAGGGGGACGCCGGGCGGGCCGTGGGCCAGCAGCATCTCGTCGAACGAGGCCGCCATCCAGTCGAGGGTCTCCTCCGGGCCCAGCGCGATGTCGCAGGGGCGCTCTTCGACGACCAGTGGGGTGCCGCTGAGGTCGAGCAGGCCCAGGCGGGCGTGGTGGGCTCCGAGGTCGGCCACCGCGAGCAGCCCGGCGGTGGGGCTGACCCGCAGTCGCCGTGGTCGCCGCCCGCCGCGTGAGGTGCCGGCTCCCTCCTCCACGAGCAGTCCGGCGCCGATCAGCTCCTCGACGCGCAGCGAGACACTCGACGCCGCGAGGCCGGAGAGACGGGCCAGCTCGGCACGCGACTCGGCGCGGCCGGTGGCGACGAGGCGCAGGAGATCGCCTTGGGCGCCCCGCACGGGCAACCTCTCTTTGCCTGACATGAACAGAGGAATACCACGTCTGTACTTACTACAGCAACGTGTTGACTTAACTCAGAATCATCCATTACGTTCCGCTTTATCTTCGATTTCGAAGGAAGACGGCAATGATTCAGGTACAAGGGCTGAACAAATGGTTCGGCGATCATCACGTGCTGCGCGACATCGATCTTGAGGTGGCGCAGGGCGAGGTCGTCGTGGTGATCGGCCCTTCGGGGTCCGGCAAGTCCACGCTGTGCCGCTGCCTGAACCGGCTGGAGAGCGCGGGCACGGGCGAGATCCTCATCGACGGCGTCCCCGCCCCGGTGGAGGGTCGCGAGCTGGCCCGGCTGCGGGCCGACGTCGGCATGGTCTTCCAGTCCTTCAACCTCTTCCAGCACAAGAGCGTGCTGGAGAACGTCATGCTCGCGCCGATGAAGGTGCGCGGCGTCGGCCGCGCCGAGGCGGAGCGGACCGCTCGGGAGCTGCTGGCGCGCGTCGGCATCGCCGAGCAGGCCGGCAAGCTTCCGGCGCAGCTCTCGGGTGGCCAGCAGCAGCGGGCGGCCATCGCCCGCGCGCTCGCCATGCGCCCCAAGGTGATGCTCTTCGACGAGCCCACCTCGGCGCTCGACCCGGAGATGGTCGGCGAGGTCCTGGACGTGATGGTCCGGCTCGCCGCCGACGGCATGACCATGGTCGTCGTCACCCACGAGATGGGCTTCGCCCGCAGGGCCGCCGACCGCGTGGTGTTCATGGACGGCGGCCAGATCGTCGAGACGGGCGAGCCCGACGTCTTCTTCGAAGCTCCCACGACGGACCGGGCCAGGGACTTCCTGGCCAAGGTACTCACTCACTGATCGCAAAGGATGGTGGGCCCGATGGTGTCCATGAAGCGGATGGCCGCTGTCGCCGCCGTGGCAATGGTCGGTCTCTCGGCCTGTTCCGGCACGGACTCGGGCAGCTCGGCGGTGCCGGGCGTGCCAGGCGAGGCCAAGGGCGGTGACCTGCTCGCCAAGGCGCCGGTGGCCGCCGCCGCCGACATCCTGCCCGGCTCCACGATGGAGAAGATCAAGCAGCGCGGCGAGCTGATCGTCGGCGGGTCGCTCGACGCCCCGCTGCTGTCCCAGCAGAACCCGACGACCGGCGAGGTCGAGGGATTCGACGCCGCCATGGGCAAGGCGCTCGCCAAGTACATCATCGGCGAGCCCAAGGTGAAGATCGTCAACTCGGCCTCGGAGACCCGCGAGGCGCTGCTGAGCAACGGCACCGTAGACGTCGTCTTCCAGACCTACACGATCACTCCGGAACGGGCCAAGCAGGTCGCCTTCGCCGGGCCGTACTACTCCTCGGGTCTGAGCCTCGCGGTCCGCAAGGGCACGAGCGGCATCGCCAAGCCGGAGGACCTGAACGGCAAGACCGTCATCGCCGGAGCCAACACCCCGGCCATCCCCGCGATCAAGAAGATCGCCCCGCAAGCCAAGATCGTGACGTTCGGCAGCGACCCCGAGTGCGTCCAGGCGCTCAAGCAGGAGCGCGGCGACGCCTACGTGCAGGACGAGACGCTCCTGGTCGCCGACGCCCAGAAGGACCCGTCGATCCAGGTCGTCGGCAGCCCGTTCACGACCGACCCGTACGGCATCGGCCTCAAGCACGGCGACGACCAGTTCAAGAAGTTCGTCAACGACTGGCTGAAGAAGATCCAGGGTGAGGGACTCTGGCAGGGGATCTGGAAGAGCTCTCTCGGCACGGTCGTGCAGGGCGAGGCTCCCACCCCGCCGCAGATCGGATCGGTTCCGGGTTCCTGATGTCGGCGATCCTGGATCACCTGCCCGAGTTCTGGCAGGGCCTGATCGTGACCCTCCAGCTGACCGCGGCGTCGTTCGCCGGCGCCGCGGTCATGGGGCTCGTGATCACGGCCATGCGGGTCAGCCCGGTCGGCGTCCTGCGTGGGATCGGCACGGCCTACGTGGAGACCTTCCAGAATCTGCCTCTCCTGGTGCTGCTGGTGCTGGCCGTCTTCGGCCTGCCGGAGATCGGGATCAAGGCCGGCCTGCTGGCGACGGCCATCGTCGTCATCGCGCTCTACGAGGCCGCCTACATCGCCGAGGCGCTGCGCTCGGGCGTCAACGCCGTCTCCACCGGGCAGGGTGAGGCGGCCCGCGCGCTCGGGCTGACCTTCGGCCAGTCCCTGCGCCATGTGATCCTGCCGCAGGCACTGCGCACGGTGATCCAGCCGCTGGGCAACATCTTCATCGCGCTGACGATGAACACCTCGCTCGCGGCCGCGGTCGGCGTGGTCGATCTGACCGCCGCGGCCAACCGGGTGAACCTCATGGAGGCCCAGCCCATCCCGATCTTCGTCGGGGCGGGCCTGGCCTACGCGCTGATCGCCGCCTGTGCCGGATTCGTCACCGGGCGGCTCGAACGACGGCTGGTGATGGTCCGGTGAGCGACCTGCTCTTCGACGAGCCCGGGCCGCGTGCCCGCCGCAGGATCCGGATCGCGACCGTGGTGGGGGCGGTCGCGGTCGTGGCCCTGCTGGTGCTGGCCGTACGCCAGTTCGCCGCCAACGGCCAGCTCGGCGCCGACCGCTGGCAGCCGTACGCGACGTGGCCGATGTGGCGCTACCTGTTCGGCGGGCTGTGGTCCACCGTGCTGGCCGCGGTCGTCTCGGCCGCGCTGGCGATGGCGGCCGGGCTGGCGCTGGCCCTCGGACGGCTGTCGCTGCGCCGGTGGGTGCGCGCGCCCGCCGCCGTGTACGTGGAGGTCGTGCGGACCGTCCCGGCACTGCTGCTGGTCTACGTCGTGCTGTTCGCCCTGCCGCGCTACGGGCTCGACCTGCCGTTGTTCTGGAAGCTCGTGGTGCCGCTGGCGGTCTCGAACGCGGCGGCGTTCGCGGAGATCTTCCGGGCCGGAGTCCTGTCGGTCGAGCGCGGCCAGAGCGAGGCGGGTCTGGCCGTCGGACTCACCCACGGTCAGACCATGCGCATGATCGTGCTTCCGCAGGCGGCCCGGCGCGTGCTGCCCTCGATCGTCAGCCAGTCGGTCGGCCTGCTGAAGGACACCTCGCTGGGCTTCGTGGTCAGCTACGCCGAGCTGCTCTACAGCGGCAAGGTCCTGGCCACCTACAACGGCCTGCTCATCCAGACCTACATCGTCGTCGCGGTGATCTACCTGGTGGTCAACGCGTCGTTGTCCAAGCTCGCCCGCACTCTCGAAGCCCGCCAGCCGCGTACCCGCCGACCGCGAAGGAGACTCGCCCGTGCCTGATCTCGTCCAGCTCGCCGGGGAGCGCTCCGGTCCCGGTTTCGTTCCGCTCGCCGAGGTGGTGCGTTCGGGTTTCGTGGAGAGCGTGCACTACGGCAGCGCCGTGGCCTTGGCCCCCGACGGCGGCGTCGCCGTCGCCCGCGGCCTGGTGGACGCCCCGGTGCTGCCGCGCTCGTCGGCCAAGCCGTTCCAGGCGCTGGCGTGCCTGCTGTCCGGCGCGGACCTGCGCGGCCCGCGCCTGGCCATCGCCGCCGGCAGCCACACGGGCGAGGACTTCCACGTACGGCTGGTCGCCGAGATGCTCGGCGAGGCGGGCCTGGGGCTGGAGGCCCTCGGCTGCCCCGCCGACTGGCCGGAGGACGAGGCGACCCGGCACGCGCTGATCCGCGACGGCCTGCCGGCCTCCCGCGAGCGGATGAACTGCTCGGGCAAGCACGCCGCGATGCTCGCCGCCTGCGCCGTCTCGGGGTGGCCGGTCGACTCCTACCTCGACGCCGGCCATCCGGTGCAGCGGCGGGTGCGGGAAGTGGTGGAGGAGCTGTCGGGAGAGAAGGCGGCCCACGTCGCCGTGGACGGCTGCGGCGCGCCGCTGTTCGGGTTGTCATTGGCCGGGCTGGCGCGGGCCGTGCAGCGCCTGGTTCTCGCCACGGCGGGGACGGCGCCGCGGTTGGTCGCCGACGCGATGCGCGAGCATCCCGAATACGTCGGCGGGACCGGCCACGTCAACACCTCCCTGATGCGGGCGCTGCCCGGGGCGGTGGCGAAGGGCGGAGCCGAAGGCGTGCTCGTCGTCGCGCTCGCCGACGGGCACGCGGCCGCGGTCAAGGTCATCGACGGCAGCCCGCGGGCCACGACCGCGATCGCGCTGGCCACGCTCCGGGCGGCGGGAGGCGACGTCGCGGCGGCCGAGGAGTTCGCGAGTGTTCCGGTGCTGGGCGGGGGTCTCCCGGTCGGCGAAATCCACGCTTTGAGGGATAAATGAGCCTTACATATGAAATCTGCATTGACAGCACGGCAGGCGCGCTGGCGGCCGAACAGGCCGGAGCGCACCGGGTCGAGCTGTGCTCGGCGCTCTTCGAAGGGGGCCTCACCCCGACCCTCGGCACCGTCGAGGCGACCCTCGCGGCGGTCTCGTCGATCCGCGTCCACGTGATCATCCGCCCCCGGGGCGGTGACTTCATCTATGACGACCACGAGATCGCGGCCATGGAACGCGATGCGGTCACCGCCCGGGAAGCGGGCGCCCACGGCGTGGTGATCGGGGTGCTGACCCCGGCCGGCGAGGTGGACACCGAGGTGGCCAAGCGGCTCATCGGCGCGGCCGGGGACCTCTCGGTCACCTTCCACCGGGCCTTCGACATGACCGCCGACCCGTTCGCCGCCCTCGACACGCTCGCCTCGCTGGGCGTCGACCGGGTGCTCACCTCCGGCCAGGACACCACCGCGCTGGAGGGCGCGCCGCTGATCGCCTCCCTGGTCGAGCGCGCGGGCGACGGTGTGATCATCATGCCCGGCGGCGGCATCACGCCCCGCAACGTGAGCCGCGTGGTGGAGGCGACGAGGGTCAAGGAGATCCACTTCGCCGCACTGGTGGACGCGCCCAGCCCCGCCGTCCACCGCAATCCGCACCCGTTCATGGGCGGCGAGCTGCGTCAGCCCGAGTACGCCCGGCTGGTCACCTCGGCCGGCCTGGTCTCCGAAGTGATCTCGGCCTCCGGAGCCTGACGACCGAGCCTGACGACTGAGCCTGACGACTGAGCCTGACGACTGAGCCTGACGACTGAGCGGCGCCGGTGGCCACCGGCGCCGCTCCACCGCCGACGACGCTCACCCGCGTCCTCGTGGCCGGTGCCGCCGGCCACGAGGACGAGGGCGATCACTCATCCATGATGTAGGGGTGGGTGAGGAATTCGAGGGAGTGCCCGTCGGGGTCGTCGACGTATACGCCCCGGCCGTGGTGGTGATGATTGATCTGCTGGGGCTCGGCATGGCCCGGGCCTCCCCAGTGGGGCAGCTCGCGCGCCGTGATCCGGGCGTAGATCTCGTCGAACTCGTCCTCGGAGACCAGGAACGCCAGGTGCTGGGCGATGATCCGGTCGGAGGAGATGAAGTCGGCGTAGTCGACGGTCACGCCGTTGGCGAGCGGGACGGCGGCGAACGGCCCGTAGGCCCGGGGCTCGGGTGCGCCGAGCAGGCCGGTGAGGAAGCGGGCGGAGGCGAAACGGTCGCTGCTGTGCACGATCGTGTGGTCGAGCTGCGCTGGCACGGGACCTCCCGGTGGTCGTCTTCGGAGTGGGCTCGCGCTTCGAACACTACGGCCGGAGGCCGCGTGAGGACATCAGACCTTCGGCCTACGCCCGACGGCCCCCGATCCGTCGGCCGGAGGCGCCGGAAACGTCGGTGCGATCTTCTAGGCTGGCCCCATGGCACGAGCTAATGACGCTGTGGCGGCCGCCCTGGAGGAATACGCCGAGCTGTTCGCGATGAGCGGTGGCGACGCCTTCCGGGTGCGCAGTTACCAGAAGGCCGCCAAGGCGATCGCGGGCTTCCCCGAGGACATCGCGACCACGGCGGTGCGGAGCGTGCCGGGGGTGGGTGAGGCGATCGCCAAGAAGGTGGAGGAATACCTCGGGAGGGGAAGCTTCCGGCAGCTCGACGACCTGCGCGGAAAGGTCCCCGAAGGGGTGCGGAGGCTGACCCGGATCGCGTCGCTAGGGCCGAAGAAGGCGATCTTCCTCTACCAGGAGCTCGGCATCGACTCCCCCGAGTCGCTCGCCGAGGCCATCGGGCAGGGGCGGCTCAAGGGTCTGAAGGGCTTCGGCCCCAAGACCGAGGAGAACCTGCTCAGAGGCATCGAGCAGCTCGAGCAGACCAGCGCCAGGGTGCACATCGGCGTGGCCATGGACCTGGCCGAGCGGATCGTCGCCTCGCTGCCCGCCGAGCGGATCGCCTATGCCGGATCGCTGCGCCGGATGAAGGACACCATCGGCGACATCGACATCCTCGCGGTCGGCCCCACCTCCCTGATGGACGACTTCAAGGGCAGCCCCTACGTCGCGGAGGTCATCGCCTCGGGCGACAAGAAGACCTCGATCCGGACCACCGAGGGCGTCCAGGTGGACCTGCGCGTGGTCCCGGCCGAGTCGTGGGGCGCCGCGATGCAGTATTTCACCGGTTCCAAGGAGCACAACGTGCACCTGCGCGAGATCACGGTGAAGAAGGGCTGGAAGCTCTCCGAATACGGCCTGTTCGACGGTGAGCGGCTGATCGCGGCCGAGCACGAGGAGGACGTCTACCGGGCGCTCGGCATGCCGTGGATCCCCCCGACGCTGCGCGAGGACGGAGGGGAGATCGCCGCCGCCCTCAAAGGCGAGCTGCCCGCGCTCATCACCACCGACGACCTGCGCGGCGACCTGCACACCCACACCGACCTGACCGACGGCATCGCCTCGCTGGAGGACATGGTCGCGGCGGCCCGCGCGCGCGGCCATTCCTATTACGCGGTGACCGACCACGCGCCCGACCTGGCGATGCAGCGGATGACCCTGGACAAGGCCCTGGAGCAGCGCGAGCGGCTGCGCCGGCTCCAGTCGCAGCACCCGGACATGCGGCTGCTGCACGGCACCGAGCTCAACATCGCCCCCGACGGCTCGGTCGACTGGCCTGCCGAGGTGCTGGCGGGCTTCGAGGTGTGCGTGGCGAGCGTGCACTCGCACTTCACCCAGTCGCGTGAGGAGATGACCCGTCGGTTCATCACCGCGTGCGAAAATCCGCACGTGCACATCATCGGTCACCCCACCACGCGCAGGATCGGCAGGCGCCAGCCGGTCGACGCCGACTGGGAGGCGGTGTTCCGCGCCGCCGCCCGCACCGGCACCGCGATGGAGATCGACTCCTTCCCCGACCGCTCTGATCTGCCCGCCGACCTGGTACGGCTGGCGCGCCACCACGGCGTGAAGTTCTCCATCGACAGCGACGCCCACGCGGTGCCCCACCTGGACAACCAGCGATTCGGCGTCGGCATCGCCCAGCGCGCCTGGCTCACCGCCGACGACGTGATCAACGCCTGGCCGGTGGAGAGGCTGCTAACCTTTTTGGGTCGCTGACAGTAACAAAGGCGTCACCCCCCTTCGTAAATTACATGGTTTTTTGGTAGGAAATAGATGTAAGCGAAGGAGAGGTGCCGCATGCCGTACGAGGACCTGAACGACGAGGCCGTTCACCGGCGCGCACGCGCGGGGCAACCCGCTCCGGGCAGGCGCGACCGGCTCCGCCTCGCGGCCGTCGGCGGGGAGCCGGTCCCCGGAGTCTCCTCTCCGGGGATCGTCAAGCCGCTGCCGGCGGAGACGTTCATCGCGCACGGAACCAACGCCGAGATGCGCTGGGAGGCGATGCGCGACGTCGGCTACCACGTGCCCAACGATCGTTTCTTCGTGCGCAACCACACCTCGACGCCGATCATCGATGCGGCGACCTGGCGGTTGGAACTGCACGGCACCGGCCTGAGCAATCCCCGCAGCTTCGGTTACGAAGAGCTGCTCGCGCTGCCCGCGGTGACGCGGGACGCGGCGATCGAGTGCGCGGGCAACGGCCGGAGTTTCTTCGCCACCCAGCAGGACCAGGAGATCTCCGGCACCCCTTGGCGGCTGGGCGGTATCGGAGTGGCCCGCTGGCGCGGGGTGCCGCTGGCGACGGTGCTGGAGCGGGCCGGCCTGACCCCCGACGCCGTCGACGTCATGCCGCGCGGCCTCGATCCCGAATACGTCAGCGACGGGGTGAACCACGGCCGGGTGCGCCGCCCGATTCCGGTGTCCAAAGCACTCGACGACGTGATCCTCGCCTACGAGATGAACGACCGGCCGCTCCCACCCGATCACGGCTACCCGGTACGGCTGGTCGTCCCCTCCTGGATCGGCCTGGCCTCGATCAAGTGGGTGGGCGACATCGAGGTCTCCGCCTCACCGCTCGCCTCACCGTGGAACACCGAGTTCTACCGGATGTTCGGCGAGGCCTACCCGCCGGAGGGCAGCGCCCCGCTGACCGTCCAGGGGGTCAGAAGCGCCTTCGAGCTGCCGTGGAACGCCACACTGGCGGCCGGGCGCCCGCACGTGCTGCGCGGGCGGGCGTGGTCGGGCCACGGCCGGATCGCCGGAGTGGAGGTGAGCTTCGACGGCGGCGAGACCTGGCATCGCGCCCAACTGCGCGGCCCGCATGTCGTGCCGGCCTGGACCCGCTGGCACATCACCTGGAACCCGGGGCGACCCGGCCCGCACACCCTGCTGTCCCGGGCCACCGACGAGACCGGGGCCGTCCAGCCGATGCGGACCCCGCACAACGACTACGGCTACATGTTCGACGGCGTCGTGCACCATCCCGTGACGGTCGTGAACGGATAATCGAAAACCACTCACGAACCACATCAATCACAGAGAAATTTCATACACAACTCTTACCCGCCCGAAAGGCGCCGGACATTTCCCCTGAACAGCGCTCATATTCGATGATCGAGTAAGGCTCCAGGCCAAAATCGACGACCGGTTCATCGGATTTCATCTGAAAGACTCCCCAGATCGCCCGGTGGAAACGAGGTGGAAACGAACCGGAGCGATGATGGCCAGACCGTCCCTGCCCGCTTTTCCTCTGGAGGCCCGATCGATGCGCCAGCTGACCGCACTCGACGCGCAATTCCTGCATGCCGAATCGGCGACCACGACGGCTCACGTCGCCGGGGTGGCGATCCTGGACCCGGCTGGAGCGCCCGCGGGTGTGGTCACACGTCAGGCTCTGATCGAGCTGCTGCGCGGGCGGCTGCACCTCGCCCCGGCACTGAGCATGCGCCTGGCCGGCGTGCCGTTCGGCCTCGACCACCCTTACTGGACGGAGGCCACCGACCTCGACGTCGCCGATCACGTGCACGAGGTGACCCTCCCGCTGCCCGGCGACGAGGCGCAACTGGCCGAGGAGATCGCCCGGCTCCACGAGCGGCGGCTGGACCGGAGCCGCCCGCTGTGGGAGATGCACCTCATCCAGGGGCTGACCGGCGGCCGGGCCGCCCTCTACGCCAAGGTCCACCACTGCGCCATCGACGGGGTGTCGGGCGCCGACGCCCTGGCGGCCCTCCTGGACCTCACCCCCGAACCGCGGGCGGTCCGACCGCCCGCGTCCGCGCCGGCGACCACCGTTCCGGGGCCGGCGACGATGCTCGCCGCGGCCGTGACCCGGTCGGTGACCCATCCGGCGAGAGCGTTGCGCTCGCTGGCCAGGATGGTGGCCGACCTCGACGCGATCCCGGTGGCCGCGGCTCTTCCCGGCGCCCGTACGGTGGCCGCCGCGACCAGGATGATCCGGGGGGATTCCGGAGAGCTTCCGGAGATGCCCTCCCTGTCCGCCCCGCGGACGCCGTTCAACGGCCCGATCAGCGCCGGACGGCGCTTCTCCTACGGCTCGATCCCGCTCGCCGACGTCAAGCGGGTCGCCACCACCTTCGGAATGAGCGTCAACGACGTGGTCATGACGCTGTGCGCCTCGGCGCTGCGTGCCTGGCTGCGCGAGCACGGCGCCCTGCCGGACCAGCCGCTGATCGCCGCCGTCCCGGTCGCGGTCCGCGCGTCGGACACCCAGGACAGGGTCGGCAACCGGCTGTCCGTCATGGTCGCCCCGATGCCGACCGACGTCGACGACCCACTCGACCGTCTGCGGACCATGGGACAGACGATGCGCACGGCCAAGCGGCGCTTCGCCGGCGCCCCCGCCACATGGCTGAGCGAGCTGTCCTCGGTGCTGCCCGCCGCCGTCGCCGCCCTCGCCACCCCCGCGCTCTTCCGGCTGGCCTCGATCGTGCTGCCGCCGATCAACCTGATCATCTCCAACGTGCCGGGACCGCAGCTCCCGCTGTATCTGTGCGGCGCCCGGGTGCTCGCCTACTACCCGATGTCGGTGCTCACCGACGTGAGCGGCGGGGTCAACATCACCTGCTTCTCCTACGACGGCTCACTGAACTTCGGCGTCCTGACCTGCCCCGGCCGGATGGAAGACGTGTGGCGGCTGATGGGTCATCTGCAGGAGGCCATGGATGAGCTGACGGCGTCGGCCGGCCCGGTTCCGGACCCGCAGGCTCCCAGGCCGGCAGAGATGGTCCCGGCCTGAGGCTACGGCGGCGAACCCACCCTCAAGGGGTTTTCGGCGCTCACCGGGCGGCCGGGAACCTCATCCCAGGGCGTGGGCGATCAGCTCGGCGACCGCGTCGGGATCGATGTGGTGGCCGGTGAGCTGGCAGAGGTTCTCCTGGTAGAGCAGCACCGCGGCGAAGGTGACCGCGGCCACCTCCAGCCGGGCGGCGTCGCCGCGCGCCGTGGGCAGCGCCAGCTCCAGCGCGAACCGGGCCCGCCGGATGATCTCGCCGTTCAGCCGGCCGAGCCGGTCACGGACCGAACCGTGCGTGTCGGCCTCGCGGAACAGGATGCGGCGCATCGCCGGGGAGGCGCTGAGCGGCAGGCGCCGGGCCAGCCGCGACAGGGCTCCCACCGCGTCGCCGGGGACGGCCTCCACCTCGGGAGACTCCTCCACGAGCGTGCGCTCGTCGATCAGCGCGACCAGCACGTCGATCTTCTTGGGAAAATAGTGGAAGACGAGCCCCTTGGGCACGTCGGCCAGCCGGGCGATTTCCGCCGTCGGGGTCGCTTCGTAACCGCCTCCGGCGAACAGTTCCTCGGCGGCGTCGAGAATGCGCGTGCGCGCGCCGGGATCTGAGGGGTCGCGCGCCCGCCCTGACCTGCCGGAGCGCTGTCTGAGGCTGCCCACAGCTTGACGATAGCCCCTCTCCGAGCCGGATTCCCATGCCGTGACGGGAAGAGTGCCGTAGGCGTCCGCGCTGTTCGCGTCGGCCTCATCCGGCGCACTCATCCGGCGCCGATGGAGCCGAGCAGCATCGGCAGCGCGCGACGGAGCTCCCTGTTCCAGTAGGTCATGTTGTGACGGCCGCTGTAGAAGTGGGTCTCGACGGGAACACCGAGCTCTTTGAGCCGGCCCGCGAAGGCTCTGGCGGCCTTGTCCGCGAGTTCCTCGGTGATGTCGCCGAAGATCTCGCCCCGCTTCTTCCCGCCGTCGCCGGCGGCCACGTAGAGCCGGACCCCGCGGAGCCTGGCCGCCAGGTAGTAGGGGTCGTGAGCCTGCCAGATCTCACGGTCACCGTGGGGGTCGCCCCAGATCCGCTTCCAGTCGGTGCCGAAGCAGCCCGCCGTGGTGCCGAGCATGACGGCCAGATCGACCCCGGGCATGAGGGTGTGCACCGCACCGCTGAAGGACGCCGCGGCCTTGAACTCTCCGGTCGCGGCATAGAGCATCGCCCCCTGCCCGCCCATGGAGTATCCGGCGACGGCCCGCTCTCCGTTGGCCGCATACCGCCTCTCCAGCAGGGGCAGCAGTTCCTTCAGATGGTAGGTCGCCCATCGGGGCGGGCCGCCGTCGCCGCCGTTGTACCAGTCGGAGTAGCTGCCGCACCTGCCTCCGTCGGGCATCACCACGATGACCTGCGCCTTCTCGGTCAGCTCCGCGATGTCCGACTTCGACCACGCCTGGTAGCCGTCCAGGCCTCCGTGGAGCAGCCAGAGCGTCGGCCAGCTCTTACCGGATTCCCTGGACCACCCCTCGGGCAGCAGCAGCCGGACCTTGGTGACGTCGTCGATGGCCGTGGAGCGGAGGGTCAACTCCATCCGGCGTTCGTCGAGCCGCTGTTCCTTGACGACCTCGAGGCCCCCGGGGGTCTTCGACGGCCGCCCGGAGGGTTCGGAGGATTCGGAGGCCGTGACGTCGGCCGGTCGGGGGGTCGGGTGGCGCTGGTTGGTGAGCAGGGCGATCGTGGCGGCCACGACCAGGACGAACAGCCCGCCCGCGATCACAGCACCGATGAAGAGTCCGCGTAGCCGTGAACCGGGCGCCATCAGATGCCTCCCGCAATCCCTATTGACGCCGCACATAATAACGTTCCGGCCGTCGCCGGGGATGCCGAGGAAGTGCGCGATTATCGAGGAATAGAGTGGCGAACATGAGTTTTTCCGAGCTGAACCTCTTCCCACTCTGTCTGGGCGGCAACGTATTTGGCTGGACCGCGGACCGCGACGCCTCGTTCGCCGTCCTGGACGCCTACGCCGAGGCGGGCGGCAACTTCGTCGACACCGCCGACGTCTACTCCCAGTGGGTTCCCGGCCATTCCGGTGGAGAGTCGGAGACCATCATCGGCGAGTGGATGGCCGCTCGCCGCAACCGCGACCGGATCGTGGTGGCCACCAAGGTCGGCATGCTGGACAGCCGTCCCGGACTGTCCGCGGCCAACATCCGCGCGGCCGTCGAAGACTCGCTGCGACGGCTGCGGACCGATCACATCGACTTGTACTGGGCGCACATCGACGACGCCGAGACGCCTCTGGAGGAGACCCTCGGCACGTTCGACTCCCTGGTACGCGAGGGCAAGATCCGCAACATCGGCGCCTCCAACTACGGCCCCGAGCGGCTGGCCGAGGCGCTGTCGATCTCCGAACGGGACGGCCTGGCCCGCTACGGGGTGCTGCAGCAGCCCTACAACCTGATGGAACGCGGCTACGAGGGCGCGCTGCGCGACGTGGTCGTCTCGGCCGGGCTGACCAGCACGCCGTACTACGGCCTGGCCCGCGGATTCCTGACCGGCAAATACCAGCCGGGGGTCGAGGTGGACAGTCCCCGGGCGGGCCAGGCGTCGAAATACCTGGCGACCGAGCGAGGCCCGCGGGTGCTCGACGCCCTGGGCAAGGCCGCCGCCACCCACGGCGTCGCCCCGGCCGCCGTCGCGCTCGCCTGGCTGGCCGCCCAGCCCACGGTGGCCGCGCCGATCGCCAGCGCCCGCAACGTCGAGCAGCTCAAGCCGCTGCTCGCGGTCGCCGGGCTGACCCTGAGCGAGGACGAGCTGGCGACGCTCGACGAGGCCTCCCGCTGAGCTCTCCGCCTTCGGGCCGGGACCTCCCGTCGGCCGCCGTGCGATGAGACGTCCTCGTGCGGATCGCCTACGGCCCGCACGGCGAGGGGCCCGGCCGCGTTGCGGCCGGACCCCTCGTCACGGTTCCGTGCCGGTTGATCACCCTGTTCCGTTTCGATGCCGGTCGACCGGCGCGTTCGATTCGGCGCCGGTCGACCGGTTCAGTGCTGGACGGCCTTCTCGGCGCCGATGCCGGTGAGGGAACGGACCTCGATCTCGGCGTACTTCTGCGCGTTGTACTCCTTGCTGAGCCGGGTTCCGACGAACCCGGCCAGGAAGCCGAGCGGGATCGAGACGATGCCGGGGTTGCTCAGCGGGAACCAGGCGAAGTGCGCGCTCGGGAACAGCGAGGTGGCACTGCCCGACACGACCGGCGAGAAGATCACCAGGATCAGCGCGGAAACCAGGCCGCCGTAGATGGCCGAGACCGCCCCGGCGGTGTTGAAACGCTTCCAGAACAGGCTGAAGAGGATCGCCGGCAGGTTGCCGGAGGCGGCGACCGCGAAGGCCAGCGCGACCAGGAAGGCCACGTTCTGGCCCTGCGCCAGGATGCCGAGTCCGATGGCGATCGCGCCGATGACGAAGGAGGAGATCCGGGCGACCAGGATCTCCTGGCTGTCGCTGGTTTCGCCGCGCTTGAACACGTGGGCGTACAGGTCGTGGGCGAAGCTCGAGGAGGAGGCCAGCGTCAGGCCCGCGACGACCGCCAGGATCGTGGCGAAGGCCACCGCGGCGATGAGCGCCAGCAGGATCGTGCCGCCCACCTCGCCGAAGATGGCCCGGCCGATCGCCTCGGCGAGCATCGGCGCGGCGGTGTTTCCCGCCTTGTCCTGCGCCACGATCGCCTTACCGCCGACCAGGGCCGCGGCGCCGAAGCCCAGCACGAGGGTGAGCAGGTAGAAGGCGCCGATGATGCCGATGCCCCACAGGACCGACTTTCGGGCGTCCTTGGCGGTGGGGACGGTGTAGAAGCGGATCAGGATGTGCGGCAGGCCCGCGGTGCCGAGCACCAGCGCCAGGCCCAGGCTGATCAGGTCGATCTTGCCCGCGATGCCCTGGGCCGCGGTGCCGTACTTCAGACCCGAGATCAGGAACTGGTCGCCCTTGCCGCTTCGCGTGGCGGCCTCGCCGAGCAGCGCGGAGATGTTGAAGCCGTACTTACCGAGCACCAGCAGGGTGATCAGGGTCGCACCGCCCATGAGCAGCACGGCCTTGACGATCTGCACCCAGGTGGTGCCCTTCATGCCGCCGACCACCACATAGATGATCATCAGCAGGCCGACGCCGACGATCGTGAGCGCCTTGCCGAGAGGGGAGGTGACACCGAGCAGCAGTCCGACGAGCGCGCCCGCGCCGACCATCTGGGCCAGCAGGTAGAAGATCGACACGACGATGGTGGAGACGCCCGCGGCGGTGCGGACCGGACGGGGGCTCATCCGGAAGGCCAGCACGTCGGCCATGGTGAACTTGCCGGAGTTGCGCATCAGCTCGGCGACCAGCAGCAGCGCCACCAGCCAGGCGACCAGGAAGCCGATCGAATACAGGAAGCCGTCGTACCCCGACAGGGCGATGGTCCCGGCGATGCCCAGGAAGCTCGCCGCCGACATGTAGTCGCCGCCGATCGCCAGGCCGTTCTGCGCGCCGCTGAAGGAGCGGCCTCCGGCGTAGAAGTCGGTGGCGTCTTTGGTGTTGCGGCTGGCCCAGAAGGTGATGACCAGCGTCACCGCCACGAAGAGCAGGAACAGGATCGTGGACAGCGTCTGGTGGCTCATTCGGTCTTCCCCTCCGCCTCGTGGCGGATCTCGTCGGCCAGCGGGTCGAGCTTGTTGTCGGCGTAGCGGGAGTAGGCCCAGGCGATCAGGAACGTCGACACGAACTGGAGGAGACCGAAGATCAGTGCCACGTTGACGTTGCCGAACACCTTGGTGCCCATGAAGTCGCGCGCCCAGGCGGACAACACCACGTAGAGCAGGTACCACGCCAGGAACGCGGCGGTCATCGGGAACACCCAGGACCGGAAACGCCGCTTCAGCTCCTGGAACCTTTCCTCACCCTGGATCTGTTCATGGATCGATTGGTCATGTTGCCTGGTGGTCACGGGACCTCCCACGAATGTGATCTGCATCACGGATAACGTAGGAGGGGACCGTATCCCGCGAGGAGGCCCGCGAGTGGACTCTTCGCCCAGGTGGTGCCGGGTCGCGGCCAGTTGGTCAGACCTTGCGGTGAAAGGTCCGTTCCATACGATGAGCGGTTCACCGGTCCGTCGGTTCGCCGGCCCTTCCCGCGACGGTCTACGACCGGGGCTGTTGAGACAGATACTTCTGAAGCTCCGCGTTGCGGAACTGATACAACGGCCCCTCGGTCCGCAGCAGGCCCAGGCGGTAGGCGTCCTCGAGGAAGGCCATCGTCCGCAGCGGCAGCCGCCCGCCGGCGTACAGCCGGGGAACCGTCAGGCTGTAGGCCAGCCAGGCGTGATGACTTCCCAGCATGAGCCCGAACAGCAGCCCGAACAGTAGGCCGCTCACGAGCGCGGCCACGGGATCCAGCCCTGCCTTCGCCGCGACGTACCCGCCCAGGAGCCCGATCACGAGCCCGCTGAACATCCGGATGAGGTTGAGGTTCCTGTCGGCCTGCCAGGTCGAGCGCGGAGACCTCGCCGCGGTGGTGGGGGCGGGGAGCTCGACCCACCGCAGCAGGCCGATCGCGAACTCGAATCCGATTCCGGACAGGAGCCCGACCTGGAGCGCGGCGCTGATCTCGGCGTCCCCGACCGTGCCGCTCATCAGCCAGCCCACCAGCGCGCCCAGGAGCCCGACTATCACTCCGTCCTTGAGACAGTGCACCAGGAGCAGAACCCTTCCGCGAAGCTGGAAGTCGGCGTAGCCGGGTGGCTCCTCGAACCACGACTTGATCGTGAACCTGGCCACGAACGCCGACGCGAGGCCTATGACCACCCCGGCCACGGGCACCGTCAGGCTGCCGATCAGGATTCCGACCGCGAGCCCGCACACGACGGCGGCCCACAGGATCAGGCGCGTGGGAGTCTGGCGCGCCAGATACCACCAGGCCACGTAGTGGGCTTCCTCGCCACCGGCGCCCTTGCGATCGCGGTCTTGGCCGTCGGGCATCTCCTGGAGGGAGAGATAGGTCAGCCATTGACGCACGTGCTCGGGCTTCCAGAAATGGTGGGGCCGGAAGAGCTGGGACGGGTTGCCGACGGGAGGACGCGAGCTGATGAGGGCGGGAATGAGCTGGTCGTACAGGTGGGCCCGCAGCACGAACGGATCCCCCCGCCCGAGGGTCAGCAGTGGTTCCGGATCGTTGCCGGAGGCGACGTAGATGACGCGGACCTGCCAGAGCCCCAAAGGCGTCGAGGTGACCTCGGCCAAGGCGGGAAGAGCGCTTGCTCGCATGGCGTCCAAAACCAGCGTCCAGGTGATCGGGGGGTGCGGGGGAAGGCACTCCTCCAGATAGTCGGCGGCCGTGGCGGCGGAAAGGCCGCATGGCTCAATGACCGCCGCCGCGGTGATGACGTCGCCGGCCGCCTCGACGGACTCCCCGAACTGCTCCGTACGGCAGGTCAGGATCAGCTGGTCCGACTCCCTCATCGACTGGTTCAGCGCTCGGAGAATGTCGCGCCGCGCCGCCGCGGGCAGCTCGTCCAGCCCGTCCAGCACGGGCAGCACCTCGCTGCGGGCCGCCAGCGTTCTCGGGATGTCCGGGGCGAGCCCTTCGGCACGCAGGGCGGGATAGTCCATGTCCACGCATGCCGTCAACCAGTCCTGTAGCCAGGGGTGCGTCTTGGTGTCCCAGCGCGCCGCCGACAGCAGCACCGGGATGGGATCTTCGGGACGGCGTGTTCTCGTGAGTTCCAGGAGCAGTTGCGCGGCCAGCGTCGTCTTCCCCGCCCCCGGTCCGCCGAGGACGACCAGGCGCCGGTACCGCAGCGTGCGGAAGACGTCGACCAGGTCGGTCGCGCAACCGCTGAGACAGGCGAGGGCCGGGGCCTTCCCGCCGACCAGGTGGGGGTGGTCCATCAACTCTTCGTGTTCGGTCAGTCGCCAGGGCACCTGAATGGGCTCCGGATCGGTGAGCGACCACGAGGTCGTCTCGTTGCTCCACTGCTCGGTCACCAGGCCCGCGAGGACGTCCTTGGCCTTGTCGACCTCGGCACTCGTGGGGCCGGACGAGGGACCGCCAGGCCTTCTGCCCAGCCATCGGGGCGACACCCACAACAGCCAGTTCGCCAGCGTTATCACGCCGACCACCGTCGCCACGATCGTTGAGATGTCAAGCACCGTCTTGATCGTTTCATTTTCGAGGACCGGAATCTTCCACACGTTTTCCGTCAACGCCAGAAGCAAGCCTCCGAGCATCAAGAAAAAGATTCCCAGAATCAGTGAATCCTTTGGTGATATCGCGTGAGGCCTCCATTTCCCATGTCGTCCTTCCATAAGACCATCATGCGCCAGGAGGCCATCAAAACAGAGCTAAACGAACACAAATAAAGGATTCGTCAGGAGGAAAGAGTCGCGCTCTTATCCACACACGGGTCAAGTCGGCGGCGTCGCCCAGGTCGAACCCGTGGACGCGCGGCGGGAGACGGCGCGGCAGGTTCACCGCATCGGACGGGAGACAGGTCCGCCGCATCAGGCGGGAGATACGGCGGCCCGGTCTCCACGGCCCCGGGCGGCGGCCCGTCCCCGGGGTCCGGGCAGGACGAGGTTGCCGTCGGTGATCAGCATGAAGCGTTCCAGACCCGGCACGACGGTGTGCACGGCGGTGATCTCTCCGGGAAGCGTGGCCACCGTACGCCGGTAGGCCATGTAGCCGTGCGCGGCAAGGACGGCGATCAGCCTGCGCAATTGGGCGCGGGGATGTTCGGGCACCCCGGCGGCCGGGATGAAGGGAACGGTGCGGGCGTCGCGCAGGGGCTCGGTGAGATCGAACCGCCCGCAGGCGTGCAGGGCGGGGTGGGCGGCGAGTCCCGCCAGCTCGTCCCGGGGTGAGGAGGTGCCGGGCTCGGTCAGGGTTTCACCCAGGGTGGTCTGGAGGAGTTCGGTGAGGGCGCGCCAGGCGGCTCGGGCGGGGCTGAGCGAGGTACCGGCGCCTCGCCGGTGCGGACGCCCGGGGGTGGGGGCGGTGTAGGCGAGCGCGGTGGGCACTCCGAGATCGCTGACGATGTCCAGCAGATACACCGTGGAGCCGGTGAGCCGCTCGGCCGCCGCGTAGGCGCGCGCCAGCTCGTCCGGGAGCGTGGCGGGGTCGATCACGGTGGGCCGGAAACCGCCCGCCCCGAGGAAGGCCTGCGCCAGGAGCAGGGAGAAGGCGTCGCGTTCGATGGTCTCGTTGAGGGCGTGCAGCAGCGCCTCGGCGGCGGTGACGCCGATCGCAGAGCCGCTGTTGCAGCTGTAGCGCATCAGCGGGCCGTAGTCGCAGGTGTCCGCGACCCGTTCGCGCAACCGGCCGGCGTGGGTCTCCACGTACCAGGGCGCCGACAGAAACAGCGGCACCGGCACCCCCCGCCCCTCCCCCGCCACCGGCAGATATCGGTGACAGGCCAGACGTCGGGCGGACATCCGGGCCAGCAGCACGGCGCAGGCCTCCTCCCGCAACGGCCCGGCCGCGATCCGCGTGGAATCGACCAGTTCCACGGCCGTGGGGTCGAAAAACGCCGGCCCGGTGAGGTAGTGCTCCAGCGCTTCGAACAACGCTCCCGTACGGGCCTCCTCGCGTCGCCCCTTGCCCATCCCCCGGGCCATCGGCGGCACGGCTCCGTCACGGGTGAGCATCCGGCACGACCAGGCGGTCGGATCGCTCTCCCGGCCCACATCGATCAGCTCCGGCTCCAGGCCCAGGTGCGCCAGCGCCGCCGTCACCCGCCGCGCGGCCTCCGGCAGCGATACCGTGCGCTCCGTCTCGAACAGCGCCTCACGGGTCCGCTCCGCCGCGCCCGGCCCGCTCCCCGAATCATTCACTCCGTCCCGTCACCCGTTTCCTTGCTTTCGCTTTTCACCCGCCTGGGCCGGCGCGGAAGAACGGGCACGGGAAATTCCGCCCCATGCCCGCTCTCCGGTTTCTCTCACCTGCCGTCGCGACCGGCTCCCGTATCACGAAGCAGCTCTTTCAGCTGCTCTCGCTCGATTTCGGTCAGTTCTTGGCCGCCCCTGTCCAGCGACTCGGATTTTGCGTAGTCCACGATCTTCCCCATGAAACTCACCTCCGCTCACGAGTGCCCTGGGCACATACCAGACAAACGCGGCAAATAGTTTATCTATTACAAATTTCGGCCGATGTGGCCGGTGTGGCGTCGCGGCTCCGAGGGGGGCGGGGAGCGATGTTCTACGCTCTGTGCATGGCTACCGAGAGCTCCGTGCCCGGCTACCGAGAGGGCTCCGTGCCCGGTCACCGAGGGAGAGGGGATGCCGTGGAGGAGGAACTGGCCAATCTGACGGGCCTGCTGTACGAGATGGGGCTGCTCAAACGTTACAAGCGCACGGGCTGGCTGGTCGCCGGGGTGCGGGACCCCGAGAGCATCGCCGACCACTCCTTCCGGGCAGCGGTCATCGCGAGCGCGATCGCGGCCTTGGAAGGCGGCGATCCCGAGCGAGCGGCGTTCATGAGCCTGTTCCACGACTCACAGGAGACGCGGATCACCGACATCCCTTACCTCGCCAAGCTCTATCTCAAAGCCGCGTCCAACGAGGCGGTCACCGCCGACCAGATGCGCGGCCTCCCCTCGCCCGTCGCCGACGCCATCGCCGGCGCCGTCGCCGAATACGAGGACAAGACCAGCCTGGAGGCCCGTTGTGCCCGTGACGCCGACAAGCTGGAGTGCCTCCTGCAGGCCGTCGAATACCGCGAGCAGGGCCACCAGAACGTCCAACCGTGGATCGACAGCTCACTGGCCGCCCTGCAGACCGCTTCGGCCAAACGCCTGGCGGACGAGGCGCTCCGTACCGGCTCGTCAGAGTGGGTGGCGCACGTCCTCAACGGAGACCGGCCCACCTGAGCACCGGGGCCGGACGATCGACCCGTCTCCCCGGAGACGTCGGTTGGAGTTGCGCCTCCCCGGGAAAGACCCCGACACCTCGACACCGGCGAGCTCGCCGGGGCCTCCACCGCACTCTGCCGGTGTCGGCTCCGGCGCCGCAGGAGCATGCCCGCATCGGGGGCGGTGGCGAGCCCGGCGGCCACGACGGGCTCCAGCCCGCGGACGCACCACGCCACCAGACGCGCCGCCGTACCGGGCCGGTTTCCGGGAAGGGACGCCGAGACCGGCTTCGACTTTCGCGTTCGATCAGGCGGCGCGCCGCTTCGAGGCGTGGATGAGCGCGTGCAGCACGTCGGGCCTGTTGGTGATGATGCCGTCCACCCGATAGGAGATCAGGCGGCGCATGATCTCCGGATCGTCCACGGTCCAGGCGAAGACCTCCATGTGATGGTCATGGACGCGCCGGACGTAGTCCGGGGTGAGATCGTCGTATGGCGGGTTGATCCGGCCGGCGAAGTCCGCCAGCTCCGGAAGTCGCGCGGTCGTCGGCGTGCCGAGCAGGCCGATCTCGACCTGGGGCATGGCCCGGTGGAAGACGCGCATCGAGTCCCAGTCGAACGACTGCACGATCAGCCGGCCGGGATTCAACCACGAGGGGTTGCGCCGTAGCTCGTCGGCGACACGGGCCTCGATGCCCTGGTAGAGCTGGGGCGCCTTGATCTCCAGCAGGAGACCGAGCCGACTGCCGCCCATCGTGCGCAGCGTCTCTCCGAGTGTGGGCACCGGTTCACCCTTGTACTTCGAGGAGAACCATGAGCCCGCGTCCAGCCGGCGGATCTCCGCGAGCGTCAGGTCACCGACCCGCCAGGGCGCTCGATCCGGGAAGACCCTTTCGACGTCGGTGGTGCGGGCCAGCGTCGTATCGTGCATCAGGACCAGCTCGTGATCCCTGGTCTCCTGCACATCGAGCTCGAACATGTCGGCGTGTCGCTCGTGTGCCGTCTCGAAGGCCGCGATGGTGTTCTCCGGCGCGTACGCGGACGCCCCGCGGTGGGCGACATTGGCGATCGGCGGTGGCGGTGGCGGTGGCGGTGCGGCGGTCGCCGTGGGGACGAGCGCCGCCAGGGCCGCCAGTGTGGTCGTGATGATGAGGCCGAGTCGTCGCGGCATGGGGTTCCTCGGGTTCGGGGAGACGACCTACGACTCGAACTTGACGGTCATGCGTGACCTCTGGTTGATGGCCGGGTAACCCGTTGATGCCGGGCAGGTGAGCATTCGTTGCGGGCCGGCCACCGTCCTCGCTCGATTCACGGGCCGGGGCGCGGTCAGGGTCCGCGAGGAGAGACCGCGAGCCGGGACGAAGGCGCCCCCGCTCGCCGTGCCGATGCTCGACACCGCCGCTTCGGCGACGCTGCTCTGGCGCCGTGACCGGCCGTTCACCGTCCTGACGTTCACGTTGGCCTGCCACCTTGTGGCCGCCGTGATCGGCCAGGTCCCCTGGACCGGCGTGGCGGCGACGTGCGCGCTGTGTTCCGTCGGCCGGTGCGGCACGCCGCGGCGTGCCCGGATCGCGGCGATAGCGGTGGACGTCGCCGTCGCCGCCCAGCGTCAGCTCGGCGTGCGCGATCAGGCCGTTGTCACCGGGCAGGACCGTGTGCCTGGCGAAGCCGAAAGTACGGCAGAGCCACTCGATCAGGCTGGTGCGTCCTTGTACCCGATGATCGGATAAATGCTGCTCATGGCCGCATCGCCGGGCTGTGGCCGTAGTCGGCGAGCGTGATGGAGTCCGCCTTCTGCGCGGCCTTGGCCATCAGACCGCGAAGGGGGCGCGAGGTCATCATCCTGACCGACAGGTTGCGCATCCGGATGGCCATATGGCTCTGGGGAAGGAATCCGCCGACCCCGCCTGGCGGCAGCTTCTGGCATTCGGCGACGTAGGGCCGCATCACCTCCTCGTAGCGGGCGAAAGCCGTACGGTGCTCGCCCCCGGCCGCTGCCAGCTCACCGGCCAGCACGTACGCGCCGACCAGCGCCATCGCGGTGCCGTTGCCCGACAGCGGTGATCCGCAGTATCCCGCGTCGCCGAGCAGCACGACACGCCCGCGCGACCAGCTCTCCATGCGCACCTGGCTGATCGTGTCGAAGAAAAAGTCGGGCGCCTGCGGCATCGCCGCGAGCAGGCTTGGGGTGTGCCATCCCACATCGGCGAACCGTTCACGGAGGATCTGCTGCTGCTGGGCGGCATCGCGCCGGTCGTAGACCAGGTCGGTGGCGGTGAAGCTGAACATCGCCTTGGCACTGCGCCTGCCATCAGGCCGGATGGCGGCTAGGCGGCCGCCTGGCGCGCTGTGCAGCAGGAACCAGTGGCCGAGCGTGAGGTCGTCGACCGGGATGGAGAAGTAGGCGGTGTAGGCGCCGAGGTGCTTGACGAACTGCTGCTCGGGGCCGAAGGCCAGCCTGCGGACGTTGGAGTGCAGCCCGTCAGCGCCGACCACCAGGTCGAACCTGCGCTGCGCCGCGCGTTCGAAGGAGACCACGACGCCGTCGCCTGACTCGGTGAGCGCGGTGATGGAGTCGTCGAAGAGGTACTCCACGCCCTGCTGGGCCGTGCCGTACAGGATCTGGGTCAGGTCGCCGCGCAGGATCTCGATCTCCGCGACGGCGCCTTCACCGCCGAACAGATCGACCGGCATGCTGGCCTGCCGCCGGCCGTTCTCGTCGACGTAGGCCAGGCCACGCTCGTCCACCCGCGCGGAGAGGATCTGCGGCATGACCCCCATACGTTCGGCCACCTCGCGTGCCACTCCGCGCAGGTCCACGGCGTGGCCGCCTGGCCGGGGGGCGGGTGCCCGCTCGACTACGGTGACGGAGAAACCGTGGCGGGGAAGCCAGTGAGCCAGGGCCAGCCCGGCGATGCTGCCACCGGAGATGAGGATGTTCTTCAAGGGAATCCCTGCTTTCAGAGGTTGTCGAGGAAGCCGAAGACGGCGGTGATCTGGTCGTTGTCATTGATCACGGCGACGCTGAATCCGGCCACAGGCCCGAACTCCCAGGAGAACCTGGCCACGTTGTGGTGGGCGTCGACCGTGCCGGCGAGGCTGAAGGCGAAGTCGGGGAACTGGCTCTGCAGGGTGGCGATGGTGGTGTCGACGGCGTCTCGACCCTTGGCCAGCCCCATGGGATCGAGATAGGTCGCGTTCTCGTCCCAGATCTCGTCGATCGCGACACGGCGGGCGGCCGGATTCTTCTCGTTCCAGCTGGCGAAGTAGCGCTCCACCAACTCCCTGGTGTTCCTCATGGGAGAGGACGCTACGCAGCGCACCGGACCTGCGAATCAGTCATCAATTGGGTAATCGATACTTAATGCCATGCTGTGCGGGCGAGGGTATGAAAAGTCGGTCATCGAGCGGCTGCTGGGTGACGCGGTCGCGGGTGGCGGCGGAGCGCTCATCGTCCGCGGTGAGCCGGGAATCGGGAAGACCGCGCTGCTCGACCACGCCGTCGCGGCCGCCGAGGGGATACGGATCATCCGCGCCACCGGCATCGAAGCCGAGGCCGACCTACCCTTCGCCGCGCTCCACCTCCTGCTCCGCCCCGTGCTCGACCGGGCCGACGGTCTCCCGGAACCGCAACGCCTGGCGCTGCGAGGCGCTTTCGGGCTCGCGCCCGTCACCTCGGCCGACCGCTTCCTCATCGGCTTGGCCGTGCTCTCGCTGCTGTCAGAGGTGGCCGAGGACCGGCCGCTCCTGTGCGTGATCGACGACGCGCACTGGCTGGACCGGGCCTCGGCCGACGCGTTGCTGTTCGCCGCCAGGCGACTGGGGTCGGACGGGATCGTGCTGCTCTTCGCCACCCGCGATGCCGCGGTGACCCCCGGACTGGACGAAGTACGGCTGGCCGCGCTGAGCGTGGAGGACTCGGCTGCGCTGCTGTCCGGGCGAGCTGCGGAGCTCAGCCCGATGGCGCGCTACCGCATCCTGGCCGAGGCGGCGGGCAACCCGCTGGCGCTGCTGGAACTGCCCACCGAGGCTTCCCCCACCGGCGACTTTCCCCTGACCCAGCGGGTACAGGACGCCTTTCACGCCCAGGTCGAGCGGCTGCCGGAGCAGGCCAGGCTGCTGCTGCTCGTCGCGGCCAGCGACCCCAGCCCCGACCTGGAGGTGGTGCTGGCCGCGGGCAAGGTACTCGGCGCCTCCCCCGAAGCGCTCGACGCGGCCGAGGGGCTGATCAGGGTCAGCGAGGGCGTGGTGGCGTTTCGCCATCCGCTGGTCAGGGCGGCCGTCTACCGGGGGGCGCCGCCCGTTCTGCGCCTGGCCGTGCACGCCGCGCTCGCCGAGACGCTCATCTCACCCGCCGACGCCGATCGCCGTGCCTGGCATCTGGCGTCCGCGGCGACAGGGCCGGACGAGCGGGCCGCCGCCGAACTGGAGCGCACCGCCGTACGCGCTGGAGAACGTAGCGGTTTCGGCTCCGCGGCCGTCGCCTACGCCCGCGCCGCACGGCTGACCTCCGACCGGACAGAACGCACGCGCAGGAACGTCCTGGCCGCCGAGGCGGCAGTCGAGGCAGGCGACCTCGATCTGGCCGACGAGCTCGCCGAGATGGCGGCCAGGCAGGCCGCCCCACCGCAGCTGCGGACCAGGATCGCCATGACCCGGTCGACGGTGAACTCGGCGCGTGGTCGGCTGCGCACCGCGCACGGGCTGCTGCTCGAGGCGGCCGACCTGGAGCCGGAAGGCTCGATCTGGTCGCTGATGGGAAGTATGTTCCTGGCGTGGAACTCCGGGGAGAACGATCTCGCCAGCAGAACGCTCGAACGGCTGACCGCGCTTCGCCCGGCTCCGGACGATCCGCTCACCCCGGTCCTGCAGCTGACCATCTGGTCGGTCAACCTGCAGCTCGGCCTGCCCTCCACCGGCCTGCCGCCCCTTCCCGAGGTCACCCGCGCCGCCCTCCGGCTGGAGATCAGCGGCCTGCCCGCCCTCATGCTGATCCGCGGCGCCGGGCTGGCGATGGGACACGACGCGAAGATCAGCGAGCTGTCCGCCGCCACAGTGAGCGAGCTGCGCGCCCAGGGCCGCATCGGCCTGCTGCCCGCCGCCCTCACCTACCTGGCCACCGCCCAGGTGCTTCTCGGCCAGTACGGCGAAGCCCTGAGCAACGCCGAGGAAGGGCTGCGGATCGCCCGGGACACCTCCCAGGCCGAATGGGCCGGCCAGGCGAGCTCCATCCTGGCCTATGTCGCCGCGATCCAGGGTGACGAGCAACGCTGCGCCTCCTACGCGGAGACCGCGGGTTCCGTCGCCGTCGCGGCCAGTCGCTGGTCGCTGGCCCTGCTCGACCTCGGGTACGGCAGAGCCGAGCAGGCGCTGTCGCAACTGGACAGCCTGGCCGCGAACGCGATGCACTGCCAGCTTCCTGTCATGCGCAGCACGCCGGACCTGATCGAGGCCGCGGTACGGGTGGGACAACTGCCGAGCGCGCGTGCCGCTCTCGCCCGGTTCGAGGCTTGGGCCGCGCGCATCGGGCTGGCCTGGAGCGATGCACTGGTCGCCCGATGCCAGGCCCTGGTCGACGGCCTGGAGGAGCACTACGTGACGGCGCTGAAGCTCCATGCCCAGGACAACCGCCTCTTCGACCAGGCCCGTACCCACCTGCTCTACGGTGAGTGGCTGCGCAGGGCTCGCCGCAAGGCCGACGCCCGCGGACACCTGCAGACCGCGCTGAACACCTTCGAACACCTGGGCGCCGTCCCCTGGTCCGATCGCGCTCGCGCGGAGCTCAACCTCATCGGGATGACCACCACCCCGGCCCGCAGCGTGGACGCGGTGCGCCTCACCCCGCAGGAGCTCCAGATCGTCCGGCTCGCCGCCCAGGGAATGTCGAACCGCGACATCGCCGCCCAGCTCTTCCTCAGCCATCGCACCGTCGGCCACCACCTGTACAAGGCGTATCCCAAGCTCGGCATCGCCACACGAGGCGAACTGACCACCCTCGACCTCGCCTAGGGCGACCGGGCCGGCCATGACGGGGACTGTACGGATAGCCGGACACACCCTTGGACGGGATCATCTGCGGGCCCAGGGCGTGCCGGTCAAGGATGAGGACGCCGCCCCGGCGGATGGTCGCCCTTCGACAGGCGTTCGGCTCCCCGAACACCTACCGAGGCAGGAAGAACGACGCTCAGCAAGTCACGTCACAACCTGGAGGCCTTGGCGCCAGGTGGGGTGCGTCGGGTGCCAGCCCAGTTCGCGCTTGGCCTTGGCGTTGGATGCGCCGCGCAATTCGGTCATGAGCACGACGCCGGCCTGTCCGGCGGCCAGCCGTCCGATGAACCGCGGTACGCGCATCGGTTTCTTGGCGCCCAGCATCGCTGCCAGTTCCGGCAGCCATTCGGCGACCGGGGCGGGGTCGTCATCGACGATGTTGTAGACACCGCGGCCGCCGTTCTCCACGGCTGCGACCGTGGCTTCGGCGGCGTCGGCGATGTGGACGAACGACCACACCCCGCCGCCACCGCCGACGATCGGGAACTTGCGTTTGCGGATCATCTCGAGCTGCTCGGAGCCTGGCGCCATGGAGGTGCCGGGTCCGTAGAACGCGCCGTAGCGCAGCACGATCCCTTCGATCCGGGCGGCGCCCAGCACGGCCTTCTCCAAGTGCTCGATCGCGGCGATCATCGGGGCCATCTGGCCGACCGGTGAGCGATCCAGGGGGTCTTGTTCGCTCTTGACCGGCCCGCCGGTCCGGGTGTAGGTGAACGCGCCGTTGCTCGCGGCGACGAACCGTCGTACTCCTGTGGCGCGTGCGGCCGCGAGCAGGTTGTCGGTGCCCTCGATCCGCAGCCGGTCGGTGGCGGCGAAGCTGCGTTCGAAATGGCGGGTGTCGATGTGCCCGATGGCGGTCAACTGGTGAACGATCACCTCCGGGGCCGCCTGGCGCACGGCCGCCTCGACCTGGGCGCGATCGAGCGCATCGGCGATGACCGGTACCGCGCCCAGCTGTGATGCCCTGGCCTTGCCGGACTCGCTGCGGATCATGGCGAACACCTCGTGTCCCGCATCGACCAGACGCGGCACCAGTTCCTTGCCCATCGCTCCGGTCGCTCCTGCCACCAGCACTCTCATCGTCGGCTCCCTTGCTGTCCGGTTCGGATTCGTCACTTGAACCGGATGGCCCGCCGTTTCCTGACAGGAACCGCACGTGATACACGTCACATCACGAGCAGGGGCTCCCCATGGTGGGCCGCCGCCCATTGCTCGGTCGCGCGTTCGAGCTTGTCGGGGTTTGCCTGGGTACGGCAGGCAGTGATGCCCTCGGCGGTGACCTCCAGGCACATGATGGCGACGACCCGGCCTTCCACGACGACCACAACGGCGGGTTCGCCATTGGCTGCCCAGGCGTATATCTCGGGCGAGCCGCCGACGATGGCGCGCTTGGCCTCGGCGGGCTTGAACATGGCCCACACGAACTTCGCGACCGCGACGGCTCCCTCGAACGCCTTGGTGCGTGCCGGAACCTTCCCTCCGCCGTCGCCGATGGAGATGGCGTCCTTGGTGAGCAGGCGTACGAGCTCATCGGTCTGGCCACTGGTGGCGGCCGCGAGGAACTCCTCGACGATCCGCTGGGCGGCGGCCTCGTCGATTTCGCTGCGGGCTTTGCCGTACGCGACATGCTTCTTGGCACGGTGAAAGATCTGCTGGCTGGCGGCCTCGGTGATGTCGAGGATCTCGGCGATCTCCCGGTGCGGGTAGTCGAAGGCCTCCCGCAGCACGTACACGGCCCGTTCGTTGGGGGACAGGCGCTCCATGAGGGTGAGGACCGCGTACGAGACCGATTCGCGCTGCTCAGCGGTGTCGGCCGGGCCGAGCATCGGGTCCCCCGCGAGCAGCGGCTCGGGGAGCCATCGGCCCACGTAGGTCTCGCGGCGTGCCCGCGCGGAGGTGAGCTGGTTGAGGCACAGGTTGGTGAGCACCTTCGTCAGCCAAGCCTCGGGGACCTCGACGCGGTCGACGTCGGCGGCCTGCCAACGCAAGAACGTCTCCTGCACGAGGTCCTCTGCCTCGTCCGCGGAGCCGAGGAGACGGTAGGCGATGGCCTCCAGACGGGGCCTCGATAGCTCGAACCGGTCGACGTCATCCACCGTCAAAGGCATGACCTGATCGTATCTCCCGCAGTGCCTCCAGCTGGTCACGGCCCTTCTCGTGGATCGGGGCCATCCGGACAGCGACCACGCCGCCATGCGGCGGTGGGCCGGTGACCGCGGCCGCTGGCCGGAAGGTCACCGCGCTGCGCGGCACCACGGTCGCCCTCGCCGAGGCCGCCGATGCGTTCCTGTCGACCAGCCGCCTGGCCAACCCCGACACCCACCGCGCCTACGCCTCCGTGCTGGTGCCCGAGCGCGGCTTCGCCGTCACCACGCTCACCGACTCCGCGCCCGGCAAGGTGCCGGGCAAACCGGTGACCGACTGGTGCCTGGAGCAC
Source organism: Streptosporangium sp. CA-135522 (assembly GCF_050949235.1). Classification (NCBI taxonomy): domain Bacteria; kingdom Bacillati; phylum Actinomycetota; class Actinomycetes; order Streptosporangiales; family Streptosporangiaceae; genus Streptosporangium; species Streptosporangium sp. CA-135522. The sequence goes on from NZ_CP192026.1 coordinate 6,912,583, forward strand.
CTGCTCGACATCAAGCCGCCGGCCGGACGGCCGGCGCTGCGCGAACCCGCGCCGGGATACGCGGGCAGCTACGACGCGGGGCAGTGGACCTTCGAGGTCGACGAGGCTCTGACGGCGCGATTCATGCTGCGCCCCGAACCGGTGGCCGCGGAAGTGGAGGGCATGCCCGATATGCCGCTCGCACTGGTCGAGGGTTCTGACGACGTGGTGATCGCCGCCGACCCGCAGCGTGTCGTCGGTCGTTTCCTGCGAGACGACGCGGGCGAGATCGCGTTCCTGCACCTGGGCGGCAGGGCGGCCAGGCGGATCCGCTGACCTTCCGGTGCGCTCCGACGACGTTGCGCCACGACCTTCTTCATCCAGCTTCGTCCAGCTTCGTCCAGCGCACCCACGGCGAGGGCCCGCCGAGCAGGCGGGTCCGCCGGTCGCCGTACACGATCAACGGGGAACCGGCCTCGATGTCCTGACGGTCATCGAGGGGATCGGCAGGTCATAGTTCGAAGCGGGCGACGCGGCGGAGTTTGTTGACCGCGTCCAAGGCGGCGACCTTGTAGGACTCGGCCAGCGTCGGGTAGTTGAAAACGGCATCGACGAGGTAGTCGACGGTTCCGCCGCAGCCCATCACGGCCTGGCCGATGTGCAACAGCTCGGTGGCACCGGTGCCGAAGACGTGCACTCCCAGCAGGGCTCTGGTCTCCGGGGAGATCAGCAACTTCAACATGCCGTAGGTGTCACCGATGATCTGCCCCCGCGCCAGCTCGCGGTAACGGGAGATGCCCACCTCGAACGGAATGTGGGAGTGGGTCAGCTCATCCTCGGTGCGGCCGATGAAACTGATCTCCGGAATGGTGTAGATGCCGATCGGCTGCAGGTGGTGGATGCCGTGCAGTGGCTCGCCACAGGCGTGGTGGGCGGCGATGCGGCCCTGCTCCATGGACGTGGCGGCCAGGGACGGAAAGCCGATGACGTCACCGACGGCGTAGATGTGCTCCACGGCGGTGCGGTAGTGCTCGTCCACGTCGATGCGGCCCCGGTCGTCGGCCGTCAGGCCCGCGCACTCCAACGCCAGCCCGTCGGTCATGCCGTGCCGACCGGCCGAATACATGACCGTCTCCGCCGGAATCTTCTTGCCGCTCTCCAGCACGGTCAACGCACCACGCGAGCGTTTCTCCACCGCGGCGACGGTCTCATCGAAGCGGAAGGTCACCGCCAGATCCCGCAGGTGATACTTCAACGCCTCCACGATCTCCAGGTCGCAGAAGTCCAGCATCCGCTCCCGCCGCTCCACCACCGTCACCTTGGTGCCCAGCGCGGCGAACATCGAGGCGTACTCGATCCCGATCACCCCGGCCCCGACCACCACCATCGAATCCGGCACCTCCCGCAGGTGCAGGATGCCGTCGGAGTCGACGATCGTGTGCTCGTCGAACTCCACCGTCGCCGGACGCGCCGGACGGGTCCCGGTCGCGATGATGATCTTCTCGGCGGTGATCTTGACCTCATGCCCCTTGTCGTCCACCACCGCGACCGTGTGCGGATCGACGAAGCGGCCCAACCCCTGCAGCACCGCCACGTGGTTGCGGGCGAGCTGGCTACGGATCACGTCGATCTCCCGGCCGATCACATGCTGGGTACGGATTCCCAGGTCAGCGGCCGTGATCTCGTCCTTCACCCGATAGCTCTGGCCGTACATGCCGCGCTGGTTGAGGCCGGTCAGGTGGATCACGGCCTCGCGTAGCGTCTTGGAGGGGATGGTGCCGGTGTTGATGCAGACGCCACCGATCATGTTGCGGCGTTCGACCACCGCGACACGTCGTTCGAGCTTGGCCGCGGCGATCGCGGCCTTCTGACCACCCGGCCCGGACCCCAGGATGAGAACATCGAAGTCCCACATAAGACTCAGTGTGAACTCCGAATGCGCCCCCGGCCAGGCCCGCGACGCCGGGCCGGAGACCGGCCGCGGAGCGCGTGGGCGGCCGCGCACAGGATGGTCAGCCCGACCACGACCAGCAGGACCCGGTAGTCGACGAGCGACACCAGCACCGCGCCCGCGACCAGGGAAAGCAGCTGGGTGCCCCCGGCCATCGCCTCGAAGGCGGTGGAGACCCGGCCGATGAGGTGGCCGGGGCTGCGGCGTTGCACGAGGGTCATCCTGGCCACACCCGCGAGGGTCAGGCCGGCGCCCGCCGTCGTCATGGCGCCCAGCATGACCGTCTCGACGGGAATCGTCCACAACATGACCGCCGCGCCGTACAGGGCGATGCCCGTGCCGATCGCGGGCAGCTCGCCCCGGCGCGCGATCACCGCGGGCGCGCACAGCCCGCCGACGATCGCCCCCACGCCCATCGCGGTGGAGGTGAAGGCGGTGAACTCCGGGTTCCTGCCGAGACCGTTCTCGATGACCGCGAAGATCAGTGACTCGGTCGCCCCCGCCAGTGTGAACATCAGGCAGAACGCCCCGGCCGCGCGGCGCAGGAACGGGTCGGCGGCCAGGTGCCGCGCGCCGGCCGACAGTTCCTCTCGCCGGCGGCCACGCGCCACGGTCGAGACGAGGGGCGGTTTCGGCAGGACCGCGAAGGCCGTCGCGGCGACGAGGAAGGTGACCGCGTCGAGCAGGACGACCGCGCCGATGCCGAAGCCCGTGTAGACGGCCACGCCCAGCAGCGGCCCGATCAGGCGCAACCCCTGCCTGGCCGTCTGGAGAGCGCCGTTGGCCTCGGCGAGGAGATGCTCGGGCAGGATGCTCTTCAGCAGGCCGCTGAGAGCTCCGGACACCGCCGCGTACGAACAACCCATGACCGTCGAAGTCAGGTAGACCAGCCAGAAGGTCTCCGGACCGGTCACCGCGGTCAGCGGGGTGATCGCGACCCCCGACACCAGGCATGTGGCGATCAGGAATCTCCGGCGGTCGACCCGGTCGATCACATAGCCCAGCAAGGGCGACAGGCATAGCGGAAGGGTGAAGAAGAACAGTGTCAGCCCCGCGGCGCCGTCCGAACCGGTGAGCTTTTTGGCCAGGATCGCCGGGATCAGCAGTAGTGACGCGTCCCCCAGGAGGCTGGTCGCCATCCCGGAGTAGATGAGCAGGAACCGGGGTTCGCGCAGGACCGCCCGCATCACCGATGAGCGGTGAGCCGCCGTACGGCCCGCCCGGTGGGGAACACCGGGATGGCGCTGTGGACCATGGCGAACGTCTCGAGACCGGGAACGATCACTGTCAGCACCGGGCACCTGTCGTGTGCGGGGTTCCAGCGGAAGGAGTAGGCCGAGAATCCGGCACGCTCCAGTGTCTGCAGGATCGCGCCGATCTGCCCGTCGACGTCCGCGACCTGTCCCTCTCCGTCTCTTTCCGGCCCGTGCCCACCGTCTCTTTCCGGCCCGTGCCCACCGGCACTTTCCGGTTCCGCGCCGGACAACCGCGCGTCGCACGACAGGCGGCCGATCAGCGGAGCGGGGTCGAGCCTGGCGCATCGTTCCAGCAGCGGCCATCGTCGCAGGCCCTCCAGCCTGCGGTCGAGCGTCAGGTCCACGCCGAGCGACATGTTGAACGAGGACTGGACGACCTCGGTGAGCGCGCGCTCCACGGCGTAGTCGGGGCTGAGGGAGGCGCCGGAGCCGATCACCCCGGGGTACGGCCCGGCACGCGAGGAAAGCGCGCAATAGACGGGGATGCCCAGGTCGGAGGTGATGTCGATGATGAGAGGAGGCGAGCCGAGCAAGGTCGTCGCCTCCCGGTGGAGGCGGCGCAGGTCCGGTGGGAGGACATGGGGGGCGAGCGCGGAGATGCGCGAGCGCCCGTCGAGATACCAGTCGAGAAGGGCGTGGGACAGCGCGTCCCGCTCGACGACCTCCAGCAGGCCGTGCAGGACCGCCTCCGGCTCGGTGACCCCGGTGGCCGTGCCGCTGTCGTAGGCGTAGCGAAGGTAGGGCTCGTAGCGAAGGTCGTCACCGGGGATCGGGTGGCTGCGGCAGGACGGCGACCGGGCGAAGGCCGGATACCACAGGACGGCCCGTCCCGGGGTGAGGGGTTCGGCGCGCAGGCAGGCGAGGTCGATGTCCGGATAGTCACGGGCGAGCCGGTGGATCATCTCCTCGCCGCGCAGCTCCGGCTGGGCGACCACCTCGGCGACGGGCAGGGCTCGCGCCCGCCGGCGGTCACCGGCGAGCGCGGCCTGGCCTTCCTCGTGCTGAAGGTGCTGCCATGCCTCGAACAGCGCGCTCACCCTGCTCTGCGCACCGGCCCCCTTGCCCAGAGAGGCGGTGCGCACGCGGCCGGCCGAGTCCCGGACGGTGCAGCGGTGCACGGGGAACTCCGCCGAACCGGTGGAGACGAAGTCCGCGAAGAGACCGGAGTCCGCGAACACCGACTCGATGACGGACAGCGCCTCGGCGAGGTCGGCGCGGCGCTCACGCTGGGCGCGCGCCGCCATCGTCAGAGCACGCCCGGAGCGAAGCGCACGGTGAAGAACTGGTCGAGCAGCACCGTCTCGGCGAGTGTGAACGAGAAGCTGTCCTCCAGCTGAAATCCGTCCGGCTTGAGAAGCGACTGGCCGTTGGAGTTGCTGTTGCCCATCGCGCACGCTCCCATCAGATGAGTAGCTGGAATACCCCGATTACTGATCATTCCGACATATGTAATTGATCACGTCAAGAGGATCGAGGGCGCCAGTCCCCCCTATCCAGGTCGAGGGTCTCGGGAGTGTGCAGGCGAACCATGGTGCGGGCCACACCGGCCGGGATACGAGCGGGGGTGAGCAGCGACACCACGACCATGACGGCGAAGGCGACGGGCACCGTCCAGGCCGCGGGCTGGGCGAGCAGAGCTCCCCTCAGTCCGGTGTACGGCCCCCCGACGATGGTCGTCAGGACCGAACCGCAGGCCAGGCCACCTCCGACGAGCAGCCCGGCCATCGCCCCGACGGAGGTCAGCCGCCGCCACCAGATGCCCAGCACCAGCAACGGGCAGAAGGACGACGCGGCCACCGCGAACGCCAACCCCACCACATCGGCGACCGGCAGCGAGCGGGCCGAGGCGGCCAGGACGAGCGGCACGGCCACCGACAGCAGGGCCGCCACCCGGAACGAGCGCACCCCGCCCTTGAGGATGTCCTGCCCGATGACACCCGCGACCGAGACCGTCAGCCCGGAAGAGGTGGAAAGGAACGCCGCGAACGCCCCCGCCGTCACCAGCGCGGTCAGCACGTCCCCCGCCACCCCGCCGACCAGCCGTCCGGGCAGCGTCAGCACCACCATGTCACTGCCCCGCAGCTCCGGGAGGTAGATGCGACCCAGCGCGCCGTAGACGGCGGGCAACAGGTAGAAGGCGCCGAGCAGTGACAGGACCACCAGTGTCGTACGGCGAGCGGCCCGGCCGTCGGGGTTGGTGTAGAAGCGGACCAGCACGTGCGGCAGGCCCATCGTGCCCAGGAACGTCGCCATGATCAGCGAGTAGGTCGAGTAGAGGCCGTACTCCTTGCCGCTGGACAGCGGCAGCGCCCAGGTGGTCGCGTCCTGCGCGCTCAATCCGGGCGCGCCGTCCGAGCGCCAGGCCAGCAGCAGGAACACCAGCGGCACGGCCAGCGCGGTGAGTTTGAGCCAGTACTGGAAGGCCTGCACGAACGTGATCGACCGCATGCCGCCGGACATCACGTTCACCGCGACCACGGCGGCCACCAGCGCTCCCCCGGCCCAGTCCGGGGCGCCGGTGATGGCGCCCAGCACCAGGCCCGCGCTCTGGAACTGCGGCATCAGATACAGCCAGCCGATCAGCACGACCAGCACGCCGGCCAGCCGGCGCACGGCCATCGACTCCAGCCGCGCCTCGGCGAAGTCGGGCAGCGTGTAGGCGCCCGAGCGGCGCAACGGCGCCGAGACCAGGACCAGCAGCACCAGATAGCCGCCGGTCCAGCCGACCGGCAGCCAGAGCATGTCGGCGCCGTAGGCGAGGATCAGCCCGGCGATGCCCAGAAAGCTCGCCGCCGACAGATACTCGCCGCCGATGGCGGAGGCGTTCCACAGCGGGGAGACCGTGCGGGAGGCCACGTAGAAGTCGGAGGTCGTGCGCGACAGCCGGATGCCGAACGCCCCGATCAGCACCGCCGCCAGCACCACCAGCACGACCGCGGTCACACCGTAGGCGGTGTTCATCGAGCTCGATCCACCAGCTCGGCGAAGTGCCGCTCGTTGCGTTCGGCCTGCCGCACATAGAGCCAGGCGCCGATCACGAACGCCGGATAGATCAGGCCGGCCAGCGCCACCCACGGGAGAGGGATGCCCAGCAGCCGGACCTCGCGCAGCTCCGGCACGGTCAGGAACAGCACCGGCAGACCGCCGATCACACAGCCGAGCAGCGTGCAGACGAACAAGGCCAGCCGGAACTGGGTACGGATCAACGAACCCATGTAGACCTCGCCCAGCCGGGTCTGCTCGTCGATCTCACGGGTCACCGGATAGCGGGGATGACGGGCGGCCATCGTGCGGGGACTGGTCACGACCTCCCGGCGCGGCCGGTCTGTCTCCCTCCGCGGCCTCTCCAGCGCGCGAGCCAGCCGGTCGATCTCCCTGCGCCCCCGCTCCGGCCGATCGGTCTCCCTGCGCCCCCGCTCCGCTTCTTTACGGGGCCGTTCCGCCGCCTCCCTACGGGGCCGCTCCACCGCGCGGGCGAACCGGTCGGCCATCCGCCGCCTCGGCTCCGGCTCCGCCTCCTCGTGAGGCTCGGGCCCGCGTCCTTCACGGCTCATTCGGACCGCCCTCTGCGCGCCCGGCGGACCAGAAGATCGCGCAGCTCGCGGGTATGGCGGCGGCTGACCGGGATCTCGGTCTCGCCGATGCGGACCACGCAGCGGCCCGAGTCGATGTGCAGCTCGTCGATGTGCCGGACCGCGACCAGATGGCTGCGGTGCACCCGGACGAACCCGGACGAGGCCCAGCGTTCCTCCAGCGCGGCCAGCGGGATGCGGACCAGGTGACTGCCTGCCGCGGTGTGCAGGCGCGCGTAGTCGCCCTGCGCCTCGACATAGCGGACCTCGGTGCTGGTCACGAAGCGGGTGACACCGCCGAGCTCCACCGGAATGGTGGCGGAGTCGGTACGGCCGGCGGCGTCGTTGTCCGACAGATCGGCCGAGACGCACACCCGCCGGATGGCTTCGGCCAGCCGCTCCGGCCGGACCGGCTTGAGCAGGTAGTCCTCGGCCTTCAGCTCGAAGGCGTCCACCGCGTGTTCCTCGTAGGCGGTCACGAACACCACCCGGGGCGGGTTGACGAACTGCGACAGCAGCCTGCCGAGCACCACCCCGTCCAGGCCGCGCATCCGGATGTCGAGGAAGACCGCGTCGATCGGCCGTCCCTCGGCGATCGCCCGGTCCAGGACGCGCAGCGCGGCGGCTCCGTCCCTGGCCAGGGCGACCTCGCCGATACGAGGGTCGTCGCGCAGCAGGTAGGCCAGGTCCTCCAGGGCAGGGAGCTCATCGTCCACCGCCAGGACGCGCAGGCCGGTCACGGTCACTCCTCCGGTCACTCACATGGAATCCCTAGAGGGTGATGAATCAGACATCAGGTGTCAATAGTTTCGGGTTCCCGAAGGGTGTTGATCAGGGTTCGGTGCCGCCACAGCACCCGGCAGAGCGGCACCATGAGCATCAGCATCACGCCTCCGCTGATCACGAAGACGGCTCGCAGGCCGAACGCCCCGGCCATCAGGCCGCCCGCCAGGGCGCCCGCCGGGATCAACCCCCACAGCAGTGTGCGGATCACGCCCAGAACACGGCCGAACAGATGGGCCGGGATCAGCGCCTGGCGGATCGACATGATGAGGACGTTCCAAACGAGGAGCGAGCCGGCGACGGCGACGGACGCGATCACGAGCGTCGCCACGGACGGGAAGATCCCGAGGAACGTGAAGCCGGCCCCGGAAACGGTCATCGCGACGGCCATCACGGCGGCGCGCGGCCACCGGCGCACCAGCAGGGGCGCGATCAGGCCACCGGCCACCCCTCCCACCCCGGAGGCGAGCGCGAACCAGCCGAAGGCGGCGGCGGGCAGGTGCAGCACGTCCACCACGAACAGCACCAGCACGGCCATCGCGGCCTGGTTCATCCCCGCCGACAACGTGCCGATCAACGTGATGTTCCGCAGCGGCTTGTAGTTCCAGAGCCAGCGCACCCCCTCACCGATCTCCCTGCCCAGGCCGGCCGGACGGTCGGTGACCGGTGCGGCGCTGTAGCGGCCCGGCAGCAGGAGCAGGAGCGCCCCGGCGAGCAGGAAACCCACCGAGTTCGCCAGGAACGGGAGCGCGGCGGCGGCCACGAACAGCGCGCTTCCCACCGGAGCCCCGAGGAAGCTGTCGGTGACGACGGCCGCGGTCTCGACCCGGCCGTTGGCCTTCTCCAGCTGGTCTCGCCGTACCACGGAGGACAGCAGGGAATGGACCGCGTTGTCGTAGAGGGTCTCGACCGTGCCGAGTGCGAAAGCGGCCGCGTAGAGCATCCATATGGCGGCCTGGCCGGTGAGCACCGCCACTGCCAGCAGCCCGACCACCACGGCCCTGACGAACTCGGCGACGACCATCACCTTACGGCGGTCCAGGCGGTCCACCAGCGCTCCGCTGACGATCGCGAACAGCACCCAGGGCAGGAAGGTGAGCGACGACAACGCCGCGACGAGCACCGGGTCGCGGGTCAGGGTCACCGCCAGCAACGGCAGCGCGATCCGGCCGATGCCGTCACCCAGGTTGGACACGGTGCTGGAGGTGAACAGCAGCCAGAAGCGCCGCCCGAGCCCGCCGGGCAACGGGCCCGCGGGCTCGGGAGAGTCGCCCGCTCCGTCTCCCGGCCGCACGAAGGCCTCCGGCGGAGCGGGGAATTCCGGCCGCGCGGAGGCCTCCGGCGGGACAGGGGATCGCGGCGCGGAGGCCTCCGGCGGAGCGGGGAACTCCGGCACGGAGACTCGCGGCGGTGTGGCGGATGCCGGCGCCGAGACTCGCGGCGGGGCTGCGGACGGCGCGGGCGCCACGTCGGATCCGGGATCTTCCGGTATCGGGTCGACGGCGCTTTCAGGTGTGGTGTTCATGGTTTCTCCGATGGGGGTCGCGTCCTCGGGATCTCGGCGATTCCGGAGGTCGGGCGGGCCTGGGACGGCGGCTCGTCAGTGGGCGGAGACACCGGGGTGATACTTCGGCAGGCGGACACTGACCTTCGTGCCCGCTCCCTTTCCCGTCTCGACCGTCAGGCCGTACTCGTCGCCGTAGACCTGACGTAACCGTTCGTCCACATTGGCCAGGCCCACTCCCCCGGCCCCGGAGCGCTCGTCGGCGTCGCCGGCCAGGATGCGGCGCAGCCGCTCGGGCTCCATTCCGACGCCGTCGTCCTCCACGCTGATCCGGCACTCGGCGCCCGCGTCCTCGGCGATGATCGAGATACGGCCGACGCCGGACTTGCTCTCCAAGCCGTGCCGTACGGCGTTCTCCACCAGCGGTTGCAGACACAGGAACGGCACCGCGACCGGCAGCACCTCGGGGGCGATCCGCAGCGTCACCTGGAGCTGGTCGCCGAAGCGGGCACGCTCCAGGGTGAGGTAACGGTCGATGGAACGCAGCTCCTCGGCCAGTGTGGTGAACTCACCGTGCCGCCGGAAGGAGTAGCGGGTGAAGTCGGCGAAGTCCAGCAGCAGCTCGCGGGAGCGGTCGGGGTCGGAGCGGACGAAGCTCGCGATCGTCGTCAGCGAGTTGTAGATGAAGTGCGGGGAGATCTGCGCGCGCAGCGCGCGGACCTCGGCCTCCATCAGCCTCGTCCTGGAGCGGTCGAGTTCGGCCAGCTCAAGCTGGGAATCCACCCAGTTCGCCACCTCGTGGGCGGCACGCACCAGGCCGGCCGAGGCGTGGCCGCCGTAGGCGGCCAGCGAGCCGACCACCCGGCCGTCGGTGGTGAGCGGCACCACGACCGCGAATCTGATCGGGCATTCGGGGGTCTCGCACGAGACGACCTCCGGGCCGAGCACCTGGGTTCGGCCGCCGGAGAGGGTCTTGGCGGCGTGCGCGAAGGCCTCCCTGGCGTGATGGTCGTCCTCGCCGTCGTAGACCAGCAGCCGCTCGCCGTCGGTGATCGCCAGCGCCGGGGAGCCGAGCAGCTCGCGCAGATGACGGGAGGCCTTCTGGGTGCCCGCCTCGGTCAGTCCGGCCCGTAGCGGCGGCGCGGCGAGTGAGGCGGTGTGCAGGGTCTCGAACGTGGCCCGCTCGGCCGGGCTGCTGCCCAGTTCCCGCCTGCCACGCAGCACTCTCCACAGCACCAGGGCCGGGACACCGACCAAAGTGGTGATCAACAGCACGGCGACGACGGGTTCCACGCCCCGGACCTTATCTGTCCGGGCTCGCGAGCGCCTCCTCTCCACGCACCGCGTCGGCGCACCCGGTGGCGGGATCGAATCCGGGTGGCTGAGAACGTCTTTCACCCCGGCCCTTTACATTGTAGATCAAAAAGACGCATGACGGACCCGTCCGGCCTTCACCCCCCCCCAGCCCCGTCCCGGGCACGCAGGCGGCCCTTCCACCGCCTCCTTTTCGACGGACACCCTTTCGGGGATGAACCCCTGATCTCAGATGTCCGTCAAACCGGATCAAAACCACTTTCTACGACAAAGCAACCGCCTGGTCACACCACACCAAACCCCGCGCCGCTTGACACCCTAAGCACCTGGGATTTCGAGGCTGGTGACGCCGACCCGAGTGGGGCCTAGGGTCGGCCGAATTTCCAACGGATATGCAGGTCATGGGCCCTTCCTAGGTTCGCCCTGGAAAATCCTTCGCCGAAGCTCTGACCAGCATTTCCGCCGCTTTTACGGTGATTACTACCGGGGCCCCTGTTCGCAAATTCGCTACTGTTGCCGCGTGGGTGGCGAAGGGGTGTCCATGAGCGAGCCTGCCGAGGTCCCGCCATTGTGGCGGGTCGGTGATGTCATCGACGGCCGGTACGAGGTGACCCGGGTGCACGAGCACGGCGGGATGGGGCTGGTGTACCGGGTCCGGCATCTGCTGTGGGGCACCGATCTCGCGGTGAAATGCCCCCGCCCGGAGCTGTTCAAGGGCGCGGCCGACCGGGAGCGCTTCGTCACCGAGGCCGAGGTGTGGGTGTCGCTGGGGCTACACCCGAATGTGTGCGCTTGCCACTACGTCCGCACGCTCGGCGGCATTCCCCGGGTGTTCGCCGAGTACGTCGCGGGCGGCAGCCTGCATGACTGGATCGACGACCGCAGGCTGTACGAGGGCACTGAACGCGAGGTGCTCACCCGCATCACGGACTTCGCGATCCAGACCGCGTGGGGCCTCGAGCACGCGCACAGCCGCGGCCTGGTGCACCAGGACATGAAGCCCGCCAACGTCCTGCTCGACGAAGAAGGCACCGCGAAGGTCACCGACTTCGGACTGGCCAGGGCTCGCGCCGTCGCCATGACGATGTCCGCACGCGAGAGCGCGCCCGGCGTCAGCGTGCTGGTCCCCGCCGGTGGCCTGACCCGTGCGTATGCCTCGCCGGAACAGACCTCGGGCGAGTCGCTGGGCCGGCGCACCGACATCTACAGCTTCGCGGTGTCGGTGCTGGAGATGTTCACCGGCGGGATCACCTGGATGGCCGGGCCGATCGCAGGGGAAGCACTCGCGGCGTATCGCGCCGACGGGCCGGGCGAGGCCGGGCTTCCGGCCATGCCCGGCGAACTCGCCGACTTGCTGGAGCGATGCCTGCGCCTCGACCCGGCCGATCGGCCGGGCTCGATGTCCGAGGTCGCCACCGACCTGGCCGAGGTCCATCAGCGGATTTCGGGTGGCCCGTATCCGCGTGCCACCCCGGTGGCGGCCGATCTGCGCGCCGGCGAGCTCAACAACCGGGGAGTGTCGCTGCTCGACCTCGACCGCACGGCCGAGGCTCGGGAGGCGTTCGCGGCGGCGCTGGCGGCGGACCCGCAGCACCTGGAGGCCACCTACAACGCGGGCCTGCACCGGTGGCGCCACGGCGAGGTCACCGACGAAGAACTCATCACCGGCCTCGAAGCGATCCGCACCGACGCCGGGGACCCGTGGCAGGCACGCCATCTGCTCGCTCAGGTACACCTCGAACGCGGCGACCTCACCGCGGCCCGCGCGCTCCTCGGTGAGCTCGGAGACGAGGCCACCGGCGAACCCGAAGTCCAAGCGGCCCTGCGGACCGTCCAATCCGAACAGCTCACCGACGCGCGCTGCGCCGAGGCCAGGGCGATCCCGTGGGCGCTGTTCTGGAATGACGAGCTGACCGAGCCGGATGGCCCGTACAAAAGCGGCCCTTACATCCTCACCAGCCTCACCCCCGACGGTCGGCTGCTGCTGACCGGGGGCCGCGACGGCATGGTGAAGCTGTGGGACCTGCGCAGCGGGGAATGCCTCCAGGCGTTCGAGGCGCACTTCGAGAACGGGCACCGCAAAGAGGTTTGCTCGGTCGCCCTCACCCCGGACGGGCGCTTCGCCGCCTCCACCGGCAAAGACCAGACCTTGCGGCTGTGGGATCTCGGCACCGGCCGCTGTTTGCGCGGGTTCGCCCTCAGGCCGCCGCCCCAGTTCGAATACGCGACCCATCCGGTCGCGCTGAACGCCGACGCGAGCATCGTGCTGGTTTCGAACGCGGACGGGCCGATCCAGATCTGGGACGTCCACAGTGGACAGATCCGGCGGACCCTCGCCGGGCACGCCGGCGGCGTGCGCTCGATCGAACTGACCGCCGACTGCGACTTCCTGCTCTCCACCGGCAAGACCAACGGAGAAGTCCGGTTCTGGGACCTGAGCTCCGGCCGCTACCGGCCGATCCGCGCGGACGACGCCTCGCCGGTCAACGCCAGTTGCCTCGACCCCGCCGGGCGTCTCGCGGTCATCGGTGCCATGGACGGCACGATCAGCCTGTGGGACCTCCGCACCGGCCACTGCCTGCGGACCATGAACGCGCCCGACTGGGTGGAAACCGTGTCGCTGAGTGCCGACGCGCGCTTGGTGCTCTCCGGCTCGCAGGACAAGACGGTCCGGATCTGGGACATCGCCGGCGGGCGATGCCTGCGGACTTTCCGGGGCCACCGCTCCGCGGTGCGGGCGGTCCGGCTCAGCGCGGACGGCCGCTCCGCGATCTCCGCCGGCCAGGACAACGCGGTCCGCCGGTGGGACCTCCCCCTCGACTGGACCGCCGCACCGCAGCTGAGCAAACCACGGCGGCATGCGGAACTGAGCCGGCTCGGCAGCGAGGTCGAGGCACTGGTTTTCGAAGCGGTGCAGGAAATCGCCGCCTCCCGGTACCCGCGCGCGCTCGACGCGCTCACCCGGGCACGGGCGATCCCCGGTTACGAGCGATCGCCTCAGGTGCTCACCGCCTGGCGGGCCTTGGGCCGCCACACGGTCCGCACGGGCCTGCGGGCGGCCTGGCCCACGACGACCTTCTCCGGGCACCGCATCTACGTGGACTCGGTCGTGCTTTCCGCCGACGGCACGATCGCGGTCTCCAGCGGTGGCGACGGGACGATCCGGATCTGGGACGTCGCCAGCGGAGCCTGCGAGCGCGTCCTCGAAGGCCACTCGAGCATGGTGAATGACATCAGCCTGAGCGCCGACACCCAGCGCGTGCTGTCCGCCGGGCACGACGGCAGGCTCCGGCTGTGGCACGCCGGCACCGGTGAGTGCCTGCGCGTCCTGTTCGCGAACACCCACGGCGCGACCTCGGCGCGGTTCTACGACGGCGGGCGACGGGCGCTGGCCGCCGTCGACGCCAGGCTGCAGTTCTGGGATCTGGCCGACGGCCGCCTCCTGCGGACCATCGAGGACTGCGGCCTGGCGCACTCGATTTGGGTCAGCCCGGACGAACGTGTCGCCGCCACGGCCGGTCGAAGCGAGAGAATCATACTGTGGGATCTCGGCCGGCAACGGCGGCTGCGCACCCTGGAGGGGCACGACGACCGGGTGTCGTCGGTGTCCATGAGTGCCGACGGGCGTTTCGTGGTGTCGTGCGGCCGTGGGTGCATCCGGTTGTGGGATGTCGCGTCGGGGGAATGCGTGCGGGTCCTCGAGCACCCCGGCCATCCGCTGAAGGCCCGGCTCAGCACGGACGGGCGCTTCGCGCTTTCGGCCGACAGCGATTCTTTTCTCCGGGTCTGGGATGTCCACAGTGGACAGATGCTGCGTGCCCTAGAAGGACACCAGAGGCGAATAAGGAGCCTCGCGTTCGCCCCCGATGGCAGTTTCGCCTTGTCCGCAGGCAGCGACGGGACCGTCCAGCGCTGGGATTTCGACTGGGAACTGTCGACACGCGAACCAGCGGACTGGGCCGACGGTGCGACCCCCCATCTGGAGCTTTTCCTGGCCCGGCATCGGACCGGCCGGAAAACCGGCGACGCCGACGAGCTGATGGAGCGGCTCCAGGACGCCGGTTTCGGCTGGCTGCGGCCCGAAGGCGTACGGGCGCAGCTCGAACGCCGGGCCACCGGGTGGCTCGGCACGGTTTTGAGCAGGATGTGGAAACGGTGACGCGGTACGCGGAGAGCGTCGCGCCGGCACTGGAGATCGCCCGGATCGAAGCCGCCGGCGGCGCGCTGGTGTTCACCACCGCGGGCGCCGAAGAGGAGATGCGATGACGCGACCGGCCACCATCACGCTGAAGCTCGTCAAGGGCAAGCTCGCCCGCACCGAGTACGTGTTCGACGAGCGGACCACCTGCGTGCTCGGCCGCGCCGAAGACTGCGCGCCGCGGCTGCCGAACGACGGCGACCACCGCACCGTCTCCCGGCATCACTGCCTGCTCGACATCAACCCGCCCGATGCGCGCATCCGCGACTTCGGCAGCCTCAACGGAACCTACGTCAACGATGAAAAGATCGGCCAGCGCGAGGCACACCAGACACCCGAGGAGGCCGCGGCGCTGTCGTTCCCGGAGCACGACCTGGCCGACGGTGACGAGATCCGGATCGGCAAGACGGTCTTCCGGGTCGGCGTCCAGCCCGCCGCGGGCGGTGTGAAGCGCACACTGGAGCTGGCCCGGTGCAAGGTCTGCGACCGGGAAGTGGGCAGCGAGCTCGGCGCTCGGTCCGGTGAGTACGTCTGCGCCGCCTGCCAGGCCAAACCAGCCGCGGTGGCCGAAATACTGCTGAACCTCGCGCACAGCGGGCGCCGCGACCTCGCCCCCATCGCCGGGTACACGATCCTGCGCGAACTCGGCCGCGGCGGGATGGGCGCAGTGTTCCTCGCCCGCCACGAGACC
This sequence comes from Streptosporangium sp. CA-135522, assembly GCF_050949235.1. Lineage (NCBI taxonomy): Bacteria > Bacillati > Actinomycetota > Actinomycetes > Streptosporangiales > Streptosporangiaceae > Streptosporangium > Streptosporangium sp. CA-135522. The sequence goes on from NZ_CP192026.1 coordinate 6,927,831, forward strand.
ACCGGCGAAGAAGTGGCGCTGAAGGTGATGCTGCCGAAGGTGGCGGCCGGCGCCGAAGTGCACGACCGCTTTCTGCGCGAAGTGGAACTCACCCGGGCACTGCGCCACCCGAACGTCGCCGCTCTGTACGACGCCGGATCCGCCGACGGCGCGTTCTACTTCACCATGGAGTTCTGCGCGGGAGGCAGTCTCGACCAGCTCCTGAACCGCAGGGGTGGGCGGCTCCCGGCCGCGGAGGCCGTCCGCCTCGCGCTGCAGGCACTGGAAGGCGTGGGACATGCGCACGAGCAGGGCGTCGTCCACCGCGATCTCAGTCCCCAGAACATCCTGCTGAGCGGGGCAGCCGACGGCTCACCGGTGGCGAAGGTGGGCGACTTCGGCCTCGCCAAGGCCTTCGACCAGGCCGGCCTGAGCGGCCTGACCCGGACCGGCACGGCCGCGGGCAAACCCTGGTACATGCCCCGCCAGCAGGTCATCAACTTCCGCAACGCCACGCCCGCGGTCGACGTCTGGGCACTCGCCGCCTGTCTCTACCACGCCCTGACCGCCCAGTACCCAAGGGATTTCCCGGCCGGAAGGGACCCCTGGCAGATCGTCCTGCAGTCACAGCCGGTACCGATCCGCCGCCGGGACCCGGGTGTCCCGCAAGCACTGGCCGCCGTCATCGACAAAGCGCTCCAGGAGAAGCCCGCGATCGGCTACCAGAGCGCGGCGGGACTCCACGACGCACTCCGCACCTTGACTCCGTGACCTCACATCGCTCGCGCATGCTGAGGTCCCAGTGGTGCAGGTCCGGGTAGCAGCCGCGGGCCAGGTCCTCGTTCCACCGGTCGGCCGGCAGCGGCCCGGCGTGCGGGTAGCGGACTGTCGGCCACCGTGTGGATCGGCGCCCTGGGCACCACGCCGTGCGTACCCGCCCTCCTGCGCCGCGGCATCCGCGCCGCCGTACGGCCACGGGCCGCGTGACGGCGGACATGGCCGGCTCACCGGCCGGGCGGGAGGGCCTCGCGGATGCGCAGGGCGAAGGACTCGGCCTCGGCGGCGTCGCCGTACCTCGTGCGAGGCCAGAAGAAACCGCGCAGGCCGTCCTTGCGGTTGCGGGGGACGACATGGACGTGAAGATGCGGGACGCTCTGGCTGATCCGGTTGTTCATCGCGACGAACGTGCCGCCCGATTCCAGACCCTGTTCGACGGCGGCGGAGACGGACCGGACCCGCTCGAAGAACGGGCCGACCGCCGGCGTGGGCAGGTCCGCGAGCGTCTCGACGTGGGTCATGGGCGCCACCAGGACGTGTCCCTTGAAGACCGGCCGTGTGTCCAGAAAGGCCACGGCCACGTCGTCGGAGAACACCATGTGACCCGGCTGCTCTCCCGCCGCTATGGCGCAGAACAGGCACCCTCCATCGGCTCCCGCTGACATCACATCAGGATAGGAGCATCGAGGCGGCGGCGTCAGGCCAGGAGGCGGCGGGCCGCGCGGATGACCGCCTCGTCGACCATCCGGCCCCGGGCGTCGGCGACGACTCCGGTGCCGGCGGCCTCGAAACGGGCGATCAGGTCGCGGGCCCGGGCGAGCTCCTCCTCGGCGGGCGTGAAGACCTCGTTGACCACGGGCACCTGGGCTGGATGGATGCAGGCACGCCCCCGGAAGCCCAGGCGTTTCAGAGCGGCGGTGGAGGTGTGCAGGGCATCGAGGTCACGGAAGTCGGTGCTGACGGGAGCCAGGGGCGGGGTGAGCCGGGCCGCCGCGGAGGCCAGGACGACCTGGGAGCGGGCCCAGAGCAGCTCACGCTCGTCGGGGCCGGCCTCGACGCCGAGTTCGGCGCGCAGGTCGGCCTCACCGATCTGCAGCCGCAGGACGCGGGGCGCCCGGGCGATCTGCGGCGCCGCCAGGATCGCGCCGGCGCTCTCCAGCAGCGGGCAGACCGCGATCGAGCCGGCGGGCAGGCCCTCGGCCGCCTCGGCCGCGGTGAGCACGGCGTCCACCTCGACCAGCTCGGCGGCCGACTCCGTCTTGGCCACGCAGACCCCCCGCACTCCCGCCACGGCGACCGCCCTGAGGTCCTCGTGACCCGCCTCGCCGGGATTCACCCGAACGTAGATCTCCGGGCCGCCGGGCTCCAGCTCGCGCAGCCATCCGGCCACGGCGGCGCGGGCCGCGGCCTTGTGCGCGGGCAGGACCGCGTCCTCCAGGTCGACGATCAGGGAGTCGGAGCCCCGGCCGAGTGCCTTGGCGAGCTTGTCGGGCTGGTCACCCGGAACATACAGCGCAGATCGGATCACCGTCCGACCCTAGCGGCACCGCTCACCAGCCCACCTTGGCGGTGCCGGAGATGAGGGATTCGGCGATGACCATCCGCTGGATGTCGTTGGTTCCTTCGCCGATGGCCATCAGGGGCGCGTCGCGGTAGAGGCGCTCGATGACGAACTCCTGGGAGTAGCCGTAGCCGCCGTGGATCCGCATGGCCTCCATGGTGGCTCGCAGCGCGACCTCGGACGCGAAGTATTTGGCCATGGCGGCTTCGGAGTTCACCGGGCCGCTCTCCGAACGGGTCGCCGCCCAATAGGTGAGCAGCCTGGCCGCCTGGATGTCGGTGGCCATGTCGGCGAGCTTGAGCTGGACGGCCTGGAAGTCGGCGATGGGCCGGCCGAAGGCGTGACGCTCGCGCGAGTAGGTCAGCGCCGCGTCGTAGGCGCACTGGGAGAGCCCGACCGCGCGGGCGGCGATGTTGATCCGGCCGAGTTCCAGGGCCGACAGTGCCTGCTGCATGCCCCGTCCCTCGACCCCGCCGAGCAGCCGCGACGCCGGGACGCGAACGTCCTGCAGCACGACCTCGCAGGTCTCGGTGCCCTTGTAGCCGAGTTTGGGCAGGTCCCGGCTGACGGTGTAGCCCGGGGTGCCGGCCTCGACCAGGAGCAGGGACATGCCGCGGTGCGCCGGCTCGGTGACGGAGGTCTTCACCAGGACGGGCATCGGGTCGGCGTGGCGGGCGTTGGTGATCCACGTTTTGGTGCCGTTGATCACGTAGTGGTCGCCGTCGCGGACCGCCCGGGTCTGGATGCCCTGCAGGTCGGTGCCGGCGGCGGGCTCGGTCAGCGCGATGCCGGTACGGCGGGCGCCGGTGGCCAGGTCCGGGAGGTAGGCGGCGCGCTGCTCCTCGGTGCCGTGCCGGGCGATCATCCAGGAGGCCAGCGAATGCGAGCCGAGCACTCCCGCCACGCCCATCCATCCACGCGCGATCTCCTCGAAGACCAGCGCGAACGACACCCGGTCCAGCGCCAGCCCGCCGTACTCCTCGGGGATCGTCATCCCGAACAGCCCCATCTCCGCGAACCGTTCGACGATCTCGGTGGGGTAGCGGCCCGTCCGTTCCCATTCGGAGGCGACCGGCACGATCTCCTTGTCCACGAACTCCCTGAGGGTCCGGCGGAACAGCCGCTGTTCGTCGTTCAGCTCGAAATCCATGGCGGATCCTTTCGAACAGGGGAGACCGGCGGTCGCCCCCATGACCCGGACGCGATCCTCATGCCGTCAGCGGGCCGCTCTTGGCCTGCGGGAAATACTGCTTGTCGTGCGGGGCGTCGCGGCGGTAGACCATCACGGAGCGGCGCCAGGACATGACCTCGTCGCCGTCCTGGTTGAGGCCGCGCGTGCGGCAGGTGACGATCCCGGCGTAGGGCCGCGACCGGGACTCGCGCTTGTCCACCACGATCGACTCGGCGTAGAGGGTGTCGCCCAGGAACACCGGGTGAGTCAGCTTGATCTCATCCCAGCCGAGGTTCATCAGCGCGTTCTGGCTGACGTCGATCACCGAGATGCCCAGGACGATCGCCACGCTCAGCCCCGAATTGACGATGACCTTCCCGACCGGGGCCCGTTCGGCGAAGTGGGCGTTGAAGTGGTTCTGGTTGGTGTTCATCGTCAGCAGGGTGAACCAGGTGTTGTCGGCCTCGCTGATCGTGCGGCCGAGCGGATGCTGGTAGACGTCGCCGACGACGAAGTCCTCGTAGTACCGGCCAAGGCCGGGTTCGTGCACGGTCACGGATCTCTCCCTGAACGACGGAACCTTGACGCTAATAGTCTGATGTTTTGATGGTCAATGGCTTGCTTGGTCGTTTCCAGGAGAGGCCGACCTGCATGGTGAGGTCCGCGATCGGGGCGCGGTCGGGGTCAGCGCACGCTGCCGTCCCACTGCCAGCGCGCCCGCCTGGGCAGTCCGGGAAGCGAGATGCGGCCCGTGCACCACAGGAGGGCGTCCGACGGGCTGTGCCCGGACGGGGCCTCGGGGAACTCGGGGAACTCGGGAAACTCGGGAAAGAGGCGGGCGAGGACGGCGGCGCTCAAGCCGTCGGGCGGAGCCCAGGGCAGGCCGAGGGTACGGGTGATGTCATAGGTGTGGACGGCCAGTTCGGTGATCCCCATGGCGGCGAAGCCGGCGGCGTCGGAGTGGCCCCAAGGGTGCCAGGCACGGACTTGCGCGGTCGTGTCGCGGACGGTTGAGGTGAGGAGGGAAGCGGCGATACGGAGGCCTTCCAGGCAGGCGTGGACGGGTGCGTGAGGGTCGAGTGAGGCGAAGAGGGTGATGTAGCGGTCCGCGGGCCGGGCGATGAGCAGACCCGTGTAGCCGACCAGGCCGAGGGCGAGGTGGTCGAGGGTCTGGCGGCAGGTCCAGTCGAGGTCGCCGGCGGGGCGTGACCAGTCCTGGCCGGCTCCCCTGAGGAGGACGGCCAGGCAGTCATCGGTCGCGGCGGACAGCAGGTCCGGCCATGGACCGGCGCCGACGGCGAGCGTCCGGTTCGGCGAAGGAGGCGGCGGCGCAGGAGACGAGGGACCGGCCGCGGATGCCGGTGCCGCGGTCACCTGCCGCCCGCCGGGTTCTTCAGGACCTCGATCACGCTCGCGTAGCTGTCGGCGCCGTGACCTGCGGCCCTGGCCCGTTCCATGACGCTCTTCAGGAGCTCCGGCAACGCGTTGTCGACACCGCGCGCCGCCGCGGCGTGGATGAGGTGGTCGATCGCCGCGATCTGCACGTCGACGGTGGCGTCGTCACCCGGGTAGCGACCGCCGTCCACCTGGGGCGCGTACGTGGTCAGAAAACCGGCCACGGCGCTCAGCCAGCGGATCGCGACGGGGGTGAAGGCCGTGGCCTCCGTCTTCTCCGCGCCGACCAGCGCGGTGCCGTGCAGCCAGCTGGTCAGGGTGGACCACATCAGGCCGAGCAGGGCGGCGTCGTAGAGGGAGGCCAGACCCGGGTCGGCGCCCAGGTACAGGGGGTCTCCCAGGGTCGCCAGGGTTGACCGGTGGGCTTCGAAAACGGCGTGCGAGCCGCTGTACAGGAACATCATCTCCGGGCTGCCGACGCCCGGCGGGGTGGTCATGATCGCGCCGTCGAGGTAATCGGCGCCGTGCGCCCGAGCCCACGCGGCGACCTCGTGGGCCTGCTCCGGGGAGCCGGAAGTGAGGTTGACCAGGACCTTACCGGCCAGGGCGTCGGAGACGGGGTCGAGGACGGTGTGCAGTGCCTCATAGTCCAGGACGCAGGCGATGGCCAGCGAGCTCGCCGCGATCGCCTCCCGAGGCGTCGCGGCCGGGCGGGCTCCCCTGTCGACCAGCGGCCGGGCCTTGTGCGCCGAGCGGTTCCATACGGTGGTCGGGTGGCCGCGGTCCAGCAGCGTGGTGGCCAGCGCCGAACCCATCGAACCCAGTCCGATGACGGTCACGGCCGCGCGTTCAGAGATCATGCTTCGTCTCCCTACAGATCCGCCTGCGGCGGTTGGTCACGTACGGACCACACTCGCAGCGCACAGCGACCGGAAGAAGTGACAGGAATGACGGTTGGCACCAAATTCCTGCCATACTCTCCAAGCGTGAGCGCTGGTTCCGTCGCGGTGGTCGTAACCGAGGACATAGGCGTCCCCTCGTGGGATCTGTACGAGCTGAGCATCCCCTGCACGGTCTTCGGGAAGCCGCAGCCGGATCTGGCCGACCCCTGGTACGACCTGCGGCTGTGCGGGACGGGAGAGAGACGGCAGGACGGCTCCCCCGCCGAATTCGGACTGGCGCTGCGGACCCGCTACGGGCTCGACGACCTTGTCGGCGCGGACACGGTCATCGTGCCCTCGGTGCCCGACTCCTGCGTCGAGGACGGCAGAGCGCTGCCGCCTGCCCTGATCACGGCCCTGCGCCGTGCCTATGACGCGGGCTCCCGCATGGTCTCCCTGTGCACCGGCGCCTTCGCGCTCGCCGAGGCGGGGCTGCTCGACGGCCGCCGCGCCACCGCCCACTGGATGCACACCGCTCAACTGGCCGAGCGCTACCCGAAGGTGCACGTCGACGACTCGGTGCTGTACGTGGACGACGGCGACGTCCTCACCAGCGCCGGGCTGACCGCGGGGCTCGACCTATGCCTCCATCTGGTCCGCCGTGACCTGGGCGCGCACGTCGCCAACCAACTCGCCCGCCGGATGGTGGTGCCCGCCCACCGGCCGGGCGGCCAGGCGCAGTTCATCGACCTGTCCGTGCCCACCACCGACGACGAAGGCCTGGGTTCCGTGCTGGAATGGGCCCGTGAGCGTCTGGACCAGCCGTTGACGGTCGAGGACATGGCGCGGCAGGCGGCGATGAGCCCGCGGACGTTCTACCGGCGGCTCCAGGCGGCCACCGGGACGACTCCGCTGCAGTGGCTGCTCAACGAGCGTCTGGGCCGGGCACAGGGCCTGCTGGAAACGACGGACCTGCCGATCGAGAAGGTCGGGGAGCTGAGCGGGCTCGGCACGGCGAACAACCTCCGTCACCATTTCCTCAGGCAGGTGGGGGTGTCGCCGAGCGACTACCGGCGGGCCTTCCCCCGGGGGATGCCGGGATCCTCGTCGGTGATCCACCGAGCTCAGGTCCGGGGTTCCACACTGGGGTAATAGGCGGTCCGGAGGCTGCCCAGGTGTGTCAGGGCGGCCCGCCGCGCCCCCTCGGCGTCGCTCGCCTCGACGTGGCGCAGGATGTCGCGATGCTCGCGGTCGATGCCGTCGAGCGCGGCCCGCGGGGCGTGCTCGCGGACGAAGCGACCCTCCAGCACCTCGAAGACGGGCCGGGCGACGATCTCCAGCAGCGGGTTGCCCGCCGCGCGGAGCAGGACGACATGGAAGTCGCGGTTGGGCTCGAAGACCTCACCGGGCTCCCGGCCGCTCGCCCCCTCGACGCAGTCGTGCAGGCGCTCCAAGTCCGGTCCGGTACGGCGCAGCGCGGCCAGGCCCGCAGCGGGCACCTCCAGGAGCTCGCGAATCTCCATCAGCTGGTCGATGCCCACCCGCATCAGGTCGAAGCTGGTCTCCAGGTAGGCGCTGATGTGGTCGGGGTCGGGATGGGCGACGAAGCTGCCGCCGGTCACCCCGCGGACGGTCCTGATCAGGTTCTGGCTGGCCAGCAGGCGCAGCGCCTCGCGGACCGTGCTGCGGCTCACGCCGTACCGGGCGCACAGGTCGGGTTCGATCGGCAGCCTGTCACCGGGTTGGAACTCCCCGGAGACGATCCGGTGGCGCAGGTCGGCCGCGAGTGCCTGATAGGCGGTCACAACCAGCGATCGTAGGCGACGGCGCCCGGCTTTCCACCCCGTCGATCCGGCCGGGACGCCGGAGCGGGAGTGAGGACGTGCGGCCGTCAGGCAGGCGTCCCCGCAGGAACGTCGCGGCGATCTGGACCAGCCGGGTGGGGAACTCCACGGCCGCCGGCCGCACCTCGCCGGGCGGGATCTGACCGTCGTCGGAGGTACGGCCGGCGCCATAGGGGTTGCCCGCTCGGAACCGGACGGGGTCGGCGTAGCCGGGCGGCACGATGATGCGCCCCCAGTGGTAGAAGGTGTTGTTCATTGCGGGAACCGCGCTCTCCGGTCCTCCGTGAAACGTCGCGGCCGCGATGAACGACGACGCGACCTCGTTGATCGGTTCTCCCTGGGCGCGTCTCCGCCCCGGCCTTCTCCGGCCGTCGCAGCGGCCTTGGCCAGGGCGAAGATCGTTCCGGTAACCGAGTGGCAGATGACGGCGAGGTTGACGACCGGCTCGGTCACGGCCTCACGTCCTCTCTCTTGTTCTGCGGGAACGTGCCCTCCCCTTTCCGGGAAAATCCCCTTCGACCCGCAAAGACTCCCCAACACGACGGGCTGCTCGACACGGCGGATCCCGCCGCCGCCACCGCCGCACGCCGCACGCTCCGGCCGGGGCGTGCCCCGTGGGTCCGGCGGGACATGCCCTAACATTCACGCTGATCAACGTCCCGAGACGAGGAGAAGCCCGGTGGAGCCGACCCCCTACGAGGAGTGGCGCGCGAGCGCCGCCGACCCCGCCTTCAGCGAGTGGCTGCGGTCGTGGTGCGAGCCCGAGTGGAGCGCGGTGGTGACCCATCCGTTCGCCTCCTCGATCGCCCGGGGTGACGTCTCCGACGACGACATGCGCCGTTACCTGATCCAGGACTTCCAGTTCGTGGACTCCTTCACCGCGCTGCTCGGTGCGGCCGTGGCCAGCGCGGACAGCTTCGAATCCCGGGTGCCGTTCGGCCGGTTCCTCGGCGAGACGGCCACGACCGAGGAGAAGACCTACTTCCATCGCGCGCTGGCCGCCCTCGGCGCCGGCCCGGCCGACCTGGCCGCCCCACCGCTGGAGCCGGTGACGGCCGACTTCCGCGCCCTGATGGACGAGGCCAGGACCAGCCTGGACTACCCGCTCGTCCTCGCGGTGCTGTGCGTGGCCGAGTGGAGCTATCTCGGCTGGGCGAGCCTCGCCGAGGAGCCGCTGCCGGACAACTTCGTCCACCGCGAGTGGATCGACCTGCACGAGGGGCCGGCGTTCCGAGCTTGGGTGGGGTTCCTGCGCGGTGAGCTCGACCGCCTCGGCCCCGGGCTCGCCGGTGACGAGCAACTGCGCGTGCTCGGCTTCTTCCGCCGTGCCGTACAGCTGGAGCTGCGCTTCTTCGACATGGCCGCGGGCGGCTAGGCTTCGGGGCGCTGCCCGGGAACGGGGCCGGGGCGGTAGGTGCCGTCGGGGCCGACCTGGGCGGCGTGGATCGTCTCGTCGGGAGCGTAGAGGCGGATCTCGATGCCGTCGGGATCGGCGAACCCCAGGGCATGGCCGGCGGAGGCCTTGATCACGGGGCCGTGCGAGACACCGAGGGCGTCGAGGTGGGCGATCCAGGCGTCGAGGCCTTCCCTGGTGGTCTGGAAGGCGAAAGGGTCGGCGCCGGAGAGCGCTTCGGCCAGGCCGGGGTTCTCCCGGAGGGCGAGTTGGAGATCGGTGCCGGGGACGTCGAAGGCCATGCCTCTGATCACGCCGTCGTCGTCCTCGAAACTGGTGCGCAGCCGGAGGTCGAAGACCTGCTCATACCAGGGGCGGCTCCGAGCCAGGTCTCTCACCCAGATCTTGAAATGGTGGACACCGCTGACCGCGGCCTTCATGCTGATCTCCCTCAAGGGTCCGGCGTCGTGGTGACGGACTTGGTGAAGCGGTGGCCGCAGGACCTCTCGGGGAACCTCTTCCGGCTGAGGTGCGGGTCGGGCTCTTCCCTGTTCAACCCGTCGAAGCCGTCGAAGCGTTCAGCCCGTCGAAGCCGAGTGTGGCCGCGGCCACGCCCGCCCCGAGAAGGCGCGGGCGCGCCGTCATGACCGACGAGTGCCGAGCCCGCGGCGATACCGAGAACACGGCACATGAGACCTCCTGGTGTCCTGCCGGAGAACGCTACCTCCGCCGTGGCACCTATGCCCCAGGATCAGAAATTTCGCAATCTCGGGCATTAGTCACGACATCCCGACTCTCGGACTGGTTTACGGACATCCGTTCAGGACGGCCGGGGAAGGCTCCGCCCGGGAGGACCATCCGGGCCGCCGGGCGTTGGGGACAGGACAGATGTCTCACCGCGTGCTTTCACGAGCGTTGCGTGGAATCGGCGAGCGTCGCACCGGGGCGCCGGATCGAAGAGGCGCGTGGAGAACACGTGGAAGCCGGGGCCCCGGATCGAAGAGGCACATGGAGAACACGTGGAAGGGAGCGGAGGACACGTGGAAGAGATGCGTGGGCGCTCCGCGGAGATTCCCGGGCGGGCGGAAAGGAGGGGGTCCGCCGCCCACCCAGGAGCGGTCAGATTACCCCGGCGAACCCGGATTTGGCTCGCTCACCCGCGCCGAGCCCGCCAAATCACCGCGGACCCGATCGCGGTGGCCGCCGGGAGGACCCCTCCCTCACGCGAGCGCGCCGGCCGCGGGTGTAGCCCGGCGCACAAGGGCGCGAGGGGCGACGGCCATGGCCGGACGGCGCGAGCGCGGGCGACCACCCGGACCGGCCGCGTGAAAGGGCCGGGCGACGCCGTCGTCGCCCGGCCGTTCACTCCTGTTCCGAACTCCCCGAAACTCCTGTCCGAACTCTTCCGAACTCCCCGGGGCTCCTGTTCCGAACTCCCCGAAACCTCTTCGACCTCGCGGAGACCGTTCCCGGTCTCCCGCCGATGGCGGGCCTACTTTCTCCTGCCCCGCCGCAGCACGCGAAAGACGATCAGGGTGAGCGCCGCCATCGCCGCGGCGGCCACGACGGGACGCTTGCCCGCCTCGGTCCTGACCTTCTCCGCCGCGTCCTTGAGCTCGACGGGGGTGATTTCCTTGACCCGTCCCACGACCTCGGGAGCCGCCTCCTTCACCCGCCCTACCATCTCGGTGGCGGTGCCGGCGGTGGCCGCCCCCATCCGGCGGATGTCCTCCCCCATGTGGGTGGCGGTCTCCTGAACGCGGCCCTTCACATCGGTCTTGTGCACCAAAGCCTCCACGGTGTCGCCCAGTTCGCGGCGGTCGTTCTCGATGTCCCGCCGCATGGATTCCTTGCTCGTCTGATCCGGGTCCGTCGTGCCGGCGCTCGACTCTCCGGGGCCCGTCGTGCCGCCGCCCGTCCGGACGGCGCCGGTCGCGGTCGTGCCTGTCCCGGTTCCGGTCGCGCCGGCCGCGACGGCGGCGGTCTCATCCGCCTGCGGGGGTGTCCCGTCACGGTCGGCGGGGGAAACGCCGAGGTCCGCGGTGGGCGTGCCGTCCCGCGCGGAGGCCGGGGCTTCCGGCGCCTCCGGCGCGTTCGGCGGGATGTTCAGCGATTCCCTCTCGTCCGGCGTGATGGGCGCGCCGACCTCTTTCCTTCGAGAGCCGGTGGTTCCGGCCTCCAGGAGATCGCGCTCGGGCCTGTCCGGATCGGTCTCAGTCATCGGTGTGCCCTCTCCTTCACTACGTCGATGTCGTGTTTGAGGCTCTCGATGGTCCGTTCAGGAGCCGGCGACCCGGCCTCGGTCACCTGCCGCTTGCCGAGGAACCCGAGAGCCGCGGCCGTGACCAGCAGCACCGCTCCCACGACCGCCGCGGCGATCCATGCGGGCATGACCATGGCGAGCAGCAGGATCACGGCCGCCACCACGCAGCCGCCTCCGTACAGGGCCACGACGCCCGCCCCGCCGAACAACCCCGCGCCGAGCCCTGCGTGCCTGCCCTTTTCGGCGAGTTCCAATTTGGCCAGGCGGAGTTCGTCCCTGACGAGACGTGAGACCTCCTCCGACATCTGCCGGATCAGTTCGGCCGTGGACAGACCGTCTTTGGAACTGTTCGTCATGGCATGCCTCCTCCCCTACAGGTCCCTATAGGAGAAGGCGCATACCCTCTCCTGTCACGGCAAACCTTCGCCCCGCGGCGGTCGCTTCGCCGCCGCCCCGTTCGGCAGGCACGACGTGTTCGGCGGGGAGGACGGCTGACGTCCCCGCTGAAGCGCTTCGGATGGTGACGCGTTTCCTTTCGAACCGCTTCGAATCCGCCGTGATTCGGAATGGCCGTTCGCCGGGAGGCCTGGTCGGCCCAGGTCTCGGCTGACTACCCTGACCGTTGTGCGTCGATTCTCCGCGAAGCGGGCCAGGCGTAGAGCGGACAGGCATGCTGCAACGGTTTGTAGATCCGTCTTCCGAGGGGTGGCGCCGTGACTTTCTACTGGTGTGGAGCGGTTCGGCGGTGTCCCTCCTCGGGAGCAGGGCCGCCGGTTTCGCCTATCCGCTGCTCGCCCTCGCCCTGACGGGTTCGCCGGTCGCCGCCGGCTGGGTGGGATTCGCCGCCCGGCTGCCCAATCTCCTGTTCTACCTACCGGCCGGCGTGATGGTGGATCGCCATGATCGTGTGCGCTTGATGCTGATCAGCCAGTCGGTTCGGGGCATCGCCGTCATGGTTTTGGTGATCTCCCTGTCCACCGGAGCCCGGTCCCTGCCGCTTCTCATCGCGGTCGCCTTCGTCGAGGGCAGTATGGCCGTCCTTTATACGGTCACCGAAACCACCGCCATCGGCCGTATCGTTCCTCCGGAACACCTGTCCGGCGCCATGTCGAAAGCGGAGGGGCGCGATCACGCCGGTGCCGTGCTGGGGCTGCCGGTCGGCGGACTGCTCTTCGGAATAGGACGGGTCTGGCCATTCGCCTTCAACGCGCTGACCTATCTGTTCTCGGTGGTCACCATCACTTTGATAAGAAACCCGGTCGGCATTTCCGCCCACTCCCACGACCACGCCGGCCTGAAGCAGACCATGGGCGGGATCGGGGAGGGCGCGAAACTGATCTGGCACAGCGCGTTTCTACGAACGACGACGATCGTCGCCGCGGGAACCAACGTGCTCTTCCAGATGACGATCCTGTTGATCATCGTCAGGGGTCAGGAGCAGGGGAGTCCGGAAGCCTCCACCGGGCTGATTCTCGCCGCCACCGGCGCGGGAGGGGTGCTGGGCTCCGTCGTGGTGCCGAGGTTGATGCGCAGCCGGTCGATGTCGAGCATGATCGTGCTCGGCACCTGGCTGTGGACCGCCGCGATGACGTCCATGACCGTCTCTTCCCATCCGTACGTGCTCGCCGTCTCCTGGGCGAGTGTCGGGCTGGTCGGGTCCCTGATGAACATCGCGATCAGCACGTATCAGGTGCGCACCGTTCCCGGGCTTCTCCTGGGACGAGTGATCGGCGCGTCTCGTTCCGTGTATTTCGGAGTGATTCCGCTCGGCTCCATGACAGGTGGCTACGTCATCGCGAGGGCGGGTGTTGACCTCACCGCCCTGTCGGTGGCCGTGGTCATGGCGATGTTCGCCGTTCTGGCCACGCTGTACGGAAAACGCATGAGGGCCGAAGAGCTCGGGCCGCCACGGCCGTCGGCCCCTGTCCGCTGATGACGCCCGGGCGAAGGCCCGTCAACCGGGCAGCGGCTCCAGCAGACGGTGGGGGGAGCGCAGGGCCTGGCTGACCTGGTCGTCGCGGGTGAGGTCGGCGCCGGGCCCGGGTCGCATCTCGATCTCCTCCAGCGGGGCACGTCCGCCGCACGCCGGGCAGAGCCCGACGTGGTCGATCTTCGTGCCGCAGGGCGTGTGGAAGAAGATCCGGCGGGGGCCGCCCGCGGACAGGTTCCGCTCGCCCCACTGGGCGAGCAGGTAGACGGGGTCCCACAGCTCGCGCCCCATCGCGGTCAGGACGTACTCGTCGCGGGGCGGCGCGTCCTGGTAGCGGCGCCGTTCCAGGACGCCGGCCTCCACCAGGGCCTGCAGCCGCTGGGACAGCACGGCGCGTGGTATGTCGAGGTGGGAGAGGAAGTCGCCGTATCGGCGCACGCCGTACAGCGCGTCGCGGACCACCAGCAGCGTCCATCGCTCCCCGACCAGCTCCAGAGCACGAGCCAGTGAGCAGTCCTGACCGTCGTAGTTCTTGCCGAGCGCCATGCGTCCCATGTTAGTTCATTCATCGAACCTAGGCGTGTTACGGTTTTTGTGAGTTCAATGAATGAACCATGAGAGGCTTCCCATGACACTCATCGCGACCCGCCGTCCTGCGGACGTCACCCTCGCGCTCGCCTGCGCCGCGCCGCTGCTCGTGCTGATCGACTACACCGCCCCGATGGTCACGTTGCCCCAGGCGGCGCGGGCGCTCGGCGCCGGACCGGCCGGACCGGCCTGGCTGCTGAACGGGATCGCCCTGGGGCTGGCGTCGTTGCTGCTGATCGCCGGGGACCTGGCCGACAACTACGGGCGGCGGCGGATGTATCTGGGCGGGATGTGGGCGCTGGCCGCCTCAAGCGTCATGGCGGCTTTGGCGGTGAACACCGCGATGTTCGTGACCGCCCGGCTGGTACAGGGGGCGGCCGGCGCGGGACTGCTCACCGCCAGTCTCGGCGTCCTCGGCCACGCCTTCCCCGGCGGCCGCGAGCGTCTGCGCGCCACCGGCCGCTACGGGGCCATGCTCGGCCTGGGCATCGCCGTCGGGCCGCTGATCTCCGGCGCGCTGGCCATGGTGGCGGGCTGGCGGGCGGTCCACTGGGTGGTCGCCGCGGCAGGGGTGGCGCTGGCGCTGCTCGCGGCAGGCCGGGTACCGGAGTCACGCGCGGCCGAGCCCCGGCCGCTGGACCTGCCCGGCGTCATCCTGCTGGCCGGCGGACTGGCCGCGCTGGTCACCGCCGTCACCGAGGGTCGCAGCGGCTGGTCCCGGCCGGTCGTGGCCGTCGCCTTCGTCCTCACCGCGCTGCTGTTGGGCGCCTTCGCCGTGGTCGAGCGGCGTCGCCGCGACCCGATGCTCGACCTGGGACTGTTCCGGCGCCCGCTCTTCCTCGTCGCCATCGGCGGAGCGCTCGTCGTGGGGATCGCGGTGATCGGGCTGATGAGCTTCCTGCCCACCGTGTTACAGCTCTCCCGTGGCCTCACCCCGCTGGGTGCCGCCGCCCTGCTGGCCGTCTGGTCGGGGATGTCGTTCCTGACCGCCCTGCAGGCCCGCCGTCTGCCGCTGACGGGGCGTGGCCGCCTCGCCCTCGGGCTGCTGCTGGCCGCCGCGGGCACCCTTCCCCTCGTGGGCAGCGCCGACGACGCCTCCTGGACGCGGATCGTGCTCGGCCTGCTCGTCGCCGGGATCGGCAGCGGCCTGATCAACGCCTCCCTCACCCACCTGGCGATCGAGAGCGTGCCGCCGCACCGGGCCGGAATGGGATCGGGGGCCAACAACACCGCCCGCTACATCGGCTCGCCGATCGGTGTGGCGCTGATGGCCGCGATCGTCGGCACCGCCGGCCCGTCCGCGGGCACCGACGGCGCCGTGCTGGCCTGCGCCGCGGTGGCGGCCACGGCGAGCGGCGGCGTGCTGCTCGCCGGCCGCGGGAAGCGGCCGACGTGACGACGTGGAGACTCAGGCGTGAAGACTCAGGCGTGAAGACTCAGGCGTGGAGACTCACCTGTCCTGCCGGAAGACGACCACCAGCACCCGCAGGGCCAGGATCGCGCTGATCACGAGCAGGTTGTAACCGATGAGCTGGTACAGGCCCACCTCATGAGTCACCCGGGGACCGTTGTCCGCGCCGAGCAGCAGCACGGACATGATGCCCGTGGTGGCCGCCAGCACCGTGAGCAGCACCTGGTGGAGCAGCCCGGTGACATGCCGGCGGTCACGCTCGTCGGCGAACAGGCGGATGTTCAGGCTGAAGCGGCCGTGCTCGGCGGCGCTGGCGATCCGCTCGATCCGGCGGGGCAGGCGACGCAGCATGGGCAGCAGGCTGAGCGCCTCCTGCTCGACCGCCTGTCGTACCCGGTCGACACCCCCCTGTTCCTGCAGGTGGCGGACGGAGAACGCGCGCGCCTCGGCGACGATGTCGAACCCGGGGGCCAGCCGGGCGAGCGTGCCCTCGACCGTCGCCAGCGCCCGGAACACCGCGGCCACCTCGGGCGGGACCGACAGGCCGTGCGCGGAGACGATCCGGAACAACCGGCCGAACATCTGCACGTCCGGGGCGACGCCGGTGGTCATGTGCCGGGCCATGAACCGGCCGAGCTCGCGTTCCAGCTCCCGCTCGTCGATCTCGTCGGGCCGCGGCACGACCTCCAGCAGCGCGTCGCTCACCCCGAGCGGATCCCCCCGGTCCATCGCGGCCAGCAGGCGCTGCAGGGCTCCACGCAGCGAGCCGTCGAGCCGTCCCACCGAGCCGAAGTCGAGCAGCGCCAACTGCCCGTCGGCCAGCAGCATGATGTTGCCCGGGTGCGGGTCGGCGTGGAACACGCCGTGCAGCATGATCTGGCGCAGCAGCGTGTCGAGGAGGGTCGTGGCCAGTGCCCGCCGATCCACCCCGTCAGGTACGGCGGAGCCGAACGCGGTGCCGTCCAGCCGCTCCATGACGAGCACCCGTCTGCCGGACAGTTCCGGATAGGGCACCGGCACCCGGACCGGCTCCCCGGCCGAAGCGGCGGCCACGGCGGCCATGTTGGCGGTCTCGACCCGGAAGTCGAGCTCCTCGCGCAGTGCCTCGGCGAACCCCCGCGACAGGTCGCCGACACCGAACGCGCGCCCCCATCGGGTGCGCCGCTCCAGCGTCCGGGCGAGACGGGCGACGATGTCGAGGTCCCGCTCGACCACGGCGGCGATCCCGGGACGCTGGACCTTGACCACCACCTCCTCGCCCGTCTTCAGCCGGGCGCGGTAGACCTGCGCGATCGAGGCCGCGGCGAGCGGGTCCCGCTCGAACTCCGCGAACGTCTCCATCACCGGCCGGCCGAGCTCGGCGACCAGCACCGGTTCGATCTCCGCCCACGGCGCCGACGCCACCCGGTCCTGCAACAGCCGCAGCTCTTCGACGAACTCCGCCGGAAGGAGGTCGGCCCGGGTGGACATGATCTGGCCGAGCTTGACGAAGGTGACGCCGCCGTCGTCGAGAGCCTCGCGCAGCGATCTGGCCAGCCGGGTCCGGCTGGAGGGAGCCCCCAGGTCGGGGTCGCGGCCGCGCAGGTACGGGCCGAGGCCGTGCCGTACGAGGATCCGGGTGATCTGGAGGTAGCGGCGCGAGCGGGCCACGCGGCCTCGCAGCCCTCTGACCAGCTCCAGCGGCCCCGGCAACGCCCCCGGCGGCACCAGCGCCTCGGCGACCACCAGGAACACCATGCCGACGAGCAGCGCGCAGACCATGGCGAGGATGAGGAACCACATCGGCGTGACGCCGCCCGTGTCCGGGTCCACCATGCCGGCGAACGTCTTGGTCAGCGGCCCGCCGATGGCGAAGACCAGGACTCCGGCCAGCAGCGTGCGGACGACACCGAAGCGCAGGTCGAGCAGCCGCCGCGCGATCAGCGTGAACCCGGCCACCACCGCCAGAACGGTGGCCACCATAATCACGTTCATCAAGAGATCCACACGCGCCCCGCCCGTTTTGTCGTATAAGTAACGGCGGACAGACTAGATCACGCGCGGGAGCGTGTGGAGATGGACCTCGACGTGCTCCGCTCCCCCGTTCCAGGACGGCTCGGTGAGCAGCCTGGTCAGCGCGAACCCGCTCTTCTGCGCGACCCGGCAGGAGGCGGGGTTGGCCGCCGCGTGCCGCAGGTCCAGCCGGGACAGCTCCAGACAGGCGAACGCCCACCGCGCGAGCGCGCCCAGCGCCTGGGCGGCCACACCCCGGCCGCGGGCCGCGGGCAGGATCCAGTAGCCGACCTCGCCGATCCCGTCGCCGACGATCCTGACCCTGACGTGGCCCAGCACGTCACCGGTCGTCGCGTCCGCGACGGCGAACGAGCTCGACGAGCCGTCGGCCCAGCCGTCGGCCCGGTCGGCGATCCAGGCCTTCTCGTCGGGGTCGTCCGGGGTGCCGGTCGCCCATCGGCGGATCTCCGGATCGCGCAGCGCCCGGGCGACCACCTCGGCGTCCGTCGGGCGCCAGGGCCGCAGATGAAGCCTTCCGGCGGTGATCTCCATGGGTTCCACGTCGGCCGAGCGTACCCGCCCCCGGGTCACCGGCCGGTCCGGAGGCGTTCCGGGCCGGTGCCGGCCGTCCGGATCGCCTCGGCCCTCGTGCCGTCCTCGCCGATTCGGGTGAAGTACGTGGCGAACACGTGGCTTCCCGCGGGTACCCGGGCGGCGAGCGCCGTGACGATCTCCCGCGGGTCCTTCGCGTCGCCTAGGGACCGGGGCGACGGCGTCCTTCCGGATTCCTCGGGCGTCCCGGATGCGTCGATCATCTCTCCGCGGCCGGAGGACGGCTCATGATCATAGATACTCGGGCACGGCAGAGTGGCGGAAAAGTAAAGATAAGCGGGAGCATGAGACGCTTGCCCTACTTCGATGCACGGTGAGAAGAAGGGCGGCGCGCTAGAGATGGCACAGATCGTCGGCGGCGGAAAGCCGGTCAACGACGCCGAGCGACGGGTCATCGCCCACCTGCGGGACAACGGCCCCGAAGACTGGCTGTTGCTGCACAACATCGAGGTGCCACGCGGCGACGACACCTTCGAGGTCGACGTGATCGTCCTGACCGGCCACTCGCTCTGCGTCCTCGACGTCAAGGGCACGCGCGGCCGGATCGAGGTCGCCGGGACGCGCTGGTTCCCCGCGCGGCGGGACGCGTTCGGCTCCCCGGTGGCCAAGCTGCGCGGCAACGGGCGCGCCCTCAAGGGGCTGCTCACCCAGGAGCGCCGGGAGTTGGAGCGCGTCTACGTCGACAGCGTCGTCGTGCTGACCGGGCCCGACGCCGAGCTGGTCGACCCGGCCGGCCGTGACTCGCGGCACGTCACCGACCTGCCCGGCCTGATCGGCACGCTGAGCGACGTCTCCCGGGTCAGGCGCGGCTACACCCCGGACGCCACGCCGTACCGCACAGCGATTCTGGAGGCTTTGAACGGCAGCGTGCGGCGGTCCACCGCGCCGCCGCGATTCGGCAACTGGGAGGTGGACGAGCAACTCGGCGGGGACAACAGGGTCACCGAGTACCGCGCGTTCAACGCGACGGTGCCGGGCAGCGAGACGGTCCTGCTGCGGGTGTACCGGGCCGATCCGCTGGCCGAGGAGGGACCGCGCGCCGCCGAGCGGCTGCTGATCGCCAACGCCTACCAGTCCCTCACCCGGATTCCCCCGCACCCGTGTGTCGTGCGCTCCCGCGACTTCTTCGCGATCGACGACGAGAGCCGGTTCGTGCTGGTCCTCGACGACGTGCACGGTCAGGCCCTGCATCTGCACCTCACCTCCTCCCGGCGGAGGATGTCCACCGCCGCCGCACTCGACGTGATCGACGACATGCTGGTGGGTCTGGCCCACGTCCACGCCAACAACGTCATTCACCGGGCGCTCAGCCCGGCCTGCGTCCTGGTGACCGAGGACGGCCGGGCGATGCTGACCGGGTTCGACTACGCCAAGCCGGGCCCCCGGGCGCACACCGTGGCCAACGAGCTTCCCAACGTCCTCGACACGCACTACGTGGCCCCCGAGTGCCAGACCAGGCCCGAGCGGATGACGGCCGCCTCCGACGTCTACGCGGCCGGGGTGATCGCCTTCCAGCTGCTGACCGGCGGCCTGCCCCCGGCGAGCCCGGACGCCGAGACCGCCGCGGGCGATGTTCCGGCCGAGGTCATGGAGCTGCTGCGGCGCATGCGCGACCACACCCCCGCCAAGCGGCCGGACGCGATGGAGGCCCTGGGCGCACTGCGGCGGGCGCGCGAGGGGCTCGCGCCCGAGCGGGAGCCCCTGCTGCTCGACAGGCTCCGGAGCAGGTTCAAACGCGTGTCGGGACGGTAGCCGCTAAGGCGGCTCGCGGGTTCGACTCGACAGGAGTCGACGGCCCGGGCCTCGGTCCGCGGGATCCGGGGACCGCGGAGGCATGGAGCCGCGACGTGCCCACGGCCCCGGGGTGATCGCCATCCCGGGGCCGCGGTCCCTCACGCGCCTGCGTCTAGTGCTTGGGCCCGCCGGAACGGAAACGGCTCATGAACTCGCGCAGCCTGTGCTGGTTACGCGGGTCGTGGGCCATCTCCTTGGCCTTCTCGATGTTCCTGCGCCCCGCCGGGCTGCCCAGATAACCTCGGATTCGGTCGACCAGAGATGTCATGTCATCCTCCAACCCCTCAAAAAAGCGCCTACCCCCGTAGGACGCCTCCAATCAACGGCGGGGTCAGGAGTCGACGAAATGGTCGGGGACCATCACCCGCAGGCCG
Source organism: Streptosporangium sp. CA-135522 (assembly GCF_050949235.1). Taxonomy (NCBI): domain Bacteria; kingdom Bacillati; phylum Actinomycetota; class Actinomycetes; order Streptosporangiales; family Streptosporangiaceae; genus Streptosporangium; species Streptosporangium sp. CA-135522. The sequence continues at coordinate 6,947,796 of NZ_CP192026.1, forward strand.
TTGGGGATGGTCCGGATCGTGATGGGGGTCATCAGGCGGACCTCGCCGTCGATGTCGGCGGCCATCGGGGGGTCGGTCTCCAGCAGCATCTCCCGGCCGACCACGAAGGGACCGCCCGCCAGGCTGCTCCAGCGGCCGGTGGTGGCCCGGACCAGGGTCTCCACCAGCAGCCTCAGACGCTTGCCCGAACCGAGCTGGTAGGCGACCAGCCGGCCGTTGTCGATGCTGATGTCCTTGGCCACCTGCCAGCCGCCGTGGAAGCGGCCGTTGGCGATGTTGAGCTGGTGGGTGAGCAGCTCGTGGCGGTGGCCGTCCACGGTGATGAAGGCGCGGAACGGCTGGTGGCGCGGGAGGATCGTCAGGGCGGTCAACGGGTAGGCGGCGCGACCGAGGACGCGCTTGAGCCAGGGCTTGACCGTGCCGGCCACCTCGACCGAGACGCCGAAGCTGGCCAGGTTGGCGAATTCCCGGTCCTCGGCGACGCCCAGGTCGATGTCGGCGACCTTGCCGGTGCGCAACACCCGGATCGCACCGGGCAGGTCGAGCGGCAGGCCGAGGCTGCGGGCGAAGTTGTTGGTGGTGCCCAGGGGCAGCACGCCGAGGGCCACGTCGCGGTGGGCGACGTGCTTGACGGCGGCGCTGAGCGTGCCGTCGCCGCCGCCCACGACCAGCAGATCGGGCTCGACGTCCAAGGCCGCCTCCAGCGTGGCGCGCAGGCGTCTGGGGTCGTCCAGCGAGATGAGGCGGATCGGTTCGAAGCCCTCGGCCCGGAGTGTGCGCACCACCTCCGGGTAGAGGCGGCGGCCACGGCGCGAACGCGTGTTGACCACCACGCAGATCCGGCCCTCGGTCCGGACGGCCTCGGTGTGCTCGGCCTTGCTGCGAAGCTCTCCCACGCTGCCCCTTTTCGATCGGATAGGTCCCCGGGTAAATCGTAGGGCCCCGCCGTCGGTGACGGCGGGGCCCGGTGACCGGTGAGCCGGGATTACTTCTTCGGCGGGGTCACATAGACGATCGCGCCGAGGTTGCCCGGCAGCGGGGTCAGCAGCTGGAACTTAACGCCCAGGGCCTTGCCCTCGTCGCCGGGGTTGCCGGTGCCGAGGACGTGGCCGTTGCCGAGGTCGGTGCCGTACAGCTCGGTCGCCGGGGTGCCGTCGACGTTGACGACCCGGGTGCTGTAGGGCTGGTCGCCCTTGGACGGGACGACCACCGAGGCGTCGAAGTCACGGTAACCGAGCGCCCCGTTGCGGACCTCCATGCCGGGGTACCAGGTCTTGGCGTCGGTGAACTCCGGCACGCCGGCCTGCGCCTTGAGCTTGGTGCAGTACTCGCTGAACGGCTCGCCGGCCGCCTCCACGCACTCGGTGAAGGGGTAGGTCTTGCCGAAGGAGAAGGCCGCGTTGCCCGTCTGGACGCGTCCCTGCAGGTTGTCCCTGAGCTCGCCGTCCTTCTCCGCCGCCACGCCGGTACGGCGAAGCGGCTCATAGTGCGAGTCGACGATGATCAGGCTGCCCTTGGAACCGATGCTCGGCGGCAGTTCGAGGTTATTGATCAGCGAGTTGTTGGTGAAGGTCGAGTCGCGGTACCAGACCAGCAGGCCGGGCGCGTTGTACTTGAACTTCTCGACCTTCCAGGCGCCGTCACGGGAGTAGTTCGTGTCGTAGGCGTACTGCAGGCCCTTGTCGAAGCCGTCGAAGTTGCGCCACTCGGCGAGATAGAACCGCGACACCTCGCGCTGGCCGTCGTTGACGACCCAGCCCTGGCCGTGGGTGTTGGTGAAGGTGCCGCCGCTCGGCGTCCAGCCGTTGAGGCCGGCCTCGACGTCGTCGCTCCAGACGGTCTGGGCGCCGTTGGTGATCGCCAGATCGTCGACGTGCCAGCCGCGAGGGGTGAAGGCCGCGTCGGTGTTGTAGGTGAGCCGGAGCTTGACGGTCTTGCCGGCGAACGGGGTCAGGTCGACGTAGTCGTGCCGCCAGCCGTCGGTGTTGCCGGTGAGGCCGTACTTCTTGTTGCCGAACTTGGCGAGGTTCTTGTTGGGGTCCGGGTAGCCGTCGTCGGTGGAGACCAGGGCGCCGCCCTCGGCGTAGACCTTCTGCTGGGCGTAGGTCGCGCCGCCGTCGGTGGAGACCTCGACGAAGCCGAAGTCCCAGTCCTGCTCGATCTCGTAGTTGTTCCAGAGCCAGAACTTCACATCGGTCCCGGCGGGCACCTGGACCTCACGGGTGAGCTTGGAGTCGGCCCACTCCTGGTCGAGGTTGGACCAGAGCATCTTGGTGCCGCTGTGCGGATCGACCATCTTCAGCGGTGCGCTGGCCAGGTTGACCCGCAGGCCGTCCTCGGTGAGCTTGGGCGTGCGCGAGGACTGTCCCACCGTCACCGCGCGGGGGCGGTCGCCGGGGTTGAAGACCTTGGGGTTGGCCCAGCCGAGCACCCACTTGTCCCACAGGCCCATGTGCGTCGGCATCGACTGGAAGATCGGGCCGCTGTGCGAGCCGCTGGACATCAGGTCCCAGAAGTCGACGGCGGAAGAGGCCTGGCCGCTGGTGTCGTACAGGTCCGGCAGGCCGAGATCGTGGCCGTACTCGTGGGCGAAGACGCCGACCCCGGAGTCCTCCGGCTGCACGATGTAGTTGGAGATCTTCACGCTCTTGCCGGGAACCTGGTAGCCGCCCGCCACCGCGCTGGAGTGCGCCCAGATCGCGTAGGTGCCCTCGGCGCCGCCGTCGGACGACTTGTCCTTGCCGGCGTGCACCAGCACCAGGTGGTCGACCACCCCGTCGGGCTCGGCGAAGTTACCGTCGCCGTCGGAGTCGGCGACGTCCTCGACGTCGTAGTCGGCCCACGGGAAGTTCGGGTCGGCGGCGGCCAGGGTGTCGACCGCGTCGATGGCGAGCTGGCCGGGGCCGAGCGGGTTGCTCGGGTGGCCGGTCATGTCCTGGACTTCCTTGCCGCAGGCGCGCGCGCCGTAGTAGGCCTCGGAGTGCGGGACCTTGATCCACGGGCTCGCCTGCCCGGTGACGGTGTAGGCGCCCTTGGACAGCTCCTCGTACATGCTCTTCATCGTGTACTTGGAGATGTCGATGCCCTTGCCCCCGTCCCGGGGGTCGGTCAGGTCAGGACGGACGCGCTGGGTGATGCCTTCCTTGCTGTAGAGCATCTTGTTGAAGTGCTCGGGGCTGAAGTCGGGCACCCAGAAGCTGTTGTTGTCCTTGTGCGCCAGCGACGCCGGATCGGGGATCTTGTTGTGCAGCGGGCCGTTGAGCAGCGTGCCCGGCGGCTCGGTGACGCACGCGGCCGGGTCCTCGCTGTCCACGTCCGCCGGCCGGGAGAAGCCGGAGAAGTCGTCGTTGGCCTTGTCGTTGAACTCCACCAGCAAGGTGAGCAGCTTGGCGGTCTTGGCGACCTTGGCCTTCTTGAACAGGAAGTCGGCCGGGTTGAGCCCGGTCCGGATCGCCTCGGCCTCGCGGGCGGCCAGCACCCGCGCGGCGGTGGGGTTGCCGCTGGAGAACTTCTGCTGGATCTTCTTGGACGGGCTGACCTTGCGCGCCCTGGAGTTGGGCGCGGCCGGGTCGTCCACCTCCGGCTCATCCCTGGGTGGCGCGTAGTTGATGTAGTAGTCGGCCGCGGTCGGCTGGTACCGCGCGATCGAGGTGTCGGCCTCCGCCGACGTGCCACCCATCGCCAGTCCCGCGGCGGCCAGGCCGACCACGGGCACTATCGCGAGAAGGCGCCTGCGAGCGCCTCTGCCTCTGCTGGACAACGCATACCCTCCCTGCCCGGGTTCGCCGGGCGCGGACGTCCCCGGCGCGCCTGATGCACGCACCGAGCGGGAGGTTAGACGAGAAGGTAAAGCGGTGGTAAAAGCGCCAAATGATGTTGTCAAACTGCAATAAATGCCATTTGTCAGAAAATAGTGGAGATTTCCGCTTCATGGCAGGCCGATGCCGCCGCACGGCAGGTGAGCGCGGCGGAGGTGTCTTCAGGAGGATGGAACGGTCCTTTCGGACAGGGAGAAGCCGCCTTTCGGACAGGAGGGCGTCCCCGCCCGGCACCGGTCGGAGCTCTTCTCCCCGGCCGGTCGGAGCTCTTCGCCCGGAGCGGTCGGAACGGTCAGAGCTCTTCGCTGGGAGCGGTCGGAACGGTCAGAGCTCTTCGCTGGGAGCGGTCGGAACGGTCAGAGCTCTTCGCTGGGAGCGGTCGGAACGGTCAGAGCTCTTCGCCCGGAACGGCCGGAACGGTCAGAGCTCTTCGCTGGGAGCGGTCGGGTCGAGCTGGCGCGGCTGGGTCGCCACTCGCGGATGGTGCAGGTCGAAGGCAGGGCGCTCGGACCGGATACGCGGCAGCGAGGTGAAGTTGTGCCGGGGCGGCGGGCAGGAGGTCGCCCACTCCAGCGAGTTGCCGAAGCCCCACGGGTCGTCCAGGGTCACCCTCGGCGCGCGCCGGGCGGTGATCCACACGTTGTAGAGGAACGGCAGCGTGGAAAGGCCGAGGACGAACGAGCCCACCGAGGACAGCAGGTTGAGGCCGGTGAAGCCGTCGAGGGCGCTGTAGTCGGCGTAGCGGCGCGGGAAGCCCTGCGCGCCCAGCCAGTGCTGGACCAGGAAGGTGGTGTGGAAGCCGATGAACAGCAACCAGAAGTGCACCTTGCCCAGGGTGTCGTTCAACATCTTGCCCGTCATCTTCGGCCACCAGAAGTAGAAGCCCGCGAACATCGCGAACACCACCGTGCCGAAGACCACGTAGTGGAAGTGGGCGACCACGAAATAGGAGTCGGTCACGTGGAAGTCCAGCGGCGGCGAGGCCAGGATGACGCCGGTCAGGCCGCCGAACAGGAAGGTGACCAGGAAACCGACGGCGAACAGCATGGGCGACTCGAAGGACAGGTGCCCTCGCCACATCGTGCCGGTCCAGTTGAAGAACTTCACGCCGGTCGGGATCGCGATGAGGAACGTCATGAACGAGAAGAACGGCAGCAGCACCCGTCCGGTGCCGAACATGTGGTGCGCCCACACGGTGACCGACAGGCCGGCGATGGCGATGGTCGCGCCGACGAGGCCGATGTAACCGAAGATCGGTTTGCGGCTGAAGACCGGCAGGACCTCGGTCACGATGCCGAAGAACGGCAGCGCGATGATGTAGACCTCGGGATGGCCGAAGAACCAGAACAGGTGCTGCCACAGCAGCGGCCCCCCGGTCTGGGCGTCGTAGATGTGCGCCCCCAGCTTGCGGTCGGCCTCCAGGGCGAGCAGAGCGGCGGCCAGCACGGGAAAGGCGATCAGCACGAGCAGGCCGGTCAGCAGCACGTTCCAGGTGAAGATCGGCATCCGGAACATCGTCATGCCGGGCGCGCGCATGCAGATGATCGTGGTGATGAAGTTGACCGAGCCGAGGATCGTGCCGAGCCCGGACAGCACCAGGCCGACGATCCACAGGTCGCCGCCGGTGGTCGGGGAGAACGTCGCGACCGACAGCGGGGTGTATCCCGTCCAGCCGAAGTCGGCGGCGCCCCCGTTGGTGAAGAACCCGCTGAGCGCGATGAGGCCGCCGAAGGTGAACAGCCAGTAGCTGACCATGTTCAGACGGGGGAAGGCCACATCGGGCGCGCCGATCTGCAGCGGCATGACCACGTTGGCGAACCCGGCGAACAGCGGTGTGGCGAAGAACAGCAACATCACGGTGCCGTGCATGGTGAACAGCTGGTTGTACTGCTCCTCGTTGACGAACTGCAGCCCGGGATGGGTGAGCTCCGCCCGGATGACCAGCGCCATGATGCCGCCGATCAGGAAGAAGACGAACGAAGTGATCAGGTAGAGATATCCGATGACCTTGTGGTCGGTCGTGGACAGCCACGACACGAGCTTCGATCCCTTGGTGCTCGGCACAAGCGTGGGCCGCTGCTGCACGGTCGTCACGGCTGGCTCCCTCCCGTCGGCGACAGCCGGGTGAGGCCGGACTCTTCTCGCTACGTCCGCCCACCACCCCCTTGCCCGGCTTCCGGGGGACGAACACTCCCACAGACCTTCGCAAGCAGCCCCATAAGGGTTCTTTCCTGGAAATTTCCCCTTTGCTCTACGAATGAGGGGCAGGCGCCGTCTCCTCGCGACATCGGCGCCCCTTGGTCCCGTCCTCACGGTGAACGCCCCCGAGTTGGTCCCGTCCTCACGGTGGACGCCCCCGAGCGGCGACACGGGCCGCAAGCCGTAAAGTCCCCTTCGTGACCGCTATAGCCGAACTCGTCGCCGCACTTGCACCGCACAAGGTGCTGACAGACCCCGATGTGACCGATTCCTACGCGCGGGACCGGACCTTCCTCGAACCGGGCAGGCCGCTGGCCGTCGTGCCGGCCGAGACTCGCGACGACGTGGTCGCCGTCATGAGATGGGCGAGCGAGCACCGGGTGCCGGTGGTGCCCCGGGGCGCCGGGACGGGGCTGGCGGGCGGGGCGACGGCGGTCGAGGGATGCGTCGTCCTGGCGATGCACAAGATGACGGCGATCAGGGAGCTCTCCCCCGCCGACGAGATCGCCGTGGTGGAGCCCGGTGTCATCACCGCGGACCTGGATCGGGCGGCCCGCGAGTACGGGTTGATGTACGCGCCCGACCCCTCCTCCTACGAGATCTCCACGATCGGCGGCAATCTGGCCACCAACGCTGGCGGCCTGCGGTGCGTCAAGTACGGCGTGACCCGCGACTCGGCGCTGGGGCTGGAGGTCGTGCTGGCGGACGGACGGGCTCTGAACACCGGCAGGCGCACGGTGAAGGGCGTCACGGGCTACGACCTGACGGGGCTGTTCGTCGGTTCGGAAGGAACGCTCGGTGTGATCACCGCGGCCACCGTACGGCTGCGCCGGGCGCCGGCGGTCTATCCGGCGACGATCGCGGCCGAGTTCACCTCCTTCAGGGACGCGGGCGCCGCGGTCGCGGCGATCATCGCGGCGGGCTGTCAGCCGTCGCTGCTGGAGATGCTCGACCGGACCACGCTCAAGGCCATCGACGACTGGAAGAACATCGGGTTGGAGGACTCCACCCAGGCGATGCTGATCGCGCAGTCGGACGCGGCGGACGGTCCGGCGGTCGCCGAGCGCATGGCGGAGCTGTGCACGGCCAACGGCTCCCCCTTCGTGGCGGTGTCGTCGTCCCCGCAGGAGGCCGAGGAGCTGATCGGGGTTCGGCGGATGGCCTACCAGGCCAAGGAACGGCTCGGCAAGTGCCTGGTGGAGGACGTGTGCGTGCCGCGTTCCGCGCTACCGCACATGATCGAGAAGATCGAGGCCATCGCGGCCAGGCACGACGCGCTGATCGCCACGGTGGCACACGCGGGCGACGGCAACCTGCACCCCATCTTCATCTTCGACCACGGCCTGGCCGACCCGCCGCCGAACGTGTGGGCGGCCGCCGACGAGGTCTTCCGGGAGACCCTGGAGATAGGGGGCACGCTCACCGGCGAGCACGGCGTCGGGCTGCTGAAGCGGCGCTGGCTGTCGTTGGAGGCCGGACCGGTCACCGAGGAGATCCACCACGGGATCAAGCGGGTCTTCGACCCGCTCGGCATCCTCAACCCCGGCAAGGCCATCTGAGCCGCGGCCTGCCGCGACGGGTCACCGAGTGAGGCTGATCTCCGCAGATCCTCCGTATCACTGCCCACACTGGTAGCGTTCTACACCACATAACCCAATTTTCATGCTTTGTCGGGGGGTCATCGTGGTGCAGCCGCTCTCGGCGGAGGATCCTCCTCGGCTGGGCCCGTTCGAGCTGACCGGCCGCCTTGGGGAGGGCGGCCAGGGGGTCGTCTACCTCGGGCGGGGGCCGGCGGGCGAGCAGGTCGCCGTCAAACTTCTTCATCATGGGCTGGCGGCGGATCCCGACGCCCGGACCCGCTTCCTGCGGGAGGTCTCGGTCGCCCAGCGCGTGGCCCGGTTCTGCACCGCCCCGGTGCTCCACGCCGACCTCGCGGGCAGCCAGCCGTACATCGTGAGCGAATACGTGCCGGGTCCCTCCCTGCGGCAGCTGGTCGACCGGGAGGGCCCGCGGCGCGGCGCCGCGCTGGAGCGGCTCGCCATCAGTACCGCCACCGCCCTGTCGGCGATCCACCGCGCGGGAATCCTGCACCGTGACTTCAAGCCCGCCAACGTGCTGATGGGCCCCGAGGGACCGGTGGTGATCGACTTCGGCATCGCCAGGGCGCTGGACTCGCCGGGGATGACCGCGACCGGGATGGCGATGGGGACGCCGTCCTACCTGGCGCCCGAGCAGCTCAGCGAGGGAGAGGTGACCGCCGCGGCCGACGTGTTCGCCTGGGGCGTCACGATGGTCTTCGCCGCGACCGGGAAGCCGGCGTTCGGCGCGGACTCCATCGCCGTGGTGATGAACCGGATCCTGACCGTGGAACCCGATCTGGGCGGCATGGAGGGGCAACTGCGCGAGCTGGTCGCCGCGTGCCTGTCGAAGGACCCGTCACGGCGTCCCACCGCCGAGGAGCTCGTCAGCCATCTGATGGGCGCGACGCTCGCCTCCCCGATCCGGCGGCAGGCCCCGGCGCCGCAGGCCTCTGCGCCCGCCGCGCCGCAGGCGGCCGTGCCCGCCGGATCGCCGCAGGCTCCCGCGGGACCCACGCAGGCTTCGCCGACGGCCCCGCCCGTTCCGCCCGCCGCCGCACCGCGACGCGGGCGCAAGACGCGGCGGCCGGTCGGGCTCGTGCTGGCGGGAGTGGCCGTGCTGAGTGCGGCGGCCGGGACCGCGGTGGCCCTGCAGAGCGGCAAGGCCGCGGCGGTGCAGCCCGTGACGGCGGCGTCCGCCCTGCAGGAGGCCGATGAGTCGGATCCGGAGCTCACCCCGGACGACCCGCCCTCGGCGTGGGAGTCTCCCAAACCCAAGAAGAGCCCCTCCCCCACCGTCCGGGCCACGACCGAGCCGATCCCCCGCCCGACCGTCAGGCCGAGCCACCGGCCGACCAAGGAGGCCGGCGGGGACTCGGGAGACGGGGAGCCGGACGAGACCACCTCGGAGACGCCGACGACGGTCGAGCCGTCGGACGCGGGCACCGCGACCCCGACCCCTCCGGCGACGGCCAAGCCCACCGTCAAGCCGACGGCCAAGCCGACCGCCACCGCCAAGCAGACGGTCTCGCCTCCGAAGCCGAACCCCTACACCGCCACCGGCGTCTGCGGCGCGGGCTACAAGGTGGTCGACTCCAGGGCCCTGGGCGGCGCCGCGACCGTCTATCTGCTCTACAACTCCGGTGCGGGCAAGAACTGCGTCGTCACCATGTCCAAGTACGTGTTCCCCTCGAAGATCAGCATGAACGCGATCCTCCAGGTGCAGGGCGGCGCGTCGGGGAGCAACCCCGGTTCCTTCACCGCGTATGCGGGCCCCCTACGGCTCGCCGCCGTCAAGAAGTGCGTCATCTGGGGCGGCTCGCACGGCGCGCTGTCGTGGAAGAGTGGTTGGAGCCACTGCACCTGACCCGCGGGCAGGCCGGGTCGCCGGTCCTCCGAACGGTTCCCGAGACGGTCCCGGTTCATCAGAACCGGGACCGTCTCGCGTTCGGCGCTCTTCGGCACAGCCCTGGCAGGGGCCCCGGTTCTCGGCTACCGTAACTGACGTGATCGTCAAATCCGAGGCACTGACCAGCCGGGGCAGGCGAACGCGGGCCGGGCTGGTCCGGGCCGGGCGGGAGGCGTTCGAGGAACACGGCTACGACGCCGTGCGGGTCGACGACGTCTGCGCCCGAGCCGGGGTCTCGCACGGCACCTTCTACACCTATTTCGGCTCGATCGAGGAGCTGTTTCGCGAGGTGGCGGCCACTGTGGTGGGCGAGATGTTCGCCGCCGGCGTGGTCGGCCCCACCGTCCCCGACGACCCCTACGCCCGCATCGAGGCGGCCAACCTCCGCTACCTGCGCGCCTGGGCGGCCAACTCCCGGCTCGTGCGGATGTTGGAGCAGGCCGCGGACACCGACGAGGGTTTTCGCGCGCTCCTGCTCGAGCTGCGCGAGGTCTTCGTACGACGAGGTGCGGACGGGCTGCGCCGCCTGCAGGAGCAGGGCCTGGCCGATCCGGCGCTGGACCCCCGGCTGACCGCCGTGATGCTGGGCGGGATGGTGGAGCACTTCGCCCACGTCTGGCTCGACCTCGGCGAGCGGGCCGACGAGCAGACGGCCGTCGCCATGCTCACCACGCTCTGGGCCAGGGCCATCGGCCTGACGTCCGTGTCAACCAAGGGAACGGTTTCATGAGCCGGCTGGACACCTCCGGGGACGACTACCTCACGCGGCGCGAGGCGATGCTGGCCAAGCTGGCCGATCTCGACGCCGAGCACGCCAAGGCGGTGGCCGGCGGCGGGGAGAAATACCTCCGACGACACCGCGAGCGCGGCAAGCTGCTCGCCCGGGAGCGGATCGAGCTGCTGGTCGACCCCGACTCGGCCTTCCTGGAGCTGTCGCCGCTGGCGGGCTGGGGCAGCGACTTCCCCGTCGGAGCCGGCGTGGTCACCGGGATCGGAGTCGTCGAGGGCGTCGAGTGCGTGATCAGTGCCAACGACCCGACCGTGCGAGGCGGCGCGTCCAACCCGTGGACCCTGCGCAAGACGCTCAGGGCCGCCGACATCGCCCTGCAGAACCGGCTGCCCCTGATCAACCTGGTGGAGTCCGGCGGGGCCGACCTGCCGACCCAGAAGGAGATCTTCATCCCGGGCGGCCGCGTGTTCCGGGACCTGACCCGGCTGTCGGCCGCCGGGATCCCGACGATCGCCCTGGTGTTCGGCAACTCCACGGCCGGCGGAGCCTACGTCCCCGGGATGAGCGACCACGTGGTCATGGTGAAGGAGCGCGCGAAGGTCTTCCTCGGCGGGCCGCCACTGGTCAAGATGGCCACCGGGGAGGAGGCCGACGACGAGTCGCTGGGCGGGGCCGAGATGCATGCCCGCGTCAGCGGTCTGGCCGACTACCTGGCCGCCGACGAGCGCGACGCGCTGCGAATCGGGCGGCAGATCGTCAAAGGCCTGAACTGGCGCAGGCTCGGGATCGCGGCGCAGGCCGTGCATGCCGTACGGGACCCGCGCTACGACGAGGACGAGCTGCTGGGGATCGTCCCGGAGGATCTGAAGATCCCCTTCGATCCGCGAGAGGTGATCGCGCGGATCGTGGACGGGAGCGACTTCGACGAGTTCAAGCCCCTGTACGGCGGGAGCCTGGTGACGGGGTGGGCGCGCCTGCACGGCTACCCGATCGGCGTCCTGGCCAACGCCAGGGGCGTGCTGTTCAGCGAGGAGGCGCAGAAGGCCGCCCAGTTCGTCCAGCTCGCCAACCAGACGCGCACGCCGCTGATATTCCTGCAGAACACGACCGGCTACATGGTGGGCAAGGACTACGAGCAGGGTGGCATCATCAAGCACGGCGCGATGATGATCAACGCGGTGTCCAACTCGACCGTCCCGCACATCACGATCGTCATGGGAGCCTCCTACGGCGCGGGCAACTACGGCATGTGCGGCCGCGCCTACGATCCCCGGTTCCTGTTCACCTGGCCGAGCGCCAAGTCGGCCGTCATGGGCCCCTCGCAGCTCGCCGGAGTGTTGTCCATCGTCGGTCGCGCCGCCGCCCAGGCCCGTGGGCAGGCCTACGACGAGGAGGGCGACGCGGCGATGCGTCAGATGGTCGAGGCGCAGATCGAAGCCGAGTCGCTGCCGTTCTTCCTGTCCGGGCGGCTCTACGACGACGGCGTCATCGACCCGCGCGACACCCGGACCGTCCTGGGCCTGTGCCTGTCGGCCGTCAACAACGCCCCCGCCCCGGAGCCCGCCGGCTTCGGCGTCTTCCGGATGTGACCGCGCCCATGCCCATGACCGTGCCCACGCCCGCACCCGCGACCATGTCCATGACCGTGCTCGCACCCGCGACCACGACCGTTTCCACGACCGTGCCCGGCCGTCCCGCTCGCCCGTCCCTCCCCTCATCGCATCGGGTGTCCTCATGATCAGCCGCTTGCTCGTCGCCAACCGGGGTGAGATCGCCCGCCGCGTCTTTCGCACCTGCCGTGACCTCGGCATCGAGACCGTCGCGGTCTTCTCCGACGCGGACGCCCATATGCCCCACGCGGCCGAGGCCGACCACGCCGTACGGCTCGCCGGTGTCAAGCCCGCCGACACCTATCTGTCCGTCGAGGCGATCGTCGGCGCGGCCCTGGGAACCGGCGCCGACGCGGTCCATCCGGGCTATGGGTTCCTGTCGGAGAACGCCGCGTTCGCGCGGGCCGTGCTCGAAGCGGGCCTGACCTGGGTCGGCCCGTCCCCCGAGGCCATCGCCGCCATGGGCTCCAAGATCGAGGCGAAGGCGTTGATGGCCGAGGCCGGTGTTCCGGTGCTCCCGGGCTTCACCGCCGGGCCCGGCTACTCGATGGACGATCTCGACCGGGACCTGGACGCGGTGTCCGGCCGGATGAGCGGCTCTGCGCCTGAGCGGCGGATCCCCCTGCTGGTGAAGGCGTCGGCCGGCGGCGGCGGGCGCGGCATGCGGGTCGTGGAGCCGGCCGACGACCTGCCCGGCGCGGTGGAGTCGGCACGGCGGGAGGCCGAGGCGGCGTTCGGCGACGGGACGGTCTTCGTCGAGCCCCTGCTGCGGGACGCCCGGCACATCGAGGTCCAGGTCCTGGCCGACCGGCACGGAACGGTGTGGGCGCTGGGCGAGCGGGAGTGCTCGATCCAGCGACGGCACCAGAAGGTGATCGAGGAGACTCCCTCCCCGGCGGTCTCCCCCGCGCTGCGGACACGACTGTGCGACGCGGCGGTCACGGCGGCGAAGGCGATCGGATACGTCGGCGCGGGGACCGTGGAGTTTCTCGTGAAGGACGACACGGTCGCGTTCCTGGAGATGAACACCCGGCTGCAGGTCGAGCACCCGGTCACCGAGTGCGTCCACGGCGTCGACCTGGTCGAGCTCCAGTTGCGGATCGCCGAGGGCGCCCGGCTCCCCGAGTCGCCGCCGGCCCCGTCCGGCCATGCCGTCGAGGCACGGCTCTACGCCGAGGACCCCGCGCGCGACTGGCTTCCGCAGAGCGGCACCCTGCACCGCTTCGACGTCCCCGGCGTGCGCGCGCGTTTCTCCCCTCTGCCCCACGACGCGGCCCACGGCCTGCGGCTGGACTCCGGAGTCGAGGACGGCTCCGAGATCGGCGTGCACTACGACCCGATGCTCGCCAAGGTCATCTCCTACGGAGCCGACCGTGCCGACGCCGTGCGCAGGCTGGCCACGGCCCTGTCGAAGGCGAGCGTCCACGGACTCGTCACCAACCGGGACCTCCTGGTCAGGGTCCTTCGGCACGAGGCGTTCCGCGCGGGAGACACCCACACGGGGTTCCTCACCGAGCACGCGGACGCCCTGGCGGCCGGTCCGCACGGGGCGGGCGCGCCCGTCCCTGCCGCCGAAGCGCAGGCCGTACGGCTGTCCGCCCTCGCGGCCGCCCTGGCCCAGGCGGCGGCGAACCGGGCGGCGGCGACGGTGCAGGCCGGACTGCCCAGCGGGTGGCGCAACGTGGTGTCCCAGCCGCAGCGCGCGGCCTTCGAGGAGACGGAGGTGGCCTACCGGATCACCCGGGCCGGCCTGCGGGCCGAAGGCTTCCCCGGCACGAGCCTGGTGAGCGCCACACCCGCCCTGGTCGTCCTGGAGACCTCCGGTGTGCGGCACCGCTTCGCCGTCGCCCGCTACGACGGCGTGACCCACGTGGACTCTCCCCTCGGCCCGATACGGCTCACGCCGCTGGCCCGTCTCCCCGAACCGGTCGAACACGTGGTCCCGGGCTCCCTGCTGGCGCCGATGCCCGGTACCGTGCTCCGGGTCGAGGTGAAACCCGGCGAGCCTGTCGCCGCGGGCCAGGCGGTCGTGGTGGTCGAGGCCATGAAGATGGAACATCGGATCACCGCCCCCGCGGCGGGAACGGTGTCCGCGCTGAACGTGGCCCCGGGCCGGCAGGTCGAGGCGGGAGCCGTACTGGCCGTGATTGAGGAGCAGAAATGAACACCGACGGGGGCTGGCCGGTGGAGCGCCTGGTGCACAGGGAGGTGTCCGGCGGGGTCGCGACGATCACGCTGGACTCCCCGCGCAACCGCAACGCGCTGTCCGTGCGGCTGCTGGGCGATCTGGAGGACCGGCTCAACTGGGCGCTCGCCGAGGAGAGCGTGCGGGTGATCGTGCTCACCGGGACCGGACCGGTGTTCTGCGCCGGCGCGGATCTCAAGGAGCAGCGGATCGAGCCGGGCAACGCGCACGAGGCGCCGGTGACCGCATCCTTCCCGGAGATCATGAACCTGATCTGGGAGAGTCCCAAACCGGTCGTCTGCCGGTTGAACGGCACCGCGCGCGCCGGAGGGCTGGGCCTGGTGGCGGCCTGTGACTTCGCGATCGCGCCGGACACGGCGTCGTTCGCGTTCACCGAGGTACGGCTCGGCGTGGTCCCCGCGATGATCGCGGTGACCGTGCTGCGGCGGCTCGACCCCCGGGCCGCGGCCGAATACCTGCTCACCGGAGAGGTCTTCGACGCCGCCCGCGCCCAGGAGATCGGCCTGCTCACCCGGGCCGTGCCGGAAGAGGACCTGGACGGCATGGTCGCCCACTACACCGACATGCTACTGCGCGGCGGACCCGAGTCGCTGGCGCTCACCAAGCAGCTCGTGCGGACCGTGCCCACGCTGCCGGTGGAGGAGGGACTGCGGCAGATGGCCGAGCTGTCCGCCCGGCGCTTCACCTCCGCCGAAGGCCAGGAGGGCATCGCCTCCTTCATGGAGAAACGGCCCGCGTCCTGGATCCCCCAGGAGAGTTGACATCGCGGTCCGCCGGCCCGCGGTGACACGGCGGCACGGCCCGGACCCCCCACCCCAGGAGGCTCGATGTTGCGCATCGCCAACTGCTCCGGCTTCTACGGCGACCGGCTGTCGGCCGCCCGGGAGATGGTCGAGGGCGGTCCGATCGACGTGCTCACCGGCGACTGGCTCGCCGAGCTGACCATGCTGATCCTGGCCGGGAACCGGTTGAAGGGCCGTCCCGGTTACGCGCCGACCTTCCTGCGGCAGCTGGAGCAGGTCCTGGGGACGTGCGTGGACCGGAACATCAAGATCGTTTCAAACGCGGGCGGGCTGGATCCGGCCGGGTGCGCCGAGGCGGTGGCCGAGCTGGCCGACCGGCTGGGGCTGACGGTGAGGGTCGCGCACGTCACCGGCGACGACCTGTCCGGGCACGATCTGGGCGACGCACCGAACCTGGACACCGGGGAGAAACTGCCCGCGGCGCCGCTGACCGCCAACGCCTACCTGGGGGGCCGGCCGATCGCCGCCGCCCTGTCCGCCGGGGCGGACGTGGTGGTGACCGGCCGCGTCACGGACGCCGCACTGGTCACCGGCCCGGGAATCTGGCGGTACGGCTGGCGGCCCGGCGATCACGACGCGCTGGCCGGCTCGGTGGTGGCCGGGCACGTCATCGAGTGCGGCTGCCAGGCCACCGGCGGCAACTACGCGTTCTTCGGCGAGGTGCCCGATCTGGCGCACTGCGGGTTCCCGCTGGTGGAGCTGGAGCCCGACGGGTCCAGCGTGATCACCAAACACCCCGGGACGGGAGGGCTGGTCTCGGTGGGCACGGTCACCGCGCAGCTGCTGTACGAGATCGCCTCGCCGCGCTATCCGGGACCCGATGTGGTGGCGCGCTTCGACACGATCCGCCTGGAGCAGCAGGGACCGGACCGGGTTCGGATCTCCGGGGTTCGCGGCGAGGCCCCGCCGGACACGCTGAAGGTCGCCGTCAACTACGTGGGCGGCTACCGCAACACCATGACCATGGTTCTGACCGGCTTGGAGATCGAGGCCAAGGCCCGGCTCGCGCAGGAGGCCATCTGGTCCCGGGTGCCCAGGGACCGCTTCGACCAGGTCCACGTCGAGCTCACCCCGCTCGGTGACACCGCCCTGCTGCGCATCACCGTGATGGACGCCGACCGGCGAAAGGCCGGGCGTGCCTTCTCCTCCGCCGTGGTCGAGACGGGCCTGGCCAGCTATCCCGGCTTCTACGGCCTCACCCCTCCCGGTGACGCCTCTCCCTACGGCGTCTACTGGCCGACCCTCGTCCCGGCGGAGACGGTCCGGGCACGTGCCTGGCTCGACGGCCGGGAGCTCGACATCCCGCAGACCGGCGGCCGGGAGTCCCCGGACCGGGCGGCCGGCGGGCAGGAGCCCGGCGGCGGGCATCCGGCGGCCGGCCGGGCGGCGCCGGTCGGCTCACCGGAGACGAGATGGCCGGAGGCGGGGCGACCGGAGACGAGATGGCCGGAGGCGGGGCGGGACGGACCGGGACCCGTGGCGGGCGGGCCGGTCGTACGGGCCCCGCTGGGCACGATCGTGGGTGCCCGGTCGGGGGACAAGGGGGGAAACGCCAACCTTGGCGTCTGGGTCCGCACGGCCGAGCAGTTCGCGTGGTTGTCGGGTCATCTCACGGTCGAGCGGCTCAGGGAGCTCCTCCCGGCCACCGCCGGCCTGGAGATCGAACGCTTCGACCTTCCCAACCTCCACGCCCTCAACTTCGTCGTCCACGGCCTTCTCGGCAGGGGCGTGGCCGCCAGTCCTCGCCTCGACGCCCAGGCCAAGGCCCTCGGCGAGGAACTGCGCGCCCGGCGGGCCGACATCCCCCGCTCCCTTCTGTGACCTCCCGCGCCGGCCTTCCACACCGGCCGCCCGCACCGGCCGCCCGCACCGGTCTTCCACGTCGGTCTTCCGCACCGGGTGCCCGCACCGCCGTGGCGGCCGGGCATTGCCGTACGGGAGCGTCGCCGTACAGGATGGGCAGGTGCCGTACGGCGGGCCGGGGCCCGGAGAGTTCGTCGCACCGAGCGCCGGGGCGGGAACCCTTGACCCCGGAGGTCGGGGATCATACATTCGCCCTGACAGAACATAATTCGGTTAAGGTGAACGGATGACCTCCACGCACATCGATGTCCGCGCGATCGACTTCGACGCGCTGGGTGCGTGGATGGACGAGCAGGGGCTGCCGGCCGGGGCGTTCGAGCGGGTGGAGCCGGTGGCCGGCGGGACCCAGAACATCATGGTGCGTTTCGACCGGGGTGGGGCGTCCTATGTGCTGCGCAGGCCGCCTCTGCATCCGCGGGCCAGGAGCAACGAGGTGCTGCGCCGGGAGGCGCGGGTGCTCGCGATGCTCCGGGACACCCCGGTGGCGGCGCCTCGGCTCATCGCGGCCTGCACGGACGAGACGGTCATGTCCGGCGCGGTCTTCTATCTGATGGAGCCGGTCCGGGGGTTCAACGCCACCGTCGGACTGCCCGAGCCGCACGCCGGCGACCCGGCGATCCGCCATCGGATGGGCCTCGAAGCCGCCCTGGCGCTGGCCGAGCTCGGCCGGGTGGACCACGGCGGGCTCGACGGCTTCGGCCGGCCCGAGGGATTCCTGGAGCGGCAGGTGCCCCGGTGGACGGGCGAGCTGGAGACCTACTCGGCGCTCGACGGGTATCCGGGGCCCGAGATCCCCGGCCTGACCCAGACGGCCGGCTGGCTGGAGCGCAACAGGCCGCGGGTCTTCTCCCCCGGGGTCATGCACGGGGACTACCACCTGGCCAACCTGATGTTCGCCTACGACGGGCCCAGGGTCGCCGCGATCGTCGACTGGGAGATGTGCACGGTCGGAGACCCCCTGCTGGACCTCGGATGGCTGCTGGCCACCTGGCCCGCCCCGGACGGCGGGGGCACGCTCGTCGGCGGCACTCCCGGGATCGCCGGACTGCCCGCCGTCAAGGAGATCGTCGAGTGCTACACGGCCCTGTCCGACCGGGACACCTCGGCCATCGACTGGTACACGGTGCTGGCCTGTTTCAAGCTCGGCATCATTCTGGAGGGCACCCATGCCCGCGCGTGCGCGGGCATGGCCCCCAAGGACATCGGAGACCTTCTCCACGCGACCGCGCTGAGCCTGTTCGCCCGCGCCCGGAGCTTCATGTGAGGGCGCTCCGCGTGCGTCGCCCCGACACGCGATCCTCCCGCCGCCCCCTTCTTGATGGGCGAAATATGCGTATTTAGGATGTCGAAACCTTCCTGCAACCTTCCGAACTCTAGGATTGCTCGCAATTGCAACATGAGGTTGGATCGGGGAAGGAATCAATCATGCGTTTGCGGTTTCTTGGCTCCACTTCGGAGGCGGGCGCCTGTCCCTCCCTCTACGAGACCGACCGCGGCACCATCGTCGTGCAGGGTCTGCATGTCACCGACGCCGAGGCGCTGTCCGATCTCCGCCACGTTCTGGATGGTGAAACCGCAATCGAGGTCCCCAGAGAGCTTCTTGTGGACATCGCCCGTCGGGTTCTCCTGTAAATATTGATCACGATTGGGGAGACCCCTATGGCATGACCGGCCCACCCGGTCTAACCTCATGCGCACCGTGCGGGAAGGCGCGTGAGCGCGCGGAACGGACGAGCCGGCAAGAACGGCGAAGCCGGCGCCCACACGGCTGGTGAAGGAGATCGGGTGAGCGGGTTCCAGCAGGTCAGGGCCGATCTGGGCGTGCAGCTCAGGCAGTTGCGCGAGGCGGCCCACCTGTCCGGCAAGGAGCTGGCCGAACGGCTGAAGTGGCAGGCTTCCAAGGTCTCCCGGATCGAGAACGCCCGCCAGACCGCCACGGAGGACGACATCACCCAGTGGGGGCGGGCCGTCCAGGCCGCCCCCGAGGTCGTCGAGGAGCTGATCGAGCAGGCCTCGGGGCTGCTGGAGCGCCAGGACTCCTGGCGGCAGCGGCACCGCAGCGGGCTGGCCGCGCTCCAGGAGGACATCCGCGACCTGGAGATGCGGACCTCGCTGTTTCGGGTGTTCGAGCCGGGAGTGGTCATCGGCCTGCTGCAGACCACCGAGTACGCCCGCAGCATCTTCACCCGGATCAAACGCCTCTACAACGCGCCCGACGAGATCGACGCCGCCATCCGGGTGCGCATGCAGCGCCAGGAGATCCTCTACGACCAGAGCAAGCGGTTCCGCTTCATCCTGCCCGAGGCCGTGCTGCGTTACCGCCTGGCCCCGCTGGACGTCATGCGCGGCCAGCTCGACCGGCTGCTCGCCGTGACCGCGCTGCCGAACGTGGAGTTCGGGGTGGTCCCCTTCGAGGCTCCGCTCCCCTCCGCCCTGCTCAACGGCTTCTGGATCTATGACAGCGACCAGGTCGCGGTGCCGACGAGGACCCGCGACCTGGTTCTGCGCGACCCGGAGGACGTCACCTTCTACGAGCGCGCATTCGAGGAGTTCTGTGAGGTCGCGGCCTTCCGGGACGAGGCCAGATCGGTGATCGTCCGGGTGCTGGAGGACTTCGCGAAACAATCCGCGGATTAATCCCCGCAATTGCTTGATTAACCTCCCAAGATCGTGCAATTCTCTGTCGAGACGGAGGTGACGCACGATGCTGGACACGCTGTCTTGTCTGGAGAGGTTCGCCACTGAGACGCGGCGACACGCCGACCTGTCGGTGCAGAGGATGTCGTTCGGAGACCCTGCTTACGTGTGCGTCCGCAATCGCTTCAGCAGCACACTGGTCGAGACCGTGACCTGTTCCCAGGACGGCGGTTTCATCACCTCGTGGGGTTACCGGCTGGGCAGCACCGACAACATCGAGGACGCCGCCGCGCGGCTGGCCTTCCTGCTCGCGGCACTGCCGGCCTGAGCTCCGGGTCCGCCGCCCGAGGGGCGGAGCCCTCCGCGGAGACTCAGGCGGGGAAGACCGCCGCGTCGAGGCCGACCTCCCGGGCGGCGGCGACCCGGGCGTGGTGCAGGAGCCGGGCGCGGGACATGTTTCCGGCGTGCAGAGTGTAGCGGACGACCAGGCCGTCGAGCATGCCGTCGATCCGCTCGGCTGCCCCCTGGGGGTCGTCGCAGACGAACTCTCCCCCGGTCACACCACCGGCGATCACCTCGGCCAGGATCTCGATCCAGGCGCCCTCCAGCTCCAGCAGGATGGTCCGGACGTGCGCCTCGCGCACCCCGACGGCCCAGGCGTCGAGCCAGAGGATCCAGCTCTGGTCGGACCGAGAGGCCGGGATGTAGAAGCGCAGGACGCGATCCAGCCGCTCGACGGCGGTCCCCGGCTCCGAGGCGATCTCCCTCAGCCGCTGGACCTCCGACTCGCTGGTGCTGCGGAGCATCTCGGTGATGAGATCGTCCTTGGTGGCGAAGTGGTAGTGGATCAGGCCCCCGCTCACGTTGGTCGCCCTGGCGATGTCGGCGACGCGGGTGCTGGCGAGCCCGCGTTCGAGCACGACCCGCCGGGCGGCTTCGAGCAGTTCCGCGCGCCGGTGGTCCGCCTGGTCTGCGCGGCTGCCGCGCGCCCCTCCGCTTTGCACGGCGCAAGACTACAGCGGTGAGACCGTACCGGCGCGGGTCATCCGCAGCGGTAGAGGGACCGGCCGCTGTCGCCACCACTGCCGCCACCACTGTCGCCATCGCTGCCGCCGTACTCCGAGGGGGCGACCACGGTGCAGTTGGCCTGCACCCACGCGCTCACCTCGGAGCCGCCGGCGAAGCCGCCGCTGGGACCGCCCCGGCCACCGCCCGGCAGCAGATACCTGAGCCGTCCCGAGGAGATGAGCTCCTTGAGCCGGTCCACGGTCATCGCCGGGTCGCCGCCGGTGAAGCCGCCCATGGCGATGACCGGCAGACGGGTGGACAGGATGATCGACGAAGCGCTCTGCGCGCTGCTCACCGCCACCAGCCAGCTCGCGCCCCCCTGGTTCTTCCTCAGGTAGTCGATCATCTTCTGGTCCACGGCTTCGCCCGGGCCGCCGCGCACCCCGCCCGGCATGCCATCGGGTCCGTTGGGCCGGGTTCCACCGGGGAGGCCTTCGGGAGGGCTCGCCGGGAAGCCTTCGGGCAGAGCGCCCCGGCCGGCGGGGAAGCCTTCGGGAAGCCTGCCCGGCATGCCGCCGGGACCTCGCATGCCGCCGAAGCCGCCGCCTGCCTCAGGCCCCGCGGTGGGGTTGGTCCCGTTGACCGACGAGCCCAGCGGGGTCAGGGCGTAGGCGGTGGGACCGGCCAGTCCCCCGGCCAGTCCGGCGAGCAGGGCGATCACGGCGATCCGCCGCCGTGGACGCCGGCCGAGCCGGGCCGCGACCAGCCCTGCCGCCGCGACCACCGTCACCGCGGCCACCGTCCAGGCCAGCCAGGGCGCGAAGTCCGGAGTACGGCAGAGCACCGTGAAGGCCCAGGCGCCGGTGATCGCGATGGCCGCCGGCAGCGCCCACGACCACGCCCGGGACTCCCGGTAGGCCTGCCACATCAACACCCCGCCGAGCCCGGTCAGGGCGGCGACGGCCGGCGCCATGGCGGTGGAGTAGTAGGGGTGGAAGGTGCCGCTGGAGAAGCTGAACACCACGTAGTGGACCGCCAGCCAGCCGCCCCACAGCAGCAGGGCCACGCGGGTGCCGCGCGGGAAGCGGCGAGCGGCCGGCAGCAGTCCCGAGACCAGGGCGATCGCGGCGAAGGGCAGCAGCCAGGAGATCTGCCCGGCCATGACCTCGTTGAACAGGCGTCCGGCCCCCGACTCACCGCCGAAGCCGCCGCCTCCCCCGCCGAAGCCGCCGCGTTCGCCGCCGAAGATCCGGCCGAGGCCGTTGTAGCCGATGACCAGGTCCCGGACGGAGTTGTCGGTGCTGCCTCCGATGTAGGGGCGGCTGGAGGCGGGCCACAGGTCCACGATCACCATCCACCAGGCGCTGGAGAGCGCCAGCGCGGCGCCCGCGACGAGCAGCCGGCCGAGGCGGCGTGGCATCGTGCCGGGGGCCATGGCCAGGTAGACCGGGGCGAAAGCCGGAAGCACCAGGTAGGCCTGGAGCATCTTGGTGTTGAAGGCCAGCCCGACGAGGGCGGCCGACAGGACGAGGGTGCGCGTGCGGCCGGTGCGGATCGCCTCCTGGCAGAACCAGGCGGCCAGCACCAGGAGCAGGACGAGGACGGTGTCGGGGTTGTTGTCCCGGTTGATGGCGACCGTGATCGGGGTCAGCGTCATCACCAGCGCGGCGAGCAGCCCCGCGGCGTGGCCGGGCGTGCCGGGCAGCGCCCGCCGTACGGCCGAGTGGACCACGCCGACGGCGGCGACGCCCGCGACGGCCTGGGGCAGGAGCATGCTCCACGTCCCGAACCCGAAGACCCGCGCGGACACCCCCATCACCCACAGCGCGAACGGCGGCTTGTCCACGGTGATGAAGGACCCGGAGTCCAGGGCGCCGAAGAAGAACGCCTTCCAGCTCTGGGTGCCGGACAGGATCGCGGCGGAGTAGTAGCCGTTGGCGTAGCCGTTGCGCCCGAGGGCCCACAGGTAGAGGACGGCCGCCAGCGCGAGTACGCCCCACAGGCCGGGCCGTGCCCAGCACGGGGCGCCGGGCGCGCCGGCGGCCGGGGAAACGGACGGGCCGGGGGTGTGGGAGGTCATGGTGTGGGAGGTCATCGGGTGGGAGGTCATCGGGTGGTCTCCTTCGTGCGGCGGGGGTGGAAGACCCACACGCGCAGCAGCAGGAAGCGGACCAGGGTGGCCAGGGCGTTGGTGGCGATGACCGCGGCCGACTCGGCGGTGGCGGAGGCTTCGGGGACGAGGTGGTCGAGCAGCGCCAGGCCACCGGTGCTCAGCAGGAGGCCGATGAGGAAGGCCAGGCCGCCTTCGAGCTGGTGGCGGAGGGCTCCGGCGCGGCCGGTGACGCCGAAGGTGAAGCGGCGGTTGGCGGCGGTGTTGGCGACGGCGGTGACGAGCAGGGCCAGGGCGTTGGCGGCCACGGCGGGCACCACCAGCCGCAGGGCCACGAACAGGACCAGATGCGCCAGGGTGCTGATCACGCCGATGACGGCGAAGCTGGGCAGCTGGCGGGCCATGCCTGCGGGCAGCCTGGCCTTCTGGACACGCGGCGGCACCGGGATCCGGGCCGCGCCCGCCAGGGTCTTGCGCGCCACTCTGGCCATCCCCCGCAGATCGTCCAGGGCCGTCCTGACGATGTCCACCCGGCTGTCGGGGTCGTCCACCCAGTCGACCGGCACCTCGTGGATGCGCAGGCCGTGCCGCTCGGCGAGGAGCAGTAGCTCGGTGTCGAAGAACCACTCCTCGTCCTCGACCGCGGGCAGCAGCGCCTGGGCGATCTCGGTGCGGGCGGCCTTGAACCCGCACTGGGCGTCGGAGAATCCGGCGCCCATCGTCGAGCGCAGCAGCAGGTTGTAGGTCCGCGAGATGAGCTCCCGTTTCGGGCCGCGCACCACGTTCGCGCCCTTGGACAGCCGGGTGCCGATGGCCAGGTCGCTATGGCCCGACAGCAGCGGGGCCACCAGCGGCAGGAAGGCGTCCAGGTCGGTGGACAGATCCACGTCCATGTAGCTGACCACGTCGGCGTCGCTTTCGGACCAGACCCGGCGCAGCGCCCGTCCCCGGCCCTTGGCGTCGAGGTGGACGGCACGCACGTGCGGCAGCTCGCGGCCGAGGCCGGTGGCGACCTGCCAGGTCGCGTCGGTGCTGGCGTTGTCGGCGATCGTGATGCGGAAGCCGTACGGGAAGGTGCCCGTGAGGTAGGCGTGCAGGCGGCGGACGCTCTCGGCGAGCACCGGCTGCTCGTTGTGCACCGGAACGACGATCTCGACCAGTCGGGTGCGTGGCGGTGCCGTCAACTGCTTCACGCTTCCCCCCATGGGTGAGGACTCGGATCTCTCATGACCCCAGGCTCGCCAGGCGACCTTGAGTGAACCTGAGGCGATCATTAACACCCGGTGAGAAAACCGGAGGGCTCCCAGGATGGCCGAGACCTCTTGTAAATGGCTGTATATGGGGATTTGCGGGCGGCGAGGTCAGCGTCGATCGGGAGAGCCGGGCAGGCGCATCCGGGCGAGGGTCCCGCCGCCGGCGGCGTTCTCCAGAGCGATCTGTCCCCCGGCGTCTCGTACGGCCTGCGCCACGATGGCCAGCCCCAGCCCCGAGCCGGGCATGCTGCGGGCCGAGGACGACCGCCAGAACCGGTCGAACACGTACGGCAGCTCGTCCCGCGGGATGCCCGGGCCGCGGTCCCGGACCGTCAGCTCGCCCCCGCGCAGCCGTACGGTCACCGGCCCCTGGGAGAACTTCACCGCGTTGTCCAGCAGGTTCACCACGGCCCTTTCCAGGGCGGCCTGGTCGCCGTGGACGTGCCAGGGGTCGAGACCGACCTCCATGGGGGTTTCGGGGGCGCGGAGCCGGGCTCTGCGCACGGCCGACTCGACCACGTCGTGAAAGGCGAACTCGACGTGCGGCTCGTGCTCGTCCTCCGAGCGCGAGAGCTGGAGCAGGTCCCCGACGAGCGTGGACATCTCCTCGAACTGGGCCTTGAGGTTGCCCAGCAGCCTGCGTTTGGGCTCCGGGTCGAGCGGGCGGCCGGCGTTCTCGCTGCGCAGCAGCAGGTCGATGTTGGTGCGCAGGCTGGTGAGCGGGGTGCGCAGTTCGTGCCCGGCGTCGGCGATCAGCCGCCGCTGGCGCTCGCGGGATCCGGCCAGCGCGGTGGTCATCGCGTTGAACGAGGCGCCGAGCCTGGCGATCTCGTCGGTGCCCTCGACCGGGATCCTGGTGTCGAGGTCCTCGGTCCTGGCGACGTGCTCGACGGCCTCGGTCAGACGGCCGACCGGGCGCAGCGCCGTACGGGAGATGAGCAGGCCCGCCAGGGCCGCGCCCAGCACGCCGAGCGCGGCGACCACCGCCAGGATCGCGGCCAGCCAGGTCAGCGTCGACTCGATCTGGGTCAGCGACCGCGCCTCCATCATCGCGACGCCGGGCGCGATGTTCTCGGTGCGCACCAGCACCGGGTCGCCGGTGTCGGTGACGCCGTCGCGCAGTCCGGCCCGCCCCGGTCCGCCGGCGGCCACCGCCCTGTCGGCCTCGGTCACCGCGACCGCCGTCTGGCCCAGCACGCACCGCCGGCCGTCGGGGTAGACCAGCTGCACCAGGGGCACGAAAGACCGCAGCCCGTCGCCCCCGGCGGGGGAGGTCCGCCCGGAGGCGCACATCTCGAGAATCCTGGACGCGTCCCGGTCCTTCGGGCCCTGTCCGGGCGGTCCTCCCCTCGGGGGTCCCTGGAGGGTCCGCTCCACCTGGGCGTAGAGCTGGTCACGGACGATGAGCCAGCACGTTCCGGCGCAGGCGGCGATGGCCAGGGTCACGGCCACCGTGATCAGGGCGGTGAGCCGGGAGCGCAGGGAGCGGCGGCGCCTCAAGGGGAGGTCCGCAGCACGTAGCCGACGCCCCGGACGGTGTGGATCAGCCGAGGGCGCCCGGCGGTCTCGGTCTTGCGGCGCAGATACATGACGTAGACGTCGAGGGAGTTGGAGGACGGCTCGAAGTCGAAGCCCCACACCTCGCTGAGGATCTGTTCACGCGTGAGCACCTGGCGGGGGTGGGCCATGAACAGCTCCAGCAGCAGGTATTCGGTCCTGGTCAGCTCCAGCGGCTCACCGGCGCGGGTGACCTCGCGACTGGCGGTGTCCATCCGCAGATCCCCGTGGACGAGCACGCCGTCGTCGCCGGCGGCGGGCCTGTTCAGGGCGCCACGCCGTAGCAGCGCCCTGACCCGGGCCAGCAGCTCGTCCAGCTCGAACGGCTTGACCAGGTAGTCGTCGGCCCCCGCGTCCAGCCCGGACACCCGGTCGCCCACGGCGTCGCGGGCGGTGAGCATGAGCACCGGCACGTGGTTGCCGGCCGTCCGGAGCCTGCGGCAGGCCGTCAGGCCGTCGAGCCGGGGCATCATCACGTCGAGCAGGACCAGGTCGTACGGCTTGCGCTCCAGGACCTCCAGTGCGGCCTGGCCGTCGCAGGCCAGGCCGACCCGGTAGCCCTCGAACTCCAGGCTGCTCTGCAGCGCCTCCCTGAGCGCGGGTTCGTCGTCAACGACCAGCACCCGCGCCGCCTCACCGTCACCCATGCCCCCAACGCTAGAGGCTCATGATGAGAACCCCATGAACGTCCTCGGCGGAGTTCGTCCGAGGTGAGGGCCCGGGGCGGGCGCGGCGCACCGCACGCCCTACCAGGCCACCGGGAGCGCGTGCAGGCCGAAGATCGGGCCGCCGTACTTGAACGGGAGCTCCTCGACCTCCCCCACGACGCGCATGCCGGGGATCCGCTCGAAGAGGGTCCGGTAGGCGATCTCCAGCTCGGCACGGGCCAGGTTCTGCCCGAGGCACTGGTGCACGCCGTACCCGAACGCCACGTGGTTGCGGGCGCCGCGCCGCAGGTCGAGCTCGTCGGGACGCTCGAAGGCCCGCGGGTCGCGGTTGGCCGAGGCGCCGAGCACGAAGAGGCCCTCCCCCGCCCGTACGGCCTGGCCGCCGATCTTCATGTCCTCGGTCGCGACCCGGTCGAAGGCGATCCAGTCCACGATCGAGTGGAAGCGCAGCAGCTCCTCCACCGCGAGAGGCCAGCCGCCGGGGTCGGCGCGCAGCCCGGCCAGCTGCCCGGGGTCGCGCAGCAGCGACAGGACGCCCAGCGGGATCATGTTCGCGGTGGTCTCGTGCCCGGCCACCAGCAGCAGGAACGTCATGCCGACCAGGGCGTCGTGGGAGAGTTCGCCGCTTTCCCGCCGCGCGGTCACCAGCCGCCCGACGAGGTTGTCACCGGGCTCGCGTTCGGCCTCGGTGATCAGGCCGTCGAGGTAGTGCCAGATCTCCATGGCCGCGTTCATGGAGTCCTGCGGGGCTTCCGGGGCGGCGCCGACCATCCTGCGGGTCCTGGACTGGAAGAAGTCGCGGTCGGCGTACGGCACGCCGAGCAGACGGCAGATCACCAGCGACGGCACGGCCAGCCCGAACGTCTCGACGAGATCGGCGGAGGTGCCCTGTTCGAGCATGTCGTCGAGGAGCCGGTCGACGATCTCCTGGATGGCCGGACGCATCTCCCTGATCCGCCGGACGCTGAACTCGGGGATGAGCATCCGCCGGTAGACGTCGTGCAGGGGCGGGTCCATGTCGATGAACTGGCCCTGCTGGAACCTCGCCCGCGCCTGCCGTTCCTCCTCGGAGACGGGCGCGGGCGACAGCGCGGCCATCGGATGGATCCTCTCCAGCGTCATCGAGGACCTGAACGCCTCGATCGACGAGCTCGTCGAGTGGGCCGCCGCCCAGCCCCGCACTCGCCGGGCCCGTGCGGAGGTCCTGGACAGGATCGCGGCGCTGCTGAACGACCAGTGGCGGCCGCTCATCCGTTTCGCCCAGGTCAATCAGGCCGCCATGTCCGATCTGCCGGCCGGGGCGCAG
Organism: Streptosporangium sp. CA-135522; assembly: GCF_050949235.1. Taxonomy (NCBI): domain Bacteria; kingdom Bacillati; phylum Actinomycetota; class Actinomycetes; order Streptosporangiales; family Streptosporangiaceae; genus Streptosporangium; species Streptosporangium sp. CA-135522. Next base: position 6,975,050 of record NZ_CP192026.1, read on the forward strand.
ATGCAGGAACGCATGCTGACGATGGTGTCGGTGCTGAGCTCGCCCGAGGACGGGGCCGTGCAGCAGTTCGAGGCCCGGCTCGCGGTGATCGCGCTCATCCTGGGCAGCGGCCCGTTCCTGGTCGGGCTGGACCTGACCGACGAGGAACGGGCCACGACGGCGATGACCGTGGCGACCCGGCTGATCTCGGACCGGTAGGACCATCAGGCCAGGCCAGGCCGGGCCGGGCCGCGGCGCGGGGCCTCTGACCGGTAGGACCGTCCGGCCAGGCCGGGCCGTGGCGCGGGGCCATCGCGGCGCGGCTCAGGCCGGCAGGGCCGTCGCGGCGCGGCTCAGGCCGGTAGGGCCGTCGCGGCCGAACTCGGGTCGGCGCGGCTCAGGTCAGCAGGGCCATCGCGGCGTTGTGACCGGGGATGCCGCTGACGCCACCGCCGCGCCGGGCGCCCGCGCCGCAGAGCAGGATGCGCTCGAAGGCGGTCTCCACACCCCACTTGCCCGGCTCGCCGTACGGCCAGGACAGGTCGCGGTGGAAGATGTGGCCGCCGGGCAGGCCCGCCTCCTTCTCCAGGTCGATCGGGGTCTTGACCTCCAGGCAGAGGCTTCCGTCGGGGGCGCGCAGCAGGCAGTCCTCGATCGGTTCGGCGAGCACCCGGTCGACCGAGGCCAGCGTGGCCCGCAACGCGGCCTCACGCGCCCCGGCCGGGTCCTCGCGGAACAGCCGGGCGGGCATGTGCAGGCCGAACAGCGTCATCGTCTGGACCCCGGCGGCGCGCAGGTCGGCGCCGAGGATGGACGGGTCGGTGAGCGAGTGGCAGTAGACCTCGGCCGGGGGCAGGTGCGGGATACGGCCGGCCGAGGCCTGCGCGTAGGCCTCGGCGAGCTGGTCACGGCCCTCGTTGATGTGGAAGGTGCCGCTGAAGGCCGCCACCGGGTCCACCTCGGCGTCCCTGAGCCGGGGCAGCCTGGACAGCACCATGTTCACCTTGAGCTGGGCGCCCTCGGGCGTGAGATCGCCCGCCCCCAGCAGGCGGGTGAGCACGGCGGGCGGCACGTTGGCCAGGATCCGCTCTCCCCGGACCGTGTGCTCTCCGCCCTCGTCGCGGAAGGTGACCTCGCCCGAGGGATCGACGACGACGACCTCGGCCCCGGTCAGGATCTCGGCTCCGGCCGCGCGCGCGGCGTCGGCGAGACCGCCGGAGACGGCGCCCATGCCGCCGACGGGGACGTTCCAGTCGCCGGTCCCGTCCCCGATCACGTGGTAGAGCAGGCAGCGGTTGGCCAGCAGACTCCGGTCGGAGGGGTCGGCGAAGGTGCCGATCAGAGCGTCGGTGAGCACCACGCCGCGCACGGTGTCGTTGGCGAACCACTCGTCCACGACCTCGCCGATCGGGCGCTCGAACAGCTCCCGCCATGCGTGTCCGCCGACGAGGTCCCGCATCGCCGCCCGGTCCATGAGCGGCTCCAGCAGGGTCGGCGCGATCCGCTCGGCCACCTCGGCGGTCATCGCGTAGAAGCGACGCCAGGCCTCCAGATCGGCCGTTCCGCCGGTGACCCGGGCGAAGGAGGCGGCGGTGCGGCCGGCGTCCTCGTTGTCCACCAGCAGGCCGGTGTCCCCGGCGGGCGTGTAGGAGGCGTATCGGCGCCGGCGCAGCTCGACCTTGAGCCCGAGATCGGCCACGACCTTGGCGGGCAGCAGGCTGACCAGGTACGAGTAACGCGACAGCCGGGCCTCGACCCCGGGGAAGGCCTGCGCCGACACGGCGAGGCCGCCCACGTGGTCGAGGCGTTCCAGGACGAGCACCCTGCGGCCGGCGCGGGCGAGATAGGCGGCGGCGACCAGGCCGTTGTGACCGCCTCCGGCGATCACGACGTCATAGCGAGAACGAAACACGGGACATCCCGGGGACGAGGTGAGGACGTGACAGAGTGAGGGGGACCCCGCAGGTCATAGACCGGTCTGCCAGTGCGGCTCCGGACAGAGCACACTTGACGCGTCAATCAACACCATGTCACGCACCATATAGCGAAGCCGATAAATCGGTCTATGGTGCGGCCCCGCACGCCGGTGTCTCCCGTTCACTCCCGCGCCCCGGACAGGGTGATCTTCAGGAGGGTGGCGGCGGGACCGGTGGGAGTACGGCCCCGCCGCCAGACCGCCCGCAGGCGGCGTTCGAGGTCGATGCCCCGGGTGGGCACCTCGGCCAGGCGGCCGGTGGCCAGTTCGGCCTCCACGGCGTAACCGCTGAGCACGGCGGGGGCGGCGCCTTCGCGCGCGGCTCCCTTGACGGCGGTGTTGGAACCGAGCTCCAGCCGGGGCGCGGCGGCGGCGTGACCGGTCAGCGCGCGGTCCAGGGTCTCGCGGGTGCCGGAGCCCCGCTCTCGGACGACCAGCGGGGTGGCGGCGAGCTCGGCGGCCAGCAGCGCGGTGCGGCGACGCGCCCAGGGATGGTTCGGAGCGACCACCACGACGAGCCGGTCGGTGGCCACCACCCGGGAGGTCAGCCCCGGCGGGACCGAGGGCCCCTCCACGAAACCGAGCTCGATTCCACCGCTGACCAGCCTCGCCACCTCGGCGGAGTTCTGCACGTCCAGCCCGACCTGGATCTGGGGCTCGCGGTTCTGCAACTCCCCCAGCCAGCGCGGCAGCAGGTATTCGGCCACGGTCATGCTGGCCGCGATGTGCAGGTGGGCCGCCCGGCCGTGCCGTACCGCCTCCGCGCCGCGCATCAGCTCCTCGGCCGCCGCCAGCACCTGTGTCGCCCAGGCCGAGACCATCACGCCCTGCGGGGTGAGCGTGGAGCCGCGCGGGGTGCGCTCCAGCAGGGGCAGCCCGAGGCGGCGTTCCAGCAGTGCGATCCGCTTGCTCGCCGACGGCTGGGCGATTCCCGCCGCCCGGGCCGCCTGGCCGAGGCTTCCCAGCCGATCGACGTCGACGAGCAACCGCAGGGACCCGAGATCGGGCAACTCGCTCATAGCCCTAGGCTATGACCTCACAGGGAGATGACGGCTACTGGCCGCGCCCGTCCTGGCGAACACTCAGCTTATGGCCATAACCCCGCGCTCCGCTTTTACCGGACATATCGCGAAAAGGCATGTCTCAGCCGGGGCCCGTGAGCCGGGCGCGGGCCCATCCTCCGGCGACGCCACGCCTCCCGATCCGCCGCCCGGTCCGCCGCCGGGGACGCCGGAGCGCGCGGCGGCGGCGATCGGCGCCCTCGCACCCGGCCTGGGCGCGGCGGTGGCCGTGGTGATCCTGTCGACGTCACTGAGCCGGATCATGCCGGGAGTGAGCCCCGCCGTCGTCGCGGTGGTCTGCGGCGTGGCACTCACCAACCTCGGGGGGCTGCACCGATCACTGCGCCCGGGCCTGCGGTTCGTGAGTCGCCGGCTGCTCCGGCTGGCGATCGTGCTGCTCGGACTGCAGATCGCTCTGCCGGAGGTGCTCGCCCTGGGCTGGCGGGCGCTCACGGTGATCGCCGTCGCCACCGGGGGCACGTTCCTGGTCACGCGGTGGCTCGGAGGACGCCTCGGGGTCAACCCCCGCAGGTCGCTGCTCATCGCGACCGGGGTGTCGGTGTGCGGGGCCGCGGCCGTGGCCGCCATGCACGAGGTGGCCGGCAGCGACGACGACGACGTGGCGAGCGCGGTCAGCGTGGTGGTCCTGTACGGCAGCGCCTCTATCGTCGCGCTGCCCCCGCTCGCGCGGCTGCTCGGCCTGACCGAGCACCAGTTCGGCATGTGGACCGGCGCCTCGGTCCATGAGGTCGCCCAGGTGGCGGCCATCGGCGCGGCGGCCGGCGCCGGAGTGCTGGCGAGCGCGGTGGTGGTCAAGCTGGCCCGGGTCATCCTGCTGGCCCCGATCGTGGCACTGACCTCCGCCGCCCTCCGCCGCGCGGAGGTCGCTCGCCCGTCCGTGCCGTCCGCGCCGGGCTCCCCGGCGGTGGAAGCGGGACGGCGTCCACCGGTGATGCCCCTGTTCGTGGCGGGATTCATCACGATGGTGATCGTGCGGAGCGCGGGCGTCGTGCCCGCGGGGGTCACCCAGGTGCTGCCGCAGGTGACGGGATTGTTACTCGCCGCGGCACTCTTCGGGCTGGGGACGGGCGTCAACATCAGGGAGCTGGCACGCGGCGGCCGATCACTGCTGCTGGGTGGGATGGCCACGGCGGTCATCGGCGTGATCTCACTGCTCGGGGTGGTCATCGTCGGCTGATCTTCAAGTGGACGTCTCCTGACAACCCCCGTAACGTGCACCTTTGGAACAGGCGATCCCATTTACATCGTTCCATAAGGGCGACCGACGGCCCGGACGAGGAGACAGAACCCGCTCATGCGTACCACCCAGCAGCCCATCGACAGCGTGCTCCGCCCCTCCGACGAGGTGGCCGAAGCATTGGCGCAGGGCGCCCCGATCGTGGCACTCGAATCCACGATCATCTCGCACGGCCTGCCCCAGCCCCGCAACCTGGAGGTCGCGGTCGAACTGGAGGAGATCGTCCGCGAGGCGGGGGCCGTGCCCGCGACGATCGCGGTGCTGGACGGCGTTGCGCACGTCGGTCTGACCCCGGACGAGCTCAAGCGAATCGCCACCGAGCCGGGCCTGCGCAAGCTGGGCTTTCGTGACCTGCCCGCGGCCGCCGCGCTGAAGGCCAGCGGGGCGACCACGGTCTCGGCGACCTCGTTCCTGGCCGCCCGAGCGGGCATCCGGATCTTCGCGACCGGTGGTCTCGGCGGTGTGCACCGCGGATGGACCGAAAGCCAGGACGAGTCGGCCGACCTCGACATGCTGAGCCGTACCCGCATCACCGTCGTCTGCGCGGGCGTGAAGTCGATCCTGGACGTCCCCGCCACGCTGCAGCGGCTGGAGACCCGCGGCGTCAGCGTCGCCGGCTTCCGCACCGACGAGTTCCCCGGCTTCTACCTGCACACCTCGGGCGAGCCGGTCGACTGGCGGATCGAGACCCCGGCCGAGGCCGCGGGGATCATGCGGGCCCAGGACGCGCTGGGCGGCCCGGAGACCGCGCTGATCGTGGCCAACCCGGTGCCGACGGCCGACCAGCTCGACCCCGCCCTGCACGACCGGGTCCTCGCCGAGGCCCTGGCCGCGGCCGACCAGCAGAAGATCACCGGTCAGGCCATCACCCCGTTCCTCCTGGAGTATCTGGTGAGGGGCACCGACGGCGCCTCGCTCGAGGCGAACCTGGCCGCCGTACGAGGCAACGTCCGCGTCGCCGGGCAGATCGCGGCGTCGTGGAGCCGGGGAAACTGAGGACGTCGTGACCGGAACGGGCCTGCTGGTCATCGGTGACGTGGTCACCGATGTCGTCGCACTTCACGGGGGACCGGCCCTGGCCGGGCTGGCCCTCGGCACCGACACCGCCGCCGACATCGTGCTGCGCCCGGGCGGCTCGGGGGCCAACACGGCCTCCTGGGCCGCCCATCTGGGCGCCGACGTCCGGATCCTGACCCGGGTCGGCTTCGACACCGGCGAGTGGCACGCCGCCGAACTGCGACGCGTCGGGGTCCGGCCGCACCTGCGGATGGACCCCGACCGCCCGACCGCGGTGGTGATCGCCATGGTCGACGCGACCGGGGAGCGTTCCATGCTCACCAACCGGGGCGCGGGCGGGCACATCGGCATCGACGACTGGGACGAGAGCGTGCTCGACGGGGTGCGCCACCTGCACCTGTCGGGATACACCCTGTTCGCCGAACCGGGCCTGCAGCTGGCTCGGCTGGCCATGGCCGAAGCGGCCCTGCGGGGCGTCACGATCAGCGTCGACCCGGCCTCGACCGGTCCACTACGGTCCTTCGGCCCGGAGCGGTTCATCCAGGAGACTCTAGCCGCCCAGCTGATCATCCCCAACCTGGACGAGGCGCTGGTGCTCACCGGCGAGAGCTCCGCGGAGCGGGCCGCCGAACGGCTGAGCCTCCGGTACGGCGCGGCGGTCGTGAAGCTCGGCTCCCGGGGCGCCCTGATGGCGAAGGACGGAAAGTTGACCGCTCGGGTTCCCGGAATCACCACGGAAGTGGTTGACTCGACCGGAGCGGGGGACGCGTTCGCCGCCGGCCTGTTGACCGCCCTGCTGAGGGGGGCCGACGACGAGGCCGCGCTGGACGCGGGCCGCCGGGCCGGAGCCGAGGCCGTCACAGCCGTAGGCGGCCGGCCCCGCATCCTCGCGTCCGAAATGGGTACGAACCAGCTTTACCCTCTTAACACCAATTGATAGCTTGCGGCGTAGGCTGCACCATTAGCCACATGCGTCACTTTGGGGAGGTTGCGGTCCGCCGATGGATGCCGAGTCATCGATCTGCCTGAGTGATCTGGTTCCGGCCCTGCGCTGGAGCCGGCCACAGCAGATCGCCGAAGCCCTGGCCGACCCCCGCCTGCCTGCGGGCTGGTGGTCCTCGGTCACCCTGCCCAAGGCCCTCGGCGCCGCCGGGCTCGACTGGGTCTGCGACCGGCTGGCCCGGCTCTCGGTGTCCCGCTGGGATCATCTGCCGCTGAGCGACGTGCTGCCCGCGCTGCACGTGCACACGGTCGATCCCACCCTGCCCGGCTGGTCCGAGCCCGCCCGTTCGGCCATCGCCGGGCTGGGCGGCTGGTCCCGGCTGCGTCGCCTGACCACCGGCGACCTGAGCGGCCCTTCGGCTCCCGCCTCTCCCGAGGTCGTGGTGACCGCCATGTTCCGCGAGGTACTCAGCCGGATCCCGGTGGCCGGCGAGCAGCCCGTCCCGGTCGCCGCGGAGGCTCCCGCGCAGCCGGAGCAGCAGGTACGGCGACCGGAGCAGCAGACGCCACCGCCGGTTCCGCAGCAGGCGCCACCACCGGTGCCACAGCAGGCGCCACCACCGGTGCCACAGCAGACGCCGCCCGCACCGCAGCAGGCGCCGGTGGCCGAGCCCGCCGTCCCCCAGCCCCAGCCCCAGCCCAATCTCACCGACTATCCGCTGGTCCGCCTGGTGGACAACATGTTCCGCGACTGGGGTCCGCTGGAGCGGGCGGTCGCCGTGGAACGGCTGTTCGCCGTCGACCCGATCAGCCTGCGCGCGCTGGCGCACAAGCTGAACGCCGGCCGTGACGCGCTCTCCATGGCCCAGCGCGCCGCCGAGGAACGCATCCTGCTGTGGTTGCGTTCCTCGGAGTCCGCGCCGCTCACCGGCCACATGTTCGGGCTCACCGAATGGCTGGGCGCCGCCGCGACGCAGGAGCAGCTGATCGGCGCCGACCCCGCCCACCCCGTCGAGGTCCCCGCGCTTCGTACTCCGCTCTGGCGAGTGCTGGTCACGCTCATGCCCGACCGGCGGCTCCAGGACGGCTGGCTCGTCGTCGGCGATCTGGGAGGCCTGCGCGAGCGCACCCAACAGCTGCTGGCGGGCAAGCCCGCCGACGCCGACGTGGTCGCGCTCATGGAGCACCAGCTCGGCATCCGCACCCACTCCGCGCAGGCCTGGCTGGACGCGCTCGCCACCACCGCCACGCGCGACGAGGTCTCGGCCGGCGACCCCGGCTCCGAAGGCGGCAAGCAGCTTCCCCGCCGCACGCCCGGGGCCAACGGTCACCACCACCGCGGCGGCCAGCCGATCCCGCAGGTGAACGCCAACTCCATCGACCCGCGCGCCGCCCTGGCCGCGCTGTCGGCGCTGTCCGGCGGCAACACCCGCCCCCACCTGATCACCAGCCAGCGTGCCCCGCTCCCCCCACCGACCACCCCGGCCACCGATCCGAGCCGCTGGCAGCGGATCGAAGTGACCAGCGAGCACCTGCGAGGCGGCCCGGTCGCCGTTCCGGAGGGGTATGCCACCCAGCTCGGCATGCGTCCCGGCACGCTGCTGTCGGTGACCGGCCCCGGCGACAACGCGGTGGTGCTGGTCTGGCGGGACCACCCGGTCTTCGACTCCCTCCAGCCGGTGCTGATGCGCCTGAACGCGCGTCCGGGCGACCAGGTGTACGTCACCGTGGACGGCTATCGCCTGGACGCCCAGCTGCCCAGCTGACCTGCCGGAAACAGGAGACCGCGAATGCGCGCGCGCCCCGATCGACCGGTCCGGGGCCCGCGAGAACACCGAACTCGGGAGGCGCCGCAGGTCACGCCCTCGGTGTCGGACCGGAAGGTCCGCGCAGGACCGAACCCGGCAGGCCCCCGACGCCACGCCCCCGACACCGCTGGGCCGGCGCCGCGGGGCCGGCGACGAGGGCGTGATCACGCGAAGGACGCCGGTCGGCGCCGGATCGCGGCTACGCGACGGGCGCGGCTTCGGAGGAGGCGGTGCGCCGGCGCTGCCACAGGCTGTCGACGGCGAGGGGCCCGCCGCCGCTGAAGGCGATGGCCAGGCTGGTCGCGGCCAGAGTGAGGACGAACTCGAAGCCGCCCTTCTCCACGAAGAACCCGTTTCCGGCGTGCAGGAACACGATCGCGCCGAGCATGTCCAGGGCGAGCAGGGGGCCGAAGACCGGCAGCCCCGCGCCCAGGATGAAGGCGATTCCGCCGACGACCTCCAGCACGGCCACCGCCGGCGCCGCCACGCCCGCCAGCGGGATTCCCAGCGAGTCGAAGAACGCCGTCACCCCGCTCAGGCCCGTCGCCGTGAACTTCTGCCAGCCATGGGCGAAGAAGACCACCCCGATGACGACCCGTCCCACCAGCAGAGCGATGGGCCGTACCCGCTCAAGCATGGCAACTCCCTCTAATCGTTCGAATTTGAACCACACCCTAACCGTTAGTTCAAATTTGAACAAGCCATAGAATGGCGAGGTGAAGGACACGAGATGGCTCAGTGAGATCGAGCTGAACGCCTGGATGGCCTACGTCACCGCGACCCACCTTCTGGAGCGGCGCGTCGAAGAGCAGCTGAAGGCCGACTCCGGGCTCACCCATGCCCAGTACGAGATCCTCGCCAAGCTCTCGGCCGCCCCGGAGCGGCGGATGCGGATGACCGAGCTCGCACGCAAGGTGGTCGTGTCCAAGAGCGGGCTCACCTACCAGATCGGCCAGCTGGAGAAGAACGGCCTGGTCGAGCGGACGACCTGTCCCTCCGATGAGCGGGGCGTCCTCGCCGTGCTCACCGACGAGGGGATGCACTGCCTGGAGCGGACGGCCCCGGGCCATGTGGCCGTCGTCCGCGCCTTCCTGATCGACCAGCTCACCCCCGAGGAGCTCCAGGCCATGGCGCGGATCATGTCGAAGGCCGCGGCGGTCATGACCTCGACGCCCGGCCCCTCGGCCGAGGCGGCGGCCGGTGACCGGCGGCCGGGTGCCCGGCACCGTGCCGCGTTCGGCTGACAGCGGGCCCGGTGCGCGACCGCAGGCCGTACGGAAGACAAGCAGGCCGTACGGAAGAGAGGGACGAGACCGCGTCGCGGGGTTCGACCGGCCGCGCGGGAATCACCGGGTCACCGGGTGGTCGGCAGGCGCAGATGCTCCTCCACCAGGGCGAGCAGGGCACGGACGGCGGCGCTGGGACGGCGCGTGGAGGAGGTCGCGACGGCCAGGGTCCAGCGCAGGACATGATCGGAGACGTGCAGTACGCGCAGATCCGGGCCCTTCGGAGCGGCGAACTCCGGAAGGAAGGCCACGCCGGAGCCGTGCCGTACGAACTGCGCGCCGACCCCGATGTCCACGACCTCGAGGGCGACCTGCCGTTCCAGGCCGGCCGCGGCGAACGCCTGGTCGACGACTCCCCGGTTGCCGTAGCCGACCGGGAAGTCGATGAACTGCTCGTCGGCGAGATCCGCGAGGGGCACGCTCCCCCGCCCGGCCAGCCGGTGGTCGGCCCGTACGACGAGCACCAAGGAGATCGTGACCAGTTCCTCGCCGGCTACGCCGGGCTCGGCGTCGCCACGCGACTCGTCACGGCCAGGGTCGCGCTGCTCGGCTTCGCCGTGGCCGTCCTCGCCGTCATCGCGGCGGTCACCGGGCGGCTGCTGAGCCGGACCACGGACGCGTCGTAGAGGCGATCACCACCGGGGCCCCTGCCATCAGGCCGCGCCTGGGTCCCCGGTGCCGGACGTCCCCTGAGAGATCGCCCGGGGGGAGGAGCCGGGGCGCGCCCGCCCCGCCACCCCGGATGCGGCGAAGACCGAGCGCGCCTACCTCCAGATCACAGGCCGGACAGGCCCAGCTCCCGGGCGATCAGCATCCGCTGGACCTCGCTCGTGCCCTCTCCGATCTCCAGGATCTTGGCGTCGCGGTAGAAGCGGCCCACGGGATACTCGTTCATGAACCCGTAGCCGCCGAAGATCTGGGTGGCGTCGCGGGCGTTGTCCATGGCGGCGTCGCTCGCGACGAGCTTGGCGATGGCCGCCTCCTTCTTGAACGGCTCACCGGCCAGCATCTTGTCCGCCGCGTGGTAGTAGGCCAGCCGGGCGGTGTGGGTGCGGACCTCCATGTCGGCGATCTTGAACTGGATGGCCTGGTAGTGGCCGATCGGGTGGCCGAACGCCTGGCGCTCGCGCACATAGCGCAGGCACTCGTCCACGCAGCCCTGGGCGAGGCCGACCGAGAGGGCGGCGATCGCGATACGGCCCTCGTCGAGGGTCTGCAGGAACTGCGCGTAACCTCGGCCCCGCTCGCCGAGCAGGTTGGCCGCCGGAACCCGGCAGTCGGAGAAGGACAGCTCGCGGGTGTCGGAGCAGTTCCAGCCGACCTTGGAGTATTTCTTGGAGACGGTGAAGCCCGGCGTCCCGGCCGGGACCAGGATCGTGGAGATCTCCGGCTTACCCCCACGGCCCTGGGGAGAGGCCTCATCGAGGCCTTCACGATAACCGGTGATCGCGGCCACGCCCACGACGCCGGTGATGTCGGTGCCGGAGTTGGTGATGAACGCCTTAGAGCCGTTGATCACCCACTCGTCCCCGTCCAGCACGGCCGTGGTCCGCATGCCGCCCGGCACGTCGGAGCCGCCGCCGGGCTCGGTCAGGCCGAACGCGCCCAGCATCTCGCCCGACGCCAGCCGGGGCAGCCATTCGGCGCGCTGCTCGGCCGTACCGAACCGGTAGATCGGCATCGCGCCCAGCGAGACCGCCGCCTCCAGGGTGATGGACACGCTGGAGTCGACCCTGGCCAGCTCCTCCAGCGCCAGGCAGAGCGCGAAGTAGTCGCCGCCCATGCCACCGTGCTCCTCAGGGATCGGCAGCCCGAACAGTCCCATCGCGCCCATCTGCCGCACGATGTCGTAGGGGAACTCCTCGCGTTCGTAGAAGTCCCCGATCACCGGAGCCACCACGTCGCGGGCGAACGCCTCGACGGTCTTGCGCAGGTCCTCGTACTCCTCGTCGAGCTTGGGCATCGTCACTCCTTGACGTCTTGATCGGTCGCCGGGCTCGTTCCCAGTGCCTGAACGACCCGCGAGGGGCTGGGGCGGCCGAGCTCGGCGGCCAGCCAGGTGCTGGTCTCCACCAGCGATTCGAGATCCAGGCCGGTCTCGACTCCGAGACCGTGCAGCATCCACACCAGGTCCTCGGTGGCGAGGTTGCCGGTGGCGCTCTCGGCGTACGGGCAGCCTCCGATGCCTCCGGTGGAGGCGTCCACCACGGTCACGCCCTGCCGGAGGGCGGCGAGGGTGTTGGCCAGCGCCTGGCCGTAGGTGTCGTGGAAGTGCACGGCGAGCTGAAAAGGACCGCCGAAGGCGTCGATCAGCGCGCTCACGTGGCCCGGGGTGCCGACGCCGACGGTGTCACCGAGCGACAGCTCGAAGCAGCCCAGATCCAGCAGCCTGCGGCCCACGGCGACCACCTGGTCGATCGGCGTCGGCCCCTCCCACGGATCGCCGAAGCACATCGAGACGTACGCCCTGACCCTGAGCCCGTGCTCCAGCGCCCTGGCCACCACCGGCTCGAACATCTCGAACTGCGACTCCAGCGACCGGTTGAGGTTCTTGCGGGCGAAGGTCTCGGTGGCGCTGGCGAAGACCGCGATCTCCTCGACGCCGTGCTCCAGCGCCCGGTCGAGACCCCGCTCGTTCGGCACGAGCACCGGGTAGCGCACGCCGGGGACGCGCTCCATGCGGGTCAGCAGCTCGGCGGCGTCGGCCAGCTGGGGCACCCACTTGGGGTGCACGAAGCTGGTCGCCTCGATCACCCGGTGCCCGGCGGCGGCCAGCCGGGCGACGAACTCCGCCTTGACCTCGACGGGGACGATCGCCGACTCGTTCTGCAATCCGTCCCTGGGCCCGACCTCATAGATCGTGACCCGCTCTGGCAGCCCCGCCGCCGCGATCCGGTACGGCTCGCGCATCATGTCTCCTCCGGTCCCGCCACGGCCGTCACGTACGGCTCGCGGACGACGACTCCTCCGGCCCCGCCACGATGGCCGTATCCCCCCGCGGCGATCGCGTACGGCCCGGCCGTCACGACTCCTCGTCCCGGCGGACGACCGCCAGCACGGCGTCCATGTCGACCGCCTGGCCGGCCCGGACCGGCAGCTCGGCCACCACTCCGGCGACCGGCGCGGTCACGGTGTGCTCCATCTTCATCGCCTCCACGATGAGCAGCGGCTGCCCCTCGTCGACCTTCTCCCCCGCCGCCACCTTGACCACGAGGACCGTGCCGGGCATCGGGCTGCGGACCGTCCCGTCGCCGGCGCCGCCCGCGCCCGCGCGGTCACCGGGGTCGCCGAGATGGTGCCGGGTGAGCGCCCAGGCGTCGCCGTCCCTGCCGAGCCAGACCGTGTCGCCGTCCCGGGCGACGGCGTAGCGCCGCCGGACCCCGTCCAGGGTGACCAGCAGGTCGTCACCGTCCCGGGCCAGCCTGGCCGGTGCCACCGGGCCCGGCGCGAGCTCCCGGACGCCGTCCACGGGCAGGCGGACCTCGGCCCCGGTGCCGGGCAGCCCCCGCACCAGCACCTCGGCCACTCCGTCGCGGCCCTCCAGCCGCCAGGTGGTCCACGCGCTCTCGCCCAGCCGCCAGCCGTCGGGCACCTCCCACGGGTCGGCCGGCGTGGCCGGCACGCGGTCGTGGTGCAGGACCAGGGCCGCGGCGGCCAGGACGTCGGCGGGAACGGCCCGGTGGGAGACCAGCGCGTCGAGGTGCCGCTCGACCAGACCGGTGTCGAGGTCTCCGGCCGTCACCTCCGGATGGGTGATCAGCGCGCGCAGGAAGGCGATGTTGGTCGGCACGCCCAGCACGGTCGTCGCGGCGAGGGCCCCGTCCAATCGTCGCAGCGCGCTCGCCCGGTCAGGACCCCAGGCGATGACCTTGGACAGCATCGGGTCGTAGTCGCTGCCGATCGTGCCGCCGACCATCAGGCTGGAGTCCACCCGGACGTCGGCGGGCTCGTGCAGCGCGAGGACCCGTCCGCCGGTCGGCAGGAAGCCGCGGGAGGGGTCTTCGGCGTAGACGCGGGCCTCGACGGCGTGGCCGCGCAGCCGTACCTCCTCCTGGGTGAACGGGAGGGGTTCGCCGGCCGCGACCCTGAGCTGGAGCTCGACCAGGTCAAGGCCGGTGACCAGTTCGGTGACCGGATGCTCGACCTGGAGGCGGGTGTTCATCTCCATGAAGTAGTAGTCGCCGGTCGCGCCCTGGACGATGAACTCCACCGTCCCGGCACCGACATAGCCGACGGACTTGGCGGCCTCGACGGCGGCCGCGCCCATGCTCGCCCGGGTCTCGGCGTCGAGCAGCGGGGACGGAGCCTCCTCGACGATCTTCTGGTGGCGGCGCTGAAGGCTGCATTCGCGCTCGCCCAGATGGACGACGTTGCCGTGGGCGTCGGCCATCACCTGGATCTCGATGTGCCGGGGGTTCTCGACGAACCGCTCGATCAGCAGGGTCGCGTCACCGAACGCGGCGGCCGCCGTACGACGGGCGGACTCCAGCGCCTCCGGCAACTCCCCGGCCGAGCGCACCAGCACCATGCCCTTGCCGCCGCCGCCCGCCGAAGGCTTGATCAGTGCGGGGAAGCCGACCCGTTCGGCGGTCTCGGCCAGGTCGTCGGCCGGTTCGGCGATGCCGGGGACGACCGGCACACCGGCCGCCGAGACGGTGGCCTTGGCGCGGATCTTGTCGCCCATGGCCTCGACGGCCTCGGGCGGCGGGCCGATGAACACCAGCCCGGCCTCGGCGCAGCGCCGGGCGAAAGCCGTGTTCTCGGCCAGGAACCCGTATCCGGGATGTACGGCCTGGGCCCCGGTCGCCGTGGCGGCCTCCAGGATCCGGTCGATGTCGAGATAGCCGCCGCCGAGCCGGACCGCGATGTCGGCCTCGCGGACGTGCCGCGCGCCGGAATCGGCGTCGCTGTGCACGGCGACGGAGCGGATGCCCAGTTTCCTGAGCGTGCGGATGATCCGCAGGGCGATCTCGCCCCGGTTGGCGATGAGAACGGTGTCGAACGTCATGGATGAACCCCGCGAGGCGGATGGGGAGCGAGTGGGCAGGTCATGAGTGCGGTCACATCCGGAAGACGCCGTAGCCGACGGGGTCGAGGGGGGCGTTGGCCGCGGCGGACAGGGCAAGGCCCAGGACGGTGCGGGTGTCGAGGGGGTCGATGACGCCGTCGTCCCAGAGGCGGGCGGTGGAGTAGTAGGGGTTGCCCTGGTCCTCGTACTGCTTGCGGATGGTGTCGGGATCGGCGTTGCCGACCGTGGAGAGCACGTTCGCGGCCTGCTCGCCGCCCATCACCGAGATGCGCGCGTTCGGCCACATCCACAGGAACCGGGGCGAGTAGGCGCGCCCGGCCATCGCGTAGTTGCCCGCTCCGAAGGAGCCGCCGACGACCACGGTGAACTTGGGCACCCGCGCGCAGGCGACGGCGGTGACCATCTTGGCGCCGTGCTTGGCGATGCCTGCCGCTTCGTACGCCTTGCCGACCATGAACCCGCTGATGTTCTGCAGGAACACCAGGGGGATGGCGCGGCGGTCGCACAGCTCGATGAAGTGCGCGCCCTTGAGCGCGGACTCGCCGAACAGGATGCCGTTGTTGGCGATGATCCCGACGGGATGACCGTGAATGTGGGCGAAACCGGTGACGAGCGTGGAGCCGTACTCGGCCTTGAACTCCAGGAACCGGCTGCCGTCCACGACACGAGCGACGATCTCACGCACGTCGTACGGCGTGCGGGTGTCGGCGGGGACGATGCCGTACAGGTCGCGGGGGTCGTGCGCCGGCTCCTCGGCGGGGACGCGCTCCCAGGGGAAGGGGTCGCGCGGGGCGAGGGTGGCGACGATGTCGCGGACGATCCGCAGCGCGTGGCGGTCGTCCTCGGCGAGGTGGTCGGTGACGCCGCTGACGCGGGCGTGCAGGTCGCCGCCGCCCAGTTCCTCGGCGGTGACCTCCTCGCCGGTCGCGGCCTTCACCAGCGGTGGGCCGCCCAGGAAGATCGTGCCCTGGTTGCGGACGATCACCGCCTCGTCGCTCATCGCTGGGACGTAGGCACCGCCGGCCGTGCAGGAGCCCAGAACCGCGGCGATCTGCGGGATGCCCCGCGCCGACATGGTGGCCTGGTTGTAGAAGATCCGGCCGAAGTGCTCGCGGTCGGGGAAGACCTCGTCCTGTTTGGGAAGGAACGCACCGCCGGAGTCGACGAGGTAGACGCACGGCAGGTTGTTGTGGAGGGCGACCTCCTGGGCCCGCAGGTGCTTCTTGACCGTGATCGGATAGTAGGTGCCGCCCTTGACCGTGGCGTCGTTGGCGACGACCACGCACTCGCGGCCGGAGATCCTGCCCACGCCGGTGATGATCCCGGCGGCGGGGGCCTCGTCGCCGTACAGTCCGGTGGCGGCGAGCTGGGAGAGCTCCAGGAACCGGGAACCGGGGTCGAGCAGGGTGTCGACCCGGTCGCGGGGCAGCAGCTTGCCCCGGGACACGTGCCTGGCCCGCGACTTCTCCGGTCCGCCCAGCCCGGCGGACGCCAGCCGTTCCCGCAGGTCGGCGACGAGCCGCTCGTTGACCTCGGCATTGGCCTTGAAGCCCTCACCGCCCGGGTCGCAGGCGCTTCGCAGCACCGGCCAGCCACTCATGCGAGCCTCCCTTTGCCCGGCTTCGTCATCGCCGGGTTAATGGTCACTAACTCCACTCCCGATGTTAGTCATCATTAACGCCACCGTCTACCATGCGAGATGTGACGACTGCCCAGACCTCTACCCGCAACCGCGGGTCCCGGCGCATGGAGATTCTGGACGCCGCCGCCGGACTCTTCGCGGCGCGCGGCTTCCACGGCACCTCCATCGAGGACATCGGCGGCGCGGTCGGCACCTCGGGCCCGGCCCTCTACCGTCACTTCAGCGGCAAGGAGGCACTGCTGGCGGAGATGCTGCTGGACATCAGCGAGCGCCTGCACACCTCGGCGGCGAACCGCGTGACCGAGGCCCCCGACGCGGAGCACGCCCTGGACGCGCTGCTCACCGGCCAGATCGAGTTCGCCCTCAGCCACCCCGCGCTGATCACCGTGCACGACCGCGAGCTCGGCAACGTCCCCGAGCCCGCCCGCCGCCAGATCCGCCGCCTGCAGCGGCTCTACGTGGAGGAGTGGGTCACCGTGCTGAGCGAGCTCTACCCGGCCTGCCCTCCACCCCGCCTGCGCGCCGCAACGCACGCCGTGTTCGGCCTGCTGAACTCCACCCCGCACAGCGCGGGCGAGCAGCCTCCCGAGGCGATGGCCGAACTGCTGCGGAGCATGGCGCGCGCGGCGCTTGCCACCGTCCAAAGTTAAGGATCGCTAACTCTGACTGCCCGGCACCACCGATCGGGCGGCCGCCGTGACGGCTTGAGCCGCCGCGGGCGCGCGCACGCCCCTCCGGTTTCTCCGGGTCCTTCGGCCTGTCTGCGGGAGCGTCGTCGTGGCCTCGCACGACGCCCGGGGCATCCGGCCGGTGGCCGCCGGGCAGGCGGCCACCGATCGGTCGGGGGTCAGCGGTGCTCGTGGCGTCGCTGGCACCGCATGCAGAAGCGAGCCAGGGGACGGGCCTTCAGCCGTTCGAAGGGGATTCCCAGGCCGCAGTCGCCACAGCGGCCGTAGGTCAGCTCGGTGATGTCCCGGAGGGCGTGGCGCACGACGGCGGTGCTTCGCTCGGCGGAGGCGATGTCGGCGAGGATCTCGGGCTTGGCCGAGACCTCCACCGCGTCGTTCACCACGGCCTCCAGTTCGGCCAGCTGCCTGGTCCAGCGGAACAGCTGCTCTTCCAGCTCCTCGCGGATGGCGTCGAGCTGGACGCCGCTGAGGTGGGTGTCGACGGACATGGTGCGTCAGTCCTTTCGAAGGGTGGACGAAGACATGCGTGCCGCGTCGGCGCCGTGGCCGATGGTCCTTCCGGCCGGCCCTCCGGCACGCTTCGCGCGTCTGCAGGACGAGCGGAACCGGTGCGATCGGCCTCTCGGACGGCTCACCGCGGCGCGGACCGGGGCACGGGCCGGGGCACGACCCGCCGCCGGGCGCCGGGTCACCGGCGTACGGACGCGTCCGGCGCGGCGTCGCGCGACGGGAAACCTCTCACCGGGCTCACAGCCCGGCGGAGGTGGAAAAAGGGAAAGGAGCTACGGGAGCGGAGGACCACGCGGGGTGACGACGCGCTGGACGCCGCGCCGTGGAGCCGCCGCCGGGCGCACGTTGAGCCAGGCGAGCAGCACCAGGACGAGGGTCGTCACCACGGCGCTCACGGCCGCGAGGTGGCGGAGCTGTCCCGGCGTGGGCGGATGCTCCGTCCAGCCGGGGACGAGCCGCGGAGCGGTCGACCGGTGCGCGCCGGTGCTCTGGGGAACCCAGAGGCTGGTGTCGGCGTCGGCGGGACGCCAGTCGCCCGACCACGCCGAGGGGGCGATCGCGGACAGGCCGAGCGTGAGGACGAATGTGAGTACGAGCACGCGGACAGGGCCCACCACGGCCGCTGCGGCAGTGGGCCTGGGTGTGACCCACCGCGGTTCCCTCATCGTCTCGACGATAGCCCGGCGTCGGTGAAAAGGCACTTAACCCGATGGACGGCGTTTCCCGCCCGTCACATCTGCGCGCTCGCGCCGCACGCCGTCGGCCCGGCGCTCTGACCGCGCGCCGTCGGCCCGGCGCGCCCCGGGCCCCGTCGGTCCGGCGCGCCCCGAGCGCACGCCATCGGCCGTGCGCCTCACCCCGCCGGGCGATCGCGCGAGACGACGAGGGTCACGGGGGAGGCCGTGGAGGGAAGGGCCGCGCCGACCGGCGCGGAGACGCCCGGCGGGGAGCCCGCCCCCACCGGCCGGGGACCCGGTGCGGGCTCCATCGGCCGGGGGTCCGGTGCGGGCTCCATGGGCAGCGGGATCACCGACACGCATTCGTACTGGGGGCACGGCGTGGTGAAGCACTGCTTGGGCGCGTAGACGCAGATCCGGCCCGGACCGCAGCCGACCGTCTCACACGGCGACGTGGGCGGGCACGCGCCGTTCGCCGAGGCGGCCGGCGCGGCGCCCGGGGTGGTCGCCGCGGTGTCCCGAGCGGCCGGCGCGACGTTCCGGAAGGCCGGTACGGCGCCTTGCACGGTCACGGTGACCCGGACGTCCGGCGGCCCGGCGGCCCAGGCGGCGGGCGTGGTGGCGGACATGGTGGCGGGCAGGACGGCCGCGGCGGCCACGACCAGGATCACTCTTCGAAGCATCTCTCCCCCGGTTGTCATGATCGGCTCCGACTCTCAGACGATGCTCGCACCGGCCGCGTCTGCTGGTGGCAAAGCGACTCTCCGCAAGCCGGATGGCTTGCGGAAGCCGACATGACCGGCGGGGACGGGGAAGAGCACCCGAGACACGAAAGCGTTCGGGGATCGGGAGAGCATCCTGGACACGAAAGCGTTCGAGACGGTACGCGGAACGCGAAAGCGGCCCGGGTGCCAGAGCACCCGGGCCGCCGCCTGTCAGTCCCGCTCACTCAGGAGCGGGTCTCGATCTCACCGTCAGTGCCTGACGACCCTGACGTAGTCACTCCCGCTGGAGTCACCGTAGAAGTCGCCGTCACCCTTGAAGACGAACTTCCAGTAGCCGGACTTGTAGCCCCTGGCCTTGGTGTAGAGGTTGCCGCTGCCGTTGGACCGCGTGGTCTTGACGTAGCTCCACTTGTGCGAGCCGCCGGCCTTGAAGTAC
This sequence comes from Streptosporangium sp. CA-135522, assembly GCF_050949235.1. Classification (NCBI taxonomy): domain Bacteria; kingdom Bacillati; phylum Actinomycetota; class Actinomycetes; order Streptosporangiales; family Streptosporangiaceae; genus Streptosporangium; species Streptosporangium sp. CA-135522. The sequence goes on from NZ_CP192026.1 coordinate 6,994,084, forward strand.
AGCGCGACCTTCGCGCGGTAACCCTCCCAGCCCGAGGCGTCGTCCACCTGGAGCTTGCCGGTGAACTTCAGGTAGCGACCGTAGCGGCCGGGCTCCGGCGAGGCGTTGAACTTGATGACGCGGCTGGCCGAGCGGTCCGGCTCCGGCTGGGACACGCGGACCGACACATGGTCGGCGTAGCTGCCGCTGCCCTTGACTCCGCGGGAACCGGCGAACACCGCGCGCCAGTGGCCGGAGCGCTTGGCGGTCACGTCGGCGCCGAAGCGGCCGTCGCGGTCGGTCCAGTCGCTGGCCACGTCGTCCCACCGGGACGAGCCGTCGGGACGGAACAGGATGACGACCTTCTTGCCCGCGTAGCCGTCCCAGCCGTGCCGGGTGTCGAGCTGCAGGCGTCCGCGGACGCTCAGCCTGTCACCCTCGTCGACCGGGTCGGGCCGGGCGCCGAAGTCGACGATCCGACTGTCGACGGCCCTGGTGACGTCCTTGACGTCGACGCGGTCGGTGTCGCTCACCGACGAGCCGGCGCCGCTGTTGGCGGCGTACTCGGCGCGCCACCAGCCGGTGGCTCCGGCCTTGACCCTGGTCTTGAACCAGCCGTTGCGGCCGGTCCCGACCTTGGTGATGTGCTGGTAGGCGTCGGTGCCCTTCTCCCGGAAGGTGATCGTCACGGCCTGGTCGCCGTACCCCTTCCAGCCGTCGCTGTCACGCAGCAGCTGACCGGAGACCTCGATGCTCTCGCCCTTGGTGACGCTGTCGGGAGAGGCGTCGAAGTCAGCGATCTTGGTGTCGAGGGCCTTCCTGACGTCTACGGTGAACTTGCCGCGCGTCGAGTCCTCCTTGCCGTCGCCGCTGTGGGCGATCGCGAGGAAGCTCCACTGCCCGGTGGTGCTCTTGGCGTCGAACGTCTTGGACGCGGTCCACTTGGTCTCGACGCCGCTCGGGCTGGGCTTGACGTCGAGCGAGGTCCACGCGCCGATGCCCGGCGCCTTGATCTGGAGCTCGGCCTTGCCGGCCGCGGTCGTGGTGAAGCTGAACTTCGCCGTGACCGGTGATCCGGTAACGACGACCGGGCTGGGGTCGATCTCCACATTGGAAACGACGGGATCCGCTGAGGTTCCGGCCGCTGCCATCGCGGAAGGCGCCAGAGTGAGGGCTCCGGCTCCCATGGCCACCGCGACGATGACGGCTCGGGTGCGTTGCAACATTCGGGTTGTCCATCCTCCCCGTTGGCTGAACGCGGCATGAGGGTGCCACGTTGCTTCTCTCAAGTAGACGTACAGAAACGGTAATTGGTTGATAGATCTGACAAGTTGTCATTAATAACTGTCGAATAGGACCGTTCCAACGCCTCTGCGGGCCCAAAGACGCCAAGGTTGGGGACGGGACCCGGCGATGGGGACATAATCAAGCTGTGGCGCGCGACTCTGTTGAGACCCATTTCGCCGAGGCGGTGACCGCCCTCTCCCCCGGGGCCCCGCGTGATCCCGGCCTGCCCGTGCGTGAGGGAACGAGCCTGACCGGGGCCCGTTGCCGCGAGCTGTTCGAGTTCCAGCTCGGCAGCAGGCTCCTGGACGTCACCGCGCGCCGGCTGCGCGAGCGTGACGAGGGCTTCTACACCATCGGCTCGGCCGGGCACGAGGGCAACGCCGCGGTCGCGGCGGCGATGCGCGCCACCGATCCCGCGCTGCTGCACTACCGCTCGGGCGCCTTCTACCTCGCCCGGTCCGCGATGGCCGGGCGCCTGCCCGAGGAGGGAGTGCGCGATGTGCTGCTCGGCCTGACCGCCTCGGCCGAGGAGCCGATCGCGGGCGGCCGTCACAAGGTCTTCGGCCACCCCGACCTGGCGGTGATCCCGCAGACCTCGACGATCGCCAGCCACCTGCCGCGCGCGGTGGGCGTGGCGTTCGCCATCGAGCGCGCCCGCCAGCTCGGCGTGCCGGGTCCCTGGCCCGCCGACGCGATCGCGGTGTGCGGTTTCGGCGACGCCTCCGTCAACCACGCCAGTGCCCTGTCCGGGCTCAACACCGCCGCCTACGGCTCCTACCAGGGGCTGGCGATGCCGCTGCTGTTCGTCTGCGAGGACAACGGCCTGGGCATCAGCGTGCGGACCCCGAGCGGCTGGGTGGAGGGCGCCCGTCACCCGCTGCTGGAATACTTCAAGGCCGACGGCTGCGACCTGGCCGACGTGCACGACGTGGCGAGGGCCGCCGTCGACCACGTCCGCGTCCACCGCTCCCCCGCCCTGCTGCACATCGGCACCGTCCGGCTGATGGGCCACGCCGGCTCCGACGTGGAGCTGTCCTACCGGACCAAGCGGGAGATCAACGCCGACCTGGAGCGCGACCCGCTCGTCGCCACCGCCCGGCTGCTCGTCGAGGCGGGGCTGGCCACCCCCGACGAGCTGCTGCTCCACTACGAGACGGCGCGAGAGCACCTGTTCAAGATGGCCATGGAGAGCTCCCGGCGTCCCCGGCTGACCTCGGCGGCCGACATCATGGAGCCGCTGGCCCCCCGCACGCCCGAGGCCGTCGCCCCGGCCAGCGCGGTGGCCGGACCGTCCAGGGAGAAGGCCTTCGGCGGCAGGCCGCCCGAGCAGGAAGGGCCGCTGACCCTGTCCCAGGCGATCAACAGGACCCTGGCCGACACCCTGGCCGCCCATCCCGACGTGCTGGTCTTCGGCGAGGACGTGGCCCGCAAGGGCGGCGTCTACGGCGTCACCCGCGGGCTGCAGAGGCGCTTCGGCGCGGGCCGGGTGTTCGACACGCTCCTCGACGAGCAGGCCGTGCTCGGCCTGGCGCTCGGGTCGGGCGTCTCCGGGTTGATCCCGGTGCCGGAGATCCAGTATCTGGCCTACCTGCACAACGCGCTGGACCAGATCCGGGGCGAGGCCGCGACGCTGTCGTTCTTCTCCCGCGGCGCCTTCCGCAACCCGATGGTGGTCCGCGTCGCCTCCTACGCCTACCAGAAGGGGTTCGGCGGCCACTTCCACAACGACAACTCCGTCGCCGCGCTGCGCGACATCCCCGGCCTCATCGTGGCCTCTCCCGCACGGCCCGACGACGCGGCCTCGATGCTGCGCACCTGCCTGGCCGCCGCCCGCACCGACGGCAGCGTCTGCGTCTTCCTCGAACCGATCGCCCTCTACAACACCCGCGACCTGTTCGACGACGGTGACAACGGCTGGCTCGCGCCGTACGCGCCGCCGGCCCGCTGGGCGGAGACGCACGTGCCGGTCGGCCGCGCCCGCAGCTACGGCGACGGCCGCGACCTGACCATCGTGACCTTCGGCAACGGGGTGCGGATGAGCCTGCGCGCCGCGGTCAGGCTCACCGCGGAGGGCTACAGCTGCCGGGTTCTCGACCTGCGCTGGCTGTCGCCGCTCCCGGTCGACGACCTGCTGCGCGCGGCGGAGCTGACCGGCAAGGTGCTGATCGCCGACGAGACCCGGCGCACCGGCGGCGTCTCGGAGAGCATCGTCGCCGAGCTGGTCGACGCCGGTTTCATCGGCAGGATCGCCCGGGTGACCTCCGCCGACAGCTTCATCCCGCTGGGCGAGGCCTCCAGGCACGTGCTGCTTTCGGAGAGTGACATCGAAGAGGCCGCCCGCAAGCTGCTGGGCTGAGGCCGCCGGCGGGGTCAGGCGAAGACGTCGGCGACGTACCTGCCGTTCCGCTCGACCTCGGCCGCCCACGCGGCCGCCTCCTCGGCGGTGCTGCCCGTCGCGTCCCGGTAGATCCTGACGAGGTTCTCCCGTACGGCGGGCGCCATGTGGCGGCCGTCGCCGCAGACGTAGACCGTGGCACCCTGCCGGAAGAGGTCACGGACGCGATCACGCTCCTGCCAGAGGCGGTGCTGGACGAACCGCACCTCCCCCTCCGGCCGGTGGGTGAAGGCCGGCAGCACGCGCACCACGCCGTCGGCTTCCCACCGCGCCAGTTCCTCGCGGTAGAGGAAGTCGACATGGGGGTGGTCGCAGCCGAAGAACAGCAGCGCCTCTCCGGCCGGATCACCGGCCTCCTTTCGCAGGGCCCGCTCCTGGATGAAGCCGCGGAAGGGCGCGACCCCCGTACCGGCGCCGATCATGATGGCCGGCGTGTCGTTCGCCGCCGGCGGCTGGAACGGGATGTTCGGCCGGCGGACGGCGACGGGAACCCGGTCACCCGGACGCAGCCGGGCGAGGTAGGTGGAGGAGATGCCACGGAACCTGCCCACGCCGGACAGGGCGGGGGCGTCCACCACGCCCACGGTCAGGGTGCAGTGGGTCGGGTTCCAGCGCGGGGACGACGAGATGGAATACTGCCGGACCCGCATCGCGGGCAGCATGTCCAGAAACTCCCCGAAGGGCATGTCGATCGACGGGTAGGTGTCGAGCAGGTCGAGCAGGCTCACCCGCCGATCGAGGATCTCCTGCCGGTGGCGTTCGGGATCACCGGCGAGGGCCGACAGGCGCTCGCGGTCGGGCGGGCACTGGGCGTGGCCCGCGAGCCGTTCGAGATCCCTGCGCGTCGCGGGGGCGGTCAGCTCCACGTGCCGGCCGAGGAGTTCCCGTACGGAGACGGGCTGCCCGGTCGGCAGCGACGCGGCCATCGCGCCCCGGCTGGAGTGCAGGACGACGGCGGCGTCGGCCCGGATCCCGAACCGCCGGGCCGCTCTGTCCACCAGTTCGGGATGGTTTTCGGGAAGGACGGTGAGGTAGTCGCCGGCCCGGTAGGTCGTGCCCTCGGGAAGGGCGAGCTCGATGTGCCGCTTGGAGCGCCCGAGAGGGGACCCCAGGTCGACGAGTTCCCGATTCTCCACGACGGTGGCCAGGCCGAGCCGGTTCTGGGCCACGAGCTCGGCGCTCGCCGAGGCGAGCACCTCGACGTCGTACAGCGGGCCGGTGTCGGCCGCCTCACCGGTGACGCCGAGGCTCTGTCCGAGCGTCTCCCAGAACGGGGCGTACCAGCGCTCGAAGTCGCCGAAGAAGTCACCGCCGGCGTCGGCCTCGCCCCGGGCGACGACCTCCTGGGCGCCCGCGGCGCGTAGCCTCTCATCGATCATGATGGGGACGGCCTGGTAGGTGGACAGCCAGTCGCGGCTGCCGCATCCGAAGACGGCGTGCCTTACGCCCGTCAGCGCGCCCTGCGGGACGGCGGAGAGCCAGGTGACGAAGCCGTGCGCGTTGTCCGGCGGCCGGCCGTTGTAGGAGGCGGTCACGATGACGACCGCTCCCTCGGTGGGAAGCCTGCCCGCGTGCTCGTCGAGGGGAGCCACCCGGACGGTGTAGCCCCGCGCGGTGCCGTCGCCCGCGATGCGCCGGGCGAACGCCTCGGACGCGCCGGAGTTGGAACCGTACAGCAGCAGCAGCGGGGTGCCGTGCGCGGTGACGGCCGGCTCGGGTAGCGGGACCGACGGCTCGGGCGCGGCGGCCGTCCGTTCGACGGTTCGCCGGACGCGTGCGCGGACGAGTAGCCCTTCGGGCTTCAGCGTCAGCGTCTCCTTGATCGCGAGATCGTACGGTTCCGGCGACCAGAACTCGAACCGCTGCAGCATCATCGACAGGACCAGTGCCGCCTCCTGGAGCGCGAACGCCCGCCCGATGCAGGAGCGGCTGCCGTTGCCGAACGGCAGCCAGGCCTTGTCGGGAAGGTTCTCGCGGGCGCCCGGCGCGAACCGGTCGGGGTCGAACCGCTCGGGGTCGAACCGCTCGGGGTCGGCCCAGACGGAGGGGTCGCGGTGCAGGGAGGGCGTGAGCACGAACAGCACCTCGCCCTTCTTGACCGGGTATCGCCCCGCAAGCATGGTCTCGTGCTTGGCGTGCACGGCGAACGCCGGCGCCGTCGGATACAGCCGCAGCGCCTCACGCAGGACCTGGTCGATGTAGCCGAGCTGGGAGAGGTGGTCGAAACGCGGCATCTCCGCGCCGAGCACGCGGTCGGCCTCCTCCCGCGCGCGCCGCAGGACGTCGGGGTTCTTCAGCAGCAGGTGGACGGCGAACGACAGCAGCCCGCTCGTCGTCTCATGCCCGGCGATCAGGAAGGTGACGAGTTGGTTCCTGATGTTGGCGTCGTCGAGCCGCTCCCCGGTCTTCGGATCGCCGGCGCTGAGCATCAGGCCGAGCAGGTCACGCGGGGCCTCGCCGGGACCGGCCTGCCTGCGGCGGGCGATGAGCTCGTCGCAGACGTCGTGCATGAGCCCGGCGTCGGCCTCGTACTGCCGCCGGCTGACGAACATCAGCTTGTTCTGCAGCGGCACGCGCCGGGACCGGCTGCCCGCCTCACCGAGCGCGCGGACCATCGCGTCGACGAAGGGGTGCATCTCCCGCTGGTAGAAGGAGTTGAAGCGGTATCCGAATCCGCTGAGCGCGATCGTGTCCAGCGTCAGGCGGGTCATGTTGTCGGCGACGTCGATGTCCTGGTCGGCGCCCAGGCGCTCCCATTTGGTCAGCATCTGGTCGGCGATGTCGATCATGTCGTCGAAGTAACCGCGCATCGCGGCGGGACCGAACGCCGGCATCAGGATCCGGTGGGCCTTCGCCCAATTGGGCTCGTCGCCGTAGGCGGTGAACAGCCCGTCGCCGGCGAAGTCGCGGATGTGCTCCAGCGGCCCGTGCACGTGCTTCTCGAAGCGCGACTCGTCGCAGGCCTCCGCCACCAGCTCCCGCGAGCTCAGGATGAGCATCTCCCGTCCGGGAACGCTCAGCCGGAAGATCGGCCCGAGTTCGGCCGCGAGTCTCATCATGCTCTGCACCGGCGCGTCGGCGTCGATCTCGGGCGCGTTGCCGACGATGGGACGTGTTGGCGGCTGGGGAATCGCGGTGGATTCGGCGTGGTCGGTCATCTCTGGTTCTCTCCCCCGGAAAAGAAACGGTCGTGATCAGCGCGGCGCGGCCGAGAAGGCATGGGCGTGATCGGCGGGCACCGCATGGGAAGGTGCCGGTCGTGGTCGGTACGGCGGCGCCGGAAGGGCGCCGGTCGCGCTCACGTTCGGGTCGCGGCGATCCGCTCGACCGCCGAGGCCGCCCCGCCTGCCGGCACTCCCACCGCGATGAGGCACGCCGTCGCCGCCGCTTCCGGGTCGCCGTTCTTCCAGGCCCCGTCGTTCACGGCCTGGAGCAGCCCCATCGTCATCGACTCCACGGCGTAGGAGAGCACCGGCGCCGGCAGGTGATCGCTGAACACGCCGAGCCGCTGCCCGCTCTCCAGCAGCTCGGCGGCCTTCTCCCGCACGGGCCGCAGCAGGTCGTGGATCCCGGCGCCGGTCAGGTTCCGCTGGGCCAGCGCGATCAGCAACCGGTAGCGGTCGCCGACCTCCCACACCGCCAGCGTGAAACGGGCCATGGCCTCGACCGGCGAGTCGGTGTCGGTCTGACCGCGGTGGAAGGCCTCGGCGATCTCACGTGCCGCCTGTTCGGTGATGCCTTCGATGAGGGCGTCCCGGCTGGGAAAGTGCCCGTAGAGCGTACGCCGGACGACCCCCGCCGCGCGGGCGACGTCGTCCATGCTCGCCTGCGGATTGCGGCTCAGCTCGGTGGCGGCGACCGCCAGGATGCGCTGTCTGTTCGACCGCGCCCGCGCACCGCCCGTGGCGACCGTGTCCGAGACACCCATGCGACCACTCCCCTGATCTGCTGATATATCAGCATTTGCACACTGATGTGCAGTTAATCAAATTGCTCAGAGGTGTGCAAATTTGGCGCTACCATCTTCGCCGCAACCCAGATCAGGTGGCCAGAAACACGCCCGCATCCCCGCCGCACGGTGTTTAATCGATCACACACCGTGGCGAGCCCGTGGCCCGGCTCACCGGTGAGCAGCCCTCCATCGACCCCCGACCAGGAGATACCATGCCCGACGTGGCGATGAAGAGCACCGGTCAGCGCGTGACGGACCTCGAGTCCTGGGCCTTCAGGACGGGCTCGGATCTGGCCGACATCAAGGAGACGCTGGACGACCTCCCCGCGATCATCCGGGAGGAGGTCACGGCATATGCCTCGCCGATGTTCGAAGAGGTCATGAACCGGATGGCCACCAAGGAGGACCTCTCCGCGCTCGCCGTCAAAGTGGGCGGTCTGGAGACCAGAGTCGACATCCTGGACACCAAGGTCGACGCCCTGGCCGGCCGGATGACCTCCATGGAGGACCGGATGGGCTCCATGGACGGCAAGCTCGACCTCATCCTGGCCAAGCTCGGCTGATCTTTCACGAAGGAGCCCTGGGCCCTGGTCCGGGGCTCCTTCGCGTTCCGGCGTGTCGGGCGGTCACCTTCCCGGAACCTCCCGGCCCGCCAGGAGCTCCCGGCGCCCCGGCTCGCCGGGCCCGGGTCTCACAGCCAGTCACGGCGCTTGAAGACCAGATACAGGGTCAGGCAGACGCCCGCCATCAGCAGCACGGCGAACGGATAACCCATCGCCCAGTGGATCTCGGGCATGACGTCGAAGTTCATGCCGTAGATGGTGCCGACGAGGGTGGGCGCGAACAGGATCGCGGCCCAGGCGGAGATCTTCTTGACCTCCTCGTTCTGGGCGTTGCTGGCCTCGGTGAGGTTGGTCATGTGCTCGTTCTGGGCCTGGGCGACCATGGTCGAGTTGACCACGAGGATGTCGTGGAGCATCTGGCGGAAGCCGCTGACCCGCTCCGCCACGGTGATCGCGTGGTCGGCGACGTCGCGCAGGTATCTCTGCAGTTCCTGGTCCACCCCGTATTTGGCCGACCCCGCGATGAAGCCCTCGATCATGCCAAGCAGCGGCCGGGTCGCCCGCTGGAACTCGATCACCTCGCGCGAGAGCTCGTAGATACGGCGGGAGACACCGGGCTCGTTGCCGAAGACCTGGACCTCGATCTCGTCGATGTCGTTCTGCAGTCCGGCGACCACAGGGGCGTAGCCGTCCACGACCGCGTCCATGATGGCGTAGAGCACCGCCTGGGGACCCTGGCCGAGCAGTTCGGGGTCGCTCTCCATGCGGCGGCGGACCTGTGACAGGTCGGGGGCCTCGCTGTGCCGTACGCTGATCACGAAGTTCCGGCCGACGAAGAGGTGCAGCTCGCCGAAGTCGACCTCCTCGATCTCGTCGAGGTATCTGGCCGGACGCAGCACCACGAACAGGGTGTCCCCGTAACGGTCGGCCTTGGGCCGCTGGTGGGCGACGATGGCGTCCTCGACGGCCAGTTCGTGCAGGTCGAACTCCTCCGCGACGTTGAAGATCACCGCCTCTTCCGGCCGGTAGAAGCCGATCCACGCCATGCTGTCCGGGGTGTTCTTCAGACACTCGAAGGCGTCGGGCAGCGATCGGGGGGTGGCGGTCCGCCGCCCGTTCACGTAGATCGCGTTGTCGACGACGTGCGAGCGCTCGGCGGGCGGCTCGCCGCTCGCCGAGCGAGGATCCATCGACCGTTCGGGAGAGTCCCGTACGGTCCCGGGACGTCCGCGCATCAGGCTCCGCATGCTCCGCACCCGCCGATCAGCCACGTCTGTCTCCTCGTCCGGTCATCCGGCGTTCATGAACTCCTCCAGCGATCGGATCGCCCTACCCCGAATCGCCGCCCGGAACATGGGGGTCCAGCCGAAGAATCCCGCCGGCCTGCCCAGGGCCATCTTGGACCAGTGCTTGAAGTCGAAGTCGTCATGGTGCCGGACGATCAATCCGTCCTCGAACCTGAACAGGGCGTCGATCTCGTTGACGACCTCCCTGCCCGTCCTGCCGAAGGTGTAGCGGGCGGTCCAGTGCGCAGCGCCGTCGTGGTCGCGCGCGGTGACGTCCCGGACGGTCACGCCGATGTCGCCGTTGCGACCGAGCAGCATCCGCCACATGCCCATGACCCTGCCGCGGCCCTCCAGGTCCTGGAATACGGGATCGCCGAACGTGACGTCGGGGTGGTAGCAGCGCTCCATGGCATCGGGGTCGCGACGCTCGAAAGCCTCGTAGAAGGCCCTGATGAGCGCGGCGTTCCGGTCGTTCACGCGAGTCTCCCGAATCGATGTCACGAAGAGCGAGTGTATTCAGCGGTCAGGCCGAACAGTTCGGCTGCGTTGTCCCAGCACACCGCCCGTAGCCAGTCGTCGCCGAGGCCGAGGCGATCCAGCGCGTGGAGCTGGTGCGCGTAGGGGTGGGGGATGTTCGGGAAGTCGCTGCCGAGCAGAACCTTGCCGGCCATGCCGAGCTCGCGCAGACGCGGCCCGAGACGGGCGGGAAAGGGCATGCGGCGCTCGGCGAAGTCGGTGAAGGTCATCGTGGTGTCGAGCCGCACGTTCGCGAAGGTCTCGGCCAGTTCGAAGAACTCCGCGTACTCCGGCATGCCGAGATGCGCGATGACCACGGCCAGGCGGGGATGCGCGGCCAGCACTCCGGCGATCGGCACCGGACCGGTGCAGCGGCCGGGAAGCGGGATCGAGCTGGCGTGGACCACGACGGGCACACCCCGCTCGGCCAGCAACCCCCACACCTGGTCGAGCTCCCCGAGTCTGGGGTCGAAGTCGCCCACCTGCAGATGGACCTTGAAGACGCGCGCGCCCAGGGCGAGCGCGTCCCGCACGTGACCGAGAACGCCGGGCTCGGGGAAGAAGGTGGCCGAGGGAAGGCATCCGGGGGTGCGGCGCGCGAAGTCGAGCGTCCAGGCGTTGAGGTCGGCCGCCATGCCGGGCCGGTGCGCGTACGCCAGCGCGGAGAACGCCCGCACGCCGAGCTCTCCCAGACGGGCGACCCGCTCCTCGACCGGCAGACGGTAGCGGATCGGCCATCCGGCGCCCATCAGCGGGCCGCCGTTCTCGAAGTGGTGCCAGACCCGGCGTTGCATGCGCTCGGGCAGGAAGTGCACATGCACGTCGGCCAGACCGGGCAGGCCCAGCCGCTCCCACCAGGCGGGGACCTCGGCGTCCGCCGGTTCCGGAATCATGCTCTGCACCTTCCGACTTTATCGCCACCACACCGGATGTCGTGGGACGCTTTGCTTCGGCGTCGTGAAGGAGAAGTGATCGTTGTCCGAGGTCTGGGTGACCCTTACCAGGGCTCAGGCGGCCCCGCCCGTGTGGGTCGTGCTGCTGGCCGCGCTGGCCGCCCTGGCCGTGGTGGCGTGGTCCGCCTCCTGGCAGCTTTCCCGGGGCCTGGTCACGATCGCCCACGAGGGCGGGCACGCGCTGGTGGCGCTGCTGAGCCGGCGCAAGCTGCAGGGCGTCCGGCTGCACTCCGACACCTCGGGTGTCACGCTGACCCGGGGCAGGCCGACCGGGCCCGGAATGGTCCTGACGGCGGCCGCCGGATACGTCGCTCCGTCCCTGCTGGGGCTGGGCGGAGCGTGGCTGACCTCCTCCGGCCACATCACGATCCTGATCACGATCGTGATCGCCCTGCTCTTCTGCATGCTGTTGCTGATCCGCAATCTGTTCGGCGTGGTGAGCCTGCTGGCCACCGGTGGGGCGATATGCGCCTTCACCTGGTACTTCCCCCCCGACATGGACGCCGTCATCGCCTACCTGGCCGTCTGGTTCCTGCTGTTCGGCGGGGTCCGGCCGATCGTGGAGCTGCAGCGCAAGCGGCGGCACGGCCGCGCCCCGGACTCCGACGCCGACCAGCTCGCCCGGCTGACCTTCCTGCCCGGCGGGTTCTGGGTGCTGCTGTTCCTGCTGGTGGCGGGTGCCTGCCTGGTCGGCGGCGCCTACCTGCTGGTCCCGTTGCCGGCGGGCTTGGGCTGACCGGTCCCGTTGCCGGCGGGCCTGGGCCGACCGGTCCCGCTTGCCCGCTTGCCCGCCTGCCCCGCCTGCCCCGCCTGCCCCGCCGAGCGTTCGCCGCGAGCGTCGGCTCCGGTAATCCCGCCCGGCTAAGCGGGTTATAACAGTGCGTTATGGGCACCGGCTATCGCCATTCCGGGGATCACGCGACTACCGCAGGGTATTGTTCTCATTTATTGACAGTTAAACGATTTCTTGAGTTTATGTCAGGTATGCCGTCCCCCCTGGTGAGAGCCGGTCGATGCCGCCCCTGTTATACGTTGCCATAGCGTCCATAGCCGGAATTGTCATGTTTTTACTGAGCGTCACGGTCGTCCTGGCGGTCCGGATCAGGCGGCTGCGCGCCGAGCAGGAGAGAGCCGTCACCCAGGCACACGAGGAGCTCGCACGGGACATGCACGACCTCGTGGGGCACTGGCTGTGGCTGGCCTCCATCAAAAGCGAGCTCGCCTACCGGCAGGCGGCCGGCGACGCGCGCCTGCGCGGGGATCTGGGCGAGGCGCTGCAGGCCGTACGGCACGCCGCGCACGCCGTACGCAACGTCTCCAAGGTCCACCGGCACCTGTCCCTGCAGGGCGAGAGCATGCGGGCCCAAGCTCTCCTGGCGAGCTTCGGGGCCGAGTGCACGGTCCGGGTGGACGCCGGCGGACTACCCAGGGACATCAGCGCCGCCCTGGGCACCGTGGTCCGCGAGGGCGTCACGAACATGCTGCGGCACAGCGCGGTCAAGACATGCGTGATCGAGCTGGCCGGGCACGGCGGCCTGCTGCGGCTGACCGTCGCCAACGACGGCGCCTCCCGGCGCGCCCCCCACTCCTCCGCCGGCGACGGCCTGGGCAATCTGCACGATCGCGTGGCCCGGCTCGGCGGCACGATGCACGCCGCCGCGAGCGAGGACGGCTGGTTCAACCTGACCGCCGAAGTGCCGTGGAAGTTTTCCGAATAATTTTCACTTCTAATGCGAAAGTGCAGGTGGCGCACAACTTCATGTTCAAACCTGTGAATTTCGCACGCATGACTGGTTGAGCTTGTAACTAGTCATTCCTCGGGTTATCCGTAATTCTCTCTTCTGGAAGACAGCAGGGAGATTGCCGTGAATGACCAGTATGAGCTTTATTGCCTCGCGGACCGGATCTTTTACGACACCCTTGACGGCCGCCGGGGCGACCACCCCGATTTTCCGCTCGTCGCCCGGGATGTCCCGGACGGGTGGGAGCACCACGCGACCGACACCTGGATGCACTACGCCCCCCGCGGCACGCGGCGGCCGTCCCAGGGCTGGAAGATCCACGTGTCGGCCTGCCTGGACGACGCCGAACGCGCCATGGAAGCGGTCTGGGACTACTGCGTGCCACGCGGCATCGCCTTCAAGTTCCTGCGCAACCGGCCCGTCGTGGCGATGCTGAACTCCAAGGCCGCCCCCCGGGGGTCCAGCGGCAAGCTGGTGACGATCTACCCCGTGGACGAGGGCCAGCTCGAACTCACGCTGAAGGAACTCCACGAGCTGCTTCACGGCGTCAAGGGCCCCTACATCCTCAGCGATCTCCGCTACGGCGAAGGCCCCCTGTTCGTGCGCTACGGCGGCTTCACGGCACGGCGCTGCCTGAGTGAGAACGGCGAGCTGGTGCTCGCCATCGAGGACGGCGACGGACAGCTGGTCCCCGACGTGCGGGAGCCGGCCTTCAGCCTGCCCGCCTGGGTGACGCTGCCCGAGTTCCTCCAGCCCCACCTGGCGGCCCGTAACGCGGTCACCACCAACGGCCTGCCGTACACGATCGAGAGCGTCATGCAGTTCTCCAACGGCGGAGGCGTCTACCTCGGGCGGGATCTGCGCACCGACGAGCGGGTGGTGCTGAAGGAGGCGCGCCCGCACGCCGGGCTCGACGCCGCCGGCCGGGACGCCGTGACACGGCTGGCGCACGAGCGCGACATGCTGGAGCGTCTGTCCGGGCTGGAATCGGTGCCCGCGCTGGTCGACTACTTCACGCTCGGCGACCACCACTTCCTGGTCCAGGAATTCGTCGACGGCAACCCGCTGCAGCGGCAGCTCGTGCAGAGATACCCGCTGACCCGCGCGAACTGCGACGAGACGACCGTCGCCGAATACACCTCGTGGGTGCTGGAGATGCTCGCCGGGGTCCGGCGGGCGGTGGAGTCCCTGCACGGGCGGGGAGTGGTCTTCGGCGACCTGCACCCCAACAACATCCTCCTCACCGAGGAGGGACGACTGGTCCTGATCGACTACGAGGTCGCGACCCTCGCCGAGGACCGCGGTCGCGCCGCCCTCGGCCACCCGGCCTTCGGCGCGCCACCCGACCGGCAGGGTGTCGACATCGACGTCTACGCCCTCGCCTGCCTGTGCCTCGGGCTGTTCGCCCCCCAGTTGACGATCATGCTTCCGCTCGACCGGGCCAAGGCGGTCCAGATCGGCGAGCTCGTCGCGGAGACCTTCCCCGTGCCGGCCGCGGTGATCGACGAGGCTGTCCGGACCATCATGGGAACCGATCCGGCGAAGGCGCGGCCGGTGCCCCGGCCGGGCAGGGACGGCTGGCCCCGGACCGGGGAGGCGATGCGGCAGGCCATCCTGGCCAGCGCCACCCCCGAGCGTGAGGACCGGCTCTTCCCCGGCGACGTGGCGCAGTTCCAGCCCGGCGGGGGCATCAACCTCGCCTACGGCGCGGCGGGAGTGCTCTACGCGCTGGAGGCGGCCGGGATGGGCCGCTTCCCCGAGCACGAGGACTGGTTGCGCCGCAGGGCACTGGCCCCCGCGCCGGGGACGGGCATCGGCTTCTACGACGGGCTCCACGGTGTGGCCTACGTCCTCGACCTGCTCGGGCACCGTCAGGACGCGCTCGACACGGTGGAGTCGTGCCTTCGGGAGAGATGGGAGTCCCTGGAGCTCGGCCTGTTCGGCGGTCTCGCCGGAGCCGGGCTGAACCTGCTCCACCTTGGCGAGACGACCGGCGAGCGGGCACTTACCGATCTGGGACTGCACATCACCGGCGTCTGCGCCGACAGACTCGGCGGCCCCGACGACGTGCCGGAGATCAGCGGCGGGACCAACCCCCGCGCCGGGCTGATGTACGGCTCCGCCGGGCCCGCCCTGCTCTTCCTGCACGCCTACGAGCGGACCGGAGACACCTCGCTGCTCGACCGGGCGGCCGTGGCGCTGCGCCAGGACCTGCGGCGGTGCGTCTCAGGCGAGGACGGCACGCTTCAGGTCACCCAGGGCTGGCGCATTCTGCCCTACCTGGACGAGGGCTCCGTGGGCATCGGCCTGGTGCTGGCCCGCTATCTGGCCCATCGTGACGACGAGGAGTTCCGGACCGCGCTCGGCGGCTGCCGGCTCGTCACCCGGGGACGCTACTTCGTCCAGTCCGGGCTGTTCACCGGCCGGAGCGGCATGATCATGGCCCTGGCCACGGGTCTCGGACCGGCGCCGCACGATCCCGACATCGACCTGGCCGAGCAGATCCGCGGGCTGGGCTGGCACGCGCTGCCCTACGGCGGCGGCCTGGCCTTCCCCGGCGACCAACTGCTCAGGCTCTCCATGGACTTCGCGACCGGCACGGCCGGAGTCCTGTTCGCGATGAGCGCCGCGCTGCGCGAGCGGCCGGTGTTCCTCCCCTTTACCGAGCCGCCCGGCGGCACAGGCGCCCTGTCCATGGCATTGCCTGTGCATGGATCCGCCGAGCGGCTTCACTCTCACGAGTCACCGAAGGAGGTGTAACTACATGGTACTTCTCGACCTGCAGAGCCTGGAAGCCCCCACCGGCGGTGGCGGCGGCGGTGGCGGCAGCACGCTCACCGTGCTCGGGTGCGAGTCCCACACCCCGAGCAACCTCAGCCTCGTGCTGTGCCACTAGTCCTTCCAGCTCACCAGAAGCGGAGTAACACCATGGTTCTTCTCGACCTGCAGACCCTGGAGACCCCGGGCGGCGGCCACGGCGGCGGCGGTGGCAGCACCCTGACCGTGCTCGGGTGCGAGTCCCACACCCCCAGCAACCTCAGCCTCGTCCTGTGCCACTGACAGTCACCTTCTCAACCGAAATGAGGTAAGGAAAATGGTTCTTCTCGACCTGCAGAGCCTGGAAGCCCCCACCGGCGGTGGCGGCGGCGGTGGCGGCAGCACCCTGACCGTACTCGGGTGCGAGTCCCACACCCCCAGCAACCTCAGCCTCGTCCTCTGCCACTGACGGACGACCGGTTGCCCGGGACGGCCAGCGACGGCGGCCGTCCCGGGCCACCGCCCTTTCCACCGCTCCACCACGCCGCCGACGAGGGAGGACAGGTGCGCACTGCGGATCGCCTGGTGGCCGAGACCGTACGGCGCGGCGGCATCTGGCTGGGTGTCCTCGCCGTCACCTCCGTCGTCGGCGCCTTCGCCGAGCTGGCCCTCCCGCTGGTGCTGGGCAGGACCGTCGACAGCCTGGTGGCCGCCGAGCCCGCGAGCCGGGCCTGGCTCGGCGTCTGCGCCGCGATCGTGGTCACGGCGGTGCTCTGTGACACCCTCGGTGCCTGGGGCGCCGGAGCCGGCAGCGCCCAGGTCTCGGGATGGCTGCGCCGGCGGATCCTGCGGCACGTCCTCGGGGTCGGCCCCGCGATGACCCGCCGCTTCCCCGAAGGGGATCTGGTCACCCGGACGGGGATGAACGCCGAAGAGGCGGGACGTGCGCCGGAGGCGATCATCACCGGAGCGGCGCTGATCATCCCCACGGCGGGCGGCATCGTGGCGCTCACCCTCATCGACTTTCGGCTGACCCTCACCCTGGTGGCCGGCCTCGTCCTCATCGCCCTGACGCTGCGGGCGTTCTTCCACACGACCACCTCGATCGCCGGCGGCTACCAGGAGGCGCAGGGCGACATCGCCGCCCGCCTGGTCGACGCCCTCGCCGGAGCCCGCACGATCGCCGCGGCCGGCACCGCCGCACGGGAGAGATCGCGGGTGCTGGCCGCGCTTCCGCGGTTGCGCACGCACGCCATGGACATGTGGCGGGCCAACGCCCGGGCCGGTGTCCAGGCGGGCGCCGTGGTGCCGCTGCTGGAGGTGGCCGTGCTGGGGGTGGGCGGACTGCGCCTGGCGAGTGGCGACCTCACGGTCGGCGAGCTGTACTCCGCCGCCCGCTACGTCGTGCTCGGGGCCGGTCTCGGCGCCGCGCTCGGCCACATCAACCGCCTGGCCCGGGCGCGCGCGGCCGCCGGCCGGGTCGTCGAGCTGATCGCCGAGAAACCGCGGGCCTACGGCGGGCGACCGCTGCCCGACGGTCCCGGCACCCTGGAGCTGCGCGGCGTCGGCGCGGACGGCCTCGGCGGTCCCGGCGGCGTCGACCTCGTCGTTCCCGGCGGGTGCGCGGTGGCCGTGGTCGGCCGTTCCGGTGCGGGCAAGTCCCTGCTCGCCGCCCTCGCCGGCCGTCTGCTGGACCCCTCCCGCGGGACGGTCCGCCTGGACGGCGTGCCGCTGCCCGACCTGTCCGCCGAGGCGCTGCGCCAGGCCGTCGGTTACGCCTTCGAACGTCCCGTCCTGGTCGGTGACACCGTCACCGACGCCATCGGCCTCGGACTCGACGATCCCGACCCGGAGACCGTGCGCGCGGCCGCCCGCGCGGCGTGCGCCGACGCCTTCGTCCGGCGCCTACCGCTGGGATACGACACCCCGCTCGCGCGGGCGCCGATGTCCGGCGGAGAGAGACAGCGGATCGGTCTGGCCCGCGCCTTCGCGCACGGGCGACGCCTGCTCGTCCTGGACGACGCCACCTCCAGCCTGGACACCGTCACCGAACGCCAGGTCGGCAGGGCGCTGGCCGGCGAGCTGCGCGGCCGTACGCGCCTGATCGTGGCCCACCGGGTGGCGACCGCGGCGGCGGCCGACCGGGTGATCTGGCTGGACGGCGGCCGGATACGCGCCTACGACAGGCACCACGTGCTGTGGGACGACCCCGCCTACCGCGCCGTCTTCCGGGCGGACGCCTCGTGAACCGCGTCCGTCGGGTCCGCTCGCGCCCGATCCCCGTCAACCGCGACCGCCCGCTCCCCTCCCAGGTGGATGCCCCATGAACAGCCGCCACCGGGCCTTCGGTCCAGCGAAACTCGTGAACCGTCCGATCCGCCGGGCGCTGCGGCGGGATCCACGCCGGCTGGTGATGCTCGGCGTCTGGTCGGTCGCGGAGACCGCCCCCGCGCTCGTCATCGGGGTGGCCATCGCGCGGGCGATCGACGGGGGCTTCGCCGCCGGCCGGCCGGGCGCCGGCTTCGCGTGGCTGGCCGTGCTCGCCTGTGCCTGGCTGGTGGCCGCGGTCGGCGCGCGGCAGGTCGTGCTGGCCGTCGCCTCGATCGTCGAACCGTTCCGGGAGGACCTGCTCGGCCACGTCGTCGAGAGCGCGCTGGACCGCTCGGCCGCGTCCGGCCGGGGGCCGGGCACGGCGGCGGTGGCCCGGTCGAGCCTGCAGGTCGAACTGGCCCGCGACGCCCTCGCCTCGGTCATCACGGTCGTCAGGTCCTTCGTCTTCACCACGGTGAGCGTGGTGCTCGGCCTGACGACGCTGATCCCCCAGGTACTCGTACTGGTCCTGCCGCCGTTCGTCGCCGGTCTCGGCCTTTTCCTGCTGTCGCTGCCGGCCATGGCCCGCAGGCAGCGGGCGTTCCTCCTGGCCGACGAGCGCACCGCCGAGTCGGTCACCGGCATGGCCGGTGGGCTGCGTGACATCGCCGCCTGCGTGGCGCACGACAAAGTGGCCGCCAGGATCGGCCGGCAGGTGACCGAGCAGGCCGACGCGGGGCGCGCGCTGGCCCGGGTGACCGCGCTGCGCACGCTGTCGCTGGCGGTGGGGGGCTGGCTGCCGGTTCTGCTCGTGCTCGCCGGCACTCCCTGGCTGCTGCGCCAGGGAGCCGGGGCCGGGGTGGTCCTCGGCGCCCTGGCCTACATCACGCAGTCCCTGGCCCCGGCTCTCGGCAACCTCGTGGAGGGCCTGGGCATCAGCGGAGTACGGCTGCGCGTGTCGCTGGAGCGCATCCTGCGCGCGGACGACGGCTCGGACAGCGGCTCGGACAGCGGCTCGGACGGCGCCCCCGTTCGCCCGGTGAGCGGGCGGCAGACGCCCCGGGACGCGGGGGTCCGGCTGCGCGAGGTGACGTTCGCCTACGGACCGCACGCCGAACCGGTGATCGCCGATCTCGACCTGTCCGTCCCCGAGGGGGACCACATCGCCGTGGTGGGGCCCAGCGGCATCGGCAAGTCCACCCTCGCCGCGCTCGTCACGGGGACGCTCCGGCCGGACACCGGCCAGGTCCTGGTCGGCGGTGTCCACGCCGACCGGCTCGACCCGGCCCACCGGGTGCTCATCCCCCAGGAGGCCTACGTCTTCCGGGGCTCGCTCATGGAGAACCTGACCTACCTGGCCCAGGCGTCGCCGGAGGCCGTGGCGGAGGCCGCGGCGGCGGTCGGCCTGACCCCGGTGGTCACGCGGCTGGGCGGCTACTTCGCCGAGGTCCGTTCCGGCATGCTGTCGCCGGCCGAGCGCCAGCTGATCGCCCTGACCCGGGCCTACCTGGCCCCGGCCCGCCTGGTGATCCTCGACGAGGCGACCTGCCATCTGGACCCGGCGGCCGAGGCGCGCGCGGAAGAGGCGTTCGCCCGGCGCGGAGGCACCCTCCTCGTCATCGCCCATCGGCTGACCTCGGCGCTGCGCGCCCGGCGGATCCTCGTCATGGACGGCACCAGCGTCCGGCTGGGCGGGCACGGGGAGATGCTCACCGCCTCGCCGCTCTACGCGGACCTGGTCGGCCACTGGAACCCGTCGAACGCCCAGTCGAACACCCAGGAGCTGGTGCCATGATCTATCCTCCCGCCGAGCGGCAGCCGATCGTCGACCATCTGCACGGCCGCGCCGTACCCGACCCCTATCGGTGGCTGGAGGATCCGGCGAGTCAGGCGACGCGCGACTGGCTGGCCGCCCAGGAGAAGCTGTGGCGAGACCACGCCGCCGCGCTCCCCGGGCGCGACGGGTGGCACGCCCGGGTGTCGGAGCTCACCGGCGTCGGGACGGTCGGCCCGCCCGCCTGGCGCGGGGAACGCCGATTCTTCCTGCGTCGTACGGCCCGGCAGGAGCACGCGGTGCTCTACGTCGCCGGGCCGGGGCGCGTGGAGCAGGCCCTCGTCGATCCGATGGAGCTCGATCCCAGCGGCCTGACCACGCTCGACCACTGGCAGCCCGACCCGCACGGCCGGTTGCTGGCCTACCAGCTGTCCAGAAGCGGCGACGAGCGATCGGAGCTGTACGTCATGGACGTCGGCACCCGGCAGGTCGTCGACGGCCCCATCGACCGATGCCGCTACGCGCCCGTGGTCTGGCTCCCGGACGGCAAGGCGTTCTTCTACGTCCGCTCCCGCCAGGTCTGCCTGCACCGGCTCGGCACCCCGGCGGGGCAAGACACGGTGATCTGTGCGGCCGAGCGGTCCTACGGCCTGGGAATCAGCCACGACGGCCGCTGGCTGACGGTGTCGGCGGCGGCCGGCGGCGGCAACGACCTGTGGCTGGCCGACCTGTCGGCGTCCTGCCCCGACTCTCCCTCACTGCGCGTGGTCCAGGAGAGCACGGACGTGGTGACGGTGCCCGCCGTCGGCCGCGACGGGCGCATGTACCTCCTGACCACCCTGGGCGCGCCCCGGGGCCGCCTGTGCGTCGCCGATCCGGCCCACCCCGGGCCCGAGCACTGGCGCGAGCTGGTCGGCCCGGACCCGGAGGCGGTGATCGCCGATTTCGCCGTCCTCGACGACTCGGTGCTCGTGGTCGCCCGGACCAGGCACGCGATCAGCGAGCTCAGCGTCCACGACCTGGCCACCGGCGAACCGCTCGGCCGGGTGCCGCTGCCCGGTCTCGGCTCGGCCGGACGGATGTCCACCCGGCCCGAGGGCGGCCACGAGGTCTGGTTCACCTATACCGACAGCGTCACCCCCGCGGGCGTGCACCGCTATGACGCGCGCACCGGCCGCAGCTCCCTGTGGGACCCCGCCCCCGGCAGCGTCGAGGTGCCGGAGCTGTCGGCCCGCAGGCTCGTCTACACCTCGGCGGACGGCACCGCGGTGCGGATGGTCGTGCTGGCCCGGCCCGGATCCGGCCCTCGGCCGACGATCCTGTACGGCTACGGCGGGTTCGGGCTCTCGCTCACCCCCTCCTACTCCAGCTACATCCTGCCCTGGGTCGAGGCGGGCGGGGTCTTCGCGCTCGCCCAGCTGCGCGGCGGCGGCGAGGAGGGCGCGCAGTGGCACCGCGCCGGCATGCTCGACCGCAAGCAGAACGTCTTCGACGACTTCATCGCGGCGGCCGAACGTCTCATCGCCGACGGCTGGACCACCGCCGCGCAACTGGCCGCCTGCGGCGAGTCGAACGGCGGGCTGCTGGTCGGCGCGGCGGTGACGCAGCGGCCGGACCTGTTCGCCGCCGCGGTCTGCTCGGCCCCGCTGCTCGACATGGTCCGTTACGAGCGCTCCGGCCTCGGCCCCTCCTGGCGACCGGAGTACGGTTCGGCCGCCGACCCCGAGCAGCTGGGCTGGCTGCTGGGCTACTCCCCCTACCACCGGGTCAGGGACGGGGTGGACTACCCGGCGATACTGTTGACCGCGTTCGGCGGCGACTCCCGCGTGGATCCCTGCCATGCCCGGAAGATGTGCGCGGCGCTGCAATGGGCGACCTCGGGCTCCCGGCCGGTCCTGCTGCGTCATGAAAGCGACGTCGGGCACGGGGCTCGGGCGGCCGGCCGGGCGGCCGGGCTGGCCGCCGACATGCTCGCCTTCCTCGCCGCGCACACCGGCCTGAGGGGACGACCTGAGGGCCGCTGACCTGCGCCCCGCCGGTCCCTTGAATGCGCCGAAGGCTCGGCGGAGCTCAGGACCGGCGGCTCGAAGGCCCGGCGCCTGGCCGCCGCCGGGGCGCGCTCCACTCCGCTCCGGGCGTCGAGCGTCAGTTCACGTCCCGGTAGCGGATCAGCCCGATCCCCCGCACGTCGTCCGGCCACAGCCACCCGGCCTCCCGGGCGATGGTGACCGCCTCCACCCGTGTCCGGGCGCCGATCTTGGAAAGGATCCGCGACAGGTAGTTGCGGACCGTGCCACCGGACAGGAAGAGGCGGTCGGCGATCTCACTGACCGGTGCTCCCTCGGCCGCGGCCTTGAGGACTTCCAGCTCGCGCGTGGTGAGGGGATTCTGCCTGGCGTTCAGCGCCGCGACCGCGAGCTCGGGATCGATGACCCGCTCCCCGGCGGCCACCCGGCGCACGGTCTGGGCGAGCTGTCCGGCCGGGGCGTCCTTGACGACGAACCCCCGCGCGCCGGCCTCCAGCGCCCGGCGCAGCGCCGCCGGCGTCGCCAGGCCGGTCAGGATCACCGCCCTGCACTCGGGAAGCCTGCGGTGCAGTTCCGCCGTGGCGGTCAGACCGTCGGTGCCCGGCAGGCCGATGTCGACGAGCGCGATGTCGGGTCTGTGGGACAGGCAGGCGGTCACCACGTCGTCACCGTGTCCTACCTCTTCGACCACCTTGATGTCGTGTTCTACGGAGAGCAGGGCGACCATGGCTCCACGGACGAGATGCATGTCCTCGGCGATCAGGACGCTTATCACCGGTTGTCTCCCCTGTTCGGTGACCCATTCGCGAGCTCCCGGACCATGGCTGCTACCCCGGGAAGTCAGACGACTACCCTAGATAGTCGAGTTAAGCATCAGTTCCCCAAATTCGGATGAAAATCACGACCCTCACGGAAATCATCCCTCGCGGGAACGGCCCTCACGGAAACGGCCCGTGACCGTACCGACGGCTCGGGCGCGGCGGGGCCCTGCCGGCCTCGGGACACGGCCGGCGCACCGGACGGACATCCGACCGGAAGCGTATTGCCCTGATCGTCCGGTTCGCTGATGATGAGGGTCGTGTCCGCCGTGCCGGAATGAGGGCCCGTTGCTCTACAACCCGTTCGACCACGCGCTGCAGGAGAACCCCTACCCCACCTACGCGCGGTTGCGCGACGAGGCTCCGCTCCACCACAACGAGGACCTCGACTTCTGGGCGCTGTCACGGCACGCCGACGTCAACGCGGCGTTTCGCGACCCCGCTCTTTTCTCCAGCGCCCACGGGGTCACCCTGGAGATGTGGGACCCGAACGCGTCCGCTCTGGTGGGGTTCCTCGCGATGGACCCTCCCCGCCACACCCGGATGCGGGCGCTGGTCTCCCGAGGGTTCACGCCCACCAGGGTGGCCGGCCTGGAGCCCGCCGTACGCGCCGTCGCCCGGCAGGTCCTCGCCCCGGCCCTGGAGGCGGGGACGTTCGACTTCGCCGAGGTGGTGTCGGCGATCCCGGTCCACGTCGTCTCCGAACTGCTCGGCGTCCCGCGGGAGGACCGGGCGGAGATGCTGCGCCTGTCGGAGATCATCATCACCCGCTACGACGGAGACACCGGGATACCCCAGGCGTTCTGGGACGCCGCCGTCACGCTGACCGCGGCGTACACGGAGCTGATCGCCGGACGGCGGGCCCGGCCGCGGGACGACCTCGTCAGCGCGCTCGTCCTGGCCGACATCGACGGCGACCGGCTCAGCGACGAGGAGATCGTCGCGGTGCTGTCGCTGATCGGCGTCGCGGGCAACGAGTCGGTGACCAAGCTGGCGGCGAACGCCTGGTACCAGGCCTGGCTCCATCCGGACCAGCGTGCGATCGCCTGGCGGGGGGCGATCGCGGCGTGGGTGGAGGAGACGCTCCGCTATGACGGGTCCGCGCAGATGGTCGCCCGGCGGCTCACCCGCGACACCGTTCTGCACGGCACTGCGGTTCCGGCCGGCGCCCGCATGGTGTTGCTGGGCGCCTCCGCCAACCGCGACCCGCGCGTCTTCCCGCACGCGGACCGCTACGATCTGGGCCGCGACACCGCCCAGGCCCTCGCGTTCGGGTCCGGGCCGCACTTCTGCCTCGGCGCGGCCCTCGCCCGCCTGCAGCTCAGGGTCGTCCTGGAGGAACTCGTCGCCGTGGTGGACGACTACGACATCGACGAGACGGGCATCGCGTTCGTGCACTCGCCGAACCTGCGCGGCTTCCGCGCGCTGCCGACCACGGTCAAGCGCCGGTAGGCAGGCGGCCGACTCCGCCGTACAGACCCGTGGGAGCGAGGTCGGGACCGGTGGGACGCCAGAACGCCAGGTCCACCATGCCCGGCTCCAGCAGCTCGAACCCGGCGAACAGGGCGGCGATCTCGTCACGGGTGCGCACGTAGGCCTGCGACGCCTTGCGGATCTGCTCCTTACGGTCCTCCCAGCCCTCCACCACGCCGTGGGAGATCGCCAGGAAGCTCCCGGCGGGGAGGGCGTCGCGGAACGTGCGCACGATCCTCGCGGGGTCGTCCTCGTCGGAGACGAAGTGCAACAGCGCCACCATCAGCAGGCCGACCGGCTGGGACCAGTCGATGAAGTCCCGCACCACCGGGTCGTCCAGGATCTGCTGCGGCCTCGTGGCGTCGCCGCCGACGATGCGCACCCGGTCCGAACCCGTCATGAGCGCGCGGGCGTGCGCCAGGACGATCTCGTCGTGGTCGACGTAGACGACGCGGGTGTCGGGCGCGACGGCGTGGGCGATCTCGTGGACGTTGCCGCTGGCCGGCAGGCCCGCCCCGATGTCGAGGAACTGGCGGATCCCCTGGTCCACGAGGTGGCCGACCACCCTGCCGAGAAACCGGCGGTTCTCCACGAACGACCTGCGCGCGTCCGGGTTGAGCTCCAGGATCCGCTGTGCGGCCGCGCGGTCGGCGGGGAAGTTCTCCCTGCCGCCGATCATCCAGTCGTAGACGCGCGCCGGGTGCGGTTTGGCGGTGTCGAAGTTCACGCGTGATCACCTTCACTGTCGGGGGGGCGGTGCGCGCCGCCACAGTAGTCCCCCGATGGTCCTCGGTGGTTCCCCGGTGCCTGCCGCCCGGCCCGGAGCGCCGGTCAGATCAGCTCGCGAAGCCTGTCGCGGACCTCCGTGAGCACGTCGACCGTCTCCTCCGGCATGCACGCCGCCACCGTCAACCTGGCGAACGCCTCGTGGTAGCCGTCCACGTCCGCGCCGTCCAGCACGAAGTCGTTGTTGAACTGGTGGACCGAGACCACCGGATCCATGTCGGGGAAGCGGAACATGCTGAAGGGCGCCGATCGCGGCACATATGGCGACGTCAGCCTCGTCACCTGCAGCGTGACGTGGGGCTGCTTCGACATGTCGATCAGATGGCTCAGCTGGTCGGCCTGCGCCTGGGGACCGGCGATGCACCGCATCAGCACCGTCTCGTCGACGACCGCCCACAGCGTCGGGCCCGCCTCCCCCGCCAGCGCGTCCTGTCTGCGCATCGTCGTCTCCACCGCTCCTTCGACGAGTTCCGGCGTCGGGAAGGGATTCTGGGACGCGCGGACCGCCGCCGCGGCGTACTCGACGGTCTGCAGCAGCGGGGGGACGAACTGGATCTGGTAGGTGCGGACCAACTCCGCGCGCTGCTCCAGCCCGAACGTCGCCGACACCCACAGCGGGATGGCGGGCATGTCCCACCATCCCGGCTCACGCTCGCCGCGGGCGATGGACAGGACCGCCTCGCGCTGGAAGCGGGCGGTCACGCCGTAGAGGGTGAGCAGCGCTTCGACATCGTCGAGTGGGGTCTCAGTCCCGACGACGCCGTTCTCCACGGACGTGACCACCCGCTCATCGACGTCGACCATGTCCCCGGCTTGCGCCGGAGACAGCCCGCGCGCCTCCCGTAGGAGCCGCAGCCGCTCGCCCAGAACAGCGCGCTGGCCGGCGTCGAGCTTTCCGACGAGGCGCGGCGGGTTCTCCTCGATGTCGAGGAGGACCGAACCGCTCTCGCCGGAAGAGAAAGGGCTAGGGATGTCATCCCCCACAAGCCATCCCACAGGCACCTTGAGCAGCGCGGCGAGCGCCGTGAGCTGCTCCAGGGTCGGATTGGTCCGCTGGCCCTTGCTCAGCTGGTGGATGTAGACGTGAGTGGTCTGCAGTCCCGCGTCGGTGACGGCTCTCGCTGCCCGCCGAGTGGAGTAGCCGCGATGACGCAGCGCCTCCCCCAGCCGGTCGGCGAGACTCGCCACACATACCTCCTGTCCGGGAATGGCCGTGTAGACGACGCGAGAAGCTCAGAATACGCGCGTTAACCGATAGTTAACAGCCCCAATCCGGTCAGCAGCCCGCCGAGAACATCGGTATCGGGGTTCGGTCCGGGAGGACACGGGCTCGGCGGGACACCACCGGGAAAAACAGGTGATGGGACACCGCCGGGAAAAACAGGCGACGGGATGCCGCCTCCGGAAAGGTGGGGTGCCGCCTCCGAAAGAGGGCGGACGCTCTCGTCACATCCCCGCGAGCGCCTGCGGGACGCGTGTCCCGACCACGATGTCACCGACCAGGGCGGCGCCGGTGCGCCCGCGCAGCCCGGCCTCCGCAGTCATGATCAGACGGTGCGCGAGCACCGGGACGGCCAGCGCGTCGACGTCCTCGGGCACCACGTAGTGCCGCCCGGTGGCGGCGGCCCTGACCTTTGCCGCCCGGATCAGCGCCAGGCTCGCCCGGGGGCTCGCGCCGAGCCGTACCTCCGGAGAGACGCGGGTGGCGGCGACGATCGCGACCACGTATTCGTAGATGGGGTCGGCCACGTGGATCCGGGTGGCGAAGTCGATCATCCCCGCCACGTCGGAGGCGCGGGCGACCACCGGCAGCCGCTCGACCTGCGGTCCGGCCGGCATGCCTTTGAGCACCTCGACCTCGCAGGCGTGGTCGGGGTAGCCGACGGAGATCCGCATCAGGAACCGGTCGAGCTGGGCTGTGGGCAGGGGGCGGGGGCCGTCGGTGTCGACCGGGTTATGGGTGGCGACGACCAGGAACGGCCGGAGGAGGGGATGCTCTTCGGCGTCCACGGTGACCCTGCGCTCCTCCATGACCTCCAGCAGCGCGGAGCGGGTCTTGGGCGAGGCCTGATCGATCTCGTCGGCCAGCACGATGTTGGCGAAGACCGGCCCCCGGCGGAACTCCGGGCGCTGGAGCGTCTGGTCGAAGACCGGCGCACCGGTGATGTCGGACGGCAGCAGGTCGGGGGTGAACCGGATGCGGCGCCACTGCGCGTCCACGCTGCCCGCGATCGCCCTGGCCAGGGTCGACTTGCCGGTTCCGGGGACATCCTCGATCAGCAGGTGGCCTTCGGACAGCAGACAGACCAGCGCGAGCTCGACCACCTCCCTCTTGCCTCGGATGATCTTCTCTATGTTCCCGGCGAGCAGCCCGAACCGTTGGGCGAACTGCCCCGCCAGCGCCACGACCTCGCCACCCGGGGACTGTGCCTCCACCGGGTACGGCTGCCGCACGGCGGCCTGCTCGGCGCCGTGGGACGGCTGCGCCTCGTAAGCCGGACCGGCACCGTGGGACGGCTGCGCCTCGTAAGCCGGACCGGCACCGTAGGAGGGCTGGCCGGCGGGGACGGTCAAGGAGGCGCCGTAGGACGGCTGCGTCTCGTAAGCCGGACCGGCACCGTAGGAGGGCTGGCCGGCCGTGGCGATTGAGGAGGCGTGGGACCGCTGGTCGGCGTGGCCGGGGCCGGCCTGGTGGTGCTGGCCGGCCAGGGCCTGCTCGGCTCCCGGAGAGTGCCTGCCGCCATAGGCGGGCGGCGAGGTCACCTGCGTGGGGGACTCCTCGTAGACCGGGTAAGCCGGTGGGGCGCCGGCGGGATCCTGGGCCGGGTAGGCGTGCTGGGACGAGCGCACCGGCGGCTCGCCGTACCCTTCGGGGGTCTGCTCGTATCCGTACTGGCTCACTGGAGGGCCCTTCTCAGTCGTCGCACTGGAACAGCGGAGCGACCGGGAAGGCTCCGCGCGGCGCGGGGATCCTCACCCGCGGCTCACCTCGTATGCCGAAATCAACGTGGTCCTGCCCTGTTTCCGGGGTTACCCTAGCGTGCCGGCGAGGGCCGACGCAGTGCCCATGCGGTATCCACACGGCGCCGACTCGGTATCAACGCAGCGTCCACGCAGCGCCCACTCGGCGCCGATGCGGTGCCCACGCGGTGCCGACGGCCGTGCGGGCCTGGATTGTCGGCCACAAGCCTTACGGTAGGGCGCGTGCCAGAGACGAACCACGAGATCACGCTGGACTCGGCCCTCACCGAGGAGGCCGTGCTCGCGACCTACCGCCGGATGTTCGCCGCGCTCGCGCGCGACAGCGGCGCGGTGGTCGACGAGCCCGCCCTGGTCGACATCGCCGAAACGCTCTTCGCGGCGTTCGCCGAGGCCGGTGAGGAGTGGCTGACCCACGAGCAGATGCGTCACATCTGCCGGGCCTATCCGCTTGACCAGTTCGAGAACCGGCTGCGGGTGCTCAAGGGACTCGGCGCGATCCGTGAGGTGTTCCCCAAGCCCAACCAGCTCCGCTATCGCGCGTCGTTCACCAGCGTGGTGGGGTTGATGTTCATCCGGCGGATGATGGACGACGGCGGCCAGTCGGAGATGCACCGGCTGCTCGCGCTCGAAGACCTCAACGTCGCCGATCCCCGCACGACCATGGAGGAGGCGCGCCTCAGCGCGCAGAACCTGTCGCGGGCCTTCCGGCTCTGGGCGCTGGAGCTGATCACGCTGACCAGCGGCACCATCGAGGAACTGCGCGAGCAGGCCCCCAAGCTCTGGGGCACCGAGGAGATCGCCCGCAGGGCGCAGAGCCTGCACGGCACGATCCTCACCCGCTGGCCGGACCTCGACCGCACCTGCACCGAGCTGCGCGCCGCCATCTACTCCTACAGCGACGCCTCCCGCCGCGCCGCCGGACGCCTGGCCGACTCCGCCGGCACGACCAGGAATCTGACGCTGCTGCCGGCGGAGACCTGGCGCACCTTCGCGCAGACCGCCACCAAGGAGCGCCTCGCCGCCGTGCTCGACGGGTTCGTCTTCGACGCCCCCGCGCCCTGGCACGACCCGGCCGCGATCGTCCGGGCGGTGGACGAGAGCCCCCGGCCGGCGCCCGCCCAGCCCACTCCCCCGCGCTCGGCGCTGCCCGACCCCGGCCCCGCCGACTCCCACGACTCCGGCACCGCGGGCCTCGACCACCTGGCCTCGGTCGCCGAGGCCGCGCTCGGCGGACGTTCCTCGGCCCGGCTGGAGGAGCTGCTCACCGCCGACGGCGAGTGGGTCTCCGCCCGCCGCCTGCTGGCCGACCTCGTCTCGGCCGACCTGCGCCCCGAGTCCCCCTACCGCCTGCGCTGGTCCGACTCCCTCACCGCCACCCCCGGCGCCGAGCCGGCCTGGCTGTCCCACGGCCACCTGGAGAGGACCGGCCATGACGCCTGAGCTGGCACATGTGCGGGCCAGGGCGACCGGCCCGCTCCCGCTCGGCCCGGGGGAGCCGACTCCCCCGGGCATGACACGACTGGCGTACGGCGACGGGACGGGGCTGGCGCTGCCGGTGTGGCCCGACGCGGCGACCCCGTCGCTCCTGGAGGAATACCAGGTCGCCCCGGTCAACGTGGAACGATCCGGGGAGACCCGGCGGGTGCTGGCCGCGGCGCTGAAGTGCTGCTGGAGCGACCTGACCGCCGACCCCTGGCCGGGGGTCTCCGCGCCGGTGGACGACGTGCTGTCGGCCTACCGGGCGCTGATCGGACGCGGCGACGACCTCATGCGCAACTGGGCGATCGGCGCGCTGCGCCGCCTGCACGACTCGGCCTGGCTGGAGGTGGACGGGGGCGTCGTACGGCTCGGCCCCCGCTGCGCCTGCTGGCCCCCCGCCTCGCACGCCCAGCTCAGGGAGCTGGTCCGCCGCCTGCCCGGCGGCGAGGAGGAGCTCACCGGGCTGGACGTCCTCCCGGTGGCCGACGAGGCCGACGAGGCCACCGCGAGCGTCGCGGTCCCGGAGGGCGTCGACGAGGACCTGCTGGGCTCGTTCGACGAGCGACGCCGCGCCGAGATCGTCGCGGCGTTCATGGCGGTCGAGCACGCCGCGGAGCCGGTTCACGAGGCCCGGTTCACCGCGCTGCGCGACCCGGTGCTCCGCCGTGCCCTGGCGGAGATGCTGCAGCGCCGCGGCCGGGTGCTGCTCCAGGATCGTGAGGCGTGGACCTCGGGTTACGCTCCCGAGGTGGCAGCCCAGGCGGGCACGACGGTGGGCGAGTCCGAGCGGGCGGTGCTGACGCTGGTGTTGATCCACTCGGTGGCGATCCCCCGGGCCGACGGCCTGCTGGCCGCCGACAGCTGGCTGTCGCCGTTCCCCGCCCAGCCGGAGGAGCTGCGGCGGCACACCCGGCTGCCGATCGGCGAGCTGGAGGCCGCGCTGCGCACCCTGCGCCACGCGGGCCTGGTGGCCCAGGTCAAGGCGGGCGAGGAGGCCGGGGGATACGTTCCGGGCCCGCAGTTTCACCGACTGACCCCGCAGGCCAGACGCCGCCTGCAGGAAGAGCTGATCCTCGCCGCGGGGCCGCACACCCCGCTGGCGGCGGCCGTGAGGGCGAATCGCCGATGAAGGGAAAGACGGGGTTGACCGAACAGCCGAGCCAGGCCGCCCAGCCGGAACGGGCCGCGAAGAGCTCGCGGAAGAACGCTTCCGGAGCGGCCCGGGACACCGAGAGCGCGACGCGGGCCCACGGGAGCCAGGCCAGCCTGGTGCCGGTGGAGACGCGGACCGCCCCCACCGAGAACGTGGTCGGGGACCGCGTGCTGATCGCCGTGCAGGCGGTCAACATCTCCCGCCTGTCGACCCACCCGGTGCCCACCGTGCCGGGCACGCTGATCGTGGTCGCGGGCGCGGGTCCCAAGGACTCCAACGGCGCGGGCAAGTCCTCGTTCATCGCGATGATCACGGCGTTGCTCGGTGACGAGCAGTGGCGCTTCGCCTCCGGCGCCAAATCGGTCTCCGAGCTGCTGTTCAACGCCGAGCTCGCCGCGGGCGGTGGCGGCAGGTCGTGGGCCAGCGCCGATCACGGCTACATCGTCGGCGTCTTCGCCGGAGCCGACTCCGTGGACGACGCGGTGACCGTGTGGCTGCGGGTCAACCAGGAGGCGCCGCACCTGGAGATCAGGTGGATCCAGGGGGTGCGCGTGGCGGCGGCCGCCTCCGAGGCGGAGCGGGTGGCGCGGGCCGACGAGGTCTGGGCGACGCTGCCGCGTTCGGCGGGGCGCCGCGACGTGGTGGCGCGGGACCTGACCAGATTCCTGTACGGCGACCGGGTCAGGTGCGTGTCGTTCCTGTCGACCTCGGTACGGAGCAAGGTCGCCACGAACCTGCTCTCCCAGCCGCTCAACGAGATCTCCCCGGAGCGGGTCTTCGAGGCGATCGCCGCGCTGACCGGCCTGGACGCCGAGCTTGACCAGGAGCGGGAGGCTCGGCGCGACGAGCACGACAAGCGGGTGCGGGCGGCGCGGGCCGTGGAGCTGCTCGGGGAGTTCGAGGAGGAGTCGCGGACGCTGCTGGAGACCTTCGACCGGCGTGACCGGGCCCGGGTGCGCCTGGCCGACGCCCTGCGCTGCTGGCGGGGGCGGCTGGCGCGCAGGCTTTCCGACGCGGCCCAGCGTGACGAGTCGCTCGCCGCCGATCTGGAGCGCTTCCGCACGGCGGACGGGCGCGCGGCGGAGGCGATCGACATGGTCAAGGCGGAGATCGCCACGCTCAAGGACGACACCCTGGAACGCGCCCTGGCCGAGGCCCGCAGGGAGTTGACGGCCCTGCAGTCCCGCGCGGCCAAGCTGGAGGCCGACCGGGCCGTGGCGGAGAACTCGGTCGACGAGCTGCGCGGCCGGATTCCCGGGCTGGAAGAGCAGCGGCGGCTGGCCGACGGCCGCGACGTGCGGACCGCCGAGACAGAGCTGGCCCAGGCCAGGGGCCGGCTCAACGAGGCGCTGAAGGCGCTGGGCGTGGCCGACAGGGAGGTCGAGGGGGCCGGGGCCGCGCTGGACGACGCCGAGGGCGGTCCGGCCGCGGCCCAGCTCAACGCGCTCGCCGAGGCCGGGGTCGGGGCGACCGGCCTGCTCGACGCGATCGACGTGGCCGAGCACGCGCGTGAGGACGAGACGGCGTCCGGCCGCACGGGGCGGGCGGCGGCCCTGGGGGCCCGCGGGTGGCCGCAGGAGCACGCGGTGATCGTGGATGCGACCGATCTGGCGGCCGCGGCGCGGGCGCTGGCCGCGTTGCCCGGATCGGTGCTGGTCAGCGCCGCCGGCGTCACCGTCGTGGGCTCCTTCGAGGCGGTGGCCACCGGCAGGGAGGCCCGCATCAAGGCCGCCGAGCAGCGGCTGCACCGGGCACGCGACGTGCAGGAGACGGCCGCCGGAGCCGTTCGGGTCGCCGAGGACGGGGTGGCCGAGGCCGGTCGGCGGCTGGAGGGCGCCAAGGCCGCCGTGCAGCTGGCAGACGTCGAACGTCGGCTGGTCGAGCGCCGGGGAACGCTCACCGAGTTGTCGGAGGCCCTGGCCGAGATCGGGCCGAAGGTGGGCGAGGCCGAACGCCGGGCGGGCACCCTGGACTTCCGCGCCCGGACGAGGAACATGGAGATCGAGCGGCTGGAGGGACGCCGGGCCCGGCACGAGGCCGACCGGGACCAGGCCAGGGACCAGGCGGCGAAGGTCGCGACGGATCGCGACGCGCTCGGCCTGGACGCGCTGGCCGGGGAGTGGGGCGGCACCGTCGACGGGGCCCGCGAGTGGTTGGAGGCGCTGAGCGAGCAGGAGCGCCCGCTGACGGCCGAGGAGTGGTGGCGGGCCGCCGAGCGCCGTCTGGACGAGGCGCTGCGCGACACCTTCCCGGGCGAGGACGAGGAGATGCCCGAGGAGCTGCGCTTCCTGGTGCGGGAGCGATCCGAGCCCGGTGCCGGACGCACCGCGCGTGAGCAGGCGACGTTCCCCGGCGTGTGCGCGGCGCTCTCGTCCTACCTGCGTGGCCAGGAGGAGTACGAACGGCACCAGCGCCGCCAGATCGAGACCCAGATCGCCACCCGGCAGTGGGACCTGACCGCCGCGGCCAAGGGCGCCGAGGAGGCCGCCCAGTCCACCGCCGTGCACCGGGCCGCGCTGACCGCGGCGATCAAGGCGCGGTTGACCCGGGTGGCCGAGGAGTTCGAGAAGCTCGACACCTCCTACGGCGGCTACGGCGCGACGCTGGAGTTCCCGGTGCCCGCCGCACCCGCCGACCCGGAGCAGCGCTGGGCGTGGCGGGTCACGCCCAAGTGGCGCCGGGGCGAAGGGCAGGGTTTCGTACCGTACAACCGGCGGGCCAACACGGCGCTGATGGATGAGAAGGCGGTGAAGCTGGTCTGCGCGGCGGCGATCGCGTCCTCCGGCGGCGGCAACCTGTGCCTGGTCCTGGACGAGCTGGGCCGCAACCTCGGCAAGGAGCACCGCAGGGAGGCGGTGGCGCTGTTCCGCCGGATCGGCGAGACCTACGGCATCACGGTGATCGGCGCGCTCCAGGACGACATGGAGCCCTACGCGGTCGACGCCTGCGGGCAGTACATCAAGCTGCGCCGTTCCTCCGACGCCATGCCGTACAACGAGCCGCCGGTGATCATCGGTCATGATCGGCACGCTGAACGCGTGCGTGCTCTGGCCTCCGCGGTGAGCAGATAACCTCGGCAGGGATCGGCTTCGAAGAAGGGTTGAGGGGGATCGGTGTCGGCATCGCCGCTGGAGCAGGCCCCTCCTCAACGCGACTTCTATCGGGCCATGGCGCTGGCCCTGCGTGTGGGAGAGCTGTTGCTCGGCAGCGGAGAGGGTACCGAGACGGTCACCGGAGCCATGCGCAGGATCACCAACGCCTACGGCGTGCCGCACTGTGAGGCCGACGTCAACCTGTCGGTCATCACGCTGTCGCACGTCCCGGTGGACGGCGGCGTTCCGGTCACCGCCGAGCGGCGGGTTCGCCGGCGCCTGCCCGACTACGATCGGCTGATCGCCGTCCACGGCATGGTCAAGGAGTCCTCGGGCGGATCGATCCCGCTCGACGCCGCCGAGGTCCGGCTGCGGGAGATCACCCGGCGGGTGCCGGTCTACCCCAATTGGGTCCTGATCACGGCGCTGGCGCTGATCGCCTCGTCGGCGAGCATCCTGGTCGGCGGTGGCGTGGTCGTCGCCGTGGCCGCGTTCGTCGCCACCGTGCTGGGCGACCGGGCCAGCGCCTGGCTGGCCCGGCGGGGGGTGGCGGAGTTCTTCCAGCTCGCGGTGGCGGCGATGCTGGGCTCACTGGTCGCGGTGCTGATGATCTGGATCGACGCGCCGGTGCAGGCCTCGGCGGTGGTGGTCGGCGCGGTCGTCGCGCTGCTGCCGGGCCGTCCGATGGTGGCCTGCGTGCAGGACGGCATCGCCGGCGAGTACGTCACGGCGACCGCCCGGCTCTTCGAGGTCTTCTTCATCCTGACCGCCGTCATCTCCGGGATCGGCGTCACGCTCTATGCGGCGTTCCGCCTCGGCGTTCCGCTGAGCGTGGAGAACGTGCCGGCCGCGCCCCTGGTGATCAGGCCCGAGCAGCTTCTGGGCGCCATCGGGCTGACGCTGTCGTTCGCCGTCGCCCTGCTCGTGCCGCCCCGCCACCTGCTTCCCGCGGCGCTCGGCGGCGGGATGGTCTGGGTGGTCTTCGTGCAGCTCTACAGCTGGCAGGTCCCGGTCATCCTCGCCACGGCCGTCTCGGCGGCGTTCGTCGGCCTGTTCGGCAACGCCTACGCCAGGCGCGCCCAGGTGCCCTCGATGGTGGTCACGATCCCGGCGATCGGCTCGCTGCTGCCCGGCACCGCGCTCTACCGGGGCATGCTCGAAGCCACCCTCGGCCACGCGAACGAGGGCCTGGCCAGCCTTCTGCAGGCCCTGTCGACCGCTCTCGCCCTGGGCGCCGGGGTCATCCTCGGCGCGGAGATCCTGCGCGCGGTGACCGGTTCCGACCTGGCCAGGCGGGTGCGCCGCCCGGCCGCCCGTCGCCCCCGCAGGCCGTTCATCACCCGCCCGGCCGCCCGTCGCACCCGCGGCTACTGACCCCGCGGACCGC
Organism: Streptosporangium sp. CA-135522; assembly: GCF_050949235.1. Classification (NCBI taxonomy): domain Bacteria; kingdom Bacillati; phylum Actinomycetota; class Actinomycetes; order Streptosporangiales; family Streptosporangiaceae; genus Streptosporangium; species Streptosporangium sp. CA-135522. The sequence goes on from NZ_CP192026.1 coordinate 7,028,795, forward strand.
CTGTGGCACCCGCGGCCACCCGCGGCGCCCAAGGCCGCCGACCCCACGTCACGCCCGCCGTCGGATCGGTCACCCGTCAGGCGACGGCGGGGGTCCGCGTCTCCCGTGCCGCCTGCCACCCGCGGCTACCGGGCGCGTGTCCGCAGACCGTTCACCACCAGGTCGAAGAGGCGGCCGGCGTCGTCCTCGCCGTGCTCGCTCGCCCAGGCGATCGCGTTGACCAGCTTGACGAGGTCGGCGCCGGTGACGTCCGGTCGGATCGCGCCCGCGCGCTGGGCGCCGGCCAGCAGCTTGGCACCATTGCCCTGCACCGTCGCGCAGGAACCGTACAGCTCGGAGTCGGGGTCACAGATGCTGCCCATCAGCGTCGCGGCCAGGCCGCGGTAGGTGGTCGCGTGGGTGACCAGCAGGCGCAGCCATGTCAGGAGCGCCTCTTCCGGAGACGGGGAGTCCAGCAGGTCGTGAGCCCGGGCGTTCAGGGTGACCATGCTGTCGTGCAGGACCGCCTCGAGCAGCGCCCGGCGGGTGGGGAAATGCCGGTAGAGGGTGCCGATGCCCACTTCCGCCGAGCGGGCGATGTCTTCCAGGGACGCTTCGGTGCCGTGTCCGGCGAAGGCGTCCCGGGCGGCGGCGAGCAACCGTTCGTAGTTACGGCGTGCGTCGGCGCGCATAGGGCGCTGAGTGGTCGTCACCACGGCTCCTCGCTGGTCGGAGGCCGTACCCGCGAACCCAGCGGAGCTGGCCTCCGAAAAGGCTATCGCGCCGCGAACATCATCTCGGAACGGATTCGAGCCACCGCCTACGACGTCGAGATCACCCGCGTCGAGCGCTCCTACGGTTGCCGCTCAGCCCTCGACGCTCTCCCGTCGCGAATCTTCAGGCGGGTTGATGATGGCCTGGGCTACGTCGTCGATACGGGCGTCGGGCAAGTGCCAGGTCGGGGTGAATCCGTCAGGTAGCCGTCTCCCCACGTAGAGAGAGGTGCCGGCAGCGCACAGCATGGGGAGGTCGGCGGAGGAGTCTCCGACGGCGGCCAGGTCCGCCATGTCAAGGCCGAGGCCGCGGGCGTGCTCGGCGAGCAGCAGCGGTTTGGTGGCGGGGAAGACGTGCCGGAAGCCGTCCGAGTCGTCGGGCTCGGTCGCGATGTAGGCGTCGATGCCGAGCCTGCGGGCGAAATAGGCGACGTTGGGGGCCAACGCCAGGGACACGATCACCGTTCGTATTCCGGCCGCGCTCAATGCGGCGATCCCCGTGGCCGCTCCCGGAGCGAGCGGAATGCGGGCCAGCGCGTCAGCGATCTCCGCAGGGCGGCGGTCCTTGAGCCGGCGCCACAGCAGGCGGCGGCCGCGGGCCAGTTCGTCGTCGCTGTGCGCGTTCTCCAGCACGGCCTGCTCGACGGTGAGCCCGAACGCCCCGCAGACGGCCTGAAGACAGCTGCGTTCCCGGGTGAGAGTGCCGTCCAGGTCGAAGGCGACCAGGCGGATCAGTCGTTTCATGGCAAGGCTCCGTCAGTGGCCGCTCGGAGGGTACGGGACCGCGTCAACGTTCTGTGCCGGAGCAGGATTCTGTGCCGGAGCAGGCCGCAGGATGTCGCGAGCGGTGTGGGCGGCCTTCCTGAGTCCTGCCGCTCCCCAGCCGACCACGAGCACCGGCCGGTCGCTCGGTGTGGTGAGCGAGGCGAGGGCCAGTGCCGGGTCGGGGTCGAGCGGCACGCCGACGACGACCACGTGCGGCAGCCAGCTCTTCACCGTGACCGGCAGGTTGGGGACGCCGCCGGCGGCTGCGATCACCACCCGAAGGATGTGCCGTCGATCCAGGCAGAAGCGCCGCAGATCGTCGGGCCGCCGGTCGGAGGAGATGACCGCGAACTCATGCGGCAGGCCGAGCGCCGCCAGCAGGTCGGCCATCCCGGCCTCCCGAAGGCGGTCCCTGTCACTGTCCGATCCGATGATCACAGCGAGCTCATGGCGATCTGTCATCTCGTGCGCTACTCAGCGGCTCAGTACTTCAGGGTGCGGGACTCGAACACTTTCGGGTGCCGATCCACCATCTTCCGGGCTGCGAGCCTGGCGACGTCCGACAGGCTGCCCTGCCCCTGTTCCTTGAGAATCCGCCCGAGCAGAACGAGGTTGAACATCACATCGCCGATTTCCTCGATGAGGTTGGCACCGTCCCCGCTCTCGATGGCGGCCGCGATCTCCTCCACTTCTTCCCGCAGGTGGTCGACGACCGTCTCGAACGTCTCCGCGCGGTCGTTGGGGCACCCGTCCTCTCCGCGCAGGACCTCAGCGACCCGATCGATCTGGGCGAACGGGAGAAGCGCTTCGATCTCCGAGTAGTGACGCGCCTTGCGGACCGTGAGATCGGAGATCTCATGTAACTCACCGCCCTCCAGGCAGAAGTAGCTTATGCAGGACTTCTCGAAACCCACGTCCTCGGCCGCCTCCTGAACCATCAGCGGGATCTGCATCGAGTGCGGCGATCCGTCTTTGGTGAGAACGGTGACCGAGCTGACCCTGTCCAGCCGGAAGATCGTGCACATCTTGAATCCGAGCTTGTCGAGATGGTGCAGTTCCGGGCAGTAGGAATAAATTGAACGGCCGGCCGAGAGTCGAGAATAGGCCTCGGGATTGACGTCCGGCGCATAAGTACAAGTGAGCAGGATATCGCCGGAGAACATGTTGACGTTGACGGTGATGAGGTCTCGAACCGGGGACATCCGACTCTCCGTCCGAATTTCATGATTACGACAGGCTGAGGTCCCGGAAGCCGGACGCGCGGTCAAGCGTTCGGCTGACGGCGCGGAAAGAGTTGAGGCTGTTGGTGGCGATCAGGATCGTCTCCTGCTCCACGACGTGCCGTCCGATCCATCGGAAGTAGTTCTGCAGTCGGAACGCCGGGTCGTACCAGGGCCAGGCCGAGTGCTCGGCCGCGTCGCCGTAGAGCAGCCGAGTGACCAACGGATCCTCCAGCATGCCGGACTGGAAGACCGCGACCCCCGATTCCCCCAGAGCAGCGGCGAGTTCTGCACCGCGGGCCGCGACCAGTGACGGCTGCGCCTGGTAGTAGACACCTACACAGAGCAGATCCGCCGGTGGCAGCGGGGCGTCGAGACAGGAGCCGAGGACCGCCTCCGCGCGCACACCCAGCGCGTCGAGCTCCGGGGCCACCGACCGGCGAAAATGCTCGATCATCTCCGCGCTGAAGTCGTTGCCCGTGTAAGCGGCGAGCTTCCCGCGCTGGGCGAGTGCGAGCGGGGTCGAGCCGGCGCCCATCCCCAACTCGACGACGCGCAGGGGGTCGGGAAAGGCCTCCGCGGCCGCCGCCGCGGCACCCAGCAACCCGCCGTCGGGGCCGACCACCGTGCCGTTGGTGGTCAGGACGCCGAACACCGGCCCGTACGTGTCGAGCAGGCGAGCGTAGTACGGACTGTGCGCTCGGAGTTCCCGTGGCGGGATGACGCTGAAACCTCGGCTCCGGCGCTGGGACGGCGGCACGGGTTCCAGCCCGCCCGTACCGCGTGGATCCGGATACGGAACGATCGCGACCGCGTCCTCCGCACCGGGGCCGGTGATCTCGATGCCGGCTCCGCGCAGGCGCTCGGCAAGCCGCTCACCGAGTGCGGCGATCCGGGGGTGAATATCCGTCAGGAAGTCTCCGCCGTCGCCGAAGACCAGGACATCGTGGAAGACGACGTGAAATGAAAGCGCGCGCAGCTCACCGTTTCCGGGAGCGGGAAACCTTTCGAAGTTGTCGCGATGAATTCCCCGAACTCCGATCACCGTGGCCTTGTAATAGCGAAAGAAATCATCGAGTTCGGTCAGGATTTCCCGCACTGGCCTCTCCCTCTAACGAGGTGCACCACCGAGAATAGGAGTTGCGGAGTAAACACGCAAGATCCCACCGAAGTCCCCGCCGAAAAGTTGCCGGCGGCATTTCTGGGGACTCTGGGAATGGATGGACGATCCGATATCAAATGAGACAGGAAACACCCCAGCGACTTGCGGTGCTCCCGAGCCTGGGCGTCTGCAAAGGTGATACGAAATGGATCCATCTTTCATAGCGATAGGGATCGCCGAAAAACAGGCGGACCTGTCTCGGCCGGCGTGGTTCTGCGTTCTGTTTCGTGGACCGGTCGAAATCCTCGCGATGAGTGAGGCCGAGTTCGGCCCCGGCGTGCTCCGGGGTTCGCCGAGCGCCCGCTCCGCTCAGCCCGAACGAATCTGGCGGCCCACGCCGTGAACTACGACGAACTCGCCGCCCGCCACCGCTCAGCCGTGACCATCGCCTGCCTGCTGCTCCGGCTCGAACGATCCACGAAACAGCGGCTAGACGAATGAGTCCGACGTGTCGGTCGAGGTACGGGGGCGGATGAAGGCTTCAGCGTTCGTTGCGGGCGGCCGCGAGGAATCGTGAGACCAGGGGGTTCTGGTCGTCGCGGCGCCAGGTCATCGCAACAGTGGTGCGCGCGATGTTCGGCTCGATCCGGCGGTATGCGATGCCCTTGAGGCGGATCCGGCGGATGCTCGCCGGGGCGAGTGACACTCCAAGCCCCGCCTCGACGAGCGCGGAGACCGTCTGCCATTCCACCGCATGTTGTCCGAGGTGGGGCTCGAATCCCGCGCTGCGGCACAAGTCGAGGATCTGGTCGTGGACTGTCGGCCCGGCGCTGCGGGGCAGCAGCACGAACGGCTCGTCCGCCAGCGCCTTGATGGAGACGACGCGTTGGCCTGCGAGGGGATGAGCGGTCGGCAGGACCGCGACGAACTCCTCGGACAGGATCGTCTCGGTCGCCAACCCCGGCTCGTCCGGCGGTTCCCGCAGGAAGCCGATGTCGATCATGTGTTCGCGCAGGGCAGTTACCTGCGGTGCCGTGGTCATCTCGCGGATCTCCATGTCCACTCCTGGATACCGGTTGCGGTAGCCGCGCAACAGGCCCGGCAGGAGGGTCAGTGCGAGCGATGCGGAGAAGCCGATTCGGAGGCGACCGGCCTCACCGTTGCCGGTGCGCCGCGCTGCGTCCAGGCCGATGGCGATCTCATCGAGCGCGCGCCGAGCGGCGGGCAGGAGTTCGTGTCCTACAGGGGTGAGGGTGACCAGGCCAGGTCCTCGGGTGAACAGTGGGTGCCCGACTTTCGCCTCCAGGCGGCGGATCTGCTGGCTGAGCGGCGGTTGCGCGATACCCAGCCGCTCCGCTGCGCGTCCGAAGTGGAGTTCCTCGGCGAGCACCGCGAAGGCATGAAGCTGCTGGAGCCCGAGCTCGGGGCGGTCCATACCTATAGAGATATCACGTCATGCCTCTTGGAGTATTGGACATATCACCGCTGGCTGCTTACCTTTCACCGCATGACAGAGCGACGCACGATCTTGAGCGGTTCCACCTTCGAAGAAGAGATCGGGTACGCACGGGCGGTGATCGACGGCGACTGGGTGCACGTGTCCGGGACCACCGGGTTCGACTACACGACCATGACCATCTCCGCCGACGTGATCGAGCAGGCCGAGCAGTGCCTGCGCAACGTCGAATCGGCACTGGCCGAAGCCGGCTGCTCGTTCGCCGACGTCGTCCGGGTCAGATACCTGCTGCCCGACCGTGAGGACTTCCAGCCGTGCTGGCCCACCCTGCGCCGCTGCTTCGGCGACATCCGCCCAGCCGCGACGATGCTCGTGTGCGGTCTCGCCGATCCCCGCATGAAGTTCGAGATCGAGGTGTACGCGCGACGGCCCGCAGAGCCAAGGCCCGTGCCCGCCGCCGACTGACCAACAGCAGGAGCGCTCGCGAGTCGCCTCATGCGCGCTGTTCCATATCCGGCCCCACGAAAGGAGCGAGGGCCTCGATGATCCGTTTGTGACGACAGACCTCGAGACCTTCTTGACCACGCTGTACGTGAAGATCGACGATGAGATCACAGGAACGCGGTGGACGGGCCGGCCTCCCCGGCTCAGCGATTCTGAACTCATCTGCCTGGTGGTGGCCCAGGCCCTGCTGGACTACCACTCGGAGACTCGGTGGCTGCGCTTCGCCCGCAAGCGCCTGGCCGACACGTTCCCCTACCTGCCGCAGCAGTCGGGATATGACAAGCGGCTCCGCTCGGCGCTTCCGCTGGTCAAGCGCATAATCCGAGAGCCGGCCATGGACAGCGACCTCTGGTTCGACAACCACTGGATCACCGGCCCCACTCCCGTGCCCTGCGGGACGTCGCGCCCGGCCGTGCAGCGCTCCAACCTGGCGGGCCGGTCCGCTACGGGTACTGCGCCTCCCATTCCCTCTTCTTCTGGGGCCTGCGCCTGTACCTGGTGTGCACTTCCACCGGAATGCCGATCATGTGGGCGTTGGCCAACCCGAAGTTCGGCGAGCGCGAGGTTCTGGCGGCGATGCTCGATGTCGACGCCAAGCCGGTTGCCGACCGCGACGGCATCCTGCTGATCTCGGACGAGGGCTTCACGTCCGAACCCTTCGAGAAGGCCCTCGTCAAGCAGGGCATCGAGCTGCTGCGTCCCCCGCGCAAGTGGGAGAAGCGGCGGCACGATGAGCCGATGCTGAAGAAGGTCCGCCGGCTCATCGAGTCCGTCAACGACACCCTCAAAGGGCAGCTCGACCTAGAACAACACGGCGGACGGAGCTTCGAGGGCGTCGCCGTACGCGTCGTCCAACGCATCCTCGCGATGGCCGCCGGCATCTGGCACAACAACAAGATCGGCGCACCGATCACGCGCTCACCGGTCGCCTTTGATCACTGATCACATCGGACTCATTCGTCTAGAAGATCACTGGAAATCTTGTGTTCTGGCCTCGTCGGGGATGATGCGGGGCCAGACTTCGTTGGCATGCAGGGCGAGTGGGCCGGGAAGCCGGTCGGGCCGGACGGCTGGGCTCGCCGATCAGGGAAAGGTCGCGTGTCAGGCCGGGGATCAGCCGGCCGGGGTAGGCCGGAGGCGATATGGAGCGGCACACGCCTCGATCACACGGTGAGCCATTCGGTGGCGATCGCGGCCTCACCGGTCCGGCAGTGAAGACTGAGCGGGCCGGGGGTCACGTGATCACAGGTGAAGCGACCGGCGGCGTCGGCCGTGACCGTGGTCGAGCGGCGCCCCAGAACCTCGATCTCCGCGGTCTGGGGCGGGATCAGCTGGCCCACGAGCCGGCCGGCCGTGATCTCCATATCGAGCGTGAGCCCGTGCCCTCGGAACGTGAGCAGCCGCGGCTGGTCCGTCCCGCGAACGGGTGCCGACTGTATCAGGGAATCGAAGACCAGCTCGGCGAGTTCGACGTCGAGCGCGTTCAGCGAGTAGGCCTCGACCGCCGCCTGGAGCAGATTCGCGGGCACCGGGTCGATGATCGCGGCGGCATGGCGGAGCTCGTCCTCGATCGCGGCATCGAGGGCGTCGTGGATCGCGTCGTCGTTCATCGGACCTCCCTCTCAGCCAGGCGGGCGCGCAGCCGCCGCAGACAGCGCCCCCTGATCGGGCCGATGCTCCCGACGGCGATGCCCAGCGCGGCCGACACCTCCTGGTAGCTGGGCGGCGGCGACGCTATCAGCACGCGCAGCAGCCGCCTGCAGTTCTCACCGAGCTCCTGGAACGCCTGCCAGACCTGCCGGACCCGCTCGGCCTCAGCCGCCGCCTCCTCCGAGTCGATCACCGCCTGCTCCGGCGTCTGATCGTCGTCGGCCCGGTCAAGGGTCTCCGGATCGTCGGTGGGCGCGAGGCGACGCGCCGCTTTGATCACCTTCAGGCACTCGTGCCGGGCCGTACTGGCCAGCCAGGATCCCACCTTGTCGGGCTCACGGATGCGCCGCAGGTGCTGCGCCAGCCGGAACCAGGTGGTCTGGTAGACCTCGTGCCCGTCGGCGTCCGTCAGCCCGTGCGCGCGGATGACAGACCAGACCAGCGGGCTCAGGCCTTCCACGAGCGCTTTCCACGCCACCTCGTCTCCACCGGCGGCGGACTGGAAGAGTTTGCCGATCGAGTCGCGATCCACGGCGCCGTCCCCTCGTGTCCGGGATGTCATCGTACGCCGTGGATCAACGCGTAGGAGCGTCAGGAACGGGGCAGCTTCACCACCGGGGTGGGGCTCCAGGTGGGTGGCCGGAGCGCGGGTACGCAGGCGCCGCGGACTTCGGCGCGTCCGGTGTTGGCCGCGAAGAGCTCTCTCGCGGCCAGCCGGGGATCGGTCTCCTTGTTCGCCGTCATGTAGCTGGCGATCATGGCGGCCGCCAGAGGGGTGGCGAAAGAGGTGCCGCTCCACTGCGCCAGGCCGTCGAACAGGACCGTCTCCACCGGGGCCGGTGTCGGACTGCGCTCCTCACTGAGCTCACCGACGTGCTCGGGGGACTGGCAGGTGCAGGTGTAGGAGAAGCCGTACCGGCACCGGTCGAAGGTCGAGTGCTGATATTTGTAGGGCACGGGGTCACCCATCCCGGTGAAGGAGCCGGTCAGCCGCTCTCCGGGCGCGTACACCGTGACCCATGGCCCGTAGTTGCTGAAGCAGGCTCCGAACTCGCCGTCACTCCGCAGCGCGCCCACCGACACCACCGCGTCCTCATACTCCGGCAGCGCCGCGTAGGCGGCCGGCCAGAACGGCGAGGCGCTCGCGTTGTTCCCGGCGGCGGCCACCAGCAGCGTCCGGGGCTGCGCGCGCAGTGCCTCCATGAACGGCTCCAGCCCCTTGAGGGTGCGGGGGCACCCGTTCGGAGTCCCGGCGGAGAGGCTGATGATGTCGGGCCATCCCCCGTCAACCGCTTCGAACAGCTTCTTCCCGAGCTCGTGTTCACGGATGGCGCCGGCGTTGCGGAGCGTGTTCCGGACTCTGATCGTCGTGTTGGGTGCCACCGCGGCGATCAGCCCGGCGATGAACGTGCCATGGCCGACGTACTGCCTGAGAACGCCTTTCTGATCGATCTCCACCTCCCTCAGGTCGCCCCTGACGCGCTCTTCCCATCCGTAAGTCTCGTAGTCGTGCACGAGCCCGGTGTCGACCACCAGAACGGACACCGCGCCGTCCTCGGAGTAGGCCCCCTGGACCACCCCCGGATTGGGCGGCAGCATGGGCGGCACCGGCACCGGCTCGTCACCCGGACAGCAGTTCACGGCGATCGACACCATGTGGTTGCGGCTCACCAGCCGGCGCCCCGCCCGGTGCTCCAGATCGCGCAGGGCGCGCAGGGCGTCCGATACGTTCCGGTCGCTCCACCCGTCGCCCTCGGCCGGGTCTCCGACCTGGATCCGGGAGACGCCGCTCCGGTCGTCCTCGGACTCGATCCGGCGCACCAGTTGCTCCCTGCCGGGGATCTCCCGGAACCTGTCGATGACGGCGTCGACGACGAGGCGGGCATCCTCCCCGTCGCGAGCCAGGACGTAGCCCTTCTCGTAGAGGAACTCGGGGGCGTCGTCCGGACCGGCGGCGAGGGGGATGTCCGGCATCGCCCTCTGGATCTGATCGAACTGTTCCCGGAATCTGTCAGGTGCCATGTCACGGTCCTTCTCAGTGGACAGGTCATCAGCAAGAGCCCTCCGATCTCTGGCTGATACAGCCCCTCACACCTAACATCGATTCGTGACTGGGGGAAGCCCGCCGATCCTCGACCTGCTCCCCCTCGTCTTCGCGCGTCCGGAGGACGCGCTGTCGAGAGCGCGGGCCGTGCTGGCGGCCGAGCCCACGGCCCACGACGCCTCTGTCGCCCAGCAGGTCCTCGGAATCTGGGAGCGGGACTTCGGCGATCTGCACACCGCGCTCGGCCATCTGCGGCGGGCCCGCGACCTCGCGGCCCGCTCCGGCTCCTCTGACCGGGAGGCCGATGTGCTCGCGACCCTCGGCGCGGCCCTCGTGCACGCGGGAAGGACACAACGCGGGGTGGAAGCGCTGAACCGGGCGGTCACGAGGGGAACCGGCACCACTCTCGCCCGCGTGCTGTTCAGACGCGGCTACGTCTGGTGGGTCCTCGGACGCCACCGGGAGGCGCTGGACGATCTCAGGCGTGCCGTCCCCGTCCTGCGGCAGGCCGGCGACGTGATCTGGACGGCCCGCGCGCTCACCCTTCGCGCCACGGTCCACCTGGCGATGGGCTCGGCCGAGCGGGCCGAGACCGACTTCGGCGGCGCGGAGCGTCTGTGGGCCACCACCGACCAGGAGCACGACAAGGCCGACGCCGTCGAGAGCCGGGGCCTGGCCGCCTTCCGCTCCGGGGACATCCCCGCGGCGTTGCGCCTGCTCGACGAGGCCGCCCGGCGTTACGCGGCGCTCGGCACGCCGATGTTCATGCTGAACATCCGGCGCTGCGAGGTCCTCATGGCGGTAGGGCTCGCGCGCGAGGCACTCGACGAGGCCGACGCTGCGACGGACATGCTGGAGAGCATCGGCGGGCAGAGCACCCGCAAGGCCGAACTCCTCCTCGCCGCCGCACGGGCGGCGAACGCGGCGGGTGACGCGGAGACGGCGGTCGCGCGGGCGACGGCGGCCACCCGCCTGTTCTCCAGCCAACGCCGGGAATGGTGGGGGGCGCACGCCCGGCTGGTGCTCGTCGAAGCCCGCCTCGCCGGGGGGCGGCTCTCGCGGCGGCTGGTGGGGGAAGCCGCCGCGGTGGCGGCACGGCTATCAGAGCTGGGTTCTCCGAGCGCCGTCGAAGCATCGCTGCTCGCGGGCCGTGCGGCTCTCGCCCTCGGATGGGCGACCGACGCCGAGCGCCACCTGGTCGCCGCCGCACGCGGGCGCTTCAGGGGGCCGGCGTTCGCCCGGGCCGGAGGATGGGTGGCGCAGGCGCTCCGGGCCGAGACCGCGGGGTCCACCAGGAAAGTGCTGGACGCCTGCCGACGCGGCCTGGATCTGCTCGACGAGCACCAGATGACGCTGGGCGCCTCCGAGCTGCGGGCGCGGGCGACCGCCCAGGGGGCGGAGCTGGCCGCGCTGGCCCAGCGGGCAAGCCTGCGGTCGGGCTCCCCGCGGCGGCTGCTGGTCTGGAGCGAGCGGTGGCGGGCCACCGTGCTGGCCGCTCCTCCCACGCGCCCGCCCGCGGATCCCGTGCTGCTGAGGGACATCACCGCCTTCCGGGAGATCACCAGCCGGGCGGAGGCCGCACGGTCGGCGGGCGCGCCGGTCCCCGCGCTGGAACGCGAGCGGCGCCGCCTCGAACGGGAGATCCGTGCCAGGACGCTCCACATCCGCGGCCAAGAGAGGAGCGACAACCGCCGCCTCGACGTGCGGCGGCTGTTGGACCTGCTCGGGAACGGACGGCTGGTGGAGATCGTGGCGGTCGACGGCGACCTGCATGTCCTGCTCTGCGGCGGCGGGCGGGTACGCCGGTTTCCGGCAGGGCGGCTCGCCGACGCGGTGACCGAGGCCGATCACGTGCGCGCCGGGCTCCGGCGGCTCGCTCATCCGGAAGCCACCGACCGGCTCGCCATCCTCGAAGCCGGTGGCCGCCGTCTCGAAGAGATCCTGCTGGGCCCGGCCGTGCGGCAGCTGGGAACGGGCCCGGTCGTGGTGGTCCCGCCGGGCAGGCTGCACGGCGTGCCGTGGGCGCTCCTGCCCGCGCTGCGGGAACGCGCGTTCAGCGTGTCCCCGTCTGCGAGTAGCTGGCTTCGCGCCCGCGAGATCGAACCACCCCTGGGGGGCCGGTTCGTGCTCGTCCGCGGCCCAGGCCTGGCGACGGGCGGCGCGGAGGTGCCCCGGCTCGCAGGCCAGTACGGCAAGGCGACCGTGCTGGAGAACGGCGCGGCGTCGGTGCCCGCCGTACTGGAGGCGATCGACGGCGGCCTTCTCGCCCATATCGCCGCGCACGGGACCTTCCGCGCAGACAACCCGATGTTCTCCTCGCTCCGTATGGACGACGGCCCGCTCACCGTGCACGACTTCGAGCGCCTGCGCAGAAGCCCCCATCAGATCATCCTGTCGAGCTGTGACTCCGGCCGTCTGGCCTCGGTCGGGGCGGACGAACTGCTCGGCCTCGCCACGGCGCTGCTGCCGCTGGGCACCGCGGGGATCGTGGCGAGCTGTGTCCCCGTCAACGACGAGGCCGTGGTGCCGCTGATGTTGGCTCTCCACGAGAGGATGCGGGCCGGCCGGACGATGGCCGGGGCCCTTCTCGACGCACGGCGGACGATGCCGCACGACGCCGCCCACCAGGCGACCGGGTGGGCCTTTTCCGCGATCGGAGCGGCCTAGGGGTCTGTTTTGCCGGGATACTAAAATAGGCTCCTCAGTCCGGCCCGGTCACCGCTGCCCAGACGGCTGTAGGCGCCGTACAGGTGGTTGGCCACGGTGCGGATGGACAGCGTGAGCTGCTCGGCGATCTGCCGGTTGCTCAGGCCCCCGGCGGCCAGGCTCACGATCTGCCGTTGCCGGGGGGTGAGCTCTCCCAGTGTGACGTCGACCAGGGCCGGGGTGCGTGCCCCCTGACAGCGTCTGGCCAGAGCCGAGGCCCTGTTCCGCGACACGCGAGCGGCCCGGTGGTCGCGGTGGGTCACGGCCGCCTGCGCGGACGCCTCGGCCGCGTGGAGCAGCAGGCCGCGCTGTTCGAGCCGCCCCGCCACCCGGTCCAGGGCCGCCCCGTCACGCGAGATCAGCGCGATGGCGTGGTCCGCCAGCAATGAGGCGATGCCGCCGGGCCGCTGTCCCAGCCGGTCCGCGACCAGGCCGGGAGCGCCCAGCCGTACGGCGTCGTGCAGGGCGAACACACAGCTTCCAGTGAGGTATCGGAGCGCCCCGTCGATGTCTCCCTCCGCCGCGAGCAGCCACGTGCGGGCCGGCACGGGCCCACCGCCGGAAAGAGCATGCCGCGCCGTCTGCAGGTCACCGAGATAGACGGCGGCGTGGGCGAGTTCGGCCAGGCAGGCGGGGTGATCATCACAACGGCGCAGTCCTTCGCGGCTCCAGGAAAGGGCCTCGCGGATCTCGCCCCGCAGCCTGGCGAACCGGGCGCGGCGGGCGCAGAACTCCGGCATCGCGGGCTCGTCCCAGCCGGCGTCCTCCTCGACCAGCCACTCGCCGACTCCGCCGGAGATCTCCCGCAGGTCACCGGCGTTGACGCGTTCCAGCAGGTCCTCGCATTCGGTGGCCAACGCCGCGGCGCAGTCCCGGCCGGCGCGGCGGAGCCTCCCGGCCCGCAGCCGCCCGGCCCTGGCACGCAGCACCGGGCCGTGCAGGGGGTGGGCGAGGCGGACCGCCGACCGGTCGTCGACGGTGACGAGCCTCTTGGCTTCCAGGCTTTCGAGCACGGCCCCCGGCAGGGCCGCGGCCTCCATCGGCTCGCCGAAGGCGAGCAACTCCATCGCCTCTCTCTCCCCTGCGCCGACGTCGCCGATGGCAGCCGCCGCCAGCTCCCCGACCCGTGAGGTGATCGGCATCGGACCGCGCCAGATCCACGGGCCGGTGCCCCCACTCAACCGCCCGGTCGAGTGGAGGGCGATGACCACCTCGCGTAGCAGCCACAGGTCGCCCTGGCACGCCCGGTGCAACCGGCGGGCGGTCAGGGCGTCCACCCGGCCGCTCAGCACCACCTCCAGGAGCCGGGCCGTCGCCTCCGGCGGAAGGGGGTCCAGGACCAGGCTTGGCAGGAGGTCACCCACCAGGAGGCGTGACACGGCATCCGGCGCGCCGCCGTCCGGCCGGGTCATGACGAGCAGGCGGGTCCGCCCGTGCACCACCAGATGGTGCACGAGCGCCGCGGAGGCGTCGTCGAGCAGGTGGGCGTCGTCCACGACGAGCACCCGCACCGCCCGCAGCGCCTGCGCCGCCCGGTGGAGGGAGACCGTGTCGGGCAGCAGGTGGGCGAACGCGGCGAGGGGCATCGGCCTCGTCCCCGGCGTCCCGGTGATCATGACATGCTCCATGCCGCGTATGGCCTCCGCGGCGAGGCGAGTCTTGCCGCTTCCGGACGACCCGGTCACCACGATTCCCCGGTGACCCGCGGAAAGGCTCTGCCGTACGAGATCGAGTTCTTCGCTCCGGCCGACGAACGGCCAGGGGCGCCGGAGATTTTCCATGACAGTGGGAGCCGGGCTACTCACATCTGATACAGGGGCGGTTGAGCAGGTCCCGGCTCAGGCGCCCGCCGGGTGGCCGCCCGCAGTCTGCTTCTATGAACATTCGCTACTGCGCGATCCCTCCGCAGCCCCCGCCGCCGCTTCCGGCGGGTCTTGAAGCCGACCGGCTCAACGCGATCATCGCCACGCGCTTCACGTGGCTGAACGGCACGGTCCTGCACTACTACTTCTTCGACCGGGAGAGCGACGGGTCCGTCATCACGATCCCGGAGGACGGCACCGAGCGCTGGGTGTCCTGGGTCGGCGGCAAGGATCAGCAGGACGTCGTCCGCGAGAGCTTCCAGGCGTGGAAAGACCTGGGCATCGGCCTGGAGTTCGCCGAGGTGACCGATCGGGTCGAGGCCGAGCTGCGGATCGGCTTCCAGCGTGGCGGCGGATCGTACTCCAAGGTGGGACGCAGCGCGCTCGCGGTCGGGACCGACCAGCGCACCATGAACTTCGGGTGGGACCTCACGCCCCCGGACCAGCGGTCCACCGCCCTGCACGAGATCGGCCACGCCCTCGGAATGGTCCACGAGCACCAGAGCCCGTTCGCGGGCATCGTCTGGGACGAGGAGGCGGTCTACGCGGATCTGGCCGGCCCGCCGAACTTCTGGCCCCCGGAGAAGACCTTCCACAACATCATCCGCAAGCATGACCCCAGCGAGGTGAACGGCTCGGCCTGGGACCCGCAGTCCATCATGGAGTACCCCTTCAATCCGGGTCTCATCCTGGAGCCGGAGAAGTACCGGGCAGGGCTCTTCCCGCCGGGAACGATCTCCGAGGCCGACGCCGTGTTCGCCCGCCGCTGGTATCCGTCCCCCAAAGACGCCGAGCCACTCCGGCTCGTCCCCTTCCGCTCGGTCCCGCTCGGCCTGAAGGCGGGGGCCCAGGCCGACTTCGTGATCGCGCCTGAGGCGACCCGCGACTACACCGTCGCCACGTTCGGCGAGAGCGACACGGTGCTCGTGCTGTTCGAGGAGATCGACGGAGAGCCGCGCTACCTGACCGGCGAGGACGACGGCGGGCGGCCGGACAACGCGTTCCTGACGGCCCATCTGGTCAAAGGACGCCACTACATCGTCCGTGTGCGCCTGCACTCCTCATGGGGGCCGGGCCAGACGGCGGTCATGTGCTGGTGACCACCGGCACTGTGGACAAGAAAGGAAACCCAATGCGCAACAAGAACGTCAAAAGCATCGCGGACGCCCTGCAAGAGGCCGGCATCGTGAACTTCGGCGGGACGATCCAGGACCTGCTCACGGTCGTCGGGGCGGCCGAGCTCGACCCGGAGAACCCGACCGAGAGCGGCGCCCTCGTCTGGGACGGCTACCTGCTCATCTACAAGGGCGAGGCGACCGGGCTGGAGGAGCTGCGGCGGCTCTCAGGTCCGAAGGAGTAGGTCGCCGTGCGCTCCGTCGTCGTCGACTCGCCCGCTGTCGTCATCCGGACGCTCCTCGACCTGATCGAGGTCGACCGGCCGACCCAGTTCGTGGACTTCGGCTGCGGCCGGGGCGAGGTGCTGCTGAGCGTCGCACGAAAGTTCCCGGACCTTCCGTGCGTCGGCGTCGACATCGACGCGCACGCCCTTGAGTACGCACGCGTGCGGGCATCGGCCGGGAACGTCACCCTCATCGAGGGTGACGTTCTCGACCATGCCGGCATGGCCGAAGACCTCGCCTACCTGTATCTGGGCGGGGCCCTGAACCAGCGCCTCGGTCACGCCCTCCTCGCGCTCGGACGGTGCCGTTCCATCCTCGCCGTGCGGTATCCGATCGCGGGGGCCGTGGCCGCGGCCCGTATCCCCACGGCCGATTCGACCATCTTCGCCTACGCGCCGGAGTCGTCCCGCGGACTGGTCGAGTGGGACGCGCCGGCGACGCATGTCCAGGTCCCCGACAGGGCCGCGTACCTGCTGACCAGGGCGGTGCGGGTCACCGCGGAGGGCACGCTCACGCTGCGCTGCCGCGCTCTGGCCGGGGCATTCCTGCGTTCCTACGAGTTCGGGCTGCATCCGGCCCGGCCGGGCGTGCCCGTCATGTGCGACATGCTCCTCGGGTCCCGGGGCGTGCTGGAGGTGTCGGTCCTCCTGGACGGGGCCGTGCTGACCCCGTCGCACCTCGTCGTCGTCACCGAGGGGCCTCCCGCCGAACGGACCGTCGACGAGCCCGCGGAACTGGAACGCCTCATCACCGGTAGGACCTCTGGAAGGACTCGTCGTGACACATGAGCTCGAAGACCGCCTCGTCGCCACCCTCAGGTGGGGCACCGGCACCATCCGAACCGCGGACCCCGCACGGCCGCCCTGGAAGCACGGTGACACCGCCGTCGTCCAGCCGTTCGACAAGATGCTGGCCGAGGCGGCCCTGCTGGCGCTGCTCGCCCGGCGCGCCATCGGTGCCCATCCCGCGATCACCGAACTCGTCGACACGATCGCGGACTGCCACGAGTCCCTCGACCGCATGTACGAGATCGTGCGCTGGCGCCCCTACCTGTGGACGTCGGCCGGAGCCGTCTGGGTCTTCCTCGACCGGCTGTCCGCCGGGGACACGGTGAAGCGGGAGCGGCTGCGCGCGTTGTGGGACGCCCCGGTCGTGGAGCCCCGGGAACGCGTGCCGTACCGGCTGCTGGACCAGGCGTGGACCCGGATGATCGCGCAGGAGCGGACCGACCCTCGCCTCACCTCGACGGGTCTGCGGTCGTCCACCTCCCTGTGGAACCTCGACGGCGCGCTGCTCATGGGCAGGAACGACCTCTATGCGATCACTCACGCGGCCATGTACCTCACCGACTTCGGGAACGCCGGCCGGGTGCCGACCGCCCCGGGCTGGATCGGCGCGCTCGCCGCGGCACGGCTGCTACTGGGCGACTTCGACCTGGCCGGGGAGCTGGCCGTCGCCGACGTGCTCACCTGTGAACCGCCGGGAGCCGGGACCCTGACCGCGGCCGCGACGCTGAGCACGGTCTTCGATCAGCTCGGGTTCGTGCCCGCTCCGACGTTCCGCTCGCGGGAGCACGACGCCTCGGAGGACCCGTCCGGATATCTCTTCTTCCACAGCTACCACAGCACCTTCGTCTACGGCCTGCTCTGCACGGTCCTGATCACATCGGGCGCGCGCGAGGGGACGCTCGCCCGCCTCATGTCGCAGGCCCCCGCCACGACGTTCCCAGGCGAGTGGCACGGCGGACGCGCCGGGATCACCGAACTGGGCAGGCAGGTGGTACACACCTGTGAGGTGTGGGAGGAGATCGTGGCGGCGCGCGGAGGCGACCTGGACCTTCTCCGTACCGTGATCGACGCCTATCTCCTCGACGCCGCCTCCCGCCAGGACACCGCCGGCGTTCTCTCGCTCCTGGGCATGCGCGACGTGGCCGGATCCAGCGTCGTCGACCAGGCGGCGCGGCGGCTCCTGTCCATCCGCGCGCGGCTCGGAGGAGTCTCATGGACCTTCGCGTGAAACCGATGACCCCGGCCTGCGGGGCCGAGGTCTTCGGTGCCGACCTGGCGGGGCCGCCTGCCGCCGTCGCCCGGAGCCTGCGCCCCCTGCTGCTGCGCCACGGAGTCCTCGTCTTCCACGAGCAGGCCACACTCACCCCGGAGGCCCAGATCGCGCTGGCGCGATGCTTCGGCCACGTCACGGCCCTGCCCTCCGGGCTGCCCGGGCACCCCGAGATCGCGCGTATCGATCACGGAGTGGACGCGCCGCCCACGGAGAACGTCTGGCACAGCGACATGAGCTTCCTCAGCCATCCCCCGATGGGCGCCTTGCTGCGGGCGGTGGTCCTCCCGCCGGTCGGTGGCGACACGCTGTTCGCCGATATGAGGACGGCGTGGCGGCGGCTGCCGGACAGACTCAAAGAGATCGTCCGGGAGCTCTCCGCCGAGCATGACATCGCCAAGTGCGCGCCCGCCGGAGATCGCGGCCGTTTCGCTGGGTTTCCTCCTGTCGTTCACCCCCTGATGCGAACGCATCCCGAAACCGGGGAGGAGATCCTGTTCGCCAACCCCGCCTACACCACACGGGTGGTCGGCGTTCCGGAAGCCGAAGGCGCCGCCCTGCTCAACCGGCTGTTCCGGATGGCGTCCGTTCCGGAGATCCAGTGCCGAGTGCGGTGGGCGGAGCGGACCGTGGTCCTGTGGGACAACCGCTCTCTCCAACACTACGCGGTGGCCGACTACCTGCCCGCGCGACGGATCATGGACCGGGTCTCGATAGCGTGACACCTCGGCGCGGTGGGCATGACACAGCTCCTCGCCCAGCCCCGGCGCTCGCTCGCATTGATCCACGGCGCAGATCCACCGGTAGGTTGGATGATCTGCGGGGATCCGCACGATCTCGTCCCTGAACACCGGGTCAAAGCTCGGGCCGTTGATGAGAGCGGAGAGCAGCTCCAGCCTGTCGCCACTCCTTTGGTCCGGTCGGCTGACGACCGGCAGGAGCCGGTCGGCCGCGGTCACGTGAGGCCCAGACCTTGCGCAGCGCGCCGTCGAACACCGGGTCGTGAATGTCGACATGAGCGTAGATCTCATCGCTACTGCCGGGACGCCCACCCACCGGCGTCCCTGGCCACCAGCAGGTTCCCGCCGGAAGCCTCGAGCACGGCGGTGACGAACTGGGATCCTCGTAGTTTCGGCCGTGAATCCAACGAAGTAGGGCCTGACCTGCGCTTACAGGGGGTGGCAATCGAATACGCCGGAAAGGGGCCGCGGCCGGGCGTAGCCCCCGCGCGTGACGTGCACGAGCTGGTCGAGCTGTAGAGGCCGTATCGAATGAACTCGATCTCCGCCCAACATGTCCCGTGACCTTCACCGCCGCCCCACCAGGCAAATTCGTCAAGGAGGTCCCGAGAGCATTCGGTCAAAGCCGTGAGACCACACAACCAGTTTTCGGGCACGGCAGAGAGATCGACCTCCTCGGCGGCGGCTATTCCAGCCTTGGAGGACACCTCTGGGTCTGACGGGCCCACCCTCTTCGCAAATCGCCTAGACCGGGTTGCCGGAGCAACAGCGGTCCTGCATGATCGGCCTGTGCTCGCCAATCTGCTTCCGGGGATTCGTGAGATTCGCGGGCCGCTCGCCACAGGCTATCTGTGGCTGTTCTTCAGCTGGTTGGTGTGGGCACGCCACCTGCCCGACGCCGCGTCAGCCACCGGTCTGCTCGCTGACGTCTACGAGCTCGCCGCCCTGGTAGGCACCGCGGGCGTCGGCATCGCGGTGAGCTTCGCCGCGTATCTGATCGGCGTGTTGTCCCTCCCGCTGGCGACACCGCTGACCGCCCTGCTGCGGTGGATGCGGTCCGACCGATCCATGACCAACCCGGGCCCGCTGAAGTTCGTCCCGACGAGCCGCAGCGAGAAGGCATTGAGGCGCCTCGTGTTCGCGTTGGTGCACGCCAGGCCGCGACCTGTCCCGGACACCACGAAACCGGCCGCCGAGGACCGGACGGTGACGGAACAACTACTCGAGACCGCCCGCCGCCTCTACCTGGCGTCCTTCGACGAGGAGGCGGACCTCGTCAACATGCCACCGCCGACAGGTCCCTTCGAAACCGCCGTCGATCAACTGGCCTCCTCGATCACGGCCGAGCTCCGGCTGATCCCGCCCCGCCTCGTCGGTACGGAACCCGACCTCTACAACGCTCACGACCGGCTCAGGGCCGAAGCGGAATTCCGCCGAGGCGTGACGGTCCCGCTCGCCGCCATCTGCGGGCCCCTCGGAGCCGCCACAACCCCCGGCCTCGGCTTCGCCCTCGCCGCCATGGCACTCGTCCTGCTCCTCAGCGCCGCGACCAAGGAGGACGAGGCCCGGCTGCTGCTGGTAGAAGCCGTCCGCTCCGGCCGGCTGATCCCCGGCCTGACACGCGACCTTTCCCTGATCGGCGAGCCCAGCAGCGCCTAGAAGATCACTGAAAATCTTGATACGGCCTGCCAGGAAAAGGGGGGATTGGGTCGTCAGGCGGTGGCCGGTTCGAGAGACCAGGCGCCATCGGTGTAGGTGAGTCCAAGCTGGATCAGCGTGCGGAGGTTCAGGGCGGCGGCGCGGGTGTGGAGCCAGGCGTTGTTCTTGATGGTGCCCAGGTAACGCAGGCGGCGGTTGCCGTGGGCGACCGGCCAGGCCACTCCGCGTTCGACCGGCGGCCGCCGGCGGTAGTCGGCCTGCCAGACCTGATCGGTGGCGGCCCGGCGGCGGCATGCTCGGCCGCCCGTTGGCCGAGGGATACATGTCGGTGAACATCTCGGGCGAAAACAGCGCCTGACGGTGTTCTGCCAAGAACGCGAACACGCTCCCGGCCGGGATCAACTCCCGGCAGGCGATCCACACGTCCGGCCCGACCGGCTTCCCGGCCCACTCGCCCCGCATACCAACGAAGTCCGGCCCCGCATCATCCCAGACGAGGCCAGAACACAAGATTTCCAGTGATCTTCTAGACGGCCACGGACAGGGTGGAGCCGTGGCGGTCCTTGCGGACCCGTAGCTGTGCGGGGACGCGGGTGCGCAACTCGGCGACGTGGCTGACGATGCCGACGGCCCGGCCGCCGTCCCGCAGGCCGTCGAGGATGTCGAGCACCCCGTCGAGGGTGTCCTCGTCCAGAGTGCCGAAGCCCTCGTCGACGAAGAGGGTGCCGAGCTCCACTCCCCCGGCCTCGGCGGTGACCACGTCGGCGAGGCCGAGGGCCAGGGCCAGCGAGGTGATGAAACTCTCGCCCCCGGACAGGGTGGCCGGGTCGCGGTCCGCTCCGGTCCAGCCGTCCAGGATCCGCAGGCCGAGCCCGCCCCCGGACCTGCTCCGGTCTCCCGCCGAGCGGCTGAGGTTGTGTTCCAGCAGGTAACGGCCGCCTGACATGTGGTCGAGCCGCTCGTTGGCCGACTCGACCACCTGGCGCAGGCGCTCGCCGAGCACGTAGGACGACAACCGCATGTTCCACTGGTTGTCGCCGGAGTTGCCGCCGGTCAGGGCCGCGAGCCGCTCGGCGAGGCGGTGCTGCTCGGCGGCGGGCCGCCAGCGTTCCAGGCACGCGGCCAGCTCGGTGCGGAGCGCGGCCAGCCGGGTCCGGCGGGCCTCGGCCTGGTGCCGGGCGGAGAGCAGACCGGCGTGGGCCGCGTCGGCGGCCTCCTGGGCGCGTCGCAGCTCGTCGAGGTCGGGCTCGGGCTCGGCGATGGCGGCGATCAGCTCCGGATCGGCCAGCACGGCCGTGACGGCGGCGCGCTCCTTGTCGAGCGCGCGCAGCCGTTCGGACTTCTGCTCCTGCTCGGCCGGGGAGCGGACCGCCGCGCGGGCGTCGTCGAGACTGGGGAACCCCGCCTCGACGGCGGCCGCCTGGGCTCTGGTCCGGGCCGCCGCGAGCTCGACGGCGGTGGTCCGCTCCTCCCGGGTGGCCTCGACCGCCTCCTTGAGCAGCTCGGCCTCATCGGCCAGCCGATCCAGCCTGGCGACCAGGGTCGGGTCGTCGCCCCGGGCCTCGTCGATGCGCGCGGCCAGTTGCCCGGCCTCGTCGGCGAGCTTGTCCGCGTTCGTACGGCGGGCGGCCAGCGTGACCGCGAGCTCGCGCGAACGCTTCTGCAGCTCGTCGAACTCTCCCGCGATCCGGTCGGCCTCCGCCGACAGCGCCGGCTCGGTCGCGGCCGACTCCCGTAGCCGGGCCAGCGCCAGCTCTGCCTGCGCCAGCTCCTGCTCCGCATGCTCGGCCGAGAGGTCGGTCTTCTCGCTTGCCGCACGGTGCTCGGCCGCGAGGTCGGCGGTGCGGACGGCCGCGGCGAGGGCGGCGCCGAGGAGGGTCACCTCCCGGGCGAGACGGTCACGGCGTGCCTGGACGGTGGAGTCGGCACCACGGGCCTCGTCCAGGCGGACAACCAGCCGCGCGTGCTCGGCCTGCCAGCCGGCGTGGCGGACGCGGCCCTCGGCCAGCAGCCGGGTGAGCTCCGCGGCCCGGGCCGTCACGCTCTCCAGCTCGGCCGTGACGCGGTCGGCCTGCGCGCTGAGCACCGCCTCCGCTTCGGCGGCGGCGGTCAGGGCCTCCAGCTCCCGCCGGGCCGCGGCGAGAGTCTCCTCCGCCTGGGGGGCGCTCAGCTCACCCGCGACGGCGACGGCCTCCTCCAGACGTGAGGCCAGGGCTGTGACGGTGTTCTCGGTGGCCCGGCGGCGCTCCATGGCCGCGTCGTAGGCGCTCTGGGCGGCGCGTTCGTCTTCGGCGGTGGGGGCTTCGGCGGCCGGGGCGGCCGGGGCCGGGTGGTCGGGTGAGCCGCAGACCGAGCAGGGTTCGCCCGGGATGAGCTTGAGCGCGAGCTCGGCGGCCATCCCGTCGATCCGCGCCTGGCGCAGGTCCAGGTGGCGGTCGCGGAGCCGCTGAGCCCGGTCGGTGGCCTCGGTCTGCGTCGAGCGCGCGGTCCCCAGTTCGACGCGGAGGGCGTCGCGCCGCCGAGCGGCGTCGAGCAGGGCGGCGGCGGTGTCCGCGCCCGCCTGCGCGGCGGGGATCCTGGCCGCCTGGGCTCTGGCGGCGGCCAGCTGCGCCGTGGCGTCCGCCAGCGCGGCGGGCAGCGTCCGCCGTGCCTCGCCGAGCGCGGACTCCTGCCCTGCCGCGTCGTGGAGTTCGGTGTCGAGCGCGGCGAGCAACCCGGCCAGCTCGGTGAGCCGGTCCTCGTCGGCGCGCAGCCCCTCCAGCCCGGCCAGCTCCTCCCTGCGTGCGCGTTCCCGGGACGTCAGCGACTCGTGGGACGCCGGCTCGCCGGACACGGGCTCGGCTTCGGCGGGCACAGACCCGGCCTCGCCGGGGACGGCGGGCACGCCGGTCCCGTCGGCTGCGGGCAGGGCGGAGAGCCTGGCCGCCAGGTCGTTGCGGGCGCTCTCCAGCGCGGCGGCCAGGGTGTCGCGCTGCTCGGCCGCCCGCAGGCGGGTGACCGCGGCCTCCCTGGCCGACTCGGCCGCCGGGATCCGGGCGGCGTCCAGGCGGGCGGCCGCGAGGCGGGCGTCCACGTCGTGCCGGAGGCCGGGGAGAAGCGCCAGGCGGGCGTCGGTCTCGGCCTGCGCGGTGGCCAGCGAGGCGATCTCCCTGCCGGCCTCCTCCCGGTCTTGGACGATCTTCGCCAGGCGTGACTCCTCGTCACGCAGCTCGCCCAGCCGGGTGATCTCGCGCTGGCGCTCGCGCTCCAGCGCGGCCAGACGGTCCGGGGTGACCGGACCGTCCAGGGCGGTGTCCTGATCACCGCGAGCCCGGTCACCGGAGACCGGGTCAGCGTGGACCCGATCGCCGTGATCCGGAACGCCGTGAACCAGGTCAGCGTGGACCGGGTCAGCGTGGACCCGATCGCCGTGGACCCGATCGCCGTGAACCGGAACGCCGTGAACCAGGTCAGCGTGGACCGAAACGCCGTGATCCGAAACGCCGTGGGCCGGACCGCCGGGGACCAGGGGAAGCGCGCGGGCGACGGCGTCGGCGGCGATCCGGCGGGCCTTGGTCGCCGCCTCGGCCCGTTGCTCGGCGCCCTGGATCAGCGGCAGCACCCGGTCGGCGCGGGCCGCCTCCGCCAGGATGGCCTCCAGGTCGGCCTGCTCCTCGGCGCTCTCCTCCAGCGTCCGGCTTCGCGCCTGCGCGTCGGCGTGCCGGCGGCGCCGCTCGGCCAGGGCGGAGCCGTGCTCCAGCCTCGCGCGCGCCTGCCGTACCGCCGTCTCGCCCTCGCCATGGTCCTGGCTCATACGGGCCACTGCCCCGGCGGCCAGCTCCTCCAGCGCCTGGGCCCAGGTCAGCGGGTCGTCCTCCGCGCAGGCCGCCGGCGCGGGCGACTCCGCACCCTCCTCGGCGAGCCGGGCGGCCCCGGGGAGCTCGCGGAGCTCGCGGAGCTCGAACAGACCTTCCGAAGCGGAGGCCTCGGGAGAGTCACCCGCGGCCAGCGCGGCGAGAAGGTCGGGGCCCGCGGCCTCCTCCAGCCGCTTGACGACGAAGTCCACCTCCTTGCGGAGGGCCTGCTGCTCGCGGTGGGCCTCGGTCCGCCGCTCCGCCAGCCAGGTCTCGGCGGCGGCGTAGATCCTGACGGAGAACAGACGCTCCAGGACCTTGCGGCGCTCTTCGCCGTCGGCACGCAGGAACCTGGCGAAATCCCCCTGGGGCAGCATCGCGACCTGGAAGAACTGATCAGCGTTCATGCCCAGCAGGGTGCCGATGAGCTCCCCTGCCTCGTCGACCCGGGTGGTCAGCCCGATCCACTCCCCCGACGGGGTGAGCTCCTGCAGGAGTGCCTTCTCGTTCTCTCTCGTGGTGCCGGTCCCCCTGAGCTTGGGACGCTGCCAGGCGGGCGATCGGGTGATCTTCAGCCGCCGTCCCCGGACCGTGACCTCCAGCGCCACGCTGGGCCCCCGGCCGGGGGGCGCGTGGTCGCAGCGCAGGCTCTTGGCGCTGTCGCGCTTGCCGGGCACCCTGCCGTAGAGGGCGTAGCAGAGCGCGTCGAGCACGGTGGTCTTGCCGGCGCCGGTGGGGCCGTGGATGAGGAACAACCCGGCCTCGGCGAGGGCGTCGAAGTCGACCTCCTCATCGCCCGGGAAGGAGCCGAACGCGCTGATCCACAGACGGTGCGGGCGCATCTACGCCATCGCCTCCTTGGTACGGCAGGCCTCGACGGCTTCCTGGATCAACCGGGTCTCGTCGGCGTCGGCGGCCTCGCCGCGCACCTCGCGGACGAAGTCGAGAGCGACCTCGATCTCGGGACGCCCGGCCAGCCTCGGCCGGACCACGGCCTCCCGGACGCCGCCTTCGGGTTCGAAGGAAAGCGTGAGGGCGTGCTCGAAACGGGACCTGATCCGCTCCATGGCGCTCTTCGGCCGGATCGGGTCGGTGAGGGTCACCTGGAGCCAGTGGTCCTCGTACCGGGTGTGCTCGGTCGAGGTCAGCAGGTCGTCGAGACGGCCGCGCAGGCGGCCGACCGGCCGGGGCACCGGCGCCTCGACGAAGTCCGCGCTCACCTGGCCGCCGGGGCCGAGCTCCACCAGCCAGGAGCCCTTCACCTGGTCCGCCTCGGAGAAGGAGTAGGCGATGGGGGAACCGGAGTAACGCACGGTCTCGCTCATCCTCTGGCGTCCGTGGAGATGGCCCAGCGCAACGTAGTCGACGCCGTCGAAGGCCGAGACCGGGACGTGGGCGACCCCGCCGACGCTGATGTCACGCTCGCTGTCGCTGGCCTGTCCTCCCGTCACGAACGCGTGGGCCAGGACCACCGACCGGGGGCCCCGGCGGCCGAGGTCGGCGCGGATCAGGGACATGGCGTGGTCGATCGCGGCGGTGTGGGTGCGCTCGGACAGCTCCCATGGTCCGCGCACCAGCTCGGGCTCCAGATAAGGGATGCCGTAGAAGGCCACGTCGCCGATCACCACGGGCTCGCCGACGCGCGCCGCGTCGGTGCGCAGGTGGACGCCCGCGGCGTCGATCAGGTCGGCACCGAAGCCGAGCCGGCGCGCCGAGTCGTGGTTGCCGCTGATCAGCACGGTGCGCACGCGCTCGGCGACCAGCCGCCGCAGGGTCTGGTTGCACAGCTCGACGGCGTCGACCGAGGGCAGCGCCCGGTCGTAGACGTCACCGGAGACGACGACCACGTCGACCCGCTCCGCCCTGACGGTCTCGATCAGGTGGTCGACGAAGGCCTCCTGGGCGGCCAGGAGGCTCTCGCGATGAAACGAACGGCCCAGATGCCAGTCCGATGTGTGCAACACCCGCATGTCGCTTGAAGCTAACAGGCCTCAGCCACCAATGCGTCCACTCTGACCGCACCGATCCCACCCCCTGTCCTGAGATGTCAGGGGTGAGTAGGCTTGTTGATCAGAGGGAACGATACCGGCATACGGTCCTCACGAAGGCGGGCGACGATCGGGGAGCGGATCGGCATGCAGGTTGGCCGGGGCATGTTGAGCGTGGCCGCGGGCTTGATCCTGGTGGCTCTCGCGACGGTGGGTTACACCCTGCCGCCCCCGTTCGATCCGCCGCCGCTGACCGCGGACCCGATCTTCCAGACCATCCCCGCCCAACCTCCGGCCGAGGTCAGGCGTGTCTCCACGACCGGGCAGATCGTCACCCAGGACATCACGGTCGACGTCGGGGACACCACCCTGGAGGCCACGGTCCGCGCGCCGCTCACTCCCGGCAGGCACCCCGCCCTGATCTTCGTGCAGGGGGCCGGGGCCGGTGTGCGGGGCGAGTTCACCACGCAGGCCGAGGCGCTGGCCAGGGCGGGCATCGTCACGCTCGTATACGACAAGCGGACCGTGCGCTACGACTTCCGCAACCGCGACTTCGGGCTGCTGGCCGACGACGCGCTGCGCGTCCTGGCCCGCCTTCGCCAGCGTGCCGACGTCGACCCGGCCCGCGCCGGTCTCTGGGGGGTGAGCGAGGGAAGCTGGGTGGTCCCGATCGCGGCCGCCAAGAGCGGCGACGTCGGTTTCACCGTGCTGGTCTCGGCGCCCAACGTCTCGCCCATGCGACAGGTCACCTGGGCGATGGGCGAGCAACTCGACCGGCTGCACGCGCCCAGCGGGGTGCGGGAGCTGATCATCCGGGCGATGAGCGCGGTCCACATGAACTTCCTGCGCTACGACGGCCTGCCCGCGTTGCGCGGGGTCCACCAGCCGGTCCTGGCCCTGTACGGCACGCGCGACCCGTCGATCCCGTTCGTCGAGAGCAGCCGGGCGCTCACCGGCGCGCTCACCGCGGGCGGCAACGCCGACTACACGATCCGCTACCTCGCCGGCGCCGACCACGGGATGCGCATCCACGGCGGCCCGTTCGCGCCCGGTTACCTGGAGACGCTGGCCAACTGGGTCAAGGGACTGCCGGGTACGGCCAGGCCGGCGGTGCACATCGCGGGCGCCACCCCGGTCCAGCGCTACGAGGCCAGCGAGGTGCCCACCGCTCCCTGGTACGCCGGGGGCACGGTGCTCGGACTCGCGCTCTGCCTCGCGGCCGTCGGATACGTGGTCGGCCCGGTGGCCGAGATGGTGCTGCGGCTGCGCGGGCGGCAGTTGCCCGCCGAGACCAACGCCCTGGTCTGGCCGCCCATCCGGCGCCGGCTGCGCCGGATGGCCTGGACCGGGCTCGGACTGCTGGTCTCGGTGCTGGCGTTCATCACGCTGCTGGTGCTGTTCTCGGTCAACCAGGCCGGGGCCTGGCCCGCGGTGCTCGCCGGGTGGCTGATCATCAGGATCCTGGCGGTGCTCATGCTGCTGCAGGAGGTCACCGCCGTGGCGGCCGTCGTCTCGGGGATGCGGGAGGGCTGGCAGCCCAGCCGCCCGCAGCGCGCCGCCGTCGCCGGGGTTCTGGGCGGCACCGGCCTGCTGCTGGTCGCCGGCGCCTACTACAGCCTCTTCGCCTTCCCCTGGTAGTAGTTGAGCCAGCGGTCCATCTCGGCGAAGGTCTGCTCGCGCGCGGGTTCGGGCGACAGCACCAGATCGTGCATGCCGCCCGGCACCCGGACGCATGTCACGTGAGGGCCGATCCTGGTCGCCCAGTGCGCGATGTGCTCGGGGTCGAGCACGAGGTCCGCCCCTTGCGCCTCCGGCGCGAAGTCACGCAGCCGCAGCCCCTTCTCCGCGCAGAGCACCAAGACCGGGACGTCCGCCCGGAGGCCGGCGTGCAGCCGCCGCTGGGCCCGGCGGATCGCCGCCAGCCATACCGCGTGCACCGCGAATCCGCCGATCGGCTTCCACTCCAGGTCGAAGTCCCACTCACCGTGATGGTCGCGGTGCAGGCTCGTGCCGTAGGCGGTGGCGATGCCGACCGGCAGGACGGTGCGCACGGACATCCGGGACATCGGCCCCTTGAGCAGGTCGGCGGCGGCTCGCAGGGGGGAGGGGACGTTGAGGTCGAGGAAGGGGCTGTTGAGCACCAGCGCCTGGATCAGCCCCCGGCCCCGCACCCGGTCGGCCCACAGGGCGGCGACCAGACCGCCTGTGGAGTGGCCGTTGAGGATCACCTCGTCGTGGCCGTCCTCCTCGCGGATGACGCGGATCGCCTCGTCGATCTCGGGGAAGTACTCGGTGACGCTGCGCACGAATCCCCTGGTCTGGTGCGGCAGCAGTGAGCGACCGTACTTGCGCAGGTCCAGGCCGTAGAAGTCGATGCCCTGGGCGACGAAGTGGTCGGCCAGGTGGGTTTGGAAGAAGTAGTCGGTGAAGCCGTGGACGTAGAGCACGGCCCTGCCGGTGGGCTCGGGGGCGCGCCGGCGCACCAGCGAGGCGACCACCGCCCCCTCGTAGTCGTCGGCCATGGGCAGGACCGTGAGCTCGTAGTCGGGTCCGAGAACGTCAGGCATGCGGTCAGGGTAGTTCGTAGGGGTTCGCGGGCCATGAGGGCACCGCGTCGGGAAGATCCGTATTGACCTTCATCGGGAATTTCGCCGGACGCTTCTCCAGGAAGGCGGTGACGCCCTCGGCGGCGTCCGGGGCGGCGCCGAGCGCGTTCATCAGGAGGGAGTCGGCGCGGTGGGCCTCCCAGGGGGACGTGGCCGACAGCCCGGACCACATGAGCCTGCGGATCGCGGCGACCGAGACCGCCGAGGTGTTGCCGGCGATCTCGCGGGCCAGCGCGTAGGCGGCCGGGAGCAGTTCGCCGGGAGTGTGGACCTTCGACACCAGACGGCCTTCGAAGGCTTCGGCGGCGGAGAAGACCCGTCCGGTGGCGGCCCATTCCATGGCCTGGGAGATGCCGACGATGCGCGGCAGGAACCAGCTGGAGGCGGCCTCGGTCACGATGCCGCGCCGGGCGAAGACGAAGCCGAACCTGGCCGTGTCGGAGGCGAGCCTGATGTCCATCGGAAGCGTCATCGTCACCCCCACCCCCACGGCGGGACCGTTGATGGCGCCGATGACCGGTTTGAGTGACCGGACGATGCGAAGGGCGACCGTTCCGCCGCCGTCGCGAGGCGAGCCGTCGACGGTGTCCTCGCCTCCGTACATCTCCGCGCTCTTGCGGTGGTCGAAGGTGTCGCCGCCGCCGCCGAGATCCGCCCCTGCGCAGAAGGCACGGCCCTGGCCGGTGACCACCACCGCGCGCACCTCGTCGTCGGTGTCGGCCCGATCGAAGGCCTCGATCAGCTCGCCGCGCATGACGTAGGTGAAGGCGTTGAGGCGGTGGGGGCGGTTCAGCGTGATGGTGGCCACCCCGTCGGCCACGCCGTACTCGATCTCGGTGAAAGACATGACCGAACCTTATTCCAGTAGAAATGTGACGATAAAGGCGGATTGCTTCTCACGCTGTTCACTCACACGTCGCCCGCGGGCTCGGATCGTCGCCCTACCATCTCCCTGCGGCACTGGAGTCCATCTCCCTGCGGCACTGAAGCACGGAGGAATTGGGGAGCAGGTGCGGGACAGATCAAGGCCCTCCGGAGTCGGCCCGGTCATCGGGTGGATGGCCCTGTCCGCCGTCGCGCCGGGGGCCGCGCACCTGCGGGCCGGATGGCGCAGGACCGGGCTGACGCTGCTGAGCGTCTACGCCGCGCTGCTGCTGGGCCTGCTGTGGGCGGCGCTCACCGTCGACTTCGTCGACCTCGCCGGACGGCTGGCCGCCTCGTCCTGGCTGACCGTCGTCACCGCTGTCTCCATAGCGCTCGGCCTCGCCTGGTTCGCTCTGATCGTCCACTCGTTCATGGTGCTGAGGCCCAGCACGCTCCCCCGAGCGGGTCAGGCGGTCGCCGGAGCGGTCGCGGGCGTGCTCGCGGTGGTCGTGGTGCTGCCGTTCGGTCTTGTCGGGCAGTACGCCGCGGTCTCGCAGTCGACCCTGGAAGAGGTCTTCAGCGCCCCGGCCACGCCGCCGCCCTCACCCGGCTCGACCGGCCCGGCCGGCACGCAGGACCCGTGGGCCGGCCGGGACCGGGTGAACATCCTGCTGCTCGGCGGCGACGCCGACACCCACCGGGTGGGCGTACGGACCGACAGCATCAACGTGGCCAGCATCGACGTCAGGACCGGCAGCACCGTGCTGCTGAGCCTGCCGCGCAACCTGGAGAACGTCCGCTTCGTCCCGGGCTCGCCGATGGCCAGGCGGTTCCCCGACGGCTTCCGGCTGCCCGCCAACCCGGACGGCTCGCGCGAGGACCTGCTGTTCGCGGTCTGGGAGTATTCCGACGCCCATCCGGAGATCTTCGGCGGTCGCCGGGGGCAGGGCACCCGGACGCTCATGGAAACGGTCGGCTACACCCTCGGCCTGAAGATCGACTGGTACGCCCTGGTGAACATGTGGGGATTCGCCCGGCTGATCGACGCGATCGGGGGCGTGCGGCTGACCGTGCCGCAGGACGTGGTCTTCGGCAAGTACAACGAGGGCCTGGTCAAGGCGGGCACCCGCAGGCTTCGCGGAGCGGACGCGATGTGGTTCGCCCGCTCGCGCACCAACAGCGATGACTTCTCCCGGATGGCACGCCAGCGCTGCGTGCTGGGCGCACTGCTCACCCAGGCCGACCCGGCGACCGTGCTCTCCCGGTTCAACCGGGTCGCGCTGGCCACCAAGGAGCTGCTCCGGACCGACATCCCGCGCCCAATGCTGGAGCACCTGGTTCCGCTGGCCCTGAAGGTGAAGGGCGCCAAGGTGACCAGCGTGCAGTTCGTCCCGCCGCTGATCAACACCGGCTACCCCGATTGGGACAGGATCCGCGCGGTCACCGCCAAGGCCGTCCGCTCCTCGGCCGCCCCTCGCCAGCGGCTCACCGCCACCGCCTCACCCACCACTTCGGCAACCACAGCCGTCACCCCGACGACCACGCCCCGCCCGAAGCCCGCCGCCACACCGGCCCCCACTTCCCGATCTGATTCCGGGAAAGCGGACACGACCGCGCCCAAGAGCATCACCGAGGGCTGCGGCTGACCCGCTCCACCATGCGGGGACCTTTCCCGTCGCACCTACCGCAGACCGTACGCAAGACCCGAATCGGCGCTACAGGGACGGACTCCTTCGAGGACGGCCTGTTCCCGCCGGAGGGGACCCTTTTCTGATCAGCCGAGGCCGACGAACGGCATCGCGTCGCTCAGCCTTTGGCCAGAGAAGCCGGCCATCCAGTCCCGGATGGCCGGTCTTCCCAACCGTGACCAGATCAGCGGTCGAACTCGCCGATCTTGACGCCGCTGATGAACGCTCCCCACTCGGCGGGGGTGAAGAGCAGCTTGGGACCGTCGGGGTTCTTGCTGTCGCGGACCGCTACCACCCCGGGCAGATTGGCGGCGACCTCGACGCACTGGCCACCATTTCCCGAAGATCGCGACGACTTCCGCCAGACGGCGGCACTCAGGTCCATTCGCGTCTCGCTTCCTCGATCATCTTGAGGGATATGCGCTCAGGATAGGCCCACAGCCGTATCGCCTCATATCGTTCCTGAATGGAAGCTACGAATTCGCAGTCGTTCGTGACATGCCCCTGGGCAGGTGAGTCTGCGTGGATGGTGATCGGCTGCCCGTTCGGAAGCTCGGCGATCATGAAAGCGCCCGCCAGGCCGGGGAGACATTCCGGGTCGACGACTTGAACAGAGACAGAGGGGCGCTCAGAAGCTTCCAGCAGATGATCGAGTTGTTCGCGCATCACCTCGGCTCCGCCGACCTTCCGGCGCAACACGCCCGCGTCGATGAGCACAAGGATGAAGGGAGGGGCGTCCCGGTCGAGGATCTGCTGCCGCCGTATCCGGGCCCTGACTCGTTCCTCCACCTCCTCGGGGGTTGCTCGGGGCTCCCGGTTGAAGATTTGCCGGGCGTAGGACTCCGTCTGCAGGAGGCCCGGCACCAGGAGGGGGTCCCAGGAGCGCAGGACTAGGGCGGTGGGTTCGATCTCCTCGGCCCAGCTCCGGAACCAGACCGGGCCGCCGGGCTGGGCGATGATGCGCTGATAGAGCCGCATGAAGGAGGCGCCGTCGGCCGTCCCGAAGAGCCGGTCCAGCCTCTCGGCGTCGGACTTCGACGGGGTTCGGGTGGCCTTCTCCAGGCGGCATACCTGGGTCTGGGTGCAACCGAGGCGGGAGGCCACGGCAGTCTGCGAGAGCTGCGCGGCCTCCCGCAGGCGGCGCATCTCCGCGCCGAACCGCACGCGAGGGGATCCGGGGTCGAGAGACGGCGCACCATCCATCACATTTCCTATCGAATTAGAAAAAACGGACTTAATAACCGGCTGTCGATACCGAGCCCGGTCCAGGTAGACCAACGGCTGTCATCATCTGCTCCAATCTGAATTTCCAGGCCGATAGCCGACCAAGCATCTGCAAGGCATTCTAAGCACAGGAATTCCCTTCGAGACAGCACGGGACAGAAAACAGTCCATCGTCTTTTTGATGGGGGACGGATGGGGTCACACATGAATGCAGTCTCGCTTTTAACGTCCCGATCATAAACATCGGAAATCACCCGAAAGGGAAGACCGTGACGACAGGCGGACTGCTGGCCGGATGGATCGCCACTCCTGCCCACGACGATACGTCCACTCCGAGGTCGATGATGGTGGTCAGACCCTACCGATGGACTCAAAAACGGCCGGCAGTGGCAGACGGGCATGCGAAGGGTGTAGCGAAGACGGGCCGATTAGGTGAAGATTGGTACGTCCCGGAATCCATCATCCCCGGAGGTAATGAATGCGCGTCGCCCGCCTACTGGCCGCCGGTTCAGCCCTGGTGATGGTGGCATCGGGGTGCGCTTCCGAGCCTTCGTTGAAGGAGGCGGCGGCGGAGCTGCAGAAAGACGCCCAGCGACTGGAGACCAACGACGTCTTCAAAAATCCACTCAAGAAACTGCGCATCCTGCAGCATCCAGACAAGGACATCCGCTGCGACAAGGACAAGTTCAGGCGAGTACTACGAGCCACCGCCGATTATGAACGTATCAACGAACCATTGGACTCTCACCTAGGCCGAGCCCAAGCACTGATGGAGAACGTCCTCGTCCAGGACTTCGGGTATAAATTGGAGTATGACTTCAGCCAGATGGATACAGACGAAGGACGATTCATCCAAGGCGCGAAGAAGGACCTGGGTATCACAGTGACCGTGTATGTGGCTCCCGAGGCTCCCACCTGGCGACTGGATGCGATGACTCCGTGCCTGCCGAGGTAAGAAAAACGAATCAGTTCCAGACTCTTAGCTGCTCTTTGGCTTGATCACTGGTCTGAAAATGTGAGGCATCTTCGATCTTGGTATCCAAATTATTGTTACTGTCCATCCAGTGTTCGTAGGGCGTCAGTTTCTCCCGCAGCGCCTGCTCCCATCCCTTGTCCTCTCCGGCTTCCCGCTTCGCCTCTGCCAAGAGCTCGTCATAGGTCTTGAGATTGCCAGTGCTTTTGCTGATGAGCTCGGCAGGCAGATCGCTCGCCGGGTATCCGGACTCATGAAGGATGTGAGCCATGTCGTACTTCTGGCGCAGGACGAAGTCCGACCGAGCCCCGGTGACCTCCTCGACTCGTGTCTCGAAACCGTCGGCCCAGCCGTCGAGGGCGGTGCTGATTCCGTATGCCTTCGCCAGTTCCCAGCCCGCTTTTATGCCCTCGTCTGCGAGGGGGCCCACGAGGGGAATCTGATCGACCCCGAGGGCCAGGGTGTTCTTGGTGATGTCGAGGATCAGATCGTCGGTGGCGTCCCGCTCGCCGCGCACATCTAGTGTCGCTTTGAACTCCACACCGGCGAGATCGCCGAACACCCTCGCCGTGTCCTCGAAGTATCTTGTCCCGTCCCGTGCGTCCAGGCGGGCCGCCGCCGTCAGCGTGTCGTGGCGGAATTGCGCTGCGGTCTTGTCGAAGTCGTCGGTGAGCCGCTTGTCCCCGACGAAGGTCTTCAGAAAACGATGAGCATCCCCTGGGCTGAGATAGAACGCCGGTGTCACACCGGGAAGGGCGACCCAGTTCTCCGGGACCCCTATCCCGGATGCCCGGTCCACAGCTTTGTCGAAGCGAGTACCTGAGGCAAGCTCGTGAATGTAGGACTTCGCGATGATGACCATGGAGTCTTTGGCGACCGTCGGCAGGTCGTCACCGAAGGACCCCGCAGCCCGCATCGCGTCCAGGGCGAAGGCGGCTGCGGCAGGGCTGTGCCGCCCTGCCTTCTCGGTCGTGGACTCGGTGCCCGCCTCCAGCACCCGGCCGAAGGCGTCGGCCACCTCGTCTCCGGTGCCCGCCCCTTTGGCGTAGTCGAGGAACCGTTTCATCTTGTCGGCCTGGCTCAGCTTGACGTCGGCCCCGCCCATCCTGGCGAACGCGTCCCGCGCGGCCGTGCCGTCCTCGGCGAGCACCTCCAGCCCCAGCGCGACCACGTCGGAGGGCAGGCCGTACACCTTCGTCTCGGTGGGTCCGGCCGCGCGCCAGTCCTGTCGGGGCTTCTTCGCGAAGTCGTCCAGGACCAGGGCGCGGGCCGCCGCGCTGCGGACGTTGGAGGGGGCGTTCGCACTCTTGAGCAGCGCGAGGCGGTTCCAGGCGGTGACCTTACTGCCGGCCGGTTTCACCAGGTCGGCTCTGACCTTGGCGAACGCCGGGACAAGGGCGGGGGCACGCAGGGCGGCGCCGAGGGCCGCGCTGAAGGCGGCCAGGTCCTTCCTGGCGGTCTTGCTGCCGGTGCTCGCAATGAGGCTTGCCAGGCTGTCGCGGATCTGCGGGGACAGCAGGGCGAAGAAAGCGGCGGCGGCCTGGGGGTTCTTCGCGAGCTTGGCTACCTCGTCGGCGTGCTCGTGGATGAGCGCGGCCTGGAGCTCGCCGCCGTGGTTGACGAGGATGTCGTTGCCGTACATGCTCGCCAGGCCTCGGGCCGTCTCGAAGCCCTCCAGCTCGTCGGGCAGGTGGACGAGCGACGATCTGTCGCCTCCGCCGTCCAGCTCCGGAGCTCCCTTGCCCAGGGCGTTGATCAGGTCGATCCGGCCGTGGAGCATGGAGACCTGCGTGCCGCCCCAGTCGGCGATGTCGGCGATCTCCCGCAGCGCGGGGGTGGCGATCCCGTGCCGGCGGAGCTTTCCGTCGAACTCCTTGCTGAACGCGGTCAGCCGGTCGGCCGCGCCGCGCAGGGAGGTGGCGAGCTGTCCCATCCCGTCGGGATCGATGCCACAGAACCCATCGGCAGGCGCCATGGAGCCTCCTCAACGGTCACGGCGGTCACGTACGTCCGGCCATCTCCCGGCGCATGGCGTTCGCCTCGGTCTCGGTCACCAGCGGAGGAAGCCGGCGCAGCTCCTCCTCGATCGCGTCCACCACGCGCTGCGCGAGCCGCCCCAGCCGCTGATGCCGGTCCTCCAGCTCGGCGGTCCATTTGTCGGCCGTCGGCCCCGTCCACACCTTTCCGGACCGCATCGCGCCAACGGCCCGCTGGTATGCCTGCCGTACCTCCTGAGCCCTGCTCTCAGCCTCCGCGAGGAGGCGCTGCAGCTCCGCGTGCCGGGGATTGGACACCATCCGTTCGGCCACGCCGCCCCCGTCCTCCGCTGTGCCCCGTGATGAGAAAGAACGTCGAATACCATTGAATACCACAGCGGGTATTGATCGGCTACATCTACCGATCCCGGGCTCCACCCATACCGCTTTCCCGTTCTTCATGCTTTGGGAAACCAAACCATGGAATGTCCAGGTCTTACCCCGCCGACTCTCAGCAAGCCCCTGCCGGAAACGCCTCGGTCCGCGTGGCGGAACCGGTATGAAGCGGTAAGACCGGTGTCAGAACAGGACGCCTCCTCCGCCGCCGCGGTCGCACCCAACCGAATAGGCTGACGTCAGCGCCATTCCGCCACCCGCAGCACCGGCCGTTCCGCCCACGAGCAGCGAGGCAATGCATGTCGTTTTTCGCCAGAAATATCGACGCCATAGAGGTCGCCGCGAAAATCATGTTCTGGGGGAGCCTAGCGATCGCTTTCCTGCTCTTCTTCGAAGGCCGTACAGGCCTGTTCATGGCCATCGTGTTGGCCGTCACCTTCGTGTCCGTATTCATGCTGAACACCGTCGCGAGCACCTGGGCATACCAGGACGACCCGACCGCAGTAGAGGCAGAGCTACGGCTTGAGCGGCTGTGGGCGGACCGTGAGCGTGAGCTGCACCGCGGGAACCACCTGCCGCGGTAGCCGGAAGCGTCAGCCGCGCGCCGCCGCCCCGATCATCCCATCCGCCCACGGCCGAATGCGTTCCGCGACCGCGCGATCCCATGAACGCCGCCGCCTGGAATCTCTGGGGCATCTCAAGCAGATCGGGCATGTCGGCGGAGTACATCTACGACTGCCGGCCGAGCGGACCGGCCACCAACACCGCACCCCTCGCCGCGACTGTCAGAACAGACGGATCAGGCAGGGACTGAGTTCCGGTACAAGCTCCCGTCGCGATCAGCCACACTCGTTGCGATTACTTCGTTTGTTTCACATAATGCGATTAAGAGAGGGAGGTAGACATGGCTGGTATTCAAGTCAGGCGCTCGATCGAGCCAGGAGCTATAGACGCCCAGATCGCGGCCCGTGCCGTCAGGCGGATCAAGGACTATCTCATGCGGCATCCGGGTAGGGAGCCCATCCCGGTAGCCGGTGAGCTCGGCGACGAGGACGACGCCCTGATCCTCCCGCGGGAGGCTGTGAGCCTGCTCGCCTACATCCTGGCCCAGGCCGCGGAAGGGCGCGGCGTCTCGGTCATTCCTTCCCACGCCGAACTGACCACCCAGCAGGCGGCGGACATGCTCAACGTGTCCCGTCCCTACCTGATCGGATTGTTGGAGTCCGGAACGATCCCCTACCGGATGGTGGGAAAGCACCGTCGCATCACCGCTGAGGATCTCATGGAGTACAAGCGACGCGATGATCTGAAGCGGCGGACCGCCGCTGACGATCTCGCCGCGCTCGGCCAAGAGCTGGGGCTTTGACCGTGACCTTCGTTGTGGTTTACGACGCCAATGCCCTTTACGGCAACACACTCCGAGATCTGCTCATCCGCATCGCCCAGGCAGGCTCGGTGCAGGCCAGATGGACGAACAGAATCCTGGACGAGACGCTCGGAAACCTCGCGTCCGACCGTCCCGACATCCCGGCGGACAAGCTGTCACGACTGCGCGATCTCATGAACGCCGCTGTGCGAGACTGCCTGGTCGAGGGATACGAACCGCTGATGGAAGGGCTGAAGCTTCCCGATCCAGATGACCGGCACGTGCTCGCAGCCGCGATCAAGGCGGGTGCGCGGGTCATCGTCACATCCAACCTCAAGGACTTCCCGGCGGAGGAACTGACCGTCTGGAACCTGGAGGCCAGGTCACCGGATGACTTCGTGCTCGATCAGATCGACATGGACGACCGGATCGTGTGGGCCTGCGTCCAGCAGATCGTGGACTCCCGAGTGAATCCGCCGGAAACGATCGAGGATGTGCTCCACGCTTTAGAGAACGCCGGACTCGTGGAGTCGGTCGCCGCGCTGCGAGGTGGCCGGTTCAACACCTGATGTCCTCTCCGGCATGAGACCCCCGGTGGCAGCGTCAGAGCCGTGCCGCCCGGCGAGCATTCCTTTGTGCGATCACGCCGTGGAATGTCGTGGTCTGCCCCTACAGTGATCGCCATGAGCGGTGAGACGGTGCTCCAACGTCCCGACGAGACCCGAATCCGGCGTGAGTTGGAGAAACTGGTCGTCCGTGATCTCCACGGCCCTTTCGGGGACGAGGAGGAGTTCAAGGAGCGCCCGACCGATCGTTACATCCTGGGCAGGCTCACTCCGGATGGCGAGGTGATCGAGCCGGATCTGATGGACGACGCCGCCGACACCGACGGCGCCGACGTGGGCGAGGACGAGGCCGAGCCGTCCGCCCTGACCGCCGCCAGCCTGATGCCCTCCGCCCTGGGGTGCACGGTCT
Organism: Streptosporangium sp. CA-135522; assembly: GCF_050949235.1. Lineage (NCBI taxonomy): Bacteria > Bacillati > Actinomycetota > Actinomycetes > Streptosporangiales > Streptosporangiaceae > Streptosporangium > Streptosporangium sp. CA-135522. The sequence continues at coordinate 7,066,602 of NZ_CP192026.1, forward strand.
TCGTGGACGGCGACACGGCCGAGCTGAGGGTGGTCGGCCACTGAGCTCGTTACAAGCGTGTCGAGGGCGGCGAGGACACGGCGGGCGGACGGGTGTGGAGCAGGGTGCCCGATTCGGGGACCGTACGGCTGGCACTCCGGGAGGGCCGGCTCGACCCGGAGCGCATGCCGTCCGACGAGCACGTGGCGGTCCGCGGCCGGGCGCGCCGTCCCAGCGGAGACGTAGGCAGCGGAGCCGGCCCCCGGCACGGCGGTAGTGCTGGCCGTACCTCATGACTCGGGTCGGCGGGATCGTTCGTGACCTGCTCGCGCCGACATGCTTGCTGGCAGCACAACCGCGCCATCAAGCAGGGAGCCCCTGATGTCATATTTCACCGTCACGTCCCCGTCGACCAGGCCCGGCTCCGCCAGGCGCCGTGGCCTGCTGGCCCTGGCCACCGCCGCCGCCCTTGCGCTGGGTGCCCTCGGCCTGAACCCCGCCCCGGCCGGCGCCGATGCCGCTCCGCCGAGCGGCCCCGCCGACGCCCTGCAGACGAGCATGAACGACCTGGTCCGCACCGGCGGTTTCCCCGGCGTCCTGGCCGCGGTGCGGGGCCGCGACGGGCGGGTGCGCGACTACACCGCCGGCGTGGCAGACCTGGAGACGCGGGCGAAGGTCCCGGTCAACGGGCGGGTGCGCATCGGCAGCACCACCAAGACGTTCACCGCCGTGGTCGTGCTGCAACTGGCCGGCGAAGGCAGGATCGACCTTGACGCGCCGGTCGAGAAGTATCTGCCCGGCCTGGTACGCGGCAACGGCAACGACGGCCGGAAGATCACCACCCGCCAGATGATCCAGCACACCGCCGGCCTGCCGGAGTACTCGAAGGCCATCACATCGTCGTTCTTCGAGAGCCAGCACCGGTACTTCGAGCCCCGGGAACTACTCGACATGGGGCTGGCGCAGAAGCCGGTGTTCGCCCCCGGCAAGGGCTGGAGCTACAGCAACACCGGTTACGCCCTGCTCGGCATGCTGGTGCAGAAGGTCACGGGCCGGCCGGTCAGCGAGGAGGTCACCAACCGGATCATCACGCCGCTCGGGCTGCGCGACACCTACTGGCCCGGCGTCGGCGAGCAGACGATCCGCGGCGCCCACCCCAACGGATACCACTCCAAGACCGGTGAGCCGGGCGGCGAGCTGGTGGACGTCACCGAGATGGACCCCGCCTGGGGATGGGCGGCCGGGCAGCTGGTCAGCACCCCGCGCGACGTCAACCGCTTCCTGAGCGCGTTGCTGGGCGGCAAGCTCCTCAAGCCGGCCCAGCTTGAGCAGATGAAGCAGACGGTCGAGGCGCCCGGACTCCCGGCCGGATGGTCGTACGGGCTCGGTCTGGTGAAGATCAAGCTGAGCTGCGGCGGCCACGCATGGGGCCACGGCGGCGACATCGCGGGCTATGAGACCCGTAACGGCGTCACCGAGGACGGCCGGACGGCCACGATCACCGTGACCGCGCTGCCCACCACGGAAGCCGGCGTCAAGCAGGTCGGCGCCGCCCTCGACACCGCACTCTACACCCAGAAGTAAGGCCGGTAGGAGAGCTCAGGCGAACGCTCCCCCTCGGATGGCCGGGCCGGCCGGCGGCTCGCTGGCGGAGAACGTCACCGGAGGCACTCAGACGGCGTAGGAATCCTTGGCGAGACGGCGGACGCGGGCCACGTCGACGGTGTGGCCCAGGCCCGGCTGGGTGAGCGGCACGGCCACGACGCCGCCGGAGGCGCCGACCGGCGGGATGACGATCTGTGCGCTGCGCGGCGGCTCGGCCACGTCGCAGGGCAGCACGCAGCCGGGCATGCTGGCCGCGGCGACCGTGGCCGCCCGCGCCAGGCCGGTGCCCCGGCCCCCGGCGCAGGCGATCTCCCATCCGGCCGTCACCGCCCGGTCGTGCACCCGCCGCACCTCGCTCAGGGAGCCCAGGGAGGCCGGGTGCATCAGCAGCGCCCGGCCCGCCTTCAGGAGGATCGCCTCGTCGAGCTCGGCCAGCGAGGACACCTCCAGCAGGACCGGGGCGGCGACGCGCTCCTGCAGGTCCGCGTGGTCGGTGAAGCCGGCCGGGCCGGCGAACGGGCGCTCGATGGATGAGAGCGTGTAGGCGTCCAGCGCCTCGAGGGCGGCGATATCGGTGTAGGCGCCGCGGGCGTCCACGCCGATGCTCAGCGCCGGATAGGCCTGCCGGACGGCGCGCAGCGGCTCGATGTCCCAGCCGGGGTGGACGTCCAGGGTGATGTGGGCGTAGCCGGCGCAGACGTGGCGGTTCACCCGGTCGACCAGGCTCTCCAGGTTGCGCTCACCGCCGATCCGTACGGTGGCCATCAACGAGGTGCGGCTGCCGCCCAGCGCGTGGGAGAGCGGCACACCGCTCATCCTGGTCCACAGGTCCCAGCAGGCCATGTCGGCGGCGGCGCCGCCGGGGATGACGCCCAGCTCGTCGGGGTGCTCCCAGTCGACGCCGATCAGCGCCTGTCCGAGCCGCTCCTCAAGGGAGGTCCAGGTCTTGGGATCGGGGTCGACGACCTCTCCCCACCCGGTCATGCCTCCATAGTCGGTGAGCCGTACGAGGATGCTCTCCGGCCGCCTGCCGTAGGGCAGGACAAGGCGGAACATCTCAAGCTCGCGCACGCGCGGCATGAACCCTCCTCGATCTTTGCTCAGAAAAACGCAAATCCCGCCCGGAGGCGGGACTCACCCCTCAACACGGAGAAGGGCGGCGTTCTTCCCATAGTGCCACGAGGTCAGGCCCTGAACCGGCCGGCGACCAGCACTCCCGTGCTCGCCAGGAGCGCGGTCAGCGCGAAGCACACCAGGTAGACGGGGCCGACGGCGCCGAAAGCGGCGACGATCGCGCCGGTGACGGCGACCGTCACCACGGTGAAGACCGACTCCCCGATCCCCATCGAGGCGCTGTTGTCGCCCTCCTCACCGGGACGCGACAGCTCCAGCACGAGCACCGACAGCGTCGGGTAGACGATCCCGATGCCGAGTCCGAGCACGATCTGGCCGAGATAGGCCAGTGCGACGGGGACGGCCGGGAAGACGGTCAGGGCCGCCAGCACGATGCCCGAGGTGACCAGGGCGGGGCCGATCCGCAGGATCAGGGTGCGGTCGTAGCGCTTGCGTCCGACGATCCACGAGCCGGTCGACCAGGCGAGCGCGCCGCCGGTGAGCACCATCCCGGCCTGGGTGGGCGACAGGCCGCGCTCTCCGGTGAGCATGAGGGGCAGGAACACCTCGCCGCCGAAGACCGTGCCCGCGACGATCCCGCGCAGGGTGATCACCGAGGGAAGGCCGCGCGCGGCGCGCAGGGTGCCGGGCGGCAGCAGGCGGGGCAGCGTGAAGACCAGCACGAGCAGGCCGGCGACCAGCAGGATCAGCCCGGCGCCGCGAGCCGCCCCGCCGTACTGCATGAGCGCGGCGCCCACGGCCGTCAGCACCGCCCAGCCCAGCCTGCGTGCGATGGGGGTGCGCTCGCTCACCTCGGAGCGGTCCTCGGCCGGTGTGGACGACAGGCCGCGCCACAGCAGCAGCGCCGAAGGGATGATCAGCAGCGGCACGCCCAGGAATACCCAGCGCCAGTTGAGCTGCTGCACCACGACACCGGTGATCGCCGGCCCGACCATGGACGGCACCACCCAGGCTCCGGCGAAGACGGAGAAGACCTTGGGGTGCATGGCCGACGGGTAGACCCGGGACACCAGCACGTACATGGAGACCTGGAACATCCCGCCGCCGAATCCCTGCACGAACCGGCCCAGGATGAACACGTCCATGGTCGGCGCCGCACCGGCGATCACCAGTCCCGCCGCGAAGGCGGCCACACCCGCCCAGAGCGGGGCGACCGGCCCCCGGACGTCGGCCCAGCGCCCGCCCAGCACGGTGGCGATCATCGCGGCGGCGAGCGATCCGCTGAAGGCCAGGGCGTACAACGCGAGCCCGTCCAGCTCACGCCCCACGACCGGCATGGCGGTCGCCACGGCGAGCGCCTCGAAGGCCACCAGGACGATCAGCGCGACCATGCCGACCGTCAGCGCACGGAAACGCGGGGCAAATATCCCCTCGGGTGGGGCGATAAGCGTCGTAGCAGTCATGGTCGGACAGTACGGCCGATGCCCCGCGCGGAGCATCGGCCTGGCGGCTCAGCCCTTGGTCGTAGGACCCGCCACCGCCTGGAGCCGGCATGGCGCGCAATCGGCGCGGGCAGGCCACGCTCCGTTAACCGCGCGCACGGGCGGACGTTCACCGGCGCTTCTAGTGTCGGAGGCCATCGGGGGAACGGTCCTGTTGATCCTCATGCGGGAGGTTCGTCGTGGAACGCCGTACATTCCTTCGCGCCTCGGTGCTCGGTGCGAGCACCCTGGCCTTCCCCGGAAGCCTCTGGCAGGACGCCCTCGCGGCTCCGGCCCAGAACGCCCCCGGCCCCTACGGGGCCCTGCTGGCCGCCGACGGCAACGGCATCCGGCTTCCGGCGGGATTCACCAGCCAGGTGATCGCCCGCTCCGGGCAGGTGGTCCCCGGCACCTCCTACACCTGGCACAGCGCACCCGACGGCGGCGCCTGCTTCGCCGACGGCAGCGGCTGGATCTACGTGTCCAACTCCGAGATCAATCCCGGCGGGGGCGCCTCGGCGATCCGTTTCAACTCCGGCGGCGGCGTCGTCTCGGCGAACTCGATCCTGTCGGGCACCCGGCAGAACTGCGCCGGTGGCGCGACGCCGTGGAACACCTGGCTGTCGTGCGAGGAGGTGAGCCGCGGCTACGTCTACGAGACCTACCCCTTCGGGGGTTCCGCGGTGCGGCGCCCGGCTCTGGGCCAGTTCAAGCACGAGGCGGCGGCGGCCGACCCGGTCCGCAAGGTGATCTACCTGACCGAGGACGAGACCGACGGCCGGTTCTACCGGTTCATCCCGACGACCTGGGGCGACCTGTCGTCCGGCACGCTGCAGGTGCTTCGCGCGGGGACGGCCACCTCCGGCTCCTTCACCTGGGCCGACGTTCCCGACCCGGACGGCTCCCCGACCGCGACCCGCGGCCAGGTCTCCGGTTCCAAGTCCTTCAACGGCGGCGAGGGCTGCCACTACGCCAACGACACCGTGTGGTTCACCACCAAGGGCGACAACCGGGTATGGCAGGTCAACCTCGCCGCCGGCACCTACGAGCTCGCCTACGACGACAACCTCGTCAGCCCCGGCACGGCGCCGCTGACCGGCGTGGACAACGTCACCGGCTCGTCCTTCGGAGACCTCTACGTCGCCGAGGACGGCGGCGACATGGAGATCTGCCTGATCACCCCGGACGACAAGATCTCGCCGTTCCTGCGGATCAACGGCCAGTCCTCCTCGGAGATCACCGACCCTGCCTTCAGCCCCGCGGGCGACCGCCTGTACTTCTCCTCACAGCGCGGCACCTCCGGCTCCTCCTCCGGCGGGATCACCTACTGCGTGACCGGCCCGTTCCGCACCTGACGCGCGGCCTGGCCGCACGGATCACCGGCCCGTACGGCCAGGCCGCCCGAGGCGGGATCATTCCATGAGGATCGGCTCCCCGGTGACGGTGACGACGTCCCCGGGCCGTACGGGAACGGTGCTGCCGTCCAGCCGCCGGATACTGCGCGCGCCGGGCGTGACCGAGGTGTCGGCGGTGCCGGTGGCCGCCCAGCGGACCGTCGCCTCGTGGTGACGCCGGTGGGGCTCGGCGATGGTGAAGCGGCACTGCCAGACGTTCTCCGGCAGGTTGATCGCCACCCCGTGACCGCAGGACCGGCTTCGCGCGTGGAGGAGCCAGCGCTGCAGCTGCGCCACCGCCAGCGCCGCCCGGGTGGGCACGCCCTCTTCCGCCTGCAGGACGATCGGGATCTTGGTGCCGCCCCAGTTGTAGAAGTACATACGTTCGAGGTTGACGTTGCGTGCGTAAAGCCCGACGAGGAAGAAACGCACCGCGTAGTCACGGGCCCGGGTCTCGTCCAACGAGCCCTGCAGCGGGATCGAGTAGGTGGTACCGGTGCTCCACAGCCGTGGCTGGACGCCCGCCTGGTGCAGCACCCGGTCGACGGTGGTCGCCAGCTCCAGCATGGTCTCCGGAGGGTCGGAGGCGACGCGCTGGTGCAGCTTGACGCTTGCGACGTCACAGTGGTCGTAGCCGCCCAGCTCGGCGAATCGCCGCAGCACGGCCTGGCCTTCCGGCGTCCACAGCCGCCCCATCCCCGGACACACCACGACCGCCTTCCGGTCCACCGTACGGATGATCCGGCTCGCCCGCCGCGTCATGTCGACCAGCGTCTCGGCGCTGCCCGTGTAGAACCGACGGTCGTTGCCGAGCACCCACAGCTCGTAGGCCTCGATCCGTCCCCGGTAACGCCTGGCGAGGGCGCGCACGAACGTGTCCCAGTCGGCGAGGGCGTCCGGCGGCGCGGCGCGCGAGTCGTCCGGGTAGGGAGCCCGCGTGCCCGCGGGGCTGGCCCATCCGGGCGTGCCACCCATGACGAACAGCACCGGGAGCCCGGCGCCCTCGGCTCCCGCGACCTGGCGGTCGAGGGTCGACCAGTTGAACTCGCCGCGCCGCGGCTGGATCTGCGCCCAGCGGGTCTCGCTGTCCCACAGGCGTACCGCGCCGACCGGAAAGGCGGGCATGGCGCCGGTGGCGCTGTTGAGGGTGACCCCGAACAAGGTACGCGGCACTGGAGCCTCCGGCAGGCTCCAAGCGGGACCGGTCACCCACTGCGCCGGGAGAGGGGGCCGCGGGACGGCCCGGGGAGCCCGGGAGGAGGGCTCCGAGGCGGACGGCACGCTCACGATGAGGGCGATGACCGCGGCGACAAGGCCCAGGAGGGTGCCTCTTCGTCTCGTCCACGGACGGACCGCCCCCCGCGCCGGGTCCGGCACCGCCGGACCCGGCTCCCTCCCGTCCTTCCCGTCACCGCCGGCGGTCGCCTCCGGGCCTCCGCTCCCCTCCGTCCGCACGGCCGCCCCTGCGGTCCCGTACGCCTCCTCAGGCATCCGCACGGCCGGCCCCGCGGTCCCGTACGCCTGTCCGTGCGCCTGTCCGTGCGCCTGTACGGCCGGCCCCGCCGCGCTCCCCCGGCCGGATCGCGCGTCGGCGCGCGCCCAGAGCCGATACAGTTCGGTGAGCTCGCCCTTGCTCGCCCCGCACGCCAGGGCGATGCGCTCGACCATTCCATAGGTGTCCGGCACGATCTCGCCCCGGCAGTAGCGGTGCACCGCGGAGCGGCTCATGCCGGTGCGGCGCGCCAGCGCTTCGTAGCTGCGGCCGCTGCGCAGTTTCAGCTCGGACAACAACTCTGCCAGCTCTCGCGCAGACACACCGGCGCCCTTCTCCCGTGAAGCAGAGATGGCCGGAGTATCCCAGTACGGGGTGAACATCTCACGGCAAAGGCGTGATCGTTTCCGATCGCCACGGCGCTCTTCCCGACCGCCGCGAAGAAGGGATCACGCCTCGGACCAAAAACAAGACCGACCGATCGATCGTATCGCTCGCCCCATCGATCGCATGGTCGGTGGACGGTTCCATCGTGGGGAGCCTGGCGGCCGGCAGGCCCGGCGATGCCCGGCGCTCTCCGGCGAAACCGTCCGGCCGCGCGCCGGAGGTCACCGGCGGCGTCCAGGGCGGGGGTTCGCCGGGACCCGACGACCGTGGGACCAGCCCGCACGCGTCCCAAGGCCTCGGCTTCGCCGCAGCTCAGCACCCTCTCGTCATCCCAGCGTCCCAGGCGGCTCCGAACCCTTGTTCACAGGTTCGCGGGCGTGCCAGTGTTTCCCGCCAGCGGGGTGACACCGGCGTCAAGGTGAGACCCCGCGATGCGCTTTTCGCCTCCCCGTCCGCCGTCGTCTTCCGGGCTTCGCCGCGATCAGGACCGGATTCCGGTATCGCGTGGATCGCGGCGTCTGGAAGTCAGGACACGGTCGAGGTCACCCCCCGGTCGAGGCGGCATTTCACCCGGTCCCGGGTGGTCGCCGCAACAAAGGAGATCCGTGAAGATGAGATTACGGAACAGGACCGCTCGCCTCCTGGCCGCCGTGATGATGCTGGCCGGCGTTTTCGTGGCCACCAACGCCATCGCCCCGCCGGCGGCCCTGGCAGGCGCCTTCGGCACGGTCGAGAACCGCCTTCCCTCCAACTACACGTTGAAGGTGGCCCGGTTTCTCAGCGGCGGCACGAGCAGCTGCAACATCTGGAATCCCAGCGGGGGAAACGACGGGTCGGCCAATGTCGTCAGGGCGACCTGGAGCTGCAACGTCCGCTGGCTGCCCTCCGGTAAGTCCAGCGACAACGAGTTCGGCTGGTTCTACGACGCCGACGGAATCATGATCGAGTCCAGCTACGTCTACCACGACACCAGCTGGGCGCAGAGCCCCTCCGCTTTCATGTGGACGCGTTTCCACGACACCGACCGGGTCATCTGCACGCTCAACACCTACAACACCCCGTACTGCTACACAGCCTGATACACCGTGCCTTCGCGAGCTTGCTGATCGCGGTCAGGCGACACCGGCCATCGCGCGATCGTTCGGAGTCCATGAGAAGGACCGAAGATCGCGCGGTGGCCACGGGCACGGCGTGGAACGTGACGCCCGCCCTGTCCTTTTCCTTCTCCACCTCCGACAACTGTCCGTACGGCAGCCGCTGATCGGCGGGAGCCCACGGGTTCCGTTCGAGCCGCTTATCGTGCACTTTCGAAGCGGCGTCTTCCATAGGAGGGGTCAACCGGCGGCGACGTCCGGGGCGCCCATCAGGGTGTTCATGCCTGGGCCCGGCCTTCGCCGATCGGCACGACGTTCGCCGGGTCGGCCCGTTCGGCGGCCACGTTCCTGTCGGCCACGGCGCTCTGACGGGGACGGGCCGCCGTGCCGTCCCCGTCAGAGCGGGTTCAGGTGGCCGTGCGCTCCAGCTCCTTCTCGGCCCACCGGCCGATGTCGCGGCGTTCGATCGCGGCGGCCATCAGGTCGGGGAAGGCGTCGGGAGTGCAGGCGAAGGCGGGCACACCCAGCGCGGCAAGGGCGGCGGCGTTGTCTCGGTCGTAGAAGGGCGCGCCCTCGTCCGACAGCGCCAGCAGCACGATGACCTGGACCCCGGCCGCGGTCATCTGGGCGACCCTGCGCAGCATCTCCTCCCGGACGCCGCCCTCGTAGAGGTCGCTGATCAGGATGAAGATGGAGTCGGTGGGTCGGGTGATGAGGCCCTGGCCGTAGGCGATGGCCCGGTTGATGTCGGTGCCGCCGCCGAGCTGGGTGCCGAACAGCAGCTCCACCGGATCGTGGAGCTGGTCGGTGAGGTCGACGACCGAGGTGTCGAAGACCACCAGCGACGTCTTGAGTGAGCGCATCGAGGCCAGCACCGCGCCGAAGACGCTCGAATAGACGACGGAGGCGGCCATCGACCCGCTCTGGTCGATGCAGAGCACGACCTCGCGCTGGACGGCCCGCTGCCGCCTGCCGTACCCGACCAGCCGTGACGGCACCACGGTGTTGCGCTCGGGCAGGTAGTTTTTCAGGTTGGCCCGGATCGTGCGGTCCCAGTCGATGTCGGCGACCCGCTTGGGCCGGTGGGTCCGCGCCGACCGGTCCAGCGCCCCGGTCACGGCCGCCTTCGTCTTGTGCACCAGCCGTCGCTCCAGCTCCGCGACGACCTTGCGGACCAGCGCGCGGGCCGACTCGCGCGCCTTCTCCGGCATCACCCGGTTGAGCGACAGCAGCGTGCCGACCATGTGGACGTCGGGCTCGACCGCCTCCAGCATCTCCGGCTCCAGCAGCAGCCGGGTCAGGTTCAGTCGCTCGACGGCGTCCTTCTGCATGACCTGCACGACGGTCGAGGGGAAATAGGAGCGGATGTCGCCCAGCCAGCGCGCCACCCGAGGGGCGGAGGCCCCCAGGCCCCCGCTCCGCTCGGATGCGCCCTCGCCGCCACCGCCGTTGTAGAGCGCGGCCAGGGCGCCGTCCATCTGCGCGTCGGTCCCGCCGAGCGCGCATCCGGTGCCGTCGGCGTCGCCGCCGAGCACCAGCCGCCAGCGGCGCAGCCTCTCGTCCATCACTCGCCCTCCGTCTTCCCCAGAATCATCAGCACGGTCCGTACGGCCGCCGCCGCGCGCGCGTCGTCGATGTCCTCCACGACGGCGGCGCTCTCGGCCGCGCCGAGCGAGCGGACCCGCGAGCCGATCGAGCGCCGCTCGGGCGCGGCGAAGGCGCCGAACGTCCTGCGCAGCAGGGGCAGCACGTCGACGAACGTCTCCGGGGCGAGCCCGGTGAGCCAGTCGTCGACCAGCGCCAGCAGCCGGGCGTCATGGACGAGCAGCAGGCCTCCGCCCGACAGGAACCCCTCGATCCAGGCCGCCGCCCGGGCCGGCGGGTGCCCCGCCGACATCGCCCGCGACATCCGCGACCCCACCTCGGCGGCGTCGAGGTCCCCGGCGTCCAGCAGGATCCTGGTGAGCCGCCCCTCGATCAGCCCGTGCAGGTCGGAGCGGCCCGACGCGCCGCGCAGCGTGGCCAGCCACCGCCGCTGGGGCGCCTCCTCACCCGCGGCGCCGTCGAGCAGGGCCACGGCGGCGTGCACTCCGTCGATGTGGCGCAGCAGGTCGCGGGCGGCGTCGTCGTCGAGGCCGGTGACGGCGCCGCCCAGCCCGACGCAGACCCTGGTGAGCAGGGCGTCGACGATGGTGGCCAGGCCGGCGGCGGGGGTGCCGCGCACGTCGCCGTAGCGCTGGGCGCGGACCATCGCGGGAAGCGCGGCCATCAGGTGCGTGACGTCGCTGTCGAGCGCGGCCCGCGCCGACAGCGAGTCGAGCACGTACGGCAGCGCGTCCGGCAGGTCCGCGAGCAGGCAGCGCTCCACCAGCCCGGTGAGGCTCGCCAGCGAGACGTCCGGCGCGCCGCCCTGCCCGCCGCCGGATGTCCCGGAGCCCGGCGGGGCGCCTCCCCCGGAACCCGCACGCCGCGTGGCCGGACCGGGCGCCCGCCCTCCGTCGGCGAGGTCGCGGACCCGGGCGGTGGCGGCGGCGGGAACCGTGGTGCCCCAGGCGCTCGCCTCGATCAGGTCGATGTCGAACTCGGGACGCCAGGCAAGTGACCACGACTCGCGGAAGGTGCCCTTGCTCCGGCTCTCCTGGGGCGTGCCCCACTCCACGCCGAGCAGCCGCAGCCGGTGCAGCAGGCGGCTGCGCTCCAGGTCGAGGGGCTTGCGCAGGTCGAGGTCGTGCTCGCGGTCCAGGGCCTCGGGCTTGAGCTTCAGCCGCCGATGCTCCTCGCGGAGGTGACGTTGCAGGGGGACCATCGGGGTCGCGTCGGGAACACGGCCGAGCCGTTCCCCCACGACCATGCGCCGCTGGATCAGCTCCACCGGCAGGTCGTCGCCCTCGCACAACACGGCCCTGACCGCCTCGGTGACCTCCGCCAGCCCCGCCAGCGGCCGTCCCCGGAGCACGGCCAGGCTCTGCGTGAGCCGTACCGCCTCGATGACGTGCGCGGAGGAGGCCGGCAGGTCCTCCTCACGCAACACCCCGGCGGCCGCGGTCAGCCACCGCTCCACCGGGCGGTCGGCGGCGGCGAACAGGTGGTGGTACCAGCCCGGCGAGGTCACCCCCGCGCCGTATCCGCTCCAGGCGGCCAGCCGCCCGTACGTCCACGGCACCCAGGTCGTCTCGGTCTTGACCTTCGGCAGTCCCCGCAGCAGCGCGTCGTCGGCCTTCACCGTGGGCAGCCCGGCCCCCCAGACGGCGCCCTCACGCGACGTCCCGGCCAGTGCGGGCACGTGCCAGGCGCCGCAGACGACGGCGATCCGTTCGAACCCGTCCTTGACCGCCTTGCGGATCGTGCGCCGCATGAAGGCCTCACGCCTGGCTTCGTGCTCGTCGGCCACATGCCCGTCGCGGACCGCCGCCATCGCTTCGGCGATCACCTGGAACGGCGTGTCCCCCCGGTGCTCGACCACGTCCTCCCACCAGCGCTCCGGATCGTCGTATCCGGCGGCGTGAGCGAGCGTCCCGATCGGATCGACCCGTACGGCACCCGCCTCGGAGTCCGGCGCCCGGCCGTCCGCCGATTCCTGCCGCGGCTCGTCCGGCCGGGAGGCGAGGCTGTGGGCGGCGGGCAGGTCGCAGAACCGGACCGGGACGCCCGCCTCCACCGCGTGGCCGATCGCCTGCCATTCGGGGGAGAAGACCGCGAACGGCCAGAAGGCGGCCTTGGACGGCTCCCCCGGCACGTGGGCCAGCAACGCGACCGGGGGTTCGAGGCCGGGGTCCTTGGCCAGCGCGACCAGCTCGTCGGCCTCCGGCGGCCCCTCGATGAGCACGATGTCCGGCTTGAGCCGTTCGAGCTCGTCTCTCAGGGACCGCGCCGAACCAGGCCCGTGGTGCCGGACTCCCAGCACGGAGACGCTCATGGGCGCCCTCCGGTCACCGGGGCGCCCGTCCGCGCGGCCGTAGACGAGCCGCGCCGGACGGCGCGCGGTGCGATCACCGTGAGACGGGACGGCGTCGCCTCGGCGGTCCGTTTCCCAGGCCGTGCCCTGGACGACGCCCCAGAGCACGCCTCAGATCGCACACCGGCCGACGCCTCGAACCGCGCCTCAGCCCGCGTCACGGCAGGCCCGGTAGAAGTCACGCCAGTCCTGGCGCTCACGGACGACGGTCTCGAGGTATTCCCGCCAGACGACACGGTCGGAGACCGGGTCCTGGACCACGGCGCCGACGATACCGGCGGCCACGTCGGAGGGGCGCAGCACGCCGTCGCCGAAGTGGGCGGCCAGGGCGATGCCGCTGGTGAGCACGGAGATGGCCTCGGCCGTGCTGAGGGTGCCACTGGGAGACTTGACCTTGGTGCGGCCGTCCTCGGTGACACCGGTGCGCAGCTCGCGGAAGACCGTGACGACACGGCGGATCTCCTCCAGGCCCGTCGTGGTCCGGGGCAGTTCCAGGGAGCGGCCGAGCTGGTCGACGCGGCGGGAGACGATGTCCACCTCCTCCTCGGCGGTGGCCGGGACCGGCAGCACGACGGTGTTGAACCTGCGGCGCAGCGCGCTGGACAGGTCGTTGACCCCGCGGTCGCGGTCGTTGGCGGTGGCGATGACGTTGAAGCCGCGCGTGGCCTGGACCTCCTCGTTGAGCTCGGGGATCGGCAACGTCTTCTCCGACAGCACCGTGATCAGCGCGTCCTGGACGTCGGAGGGCATGCGGGTCAGCTCCTCCACCCGGGCGATGCGTCCCTCGGCCATCGCGCGCATCACCGGGCTGGGGGTGAGAGCCTGCCTGGAGGGGCCCTCCGACAGCAGCCGGGCGTAGTTCCAGCCGTAGCGGATGGCCTCTTCGGCCGTACCCGCCGTTCCCTGCACGAGCAGGGTGGAGTCGCCGCTGATCGCGGCGGCCAGATGCTCCGACAGCCAGGTCTTGGCGGTGCCGGGCACGCCGAGCAGCAGCAGCGCGCGGTCGGTGGCCAGGGTCGCCACGGCCACCTCCACGATGCGGCGGGGCCCGATGTACTTCGGGGTGATCTGGTCGCCGTCGCCCAGGATGTAGCCGGTCACCGCCCAGGGGGACAGTTTCCATCCCGGCGGCCGGGTCCGGTCGTCGTTCTTGGCCAGGATCGCCAGTTCTTCGGCGTACTGGTCTTCGGCGTGGGCCCGCAGGACCGTTGTCACGAAAGCTCCTTCACCATGTCGTTGCGGAAACGCAGGAGGGCGGCGACCTCCTGGATGGGCGGTTCGAGGGAGAGTCGCTCGGCCACGCCGTACAGGGCGGGGTCGATGCGCTCGCCGGCGAGCTTGGTCAGCTCGCCGAGATTCCACGGTTGGGTGCCGGAGACCTCCAGGATCTTCTGCAGCACGGCCCCGGCCAGGCCCGGTCCCCAGGGTGCCGCGGCTCCGCCGAGGACCATGATGAGCTGGCCGTCCAGTCCGTGCCGCCGGACGAAACCGGCCGCGACGCTCTCCTGCTCGGCCGGGGGCAGCGCGGCCAGCAGGTCGGCGAGCGGATCCCAGGCGAACAGCTCCCTGGCCCATTCGGGATCGCTCTGGAGCACGGTGGCCCGGACCCAGCCCGCCATGACCTCACGCCCCCAGTCGACGATCTTCATGCGGACGAGCTCGCCGGGCGGGTGGCCGAGCAGGCGGGGCCAGACACCGAGCGGGGTGCGTGCCACGGCCTGCTGCAGCCACCAGCTCCGCTCCCCGGTTCCCTGGGGCGGCTTGGCCCGGATGCCGTCGCGCTCCATCGTGCCGTCGCAGGCGACGGGCAGGGTGACCTGGATCTTCCCGGCTTCGACGGTGACATAGCGGGCGACCCGTTCGGCCATTCGCAGGCCCAGCCGTGAGTCCGGCAGGCGGGTGAGCAGGTCGGCGGCCTGGTGGCGGACCTCGCGGCGGCGGTCGTCGAGGGCGGCCTCCAGGAACGGCTCGTCGTCGGGCGAGAGCCGGTCGGCGAGAACCTCCAGGAAAGCCGCCCGGTCGTCGGGGGTCTCCCGCTCCCACGTCGTCGTGAGCAGTTGTCTGGCGCCGGCCGGGTCGGTCGCCCGCAGCGTGCCCAGATAGGCGCGGCGGTCACCGGAGGTGCCGAACTCCCAGACCGCCGGGGCGTCGCCGGAGCCGGTCGCGGCGATCGTGGTGACCTCCTCCAGCAGGAAGCTCCACGCCGGGTTGAGACCGGCCAGCCAGCGGCCCCGGTTTCCGGCGAGGACGCCGAGGTGCGAGCGGATCGACCGGTCCCTGGCACCCTGGTCGAGGAGCTCGGGCAGCAGGTGCGGTGGGATCCGGTAACCGTGCCCGGCGGCGGTCTCCAGCCATTCGGCCAGCAGCCTCGGCCGTTCTCCACCGAGGATCCGAGCCAGCCGGTCGGCCGCGGCGGACGAGACGGCGGGCTGCTCCTCGGGCGGGGCGACGCTCAGCGGCCCGCCCTGGCCCAGCCGGCGGCCGGCCCGCGTCCGCAGGGTGTGCATGGCGGCGCGTTCGAGCAGTTCGACCTCGGCGGCGGAGTCACCGGTGAGGGGACGGCGGTCGGTGCCGACGAGGGCCGCCGAGACCAGGTCCTGCCATTCGGTCGTGGTGTTCACAGCACGATCACCCGGCCCTTCTCGTCCCATGTCGTAAGGGGTCGCAGGCCGCTGGGGGTCCATTCGGCGGCGACGGTCAGCGGGTGGCCGCCGGAGGTCGCTATCAGCCGCCAGGGGGTGCCGGCGGACGGGTGCAGCGCGAGGCCTCCGGAGGCGTCGCAGAGCGACCAGGAACCGTTCTCGACGGGGACCACCGAATCGAGGACGACGGGCCAGGAGTCCACCCAGGGGTCTCCGGCCAGGGCCCCGGCCACCTCCTCCAGTGCCTCCTGCGGGGTGGAGCCGGGCGCGGGGGCCGCGGCGGCGCCGTCGTGACGGACGGCGACCAGGGCCCGCAGCGGCGAGGAGCCCGGATAGAACGCCAGGTCGGCGTCGAGGGCGGTGCCGGTGACGAGCGAGGCGTCGAGGGCCTGGCCGACGGGGGCGAAGGAGAGCACGAGCGCCGGCCGGCCGGTGTTCCTGCCGCGCAGCCAGACCCGGCGCGCGACCAGCCGGTCCTGCTCCTCGTCGCGGCGGCCGAGCACGTCCCACACGTCCCTGACCGTCTCTCCCGCGAGGACCTCCTCCTTCGTGACCGGGAAGCCGATGCGCTCGCGGACCCGTCGCAGGAGCGCGGCGCCCGGCGGGTGCGGCGTCCCGGCACCGGCTCGGGCGTCCGGACCGTCTCCGGCCGCCCGCACGACCTCGGGGAGGCGGCGGTGGGCCACGCACAGCAGGTGCAGGAGGGAGTATTCGCCGAGCAGGCGGGCGGGCCAGTCCTCGGCCGCCAGGACGGCGTTCAGGCGGGAGACGCCGCCCGCGACCCCCGGGGCCTGGGCGTCGATCAGACGTTTGGCGAGATCGTCCCAGTGGTCGTGCCGCCGGGATCCGGCGATGCCCTGCCTGATCTGGTCGGCGAGCCAGCGCTCCAGCTCCGCCAGGCCCGCGGCCACGCGTTGCTCGCGCTGCGCGGCCCGGCTAGTGTCGATGGCGGGGCCCCGTTCCGCCTCGGCCGCCGTGCGGGCCGGGCGGACCGCCGCCCTGACGGCGCGGTCGCGTCGCTGGTCGAGCCACTCGGTCACCCAGTCGGCGGGCTCGTCGGCGACCGGGACGCCGTCGGCCGACCACAGCAGCAGCAGGCCGAGGGCGTGTTTGCACGGGAATTTCCGGCTCGGACAACTGCATCGGTAGGCAGGCTCGGACAGGTCCACACATGCCCGGTAGGGCTTGGACCCGCTGCCTCTGCACTCACCCCACAGCGCATCCGCCGTGACCCCGACGCCCGACCACTTGCCGGGCGAGGAGACCCCTTGGGCCGCTTTCTGGGATGAGGCGTCGGGCGCGAGCGCAAGCACCTGATCCCGGTTCCACCGTTCGATCACGATCGGAACGCTAGCCAACCCCCCCGACAAAAGCCGTGAGGAATCGGTCTGGCACATAACCCCATAAAGCGTCTACTGTATTCAAAACTCAGTATTCACCACGTGACATAGCACTGTTCGTCGAGGAGCAGCACGGTGAAAAGAACCCACGTCATCGCCGGAATCGTGATCGCCGGCGGCCTCACGATGAGCGGCTGCGCCACCGGGGACGTCCCCGCGAAGGACGCTCCGAAAATCGCACAGAGCTCGGGCGGCAAGCTGTCCGGAGAGATCAAGATCTGGTCATGGGACGTCGCGGCGAAGGCGCTGCAGCGCATGGCCCCCGCGTTCGAGAAGGCCCACCCCGGGGTGAAGGTCCAGGTGGTGGACATCGGCTACGACAACGCCTACGACAAGATCACGGTCGGCCTGAAGTCCGGTTCCGGGCTGCCCGACGTGATCACCCTGGAGGACGCCCGCATTCCCGGGTACGTCGAGAACTTCCCCGGCGGCCTGGTGGACCTGAGCGGCGTGGCGGGCAAGTACAAGGCCGACTTCGACCAGGCCAAGTGGGCCGCGGCCACCTCCGGCAAGGCCCTGTTCGCGCTGCCGTGGGACTCCGCCCCGGTGGGGCTGTTCTACCGCCGCGACTACTTCAAGCAGGCGGGTGTCGATCCCGAGTCCGTCGTCACCTGGGACGACGCGGTCAAGGCGGGCGAGAAGGTCAAGCAGGTCACCGGAAAACGGCTGTTCGTCTCCGACCTCACGACCGCCGACATGTTCACGACCCTGCTCCAGCAGCTCGGCCAGGGCTACTTCAAGGACGGCAAGGTCGCGGTGAACAGCCCCGCGGCGGTCAAGGCGCTCACCCTGCTCAAGACCCTCAAGGACAAAGACCTGCTGCAGAACGAGAAGGGCTGGGACGGCCGGGTCACCGCGACCAAGCAGGGCAAGGCCGCCACCCAGCCGACCGCCGCCTGGTGGAGCGGGACGCTGACCGGGGAGATGCCCGAGCTGTCGGGCAAGTTCGGGGTCATCCCGCTGCCCGCCTTCGACGCCAACGGCGTCCGCACCTCCGCCAACGGCGGCTCGGCGCTGGCCGTCACCTCACAGACGAAGAACCGGGAAGCGGCCTGGGCGTTCGTCCAGTGGCTGCTCACCGACAAGGACAACCAGGTCTCCATGATGAGGACAGAGGCCCTGTTCCCCGCGTACCTGCCCGCGCTGAGCAACCCGCTGTTCGACGAGGCGCAGCCGTACTTCGGCGGGCAGCGGGTCAACCGCCTGTTCGCCGACGAGGTGCGGAACATCCCTCCGGTCGAGCTGACCGGGGACGACGCCCAGGCTCAGGAGGTGCTGAAGAAGGCCGTCTCCGGCTCGCTGCTGGACGGCGACGACCCCAAGGCCGTGCTCGACGAGGCCGCCGCGCGGATCGCGTCCGCCACCAAGCGGCCTCTCGCGCAGTGACGTCCCCGATGGCACCCCCCACCCCGGGCATCACGACCGGAACCACGGCCGGCGCAGCGTCCGGCACCACGCCCGGCTCACCGGCTCGCCGGGCGACGCCTCCGGCGGCCCGGCGCAGCCGTACGATCCCATGGGTCTTCGCGGGCCCCGCGGCCGCGCTGTTGCTGGTCTTCTTCGCCTACCCGCTGGCCGCGTCGTTCGTGCAGAGCCTGCAGACGACGGACGGCGGGGTCGTCGAGTGGGCCGGGGCGGACCAGTACATCCGCATGCTGGACGACCCGTCCTTCCTGCGCTCGCTCGCCAACGTCGCGCTGATCCTCGTCGTCCAGGTCCCCGTCATGATCGGCCTCGCCCTGGTGCTGGCCTACGTCCTCAACCAGTCGTGGCTGCGTTTTCGCGCCACGCTCCGCACCGCCTACTTCCTGCCCGCCGTGACGACTCTGGTCGCCTACGCCGTGGTCTTCCGCGTGCTGCTCAAGACGGAGGGCGGTGCGGTCAACCAGGTCCTGGGCGTGCAGGTGGACTGGCTCAACGACCCTTTCTGGGCCAGGGTCGCGCTGATCGCGTCGATCACCTGGCGGTGGGCGGGCTACAACGCGATCATCCTGCTGGCCGGGCTGCAGGCCGTCGGCCGCGAGCAGTACGAGGCGGCGGCGATCGACGGCGCCGGGCCGCTGACCGCGTTCCGGCTGGTGATCCTGCCGCAGCTGCGCCCGGTGGTGCTGTTCTGCTCGATCACCTCGACGATCGGCACACTGCAGCTCTTCGACGAGCCGCTGGTGCTGACCGGCGGCGGCCCCGCCGACGCCACGCTCACCCCGATCCTCTACCTCTACCAGGTCGGTTTCCGGCAGTTCGACTTCGGCTACGCGGCGGCCATCGCCTGGGTCGTGGTGCTGATCATCGGCGGGCTGTCCTACCTGCAGTTCCGCTACTTCGGAAGGGAGCGCTCGTGAAGCGGGTCCTGGTGTGGCTCCTGGCCACGGCGGGCGCGGTGGTCAGCGTGGTCCCGTTCTACTGGATGGTCGTGGCGGCCACCCATGACGGCGGCGAGCTGTTCGCCTCTCCCCCGCCCTTCCTGCCGGGTGCCGAGCTGATGGCCAACCTCGCCCGCCTGGAGGAGACGATCCACTTCTCCAGGGTCATGGCCACCAGCGTCTGGACGGCGCTCGTCTACACGGTGCTCAGCGCGCTGGTGTCGGCGATGTGCGGCTACGGCCTGGCGAAATACCGGTTCAGAGGGCGGGGAGTGCTGCTCGGCGTGGTGCTGGCGACGATGATGATCCCGTTCCAGGTGCTGCTGGTCCCGCTGTTCCAGATGATGGCGAGCATCGGCTGGGTGGACAGCTACCAGGCGGTCATCGTGCCGTTCCTGGCCAACTCCTTCGGCATCTTCCTGATGCGCCAGGCGTTCCTGGACTTTCCCGACGAGCTGCTGGAGAGCGGCCGCCTGGACGGTGCGGGCGATCTGCGAATCTTCTATCGGATCGTGCTGCCGTGCGTACGGCCCCAGCTCGGCGCGCTGGTCATCTTCACCTTCATGGGCCAGTGGAACGCCTTCATCTGGCCGCTGCTGATGCTCAACTCCGAGGAGCGGTTCACCGTCCCGGTGGCGCTGAACCATCTGATCGGCCTGTCCCATGTGGACTACGCGGGGCTGATGCTGGGCGCGTTCCTGGCCACGCTGCCGCTGGCGCTGGTCTTCCTGCTGTTCCAGCGCCAGTTCGTCTCCGGTCTTCTCGGCGGAGCGCTCAAGGGGTGATCCTTCCCTAGTATTCGGTGCGGTGGCGCCCCTCCCCTCCTCGGCGGCAGGGGTGCCACGCTCGTCCGTGAGCTCTCCCGCTTCAGCGTCCGGGCTGAAGGCGGAGTATCGCCGAAGGAGATCCGATGACCGCACCCGCCCGTCCCCCGCTCGCCGAGACCCTCGACCTGCTGCCCCACCCCGAGGGCGGCTGGTACCGGGAGACCTGGAAGACCTCGGTCGACGTCGCCCCTGCCGGCTACGGCGGGACGAGGGCCACCGCCACCGGGATCTACTTCCTGCTGGAACCGGGTGAGGAGTCGCGCCCGCACGTGGTCCGCTCCGACGAGGTGTGGCTCTGGCATCGGGGCGGTCCGCTGATCCTGACCCTGGGCGGGCACGACGGCCAGCCGGTGAGCACGGTGATCCTTGGCCCGCTGGTCGAGGAGGGACAGCTCCCGCAGGCCTTGGTGCCCGGCGGAATCTGGCAGGCCGCCCGCCCCGCCGGGGACGAAGGGGTGCTCGTGAGCTGTGTCGTCTCCCCCGGCTTCGACTTCGCCGACTTCCGCATGACGTGACGATCTCCTCATCTGCGGAGAGAATACGGTTACAAGCCATACGAGGAGGTCAACGGTGACCCACGAGATCGTCTCCGTCATCGGCGGAAAGCAGGCGCCCAACGGCAGGGCCT
Organism: Streptosporangium sp. CA-135522; assembly: GCF_050949235.1. NCBI lineage: Bacteria > Bacillati > Actinomycetota > Actinomycetes > Streptosporangiales > Streptosporangiaceae > Streptosporangium > Streptosporangium sp. CA-135522. Next base: position 7,086,923 of record NZ_CP192026.1, read on the forward strand.
ACGACTCGATCAATCCGGCGCGCGTGGACGAGGTGGTCGCGCGGGTCGGGCTGGCCGACGCGGAGACGTTCTCCTCCGCCTGCCGTACCGCCTTCGAGGCGCAGCAGGAGTGGGCGCGGGTGCCCGCGCCCGTCCGGGGGCGGGTGATCGCCTCGATCGGGCGGCTGGTGGAGGCCAACGCCGAGTCGCTGGCCCGCCTGGTCACCCGCGAGATCGGCAAGCCGTACGCCGAGGCCCTGGGCGAGGTCCGGGAGATCGTCGACACCTGTGACTTCTTCCTCGGAGAGGGGCGGCGGCTCTACGGGCAGACGGTGCCCTCGGAGATGCCGGACAAGAGCCTGTTCACCTTCCGGGTCCCGGTGGGCGTGGCCGCGGTGATCACGGCCGGCAACTTCCCGGTCGCGGTGCCGTCCTGGTATCTCGTCCCGGCGCTGCTGTGTGGCAACGTGGTCGTCTGGAAGCCCGCCGAGTACGCCGCGGCCTCGGCGCACGCGCTCTACCGGCTGTTCGCCGCGGCCGGGCTGCCCGACGGCGTGCTGAACCTCGTGCTCGCCGATGGTTCGGCGACGTTCGAGGGCCTTGGGGCGGCGCTGGCCGAAGGCACGGTGCACAAGGTCGGCTTCACCGGCTCGTCCGAGGTCGGCCGGCGGATCGGCGAGCTGTGCGGGCGGCACCTGCAGTCGCCCTGCCTGGAACTCGGCGGCAAGAACCCGATGGTGGTCATGCCCGACGCCGACCTGGACCTGGCCGTGGAGGGCGCGCTGTTCGCCGGATTCGGCACGGCGGGACAGCGTTGCACCTCGCTCGGCACGGTGATCGTGCACGAGAGCGTCCACGACGAGTTCCTCCGGCGTTACACGCGCGCCGTGGCGGACGCGGCGATCGGCGACCCCGCGGGGGACGTGCTGTGCGGGCCGCTCCTCGACCGCAGGTTCGCCTCACGATATGAGGAGTATCTGGACTGGATACAGCCGCACCACACGGTCGTCTCCGGCCCGACCGGCCAGATCACCGCGGAGAACCCGCGCGCGGACTTCTCCGGCGATGGCGGGCTTTACTACCACCCGGTGGTCGTGGACGGCGTGCGCCCCGGCGACCGGCTGTTCCTGGAGGAGACCTTCGGCCCGATCGTGGGCGTGACCACCTTCTCCACATTGGAGGAGGCCGTCGAGCTGGCCAACCGGCCGGGTTACGGGCTCTCCTCCTCCATCTACACCACCGACCCCGCCTCCGCCTTCCGGTTCCGCGCGGGCATCGGCGCGGGCATGGTCAGCGTCAACAACTCCACCTCCGGCGCGGAGGCCCATCTGCCCTTCGGCGGGAACGGCAAGTCCGGCAACGGCAGCCGCCAGTCGGGGATGTGGGTGCTCGATCAGTTCACCCGCTGGCAGGCGATGAACTGGGACTACTCCGGCAAGCTCCAGAAGGCCCAGATGGACGTCGCAGAAATCATCCCGGACATGGACTTCCGGCTCTGACTTTGCCATAGCGGGGGGTTCTCCCCATCATGATCGCGGCATGCCCCTTCTTGGAGAAGGCGGCGCAACGGCCGGCACGGTCCCGGCGGAGGGGGCCGGACCGTCCCGGCCGTGGCCGGGATCCCGTCACGGCCGGGGCCGGCCGTGACGGGATCCCGGCCACGCCGCCCTGTCCACCGGTCCGCACGCCGTACCCGGGGGATCCCCACGGCTCGTGTGAGACCGTCACCCGCCTGGAAGGCCATCAGGCCGGCCGGGACTCGTGGGGGGTCGCGTGCTGCGGCGCGATCCCCCACGGACTCGTCGAATCCGGTTGATCCGACGGGTGCGCCGGGTCCGGCGGGTTCAGTGATGTGTGACGACGTGCCCGACGAGTTCGAAGCCCGCCAGAAGCAGGAACGCGATCCCCGCCAGGGCGTAGAACAGGATGGGCGGCGCGTGACGGCCCCGGGCCGGGATCTTCACCCGCACGCGCACCTTTCCCGCACGCACGCGGACCCTGCGCGCCGCAACGCCGACCGTCGAGGACACCGGGACCCGCGTGGGCTCCGGAGTCGCCTCCGGCGCGGCGTTCGGATCGGAGCCCGGATCGGCGACCGGGGGCGGCGCGGAACCGGGCTCGGCGACCGCGAGCGGGACGGGGGCGCCCGTCGCGACGCCGCGGTGCGAGCGGTCCCCCGCCGGGAAGGCCTTCACGCTGCTGTCACCGCAGCCGGGACAGCTCAGCCCCGACCAGGGCGGCTGGACCAGAATGCCGGACCGCGTCCAGAGCACGACGTCGTGGCCGTGCCCGTCGGTCGACCGGCGGACGAGATATTCCTCCTGCCAGACGTGCCGGCAGTGCAGGCATTCCAGCGGCCAGATCTCGCGAGTGCTGAACTCTTCGTGCACGAGGACCCCTCCCATCGTGACACCGATACCCGACCTGAGTGTGAGCGCGGTTACGTATGACGGCAATAAGCGGGACCGCGGGAATTTGTCAGATCACATAGTGAGACATTTTCTCTTACTATATGAGATGAATGTTACGGTTGCCCCACCCGACCGAAGGAGTGGTCTTCCATGGCAGCGAAGAACGCCGTATACACCCACGGGCACCACGACTCCGTGCTGCGATCCCACCGATGGCGCACCGTGGAGAATTCGGCCGCCTACCTCCTGCCGCACCTGCGGCCGGGGGCGGCGCTGCTGGACGTCGGCTGCGGACCCGGCACCATCACCGCCGAGCTGGCCGAGCGGCTCGCCCCGGGAGTGGTCACCGCGATCGAGATCACCGAGGAGGCGGTCGCGCTGGCCCGCGCGGAGGCGGAGCGGCGCGGCCGTACCAACATCGAGTTCTTCGTCGCCGACGTGCACGCCCTGGAGTTCCCCGACGACACCTTCGACGTCGTGCACGCCCACCAGGTGCTGCAGCACGTCGGCGATCCGGTCCAGGCCCTGCGGGAGATGCGCCGGGTCTGCAAGCCCGGCGGGGTCGTCGCGGTCCGCGACAGCGACTACGCCGCCTTCACCTGGTTTCCCGAGCCGCCCGAGCTGGAGGAGTGGATGGCCCTCTACCAGCGGGTCGCCAGAGCCAACGGCGGCGAGCCGGACGCCGGACGGCGCCTGCTGTCGTGGGCCCGCACGGCCGGTTTCACCGACGTCTCCGCCACCTCCTCGACCTGGTGTTTCGCGACGCCGGAGGATCGCGCCTGGTGGGGCGGCATGTGGGCGGAGCGGATCCTGAAATCCGACATGGCCCGCCAGGCGCTGGCCTCGGGCGTGGCCACCGACGACGACCTGCGCCGCATCTCCCGCGGATGGCAGGCCTGGGCCGCGGAGCCGGACGGCTGGCTGTCGTTGCTCCACGGCGAGCTGATCTGCCGGGCCTGACCCACCGGGCGCCCCGCGCGGTACGGGGCGCCCGGCACGGTCACGGCTGCTGCGTGATCTTGACGTCGTCGATCGCGGCCTCGACGAGGGAGGCGGTGGAGGCGTCGGCGGCCTCGACGAGGATGCGGACGCTCTGGCCGGCGAAGGCGGAGACGTCGGCCTCGGCGGTGGCCCAGGCGCCGTTGCGGTTGGTGGCCGCGCCGAGCTGCTGGAAGACCTGGGTGGTGGTGGAGCCGACGACCTTCACGCGCAGGTAGTCGGCGCTGGAGGCGTTGGAGCCGTGGGCGAGGTACCAGGAGAAGCCGAGCTTGAGCGGGCCGCCCGACGGCAGGGTGATGGCCGGGGACTGGATGGTGGTGGTGCCGCCGTCGATGTCGTGGTCGCCGGCGGAGGTGCCGGCCAGGCGGCCGGTGACCAGGTCGTTGCTGCCGCTGACGGGGGTGGCGAGCTGCTTGGCGCCGCTGGAGGTGGTGGCCTGGGGGACGCCGCGTTCCCATTGGCCGAGGGTGGCGGTGTCGGTGCCGGCGGGGTTGGCGGTCCAGCCGGTCGCCGTCTCGAAGGTGTCGGAGTAGACCGTCACCGGCGGGGTGCCGGTGCCGCAGTACTGCGACTCCTTGCCGATGATCCGATAGACGCAGTCGGAGTACTCCAGGAAGCGGAGCACGGCCTCCTTGTTTCGGGTCGTCTGCGGGACGATCTGCTCGTCGGGCGGGTAGAAACCGGGGGACGCGCCGGTCGGATACATCTCGAAGGTGTAGCTGAAGATCTTGTGAGCGCCCCACATCCAGTCGTCGATCGAACCGTCGGTGATGTAGAGGTCGCTGGACTGCTCGGGGGTGTAGCCGTTGGTGGAGGCCATGTTCCGGCCGAGGGCCGCGAAGGCGTCGTGGTCGTCCTGGGTGAGGCCGGGGGCGGTGTCGGCGTTGGTGAAGCCGTAGGGCCACAGGACCAGCTCGCCGTAGGTGTGCCAGTCGATGTTCGCCTTGACCTGCTGAACACCGCCGACCACCCGGCCGCGCACCCAGTCGGCGACCGCCTTGACCTCGGGCGCCGACTCGGCGGCCGAGCCTCGGTAGGTCTCACTGGAGGTGGAGCCGGAGGAGCCGCCGCAGCAGCCCCACCGGTAGCCCCAGTTACGGTTCAGATCGGTGCCCGCGTAGGACGAGCCGGAGTTGGGCTGCCGGTTCTTGCGCCAGGAGCGGTAGGAACCGCTGGCGATGTCGTACTCGCCGCCGTCGGGGTTGAGATCCGGCATGATCCAGACCTCGCGCGAGTTCACCAGGGAGGTGATCCTGCTGTCGGTGCCATAGCCGTCGGTGAGGAGATTGAGGATGTAGAGCGCCATCTCGACGGTCAGGTGCTCCCGGGCGTGCTGGTGGTGGGTGAACAGCACCTCGGGTTCGTTCTCGTCCGTGCCGACGTTGTCACTGATCTTGACGGCGATCAGGTCGCGGCCCTCGTAGGAGGTGCCGTAACTGGTCTTGCGGGCGATCGCGGGATGGTCGGCGACGATCTGGTCGATCGCGGCGGTCATCTCGGCGTAGTTGTGGTAGCCGGAGTCGGCCGGGGGGAAGTCGAAGGCCTGCGCGTTGCGGGATAAGGACGCGGGAAGCTTCGTGACGGTGTAGCCCAGTCTCCTGATCGCGGCGACCTCGGCCGCGGTCGCGGTGACCACGATCGAGGCGGAGTCGACCTGGTCGATGGCCGCTCCGGTGGCCGCCACCGCGCTTCGCTGCTGGGAGTTGCTCGGGCCCTGCACCTTGTACTGGCCGTTCGGCGGCGGTTCGGCCGAGGCCGCCGCCCCGGTGATGCCGACGCACAACAATGCCAGGACCGCCACCATCACGATCAGACGGCGTCTCACCTGTGCCCTCCTCGGACGCGCGCGCTAGGGGGTTTGTCGCGCGCCTGCACTGAGAGTCAGGCAAGGATGTCGATTCGCCCAGGCCCAAAAATTCGGGCTTGTATGGCTTTCATCCTCGGAGAGGCGAAAGTCACCTCGGCTCAGAAAGAGACCTCGAACCAGAGGGTCCTGAGCCCGCCGGAGTCATCCCGGACTCCCCACCGGGCGGCGAGCAGGTCCACCAGGAACATCCCGCGCCCGTTCTCCGCGTCGGGGTCGTTGCGCACGTGTGGCGCCGACACCCCCGACCCCGCGTCGGACACCTCCACGAGCACCGTGCCGGAGCCCACCGCCACGGTCATCGCCACCCTGCCGCCGCGGCCCGAGCACGAGTGGACCACCGAGTTCGTCACCACCTCGCTCACCAGCAGGACGACGTCCTCGGAGGCGGGATGCCCCTCCCCCAGGAGCTCCCTGACCCGGCGGCGGGCCGCCGACACCGACTCCGGCACGCCCCGCAGGGTGACCGTCGATCGAGGCGGAGCCGTCGGCTGCTCGAGCGTCATGATTGGCCTCACTCCCCGACATGCACATTCACATGCACATCGCGCTCCGAGATGGCACACTCACTCACGGTGAACTGTTCTATCAGGGACTTCAATAGCTCATATTGAAATTCCACAGTTTCCTTCCCAGGACGGAGGTAGGTGCATGGCTTCCCGGCGCAGTCCCACGGCCCGGCATCGCCGTCTGATGGCGGAACTGAGTCGCCTTCGGGAGAACAGCGGGCTGACGCGAATGGAGGTGGCCGAGCGCATCGGCTCCACCGACACCACCGTCTGGAGATACGAGACGGGACTGACCCGTCCCAAACCCTCCGATGTGGCGGCCCTCACCGATGTGTACGGCGTGACCGGGGAGGCCCGGGAGTCCCTGATCCAGATGGCCAGGGAAGCTCGCAAGCGCGGCTGGTGGCACCGCCACCGGCAGGCGCTGAAACCCGGCTTCGATTCCTACATCGGGCTGGAGGCGGAGGCGTCGGTGGTGCGCTCGTACGAGCCGCTGGTCGTCCCCGGCCTGATGCAGACCGAATCGTACGCACGCGCCGTCATCGAGGCGACCGCCCTCACGCACGCCCCCTCAGCGGTGGATGAGAAGGTCTCCGTGCGCATCTCGCGCCAGCAGTTGCTGCACGGCCCCGGTGATCCGATCCAACTCGTCGCGGTTCTCGACGAGGCAGTGCTCCGGCGTCAGGTCGGCGGTCCGGATGTGATGCGGGAGCAGCTGGAACACCTGCTCGATCTCGGCAGGCTGCCGAATGTGGAGATCCGGGTCATCCCGTTCTCCGCCGGCGCGCACGCCGCGATGGACGGCAAGTTCTGCCTGCTCAGCTTCCCCGAGCCCGAAGATCCCGACCTCGTCTACCTGGAACAGGCCGCCAGCGGGCTTGTGCCGGAAGACCCGGAGGAGGTGCGCCGATACACCCTCATGTTCGGGAGCCTGACGGCACTGGCTCTCGGCGCGGAGGCATCGACCGCCTTCATCGCCCAAATGGCGAAGAGTTGTTCCAACCAACCGTAGGAAGCAGGGGAAGGAGAAAAGAGTGCGGGGATCCACAATGGATCTGTCCAGCGTCGTGTGGCGCAAGAGCAGTCGCAGCACCAACGGAGGCGACTGCGTCGAAGTGGCGATCGTGCCCGGTGACCCGGCCCTGGCCGGACACAAGGCCGACGCCGACGAGCTCTACCTCGTCCGTGACTCCAAGAACCCGGACGGTCCGGCGCTGGCGTTCACCCAGCGCGAGTGGGACGCCTTCGTCGGCGGAGTGAAGGACGGCGAGTTCGGCTGAGACGTCTCCCGGGGGAACCGGGCCACCGGTTCCCCCGGAGACGTCCGCGCCGGAGACACCGGCGGGGCGCCCCTCAGCGGGCCTTCGGGTCGTCGGTGCCACGGTAGCCGAGGATCCGCATCGCGATCTCGGGATCCATCGCCGCAGCCAGGAGCTGGGCCCGCTCCACGGCACGATCCCGCTGCGCCTCGGCTCTGGTCCGAGCGGCCTGACCGCCGCGGATCACCGCGAAGGCGACACCGACCCCCACGATGACCGCCACCACGGCGACGAACACCACCAGGAGCGTGGCGGAGCCCAGTGCGTCCCCGGCCCGGCCCGCCATCATCGTCCCGCCGTTGAGCACGTAGACGCCGAGCAGCGTGAACGCCGCCAGCGCGGCCAGGCTGACCACGACCAGCGGTGTCGTCCGCAGCCGCCGTCTCCGCGGCGGAGCCGGGACGCCGGGCGGAGACAGGACATCAGGCGGAGACAGGACATCAGCCGGAGATAAGACACCGGGCGGAGACAGGACATCGGGTCGAGACGAAGACGGCGGAGCCGACGACCAGGGTGCCCGGATCTCACCGTTCCCGTCCTCACCCGCTCCCCCGTCCTCCCACGGTACGAAGGCCGGTTCGGCCGCGCCCGTCGGCCCCGTGGTGGCCGGCAGCGAGGAGGCGTGACCGTTGCCCGCCACGACCGACCCCTGGACATGCCCCTGGACGGGCCTCTGGACGGAACCCTGGACGACCGCAGCGGCGGGTTCGAGACGAGGCAGGGCCGGCGGCACGGGCAGGTCCCGCGCCACGTGGCTGTGCTCGCGATGCGCCCGGGCCGCCTCCAGGTGATACTCCTCGATCTCGGCGTAGAACTCGTCGGAGGCGTAGATCGAGCCGTCCACCAGTGGTCCCCGCCGATGCTCCAGGACGGCGATCACGTCGTCGCCGTTGAGCGTCTTGTGCGTCTCCAGCGCGTGCGCCAGGCAGAGCACCTCTCGCCGATGCTCCCTCAGCAGCCCTTCGGTCGCCTCGAGCAGGCGGACCAGGTTGTACTCGATGCGCTCGCCCAGCACGTCGGGGGCCAGTGCCTGCCCGCCGCCCGGAGCCCTGGTGAAGCCGATCCCCCCGGTGCCGCCGGGCTTGGGCATCGACTTGCCGCCCATGATCTCCAGCTCCTGTAGCGCGGGCACCGAGGTCACCCCGCGCCCCATGCCCCAGTGCGCCTCCATCAGCGCGGTGAGGTAGGTGGCCGAGAAAAGGTCACCCGAGACGCCGGAGGAGTTGTCCTCGGCGAAGAACATCCGCTCCCCGGCCAACGAGGCGAGCGAGACCATGATGTCGGCCTCGTGCTCGGACTTCCACCGGGTGAACTGGTCCTCGGGCTTGATGCTCGCGACCATGCCGAGATAGTCGGCGCCCTTCTCGATCGTGGCGATGTCGATTTCGAGGTGGTAGCGGGTGCGGTAGGCGGCCACGGCGTGGCACGCCTCGTGCACGGCGACCGCGTGCCGCTCACGCTCGATGTACTCCACGTCCTCCGGTGGGCCGAGCTGCTTGAGCCGCTTGGCCCTGGTCACGTCCGACCAGGTGATGACCTCGCGGCCGTCGCGGATCGCGGTGATCAACGACTCGTTCACCAGGTCTTTGATCGTGGCGCCGGTGGCGTAGGGGGTGATCGTGGCCAGCTTGTCGAGCTGCTCGTCGGTCAGGTCGTGGTCGACCTTGTCGAAGTAGCCCCGGTAGGTGCGGACCCGCCCCGCCTTGGACGGGTAGCCCACCTTGTAGATGCGGTCGATGCGGCCGGGCCGCAGCAGCGCCTCGTCCAGCGAGTTGGGCATGTTGGTCGCCATCATGACCAGGATCCGGTATCTGGGCGGCGGCTTGGGCCGCATGCCGAGCAGCCTTCGGACGTGGCGGTTGACGATGCCGCGGGGCTTCTTCAGACCCGACAGCTCGGTGAGCAGTGCCTGCAACGTCCCCGGGTCGCCGCCTCCGCCGCCCATGTTGCCGCCCATGAAGAAGCGGCTGCGGCCCGCGACGGGTTCCTGCCGCTCCCGCGCGCCCCTGCGGGTCAGCAACCACTGGCTCTCCTCGGCCAGATAGGTGAAGCCGTGGCAGCCGCCCGCGTGCGCGGAGAAGCCGGGGCCGCCTCTGGGCCCCTGTTGCGCCAGCGAGCCGCGGCGTCCGAGGGAGTCGGCCTCGTCGAAGAAGACGATCACACCCCCGTAGCGCAGGGAGAGCTTGCGGAGCTTGCGGAACAGCGCCTTCACCTTCAGGATGCCCACGCCCATGAACATGTTGACGAACGCGCCGGGGTCCACGAAGACGTACGGCTTGCCCGTCTCCCCCGCCACGGCTTCGGCCATCAGGGTCTTGCCGGTGCCGGGCGGTCCCCACAGCAGCAGCCCGCTGGGCACGTACCCGCCGCGCTCCTCGATCTCGTCGGGTTTCTCCAGGAAGACGATGTTCTCCTTGACCCGCTCCACCACGTGGTCCTGTCCCCAGACATCGGTGAAACGGGTCTTGATGTCGTCGGGGAAGTAGGTCTCCACGCCGCCCCGCGACAGCAGCCAGAACAGGCCGATGAACTGGAAGGCGACGAAGAAGAACGCGAAGGCGAGCTGCGCCACGTACGGCAGCGCCTGCCACAGCAGCGCCGGGGCCTGGAACAGCGCCAGGGCAGGGGAGGTTTCCAGCACCTCGCCGAGGACCAGGGCGAGCACCGCGACCCAGAACAGCCATTTGACGGCCCGGGCCATCCTGAAGCGGTTCCAGTCGGAGAAGCGGCGGTGGGTCCAGCGCTCGAAGCCGCCGAACACACCGCGTGTCCAGAAACGGTGGTATCCGGCGGAGCGCTCGCTGACGAAGAAGTGGAGCTGCCGCAGCGCCTCGGCGCCCAGCAGCCAGAAAATCCACGGCGCGGCGGCCGCGACCCTGATCGTCGCGTCCCGGACGCTGATGATGCCCTCGTAGGAGGCCATCTCATTCCACACCAGGACGAAGTAGATGACCACCAGGACGAGGACGAACTTGGCCCGGTCCCAGAACGGCATCCGCTTACGGGTGTGGGGGTGCGGATCGGTCGGACCGGAGCCGGGCGCGCGCAGGCCTTCGAAACTCGGGGACGGTGGGGGTGGCGTCATGTGCGGGCTTCTCCTCACCCGGTGAGTCGCTTGACCTTGAAGGAGTGCGCGATCCCGTCGAGCTCGGCGGCGCGCTTGCGGTAACAGGCCGCCGAGCAGCGGATGAGCAGGGTGGAGACCTGCTTGCCGTCCCCGGCCAGGTAGGAGGTGAGGTCGAAGGTCTGCACGCCGGCGCCCTGAACGGTGTAGTTGAACCGCACGTGCACCCCGCGCAGGCCGTCCTCGGGCTGGAGCACGTCGTCGGCGAGCAGTTCGAAATCGGTCAACGGGTAACCGGGAACCTGCGTGTACTCCTTGCGGAGCGACTCGGTCACGGGGATGACGGAGTTGCGCATGCCGTTCAGGGAGACCGCGTCCCGCTCCTGCGGCAGCAGTTTGGTGACCCGGGCGAAGACGAACGGCTCGTCCCCGGTGCCGTAACCGAGGAGGTGTTCGGCGGAGGGTTCGGTGTGGGCGTCGTAGGCGATCGACCAGACGAGTTGTCTGCGCAGCTGAGCGGTGGCCGATTCGGGATCTTCTCCGGTGGTCGCCTTCTCCAGTGCTTTCTGGTCGACCTGTCGCCAGGTCGCCGGAACTTTGAAATATGTCCGCCCGTCGTCGTGGCGGACGTAGGTGAACTCCGTACCTGCGCAACCGGTCAGCCCGCCGACCAGGGCGAGGGTCACCCCCGCCGAGACCACGGCGAACCTGGCCCTTGATCTTTTCACCAGGGCTGTACCTCCGCTTTACGGACCGACAAGTTAGTCGTGCCCGTTTTTCGAGTATCCCTCTCCTCTCAGGGCTCAGCCATATTGGAAATCTTGACCAAATCTTGGCGGTAAGTTGTCTTCACTTGTTACAGAGGAAAGCGGTGAAGCTGCGGAAACACTCGGGTGATCGCCTGAACGGCGTCCCGCCCGTATCGTGCCTTCATGCGAAGGCACCGTTTACGGTCCGGGGCCTTGCGGACCGCGCGGAACTTGGGTCTAGGCAAGCGCCGCCGGTTGAATTAGCTTCCGGAAAGGCATCCGGCTACGGGGAGCATCGATGCGCACGACCACGCAGGCGCCTGGGAGCCGGCCGCCGCGACGGCGGGCCGAGACCGTACGCGAGATCGCCGCTCTCCCCCGCTCCGCCCCGCACACCCTCGGACCGGCCTTCTGCGGCGCGTTCGCGCGGGCGGGGACGGGCCGCCTCGCCTTGGAGGTCATCCATGCCCGAAGCCGTCCCCCATCTCGACCGGCGGCCGGTGCTGGTGACAGGGGCCTCTTCGGGCATCGGTTCGGCCGTGGCCGTCGGGCTGGCGGCGGCCGGCTATCCGGTGGCGCTGGGAGCACGCCGTACCGCGCTCTGCGAGGAACTGGCGGCGAAGATCCGCGCCGACGGCGGCGAGGCGGTGGCACTGGCACTGGATGTCACCTCCGATGAGTCCGTCTCCCTGTTCGTCGCCAAGGCCGAGCAGGCTCTGGGCACGACGGAGGTGGTGGTGACGTGCGCGGGTGAGGTGACGCCGGAGAACGCCTACGAGACCGCCGCCCCTGACTTCGAGGCACAGCTCCAGCTCAACCTGGTGGGCACCCAGCGGTTCGTGGCCAAGGTGGCGCCGGCGATGGCGACGCGGCGGCGCGGCGACATCGTGTTCGTCAGCTCCGATGTCGTACGGCTGCCGCGCCCCCGGATGGGGGCCTACGTCGCCGCCAAGAACGGCGTCGAGGGCCTGGCACGGGCGATGCAGATGGAGCTGGAGGGCACCGGGGTCCGCGCGTCGATTCTGCGGCCGGGGCCGACGCTGTCAGGGATGGGGTCCACCTGGCCGGCGGAGGTCCTGCAGGCCGTACTGGACGACTGGGTCAGGTTCGGGCTGGCCAGGCATGACCGCTTCCTCGAACCTCGCGACGTGGCGGCGGCCGTGCTGGCCGTGATCTCCATGCCACGCGGCGCGCACATCACCCTGCTGGAGGTCGAGCCGGAGGCGCCCCTGCGCGTGGAGAGGCCGGTCGGTGGACGCAGGCGAGGGGGTGGACGCGGATGACGCGCCCGGAGAGAGGCGCAACCCGGACGCAACCCCTTTCGTGTGACTTTCGAACCTGTGACTTTCGAATCGGCGAGAGATATGCGACGAAGGCTGGAGCGGCTCGGCCGCGCCGGGGACCGTCATGTCAGGGAGGATGACAGAATCTGTAACGTCTAATGATCTCTAGCACGACATATTGATACATGTCAGGACTACTGGCCAGAAGGAACTATCCCTGTCACCGCAACGGCCAGGGATAGGGGTGTCGGGACGCCTCCCGCCGCGCTCGCCCTGGACCGGCTGGCCGACGGACTCGGAGTGCCCTCATGAACGATGACGCGAACGACGCCACTCCCGACCGCCGAGCCCGCGGATTGGAGATCATGAAGCGGGTCTATGGCTGGGACCAGGTCGGTGACGGCCCCGGTGACTTCTTCGGCATGACCGTGGAGCATCTGTTCGCCGAGGTGTGGTCCAGGGACGGGCTGAGCGTGCGGGACCGGCGGCTGCTCCTGCTGGGCCTCCTCCTCGGGCAAGGTATGGACGAGGCGATCGGGCTCCAACTGGACGCGGCGCTGCGCACCGGGGGGCTCACCCCGGACGAGCTCCGCGAGATCGTGATCTTCCTGACCCACTACGCGGGCTGGCCGCGCGGCGCCAAACTCAACACTCAGGTCGAGGAGTTGATCGCCCGCGTCATGGGGTCGTGATCCACCGGCACGTGACCCACCGGGTCGTGATCCACCGGGTCCGGCCCGGCGCCGGTCCCGCCGCCGGGCCGCCCGCAGGCCGGCGGCGGGACCGGCTGACGGCCGGCTCAGAGCCGCTCGACGTTGGGACCCCGGCAGCGGTTGCGCGTGTCGAAGACGAAGGTGCTCTCCCGCTCGATCAACTCGTAGTCGAAGCAGTCGTGGTCGGTGAGGACCACGACCGCGTCCGCCCGGGCCAGCTCCTTGTTCGTCGGTTCGACGAGCTCGATCCCCGGGGGCAGCAGGAAGTCGTCTACGTGCGGGTCGGCGGCCCCCACGTCCGCGCCCAGTTTGCTCAGGGCCCTGGCCACCTCGATCGCCGGCGACTCGCGGCAGTCCCCCGCGTTCTTCTTGTAGGCGAGCCCGAGCAGGAGCACCCGGCTGCCCCTGATCGGCTTGCACTGCCGGTTCAGCCCGAGGATCAGCCGGTGGACGACGTGGTCGGGCATGTGGTCGTTGATGTCGTTGGCCAGCTCCACGAACCGGAAGTTGTGTCCCAGGCTGCGCTTGACCTTCCATGAAAGGTAGGACGGGTCGATCGGCAGGCAGTGGCCGCCGACACCGGGCCCGGGGGTGAAGCGCATGTAGCCGAACGGCTTGGTGGAGGCGGCGTCGATCGCCTCCCAGACGTCGATCCCGAGCTGCTGCGCGAAGATCGAAAGCTCGTTCACCAGGGCGATGTTGACGTGCCTGAAGGTGTTCTCGAGAAGCTTGCACAGCTCGGCGACCTGCAGCGAGGAGACGGCGACGACCTCCTCCACGATCCGTCCGTAGAACGTCCGGATCTTCTCCAAGGAGGCCTCGTCGATTCCGGACACGACCTTGGGCGTGTTCTCCAGACGCCACCGGGAGTTGCCCGGATCGATTCGTTCGGGGCTGTAGCCCAGGAAGAAGTCCTCGGGAGCACGCAACCCGGAGCCTTCCTCCAACAAGGGCAGGAGGTACTCCTCGGTGGTTCCGGGATAGGTGGTGGATTCCAGGATCACCGTCGCGCCCGGCCGCAGCAGCGGAGCCAGGGACTCCCCGGCCGAGCCGATGTAGCGCAGGTCGGGGGCTCCCTCGCGGAGAGGCGTGGGCACGGTTATCACGCAGACGTCGAAGCCCGCGGCGTCGGCGTAGTCGGTGCTCGCCCGGTAACGGGCGGAGCGGTGGGCCGCGGACAGCTGCTCGTCACCGACGTCCTCCACGTAGGACTCGGCGGCATTGAGACGCTTGACCCGCCACTCGTCCAGGTCTATTCCCACGACGTCGAATCCCGCGTTCACCGCTCGCATCGCCAAAGGCAGGCCGACGTAACCCTGGCCGACAACGACCAGCTTCTCTCTCATATCAGGACCCCCGTCACTTCGAAATGAGATATGACCCGACTGTATGAGTCGGGCGTTTCGCAGCACCGATTCGACAGCGACATGGGCGTGTCGTTCCGCAAGGCATTCACGACCCCCCAGTAAGGTGACGATTATTAACGCGCACCATTGTTATTCATTGCGAACAGGAGGATATATATATGATATATACCCGCTACTCTCACATTCTCCGATTCGCCGCGACTCTCTCAATAATCTTCGCCATGGGCGCGCCCTCCACTCCTTCTCTCGGCGCGAGCGCTCCTCCCGGCGCGAGCGCCCCCCGCGTTAAGAGCGCGATCGTGCCGCCGGTGAGACTCGGCGAGTCCGAGGAGTGCGCGGTCATGGCGGGAACCTCGATAATCGGCACCAACATCACCTCCGTCACCGGCGATCTCGCGGTGAGCCCGGGGAGCTCCGTGGTCGGATTCCCCCCCGGTTCGGTGAGCGGGTCCATCGAGGTGGACAACGCCGAGGCGAGGAGGGAGATGGCCGCCGCGGCCGCCGCGTACAACGACGCCGCCGGGCGCACACCCACCGCCACCCTGCCCGCACAGCTCGGCGGGACGACCCTGCCCCCCGGCGTCTACGACACCCCCGGAGGCGAGTTCGAGCTGTCCGGGACGCTGACCCTCGACGCCGAGGGAGACCCGGAGGCGACCTTCATCTTCCAGGCCACCTCCTTGGACACGGCGAGGGTCAGCAACATCGACTTCAATAACGGAGCCCAGGCCGACAACGTCATCTGGCAGGTCGACACCGACGCCACCCTGGGGAATTACTCCACCTTCCGGGGGAACGTCCTGGCGCTGAACTCCGTCGACGTGAGCACGGGCACGGCCATGTACGGCCGCGCGATGGCCATCAACGGCACGGTCTCCGTCGACGGCACCCCCGTCCTGCCGGCCACCCGCGTCGACGCGTCGATGGACCCGCCCACCGAAACGACGCTGACCTCCTCGCCGAATCCCTCCCGCAGAGGGGAACCGGTCGACTTCATCGCCACGGTGACGGGGAACGAGGACGGCGTCTCCCCCACCAACAAGGTCCTCTTCAAGGACGGCCCCACCGTCATCGGATCGGCGATGCTCGACCGCTCGGGCCATGCCGTTTTCACGACCTCGGAGCTGACCAGAGGGGCGCATGAGATCACCGCCGTCTACGTGAACGGTGGCACCGCGGTCGGCGAGGGGTGGGTTCACTTCGCCCCGAGCAAATCCCCCGTGCTAGTCCAGCAGGTGCTCAACCGTAGGGAAACGCGCTTTTCAGCATGGCTCCCGCCTTTCGTGGCGACACCCTTCAACGCCACCAAATGAGATCGTAACGGTGCATAATCGTCAAATGCATCGACGCCCTGAAAGATCAGGGCCAAATGGACGGGCTTTGTTCCGTAGTGTCATATATTTGCCTCTATCGCAACTCCGCCCCGGAATCTCCACTTCTCTGAAGGGGTATCTCCCGCTCGCACCGTTCACAGGACGGTGACCAGAAAAAGCCAATTTTTTGGCACAGGGGGATATAAGTGATTTTTCATCGTCTGCTGACCAAGGCGATCGCGCTGACCATGGCCTGCGGGGTTCTGGGGTTTCCGGATACGGCGACGGCCGGGCCGGCGGGCGGCGGATCCGCCGCCCGCCGGTCGAGCGAGGTCGGCGCCGTCCCCGGCTCCCACTGGAGCTGCCACGGGGGACACCGGTGCTGCCGGCACCGCTTCTGCGCCGCGCACCGGTGCTGCCGGCCCGGTTTCTGCGACGAGGAGCTCCGCATCACGCGATGCCGGGGCTCGCGCGGAAAAAGCGGGCCGCGCGGGCCACAGGGCGCCCACGGTCCGCAGGGCACTCGCGGGCCACAGGGCGTCCCCGGGCCGGCGGGCGCTCGCGGGCCACAGGGCGTCCCCGGGCCGGCGGGCACGACCGAATCGACTTCGGGCACCGCTACGGCGCTCGTCTCACTTACCTTCCCGCCATTCGACACGAACTTCACCGCCTATGCCGCAGACGGCGTCACGTGGATCCGGGACCCCCGGACAGATCCGCCGGGAGCATGGCACAGCCTCACGTCCGTGCCGGGCTACCCGGCGGGCGTGATCGGCGTCTCGCTGGCCGAGGCGGCCACCCCTCTCAGCAGCCTGCTGGTCACCGTGCTGACCTCCGGCGGCACACTTTCCCAGGCCAAGTGCATCCTCACCCCGCCTCCCCCGCCGCCAGGTCCCGCCTGGGGTGAGACCTACTGCGACAGGTTCACCGTCATCACCCCGCCATCCGGCTAGCGGTGACCACGAACGTTCACCGGGTCACGCATCGCACACCGGCGCCGATCGAGCCGGTGTCGTCCCGCGCCGTACCGGCACCGTGAGCGACCTCGGACACGGCGGAGGCGTGCGGTCACCGCACTAGAGGCGGAGCCCCGGCATCGCCGGGCCTCGGTCCCGAACATCGCCGATTCGGGGCCTGGAGCGTGCGCCGAGCCGCCTTCGGCGAAATACAAATCATAAAATATTCCAACATTTACAGAAACGCGTTCAGCGAATGGTGAACCCGCACATCAATGCTGGTCACCAGCGATATCGAGAGGTAAAGTCTTTTCAAATAACACGTTCAACAGAGGCTCCCCATGATCGATCGTTTGCACATCGCCGATCCCCCTAAGGCCCTGTCTGTCCGCACATGCCGCGGCATCTTTCTTGGGTGTCATGGCATTCGGCCGATTTCTCTTTTCTTAGAGAATTTCCGTGCCTTTCATGACAGATGCGGCCAATCGGGCAGATGTGCAGTGGAAATCGCGAAGGTGATCCTTGACGCGTTGGCTGCACGCGAAGCCCGGCGTTCGATCCCCGCGAGACCCTCGAAAAGGTGAGCCCAATGTCCAGACTCCGGCTGCCAAGACCCCTTCGCAGTGCACCCCGTCGGCCGACCGGCACGACCGCGCCGGCACGACCGGCGCGTGAAGCAGGCCGTCACCGTCTCCTGTCACGGAGCGCCGGCCGCGCCTGGCTCGTAACGGTGCTGACAGCCCTCCTATCGGCGGGCGTGATCGTCGTGGCACCGCAGGCCGCGGACGCGGACCAGGCTCCGGTGAGCCTCGGCGACGCCGCGTCATACGCGGTTCTCGCCGGGACCGCGGTGGGCAACACGAACCTCACCGCGATCACCGGGGACCTCGGCGTAAGCCCGGGAAGCTCCGTGACCGGTTTCCCGCCCGGCACGGTGAGCGGGGCGACACACGCGGGCGACTCCGCCGCGGCGGCGGCCAAGGCCGACCTGGTCGCCGCCTACAACGACGTCGCCGGGCGAACCCCCGTCACCACCGTGGCGACGGAGCTCGGCGGCACGACCAAGGTTCCGGGCGTGTACAACTCCGCCAACGGCATCTTCGGGATAACCGGCACGCTCACCCTCGACGCCCAGGGCGAACCGGACGCGATCTTCATCTTCAAGGCGTCCACCTTCTCCACGGCGAACGTCAGCAACGTCAACCTCACCAACGGCGCCCAGGCGAAGAACGTCTTCTGGCAGGTCAGCGGCACCGCGACGCTGGGAACCTACTCCACCTTCCGGGGAAACGTGCTGGCGCTGACGTCGGTGACGGTCAGCACCGGCGCCGCCGTCTCCGGCCGCGTCTTCGCCATCAACAACGGGATCACCCTCCAGGGTCCCACCGATCCGCCGAAAACCCGCATCAACGTGCCGAACGACCCGGCGACCACCACGGCCCTGACCTCCTCCGCCAACCCCTCCCGGAGAGGGAGCTCGGTCACGTTCACGGCGACGGTGAGCGCGACCAGCGGCTCGCTCGTCCCGCAGGGTCAGGTGCTCTTCAAGGACGGCGCGGTGGTCATCGGCTCGGACCTGCACAACAGCTCGGGCCCAGCGACGCTTACGACCTCCGGCCTCGAAGAGGGGCAGCACCCGATCACCGCCGTCTATCTCGGCGGCGACACCCCCAGCGGTGAGGGCATCGTCCATTTCGCCCCGAGCACGTCACCCGAACTGATCCAGACCGTGGTGACCAGCCTCTGGGACGCTTCGACGATCCCGGCCGTCACCGCCCACTCCGATCCCAACGCCATCACGGTCGGCGTGAAGTTCAGGGCCACGACGGATGGCGCCATCAGAGGCATTCGCTTCTACAAGGGCTCCCAGAACACCGGAACCCACATCGGAAGCCTGTGGACCGGCGGCGGCCAGCAGCTCGCCAGCGCCACCTTCACCGGCGAGTCGGCCAGCGGCTGGCAACAGGTGAACTTCTCGACGCCCGTCACGATCGACGCCGACACCACCTACGTCGCCTCCTACTTCACCCCCACCGGAAACTACTCGATGAACAGGCCCTACTTCGGCTCGCAGTACGCCAACGGCCCGCTCATCGCCCTCGCCAACGGCGCCGAAGGCGGCAACGGCGTATACCGATACGCCGGGACGAACGCCTTCCCCAACAGCACCTTCCAGGCCACCAACTACTGGGTCGACGTCGTGTTCACGCCGGCCAACAGTCTCTGGGACGCTTCGACGATCCCGGCCGTCACCACCCAGTCCGACCCCAACGCCATCACGGTCGGCGTGAAGTTCAGGGCCACGACGGATGGCGCCATCAGAGGCATTCGCTTCTACAAGGGCTCCCAGAACACCGGAACCCACATCGGAAGCCTGTGGACCGGCGGCGGCCAGCAGCTCGCCAGCGCCACCTTCACCGGCGAGTCGGCCAGCGGCTGGCAACAGGTGAACTTCTCGACGCCCGTCACGATCGACGCCGACACCACCTACGTCGCCTCCTACTTCACCCCCACCGGAAACTACTCGATGAACAGGCCCTACTTCGGCTCGCAGTACGCCAACGGCCCGCTCATCGCCCTCGCCAACGGCGCCGAAGGCGGCAACGGCGTATACCGATACGCCGGGACGAACGCCTTCCCCAACAGCACCTTCCAGGCCACCAACTACTGGGTCGACGTCGTGTTCGACATCCCATAGCCGTGGACAGTCCGGAGGAGGTCTTTCCGGCCGTCGTGTGTGATCAATGAATGCGGGGCCGCCGGACAGCCGGCGGCCCCGCAGCCATGATCACAGTGATCATCGGACTGACCCGCGGAGAGCATCGTCGTCACGGACAGACCTCGGCCGGAACAGCCACCGGCACAGCGGTGTACGACCGACTTCGGACGGCGCCGGTCCGCCTTTGGCCCAGATACGTCCCGCCGCCGCTCCCCGCATTAACCCGAGCGTGTTCACATACCGCCCAATAGCCCTTTTGGTGGCATCGGCAGGAGCACTCTCATTCAGCCGGGAACCTATATAAAAATCTGGTAAGAACATCGTTGGATACGTGTGCCCAATACCTGGTTCCAGCACCCGCGTCGTCAGACTTTCGGCCGTCCGACTGACGGTTCGCCAAGGATGCAACCGGGAGGTTGTAGGTGCCATACGGCAAACATATTTTTAATCCAATGATGCGGCGGGCGCTCCGAATCATGCTGTCCTCCTTCGGGAGTGGCATAGTAACCATGGCCAGCTTTTCGGGACCCTCCCCGACAACGCCCCCGACTCCCGACATCACGCACAGCGTCACATTACCATCGGTAATTCCGTCGACAATCCCTTCGGTAATTCCGTCGACAACGTCACCGGTGCGCGCAACGCAGAAAAATCCCGAGGCGATATCTCCCGCACAGAAACAATCCGCGCAGGAACCGTCCGAGCAGAAACCATCCATACAGCGATCTCCGGGACAGGGCGGAAAGACCCGTGAGGCGCGCATCGGGCACTCGCCCCCGAAGGTGAATACCCGGAAGCACCGGGCCGCGTGCCCGCCCACATCTGTCATCTGCATCGAGAACAGCCTGCCCGGCACTCCCCCCAGCCAGTGGAACGTGCAGACCCCAACCGGGAACATCCGGGGATACGCCACCCAGATGAGCGTGAACAAGGGAGAGACCGTCCAGTTCAAGGTGATCACCGACGCGACCGACTATCGGGTGGACATCTACCGCGTCGGATATTACGGAGGCATGGGCGCACGGCTGATAACGACGATCGATCCTTCCGCCCCCCTGCCCCAGACACAACCGGCCTGCCTGACCGACGAGTCAACCGGCCTGATCGACTGCGGCAACTGGGGGGTGTCGGCCTCCTGGGCGGTGCCGAACGACGCCGTCTCCGGGGTCTACCTCGGGAATCTGGTACGGGAGGACGGCACGAGCGGCATCGCCCAGATGATTTTCGTCATCCGGGACGACGTCCGGAATTCGGAAATCCTGGTCCAGACGTCCGACGCCACCTGGCAGGCCTACAACACCTATGGCGGTAACAGCCTCTATGAGGGCTTGCCGGTAGGACGCGCCTACAAGGTGAGCTACAACCGCCCGTTCATCACGCGCACCGGCTTCTTCCAGGCCGAATACCCCATGATCAGATGGCTCGAGTCCAACGGGTACGACGTCAGCTACACCAGCAACGTCGATACGGCCAGCCACGGTGCGGAGCTGCTCAAGCACGAGTCGTTCATGTCCTCGGGACATGACGAGTACTGGTCCAACGAGATGCGCAGCAACATCGAGAACGCCCGTGACAACGGGGTCGACCTGATGTTCTTCTCAGGAAACGAGGTTTTCTGGAAAACCAGGTGGGAGAACAGCATAGACGGGTCCGATGTCCCTTTCCGGACGCTTGTCTGCTACAAGGAGACCTTCGCGAACGCCAAGATCGACCCAAGTCCACAGTGGACGGGGACGTGGCGCGATCCTCGTTTCTCTCCTCCGTCGAATGGCGGGAGACCCGAGAACTCCGTGACCGGGACGTTGTTCATGATGAACAGCTTCCAAACCGACTCCATCGTCGTACCCGCCGAGTACGGCAACATGCGGCTATGGCGCAACACGTCCATCGCGAGCCTGCAGCCGGGCCAGTCGGCCACCTTCCCGCCCGGGACCCTCGGATACGAATGGGACGAGGCGCCCGACAACGGGTTCGCGCCGGCGGGGCTGGTGAAGTTCTCCAGAACGACTTTGAGCACCACGGCGAAATACATGCTCGACTTCGGTAGCACCTACGGCGCCGGAACCGCGACACACAGCCTGACGCTCTACAAGAACCCGAGCGGCTCGATCGTCTTCGGCGCGGGAACCATCCAATGGGCCTGGGGACTCGACTCCGAGCACGACCTGGTCCCCGCGGGCGGCGGGCGGCTGGGCGCTCCCCCTCCCACGGACATCCGAATGCAGCAGGCGACGGTCAATCTCCTGGCCGACATGGGATCCCAGCCGGCCAGCATTCAGCCGGGACTGGTGCCGACGACCGCGTCGACGGACACCTCCCCGCCCACATCGACGATCGTCTCTCCGGCGAACAACGGGACCGTGCCCAGCGGGGGGGCGGTCGTCCCCATCCAGGGGACGGCCAGTGACACGGGAGGCGGCGTCGTGGCCGCCGTCGAGGTCTCGGTCGACGGCGGCACGAGGTGGTTCCAGGCGACGGGCCGCACCAACTGGCAGTACAACTGGACGACACCCGCCACCACCGGGACGGTAACGATCAGGACCCGGGCGGTCGACGACATCGGCAACGTTCAGGGGACCCCGACGGTGACGACCGTCACCGTCGTCACCGGATGCCCCACCTGCACCCTGTGGTCGCCGACGACCGTGCCCGCCGTCACCTCGGCCAACGATCCCAGTTCGGTCGAGGTCGGAGTGAAGTTCCGGGTCGCGAAAACGGGCTTCATCACAGGGATCAGGTTCTACAAAGGGACGCAGAACACCGGGACCCACACCGGTAATCTGTGGACCACCAGCGGCCAGCTGCTGGCGAGTGCGACCTTCACCAGTGAGACGGCGAGCGGCTGGCAACAGGTGGATTTCGCGGTGCCTGTGGCCATCTCCGCCAACACCACCTATGTCGCCTCCTATTTCACTCCAAGCGGAAACTATGCAGTAAACAGCTCCTATTTCACCGCAGATTTCACCAACGGCGCGCTCACCGCTCCCGCTAGCAGCACCTCAGGCGGCAACGGCGTATACCGATACGGCGCGACGAGCGGCTTCCCCAACAAAACATTCCAAGCCGCCAACTACTGGGTCGACGTCGTGTTCGCACCGTTGAACAGTCTCTGGGGCAATACGACGACCCCGGCCCAGTCCGGCGCCGACCCCAACGCCGTCACGGTCGGTGTGAAGTTCAAAGCGACCACGAGCGGGACCATCCAGGGCATCCGCTTCTACAAGGGCCCGCAGAACACCGGAACCCACATCGGAAGCCTGTGGACCAGCGGCGGCCAGCAACTCGCCAGCGCCACCTTCACCAACGAGACGGCCAGCGGCTGGCAACAGGTGAACTTCTCGATACCCGTCGTGATCAACGCCGGCACCACCTACGTCGCCTCCTACTTCACCTCATCGGGAAACTATTCGGTAAACAGCTCCTATTTCACCACTGATTACACCAACGGCCCGCTCACCGCTCTCGCAAGCAGCACCTCAGGCGGCAACGGCGTATACCGATACGGCGCGACGAACGGCTTCCCCAACAAAACATTCCAAGCCGCCAACTACTGGGTCGACGTCGTGTTCGCACCGTCGAGTAGCCTCTGGGAAACCGCAACGACCCCGGCCCAGTCCGCCGCCGACCCCAACGCCGTCACGGTCGGTGTGAAGTTCAAGGCGACCACGAGCGGAACCATCCAGAGCATCCGCTTCTACAAGGGCCCGCAGAACACCGGAACCCACATCGGAAGCCTGTGGACCAGCGGCGGCCAGCAACTCGCCAGCGCCACCTTCACCAACGAGACGGCCAGCGGCTGGCAACAGGTGAACTTCTCGACGCCCGTCGTGATCGACGCCGGCACCACCTACGTCGCCTCCTACTTCACCTCATCGGGAAACTATTCGGTAAACAGCTCCTATTTCACCACTGATTACACCAACGGCGCGCTCACCGCTCCCGCTAGCAGCACCTCGGGCGGCAACGGCGTATACCGATACGGCACGACGAACGGATTCCCCAACAAAACATTCCAAGCCGCCAACTACTGGGTCGACATCATATTCGTTTCGTCTTAGCAATCGAGGCATAGATCACGATTTGCCGGCCGAAACGGATCCGGCACCTGCTCACCTGGTCCGCTGAGAAGCGGCCCAGGTGAGCGGCGTCGGGCACCGGACCCGCTGCGGAGTTCCGGAGCCCTCGAACGTCCGCCGGCCGGCGCTCCGACACGGTCATGCCCGGATCCTCCGCGCCCCGGGTCGTTCCGCCGAATGTAAGGCTTGCGCAACGGGTCACCAATGAAACGAGCCCGTGACGTGTGTCGCAAAACCGTTCGTTGTTCACTTCGGCCGTGAGTACAACCTGCCTGAACACGATCCCCTTCAACCGGACGCATATCTCCGACAACGAGCTCGGATACCTCGCGGAGGCCGTACGCGAAGGATCGACTTGCGGAGACGGACCGTTCACCCGCCGGGCCTCCACGCTCCTCACGGAGATGACCGGGTCGGACCACGCGCTGCTGACCACCTCCTGCACGCACGCGCTGGAGATGTCGGCGATCCTGCTCGACCTGCAGCCCGGCGACGAGGTGATCATGCCGTCGTTCACCTTCATGTCGACGGCCAACGCCTACGCACTGCGCGGAGCGGTGCCCGTGTTCGTCGACTGCAGGCCCGACACCCTGAACATCGACGAGCAACTGGTCGAGGCAGCGATCACCGATCGCACCCGGGCCATCGTGGTCGTCCACTATGCGGGGGTCGCCTGCACGATGGAGCCGATCAGCGAGCTCTGTGCGCGGTACGCCCTCGCTCTTGTCGAGGACAACGCTCATGGCCTGGGCGGCTCCTATCGCGGCAGGCCTCTCGGCTCGTTCGGTCGCATCGCCGCGCAGAGCTTCCACGCGACGAAGAACGCGCAGTGCGGGGAGGGAGGGGCGCTGCTCCTGAACGACGCCGACCTGATCGGACGCGCTGAGATCATCCGTGAGAAGGGCACCGACCGCGGCCGTTTCTTCCGCGGCCAGGTCGACAGGTACCGGTGGATCGACATCGGTTCGAGCTACCTGCCGTCGGACATCCTCGCCGCTCAGCTGACCGCCCAACTGGAGTCGTTCGACAAGATCCAGTTCCTGCGTCATGCCGTGTGGCAGGAGTATCACGAGAGGCTCGCCGACTGGGCGGCCGAGAACGGGGTCTCCCAGCCGATGGTCCCTGACGGCTGCGCGCATCCGGCGCATCTGTACTACCTGCTGCTCCCGGACTTGGGCAACCGCCAGGCGTTCATCGGCCACCTCTCGGAGAGAGGCGTGCAGGCGGCGTTCCACTACCAGCCGTTGCATTCCGCACCCGCCGGCGTACGGTACGGGCGGGTGGCCCCGGGCGGCTGCCCGGTCACCGAGGAGATCGCGGACCGACTCGTACGAATACCGCTGTACCCCGATCTGAACGAGACCGACATGGCGCGCGTGATCGACGCCGTCCAGACCTACCGGGTGAGCTGACGCCTCGCTCGCGACGGTGCCCGCGCCATTCCGCACCGCCTGAGTTCCCACTCCAGGTGCGCGGTTCCATCACGGGCGTCGCCTCTCACCCGTCCAGGAGCCGGCTCTGGATCAGGTGAACTGTGAGAAAGGTCTGCACAGGCTCGAATCCGTACCTCGCCCATGCTCGCTGCACCCGCGTGTTGTGCCCCTGGGTGGAGATGACGACTCCCGTCCCGCCGCGGGCCAGGGTGCGATCCTCAACGGCCTTGAGCAGGTGAGAGTAGAGGCCGCGTCCCTGCGCCTGTGAAACGACACCCGCAAGCAGGATCTCCGTACGAGGCCCTTCCTGGTCCAGCGTGGCCAGCCCGAGGAGGTTCTCCGTGTCCAGCCCCCGCAGCGCGAGGCATCCCCCGTCCGCGGCGGACTTCATCGCCCACTCCTGGTAACCCGTCAGCGCCCTGCCGATGTCGAACAGAGGATTGGCCAGATAGTGATTTCCGTACGCGGCGAAGATGTCCGAGACCAGTGCCCGGACCGCGTCCGGACCGGGCGCCGCTGTGGTCCGTAGATCTCGTGACGGCTCCGGCGCACGGCCTTCTCCCACGCGCAGTTGCCAATACACCAGAGAGTCCGCGAGCACAGCGGTCCGGCCAAGCGCGGTCAGTTCCGCGAACCAGCCCACATGTTCAGCCGGATATCGCAGCACGACGACGTCCGCGGACGACTCCAGAACCACCTGGCGGACAGCGGAAAGCGGAACCGCCGTCCCGGCGGGGACAGAGACTCGCTCAACGGAATAGCCGAACCGGGTGGACTCAAGCGGAGATTTCTCCGCCCGTACGACGCCCGCCTCCATCATCTCGTACCACGCCATCAGCTCCCCCCGCGGCTCTGGACGATGCCGATCAGGCACGCCGTGTCAGGTCCGTCCAGATCGATGGAGAGCGGTGGCCTCACCAAGCGATCGGCGATCGCGGCTCCGCTCGGCCGCTCATCCACGCCGAGCATGTCAGGCCCGCGGCCAACGGGCACCGGGACCGCTCCGCACGGAGCATGGGTGTCGGTCGCCGGCATGAAAGTGAACGACGCCACGGTCACCTCTTCCGGGATATGCGTTCGATCAGGAGGGGCCACTTTAAGCCCGGTTTCACTCACGATCACATCGAACAGCGAACAGGCCGGCCGACACGCATTGCGCTCTCGTTTCTTGGCGATCCGTTACATGAGCCTTACATCGCATCGGGCCGTCCGGCGTCCGGCAAAAATACAATCACCGGAAAAGTGATTCCTCTCGCTATCCGGACTTTCCGATACGAGAGCGATTCTCGGATTAATAATCCTCCCGCACCGGCCCTGGATCCATCGGCCGTTATCCATCGGCCGTTTTCCGGTCTCGTTCTCCACGAGGAACGCTCATCGACCGGACCATCTTTCCGGGCGCGGGAGGCGCCGTTCGCAGGATGTGACCTGTCCGCGGAGTTCCGGGCCGGATGGGCCGGATGGGCCGGAAGCGGCCGCCGGCCGGACGAGCCGAGCCCTTCAGCCCGCGATGCCCGACCCGTCCGGCCATCCGCGGCCACGAGACCTTGATCATTAAAGATCGGCAAGTTCTTCGCAATGGCTCGATAAGAGGCGATGGCACAATGCGTGTCGACTGGCCCATCCGTTGTTCACTGCGACATTGAGTGCAACCACCCCGCCCGGGCGAACTCACTGCCAAATACAAGAGGAACCGGCGATGCACCTTTTTGATCGACGCTTGCCTTTCCCTGGAAATCCTTTAAGAAAGCGAGGAAGACATGGCGGAAGAAATTTCGATCAATGACCTCGGCCGGCACGCTTCCTCGACGGAAACGGCTGTTCGGAGTTCTGTCGAGCGCGTACTGAGAAGTGGCTGGTACATTCTAGGCAAAGATGGCGAAGCCTTTGAACAGGACTTCGCTCAATATTGCGGCACGAACCATTGCATAGGCGTCGCAAACGGAACTGACGCCATCGAGCTTGGCCTCCGCGCCCTCGGCATCGGCGCCGGAAGCCGGGTCGCCACGGTCGCCAACGCAGGCCTTTACACGACGACCGCCCTGATGGCCCTCGGCGCGGAGCCCGTGTTTGTCGACGTGGACCACGGCACGAAGCTGATGGACCTCGCCCATCTCGAACGGATCGTCAGTGAGGGCGGCCTCGACGCGGTCGTGGTGACGCACCTCTTCGGACTGCTTCACGACATGGAGGCGGTTCTGGAGATCACGGCCCGGGCAGGTGTCCCGGCGTTCGAGGACTGTGCCCAGTCCCACGGCGCCCGTCGGGGCGGACGACGCGCTGGCAGCTTCGGGACCGCGGCGAGTTTCAGCTTCTATCCGACGAAGAATCTGGGAGCGCTCGGCGACGGCGGTGCCGTGGTCACCGATGACCCCCAGGTCGCCCAGCGGGTCAGGCGGTTGCGGCAGTACGGGTGGGACTCGAAGTATCACGCCAGCCTCCGCGGAGGGCGCAACAGCCGCCTCGACGAGATACAGGCGGCGATATTACGGGCCAAACTGCCCCTGCTCGACGGCTGGAACGGGCGACGCCGTGACATCGCGACGCGCTACTCGCGAGAGATCATCCACCCGCGGGTTCAGTGCCCTCCGGTCTACGGCGAGGAATTCGTCAGCCATCTATACGTCGTCGTGTGCGACGACCGGGAAGCACTCCGCGCCCATCTCGCCGCGTCGTCCATTCTGACCGATGTGCACTATCCCGTTCCGGATTACCGTCAACCCGCTCTGGCCGATCTCGGAGACCGGGCCGGGCTTCCGGTGACAGACGATCTGGCGGCCTCCATCCTGACGCTCCCCTGTTATCCGGAACTCTCCAACGAGGAGGTCACACGAGTGATCTCCTGTATCACAACCTGGTGACCTCATGTTTTCCGTGATCATCCCTGTCTATCGGAATGCGGAATTCGTGCCACAGCTGATCGCGGAGTTCAGCGGCATCAGCGCGATCGTCGCCGAGCGCTACGGAATGCCCATGGAGTTCGTCTTCGTGGTCGACGCCAGCCCGGACGACAGCTTCGATCTCCTCAAGGCGGCCCTGCCGCTGGCGCCGTTCCGATCGCAACTGCTCCTGCACACACGCAATTTCGGATCGTTCGCGGCCATCCGCACGGGCCTGCGAGCCGCCCAGGGCGACTATTTCGCGGTAATGGCCGCCGACCTCCAGGAGCCTCCGGAACTCCTGCTCAGGTTCCTCAGCAGCCTCGTCAACGACGACATGGACATCGCGGTGGGAGTCCGCGAAGGCCGCGAGGACCCGGGGATGTCGCGCCTGTCCGCCAACCTCTTCTGGGCGTTCTACCGTCGCTTCGTCGTACGTGACATCCCTCCCGGCGGTGTCGACGTCTTCAGCTGCAACCGGCGCATCCGGGATGAGCTCCTGCGGCTGGAAGAAGCCAACAGCTCCCTCGTGGGCCTGGTGTACTGGCTCGGCTTCCGCCGCAGTGAGGTGCCGTACGAGCGGCGCGCCCGAGCGTACGGGAAGAGCACCTGGACGCTCAGCAAGAAGGTCAACTATCTCCTGGACAGCGTTTTCGCCTTCACGGACCTGCCCATCCGCATCCTCACGGTCCTCGGAGTGCTCGGGTTCGCCATCGCCGCGTGCCTTGCGATCTTCGTCGTCGTCATGCGCCTGACCGGCGAAATAGCGGCGGCGGGCTACACGACCACGATCCTGGTCATCACGTTCTTCGGAGCGCTCAACACCCTGGGGCTTGGCTTCATCGGGTCCTACGCATGGCGAAGCTACGAAAACACCAAGAAGCGCCCCCTGGCCCTGGTGCACACGGTCCACGCCTTCGACGGCGTGCCCGAATCCGTCCCAGCCCTTCTCCACATCGGCAGGCGTGCATGAAACAGATCTTCATCCATCCACGGGCTCTCTGCGAAAGCACGGCGATCGGCGCCGGAACCCGGGTCTGGGCGTTCGCACACGTGCTTCCCGGAGCCCGGATCGGGGCCGAGTGCAACATCTGCGACGGAGTGTTCATCGAGAACGACGTCGTCCTGGGAGACCGCGTGACCATCAAGTGCGGCGTCCAGATCTGGGACGGGATCATGATCGAGGACGACGTCTTCGTCGGCCCCAACGTGACGTTCACGAACGATCCGTTCCCGCGCAGCAAGATCCGCCCCGAGGCGTTCGCGCGCACGGTCATCCGCTCCGGCGCCTCCATCGGCGCCAACAGCACGATCCTGCCGGGAGTGGAGGTGGGGACCGGCGCGATGGTGGGCGCGGGCGCGGTCGTCACGCGCTCGGTTCCCCCGAACGCGATCGTGGTCGGCAATCCCGCCCGCATCAAGGGCTACGTCACCGACGCGGAGCAGCCCGGCTCTCCACTGCCGGCCGGCGACACACGGCCGCCGGGCAGGGTGGGGCTCGGCGTCGGGACCGCGAGCCTGCACGAGCTGCGCGTCGCGAAGGACCTGCGCGGCGAGCTTTCGGTCGGCGAATTCGAGCGCGAACTGCCGTTCGCTCCCAAGCGGTACTTCCTCGTCTTCAACGTGCCGAGCCGAGAGGTCCGTGGCGAGCACGCCCACCGGCACTGCGACCAGTTCCTGATCTGCGTGCGCGGCTCCTGCGGCGTCCTCCTGGATGACGGCCGCAACCGGCGCGAAGTCACCCTGGACCGCCCCAGCCGCGGCGTCTACATGCCGGCCATGATCTGGGGGACGCAGTATCGGTATTCACCCGACGCCGTGCTCCTGGTGTTCGCCTCGCAGTACTACGACTCGGACGACTACATCCGTTCGTACGACGAATTCCAGAGAGTCGTCTCCGGCGAACCGGCGCGGGCGTGATCGGCTTACAGGTCCAGTTCGGCCGTTTCCTGGTGGGCGGCGCCGCCAATACCGCCGCCACCTACGCGCTTTTCGTGGCCCTGTCACGGTCGATGCCGCCGCAGGCCGCCTACTCGGCAGCCTATGTGTCGGGTATCGTCCTCGCCTACGTCGTCAACACGGCTTTCGTGTTCCGGACCCGCGCGTCGATCGGATCCGCCGCGCGTTTCCCGGGCGCGTACCTGGTCTCCTACCTCGTCGGCCTGGCCATCGTGACGCTGTTGACCCGGGCGGGGCTCGACGGCCGGCTCGCGATGCCGGCCGTGATAGCCGTCAACGTCCCTCTCTCCTTTGTGATGACCCGGTACATCCTCAAGGGTCCCGCGCAAAAGCCCGGCGGCTACTCCGGCCGGGCTTCCAGTGGCTTGCGCGCCTCGACCACGAACCCGCTGGCCGCCACCGCGGCGTTGGGATGTCGCGCGAGCAGGACGTCCAGGAACTTGACCGGCGAGAGCAGCCACATCAGGGGGACCAGCGCCCGGTACAAGCGCCTGCTGCCGAACGAGAGCAGCAGGGCCAGCCATTCTTGGAGCATCCAGAGCATGGCCGAGGTGGGGCCGGCGCCCACCCGCACGTTCAGCACGTCAAAACGCCCGAAGAGAGTTCTCATGCCCGCCTGGGTGTATCGCTGGTAGTCATACGGCGACGCGTGGAACGGCTGCATGAAAGGCACGTAGCACAGCACCCGGCCACCCGGTCTGAGCACCCGCCACATCTCCTGGATGTGAGCCTGTGGATCCGGCACGTGCTCGAGCACCGCGACGCTGACGATGCCGGCGAGGGCCCCGTCACCGATCGGCAGTGCCCGCAGGTCGCCCACTATGTCGACGTTGGCGTAGGCACCACCGTCCACGCAGACGACCTGCGGGTCGTAGCGGTTGGTGCCCGACCCGAGATCCGCGACCAGGTCGCGGTCGAGATCGAAGCTCGCGAGGAAGGGCCGGATGAAGCGCCTCAGCAGAACCGGTGAGACCAGCTGGATCGCGAACGGATACACCGGCCCGAAGCGACGCTTCACGCTCTCCTTGATTCGGTTGAGCGGATCGTCCCGCAGCTCGGCGTCCGCGAAGCCGGCGAAACGCAGCTGGCTCCCCACCCGGTGGCCACCGGCGCCGCAGAGCGCGCATGTGTACGACTCATCGAGCGAGACGCGGCAGGAGGGGCACACCAGGGCGGTCGCGACCCGATCGACCGGGCAGCTCATCGCCTTCGCCGTCCTCATCGCGTCTTCTCCTTCAGCGGGCGCCACCATGGCTGGTTGTCCCGATACCAGCGCACGACCTGGGCGAGTCCCTCGTCGAAGTCCACCCGCGGCCGGTAGCCGATCGACCGGATCTTGCCGCTGTCGACGGCGTAGCGCCGGTCGTGGCCGAGTCTGTCCGGTCTGTGCGCGACCATCTCCCAGCCCACGCCGAAGGCGGCCAACAGCCGTTCCGTCAGCTCCCGGTTGGTCAGCTCGACACCGCCGCCGATGTTGTAGACCTCGCCGGCCGCGCCCTTGTCCAGCACGAGCTGGATGCCCCGGCAATGGTCGTCGACATGCAGCCACTCGCGAACGTTCTCACCGTCACCGTAGAGGGGCACGGGGAACCCGTCGATCAGGTTGGTGACGAACAGCGGGACGACCTTCTCGGGATACTGATACGGACCGTAGTTGTTGGAGCAGCGGGTCACCCGTACGTCAAGACCGTAGGTCCGGTGGTAGGCCCTGCACAGAAGGTCGGATCCCGCCTTGGCCGCCGAGTAGGGGGAGTTGGGCAGCAACGGCTCCTCCTCGGTCCAGGAGCCTGTGGCGATGGACCCGTACACCTCGTCCGTCGAGACCTGGACGACGGTGCGCACGCCGGATTCGAGCGCCGCCTGCAGAAGCCGTTGCGTGCCGTACACGTTGGTGACGACGAAGTCCCCGGCCCCCGTTATCGACCGGTCGACGTGTGTCTCCGCCGCGAAGTTCACGATGACGTCGTGGCCCGGCACGACCTCGGCGAGCAGCCGGGCGTCCGTGATGTCCCCCCGGACGAAGGCGTAGCGGGGATGCCCGGCGACCGGGCGCAGATTCTCCAGGTTTCCGGCATAGGTGAGCTTGTCCAGCACGGTCACGCGGGCGTCCTCGTAACCGGGGTGGTCACCGGACAGCAGCGATCGCACGTAGCACGAGCCGATGAATCCGGCACCGCCTGGGACCAGGATCCTCATGCCCTCACCTGGATCTTGCTGTGGTCACCGACCATGAGCTGGTTCATGTTGGGCACCCCTACCGCGCGCGTGACCTCGACGTTCCGGCCGATCAGAGAGTATGTGAGCCCGGAGACCCCTCTGATGGCCGACTCGCCCAGGATGATGCTGTATTCCACTTCGGCGTTCTCCAGGACGCAGTCCCCCCCGATCGAGGTGTAGGGGCCGACGTACGAGCCGTTGATCTTGGTATCGGCGCCGACCACCGCGGGGCCCCGGATCACCGAGTTCTCGATGATCGCTCCCTCCTCGATGACGACCCGGCCCGTTATCTCGGAGAGCCCGTCCACGGTCCCCCGGACGGCGCGTTCGATTCCCTCCAGGACGATGCGGTTGCACTCCAGCATGTCCTGCAGGCGTCCGGTGTCCTTCCAGTAGCCGTTGACGAAGTGCGAATGGACGCGTCGACCGTTGCCGATGAGCCACTTGATCGCATCTGTGATCTCCAGCTCGCCGCGTGCGGAGGGCCTGATCGCCCGGACCGCCTCGTGGATGGCCGGAGAGAAGGTGTACACGCCCACGATCGCGAGATCACTACGGGGATGCTCCGGCTTCTCCTCCAGCCCGATGATCTCGCCGTCCGGTCCGAGCTCGGCGACTCCATAGAACTGCGGTTCGGCGACCTTCGTGAGCAGGATCTGGGCGTCGTAGCCGGTCTCGTGGAAGGCGTCCACCAGGTCGGTGATGCCGTCCACCAAAAAGTTGTCTCCGAGGTACATCACGAACGGTTCGTCGGCGAGGAACTCTCGGGCGATCAGCACGCAGTGCGCCAGCCCAAGGGGTTCCTCCTGAGGTATGTAGGTCACCTCAAGGCCGAATCTGGAGCCGTCGCCCACCGCCTCCCGGATCTCGCGGGCCGTGTCGCCGACGATGATCCCCACGCTGGTGATGCCCGCGTCCCGGATCGCGTCGAGTCCGTAGTAGAGCACCGGCTTGTTGGCGATGGGGACCAGTTGCTTCGCCGATGTATGGGTCAGCGGGCGCAACCTCGTACCCTTGCCGCCCGCCAGAACGAGTGCCTTCACCGCTCTTTGAGCCTTTCCGTGAAGAACGCATGGCCGCAGCGACCATCTGTCCGCTTGAATTTATGCGGAACCCGGATTAGTGGCCGTATGCCGCCTCCTGCTTTTACAGAAGAACGGGTGACATGTTGCCGGAACTATAGGTTTCGACCATGGCGGAAAGTCCATGCCCGGTGAACCACGTAACTGAGCGGAGGGCTCAGGAATATCACCACGCCCTGCGCCGCCATAATCGGAATTCCGGCGAACTCCACTAAAAACGGGATTCCCGCGACGGACGCCCCGAGGAAGCTCAGCCCGACCGCGTAGAACCGTACGTAGCCTCTCAGCCACGAGTCTCCGGAGACCCGGAAGACCACCAGCCTGTACCAGGGGTAGACGATGACCACGGTGGCGCAATGACTGACCACGACCAAGAAAAGATAGGGCACCGAAGCTCCTGCCGCCAGCAATCCCAGGCCAAGGAGAGTGCAATGGACCGCGGCCGTCATGGCGCTTCCCATCAGATATGTGATGCGATGACTCCCGAAAGCCGAGAGCAGGACCCTTCGCCCGAAATGCAGATTATCGCCACCAGCGCTTCGGCCCTCCACTTCAACCATACGGCGATGACTCCGGATCGTGGTCTCTGGCAATTCGGCTGGCAATACAGGGAGATCCTAGTCGGCTGCGCGAAGAAATCGGGGGATTAATGTCAGTGTCGGTGGTTATTCCGTGTTACCGCTCAGCGGGAACTCTCCCCCTGCTGATGGCGAGACTCATCCCGGTTCTGCGGGACCTCTCCGTACCGCACGAGGTGCTCCTCGTCGTCGACGGAAGCCCCGACGACACCTGGGCGGTGGCCTCCGGCCTGGCCCGCGAGTTCGAGGCCGTCCGCGCGATCCGCCTCTCCCGCAACTACGGCCAGCACAACGCGCTGGTCGCCGGCATCCGGGACGCGAAGTTCGACGTGGTCGTCACGATGGACGATGATCTACAGCACCTGCCCGAGCAGATCCCACTGCTGCTGGCCACTCTCGAAGGCGACCGCCTCGACCTGGTGTACGGCATCGCGCACGACGAGGAACACGGGGTCGTCCGCAGCCTCGCCTCACGGGCGGTGAAGGCCTGCATGGCCGGCGCCCTGGGAGTCCGCGGCGCCCGGGCGCTCAGCGCCTTCCGCGCCTTCCGGACCCGTCTGCGGGACGGCTTCGCAGAGCTGTCCGGGCCGCACTTCTCCGTCGACGTGGCCCTTTCCTGGGCCACCACGCAGGTGGGCTCGGTTCACGTGCACATGAACGAGCGCCGCCACGGACGATCCAACTACACGCCCCGCCTGCTGGCCCGGCACGCGGCGAACATGTTCCTCGGCTACAGCACGGCCCCCCTCAGGGCGGCGAGTTACCTGGGTTTCCTCGCCGGGGTCTTCGGGCTGCTGCTGGGCGGGTCCGTCCTGTGGCGGTTCGCCACAGGTGACACCACAGTGGCCGGCTTCACCACGATCGCCTCGATGGTGGCGCTCTTCTCGTCCGCGCAACTGATCGCCATCGGGGTACTCGGAGAGTACATCGGCCGCATTCACGGCAGCGGGATGGGCCGGCCGGCCTATCTGATCCGGGAGCGCGTCGGATCATCCGGCGCGTCCGGCCCCTCCCGCCCCACAGACGCCGTCAGCGCCGCGCCCCGCGCGGGCTCCGGCTCGGACGACCGGTAGGCCGACCGGCGGATACGGTCACGTCACATCCTCCGGCAGCTCGTAAACGGCGTAGTCGCCGGAGCGGAACCGGAGGCGCGCGAAGTCCCCGATCGTGGAGCCCGGGCTGACATACCGCTCGTCGGCGAACAGCCAGCGCACGCCATAGCGGACGCGCAGCCGCCGGACCGAAGCCGCCGAGGGCGAGTCGAAGACCTCGTCGTTCGCCCGGATCCGCGCCCCGTCCCAGAACGGGAGGATCTCTGCCCGCTCTCCGGGACGCCAGCGGCTCATGTTGGTGGCGGTGTACGCCCATCCCTCGACCAGTACGCGCCGCTCCGTCAGAGCCGCCGCCCAGAATTCGCGGCTGTCGCACGGATTCTCCGAACCCGCCAGGCAGCGGGTGTTCGTGGCGACGATGTCGTCCGTGTCCGAGTGATCACGCAACCATCGCCCGGCGGCCAGCGCACCGTCGGAGACCACCGGAGCCGCCGTGGCGGATTCCACGCCGGGCTCGGCGCTTGCCGGGGCGTGGGAGGCCACCGACAGCACGCGCGTGCACCAGGCGGCGGGAAAGCCGACCGCCGTGACCATGGAGATCATGAGGGCCCCGGCGACGACGCGCCGCCGGTGGACGACGACGAGGACGCCCGCCATCAGAATCGCGAAAACCACCAGGACGATGTAGGGCCGGTACAGAGCGATGTCGGACTGGCCCGCTTTCAGCGGGACCTCGACCCCGCAGAGCGCGCGGATCAGATAGGCGGCCGATATTCCGGCGGCGACCGCGCACGCGATCTTACGCGGTGGCAGCTTCGCCTGCCGTATGGCGACGGAGAGCCCGTAGGCCGCGGCGATCATCAGGTAGGGATAGGACGCGTCAAAAAAGTAGATCTGGCCCGTGTGCGGATGCCCGAGGAAGAGGACCGCGCCGACGCCCACCGCGCCCATGCCGAGCATCAGGACCACCGCGGGCCGCATGAGCAGTCGCGGCCGGCTGAGCAGCCCGATGATCCCGCACCACTCTATTGCCCAGCTCAGCAGGTAGAGCAGCGCGATGCCCAGCACCGAGACGAGCGACGGCTGGGCGTGCTCCCCCAGTCCGGTCAGCCCTCCCCAGATTCTCCGGAAAAGGGAGAGGCCATCGATGACCATCCCCTGGTTCGCCTGGCTGAACAGCACGAACTGCGCGTAGAGGAGGCAGCCCGTGGTGAGCCCCAGCGCGGCGAGCGCGAGCCAGGGCGGTCGGCGGTACCTGACCAGCTCGACCGTGGCCACCGCCGCGAGCCCGGCGGCGAGCAGGGGAAGATAGGTGGCCTTGGCGCCGGTCACCGCTATGAGGAGGATTCCCAGCAGGAGCCACCGGCCGGCGGTCGGCCGCCGGCGATCGAGCAGGTCGATCAGAAGCAGGACGACCGCCGCGAAAAGGAGAGTCCCGAAGGTCTGGGTGGGGCTCAGCCACGAGATGGCGGCTCTCCAGGTGAAGATCCCGACGTTTATGCCTTGGTAGAGGTTCGGGGCGGCGATGAAGACGATTCCCAGGAGGGCCAGCAGGGCGGCCGTCCAGGAGCCCGTCACCCGCCGCGCGATCATGCCGAGAATGACGGTCAGGGCTCCCAGCATGGGGAGCATGCCCAGCCGGAACAGCAGCACGAGCGGTTCGATGCCGGTGACCCAACTCGCCGCGGCCAGATGAGCGTAGACGAACCAGTGGTAGAACAGGGGCTCACCGGCGACCATCGGCACCGTGGGCGGCATGTGGTGCTTCAGCTCGCCGATCAACGCCAGGTGAAACGGCATGTCGACGTAGGACGTCCCGAGGGCCGGCCAGGTGAGCGCGTTCTTCCTGAAGAAGTTGACGGCGCTCCAGGCGATCAGGTAGCCGATGATCAGGGCGAGGGACCATGACCACCACCGGGGCGTGCCGGGCCGGTCCCCGCCCCGCCAACGCCTGCGCAACCGGGGAACAGCGGCGAAGAGCACATACGTCGCCACCGGCCAGACCAGCACGAGCAACGGCAGCCCGACCGCCCGGGCGACGATGTAGACCAACACCTCCAGCGCGTACCCCAGCGCCAACCCCAAGGCCAGTTCCTCGACCAGCGTCCGCCTGCGGCGATACAGCACACGAATCAACAACAGGCCCGGCAAAACCAGCCCGAACGCCACATAAATCCCGAACAACGCCATATCCAACGGCGAAACACCATAAAAACCCAGTACCGCCACCACGAAAACGGCCACCGACACCGCCGGCAACCACCGCCACCTCAGGAAACGCCCCAGCCCCCGACGCCGCCCGCAACGCCCTCCCCCATCCGGGGGCCCATCGGCCCGTGCCTCCTCCCCCCGTTCAAGGGAACCCGGCAAAGAACCTTGGAACTGCGGAAACTTGGCCATACACGCAAGTCTGCCGACACGAGAAACTTCAACAGGATCGGACACCCGCGTTTTCCGATGTCCTTGCCAGTCCTTCAAAAAGGCGGGCCATCAGGGTGGTTTCAGCGGGGCGGCGGTGCTCACGCCATCCCCACCTGCCCCTCCGGCACCTGGTAAAGGGCATAGTCGCCGGAGCGGAGGCGGAGATTCGCGAACTCCCCGATCTTTGCGCCCTGGCTGGTGCGGCGTTCGTCGACGAAGAGCCAGCGGACCCCATAGCGTTCCCGCAGGCGTTGGATCGAAGCCGCCGAGGGCGCGTGGAAGGCCGCCTCGTTCAACGTGATCCGCTCGTCATCCCAGAACGGGAGATACACGGCCGACTGGGTCGACTGACCTGGACTCCAGCGGTCCACGCTCGTCGGAGCGAACGCCCACCCCTCGACCAGCACGCGCCGCTCGGACAGAGCGGCCACCCAGAACTCCCGGCTGTCGCATGGATTCTCGTGACCCCAGAGGCAGTGCGCGTTCGTGGCGACGAGGTCGTCCGGCTCCGAGTGGGCACGCAGCCAGCGCGCGACGGTCAGGGCGCCCTGCGGGACCTCCGGCGCCGTCCCCGGCTGGATCACTTCGTGGAGTCCCCGCTTGGCCAGTATCTGCCCGGGCAGCAGGACGAACGCATGCCCGTCGGCGAGCAGGCCGATGGCCGCGCACATGACGGCCACGAAGGCTGCGGTCCGGAGGCGTCCGACCGTGGCGATCAGGACGGCGGTCACCAGTATGCCGACGATCAGCAGCACGATGTAGGGCCGGTACAGGATGTCGTCCGCCTGGCCTGGGCTCAGGGGGATCTCGACGCCGCAGAGGATGGGGATCAGGTAGGCGGCGAGCGCTCCGGCGCAGGCGACCGGCAGTACCCCCCGGAGTGACAGCCGGGCGCGCCGCAGGAGGACGAGGATCCCGTAGATCGCGACGATCGCCAGATAGGGGTAGGCGCCCCAGAGGAAGAAGAGCTGGCTTCGGCCGGGGTGGCCGAGCAACAACGCCGCGCCGATTCCCGTCGCGCCGAAACCGAGCATCAGGACCACCGCGGGCCGCATGAGCAGCCTCGGCCGGCTGAGCAGCCCGAGGGCTCCGGACCACATGACGGCCCAGCACAACAGGCACACCAGTGCCATGCCGAGCACCGAGGCCATCGGAGGGTCGACCTCGCTGCCCAGACCTGTCAGCTCCTGCCAGGCCGTACGCATGAAGAAGAAAGGAGCGACCACCAGCCCCTGCCGCACGCGGCCGAACAGCACGAACTGCGCGTAGAGGAAACACGCGACGGTCATCCCGAGCACGATGAGCGCGAGCCACGGAGGTCGCCGCCGGATCGTCTCGACCGCGATCAGCATCACGAGTCCGGCGATCAGCAGAGGCAGGTAGGAGGCTTTGGCGCCCGTCACCGCTATGAGGAGGATTCCCAGCAGGAGCCACCGGCCGGCGGTCGGCCGCCGGCGATCGAGCAGGTCGATCAGGAGCAGGACGACCGCCGCGAAAAGGAGAGCTCCGAAGGTCTGGGTGGGGCTCGTCCACGCGAGGTCCGGAACGCCGCCCCAGGTGAAGGAGTCGTTCGCGCCGATGTAGAGGTTCGGGATCGCCACGAAGATCGTGCCCAGGAGGGCCAGCAGCGCCCCCGCCCACGAGCCCATGACGCGCCGCCCGGTCGTTCCCACGAGAACGACGAACGCGATCACCATGGGGAGCATGCCCAGCCGGAACAGCAGCACGAGCGGTTCGATGCCGGTGACCCAACTCGCCGCGGCCAGATGAGCGTAGACGAACCAGTGGTAGAACAGGGGCTCACCGGCGACCATCGGCATCGTGGGCGGCATGTGGTGCTTCAGCTCGCCGATCATCGCCAGGTGAAACGACGGATCGGGACCGGCCGTCCCGAGGGCCGGCCAGGTGAGGGCCGCGCCTTTGAAGAATTTGATCCCGCTTCGTGCGATCAGGTAGCCGATGATCAGGGCGAGGGACCATGACCACCACCGGGGCGTGCCGGGCCGGTCCCCGCCCCGCCAACGCCTGCGCAACCGGGGAACAGCGGCGAAGAGCACATACGTCGCCACCGGCCAGACCAGCACGAGCAACGGCAGCCCGACCGCCCGGGCGACGATGTAGACCAACACCTCCAGCGCGTACCCCAGCGCCAACCCCAAGGCCAGTTCCTCGACCAGCGTCCGCCTGCGGCGATACAGCACACGAATCAACAGCAGGCCCGGCAAAACCAGCCCGAACGCCACATAAATCCCGAACAACGCCATATCCAACGGCGAAACACCATAAAAACCCAGTACCGCCACCACGAAAACGGCCACCGACACCGCCGGCAACCATCGCCACCTCAGGAAACGCCCCAGCCCCCGACGCCGCCCGCAACGCCCTCCCCCATCCGGGGGCCCATCGGCCCGTGCCTCCTCCCCCCGTTCAAGGGAACCCGGCAAAGAACCTTGGAACTGCGGAAACTTGGCCATACACGCAAGTCTGCCGACACGAGAAACTTCAGCAGGATCGGACACCCGCGTTTTCCGATGTCCTTGCCAGTCCTTCAAAAAGGTCACGGGACAGCCGTGTCCCGTCGTGCGGGAGCATCGGCACCGGAACGTCGGCCGGGCCGGTGGGGGCCGTCGCGCGAAGCCGTGCGTGACAGAGCGCGGCCGCGATCACCATTCCGAGTACGCCCCAGCCCGGCCCGGGAAAGGCGCCGGTGGTGTTGAACCACACCGCGACGCTGACGAGGAGGGCGCGGCTGAGCGGATCGGCCGCGCGCAGGGCGAGCCACAGCAGCAGAGCGAACAGTGCGATCCCCGCGATGCCAAGATAGACCGTGATGTCCAGGTAGACGTCATGAAGGTCCTGGTACGGCGTGTAGACGAAGACGCCCTGATCCGCGTTGGCCCATCCCGAGCCCACCAGCGGGTCGGTCTTGGCGAAGAGCTGCCCGAAGACCCCCGCCTGGGTCACATGGATGTCCACGGTGGTCGCCAGGTCCGGACGGACGACCGGGACGAACGCGACAGCGAGCATGCCGGCCAGAGCGATCATGAGCGGGTTCACCCGCCGCATCCGCGTTCTCGCGAACCAGCCGGACTCCGACATCCGGGCGAGCATGGCGAGTCCGGCGATCAACGCGACCGTCGCGGAGATCCCCTTGCTACCGACGAGTCCTACCAGCCCAGCCCCGATCAAGAGCAGCTTGGTGGGCCTGTTCCGCTCCACCGTCCCGAGCACCATCACAACGACCGAGACGAGCCCGATCTCGTTGGGACCGCCGGGAAAGCCCGCCCACCGGCCGCTGAGATCGCTGACCAGGGGGACCGTCGCGATCATAATCACGAAGATCCAGCGCACGTCCCGCCAGAGGTCCGCGCCAGGCCGCAGGAACATGCCCACCGCGACACCCGCGATCAGCGGCTCGATCATTCGAAGAAAGGCCGCCGCTCCCGTGGAATCACTCCGCATTACTCCAAAAACGGCAAAAACGATGACGACGGTGATGAGTCTGTGCCACATAACGGCTTTTGCCCGAATGAGTGCTGTCACCGCGGTGAGAAGCAGAATGGCGTCTCCGACATAGATGTCCACACCTCCCACGGAGGTCAGCTTGGGCCATACCGCGGTCACGGTCAGGACGCAGAAGGCCATGCCCCACACGACAAGCCGTGCCGGCGCGGCGAAGACGAACAGCGGGACGCCGACGAGCAGCACGGCCCAGGCGAGGACGTCCGCCTTGGCCCAGACGACCATGGCGCCGAGAAGGGCCGCCGATCCGGGTATCGCGACGGCGAAGCAGAAATCCTTCCATCCCGCCGGGATCGGCCATCGATGCGCGGTCACCGTCGCACCACCGGCCCGCGTACCCCCGCGACCGCCTCGACGGCTGCCGGCCGCGCCGCGATGGCATGGACCGGCCGTGAACGACTCCCATCGGGCGCTGTCACGAGACCCCCCTCCTCAGCGGCGCATGTCGCCTAATAAGCATCTCAGCGACTGTACAGAGAGCAGTGGCCATGTACTCTCTGTTTCTTTCGCGTGTCGCCACGGAAGAGACAGTTAGGGCAGACCACATAGAGGCATCGCAGGTATGAATTCGGAATAATCGCCTGAGCCACTGGCCGGACATATGCCTGCACACCACTTATTACTGGCATCGACCCACGCTCGCCGGACCAGGTCCGCACCAACCTGATCAATGCCAGCGTAATGATCGCGCAATATCCATGGCGGACGGAGCGCCGTGGCGCTATGAGCATTCCCGATTGCGATGATGACGTCCGTGATCACGAGAGATACCGTGCGCTCCGGTGCCCGGCCGAAAATTGTCTACGCAATTCCCCACCTCTCGGCGGACGCGACCGAACACTTCGCACATCTTCCCGCCTTTCTCGAGGCTCTCGGGGAACGGACCGACCTGGTCGCGCTGGTCGAGCGGGGCACGCCTCCCGGAGAGCTGCCGGGCGTGCGCACGGTCGTCTCCGTGGTGGGCCGCACCCGAGGCGCCCGTCTGCTCAACTGCGTCCGCGCGATACGCGCGTGCCACCGTTCCGGCTATCGGACCTATTTTCTCCGCTATTCGCGCATGCTCCTCCTCGTGCTCGTACTGACCTATCCGCTCTTCCGGCCCCGCATATTTCTCTGGCGGAGCGGTACGGCCGATCTGATCGAACCAGGACACCGGAAGACCGTCCGGCAGCGGCTGGACAACGCGCTCAACTACGTCCTCGCGCGATGCGTCCACGCCTTCGTCACGGGCCCGGAGACGATGGTCCCCCGCATGCGCAGGCGATGGCGGGTGCCCCCCGGCAGGATGCGCCTGCTGTACAACGACATCGACAGTGATCGATTCGTTCCCCTGGACCCCGTGCGGCGCTCCGAGATCCGCCGCCTGAACGGGTGGGACGAGGGTGACTTCGTCATCCTCTTCGTCCATCGGCTTTCCTTCCGGCGCGGAACCCGGCTTCTGGCCCGGCTCCTCGAATCCGTCGACGCCGCGCTGCCGTGCCGGGTCCGGCTGGTCGTGGTGGGGGACGGCCCCGACCGCCATCACCTCGACCGGCTGGCCGCCGAATACCAGAACCTGCACGTCCTCGGTGGTGTGCCCAACGCCGACCTGCCCGTCCTGTACGGCGCCGCGGACTGCTTCCTGATGCCGAGCTACGAGGAGGGCTTCCCCCGCGTGCTTCTGGAGGCGATGAGCTCGGCGCTGCCGATCGTGACCACCAGGGCGGGCGGCTCGGTGGACGTGGTGGGCCGGGACTACCCCTTCGTCTGTGACATCGGAGACCTCTCCGGCCTGTCCCGGAGCGTGGTCGAACTCGCCTCCTTGCCCCAGGCCGAGCGTGCCGCCGTCGGAGACCGCCTCCGGGACAGGGCCCGAGACAGGTTCTCCCCTCAGCGAGTCGCCCGGATGCTGGAGGACCTACTGTGAAACCGATCTCCGTCACCCTGATCGGATCCAGTCCCTGGGCCCGCGACCTGCACGCGGACGACGTCAATCTCCGCCCGGCGCTGGCGCTGGCCGAGCGCCTCGGCGCCCCGTACAACGTGATCGTCCCCTCCGGAGGAGCCGCTCCCGGCTTCGTCGACCTCGATCCCGTGCGCCTGTACCGCGTCCCGGACAGCTCGCGGCCGGTGTTCCTCCGGGAGGCACGCCACGTGGTCGACCACGGCCTGCGCGCCCGCGGCGACGTCCTGATGTCGAGCGATCCACTCGCCGCCGTCGTGGCGGAGCTGTCGCGCACCAGGCGGACCACACCGCACATCGTGCAGATCCAGGGAGACGTGCTGGACCCGGGGCGCGAGTACGGCGGGCCGCTCAAACGCGCGGCGCTCGCCGTGGCCTCGCGAACGGCCGTGCGCCGCGCCTCCGCCGTACGCGTGGTACGCCAGGGCCTGCGAGACCGGGCGCAACGGCTGACGCGGAGCCCCGTCGTCTACGTGGCCAGCCGCGTGGACACCCGGATGTTCTCCCCCGCTCCGGCCCCCTGTCTTAAGCCGGTTCACACCGTCATGGTCGGCAGCCTGCTCCACCTCAAGAACCACGCGACCGTGCTGCGGGCGTGGCCCCACGTCCTGGAGACCGTTCCCGACGCGCGACTGGTCGTTCTCGGCGACGGACCGGCCCGCTCCCATCTGCTCGAACTGATACGCGACCTCCGCATCGAGCACCATGTCGAACTCCGCGGCGCCGTACAGCAGGCGGAGGTCGTCACAACGCTCCAGCACGCGCGTGTCTTCGCCCATCCTTCCTGGTCCGAGGGCCAGCCCCGAGCGGTACTGGAGGCGATGGCCTGCGGCCTGCCGACGCTCTGCTCCGACATACCGGCGCACCGCGAGATCGTCCGCTCCGAGGCCGGCAGGCTGCTGGCTCCGGCACAGGCCCGCGACTGGGCGGAGGCGATCACCACACTGCTGACGAACCCCGAGCGCGCCCGGCAGATGGGGAACGACGCGCGCCGCTACGTCAGTGAGCACCACGACTTCCAGCTCATGATCGACCGCTTCGCCGATTTCATCCAGGGCGTCGCCGTCGAAGATTCCTTCAGGAGAAGATGACATGAGGATTCTCCGTATCGGATACCGGCTACCGCCCGAGCCCGGCGGGAAGGAACGCCATATCGAGCGCCTGACGCGGGAACAGACCGTCAACGGGCACCAGGTGATCATCGCCCACCGGCGGGGCGAGGCGCCACGAGGAGTGGAGCGACTGCCACTGACCCCGTGCTTCGCCGGCCGGCTGGCGTCCAGGAAGTCCGACGTGCTGGCCTTCGCCGCCGAGTGCGCGCGGGCACTCCGGCGCGCGCAGCGGATCGACCTCGTCCACTTGCACGGCGACCACCGCGAAGCGCTCGTCCTCGGGCCCGCCGTACGACGCCTCGGGGTGCCCTTCGTGGTCACCGTCCACGGCGCCCTCACGGCGCGCCACCGGCGCGCCATGCCCTGGGCGTTCCGCCACGTCGACGGTTTCATCGCCCTGGGCGCCCGTCCGAGGGACGATCTGCTCGCCGCCGGGATACCGGCCCGGCGGATCCGCACGATGTCAAGCGGCCTGGACATCGCCCATCTGGACAGGTTCCGGGGACGGCACCCCGTCGAGCCGGGGCTGGTCGTGAGCGTCGGCTCCCTGGCGAAGGTGAAGAACCACTCGCTCCTGATCGAGGCGTTCCACGCGCTGCGCGCGGTCCTCCCCGACGCCCGCCTCGTCATCGCGGGAGACGGAGCCGAACGCGCCCGGCTCCACCAGCTCGCGGGGACCGGCTCCGGGATCGAGTTCACCGGGCCCATCTCCACCGACCAGACCTACTCACTGGTGAGCCGCGCCCAGGCCTTCGTACTGGCCTCCCGCCGGCTTCCCACACTCGGGGAGGGGATACCCACCGCGGCCCTGGAGGCACTGGCGCTGGGCACCCCGGTCATCGTGTCGTCCGACGCCTCGCTGGAACCGGTCATCGCCGGCAGCGGCGCCTATCTCACCTTCCCCAGCGGCTCCGCGCCGGAGCTGGTGGCGCGT
This sequence comes from Streptosporangium sp. CA-135522, assembly GCF_050949235.1. NCBI lineage: Bacteria > Bacillati > Actinomycetota > Actinomycetes > Streptosporangiales > Streptosporangiaceae > Streptosporangium > Streptosporangium sp. CA-135522. The sequence goes on from NZ_CP192026.1 coordinate 7,131,375, forward strand.
TTACGCTCGGTCCTCCAGGACGAGGGGCTCCGGCTCCGGCTGTCCGGAGCCGGCAGGCAGGCGGTCACGGCACTCGACTGGCCACTGGTGGCGGCGCGCGTCGAGGAATGGTACGGGGAGCTCATGACCGGACGGAGCCCACGGCCTCTCGAGGTCGCGCTATGAAAGGCCTGCACATCTGCGAAGTGATCAAGACCTTGGACGTGGGCGGCGCCGAGGTCCTGCTCGCCGAACGGCTGCTCGCCGCGCCGCCCACCGGCAAGCGCTACACCGTCGTGTGCCAGCGGACGTCCACCCAGGAGCTCGCGGAGCGGCTGCGGTCGGCCGGCGTGAACGTGGTCGACCTCGGGAGGGGCCCGCGCCCGTCCCCACTCGTTGCGACGGTCAGGCGGCTGGCGCCCGATGTGCTCAACCTCCACTCCCCCTTCCCCGCGGCGCTGCTGCGAACGGCGTCCCGCTTCTGGAGGCCCCGCCCCGTCCTGATCTCGACCGTGCACAACGTCCGCTACCGCACATCGACAATGCTGCTCGACCGGGCGACGGGGTGGCTGGACGCGCGGACCGTCGCCGTCTCCCCTCAGGTCGCCCGCGCCGCCACGAGCTGGGGCGCACGCGCCCTGTGCACCCGGATCCACGGTGTCAGCATCGAGAGACAGCGCCACTGGGCCCTGGAGTCGGTGCGGATCAGGCAGGAGTGGAACGTTCCCGAACACGCCTTCCTCATCGTGCACGTCGCAAACCTCCGCCCGGCCAAGAACCACGGCATGCTCATCGAGGCCGCGGCCAAGGTGATCGCCAAGGACCCGCGCGCCCTGTTCCTTCTGTCGGGGTCCGGCCCGCTGCGCGAGCAGGTGGCCGGGCGCGTCGCCGACGCGGGACTGGACCGCCTGCGTTTTCTCGGGCACGTGCCGAGCGCCGGGCGTCTGATCGCCGCCGCCGATCTCCTCGTGCTCGGTTCGTCCCACGAGGGGTTGCCGGTCGTCATCATGGAAGCCTTCGCCGCAGGCGTGCCGGTCGTTTCCACCGACGTCGGCGGGGTGTCCGATCTCGTCACCACCGGCTGGAACGGCCTTCTCACCGTGCCGGGGGATTCCGGCGCCCTCGCCGAGGGCATCCTGCGGGCGATGCGCCCCGAGATCCACGCGTCTCTCCGGCAAGGAGCGGCCGGCAGCGCCGAGCGTGTCGACATCAGCCGGACCGCGGAGTGGTTCGACCGGTTGTACGACGAGGTCTGTCCCCGGCCATGACAGCTCTGCTCGAACGAGTGATCCACCACATGCGCTCGCCCGGCACCCGGCACCTGCGGACGTTCACCTCGCTCACCGCCGCGGGCCAGGGCGAGGCGGTCCTGTCCATGGCCAGCCTGGCCGTTCTGATCCGGATGGCGGGAACCGAGCAGTCCGGCCAGGTCATCTTCGCCCAAGCCCTGTCGGGCGTCTGGTTCCTGCTGCTGGACCCCCGCCTTGAGGACGCCGCGCAAAGGTTCGTCCCCATCGAGCAGCAGCGCAGCGGGCAGGGCTCGGCGCTGTTCACCCGCCTGCTGTGGTGGGATGTCGTGATCGGCGCGGCGGCGGGCTGCCTCGGCCTGCTGGCGGTGCTGGCGGCGTGGCTGCTGGGCCTGGCCACCGACGACCTCGCGCTCATGCTCGCCCTCGCCACCGTCTCCGGTGGGGCCGCGGCGTCGACCGGCGCGGCGGGGGCGGCCTTCGCCCTCGCGGACCGCCTGCGCGACCTTGGGCTCGTGCGCCTGCGGTGCGCGATCCTGACGTTCGCGTTGTCACTGGGCGGCCTGTTCGCCGGCGGCCCGCCGACCTATCTGGCCGGTCAGGCCGTGGGCGCCGTCGTGACGGCCGTGGTTCTCGGCACGCTGTCCCTGCGGACGGTCCTCACCCATGTCGGGCCGGTCGTGACACGGGTCCGGCTACCGGCCGGTCTCGTCGCCTTCACGGCGAAGGCATCCGCGGGAACATCGGTGGCGGCAGCCTCCGAGTCGGGTGTCCTGGCGCTGGCGGGTTTCTTAGGAGACCCCGCCCTCGTGGCCATTCTCAAGATCGCTTCGGCTCCCAGCCGTCTCTACACGACCCTGATCAGCCCGGTCGCCTCGATGCTCTATCCACGGCTGGCCCAGGCCGCCGCATCGGGCGACAGGGGGCTCATAAGGCGGGACGTGGTGCGCGCGACACTGCTGCTCGCCGCGGTGGGAGCGGTCGCGCTCTCCGCCGCGGCCCCGATAACCGGCGACGTGCTCGGCCTGGCCTACGGCGCCCAGTATGTCGGGGCCGGCGGTACGGCCGTGCTGCTGCTGGGCGTCGCGTGCGTGAAGGGCAGCATGTCGTGGTCCAAGGTGCTGCCCCTGGCACTTGGCCGGCCAGGCTGGCGACTCACCTACCTCGCGGTCGAAGGCGTTCTCCTGCTCGGCCTGTTGTCCGTCGCCTGCTGGACGGCCACGGGCGCCGTCCAGATCTCACTCGCCTTCGGGTGGGGGGCGCTGGCCCTCGCCGTTCTCGGATCAGGCTGCTGGGTCGTCCTGCTACGGAGGCTGGCGGCCGCCGACGAGTAAGCCTCTCGGCGGGGAGACGCCGCCGGAGCGGATCGGGAGGGCCGCCCGGCGGCCGGGGCCAGGTCGGCGGGAACGGCGCACCACGACCCGGGAGGGTCCTTGGCACGCCGTTCCGCACCATGCCCGGGAGGCGCGACCGGGCCTTCCCTCTCAGATCGGAAGCACATCGTCCAGGAGTCGCGCGTATGCGCCGCCCAGGACGTTCCAGTCGACCTGACCTGCCGCCGCCCGGGCTTTCGCCGACAGCCTTGACCGCAGCGGTTCGTCGTCGAGCAGGCGCACCAGCGCCGCGGTGAAATCGTCGGCCGAGTCCACGGTCAGGCCGCATTCCAGCCGGCTGATCAGCTCTGTCGGGACCCCGCGGTATCCGACGACGGGCACGGCGCAGCCGACGAACTGGGCCACCTTGACCGACGAACGCTCGTGCGCGATCCGGCGGGGGTATATCCCGACGTCGAAAGCGGCCATGCAGGCGGGCACCTCCTCGGCCGGCACATGCCCGACGAGTTCGATGTCCGGCCTGTGCTCAAGCTTGCGTTCGAGGGCTCTCCCGACACCACCGACGAGCCAGAGACGTGCCCGGGGGCAGGCCGTCACCACCGTGGGCCACAGCTCGTCGATGAGGTGGTCCACGTTGTAGAGGGCGTCGGAGCCCCTGTCCGTCTCGGTCAGATGCCAGGCGGCGACGTAGCCCACGGTCAGCTCGTCCGGCCGCTTCCGTTCACGCATCTTCCGAGCGAGGGCGGGATCGGCCTCGGACGGCCGCAGCCCGTGACCGATGACATGGATCGGGCAGGTGAGCCCGAGCTCCCGGTAGCGGCCGGCGGCCGCCTCGTTGGTGACCACCAGAGCCGCGACATGCCTGGACGACCGCAGCGCCGAGACCTCCCACTCGGTGAAGAACGGATCGTCCATGTCGACCACGACCGGAAAATCAATGAACGGGAGGTGCTTGGCGTTAGTGATGAATCCATATCGATAGGACCGGGAGGCCATGCCGAACAGGGCACGGCCGTGAAGGCCGATCGTGGAGTCCAGCGCGCGGAACTGGAGGCCGCGCATGATCCGCCTGTCCGAACAGACCAACAGCAGGCTGTCCACCCGGTGGAGATAGGGCAACAAACTCTCATAGCGGGCGTTATTAACGCTTTTGAACCAGATATTCGTATGGAATACCCGGTCCGGTCCGACCTTGCCGCTTATCAGGTCGGTCACACTGACCTGGTTGAAATTCACAGGCGTCACGGTCCACCAACCGGCATGTCCTATCAAGGGCGACACGCTGAATCGCCGAGACGACCCACGGCTTACCAAGTGCCCCAAATGAGCTGACTCGATCATGAGCTGGTACGGAATATGGAAACATTTCGCCGCCACCGTGACGGCACCGATGAAGCAGGGCGAATCCCGGGCTAGCTTCTCCGACGTACCTGGCCCAGTGTCGAGGAGCCCACATGAAGCCAGATGGCCGGATTCGCGTCATGGAAATCATCGCTCGGATGAACGTGGGCGGCCCCGCCACCCAGGTGATGGGACTGTCCGAACGGCTGAACCCGGAAGAGTTCGACCACCGCCTCTACACAGGCCATGTCGGTGCCGCCGAAGGCGATCACCTCGACCTGAAAGGTTCGGCGGTGCGCGTTCACCTGATCCCCGGCCTCGGCCGGTCGATCAAGCCTTCCAGCGACTACCTCGCCCTCATCCGGCTGATAAGCGCGATGCGTGACTTCCGGCCGCACATCGTCCACACCCGGACGGCGAAGGCCGGTGCTCTCGGGCGCGTGGCGGCCCGCCTGTCCGGCGTCGGCGCAGCCCGCATCCACGTCTTCCACGGTCACCTTCTCAACGGATACTTCTCACGGCCGAAGCGCGCGCTCTACGTCCGGTCGGAACGGGTCCTCGCCTCCATGGCCGACCGGCTGGTGACCGTCGGCTCTCGGGTCCGCGACGAACTCCTCGAAGCCGGCATCGGCCGGCCGGAGCAGTACGTCGTGATCGCCCCCGGCGTGCGGCTCGGTCCGGTCCCCGACCGCGAGGCCGCCCGAACCGCGCTGGGCCTCCCTCCCGACGCGCCCGTCGTGGCATATGTGGGCCGGCTCACCCAGGTGAAGCGGCCCGACCGGTTCATCGCCACGGCCGGTGTCGTGCTGAGGCAGGTGCCCGGCTGCCACTTCGTCGTCTGCGGCGGCGGCGAGCTGCACGAGCAGGTCGAGCGGGACATCGGGCCGCTTCGGAACGCCTTCCACCTGCTCGGCTGGAGGAAGGACGTGGAGACGGTGTACTCCGCCGCCGACGTGATCCTGCTGACCTCCGACAACGAAGGCACTCCTCTCACGCTCATCGAGGCGGGGATGGCCGGCACCCCGGCCGTCTCCACCCGGGTCGGAAGCGTCGCCGAGATCGTCCGGGACGGGGAGACCGGCCTGCTGGCCGGCACCGCCGCCGACGAACTGGCCGAGCACGTCGTCAAACTGCTCTCCGACTCCGCACTCGCCCACCGGATGGGCGAGGCGGCCCGCCAGTGGACCAGGTCCTCGTTCAACGTGGAACGCCTCGTCGCAGATACCGAAGCCCTTTACCGATCGCTGGGCAGAGGGCACCGCGATCGCCTCGGCACCACAGAAATCATAGGGAGATGAACAGATGAGAGTCCTGGTGACCGGTGGAGCGGGGTTCATCGGCGCGAATCTGTGCCGCGCGCTCGCAGTCCGGCCCGAAGTCGAGAACATCACGGTGTTGGACGACCTGAGCAGCGGCGATCCCGCCAACCTCCACGACGTCGGGGTGGACTTCGTGACGGGCAGCATCCTGGAGCGGGATCTCCTGGCCGAAGCCGTCGCCGGCGCCACCCACGTCGTCCACCTCGCCGCGCGGCCTTCCGTGCCCCGGTCCCTGAAGGACCCGCTGGCCTCGCACGCCGTCAACGCCACGGGCACCCTCCACGTCCTGGAGGCCTGCCGCCGGACCGCGCCGCACGTGATCCTCGCGTCGTCGTCCTCGGTGTACGGCGACTGCTCGGAGCAGCACAAGCACGAGGACCTCGCCACCCGGCCGCTCAGCCCGTACGGCGCCAGCAAGCTCGCGACCGAGGCGTACGGCCTGGCCTACGCGGAGAGCTTCGGCCTGCCGATTCTGCCTTTCCGCTTCTTCAACGTCTACGGCCCCATGCAGGCCGCCGGCCACGCCTACGCGGCCGTGATCCCGGCCTTCGTGTCCGCCGCCTTGCAGGGCCGTCCAGTGCCGATCTACGGCGACGGAGCCCAGGCCCGTGACTTCACCTACGTGGGGTCGGTGGTCGGCGTCCTGGTCGACGCGATCGTCCGCCGGGTGACGAGCAGGAAACCGGTGAACCTGGCATTCGGCACATGTGTCTCCCTGCTCACCCTGAAAGACGCCCTCGCCTCGATCCTCGGCCGGCCGGTCGAGACGGCCTTTCTCCCGCCCCGCACAGGCGATATCCGCCAGTCGCAGGCGTCCCCCCGGTTGCTCGCCGACCTGTTTCCCGGCGTGCGTCCCGTATCGCTGGCCGACGGGCTCGGTATGACCGTCGCCTGGTTCGAGAAGGCCATGAGTTCGGACCCCGGCCGCTCTGAAAGCCCGGCGTGCGCGCCTGATGTCGCGCCCGCGCCGTCACAAGCACCTGTCACATATGAGATCGGGAGAGACCGATGAGCAACTCAGCAGGGAGCACCTACCTGATAACCGGGGGGAGCGGCTTCGTCGGGTCTCATCTGACCGACGCGCTGCTCGCGCGCGGTGACTCCGTCGTGATCCTGGACAATCTGTCGACCGGGCGTACGGCCAACCTCGCCCATGCCGCCGGGCATCCCCGGCTGCACGTCGTCCACGGCTCAGTCCTTGACGAACTCATGGTCGACGAGCTGGTCCACCAGTGTGACGTAGTCGTCCATCTCGCGGCCGCGGTCGGGGTCAAACTGATCGTCGAACAGCCGCTGCGCTCCCTGACGACGAACATCCGCGGCTCCGAGATCGTCATCGAGGCGGCGCACCGCTACCGGCGGAAGATCCTTCTCACCAGCACGAGCGAGATCTACGGCAAGAACTCCGGTGGACCGCTCACCGAGATGTCCGACCGCATTCTGGGCAGTCCGGCGGTGGTGCGATGGGCCTACAGCACGGCCAAGGCCGTGGATGAGATCCTGGCCAACGCCTACCACAAGGAGCGCGGCCTGCCGACGATCGTCGTCAGGCTGTTCAACACGGTGGGGCCGCGCCAGAGCCCGGCCTACGGCATGGTCATCCCGCGTCTCATCCGGCAGGCGATCACCGGCGTCCCGCTCACCGTCTTCGGCGACGGCACACAGACCCGGTGTTTCGCCCATGTCAGGGACGTGATCGACGCGCTGCTCCAGCTTCTCGATCATGACGACGCGGTCGGCCAGACCTTCAACGTCGGCTCAAGCGAAGAGGTCAGCATCCTGGAGCTCGCCAAGCTGATCATCGACCTCACCGGGACCACGGCCGGGATCGACATGATCCCCTATGCCGAGGCCTACGAGGAGGGCTTCGAGGACATGACTCGCCGGGTCCCCAACACCAGGAAGCTCCGCGAGCTCACCGGATGGGTGCCGAGCCGCTCGCTCGACGACGTCCTCACCGAGACCATCGCGGAGGCCCGCGTCGATCTGGCGGCGTCACAGCGGTGAACGGCGCCACCGTTGTCGTCGCGAGCGCGACCGGCTGCCTGCTGACCGCCGGAGCCACCCCGGTGCTGGGGCGCCTCGCACTGCGCTGGGGTTTCACCGATCGGCCGGGCGGCTACAAGGCGCATGACCGGCCCATCCCCTATCTGGGCGGCGTCGCGGTCATGCTGGGAACGATCATTCCGTCGGCCGTCGTCCTGGGCCTGACCGATCTCCGGACCACCTCGATCATGATCGCCTCCATGGCGGTGGCCCTGCTCGGGCTGGTCGACGATCTCTCGTCACTGTCCCCGTTCACCCGGCTGGCGGTCGAGGCGGTGGCGGCCGGCGGGGTCGTGCTGGGCGGGGTCCAGGCACCGCTGACCGGGAGCTGGCTGGACGCTCCGTTCACCGTCCTGTGGATCGTCGTGATCACGAACTCGTTCAACCTGCTCGACAACATGGACGGCGCCCTGGGGGCCATCGCGACGGTCAGTGCCGCCTTCCTCGCGGGGACGGCCTTCGTGCACGCCCACCCGGCGACCGGACTGGTCCTGCTGACCCTGGCCCTCTCCAGTCTGGGCTTCCTGGTGCACAACTGGGCGCCCGCGAAGATATTCATGGGGGACACCGGATCGCTGTTCATCGGATTCGTCCTCGCCTGCTCAGCGGCCCTGCTGATGACCGGGCGGAGCACGGGCACGATGGTCGCGGGGCTGCTCCTGCCGACCTTCATCGCGACCGTCGACACCGGGGTCGTGTTCCTGTCGCGCAAACGGGCCGGCCGGCCGCTGCTCCAGGGCGGCAACGACCACATTTCACACCGCCTGCGGCGGCTCGGCCTCAGCACGAGGCTCACGGTCCTCACGCTCGCCGCCGTCGCGGCCGCCAGCGGCGCGCTCGGCCTGATGATGGCCCTGGGCTGGGTCTCCCCGATCCTCGCGACGATCGCCGCGATCGGGATGGCGCTCATGCTGATCGGCCTTCCACAGAAAGTGCACGTCTATCCGTCAGGCCGATCCCAGGCCCATGCGACGAACATCCGCGAAGGGCGGCGATGATCCAGTGGATCTGCTCTACTACACAAGGCTCGCACGCAGGAATTGGCTGCTCATCTTCTTCTCTCTGATCCTGGCGGTGGCCGCGTCACTCGTCGTGACCTCCAACACGCCGCCCAAATACGTCGCGACGATCACCCTGCTGGTCTCCGGTCACGACAGGGAGGGCAGCCTCTCCACCGCCTACCAGGCGGGGATGCTGTCCCAGCAGCGCGTGCAGTCCTACGCCGAACTGCTGACCAGCCGCCGCGTGATCGAAAAGATCGCCGAGGACAGTGACATCCAGCGCCTCCAGGGGAACATCACTGCGGAATCCATCCCCTCCACCGTGCTCATCCGGGCCACCGTCGCCGACACCGATCCCGCACGCGCCACGCGGCTGGCCAACGCCCTGGGCGTCGAGTTCTCCAATCTGATCGACGAGATCGAGCGGCCCACTCCCAACAGCCGCCCCACCGTCAAGGTGACGATGGTGGACCGGGCGGATCTCCCGACGTCGCCGGTCAGTCCCCGGCCACTGGTCAACCTCGGGCTCGCCCTGATGATCGCGCTGTTCGTCGTCACCGGCTCGATCCTCCTGCGGGACCGTCTGGACACGACCGTCAAATCGGAGGAGGTGCTGCAGCAGGCGTCGAACACCTCGATCCTCGGAACCATCGGCTACGAGCGGGACGCGCGGCGCCTGCCCCTGATCATCCGCAACCGCGGCCGATCGTCCAGGGCCGAGGCGTTCCGCTCGCTCCGAACCAACCTGCAGTTCGTCGGCGTCGACCAGCACCCGAAGTCGCTGGTGCTCACCAGTTGCCTGCCGGGTGAGGGGAAGTCCTCGACGGCCGCCAACCTGGCGATCACGCTCGCGCAGGCCGGGTGGCGGGTGATCCTGGTGGACGGCGACCTCCGCCGTCCGAGCATTCCGCGCTATCTGGGCATCGAGGGCGCGACGGGCCTGACCGATGTGCTGATCGAAAGGGCGCGGCTGCAGGACACCATCCAGACCTGGGGCGAGGCGAACCTGTCGGTCCTGCCGAGCGGTCAGATACCGCCGAACCCGAGCGAACTGCTCGGCTCGCGTGGGATGCGCACCGTGCTCGCCCAGCTCACCGAGGACTACGACATGGTGATCATCGACGCGCCACCGCTGCTGCCCATCACCGACGCGGCAACGCTCGCGGCGATCTGTGACGGCACGCTGCTCATCGCGCGGTACGGCAAGACCCGGCGGGAGCACATCGCGCGCGCCACGGAGATGCTGTCATCGATCAACGCCCGCGTGGTGGGCGCCGTCCTGAACTTCGCGCCGACCAGGAACAGCCAGTACTACGGCTACGGCTACGAGTCCGACGCCGAGGTCACCGAGGTCAAGGAAACGACACCGGCGGGTGTGTGAGCAGCCGGAGCGGGACGGCGAGCGCCTCCGCGAGCGCCCGTCCCGCCGCCCGGTGGGCCCACCAGGAGCGTCCGTAAGGGTCGGGGATGTCGGGCTGGTCCACGTGGACCAGCCCCCGCAACGCTCTCACCTCGGCCATCAGTGCGTGAGCCCGCCGTACGGGATCGTCGTGACAGGCGACCGCGGCGGGCGACACGGCCCGGGCCAGCGCGCCGAACTCGACGATCGTGAAGACCCGTGTGGCCGCGGGGAGATGCTTGGTCACCGATTCGGCGCGGTGCTCGGCGGTGGCCGTCAACACGAGATCGGCGGCGGCCACCAGTTCTGCGGTCAACCGGCGTGAGATGAAGCCGCCTGGGTCGCCTCCCAGCCTGATCAGCGCGCGCTGCGCGCGCTCGGCCATCGGCATCCCCGGCTCGGCGCGGGTGCCCGCGCTGATCACCTGAATCGACGGACACGGCCCGAGGACCGACCGGGTCAACCGCTCCGCCAGGGGGGAGCGGCAGAGGTTTCCCGTGCAGACGTACAGGATGCGGAACCCGGTCTCGTCACCCGACGCGGGAACCGCTCGCGCGTCCCTCCAGCATCTCCGCCCACAGCTCTCGTGCCCGGATGGCGGCACGGGCTCGACGCTTACGCCGGCCTGCGCGGCCTCGGGTGAACCCTCCATGGCCGCGACGGTAGAGCTCCCCCGCTGGGCGCCCGCTCACGGCACGCCGCTCTTTACCCTTTGCTGCCGGTGGCGGGGGCACGGCAGGCTCGCCTGCCGCCGGTGACGGAGGCGGGGCAGCCCGTCCATCCGCCCCGACACCGCCCCGACGCCGTCCCGACCGCTCGGGGCCGGGACGGCTTCATCGAGGTGGCGTCGCGTGGCCGGGGCCGAGCCCCTCAGGAGTCGCAGCCTCGCGAATCCTGAGTGATCCGGGTGTGCTGGGGACGGACCAGCGGCTGTATCGGAACCAGCGGCGACTCACCGGAGGAGGGCTCCATCAGCTGGAACTCCAGCGTCCTCGACTGCCGGGGGGCGAACTCCAGCAGGGCGGAGTAGACGGGGTGGGACCGTTCGGCCTCCTTGATGACCGGGAACAGGTCGCCGTCGACCCGCGCCTCCCGTATCTTCGTGCCGACCCCGGCGTACAGCGACACCCACAGCAGGTTGGAGCCGACCGCGTGGGGACGCTTGGGAGAGTCGAGCCTCTGGGTGACATAGGTGGGCAGCCTCTCCCCGGGCACGTCGTTGGTGAGCCGCACGCGCACCGTCGTGGGGCGCAACGCCCCCCGGCACGGGCCCAGTTCGTAGTCGACGGAGCGCTTCAGGTAGTAGTCGAGCTTCCCGCCGGCCGAATTGTTGACCACCAGCCCGGCGAACGGTCCCGGCCGCTGCGGCAGCACGCCGCCGACGGGGGTCGTCGACAGGCGCGCCTGCTCGTTCTCCCTGCGGCTCCAAACCTGGATTCTGCGCTCGTCCACCATGCGGAGCAGGACGGGCAGCAGTTCGGAAGGCTTGGCGAAGGCCGTGGGCAGCGCCTCGCTGACGGTTCCGGCGACCTTGATGAGGAACCGCTTGCGCGCCACGGGGTCGGTGTACCGGGCATAGGCGGTGCGCTCGGTGAGGTCGACGACGTTCTCCGCGGTCACCACCTCACCGCCGGGCAGGGTGACCGGGCCGATCACCTGCAGCAGGTAGGACAGGCCGACCGGGTCGGTCGCCAGGGCACCGTCCAGCCGCCGGCGCGTCTGCTGTTCCCACAACCCGGTCCAGGTGGCCGCGGCGTACGGGAAGTGCGGGGAGAGGTTGGAGATGGAGAGCAGCTTGGCCGCGCTCGGCCCGTAACGCGCGCGGTAGCCGGGACCGTGGTCGACGATGGGAACGGAGCTCGCGCCGAGCCCGCTGTCGGAGGACAGCCGTCTGATGTCGACCTGGCCGTGGTCGGCCTGCAGGATGCCGAACGCGCCGACCAGGCCGCCGGTCCCCCGGGCCTCGGCGTTGGTCTGGAACGCCAGGAAGTAGTGGCGCGGGCCGTCGCGGCCCAGCATCGGGGGCAGCAGGGCGGCGGCGTTCGCCGCGTCGCCGAGCCAGCCCCGCAGCCGGTCGACCTCCTGCAGCGCCGTACCGCGCGCCTGGTCCAGCGGACCGACACCGGTGTCCGCCGGAGTGTCCGCCAGCCGTGAGCTCACCCGTGCGAGCCGGGTCGCGGCGTCGTCCAGGACCGGCGCCGCCGCGTCGAGGTCGGCCAGCGTCCGCGGCAGCCTGTTCAGGGAGTGTGTCGTCGCGGTGATGAACGGCGCGCCGACTCGCTGCACGGCGGCCAGCACGTCCGTCAACTCCGCGGCGCTCTCGGCCAGCCCCCGCACGGTCGTCGCGCCGTCTCCCACCACCGGGGCATAGGCGATCACCGACCAGTCCGGACCGCCGGTGAGCCGTCGCGCCTCGGCCGCGTGCCGCTGGGCGTCGGCGAGCGCGCCGGCCATCAGGGCGGGATCGCGCGTGCTCGTCGCCGCGCGCAACCGGAGCAGCGCGTCCCTGGTCGCCTCCAGATGGTCCCGTACGCTCAGGCCCAGATGGGCCGACCAGCCCCCGGCCAGTGTCACCACGGCGACGGGGGCCAGCAGGCCGATCATGGCGACTCGGCGATGTTTTCTAGGCGCCACTGGAAGATCGGCGACGCCGTACGGAGATCAGCGTGGCGGCTCCCGCGGCCAGCAGACCACCGCCCAGCGCGGCGACGGTCGCCACCGGCGCTCCGGTGAACGGCAGTTCCTCGGTCACCTCTTCGGCGATCGGTCCGCACCCGTCGTCGCAGCACTCGTCGCCGCAGTCGAAATCGTCCGGGTCGGACGGATCGAACGGGTCGGCGCCGTTGTTGTTGTTATTGTTGTTGATCGGATGCGGCGGGTAGGGCGGCGCGACGACGAACCCGGATGCCGACAGCCCCGTTTCGGCGGTCGCCGCCGTAGCGGTCGCGAGCATGAATCCACCCCCGATCGCCGCCGCCAGAAGAATAGACGTCGTTCTTTTTCCAGCCATTCCAAACTCTCCCCCGTGGCGATGATTCAGGCCATGGGAAATGACGCCCGGAATACGAGCGACATGTCCACGGAACCCGTTATATCCTTCTCAGCCTGGGACGCCCCGTTCAGCGCACCGCTCTTACCGAAGGATCACGGACTGTTCTCCATATGTTGACGATTGACAATCGCCGCCAGCAGAACATTCCAGCACTGCTTCCCCGAAAGTAGGACAAATGGTGAAACGGGAAAACCGGCGGGAGGTTACCCGGCCGGGCGAGGCGCTCCCTAGACTTCAGGCGTGCCTTCCGCACTGATCACTGGAGCGACCGCCGGCATCGGCGCCGCGTTCGCCCGCCGCCTGGCCGCCGACGGATTCTCCCTCGTCCTGGTCGCCCGCGACGAGAGCCGCCTGTCCGCCTTCACCGAGGAGCTGCGCCTGCGCTACGGGGTGAAGGCCGAGGTGCTCCCCGCCGACCTGGCCGCCGAGGAAGGTCTGACGGCGGTCGAGGGACGGCTGCGCGAGGGGATCGACCTGCTGGTCAACAACGCCGGCTTCGGCCACCCCGGCGCCTTCCTCGAGGTTCCGGTCGCCGACGAGCTGCGGATGCTGAAAGTGCACTGCGAGGCGGTGTTGCGGCTGACGCTGGCGGCGCTGCCGGGGATGAAGAAGCGCGACCGGGGCGCGGTCGTCAACGTGGCGTCGGTGGCGGCGTTCTTCACCCGGGGCACCTACAGCGCCTCCAAGGCGTGGGTGGTCAATTTCAGCGAGTCCACCGCCGCCGAGCTGACCGGCACCCGCGTGCGGGTGATGGCCCTGTGCCCGGGGTTCGTCCGGACCGAGTTCCACGACCGCGCCTCGATGGACGTCTCCGGCATCCCCGGTTTCCTGTGGTTGTCGGCCGATGACGTGGTGAACGAGGCGATGCGGGATCTGGCCCTCGGCCGGCGGGTGAGCATCCCGGACATTCGTTACAAGGTCATCGTGGCGGCCGGCAGGCTGGTGCCCAGGGGCCTGGCCGGCGAGGTCTCCCGCCGCCTCGGCCGCCGCCGGTAGGAGGAGCCGCCCCACCGAAGAGACATCGAACAGGCCCCGAAGGGCCGCCGGAGACGGCGGCGCCGTGCCCGGGAGATCCCGGGCACGGCGCGTCTGTGTCAGCTCAACGGCTCGTCGTCTGAGCTCAGAGCGGCGGCGTGAGGTTCTCGAAGGCGGTGCAGTTACCGGGCCACGCCGGGTTGTTGCCGGTTCCCGGTGTGGGGTTCAGCGTGCACTGCGTCTGCCTGACCTCGCCACCGGCCCCCAGCACCGTGACGTGGAGGGTGTTGCCCATGACCGCCAGGGAGATGTCGGTCGCCCCGCTGGGGAAGCCGGCCAGCGTCGAGATGTTGTTCCAGGGAGGCGTCGTCCGCGGGTCGCGGATGAGCGCCGTCCCGTTCACCACCCGGCCGATGAACTTGTTGTTACCCTGGAACGCCGTGTCGATGCCGTTGTTGCGTCCCGCCGGCCCCTGGGGTCCCTGAGGGCCCTGTACGCCCTGCGGTCCGCGCGGCCCCTGCCGTCCCTGCACTCCCTGCACGCCCTGGCGGCCGCGCCTGCCGCGCCTGCCGTCATGGCCGTCATGGCAGTGGCAGCCGCCGCCGCAGTTGTGGGCGCAGGCGCCCCACCAGTTGTGCCCGCAGTGCCCCCCGCCTCCACAGAGCAGGAAGCTCCGGAATCCCACTCCGGTGAGATGCCCGTAGGACTGGACGGCCGCCGGTTTAACCGTGACGGCGCCGGCCGACGCCTGGTAGGAAAGGGCCAGGCCCGCTCCGACCAGTGTCGTGGCGGCGGCGATGTTCAGGATGCGCTTTCCCGCGCGAAGGCCGGAGGCGAATTTTCCGATGTGTGAGTTCATCTGATTCCCGTGTCGTTCGCGAGTCCGGGGGACCGGATTCTACTTTCACCCCGCTATGGCAGAGGCATTCATCAGATACCCCGCCGCCCGGAACGGCTACACGCCGATGAATTCAGTAAACGGTAACGACCATCACCGTAAATCGGAAACCGCTGAATTTAGAGGCAAATTGTCCATTTAGACTGGATCTTCAACGTTAGGCATCATTAATAACGACAAAACCGGTCATTGCTTACCGAGCCACTCCGAAGGAGCGCACACGAAAAGGCCCGCGCCACGGGAGGGGTCGTGGCGCGGGCCCGTTCGTGTTACGGGGTTGGTCAGACGCGGACGTTGGCGTGGTGGCCGATCGCCAGACCCGAGACCGGGTCGAAGAAGTGCAGGTTGTGGGTGTCGACGACCAGCTCGATGTTCTGGCCCGGGCGGACGTGGCTGCGGGAGTTGACCCGGGCGGTCCACAGGGACTTGTCGCCCACCAGCGGGAGCGTCGCCTCCTCGTCGTCGCCGGCGTCGGCCGCGGCGACGGTGTCCTGGTGCTGGACCGGCGGGGCGTCGATCAGGAACAGGACGTTGATCTCGGAGCCGAGCTCCTCGGTGACCTCCGCGCGGACCTGCAGGCGGGTCCAGCCACCGGCGGAGCCGTTGGCGGCGACGGCGTCGTCGAAGTCGGAGGGACGGATACCCAGGATGATCTTCTTGCCGAACCACTGGTCGAGGCCGGGCTTCTCGGTGAAGGTCTCGGCCGGCACCGGCAGATTGAAGCCGGCGAAGGCTACGGACGCGCCGCCGTCACCGCGCACCAGCTCGGCGTTGACGAAGTTCATCGACGGGGAGCCCATGAAACCGGCGACGAAGAGGTTGACCGGGCTGTCGAAGAGGTTCTGCGGGGTGTCGACCTGCTGGAGCAGGCCGTCGCGCAGGACGCAGACGCGGTCGCCGAGGGTCATCGCCTCGACCTGGTCGTGGGTGACGTAGACCGTGGTCACGCCCAGGCGCTCGTGCAGGGTGTTGAGGGAGGCGCGCATGGAGACGCGGAGCTTGGCGTCCAGGTTGGACAGCGGCTCGTCCATGAGGAAGGCCTGCGGCTCACGCACGATGGCGCGACCCATGGCGACACGCTGGCGCTGACCACCGGACAGGGCGGCCGGCTTGCGCTTGAGGTACTGCTCCAGGCCGAGCATCTTGGCGGCCTCGTTGACCCGCTTGGAGATCTCGGCCTTGGGCATCTTGCGGAGCTTCAGGCCGAAGGCGAGGTTCTCCTCGACCGTCATGTGCGGGTAGAGCGCGTAGTTCTGGAAGACCATGGCGATGTCGCGGTCCTTCGGAGGCAGGTGGTTGACCACCCGGTCGCCGATGGCGATCTCGCCGCCGCTGATGTCCTCAAGGCCGGCGATCATGCGCAGGGCGGTGGACTTGCCACAGCCGGACGGGCCGACCAGCACCATGAACTCCCCGTCCCTGATCTCAAGGTTGAGGCTGTTCACGGCCTTTACGCCACCTGCGTAGATCTTGTCGACGTTGCTGAGAACGATGGATGCCATGGATGTCCTTAGCGCCTCGGGCCAACCCCGCGTTCACCCGATGTGGATACGTTTTCATGCATCTCACCGGAAACGGACATCCGTGTCAAGGGTTGGTTTGATTCTTCCTTGTCAGCAGGGCCGCCGTTATCGCTTCGCGCTGGAACGGTCACGGAAAACATGATGGAATCGTTTCCATGAACATGCGTCGTACGACCATCAAGGATGTCGCCGAGGCGGCGGGGGTGGGGGTCGCCACGGTGTCGCGGGTTCTGTCCGGCGGCTCGGCGAGCCCCGGGACCCGGGAGCGGGTGCTGACCGTCGCCGCCCAGCTCGACTACCGGCCCAGCGCCCTCGGGCGCAACCTGCGCCAGCAGCGTTCCGGCGGGATCGGGCTGCTGCTGCCCGACATCACCGACACCTTCTACGGCCGCCTGGCCGACGGCGTGCTCGCCTGCGCGCGTTCGGCGGGCGAGCCGGTGATCCTGGGGGCGACCGGCGACGACGCGGAGCGCGAGGCCGAGTTGATCGGCATGCTGCTGGAGCAGGGCGTGGACCGGGCGATCGCGGTCCCCACCGGTGACGGGGAGACCTGGGCGCCGACCCTGCGGGCCGGGCTCACCACGGTTTTCGCGCACCGGCTCGCGGCCGGGCGCGACGACGTGCCCGCGGTCCTGGCCGACGACCGCGCGGGGGTGCGGACCGCGGTGGACTACCTGACGGGACTGGGCCACCGCCGCATCGCCTATCTCGGCGGCCCGGGGCAGCAGCAGCGCCTGTCGGTCTTCCGCCAGGCGCTGGGCGCGCTCGTGGACGAGGAGCTGATCGTCTCCGCGCGCGGCAGCCGTGACTCCGCCTACGCGGCCGCCGCCGGGCTCTTCCAGCGCCGCCCCGACCTGACCGCCGTGCTGGCCGGGGGCAACCTGCTGGGCGAGGCGGCCGTGCTCGCCGCACGGGAGCTGGACCTGCGGGTGCCCAGGGACCTGTCGCTGATCATGTTCGATGACGTGCCGTGGGCCGAGCTGTGCTCCCCGCCGCTGACCGTGATCGCCCAGCCCGCCCAGGACATCGGCTACCGCGCGGCCGAGCTGGTGCTGCGCGCCGGAGGCCGGCGTCCGCGCAGCGTGCTGCTGCCCACCGAACTGATCGTCAGGGGCAGCTGCGCCCCTAGAGGGACTTCTCGATCGCCGCGATGACGGCCGGGTCGCCGGGCTCGGTGGCCGGGCGGAAGCGGGCCGACACCTCCCCCTCCCGCGAGACGAGGAACTTCTCGAAATTCCACCGGACGTCCCCGGCCTCGCCGTCGGCGTCGGGGACCGGGGTGAGCGAGGCGTAGAGCGGGTGCCGGTCTTCGCCGTTGACGTCGGCCTTGGCCAGCAGCGGGAAGTCCACGCCATAGGTGGTGGAGCAGAACTCCTGGATCTCCTGCGCGCTGCCCGGCTCCTGGCCCATGAACTGGTTGCAGGGGACGCCGACGACGGTGAACCCCCTGTCGGCGTAGGTCTGCTGAAGCCGGACCAGGCCCGCGTACTGCGGGGTGAGACCGCACCGGGAGGCCACGTTGACGATCAGCAGGGCCTTGTCGCCGGCCAGCTCGGCCAAAGTGGTGGGCGCGTCGGCGAGGGTGCGGACAGGGATATCACGAATGTTCATGGCCTGCACCCTAATCGGCTTGTCACGTTTGAGAGTTATGCGGTCCAAGAAGTGAAATGTGATGGACGCCATAGGTGAGACGCCGAACCCCTCACCAGGCACGTGATCCTTTTCTAACCGATCTTTGACAGAGACCTCGACAAGCGCTGTCGACTGGCCCGTCGGGGAATCGCTGCGGCATCGTGGCGGCCGTCCCTCGATCCCAGCGAAAGGCAATCCCCTATGCCGACGCTACGCCGTACCAGCGTGTTGCTGGTCACCTCGGCGCTCGCCGTCAGCACCACCGCCACGGCCGCCCACGCCTCCTCCGCGCGGCAGGGCAACAAGGCCATCGCGGCGCCCATGGTGTCCGCGCGAGGTTGGACCAAGAGCCAGTTCGGCTGCCTCAGCCTGCTCTGGACCCGGGAGAGCAACTGGAACCACCGAGCGCACAACCGCTACTCCGGCGCCTACGGCATCCCCCAGGCGCTGCCCGGCGGCAAGATGGCCAGCGCCGGACGCGACTGGCGCACCAACCCCAGAACCCAGATCAAATGGGGCCTGTCCTACATCAAAACGCGCTACGGCTCGCCGTGCGGAGCATGGGCGCACTTCCGCTCACGCGGCTGGTATTAGATCCAAACCCCATGCCGGGGTGATTTTCGCCTCCTCCCCCCGCATAGGCGTCCCGCTCGTGGTAAGCCGGAACCCGCCGAACCACCCGTAGGCCACGAAGATCGGGCAAACACCTTTCCACGGCGTGTCACAGCCACCGCCCGGCGCTCGCCTCGCGTACTAGAAAGCGCCCTAGAGAAAACGTCGCGGTGTCCCATGCCGGAAACGGGCCGGCGGGACCGCGCGGGCATTCCACGTCCGAGCCACGGGCGCCGGATCGTCCGGTGCGTAAGGGGTCTGCGCCCCTCACGCACCTCCCGCACGCGGCCAGCGGACAAGGATCAACATGAACAGCTACCGCGTCCTGCGGAACACAGTTGCCACCATGATCGCCGCCTCGACCGTGGTCGGACCCGCGGCGATCGGGCGAGCCGAGCGGATCGCGGAGCCGGCCGGGAAAGGGCTGGCGAAGATGATCGTGCACCGGGGCACCTGGTTCACCCAGGCCCGGCCCAAGAAGGTCGTATCGACCGCCGCGACCACCAAGAGCAGGAACAAGGCGATCGCGTTTCGCCTCGTCTCCCGCCGCATGTGGTCCCACAGCCAGTTTCGCTGCCTGGACAGTCTCTGGACCAGGGAGAGCAACTGGAACCACCAGGCGCAAAACGCCTCCTCGGGGGCCTATGGCATCCCCCAGGCACTGCCGGGCTCGAAGATGAGCGGCAGCGGCGGGGACTGGCGCTCGAATCCGATCACCCAGATCAGCTGGGGTCTTCGCTACATCAAGAGCCGCTACGGGTCACCGTGCGGCGCATGGGGTCATTTCCAGTCGAGTAACTGGTACTGATCTCCGGAGGAGTGTCCAGGGGAAGGGAACACTCCTCAGACGTCCGGGACTCGCGAGTCCCGGACGTCACCTCTTCAGCTGCACGGCTATCGCCTGGATGAACATCTCCAGGCCGAACTCGAACTCCGCCTCGGGGTCGCAGTCGACCAGCTCCGGAGCCAGCCCGCTCACCTGCGGGAACAGTAGAGGATCGACGTTCTCCACCGCCACGTCGGGCCGGTGCACCGGGGCGAAGGTCGGGGTCACCCCCACCTCCCGCAGCAGCGAGCCCACGATGTAGGCGATGAACACGCGCAGGATGCGGACCGCGTCGCGCCCGTCGAACCCGGCGCTGCGCAGCGTGGCGAGCGCCCGCTCCACCGGCAACAGTCCCGCGGTCGACTGCAGCTGGCGGCTGACCACCACCATCGTGCAGCGGGGATAGTGGTGCGCGATCTGCCGGAACGCGAGCGCCTGCATCCGCACGCGGTCGGTCCAGTGGGCGTCCGGGTCGTCGGCGAACTCGATCTGCGCCAGCACGGTCTCGGCCACCCCGTCGAGCAGGGCGGACTTGTTGGGCACATGGTTGTACAACGACATCACGCCCACGCCCAGACCGGCCGCGATCCTGCGCATGGAGACAGCGTCGGCGCCCTCACGCTCGATCAGGTCGATGGCCGCGGCGACGATTCGCGGACGGGACAGTGGCTCAGCAGGCATACCGCCATTGTGTCCCCACCTTGACGCACGTACACCGTACGTGCGACGCTCGCTGGTGTACGTACGGTGTACGTCTCTGGAGGCCGCATGTCGACCCATGATCTCTACACGATCCCGGCCGAGCTTTCCACGTGGGATGTCGAGGCGGCCGGAGCCGCTCGCTTCACGTGGGAGTACGACGACGGCAGGGACCGCATGCTCGCCCTCTACCAGAAGGGCAAGGACAAGCAGTGGGACTCCGTCAAACGCATCGACTGGAGCCTTGAGGTCGATCCGTACAACGTGCTCGGCATCCCCGACGACACCATCGCGATCCACGGCACTCCGCTGTGGGACCGGATGGGGGAAAAGCAGCGGCAGGACGTCCGGCTGCACGGCGCGGCCTGGCAGTTCTCCCAGTTCCTGCACGGCGAGCAGGGCGCGATGATCTGCTCGGCCCGGATCGTGGAGTCGGTTCCCGACCTCGACTCCAAGTTCTACGCCGCCACACAGACCATGGACGAGGCCCGGCACGCCGAGACCTACGCACGCTTCCTGCAGGAGAAGGTCGGCCTCGCCTACCCCATCAACGAACACCTCAAGGCGCTGTTGGACAGCACGCTGAGCGACTCCCGCTGGGACATGCCCTATCTCGGCATGCAGGTGCTCATCGAAGGCCTGGCCCTGGCCGCCTTCGGGGTGATGCGCGACATCACCACCAGGCCGCTGCCCAAGCAGATCCTCGCCTACGTGATGCAGGACGAGGCCCGGCACGTGGCCTTCGGCCGGATGGCGCTGCGCGACTACTACCGGCAGCTCAGCGAGGCCGAACTGCGCGAGCGCGAGGACTTCGTCATCGAGGGCTGCTACCTGATGCGCGACCGGCTGCGCGGGCGGGAGACGTGGGAGACCATCGGCCTGAACAAATCCGAGGTCGCGGAGGCCATGGAGGCCGTCGACCACTCCGAATACCTCAAGCTGTTCCGCTCCCTGCTGTTCAGCCGCATCGTCCCGTGCGTCAAGGACATCGGCCTGTGGAGCCCCCGCCTCCAGCAGGCCTACGCCGACATGGGCGTCCTGGACATGGCGGGTCAGAGCCTGGACACGCTGATGAGGCAGGACGAGGAGATCGCCGACAAGCTCGACGCCGAGCGCTTCGCCGCCGAAGAGACCGAACGCCACGCCGAGGTCGCCGAGACCGTGGCCCTGGGCGCCGAGTCCTAGGGCGGCCCGGACCACGAGGACGGGCTCCGGCCGTCCTCAGGCCTGGTCCAGGATGCTCAGGCCCACCAGGAGCGCCTGCCGCTCCCGCGTGCTCAGGGTCTCGTACGGCAGGGCCGCCCGCCGGTTGGTCTCGGCCTCGATCCTGTTGCGGACGGGTCCCGAGGTCAGGGTGACGATCTGGGCGGCGGTGAGACCGGCGTCCCGCCAGGCGGCGGCGTGCACGTCGGCGCGGTGGTAGCGCAGCGCGGCCAGCCGGTTGAACAGCAGCACCCCCGCCGGCGTCCCCTCCGGCTCGTGGGGCGGCGAGGCCTGGGCGAAGGCCGTGCCACCGCTGCCGGCGCCGGCCGTCAGGAGCCGCCCGGCGAAGTCGGCGAGCTCCGGCAGCCGGTCGGTGTGGGCCGCCCACATCCGGCCGGTCACCGCCGCGTGCACCTCGTACAGGTCCTTGACGAACGCCAGCGCCCTGTCCGTGGCGTGCAGCAGGCCGCCGTCGTCGAGGACGAGGGCGCCCTGGGCGAGTTGCAGGCCGATCTCGGCGTCGTCGAAGGGGTTGTAGCGGTAGAGGGCGGCCAGCCCCTCGGGGGTGAGCGGCCGGACGGGGAGCACGTAACGCAGATCGATCAGCAGATCCACATGCAGCCCGGACCGCTCGATGAGCTCCCGGCCGAGCGGCCGGCTCGCGACGTGGACACCGAGGTGAACGGCGTCGATCAGAGGAGCGATCGACGCCGCGTAACCGGGCAGATCATCGAAGCGGGACATGCTGCGATATCCTGCCGCATTTTTATCTAATTCGGAGAAGTTATCCCATCGAGCAGCGGTCAACCGGGGAAACATGTGTACGAAACTGAGCCGTTCGCCCACCGGCTCCTCCGATGCGGAGACTAGCGGGTGAGCACGAACCCGGCCGCTCCGGCGGCGGCGGCCAGCGTGCCCATCCAGGCGATGACGACGTCGGCCTGCTCGTCGAGGGGGCTGCCCTCGTGCAGGGCGTGCTGAACGCGCTGGTAACGGACGCCCGAACGGGCCAGCAGGAGCGCGCCGCACAGGGCCGCCAGGGCGAAGGGGACGACGGCGATCAGGGGAATGCCGGTGCGCAGCCCGAGACCCGCGGCGCCCAGCCCGCTGACGGCCAGCACGGCGGCGGTGCGAGCCCAGGCCAGCCGGGTCCGCTCGCTCTGCAGGCCCTCATCCCACGGCGGCTTCATCGGCCCAGCAGGATGAGGACCATGGCGAGCACGGCCACGGCCGCCACGCCGTATCCCAGCAGCGGGGCGATGGCCGGGGGCGGGAGCGGGGCGGCGCTGCGCAGGGCGCGCTGGACGCGGCGCCAGCGGGGATAGGCCATCGCGGCCGACAGGGCCGACAGGGACACCAGGCCGAGCGCGAGCACGGTTCGCATCCAGGGCACGAAGACGTCTTCGGAGACCGCGGCCATGGCGACGCCGCCCGCGCTCAGCGCGAGCGACGTGCTCAGCCAGGTCAGAAAGGTGCGTTCGTTCGCGAGCGTGAACCGAGGGTCCGGTTCGTTGCCGGGGCTGTCCATGGAAACGACGCTATTTCAACCACATTTCCCCTAGAGAAGCTGGGTTGAGCAGGGCCTCAACTGCAGGCGCCGGTGAGCCGCTCGACCCACTTGACCGAGTCGGTCGCGACCTTCTGCCCCGCGTCGACGGCCTCGTTGGCGTTGCTGACGTTCAGCTTCTCCAGGTCCTTGGCCACGGAGTCGGCGGCCTCCTTGAGCGTGGTGTTGGCCGCCTTGTCGGCCAGGTCGCCCAGCTTGGCGGCGCCGTCGTTCAGCGCCTTCTCCATGGCCGCGGGATCGTCCATCAGACCGGTGATCTTCTGCACGGTGTCGGTGACGATGCCGGCGGCCTGCAGGCACTGCTGCGCCTTGTCGACGCCCTCGCTCACCTGCTGGATCTCCGAGCATCCGGTGGTGATGAGGACAGCGGCCAGCGCGGAGGCGGCGAGAGCGGGGATTCGTCGCGGAAGGGGTCGCATGCCCCGACCCTACCCAACGAGCCGGTACGGCAGGCGCCCTCGCACGCGTCCGATCGGCCCGAGGCGCGCCGAGTAAGGTGGTTCTGCCCGCCGCGTTCGCGGGATCGCGTCATGTCGGGGCCGGCCGGACACCGGCGGCCGGACACCGCGCAGCGGCGTCGCCGTCGTGGACGATCTCGTTGACCGCGGCCCTGCTCGTACGATCGCCACGCGACATCCATACAAGGGGAGAACATGTCTACCTGCGAGCATCTCGCTCAGGCCCAGGACCCGCTCCCTCGCACCCCCGAGGGATGCGAGGAATGCCTCAGCGCCGGCACGCGCTGGGTCCACCTGCGCAAGTGCCTGTCCTGCGGGCACGTCGGCTGCTGCGACTCCTCGCCCGGCAAGCACGCCACCGCCCACGCCAAGGAGATCGACCACCCGGTCGTGGCCTCGTTCGAACCGGGCGAGGACTGGCGGTGGTGCTACGTCGACAACATCATCGGCTAGACCCGTTCGAGGGTCGCCTCTTCGAAGTCGAGCTCCTGCATGACCCTTCGGAGCACCTCGTCGTCGACGCGTCCCTCGTCGCGGAGCCGTACGAACACCACGCGCTCGGCCGCCAGCATCTCCCTGCGCAGCCGCCGGTAGACGGTGCTCGGCGTCTCCTCCCCCTCCGGACCCGTACCGCCGCCGAGGCGTTCCCACGCGGTGAGCGCCCGGCGTTCGGAGCGTGACATGAGCTGCTGCACCACCTCTTCGTGGACGTCGGCGACGCCCTCGGCCACCAGTTCCTCCAGGCGGGCCAGCCCGGCGGCGGCGGCCGCCTGCTGGGCGGCGGCCTCGGCGAGGTTGTCGGTGTAGATCTCCTGCTCGTTGGAGATCTTCAACCGGCGGATGAGCGCCGGGAAGGACATCCCCTGGATCAGCAGGGTGCCGATCACCACCACGAAGGTGAGGAAGAGCAACGTGTCGCGGCCGGGGAACCCCGCCGGGAGGGCGAAGGCGGCGGCGAGAGAGACGACGCCGCGCATGCCCGCCCAGCTCACGATGACCACGTTCTGCCAGGACGGCGCGTGGGGCTCGCGGTCGCGGACCTTCCTGGACAGGACTCTGGGCAGGTAGATGCTGGGCACGACCCAGACGACCCTGGCGAGCACCGCGGCGGCGAAAACGGCCAGGGCCATTCCCGCCAGTTTCCACGGGTCCGCCCCTTCCAGCGCCTTCATGATCGGCCAGAGCTGCAGGCCGATCAGCACGAACACCACCGACTCCAGGAAGAAGTCCACCACCCGCCAGACGGCGTCGGACAGGATCCGGGTGCCGAAGCCCGCGCTGGGCATCCGGTGGCCGATGTAGAGGCCGACGATCACCACGGCGATCACACCGGAGACGTGCACGCTCTCGGCCGCCAGATAGACGGCGAACGGGATGAGCAGCATGACGGTGTTCTCGACGAGCGCGTCCCGCAGGAGCGCCAGCCCCCGGGCGAGGACCCACGCGAGCACGACGCCGACCACGACGCCGCCCAGCGCCGAGTAGAGGAACCTGCCCGCCGCGTCCGGCCAGGTGATCCCGGCTCCCATCGCGGCGGCGATGGCCACCCGGTAGGCGGTGAGGGCGGTGGCGTCGTTGAACAGGCTCTCCCCCACCAGGATCGTGACCACCTTGCGGGGCAACCCGAGCCGGCGGGCCACCGCGACCGCGGCGACCGCGTCCGGCGGCGCCACGATCGCGCCGAGCGCGAACGCGGCGGCCAGCGGCAGGCTCGGGATGAGCAGATGGGTGACCCAGCCGATGACCAGGGTGGTGAACAGCACCAGGCCGACCGACAGCAGCGCGACCGGCCTGCGCACCGCCTTGAGCCGCAGGTAGGAGCTGTCGATCGCGGCGGAGTAGAGCAACGGCGGCAGGAACACCAGCAGGACCAGCTCGGGATCCAGCTCGTACTGCGGCACCAGCGGCGACAGCACCAGGCCGGCCAGCACCAGCAGCAGGGGTACCGGCCATCTCTTGCGCCTGGCCACCGCGGCCACCGCGATCGCGATGACCGGCACCACCAGCATCTGCAGCACTGACGCTTGGTTCATCCCACTCCCACCCGATTACGAGTGATCAGCGTATGGGACCCCTCACAGTGCTGTGCTCATCGCCTCGGGCGCCGCTCCTCCGATCACCAGTCGCGGCGCTCGCCCCGATCCTCGTGCCGCCGCTCGTCGTAGCGCTGCTCGTCGTAGCGCGGCTCGGGACGGAGCCGCTCGCCGGTGGAGTGCGGCGGGTCCTGGAGATAGGGGCGCGGCATCGGCTGCTCGGCCTGCTGACCGCGCAGGCCCAGCGGGTCGGAGGGGTCCACGTTCTGATCGTAGGCGGGCGGGGAGCCGTACAGATCACGCAGGTCGGCCGGGTGACCGGCCTGGTGGGAAGGCTGCGGGGCGGCCTGCTGGGTCCCGAACGCGTAAGGGTCGGGCTGGGCGGGGGCGGGATAGCCGTAGGCGTCCGACCGTGGGGCCCCGTAGGAGGACTGCTGCTGCTGGGCCGCGAACCCGAAGGGGTCGGTGGAGTGCTGCCCCTGGGTCGCGTAGGGGTCGGGGTGCGGCTGGTGGGCGGAGGACGGGAACTGCTCGACGTGCGGCGCGAAGGGGTCCACCGGCTGCTGCCGGGTGACCGGGACGGCGAACGGGTCCACCGACTGCGAGGACGGCACGGCGTACGGATCCGGCTGCTGCGCCTGCGCGGCGGCGAACGGGTCCGCCGGCTGCGAGGACGGCACGGCGTACGGATCGGGCTGCTGCGCCTGCGCGGCGAAGGGGTCCACCGGCTGCGGGGACGCGTAGGGGGCGCCGGGCATCTGGTACAGCGGCTCCCCGGAACCGGACCCGAGCGGTTCGGCCGGCGAGGGCTGCCCGTAGGGCAGGGAGTCGCCCACGATCATGTTCTCCCGCGGCACCACGTCGGCGGGGCCGTACCCGGTGGCGGCGCGGTCCTGGGGTCGGTCCAGGGGTGGCACCGCGCCCCGCGCGACGAGCACGTCGTTGGGGCCGAGGGCGGGAACCTGGCGCGGCTCCTCGGGCACAGGCGAGATCTGGGTCGCCGCCGGGTCGGCGTACTGCTGCTGGATCTGGGGCGCGGCCGGGTCGGCGTACTGCTGCTGGGCGTAGTCCTCGGGGCGCGGCCGGGCGTACTGCCCGGTGCCGGGGAACTCCCCGTGCTCCTGGTGGTCGGCCACGTGGAGGTGCTGCTCGCCGACCTCGTCGGGATACTGGCCGCCGGCCTCGACGAAACCCTCGTCGAGGGTGTCCACCAGGCGGCCCACGTCCTGCATGGGCATGCGGAAACTGGCGCTGCACATCTCGCCGCGCCACAAGCTCAGCACCAGCGTGCCTTCGTGCCAGGTGACCCGGAGCACCCGCTCCTGGCCACGCTCGTCAAAGAACACCTCGCCAAACGACGGCAACGGGACAACTTCCGACATGGAGGACATAGTGCTTTAACCAGCCTTTATTCGTCCACTCGACCTCGGGAAACTCTACCGAACCGGTCTTTCCGTCCCCATCTTCCGTCACTATGACACCAGACGGGGAGATCTTCTTTGATCTCACGGGGTCGGTGAGCCGGATGATCCAGCCAGTTTGCCATGGGAGTCAAGCTCCGGGTTCCCGAATTCCGGGATGCGTTCGGCCGGTGACTCGGCGGAGCCAGCCGCGCCTGTCGGGCGGAGCGGGTACGGTTGGCTGTCGTGCCGACCGAGTCCATCGCCCCAGCCGAAGACGTTTCCCCGAAGGCGGATCTGCCGCCGGTGGAGGAGTTGCTGAGCACCGCCGTCGAGGCCGTCGGCGGTGTGGAGCGCTCCGGCCAGATCACGATGGTGCAGGCGGTGCAGCACGCCATCCAGTCGGGTGACCACCTGGCCGTCCAGGCCGGCACGGGCACCGGCAAATCCCTGGCCTACCTGATCCCCTCGATCCGCCACGCGATGACCTCCAAGGGCGCCGTGGTCGTCTCCACCGCCACCATCGCGCTCCAGCGCCAGCTCGTCGATCGCGACCTGCCCCGGCTCGCCGAGGCGCTCGCCCCGCAGCTCCCGCACGCGCCCACGTTCGCGATCCTCAAGGGCCGCCGCAACTACCTGTGCCGTTACAAGGCCAGCGCGGGGTGGCCCGACGACGAGCAGGACCAGCTCTTCGACCCGCGCGAGGTGAGCCTGACCGGGCGCATGGTCCAGCGCATCCAGGAGTGGGCCCAGGAGACCGAGACCGGCGACCGCGACGAGCTCGTGCCCGGCGTCAACGAGCAGGCCTGGCGGCAGTTCTCGGTGAGCGCCCGGGAGTGCCTGGGCGCCACGCGGTGTCCGAGCGGGATGGAGTGCTTCGCCGAGCTGGCCCGGGCCCGGGCCGGTGAGTCCGACGTCGTCGTCACCAACCACGCGCTGCTGGCGATCGACGCGATGGAGGACTTCCCCCTGCTGCCCGAGCACGACGTGGTCGTGGTGGACGAGGCTCACGAGCTTGTCGACCGGGTCACCTCGGTGGTGAGCGGCGAGCTGTCGGAGCCCATGGTCTCCCTGGCGGCGCGCCGGGTCGGCAAGCTGATCGAACCCCACCTCGGCGACCGGCTCACCGAGGCCGGGGAGGACCTGAAGGCGCTGCTGGCCGTCGCGCCCCCCGGGCGCCTCGACGATCTCCCCGAGGTGCTCGGGCTGACGCTGGCCCTGATCCGCGACGCGGCGTGGGCCTGCATCACCGCGCTCGGCCCTCGGATGAGCGCCGACAAGGACGACCCCGAGGGCGCGGGCCTGCGCAAGGCGGCCTTCACCGCCCTGGACGAGGTCCACGACACCGCGCAGCGGATGCTCGACGCGTTCGGCCACGCGGAGGAGGTCGACCGGGCCGAGGTGGTCTGGCTGGAGGCGGGCACCGAGCGCCGCCCGCCCCTGCTGCGGGTCGCGCCGCTGACCGTGGCGGGCATGCTCCGCGACAAGCTCTTCGGCGACCGCACGGTGATCCTGACCTCCGCCACCCTCGCCCTGGGCGGCGCCTTCGACGGGCTGGCCCGCCAGTGGGGCCTGGGCGCCAAAGAGGGGGGCAAGGAGCGGTCCGGCTGGACCGGGCTGGACGTCGGCTCGCCGTTCGACCACCCGCGCAGCGGCATCCTCTACGTCGCCAAGCATCTGCCCCAGCCCGGCCGGGACGGCCTGCCCGAGGCCTACCTGGAGGAGATGACCGAGCTGATCGAGGCCGCCGGGGGCCGGACCCTGGGCCTGTTCTCCTCGATGCGCGCCGCCAAGGCGGCCACCGAGGCCCTGCGGGAACGCCTGAGCGTGCCGTTGCTGTGCCAGGGCGACGACTCCACGATGCTGCTGGTCAAGCAGTTCGCCGAGGACGAGCCGACGTGCCTGTTCGGCACCCTGTCCCTCTGGCAGGGCGTGGACGTGCCGGGGCCGTCCCTGCGGCTGGTCATCATCGACCGCATCCCGTTCCCCCGCCCGGACGACCCGCTGAGCTCCGCCCGCCAGCGGCACGTCGCCGCCAAGGGCGGCAACGGCTTCATGACGGTCGCCGCGACCCACGCCGCCCTGCTGCTCGCCCAGGGCGCGGGGCGGCTGCTGCGCAGCCAGCATGACAAGGGGGTGGTCGCGGTCCTGGATCCCCGCCTGGCCACGGCGCGCTACGCGGGTTTCCTGCGCGACTCCCTGCCGCCCTTCTGGCCCACCAACGACCCGGCGAAGGTCCGCGACGCCCTCAAACGCCTCACCACGTCGTAGCCCCCTCGCCCGCGGCCGCCGAGCCGCGGGCGGAGGGTCAGCAGATCCGGGCGCTTGGGGTCGAGGACGTCACCGGATGAGCGGCCCCGCGGGCGGCGGATCAGGGGAAGGTCAGCAGATCCGGGCGCTTGGGGTCGAGGACGTCACCGGATGAGCGGCCCCGCAGGCGGCGGACGACCCATGGGCCGAAGTGCTCGCGCACCCACCGCACGTCCTCCCTGCGCTTGAGCCCGGGATCCACCCGGTCGCGGGGCGGCCAGGCCTTGCGCCAGTCGTCGTCGCAGTCGACCTCGAGCACTTCGCAGACCTTGGCGGCCACCATCCGGTGGCCCTCCTCGTTCATGTGCAGGCGGTCGTCGCTCCAGGCGCGCCAGTCACGCAGGCCCTGCATCGACCACTGGTCCACCAGGCGGCAGCCGTACAGCTCGGAGATGGACCTGACGTGCATGTAGAAGATCGCGAACGTGCCGCGGGCACGCCGCATGATCGGGGTGTCACGCGGGTCCACCCCGGTGAACAGCAGCACCTGCGCACCGGTGGTCCGCAGATCGCGTACGGCTCCGGCCAGCTTCTTGGCCATCCGATCGGGGTCGCTGCCCGGGCGGAGCAGGTCGTTGCCCCCGGCGCAGAGGCTGACCAGGTCGGGCCTCATCTCGATCGCGCGCGGGACCTGCTGCTCGACGATCTGGTCGATGAGCCTGCCTCGCACGGCGAGGTTGGCGTAGCGGAACTCCGGGTCGAGATCGGCCAGCCGCTCGGCGACCCGGTCGGCCCAGCCCCGGTAACGCGTGACGTGCAGCGGGTCGGTGCCGGGCTCGTCCGTCGCGGGGTCGTTCAGTCCTTCGGTGAAGCTGTCGCCGAGGGCGACGAAAGAACGGTAACTGCTCACCGGACACTCTCGGCGATGGCGTGCAGCGCGAGCACGTAGGACCTCAGGCCGAAGCCCGCGATGGTGCCGGTGGCCACCGCCGCGACCACGGAGGTATGCCGGAACTCCTCGCGCGCGGCCGGGTTGGAGATGTGCACCTCGACCAGGGGCGCGGTGCGCTGGGCGATGGCGTCGCGCAGCGCGTAGGAGTAATGGGTGAAGGCGGCCGGGTTCAGGACCACCGGCACCCGGCCGTCGGCGGCCTCGTGCAACCAGGCCACCATCTCGGCCTCGTCGTCGGTCTGCCGGACGTCCACCGACAGGCCCAGCTCCCGGCCGGTCTCCCGGCAGAGCGCGGCCAGATCGGAGAAGGTCTCCGCGCCGTAGACGTCGGGCTCGCGAGTGCCGAGCCGCGACAGGTTGGGGCCGTTGAGCACGTAAACGGGTCTCATGGGGTCACTCACCGCTCTCCACCGGCCGCGTGGCCGTGCCGGCCGGCGTGTCCGTCACAGCACCGGTGTTCGCCTCCCGTCGCCGGGTCCGCCGTACCGGGACCGCCGCGCCGGGACCGCTCGGCGGCCTCATCGGGCGACCTCCTCGTAGGCGGCTTCGAGCAGGGCCTCCGGCGGGTCCTCCAGCGGGGACACCTGCGCCAGGCCGTCCAGGACGACGAAGCGCAGCTTGGCACCGCGGCTCTTCTTGTCCAGGCGCATGTGGTCACGGAGCTGGGGCCAGGCGTCGCGGCGGTAGGAGGTGGGCAGCCCGACCGAGGTCAGGATGGACCGGGTCCGGTCCACGACGTCGGCGCCGATCCGGCCGTCAAGGCGCGACAGCTCCGCGGCGTAGACCATGCCGATGGCCACGGCCTCGCCGTGGCGCATCCGGTAGTCCTCGACCCGTTCGATGGCGTGGGCCAGGGTGTGCCCGTAGTTGAGGATCTCCCGCAGGCCGCCCTCGCGCAGGTCGGCGCCGACGACGGCGGCCTTGATCCGGACCTTCCGCTCGATCAGCTCGCGGGTGTGCCGTCCCTCGGGACGGCGGGCGCCCTCGGGGTCGTCCTCGATGAGCGTCAGGATCTCCGGGTCGGCGATGAAACCGCCCTTGATGATCTCCGCCAGCCCGCCGACGTAGTCGTCGCGAGGCACCGAGACCAGCGTGGCCAGGTCGCACAGGACACCGGCTGGAGGATGGAAGGAACCGACCAGGTTCTTGCCCTCCGGGGTGTTGATCCCGGTCTTGCCGCCGACCGCGGCGTCGACCATGCCGAGCAGGGTGGTCGGCACCTGAACGACCTTGACGCCGCGCAGCCAGGTGGCGGCGGCGAACCCGGCCAGGTCGGTGGTGGCCCCTCCACCGACGCCGACCACGGCGTCGGAACGGGTGATGCCGTAACGGCCGAAGGCCGACCAGAGCCCGGCGGCCACGTCGATCGTCTTGGCCTGCTCGGCGTCGGGCACCGGCAGCGGGACGACCTCGTATCCGGCGGCCTCGATGGCGCCGAAGACCGGCCGCGCGATCTCCGGCAGGCTCGCCGGGTGGACGACGGCCACGGTGCGAGCCCCGGAGCCGAGCAGGCCGGGAAGCTCACCGAGCACACCGGCACCGATCACCACGTCGTAGGGGGTTTCCCCGTCGACCTTGATCCTGGAGACCGTCATGGCTGCAACCCCTTCACGATCTCGTCGACGACCTCGTCGGGCTTGCGCTCGTCGGTCGCCACGACGACGGCGGCCAGCCCCTCGTAGATCGGACGGCGGGCGTCCATGAGCTTCTTGAGCTGGCTGCGCGGGTTGAGCACGAGCAGGGGCCGCGCCGAGGCCAGGCCCACCCGCTGCACGGCCTGCGACAGGCCGACCTCCAGATAGACCACCGCGTGACCGGCCAGCAGCGCCCGGGTGGCCTCGTCCAGGATCGCGCCACCGCCGAGGGAGAGCACGCCGTCGTGCTCGGCCAGTGCCAGCCGTACGGCCTGCGCCTCCAGCGCCCGGAAGCGCTCCTCTCCGTCCTCGACGAAGATGTCGCCCACGGGCTTGCCGACCGTGGCCTCCACATCGGCGTCGGTGTCGCGGAAGGAGGCTCCCAGGCGGTCGGCCAGCAGCCGGCCGACGGTCGTCTTGCCCGAGCCGGGAGGACCGATCAGAACTGCGCGGGGACTCACTGTGCCTCCTCTAGCGGCTCGCCGGTCCGGGAGCCGAATCCGCTCCGCCCGCTCATTTGATCACCATCGACGAAAGGTAGCCGGACAGGTTGCGGGCGACTTCCTCGACGGAGTCGCCACCGAACTTCTCGATCGCGGCGTCGGCGAGGACCAGCGCGACCATCGCCTCGGCGACGATCGCGGCGGCCGGGACAGCGCACACGTCGGAGCGCTCGTGGTGGGCCTTGGCCGCCTCACCGGTCAGCACGTCGATGGTGGCCAGCGCCCGCGGCACGGTGGAGATCGGCTTCATCGCCGCGCTGACGCGCAACGGCTCGCCGTTGGTCATACCGCCCTCGACGCCACCCGCCCGGTTGGTCATGCGGCGCACGCCGTCGGCGGTGTTCTCGATCTCGTCGTGGGCCTGGGAGCCGGGACGGCGGGCGGTCTCGAACCCGTCGCCGACGGCGACGCCCTTGATGGCCTGGATGCCCATCAGGGCGGCGGCGAGGCGGGCGTCGAGGCGACGGTCCCAGTGGGTGTAGCTGCCCAGCCCCGGCGGCAGGCCATAGGCGAGCACCTCGACGACGCCGCCGAGGGTGTCGCCCTCCTTGTGCGCCTTGTCGATCTCGGCGACCATCGCGGCGCTGCCGGCCGGATCCGCGCAGCGCACCGGGTCGGCGTCGACCGCGGCCATGTCGTTGGGGCCCGGGACGACGCCCTGCGTGCTGCGTGCCTCGCCGATCGAGACGACGTGGCTGACGATGTCGACGCCGAGCGCCTGCTTGAGGAAGTTCTTGGCGACCTGGCCGAGCGCGACACGGGCGGCCGTCTCGCGGGCACTGGCCCGATCGAGCACCGGCCGGGCGTCGTCGAAGCCGTACTTCTGCATGCCGGCGAGGTCGGCGTGGCCTGGGCGGGGGCGGGAACGCGGCGCGTTACGGGCCTGTCCTTCCAGCAGCGCCGGATCCACCGGATCGGCCGCCATGACGGTCTCCCATTTGGGCCACTCGGTGTTGCCCACGCGAACGGCGACGGGGCTGCCGAGCGTGCGGCCGTGCCGCACGCCGCCCACGACGTTCACCACGTCCTGCTCGAACTTCATCCGGGCACCCCGGCCATAGCCCAGGCGACGCCTCGCCAGGGCTTCATCGATATCGGCCGTGGTCACCTCCACCCCTGCGGGCAGGCCTTCCAGGATCGCGACGAGCTCGGGGCCGTGGGACTCTCCGGCGGTCAACCAGCGCAACATGGTGACAAGTCTTCCATGTGCCGCCCACTGGAATGGCCTCAGCTCACCAGGTGAGACGTCACTCGGCGAGTCCGGCGGTGGCCTCGCGATACGCTTCGGCCGATTTGCGCAGGAAGTCGAGTATGACGTGGAGCTGCTCGTCGGTGTGGGTGGCGTGGAGCTCCCCCAGGCGCTGGACGAAGTCGTCGGACAGCGCGCCGAACCCGGCGATGCCGTCGTGTCCGATCTCCACGATGACCCGGTGTCGATCCCGGGTGTCGCGCGTGCGCCGGACGAAGCCCTTACGCTCCGGCCGGTCGATCAGCCCGCTCACCGAGACCGAGACCGAGACCGGAACCGTAACCGGGACCGGAACCCGCGAGACGCCGGTCGGGGGTCGAGGCCTGGAGATCATCGGTCAGAGACCGGTGAGAATGACCGCGAAGGCTCCCGCGACCATGAAGGGGCCGAAGGGGATCTCGCTCTTGCGGCCCGCGCGGCGCAGGACCATCAGGGCGACCCCGTAGAGGCCGCCGGCCACGAAGCCCAGGAAGGCTCCGGCGACCACGGCGTCCCAGCCCAGCCAGCCGAGCGCGGTGCCGAGGCTCGCCGCGAGCTTGACGTCGCCCAGCCCCATGCCCGCCGGATTGATCAGGAACAGCACCAGGTAGAAGGCCGCCAGGGCGAGACCGCCCAGCCCGGCCCTGAGCAGGTCGTCGAACCGGCCCTCCAGCAGGGCGGTCACCGCGAGCAGGACGACGGTCCCGAGATAGGAGGCGAGGGTGAGCCGGTCGGGCAGCCGGTGAACGGCCGCGTCGACGAAGACCAGCACGACGGCGATCACCGCCAACCAGGCGTAGGCGGCGAACTCGCCCACCGAGCCGGCCGGTGCGACGCCGGGACGGGCGGGAGAGACGGCGCGCAGGGCGAGGGCGGCCAGCGCCAGTGCGGTGAGGAGTTCCACCGCCAGCGGCGGCGGACCGATCCGGCCGATCCGCCCGGAACACCGGGGGCAGCGTGCGGCGGACAGCCCGGCGGACAGCGAGATGAACGGCACCGCGGGCGGCGCTGCGGGCGGCGAGGCAGGTGGCACCGCGGACGGCGATGCGCCGCAGCGCGGGCAGTCCCGCCGGGGCGGCTCGGACCCGATCGTGGAGTGCCTGACGACCAGGGGCCGCGTCCAGAATCCGGCCACCGCTCCGGCGGCGGCGGCCACGATCGGCAGAAGGCTCACCGCGCCTCCTCGACCGGCGGCGCCCATGAGACGCCGTCCCCACCCGCCCATCCGCCGTGCTCGTCGCGCTCGTGCTCGTCGTGCTCGTGCTCGTCGTGCTCGTGCTCGTGCTCGTCGTGCTCGTGCTCGTCGTGCTCGTGCTCGTCGTGCTCGTGCTCGTCGTGCTCGTGCTCGTCGTGCTCGTCCACGGGCCGACCATAATCCGTGCGGGGCCCCACTGTCCCGGGGAAGCCGGGTACGGAGAGCCTCCCTCCTGGGGAGCGCATGGCGTCCCGGGCGCCGCGTAAGGCCCTGTGGATCCCGGGGTGGATCCCGGGGCCCTCGGGAAACCGCACGGGCCTTGAGAGGCGGGCGGAGATCAACGTCTCCGGGAAGCCGGGTGGAGCCCGGTGCCGCCCGGCGGTCAGCCCCGCCTGCGGAACGGCCAGCCGAACCGCCGTCGCGGGGAGGCCGGAGCGGCCTGTTCCATCCGCGCCACGGTCACCTCCGGCCCCAGCTGGTCGACGGTGTCGGACTCGACCGCGGCGAACGCCCGCAGGACTCCCCCCTCGATCACGAAAGGCACCGGGCCCGCCACATCGACCACCACCGCGGCCGCGTCCTCGTGCACCGCCGCCTGGCAGACCTGGAGGGTGGTCGCCTGGATGGGCCGGGCGTCGGGGCGCCAGAGCCGCAGCGACTCGGCGCCGGTGAAGGCGAGCACCGCCTCGCGCCCGTCCTTGCCGACGAGCTTCGGCAGAGCCATCTCGCTCTCCTTCTCCTGCCGCAACCCGTGCGTCCCCACCTCGGACTCCGTCAACAGAGCCACCACCGGGACGAGCAGGCGGGCCCCGCCCAGCGCGGTTATCACCGCGCCGGCGTCGGCCGTACCGGCGGAGAAGGCCGCGAGCGCGGAGGCGACGGAGGCGTCGGCGCTGCCGTCATCGTCGGGGACCAGGGGCTGAGGAATGCTCGGCACGATTCCGGAGCCTACCCGCGACCGGCGGGCGAGGAGGAACTCCGGGATGGGAGTCCCAGAGAAACCGGGACACCAGGCCCATGCCCGCGGGCCCGGAGCCGGGGCACGATGCTCTCGCCAAGGAGTC
Organism: Streptosporangium sp. CA-135522; assembly: GCF_050949235.1. Taxonomy (NCBI): domain Bacteria; kingdom Bacillati; phylum Actinomycetota; class Actinomycetes; order Streptosporangiales; family Streptosporangiaceae; genus Streptosporangium; species Streptosporangium sp. CA-135522. The sequence goes on from NZ_CP192026.1 coordinate 7,166,745, forward strand.
CGGACGAAAGGAGCACCTCATGCCGGAGACGGTCGAGCGTGGACGGCGCCCCGGGCAGCCCGCAGAGCCGCATCGGATGTGTGAGCCCACTGAGCCCCGTGAACTCGCTGAACCCCGTGAACCCCGTGAACCCCGTGAGCCCGCTGAGCCCCGTGAGCCCGCTGAGCTCCGGATGGCGCGCGCGGCCCGTTACGCGGTCGAAGCGCTGTTCTTCGCCGCGACCCTCGGGGTCGTCTACGCGCTGTGGGGCTGACCTCCCGGCGCGGTGTGGCCGCGCCGGGCGGTCCGGCGACCGGGCCGCGCACCCTCTCCGGCCCGGACGGTACGCCCCCGTGGGGCGACCTGGCGAGACCGGCCGGAGGCCCCCTCGCCGTCGGACGGTACGGCCCGCGCGGGCCGGCCGTGGTGCGCGGAGCGGATCAGCCGAGGTCGGCGATGGCGGCCACCGGGCCGCCGCCGCTGGGGCCCTGGTGGACCGCGGCGACCGAGACGAAGACGGCCGGGTCGCCGGTGACGCTGGCCGCGACGCCGCCGACGGTGGCCTTGATCTGGCGGTGCCAGTGCACGTCGGAGTCGTCGAGCATGATGTTGCGCCGGCCGCGGACGCTGCCCGACGGATCGGCCTCGCACTTCATGAAGACGTTGACCAGCCTGTCGCCCAGGTCGGACGGGTGGGGCCGGTCGGGCAGGTCGATGCCGCTCGCGCGGATCGCCTCCCAGATGCCGTCGGCGTCCAGGGCGTCCTTCATGACAGAGTGGCCGATCCGGTAACGTCCGCCGATGCCGCGCACGTTGCCGACGACCACGATCTGCGCACGGTCCAGCTCGACGCCCGAGGAGCAGGACGCCACGGAGGAATACAGCGACAGGTCGCGGTGGATCTGCTCGGCCGTGGGCGTCTCGATCTCGCCGAGGGCGACCGCGACGCCGAGCGCGGTGGTGGAGTTGGAGATGTCCATGGACGGGCCGGTGTCCTCGATGACCACGTCCTTGCCCCGGGACTTGGCGTCGTTGATGGTGGCCAGGGTCAGCAGGGGCGTCTTGGTCTGGACGTAGTGGACGTCGGCGGGATCGTCGATCCCGGCGATCTTCATGGCCTCGTGCACCCCGGCCGCGACCTTCTCCACCATGGCGGGACGACCGATGTCCTCCGGGAGGATGACGTCGCTCATCGCGATGCCGACGCTGACGCGTGGCTCGTCGCTCGGCTCGGCGTTCGCCGTGGTGGCGAAGATCGTCGCGTGCGGGCTCAGCACGCCGTCGGTGCCGCCGGACCACACCAGCGGGACGCTCTCGGGAGACGGGTGCCCCTTGGCGGCGAGCACCTCGCGGAAGGCGCGGTCGGCCAGGATGCGGGTGTAGTCGTTCACCCCGCCGTTGCCCTCGGTCTTGCCGATCACCGCGAGCACCCGGTGAGCCTCGATCACCCCGTCGTCGATGAGCCTGGTCAGCCCGGAGGCGTCGGTCACGCTCTCGATGGCCACTTTGCGCACTTCAATGGGTTCCGGCATTGCCGCCACCTTCCAATCGGTCATGTTCACTTTCGCACCACGGTGCCGGTCTGCCCGGTGACCGCCGCTCCGATGTCCTGGAGAGAGGTGATCACCGCTCGCTCCCCACCCTGCTCGACGAAGCGGAGCGCGGCCTCGACCTTCGGTCCCATGCTCCCTCCGGCGAAGTGGCCGGCCGCGTGCAACACGCGCAACTCGGCAACCGTGACGGGGCCGAGGGGCCGGGCGCGGGCCGTACCGAACTCCACCACGGCCCCGGGCACGTCGGTGGCGATCACCAGAACGGTGGCCCGCACGGCGCGCGCCAGCACCGCGGCGGCCAGGTCCTTGTCGATCACGGCTTCGACCCCGGTCAGCCGCCCGACGGCGTCGCGGGTCACGGGCACTCCCCCGCCGCCCGCCGCCACGACGGTGAATCCGGCGGCCACGAGTGCGGCCACCGCGGGCGCGTCGAGGATCTCCAGCGGCTCCGGGGAGGCCACCACCCTGCGCCAGCCCCGGTCGAACCGGCGCCAGGTCTGGCCGAGTCCCTCGAAACGCCGGGCCTCGGCCTCGGTGAAATAGCGGCCGATCGGCTTGACCGGGTCGTGGAAGGCAGGGTCGTCGGGGTCGACGAGCGTGCGGGTCACCACGGCCACGGCACGGCCGTCGAGGGCGTTCAGCACCAGTGTGCCGATCGTGGCCTGGGTCTGCGCGCCGCACCAGTCGAGCGGCACCGGGGGCACGACGTCTGCGGCGATCTGGTTCTTCAGGATCAGGTTGCCGACCTGGGGGCCGTTGCCGTGGGTGAGGGTCACCTGGTGACCGGCCGCGATCAGGGCGGTGACGTGGCGCATCGCCGCTTCGACCGCCCGGCGCTGGTCACCGGGCGAGGCGCTTCCGTCGGGGGCCGTCATCGCGTTGCCGCCGAGCGCGATCAGTACTCGTTCACCCACATGGCGACGCTAACGGCCGGCCCCGCCTCACTCATGGGCACTCTTCGCCCAAGGAAGAGCTGTTGTTCGGCAGAAATCCCTGAGTCGATCATCGATGATCACTGTGATCTGTGACACATCCGAAGGTCGGATGAATTGGACAAAAGGCTATTTACAGTAACGGCGATGAACATTTCACAGTATAGAATCTCGTTCAGTTAACGCGGTGTTTCATTTCCCCTCACCCCTCGCCGCGCACGGCACTGATAAGTTTGTTTACAGTTGGAGGCGCAATTGGCAGTGAATCGATCCGCGCGGCCGGGAAATCGAGGTCCTCCGCATGAAATCATTACTGGAAGCACCTTCCGACGAGGCTGTGCACCACCTTCCACAGCCGCCTTCGGACGAGGAGCTGAAGCTCTATTTCGGCCCGCAAAGGCGTTGGGTATTACTCTCCGCCCCCCTTTCATTGACATTCACCGCAGGGACGATTTTCCTTTTCTCGATGCGCCATCCCGCACTGTGGCCGTTTTTCGCCGCCCTGGTGCTCAACCTGGCCGGCTGGACGATGTCGTTCATCGACGGCCAGCGGCAGCGCCTCACCACCTGGGAGTCGCACGAACTGCTGGTGCGGTCCTGGCGGCCGGCGCGAGTCCCGGCCGTGGACGTGTTCCTGCCGACGCGCGGCGAACCCCTGGCGATCCTGGACAACACCTTCCGCCACCTGGCCGCCCTGCGCTGGAACGGTCCCGTCGTCGTGTGGGTGCTCGACGACGCCGCGCGCGCGGAGGTCGAAGACCTGGCGGGACGTCACGGCTTCCGCTACAGCTCCCGCCCCGACCTGGGTCGGCTGAAGAAAGCCGGAAACCTCAACCACGGCCTGTCGATCAGCTCCGGTGACGTCGTCGCGGTCTTCGACGCCGACTTCTGCCCGCGCCCGGACTTCCTGGCCCACCTGGTCCCCTATCTCGAAGATCCCCGGATCGCCGTGGCCCAGTCCCCGCAGTACTTCGACACCGCGCCGGACATGCCCTGGCTGCAGCGGGCCGCCGGAGCCGCGCAGGAGATGTTCTACCGGTGGCTGCAACCCTCCAGGGACGCCGACGGCGGCGCGATCTGCGTGGGCACGAACGTGGTCTACCGCCGCGCCACGCTGGAGGAGATCGGCGGCTTCCCGAAGATCGACCACAGCGAGGACATCCACACCAGCGTCGAGCTGATGAAGTACGGCTACCGCACCAAGTACGTGCCGGTGCTGCTGGCCAAGGGCCTGTCCCCGGACAACGTCGCCTCCTACATCGCCCAGCAGTACCGGTGGGCGATGGGCTGCATGACCCTGCTGTTCGACCGGCGCTTCCACCGCACGCCGATGCCATGGCGGGTGCGCGTGTCCTACTACAGCGGCTTCCTGAGCTACTTCGTCTCGGCCGTCAACATCGCGGCGGTGCCGTTGCCCGGCCTGATCATGCTCACCTTCTACCCCGAGGACGTCCGGGCCTGGCACATGATCCCCTTCGTGGGGCCGCTCTGGGTGGCGCTGGTGCTGCTCCCGGCGGTGTCGGTGAGCCGCTGGCGCTTCGAGGTGATCCGGGCGCAGACCCTCTACTCCTACTGTCACCTGGTCTCCATCGTGCACGCGGTGCGCGACCAGGCGGCGGCCTGGGTGCCGAGCGGCGCCGCCGCCGGCCGGAGCAGGCTGGTCTCCTCAATCAGCCGGACGGCCCTGGTATGGCTGAGCCTCACCACCGCCGCCACCTGGATCGGCATCGCCCTGCGCGCACCCGTCCACGGCTGGGACGACTACTGGGCGCTGACCCTCTTCGCGTGCGGCACCACCTACATCGTCCTTCCCCTCATCCGCGACCTGTGGAGGACCCTCCGTTGAACCACCGGCTCCGCTGGCCCGAGGCCCTGGCCATCACCGTCCTGCTCCTGCTGGGCGTCCTGCTCGCCTCCGGCCTCGCCGTACTCCCGCCGCTCCTCCCCTGATCCCCGCCGGCTTCCCCCGTCCTCTCCTGACTCCCAAGGAGCGACCGCTGTGACCCCGCGGTACCACCCCGGCTTCCGGCCGGACATCGAAGGCCTGCGAGCGGCGGCCGTCCTGGCCGTGCTGGGCTTCCACGCCACCGTTCCCGGCATGGCCGGAGGGTTCGTCGGGGTGGACGTGTTCTTCGTCATCTCCGGCTTCCTGATCACCGGCCTGCTGCTGCGCGACATCACCGCCGCCGGGCGCTTCTCCCTCGCCGAGTTCTACGCACGGCGGGCCAGGCGCCTGCTGCCGGCCGCCGGAGTCGTGCTGCTGGCCACGATCACGGGAGCCTGGGCGCTCCTGCCGCCCCTGCGCGGCGGCGACATCGCCGGCGACGTGATCGCCGCGGCCCTGTCCATCGCCAACTGGCGCTTCGTCGCCGGACAGACCGATTACCTGGCCGCCGAACACGACCCCAGTCCCCTGCTGCACTACTGGTCGCTGGCGGTCGAGGAGCAGTTCTACCTCCTGTGGGCGCCCCTGCTGCTGGTGCTGGCCCTGCTCGCCCGGCGTCTGGGCCGTAGCGCCGTCCCCGCCATCGCGGTCGCCGTCGTGGTGCTGACCTGCGCCTCCTTCGGCCTTTCCCGGTGGTGGACCGACCTCAGCCAGCCTCTCGCCTACCTCGCCTCCCCCTCACGGGCCTGGCAGTTCGGCGCCGGGGCCCTGGCCGCGCTGCTCATGCCGTACGCCTCGCGCCCGCACTCGCCGTCCCCCTCCGATCCCGGCCGCGACGCGCGCCGGGACGGACGGCGCCCCCGCCTCGTCACCAGGGCGCTCCTGGCGGCGCTCGGCCTGGCGGGAGCGGCGGCGATCGTCTGGGCGGTCGCGGCGTTCGACTCGGAGACCCGCTACCCCGGCACCGCGGCCCTGGTCCCCACACTCGGCGCGGTCGCGGTCATCCTGTTCCGCTCGCCCGTCTCGGCGGCTCTGTCGCTGCCCCCGATCCGGGTGCTCGGGCGCCTTTCCTTCTCCTGGTACCTGTGGCACTGGCCGGTCCTGGTCCTCGCCGAGGCCGCGCTCGGCCCCCAGACCTGGCCGGTACGGCTGGCGCTGGTCCTGGCCTCGGCCGCTCCCGCGGCGCTGACGACGACGCTGGTGGAGAACCCGCTGCGCCTGTCGGCGGTGGTGACCGCGCTGCCCAGGCGCGGCCTGGCCCTGGGCACCACCGCGATGACCGTCCCCGTCGCCGCCGCGCTGCTGCTCAACGGCGGAGCCGTGCAGGGCGCGGCCGTCACCCGGGCCACCGTGGCCGACGCCCCCGCCACCGGACCCGCCGCCGCGCCGGTCGCCGGGCTCCAGCCCCCACCCGCCCAGGCCCGGACCGACTTTCCCCGGTCGAACGGCTGTGAGATCGCGCTGACCGCGACGACCAGCCCCCCGTGCCGGTTCGGCGTCCCGGCGGCCGAGGACAGGATCGTCCTCATCGGCGACTCGCACGCGGGCCAGTGGTTCGCCGCCGCGGAGCGCATCGCCGTACGACGAGGGTGGGCCCTGGAGGTGCTGACCAAACCCGGCTGCCCGCTGCCCCGGCTCACGGTCGTCGACCAGCGGCTGGGACGGGAGTACCGCGAGTGCGACACCTGGCGCGAGTACGCGCTCGATCGGCTCGCAGCCGGACCGCCGCCCCGGCTGATCCTGATCGCCTCCCTCAACGCCTACGCGACCGACCGGGCCGCGCTGACCCGCGCCTGGGACTCCACCCTCGACCGGCTGACCCGGCTCGGCGCCCCGCTGGTCTACCTGCGCGACACTCCGCTGCCCGGCGAGGACGTGCCCGTCTGCCTGTCGGGCAGACCCGCCGGTGACTGCGCGTTCCCCCGCCGCCGCGGCCTGCGCCCCGACCCGCTGGCCGAGCAGATCGCCGCGGGCGAGCGCCCCGGCGTCCGCCTGCTGGACCTCACGCCCCTGCTGTGCCCGGGCACGGCCGGGACCTGCCCCGCGGCGCTCGACGGCATCGTGCTCTACCGCGACGGGGTGCACATCACCGACACCCTCGCGGTACGGCTCGCCCCCCGGATCGAGCAGGACCTCGAAGACCTCGACCTGATCCCCACGGTCCTGTGAGGACCCCGTGATCGTCCTTCCGGCCGGGTGCCCGGGGCCCGGCCGGAAGGACTCCTTCCGGTTCCACGGCGGGAGTTGTCCCGCGGTGCCAACTTCGGGGTGGGAACCGGCGCGGGCAGGTCATAGACCCCGGCCGGGATGACGGGAAAGGCTCGGCTTCCACGTCGTTTCCGTCAGGAGAGATCGAGTGGGTCGGCTCCGTCTTGGCCACATCGTCGTGATCGTCCTGTGCGTCGCGGCCGGGCTCGCGGTTCTCGTGCTCGCGGCCGGCATGCGGACGACCCGGGAGACGGCGCCCACAGCACCCACGGCGCCGAAGGCGGACATGGTCGCCCAGGCCAGAAGGATGGCCTCCGACGGGCTGGAGGACGCCAACGACTTCGGCTGCCGGCCCCGCGAGGGCTCGCCGTACCCGGTGATCCTGGTGCACGGCGCCAAGAGCACCGGGGCGGTGACCTGGCCGGTGGCGGCGCCGTACCTGAGCAAACAGGGATACTGCGTCTTCGCGCTCGACTACGGCTGGAGCAACTCGATCGAGGACTCGGCCCGGACACTGGGAATCTTCGTCGAGGGGGTGCTCCAGGCCACCGGGGCGAAGAAGGCGGCGATCGTCGGGCACAGCCTGGGCGGGATCGTGCCCCGGGCCTACATGCGGCTGGAAGGCGGCGCGGACAGGGTCGCCGAGCTGATCACCCTGGGCGCCCCGCACCAGGACCTGACCGAGGAACTGCGCAAGAGCTGCGGGTGGGAGACGGTCTGTGACGAGCTCCGCGCCGACTCGCCGCTGATGAAGAGGCTCGGCTCCCCCTCCATGGTGGAACCCGGGGTCGACTACACAGCCCTGGGGTTGAAGGCCGAGCAGGAGGCGGCCTCGACCTTCGTCGACGGGCCACGGGAGCAGGTCACCAACCGGATGCTCCAGGACGACTGCCCGCTCAAGGGGCTCGTCGAGGGGGCGCTCGGGCACAATCTGGAGACGCTGGACCCGGTGATGCTCTCCTACGTCAACAAGGCGCTGGAGCGCCCCGGACCATTGCCCGAGGGCTACCGTCCGGACTGCTTCGCGCTGATCCTCTGAACGGTCGTTCCCCGAGCGGCCCGAATCCGTTCGACGCTGTGAGCGGAAGCGCCGCCACCGCGAGGGTCCCGGCCCGAACGAACAGAGTTCGGCTCCGGCACGGCCGGGGTCGTCACCGTCACCCCAGGGCGCTCAACCTCCGGACGATCTCGGCGACCACCCGTTCCCGCTGCGGCTGCAGGTAGAAGTGGTCGCCGGGGAAGATCGTCAGGGAGAAGTCCGAGGCGGTGAGCGTCTCCCAGGATTTGGCCTGGGCCGGGGTGACCACCGGGTCGGCGTCGCCGACGAAGGCGGAGACAGGAGTACGCAGCGGAGGGCCGGGGCGGTGGCGGTGGTTCTCCAGCAGCCGGAAGTCACCGCGGACGTAGGGGAAGATGAGCTCGCGCATCGCGTGGTGGCTGAAGATCTCCAACTCTGTGCCGCCCAGCCGGGTCAGCTCGGCCAGGAGGCGGTCGTCGTCGTACTGCGAGACCTTGCGTCGCTCCCCGGCCTCGTGCGGCGGTACGGTTCCCGACACGAACAGTCTCACCGGGCCGATCCCCCGCGCCTCGAGCATGCGCGTGACCTCGTAGGCGACCACCGCGCCCATGCTGTGGCCGAACAGCGCGAAGCGCCGGTCCAGCAGCGGGAGCATCGCCTCGGTGATCGCGACGACCAGGGCGGCCAGGCTTTCCGGCATCGGCTCGCCGAACCGGTCGGCCCGGCCGGGCAGCTGCACGCCGTACAGCTCGGCCGACTCGGGCAGCGGCGCCGACCAGTCGCGGTAGGCCGTGGCCGATCCGCCCGCGTGCGCGAAGCAGATCAACCGCGTGGTCGCCCTCGGCCGGGGGTGGAAGGAGCGCAACCAGGTCACGCGCCCGCCTCGCCCCCGCACCGGGGCCCGCGCTCACCGGAGATCGCGCGGTTGTTCATTGGCCCATCGCTCTGATCAGGCTGTTGGGCCGCATGTCGGTCCAGTTGGCCTCGATGTGGTCGAGGCAGGCCTGCCGGGTGTCCTCGCCGAAGGCGACCGTCCAGCCCGCCGGGACCTCGGCCCAGGAGGGCCACAGGGAGTACTGGCCCTCGTCGTTGATCAGCGCCAGGTAGGTGCCGTCGGGGTTCTCGAACGGGTTGCTCATGCCAGTTCCTTTCGGAGCAGTGCGGCGATCTCCGCGATCGGCCCGGGGTTCAACATGCTCTCGTGGTCGCAGGCGACCACGTGGTCTTCGATCGTGCCGGTGACGTAGGGTTTCCAGTCGTCGGCCGTGAGGCTGTCGGCCTCGTGGCCGTGGGCGGCGATGACGAGGAGCACGTCCCCGTCGAACCGCCGTGGCACATGCTCTTGGGAGATCTTCACACCGTTGCGGTAGTTACGGTAGACCGCGAGCAATGTCTGTTCGTCGAGGGTGGCGTACCGCCCGCCCCGGGCGCGTACGAACTCCACGATCTTGCCCATTTCCTCCGGGCCCGTCTCCCCTGACCCCTCGTAGCCGGCGGCGGCGAGCAGCCCCGGCAGCACCTCGCGCGCGTCAGGGGCGATCTTCTCCCCGGGGTAGGCGTCGAGCAGGGCCAGCAGCGCGACCTCCTCGCCCCGCGCGCGCAGCTCGACGGCCATCGCGTGGGCGATCAGGCCGCCCATGGACCAGCCCGCCAGCCGGTACGGCCCTCGGGGCTGGACCTCGTGGAGGCGGTCGAGATAGTCCAGGGCGATGGCCTCGATCGACGGGGCCGTGTAGTCCGGCTCGGACAGGGCCCGGGACTGGAAGGTGTAGAGCGGCTGTTCGGGGCCGAGGTGGCGAAGCAGGCCGGAATACGGCCAGCCGAGCCCTGCGCCGGGATGGACGCAGAACAGCGGCGGCAGGGAGCCCGTGGCCCGCAGCGGCAGCAGCACCTCCAGGCCTCCGGTATCCGGCCCCGCGCCCGTGCCGCCACCGGCGGCCAGCGCCTCGACCGTCTGGCGGGCGAACACCTCGCGCGGAGTGATCGTCAGTCCTTCCCGCCTGGCTCGGGACACCAGCCGGATCACGCCGATGCTGTCGCCGCCCAGATCGAAGAAGCCGTCGTCGACACCGACCCGTTCCAGGCCGAGCACCTGGGCGAACAGCCGGCACAGCAGTTCCTCGGCGGGGGTGCGGGGGCCGCGCGAGGAGACCACGACGTCCGGGTCGGGCAGGGCCGCCCGATCCACCTTCCCGTTGGGGGTGAGCGGCAGCGCGTCCAGCGACACCACCGAGGAGGGCACCATGTAGTCGGGCAGGGTCCGTGCCGCCAGGCGCCGCAGTTCCTCGGCCGTGGCCGTGCCGACCACGTAGGCGACCAGACGGTGGTCCCGGGCGATCACCGCCACCTGGGCGACCCCGGGATGCCGCGACAGCGCCGCCTCGATCTCGCCCGGCTCGATCCGGAATCCGCGGACCTTGACCTGCTGGTCGACCCGGCCCAGATACTCCAGCTCACCGTCGGGCGACCATCTGACCAGGTCCCCAGTCCGGTACATCCGCCCGCCGTACGGGCAGGCGACGAACCGTTCGGCGGTCAGCCCGGGACGGCCCCGGTAGCCGCGGGCCAGGCCGGAGCCCGCGAGATACAGCTCGCCCGGGACACCCGGGGGAACCGGCCGCAGAAGACCGTCCAGCACGTAGGCCCGCATGCCGTCCATGGCCCGGCCGATGGGGGGAGCGGTCGCGCCGACGCGGGAGACCCGGTGGTAGGTGGCGTAGGTGGTGGTCTCGGTGGGCCCGTAGACGTGGCCGAGCACGGTGTCCGGGCAGGCCTCCCGGACCCGGCGCATGGCTTCGGGCGAGGCCGCCTCCCCGCCGGTGAGGACTTCGCCGAGCGCCGCGAACGTGCCCGGCGCCTCCTCGGCGACGAGATTGAACAGGGCCGTCGTGATGAACAGCGCGGTCAGCCGCTGTTCGGCGACGAGGTCGCCGATCGCGGCGGGGTCGAGCTCGCCGGGCGGCGCGACGACGACCGTGCCGCCGTTCAGCAGCGGCACCCAGATTTCGTAGGTGGAGGCGTCGAAGGCGTGCGGCGAATGCATCAGCAGGCGCCGGTGACTGTCGGCCCATCGACGGTCGAAGGCCAGGTCGAGAACGTCTCGATGCCGTACGGCGACGCCCTTGGGCCTGCCCGTCGAGCCCGAAGTGTAGATCACGTAGGCGAGCTGGTCGGGGTGGGCCGTCACGGGCGGGTCGTACTGCGGCACGAAGGCAGGCTCCCGGAAGGACTCCGGCGCGCTCCCCTCCGGCGGCCACTCGTCCAGCCGGACCACCGCGGCGGCGTGCTCGAAGGCGGGAGCGCGGTCGGTGACCAGGACGGGGGCCGCGGTGTCGGCCATCACCCAGCTCATCCGCTCGGGCGGGTGGCTGTGGTGCACCGGCACGTAAGCGCCACCCGCCTTGACGATGGCCAGGGTCGCCACGACCACGTCGGCCGACCGTTCGAGCAGCACCGCGACGGGCGTCTCGGCCCTGACGCCCCGCTCGATCAGCCGGTGCGCCAACCGGTTGGCCCGCCCGTTCAGCTCGGCGTAGGTGAGGCGGGCCCCGCCGCAGACGACGGCCTCGGCGTCCGGGGTCCGTTCCACCTGCGCGGCGAAGGCCCTCGCGATCGTCGCCGTGGACGGCGACGGCGTGCCCTCCGCAGTGGGGGCGCCGGCCGCCGAGGAGGCCCGAGCCGGCGCGGCGGGGATCTCGGTGGCGTCGTTCCACTCGTGCAGGACCTGCCCGCGCTCGGCGTCGGACAGCAGGTCGAGACGGGCGAGCGGCCGGCCGGGGTCGGCGGCGATGGCCTTGAGCAGGCGCGTCAGCCGGTTGAGGAGCCGGATGGCGTCGGCGCGGGAGACGACGTCGGGACGGTGGTCCAGGCGCAGGGACAACCGCCTGCCGGGGACGACGGCCAGGGCGAGCGGGTAGTGGGTGGCGTCGGTACCGGAGGCGCCGGCCAGGCGCAGGCCTCCCTCGGGGCCGGACTCGGCGGCGTTCAGGGCGGCGGTGTCGAGGGGGTAGTTCTCCAGGACCGTCATGGTGTCGAACAGCTGGCCTGTACCGGCCAGGCGCTGGATCTCGGCGAGCCCGAGGTGGTGGTGAGCGAACAGGTCCGCCTGTTCGGACTGGACGCGTTCGAGCAGGCCGGCCAGGGTCTCGGCCGGATCGACCCGCACCCGGACCGGCAGGGTGTTGATGAACAGGCCGACCATGCGTTCGACGCCGGGCAGTTCGGGCGGCCGGCCGGAGACGGTGCCGCCGAAGACGACGTCGTCGCGGCCGGTGAGCAGGGCGAGCAGCAGCGCCCAGACTCCCTGGATCGCCGTGTTGAGGGTGAGCGAGCGGGCGCGCAGGACGGCGGTGAGGCGGCCGGTCAGGTCTTCGCTGAGGTGCGCGCGGACGCGGCCGGGATCGACCGGCGGGCGCCCCGCGAGGTCGGGGACGACGAGGGTCGGGCCGGCGACCCCGGCAAGGGCCCGGCGCCAGGCCTCCATCGCCGCCGCGCGGTCCTGCCGGACGAGCCAGGCCAGGTAGTCGCGGTACGGCGGAGCCGTCGCGGGCTCGGCTCCGCCGTACCGGGTGAGGAGCTCGGCGGCCAGCAGCGGGGTGGACCAGCCGTCCAGCAGGATGTGATGGTTGGTGAAGACCAGCCGGTGCCGATCGGGGGCGAGCCGCAGGAGGACGAAACGCATCAGGGGCGGCGCGGCCAGGTCGAAGCGGCGGGCCCGCTCCTCGGCGGCCACGCCGTCGGGGTCGGCGGTGACGACCTCCCGCCAAGGGACCTCGACCCGGCGGTGCACGAGCTGGACGGGCTCGCCGTTGGTTCGCTGCCGGAACGAGACGCGCAGGTTGGCGTGCCGGCGCAGCAGCGCCGCCGTGGCGTGGCGCAGGGCGGGAACGTCGAGGGGGCCCTCCAGCTCGAGCACGAGCTGGGCGGTGTAGACGTCGGGCGCGGCCTCGTCGAACAGGGCGTGGAAGAACAGCCCCTGCTGCAGCGGCGACAACGGCAGGATGTCCTCAAGCTGACTCACGGGCGCTCCACTCCGCGTCGAGTTCCGCCGCGAACGCGTCGATCTCTTCCTGACTGATGGAAACCAGCAGGTCCGAGGGGGTGAGACCGCTGCCGGTGTGCCGGGACAGGCCGGTGAGGGCGGCGAACCACGCTTCGGCCAGCTCCCTGACGCGTTCCTCGTCGTACAGACGTCCCGCCCACGACCAGGTGGCCCGCAGCCGCGGGCCGTCCGGCAGGTCGCGGGTGACGGCGTTGACCTCCAGCGCGTGCGGGAGCGCCAGGTCCGCGGAGTGACCGCCGCCCACCACGTCGGATTCGAGGGCCGGTGACCAGTCCGCGCCGGTGGCGGCCTCGATCCGGCCCAGGTAGTTGAAGGCCAGTTCGGGAGCGGGACGGCGGCTCAGTTCGGCGGCCGTGTCGGGGTTGAGGTGGCGAAGCAGGCCGTATCCGATCCCGTTGTCGGGAACGGCGCGAAGCTGCTCCTTTACCCGCTTGATCGCCCGTGCCGCCGTGGGCCCCCGCAGGTCGGCCCAGTCCGCCTCGCCGGGGTCGAGCCGGACCGGGTAGATCGTCGTGAACCAGCCGACGGTCCTGGACAGGTCGACGTCGGGGAAGATCTCCTCCCGGCCGTGTCCCTCCAGGTCGAGCAGGACCGAGTCCTGGCCGGTCCACCGGCGCACGGCCAGCGCGAGCCCGGCCAGCAGCACGTCGCCGACCCGGGCGTGGAACGCCGCCGGGAGCCGGGTGAGCAGCGGTTCGGTGACCTCCGGGGGCAGTTCGAGCGTCAGGTGGCCCTGGGTGCCGAAGGTGTCGGTGGCCGGGTCGAGTGCTCTGCGGCCGATGCGCGGGTCGGGTCCGTCGAGGATCTCGGTCCAGAGGTCGAGCTCGGCGGTTCTGTCACGGGCCTCACCCTGGAGGCGGTGGGCCCAGGTGCGCAGGGAGGTCGGCACCGGCGCCAGCGCGGGCGCCGCGCCCCGCACGGCCGCCTGCCAGGCGGTGAACAGGTCGGGCAGCACGATCCGCCACGACACCGCGTCCACCGCCAGGTGATGGACGGTCACCACCAGCCGCCCCGACACCCGCGCCCCGGCATCCAGCCAGGCGACCGCGACCATCCGCCCCGCCGCGGGATCCAACCCGGCACGAGAGCACGCCGCCTGCTCGGCGACCACCCTGCCGAGATCCCCGCCGAGATCGTCATCGCCGAGGTCGTTGTCGCTGGTGCCGAGGTCGCCGCCGCTGACGTCGCCGCCGCCACGGGGGGCGTCGTTCACCTCGATCCGCCGCACGCACTCGGCCGCCCGCACCGCCCCGGGCGCGAGCACCTCCAACTCGTGCAGGCTCGGCGCCTTCAACCGCAACGCGTCATGCCGGTCCAGTACGGCCTGCACCGCGACGACGAGACGATCCAGGCCCAGCCCGGCCGGCACTCGGAGCACCACCGTTTGGCTGAAGTCATCGGTCGGCCCGGGGAGGCCGTCCAGCCAGGACATGATCGGGGTGGGAGGCAGCGAGCCGACCCCCGCACCCTCCGCCTCCCCCACCACCCGCTGCTCGTCGGTGGCCACCGCGGCCAGCTCCCGCACGCTCTGATGCCGAAAGACGTCCTTGGGACCGAACACCACACCCGCCGCCCGCGCCCGAGCCACCAACTGGATCGCGATGATGCTGTCGCCGCCCAGATCGAAGAACCCGTCCTCGACCCCGACCCGCTCCACCCCCAAAACCTCGGCGAACAACGCGCACAGCAGCACCTCACGCGGCGTGGACGGCGCGGCCGCCGACCCGGACGCCGACCCGGTGACCTCCGGGGCCGGCAACGCCCGCCGGTCCAGCTTGCCGTTGACCGTCAACGGCAACGCCGCCAGCACCACCACCGCCGCCGGCACCATGTAATCCGGCAACGTCCGCGCCGCGAACCGCCGCACCTCCGCGACGTCCAGCGCGACAGGCTCCTCGACGTCCCCGGCCGTCACCGCGCGCCGCGCCACCGGGTCGCCCCCGCCCGCCACGGCCGGCGTCGCCTGACCGTGCCCGGCCGCCGTACCCGGCTCAGCGCGCTCACCGGCCACCACGTACGCGACCAGGCGCCGGTCGCCGGGCCGATCCTCCCGCACCACCACCGCGACATCGGCCACCCCCGCATGCCGCGCCAACACCGCCTCCACCTCCCCCGGCTCGATCCGAAACCCCCGCACCTTCACCTGCGCATCCACCCGACCCACGAACTCCAACCGACCCGCACGATCCCACCGCGCCACATCCCCCGACCGATACATCCGCCCACCCGCCCCCCCGAACGGATCGGCCACGAACCGCTCCGCCGTCAAGGCCGCCCGCCCCGCATACCCCCGCGCCAGCCCGGGACCGGCCACATACAACTCCCCCGCCACCCCCACCGGCACCGGCCGCAAAAACCCATCCAGCACATACACCCGAAGATCAGGAATGCCCACCCCAATGGCGCTTCCCGCCCCGCTCACGGCCATCCGCCGATCCAGCGGGGCATAGGTGACGTGCACCGTGGTCTCGGTGATCCCGTACATGTTCACCAACACCGGCGCGGTCTCCGGATGACGGTCGTACCACTCCTCCAACCGCCCGGGATCCAGCGCCTCACCCCCGAAGATCACATACCGCAGCGACGACCCCGCACCCGAAACCGCCCGCTCGGCCCGCATGAACTGATAGAACGCCGACGGCGTCTGATTGAGCACCGTCACCCGCTCCCGCCGCACCAACTCCACGAACTCCCCCGGCGACCGGCTCACCTCGAACGGCACCACCACCAACCGCCCGCCGTACAACAACGCCCCCCACAACTCCCACACCGAAAAATCAAACGCATAGGAGTGGAACAACACCCACACATCCGTCTCGTCGAAGGAGAACCACCCCTCCGTCGAAGCCAGCAACCGCGTCACCGCACCATGCGAGACCACCACCCCCTTCGGCCGCCCCGTCGACCCCGACGTGAAGATCACATACGCCGGATGAGCGGCCAGCACCCGCCCCACCCCACCACGGGGAGTCTGCGCCGGAGCACCCACGGCCAGCACCGCCCGCGCCGGCGTCCCGTCCTCCTGCCGCGAGTCCCCGCCAGAGTCTCCGCCCGGCGAGGAGCCGGCGCGGGGATGAGATCCATGGAGCGCGAACACCGAGAACGGCGACGCCGTGCCCGGCAGTGGTACACGGTGGCCCTGAGCGGTGAGCGCCCCCTCTGATCCCGGGACGGTGACGGCCAGCATCGGAGCGGCGTCCTGGAGGATGTAACCCACCCGATCGGCCGGATAACCCGGATCGATCGGCACATACCCGCCCCCCGCCTTCACCACCGCCACTATCGCCACCACCAACTCCACCGAACGCGGCACCACCAACGCCACCAACCGCTCCGGCCCCACCCCCAACCCCGCCAACACCCCGGCCAGCACCCCGGCCCGCGCGTCCAACTCCCCGTAGGTCAGCTCCACCCCCGCCCCCGTCACCGCCACCGCGTGCGGCGACCGCGCCACCTGCGCCTCGAACTCCTCCACGATCGTGGTGGGGTCGGGTGCCGCGCCGGTTCCGGCCCAGTCGTCGAGGATGGTGCGACGCTCGCGGGCGTCGAGGATCTCGATCTGGCCGAGGGTGACATCGGGGTCGGCGACCACCGATTCCAGGAGCCGGTGGAAGCGGGCGACGATGTCCTCGGCGCTCTGGCGGTCGAACAGGTCGAGGCTGAACTCCAGACCGCCTTCGAGGCCTCCGCCGGGGCGCTCGGCGAGGGTGAGCTGCAGGTCGAACTTGGCGGTGGCCGGGGTGAAGGGTTCCACGGTGGCGGTCAGGCCGTCGAGTTCGAGAACCGCCGACGGATTGTTCTGAAAGGTCAACATCACCTGGACCAAAGGATGACGCGCCATCGAACGCACCGGATTAACGATCTCCACCAACCGCTCGAACGGCACATCCTGATGCGCGTAAGCCGCCAGATCCCCCTCCCGCACCCGACCCACCAACTCACGAAAACTCGGATCCCCACCGGTATCGGTCCGCAACACCAACGTATTGACGAACATCCCCACCAGATCGTCCAACGCCTCATCGGTCCGCCCCGCCACCGGCGTACCGATCGGCACATCACACCCCGCCCCCAACCGGGTCAACAACCCCGCCAACGCCGCCTGCACCACCATGAACACACTCGCGTTCACCTCCCGCGCCAACACGGTCAGACCCCGAGCCACCTCAGCGCCGACGGTCACCGCAACCGAACCACCCCGATAAGAGGCCACCGCAGGACGAGGACGATCGACCGGCAACACGATCTGCTCGGGCAACCCCGCCAACGCCGCCCGCCAAAACCCGACCTGACGACTGATCAAACTGTCCGGATCCGACTCCCGCCCCAACAACTCCCGCTGCCACAACGCGTAATCGGCGTACTGCACCGGCAACGCCGCCCACGACGCCACCCGCCCCCGCGAACGCGCCGCATACGCCGTGATCACATCCCGCGCCAACGGCGCCAACGACCAACCATCCGCCGCGATGTGATGCAGCACCAGCAACAGGACATGGGTCGAGGAGTCGAGCTCGAACAGGCGGGCGCGCAGCGGCGGCTCGGCCGCCAGGTCGAACCCCCGCCCCGCCTCGGCCGCCAGCACCGATCCGATCCGGTCCGCGTCGATCCGGTCCGCCCCACCCCGGCCGGCGCCGGCCCAGATCATGTCCAGCGCGGGGTCGGCGGTGTCCAGCACCCGCTGGCACGCCACCCCGTCCACCTCGGGAAACACCGTCCGCAGACTCTCGTGCCGCACCACCACATCACCCAGCGCCGCCCGCAACGCCGCCACGTCCACCCCACCGGACAACCGCAACGCCAACGGCATGTTGTACACCGCCGACAACGGCTCCAACCGATTCAAAAACCACAACCGCCGCTGCCCGAACGACAACGGCACCCTCGCGGGCCTGTCGACCGGTTTCACCGGTGGCCGCCTCGCTCCGGAACCCGCCGGCCCGCTTCCGGCCGCCTCGTCCACGCGCGCGGCCAGCGCCGCCGGCGACGGCGCCTCGAACACCGCACGGACCGGCAACTCCACCGACAACACCGACCGGACCCGGCTCACCAACCGCGTGGCCAGCAACGAATCCCCGCCCAGTGCGAAGAACGAGTCGTCCACCCCCACCGAGACGGCACCGAGCACCTCGGCGAACACCCCGCACAGGATCTCCTCCACCGCCGTGCGCGGGCTCCGACCGGCGTCTCCTCCCCCCGGACCAGGCGCGGGCAACGCCGCCCGGTCGAGTTTCCCGTTGCGCGTCACCGGCAACGCGTCCAGCACCACCACCGCCGACGGCACCATGTACTCCGGCAACCGCTCCGCCGCGAACCGCCGCACCTCCCCCGGATCCACGGCGGCGAAAGCCGCACGATCGGGTTCCACAACGCTCTCCCCACCCCGACCGGCCCCCTCCCGGCCCGCGGCGGAACCATCCCCGGCCGGCACCGCATACGCCACCAGGCGCCGATCCCCCGGCCGGTCCTCCCGCACCACCACAGCCACCGCCCCCACCCCCGGACACCGGACCAACACCGCCTCCACCTCCCCCGGCTCGATCCGAAACCCCCGCACCTTCACCTGCGCATCCACCCGACCCACGAACTCCAACCGGCCCGCACGATCCCACCGCGCCACATCCCCCGACCGATACATCCGCCCACCCGCCCCCCGAACGGATCGGCCACGAACCGCTCCGCCGTCAAGGCCGCCCGCCCCGCATACCCCCGCGCCAGCTGCACCCCGGCCACATACAACTCCCCCGCCACCCCCACCGGCACCGGACGCAGCCACCGATCCAGCACGTACACCTGGACGTCCGGCAGCGGGGACCCGATCGGCGGGATCTCACCGGGGGTCAGGGGGCCGCTCATGGTCACGGCGACGGTGGTCTCGGTGGGACCGTAAGCGTTGATCATCAGGCGGCCGGGGGCCCAGCGGTCCACCAGGTCGGCCCCGCAGGCATCCCCGCCGACCACGAGTGTCCGCAGGTGCGGCAGCGCCGTGCCGGGCACGCTCGCCAGGGCCGCGGGAGGGATCAGGGCGTGCGTTATCCGTTCGCTCTCCAACACCTCGGCCAGCTCCGCCCCGCCGTACACGCCGGAAGGGGGGATGACCAGCGTGGCCCCCGCGGCGAAGGCCATGAGCGTCTCCATGACCGAGGCGTCGAAGCTCGGCGAGGCGAACTGGAGAACCCGGCTGTCCGGGCCGACCCGGAGCCGGGCGACCTGGGCGGCCGCGAACGCGGCGATGCCGGCGTGGGTCACGACGACGCCCTTGGGACGCCCGGTCGACCCCGAGGTGTAGATCACATAGGCCGGGCTCTCCAGCGGGAGCCCTACCCCGAGATCGTCCGCCGGGTACGGCGACGCGTCCGCCGCGGCCAGGAACGCCTCGTCGATCACCACCCGCGGGGCGGCGTCGGCGAGCATGTAGGCGATCCGTTCGACCGGATAGCCGGGGTCGACCGGCAGGTAGGCGCCGCCCGCCTTGACGACGGCCAGTGCCGCGACGACGAGGTCGGCGGAGCGGGGCAGCGCCAGCGCGACCACGCGCTCCGGGCCGACGCCGCGCTCGGCCAGCAGCCGCGCCAGCCGGTTGGCCCGACCGTTGAGCCGGCCGTAGGTCAGGACCCGCTCGCCGTCCACGAGAGCGATGGCGTCCGGATTACGCGCGACCTGTGCCTCGAAGATCTCGGGCAGTGTACGGCCGGGCACCGCGGCGCCGGTGTCGTTCCACTCCTCGACGATGCGGCGATGCTCGGCGTCCAGGACGCCGAGCCGGCCGACAGGGGTGTCCGGGGCGGTGACCAGCGTGGTGAGCAGCAGCCGCATGCGATCCAGCAGTTGCCGGGCCTGGGCGCCGGTGAACAGGTCGGGACGGTGGTCCAGACGCAGGATGAGACGTTCGCCGGGAACGGCCGCGAGGGCGAGGGGATAGTGGTGGGCGTCAACCGAGCCGAAGCCGGTCAGCCGCACGTCGCCGAGGGCGGTGTCGGCGGCGGCGGGATCGAACGGGTAGTTCTCCAACACGGTGACGGTGTCGAACAGGACGCCGCGGTGGATCTCGGTCAGCCCCAGGTGGTGGTGGGGCAGCAGCTCGGCCTGCTCGTCCTGGAGGCGTTCCAGCAGTTCCCCGACCGCCTCCTGCGGGCGGAGCCGTACCCGGACCGGCACCGTGTTGATGAACAGGCCGACCATGCGCTCCACACCGGGCAGCTCGGGCGGCCGGCCCGACACGACCGCGCCGAAGACGACGTCGTCACGGCCGGTCAGCCGGGACAGCAGCACACCCCACAGTCCCTGCAGCACGGTGTTGACGGTGATCCCGCGCCGGCGGGTCAGCTTGGTCAGCGCGGCGGTGAGGGTGGCGTCCAGCTCGATGCTCGCCTTGTCCGGTGGGACGGGTACGACCGCGGCGGGCGCGACCAGCGTCGGCTCCTCGATCCCGTCCAGCGCGTGGTCCCACGCCTGCCGGGCGGCGGCGCGGTCCTGGCGGGCCAGCCAGGCCAGATAGCCCTTGTACGGCGGAGCCGCCGGCGCCTCCACTCCCAGGTAGAGGGCGAAGAGCTCGGCGATGAGGAGTGGGGTGGACCAGCCGTCGAGCAGGATGTGATGGTTGGTGAGGATCAGCCGGTGCCGGTCGGGGGCGAGCCTCACCAGGACGAAGCGGATCAGGGGCGGTGCGGCCAGGTCGAAACGGCGGGCCCGCTCCTCGGCGGCCACCGCGTCGGGGTCGGCGGAGACGACCTCGCGCCAGGACGGCTCCACTCTGTGCGGGACGACCTGGACCGGTCGGCTGAGATCCTCGTGCCAGAAGGCGGCGCGCAGGTTGGGATGGCGTTCGAGCAGTGCGGCGGCGGCGCCTTTCAGGGCGGGCACGTCCAGCGGGCCGTCGAGGTCGAGGGTGACCTGCGCGGTGTAGACGTCGTGCTCGTCGTGGAGAGCGTGGAAGAACAGTCCCTGCTGCAGGGGCGAGAGCGGGAGGATGTCCTGGACCTGCGTCATCGCTTCTCCCATGCGGCCTGGATGCGGTCGATCTCCCCCTGATCCAGATCGACCAGGAGGTCGCTCGGCGTGTAGCCGCCCGAACCGTGCCTGGCCAGCCCGGCGAGTGCCCCGAACCAGGTTTCGGCCAGCTCCCTGACCTCCGCTTCGGCGAGCACCCCTTCCGGCCATGACCAGACGGCCTCCAGGTGCGGGCCGTCCGGCCGGTCATGGGTGGTCACGTTGATCTCCAGGGGATGGGCCACCGGCATGCCGGGGTCGTGACCGCCGAGTTCGGCCGGGACGAGGTTCCAGTCCCCTTCGGCGACGGTGACCCGGCCGAGGTAGTTGAACACGATCTGCGGCCTGGGCAGCTCGGCCAGTTCGGGAGCGGTCGCGGGGTTGAGGTGACGCAGCAGGCCATATCCCAGGGGGTCGGGCACCGCCCTGAGCTGCTCCTTGACCTTCTTGATCGCCTGGGTCACGGCTCGCTCGTCGGCCCAGCCGGTGACGCCCGCATCGAGCCGGACCGGGTACATGGTCGTGAACCAGCCGACGGTCCTGGACAGGTCGACGTCGGGGAAGATCTCCTCCCGGCCGTGTCCCTCCAGGTCGAGCAGGACAGAGGTGCCCCGCCCGCCGTGCTTCCTGCGCCAGTGCGCCACGGCCAGCGCGAGCCCGGTCAGCAGCACGTCTCCGACCCTGCCGTGGAACGCGGCGGGAACGGTGGTCAGCAGGGGTTCGGCCTGCTCGGGAGGCAGGGTGAGGGTGAGGGTACGCAGTGTCGCGACCGTGTCGATGGCCGGGTCGAGTGCTCTGCGGCCGATGCGCGGGTCGGGTCCGTCGAGGATCTCGGTCCAGAGGTCGAGCTCGGCGGTTCTGTCACGGGCCTCACCCTGGAGGCGGTGGGCCCAGGTGCGCAGGGAGGTCGGCACCGGCGCCAGCGCGGGCGCCGCGCCCCGCACGGCCGCCTGCCAGGCGGTGAACAGGTCGGGCAGCACGATCCGCCACGACACCGCGTCCACCGCCAGGTGATGGACGGTCACCACCAGCCGCCCCGACACCCGCGCCCCGGCATCCAGCCAGGCGACCGCGACCATCCGCCCCGCCGCGGGATCCAACCCGGCACGAGAACACGCCGCCTGCTCGGCGAGCATCTCATCGGGGTCGCCGTTCACCTCGATCCGCCGCACGCACTCGGCCGCCCGCACCGCCCCGGGCGCGAGCACCTCCAACTCGTGCAGGCTCGGCGCCTTCAGCCGCAACGCGTCATGCCGATCCACTACGGCCTGCACCGCGACGACGAGACGATCCAGGCCCAACCCCGCCGGCACCCGGAGCACCACCGTCTGGTTGAACCCGTTGACGGGACCGCCCCGCTCCGCCAGCCAGGACATGATGGGGGTGGGAGGCAGCGAGCCGACCCCCGCACCCTCCGCCTCCCCCACCACCCGCTGCTCGTCGGTGGCCACCGCGGCCAGCTCCCGCACGCTCTGATGCCGAAAGACGTCCTTGGGACCGAACACCACACCCGCCGCCCGCGCCCGAGCCACCAACTGGATCGCGATGATGCTGTCGCCGCCCAGATCGAAGAACCCGTCCTCGACCCCGACCCGCTCCACCCCCAACACCTCGGCGAACAACGCGCACAGCACCACCTCACGCGGCGTGGACGGCCCGACCGCCGACCCGGACGCCGACCCGGTGACCTCCGGAGCCGGCAACGCCCGCCGATCCAGCTTGCCGTTGACCGTCAACGGCAACGCCGCCAGCACCACCACCGCCGCCGGCACCATGTAATCCGGCAACGTCCGCGCGGCCCAGGAGCGAAGCTCACCAGGAGTGGCCGTACCGACCGTGTAGGCGACCAGGCGCCGGTCGCCGGGCCGATCCTCCCGCACCACCACCGCGACATCGGCCACCCCCGCATGCCGCGCCAACACCGCCTCCACCTCCCCCGGCTCGATCCGAAACCCCCGCACCTTCACCTGCGCATCCGCCCGACCCACGAACTCCAACCGACCCGCACGATCCCACCGCGCCACATCCCCCGACCGATACATCCGCCCACCCGCCCCCCCGAACGGATCGGCCACGAACCGCTCCGCCGTCAAGGCCGCCCGCCCCGCATACCCCCGCGCCAGCCCGGGACCGGCCACATACAACTCCCCCGCCACCCCCACCGGCACCGGCCGCAAAAACCCATCCAGCACATACACCCGAAGATCAGGAATGCCCACCCCAATGGCGCTTCCCGCCCCGCTCACGGCCATCCGCCGATCCAGCGGGGCATAGGTGACGTGCACCGTGGTCTCGGTGATCCCGTACATGTTCACCAACACCGGCGCGGTCTCCGGATGACGGTCGTACCACTCCTCCAACCGCCCGGGATCCAGCGCCTCACCCCCGAAGATCACATACCGCAGCGACGACCCCGCACCCGAAACCGCCCGCTCGGCCCGCATGAACTGATAGAACGCCGACGGCGTCTGATTGAGCACCGTCACCCGCTCCCGCCGCACCAACTCCACGAACTCCCCCGGCGACCGGCTCACCTCGAACGGCACCACCACCAACCGCCCGCCGTACAACAACGCCCCCCACAACTCCCACACCGAAAAATCAAACGCATAGGAGTGGAACAACACCCACACATCCGTCTCGTCGAAGGAGAACCACCCCTCCGTCGAAGCCAGCAACCGCGTCACCGCACCATGCGAGACCACCACCCCCTTCGGCCGCCCCGTCGACCCCGACGTGAAGATCACATACGCCGGATGAGCGGCCAGCACCCGCCCCACCCCACCACGGGGAGTCTGCGCCGGAGCACCCACGGCCAGCACCGCCCGCGCCGGCGTCCCGTCCTCCTGCCGCGAGTCCCCGCCAGAGTCTCCGCCCGGCGAGGAGCCGGCGCGGGGATGAGATCCATGGAGCGCGAACACCGAGAACGGCGACGCCGTGCCCGGCAGTGGTACACGGTGGCCCTGAGCGGTGAGCGCCCCCTCTGATCCCGGGACGGTGACGGCCAGCATCGGAGCGGCGTCCTGGAGGATGTAACCCACCCGATCGGCCGGATAACCCGGATCGATCGGCACATACCCGCCCCCCGCCTTCACCACCGCCACTATCGCCACCACCAACTCCACCGAACGCGGCACCACCAACGCCACCAACCGCTCCGGCCCCACCCCCAACCCCGCCAACACCCCGGCCAGCACCCCGGCCCGCGCGTCCAACTCCCCGTAGGTCAGCTCCACCCCCGCCCCCGTCACCGCCACCGCGTGCGGCGACCGCGCCACCTGCGCCTCGAACTCCTCCACGATCGTCGAGGGGACCCCTGGGGAGGAGCCGGTTCCGGCCCAGTCGTCGAGGATGGTGCGACGCTCGCGGGCGTCGAGGATCTCGATCTGGCCGAGGGTGACATCGGGGTCGGCGACCACCGATTCCAGGAGCCGGTGGAAGCGGGCGACGATGTCCTCGGCGCTCTGGCGGTCGAACAGGTCGACGGCGTATTCGAGGGTGCCGGTCAGGCCGTCGGCCGTCTCGGTCAGGGACATCAGCAGGTCGAACTTGGCGACACCGACCTCCAACGGTTCCACGGTGGCGGTCAGGCCGTCGAGTTCGAGAACCGCCGACGGATTGTTCTGAAAGGTCAACATCACCTGGACCAAAGGATGACGCGCCATCGAACGCACCGGATTAACGATCTCCACCAACCGCTCGAACGGCACATCCTGATGCGCGTAAGCCGCCAGATCCCCCTCCCGCACCCGACCCACCAGCTCACGAAAACTCGGATCCCCACCGGTATCGGTCCGCAACACCAACGTATTGACGAACATCCCCACCAGATCGTCCAACGCCTCATCGGTCCGCCCCGCCACCGGCGTACCGATCGGCACATCACACCCCGCCCCCAACCGGGTCAACAACCCCGCCAACGCCGCCTGCACCACCATGAACACACTCGCGTTCACCTCCCGCGCCAACACGGTCAGACCCCGAGCCACCTCAGCGCCGACGGTCACCGCAACCGAACCACCCCGATAAGAGGCCACCGCAGGACGAGGACGATCGACCGGCAACACGATCTGCTCGGGCAACCCCGCCAACGCCGCCCGCCAAAACCCGACCTGACGACTGATCAAACTGTCCGGATCCGACTCCCGCCCCAACAACTCCCGCTGCCACAACGCGTAATCGGCGTACTGCACCGGCAACGCCGCCCACGACGCCGCCCGCCCCCGCGAACGCGCCGCATACGCCGTGATCACATCCCGCGCCAACGGCGCCAACGACCAACCATCCGCCGCGATGTGATGCAGCACCATGGCGAGCACGTGCTCGTCGGACCCCAGGGTGAACAGCTCGGCGCGCAACGGCGCCTCCGTGGCGAGGTCGAATCCCCGGCTCGCGAATGCGAGCAGCGCGTCCGCGAGGCCGGCCTCCTCAAGGATCGTGTGCTCGAAGGCTGGTTCGGCGGTGTCCAGCACCCGCTGGCACGCCACCCCGTCCACCTCGGGAAACACCGTCCGCAGACTCTCGTGCCGCACCACCACATCACCCAGCGCCGCCCGCAACGCCGCCACGTCCACCCCACCGGACAACCGCAACGCCAACGGCATGTTGTACACCGCCGACAACGGCTCCAACCGATTCAAAAACCACAACCGCCGCTGCCCGAACGACAACGGCACCCTCGCGGAACGGTCACGTCGCCTCACCGCCGGCCGCACCCCCGCCGCCGCCTGTCCCACCCGCACCGCCAGCGCCGCGACCGACGGCGCCTCGAACACCGCACGGACCGGCAACTCCACCGACAACACCGACCGGACCCGGCTCACCAACCGCGTGGCCAGCAACGAATCCCCGCCGAGATCGAAGAACCCCTCATCGATCCCGACCCGATCCGCCCCCAGCACCTCGGCGAACGCCCCGCACAGGATCTCCTCCACCGGCGTGCGCGGCGCCCGTCCCGATGTCACCACCTCCGGCACCGGCAACGCCGCCCGGTCGAGTTTCCCGTTGCGCGTCACCGGCAACGCGTCCAGCACCACCACCGCCGACGGCACCATGTACTCCGGCAACCGCTCCGCCGCGAACCGCCGCACCTCCCCCGGATCTATCGCATCAGCACCGCCCGCCCCCGCGGCCGGCACCGCATACGCCACCAGGCGCCGATCCCCCGGCCGGTCCTCCCGCACCACCACAGCCACCGCCCCCACCCCCGGACACCGGACCAACACCCCCTCCACCTCCCCCGGCTCGATCCGAAACCCCCGCACCTTCACCTGCGCATCCACCCGACCCAAAAACTCCACAACCCCATCCGCACGCCACCGCGCCACATCCCCCGTGCGATACATCCGCCCACCCACCCCCCCGAACGGATCGGCCACGAACCGCTCCGCCGTCAAGGCCGCCCGCCCCGCATACCCCCGCGCCAGCTGCACCCCGGCCACATACAACTCCCCCGCCACCCCCACCGGCACCGGCCGCAAAAACCCATCCAGCACGTGGAGGCGGGTGTTCCAGACCGGGCGGCCGATCGGGACGGAGGCGGCGTCCGACTGCGGGCGGTGCTCCCAGAAGGTGACGTCCACCGCGGCTTCGGTCGGGCCGTAGAGGTTGTGCACCGGCACGCCCAGCCGGGCGACGGCCTGGTCGGCGAGCTCTGACGGGAGCGCCTCGCCGCTGCAGATGATCCGGCGGATGGAGGCGGGCGCCGGGTCGCCGGCGAGGAAGGCGGCGAGCATGGACGGGACGAAGTGGACGGTCGTCACGCGTTCGGCATCGATCAGCTCGGCGAGATAGGCCGGGTCCCGGTGGCCGCCGGGCCGGGCGAGGACGAGGGTGGCGCCGGTCTGGAGCGGCCAGAAGAATTCCCATACCGACACGTCGAACCCGGCCGGGGTCTTCTGCAGGACCCGGTCGTCGGCGCGCAGGCCGTACTCGGACTGCGCCCACAGCAGGCGGTTGACGATCGAGCCGTGGGAGACCACGACGCCCTTGGGACGCCCGGTCGATCCCGAGGTGTAGATCACGTAGGCCGGGTTCTCCGGTGCGAGCCGTACCCCGAGATCGTCCGCCGGATAGGTGGACGCGTCCGCGCCGGCCAGCCAGTCGGGGTCGACGACCAGCACCGGACGCGCGTCCGCGAGCATCGAGGCGATCCGTTCGGCCGGCAGGTCCGGGTCGACCGGCAGGTAGGCGCCGCCCGCCTTGACCACGGCGTACATGGCGACCAGCAGGTCAGGTGACCGGGGCAGCGCCAGCGCGACCACGCGCTCCGGGCCGACGCCGCGCTCGGCCAGCAGCCGCGCCAGCCGGTTGGCTCGCGCGTTGAACGCGGCATAGCTGAGCTCGGCGCCCTCGAACACCAGCGCCGTCGCGTCCGGGGTCCGCGCGACCTGGGCCTCGAACAGCCCGGCCAGCGTCGTGCCGGGAACCGCTGTCGCGGTGTCGTTCCATCCGCGCAGCAGCAGTTCCCGTTCGTCGCGGGAGAGTCCGTCGAGTTCACGGACGGGAGCGTCCGGTGCGGCGGCCAGCGCGGCGAGCAGGCGCTGGAACCGCTTCAGGATCTCCCGCGCGTCCGCCTCGGTGAATACGTCGGGCCGGTACTGCAGCCGGAGGCGGAGCCGTTCCCCCGGGATGACCAGCAGCGTGATCGGGTAGTGGGTCGCGTCGGCCACGTCCGCCGAGGTCAGCCGGAGGTCCCCGATCGCGGTGCGGGCGTCCAGGGGGTAGTTCTCCATCACCAGCAGCGTGTCGAACAGCGCGCCGTGCCCGATCTCGGTCAGTCCCAGGTGGTGGTGGGCCAGCAGCTCGGCCTGCTCGTCGCGGAGCCTGCGCAGCAGGTCACCGGCGGATTCGTCGGGGCGGAGCCGGACTCGGACCGGCAGGGTGTTGATGAACAGGCCGACCATGCGTTCGACGCCGGGCAGCTCGGCCGGCCGGCCGGAGACGGTGCCGCCGAAGACGACGTCGTCGCGACCGGTGAGCTGGGCGAGCAGCAGCCCGAAGGCGGCCTGCATGACCGTGTTCAGCGTGGTGGAGTGCGCGCGGGCGAGGGTGGTGAGCGCCCGGCTCGGGCCGTCGTCGAGCTCGGCGGTGACGCGGGCGGGCTGCACCGGGTCGGCGGGGGCGTGCGGGGCGAGCAGCGTGGGATCGTCCAGGCCGTCCAGCGCCCGGTCCCAGGCCTCGGCCGCCGCCGCGCGGTCCTGGCGGGCCAGCCAGGCCAGATAGCCCTTGTACGGCGGAGCCGCCGGCGGCTCGGCCCCCTCGTAGAGGGCGAACAGTTCGGCGGCCAGCAGCGGGGTGGACCAGCCGTCGAGCAGGATGTGATGGTTGGTGAGGATCAGCCGGTGCCGGTCGGGGGCGAGCCTCACCAGGGCGAACCGCAGGAGCGGGGGCGCGGCCAGGTCGAAGCGGCGGGCCCGCTCCTCGGCGGCCACACCGTCGGGGTCGGCGGTGACGACCTCCCGCCAGGGGACCTCGACCCGGCGGTGCACGAGCTGGACGGGCTCCTCTCGGAGTTGGAAGGAGGCGCGCAGGTTGGGGTGCCTGGCGACCAGGCGTTCGGCGGCCGTTCTGAGCCTGGCCGCGTCGAGGGGGCCGGTGAGGTCCAGCACGAGCTGGGCGGTGTAGACGTCCACCGCCAGCAGGGAGTGGAAGAACAGACCTCGCTGGAGGGGTGCCAGGGGCCAGGCGTCCTGGAGGTCTGGGCCGAGGGTGTCGAGGTCGCCCTGGGTGAGCCGGGCGGTGACGTCGGAGGGGGTGAGGCCGCCGCCGGTGTGCCGCGAGATGCCGGTCAGGGCTTGCGACCAGGCGGCGACCAGTTCGGTGACGCGTTCCTCCGTGTGCCGGCCCGGGTCCCAGGTCCAGGTGACGCGCAGCGTGTCGCCGAGGGCGATCGCGTTGATCTCCATGCCGTGCCTGAGCGGGGTGGCGGCGTCCTGGCCGCCGGTCAGGCCGCCGGAGGGGTCGTCCGTCGCCGGTTCCCAGTCCTGCCCGGAGGTGGCGATCCGGCCGAGGTAGTTGAAGGCGATCTCGGGGTGGGGCAGGGCGGCGAGGACGGGCGCCGTGTCGGGGTTGAGGTAGCGCAGCAGGCCGTGGCTCAGGGGGTCGGGAAGGGCGCGGAGCTGCTCCTTGACCCGTTTGACGGCCTGGGCGGCGGCCTGTCCTCCGTCGCGGAGGTCGCTCCAGTCGAGGGGGCCGGCGTCGATCCGCACCGGGTGCACGGCGGTGAACCAGCCGACGGTCCTGGACAGGTCGACGCCGGGGAAGAGGTCCTCCCGGCCGTGTCCCTCCAGGTCGAGCAGCACCGACCGCTCCCCGCTCCACCTGGCGACCGCCGCCGCGAGCCCGGCGAGCAGCACGTCGTCGGCGCGCCCGTGGAAGGCCGCGGGTATCTCGCCCAGCAATGGCCTCGTCACCTCGGGGGGAAGCTCCACGACCCTCTCTCGCCGCTCGCCCCACGTCGCCCGCGGCCGGGGCGCCTCATCGTGGCCCTCACCGGGGCCGGGGGTCAGGAGCGCGGTCCAGGTGGGTAGCTCGGCCAGGCGGGCGGGGGTGACGGCCTCTTCCCGAAGGCGATGCGACCAGGCACGGAAGGAGGTGGTGGGCGCGGGGAGACGCGGAGGGGTGCCTTCGGCGGCGGCGGCCCAGGCGGTGAACAGGTCGGGCAGCAGGATCCGCCAGGAGACTCCGTCGACGACCAGGTGGTGCAGGACCAGCAGCAGCCGCCCCCTACGTCCGGGGCCGGCGTCGAGCCAGACGACGCGGACCGTCCTGCCCGCCGCCGGGTCCAGCTCGGCACGTGCCCGCTCGGTGTGTTCGGCGACCGCCTCGCCGAGGTCGCCGCTCACCTCGACCCGCCGTACGCACCCGGCCGCCGGGACCGCCCCGCGCGGGGCCACCTCCAGCCCCTGCGAGCCTGTTCCTGTCGGCCGCAGTGTCAGCCGCAGCGCGTCGTGATGGTCCAGTACGGCCTGCACGGCGGCGGTGAGGTGGTCGAGGCCGAGTCCCGGGGGGACGTGGAGCACCACGTTCTGGCTGAATCCCGCGATCGGCCCGTCGCCCTCGGCGAGCCAGGCGATGATCGGAGTGGTGGGGACGGTCCCCGTGCCGTCGTCCTCCTCGGTGCCACCGACCGCGGTGTCCGCCGCCTCCTCGGCGACGAGCGCGAGGGTCTCCGGGCTCTGATGCCGGAAGACGTGCTTGGGGGTGAGCCGCAGCCCGGCCTCACGGGCGCGGGCGACGAGCTGGATCGCCAGGATGCTGTCCCCGCCCAGGTCGAAGAAGCCGTCGTCGGCTCCGGCCCGGGGCAGGCCGAGCACCTCGGCGAACAGCCCGCACAGCAGCCGCTCGCGTTCCGTGGCGGGCTCCCGGCCCAAGGTCCGCCGCTCCGGCACGGGCAGGGCGCGCCAGTCCAGCTTGCCGTTGGCGGTCAGCGGCATCGCGTCCAGCGGCACGATCGCGGCGGGGATCATGTAGTCGGGCAGGGACAGCCGGGCGTGACGCCGGAGCTCGTCGGCGCCCGCCGTACCGACCACGTAGGCGACCAGCCGCCGGTCTCCAGGCTGGTCGTCGCGGGTCAGGACGACCGCCTGCTCGACGCCCGGGTGAGCGGCGAGGACGCTCTCGATCTCGCCCGGCTCGATCCGGAAGCCCCGGACCTTGACCTGCCGGTCGGCCCGGCCCAGGTAGCGGAGCTGGCCGTCGGCGCCCCACCGGACGAGGTCACCGGTACGGTACATCCGGCCGCCGGCCTGGAACGGGTCGGCGACGAACCGCTCGGACGTCAGGCCCGGCCGGTTGAGGTAACCCCGGGCCACGCTCGGGCCGGCGACGTAGAGCTCTCCGGATGCGCCGGGCGGGACCGGGTGCAGCGCGGGGTCCAGGACGTACAGGCGGGCGCCGTAGACCGGCCGGCCGATCGGGGGGTCGTCGGGAGAGGTCAGCGGGTCGCTGCCGGTGACCACGACGGTGGTCTCGGTCGGTCCGTACACATTGATCATCCGGCGGCCGGCGGACCAGCGGCGGACCAGCTCGGGACGGCAGGCCTCACCGCCGACCAGCAGCGTCCGCAGGTCGGGCAGCGGCGTCTGCGGGACCGTCGCCAGCGCGGCCGGGGTGATGAAGGCGTGGGTGATCCGCGCCTCGGCGAGGAAGCGGCCGAGCGGCTCGCCGCCGTAGACCCCGGCGGGCGCCAGCACGAGCGCGGCGCCACAGGAGAAGGCCATCAGCCATTCCAGCACCGCCCCGTCGAACCCGATCGAGGCGAACTGGAGCACCCGGCTGTCCTCGGTCACGCCGTAGCGGTCGATCTCGGTCCGCGCGTATCCCGGCAGGCCGGCATGGGTGACCATCACGCCCTTGGGCAGGCCGGTCGAGCCGGAGGTGTAGATGACGTAGGCGGGGTGTCCGGGCAGCAGCGCGGTCACCGGATCGGTGCCGGGCAGGCCGTCTCCGGTCCAGTCGTCCATCATGACGACCTCGGCGCCGGGCGGCGGGCGGAGTCCGGCCGTCGCGCAGGTGACCACGATGGGCGGCGCGGCGTCGGCGAGCATCACCGCGAGACGTTCCGGCGGATAATCCGGGTCCAGCGGCAGGTAAGCGGCCCCGGATTTCAGGATAGCCAGGAACGCGACGACCATGTCGAGCGAGCGGGGCACCGACAGCCCGACGTGGCGGTCCGGCCCGGCGCCCCGGGCGATGAGATGGTGTGCCAGCCGGTTGGCCCGGGCGTTCAGCTCGGCGTAGGTGATCTCGGCGCCCGCGGCCACGACCGCGACGGCCTCGGGGCGCCGCCGTGCCTGCTCCTCGAACAGGGTGACGGCGGTGCCGGCCGTCGCCTCGCGCGGTGCGATACCGGCCGTCACTTCGCGCGGTGCGATACCGGCCGTCGCCTCGCGCGGTGCGATACCGGCCGTCGCCTCGCGCGGTGCGGTGCCCCAGCGGGCGAGGAGCGCCCGTTCGGCCTCGTCGAGCAGGTCGATCGCGCCGATGCGCAGGTCCGGCCCGGCCTGGGCGATCCGGGCCAGCAGGCGCAGGAAGCGGTCGTGGTGGCCGGCCAGCTCGGCCTCGCCGTACAGCTCGGGATGGCCGTCGAAGTCGATGCGGACGCCGCGCCCGTCGGAGCCGTCGTAGAGGTTGATCGACAGGTCCTCGATCGGCCCGGTGGACAGCGCGTGCGCGGTGGCGGCGTGCCCGGCGAACTTCAGGTCGTAGTCGAACCGCATGATGTTGATCACCGGCCCGAACAGGCGCCCGCGCACCTGCCCGCGCAGGTCCTCGTACCGGTAGCGCTGGTGCACCAGCAGCCGCCCGACCTCCCGGGTGACCTGCCCGACCAGCTCCCCGAAGGTCGCCTGCGGCCGTACGGCCAGGCGCAGCGGGAGGACGTTGGAGAGCATGCCGGGGGTGCGCCGGGCCGCCGGTGTGGTGCGGGCCGTGACCGCCAGGCCGAGGACCACCTCGTGGGCTCCGGTCAGGCGCCCGACGAAGGCCGCGGTGGCCGCGATCATGAGCCCGGACACGGCCGTGCCGTGGGAGAGCGCCGCCTGCGTCAACGCGGCGGCGTCGCTCTCGTCCAGCGTCGCGCTCCATCGGTGGAAGCGCGAGGTGGGGACGGCCGTACCGGAGGAGAGGGTGGGCACGGCGGGCAGGCCGGCGAGTTTGCCCAGCCAGTAGCGGCGGTCGGCCTCGAAACGACCGGAGGCGCGGTAGGCGGCGTCCTCCTCCAGCAGCGTGGCCAGCGATCCGAGGCCGCCCGGATCGGGGTCGCGCCCTTCGGCGAGGGCGGTGTAGGTCTCCGCCAGGCGCTGGGCGACCATCGGGCCGCTGTAGCCGTCCATGAGCACGTGATGGCAGCGGAGATACCACAGGTGGCGGTCGTCGGCGACGCGCAGCAGGGCGGTGGCCAGCAGGGCGTCCTCGTCCAGCGGCGACCGGAGCTCGGCCCGCATCCAGTCCAGCGCGGCCCGCTCGTCTGCGAGGTCGAGGAAGCGACAGTGCGGCTCCCGCCGCTCGACGACCTGGCCGCCCTCGACGATCCGGACGTGGATCGCGTCCACCTCACCGGCCACCAGGCCGACGGCCGAGGCGAAGAGCGCCGGATCGACCGGCCCTGACATCTCGATGTACTGGGCTATGTAGATCGGGTCTTCGGGAGTGATCCGCTGGGCGTGCCAAATTCCACTCTGCGCCGCGGACAATGGCAGTAAGGAACGCGGAATAAGCACCATCGTCACGCTTTCCATCTTGGCCGGAGAATGCCTGATGGGTGCGTATCAGCACCTCAGAGGGCCAGAAACGCATTGTGTGCGACGATCTGCCCCACATTTGTTACCTGGCAGTAAATCACAGGTGTGATCTATATCGCAATAATTCAAATTGTCATTTACCGCTAAAGTCTCCCTTCACTTTTTCGCCTTTCATCAAGACGATCCGGCTGGATCTGAGCATGACGCGGGGCCGTACCAGCCCGCGGGGCCGGAGCAGCACCTGCGGGCGCACCCTCAGGCCCCGCCGCCGGGCCGGGCGCCCCGCACGGTGCCACCACGACAGCCCCCTGGCCAGCCTGCTCGGCCACCAGATGGCGTCACCGACGTCCAGGGTCAGCGCGGTCACGAGCACCGAACGGACGATCATCGTGTCCAGCAGCACGCCCACGGCCACCGCGAAGGCGATCTGCACGGTCTGTGACAGCGGCAGCACCACCAGCACCGCGAAGGTGCCCGCGAGCACGACCCCGGCCGAGGTGATCACTCCGCCGGTCGCGCCGAGCCCGAGGACCGCGCTGTGCGTCGTGCTGTGCCGGTGCGCCTCCTCCCGCACCCGGTGCATCAGGAAGATGTTGTAGTCCACCCCGAGCGCAACCAGGAACACGAAGACCAGCAGGACGAACCCCTGGTCGACCCCGGCGAAGCCGAACAGGTGGGCGAAGGCCAGGGAGCTGATCCCCAACGTCGCCAGGAAGGACACCACGACGGTGGCCAGCAGCAGCAGCGGCGCGACGAGCGAGCGCAGCAGCAGGGCCAGCACCACGAAGACCACCAGCAGCACCAGCGGGATGATCAGCGCGCGGTCCCGCCGCGCGCCCTGCTCCAGGTCGGCGACGAGCGCCGCGTTGCCCCCCACGTTGACGTCCGGGGCGGCCACCGCCCGCAACCGGTCGCGCAGGGCCAGGACCTCCTGCTGCTCCGACTCCCGCCCGTCACCGGCGCGCACGCTCACGTTGAGCAGGATGTCGCCGTTCCCGGCCGCGCCCAGCGAGATCGCGGTGACCTCGGGCCGCTGGGCCGTGTCCACGATCACATCCCTGACGTACTGCTCGGTGGTGACCACCTGGACCGGGTCGGCTCCGCCCGCCGGGAAGTGCCTGGCGGCGACCTCCTGCCCGACGACCGAGTCCGGCCTGCCGAGGAAGAGGTCGGCGTTGCTCAGCCCGCCCGCCTGGTAGGAGGCCAGCCCGCAGGCGCACACGCCCAACCCGATGACGGTGACGACCCACACCAGCCGCGGGTTCCTCGCGATCCTTCTTCCCAGGGCGGCCCAGACGCCGGCGTCGGCGACGGGTCCGCCGGACGTCTCGGCCGGTCGCGCCGGCCGCCACCGGCCCGCGCCGCCGTCCCACTCGCCCCCCGGGACGGGGTCCGGTCGCCGCGGGGGCCGGCAGTGCGGGACGAGCGGCCAGAACACCCATCGCCCGAAGATGACCATTACGGCCGGCAGCAGCGTCATCATGGCGAGCATCACGCTGGTCACGCCGATCGCCGAGACCGGGCCGAGTCCCTTGGTGGAGTTGAGGTCGGCCACCAGCAGGCAGAGCAGTCCGGCCACCACGGTCGCCGCGCTCGCTGCCACCGCCGGCCCGGCCCGGCGCAGCGCGACCGCCATCGCCTCGTGCCGGTCGGCGTGCCTGCCCAGTTCCTCCCGGTAGCGGGCGATGATCAGCAGCGCGTAGTCGGTGCCCGCGCCGATCACCAGGACCATGAGCAGCGAGACCGCCACGCTGCTGACCGTGATCATCTCCGCCGCGGCGAGCAGGTAGTTCGCCCCCATGGCGACGACCAGCCCCACCAGCACGATGCCCACGGGAAACAGCCAGAGGATCACGCTGCGGTAGGTGATCAGCAGCACCACCACCGCCACGCCCATCGCGGCCAGCAGCAGGTTGGTGTCCACGGTCGAGAACACGGCCAGCGCGTCGGCCTGGAATCCCACCATGCCCGTGATGTGCGCGGCCAGCCCGGCGGGACGGCCCGTGTCGACGACCTGGCGCACCCGGTCGACGACCTGGGCCGTCTCCCTGCCGCCCCGGTCCCGGACGATGACCACGACCTGGACCGCCTGGCCGTCCTTGGACCGCTGCGCGGCGATCAGTTTGATCGTCCTGGTCAGCTTGGGCATCTGGAGCTTCCGCTCGACCGCCTGCAGCTTCGCGGGCAGCCTCCCCCGCGCGTCCCGGTACGGTTCGAGCTCCCGGTCGAACTCCTCCCGGCCGAAGGTCCTGCCCCCGGTCGGCGTGGGCAGCTCCGCGACCACCCCGGCGATCCCGGCGAAGGCCTTCATGTCCCGGGCGATCTCGGCCTGATCCGCCCCGGTGACGCCGTCGCGCCGCTCGTAGACGATCGTCGCCGGAGAGAGGTTCTCCCCCTGCATGCCGAGGATGCGCTTGACCGCCCGCGCGGAGTCGGCGTTCTCCGGAAGATAGGCGGCGATGTCGTCCTTCTGCACCGACTCCAGCCGCCCGGCGAAGGACCCGGCGATCCCGATGACCCCCAGCCAGATGACCAGCACCACCCATTTGGTGCGCCGGCCGCACAGCAGAGCGGTCATCAGCCCGCGCTCAGCCGTCCCCGGAGGTGGTCCGCCATGGCCGCGACCGTCGGATGCTCCCAGACGAGGGTCGGCTCGATCTCCAGCCCGTACTCCGCCTCGATGTCACCGCACAGGCTGAGCGAGTAGACCGAGTCCATGCCGTACTGGGCGACCGGCACCAGCGGGTCGATCTCCTCAGGCGAGCGTGTCAGGTACGAGGCCACCTGGGCCCGTAGCCAGTCCCGGATGGTGTCCAGGTCGGTGGCGATCCCGGCATCGGCGGACATGTTCACGCTCCCTCTGTCACTGCTGCTCGTGTTGTCACCGCTGCTTCCGGCGTGGCGGTTTCCGTTACGGCGTGCGCGGCGGTTTCCGTTACGGCGTGCGCGGCGGGTCCGGCGGCTTCCGGTCCCGGTACCGCGAGGGCGGCGAGGGCCGCCGTCAGCTCCGCGTGGACGACGGGCAGCGACCCGCCCAGCAGCAGATCCCGGGTGCGGGAGCGCTGGATCTTGCCGCTGGTCGTCTTGCCCACCCCGCCGCGTTCGACCAGCACGACGCTCATCGACGGCAGCCCGAACGCGCGGCCGAGCGCGGCCTGGATCGCGCGGGCGACCTCGCCCGCGCCGGCGCCGGCGAGCCGCTGCTCGCGGACCTCCTGGACGAGCACCACGTGCTCCCCTCCCGCCTCGACCCCGAAGGCCGCCGCGGCGCCCAGCGACGGGTGCACCTGCCTGGCCGCCTCCTCCAGGTCCTGCGGGTAGAGGTTGCGCCCGTTGACGATGACCACGTCCTTGATCCGTCCCGTGACATAGAGCTCGCCGTCCAGCAGGAAGCCGAGGTCTCCGGTCCGCAGGAACGGCCCGTCACCGTCGGCGGCGTACCCGTCGAAGGCGTCACGGCTGGCCTCCGCACGCTGCCAGTAACCCCGCGCGACACTGCCTCCGCGCACCCAGATCTCGGCGACCCTCCCGTCCGGCCGGACCTCCCGGGTGTCGGGGTCGACGACGCGCACGGTCATGCTGATGGGCCGCCCGCAGCCGACCAGTTCCACGCCGTCTTCCGCGGGAACCGCCCGATGCCGCTCCAGCGCGCCGGGGTCGAACCGGCGGACCAGCGGCCCGTGCCCCAGCGGGGTGGCGGTGATCACCAGGGTGGCCTCCGCCATGCCGTACGCCGGAGCCCACGCCTTCTCCTCGAAGCCGGCCGCCCCGAATCGGGCGGCCATGGCGCGCAGCGTGCCGGGGCGGACCGGTTCGGCCCCGTTGAGCGCGAACCGCAGGCTGGACAGATCGAGGCCGGCCGCCTGCCCGTCGGTGACCCGGGTCGCGCACCACTCGTAGGCGAAATTCGGCGCCACGGTGTATCCGGCCCGATAGCGGCCGATCATCTCCATCCAGAGCGCGGGACGCATGACGAACGCGATCGGTGAGGCGAAGTACAGGTCGCCGCCCGCGTAGATCGGCTGCAGCAACATGCCGATCAGCCCCATGTCGTGGTAGTGCGGCAGCCAGCCGACTCCCACGCCCTCCTCCGGAGAGCCGATCGCCCGCCAGATCTCCTCCTCGTTGTGGAGCAGGTTGGCGTGGGTGAGCATGACGCCGCGCGGCTCGCTGGTGGAGCCGGAGGTGTACTGCATGTAGGCGAGCGTGTCCGGCCCGATCTCCGGCATCGTCCAGGCATCGGGACCGGGCGGGCACAGGGTGTCCGTGGCCACGCATTCGACCGCCCCGTCCAGGCCGACGTCGCGCAGCCATCGGGTGAGCATGCCCTGGTTGGCCGAGTCGGTGAGCACCATCCGCACGTCGGCGTCCTTGATGATCCCCTCGGCGCGTTCCAGCGCGCGGGGATCGGTCTGCGGCAGGGGCGAGGGCACCGCGATCACGCGGGAGTACAGGCAGCCGAGGAAGGTCCCCAGGAACTCCAGACCGGCGGGGTAGAGCAGTAACGCCGTCTGGTCCGTCATCCGCCGCCCGGTGAGCCACGCCCCCATGGACCTGGCCCGCGCGTCCAGCTCGGCGAAGGTCATGCGCGTCTCGCCGAACTCGCCCCTGCGGTCCTCCACGAAGGTGTACGACCGTTCGTGCCCGTACCGGTCGGCCTGCGCGCGCACTCGCTGCACAAAGGACATCTGGTCATCTCCCGTGACGGCAGGACCACCCAACATAGGAGGAAAGATCAGCGGGTCCCAGGCCTGCGTCGCACAAGCTACCGACGGGTTTTATGCGGAAAGTTAGTATTTTGCCGCCAGCGCATTTCCCCTTCAACGCCACCAGAACAGAGTGCGATGTTGCCCTGTTAGGCTTACCTTGCTTAACATCTGAGCAACTGTTCAAGTGTTGATGGGACGGATCTTGCGATGGGTCACGGACACGGCCACGGCCACGGCGCCGACTCCGACCGCCGATACCTGGCGGCGGCGCTCGTCCTGCTGGTCGCCTTCATGGCGGCCGAGGTCGTCATCGGCGTCGTCGCCAACTCCATCGCGCTGATCTCCGACGCCGGGCACATGCTCACCGACGCCGCCTCCATCGCGCTCGCCCTGATCGCGATGAACATGGCGGCCCGCCCCGCCCGCGGGGCCTACACCTTCGGCTGGAAGCGTGCCGAGATCCTGTCCGCCGCGATCAACGGGCTGACATTCGTGCTGCTCGTCGCCTACTTCGTCTACGAGGGCGTGCGGCGGCTCATCGAGCCGCCGGAGGTCAAGGGGGTCCTGGTCCTCGGCACGGCGCTGGCCGGGATCGCGATCAACGCGGTCGCCGCCTGGCTCATCGCCAGGGCCGACCGCAGCAGCCTCAACGTGGAGGGCGCCTTCCAGCACATCCTCAACGACATGTACGCCTTCGTCGCCACCGCGATCGCGGGCGCGGTGGTCTGGTTCACCGGCTGGGGCCGGGCCGACGCGATCGCCGCACTGGTCGTCGCGGCGCTGATGGCCAGGTCCGCCTACGGCCTGCTGCGCGACGCCGGGCGCATCCTGTTCGAGGCCGCCCCCCCGGGCGTGCACCCGGCCGAGGTCAGCGCCGCGATCACCGACCACGCCGACGTCACCGGCGTGGAGGACCTGCACGTGTGGACCGTGACCAGCGGCTTCCCCGCCCTGTCCGCACATGTGATCGTCAAGACCGGCGGTGACTGCCACCGGATCCGCCGGGAGCTCGCCGAGCTTCTGCACGAGCGCTTCCACATCGACCACACCACCCTGCAGGTCGATCACGTTCCGGGTACGGCCTGCCGGATCGCCAAGGCAGCCGAAAGACCCTCGACCCGCATCACGCCCTGAGGCAGGCCTCGAAGACCCTCGTGAGCCGCCCGATCATCGCCTCCTGGTCGGGCGAGTCGACCGCGTCGGGGCCGTAGAGCTGACTCAGCGTGCCGGCGCCGGTGATGAGCGCGGTGGCGACGGTCGCCCGGAAGATCGCGTCCGGGCCGGGCAGTCGCGCGGCCAGCGGCTCCAAAATCGCCGAGTCGACCCGGTCACGGATGATCCCGTGGATCTCCGAGCAGGACGACGACCGGATGAGCGCCGCCATGACCGAGCTTCCCTGATCCGAGCGGAGCCGCTCGGCGACGTATTCCGCCAGGCGCCGGGGAAGCTCCTCCTCGGAGACCTCCAGTACGCCGGGAAAGCGCCCCTGCATCGCGAGCACCTCGGCGAACAGCTCCCGCTTGGCACCGAAATAGCGGTTGATCAGCGCGACGTTGGCGCCCGCCTCCGCGGCGATCAGGCGCATCGTCACCTCGTCGTAGCCGAGTTCGGTGAACAGCCGGCGGGCGGCTTCGAGAATGCGCTGCCGGGTGCCTTCCCGATCGCGCTGCCGTACCTCGTCCACCTGTCCGATCCTTCCAGATTTGACCAGTAAACAAGCGTCTACTAACTTCATATGTATCGTACATGCATTGGGGGATGGTTCATGCTGACCGAACAACAGGTCCAGGCCGAGGCCGCACCACGCCTGACGCACAAGCAGGTGCTGGAAGTCTTGGCCGGCCTGATGCTCGCCATGCTGACGTCGATGATCTCGACGTCCGTGGTGGGAACCGCGCTGCCGACGATCGTGGGCACGCTCGGCGGTCAGGACCAACTCGCCTGGGTCGCCAGCGCGACCCTGCTGACCATGACGGCCTCCACACCGCTGTGGGGCAAGCTGTCGGACCTCTACGGCCGCAAGCTCATGTTCCAGGCCTCCCTGGTCCTGTTCCTGGTCTCCTCCGTCGCCGCGGGCTTCTCCCAGGACATGGGTCAGCTCATCGCGGCCAGGGCCGTACAGGGCATCGGCGCCGGCGGTCTCGCCGCGCTGCCGCAGATCATCCTGGGCGACGTGGTCGAGCCCCGCGAGCGTGGCCGCTATTCCGGCTACATCGGCGCGGTCTTCGGCGTCTCCACCGTGGCCGGACCGCTGCTCGGCGGCTTCATCGTGGACAACATGTCCTGGCGCTGGACGTTCTGGATCTGTGTGCCGCTGGCCGTGGTCGCGTTCGTCGTCATCCAGAAGGTGCTCAAGCTCCCGCTCATCCGCCGCGACACCAAGGTCGACTGGTGGGGCGCCACCTTCATCACCGGCGGCACGACCGCGCTGATGCTGCTGCTGTCCCTCGGCGGCAAGGAGTTCGACTGGAACTCCTCGTGGACCTACGGGCTGGGCGCGCTGAGCCTGGTGCTGTTCGGCCTCGCCGTCGTCGCCGAGCGCCGCGCCGCCGACCCGATCCTGCCGCCACGCCTGTTCGGCAACCGCACCGTCGTGCTCAGCAGTGTCGCGTCCTTGCTGGTCGGCGCCGCGATGTTCGGCGCGCTGATGTTCCTGCCGCAGTACCTGCAGATCGTCAAGGGCATGAGCCCGACCGGCTCCGGCCTGATGACCCTGCCCATGGTGCTCGGCCTGCTGGTCTCCTCGATCCTGGTCGGCCGGATCGTCACCAGGACCGGCCGCTGGAAGATCTTCCCCGTCGTGGGCATGCTGCTGGTCGCGGTCGGGCTGTTCCTGCTGTCCCGCCTGCACGTGGACAGCTCGCTGGTGATCGTCGGCCTCGACATCGCGGTGCTGGGCATCGGCCTCGGCGCCTCCATGCAGATCCTGATCCTGGCCGCGCAGAACGCCGTGACCCGCGCCGACCTGGCCTCCACCACCTCGAACGTGACCTTCTTCCGCTCCCTCGGCGGCGCGGTCGGCGTGGCGGCCTTCGGCGCCATCCTGTCCAACCGGCTCAGCGCGGAGCTGATCTCCCTGGCCAGGGCCGCCCACCTGCCCCTGACCGGCGGCACGACCCCGAGCCTCGGCTCCCCCGCCGCCATCCGGCACCTGCCCGCCCCGGTGCTGGAGGTGATCCTGGAGGCCTTCACCCGGGCCATCCACATGGTCTTCCTGGTGGGCGTGCCCATCGCC
Organism: Streptosporangium sp. CA-135522; assembly: GCF_050949235.1. Lineage (NCBI taxonomy): Bacteria > Bacillati > Actinomycetota > Actinomycetes > Streptosporangiales > Streptosporangiaceae > Streptosporangium > Streptosporangium sp. CA-135522. The sequence continues at coordinate 7,207,560 of NZ_CP192026.1, forward strand.
GTCCTGGCCTCGGTGGCCGTCCTGCTGCAGAAGGAGGTCCCGCTCCGCTCGGCCCGGAGCGCCCCGGCCGCTCCCGCCGACCCGACCGCTCCCCCGGTCTCCGCCGACGCCGGCTGACACCGTCCTCCTCCCGCCTCATCTCGCCCGGGACCGGCCCGTCTCTCCGCCGGTCCCGGGCGTCCGCCTGCCGGGCGCCCGGGCGCCGGGGCCTCGTGCACCCCCGAAGGATCAGACCGCGGCCAGGGCGTCCTCGGACTCCAGGACGGCGGCGGTGGCGTTGACGACCGCCGCGATCCGCAGAGCCTCCTGGATCTGCTCGCGAGGCATGCCCGACTGGCGCAGCACCTGCTCGTGGGACTCCAGGCAACGGCCACAGCCGTTGATCGCCGACACCGCGAGGCACCAGAGCTCGAAATCCGTCTTGTCGACGCCCGGATTGCCGATGATCGTCATCCGCAGCCTGGCCGGCATGGTGGCGTACGTCTCGTCGCCGATCAGGTGAACCGACCGATAGTAGACGTTGTTCATCGCCATGACGGCGTTGGCGCCCTTGGCGGCCTGGAAGGCCTCGGCCGACAGGTTGCCGACGGCCTCGGCGGAGATCTCGGCGATCACCCGGGCCGACCTGGTGGCCAGCGCGCAGGCCAGGACCGCGCCCCACAGCTGCTGGTCGGTCAGCGACGACGTCGTCACGGCCGAGCCCAGGTTGAGCTTGATGTCCTTGGCGTAAGCCGGGAGGGCGTTCTTCAGCGCGTCGACGCTCATCCGGCCATCAGCTTCTGAGCGTCGAGGCCCGCCTCGCCCCTGTTCCAGTTACACGGGCAGAGCTCGTCCGACTGGAGCGCGTCGAGGACCCGCAGGACCTCCTTGACGTTGCGGCCGACCGAGCCCGCGGTCACCATGACGAACTGGATCTCGTTGTTGGGGTCGACGATGAAGGTGGCGCGCTGGGCGACACCGTCGGCACCGAGGATGCCCAGGTCGGCGCAGAGCTCGCGCTTGATGTCCGACAGCATCGGGAAGGGCAGGTCACGCAGGTCCGGGTGGTCCTTGCGCCAGGCGTGGTGGACGTACTCGGAGTCGACGGAGAAACCCAGGACCTGAGCGTCGCGGTCGGCGAACTCACCCTCCAGGCGGCCGAACTCGGCGATCTCGGTCGGGCAGACGAAGGTGAAGTCCTTCGGCCACGCGAAGTAAACCTTCCACTTGCCCTCGTAGGACTTGTGGTCGATCTGGGCGAACGCGTCGTCCGCGTCCAGGGAGACGCAGGCGGTCAGCTCGAACTCAGGGAAGTGGTCACCGATGGTGAGCAAGTCCGGATCTCCTTTGTGAAGGACGTCGTTGTCGGGGCCCACCTTGCCGCATCTAGCATTGATCCGAGAAATCGAGCAGTCAGACCAATCTGAGAGGTGTTTCCTATCAGTCAGCCCGCTCCCACCCTCTCCCAGCTGCGAGCATTCCTCGCGGTCGCCGATCACCTGCACTTCAGGGAGGCGGCCACCTCGCTGCGGATGAGCCAGCCCGCTTTGTCGAGCGCGGTGTCGGCGCTGGAGGAGACTTTGCACACTCAGTTACTGGAGCGCACCACCAGGAAGGTCCTGCTGACCCCGGCGGGCCACCGGGTGGCGGTGCACGCCGAGCGGGTGCTCAGAGCGGTCGACGACCTGATGGGCGAGGTGGCCCACAACCGGGAGCCCTTTCATGGCCCGGTGCACCTGGGAGTGATCCCCACCGTGGCCCCCTACGTGCTGCCCGCGCTGCTGCCGATGTTCGCGAAGAGGTTTCCCCGGCTCAAGCTGACCGTGCACGAGGCGAAGACCGAGACCATCCTCGAGGAAGTGCGCGAGGGCCGCCTGGACCTGGTGCTGCTGGCGCTGCCCACGGACACCGCCGGACTGGTCGAGGAGCCCCTCTACGACGAGGACTTCCTTCTCGCCTTCCCCGCCGACCATCCCCTGGCGGACGCGGACGGGCCGCTGGAGCGGGACGTGCTCAAGGGGCTGGAGATCGTGCTGCTCAACCAGGGCCACTGCCTGCGCGAGCAGGCCATCGACGTCTGCCGCGAGGTCGGCGCCCGCGCCACCGCCGCGACCTACGCCACCAGCCTCCCCACCTTGGTCCAGCTCGTCGCCGGCGGCCTGGGCGTGACCCTGCTGCCGGAGTCGGCCGTCCCGGTGGAGACGGGCAAGCGCGTACGGCTGGCGCTGCGCCGTTTCCAGCACCCGGCCCCCGGCCGCACCATCGGCCTGGCCTACCGTGCGAGCTCCGCCCGAGCTCCCGAATACGTCCAGCTGGCCAAGGCCGTCCGCGGCGCGATCCGCGCCAGACGCCTCCCGGTCCGGGTCATCTCATGATCCATACGGTTCACGACCACGAGTCGAGCGCCGCCGCGATCACTTTGAGATCGTCGATCTCTCCAGCCGCCACCCCCACGACCAGGTCGTAGACCTCATCGTCTTCAGCGTCCACCTCGACGCCGTTGAAACGGAGAAATGTATCCGTCGCCAGCCAGGCCAGCCGTTTGTTGCCGTCGACAAGGGCATGATTGATGGCGAGGGACTGCAGGAGCGCCGCGGCTTTGGTGAACAGGTCGGCGTAGGCCTCCTGCCCGAACATGGACGCCCTGGGCCGATGCACCGCCGAGTCGAGCAGCCCGAGGTCGCGAATCACGAGCTTGTCACCGATGACGAGCTCCGCCAGGTCGAGAACCTGCTCCAGCGTCAGATATCTCGTCATTGCCCCAACCGATCAAGGACTGTTCGCCAGCGCTCGACGGACTTCGCCCCCAGACGGCGGACTTCCTCGTCCTCACTGCGCCGGGCGAGGTATTCGTCCACGGCCGAGAGCACGACCTGTTGCATACTGCGGCCCTCTTCATCGGCGCGCTTACGCAGGGCCTCGGTCTGTTCGTCGCTCAAGCGGAGAGTCATAGCCATGTCTCCATCGTAGGACAGAGGTGGTATCACCGCGATACCACAACGGAGAGAATACACTCCACCACCCTGCGTTGTCCTCCGCTTTACCCGGCGAGGCCGGACCGGGCGGCCCCCGAACCCCTCGGGGACCGCCTCGGGTGAACGGTCAGATCGTCCATTTCTGGTTGGACCAGCCGTTGCAGTCCCACAACTGCACCTTCGTACCGTTCGGCCCGATGGTGTTGAGATCGGCGTCAAGACAGCGGCCGTTGTACATGCTGTAGATCGTGTGGCTGACCGCGTCGTAGATCCATTTCTGGTTGGACCAGCCGTTGCAGTCCCACAACTGCACCTTCGTACCGTTCGATCCGATGGTGTTGAGATCGGCGTCAAGGCAGCGGCCGTTCCTCCCGCTGCGAATGGTGTGGCTGGCCACGTCATAGGTCCACCTCTGGTTGGACCAGCCGTTGCAGTCCCACAACTGCACCTTCGTACCGTTCGGCCCGATGGTGTTGAGATCGGCGTCAAGGCAGCGCCAGTTGTAGTGGCTGTGGATGGGCCCCCAGGCGGCCGCCGTGGCCGAGGCGTCCGCCGGGCCGGAGACGAACGCCGTGCAACCGAGGGCGATCGCCACCATCGGCGCCAGGATTCCGAGCTTCCGTCGCATCATTCTCGCTCTCCTTCATGTGAGGCAGGCAACGGAGAGCGGTGCGCGTCATCGGGGGGAGCCCACCCCACCACGGCAACCCGGGTCACGCGGCTCACGAACGCACCTTATGATCACTCTCCGTAGCTGAAATTACACGCATGGAGATCGATTTCGGGTATGACACGACGGGTGGTGATTCGCCGAACACCGGCCGATCACCGACCGATCACCGTCAGCGCCCGTGGGAGCGACGACCCGTCGGCGAGCGGCCGAAGATCGTGACGACGGTGTGCGGGGCGGCCCGGGTCGTGCTCGCCTGGACGTCCGGGCCGTGAGCGGGACGCGCCCGGTCAGGCGGGGGTGCCGGTCGCCTCACCTAGCCGGATCAGGCGGCTCACCGCCTCGTCGATGACCTCGTCCTTCTTGCAGAAGGCGAAGCGGACGAAGTGGCTGCCCCGTTCGGGGTGGGCGTAGAAGACCTGGGTGGGGATGGCGACCACGCCCGCCAGGGAGGGCAGCTCGCGGCTGAAGGCGAGGCCGTCGGCGAAGCCCAGCGGGCGAATGTCGGTCTGGACGAAGTAGGTGCCGGCGGGGCGGTAGACGTCGAACCCCGCCGCCGCCAGCCCCGCCGTCAGGCGGTCGCGTTTGGCCTGCAGATCGGCCTGGAGGCGGGCGACCCAGTCGAGCTCGTGGCTCAGGCCGTAGGCGACGGCGAGCTGCCAGGGCGCGGCGGCGGTGAAGGTGAGGAACTGCTTGACCGTCTGGACGGCGCGGATGAGCCGGGACGGAGCGCAGACCCACCCGGTCTTCCAGCCGGTGACCGAGAAGGTCTTGCCCGCCGAGGAGATCATCACGGTGCGGTCGCGCATGCCGGGCAGGGTGGCCAGGGGAATGTGCTCCACACCGTCGAAAGTCAGGTGCTCGTAGACCTCGTCGGTGATGGCGATCAGATCGCGCTCCTGGCACAGCAGCGCGATCTCCTCCAGCTCGGTCCGGGTGAAGACCGTGCCGGTCGGGTTGTGCGGGGAGTTGACCAGGATCGCCCGGGTGCGCGGGCCGACGGCGGCGCGCAGCTCCGCGGGATCGAAGGCGAAGCGCCCCCCGGCCGGGCGCAGGGTGACCGGGCGCAGCACGGCTCCGGCCAGGGCGATGGAGGCGGCGTAGGAGTCGTAGTACGGCTCGAAAGCGATCACCTCGTCACCCGGTTCGCACAGCGCCAGAATGGTGGCCGCGATCGCCTCGGTGGCCCCGACGGTGACGAGGACCTCGCCGTCGGGGTCGTAGTCGAGGCCGTAGCGGGCCTTGCGATGTCCGGAGACGGCCTGGCGCAGCTCGGGGACGCCGGGGCCGGGCGGGTACTGGTTGAAGCCGTCGCGGATCGCCGACGCCGCGCGCTCCAGCATCGCGGCGGGCCCGTCGGTGTCGGGGAAGCCCTGTCCCAGGTTGATCGATCCGGTCCGTAGGGCGAGCGCCGACATCTCAGCGAAGATCGTCGTGCCGAACTCGCGCATCCGCGCCACCAGAGGATCGTTCACGCGGTTCAGCGTAACGGGTGCCGCACCTGGGCACGGCTCGCGGTTAGCCTGTGAGGGTGATCACCCCCCGGATCATCCTCGCCGTCGCCACGGCCCTGGTGGCGCTCGCCCTGCCCGCATCGGCCCTCGCGGAGGGCGCACCCGCGCTGGAATATCACCCCTGTCCCGTGACGGTGCCGGAGGGCACCCGGTGCGGCTACCTGGTGGTCCCCGAACGGCGTGACGCGCCGGACGGCCCGGTGACCCGGGTGGGCTTCGCCGTGCACCGGTCGTCGGCCGCGGACCGCGAGCCGGACCCCGTCGTCTACACCAGCGGAGGTCCGGGATCGGCGTCGATCCAGCTCACCGGTTACCTGACCCAGATGTTCCGGGAGCGCGACGTGGTCGTGCTGGAGCAGCGCGGCGGCAGGTGGTCGAAACCCCGGCTGGACTGCCCGGAGACGGTACGCGCGATGCTGGACACGCTCGAAAGCCCCGGCCAGGCCGCGGAGGAGACGGGCGTGATCGCCGCCGGCGCCACGGCCTGCCGAGCCCGGCTCGGCGTTGACCTGCGGGGATACCGGACCGGGGAGATCGCCGCCGACGTGGTGGACCTGCGACGGGCGCTGGGCTACCCCCGGTGGAACCTGTTCGGGGTGAGTTACTCGACCCGGTCGATGCTCGCGGCGGCCGCCGCCGACCCCGGAGGCACCCGCTCGGTGGTGCTGGACTCCTTCCTTCCCGCCCAGGTGAACTGGTACGACGACGCCACCCGTGACCTGACCGACTCGGTGGCGAAACTGGCGGGCCAGGGCTGGCCGGACCTGCCTGCGCGCTTCACCGCCATGGTCGCCGCGCTGAACGAGAGGCCGGCCGAGGTCACGACCCGCGACCCGCTGACGGACGCGCCGCTCACCGTCCGGCTCAACGGTGACGACGTGGCGACGGTCATCGGTGAGGCGATGCACTCGGTGGAGGTGATCCCGATCGTGCCCGCCCTCGTCGACGGGCTGGCGGCGGGTCACCACGAGTTGCTGCAGCCCCTGGCCGACGCGGCGGGCCCGGGGCTGGCCAGTCACGAGTTCGGCCTCTATCACGCGGTTCAGTGCCAGGACGAGGTGCCCTACAACGCCTTCGCGCAGGCACGGCCCCGGCTGTTCACCGCGGTCCACGACCGGGCGGTGTGCGAGGCCTGGAAGCTGCCCCGCTCCCCCGCCTCGGCGGCCGTCACCCGGGCGCCCGTCCTGGTGGTCGGCGGCCAGTACGACCCGACGACGCCGAGCCGTACGGCCAGGCCCGCCGCCGAGGCACTGCCGAAGGGCCGGTTCGTCGAGTTCGCCGGCGTCGGGCACGCGGTCTTCCTGTCGAGCCGGTGCGGCCGGGAGACCATCGCCGCCTTCCTCTCCGACCCGGCCGCCGCTCCGCCCTGCGATCCCGCGGAGGCCGCCTACCGGGTCGTGCGGCCGGGAGAGCTCCACCTCACCGCCGCCCCCTACCGTGCGCAGCTGACGTGGTGGCCGCTGCTGCCGTTCGCGCTGCTCGCGATCACGGCGCTGGTCCAGCTCGTCGCGGGCCTGCTGCGGCCGCGACGCCGCCTGCCCGTGCTGGTCGCGGGACTGTGCGGGCTGGCCTTCACGGGGTTGACGGCCGACGCGCTGTACGGCGTGGTCGCGGAGAACGAGACCGTGCTGGGAGTGGGGGTCCCCTCGATCCTGCTGTGGTACGGCCTGCTGCCCTGGGCCTGCCTGGCCGCCACCGTCACGGCGGTTGCCCGGCACCGGCGCACGGGAGCCGGCGAGCCCGCGGGAAAGAGCACCCGCGCCTGGCCGATAACGACCCTTTTGGCGGGGGTCGTCTATGCGGGGTTCCTTGTGTGGTGGTACGTCTATTTCCTGTGACCCGAAGGCTTCATGAGCTGGACGCGCTCCGCGGCTTCGCGGTGTGCGGGATCATGGTCGTCAACACCTGGCAGCACACCCGTGAGCGTCTGGGGTCCCCGGAAGGGAACACGGTCGACTGGTTGATCGACAACCTCCTGCAGAACAGGTTCTACCCGATCTTCTCGTTCCTGTTCGGGCTGAGCTTCGTGCTGTTCCTCCGATCCGCGGCCGAGCGGACGGCTCACCCCCGGACGGTGCTGCTGCGCAGGCTGGCGGTGCTGGCGTGTTTCGGTGTGCTCCACCAGGTCGTGAACCCGGGCGAGGTGCTCCTGCCGTACGCGATCTTCGGGACGCTGGTCCTGCTGCCCGTCGTCTCCTTTCTCCCGCCTCCGGCGGCGCTGGGGCTCGGGGTGGCCGTCACGGCCTGGGCGGTGCACGAAGGGGGCGGGGTGAAACTCATTCCGGGACTGTTCCTGCTCGGCGTCGCGATGATGGATCACCGGCCGCCCGAACGGTTGCTGGCCCCCGCCTTCGCGGTCGGCGCCATGCTGGCGGTGGCGCTCGGCTACCTGTGGATCCGCACCCTCGCCGACCCCGGCCTCTTCTACCGGGGCACCTATCCGGCGGCCGGGCTGGCCGCCGCGACGGCCTACTGCACCGGGCTGATGCTGCTGCTGCGAAGCCGGTGGCGCGGGCCGCTGCTGGCGACGCTTACCCCGCTCGGCCGGATGGCGCTGACCAATTACCTGGTCAGCACCGCGGTCATCCTGTCGGCGTTGCCGCTGCTCACCGCGGACCCGACCCGGGTGACCGTGCTGCTGCTGGCCGCCGGCGTGCTGGCCCTGCAGATCGTGGCCAGCCGGATGTGGCTGGCCAGGTTCAGGTACGGCCCGCTGGAATGGGTGTGGCGCCGCCTCACGTGGATGGAACCGGTGCCCAACCGCCGGATAGGGTCGAGTGCGTGACACGTATCGCCCTGTGCCAGATCCCGGTCGCCGAAGATCCCGCCGCCAACCTGCGCCGCGCCCGCGAGGCGCTGGAGCGGGCCGCCACCGACGGCGCCGACCTGGCGATCTTCCCCGAGGCCACGCTCACCCGGTACGGCCGGCGGATCACCGAGCTGGCCGAGCCGCTGGACGGCCCCTTCGTCACCGAACTGGCCGAGGCGGCCAAGGCGCACGGCCTGGCCGTGATCGCGGGGGTGTTCGAGACGGGCGAGGGCCGGGTCCGCAACACCGCGGTGGCCATCGGCCCGGAAGGCGAGATCAAGGCCGCCTACCGGAAGATCCACCTGTTCGATTCCTTCGGGGCCCGCGAATCCGAGCTCGTCGAACCCGGCGACGTCCCCGTCGTGGTGGAGCTGGCCGGGCTCCGGATCGGCCTGGTCACCTGCTACGACGTCCGCTTCCCCGAGCTGGCCCGGGTGCTGGTGGATCAGGGGGCCGACCTGTTCGCGGTGATCGCCGCGTGGGGGTCGGGGCCGATGAAGGAGGAGCACTGGACGACCCTGGTCCGGGCGCGTGCGATCGAGAACACCACCTGGGTGGCCGCCGTGGGCCAGGCGCCGAATCCGGAGGCCCGCGACGGCTTCGGGATCGGCCGGAGCATGCTGGTCGACCCGATGGGCGTGGTCCGCTGCGACCTGGGCCCCGCGCCCGCCGTCCAGACGTGCGAGCTGGACCCGCAGATCACGATTGCCACCCGGAATGCCCTACCAAGCCTGGAACACCGGCGGCTCCAGCTCGGCGATCGTAAAATGCGACCGTGAGTGAGCCACCTGGGCGTAGAACGCAGATGCAGAAGGTCATCCCGCCCCGGCTGCTCGTGCCCTATCTGGCCGGCAGGCGGACCGTGATCTCGGGATATGTCTACCGGGTGCAGGACTGCGCCCGCCTGACCACCCCCGCCCAGCTCTTCGTCGGCCTCGATCTGGGGTTCGACGGCTCGGAGCTGACCGTCACGGTCCCGGAGATCTATCTCATGCGCTGGTTCGCCCGCGACATGGACAGCTACGTCGTGCCGTACGGCCCGCACATGGGCGGCGACTGGAACGATTCACCGCCGTTCGCCGGAAACGGCTTCACGACCTCGCGCGAGCACGTCGTGCCGCAGTTCCACACCATGCCGATGCCGATCCCCGCGGGCGCGGAGATCATCCATGTGACCGCCGACGAGGAGCGTCTCTTCGGCCTCTACGACGGACTCAGCTGGAGGCCGGCCTCATGAGCCCCGAGATCGAGCCGGTGGCGTCGGGTTTCGTCGCCCACTACGGCGACCGGACCTACGCGGCCGCCCTCGGCCCGGGCGCCGACGAGGTCGTGCTGTTCAACGAGGAGGCGGAGGAGGGGTTCGAGGCCGCCTCCGGCTACTGGCGCACGGTGGTCTCCCGTGCGGACCTCGACTGGCTGGTGCTGGTCCGCACGGTCGGCGCGTTCGGCGGCGAGCCGTGCCTCGTCCTCGACGTCTCCCAGGAGAACGGCGAGGAGAGCCTGCACATCGCCTACACCGGGCACAGCGGGATGAAGGCCGAGGCACTGGGCTACTGGATGGTCGACCACGGCGCCTACGAGGTCGTCGTGCCCCGCGACGAGGTCTTCTCCATCCGGATCGAGCGCCTGCCGGTCTCCCTCAGCCCGTCGGAGTCCGAACCGTAGAGCCGCCGACGGGCGGCGCCTGTCAACCGGCGGGCCGTGCGGATGTCTCGACAGGGTGATCGACCTTTCCACAGCAGCGCCCCCTCGGTTCTCCACAGCAGCGCCCCCTCAGTTCGCCGGGAAACACCGGGAGCCCCGCTCCGGGTCACCCCACGCCGAGCCGCCGGTAGCGGGCCAGGCGGGCGGTGAGGCGGTCGGTGGGGGCCTGCCTCAGCAGGCCGGCGATCTCGTATTCGAGGGTGCCGGCCACCCGGCGGCAGAAGGCCTCCGGCTCGTAGGCGGCGTCGGGGTGCTCCGGAATGATCCGGTCCACCACGCCGTCGCGCCGCAGGTCGGTCGATTTCACGCCCTGCGCGGCGGCGATCTCCGAGGCGAAGTCCACACTCCGGTACAGCAGCGCCGAGGCCCCCTCCGGGGGCAGCGGGGACAACCAGGCGTGTTGGGCGCACAGCACCCGGTCGGCCGGGAGCAGCGCCAGCGCGGCGCCGCCCGCTCCCTCACCGAGCAGCAGGCAGACGGTCGGCGCGTCGAGCACCACCAGGTCGGCCAGGGATCGGGCGATCTCCGCGGCCAGGCCGCCCTCCTCTGCCGCCTTGGACAGCGCGGCCCCGGAGGTGTCGATCACGGTGACCAGCGGCAGGCCCAGCTCGGAGGCCAGGCGCATGCCTCGCCGCGCGACCCGGAGCCCCGCCGGGCCGAGCGGGGCCACGACCCGCTGACGGCTGCGGTCCTGGCCGAGCACGACGGCGGGAGCCGTGCCGAAGCGGGCCAGAGCCAGCAGCATGCCGGGATCGTTCTCGCCCTCACCGGTGCCGCTGAGGGGGGTGACGTCGGAGGCGCCGAGTTTGAGCAGCGCCCGCACGCCGGGGCGGTCGTCCCTGCGAGAGCGGCTGATCGCGTCCCAGGCCTCGATCGGCCGGATGTGCTCGTCCGGCTCCGGCCCGCTCCGCAGCTCCTGGCGCGCGGCGCACAACACGGCCAGCGCCCGGATCGCGACACGCCGCGCGTCTTCGGCGGAGACGACCCCGTCGACCAGGCCGTGCGCGAAGAGGTTCTCCGCGACCTGCACGCCCTCCGGGAAGGGGTAACCGTGCAGCGACTCGAACACCCTGGGCCCGAGGAACCCGATCAGCGCGCCCGGTTCGGCGGCGGTGACGTGTCCCAGCGAGCCCCAGGAGGCGAAGACCCCACCGGTGGTGGGGTGGCGGAGGTAGACGACGTACGGCAGGCCGGCGGCGCGGTGCGCGATCACCGCGGCGGTGATCTTCACCATCTGGGTGAAGGCCAGCGCGCCCTCCTGCATCCGGGTGCCTCCGGAGGCCGGGGCGGCCAGCAGCGGAAGCCGCTCGGCCGTGGCCCGCTCGATCGCGGCGGTGAGCCGCTCGGCGGCGGCCACTCCGATCGAACCGGCCAGGAAGGAGAACTCGCAGGCGACGACCGCGACCCGGCGGCCGTCGAGCAGGCCCTCGCCGGAGATCACCGACTCGTCGTATCCGGTCCTGGCGCGAGCCTTGGCCAGCTCCTCGGCGTAGCCCGACCCCGGCGCGGCCGGGTCCACGGGCGGCTCGTCCCACGACCGCCACGTCCCCGGGTCGAGAACGGTGTCGATCAGGGTGCGGGCGTCGGGCCGGGCGGGGCTCACCGCCCGGCTCCGCGCCGCAGGGTCCGTGTGGGGCAGGCTGTCATCCTTCACGTTCCTCCAGCCACGCGAGGATCTCGTCGTTGTGCTGGCCCAGGGCGGGCGGAGCCTCGTGGCGGACGGCGGGTTCGCCGTCGAAACGCAGTGGCGGGCCGGGCAGTTCGATGGTGCCGAGCACGGGGTGGTCCACCTCGACGAGCAGGCCCTGGGAACGGGTCTGCTCCCAGGCGTAGACCTCGTCGATGGACCGGATCGCCCCGGCGGGCACGCCGGCCTCGCCGAGCGCGGCCAGCCAGTGGGCCCGGTCGTGCTTGACCAGCGCCTGTTCCATGTCGGCGATCAGCTCATCCCGATGCGCGAATCTTTCCCTGTTTATCGCATATTTAGGGATGTCTGGATCGATGTTCAGCAGGACGGCCACCTTCCGCCACTGCGTGTCGTTGGCCACGGCGATCTGGATCATGCCGTCGGCGCAGTGGAACGCACCATAGGGGGCGATGGAGGCGTGGTGGTTGCCGTTGGCCCTGGGCACCTGACCGCCGACCGTCCAGGCGGTGCCGTGATAGGAGTGCACGCCGGTCACGGCCGCCAGCAGCGAGGTGCGCACGACCTTGCCCCGGCCGGTCCGCTCCCGCTCGTAGAGGGCGGCGAGCACGCCGTAGGCGCCATGGATGCCGCCGAGCAGGTCGGCGATCGAGGCGCCGACCCGGTAGGGCTCGTCGGCGGACGGCCCGGTGAGGCTCATCAACCCGGCCTCACCCTGGGCGATCTGGTCGTAACCCGGCCGGCCGCCTTCGGGGCCGTCGTGGCCGAAGCCGGTGATCGACAGAATGACCAGTCGCGGGTTGAGCTCGTGCAGCCGCTCGACGGGGAACCCCAGCCGGTCGAGGACGCCGGTGCGGAAGTTCTCGATCAGCACGTCGCTCTGCCGGACCAGACGCTCGATCAGGGCCTTGCCCTCGACGGACTTCAGGTCCACGGTGATCGACCGCTTGTTGCGGTTGGCGGCGAGGAAGTAGGTGGAGATGTCGCCGTCGGGGCCGACGAACGGGGGTCCCCAGCCCCGGGACTCGTCGCCTCCTTCGGGGTGTTCCACCTTGATCACTCGGGCGCCCAGGTCGCCGAGCATCTGCGCGGCGTGCGGTCCCGCCAGCGCGCGCGAGAGGTCGAGAACGACGATGTCGCCGAGGGCTCCGTGCAAGATCAACCTCCTGTGGTGGTCGCCGAGCCTAGTCGAACCGGAGGGAGAAAAGCATTCCCTCCGATGTCGGCCAGCCTGTCAGGCGGTCTGGGCCCTTCCGCATCCAGGTCCGGCACATGAAGATCCTCCCAGGCGGAGGCCTTCCATCTCCAGCCCATCCGGCCGGCGACCGGGCCGCGACCCCGCCGGATCCCCGCCGTGGCCCGGCCTGGTCCCCACCGGGTTCCGTCGGGTCTCCACCGAATTCCCGCCGGGTTCCGTCGGGTCTCCACCGGATTCCCGCCGGGTTCCGTCGGGTCTCCACCCGGGCGGAACGCGCCCGGACGTCACCCACCCTCCGGATACTGTCACCATGGACGGGTGTCCGCCGTCGTCTCCTTCGAAGATCTCGCCGAGGTGATCCGGGAACTGCCGCCGTCGTGCGGGCCGGTCCGTCTCGTCGTGGTGGACGGGCCGGGCGGGTCGGGCAAGACGACCTTCGCCGACCGGCTGGCACGGGTGCTGGACGCACAGGTGATCCACAGTGACGACTTCCCCGTGCCGTGGGACGAGCCGCCCGTGGCATGGTTCACCCAGGTGGAGGAGCAGGTGCTCGTCCCGCTGGCGGCGGGGAGGGCAGGACGCTACCGGCGCTACGACTGGGCCCGCGGCGCGTTCACCGACTGGGTGGACGTACCGGTCGCGCCGGTGCTGCTCCTGGAGGGAGTGAGCACGGCCCGCCGCACGACCCCGGCCGCCCTCGCCGTCTGGGTGGAGGCGCCCGACGAGCTCCGGCTGGCGCGCGCCCTGGCCAGGGACGGCGCCTCCTACGCGCCACAGTGGCGGGAGTGGATGCGGGCCGAGCAGGAGTGGTTCGCCTCCGACGGCACCCGCTCGCGCGCCGACCTCCTGCTCGACGGCGCCGCGGTCCCGGGGGAGTTCGTCAGGCTCTGATGGCCACGAACGGGTCCGGACGGCCCAGGCGGGAGCCGGCGAGCGGGGCGGGGTCGCTACCGTGCCACCGGGTCCGCCGCGCAGGGGGCGTCGCCGCAGACGTCGACGACCAGGCCGTCCCGGAGGAAGTGGGCCTTCTGCACGCGGGCCTCGGGGTCGTGGCGAGGGTCCTCGTGGGGGTCGTGACCGTACTGGGGGCCGGTCGCGGGGGTGTTGGTCACCGGGGGCGCGGGAGCCCCGCTGTCCCAGACCACCAGGGCCGATCCGGCGTACGGCCTGCGGGGCACGGATCTGATCCCCCAATATGGCGCCAGGTCGGGGCTGCGTCCGGTTTCGAGGGTGGGCTGGTGGATCCGCGCCCCGAGCGTGCGGGCCTCCACCTCGGCGGTCACCGTGGAGACCTGGTGGTCGCCGAAGGCCACGTGCAGCAGCAGGCGGTGGCGGGGTGAGCCGGGCAGCGGGTCGTTCGTCAGATGCTGGGCGTAGCCGGCGGTCTCGGCGCGGTCCCACAGCATCTGGATCAGGGCGAAGCAGATCTGCTGGGTCAGCCGGTCGGGATAGGACCTGTCCAGGATCTGTTGGAACGGTTGGAAGTCCACGCTGCGGTTGAGCAGCGTGCTGTAGTTCATCCCCGGTACGCCGAGCACGGCGTTGCGCACGTCGGGCGAGACCGCGACCAGCGCGCCGCCCGCGATGGCGCCCTGGCTGTTGCCGTCGTAGGCGAGATCGGCGTGCCGGTCGACGAGCGGCCTGCCCCGCTCGTCCTGGAAGGCCGCGGCGCCCGCGAACCCGTCCCGGGTGATCATCGTCCGGCCGAGGAAGAGGAAGTTCAGCAGGCTCTGCTGGAGCCGGTCGGTGACCGTGCCGAACCGAGAGAAGTCTCCGAACACGCTCGCCACATGCTGGACGTCCTCGTCGGACATGCCGATCCACTTGGTGGCGCAGAACATGAAGCCGTGCTCGCCCGCCATCGCCCGCACGTTGCGGGCGCGCACCTCGGTCGCCCTGCCGAGCAGGCCGTGGCCGTACAGGGCGGGGTGCGCGGGCCGGGTGAAGGCCGAGCGCGGGATCTCGCACTGGTACTGCGCCTTCACGGTGTCCCCGAGCGGGCGCGGCAGCCCGTCGGGGCCCCGGTTGAGGTTCGAGCCCGGCGGGCCGCCGGGCTTGTCGAGGTAGTTCGGGACCAGGATCTCGCCGGTGACCTCACGCGCGATGCCGGGGTCCTGCTCGGGAGTGAGGTCGGTGACGGAGGCGACGGTGAACTTCGGTGACCGGCCCTTGAGCGCGCGCAGCGCCTGGTCGCGCATCGCCAGCACGGGACCGGCGATGCCCTGCTCGCTGGCCACGGTGAAGTCCCAGGCCAGCTGGAGTCCCCTGGCGTCCACCCCGGTCCGGGCGAGGTCCTCCAGCGTCCGGTGGAGCGCGCGCTGCCGGCCGGCCAGCGGATCGCCGGAGGGGAGCTCGTCGCCGAGGATCCTGGCGAAGGTCTCCGGGACCGGCAGATCCTCGCCCGCGGCGTCCTTCAGCCCGCGCAGGGCGACGGCGTAGTGGTGGCCCTCACGGAAGTTCTTCGCCGGCCTGATGATCAGGGCCTGCCGGGTGAGATCCGTGACCCCCGCGTCGAGCTCCGCCCAGTACGGCCAGCGCTCCCCGGTTCCGGTGTCGACGATCACGATGGGGGCGTCGCGGCGCAGGGACCAGCCGACGTCGGTGACGGGTGCGGCACCGGACTTGACCAGGTCGAGGCCGGGCATGTGAGCCAGCAGCATGGAGCCCGGGGAGAAGCCGTCGGAGGCGTTCCATCGGGTCGGATCGATCGGGGCGCCCGCCGCGTTGCGGGGCATGGCTCCGGCGGAGATGTTCAGCCGCAGTCCGGTGCGGGTGCGCGCCGCCGTGGTGAACCAGTCGTTGGGGAACGGCAGCAGGCATTCGGCGCCCGCGATCGGATCGCACCCGTCCGCGGGCGGCGCAACCGGCTCCGCGGTGCCGGTGGCCGGACCGGTGACAGGACCGGTGGCCGGGCCGGTGACAGGTACGACGACCGGACCGGGATCGGCTCCCGCGGGTGCGGCCGCCATCGATGTCACGGCCAGCACGAAAGCCGCCGTCACCCTGCGCAGGCGCATGCGCCTCCCTCCTCCGACCCGATTTGGATCTAGCCGCAGGAGACCCCAGGACGGCGCACCCGTCAATGGAGGAGTGGGAACATGTCGTAAAACGTCATGTTTTTCAGATGACCGTTATCGCGGGGCCGCGGCCGGCCCCGCGACGGCCGGCGGGCTGGGCCCGCGATAACGGAACCGGCCCGCCCCGGGATACCCGGAACGGGCCGGGCCCCGAAGGTCCGGAACGGGCCGGGCCCGGAAGGCTCGGAACCGGCCGCGTCCCGGTCTACTGCGTCGTGGCCCGCACCGCGCTCACCGCGTAGTCCGCCGTGACCGACTTCGCCGGAATGATCACCACGGTGCCGTTCTTCTCGTACACCCGCGCCCTCTCGCTTTCGTGACCGTACTTCCGGGGGAGCGTCGCGACGGGTGCCGCCTTCCCCGTCGCGGCGTCGATCCTGACCAGGCGGGGCTCCAGGTCGCGCTTGTCACCCACCTCCAGGGCCAGCAGGCCGTGCTCGTCGGCGCGGATGTAGTTGAGCATGGTGTCGTTGGTGCCCGTCGACTTCCACAGCTGCTTTCCGGTCGCCAGGTCGTAGGCCAGCGCGAAGTCACGCGAGCGCAGCTTGCCCGGCACGTTCTCGGGGAAGCTGGCCAGGTAGAGCGTGTTGCCGTGCGCCGCCACCCGATACTGCTCGTAGCCTCCCAGGACGCGGGTCTCCTTGTTGAGCGCCAGCAGGTCGATCCGGGCGTCGACGACGAACTCCGAGGCCTTGCCGTCCCGTCCCACCACGTTCACGGTGGTGCTGTCGCCCGTGCTCGTGGCCACCACGGCGGGATCGGCCAGCAGCACCGGATGGCCCAGCCCCTTAGAGGTGATCTTGAAGGACCACTTCTGCTTGCCGGTCCTCGGGTCCAGCCCGGAGACGTAGTCGCTCAGGCCGCATGACGTGGTGACGACCACCTGCCCGGCCGAGCCGCCGAGCCCGTCGGCGCGACAACTGCTGCCGGGGTCGCCGACCCACACCTGCTTGCCGTCGGCCAGCCCGTAGGCGTTGAGACCCCTGTCGGTCTTCGCGACCACCACGTCGCCCGCGAGCACGAGGGTGGGCACCGCCACCGACGAGCCCAGACTCTCCCCCACCGGGATCTTGGTCTTCCAGGCCAGCTTGCCGGTCTTGACGTCGATGCCCGCCAGATGGTCGCAGGAGGAGACGGTGCCGTAGGCGATCGCGCCCCGGCCGTCCTTGGTCTCCGGCGTCGCCCCGCAGAGTTGCTCGCCGGGCGACGGCGTGCCCCAGACCCGCTTGCCGGTCTTCAGGTCGTAGGCCAGCACGCCGTCCTTCTGCGCCCGGATGGCCACGGAGTCACCGAGCCAGGCGCCGTACGCGATGGAGCCGTCGTAGTTGGAGCTGTCGGCGTCGGGGAACGGCACCGTCCACTCACCGCTCCCCGCGTCGGCCGCTCCCCCGCCGCTGCCGGTTTCGGTCCCGAACCCACCGGAGACGATCCAGGCAGTACCTCCGCCGAGTCCCAGCAGCAGCACCAGGCCGAGTGCCGCGAAGAGCACGGTCCTGCCGGTGTTCTTCTTCGCCGGCGGCCGGCCGTGCTGGTTCCCGTGTTGCCCGCCGGGGTGCGGAGGCGGGGCCTGCGGCCCGCCCGGTTGCCCGCCGTACGGCACGGACGGCTGGTGGAGCGGCCCCTGCTCGTACGGCGAGCCCTGCGGGGGATACCCCTGCGGTGGGTAGGGCGGCGCGGCCGGAGCGGGAGGCCCCTGCGGCGCGTGCGACTGCCCGCCCGGCACGGGATACCCCTGCTGCGGCGGGTAGGTCTGCCCGCCCGTGGGAGGAGCCGGATGGCCCTGCTGAGGATGCGGCTGCCCGCCGTAGGGCACGGGCGGTCGCTGGGGGTATGGATACGGCTGCTGCCCGTGGGGTCCACCGGGATGCTGGTCGGTCATCTCATCTCTTCCTGGTCAACCGAGCTGCTGCCGGACGTAGCCGGCCCACTGCCGCTGGAACTGCGCCATGTCGACGCCGAGGACCTCGTGCATCGGACCTTCGGTCTTGCCTGCGGCGTAAGCGGCGGCGACGAACTCGACCAGCTTCCGTTCGCCGTACTTCTCCGCGATGTAACGGTTGGCCAGGTGGCCGAGCAGGTAGTTGAAGCTCCTCATGCTGCCGTCCCAATGCAGGTTGTCCGGCAGCGTGCCCTCGAAGCGCTGCGGGTACCGTCCCTCGATGTAGGCGCGGCCCTGCTCGTAGCGCACGTTGGTGCTGATCGGCCGGCCACGGTTGGCGACGTACTCGGCGAAGCCCTCGACGAGCCAGTTGTCCAGGCCGAACAGGTTGGCCTTGTTCTCGTCGAGGCTGGCGACCGTCGAGTGCGCGAACTCGTGCCGGAAGATCTCCGCGGTGCCCTCGGTGGTCTGGAAGAACGCGGAGGTGGTGTCCATCACGACCCGGGTGCCGCCGATCGTCACGTCCTTCGGCATGGGCTCGGTGAGCGAGGGCACGGCGGGTATCGGGATGGAGACGCCGGCCTCGTTGGCCTTCGACTTGCGGAACAGGTTTCCGAGCTGGGACTGGCCCTTGACCAGCGCCACCACGAAGCCGTCGGGTATCGCGTCACTGCGCCCGCCGCTGTTCTTCCAGAACGTCAGGTCGTTGACTGCCGCCCGCTCCGCGACCGGGGCGAACCGGGCCGCCTGGCCCGCCAGGTCCGGGTGGGAGAGCACGACCGTGTGCTTGGTCGTGACGGCCGAGATGTCCGGCCAGATGTCCCACGGCCCGGGATAGTAGATGGTCTTGGACTCGCCGTAGGGCGCGGGAGCCCCGGCGACCTTGGTGACCACGATCGGAGCGTTCGCGGCGGCTTTGTTGACCGTCCAGCGGTACCACTCCGAGACCGGCGCAAGGTCGATCCCCTTGAACTGGTGGACGAAGGCGACGTCGAGGGTGAACGTCACCCCTCGGCCGAAGCTGTCCTGCGCGCGCCCCTGCTGCTGCCGGGTCTGGTAGGACATCCGGGTGAGCGGCAGCTTGCGCAGGTTCTCGAAGGTTCTGGCCTGCTGCCGCACCAGAGTCGTGTTCTTCTGGTCGAAGATCTTGGTGTACGCCTTGACGTCACCGGAGTTCAGCGCCTTGGTCTCCTCCTCCAGGAGCGCCTTCAGGGCTTTCTCCGTGACGATCACCGTCTGCGGATCGGCCGCGGCCGTCTCCGCGGCCGACGGGCCGGTCTGCTCGTCGGACTTGAGCATCAGCCCGACCACGGCCCCGCCCCCGACCGTCAGCACCACGGCGGCGACGCCCAGCGCCACCCATAATCCCGTCCTGCGACGCGGTGGCGGCGGCTGCGGTGGCTGTTGTGGCAGTGGCTGTTGTGGCGGCGGCTGCTGCTGGTACTGCGGCACCTGCTGCGGCTGCTGCTGGTACTGCGGCAGTTGCTGCGGGTACTGGCTGTACTGCGGCAGTTGCTGCGGGTATTGCGGATACTGCGGCAACTGCTGCGGATGCTGCGGATGGTTCTGCCCCGAAGTCACTCATACCTCATAAGCACCGAAAGCTATAGGAAGCCAAACAACACTGACAAACGTGGCTGATGCCTCTCAAGTGCCCGCCGGGTGCGGAAGGTTAGCGACCGGAGGTGGTCGGTGTGACCGGGGCGACGGCCGGGGCGGCCGCCGCGCGCCGTGCGGTCGCCTCACGCGACCGTTCGCGTCAGATGAGATCCACCTCGGCGTACGGCGAGCCGCCCGACAGCGACGGGAACCCGGGGCCCCGGTCGAAGAAGGGCGCCCGCTCCGGGAGGGGCGCCCGGAGTTCGGCGCGACGCAGGGCGGTGGCCTCGGCGTCGACCTGGAGATCGTCGCGGGGGCCGCACAGGACGACTCCGTAGTCGTCGTGGGCTCCCTCCGCCGAGACCTTGCCGTCGCGGACGTCGGCGGCCACCAGAGCCGGGTCGCGTTCCAGCGGCGAGCCCCAGCCGCCGCCACCGGTGGTGCGCACCCGGATGACCTCGCCGGCCCGGACCGGCGAGTCGTCCACCAGGCCCTCCATCTCCCGGCCCTCGATCTCCACGACGAACGGCCGCCCGGCCCTGCCGCCGTTCACGCCCCAGCAGGACAGGATCGAGCGGTCGGCGATGGACATGAACGAGGCGTCGCGCAGCATCCGCAGATGCTTGTCGTAGCCGAGGCCGCCGCGGTAGAGGCCGGGACCGCCGGAGTCACGGGCCAGGCCGAGCCGTTCGACACGGAACGGCCAGCGGGACTCGGCGAACTCGACGGGGATGTTGCGCGAGTCGGGGACGACGTGGATGGTGTCCTCGCCGTCGGCGTACCACCGGCCGCCGGAGCCCCCGCCCAGAACCTCTCTCATCAGGTACGGCACGCCGTCGGCGTCGTCGCCGTAGACGCCGGTGTAGCGGATGGTCTCCTGGTCGGCGGGCATCCGGCCGCCGGTGGCCTTGGCCAGCACCCCCGCCAGGACGCCGAGCAGCCGCAGGATCACGAACGTCCGGGCGTTCGTGGGCGCCGGGAAGATCGGGGTGAGCAGCGTCCCCTTCTCCGGGAACCTCATCTCGATGAGCGGGACGACGCCCTCGTTGACGTCCAGCTCCGCCATCCGTTCCGGGCTCTCGGCCAGGTTGCGCAGGATCGGCGCGAGCCATTTCTTCAAAAACACCCCGTCGGCGTAGTCGCCCGCGTGGTTGATCGGCCCCTTGGCCTGCGGTGAGGTGCCCGTGAAGTCGATGACCAGCGGCGCGGGCGCGCGGTGGTCGACGGTGAGGGTGATCCGCTGGGTGTGCAGGCGGGGCTCGTCCACGCCGTCGTGCTCGGCGTAGTCCTCCCACACGTGCGTCCCCTCGGGGATCCTGGTCAGCAGCTCCCTGCGGAACGTCTCGGCGGTCTTGGAGATGATCGCGTCGAAGCACGCCTCGACCGCCTCGCGTCCGTAACGGCCGAACAACTCTCCCAGCCGCCGGGCGCCCATCAGGCAGGCCGAGCACTCGGCGTCGAGGTCGCCGGCGAGCGAGTCGGGCATCCGCGAGTTGCGCGTCATGATCGTGAGCGCCGCCCGGTTGGGCACGCCCCGGTCCCACAGCTTGATCGGCGGGACCATGAGCCCCTCCTCGAACACGCTGCGCGCGTGCGAGGGCATCGACCCCGGGACCGCCCCGCCGATGTCGTCGTGGTGCCCGAACGCCTGCACGAAGGCGACCACGGCTCCGTCGTGGAAGACCGGAACCGTCACGCACAGGTCGGGCAGATGCCCGATGCCGCCCTCGGACAGGTAGACGTCGTTGTGGAAGAAAACGTCGCCGGGGTTCATCTCGGCCACGGGGAAATCCCTGACCACGGGCTGGACCAGCGCCGAGTAGGACCTGCCGGTCAGCTTGCGCAGCCGTACGTCGTGGATGCCCGCCCGGAAGTCGTGCGCGTCGCGGATCATCGGTGAGCGGGCCGTGCGCGCGATGGCGGTCTCGACCTCCTTCTCCACCGATGAGAGCGTGCCCTCCACGATCTCCACCAGCACCGGGTCGGCGCTCGTCGACTCACCGCGCACGGTGCACCTCCAGATTTCCGAACTCGTCCATGGTGGCGGCGAAGCCGGGATGCACCGGCAGCGTGGAGCCGTACTCCTCGATGACGGCCGGGCCGGCCACCACCGACCCGGCGGTCAGGTCGGCGCGGCGGTGGATCGGCGCCGGGCCCCATTCGTCGTAGAAGACCTCGCGGGTCGTCACCGGCCGGGGTTCGGCGGTGCCGTACGGCCGGCGCCCGATGGCGGGCCGGGTGATGGGGCCGATGCCGGAGACGCGGAGGTTGACCCACTCGACGACGTGGCGGGGGTCGTCACGGTAGCCGTAGCCGTAGAGCTTGTGGTGCGCCCGGTGGAAGCGGTCGAGCACCTCGGCGCGCCAGGCATCGTCCAGCGGCCCGGCGGGGGCCGGCACCCGCACCTCGTAGGCCTGGCCGTAGTAGCGCAGGTCGGCGCTGCGCGCGTAAACGTGCCGGTCGGCGGGGAACCCCTCGCGGTCCAGGGCCCCGGCCGCCTGCTCCTCCAGGGCACGGAAGATCTCGGCGGCGGAGTCGAGGGAGAGCTCGCGCGTGACGAAGGTGCGCACGTAGTCGTTCTTGACGTCCACGGTGAGCAGGCCGAACGCCGAGACGTTGCCCGGGTCGGGCGGGACGATCACCGACGGCAGGCCGAGGATGTCGATCAACCGGCAGACCAGCAGCGGCCCCGAGCCGCCGAAGGCGACCATCGGGAAGTCGCGCACGTCCAGCCCGCGCTTGACCGTGATCTGGCGGATCGCGTTGGACTGGTTGAACGCGCTGATCTCCAGGATGCCGGACGCGGTCCGCTCGGGACTCAGCCCGAGCTTGCCCGCCAGCGCCTCGACCCCCTGCCGGGCGGCGTCCGCGTCGAGCGGGATCTCCCCGCCGAGCAGGTGCGGGGGGACCCGTCCGAGGAAGACGTGCGCGTCGGTGACGGTGACCTCGGTACCGCCGCGGCCGTAGCACAGGGGGCCGGGATCCGCGCCGGCGGACCTGGGTCCCACCTTCAGCGTGCCCTCGGGGGATATCCACGCGACGGACCCGCCGCCCGCCCCCACGGTCACGATGTCGATCATCGGGATCTTGCACGGGTAACGGCCGACACTTCCCTCGGTGGTCAGCGACGGCTCCCCGTCGATCACCACCGCGACGTCGGTGGAGGTGCCGCCGCCGTCAAGGGTGATCACCGACGGGTGCCCGGCGGTGGAGGCGATCAGCGCGGCGCCGAGCGCGCCGGCGGCCGGGCCGGAGAGCACGGTGGTGATCGGCTGGTGCACGACCTCGGCGGCGGACAGCACGCCGCCGTTGCTCTTCATCACCGAGAACGGCATGCCGAGACGGTCGGCGAGGTTGGCGATGTAGCGGCGCATGGTCGGCTTGACGGCGGCGTCCACCAGGGTCGTCACCGACCGCTCGTACTCGCGGTATTCGCGCAGCACGTCGCTGGAGATCGACACGACCGCCTCGGGATGCTCCCGTTCGAGGACCTCGCGCATGCGGAGCTCGTGTCCGGGATCGGCGTAGGAGTGCAGGAAGCACACGCCGATCGCGGTGATCCCCCGCTCCCGGAACCACCTGGCCGCCGCCACGGCCTGCGCCTCGTCGAACGGCCGGACCTCGGCGCCGGTGTGGTCGAGACGCCCGCCGACGGTCCTGACCCGGTGCACGGGCACGATCCGGGGCGGTTTCACCCAGAAGTAGGAGTTGCCGTAACCGTCGGGGACGCTCTGCCTGGCGATCTCCAGGACGAACTCGAAGCCCTCGGTGGTGACGAAGCCCAGATCGGCGATGCGATCCTCGAGGAGCTGGTTGGTGGCGACGGTGGTGCCGTGCACGACCGCCGACACGGCCTGCGCGCCCGCCGGCACGCCGGCCTTCCGCAGGACCTTTCGCACCCCCTCCATGAACCCGTCGGCGGGATTGGCGGGCGTGGAGGGAGTCTTGGTGGTGGTGATCTCACCGGTCTGTTCGTCCACCGCGACCACGTCGGTGAACGTGCCTCCGGTGTCGACCCCGATACGGACGCTACGCATGCCCCCGTGTCTACCCAGTCCTGCGGAGCCGGCAAATCGGCGGACCCTGCCGAAGCTGGGCCCCGTCCTTGGTCACTGTTAGCGGCGGCGGGGTCCCATGGTGGAGCCGATCACCGCGTCGGCGTCGTGCGCGTGCACCTTCGCGGCCAGCCGGATGGCCATCTCGTTGGTACGGCGCAGCTCGGCCTCGACCCGGTCCTTGCCCGACTGACCGACCTGGACCCCGAAGTAGGCGCCGATGATCGCGCCGGAGACGCCGACCAGGCCGGCGAAGGGGGCGGCGGACTCACCGTTGCGCATGGCGATCACCACGAAGGCGACCAGCAGGACGATCAGGCCCGTGACGACCACGTAGAACCCGTAGCGCCAGCGGGCCGCCTCGGCCTGGGCGGCGACGGCCTCGTCCTCGCTCATCATCGCCGCGAGCGCCACGGGGATCTCGGCGGTCTCGGCCGAGGACGGGGATGACGGCATGGCCGGGGACGTGGCCGCGGGGATCTTGTTGAGGGGCGGAGCAGAGTTTTTGGTGGTCGTCACAGATTCTCCCGTTTCCTGATAGGCCAAAATGAATCTCCCACGCTTTTCGCGACCAAGCCAAGTCAGGCTATGTCACAGCGGGGCCCAACATTCCTACCAGTGCATCGCCTGCCCAAACACTCCTGGCGGAACCACTAGGCTGACCCCCCGTGACCGAATCGTCCGCGCTCTCCGCCGTCCCCGTCGGGTCCCGTGACGGGGTGCTGCGCTTCTACTTCGGCCCGATGGACTGCGGCAAGTCCACGCTGGCCCTGCAGATGAACTACAACCACGGACGCCAGGGCAGGCGCGGTCTGGTGCTGACCAAGCACGACCGCTCCGGCGGCCCCCAGGTCACCAGCCGGATAGGCCTGGGCAGCGAGGCCATCGAGGTCGTCGACGATCTGGACCTGGTGGCGCTGGTACGGCGCCACCAGCGCATCGACTACGTGATCTGCGACGAGGCGTGCTTCTACACGGTCGCCCAGATCGAACAGCTCGCCGACCTCACCGACGACTTCGGCATCGACGTCTACGCCTTCGGTCTGGCCTCCGACTTCCGGTCGCAGATGTTTCCCGCCGCCCAGCGCCTGTTCGAGCTGGCCGACGAGATCAGCCGCCTTCAGGTGGAGGTCCTGTGCTGGTGCGGCCGCCCCGGCCGCCTGAACGCCCGCGTGGTCGGCGACAAGCTGGTGCGCACCGGCGAGCAGGTGGTCATCGGGGACACCGGCGCCGACCCGATCCGCTACCAGGTCCTCTGCCGCCGCCACTACCGCGCGGGCGATCTGGGGGCGGGAACGGCTCAGACGGCGCCGTAGCCGCCGTCGCCGTCGAGGGCGGCCCGGACGCCGATCTCGTCGACCGGCTCGGCGAGGACCTCGCGCGGGCCGACGTCGAGACCATCGGTGAAGGCGCGGCCGGCGCCGGGTCAGGAGGCGGTGATCTCTTCCAGGCGGGCCGCGAGCCGGTCGGGCTCGCCGTCGGCCAGCGCGACCACCGCGCGCCACCAGCCGAACCACTCGCCGCTGCGCCACATCCAGTCGACGCGCTCGATCGCGGCGATGACGTCGCCCGTGAACCGCCAGGGTGCTCCGGCCTGTTCGGCGGAGGCGCCGTGGCGCAGCGCCCAGTCGCGCAGGATCGCGGCGGCGGCGCCGTCCACCGGTTGCGCGTAGGGGTCGGGGTCCTCCCCCAGCCGGTGGGGGCCGAGGCCGGCCGCGACACCCCAGCTCCACTGGGCTTCGGCGGGGCGGGAGTAGCGCAGCGAGTCGAAGTCCAGGTCGGAGCCGAGGTCGCCGTCCGGGCGCCTGACCACCACCGCGTCGAGCCGGCCGCCGGCGTCGAAGGAGACCACGATCCGCCGGCCGGGGGCGGCGTCCTCGGGCAGTTCGACCCGGTCTTCGGCCTGCCAGGAGTTGAGGTCGGTCACGGCGGCCGGCCGGCCCCAGACCTCGTCGGCGACATCGTCGGCGATCCAGGCGGCGAGCATCTCCAGCACGGTCAGATCGGTCCACGGGTCGATCGCGGTCGCGGTGCGAAGCACCTCCTCAGGTGCGGGCAGCTTGCCGCCGCGAGCCCGCCGCCACCATTGCTCACCCATGTCCCGGGTGCCGACCAGCAGCCCGGCCAGTGCCGCGAGCTCGGTGGACCTGCGGGTCAGCGGGGCGCCGCGGACGAGTTCGGCGCAGCGTGCGAGACGGTCGGCGCCGAGCGCGCCCCTCGCCTCGCGGAGCAGGACGGCTGCGTCGGGCCGTTCCTCGCCCAACAGGTCACGGATCAGTCGTCTGGCCTCGGTTCGGGCGTCCTCCGCACGTGCCTCGCGCATACGGGCCACGTTACGCCGGGCGTCCCTCACGCGCGAGAGACGAGATCATGACGTGTCCCGGCCGCGGCCGAGAGGCGGGACGGCCGTGCCGTCATCGTCCGGCGACCGCCCCCGGTAGGCCGCCCGTCCCACCATGTAGGCGGCCACCGCGGCCGTGACCACCTGGAAGACGCCGACCAGCAGCAGCGCCCCGGCGGTCGCCCAGGTGGGCTCGCGCAGCCACATGGCCAGCAGGATCAGGTGCAGGCCGAGCACCTGGGGTTTGGTCGCCGGGTGCATGCGCGCCAGGGTGCCGGGGAACCTGACCATCCCCACCCCCGCTGTGAACGCGAACCCGGCGCCCAGCAGCAGGCACGCCGAAACGGCCACATCCAGCACGGTCAACGGGACCTCCCCGGGCATCCGGACGGCGCGACCGGCCCGGCTGTCACCCGCGTGGGCGCCGTCAACGGGACCTCCCGGAGAAGAACCTGGCCAGCGAGACCGAGCCGACGAACCCCACCATGGACAGCACCAGGAGCACCGGCAGCGCCGAATACCGGCCGAGCGCCGCCGCTCCCGTCCCGATCCCGCACATGACCACCGCGGTGAGCACGTCCAGCGCGACCGCCCGGTCCAGCATCGACGGACCGCGCACCAGCCGCTGGAGTGTCAGCGCCGCCGCGCAGCCGAGCAGGGCCAGCGCCGTCAGATACACCGCCGTCACCGCAGCTCCTCCTGGTCCGCATGGGTGCCGAAGGCCGCCACGATGCGGCTCTCCAGCCGTGTCACGTCCTGTTGGGTGAGGGCCTGCACGTCCCCGGTGAGGCCGAGCACGTGCAGCACCAGCTCACGCTCCCCGAGGTGGACCTCCAGCACCAGGCTGCCCGGCAGCGCCGACAGGGCCACCGTCAGCAGCACGGTCATGACCTCCGACGACGAGCGCAGCCGCACCTCGACGATCTGGACCGGCGGCGGCCTGTCCAGGCGCAGGGCCCAGAACGCGACGCGGAAGCTGGAGACCACCAGGTCCCTGGCGAACCGGATCAGGAAGATGAGGGCCGCGACGGGGTGGATCCGCAGGCCGGTGTCCACCACCGGCAACGGCAGCAGCCAGACGACGATCAGCCCGGCCAGCAGGCCGCCGAGCACGTTGCCCACGCTGAGGTCGCCCCACAGCAGCAGCCAGACGACCGTGAGCCAGGCCACCTGCGACAGCGGGACGGGCCGGCCCAGCAGCCGCGGGGCGCCCCGGCCGCTCACCGTCCGCCCCCCAGCACCGCGGAGATGTACGGCCGGCGGGCCATCAGCTCGCCGGCGGTCCGCTGGGCGAGGGCCGACAGCGGCCCGGCCAGCACGGTGTACGACAGGGCCAGCGCCACCAGGGCCATCGCGGAGCCGAGCATCGGGAGCGGGATGCTCGCGCTGGTGACGATCTCGCGACCGGTGATCCCCTCGGTGCCGGAGGCCCGGATGACGGGGGCCTCCTCCCCCTCCAGCACGGTCCCCACCTTTTTGATCATGCCGGGGGGCGGTGTCCGCCAGAAGGCCTTGTTCCACGTCGTGGCCACGGCGTACAGGGTCAGCAGGCTGGTCACCAGTCCCGCCGCCACCAGGACGAGCGCCATCGGGCCGCCGTCCGCCACCCCCGCCTGGATCAGCGTCAGCTTGCCGAGGAAACCGGACATCGGCGGGATGCCCGCCAGATTCATCGCGGGGACGAAGAAGAGCACCGCGATCAGGGGCGCCAGCCTCATCAGGCCTCCCAGCCGGTCCAGGGCGGTCGTGCCGGTGCGGCGCTCGATCAGCCCTGTCACCAGGAACAGACTGGTCTGCACGGTGATGTGGTGGACGACGTAGAACACCGCGCCGGCCAGGCCCAGGACCGAGGAGAGCGCGACCCCGAACACCATGTAGCCGATGTGGCTGACCAGCGTGAAGGAGAGCATCCGCTTGATGTCGGTCTGGGCCACCGCGCCGAGCACCCCGACCAGCATGGTCAGCAGCGCCGCCCACATCAGCAGGCCGCTCACCGGCCCACCGGGGAACAGCAGCGCCTCCAGGCGGATGATGGCGTAGATGCCGACCTTGGTGAGCAGGCCGGCGAAGAGCGCCGTCGCGGGGGCGGGCGCGGTCGGGTAGGAGTCGGGCAGCCACGCCGACATCGGGAAGATCGCCGCCTTGACCACGAAGACCAGCAGCAGCACCAGCTCGACCAGCAGCTTCATGTGCCCGGGCAGCGCGGAGAAGCGTTCGGCGAGCTGGGCCATCGACACGGTGCCCGTCGCGCCGTAGGTCACCGCGATCCCCACCAGGAAGAGCATCGAGGAGGCCAGTCCCATCACCACGTAGGTGGCGCCCGCCCGGATGCGGGATTCGGTGCCGCCGAAGGTGAGCAGCACGTAGGAGCCGCTGAGCAGCATCTCGAATGCGACGAAGAGGTTGAACAGGTCGCCGGCGAGGAAGGCGTCCGACACGCCGGCGACCATGACGAGGTAGGCCGGGTGGAAGATCGACAGGGGTGCGGTGCGCTCCTGGTCGGCGTAGGCCTGCGAGATGGAGTAGATCATCACGCACAGCGTCACCGCCGAGGAGACGACCAGCATCAGGGCGGAGAGCCGGTCGGCGACCAGGGTGATGCCGACCGGTGCGGCCCAGCCCCCGGCGTCGGTCACCAGCGGCCCCCCGGCGTCGGCCGCCACCAGCAGGGCGGAGGAGACCACCAGCACCGTCGTGAGCGCGGCCACGCTGATGAGCGCCTGGAGCCGGCGTAACCGCCCGCCGATGGCCAGCTTGAGCCCGGCGCCCAGCAGCGGCAACAGCACCGGAACCGCGATCAGCGCCTCCACCGGCCCTCCCCGTCCGCCCGCGCCCGGGACACCGCGCACATCCCCGGCCTCCCCACGGCGTGTGCCTTTCGCGGTCGCCCGTCCGCGCCTCCCCCCGCGCGCGTCACCCTCATCAGTCGTCCCCCTCCAGGTCCGGATCCTGCGCCCTGGCCTGCCGTTCCCGGTCGGCCCGGATGGTCGCCCGCATCTGTTTGCGGGCCTCGCGCTGGCGGAGCCGAAACCGTCTGCGGATCTCCCGCTCCCGTTCGACCTGCTCCCGCTCTCGCCGGGCGAAGTCCGCGTGGAGCTTGTCGACCCGTTCCTGCCTGCTCTCCTTGGACGCCTCCTCGGCGCGTCGGGCCTCGGCGAGCCGCTCCTCGATCTGCTCGCTGGACAGGCCGGCGTCCTTGTGCGCCTGCAGCCAGCGGCCCAGGTCCACGTTGACATCGAGGATCTGCCGCTCCAGTTCCTGCGCCTCCCGGCGTTCCCTCTCGCGCCGCGCGGCGGCCAGCCGGGCGAGTTCCGCGCGCTGCTCCCGGACCAGGCGCCGGTACGCCTCCTGCTTGGCGAGCACGGCCTCGGTGAGCTCCCCTCGCCGGGCGCGCAGCCGCACCCTGCGGTCCTCGGTGTCGTCCTGGACGTCGTCGCCGCCGGTGAGCTGCCAGGACCGGTGAACGACGGCGAGCAGGAACGCGGTGACGCCCAGCGTGATCACGATGGAGGTGAGCACCATCGCCTGCGGCAACGGGTCGGCCATCCGTGCCGGGTCGGCCCGGCCGAGGATCGGCGGCTCCCCGGCCGGGCCGCCGACGGTGAGGATCAGCAGGTTCACCCCGTTGCCGAGCAGGATGACGCCGACCAGCAGCCGGACCAGGCTCCGTTCCAGCAGGAGCGTCACCCCGGCGGCCACCAGGACCCCCGACGCCGCGAGGGGCAGCAGCGCGACGGTCACCGGGCCTCCTCCTCGTCGATCTGCCGGTCCAGCTCCGCGCCCAGGCTGCGCAGAATGTCCTGCGCCATGCCGATCACCGTGACGTAGACCCCGACGTCGAACAGCAGCACGGTGGACAGGTGGACGTCGCCGACCAGCGGGACCGTCAGGTCCGCGGAGAGCATGTCCAGCGGCGCGCGGCCGACCAGCAGCCCCCAGAACGCGGTGACCATGGACAGCAGGAGTCCCAGGCCGATCAGCACCCCGGCGTCCACCGGCGCCGCGGCGGCCAGCTCGTAGCGTCCGCCGGCGAGGTATCGCACGACGAGCGCGAGCCCGGCCAGGATGCCCCCCGCGAACCCGCCGCCCACCGAGCTGTGCCCGGTGAACAGCAGGAAGATCGAGATGAGCACCACCGTGTGGAAGATCAGCCGGGCCACGATCTCCAGGACGACCGCCTGCTGCCCGGCGGGCAGGGTGGCGGCCAGCCAGTGTGTCCGATCTCCTCTCCTCGCCCTGCCCCGCGGGCGCTCCAGCGCGTACGTACGACGGCGCAGGAAGATCAGGCTGGTCACCCCGAGGGTGAGGACGACGAGCACGGAGCTCTCCCCCATGGTGTCCCAGGCCCGGATGTCCACCAGCAGCGCGCTGACGATGTTCGCGGCCCCGGCCCTCTGGGCGGCGGCGGCCATCAGCCCGCCCACCGGCTCCGTCGTGCGGGCGCCCACCGCCAGCAGGCCGGCCCCGGCCACCACGACGCCGATCACCACGCCGAGGGCGAGTCGCACGCCGAAGGGCACCCTGGGCTGTTCCTCCCTCGGCCCCACCGGGAGCCTGCGGAGCACCAGCACGAACACCACCAGGCTCAGCGTCTCGGTGAGGAACTGGGTCAGCGCCAGGTCCGGTGAGCCGTGGACCAGGAACAGCAGGGCCACGCCGTATCCGGTCAGCCCCGCCAGCAGCGCCAGCACGATGTGCGAGCGCACCCGCGGCGCGATGAGCGCGGTGGCGATGAGAAGGACCCCGACGACGGGCTGCTCGACGCGTTCCCAGGGCACCACGACCGGCCGGACCTCGCGGACGGGCCCGTACGCCAGCGAGAACCCCGCGACCCCGGCCAGGGAGACAAGAGCGATCATGAGGTAGTCGGGGAGCGAGCCGCGCTGGGTGACACCGGTCAGCTGGAGGGCGAACCGGTCCAGGGCCCGGACGACGGCCCAGTAGGCGTGGCCGGAGTCGGTCAGATGCAGGATCCGCCCGATCCGTGCCACCGCGTGCCGGGCCGCGAACAGCAGCAGGCCCCCGGCCAGGGCGACGGCCGACAGCAGCAGCGGCACGGGCGCGCCGGTCCACAGCGCGAGGTGGGTGCCGTGGCCGGGGCCCGCGAAGGTGCCGGTGTAGCCCTCCATCGCGTGGCCGTAGCGCGCGGAGAAGGGGGCGGCGACCAGGCCGAGCACGGCGAGCAGCGCCGACGGCAGGAACATCGCGGCGGCGGGGCGGTGCACCGGGGTCGGCTCCCGGCCGGGCCGGTCGCCGAAGGCCCCCCACAGAAACCGCGCGCTGTAGCCGACCGTGAGCACCGAGCCGACGACCACCCCTGTCAGCGTCACGGCGTCGGCCGGCCGCCCGGTCAGCAGCGACTCGAACGCGGCCTCCTTGCCGACGAATCCCAGGAAGGGCGGGAGGCCCGCCATCGACGCGGAGGCCACCGTGGACGTCGCGCAGAGCCAGGGCGCCGAACGCCGCAGACCGCTCAGCTCGCGCAGGTCGCGGGTGCCGGTGGAGTGGTCGATGATGCCGACGACCAGGAACAGCGAGGCTTTGAACAACGCGTGCGCCAGCAGCATGGCGACGCCCGCGACCGCGGTGTCGCCGGTGGCCGCGCCGAACAGCACGGTCAGGAAGCCGAGCTGGCTCA
The DNA here is from genome assembly GCF_050949235.1 of Streptosporangium sp. CA-135522. Taxonomy (NCBI): domain Bacteria; kingdom Bacillati; phylum Actinomycetota; class Actinomycetes; order Streptosporangiales; family Streptosporangiaceae; genus Streptosporangium; species Streptosporangium sp. CA-135522. Next base: position 7,238,643 of record NZ_CP192026.1, read on the forward strand.
CCGTGCCGTAGGCCAGCAACCTCTTGAGGTCGTCCTCGCGCAGGGCCCGCCAGCCGCCCAGGATCATCGTGAGCAGGCCGAGCGGCACGGTGACGGCCTGCCAGACGGGCAGTTCGCCGAAGGCCGGGCCGAGCCTGGCGATCAGATAGATCCCCGCCTTCACCATGGCGGCGGCGTGCAGGTAGGCGGAGACCGGCGTCGGCGCGGCCATCGCGGCGGGCAGCCACATGCTGAACGGGAAGATCGCCGACTTCGCCAGCGCCCCGACCAGGATCAGCGCCGTCGCCACCGCGACCGCGCCGCCGGCCGGCGGGTCCGCCACGATCCGTGAGATCCGGTAGGTCCCGGCCGCCTCGCCGAGCACGACCATGCCGGCCAGCATGGTCAGGCCTCCGAACGTGGTGACGGTCAGCGCCTGCAGCGCCGCCCTGCGGCTGGTCCTGCTCGCGGGGTCGTGACCGATCAGCAGGTAGGAGAAGACCGTGGTCAGCTCCCAGAAGACGTACAGCAGGAGCAGGTCGTCGGCGACCACCAGCCCGAGCATCGCCCCGGCGAAGGCCACCAGCACCCCGCCGAACCGGCCGAGTCCCTCCTCCCCCGCGGCGAAGTAGCGGGAGCAGTAGAGCAGGATCACCATGCCCACGCCCGTGACCAGGAACGTCATGAGGAGGGCCAGGGCGTCGACGCGGAAGGACAATTCGAGTCCCAGCGCGGGAGCCCAGTCGTGGTGCGATCCGGCCGTGCCCCCGCTCGCCGCCACCCACAGGGCGTAGCCGAGCCCGCACACGGGTGGCACGGCGAGCACGAAGAAGACGTCGCGACCCATTCGACGCGCCAGCGCCGGGGCGCACACCGCCGCGACGGCGTGCAGGATCAGCAGCGGCTCCATGGTCCCCCGGCAACCGTCGTGGTCGACGTATCCCAAACTGCCAGGAGTCGCACGTTTCGCTGCCTGAGCGCACCAGCCGCTTGACCGGAACACCGCCGGTTCTTCACCGGCGCGTGATCAGCTCTTTCTGCCGGTTCTTCACCGGCGCGGGATCAGCTCTTTCTGCCGGTACGGCCGAGCAGCCAGCCGATCACCGCGCTGCCGAGCGCGATGCCCGCGCCCATGCCGAACGCGGCCAGGACCGGCCACACCGTGGCGCCCGCCCCACGCTGCCCGGCGGGACGCTCGAACACCTGCGGGGCCCCGGGCGGGCCGGCGGCGCTCGTGCCGGTGGCGATCCCGGTGGCGGTCCCGGTGGCGGCGGACCCGGTGGCGTTCGCGGCGCCGTTCACCGGTACGGCTCCCGCCGCGACCGCTTCGGCGGGGGCCGTACCGGCGCGGAGATGGCTCTCGACGGCGGAGAAGAACTCTCCGGCGGTCTTCTTGGCGACCGAGCCGAGCATGCGCTGGCCGACGCCACCGATCATGCCGCCGATCACCGCCTCGGCGTCGTAGTCGATCCGGGTGCCGCCCTCGACCTCGCTGAGGCGGACCTCCACGGTGGCGTCCACGGTGCCGGGCGCGCCCTGGCCCCGGGCCTTGAGCACGAAGCGCTGCGGGGCGTCGGGCTCGGACAGGGCGACCTCCCCCTGGTAGACGCCCCTGATCGAGGCCACCCCCGCGGTGACCGTCATCCGGTAGGTGTCGGGGCCGGTCTCCTCCAGGCGTTCGCAGCCCGGGATCGTGCGCACGAGCACGGCCGGGTCCTGGAGCGCTGACCACACACGATCTCTGCCGATGCCGAGCACGGCGCTGCCTGCGAGCTTCACAAGAAGCACCCTAGGCAATCGCCCGCCGTAGCGATAACAGCAACATCTGCCCGCCGGCGTGGCGTTTGATTGGCAGGCGGGCAGGGCTCGGTGGACAGTTCGCTGGACAGGGAGTCGGCTTAGAGGTTGAACAGCTCGAAGATCTCGTCACGGTCGGACATGTCTCCGGTTCCTCTCCCCGGGGTCGCTCGACCCCCTCACCGGGCACGACCCGTCGAAGAGGAACCAGATTCCAAGATCATACAAGGCACTTGTCAGTGCCTTGGGTTACTTTTCACAACCGTCGGTCGCGACGGGCCGGGCCCGCAGCGGCGCCCCCACCTCGTGCAGGTGCCGCAGTGCCTGCGCGTAGGAACTGACGAGCCCGGTCTCCAGATAGGCGATGCCCAGTTCCCGGCAGTACTCCCGCACGATCGGCTGGGCACGGCGCAGGTTCGGTGTCGGCATGCTCGGAAAGAGGTGGTGTTCGATCTGGTAGTTGAGCCCGCCCAGCACCACATCGACCAGCCACCCTCCGCGCACGTTGCGCGAGGTCAGCACCTGGCGGCGGAGGAAGTCGAGCCGATCCTCGCCCCTCAGCATCGGCATCCCCTTGTGGTTGGGCGCGAACGTGCAGCCCAGGTAGACGCCGAAGACCGCCTGGTGCAGCAGGAGGAACACCACGGCCCTGCCCGGCGACAGCGTCGCGAACAGCACGGCGAGGTAGACGAGCACGTGCGCGGTCAGCAGTGCGGCCTCCAGCCCGCGATTCCTCAGCGACGGGCGCGCAAGGGCCCGGAAACTCGCCACGTGCAGGTTGAAGCCCTCAAGCGTGAGCAGGGGGAAGAACAGGAACGCCTGCCGGCGGCCCAGGAACCTGGACAGCCCCCGGCTGGCGACGGCCTGTTCGACCGACCAGATGAGGACGTCGGGGGCGACGTCGGGATCATGGTCCTCGTGGTTGGGGTTGGCATGGTGACGGGTGTGCTTGTCCATCCACCAGCCGTAACTCATGCCGATGCCGAGGTTGCCCGCCACCAGACCGGCGACCGAGCTGGAGCGCCGGGAACGCAGGACCTGCCGGTGGGCCAGGTCATGGGCGACCAGCGCGACCTGGGCGAAGACCAGCGCGAGAAAGACCGCGACGAGCAATTGATACCAGGAATCGCCCACCGCGAAGAAGGCGGCCCAGCCGCCCACGTAGGCGAGCGCGACAAGCCCGAGTCGCAGGACGTAGTAGCCGGGGCGCCGCTCCAGCAGCCCCGCCTGCGTGATCCGGCGTGACAGACGGGCGAAGTCGCTGCCCCGCCCTCCGTCTCCCATGGCCGGGCCGGCCGCCTGGTCCGCGGCGTCGATCGCAAGTGAGTTGGGCACGCTTCTCCTCAGGTCCTCGGGGGAGGGAACACCGATTCTGGTCGACAGCCGTCAGCACCGCGTATCGGCGGGAGGGAGGCCGGCGAAAATAGCCTCCTCAGGATTTCGCGGCCGGCGCCGTCGCGGACCCCCGCGACCACCCCGGCTCGTGGTAGTGCTGGCCCTACCCCGGCGCTCCGCGACGGGCCGCGGAACCCGGGCGCCCGGCGTCGGGCCGCGGCGGGCAGGCCTCCCCCGCCGGCCGGGCCTCGCCGGCGACACCGGCCGCCGGCGAGGCCCGGCCGGCGCGATGGGCGCCGTCACCGTTGGTCGCGTCTCAAGGGGTGGTCGGCGGGGATCTCGACGAGGACGATGGGCACGCCGTCCGGGTCCTCGATCCACATCTCGATCAGTCCCCACGGCTCAAGGCGGGGAGGGCGGGTCACCTCGACCCCCGCCGCGCGCAGCCGCTCGTGCTCGGCGGCCAGGTCGCGGACCTGAAGCCAGATCGCGGACGTCCGTCCCGGTGGCCCGTCGGAGCGGCCGGACACCTCCAGGAACCCTTGACCGAGGAAGAAGACCAGGCCCGGGTTCTCGGCGGGGCCGAACTCGCGGTAGACCGCCAGCCCCAGGACGTCGCGGTAGAACCGGCGGCTGAGCGCCGGGTCGGAGGGGTGGAGCAGGATACGACTGCTCAGCACCTCCATGCGCCACCCGGCCTCCCGGACAGGCGCGGGAGACCTCCGCGGCAGGCGTCACGCCCGGGTCTGCTCCTCATATCCCTCGTCCTCTCCGTAGACGCGGTCATCGGGGTCTCCCTCGGGCTGGTTGGCCGGGTCGGTGGCAGAAGGGGCGAACTCCTCGGCGAAGTCCGGCGCGTCGTGCTCCTCCGGGTTCTCCCGGCGGTCGGCGAGCGGCCGGTTCTCATCTGGTTGTGACATCGGTCCTCCTTTCGCTATCGGCAGCCTCCCCCCGGCGGACCCGCCTATGCCTTCCGTTCCGCGCCTTCCACGGGTCAGCTGGAGCTCCGGCTGCTGGCAGGATGGTGGCCCATGGCATCGGGGAAATCATGGGCGGCCAGATCGGCGGCCGTATTGACGGTCCTGGCGGCGAGCGCCGGATGCGTCGCGGGCGGCGACGGTGATCCGGAGTCCGGCACCGGACGCACCTCCTCTCCGGCCGCCAGCGCCTCCCCTGTCCGGCCTCAGGGGCCGCCTGGGGCGCTGCCCAGACCGGGCGAGGTGAGCCGGATTCCTCCGGCCTCCGACGGGCTGCCGCCGGTGATCAGCTCCATCCCCACCCGGAGGAAGGTGGTCTTCCTCACCATCGACGACGGATGGGAGCAGGATCCGGGCTTCCTCGCCCAGGTGCGGGAGCGGAGGATCTCCATCGCGGCCTTCGTCACCCGCGATGCCGTGGAAGCCAGGGGCGCGGCCGACCCGACCGCCCAGGGCGGCAGGTTCCTCGGCGCGGGCAAGTGGAACTACATGCGCGACCTGCGCGAGGCGGGAGCGACGATCGAAAACCACACGCTGACCCATCCGAACCTGCCGACGCTCGGCTACGAGAGGCAGAAGGCCGAAATCTGCGGCACCTCCAGGCTGATCCGCAAGCACATCGGCAGCGCGCCCGCCCTTTTCCGGCCTCCGTTCGGCAACCACAACGCCCTGACCCGCAGGGCCGCCAAGGCCTGCGGCATCGACGCGCTCCTGCTCTGGACCGCGACCGTGCAGCCGGGCGGGAAGATCGCCTACCAGGTGCCCGACAAGAAGCTCCGCCCCGGTGACGTGCTGCTGCTGCACTTTCGCCCGAACCTGTCGAGGGACTTCCGCATCCTGGTCGACAAGATCAAGCGCCGGGGTTTCGAGATCGGCAACCTGGACGCCTACCTGAAGGCCGCGACCGGCGGTTCACGCTGAGAGCCCGGACGGCCCGCCTCCGACGGGAGACGGGCCGTCCGGGGAGCTCAGGTCACTCGCTCTCGGAGGTGTAGAGGTACTCCCAGCCGCCGCACCTGGTGGGGTAGGAGCCGCTGAGGCCGATCTGGCACACCTTGACGCGGATGCTCTGCACGTCCTCCTTGGCGAAGGAGAAGGACTTGAAGCCGCCGGCCCCGCAGTACTTGTAGGTCCTGCCGTCGAACCAGTCGCCGTCGTCGTCACCGAAGTGGTGCACCGCGAACTTCACGTAACCGCACTTACCGCCCTGCCGGTAGGTGCGGTGGTCGAGATCGTAGAGCTTGCCCCTGACGTGCACCTCGTTGGACTCCTGGCGCCGGTCCCATTCGACGCCGATCCAGCCGCTCGCCTTGGCCCTGCCGTTGGAGGAGAGGTAGGCGCCCCAGTAGTCGTCGTAGTCGTAGTCCGACGAGCTCGCGGTGGTGGCCTGTGTCGCGGTGGTCCGCGTCGCGGCGTTCGCGGTGGCCGGCAGGGCGAGTGCGAACGCGCCGGCGGTGGCGGCCGTGGCCAGCAGTGCGGTGGACAGTCGCTTCATCATGATCTCTCCTCGACCCCCGGACCGGCTCTCTGCCGGATCCCCCCTGGGCTTGGGACATTGGTAGGGGCAGGTGCTTGCAGCTCTCCTTAGCGGTGCTTGCAACCCCCTTGGCCGGACTTGCAGCGGGCCTGACCGGTGACCGGGCTTGCGACGGACCCGACCGGGTCGTCCCGGGGTCCGCCGCCCGGCGTACCCCGGGATCACCCCGGCGGCTGATGCCCGGCCGACGCCGCCGGCCCCACCATGGAGCCATGCGCCTGCGGGGCCGGACGGCCTCGCAGGCGCGCCCGGCCGACGGAGTGCACGCCCCCGGCGCCGGGTGGCCGGGGGATCATCCCGGCGACGAGGGGGAGAGCCGGCGTCGCGAGCCGGAGGGGACGATCTCGGCCCGGCGGGGAAGTGCGGTCCCACGCCGGGCCATGTGACGAAGATCGCAGCAGCTCGCGACGCCAACCTCCCCCATTGCTCTACAGCTTGTAGTACTACTTTTAGTAGCACTACAGCTTGTAGAGCTCAAGACCCGCGAGGGGAAGATGGACGCACTGGACCTGGCGCGGTGGCAGTTCGGGGTCACCACCGTTTACCACTTTCTGTTCGTACCCCTGACGATCGGCCTCGGCGTCTTCGTCGCCGGACTGCAGACCGCCTGGCACCGCACAGGCAAGGAGCACTACCTCCGGCTCACGAAGTTCTTCGGGAAGATCTTCCTGATCAACTTCGCGATGGGCGTGGTCACCGGCATCGTGCAGGAGTTCCAGTTCGGCATGAACTGGAGCGACTACTCGATCTTCGTCGGCGACGTCTTCGGCGCCCCGCTGGCTCTGGAGGCGCTGCTGGCCTTCTTCCTGGAGTCGACGTTCCTCGGATTGTGGATCTTCGGCTGGGACAAACTGCCCAAGCGCGTTCACCTGGCCACGATCTGGGCCGCGGTCATCGGCTCCAACCTGTCGGCCTACTTCATCCTCGCCGCCAACGCCTGGATGAAGCACCCGGTCGGCTACGAGGTGGTCGACGGCAAGGCGCGCATGACGGACCTGTGGGCGGTGCTCACCAACTCCAGCGCGCTCGCGCAGGTGCCCCACGTGGTGGGCGCGGCGTTCGTGGTCGCCGGCGGGTTCGTGCTGGCGATCTGCGGCTACCGGCTCATGCGGGAGCGGCGCGCCGACCCCGACCGCACCAGGCCGATGCGGCGGGACCCGGTGAGCATGTGGCGGACGCCGATGCGAGCCGCGCTGGTCATGACGGCGATCGCCGGAGTCGTGGTCGCCGGCAGCGGCGACACCTCCGCCAAGCTGCTGTACGAGCAGCAGCCGATGAAGCTCGCCGCCGCCGAGGGGCTCAGGCACGACACGGCGGGCGCGCCGTTCTCTCCCGTGCCGGGGTTGGAGGTGCCCATGCTGCTCAGTTTCCTGGCCACCAACGACCCGAACGCGGTCGTCCAGGGCACCGAGGACCTGCAGGCCCGGTTCACCAAGGAGTTCGGCCCGGCCGACTACCGGCCCAACCTGCCCGTGGTCTTCTGGTCCTTCCGCGTGATGATCATCTTCGGTATGGCCACGGTCGGCCTGTCGGTCCTCGGCCTCTGGCTGACCCGCAAGCGCCGCCGCCACCCGGGCCCGCAGCGTGAGACGCCCGCGTGGTTCGCCCGGGTCTGCGTGCTGGCGTTGCCGTTGCCGACCATGGCGATGATCGCGGGCTGGCTGCTCAGCGAGATCGGCCGCCAGCCGTGGACCGTCCAGGGCGAACTGCTCACCGCCGCGAGCGTCTCACCCGGCGTCAGCCTCACCGAGGTGGCCGTATCGCTGGCGGTCTTCACCGCCCTGTACGGCGCGCTCGCGCTGGCCGAGGCCGTACTGATCGTCCGCCACGTCAAGACGGGTCCCGAGCCCGTCTCCCCCACTCCCCTCGCGCCGCCCTCCCGCGACGACGAGGACGCGGCCGCGCGGCTCCAGCCGACCCTGATGTACTGAGGCGGAAACGATGGAACTCACCACCTTCTGGTTCGTGGTCATCGCCTTCCTGTGGACCGGATACTTCGTCCTGGAGGGCTTCGACTTCGGCGTGGGACTGCTGGCCCCGGCACTGTCCAGGAACGAGGCCGAGCGCAAGCAGGTCCTCGGCACGATCGGCCCGGTCTGGGACGGCAACGAGGTCTGGCTGATCACCGCGGTCGGCGCGATGTTCGCCGCCTTCCCCGCCTGGTACGCCGGGCTGCTCAGCGAGTTCTACCTGCCGATCACGCTGATCCTGGTCGGCCTGATCGTGCGCGGCATCGGCCTGGAGTGGCGAGGCAAGGTCCAGCACGCCTCCGACCGCGCCTGGTGCGACCTGGGCATCCTGGTCGGCAGCGCGCTCCCGGCGTTCCTGTGGGGCGCCGTCTTCGCCGACCTGCTGCACAACAGCGCGACGGCCGCCCTGATCGGCGGGGTGTTCTCGCTGTCGCTGTGCGTGCTGCACGGCGCGGTCTTCGTCGCCCTCAAGACGTCCGGCCCGGTACGCGCCCGCGCCCGCCGCACCGCGATGGCCACCTCCGCGGTGGCGCTGCCCGCCGCGGTGGTGGCGCTGTCCGACATCCCCGCCGCCGGCACCGCCGTCGCCGACTGGGCGGCGACCCCGTGGCTGTGGGTCTGCGCGCTGACCGCGATGGCGGCCCTGGCCGCCGGGGTCGCGCTGACCTGGCGCGGCCGGGACGGCTGGGCGTTCACCGCCACCGCCTCGGCCATCGCGCTGGGCTCCGTCGCCCTGTTCGGCGCCCTCTGGCCGGCCCCCCTGCCCGGCCTGACCGTCGCCGAGGCCGCCTCCGGCCCCTACACGCTGGGCATGCTGACCTGGATCGGCCTGATCGCGCTGCCGTTCGTGCTCGGCTACCAGGCCTGGTCCTACTGGGTGTTCCGCAAGCGGCTGGTCGCCGAAGTGGCCTGACGCGCCGGCCCGAGACCCCCGCGACGGCATCCGCCCCGCCGGCCCCGGCCACGGCGGACGCCGTCGCGCGGCGCCGTACGAAAACGATTTGATTTTCCGGGCGCTTCTCTGAAACATCCCTTTGGTGACGCCCCCCAGCCTGTTCCGCCACCGCAACTTCATGCTGCTGTTCGGCGCCGACACCATCAGCCAGTTCGGCACGCAGATCAGTCTCCTCGCGCTTCCCCTGGTCGCGGTGCTCGCGCTCGGGGCGAGCGAGTTCGAGACCGGGCTGCTGGTCGCCGCCGAGACCGCCGCTTTCCTGCTGGTGGGACTGCCCGCCGGGGTCTGGGTGGACCGGATGCGCAGGCGGCGGATCCTGATCACCACGGACCTGGTCCGCGGCGCCCTGCTGGCCTCGGTGCCGATCGCCTGGTCGCTCGGCGCGCTGACCCTGCCCCAACTGTACGGCGTGGCGCTCGGCATGGGCCTGGCCACGGTCTTCTTCGACATCGCCTACCAGAGCCACCTGCCGGCCCTGGTCGGCCGGGACCAGCTGGTGGACGGCAACGCCAAACTGGAGATCGTGCGCTCGGCGGCGGGCGTGGCCGGGCCGGGTGCGGGCGGCGGGTTGATCCAGGTGCTCACCGCGCCGGTCGCGGTGCTCGTGGACGCCGTGAGCTTCCTCGGCTCGGCACTGTTCCTGTGGCGGATCGACGTCGCCGAACAGGCCCCGGACCCGGCCGGGCGGCGGGGGCTGCTCAAGGAGATCGGCGAAGGGCTCCGGTTCGTGGCCACGCACCGGATCCTGCGGATGATCGCCACCTCCACCGCCACCGCCAACTTCGCCGGCGGCATGATGGCGTCCGTCGAGATGATCTTCCTGACCCGGGTGCTGCACCTCTCCCCCGGCGCCATCGGTCTGCTGTTCTCCACGGCGGCCGTCGGCGGGCTCGTCGGCGCGGCGGTCGTGGGAACGGTCAGCCGCCGGGTCGGCACCGCCAGGATCATCTGGCTGTCCATCGTCGCCACCGGACCGTTCATGCTCCTGGTGCCGCTGTCCGGGCCCGGCTGGGGGATGGCGCTGTTCGCCGCCGGGCTGTTCGTGAACGGCATCGGCGTGGTGCTCTACAACGTCAGCCAGGTCAGCTTCCGCCAGGGCGTCACCCCCGAGCACATGCTCGGCCGGATGAACGCCACCATGCGCTTCGTCGTGTGGGGCACGCTCCCCCTGGGCGGCCTGGCCGGAGGGGTGCTGGGCGAGCTCTTCGGCGCCCGCACCACACTGTGGATCAGCGTCGTGCTGACCATGCTGGCCGCGGTGCCACTGCTGCTGTCGCCGCTGCGCACGATGCGCGACCTGCCGCGGCCGCACGAGGCCGGCGTCTGACCCGCCGGATCGGAACGGCGGGCACGGGTCCCGGCACCATCTCATCGAAATCTCTCCGCATTCATCTGAACACGGTACGCGACGATCTTGCTCCTTCTAGTATGCCTGAATACTATGGAGGAGGCTCTGGTGACATGGAACGTGGAGATGACGGGAGAAGTCCGAGAGTGGTTGCACGCGATGAGAGCGAGCGATCGAGCGACCTCCCGATTGATCGGCCAGGCGATCCAGGCTCTCGTGGAGATAGGTCCCGATCTGGGGCGACCGCTGGCCGACAGGATCAGAGGCTCCGCCGTACAGAACATGAAGGAGCTGCGGCCAGGCTCATCGGGGCAGAGTGAGATCAGGATCCTGTTCGCCTTCGACCCTCGGCGCGATGCCGTGCTCCTCGTTGCAGGAGACAAGGCCGGCCAGTGGAAATCCTGGTATGACAAGGCGATACCACTGGCGGAGGAGCGGTTCGCCGAATGGGTCGCACGGCTGGAAGCATCACCGAAAGGGCACGATCGATGACCACATTCCACCGGTGGGACGACGTCAAGCGTGAAGTCTTCGACGAAGAGGACATCGTCGCCATCAACGATGGCGCCGCCGAGACGGTCACCGCGATCAGGCTCGCCGCCATGCGCAAGCAGCTCGGCCTGCGTCAGGCGGATGTCGCCGAGCGGATGCACGTCCGGCAGGAGAGAGTCTCCGCAATCGAACGCGGAGACCTGACCTCGGCGACGCTGAGCACGCTGATCGCCTACGTCCGGGCACTCGGCGGGCAGCTCGAAATCGTCGCCACCGTCGACGACACCCGCTACAGGATCGCCTGATCCGGTCTCCGAAGAGGACCGCACGCCCATGTCTTCCCTGCGCACGATGCGCGACCTGCCGCAGCCGCACGAGGCCGGCGTCTGACCCGCCGGATCGGAACGGCGGGCACGGGTCCCGGCACCGCCCCGGCGGGCGCCCGCCGCGTCACGACCGGGCCGGGCGCGGGGACGCCGCGGAACGACGCAGGTCGAACAGCTCCGACGGGGAGATCGGCATCTTGTCGATCCCGATGCCCTCGGCGTCCTCGATGGCCGAGGCGATCACCGCCGACACCGGGATGACCCCCGCCTCCCCCGCCCCCTTGATGCCCAGCGGGTTCAGTGGGGACGGCGTCTGCAGGTGCGCGGCCTCCACCCGCGGGACCTCCGTCGCGTAGGGCATCAGGAAGTCCATGAACGAGGCGTTCAGCAACTGGCCGTGCTCGTCGTAGACCATTCGCTCGTACAGCGCGCCGCCGACGCCCTGGGCGACGCCCCCGTGGATCTGCCCCTCGACGATCATCGGATTGATCAGGTTGCCGCAGTCGTGGACGACGGCGTAGCGCAGAATGCGGATCTCGGCCGTCAGCGGGTCGGTCTCGACGATCGCCGCATGCATGCCGGAGGCGAAGGTCGAGCGGAGCGGCGAGTAGTAGTCGCGCCCCTCGAGCCCCGGCTCCTCGCCCTCCTCCACCGGTGGCCTGTCGAAGGACGTGGTCCCCGCGAACTGGGTCGCCCTGGCCGTCTCCTCGTCGAAGGCGTACCGCAGCGGGTTCGACAGCACCGCCACGGTCGCCAGCGGGATGGAGACGCCGGGCGCGCCCACCACCCTCACCTCCCCGTCGGTGATCTCCAGATCGCCGGGATCGGCCTCCAGCGCGTCCGCCGCGATCCGCAGCGCCTTCTCCCTGACCTTCCGGCAGGCCAGCGCGATCGCGTTGCCGCTCATCACCGCGGCACGCGAGGCGAACGTGCCGACCGCGTAACCGAACCTGCGGGTGTCACCGGTGACCACCGAGACCCGCTCCAGCGGCACGCCGAGCTCGGCGGCGGCGATCTGGGCGAACACGGTCTCGTGCCCCTGTCCCTGGGAGGTGAGCCCGGTGGAGACGTGCACCCGGCCGTCGGAGGTGACCTGGACGTGACCGCCCTCGTACGGCCCGACGCCGGTGCCCTCGACGTAACAGCCGATGCCGATGCCGAGGCTGCGTCCCTCGGCCGCCGCCCGGGCCTTCAGCTCGGGGAAGGAGTCCCAGCCGATGAGCTCCTTGAGCATCCGCAGCGACTCGGGGTAGTCGCCGCTGTCGTAGATGAGCGGGCGGCCGTCCTGGAAGATCAGGCCCTGGTCGTAGGGGAACTCGTCGGGCTGGATGAAGTTGATCGCGCGCACCGCCGTACGGTCGGCTCCCAGGTGGGCGGCGATGTGGTCCATCGTCCGCTCCATGCAGAAGACGGCCTGCGGACGGCCCGCCCCCCGGTACGGCGTGACCTGCACGGTGTTGGTGTAGATCGAGGAGAACTCGACCCGGTAGGCCCCGATCTTGTAGGGACCGAGGAGCTGGGTGGAGGTGATGATCGGCACGATGATCCCGTAGGGCGTGTAGGCGCCGTGGTCGTGCAGGATGTTCACCTCCAGGCCGAGCACCCGGCCGTCGTCGTCGAAGCCGACCCGGACGAACTGCGCCTGGGCCCGCTCGTGCGCGGAGGAGATGAAGTGCTCGCGCCGGTCCTCGGTCCACTTGACCTCGCGGTCGAGCAGGATGGCCGCCCACGGCACCAGCACCTCCTCCGGCCACGGGTGCACGATCTTGACCCCGAACCCGCCGCCCACGTCGGGGGCGATCACCTCGACCTTGGGCAGCGGCAGTCCGAGCTTGGCCGCGACGGCCATGCGGACGCTGGTGGAGGTCTGGGTGCTCGTGTACACGCGCAGGGACCGGTCGTCGGCGTCCCAGCGGGCGTAGACGCCCCGCCCTTCGAGCGGCATGGACGCGCTGCGCTCGATGTCGAGCCGGAAGGCCAGCGTGTGCGGCGCGGCCTCGATCGCCTCCCGCGCGCCGAGCCCGGCCGCCGAGGGCACCTCCTGCACCAGGTGCGCTCCGACGTTGCCCGGCACGTCGTCGTGGACGAGCTGCGCCGACTGCACCGCCTCCTCCACCCCGACCACCGGCTTGAGGATCTCGTAGTCCACCCGGATGAGCGCGCAGGCGTCCTCGGCGAGGTAGCGGTCACGCGCGACGACCATCACGACGGGCTCACCGACGTGCCTGACCAGGTCACGGGCGAGCGGGTGGGCGGTGCGGCCGTGGGTCAGCGCCGGGTGCGGGATGAGCAGCGGCAGCGGCTGGGCCAGCAGGGCGGGCAGGTCCTCCCAGGTGTAGATCGCCACCAGCCCCTCGACGTCGATCGCCGCCGACACGTCGATGTCGCGGATGCGGGCGTGCGCGTGCGGGGACCGGACGAACGCCGCCGCCAGCGCGTTCTCGCCGAGGTCGTCCAGGTAGCGTCCCTGTCCGGTGAGCAGCCGGGGGTCCTCCCGCCGCCGCACCGGCTCTCCGAACAGCTTCGTCGTCATCTCGTCCGCGTCCGGCGGCCCGCCGCGCCCCGGCCCCCGGCCCCCGGCCCGCTCATCCGGCATCCCCGCCCGGAGCGGGCAGCCCGCGTTCGCGGACGCCCTGTCCTGAGCGGACGCCCTGTCTCGATCCGCCCCCTCGGACCGTCCGCCTTCCCCAGCTCGCTCATCTCCCCGCTCACGACTCCTCCGCCATGATCTCGGCCGCGCGATGGACGGACTTGACGATGTTCTGGTAACCCGTGCACCGGCACAGGTTGCCGGAGATGCCCTCCAGCACCTCCTCCTCGGTCGGCGCCGGGTTGTCCCGCAGCAGCGCGGTGACGGTGCACAGGAAGCCCGGGGTGCAGAAACCGCACTGCAGGCCGTGGCACTCGGCGAAGGCCCGCTGCACCGGCGACATCGCGCCGTCCGGGGCGGCGAGCCCCTCGACCGTGGTGATGTCATGGCCGTCCACCGTGACCGCGAACGTCAGGCAGGAGCGGATCGGCTCACCGTCCAGCAGCACCGTGCAGCATCCGCACACTCCGTGCTCGCATCCGACGTGGGTGCCGGTCAGGCCGAGATCGTGCCGCAGGCAATCCGACAGCAATCGCCGTCCCGGCACCTCGGCCTGGCGGACCACGCCGTTCACGGTCAGCGTGATCGCGATGTTCGCCGTCGGCTCAGGCATCGAGGGCCTCCCTCGCCGCGTCCCGCAGGGCCTGCCGGGCGAGGACCCCGGTGAGATGGCGCCGATAGTCGGCGGTCGCGTGGATGTCGGTCTCCGGTTCGATCCGGTCCTGTACGGCCCGCGCCGCCGCGGCCCAGTCGGTCGAGGCGGGCGGGCGGTGTCCGCAGGCCTCGGTGACGTCGACGAGCACCGGGACGGGGCCCGCGCTCACGCACGCCACCCTGGCCGTGCCGACATGCAGGTCCTCGTCCAGCTCGACCAGCGCCGCGACCCCCGCCAGCGCGTAGTCGCCGTGCCGCCTGGCCACCTCGCGGAACGCGGTGCCCGCGCGCGGGGCGAGCAGCGGGAAGAACGCCGACACCGCCAGCTCCCCGGGCTCGACCGCCGATTCCATCGGACCGGTGAAGAACCCGCCGGCGGGGACGTCCCGGGTGGCGTCGCGACGGGCGAGCCGTACCGAACCGCCGAGGAGGGCGAGCACGGCGGGCAACTCGGCGGCGGGGTCGGCGTGCACCAGGCTGCCGACCACCGTGCCCCGGTTGCGGATGACGGGGTGGGCGACCAGCCGCAGCGCCTGGCGCAGCAGCGGCTGGGCGGCGGCGACCGGCGCGGCGCGTTCCACCTGGGCGTGCCTGGTCAGCGCGCCGACCCGGACACCACCGGGCTCCACGTCGAGGGTGGCCAGGCCCGCCAGGCGGTTGATGTCGACGAGGTGCGCGGGGGCGGCCAGCCGCATGTTGAGCATCGGGATCAGGCTCTGGCCGCCGGCGAGGACCTTGCCGTGCTCTCCGGCGCCGGCGAGCATGTCGAGGGCCTCGCCGACCGATCGGGGGGCATGGTAGTCGAAGGGGGGCGGTTTCACCCGGACGCCCCTCCGCCGGGCACGGCCCCACCGGTCTCGGTGCCGGTCCGGCCGGGTTCGTCTCTCGTCCCGCCGGAGATCGCCCTCAGCAGGTGGTAGCCGCCCACCACCACGATGGTGCCCAGGGCGATGCCCTCCAGGACGAAGTGCGAGCCGATCATCTGCCTGACCGGGCCGATGGCGAGGATGACGCCGGCCCCGATCGGGACCATGTTGACCGGGTTGGAGAAGTCGACCTGGTTCTCGATCCAGATCTTGGCGCCGAGTAGGCCGATCATGCCGTAGAGGATCACCGTGATGCCGCCGAGCACACCGCCGGGGGTCGCCGCGACCAGCGCGCCGAACTTGGGGCAGAGGCCGAACAGGATCGCGACCACGGCGGCGATGTAGTAGGCGGCCGTCGAATAGACCCTCGTCGCGGCCATGACCCCGATGTTCTCGGCGTAGGTGGTGGTCGGGGAGCCGCCGAAGGCGCTGGCGACCGCGGTGGCGGCGCCGTCGCCGATGATCGCCCGGCCCATGTAGGGGTTGACGTCGACGCCGGTCATCTCACCGACGGCCTTGACATGACCGATGTTCTCCGCGATCAGCGCGATCACGGCCGGGAGCACCAGCAACACGGCGGAGAACCTGACGTCGGGCAGGAACGTGTCGGGCCAGCCGATCCACGGAGCCTGGGCCACCGAGGCGAAGCTCACCCGCGGATGCGTGTCGACGGCGGCGGTGGCGGCGTTGTAGGCGGTGATGTCACCGAACAGCCGGTCGGCCGCCCAGGACAGCACGAAACCGATGATCAGACCGAGCAGGATGCCGATCCGGCCGACGAACCCCTTGAAGGCCACGATGATCACGAAGGTGACGACCATGGTGATCAGGGCGATCCACTGGTCCTGCGGCCAGTAGACGTCGGCGACCACGTAGGCCAGCCCGAACCCGATCAGCATGACGACCGCGCCGGTGACGACCGGGGGGAAGATCCGATTGATGATCTGCACGCCGAGGAAGTGGATCGCCACGCCCGCGAGCGCGAGCACCAGGCCGACGACGAGGATCGCCCCGGTGACGATCGCGTCCACGGCGGGCGTGTCACCGCCGAAGGACGCCCGGATGGCCAGCACCCCGCCCACGAACGAGGCGCTCGTGCCGAGATAGCTGGGGATCCTCCCCTGCACGATGAGCAGGAACATGATCGTGGCGACGCCGGAGAACATGATGGCGACGTTCGGGCTCAGCCCCATGACCAGCGGGAAGACGAATGTCGCGCCGAACATCGCGATGACGTGCTGCGCTCCGAACCCGATCATGCGCGGCCAGGACAGTCTTTCGTCCGGCCTGACGACTTCTCCGGGCGCCAGGGTCTTGCCGTCGCCGTGTTTGGTCCAACCTGCAACCATCAAGCCCCACCTCTCACCGGGCCGTCGGTCGGTGGCCGCCCCGCAGGCATCCCTCCGGCGAATCCCCATGCTGTCGTTGCGGGCACATTAGGCCCGCCGTCGCACCCGTACATCGTCATGATCTGCCAAATCTGAGTCGCCGACCAGTGATCACCTTGCGCACCGGCGACGACAGCGTCCTGTTGGGAGATGAGGGACTACGGAGGGTTCCCGGGCGCGAGGCCGCCGAAACCCGGTGCGGGCCACGGCGCGGGCATCATGCGGGCCACTGTGCAGGCATCGTGCGGCACTGTACGGGCCACGGCGCGGGCATCGTACGGGCATCGTGCGGGCGCTGTGCGGGCCGCTTCCGGCGGCGGACGTCAGCTCCCCGCACCGACGACGTGGATCTCGAAGCCGTCGCCGGTGACGACCTGCCCGGCGCGGATCTTGCAGGTCTTGCGGAGCTCGACCTCGCCGTCCACCATGACGTTCCCCTCAGCGATGAAATGCTTGGCCTGGCCGCCGGTGTCGGTGACGGCGCAGTATTTCAGCAGGTCGCACAGCGGGATGTAGTCGGTCTCCAGCTCAAAGGTCTCGTTCACGCCCCAGAGTTTAGAGGCCACGGGCTCAGATTCCGCGCATCCGCAGGACGTGCAGCGCGAGCGTGAGGTTCAGGCGCAGGTGGGCGTCCTCGGTGAAGCCGCCGAGCATCCGTTCCAGCTTGCCGATGCGGTAGCGCAGCGTGTTGTAGTGGAAGTGCAGTCTGCGGGCCGTCTCGGCGACGTTGAGGTTGGTGTCCAGCAGCACCTGCAGGGTCCGGCGGAGGTCGGCGTTCTCGGCATCCTCGTCGGAGGCGAGCGGGCCGAGCGTCTCGCGGACGAAGGCGTGCAGTTCGGCGGTGTCGTTGACCAGGGACAGCAGGCGGTAGACGCCGAGCTGGTCGAAGTGGGCGACCGCGGCGGGGCCGTGCAGCTGGCGGCCGACCCTGGCCGCCTTGAGTGCCTGGCCGTACGCCTCGGGAAGGGCTTCGGCTCCGGCGGCGACGCGGCTGGCGCCGGTGGAGAAGGTGGCGGACAGAGATTCGGCGAAGGCCACCGCGGCGTCTTTCGCCAGGCGGGCGGTGTCGACGGTCGCGTCCACGATGGCGACGACCTCGTGGGAGAAACCGGCCACCGCGCCACGCGGGTCGTGACGGCGCAGCGCGGCGGTCCAGCAGGTCACCAGGCGGTCCTGGGCGATGCGCTCGTCCCCCTCCGGGTCGAGCTCGGCCACCAGCACGGTCACCGGGCGTTCCAGGTCCCAGCCGAAGGCCTTGGCCCGCGCGGCGACCCGTTCGGAGCCGCCGGCCCGGCCGGTGAGCACGTCGCGCAGGAAGTCGGCGCGGTATTTGCTCTCGACCGCGTTGACCGCCTCCTGCCGGGTCACCACGAGCGCGGCGACGGTGGCGGCACGTTCCAAGATGCCGATGTCGCTGTCGCCGATCGAGCCGACGGGGCCGCAGGCGACGATCCGGCCGTGGTGGTGGCCGCCCGCGACGACCGGGACCGAGGTGTGGCGGCCTTCGGGGGCGCCGCGCAGCGCCGACAGGTGTTCGGCGGGGCCTGCGGCGGCCAGCACCTGGCCGGCCCCGTCCAGCACCGCCACGGCGACGTCGAGCAGTCCGGCCACCTCGGCCGTCACCTCGCGCAGCCCGCCCCCGGCGAGCACGACCTGGACCAGCGCCCGATGCGCTTCCTCCGCCCGGGCCAGCACGGCGGCCTGGCGGTTGAGGATGTCGGTGAGCACCTGGTTGAGGATGTCGTCGAAGCCGACGTCGTCGGGAAGCTGGATCAGCGGGAAGCCCAGCCGGTCGGCCTGCTCCACCATCTCCTCGGGCAGCCGGTCCAGGTAGCGGCCCAGCTTGATGGCCAGCGCGGCCAGACCGCGTTCGTCCAGGTCGGCCACCAGCCGGTCGAGCGACTGGGGGGTGTTGCGGAGCGGGTAGCCGGTGGTGAGCAGCAGCTCGTGCGGCTTCACCCAGGCCAGGACGTCCGGAACCTCCATCACGTTGAGCCGCTGCACGATTCGGTCCAGGCCCCGTTCCCCCGCGATCAGCCGCGCCCCGGCCAGGGTCGAGACGCCGAGGACCTCGCCGACGGCGACGCCGTGGATGATCGTGCCGGTGCTTGCCAGGCGCACGGGAGGTTCCATGCAGCGATTGTGACTGATGGAGCCGTCTGTCAGGAAGAGCCAACCTTTGGGCTGACTGTTGTCACCTTTCTCCGTACGGACGGGCCGCGGGACCGTTCTACGGTCGGCTCAACGGACGGGGGAAGTCGCGATGGGGTGCAGCGAGGGAGCCGGCGGGCACGGCGCGGGCACGAGGCCGCCGGAGAGGGTCCGATGACCGTCGGCACGCGCCCGAGGATCCGGCGGGCCCGCGTGCGGACGGACGCGACCGGCGCGGCCAGCACGGCCCTGCGCCGGATGCTGGAGTCGCCCCGCCGCCCCGCGCGGGTGCTTGCCGCCTTCCCCACCGGGATCTATCTGGAGGTCCGCACCGAGCTCGAACCACATGTGATCGCGGTGGTGACGGGCGACGCCACCAGGTTGCCCAACGCGATGGTGGTCGCCGGCTCGATGCCGCAGGTCACCGTGGGGGACGAGGCCTGTGTCGGCGACGGCTCGATCGAGGTCGGACGGCTCAGCCTTCGGCCGCACCGCTGGTGGGATCCGGCCCCGCCGCTCGGCCCGGTGGATCCGGCACGGCTGGCGGCGTCGCTGCCCGTGATGGCCGGACTGTGCGGCCGATCGGCCAGACGTCCGGGGCTGGAGGGCAACGGCGCCGCCGGCCTGCTGGCCGAGGGATGCGCCCAGGCCTCCCTGGTGAAGGGCGTCACGGCCGCCGAGCAGCTCGTCGGACTCGGCCCGGGGCTCACCCCCAGCGGTGACGACATGTTGGCCGGGACGCTGGTGGCCCTGCGTCACCTGGGCGCGGCGGCCGGAGTGGAGCGGGCCGTCTGGCTGGCCGACTGGCTGGCCGCCGCGGTCACCTTCGACGCCCGCGGCAGGACCACCCCGATCTCGGCGACGCTGCTGCACTGCGCGGCCCGAGGCGAGGCCAGCGGCGAGGTGCTGGCCGTGCTGCGCGGCCTGGCCGGACGGCAGGCGCTGGAGCCGGCGCTGCACCGGCTGCTCCGGCTCGGCCACACCTCGGGGGCCGATCTGGCCTGGGGACTGCGCATCGGCCTGGCCGCGGTCGTCGATCTGGGAGGCGGGTCGGAGGGCGGATCGGAGGGCGGGGCACGTGAGCACTGATCTGGTCCGGATACGCACGGGGGTGTATCACGACTCGGTGAGCCTGATGCGGGTCAGCCAGGCGATCACCGCGCTGCCCGGCGTCGAGGTCGCGGTGGTGGCCATGGCCACGGAGCTCAATCTCGGCATCGCCGCCGACCTGGGCTTCGACCTTCCCGGGGCCGGTCCGTCCGACCTGCTGATCGCGCTGCGGAGCGGCGCCCCGGCCGAGCTGGAGGCCGCCGCCGCCGAGCTGGACCGGCTCCTGTCCGGTCTTGCCGGCCGTACGGCGGGCGGAACGGCCGTCGAGCACCCGCCGCGCACGGTTCGCGCCGCCGCCCGCGATGGGGCCGCCACGCTGGCCCTGGTCTCGGTGCCGGGGCCGCACGCGTTCGCCGAGGCGCTGGACGCGATCGAGGCCGGCCTGTCCGTGATGATCTTCAGCGACAACGTGCCGGTCGAGCAGGAGGTGCTGCTCAAAAAGCGCGCCGACGAGCTGGACGTGCTGGTCATGGGACCCGACTGCGGCACGGCCGTGATCGGCGGGGTGGGCCTCGGCTTCGCGAACGTGCTCCGTCCGGGTCCGGTCGGGGTGGTGGCCGCCTCGGGGACCGGCGCCCAGCAGGTCACCTGCCTGCTGGATCTGGCGGGCGTGGGGGTCAGCCATGTGCTGGGCGTGGGCGGCAGGGACCTGTCGGAGGAGGTGGGCGGGCGCTCCACCCTCCGTGCCCTGCGGGCGCTCGACGCCGACCCGGCGACCGAGCTGATCGTCCTGGTCTCCAAGCCCCCGGCCGCCGAGGTCGCGCACGCCGTGCGGGAGGCCGTGGCGAAACTCGGGACACCGGTGGTCACCGCGCTGCTCGGCCCCGGCCAGGACGATCTGACCACGGCGACCGAGACCGCCCTGCGCGCGCTCGGGGCGAAGGTCCCCGCGTGGCGTTCCTGGCCCGCACCCGCTCCGGAGCAGAGCCGGCCGGGCGGGGGCGCCGCCGGGGCGGAGGCCCGCGCGGGGAGGCTGCGCGGCGTCTACTCCGGCGGGACGCTGTGCGTGGAGGCCCGGCTGGTGGCCGGGACCGGGGAGTTCACCGACTTCGGCGACGACGCCTACACGCGTGGCCGGGCCCATCCGATGATCGACCCCGCGCTCCGGCTGGAGGCCCTGGCCGAGGTGCCGCCGGGCGACGTCGCGCTGCTGGACGTGATCCTGGGGCACGGCGCCGATCCCGACCCCTCGGCGCGGCTCGCGCCCGGGATCGCCGCGGCCGTCGCCAGGGGCGTGCCGGTGGTCGTCGCGCTGGTCGGCGCCGAGGGCGACCCTCAGGGGCTGCGGGCCCAGGCGGAGGCGCTGCGCGCGGCGGGAGCCGCGGTATTCGTCTCCAACGCGCAGGCCGCCGGGCACGCGGCCGCTCTGCTGGCGGGCGCCCGATGATCCGCTGGTCGTGCGGGATCGGTGATCGCCCGGCCGCAAGCCGCCGTTTCCCGCTCAGGAGTGGTCGATGACGCTGCCCATGCTCTCCGGAGAGCCTCAGGTGATCACGGTCGGGACCGAGCTGCTCGGTGAGGCCCTGGACGCCCAGGCCGTGCCCAGGGTGGGGGTGGACTGGCGCCCGCCGATGCCCGGCACCGCCGGCGACCTGGCCCGGGTGCTGGCCGACCCGCGCAGGAGCGGCGCCAACGACAGGGCCGTGGCGCGTCTGACGTCCGCACGGCCCCAGCTCGTCGGCGTGCGGCCCGCCCACGAGGTGCTCGACCTGCCCGGGGGCACGTTCCTGCACGCCGGACCGCCGATCGACTGGCATCGGGCGTCCGGTCCGATGCGTGGCGCGCTCATCGGGGCGATGCTGCTGGAGGGTCTGGCCGCCGACGCCGAGGAGGCGGGCGAGCGGCTGGCCGCGGGGCGGGCCCGGCTGGAGCCCTGCCACCATCACCGGACGGTGGGTCCGATGGCGGGCGTGGTCAGCCGGTCGATGTGGATGTTCGAGGTGCGTGACGCCGAACACGGCGGCACCGCCTACTGCTCGCTCAACGAGGGCCTGGGCAAGGTGCTGCGGTACGGCGCCTACGGCCCGGAGGTGCTGGAGCGGCTGCGCTGGATGGGCGAGGTGCTCGGCCCGGTCCTGCGGGCCACCCTGGAGGTGACCGGGCCGCTGGACCTGCGGGCGTTGATCGCCCAGGCCCTGCAGATGGGCGACGAGCTGCACAACCGCAACCGCGCCGCCACCTCGCTGTTGGCGCGGGAGCTGGCCCCGGGGATCGTGGAGGCCGCTCCCGGCCACGCGGCCGAGGTGCTGCGCTTCGTCAACGGCAACGACCACTTCTTCCTCAACGCGGGCATGGCGGCGTGCAAGGTGAGCACGGACGCGGCCAGGGGCATCCCGGGCTCCACCATGGTCGTCGCGATGGCGCGCAACGGCACCGACTTCGGCGTCCAGGTCTCGGGGCTGGGCGAGCGCTGGTTCACCGGCCCGGCGGGCGTGCCGGACGGTCTCTATCTCGGCGCGTACGGTCCCGCGGACGCCAACCCCGACATCGGCGACTCCACGATCACCGAGACCGCGGGACTGGGCGGTTTCGCGATGGCCGCGGCCCCGGCGATCGTCAGGTTCGTCGGCGGCGACGTGTCGGACGCGATGGCGGCCACCCGGTCGATGTACGAGATCACCCTCGCCGAACATCCCGCCTACCAGATCCCGAGCCTCGACTTCCGGGGCACGCCGGTCGGTGTCGACGTCACGCTGGTCGCCAGGACAGGTCTGCTGCCCACCGTCAACACCGGCATCGCGGGGCGGGTCGCGGGAACCGGCCAGGTCGGTGCGGGGCTGGTGAGCCCGCCCGCCTCGGCCTTCACCGCCGCTCTGGCCGCGCTGGCCGAGGCGGCCGACCCCGGCGGCGAATCGGGTAAGTAATCGTTTTCCATTGAGCGTGATCCACAATCCATGATCGGACCGTGGAGAACGCGGCGGTGAATCACGGCTTCCGGCATCGGGATTTGGGCGGCAGGTCAGCCGTGCCAAGTGTGACACTTTGGACAATTACCACGAAGCGCTTTCTCATCCGCTAACTTCCATTACCGAATGTGAGCCCGATATCGTGTCCAACCTTGGAAATCGGGTTGGTTTTGGGGGGACGGGGTAGGATGACCGATCGCTTGCTCGGCAAGGCCCCGGCCGGGCCGGAGGACGGGAGCGCCGGCAGGACCGCACCGGCGGCGCAGGGCAAACTGGTGGGCAGGCGATACCGCCTGGTCTCTCCGGTCGGCCGCGGCGGCATGGGGGTGGTGTGGCACGCCCATGACGTCCTGCTCGATCGAGACGTCGCGGTCAAGGAGCTGATCCTCCCCTACGGCCTGGACCACGCCGGCAAGCAGGTGGCGCACCGGCGCATGCTGCGCGAGGCCCGTTCGGCGGCGCGGCTCAGTCACCCCGGGATCGTCACCGTCCACGACGTCGTCGAGGAGGACGACCGTCCCTGGATCGTGATGGAGCTGGTCCGCGCCTGGTCCCTGGAGCAGGCCGTACGGCAGAGCGGGCCGCTGCCGGTCGTGCAGGCGGCCGAGATCGGTGCCCGGGTGCTCGACGCGCTCCGCCACGCCCACGCCGCCGGAATCCTGCACCGCGACGTCAAGCCCGGCAACGTGTTGCTCACCTCCGATCGGGTGGTGCTGACCGACTTCGGCATCGCCGCGATAGAGGGCGACGTCACGATCACCCAGACCGGCCTGCTGATGGGCTCGCCCGCCTACATCCCGCCGGAGCGGCTGTCCGGCCGGCCGATCACGCACGCCGCGGACCTATGGTCCTTCGGCGCCACGCTGTACGCGGCGGTGGAGGGCCGGCCGCCGTACGAGGGCCCCGACGCGGTGGCCGTGCTGGGCGCGATCCTCACTCAGGAGCCCACCCGGCCGCAGCGCGCCGGGGCGCTGGTCGCCGTCATCGAGGGTCTCCTGCGCAAGGACCCGGCCGACCGGATGACCGCCGCCCAGGCGTCGGACCTGCTGGACCGGGTGCTGCGCAGCCACGGCTCCACTCCCCCGAACCGCGGGCCCGTCACGATCCCCCCGGTGCCGCTCCTGGGCGACTCCACCCCGATGCACCTCCTGCCGCCGCTGGATCCGCCTTCCGGACCGATGCCCTCACGGATCATCGAGACCCCCTCCGGTCCGGTGCGGGTGCCCTACGATCAGCCGGCCGGCCAGCCTGCGCACTCCGACGCGCCGTCGGGCTCCCCGGGCGCGCGCCGCGTCGGCTCGCCCTCCGCGCCGGGCCGGGCCCCGGTCGGGGCCGCCGACCCGTTCGGCTCGTCCGACGGGCATCGGCGCGGCTACGAAGCGTTGCGCAGCCCCTCGGCCGACCTCGGGCGCCCCACTCCGGCCGACGCCCCCGGGGATCTCGCGGACGCCCCGCCGCAGGGCCCCTCCGGTGCCGGCGTCCCGGCGGCAGGGGCAACGCCGTGGCCACTGCCCGCCCCGGGCACCCGGACCTCCGGCGACGGCGCGCACGACTCCCGGGCGGTGACCGTCCCCGGCCGGGCCGGGGGGCGTAGGATCTCGCGCCGCCGCCGGGCGGGGGGCGAGGACGGCTGGATGCGAGACGGCCGCCCGACACCGCGTCTGCTGCTGGTCGGCGGCGGGGCACTGGCCGTGCTGGCCGCCGTGCTGTTCGTCCTGCTGTCCGGCAGTGCCTCCGACACCACCTCTGACACCGCCTCCGGCACGTCCACGAGCCCGGCCCCGTCTCCGGCGGTCTCCACGCCCGGCGAGCCGGTGTCGCCGCTGCGGGCGCGCGGCGAGATTCCGGAGGGGTTCAGGACACTGAGCGGAGGCGGCGTCTCCGCCGCGGTGGCCAGGGGTTGGACGGTGAAGACGGAGAAGAACGGCTCCGTCACCTTCTCCGGCCCGAAGAACAGCAGGCGCAGCATCGTCGTCACCGAGGTGCCGGTCGCCGATCCGGTGACCGCGCTCAGGCGGGCGAGCAAGAAGGGCCTGGACGAATACATCGAGGTGGCGGTGGCACCCGTGCCGTACGGTACGTGGAAGGCCGCCGACTGGGAGTACACCTATGTCCAGCCCGGCGGCGTCGTGCCCATGCACGGGCTGACCCGTTACGTCGCGCTCGACGGTCAGACCGCCTACCAGATCACCTTCGCGGTGCAGGATCTGGAGTGGGAGAGGAGCGCTCCGCTCCGGCAGACCTTCTTCGGCACCTTCGCCCAGGTCGACTGAGCCTTCCGCCCAGGTCGACTGAGCCTTCGCCGGCCTTGCCACTGGGGATCGACGGCGGCGGCCGTCGATCCCCGGGGGCCCGGAGAGGAAGGGATCGGGGACGCCGCCGCGGGTCGCGTCACGCGTGATGACAGACTTCACTCGTGACCGAAACCACCACAAATGCCGACATTTCCCTCATGGATAGCGGGAAAATAGCCGCCGTACAGCGGCGGACCCTCGCCGTCCTGTCCATCGCGCAGATCACCGGGGGCGTTGGGGTCGCGGTGGGATTCGCCTTCAGCTCGCTGGTGGTCGCCCAGCTCTCCGGCTCCGTCTCGATCAGCGGGCTGGCCGGAACCTCGACCGTGCTCGGGGCCGCGCTGCTGGCGCTGCCCACCGCGAAGGCAGCGGCCAGGAGCGGGCGCAGAGCCGGGCTGGCCCTGGCCTACGGCTTCGCCCTGCTCGGCTGCCTGATCACGGTGATCGCCATCACCATCGGCTCGTGGCCGCTACTGCTGGCCGGGCTGGTGCTGTTCGGCGGCGCGAGCGCGGGCAACCTCGCCTCCCGCTACTCCGCGACCGACCTGTCCCCGCCGGGGCACTCGGCCCGGCATCTGTCCTGGGTGGTGTGGGCCGCCACGATCGGCTCGGTCACCGGTCCCAACCTCGCCGAACCGGCCGACCACCTCGGCCGCCGACTCGGCCTGGCCCCGGCCGCCGGCCCCTTCGCGCTCTCCCTGCTGGCCTTCGCGCTCGCACTGGGCGTCATCGTGATCGGCCTGCGCCCCGACCCGCTGCGGCTGGCCCGCTCGGTCGCCCCCGCGGCGCCCGCCCCCACGACACCCGCCACCGTCACGCGGTCCGGGGGCACGCTGCGCACCGCGTGGCGGATCCTGCGCCAGTCGCCGGTCGCGCTGCGCGCTCTCACCGCGATCGCGGTCAGTCACACGGCGATGGTGTCGGTCATGTCCATGACGCCCCTCCACCTCGACCACGGCGGCGCGACCTACTCGGTCATCGGCATCGTGCTCAGCCTGCACATCGCGGGCATGTACGTCCTGTCGCCGGTGGTCGGCTGGCTGGCCGACCGGATCGGCCGGGTCCGGGTGCTGACCCTCGGCATGGGCCTGCTGCTGGCCGCCGCCGTTCTGACCGGCACGGCGCAACCGCACGACGTCATGCAGGTGTCGGCCGGCCTGGCCCTGCTCGGCGTCGGCTGGTCGTGCGGGCTGATCTCCGGCTCCGCGATGCTCAGCGAAGCCGTGCCGCTGGAGCACCGCCCCACCGTACAGGGCCTTTCCGACCTGCTGATGAACGTCTGCGGCGCGACCGGCACGGTGGTGGCGGGCGTGATCGTCGGCGCCCTGTCCTACGGCGTGCTCGGCGCCGTCGTGGCCGTGATGGTGACGATCACCGGTGCGCGGCTGGCCCTGAGCCGCGCATAAGGGCGGCTCACCCACCGGCTCACCCACCGACTCGCCCACCGCGCGCCCACCGGCTTCACCCACCGCGCACTCGCCGCCCGCCGACTCACCCGCTACGCGCCCGCCGGCTCATTTGGCGTCGGCGTAACACCGCACCGCCAGGGCCTGCATCGGGAAGCGCACCGGGGTGGAGCCGAACAGCAGCCGGGTCGCCTCCTCGGCGGCCCGGCCGACCGCCACGACGACCTCCTCGGCCAGCTCCGCCGGGCAGTGCACCATCACCTCGTCGTGCTGGAAGAACACCAGCTTGGCGGGATCGGGCAGCAGCCCGCGCAACACGGCCATCAGCGTCAGCGCCCACTCCGCCGCGGTCGCCTGCACCACGAAGTTGCGGGTGAACCGGCCCCGGTCGCGGGCCGCCCGCTTCCCGTCGGGGCCGGAGACCAGCTCGCGCCAGCGGGCCGAAGGCTGCGGGCAGGTACGGCCGAGCCAGGAACGGACCAGCCGGCCGTCCTCCCCGCTGCGCGCGGCGTCCTCCACGAACTGGTAGGCCTTGGGGAAGCGCTGCCGCATCACGGCCAGCAGCTTGGGCGCGTCCCCGCTGGTCCCGCCGTACATCGCCGACAACATAGCGATCTTGGCGTGGTCGCGCTCGCCCCCGAACGCCTGGGCCAGCGCCTGGTAGAGATCGATCTGCCCGGCCGCCCTGGCCAGGCCGCCGTCTCCGGCCATCGCGGCCAGCACCCGGGGTTCGAGCTGCGCCGCGTCGGCGACGACCAGCGTCCAGCCCTCGTCGGCCACCACGACCTTGCGCATCACCTTGGGGATCTGCAGCGCTCCGCCGCCACTGGTGGCCCACCGGCCCGACACGACGCCGCCCACCACGTATTCGGGCCGGAACCGGTGGTCGCGAACCCACTGGTCGGCCCAGACCCAGCCGTGGAAGCTGTAGATCCTGGCCATCTCCTTGTAGGCGAGCAGGGGCGCCACCCCCGGGTGGTCGACCTTCTTGATCTCATGGGCCCGGGTGGAGGCGATGGGCACGCCCGCCGACTTGAACGCCTTGAGGATCTGCTGCGGGGAGTCGGGGTTGAACGACGTGCCGAACGCCGCCGTCACCTGGTCGGCCAGGGCCTGAAGCTTGGCCGGTCGCATGCCGTGCACCGGACGCGGGCCGAGCAGGCCGGTCAGGAGCGCGTCGTGGACGTCCTCCCGCCAGGGCATGCCCTCATGTCTCATCTCCTCCGCGATCAGCGCTCCGGCGGACTCGGCGGCGACCAGCAACCGAAACCGCTGCGGATCGGCGATGGCCTCGATCCGCCTGAGCTGGTCGGCGTGGACCTCGGCGACCAGGTCGGCATCGGGCGGGGGCGGCTCCTCCTCGAACAGCGTGGCCTGCCGCGCCTGCGGCTCGTGATGGTCCTGCGGCACCGGCAGCCCGTGCAGCCGCGCGTGCGCGGCCAGAGCCGAGCGGGGCTCGCCGTAACGCCCCTCGTATCCCAGCAGCAGGCTCTCCGTCAGGGTCAGATCGTGGCAGCGAGTCAGCCGCACGCCGACGCCGAGCAGTGCCGGGTAGACCTCCTTGGTGTCCGCCCAGACCCAGCGAGGCCTGCCGGCCTCCAGCTCCCGAGCGGCCTCCGCCAGGTCGGCGACGGCCCGCACGGCCTGCCCGTCCGGGCGCAGGACGCCGCCCCCGCCGGGACTCGCCGCGACTGCCACGTTCATACGTCCAGCCTGCCATGTGGCGCCGACATTCCCGATCAGACGAGCGAGATCACGACCTCGTCTTCGAGCGGGGGTTCGATCTCCTGCGGCAGGCAGCCGGTGGCGGCGAAGCAGCGGATCGTCAGCGTCCTCGGCGTCACCGAGACATGCAGGAAACTCTTGAAGAACGGCGGGGTGTCCCAGTCCGACAGCTCCGACAGGTAGCGGTGGAAGACCCTGCCCACGGGCAGTCGCAGCGGCATCGGCCAGCCGCCGAGAATCCGCGCCGCCCACCGCATCCGCCGGGTGATGGGGACCGGCGGGACGTCGCGGACCGGGGTGTTGCCGATCTGCCGGGACATCAGCGTCGCGCTCTCGGCGGGGGTGAGGTAGAGCCAGCGCATGCGCAGCCGTTCGCTGTAGAGCTTGCTGTAGAACGACAGCGAGTCGCCGCGGAGCGGGTAACACCGGTAGTCGTCCTCGTGCACGCCGCCGACCGTGACCCTGGGGGTGGTGTGGGTGGCGTGCATGAAGGCCCCGGAGCCGCCCGCCACGATGTACTGGATCGTCCGGCCGCCCGTCTTGACCGGGAAGCGCTGGTAGTTGTGCACGTCCCCGCCTATCGCCGCGACGTAGTTGTGCGCGGGGTCGGCGACGATGTCGTCGATCGTGCCGCCGCCTTCAAGTCTGGACGGCTTGTAGTCGTTGCGGGTGTAGACGGGCTTGCCGGTGATCAGCATCTTGGGCCGCGGGTCCCGCGAGACCTCGCGCAGCCATTCGGCCTGCTCCCGGTCGATCGTGCCGTGGATGCCGGTGTCCACCCCCACGATGAGCAGTCCGGGCGTCTCCATCGCCCAGTACGGCGCGGGCTGCACGGCCCGCTGCCGGGGCAGTGCCCGGCGCTCGCGCGCCCTGGCCAGAGCCGCCTCGTCGATCCTCTCCGGCCTGCGCCAGAGCAGCCCGCGCAACCCGGCGGGCGACAGCCCGAACCCCTGCCGTTCGGCCTTCAGCGCGGGCGCGTCGCAGAAGACGCGCATGAAGCCGCCGAGCCCGTCGTACCAGTCATGGTTGCCGGGGACGGCGTAGATCGGCGCCGGGTAGTCCTTGTAGGGGCGGAAGAACTTGTCGTCGTACTCGTTCCCGGACCCGGTGGGGTAGATCACGTCGCTGGCGATGACCGCGAAGGCCGTCTTCGCGCCGAGCTTGAGCAGGCCGGGGATCACCGCGTACTGGGAGGCGTCGCCCTCCCCGGTGTCGCCCAGGACGAGGAAGGAGAACTCCGGCCCGACGTCCATCGGGATCCGGAAGGAGGGATCGACGCCCCGGTCCCGCTGGGAGGCCGTCCAGCGCGCCCGGACCTGTCCCGAGGGATCGCCGAACAGGCCGGCGAGGACCTCGTTCCTCGACTTCCAGACGGTGCGGGGGCTGAGCCAGGTGAAGGACCCGTCGTTGGGCCGCAGATCCTTGAAGGAACCGATCTGGACGCAGTCCCAGCCCGCCCCCTCCTCCGAGACCCGGGAGGAGACCTCACGCCCGCGTTCCGCGGCCTGCCCGACATCAGCCATGACCGTATATTGGCAATGATCTTACGAAGACGCACCCATTCCTGGAGATAGGCCCGTCCAGGAGCCGTCGGAGCACCCTGGGAGCATCGCCGCGAGCCCTGCCGAGCCCTGCCGGACCCGGCCCTGGACCGCACGGCGACGACGCCTTCGACAACCCGACGACGCTCTTGGGAAGCGGCTAGAGACGACCCCAGCGGAAGTCGTCGAAGTGCGCCACGGTGTTCCTCCGGTACCCCGGCGACTGCCGTGCCATGAGACCCACCGCGCCCGCCTTGAGCGGCGACTCGTCGTCGACCGCCCCGACGACCCGCTCGCCGTTCACCCAGAGCGTCAACCGGACCCGGTGCGGTTCCTGCAGGCAGGCCGCCTGCAGCGTGGCGAGCCTGTCGGCGCGGTATCCGGGGATCCGCTCGGCGAGCGTCAGGTCGCGTATATCGCCTTTGACCTTCTTGGCGATCGAAGCCCGCCCGTCCCGGCGGATGCGGAACTCATAGCCGTCGTCGGCGCCCCCACCCAGGCGGCCGTGACAGTAAAGACCCGCCTGACCGTCCGGTTCGCCGTTCGGCATGCGCATCTTGACGCTCAGCAGGGTCTCCTTCGGCGGCACGATGCCGACCGACGCGCTCGCGAAGTGATCAACGTTGTCCTGGGAGGTGGTGAGCTGGTAATAGCCCTGGCCTTGGCCGTAGAGACCTCCGTAGTCACGCGGCCAGCCCCTGTCCCGGGAGAAGTCATCGGCGAACACCAGCTCGGCCTGGTCGGGCGGGCCGTCATCCAGCCAGAGGTACGCTCCCCCCGCGGCAAGGGCCAGGACCAGGGCCGCTCCACCGAAGACGAGCCATCTGGACCGCGGCTTCGGTGACGGCGCGCGGCGACGGCCCCCGGCCGTGGCCTTCGGCCCGCGTCCGCCGGAACGCTCCCGCGCGGGCGCGACGGGGCCGGCCGGCGCGACCGGCGCGGAGTCCAGGAGGGTCAGCCGGAGGGTCCCGGCGATCCTCCCGGTGTCCACGTTGCTCCGGCCGACCAGGTGGTCCAGGAGCTGCTGGGCGGTCGGCCGCCGCGCGGGATCCTTGTGCAGAGCCGTCTCGACGGCCTCCCGCAGGCCCGGGGCCAGGCCGTCGAGCACCGGGGGTTCGTGCGCGACCTTGTAGAGCACCTCGGTGAGCGTCTTGCCTCCGAACGGGGCGCGCCCGGTGGCGGCGAACGCCACCACGCATCCCCAGGAGAAGACGTCGAACGCCTGGGTCACCGGCTCGCCTCTGAGCGCCTCGGGAGCCATGTAGTCGGGAGTGCCGACGATCCGGCCGGTGGCGGTCCGCTCGAAGAGCGTGTCGAGCGCGCGGGCGATGCCGAAGTCGATCACACGCGGGCCGAACGGCGACAGCAGCACATTGGCCGGCTTGAGGTCGCGGTGGATGACCCCGGCACCGTGGATCGCGGTGAGCGCGGTCGCCACTCCGACGGCCAGCGCCTCCAGGTTGGCGCCCGACAGCCGCCCGACCTGGGCCAACGTGGGGCCCGGGACGAACTCGGTGACCAGATAGAGCGGGTCACCCTCCAGGTCGGCGTCCAGAACCGGCGCCGTGCAGAACTGGCGCACCCGGCGGGCCGCGGTCACCTCGTCCCGGAACCGGTCGGCGAACGCGGGATCATCGGCCAGCTCTGCGTTGATCACTTTGATCGCGACCCTCGCTCCCGCGGGGTCCTCAGCCAGGTAGACGGTGCCCATCCCGCCCCGGCCCAGTCGCTCAACGATCCGGTAAGGCCCCAAAGACGCCGGATGGCTGATGGAATCCTGCTGGTTCATACCCCCGCGCCCTCTTTGTTCCTTCAAAGCTTGATCATCGTAGCGGGGAACGCTTCAGATCATCTCTGGAATCCAGTTCTACCGTGTACGCCTACCGGGAGACCGTCGCGACCAGGTGGAAGGACGACGACGTCTACGGGCACGTCGACAACGCCGCCCACTACTCGCCGATGGACATTGTGATCAACGCCTGGCTCGTCAGGACCGCGGGCCTCGACATCCACGACGGCGACGCCATCGGCCTGTGCGCGGAGTCCCGCTGCGCCTACAGGGCGACAGCGTCCTTCCCGAACCCGTTGAGGCGGTCCGCCAGGTGATCGTTTTCTGGATGGCGTTCGTGGCGCACGTTCCCGGCGGCTTTACGTTGTAGATTTATTTGGGCGTCAGCACGGCGGCAGGGACCGGCCTCCGAGGGGGATTCGGACCGGACATCGGTGGTCGCAACGGGAACGCGAGCGGGCGCGCAGAGCCGGCCGGACAACGGCCCGCCGCACCGCAGGGCGTGGAGTCAGCCGCGAGCAGGTGGGACCGGCTCGTCGTCGCACACCGCGATCGCGCGCAGCGCCCTGGACAGTTCTTCGGAGGTCGGCGCGCGCTCCGGGTCGATGAGGCGCTGCATCACCAGGCCGGTCAGCATGGTCAGGTAGAACGAGCCGACCGCTCGCCGCGTCTCTTCGGGAACCGGGTGCGCCTGGGGGCCGAGCCAGCCGGCCCACTCCAGACGGGCCGATTCCTGGGCGTCGGCCAATTCCCGGCGAAGCCGTGGCTGGCGCTCGGCTTGGGCGAACACCTCGATGTTCGCCACGAACACGGGGCGATACAGGTCGAGCATCTCGATCACCCGTCGCCATAGGGATTCGAATCGGTCCTGCGGCGGCTCGGCGACCCGCGCGTCGTCGGTCAAGGCGTGCTGCAGCTTCTCGGCCCACTCCATGGTCGCCTCGAGCATGGCCTCGAGGAGCAGCGCGTCTTTGGAGCCGAAGTGGTAGCCGATGGAGGCCAGGTTGGCCCCGGACGCCCTGGCGATGTCGCGTGCCGTGCTGTGGGCATAGCCGCGTTCCTGCAGGCAACGCTTGGCGCCTTCGATCAGCTTGTCTCGCTCTCCCATACGCCGACCCTACCCGGGCCTGAACGCTTGAGCAAAACAAATGTCACAAACAGATGTTTTGTACATGTGTGCAAAACGTGTGTATGGTCGGCGCCATGACGCAAGCAACCGCGACGGCACCGTCTCCATCCAGACCACCCTCGGCAAGCGACTTCAGCCGGCTCTCCGAACGCATCGCCGTGGCGGGCTTGTTCGACCGGCGGCCGCTCTACTACGTCGTACGGCTCGGCGTGGTCGCCGGTCTGTTCGTCGCCGGCCTGGCGGCGTTCTTCGCGCTGGGCGACTCATGGCTGCAGGTGCCGCTGGCCGCCTACTTCGCGATCGTCTTCGCCCACGTCGCCCTCGTGCTGCACGATCTGGCTCATCGGCAGATCTTCCGCCTTCGGCGGCCCAGCGAGATCTTCGGGCGGCTGGCCGGCAACCTCGGAATCGGCCTCGGTTACGGCTGGTGGATGAACAAGCACACCCGCCACCACGCCAACCCCAACCACGAGGACCTCGACCCCGACGTCGCGCCGGACATCCTGGTGTGGTCGCAGGAACAGGCCAGAAACAGCCGAGGGCTGGCGCGCTTCATCGGCCGGCGGCAGGCGTTCCTGCTCTACCCGCTGCTCCTCCTGGAGGGCCTCAACCTGCACCTGAGCGGCGTACGAGCGCTGCGGCGACCGTGGCTGAAGCACCGTCTGCTGGAGGGCG
This sequence comes from Streptosporangium sp. CA-135522, assembly GCF_050949235.1. Classification (NCBI taxonomy): domain Bacteria; kingdom Bacillati; phylum Actinomycetota; class Actinomycetes; order Streptosporangiales; family Streptosporangiaceae; genus Streptosporangium; species Streptosporangium sp. CA-135522. The sequence continues at coordinate 7,271,583 of NZ_CP192026.1, forward strand.
GTCTGCTGGTCGCCCACTTCACGCTCTACCTGGCCGCGCTGTCCTGGGTTCTCTCACCGGGCAAGGCGTTCGTCTTCTTCGCGGTGCACCAGGGACTGTTCGGCGTCTACATGGGCTGCGTCTTCGCCCCCGGCCACAAGGGGATGCCGATGATGACCGGTGAGAGGCGGCTGGACTTTCTACGCAGGCAGGTCCTCACCACCCGCAACGTGCGCGGCGGCCGGTTCATCGACCTCGCGATGGGCGGGCTCAACTACCAGATCGAACACCACCTCTTCCCGAACATGCCCACCCCCAACCTCCGCCTGGCCCAGCCGATCGTGCGCGCCTACTGCCGCGAACTCGGCCTGCCGTACCACGAGACCGGCTTCATGGCCTCGCACGCCGAGGCCCTGCGGCACCTGCACCGCGCCGGCGCCCCCATCCGACAGGAGAACTCATGACCATGACCATGACCGCCCCGGCCAGGGCCGGACGCAGGCAGTGGATCGGGCTGGCCGTGCTGATACTGCCGGTGCTGCTGATCTCCGTGGACCTGCACGTGCTGTCGTACGCGCTGCCGTTCATCAGCGCCGGCCTGGCCCCGAGCGGTTCCCAACTGCTGTGGATCATCGACATCTACCCGTTCATGCTGGCCGGCCTGCTCCTGCCGATGGGCACGCTGGGTGACAGGATCGGCCGACGCCGGCTCCTGATGATCGGTGCGGTGGCGTTCGGGGCCGCCTCCACGATCGCCGCCTTCTCCGCCGACTCCGGCATGCTCATCGCCACCCGTGCCCTGCTCGGCGTCGGCGGGGCGACACTGATGCCGTCCACGCTGTCACTGATCCGGAACATGTTCCACGACGATGGTCAGCGCCGCGTCGCCATCGCGGTCTGGACCGCCGCGTTCGCCGGCGGCGCCATGCTGGGCCCGCTGATGGGCGGAGCGCTGCTGGAGCACTTCTGGTGGGGTTCGGTGTTCCTGGTCAACCTGCCGGTGATGGCCATTCTGTTGATCATGGCCCCGCTGCTGCTGCCGGAGTCGCGTGACCCGCGGCCGGGCCGCTTCGACCCGCTCAGCGTGGCGCTGTCACTGGCCGCGATCCTGCCGACGATCTACGGCGTGCAGCACATCGCCCAGGACGGCCTCGGCTGGCCGCCGGTCCTGGCCATCGTGGCCGGCCTGTCCCTGGGGGCCGCCTTCATCCTCCGTCAGCGCACGACGCCTGACCCGATGCTGGACGTGCGGGTGTTCGGCAGCAGCGCCTTCACCGCCGCGATCGGGACCAACACCCTCGGCGTCTTCGCCATGGTCGGCTCCAGCCTGTTCACCACGCAGTACCTGCAGATGGTCATGGGCGCGCGGCCGTTCGTCGCGGGCCTGTACGCTCTGCCCTCGGCCGGCATGGCGATGCTCAGCGCGGCGCTGGCTCCCGTCCTGCTACGGAAGATCCGTCCCGGCCTGGTGGTCTGCCTGGGACTGCTCGTCGGCGCCGGCGGCTTCACGCTCCTGTCCCAGCTCGACACGAGCGGTCAAGCCCTGCCGCTGGTCGCCGGGATCATGCTGATGGCCGGCGGCGTCACGCTCGTGCTGACCGTCTCCTCGGACCTGATCATCGCCACCGCGCCACCCGAGCGGGCGGGTTCGGTGGCGGGACTGTCGCAGGTCGCCACGGAGTTCGGCGGCGCGCTCGGCATCGCGATCCTGGGGAGCATCGGCACGGCCGTCTACCGCGACCAGCTCGCCGGGCAGCCGGCTGAGGGCGTGTCGCCGCAGGCCGCCGCGGCTGCCCGCGAAACCCTCGGCGCAGCCCTGGAAGTCGCGCGGCACACGCCCGAACCGACCGGGCGGGCACTCGCCGCGGCGGCGCGCGAGGCCTTCACCCAGGGCCAGCACTACGCCATGATCACAGCCGCCGCCGGTCTGTGCCTAATGGCGGTCCTGGCGCCGATCCTGCTGCGTGCCGTGCGGCCGAACGGAAAGCACGCCCGCGACGACCAGCCGATGAGGTGATCATCTCGCGGTGACCGGCCCTGACTCAGGTGCCGGTCGCCGTGGCCGTCGCGATGGCCCGAATCCCCCGGGAGAGGTCCTGCGCGGTCGGGGCGCTGTCCGGATCGACGGCCCACTGCACCAGCATGCCGATGAGCAGGGTGACCAGCACCGCCGACGCCTCATCGCCGTTCTGCTGGAGCAACCTGCCCAGCTCCGCCCGCGCCCGCGTCTGGCCGTCCGCCAGTTGCGCCCGCACCTCCGGCGAGTGCGGCGCCTGCGCCAGGGTGTCGACGTTGGTCAGCCACAACGCCCGCTTGTCACGGAAGGACTCGATCAGCTCGGCCCAGAACGCTTCCAGACGCTCGCCCTGATCACCCCGGGAGTTCTCCGCAAGCGCCTTGACGACCTCCTGGACGGCCTCGCCCGTCGCCTCGATCATCGCCCGGTTGAGCAGCGCGTCCTTCGAGCGGAAGTGATAGTTGATCGCGGCCAGGTTGCTCCCGGACACGGCGACGATGTCCCGCACCGTCGTACGCGCGTATCCCCGCTCGGCCAGACACTGCTTGGCCGCGGCCAGCAAATCCTCCGGAACCCCCACGCCGGGAACCCTACCAGCGTGGCGAACGCCCGTTTCGAACATTCGCGAAGCACAACGGACAAGTGGATCATGAACGCCTGTCGTTCCCGGCCAGGGCGAACAGCCGTGGTCGCCGATCGTCGTCAAGATCGCGCTTCTGGCGTCAGAGCCCGGACCGATCCTCCCCGGAGGCCGACTCGGCGATCAGCACGCCGGGGTTGAGGATGCCTTCTGGGTCGAGCCTGTCCTTGACCCCGCGCAGGATCTCCACGCCCAGGTCGCCGATCTCGGCGGCGTAGGCCTCCCGATGGTCACGGCCGACGCCGTGGTGGTGCGAGATCGTGCCCCCGGCCGCGACGATCGCCTCGTTGACCGACCGCTTGGCCGCCTCCCACTGCGCGAGGGGATCGTCGCTCTGGGCCGTGACGACCGTGAAGTAGAGCGAGGCGCCCGTGCCGTACACGTGGGAGACGTGGCACATCACCAGCGGCGAGCCGAGCGAGGCGTGCAGCGAGAGCCGTACGGCGTCGTAGAGCCGGGGAAGGTTGGACCAGAATCCGGCCGTCTCCAGCGTCTCCACGGTGGCGCCCGCCGCGAGCAGCGAGTCGCGCAGGTAAGGCGCCGAGTAGCGGCCGTGCGCCCAGGACTCCCCGGGGCCGGGCCCGAGGTGGACGCCGCCGCACTCCGACAGCACCGCCGCGGCGCGCTCCCGCCGGGCGGCCACCTCCGAGAAGCCTTCGTGGCCCGCGATGACCAGGCAGCCCGCGTCGGCCGCCAGACCGCCGAGCTCCCCCGGCCTGGCCAGCCCGACCATCGTCTCGGTCTCGTCGGACAGCCGGAGCACGGTCGGCAGCGGACCGTCCTGGGCGAGCCGGCGCAGCGCGGCCGAACCCGCGGCGAACGACTCGAACCGCCAGCCCTCGTAGACCCGCTCGGCGGGGGCCCGCCGTACGCGCAGCCGCAGGGAGGTGATCACTCCGAACGAGCCTTCGGAACCGAGGATCACCTGGCGCAGGTCGGGTCCGGCGGCGGACTTGGGCGCCCGGCCGAGGTCGAGGGTGCCGCGCGGGGTGGCCACGGTCATGCCGACGACCATGTCGTCGAACCGGCCGTATCCCGCCGAGGCCTGGCCGCTGGAGCGGGCCGCGGCGAAGCCGCCCAGCGTGGCGTACTCGAACGACTGGGGGAAGTGCCCCAGGGTGAGCCCGTGCCCGGCCAGGAGCTGCTCGGCCTGCGGCGCGCGCAGCCCCGGCTCGATCTCGGCCACCATCGACTCGGCGTCCACCGAGACCAGCCGGTTCAGCCGGGCCAGGTCGAGGGCGACGACCCCGGCGAAGCCCCGCCGGGCGGCCACCAGCCCGCCGACGACGGAGGTGCCCCCGCCGAACGGGACCACCGCGACCCGGTGCTCGGCACAGATCCGCAGCAGAGCCAGGACCTCGGCGTGCGAGCCGGGCAGCACCACGGCGTCGGGTGCGTCGGAGCCGTCTCCCGCGCGCATGCGCATCAGGTCGGGGGTGGACTTGCCCCGGGTGTGCCGGATGCGTGCGTCGTCGTCGAAGCGGACGTGGTCGGCGCCGACGACGCCGCGCAGCCGGGTGAGGACGAGCGGGGAGAGCGCCACGGCGGGCAGGCGCACCTCGCCGAAGCTCGCGGCCGGAACCTGTGGCGCGTGCACGCCCAGCATGTCGCGCAGCAGCCGGCGGATCGGCTCGGGCAGCTCGGAGGCCTTGGCGGGATCACCCCAGCCGGACCAGAGCATGGGTTCGGCGGCGGTTGTCGGAGTTTCCACCTCTACACTGTTACACATGACGTATATCCGTCACAATACGGACGTGGCCGCCGGAGACCCCGTCCTCGACGCCGCCCGCGACATGGTGCTCGCGGTCGGGGTGCGGCGGACCACGCTCACCGACGTGGCCCGCCGGGCGGGGCTGTCCCGGATGACGATCTACCGCCGCTGGCCCGACGTGCGCGCCCTCGTCGCCGACCTGATGACCCGCGAGTGGGTGCTCGTCGCCAACAGATTCGCCACCGGGGACCCGGTCACCGCGGCGGTCGGGGTGGTGCGGGAGCTGCGCGGCCACCCCCTCTGGCGCAAGATCGTCGAAGTGGATCCCGAGCTGCTCCTGCCGTACCTGCTCCAGCGCCGGGGGGCCAGTCACGAGGCCATGCTCGCGCTCGTCGAGTCCGCGCTCACGCGAGGCCAGGAGCGGGGCACCGTACGGCCCGGCGACCCCGGGACGCTGGCCCGGGCCGTGTTGCTGACCGCCCAGTCGTTCCTGCTGTCCGGCACGACCATGCTCGACCCCCTCACCCAGGACGACCTGGACGCCGAGCTCACCACGCTTCTGGAGAGGTACCTGCAGCCGTGACTTCCTCCCTCAACGCCGCCCGCCGCACGCGCGAACTCGCCCGTGCCCGAGATCTCGTGGTGGACGTGCTGGTCGTCGGGCTGGGCGCCACCGGTGCCGGGGCAGCGCTCGACGCCGCCTCCCGGGGCCTGTCGACGATCGCGATCGACGCTCACGACCTGGCGTTCGGCACCTCCCGATGGAGCTCCAAGATGATCCACGGGGGGCTTCGCTACCTGGCCAAGGGCCAGGTGGGGGTGGCGCACGAGAGCGCGGTGGAACGCGGCACGCTGCTCCGGCGCACCGCCCCGCACCTGGTCAGGGCGCAGCCGTACCTGCTGCCGCTGACCCCCGCGGTCTCCGGCGCCCAGGCCGCGACGGTGATGGCCGGATACCGGCTGGGCGACGGGCTGCGGATGGCCGCCCGCACGCCCCGCCGCCTCCTGCCCGGCCCGTCGCGGATCCCCGCGCGGCAGGCCCTGGACCTGGCCGCGCCGCTGAACCCGCACGGCCTGCGCGGCGCCCTGCTGTCGTGGGACGGGCGCCTGGTCGACGACGCCCGGCTGGTGGTCGCCCTGGCCAGGACGGCCGCCGCGCACGGGGCCGGGATCCTGACCCGCTGCCGAGCTCTGGAGCTGGCCGGGGACGGAGCGCAGGTCCGCGACGAGCTCACCGGGGAGACCTTCACGATCCGGGCCAGAGCGGTGATCAACGCCGCCGGAGTCTGGGCCGCCCAGCTCGACCCGGCCATCCGGCTGAGGCCCTCACGCGGCACCCACCTGGTGCTGCGCCCGCAGACCCTTCCCGGCCTCAGAGCCGGGCTGCACGTGCCGATCCCGGGCGAGAGCAACAGGTTCGCACTGGTGCTCCCCCAGCTCGACGGCCGAATCCACGTCGGCCTGACCGACGAGCCGGTCGAGGGACCGGTCCCGGACGTCCCGCAGGCGCCGGAGGAGGACGTGACGTTCCTGCTCGACGTGCTCAACTCCGTACTGGGCGTACCACTCGGGCGGCAGGAGGTGGCCGGAGCCTACGCCGGCCTACGGCCGCTGCTGGCCGCCGAGGGGCGCACCGCCGACCTGTCCAGGCGGCACGCGCTGCTGACCTCCCCGGACGGGGTCGTCACCGTCGTGGGCGGCAAGCTGACCACCTACCGGCGGATGGCCCAGGACGCCGTGGACCGGGTGGTGACGCTACGCGGCCTGGCGGCGGGCCGGAGCCGTACGGCGCGGCTGCCCCTGGTCGGGGCTCCCGGGACCGCCGGAGTCCCCCGGGGAGGAGGCGCGGCCCCGGACCGGCTGTGGGAGCGCTACGGGCAGGAGGCGGAGGCGGTGCGGGCGCTGATGACCCGCGACCCCGCCCTGGCCGAGCCGTTGCCCACCGGCGTCACCCGCGCCGAACTGGTGTGGGCGGTCAGACACGAAGGCGCACTGGACGCCGACGACCTGCTCGACCGCCGGACCCGGATCGGCCTGGTCCCCGAGGACAGGGCGGCGGCCCTGCCCGCGGCGCTGGCGGCGCTGGAATATTGACCTGATCTCGTTCCGTCCGGCTCTTGACAACGGCCGGTCGTTGACAGGTGGACGTTGACATCAGTTGACAATCAACCTATTGACGCCGACCCCTCATAGGGCCTAGTGCTTCCGACACCTCCCACGCCGCACCCGCTCATCCATTAGGTTAGTCTTACCTAAGTAACGGGAGAGGGAGTGCGCGTGACCACGGGAAGCGTTCGAGGCGCGGCGGTCAAGGGGTGCGACCACCCCCGGGGATGCCACGGCGGCGACCTGCCGGTGCTCGCCAGCGCGACGGTCGGCGCCCGATTCTGGCTGCTCATCGAGCACTCCGGCCCCTGGGCCTCCCACCTGGAGGACTGCCACCTCCCCGAGGACGTGCACACCCTTATCAAACGGGCCACGCGCCTCGGAGTCCGGCCCCAGCTGATCCGCCGCCCGGGGCGCCGCAACCCCGGCGGAAGCGGCATTCACGTCATGGTCGCCGACTCCACCGCCGCCGAACCGTGGCTCGCCGAAGGCGTCATCGCAGGTCCAGACGATCTTGACATGGACGCTCTGGTGGCCGGAGTGGTCCCGGAGTCCTGCATACTTGTGAGTGAGCCGGTTTTTCTGGTCTGCACGCATGCCAAGCGCAACGCGTGCTGCGCCCGCATTGGACTACCCCTCGCTCGCGCTCTGGCAAAAATGTTGCCGGACAGAGTATGGGAAACATCACATGTTGGCGGCGATCGTTACGCCGCCAACCTCGTGTGCTTGCCACACGGGCTTTACTACGGCAGCATGTCTCAGGCTGCTGCGATCGCGGCAGCCGACGCGTACCGGTCCGGCGAGGTCATCCTCGACCGTTTCCGGGGACGCGCGGGCATCCCTGAGCCATTGCAAGCCGCTGAGCATTTCGTCCGCTCCCACACGGGCGAACTCTCGGTCGGCGGAGTGGCCGTGGAATCCTCCAGGTCGGACGGCGACATTACCGAGGCGTTCGTGCGCGGTAGTGACGCTCGTTTTCGGGTAGTGGTTGAACCCATGACGGTAACAACGCCATGTGGTACGGCTTGCGCTGACACGATCGCTACCTACCGGCTGGTCACGCTGGACAGGCTCACGCCTGTGCGGTACGCCACGTCCGCCCTCACCTGACCTGAGGGAACATCACGGCCTATCCAGGCGTTGGATCCAGGGACGTCGTAAACGTCCAATGCGGCATCAACCCGAAATACCCTCACTAAAAGGTGGTTTTCTCATGTCTCAGGTACGTCGGCAGACCGCCCGGCCTCGGCCCAGCTGGGGCTGGCAGGATGACGCCGCGTGCCGGGGTGAGGACCTCGTGCTCTTCTTCGGTCCCGACGGCGAGCGTCAGCCTGAGCGTGACATTCGCGAGCGTAAGGCCAAGGCCATCTGCGCCCAGTGCCCCGTACGCGCCGAGTGCCTCGACTACGCGCTGTCCCGTCCGGAGAAGTACGGCACCTGGGGCGGCCTGAACGAGGACGAGCGCGCCTCCGAGCGCCGCCGTCGCATGCGCCGCGCCGCCAGCGCCGGCATCAGCGCCGTCGCCTGAGCAGCACCTCCACCCGGCTCTCCCCTCGCGTGTGATCTCGCCGATTCCCCTGCGAGATCACACGTCGTTGTGTACGGTCAGGGTGTCTCGGGCGCTGACGCGCCAGGGAACATCCGGTGGGAAGGTCGCCGCCGGCACCGCCGCACCCGCAGCGGCGGCCGCCAGTCCGGCGACCGCTCACCATCCCCTCTCACTGTAAGCCCATCCCCGACCATCCGCAGACGGCTCAGCCCTGCGGTGGAATCCTCGGCACATCCCGCCTGCCGCGTGACGGTAGCGGTTTGACCTGAGGAGCCGAGCAGCTGGGGCAGTTCTGGTCCGCCCACGGCGCGGTGGTGACAAGCCCCTGCCTGCGCCACACGACCGGACGCCCGTCGTCGGCGTGACAGGCCTCGTAGATGTCCTCCCAGACATGAAGGCAACGCAGGCACTGGAAATCCCAGGCCTCGGTGAACGCGTGAATCTCTCGCATGAGCTCTCTCCTCGCATGAATGCTGTGCTGGTCCGACGGCGAGCCGTCGGCCTATATGCGAGAGACGCTCAGCAGGATCAGCCGATCGAGGCCGGCATGCGGGGTGATCTGGAAGCCCCTGGCAGCCGCCCTCCGGTCCGGCCGCCCGCTCACGGACGGCACCGCCCCCGAGGCGCCCGGTATCGCCGGCCCCCTGACCTGCGTACGCAGGTCACGCTGCCCCTGGACATGACGGGTGGCGGGCACGGCGGGCACCTCGTCGACGGGCTGGGTGTCGCTTGCGACGCTCTCGGCGACCGTCCCTTCGAACAGGCCCGCGACGCCCGAGTGCCAGCCCAGGCAGAGCCCGAGGCAGATGAGGATCGCGATCCACGGCGCCGCTCGGCGGCACCGGGACGACGCGCGTTCGCGCGAGGCAGCGATCACACCTAAAGGTTTGCCTACTCTGCGTGGTCAAAACCCCACTCAGCGTAAGATCACTCGAGCGTCCGGCAACGCGAAAGTCTCTGAGCCGGCGAAATACGGAGAGGTACGGCGGACCGGGACCGGCTCCCGTGGGAGCCGGTCCCGGTGAGGTCATCTCCGGGTCAGACCCCGGAGGTCACGGACGGTTGCGGCCGGACTTCCGCATCTCCTTGTGGATGATCTTCCATTTGTTCTGCAGCTCCTTGCGGAGCCGAGCATCGCCTCTGGAGGCCATCCAGGCGGCCTCGCGCTGGAGCTTGTTCCAGCTCTCCAACCGGCGTTCGGGCAGCGTGCCGTCCTCGATGGCGGCGATCACGGCGCAGCCGGGTTCGCTGTCGTGCCCGCAGTCGGCGAACCGGCACCGCTCCGCGAGGCCTTCGATGTCGGAGAAGACCATGTCCACGCCCTCCCCCATGTCGTAGAGGCCGATGCGGCGGATGCCGGGCGTGTCGATGATGAGGCCGCCGCCGTCGAGCGGGATCAGCTCGCGGTGCACGGTGGTGTGCCTGCCTCGGCCGTCACCGGCCCTGACCTGCTGGGTCTCCATCACCGCCGCTCCGGCCAGGGCGTTGACCAGCGTGGACTTGCCCGCGCCCGAAGCACCGAGCAACACGGCGGTGCGGGTTCCCTCCAGGTAGCCCCGCACGATCTCGACCCCCTCACCGGTGAGAGAGCAGACCGCGTGCACGTCCACCCCGGGCGCCGCCGTGGCGACCTCCCGCATCAGGAAGTCCAGCGCCTCGCCGACGAGGTCGGACTTGGTGACGAGCACCACCGGCTGTCCACCGCTCTCCCAGGCCAGCGCGAGCAGGCGCTCGATCCGGCCCAGGTCGGCGGTGTCGGTGGCGTGCAGAGCGGGTTCGGCGACGAACACGACGTCGACGTTGGCCGCGAGCACCTGCCCCTGGGAGTCGCCGGACAGACCGCCCCGGGAGTCCCTGCCGACGCCGCCGCGCACGAACGCGGTACGGCGGGGCAGGATCGCCTCCAACTCGAAGCGGCCCTCGGGCAGCCTGCGGAGTGCGGCCCAGTCTCCCACGCAGGGCAGGGCGACGGGATCGGCGGCGGCGGCCCGCCGTATGTGGGCGCTGTAGTGGGCTTGTACGTGCCCGTCGGCGGACAGCACCTCGGCGGCGCCGCGATCGACGCGGGCCACCCGGGCGGGGACCAGGCCGGCGGGGAGCTCGGCGGCGAGAGAGTCGTTCCAGCCGAGCGGGGAAAGAGCGGAAAAACCAGAGATCACTGGTGAAGACAACGTGGGTACACCCTTTGTGGAAGCCGGGTGCACCTGTGCGAGACGGTCAGGCGGGCACCCGGAGGTTGATGGACGGCAGGGTCGACACGACAACCCGCATAGTCCTCACCTCCCTTTGGCTCGCAGCCACTCGTCTTGTCGAATGGCGCCGCGGTAGAACACTAGCGCAGACCCACCCTTATGCCGCAAGCCATATAACCTCCCGAGCCGCCCGTCACGGCACACCGGCCACGGCACACCGTGACGGGCGCACGCCGAAAGGCCCCGGGACCATGGCGGGTCCCGGGGCCTTCGCCGATCAGCTCACAGACCCGGAGCGGGGAAGTGCGAGGTCAGCTCCCTGACTTCGCCGTGGACCCGGGTGATGACGTGCTTGGCCTCGTCCTCGTCCTTGGCCAGGGCGGTGACGACCTGGTCGATCCAGGCGCCGATCTGCCGCATCTCGGCCACGCCCATGCCCCGGCTGGTCACACCGGCGGTGCCGATGCGGATGCCCGACGGGTCGAACGGCTTGCGCGTGTCGAAGGGCACGGTGTTGTAGTTGGTCTCCAGACCGGCCCTGTCCAGCGCCTGGGCGGCGGGCTTGCCGCCGATGCCCTTCGGGGTCAGGTCGAACAGGATGAGGTGGTTGTCGGTGCCGCCGGAGACCAGGTCGAACCCGCGGCCCTTGAGCTCCTCGGCCAGCGCCTGGGCGTTCAGGACGACCTGGCGGGCGTAGTCCTTGAAGTCGTCGCTCGCCGCTTCCTTCAGCGCCACCGCGATGGCCGCGGTGGTGTGGTTGTGCGGGCCGCCCTGCAGGCCGGGGAAGACGGCCTTGTTGAGCGCGGCGGCGTGCTCGTCGGAGGTGGCCATCAGCATCGCGCCACGGGGGCCGCGCAGGGTCTTGTGGGTGGTGGTGGAGATGACGTCCGCGTGGCCGACCGGCGACGGGTGGGCGCCACCGGCCACCAGGCCGGCGATGTGCGCGATGTCGGCGGCGAGCACGGCGCCGACCTCGCGGGCGATCTCGGCGAAGGCCGGGAAGTCGATCGTGCGCGGGATCGCGGTGCCACCGCAGAAGATCAGCTTGGGCCGCTCGCGGAGGGCGATCTCACGGACCTCGTCCATGTCGACGCGGCCGGTGTCCTGGCGCACGCCGTAACGGACCGGGTTGAACCACTTGCCGGTGGCCGAGACCGACCAGCCGTGGGTGAGGTGACCGCCGAACGGCAGGCCCATCCCCATCACGGTGTCGCCCGGCTGCAGGAAGGCCATGTAGATGGCCAGGTTGGCGGGCGAGCCCGAGTAGGGCTGGACATTGGCGTGGTTGACGCCGAACAGGGACTTGGCCCGCTCGATGGCGAGGGTCTCGACCTGGTCGATGACCTGCTGGCCCTCGTAGTAACGCTTGCCGGCGTAACCCTCGGAGTATTTGTTGGTGAGAACGGTGCCCGTAGCCTCCAGAACCGCCTTGGAGACGTAGTTCTCGGAGGCGATCAGCTTGACGGTGTCGGCCTGACGGCGCTCCTCCGCCTTGATGAGCTCGGCGATCTGTGGATCTACGCTGGAAAGAGAACTCATGGCGCCTTCACTCCCTGTCATCGTTGACATCGCGCGAAGACCCAGGCGCACGGCCTCCGCTGTTTCCGCTCCCCGGTGGTCTCTCCCACCCAATGCGCCAGTCGCGCCTTAGACGATAGCGGACTGTCCGGCGCGACCGACGCGGCCGTAGCCGTTCACCGGCCAGAGACGGTCCACCTCGGCGTTGAGCGTGGCCCCGATGAGCACGGCGAGCGCGGTGATGTAGAGCCACAGCAGCACCGCGATCGGGGCGGCGAGCGAGCCGTAGATGGAGACCGGGGAGAACCAGGCGGCGAGCACGGCGCGCAGGACCGCCGCGCAGGCGATCCAGATGATGAGCGCGAGCACGGCCCCGGGCAGCTCGCGCCACCAGCGCGTGCGCACCGGCACGCTCACGTGGTAGAGCAGGCTGAGGAAGAACACCGAGCCGACGATCACCACCGGCCAGTAGAGGCTGTCGACCAGCACGGCGTAGTCGGGGGGCAGGGCGCCGCGCAGCGCCACGGGTCCGAGGACGAGGACCGGCATGACGAGCAGCCCGATCAGCAGGCCCGCCAGGTAGAACCCGAAGGACATCAGGCGGGTGCGGATGATGCCGCGCTCCTCGCCGAGCCCGTAGGCGACCGAGATCAGGTCCACATAGACGAACAGCGCCCGTGAGCCCGACCAGAGCGCCAGCACGAAACCCAGCGAGATCAGCGAGACCTGGTTCTCGGGTTTCAGGACGTCGTCGATGAGCGGGGTGACGACGGTGTTCACGGCGTTGTCGGTGAACAGCAGGTGGGCCTGGACGTCGATCCAGTCCCTGACGTTCTGCACCGTCTCCGGGCCGAAGACCCGGGTGAGCTGGCCGAGCACGCCGATCAGACCGAGCATGAACGGCGGCAGCGACAGCAGCGCGAAGAAGGCGGCCTCACCGGCCAGACCGGTGACGCGATAGGCGACGCCCGCGTTCGTCGTGGCGCTGGCCAGGGCCCAGGTGTCCGTCCCGCGCACCCAGGAGAGCCCTGCGCGCAGCCTGGCCCTGCGCCCGCGCGACGAGCGCCTGTCGGGCCCGGGGCGGTGCGCAGGAGCATCAGTGGACGTCATGGCACACAACGGTATTTCCTAGGGGTGCTTGATCACGAGTCCGTCCGGCAACGATCGAATCTCGTGTCCTTCGCCCGTCCTACCTGCGGTAAAACGCCATGGGATCGTCCGCGTCCACGATCCGGGCGCCGAGCGGCAGCAGCGACACCGGGATCAGCTTGATGTTGGCGATCCCCAGCGGGATGCCGATGATCGACAGGAAGAGCGGGATCGAGGTCAGCAGATGCCCGATGGCCAGCCAGATCCCGGCCACGAGGCACCAGATCACGTTTCCCACGGTGGACAGGCAGCCCGCGTCGGGATCGCGCACCACGGTCCGGCCGAAGGGCCACAGCGCGTAGGCCGCGATCCGGAACGACGCGATGCCGAACGGGATCGTGACGATCAGGATGCAGCAGACGACGCCCGCGACGACGTAGCCGATGGCCAGCCAGATCCCCGCGAACACCAGCCAGATGACATTCAACAGAGTTCGCATGATCTGAGCATGTCAGGGCGGATCTGACCGCCTCTATCGGGTGTGCCCCTGAGAAACCCCTGATCCGAGCGGGGCGCGTCCCTTGCCCGGCGGTCCGGCGAACGCCTGTGCGACCCGGACCCACGCCCGTGCGCCCTCCCCCCGCACCTCCAGGAAGGTGTCGTCGAGGTGGCGGCGCTGGACCACCAGGAGGCAGAAGTCGAGCGCCGTCCCCCTGACCGTGTCAGGGGCTCCGGCCGGCCCCGCCGTCCACGTCGTCCCGTCGGGCATCGCCAGCTCCACCCGGATCGGCTCGGCGGGCGGCGTCAGGCCGCGCATCGCGAAGCCGTACGGCATGGCCCGCACCCCGAGCGTCGCCACGTGCCTGAGCCGGGCCGTCGGGACGCGTGCCAGACCGAGCGCGTCCGCGACGTCCTGCCCGTGGGCCCAGGTCTCCATCAACCGCGCGGTGACGAAGGACGCGGCCGACATGTCGGGCCCGTACCAGGGCAGCCTGGCCCCGGGGGCGAGCCGGGCGAACGCCTCCAGGCTGCGGGACCTGGCGGCGCGGAACCAGCCGTGAAGCCGGTCGGGGGCGAGGCCGCGCGAGGCGGCCGCCAGCTCGTCCACCGCGGAGTCCCCGCGGCCCAGGAAGGCCGGCAGTGTGGCGCGGAAGCCGTCCGGGTCGGTCGCGGCGGCGGTGGCGGCGTCGTCGAACCAGGCGAGATGGCTGATCTGGTCGCGCACCGCCCAGCCTTCGGCGGGGGTGGGCAGCTCCCAGTCCGCCGGACCGAGCTCGCGGATCATGGCGTTGAGCTCGGCGGTCTCCGCGCGTAGATCGGCCAGCAACTCGTCCATCAGACCCACGGCGCCTCCTCGTCCCGGCTCAGGCAAGGGTAACCGAGCGATGTTCTAGGGGACACCCCCACAATGGAAGGGTGATCTGCCAACAGTGCAAGGACCGCCGTCACGAGGAGTGCCGGGGCGGCTCGTGGTGCGACTGCCAGCACCAGGAAGCCGAGCGGCCTCGCGAGTCTCCACTGGACTGGCCGCGCCAGGGATGAGCCCGAAGCCAAGGTTGGGCCTGGGGACAGTCCAGAGTGTGGACCGGACATTGGACATCTCGGGCGGCCAAGGTATCGTCTGAGACATGCCAGCGGACCCATTGCTCGTCGTGCGACGCCACGTCGACCTCTTGCGTGTCCGCAGTGCCATCTGTTGTGACGTCCGTTGACCGTCGCCCTCCGCTGATTTCATCCAGCTCGGGCGCGCGACAGGCGTCCTCCTTGCGAGTAAGCGACCCCCGCACTCAACGGTGAGGCGGGAGGTTCTGCCTGTGCGCGTCCGGAAATCACTCCATCGATCCAAAGGACGCGCACATGACGACCCCGGCCAAGCCGGCTAACCGCCACCACAAGCGCCCGCGCGGCGAAGGTCAGTGGGCTCTCGGTTACCGCGAACCGCTGAACAAGAACGAAGAGAACAAGAAGAACGACGACGGGCTCAACGTCCGCCAGCGGATCATCGACATCTACGCCAAGAACGGTTTCGACTCCATCGACCCGGCCGACCTGCGGGGCCGGATGCGCTGGTACGGCCTCTACACCCAGCGCAAGCCCGGGATCGACGGCGGCAAGACCGCGATCCTGGAGCCCGAGGAGCTCGACGACCGCTATTTCATGCTCCGGGTCCGCATCGACGGCGGCCGGCTCAACCTGGAGCAGCTGCGCACCATCGCCGACATCTCCAACATCTACGGCCGGGGCACCGCCGACGTCACCGACCGCCAGAACATCCAGCTGCACTGGATCGAGATCGAGGCCGTTCCCGACATCTGGAAGCGCCTCGAGGCGGTGGGCCTGTCGACCACCGAGGCCTGTGGCGACACCCCGCGCGTCATCCTGGGCTGCCCGCTGGCCGGGATCGACACCGACGAGGTCGTCGACGGCACCGCGCAGATCGACGAGATCTACGACACCTACATCGGCGACCCCGCCTACTCCAACCTGCCGCGCAAGTTCAAGACCGCCGTGAGCGGCTGCCCCTCGCACTGCACCGTGCACGAGATCAACGACATCGCCTTCGTCGGCGTGGTCAACGAGCGGGGCGAGAAGGGGTTCGACCTGTGGGTGGGCGGAGGCCTGTCGACCAACCCGATGCTGGCCAAGCGCCTGGGCGTCTTCGTCACCCCTGAGCAGGTCGGCGCGGTCTGGGCCGGCGTGATCGGCATCTTCCGCGACTACGGCTACCGCCGCCTGCGGCACCGGGCCCGGATCAAGTTCCTGGTCAACGACTGGGGAGCCGAGAAGTTCCGCGACGTCCTTGAGAAGGAATACCTCGGCCACACCCTTCCCGACGGCCCCGCACCCGAGCAGCCGCGCGGCGGGCGCCGGGACCACGTGGGCGTCTTCCCGCAGAAGGACGGCAACTTCTACGTCGGCTTCGCCCCCAGGGTCGGCCGCCTCGACGGCGACAAGCTGCACCTCATCGCCGACATCGCCGAGCGGCACGGCTCGGACCGGGTGCACACCACGGTCGAGCAGAAGATGGTCGTCCTCGACGTGGCGCCCGACCGGGTCGACAGCCTTGTCGCCGAGCTGGAGGCCAACGACCTGCGGGTCAACCCTTCCACCTTCCGCCGCCAGACCATGGCCTGCACCGGCATCGAGTTCTGCAAGCTGGCGATCGTCGAGACCAAGGCCACCGCGTCCGACCTGATCGACGAGTTGGAGCAGCGCCTGCCGGACTTCAAGGAACCGCTGACCATCAACGTCAACGGCTGCCCGAACTCCTGTGCGCGCATCCAGGTCGCCGACATCGGCCTCAAGGGCCAGCTCGTCGTCAACGACAAGGGCGAGCAGGTCGAGGGCTTCCAGATCCACCTGGGCGGCTCCCTCGGCGTCAACCCGGGCTTCGGCCGCAAGGTCCGCGGGCTGAAGGCCACCGCCGAGGAGCTTCCCGACTACGTGGAGCGCGTCGTCAGGAACTTCGAGAAGCAGAAGAACGACGGCGAGACCTTCTCCGGCTGGGTCCAGCGCGCCGACGAGGCGGACCTCAAGTGAGCCGCCCGGCGGCCCGCGAGGAAGGGAGGGGCCGATGAGCGAGCGAGCGGTCCCCTTCCACTGCCCCTACTGCGGTGAAGAGGATCTCGAACCCTACGAGGGCGACGGCGGCTGGTACTGCCGCTCGTGCGTCCGCGCCTTCAAGCTGAAGTTCCTGGGAATCGGAGTGC
The DNA here is from genome assembly GCF_050949235.1 of Streptosporangium sp. CA-135522. Classification (NCBI taxonomy): domain Bacteria; kingdom Bacillati; phylum Actinomycetota; class Actinomycetes; order Streptosporangiales; family Streptosporangiaceae; genus Streptosporangium; species Streptosporangium sp. CA-135522. The sequence continues at coordinate 7,288,094 of NZ_CP192026.1, forward strand.
GGTCATGACGCGGAGCGAGCCCGACGCAGTGAGCGCAGTGGTCCGCGAGGCACGAACGGCCCGCGTAGCGAATGAGGAGGGGCGAGCGACCTTGGCAGGGAGCGAGCCCGACGCAGTGAGCGCAGTGGTCCGCGAGGCACGAACGGCCCGCGTAGCGAATGAGGAGAGGTGAGCGACCGATGACACTGGTGGATATCGAAGTCGGATTACGGGAGCAGCGCGGCGCGCTCGACCTGCAGGACATCGTGGAGTCGGCGGCGCGGTTCCTGGAGGACGCCTCCGCCCTTGAGATCATTCGCTGGGCGGCGGCCACTTTCGGCGACCGGCTGTGCCTGACCTCCTCGATGAGCGACGCCCTGTTGATCGACCTGGTCAGCAGGGTCAAGCCCGGCGTGGACGTGCTGTTCATCGACACCGGCTACCACTTCGCCGAGACGATCGGCACCCGTGACGCCGTGCGGCAGGTCTATGACGTCAACGTGATCGACGTGAAGCCGTCGCGGACGGTGGCCGAGCAGGAGCGCGACCTCGGTCCGCGCCTGTTCGGGCGCAACCCCGACCTGTGCTGCTACCTGCGCAAGGTGGAGCCGCTCAACCGGGCGCTGGAGCCGTACCTCGCCTGGGTCTCCGGCATCCGCCGTGACGAGGCCGCCACCCGCGCCGGCGTCAAGGTCGTGGAGTGGGACGCCAAGCGCCAGATGGTCAAGATCAACCCGATCGCCCGGTGGACGCAGGACGACGTCGACAACTACATGGCCGACAACGGCGTGCTCATCAACCCGTTGCACTACGACAACTACCCCTCGATCGGCTGCGCCCCCTGCACCCGTCAGGTCGCCCCGGGAGAGGACCCGCGCAGCGGTCGCTGGGCCGGAATGGCCAAGACGGAATGCGGGCTGCACCTATGACGTGGCGCGCCCGCGGCACGTCGTCCACCGTCCCGCTGGTCGCGGTGGCGCACGGGTCCCGTGACCCGCGCGCCACCGCGACGGTGGAGGATCTCCTCGATCTGGTACGGCGGGCACGCCCGGAGATTCCCGTGCGCACCGCCTACCTCGACCACGCTCCCCCGACGCTCGCCGGGGCGCTGTCCGGGCTGGCCGAGGCGGCGGTCGTGCCGCTGCTGCTCACCGAGGCCTACCACAGCCGCGTGGACATTCCCGGCGCGCTCGCCGAGGTGGCCGCCCGCAGGCCACTGCTGCGCGTGCACCGGGGCGCCACCCTGGGCCCGCATCCCCTGCTGCTCGCCGCCCTGGAACGGCGCCTGTCCGAGGCGGGGGTGGCGGCCGGGGACCCGGAGACCGCCGTGGTGCTGGTCTCGGCCGGCTCCAGCGATCACCGGGCCAACGCGACGGTCTCCGGGATCGCCGAGGACTGGGCCTCGCTTCGCGGCTGGTGGTCGGTGACCGTCGCCTACGCCTCGGCCGCTCGGCCCAGCCCCGAGGAGGAGGTCCGGCGGCTCCTTTCGGCCGGAGCCCCCCGTGTGGTGGTGGCCCCCTACCTGCTGGCCCCGGGCCACTTCGCCGACAAGATCCACCGCGACGCCCTGGCCGCGGGCGCCGAGGTCGTCGCCGGCGTGCTCGGCGCCGCCCCGGAGCTGGCGGCCGTGCTGATCGAACGCTACGAGCAGGCCGTACGGCGGGAGATGGCCCTCGCCACCGCCTGAGCGGCACTCAGCCGGTCGTTCCGCGCCCCTGTCCGTCCTTGCCGTTCTCGGCGCACCGGAGCACGACGATCCGGCCGGTGGCCGGATCGACCTGGCGGACGTTGTCCCGGCAGACCGGATAGACCAGTTCCTTCACCGTCACGGACCGCTGGAGGGGAAAGGCCTCCGCCTCGGCGATCTGCGGGTCGGGCAGGTCGACGAAATACCGCAGGAGGAACCCGCCGTCAGTGAGCCGCCGTCCGAGTCGCCGTCAGTGGCCCGGCGGCTGCGGCGGGCGAGGCGGCCGGGGAGGCTGCGGGCCGGGCCGCCGATGGAGGTCGTACTCCTGGTGGGGCGACTGCGGCGCGGACAGGCCGTACTCCTGGGGAGGGACGGGCGGCAGAGGCGCCCTCTGAGGAGAGGCGGGCGGCAGGGGTGCCCACGGCTCGTCGGCCCGCTCACCGCGCAGCTCGCGCCACTGGTCCCGCCAGGCGGCCCAGGTCTTCTTGACGGGCTCGGCCCGTGAGTCGCCGACCACCTTGACGTCGCCCATGACCGCGTAGGCCTTCACCCGGATGAGCGGCACGTTCGTGCCGGAAGGAGCCTCCAGGACCTGGACCTTCTTGTCGCCCATGATCGCGACGCCCTCGAGGTCGACGTCCACGCCGTCCGGAACGATGATCTTCACGTCGCCCATGACCGCGGTGGCCACGATGTCCACCACCCCGGTGCGGACCTCGGCCTCGCGCAGGTCGAGCACGACGTCGCCCATGACGGCGACCGCCCCGAGCCCCTGGTCGATCCGCCACTTGCCCCGGCGCTTGGAGTCGCCCATGACGGCCACGAACCAGCGCCGCGCACGACCGCCCTGCACCGCCGCAGCCGGGGCGGGTGCCGGCGCCTGCCCCGCGGACGGCAGATCCGCGGTGATGACGACCAGCTCGGCCTGGGTGACGGCGGTGTAGGCCGCCTCCGTGCGCTCGGTCAGCTCGCCGAGGGTCAGACGTCCCTCGACGGAGGCGACGCGCAGCCGCTCGACGGCGGCCTCCCGCTCGGCGTCCGAGGCCCGTATCCCGCCGGAATCGTTCATGACTCACAACATATCGCGAGTTGTCCTTCCGACGAATCCTTCGCAAGGAGGAGAGCGGGCCTACATCCGGGACGGCGCGCGTGCCGTTCCGGACCGCGTGAGCCGTTCCGGCACGTGTGGGCCGTCCCGGACCGCGTGGGCCGTCCCGGCACGGCGGGTGTCGTCCCGAACGGCGGGCGGGCGTGGGGCGGCTCAGGCCTCGCCGAACCCCGGGCCTGGGGCTCGCCCCTCCGGCGGCGGCGGGCGGCTCTCCCGGCCGCCTATGATCCGGAGGCATGTATGAAGAACTTCTGGACGCGGTGGCCGGGAAAGACGCCGAGCGGGTCGAGCGCCTGCTCCAGAGCGGTGCGGCCGCTGATCCGGACGGCGCCGGGGAGCCGACGGCCCTGTACCGGGCGTCGGCCGGCGGCCAGGCGACGATCGTGCGGACGTTGCTGGCCGCCGGAGCCGACCCCAACCGGATCAGCGGCGGCGAGGACGAGGGCCTGCCCCTGTGCGGGGCGGCGGCCTGGAACCACACGGAGGTCGTGAAGACGCTGCTCTCGGCCGGGGCCGAGCCGTCCGGGCGGGAGAGCGGCGGATGGAGCGCCCTGCTCTGGGCCGCCGCCAACGGTCACGCCGACACGCTCACGATCCTCCTTTCCGCCGGGGCCGACGCCGAGGACGCCAACGACAGCGGCGAGACCGCCCTCACCCTGGCCACCCGGCGCGGGGCGCTGGGCGCCGTGCGCGCGCTGCTGGAGGCCGGGGCCGACCCCACCCGTTCGGACGGGGAGGGCGACACCCCGCTGACCATCGCCTACGACTGGCTGGGCACGCAGCTGGAGAGCGCGCTGCTGGAGCAGCTCACCGAGAAGGCCTCCGAGGGCTCCCAGTTCGTCGTGGGCCGCAGCCGCGCCGCGGACGGCACCGACCTGGTGACCGTCACGGCCGTGGATCCGGACGGCCGGCCCTCGATCGAGTTGCGGTGCCAGCGTGGCCACGCGGCCATCGCCACCCTCCTGGAGGACGCGTCCTCGGAGCGGCTGCCCTTCGACGAGCTGGTCGAGCGGGCGCTGCCGTACCGGGACGTCGATGAGGAGGCCGAGACCTGGTGGGCGGTGGCGAGCTCGCTGGGCCGGCGCGGCGACGAGGAGACCTTCGAGGCCGCGGCGCGACTGTGCGTCAGCGACGACCCGCGCAAGCGGGAGTTCGCCGTCGACGTGCTCGCGGAGTTCGGCTTCACCGAGGACGACAAGCCCTTCCTCGACCGGACGCTGCCGATCCTGCAGCGGATGGCCGCCACCGAGGGCGACGAGCGGGTGCTGCGTTCGGTGCTGGGCGCGCTCGGCCACCACGCCGACCCGCGTTCCCTGCCCGAAGTGCTGGAGATCATCACCGCCGACGGCTGGGTCCGCACCCAGGCCGACCCGGCCGCGCTGGCCGCCGTCCTGCCGCAGGGCCACGCCGAGGGACTGGCCCTGCTCATCTCGATGACGCGGGACCCGGACGAGGAGGTGCGCGACTGGGCGACCATGGGCCTGGCGGGGCTGCGGGAGGACACCGAGCAGATCCGCGACGCGCTGGCCGCGCGGCTCGACGACGATGACCTGACCACGGTGGCCGAGGCCACACGGGGTCTGGCCGCCCGGGGTGACGAGCGCGCCCGCAAGGGCGTGGAGCGCGTGCTGGCCGAGAGCGACGAGGACGACGACTACGTCCGTGACCTGGTCGGCAACCCCTAGACGCCCGGCCCGGGGCGCGGGAGACCTCCCGCGCCCCGGCCCACCGGGGCGCGGAGGGGGCCGCCGAGGGGGTGCCCCGGTCACGGGGAGATGCTGAGATGGGGGCGACGCCCGGCGACGGGTCCAGCTGAGTTCATCGGAGGCCGAACGTGACCCATGACGTCTTCAACCAGGCTCCCCCGCTCACCGGTCACGACGTGTCGGCCGACGCCGCGCTCCTGGCCGGGACGGTCCGAGAGAACGCCGGATGGGCCACCGAGGAACTGCGCCGGCTCGGCGCGCTCGCCGGTTCCGAGCAGGCGGCGGAGTGGGGACGGCTGGCCAACGAGCATCCACCGGTCCTGCGCACCCATGACCGCTACGGCCACCGCGTCGACGAGGTCGAGTTCCACCCCGCCTGGCACGAGCTGATGACCGTGGCGGTCGAGAACGGTCTGCACGCCGCCCCGTGGGCCGACGCCCGGCCGGGCGCGCACGTGGCCCGGGCGGCCAAGTTCTACCTCTGGAGCCAGGTCGAGGCGGGACACGGATGCCCGATCTCCATGACCTACGCCGCGGTCGCCGCGCTGCGCCACGATCCGGCGCTGGCCGCCCGGTGGGAGCCCCTGCTGGCCTCCCGCGACTACGACTTCGGGCTGCGCCCGCCGCTCGGCAAGCGCGGGGTGCTCGCCGGGATGGCGATGACCGAGAAGCAGGGCGGCTCCGACGTCCGCGCCGGCACCACCCGCGCCGAGCCCCTGGACGACGGAAGTTACGCCCTGACCGGGCACAAGTGGTTCAACTCCGCCCCGATGTGCGATGTGTTCCTGGTTCTCGCCCACGCCCCCGGCGGCCTGTCGTGTTTCCTGCTGCCCCGGGTGCTGCCCGACGGGACCCGCAACGCCATGCACCTGATGCGGCTGAAGGACAAGCTGGGCAACAGGTCCAACGCCAGCGCCGAGGTGGAGTATCACGGCGCGCTGGCCTGGCCGGTGGGCGAGGAGGGCCGGGGGGTGCGGACCATTCTGGAGATGGTCAACATGACCCGGCTGGACTGCGTGATCGGCTCGGCGGCCGGCATGCGGTACGGCGTGACGCGGGCCGTCCACCACGCCACGCACCGCGGCGCGTTCGGCAGGAAGCTGATCGACCAGCCGCTGATGCGCAACGTCCTGGCCGACCTGGCTCTGGAGTCGGAGGCCGCGACCACCCTGATGACACGGCTCGCCGGCGCCACCGACCGGGCCGTCGCCGGGGACCGGGCCGAGAGCGCGCTGCGCCGTACGGCCCTGGCCGTGGGCAAATACTGGGTGTGCAAGCGCGGCCCCGTCCACGCGGCCGAGGCGCTGGAGTGCCTGGGCGGCAACGGCTACGTCGAGGAGTCGCAGATGCCCCGGCTGTTTCGCGAGTCGCCGCTCAACGGCATCTGGGAGGGCTCGGGAAACGTGGCCGCGCTGGACGTGCTGCGCGCCCTGGGGCGCGAGCCGGAGGCACTGGAGGCCTTCTTCGCCGAGGTCTCGCTCGCCGCCGGAGCCGACCGGCGTCTGGACGACGCCGTCGACCGCCTGCGCAAGTCTCTCGGCGACCTGACCGACATCGAGGCCCGTGCCCGCCGCGTCGCCGAGGACATGGCCCTGGTGCTGCAGGCCTCCCTGCTCGTACGGCTGGCGCCCGCGGCCGTCGCCGACGCCTTCTGCGTCTCCCGCCTGGCCGGTGAGGCGGGGCGCGGCTTCGGCACCCTGCCTCCGCGCCTGGACCTGGACGCCCTCATCGAGCGGGCCGTCATCTGACCCATCCCTGACGCCTCTGGTGGTAGGCCGCCACGACCGCGGCGGCCTGGCCGTCGTCGGCCAGCAACCGGGTGAGGCGGTCGAGCCTGCGGCTCGCGCAGAGCGCGTAGGTCTCGGCCCACCACTCGGACGGACCGTCCCGGTAGCGGTCCAGGGCCAGCAGCGGACGGCAGAAGCTCATGATCCACCGCCACTCCGGGGTCTCGTCCATCTCGTCCAGGTCGCACAGCGCGTGCCCGATCATGTGGTGCACCAGCGCTCCGGACGAGTGCGGGCCGCCCGCGATGACGACCGTGCGTCCCGTGTAGACCCCGCCGGAGTCCGCCGCCACCCGGGCGTCGCAGGAGTCGTCCGGCTTCGGCGGCTCGGGGAGCATGTCGACGCCGAGCCAGATCCCGTCGAGCTCCTCAGCCAGCCGGGTCGCCAGGTGGACCGGGAGTCCGGCCAGCTCGTCCACCGCGACCACCAGCTCCCGCCGGGGCGTCCCCGACCAGTGCCGGCGGATCACCCGCTCCAGCACCCCGCAGTCACGGCTGCCGTCCCGCGGCAGCGGCTCACGGTGACCCGCGGGGATCGTGGGACCGCTCTGGCCAGAAGGGGTGATCCTCATCCGGGCGCTCCATTCCGCCGGGGAAACGTTCCGGTGGTAAACGTCCGCCGGGGAGCCGTTCATTACCGGCAGATGCGCGGATGTTCGTTGCGGAAAGAGCGCGATCCTTTACCGGCGCGCGTCCCGTTCACCGGTCTATCCTCGGCCCTCGAAAGCCGATCGGATATCGCAGCCATGACCGGTTCCCCTCGAAAAAGGATTAATCATGAGAATCGACATCAAGGGTTCGGGCGCTGCGTGCGCCGTCCTTCTCTCGGGTTTCCTCACCGCGACTCCCGGCCCGGCCACGGCCCGTGCCGCCGAGGGGAGGCCGCCGTCCCACTGTGAGATCGACACCGCCCGAGCGGTCGCGGCCCAGCTGGAGAGGGCTCCGAACGGCCGGTTCGTCCCACCGAACGCACTCTCCTACGACGACGGCGCGGAAGTGATCACATTCCGGCCCTCCTCATGCGGCGCCGCCCGCCGGAACATGGAACGCGACTGCGACGAGGACGGAATCCTCGACAACGCGGTGTGTCTTTATGATCGCCGGGCGTTCGAGGGATCGCGCCAGGCCATCAAGGCGACGGGAACGAGAAAGCTGAACGGGACGGGCATTATCATGTCCATAAAGAACGATCGGTCTTTCGTTTTCTTCGTGAAGAGAGACCCCGGCGAACGCGGGACCTGTTTCGCCCCGGGTGAGGGATACGGCGACGCGAGCCACGTCGGCGAGCAGCGCTGGGTGAACGCCCACCCCACCCAGCGCGAATGTCACGCCCTCTGAACAGCCGCGCCCGCCACGCCGGTCACGACGTCTTCCCTTCGCCGTCGACCCAGGTGCTGACGGCATACGTCCGGTATTCCTCGACGGCGGGACGCCGGCTCCCGGGGTCGTTTCCGCCCGGGAGCCGGATGAGCTCGGTCGCGAGCAGGCCTCCGGTCGCCGCGCTGACCACGAACACCCCCAGCAACGGCCCGTCCTCGAACCCGAACGCCTGTCCCGGCCTTCCCGCCCGGTCCCTGAGCCGCCCGAGCGACCTCAGGTCGTCCTGAGCCGCGAAGACCCGCCACAGCTCCGCCGCCAGCGCCGGCTCGACGACGTCGTAGGAGTACAGGTTCTCCATCGCCCGAACGAGGCGGCGCGTCCGCGTCATCGTGGTCTGCGGCTCGGCGTCGAGGAGCTGCGCCCGAAGCCGTGGTCCGGATCGGGACAGCTCGGCCGCCCGCGGTCGCAGATCCGCCGTCCGACCCGTGTCCTGGGCCGGTCCGGGCGCCGAGTGCCGGGCCTCGGGCGTGATCCCGGCCCAGCCGCCGTCTCCGAAGGGCCTGCCCGCCGTTCTCGTCGTGTGGTAGGTCCCCCGCCCGCGCACCGGCGTCCACCGCCGGACCACCCACGGCGTGATCTGCGAGGTCGTGCTGTCCGGCCCCACGGTGGTGGCCAGCAGCCATTCCTCGGTCCTGACATAGCTCCACGGGCCCGCCTCGGGGCGCGACCGGCCTTCGGCGAGGGCGGCCAGTTCCAACAGCCTTGTGGAGGCCTGCGGAAAGGACGCCATCGGGCGCGGCGACGGTTCGCGCAGGGGTTCGGCGGCCGAGATGTGCGTGATCCTCGCCAGGTCCTGCGTGACCTCCGGACCGACGCGACCGGCGAGGCCGGGCGCCGGCGCGTCGCCGGCGGGCAGGGGTGCACGCCGGGGCTCGGCCGGGATCCGGAAGGGGATCGCCATCGCCACGACGATCCCGAGGGCCGTGACGGCGAGGGCCGGCCCCCTGCCCCGCAGCCGCCGGTGGGCGCGCTCGCGCAGGATCCGCCGGATGATCTCCTCCTCCTCGTCGGCGCCGAATCTGCCGGCCGCCTTGTGCGGCGGGACCGGGTTGTGCCGGATCATCAGCTCGCGGATCTCGTCGTGGTCCTCCTTCTTCATCGCTCTCCCTTCCCGGGCTGCGGGCGCGGCGCGCGCAGGAGCTCGCCCAGCCTCAGCCGGGCCCGGCACAGTCGCACCCGGACCGCGTTGGGGGTCAGGCCGAGAATCCCGCCGATCTCGTCGATCGCGAGGTCCTCCCAGTAGTGCAGGCGGAGGATCTCGCCGTCCTTGGGACGCAGCCGCGCCATGGCCGTCTCCATCGCGGTCCGGATCTCCACCCCGCCACCGCTACCGCCCTCGGGCGAGCCTGGCGGCAGCTGCCTCATCAGTGCCGCCAGGCGCTGTCTGCGGCGCTCGCCGCGGGTGGCGTTTCTCACGTGTCCCCACGCCACGCGGTACAGCCAGGCGATGACGGCCCGGTCGTCGTCCCTGGGGACGCCTTCCCTCTTGCGCCAGGCGGTGTGGAAGGTGCAGGAGGCGATGTCGTCGGCAGCCACGAGGCCGACACGACGTGCCGCGTACGCCCACACGGGTTCATAGAAGGTGCGGAACATCCAATCGAACCATTTCTCCTCGTCGTCCTCCGACACGGCCGCCCCTTCCCCACATGCCGTCACCGTTCTTACGTCCGACACCAAGGGTTCGATTACAGATTCCACACGAACGGCAACGGAAAGTCACGGCCGGCCGCGCGGGCCGGGCGGCGGACGGGGGCCGGCCGGGGCAACGAGCGCTCCGGGGACGATCACCATGATCCCGGCGAGTAGGGTCGTTGATGGCTAACGCTTCGTGATCGAAAGGACATCGCCATGGCGACGACACGTACCGCGACGACTCAGTGGAAGGGTGCGCTGCTCGACGGTTCGGGCACCGTTTCGCTCGACTCCTCCGGGGTGGGCACGTTCGACGTGTCCTGGCCCTCGCGCGCCGAGCAGGCCAACGGCAAGACCTCGCCGGAGGAGCTCATCGCGGCCGCCCACTCCTCCTGCTTCTCAATGGCCCTGTCGCACGGGCTGGCGCAGGCCGGCACCCCTCCGCAGACGGTGGAGACCAAGGCGGATGTGACCTTCCAGCCGGGCGAGGGCATCACCGGGATCGTCATCTCGGTTCGCGCCCAGGTTCCCGGCCTGTCCGCCGAGGAGTTCCAGCAGGCGGCCGAGACCGCCAAGGCCAACTGCCCGGTGAGCAAGGCCCTCGCCGGCACGACGATCAGCCTCAACGCCGAGCTGCTGAGCTGATCGCCCCACCCGATGGCCGCTCCCGCCCCGGCGGGCGGGCGTGGCCACCGGGCGGCCCCGCCCGTCACCTTCCGGGCCGAACGCGGTGAACGCGGTGAACGCGCAGGTCCCGGCCTTGCCGGGTGTCCCGCACACTGCCCGGGGGCACATACACTCAGGCATCCCCGCCCTGCCGGGCACCCCATGGGGAATCCGGGGCACCCGATGGCGTCGTGCCCCGGTCGCGGTCACCTGGCTGAGGACCGCCAGGTTCGATCCGACCCCGATCTGACCGGAGGGCAGGCAGCCGAAGAAGACCTGAGCACCTCGTGAGCTCCCCCGATGCTCCGAAAGGCGGGCCGGGCCGGTCCGGCCACTCGCATTCCCCCGGCGCATCAGGGTGACAAGAACGACAACACCCTGCGCACGAGGGCCTAACTGGAGGAGAATAGGGCCGCATGCGCGAAGTCTGGCCTGGAGAGCCGTATCCACTCGGCGGCACCTGGGATGGCGTGGGCACCAACTTTTCGGTGTTCTCCGAGGTGGCCGAGCGAGTCGAGCTGTGCCTTTTCGGAGACGACGGCCGTGAGGAACGCGTCGACCTGCCCGAGGTCGACGGGTTCGTCTGGCACGGCTACTTCCCGGGAGTCACGCCCGGGCAGCGGTACGGCTACCGCGTCCACGGCGCCCACGAGCCTTCCAGCGGTCACCGGTGCAACCCCGCCAAACTGCTCCTGGATCCCTACGCCAAGGCCGTCGAGGGTGACCTGGCGTGGAACGAGGCGCTGTTCTCCTATCCGTTCACCGACCCGACCCTGCGCAACGACGCCGACAGCGCCCCCTTCATGCCGAAGAACGTGGTGGTCAACCCGTTCTTCGAGTGGGGAGACGACCGGCTGCCCCGCACGCCGTACCACCAGACCGTCATCTACGAGGCGCACGTGCGCGGGCTCACCATGCGCCATCCGGCGGTTCCCGAGGAGCAGCGCGGCACCTACGCGGCCCTGGGGCATCCGGCGGTCATCGAGCACCTGCTGAGCCTGGGCGTCACCGCGGTCGAGCTGATGCCGGTGCACCAGTTCGTGCCCGAGCACGCCATGGTCGCCCGGGGGCTGACCAACTACTGGGGCTACAACACGATCGCCTATCTGGCGCCGCACAACGCCTACTCCAGCTCGGGGCAGCGTGGCGAGCAGGTGCTGGAGTTCAAGGCGATGGTGCGGGCCCTGCACGAGGCCGGCATCGAGGTCATTCTCGACGTGGTCTACAACCACACGGCCGAGGGCGACCACATGGGGCCCACGCTCGGTTTCCGGGGCATCGACAACACGGCCTACTACCGGCTGCACGACGGCGACCGGCGCTACTACCTCGACTACACCGGCTGCGGCAACTCCCTCAACGTCCGCTCCCCGCACGCCCTGCAGCTCATCATGGACTCGCTGCGCTACTGGGTCATGGAGATGCACGTGGACGGGTTCCGCTTCGACCTGGCCGCCGCGCTCGCCCGCGAGCTGCACGACGTGGACCGGCTGAGCGCCTTCTTCGACCTGATCCAGCAGGACCCGGTGATCTCCCAGGTGAAGCTGATCGCCGAGCCGTGGGACGTCGGCCCCGGCGGCTACCAGGTCGGCAACTTCCCGCCCCTGTGGACGGAGTGGAACGGCAAATACCGCGACAGCGTGCGCGACTTCTGGCGCGGGAGCGGCTCCGCCCTGCCCGAGTTCGCCTCCCGGCTGACCGGCTCCGCCGACCTCTACGCCACCTCGGGCCGCCGCCCGGTGGCCTCCATCAACTTCGTCACCTGCCACGACGGGTTCACCCTGACCGATCTGGTCTCCTACGACCGCAAGCACAACGAGGCCAACGAGGAGAACAACCGCGACGGCACCGACGACAACCGGTCGTGGAACTGCGGGGCCGAGGGGCCGGTGGACGATCCGGAGATCATGCGGCTGCGCCGTCGTCAGCGCCGTAACTACCTGGCCACCCTGTTCATCTCCCAGGGCGTGCCGATGCTCCTGGCGGGCGACGAGTTCGGGCGGACCCAGGGCGGCAACAACAACGCCTACTGCCAGGACAACGAGATCTCCTGGGTCGACTGGTCCCTGGTCGGGGACGAGAAGGAGCTGCTGTCCTTCGTCAGGGCGCTGTCCGGGCTGCGGCGCGAGCACCCCGTCTTCCAGCGGCGCAGGTTCTTCCACGGCCGAAAGGCCGAGGACGGCACCCGCGACATCGTCTGGCTCACTCCGTCCGGGGAGGAGATGTCGGCCTCCGACTGGCACACCGGATACGCCAAGTCGCTGGCCGTCTTCCTGAACGGCGACGCCATCACCGAGCCGGGCCCGCGCGGTGAGCCGATCCTGGACGACTCGTTCCTGCTGCTGATCAACGGCCATCACGAGGACATGGACTTCGCCGTGCCCGACGCCAAGTACGGAACGGGATGGCAGACCGTTCTGGACACCGCCGACGACGGGCCCGGGGCCGGGCACTCCGCCGGGAGGTTCTGGCCGCCGGAGGCCGCGGTCCCGGTGACCTCGCGCTCCATGCAGATCCTGCGCTGCCCCCGAACCTAGAGACCGGTCGCGATCGCGGCGGTGAGCAGCACCAGGACGAACGTGGTGACCCCGGCCACGCCGTGCAGCAGGACGGCGAGGACGGGGAAGCGCTGCTCGGCGCCGCGCGCGTGACGGCCACCGCCCAGCCAGCGGGTGAACATGGTGAAGCCCAGCAGCGCGGAGGCCGCGAGCACCCCGAACGACAGCCACGCCAGGGCCGGTTCCGAGGTGAGCACGTAGAGGGTCCAGCAGGCCAAGGCGGAGATCGCCAGGCTCGGATGGGCGAAGACCAGCACGGCGGGGAAACGGGTGACCTTCGTCCGTTGCTGGCGCAGTCCTCCGCCCGACAGCCACAGATACAGCAGGTATATCCCGACCATCGCGGTGATCAGCCATGTCACGATCGCGATCAGCCCCACGAACCCTCCCGGATCTCCCTGAACGAATCATGTAACGACGGTCAACCGAAGTCACGCGGTGCGTCGAATCCGTTATCGAGAGTGCCGGGAACCTCCGGGGCGGCCACTGTGCCAGGGTAGGAGGATGCGCCTCATCCATCCCACGGCCTCCGGCGACGTCGATCTCGCGCGGGCCTACGCCTACCCGGACGGCCGGTGCGTCCGGGTCAACATGGTGGCCAGCGCCGACGGCGGAACCTGGCTGGAGGGGTTGTCCGGCGGGCTGTCCGGCAAGGGCGACCGGCGGGTCTTCGGGGTGTTGCGCGGGCTGGCCGACGTGGTCATGGCGGGAGCGGCGACCGTGCGGGCCGAGGGGTACGGCCCGGCCCGGCCGAGGGAGTCGTGGCGCCCGCTGCGCGAGGGCCGCTCGGCCGCCCCGCCGGTGGCCGTGGTGACCCGGCGCCTCGACCTGGATCTGGCGGCCCCGCTGTTCACCGAGGCCGAGCCGGACGCGCGGACGATCGTCGTCACCTGCGAGGCCGCGCCCCGGGAGCGGCGGGCGGAGGCGGCCAGGCACGCCGAGGTGATCGTGGCCGGGCACGAGCGGGTGGACCTGGCGGCGGCGGTCGAGGAGCTCGGCCGGCGCGGCCTGGAGCGGGTGCTGTGCGAGGGCGGACCGAAGATCAACGCTCAGCTCGCCGCGGCCGGCCTGGTGGACGAGCTCTGCCTCACGCTCAGTCCGATGCTGGTCGGCGGGGACGCCGCGCGGGTCCTCGACGGCCCGGCCTCGCTCACCCGCCTTCGCCTGGTGCACATTTTGGAAGAGGAGGGTTTCCTGTTCACCCGATATATTCGGAGCCCTGGTGAACCGGCGAGGTGAGTTCACCGTCGAGCACGACGACACATGTTCGGAGCCGTAGTGGACGAGCAAGGTGAGTTCGCCGTCGGACGTCGCGACCGGGGTTCGGCCGGGTACCGCGATCGGGTTCGCGTCGCCGGACGGCCGGACGGGACGATCGCATGAACCTGCCGATAGCACCGCCGCTCGCGCCGATGCTGGCCAAGCCCGTCAAGAGCCTGCCGCCGCAGGACGGCACCCTGTTCTACGAGCCCAAGTGGGACGGTTTCCGCTGCATCGTCTTCCGTGACGGGGACGAGGTCTACCTCGGCAGCCGCAACGAGCGTCCGTTCACCCGTTACTTCCCCGAGCTGGTCGAGGCGGTGCGGGCGGAGCTGCCCGACCGGGTGGTGGTGGACGGGGAGATCGTCGTCCGCGGCGGCCAGATCCTCGACTTCGAGGCCCTGCAGCAGCGCATCCACCCGGCCGCCTCCCGGGTGAAGCTGCTGGCCGAGGAGACCCCGGCGTCGTTCGTCGCCTTCGACCTGCTCGCCCTGGGTGAGGAGTCCCTGATGGAGGCCCCGTTCGCCACCCGCCGCGCGAGGCTGGAGGAGATCTTCGGCAGTGCGGGACACGCCGCGGGGCATGCCGTGCGGCTGACGCCGGTCACCACGTCCGAGGAGCGGGCGGCCGAGTGGTTCGACACGTTCGAGGGCGCCGGGCTGGACGGCATCGTGGTCAAGCCGGGCGGCCTGCCGTACCAGCCGGACAAGAGGGTGATGACGAAGGTCAAGCACGAGCGGACGGCCGACGCGGTGGTGGCCGGATATCGGTGGCACAAGTCGGGCCCGGTGGTCGGCTCCCTGCTTCTGGGGCTCTACGACTCCGAGGGCGCGCTCCACCACGTCGGTGTCGCGGCGTCCTTCCCGATGAAGCGCCGGGCCGAGCTGGTCGAGGAGCTCGCCCCCTACGTGAGCCAGGACGGCCATCCCTGGAGCGCCGAATCGCTGCCCGGCGCGATCTCCAAGTGGAGCGCCACCAAGGACCTGTCCTTCGTGCCCCTGCGGTCGGAGTTGGTGGTGGAGGTCGCCTACGACCACATGGAGGGTCGCCGTTTCCGGCACACCGCCCAGTTCCGCCGCTGGCGCCCGGACCGCACCCCCCGGTCGTGCACCTACGAGCAGCTCGAGCGGCCGCTCTCCTATGATCTGGACGACATCCTGGCCGGGTAAGCGGCATTCGCGTAGACACGGGCGTCGAGAAACGATATATCTCGACCATGGCGAGATCATCCTCCTCTGACGACGAGCTGCGAGCCGCCGTCGCGGCCCGCCGCGACCTCGGCCCCGACTACGAAGACTCCCTGGTCGAGGGCTTCCTGGACAAGATGGACCAGGAGATCGACCGGCGGGTCGAAGACCGGATCACCGCCCGCTCCCGCAAGGAGGCCCCGGCGGTCCGCCCGTCCGTGGACGCCGGCCAGCGGCTGGCGCTGTCCATCGTCTCCCTGGTGTTCGGCGTGTCGGCGACGGCCGGCATCGCCGTCACCAGCGGCGAAAACATCCCCGTGGTGGTGATACTGATCCTGTGGCTCGGCATCGTGGGGGTGAACGCCGCCTTCGCCCTCGGTCGGCGGCGCTAGGTTCCGTTTCGTGGGTCATCGACCGCTGAGCGCGGTTCGCGCCCTGCGGGCCTCGCGTTCTCCGCACTCGCGCGGTTCGACTTCCCCTGAAACGGAGGCAAATGCCCATATAGGCCGTTTTCTTTCACGATCGGCCACCCACCTTGGCCATCGCCCGCCCCTTAGCCGCATCGCGCCCGCCCGGATCACGGCTACTCCGCATTGATGATCAAAAGTGATAGATTTCTGGGGCGAATGGTGTCTATGGGGCATACGGGTGGGGCTGTCATGGCAGGGCTCGATATCTACTTCGACGCGCTGGAGGACTGCGCGACCGCGGTCAACTCTGTCGCGAACCAGTTCAAGAGCCTGGCCGACGAGGGTCCGGCGAGCGCCGGTTCCTGCTTCGGGGCGCTCGACGGCAAGTCCGGCAAGCTCGTCCAGGCCGTCAACACGCTTGAGAAAAAGATCAACTCTGAGACCCGGCATGTCCAGCAGAACTTGAACAAGGTCGAGGCGGCCCTGCACAAGGTCGTTGAGAACATCCGCAGGATCGACCACCCGGACTCCGGAGCGGAGCAGGCGTGACGGACATGTGGGACAGCTATCTCGGGCCCATTCAGCACGTCATCAACGAGCTGACCGGTGACCAGTCCGAGATCTCCAAGATCTCGGCGCGCTGGCGGACGCTGACCACCGATGTCACCACGCACACCGGTGCCCTCAAACGCGCGGTCAGCACCGTGAACGACGCCTGGAACGGCGACGCCGCCGATAGCTTCGCCACCTACATGGCCAGGTATCCCCGGGAAGGCACAGATCTCAACAGCGCGCTGACGAGCTGTGCCGGCAAGCTGGACACCGCGGGAACCGCGCTGGAAACCGCCAAGGGCGAGGCCCAGGCGATCTACAACAGAACCCGCGCCTGGCTGGACGAACAGCGCAAGGACTCCGACAGCGACACGATCTCGATGACGAGCATCAGATCCAAAGTGACCCAGGCCGTGGGGGAGCTGGAGAAGCCCGACGGGCCGAAACAGCGAGCGATCAAGGCCGTAGAGGACGCGACCGACGAGATCAGCAAACTTCTCGGCGAAGACGTCAAGTTCTTCTCCTCCATCCCCGCCCCCACCGGCCAGGATTTCTATCCGGAGAACAGCCCGTCGATGCGCTGGACGCCCGACCCGGACTTCCACCCTCTAGGTGGCACCCAACTGGCGGCCTACAGGGGCGGCAATGGCCCGGAGCAGCAGACCGGCGGCAGCGGGTACGGTTCCGGTCCGCAGACCGGCGGCAGCGGATACGGCTCGGGCGGATCAGGCGGCGGCTCCCCGTCCCCGGGCCTCGAAGTTCCGCCGAACGCCCGCAGCCTGGCCCCAAACCCCCGTGCCCAGGCAGTCGTCGACTATGCGCTCAATCAGCGCGGCGATCGCTACGTCTGGGGCGCGACCGGGCCGGACACCTTCGACTGCTCCGGGCTGACGCTGCGTGCGTACGAGGCGGCCGGCATCGGCATCCCCCGGGTCGCCAACGACCAATGGCTACATGGCCCGCGCATCCCCGATGGTAAGGAACAGGCCGGAGACCTCATTTTCTTCGACAACGACGGAGACGGAGTGGCCGACCACGTCGGTATCGTGCTCGATCCCGAGCAGAAAACGATGATCCATGCCCCCAATTCGCACTCGGTAGTCCGCATCGAGAGCTACAACGGCTACCCAAGCCACCGCCTGGGCTTCACCCGGCCGGGAACGAGCTGACCGGATCGGACCGGCGGGGGCATGCTCGAGGTGATCACACGACCCGATGGCAACGGCGAGGATGCCGGCGTCCTTCGTTTCCGTCCCGGCCTCAGAGGACCTCGGTGCGCGCGTCCGACACGCGGTGGTAGACCTCCAGGATCTCGTCGTTGAAGTAGGGCGAGCGCACACGAGGGGAGCGGCCGCTCCCCTCGAAGCCCGAGATGACGCCGGTCACGTATCCCGACCGGTTCGCGGAGTCATAGTCGACGATGACGGGACCGCCGTCGGCGCCGGGGGTCAGCGAGCAGTCCAGCACGCGATCCTTCCCCTTGGACGGCTCCAGAGATTCTCCTTGGACGGCTCCAGAGGCCGCCGCCCGTTCCCCGGAGGGCGACTCGGCGAGATGGACGACCCCCTGCCCACCCGCCCCGATGCGTCCCAGCAGGCGAGAGGCGCCCAGATAACCGGGGTCGTCTGCACGCAACGGATGTATCACCGGCATTCGGTCTCCCCATGACCTAATCGGATCAATGCGGCTGACCCTAGAACCTCTGATCATGGATTCCGCTTTCCCACCTAGTCAAGCAAGCGTACGCTTGGTCACGTTTCTGTACGGCTGACGCGGGAGTGAGCAGTGAACGAGTACCGCAACCTGATCGGCGGGCGGCTGGTGGCCGCGGCCGACGGCCGCACCCTGGACTCGGTCAACCCGGCCACCGGCGAGGTGTGGGCTCGCGTCCCGGCCGGCGGCAGGGCCGACGCCGAGGCCGCCGTCGCGGCGGCGCGCAAGGCGTTCCCGGCGTGGTCGGGCATGCCCGCGCTCGGCCGGGCGCACTTCCTGCGCGAGGTGGCCGGAGTCTTCGCCCGGCACGCCGAGGAGCTGGCCAGGATCGAGACCACCGACAACGGCCGAATCCTGCGGGACACGCTGAAGAAGGACCTGCCCGGCATGACCCACCTGTGGCAGATCGCCGCCGGCCAGGTGCTCGACGCGGTCAAGGGCGAGACCGTGATCCTCGGCCCCGGCAGCATGGGCCTCACCCGGCGCGAGCCGTACGGCGTGGCATTGTGCATCATCCCGTGGAACTCCCCCGTCTCGACGTTCTCCGCCAAGGCGGCCTACGCGCTGGCAGCGGGCAACACGGTGATCGTCAAGCCCGCCGAGCAGGCCTGCGCCTCCGTGCTGCGACTGGGCGAGCTGCTGGCCGAGGTGCTCCCGCCCGGCGTGCTCAACATCGTCAGCGGCCTCGGTGAGGACGTCGGGGATCCACTGGTCCGGCACCGGGGGGTCAACAAGATCAGCCTCACCGGCTCCACCCAGACCGGCCAGGCCATCACCCGGGCGTCGGCCGACCATCTGAAGCCGCTGACGTTCGAGCTCGGCGGCAAGTCCCCGAACATCGTCTTCCCCGACGCCGACCTGGACGCCGCCGCCCAGGGCGTGACGGTGAACTCGATCTACACCGGCAACGCCGGGCAGGTATGCGTGGCCGGGTCCCGCATCTTGATCCACCGCTCGGTCTGGGACGAGATGATCGAACGGATCACCACGATCGCGGCGCACGTCAAGCTGGCCGATCCCCTCGACATGGCCACCACGATGGGCCCGATCGTGTCCGAGGGCCAGTACGAACGGGTCACCTCCTACCTCGACATCGCCGAGAAGGAGGGGGCCGAGCTGGTGTTCGGCGGCCAGACCGGAGCCGATGTCGTCCCCTCCCTGCCCGGTGGTTACTGGGTGGCCCCGACGCTGTTCACCACCTCCGACAACACGCTGCGCGTCTGCCAGGAGGAGATCTTCGGCCCGGTGGCCGTGGCCCTGCCGTTCGACACCGACGACGAGGCCCTGGCCATCGCCAACGACTCCGCCTACGGGCTCGCGGCGGGCGTGTGGACCCGCGACCTCGGCCGCGCCCAGCGCTTCATCCGCGATCTGCAGAGCGGCACGGTCTGGGTGAACACCTTCCGCCAGATGCCACCCGGCCTGCCCTTCGGCGGCGTCAAGGACTCCGGGTACGGACACGACGCCGTGCTGGAGTACACCCGGGAGAAGGCCGCGATCATCCAGTCGTGAGCCGCCCCGCGGACGCGCGGGCCGGCGAGCGCGCGGACTGACAGGGGGTGGCGCGGGGAGTGACACGGGGTGGCACGCGGGACGGGACGGGGGCGAGACGGCGCGGGGCCCACGGTGACTCCCCCTTACGGTGAACCGAATATCGTTCTAGAGTCTGCGCATGGGCATCGGACTCACCGGAGAACATCAGGCGCTCGCGGCCTCGGTTCACGGCTTCGCCGGGCGGAACATCAGGGCGCGGGGCATGGACCACGAGCCCTTCCGCGCCGCCCTGGCCGCTCAGGGGCTCCTCGGGCTCCACCTGCCCGAGGAGTACGGCGGGCAGGGCGGCGGACTGCTGGAGCTGGCCGTCGCCCTGGAGGCCCTCGGTGAGCACTGCGCTCCGGGCTCCCACCTCCCCACGGGCCTGGCGTCCGCGATCGTCATCCGTGCCATGACGGCGTCCCCCGCGGTGCGCGGCCTGCTCGCCGCCCTGGCCGACGGCACCCTGACCGCCGCCGTCGCCCTGCCCGGCGGGGTGCGCGCGGCCGCGGCGGACCCGGCCGCGACCGCGCTCGGCTCCCCCGGTGCCGACCTGTTCGTCCTGCCGCTTCCCGACGGCCGTTGGGCCGCCCTCGACCGGGCCGACTGCGAGACCTGGGGCGTCGACGGCCTCGACCTGTCGCGGCCGCTGACGGCCGTGACCGCGCATGCCGTACCGGACGACCGGGTGCTGGCGGGAGTGACCTCCGGCCTCGTGGCGGACCTGGCGGCCGTCCTGCTCGGCGCCGACGCCTGCGGGGTGGCGGCCTGGGCGGTGGCCACCGCCGCCGGACACGCCAGGGTCCGCGAGCAGTTCGGCCGCCCGATCGGCCAGTTCCAGGGCGTCAAGCACAGGTGTGCCGCGATGCTCGTCGCCCTCGAACACGCCCGCGCCGCGGTGTGGGACGCCGCCCGGGCGCTCGACGGCACCGGTCCCGCCGACGAGGCGGCGCTCGCGACCGGCTCGGCCGGGGTGCTCGCCGCCGACGCCGCCGTACGGTGCACGGCGGACGCGATCCAGGTCCTGGGCGGCATCGGCTACACCTACGAGCACGACGCCCACCTCTACTACCGCCGCGCGCTGTCCCTGCGGGCGCTGAGCGGTGACCCGGGCGAGTGGGCCGAGCGCGTGACCCGGCTGGCCGCCGCCGGGGTCCGGCGGCCGATGGAGCCCGACCTGCCCGAGGAGGCCGAGGCGCTCCGGGAGAGGATCAGGGCCTCGGCGGCCTCGCTGGCCGAGGCGCAACCGCTGGAAAGGCTCGCCCGCTTCGCCGGCGAGGGCTGGATCATGCCGTACCTGCCCAGGCCCTGGGGTCGCGCGGCCTCTCCGCTGGAGCAGGTCGTCATCCACCAGGAGTTCCGGGACCTCAAGCGGCCCAACCTCGGCATCGCCGCCTGGGCCGTTCCCTCGATCGTCCGCTACGGCACCGCCGAGCAGCAGGAGCGTTTCCTGCCGAAAACCTTGACCGGCGAGATCATGTGGTGCCAGCTCTTCAGCGAGCCCGGCGCCGGCTCCGACCTCGCCTCCCTGTCCACCAAGGCCGTCCGGGTCGAGGGGGGCTGGTCACTGAGCGGCCAGAAGATCTGGAACTCCCTGGCCCAGTGGGCCCACTGGGCCATCTGCCTGGCCAGGACCGACCCCGCCGCCCCCAAGCACGAGGGGATCACCTATTTCCTGGTCGACATGTCCTCCCCCGGCGTGACCGTCCGCCCCCTGAAGGAGATCAACGGCGAGGAGATCTTCAACGAGGTCTTCCTCGACGACGTCTTCGTCCCCGACGACCTTGTCGTCGGGGAGGTCGACCGGGGCTGGCGGGTCGCCCGCGACACCCTCTCCCACGAGCGTGTCGCCCTCGGAGACTCCTGGGGGCCCGGCTCCCGGCACACCGACATGGTCAGGCTGATCGGTGAGCTCGGCGGCCCCGACGCCCTGCGTCCGGCCGCCCTGGAAGAGGCCGGACGCCTGTGGGCCTCAGGTCAGGCCCTGTCCGCCCTCGGCCTGCGCGTCATCCTCTCCCAGCTGTCCGGCGGTGACTCCGCGACCGCCTCCAGCGTCCGCAAGCTCCTCGGCATGCGCCACTCACAGGCGATCTCCGAATTCTGCTGGTCGCTCGCGCCCGCCTCGCCGTACTGGAACCGGATGATCCTCACCACCCGGGCCTTCACCATCGGCGGCGGCACCACCGAGGTCCAGCTCAACATCATCGCCGAACGCGCCCTGGGCCTGCCTCGCGACCCCTGATCGACCACGGCGGGGCCCCTGACGATGACCCGCCGGCGACCCCGCCGCCGACCCTGACGGTGACCGGACCCCGCGCCGGGCGAGGCGACCGGCGCCGGAGCGGTCAGCCGCCGGAATCGTCGCGCGCCTTGCTGGGCTGCACCCGCTTCGGCTCGCCGGGCATCTTCGGATAGTTCGGCGGGTAGGGCATGTCCCCGCGGTCGTCGCGCTCGAACCACTCCAGCAGGGTCTCGATCGAGAAGGCCCGTTCGTCGATGGCGGCGTGCACGTCGCCCAGCTTGGCGAACCGGGCCGGGACCGTCCGGATGTCGAAGTCGCGCGGGTCGGCGTCCACCAGCTCGTCCCAGGTGAGCGGGGTCGAGACCGGGGCGTGCGGCTTGGCCCGCACCGAGTAGGCGGCGGCCACGGTCCGGTCGCGGGCGTTCTGGTTGTAGTCGATGAAGATCCGCTCCCCCCGCTCCTCCTTCCACCACGCGGTGGTGGCCAGGTCGGGCACGCGGCGCTCCACCTCGCGGGCGAAGGCGATGCCGGCGTGACGCACCTGGATGAAGTCCCAGTGCGGCTCGATCCGCACGGCGATGTGGACGCCACGGCTACCGGAGGTCTTGGGAAAGCCGACCATGCCGAGCTCGCCGAGGATCTCGCCGGCCGCGAGAGCCACCTTGCGCGCCCCCTCGAAGCCCGTGCCGGGCTGAGGGTCGATGTCGATGCGCAGCTCGTCGGGGTGGTCGACGTCGGTGGAGCGGACCGGCCAGGGATGGAAGTCGATGGTCCCCAGGTTCGCGCAGTAGGCGATGGCGGCGACCTCGGTCACCCGGAGCGCCTCGGCGGTGCGATCGCTGGGGAAACGGACCGTGACCGTCTCCAGCCACTCGGGGTGCTTGGGGGGCATCCGCTTCTGGTAGATGCCCTCGGTCTCGACCCCGTCGGGATGGCGCTTGAGATAGGTGGGGCGGTCGTACAGGGCGCGCAGCGCCCCCTCACCCACACTCACGTAATACTCGACCAGCTCGCGCTTGGTCGCGCCGATCTCCGGGAAATAGACCTTGTCGGGGTTGGTGACCTTGACGACCCTGTCTCCGACCGCGAGTTCGATATACGGCGACGCCATGAATCGAACCGTACTCCATAGCGGGCGGGTCCGCCCCGGAGTCGCCACGGCGGCGGGACCGGGCTCTCGACGGAGCGGACCACAGGACCATCCATCTCGCTCCCCGGTTCCGGGCGCTGGCGCGCCACCCGGCCGGTGGCATTCGGCCGCCCAGTTGATCCTTGGACGCCGGACAGATGGTCTCACCCTCTAACGGGAAGGCGAAAACCCCCCACAGTGTTAAAGACGCCAAACCAGGCATAAATGGATGCTTCACACTTAAAGATTTTTTCGGACATATCGGTCATATGCCCACCTACCCCTGGATCTGCCAACCCTGGGACGCCACCGCGACCGCATAGGCTGACAGCATGGACAAGGTGGTCAAGAGCGACGCCGAATGGCGCGTCCAGCTCTCTCCCGAGGAGTTTCACGTTCTCCGCCAGGCGGGCACCGAGCGCCCCTTCACCGGAGAATACGTCGACACCAAGACCGAAGGCGTCTACAGCTGCCGGGCCTGCGGCGCCGAACTGTTCCGCTCCGACACCAAGTTCGACAGCCACTGCGGCTGGCCGAGCTTCTACGAGCCGTCGAAGTCGGAGGCGGTGACCCTGATCGAGGACCGCTCCCTGGGCATGGCCCGCGTCGAGGTCCGCTGCGCGACCTGCGACTCCCACCTGGGACACGTCTTCCACGGCGAGGGCTACGCCACGCCCACCGACGACCGCTACTGCATCAACTCCGTGTCACTCCGGATGGAGCCCACCGGCTGATCACCGGCCTCACACGGGGCCTCCGGCCGCCCTCCATCCGGGCCGGGAGCCCCGGACGCCCGGCGAGGTCGCCGACCGGCCACAGCGAGGTCGCGCCGATCGCGAGGTCACGCCCCGGTCGCGGCGAGACGGCGCCATCCCTCCCACGCGCCCTCGGTCGCGGCCGGACGGTTCCCCCTCCCACGACCGTCCGGCCGGGTCACCACACTCACGCACTCCTGGAAGGTAAGGGCGCGTACAGGCGGGGTAAAGCAAAGTAACGCAGAGTATGCGAACGTCTCCGCAACGTGATCTTCCTCAAGGAGCTGCCGTGCACATCCGGCATAAGTGGGAGGTCATCGAAAGCATCGGCCGAGTGGTCACCCAGCGCTGCAAGATCTGCGGCAAGACCCGGGTCCGGGTGATCTGAAAGGCCTAAACGCCTCTCATCCCGCCGGCCGGGGATGGGTGACACGGCAGTCGGAGTCGTCGGGCCCGAGGATGTTGGCGAGCACGGGATTGCCGTTCTCACCGAACTTGGCCTGGACGAAGACCACCGGGCTGGGCACGCCGAGCTCTCCGACGAGATAGTTCACGCCCGTCTCGCACAGGTTGAGTGCTCGCTTGGAGTTGCTCGCCGACTCAGGAAGATCCGTATATATCCGGAGATAGCCGCCGACGATGCGGATGTCTTTGACGCGCTTGGTCGCCTTGTGAGCCTCGAAGTAGGCGAACGCCTTGCTGTCACTGTGCTTGGACCGCCCGGCGGCCTTGGCATCGTCCGCCGCCCGCTTCTTGTCGTCGGGCGCGGCGAGCGTCATCGGGCCCGCCCCGGCGGCGGCGTCCGGCGGCGCCGCCGGGACCGCCGACATCGCCTCCTGCCGCTGCGACGGAGCCTGCGGGGCCCGTAGCAGGGACCCGCCCAGCGCCAGGGCCGCGACCACCAGCGCGGTCGCCCCCACCGAGACCGCGAGAACGCGTGAGCGGTCCTTCCCGCGAGACCCGTCCTCGCGCCGTGTGGACCGTGCCAGGTCTTCGCCCCTTTTCACCCATGGCCTCACATAGACAGGTGATCTTCTCTGAGCATGACGAACCACCGAACGACATCGACCGTCTCACGGAATCCGTCCGGGCGCCATCCCGGGAAAGCGACGGGCGGGGACACTGGAGCACCGGGGGCCACCGGGAATCACCGGGAGCCGTCGGAGGTCACCGCCCCCGGGACGCGCGGCAGGACCGCGACGGGCCCGCCGTACGGCCGGCGTCCGCCTAGGGCAGCGCGGCGATCAGCTCGCTGACCGGCTTGCGGATCCCGGTGTAGAAGGGGGTCTCCTCCCGGGTGTGCCGCCGGGCCTCGGCCGCGCGCAGGGTGCGCATCAGATCGACGATGCGATGCAGGTCGTCGGCCTCGAAGGCGAGCATCCACTCGTAGTCGTTCAGCGAGAAGCAGGCGACCGTGTTGGCCCGCACGTCCGGGTAGTCGCGGGCCATCCTGCCGTGCTCGGCGAGCATCCGGCGGCGGTCGGCGTCGTCCAGGAGGTACCACTCGAGGGAGCGGACGAACGGGTAGACGCTGACGTAACGGCGCGGCTCCTCCTCGGCCAGGAAGGCCGGGATGTGCGACTTGTTGAACTCGGCCGGACGGTGCAGCGCCATCGACGACCAGACCGGGTCGGTCAGCGACCCGAGGTCGGTACGGCGGAAGCGGGCGTAGGTCTCCTGCAGGTCTTCGGCGGTCGGCGCGTGCCACCAGAACATGAAGTCGGCGTCGGCACGGAACCCGGTCACGTCGTAGAGGCCGCGAGTGACCACGTCCTTCTCCGCCATCTGGGCCAGCAGGTCTTCGACCTCGTCGGCCATTCCCTCGCGGTTGCCCGGGCAGCGCTCGGTCAGCCTGAAGACCGACCACATCGTGTAGCGGATCACCTGGTTAAGGTCGCGCGCCTTGGGCCGCGGGTTCCCGTCCGTCGTCCTCACCCCTTCGTCGTCTCTGTCGTCTTTGTCAGCTCTGTCGGCTTCGCCGGTGGATCAGCTCGTCAGCGAATCGACTTTTCCCTGCCATTCTCCCGCGGGATCCAGGTGGTCCAGAATCCGGGCCGCGGCGGTGCGGGCGGTGGAGACGCAGGCCGGGATGCCGATGCCGTCGTAGGCGGCGCCGCACAGGGCCAGGCCGGGATGGCCCGCGACGGCCGCGCGGATGCGGGCGACCCGGTCGAGGTGGCCCACGTCGTACTGCGGCAGGGCGCCGCCCCAGCGGGTCACCCGGGAGTCGCGCGGCAGTCCGCGCACCCCCATGACCTCGACCATCTCGGCCATCGCCAGGGCGACCAGCTCGGCGTCGTCGCGCTGGAGCACCGCTTCCTCACCGAGGCGGCCGATCGAGCACCGCAGCAGGATCACGTTGGGGTCGGCCTCGGTCAGGTGCGGCCACTTGACCGAGCTGAACGTGACGGCCTTGACCGGGCGCCCGTCGACGGGCGGAACGAGGTAGCCGCTGCCGGTCGGCGGCTGGGGGAAGGCCTCGCGCGGGTAGGCGAGGGTGACGATGGCCATGCTGGCGTAGTCGATCCGGGCCAGCTCGGCGGCGGCCTGGGGCACCTCGACGGCGAGCAGGCGGCTCGCCGAGGGTGCCGGGGTGGCGACGATCACCGCGTCGGCCTCGATCACCTCGGGCTCGGGCACCGGCCCGGCCACCAGCTGCCAGCCGGTCTCGGTGCGGCGCATCTCACGGACCATGACCCCGGTCCTGATCTCGGCGCCGGAGGCGGCTGCCACGGCCTCGGGCAGGGCACCCATCCCCCGCCGCAGGGAGGTGAAGACGGGACCGGCGTCCTTGGGCGTCTCGGCCGCGATTCCCCGGGCGGCGGCCAGCAACGACCGCTCCGACCGGGCCGCGATGGCGATCTTCGGCATCGTCGCGTCCAGCGAGAGCCTGTCGGCCTGACCCGCGTAGACGCCGCCGAGCAGCGGCTCGATCAGGCGCTCGACCACCTCGCCGCCCATCCGGGCACGGATGTAGGCGGCCACCGACACGTCGGTGCCGACGAGCGTGGCAGGGAGGATCTGGTCCAGCGGCACGCGGGCGAGGCCCCCGGGGCTGAGGACGCCGGACCTGGCCAGCGCGGCGAGGTCGGACGGAACGCCCATGACATGCCCCTTGGGCAGGGCCCGGAGCGCGCCCCGGCTCAGGATCGCCGCCTGGGTGGTGCCGGGATGCCGTAACTCCTCGCCCAAGCCGACCGTCCGGGCCAGGTCCTTGCCCTCGGGCCGCCGCGCGAGCATGGCCTCGGCCCCGGCGTCCGCCGGGATTCCCGCGACCTCGGTGGCGTACAGCTTGCCGCCGATCCGCCGGGCGCCGTCGAGCACGGTCACCCGGACGCCTTCGCCGCCCTGCCGCAGGTACCACGCGGCGGACAGCCCCGCGATCCCGCCGCCGACGACCACCACATGGCATCGGTTGCCTTCCATGACTCCTGACCGTACCGTCCCCCACGCGCGCCCGCGCGTCCGCCACCCCCGTGACCTGCGGGCGTGCAGAACGTGATTCCATCGTGACTCCCCCCGTCAAACCCCGCCGGCGCGACGGCCGTCATCAAGGTCATGAACAGATTCCGGTACGGCTCCCGCCTGGCGGTTGCGCTGGCGGCGACGGCGCTGATGGTGTCGGCCTGCGGCGGCACGGGCGGCGGGACGGAGGTGCAGAACGCCTCCGCTCCGGCGGCCCCGAGGCAGAACCCGGCGGCCGGGGGCGAGAGCTCCTCCGACCAGGCCGGGAGCGGGCGCGCCGCCGACCCCGGCGAGCAGGGGCGGACGGCACAGGTGAAGGTGGTCCCGCAGGATCGGGCGATCATCTACACGGCGGAGATGACGGTCCGGGCCAAGGACGTCACCGCGGCGGCCGACCGGGCCCGGCAGATCGTCACCGCCGCCGGGGGTTACCTGGCCATGGAGAAGTCGGACGCCTACTCCGGCGGCGAGGGCTCCGCGCAACTGGTCTTCAAGATCCCTCCGGCTGGTTATCCCGGCCTGCTGAGCCGCCTGGGCAGGGAACTCGGCAGCCGCGAGTCGCTCCAGCAGAACACCGAGGACGTCACCGAGCAGGTGGCCGACGTGGACAGCAGACTGAAGTCGGCGCGATCGGCGCTCGACTCGCTGCGCACCCTGCTCAAGAAGGCCGACACGATCGGTGAGGTGCTGGAGGTCGAGCGGGAGATCTCCGGCCGCGAGTCCGACCTGGAGTCGCTCCAGGCCAGGCAGAAGACGCTCGCCTCGCAGACCAGCGTGGCGACGCTGACGCTGAATCTGGTGGGCCCGGCGACCGTGGTCGCAGAGCCCGAGGACGAGCCGTCCGGCTTCCTCGGCGGGCTGCGGACGGGCTGGAGGGGCTTCGTCACGACCGTCAAGGTCACGCTGACGGTCGTGGGCGCGCTGCTCCCCTGGTTGATCGTGATCGTGCCGCTCTGGCTGCTGGTGGCCTTCCTTCTGCGCCGCGCCGGAAGGACCCGCTCCAGGACGGCGCCGCCCCCGCTCCCGGCCCGTCCCGGCGGCCCCGAGGAGCCTGCCGTCGCCGACGGATCCGGGCGCGCCTCCGATGCGGACGGATCCGGGCACGCTTCCGGCGCGGACGGATCCGGGCACGCTTCCGGCGAACCTGAGCAAGAGGCGGGGGCGAATCCGTCCGGACGGCCATAGACCCCGTCCCGGGGCCTGCCTACGGTTGACCGCCATGAAGCGATCGCTCCGGGCCACGGGCGCCCGTCCGGCCGCCGTGACGGTGACCGAGCCCCTGACCGCCGCCCTGGCTCCCGTCCAGGCCTCCGCCGTCCCGGTCACTGCCTTGGTCACGGCCTTGGTCACGGCCTTGGTCACTGCCCTGGTCACCGTCCTGGCAGCCGGCCCGGCGACCGCCGTGACCCCGAGGGCGGCGCCCACCGCTCCGGTCTCCGGTCCGGCGACCGCCGCCACGGCGTCCCTCGCGGCGCCCATCGCGCCGCTGAGCCCCTCGGAGGTCGAGTCGGCCCTGCTGACCGCGGGTGACCTCGGCCGGGGCTTCCACGGCGGCCACGCTCCCGCGAGCCTGTCGGCGATCGGCGCCATCCCTCTGGAGAGGGCGACCTGCCGCGCCGCGCTGCGCCGCTTCGACGAGGCGTTCGCCGGCCGCCGACCGAGCGCGCTACTGGTGGGCATCGGCGGCAGGACCCTCACCCAGGGCATCGCCACGGGAGGCGGCGCCGGGCTCGCCCGGATGACCGCCGCGGCCGGGGCCGTGGCCGCGCGCTGCGACGGCTCGCGCGGGATCGTGCTGTCGGCCGGGACCGCGATCACCCGCAGGTCGCTGGGCCGGCTGGGTGAGGCGGCCCATGCCTTCCGGATGTCCGGCTACGGCGTGACCAACGACATCGCCGTGATCCGGGTGAAGTCGGCGGTGACCGTGATCCAGCACACCGACGTCTCCGGCACCGGCGACTGGGCCACCACGCTCCGCGCCGCCAGGAAGGCGACCGCCAAGCTCAGCGCCGTCTACCGGGCTCGCTGAACCGCCGGCGAGCGGCTGGTCAAGGGGCCGGGACTCGAAGGCCTCCGTGTGCGGTACGGAGCTCGGGCGCCTCCACCGCATCGGAGGTCTTCGCTATTGATCAAGCCATGCTGTCCACAACGTTCGTGGTCAATACAGCTAGCGGGCGGAGGTCTGGTGCACGAAGTCCGTCAGGCGGGCGAGCTGGTCGGGGTCGGCGCCGGGCGGCACGCCGTGGCCCAGGTTGAAGATGTGGCCCTCGGCCTTGGCCCCGCGGGCGAGGATCTCACCGGCGCGGCGCTCGACGACCTCCCATGGGGCGAACAGCGTCGCCGGGTCGAGGTTGCCCTGCAGCGCCTTGCCCGGCCCGACCCGCCGAGCCGCCTCGTCGAGCGGGACCCGCCAGTCGACGCCGACCACGTCGGCCCCGGCCTCACCGAGCAGACCGAGCAGCTCTCCGGTGCCGACGCCGAAGTGGATGCGCGGGACCTCCAGGCCGGCCAGGCCGGCGAAGATACGGCTGGTGTAGGGGAGGACGAACTCGCGGTAGTCGTCGGGGGCGACGGCGCCGACCCAGGAGTCGAAGAGCTGGACGGCCGAGGCTCCGGCGGCGACCTGGACGCGCAGGAAGCCGAGGGTGATCTCGGTCAGCCGTTCCATCATGGCGTGCCACAGGTGCGGCTCGCCGTACATCATCGCCTTGGTGTGGTCGTGGTTCTTGGAGGGGCCGCCCTCGATGAGATAGGAGGCCAGGGTGAACGGCGCGCCCGCGAAACCGATGAGCGGGGTCGGGCCCAGCTCGCCGGTCAGCGCCCGGACGGCCTCGGTGACGTAGGAGACGTCATCGGGCTCGAGCGGGCGCAGCTTCTCGATCGCGGCGGCGTCCCTGATCGGCTCGGCCACCACGGGGCCGACGCCGGGCTTGATGTCGAGATCGATCCCGATCGCCTTCAGCGGCACCACGATGTCGCTGAAGAAGATGGCGGCGTCCACGCCGTAGCGCCGGATCGGCTGCAGCGTGATCTCCACGATCAGGTCGGGGGTGGCGCACGCGGTGAGCATCGGCACGCCTCCGCGAACGGCCCGGTATTCGGGCAGCGAGCGGCCGGCCTGGCGCATGAACCACACGGGCGTGTGGGAGACGGGCAGGCGGCGGCAGGCGCGCAGGAACGGAGAGTCGGCTGGCTCGGGAGTCACCCTCCCAGGGTGCCACGTCGGGGGCGCGGTCCGCTCACCAAGGCCATTAGCCGGGTTTCTCGGTATGAAATCACCGGTTATTCAATGAGATCACCGGTAAGAACGCCCAGACAGTTTCAAGTCATGACGAGGATCAGGTTCTGCCGGTTTCGAGTGCTTCGTCCGCCAGAAACCGATGTCGGCACGCCTCCGGCGACGCCGGAGGCACGAAGCGATCATGTTTACGGGTACAGTTCCTCCCATTGATGAACCTGGCACGGCCCCCGGCTGGTCCAAATGTTCGTCAAGTCACCGCGCGGCATCGATTCCGGCACCACTTTCGGGACACGCCGAGCACGTTGCGCGGAATTGTCGGCGCGACGTGCCAACGTCGGACCACGACCCGACGAAAGGCCCGTGCGATGTCCACGATGTGGAGTTCACCCGAACGCCGCGGTGAGCACTGTGCTACCTGTGCCGCCGAGCGGGTTTTCGAGCAGCCGCCCTGTTCCGACGGCCACGAACCGGACCGATGCCCCGAGTGGGCCTGCGTCGAGTGCGGTCACACGCTGTTCCTCGGGGTCCCCGGCGATGAGGGCGCGTCCGTTCTGCGCCGATCGATGGCAGTGGCTTGATTGGCTCCAATGGCTCCTACACACACCCCAGTGGTCCCAATGCGCTCAGTTCCGACCTACGCTTCCGATATGACCCTCGGTGACGCACCGCCCGCACCCGCCGCTTTCCGGCGCGCGGCGGCTACCCTGCGCCCCACCGAGGTCAGACCGGAGATCGAGCTGGAGGACATCCCGGCGCCCCAGCGCCTGGCCCCCTACTCGGCTGCCATCGGCGCGTCGGTCTATCGCGACGACGACGAGCTGGCGGTCGGCCGCCTCATCATGCTCTTCGACCCGGACGGCCAACGCGGCTGGGACGGGCCGTTCCGCCTGGTCGCCTATGTCCGGGCGGACATGGAGCTGGAGATCACCGAGGATCCGCTGCTCGGCCCCGTCGCGTGGAGCTGGCTCACCGAGTCGCTCGACGCACACGGCGCCGGTTACACCGCCGCCGGCGGGACGGTCACCCGGGCGGTCTCCGAAGGCTTCGGCAACAAGGCCGAGGACCCGGTGACCACGGAGCTGGAGCTGCGCGCCTCCTGGTCTCCGCTGGAGGAAGACCTTTCCGGCCATGTCGCCGCCTGGTGCGATCTGATGTGCCTCGCGGCGGGTATACCACCCCTGCCACCCGACGTGGCGACCCTGCCGCCACGCCGTCGCGAAGATCCGGAGTCCTTCCGAACGTGACCGACGAGACAACCATCGTTCCGCTGCTGGAGCCGCGGGAGGGAATTCCGCCCGTCGTCGAGGATCCGGCCGACCTCGCGCATGTCGTGCGCGCCTTCGCCGAGGGCGCCGGCCCGGTCGCCGTGGACGCCGAGCGAGCCTCCGGCTACCGCTACAGCGGCCGCGCCTATCTGGTGCAGCTGCGCCGGGAGGGCGCGGGCAGCGCGCTGATCGATCCGACCCGCTGCCCCGACCTGTCGGAGCTCGACGCGGCGCTGACCGACACGGAGGTGGTGCTGCACGCGGCCTCCCAGGACCTTCCCTGCCTGGCCGAGCTGGGTTTTCACCCGCGGAAGCTGTTCGACACCGAGCTGGCCGGGCGGCTGCTCGGCTACGAACGGGTCGGGCTCGGCATGATGGTGGAGAACGTCCTCGGGCTCAAGCTGGAGAAGGGGCACTCGGCCGCCGACTGGTCCACCCGCCCCCTGCCGGAAGACTGGCTGCGCTACGCGGCGCTCGACGTCGAGGTCCTGATCGAGCTGCGGGACGCCCTCCACGAGGAGCTGGAGTCCAGCGGGAAGCTGCCGTGGGCGCGGGAGGAGTTCGCCGCTGTGCTGGCCCACAAGAGCCCCGCGCCGCGCTCGGATCCGTGGCGGCGCACCTCCGGAATCCACAAGGTCCGCTCACTGCGCGGGCTGGCCGTGGTCCGGGAGCTGTGGACGCTCCGCGACGAGTTCGCCCGCGAGTCGGATCTGGCGCCCGGTCGGGTCCTCCCCGACTCGGCGATCGTCACCGCCGCCCTGGAGCTACCCCGCACCACCAAGGCGCTCACCGAGATCCCGCCGTTCACCGGCCGCAGCGCCCGCCGCCACCTGCGCGACTGGCTGGCCGCGATCGGCAAGGCGCGCGCGCTGCCGGAGTCGGAGCTCCCGCAGCCCAGCACACCGGGTGATGGGCCGCCGCCCGCCAACCGGTGGATGGACCGTGACCCGATCGCCGCCCGGCGGCTGGCCGCCGCCAGAGCCGTGGTGGCCGCGCTCGCCGACGAGCACCACATGCCGACGGAGAACCTGGTCCAGCCCGACGCCGTGCGGCGCCTGACCTGGGAGCCGCCCTCGGTCATCGACGAGGAGTCCGTCGCGGCGCGGCTGCGTGAGCTGGGAGCCCGCCCCTGGCAGATCGGCCTGACCGCCCACCCGATGGCCAAAGCGCTGATCCGGCTGGAGACCAAGGGCGAGATCTGATTCGGCGACGCCGAAAGTCCTCCCGGTACGTCTCGGGTGCGATGTGTGATTCGGCGGTGCCGAAAGCCCTCCCCGATACGTCTCGGGTGCAATGCGACGCGGGTTCGTCCGGGTCGATTCGTCGGCGGGTCGTGGTTCGCGCGACCGCGTGCCGGGACGCCGCGCTGACACCTTCGGAATACGTCAAGCAGGGCCGCCCTCACGGCCTTTTCCACCATGGATTCGGTGATATTCGCCGATTTTCGCATTTTGTGTATGGCATGCAGGCTCATGCCTTTTTGGCGACCATGCATCCCGATCCGGCTGAATGATCGCCCCCTACGCGAAACGGCGCTGCCGACCGAGCGGACGACGATCCTCGGCCGGCCGTCCGGCGGCCGCTTCAGCCTCAGCCTCGGCGGCGGGGTCGGGTCGCGTCGGCGGCGGCGGCGGCGGCGGCGGCGGGGTCGACGCTGGGGTCGGCTCGTCGCCGGGTCGCGTCGGCGTCGGCCAGGACGACCACCTCACCGCCGAAACCGGCATCCGTGATCGCGGGCGCCGGTCGGACGACCGGCCGGAGACCATGCGGCGCGTCCGGTCCGGCACGCCCCGCAACGAGGACGTCGGCCCGTTCGGCCCCACCGACGCCGTGACGACGCCATGACCCGGCCCTGCCCGACCGTCCGGTAAACGCTTGCCCAGTTTCCATGGCCTGCCGTACGGTAACTGGGAAAGCGCTTTCCATAGGAGGCTCACGAAGATGTCCCCGCAAAGCATCGGCATCGTGATGAACGGTGTCACCGGTCGCATGGGCTACCGCCAGCACCTGGTCCGATCGGTTCTGGCCATCAACGAGCAGGGCGGCGTGACGCTGTCCGACGGCGGCCGGGTCACGCTCAGGCCGGTGCTGGTGGGCCGCAGCCCCGGCAAGCTCGCGAAGCTGGCCGCCGACCACGGCATCACCGACTGGACCACCGACCTCGACGCGGCCCTGGCCGACGACGACAACCTCATCTATTTCGACGCCCAGGTCACCCAGGCCAGGGTGAAGGCCGTGCTGAAGGCCATCGACGCCGGCAAGCACGTCTACGCCGAGAAGCCGACCGCCGAGACCGTCGAGGACGCGCTGGCGCTGGCCGAGGCCGCGACCGTCAGGGGCGTGAAGAACGGCGTCGTGCAGGACAAGCTCTTCCTGCCGGGCCTGCTCAAGCTCAAGCGCCTGATCGACGGCGGCTTCTTCGGCCGGATCCTGTCGGTGCGCGGCGAGTTCGGCTACTGGGTCTTCGAGGGTGACTGGCAGGATGCGCAGCGCCCCTCGTGGAACTACCGGGCCGAGGACGGCGGCGGCATCGTGCTGGACATGTTCCCGCACTGGGCCTACGTGCTGGAGAACCTGTTCGGCCGGGTCCGGTCGGTCTACGCCCAGGCCGTCACCCACATCCCGGAGCGGGTGGACGAGGAGGGCCGGACCTACCCGGCCACCGCCGACGACGCCGCCTACGGCGTCTTCGAGCTCGACAACGGCATCGTGGCCCAGATCAACTCCTCCTGGAGCGTCCGGGTGAACCGGGAGGAACTGGTGGAGTTCCAGGTGGACGGCACGCACGGCAGCGCGGTCGCCGGCCTGCGCAACTGCCGCGTCCAGCACCGCGCCACCACCCCCAAGCCGGTCTGGAACCCCGACCTCCCCGTCACCGCGCGCTTCCGCGACGACTGGCAGGAGGTGCCCGACAACGCCGAGTTCGACAACGGCTTCAAGGTCCAGTGGGAGATGTTCGTCCGGCACGTGATCGAGGACGCCCCGTTCCCCCACGACTTCGCCTCCGGCGCGCGGGGTGTCCGCCTGGCCGAGCTGGGCCTGCGCTCCTCGGCCGAGGGCCGCCGCCTGCCGGTGGAGCCGTGATGAGGATCACACTGCCCGGCGGGGAGCACGCCCTGCGTGAGCCGGTGACCTGGGCCAGGCCCGCCGGCCCCGCCCGCGGCCGCGTCGTCTACGCCGCCGCCCACGTCGTGGCCGACCCGCTCGGCGACAACACCCCCGGCTCCCCCGCCGCCGTCGACTGGGACGCCACGCTGCGATTCCGTCGCCATCTGTGGTCCTACGGCCTGCGGGTCGCCGACGCCATGGACACCGCGCAACGAAACATGGGCCTGGACTGGGCGGCCACCCGGGAGCTCATCGAGCGCAGCGCCGCCGAGGCGAAGGCCTTCGGCGACCCGGCCACGCTGGTGGCCTGCGGCGCGGGCACCGACCACGCACCCGGGGCCGGGACGCCGGACGAGGTCGTGGCCGCCTACACCGAGCAGATCGAGACCGTGCGGAACGCGGGCGCCGGCGTCATCATCATGGCCAGCCGCCAGCTCGCCCGGATCGCGCGCGGCCCCGAGGACTACCACGCGGTCTACGGCAGGCTGCTCTCCCAGGTCGACCGGCCGGTGATCCTGCACTGGCTGGGCGAGATGTTCGACCCTCACCTCGCCGGCTACTGGGGTTCGGGGGACGTGGCCGAGGCGACCGCGTCGTTCCTGGCCCTGATCGCCGAGCACGCGCCGATGGTGGACGGCGTCAAGGTCTCACTACTGGACGCCGACCACGAGATCGGGTTGCGCGCGGCGCTGCCCGAAGGCGTCAGGCTGTACACCGGCGACGACTTCAACTATCCCTCGCTGATCAAGTCGGGCAGTCACGCGTTGCTGGGCATCTTCGACGCGATCGCCCCGGCCGCCGCGGCGGCGCTGCAGTCGCTCGACGCGGGCGACCTCGAAGGGTACGACGAGATCATGAACCCGACGGTCGCCCTCTCGCGGAAGATCTTCGAGGCTCCGACCTACAACTACAAGACCGGCATCGTCTTCCTCGCCTGGCTCAACGGCCACCAGGACGCCTTCAGCATGGTCAACGGCGCCCAGGCGGCCCGGTCGCTGCCCCACCTGGCCGAGGTGTTCCGCCTGGCCGACCGGGCCGGGCTGCTGGCCGACCCGGACCTGGCGGTCTCCCGGATGAGGTCGCTGCTGGCGGTGCACGGACGATGAGCGGACGAGACGGGAGAGGGCGGGCCGTGAGCCGTTTCGCGCTGAACCAGTGGACGACCAGGCGCTGGTCGGTGGCCGAGGCCGTCGACGGATGCGTACGGCATGGCGTCGAGGCCATCGGCCTGTGGCGGCAGAACGTCGCCGAGCAGGGGCTGGAGGAGACCGTGAAGCTGGTCGCGGACGCCGGGCTGCGGGTGTCGTCGCTGTGCCGGGGCGGCTTCCTGACCTCGGGGGACGCGCTGGACGACAACCGCAGGGCGATCGACGAGGCCGCGGTGCTGGGCGCCGCGTGCCTGGTCATGGTGGTCGGGGGTCTGCCGGGCGTGGTTCCCGGCGAGCCCGTCGGCACGATCTCCCGCGACCTGGCAGGCGCCCGGGAGCGGGTCGCCGAGGCGCTGGCCGTCCTGGCTCCCTACGCCGGTGAGCGCGGGGTCAGGCTGGCCCTGGAGCCGCTGCACCCCATGTACTGCGCCGACCGGGCCGTGCTGTCCACCCTCGGCCAGGCCCTGGACCTGGCCGAGCCGTACCCGGTGGAGCAGGTCGGCGTCGTCGTCGACACCTTCCACATCTGGTGGGACCCGCAGGTCCTGGCGCAGATCGCCAGGGCCGCAGAGCGGATCGCCGGCTACCAGGTGTGCGACTTCCTGTCCCCGCTGCCGGCCGACGTGCTGCTCGGCCGGGGCGTGATGGGTGACGGCGTGATCGACTTCGCACCCCTGAACGAGGCGGTGGCCGAAGCGGGCTACACCGGGGACATCGAGGTGGAGATCTTCAACGCCGACGTGTGGGCCGCCGACCCCGACGAGGTGCTGTCGAGGATCAAGGCCAGGTTCGAGCTCATGTTCGCCTAGCCTCGGGGCGGAGCCGGAGCATCGGACCGGAGGGTGAGCCGGAGCATCGGACCGGAGGGTGAGCCGGAGCATCGGACCGGAGGGTGAGCCGGAGCATCGGACCGGAGGGTGAGCCGGAGCATCGGACCGGAGCGCCGGGGCGGAGCGTCGGACCGGAGCGCCCGGGCGGAGCGTCGGACCGGAGCGCCCGGGCGGCGTCTCAGGCCGGCCCTCGGGTGCTCTCCCGCAGGACCACCTCGCCCGCCACGGGCTCGATCCGTACCTCCTGGGTCGTGTCGAGCGCCAGCTCCAGCGCGCGGGCGCCCATGTCGGCCAGCGGCAGCCGTACCGTGGACAGGGCCGGAACCAGGTCCCGCAGGGTGGCGATGTCGTCGAATCCGGCCACCGAGACGTCGTCCGGCACCCGGACCCCCCGATCGCGGAAGGACGCCAGCGCGCCCACCGCCATCACGTCGTTGACCGCGAACACGCATGTGGTGCCGGAGACCTCGGCCGCCGCCGCGTAACCGCCGTCACGGTCGAAGGAGCCGTGCACGATCTGCGGCGCGGACAGGCCGAGCCCGGTGAGCGCCTCGGTGAACCCTGCCGTCCTGTCACGAGCCGTGATCAGACCGGCGGGACCCGCGAGCACGGCGAAGCGCCGATGCCCCAGTCCGGCGAGGGCCCGGGCCAGCGCGGCGGCGCCCTCGCGATTGCCCGGCACCACCGTGTCCGTTCCGAGCAGGCTCTGGCCGACGCACGCCACCCGGC
Source organism: Streptosporangium sp. CA-135522 (assembly GCF_050949235.1). NCBI lineage: Bacteria > Bacillati > Actinomycetota > Actinomycetes > Streptosporangiales > Streptosporangiaceae > Streptosporangium > Streptosporangium sp. CA-135522. The sequence goes on from NZ_CP192026.1 coordinate 7,325,163, forward strand.
CGCCGGTCTCCCGGTAGCGGTCGAGCTCCTCGCGGAGCCTGCGGGTCAGCCGGGGGTCGGCGATCCGGGAGCCGGCGAGCAGCACGGCTCGGACCCGTTGCGCGTTCAGGGTCGAGACGTAGGCGATCTCCCGTTCCGGATCCCGGTGCGTGGTGCCGACCATGACCACGAGCCCCTGGCCCTCGGCCACCCGCATGGCCCCGTCGGCGAGCGTGGCGAAGTAGGGGTCGGTGAGGTCGTGGACCACGAGCCCGATCACGTTGCTGGCTCCCCGGGCCAGTGTCTGCGCGGCCACGTTGGTCCGGTAGCCCAGCTGGGCGGCGGCCAGCTCCACTTTGGCGCGCAGCGATGCCCCCACCTGCCGGGCGCTTCCGTTGAGCACTCTCGACGCCGTGGCGAGCGAGACACCCGCCTGCCGGGCGACATCCTCAAGCGTGACCACCGACGACCTCCAGGAAAGCGATTTCCCAGTCTGCCAGAGATGCCCCCTGCGCGCCTCGGGCATTCCGGCCCCACGATCGGGTCCGGCGGGCCGCATCATAACCGCCTTCACCGGGCGGGCGCCGCCGTTCCCGCCCCTCCGCGGCAATCCTCCGCACCTCTCCCCGCCATCTCCCCGTCAACGACGGGAGCGGGCGTCCGGCCGGCGCGCGTTCACTCTCGACGGACCCGACACCCTGACCGCGCGAGAGGTTGTTACCGACCAGTAGCATAGGCGGGAAGCCACCCAGCAACGAGGAGCGAACCCCGTGCCTTCCTCTCGTGACGTCGTATTCGTCGACGGTGTGCGCACGCCCTTCGGCAAGTCGGGCCCCAAGGGCCTGTACGCCGAGACGCGCGCCGACGACCTGGTGATCCGCGTCATCCGCGAGCTGATTCGGCGTAATCCGAACCTGCCGCCCGATCGCGTCGACGAGGTGGCCATCGCGGCCACCACGCAGATCGGCGACCAGGGCCTGACCATCGGCCGCTCGGCCGCGGTGCTGGCCGGACTGCCCAAGAGCGTGCCCGGCTACTCGATCGACCGCATGTGCGCCGGCGCCATGACCGCCGTGACCTCGGTCGCCGGGGGCATCGCCTTCGGCGCCTACGACGTCGCCATCGCCGGCGGCGTCGAGCACATGGGCCGCCACCCGATGGGCGAGGGAGTGGACCCCAACCCCCGCTTCCTGGCCGAGCAGCTCGTGGACGGCTCCGCCCTGGTCATGGGCATGACCGCGGAGAACCTGCACGACCGCTACCCGACCATCACCAAGAAGCGCGCGGACGCCTTCGCCCTCGCCTCTCAGGAGAAGGTCGCCAAGGCCTACGCCGACGGCAGGATCCAGCCCGATCTGGTCACGATGGCCACGCGGTCGGCGGAGAAGGGCTGGGGCCTGGCCACCGCCGACGAGGCCCCCCGCCCCGGCACCACCCTGGAGGGGCTCGCCACGCTGAAGACCCCCTTCCGGCCGCACGGCCGGGTCACCGCGGGCAACGCCTCCGGAATCAACGACGGTGCGACCGGCTGCATCGTGGCCGCCTCCGACGTCGCCGAGGAGCTCGGCCTGGCGCCCAAGATGCGCCTGGTCTCCTACGCCTTCGCCGGCGTGGATCCCGAGGTCATGGGCGTCGGCCCGATCCCGTCCACCGAGCGGGCGCTGCGCCTGGCCGGGCTCTCCATCTCCGACATCGGCCTGTTCGAGATCAACGAGGCCTTCGCCGTGCAGGTGCTGGCCTTCCTGGAGCACTTCGGCATCGCCGACGACGACGCCCGCGTGAACCCCTACGGCGGTGCGATCGCCTTCGGCCACCCGCTGGCCTCCTCGGGCGTGCGGCTGATGACGCAGCTCGCGCGCGAGTTCGGCGAGCGCCCCGACGTCCGGTACGGCGTGACCACGATGTGCGTCGGCATGGGCATGGGCGGAACGGTCATCTGGGAGAACCTGGGCTGGGAAGGTAAGAAGTGACGGACATCAAGGAACTCTTCGCCGACGAGGTCGTCACCCGGGCGTTCGTCCGCGACGTGGAGCTGCCGTACGGCGCGGGCACCATGGCGCTGATCACGCTGGACAACGGCTTCGACCACACCAAGCCGTCCACGTTCGGCCCCGGGGGCCTCACCTGTCTGGACGAGGCCCTCGACTCGATCGCGGGCCGCGCGGACCTGGCGGCCGTGGGCGTCATCGGCAAGCCGTTCATCTTCGCCGTGGGCGCCGACCTCAAGGGTGCCGCCACGGTCGCCGAGCGGGAGCAGGCGCTGCAGATCGGCAGCCTGGGTCACGCGGTGTTCCGCCGCCTCGGCGAACTGGAGGTGCCGTCGTTCGCCTTCGTGAACGGCGCGGCGATGGGCGGCGGCCTGGAGGTCGCCCTCCACTGCACCTACCGGACCATCTCCTCCGGCGTGCCCGCGGTGGCCCTGCCCGAGTGCTTCCTCGGCCTGGTGCCCGGCTGGGGCGGCACCCAGCTCCTGCCCCGCCTGATCGGCCCGGCCGCCGCCATCAAGCTGATCATCGAGAACCCGCTCTCGCAGAACCGCATGATCAAGGGTCGGGACGCCTTCACGGCCGGCGTCGCCGACGCGATGTTCGAGCCCGCCGACTTCCTGGAGGAGTCGCTGCGCTGGGCGGCCCGGGTGTTGCGCGGCGAGGTGACCGTCTCCCGCACCGACCACACCGCCGAGGACTGGTCCAAGACCGTCGCCGATGCCCGCTTCCTGCTCGACATGAAGTTGCACGGCGCCTCCCCCGCTCCCTACCGGGCGCTGGAGCTGATCGAGCTGGCCCGCACCGCCTCACGCGACGAGGGCTTCGACGCCGAGGACCAGGCCCTGGCCGACCTCCTCATGGGCGACGAGCTGCGCGCCGGCCTCTACTCCTTCGACCTGGTGCAACGCCGGGCCAAGAAGCCCGCCGGAGCCCCGGACAAGGCGCTGGCCCGCAAGGTCACCAAGGTCGGCGTCGTCGGCGCGGGCCTGATGGCCTCCCAGATGGCGCTGCTGTTCGCCCGCCGCCTGGAGGTCCCGGTCGTGCTGACCGACCTGGACCAGGCCCGGCTGGACAAGGGTGTCGGCTACGTCCATGCCGAGGTCGACAAGCTGCTGGGCAAGGGCCGCATCTCCGGCGACCAGGCCAACCGGCTCAAGGCCCTGGTGACCGGCTCGCTTACCAAGGACGCGTTCGCCGACGCCGACTTCGTCATCGAGGCCGTCTTCGAGGACCTGAAGGTCAAGCAGAAGGTGTTCGCCGAGGTGGAGGAGGTCGTCTCCGCCGAATGCGTGCTGGCCACCAACACCTCCTCGCTCTCGCTCACCGAGATGGCCTCCTCGCTGCGGCACCCCGAGCGGGTGGTGGGCTTCCACTTCTTCAACCCGGTCGCCGTGATGCCGCTGCTGGAGATCATCCGAGGCGCCGAGACCGACGACGCGACGCTGGCCACGGCCTTCGCGGTCGGCAAGTCCCTGAAGAAGTCGTCCGTACTGGTCAAGGACGCGCCCGCGTTCGTGGTCAACCGGATCCTGACCCGGTTCATGGGCGAGGTCATCGGCGCCGTCGACGAGGGCACCCCCCTGGAGGTCGCCGACCACGCGCTGGACGGGCTCGGCCTGCCGATGACCCCGTTCGCGTTGCTGCAACTCGTCGGCCCGGCCGTCGCGCTGCACGTCGCCGAGACCATGCACGCCGCCTTCCCGTCCCGCTACGGCGTGTCGGACAACCTCGCCAGGCTGGTGGCGGCGGGCAAGCCGGGCGTCTACGCGCCGGACTTCTCGCTGGACGCCGAGGCGGTGGCCTTCTTCTCCGGCGGCACCTCCCCGTCGAGCGCCGAGGAGGTACGGCTGCGCGCGCTGCGGGCGCTTTCGGAGGAGATCCGCATCATGCTCGACGAGGGCGTGGTCGCGGCGGCCCAGGACATCGACCTGTGCATGATCCTCGGCGCCGGCTGGCCGTTCCACCTGGGCGGCATCACCCCCTACCTGGACCGCGCCGGGATCGCCGAGCCGCGCTTCCTGCCCCCGGGCGTGGCCTCCGTCCCCGCCTAGCGTCCGCGGCCCCGCTCTCGCGGGCGTCGGCCCTCCCCCGCTCCGGGAACCGGGAACGGTAACGGGGCGGGGGGAGGCGTCCGGACCTACGACCGGAGAACCGGCCGATCCTTTGCCGAAAGAGGGTCGGGCCGTTGCCCGGACGGGGAATCACCCCTCATGTGAGAATCGTCAAGATCGTCTCTGTGGCGGCGGCGTTCGCCTTCGGGACCGCGCTGCCCACGACCGCGCCGCCCACCAACGCGCTTCCCGCGACCGCGCCGCCCACCGGTGGGCTTCCCTCGAACGCCTCGCCTCTCCCCGGGCCCGTATCGTCCCTGACGCTCACCCTCTCCGTCGCCGGCGGCCCGGCCAGGAGCGTCCGGCTCGCGTGCGACGGACAGGCCGGCGGCCATCCCGACCCCACCACGGCCTGCGGCCTGGTCGGCAAGGTCGGCGGCGACCTGTCGAAACTCACCTATGACATCGACATGATCTGTCCCGACGAGTACGTTCCGCACACCGTACAGGCCTCCGGCACCTGGGAGGGCAGGCCTGTATGGTTCGGCAGGACCTACGACAACCGCTGCGAGATGACCGCCCTCACCGGTCCCCTCTTCCACATCTGAGCGCCGGCCCACCTGACCGCCCGGCCCGACGAAGCCACACCGGGCGGCTCCTCGGGCCGTGCCCGCCGGGCCGCGGCGCGCGGGAGGCGGGCCGCGGACTACCTGCGGACCGGTGAGAAGCGCGCCACCCGGCTGTGGCGATAGCCGTAGGTGGCGTAGACGACGATGCCGATGACCATCCATATGGCGAACCTGAGCCAGGTCTCCACCGGCAGGTTGAGCATCAGGTAGAGGCAGGCCAGCACCGACAGGATCGGCACCAGCGGGACCAGCGGGGTGCGGAAGGAACGCGGGAGGTCGGGCCGGGTGCGCCGGAGGATGACCACCGCTATCGAGACGACCACGAACGCGAACAGCGTGCCGATGTTGACCAGTTCGGCGATCGTCGACAGCGGCACCAGCCCCGCCAGGATCGCGACGATGACGCCCATCAGGATGGTGATCCGGTACGGCGTGCCGAACCTCGGGTGGACCTTCGACAGCCCGCGCGGCAGCAGGTTGTCCCGTGACATCGCGAACAGCACCCGCGACTGGCCGAGCATGAGGATCATCACGACGGTGGTGAGGCCGGCCAGGGCGCCGATGCTGATGAGCGTCGCCGCCCAGGTCTGGCCTACCGCCTTGAACGCGTCGGCCAGCGGCGCGGCCTCGCTGAGCTGCGAGTAGGGCTGCATGCCGACGACGACCAGGGAGACCGCGACGTACAGCAGCGTGCAGATGACCAGCGAGGCGATGATGCCGATCGGCAGGTCGCGCCGCGGGTTGCGGGTCTCCTCGGCGGCGGTGGCGACCACGTCGAAGCCGATGTAGGCGAAGAACACGATCGCCGCGGCACTGAAGATGCCCAGCACACCGAAGGCGACCGGCGTGATCCCGAACAGCACCTGGATCAGTGGCGCGGCCAGGCCCCCCACCGCGGGGGTGGGCTTGGACGGCGGGATGAACGGGCTGTAGTTGGCCGTGTTGATGAAGAACAGTCCCGCCACGATGACGAGCAGGACCACCGCGATCTTGATCGTGACGACGACGAGGTTGAAGCGGGAGGAGAGCTTGACCCCGGCGACCAGGATGGCGGTGAGCGCCAGCACGACCAGCGCCGCGGGCAGGTTGAAGGTCGCCCCCTCCCCGGCGATCGACTTGGGCAGGACGATCCCCATGGACAGCAGCAGTGAGGTCAGATAGCCCGACCAGCCGACCGCGACGACCGCGGCGCCGAGCGCCATCTCAAGCGTCAGGTCCCAGCCGATGATCCAGGCGGGGAACTCGCCGAGCGTGGCGAAGGAGAAGGTGTAGGCCGATCCGGCCACCGGCACGGTGGAGGCGAACTCGGCGTAGCAGAGCGCGGCCAGCGCGCAGACGATCCCGGCGGCCACGAACGACAGGGCGACCGCGGGTCCCGCCAGGTCGCGCGCGACCCGACCGGTGAGCACGAAGATGCCGGTGCCCACGATGACGCCGATGCCGAAGACGGTCAGGTCCAGTGCGGAGAGATCCTTACGCAGCCGATGCTCGGGCTCTTCGGTGTCCAGGATCGACTGCTCTATCGACTTGACGCGGAAAACCTCCATGGATCCCCCTTGACCATCCGGAGTCTCTATCCCCCACAGATCGAGTCATGCCCATCTGATCAATGGCTGAACGGTGAACTCGGGGTTCTTTAGGGGAAAGTCCCGATGCCCTCGCCTCCCCGGCACGACACCATCGAGTTATGCTCTTGGACATGCTTGGCCAATTGGACCCATATCTGGTCGGCGCGGTGCTGCTGGCGGTGCTGGCGCTGGACGGCTCCCTGCTGATCGGAGCCGTGCTCCCCGGAGACGCGGCGATCGTCGTGGCGGGCACCGCGTTGACCGGCCCCGCCGAGATCGCGGTGGCGGCCGTCGCCGGGATGGCCGGGTGTTACCTGGGCGCCACCGGCGGCTGGCTGATCGGCCGCCGGTACGGCTCACGCGTCCGTCACAGCAGGGTGGGGCGGTGGATCGGCGAGCACCGCTGGGCCCGGGCCGAGCGGCTGGCCACCGGCACGGGCAGCGGCCCCGCTCTCGCGGCCGCCTACTTCCTGCCCGTGGTCAACTCGCTGACCCCGATCCTCGCCGGGACCCTCGGCATGCCGTATGCCCGGTTCATCCGCTGGGCGCTGGCAGGCAGCGCGGCGTGGGTGACCACCTATCTGGTGCTCGGCTCCCTGGCCGGCGAGTTCGTCCGGGAGAACGAGCACCTGACGGTGCCGATCGCCGGATGCGTCGCCATCCTGGTCGCGGGCCTCGCCGTGATCGGCCGGCGGGCCCGCGCGAGCAGGACGGCGAGGGTCAGCGAGCCGGATGGTTCTCCAGCACCGCAGAGCGTTTCGCCACCGCCTCGGTGATCTCGCGGGCGATGTCCTGCGAGTTCAGGCCGATCTCACCGAGGATCTTCGCCCGCTTGGCGTGATCCAGGAAGCGCTGCGGGATGCCGTAGGTGCGCACCGGGACGTCCACGTCGGCATCGCGCAGCATCCGGGCGACCGCGTCGCCGACGCCGCCCACCCGGCCGTTGTCCTCGACCACCACGACCAGCTTGTGCGCACCGGCGGCCAGCACCAGTGCCTCATCCAGCGGCTTGACCCAGCGCGGGTCCACCACGGTCGTGGAGATCCCCTGGGCGTCGAGCAGGGCGGCGGCCTCCAGGCACAGCTCGGCCATCGGGCCGACGGACACGATCAGCACGTCGGGATCGCCCGCGCGCAGCACGTCCATCCCGCCGAGCTGCCCGACCGCCTCGACCTCGGCCGAGACCGGCCCCTTGGGGTAGCGGACGACGGTGGGGCCGTCGTCGACCTCCACCGCCTCGGCCAGCAGCTCGCGCAGGCGCGGCTCATCGCGCGGGACCGCGATCGCCAGGCCCGGGACGACCTGGAGGATGGACAGGTCCCACATGCCGTTGTGGCTCGCGCCGTCGTCACCGGTGACACCCGCCCGGTCGAGCACGACCGTGACCGGCAGCCGGTGCAGGGCGACGTCCATGAGGAGCTGGTCGAAGGCCCGGTTGAGGAAGGTCGCATACAGCGCCACGACCGGGTGGAGGCCGCCGAGCGCCAGGCCCGCGGCGCTGGTCAGCGCGTGCTGCTCGGCGATGCCGACGTCGTAGAGACGGTCGGGGTAGGCCTCGGAGAACGGGATCAGGCCGGTCGGGCCGAGCATCGCGGCGGTGATCGCCACAATGTCCTGCCGCTCGGCGCCCAGCCGTACGATCTCCTGGCTGAAGACGTTGGTCCAGCCGTGCGGCTTGGGCTTCTCCTCGCCGGTCAGCGGGTCGAAGACGCCCGGCGAGTGGAAGCAGTCCTCGTCGTGGTTCTCGGCGAAGGAATAGCCGAAGCCCTTCTTGGTCAGCACGTGCACGATGACCGGGCGGCGGAAGCCGCGGGCCTTGCGCAACGCGGTCTCCACGGCCTGCTCGTCGTGGCCGTCGACCAACCCGATGTATTTCAGGCCGAGGTCTTCGAACATGACCTGAGGAGCCAGGACGTCCTTGAGGCCCTTCTTGACTCCGTGCAGCGCGTCGTAGATCGGCGGGCCCACCAGCGGGACCTTCGTCAGGTTGTCCTTGACGAACTCCAGGACGTCCTCGTAGCGCTGGGTGGCCCGCAGCGAGGCCAGGTGGGAGGCGAGGCCGCCGATGGTCGGCGAGTAGGAACGACCGTTGTCGTTGACCACGATGATCAGCGGTAGGTCCTTGTGCGCGGCGATGTTGTTGAGCGCCTCCCAGGCCATGCCGCCGGTGAGCGCTCCGTCGCCGATCACCGCGACGACCGTGCGGTCGGCCTCGCCGCGCAGTTTGTAGGCCTTGGCCAGGCCGTCGGCGTAGGACAGCGCGGTGGAGGCGTGGGAGTTCTCGATGATGTCGTGCTCGGACTCGGCCTGGCTCGGGTAACCCGACAGGCCGCCCTCCTGGCGGAGCGTGTCGAACTGCCCGGCGCGGCCGGTGAGCATCTTGTGGACGTAGGCCTGGTGGCCGGTGTCCCACAGGAGGCGGTCGCGCGGTGAGTCGAAGACCCGGTGCAGGGCGATCGTCAGCTCGACGACGCCGAGGTTGGGTCCGAGGTGGCCCCCGATCCGAGCCGTGGAGCTGACCAGCAGGTCCCGAATCTCGGCGGCGAGCCTCGGCAGCTCCTCCGCCCCCAGCAGTTTGAGATCCCGTGGTCCCTTGACCGACTCCAGAAGACTGCCAGGCCGTCCGGTCCGCTCGCTCACGGAATCATCCCCTCTGTTCCAGTCAGCATCAGACCGAGTCTAGTTCGCGCGGCGGGCGCCCCCTCCAGGGAAGGGGATTCTGCACGTTTTATTCACACTTGCAATAACCTTTGCCTCACCATGAGCACTCTCCCCTTTAGGCAACTATCGTCACTCATCGTCGCTTCCTTGGCTTTTTCCCTGGTCATGGGCGTCGGTGCTGCGAACGCCGCCACTCCGTCAACCGCCAAGGTCCCCGCCGCCGCCGGCTCGGCCACCGAGCAGCAGGCGCCCCCGCGCGGCCGCACCGCCGCGACGGCCAACCCCATCTACCGGACCGGCACGCTGCCCTCCGTGCGCTGCGCGGCCGGGCAGATCCGCGCGGGAAGCGCGGCCTCCTACCGCACCTTCATGTCCCGTATCAACCGCTGCCTCAACCTCGCCTGGAAGACCCAGTTCAGGAAGGCCAAGCTGTCCTTCGCCCAGCCCAGGCTGCGTTTCACCACCGCCAAGGTCAGCAGCCCGTGCGGCCGCTGGCCCAAGGGCGCGGGCGGTTACTACTGCTCCAGCAACCGGACCATCTACATCGGCGTCTTCCGTGAGGTTCTCAAGAACCCGTACGCCCCCAACCACGCCCAGTTCATGGCGCACGAGTACGCCCACCACGTGCAGACTCTCGACGGCGTCATGAGCTACTACAGCCAGAGCATCTGGCGCGCCAGAACCTCCGCCAAGCTCGCCTTCTCCCGCCGTCTCGAACTGCAGGCCGACTGCCTGGGCTCGGCCTTCCTGCGGCAGATCGCCGACGACCTGCCGGTCGAGCAGGAGCACTGGGACGCGATGATCCGGTGGACCACCCAGAACGGCCACAAGACCTGGCCGACCAACGACCACGGCAAGGGCCCCAGCCAGGCCTATTGGCTCGAGCGCGGCTTCAACGCCGGTTCGCCGTCCGCGTGCAACACCTGGACCGCCTCCCCGCGTACGGTTGCCTGACCCTCGGCCGATCACAGCAAACGAAATGCGGCCCTACCCTCCCGGTACGGCCGCATTTCGGCTTTACCCGTACCTACTGCTCCATTAGGGTTCGGGATCATGCGCATCCCCCTCATCGCCCTGCTGTCCGGCGTGCTCGCGAGCATGTTGTTCGCCGGTACGGCGGTCGCAGGCGTCACGGAGCAGTCCGGGCCGGTGCCCACGGGCAATAGGGCCCTGACCGACAACCCGATCTACAAGACCGGGAAGTTGGAGTTCAAGCAGTGCGCGGAGCAGCCCGTCAAGCCTGACGACCTCGACTCCTCACGGGTATACCTCGAGTTCCTGATGGACTGTCTCGACAGGAGCTGGCAGGACCAGTTCACCAAGGCGAAGCTGCCGTTCTCCAAGCCCAGACTGGAGACGATCTCCCGGATCGGCCGTTCCACCGGCTGCGGCAAGTTCCCCGAGGGTGCCCAGGCGCTCTACTGCCCGGCCAACAAGAAGATCACCTTCCTCCTCAGCCCGGCGATCCTCTCCCAGTCGACCGAGCTGTTCCTGTTCCAGGTGATGGCCCACGAGTACGGCCACCACGTGCAGCAGCTCTCCGGGATCATGGGCACCGTCGACGGCAGGAAGTACAAGAACGTCAAGGCCTTCCTGCCGGAACTCCGCAAGATCGAACTGCAGGCCGAGTGCCTCAGCGGCGCCTTCATCGGCAGCGTCTGGCAGTCCCTGGGCCGCCGCCAGTCCGACTTCACCTACGTGCTGAACGCCGCCTATGACACCGCCTCCCACGGCAAGGCCGCCAACATCGCCTACTGGCTCAAGCGCGGCTTCGACCAGGAGGGCCCCGGCGCCTGCGACACCTTCTCCGCCCCCAAGTCCAAGGTCGCCTGACCCCGTCCCCGCTTTCCCCAGCCGCCCGCCGCCGCCCCACAGCCGCGCGACGGGCGGCTGTTTTTCACCCCGGGGATGGCCCCTTCTCTCCGCCGGAGGATGTTCGTAACGCCATGCCGGGCACGAGTGGCGACCGCACATCGACTCTGCGTAATCTAGGTCGCACCGCCTGAGTGCCCTCCGCGCCATAACACCAGGTCTGGTCCCCCCGTTGTTGAAAGGCGAGGAGAAGAACGCATTGAACACGACAGCCGTACGCCTGCAGGTCCTGGAGACCGACGTGGCCGTGCTCAAGGCACGTTCCGAGGAGGACAGAGTGATGAAGTCGGCGATGTTCGGGGTTCTCAAAGATCTGCACACCGTCACGACCGATCTCCGCACGGACATGATCGGGCTCCGCACGGACATGAACGAACTCCGCACGGACATGAACGAACTCCGCACCGATGTGAGCGGACTCCGCACGGACGTGAACGAACTCAAGGCCGGACAACAGGAACTCCGAGCCGACGTGAACGAACTCAAGGCCGGACAACAGGAACTCCGAGCCGACGTGGCCTCGGTCAAGCGGTCCGTGGGCAACCTGGAGACCTCGATGAAGCGGGTCGAGGGTGATGTGGCCGAGCTCAAGTCCGGTCATATCGAGCTACGCCATCTGGTGGCGGGCCTGATCAAGTAACGCGCCACGGCCGTCGGCACTCCTTCCGAGGAGGGGTGCCGGCGGTTTTTCCGTCTCCGGCGCCCGCCGCGGGGCCGTAGGGGACCTCAGGAGCCGGCGCGGGCGAGTACTTCGAGAGGGTCGGCGAGGACCTGGGCGAACGCCAGCTCGGCGGCGCCGACAAGGGTGGCGTCGTCGCCGAGGGCCGAGGTGCGCAGGCGCAGGCCGTCGCGTGAGGAGGACAGAGCGTCGACGGCGAGGCGGCTGCGGACCTGAGCGGCGGAGCCGAGGTAGACCTCGCGAAGCATTCCGCCGAAGACGACCATCTCGGGGTTGAAGACGTTGACGAGGTTGGCGACGCCCAGGCCGAGCCAGTCGCCGACGCGGCTCAGAGCCGCCTGCGCGACGATGTCGCCGCGGTCGGCGGCGTCGACCACGGCTCGGACCGCGTCCCGGCCTATTCGCGCGCCGAAGCGGCCGGCGGCCTCCAGCACGGCCCGCTCGCCCGCCTCGGCCTCCAGGCAACCGAGCGAGCCACAGCCGCACAGGCGGCCCTTAGGATTGACGATCATGTGCCCGACCTCGCCGCCGAATCCCTGGTGGCCGCCGAGGAGCTGACCGTTGACGATCACACCGCCGCCGATGCCCACGTCTCCGTGGAGGTAGATGAGGTCCCGGCAGCCGACGCCGACCCCCCGGGTGTGCTCGGCGAGGGCGGCGAGGTTGGCGTCGTTGCCCACCGCCACCGGCAGGCCGAGAGCCAGCTTGCGGGTCATCTCCTCGGCGAAGGGGACGTCCACCGATCCCATGTTCGGCCCGAACCTGACGACCCCGTCGCTGCGGCTCACCCCGCCGGAGAAGGCCGCTGCCACCCCGACGCACACCGTGTCCGGACGGGTCTTGCGGTGCATCTGCCGGGCGAATCCGGCGAGCGGGCCGACGACTTCGTCCAGGACGAACGGGCCGCGGCGCCGTACCGCCTCGCGCCGGTCCAGGATCGTGCCGCCCAGGCCCACGCGGGCGGCGACCAGCCGGTCGACGCCCACATCGAGGGCGAACACATAGACCCGCGCCGATTCCGGACGGACCACGAGGGAGGGCCGCCCCGCCCTGCCGGTCTCTCTGGGGAGCTCCTCCCTGACCAGACCGGCGGCGGTCAGGTCGGCGGTGAGGGCCATGATGGTGCTGCGGTTGAGCCCCATCCGGTTGGTGAGCTCCGCTCGCGAGGTCGGGCCGCCAAGGTGCACATGGCGGAGCAGCGCGCCGAGATTGTGGCGCCTGATCTCCTCTTGGGAGGGTCCAGCCCGCATCGCGTGGGTTTCCTTCGGGGGGTCGGGGTCGCTGATCACCTTAGACCAGTGGCGGCCGCCCGCTTGCGAGACAGAGCGTCGACCCCGGCGGCCAGCAGCAGAACGGAGCCGGTGACCATGAACTTCACGCCGGAGCTGTAGCCCATCAGACCCATGCCGTTCTCGATGACCGCGACCACGGTGCCGCCGAGGATCGCGTCCAGCACGCGCCCCTTGCCGCCGAACAGGCTGGTGCCGCCGATGACGGCGGCGCCCACCGCGTACAGCAGCACGTTGCTGCCGCCGGTGTTGGGGTCGACCGAGCTGGCCCGGGAGGCCGCGATGATGCCGCCGACGGCGGCCATGGCGGAGCAGATCACGAACGCGCTGATCTTCATCCGGTCGACGTTGATGCCCGCCCGGCGCGCGGCCTCGGCGTTGCCACCGACGGCGTAGAGATGGCGTCCGAACGCGGTACGGCGGAGCACGAACGTCCAGATCAGCAGGAGCACGACGATGACCGGCACCACGATCGGCACGCCCGCGAGCGAGACGACCGCCGCGTTGCGGCTGCGTTCCACGTTGAGGAAGTAGACGGCGACCCCGCCGAGCAGCGCGAGGGCGACGACCCGAAGCGCGATCAGCGAGATCGGGTCGGCCACCAGGTCGCGGGCGGCCCGCTTGCGGGCCCGGAGCAACTGCAGAGCGGCGTAGGCGATGACTCCGGCGGCCAGCAGCCCCCAGCCCAGGGCGGGCGGAAGGTTCTTGTTGGCGATCGCGAGGATCGTCTCGTCGCGGATGGCGATGATGGTGCCACCCTTGATCAGCAGCAGGACGAGCCCCTGGAAGGCCAGGAAGGCGGCGAGGGTCACCACGAAGGAGGGAATGCCGAGTTTGGTGACGATGGAGCCGAGCGTGGCGCCGATCACCACGCCGACCAGGATGGCGGCACCCACCGCGACGTACCAGGGCAGGCCCTGGCTGGTCAGCATGATCGCCAGGATCGAGGCGCAGACGCCGCTGGCGAATCCCGCCGACAGGTCGATCTCGCCGAGGAGCAGCACGAAGACCAGACCCATGGCGATCACCGTGACCGCGGCGCCCTGGGTGAGGAGGTTGGCGAAGTTGCCCGCGGTGAGGAAGGAGGGCCTCAGGACGGCGAAGACCGTGCAGAGCACCACCAGGCCGAACACGGCGGGCAGCGCGCCCATGTCCCCGCCGCGCACCCGCTCGGCGTAGCCGCGGACGTTGGCACTGATCGAGGGCGCCTCGGCCCTGCGCTCGGGGGAAATGGTGGCGCTCATGCCGTGACTCCGTTGGTGAGGCCGAGGTCCCCGCTCCGGCCAGAGGTGATCAGTTCGACGACCTGCGCGTGGGTGACGTCGGCGGTCTTCACCTGGGCCGCCATCCGGCCGAGGTAGAGGGCCGCGATCCGGTCGGACACGGCGAACACGTCGTTCATGTTGTGCGAGATCAGCACGACGGCCAGGCCTTGGTCGGCGAGGCGGCGGACCAGCTCCAGCACCTGCGCCGTCTGGGCCACGCCGAGTGCGGCGGTGGGCTCGTCGAGGATGACGACCTTGCTGTTCCAGAGCACGGCCTTGGCGATGGCGACGGTCTGCCGCTGGCCGCCGGAGAGGCTGGCGACGTGCTGGCGGATGGACTTGACGGTCCTGACCGACAGGCTCTTCAGCGTCCTGGCCGCCATCTCCTCCATCGTGTCCTCGTCGAGCACGATGCCGCGCTTGTGCTCGCGGCCGAGGAACATGTTCTGGACGATGTCGAGGTTGTCGCAGAGCGCGAGGTCCTGGTAGACGATCTCGATGCCCAGATCGGCGGCGTCCCGCGGGCTGTGGATCTGGACGGGCTTGCCGTCGAAGAGGTAGTCGCCCGAGTCGATCGGGTGGATGCCGCCGACGCACTTGACGAGGGTGGACTTGCCCGCGCCGTTGTCGCCGACCAGGGCGGTCACCTCCCCGGGGTAGACGGAGAAGGCGACGTCGTGCAGGACCTGTACGGGACCGAAGCTCTTGTCGATCCCGCGGAGTTCCAGAACGGGGGTCATGTGTGGCTCCTCGGATACGGGGCGCGGCCGGCGGAAGGCCGCCGGCCGCGCCACCGGCGCGTTACTGGATTCCGGCCTCGGTGCACTTGGCGGCGAACTCGCCGGTGCACAGCTCGTCCTTGGTCACGTATCCGTCGGCGACGACGTCCTTGACGTTGTCGAGAAAGATGGCCTGCGGATCGAGCAGGACCGCGGGCACGTCGGCGCCGCTCTCGGTGTCCTTCACCGAGCCGCTCGCCGTGGGCTTCTCGCCCTGGGCCAGCGCGATGGCGAGCTTGGCGCCGGCGTCGGCCTCCTTCTTGATCGCCTTGTAGACCGTCATGCACTGGTCGCCGGCGAGGATGTTCTGCAGGCCCTGCACGGTGGCGTCCTGGCCGGTGACCGGGACCTTGCCGTTGAGGTTGTTCTTCTTCAGAACGGTGATGGCGGCGTTGCCGAGACCGTCGTTGGCGGCCAACACGCCGGCGATCTTCGGCTGCTCGGTGAGCATCTGCTCGAAGATCGTGCCCGCCTGGGCGTTGTCCCAGTCCGGCACCGACTGGTCCGGGCCCTTGACGTACTCCTTGGCGTCGTACTTGGGCTTGAGCACGCCGTCGTAGCCGTTCTTGAACAGCGTGGCGTTGTTGTCGGTGGGCGAGCCGTTGAGCTCGGCCACGATCGGCTTGTCGGCCTTCTTTTCGGTCAGGCACTTCACCAGGCCCTCACCCTGCAGGGTGCCGACCTTGGTGTTGTCGAAGCTGACGTAGTAGGAGGCGCCGCCGTTCAGGGTCAGCCGGTCGTAGTCGATCGTGGCCACACCCTGGGACTTGGCCTTGTCGAGCACGGCCTTGCCGGTGCCACTGTCGAGGTTGACGATCATCAGCACGGTCGCGCCGTTGGTGATCATCTGGTCGGCGATGGTCTGGAACTGGGTCTTGTCACCCTGGGCGTTCTGGATGTCGTAGGCGACGCCCGCGGCCTTGAACGCCTCCTCCAGGTATTTGCGGTCCGCGGTCTCCCAGCGGGCGGAGGACTTGCTGTCCGGCAGGATGACGCCGACCTTGCCGGCGGCCGCGGCCTTGGTCTCTGCAGGGGCGGCGCTGCTGTTCTGGGCGGTGTCGCCGCTCTCGCTCCCGCAGGCGGTGAGACCGAGAGTCATCGCCGCGGCGGCGGCGGTCAGGCTGAGGATCCCCTTGCGCATGGTGCACGGGTCCTTTCTTGAAAAGTGGGGGGTATGGGTGGAGCATGCCGACTTCACCGGCGCGGCCGTCCGGGCTCCGGATCACCGTTCCGTTGAATGTTGTTTGCGGCAACGTATTCCCCGTTGTCCAGGAGCGCTAGACCCTCTAGAGGTAAAGTTTGTTGTGGCTAGTAACAATCCAAAAACACGGACTCAACCGATCGCGCGCCGCGTGATCAACGAGATGTCCCCTATCGCGGCCGGAGCGGGCGTCACCTCGCCCGGACCGCCCTCCGGGAACGGCGGAGCGGGACGAACGGATCGGACACCGCTCGCACCGGTGTGAAACGCGAAAAGCCGCCCGGCGGGATGATGTCCCGCCGGGCGGCTCTGGTCCGGGGTGTTCCCCCGTTTCGTGGGCGAGGCTTACGTGCGGCCTCGCCCTCCCTGGCTCAGCTCTTGGCGAGCAGGGAGCGCAGGACGTACTGCATGATGCCGCCGTGGCGGTAGTAGTCCGCCTCTCCGGGGGTGTCGATGCGCACGACCGCCTGGAATTCCTTGTCGCCCGCCCTGACCGTCACGGTCTGCGGGATGCCGCCCTCGTTGAGCTCCTCGACGCCGGAGATGTCGAAGGTCTCCTCACCGGTCAGGCCCAGCGACTGCGCCGTCTCGCCCTCGGGGAACTGCAGCGGCAGCACGCCCATGCCGATCAGGTTGGAGCGGTGGATGCGCTCGTAGGACTCGGCGATCACCGCGCGGACACCGAGCAGCGCGGTGCCCTTGGCCGCCCAGTCACGAGAGGAGCCGGAACCGTACTCCTTGCCCGCCAGGACGACGAGCGGGACGCCCGCGGCCTGGTAGTTGGCGGAGGCGTCGTAGATGAAGGACTGCGGGCCGCCCTCAAGGGTGAAGTCACGGGTGTAGCCGCCTTCCACCCCGTCGAGCAGCAGGTTCTTCAGCCGGATGTTGGCGAAGGTGCCGCGGATCATCACCTCGTGGTTGCCGCGGCGGGAGCCGTAGGAGTTGAAGTCCTTGACGGCGACGCCGTTCTCGCGAAGGTATTCCGCGGCCGGGGTGCCGGGCTTGATGGAGCCCGCCGGGGAGATGTGGTCGGTGGTGACCGAGTCGCCCAGCTTGGCCAGCACCCGGGCGCCGGAGATGTCCGTCACCGGCTCCGGGGAGGCGGGCATCCCGTCGAAGTAGGGGGCCTTGCGGACATAGGTGGAGTTCGGGTCCCACTCGAAGGTGTCGCCGG
Organism: Streptosporangium sp. CA-135522; assembly: GCF_050949235.1. NCBI lineage: Bacteria > Bacillati > Actinomycetota > Actinomycetes > Streptosporangiales > Streptosporangiaceae > Streptosporangium > Streptosporangium sp. CA-135522. The sequence goes on from NZ_CP192026.1 coordinate 7,342,298, forward strand.
TCGGGATCGGCAGCGAGCGCCAGGCCTCGTCGCCCTTGAACACGTCGGCGTAGTCGTGCAGGAACATCTCCTGGTCGATGGAGGAGGCGACGACCGCCGAGATCTCCTCCGGCGAGGGCCAGATGTCGGCGAGGAACACCGGCTCGCCGTCGGTTCCGGTGCCCAGCGGCTCGGTGTTCAGGTCGAGGTCCATGGTGCCCGCGAGGGCGTAGGCGACGACCAGCGGCGGCGAGGCCAGGTAGTTCATCTTGACGTCGGGGTTGATCCGGCCCTCGAAGTTACGGTTGCCGGACAGCACCGCGGTGACCGCGAGGTCGTTGTCCTGGATGGCGGCGGAGATCTCCTCCTGCAGCGGGCCGGAGTTGCCGATGCAGGTGGTGCAGCCGTAGCCGACCAGGTTGAAGCCGATCTTGTCGAGGTACGGCTGGAGGCCGGAGCGCTCGAAGTAGCCGGTGACGACCTGCGAGCCCGGGGCCAGGGAGGTCTTGACCCACGGCTTGCGGGTCAGGCCCTTCTCCACCGCGTTCCTGGCCAGCAGCGCGGCGCCCATCATGACGAACGGGTTGGAGGTGTTCGTGCAGCTCGTGATGGCCGCGATCGTCACCACGCCGTGGTCGATCTCGAAGCTGGTGCCGTCGGCCAGCGTGACCTGGACCGGCTTGCGGGGGCGGTCGCCGTTGAGGCCGGGGGCGTGCGGCTTGTCGCCGTTGCCGTCGTGGGAGATCGCCGGGGAGTCGGAGGCGGGGAACGACTCGGCGGACGCCTCGTCGACCGGACCCTGGATGCTCGGGGCGTAGTCCTTGACGGCCGCGCGCCAGGCGCTCTTGGCGTCGGACAGCGCGATGCGGTCCTGCGGGCGCTTGGGACCGGCGATGGACGGGACGACCGTGGACAGGTCCAGCTCGATGTACTCGGAGAAGACCGGCTCCTCGGCCGATGGGTCCAGCCACAGGCCCTGGGTCTTGGCGTAGGCCTCGACCAGCGCGACCTGCTCCTCGGAGCGGCCGGTGAGGCGCAGGTAGTTGACCGTCTCGCCGTCGATCGGGAAGATCGCGCAGGTGGAGCCGAACTCGGGGCTCATGTTGCCGATCGTGGCCCGGTTGGCCAGCGGCACGCTGGAGACGCCCTCGCCGTAGAACTCGACGAACTTGCCGACGACGCCGTGCTTGCGCAGCATCTCGGTGATCGTGAGCACCAGGTCGGTGGCGGTGGCCCCGGCGGGGAGCTTGCCGGTCAGCTTGAAGCCGACCACGCGGGGGATCAGCATGGAGATCGGCTGGCCGAGCATCGCGGCCTCGGCCTCGATGCCGCCGACGCCCCAGCCGAGGACGCCGATGCCGTTCTCCATCGTGGTGTGGGAGTCGGTGCCGACGCAGGTGTCGGGGTAGGCGGTGAGCACCGCCTTGCCGTCCTTTTCGGCGCTTCGCGTCATCACCACGCGGGCCAGGTGCTCGATGTTCACCTGGTGCACGATGCCGGTGCCCGGCGGGACGACCTTGAACTCGTCGAAGGCGGTCTGGCCCCAGCGCAGGAACTGGTAGCGCTCGCGGTTGCGCTCGTACTCGCGCTCGACGTTGCGCTGGAAGGAGTCCGGCCCGCCGAAGAAGTCGACGATGACGGAGTGGTCGATGACCATCTCGGCCGGCGCGAGCGGGTTGATCCTGGCGGGGTCGCCGCCGAGGTCACGGACGGCCTCGCGCATGGTGGCCAGGTCCACGACGCAGGGGACACCGGTGAAGTCCTGCATGATCACGCGGGCCGGGGTGAACTGGATCTCCACGCTCGGCGCGACGGTGGGGTCCCACTGGCCGAGCGCGCGGATGTGGTCGGCGGTGATGTTCGCGCCGTCCTCGGTACGGAGCAGGTTCTCCAGAAGGATCTTCAGGCTGTACGGGAGGCGTCCCGACCCCTCGACGGCGTCCAGCCGGTAGATCTCGTATCCCGCGTCACCGACGCGGAGCGTGTCACGGCTGCCGAAGCTGTTCGCGGACACGGTTCGCCTCCCTCATCACCCAATTGTCCGGCGCGCCCACCATAAAAGGCGCAACTGAATCCTGCCGCACCATCGGAGTGCCCATGTCAGTCAGGTATGCCTAACCAGGCGCCCACGGGTTGCAGCGGATGTCTCGATATCAAGATATCCCTACAGATATCTCGACATCAAGTTACCGACCGGTACGCTCAGAGCAGGACAAGGCGGAAGTACAGCAGGCCGATGACGACCACGGACAGCAGCGGGGCGAGGAACTTCTGCTCGAAGGCACGGCCGGTCTTGATCCCGATCTTCCACGGCAGCAGCCAGCGCTGCCGCATCGGCCACAACACCGGACAGCCCTTCTCCGTACAACAGTCCCCCACGACGTGCGCCAGGCACCCGACCGCGACCGCCGGCCCGAGCCAGGCATAGCCCACGTTGTCGCTGCGGAACACCGCGAACAGCCCTATCGTCAGGCCGACGTTCACCATCGCCGAGGCCAGCTTCTTGCCCGGGACACCGATCCCGATCGCTCGCAACGCCAGGCCGATGAGCAGGACGACCAGGATGTCGCGGCCGATCGGATAGGTGTTGGCCAGGTAGTGGGCGCCGAATCCGGTGGCGACCGCGAACAGCAGCGAATGGGTGGCGTGGCGGTGTCCGCCGCTCAGCCAGGCGATGGCCTTGCTCAGCGCCCAGGTGACCGGGCCGAAGGTCTGGGCGATGGTCGCGCTGGGATGGTCCAGGTCCGGCAGCATCGCGGCCCCGGAGCAGATCAGCGCTCCGGCGACGAACTCGGCGGGGGTGAGCGCGTTCGCCATGACGCCGGTCTCCATGAACCGGGAGGACTCGGTGAGCAGCGGAAGGGCCGCCAGCGTCGGCGCCACCCCCAGCCAGGCGATGGCCCCGGTCAGCGCGTGCGTATGCCCCATCATCGGCCGAACACTCCCATCAAGATCACGCTAAGCGACTGTACGGCAAAGCTCGCTTCAAGGAGAGGACCGCGCCATTTTGCATCACCGGCGCGTCGGGGCGGCGAGACCGATCCGATACATGAGCCATGTTCATCTTTCTTGGTTTTTGAGGTTACCTGAGCGTAACAAGCGCTTGTCTCGATCTCCCATCCCTTCGTGACCCGATCTCCCATCCCTTCGTGAGAGGTAACCCCCCATGCCCCTCCGCCTGCCCAGACTCCTCACGGCCGCGCTGGTCGCGGTCACCGCGTCCGGCCTCGCCGGCCCAGCGGCGCACGCCGCGCAGAACGGTGCCAAACCGCTCCCCGCGGCGCTTGAGACCATCCGCCGGGCCGAGGCCGTCAAGCTCTACGGCGACGAGGCCGTCCGGCCCATGGACCAGCGCAAGACCGCACTCGCCTCGCTGGGCGACAGCGAGATCTCCGGTGAGGGCGCCTTCGATCGTTCTCTCTACGAACCGGGAACCGACGGGCCCGACAATTGGTGCCATCGATCGAAGAAGGCCGCGATCCACGTCACCGGCATCCCGGCCGATGTGACCTTCAACCTCGCCTGCTCCGGGGCGCAGACCAACGACATCACCATCGGCGGGACCCACCAGTACGACGAGCTCAACCAGGGCGACAATCTGGCGATCAAGGCCCGCAACACGCGGATCAAGATGATCGCCGTGGTGGCCGGGGCCAACGACTCCGGCGGCCCCGAGTTCGGTCCGACCATGACCGAGTGCGTGGAGAACCGGGTCCTGTTCAAAGGGAACTGCTGGCCCAAGCACTCCCCCGCCTGGGCGGGCCGGATCGACTTCATCGTCCCCCGGGTGGAGAAGGCCCTGCGCGACGTCCGGCAGATCATGACCGACGCGGGCTACACGGCCGCGGACTACCAACTCGTCGCCATGAGCTACCCCAGCCCCGCCAGCCCCGACGTGGAGGACAACCCGAACTTCCCCGGCTGGTACAACGGCGGCTGCCTCGGCTACCTGTCCGACCTCGCCTTCGCCCGTAACAAGGCGGTGCCGATCTTCGAGCAGGGCATCCGCAGGGCGGCGGGCCTGGCGGGTGCGCGTTACCTGGACGCGAGCAGGCTCTTCCACGGCCGCGAGGTCTGCATGGACGGCCCCTGGGTGACCGGGTTGCACGCCGTCAACGGCGACATCTTCAACCCCCGGGCGACCCAGCAGTCCTTTCACCCGAACTCCGCCGGGCACGCCGCGTTCGGCGCCTGCCTGGGGCGGTTCTACGCGGCCGACCTCACCCAGGCCGCCTGCATGCTTCCCGCGGGCACGCTCACCCCGGCGCTCTACCCCGGCCTGCCCGAGTTCAGGCAGCTCAGGAGCGGCGCCACCGGCGACTGCCTCGACGTGGACGGCAACTCCACCCGCAACGGCCGCAAGCTGATCGGCTGGGCCTGCGAGGGCACGCGCAACCAGGCCTTCTGGTACGACCCGGCCCGCAGGACCCTGCACACCGAGCTCTCACACGACCGCTGCGCGGACGTCAGCGGCGGCAAGCCGGTGGCGGGCGCCGCGATCCAGGTGTGGGACTGCAACGCAAGCACCGCCCAGCGCTGGACCCACGCCGGCACTCGTCTGCACACCGCGGACGCGCCCGGGCTGTGCGCCACGCTTCCCGGCGGCGCCCCCGGCGACAGGCTCACGCTCGCTCCCTGCGACTCCGGCGATCCCCGGCAGGTGCTCACCTGGGAGGCCAGGAAACCTCTGATCTACACCGAACTGAAGTCCGGCGAGAAGTGCCTGGACGTGCCGGGCTCCTCCCCCACCGGCGGGACGAACCTGGTGCTCTACACCTGCGACGGCAACGCCGACCAGTTCTGGGCCCACAACCCGGTCTCCGGGCAGCTGCACAACCTCGCCGACTCGGGCATGTGCGCGGACCTGGAGGCCGGCACGATCGCGGCCGGGCAGCCGATCCAGGTGGCGAACTGCTCCTCGGCGACCGGCCCGTACTCCGCGTCGATGCGCTGGAGCCTGGCCGACGGAACGTTCCTGTCCCGCAAGGACACCGACTGGGCGATCGCCCCGTCCGGTACCGCCAACGACTCGGCGGTCGTGCTCCAGCGGGCCGCGGGACAGCGGTGGAGCGCCGGTGCGAGCCGTACGCCCGATCCGTGGAAGTTCCTGACCGCTGACATCTACTGAAAGACGAGCGATCCGCCGGAGAACTCTCCGGCGGATCGCCCTGGTGTCGTAGAAACGACAGACGGGACCGTTCCGCACCGAAAGCACCCCCCAGCCCTTCCGGCACGGAACGAATCCCGTCTATGTCCTTTGTAACGTGCAGGTCTCAGTGCTTGTTCCGAAATCCGCCGAGAATTTCGTGATCTAGCTCACTTCCTCGTTGAGCGAGCGCGATCTCACGGTCGGTGACGGTCATCAGGAACGGCACGACGGGCACGGCGGCCACCACGGCGAAGATCGCGAAAGCACCCGTCAGCCCCGTCACCTCGGCCAGTCCCCCGGCCAGTCCCGCGCCGACCGGAAGCGTTCCCCAGCTCAGCAGGCGGGCCGCCGCGCCGTACCGGCCGAGCAGCCGGTCCGGCACGACCAGCTGGGCCAGGGTGCGGCTGTTCACCGTCCAGAGCGTGCCGCCCATTCCGCCGAGGAGCGCGGCCGCGCCGACCGCCCAGGCGTCGGGGAACACCGCCGGCACGATCATCATGACGATCGTGCCGACGAGGTCGGCGAAAAGCGCCCAGCGCACGCCCAGCAGGCGGTTGACCGCGGTGACGAGCACGGCGCCGAGCAGCCCTCCCACGCCGATCGAGCCGAGCAGCAGGCCGTATCCGGCCGGATCGAGGTCGAGCACCCGGATGGCGTAGGAGGGCAGTAGCGCCAGCCACGCGCTCCAGCAGGCCACCAGCGCCGCGATGGTCAGCGACATCGTACGCAGCAGGCGCTGGCGCCAGAGAAAGGCCAGGCCCTCGACCATCTCCGCCCTGACCCTCCCCGGCTCGCGTTCCCGCCCGGATTCGCGCCCCCCGGGGCCGGGGGCGCCGGCGCGGAACCGGCCGGCGAGCAGCACGAGCAGCACCGCCCCCAGGGCGAAGGCCATGGCCGACGAGCCCAGGGCCACGGCGGCGCCGACGCCGACCAGCAGGCCCCCGAGGGCCGGGCCGGCGAACTCGTTGGCGACGGTCTCGGCGCCGGCGATCCAGGCGTTGACCCGGCCCAGCCGCTCCCGCGGCACGGCGGCCGGGACCAGGGCGCCGACCGCCGAGTTCGCCACCACCTCGGCCAGGCCGATCGAGGCGCCCGCGAGGTAGAGCAGCGGCAGCGACAGCGCACCGGCCGCGACGGCCACCAGCAGGCCCAGGACGACGGCGAGCCTGACCAGGTTGGCCGCGGCGGCCAGCCGCCTGCGGTCACCACGGTCGACGAGCACCCCGACGTGAAGCGAGGCCAGCAGCCACGGCAGCGTCAGGGTGAGCCCCACCCCGGCGACCAGGCCGGGCGAGTCGGTCAGGCCGACCGCGAGCAGGGGAAGCACGATCTTGGCGACCCCGTCGGCGAGGTTGGTCGCCACGGTGAACCCGACGAGCACCGCCTCGTTCCACCGCACCGTTCGCCCTTCCACCCGGACGGCCATATGCAACCTCCAAAAGCATTTTAGTGGTTACACCATAATCGCGAAGGCGGGCCGGACGGAAGACGGAAGAGTCCAACAAAGGCGACGTAGCCCCAGGACCAGCTAAAACTCCAGATATCACCACATAGGGTTGTCGTTAGAATGTTATCGATATATCTTTGAAGCATCGAGAGCGGTCTAAAGACGATCGCGAATGAGGAGGAACCATGACTTCCGCACACACGATGGGAGGCCGGTGGGCCGGCGCCATCCCGCAGGAGATGCGGCACGAGATGAAGCGCGCCGCCCGGGAGGCCTGGCGGCACATGGCCGCCGGCTGGCACGAGGACGAGCCCCACGACGAGGGATCCGGCCCGCACGGCCGGGGTCCCCGCGAGCGCCGGCACCGCGGGCACCGCGGTCCTTTCCCCGGTGGCGCCTTCCCCTGGGACTTCGGCAGGGAGTTCGGCAGGGGCGGTCCGGGGCGCGGCGGCCCGTTCGGCGGCCGGCCGCCGTTCGGCCGGGGACGTAAGGCGAAGCGGGGCGACGTCCGCGCCGCGATCCTCGCGCTGCTCTCCGAGGAGCCGCGCAACGGCTACCAGATCATCCAGGAGATCGCCCAGCGCAGCGAAGGCGGCTGGAAGCCCAGCCCCGGCGCGGTCTACCCGGCGTTGCAGCAGCTCACCGACGAGGGCCTGGTGCTGTCGGAGGAGAACGACGGCCGCAAGTCCTTCCGGCTCACCGAGGCGGGCGAGGCCTACGTGGCCGAGCACGCCGACGAGGTGCGGGCCCCATGGGAGGAGATGACCCCCGACGTCGACGACAGCACCTGGGAGCTGATGAACCTGGCTCGCCAGTCGGGCTTCGCCATGCTCCAGATCCTGCAGACCGGCAGCGACGCGCAGATCCGCCAGGCCAAGCAGATCCTGACCGAGACGCGTCGCAAGCTGTATCAGATTCTGGCCGACGGCGACCCCGGCGAGGAGTGAGCCACCGATGACGTCCCCAGACGATCTCCGCATCGGAGACGCCGAGCGCGAGGCGGCCATGGCGGCCCTGCGTGAGCACTACGCGCAGGGCCGCCTGACCCACGAGGAGCTCGAAGAGCGCATCGAGCTGGCCCTGTCCGCGCGCACCGGCCGGGAACTGGCCCTGGCCCACGCCGACCTGCCCGACCTGTACGGCTCCCGCTCCGGAGGCCGTGACGGCTCCGCGGAAGGGCGGGAGCGGGGACATCGGGGTCCCGGCTGGGCCGTGCCGACCGGCGTCGAGCCGTGGCACGGGGGCAACGGCTGGGCCGGCCCGGGGGGTGTCGGGCCGTGGCACGGGCGGCGCGGACACGCTTCGCGCCGGGCCGGCCACCGTCACCCCGCCTGGGAGCACCGGGCGGGTCGCCGAGGCAGGCCGCCGGTCGCCCCGTTCCTGTTCCTGATGCTGGTCATCGGGGTGGCGAGCGCCGGGTTCTGGACGCTCAAGTTCTTCTTCGTCGCCTGGCTGGCGATGGGCGTGCTGGGCATGCTCCACCGCAGGCGATGGCATCCCCGGGCCGGGGGCGCGCTGCGCCGCTGAACCGGCGCCGATCGCCGCGAGGGCCGGCGCCCCGTCACGGGCCCGGCCGCCGGAGACCCGTCACCGGCACCGGCCGGTCAGCGCAGGGACTCCCGCAGCCGTCGCATCTCCCCGGCGATCCGGTCCAGCGGCCAGTGGGCGTTCAGCCCGCTGGGGTTGGGCAGCACCCAGACCGTCGTGTCGCCGACCTTCTCCTCCTGCGGTCCGACGGTCGCCTTCGGATGGCCGAAGGCCGTCCGATAGGCGGTCACCCCCGCCACCGCCAGCACCCGGGGGCGGGCCTCGGTGACCAGCCTCACCAGACGCGCCCCGCCCTCGCGGAACTCCTCCGCCGACAGCTCGGCCGCCTGCGCGGTGGCCCGTGCCACCACGTTGGTGATGCCCAATCCGTAGGAGGGCAGCATCCACTGCTCCGAGGGGGCCAGCAACCGGGGCGTGAAGCCGGAGCGGTGCAGCGCCGGCCAGAAGCGGTTGCCCGGCCGGGCGAAATGGTGGCCGGCGGCCGCCGAGTAGAGGCCCGGGTTGATGCCGCAGAACAGCACCTCCAGCGACGGGCCGAGCACGTCGTCGAGCGTCCGCCCCCTGGCCGCGTCGAGCTCGGCCTTCGTCGGCGGCGCGGCCCTGTCGGACGCGGCGGCCTTCACGGACGCGGCGGCCGGAGGCGTGGGTCCGGAGGACCCGGAGGACCCGGAGGGTCCGGCCGGGGGTGCGGGGTTCACCGGGGGCACGACCACGAACCTAACCCATCTCCTCCAGCTTGCGGCCCTTGGTCTCCCGCACCTTCCACCACACGAAGAGGAAGGACAGCACGGCGAAGCAGGCGTACCCCACGTACGCGCCGGCCAGGCTCCAGGCGGCCAGGGACGGGAAGGAGACGGTGATCAGCCAGTTGGCCACCCACTGGGCGGAGGCGGCCACCGAGAGCGCGGCGGCCCTGATCCGGTTGGGGAACATCTCGCCCAGCAGCACCCAGACGACGACGCCCCACGACAGCGCGAAGAACAGCACGAAGACGTGCGCGGCGACCAGCGCCACCACACCCTGCGTCGCCGGCAGCCTGACGGTGGCCCCGCTGGGAATGCCCGCGCTGAACGCCCACGCGGCCACCGCGAGCGCGACCGCCATGCCGGCCGAGCCGATCAGGAGCAGCGGTTTGCGGCCGATCCGGTCGACCAGCGCGATGGCGATGAACGTGCCGACGATGTTGATGATCGAGGTGGAGAAGCTGATCAGCAGCGAGTTGCTCTGGTTGATGCCGACCGACTGCCACAGCGACGACGAGTAGTAGAAGATGACGTTGATGCCGACGAACTGCTGGAAGACCGACAGCAGGATGCCGATCCAGACGATCGGCAGCAACCCGAGCGACGGGCCGCGAAGGTCGCGCAGCCGTGGCCGGCGTTCGCTGCGCAGCGAGTTCTGGATCTCCGCCACCCTCTCGTCGAGGTCGACGCGGTCGCCCTCGACCTCGGCGAGCACCCGCCGGGCCATCTCCGTCCTGCCCACCGCGATCAGGAAGCGCGGCGACTCGGGAATGATCGTCGAGAAGAGCAGATAGAGCAGGGCCGGGACCAGGCAGGCGCCGAGCATCCACTGCCAGGCCTCCAGGCTGAGCAGCTTGTTGTTGACGTTGCCGCCGGCCAGCTGGGCGATGGCGTAGTTGACGAGCTGGGACACCGCGATGCCCAGCACGATCGCGAGCTGCTGGAAGGATCCCAGGCGCCCTCGATAGGCGGGCGGCGCGACCTCGGCGATGTAGGCGGGACCGATCACCGAGGCCATGCCGATCCCGACGCCCGCCAGCACCCGCCAGAAGGCGAGGTCCCAGATCGCGAACGGCAGTGCCTGGCCGACGGAGCTGATCGCGAACAGGATCGCGGCCACCTGCATCGTCCTGGTGCGCCCCCAGTGGTCGGCTATGCCTCCGGCGATCCACGCGCCGACGGCCGAGCCCAGCAGCGCGATCGCGACCACGAATCCGATCTGGACCGGGCCGACGCCGAAGTGCTTCTGGATCCCGGTCACGGCGCCGTTGATGACGGCGCTGTCATAGCCGAAGAGGAATCCGCCGATCGCTGCGGCGGCGGTGATGAAGACGACATGCCCCAGGTTCTCGCTGGAGGTGCCGGAAGGGGTGGTACCGACCATGACAGTCCTTTCCCCCGAAAGACGTAGGTATCCGTGGCTCAGCCGGTGAAGATCGGGGCCGATCCAGATCGAGGGGTTTATTCATGTCATGAGCTGCGAAAACACAAATCCGACCTAAGGGAAAGTGTCTCACAGGGTCTCGCCGTGATCAGCGCGGCCATCCGGCTGCCGCCCGCGGCCGGGGCGTCACCAGCGCAGGATCGCGGCCAGACCATCCGAATCGGCGAGGGCCTCGGACGCCTTCTGGTCCAGAACGATCACTTCGGCGTCGATGTCCAGGGCTCGCTCGATCATGCGCTCCCCCATCCTGGGCTCCCGGACGAGTGTCTGCGCCGGCTCCCCCTGCGGGGTCTCGACGGACGGGTAGAGCCGCCCGTCGGCCGCACGGCCGCCGCTCCACTCGCCGGATTCGGCCAGCAGCAGCTGCGCCACCCGGCTGTCGTTCAGCGCCCCGAGCGTGGCCTCCAGGCCGAGGGCACCGCGTCCGCCGGACAGGGCCGCGTCCCTGGCCCGGTTCACCAGCTCGGTGGCGAAGCGGGTCCGGGCGGCCAGCAGCTGCGGCTCCGCGTACTCGGCGATCTTGGCTGCGGACAGCGAGTCCACTACGGCGTCGACCTGGATGACGTCGCCGGTCAGCTCTCCGGCCAGGACCTCGGTCAGCTGGACGTCGCCGATCAGCACGGTCGTGGTCCAGTCGCGGGCCGCGGCCCGCTCGGCGATGTCCGGCGCCGCCCCGCGCAGGAGCCTGGCGACGTTCTCCCCGATCCGGCGCTCGAGCCTGTCGCGGTGCGACCCGCCGTGCGGGGCGAAGTCCGTGGGCGCGGGGGCGCCCTTGACCCGCCAGTCCTCGGAGTCGAGGTCGAAGGGCTTCCTGTCGGCGTCCTCGGCCTGGCCGTAGCGGTAGTCGATCACACGCAGCCCGTCCCGGGAGACGAGCACGAGTCCGGCGGGCGGTGCGGTCTCGACCGTGTTGACCAGCGGGCGCACATAGGCGGTCGATTCCAGGACGATCTGGCCGGCGACCGGCAGTTGGAAGGAGAAGGACCAGACCCGGTCGTCGCCGACCGGGGCGAACAACGCCCGGCCGAGTCCGGACTCGGTGGGATTGAGCAGCGTCCGCAACTCGGGTTCGAGCTCGTCCAGCCGTTTGAGAACGGCCGTCCGCCGCGCCCGGTCCCCGTCCGCGGTGACCTGCTCACGCAGCTCGGCGAGCTGGTTGCCGAACCGGATCCGCCACGCGGGCCGGACCGCCGACTCCTCCCGGGGGTCGGCGGTCACGTAGAACGACAGCACTCCCCGGTCGTCGTGGATGGCGACGACTTCCCGCAGAGCCGCACGATCGAATCTCACGACGGTCCTCCCTGATGGTCCGGCCTCCAACGATATGGACCTGTATGGGAGGAGCCATCGTTCCGATCGGGAAAATGCCTTCCTTCTTCACCTGTCTTTACCCGGAGATCACAGACGCGGGTCGACCGGCTCGGACTCCAGTGCCAGGACGGCGAAGACCGCCTCGTGCACGCGCCACAGCGGCTCGCCCTCGGCCAGCCTGGACAGCGCCTCCAGGCCGAGGGCGTGCTCGCGCAGGGCGAGCGAGCGCTTGCGGCCGAGGAAGCGGCGGCGCAGGACCTCCAGGCTCTCGGTGTAGTCGGGACCGTAGATGATCCGCAGATACTCCCGCCCGCGCACCTTGATCCCCGGCTGCACCCGTCCCGGGGGCACGGCCGCACCCGAGCCCGCGCCCGGCCGGCCGGGTGACGCCGCCGGATCATCCGGACCCGGCGTGTCCTGCCGTCCCCCCGCTCCCGCCGTGGCCGGCCACTCCAGCGGTTTGACGACCATGCCCTCCCCGCCGTCGGCGGTCAGCTCCAGCCACCAGGCGGTCGCCGCGTCCTTGGACTCCTGCGAGGCCAGGTCGACGAACACGTGCCGGGTCGGCGCGATGAGCGGATCGACGAGCCGGGAGAGCATGTCCAGGTGCCAGGAGTGCGGCTCCTGCGCGGCGGTCGCCCGGCCCTCGCAGGCGAGGATCTGGAACGGCGCCAGCCGTACCCCGTCCAGACCGGACACCGGCCAGCAGTAACGCGCATAGGCGTCCCGGAATCGGGCAGCGTTGGCCCAGCGGCGGCGGGTGCGGTCCAACAGATCGCCCACATCCAGTCCGCGCCCGACCGCCGCCTCGAGCACGGTGATCGCCTCGGGCAGCGCCGTACGGGCCGCGGCCCCCACCGACGCGTACTGGCTGCGGATCAGCCCCTCCGCCTTGGCCGACCAGGGCAGCAGCTCGCAGTCGAGCGCGAGCCAGTCCGAGCCCAGCTCGTCCATGACAGGCGCGCACGCCTGCCTGAGCCGATCCACCAGCTCGGCGGTGTCGTCGAAGAACGGCCTGCCGGTGCGGGTGTAGACCGCCCCCGCCGTCCCGTCCGTGACCCCGAACCGCGCCGCCGCCTCCGGGCTCCTGGCCAGTACGGCGACCGCCCGCGAGCCCATGTGCTTCTCCTCGCACACGACCCGGGTGACGCCCGCCGCCGCGAACTCCGCGAACGCCTCGGCCGGGTGCTCCAGGTAACCGTCGAGCCCGGAGGTCTCCGGCGGGGCCATCGTCGGGGGAAGGTAGACCAGCCAGCGCGGATCGACCGCGAACCGGCTCATGATCTCCAAGGCCGCGGCCGAGTTCTCCTCCCGGACCTTGATGCGTCCGCCACCGTGACGTACCTCGATGTGCTTGGCGCCCCGGACGTCCTCGATCGACAGCGTTTCGGGGTCGCGGCGCCCGGGGGCCGTGAGCGGCCTGACCGACTCGTACCAGATCCGCTCGGCGGGCACCGAGACGATCTCCTTGGTCGGGTAGCGCAGCGCGGTCAGCCTCCCGCCGAACACGACACCGGTGTCCAGGCAGATCGTGTTGTTGATCCACTCGGTTTCGGGGACCGGCGTGTGGCCGTAGACGACCATGGCCCGGCCCCGGTACTCCCGCGCCCAGGGGTAGCGCACCGGCAGGCCGTACTCGTCGGTCTCACCGGTGGTGTCGCCGTACAGCGCGAAGGAGCGCACCCGGCCCGAGGCCCGGCCGTGGTAGGCCTCCTTCAGCCCGGCGTGCGCCACGACGAGCCTGCCGCCGTCGAGCCGGTAGTGACTGATCAGCCCGTCCATGAAGGCCAGCGCGGCCGCGCGGAACTCCTCCGGCTGGGCGGCGAGCTGGTCCAGCGACTCCTGCAGCCCGTGCGCGACCCTGACCTTGCGGCCGTTGAGCGCGCGGGCCAGCTTCTGCTCGTGGTTGCCCGACACGCACAGCGCGGTCCCGGCCGCCACCATGCCCATGACCAGTCGGAGCACTCCCGGCGAGTCCGGTCCCCGATCCACCAGGTCGCCGACGAACACCGCCGTCCTACCCTCCGGATGGACCGCGCCCGTGCCGCCGGGCTCGATCTCCCAGCCCAGGGTGCGCAGCAGCGTCTCCAGCTCGGCGCGGCAGCCGTGCACGTCGCCGATGATGTCGAACGGCCCGGTCAGCTCACGCCTGTCGCTCCAGGCCTTCTCACGGACGACCGTGGCGGCCTCGATCTCCTCGGTCCCGCGCAGCACGTGGACCCTGCGGAAGCCGTCCCGGGAGATCTTCGCCATGGACCTCCGCAGGTCCTTGCACTGCCGCCGGATCACGTGGGGTCCGAAGTCCCGGTCGGGCCGAGCCGCGTTGCGCTCGGCCGCCACCTCCTCCGGCACGTCCAGGACGATCGCGTCGACCAGCACGTCGTGGGACTTGGCCAGCTCGATCAGCTTCTTGCGTGCCTCCCACTGGACGTTGGTGGCGTCCACGACCGTGAGCAGACCCCGCCGCAGCCGGGTGCCGACGATGTAGTCGAGCACGTCGAAGGCGTCGGGTGTGGCGCTCTGGTCGTTCTCGTCGTCGGCCACCAGCCCCCGGCAGAAGTCCGAGGAGATCACCTGGGTGGGCGCGAAGTGCTTGCGGGCGAAGGTCGACTTGCCGCTTCCCGACACTCCGACGAGCACGACCAGCGACATCTCCGGAACGGCGATCTCAGTCATCTCCACCTCCCGCACGCACGGCGCCCGCCTCGGCGAACAGAGCCATCTGGGTGGGCGGGCCCACCTCGGAATCGTCGTCACCTACCGGCCGGAAGGTGACGTGGTAGCCGTACTCGTCGCAGATCCCCGCCGCCCACGCCCGGAACTCGGCCCGGGTCCACTCGAAGCGGTGGTCGGGGTGGCGCATGCCCTGCAGGAAGTCGTAGCGCACGTTGTACTCGGCGTTGGGAGTCGTCACCACCACGTGTCCGGGCCGGGCGGCGCCGAAGACGACCCGCTCCAGCGCTTCCAGGCGCGGCGGGTCGACGTGCTCGACGACCTCCATGAGCACGGCGGCGTCGTATCCGGCGAACCGCTCGTCGGTGTAGGTCAACGCCCCCTGGAACAGCTCCAGGCGCTCCCGCTGCCGCTCGGACATCCGGTCGAGCTTCAGCCGCCTGGCCGCCAGTGCCAGCGCCTGTGCCGAGACGTCGGTCCCGGCGACCTTGGTGAACCCCGCTCTGCCCAGCAGCGCCCCGACGAGCTGGCCGGATCCGCATCCCAGGTCGATGACCGTGCGCGCGCCCAGTTCCTCCAGCGCGTCCAGCACCGCCTCCCTGCGCAGGACGTTCAGGGGCCGTCTGGCCGCGGCGTCCCCGTCCTGCGCGGGCGGCGCGTTCCGCGAATGCCGCGTATCCCCCGGGTCCCGGGCGGGCGACGCGTCCTGCGCCGGTGCGCAGGAGTCCTCGGGGAAGGAGTCCTCGGGAAGGGAGGGGAAGGAGTCGGCGGGATCCTCCTCGACGGGGGGCTCCAGATCCTCCTCCACGTCGTCGCCGAGCTCGGCCAGGCGGGCGAAGGCGACGCGGGCGAGCGCCCAGCGACGGCCGAGGTAACGACGGGTGATCAGGCTCCTGTCGGGGTGGGCGGCCAGCCAGGACTCCCCCGCCCGGATGAGCTTGTCCACCTCGTCGGAGGCGACCCAGTAGTGCTTGGAGTCGTCGAGCACCGGAAGCAGCACGTAGAGCTGGTTGAGCGCGTCCGCCAACCGCACCTCGCCGCGCAGCGCCAGCCGCACGTAGCGGGAGTCGCCCCATTCGGGAAAGCCCTCGTCCAGCGGTACGGCCTGCGCCTCGACCGTCCAGCCCAGCGGTTCGAACAGTCGGTGCGCCATCTCGGGCCCGCCCCGGCAGGGCAGCACGGGCAGCACGATCTCCAGCGGGATGGGCCCGGCGGCCAGCTCCGGGCGGCTGTCGCAACGGCCCGAGCGAGCCGTGCGGAACACGTCCGCCAGCGCCACGGCCAGCAGGGACGACGCGGCGTAGGGCCGGTCGTTGACGTACTGGCCCAACGCGTAGTCGGGCGTGGCGTGGCCGCGCGAGCGCACCAGGCGGATCGGGTCGACGTCGAGCATCAGCGCCACCGTGCAGCGCTCCTCGTCCGCCTCCGGATAGAAGACGCGGGCCACGCCGTACGACTGGCCGAACTCCTGGATCCGGTCCGGATGCTTGTGCAGCAGGAAGCCGAGATCCGTGGCGGGCCGTACGGTCGTGGAGATCGTGAGCAACACACGGCCAGTCTGCCCGATACCCGATCAAGCGGGCTATCGGTTAACGAACCGGACACGAGCCCGAACAGGCCGCCGGAACCCCGGGCGGTGGGACGCCGGAGTACCGGCGGGCGTTCGCGTCGCCGGCGTGGGCGTGGGCGTCCTCGGCCTACACGTGAGGCAGGACTTCGGCGGCGATGAGCTCCAGCTGCTCCAGATCCGACAGGTCCATCATCTGGAGGTAGACCCGCTCGGCGCCCAGCTCGGCGAATTCGCCGAGCTTGTCGACCACCTCGGCCGGGGTGCCCGCCAGGCCGCTCGTGCGCAGCGTGGCGAGGTCCTGCCCGGCGGCCTCGGCCCGACGTGCCACCTCGGCCTCGTCGGAACCGACGGCGACGGTCTGGGCGACCGAGAACACGATCTCCGAGCGTCCCTCCGCCTCGCACGCCTCCCGGACCCGGCCGAAGGCGAGCCCGGTGTCGTCCAGGGTGTGGAACGGCAGGTTGTACTCGTCGGCGAATCGCGCGGCCAGCCGCGGGGTGCGCTTGGCGCCGAACCCGCCGATGATGATCGGCGGCCTGGGACTCTGCACGGGCTTGGGCAACGCCGGCGAGTCGGCCAGCCGGTAGTGGGCGCCCTCGAACGAGAACGTCTTCCCCCGGGGCGTGGTCCACAGGCCGGTCAGGATCTCCAGCTGTTCCTCGAACCGGCCGAAGCGCTCGCCCATCGGCGGGAACGGGATCCCGTAGGCGGTGTGCTCGGCGTCGAACCAGCCGGTGCCCAGACCCAGCTCGACCCGGCCCCCGCTCATCTGGTCCACCTGGGCCACGCTGATCGCCAGCGGGCCGGGCAGCCGGAAGGTGACCGGGGTGACCAGGGTGCCGAGCCTGATCGTGGTGGTCTCCCTGGCCAGACCGGCGAGGGTCACCCAGGCGTCGCTGGAGCCGAAGCCGGGGTCGCCCGGCGTGATTCGCATGTAGTGGTCGGAACGGAAGAAGGCGTCGAACCCCAGACGCTCGGCGGTCTGCGCGACCATCAGCAGCTCGTCGTAGGTGGTGCCCTGCTGCGGTTCGGTGAAGATCCTCAACTTCATGAACACCATTATCCGGGCAGTACGGACGGCATCCGCAGAAAGCCCGCGCGGTGGTGAGGCCGCTTGCTAGCGTTCAGGCTTTCGGTTCGCTCGGTAACGACTCCGGCACCGAAAGCGACCGCTCGTCGTCGTGGAGAAGGTGAATCCCATGTCGGTGGCGATAGACCGCTCCGCCGCCCGTCCGGCCCGTGAACCGGGCACCCCGCCCCGGTCCCTGGTCGCGCTCGCGTCGGCCACGCTCGTCGCCGTGACCGGCTTCGCGCTCTGGCTGCTGCCCGGCAGGATCGTCGAGAGCGGGGCGCCGCTCGGCCAGGCGCCCCACGCCAGGGCCGGTTCTCCCCTTCTGACCACCCGGCCCGCGGCCGACCAGGCTCCCCGGCCGGCTCTCTCCCCTCCGGCCCCCGCCCGCCCGGCGGGTTTCGTGCCGTTCGTCGACACCGTCCGCGACCCCCTGTTCAACCTGACCAGGGCCGCCAGACAGGACGACCTCCGCTGGTTCACCCTCGGCCACCTGACCGCCGGGCAGAACGGCTGCACCCCGGCATGGGGTGGCCGACAGGAGCGGGAGGGCGCTCCGGTCGCCGGTCGCCTGGGCCGCCTGCGCGCGGCCGGCGGCGACGCCGGTCTGGCCTTCGGCGGCCCGGCCGGCGCCGAACTGGCCACCGCCTGCACCGACCTCGACCGTCTCATCGCCGCCTACCGCCAGGCGATGGGCGCCTTCGGCGCCACCTACATAGACTTCGAGGTTTCGGAGGCGGGCGACGAGGAGACCGTCCTGCGCCGCGCGGACGCGATCGCGACGCTGCAGCGTGAGGCCGTCGCGAAGGGGCGCCCGCTCACCGTGAGCTTCACCCTGCCGGTGACCCGGACGGGCCTGTCCCTCCACGACCAGACGATGCTCCGATCCACCCGGGAGGCGGGCGCCGAGATCACCGCCGTCAACCTGCTCGCCCCGATCGAGCGCACCTCCACCGGACAGGCCGACCTGCATTCCATCGCCTCCGCCGTCCGCGCCGCCCAGCCCCAGATCGCCCGCTCCCTGGGCGAGCCTGCCGCCTGGCACAGGATCGCCCTCACGCCCCTGCTGACCGGCCCGTGGGACCTCACCGAGGCCGACGCCCGCAAGCTCGTCGCCTTCACCGCCGGTAACGAACTGGCCTGGCTCTCCACGCGGGGAGCCACCCCGGCCCCCGGTGTCGCCCGGATTCTCGCGGCGATTCCCCGCTAGACAAGTGCTCCTGACGGGGTTATAAGTCAACTATAACCCTTCAATAACCCCACAATGGAGGCACGATGCCGAAGATCAACGTCTATCTGCCGGACGAGCTGGCCGAGGCGGTCAAGGAGGCGGGCATCCCGGTCTCCGCCGTCTGCCAGCGCGCTCTGGAGCAGGCCGTACGGCGGGTCACCG
Source organism: Streptosporangium sp. CA-135522 (assembly GCF_050949235.1). Lineage (NCBI taxonomy): Bacteria > Bacillati > Actinomycetota > Actinomycetes > Streptosporangiales > Streptosporangiaceae > Streptosporangium > Streptosporangium sp. CA-135522. The sequence continues at coordinate 7,360,624 of NZ_CP192026.1, forward strand.
CCGTACGGGAGACGGCGCTGGGCACTCCCGACCTCGACGACCCGACGGCCCGTTTCACCAATTTCACCGAACGGGCCCGCAGCGTGGTGAAGCTCGCGGTGGAGCTGGCGGGCGCCGAAGGGGCGGCCGAGGTCGGCACCGAACACCTGCTGGGCGGCATGCTGGCCGAGGGCGGCAACCTGGCCCTGCAGGTCCTGCGCGCCATGGAGATCGATCCCGACGAGGTGCGGCGTGAGCTGGACCGGCTGACTCCCGCCGAGGCGTCCGGCACACCGGCCGGCTCCCCGCTGAGGTTCAGCGCGTCGGCCGCCGCCGCCTTGGAGCTGACCGTCACCGACGCGACCGGCATGGGCCACAACTACATCGGCTGCGAGCATCTCCTCCTCGGACTGATCGCCGAACCCGACGGAGGCGCCGGCCACGTCCTGCGAGGTCTCGGCGCCGAACCACGGCTGACCCGCCGCGCGGTCACCGCCGCCCTGGCGGGCTACGTCCACCTGCGGGCGCAGAGCCAGGCCACCGCTTCGGCGGCCGACCCGGCCGCGGCCCTGTCAGCGGCCGTCCACCGGGAACTGCAGCCGATCGTCCGGAGGCTGGAACGGCTGGAGGAACGGCTCGGCCCGGACCCGAGGTAGGTCCCGCGAGCTTGGGGACGACTCAGCCGTGACCGACCGGCGTGGTGCCGAACATGGGGGCGCGCGCCACGACCGGCCCCTGGCTCGACCTTCGTGTCCCCATCTCCTCTCGGGCGCGTGCCGAGTGTCGGCACCGTCCACCGCAAGATAAAATCCGTACACGTATGTACGTTGAACAGGGCTGCACGAGGGACGACGATGACGGCGGCGGCAAGGCCGGACCGTGCCCGCCGGACACAGGCGGATCGGCGTGCCCGGACCAGGAGCGCCCTGCTGGAGGCCGCGGCGCGGGGGCTGTCCACCTACGGCTACGCCAACCTGGTGCTGGAGCGCGTGGCCGGCGAGGCGGGCTACACACGTGGCGCCCTGTACCACCTGTTCGCCAACAAGGAAGATCTGGCGCTGGCGGTGGTGAAGCGGGTCGAGGAGACCTGGAACGCCGAGGTCGGCCGGCTCGCCGCCGATGAGGCCGACCCCGTCGAAGCGCTGCTGGCGATCGCACGGGGCCACGCCGTCTACTGCCGCCGCGACGTGGCCCGCGCCCTGATGGCGCTGAGGATCGAGTTCACCGGGCAGGACCATCCGGTCGGCCGGGCGATCATGGAGATCTTCGACCGGCTCGTCACCGACTGCGCCGGCCGGATCGCCGCCGGACGCGACAGCGGCGCGATCCCGCCCGGGCCGCCGCCCCAGGAGACGGCACGCGCCTATCTCGGCGCCCCTTGAGGGGGTCGTGGTCCCGCTCGCCGGGCACGCCCCCTTCGACGTCGAGTTCGCCGACAGGGCGGTACGCGGCGTCCTCGGTCTGCCGCCCGCGCCCATCACGACCGGACCGTAGGGGCTCGGTCCCCGCCGGCGCACACCGACATGGAGGTCCGCGAATGAGGCTGTCGCCGGGGCACGGGTGAGGTGTCGCGTCACCACCGGTCAGGCCTGGATCGGATCGCTGACCAGCAGGGCCACGCACTCCATGTGGTGGGTCATCGGGAAGGCGTCGAAGGCGCGCAGGTCGGCCAGGCGGTAGCCGCGCTCGCCCAGCCAGGCGAGGTCGCGGGCCAGGGTGGCCGGGTCGCAGGAGACGTAGACGATGCGGGTGGCCTGGAGGGCGGCGACGCTGTCGACCACGTCGCGGCCCAGGCCGGCTCGGGGCGGGTCGACGACGACCAGGTCGGCCCGTTCGATGCCGAAGCGGTCGAGGGCGTTCTCGACCCGGCCCCGGGCGAAGCGCGCCTGGGGCAGGTCCCGGAGGTTGCGTTCGGCGTCGCGCACGGCCACGGCCTCGGACTCGATGCCGAACACGGCGCCCTCGGGGCCGACGGCCTCGGCCAGACCGGCGGCGAACAGCCCGACGCCGCAGTAGAGGTCGAGGGCCCACTCCCCCGGCTGGGGAGCGGCGAACTCCAGGACCGTGGCGAGCAACGTGGCGGCCGCACCGGGGTGAATCTGCCAGAAACCGCTCCCGGTGACCTGGAACTCACGGTCTCCGACGCGTTCGGTGAGGTGGTTGCGGCCGTGGACCACGCGGGTGCGGCCCTTGCCCTCGTCCACGAAGACGGCCACGCTCGTGTCGAGGTCCGGGATGGCCACCGTACGGCGGGGCTTGGGGGCGACCACGACGGCCTGGTCCCCGGCGCTGGAGGCGATGACCTCGACCGAGGAGGCGTTGCGCCAGTTCATGACCTCGGCGCCGACGTTCTCCACCTCGGGGTGGGCGATCAGGCAGAAGTCCACCGGCTCGATGTCGTGGGAGCGGTGACGGCGCAGGCCGGGGACGCCCTCGCGGTCGACCGCGAACTGGACGCGGGTGCGCCAGCCGAGACCGTCGGGGGCACCGGGCACCTCCTCGACGACGCCCTTCCAGTCGATGCCGGCCAGCCGTTTGAGCTGCTCGGCGACCACGTCGGTCTTCAGCAGGCGCTGGGCGTCGAGGGAGGCGTGCTGCCAGTCGCAGCCTCCGCAGCGGCCGGGCCCGGCGAACGGGCACGGCGGGGTCACCCGGTCGGCGGAGGCCTCCAGGATCTCGACCGCGTCGGCTCGCAGGAACCGGCTGGTCTCCTCGGTGATCTCCGCCAGGACGCGCTCGCCCGGGAGCGCGTGCCGTACGAAGACGACTCGGCCGTCATGGCGAGCGACGCACCAGCCACCGTGCGCGACCGGTCCCACCGTCAGTTCAATCGCCATGCCATGCTCCTAGAGTCCGTCGCCCGTCAAGCCTCCCTACCGTCAGGAGTACATACGAAAGGTTATGCCTTGCCGTCCTCGTCGCGGGCCACGGCGTCGCGACCGGGCTCCACGGCGAACCCGTCCGGAGCCACCCCGTCGTAGCGGGCCTCGTCACCGGGCGCCTCGCGCAGCCGCCGGCGGACGGCGTCGGGGGCGTAGCGCTCGGGCCGCCCCTTGAGGCGGTCGGAGGAGTGCAGCTGCCAGGGCACGCTGGTGACCATCACGCCGGGCTGGAAGAGCAGGCGGCCCTTCAGCCGCAGCGCGCTCTGGTTGTGCAGCAGGTGCTCCCACCAGTGACCGACGACGTACTCGGGGATGTAGACCGTCACCACGTCGCGGGGCGAGCGGCGGCGCAGCGACTTGACGTACTCCAGGATCGGCCGGGTGATCTCGCGGTAGGGCGAGTCGAGCATCTTCAGCGGCACCGGGATGCCCCGCTGCTCCCATTCCTCCTGCAGCGCCCGGGCCTCCTCCCCCTCCACGCCCACGGTGATCGCCTCCAGCGTGGAGGGCCGGGTGGCCCGGGCGTAGGCGAGGGCACGCAGGGTCGGCTTGTGGATCTTTGACACCAGGACGACGGCGTGGTTTCGCGCGGGCAGCATCGATTCGTCCACCTGGGAGTCCTCGGGCACGGCGAGCTCGCGCGCCACGTTCTCGTAGTGGCGGTGGATGGCCTTCATCATCAGGAACAGCACCGGCATGGCCACGCAGACGATCCACGCGCCGTGGGTGAACTTGGTGAGCAGGACGACCACCAGCACCACGCCGGTCATGATGCCGCCGAAGAAGTTGATGACCCGCGAACGCTTCATCTGAGACCGGGTCGCGGGGTCGGTCTCGGTCTTCAGGTGCCGGGTCCAGTGCCGGACCATGCCGATCTGGCTGAGCGTGAACGACACGAAGACGCCCACGATGTAGAGGTTGAGCAGGCGGCTGACGTCGGCCTGGAAGCCCCACAGCAGCAGGCAGGCGCCGGCGGCCAGGATGACGATGCCGTTGGAGAAGGCCAGCCGGTCGCCCCGGGTGTGCAGCTGGCGGGGCAGATAGCGGTCCTGCGCCAGGATGGAGCCGAGCACCGGGAAGCCGTTGAACGCGGTGTTGGCCGCCAGGAACAGGATGAGCGCGGTGACCGCGGCGATGACGAAGAAGAACAGGGACCCGTTGCCGAAGACCGCCTCGGAGACCTGGGCGATGATCGGTGGCTGGTAGTAGCCGGCCCCGGCGGGCTTGCCGTTGATGAGCACGTCGCGGGCGGCGGAGGCGGGGTCGGCGAGCTTGACGCCGGAGGCCAGGCCGAGGGTGATGATGCCGACGAACATCGTCACCGAGACCAGGCCCATCATCAGCAGCGTGGTCGCGGCGTTCTTGCTCTTGGGCTTGCGGAAGGCGGGCACGCCGTTGCTGATCGCCTCGACGCCGGTGAGCGCGGCGCAGCCTGAGGAGAACGCCCGCAGGATCAGGAAGGCCGCCGCGAAGGAGGTCAGATTGGTCTGCTGGGCGACGATCTCGTAGCCGGCGGTGGGGGCGCGCAGCTCGTCACCCAGGACGAGCAGCCTGAAGCCGCCCCACGCGACCAGGCCGATGACCGCGAACATGAACGCGTAGGTAGGGATCGCGAAGGCCGCGCCGGACTCGCGGATGCCCCGGAGGTTGACGATCGTCAGCAGGACGACGATGGCGATGGCGACCTGCGGCTTGTGCTCGGCGACATAGGGGATCGTCGCGCCCACGTAGTCGACGCCGTTGGCCACCGACACCGCGACGGTGAGGACGTAGTCGACCATGAGCGCGCTGGCGACGGTGAGCCCGGCGTTACGCCCCAGGTTGACGGTGGCCACCTCGTAGTCGCCGCCGCCGCTGGGATAGGCGTGCACGTTCTGCCGGTAGGACGCCACGACCGTGAGCATCACCAGCACGACGGCGACCGCGACCCACGGGGCGAAGCCGTAGAAGGAGACCCCGGCGATGGAGAGGATGACGAGGATCTCCTGCGGCGCGTAGGCGACCGAGGAGAGCGCGTCGCTCGCGAAGACGGGCAGTGCGATCCGTTTGGGCAGCAGTTGTTCGTGCAACTGCGTACTACGCAGCGCACGCCCGATGAACAGGCGCTTGACAAGGTCCGTCACCTTTGACACGTCTGCCGATGCTAGTCCCCATCCGTGCTCCCCGCTGACGCGGCACTCCCTGAGCGGGCCATACTGACTAAGTACATCGGGAGCAAGATCCGCCTCAACGCGACCGGCGGGGGAGCATGCATATCGTGATCATGGGATGTGGCCGAGTGGGTTCGACCCTGGCGCACATCCTGGAGGACAGCGGCCACTCGGTCGCGATCATCGACCGTGACCCGCAGGCGTTCCGCCGCCTGCGGGCCGGGTTCCGAGGTCGCCGGGTGACCGGGATCGGCTTCGACCGGGACGTCCTGGAAGAGGCCGGCATAGAGTCGGCCGGCGCCTACGTGGCGGTGAGCAGCGGCGACAATTCCAACATCATCTCCGCCCGGGTCGCCCGCGAGACGTTCGGCGTCGACAACGTGGTGGCCCGCATCTACGACTCCCGGCGCGCCGAGGTCTACCAGCGGCTGGGCATCCCGACCGTGGCCACGGTCCGCTGGACCGCCGACCAGATCCTGCGCCGGGTGCTGCCCGAGGGCGCCGAGCCGCTGTGGCGCGACCCGACCGGGTCGGTGGTGCTGGCCGAGGTGGCCTACCACCCCGGGTGGATCGGCACCAGGACCAAGGATCTGGAGGAGGCCGCGGGCACGCGAATGGCGTTCGTCAACCGGATGGGCGAGACCCTGCTGCCCAGAAGCGACTCCGTCGTGCAAGAAGGCGACATCCTGCATGTCATGGCGGTCGGAAGCGACATGGACCGCATCAACAAGGTGCTGTCGTCGGCACCGGAGGAGGGGCACTGATGCGCGTCACCATCGCGGGTGCCGGAGCCGTCGGCCGGTCCATCGCCGCCGAGCTCCTGGAGAACGGTCACGAGGTCCTGCTCATCGACATCGACCCCAAGGCCATCAAGATCGATACGGTGCCGCGGGCGGAGTGGCTGCTCGCCGACGCCTGCGAGATCTCCTCGCTGGACGAGGCGGGCCTGGCCGACTGCCACGTGGTCGTCGCCGCCAGTGGCGACGACAAGGTCAACCTCGTGGTGTCGCTGCTGGCCAAGACGGAGTACGGCGTGCCGCGCGTGGTGGCCAGGATCAACCACCCCAAGAACGAGTGGCTTTTCAACGAGTCGTGGGGCGTCGACGTGGCCGTCTCGACCCCCCGCCTGCTGAGCGCGCTGGTCGAGGAGGCGGTGAGCGTCGGCGATCTGGTCCGGCTGATGACCTTCCGCCAAGGGCAGGCCAACCTGGTCGAGCTCACCCTGCCCGAGGACGCGCCGGTCGTCGGCCAGCGCGCCGGTTCGGTGCCCTGGCCGACCGACACCGCGCTGGTCGCGATCCTGCGTGAGGGCCGGGTGCTGGTGCCCACCGCCGATGACCCGTTGGAGGCCGGGGACGAGCTGATGTTCGTGGCCAGCCAGGAGGTCGAGGAGGAGCTGGCCCAGCTGCTGTCCGCGCATCGTTCCATCCACTGACGGCGGTCCGCCCGTCGATGACGGCGCCTGCGGTACGGCATGCCGTACCGCAGGCGCCGTTGCGGGCCGCCGCGGGTCCGGGACACGACGGCCCGGGACGCAGCGGTTCGGGACGCAGCGGCCCAGACACAGCAGCGGTTCGGGACACGGCGGCCCAGACACAACGGCCTGGGACACGGCGACTCAGAGCACTCCGGCGCGGGGCGCGGCGTCCCGGGACACGGTCGCTCAGGGCATGGCGGCCGGCCGGATCGGGGTGCGGCCTCTGGTCAGCAGCCACACCATCGCGGCGAGGCCCGCCACCTGCAGCGGCCAGCCCATCACGATCTTGAGGATGCCCAGTTCGGCGACCGCGTCGTTGCCCCCGATCAGGTAGACCGGCAGCTGCACGGCCACCCGGACCACGCACGGGATCATCAGCATCCAGGTGAGCTTGGTGCACAGCCTCACGACGGCCGGGTCCTTGCGCCAGCCCGTCGGGTCGCCGGTGACGGACCCGATCAGGAAGCCCACCACCGGCCACCGGGTGATGATCGACAGCAGCATCGCCACCGAGTATCCGGCGTTGTAGAGGATGCCCGGCAGGTAGACGTCGCGGGCGTCACCGGTGCGGGAGGCGAAGAACGCGCCGATCCCGATGCCGACCAGGCTGTTGATCACGAACTGCGGCGACGAGCGTTGCAGCACCCGCACGACCAGCAGGACCATCGCCGCCGAGATGCTGACGATCAGGGACATCTTCAGGTCCGAGGTGCCGATCCACATCCCGGTGAAGGCGATCGTGGGCACGGCGGCCTCGACGATGCCGCGCACTCCGCCGAAGGCCTTGGCGAGCTGCACGCGCATCGCCGCCTCCACCGTGTCGTGCGCGGCGGTCTCATCGGTGGTGGTCATCTTCTCGCTCACCGCTCCGTGGTCGTCGATCGCTCACACACCGCCAGCCGGCCGTAGCTCGTATCTGGGGTTGAACATCACCTTGCGCCCATCCTGCACGCTGACGAGCCCCTCGGCCAGCACCATCCGGCCCGGCTCGATCCCGGCGATCTTCCGGCGGCCCAGCCAGATCAGCTCGATCACGTCCGACCCGTCATAGAGTTCCGCTTCGAGCGCGGGCGCACCCCCGCGAGGCCTCAAGGTCACGGTTCGTAGCGTACCGATGACGCAGAACCGACGGCGCCCTCCGCACGAGACGATGGGAGTGGCGCCGTGGCGATCGAGGTCCTGCTGGAGCTCGGTGGCCTCCAGCTCTGCCTGACTCGTCGTCAGCCGCCGGAAAAAGCCCCGAAATCCGCCCTGTTTATGCGGTTCCTGAGAACCCACGACCTCTCCTTCACATACGTGTTGAATCAGCGTACGCGATTCCCCACGTCAGCGGATCTCGGCTATCTCCGGACCTCGCCCGAACGGGTTGAGGTCGGGAACATCCGCTCCGGCCGCCTGGTGCTCCATCGCGTGCCTGGCCTCCGGCGGCAGCCGCAGCTCGATCGCCTCCTTCGGCGCCATCGGCTCGTCCCCGCGGACCACGACGATGTCGCGGATCACGCCCTCCAGCGGCGCGGCGGCCCCGTCGTCCAGCGCCGCACGACCGCTGATCACCGCGCGGAGGAACCAGCGCGGGCCGTCGACACCGATGTAGCGGACCGGCTGGGCGACCCCGTCCGCCGGAACCTTGGCGGCCAGCTCCACGCCGAACGGCCCCTCCCGCTCCTCGGCGGTGCCTCCGGCGCCCTTGACCCCCTCGGCGAGCTCGTTGCGCACCTCGTCCCAGATGCCGTTGCGCTTGGGCGCCGCGAACGCGTGCACCTGCAGGGCACTCTCGTCGACCATGACGACCGCGCCGACGATGTGGTCGCCGGCCAGGTTCAGCTGCACCTCGAACCCGGGGTCGACCGGCAGGCGCATGCCGCCGAGGTCGACCCGCTCGCGGTCGGGGTAGGGGTCGCCGGAGTCCCATGGGCCGGACTCACGCGCCTGGACCTGCTCTGCCCGCTCGACCTCCTCGGCCACGGCCGGGGACTCTTCGCGACGGCGACGTCCGAACACTTTCCTCACACTCCTCGAAGATTCGCTGGCAGCTCACCGCTGCTCACTTCAACGGCCGGTGGAGCCGAACCCGTTGGCGCCTCGCGCCGATCCGGGCAGCCGGTCCACCTCGTAGAACGCCGCCCGCTCCACCCGCTGGATCACCAGCTGCGCGATGCGGTCCCCCCTGCGCAGCCGTATCGCTTCCTTGGTGTCGGTGTTGAGCAGCGTCACTCTGATCTCACCTCGGTAACCCGCGTCCACGGTGCCGGGCGCGTTCACGATCGTCACGCCGTGCTTGGTGGCCAGACCGGAACGGGGGTGGACGAACGCCGCGTACCCATCGGGCAGGGCGATCGCCACACCGGTGCCCACCATGACCCGCTCCCCGGGGAGCAGTTCGACGTCCTCGGCGGCGTAGAGGTCCGCGCCCGCGTCGCCCGGGTGGGCGTAGGAGGGCAGCGGCAGGTCGGCGTCGAGCCTGTGGATCAGCACCTCGACGTTGTTGGTCACGGATTCACCTCGTACTCGTGGTGCTCGTCGATGATGGCCTGGGCGTCGCCGTGCTTGGTGAAGTGCTCCATGCCCACCTCGATGAAGAGGGCGGCGGCCCGCACGGCGACCGGGCCGTCCGGGGAGCCGATCCGTCCCTCAGCCTCAAGGTACGCCTTGCGGCCCGACACGCCGGTGCACCAGGCACGTAGGTGAAGCGTGGTGCCGACCGGAACCGGCGCCAGATAGTCGGTCTCCAGGCGGCCGGTGACGTAAGGCCGCTGGAAGAGCCAGATGGACATGCCGATGACCTCGTCCATCGCCGCGGCCAGCACGCCGCCGTGCGCCAGGCCGGGCGCCCCCTGGTGCGCCTCTCCCACGGTGAACTCGGCGACCACCGTGATCCCGTCAGGCGTGGTGGCGGTCAGGTGCAGGCCGGTCGGATGCCGGCCTCCGCAGCCGAAGCAGCGGCTGTAGTGCGGGCCGAGCGGGGTGCCGGGGGCGGGCGCGCCGGGAGACGCCTGCGGCGGGGCCGCTCCCGGAGGGGGGGTCGTCAGGGTGGAACGAGTCACGGAGCAGAACGTTACCCCCTGGACTGCGGGGATTCCTCATTCCCCGGATTCGCCGGGCTCGCGGGACTCACCGGTGCTGACCGCCTCACCCGCCCGGACCGGCCAGGGCGCCGGCTCAGGCCGGTTCTGAACCCGGTTCGGGCTCGGGCTCGGGCTCCGATCCTGCTCCAGGTCCGGCTTCAGGCCCTGGCTCAGGTCCTGGTCCGGGCCCCGGTTCGGGCACCGGTGGAAGCGCGGGTTGCTCGCTTCTGAGCTCGGGCAGCGCCCGGTAGATCACGGCGGCCACCGGCACCGCCACCGCGGCCCCCGCGATGCCCGCCAGGATGCCGCCCACGGCCAGGACCAGGATGATGGCCAGCGGGTGGAAGTTCAGGGCCCTGCCCACGATCAGCGGCTGGAGCACGTGGTTTTCCAGCTGCTGCTCCACGACCAGGACGCCGAGGAAGATCAGGGCGTAGATCGGCCCCTTGGCGCCGAGGGTGACCAGGGTCGCGACCGCGCCGGCGAAGAAGATGCCGACGATGGGGATGAAGCTGGCCAGGAAGATCAGCACGGCGAGCGGCGCCCAGAGCGGCACGCCCATCCCGGCCAACACGATGCCCATGATCACACCGTGCACGGCGGCCACCGCCACCGTGCCCTGCACGTAGTGCGAGAGCGTCACCCAGGCGGTCCGCCCGGCCCGGTCGACACGGGGGGCGGCCGAACCGAACGCCCTCAGGAACCACGCCCAGATCCGGTCGCCGTCCTTGAGCAGGAAGAAGGTGACGAACAGCAGCAGCACGATGGAGGCCAGCACCTCCAGCGCCACCGTGGCGCCGGTGAGCACGGTCTGGGTGATGCGCTCCTGCTGCCTGGTGACCTGTGTGGCGATCTCGTCGATCCATTTGCTGAGCTGGTTGGGCTGCAGGTGCAGCGGTCCGGTGTAGAGCCACTCCTCCACGGTCTTGGAGGTCGCCTTCACCTGGTTGACCAGCCCGGGGAACTCGGCGTTGGCCCGCGTCCCGATGATCCAGCCGGTGCCGCCCAGCACCGCGAGCGCGATCAGCATGGTGATCCACGTGGCGTAGATCGGCCGGATGCCCATCGCCCGGAGCCTGCGGGTGATGGGGAACAGCAGCGCGGTCAGCAGCAGCGCGATGGCCACCGGCAGGACCACGATGTGCAGCGTGGCGATGAACTGCGCGAAGTAGAAGACGGCCCAGCCGATGATGATCAGGCACAGACTCCACGCGGCCAGCCGAATCAACGTGCGCGGCACCAACTGTGTCAGGCGTTCCCGATCGACGATCACGCATTCCAGACTGTCACGCCGCGGCCTGGAATGCGCATGGTTATCTCCCGGACACGAAAAAGGAGGGCCCGGCGGGCGGCCGGGCCCTCCTTCTGTCTCATCTCGCGTGCGGTCCGGGTCAGCGCTCCTGCGGCGGCCGGGAGATCACCCTGTCGTCGAGGTAGCAGCTGCAGTTTCCACACCCTGGAGTCATGCCCTGTCCTCCCCTCACCTGTCGTGTCTCGACCGTACGGCAGGAGCGTCCGACCGAAAGGACAGACTTGTGTGCGGGATCAGCGGGATCAGGCGAGGGCGACCTCCACCAGCAGGTCCCCCTCTCCAGGCTGGAGCACGAACTCCTCGATGACGCCCGCGCCGCACAGGTCGTCCTGCGCCTGCCGTACGAGATCGGCCTGGGCGCCGGTGACGGTCAGCCGGGAGACCTCGCCGCGCATGGAGAGCCTGGCGTCGGACTTGGCCTTGCGCACCCGGCCGAGGACCGCGGCGACCACCGGGAGCAGCTCCGCCTCGCCGGTCCGGCCGGAGGCCGTGGGCCAGGGCGCCCGGTGGACCGAGCCCTCTCGCCACCAGGACCAGACCTCCTCTGTGACGAACGGCAGGAACGGCGCGAACAGCCGGAGCATGACGTCCAGCGCCTCGCGCAGCGCCGCGTGGGCCGAGCGCGCGGCCGGGCCGGTGTCGTAGGCTCTGGACTTGACCAGCTCCAGATAGTCGTCGCAGAACTCCCAGAAGAACCGCTCGGTCCGCTCCAGCGCGCGGGTGTAGTCGTAGGCCTCGAAGGCCTCGGTGGCCTCGGCGACCACCTGCGCCAGCCGGGCCAGCATCGACAGGTCGATGGGCTCGGTGACCTCGCCGCCGTCCTCTCCCAGGCTCAGGACGAACCGGGAGGCGTTCAGGATTTTGATCGCCAGGCGGCGACCGATCTTGATCTGGCCGGTGTCGAACGCGGTGTCGGTGCCCGGCCGGCCGTTGGCCGCCCAGTAGCGGACCGCGTCGGAGCCGTACTGCTCCAGCAGGCCCAGCGGGGTGACCACGTTTCCCACGGACTTGGACATCTTCTTGCGGTCCGGGTCGAGGATCCAGCCGGAGATGGCGGCGTTGCGCCAGGGCAGGGTGCCCCGCTCCAGGTGCGCCCGGACCACGGTCGAGAACAGCCAGGTGCGGATGATCTCGTGGGCCTGCGGACGCAGGTCCATCGGGAAGACCCGCTCGAACAGATCCTCGTCCCGCTCCCAGCCGCCGGCGATCTGCGGGCTCAGCGAGGAGGTGGCCCAGGTGTCCATGACGTCGGGGTCACCGGCGAAACCTCCCGGCTTGCCGCGCTGGTCCTCGGTGTAGCCGGGCGGCACGTCGGTGGAGGGGTCCATGGGAAGCGTGGACTCCTGCGGCAGGATCGGCGAGGAGCGGTCGGGCTCGCCCGCGCCGTCCAGCGGATACCACACCGGGATCGGGACGCCGAAGAACCGTTGCCGGGAGATCAGCCAGTCGCCCGCCAGGCCCTCCACCCAGTTGTCGTAGCGGACCTTCATGTGGGGCGGATGCCAGGCCAGCTCCTCTCCCCGCGCCAGGAGCGCGTCCCTGAGCTCGCGGTCGCGCCCGCCGTTGCGGATGTACCACTGGCGGGTGGTGACGATCTCCAGGGGCCGGTCCCCCTTCTCGTAGAACTTCACCGCGCGCTTCACCGGCCGTGGCTCGCCCTCCATGTCGCCGCACTCGCGCAGCAGCTCCACGATCCGCTCGCGGGCGCCGTGCATGGTCTTGCCCGCCAGCTCGGCGTACGGCTCGGCGGGGACGCCCTCGGGCGCCTCCGGGAGCATCCGGCCGTCCCAGCCGACGACCGCCCGGGTGGGCAGGTTCAGCTCGCGCCACCAGGTGACGTCGGTGACGTCGCCGAAGGTGCAGATCATCGCGATGCCGGAGCCCTTGTCGGGCTCGGCCAGGTGGCGGGCCAGCACCGGCACCTCGACGCCGAACAGCGGCGTCCGCACCGTGGTCCCGAACAGCGGCCGGTAGCGCTCGTCGTCCGGGTGGGCGACCAGCGCCACGCAGGCGGGCATCAGCTCGGGACGGGTCGTCTCGATCCAGACCCGGTCGCCGAACCCCTCGGCCCGCCGCTCCCGCGGCAGCGTGAAGCCGACCCGGTGGAAGGCTCCGGGCCACTCCCGGTCCTCCAGCTCCGCCTGGGCGACGGCCGTGCGGAAGGTGACGTCCCACAGGGTGGGCGCCTCGGCCATGTAGGCCTCGCCCCGGGCGAGGTTGCGCAGGAACGCCCGCTGGGAGGCGGCCCGCGCGCCGCCGTCGATGGTGGCGTAGGTCAGCGACCAGTCCACCGACAGGCCCAGGCGGCGCCACAGCTCCTCGAAGGCCTTCTCGTCCTTGAGGGTGAGCCGCTCGCACAGCTCGATGAAGTTGCGGCGCGAGATGGGGATCTGCCGCGGATCACCCCCGCGGCCGCGGGGACCCTGCGCGGGCGGCTCGAATTGCGGATCGTAGGGGAGGGAGGGGTCGCAGCGCACGCCGAAGTGGTTTTGCACCCGGCGTTCGGTGGGCAGGCCGTTGTCGTCCCAGCCCATGGGGTAGAAGACCGCACGGCCGCGCATGCGCTGGAAACGGGCGATGGTGTCGGTGTGGGTGTAGGAGAAGACGTGGCCGACGTGCAGGGACCCGGAGACGGTCGGCGGCGGGGTGTCGATCGAGTAGATCTCGTCCCGCGTGCGCGACCTGTCGAAGCGGTAGGTGCCTTCGGCCTCCCAGCGGGCTACCCATACCGCTTCCAGCCCGTCGAGAGCAGGTTTCTCGGGCATGGGCGCATGGCGCAGTCGCTGTTGTGTCATGCCTCCCTATGGTATGGCTTCACGCGATGTCGTGCTGGGGGAGACTAGTGTTCTTGTGCAGAGTGGAATAAGGGGAGGAACCCATATGGCCGACAAGACCGAGAAGCAGGACATGGCCTGGCGGGCCATCGGCGGCCTGGTGGGGCTGGCCACGGCCTGGGGCGCCAGGAAGGTCATCGGTTTCGCCTGGGAGAAGACGACCGGCAGGAAGCCGCCGGCGGACAACGAGTCGCTGGACATCAGCCTCGCTGAGGCGATCGGCTACGCCGTGGTGATGGGAGTGGGCATGCAGGTCGCCCAGATCGTGGTCGCCCGCACCGCCAGGAGGCGTTACAACGCCTGGAAGTCCCTGAAGGACACGGCCAGGGAAGTCGCTTCCTGACGGAAGGGGCGCGCCGCCGTACCCCGAGGGTCAGAATTCGAGGGCGGCCAGAAACTCCTTCGCCCAGCGGTCCACGTCGTAGGTCGCCACCCGTCTGCGCAGCGAGCGCATCCGGCGGGACAGATCGTGCGGCGTGGCCCGCATCGCGGTCAGCATCATCCGCTTGAGCCCGTCGATGTCGTAGGGGTTGACCATGAACGCCTGGCGCAGTTCGTCGGCCGCCCCGGCGAACTCGCTGAGCACCAGCGCGCCGCGCAGGTCGTTGTGGCAGGCGATGTACTCCTTGGCGACGAGGTTCATCCCGTCGCGCAGCGGCGTCACCACCATCACGTCCGCGGCCAGGTAGAGCGAGGCCAGCTCGTCACGGCCGTAGGACTGGTGCATGTACTGCACCGGCTGCAGGCCGAGCTCCCCCTGCTCTCCGTTGATCCGGCCGACCTGTAGCTCGATCGAGTCGCGCAGCCGCATGTACTCCTCGACCCGCTCCCGGCTCGGCGTCGCGATCTGCACGAACGCCGCCTCCCCGGGCTTGATCGAGCCCTCGCACAACAGCTCCTCGAACGCCTTCAGGCGCTGACCGATGCCCTTGGTGTAGTCGAGCCGGTCGACGCCGAGCAGCATGCATTCGGGGTCGCCCAGTTCGGCGCGGATCTCCTTGGCCCGCTCGATGATGTGGGGCTGGCGGACCAGGGTGTCGAGCTCGCCGAAGTCCACCGAGATCGGGAACGCCGCGGCCCGCACGACCCGGTCCCCCACCTGGATCTCGTTCTTCTGGTGCTGGAGCCCGAGCAGGCGGCGGCAGAGCCGGATGAAGTTGGACGCGCCGCCGGGGCGCTGGAATCCGACGAGGTCGGCACCGAGGAGGCCCTCGACGATCTCCCGCCGCCACGGTAGCTGCGAGAACAGCTCGACCGGCGGGAAGGGGATGTGCAGGAAGAAGCCGATGCGCAGGTCGGGGCGGAGTTCGCGCAGCATGGCCGGGACCAGTTGGAGCTGGTAGTCCTGGATCCACACGACGGCGTTGTCGGCGGCCTCCGCGGCGGTGGCCCGGGCGAAACGCTCGTTGATCGTCCGGTAGGCCTCCCAGGTGACGCGCGAGTAGATCGGGGTGGCGACCACGTCGTGGTAGAGCGGCCAGAGCGTGGCGTTGGAGAAACCCTCGTAGTAGAGCTCGACCTCCGACTCCGACAGCGGCACGGGGATGAGGTGCATGCCGTCGTGGTCGAAGGGGTCGAGATGTTCTTCGGGAGCGCCGTGCCAGCCGATCCAGGCGCCTTCCCGGCGCTGGAGGACGGGGGCGATCGCGGTGACCAGGCCGCCGGGACTGCGCCGCCACATGCTCTCACCCACCCGGTCGACGGGAAGGCGGTTAGCCACGATCAGAAATGAGCTGCGGCCCTGCACAGATTCCTCCAGATAGTCGTCTTACCTATAACGACTACCCATTTCGGGCGATTCTATGACTTTCCACGTGGAAGTGCCCGATGAGTCCTCAGATCGGCCCGGACGACGTCGGCCAGCTTCCTGGTCGCCGCGCGGTTGAGCACTCCGCCGGCCACGGCTCCGGTGAGGAAGGGACCAAGGGTGGTCAGGTGGCGCCCGAGGGTGCGCATCAGCCGGTTGCGCAGCGCGGTCTTGGTGGCGGCGCCCAGGGCGATGGTGACCGAGCCGGGAGCCATGGGATCGACCCCGCGCTGCTTGGACCAGGCGGTCACGAAGGCCACCGCCCGCTGGGAGCCCGTGCCGGGCACCGGTATGCCGTAGACCTCGTGCAACTCGGCGATGAGTTTGACCTCGATCGCGGCGACCACGAGGGTCTCGGCCACAAGCTGGGCGGGGGCGGACAGCAGGAGGGGCGGGGCGGCGAACTCGGCCGCGGCGAGGGCTCCGCCGATCGCGCCGACCGTCATGGTGGCCTTGGACGCGGTGCGCGACAGATCGTCGGCGAGGGCTTCGGCGGTGAGCCCGTGGTGGTGCTCGGAGAGGGTGGCGAGGTCGCGGATGGGGATGCGGGGGGCCACGGCCATGAACACCTCGGCCAGCCACCGGCCACGGCCCGTCCCGGAGGCCTTGGCCTTCTTCGCCCCGTCGGCCAGCGTCATCGTCAGGCGGCCGAGCAGCCGTCGCCGCTCGGCGCCATCCATCTCACCAGGCTCCGTGAGCCTGCCGACGAGCTCGGCCGCTTCGTGCTCCGGCGTGCCGGCCGACTCCGCGGCCGTGGAGTCGCCCGGCTCGGCACCGGTCTGTTTGTTCTCTGACGTCATGTCTCGGAACCTCCTCAAGGCTGTCCTGGGGCCCTACCCTTCCATTGGAGGGCACACATCGGACAGGCCATCGGAATCATCGTCAGGCCGCGCACTCCCGGCAGATCTGCTGGCCGTTCCTCTCAACGGCGAGCTGGCTGCGGTGGTGCACGAGGAAACAGCGCGCACAGGTGAACTCGTCGGCCTGACGAGGAATCACCCGGAGCGAAAGCTCCTCGTTGGACAAATCCGCACCTGGCAGTTCGAGCGACTCGGCGAGATCCGTCTCGTCGATGTCGATGCTGCCCGAGGACTTGTCGGTACGGCGTGCCTGCAGTTCCTGAAGACTGTCCTCGTTGAGGTCGTCGTCAGTCTTGCGTGGGCTGTCGTAATCGGTAGCCATCGGTCTGCTCCATCCCCCTCATCTATCCTGTTTGCGCTCGTCGATCCGTCTGCGCCGGCTCGCGCGTGTGTAACGTCTGAGAGGCCCAACTTGTGCCCGATCCGACAGAGAGATTCTGCTTCGGTACCCCGCCGGAATGGTCACTGAACCTCCCTACACGCGTGAGACACACCGCCAATAGGCGTGGTTAGCCAAATATGGCGTAAACCACATCATTGGCGGCATGAACCACCGTGTTCGACGGCACATCCAACCACATGTACGGCGTGAACGAGACGCCCCCCGCCGGATCAACGTGATTGGAGTCTCACGGTCACCACGAGGCCTCCTCCGTCCCTGGGGACGGCGGCCACGTTGCCCCCGTGAGCCCGCACGACCGCACGGACGATGGACAACCCGAGACCCGCCCCCCGCGCCGATTCGACCCGGTCGGCGTTGAGCCGCCGAAACGGCTCGAACAGGCTGTTCACCTCGTATGCGGGGACATGCGGCCCCGTGTTGGCCACCTGAACAACCAGGGCCCCCTCCACCATTCCCGTCCGCACCCAAAGACGTCCGGATTCCGAGAGGTTGTGCTTTATCGCGTTCTCCACCAGGTTGGCCATGCAACGCTCCAGCAGGACCGGATCGCCTTCGGTCCCGGCGCTCTGCAGCTCGGCGGTCATGGTGACCCCGGCCTCCTCGGCACGCGAGGCCAGCTGGTCGACGACGGTCTCGGCGACGTCCTTCATGTCCACCGGCTTGCGCACGCTCAGCTCGCGCTCGCTGCGGGCCAGCAGCAGCAACCCCTCGATGAGCTGCTCGTTGCGGGCGTTGACCTCCAGGAGGGTACGGCCCAGCGCCTTGAGGTCGCCCGAGGCCTCGGGGTCCCCCAGAGCGATCTCCAGGACCGTCCGATTGATCGTCAACGGGGTGCGCAGCTCGTGCGAGGCGTTGGCCACGAACCTCCGCTGTGTGTCGAACGCCACATTGAGCCTGGTCAGCATGGCGTCGAAGGTGTCGGCCAGCTCCTTGAGCTCGTCGTCCGGGCCCTTGAGGCCGATCCGCTCGTGGGCGAGCGTGGTGCCGGAGAGCTTTCGGGCCGTCGCGGTCATCTGCTGGATCGGCTTGAGCGCCCGGTCGGCGACGAGGTAGCCGATGATGATCGCCAGGATGCCCACGCCGGCCAGGGCCAGCAGCGATCGGCTGAGCAGGGCCTTGCGCGCCTCGTCGATCGCGGCGTGCTGGTACCAGGTCCACTGCTGCTGGAACTTCTGCTCGTAGGCGAGCGGCGCGTCCGGCAACGTGACGCCCGGCCAGGCCTCGTTGATGGCCCAGCCCACCATCATGTAGATCACGAACAGCAGCAGCATCCCGGCCACGAAGAACAGCACGCCGTAGGTGATGGTGAGCCGCCACCGGATGCTGACCCGGTCGACGACCGCCCGCACCCGGTCGAGGAACGTCGGCCGCGCGGCGGAGGCGTCCACCGGAGGCGGGCCGTCCCACACCGGCGGACCGGTCGGCGGCGGAGGCTGAAGCCGCGCCGAAGAGACGACCGCGGGCGTCGTGGGAGCGGGGACCGGCCGCTCGCCCTTGCCGGCCCTCCTCCCGGAATGCGGGCTGATCATCGGGTGAGTGGGCACGGAACCCTGCGGCTCGCCGGCCGCCGGCCGTTCCTCTCCCCCGCCTGCTGGAAAACTCACAACTTGTATCCGACCCCGGGCACCGTCTCGATCACCTGAGGCTCGCCCAGCTTCTTCCTCAGGGTCATCATGGTGACGCGCACCACGTTGGTGAACGGATCGATGTTCTCGTCCCACGCCTTGTCCAGCAGGTCCTCCTGGCTGACGACGGCGCCCTCGGCGCGCATCAGCTCCTCAAGGACCGCGAACTCCTTCTTGGTGAGCGCGATCTCCTCCCCGTTCCTGGTGACCAGCCGCTTGCCCGGGTCCAGGCGCACCCCGGAGCGCTCCAGCACCGGCGGCAGCGCCGGGGCCGAGCGGCGGCCCAGTGCCCGCACCCGCGCCACGAGCTCGATGAACACGAAGGGCTTGGCCAGGTAGTCGTCGGCGCCCAGCCCCAGTCCCTCGACCTTGTCGTCGACGTCACCGGACGCGGTCAGCATCAGGATCCGCGACGCGGTCCGCTCGGCCACCAGGCGACGGCAGACCTCGTCCCCGTGGACCTTGGGCAGGTCACGATCCAGGACGATCACGTCGTAGTCGATGTAGCCGGTCCGTTCCAGCGCACCGGCGCCGTCGTAGGCCACGTCCACGGCCATGGCCTCGCGCCGCAGCCCGGTCGCGATCGCATCGGCGAGCACCCGCTCGTCCTCAACCACAAGCACCCGCACGGCCTCTGGTACCTCCCGCGAAGTAGGGAAAAAAGCCGCTGGAGCGGCTACTCATTGTCGCCACACCCCCCGTAAGTCGGCGGTAAGCCGGGGCCACGACGGCACTGTCCGTGATGTGTGACACATACAGGTTTAGTCCATGCCTGATGGTGGGTACAGCCGGAGCCAACCCCCAAATCAGCCCTACCCTTCAGCCCCCGTTGAGAAAGAAGGTGAGATGGGCGAGTTCACGACCACGATCGAAAACCGCCTCGACCAGGCCTACAAGAACCTGCAAGAGGCCAGATCCGCCGGTGACGACTACCTCGCCGACACCTTCACCGCCGAGATCGAGGATCTCCGCCGTCTGGCCACGGACAACGGCGTCCCCGTTCAGCGCTGATGTGGAGAGAGCCCCCCGGCGACGCGCCGGGGGGCTCTCTCGTGCGCGGACGTTTCACCGCGCGCCCATGACCTCCGCCTCACGCGCGAGGCGTTCCGGGCGCGAGGCGTTCCCACGAGGCGTTCCGGGCGCGCCTCGGACGTCGCGCTCCGCCTCAGGCGTCGCGCTCGGGGTTCAGCGGCACCAGCAGGTCGTGCAGCTCCTCGAACAGGCCGGGCGCCGCGCAGAGCGTGAGGTCCGGGTTGGCCGGCCGGCCGTTCAACCCGCCGATCACGGCCCCGGCCTCGGTGGCGACCAGGCCCCCGGCCGAGTAGTCCCAGATCTGCGGGCCCCGCTCGTAGTAGCCGTCCACCCGACCGGCCGCCACCGAGCACAGGTCCGCCGCCGCCGACCCGGCCCGGCGGATGTCACGCACGCGCGGCACCACCTCGGCCAACACCTCCGCCTGGACCTTGCGCCGTCCGACCTCGTAGCCGAACCCGGTGGCGATCAGGGCCCGCTCCAGCGGCACATCGGTGTTGCAGCGCAGCCGCTCCCCCGCCAGCCACGCGCCCTCCCCTCTGGCCGCGGTGAAGACCTCGCCCCGGGGCACGACGTTGACCACGCCCGCCACGACCTCGCCGTCGACCTCGACGGCGATGCTGACCGCCCAGTCGGGCAGGCCGTACAGGAAGTTGACCGTCCCGTCGATCGGATCCACGATCCAGCGGACCCGGCCGCCGCCGGTCGAGCCGCCCTCCTCGCCGAGGATCGCGTCGTCCGGCCTGACCGCCCTGATCCTGGAGCGGATCAGCTCCTCGGAGGCCTTGTCCAGCGCGGTCACCACGTCGGTGGGGCTGGACTTGGTGGCCAGCACCTCGGGCCGGGCCGGCCGTTTGGCCAGCAGCATCTCCCCGGCCTCCCTGGCGATCTCCTCGGCCAGGTGGGCGAAGGTCCCTACGGTTTCCACAGCCGCTCCCTCCTCGTCACTTCACGGTCGGCTCCGCTGCCCGGCGGACTCATGAAAGCGACTCCGGCCGCTTCCATTCCAGGCCGAGAACATGCTGGGCGAGGAAGGCGAGGACGGTTTCGTACCAGACCACGGCGTTGCCCGGCTTGAGCACCCAGTGGTTCTCGTCGGGGAAGTAGAGGAACTTCGACTCCACCCCCGAACGCTGCAGATCCCACCACAGGCGCAGGCCCTCGCCGATGGGCACCCGGTAGTCCTTGTCGCCGTGGACGACCAGCATCGGCGTCGAGATCCGTGCCAGCGACCGGTGCGGGGAGAGCTTGCCGTACAGTTCGCCGCCGACCGCGCCGAACTCCCGCTGCCAGTACATGGGGGCGTCGGTGGTTCCGGCGAACTGGTCCAGGTGCCAAAGGGAGGCATGGGTGACGATCGCCTTGAAGCGGTCGGTGTGCCCGGCGACCCAGTTGGCCATGTAACCGCCGAACGAACCGCCCATGGCGGCGGTCCGGGTGGCGTCGACCTCCGGCAGCTCCAGCGCGGCGTCGGTGATCGCCATCAGGTCGGCGTGGGTGCGCGGGCCCCAGTCGGCCCAGCCGCGCCGGATCATCTCGGGCCCGTAGCCGGTGGACAGGCACGGGTCGGGCATGAGCACGGCGTAGCCGTGCTGGGCCATGATCCACGGGTTCCACCGCCAGGACCAGTCGTTCCAGCTCCCCAGCGGGCCACCGTGGATCCACAGCAGGAACGGCGCCGGGTTCTCCGCCGAGGCGCCCTCTGGCAGCACCAGCCAGCCCCGCACCGTCGTGCCGTCGTCGGCGGTCGTGGCGACCTCGGTCAGGGTGCCGGGCAGTTCCAGGTCGGGCGCCGGCGAGGCCAGTTCCTCGATCGTGCCGTCGGCCGCGACGCGGACCGGCCCCGGGGCGTGGTCCACGGCGCTGCGCAGCGCGTAGACGGCGCCGTCGGGCGCGACGCCCAGCGACAGGTAGGCGGCGTCGTCGGCGGTGAGCCGCACGGGCTCGGCGCCGTCGGCAGGGACCCGGAAGATCGGACGGCGGCCCTGGTGGTCGGCGGCCACGTACAGGGCGCGGGAGTCGGGCGCCCAGGCGACGTCCGCAGGCCACAGCCCGGCGCCGACGGCGTGCCCCTCGCCGGTGGCCAGATCGACGATCCACAGGGTGGGCTCGGGGATCGTGCCGGTGTCGGCGTGGTTGGCGCGCACGCACGCCACCAGGCGCCCGTCGGGCGAGACCCGGACCGGGCCTTCGAAGTCATGACCGTCCTGCTCGGCCAGGACCCGCTGGGCTCCGGCGTCGGCCGCGTCGATCGCCACCAGCCGGGAGCGCTGCTCGCCCAGCGGCAGCGGCACCGTCCAGGTCGTCACGACCGTCGCGCCGTCAGGGGTCACGTCGTAGGAGGCGTTGACCAGTGCCTTGCCCGGCTGCGGGGTGAGGTCCTTGACCTCGGTCAGCCGGTCGTCGCCGAGAACGCCGGCGAACAGCCTGGGCTCGCCCGGCCCGAGGTCGTGATCCCAGTAACGCACCAGGGCGCTCTCGTGCAGGATCGCGCCGATCCCGGCTTCCTTGCGGCTCTTGCGCCGCTCGTCCTCGGTCGCCTCGTCGCCGGGCAGGACGTCGGAGCCGAAGATCACGCTCCGGCCGCCGGTCGCGAATCCGGCCACGCCGCCGGGCCTGGAGGCGATCTGCCTGGCCTCGCCACCGGCCGCGGGCAGCAACCAGAGCGCCGGGACCTCCTCGTCGGCGTCCTTGACCGTCGGGTCGGGACGGCGCGAACCGAACAGCAGATCTCCGGCGGCGGTGAACTCCGCCCCGGCCTCGCCCTTGACGGACCGGGTCAGCCGGTACGGCGCGCGGCCGTCGAGGGGGATCTCCCACAGGGACGTCCCGTAGGACCTGCCGTCGGGGTTCAGTGCCTGGACCACGCCGACCAGGCGGGTCCCGTCAGGGGAGAGCCGCAGGGACGTCACCCGCGGTAGGCCGACATAGTCGCGAATGTCGTTGAAAGGGGTCACCATCCGAACCTACCCCGGACCCCGTCGCCGGTCGCGCACCCGAAAAGGACACCGGTCGCGAACATTCGGGGGTGACTATGCAAGAGGACGCCCCGGCATGCGGTTTGATGAATGCCATGGGGACTTACGACGCGCTGCTCGTCGTCTCGTTCGGGGGGCCGGAGAAGCCCGACGACGTGATGCCGTTTCTGGAGAACGTGGTGCGGGGCCGGGGGATCCCGCGCGAGCGTCTGCTGGAGGTCGAGGCGCACTACCAGCGCTTCGGCGGGACGAGCCCGATCAACCAGCAGTGCCGTGACCTCATCGCCGCGGTCGAGCCGACCATCGACCTGCCGGTGTACTGGGGAAACCGCAACTGGCACCCCTATCTGGAGGACACGCTCCGGCAGATGGCCGCCGACGGCGTGCGCAGGTCGGCGGCCCTCGTCACCGCCGCCTACAGCTCCTACTCCGCCTGCCGGCAGTACATCGACGACATCGCGCTGGCCAGGGCGGCGGTCGAGAACGCTCCGGAAGTCGTCAAGCTCAGGCACTACTTCGACCATCCCGGCTTCATCGCGGCCATGGTGGACCACACCCGCGAGGCCCTGGAGGAGCTGCCGGCCGAGCACCGGGACGCCGCACGCCTGGTCTTCACCGCGCACAGCATCCCGACCTCGATGGCCGACACGGCCGGGCCGCGCGGCGGGGCGTACGAGGCGCAGCTGCGCCGGGCGGCCTCGCTCGTCGCCGCCGAGCTGGGCGGCGACCGGCGGTGGGATCTGGTCTGGCAGAGCCGCAGCGGCGCCCCGCACGTCCCGTGGCTGGAGCCCGACGTCTGCGACCACCTGCGGGAGATCGACGCCCCGGCGGTCGTGCTGGTGCCGATCGGGTTCGTCTCCGACCACATGGAGGTCGTCTACGACCTCGACGTGGAGGCCGCGGAGCTGGCCGGGGAGATCGGCCTCCCCCTGGCCAGGGCCGCCACCGCGGGCACCCACCCCCGGTTCGTCTCGATGATCGGCGAGCTGCTGGCCGAGCCCGAGCCGATCGCCTGCGCGGCCACCTGCTGCCCCGCCCCGCCGCGCCGCCCGCTCCACCAGTAGCCGGGGCGAGCCGTCACGGGTAGGCGCGGGCGTAGCCCTGGGCGATGGACAGGACCTTGCCGACATACGACCAAGAGTGGTTATAGAACCAGACGGCCTTCTCCAGCTTCTTGCCGCCCTGCCCGGCGCCGTTGGCGCACAGGTAGTTGGCCGTCGATGGGACGGCGTCGTAGGGGCTCCAGATGTCCGCGACGCCGTCGCCGTCGCCGTCCACGCCGTAGACCTTCCAGGTGGCCGGCATGAACTGCATCGGCCCCTGGGCTCCCGCCGAGGACGGCCCGTTGTTGCGCCCGTGCGAGCTCTCCACCTGGCCGATCGCCGCCAGCACCGTCCAGGACAGGCCCGGGCAGACACCGGCCGCCCTGCGATACAGCTCCAGGTAGCTGCCGGGCCGCCCGACCGTCACCTGCCGGACCGCCCGGGACCGCCCGGCGCTCTCGCCGGTGCCGGGCTTCCTCGCGGCGGCCGTCGAGACGGCTTTGCCGGTGTCGGCGCCCTTGGCCGGGACGGTCGCCTTGACGGCGGTGCGCACCGTACGGCTCGCCCCCACCGTGACCACCTGCGCGCCCGAGCTCAGCAGCTTGCGCACCCCGGCGTTCAGGGCGGCGGCCGCCTTCTCCGGGCCGTGTACCAGCAGCGCCACGCCCGGTAGCAGTCCGAGCCGCCGCCCGGTCTCCGCGCCCACCAGGCCGTCCACGCCGGGCAGGCCCAGCGCGGCGGACGCCGCGACCCGCAGCCGGGGACCGCCGTCCACCTGGTACTGCGAGCCGAGCACCAGTCCTAGCCGGCGCACGGCCGCGCTGTCGGCGACGAACTCCCCTCGCTCCAGCGCGTTCCAGACCTCGGGCTGCCCGGCCATGGCCTTCGGCGCCCATGCGCGAAACCTGGCCGGATCGACCGCGAGCAGATTGAGCCCCGTCCCGGACACCTTGACCGCTCCGCCGTCGAAAGAGTCGATCTTCTGGACGTGCCTGAGCCGGGAGATGTCTTCCTTGGTCTGCTGCGACAGCGTCGACTGGGCGATCACCAGCAGCCTGGGCGGAGTCAGTGTGATCGCGGGACCACCGCCGGTGCCGCGGGGCACCGGGGTCGGCGCGGTCGCCGAGGGACCGGCCTGGGGGATGATCCCGGCCAGGTCCCGAACCTCTGACTCGGTGGTGGTGGCCGTAAGGGAGTCGGCGGGGCGGGTGGCGATGAACACCGCGCCGCCGACGACCGCGAACGCGGTCACGACGACCAGCATCGTGACGAACGCCCGCAACCGGGGAAGATGCGACACCGCGCTCACGTTAGCCCGGATAAGCCATGATGTGTGCCATTGCACGGAAAATGGTTTGCTGGGCAGCGGTTTGATGCGAAATCGTCGGTACGATCTACGCCTGAGGCGCGCGAGGGGGAAGTGTCAGTGGTCGGGCCGTACCGGGGGCTGTTCAGCACGCCCGGCGTCAAGGGTTTCGTCATCGCGGGATTCGTCGGGCGGATGCCGATGTCGATGCTCGGCATCGGCATCATCCTGCTCATCGAGGCCCTCACCGACTCCTACGCCATGGCGGGCGCGGTCGCGGCCACCGTCAACGTCTCCTACGCCGTCGCCGCACCCCTGACGGGACGCCTGGTGGACAGGTTCGGCCAGGCCAGGGTAATCGTCCCGCTCACCCTGGCACACGGCACCGCGCTGACCGGCCTGATGCTCTGCGCGGAGTTCGGGGCGCCCGCGTGGACCCTGTTCGGCACCGGCGTCGTGGCCGGCGCGAGCGCGGTGTCGCTCGGCTCGCTCGTGCGGGCCCGCTGGTCGCACCTGCTGGCCGGGTCGGCCAAGCTGCACGCGGCGTTCTCCTTCGAGTCGGTCGCCGACGAGGTCATCTTCGTCGCCGGGCCCGCGCTGGTCACCGCGCTGGCCACCATGGCCAGCCCCTATGCCGGCCTGATCGTCGCGGTGGTCTGCACGATCGCGGGCACCCTGGCCTTCGCGATGCAGCGCGGCACCGAGCCGCCGGTCCGCCGTGGCGACCGGCATTCGGGCACCCCGATCACCATCCCCGGAGTGGCCCTGCTGTCGTGCGTCTTCCTGGCGATGGGGGCGGTCTTCGGTTCGGTGGACCTGATCACGGTGGCGTTCGCCGAGGAGCACGGGGCCAAGGCCGCCGCCGGGCTGCTGCTCGCCTCGGTCGCGGGCGGGAGCCTGGTCTCCGGGCTCTGGTACGGCGCGCGGCAGTGGAAGATCTCGCTGCGCAGCCGGTTCGTCCGCGCCCTGGCGGTGTTCGCGCTCGGGCTGACCCCGATCGCGCTGATCGGCGACGTCAAGATCATGATCCCGGCGCTGTTCCTCGCCGGGCTGGCCATCTCCCCGACGATCATCACCGGTTACACGCTGATCGAACGGCTGGTCCCGGCCCACCTGCTCACCGAGGGCATGTCATGGGTCTCCACGGCGGTCGGCTTCGGCGTGGCGCTCGGCGCCTGGGCGGGCGGCCGCCTCACCGACGCCTTCGGCGCCTCCAACGCCTACGGTTTCTCCTTCGCCTGCGCCATCCTCGCCATGGTCATCGGTGTCGGGGGCTCCGCCTGGCTGCGAACCCCTGTTCCTCAGCAGCAATCATGAGTATCGTTCACATTCGCGAGCGGAGCGGATGTGAACCGATGACCACGGGATCGACCATGCGCGCTCCGTGACGCCGACAGGCAAGGAGCATGCATGAGCGAGGTCTTCCGCAACTGGGCCGGCAACCAGTCCGCCACCGCGGCCGAGGTCCGCACGCCCTCCTC
Organism: Streptosporangium sp. CA-135522; assembly: GCF_050949235.1. NCBI lineage: Bacteria > Bacillati > Actinomycetota > Actinomycetes > Streptosporangiales > Streptosporangiaceae > Streptosporangium > Streptosporangium sp. CA-135522. The sequence continues at coordinate 7,386,858 of NZ_CP192026.1, forward strand.
GACGGAGGAGGTGGCGCGGGCCGTACGGGACGCCGCCGGCGCCGGACGCCGGGTGCGCATGGTCGGCACCGGGCACTCCTTCACCGGGGTCGCGCTGACCGACGGCCTGCTGCTGCGGCCGGACGCGCTGACGGGGATCCGCGAGACGGGTGACGGCTGGGTGACGGCGGCGGCCGGCACGCCGCTCAACGTGCTCAACGAGGAGCTCGACCGGATGGGCCTGGCCCTGGCGAACATGGGCGACATCACGGCCCAGACCCTGGCCGGAGCCATCCAGACCGGCACCCACGGCACCGGCAGGGCGGTCGGCGGACTGGCCGACCAGGTGCTCGGACTGGAACTGGTGCTCGCCGACGGCGAGGTCGTCACGGTCTCCCGCGACGGCACCGGCAAGATCCGCGACGGAGTGAGCGAGCGTGACCTGTTCGACGCCGCCCGGGTCGGTCTGGGCGCGCTGGGCGTGGTGACCGCGGTGACCTTCCGGGTGGAGCCGTCGTTCCTGCTGCGCAGCACCCGGCAGCCGATGAGGCTGACCGAGATCCTCGACTCGCTCGACGAGATCACCTCGGGCAACGAGCACCTGGACTTCTTCTGGCTGCCCCACACCGACACCTGCCTGACCAAGCGGAACAACCGCAGCGCGGGGCCGGCCGACCCGCCCGGCGCGTTCCGGCACTGGCTCGACAACACCTTCCTGGAGAACACCCTGTTCGGCGCGCTGTGCGGGGTCGGCGCGCGCTTCCCGGGCGCGATTCCCCGGCTCAACGCGATCTCGGCGGCGGCACTGTCGGCCTCGACCCACACCGACACCTCATACAAGATCTTCACGAGCGTGCGGGAGGTGCGGTTCCTGGAGATGGAGTACGCGATCCCGCGTGAGCACCTCGGCCAGGCCCTGCGCGAGACCCGCGACCTGGTGGAACGGCGGAACTGGAAGATCACCTTTCCGATCGAGGTGCGGGTCACCCCGGCCAGCGACGCGTGGCTGTCCACCGCCTATGGCAGGGAGTCGGCCTATGTCGCCTGCCACATCTACCGGCCGACGCCGAACCCGGCCTACTTCGAGGGTGTCGAAGAGATCATGACCGGGTTGGGCGGCCGGCCGCACTGGGGAAAGCTCCACACACGCGACGCGGCCTACCTGGCGACGGTCTATCCCCGGTTCGGCGACTTCCGGACGCTACGGGACCGGCTCGACCCGGGGCGGGTGTTCGCCAACGACTATCTGAACGCCGTCCTGGGATGAACCGGCCGCACGGCCCGGCGTCCTCTCACTGACCTTCGGACGGGCTCTGCCGGTCCGGCGTGCCGTCCCCCTGGACCTCCTCCTGAGCGGGGAGGTCCGTCTCGCCCGGGGGCTGCGGGCCGGTCGGATCCGCGGTGGGCTCCGGCTCCGGGTCGACCGGGGCGAGAGTGGCCGTCGGAGCCGGGGTCGGCGTGCGGGCCGGGGGCGTGGGAGAGCCGGTGGGCTCCGCGGTGGGCTCCGCCGACGGCGATCCGGTCCGCCCTGGATCGGTGGTCGCGGCCGGCCCGGCGGTCTCGTCAGGGGTCGCCGCCGGGGAGGACGGAGCGGCCGGCCTGGACTGCTTGACCCGCTCGGGCCTCCTGTCCCGTTTGTCGGCACCGGGGTTGAGGCTGGTGCCCGAGCCCTGTTCGCCCTTGATCGTGCTCGACACGGGCTGTCCGGTGAGCCCCTCGAACCCCAGGATGACCCCCATGCCGAGCGCGAACGTCACCACCGCCGTCACCGCCGTCACCGCCGGCGACCAGACCTTGACCCGCGGCCCCCCGGTGATCCGGGGCAGCTCGGCCGTGGCCGGGTCGACGTCCACCAGGACGAGGTCGTCCAGGCCGTCGAGGCCCTGCCCGGCGGCGCCGACGACGGGGAAGACCGAGGTCGGGGCGTCCGGATCCACCGGAGCGCCCCCGGCGACCCTTCTCGCCGGGGCCTCGTCCCGTATGGTGGCCTGCACGGCCGTCGCGAGCTCGCCCTTGCCCTCCACCTTCCTAGGCGGGTCGTCATCGGCCTGCCCTCCCGCCTCGTGACCCACAAGGAGGGTGAGCTGGTCACCGGTGCGTTTGAGGTAGTGGGTGTAGACGGCCCCGCCGACCGTGCTGCCCACGCTCATCACGGCCGCGCCGATCACCGTGCCGGCGACGCCCAGATACGATGCGGCCACCGCCGCCGTCATCGTGGCCAGGGCGCCCCCCACGATCTGCGGCATGCTCAGCTCGAACCTCTGCCGGCCGCCCATTCCCCGAATCAGTCCCTTCTCACGAGCTTTCGGTAAAGGGGTGCGTAAAGGCTCCCTCGAAGAATGACGCATCCGCGTGTCCTGTTGTTCCTGTGACCTGTGCGACAGGCAGATTCGCAGACGCCCGCGCCGCCCAACCCCGAGGGAGTACGCCGGAGATGACATTCTCCCGCCGTTCAGACCGACCGCCGCTGCACGCCACACCGGTCGCCGCAATCACCTGTGCCGGCACCGGCGTCTTCACCTGCGCGGACCGCATGGGCTCGCCGCCGCACCTCCCCACAGCCGGAGCACGCCGCCCGGAGGCCGGCGGACGGGCCCCGACGTCATCTGGCGGCTCTTGCTCCAAGTCCGCGACGGCACCCGTGGTTATTCGGGAGAATCCGTCGAGGACTCCGAACGTGCTGCTCCACACCGGTGCCCGTTAAGTAGATGAATGGAGCAAATGTGACCGGCGTCACATCGCTGCGAGCCCCATCCAGGAAGGCGATGTTCGGACATGCCGGGTACGGTGCTGGCAGGCAACCGGCACACGCGAGAGACTCAAGGGTCCGGGGGAAGATTGAGCACGACGACGAAGGGACTCGCATGCAGGAGCTCCGACTCGTCGCGGTGAGTGAGGACGGGACCTATCTCGTGCTGGCGACAGCCGGCCGGGGAACCCGGTTCACGCTGCCCGTCGACGACCGGCTCCGTGCTGCCGTCCGCGGCAACTTCTCCCGTCTCGGCCAGTACGAGATCGAAGTGGAGAGTCCGTTGCGCCCCAAGGAGATCCAGGCCCGGATCCGTGCCGGCGAGACCGCGGAGGAGATCGCCGCCACGGCGGGCATCCCGGTCGAGCGCGTGCGATGGTTCGAGGGCCCCGTGCTCCAGGAACGTGAGTACATGGCTCAGCAGGCGCAGCGCTGCGCCGTGCGGCTGCCGGGCGACTCCGCTCCCGGTCCCACCCTCGGTGACCTGGTCGCCGAGCGGCTGACCCGTCGCGGCGTGCCCGCCGACGAGATCGACTGGGACTCCGCCAAAAGGGACGACAACCTGTGGCGGATCAAGCTCGGTTTCGTTTGGAACGGTCACAACCGCAACGCGGAGTGGATCTTCGATCCGCGGCGGCGTCACATCACGCCACACGACGACGAGGCGATGCGCCTGTCCGCCGGCGAGTACGTCGAGCCGGCCGAGGACTCCATCGTCACCCCGTTCGTGCCGCGTGTGGCCAAGCTCACGCCCGTGCCGCCGTTGGCACCCGAACCGCTGAACCAGCCGCCGGTGTCGTTCCCCTCGGTGGTGCGCAACGAGCCGCCGGCCCCGGCGAAGCCGTCCCCGCCCTCCCACGCCGAGCCCGAGGTTCCGGCGGCCTCCGCCCGGCCCGAGCCTCCGGCCGCCTACGAGCAGCCACCGATGCCGCCGATCCCGGCCGGATACGAAGCACCGCGGTCCACGGTGCCGCCGCTGCGCGCCCCGGACGCGCCCGGCTACGCGCCGATCAGGGCTCCGGAGCCGATCAGGGCGCCCGGCCTCGCGCCGGCGCCCGCCACCGCGCGCGAGACGGTCTGGCCTGCCGAGCCCGCCGCACCGGTCGCGCCGGTCGCGGCACCGAGGCCGGAGGCGGAGCCGGAAAGCGCGCCCGCCCCCGAGCCGTCCGTCCTCGAACCCACGGCCGCGGAGATCATGTCCGGACCGGTGTCCGGATCTGAGCCGGTGCTCGAACCGGTCGTCGTGACGGTCGCCGAGACCCTGCCTGCAGCCGAGGCCGTTCCGGCGGCCGAGGCCACGCCCGACAAGGCCGGCCCCGAGCCCGTCCGGGAACGGTTCTCCCCGCCCGCCGAGCAGGCCGAGCCCGCGGCGGCGACGGCCGCACCCGAGGTGAGGAAGCCCGCCGCCGTCGAGCCCGCGGCCGGACCGGAGGCGGCCCAGGAGTCCTCGATAGCCGTGCCCGCGGCACGCGTCAGCACGGACGAGCGGCCCGCACCGGCAGAGCCGGTCCAGGAGACGGCTCGGCAGGCGGACAAGCCGGCGGACAGGGCGACGCGAGACGGTCAGGCCGACAAGCCCGTGGCGGACAAGCCCGTGGTGGACAAGCCCGCCGCCGAGCCGCCGAAGCCGGCTCCGGCTCCGGCACGGCCCGCCAAGAAGGCCCGAGGGCGGCGCGCCTCGGTGCCGACCTGGGACGAGATCATGTTCGGCGCCCGCCGCCAGGACTGACCGCACCGCGACAGGCGGGGGTGACCGGAGCACCGGTCACCCCCGCTTCGCCGTACGGGTCTATGACGAGGTCATCGTCGTTCGGCGGGCTCGGCCGAGACGAACGGGGCGAGCCATCTCGGCGTGACCTCCGCCGCGAAGGCCACGCCTTCGTCCTCGCCGACGTCGACCGCCTCGTATCCGCCGCTGCCCGCGCCCACTCCGGCGATCACGGTCAGCAGCCCGGCGCGCCGTTGGAACCACGTCTGCCGCAGGGTCCAGCCGACCACGGCCCGCTCCTCCACCACGGCCTGGGAACGGCGCAGCGATCCCGACCGGACCGACAGGCGGGTCCCATCGTAGGCGTGACCGAGGGAGCGGTAGCGGTCGAGGCCGAGCGGGACGCCCAGCACCGCGAGGACCGCGGCGAGGACCGCGAGTCCCCACCACAGCGAGGACCACGTCACGGCGGCCACCGCCGCGCAGGCGGCGACCACCAGCCAGGGGAAGATCGCCCGGAACAGCCGCCGGCGGCGCGCCGCCGGCGGATGGGCCCGCAGCCCGGTGGTGATCGGGCCGATCGCCTCGCCCACCACGCCGAGCACCGCGGCGCGCGGCGCCACGGGCATCAGCTGCCCGCGGGTCTCGGAGTCACCGAGACCGGTCACGATCGCCCAGGCCCGGGCGAACCCCGCCCAGCGCTCGGCCGGCCCCTCGACCAACTCGAACCCGCGCACCCTGCGCCGCTCCAGCGACACGCTCCGGCGGGTGATCAGGCCTCGTTCGGCGATGAGGTAACCCTCCCTGGCTCGCACGGTGAAGTCCCAGTTGAACACGGCGTACATCACCGTGCCGACCACCGGCATGGCGAGCACCAGCAGCACCAGGGCGGCGATGAGGAAAACGGGGTGCCCCCAGACCCACTCCCCCGCGCTCACCACGACCCGTCCGTCGATCTTGAGCTCAGAACCCCATTGGAACAGCAGACCCGCGGCACCGGCCACCAGCGCGAACGGGGTCAGCAGGTAGGCCCCCGAGAGGGGGCCGTAGGCGAGCCACTTGCGCGGCACCACGAAGAACACCCGCTCCGGAGTCGTCTCACCGATCTCGTGACGGGCCACCGGGTGCCCCTCGGCCACCGGAGGCGCTCCAGAGCCCGTGACGGGCTCGGCGGACGGGCCGGACACCGGCGGCGCCGCCGGACCCGGATCCCCGGCCGCCTGGGCGGCCTGTGGCTGGGCGCGCCGCGCCATCCGGGCGCGAGCGTGCCAGAGCAGCACGGCCTTGAGCCGTTCCGCCTCCTCGACGGTCACCCCGTCGAGCTCGCCCTCCTGCTTGTCGCCGCCCGCCCCGGTGTCGATCCTGAGCACGGCGATGCCCAGCATGCGGTGCAGCGGCGGGTTGCTGACGTCGACGCCGCGGATCCGCTCCAGCGGGATCGTCCGAACCGACCTGCTGACCAGCGCCCGGGTGAGCTCCAGCCGGTCGCCGACGACCTGGTAGGTGAAGGTGGCCCAGCGGACGGCGGCGTAGACGACCGAGCCGACGACGCCGAACGCCGCCCACCCGAACGAGCCCGGCGAGAACCCGCCGATGAACAGGACGCCGGCCAGCGGCAGGAGAAGCGAGGGCAGCATCCGGATCGGATCCGTCAGCAGCACCTTGGGGCTGAGCCGCAGCGGTGGGCCGGCCGGCGGCGGGCCGTACGCCTGACCGCCGGGCGCGGCGTCCGGCGCCCGCGTCTCCCCCGGCGCGGCCTGCGGAGCCGCTGACCCGACCTGCGAAGCCGGTGATACGGCCTGCTCTTCCGGCCCTGCGACCTCGGGTGCCGCGGCGGAGGCCTCTCCGTGAAGGTCCGGTGGCCCGCCGAATCGCCGGTGGTCGGAAGGTTCGGTCACGTCGCGTCGTCCCTCAGCTCTTCGGCCCGCCGGGCGAGCTCCTCGGCCAGGGCGGCGGCGACCCCGTAGTCGAGACCCTTGATCGTGGACGACCCGGCGTGGGAGGCGGTGCGGATCTCGACCGTGGCCAGCCCCAGCGCCCGCTCCAGCGTGCCCTGGGTCTTGTCCACCGTCTGGATCCGGCTGACCGGGACGAACGCCCACTCCCTGCTGATCCATCCGGAGCGGGCGTAGACCACGTCGCCGCTGAGCTCCCACCGGTGCACGGCGTAGCGCCAGAACGGCTCCACGATCGCGGCCGGCACGACGAGGATCGCCACGAGGACCGGCAGCCACCAGATGCCGTCCACCACCCAGCCGGGTAGCCAGGACCATCGGTCGCCGTCGATCCACCGGGCCAGGAAGAACGATCCCCCGACCAGGAGGACGGCCCAGAACGCCTGCTCCAGCAGCCACAGCGTGACGGCCTTGCGGGACACGGGGTTGGTGGGGGCGCGCAGCCGGACACGGTCGCGCCCGAAGTGCCGGCCACCATGCCCACCGGCCGGGTCCACCGCCGTGACACCGCTCGTGACGTCCCTGCGCTCATCGGCGTGCTCATCGGCTCCGTCGCTCACGCTGCCAGCCTAAAGGGTCCGGTCCCGGCGGGCGGTCCGCCGTGTCAGCGATCTGTCAGCCCGCCTCCCGTGGCCTCAGCCCGCGCTCAGGGGGATGTCAGCGGGACCCGGCACCCTTGGTATCGCGATCACTAGGGAGAGGTGCACATCATGCGATACGCCATTCAGGCGGAAGGCCTGGTGAAGCGTTACGGGGAGACCCGCGCGCTCGACGGGGTCGACCTTCTCGTGCCGCAGGGGCGCCTGCTCGGCGTGCTGGGGCCCAACGGCGCGGGCAAGACCACCGCGGTGCGGATCCTGGCGACACTGCTGCGGCCCGACGGCGGCACGGCCTCGGTCGGCGGGTTCGACGTGGTGGGGCAGGCCCACCAGGTGCGCTCGCTGATCGGTCTCACCGGGCAGTACGCCGGGGTCGACGAGACCCTCACCGGGGTGGAGAACCTGGTGATGATCGGCCGTCTGCTGGATCTCTCCCGCTCCGACGCCAGGTCCAGGGCCGCCGAGCTGCTGGAGCGCTTCGAGCTGACCCACGCCGGGAGCCGGGCGGCCAAGACCTACTCGGGTGGCATGCGACGCCGTCTCGACCTGGCGGCCAGCCTGGTCGGGCGGCCGCAGGTGCTGTTCCTCGACGAGCCGACCACCGGTCTCGACCCGCGTAGCCGTACGGAACTGTGGAGCGTGGTGCGCGACCTGATGGCCGACGGGGTGACGGTGCTGCTGACCACCCAGTACCTGGAGGAGGCCGACCAGCTGGCCGACGACATCGTGGTGTTCGACCACGGCAGGGTGATCGCTTCGGGCACCTCCGACGAGCTGAAGGCGACCACGGGGGCGCAGGTCCTGGAGGTCCGGCCGCTGCGGCCGGAACATCTCACCCTGGTCTCCCAGGTGGTCGCCGACGTCGTCGGCGATCCCGACGTGTCCGGCGGGAAGGTCATGGCGGCCGTGCACGATCCCGCGGTGGTGCCGGCGATCGTGCGGCGGCTGGACGACCTCGGGATCGTCGCCTCCGAGTTCTCCCTGCGCAAGTCCAGCCTCGACGAGGTGTTCCTGGCCCTGACCGGCCACCCGGCGGAAGACCGGCCGACCGACAGCAAGGAAGAGGTGTTCGCGTGACCACGATGACCGTCCCGGCTCCCGCCCGGCGGGCCGGCCTGTCCGCCGGGTTCCGCCAGACGATGACGCTCACCTGGCGCAGCCTGGTGCAGATCAAGCACAATCCGATGGAGCTGCTCGACCTGAGCGTGCAGCCGGTGATGTTCCTGCTGCTGTTCACCTACGTGTTCGGCGGCGCCATCGCCGGGAGCACGGAGGAATACCTGCAGTTCGCGCTGCCCGGGCTGGTCGTGCAGAACGCATTGTTCGCCACGCTGACCACGGCGATCGGCCTCAACACCGACATCACCAAGGGTGTCTTCGACCGGCTGCGCAGCCTGCCGATCGCCCGCACCGCGCCGTTGGCGGGCCGGATCGTCGCCGACACCGTCAAGCAGCTCTGGGCGCTGTTGCTGTTCCTCGGGATCGGTACGATCCTGGGCTTCCGGATCCAGACCGGGGTGACCGGCGTGCTTGGTGCGGTGGCCCTGCTGCTGGCCTTCGCACTGGCGATGTCCTGGATGTCGGTGCTCATCGGGCTGAAGGCGAAGGATCCGGAGAAGGTACAGATCTTCGCGTTCTCGCTGATGATGCCGCTGACGTTCACCAGCAACGCGTTCGTGCCGACCGACACGATGCCCGGCTGGCTGCAGGTGTGGGTGGACGTCAACCCGGTGACGCAGCTGGCCGACGCCGTCCGGGGGCTGCTGATCGGCGGCGAGGTCGCCGGACCTACGATCGCCTCGTTGCTCTGGGCGGTCGCGCTGGCGGTGGTCTTCGCCCCGCTGGCGATCCGCGCCTTCCGCGGCCGGACCTGACGGGTCCGGGACTCGAAGATCCAAGGCGGCGGCCGGTCCGTCGCGAGAACGTGCTGACGAAAGGTGAGGTGGTTGCGTGCTGGTGGTCCATGGAGCATGGGTGGACGGGCGGCTGGGGGTCTGGGCGGAGGACACCGCCCGGCCCCCCGTCCCCGCCTCTCGTGCCGTGTCCCGTCCCCATCCGTTCGCGGCCTCCGCGGCCGTTCTGGGCGCGGCCCTGGCCTCGGTCCAGGCCTCGAACGGGATGGCTTCCCCGGGGGCCTTCGCGTCGGGCGACGCCCAGGACGGGACCACCTCCGCGCAGGCCCGGGCCGACGGCCGCACCCCGGACGGGACCGTCCTCGCGGCGTCCGCGACGGGAGCCCCGGCAGGAGCCGAGGAGCGCGAGCTGACCATCCTGCTCCCCGGTTCGGCCCGGGGTCCGCTGCCCTCCCCCGAATCCGGGCTGACGAGCTCGGCGCGGAGCCCGAAGATCTCCGCCTGGCGCGTCCCCGCGCTGCTGCTCCCCCCGGCCGCCGCGCTCCGCCTGCTCGCCTGCCTGCCCGGACCGGACACGGCGGCGGGCCTGTCCGGCCTCGACGGCGGGGACGGGCGGGCGGGCGAGGCGGAGCGGGAGTGGAGTCCCGGCCTCTCCCTCCGCTATTTCGCCGTGGTCGCCGAGCACGCGCGCGCCCTGGTGCGGCGCGGCCGGATCCTGCCCCTGCTCGTCGTCGAGGCCGGGCCGCCGGCGGGCCACGCGGCTCGATGGCGGCCCGTGCTCACCGGTGCCGACCCGGCGACGCTCCACGATCTCGCCGCCGCGATGCCTCCGGTCTGCAGGGCCGTACCGGAAGAACGCCCGTCGGCGGAGGTGCTGCGCGAGGCGTTGAACGGACTGGTGGACGGCGCGGCACGGCTGTCGCTGCCCGACCGCCTCCTCCTCGGCGCACGACCGGGCCCGAAGGCGCCCCTGCCGGACCACTGGCTGTACGCGCTGACCGGTCAGGACGCCGGGATTCCCGGTGCCAGGCCCGCCGAGGTGGCGGCCCTGTCCGGCGCCCTCGACGGATGGTTCGCCTCGGCGCACGAGCTGGACGGGCCGGTCCGGGCCTGCTTTCGGCTCATCGAGCCCGCCGGGCAGGACGCGTCCTGGAAGGTGGAGTTCGGGCTCGCCCCCGGTGATGCCTCGAACGGCCCCGGGGGCTCCTCCGCCGCGTCCGGCGCCGAGATCGGCGACCCGGCCGGATACCTGTCCGCCGACCGGATCAGGGCCGGGGCGACGGCCCCCTGGCTGCCGGAACGGCCGCTGGAGGTTCTCCGCGCCGACCTGGGCCGGGCCGTCCGCCTCCACCCCGACCTCTACAGTGCGCTGCGCGACCCCGAACCGTCCGGCATGACGGTGGAGACGGCCTGGGCCTACTCCTTCCTGCGCAACGGCGCGCCCATGCTCAGGGCCGCAGGTTACGGCGTGCGGCTGCCGGCCTGGGCGGGACGCCAGGGACTGGGCCTGAAGCTGACGACGCGTACGGCCGACGGCGGCGAGGGCTTCGACCTCGACCGGCGGGTGGGCTTCCGGCTGGACGTGGCCGTCGGCGACCACGCGATCAGCGGGGAGGAGCTGGCCGGGCTGGCCGGGCTCAAGATCCCCCTGGTCCAGGTCAAGGGACAGTGGATCGAGCTGGACGACCAGCAGGTCAAGGCCGCGCTGAAGGTCGTCGAGCAGCGGGGCGCCGGCGAGATGACCGTGGGCGAGGTGATCCGCCTCGTCGCCGACGGTGGCGACGAGGAGCTGCCGCTGGTCGCGGTGGACGCCGACGGGCCCCTCGGCGACCTTCTCTCCGGAGAGGCCGAGCACCGGCTGGCCCCCGTCGGCGCGCCGCGGGCTCTGCAGGGGACGCTCCGCCCCTACCAGGAACGCGGCCTGTCCTGGCTGAGCCTGCTGTCGGAACTGGGTCTGGGCGGCATCCTCGCCGACGACATGGGGCTGGGCAAGACCGTCTCCACCCTCTCCCTGCTGCTGCGGGAGCGCGAGAGCGGCACGCGCCGGCCGACGCTGCTGGTGTGCCCGATGTCGCTGGTCGGCAACTGGCAGAAGGAGGCGGCCAAGTTCGCCCCCTCGCTGCGGGTCTACGTCCACCACGGCGGTGCGCGCCGGCGGGACGAGGATCTGGCCACGGCCGTGCGAGAGGCCGACCTGGTCCTGACCACCTACGGCACGGCGCTGCGGGACCTGGGGGCGCTGGCGGCGCTGGAGTGGGGCAGGGTGGTCTGCGACGAGGCGCAGGCGATCAAGAACAGCGCGGCGCAGCAGTCCCGGGCGGTGCGGTCGATTCCGGCTCGCACCCGGCTGGCGCTGACCGGCACCCCGGTGGAGAACCACCTCGCCGAGCTCTGGTCGATCATGGAGTTCTGCAATCCCGGGCTGCTCGGCCCGGCCATGCGTTTCCGCAAGCGCTACCAGGAGCCGATCGAGGCACGAGGCGACGAGAACGCCACCGGAGCGCTGAAGCGGGCCACCGGCCCGTTCGTGCTGCGGCGGCTCAAGACCGACCGGTCGATCATCTCCGACCTGCCGGAGAAGCTGGAGATGAAGGTCTGGTGCACGCTCACCCGGGAGCAGGCGGAGCTGTACAAGGCCGTGGCGAACGACATGCTCGACAAGATCGACAGTTCTGAGGGCATCGAGCGGCGGGGCAACGTGCTGGCCACCATGACCCGGCTGAAACAGATCTGCAACCACCCCGCGCACCTGCTCAAGGACGGCTCGCAACTGGCCGGCCGCTCGGGAAAGCTGGCCCGTCTGGAGGAGCTGGCCGAGGAGATCGTCGAAGAGGGTGACAAAGCCCTGGTGTTCACCCAGTACGCCGAGTTCGGCTCCATCCTCCAGCCCTACCTGGCGGCCCATCTCGACCGGCCGGTGCTGTGGTTGCACGGCGGGCTGTCCAAGAACAGGCGCGAGGAGCTGGTGGAGCGGTTCCAGGGCGATGACGAGCCGATGCTGTTCCTGCTGTCGCTGAAGGCGGCCGGGACCGGTCTCAACCTCACCGCCGCCAACCACGTGATCCATGTGGACCGGTGGTGGAACCCCGCGGTGGAGAACCAGGCGACCGACCGGGCCTTTCGGATCGGCCAGACGAAGAACGTCCAGGTCAGGAAGTTCATCTGCGTGGACACCCTGGAGGAGCGGATCGACGAGATGATCGAGCGGAAAAAGGCGCTCGCCGAGAGAGTGGTGGGCACCGGCGAGGACTGGATCGCGAACCTGTCCACCGAGCGACTACGGGAGCTGTTCCGGCTCGGCCCCGGGGCGGTGAGCTGACATGGCCCGCGACGACGACAGGACCTCGCCGGCCGGTGAAGGAGAGCACATGACAGAAGACCCGGCGGACGTGCCACCCGGTGGAGGGGACACGGCCGCGAGCGCCGCGGCGGACGTGCCGTTCGGCGAGCGTCCGGCCACCTTCTACTCCCCCGCCGTCTCGCTCAACCGGCTCCGGCCGCGGCCGGACGTCGCGGTGGCCCCGGCGGACCTGCTGCTGCGGCTCCTGGAGCCGCCGCCGGTCAAGGTGCGGCACATCCCCCTCGTCGACGTCCTGCGCAAGCCCTATCGGGAGCTGAACGGCGAGTAGGGCCGGTCTTCCCTAACCCGCGAGGGCGATGACCTCCTCACGGGACAGCAGACGGCCGCGCTCGTAGCATCGGGAGTATTCCTCCCCGCCGAGCGCGGCCATCGTGCGCTCGGTGATCCGCACATGATCGAAGTCGACCACCGCCTCGATGCCCCGGACCGTCGCGGCCCCGCCGAGGAGCATGGCCGCGGCGGCCGGGGCGCCCTCGGCCAGCACCAGCCCGGCGGAACCGATCAGTACGAGGCCGAGCACGCCCACCTCCGCAGTCTCGGCCACCTGCTCCAGCGCGGTGCCGAGCAGCCGCCGGCAGCGGACCAGATCGCCCTCCTGCTCCGCCAGCAGCCCCAGCGCCGCGTTGACGGAGGCCCGGATCTGCAGCGGGGCGCTGGGCATCTCGTCGATCACGCGTATGGCCTCGGCGTAGTAGTGCCTGGCCTCGTCGAGCTTGCCGCCCTCGCGGGCGAAGTCTCCCCGGGCGCTGAACATGCTCGCCGCAGCGCCCCGGTCCCCGCTCCGGATGACACCGTGCAGGGTCTCCTCCAGGATCCGCTCGGCCGCCGCCCGGTCTCCCGCGAGGTTGAGCCCCAACGCCAGACGGCTGCGCACGTAGGCGACCTCCTCGACCGCGCCGAGCTCCTCCATCAGGGCGAGGGCCTCGCGGACCTTCTTCAGCGCTCGTTCGGGCTCGCCGTGGAGGAAGTCCAGGTCCGCGAGGGAGGCGAGCACGGTGGCGATGCCCCAGCGGTCCCCGACCTCCCGGAAATCACGCAGGGCGGCCGACATCTCGGCCCTGCCCTGGGGGACACGGCCCACGAACAGGTGCCAGAACCCCCGAAACAGCCGCGCCGAGGCGACCACCCACGGGTCGGGGTGGGCGAACATCTCGTCGAGATACCGCTCGTCGTCCATGGACGGCGGACCCGTGAACAGCGCGATGACCGGACCCGCCATCACGACCAGGGGGTGCCAGGGCCGGGTCAGCTCCTCATCTGCCAGCCGTACCACCGCGGCGAGCTCGGCCCGCGCCGTGTCGGGCTCGATCCCGGCGCTGACCGCGTTGGTTCCGTAGGAGGCTCGGGCCAGCACGAGCAAGGCGGGGTCGGCGTCGTCGCCCGCCAGCCTGAGCGCCTCGCGCGCGCGGTGGGCGCCCTCGGCCCGGTAGCCGCGCAACCACCAGTACCATCCCAGGGCGCCGGCCAGTCGCAACGCCAGGTCGGACCGGGCCGTCTCGGCGCTCCAGCGCAGCGCGGCCGACAGGTTGTCGTGCTCGGCGGCCATCTCGGCGACGACGGTGAGCTGCCCGGCGCCGCGGAGGCCGGGGTCGGATCTCTCGGCCAGCTCGGTGAAGAACACCGCGTGGGCCAGCCGCACGCGGCCCTGCTCGCCCGACTCCGCCAGCCGCTCGGCGGCGTAGGCACGGATGGTCTCCAGCATCCGGTAGCGGACGGCGGTGTCGTGGGTGTGGGCCTCCACCAGGGATTTGTCCACCAGCCGGGCCAGGACGTCGAGCACGTCGGCCCGCTCCAGGCCGTGCCCCGAGCAGACCACCTCGGCGCAGTCGAGGGCGGCGCCTCCGGCGAAGACGGACAGACGCCGGGCCAGCAGCCGCTCCTGCTCATCCAGCAGCTCCCAGCTCCACTCCACCACCGCGCGAAGCGTCTGGTGGCGCGGCAGTGCCGTACGGCTGCCGCCGGTCAGCAGGCGGAAGCGGTCGTCGAGCCGGTGCGCGATCTGCTCGGCGGACAGCGAGCGGAGCCGGGCGGCCGCGAGCTCGATGGCGAGTGGCATGCCGTCGAGCTCGCGGCAGATCCGCACCACCGCGGCGGCCTCGCCGCCGGGACGGTAGCCGGGGCGGACGGCCGCGGCACGCTCGGCGAACAGGCGTACGGCCGGGTAGCCGAGGGCCTCGTCCGGGTCTTCGCCTCTCGGCGGAAGATCCAGCGGCGGCACCGGCCAGGTCATCTCACCGGTGATGCCGAGCGGTTCGCGGCTGGTGGCCAGGATGCGCACCCCGGGACAGCCCGCCAGCACCCGGTCGGCGAGCGCCGCCGCCGCCTCGACCACGTGCTCGCAGTTGTCCAGAATGATCAGGAGCCGTTTGCCGGCCAGGCTCGAGACGAGGCGGTCCAGCGGGTCACGGGCGGCGAGCACGGGGATCGCGCCGGGAGCGGCCGGCGGGACGGACGGGGAGGGGTCGCGCAGCTCCAGGGCCGAGAACACGGTCTGCGGCACCTCGGACGGCTCGGCGACCGAGGCGAGCTCGACCAGCCACACCCCGTCGGGCATCCGGCCGGCGACCGCCTCGGCCGACTCGATCGACAACCTGGTCTTACCCGCGCCTCCGGGGCCGAGCAGGGTGACCAGCCGGTGACCGGCGAGGAGCTCGGCCGTGCGCGCCACATCGTGTTCCCTGCCGACGAAGCTGGTGAGTCGGGCCGGCAGGTTGCCCCGCGGCGAGGCCTGCCCGGGCCCCAGGGGCCCTGTGCCGTCCGCGGCGGACCCCAGGAGCCCCGTGCCGTCCGCGGCGGACCCCACGGGCTCTACGGGCTCCACGGGCTCCACGGGCTTTGTACGGCTTACGGCCGGCCAGGGGCGCCGCGGGGCGCCGGCGGCGGGCGGCGGAATCAGCGGACCGTTCTCGACCCATTCGCGGCGCAGCATGGACAGGTGGAGACCGGCCAGCTCGGGTGAGGGGTTCGCGCCGAGCTCGTCGGCGAAGACCTGGCGGGCCTCCTCGTAACAGGCCAGGGCCTCGACCTGGCGGCCCGAGGCGTACAGAGCCCGCATGAGCTGGCCGCGCAACCGCTCGCGCAGCGGATGGGCGGTGATCAGCGCGGGCAACTCGGCGAGTGCTTCGGCCCGCCGGCCGAGCAGCAGGTCGGCCTCGACGCGGTCCTCGACGGCCGCCAGGCGGAGGGTGTCGAACCTGGTGATCGCGGCGGCGACGGCGTCGTTGCCCGCCAGGTCGGCCAGGGCCGGCCCGCGCCACAGGGCGAGCGCGGAGCGGAGCGTGGCCGCGGCGTCGCCCAGGGCGCCCGCCGCGAGGGCCGCGCGGCCTTCGGCGGTCAGCCGGGCGAACCGGTGGGCGTCCACCAGGTCCGGGTCGACGGCCAGCCGGTAACCGGCCGCGCCGGCCTCCACCAATCCACGACGATCGGCCAGCGCGCCGCGCAGCCGGGAGATCAGGGCCTGCAACGCGTTTCCCACCGCGTTCGGCGGACGGTCCTCCCACACCCCCGCGACCAACCGGTCGACCGGCACGACCCGGCCCGCGTCGAGAAGCAGCAGGCCGAGGAGGGTCCGCAGGCGGTGCCCGGCGATCTCCATCGGCTCACCGCCGCGGTGAACCTCCAGAGGGCCGAGGATGGCGAAGGTCATTTCCGTGTCCAACCTCACCCCCTCCATCCTTCGATTCTGTCCGATTCCCGAGCATTTCCGCGCCATGGAACCTCGCGATCCGGTCTGCGCATCTTCTAGACCCGCGTAGCATCATCGGGCATGGGGCAGCCGCACACGTCTACGCGCCGCCCGCGGCAAGCCGTCGGAACGGCACTCGCCGCGGCGTTCGTCGTCGTATCCTCCGGCTGCGGGATGGTGGGCAGCTCCGCATCGGCCGACAGACTGCAACTGGAGCAGATCAGCGTCTCCAGCCCCCGGCTGAGGGACGGTGCCGCCCTGCCGTCGGACTACTCCTGCAACGGTTCGGCCGGCAACCCGCCGTTGCGCTGGTCACGGGTTCCGGACAGCACGAAATCCGTTGCCATCGTGGCCGACAACAACGCGCGCACCGGTGGAGAGGTGAACTGGGTCGTGTTCGACATCGACCCTCGCACCAACGAAGTGGCCGAGAGCAGCGTCCCGGTGGGAGCCGTTGAGGGGAGCGCGACAGGCGGCAAGGTGGGCTACGCCCCTCCGTGCCGCGCCCAGGAGAACTATCGTTTCACCGTCTACGCACTCAACGGCAAGGTCGATCTCAAAAAGGGCGCCTCCCTCGACAAGACCTTGAAGAGCATCGCGGAGAAGACGATCGCCTGGGGACGCCTCACCACGGCGCACATCGAGTGATAGGTCAAACACCGGAGGTAGTAATGGTTACCGATTCTTCACTTAGGGTGTGACAACGCTCATAGTGGTCCGACACAATCAGATCCAATGTCCGAGCGCAGGTGATGCAAGGGGGCAGGTCGCGTCGATGGCCGCGCGACCTCACCGGCGCCGCTGGAAGGCCATGGCCTTGAGGGTGGTGCAATGATCGCGGTCGTAGTAAGCCTGGTCGCCGTCGTGCTCCTCGTGCTCGTCGTCGTGGCACTGGGAATGCGGTCGATGAACCGCAGGGAGAGCGCGCTCCCCGCGGAGCGTCTGCGGGAGATGGCGGAGAAGGAGGCGCAGACGCCTGCCACGTCCATCGACGACTTCGCCACGCGCGAGCCGAAGATGAACCATTTCTCCCCTGATCTCACCCCGTTCGACGAGCCCAAGCCACCGCGCCAGCCGCGCCCGGCGAGCTCGCGCGGCAAGCGGGGCGTGAACGAGTTCGGCCAGGCCGACGACTACGACGATGACTACTGGACGCGGCTCCAGGCTGACGAGGGCGGTTTCGGAGGGTCCTTGGCAGCTCGGATGGGCGCCAGCCGTCCCGTCGACGACGCACCCCGGGTCGACGCCGACGCGATGACCGTGCAGGCGCCGCTGCCCGGCAGAGCTCCGTCCCCTCGGGTCGACGCCGACGCGGTGACCATGCAGGCGCCGCTGCCCAACAGGACTCCCGCGCCCCGGCCCGCGCCCTCCCCCACCGCCGCCTCCCCGGCCGCTTCGGCCTCACTGCCGTCGGGTCTCGCCGACCTGGTCGGGCCCGTGCAGCCGAACCCCGCTCCCACGAGCGCCGCGCTCGCCGAGCAGAAGACCGTCACCTTCGCGGCCCCCGCGCCCGGCGCCTTCGGCGAGAGCCGTACCCCGCGCTCCAGCTCCCGCAGGAGCAGCCGCAACTCCACCTCGGGAAGCGGCGCGTCCGGCAGTGGCGCGCCGGGCGGTCCGACTCCGGGAAACAGCGGCCCTTCCCGGCCCGACCCGTTGAGCGATCCACTGGGCGGCCCTTACTCGCGCGGCAGGGGCGCGGCGACCTCCAGCGGCTCGATGCCCGTCCTCGGGGCGACCGGCGGGCCGCTCGGCCCGGACAACGGCACCGGTCCGCTCCCCCCGATGCCTCCGATGGGCCCCACGACCAGTGGCGGCTTCCCCGCCGCGCCCAACGCCGGCCAGCCGGCCGCCCCCTACGGCGCCGCGCCCGAACCGCCCAAGCCCGTCTCCGACAATCCGTGGGCCCAGGCCACCGCCCCCGGCTCCGGAGGCTGGCCGGCCGCCGACACCGCCGACATCCTCGATGACCCGGCGCCGTCCTACAACTCGTATCAGACGCCGGTCTACAGCGCCCCTCCCGCGGCCTCCTACGAGGTCAGCTCCGGCTGGGCCACCATCGACGACGACGCGCTCACCGGCCCGAGCCCGGCGGCCTCGGCCCCGACTGGCCCCTCCCGCAGCATCTCCTCCTACGACGACCGCGCGGTCGATCCGCGGCAGGGATCCGGGCAGGGCGGCGGCTACGGCTACGAGCCCCACCCGCGCGCCACCCCGGCGTCGCCCGCCGCCTGGCCGGAGCCCACTCCCGGTGGCACCGACGGCTCCGGTGCGAACTGGCCGAGCTACGACGACCTCTACGGCACCGGTTCCACTGGAGCCACCGCCGCGCCCGACCGGCAGGGCGGCCCCGGATCCCGGGGCAACCATCGGGCACAGGAGCCGGACTATCCCGACTATTACCGTTGATTTTTCCCGCGCTCTGCAAAGCGCTCCGATAAGCGCTTAACCGAAGAGGGCGCCACAGCATAAGGTCTGCCTCATGAGGGCAGACACGTTGAGTGATGTCACGACCACCTGGAGTCGCGTCGCGTCCGTGCTGAGGCACGACCTGCCCGCCTCCTTGGTGGTCTTCCTGGTCGCCGTGCCCCTCTCACTGGGCATCGCGGTGGCCTCGGGAGCCCCGCTGGCGGCGGGGCTGATCTCCGCCGTGGTGGGCGGTGTGGTGGCGGGTTCCCTGGGCGGCTCGGCCGTCCAGGTGAGCGGCCCCGCCGCCGGCCTGTCTCTGGTGGTCGCCGAGCTGGTCGCGACGTACGGCTGGCGGGCCACCTGCATGATCGTCTTTCTCGCGGGCGCCCTGCAGCTCCTCCTGGGACTGTTCCGAGTCGCCCGCGCGGCGCTGGCGGTCTCCCCCGCCGTGGTGCACGGCATGCTCGCCGGGGTCGGCGCGGTGATCGCGCTCTCCCAGTTGCACGTGGTGCTCGGCGGCAGCCCGCAGGGCTCCGCGATCGAGAACCTGATCGAACTGCCCCAGCAGATCGCCGACAACCACAGTCACGCGGTCTTCGTCGGCCTGCTCACCATCGCGGTCCTGGTCAGCTGGACCCGGCTGCCGCGAGGTCTGCGGGGTCTGCGGATCGTACCGGCGCCGCTGGCCGCCCTGCTCGTCGCCTCGGTGACCGCCGGAGTGCTCGGCTGGGACATCACCCGGGTCGACCTCTCCAAGAGCCTGGGCCAGTGGGCGATGCCGGTCTGGCCGCGAGGTGACTGGCACGGGATCGCCGCGGCGGTGATGCTGGTGGCCCTGCTGGCCGGGGTGGAGTCGCTCCTGTGCGCGGTGGCCACCGACAAGCTCCACGACGGCAGGCGGTCCGACCTCGACAGGGAGCTCACCGCGCAGGGCGTGGCCAACATGGTGACCGGCGCGCTGGGCGGCCTGCCCGTCGCCGGGGTCATCGTCCGCAGCACCACGAACGTCCGGGCCGGGGCGCGCAGCCGCTGGTCGGCGGTCCTGCACGGCGTGTGGATCCTGGTGCTCGCGCTCCTGCTGGGCTGGACGGTCAGGCTGGTTCCGATGGAGGCGCTGGCCGCCCTGCTGGTCTTCATCGGCGTTCAGATGATCAACATGGGGCATCTGCGCAACCTGCGGGGCCACGGCGAGGTGCCGGTCTATCTCACCACCATGGCGGGGGTCGTGCTGATCGGCCTCGCCGAGGGCGTGCTGATCGGCCTCGGCCTCGCCGCCCTGTCGGCGCTGCGCCGTCTCACCTGGGTCACCGTACGGGCCAGGCCCGAGCCTGACGGCCGCTGGCACGTGCTGATCGGCGGCTCGCTGACCTTCCTGGGCGTGCCGAGGCTCACCTCGGAGCTGCGTGCCGTCCCGGCCGGGGCCGCGGTGGAGCTGGACCTGAACATCGACTTCATGGACAACGCGGCCTTCGAGGCCATTCACGCCTGGCGGCACGATCACGAACGCGGTGGCGGCACCGTGGACATCGACGAGATCCACGACGAGTGGTATTCGATGGCCGCCAGCGGCCACCGGATGTTTCCGGCCAAGACCCCACCGCGCGCCCCGGAGCGCTGGTGGCTGCCCTGGGCACACCGGCGCCGGGGGCGGCCCGCGCCCACGCCCCCTCTGGTCCCGACCCAGCACACGCCCGCCGAGAGCAGCCCCGCCGTGCCGGACCTGCTCGCCGGAGCGCGGGAGTTCCACCGCCGTACGGCTCCGTTGGTCCGTCCGTTCCTGCACGCGATGGCCCGCAAGCAGGAGCCCTCCCACCTCTTCATCACCTGCGCGGACTCCAGGGTCGTGCCGAACCTGATCACCGCGAGCGGCCCCGGCGACCTGTTCACCCTCCGCAACATCGGCAACCTGGTGCCGCGCCTGGGCTCGGCTCCGGCGGACGACTCGGTGGCGGCGGCGATCGAGTACGCGACGGGCGCGCTCAACATCCGCACCATCACGGTCTGCGGCCACTCCGGCTGCGGAGCCATGGCCGCGTTGCTGAGCGGCGGCGAGAAGACGTCGAGCCTGCCCACGCTGGGTCGCTGGCTACGCCATGGCAACCACAGCCTGGCCCGGTTCGTCGCCACCGAGAGCGACGGCGCCGACGACGGACCGCTAGATCGCCTGTGCAGGCTCAACGTGATCCAGCAACTGGACAACCTGCGGACCTATCCGCAGGTGGACCGGCTCGTCCGCGCGGGGCGTCTGCAACTGGTGGGCCTCTACTTCGACATCGGCACCGCCCGGGTCCACCTCCTGGAGCAACCGCCGCTCACGACCAGTCCGCTGTGAGCAGATGGCTTGCGCCAAGGGTGAAAGCGGGTGGCCGGAGCCGGGGACGGTCGACGAGAGCTCTCCCCATTCGAATGCGCCCCGGACGCCGGTCCCGAGGACGGAGATTACGGCACCCTCAAGGCGGGGTGCGAGCGCGCGGTGGAGCAGGGCTTCGACGGCAACGCCCTGATCGTCGAGCCCGGTCTCATCCTCGGCCCGCACGAGGACGTCGGCCGCCTGACCTGGTGGCTCACCCGGATCGCCCGGGGCGGACAGGTGCTCGCCCCGGGCGACCCCGACGTGGCGATGCAGGTCATCGACGCCCGGGACATCGCCGCCTTCACGTTGGACCGGGCCGAAGCGGGGGTGAACGACCGCTTCCTCACCAGCGAGATCCAGGGCAACACCACCTACGGCGACTGGCTGGCCGAGTGCCGCGCGGTGACGGGCTCGGACGCGGAGTTCGTCTGGGTGGAGGACCGTTTCCTGCTCGACCGGAAGGTCGAACCGTGGCTGGATCTGCCGATCTGGGCCCCGGACACCGCCGACTTCGCCGGGGTCTGGCTGCCGTCGTCCGCGAAGGCCCACGCGGCCGGGCTGCGCTGCCGTCCCGTCGCCGAGACCGTCCGGGACACGTGGGCGTGGCTGCGCGATATCCCCGTGGAGAAACGCTCCTTCGGCAGGCACGGCATCGACCCGGAGAAGGAGACCAGAATCCTGACCGAGTGGTCAGAGCGGGCGTCTTAACCTGATTTCCCCTTATTTCCCAATCTCCTCGACCTATCAGGGCATAAGAGTTCCTGACCTTGCCAGGCACGGAGTTCGGCGGGACACGAAAAGGGCGGCCGACGCGGAGGTGGGCGATGGCGGAATGGCACGAACTGCGCGAGGACCTGGTCGCGCAGGTGCGCGAGCGCGGAATCAGCCGGGCCGTGGCCGACGCGCTGCTGACGGTGCCGCGACACGTGTTCCTGCCGCAGGTCCCCGTGCACGCCGTGTACCAGGACGAGGCCATCGTCACCAAGCGCGACGCGTGGGGCCGGCCGATCAGCTCCTCCTCGCAGCCGGCGATCATGGCTTTGATGCTCGACCAGCTCGGCGTGGAGCCGGGGCAGCGGGTGCTGGAGATCGGGACGGGGACGGGCTACAACGCCGCTCTGCTGTCACACCTGGTGGGGGCGGAAGGCCAGGTGGTGAGTGTCGACATCGACGCCGATCTGGCCACACGAGCCCGGGGCCACCTGAGCGAGGCGGGGCATCCCGAGGTGATCGTGGTGTGCGGGGACGGTGCTCAGGGGTTCGCGCCGCGGGCGCCCTACGACCGGGTGATCGCCACCGTCGGGGTGTGGGATCTCGCCCCTGCCTGGCTGGATCAGCTCAGCCCGGCGGGGCGCATCGTCCTCCCGCTGGATCTGCGCGGAGTACAGCGCTCGGTCGCTCTGGAACAGGCGGACGGGCACTGGACGAGCCGGTCGGTGCTGCCCTGTGGGTTCATGCGAATGCGAGGACCTTTCGCCGGGCCGGAGAGGACCTGGGTGCTGGATCGCGGCTCCGACCTCACGATCTCGCTCCCGGAGGGAGGTGAGGTCGGCGACGTTCTGGCGGCGCTCGGCGGGCCGGTCACCGAACTGTTCACCGGGGTGAGCACGGGCCGCGCACAGCTCGTCGACGGGCTGAGCCTGTGGCTGGCGGTGCACGAGTCCCGCTGGTGCGCCCTGTCCGAAGCACAACCGGGATGGCTGGCGTCGGGTCCGCTCGACTCGCGCGGGTTCAAGACGGTCGTCGGCATCGTCGAAGGCGGCAGCCTCTGCGTGCTGGAGTCGGAGGCGTACGACACCCTGGTGGCGCGCGGCTTCGGGCCCGGCGGGGCGAGGCTCGCCGGTGATCTCGTCGCCCACATCGAGACGTGGGACGCGGCGGGACGTCCGATGACGACCGGGCTTCACATCGACGCCCATCTCACCACCGCGCCCGGCGACGGCCCGGTGATCCGTAAACGGCACACCACGCTCGCCCTGTCCTGGGACATCGGCTGAGTTTCGCACGGCGTCGGCCCCGAGACGCCGGCCGGGCTGGAATCCGGCGAGCCGGGCAGGCCCGAGACCCGAGAGTGGGCGGTCCTCTCCCGACGCGAGGGCCGATTTTCCCGGCGAAGACGATTGGCCCGCTCGCGGCGGGGAAGCGGAGGGTGAAAAGAGAAGGGGCTCCGTCATGACCGATGCTCTGCGCCTGCCGGTGAGGACCGAGGACACGACGCTGGTTCTGCGGCCCGAGGGGGAGCTGGACGTGAACACCGCGGTGCAGTTACAGGCATGGCTGGACGGCTATCTCGCCGAGGGTCCCCGGCGGACGACGCTGGTGGACCTGTCCGGGCTCACCTTCGTCGATTCCCCCGGCTTGGCCGCGCTGCTGACGATGCGCCGGCGGCTGGCCGATGACGGCGCGGTCGTCGTCTACGCCGATCCCACCCCGCAGCCCGCGCGGCTGCTGCGTATCACCGGCCTGGCCGCCAACCTGCCGGTCTTCGACACGTTGGACGAGGCGCTGCGGTCGCTGGCGGTCGGCTGACCGCGGACGGACCCGGAGCTCGCCCGGGGTGCCGCGGGCCGTCAGGAACGAGAACGCAGGAGGGCGAGGGCGTCGGCGACGGTGGGCTGGATGATGAAGGCCTGGACGAGCCCGGTCAGCCGGAAGATCCTGGTGAGGCGGGAGTTGAGGCCGGTCAGGGCGACGGTGCCGCCGCGCTCCTGCAGGAGTTTTCGGATGGCCAGGAAGATCCTGATTCCGGTGGAGTCGCAGAAGTCCAGGTCCGTCAGGTCCAGCACCAGGTCATGGTGGTCCGGAGCGAGGATGGTGTGGATGTCGTCGCGCAACTGCTCGGCGTTGGTGAAATCGAGATCACCGGACAGGGCCACTACGGGCACCGACGCCACAGCCTGCTGCGCGCCGTCTCCAAGGGTGAATCGGACGGCGGCGGTCACCGGGATACCTCTCCTATCGGGTGGGCGGGGTGTCGGGAACGTCAAGCCGATGCCGGCCACCGGGCATGGTGACCTGCGAGATGTCCACATCGCTCACCCGCTTTCTCGCATCGTTCACGGTTGGCTCACCGGATCGCGCGGCAGGCGGATGATCACTGTCGGTAGGGTAACGCTCATCTTAGCGGTCACGCGCGACGGACCCCGGTCATCGCGTTCATCGGTGACCGTCTGCCCCGTTCAGCGGAACGGGCCGGTGAAGCACCCGCCGACGCTCCGGCGTGCACGGGAGATCTCCAGCACTGGTAAGAAGAGAGACGCCTGCCCTGAAAACTGCAGGCGTGAGGAGCTCATCATGTTGTTCGGGGCCGAACATGGTTCGGCATTCAGCGTCTCGTGCGAGCTGCACGAGAACGCGATCGTCATCCGCGTCGGCGGGGAGCTCGGCTTTCATTCGGCCCCGCTGTTACGGGAGCAGCTGCGCCGCGCCGAGGAGGGGCTCGATCGGCCCTTGCTCATCGTGGACCTGGCCGATGTCACCTTCTGCGATTCGCTGGGGCTGAGCGAGCTGGTCACCGCCCTGCAGCGCAGCGAGAACGCGGGCATCCGGTTCGTGCTCAGCGGCGTCCACGGGCCCCTGGCACGTGTGCTGACCATCACCGGTCTCCGCAAGGCCTTCGAGGTCTTCCCCAGCCGCGATGACGCGTTGCGTCAGGCGTTCGCGGCGCCGCCGGAGCAGGTCGGCGGCGAACACGCCAACCCCCCGGACCCGGACGACGCGTCATCCTCGGCCATGCCCGTGTAGTGACCGGTTCCCGGACGGCGTCCCGGCGAGGGACGCTCACGGCGGCTGAGCCGTTGCAAGAAGAGTCAAGTCACCTGCAAGCCCGCTGCCGTATCTCTTGAGGGGTAGAGAAGTCCACCGCCCTCAGGCTTCAGGAGACGAACCCATGCGTGGCGCCCTGCGCTTTTCCCTCGGACTGACCACCGCCATCGTCGTGGCGGTCGGCCTGCCGTCCACCGCGACGGCGTCCACCGCGACCGCGACCTCCGCCGCCACGGCCGGAACGGCCGCGACCGAAACCTGGCACTGGGGGCCGACCGCCTCTTCGGACACGAAGGGCTGGGCCGGCGGCACCGTCCGCACCGGCGGCTCCGGCCTGCGAATCCAGGGTGACCTGTACGACGGCGGGGGCTCGCGCACCTGCTCATGGCTGAAGGTCAAGTGGCTCACCGACCATGGCCGGTACCGCACCGCGACGTTCAAGAACTGCTCGCAGTCGCGGACCCTCGCCTTCCGGGTGAACGCCGGACACATGTTGTCCGCCCAGGCCAAGGTCTGCCGGGGCACCTCCGCCAGGATCACCGGCAAGTGCTCCCAGTGGGAAGGCGTCTGGTCCCAGGGCGGCTGAGCCGAGGCCGTGACCGTCCCGCGCTCCCCCCGCGCCGTGGCGCGGGATGCCCGGCATCACCCCCGGGTCGTCCGCGGCGGCCTCGACCACGGCGCCGGCGGCCGCGCGGACTCCCTCACCGGCCGATCGGCCGGCGGATCACAAACGCCCGATCGTCCACTGGGACAGTCGGAGAAGCGCGTCCCGGGACACGAGGTGGGTGCCGAATTTGGTGCCCGCGATGCCTTCCAGCTGGAAGTCGAAACGAACCTCCAGGGTGCTCGTCACGGTGTGGGCGGGGTCCAGGTTGAAATCGACCCGCGGAAATGGCAGGAATCCCGGAAGGTCGCGAATGGTCTCCTCGAAATCCTGAGAAAGGAAGAACAGGTTCCGGTGGTCGTGCCCTTCTCCGATGATGGCTCCGTTCGGCCCGCCGCGCACGACCTGTGAGGTGCGCAGCCAGCATTTGGACCAGTTGTCGCCCCAGTGGTTACGCGTGAATCCGGAGATCTGGCCGATCAGCTCGCACGACGGCTGGGAGGTGAAACGCCCGGGGCCACCGGGGGCATGCGGTTCGGTGACAGGACGAACAGCCCGAGGGCTTGCAGGCTTCCCTTCCACAGGTCGCCGTCGTTGCGGGTGAGCTCCCCGAACAGGTGCGCGCCGTCCGGTCTGAAGTCCGCGCCCATGCCACCGGGAAAGCGGATGTCGGTCCTGCCCCACCACATCTCGCCGATGCCGGCGGCGGCCGGGCCCAGCGGTTGCAGCGGCCCGAAGGTGTAGCTGACCCTTTCCTCCCGCTCGGGGCGTACGGCGGAGAACTTCTCCGCCTGCACGCCGCGGGCGTGCAGCCACTCCTTGTACTCCCGGTCGATGCCGAGCTTTCCCGCGACGGCCTCCGTCAGCCGCTTCTCGGCTTCGATGACCTCGCCCCGGGGCAGCACCTCCGGTTGTACGCCCGGCAGGGTCATCTCCTCGTGGTCACGTCGCGCCCGGTCTATCTCATCGAAATACGGGTCGTCGGCCAGCCCCTCCGCCTCGTCGTATTCGTGAGAAAGCACACCGTCGTAAACCAGCGACGAATCGCCCATTTTCTCCCCGATTCACCTGGCCATGGCATCCGCATGCCCGCCGAAGAAATGCCGATCGCGCATCGGGGCGGTTCACCGCAATTCACTCACCACAATGTCGCAAACCGCTCATCTCCGCTGGCGAACGATCGGAAAACCAATCGACCGCATCTTTTGGGGTAAGTGCCCGCCATATCGACATGAGCCGTCCTGGTCAGGGCAGGCTCATCGGGAGGCCTTCACCTGTCCGGCCGCGCTCGACTCCGGGCGCAGGGGGAAGTGACAGGCCACCTGATGCACATCACCCGCCAGCGGCGGCTCGGTCTCGCAGATCTGCTCGGCGAGAGGACACCGCGTCCGGAACCGGCACCCCGTGGGCGGGTTCAGCGCGCTGGGCAGTTCGCCACGAATGGTGATGCTCTCGCGTGGCGCGAAGTCGGGGTCGGCGGAGGGGACGGCGTCGATCAGAGCCTGGGTATAGGGGTGCCGGGCGGCCCTGACCACGTCGTGGGCGGGGCCGACCTCGACGAGCTTGCCCAGGTACATGACGCCGATCCGGTCCGACATGTAGTCGACGACGGACAGGTCGTGGCTGATGAACACATACGCCAGTCCCAGCTCGCGTTGCAGATCCCGCATGAGATTGAGCACCTGCGCCTGGATCGACACGTCGAGTGCGCTCACCGGCTCGTCACCGACGATGAGGCGGGGCTGCAGGGCCAGCGACCGGGCCAGCCCGATGCGCTGCAGCTGGCCGCCGGAGAACTCGTGGGGGTAACGCTCCAGAACTCGTCGCGACAGGCCCACCTGGTCCAGCAGTGTCGCGATGCGGGCCCGGTGCGTGGAGGGATCACCCACCTGCTGGATCTCCAGCGGCTCGGCGAGGATGGCGTCGATCCGCATCCGCGGGTTCATCGCCGCGTAGCTGTCCTGGAACATCAGCTGGACCTGCCGGTGCATCCGGCGGCGTTCGCGCCGGCCCAGGGTGGCGATGTCGGTGCCGTCGAGGACGATCTGCCCGCCGGTCGGCTCCTCCAGCCCGACGACCAGCCGGCCCACCGTGGACTTGCCGCATCCGGATTCGCCCACAAGCCCGAAGGTCTCGCCCGGACGGACGTCGAACGACACCCCGGCCACGGCGCTCACCTGCCCGGACACCCGCCGCAGTCCCCCGCCGACCGTCGCCTCGTAGTTCTTGACCAGCCCGCGGACCGACAGGATCGCCTCCGGCTCCGGCTTGGACGTTTCCATCGTCGGCGGGGGTGCCGGGGCCGTCCGGCCGTCCGGGGCGGCGACCGTCCGAATGACCGGGGCGGCGGTCAGGGTGACCGGGTGCAGGCACGCGTGCCGGTGCTCGCCGGCCGACAGGGCCGGCTCGGTGGTACGGCACTGCGACGAGGCGAACCGGCAGCGGGGAGCGAACCGGCATCCGGCCGACGGCCGGGACAGGTCCGGCGGCAGGCCCGGGATGCTGTAGAGCCGCCCGCGCGCGCCGGCCTCGCGCGTCACCGACTCCGGAAGCGCCTCCATGAGAGCCTCCGTGTAACGGTGCCGAGGCGACCGGAACAGCTCCGCCGTCGTCGCCGACTCCACCACCCTGCCGGCGTACATGACCGCGACCCGGTCGGCGCGACTGGCGATCACCCCCAGGTCGTGGGTGACGAGGATGACGGCCATCCCGAACTCCTCGCGGAGATCGTCGATGAGCTCGAGGATCTGACGCTGCGTGGTCACGTCGAGCGCCGTCGTCGGCTCGTCGGCGATGAGCAGGCGCGGGGAGCAGATGAGTGCCATGGCGATGACGACCCGCTGGCGCATCCCCCCGGAGAGCTGATGCGGGTAGTCGTCGACGATCTTTTCCGCGCGCGGCATCCCGACCCGGCGCAGGATCTCGACGGCCCGCTCCCGCGCCTGCGCCTTACCGACCCCCTCGTGGACGCGCAGCGGCTCGGCGACCTGCGCCCCGATGCGCATCGTCGGGTTGAGCGAGGTGAGCGGGTCCTGGAACACCATGCCCATCCGGACGCCGCGGATCCGGCGTACCTCCTCGGGCGGCAGGGATCGCAGGTCACGGCCCTCGAAGAGGATCTGCCCACCGACGACGCCGCCGCCAGAAGGGAGCAGGCCCATGACCGACAGCGCGGTCATCGTCTTGCCGCTGCCCGACTCGCCCACGATGCCGAGGGTCTGCCCCGCCCCTACCTCCAGGTTGACATCGTCCAGAGCGTGGACGGTGCCCCTGCGCAGCGCGATGTCGGTGCTGAGGTGACGCAGCCGCAACAGGGGCTGGGGATTTCCGGTGTCACCGGACGCCTCGTGGTGCCGGGAGGCCGGGTCGATCGGTGCGCTCATGTTCCTGCTCCTGCTAGCGCCGCCGGAGGCGGACCTCGAAGACGTCCCTCAGCCCGTCACCCATGAAGTTGAAGGCGAGGACGATGAGAATGATGGCGATTCCGGGCGGGTAGAGCAGCCACCAGTGGCCGCTGAAGGTGTCGGCGAGACCGTCGGAGAGCATCCCGCCCCAGTTGGCCGCCGGCGGGGGGACGCCGAGACCGAGGAACGACAGGTAGGCGACGTAGAGGATGGCGTCGGCGACCTGGAAGGTCGCGTTGACGATCACGGTCCCGATGGCGTTCGGCACGATGTGCCGTCGCACCGCGCGTCCGCCGGTGCCACCCATCGAGCGCATGGCCTGGATGTACTCGCGAGAGCGCAGGGTCAGCGCCTCGCCCCGCACCAGGCGGGCCGGGCCCAGCCAGGCGAAGGCGCCGATGATGAAGATGAGCATCGGCACGCTCGGGGTGACGATGGCGGCCATGAGCATGAAGAGGAACAGCGAGGGGATCGACATCATCGCGTCGACGACCCTCATCATCGCGGCGTCCACCCAGCCGCCGGCGAATCCGGCGACGGCTCCCCACACCGTGCCCACGACGGTCGCGAGGACGCCCGCCGCGAGCCCGACGACGATGGAGGTCTGCCCGCCGAGCATGAGCCGCCCCAGCTGGTCGTAGCCGACCCCGTCGGTCCCCAGCGGGTGTCCGGCCGTACCGGGGGGCAGGTACACCGCCGCGAGATCGGTGTGCACCTGGTCGGTGTGGTGGAACAGCGGCCCGAGGAAGCAGACCCCGGCCAGCAGGATGAACAGCACCAGGCCCACCAGGGCCAGACGGTTCTCGCCGAAGACCTCCGCCCCCTGGCGCCACAGGCTCCGGACGGGTGCGTCGTCCTCCTCACCCGGCTGCCACGAGGGCCCGTCCGGCACGCCGGTCGCCTCGTCCGACGCGGTCATGATCGGCTCGCCCGGAGTCGGACCCTGGGATCGACGGCGGCGTAGAGCAGATCGGCGAGCAGCGCGCCGAACACGGTCGCGACCGAGACGATCAAGGTGACTCCGAACAGGATCGGGAAGTCACGCTTCAGCGCCGCCTGCCAGAACAGCTGCCCCATGCCCGGGAAGTTGAACAGCGACTCCACGACCAGGGCACCACTGAACAGCGCCGGCAGGTACATCCCGAGCAGCGTGATGACGGGGAACAACCCGTTGCGCAGGGTGTGCAGGCCGACCACACGCCGCTCCGACAGTCCCTTGCTGCGTGCGGTGCGCACGTAGTTCTCGTTGAGGTTGTCGACCATCGAGGAGCGCACGTAGCGCGAGTAGACCGCGATGGTCACGACGGCGAGCGTGACGGTGGGCAGGACGAGCCCGGCCGGGTCGGCGAGCACCTCCCCCAGGGTGAACCCCTGGGGCGCCTCAGGCGGCAGGACCGGCCAGACCTGCGAGAAAAGGATGATCATCATTAGGCCCATGAAGAAGATCGGCGTGGCGTAGGCCAGCAGTGACAGCGCGGTGATGGTGTAGTCGGGCCACCGGTTGCGCCGCACCGCCTGGACGACCCCGAGCGGGATGGCCACGACGATGGCCAGCAGTGTCGACAGCAGCGACAACACCATGGTCTTGGGCAGCCGCTGGCCGATGGCCTCGGTGACCGACTGGTTGAGCTGGAAGGAGTAGCCGAGGTCTCCGTGCAGCAGGCGCTGTAGATACATCACGTACTGCTGGACCCAGGGGCGGTCGTAGCCCATTTCGTGGTCGAAGGCCGCCAGTTGCTGCAATGTCGCCTCCTTGCCCAGGGTGGCCCGCGCCGCACCTCCCGGCAGGAGGTGCAGGATGACGAACGTGATCA
The DNA here is from genome assembly GCF_050949235.1 of Streptosporangium sp. CA-135522. Lineage (NCBI taxonomy): Bacteria > Bacillati > Actinomycetota > Actinomycetes > Streptosporangiales > Streptosporangiaceae > Streptosporangium > Streptosporangium sp. CA-135522. The sequence goes on from NZ_CP192026.1 coordinate 7,417,093, forward strand.
TCGTGACGAGCACGACGATGACGAGGGCCTGGCCCAGGCGCATGATGAGGTACCGGGCCACTGGGGCCCCTCCTTGTTCGGGGGGCTCCGGTGGCCCGGTCAGGCGCCACCGGAGTCCGGGACGGTCGGTGTCTTCAGTTCTTCCAGGACCAGTCCTGGAAGAACATGCTGTTCATCGGGTCCTGCGGATCCACGCCCTGCAGGCCCGACTTGTACGCCGAGATCTGGTACACGGGGTTGGGCATCCACAACACCGGCAGGTCCTTGGCCAGGTGGTCGTTGTAGGCCTTGAGCGCGGCGTCGTCGCCGGAGAACTGCGTCGCCTCGATGAGCTTGTCTGCCTCGGCGTTGCTGTAGCTACCCAGGTTGACCGGGGCGTCGGTGGCGAAGAGCCGCTCTCCGCTGGCGAAGGCCGGGTAGTACCAGCTGCCCTGGGAGCCGAAGAAGGACATGTCCCACGAGCAGCTCGCCTCCGACGCCTTGCAGGCCGGGGTGACCGCGACCGAGTCGGGCACCTCCTTGATGGTCAGGTCGACGCCGACCTTCGCCATCTGCGACTTGATCTCGGCGAACATCTTCGTCGTGGCGGCGAAACCGGTCTGGCTGGTGACCGTGAAGGCCAGCGGCGCGCCGGCGGCGATGCCCTCGCCGCACTGGTCCTGACCGGTGCCCGGCTTCTGGCAGGTGGTCTGCCCGTCCGGGGTCACCTTCCACCCGTGGCTCTCCAGCAGTTCCTTGGCCTTGGCGGGGTCGAACGAGTAGGCGCACCCGTCACTCGACCCGTTGGTGCCCGGCTTGAGAGGCACGGGACCGCACGTCGGCGAGGCCGTACCGGACCAGATGACCTTGCTGATCGTCGGCTGGTCGATGAGCATCTGCATCGCCTGGCGCAGGTACAGCTGCTTGAACAGGGGCCCGGACTCGGGGTTGTTGTAGTTCAGCTGCAGGTAGGTGATGGACCAGCCGTACCAGGGTGAGACCGTGTAGCCCTTGGACTCGAGGTACTTCTGCTGGGACAGGTTGGCCGCGGGGACGTACCCGTAGTCGATGTCACCGGCGCGCAGCACGTTGAACTCGGCGTCGTCACCGGTGAACGGCCGCAGTACCACCTTGGACAGCTTCGGCTTGTCGCTGCCGGAGTAGTTCTCGCGCGCGGTGAGGACGACCTCTCCGTTCGGCACGTACTTCTCCAGCTTCCACGCACCGCTGTTGACCTGCCACAGGTCGTTCGTCGCATAGGTTTTGGGGTCCTTCGACGCCGCGAGGAGGAAGTCGAAGACCTTCTTGGCGCCGGCGGGGGTGGTGTCGAGGTCGCTCACCTGACCCGTCGCGGAGTCCTTGTCCCAGACGTGCTGCGGAAGAGGCACGACGCGGTTGAGCTGGTTACCGACGAACCACGCGGTGTTGTAGACCTTCGTCGTCGTGAACGAGAAGGTCTTGCCGTCCTTGACCGTGAAGTCGGCGATGTTGTCGGGGAAGCCGCCGGCCCGGTAGGAGGCCCACTTGTCCTTGTTGGCGGTGACGAGGTTGTACCAGAACCGCACGTCGCGGGTGGTGACGGGCTTGCCGTCCGACCACGTGTTGTCCTTCAGCGTGATCGTCAGGGTCTTGCCGCCGTTGCTCACCTCGGGTGGCTCGGCCATCGAGCGCTCGGCGTCGATGTTGTACTTCGCCGAGCCGTCCAGCCGGTATTCGTACAGGTGGCGATACTGCGCCGTGCCGAAGATGGCGTTCTCGCCCTGGGTGAAGCCGGGTGCCGAGATGGGCAGGATCCAGTTGGGCGGCCGGAAGGCGACGGTCACGGTGTCCTTGCCCTGGCCGCCGCCCTGGGCGCCCTGGGCGCCCTTCGGCGAACTGCCGCCGCCGCTGCAGGCGGCCAGGCCCAGCCCGATGACGATCGCGCCGGTTACGGCCGTAGTGCCGCGGAGTGCGCGCCTGTGGAATCTGCTCCGCATGGGTCTCCTCGATTGACGTGCACGTGCCCTGCGCTCTCAAGGGCTGGGGGTGTGCTCAATGCGGAGAATGTATAGACGGTGATGTTGGAAGTCAACGAAGTTACTTCACTTTGTTTCGATCACTTCTTTCGGATTAGAGTCTAAGTAGCGGGACATCCTTCGATGATCTCGTAGTGGTCCATGATGGATCCCTGTGCACCGCACTCGGCAGGTTGAGGCAGCGCCGGAAGACCGGCCGCGAGGAGGAGAGGTATGTCGGACCCATCGATTCCCGACAACTTGCGCGACCAGACCCTCAAGCTGCTGGCCAGTGGTGGGGCCGTCTCCCGCGCCGACCTCGTCGAGACGTTGCAGGTCGCGCCCTCGACCGTCTCCGCGGTGGTGCGCCGCCTGCTGGAGGAGGGCACCGTCCTGGAGGAGGGAGTGGGCCGTTCCACCGGGGGGCGGCGGCCGCGGATCCTGCGCCTGCGCGAGGTCGAGGGCGTCTTCGCCGTGTCCGAGCTGGGTGCTCAGCACGCCCGCATCGGCCTGTGCTCACCCGACGGACGGCTGCTCGCCACCGAGGAGGTGGCCATCGACATCGCCGCCGGTTCCGGGGAGGTCTTCGACGTGGTCGCCCTGGCGTTCGCGCGGGCCCGGACGGCGACCGCTCCCGGCCAGGCGCTGCTCGGGGTCGGCATGGCCCTCCCGGGCCCGGTCGAGTTCCCGCGCGGCCGGCTGGTCGGCCCTGCCCGGATGCCCGGCTGGAGCGGCGTCGACGCACAGGTCGCTCTGGCGGAACGCTTCAACGTGCCCGTGGTCGTCGACAACGACGCCAAGGCGGCCGCGATCGGTGAGTACACCGTTCGTGGCCGGGACACCGGGGACATGATCTACGTCAAGGCCGGCACCGGCATAGGCGGTTGCCTGGTCACCGGCGGCCAGGTCTACCGCGGAGGCCGCGGGCTCAGCGGGGACGTCACCCACGTACGCGTGGCCGACAGCGGCGAACGCCACTGCTCCTGCGGCAGCCGCGGCTGCCTGGAGACCGTCGCCAGCGGCGCCGCCCTGGCCCACCAGCTGGAGGAGCGAGGCCTGCCGGTGACCACGACCCGCGACGTCATCGCGGCGGCCGTCGACGCCGAGCCGACCGTCGTGACGATGGTGCGCCACGCCGGTGGACTGCTCGGGGTGGCCCTGTCCGGCCTGGTCAACTTCCTCAACCCCGACGCCGTCGTCATCGGTGGAGCGCTGTCCAGCCTCGACGTTTACGTGGCGGCCGCCCGGGGGCTGCTCTACGAGCGTTGCCTGCCGTCCATGACCCAGTCCCTGTCCATCGAGGCCAGCATCGCGGGCCCGGACGCGGCTCTGGTCGGCCTCGGGCATCTGGTACGCGCGGCGGCCGACGTCCGCCCCTCCTGAGGGCGTCGCCCGTGCCCCGTTCCCTCGCCCGACCCTTGTGAGGCACCGCCCGCTGTGCGGGCACCGCCCGCTCCCTTTTCCTCTCTCCCTCGCCCGTCCCTTGTGAGGAGCTCCCGCCCATGCCCCGTTCCCTTCGCATCGCCATCGGCGGCGTGCACATCGAGTCCAGCACCTTCTCGCCCCACCTGAGCACCGCCGACGACTTCGAGGTCACCCGTGGTGACGCGCTCCTGGCACGCTACGGCTGGCTGTCACCCGTCGAGCCGTGGGCCGCCGACGTCGAGTGGGTGCCCCTCGTGCACGCCCGGGCCCTTCCCGGCGGCGCGGTCGATCCCGCCGCCTACGACGCCTGGTCCGCCGAGATCCTCGGCGGGCTGGCCCAGGCCGCCCCCGTCGACGGCGTCCTGCTCGACATCCACGGCGCGATGAGCGTCGCCGGGCGGGACGACGCCGAGGGCGATCTCATCACCGCCATCCGATCGGTGATCGGGCCCGAGCCGTTCGTCTCCGCTGCCATGGACCTGCACGGCAACGTCTCCCCCGTCCTGTTCGACGGCTGCGATCTGCTCACCTGCTATCGCACCGCACCGCACGTCGACGTGTGGGAGACCCGCGAGCGCGCGGCGCGCAACCTGGTCGACGCGCTGCGCCGCGGGCAACGCCCGCACAAGGCCCTCGTGCACGTGCCGATCCTGCTGCCCGGTGAGATGACCAGCACCCGGCTCGATCCGGCTCGGGGGCTGTACGCCAGGATCGACGAGGTCGAAGCCCGCGAGGGGGTCATCGACGCCGCGATCTGGATCGGTTTCGCCTGGGCCGACCAGCCCCGCTGCCGCGGCGCGGTCGTCGCCACGGGCACCGACGCCGCCGCCACGGCCGAGGCGGCGCGCGAGCTCGGCGAGCACTTCTGGGCGGCGCGCGACGACTTCTCGTTCGTCGCGCCCACCGGCTCCATGGACGAGTGCCTCGACGCGGCGCTGGCCGCGTTCGCGGACCCCGCCCGGCGCCCGTTCTTCATCAGCGACTCCGGCGACAACCCGGGTGCCGGCGGCGCCGACGACGTCACCTTCGCCCTCGGGCGGATGCTGGCGCGCCAGGAGATCCGCGACGGCTCGCTCCGGGCGGTGTACGCCTCGCTGGTCGACCCGCAGGCCGTGGCCCAGGTCGCCGACCGGCCACTCGGTTCGCCGGTCAGCGTGCGCGTCGGAGGCCGGATCGACGCACGGGACCCGGGCCCGCTCCAGCTCGACGGCGTCCTGGAGGCGGTCGCCGCCGACCCCGCCGGCGGGCGGTGCGTGAGCGTGCGCGTGGGCGGGCTCAGCGTGTTCGTCACCTCCCGCCGGATGCAGTACAGCGAGCTGGCCTCCTACACCCGGCTGGGCATCGAGGTGGGGGCGATGGATCTCGTCGTCGTGAAGATCGGTTACCTCGAACCCGAGCTGTTCGAGGCGGCGGGCGACTGGCTGCTCGCGCTGACGCCGGGCGGCGTCGACCAGGACCTCCAGCGGCTGCCGTACGAGCGCCTCCTGCGGCCGGTGTTCCCGCTGGACCGTGACTTCGCCGCGGACCTCACCGTGGTGACCGGGTGATCGCCCGCGGGCGGTCCGGCGGGCCGCCCGCAGGTCGCGGTCTCGTTCCCGATCCCGGACTCCCCATCCTCAAGGACCGTCGCCCGCGCCCGGACCGGCCCATCGGCTGATGATCACACGCCCGGAAAACCCCCGGAGTACGGGCGTGTTTCGACTATAAGGTGCGCTCGTGGACAATCTTGAAAGCCTCATCATCGCCAGGCGGCTACGAGTTCCCGTCGACGCCCCCGCCGGCTCCGCGTCGGGCCGGGGAGAGATCGCCGCCCGCCAGCTCGACGCCGCGCTGCTGAGTGTCGGTTTCACGTGCTCGACGGCCCTGCTCGAACGCCTGACGGAGCTGCGCGGTGAGACCGTGGTGGATCTCGGCGTACGGGTCCTGGCCGCCGTCCGCAGCCTGGTGGGCGATCACGTCCAGCACAACTCCTACTTCATCGACTTCCCCAAGAACGTGCCCGACACCCTGGAGTTCTGGGCCGGCCTGCTGCGCGAGGCCCTGCTCGACCCGGTCGCCGCCGCGCGCGTCCAGCCGCCGACGCTCGACCTGCTGACCCTGCCGGGCTACGGCCGCTACCAGCACACCTACACCGACCTGCTGGCCGCGCACGCCGAGCTGATCTCGCTGGCCGGGGACCGGGTGACCGTGCTGGGGCTGGGCGGAAGCCTGGAGTCCGAGGCGCGCGATCTCTACTTCTCGCTGGCGGGCTCCGAGACGCCGCCGGCCGCCGAGGATCTGGCGGCCCTGCGTTCCCTGGCCTCGTTCTGCGCCGACCAGCCGGAGCGCATCCCCGTTCGCGAGAACCGCGCCGTCGTCAACGAGGTACGGCTGGCCGCCGGCCGGCCACTGCTCGTCGACACGGTGACCGACGTGCTCCGGCTCGCCTGCGGCTGCTCCGGCGGCGACGTCACGCTGGCCACCTCCACCAGGTTCCGCTCGTTCCGCCGCGCCGAGCGCCGTGCCCTCCTACAGGCCCTGAACGCCGTCGCCACCCCGGCCAAGCTCGGCGACGTGCCGCGCCACCGGGAGCAGTGGAAGCGGCTCGGCGAGCGGCTGCATCCCCATGAGTACCCGCGCTTCCCCCATGCCGCCCGCGTCTTCGAGGTGGCCAGAGGCGTGCGCGGGGCCGCCGGCCTCGACAGCCGCGTCGAGGCCGCCCTGTCGGCGAACCGTACCGCCGACGCCGTCGAACTGCTGGAGAACGCCCCCGGCGCACTGCTGCGCCGCCTCGACCACCTGCTGCGGACCGGCCTGTCCGCGTCGGCCGTACTGGACGCCGCGGAAAAAGCCGTGGCGGGCGCCTCCGGCCGCGTCCTGCTGTCCTTGCGCGAACACCTGCAGAACCGGCTCGCCCCCGCCGCCGGGCGCGTCTTCACCAACCGGTACGGCCGGGCGTGGACGACACCCGACTCCCGCTCGCCGCTTGAGGAGAAGATCCTGTGGCGGGCGGTGGCCATCCTGGACGAGGAGATCACCCGCCGCCTCCCCGACGCCGGCGAGCTGATCGTCGATCCCGACGTGCTCGACGTCGCCCTGCCGCTGTCGGGCAAGGCCGTCTCTCCCGGGCTCGGCGTGCTGCCCCGCGGCTCGCTTTCGGCGGTGGACGGCGAACTGCTCAGGTTCTTCGTCCACTGGCGCCAGGCCGAGCGGCGCACCGACTACGACCTGTCGGCGCTCATGCTCGACGCCTCCTACGGCGATGCGACGCACGTCTCGTGGACGAACTACGCCAACGGGTTCGCCCAGTACTCCGGCGACCTCACCGAGGCGCCCGACGGCGCGTCGGAGTTCATCGACATCCGTCTCGCCGACGCGACCCGGCCGATCATCATTCCCCAGGTCGACGTCTACGACGGGGAGCGGTTCGACGAGGCCGCCGAGGCGTTCTTCGGGTACATGACCAGGGACGCCGAGCAGGAAGGCAGGCCGTTCGAGCCGCGCACCGTACGTATGAAGTCCGACCTGCGCGGCTCCGACCGGACCGCCCTGCCACTCGTCTTCCTCCGCGGCGACGACGGCGCATGGCGGGTGAAATGGCTGCATCTCTACCTGAAGGGGCACCCCCGCTTCAACCAGGTGGAGGGCAATCGAGTCACCGCCTCCCTGCTGGTGCGCTCGATCGTGGAACGCGACTACCTACGAGTGCGCTACCTGGCCGACCTGCTGCGTACGAAGGGCTCCCCGGCCGGACACACCACCTACATCGGGCTGGAGGCTCCGGCCGGCCTCCCGCCGGGATCTCGGGTGTACACACCTGGGACGCTGCACGAACTGATCCCTGCCTGATACGGTTGGGACCGCGAGGCCATGGGAGGGCTTCCTTCTCAAACTCCTTGACTCTAGTCTTCCCGCTCTCCTCGCATTCCGGTCGTGAGGCCATCCGAGGGCTTCCTTCTCACCTGGTTCGATTCCAGGTAGGCCCCAGCGGGCCTACTGGTGCTTCTAGCTCCCGGGCCTTCCTCACGACCGGCCGGCTGCGAAACCCGCCGAAACGCCGCCGGGAGCTCCCCGCTCAGGGTGGGCGCCGGGATCAGGCCTGGCTTGCGAGCCGGGCGTAGGCCGCGGGTGGCATGCCGACCGCCGCGGTGAAGTCGCGGGTCAGGTGAGCCTGGTCGGTGTAGCCAAGCTCGGCGGCCAGTGTGGCGAGGTCGAGGCCCTGGTGGACCCGCTCCGCGGCCTCGTGCAGCCGAAAGCGGCGGATCACCCACTTGGGGCTGATACCGACGTAGTCCCGAAACAGCCGCTGCAGCGAGCGCACCGACCGCCCCGATCTGGTGGCCAGCTCGTCGACCCTGGTCACGGACACGTCGCGCTCCACCATCGCCACCAGTGTCGCGACCTCTTCCGCCAGCGGATCCTGATCCGGCGCCAGACTCAGCAGGAACTTCTCGGTGAGCGCGATGGCGGCCCGGGCGTCGGGCTCGGCCAGGACCTGCTCGACCAGGGTCGTGCCCGCCGCGCCGTACATCTCGCCGATCCCCACGAAGCGGCCGGTCAGCTGGGACACCGGGCCGCCGAGGAACGGCCGGAAGCCGCCGGGGCGAAAGCGCGTGCCGAGCACGCGGCCGCTGCCCCGCATCGTGTAGGAGAACCCGCCCTTGATCACTCCCGCGATCCGGTGGAAGTTCCGGGTGATCGTCATGTTCACGGTGGGGTGCGAGACGATGCGCTGTTCGTACGGCTCGGCGAGGTCGGTCCACGAGACGACCCAGAAGTGATCCACATACGCCGAAATTTCGGGTGATGGCGCCTGACGGGCGAAATCGAAGGCGTTGAGTCCCGCGTACGGGTTGACCCAACCGCGCTGTCGCGTTTCTACAAGCCGCGTCTCAGGAAGACGAGGCACGATGGCCGCCATGGAAGACATGATGCCGCTGATGAAGCACGCCACCGAACAGACCGCGGGATTGGTGCGCGCGGTGCGGCAGGAGCAGCTCGGGTTCTCGACGCCATGCGCGGAATTCGACGTCAAGGGCCTGATCAACCACCTCGAGTGGGTGGCGGAGCTGTTCGAGTCGCAGGCCCGCAAGGGGCCGAGCGTCGAGCAGGGACCTTACGCGGGCGACTTCCCCGAGCGGGCGGAGCGCATCCTGGCCGCCTGGTCGCGGCCTGAGGCGTGGGAGGGGACCAGCCCCGCCATGGGCCTGCCGATGACCGCGCTGGCCCACATGTATCTCGTCGACATGCTCGTGCACGGCTGGGATCTGGCCAGAGCCACCGGTCAGGAGTACGAGCCGGACCCCGATGCCGTCTCGCGGGCGCTGCACTTCACTGACCGGATGGTGGAAATGGGCAGGCAGCGCGGCGTCTTCGGGCCACCGGTGGCGGTGCCGGACGACGCCCCGCAGTTCGACCGCCTGCTCGGCGTCATCGGCCGGGATCCGGCCTGGACAGATGTTCCGGGGCCTTTCGCTCCGTGAGCGCTGGAGGGGGCAGGCGTCCGAAACGGCGCTGCGCGCGGTGATGAGACACCCACTTTTGCGATAGTTGCGCGTCATCCTTCGTCCCGTATCGTTCCCACCAGTGATCATGACCGTGCGAGGAAGGATCGGCATGGCCGACGATGTGGTGCGACGCGTTTTCCAGGCAGTCGACTCGTTCGACCCCGACGAGTTCGTGCGGTTGCTGGCCGAAGACGCCACGTTGGTGTTCGGCAATGCCGAGCCGATGGCGGGACGTGAGGCCATCACCGCCGGATTGCGGGCGTTCTTCTCCACCATCGGCGGCCTGCGGCACCGGATCGTCAGGAACTGGCAGGTGGATGCCGACATCATCGCCGAGACCGAGGTGACCTACCACCGGCTTGACGGCAAAGATGTCAGCGTCGTGGCCGTATCGATCTGGCGCACCCGCGACGACGGTCTGATCTCGGACTACCGCATATTCATCGACCTCGCACCCGTCTACATGGTCTAGGGCTTCGGCGGGACCGCGTCCACGGGCGCGGCGCCGGTCTTCTCTCATGGGGACACTCGTCTCATGGAGACACTCGGTTCTCATGCAGACACTCGGTCGAACTCGGCGGTGAGTCGCCCGTAGGGGCGGCCGCTGTCGCTCGCGGAACCGGGCCCGGCACGCTCTCCCCCTCCGCGCGCCCCGTATGCCGTCGGCCCATCCCGAAGCAGCAGCGGGCGGGCGGGCGGCGGAGGGATCGGCTGAGCTCGGATGTCCGTCAAACGGGATGAGGCCGCGGCATGCTTCAGTCGGCCACGGCTGGGGGGACGTTCTGGTTAAGGCGAAAAAGGTTATCGGGATCCCACGCCCGCTTGATTCGGGCAAGCCGGTCGTAGTTGTCGCCGTAGGCCCGGTGGACCCCTTCGGGCCCCTCGTCGGCGAGGTGGTTGACCTCCACCCCGATGGCCCATGACCGGGTCGCCGCCCATAACCGGTCGGCCCAGTCGATGTGCCTTTGCGGGTTCTCCTCGCCCGCCGACCAGGCCGCCCCGATTTCCAGGCAGTAGGAAGCCTCACGGTGCCAGAAGGCGGTGGCGTCGGCCGCGACTCCGGCCACGGCACCACCCATCGGCAGTAGAAGCACCCCGTTCTCCGGCGAGCTCAACCGGCCGCCGAACTCGATCATGGTTTCGATCAGCTCCTCGGTTATCGCACCGCCCAGGTGAGAGCGCATGTGATAGGGCGTGGACCGCCCCTGCGCGTCGAACATGTGCTGCAGGACTTCGAACGTGGTCGGTTCGACGAGGTCGGCCAGCGGCCTGCCGAACCCGCGCACCGGAGCGAGCTCGCGCTCCCCATCGGAGAGGGGTCCGACGTAACACATCGCCAGCGCGAGCACGGGCTTTCCGTGCAACTCCTGGGGAACGAACGGCGCCGGCGGAGCGGCGAGGATCGCAGCTGCCACGTTGACCTGACCGGGAGCGCTCTGACCGTACCCGGCGAGGAAGCGGAGCACGTCGGCGGCGTCGTCCAACCGGTGCATGACCAGCCCGCCGAGCAGCCGGTCGACCGGGTGCAGGCGCAAGGTGAACTCGAGGACGACCCCGAGATTGCCGCCGCCCCCGCGCAGGCCCCAGTACAGGTCCTGATTCTCCTCGGCACTCGCCCGGACGACCTTCCCCGAAGCGGTCAGGACGTCGGCCGCGACGAGGTTGTCGCAGGCGAGCCCGAAGACCCGCGCGAACCACCCGTTGCCCCCTCCGAGCGTCAGACCCGCAACGCCCACATCGGCCACGTGCCCACCGACTGGCGCGAGGCCGTGCTGCGCGGTCGCTGCGGTGAGATCACCCCACCGAACACCGGGGCCGACCCTGGCCGTCCGCCGCTCCACGTCGACGATGATCTGCTTCATCGGGCCCAGGTCCAGGACAAGGCCGCCTTCGGTCGTCGAGAAGCCGGGGAAGCTGTGCCCGCCGCCGCGGACGGCGATCTCCAGGCCGATATCGCGTGCGACCGCCAGTGCCGAGGCGGCGTCGTCCCGGGTTCGGCAGCGTGCGATGGCAGCGGGTCTGCGGTCGATCAGTTGGTTCCAAACGCGGCGGGCCGATTCGTAACCGGCGTCCTCGGGCAGGATCACCTCGCCGTCGAAGCCTTCGGCCAACGTGCGTAACGCGTTCTCAGGGTCCACGTCCCCCTCCGATGCTTGAGCACACAAGGTTGAGTGGACATCGTTGTGGATCATCTTGTCGTTCCATCGAAGCTGCCGGCGCTGCTGTCATCGCTCTACCGGGGACTGCCGGGACCCTTCCGGCCTGCGGGACCCTGTCCTCGTGTTCCACCGCGGACAACGGGACGAGCGGGTCGCTCGGCCGGAGCCGCCGCCCACCGCGACCGGCCCCGGCTCCTGACGCGAGGAGCCGGGACCGGCCCGTGTTCCCGCCGCCCCTCCCCTCATCCCCGCTCGCCCCTCCCCTCATCCCCGCTGAGGGAAGGGCATGGCCTGGCGAGAGCACGCGGCGGCTAGTTCTCCTCGTACGGCGCGGGCGGGCGTAGGGAGGCGCACCCCTCGAAGACCCGCTTCTCGGCGGCCGAGCCGCCCTCGACCTGCTTGAACCCGGCAGGCTTCTCCTCCTTGCCGATGGGCTGCCAGACGCCGCCCTTACGCAGGCACTGGGCCCACGCGGCGAACTTGGCCTCGTCCTCGGGTGAGGACGGTTCGGAGCTGCCGAGGAGCACCGAGTCCCACTCCTTGCACGCCTTCATGGCGGCGTCGAGCGTGGCCTGGGTGACCTTGGTGACGGCGCTGGTGTCGATGTCCTGGCCCTTGACCGGGTCCGGGATGTCGATCCCGTTCTGCCGCATGCACCCGGCGAACTTCACCGCGGTCTCGTGCCAGCTGGGCTTGGCCGAGGCGGAAGGGCTCGACGCGCTGGCGAAGCTCTGGGCTCCGCACGCCGCGCTCAGTGCCAGGGTGGGAAGGGCGGCCAGGACGGCGAGGCGCCGCTTGGTGATGAACACATGTCCTCCAATGGGTCGGCTGGCTGCCCATCACCCTGGCGCGCCCCTGTGAGCGGCCCGTCCGCGCCATGTCATGAACGTGTAATAGCTTCCAAGTCCGGACAAATCGCAAGTCGGGGCCGCCGATACTGGAACGCATGGCTCGCGTGTTGCTGATCGAGGACGACCCGAACGTCAGGGACGCTCTGACGCTCGCCCTCAAGGGCAGGGATCACGAGGTCGAATCGGCGGCATCCGGGGAGGAAGGGCTGGAGCGGCTGGCGCGCTTCGCCGCCGACGTGGTGGTGCTCGACCTCATGCTGCCCGGCATCGACGGGTTCGAGGTCTGCCGTCGCATCCGTGCGACCACCTCCACCTCGATCGTGATGCTGAGCGCGCGGGGCGACGACTTCGACGTGGTCGGCGGGCTGGAGGCCGGCGCGGACGACTACGTGGTCAAGCCGGTGCGTCCGCAGGTGCTGGAGGCCCGGATCAGGGCGGTGCTGCGCCGTACCGACGGTGTGCCCTCGCCCGTGGAGACCTACGGCGCGCTGTGCGTGGATCGCGCCTCCCTTACCGTGAGCAGGGGCGGGCGACAGGTCGCGCTGCCGCCGATGGAGTTGCGGCTGCTGCTGTATCTGTCGGCCGCACCCGGGCGGGTCTTCAGCAGGCAGCAGTTGCTGGAGTCGGTGTGGGAGCACGACTACCTGGGCGATTCGCGGCTGGTGGACGCGTGCGTGCAGCGGCTGCGCGCCAAGATCGAGGACGTGCCGGCCGAGCCGAGGTACGTGCAGACCGTGCGCGGATTCGGTTACCGCTTCGGGCCGGTATGACCTGGCTGCGGGGCTTGCGGGCCCGGCTGGTGATCACGTTCGTGCTGGTGGGCGGGCTGAGCGCGGTGGGGGCCGCCGGGCTGACCTACTACAAGGCGCGGGTCAACCTGCTGGCCGGGGTGCAGGACCGGCTGCTGGAGGACTTCAGGAACCGGGTGCTGCTGCTGTCGCGCGACGTCGCGCTGCCCGCCGGCGACGAGGATCTCGCCCGACTCGCCGAGGACCTCGAGGTGGGCGACCGCGAAGTGTACGTGGTCAGGGACGGCGCCGTCCCCGGCGACGCCCGCATCACCGCCGAACTGAGCGCGAGCGTTCTGCGGCGGCCGGAGCTGGCCTGGCAGCGGGTGACCCACGACGGCGTGCCATACCTCGTGGGCGGCAGCAGGGTCATGCTCAGCGCGGGCGGCACGCCGTCGGGGATCACCGTCTATCTCATCGAGTCGCTCGCGCAGGCCGCCTCCGACGAGGCGGCCGTGCTGCGCGCCGCGCAGGCGGCGGCCCTGCCCGTCGTGCTGCTGGCGGTGCTGGCCGGGCTGCTGGCCGCGCGTGGCGTGCTGCGCCCGGTCGCCGACCTGGACCGCGCGGCCCGGCGGCTGGGCGAAGGGCGGTTGGAGACCCGCCTGCCCGTGCGCGGCGGCGACGAGCTGGCACGACTGGCGGGACGGTTCAACGAGACCGCCGCCGCGCTGGAACGCTCGGTCGGCGAGCTGCGCGAGCTGGAGGCCAGGTCGCGGCGGTTCGTCGCCGACGTCTCCCATGAGCTGCGCACCCCGCTGGCCGCCGCCACCGCCGTCACCGACGTCCTCGAAGCCGGCGCCGACCGGCTGGACGGCGACGCCGGGACCGCCGCCCGGCTGGTCACCGCCGAGATCACCCGGCTCACCAAGCTCGTCGACGACCTGATGGAGATCTCCCGCTTCGACGCCGGAGCCGCCGTGCTCAACCTCAACGACGTGGACGTCGGCGCCGCCGTCACCGCCTGCCTGCGCTCACGCGGCTGGAGCTCCGGCGTCACCACGGACCTGCCGCCGGACATCCGCGTTCCCCTCGACCCGCGCCGCCTGGACGTCATCGTCGCCAACCTCGTCGGCAACGCGCTGCGGCACGGCGCGCCGCCCGTCACGATCCGGGTGCGCGCCACCGGCCAGACCGTCGCCATCGAGATCGCCGACCATGGGCCGGGCCTGCCCGCCGACGTCCTCCCACACGTCTTCGAGCGCTTCTACAAGGCCGACGCCGCCCGCGCCCGCTCCGAAGGCAGCGGCCTGGGCCTGGCCATCGCTCGCGAGAACGCCCTCCTGCACGGCGGCGACCTGACCGTCGCCCCCGGCCCCGGAGCCGTCTTCACTCTCACCCTGCCGAGGAACCGCCCCGCCGAGGAACCGCCCGTGAGAACCACCCCACCGGGGAGCCGTACGTGAGAATCTGGCCCCTCACCCTGCTCCTGGCGGCCTGTACGGCCTGCGGAGTCGGCCCCACCGGCGTGATCGGCGCCGGAGAGCCCGCCCGCGGCTTCATCCAGGGCACCCGCCTGTACTTCGTGCAGCACGACCGCCTCGTCTCCGTCAGCCGCCCCGAGGGCCCGCTGGAGGCCGCCGAAGCCGTCGAGCTGCTGGCCGGCGGCCCCACCTCGAAGGAGCTCGAGCGCTCCTTCGAAACCCGTCTGCCCGAGAACTCGGCCGTCCGGGCGGACGACGACGGGTTCGCGCTGGACAAGGGCGTCTCGACACCGGTGGGCGGCCGACGGCCGCCGCCGGTCTCCCGCCTGTCGCGAATGGCGACCGGGCAGCTCGTCTGCACGATCGCCGCCGCCACCGCCGCCAAGCGCGGCGTGGACGTGGATGACGTGCGGGTGACCGTACCGGACAAGGGGCAGGCGCGCTGTGCGGACTTCAAATGAGTTGCCCGGGGCGGCCGGTGTCCGACCTCGTGAGATCACCGCGGTCCTGCCGTGGACGCCCGAGCCGGTAGACATCGGACCGCACTCACTCGACGGGGCCCACCACCTGCGCGACGTCCACCAGGCCGACGGCACGCTCGTCCGATTGGTCGCGCATCATTCGTGTGCGGTCCACGAGGCGACCGAGCGCAGCCTGATGGAGGCGCTGAACGCCGAGTTCGATCCGGAGCGTCCGGAGTTGGTGGCGGCGCTGACCTATGCCGACATGACCACCAGCCCGGACGGACATCCCTTGGACGTCGACACCCGACTCGCGGAGATCCACTCCCGCTACGGCTCCGAGCATCTGGTCAGCCGCTCCATCGCCAACGCCACCCCGTGCATCACCTTGGCCGTACGGGCGGTGCAGGCCGCTCTGGCTGACAGCGCTCTGTCCGGTGGCCAGGACGGCCACTGACGGCAGGCCAGCCTCAGGACGCCCTGACATCCGGCCGATAAGGCCCTCGCTATCGTGGTCATGACGTCGCATATCTGTCCCACGTGGTACCCGTACGCGGAGAACGCGCACCCTTCGGCACAGCGAAAGAGACCAGTCGGCACAGCGAAAGAGACCAGCTCATGATCTTCATCGCCGTCAAGTTCACCATCCGTCCCGAGCGGAGCGAGGGGTGGCTCTCGCTCGTTGACGACTTCACCCAGGCGACTCGGCAGGAGCCGGGTAACGTCTTCTTCGAATGGTCCAGGAGCGTCGACACGCCCAACCAGTTCGTTCTGCTTGAGGCATTCGCCTCATCAGCGGCGGGCAAGGCCCACGTGAGCTCCGAGCACTTCAAGACCGCCATGGCATGGATGCCCGATGTGATCGCGAAGACGCCGGAGATCATCAACGTCGAGGTGCCCGGCGAGGGCTGGTCGCACATGGCAGAGCTGACACCGGCCTAGCCAGCCGATGTACGGCCCTGTGGACTCAGCCTGCTTCTCTGATAGCCGCGGCCCTCGGCCGCCTGGCGGATCTTCGCTCCGCCATACTGGCCACGCGGGATGCACATGGGGCAGGGGCAGGGGACCCTGCCGTGGGCGTCGGGCATGTACCGCCAGCCGGTGACCCGGCTGACGCCCCGCACCCGATGGATCTCCTTGGCACCGATCGCCCGGGGGACGAACACCTCATATCCCCGGGCGTCCTCGCATCCGGCGATCAAAGCGGCGGCCTCGGCGCTGGGAAGCCCCTGATGGGCCCGTCCATAGTGGCCCACGAACACGGGCTCATCGTCGGGCAGCCGGAAGTCCACGGCGACCATCGTGCGCCGCCCACCACGCCGCAGCTCCCGGCCCCACTGATGGGTGAGCTGGTAGGAGGGCAGGACCGGCAGGCAGAACAGCCCGGCCGTGCCCTCTCGCGCCGCCGCCGCGTAGAACGGCCCGAGGTCCTCAAACCCCTCATCGGCGCCGTCCGCCGCGTCCCGCCGAGCGGCGCCGAACCCCCGTCCATCACCGCGGCCGTGCACGCCGTACCGGCTGCTCTAGAGGCGCGGACCTGACGTTACGCCGGGCCGGCGTGGGCGGCCAGGATGCGCCAGCCGTGCTCGCCGGTGTGCACCCAGGTGCGGGTGTAGCGCAGCCGTGAGGCGAACGGCGTGCCCGCGAAGGTGCCTTCCAGCGCGCCCAGGAAGCAGGTGACGCCGGTGGTGCCCGCGACGACCACGGTGAGATCCTCCTGGACGAGCTTGGTCATCACCTGCCTGCGCGAGCGGTGGTTGTCGAGGTCGAGCTGCTTGGCCTGCGGGTGGCACGCGCCGTCCGGCGGCCCGGTGAAGACGAGCCGCTCGTCGAGCAGCCGATCGAGCTCCTCGACGTCTCCGGCGAGCATCGCCGCCTGCAGCCGGCGTTCGGCCTCGTACAGCTCATCGGTGAGGGTGCGGTCGGTCATGAGGCTGCTTTCCAGGACGAGGGAATGTTCGGGGACGTGTGGGCAAAGGTGCCTCGGGCCATCGTGCAGCCCGTCGGCGTGAGCTCGTTCATCCGATGTACGGCCCGGCTGTCATTGTCTGACCGGCGGATCATCGGGATCTCGCCCGCCTCGTTGGTGACCACGACGTTCACGGATGGCACCAGGCTGTTGGGTGCGGGGGCGTTCGGGTCGTCGTAGAAATCGACGCGGCGGGCCACGATCAGGACCTTACGGGAGTGGCGCCGGCCCAGACGTTTTCGAAACTCTCCATATAGGTCGAGACCATGTCTCCACCCAGCACCTTACGTAGGTGCATGACCGGAGCATCGGCGGCGAACTTGCCGTAGATGTGGGTGTTGACGAGAAGCTGATCGTCTCCGCGGTAGATGGAGTTGTACAGGATCGTGTGATGTAGCCGTATCTCGATGCCGTCGATCTGTCTTAGTGGGCGGTAGAGCATCAGAGCCATTCGGGTCTGCGCGGCCATGCCCTCACCGACGCCTTCGTCAGCCCCACCCTGGGCGACCTCAAGCGCGTCCGGGTCACCGAGCAGGATGCGCACCCGTATACCGGCCTTGGCCTTCTCTGTGAACGTCCGCATGATGCCGGTGTCCTGAGCGATGAAGATGCCGCTGTAGACCAGCACACCGATCTCTCGTTCGGCTTGTGTGAACAGACGTCCCCAGGCGTCCCTAGGGACGGCCCAGCGATGCGGGTAGACGGTGACGATCTCGCTCTCGGACGCGGCGGCCACCTGCTGAGGCGTCAGCGCCTCGGGCCACAGGTACCTCTCGTCCATTTCCAGGAACGAAGCCACTGCGTAACGGTGCTTTCGGTACGGCGTGCGGCCCTTGGTGATCCACCGCTCCACCGTTTTCGGGTCGACCGCAATCGCCTCGGCCAGTTCGGCCACCGATGCCCCGCGTTCGAGAAGGGCCGCGCGCAACCGCTCGTTCGCCATTCCACCTGCCTGTCAGCGGGGACGTCCAGGGACGTGGCAATCGTAGACCGGACGTCCTGGACATGTCCCGTCCTGTAGTGATCTCGTCCCGCCTCTCCAGCGCATTCTCGGTACCGCAAGGCAGTGCCGACCGCGACGAGAGGAGAGACGACAGTGGTCAAATACATCGGGTCGATCGACGAGATGCCCGTCTGCGAGTGCGGTGCGGTCGCGGAACAGGGGCGGTTCCTCTGCCGCAGGTGCCGGGCGCGGGACCGCTGGGTGCACCGTCAGACGGCCCAGCGCGGGACGACCACGAGGAGCGGGCAGACCCGGCGCCCGGCCGGCCGCCCGCGCGGCGTCGTCGAGGCGGAGGTGATCTGGACGTGACCGCGATCCCATTGATCATCGGCCTGGTGCTCGGCATCGCCGTAGTGGTCGGCTACATGCTCGTCCTGGTCGGGATGCGCCAGGAGGATCGGCGGATGCGCCTGGGCGACATCCCGCCGAGCAGGGCGGCGGGGCTGGCCCGGCGGGTCACCGGCTGCCATGTGCGGGGATGAGCGTGTTACCTCGCGCTCAGCCTGGCCGTCGACCGGATCGACCAGCACTGAGGTTCACGTGAATGTGACCCCATTGTGCCCTTCGAGCACTTCGATCTTGCTGGACGAAGACCACGCCGCAGGCCGGCGGTAGGTAAGGCGGACGAGTCGGCCTGTAGGCCGGGTTTTGTCCTTCACCGAGGTGAAGGGGCGACCATCCATCTAGGGCCGGCGTTGCCGCCGGCCTCAAGCGGTCTACCCGCGCGGCTCGGGCGGGCAGCCCTCAAACGTCGCGCGCGAGACGCTCCGGAGAGCGTCCCTTCTTGACCTTGCTCCGGGTGGGGTTTACCGAGCCGCCCACGTCACCGTGGGCGCTGGTGGTCTCTTACACCACCGTTTCACCCTTACCTCTCCGAGGAGAGGCGGTCTGTTCTCTGTGGCACTGTCCCGCGGGTCGCCCCGGGTCGGCGTTACCGACCACCCTGCCCTGTGGAGCCCGGACCTTCCTCGGCGGGTCTCCGAAGAGACCCGACGCGGCCGCCCGGCCGGCTCGTCCACCGTGCCTCCAAGCCTAACGGCTCCCAAGTGGTCTCCAACCGATCGGCAAGTCGCCTCCGGTGGAATGGGGTCAAGCGGCCGGAGGCGAGGCCATGAGCACCGGGGGAACGATCGATGAGAGCACGACCGGCCACCGGACAGGACCCGCTTCCACGGGGGGCGGATGCCGTACCGTCCCCCGTGAAACGCGGACCGTCGCCGCGAGACCGCCGGTTCAGCGCAGGTGCGAGGTGTCGTTGAACGCCTTCACCACCGCCGGCCCGTCGGCGTAATACTCGATCAGGGACAGGGCTGCCAGGTCGAGGTGCATCCGGTACAGCGCGGCGAGGGGAGCCAGCAGCGCGAGCCGGAGCAGCATCTTGATCGGCGTGACGTGGGAGAC
This sequence comes from Streptosporangium sp. CA-135522, assembly GCF_050949235.1. Lineage (NCBI taxonomy): Bacteria > Bacillati > Actinomycetota > Actinomycetes > Streptosporangiales > Streptosporangiaceae > Streptosporangium > Streptosporangium sp. CA-135522. The sequence continues at coordinate 7,436,030 of NZ_CP192026.1, forward strand.
GGCGAGGATCGTCTTGCCCTCGTAACGCTCGACCAGCCGGTCCCCGGTCGCCTGGACCCGCCGCGCCGCCTCCCCGAAACTCTCCCCACCCGGCGGCGCGGCGGACGGGTCCGCCAGCCACGCGGCGAGCTCGTCCGGCCAGCGGCGCTGGATCTCGGTGAACGTGTGGCCTTCCCAGTCGCCGAAGTCGGCCTCCCGTAGCCCCTCCTCGATGACCACCTCCAGGCCGAGGCGGGCCGCGACGATCTCGGCGGTGGCGCGGGCGCGCTTGAGCGGGGAGCTGACGACCACCTGGATGCCGTACGGCTCGCCTGACAGCCTGACGGCGGCCGCCTCCGCCTGGGCGATGCCGTTGGGAGTGAGCTCCGGATCACCGAGGCCGGAGAAGCGGCGCTCGACCGAGAGCGGGGTCTCTCCGTGCCGGAGCAGCAGCAGTGAGGTCGCCACGGTCGTGGGCGCGCGCCAGCCGCTGCCGGTCGTCGCGGGCGCCGCCGTCTCCCGCTCCGACCGGACGTCGTCAAGGACGTCGCCGGGGACCTCGTCAAGGACATCGCCCGAGACGTCGTCATCGGAGCCGATGAGATCGAGAAGGGAGTCCTGCACGGTGGCGGAGGGGAGAGGGACCTCGGAACCGGCGCCCGCCGAAGCGGCCTCGACGAGATCGCTGCCCGCCGAACCCGTCAGTCGCCAGGGGCGGCCCTTGGCGGCGGCGTCCATGGCCTCGTTGGCCAGCCGGTCGGCGTCCTTGTTCTTCTCCCGGGGGATCCACGTCCAGGTGACCCGCAGCCGTCGGGCCAGGGCGGACGCCTCCAGCGCGAGCGGGCGCAGCCCCTCGTTCTTGATCTTCCAGCGGCCGGCCATCTGCTCGACGACCAGCTTGGAGTCCATCCGCACCTCGACGGCCGCGCCGTCGCCGGCGAGGGCGAGGAGCGACTGCAGGCCGGCGATCAGCCCGCGGTATTCGGCGACGTTGTTGGTCTGGGTGCCGATCGCCTCGGCGATCTCGACCAGCACCTGGCCGTCCGCGGCGTCCTTGACGACGGCGCCGTAGCCGGCGGGGCCCGGGTTGCCCCGGGATCCGCCGTCGGCCTCGACGACGAAGGAGGTCACAGCCCCGACTCGGCGGTGCGGACCAGGATGCGGCGGCATTCCTCGCAGCGGATGACCTCGTCGTGGGAGGCGGCCTTGATGCGGTTGATCTCGGCGATGGACAGGCTGGTGCGGCAGCCGAGGCAGCGGGCGCCCTGCAGCATCGCGGCGCCCACCCCGAACTGCTCGCGAAGCTTCTCGTAGAGGGCGAGCAGGTCGGCGGGGATGTCGCCGACGACTTCCGAGCGCCTGCCCTTGACCTCGGCGCTCTCCTTGTCGATCTCGGCGAAGACGGCGTCCCTGCGGTCCTCGGCGACGCCGCGGGCGGCGGTCAGCTCGTCACGCTCAGCGACGATCTTGACGACCTGGGCGTCGGCCGACTCCCGGCGCTCCATGATCTCCAGCACGACCTCCTCCAGGTCGCCCTGGCGGCGGTTGAGGGAGGCGAGCTCGGACTGCAGGCTGGCCAGGTCCTTCGGGGAGGAGACCTGGCCGGAGTCCAGACGCTTCTGGTCGCGTTCGGCGCGGATGCGGACCGAGTCGACGTCCGCCTCGGCCTTGGTCTGCTCGCGGGCCAGATCGCCCGCCTCGGTCTCGGCGGCGATCACCTGGGTCGCGAGCCTCGCCACCCGGGCGGAGATCTCGTCGATCTCGGCCAGTTCGGGCAGGGTGCGGCGGCGATGGGCCAGCCGGTCGATGACGGAGTCGAGTTCGGCCAGGTCGAGCAGACGCTTCTGGGCTGCCGGGGCTGCTTTCACTTCAAATCCTCGCACTCTGCTGTTGTCTTCCAGGCGTCCGTGACCGTCTCGGATACGCGCGTCTCAACAGTAATCCCCTTCCCGGCCAATCCGGACGTCAGACGGCGCGCCGCCTCGGCCAGCCAGGGCCACTCGGTGGCCCAGTGGGCGGCGTCGATCAGCGCCGGGCCGCCGGAGGCCTCCATGAACTCCGAGGCCCGATGGTGGCGCAGGTCGGCGGTGAGGAAGACGTCCACTCCGGCGGCGCGAGCCGTGCCGAGGAGGGAGTCTCCCGCTCCCCCGCTGACCGCGATCAGCCGAACCTCCCGGTCCAGGTCGCCGGCGACCCGCAGGCCACCCGCCGTGGCGGGGAGCCCACGCGCGGCCTGCCGGGCGAACGCGCGCAGGGAGAGCGGAGCGGGCAACGAGCCGACGCGGCCGAGCCCGCGCCGGGGATCGTCCGCCGAGGGCTGCAGCGGCGTCAGCGGGCCGGTCAGGCCGACGGCGCGGGCCAGTGCGTCGGAGACGCCGGGGTCGGCGACGTCGGCGTTGGTGTGGGCGGTGAAGAGACCGACATCGTTCTTGATCAGCGTGTGGACCAGGCGGCCCTTGAAGGTGGTGGCCGCGACACTCGTGGTGCCGCGCAGGTAGAGCGGGTGGTGGGTGACGACGAGGTCGGCGCCCCATTCGAGGGCCTCGTCGACGACGGCCGCCACCGGGTCCACCGCGAACAGGACTCTGCGCACCTCCGAGGAGGGATCTCCGCAGACCAGCCCGACCGCGTCCCACGACTCCGCCCATCGGGGGTCGTAGGTCGATTCGAGCTCTCGGACGATGTCGGCGAGGGTAGGCACGTGCGCAGACTACCGGCCGGCGCCCAGGTGCAGGTGAATCTATCCGAGCCCCGACGAATCGCTTAATGTAAGTGGATCCCGACATCTGAAGGGCTGGCTCATGAGTCCGACCATCGCGATCATCGGTGCCGGGTTCGCCGGGCTGTGCATGGCCATCCGGCTGGAACAGGCGGGGATCCGCTCCTACACGGTCTTCGAGAAGGGGCCCGGCGTCGGGGGCACCTGGCGGGACAACACCTACCCGGGGGCGGGGTGCGACATCCCCTCGCACCTGTACTCCTTCTCCTTCGAGAGATACGCCAGCTGGACTCGCCGCTACCCCGGGCAGCCGGAGATCCTCGGCTATCTGGAGATGTGCGCCGACAAGTACGGCCTGCGCCCGCGGATCCGGCTGAACACCGAGGTCACGGCCGCCGTCTTCGATGAGTCGCTGGGCAGGTGGCGGGTGCGCACCGCGGCCGGCGAGGAGTCGTTCGACGTGGTGGTGTCGGCGGTCGGCCAGCTCAATCGCCCCCGCCTGCCGAGCATCCCGGGAATGTCGTCCTTCGCGGGTGCGGCCTTCCACTCCGCACGATGGGACCATTCCCATGACCTGACCGGCAGGCGGGTGGCGGTGATCGGGACCGGGTCCTCGGCGGCGCAGCTCATCCCCCGGGTGGCCGAGGTGGCCGCGCACGTGGACGTCTTCCAGCGCACCCCCAACTGGGTGATCCCCAAACCGGACGCCGTCTTCGGCGAGGCCGCCCGGACGGCCTTCCATCGCGTGCCGTTCCTGCAGCGGGGCTACCGCGAGTGGGTCTACCGGTACGCCGAAGCCGCCCTCTACCGGGCGCTGGCGGGCGGGTGGAGCACCGGGCTGCTGCGCAGGCGCGCACTGGAGCACCTGCACCAGCAGATCCGGGACCCGCGGCTGCGGGCCGAACTGACCCCCGACTATCCGATCGGCTGCCGGCGGATCATCATCGACAGCGGCTTCTATCCGGCGTTGGCCCGCCCCGACGTGGACGTCGTCACCGAACCGATCATCAGGATCACTCCCGCGGGCGTCGAGACCGCCGCCGGTCTCCGCGAGGCGGACGTGATCGTCTACGCCACCGGGTTCCAAAGCACCGACTTCCTGGCTCCCATCGACGTCACCGGCCGTCGGGGACGCCGGCTCGGCGAGGCGTGGAAGGGCGGGGCGGAGGCCTATCTCGGCATCGCGGTGCCGCACTTCCCGAACCTGTTCCTGCTCTACGGCCCCAACACCAATCTCGGCCACAATTCGATCGTCTTCATGATCGAATGCCAGGTGGGATACATCATGGGCTGTCTGCCGCACCTGGCGCGAAGAGGGCCGATGGAGGTCAGGCCCGAGGCGATGGAGGTCTGGCGCCGGAGCCTGGACCAGGCGATGGAGACCATGGTGTGGGAGGCGGGCTGCACGAGCTGGTACAAGACCGCGACGGGCCGGGTGACCAACAACTGGCCGGCCCCGACGACCGTTTACCGCCGGATCACCAGGGCGCCCCGGCCGGCGGCGTTCCACTTCGCGCGCTGACCCGTCCGGACACCGGGCCCGAACTGTCGATAGCGTCATCACGACGAATGACGACAGCCACCCGTGAAGAAGGGCTCGCCCGTGTCCGCTGACCTCCACCGTGACGCCGTGGTCGCCGATACCCACAACGACCTGCTGATGGCCGTCACGGCACGGCCCCCGCAGCGGTGGGCGTCGTTCTTCCGTGAACGCTGGCTGCCTCAGCTCCGCGAGGGCGGGGTGAACGTGCAGGTGCTGCCGGTCTTCATCGACGACGAATACCGGCCGGAGGGAGCCCTCCGGCAGACCCTGCGCATGATCGAGTGCGCGCACACCCTCGCCGAGGGCAACCCGGACGCGGTACGGCTCTGCGTGGACGGCGCCCAGATCGACGAGGCGCTCGGCGAGGAGAAGATCGCCCTGGTGCTCGCGCTGGAGAGCGCCCCCGGACTGGACGCGAACGTCGAGCTGCTGGCCACCCTGCACCGGCTGGGCGTGCGGGTCGCCTCGATCGCGCACTGGGGCCGCACCGCGCTGGCCGACGGCAGCGGCGAGGACGCCACCGGCAGCAGGCTCACCGCGGCCGGGGTGGAGGCGGTCCGGGAGATGGAGCGCCTCGGCATGATCTTCGACGTCTCGCATCTGGGCGCCTCCGGGGTGGAGCACGTGCTGGAGCTGGCCACCCGGCCGGTGATGGCGACCCACTCCTCGGCCCGGGCCCTGCGCGATCACCACCGCAACCTCACCGACGACCAGATCCGCGCCATCGCCGCCACCGGCGGCGTGGTCTGCGTCAACTTCCTGGCGGCCTTCCTGTCGGCGGACCCGGCCGAATACACCGTCGACCGCCTGGTGGACCACATCGAGCACATCGTGAGCGTCGGCGGGATCGACCATGTCGGTCTCGGCCCCGACTTCATCCGCGAAGTCATGCACGACGTCACCCCTCCGTGCTGCGAGGGGTTCGGCTACAGCGGCGTCGACACCCTGGCCGCCATCCCCGGCCTGGCCGGTCCCGGAGGGTTGCCGCTGGTCACCGACGCCCTGCTCAAGCACGGCTTCGCCGACGAGGAAGTCGTCAAGATCCTCGGTGACAACGTCCTGCGGCTGTTCCGCGCCGAGCTGGGACGACCACGATGAACCTGGACGCCATGCTCGCGGACCTGGAGGAGCTCGTCTCGTGCGAGTCCTTCTCCGCCGACCACCAGGCGGTGGCCCGCAGCGCCCGGCTGGTCGCCGACCAGGGGTTCAGAAGACTCGGCGCGCACCCCGAGGCGATCGTGATCGACGGGGTCACCCACCTGCGGTGGACCTTCGGCACGCCCCGCGTCCTGGTGATCGGCCACCACGACACCGTCTGGCCGATCGGGACGCTCGCCCGACACCCCTGGTCACTGGTGGACGGGATCGCCCGCGGCCCCGGCGTGTTCGACATGAAGGCCGGACTGGTGCAGGCCTTCCACGCGCTGGCCGCCCTGCCCTCGCTGGCGGGGTTGTGCGTGCTGGTCACCGGAGACGAGGAGGTCGGCTCGCCGTCCTCACGCGCGCTGATCGAGGAGTCGGCGCGCGGCTGCTCGGCCGCGTTCGTGCTGGAGGCCAGTGCCGACGGCGGGGCGCTCAAGACCGCCCGCAAGGGCACCTCCACCTACACGCTCACCGTGTACGGCAAGGCCGCGCACGCGGGCCTGGAACCGGACAAGGGGGCCAACGCCGGAATCGAGCTGGCCCACCAGATCCTCGCCGTCGCCGCGCTCGCCGACCAGGTGAACGGGGGCCCCTGCGGGGTGACGGCGGCGAAGACGTCCCCGGCCGCGGCGGGCGGATCCCCGCTTCCGGCCGCCCGGCCGGGCGCCGCGGTGGACGATGCCCCCGGCATCGCGGCGCCCGGCGGGCCGGGTGGCCTCGGGCCGACCACCGTCACGCCCACGGTGCTGTCGGCGGGCACCACGGTCAACACCGTGCCCGCGCTGGCCCGCGTGGAGGTCGACGTGCGCGTGCCCACCCTCGCCGCGCAACAGCGAGTGGACGAGCTCATGAAAGCCCTGTCCCCCCGGATGGCGGGGACCCGGCTGGAGGTGGGCGGGGGGCCGAACCGGCCGCCGATGGAAGGGGTCTCCTCGGCGCGCCTGTTCGAACTGGCCCGCCGGATCGCGAAGGATCTGGGCATGGAACCGCTGCGGGGGGTGGCCGTGGGCGGCGCGTCCGACGGAAACTTCACCGCCGGAGTCGGCTGCCCCACGCTCGACGGACTGGGCGCGGTGGGCGGCGGGGCGCACGCCGCCCACGAGCACGTGGTCGTGGCCGAGATGCCCGGCCGGACGAGGCTGCTGACCGGTCTGGTCGCCTCGGTGCTGGCAGGCGGGGCCTCAGGATCGGCGCACGAGTCCTCAGGACCGGCGCACGAGTCCTCGGCGCCCTGGGGAGAGACTCCGGCATCCCGGGGAGAGGCGGCGGCGCCTTCGGGAGTGGACGACAGGTGACCGCCTTCCCGACGGGCGACGAGCACGCCGAGGCGGCGGCGGAGGCCGCCGGGGTGCGCGTCGCCGAGTTGTTCGAGCTGCCCGCCTTCGAGGAGGTCTACCGGCTGTTCGACGACATCTGGCACTCCGACCCCGGTAATCCACCGGTCACCGTCGAGATGATGCGGGCGCTGTCGCACGCGGGCAACTACGTGGCCGGGGCCTACCAGGGCGACCGGCTGGTCGGCGCGTCGGTGGCGTTCTTCGGGGCGCCGGCCGGGCGGGTGCTGCACTCTCACGTCACCGGCGCCTCCGCCGGGCGCGGGATCGGGTTCGCGCTCAAGCTGCACCAGCGGGCCTGGGCACTGGAGCGGGGCCTGGACCGGATCACCTGGACCTACGACCCGCTGGTCCGGCGCAACGCCCACTTCAACCTGGTCAAGCTCGGCGCCCGGCCCGAGGAGTACCTGCCGTCCTTCTACGGCCTCATGGGAGACGCGATCAACAACGGCGACGAGTCCGACCGGATGCTCGCCGTCTGGCGGCTGTCCGAGCCGCGAGTGCTGGCCGCCGTCCGGGGCGAGCCGGACCGGCCGCGGGTACCGCCGGGCGCGGTGATGGCGCTGGCCGAACGCGACGGCCGCCCGGTCACCGGGCACGGTGACGCCCCGGTGGTGCTGGTCGCGGTTCCGCCCGACATCGAGGCGCTGCGCCGCACCGACCCGGACGCGGCCAGGGCATGGCGCCACGCCGTACGTGAGGTGCTGGGCGGGCTGATGGGACGGGGGGCCCGGGTGACCGGGTTCACCGGCGAGGGCCACTACATCGTGGAGCGGTGAGCCGGCCCGGGACCGGGCAGGCGCACCGCCGGAAGGAGAGAGCGTGAAGATCACTGGAATCGAACTGCGGCGGATCGGCATGCCACTGCTCGCACCGTTTCGCACCTCGTTCGGCACCGAGACCGAACGCGACGTGCTGCTCGTGCGGGTCGTCACCCCCGAGGCCGAGGGCTGGGGAGAGTGCGTGGCCATGTCACAACCGCTGTACTCCTCCGAATACGTCGACGCCGCCGCCGAGATGCTGCGCCGCTTCCTCATCCCCGCCCTGCCCGCCCACCCCGACGCCTACCGCGTACAGCGGGCCATGGAACCGTTCAAGGGCCACCGGATGGCCAAGGCCGCCCTGGAGACCGCCGTCCTGGACGCCCAGCTACGCGCCACCGGCCAGCCGCTCGCCTCCTTCCTGGGCGCCGCCGCCGACCGGGTGCCGTGCGGGGTGTCGGTGGGCATCATGAACTCCATCCCCGAACTCCTCGACGCCGTCGCCGGCTACCTCGACGAGGGCTACATCCGGATCAAACTGAAGATCGAACCCGGCTGGGACCTCGCCCCGGTCCGCGCGGTGCGCGAACGCTTCGGCGAGCAGGTGCTGCTGCAGGTCGACGCCAACGCCGCCTACACCCTGGCCGACGCCCCCCGGCTGGCCAAGCTCGACGCCTTCGACCTGCTGCTCATCGAACAACCCCTGGCCAACGACGACCTGGTCCAGCACGCCCGGCTGGCCACGCTGCTGACGACCCCGATCTGCCTGGATGAGTCCATCGAGTCGGCCGAGCACGCCGCCGCCGCCATCACCCTGGGCGCCTGCTCGATCATCAACGTCAAACCCGGCCGGGTCGGCGGCTACCTGGAGGCCCGCCGCATCCACGAGCTGGCCCGCGCCCACGGCGTCGCCCTGTGGTGCGGCGGCATGCTGGAGACGGGCATCGGCCGCGCCGCCAACGTCGCGCTGGCCGCGCTGCCCGGGTTCACCCTGCCCGGCGACACCTCCGCCTCGCGCCGCTATTTCGCCACCGACATCACCGCGCCGTTCGAGTTGCGCGATGGTCACCTCGACGTGCCGACCGGCCCCGGCATCGGCGTCGATCCGATCCAGGACATCCTGGAGGAGGTCACCACCTCCACCGAATGGATCACCCTCTAGCCGGACAGGTATTCCTCCCGGACCCGGGAGCGGGAGAGCTTTCCCGTGGGGGTGCGGGGCAGCTCGTCGCGGAACTCGATGATCCGGGGGTGTTTGAAGCGGGCCAGGCGCGGGCCGAGGTGTTCCAGCAGCTCTGCCCGGGCAGGGCGGGCGCCGGGGGCGGGCTGGACCAGCGCGACCACGCTGTGGCCCCATTCCTCGTCGGGCACGCCGATCACCGCGACGTCGGCGACCGCCGGATGCTCCAGCAGCGCCGCCTCGATCTCCGCGGGGTAGATGTTCACCCCGCCGGAGACGATCAGGTCGGTACGGCGGTCGCACAGGAACAGGAACCCGTCCTTGTCCATGAAGCCGATGTCGCCGGGGGCGTACCACTGCCCGCGCATGCTGGCGGCGGTCTTGGCCGGGTCCTTGCGGTAGGTGAATCCGCCGAGGCCCGACTTGACGTAGATCATGCCGGGCTCGCCCGCCGGGACCTCCTCGCCGTCGGTGTCGAGGATCTTCGCCTCGAAGCCGGGGGCCGGGCGGCCGACCGTGCCGGGTCGTTCCAGCCAGTCGTGCGGCTTGACGAAGAAGGCGACGGTGGACTCGGTGGAGCCGTAGTACTCGTACAGGACCGGACCCCACCAGTCCATGATCTGCTTCTTGACCGCCACCGGGCAGGCCGCGCCGGTGTGGACCACCTGCCGGAGCGAGGAGACGTCGTAGCGGCTGCGGGTCTCCGGCGGCAGCCGCAGCATCCGGTGGAACATCGTCGGGACCATCATGGCGTTGGTCACCCGATACCTGTCGATCAGTTCGAGGATCCCGGCCGGCTCGAACCTCGGCGCGATCACCAGGGTGTGGCCCAGGTGCAGCGCGAACATCGTGTGCGCGCACGGCGCGGAGTGGTACATCGGCGAGGTCACCAGGTGGATCTCGTCTCCCGGCCGCAGGTCGCAGACCTCACCGAAGAACCAGGTGACGAGTGGGAGCGTCGCCTCCGGCTCGACGCCGGACAACGGCCGCTGCACTCCCTTGGGGAATCCGGTGGTGCCCGAGGTGTACCACATGACCGCGCCCGCCGTCCGGTTCCCGGGAGCGGTCGCGGGCTGCCCTTCGGCCAGCGCGTCGGTTCCGGTGAGCGCCCCCTCCACGGGGTGGGCTCGGTCGGCGACCACGATCCCGGCGTCGCAGTCGGTCAGGATGTAGGCGATCTCGGCGGCGGTCAGATGCCAGTTGACCGGAACGTAGTACAGCCCGATCTGGCCGGTGGCCATCAGCATGACCACCGCGTCGAGGCCGTTGGGCAACACCCCGGCGACCACGTCCCCCTCGGTGAGCCCGCGCGCCCGCAGCCCGTGTGACACCTGGTTGACCCGGGCGAGCAGCTCGCCGTAGGTCGTCACCGCGCCGTCGGTGCCGATCACCGCCCGGCGGTCCGGATCGGCCTGCGCGATCCGGTAGAAACCGGGGAGCGTGCTGATGTCGGGCATGGATTCCTCCTCGCGCTCGCAACTCCGGCGGACCTTGACTCATGACTCCGGCGGACCCGGCTCGCAACTCCAGTGAACCCGGGCTCACAGCTCCAGCAGATCTGCCAGACGTGCCCGGTGGACCCGCGGCGGCCCGAGGAGCACCTCATCGGACTTGGCCCGCTTGTAGTAGAGATGCGCGTCGTGCTCCCAGGTGAAACCGATGCCGCCGTGCAGCAGCAGGCTGTCGCCGGCCACCTCGAAGCAGGCCCGGCCCACGTAGGCCTGGGCGAGCGCGGCGGCCAGCGGCAACTCGCCGGGCGCCTCGTCGGCCGCCCAGGCCGCGTGCCGGACGATCGACTCGGCCTGCTCCAGCTTGCAGTGCATGTCGGCGAGCTTGTGCTTGACCCCCTGGTAGGAGCCGATGAACCGGCCGAATGCCACCCGGATCTTGGCGTAGGCCACGATCGCGTCGAGCGAGGCCCGCAGCACGCCGAGCTGCTCGGCGGCGACCGCCACCGCGAACAGGTCCCGGACCCTGGCGAGGACCGCCTCGGACACGGCCACGGCCGCTCCCCCGCCGAGCTCCACCCGCGCCTGCCTGCGCGTCGGGTCGAGGGTGGTCAGCGGAGTGCGGGTGCCGTCCCGGACGATCCGGACCCGCGCGCCGTCCACCGTGAGGACCACCTCGGCCTCGGCCCCGTTGAGCGCCCGGTCGCCGTCGAGCGCCACGGTCGCGACCATGGTCCCGGCGGCGATGTCCGGCAGCAGCTCCTTGTCTCCTAGTTCGTCTCCCAGCTCCGTCAGCAGGATCGCGGCGAGGGTGGTGGCCAGGAACGGCCCGGGCAGCAACGCCGCCCCGGTCTCCTCCAGGACGACCGCGAGTTCGGCGTATCCGGCTCCGGCCCCGCCATGCTCCTGCGGGACGATGAGGCCGGCCAGTCCGAGCTCACCGTTGAGGCGCCGGTAGACCGCCGGGTCGTAGCCGGTCTCCGACTCCGCGGCCCGGCGGACTTCGGACAGGGGCGAGACGGCGGCCAGGAAGGAGCGGACCGTCTCGCGCAGCTGCCGCTGCTCCTCGGTGAGGACGAGTTTCACTGCCGGGTTCCCGTCTTCAGGTCCTTGAACGGCACGGTCTTGTCCACGCGCGGCTCGGGCGGCAGGTTCAGCACCCGGTCGCCGATGATGTTGCGCATGATCTCGTTGGTGCCGCCGCCGAGGGACAGGGCGGGGGCGAGCGCGAGCGAGGCGGCCAGCCTCCCGTCCTCCTCGTAGGCCACGGCCTGCGGACCGGCCAGCGAGGTGGCCAGGTCGGCCTGGAACATGCTCAGCTCGGCGAGGAGCAGCTTCGCCGCGCTGCCCCGGGCTCCGGGGAAGATCCCGGCCTTGGTCTCCTGGGCGAGCCGCTGGTTGAACAGGGCGAGCGCGCGGGAGCGGATGTAGAGCTCGACGAGCCGGTCGCGCACGAGGGGGTCGCCGGTGTCCACGGTGTGGCGCAGCGCCTCGAAGGCGACCGGATTCTCCCGCTGGCCGCTCATGCCGACACCGCCGGAGATGGACAGGCGCTCGTGCAGGAGGGTCGTGACCGCGCAGCTCCAGCCGTCGTTGACCTGGCCGATCAGGTTCTCCGAGGGGATGTGCACGTTGTCGAAGAAGATCTCGTTGAAGTGGGCACGGCCGGTCATGTCCTTCAGCGGCCGGACGGTGACACCGGGGGCGCGCATGTCGACGATGAACATCGACAGGCCCTTGTGCTTGGGCACGTCCACGTCGGTGCGGGTGAGCAGCAGGCCGAAGGAGGCGTGCTGGGCCACCGAGGTCCAGACCTTCTGGCCGCTGACCACCCAGCCGTCCTCGGTGCGGGTGGCCCTGGTCTGCAGGGCGGCGACGTCGCTGCCCGCGCCGGGCTCGGAGAAGAGCTGGCACCAGATCTCCTCGCCGCGCAGCAGCGGCCGGACGTGCCGGGCCTTCTGCTCGGGGGTGCCGAGGTCGACCAGGGTCGGTCCGCACATGCCCAGCCCTATGGAGAACACGTAGGTCGGCAACGTGAAATCTCTGGCTTCTTCCGCGAAGACCCGCTCCTCCGCCTGGCTCAGCCCCTGCCCGCCCCACTCCGCCGGCCAGGAGATCCCCGAATAGCCCGCGTCGTAGAGCTTGGCCATGAAGGCCTTCTCGGCGGCGACCCCGTCGGCGTCGGGACTGCCTTCGGCCCTGGTCTCCTCGGCGTTGGCCGTCAGCCAGCTTCTGGCCCGCCGGCGGTACTCCTCAAGATCCATGTCCGCTCCAATCAGCGCGCACTTACTCTAACCAGCGACGAAGCCGCAGTACAGAGCAATGCTCTACAACGGTAGGGAATGTGATCTTTACTCTTACTTGGTCATGAAACACCAGGAAACGGTAATCAATCCTTCCAATGTGATCGTCTGATCTCGGGGGGAGATTGGCGTGATCACACGGAACTCGTGGTCCGTGCGGGCTCGACTGACGATGATCGCCATCACCGTCTCCGTCCTGTGCGGATTTCTCGTCACCACCGTCCTGACGTTCTCCCTGCACGACCTGGCGGACGGCTTTCGCACCGGAGAGGTGGCCGGCGCCGCCCTGGAGGTCGCCCACCTCGACAAAGAGGTGTCGGGGCCCGTCATCTTGCCCCAGGGGAACGCCGTGGGCGTCCAGGTCGTGAACGCGGTCGGCACGGTCGTCGCGTCCACCCCGTCGCTGAAGGGCGCCCCTCCGGTGGCGGACTTCGCGCCCCCCGCGGGAATCGCGCGGGCCGACAAGGAGCTGTGCCGGATTCCCGAGTTCCCCGGCAGATGCATGATCGTCGTGGCCCTGCGGGTCTACCGGCCGGAGGGCGACTGGCTCGTCTACTCCGTCGACAACGTCGTCCCCTGGTACGGCAGGCCCAAGATGTTCGCCGCGCTCATCGGCGCCTCCCTGCTGCTGGTGCTGCTGGCCGGGTTGGGCTCCTACCACATGGTGGCCAGGGCGCTGCGTCCGGTGAACGACATCAGGAGGCGCCTGGCGGAGATCACCACGACCGATCTCGGCCGACGGGTGCCGGTGCCCAAAGCCCGTGACGAGATCAGGCAGCTGGCCGAGACGATCAATCAGACCCTGGACCGCCTGGAAGCGGCGGTGGAACAGCAGCGCCGCTTCGCCTCCGACGCCTCCCACGACCTACGCAGCCCGCTCACCGCCATGCGCGCCCAGGTGGAGGAGGCGTTGCTCTATCCCGAGGACGTCAACTGGACCGCCAAGGCCACCGCGATGCTCTCCAGTCTTGACCGCCTCCAGGCGCTCGTCTCCGACCTGCTGATGCTGGCCAGGCTCGACTCCGGCGCGCCCGCCGCCAAGGAGCAGATCGACCTGGGCGAGTTGTGCGGCGACGAACTCGACCGCCGCCGGCGCGGCGTCACGGTCGTCCGGGAGCTGAAACCCGGCCTCACCGTGGAGGGCGACCGCCTCCGGCTGTCCCGGCTGCTGACGAACCTGCTGGACAACGCCGAGCGGCACGCCGCCTCGCAGGTCTCGATGAGCATGACGGAGGAGGACGGCACGGCCGTCGTCGAGGTGCTCGACGACGGTGCCGGGATCTCCCCCGACCAGCGGGAGGTGGTCTTCCGCCGGTTCACCCGCCTGGACGCCTCGCGCAGCAGGGACGCCGGGGGCACCGGGCTGGGGCTGGCGATCGCCAGGGAGATCGCTCAGGCGCACGGCGGAAGCCTGGGTCTGGAGGATAGCGAGCAAGGCGCACGTTTCGTGCTGCGACTGCCCTTGACCCGCTAAGGTTCCCCTGTGGCACGGGGATTTGGGCGACTACGCCGCGATGATCTGCTCAGGACCGCCTGCGACGTCATAGCGGCCCAGGGGTTCGGGCACACACGGACGGCGGACATCGCACAGGCCGCCGGAGTCAGCCAGGCGCTGCTCTTCTACCATTTCGAGACCAAGGAAAAGCTGTTCGCACAGGCCTTCGCCTATGCGGCCGAGCGCGACCTGGAGGCGCTCGCCAAGCTGGAGGAGTCGGGCGGCTCCTCGCTGGAGCGGCTGCGCGGCCTGCTGAAGCTCTACTCCCCCACCGGCAGGGCCAAGTCCTGGGCGCTGTGGATCGACGCGTGGGCGGAGTCGATGCGCAACGCCGAGCTGGAGGAGATGTGCCGCAGGATCGACCTGCGCTGGAAGCAGGCACTGCGCGCCATCATCGACGAGGGAGCCGCGACCGGAGCCTTCACCTGCGCCGACCCCGAGGGCTCGACCTGGCGGATCGTCTCCCTGATCGACGGTCTGTCCACCCAGGTGACCGTGCACCGGCGTGTGCTGCCCCGGGGACGCCTGGCCGATTTCGTCCGTACGGCTACCGCGGGGGAGCTGGGCCTGTCCCTCGACGAGCTGTCCTGAGCCGCCGGCCGGGCAGCACGACGAGGAGCATCGCCAGGGCGATCAGCCCTCCACCCATGAAGACGGTCCAGGTGAGCGGCTCGCCGTACATCACGACGGCCAGGGCCGTCACCCACAGGGGCTGAGCCGACAGGATCACCGCGGCGGGTACGGGCGGGACGTGGAGCTGGCCGAACGAGCGGGCCAGGAATCCCAGGGCGCAGGCCACGATCGACAGGTGGCCGAGGATGACCCAGTCGCCCGGCGCCCGGGGCAGAGCGAGGCCGTCCGGCGCGGCGAGCACGCCGGTCATGAGGGCGATGACGCCGAGCTGGATCACCGTGACCGCGTAGGCGTCCCGCCGCGCCCCGGCGAGGTTGCCGAGCACCAGCGTGTGCGCCGAGTACAGCACGGCCGACAGCAGGGTGACGGCCAGGGCGGGCAGCGAGACGGCGTGGCCCTCGGCCTCCCGCAGCAGGGTGAAGGCCGTCATCGCGGCCAGCGCGAGCGCCACCGCGACCCAGGTGCGCCGGGAGATTCCGGCGCCGAGCAGGATCAGCCCGAGGACCGGAGTGATCACCACGTAGGAGCCGACGGTGAAGCCGGAGACCGAGGAGGGAAGGTCGTGCAGCGCGACCGCCTGGGCGGTCTGGCCCACGCCGAACAGCAGGCCGAGCAGGATGCCTGCCAGCCAGGTGCCTTCCGGCAGTCCCCGCAGGCACGCCGGGCGCAGTGCGATCAGGACGAGCGTCGCGATGCCGTACCGCTCGAAGAGCAGGTCCGCCACCGGCATCCGGGCGATGAGGTCTTTCATCAGCGGAAACGCCGACCCCCAGGCGGCGCTGACGAACACCAGAAAAACGGCTCCCAGGAGGGGTCGAGGAGCGGGTACCGCTGCCATACCGGAAGGATTTCATCACCACGAGCGACCGTGACGTCACAGCGAGGAGCGGGGTGGCCCGAGTACAACGCGGAGTGAAGGACGCCACACCGGCGTGAGGGAGCTCACACCCCCGCGGGGGCTTCCCCCGCTATTGGATGCTACGTACAATTACGGCGCAGGACATCCGATGGGAGTGCAGCGATGACACCCGCTCCAAACACCGCCGCGGACAGGGAGAGCGACCAGACGGTCGCGGACAGGCGCGCCTACGAGGCGGTCATCGAACGTCTCTCCAAGGCGTCGGTCGACAAGCACTGGGAGCCCTACGTCGACATCCCCTGGGACGACGAGGACTTCCTCGTCCGCCAGGACGATCCGCGCTGGGAGCTTCCCGAGATCGACAAGCTGGGCCGGCACGCGTGGTACCGGGCCCAGACGCCCGAGGTGCGCGCCAGGATCGGGCTGTGGCGGGTGGCGACCGCCATGAAGATCGGCCTGCAGTTCGAGAACCTGCTCAAGCGGGGCCTGCTGAACTACGCCTACCGGCTGCCGAACGGCTCCCCCGAGTTCCGCTACGTCTATCACGAGACCATCGAAGAGGGACATCACGGGATGATGTTCCAGGAGTTCGTCAACCGCACGAAGCTTCCGGTCAGGGGCATGCCGGGCCCGCTGAGCCTGCTCGCCCAGGTCGCCCCGTGGATTCCGCTGATCTCCACCGAGCTGTTCTTCGTCTTCGTGCTCGGCGGCGAGGACCCGATCGACCATGTGCAGCGCAAGACTCTCAAGAACGGCCAGATCCGGCATCCGCTGGAGGAGACCATCATGCGGATCCACATCGCGGAGGAGGCCCGGCACATCTCCTTCGCCCGGCACTACCTGCGCCGCAGGGTCCCGCGGATGCCCCGCTACCGCCGCTTCGCGCTGGGGATCATCTCCCCGATCATCCTGGGCATCATGGCCCGGATCATGCTGTCGCCCCCCGGATCGATGATCAAGCACTTCCGGATCCCGGAGCACGTCGTCAAGGAGGTCTACACCGACAACCCCGACGCGGCCGGGGAGATCCGCGACTCGGTGGGCAAGACCCGTGAGCTCTGCGCCGAGCTGGGCATGACGAACCCCGTCCAGCGCCGGGTCTGGAAGGCGATGGGCATCTGGGCACCGCCGGCCGGGAAGGCCGCTCGATGAAGACGGCGATCGTGACGGGCGGGGCGTCCGGCATCGGACGGGCCCTGTGCCGCGAGCTCGGCGGGCGCGGCGCGCACGTCGTGGTCGCCGATCTGGACGGCGCCGGGGCCGAGCGGGTGGCCAAGGAGTTCGGCGGCGCGGGCGTGGCGCTGGACGTCACCGACGCGGAAGCCGTGCGGAACCTGGTCACGGCCGTCAGCACCGAGCGTGGCCGACTGGACTTCGTGTTCAACAACGCCGGGATCGCGGTCGGCGGCACCACCGACGAGCTCACCCTCGACCACTGGAACCGCACCATCGACGTGAACCTGCGCGGAGTCGTCCACGGCGTCCACGCCGCCTATCCGATCATGGTGCGCCAGGGCTTCGGTCACATCGTCAACACCGCGTCCCTGGCCGGCCTGGTCCCCGCTCCCCTGATGGCGCCGTACACGGCGACCAAGCACGCGGTGGTCGGGCTGTCGCTCGCGCTGCGGGCCGAGGCGGCGGCGCACGGAGTGAAAGTGAGCGTGGTCTGCCCGGGCTTCACCGACACCCCGCTGCTCGACCACGCCAACCCCGGCCTGCCGCAGACCGCGACCGGCGCGAGCGCCCGGCGGTCGGCGACCAGGACCCAGGGCCGGCTCTACTCGGTCGACGCGCTGGCAGGCGACATCATGCGGGGCCTCGCGCGCGACCGGGCGCTCATCGTGGCCCCGGCATCGGGGCGGATGGCCTGGCGCGGAGTACGGCTGTCGCCCGCCCTCGCCGTCCGGGCCGCCTCACTCGCCATCCGCCGCCTGGGCGGCTGACCGGGCGGGCGCCGGTGTGGCGGCCGGGTGGTCCGGTCGCCCCCGGCCACCCGCGCGGCCTCGCTCATCGGCCGGGGCGACCGCTCTCAGGCGCGATGGGTCGAAGCCGGCACCCAGGTCACTTCCACGCCACCTGGAACCACACCGCCCCGCCCACGTCGGGATCGTGGTGAGCCCCCCACGAGGTCGCCAGCAGATCCACCAGCAACAACCCTCGCCCGCCGCCGCCGTCCATCTTCGGCATGCGGACGATCGGTTCGCTCGTGGCCGACCCGTCGTCGGTCACCTCCACATGGATCACCCCGGAAGCGTGGGCCACATACACCGCCACCCGCCCGTCCGCCGTGCGGCCGGAGTCGGAATGAACCACCGAGTTGGTCACCACCTCGCTCACCAGCAGCAGGACGTCGTCCAGTGTCGTGTCCATCCCGCGGTCGACCAGCAGATTCCGCACCCACCGCCTGGCCGCCGGTATCGAGCGCCTCTCTCCCGGAAAATCCGCGTGCCCCATCTTCTGCAACACGCCCGCGTACGGCCACTCCGATGCCGCGCCCGCATATCGCCGAATCCGTTCCCGCTCTCTCATCGCCGGCACGATTGAAGGCGTGACCGAATGCGTGAGCGTGTTCACCCGGTCAGTCCGTTTCTGGAAATCTGTCGGTCTCACTGCGCCACCTCCCCGATACACCGGAGTACGTCGGCGTCATGCGCCCGCACTCACTGCCCCCGGCTCTGCCGGCCCAGCCCTTCCGAATGCCTCCGGCGAACGCAGCAGAGTCAATCGATTCGCCATTCCGATCATTCATTTACTGCCTTTCCCCGGCACCGGGCATTCAACCTCCCGCATTGTCACCCCTGCCTAAAGAGAAGGTGTGCGATCAGGTCGTCGACATGCCAGGAGAAGCCGTGACCGAATTTCCCGCACGGAACGGACCGGCTAATGGCGGCTTTCGGTTTGTCGATAGTACGGATAGGACGCCACAGTCAGTAAAAATCCGTTTTTCTCTATTTAGTCGAAGTTGTCACAGAGATCGAATCTCCCCCGGAGCCAGGCGCCGTGGACGCGCTAGGGGACCATCCAGGACAGCACCGGGGAGGCCTGGAGGGCGGACAGGACGCACAGGCAGGCGAGGAAGAGCAGGCTCCAGGCGATGACCCGGCGGAAGATGTCGCCCTCCCTGCCGTTCAGGCCGACCGCCGCCGCCGCGATGGCCAGGTTCTGCGGCGAGATCATCTTGCCCAGCACGCCACCCGAACTGTTGGCGGCGGCCATGAGAACCTCGGAGAGCCCGGCCCGGCCCGCCGCGGTGACCTGCAGGGCGCCGAAGAGCGAGTTGGAGGAGGTGTCGGAACCGGTGACCGCCACGCCCAGCCAGCCGAGGATCGGCGACAGCAACGCGAACGCGGCACCCGCCCCGGCCATCCAGGTGCCAAGAGTGATCGTCTGCCCGGAGGCGTTCATCACGAAGGCGAGCGCCAGCACCGCCATCACGGTGACGATCGCCCAGCGGAGCTGATGGAGCGTCGCCCCGTAGGCCCGCAGCGCCCGCGGGACGGAGAGCCTGAGCGCGATCATCGTGATGACGCCCGCGACGAGCATCTGGGTCCCGGGGGTGGTGAGCAGGTTGAAGGTGAACGTGGGCAGCGGCGACACACCGCCCTTCGCGTTGAGCAGGTGCAGTCCCGGCCACTTCACGACGTACGTCGCCCGGTCGAGGAGGCTCTTGACCGCGGGGATCTGACCGATGACGAACACCACGATGATGATCGCGTAGGGCGCGTACGCCCGGACGACGTCCGCGCGCGCGTCGGGGCGGCCGACCCGTCCGGCGAACTCGGGGGTCGGCTCGTCGGCCGCGCCGCCCGCGATGACCGCGGGCTCGCCGTACGGCTCGCGCGGGCGCCAGATGCGGACCAGCGCGACGACCGCGGCGGCCGACAGGAGGGACGCGACCACGTCGGCCAACGGCACCGAGATGAAGTTCGAGGTCGCGTACTGCCCGATGGCGAAGACGACTCCGCAGACCAGCGCCGCCGGCCACGTCTCCCGCAGGCCGCGCAGCCCGTCCACGATGACGACGAGCGCCAGCGGGACGAACACCGCGAGTATCGGCGTCTGCCTGCCCACCATCGCGCCGAGCGTGTCGCTCGGCAGGCCGGTCACCTTGCCGAGCGTGATGATCGGGGTGGCCATGGCCCCGAAGGCGACGGGCGCGGTGTTGGCGGTGAGGGCCACCACGGCCGCCTTCAGCGGCTTGAAGCCGAGGGCGATCAGCATGACCGAGGTGACCGCCACCGGCGTGCCGAATCCCGCGAGCGCCTCGATGAGGGCGCCGAACGAGAACGCGATGATGATCGCCTGGATGCGCTGGTCGTCGCTCACCTGAGCGAACGAACGCCGCAACACGTCGAAATGCCCGGTCTCGACGGTCATCTGGAAGACCCAGATCGCGTTGATCACGATCCACAGGATCGGGAAGAAGCCGAACGCCGCCCCTTCGGACCCGGCCAGCAGCGCCTGCCCGGCCGGCATGCCGTACACCAGGATGGCGATCGCGAGGGCGAGGGCGAGGGACACCAGTGAGGCGGCCCAGGCGGTCACCCGCAACACCCCCAGCAGCACGAACAGCGTCAGCAGCGGTAACGCGGCGACCAGGGAGCTCCAGGCGAGGGAGTGGGCGACGGGATCGAGGATCTGCTGGTACACGGTGACCACCTCGCACAGGCATGGCTCTCCTAGCGATCACTCCGGGTTCTACCCCCTCGCGGGCCTCGTGAAGACCTCACGAGGTCCCCGCGAAGACCCCGCGAAGACCTGTGAAGATCCCGTGCAGATCCGCGAAGACCTGCGAAGACCTGCGAAGACCCGTGAAGTCTCCCGCTGGTGTCTCATCCGCGAGGCAGCGCCGACTCCTTGCTCCCCGGGGCGACCTGCGCCACCTGCGACGGCGACAGCGCCTGGAGCGGCCCGAAATGGCCCATTCAGAGCGCGAGGTCGGCCAGCGAGATGCCGGCCACCCACCACGGCCCCACCCCGCGGGTCGGCTCGGCGAGTGCCTCACGAACGTGAAACCGCGCGCCCGCCCTCGGAGGACGGCACCGGCCACGGACGAAGATCGCTTCCTGGCCGGCCGCCGGACTACAGTGCCCTGATGTCCGACGACTACTGGAACCACAACGTCCACTACCACCCGGTGGTGCTCGGCGCCGTGCCGGACGCGTGCGGCGAGGCCCTCGACATCGGATGCGGTGACGGTCTGCTCACCCGCAAGCTGGCCGGCCGGGCCCGTCAGGCGACCGGCGTCGACCGCTCGGCCGAGATGATCCGTCTCGCCCGCGAGCGCGGCGCCCACGCCGGCAACGTCGCCTTCGTGGAGGCGGACTTCCTCGACGACGCCCAGGGCCGTTTCCCCGAGGGGAAGTACGACTTCGTCAGCGCGGTCGCCGTCGTGCACCACATGGACTTCGAGGCCGCCGTCACCCGTATGGCCCGGCTGCTCGCGCCGGGGGGACGCCTGGCGATCGTCGGCCTGGCGGGCAACCACACCGCGCTGGACTGGATCATCAGCGGCGCGGGCGTCCCGGCGTCCCGCATCCAGGCGCTGCGGCACGGCGGCAAGGTCGACCCGCCCGGCATGCCGGTAGAGGACGCCCGGATGTCCTGGGACCAGGTCCGCCGCGAGGCCCGGCGCCTGCTGCCCGGCTGCCGCTTCCGCCGCCATCTCCTGTGGCGCTACTCCATCGTGTGGGAACGGCGGGAGGCCGCCTCCGCGCCCCGCCCTCCGGCCGGGGATTGACGGACCGGACGTCACCACGGATCGCCCGGCGGGTCATCGCTGCGACACGGTCCGTCCACGACACCCCCACCGCGTACGGGCTCACTCGATTCCCCGGGCGCGAGGCAGGGATGGGACCATGGCCGGGTCATGACGAACCCAACGGAAGGCCATGATCGTTGAGGCGGCTACTCACGGTCCTGCTGTTCGCGTGTGCCGCGCTGCTCGGCGTGGCCACCCCCGCGCAGGCCCACAACGTGCTGATCGGCAGCGACCCCCAGGACGGCGCCCGGCTCGCCACCGGACCCGGAAAGATCACTTTTACCTTCGACCAGCCGGTACGGCAGGGCTTCGCGCAGATCAGCGTGACCGGCCCGGACGGGACCCGCTGGGAGGACGGCAAGACCACCGTCGACAAGCACAAGGTCAGCATCGGGGTCAAACCCCTGGGACCGGCCGGGCAGTACGTCGCGGGATACCGGATCCTGTCCTCCGACGGTCATCCGGTGGCCGGCAAGGTGACCTTCACCCTGACCGCCGCCGGATCGGGCACCGCCTCCCAGCCGGCCCCGGCGTCCTCGGCCGCCGCGCCGCAGGCCCCCGACCTGAGCGCCCAGGCCGCCGAGGCCGCGCAGAACGGCGGGGCCGGGATGGCCGTGCTGTGGATCGCCGGCGCCCTCGTCGTGCTGGGCGGGGCCACCGTCGTGGCGCTGCGCCGTACCGGAGGGCAGGGGACGCCGGGATGACCGTGACCGTCGAGCGTGCCCCCGAGGCGGGCGCGGTCAAGAAGCTGGTGGCCGGCGGCTTCGTCTCGGGAGCCGTGCTCGCCGTGCTGGCCGCCACGGCGTTCACCGCCCAGGAGGCGGTGCCGGGCATCGCGATGCCCGGCCCGCTGGTGGAGTACGGCCTGCCGGTGCTGCGGGTGCTGCTGGACCTGGCCGCGGTGGCGGTGGTCGGGCTGAGCGTGCTGCCCAGGCTGCTCGGCTTCGACGACCCCGAGCGGACCGAGCCGGTGATGCGCCGGGCGCGGCCGCTGGCGGTGACGTTCGCGTGGGCGTGGGCGGTGCTGGCGCTGGTCGTCATCGTGTTCCAGACCGCCCAGCTGAACCCCGGCCTCATCCCCACGCCGGGGATGATCGCCGAATACGTCGACGGCGTCGGCGCCGGCCAGGGAATGCTCTTCAGCGCCGCCTGCGCGCTGGCCTACGCCGGGATCGGGCTGCTGGCCGTGCGCTTCGGCGAGAAGGTCCCGGCCGAGTTGCGGATCGTGATCGCATTCTTCGGCCTGCTGCCGATCCCGGTCACCGGCCACGCGGTCGACTCGGTCTGGCACGACCCCATCATGATCTCGATGGAGCTGCACGTGATGGGTGCGGCGGCCTGGACGGGCGGACTGCTCGCGATCGTCGCGCTGGTCGCCGGGGACCGCGAGTCGCTGGCGCGGGTTCTGCCGAAGTTCTCCCGGCTGGCCACTGTGGCACTGGTCGTGGTCGGCGTCTCCGGCCTGGTGAACGGCCTGGCGACGATGGCCCTCACCCAGGGGGTGGAGTTGCCGGGCGCGGTGTTCACCAGCGACTACGGATTGCTCGTGGTGGCCAAGACCGTGTGCGTGGCGCTGCTGGTGCCCTTCGCCGCCCACATCCGGTTCCGCCTGCTGCCGCGCATCGCTGAGCGGCAGGGGACGGCGGTCGTCGCGTGGGCGGCGGCGGAGATCACCGTGATGGGACTCGCCTACGGCGTCGCGGTGGCGCTGACCACGGCCTCCATGTCCTGAGCCCGCAGCCTGTAGCGGTTCAGGGCCCACTCGCCGCCCAGCCACAGGGCGGCGAGCATGAGGCCGCCGACCAGCATGGTCATCGGTGACACCAGCGGCGGGGTGAAGTAGACGCCGCTCTGCAGGCGCAGCGCCTGGTCGACGAGGATGGTGGCCCCGAGCGAGCCGACCAGTGCCCGGATCATCGGGATCCGGATGAGGAACGCCAGATCGACGGCGAGCGCCCCGGCGACCAGGAAGATCGGCACCGACGAACGCGGAAAGTCCGTGAGCGCCAGGAGCGGCCAGATCAGGGTGCGGTAGACGAGGTAGGTGCCGATCACGGCGGTGGCCGAGAACATCCGGCCGACCATCGCCCGCGCGAAGACCAGAACGATCATGGCGGCGACCGCGGCGTAGAGCGGATACACCTGGTCGGGCACCGGCAGCGAGAAGTTGACCACCATCGGCCGGTCCACCGCGCGGCCCATCTGGTCGGCGGCGAACTGCAGCAGGATGGGCTCGGCCTCCGGCCGGCCCCGGTCCCAGGCGGCGATGCCGAACACGCCGTACTCCTGGTGCTGCGCCGGGAACCAGACGTTCTCGAACAGGAACACGAAGAGCCCGCCGAGCACCAGCGTCCGCGTCCGCCCGGCGGGCGCGCCCATGAACCAACCGCGGATCACGCCGCAGATCATGAGGAACGTGCCGATGTAGAGCATCATGTGGGACGGGCTCCACGAGGTGATGTCGAGCCCGTTGATCCGGTGGTTGATCAGGTCCAGCGGCACAGCGGTCAGGAAGACCGCGGTGCCCCAGCCGACAAGGCGCTGCGCCGTCCTGTCCACGCCGTAACCGGTGTAGAGGTGGATGATCGTGAGCACCAGCGCGATGGCGGTGCCGACGCTGTTGAGCAGGTGCGGCGGCGCCAGGTCGTCACGGAGCCACTTGAAGTGCCAGGAGACGTCCCAGGAGGCGCCGAGCACCTTGAAGGAGAAGGCCACCAGCCACCCGAAGTACAGGAGCCGGAACAGATCCTCCGGGGTTTCACGGCCGGCCTTCCCACGGGTCCAGTAGGGCAGGGCCCACTCGATCACTGGAGCGGCTCTTCGTTTGAGGCTGTCGACTGGCTTCACGCGTCGAAATGATGCCCGGCCTTTACCTTGGTCCGCAATCGGGGACATCCCTGATGCATCGTCCAGGCATTGGCATGGGTTGTCCTTCACGTCTGGATAATGGACCGTTATGGAGCCTTTTGTACGAGATGGTGGCCCCGACGACGCCGAGGACGTCCTGCGCATCAAGACCGAGACGTGGAAGACGGCCTACCGGGGTCTGCTCCCTCAGGACTTCCTCGACGAGCTGCGGGTCGAGCTCCGCGAGGTGGAGTTGTGGCGGGCGAGGTTCGCCGGCGCCGCCGAACGCGTCGTGATCGGCGAGGCGGGCGGCGTGAGCGCCGGCTTCAGCCTGTTCGGGTCCGCGCGCGACAGGGAGATCCCCGGCGGGGAGATCTACGCGATCTACGTGCTCAGCGAGCACTGGTCGACCGGACTGGGGCTGGCCCTGATGAACCGCTCGGTGGCGCGGCTGCGGGAGATGGGGCACGCGGAGGCCGGGCTCTGGGTCCTGGAGAGCAACGTCCGCGCTCGCAGGTTCTACGAGCGCTTCGGATTCACCCTCTCCGGGCGGGTCCAGGATGTCGAGGGTCTGCCCGTCGCGGCCCCGGAGGTGCACTACCGGCTCCCGCTCGCCGCCGACGGCGCCTGATCTTCCGTCGCCCGCCTCATCCCCGTCGCCTCGCGCCATCCCCGTCACCCCGCGCCATCGCGCGTCCGCCGGACCGCCGCCCGCAGGCCCTCTCGTTCTCCTCAGTTCCCTCTCAGCCCCCCCTCAGTAAGCTCGCGACATGAAGCTTGCGAGGAGGCCCGCCACCTGGGTCGCGGTGATCAC
The DNA here is from genome assembly GCF_050949235.1 of Streptosporangium sp. CA-135522. NCBI lineage: Bacteria > Bacillati > Actinomycetota > Actinomycetes > Streptosporangiales > Streptosporangiaceae > Streptosporangium > Streptosporangium sp. CA-135522. The sequence continues at coordinate 7,460,849 of NZ_CP192026.1, forward strand.
CGTACTGGTCATCGGCGTCGCGGCCTGGTCGCTGTGGCCGTCCGCGCCACCGGTGCGGGTCCAGGACCAGAAGATCGCCGTGCTCGACGGGCCGGGCGACGACCAGCACGTCACACTCGACGCGAGCTTCTTCCCGCCCGCCGGCGGCGGCAAGGCGCCGGCGGTGCTGCTCGCGCACGGCTTCGGCGGCAGCAAGCAGAGCGTCCGAGACGCGGCCGTGCGGCTGGCTCAGGAGGGCTACGCCGTGCTGACCTGGTCGGCGCGGGGCTTCGGCCGGTCCACCGGGCAGATCGCGCTCAACTCCCCCGACTACGAGGTCAAGGACGTCCGCCAGCTCGTGGACTGGGTGGCCAGGCGGCCCGAGGTCCAGCTCGACGCGGCCGGTGATCCGCGGGTGGGCATCGCGGGCGGGTCCTACGGTGGGGCGATCGCGCTGATGGCCGCCGCGTACGACGGCAGGATCGACGCGATCGTCCCTCAGGTCACCTGGTACGACCTGGCCGACGCGCTGTTTCCCGACGCCACCGGCAGGGGGCCGGACAACGGCGTGTTCAAGCGGATGTGGGCCGGGCTGTTCTTCAGCCGGGGCGGCCCGACGCCGGATGCGGGAGCCGGCGGGCTGGGCGGGTTGAGCAGGCTGGGCGGGACGGCGACCCGTGCCGACCGGTCCGACCCGCCCACCCCGCCGACCGCGCAGGAGGTTCGGTGCGGCCGGTTCCTGCCGGAGGTCTGCGACATGTACCAGCAGGTGGCCCAGACCGGCCGGGCGACCCCGAAGGCGGTCGAGACCCTGCGCAGGTCCAGCCCGATCTCGGTGTCCGGGAAGATCAGGATCCCGACGCTGCTGCTGCAGGGGCGGCGCGACTCGCTGTTCCCCCTGGGCCAGGCGGACGCCAACGCCCGAGCCATCGCCGCCACCGGCGCCCCGGTCGGCGTCGCCTGGTTCGACGGCGGCCACGACGGGGGCAACGGCGAGGTCGACTGGCTCCACGAGCGGACCCTCGGCTGGTTCGACCGCTACCTGAAGGAGTCCGCCGGCGCGGAGCCGGCCGGCAGCCCGTTCACCGTCACCCGCGACGGCGGCCGGGACCCGGGCACCCGCCGCCCGGTCCAGCTGCACGCCACCGCGGCCGGCTACCCCGGCCTGAACGGCACCGCCCGGACCGTGGTGCCGCTCAACGGCTCCGATCAGCAGGTGGCCAACCCGCCGGGCGGTTCCCCCGCCTCGATCTCCGCCGTCCCCGGGTTCGGCGGCCTCACCGGCGCCGGCAACCTGAGCGTGGCCGTCGACATGCCGGGCCAGAGCGCCGACTTCGACTCCGCGCCGTTGACCGCGCCGCTTCAGGTCACCGGCAGCTCCACCGTGAAGGTGCGGGTGCGCTCCGAGCCCGGGCAGGGCTCCGCCGCGGGCGGCGAGGCGAGCCGCCGGGAGGCGACGCTGTTCGCCAAGCTCTACGACGTGGCGGGCGACGCCCAGGTGCCGCTGCTGCCCGAGGGGCTCGCCGCCCCTGTCAGGATCGCCGTTCCCGAGGGCGGCACCGGCGAGGCCACGGTGAGCCTGCCCGCCATCGACCATCGCTTCGACCCCGGGCACCGGCTGCGCGTCACCTTCACCACCACCGACCTGGGCTACAGCACGCCGGCCGCTCCGGCCGTCTACACGGTCGGCCTGGCCTCGCCTGCCGTGACCGTCCCGACCGACGCCACGCTGCGCACCCCCTCCACCGGTCCTGCCTGGTGGACCTGGACGCTGCCGCTGGTCTCCGTCGTCGTGGCGGCGGCCCTGCTGCTGGCCGGGCGCCGGCGCGGCCGGGACGAGCCCGACCCCGAGCTGGAGGCCGTGCCCCTGCGGATCGACGGCCTGACCAAGGCCTATCGCAACGGTGAGCTGGCGGTGAACGACCTGTCGTTCACGGTCGGGCACGGTCAGGTGCTGGGCCTGCTCGGTCCCAACGGCGCGGGCAAGACCACCACCATGCGGATGCTGATGGGTCTGATCCATCCCGACGCGGGTGAGATCCGCATCTTCGGCCACCGGGTCGTCCCCGGCGCCCCGGTCCTGTCCAGGCTGGGCTCCTTCGTCGAGGGCCCCGGCTTCCTGCCGCACCTGACCGGCCGGGCCAACCTGGAGCTCTACTGGAAGGCGACGGGCCGGCCCGCCGAGGACGCCCACTTCGCCGAAGCCCTGGAGATCGCCGGGCTCGGCACCGCGCTGGAACGCGCCGTGCGAACCTACTCCCAGGGCATGCGCCAGCGTCTGGCCATCGCGCAGGCCATGCTCGGCCTGCCCGACCTGCTGGTCCTCGACGAGCCCACCAACGGCCTCGACCCGCCCCAGATCCGCGAGATGCGCGAGGTCCTGATCGCCTACGCCGCGCGGGGCCGTACCGTCATCGTCTCCAGCCACCTGCTCGCCGAGGTGGAGCAGACCTGCAGTCACGTGGTGGTCATGCACCGCGGCCGGCTCATCAGCGCCGGTCCGGTGAGCGACCTGCTGCGCAGCCGTACCTCCGGCAACGGCTCGGGCAGCCGCCTGGAGGACGTGTTCCTGGACCTGATCGGAGAGAACGCATGAGCGACGCCAACGGCTCCGGTACGGCCGTCGCCGTCCCCGCGACCGGCGCCGGCTCCCCGCGGGACGGCTCGGCGAGCGGCTATCTGCCCCGGCACACGCTGCCGCTCGCGGTGGAGATCGTCCGCCAGTTCAAGCGGCGCCGCACGCTGGTCATGTTCGGCCTGCTGCTCGCACTGCCGTGGATCCTGGTGGTCGCCTTCCAGGTCGGCGCCGGGTCCGGCCAGCCGACCGGCACGCTGCGCATCTCCGACCTGGCGACCGAGGGCGGCCTGAACTTCGCCGCCTTCGCGCTGTCGGTGTCGGCCGGATTCCTGCTGGTCGTCGCGGTGGCGCTGTTCTGCGGGGACACCGTGGCCAGCGAGGCGAGCTGGTCGTCGCTGCGCTACCTGCTGGCCGCCCCCATCCCCCGTGACCGGCTGCTACGGCAGAAGCTGGTCGTCGCGATGGGCTACTCGGCGGCGGCGGTGATCTGCCTGCCGCTGATGGCGCTGCTGGCCGGAACCCTGGCCTTCGGCTGGAACGACGTCCGGGTGCCGGGCACCGGCGAGACCATCGCCGCGCTGGACGTGCTGCCCCGCTTCGGCGTCGTCATCGTCTATGCCCTGATCAGCCAGTTCGTGGTCGCCGCACTGGCCTTCCTGCTGTCGGTCAGCACCGACTCCCCGCTCGGCGCGGTCGGCGGGGCGGTCGGTCTGGTGATCGTGAGCAACATCCTGCAGGCGGTGGAGGCGCTCGGTTCGCTCCGCGAGTTCCTCCCGACCTTCTGGAACACGGCCTGGCTGGACGCTCTGGCCCCGCAGCCCGAATACGGCGGCATGATCAAAGGCGTGGCCGTCTCGGTCACCTACTCGGCGATCCTGGTCGCGCTCGCCTTCCGTCGCTTCCGGCGCAGGGATGTCGTTTCCTAGCGCTTAACCGCCTTTTCCTGACTCCCGCCGCTACCCCGCCGCATTCGGCCGGATAGCGGCGGTCACGTCTGCCATGACGGCCGCAGCTCCCCCTTGATCACGTGTGCCCGTTTTTAACCTATATGTGATTTCATGTCCCTTTTTTAGGGTATGTAGCGGCAATACGAGGCAAGACGCTTCTGACACGTTCAAAACGACAGACGTCAGCTCTTACCGATGTCTTCCCTTCCGCCCAGCCGGTCCGCCGAGGCTTCCGGGTGGGCCGGCCCCGAACATGGAGTGATCGATCAGGGAGTGATGATCGTGAAATGCGGACTGCAGATGGCCCTGGCTGTAGGCGCGGGCTATTTTCTCGGCCGGAGCCACAAGCTACGGACGGCGCTCGCGCTGGCAGCGGCGGGCGCGACGGGCCGGCTGGGTTCCGGCGGGGGCGACCTGCTGCAGCAGGGTCTGAAGGTGCTCGGATCCTCACCCGAGCTGGAGAAGATCGCTGAGAGCATCCGGGGCGAGCTGATGGAAGTCGGCAAGGCCGCGGTCAAGAGCGCGGCGACCAAGCAGATCGACTCGCTGACCTCCCGGCTCCACGATCGCGCGGAGTCGCTTCGAGGCCGGGGCGAAGCCGACGAGGAAGAGCCCGAGGAAGAGGAAGAGCCGACGCCCGCCCGCAAGCGCCGCGCGTCCGTCCGCCGTCCGGCCTCCCGCCGGGAGCCGGAGCCGGAGCCCGAGGACGAGGAAGAGGAGTACGACGAGGAGGAGGAAGAGGAGCCCGAAGAGGAAGAAGAGGAAGAGCCCGCCCCTGCCCCCGCCCGCGGACGCCGTACGTCCGGCGCTCGGGGACGCCAGGCCGGCAGGTCCCGTGGCGAGCCCGAGGAGGAAGAGGAAGAGGAAGAGGAGCAGCCACGGGCGACGGCGACCAGGCGCCGCGGTGGCGCGCAGCGCACCCAGACGGCCACCCGGGAACGGCCGGTCCGCCGGGCGCGAGGGTGAGGTCCGATGACCGAGCAAACGAGGAACGACCGGCCGGAGCGGGGCGACGGCCAGCTGCTGCCCACCGAGCAGCTCACCCAGGAGCTGCGCAACCTCGCCGAAGCGCTCGGGGAGCGGATCCTGTCGTCCGCGACCGACAAGCTCGGCGGGTTGACCGAGCGGCTGACCGATTACGTGCAGAACAGCGGATCGGGCGGGTCGGACGGATCAGGTGTATCGGGCGGCCTGGGCCTGCTGAGCACGGTGATCGGTTCGAAGCACCCGGTGGCCGCAGGGCTCAAGGGAGCGGCCAAGATGGCGGCCGGAGGCCTGATGAACAAGATCACCGGAGGCGGCAAGGGCGGGCGCGGCAAGAAGCTCAAGCTCACCAACATAGTCGAGACGATCGACGTGGGCGCCCCGCGAAGACTCGTCTACGACCAGTGGACCCAGTTCCAGGACTTCCCCGGCTTCATGAAGAAGGTCGAAGGCGTGGAACAGGAGGACGATCAGAAGACGAGGTGGAAGGCGCAGATCTTCTGGTCCCACCGGACCTGGGAAGGGACGATCATCGAGCAGGTGCCGGACGAGCGGATCGTCTGGCGCTCCAAGGGCGCCAAGGGCCACGTCGACGGCGCCGTGAGCTTCCACGCGCTCAGTCCCGACATGACCCGGATCCTGGTCGTGCTGGAGTACCACCCGCAGGGCCTCTTCGAGCGCACCGGCAACATCTGGCGCGCGCAGGGCCGGCGGGCACGCCTGGAGCTCAAGCACTTCCGGCGGCACGTCATGACGCAGACCGTGCTGCACCCCGACGACATCGAGGGCTGGCGCGGCGAGATCCGCGACAGCAAGGTCGTCAAGGACCACGAGACCGCCCTCAAGGAGGAGCAGGAGCGCGAGGAGCAGGAGGGCGCCCCCGAGGAGGAAGAGACCGGGCAGGCGGAGGGAGCCGAGGAGACCGAGGGACAGGCCCCCGAAGAGGAGACCGGAGAAGAAGAAGAGGAGACCGGGGAAGGGGAAGGCGGAGAGCAGGACGAGGAGGAGGGCGAGGCCGAAGAGGGCGAGGCCGCCGGAGACGAGGAGGAAGAGGAGCCGGAACCGGAGCCGGCCAGGCGCCCGGCACGCCGCCGCCGCGCCGCGGCGGCCGAGGAGGAGCCGGAGGAACAGGAGGAGCAGGAGGAAGAGCCGCCCAAACGGCCGGCACGCCGCCGCCGCGCCGCGGCGGCCGAGGAGGAGCCCGAGGAGCCCGAGGAGCCGGCCAGGCGCCCGGCACGCCGCCGTACCGCGGCGGCGGGCGCGGACGAGCGACCGGCGCCGCGCACCGCACGCCGCCGTACCGGCGCCCGCAGCGGGTGAACCGGGAAACAAGCACAGAGCCGAACAGAGCCGAGGAGTAACAGATGACCATCGTGCAACCTTCGGGAGGTGGTGGAGGTGGCCGCGGGTCCTCGTCGGGACTGGCCGACGTCATCGACACCATTCTCGACAAGGGCCTGGTTATCGACGCCTTCGTCAGGGTCTCCCTCGTCGGCATCGAGATTCTGACGATCGACGCGCGCATCGTCGTGGCCAGCGTCGACACCTACCTGCGTTTCGCGGAGGCCACGAACCGGCTGGATCTCGCGCAGACCGGTGGGAAGGGACTGCCGGAAGTCGTGCAGGACATGACGCAGGGCGTGAGCAGTTCCAAGAGCAAGGGGGTCGCCCAGGGAATGCTGGAGGCGGCCGGGGAGAGGCTCCAGGAGTTCCTCGGCGCGCCCGAGGAGGAGGAAGAGGAGCGCGAACCGGCACCCCGCCGCCGGCGACGGCGAGAGGAGGAGTGAAAGATGTCCGGCTCCACCGGAAAGACACAGACCGCCGGCTCCGAGAAAACCGCCCGGCGCGCTCAGGATCGGCATTCCTACGTCTACGGCGTCGTGCCGGCGGACGTCGAGCTGACCGCCGAGGCCCGCGGGGTGGGCGACCCCCCCGAACGGGTCACGCTGGTACGGCACGGCGACGTCGCCGCCCTGGTGAGCGACATCCTCCTGGACCGCCCGCTGGGCCGGCCCGACGACCTGCTGGCGCATCAGCGACTGCTGGACGACACGGCGGCCGAGGTTCCCGTGCTCCCGTTCCGCTTCGGGGCGGTGCTGACCGATTCGGAGGCGGTCATCGAGGAACTGCTGCGTCCCAACCATGACGCGTTCGTCACCGCCTTGAAGGAGCTCGAGGGGCGGACGGAGTACGTCGTCAAGGGCCGCTACGTCGAGCGGGTGGTCATCGGGGAGGTTCTCGCGGAGGAGCCGGAGGCCGCGCGCCTGCGGGAGGAGATCCGCGACCTGCCGGAGGAGGCGACCTGGGACGCGCGGATCCAGCTCGGACAGCTGGTCGGTGAGGCGGTCGCGGCCAAGCGCGACGCCGACACGGCCGCGTTCGTCGACGCCGTCGCTCCGCGGTGCGTCGCCGTCGCCGTGCGCGAGCCGACCCACGAGCAGGACGCGGTGCACGTGGCCGTCCTGGTGGAGGCCGACCGGCAGGCGGAGTTCGAGGAGGTCCTGGACGGGTTCGGCGAGCGGTGGGCGGGCCGGATCGACCTGCGCCTGCTCGGACCGATGGCACCGTACGACTTCGTCACGACATCGGGACAGGGGGGATGACGGATGGGCCTGTTCAGCCTGACCGTGGGGTTGCCGTTCGCCCCGATCCGGGCGTTGATCCGGCTCGGGGAGATGCTGCAGGAACAGGCCGAACTCGAACTGCGGCACCCGGCGGCGGTCCGGCGGCGAATGGAGGAGGTGGAGGAGGCCAGGCTCGCCGGCGAGATCTCCGAGGAGGAGGCGGCCAGGGCGATGGCGGAGATCATCGAACAGATGATGGTCCAGCCGGACCTTTCCGGCGCCGCCTCGCCGGACAGAAGCGAAGAGGGGGAATGACCTCGTGCCTGTCAGGCGCACAACCCACGGTAAGCGCGCCGCCGACGCGGACGCCTCCGACGACCTCTACGACGAGGACGAGCTCCTCGACGAGGAGGACGACGCCTCCGGCGAGGACCTCGACGACGACCACGAGGAGGACCACGACGAGGACCACGACGAGGACTTCGACGAGGACTTCGACGAGGACTTCGACGAGGACGAGGAGGAGGCTCCGCGGGCCCGCCGGCGGGCCCGGACGCTGTCCGCGGCGACCGCCGGCCGGGCCGGGCTGCGCCTCATCGCCGACCTGACCGGCAAGCAGCCCGAGGGCGTCACCTTCGTACAGCCGGAACAGGACGGCTGGCGGGTCGGGGTCGAGATCGTCGAGGACCGGCGGATCCCGTCCTCGGGCGACATCCTGGCGCTCTACGAGGCCGAGATGGACCGGCGGGGGGACCTGCTCTCCTACCGCAGGACGCGGCGCTACAAGCGCGGCAAAGGCGACGACGGTTAGGCGTGACTGAAGATGACCGATCCAGCGCGGTCCGGCTCCATTCTTCCCCAGTCGTCCTACGGCGGCAGGGCGCCCGCCCGGCGCGACACCACCAACCTCGGCGACATCCTGGAAAGAGTGCTCGACAGAGGCGTGGTGATCGTGGGGGACATCCGCGTGAACCTGCTGGACATCGAGCTGCTCACGATCAAACTGCGGTTGCTGATCGCCTCCGTCGACACGGCCCGGGAGCTGGGCATCGACTGGTGGGAGAACGATCCGTGGCTCAGCTCGGACGGTCGTGAGCTGGCCGAGGAGAACCGCCGGCTCCGCAGGCGGCTGGCCGCCGCGGAGGAGGAGTGGGGAGAGTTGCCGGAGGATCGACAGGAGCAGGACGAACTACGGAACGGCGGGCGAGAGCGCCGCCCCATCGAAGCTCGACGGAGAACCCCGAGAGGACGGCCACGCGAAGGGGAGGGACGCGGTGGCTGACGCCGGCACCTACGTCTACGCGATCGCACGCGAGGAGGACTGTCCCCGCCCGGAGGGCCTGACGGGCGTGGCAGGCGCGCCCGTGCGTACGGTGCGGCGCGCCGGTCTCGTCGCGTACGTCAGCACCGTGCCGCTGGAGCGGTTCGGCGAGGAGCCGCTGCGGCGTTCCCTGGAGGATCTGGAGTGGGTGGAGGAGACGGCTCGCGCCCACCACCGCGTCGTGGAGACCGTGGCCGAGGCGGCCGCGACGGCCCCGGTCAGGCTCGTGACCGTCTACAGCGACGAGGAGCAGGTGGGCGACCTGCTGCAGCGACGATACGACGACTTCACCGCGTTGCTCTCCCAGGTGGCCGGGCGCAGGGAGTGGGGGGTCAAGGCCTACGCCGAGCGGACCTCGCCCGCGACGGGCGTCGAAGACGCCGCCGAAGACGCCACCGCCGAGGACAGTCCCGGTACCGCCTACCTGAGACGCCGCAGGGCGAGCCTGCACGACAGGCAGGACGCGTGGCGGGACGCGGTGGCCGAGGCCGAGCACATCCATTCCCGTCTCGCGGCCATCGCGGTCGCGGACCGGCTCCACCGGCCACAGGATCCGAGCCTTTCCGGCCGCGACGAGTGGATGGTGCTCAACGGCGCCTACCTCGTCGACGTCGAACGCGGCGAGGAGTTCGCCGCCGCCCTCGACGCCCTCCGCGGACGCGGGATCGACCTGGAACTCACCGGCCCCTGGGCGCCCTACTCCTTCACCGCCCTCGATCCCGGCCCGAGCGACCCGCGCGACCCTCTCGATCCGGAAGGCGCGCCGTGACATCGCGCGGTTCGCCGGGCGCCGCGCTGGCCGCCGAGGGCCGGCTGCCGCCCCAGCGTGTGGCGCTCGTCGACCTGCTGGACCGGTTGCTGGCGGGCGGTGTCGTCGTGACCGGCGACCTCGTCCTGTCCATCGCCGACATCGACCTCGTGCGCGTCTCCCTGCGCGTGCTGCTCACGTCCGTCCTGGAGTCCGACCCGGCAGAACACGAGAGACGGGAGAGATGGCATGACCCTGCCCGGAAGTGAACCCCCCGCGAGGAACGCCGGCCCGCGGCCCCCGCGGCCCGCTGCGGCGCGGCCACACCCCGCAGAGCCGTATTCGGCGCGATCGGACACCTTCCGACCGAGCGCCTCGCGTTCCGACACGGCGCGATCGGACACCTCGCGTTCCGACACGGCGCGATCGGACACCTCGCGTTCCGACACGGCGCGATCGAGTCGCCGGCGCATCGAGGCCGATCCCGAGACGGTGCAGCGCGACCTGACCTGTCTCGTGCTCACCATCGTCGAGCTGGTACGTCAGCTGGTGGAGCGGCAGTGCATACGGCGGATGGACCGGGGCGACCTGTCCGACGAGCAGATCGAGACGCTGGGCCTGACGCTGATGCGGCTGGAAGAGGCCATGGCCGAATTGTGCGAACACTTCGGGTTGTCCCCGTCCGACCTCAACCTCGACCTCGGCCCGCTCGGAACGCTGCTCCCGATGGACTGAGGCGGACCACGGCGCCCTCGGCCGCCGGGCGTCCCGCGCTCACCGGAGTGCCTAGCCCCAGTGCGGCGGGCGGTCCTCCAGCAGTCGGGCGTCGTCGTCGTCCGAGCCACGCCACTCGCCCCATCCGAGGTCGGTGTCGTCGCTGGTCTGGTCGGGCAGGATCGGCGGCCCGTCGTCGGACAGGTCGACGGGGCGCAGGTCGTCAGGTTCATGCGATGTCACTCGTACATGCTAACCAGCCTCCGCCCGCCGACCGGTGTCACGGCGAGCCGTTTCCTTCCAGCGTAAGATCGTCACCGCCGGTCCCGGCGCAGGGACAGCCGGGGACCCAGGCGGTAGGATGCGGTGGCAGGTGTGCGCCACCCCCTGTCAGCTCCCCCCTGTCAGCTACCCCCGTGAGGCGGCCATGGCAACGCCATCAGGATGGCGGCGAGACGGCAATCTCCCCAACGAGCTCACCAGCTTCGTGGGACGCACCAGGTTGCTGACCACTCTCCGGCAGCGACTGCGCGAGCATCGTCTGGTCACCGTGACCGGCATCGGCGGCGTCGGCAAATCCCGTACGGCGCTGCGCATCGCGCACCTGATGGACGGCCAGTTCAGGGACGGCGTGTGGTTCGCCGATCTGGCCCGGTTGCAGGACTCGGGAATGGTCCGCCACACGATCACCTCGGCGCTCGGGATCGCCGACCAGTCCTCCCGATCGGCGGACGAGACGCTGGTCGAGTGGCTGGGCGACCGCGAGATCCTTCTGATCATCGACACGTGCGAGCACCTGGTCGACGCCTGCGCCGCGCTCTTCGAGGACCTGCTGAGCAGTGCCAGGGGTCTGACCATTCTGGCGACCAGCCGCCAGTCGCTGAACGCCAGGGGCGAGCACACGGTCACCATCCCGCCGCTGGCCGTTCCCGGCGATTCGCCCGGCGAGGACGTCTTCAGCAACGAGGCGGTGCAGCTGTTCGTGGCTCGGGCGAGCGCGGTGGTGCCCAACTTCATGCTGGACGAGCACAACATCGGCCCCGTGGCCGAGCTCTGCCGCCGCCTGGACGGCATCCCGCTGGCCATCGAGCTGGCCGCGGTCCGGATGCGCGCGCTGTCGGTGGAGCAGATCCTCGGCCTGCTGGCCGACCGCTTCAGCCTGCTCGCCGGTGCCAGCCGTACGGCGTTGCCCCGCCATCAGACGCTGCGCGCGGCGATCGGCTGGAGCCACGAGCTGTGCGAGCCCGCCGAGCGACTCCTGTGGGCCCGGCTGTCGGTCTTCGCCGGCGACTTCGAGCTGGACGCCGCCCGCTACGTCTGCTCCGGGGAGAGCCTGCCCTCCGAAGACGTCATGGATCTCGTCGCCAGCCTGGTGGAGAAGTCCATCCTGCTGAGCGACGGCACCCCTTCCGGGCACCGTTACCGGCTGATCGACACCCTGCGCCAGTACGGCGAGGAGTGGCTGGACAAGCTGGGCGAGACGGACGCGGTCCGGGAGCGGCACCGCGACTACTACCTGCAGCTGGCCAAGAGGAGCGAGGACGCCTGGTCCGGAGCCCGCCAGGTCTACTGGTACGTCCGGATGCGCCACGAGCACGACAACATCCGGGTGGCCCTGGACCACTGCCTGAGAAGTCCCTCCGAGGTGCAGGAGGGGCTGAAGCTCCTGTCCTCCCTGTGGTTCATGTGGGTGGCCTGCGGGCTGGCGCGTGAGGGCAGGGTCTATCTGGAGAAGACCCTGGAGCTGGCGCCCCGTCCGAGCCCGGAGCGGTGCAAGGCGCTGTGGGTGCTCTCCTACATCAACAGCGCGCAGGGCAACATCGCCGGAGCCATCGAGGCCGCCGAGAAATGCAGCTCGGACGCCGTCCGGGTGGGCGACTCCGGCGCGGTCATCCTGGCCACCAAGATGCTCGGCACGGCCGCCTTCCTCCAGGGCGACCTGCAGAAGGCCAGCGCGCTGCTGGGCGTCGCGATCGAGTTCCACAAGAGCGGCCGGGAGCTCAATCCGGGGCTGCTGCCCTCGATCGTCGAGCTGTCGATGGTGCTGCTCATGCAGAACGACCCCGCCGAGGCCGAGGTGCTGTTGCGCGACTGCATCGCGGTCTGCACCCAGCGCGGCGAGCTGTGGCTGCGCTCGTACGCCATCTACGCGCTGGCCAGCGTCTACCAGGCGATGGGCCGCACCACCGAGGCCATGACCAACGCGCGCGAGGCGCTACGGCTCAAGCGCTACTTCCACGACGTGCTCGGCATCGGCCTGGCGATCGAGGTGGTGGCCAGGCAGGCCCTGGACGACGGGCAGCCGGCGCTCGCCGCGCTGCTGATGGGGGCCGGACAGGCGAACTGGCGCACCTTCGGGATGCCCCAGATGAACTCTCCGTTCTTCAACTCCGAGCACGACCGATGCCTCAAGGAGTGCAAGCGCGTACTGGGCGAGCAGGCGCACGAGGAAGCGTTCGCGCAGGGCAGGAAGCTGAATCTGGAGGAGCTGATCGAGCTCGCGCTCGGCGACCAGGAGCCGGACGACCCGCTCCCCCAGTTGTGATCACTGAGCGGAGGCCTGCCGGGCCGTCCGCTGCCCGGCGACCGTGTAGCGGGAGCTGGTCAGCGAGTAGTCGACGCTTCCGCTGATCCAGAACTCCAGGCCGCGCACGTAGGCGAGCACCGCCTCCGAGCCGAGCGCCTCCAGTGACGGGCGCACCGCCACCATGTCGGCGATGGCCCGGTTGCGCATCTCGCCGATCTCCTCCATCGCCTGCTGCCGGGAGTAGTGCCGGTGCCTGGCGAGCACGTTCACCAGGTTGTTGCGGGCGTTGCCGCCGTCGCTCTCCTTGGCGTAGGAGATGAGGTCGTTGTCCCAGACGACGACGTCGTTGGCGCTCTCGGTGATCGCGCGGACCGCGGGGTGGCGCCACTCGTCGGAGGTCAGGCGCCGGCCGCTGGCGACGTCGATGAGAGCGAAGACGGTGAGCATGGCCCCGGTCCGCCGCCGCATGAAGAGGTAGTCCTCCAGGGGCGGCACCACCTCGTCCTCCCGGTTGGCCGCCTCCCACACCTGGGCGAACAGGTAGTCCTTGGTGACGCCGCGCCAGCGGTCGAGCTGGTCGGGGTCGCCGTAGGAGGCGATCCTCCCCTTGATCTCCAGGAGGGACCTGGCGAACGCGTCGTCGAGCTCCTGGCCCTCCTCCAGGTCCTCGAGGACGGCGTAGAACTGGGGCAGGGCACGGGCGATCTCGGCGGCTCGCCGGTCCGACTCGCAGAAGGCGTCGTCGAAGGCGAACAGCCACACGCACCAGTCGGTCACCAGGCGAAGCGTGTGGTGCTCGGCGTAGGGGTACGTGCGCGCGGACAGCCACCCGTACTTCGCCTGCCTGTAGCGTTCCACCGCCTCGGCGTCGTCCAGCATTCCCGACTCGACGAGCCACTTCAAGGTCTCCGTGTTGACCTGCTCGACATAAGGGTTCACGTCGCTGGGGAAGGGACAGGGGAGCGGGGGAATGCAGAGCGATTGGGCGAACCTATGAGTAGTAGTAGTTCCCACCCGTCAAGAATGACCGAACAACAGTTGAATTCATATACGTCCGTAAACTCCGAAATGATGAATCATCATGGTTTCGGACGCCGCATGAACCAGTTTAGGTATTCGTCCTGTCCGAACATCCGGGCGGCGTCCGCGGCCGAAGGAGTGCCCGCGTCCGGGTCGGCCCCGCCTCCAGGAGCGCCCGGATCACTTCGAACTCCTTCTTGAAGGCCGCACCGCTCTTGAAGACCGCACCGGGCAACGGCGTCTGCCGCGGTCGTCAGCGCGCCCGGGGTGGTGAGCGCGCGGACGGTCTCCGCGTGACCGTGGCAGGCGGCGAGCACGAGCAACGTGTCACCCCTGTCACCGGCCGGGTTGTCCGGCACCCCGGTCCCCACATATGCGCCGAACACATGCGCCGAGCTGCTCGGTTCGCCCGGTCCTGGCCAGGTCGAACAGGCGGGTCGCGGACTCTTCCGGCTCCGGGTCGGGCTGCGTGAGACTCATTGTGCCCCGATAGGGTGCCCCTTGATCGCCGCGGGTAGGCGGAATTCACCGGGTGCCCCACGGGTTCATGTGAAGAGACGACCGACGAAAGGCTGGAACACGGTGTTCGACCCGACGGATCTCTACCGGCTCAGCGGAGACGTCCCTGAGCTGACCGATCCGGTGCTGCTCTACCACTTCGACGGCTTCGTGGACGCCGGTGGCGCCGGACGGCTCGCCATCGGTCACCTGCTCGACGAGCTGGAGCACCGGGTCGTCGCGACCTTCGACGTCGACCGGCTGCTCGACTACCGGTCCCGGCGCCCGATCATGACCTTCGACACCGACCGATGGGTCGAGGTCGAAAGTCCCGAGATCGCCCTCCACCTCGCCCACGACACCACGGGCACCCCGTTCCTGCTGCTCACCGGCCCCGAGCCGGACCGCGAGTGGGAGCTGTTCACCGCCGCCCTGGACACGCTGGTCACCCGGCTGAACGTGGGCAAGCTGGTGACCACCCATGGCATCCCGATGGCCGTCCCGCACACCCGCCCGCTGGGCATCACCGGTCACGCCAGCCGCGCCGAGCTCATCACCGGCCAGACCAGCGCCTTCGGGAAGGTCCAGGTGCCCGGCAGCGTGGCCGCGCTGATCGAGTTCCGGCTCGGCGCCAAGGGCCACGACGCCCTCGGCTACGCCGTCCACGTCCCGCACTACCTCGCCCAGGCGGAGTATCCCGCGGCGGCGGTGACCGCTCTGGAGGCGGTCACCAAGGGCACCGGCCTGGTCTTCCCCCTGGAGAGCCTGCGCGAGGCCGCCGATCGGACCGACACCGAGATCGCCGAGCAGATCGAGGCCTCCGACGAGCTGTCCACCGCGATCACCGGCCTGGAGCAGCAGTACGACGCGTTCGCCACCGGCGCGCAGCGCGAGAGCCTGATGGCCGAGCCCTCCGAGATGCCCACCGGCGACGAGCTCGCCGCCCAGTTCGAGGCCTTCCTCGCCGAACGTGACGAGCGGCGCGGTGACTGATCTCCGGGTCGGCCTCATCGGGTACGGCGTGGCCGGGGCGTTCTTCCACGCCCCGCTGATCGCCGCGACCCCGGGGCTGCGCCTGTCCGCCGTGGTGACCGGCAATCCCGAGCGGGCCGCCGAGGTGCGGGAGAAGTACGGCGCGCGGGCGGTCGGCGACGCCGCCGAGCTGTGGGACTCCAGCGACCTGATCGTGGTCGCCTCTCCCAACCGCACCCACGTCCCGCTGACCGAGGCCGCGCTGAAGGCGGGCCTGCCGGTGGTGGTGGACAAGCCGTTGGCGGCCACCGCCGCGCAGGCCCGCGCCCTGATGGAGCTGGCACGCGATCTCGGCCTGATGCTGACCGTCTTCCAGAACCGGCGCTGGGACGGCGACTTCCTGACGATCGAGCGGCTGGTCTCGGCCGGCGAGCTCGGCACGGTGAACCGGCTGGAGTCCCGGTTCGAGCGCTGGCGCCCCACCCCGAAGGGCGGCTGGCGCGAGCTCGGTGACGCCGAGGAGGTCGGCGGCCTCCTGTACGACCTCGGCAGCCATCTGGTGGACCAGGCCCTGCGGCTGCTCGGCCCCGTCACCCACGTCTACGCCGAGTCCGACGTCCGCCGTCCCGGGGTCGCCTCCGACGACGACACCTTCATCGCCCTGACCCACGCCGGCGGCGCCCGCTCCCACCTGTGGGCCGGCGCGCTCACCGCCCGGCTGGGCCCTCGCTTCCGGGTCCTGGGCTCGACGGCCGGCTACGTCAAATACGGCCTGGACGTCCAGGAGGACCGGCTGCGCGCCGGCCTCACCCCCGACGTTTCGGGCTTCGGTGAGGACCCTCCGGAGCGCTGGGGCACCTTGGGCACCGACGACGACCATAATCCCGTCCGCACCGAACCGGGCGCCTACCTATCCTTCTACGAGGCGGTGACGGCGAGCCTGCGCGAGGGCGCCCCGCCCCCGGTGGAGCCGGGAGAGGTGGTCGAGGCCCTCACCGTTCTGGAAGCCGCCCGCCGGTCGGTCGCCGAGCGCCAGGTGATCGCCCTCTGAGAGCCGCGCTCTCGCCGAGCCCTCCCGCTCAGGGGCCGGCGACCGGCCGCGGCGGGCGTGACGGGCGCGACGAGGCCTTGGCGGGTCTTCGGCCGGGCGCCCGGCGGACGTCAGTCGCGCAGGCGGGAGCGGAGCGCCTCGGAGTCGGCGTCGCTCCAGCCGTGCGAGGCGAGCCATGGCAGAGGCCCGCCGAAACGGTCGTCGAGGACCTGGAGGAACTGCTCGATGTATTCCGGGCGCGGCCGGTGGTCGTCGGCCGGGCGGGAGTCGAGGTCGTCACGGTAGGTGGGGCTGGAGCGCAGGCGAGCCAGGATGCCCTCCAGACGGTCACCGGTGGCGGCGTAGTCGGCCACGATCGCCTCCCGGGTGGCTCCGGCGACCTCCAGGGCCAGGGCGCAGACGACGCCGGTACGGTCCTTGCCCGCCGCGCAGTGCACGACGGCGGCGCCGTCGTCGTGGGCCATGACGCGCAACGCGGCCAGCACCGAGTCGGGCCGGTCGCGCAGGTAGCCGTAGTAGAAGCCGGTCACCTTGAGCTCGGCGAGGTCCTCCTCGACCCGCTCCTGCCAGGGCAGCACCCGATCGGCGTCGATCGTGTCGGCCTCGACGTCGGTGTGCCTGCCGCCCTCGGCGAACAGGGTGAGGTGGTGGATGCTCACCTCCGGCACGGTCGTGAGCGGTCCGGGCCCCTCCAGGGACACCTCCGCGCCGGAGCGCAGGTCCACGACGTGGCGGAGCTTGAGCTCGCCGACGAGGAGCTCGATGTCGCGCGCCGTCAGCCCCTGCAGGTTGTCCGATCGGTAGAGCCGGCCGAAGCGTGTGGTCCCGCCGTCGACCGTCGCCAGCCCGCCGAGGTCGCGCACGTTGACGGCGCCTTCGAGATCGATCCATCGCGTGAAGTCGTTCATCACCATGAGCCTATACGTAGGGGTATGTCCGCGCGGTGAACACCCGGTGCCCATCGTTGCAACGACGGTCGCCTCACTCCCCCGCGCGGCGCAGGAGTTCGATGGTGCGGCCCATCCCCGCCTGGTTGCCGAGGCTGCGGTAGATGTCCTGGGCCCGTCTGAGCGGGAGGATCGCCGTCTGGGGGTCGCCCGCCTCCAGGTGCGCCTCGCCGAGGTAGCGCAGGCTCCTGGCCATCCACCAGCGGTCATCCAGCTCCTCGAAGGCGCGTACGGCCCGCCGCAGCGCCTCCTGCGCCTCTCGGGTACGGCCCAGCCGGCCGTGGGCGCGTCCGGCCGACAGCTCGGCCCTGGCCACCCCCCAGGAGTCGCCGAGGGCGACCAGCATCTCCGCGGCCCGCCGTACGTAGGTCAGCTCGCGCAGCCCGTTGGCCGGGTTGCCGACCTCGCCGGCCGCGCGCAGGCACCTGGCCTCCTCCCAGAGCTCGCCCCGGAGTCGGAAGGTCTCGGCCGCCCGGTCGAGGCTGAACCCGGCCCGGGTGAAGTCCTCGCCGGCGGCCCTGGTCTCGCCCCGGGCGTGCAGGGCTCGGGCGGTCGCGCCGAGCACCTCGCCGTAGGCGCGCAGGGTCTGCGCCTCGGAGTAGCGGTTGCGGTCCTGTTTGAACACCTCCAGGGCGTCCTCCAGCAGCCGTCTGGCCTCCTCGGGCCTGCGCTGGGCGAGCCGGAGCTCGGCCAGGTTGCGCTGGGTCCTGGCCGACCACCAGCGGTCCTCCTCCCCTTTGAAGGCGGTGATCGCGTCGATCAGGTAGCCCTGACCGCGGTCGAGGCTGCCGTCGCTGAACAGGGTCATGCCGACCGTGCGCATCGCCCGCGCGGCCCACCAGGACTCCCCCAGTTCGGTGAAGATCTCCAGCGCCCGTTCGGCGTCGGCCCTGGCGATCTGGTGGCTGCCCTGCCCGCTCGTCACCGCGGCCCGATCCAGCAACGCGATGCCCAGGGCCCGCCGGTCGTCCATGTGGACCGCCGCCTCGCACACGATCTCGGCGACCGCTCGCCAGTCGGACCAGTAGGCCCGCAGGGAGTGGCACAGGGAGCACAGGGCCCGGCCCAGGCCCCAGGCCAGCTCCCACATCTCCAGGTTGCGGGCCTGGTGGATCACGGCGACCAGGGTCAGCCGCTCGGCGTTGAGCCAGTCGGCGGCCGACGCCTGGGCCATCGTCGCGGCCGCCGGATCGGTGCGCCTGCCGCTGCGGCCCCAGTCCTGCGGCCAGCGGGCCATGGCCGCGACCTCGGCGCGGCGGCGGTAGCCGGACAGGACCCGCTCGATGGCCGCCCGGCGATGGGCCTCGTCGTCGCCGGAGAGGGCGAGCTCACGGGCGAAGATCCGCACCAGGTCGTGCAGCCGGTAGCGCATGACGCCGGAGAAGTCGACGCCCGAGCATTCGGCGAGCTGGGTGTCGATGAGCGCCTCCAGCTGGTCGGCGCCGTCCAGCTCGGAGGTGGCCAGCAGCTCCCCCGCCACCCAGCCGGGCACGTCGGGAGCGGTCAGCAGGCTGAGCAGGCGCAGCAGGCGACGCTGCAGCCCGGTGCAGTCGTCATAGCTGAGCTGGAGCGAGGCCCGCACGCTCTTGTCGAGCCTGCGGGCCAGTTCGAGCTGGTCCAGGCGGCGGCGCTCGTCCCGCAGCCGGTCGGCGAGCTCGCGCAGGGTCCAGTTCTCCCGGGTCGCCAGGCGCCCGCCGCAGATGCCGATGGCCAGCGGCAGATGGTCGCACATGCGGACGATCTCCTGGGCCGACTCCAGGTCTGCGGCGACCCGGTCGTCCCCGGCCAGCCGGGCGAGCAGTTCCACGCCCTGTGCCTCGCTGAACACCGAAAGCTGCTTGTCGTAGGTGTTGAGCAGGAACAGGGGCTGCCTGGAGGTGATCATCACCGCGCACCCGGGCTCGGCGGGGATGAGGTCCTTGACCTGATCCCCGTCCTGGGCGTTGTCCAGGCCGATCAGGATGCGCTTGCCCTTGGTCCAGGTCAGCCAGAGCTTTCGCAGCTCGGTCAGGCCACCGGGGTCGGTCGTCAGCCGCACTCCCAGTGCCCGCAGGAAGCCGATCAGCACTTCCTCGGGCGGGACCGGCTCCGCCGCGCCACGCAGGTCGGCGTAGAGACGTCCGTCGGGGAAGCGGTCGGCGACCTCGTGCCCGAACCTGGCGGTGAGCATGGACTTGCCCACGCCGCCCCTGCCGTACACCGACACGACCAGGGGCGAGGTGGCCTCGTCGCCGCCGTGGGAGCGGTGGCGCTCGGCGAACACCCGGCGCAGCTCGGCCAGCGACTCGGTCCGGCCGGTGAAGTGCGCCGAACCCGGTGGCCACTGGTCGGGTGCGCGCCAGGACGGGCCGTTGCCCTCGGTCCGCTCCTGGCCCCGCGTGCCGGCGGTCGCCCAGGTGAGCAGGCCGACGAGGAGGGCGGCGAGCGCGGTGACACCGACCTTGGCCCCGGTGGGCAGGTCCCAGATGTCCAGCGAGGTCGCCAGGATGCTGGCCACCGCCGCGACCGTTCCGGCGGCGGCGGGGGCCGCCAGCGGGATCGACCGCCTCGGCGGTCTCGAATCACGATGATCAGGCACGTTCGACGGCCCGGGCATCCACACCCCCCGAGAGAACCGCGGCACGTCCGCGACCGCCCGAACCGGCCGACGTGTTGCCCCAAGATTGATTCAACCAGATACCGGGCCGGCGGCGAGACCCCATAGATCAGCTAAACAGTCGGTGAAATGACATGCCATGAAAATTCACCGGAAGGTGGCCTGGTGAAGATGGGGAGGCGCGCTCCGCCCCGCCCCGCCGCCTGCCGGACCCGCGATGACGGGGTACGGCATGCGCGCCGTACCCCGTCGCCGTCCCGAGCGGGCTCTCACGCCCTTGCGGGATGTTCTCCGGCCGGGACCCCCTACAGGCCGATCACGTGGCAGGTGGCCTTGGCGGTCTTGGACGGGTCGCTCTCGGAGGTGGCCGTCAGCGTGACCTTGGCCAGGCGGCTGCCCCCGGAGGCCCGCTGGGCGTTGACGGCCACCAGCGTCTGCCGGCCGAAGTCGGCGGTCGCGAGCCGGTTCGGCAGCGAGGCCGTCCAGCCGTCGCCCTGGACGGTGGCCGACAGCCGGTAGACGTCGCCGTTGAGGTGGGCGCTCACGTCCTCGGGGTGCTGCCCCTGGGCGGGGGCGGTCGCACCGGTGTTGAACAGCGGGAACCGGCAGGAGGACAGGCCCTTGCCGCCGGGGACCCCGGCGGCGGGGAGCAGCTTCAGGCCGCGCTTCTGCGGCCCGGCGCCGTCCAGGGAACGGACGGCCACCGTGTAGGACAGCACGCCCCCGCGGTCGCGCCGCACGTCGAGGACGTAGAAGTGGAGCCGGTTGGCCTCGTCCACGTATTCGAACTCGGAGCCGGAGTCGGTGCCGGCGTGGAACAGCGCGTCCGACAGCTGGCGGTAGTCGCCGATGGTGATGGGCACGGCGGTCCCGTCGGGCAGGACGTAGTCGGTCATGCCGATGTCCTGGGGATTGGCGTCGACGACCCATTCGAAGGGCGCGCGGTCCTGGTTCTTGGTCTTGGCCAGCAGCACCCCGGAGTCGGGGGTGAAGGAGTCGGCGCCCATCCGGTCGACGACCTCGACGGTGTAGTTCTCGTAGCCGCCGCCGTCACAGAGCGGGTCGACGGCGATGTCGCACGCCGGGCTGCGATCGCCGTCGCCGAAGGCGATGTTGACGCCGGACAGGTCATCGGGGCCGGGCTGAACCGACCGCGCGGTCACCTTCGCCACGACGAGACCGGACTGGGCCAACGCCTCGCGGGACAGGCGCAGCACGTTCCGCTCGTCGACCATCTCAAGCTTGATCTTGTTGCGGAGCATGTGCTGGGCGCCCATGGAACCGCCGCCGGTGGGCGGGATCATCCAGCGGCTGTGCGGGCCGCCGGGCCCGTTGAAGCTTCCCCGGCTGAGCATCTCCCAGATGCCGGTGTAGGCCCGGCGCGGCGGCACTCCGAACGGGTTGTTGTAGTTGTCGCCGATGCCGAGGATGTGGCTGAGCTCGTGGGCGTAGACGCCCTGTCCCGAGCTCTCTGCCTGGGTGGACGATCCACCTCCGGCGTTGGGCCAGATGGAGGAGGCGGAGGCCCAGGAGGTCCACTCGACGTATCTGGTCCTGGCCCAGTTGGGCAGGGCCGGGTCCGGCGGCCCGAAGTCGTCGGTCACCGCCTCCTTGACCGGGAACTTGATCGACCCGAACTCCTGCCAGGTGGCCGACTCGTCCTGGCCGGCGCTGAGGTAGAAGACGAAGTCGAACCCGGCGGGGACGTCCGGCCCCTCTGCGGCGGCCCACGCGGCCCGCCCGTCGGTCCTGATGTTGCGATCGCAACTGTCGCCCGCCGGACAGCCGGTGCCCGCCTGGAACTCCATGGCGTACTCGTGGGACTTGCCCGGCATCCGATAGGGGCCGAAGGCGGTCAGGTCGACGCCGTAACGGCCTGCGGAGTCCTCCATCCAGTATTCGTGGATGGTGTGGCCGCGGTTGAGCCCGCCGGGGGTGTTGAGGAAGTCCTTGTAGAACTGGGCGACCTGCTCGCGCGGGATGTCGTGGGCCTCGGCGCTGGGGTTCTTGAAGACCGTCGATCCCTTGGGCCGGGTGACCACGAACGGCTGGTTGGGGTAGTCGAGCAGGACCAGCGCGCCGCGGAAGGTTCTCTTGGACCCCTTGACCGCGGGATCGGCCCAGTTCGTGCCGGGCGGCTTGGTGTAGTCGGCCCACGTCATGTGGTCCGGGTTCTTCCAGTTCTGCGGGTCGACCGGAGCCGGGCCACCGGGTTTGCCGCGCAGCGTGGCCGCGGGTTCGTCCCGCTGCCAGGGCTGGGTCTGGGGCCATTGGTTCAGGCGCCACGGGTGCTCGGGGTCGGGAGACGGGTCGGCGGAGGCGGGGAGGGAGGCGATGCCGATCGGGATCAGCACCGCGACTGCGATCAACGCTTTGAGCAACCTGGGGGGACGAGTCACGAAAAATGACGCTATAGATCGCTTTAGCAACGATCAATCTTCTTTTGGAGGAAGGCCGTCCATCAGATGAAGAAAGGAGAGGAGGGGCCGTACGGTAACACAGGGACCGCACAGGGACACAAGGACCGCACGGGAACGCAGGGACCGCACGGGAGCACGATCCTCAGCGCGGCGTTTGAGATCGAAGGACCGATGCCCTTAATCTCTTTAAAGGGACAAACAGACAGGAGTGTCTATGCCCACGCGCGCGGGCCACGCCATCGGCACGCGTGCGCTCTCGGCAGTCGTCGTGCACAGCGCGCCGCTCGTCCTGCCCGTCTGCGAACGGCCCATCGAGGACGGAGCCGTCGCCGTCCGGGGAGATCGGGTGATCCGGGTCGGCCCCCGCGGGGAGATCGAGGCCGCCTATCCCGAGTCCGCCCCCACCCGCTGGCCGGGGATGATCGTGCCGGGGCTGGTGGACGCCCATCTCCGGCTCGACCAGACGCCCGTCCGGGCAGCCGTCCACGGTGTCACCGCGATCGCGGGCGTGGCGGGCGATCCGGACGTCGCATCGGCGGTCGGGGAGACCGGCCTCGGCGGCGTGACCTACCTCGAGACGCGCTGCGAGAACGAGGCGCGGTGGGAGGGCGACGGGCGTGATCGGCTGATCACCGCCATCCGTGAAGTGGACCATCCGGGGGCCATCGGCATCGCCCCGCACTCCCCCGACCCCGTGGTCATGGAGGACCTGGCCATCCTGTCCCGCACGTTCCGGCTCCGGCTCCTCATCGAGGTGGGCCGCCATCCGGCCGCGTTCCTGGACGAGGTGGGCGCCCTCGGTCCCGGCTGTCACGTGGCCGTCTCCGGCCCACTCGACGAGGCGGACCGCAAGCTGCTCCGGATCCGGGGCACGGCGGTGGCGATCTCGTCGCCGTTCGCCGCCGAAGGGTTGCTCGACGGCGGGGGCGTCATCGCGTTCGGCACCCGGACCGGCGGTGACCCGCTGGCCGTCGCCCGCACGCTCGCCCGCGACGCCGCCGATGACACCGCCGGCGGCAGTGCCCTCGACCGGCTTCTGGTCGAGGCGGTGACGCTGGGCGGGGCGCGCGCCCTCGGCATGGCCGAGGGCACGGGCCGTCTGGGCTCTCTCGGCCCTGGCAGCCGCGCGGACTTCGCCGTCTTCGCCGTGAAGGCCGACGAGCGGACCGCCTACACCGCCCTGCTGCGCGAGGGTCCGGGCCGGTGCGTGGCCACGATCATCGGCGGCCGCCCCCGCTGGCGCCTCGGCGGCGGCCACGACGTCGAGGCCAGGCGTCTCGCCTGACCGGACCTGCGCCCGGACGGCTCTAGCCGAACTCGCGGTCCACCAGGCCCAGCAGCTCCCTGAGCCGATCCTGCTGTTCGGGGGTGAGCACCGAGAACAGCTCCTCGGCCACCTGCCTGCGCGCCTCGCGCACCTGCGCGTACTGGACCCGGCCCTCGGGGGTGATCACCAGCAGGGTGGACCGGCGACTGGCCGGGTCGACCTCGCGGCGGACCAGGCCGGCCTCCTCCAGGGCGTCCACCACGGGGGTGACCGAGCGCGGCACGATCCTGAGCCTGTCGGCGAGCTGCACCATCTTGAGCGGCGGCTCGGCGTCGGCGATGATCCTCAGCGCCCGCGCCTGGCCGGGACTCAGGCCCAGGGGCCCGAGGCGCTCGCCGTAACCGCGGCGCAGGCGATGGCCGACGCCGTGCACGAGGTCGGCCAGTTCCGTCTCCACGTCCTGAATTTATCTCATTGTTCACGGGAATGATTGTGAGCTAACCTCTGTTTGAGTGAACATCAGAAAGGGGTTGCATGACCGAGCGAACCAAGAGAGCCCTCCGGCACGAAGCACCTGACATGAACGACGAACCCCGGGCGCCCCTGCGGCGCATCGTCGCCCTGTTCCATCCCTACCGGGGCCGGCTGGCCCTGGTCGGCGCCCTCATCGCGCTGTCCTCGCTGGTCTCGCTGGCGTCGCCGTTCATGCTCCGCGAGGTGCTCGACGACGCCATCCCCAACGGCAGGACCGGCCTGCTGACGCTGCTGGCGTTCGGCATGGTCGCGGTCGCCGTCACCACCAGCGTCCTCGACGTCGTCCAGACGCTGATCTCGACCACCGTGGGCCAGCGCGTCATGCACGACCTGCGCACCGCCGTGTACGGCCACCTCCAGCGCATGTCCCTGGCCTTCTTCACCCGGACCCGCACCGGAGAGGTGCAGTCGCGCATCGCCAGCGACATCGGCGGCATGCAGAGCGTGGTGACCTCCACCGCCGCCTCGATCGTGTCGAACCTGACCACGGTGGTGGCGACGATCATCGCGATGCTCGTCCTCGACTGGCGGCTGACCGTCGTGTCGCTGCTGTTGCTGCCCGTCTTCGTGGGGATCAGCCGCAGGGTCGGCCGCGAGCGCAGGAAGATCACCTCCGAGCGGCAGCGGAAGATGGCCGCCATCTCCTCGACGGTCCAGGAGTCGCTGTCGATCAGCGGCATCCTGCTGGGCCGGACCATGGGTCGCGGCCCCGAGCTGACCCGGCAGTTCTCCGCCGCCTCCGACGAGCTGGCCGATCTGGAGGTGCGCTCCAGCATGGCCGGACGCTGGCGGCAGTCGACCATCCAGATCATCATGGCGGCCATGCCCGCGATGATCTACTGGGCCACCGGGCTGACCTCGGCCGTCTCCATCGGCACCGTCGTCGCCTTCACCACGCTCCAGATGAACCTGTTCCGGCCCACCGTGTCGCTGCTGCGGCTCGGCGTGGACGTGCAGAGCTCCCTCGCCCTCTTCGCCCGGATCTTCGAATACCTCGACCTGCCGGTCGACATCCACCCCGGCACCCGGACGCTGCGGGACGTGCGTGGCGAGGTCCGCTTCGAGCACGTGGACTTCTCCTACGGCGAGGCGCCCGCCCTGTCGGACGTGAACCTCACGGTCGCGGCGGGCACGACCCTGGCCGTGGTCGGCGAGACCGGTTCCGGCAAGACCACGCTGAGCTACCTGCTGCCCCGCCTCTATGACGTGACCGGCGGGCGGGTCACCGTCGACGGCGTGGACGTGCGCGAGCTGACCTTCGAGACTCTGGCCGAGACGGTCGGCGTGGTCTCCCAGGAGACCTACCTGTTCCACTCCTCGATCGCCGACAACCTCCGCTTCGCCAAACCCTCCGCGACCGACGCCGAGCTGGTCGAGGCCGCCCGCGCCGCCCGCATCCACGACCACATCGCGTCGCTGCCCGACGGCTACGACACCATGGTCGGCGAGCGCGGCTACCGGTTCTCCGGCGGCGAGAAGCAGCGTCTGGCCATCGCCCGCACGCTGCTGCGCAACCCGCCCGTGCTGATCCTGGACGAGGCCACCAGCGCCCTCGACACCCAGACCGAGCGCGCCGTCCAGGAGGCCCTGGACACCCTGTCGCGGGGCCGTACCACCATCACCATCGCCCATCGCCTGTCCACGGTCCGCGACGCCGATCAGATCGTGGTCCTCGACCACGGCCGCGTCGCCGAACGCGGCACCCACGCCGGGCTCCTCGCCGCCGACGGCCCCTACGCCGCCCTCGTCCGGCGCGACGAGCCCGCGGCGGTCGCCGCCTGACGGGAGGCCGCCCCGGCGGGTTCCTCCAAGATCCGTTTTCGCAGGGTGTAAGCAGGAAGGGTGCAACTCTGGCAGCGCATTTCCGATCCGCTCCGGTCAGGGCGTTCGGGACCCGCGCTCGTCGCGATCCCGCTCGCGCTGATCCTGGGCATCACGATCGCCGACGTCGTGATCCCGGCCGAGGTCCATCTGGCTCCGCTGCTGGTCGCCGCGCCCGCGATCACGGCCGCCTTCGCCGGCCCGCGGCTGACGGGGACGATCGGCCTCCTCGCCGTCGCCGACCAGGTGCTCATCGGCGCCCATGACGGCGAGCTGAGCGCTCAGGAGCTGCGCATGCAGGTCCTCGCCCTGATGGTGGTCACGGTCCTTGTGGTGATCTTCTCCCTGCTTCGGGACCGGGACCGGCGGGAGCTCGTCCAGGTGCGGTCGGTGTCGGAGGCCGCGCAGCGGGTCCTGTTGCGCCCCCTTCCGGAGCGGATCGGCCCACTCCGGCTCGCCTCGGTCTACCTCGCCGCCGAGCAGGAGGCCCAGATCGGCGGCGACCTGTACGGCGTCGCGCGGACCACCGGCGGCACCCGGCTCATCATCGGTGACGCGCGAGGCAAGGGCCTGGACGCCATCTCCGAGTCCGCTCTGCTGCTCGGTGCCTTTCGGGAGGCCTCCCGCCGCCACGTCGACCTGCCCGGCCTCACCGCCGACCTGGAGGAGAGCGTCAGCTCCGACCTGGCAGGGCTCGGGGAGGTCCGGGACGACGGCCCGAAGAGCACCGAAGAAGGCGTCGGAGAGGGCTTCGTCACCGCCGCGGTGCTCGAAATCCCCGACGGGGACACCCTGCTCACCATGGTCAGTTGCGGGCATCCCCCGCCCCTGATCGTGCGCGAGGGCCGTGTCACGGCGCTCCACGCCACCCGGCCCGCGCCCCCGCTGGGCCTGGGCCTGCTCTGCGAGCCCGACTACGAGATCGAGACGTTCAAGTTCAAGACGGGCGACATCCTCCTGCTCTACACCGACGGCGTCATCGAGGCCCGCGACCCCGACGGGGCCTTCTATCCGCTGGCCGAGCGGATCTCCGGCTGGAGCGATGGCGGCCCCGAGGCCCTTCTCCAGTACGTCCACGACGATCTCCTCGCCCACGTCGGCGGGCGCCTGGGCGACGACGCCGCGATGATCGCGGTTGAACGCCTCAACGGCGACGCGCGGCGCGGCTGAGCCTTCATACGGGCGCCCCGTACGGCCTGCGCCGCACGCTCGATGCGGCGGAGCGGTGGAGCGGTCACCCTGCCGGGAAGTCGAACTCCCCGTCCTTGACACCGCCGACGAACGCCTCCCACTCGGCGCGGGTGTAGACGACCACCTCACCGTCGGGATGATGGCTGTGCCGTACGGCGGCCCGCCCGCTGCCGTCGGCCAGGGGCCGGCCTCCACGCTGCTTCCGCCACCGTTGTCGCTTCTCGTGCTGATGTGCCAGGCAACATCGGCCAAGTCCTCGGGGGTAGGCAGGCCATGCCCTTCCATCACGTTCACCGCACCTCTTCTGCAATCGCGGAGATGAGCTCGGCCGAATAGGGATCCTTCATCTGCAGTATCCGGAAAGCGCCTGTCGGGCCGGCATGCGCACCGGCACTGAACGGGAGCACCCGAACCTCGATGTGCGGCGCTGCCACCTCTCAACGCGCCTTCGGTGACGACGCGCGACCGGCAGGGTAGCGTGGCCGGGATGAGCGAGACCTATCTCGAACCCGCCGAGTGGTATGCCACCCTGCCCAGCGCGTTCGTCTCGGCCTGCCTGCTGCTCACCGACGCCGAGGACCGCGTGCTGCTGGTCAAGCCCAACTACCGGCCGGGCTGGAGCTTCCCCGGCGGGATCACGGAGGCCGGCGAGGCGCCCCACGACTGCGCCGTGCGGGAGGTCGCCGAGGAGCTCGGCGTGACCGTCGAGGCGGGCGGGCTCCTCGTGGTCCACTGGTCGCCACCGGCGGGAGACCGCCCCCGCTCTATGATCAACTTTCTGTTCGACGGCGGTGTCCTCCCCGACCCGGACCTCATCAGGTTGCAGGTCGAAGAGCTCGACGACGCGGCGTTCCTGCCCTGGGACACCGCCGCCACCCTCCTGCCCGCGCACTCCGCCGCCCGCCTGCCCGCCGCGCGTCAGGCCCGCGGGAACGGCCGTCCCGTGTATCTACCGGACGGGCTTTCGGTTCCGGAGGACCACGTCTGACGGCCGCGTCCGGGCGAAGACGGTGCGTGAGCGTTCGAGCTCGGGCGCGCCACCGCGCCCGGTGAGCGGTCAGCGGTCAGCGGTCAGCGGTCAGCGGTCAGCGGAAGTCGCCCGCGTGGCGGGCGGCCCACTGCGCATAGGTGTACGGCGGGCGGCCGGTCACCTCCTCGACGGTCGGCAGGACCTCCGCGGTCTTGCCCGCCAGGGCCGCGAGCACCTCGAGCACGGTGTCCGCGAACTCCGGCGGCAGGGAGGAGTCGATCATCTGCTGCCGCGCCCGCTCCGGCGGCACCTCCTCGAACCGCACCGGGCCACCGATCACCTCGCCGAGGATCCGCACGCGCTCGACCTGGGTCAGCGACTCCGGCCCGGTGAGCTTGTAGGCCTGTCCCGCGTGCCCGTCGTCGAGCAGCGCGCTGACCGCGACGGCGGCGATGTCACGCTCGTCGATCCCGGCCACGGCCGCGTCGCCGTACGCGGTCCGCACCACCCCTTCGGCCCTGATCATCGGCGCCCAGGTGAGGTCGTTCGTCATGAAGGCGCCGGGACGCACGAACGTCCAGGGCAGCCCCGACCTGGTCACCGCCTGCTCGCACTCGACATGCATGCGGCCGATCCGGTTGAGCCGTGGATAGGTCACCGAGGACGAGGAGAGCAGCACCACATGTCCCACCGCCGCCCGCGCCGCCGCGTCGAGGAAGCCGTCCAGCGCGCCGAACACCGGGAACAGGAACGCGCGGTCGACGCCCGCGAGCGCGGCCGGCAGCGTCTCGGGACGGCGCAGGTCACCCTGGAACACCTCGACCCCGTCCGGCAGCTTCGCGTTCCCCGGGTCGCGGGCGATCGCCCGCACCTTCTCACCCCTGGAGATCAGCTGGTCGATCACGTTACGGCCGACGTTTCCGGTCGCGCCGGTCACCAGAATCATGATGGGGATGCGTCCCTTCTGTGATTTTCCGCGCGTCCAGGTCGACATCGCGGAGGGTGCGGCCACCGAGCCCGCCGGCGGGGAGGAGACCGGGGGTAGGTCTGCGGTGGCGCCGGCCTACGGAGGCCGCATGTGGAGCGTGTTCCCGATCGCCCTCCGAAGATATCAATTCAATCGATTGAATGACAAACTTCAAT
The DNA here is from genome assembly GCF_050949235.1 of Streptosporangium sp. CA-135522. NCBI lineage: Bacteria > Bacillati > Actinomycetota > Actinomycetes > Streptosporangiales > Streptosporangiaceae > Streptosporangium > Streptosporangium sp. CA-135522. Next base: position 7,489,641 of record NZ_CP192026.1, read on the forward strand.
TGGTTGAATGACATCGCACGGATCGGTCCTCCCCACCGGGTCGCCTAGGACGTGTATCGAAGTCCGCTGTGGCGTGAGGGTCGGCCTGACGATACGGAGCGGGTCAGCGATCGACGACGAGTGAGGTCTCCGGTAGGTGGTTGGTCGACCAAGACGAACCTCGATACCGGAGACCTCGTGGCCGCCTTGGCGGTGACGCGGCGGTTCGACCTGACCGATGCGCAGTGGGTGGTGCTGGAAAAGCTGCTGCCTGTGCCGAAACGGTCAGGGCGGCCGACCACCCGCCTTCGACCCCCAGGCCTACGCGCAGCGCCACGCCGGTCACCGCCTCTCGAGTGGCGCGGATCGCGTCGACGACGCGAGGTGTGGTCAGTGCGTGTCGTCACCGGTGCCGGAAAAGGTTCGCCGGTAATGTTCGGCCGCCTGCGCCATGTCGGAGCTGAGGAGCTGGAAGAACCGACTTGCGGTCTGGAGCCGGGTGCTGGCCGGGGTTCGGGCGCCGAGTACCTCGACGCCTTCCCGAATGGTGTCGGCCCACATCGCCATCGACCGGGTGCCCACCGACCACGCCCTGTACCAGACGTCCTCGTCGATGAAGTACCGCTCACGCCGGTTGTCACGTTCGCGTTTGACGAGCCCCAGTTGCTCGAGCGAGCCGACGGCTTTGGAGATGGACGCCGGGCTGACCCGCAGCCGTTCGATCAGCTCGGCGACGGTCATGTTGCCGCTGTCGCTGGTGAGCAGGCAGACCAGCACCTTGGCCGCCATCGGCGGCCACCCCCCTGACATCAGGCCGGTGAGTTTCTGCTCGTATTCCCGCACCGCCTGGGGGTCACACCCGCCGGCGTCCACGACGGCCGGCGTGCTCAGTGGCGGTTTCGGCCGCCGGCGGGCCCGCCATCCGGTCGCCTGCTGCGCCCGGGCCGCGTGGTAGCCGTGCGGGCCGCCGTTACGGGCGATCTCGCGGCCGATGGTCGACCTCGGCCGCCCCAGGCGACGGGCGATCTCCGCATAGGCGAGCCCTTCCGCCAGTCTTTCGGCGATCTTGCGGCGGTCCTCGTACGTCAGGTGGCCTCCCGGCATGCACGCCTCCCGGTTCGTCGCGGGTGCACAAGTATGTCGCCAGGCGTGCTTGATTGCGACGCGGCAGGCGGTTGTTGCATTTGCCGGCATGGTCGTTGCGCCAATCGATGCCGCCTGAACTGCGGTGACACCGTTTGCCGCTTGCCTAATCCTCGAACGCGTCCGTAGCTTTCCCGATGTGTGAATGATGGCCGTTCTCACAGAAAGAAGCCCACATGACCACGTCGCCTTCGGCCACGGCATCCACCAGTGCCTCGGCCAGCAGCTGGCCCGCGTGGAACTACAGGTCGCGCTCCCCGCCCTGGTCCACCGATTCCCGACCCCGCGCCTGGCCGCCTCGCCAGAGGACCTGTCATTGCGTACCGACATGGCCGTCTACGGCCTCCACGAGCTCCCTGTCGCCTGGGACGCGTAGGCGGACACCGACTTCCATCGAATCTCAGGAGACCCTGGCATGGCTGCCAAGATATCCCTCGTCACCGGCGCCTCCTCCGGCATCGGCCACGCCACCGCACTCGAGCTCCTGCGCGCCGGCCACATCGTGTACGGCGTGGCACGGCGGGTGCACAAGATGGCGGCGATCAGCGAAGCGGGAGGTCACATCCTCCCGATGGACGTGACCAAGGAAGAAGACCTCCAACGGGTAGTTCGTACCATCCTGGATGAACACCAGCGGATCGACGTCCTGGTGAACAACGCCGGAGCCGTCGTACACGGCGCCGTCGAGGACACGCCCCTGGCGATGGCACGAGACCAGTTCGAGGTCAACGTGTACGCGCCGGCCCGGCTGATCCAACTCGTCCTGCCGCAGATGCGGCAACAACGATCGGGCACGATCGTCAACGTGTCCTCGATCGGCGGCGAGCTCGCCCTCCCGCTCGGCGCCTGGTACTACGCCTCCAAGCACGCCCTGGAAGCCTTCTCCGACACGCTCCGAATGGAGACCGGACAGTTCGGCATCGACGTCGTCGTCATCCAGCCCGGCATCATCAAGACCGATTTCGAGGCCGGAACCGCTCGGCAACTGCGGGAGATCTCCGGAAACGGGGCCTACCGGCAGATGGCCGAAGCCATGGCACGCGCGGCCGAGGCGTCGGTGAGCGAGAGCGGCCACGCCTCGGACCCCGACGTCGTCGCGACGGCGATCAGGGAGGCCATCGAGTCGGCCCGGCCGGAAACCCGCTACGTCGTGGGCCGGCAGGCCGAGAGTCTCCTCAACCTCAAGAGGTCCCTCCCGGACCGCGAATTCGACGCACGGGTGACCCTCCCCGCCTCATGAGCGAACCGTCGCCCCCGACAGCGACACAGGCCCCGCGGTCCCGGCCGAAGCGCAAGAGCGCGGCCGACTTCCCCCCGACGCCGGCCAGGCCGTCCTTGTCCTGACGCCCTCCGGCACCTTCACCGGCGATGAGATCGAGCGTCGCCTCCTCGCCATGCTCAAAAACCCGCTATCGGAGAAACCCATGACCCCTGCCATCGCCACTGCCGGACTCGTCAAAGCCTTCGGACCGGCACGCGCCCTCGACGGGCTCGACCTCACCGTACGCACCGGCGAGGTGCACGGCTTCCTCGGCCCGAACGGGGCCGGAAAATCAACCACCATCCGCATCCTGCTGGGCATGATGCGAGCCACCTCCGGCAGCACCAGGGTGCTGGGCGGCGACCCCTGGGCGGACGCCGTCGCGTTGCACCGGCGGCTGGCGTATGTGCCGGGCGATGTGGAGCTGTGGCCCAACCTCACCGGAGGCGAGACCATCGACGTGCTCGGCCGCTTGCGTGGCGGCCTCGACAACAGGCGCAGAGACGAGCTGATCGAGCGGTTCGAGCTCGATCAGAAGAAGAAGGCGCGGACCTATTCCAAGGGCAACCGTCAGAAGATCGCCCTCGTCGCCGCCCTCGTCGCCGACGTGGAGCTGCTGATCCTGGACGAGCCCACGAGCGGGCTGGACCCGCTGATGGAGGCGGTGTTCCAGCAGGTCGTCGCCGAGGCCAAAGCCGCCGGCCGCACCATCCTGCTGTCCAGTCACATCCTCGCCCAGGTCGAAACCCTCGCCGACCGGATCACCATCATCCGGGAAGGGAAGACCGTGGAGTCGGGGACGCTGGCGCAGATGCGGCACCTGACCCGGACGACGATCGTGGCCGAGACCGCCGCACCGGTCAGCGGCCTCGACCAGTTGCCCGGCATCCACAACGCGAAGGTCGAGGACGGTGGCGTGCGGTTCAGCGTGGACACCGAACACCTCGACGCAGCTGTCCTGCACCTCACGAGGTTCGGCATCCGCTCGCTGGTCAGCCACCCGCCGACGCTCGAGGAGCTCATGCTCCGGCACTACGGGATCAAGGAGGCGGCATGACCGCCGCGGTCTCCCCGGCCCGGGGCCGTACCGGATCGAGAGCGGCGAGCAGCCACCTGACCGGCACCGGCGCCATGGTACGGCTGGCGCTGCGCCGCGACCGGATCAAGCTGCCCATCTGGGTGCTCGCCACCACCGTTCTCGTCCCGCGTTTCTACTACGCGGCCACCACCACGGTCGTCCCGACGCCGGAGGCCTTGGCCGAAGCCACGCGGCTGATCCGCGTTTCGTTCATGAAGGTGCTTGCCGGGCCCTTCTTCGGCGTCGAGGCCGTCACCACGCAGAAGTACTTCCTCGCCGCCTACTGGGTCGAGTTCCTGCTGGCCGCCGCGCTGATGAACATGCTGCTCATCACCCGGCACACCCGGGCGGAAGAGCAGACAGGCCGGGCCGAACTCATCCGCGCGGCCGTCATCGGCCGGCACGCCCAGCTCACCGCGGCGCTGATCGTCGCATTGCTGGGCAATGCCGTGCTCGCGGCCTTCACCGCTGTCGCGGCGATCAGCATCGGGTTTCCCACCGGCAGCGCGCTGCTGTTCGGCGCTTCCCTCGCCGCGGCCGGGCTGGTGTTCGCCGCGGTCACCGCGGTCACCGCGGTCACCGCCCAGCTCACCGAGTACACCAGAAGCGCCAGCGGGCTCGCGGGCGTGGCGCTCTTCGGAGCGTGGATTCTCCGCGGCGCGGGAGCGATGCAGACCCAGGAGGGCGGTCCGCTGTTCTGGCTGTCCCCGATCGGCTGGTCACAGCAGGCCCGGGTGCTGGCCGGCGATCGTTGGTGGCCGCTCGGTCTTTCTGCTCTTCTCGCCGGGCTCCTGGTCGCGGGCGCCTACGCCCTGGCGGGCCGTAGAGATCTCGGTGCCGCCTTGGTGGCCCCGCGACCTGGCCGGCCCTCGGCGCCTTCTTGGCTGCGCTCGCCGTTCACACTCGCGCTGAGGCTCCAGCAGGCGGCCATCGGCTGGTGGGGAGCCGCGTTTGTCGCCGTGGGCCTCGTCTTGGGCGGCATGACTGGTGGAATGTCGAACACCGATCTCCCCATCTTCGCCGGGGCGGACTTCGGGCGGGCCTGGCTCAGCCTCATGGTGTTCACCGGGTCTCTCTACACCGGCGTCTTCGCGGTCCTGTCGATTCTCCGGCTCCGCGCGGAGGAGGTGCGTGGCCGTATCGGTCCAGTGCTGGCCGGACCGACCAGCAGATCGACGTGGCTCGGGTCGTCCCTGCTGGTCTCCGCGCTCGCCGTGGCCGTACTGCTGGCGGTGTACGGCTTCGCGCTCGGTGCCGGCGCTGCCGCGTCGAGCGGAGATCTCGCCCTCGCAGGCGAGGTCATCCGGGCATGCCTGCTCCGCATCCCGGAGGTGTTGGTGCTGCTCGCCGTCCCCGCCGCGCTGCTCGGGCTCGCCCCGCGAGCCATCAGCGCGGCCTGGGTCGTGCTCGTGTACAGCGGGTTCGTCCAAATCCTGGGGTCCTACCAGGGGGTGCCTGGATGGCTGGTGAACACGTCGGTGCTGTCCCACCTTCCCTGGCACCCGTTGGGGGCCTTCGCCCCGGTGGCCACGGTGGTCCTGGTCGCACTCGCCGGTGCGCTGACGGCCCTCGGTCTGTACGGCTTGCGCCGCCGCGATCTCACCACGGTCTAGGGGCTGTATCGAAGTCAGCCAGAGCCATTCGTTGATGGCTTCGTAGCGGATGGCCACAGCATGATGGCGTTTCTGACCTGTTCCGTACCGTCAACAGCGGACTTCGATACACGCCCTAGTAGGACTTGGTTACCTCGGGTAGGAGACGGTATGTCCCCTGCGTTGGGGGGTGAGGGACGATGACCCCTCAAGAACTTGAGGCCGTACGAGCGCGGTTGGAGACGTTTGCCGCCGAGGTGTTCTCCTGTTTCTCCCGTGCTGATCAGCGGCGGTGGGGCGAGCGGTATGTGCGTGGGCTGCTGACCGACGGAGCGCGTAAATCGATGGAGCCGATGGCGGCCCGGCTGGGCGTGGATCGCCAGGGGCTGCAGCAGTTCCTCACCGACGCCCCCTGGTCGCATCAGCTGGTTTTGGCCGAGTTGGCCTGGCGGATGGAGGCGGCGATCAACCCGGTGGCGTGGGTGATCGATGATGTGTCCTTTGTCAAGGACGGCCAGGAGTCGCCGGGCGTGGCCGCGCAGTACTGCGGGGCGCTGGGCAAGACCGCCAACTGCCAGGTCGCCCCCAGCGTGCACCTGGTCACCGACGCCGCTTCCTGCCCGGTGAACTGGCGGCTGTTCGTGCCCGAGCAGTGGGATGCGGCCTCGCCGCGGGCAGAAGATCCGGCCGCGGTGGCGGCACGCAGACTCCGGGCCCGGATCCCCGCCGACGTCGCTCATGTGCCCAAGTGGCAACTGGTCATCGACATGATCGATGAGCTGTGCTGCTGGGGGCTGGAGGCGCCGCTGGTGGTCGCCGATGAGGGCTACGGCCAAGACGGGGCCTTCCGCCTGGGCCTGACCGAGCGCGGTATTCCCTACGTGGTAGGGGTGCGTTCCGATACCGCGCTGCTGGGCGCCGGTGCCCGCCGCACCGCCCCGGCCTATGGCGGGACCGGGCGGCGGCCGGTCCCGCGTTACCGGGACAAGCCGTGCTCGGCCCAGCAGATCGTGACCGCCGCCGGGCGGCGCGCGCTGCACACCGTGACCTGGCGGGCCGGGTCCAAGGGGCCGTTGCGTTCCCGGTTCGCCGCGCTACGGGTCCGCCCGGCGGGAGTACGGATCCGCCGCGCCCACGCCGGCCGGGAGTTGCCGGAGTGCTGGCTGCTGGCTGAATGGCCGCCAGGCGAGCCGGAGCCGACCAAGTACTGGCTGTCCACCCTGCCCGGCGACATCCCGTTGCGGCACCTGGTGAGAATGGCGAAGATCCGCTGGCGGGTCGAGCACGACTACCGCGAGTTGAAGACCGGTCTGGGCCTGGACCACTTCGAGGGCCGCACCTGGAGTGGCTGGTATCACCACGTCACCTTGGTCTCGGTCGCTCACGCGTTTTGCACCCTTGAGCGGCTCAACCCAAAAGCGCGGGCCATGGCTTGAGCACCTACCGGGTCATCGCCGAGTTGCAGCTGCTCCTGGCGTGTTGGGCCGGGGCCTGCCCCACCTGCCATCGCAGGTTGCCCAGACATGCCCAGCCCGTCCCCACCTAACCAAGCCCTACTAGAAGGCCGCTGAAAATCTTGCTGGTGGAGGGGTGTTTCGCACTGCGATGCCCCTGCTCGCTATGCGCCGGCAGAGGCGATCACCCAGGCGCCGTTCATACGGGTCAGTCCAAGACTGATCAACCGGCGAAGGTTGAGGGCGGCGGCGCGGGTGTGGAGCCAGGCATCGTTCTTGATGGCACCGATGTAGCGCAGGCGGCGGTTGCCGCGCGCCACGATCCAGGCGACGCCGCGCTCGACGGGTGCTCTCCAGCGGCGGTAGTCGGCTCGCCAGGTCGCATCGGTGGCGGCCCGGCGGCGGGCATCGGCCATCAGGCCGTGATCCGGGCGGATGGTCACGATGCGCCCGGCCTTGGCCGTGGTGCACCGCTCACGCAACGGACAGCAGGCGCACCTGTCACCGAACAACGCCTTGCGCTGATGATGCCGCCCGGCCGCGGGTGACAGCACGACGGTGTGTCCCGCAGGACAGCTCACCGTGTCGGCGACGGTATCGATGGCGAAGTCGTCCAGGGTGAATCCGCCGGGGATGGCCGGCCGCAGCGGGGCAGGCTTGATCACCAGCCGGTGCCCAGCCGCCTGCAGGCGACGCCGGGCATCACCACCGTCGTAGGCGGCATCGGCGAAGACCTGCACCGGTGCCCGCTCATCGGCCAGCAGGTCGGCGGCGACGGTGGCCTCGTGATGGGCCGGCCCGGATCCGGGCCGCAGCGCAACGGCGGTGAACAGGCCGGTCTCGGGCTCCACCACCAGATGGGCTTTGAAACCGTCTTGACGATGAGCGCGGGTCTTATGGATGTGCCGGGCTTCGGGATCGATGGTGGAGATCATCCGGTCGGGTGCGGTGCGCCGGGCGATGCGCCAGCGCCCGTCGCGGCCGTCGGAGCCCTCGGCGGGCTCCACATCCTGGTAGGCGACCAGGGCCAGCAGGCCGACCGCGTCGGTGGCCTTGTGGTCGAGCGTCTGCTCGGGGAGGCTGGCCAGCAGCCGGATCGCATCACCCACCAGATCGTCCACCAGCGCCGCCCGGGCCTGCTCGTCGTTCCAGGCGATGCGCGGCTTGCCCGCCTCGGCGTAGTCGCAGGCGGTGCACTGCGCAGCGGCGATCGGCGCGGCGCCGGGCACCTGGCGGATCACCCGGCGGATCGCGGCGATCAGCTGGGTGACGGTGTCTTGGGTGGCCACCGCATCCTCCAGCACCGCCGAGTCCAGTGCGCGCCGCTGCCGGCTGGTCAGCACGCCGGTCGCGGCGATGACCGCACCGATCACGGTGAAGATCCGCTGGGGATCGGCCGAGCGGGCCAGCCGACGCCGGAAGTAGGTCAGCAGCGACGGATCGAAGGCGCTGTCATGCAGCCCCAGCCCGCAGGCGGCCTTCCAGCGCAGGTCACAGCGCAACTGCTGGACGGCATCGAAGTCCGAGACGCCATACAGCGTCTGCAGCAGCACCGCAGCGGCCAGTACCTGCGGCGGCATACTCGGCCGCCCGTTGGGTGAGGGATACATGTCGGCGAACATCTCGGCCGGCAACAACACCTCGCGGTGCTCGGCCAGAAACGCGAACACGCTGCCTTCGGGGATCAGCTGCCGGCAGGTGGCCCACACATCCGGGCCGACCGGCTCTCCAGCCCACTCACCTTGCATAACACCAGTCTGACCCCGCCATCATTCGAGGCGAGGTCAGCCCCCAACATCTTCAGTGATCTTCTAGGTGTATTGACCTGAGAGGTTAGGCCCGTGTCCCGCCCCTGACCGGCCCGGCGAGATGGGCGATCGCGGGCAGGGGGAAGGCCAGCAGGTAGAGGTTGGGGATCCACCAGGCGAGAGAGAAGTCTCCGCGCAGGGTCCAGAAGGCGACGGCCATCAGTCCGGAGGCCGCGGTGAGGACCAGGGAGACGAGCATCAGCGCCGGGCCGTTGCGGGCGCCTCGGCGGACCAGGTGGAGGCTGGTCAGACCGGTGGCGCTGGCCAGGACGTCGATCCAGAGGAACGACCAGTTCCAGGAGACCATGAGCGGATCGGCGTAGTCGGCGAACGCCCACTCCGGAGGGATGAGACCCAGGCCGGTGATCGAGAAGTAGACCAGGAAGCCCACATCGGTGACCAGCATGAGCGCCTTGGTCACCCGGAGAGGCCGGCCCGGCGGCCGGCCGGCGCCGCCGGGATCATCGAGACCGTCGAGGTCCGGCCGGAGGCCGCCGAGGGGGCCGTCCGGCGAGGGGACGCCGACCGGGTGGAAGGCGTCAGAGCGGGAGGCGTCCGGGCAGGAGACGTGGGAGGCGTCCGGGTGGAAGGCGTCAGAGGAGGCATCCGGGCGGGAGGCGTCCGGGGAAGGCGGGCGGACACTACAGCGCAGCATGGTCGATCATCTCCATCAGCCGGTGGCGGACCTGCTCGTGCAGTCCGGCCTCGGGTTCGGCCAGACCCAGCAGGCGGGCGGCCCACCAGCCGTCCACGGCGAGGCGGACCAGCGTGGCGACCGCGGGGTCGATGCCGTCGTCGGCCAGACGGCGCTGCCAGGTGGCGTAGCGCTCGCGCAGGGGCGCGAGACCGCCGGGGTCGACGAGCACGCCCGCGAGCAGGGCCGCGGTGATCCGGTCGGCCGGAGCCCGGCCGTCGGCCGGGCGCTCGGGAACGGTCGCGGCGACGTAGGCGCGCAGGAAGTCGCCCGGTCGCGGGCCGGGGTCGGCGAGGGCCGCGTCGAAAGCGCCGACCAGGCGCTCGACCATCGCGGCCACCATGGCCTGCTTGGTGGGGAAGTGATAGAAAAGCCCGCCTTTGGAGACCCCCGCGCGCCGGGCCACGGCTTCCAGGGTCAGCGATTCCGCTCCCTCGGTGAGCAGCACTTCGGCGGCGGCGTCGAGAAGTCGGTCTTTGGAACTCGGTCTTGGCACGATCTTAACTTTACCGGCTGACCGGTATAGTTTCAATGGCCGGTAAAGCAAGCCGTACGCTCTCGTCATGCTGAACACCCGCTATGCGCGCTCCGGAATGGTCTGCACGGTCGATCACCTCGCCTCCGGCGCGGGCGTGACCATGCTGGAGAAGGGCGGATCGGCGGCTGACGCGGCGATCGCGGCGAACGCCGTGCTGGCAGTGACCGCACCGCACATGTGCGGGCTGGGCGGCGACCTGTTCGCACTCGTTCATGAGGGAACCGGCACGCCGGCGGCGCTCAACGCGTCCGGGCGGGCGGGATCCGGCGCCGACCCCGAGCGGCTGCGCGCCGAGGGGCACGACCGCATGCCGCACCGCCACGACATCCGCTCGGCTCCGGTGCCCGGCTGCGCCGACGGCTGGCTGGCCCTGCACGAGCGGTACGGCAGGCTGACGACGGCCGAGGTGCTGGCCCCGGCGATCGGGCACGCCCGTGACGGATTCCCCGCCTCGCCGCTGATGGTGCCCGGTCTGGAGACGGTCGGGCCGCTGTGCGAGGACTTCGCCCCGGCCCGGCGGGCCGGTGACCTGATCCGGCGCCCTGGAGTGGCACGGGCGTTGGAAGCCCTGGCCGGCGGCCGGGAAGGGTTCTATCTCGGCGAGTTCGGCGAGGGACTGCTCGCCGTCGGCGGCGGCGAGTACGCCGAGGACGATCTGGCCCGCACGAGCGCGGAATGGGTGGAGCCGCTCCGGGCACGGGCCTTCGGGCACGACGTGTGGACCATGCCGCCCAACTCGCAGGGATACCTGCTGGCTCTGGCCCTCGGCATCGTCGAAGGTCTTGACCTGCCCGCCGACCCGGCCGACCCGCTCTGGGCCCACCTACTGGTGGAGGCCGCGCGGATGGCCGGGCACGACCGGCCGGACGTGTTGTTCGACGGCGCGGCCGTCGGCGACGTGCTGGAGTCGGCCGCCGCGCGCCGCGCCCTGATCGACCCGGCCGGGCGGGTCGCGGTGCGCGACCTCACCGCGGCGGGCGACACCACCTATCTGTGCGCGGTGGACGGCGACGGCATGGGCGTCTCGCTGATCCAGTCCAACGCCGCCGGCTTCGGCAGCCTGGTCTTCGAGCCACGCACCGGCATCAACCTGCACAACCGAGGCATCGGGTTCTCCCTGGCGCCGGGCCATCCCGCCGAGTACGGCCCCCGGCGCCGTCCCCCGCACACCCTGGCCCCCGCGCTGGTCACCCGGCCCGACGGGTCGCTCCGCTCGGTCGTGGGCACCATGGGCGGCGACGCCCAGCCACAGATCCTGCTCCAGGTCCTGACCCGTCTGCTCGCCCACGCCCAGACGCCCGGCGAGGCCGTCGGCGCCGCCCGCTGGAGACTGGCCTCCGGCGGCACCGGATTCGACACCTGGGACGCCCCCGACCAGGCGGTGGTCGAGGTGGAGGACGGCGGCTCATGGGGCGAGGGCCTGCGCGAGCGGGGTCACCCCGTCGGCGCCATGCCGTACGGCTCGGCCTTCGGCCACGCCCACCTGATCGACGTGCTGCCCTCGGGGGTTCTGGCCGGAGCGGCCGACCCGCGGTCGATCATCGGGTCCGCGGCCGGTCGGTGACCGGGGTTTTCGGCCGCAGAACGGGTAGGGCGGCGATATGAGTGAAATGCCCCCAGACCGTAAGGGTCTGAGCGACGAGCAGGCGATCGAGGTCGAGGAGTGGACCGACGATCTCGGCCTCGACCACGAGATCCGTGAGAACGATCCCCGCCACCGGGACACTCTGGACGAGCGCCTGTGGCGCGAGGCCCCCGACCGCGAGCGGGCCCCGCGCGACGAGAACCGTCTGGTGGCGCCGGACGAGGGCATCGGGCCGGACGAGACGTCCGAGGAGTACGCCCGGGACGTCGGCCCCGACGACGGCGACCTGTCGGCCGAGGAACGCGCCGTCCACATCGACCCCGACGCCTGACGCCCGGCCCGTGACCGCCGGGCCCGGCGATCAGCCGGCCGGCTCGGCCGTCAGCGCCCTGACGAGGTGGGGGAAGTCGTCGACGACGAGGTCGGCCTCCCCCGCCTCGGGACGTGCCGCGTGCAGGTGGCCCCAGGGACCACGGCGGATCAGGGCGGTCCGCATCCCGGCCGCGCGGGCGGGCCGGACGTCGTTGTCGAGGCGGTCGCCGACGTAGAGGAGCTCGCCGGGCTCCCGGCCCGACACCGCGACGACCTTGGCGAAGAACCCCGGGTCGGGCTTGGAGACGCCCCAGCCGTCGGAGGTGTGGATCGCGTCGACCGGCAGGTCCATCGCGGCCAGCGCGTCGTAGGCCTGCGGCGGCTGGTTGCCCGCGATGATCAGCTCGTATCCCAGGCCGCGCAGCGCGGCCAGGCCGGGCCGTACGTCGGGGTAGAGGTCGTCGGCGTCGAAATCGACCCGGAGCCCGTCGGGATCGTCCCGCTTCCAGGCCTCCTGCTCGGCCTCGACGTCGAACCCGGGCCTGACGATCTGGAAGGCCTCCTCGAAGGACCTGTCGAGCGCGGCCATGCCGCCCAGCACACCGAGCATCGTGAACCGGGTGACGCCGACCCGGTCGGCCCACCGCGACCAGATCCGCGTCTCGTCGATCAGCGTCTCCCCGACATCGAACACCAGCGCCCGGACCACGTCGCCTCCCCTTCGCTCGGCCCACCGATCCTATGGGAGTACGGCGAGGCCACGCCGACCCGGGCGGGTGTGACGGCCACCGGTGCCGAACCCATGACCGGAGCCCATGCCGGATCCCATGACCATGGCCCATAACCGTGGCGCATGACTCGCCTTTCCCAGGGAATCCCATGCAACACTTAGCGTGTTTGTTCGAACACGAAGGGAAACGAACCCATGGTGATGACAGCGCAGGGACGACTCCCCCGGCACACTCCCCCCGAGGCCCCCGAGATCCCCGAGCCCTCCCCGGCACCGATCACTCCGAGAGAGTTCTTCGAATCCCTTCCCTCCACTCTCCGCCTCAGGGCCGAGATCATTGATGGGAATCTGATTTTGAGTCCTTCTGGAACCCCTGGCCACGCCCGCATCGCCAGACGGCTCGGCCGAGCCTTGATCCCCGTGGAAGACGCCAATGGATGGGAGAGCTTCTCGGGCGACGTCGACGTTTGCATCGAGGGCCCACGTGACACCGTGATCCCCGACTACTGCCTGGTGCCCGTGGAGGCTCCCCTCTGGGGCGAGCGGGAGATCCTCTCCTCAGGGCTGATCATGGTCGCCGAGGTCGTCTCGCCCGGGAGCATGGAGATGGACCGCATCTCGAAGCCCAGGATCTACGCGGGTTGCGGCATTCCGATCACGATGATCATCGACCCCGTGGTCGTCCCTCCGACGATCACCGTTCTCAGCGACCCCGAAGACGGCACCTATCGGAGCATGACCCGGGTCGAGGTGGGCAAGCCGATCCGGATCCCCGCCCCGGTCGATTTCGAGCTGGACACCTCGATCTTCCTGTAGTCCGCCTTTTCCCGAACCCGCGACGGCACGCCTTCACGACCGTGGCGGGTTCTCTCATGTCCGGGGCCTGGCGATCGCACAGCCGTACCGAATCTCGCACATGAGTGCTCAAGGGCGGCCGGACGAGCGTCACCGCCCGGGCTCCGAGCCGCCGATGAGCCTCAGAGCTGGTCCATGGCCTTGCGGACGCGCTTGTCGGAGATCGAGTACGGCGTGCCGAGAGTCTGGGCGAAATAGCTGACCCTGAGCTCCTGGATCATCCAGCGGATCCGGCGGACGTCGTCGTCGGTACGGCGGGCCGGAGGGAGCTTCTCCACCAGGTCGTGGTAGTCGTCTTCGAGGTCGTGGATCTGGTGCATCCGCTCCTCGTCGCGGAGCCGGTCGTCGGGAAACTTCTCCAGCCGCCGCTGGGCCGCCTTGAGATAGCGGAGCAGGTCCGGCAGGCGCTTGTATCCGGTGTCGGTGACGAAGCCCGGGTAGACCAGGTCGGCCACCTGGTCGCGGATGTCCTCGACCGCGGGGGTGGAGCGGCTCTCGGGCAGCAGGGTGGCGATCGAGTGCCAGACCTTGAGGATGCCCTCCACCCTGGCGACCACCTCGGCGGTGGTGTCGAAGAGCTCGGCGCGGACCTTGTCGTGCAGGGCGGTGAAGGCGGACTCGTCCCAGACCGGCCCGCCGTACTCGCTCATGAGCTCGTCGGCGGCGCAGGCGATGCAGTCGTCGAACAGGGCGGTGGCCCCGGCGTGCGGGCTGCGGCTGAGGGCGAGCTTGGCCTGGTTGTCCAGGCGGCCGAGCACCCACTTGGCCGGGGACGGGGTGTTGAGCAGCAGCAGCTTGCGGGTGCCCTCCCACATGGCGCGGCGCTGCTCGGCCTCGGTGTCGAACATCCGCACGGCGACGGTGGCGCCCTCGTCGGCCAGCGCCGGGTAGGCCTTCATCCGGCGCTGCTCGAAGGTCTTGGGCAGCTCCCCCACGTTCCATGTGGTCAGGCCCGACTTCTCCAGCCCGTCGGCGGCCCTGGAGAGGGTCTGGCGGAGCTTGGGGGCCAGACGCCGCTTGAGGTCGGCCAGGTCCTTGCTCTCGGCCAGCTTGTGCTTACGGCCGTCGACCACCCGGAAGGTGATCTTCAGGTGGTCGGGGACCAGGTCGAGCTGCCACGCCTCGCGCGGCACCTGGACGCCGGTCAGGTCGAGCAGCTCCCGTTCCAGCACCGCGAGCAGCGGCTCCTGGGTGGGTTTCGCCCGCTGGAGCACCTGCTTGGCGTAGTTGGGGGCGGGCACGAAGTTGCGCCGGATGTTCTTGGGCAGGGCCCGGATCAACGCGGTGAGCAGCTCCTCGCGCAGGCCGGGGATCTGCCAGTCGAAGCCCTCGACGTTCACCTGGTTGAGCAGGGCCAGCGGGATGTGCGCGGTGACGCCGTCGGCGTCGGTGCCGGGCTCGAACTGGTAGGTCAGGGGGAAGCGCAGGCCGCCCTGGCGCCACACGTCGGGGTAGTCGCGCTGGCTGACGTCACCCGCCGACTCGCTGATCAGCATCGACTTCTCGAAGCTGAGCAGGTCGGGCTGGGTCGTCCTGGCCTTCTTCCACCAGGAGTCGAAGTGGCGGCCCGAGACGACGTCCTGGGGGACGCGCTGGTCGTAGAAGTCGAACAGCGTCTCGTCGTCGACCAGGATGTCGCGACGGCGGGCCCGCTCCTCCAGCTCCTCGACCTCTTCGAGGAGCTTGCGGTTCTCCCGGAAGAACGCGTGGTGGGTCTCCCAGTCGCCTTCGACCAGGGCGTGCCGGATGAACAGCTCCCGGCTCAGCTCGGGGTCGATGCGGCCATAGTTGATCTTCCGCTGCACCACGATCGGCACGCCGTACAGCGTGACCTTCTCGTAGGCCATCACCGCACCCTGGTTCTTCTCCCAGTGCGGCTCGGAGTAGGTGCGTTTGATCAGGTGCTGGGCGAGCGGCTCGACCCACTCTGGCTCGATCTTGGCGTTGACGCGGGCCCAGAGCCGGGAGGTCTCCACGAGTTCGGCGGACATCACCCACAGCGGCTGCTTCTTGGCCAGTGCGGAACCGGGGAAGATGGCGAACCGGGCGTTGCGGGCGCCGATGTATTCGGTGATGGGACGGCGGGGGCCGTCGTTGGTCGTCTTCTTGTCGATGTCCTTGACGCCGAGGTGGGACAGCAGGCCGGCCAGCAGGGAGGCGTGGATCTTCTGCTCGTCGCCGGGGGTGCTGTTCAGTGTGATGCCGAGGGACTTCGACATCTGGCGGAGCTGGCTGTAGACGTCCTGCCACTCGCGTACGCGCAGGTAGTTGAGGAACTCGGCCTTGCACAACCGGCGGAAGGCGCTGGAGGACAGCTCCTTCTGCTGCTCCTGGAGGTATTCCCACAGGTTGAGGTAGGAGACGAAGTCCGACTCCTTGTCGGCGAAGCGGCGGTGCTTGTCGTCGGCGGCCTGCTGCTTGTCGGCGGGCCGCTCGCGCGGGTCCTGGATGGACAGCGCGGCGGCGATGACCATGACTTCGCGGACGCAGCCGTTGTGGTCGGCCTCCAGCACCATGCGGGCCAGACGGGGATCGACCGGCAGCCCCGCCAGTTTGCGGCCGAGCGGGGTCATCTGCTTGGCCTGGTCGAACGCGCCCAGCTCCTGGAGCAGGTCGTAGCCGTCCTTCACCTGGCGCTGGTCCGGCGGCTCGACGAAGGGGAAGGCCCCGATGTCGCCCAGGCCGATGGAGGTCATCTGCAGGATGACCGAGGCGAGGTTGGTGCGCAGGATCTCCGGGTCGGTGAACTCCGGCCGGGTGAGGAAGTCGTCCTCCTCGTAAAGCCGGATGCAGACGCCTTCGGAGACACGGCCGCAGCGGCCCTTGCGCTGGTTGGCCGAGGCCTGGGAGATCGCCTCGATGGGCAGTCGCTGGACCTTGGTGCGGTGGCTGTAGCGGGAGATGCGGGCGAATCCGGGATCGACCACGTATTTGATGCCGGGCACGGTCAGCGATGTCTCGGCCACGTTGGTGGCCAGCACGACCCGGCGGCCGGAGTGCCGCTGGAAGACCCGGTGCTGCTCGGCCGCCGACAGCCGGGCGTACAGCGGGAGGATCTCGGCGTCCTTGCGCTTGGACAGCGCGTCGGCGGTGTCGCGGATCTCCCGCTCGCCGCTGAGGAAGACCAGGATGTCGCCCGGCCCCTCGGCGCACAGCTCGTCCACGGCGTTGCTGATCGCCTGGATCTGGTCGTCGTCCTCGCCGACCGGACGGTATCGGACCTCGACCGGGTAGGTGCGGCCGGAGACCTCGACGATCGGGGCGTCGCCGAAGTGCCTGGAGAAACGCTCCGGGTCGATGGTGGCCGAGGTAATGATGATCTTCAGGTCCGGCCGCTTCGGGAGGAGCTGCTTGAGATAGCCGAGGATGAAGTCGATGTTGAGGCTGCGCTCGTGCGCCTCGTCGATGATCAACGTGTCGTACTGCGCGAGGTCGCGGTCGGTCTGCAGCTCGGCCAGCAGGATGCCGTCCGTCATCACCTTGACGAGCGTGCCGTCGCTCACCTGGTCGGTGAAGCGCACCTTGTAGCCCACGGCGTCGCCGAGCTGCGTGTCCAGCTCCTCGGCGACGCGTTCGGCCACGGTCCTGGCGGCGATCCTGCGGGGCTGGGTGTGCCCGATCAGGCCCCTGACGCCTCTGCCCAGCTCCAGGCAGATCTTCGGCAGCTGGGTCGTCTTGCCGGAACCGGTCTCACCGGCGACGATCACGACCTGGTGGTCGCGGATCGCCTCGAGGATGTCGTCCTTGCGCTGGCTGACCGGCAGCGCCTGCGGGTAGGTGATCGCGGGCACCCCGGCACGGCGGGCGGCCACCCTGCGTTCGGCCTTCTCGATGTCGGAGGCGATCTCCGCGGCGATCTTCTGCTGCGCGGCGCGGTTTCTGACCTTGCGAGCGCCGTCGAGCCGGCGCCGAAGCCGCCGCTGGTCACGCAGCGTGAGCTCGGGCAGGCGCGTGTGGAGGTCGGCGAGTGGAGATGTCAACGGAGGCGTTCCCATACTGCTTCCAGAGTACTTTCAGCCCGCAAGTCAGGAGCCAACCGCCCATCGTGCCCGAGCCTCCGCGCCGCCGCATCCCAATATTCGCCCGTACGGCGTGCACCGCCCTCGCGACCCCGGCGATCCCAGCCCCGGAAAGGGCCGGAAGGAGGACGGCCCCGCCGTTCCCTCGCGGGGACGGCGGGGCCGTGCTCGTCGGTCACGGATCGCCCGGTGCCCCGCCGAAGCGGAGGCCCGGGGATCAGGGGATCACGGGAGAGCGGGGTAGGCGTTCTTGAGCAGCTCGCGGAACTGCGCCGAGAACCACTGGCCGGCGAGCGGGGAGTTGGGCAGGGCGCCGGTCAGGCTGTTGCCGTTGCGCTCGTTGCCGGTGTAGGTGGGGTCGCACATCCGGTCGAAGCCCTTGCCCTCGTCGTTGGGGATGAACTCGCTGGCGCCGTCCGACTCGCCCGGGGGCTTGATCCAGACGTAGGCGTCCAGGCCGGCGGCGGGACTGGCCTGCGGGCGTTCGCCGAGGCCGGCGCCGCTCTGGTTGCACCAGTTGCCGACGTGGATGCGCCGGTCCACCCGCGACTGGTTGACGAAGGCGTTGAGGTCGGTGGAGGCGCTGGGACCGGTCGGGCGGGCCGTACCGCCCCATCCATTACGGGAGGTGTCGATCAGCATGCCGAGGCCCGGCTTGAAGCCCTTCTGGATGAGCAGGGTCCGGAAGGCCTGGGCGTAGGTCAGCTCGTCGACGTAGAAGTTCCAGTCGACCCATTTCGACTGGCGGACCGACTGACCGTTGACGGTGGTGTTGATGGTGAAGTACGGCTCGCGCAGAGCCGAGTAGTTGGCGGTGTTGGTGATGAAGCCGTCGACGCTGTCGAATCCGGCCGTGGTGCCGGAGACGGTGCTCGCGAACAGGTCGGCCGACGGACCGAGGTTGGTGTCCCAGCCCAGCCAGCCGTGGTGCCCGGCGTCGATGTAGGTGTAGACGTTCTTGATCGCGTGCAGCTTGTTCAGGGCGTACCGGATGCCGTCGACGTAGGCGCCGCTCGACTTGGCCTCGGCGCACTTGGGCACGTTGAGGTTGGTGATGAGGTTGGGCAGCGAGTCGATCTCGATGACCGTCGAGATCCGGAGCGCGGCGTACTTCGGCTCGGCCATGATGGCGGCGATCGGGTCGATGTACTCGGTCTTGTAGCGGTTCAGGCCATTTTGGGCGATGAGCAGCTCTCCGTTAGAGGCCAGCGCCGAGCAGTCGCGGTTGGGCAGGTTGTAGATGACGAACTGGATCGTCAGCGGCTTGCCGCCGTTGGCCGCGTCCTGCTTGAGTGCCTCCTCCAGGTGGGCTCGCAGGCCCTTGGCCGAGGCGGTGCCTTCGATGGCGGCGATGCGGTCCAGCCACACGCCGGTCGAGATGTCGGCGACCGCGTCGCCGCCCGGCTCCGCCGCGGCCTTGGCCGACCAGTCGGGGTTGACGTAGCCGGTGGCCCCGGCGTACGGGTTCTCGACGTGTTCGCCGGGCGGCGTGACGACGTCGTCGTCGGACTCGGTCGCGGTGATGGAGACGCCGGTGTGCCCGGCGGCCGCGGCCGCGATCGTGGCGGTGCCGTCGGTCTGGTCGGCGTCCTGGGCGGCCGATACGGTCACGTTCTGCGCCGTGTTCCAGTTGGCCGGGGTGAAGGTGAGCGTGGACGGAGTGATGGTCAGGTCGGCGTCGCCCGTCTTGGTCAGGTTGACCGTGACGTTGCTCGCGGGCGCCTTGCCGAGCCTGAAGCCGACCGTCTTGGAGCCGCCCTCGGGGACGCTGACCGAGGTCGCGGAGGCGACGATCGACGCGGTGCCGCCGTCGGAGCCCACCGTGAAGGGGACTTCGGCGCTCTCCCCGGACAGCACCGGGGTCCCGTTGTCGTAGGCCTTCGCCCTGGCGGTGTGGTCGCCCGCCGTCACGCCCGTCGCGGAGTAGGCGTACGGGGCGGAGATGTCGGTGTTGACCAGGACGCCGTCGATGTAGAACTCGACCTTGCCGACCGCGCCGTCGTCGCCGGCCGTCGCGGCGAGCGGTACGGCGGAGCCCGCCGGGATGGCGGCGCCGCCGGCCGGGCTGGTCAGGCTGACCGTCGGGGCCTGGTTCACCGGCGGCTGCCCACCGCAGGTGACGCCGTTGACCGTGAAGGAGGTGGGCTTGGGGTTGCTCCCGCTCCACGACCCGTTGAAACCGACGCTGGTCGACGCGCCGGTGGCGAGGTCGCCGTTCCAGTCGAGGTTCTTCGCGGTGACCTGGTCGCCGCTCTGGCTCCAGGTCGCCGACCAACCTTGCTGGACTTTCTGGGTGCCGGGGAAGGTGAAGCCGAGGGTCCAGCCGGTGAGCGCGTCACCGAGGTTCTTGATGCCGACGTTGGCGGTGAAGCCGCCCTGCCAGGCGTTGGTGCTGTAGGCGACGTCGCACGAGACCGCGGCGTGCGCCGTGCCGGCCTGCCCGGCGGCGAGGCCGGTGGCGGCCACCAGCAGGGCGGCCGTGGTCACCGCCCGATTGCGCCAGACTCGGCGGCGCGGAAGAGCTCTCATCAGTGATCATCTCCAGGACGAAAGTGGGAGCGCTCCCATAGTCCGGATGTTTCACGCGCGTGTACAGCCTGTTGTGCGGCGGGGGCACCCCACCGGGACCGCCCCCGTCTCTGACCTCACCGAACGCCTTTCCGGTCCGATGAAAGTTTCAAAGTCCTCGCCCGGCCGGTCAGGCGCGCGGGAAGTCCGACAGGCGGTACCAGCCGGCGAGCTCGCCGTAGACGATCGTGTTGTCCTCGTAGGAGTGACGCTCGGCGTCATAGTCGCCGCCGCAGGTCACGAGCCTGATCGCCGGACGTGGCGGGGAGCCGTAGACCTTCTTCACCGGGAAGGCGGTCTTGCTGACCCGCTCGATCGCCGACACCCGGAAGACCACCGCGGTCCGGTCCGCGCGCGTCACCACCACCGCGTCCCCCTTGCGCACCCGCGACAGCCCGGCGAACACGGCAGGCCCGGTCCTGGTGTCGAGATGGCCGACGATCACCGCGGAACCCGGCTCGCCCGGAGTCGGCCCCAGGCGGTCCCAGCCGACCAGGTCGGCCTGGTCGAGGGACGGCGGCTCCAGGGTCCCGTCCTCGGCGGACTCGATCAGGGTGACGGGGGCGTTCACATCCGCGCGCGGCACCACGAGCGCCACCGGATCGGACGCGCCCGGAAGCCGGGGCAGCGTCTGAGGCCACCCGCCTCTTCCCTGCCGGGCGGCGACGACGGTCGCACCCGGCCGCGGCGCGGCGGGCGCGACGATCGGCAGGGCGCGGACCAGGGCGGGATCGGCCTGCCTGCCGGTCGGGGCCCTGCAGCCCGCGAGCAGCAGGACGGCGCCGAGCCCCAAGGCCGTCGCCGTCCGGAGATCAGCCACGTCCCGCGGCCCGCAGGCGTCTGATGAGCATCAGTCCACCGGCCCCGGCCAGTACGGCGGCCGCACCGATCGCCCAGTCCGTCACGGCGCCCGGCGCCGCCCCCCTCGCGCCCGGCGCGTCGTGCGCCGCCGCGTCCTTGGCCAGCGCGAGAGCGCCGCCGCCGGTGTCGGGGCCGAAGCCGTCGACCACGAAGATCTCTCCGTAGCGGGTGCCGCCGTCTCCCTGGCACTCCACCTCCACACCGTACGGTCCCCTCGGCGCGTCGTAGTCCACCTGCGCCCAGCCCAACGCGATGGCCGGCCCGTCGTCGAATCCACCCTCGGGGCCGTCTCCGAACCCGCCGGACCCATCGTCGAATCCATCCCCGGGGCCGTCCCCGAACCCGCCGGACCCGTCGTCGAATCCACCTCCGAACCCCTCGGACCCGTCCTCCTCGAACCCCGCGCCGCCCTGGAAGCCCGGACCGGCGTCGAGTTCCACGGGGTCCTGGAAGGCCGCCGACTCGGCGAGGGCGGGCCCGTCACACTCCAGCGCGATCTCGACGTTCTGCCCGGGCATCACCCGGTAGGGCGACAGGTGCACCTCCTGGTCGTCTCCCGCGGCCGGAGGCGGCCACGCCGCACCCGCGGTCATGACGGCCGCCACCCCCGCAGTCACAGCCCAGCGAGTCACCCTCACCGTCGATCGCATCACGTCCCCCGCCTCCAGCAGAAGTGATCTTGATAACGATCACTACCTACCCAGACTGGAGAGCGTGTCCGTCAAAGGAAGATCAAAATATGAACGGCCTTTCCGGCATATGACGCATAAGCTCCTACAATTTCGCGGCCGCCATGGCCGCACCCACGATGCCGGCCTCGTTCTGCAGGGTGGCGGGCACGACCGGGGTGCGCACCTCCACCTTGGGCAGGAACTTCTCCGACTTCTTGCTGACGCCGCCGCCGATGATGATCAGTGAGGGGGAGAAGAGCGCCTCGACGCGCTGCAGATACTCCTCCACCCGCCCCGCCCACTTGTCCCAGCTCAGCTCGTGGTCCTCACGGGCGTGGTCGGAGGCCCGCTTCTCGGCGTCCTTGCCCCTGATCTCCAGGTGCCCGAGCTCGGTGTTGGGCACCAGGTGACCGTCGACGAACAGGGCGCTGCCGATGCCGGTGCCGAAGGTCAGCATCAGCACCACGCCGTTCCTGCCCCGACCCGCACCGACCTCCATCTCGGCCAGGCCCGCGGCGTCGGCGTCGTTGAGCACCGTCACCGGCATACCCGTCACCTTGGCGAACAGCGCCCGCGCGTCCTCGCCGATCCACGACTGGTCCACGTTGGCGGCCGTCCTCGTGATCCCGTCGACCACGACTCCGGGGAAGGTCACGCCGACCGGCCCGGCCCAGCCGAAGTGCTCGACGATCTGCGCGACCACCGCGGCGACCGCCTTGGGAGCGGCGGGGACGGGTGTCGGGATCCGCAGACGCTCCCGCGTCAGCTCGCCTTTGACGATGTCCACCGGCGCCCCCTTGATCCCCGAGCCGCCGATGTCGATTCCCAGCGCTTCCATGACATCCACCTCCTGCTTCGGGCTCCTTCCCCGCCACGGGACGCTGATACTCCTCTGCGGCGGAAGGCCGACCGGACCGCAAGCCATCCCTCGCAGACTGCGGGCACCACAGCAGGAAGGACCGCTCCGATGACGAGGATCCCGGCTCTGCCGGACGCTCGTGACGTCGTCTGCGACAGATGTCCGTAACGTTGAAATGCGTCGCCGCAAGATAACGACTGATGATGACCGGATAGCCGATGGTCCGCCGGTGTGGACGCGGGCACGGCATGGCGGACGGGAGCCGCAGATCCCGCCCGCCGTGCGACGCCTCAACGCTTGACGGGGCCCGTCGAGGCCCTGACCACCAGCTCGGGTTCGAAGAGCAGCTCGTCGGCCGGGACCAGGGCCTTGTCGATCTGGGCGGCGAGGAGGTCGACGACCGCGCGGCCCATCGCGTCGATCGGCTGGCGCAGGGTGGTCAGCGGCGGGTCGGTGCAGTTCATCAGGGCGGAGTCGTCGTAGCCGATCACCGAGATGTCGCCGGGCACCGACAGCCCCGCCCGGCGCGTCGCCCGGATGGCGCCCAGCGCCATGACGTCGCTGGCGCAGATGAGACCGGTCACGCCTCGCCGTATCAGCCGGGCCGCCGCCGCGTGCCCGCCTTCCAGGGAGAACATGGTGTGCTCGACGAACTCGAGGGGCAGGCCGGCCGCCTCGAGCTTGCGCCGCGAAGGCACGTGGTCCGGCGGCCCGAGCACCATCCCGATCCTCTCGTGGCCGAGCGAGCGCAGGTGTCCGAGCGCCATCTCCGCGGCAGCCACGTCGTCGCAGGAGACCTGGGGGAAGGCGAGGTGCTCCACGGCGGCGTTGACCAGCACGGTCGGCAGCCGGCGCTCCAGCAGCAGCGCGTAGTGGTCGTGGGAGGCATCGGCCTGGGCGAAAAGTCCCCCGGCGAACACCACGCCCGACACCTGCTGCTGCAGGAGCAGGTCCACGTATTCCGCCTCGGAGACCCCGCCCAGCGTCCTGGTGCACAGCACCGAGGTGAACCCCTGCTGGGCCAGCGCGCCCCCGACCACCTCGGCGAATGCCGGGAAGATGGGGTTTTGCAACTCGGGGAGGACGAGGCCCACCAGCCTCGCCCGGTCTCCGCGCAACTGGGTCGGCCGCTCGTAGCCGAGCACGTCGAGCGCCGTGAGCACGGCCTCCCGCGTCGCCTCGGACACCCCGGGCTTCCCGTTGAGCACGCGACTGACCGTCGCTTCGCTCATGCCGACCTTCTTGGCCACCTCTGCAAGCCGTCGCGTCATGACGAAACCATACGACATAAGACGCAAATATTTGCGGGCATTTGCGAAAACCATCGCACGTCTCCCGCGCTTCGTCATCCTCCTCGGCGTCCCGCCCGCACCGCGCCGTCACCGATGGAAGGCGGGCTGCCGTCCGGGCCTACATCTCCGCCGTTCGGGCCTACATCTCCGCGATCCGGCCGGCATCGAGGTGGATGTGCCGGGTGGTGTGCACCGCGCCCAGCATCCGCCGGTCATGGGTGACCAGCAGGAGCGTGCCGGTATAGGAGGCGAGCGCTGACTCCAGCTGCTCGATGGCGGCCAGGTCCAGATGGTTGGTCGGCTCGTCGAGGACGAGGAGGTTCACTCCCCGGGCCTGGAGCAGCGCGAGCGCGGCGCGGGTCCGCTCACCGGGCGACAGGGTGGCCGCCGGCCGCAGCACGTGGGCGGCACGCAGCCCGAACTTGGCGAGAAGGGTGCGCACGTCGGCGGGAGTCATGTCCGGCGCGGCGGCGGCGAAGGCGTCCATCAGCGGTTCGTCGCCGAGGAACAGCCCTCGAGCCTGGTCCACCTCGCCGACGATCACTCCGGAGCCGAGCGCGGTGTTCCCCTCCTCCAGCGGCAGGCGACCCAGGAGCGTGGCGAGCAGCGTGGACTTGCCCGAGCCGTTGGCGCCGGTGATCGCCACCCGCTCGGCCCAGCCGATCTGCAGGTCCACCGGACCGAGGCTGAAGGCGCCCCGCCGGACCACGGCCCCGCGCAGGGTGGCCACGACCGCCCCGGCCCGGGGAGCCACGGCGATCTCCATCCGGAGCTCCCACTCCTTGCGGGGCTCCTCGACCTCCTCCAGCCGTTCGATCATCCGCTCGGTCTGGCGGGCCTTGGCGGCCTGCTTCTCGGTCGCCTCGGTGCGGAAGTTCCGGCCGATCTTGTCACCGTCGGTCGCCTTGCGCCGCGCGTTCTTGACGCCCTTCTCCATCCAGGCGCGTTGCATGCCGGCGCGCTGCTTGAGCGCGGCCACGGTGCCGGCGTACTCCTCGTATTCGTTGCGCGCGTGCTGCCGGGCGACCTCGCGCTCGGCGAGGTAGGCCTCGTAGCCGCCGCCGTACACCCCGATCCGCTGCTGGAGGAGGTCGAGTTCGACGATCCGGTTCACCGTCCTGGCCAGAAACTCGCGATCGTGGCTGACCAGCACCGTCCCGGCGCGCAGGTCGGCGACGAAGCGCTCCAGCCGCTCCAGCCCCTCCAGGTCGAGGTCGTTGGTGGGCTCGTCCAGCAGGAAGATGTCGTAGCGGCTGAGCAGCAGGGAGGCCATCCCCGCCCGAGCCGCCTGGCCGCCGGAGAGCGCCGTCATGGGCCGGTCCAGGTCAACCGCCAAGCCGAGCTCGGCGACGACCCCCTCGGCGCGATCCTCCAGGTCGGCTCCCCCCAGGGCGAGCCACCTCTCCAGGCTGACGGCGTAGTCGTCGTCGGCGCCGGGACGCCCCTCGACCAGGCCTTCGGTCGCGGTGTCCAGCGCGCGCTGGGCCGCGGCCACCCCGGTCCGTCTGGCGAGGAAGGCCGCGATCGTCTCGTCCGCCCGGCGCTCCCGCTCCTGCGGCAGGTAGCCGACCGCCGCCGAAGGCGGGCTGAGCCGTACCGAGCCGTGCTCGGGAGGCAGCAGGCCGGCCAGGATCCGCATCAGGGTGGACTTGCCCGCCCCATTCATCCCGACCAGGCCGACCACGTCGCCGGGGGCGACGACCAGCTCCAGCCCGGAGAACAACGCGCGGTCGCCGTGTCCCGCGGCGAGGTCCTTGGCGACGATGGTGGCACTCATGGGGGAAACGCTATCGGCCGTCCACCACCGGGGTGTCATCCCGGCGTCCCGCTCCCGCCGCCCGGGACCGGTCTCCTACCTCAATCCCATTTCCGGCAAAACGGACATGTCTCCCGTCGAGCCCGAAGGGCGGGGCGCCCCTTCGGCAGGATCGCCACCTGCACACTTACCGCCGAACATCGGCTTACAAAAACTTTATCCTGCCTTTTTCAAGATTTTTAGCAACATTTCTATTGAGCTTCTCGTCTTATACGGGTGGAAGCGATCACCCCTGACGCTTCTCGCAACGGGGAGAGGGAAAACGTCTTGATGAAACGAATCGCCATCGGCCTCCTGTCCGCAGCTGTAGGCGGCTCGCTGCTCCTGTCCGCCGGCACGGCCTCCGCCGAGCGCACCGCCCTCAGCGTGCGCATCGACAGCGTGGACCCGAACCCGGTCGTCGTGAAGAGCGGCGAGGACACGAGGGTCACGATCGAGGTCCGCACCACCGAGGCCACCCGCGTCGAGCTTCGCCTCAAGCCGGTCTCCGACCGGTTCCGCGCTCTGGACGCGGCGGAGCCTAAGATCATCCACGACGGTGACCTGTGGCGCTTCACCACGAGCTTCGACGAGAACGACTTCGAGGGTCGCTGGCTCGCCGTCGCCGACGCCTACGACAAGGACGGCAAGAAGGCGACCGACACGGTCAACTTCTCCGTCAAGCAGGAGCAGGGCAAGGCCGACACCCGCCTGACCCGCTTCTCGGCCGACCCGGGCGCGATCCGCAAGGGCCGCTGGGTCTACTTCACCGGCCGCCTTCAGGCCGACATCGACGACCGCTGGAAGAGCGTGCGCGGCGAGGAGGTGACGATCTACTTCCGTCCCAGCGGCTCCAGCGCCTGGAAGTGGGTCACCTCCGCCGACACCGACTGGAGAGGCAGGTTCAAGGCCCAGGCCCGCGCCTCCAGGAGCGGCCAGTACCGCGCGGTCTTCGAGGGCACCGACGACCTCGGCGACAGCACCAGCCAGTCCGACTGGGTCCAGGTCTGGCGGCGGTAGTCCCCCAGAGCGGCGCCCGCCTCGGGGAGTGGACGGATGACGCCGGCGACGGGGCCCGGCCGGACGGCCGGGCACGAATAGATGACACGGAAGCCCAGGGCGACCTGGGCTTCCGGCGTTCTTCTCACAAAAACCTATTTATATCCGCAGATACCGCATTACGCTCGGGTAAGGATCTTCACGGCTGTTCTGACGAAGGGTGAACATGGCGGAAGAAGAGTGGGCGGGGCGGGGCATCGACGTCGACACTCCGAGCGTCGCCAGGTTGTACGACTACTACCTCGGCGGGAAGGACAACTTCGCCGCCGACCGTGCCGCCGCCGAGGAGATCCTCTCGATCGCTCCCGAGGTGCGCGTGGCCGCCCGGGAGAACCGCGCCTTCCTCGGCCGGGCCGTCAGGTTCCTGGCCGAGACGGGCATCGAGCAGTTCCTGGACATCGGCACCGGACTGCCCACGCGGGGCAACGTCCACGAGGTGGTCCACCAGATCGCGCCAGAGGCACGCGTCGTCTACGTCGACAACGACCCGATCGTCCTCGCGCATGCCAGGGCGCTCCTTCGCGGGGCCCGTAACGAGGTCCTGGTCTCCTCAGGAGACCTGCGCCAGCCCGAGGAGATCCTGAAGTCCCCGGAGATCCAGGAGCACCTCGACTTCTCCAAGCCCGTGGCCGTGCTGCTCGTGGCGATCATGCACTTCATCACCAAGTCCGACGATCCCGGGCGCATCGTGGCCACACTTCGGGACGCCGTACCGCCCGGCAGCTATCTCGTCCTGTCCCACGGGTCCCGCGACTCGCGACCCGCGGCCGTGAACAAGGGCGTCAAGGTCTACAAGCGCGCCAACTCGCCGCTCGTCCTGCGCTCCCGCCAGGAGATCCTCGAACTGTTCGACGGGTTCGAGCTGGTGGATCCGGGCCTGGTCTGGCTGCCGGAATGGCGGCCGGAGGACTGCCTGCCCTACGACGACCCCTCGCAGGCACTGATCATGTGCGGCGTGGGCAAGAAGGCCTGATGCCCGTCCACCTGCTCGACCTCGCCGAGTCCCTGCCCAAGGCGGCCGGCCTGTGAGGCGGGTCACTGGTTGATCCCCCGGTCCCCGGGCAGATGGGCGGGCACACGGACCGGAGGGGAGCTGCGGCGATGATGACGGGTGACTTCTACGACTACTTCGAACTGCTGGAGGAGGAGGAGAAGGAGGTCGTCCTGCGGGTGCGGGATTTCATGGCCCGGAAGGTCGCGCCCATCGCAGATGAGGAGTGGACCAACGCCCGCTTCCCCCACCATCTCATACCCGAATTCGCGAAGCTGGACATCGCGGGCTTGCCGTACCGGGGGGCGCGGAGCCTGCTGACCGGCTTCGTGGTGCTGGAGATGAACCGGGTGGACCCCTCGATGGGGACGTTCTTCGGCGTGCACAACGGGCTGGCGATGGGCAGCATCGACCGGCTGGGCTCCGAGGAGCAGCGGGAGCGGTGGCTGCCGGCGATGGCCGCGATGGAGAAGATCGGGGCCTTCGCCCTGACCGAGCCCGAGGGCGGCTCCGACGTCGCGGCGGGGTTGCGCACGACGGCCCGGCGCGAGGGTGACGTGTGGGTGCTCAACGGGGCCAAGAGATGGATCGGCAACGCGACCTTCGCCGACCTGATCGTGGTGTGGGCCAAGGACGAGGCCGACGGCCAGGTCAAGGGATTCGTGGTGGAGAAGGGCACCCCGGGGTTCACCGCCACGAAGATCGAGAACAAGATCGCACTACGGACGGTCCAGAACGCCGACATCACGCTGACGAACTGCCTGGTGCGGGAGGAGAACCGGCTGCGGAACGCCAACGGCTTCCGCGACACCGCGACGATCCTGCGCCAGACGCGGGGCGGAGTGGCCTGGCAGGCGGTCGGTTGCATGATGGGCGCCTACGAGCTGGCGCTGGAATACGCCAAGACGCGTGAGCAGTTCGGACGGCCGATCGCCGGTTTCCAGCTCGTGCAGGATCTGCTGGTGCGGATGCTGGGAAACGTCACCTGCTCGCTGGGCATGGTGGTACGGCTGGCCCAGCTCCAGGACGCGGGCGTTTACAAAGACGAGCACTCGGCCATGGCCAAGGCCTTCTGCACCGTGCGGATGCGCGAGGCCGTGGGCTGGGGTCGGGAGATCATGGGCGGCAACGGGATCGTGCTCGACTACGGCATGGGCCGGTTCGTGGCCGACTCCGAGGCCATCTACTCCTACGAGGGCACCCGCGAGATCAACAGCCTGATCGTGGGCCGCGCGGTCACCGGTGTGGGCGCCTTCGTCTGACGCCCGTCCTCCCCTCATCCGGCGGGCAGGACTCGCGCCGCTCAGTGGTCGCGGCGGGTGACCAGCCGGGCGAGCGTGCTCAGCTCGGCGACCGGCTCCGGCACCGACCCGGCCGACTGCAGACGGCACAGCGCCCGTGTCAGCAGCTCGTCGGCCTGCGCCTGGCTCCAGGCCCGCCCGCCCACCACGTCGACGAGGTCGGCGGCGCGGGCCAGCTCGGCGTCGGACAGGGGACGCTCTCCGTGGTACATCTCGGCCAGCTCCCGTCCGGCCGAGGTCGCGGAGGTGAGCGCCGCCACGACCGGCAGGGACTTCTTACGGCTGCGCAGGTCCGAGTAGACCGGCTTGCCGGTCACCGCGGGGTCGCCCCAGATGCCCAGAAGGTCGTCGACGAGCTGGAACGCCAGTCCCAGGTCCCGGCCGAAGGCGTGCAGGCTCTCCACCTGCTCCACGCTGCCGCCGCCGAGCAGCGCGCCGAGCGCACAGGCACACCCCAGCAGGGCGCCGGTCTTGCCCGCCGCCATGCTCAGGCACTCGGCGAGCTCGACGTCGCGGCGTTTCTCGAAGGCGACGTCGGTGTTCTGCCCCTCCAGCAGCTCCTGGATCGCGGCGCCGAAGATCCGCGTCGCCTGCGGGGTGGCCGGGTGCCCGCCGGCGGCGAGCACCTCGAAGGCCAGCGTCAGCAGGGCGTCACCGGCCAGGATCGCCGGGCTGACGCCGAAGACGGTCCAGGCCGTCGGGCGGTGACGGCGGGTCCTGTCACCGTCCATCACGTCGTCGTGCAGCAGGGAGAAGTTGTGGGCCAGCTCGACGGCGGCCGCCGCCGGCAGCGCCGTGGTGGCACCACCGCCGACCGCCCCCGCCGCCAGCAGGACCAGCGCGGGACGGATCGCCTTGCCGCTCGCCTTGCCACCGCCCGCCTCAGACGGGCGGCCGTGCTCGTCCCACCAGCCGAAGTGATAGCCGGCGATGCGCCGCATCGACGGGGGCAGTGTCCCGACCGCCGGACGCAGCGCGGGCTCGACCATGTCACGGCTCCAGGCCAGCACCTCGCGCGCCGAGCGCCCCTCGGCCGTCACCCCAACCGCGGTCATGTTCCCCGTCCCCTCGCTCCGTTGCCGAGCCCGGTGTCCTGGAGGGCGCCGGGCACGATGGGGGCCGAGGCTTGCGGCCCGGCCCCCATCGCGGGATCGGATGCGCACGGCCGTACCCGGCCCGGCCGCGCGCACCCCGATCCCGAACTCCGTCATGACATCTCTCAGATCCCCGTTCACGCGGCGACCGGGCACACCCACCTCGGCCGGGTGGCCGGGCGGGAGCTTCGAGAAGCCGCGTGCGGTCCCGCCCTCAGTGGCCGAGCTCGACGTCCTCAAGGATGCCGAGCGCGTCGGGGACCAGGACGGCGGCGGAGTAGTAGGCGCTCACCAGGTAGGAGATGATCGCTTTCTCGCTGATCCCCATGAACCGGACCGAAAGGCTGGGCTGGTACTCGTCGGGGATGCCCGTCTGGTGCAGGCCGACGACGCCCTGGTTGTCCTCGCCGGTTCGCATGGCGAGGATCGAGGTGGTGCGGGTGTCGGTGATGGGGATCTTGTTGCAGGAGAAGATGGGGACACCGCGCCAGGCGGGCACCGTGTTCCCGCCGAAGTCCACGCCGAGGGGATAGAGCCCTCGGCGGTTGCATTCCCGGCCGAACGCGGCGATGGCGTGCGGGTGGGCGAGGATGAACTGCGTGTTCCTCCGGCGGCTGAGCAGCTCGTCGAGGTCGTCGGGGGTGGGCGGGCCGCTTCGCGTGTGGATCCGCTGCTTGAGATCGGCGTTGTGCAGCAGCCCGAACTCGCGGTTGTTGATCAGCTCGTGCTCCTGGCGCTCCCGCAACGCCTCGATCGTCAGCCGGAGCTGCTGCTCGATCTGGTCCATCGGGTCGTTGTAGAGATCCGCCACCCGGCTGTGCACGCGCAGCACGGTCTGCGCGACGCTCAGCTCGTACTCGCGGGGCGAGAGTTCGTAGTCGACGAACGTTCCCGGCAGGTCGGGCTCTCCCACGTGGCCGGCCGCCGTCTCGATGGCGGCCTCGCCGTACTTGTTCTGCGGGCCCTTCGGAGCGGCCTGCACCAGACGCAGATGGGCTTGGAGCGCCTCGGACTGGTCGGCCAGCTCACGGAACGCCTGCCGGGGCAGGACCATGGCCGTCCCGGCGGTGACGGCCTTGACCGTGAACTCCCACTCCCCCTGCGATCCCGCCAGCGTCTCGTCGCCGAAGTGGTCGCCGCCGGCCAGCACTCCCAGGACGACCTGGTCGCCGTAGGGGCCGGTGCCGACCTTGTTGAGCTTGCCGTGCGCGATGAGCACCACCTCGTCGGCCGGACGTCCGGCCTGGACGAGCACCTCCCCGGGCGCGAACTCCCGCTGCGTGAACCGCTCTCCCAGCGCCTCGAGGACCTCGGAGTCGTCGAAGTGGCGCAGCGTCGGCAGCTCGCACAGCTCGGCCGGGACCACCCTCACCTGCGATCCCACGGTGGTGAAGCTGACCCGGCCGTCGCCGATGGTGTAGCTCAGCCGCCGGTTCACTCGGTATGTGCCGCCCGACACCTGCACCCACGGCAGTATCTTGAGCAGCCACCGCGAGGAGATCTCCTGCATCTGCGGGGCCGTCTTGGTCGTCGTCGCGAGATTTCGCGCCGCGGCCGTACCCAGACTCAACTGCGCCCTGCCGGCATCGAACTCCGTCACAACACACCACCTGTCCGCACTCGGGTCGAAAGGGAGAAACTAGGGATCTGAATCTGGGAATGGAAAATCGCGAGATCGGCCGTCGCCAATTTCGCAGGCCTTTCCCGTTCATGGAGTGAGAATCCGGATGCAGACCGACATCGCGAACAGGACCAATTTTGGAGTTCGATTAAATGACCTGTCAAGCATTAAACAAGGTTCGGTCAAAAGCAAATATAGATATTATTGCGAAATGCCGACCTAAAGATTACTTTCGCACTTTTGCCGTCTAACGTGGATCTTGACGGGTCTGCCCCTGCCCGACGAGTTCGTTCCCGCCGGGACCGGCCGGCCGGAGGGGAGAGCGCCCTGCGGCAGAAGCGATCGCCCGCAGGGGAGCGGAGCGGACGCCTTCCCCGGGGCCGCCGCGATGCCGGGCGCATACGGCGGTGGCCCCGGCCGGGAGATCCCGGGCCGGGGCCACCGCCGTGCCGGTCCGCGCATGTCAGCGGACCTGATCGATGGTCACTTCGGGTCCGTCAGCGGACCCCACGCCTGCTGTAGAGGGTGCTCACCAGGATGACTCCCACGGCGGCCAGGACGACCTGGATGACCAGCTCGATCCAGTCGATCCCCCGGGTGACGCCCACGCCCATCGCGCCGGCTATCGCGGTGCCGATGAGGGCCGCGACGATGCCGATCACGATGGTCAGCCAGATCGGAATGCCCTGCCGTCCCGGCACGATCAGACGACCCAGCGCGCCGATGATCGCTCCGATGACGATGGCGGTGATGATGCCGGTAACTGTCATGGTCCACGCTCCCAATACTCGGCTGCCGGACGTATGCCCTTAGAGAGGCGAATGACACATAAATGACATATAAGAGAACGATCCCGGCGGCCGAGGTGTTCCCCCGTCACCGCCGGCGCGGGAGCGCGCCGGCGATTCACTCCCGGCAGCGCGGGTAGAGAAAGGTTTCCGCGAGCCGTTGTGAGGAGATGTTGTGAGGAGATCACGTGACCATTGACGAACGACCGGCCGGGTCTCCGAGCCCCGACCTCGACGACACGACCGTCGAAGCGCTGGGCAGGCTCTCCGAGGCCCTGGAGACGACCGAGCGGGCCCGGGGGCACCTCTACTCCTTCCACCAGCTCACCGGTCATGCCGACCTGCAGCTCGACCGGGTCGTGGAGTTGCTTCGCGAGGCCGGGCACCCCGACCTGGCCGATGTCGTCGCCGAGGAGCTGATCGGCCGGAACGTGCTTCCCGACCGGTGGACCTTTCAGATCATGGAGGAGTACGACGACGGCTACTACCGCTTCTTCACCGAACTGGAGAAGCGGATCAGAGATCAGCTGGCCGGCGGCCGCCGCCATCTCTACGAAGCGCGGATGAGGCAGAGGCGTCAGAGCTGAGGCGTCCGGGGGCGGAGGCGTCTCGCACCGGACGCGACGGGACGCACTCGCGGGTCCCCGCTCCGGCCGGCGCGGATCCGCCGGGGACCCGTCGCGCGGCGGCGCACCGTACAGTGGCGACATGGGCATGGTCGAAACGGTGGGCCTGGTGCTGCACCCGCAACGTGACTCCAAGGTGGCCATCGACACGATCGTGGAGTGGGCCCGCGCTCGAGGGGTGACGGTGTACGGCCTGCCCGACGAGGTCGGACGGATCGACTGCAGCGCGGTGGCGGTCGACACCGACACCCTCGTGGAATGCGCCGACCTGCTGGTCAGCCTGGGGGGTGACGGCACCATGCTGCGCACCATGCGGCTCATCGCCGGAAAACCCACCCCCATCCTCGGGGTGAACCTCGGCAAGCTGGGATTCCTCGCCGAGATCGACGTCGACGACCTGTCCATCGCGCTGTCGGCCATCGACAACCATCACTACACCGTCGAACCCCGCATGGCGGTGCGGGCGACCCTTCCCGAAGGAAGGACGGTGACCGCGTTCAACGACATCGCCCTGGTGCGCATACCCGGCGATGGACTGTCCGCGGTGTCGATCTCGGTGGAGAACCACCCGTTCGTCCGCTACGCGGCCGATGCCGTCATCGTGGCCACGTCCACCGGATCGACCGCCTACAGCTTCTCGGCGGGCGGCCCGATCGTGTCCCCGACGGTCGAGGGGTTCCTCGTGGTTCCGGCGGCGGCCCATTCGGCGTTCAACCGGGCGCTGGTGCTCTCCGCCGACGAGACGGTCAGCCTGGAGGTGCTTCCGACCAGCGGCCGGCTGGCCGTGGAGGTGGACGGGGCGATCGGCGCCCATCTGTTCCCCGGCGACCAGCTCACCGTCACCGCGATACGCGCCTTCGCCTGGGTCGTACGGCTGGGCACCACGAGCTTCTACGAGCGCGCCCGCCGCAAGCTCCGCGTGAACGGCAGCGCCGAGGTCGACTAGCGCCGCGTCAGGAACAGCACCACCGCCAGGGCGATGCCGAGCGCGGAGACCGTGTAGCGCAGCACGCCGGGGTCGAGCCGGCGGGCCACCGCGCCGCCCGCCGTACCGCCGAGGTAGGAGGCGACGAGCAGGAGTGCGGCGTAGCCGACGGCGACCTGGCCTGAGGCGGCGTACACCATGACGGCCGTCAGCACGACGATCCCCGAAAGGGAGCTCTTGAGGCCGTTGAGCCGCTGCAGACCGTCGCCGAACACGATGCCGAGCACCGCGAGCATGAGCACCCCGAGCCCCGCGCTGAAGTAGGCGCCGTACACCGAGGCGAGGAAGATCCCGGCGTGTGCCGGCAGGGACACCCTGTCACGCCCCTCACCCGCGCGGCGTGCGACGGCCGCCGCGAACACCGGCTGGACCAGCAACAGCAGGCACGAGGCCAGCACCAGGAAGGGCACCATCGTCTGGAACGGGCCGGGCGGCGTGACCAGCAAGAGTGCCGCTCCGGTGATCGCGCCGACGATCGCGGTCGGGCCGAGCGCCAGGTGTCGACGGCGCTGGCCGCGCAGTTCGCGCCGGTAGGCGTAGGCGCCCCCGGCATAACCGGGCGCAAGGCCGACCGCCGAGGTGATGTTCGCCGAGATGGGCGGAAGACCGCACAACAGCAATACCGGATAGGTGACGAGGGTTCCGCCGCCCGCGACCGTGTTCATGGCTCCGGCGAGTAGTCCTGCGGAGATCACCAGGAGGGCGTCAGCGACGGTCACGGCGGGGGTCCTTCCACATCACGCCTGGCGGTGCACCAGGAATACCTGGTATACCACTTACATGAACTGGACCGATACGCCAGGTGTGCTGAACCACGCGGAAGAGGCCTACCTCCACATCCGTGAGCTGTTGCTGTCCGGCGACCACCCACCCGGCACACAGATGTCGGAACGACAGCTCAGCGAGGAGCTGAACATGAGCCGCACCCCGGTCCGCGAGGCGCTCAAACGGCTGCAGCGCGACGGCCTGGTCACCGCGGGCGGCAAGGGCATGGGGGTCGTCGTCTGCGGACTGAGCGTCGCCGACGTCACGCACGCCTACGCGTACCGGGCGGCGCTTGAGGCGCTCACCGCCGAGCTGGCCGCGGTTCGCTCGCGGGACGGGGAGCTGTCCAGGGCGCAACTGGCCGAGCTGAGCGCCAGGGCGGAGAGGGTGCAGACACACTCGCAGGAGGGCGACCAGCGTCGTGCCACGGTCGCCAATCTCCGCTTTCACCAGTGGATCTGCACCCTGGCGGCGAACCCGTTCGCCACCGAGGCGCTCACCAAGCTCTGGGACCGCATCGCGGTGTCCAGCCTGAGCAATCTGACCGTCGATTCGCAGTGGGGCCACGAGGTGCACGGCCATCACCGAGACCTCGTCACCGCCATCACCGAGGGCGACCCCGAACGGGCGGCCGCGGTCGCCCGCCACCACATCCGGCGTGCCGCCGTCGTCTACAGCGGTTCCCACCCCCGGCGGGAGGAGCCATGAGCACACTCATCGACCCGCCGCCCGGCACCGCGAGACGGTCCGGCCCCCGTGATCCGGGCGTCGCCGACGCCCGGATCACGGGGGTGTCCGGAGGGCCGGTCAGATGCGGGTGAAGCGGAGGTCGGCGACCCGGACCCAGCCATGGTCCTTGTACTCGTCGACCATCCTCAGGCTGTCGCCCGCGCAGGTGAAGGTGGCGTTCTCGACGATCGGGCCGTTGTAGTACCCCTCTGCCAGCCGGGACCGGACCGACCAGGACGGGTCCTTGACGTACGGGTCGGTGTAGGTGGTCGAACCCTTGGCATCGCCCGTGGCGCCCGTACGGGAGACGGCGATCCGGCCCTCGCGGTCGCCGGTCACCTTGGCACGCACCTTCAGGAGACCGGTGTACTGGTCCCAGCCGGTCGTGTTGTCGCTCTGGAGCTTGAAGAAGACCTTCTTCGAGCCGGTGAAGTCATAGGTCGCCCCGGTCGCGGTCAGCGTCAACTTGACCCCGGCGCCACCCTTGAGGATGTCGGTGCTGCTCGGGTTGTTGATCGTCTTGCCCTTGGCAACGATCTTCATGGCGGTCATTTTCCATGGCCCGGAATAGCACGCGGGCCCCGCCGTGGCCTCGACCGGAGCGGCGAAGGCCGCCCCCGTTCCGGCGATCAGCACGGTCGCCAGGCCGAGGCCCGCAGTCATACGGAACATCACGACTCCCCTTATGCATAGGTATCTCCTGTTACGCGGGAGAACCTATCGAGAGTCCCGGGCAACGGCCGACGGCGAACGGTGATCGAGCCGGCTCCGGACCGGCTTCGAGACGGCTTCGGGGACCCGGCGGTCTCAGGAGCCGGATGACGAGCCGTTCACCGACAGGACGCGCTCCGGCGTCTCGATGGCGGGGAAGGTCCCGGTGTCGATGATCCCGTGCTCGTTGTAGGCGGCCTCTATCAGCGCGTGTGCCCGGGGCTCGAGCTTCCACAGAGCACGGTACTCACGGGCGGTGGCCGGCGAGATGCCGATCTCGTGGGCGATGTCGGCCGCCCGGGGAACGAACTTCCGCTCGATCTGCTTGTCCCAGTACTCCCGTGCGGCGCGCATCAGGGCCGCACGCTGCGCCGTGTCGACGACCGGCATGGCGCTCTCCACCACCTCGGCCTCCTCGTCCTCGTCCTCGTCGTAGGCGGAGGGCCTGGCCGCGGGCAGCGCCGGGGAGGCGTGCGGCTCCTCGGGCTCGGGGGCCCACGGAACGGGCGGGCTCAGGTCGATCAGGGCGGAGGTGTTGTAAAGCGCACCGATCTGGGACAGCAGGGCCTCCTGGCGGGTCGCGTCGACCGCCAGGCCGGTGTGCTCCACCGCCTGGTCCATCGCCCGGTCCAGCTTGGTGAGCGCCGTACGCATCTTCCGGTCGGACGCCCCGGCCTCGCGGAGCGCGCGGGCGCGCTTGGCGGCCAGCGCGACGCGGGTCAGCCTCCGGTGGGCGTCCACCTCGCTCGCGGTGCGGTCGCTGGCCTCGGCCAGCCCGACCCGGACCAGCATGCGCTCGGGCGTGATCCGCCAGTTGATGCGGGCGCGCCCGGTGATGCGGTGCCGTTCGATCGCCATGCCGCGCTCCCACAGCCACGCGGCCACCAGCGGGGCCGCGAGCCGGAAGACGGCCTCGGCGACGCTGCGGGCGTCCATGCTCGACAGCACCGCCGACAGCCCCGTGAGCGTCCACACCGCGATGCCGTCGATACCGGCGGAGTAGTTCTCCCTCATGTTGCGGCGTGCCCGCACGGCGCTGGTGATCACGGCGACTTCGATGAACGCGAAGAGCAGGAGCCGCAGGGGACCGTCGAAGCCGAGCACGTCGCCGGAGAAGCGCCACATGCCCTGGGCGGACACGCCCGTGGCGATGCTCGCGGCCACGATGGTGAGGATGTCCTCGGCCGGCCGGGGGGCGACGAAACGCTGGAAGAAGCGGTTGCCGGCGCGGTAGACGGCGCGGAGGACGAAATAGGCCAGGCCCAGGAGGATCAGCGCGGCCACGCAGATGATGACCGTTCCGACCGGGTGGTCCGACGCGAAGGCGGTGATTTGATCGATGGGGGGCATCAGTCACTGTCCGTCAGTCTCGATGTCCGACAGGATATGGACGCGATCATTCCAGAATGTCGCGAGCTTGTTCGCGAAACGGATAGTCACGCCTGTGACGTGAGTGAACACCGGTGGAGCCCGCCCTCCCGGACGGGCACGAGCACCGGTGGGCGGGGCCATCCCCCTGCTCCGCGCGGCCCCTTGCCCCGGCGGGTGCGGGTGAGAAGGACACAACACGGTGGTTACACCCTCTTGACGGCTACGTAACGCGAATGCATAACATGCATGCATGTGATCGCGACTCCCCGAGATCACTGACGGCGGCGGGTACGGCCGACCGGAGTCCCATCAGCCGGGCTTGATGTCCCTCACCTGCAAGGAGCACTAGTGACGCACCAGTCCGTCACCCCCTGCGCCGTCTCCTCGCCGGCCCTCTCCGCGCCATCCCCGTCCGCGCCTTCGCCCTCCGAGTGGTGGCGCGACGCCGTGATCTACGAGATCTACGTTCGCAGTTTCGCCGACGGCAACGGCGACGGCATGGGTGACCTGCTGGGCGTCCGCAGCCGCCTGCGTTACCTCGCCGACCTCGGTGTGGACGCCATCTGGCTGACCCCTTTCTATCCGTCCCCGCTGCACGACGGCGGGTACGACGTGGCGAGCTACCGCGCCGTCGACCCCCGCCTCGGCACTCTCGACGACGCCCGCGCCCTGGTCACCGAAGCCCACGGCCTGGGCATGCGCGTGCTGATCGACATCGTGCCCAACCACACCTCCTCGGAGCATCCCTGGTTCGAGGAGGCCCTGCGGGATGAACCCGGGGCCCGGGACCGCTATGTCTTCCGGCCGGGCCGTGGGCCCGGCGGGGCCGAGCCGCCCAACGACTGGGAGTCGAGTTTCGGCGGCCCCGCCTGGACCCGGGTGCCGGACGGCTCGTGGTATCTCCACCTCTTCGCTCCCGAGCAGCCCGACCTCAACTGGGACAACCCCGAGGTCCGCGCGGAGTTCGAGGACGTGATGCGGTTCTGGCTGGACATCGGCGTGGACGGGTTCCGCGTCGATGTCGCCCACGGCATGGTCAAGGCGGAGGGGTTGCCCGACGCCGGGTTCACCGGCCAGCTCAAGATGCTCGGCCGCGCCCCGCTGCCCTTCTTCGACCAGGACGGTGTGCACGAGATCCTGCGCTCCTGGCGGCGGCTGCTCGACTCCTACCCTGGCGAGCGCATCGGGGTGGCCGAGGTGTGGCCTCCGTCGCCCGCCCGGCTGGCCAACTACGTCCGGCCGGACGAGCTCCACCAGGCGTTCAACTTCAACTATCTCGCCGCCGACTGGGGTGCCGGTCCCCTGCGCCAGGTGATCGACGCCTCGATCGCGGCCACCGACCTGGTGGGCGCGCCCACCACGTGGGTGCTGTCCAACCACGATCAGGTGCGCCATGTGACCCGCTACGGCGGAGGACGCCGGGGAGTAAGGCGCGCGCGTGCGGCTGCGCTGCTCACCATGGCGCTGCCCGGCTCGGTCTACATCTACCAGGGTGAGGAGCTCGGCCTGCCGGAGGTGCTCGACCTCCCCGACGAGGTGCTGCAGGACCCGATCTTCTTCCGTACGGCCGGCGCGGATCGGGGCCGCGACGGCAGCCGGGTGCCGATTCCGTGGGCATACGGCGAGTCGTCCTTCGGCTTCTCACCGCCGGGGGCCGATCCGACCTGGCTGCCGATCCCCCGCGACTGGGGCGGGCAGGCGGTGATCCCGCAACTGGGCGACCCCCGCTCCTTCCTCAACCTGTACCGCAACGCCGTGCGCCTGCGCCGCAGCCATCCCGCCCTGGGCAGGGGAGCGATGCGGTGGCTGGACTCTCCGCCGGAGACCCTGTTCTTCACGCGCGAGCCCGGACTGCTGTGCACGGTCAACCTGGGCGCCGAACCGGTCGTCCTGGAGTCGCCCGGCACGCTGCTGCTGGCCAGCAGCGACACGCGCTCCAACGGGCTCCAGGCGATCCTGGAACCCGACACCGCTGCCTGGTGGTCCTGCGCCACCTCCTGAACCGGTGGCCTCGTGCCACCTTCTGAACGCGCCGGTCGGGGGGCCGCGCGAGACAGCCCCGGCCGGTTCCCTTAAGGAGGGCCACATCCTGACGGGAACCGGCCGGCTATGTCATGGGAAGACGAGAGCCTGGTCGGGCTCGACGGCGTCCTGCGCGAGGGCGTCCAGGATCTGCCGGCCGTACTTCACTAGTTTGTTCTCGCCGACACCGCTCACCTGGCCCAGCTCCTCCAGGGACGACGGAGCCCCGGTCGCGATCTCCCGCAGGGTCGCGTCATGGAAGATCACGTACGCGGGCACGCCCTGTTCCTTCGCGGTGGCCGAACGCCAGGCGCGGAGCCGCTCGAACACCGCGACGGCCTCCTCGGGCAGGTCGGCGGGGGCCGCGCGGCGGGCCCCACCGGTCCGCGCCGCCGGCTCGGACCTGGCCCGCGCCGCCCGCTCGGGCTCACGCCGCAGCATGACCTGGCGTTGCCGGCCCAGCACCTCGGCGCTCGCCTCGGTGAGCAGCAGCGTGCCGTAGTCACCCTCGACCGTCGGCAGGCCCTGGGCCAGCAGCTGGCGGACCACGCCGCGCCATTCGGCCTCGCCCAGCTCGGTGCCGACGCCGAAGACCGTCAGGGAGTCGTGGCCGAACTGGGTGACCTTGGCCGTCTTCCGGCCGAGCAGGATGTCGATGATCTGCCCCGCGCCGAACTTCTGGCGCCGCTCCCGCTGGAGCCTGAGCACGGTCGACAGCAGCTTCTGCGCGGCGATCGTGCCGTCCCACGACTCCGGCGGCGTCAGGCACGTGTCGCAGTTGCCGCAGGCCGTGCTGTGCTGACCGAAGTAGGCGAGCAGCCGCACTCGCCGGCATTCGACCGTCTCGCACAGGGCCAGCATGGCGTCGAGGTGGGTGCCCAGACGGCGCCGGTGGGCGTCGTCCCCCTCTGAGGTGTCGATCATTTTGCGCTGCTGCACGACGTCCTGGAGGCCATAGGCCAGCCAGGCGACGGAGGGAAGGCCGTCACGCCCGGCGCGGCCGGTCTCCTGGTAGTAGCCCTCGACGGACTTGGGCAGATCGATATGGGCGACGAAACGCACGTCGGGCTTGTCGATTCCCATGCCGAACGCGATGGTGGCGACCATGACGAGGCCGTCCTCACGCAGGAACCTCGCCTGGTTGGCGGCCCGGGTCTGCGCGTCGAGCCCCGCGTGGTAGGGCAGCGCCTGGACGCCGTTCTCCACCAGGAACTCGGCGGTCTTCTCGACCGAGGAGCGCGACAGGCAGTAGACGATTCCCGCGTCGCCGGGGTGCTCGGTGCGCAACAGCCTGAGCAGCTGCCGCCTCGGCTCGTTCTTCGGCGCGATGCGGTACTGGATGTTCGGGCGGTCGAAGCTCGACACGAAGTGGCGGGCTTCGACCAGGTTCAGCCGGGAGGCGATCTCGGCGTGGGTGGCCTCGGTGGCGGTGGCGGTCAGCGCGATGCGAGGCACGGCGGGCCAGCGCTCGTGCAGGGCGGACAGGGCGAGGTAGTCGGGCCGGAAGTCGTGCCCCCACTGGGCCACGCAATGCGCCTCGTCGATGGCGAACAGGGAGATCGCGCCGCGCTCGAGCAGGCGCAGCGTCGAGTCGGCCCGCAGGCGTTCCGGCGCCAGGTAGAGCAGGTCCAGCTCGCCCGCGACGAAGGCGGACTCGACCCGGTGGCGCTCGTCGGGGTCCTGCGTGGAGTTGAGGAACCCGGCCCGTACGCCGAGAGCCGTCAGAGCGTCGACCTGGTCCTGCATGAGGGCGATGAGCGGCGAGACGACGACGCCGACGCCTTCGCGCACGAGCGCGGGGATCTGGTAGCACAGCGACTTGCCGCCACCGGTCGGCATCAGCACCAGCGCGTCGCCGCCGGCGACGACGTGATCGATGATCTCCTGCTGACCTTCCCGGAACGAGTCGTAGCCGAAGACGCGGTGCAGCACCTGCAGCGCGTCGCTCACCTCGGGACCGCTCACGGGGGAAACCATCGGGTCATTGTATGAGGACCCGTACGGCCGGTCGCCCCCGCCACGATCGACGCGAAGACGCGGGAGAATCGACTGAACCGGCGGCGGGCGCGGTCAGGGCGTTACAGCGACCAGCTCTCGCCGCGCCGCACCCGTTCGAGGCCGATCCACAGCGTGTTCATCGCCATGGCGACCAACCGCTCACGGCGGACGTGCCGGTGCCCGCGCCACCACAGCGCCATGCCCTGGATGGCGGCCCTCCAGGCCTCCCAGGCAAGGTCGAGGGTCTCGTCGTCCATCTCGTCCGCATCGGCGCCGCGCACCCGGGCGAAAAGAGGCAGGATCATCGCCCGGCTCTCCTGCGCGACCTCCCGCCTGATGGCCTCGGCCTCATCCTGTCCCGTCGTGTCGGCGAAGAGCATGCTCCAGGCGTAGGGATGCGTCTCGACGTAGGCGAACCAGGCGTCGACCGTACGGAAGACGCGCTGCTCCGGTCGCTCGTCGCCGGAAAGGTGCTCGTGCCATATCGCCCGCAGCTCGGCGTAGTGCCGCGCCAGGAGATGGCGATGGAGCTCCTGCTTGGACGCGAAGTGGTCGTACAATACCGGCACCGAGATGCCCGACCGCTTGGCGATCTCCTCGACCGAGGCGGCGTGGTAGCCGCGTTCGGCGAACACTTCCGTGGCGGCGCGTTCGATCACCTCTCGCCGCGCCTGCGGGCTCATCCGCCTGCGGGGCGCGGGGGCCGCGCCGTTGCCGTCCGTCGACCTAGTCATCACTAGGTAAGGCTAGCGCCCCGTGGCGACCAGGCCGCCGGAATTCCGCGCCGACTTCATCCGCCCTCCCGGAACCGGGGCTCGCACATTGGGCTTTGCGCGATAGACGGAGCAGACGCGGCGCCGTCCTCGGACCGCCCGGCGGTCCCTTTCTCACCGCAAAGCGCGGCGACAGGCACGCCGTACGGCATGGCCTGAATTTCACGCTTCGCGCACTTAATCGGGAGGAATATCTCGATCTCGCCGCCCATTCTCGCGACGGCGCCCCCTGGCGCGTCACCGGCGAAGAGAGCAAATCCGAAGAAGACACCGTCCCGGCCCGCCCGCGAGAATTGGCTTTTAGCTTGACAATGCAACCGCGATGAACGCGGGGCGAGGGGAATGTCCACCGCGCCATGGAATGCGCGGCGGGCGGACGGTCGTGATTCCTGGGATCGAGGTTCGCGCATGGCAACCGAGACAGTTTCGGCAACTCCTTTCCGAGCTCGAATATCGGCTCTCAACAGTCGATATCATCGCACCGCGCTGGGTCTCTATCTCCTGATAGTCGTGGCCCACTGGGCGGAGCACGTCGCCCAGGCGATCCAGATCTACGTCCTCGGCTGGCCCGTCCCCGAGGCGCGCGGCGTTCTGGGGGTTCCGTTTCCCTGGCTCGTCAAGTCCGAGTGGATGCACTACGGGTACGCGTTGCTGATGCTGATCGGCCTGATCATGCTGCGGCGGGGGTTCACCGGCAGGTCACGAACATGGTGGAACATCTCGCTCGGAATCCAGGTGTGGCATCACCTCGAGCACCTGCTCCTGCTCATCCAGGCGATCACCGGCTCGCACCTGCTGGGCCGTCCGGTCCCGACCAGCATCATCCAGCTCATCGTGCCGCGGGTGGAACTCCACCTGTTCTACAACGCGATCGTCTTCGCCCCCATGGTCGTGGCGATGATCCTGCACCGGCGTCCCCGTCCCTCCGAGCACGCCGCGATGCGCTGCAACTGCGCGCTCGCACACGGATGACGAGAAGA
Source organism: Streptosporangium sp. CA-135522 (assembly GCF_050949235.1). Lineage (NCBI taxonomy): Bacteria > Bacillati > Actinomycetota > Actinomycetes > Streptosporangiales > Streptosporangiaceae > Streptosporangium > Streptosporangium sp. CA-135522. The sequence continues at coordinate 7,532,549 of NZ_CP192026.1, forward strand.
TGACGGAGGGCGTCCGCGGTGCGGACGCCCTCCGGCCCGTACCGCGGACGCCCTCCGGCCCGTACCACGCCCCGGCACCCCAGGACCTTCCGGCTCGTGCCACGACTCCGGACACGGCCGGCCACGCCCGCCCACCGGGCCGGCGGCATTCACGGTTTCCTCAGCTCCCGCGGTTCCCGCGGTTTCCCGGTGAACGCATGTCCCGGCCGGCGAGCGACCGCCGGCGGTGCGGCGAGACCACACGACGTACGGCGAAGCCGGCCGGATGCGTTCACGTCACCTCACCGACTCCGGAGGTACGCCATTCCAGGCACGATTCCACACATGATGATCGTTGGAGACTCGATCAGCCAAGGCCTGGAAGGCGACTACACCTGGCGGTACCGGCTGTCGCAGAACTTCGGCGGGCACGGCTTCCCGATCCGCTTCGTCGGGCCGGAGACGGGCACCTCGGTGTTGCCCGCCAGCCAGCCGAGGGGTTACCCGGCACGCACCGCGGATCCCGTTCACACCGGCCGCTACCGGCCCGGTATCGACTTCCGCGACCACAGGCACTACGCCAGATGGGGCCGCCTGCTGCAGGAGGCCAAGGACAACATCCATGACGCCGTCGTGGCGCACAAGGCCGACTACCTCATGGTCGAGCTCGGGTTCAACGACCTGGCCTGGGGCGTGTCCGGCCCCGACCGGCTGGCCGCGGACCTCGAGGCCTTCGTCCGGTGCGCGCGCGGCGCCAATCCGGACATCCGGCTCCTGGTCGCCAACGTCGTCCATCGCACGCCGCTGGAGACCGGTCCCGGTCCCGCGGACGTCATCACCTCCTACAACGAGGCGCTGCCCGCCAGGCTGGCGGCGATGTCGACGGCCCGTTCGCCGGTCGTCCTCGTCGACCTGGACCGCGACTACGATCCACACCGCGACACCTACGACGGCCTCCACCCGAACGACCTCGGGGAGTTCAAAATCGCCAGAGCGTTCGCCGACACGTTCTCATCGATGTTCTGTGACGGCCGGATCGACTTCCTCACCCCGATCCCCCGCGCGCCCGACCCGCTCGTCATCTCCATGCCGGCCGGCATCGTCGCCGTCCCGCGTGGTTCCTCCATCGGCCTCTCGTGGCCGCACGTGTTCGGCGCGAGCGGGTACTGGCTCTACTGGCGTGACGTCACCGCCGGAGAGGGCTTCCAAAGATCACCGCTGCCGATACTCGCCGACAGCCTGGAGTTTCCGGCCCAGAGCGGGCACGCCTATGAGTTCATGGTCAGCGGTGCGCGCGGGTCCCAGGAGACCATCGCCACGCGAGCCGTCGGCGTCGTCCTCGACGGGCGGCCGGCCCTGTCCGTGACGGAGGCCGTGACGGGAGCCGTGACGAGGTCCATGTCGGGGTCCGTGTCGGGTTCGTGAGGCCGTGACGGGGCCCATGTCGGGGTCTGTGTCGGGTCCGTGTCGGGTTCGTGAGGCCGTGACGGGGTTCGTGTCGGGTCCGTGAGGCCGTGACGGAAACCATGACGGAGTCCATGTCGGGTCCGTGAGGCCGTGCCAGGCGCCTGGCGGGGCGTCTGAAGGCCGGTGCTTCGAAGGGCTGGTGGCTGCGAGGGGCTGGTGCTTCGAAGGGCTGAGCGGCTTTCCGAGCCGGAGGGACGGGCGCTCACGGCGATGCCGTCCGGTCAGCTTCGCCCGGAGGCGACGTCGGTGAGCAGCGTGACGAGCTGGTCGGGAGCCGACACCATCGGCCAGTGGCCGGTCTTGAGAGTGTGGAAGGTCCAGTTGGGCTCGGCGCGCATCGCCGCGACGTCGTCGGAGACCTTGCCGTCGAAGTGCTCCAGCTCGCACACGACGTAGGTGGCCCGCTGCTGTGACAGCGGGCGCGTCAGCACGGCCGGTTCGGAGATCGTGCGTCCCGGGTGGCCGACGAAACGCTCCACCAGCCACCGCGCCTGCTCATCGGACAGGTCCTGTCCGTCGGCCACGACCGCGGCGTCCGGGATGGGCCAGCGACCGTGGTTCTCGGTGATCAGCCGGAGTTCGTCGGCACGCTGGCGCTCCGGGAAGATCTGGAGCATCGACGTGCCGTCGTGCGGGAGGAACCCCTCGACGAAGACGGTGTGCGCGACGCGGTCGGGCGCGCGATCGGCGACCTGGCCGGCCACGATGCCCGAATAGCTGTGCCCCACGAGGATGACGTCTCTCAGGTCGTCCGCCTCCAGGAGCGCCAGCACGTCATCGACGTGGGTCTCCAGACCGACATCCGAAACGTCGGCGTCGGAGCCGGCCAGCCCCGACAGCGTGACCGGGCGGGCGTGATGGCCGAGCGCGCGCAGCCCGCAGGCCACCGGCTCCCAGACCCAGGCCCCCATCCAGGGGCCTGGAATCAGCACGAAATGATTTTCCACGGCAGTTCAGCGTCCTCTCCTTTACTGTGAGGCTGCCTTGAATAATATGGAAAGCGGACCTATCACTACATTATGTCCGCGGACCGGCGACCCGCCAGTCATGACTTTCCTCATTTATTCAGCCGCCTCTTACTGGCTTCGTCAAGGGTTGTCAGGCGGCTTTGCACGCCGCGTCGGAGAAGGGGGTCCGGCGAAGGTCGGTGGCGTCCGACTCCGACACGGTGATCGGAAGATCGTCGGCGATGACCGCGACGACGCCGACGTAGCCGTCGCCGGGGTCCAGGGTGTGGATCTGCACCGCTCCGGGAGGGATGTCCAGCGGCCAGCCGAGCAGCGCGGGCGCTTCGTTCGGGCCGCTGACCTCGACCTGGTCCGGCGGGATCCGCAACCCGTGGCCCGTCGCCTTGAGAACCGCCTCCTTGCACACCCACATCCGGGCGAAGCCGATGTTCTGCTCATGCTCGGGAAGTGCCCGCAGGATGGCCTGCTCCACCGGAGACAGCGCGCACTGCGCAAGCTCGGCGACCGGCCCCGAGGGCACCTCCTCCACGTCGATGCCCAGCGGCCCGGCGCTGCTCACGGCCACCGCGACGCGGTTGGCCGAGTGGGAGACGGAGGCGTGCAGTTCGGGTACGGCGTTGCGAATGTAGGTTTTGCCGTGCGGCTTGTCGCAGTCGGGGCATCGCCGCTCGACCAAGACGGCCGCGGGAGAGATGTCCAGATGGGCGGCGGCCGCGGCACGCAGCAACCAGCACGCGGTCAGATATCGGCGCCGGTCCGGTTCACGGCGGTAGGTCGAGGCCCGCTCCCGCTCAATTCCACTGAGCGCGCTGGTCAGGACGTCGACCGGCTGGTGTCGCGGGTCCGCCCACAATACGTTGCATTCGCCAGTCTGCAAGACGGGGGTGATCACGGAGTGCCTCCTTCGATTCGTGGCTGTCGGTGGTCAGGGTGTGGCAGGTGACGAGTCTCCAGTGACTCACCGCCGGATCCGTGAGGACCGCGATCACCTTGGCGCAGATCTGCGCGCTCGTTATCTCTTCGTCCACGTGCACTCGGATGATGATTTCCCCGGTGGCCTGCCGAAGGTCTTTGCGCCATTGTTCGGGCAGCAGGGCCAGTATTCGGATTCCGTCGACCGGTGAGTGGCCTGCCGGTTCTCCCGAGGCCCGGCGCATCGTCAGTTCAACCAACATGGCTGGATGCCCCCGTCTAGACCCAGGTGATGCCGGCCGGGGCCGGCGACACGGAGTCCCAGGTGGTGCCGGCGGCACCCGTCACGCAGTAGCCACCGATGGCGACGGCGCCTGCAATGACATTGGAGACGACCGTGGCCGACAATTTCTCGGCGACATCGAAACCGGCCGGAAAGATAATTGGGATCTTCATTTCACGTTCCCCTTTTCGGTAGGCTGTGCATTTCTTCTCGCACAACCAACTCTGCGCTCCGCGCGGCCCGGGAACCAGGCGAATCAAAGGCAGCAAGTTGCCTGCCCGTAGCCGCTTCCTGCCAACCGGACGCGGGACGGCCACGGGTGCCGGCGGAAAAGGGGATAACCGCAGGTAGACCGCTGCCGGCGAGCCGTATCGGCAAGCACGCGGGCGCGGTCACGAGACCGCCCACGCCCGTCGGGGCGAGGCGGTCGGCCAGGAATGACGCGATCGGCCGGAAGGACCGCGCGGTCGGCGAAGAGCGATGCGCCCGGCGAAGCAGCCGATGGACATGGTCATGGAAACGACATGGTCAGCGGGGACGGCTCGGGCACAGGGTCAGCGAGGACGGCTGAGAAAGCAGCGAAGGCTCGGGTACGCGGTCAGCGAAGCGGCCGAGAAAACAGCGAAGGCTCAGGCACAGGGTCAGCGAAGCGGCCGAGAAAGCGACAGAGGGAAGCGGCGAAAGCTCGGGCACTCGGTCAGCGAGGACGGCTGAGAAAGCGGCGAAGGCCGGTGGCGACGCCGTCGGTGGGGACGGTGACGGCGAACCAGGCCGCCTCGACCGCCAGGGCTTCGTCGATCGGCAGGTTGACGCCGCGGGTGACGGCGGCCAGGCAGGCGCTCACCGCGCTCGCCGGGTGGCGGATGACCCGCTCGGCCAAGGCGGTGGCCTCCTCCAGCAGGCGAGCGGCGGGGACCACGCGATTGACGAGGCCGAGTTCGGCGGCGCGCGCGGCGTCGATCGGGTCTGCGGTGAGGATCATCTCCAGGGCCCGCTTGCGGCCGATGTGGCGTGGCAGCCGCTGCGAGCCGCCGAACGGGGGCGGGAAGCCGAGGGTGATCTCCGGGTTGGCGAAGGTGGCGTGGTCGGCGGCGACGGCGAGCGGCGCGGCCTCGGTGATCTCGCAGCCCCCTCCGTAGGCGAGCCCGTTGACGGCGACGACGACGGGCTTGGGAAACGTCTCGATCCGCCGGGTCAGTCCCTGACCTCTACGGACGACGTCCCGCAGCGCCTGGTCGACGCCCAGGGCGATGCTGCCGGCGAGGTCGGCGATGTCGGCGCCCGCGCTGAAGGCGCGCCGCCCGGCGCCGGTCAGGATGACGGCGCGCTGCGCGTCGTCGGACTCCACCTCGTCCAGGGCCGCCGTCAGCGCGTCGATGGTGCCGTAGTCGAGGGCGTTGAGCTTGTCCGGGCGGTCGATGGTCAACGTGGTGATGGCACCCTCGCGGGTGGTGCGGATCGTGTTCACGGCCGGGGGGCTCCGATCGGGTTGGGCACCGGGACCACACCGGTGTCGACGAGGTGGCGGCTGAGCGGCGCGGCCAGGCGGATGGCCTCTTCGACGCCGCTCGGGCCCAGCAGGGTGACCGGAGCGGCGGCGAGCCGGTCCGTGGCGTTCTCGATCTCGCGGCGCACGACTCCGCCGCGCTTGGACAGGCGGGAACCCTGGTCCAGCAGCCCTCGGGCCACCAGACGGCGCCGGGCCTGCTCCCAGTCGGCGTCGCTCCAGCCCCGGCTGGTCTGGATGAGCGCCCGAGGGATCTGACCGGTGGCGACGTGGGTGAGACCGGCCTCGATCCCGGTGAGGCCGGCGTGCGCGGCGGCGATGACGTGACCGTCACCGCGGTGCTCGCGCAGGATCGTGGCCGCGAGCCAGAGCCGTCCGGTGAGGCTGCCCGGCCGGGGCACGCCGGACCAGGCGGCGGCCAGCGGGCGTCCCTCGTAGCCGCAGCCCGCCACCGCTCGCTCCAGCAGGTGGACCAGGCGCTCGAGGTCCGCGTGGCCGGTGGCCGGCAGGACCCGTTCGAGAGCCGCCTGCACGGCGCCCATACGGGTGTGCAGCACCTTCTCGGGGGTGGCGTACGTCCAGGCGTCCGGGAGGGCACGGGCCACCCTGCCCGGCGCGAAGGCGAAGCACAGCGCTTTGGCGGCCGGCGCCCCGAGCGGGCCGAGCGGGGCGAGCCGGCCCGCGAAGTATCCCATCCACCAGCCGAGGAGCCCGACGGCCCGGGCCGCCTCGGCCGGCTCCGGCGTGAAGTACGCCACGGCGTGGACGGGCTCGATCGCCTCCCAGAATCGTCTGGCCAGCGTGGGACTCGGCACCACGACGCGTTCCCCTCCCCCGCTGTCTCGCTGCTCTCTCACCCGGACGGGCCCGCTCAGTGTGCCTGTTGCCCCGTGGAGATAACAGTGCCAATGTGACCGAATGGACCATGATCTCGGATGGTGGGTGCGGATCGCGCTCGACGGCTGGCGACGGCGGCGTGGTCCTCACTACCGGCGCATCGCCACCACGCTCGCCGAGGCGATGGAGCGCGGGCTCGTCGAGACCGCAGAGCGGTTGCCCGCGGAACGACCGCTCGCGCACGCGCTGGGCGTCAGCCGGGGCACGGTGGTCCGCGGCTACGACACGCTGGCGGAGGCCGGGCTCGTCGAACGCCGGCAGGGCGCCGGCACCTTCGTGCGGCCCACTCCCGGCTGGACGCACGCCCCGGCGCAGACCCCGGCCTCCACCCTGCTGCAGCGCAGGCTCGCCGGCGACGAAGACATGATCGACCTGTCGATGTCCGTGCCCGCCGGAACCGGTCACCTGCCACCCGCCGCCCGGCCGCTCCTGGCGCCCGGTCTCGACGGGCACGGCCTGCACCCTGCCGGGCTGCCCGAGCTGCGCGCCGCCCTCGCCGACCACCTCACCCGGCACCTCGGCCTGCCGACCACCGCCGAACAGCTGATCGTGACCTGCGGCGCCCAGCACGCCCTGTCCCTGGTGACCGCGGCCCTGCTCTCCCCCGGCCGCGCGGTCATCACGGGATGCCCGGTCTATCCGGGGTTGGCCGGCGTCGTCACGGGGCACCAGGGTCACCTCGTCGGGATCTCGGTGGACGCCCTCGGGCTGGAGACGCACGCCGTCGACCGGGCCGCCGCCCGCCTGAACGCCCCGCTCATCTACGTGGACTCGGCGGCGCACAATCCGACCGGGGCCGTCCTCAGCGCCTCCCGAAGACGGTCACTGCACGAGACGGTACGGCGCCGCGGCGCCGTACTCGTGGAAGACCTCGCCCAGGCCGGTCTCGGGCTCGATCCGCGGCAACCTCCGCCCGTCCCGCTGGCGGCCGACGACGACTCCGTGATCGCTCTCGGCTCCCTGTCGAAGATGTTCTGGGCGGGACTGCGCATCGGCTGGCTGCGGGCGCCTCGCCCGCTGCACGGATACCTGCTGCGGCTGCGCGCCGCGAGCGACCTGGCTCCGAGCGTGCCCGCCCAGGTCATCGCGACCCGCCTGCTGCAGACCGCCGACACCGCCTGGCAGGACGGCCTGCGCCGGACGCTGCGGGAACGGCGTGACCTGCTCCTCGCCCTGCTGTCGGAGCAGCTGCCTGCCTGGCAGGCTCGGGCGCCGCAGGCCGGGCTGTCGGTGTGGGCGACCCTCCCCGTGTCCGACAGCGAGACCTTCGCCCACCTGGCCGGCCGCTACGGCGTCATCGTCGCCTCCGGTGCGACCTCCTGCGTCGACGCCCGCCACCTGAACGGCCTGCGCCTGTCCTTCGCCGAGTCCCCCGGGACCCTGGAGTCCGCCGTCGAACGTCTCACCGCCGCCTGGGAGGAGCACACCCGCGAGCTGGCCGCCAGCCCGACCTGACCGGGCCTCGTGCCGCGGCTCCCCGCCTACCGGTCCACGGGTGGAAGGCCCGGCGCCTTCGCCATGACGTGACGCACGAAGGTGTCCAGGCCAGGGTGCTCGAACAGATCACCCACGTCCACCTTGATCCCGAGCTCGTTCTCGATGCGGGCGACGATGCGAAGCGCGGAGATCGCCCGTCCGCCCAGCTCGAAGAACGTGGCGTTCGGCTCCTCGGCGGAGGAGTCGAGCACGGTTCTCCATATCTCCTCGACGCGTTTGCCGACCACCGAAGAACTCACGTCCTGCACGCGGCGCCCTCCATGCGGCGTCCCCCGCGCAGGCGCGCTTCGTCGCAGCCGCGACCCCGCAGGCGCTGCTCAGCACGGCCATACGCACCGACGCACGACTTTCCCGACCGGTGCGGGGCTGAGACAACCGTATCGACCCGGGGCCGGCTCGCCGTCTTCCAGATTGCCGATTTCCCGGCGGAAAGGCACCGGGAAGCCGATCGGAAAGCCGGCGGTCTCCCTCCGCGTCTCCGTCTCCCGCCCGTCTCCTTCTGCCTTCTCGCCTCCACGCCCTTCCGGACCGATCCTGCACCGGCCTTTCGGCGTTCACCGGCCTTCGAGCCCCTCAGGGCTTCGGCGTGCCTTCACCAAGCATCGGCCGCGCTTTCGGCCTGCCGTACCGGCGGCTCGAACGGCCCCCAGGCGAAGGCGGGCAGCCACGGCCGGGGGTCCTCGCTCCAGCGCAGCCGCGCGATCTGCGCGTGCGTGCGCCGTCCGGCGAGCGAGCGGTACAGGTCGTACCTGCCGGCCTCCAGCGTGACGGCCGGGCGGCCTTCCCCGCCGGCCGCCCACCGCGCGCCGGCGGTCTCGATCGACAGGGCGGGAAGGCCGCGCCTGCTCACCTCGGCGGAGAAGCCGCCGACGACGACGTCGAGCGCGCCCGGATACGCCGGGTGCCCGGCTGGCGGCGGCACGCCCAGCGCATGACGGATGTCGAGCTCGTGCGTGAACGCGTCCATCGTCATCACGCCACCCCGCCGGGCACCGGCGATGAGCCGCTCCGCCTGCTCGCCCGCCACGGCCCAGGCGTCGAGAAGGTCCGCCAGGGCGGCGTCGGAGCCCGGGAGCGGTTCCGCCGCCGATCGGCCGCCCAGCTTCACGGCCACCGCCGCGCAGATCCCGACGAGGTGGGCGACGACGTCGCGGACCGTCCACTCCGGACACGCGGCGACGGTGAGGTCGCCGGCCGCCGGCCGGTCCGCCAGCAGTCGTGTGACGTTGTTGCGAACGTGGCTGTAGGCGGCGTCGGCGGGCACCCGCTCCCAGCCGGACACGGATTCCGGAGCCTCGTGCCGGGCAGCGGCCATGTGCCGGTCCTCCCTTCGTCCTGCTCGGTGTTCTCACGGTCGGGGGCTCCTTCCGCGCCCCCGGCCCGCGCCGGGCGCCGGTCCGTTCCGGCGCCGGCAGGTCGTCTACAACGGCACGTTTCCGTGTTTACGCTGCGGCGGCTGTTTGCGCTTGTTGCGCAGCATGGCCAGTCCGCGGGCCACCACGGCCCGTGTCTGCACCGGGTCGATCACATCGTCGACCAGTCCGCGCTCGGCGGCGTAGTGCGGATGCACCAGCTGCTCGGAGTACTCGGCGACCAGCTCCGAGCGCAGCTCGACCGGGTCCACCGCGGCGGCCAGCTCCCTGCGGAAGATGACGTTCACCGCGCCCTCCGCGCCCATCACGGCGATCTCGTTCGTCGGCCATGCCAGCGAGAGGTCGGTTCCGATGGAACGCGAGTCCATCACGATGTACGCGCCGCCGTACGCCTTGCGCAGGATGACCTGGATGCGCGGCACGGTCGCCTCGCAGTAGGCGTACAGCAGCTTGGCGCCGTGCCGGATGATCCCGGCGTACTCCTGGTCGGTGCCCGGCAGGAATCCGGGCACGTCGACCAGCGTCACCAGCGGAATGCCGAAGGCATCGCAGAACCGCACGAAGCGTGCCGCCTTCTGCGACGCGGCGACGTCCAGCACCCCGGCCAGCACCATGGGCTGGTTGCCGACCAGTCCGACCACCTCGCCGTCGATCCGGGCCAGCACGCAGATCACGTTCGGCGCCCAGTTCTCGTGCAGTTCGAGGAAGTCCCCGTCGTCCACCAGCTCGGCGACGACCTGCCGCATGTCGTAGGGCTTGTTGGGCTCGACCGGGACTATCTCGGCCAGTCGAGGCCGCACGTCCTCGACCGCGTCGCAGGACGGCGCGCTGGGGGGAAGGTCCAGGTTGTTGCTGGGCAGCATCGAGACGAGATACCGCACGTCCTCGAAGCAGCTCTCCTCGTCGTCGTGCACGAACGTGGCCACTCCCGACCGGCCGCCGTGCACCTCCGCGCCGCCGAGCTCGGCGTGGGTGACCCGCTGGCCGCTCACCGCCTCGACGACGTCGGGCCCGGTCAGGTACATCTGCGCGGTGTCGCGGACCATGAAGGTGAAGTCGGCCAGCGCCGTGGAGTAGGCCGCCCCTCCCGCGCAGGGGCCGAGCACGACGCTGATCTGCGGGATCACACCCGATGCCTGAACGTTGCGCTGGAAGATCCCGCCATAGCCGTTGAGGGACATCACCCCCTCCTGGATACGGGCGCCCCCGCTGTCGTTGAGCCCGATGAACGGGGAGCCGGTGGCGAGTGCGAGGTCCATCACCTTCTGGATCTTCGACGCGTGCGCCTCGCCGAGCGATCCGCCGAAGATCGTGAAGTCCTGGGCGTAGACGAACACCCGGCGGCCGTGGATCGTGCCGGAGCCGGTGACCACGCCGTCGGTGTGGGGGCGCTGCTCCTCGATCCTCAGGCCGTGCGCCTGGTGGCGGCGGTACATGTCGATCTCGGTGAACGATCCCTCGTCAAGCAGCAGTTCTATCCGCTCGCGCGCCGTGCGCTTGCCGAGGGCGTGCTGCCGTTCGACCGCCTGGCGGCGGCCGGCGGTGACCTCGTCACGCAGCCCGTCGCGCTGTTCGCGCAGCAGGCGCATCGTCCGCGGCTGCGGCCGCGGCGCCGGTGGCTGTGCCCGGTGGTCGTCGGCGTGGTCACCGGGGCGCTCGTCGAGACCCTCCCTGACCGGTGCGGGAATCGGAACGACAAGGAAATCGAGCTCCGAGGTGCTCATCGGCGCTCCTTCCCCGGATTGGCCAAGGCCGTGGCCGGCCGGGCGGTCCACTCGCTCATGGGGGCATCTCCCGTCATTGCGTTGGTACAGACGACAGGCTCGGCCGGCCGGAACCCGCCTGCCGAGCGGACAGCTGGCCGCTTGCGTGCAGCCAGCGCACCGTGTCACCGACGGTCTCGGCGATGGGCCGCGGGCTGATCCCGTACGTGCTGACGCCCTCGGCCGGCCGCGTGGCACAGGCGCAGGTGTAGATGGCTCCGTATTCGGCCGGGATGTGCCACGGCCACACCTGCTGCACGAGATCGACGAGCAGCCCGACCGGGATCATCCCGCGGGCCGGCAGGAAGATCGTCGGCAGCGTGCGTCCGGTGACCTCGCGCAGCACCTTCACGTACTGCCGCGTGGAGAGATAACGGCCCGGCCCGAAGTGGCGGTTCGGCTCCACGTGGCCGTTGGGAGCGGGGTCGCCGGTCGGAGCGGGGTCGCCGGTCGGCCCGCTTCGCGACGAAGTGAGCAACCGGGCGTGCAGCGCCGCGGTGTCCCGCACGTCACCGATCGGAAACCCGCCCAGCGGCCACAGGGGCGTCAGCCCTCGGAGCGCGTTGCGGACACGGGCGTTCTGGTCGCCCAGATTCGGATCGTGCGGGCCGAGCAGGGCCGGTGGATAGGTGATCACGACCGGGGAGCCCTCCGCCTGATGTCGTCGTGCGATCACCTCGGCGGCGGCCTTGCTCGCCATGTACGTCTCGCGGGGACGGCCGACGGGCGAGTTCTCGTCGATCACCCGCCCCGACGCCGGGAACATCGCCACGATGCTGGAGACGTGGACGATGGGATCGGCGCCCGCCCGCCGTGCGGCGCCGAGCACGAGCTCGGTGCCGCGTTCGTTGACCCGCCGCATCGCCGCGCGGAGCCTGCTGTCGAAGGAATAGACCGACGCCGCATGCAACACGGCGTCGGCGCCGCGCATCGCACGGGCCACGCCGCCCTCGTCCGTGATATCACCGGTGACCACGTCCACGGCATCGAGGTCGACGTTCAACGGCATTAGGGCGCGTTTCACCTTCGCGGTATCACGCACCAGCATGCGAACCCGATGGCCCATCCCGACAATCGCCGCAACCGAATGGGCTCCGACGAATCCAGTACCTCCGGTCACGCTCACCAGCATCAGACCATCTCCTCTAATCCACACCAGTGAAATATGCGCGGCTCCTCCCTGTCATCTCCGAGTGTGCTTTTGCCCGGCGGCGGCGAAGTGGCCGTTCTTTCCGGGTTCCGATACGTGCCGGGCCGGGTTCTGATACGTGTCGAGCCGGAAAGATCGCCGTGTCAGCCCAGAAGGACCGGCTCCGCCGCACCGCGGCCGGAGTGCGGGTCGCCTCGGCGTGACACCGGCCGGCTTTCGATACACCGGCTCCCACCTGCGACTATTCCCCCTCCTACGCAGGCGTGGACGAGCCTGTCCAGCGCCGGGTTGGCAGCAAGCGGTTACGGGCAGACAACTTGCTGCCCCCGATCCGCCTGGTCCGCGGGCCGCCGAGCGCGCAGAGTCGACCATGCGGGAAAAACGAACGGCCCGATAAAAGGGATCGATAAATGAAAAGCCCAGCAGCCTCTCCGACCAATTTCAAAGCGACGGCCGGACCACCGGTCGCGTTGTTTTCCGGTGGCGCCTCGCACGCCGGACATTCCATCGCGATCGCGGCCGGAGACATCTGGAATCGGACGGAGGCATCAGGCCGTGTTGGTTGAACTGAGGATGCGACGGACCGCGGGAGAAGCGGCGGGAAATTCACCGGTGGACGGGATTCGGATACTGGCGCTCCTGCCGGAAAGATGGCGCAAAGATCTCCGGCAGGCCACCGGGGACGTCGTCATCCGGGTCCATACCGACGAGGACGTGACCAGCGCGCAGATCCGCGCCGAAGTGGTCGAGGCCCTCGCCGATCCGGCGATCAGTCACTGGGAGCTCGCGACCTGCCACACCTTGACCGCCGGCCGTCGCGAACCGGGAGGCGCCGGTCGCTGATCGCCTGTCAGATCCAGTTCTCCTCCTTGGCGCGCAGCGCCGCCTGGAAGCGGTTGACGGCACCGAGCCGGGCCATGAGGTCCGCGACGTAGCGCCGGTAGGTCCGGACGGACACGTCGATCTCACGAGCCGCGATCTCGTCCTTGTCCGCCGTCGCCATCACCGCGAGCACCCGCTTCTCCAGATCGGAAAGGAGCGGCGCGTCCGTGGAGGGCTCGGTGAAGTCACGAAGGTCGGTGGCGGCCTGCCATACGCCGTCGAAGTAGGTGACCAGCTGGGAGACCAGGCCGGGTTCCCGGACCAGCAACGCGCCCCGGGAGCTCTCCTTGGGGTTGATCGGTACGACCGCCACGCTACGGTCGAAGATCAGCATCCGGTCCATGGGGTCTTCCGTGATGTGGATCTGGCCGCCCAGGCCGACGACGTCGCGTAAGTATGACGCCATCAGCGGGTCGTCGAGCGCTTTGGGGTGATACACCGCCTTCACCGCGAGGCCGCGGCGCAGGGAGCGGGTGTCGAGCGGCAGCGCCGTCTCGATGGCCCCGCGGGAGAGCGGCCCGCCCGGATGCAGGCACAGCGTCTCCTTGTAGGAGAAGAACCCCAGGTCGTCGAGCCGCTGGCGGACCCGGTCAAGGCCCTCGACCCGCTCGATGTCGAGCACCGGCGTCGCGTTCTCACCATGCCGCTGGTCCTCCACGAAGGACGCGATGGCGTCGCGTGCCGCCAGAACGCGCCGGATCTCCATGTTGAGCTGGTCGAGGCGCTGCTCCACGAGGCGCTCGATGCCGATTCTCGGTTCCGTGGCCACCACTCGGTGCCGGTCGGTGAGGTCGAGCAGGGACAGCCTGCCGAGCATCTCGGCGGCGGCCTCGATCGTGTCCGGGTCCAGGTTGAGCGCCTGCCGTACCGAACCGATCCCCTCGCCACGGTGCCTAAGGAAGTATCGATAGATCTCCTCGGCTTCAGCCGAAATCCCGATGACGGAAATGTCCATGGCTCACCTCCCGGCCATGCACCTCACCCAGGGGAGCGACCTCAGACCGGTCCACCCTGGCTCAGCTCCGCAGATATGCGTGTTTACAAACTATCAGAGCATAGATCATTAGCAAACTTTCATATAGCTCTCCTCAGGAGCCGCCGGCCAGCTGGGCGAGGATCCGGTTCAGATGGACGCGATCCTCGTACGTCAGCCTGCCGATCACTCGGTCGTGGACCTTGGCGGTCACCGGATGGAGCACCTCCGCCAGCAGCGCACGACCGGGATCGGTCAGCTCGATCGAATAGGCGCGGCGGTCGGCCCGATCACGGCTGCGCACGACCAGCCCGCGCTGTTCGAGAACGTCGATGATGTGCACCATCGTCGAACGGTCGACGGCGAGCCTCCTGCCGATCTCCTGTTGTGACAGTGGCCCGGCCGCTTCGAGCACGCCGAGCACGCCGTAGTCGCGCCAGCGGAGGTCATCGCCCTTCAGCGCCTCCTCCAACTCCAGCGTGACCGCACGGGCCGCGCCGTTGAGCAGCCAGCCGGTGGATTGGGCGAGCAGCCCGGCGTCCGGCACGGGGTCACACCGCTCTCCACCCATAGCCCACCCCTTTCCCGGCGGATCAGCGGTCAGCCCTCCGGCTCATCGACCGCTTCGAAGGGGTCCACATCGAGCACCATCTCACGGACCTCATCCCACGTGGTGCCGGCATCGGAGCCGACTCGGCCTGCGGACATGGAGTCTCTCCTCCCCACGGCGGCCGGGGACCCCCGAGCGAGGCCCTCCACCGCCCCTCACACAGTAATCAGCTTCACAGATCCTCAGGATTCCTGTCAATCAGTAGTACTGATGATTTAAATTCAGCTGTTGCGCTGCACATGTCGGCGTGTGACACTCTTGCCCTATAGCGAGTGACAGTCTTGCCATATATGAGCATGCTTGATATGGGCACTTTTGCGCATTATGGAACGCGTGACCGCTGAAGGGACGTATGTGAGCACTGATTCTCCGAGTACGGATCTTCCCCTGTCGAACTTCATGTCCAGCTCTACCAGCCTGCTGGTGAGCAAGGCCAACGATCTTTTCGTCGGAATCTTCGAATCAGCGGTAGAACCCTTCGGATTGCGCTCGAAGGACTTCATCGTGCTCACGGCCATCGACTCGATGGGCCCCCAGTCCCAGCAGCAGCTCGCCCGCACGCACGGCATCGACAGGACGACCATGGTCAGCGTGGTCGACGGGCTGGAGCGGCTCGGCCTCGTTCAGCGCGCGCGCAACCCGGACGACCGACGTAAATACGCGATCTGCCTCACCGTCGAAGGGCAGGCGCTCCTGCGCCACAAGCTCGCCCCCACCATGCTGAACGCCCTGGACACCTTTCTCGCCCCGTTCACCCCGGACGAGCGCGAGCTGTTCAACAAGCTCCTGTGGCGCCTTGTGCACGAACGCGGTCCGGTCGAGTCCTCCGAAGCCGACGCACCCTAGGGGACGGGACACGGAAGCGTCGTGCCCGGGGGTACCGTCCGGTAACAGGCGGCGCCGGGACACACCACCTTCACGGGATCGTCCGCCGCCCCCAGCCTGACCAGGATCGGCTCGTGCCCGAACCTGCGGCAGGCGATGTCGGCCCAACCGGGCGCCCCCTCCCACGGGGCGGGTTCGTCGAGCACCGACGGATCCGCGTCGACGGCGGAGCGTTCAAGATAGGCCAGATAGTCGGCCTCGCGATGCCACACCGTCAGACGCCGCAGGGAGTCGGCGACCGGAAGGGTGTCCCAGGGTTGCGCCCGCGCCGCTACCGCGCGCAGGAACGCCTCGCCCACCGCCGACCTCACCGACCGGGCGGCCGCGGTGGCTATCGTGGTCCCCTCACCGCTGACGCCGACGACGGCGATCTGGAAGTCGGGACCGGGCAGCACGAACGCCGACACCCACAGCCCGAGGGCCGACGCCGCTGACGCGACGCTCTGCGGGATCAGCCCGCCGAGGTGCTCGGAGACCCGCAGGAGCGGCATCCGCGGGCTCGCCCACCAGCGGGTGAACACGTCGTGGGCCAGGAGGTCGGCGATCGCGTCGGAGACGCCCTCGAAGCGGTCCTCCAGCACGCCGACCACGGTGGGCTCCACCCGGCAGTCCCGCTCGCCCATCCACACGACCTCGGCCGGAAGGACATAGCGCTCCCGGCTCAGCAGGCCGACCCCGGCGATACGCGAACGATTGTCCGGCGGCGGTTCCGGCATGAAGTCCGACAGGCACAGCCGCCTGCCCCCCTCAGCGACGCAGGGGTTCGCGACACCGTCCGGAATGCGGTACAGCGCGTCCATGGCCGCAGCTCGTGTCTCCGCCCTGGTCCGTGCGACGTCGGCGGAGAAAGCGGCCGCGACGGTGACGACCCCGGAGGTCGGACGCCGCGCGTACGCCAGATGGACCTCCCCGCCAAGACACTCGGCAACGCCTTCAAGAGGCGCCGGCGACCATGAAGCCCCCGGAATCACCGACCGAGAGCTTCCAGGTGTGGGCGCCATCAGTCCCTCCTCGCCACGCCTCCCGGGCCCCCGAGGGGCCCATGATGAAGCCCTTCGGCTCGCGGCCTGCCGCCGCCGGAAGGGTCCTGCCATCAGCACGGGCCGCGAGCCGGGCTTCCCCGGCATTCAGCATCCCAATTCGTGTCACTTATCGCACAAGGTGCTGACACAAGACCAATGGAACACTTTTCGCAGGGATGGCGTCAACGCGAAACGCCCCATACAGCAACTTGGAAGAAAGGGCGTTTCATATAGCGCGAAATGCCGCCCCCAGCAGCGCCGGACGACGTTTTTTCGACCGGTCTTCCGGCCCCGGCGGCGGCCCGAGAAAACGGGTGAATCCCGCGGACATCGAATTCCGGCGATCCTGGATTTCGCATGCCGGCCGTCACGGAATTCATCGGACGCCGACCATGTCGATCACCGGGAAAGGTGATCCCCACCGCCGGCCGGCGAGCCTCCCCCGCGCCCTACCGGCGGACCTTCCCCACGCCCGGCCGGCGGGCCTCCCCCCGCACGCCCCGCCACGCCCCGCCGGCGCGCGCCGACGACGAGGCGACCGATCTGCCCGGCCGGAGCTGCTCACCGGATCCATCCGGCCGGAATCATGACGACGCACGCGTCGGGACCCGATGCCACCACGACGTCGTCGATACCTGGCGTCCGGCGCTCAGTTCGCCTTCTTGGTGTCGGCGAAGAACTCCGCCAGCACCGGGGCGAGCGCCTCTCCGGCCACGCTGAAGTGATCCTGGCCCTCCAGGGTGCGGTGCTCCGCGCCAGGAACGGCCTCCACGACGGTCTTCACCGCGTTGCGGATCCAGCCGGGGCTCTCCCCGCCGTCGATCAGGAGCGTGGGAACCTTGATGGAGCTCACCCGTCCGGCCGGCATCGAGGAGTCGAGGACGAGGGTGGCGTCGTAGACGAGCGTGTGCGCCAGGCCCTCGAAGCCCGGCCACATGGGTGCGTGCCGCCACTGGGCGACGACCTCGACGGGGAGGTTCATGCCCGTCGTCACGAAGAGCTCGACCGCGTCGCCCCGGCGGTCCGACGAGATCAGCTCGCTGAGCGTGTCCACCAGGTTCTCCGGCATCGGGGGACGGCTGTCGTCGACGATGTAGGGCGCCTCCATCACCGCGAGTTTCGCGATGGGCGCGCCGCGGGTCGCCGCCTCGAGAGCGAGGGCGCCGCCGGAGGACAGGCCGAACACGGAGGCGGACCCGCCGGCGTCGGCGATGAGGGCTTCGAGGTCCTCGACCTCACGATCGACGGAGTAGGGCGCGGTGTCCCCGCTGTCGCCCCGGCCCCGGCGGTCGTAGTTGTAGACGGTGAAGTCCGACGCCAGCAGCGCGGCCAGCTGGGACAGCGAAGGGTGCGCCCGCTCGCTGAACGCGCCGCCGACCAGGATGACCGCCGGCCCCTCGCCCGAACGGTCGAAGGCGATGGTGGTGCCGTCACGCGAAGTTACCTTGCCCATGAGATCCCTTTCCAATCGTGTACACGATCCGGATGTGGATGTGCTGCGTTCCGTCGACCGATTGCGCCGGAGCCCCCGGCACACGATGTGCCGCGGCTGTCCTGGGGATCCGACACCGATCCACGGAGCATGTTGCTAAAAGCAAGTAAAGTCTGTCAACACAAGCTTGATATCGGGTAAAGATTAAGGTCAGCCGGAACGGCGAACGGCCCACGCTCCGGCACGTCCGCCTCCCATCACGGTGAGCACAGGCGAGGCCCGCCGTACCGCACGGTCCTGACCGGCGGATATCCGGCACACCGAAACGACGGCAACGGCGGAGCGCACCTCCAACGGCCACCGCACGGCGACCGGACCGCCGCCGCTGCCCCGCGGTCACCGGTACGGCCTTGCCTTCGAAGTCTCCGAACCCGGACAGGCGGCCCACGCGACAGCCTCACATCCGCTCCCACGGCGGCGCATCTTTCAAAGTGCGCTTCTGCCGCCGCGGCGGCCGGACAGGGCGAACCCGGGAAGCAGCGCACGGTGGAAGATGCACCGCGCCACGGCGGGAGGCGACGATGCGGGACATGATCGAAGTCCTGCAGAGCGCCGATTTCCTGCTGGCGGGCGCTCCACAGCGGCACGCCGAGTATGTACGGCTGCGCGGCACGAGCCCGGTACACCTCATCACGCTGCAGTCCGGCGGGACGGGATGGCTGGTGACCGGATACGAGGCGGCCCGCCAAGCCCTGGCGGACCCGCGCCTGCAGGGACGCACCGGCGCGGTCGGCGATCGCCGCGGCCTGCCCGAGGACGTACGGCTGGGCATGAACAGCCACATGCTCAACAACGACCCGCCCGACCACACACGCCTGCGGCGGTTGGTCTCCGCCGCGTTCACCCGCCGCCAGATGGAGCAGATGCGCCCCCGGATCCAGCAGGTCACCGACGGGCTGCTCGACGCGATGGACGGCAGGGACGAGGTGGATCTGGTCGAGGCGCTGGCGCTGCCGCTGCCGATCCGCGTGATCGGCGAGATGCTCGGCGTGCCCGAGGAGGATTCCGAGGCGTTCCACGGCTGGACGGAGACGCTCACCGCCAGCGCGCTGCCCCTCGGGCATCTCAGCGGCGCGGCCACCGAGATGATCGGCTACGTGCGTTCGCTGCTCGAACGCAAGCGGCGCCGGCCACGGGCCGACCTGCTGTCGGCGCTCGTCGCCGTGCGCGACGGCGACGACCGGCTCAGCGAGCACGAGCTGACGTCGATGGTCTTCCTGCTGCTGATCGCCGGCCACGAGACCACCGTGAACCTCATCGGCAACGCGGTGCTGGCGCTGCTGACCCATCCGCGGCAGTTGACCCGGCTGCGCGCCGAGGCGGAACTGCTGCCCGCCGCCGTCGAGGAGTTCCTGCGGTACGAGAGCCCGGTGCAGGCCGCGCTGCGATTCACCACCGAGGCGGTGGAGCTGGACGGTGTGACGGTCCCGGCCGGCTCGGTCGTCATCGTGTCGCTGCTGGCGGCCAACCGCGACCCGGCCCGATTCCCCGACGGCGATCGGCTGCGCCTGGACCGGGCCGACAACTCGCATCTGGCCTTCGGCCACGGGATCCACCACTGCCTCGGCGCGCCGCTGGCCCGCCTCGAAGGCGCCATCGCGATCGGCTCGCTGCTCGCCCGGTTCCCGCGGCTGCGGCTCGCCGTACCGGCCGAGGAGCTGGACTGGCGGGTGAGCCTGGTCATGCACGGGCTGGCCGAGCTGCCCGTCCGCCTCCGCTGACCGCTCCCGGCACCGGGTCCGGATACCGCCACGCTGCCCGCCGGACGCCGGCCGTGAAATGCCGTCGAGATCGGTTTTTCTGAGCATTTCAGGAGAAGCCGACAACAAGTGCACGTCGATACGATCGCGTCAACGAGAAGGGCCTCGTGGCCGGCCTGTGGGGGGGCGGCGACACTCGGCCGCCGCCTGGGGCAGGGCGGCACGACGCCGAAACCGCTGGTTCTTTGACTGGCCGACACGTGTCCCGAGGGCGCCCAGGGCGGCGTCCTGCCGGCCGCATCGCGACGTGCAGCGATCGAACGTCAATCCGTCGCAGCGACCGAAGAGGGGACTCGCCGCCCTGATCGCGATTGTCATCTTCATCAAGGAGGGGCGGCATGACAGTGACATCGATACAGCCGAGCAGCACCGGAATCGTTCCCTGGCCCGAGGACGTGATCGCGCGCTACGTCGCCAAGGGCTACTGGGAGGGGCGCGCGCTCGGCGCGCACTTTCTCGCCGTCGTGGACGCGACACCCGACGCGATCGCCCTCGTCGACGGCGAACTGCGGCTGAGCTACCGCGAGCTCATGGAGCGGGCGGACGGCACCGCGCTCCGGCTTCGCGCGCTCGGCCTGCGGCCGGACGACCGCGTCGTCGTACAGCTACCGAACTGCTGGGAGTTCGTCGTCCTGATCCTGGCGTGCCTGCGGCTCGGCGTGCTTCCCGTGATGGCGCTGCCCGCGCACCGCCGGCACGAGATGTCCTACCTGGCCAGGCACGCCGAGGCCAGGGCGATCGTCGTGCCGGACACGCTCAAGGGCTTCGACCACCAGGCGATGGCCCGCGCGATCGCCGACGACACCGCCAGTGTCGAACACGTCCTGGTCATCGGCACCGACGTCCGGGCCGGTAACGTCGACCTGCGGGCGCTGTGCGGGCCGGCCGAGGATCCGGCCGCCGCGCGTGCGGAACTCGACGAGGACGCGCCCGGCAGCCGCGCGGTGGCG
Organism: Streptosporangium sp. CA-135522; assembly: GCF_050949235.1. NCBI lineage: Bacteria > Bacillati > Actinomycetota > Actinomycetes > Streptosporangiales > Streptosporangiaceae > Streptosporangium > Streptosporangium sp. CA-135522. The sequence continues at coordinate 7,552,919 of NZ_CP192026.1, forward strand.
CTCTTCCTGCTCTCGGGCGGCACGACGGGGCTGCCCAAGCTGATCGCCCGCACGCACGACGACTACGCCTACTACGCCAAGCGCACCGCCGAGGTCTGCGGTTTCGGCTCCGACACCGCCTACCTCGTGGTGCTGCCGCTGGGCCACAACTTCCCGCTGGGCGGAATCATGGGGACGCTGCTGGTCGGCGGTCGCGTGGTGATCGCCCCCTCACCGATCCCCGAGCAGGCGTTCCCCACGATCGAGCGCGAAAGGGTCACGGCCGCGGCCGCGGTCCCGGCGGTCGCGCAGCGGTGGCTGGAGTACCGCGAATCGGACAGGAGTCACGACATCGGCTCACTGGAGCTGCTGCTGGTCGGCGGCGCGCGGCTGGCCGACCACGTCGCACAGCAGGTCGCCCCGACGCTGGGCTGCGTCCTGCAGCAGGGGTACGGCATGGCCGAGGGCCTGACCAACCTCACCCGGCTGGACGACCCCGACGAGATCACCTGCCACACCCAGGGCCGGCCGATCTGCCCCGACGACGAGATCCTGCTGGTCGACGAGCAGGGTGAACCGGTCGCTCCGGGCGAGCCGGGAGTGCTGCTCACCCGCGGCCCCTACACCCCGCGGGGCTACTACCGGGCCGAGGAGCAGAACGCCCGCGCGTTCGTGGGAGACGGCTGGTACCGCACCGGCGACATCGTGCGTCGGCGCCCGGACGGCAACCTGATCGTCGAGGGCAGGGACAAGGACATGATCAACCGTGGCGGGGAGAAGATCTCCGCCGAGGAGGTCGAGAACTTCGCCTACCAGGTCGACGGCGTCAGCCTGGCCGCCGCGGTCGCGATGCCCGATCCCGACCTCGGTGAGCGTGTGTGCCTCTACGTGGTGCCGCACTCCGGGACGATCGTGCGTCTGGAGGACGTCCGGGCGGTGATGGAGGAGACCGGGGTGGCCCGGTTCAAGCTGCCCGAGCGGCTCGTCCTCGTCGATTCGCTGCCCAGCACCAACTTCGGAAAGATCGACAAGAAGGCGCTGCGCGCCGACATCGACGAGCGGCTCTCCATGGAGCGGGCCACCGCCGAAACCGTCATACCCGCGGCCTGACCCTCCTCACGGACGACGCGCGGGCGCCGGGGGCGCCCGCGCCGGGGAAGTCAGGTGCGTTGCGGCGCACCCGCGATCCGAGCCGGCATCGACTTGGCCCCGTTGACGAAGTTGGACTCCAGCCGCGCGACCGGGCCGGTCAACTCGAACGCGGCCAGGTGCGGCCGCATCGCGGTCAACAGCGCCGTCGCCTCCAGACGCGCCAGATGCGAGCCGAGGCAGAAGTGCGGGCCCATGCCGAAGGCGAGATGGGGGTTGGGATCACGGCCCAGGTCCAGCCGCTGCGGGTCGGCGAACACGGCGGCGTCCCGGTTGGCCGAGGTGTAGTAGATCACCACCTTGTCGCCCTCGGAGACGCGGCGTCCGCACAGCTCGGTGTCGCGGGTCGCGGTGCGGCGGAACTGCATGATCGGCGTGACCCAGCGGAGCAGTTCCTCCACCGCCGTCGGCACCGGCACCGCGCCGGACACCAGCCGGTCCCGCTCGGCCGGGTAGGCGGCCAGGGCCTCCAGCGACCCGGAGATCAGATGCCGGGTGGTCTCGTTGCCGGCGACCACCAGCAGCAGCCAGAAGTTGCAGAACTCCCGGTCCGACAGGCGCTGCCCGTCCACCTCGGCGTTGGCCAGCAGGCTGACGAGATCGCCGGTGGGGTTGTCCCGCCGTTCCATGGCCAGCCGCAGGGCGTACTGGAACGCCTCGACGAACGTCCTGCGGTAGGCCTCGACGTCGCCGCCGCCGTAGTCGGGGTCGTCGAAGCCGACGAGGTGGTTGCTCCACCGGTACAGCAGGTGCCGGTCCTCCCGGGGCATCCCGAGCAGGTCGGAGAGCACCAGCAGCGGCAGCTCGCAGGCCAGATCGGTGACCGCGTCGAACCGCCCGGCCCGCGCCACCCGGTCCACCAGGGCCGTGGCGTGCGCGGTGACGCTCTCGACGAGGCCGCGGACGGCGCGCGGGGTGAACACCGACGTCACCAGTCTCCTGATCCGCAGGTGCTGCGGCGCGTCCATGTTGACCAGCAGTTGCCTGGTCTGCCGCAGGTCCGCGGGCGTGCGCGGATCGACGAGGAAGGCGCCCTTGGCGCCCGAGGAGAACTCCTCCGGCCGGCGTGACACCGACAGCACCGCCTCGTGCGTGGTCACGGCCCAGAACCCGGAACCCCGTTCGGCGATCCGGCCGCCGCTACTGTGCCGCCACAGCAGCGGCTCCTGCACCCAGGACACCGGCTCGGTCAGGCGCAGCCGCGTGAACTCCTCGTGCGGCACCCCGGCGGCGTAGGTGACGGGATCGGCGATGTCCGGACGCCGCAGGGCGCCGGCCGTCGACGGGGTCATCGGGCTGCCTCCTTCGCCGGCGCGGACCCGGCCGGCGCCGAAACCGGCACCGAACCCAACGCCGAAACCGGCGCCGGAATCGAGAAGCTCTCGCGCAACGCGTCCTTGCGGAGCTTTCCGGTGGGCTCGCGAGGCAGCGCGTCCACGAGGTGGTAGGCGCGGGGGGTCTTGAAGCCGGCCAGCGAGCGGCGGCAGTGCCCGTCGAGCAGGGCCGGCAGGTCGTCCGGGGCGCCGGCCTCCCGTTCGATGATGCCGACGACCCGCTCGCCGAACTCGTCGTCCGGCACCCCGATCACCGCGACGTCCCGCACCGCGGGGTGGGCCAGCAGGACGGCCTCGACCTCGGCGGGGTAGACGTTGACCCCGCCCGAGACGATCAGGTCCTGCGCACGGCCGGTGAGGAACAGGAATCCGTCCTCGTCCAGGTGGCCCAGCTCGCCGTAGGTGAAGGTGTCCGGCGCCAGGTGCGCGGACCGGGTCTTGTCGGGGGCGTTGTGGTAGTGGAAGCTCTTGGCCGTCCTGCGGCGCACGAAGACCCTGCCGGACTCGCCGGGCGGCAGCGGCGTGCCGTCGTCGCCGACGACGACGACCTCGCCGGGCGGGACGGCGCGGCCCACGCTGCCGGGGCGGCGCAGCCAGTCGCCGGAGTCGATGAGGGTCACCACCCCGCCCTCGGTCGCCCCGTAGTACTCCGTCAGGACCGGCCCCCACCAGTCGATCATCTTCCGCTTCACGTCGATCGGGCAGGGTCCGCCGCCGTGCCAGACCACGCGCAGGCTGGCCCCGGAGAAGGCGCGTCTCGCCGTTTCGTCCAGGCGCAGCAGCCGTACGAGCTGTGTCGGCACCAGGTGGACCGCGGTGATCTGCTCGCGGTCGATGACCTCCAGGGTGGCCGCGGGATCGAAGTGGCCGCGGATGACCAGGCGGCAGCCCTGCAGCAGCCCGAGCAGCGCGAAGAACAGCTGCGCCGAGTGATACCACGGGCCGTCCAGCAGGAGGCGCTCGCGCGCCGGCACGCCCAGCACCACGCGGGCGTAGTCGGCCAGCCTGGCCACCCTGGAGAACGGCGCGCCGACCACGAACAGGCCGTTGACGACGCCCTTGGGGGCCCCGGTGGTGCCGGAGGTGTAGAGCATGGTGGACCCGCAGCACTGTTGCGCCGGCTCACCGGGGCCGGCCGAGGCCAGCAGCGGCTCCACGGCGGCGAACCCGTCGTGGTCCCGCTCTCCGACGGCCAGCAGCACCGTGCACGAGCCGGTCACCCGGGCGGCCGCACGCGCCGCCACCGGCGCGTAGGCCTCCTCGACGACCAGTGCCCGGCTACCCGAGTCTGCCAGGATGTAGGCGATCTCGGGCTCGGTGAGGTGCCAGTTGACCGGCACGACGGTGATGCCGGTGTGCAGGCACGCGAGCAGCACCTCGAAGGTCTCGCGCCGGTTGCCGAGGACGCACGCGAGCCGGTCCCCGGTCCCCAGTCCGCGGCTGGTGAGCAGGTCGATCCACCGGTTCACCCGCTCCCCCAGCAGGCTCCAGCTCACCGCGCCGTGGCCGTCCACGATGGCGGTGCCGGCGCCGTCGCCGGAGATGTAGTCGTTCAGCAGCGTTGGCATGGCGGGCTTGTCCCTCTCGGAGTCCGGACCGGCTAGTCGAGCAGATCGGGCTGGGCGCGGACGATGTCGGCGTACATCGGGCGGAAGTTGAGCCGCCCCATCCCCGGCGAGCCCATGGTCGCGCCGGTCGCCCGTGCCACGTCCGGATGGATGCGCACCGGTGTGCCGGCCGCCTCCGCCAGCAGCTGCACCTGGCAGGAGCGCTCCATGGTCACGAACCACCAGGCCGCTTCCTGCACCGATCCGCCGACGGTGAGCAGGCCGTGGTTGCGCAGGATCACCGCCTTGCCCGAGCCGAGCCGTTCGGCGATGCGCTTGCCCTCGTCGGAGTCGAGCACCACGCCTTCGAAGCCGTCGAACACCTCGTGGTCCTCGTAGAAGGCGCAGGCGTCCTGGGTCAGCGGGTCCAGCCGCCTGCCGAGCGTCGACCAGGCCCGGCCGTGGACGGAGTGGGTGTGCGCGGCCGCCACGACGTCCGGCCGCGCGGCGTGCACCTGCGAGTGGATGACGAACCCCGCCGGGTTGACGCCGCCGGTCCCCGACACGACAGTGCCCCCGGCGTCGACGAGCAGCAGGTCACTGACGCGCACGTGCCCGAAGTGGACGCCGAATGGGTTGATCCAGAAATGCTCGGGTTCGCCCGGGTCGCGGGCGGTGATGTGACCGCCCGCGCCCTCGTCGAACCCCAGCCGGGCGAAAAGCCGCAGGGACGCGGCGAGGCGCTGCTTGCGGTACAGCCGCTCCTCCTCCAGCGTCCGCCGAGGGCGAGCGGGAGTCATCCGCAACCGCCCGCGGAGTCGGTGTCGTACAGGTCCGCCCCGTTGATCAGCTCGATCGGGATGCCGTACCAGGGGCTGTCCACGTCGTCGTCGACCTCTGTCAGGGTGTCCGGCCGGATCATGCGTTCGCTCCTTGCAGTACGGGCCGCCACGCGTCCAGGAACGCGTCCAGCCGGTCGAAGCCCCAGAACCTGTGGCGTCCCCATTTCAGGTAGGGGATGCCGAAAACGTCGTCGAGGTAGGCCTGGTAGAGGCTGCCGACGGCCTCCGCGCGGATGTCCGGGTCCCCGGCCGCGGCGATGGCGGCCTCGGGGTCCAGCCCCGCCTGCCGGGCGGCCGCCCGGACCACCTCGGGATCGCAGATGTTGTCGCCCCGGCCCCAGCGCGCCTCGGTGACGGCGTCGTAGAACTCCCACGCCCGTCCCTGCCGCCGCGCGTACAGCCACGCCAGGTGCGGCAGCTCCCACCACGGGTCGACGTCGATCGGCCAGGCCATCGCCAGCCCCTGTTGCTGGGCCAGCCGCTTGGTGTCCAGCAGCATGTACAGGTGCTTGGCCCGGCTCATCTGGATGTAGTGGAACTCCCCACCGCGCTCGGCCAACGCGCGGCCGGTCTGCTCGTCCGGGTCCCAGTAGGGGAAGAAGTCCACGGTCTCGCACGCGTCCGGCACCGCTTCGCGCAGGCGCAGGACGGTCAGCCAGCTGTAGGGGCTCCGGAAGGAGAAGTACAGGCGCGGGCGCCGGCTCATGATGCGCCTCCCGTCAGCGCGCGCACCACGCCGTCGTCCAGCTGGGCCATGCCGCCGGCGCCCTCGCCGGCCGCGATCGCGTACCCGTGCAGGATCTGCGCGGTGGCGACGTGGACGAGCTCGTCGCCGCGCTGGACGTAGCAGTCCATGCGGCCGTCGAACATGATCCCGCGCAGGACGTCGGTGACGGTGAACACCGTGTGGATCGTCTCCTCCATGTGGGCGGCGGCGATCAGCCGCACGCGCGCCCGGGACACCACCGGGATCCACGACCGCTCACGCAGCATGCGCCCGACGGAGATGCCCCGGTCGGCCAGGAAGCGGTCGACGACCTCTTCCAGCGCCCGCACGAACCCGGAATGCTGAACGCGATCGGAGAAGTGGCAGTAGAAGTAGGGGGCCCGCCAGGACCACAGGAAGGCGGCCGGATCGGCGGTGAGCGCCGCCTGCGCCGTCTGCCCGGCGGCCAGGTGCAGATCGGCCGGGCGGGCGACCGTGCCGGCCTCGGCCAGGTCCGCCACCTCCAGCGCGGCCAGCGGCTCCGGAGCAGGCCGGTGGGCGTCCGCGGTCCGCTCGCGCACCAATGCCACGCGTACCTTGCCGCGCAGCACGACGACCTCGCCTCCGTCGCGCACCACCGAAAGCTGCACGGTCAGCAGGTTGCCCTTACCGGCCGTGACCTGCGCGCGCACGTCGTCGTCGAGTTCGAGTACGGCCGGCAGCTGGATCGAGCTGTCGACGATCTCCATGCCGAGACCGTGCTCCAGGAACAGGTTCCGGGAGCCGGTGCCCTGGTCGATCAGCCACTGCAGCACCGCCTGCTCGACCAGGTAGGTGAAGTGCTTGAAACCGATCCAGGTGCGGATGTTGGCGCCCTCGTAAGCCGGGCGGCCGTACACCACGGTCGGTTCCGGGTGAATGGTCACGGTCATCGGAATTCCCCTACCGTCCTGGTTGTGGCACGGGCGACATCGACAAGGTTCGCGACCTGCGCCGCGACGCCGCGAGCGTGCCGAATGTGGCAGAAGTGGTCGTAATCGTGGTGGATCCGTAGGTCGGCTCCCGGGATCCCGTCGGCGAGCGCGGTGGCCGCCTCCAGCGACAGGGTCGGGTCGGCGCCTCCCGCCAGCACGAGCGTCGGCAGTCCGACGTTGCCCAGCGGGAGGTCGGCGCTCGCCGCGAACTGCTCGAACACCGTGAGGAAGCCGGACGGTCCCACCCGGTCCAGCGCCATGTCCATCATGGTCTCCAGCACTCCGGGCTCGGTCGAGTCGGCCCGGACGCCCATCCGCGCCCGCAGGCCGTCCCGGATGTGCTGGACGAACGTGCTCCGGGAGCGTTCGAACATGCGCCAGGTCACCGGGTGGCGCGGCAGCCGGTAGAGCGGGCACACCAGGGCCGCGGCCCGCCCGGGACGCGAGTCGAGCGCGCACAGCAGTTCGAGGGTGGCGTTGGCTCCGAAGGAGTGCGCCACCACCGCGTCGGGGGCGGTGTCGAGAAGGTCGAGCCCGTCCCCCAGCCACTGTCCGGCCGGCCTGGTACGCCAGCGGTAGTCGTTGCCCGGCCGCCACGGCAGGTCGAGCGCGACCAGCCGCCAGTCCGGGTCCAGCTCCGCCGCCAGCGGCAGCCAGCTCGTCCAGGAGTCCTCAAGCCCGTGCGCGAACACGACGAACGGGGCGCCCGGGACACCTTGCGCCAGCGTGTGCACCTTGATCGCCGATCTGATCACCGATACCTCCCGACCGTGACGGGTTCCGCCGAGCTGACCAGCGCGGCCCGTGAGCCGTCCTCGCTGTCGCAGCGGACGCCGACGGGGCCGTGCCCCTCGTCGGCGGCCAGGTGTGCGGCGAGGGCGAGCGCCACCACGCCTTCCGCGCCGTAGCAGTCGCCCCAGTGCGCCGCCGGGTCGAACCCGTCCCGGCCGATCGTGATCCGCCGCGGCCGGGGCCACGGCCCGGCCGCGGGCACCGGCTCGACCAGTGCCCGGCCCGGCGGGCCGCCGGCCTCCGGCCGCCACGCCTCGAGCACCACGCATGCCGCCCCGGCGCGCAACGGCCGCGCCGGGCCGCCCGCGGCGTGCAGCGCCGTGGCCACCTCGTCGGCGGGTTCGGCGCCGACGAGGACGACCCGTTCGGCTCGGCGGGCACGCAGCAGCAATCCCGCGAGCCGTACCCCGTCCAGGCCGGCCGTCGCACCCGAGCAGACCATCAGGTTGGGGCCGCCGAAGCCGAACCACAGCGCGACGGTGCTGGCGACGACGTTGCTGGAGACATTGGGCGCGTCGAGCACGCTGACGCCCCGACCGCCCTCGGCGGCGATGGTGCGCGTGACCTTTGCGACCGTCTCGACGTTTCCCAGGTTGCTGCAGGCCACCACGGCGACCTCCGGGGCCAGGGGCCAGTCGGGCCGCTGCCCCGGCCGCAGTCCCAGTGCCCGGTGCACCGCGCACAGCGCCAGCCGCGTCGCCGGCTCCTTGTACAGCAGGCCCTTGCGCCCGAGGAGCTCCTTGGCCTGGTCGGGGGCGGGTGAGTCGTCGTCGGCCCAAGCACCGGCGGGCTCGCCCAGATGCGCGGCGAGCGCCTCGCCGGGACGCACGCCCGGCAGATGCAGGCTCCAGCCGGTCGCGAGCAGCGGTTCCGCGGAAATCCTCACGCCGCCTCCAGCAGGGTCACGGCGTTGACGCCGCCGAAGCCGAACGCGTTGACCTGGATCAGCTCGGGCCGCAGCGGGACCGGCGCGCCGACCACGAACCGCAGCCCGTCGCCCTCCTTCAGCGCCTCGCGCTGGCCGGCCACCGGCGGGACCACGCCCTCGGCCAGGCAGCGCAGCGCCACGTCCACGTTGACCAGCGACGCGCCTCCCGAGGTGTGGCCGACCGAGCCCTTGACCCCGGTCACCAGCGGCGCGCCTCCGGCGCCCAGCACGACCTCGCGCAGCGCCTCGCACTCCACCGGGTCGTTGAGTTCGGTGCCGGTGCCGTGCGCGACCACGAGATCCACGGCGGACGGATCGCGGTCGGTGCGGTGGAAGGCGTCGCGCATCGACCGGCAGATGCCCGCGACGTCGGGCGCGGTCTGGTGGTGGGCGTCGCAGGAGAGCCCGGTGCCGGCCAGCCGGGCCAGCGCGCGCCCCTGCCAGGATTCGGCCACGACCACGAGCGCGGCCGCGCCCTCACCGAGCAGGACGCCGTCCCGGTCGCGGTCGAACGGGCGCACCCGCTCGGTCCGGCCGGGGGCCACCCTGCCGATCATGGCGAGCATCGACTGCGTCATGGTGTCGGCCCCGCCGACCACGACGGCGTCGGCCTCGCCCAGCTCCACCAGGTCCTGCGCCAGCGCCAGGGCGTGCCCGCCGGCGCTGCAGGCGTTGGAGATGGTGATCACCTCGCTCACGCCGGGCAGCGCCTCCCGCACCACGTCGCCGAAGTGCAGGCGCCGCGGCGGGAAGGACGATCCCGTCAGCGCCCAGTCCTCGACCGCCGACAGCTCCCGCAGACCGGTGCCGACGAGTGCCGCCACCCGTTGCCGCGTGGTGTCCAGACCGGCCTGCCGCGCGGCCTCGGCGACGCACTCGGCGAGCAGCCGTCCGGCGCGGAAGGGCCGGTTGGGATCGTCGGCGCCGACGTGGTAACCGGCGAACACGTTGAGCCTGGCCGGATCCCCGTGCCGCAGCGGGCCCGCGCCGCACTCGCCGCGCAGCAGCGCGGCGAACGTCTCCGCGCCCGCACCGAGGCAGGTGCGTACGGCGCTACCCGCGATCAGTGCCGGCATCGGCGTATCCCTTCACGATCGCGGCGCCGACGGCGCCGTCCGCGCCGCGGGCGGTCAGCATGCTCAGCCCCTCCGCGGCGACCCCGTCCTTGCCCGCCGCCAGCAGTACGGCGAGCGCGACCGCGCCGGAGGCCGCGTCGCACTCCCCGAAGAGCCGCTTGGCCATGATCCGCCGCGGTCGGTGTCCCAGCGCGTACGCCACCGGCCCGTACTCCCGGCGATCGGCTTCGTCGCCTTCGCAGGTGAGCACCGTGGAGATGGCGTCCGGATCGACTCCCGCGCGGCGCAGGACCCGGTTCACGCATCCGCTCAGCGCGCGCTCGGCCTGCTCGCCGCCGCCGGGGCCGTAGCCCGTGCTCACCGCGAGGATGCGTGCCGAGCGGCGCGACCCGGCCCAGACCGGCGCCTGCGGGCTCGTCAGCGCGAACATGCCCGCGGCCTCTCCGGCGGCGACCGTCGTGGTGGAGCCGGTGAGGTGGGAGGCCCAGGCCCGGTGCGGCGTGTACTCCTCGACCGCCCCGGTGAGCATCACGTCCGCGTATCCGCGTTCGATGACGTTGCCGGCGTAGCGGACCGCGTTCAGGAACGCCAGCGCGCCGCCCGCGATCGTCACGTTGACGCCGCGCAGGCCGAACCGGATGGCCACCTGCCCGGCCGCGCAGTTCATCACCGTGTTGGGGAACAGCATCGGGTTGACCAGGTAGGGCTTGTCCTGCACCAGAGTCTCACGGCTGTAGTCGCTGGTGGACTTGAAGCTGCCGAGACTGGTGCCGAGCACGACGCCGATGCGTTTCCTGGTGACGTCGTCGACGGTCATGCCCGCCTCGCGCAACGCCTCCTGGCAGCAGACGACGGCCAGCGCCGTGGTCCGGTCGTAGGAGCCGGTGCCTTTGCGCCCGAGCCGGGCGCGCACGTCGAAGTCGGCCAGCGCGTGGCCGTCCGGCGCGGGAAGCGGCTCCTCGTACAGATGACCGACACCGACCCCGGGGCTGACCGGGACCGCGCTCAGCTCCCTGCCGGCCAGCCGCCCGGCCAGCGCGTCCACGCCGACGCCCGCGGAGCTCAGCGCGCTCCAGCCGGTGATCACGACCCCGGTCATGCGACTGCTCCCAGCATCACGATGGCGTTGTTGCCGCCGAAGGCGAACCCGTCGTTCTGGACCACCCGCACGTCGGCCTGCCGGGCGACGTTCGGCACCGGGTCGATGCCCTGCATCTCCGGGTCGGGGGTGAGCCAGTTGATCGTCGGCGGCAGGAAGCCCCGGTCGATCGCCATGACGGACGCGATCGCGCCGAAGCCGCAGGCCGCGCCCATGGTGTGGCCCATCATGGACTTGATCGAGCTGACCGGCGGCGGCCGCTGCCCGAAGACCTCCAGGATCGCCCGGCTCTCCACCAGGTCGTTGGCGGGCGTGCCCGTCCCGTGCGCGCAGATGTAGTCCACCTCCTCCGGCTTGACCCCGGAGTTGCGGTGGGCTATCCGCATGCACTCGGCGATGCTCGACGCGTCCGGGGAGACCGGGTGGGTGGCGTCGCAGTTGAGGCCGTATCCCAGCAGCTCCGCGTAGATCCGGGCGCCGCGCGCCCGCGCGTGCTCGAACGTCTCCAGCAACAGCACGGCTCCGCCCTCACCGGTGAGGATGCCCGAGCGATCCCGGTCGAACGGCGAGCAGGCGGTGTCGGTCAGGGCGCCGAGGCGGTAGAACCCGGCGTGCGCCCACCGGCACACCGAGTCCGCGCCCCCGGCGAACACCACGTCGGCCTCGCCGGTGACCAGCAGGTCGTAGGCGTAGCCGATGGCGTAGTTGCTCGCCGAGCACGCGGTGGCGATGGTCAGCGACTCACCGAGCAGGCCCAGCTCCTCGCTGACGGCGTTGGCCAGCCGGTTGGCCGGCAACTGCGCCAGCAGGGCCGGGTCCTGCGCCGGGAACCCGCCGTTCACGATCTGCGCGGTCAGGGCCTCGGCCACCGTCGACTCACCGCTGGTGGTGCCGATGACCGCATGTGCCCGTCCGGGTGCGACCGCTCCCAGATCCAGCGCGCCGTCGTCCACCGCCAGCCTCGCCGCACTGGCGGCGAACTGGCTCGACCGCGCCCACTTCGCCGGATCCAGCCGGCGCAGGTGATCGTCGGGGTTGAAGTCGCGCACCTCGCCTGCGTTCTGATGCGGGAACCCGGCCGGATCGAAGCTGGTGATCCGCGAGATGCCGGACCGTCCGGCATGCAGCGCGTCGGTGAACGCCGACACGCCGACACCGATGCTCGACACAGGACCGAGCCCGGTCACCGCGACGCGGACCATGGCTCAGCCCTGCCGGCTGGAGTGCCGGTTGAGCGCGGCGTGGACCGCCTTCAGGTTGCGCAGCTCGGGCAGTTCGGCCTGAGGGATCTCGACCTTGTACTGCTTGTCGATGCGCGCCAGGATCTCGATGGCGCGCAGCGAGTCCGCGCCGTAGTCCTCGATGAAGTCACCTGTGTCGTTGAGCTCCTCCGGCTCCAGTTCGAGCACCTCGGCGACGATGTCGCGGAGCTCCTCCAGCTGCTGGTTTTCCTGCTCTACCTGCGTCATCGCGATCCTTCCCATACTGACGGCACCCTCGGTGGGGTTGACGCTGGACCACCCGCGGAAACGGCGGGCGGCACGGAGCCAGACGGACGCACGGGGCGCCGCGTGGCGATCAGGGTGGCGACGGTGGCGACACGCCGGTCGCCGACCCAGGTCTCGCCGGAGGCGAAAGCCGTGTCGGCGAGCACGGAGTCCAGCCGGACCTCATGTCGCAGGACGTCGCCCGGATGGGCGGTTCCCTCGAAGCGGTAGTTCCTGGCGCCCACGAACATCAGGACCTGGTCGTCGTCCGCAGCGGGCGCGCGGCCGTCCAGCCACAGCAGCGCGGCGCTCTGCCCGAGTGACTCGATCATCAGTGAGCGCGGGTAGTCATAGCACCGGCTTTCGGCGCCGTCCTGGAGTCCCGCGTAGCAGGGCTCCGTCCCGGTGATCGCCTTGATGGTGCGAATCGACTTTCCCGGGTGGAGCTCCAGAACCCGATCCACCAGCAGCAGCGGGTAGCGCTGCGGCAGGATCGCCCTGATGTCGGCGTGTTCACGCATGGGCGGCCTCACCTCGGTCGAAGTCGGCGCGGATCCGCGCCGTCGTGGTGCCGTCGCGGCGCGACCCCTGCGCGGTGACCTCCCAGCCGCCCTCGGGTCCCGGCGACGCGGTGATCTGGAGGGTCAGCTCGTCCCCGTCCAGCAGGGGGGCCAGGAAGCGGACCGACCGCACCGAGCGCAGGACCAGGGGCGTGGCGGGATCCACCCCCAGGGCCAGGTTCATGACCTGGCACAGCGCCTCGACGACGAACACGCCGGGGAAGACGGCCAGGCCGGGGAAGTGGCCTCGGAGGTTCGGGTCGTCGCCGCGCACGCCGACCCGCGCGGTCAGCGTCAGCTCGTCCCCCTCCTGCCCGGACCGCCAGGAGTCCACCGCGCGCAGCGGCGCCGCCATCGGCGGCACGTCGGGCGCCGCGATCCACTCGACATCGACCGTGCTGGTCACAGCGTGATCCCCCCGTCCACCTGGAAGACCTGGCCGGTGATGTAGGAGGCGCTGTCCGACAGCAGGAACGCGACGAGGTCGGCCACCTCCTCGGGCCTGCCGAAGCGGCGCACCGGGATCTGGGTGAGCGCCTGGGTGCGCAGCTTGTCGCCCAGGACGTCGGTCATGTCGGTCTCGATGAAGCCCGGGGCCACCACGTTGACGCGCACGCCGTAGGCGGCGACCTCCTTGGCCAGCGACTTGCTGAAGCCGATGATGCCGGCCTTGCTGGCCGCGTAGGCGGTCTGGCCCGCGTGGCCGTACACTCCCGCCACCGAGGACATGTTGACCACCGAGCCGCGGCGGCTCTTCATGAAGCGGAACGCCATGGCCCGGCAGAGGTTCCAGGTGCCGGTGAGGTTGGTCGCCTGCACCGCGTTCCAGTCCTCGTAGGAGGCCAGCACCAGCGGGCTGTCCTTGGTGATGCCGGCGTTGTTGACCAGGAAGTCGATCGTGCCGAGCTCCTCCTCGGCGGTGCGCACGAACTTCTCCACCGCCTCGGGATCCGACACGTCGCACTCCGCGAAATAGCAGGGCACGCCGTGCACCCGCACGTCGGCCTCGGTCTGCCGCGCCGCTTCGCTGGCGGTGCTGTGGCAGCCGGCGATCGCGTAGCCCTCGCGGGCCAGCCGCAGAGCCACCGCACGGCCGATGCCGCGCGAGGCCCCGGTGACCAGTGCCCGGTGCTGCTCAGCCACTCCGCCTCCTCGTGTGAGAACGCCTGCCGTGGGCGACGGCGCCGCATTCACCACCGCATTCGATCCGAATACGGCACTGCATTTGCGTCGCATTCACCACCGCATTCGGCCTCGAATTCGATCCGATATTCGGATCCGCATTCGATGCCGCATTCGGCGTCGCATTTGCGCCACCGGCGGCAGACTCGCATGTTGTGCGTTGTCTAAACTTTATAAAATCGGCCGCTAAAACTGCTTCTTTTATGTTGCTGCGTCGTTTTCCAACTCGGCCAGCACCTCGGCGGTGTCGGCTCCCGGCGCCGGCGCGGCGCGCCGGATTCCGGTCGGTGTGCGGGAGAACTTCACCGGCGGGCCGACGAGCGGCGCGCGGGAGCCGTTGCTCAGCACGGTCTCCTGCAACATCCCGCGCGCCGCGACGTGCGGGTCGGCCGCGGCCTCGGTGAGCGTGCGCACCGGTGCGACGACGAGACCGCGCTCGGACAGCGCGGCGACGGCCCCGGACACAGTCCGCCCGGCACACCATCCGGCGACGATCCGGTTGATCTCGTCCCGGTTGGCCAGCCGCTCCTTGTTGGTCGCGTAGCCGTCCGCACCTCCCAGCTCCGGCCTGCCCATCACCTCGGCCAGCGCCCGCCAGTGCTTGTTGAGCGCCACCGCGAGGTAGAGGTGCCCGTCCAGGCACGCGTAGACGTTGGACGGCACCACGAAATCGGTCTCGTTGCCGAGCCGGGGCGGAGGGGCGCCGGTCGCCGCGAGCGTGGGCAGCCCGCTGCTGCTGAACAGCAGGCTGTCCATCATGGACACGTCGACGTGCTGCCCCTCGCCGGTGCGCGTGCGATGCGCCAGCGCCGCCAGCGCGCCGATCGCGGCGTGCAGACCGGCCAGCTCGTCGGCCAGGAACGTGGGCGCCCGGACCGGCGCGCTCCCGGGAAGGCCGTTGAGGTCCATCCAGCCGCCGGCCGCCTGGATGACCGGGTCGTAGGCGGGCAGGTGCGCGTTCGGCCCGTACTGCCCCCAGCCGGAGACGGACACGAACACGATGTCCGGCCGCACCCGGCGACAGTCCTCGTAGCCGATCCCCCAGCCGTCCAGGGTGCCGGGCTTGTAGTTCTCCACCACCAGGTCCGCGGTGGCGACCAGGCGCAGGAAGCACTCCCTGCCCTCCGCCTCGCGAAGGTCCAGGCCGACGCTGCGCTTGTTGCGGCGCACCGTCTCCCGAAACCACGACAGCCCGGTGCCCGGGATGTCCGGCGGCACCTGACCGTCCCGCCCGCCCGGCAGCTCCACGCTGACCACGTCGGCGCCCAGGTCGGCCAGCACGCAGGTGGCCAGCGGACCGGACCACACCTTCGTCACGTCGAGGACCCGGACGCCCTGCAACGGCCCCGTCGAATCGCTCAGCGACTCCCGGTGGAAATCCTGCTCGCGCATGTCGTCTCCTAGAGCCGCTGCAGGATGGACGCCGTGCCCAGCGACCCGCCGCAGCACATGGTGATCAGTGCGGTCTCGGCGTCCGTGCGCTCCAGCTCGTGCAGCGCGGTCACCATCAGCCGGGTGCCGCTGGCGCCGAGAGGATGGCCCAGCGCGATCGCGCCGCCGTTGACGTTCACCCGTTCCGGGTCCGCGCCGTGGGCGTGCGCCCAGTTGAGCACGACCCCGGCGAAGGCCTCGTTGACCTCCGACAGGTCGATGTCGCTGAGCTTCATGCCCGCCCGGCGAAGTATCCGCTCGGTGGCCACGACCGGGCCGTCCAGCAGGTAGTACGGGTCGGCGCCGGTGACGACCTGGTGGGCCAGCCGAGCCCGGGGTTCGATCCCCAGCGCGCGGGCACGGCCCAGGGACATCCACAGGATCGCCGCCGCGCCGTCGGAGATCTGCGAGGTCGTCCCCGCCGTGTGCACGGCGCCCTCGATGTTGGGCCGCAGCGAGGCCAGCGTCTCCGCGGTGGTCTCGCGCAACCCCTGGTCGCCGGTGATCCGCCGGGTCTCGCCGGTCGGCCGGCCCTCCTCGTCGAGCACCGGCGCGACGACCGGCGTCACCTCTCGGTCGAAACGTCCCTGCGCCCACGCCGTGGCCGCGCGCCGCTGGGACAGCGCACCGTAGGCGTCGGCGTCGGCGCGGCCGATCCCCTGCCTGCGGGCGATCCGTTCCGCGCCGCCGAACTGCGCCTTCGGCGGGTCGTCCCACGGGTAGTCGGCCGTCTTGTAGTGGCCCGGACCGCTGTAGAGGTTCGTCCCGATCGGGACCCGGCTCATGGACTCGACCCCGCAGGCGATGCCGACGTCGATCGCGTCGGCGGCGATCAGGGCGGATACGAGGTGGTTGGCCTGCTGCGCGGAGCCGCAGGAGACGTCCACCGTCGTGCAGCCCACGGCGGGGTCGTGGCCGGTGCTGAGCCATGCGTTGCGGGTGACGTTGAGGCTCTGCTCGCCGGACTGGGTCACGCAGCCGCCGACGATCTGCTCGACGTCGCCGGGGCCGATCCCGGCGCGGGCGATCACCTCGAGCTGGACGTGACGCAGCAGTTCGACGGCTTTGAGCCCGGCCAGCCAGCCGCCCCGCCTGCCGATCGGCGTGCGGGCCGCGGCCACGATGACCGGGGTGCGGTCCCCCGGCGCGGCCATCAGCTCGTCTCCAGCAACGTGATGGCCAGTTTCGGGCAGGCCCGCGCGGCCTCCTCGGCCACCGGCCAGTGCTCGTCCGCCGGGCGCTCGGCCCTCAGGTGCAGCATGTCGTCGTCCAGCTCGAAGATCTCGGGTGCGATCCCGGCGCACAGTCCCATGCCGTCGCATCTGTCGTAGTCGACAATCACCCGCATTCGCCGCACCCTCTCAAGCCGTCGGCCGTCCGATGCGGTCACGGGATGGGGCACCCTCCCCGTGACCGGTGGGCGGGCAACGGCGAATCGGCCGTTGCTCACGACGACATCGTCACGGCGAACCGCTTTTTCGGGCATCTCCTGGAATGCTGCATCGGATCGGCCCGGTGAAATTCCGGGCCGCGCGAATGCCGGGTCGATTTCACAACACGGCCGGGGATATATTGAGGCCTCATTGATCGGCCGGATATTCCTTCTTCTGAATTGCTGACCCTGCGCCCGCGTCTACATTCCGCATATCCCGCTGCGTTACGGTGCGAGCATGCGGCTGGGCGACAGCGAGAATCAGAGCGAGTTCCGCACACGGCTGCGCGGCTGGTTGCGAGCGCACGTGCCCCCGGCACGGCCGGGCGCGCCGCGCGTCTGGGCGGCCGAGGAGCTGCGCGCGTGGAGCCGGGCGTTGCACGAGGCCGGATACGCCGGGCTCACCTGGCCCGCTGAACACGGCGGGCGCGGTCTCTCCCCCGCCTACCAGGCCATATACGCCGAGGAGAGCGCCCTTGCGGAGGCGCCCGATCACATCAACGTGATCGGGCTGAACATGGTGGGACCGACCATCATCAGGTACGGCACGCAGGAACAGCAGGCGACCTACCTGCCGCGCATCCTCTCGGGCGAGGCGATCTTCTGCCAGGGCTTCTCCGAGCCGGACGCCGGCTCCGATCTGGCCTCGGTCCGCACCCGCGCCCGGCGACGGCCCGGCGGATACGTGCTCGACGGCGAGAAGGTGTGGTCGTCCTACGCCCACCTCGCCGACCACTGCCTGCTGCTGGCGCGAACCGATCCCGACGCGCCCAAGCACCGGGGCCTGACCTGTTTCCTGATCGACATGAGGGCACCGGGCGTACAGGTCCGCCCGTTGCGTCAGATGTCCGGCGACACCGACTTCAACCAGATCATCCTTACCGGCGCGGTCACGCCCGAGGACAGCGTTCTCGGCCCGCTCGGCGAGGGGTGGCGGGTGGCGCTGACGACGCTCGCGCACGAACGAGGCACCTTCGGCATCACGCTCACCGCACGCCTGGCGGTGCAGTTCGACCGGCTGGTCCAGACCGCCACGGCCGCCGGCGCCGACCGGGACCCCGTGGTGCGCCGCGAAATCGCCGAGCTGTACGTGCGGTTGCAGGGGCTGCGCTTCACCGGCTATCGCGCGCTCGCCGCGCTGGAGCGCACCGGCGAGCCGGGCCCGGAGGGCTCGGTCCTCAAGCTGGGCTGGTCACAGGCCAACCAGCGGCTGAGCGCGCTGGCGTCCGGCCTGCTGGGCGGTACGGCGACGGCCTCCTGGAGCGGGTACTGGCAGCACCAGCGGCTGCGCACGAGAGCCAACAGCATCGAGGGCGGCACGTCGGAGATCCTGCGCGGCATCATCGCCGAGCGGGTGCTCGGGCTGCCCCGATCCCGTTAGAACCCGACCGCGACGGGATCGGAGGAGACCCGGAATGGATTTCGCCCTCACCGAGACACAGACCGACCTCAGGGCGGCGGCCCGCCGCTATCTGGGCGACCGCTACCCCGCCTCGCGAATCGCCGAGCTGTCGGACGCCGCCGGGCACGACGGCGGCGCCTGGCCGGAGCTCGAACGGCAGGGCTGGCTGGACGCGGACCTCGGGATGGTCGAGCTCGCCCTGCTCGCCGAGGAAGGCGGCCGCGCGCTGCACCCGGCGCCGTGGTGGGCGACGGCCGGGCAGGCCCTGCCCGTCTACGCCGCCGCCGGGGTCGGACTGCCCGGCCCGGCCACCCTCGCCGACGGCTCGGACACCTGCCGGGCCTCACGGGAGTGCGACGGCTGGCTGCTCCGCGGCCGGGTGGCCTCCGTGGTCGACGCCCGCGCCGCCGCCGAGATCGTGGTGGCCGCCCGTACCGGCACCGGTGTGGCGCTGCTCGGCGTGCGACCGGACGCGCCGGGGCTGTCCCGCGTCGAACGAGCCGGAATCGACCCGCTGCGGGAGGTCTCGGACCTGGAGCTGGTCCGGACCCCGGCGCGGCTGCTGGTCGGCTCCCCCTCCGCGGAGCCGCTGCTCGCATCGGCCGGCCGCAGGGCCGTCGCGCTGCTCGCCTGCGAGGCGGTCGGGGTCGCCGACCGCGCCCTCGAACTCGCCGTGGAGTACGCCGGAACACGCGTCCAGTTCGACCGGCCCATCGGCTCCTACCAGGCGGTGGGTCACCTGCTGGCCGACGGCTACGCCGAACTGGAGCTCGCCCGCTCGCTCGCCTACCGGGCTGCCTGCGCGCTGCAGGACCAGGCGGAGGACGCCGGCCAGGCACTCGCCTGCGCGGTGCACGCCGCGGGGCAGGCCGCCACGCGGGTCTGCGAGACCGCGATCCAGGTGTGCGGCGGGATCGGCGTCACTTGGGAGTTCCCGGTGCACCGGTGGTATCGCCGGGCTCTGTGGCTTGAGGCGTTCCACGCCGGACGGCCGGATCCGCTGGCCGCCCTCGCCGAGGTCGTGCTCGGATGACGGCGCCGTGGAACCCGGCCGCGGGAGCCGTACGAGAGCCGCGACGCCGGGCACTGGCTCGGTCGCGGGTTCGAGCACGGTATCGAACACGGTGTCGGGCACAGGGTCGGGCACGGTGCCGGCAGCGGTGCCGGCAGCGGTGCCGCATTCCGGCGAGCATCCACGTGGAAGGAGTGACATGCCTTTAGAACTGCACTGGTTCCTGCCGCTGCACGGCGACGGCAGGGAGGTCGCCAAGCGGGCCGAGGGGCCGGCGTCGCCGGGCGCCCGCCGCGAACCCGACATCGACTATCTGACCCAGGTCGCGCTCGCCGTCGACCGCTTCGGCTTCACCGGCATGCTGACGCCGTTCGGGATGTTCTGTGAGGATCCATGGGTCGTCGCGTCCACGCTGGTGGCGAGGACGCAACGGGTGAAGTTCATGATCGCGCTCAGGCCTGGCTTCGTCTCGCCGGTGCTGGCCGCCCAGACGGCCGCCACGTTCCAGCGGGTTTCGGGCTCGCGCCTGCAGCTCAACGTCGTCACCGGCGGCGACGCCGACGAACAGCGGCGCTACGGCGACTGGCTGGAGCACGACCAGCGCTACGAACGCGCCGAAGAGTTCCTGGAGGTGTTCCTGCGCGCCTGGACGGGCGAGCGGTTCGACTTCGACGGCGCGCACTACCGGATCTCCGGCGGGCTGCTGGCCCGCCCGCACCCGATCCGGCCGCAGATCTTCCTCGGCGGCTCCTCCACCCCGGCGAGGCAGGTGGCCGCCCGGCACGCCGACGTCTATCTCACCTGGGGAGAGCCGCCGCAGGCCATGGCGGAGCTCATCGGCCAGGCGCGGGAGGCGGCCGCCGCCCAGGGACGGGAGCTGACGTTCGGCACCCGCTTCCACGTCATCAGCCGGGACACCGCGGAGGAGGCGTGGCAGGTCGCGCGGCAGCTGGTCGAGGGCATGGATCCGGCCAGGATCAGCCAGGCGCAGAAGCGTTTTCGCGCCACCGAGTCGGAGGGGCAGCGACGGATGGCGGCCCTGCACGGCGGCAGCACGGACGCGCTGGAGGTCTACCCGAACGTCTGGGCCGGCTACGGGCTGGTCCGCCCCGGCGTCGGGACCGCCCTCGTCGGCAGCCACGAAGACGTGGCCGAGCGGATCGAGGAGTATCACACGCTCGGCCTGGACCACCTCATCCTGTCGGCGCAGCCGCATCTGGAAGAGGCCTACTCGTTCGGGGAGGGTGTGATGCCCCTGCTGCGCAAGCGCGGGCTGCTCACCGAACCGGCCGCCGCGGCACTCGGGTGAACGGGGTGACCGAACGCGGATGACACCCGGCCGGGCGGAGACGTTCCGATCCGTCTCCGCCCGGCCGGGCGGACTCCGGACGCTACGAGGGTGCCGCCGGTTCGGTGACGGCCGGGGTGTCGGTCGCCAGGGCGCCGGCGAGTACGGCCTGGCGCGGGCGGGACGCGGCGGCGTCGCCGGCCCCCGGGGTGAGCGCGCCGTACAGCAGGCCGGGGTCGTCCCGGACGGCGCCGGCGGCGAGCCGGGCGGTGACGCGTCCGGCGGTCAGGACGGTGAGGTGGTCGGCGACCACCCGGGCGAAGTCCGGCTGGGGGGTGGCCAGCAGGATGCCGAGGCCGTCGGCGGCGAGGGCGGTGACGGTGCGCTGGACGTGCTCGACGATGACGGGGGCGAGCCCCTCGGTGGGCTCGTCGAGCAGCAACAGGCGGGGCTGGGTGAGCAGCGCCCGGGCGAGGGCGAGCATCTGCTGCTCGCCGCCGGACAACTGCGTGCCACGGTGGTCGCGCCGCTCGGCCAGGCGCGGCAGCAGGTCGAGCACCCGCCGGCGGGTCCAGCCCCCCGGCCCTGAGGCCCGGCGTTCGGCGATGGCGAGGTGCTCGGCCACGGTCAGGGTGGCGAAGACGCGGGCGCCCTGGGGTACGTAGCCGATGCCGGAGCGGTTGCGGCGGTGGGCGGGCAGCCGGGTGAGATCCCGGTCACCGAGCAGGATGCGCCCGCCGGCGGGGCGGATCAGCCCGGCGACCGTGTCCAGCAGGGTGCTCTTGCCGGCGCCGTTGTGGCCGACGAGCGCGTGGACGGTGCCGGGCCGTACCGTGAGGTGGATCTGGTGCACGACGGTGCCGCCGTTGTGGCCGGCGCTGATCTGGTCCAGGTTCAGCGTCATCATCGGCTCACCGCCTGTGGTGTGCCGAGGTAGACCTCGGCCACGGCTGGATGTACATGGATCTCCTGTGGGGTACCGGTGGCCAGCACCTGCCCGTGGTGCAACACGGTCACGGTGTCCGCGAAGGCGGTGACCAGGTCCTGGTTGTGTTCGACGAGCAGCACCGCCATCTCGGCCGGCAGCCGGCGCAGGGCGGCGAGGAGCCGCGGCAGGTCGGCGTCGCCGAGCCCGGCCGCGGGCTCGTCCAGCAGCAGCACGCTGGGCTCGGCGGCCAGCGCGACGGCGATCTCCAGCAGCCGGCGCTGTCCGTGGGACAGGCTGCCGGCCGTGAGGTGGGCCTGCGCGCCGAGGCCGAGGGTGTCGAGCAGGCCGAGACGGGCCGGCTCCCGGCGCCGGGACTCGCGCCATCGGCGGCCCGCGCCGGTGTGCCGCCACGCGGCGACGACGAGGTTCTCCAGCGCGGTCAGCGAATCGAGGACGGCGGGGGTCTGGAAGGTCCGGGCGACGCCCAGCCGCGCCCGGGCCGCCGGTCCGGCGCGGGTGATGTCGCGGCCGGCGAGCCGGATTCGGCCGGCCGAGGGCCGTACGGTGCCGGCGATCAGATTGAGCAGGGTGCTCTTGCCCGCGCCGTTGGGGCCGATCAGCGCGCGCCGGGCTCCGGCGGACAGGTCGAGGTCGACGCGGTCGACGGCGCGCAGCGATCCGTAGCTCCGGGCCAGGCCGGTCGCGGCCAGCAGGGCGGTCATGACGACGCCGCCTCTCCGGGCCGGTGACCGGGCCGGTGATCGAGCCGGTGGCGCGATCGCGCGCCCAGCCCGGCCAGGCCGTCGGGCAGCAGGTAGACCGCGACGACGAACAGGGCTCCCAGCAGCAGGGGGCCGTGGCCGGGGATCGATCCCGCCGCCCATTCCCGTACGGCGACGACCACCGCGACCGCGGCCAGCGCGCCGCCCAGGGAGGTCGCCCCCCCGATGGTCACGGCCAGCAGTACCAGCGCCGAGACCTCGAACCCCACGTCCTGCGGCGACACGTAGCGCTGACTGGTGACCAGCAGTGCCCCGCCGACGCCGGCCACGGCGCCGGCGGCGGTGTAGACCGCCAGCAGGTAGCGGGTGACCGGGTGACCGCTGGCACGCATGCGTGCCTCGTGGTCACGGCAGCCGCGGATCAGCAGTCCCGCCGGGGACCGCAGCGCCAGCCAGGTGACGACGGTCACGGCGACGGCGACCACGAGCACGTAGCCGTAGACGGCCCGGTCGCCGACCAGCGGCGACGCGCCCCAGAGCGGCTGGGCGGCGGGGATGCCGGCGAGCCCGTCGGTGCCGCCGGTGACCGCTTTCCACTGCCCGGCGGCGACCGCGGCCAGTTCCCCGACGGCGAGGGTGACCATGAGGAAGGTGATCCCGCGTGCCTGGATCACGGCCAGGCCGACCAGGACGGAGAACAGCGCGGCGACCAGCGCCGCCACCACGAGCTGGACCGGGCCGACGGTGACGCCGGCGCGGGCGAGCAGGGCCGTGGTGTAGGCGCCGACGGCGTAGGGGGCGACCTGCCCGAGGGTGGGCAGGCCGGCGACGCCGGTGAGGATCGCCACGCTGACCGCCAGCAGCCCGAGAGACAGGATGCGGGCCAGCACGCTGAGCGTGTACGGATCGACCACCCAGGCGGCCGAGACCAGCAGGACCAGTACGGGCACCGCCCAGACCGGGGCCGCAAGGGCACGGCCGGGCAGGACATGCCGGACGGAGTTCATGAGCGCCCTCCGAGAACGAGCACGCGCCGATGGCGCAGGACCAGGACGGCCGCCATGGCGGCGAACAGCAGGTACGGCGCCCAGGCGGGAGCCAGCACGACGCCCAGGCTCTGCACCTGGCCGACGATGACGGCGGCCACGAACGCGCCGCCGATCGAGCCGAGCCCGCCGAGTACCACGATGACGAGCGACAGCAGCAGCACCGTGTCGGCGGTGCGCGGCCCCGGCCCGATGATCGGCGCCCCGAGGGCACCGGCCAGGCCGGCGAGGGCTCCGCCGGCCGACAGGACGACGGCCAGCACGGTACGCGGACTGGTGCCCAGGCAGGCGAGCATGTCACGGTCGTCGACCACCGCCCGCACTCGCGCACCGGCGCGGGTGCGGCGGATGACGAGCCATCCGCAGGCGGCGAACACCGCGGCGGCGACGATGAACCCGAGCCGGTAGACCGGATACCGATGGTCGCCGACCGCCACGGCGGTGTCGAGCGCCGCCGGAATGGTGGGCCGCAGATCGTCGGCGCCGAAGGCCAGAACCAGCACGGCACCGGCGGCCAGCGCCATCCCGAAGGTCAACAGCGCCTGGGTCAGGTGCCCACGACCGGTGAGGGGGGCCAGGGCCACCGACAGCAGTCCGCCGCCGGCCGCGCCGGCCGCCGTGCCGACCACCACGGCCAGGCCGAGTCCGGCCCAGCTTCCGTCGCCGAGCGCGGCGGCGGCGTAGGCGCCGAGCGCGTACATGGTGCCGTGGGCGAGGTTGAGCACGTCGCCGACACCGAAGGTAAGGGTCAGGCCCGCAGCCACGGTGAACAGCAACAACCCGTAGGCGAGCCCGTCGATGGTGGGGATCAGGTAGGCGTCCAGCAGGCCCACGGCAGTCCTCCCTTGCGTCGTAGGTGACGGCTCTAGGTGCCGATGACGGCCAGGTCCTGGACGACCCGGTTGGCCGGCCGGGCTCCGTCGCGGCGCACCTCGCGCAGGTACCAGTGCTGGATCGGCGAGTGCGTCGCGGCCGAGAACTGCCAGGCGCCGCGGGGGCTGTCGATCTGCCCGAGTTCACCGATCGCCCGGTTGACCTTCTCCGGGGTCACCTCGTCCTGGATCTTCCCGATCGCCTTGTCGAGGACGGCGGCGGCGTCGTAGGAGGCCATCGCCTGCGTGGTGGGGGCGCGGTCGTGGCGTTCGGACCAGGCCGAGACGAAGGCACGGTTGGCGGGATTGTCCAGGTCGGGCGAGTAGTTCGCCACGTTCCAGGTGCCCTCCGCCGACGCCCCCTGGGCGCCGAGGACGCCTTCGGTCAGGAACGCCCCGTACAGCGGCAGGTCCTTGATGTCGGACTGGGCGTACTGGGTGACGAAGTCGATTGCGCTCTTACCGGCGTAGAAGGCGTAGACGGCCTTCGCACCGGAGTTCTTGATCTGGGTGAAATAGGGCAGGAAGTTGCTCGTGGTCGGGAACGGCGTCCACGTCGTCTTCCCGCCGGGGTTGGCCAGCTTGCCGCCCACGCGCGTGAACGTGTCGGTGAACCCGCGCAGCTGGTCGTGGCCGCCCTGGTAGTCCGGGCCGATCGCCCAGACCGGGCCGCCGGCCTTCTCCTTGATGTAGGGGGCGACGGCTGCGCCCGGTTCGTCGGAGACGAAGCTGGTGTGCCACAGCCAGGAGGTGTCCTTGACCGGCGGCCGGCCGTTGGCCCCCACGAGCGGAACCTTGTTCTCGATCGTGAGAGCGGAGATCGCCTGGTAGGAGCCGCTGGCGACGATCCCGGCCAGCGCCGCCACCCGTTCCTGCTTGATCAGCCGGGTCGCGGCGGGCAGGGCGGTGGCCGGCCCGTCACCCTCGTCGGCCACGACGAGATCGACCTTCCGGCCGCCGAACTTGCCGGCGTGGGTGTCCAGGTAGAGCTGGAACCCGTCGCGCATGTCCTCACCGGCCGCCTGGTAGGTGCCGGACAGGCTCGCGACGAATCCGATCTTCACGTTTCCCGGGCCGCTGCCGCCGCTGCCGCAGCCCGCCGCCGCAAGGGTGACGGCCAGCAGTCCGACCAGGCCGCGTCGCGTTCGTCGTAGGTGCATATCTGCTCCCTAGTGGGTCAAGGGGTGGGCGACGGCGGGTGCGGTCAGGGCTGCTCACCGTGCGTGATCGTGCCGGATCGCGCGGAACCGTCCCGGCCGGAGCGTTGCGGGCCGGGGCTCCGAGCGCCGCCGGGCCGGTGTCCGAGCGGCGTCCGGCACGGATGTCGTGACGTGGATATGACGTGCCGACGTGCATCATCGACAGGCACTTGCATCGGCGCAGCCGCAGGTCACAGCTGAGCACCGCATCGGCCCGGTCCGCACACGACCGGTGAACTCGGCGTCTTCCGATCCGCGTGTCGCGGCCGGCCACCCGAACCGGGTCCACGGCCGCGAACACCTCATCGAGTGTCCGCCGGACGACGACCCCTCATCCGACCGGTGGACCACCATGACGAACGGCGACAGCGCACGTGTCCGGCCCGGATCCCCCCGGCAGGTGACCGTAACGTGCATCCCGACCTCCGACACCACAGCGGATCGCCCCACCCACCGGTCGAGGCCGGGAGCGACGCGCCCGCCGGCGCGGGCATCCGGGGTCGATGCCGGCCCGACCTTGCTGATCGGCCCCGCCGGCTCATAGCCGTCCCGGCCGATGCCACAGCTGCGACAACCGGCACCGGCGGCTCGCGCCGCCGGCCACCGATGGCCCCTGATCTCAACCGCCCCCCAGGCATCCATCTGGCTCATCGCCGAATGCTCTGTGGCTGAATGCTCGCAAGGAATTGATTTCTATGTCTTCTTCCAGCTTGCTCACTCAAGTCCGGGATTTCCCTCTGGAAATCACCCGCACGGCCGCGCCGGAAGCGCCGCTGCGGTGGGGGGCGGCGGAAGACGCGCCTGGTAGCGGGCGATCACGCCGCTCCGGGGCGGGCCGAGCCGCCAAGAACGATCATGTGTATCGTGCGCCATCGCCTCCCGGACGCGCCCTGGCGCCACCGAAAACGATCATGCACACTGTGCGACGTGACTCCCACAACGCGCACCAGCCTCCTGGCCGCGGCCGCCACGACGCTCGCGTTGACCCTGGCCGCCTGCTCAAGCACATCGAGGGCACAGCCGACCGACACCGCCGACACCCGGCAGGCCGCGGGGCTTGCCGTCTGCCACGATGCGGTCAAACAGCAGCTCAAGACCTCGGCGACTCCGACGTTCTCGGAGGAGAAGTTCGAGGGCGAGCCCTACGGCTTCAAGTTCACCGGCACGGTCGATTCCGGGGCCTCTGCCAAGAGCAGCTACGTCTGCTCGGCCAACCAGAACGGCGCCAACTGGATCGCCGCCCAGGTCGTCGTCACCCCGAGCTGACCCGGCATCGGGAGGTCGCGGGTGCCCGCGCCTCCCTGGCCGGTCGGGCCCGTTCGTCTTCATCGGCCCTGTCCGTCGGCCTGTTCACCGGCCTGCTCACCGGTTTCTGTTCATCGGTCCTGCTCGCCGGCCTGTTCACCGGCTTCTGTTCATCGGCCCTGTTCATCGACTTCTGTACACCGGTCCTTGTTCACCGGCCGGCACCCGGGCCGGCGCGCCGCCACCCTTACGGTGCGGCGTTCGCTCGCCCCGGATCGGCATCCGCTCGGTTCGAGCGCGGCGACGGATTCGCCGGCACGAGCGACGGCCCCTCCGCGGGAGCGGCCATGCGCAGCCGGAGAGGGCGACCGCCCCGGCGCCGTCCCGCGTCGGCCCTCGTCGCGGAAACGGATCCCGCCTTCACGGCGGCCACCCCTGTCCGCCGTTCCACACCCCGCCCCCGCGAGCCCCCTGCCCCGGCGAGTCCGGCCGCGCGACGTGCGTTTCGCGGAGGGGCACGGAAACCGCTGCCGCCGGCGAAGGACTCTGACTTATAAGCATCACCCGAAGTCAGGTCTCAAGTAAATATACGAGGACGATCATCCGCAAACCGAGCAATTTCAAAGAAAACCTGCGAGGACCCTGATGCAACAATCGCATCGGCGGTACATGGCCAGACGAGGGTTCGGAACAAGCCGCGTTACGGCGGTGGCCGTCTAGATGTGCGCCGGGGGCACGGTCTGCATATCCAGTCACCCTTCATGAAAGGAGGGGAACATGAGTGTTTCCACGACCCGATCGGGTGGTTCTCCCGGAAAACGGAACACAGGCACGGGGGAAAGCACGAACGGATCCGCCGTGATCAGCCGCGAGGCGAAAAGAATGCCGAAGTTCGACGGGATTCGCGGGCTCTGCGCGGTGGCGCTGCTCGTCGTTCACGTCGCGTGGACCGCCAGTCTCACCGGCTCCTACAACGAGGCGCCGAGCAACCTGCCCGCGGCCACGGTGATCAACGGCTTCCAGATCACGGTGGGAGTCTTCTTCCTGCTGTCCGGGCTGTTCCTCTACCGCCCGTTCGCTCGCGCGATCATCACCGACACCCCGAAGCCCGAGCTCGGGCCCTACTTCCTGCGGCGCGTCCTGCGCCTGCTGCCCGCCTACTACGTGGTGACCGCGGTCGCCCTGCTGGCACTGAACTTCAACAGCATCGACGGAATCTGGTACGTGCTGCGGCCGGTCCTGCTCATGCAGAACTACGACCCGCAGTGGATGGCCGGCATGGACATCACCTGGACCGTGCCGACCGAGATCCAGTGGTACATCGTGCTGCCGCTGATCGCCTGGGCCAGCCACTGGTACGCGCGCCGGGGCGCCGACCCGGTGAGCCGGGCGCGCCGGCTGATGATCCCGATCCCGATCCTCATCCTGGTCGGATTCGCATGGAACGTCTACATCCACCAGCCCTTCATGGGCATCTTCCCCCCCGAGTTCTGGTGGCCGATCGGCGTCGCCGCCAACATCGCCGCCGGCATGGGACTGGGCATCATGTCCGCGCTCTCCCAGGTGTCGCCGGGTAACACCTCCCGCATTTTCCGCGTCGCGGCCAAGCACCCGAACATGTTCTGGTTCGCCGCACTGATCGTGTTCGCCATCAACTGCGCCAAGCCTTTCGGCAGGCCCGGTTACGGCGACTACGACAGCCTGCCCGGCGCGCTCACCTTCTACGTGCTGTTCATTCTCTTCTGCGCGTTGCTGATAACGCCGATGGTCGCGCCGAACTCGGAGTCGCGACTCATCGACGCGGTGGTGGGAAACCGGGTGGTCGTCTTCCTCGGCCGCATTTCCTACGGCGTTTATCTCTGGCACTTCATCGTCATGAACCTCTACCTCGGTAGCGGGAGCATATTCGGCGGTGACCCCCTGCAGGTTCCCGCCATGCGCGGCATGGCCGGTTTCTGGGAGCTGGAGTCCGCCGTGCTGCTGGGCAGCATCGTGGTCGCGACGGTGAGCTACTACGCCATCGAGCGCCCGCTCCTGCAACTCGGCGAGCGGTGGATCAGCTCACGGAAGGCACGCAAGAGCACGACGACCGGCACCGACACCGACACCGGCACCGGCACCGTGCAGCGGGTCTCCGACTCGGCGGCGGCCGTCTGACGTCTCCGAACGTCAGACGGTCTTCACCCGGTCGTCACGACCGGCCCCGGCGCATCGGTTCCAACCCGGCTCTCGCCACGATATTCGGCGAAACGGATGACTGACAGGCAGGCACGGCGTCCGCGGTTCATTGAGTTCCCCCCCTCATGAACCGCGGGCGCCGTGCCTTTTCAGGTCATCGTCCCTGTTCGCGCCGTCCCTGTCCGCACCGTTCCTGTCCGCACCGTTCCTGTCCGCACCGTTCCTGTCCGCACCGTTCCTGTCCGCACCGTCTCCGTTCGCGTCGTCTCCCGGCGAGGCCTGGGCCGGCGTCGACCGGCGTCGAGGAGTTCGTCACCACAAGGGGGGACGAGCGTGAGGGGGGATTCTGCGCCGTACGGCGGTGCGACCGCCTCGACGGCCGGACACGGGTGATGAGCGGCGGGGCAGGCTCTGCGTCACGTCCGCGTCACAGCCGTGGGCCGACCTCTGTGGACAGGCGCCCGCGACCGCGGACGGACGGACGCCCGCAACGCAACGGCCCGGTGGCCCCACCCACGACATCGTGATCGTCGGGTTGAGGCCACCGGGCCGTCATATGTCTTTCCGGCCGATGTCTTTCCAGCCGTCTTTCAGCCGTCTTTCCAGTCGCCGGTCTTCCGGTCGTCCCAGCCGCGCCCGCGGGACGACCAGCGGATCGGCGCTACTTGGCCGACTCCGCCGATTCCAGTTCCCGTGCCTGACGCAGCCAGTCGGTGAACAGCTCCACATCGATGTCGGCGACGCTGCGGAGCTTGACGCTCCCCATCCCGGGCCGGCTCATCGGCTGGATCCGCCCCGACGGGTCGGAGATCTCCTGGCCCCGCCACAGTCCCAACGTCAGGTACGCCGGATAGGCCTTGACGAACACCACCGGCGCCTTACCCGGCGCGGCACCCAGGCTCCATGTCGGATCCCCGTGCCACAGCGCCGCCTCCACCCCCGGCAACGCCCCGTCGATGACCGACCGGACCTTCTGGCCGACCTCCCGCAGCGGCTCCGCCAGAGCCGCGAGGTATTCGTCTACGTTCGCGAACTTCGCCATGTCGATCTTCCCTTCGGTTGACGGGCCGGGCTCAGGCCGGGTGGTAGATGAGGTTGAGGACGCCGGTGCTGAAGGTCTTCGACTCGACGAGCTTGAGACCCTTCTGCTCGGCGCCGTCGGCGAACAGGCGCTGACCGCTGCCCACGATGATCGGGTGGATCAGCAGCCGGAGCTCGTCGAGGAGGTCGTCGCGCAGCAGCGACCGGACGAGGGTGGCGCTGCCGTTGACCAGGATGCTCTTGCCTGGCTGCTGCTTCAGCTTGGTGAGCTCCTCGGCGACGTTGTCGCGGATCAGCGTCGAGTTGCGCCACTGCGCCTTCTCCATGGTGGTGGAGACGACGTACTTGGGCGTGTTGTTGATCTGGTCGGCGAACGGCACGTCACTGCCCTTGTCGGCCCAGTGGGCGGCGAACTCCTCGTAGGTCTGCCGGCCCAGCAGCATCGCGTCGGCCTCGGAGGTCTGGGCGCCCACGGCCTCGCCCATCTCCTCGTTGAAGTAGGGGAAGTGCCAGTTCTGCGGCGCCTCCACGACGCCGTCCAGCGACATGAAGAATCCCGCGATGATCTTTCTCATGACATCTCCTTGGAATCTGGTTGGTTACGGGTGTCCGCTCGTTCGCCGTGTCCCCGGTGCGTCCCGCCCGCCGTGACGGCGGCGGGACGCCTTCCCCGCCGGGGGATCAGGCGAACGAGTGGGTGAGCCAGGACTGCCAGGAACCCTCGACCTCCCTGGCGTCCACGTCGGAGAAGAGGTGCAGCTCCACGACCGCCGCGCCACCCCTGCTGTGGAAGAACCGGTACAGTCCGTCGCTCGTGCGCACGCCCAGGAACTGCGGGGTGGCGTAGTCCACGACGCCGTCCACCGGTGAGTCCATGACGCCGTCCACCGGCGCGAGCCCACCGGGGGCGAGCCGTACCGGATCGCCGTCCTTGACCTCGCCGGCCAGGCCGAGACCGCCCCTGAGCACCGCCATCACGTGCTCGGCGTCCCCTGCCCGGGGGTGTGCGGTGGAGATGGGCGTCGCGGTCCTGCCGGCGAAGTGGGTGAGGTATTGGATGAGATTGTGGAAGTAGAACGCTCCGCCCTGCTTCAGCGAGTCGTACTCTCCCTCCCAGTCGTCGCTGCCGATGAAGCCGCTGCCGACCGAGCGCAGCACGGTGCTGCCTCCGTCGCGTCCTTCGATGAGCCACTCGAGCGCGAGGAACGATCCGTCGTCTCCCGCGCCGCTGCGGTATCCGAAGCGTTTGTTCGGCTCCCACGCGGTCACCTCGGACTCCTGGACGAAGCCGCCCAGGAGGGTCCGCACGCTGCCGCCCTCGCGAGGCTCGATCTGGCTGCGTCCCATGAACCAGGAGTCGACTCCCGGGCCCGTGGCGATCGCCTCCCACACCTGCTCGGGGGTTGCGTCGAGCGTGACCTCCATGTGGAGCTCGTAGTCGTGCGGCACCTCAGAAGTCCTTCGCGTCGTTGGGAGCGGCCTTGGAGGCGACGCTCGGATGTACGGCGACGATCACACGATGGTCACGTCCGCCCTCGGCTGTCTCGTCGTGGTATTTGGCGACCAGCCCGGTGACCGCCTCGGCCAGCTCCTCGGCGAAGGCGGCGCGGTCGGCCGCCGAGGCGAACCGCACCTCGCCGTCGATCGCGAACGTCGCCAGGCGTTTACGGGCTTCGTCCGCGGCCGTCATGAGCGCGCCCACGTCCCGTACGAGCTGCGCGGACAGGGCCAGCAGCCAGCGCGCCGACAGCTGGTCCGGCGAGCGGGCCGGATCGGGCTGCACGGCGGCCAGCACGACCGGCGAGATCACGAACGACTCCGCGGTGGCCCGCATCACCCGCTCGGTGACGTTGCCCTTGCGCCGCTCCTCGACCAGCTCGACCAGGCCGTGCCGTTCCAGCGCCTTGAGGTGATAGTTCACCTTCTGCCGCGGCAGGCCGACCTTCGCGGCCAGCATCGTCGCCGAAGCGGGCTCGACCAGCTCGGCCAGCAGCCGGGCCCGGACCGGGTCCAGCGAGACCTCGGCCGCCGCCGGGTCCTCGATCACCGCCACTTCGAACATATCCTCAGACTCTCACCGACAATCTATTTTGTCAAGGAAATCGAAACTGTCGGTGGGTGATTCCGGATCCCGATACACCGCTCCCATGGCGAGCCGTCCGGCCCGCCGTGCGCGGCCTCACGGACCGTCGCGAAACCTCGGCCGGCAGGTCGTCCCGCCGGCAGGGAAGTCCGCCCCCGGTGCGATCCGTGGCGGAGCGGCACACGACCCGCGGGGTCGAGCCGCCGGCACGCGACGGATCGGACGACCCCCGCGCGCCCGCGTCCGCATACGGCTTCGCGGCCGGCCGGATCACCCGTACAGCGGGCGATCCGGCCGGCCGCGAAGCGTTGACGCTCTGATTCCTCCAGATACGGACCGTATCAATCGGCTCCCGACACCCGCTTCTCCCAGATTGCTGTGTCGTCGCCGTGTCGGCCGACGGATCAGTGGATCTCTTCCCTGCTCCGCTGAAGCTCCACGGCCTGGTACAGCGCCGCCATGTTGCCGCTGCCGAAGGACCGCGCCCCCAGCCGCTCGATGAGCTCCAGGAAGAACGTGTTACGCGAGTGAACCGACTTGGCGAAGATCTGGTAGAGCTGCCCGTCGTGGTCCTCGTCCACGAGGATGTTGAGCCGCTGCAACGCGTCGACGGAGTAGCGGCCCAGCTCCACCCGCTGCGGAAGGAGGCTGTAGTAGGCGTCCGGAGTGCTGAGGAACTCCACCCCCCTGGCGCCGATCGCGTCCACCGCCTCCACGATGTTGCCGGTCGTGAACGCCATGTGCTGCACGCCGGCGCCGCCGTGGTGCTCCAGGAACTCGTCGATGTGGCCGGGCACCTGCGACACGTCCGGCTCGATCAGGGTCAGCGTCACCGCGCCGGACTCGCTCTGCACCACCTTGGTGGTCATCGCCTGCGAGCCGATGACGATGTGCTCGGTGAAGATCAACTCGAAGTCGAGGACCCGCCGGTAGAACTCCACCGTCGAGTCGATCTGGCCGGACTCCACGCACACCGCGAAATGGTCCACCTCGCCCAGGCCGTTGTCCGGGCCGGGGTCCGCGACGGGCACCGGCCGCAGCCCGGGAAGCGTCCGCTCGTCGGTGCCGACGGCGCGCTGCACGAAGGTGTGCGCCACATCGCCGAAGCCCATGACCGCGGCGGTCACCACATCACCGTGCCGGACCGGCGGGGACAGCGGGCGGGCTCCACGCCGTACGGCCTCGTCGAACGCGGCGGCGGCGTCCGCCACCCGCAACCCGAGATTGGCCACGCCGTCGCCGTGCCTGTCCACGTAGACGGCGCTCGGGTGGTCGGCCACCTGGGGCTCGGTCAGCACGAGCCGGATCTGGTTCTTGCCCAGTCCCACCGAGTGGACCTCCGCCGTCCTGTCGGACGCGTCCGTGGCCGCGTACACCGTGAAGCCGAAGCTGTTGACGAACCAGTCCGCTTTCGCCGCGATGTCGTTGACGTAGAACTCAACGTGGTCGACGAGCATGCCGTCGAAGATCCGTGTTCCTGACGAGGCCATAGAAAACATCTCCGTTAGTCGTCCAATTGGCGTGCCGTACAAACGAGGACCCGGCGAGTCGGCCCGAACGGGCGCCGGACGGGCTCAGGCGGAAGCGGCCACGTGCTCGGCGAGACTGCGCGGCCGCAGGTCGGTCCAGTGCGCGTTCACGTAGTCGACGCAGGCCTCCCGGGCGGCCGGGCCGTACACGACGGTCCATCCGGCCGGGACCCCGGCGAAGTCCGGCCACAGGGAGTGCTGTCCCTCTTCGTTGACCAGCACGGAGTACGTGCCGTCCTGGACGTCAAAAGGATTCGTCATCTCGGACCTCTTTCCGGTCTCCGTCTCGCGTGTGCGCGGCGCCTATTTGGCGCCGGCCTCCAGCTGCCTGGCCAGACCCGCCACCGTGGGGGAGTTGAACAGGTCGCCGACCGTCAGCTCCACGCCCATCACCGCTCTGATGCGGCTGGTCAGCCGCATCGCCAGCAACGACTGCCCGTCGAGGTCGAAGAAGCTGTCGTCGATGCCCACCCGCTCCACGCCGAGCACCTCGGCGAACAGGGAACACAGGACCTCTTGCCTGGCGTCCCGGGGAGCCCGGTAGGCCGCCGCGCCCTCGACGAACTCGGGCTCCGGCAGCGCCCGGCGATCCAGCTTTCCGTTGGGCGTCAGCGGCAGGGCGTCCATCGCGACGAACGCCGTCGGCACCATGTACTCCGGCAGCGACTCCGTGGCGTGGGCGCGCAGGGCGGCGACGTCGAGGTCGCCGGACTCGGGCACGACGTAGGCGGCGAGCCTCTTCTCACCGGACTCGTTCTCCCGGGCGACCACGGCGACGTGGGCCAGCCCCGGATACTTCGCCAGGACGACCTCGATCTCCCCGAGTTCCACCCGGAAGCCCCGGATCTTCACCTGGTCGTTCGCGCGCCCGATGAATTCGAGCAGGCCGTCGTCGTTTCTGCGCATGAGGTCGCCGGTGCGGTACATCCGCTCGCCCGGAGCGCCGAAGGGGTCGGCGACGAAGCGCTCGGCCGTCAGGTCCGCGCGGCCGTAGTAGCCCCGCGCCAGGCCGCGGCCGGCGATGTACAGCTCGCCCACCACGCCGTCGGAGACCGGGTTGAGCCGGTCGTCGAGGATGTGGAGCCGGATGTCGTCCATCGGGCCGCCGATCGGCACGCTCGTGCCGGGCTCGTACGGAGCCGTCATCGGCGAGTGCGTGGAGAACAGCGTCACCTCGGTGGCACCGTACATGGCCCGGACCACCGTCTCCGGGGACGCCGCCAGCACCCGCTGCACCGCCGTCGGCGCGATCACGTCGCCACCGGTCAGCACCTCGCGCACACCGACGAGGGCCCGCGGCGCCTCCTCGGCAAGCACCCGGAACAGCCCCGCGGTCAGGTGAATGCCCGTGATCTCGTTGTCACCGATCAGGCGCTGCAGGACGCCGACGTCCAGGTCTCCGGGCGGCGCCACGACGATCTGCCCGCCGTGCAGCAACGGCACCCACAGTTCGTAGGTGGAGACGTTGAAGGCGTACGGGGCCACCATCAGCACCCGCTCGTGACGACCGGTGTCCCAGCATCCGTCGAGCGCCAGGCCGAGCACGTCCCGGTGCGTGACCGCGACGCCCTTCGGATGTCCCGTCGAGCCGGAGGTGTGAATCACGTACGCGAGCTGGCGGGGGTGGACCGTCACTCCCGGATCGGATGCCGGTGACGTCGCGATCTCCCGGTCGGTGTCGACGATGACGACCTGCTCGCACGAGGGAAGACCGCGTCCCCGCATGACCTCGTCGGCCAGCAGCACCGGGGACGCGGTGTGGTCCACGATCCACTGCATGCGCTCCAGGGGGTAGGCGCTGTGCAGCGGCATGTAGAACGCGCCGGCCTTGACGATCCCCAGGATCGCCACCACCACCTCGACGGAACGCTCCATCAGCACCGCCACCGGACTCTCCGGACGCACGCCCAGGCCCAGCAGCCGGTGCGCGAGCCGGTTCGCCCGCTCGTCCAGCTCCCGGTAGGTCAGCCGGACGTCGCCTGAGGACACCGCCACCGCATCCGGCGTCCGGCTGACCTGCTCGGCGAAACGCCCCTGGATGGAAGAGGAACCCATCACGTACTCCAATCCGTTCATTCCCTGAAGCCCGACGGCGCGAATGGTGACGGCGGCACCGCGCGGCCCACCGGTTCGGATCACCACGTGTCCGGCGCACGGCGACGCCGGCGGGAACCGCGACGATCAGGTGGACCGGAGAGCGAGATGGCCGTCCGAGAGGAACGCCGGCGACATCCGGATCTCCGGGAATCGGAGTCCACCGGTGTCACCGCGAGCCGAACGCCGCCGCGCCGCGGGAGCACCGCGTCCGCTCCGCGGCGGACCAGCCGCCGTACGGTGACCAGACCCATGCCGCTTGCCACCTCCGGCGATCAGTACGGTCGTGCCCTCGAACCAGCCATGCGACCAGCGTCACATTTGCGCACTCTGAGGTGCATCTCCCGAATTGCGGTGTGGTCTTCCCGCGGTGGAGGCGACGATCGCCATGATCTGGCGAGCTGCCGGGCATGGTCACGTTCACGGCCCTGGACGCCGTGAGGCACGCCCCCTCGCGGGCGCGGGTGCCGCACATGGCGACGTCCACGGGCGCGAGTGCCGCCAAGGGCGCGTGCATGGACGTGGGTGCCGCACATGGCGACGTCCATGGACGCGGATGCCACGAAGGGCGCGTCCATGGACGTGACGCCGGCCCGTTACGCGGCGGGCCCGCCGCGTGCGCGCGTCGCTAGGCGACGGTGAGTTCGACGATCGACAGGTCCCCGGCGGGATGCACGGCCGCCACGCTCAGCCCGCAGTCCGCGGCCAGCGCGGTGAGCTCGGCGGCGCCGCGCTCCTTGCCTCCGTACAGGACCAGCATTCGCAGGTCCATCCCGGTGTGCGGCGACTCGCCGTCGGCGCCGATCTTCTCCACGACGAAGACGGTGCCGCCGCTGCCCGCCGCCTCCGCGCAGCGCCGCAGGATCGCGCGCGCCGAGTCGTCGTCCCAGTCGTGGATGACCAGCGACAGCAGGTAGCCTCCGGCGCCCGGCGGCAGTGGATCGAAGAAACTGCCGGCCACCACGTCGCTCCGGTCGGCCAGCCCGGCCTCGGTCAGCGCCTTCCACGCGGCCTCGGCGGTGTCCGGCAGGTCCAGGACGGTGCCCCGCAGGGCGGGGTGCTCGGTCAGCAGCGCGATCAGCAGCGAGCCGTCCCCGCCGCCGACGTCCACCACGTGTCCCAGCGATCCCCAGTCGTAACCCGAGATGACGGCGCGCGAGCGCGCCGGGACGTCGACGCCCATGTAGGTGTTGAAGGCCACCGTCCGCGCGGGGTCCGCCGCCAGATCCTCCCAGAAGGAACGGCCGAACTGCAGCGGGAAGGCGGCCTCGCCGGTGCGCACGCTGTGCAGCAGGTGGACGAAGGCCAGATCGGCGCGGCCGACGCCCTCGATGTCGAGCCCGGCGCGCATGCCGGCGGGGTGGTCGTCACGCAGCAGTTCACCCAGGGCGGTCAGCCCGTATCGGCCCGACCCGTCGCGGCTCAGTACCCCCCTGGGCGTGAGATAGCGCAACAGGCGGTCGAGCGCGTCGGCGTCGGCGCCCACCGCCTCGGCCAGCTCCGGTGCGGTGCGTGTCCCGGCCGCGATGTGGTCGGCGATCCGCAGCGTCGCCGCCACGCGCACCGCCATCGGGGTCCCGAGATGGGCCATGGCCCACAGCTTGGCGCGTGTCCCGTCCTCGTCTGCCACCACGTTCTCCCGTCGTCACCGTTGATGAAGTCGTCCCCGAACCGGGCCGCAAGGCGACGAAGTCGTCCTGACCAGGTCAGGACGACTTCGTCACTCGGGGCCGGCGGCCGGACCGGTCCCGGGCTCTTGCCTTGCCGGCGTTACGCCGACGGGGTCGAGGCCGCCACGGGGGCGGCCGCCTCCGCGCCGTCGGAGACCTGCTCGGACCCACCGTCGGCGGCCGGCTCGGCCTGACCGATGGGGGGCACGTGCCTGAGCATGGTCGCGATGAGGACGGCGACGCCCGCCAGGAGCACGGCGCCGATCGCGGTCACGGTGTTCAGCGCGCCGGCGAAGGCCTGGTTGGCCGGGGCGAGCAGCGCCGCGCCGAGCTGCTCGGGAAGCTTGCCGGCCGCCGCCGCGGCTCCGGCGATGCTGTCGCGGGCGGCCGCGGCCGCGTCGGCCGGGATGTTGGCGGGGATGGTGTCGGCGACGTGGCTGCGGTACAGGGCGAAGCCGATCGTGCCCAGCAGGGCGCCGCCCAGGGTGCCGCCGAACTCGTTGCTCATCTGCGCCAGTGAACCGGCGGATCCGGCCTTCTCCGGCGGAGCGGACCCGACGACTATGTTGGTGCCCAGGGCCACCAGCGGAGCGCCGCAGAAGGAGAAGAAGGCGAAGCCGACGATCAGGATCGCGGTCCCGGAGGTCGCGCCGACCTGGGTGAAGGCCGCCAGGACGATCGCCGTACCGGCCATGCCGGCGGAGATGACGTAGGCGGGACGGAACTTGCTCGCGAGCATCGGCGCCACCATGAAGCCCGCGGTGGCCGCGGCCATTCCTGGCAGCATCGCCAGGCCGGCCTGCAGCGTGGACATCCCGCCGACCACCTGGAAGTACAGCATCATGAACAGCATGGTCCCGCCGCCGACCACGCTGTAGCACAGCTGGCTGGTCAGGGCGGTGCTGAAGGAGCGGTTGCCGAACAGGCCCAGGTCCAGCAGCGGGTCGCGCAGCGTGCGCTGCCGGCGGCCGAACGCCAGGGCGGCGACGATGCCGACCAGGACGGCCACGATGGGCAGCGGGTGCCAGCCGTTGCGGGCCAGCTCCTTGATGCCCCAGATGATCGGCAGCATGGTGGCCAGGGACAGCACGACGCTGGCCGGGTCGATCCGTCCGGCGTTGCTGTTGCGATACTCGGGCAGCACGATCGGGCCCAGGATGAGCAGCAGCACCATCAGCGGCGCGGCCAGCAGGAACACCGCTCCCCACCAGAAGTTCTCCAGCAGCACGCCGCCGATGATCGGGCCGACGATCGCGCCGAGGGTGAAGGTCCCTCCCCACAGGCCGAAGGCGGTGGCCCGCTGCTTGGCGTCCTGGAACATGTTGGTGATCAGCGCCAGGGTCGAGGGCATCAGCGTCGCTCCGGCGATGCCCAGCACCGCGCGGGCGGCGATCAGCATCCCAGGGCTGGTGGCGTAGGCGGTCAGCACCGAGGCGATGCCGAATGCGGTCGCGCCGATCAGCAGCAGCTTGCGGCGGCCGATCCGGTCGCCCAGGGTGCCCATCGTGACCAGGAAGCCCGCGAGCATGAACCCGTAGATGTCCATGACCCACAGCTGCTGGGTGCTGTCCGCCTTCAGGTCCGCGCTCAGGTGCGGCAGGGCCAGCAGCAGCACGAAAATGTCGATGGCCACGAGGAATGTCGGCAGGGCAAGCACCGCCAGCCCGACCCACTCCCGCCGCCCAGCCTTGGGTACATCCGCAACAGTCACGTTCCTACTCCTTTCGTCATCTCGCTCGGCCGTTCAACCCGCCTCAGGCCTGCGGCACGTACTCGGGCATGGCGGTCGATGACGATCGGCCAGCCTGCGCCCGCCGCCTGCGCGCGTGGGTTCCCGGCATGTTCGGTTCGGTGGATCGGTCGTGTCGGTCGTGCGACAAAAGCGTGCCTCGCCGGGTGGTGCGCGCGCATCTCCTCGATTGCTGTCTTTGCCCGCACGGTGGCGGGCCGGAGGCGGCGGCGGCAGGGCCGGCTCCCCGGATGAGGCGGGGCTGCCCCGGCGTCCGTCCAGGTCAGTCGAGTATTACTTGTTCTAAGCAAGTAAACATTACAGAAGCAACCATGATATAGAATGAAGATCGTGACCAGACGAACCTACGGGCAGCACTGCGGGCTCGCACGCGCCCTCGAGATCGTCGGCGAGCGCTGGGCGCTGCTCATCGTCCGTGATCTCCTGGTCGGCCCCAAGCGCTTCACTGACCTGCGCAACGGGCTCGCGCGGATACCGACCAACGTGCTGTCGGCCAGGCTCAAGGAGCTCGAGCACGCCGAAGTCGTGCGCCGCCGCGTCCTGCCCCGTCCGGCGGGCTCCGTCGTGTACGAGCTCACCGAATACGGCGGCGAGCTGGAGGAGGTCGTCCTGCGCCTGAGCCGGTGGGGGTCGCGGACACTCGGCGAGCCCGGACCGGACGACATCGTCACGGTGGACTCGCTGATCACGGCGGTGCGCTCGGCCTTCCACCCCGAGGCCGCCGGTGGCCCCGACGTGAGCTACGAGCTGCGCGCCGGTGAGATCGTCATCCACGTGATCGTCGGCGGCGGGCGTCTCGACGTCGCGCAGGGAGCCCTGCCCGGCGCCGGCCTCGTCATCGAGACCGACTCGCCGGCCCAGGCGTTGCCGGCCGTGGGGACGGGCTTCGCCGAAGCGGTCGCCGGCGGCGGCGTTCGCCTCACCGGAGACCCGGCCCTGCTGCGGCGGTTCGCCGAGATCTTCCACCACTGACCGCCACGACCGCTGCCGGGCGAGGCGATCCCCGGCGTCCGGCCCGGCCGCCGCCGTGACCCTCGATCTCCGCGAGGTTACGAGGGTCACGGCGGCGGCCCACCTCCGGCGCGCCGGGGAAATCCGGGCGCGCCGCGCTAACGATTGAGCTGAACGACGTTCTCCAGGTCGGCGCCGGAGTACGGCTCCGCGTCCCGGAAGAACTCCACCCTCAGGCTGTTGGGGCTGCGAGGGCCCGTCCGGAGGCACTCGGCCCGGTAGTCGTCCAGCAGTTGCTGGGCTTCGGCGGTGGCCTCGGCGAAGCGGGCGACCGGGTCAGCGCCGTGGGAGAGCACATCTCCCATGGCCCGCGTCATGACGTCCTGGACTCCGGCGAAGTCCCCGAACAGCGCACCCCACGACTGCGGCGTGGTCGTCGCCGCGTCGACCTGCTCCTCGGCCGCCCGGTGGGCCGGATACGTCTTGAGCTGGTCGCTGGCCACCCGGTGATAGGGGTGCCTGTCGAACCAGCCCTCCTTCTCCAGCAGATCGAACGACGCGTTGGTGACCGGGACGAAGCTGTTGGACTTGTGCTGGTCGGCGGCATTGTGCGGGTTGTGCATGTACTGCAGGAAGGCCAGCGCGCCGTCCCGGGTGACCTCGTCGAGGCCGTCGGCCAGCCAGAGGGAGGTGCCCGCGAGCGCGTTGCCGGCGTAGGGGACGCGGCCGTTGTCGGGGAAACGGCTCACCTCGATGTCGAAGCCGCCGCTCTCGGCCGCCTGGACCATGTAGTTGAGGTCGTTGGACGAGGTGATCCTGAACGCCACCTCCTGGGTCGCGAAGGCCTTGAAGGTGCCCTCCCAGTCGGGGATCTTGCCGGTGTAGAGGTAGTGACCGTCCTGGTGGAGCCGCCGCCACCACGTCACCCAGGCCAGCATCTCCTTCGACACCAGGTCGACGCTCTCGGCCCGGCCGGAGCGGCCGTTGGCGTTGTCGACCAGCAGGCCGCCCTGCACGGCGAGCGCCTGCTGGAAGAACAGCCCGTGGTTGGACCAGGTGATGCCGTGGGACGGACCGTCGGCAAGCTCGGCGACGGTCTTGCACGCGGCCTCGACTTCGTCCCAGTTGCGCGGCATATCGGACACGCCGGCCGCGCGGAGCAGGTTCGCGTTGGCGTAGAGCAACATCGTCGTGGCGACCGACGGCATGGAGGTGAGATCGCCGTCGTAGGTGTAGTAGTCGCGCACCGCCGGGATGATGTCATCGATCACGACCGGCTCGCCGAGGATCTCCTTGCGACCGCCGATCGCCTTCTCCACCGAGGTGAACAGAGGCGTGCCGTCGGCCCTACGGATGTCCCGGGCCGCCTGGGTGATATAGAAATAACATTCGGCGATAGCCGGCGGACAACCCTGTGCGGCAGCCTCGGAAATCTCCAGGGGAAGCGTACGGAAATCACAACCCCGAATGTTGACATGATACTCAGGGTGAGCCGCGTCGAATTCTTCGCCCAGTCTCCTCAGCCGGTCCATATAGCCCGGAAAGGTCAGATCGGCTACCCAGACGTCAATGACGACTTTACTGTTCATTCGATCTCTTCCTGCTTGTCGGGGTTGGGGTATGGCGTTTCGATCGCTCACCTGCACCCAGCCTTACCAGCAGGAACCTGGCCACCGGCCGGCGGCGGGGAGGACCGTGCCGGCCAACGACTCGAAGCGGTTCCGCCGGAGTGCGTTAGGCCGGCCGTACGCCAGACAGCTCAGGGACCGCGTCCGAGCAGATCATCCGGAACGCAGTTCGCCGCGTTCGTGATTTCCCGGCCTCCCCTCGCGCCGTGGCCGCCTGTTCACCCGAGCTTTCCGGGCGGTCGAGCCCGCGGGAAAAAGAACTGCCTAAGGCCTATGATTCGCGCTGAACGGCGCGCTCACATCTCCGCGATTGCTGTCTCGCCCGTACGGCTCTCCACGATTTCATCCCACCCGTACGGCTCTCCGTGATTTCCGTCCCGCCCGTACGGCTTTCGGCGATTTCCGTCCCACCCGTACGGCGGCGCGCCAGGCGACCGTGGCCCGTCGACGACCGTGGCCCGCGGGCGCTCATGGCCCGCGGGCGACCGCCGGGAGGGAACGAGCCCGGACCGCTCTACTTCGCCGGCTCCAGTTCCCGTGCCTGACGCAGCCAGTCGGTGAACAGCTCCACATCGATGTCGGCGACGCTGCGGAGCTTGACGCTCCCCATCCCGGGCCGGCTCATCGGCTGGATCCGCCCCGACGGGTCGGAGATCTCCTGAATCCGCCACAGTCCCAACGTCAGATACGCCGCGGACGCCTTGACGAACACCACCGGCGCCTTACCCGGCGCGGCACCCAGGCTCCACGTCGGATCCCCGTGCCACAGCGCCGCCTCCACCCCCGGCAACGCCCCGTCGATGACCGACCGGACCTTCTCTCCGACCTCCCGCAGCGGCTCCGCCAGAGCCGCGAAATACTCATCGACGTTCGCGAACTTCGCCATGTCGCTCCTTCCTCCGAGCGCCGTCCGACCAGTTGCCACTATTGCCCCATCGTGATCCCCCGATTACCGAGAATGCATCTTCCGGATTGCTCGATTCGTCGGCGTGGAGCGGCGGGTGATTTTCAACCGGGGTGGCCGGGAACGGCCTCCATGCATTCTGGGCAGGCCCGCCGGCAAGGATCCTGGCCGGTCAGCACGCTGGAAGAAGACGCAGAGAGACGCCGATGTGACGATTTTACCGGCGGATGTCTCGCCGTATGCGAATTGGAGTGAGTTGGGTTGCGGAAATGGCCGTCTGGCCGTGCACCTGGGTGCGGGCCGACTTACCCCATCACCTTTCACGAAAGGACGTGCACATGAGTGTTTCCACTGCCCATTCGACCGTCGCGGAACTGATCGACTCCTTCACCGGCGCGACACCCGATGAGCTCGACGCGGAGTACCGGCGACTGGTCGGCGCGCTGTGGAACGACGGCGACCTGACGGATCTGGCCCTGTCGGCGGTGCCCGCCCTCGTGGCACGGCTGGGGCAGGTCGACGACGACCGCAAGGGCTATCTGGCCATCCTCCTGGGCCTGCTCGCCGAGGCGGAGTATCCCGCCGTCGACGGCGAGGTGACGGCCGCGGTCCGGCAGGGCATCGACCTGTACCTGGACCTGGCGAGCGGCAGCACGAAGGGGCAGCCGCTGTCGCTGGCCCTTTTCTACCTGCTGGCGCACTTCCCCGACGACCGCGACCGCGTCCTCGCCGTGGCCGCGGACGCGCACATCGACCCGGACGACCTGGGCAGGCTCGACCGCGCCCTGCAGCGGCTGGATCCGGCGAGCCCGGTGCTGGGCCGGGTGTTCCCGTCCCCGTCGGTGTGGACGCTGGACGAGGCCGAGCGCGAGTTCGACCAGGCGTGGATCAAGACGCTCACCCCCGCGCAGATCACGCACAGCTGGGAGGACGACACCCGCACGGTGCTCGGGCACGCGGGCGGGAACGCCTACTGGGCGGTGCGCAACGGAACCCCCGAGGCCGCCGGCAGCCCCACGGTCCCCGCCCGCGACGCGGTCCGGACCCCCTCCCCCGACCCCGCCATCGACATCTTCACCCGGCACGCGGACGTGCTGCGGTGCACCAACTGCCGCAGCAGGCTGGACTTCCAGCACAGCGGCGTCCGGTGCACCGGATGCTCGACGACCTACCCGATCGGCAGCGGCATCCTCAACCTCTTCGCGGGCGCCGGCAACTACGCCGACGA
The DNA here is from genome assembly GCF_050949235.1 of Streptosporangium sp. CA-135522. Classification (NCBI taxonomy): domain Bacteria; kingdom Bacillati; phylum Actinomycetota; class Actinomycetes; order Streptosporangiales; family Streptosporangiaceae; genus Streptosporangium; species Streptosporangium sp. CA-135522. Next base: position 7,596,207 of record NZ_CP192026.1, read on the forward strand.
CGACGACTTCCTGCTGAAGTTGTCCGAGATACCGACCATGGGCCTGTTCTACGAGGCCATCGCCCGGCCGGCCTTCCTGCGGGTGTCCGGCTCCAACTGGGGCGGCCAGGTCAGCCGGGCCGACGAGGACGCCTACATCGCCGAGCACGTGCGGCCGGTGGACGGGCCGGTGCTCGACCTCGCGGCCGGAGCGGGCGGCTGGACGGCCGTGCTCGCGGAGGCGGTCGGCGCCGAGCGGGTGATCGCGCTGGATGTGAACCCGGCCATGCTGACCGTGCTGCGCGGGCGGCTGCCGAAGGTGCCCTCGGTGCTGGCGAGCGCGACCGCCCTGCCGTTCGACGACGCCGCCCTGGGCGCGGTGCTCTGCTGGAACGCCCTGCAGGCCTTCCCCGACCACGCGGCCGCGGCGATCGCCGAGGTGGGCCGGTGCCTGCGGCCGGGCGGCACCTTCACGATCATGACCTTCCGGATGTCCTCCGACCCGATCGCCCGCTACTTCCAGGCGGCTCACCGCCTGCCGCAGCACGCGGACGGGCTGCGGCTGTTCGACCTCGACGAGCTCAAGGGCTGGCTGGCCGAGGCGGGGCTGAAGGTGCGCGAGGAGTCGACCCCCGGCACGTTCGTCTTCATCACGGCCGAACGGGTGTGACGAGCGAGGCGGTCCGGGCCTCACGCGGCGAACGCCCGTGAACCCGGCCGCACGACGGACGCGAAGGCACGGTCGCATTGACCACTGAACTGGAGGCACGGCACTCATGACCACGGTCGGCGAGCGGGAAACGAGCATCGCGCTACCCGGGGACCCGGCGTACGAGGCCGCGACGCAGGTCTTCAACCTGTCCGCGCCGGCGCAGCCGGTGGCCGCGGTGACCGCGCACACCATCGACGAGATCAGAGCCGCGATCCGCTACGCCGACGCCGAAGGGCTGGCGGTACGCGTGCACACCACCGGGCACGCCTCGGCGGCGACCCGCCCCATGCGCAACGCCGTACTGATCCGCACGCGGATGGGCGGCGGCGTCGAGATCGACGCGCAGCGCCGCCTGGCCCGCATTCCGGCGGGGACCCGGTGGGGCGCGGTGGTCGAGGCCGCGGCTCCCCACGGACTGACCGTCGCGCACGGTTCGTCGCCGACCGTCGGGGCCGTCGGATATCTGCTGCGTGGCGGGTTGAGCTTCTACGGGCGCGCGGTCGGACTCGCCGTCAACGGCGTGCGCGCGATCGAGCTGGTCACCGCGGACGGCGAGCTGCGCCGGGTGGACGCCTCGTCCGACCCGGAGCTGTTCTGGGCGCTGCGCGGCGGAGGCGGAGGTTTCGGCGTCGTCACCGCCGTCGAGATCGACCTGTTCCCCGCGGCCAAGGTCATCACCGGAGCCGCCTTCTGGCCGGCCGTGCACGCCGAACGGCTGCTGTCGGCGTGGCGGCGGTGGACCCTGGACGCTCCCTGGGAGGTGACGACGTCGGTGCGGGTGATGAACCTGCCGCCGGTGCCGGGGGTCCCGCCCGCGCTGGCCGCCGGCCCGGTGCTGTCGGTGGACGGCGCGGTGCTCAGCACGACCCAGGACGTGACGGTCGCGCAGCAGCACGCCGAGGACCTGCTCGGGCCGCTGCGGTCGGTGGCCGAGCCGGTGCTCGACACCTGGCAGCTGACCGCGCCCTCGGCCGTACTGCAGGCGCACATGGATCCCAGTGACCCCGTCGCCGTCATCGGTGACCACATGCTGCTCGGCGAGATCGGCGACGACGGCGCCGCGGAGTTCCTCCGCGTGACCGGCGAGGGATCCGGGTCGCCGCTGGTCGTCGCCGGGCTGCGCCAGCTCGGGGGCGCCTACGCGATACCGGACCCGGCGGGCGGCGCGCTCGACCATCTCGAGGCGCGCTACTCCTACGCGGGGTCGGGAGTGCCGATGGGCCCGGTCACCGCGGAGGCGCTCAGGAGCCATTGCGACAGGGTGCGCGCCGCGATGAAACCATGGGACACCGGGCGGACCGCGCCCTCCTTCGTGGAGGACTTCGAGCAGCCGCAGGGACATCTCAGCCCGGATCAGATACGGGTCGTCGACCGGGTGCGCGCGCGGATCGATCCGTCCGGCCGGTTCCGGGACGACATCGCGCCCAACGCCACCGCGGTGTCCTGACCTCGCTCGAACCGACCTTTCCGTACGGGAACCCCAGGCGGCCGGACAGCAGTCCGGCCGCCTTTTCCTTCGGCTCCGCTTCCTTCGGCTCCGCGCGATGCGGTCACTTCGGATGCCCGGCCTTTCCCGCTCACGCCCGGGTGGCGGGGCACCGGACCGTGATCGTTGTCGCCTGGCCGCTGCCGCACCTGCCGTGCGTACGGCCGGCCAGACCGTACGCGCGGCTCGCCGGACGTGCGACAGCCCTGTGCCGGGCCGCTTCGGGGCGACCCGGCACAGGGCTGTCGATGGTGTGGTGCGCCTACTTGAAGGAGATACCCGCCCCGGCCCCCTGGCCGGCGCTGGTGCCCAGGCCGATCGAGCAGGCGACCGCGGCGCAGTCGACCGTGCCCGCCGGGGTGCCCTCGGAGCCGGCCAACCCCTGGAAGGTGCGGCGCACCACGATCGAGGTGGTGGCCGCGCCGTTCGCGTCCGTGGTCACGTCCACGGACTGGGGCTGGTTGCAAGCGATCGCGCCGCTCTGCACGAAGGCGCACTGCCCGACGTGGTAAACCGTGTTGGGGCTGAGGCCGGTGGCCGAGACCGCAACCGTGTCACCGTCTGCAAGGTTCGTCGACGGAGTCAAGGAGACCGCCGCAGCCGAGGCTGCGGCGGGCACGGCCGCGCCGGCCGCGGACTGGAAAGCGGTGGCCAGACCCAGCGCCAGCGCAGCGGCCACACCGATCTTAGAAAGCATGGTGCCCTTGTTGCTCAGTGCCTTCATCATTTCCTGACCCCTTTTCTCGGGCTGCGGACTTGTTCTTGCAAGAACAACTCTGCTCGCTCGACAGGTCGTAAACCAGGGAAGTCAGGATCATCAAGCTGCCCGCCGCGAACCACTTCCTGCCATTCTGATGCTGGACAAACACATGCGTACCAGATCAAGAGGAAACATCCCCAGGTAGGCCGCCGCGGCTACGCCGCCATGTCGGCGAACGCCGTCAGCCAGGCCAGCGCCGAGTTCCAGTTGATCGCGACCTCGTTGGTCGCGTAGGAGTTGATGTCGTCGACGTAGCACTTGGCCGGGGCGCATCCCACGAGGAACTTCTCGGCCTCCACCTTCGGCTGGTCGGAAACGTCCGAGTTGGGCCCTCCGGCCAGCGAGCCGGGAGCGGGGTGCGGGCGCGCGGGGTTGGCCTGGTGGGCCCAGAACCGGTGGTGCTGGTTCTGGCTGGCGCGCTCGCCGTACCCGGTCACGTAGGACTGGTTGAGCGCGTTCCTGCCGAGCAGGTAGTCGAGCGACTCCAGCGCTCCATCCCGGTATTTCGGGTCCCTGGTGAGGCTGTAGGCCATGCCCATCACCATCGCCCTCTGTGCCGTGCCGCCGGTCGAACCCCAGAAGTACCTGTGCCCGCCGGGCAGGTCCGGGTTGGGGTAGCCCTGGCGGCGCAGGTCGGCCAGATGCGTGTCGGCGACGCCGATGATCCGCGTGCGGGCCGCGGGGTAGTTCGGGTTCTCCTTCGTGGCACCGTCCGGGCCCGGCACGAGCGCGGCCCGGGCCAGCGCCAGGTCGGCCAGGCCTCCGGTCATCGCCCAGTAGAAGTTCCCCGGGTTCAGGGTGTGCCTGATCGAGTCCAGGTAGCCGCTGGAGCCGGTGGCGGTGTACAGCTCGGCCGCGGCCCAGGAGAACTCGTCGGAGACGTCCTCGTCGGCGTAGGTCCCGCCGCCGGGCACCGGCGTTGCGGAGGCGTAGACGGCGGGGTTCGCCTTCGCGGCGTTCCAGGCCCGCTGCGCGGCGTCCAGGCACTTGGCGGCGAAGGCGGCGTCGAAGGGGCGGTAGACCCGGGCGCACCTGGCGCCCACCGCGGCCAGGTTGAGCGTCGCGGCCGTCGAGGGGTCGAAGAGCTTCCTCTCCCGTGGGTCCTCGTGCGGAGCCACCATCCCGGTCCATCCGCCGATGTCGTGAATCTTGTGATGGACCATCCCGTCCTCCCGCTGCATGCGCAGCAGGAAGTCCAGCTCCCACCTGGCCTCGTCCAGGACGTCCGGCAGCCCGCCGCCGGCCTCCGGGATGCTCAGCGACACGCTGCCGGACTGTTCGTAGGAGTCGATCAGCTCCCACGCGGCCAACGCGCCGTTGACCACGTACTTGCCGTGGTCGCCCGCGTCGTACCAGCCGCCCCGCCGCTCGCCGTCGCCCTGGTTGGGCGCCACGTCGAGATGCCCCGCCGGCCTGGCGTAGGCGGCGCCCACGTACGCGGCCTCGATGGGGATGCCGGACCTGTTGTGGTAGAAGTACGCCAGCGAGTCCTTGCGCAGCCGGCCGTACAGGTCGGCGGCGATGTCGAACGGCACGCTCCGCCACCCGCCCACCTCCAGCCGATAGCCGCTGCCCGCCCCGCTCGCCTGGCTGAAGTCGGCGAGATGGACCTGATCGCCGGACATGACGTCGCCGCCGTACACCGTGGTCCTGCCGGCGGCGACCTCCACTCCGGTCGCGTCGAGCAGCCGCCAGGGCAACGGTGAGGTGGCGCCGCTGACGATCGTGGCGCGCTTCGGGCCGTCGGGCAGGTAGCCCACCTGGTTGACCCGCACCGGTGAGCCGAGATCCCGACCGCCCGGCGGGATGACACCACCGGTGAGGGAGACGTCGTCCAGGCACAGGTCGTAGGGCTCCTTCGCCCCGCCCACCTGGAACAGCAGCTGCGCCTTGGGCTCGTCGACGGCGGCGGTGCCGGTGATCTCGAAGCTCTGCGTGCTGGTCGTCACCGACTTCTGCCCCGACAGGATCCCGGTGTACGGCGAGACGGCCATCTGGCCGACCACCCTGATCGACACGTTCCTGCTGGCCCTGGCGGTGAAGGCCAGCTTGTACGGCTGGCCACGCTCGAACGGGACATCGCTCTGGCCGATCATCACGTCCCAGGCGTTGACCGTGCCGGCGGGGACGGTGGCGCAGAGCTCCCCGTTCACGCGGTGGCCGGTCAGGTTCTTGGTGCTCCACCAGTAGGCGAGGTCGATATCGAAGGAGCCGTTGCGCAGGCGCTCGTAGGTGGCCGCCTGCGCGGGCACCGCGGGGACGACGGTGGCCACCAACATCAGTGCGCAGGCCACGCGGAATCGAAACGACATGCAAGCCTTCCCCCGGGTACGTCCGGCCGCGGCGGCCGGACCGGGGAGGAATTCTTCGCGATCTAGAGGGATCCCGCAACACGGCGCCGATTTCATCCTGATGGCGCCGGTCAGGACGGACGCGGGAGCGCGCGGGGGCGGGGATGAGGTGGGGCTCTCGGCAGGACGGCGTCTCCGCCGCGGGCATGGCTTGCGATTCGCCGACCGGTCGGCGGCACAGAGTTCGCCCGTTCAGCCGCCGCCCGGGCCGAAAATGATCATGACGGCACCGTGAAGGTGCCGCCATGATCGGTTCCGGCTGTCGGCGGGGCGGCCGACGTCCGGCGCTCAGCCGTTGATCAGGCCGTTCCTGACGCCCCGCAGATCGTCGAAGGAGGAAAGGTCCGGTACCGTCCAGCCGTCGAGGTCGTACTCGGCGAGACACTGGTCGACCATGGCCTTGTAGCCGTCCATCTGCCCGTTGGCGAGCTGCCCGAAGAGCAGCTCCACCCGGGTGTTCTCGTGGCTGCCGGCGTAGTTGCGCTCGTAGAGCTCGTGCCGGCCGCCGAATTCGGTGCCGACCGCGTCCCACAGCAGCTTCATCACCTTGGCCCGCTCGACGGAGTCGGTGCCGTTGGAGCCGCGGACGAACTTGTCCAGGTAGGGGCGGACATCGGGGTTCTTGAAGTCGTCGGCGCTGGAGTTGATGTAGATCAGTCCGCTGGCGACGTCCTGCTGGATGATCTCCTTGACCCTCGGGTAGCCGACCTGCATGAACCATCGGTAGGCCATGCCGTACTGGGGGTTGGGCAGCAGCGCGCCGTTCTTCCACTCGATCGGGTTGCGCGCGGCCGCGTCGGAGAAGGCCCAGAACAGGTTGCGCCAGGCCAGAACCTCGCCCAGCCGGCTCTGCACGCCCCGGAAGTCCGCGGTGCCGGTGATCTCCAGCGCCTTGGCCAGCAGACCGGCGATGAACTCCAGCTTCACCGCCAGGCGCGTGCACCCGTGGAAGGTGAAGCGCTCGATGAACCCGGAGTGCCCGGTGAACAGCTGCACCTTGCCCACGTCACCGTAGACGAACACGTTCTCCCACGGTATGAGGACCTTGTCGAGGACGAGGATGGTGTCGTTCTCGTCCAGCCGGGAGGAGAGCGGGTAGTCGAACGGACTGCCCATCACCGCGGCCGTGGCGGTGTAGGACGGACGGCAGATCAGCTTCATGCCCGGCACGCCCATCGGCACCGTGGCCACCAGCGCGAACTTCTTGTCCTTGATCGGCAGGCCGTAGTGGGCGATGAAGTTGTAGTGGGTGAGCGCGGAACCGGTGGCGACGACCTTGGCGCCGCTCACGATGACGCCGGCGTCGGTCTCCTTCTCCACGTGGATGAACACGTCGGCGACCTCGTCCGGTGGACGGTTGCGGTCGACCGGCGGGTGCACGATCGCGTGGTTCCAGTACAGGACCTTCTCCTGCGACTCCTTGTACCAGCGGCGCGCGTTGTCCGCGAAAGGCTCGTAGAAGTCGGCGTTCGCGCCCAGCGTGCCGAGGAAGGACGCCTTGTAGTCCGGGCTGCGCCCCATCCAGCCGTAGCTCATGCGCGACCACGCCGCGATGGCCTGCTGGTCTGCCACGAGGTCGTCCACGCTGTGCGGCGTGGTGAAGAACCGGTGGGTGTAACCGTCGCTGCCGGTGTCGGTCGGCGCGGTGAGGACATCGCGCTTGTCCGGGTCGTGCAGGGCGTCGTACAGCCGCGCGGTCATGCGGACGGGATTGAGGAACGCCGGGTGTGAGGTGACGTCCTTGACGCGGTCGCCGTATATGTAGATCTCACGGTCGTCGCGCAGACTCTCGACATATTCGTCGCCGGTCAGAGGACGCGTCTTCGGCCGCTCCTCAGTCGCGCCGGCAGCGGCATCCTGATGGTCGGTCATCGGACTTCTCCCTCTTCTCTCAACTCAACTCCTACGTGAATCGGTGGCCGTCGAGCTTTCCTGTCCAAACGGGACGCGCTCGAAGAAGTCCGTGATCGTTCGCATGCGCCGGCAGAATTCAGGAAACGCCGGAGCCGAAACTCTCCGGGCGGCGCGTTCCGCTCGGCGACGTCGGCGGGCGAGCGCCTCGGCATTCTGCTGCAGGCTTTCATGCTGGCACCCGGGGACTTTGCGGGCTTCTTTCAGATTGCGCGGTTCGCACCGCATGATTCGGCCGCCTTATTCACCGTGCAGCCCTCCGGAACTGGAAAAGTCGATTCCGGCGCCGATCGCCCGGCCGGCCGGATTTCGGTGTGCACGAATCAGTGCCGTACGGCCGCCCCGTCCGCACCGGCGATCCGCAATTCAGAAGATGCATGGGCCTGGACACGGATGCGAACGTCAGGTGGTGAGTATCGGCGGACGGCCATGGCAAATAGGCGGCTCGGCTCGGTGGTGCGCGACCGCTGTCGCCCCATGGCAGATCTCAGTGATCGAGTCCCTGAGTTTTGCGCGACGTCCCGGCCGGATCGTATCTCCGGCGCGACTTTCCCGTCCCGGGCTTTTGATAAAACCCCCGGCGGGGCGCGCGGAGTACGGCTGCACTTTCTCGTCAGAATTCCTTGGGAGGAAATGGTGTTGACGACCGATGTTCCGACGCGGGAGCAGCTTGTTCGTCGCGCGGCCGAATTGGCGCCCGTTCTTCAGAAGAACGCGGCCTGGTCGGAGGAGAACCGGCGCATTCACGACGAGTCGATCGAGGCGCTGGCCGACGCCGGCGTCTTCAAGATGAGGGTGCCGACCCGCTACGGCGGTTACGAGTCGGACACGCGGACACTGGTCGACGTGGCCTCCGAGCTCGGCCGGGCCGACGGGTCCACCTCCTGGGTGGCGTCGGTCTACTGGATCCCGACGTGGATGACGTGCCTGTTCCCCGACGAGGTTCAGGACGAGGTGTTCTCGACCCCGGACGTGCGGGTGTGCGGAACCCTCAGCCCCACCGCGATGGCCGCCCCGGTCGACGGCGGTGTCGTGGTCAACGGCAAGTGGGGGTTCATCAGCGGCGCCCTGCACAGCCACTGGCAGGAGATCGTGGCGATCCTGGTGGGGCCGGACAGCGAGCCGTACCCGATCATGGCGCTGGTTCCGAGCTCGGAGCTGCAGGTCGTCGACGACTGGTACACGGCGGGCCTGAAGGGCACGGGCAGTGTCAGCACGATCGCGCAGGATGTGTTCATCCCGTCCGAGCGCGTCCTGCCGCTGCCGGCGGTGCTCCAGGAGCAGTACGCCTCGAAGCTGAACGCCGCCTCCCCCATCTACCGGTCCCCGTTGCTGCCGGTCGCCTCCGCCTCATCCGTCGGAACCGTGGTCGGCCTGGCCAAGGCCGCCAGCGAGGCGTTCTTCCAGCGGCTGCCCGAGCGCAAGATCACCTACACCGGGTACGCGGCCCAGAGCGAGGCGCCGCTGACGCACCTGCAGGTCGCCGACGCGACGATGAAGATCGACGAGGCGGAGTTCCACGCCCACCGCCTGGCCACGCTGGTGGACTCCAAGGGTGTCGAGGGCGTGCCGTTGACGCTGGAGGAGCGCGCCAGGGCCCGCGCCGACATGGGCGCGGTGTGCCGTCTGGCCAAGGAGGCCGTGGACATCTTCGCCCTGGCCAGCGGCGGTTCGTCGATCTACAGCGACGTACCGATCCAGCGGATCACGCGGGACATCCAGGCCGTCAACCTGCACGCCCTGATGCACCCGAACACCAATGCCGAGCTGTACGGGCGCATCCTCTGCGGCCTGGAGCCCAACACCTTCTACATCTGATCGCCGTCGATCTCCATTCCGCGTCCATTCCACGGAGAAAGAGAAGGAACATGACGACCAGCAGTCCCACCGTCGCGGGCCCCACCGCCGACGACCAGGCCGCCATCGCGGCCATCCCCCAGCGCGTCGTCGCCGCCTGGGCCGGCCACGACGCCGACGCCTTCGCCGGTGTCTTCACCGAGGACGGGACCATGATCCTGCCCGGCCTGTACCGGAAGGGCCGTGAGGAGATCCGCTCGTTCATGGCGGCCGCATTCGCCGGCGAGTACAACGGGACCCGGGTGACCGGGCAGCCCATCGACATCAAGTTCTTCGGCGGCGACGCCGGAGTCCTGATCACGCAGGGCGGCGTCATGCGGCCCGGTGAGACCGAGGTCTCCGACGAGCGCGCCATCCGGGCCTCCTGGGTGGTCGTCAAGCAGGACGGGCAGTGGCGCCTGGCCGCTTACCAGAACAGCCCCCGCGACGCCGCCTAATCCTCGGCGGGAAATTTCAAGGAGGTGACCGCGATGGGCAACCATGTGGGTGAACGCGCGGTGGTGCTTGGCGGAAGTATGGCGGGTCTGCTCGCGGCGCGAGTGCTCGCCGAGGCCTATACCGAAGTGCTCGTCGTGGATCGCGACGAGCTGACCGGCGTGACCGCCGCGCGACGCGGCGTTCCCCAGGGACGGCATGTCCATGGGTTGCTCGCCCGCGGTCAGCAGATCTTGGAGGAGCTGTTCCCGGGCTTCACCGAGGGGACCACGGCGGCCGGTGTGCCGACCGGCGACCTGGGAGAACTCCGCTGGTACTTCAACGGGGTGCGGCTGCAGCCGGCCAGCACCGGGCTGGTGTGCGTGTCCGCCGCCCGGCCGGTGCTGGAGAGCCACGTGCGGGCCCGGGTGGACGCCCTGCCCAACGTGACTTTCGTGGAACGGTGCGACATCGTCGGGCTGGTCATGACGCCGGACCGCGGCGGGGTGACCGGCGTGCGCGTGCAGCGGCAGGCCGAGGGCAGCGTCGAGGAGGTGCTGGAGGCCGATCTCGTCGTCGACGCCACCGGGCGCGGCTCGCGCACACCCGTGTGGCTGGAGGAGGCCGGCTACGAGCGGCCCGCGGAAGAACGTATCAAGATCAACCTTACCTACACGACCCGGCAGTACCGGTTGCCGGACGAGGGCATCCTCAACGGTGACCTGTCGATCAACCCGGTCTCCTCGCCCTCGCATCCTCGCGGCGCGTTCTTCTCGCGGATCGAGGACGGCAAGTGCGCCCTGTCGCTCACCGGCGTGCTGGGAGACAGCGCGCCGACCGACCCCGATGGTTTCCTCGACTTCATCCGGTCCCTGCCGGTCCCGGACGTCTACGACGTGATCAAGGACGCCGAGCCGCTCGACGACCCGGTGGCCTTCCGCTACCCGGCCAGCGTCCGGCGGCACTACGAGCAGCTGGAGCGCTTCCCCGACCGCCTGCTGGTCATGGGCGACGCCGCGTGCAGTTTCAATCCGGTCTACGGGCAGGGCATGACCGTGGCCGCGCTCGAGGCGATCACCCTGCGCACCTACCTCCGGCAGGGGGTGTCGCCGCAACCGCTGCGCTTCCTCAAGGACATCGCCAAGGTCATCGACGTGCCGTGGGGCATCTCGGCCGGCGGTGACCTCACCTTCCCCGAGGTCGAGGCGCCCCGTCCGCTGATGGTCCGGGTGATGAACGCCTACATGGCGAAGCTGCAGGCCGCGGCGACCCGGGACGGCGCCATCACCAGGACGTTCATGCGGGTGGCGGGCCTGGTCGATCCGCCGCAGGCCCTCATGAGCCCGGGGATGGTGTTGCGGGTGCTGTGGAACGCCTGGCGCAAGCCGCTGAGCGTGCCGGCCTCACCGAAGAGCACTCCCACCAAGGCTCCGGCCCAGCCCGTCGGCTGACGATCGCACAACGGCGCTGCCCCGGCCCTTCCGGGCCGGGGCGGCGTCCGGCGTTGCACGACCGTTCGTGAGGCTCCCCTTGCACAGACCTTGACGAGGGTGGAGCGCCGAAGCCGCCTCGCGCGGGCAGGTCGTACGTCACCCGGGCTGTCCCCGGTCCGCCCTGCTCCACGCGGTCACGGGATCGGCATTGCTCGGCATGCGCGGGCGCTTCCGCGTCGAGGTCCCCTCGACCCGCCCGCTCCGCGCCGACATCGCCGATGGCCTGCGCCACCTGTGGGGCCATCGCGTCCTGCGCGCGCTCTCCGTCTTCGCGGGCGCGCTGAACTTCGCGAACGCGGCCTACTTCGCGGTGTTCGTCCTGTGGATCGTCGGCGATGAGTCACGGGTGGGGCTTTCCCCTCGCGGCTACGGCCTCGTCGCGGCGGTGACGGCCCTCGCGGCGGTGACGGCCCTCGGGGCGGTGACGGGCTCCCTGCCGGCCGAGAAGCTGTCCCGCCGCGCCGGCCAGGTCAGCGCATTGATCATCGCCGACCTGGTCAACGGCGCTCTGCTGCTCGTCCCGGTCTTCCTGCCGACCATCGCCGCGATCGGCCTCACCGCCGCGCTCCTCGGCGCGACGAACGCCGTCTCCGATGTGGTCCTGGTCTCGCTGAGGCAGCGGATCATCCGCGAGGAGTCGCTCGGCCGGGTCAACGCGGCCATCCGCCTGATCGGTATGGGGGCCGCACCCCTGGGTGCGGCGGCAGGCGGGTTCCTCGGCGCCCGGGCCGGACTGCCCGCCGTGTTCTGCGCCGCCGCCGTACTGCGCCTCGTCGCCGTCGTCCTGGTCTCCCGGCCCGTGACGAACCGCTCGGTCGCCGCGGCGGAACGGGCGGCGCAGGAGGCCGAAGCCGTACTCCGTTCCGCTGTCTGACGACGGCGAGACGGTTCAGCCGGCGGCGTCCCGGCCGGGTGCGGGGGCTGCCGCCGTGCGGATCCTCAGCCGATGCCGAACCTGGCCCGGGCGAGCTCGCGGTTCGCCAGGGTGGACAGGAAGATCCCCAGTCCGGCATGGCTGTGCAGCGTGGACATGTCACGCCACACGCGCTCGATGCGCTCGCCGGAGCGGACGGAGCTCGACCCCGCGGTGGGGAACAGGTGTCCCTCGACCGCGCGCCAGCACAATCTGACCGCCTCGCGGCTGATCGTGGCCAGGCGCAGCTCCTGTTCCCTGGTGAACGCCGCGGAGCCCTTGGCGCAGGTGTCGCTCCACTGCTGGATCGCGTTCAGCATGGCGGCCTCGGCGGCGGCGATCATGCCGGTGGCCTCGCCGTACTTGAACTGGTAGTCGGGATCCTCGGCGCGGGAGACGATGGGGAAGAACGAGGTCGTCCTGGTCCGCATCAGCTCCTCGTAGGCGTCGAGCGCCCCCTTCGCCATGCCCACGGCCAGGGCGCCGAGTTCGAGCAGCATGAAGCTGAGCGGCCCGCCGCCGTACTCGGGGTTGTCGTGCAGCGCCCGTCCCGGCGTTCCCTCCGTGACGCTGACCTGGCTCATGTGGGTGGGGAGGGTGAAGTGCTCGGGGATGCGGGCGTTGTCGATGGCGATGCTGTGCGATCCGCTGCCCTTGAGGCCGAGCTGCCGTCCCCAGTCGTCCAGGCGCTGCCACTGGCTGCGCGGAATGATGAACATCATGGGAGCCGGGGGCAGGCCCTCTCCCGGGGATACCAGGGTGTGGCCGAGGAAGTGCGTGGCGTACGGCGCGCCGGAGCAGTAGGTCCAGGTGCCGTTGAGCACCCAGTCGCCGTCGGCCGTGCGCTCGGCGCTGCCGGTGGGGGCGACCGTGGCGGGGCAGATGAAGTCGCCGGAGCCGAACAGCTCGGCCTGCGCCCGCTCGTCGAACAACGTGGCCACCGGCAGCGCGTGAGCGGCCCCGAACAGATACATCCAGGCGGTGGAGGGGCAGCCCCGGGCCAGTGCCATCGACACGCGCATGAAGGTGTCGACGCCGAACTCGTAGCCGCCGTAACGCCGGGGGACCAGGATCCGGTAGAAGCCCGCCCTGGCGAACTCCTCGTGGGTGTCCTGGGCGTAGAAGGTGCGTTCCTCGGTCTCGGCCTGGCGTCCGACCAGGGTCGGTGCGATCGCCTCGGCCCTGGCGATGATCTCCGCGGGCGTGAGCCCGGGTTCGGGCGGGAGGGGAGATCCGTGTTCGGCAACACTCGTGACGACTGTCATCGCTGCGCAGGTCCTTTGTCTCGAATGGTCGGCTCGGAAACATCGGCACGGTGACCCGGTGGAGTGTGCGGCGACGCCATGGCCGTGGCGCCGCCGGCCCCGGCGAGCAGCCGGGTCGTGCCCTCGCGTCCGGCCACCTCTCCAGCGTCACATGCCCGCGTTCCGCGACGCATCTCCGTGCTTGCGATGCTCCGTCGCGCCGTGCGGCCTGCCCGGATTCCGGCGGCCCGCACCCGTCCGTGACGGCGGCTCTCAGCCTTTGAAGTAGTCCACCAGCACGGGGGCCAGGGCCTTCATCGACACGTTGTGGTTCTGCCCCTCCAGCGCACGATGCCGCGCGTTCGGCACCACCCCCGCCACCTCCCGCGCCGCCTGCCGCAACACCACCGGACTCTTCTCCCCCGCGATCACCAACGTCGGCACCGCCACCGACGCCATCTGCTCCACCGGCAACGAGTAATCCCCCATCACCGCCGCGTCATACGGCAACGTGTTGGCCACCGCCTTCAACCGCGACCACATCGGCAGCAACCGCATCACCGCCACGAACACCCCCGGCACCCCGAACACCTTGCTCATGAAGTACTTCGCCGCCTCCCCCCGCCGACCCGCCGCCACCAACTCCTCCAACCGCTCCCGATGATCCGCCGGCGGCCGATGCCCCTGCTCCCCCACCATGAACGGCGGCTCGTACAACGCCAACCTGCCGATGGGAAGCCCATGCACCGCCGCCTTCAACGCCAGCACCGCCCCCGACGACAACCCCCACACCGACGCCGACCCCCCGGCCTCCCGAATCAACGCCTCGATGTCCTCGATCTCCCGCTCCACCGCATACGACGCGCCGTCGCCGCTGTCACCCCGCCCCCGCCGGTCATAGTTGAACACCGTGAAATGCTGCGACAACAGCTCCGTCAGCTCCACCAGCCCCGGAAACGCCCGGTAACTGAACGCCCCACCCACCAAAATCAGCGCCGGCCCCCGGCCCACCCGGTCATAGGCGATGACCGTGCCGTCGCTCGACGTGACCTTGTTCATCGTCGCCACCTTGCTCATGTGCGCTCCTTCGATCGTTCACGCAGCCCGGACAGGGGCCTGCGTCGCGTCTGGCCGACCGGTCGCGCGGGGCCTCGGCCCGCCACCGGGTCCGCGGTGGCGTCCGGCGCGATCTCGGCCGTGACCGGAGCGTCCGCCCGTTGCCACCTCGAACATGCCTCGATCCTTTCACCGACAATCTATGTTGTCAAGAAAATTAGAATTGTCGGTGTGGCGTCGCAGTGGCCGGGACGATGCGGCGTCGCAGCGGGCGGGGGTGGAGGCAGGAGAGACAGGAAAACGGCCGTCCGACGATCGAGTCGTGTCGCGACTCGATCGTCGGACGGCCGTCGCCGTACGGGCCGGGTCCCCGGGGTTACGGGGCCTGGATCTCCGTCAGTGGAGCGTCCGGGGCTGCCACCGCCCTGCCCAGCACCCGGCGGAACTCCGACACCATGGTGATCATCGTGCTCTCGTCGAACAGGTTGCCGTTGAACTTCAGGCTTCCGACGATCTCCCCGGAGGGGAGCACGTCCATCGCCCACAGCGCGCCATCCGGGATGTCCGAGCCCACGGGCTGCGACAGCAGCCGCCTGCGAACCTCGGAGTACTTCAGGTCGCCGACCACCTCGCCGTCCATCGCCATCGGGGACTGGAGGACTTCGAACGCGACGACGGAGCGGTCCGGCTCGGCGAACGGGCGGATGAGGTCGGGAACCTCGTTGACGACCTGGGCGAACGGGATGTCGTGGGTGTACACGTCGATGCAGGTCTCACGAGCCCGGTCGACCACCTCGCGGAAGGTCCCGCACGCGGAGATGTCCGTCCTCAGGGGGACGAAGTTGAAGAAGGGCCCGACCGTGTCCAGGAACCGGTCCTGGTAACGGCCGGAGGTGAACGTCGGGACCACGATGTCGGTGGCCCCCGTCATCTTGTTGAGAAGGACGTTGTAGGCCGCGAGCATGACCATGAACGGCGAGCTCCGCGTCGTCTTGGCGAACTTCATGGTCGCGGAGGTCAGCTCGGCGTCGATCAGGAAGCGGTACACCGAGTAGGTGGCGACGACCTCGGCCGACCTCGGCCGGTCGGTGGGAATGGCGAGGATCTGGGCGTCGCGCAGCTTTCCCCGCCAGTATTCGCGCGAGGCGTTCATGGCGTCGGTGTCCAGGTTCTCCTGCTGCCAGACCGCGAACTCCCGGTACTGGTGCACCTGCGGGAGATCGACCGGACCGTGGCCCCTGCGCGCGGCGTAGAAGGCGGCGAGGTCGCGGATGATCAGCTCTATCGACCACGAGTCGGTCGCCGTGTGGTGCGCGATGAGGACCAGGACCGCGTCGTCGTCGGCGAACCGCCCCAGGACGGCGCGCAGGTGCGGCAGCTCCGCGACGCTGTAGGTGCCGGCGTCCAGCTCGTTGACCAGTTCCTCGGCCTGCACGTCACGTGTGGCGGGATCGCCTCCGGAAAGGTCGCGGACCACCAGCTCCACCGGGCTCGGGGGGTGGATCTCCTGGTGGCGGTCGTCTCCGCCGCGGACTATCGACGTCCGGAGCGTCTCGTGACGTGCCACCACGTCGTCCAGCGCCCCCCGCAACGTATCGATGTCGATCTCTCCGTTGATCCGCCAGCCGAAGACCAGAGTGTGCCTGTGGCTGAACGCTCCCTCGGCGTCACCCTTGTCGAACGCGCACAGGAATTCCTGGTTCAGGGAGAGCGGAATACGGTCGGCCAGGCCGGTCGATGCCTGCGATGTCTCAGGAACACTCATGGTGCCCAAACCTCTCTAGGTCTTCGTGCATGAAATCCACCCTGCTGGCTCGATCCCAGCCGTTGTCTGACTCCTCGACGCCGCCGGGCCGGTCGGGTTCGTCGGCCGACCGGCCCGGCGACGGTCAACCCGTCGCGGTGGGTGCCGGAGCGCCGTGTGGACCGCGCGGACGACGCGGTGGCACGGCGGTGCGGCCCTCGGCCCCGGTCAGCCCAGCGAGCGGACGAAGGCCTGGATGTCACCCGCCAGGAGCGCGGGCTGCTCCATGGCGGCGAAGTGACCGCCGCGGTCGAACTCCGTCCAGTGCGTGATGTTGGGAAGGTCACGGTCGGCGAGACGGCGGAGGGGGACGAAGATGTCGTGCGGGAACACCGCCACCCCGACGGGGACGGTGACCGGCGGCGGCAGGATCCCGTTCGCCGCCTGGCGCACGCCCTCGGCTCCCTCGTAGTAGAACTGGGCCGAGGACCCGGCGGTCGCGGTCAGCCAGTAGATCGAGACGATGGTGAGCAGCTGGTCGCGGTCGACCGCGTCCTCGGGCACCTTCGCCGAGTCGGTCCACTCCCGGAACTTCTCGACGATCCACGCCAGCTGCCCGATCGGCGAGTCGTTGAGGCCGTACGACAGCGTCTGCGGACGGGTGGCCTGGATTTTCATGTAGCCGGACAGGTCGGCGTCGAACTGCGAGAGCTTGCCCAGGCGCGCCTGGTCGGTCTCGCTCAGGTCGGCGAACTCGGCCGGGTCCCCGGAGGGGAACGTCATGAGCATGTTGACGTGCACCCCGATGACGTGCTCGGGATCGGTCCGGCCCAGCTCAAGGGAGATCACCGATCCGGCGTCGCCGCCCTGCGCCACGTACCGGTCGTAGCCGAGGACGCGCATCAGCTCGGCCCACGCCTTCGCGATCCTGGGGACGTTCCAGCCGGTCTCCCGGAGCGTGGAGAAGCCGTAGCCCGGAATCGACGGGATGACCAGGTGGAAGGCGTCGGCCGGGTCGCCGCCGTGGGCGCGGGGGTCCGACAGCGGCCCGATGACGTCAAGGAACTCCGCGACCGAGCCGGGCCAACCGTGGGTGAGGAGCAGCGGCGTGGCGTCCGGCTCAGGGGAGCGCACGTGCAGGAAGTGCACGTCGGCGCCGTCGATCTCGGTGACGAACTGGGGATGGGCGTTCAGCTTCGCCTCCGCCGCACGCCAGTCATAGCTCGTCCGCCAGTACTCCGCCAACTCCTTGAGATAACCTGCCGGCACCCCGCGGTCCCAGCCGACGCCGGGCAACTCGTCCGGCCACCGTGTGTCGGCGATCCGGCGATTCAGGTCATCGAGGTCGGTCTGCGGGATTTCGATACGGAAAGGTCGCATGTCGTGCCCCATTCACTGTGGGTCGTTTTCCGTCAGGCGTCATGCAGGCGCCGCGACCGCCGAATATCGCGATGATCGAGCCGGTGGGGCCGACCTGCGTAGTGCGGCAGGCGAGCGGATGACGATCGGCGGCCGGGTCGCGTCCGTCGCACCCTGATCCCCGCGGGCCGGCACTTTCGCCGAGCCGGGCCCCGCCCGGCACGCGCGCCGCCGGTGAGCCGCCGTGCGGTGACCCGCCGATCCTCACGATCACATCGTCACGCGGGCCCCTGCCGCGACGCATCTCCTGGCGTGCTGCCTTGGGAAACCGCTCGAAGCTCGGTCCCGTACCGGCCGGGGAGAGGCCGCGCTCCGGCCGCGGCGCTCATGCCGGCCGGGGGCGCCATGCGCAGCATCCGGGGCGAAACGACGCCGGTCGCGGCGAGCGCCACGGCAAGCGCGACCCAGCCCATCGCCCCCGCGGGGAAGACCAGCCCGGTCAGCAGCAGTGGCATCACCAGGAGCTGGAGGGTCACGCCGAGGCTGAACCTGGCCAGATACACCGCGCGGCCGTACTCGGGGGCCAGGTCGAAGGACAGCTTCCACCCGCCGGCCGACTGGACCAGCTCGGCCGCGGTGAGCAACAGCATCGAGAGCACGGCCAGGGCCATGCAGGCCGCACCCTCGAAGGCGGGCAGCAGCGCGGCGCTCACGCAGCATCCCGCCAGCAGCAGACCGGCCAGCGTGAGCGACCGGGCGGCCGAGGACGTCGTGCGGATCCGCGCCGCCACCGGTATCTGGAACACCATCGCCATCGCGGCGTTGACGCCCGTCAGCACGGGGACCGCGATCGGCGGAAGAGTGGTGCGGGTGACGATCCACAACGGCAGTCCGACGCCCAGCAACGCCATGTGGCCGGCGAGAACGCCGTTCACCGCGGTCAGCGTCAGGTAACGCCGGTCGGCGAGCAGCCCGGTGAGCCTGACCGGCGCGCCCGGCGCGGGCCCGGTCCGCGCCGTGGGCCTGGGCAACGTCGTGGCCAGCAGCGCGGCCAGGACGAAGGTCGCCGCGTTGATCAGGACCACCGCCCGGTACCCGCCCAGCCCGGGAAGGACCGACACCGTTCCGGCCGCGCCGGAGCCCAGCACGAAGCCGAGGTTGCGGGCGGTCCGCACCCAGGCCAGAACGCGTTGCCGGTCGAGCCCGCCGGTCACCGCACCGACCAGCTCCTGCTGCACCGGAGCCGTCGGCTTGTCCACCGTGCCGAGCAGGCACGACACGACGAGGAACCCGGCGAAGCCGTCCACCGTGGCGAAGGCGGCCAGGCAGGCCGCCCTGGACAGCAGCAGGACGAGGTAGACGCCGCGGGCGCCGTAACGGTGGGCCAGGTGGCCCCACGGAACGGTGAGGACCAGCCCGAGCAGGGCGGACAGGGTGACCCCCAGCCCGACCTGGCTCGGTTTCAGGCCCACGTCCGTGGTGAAGTACAGCGCGGAGCCCGCGAGGAACGTCCCGGTCCCCACGGCGTCGATGAACGACGACACCCCGAAGACGACGAGATCGCGGCGGCGTCCGGCTTGCGTCACGGCTGTTCCTTCCCCAGGGGCCGCTGGTCCCGGAAGTCACGGGGAGGGGCTCCCACGGTCGATGTGCCCGCCCCGTCCTCCCCCGGCGCGCCGCGAACGGCTCCGCGGGCAGAAGGACCGCACGGCGGGAGAGGACTGCTTCGCACCCGCATCGGCTATCTCGCGGGTTTGACCGCCCAGACGACCCGGTTGTACAGCTCGGCGGGCGGTGTGGAGACGATCGTGACCTGCTCGAAGCCGGCCTCGGTCAACCTGTCCCCCCAATACTCCGGGGTGGTGAGGATCTCTCCGTCCTCCCGCATGAAGCGGGGCAACAGGTCGACCTGGAGCAGCATGCGCTCGAAGCAGGCGTGCTCCAGGTAGTGTCGCGCCTTGGCGGTCAGCAGATCGAGTATGTCGAGGGCCCGCTCCTGGCTGGCGACCGGCCCCATGACCCTGCAGAACTGGTCGGCGTTGACGAAGCGTCCGCCGGGCCGCAGCACCCGGAACAGCTCGGCCGCGGCGGTGGCGTAGACGTCGAGTTCGAGGTGGTGCAGCGCGAAGCTGCTGATCACCGCGTCGAAGCTGTTGTCCGGGAAGAGCGACAGATCCTCCACCACGCCGTCGGCGAAGGACACGTCCGGGTCGGCGGCGAACTTCTCCCGCGCGGCCTGCACCATCGTCGGAGCGGGGTCGACGCCGACGATCCGGGCTCCCGGCAGCGCGTCACGGCACAGCTTGGTCAGCCGACCGGTGCCCGACCCGACGTCCAGCAGGTCTTTGACGTCGGCGGGCAGCAGAGCCACCGCGGCCGACAGGAGCGCGACGTTCGAGGCGTCGGTGTTGAGCACCTTGTCGTAGTCGATGCCGACGTCGTTCCAGTGTGTCTCGGCGACCTGGGCCGGTGCTTCGGTCATCAGGATCCACTCTCCTCTTCGATCGCCGGAGTGACCGGCGTGTCCCAGATGGACAGGTACCGCTCGCCGCTGTCCGGCAGGATCGTGACGACCGTGGCGCCGGCCCATCGGTCGCGGCTCGCCACGACCCGGGCGGCGTGGGCGGCCGCGCCCGAGGAGATCCCGGCGAGCAGACCGGTCGAACGGGCGAGCTCGCGAGCCGTCTCGATCGCGTCCTCGTCGGAGACGGTGATCACCTCGTCGATGCAGGAGACGTCGGTGACGGGGTTGACGAAGCCGCCGCCGAGGCCGGGGATCCGGTGCGGTCCCCGCTCGCCGCCCGACAGGACCGGCGAGCCGGCCGGTTCGACGGCGACGATGTGGACGTCGCGCCGCTCCTTGAGATAGCGGGCGACCCCGGTCAGCGTGCCTCCGGTGCCGACCCCGCAGACGAACACGTCGACGTCGCCGGCGCAGGCGTTCCAGATCTCCGGTCCGGTCGTGTCGTAATGGGCCGCGACGTTGTCGGGATTGCGGTGCTGGCCGACCAGCCATGCCCCGGGGATGGAGCGCTGTATCTCCTCCGACAGCGCGATCGCCGCCAGGAGGCCCTCCTGATGCGGCGACAGCACGATCTCCGCGCCGAACGCCCGCAGGATGCTCTTGCGCTCCTGCGTGGCGTTGTCCGGCAGGACGATGACGCACCGGTGACCGCGCGCGGCGCACAGCGCGGCGAGCGTGATCCCGGTGTTGCCGGAGGACGCCTCGACCACCGTCCCGCCGCCGGGGTCGAGGGCGCCGGAACGCTCGGCCTCCTGGATCATCCGCAGCGCGGCCCGGTCCTTCACGCTCGACAGCGGGTTGAGCATCTCCAGCTTGGCCAGCAGGCGCACGCCCGCCGCGGTGCCGGGAAAGGCGATCCGCAGCAGCGGGGTGTCGCCGACCAGTTCCTCAAGGGAGGACGAAATCGCCTGTCGGGTGGCCGCGGCCGGCTGCAACCCAACGGTCATGGATCACTCCTTCGGTCTTCGCTGCGGCCGGTCTTCCCGGTTCACGGCGGTCGCCGCAGCTGGATGTGTTGACGGCTGATACGGCGATCCGCCCGGCGGGAGCTGACCGCCCGCGCCGGACGGATCGCCACGTGCTGGTCAGCTCGCGGAGACTCCGGCGGGCACCGGCGCGGTCAGGCGGACCGGCAGCGCCCGGTGACCGTTCATGATGAACGTCGGCAGCGGCTGCAGCTCGTCCGGCCCGACGGCCAGGCTCAGCTCGGGGAAGCGCTCGAACAGCGTGGACAGGCCGATCGTCGCCACCAGGCGGGCCACGCCCGCGCCGAGGCAGTAGTGCGGGCCGTGGCCGAACGACAGGTGCTCCTTGTCGGAGCGGGTGATGTCGAAGCTGCCGGCGCTGTCACCGTGCAGGGCCGGGTCGCGTCCCACCGCGCTGTAGTTGACGAGGATGGGGTCGCCCTGGGGAATCGTGACGCCGTCGAGCTCGATGTCCTCGACGGCGTAGCGCAGCGGGAGGTGCGCCAGCGGGGACTCCACCCGGAGCGTCTCGTCGATCACGTCGTCCCACGAGGCGCGGCCGGAGGTGACGAGCTCACGCTGCTCGGGGTGGGTCAGCAGCGCGGTGATGGCGTTGTCGAAGAAGTTGATCGTGGTCTCGGAGCCGGCGCCCAGGATCGCGAAGATGGTGTCGGTCAGCTCGGCCTCGCTCAGGCGGGAGCCGTCCTCGTCCCGCGCGGCGATCAGGTCGCTGGTGATGTCCTCGCCCGGCTCCAGGCGCTTGGCGGCGATGAGGTCGGCCATCGCGCCCCGCCAGCCCAGCAGTACGGCCTGGGCCTGCTCGGGGGTGACGGTGGTGTCCACCATCAGGTCGATGACCTTGGCGGTCTGGACACGGGCCTCTTCGGACATGCCGATCAGGTCGGCCACCAGCCGGGCGGGCAGCGGGTAGGCGAACCGCTCGCGCAGGTCCACCACCTCGCCTGGCCCGGCCGCGGCCAGGCCGTCCAGCAGCTGGTCGGTCAGCTCCACGATGCGCGGCCGGATCGCCTCGGTGCGGCGCGGGGTGAAGGCCTTGCCGACCAGCCTGCGCAGGCGCACGTGGTCCTTGCCGTACGCGGTGACCATGTTGTCCATCGCGATCCAGCTGATCATCTCCCAGTCCGGCGGGATCTCGCCGTTGATGAAGGCGGGCCAGTGGTTGCGGGCGCTCTTGGTGACCCGGGAGTCGCTCAGCAGCTGCTTGATGACGGCGTAGCTGTTGATCGACCATGCCAGGACGCCGCCGGGGAGTTCCACCTGGGTCGCGGGTCCCTGTGCCCGCAGGACGGCGGCCTCGGCGTGGATGTCCCGGCCGGTGATGTCGAGGGCGAAGGGGCAGCGGTTCTCCATGGATGTCTCCAAAGATCTCGTCGGTAGAGCTAGTCGTGGTGCCAACGCACCAACAGAAAAACAGACAGACAATACGACTCAGTCGCCGGAGACAAATTCCCCTAGGTCCGTCATGTCCTTACTCGATGCTATTTCGGATTGACATCCGAAAAAAGAAGTCGCGGATGCCTGGAGCGAGTTCAGCAATCTGGAAGAGAACGGGAGTCCATTCGTCCGGCGGGCAGGCGCGCCGGAGCCGGAGAATCCCTTTGCGCGGTCCGGCCGGATTCTCCGTGTTGTTTCCCGGGACAGCGTTTGTGAAGCGTGGTCGAAGAAAGGAACGGCGCATGACGATGTCGCCGCCCCGGCGGAGCGGCGTTCGGATGCTTGCGAGATGCGATGCCGAGGACTTCGGAAGCGAGGTGCCGGCCGGTTCTCCCGGACGATCCCGGCGACCGCCGGGACGGCCGATGGCACCGGGGTCCCAGGAGAGGCCGTGCCCTTTCCGCTTCGGCGCCTGCAGTCGCCGAAGCGGTGAAAGGAAACTCAATTCCCTCCTTGAATGCTAAAGCTCTTCAATGCGGGCACATCGCGAGGCGTGGCCGGTGCGCGGGGTCGAAGTGAAATCCGCTCTTCGATTACCCGAGCCCGTTCCGCCCGTCAAACTACGTGGTTATCGTGACATCCGTCCGTTCTGTTATGCATCTTCCGGATTGCTGTGCTCTTTTCGCGGTGAAGACGACTCTGACCGCCACCTTCGCCGCGCTTTCGGACCACTCCGGCAACGCGTTTCGGGTCGGCTGCGCAAGCACGAAGAAGACTTCCGGCCCGCAGGCCGTAGATCATGGTGAAAACTCCGCCGGGCCACCCCGCCACCGCGGGGGCGGGGCGGTCCCCGCGCCGCCCGGCGGCCGCTCTCGGCCAGGACCGGGCGAATCCGGGGCCGCCGTACGGCACTCCGGGAGTTCCCCTCGGCGAAGAATCCCGAACAACACCGAAAGGGTTGTATCTCATGACATATCCGGACCCGCGCTACCTCGGTGACAAGGGCGAGATCAGCACCACCTACCGCACGGCCGACCACGCGCCCGAGTTGGCCTTCCAGTCCGGCAACACGGTGCACTACCTGGCCACGGGCGCCACGACGAACGGCCAGTTCGGCCTTTACCGGTGGGAGATGGCGGCCAAGCCGAGCGGCGCGGACCCGCACTTCCACAAGACGATCTCCGAGTCGTTCTTCATCCTCTCCGGGACCGTGCGCATGTACGACGGTGTCAGCTGGTTCGACGCCACCCCGGGAGACTTCGTGCACGTCCCCGAAGGCGGGATCCACTCCTTCCGCAACGAGTCGGGCGCGCCGGCGTCGATGCTGCTGCACTTCGCACCGGGAGCGCCGCGAGAGGGCTACTTCGAGGCGCTCGCGGAGTTCGCGCTGTCAGGACGGCCCAGCGACGAGGAATTGGCGGAGTTCTTCCTGCGCCACGACACCTACTGGATCTAGCCGATCGGCTCAAGGAAGCGGATGAAGCGGTATCGCGGCCCCGGCACGGCGGCTCCGACGGCTCGATCCGTACGTGTCGCCGTCCCGGTGCGCGAACGGACGGGCGAGCCGGACGGTGATCGAACGGCCGGCGCCGCGGCGACCGCGTTTGGCAGGGAAGGCGGTAGGTGCGATGTGCCGTATCTACGGATGTTTCGACGCGGTGGTCTCACCCCACGAGCTGAGAACGGTCGAGGCGCTCCAGCGCCACGGCGGGCCCGACGGCGGAGGACGTGTGCGCGTCGGCCGGCACGCGCTCGGGAGCACCAGGCTTGCGATCATGGATCCCGGCGGCGGGCGTCAGCCGTACGACCTGCCCGGCGGCGCCGTAAAGGTCGTCTTCAACGGAGAGATCTACAACCACGACGTCCTGCGCGAGGATCTGCGCGGCCGGGGATTCACCTTTCCCGACCGCTGTGACGGCTCCATCCTGCCCGCGCTCTACCAGGTCTACGGCGACGGCTTCACCGAGCGTCTGGACGGGATGTACGCGATCGCGGTGCTGGACCTGCGCGCCGCCCCCCGGTTGGTGCTCGCCACCGACCACGCGGGCATGAAGCCGTTGTTCTACCGGTGGGACCCGGCGGAGCGCACGCTGCACTTCTCGTCGGAGATCTCGTCCCTGGTGGCGTTCGACGGGGTGTCCACCCGGACCTGGACGCCGGGCCTGGACGCCTACCTCGCCACCAAGACCCCGTTCGGCGAGCAGACCATGTTCGCCGACATCAGGGTGCTTCCACCGGGCGCCACCGCGATCTGCGACCAGGCTTCGGGGCTGCGTCTCTCGCGCCGGGGGCGGACGGCCGAGGCCGCCGCGGACGACGGGACCGTGGGCGGCGAGGTGCGCGGCAGGACGGGAGACAGAGCGGGAGACAGCGCAGGAGACAGGGCGGGCGGCGTGCCGGTGGACGAGGCCGCGGTGGCCGCCGAGCTGCGCGACAGGTTGCGCCGGGAGGTGCACCGGCTGCTGGTCGCCGACGTCCCGGTCGCCGCGATCACCTCCGGCGGGCTGGACTCCAGCCTGGTCACCGCTTTGGCCGCCGAGGCGCCGGGCGAGTTGCACACCTTCAACATCGCCTACCGAGGCCGCTGGCCCCGCGACGAGCGCCACTACGCGCGCGAGGTGGCCGAACGGGCCGGCACCCGCCACCACCAGGTGGAGATCGACCCCGTCGCGTTCCCCGACATGCTGGCCGACGTCGTGTGGCATCTGGGTCAGCCGAACGCGGACCCGATCACGCTGAGCACCCACGCTCTCTTCGCCGCCGTGCGGGACGCCGGGTTCAAGGTCGCCCTCAGCGGGGACGCCGCCGACGAGGTGTTCGGCGGCTACGAGCGGATGAGCACGGCGACGGCCGCCGCCGGAGCCGGCCTGCCCTGGTACGACGGGTATCTCGACAGCCTCGCCGTCCTGCCCGCCGCCCGGCGCCTGGCCCTGTACACCGGCGACTACGCCGCGCAGCTGCGCGGCGAGCGGCCGGCGATCCCCGAGGAGGCGGCCGAGGCACTGGCCGGCGGGAGCGGCACCGTGCTGCAGCGGATCACGGCCTTCGAGACGCGTTACCGCTTGCCCGCCTACCACCTGCGCAGGGTGGACCACCTGAGCATGGCGAGCTCGGTCGAGGTGCGGCTGCCGTACTGCCAGCGCGACGTCGTCGAGCTGGGCCGGGCGCTGCCGGACCGGATGCGGATCGGTGCGGGGCGGGTCAAGCGCGTGCTGTACGGCGCCGCCGCCGGCCTGCTGCCGCGTAGCGTCCTCGCCCGCCGCAAACAGCCCTTCACCCTGCCGATCACGGCGATGCTCGCCCCGGGATGGCCGCTGTGGGAGTACGCCAGGGACATGCTGACCGCCGATCGGCTGCGCGCCGGCGGGCAGATCGATCCCGCCGCGGTGCGCGGCCTCTTCGCCCGCCAGGCGGCCGGGCCGGACGACACCGCGGCCCTGACCCTGTGGGCCCTGCTCGTGTACGAGGTCTGGCTCGACCAGTTCCGCGCGGGAGCGCGCCGGCCGCTCGCGGAAGCGGAGCTGGCCGCGTGATCGGGCATCTGGCCTACGCGATGGGCAGCCCCTGCCCCACGCTGGTCCTCGACGCCAGGCACCTCCCCCGCGAGCGAGAGCCGCTGCTCGCCGCGCTCGCCGAGGCCCGCAGGTGGCTGGCGGCCGCCGGCGGCGAGCACGTGCTCAAGATCGCGCTGATCCAGCCCTCCACGCACCCGCTGTTCGATCTCGACTATCGCTTCATCCAGGCGCTGCCCGGCGACCCGGCCGGATTCGACCTGCGGGGCTCCTGCGGGCACTCGGTGCTGTCGGCGATCACGGCGGCCGCGGAGGCCGGCATGCTGCCCAGGCTCGCCCCCGGCCTGCGGGTGCGGGTGAACGTCCTCAACAACGGCGACTACCTCGCCTGCGAGGTGGACGAGGTGAGCCGGGAGACGGTCCGGTTCACGATGCACTTCCTCTACACGCCGCCCAAGCCCGTCTCCCGGCTGCTGCTGACCGGCGAGCCCAGGACCGCCGTGGACGTGGACGGCGAGCGGGTCGAGGTCTCGCTGGTCTCCGCGGGAAACCCCTACGTCTTCGTGTCCGCGCCGGACGCGGGCGTGTCCGGCACCGTCGAGCTGTACGGCGACGACCCGGGGTTGTTCGAGCGGCTGGTGCGGATCCGCGGCGCGGCCGCGGCCCATCTGGGCTGGCCGGCCGACAGCGTGTTCCCCAAGGTGGCGGTCACCATGCCGGTCGCGGGTGGCCGCATCGCGGTGCGCGCGGTCTCGGTGCCCGGCTGGCATCCCACGCTGGCGCTGACCGGCGCCGCGTGCCTCGGGGCGGCCACCGGCATCGCCGAGACGATCCCGTGGCTGGCCGCCCGGCAGGCCGGGTGCGAGGGGAACGGGATCAACGTCCTCACCCCCGGCGGGAGCGTCGAGGTCCTGGCCGCCATCAACGTGCACGACGCACAGCGCCGGATCGCCTGGATCACCGTCGGCGACCGGAGAGTCGCCTTCCGCGGCTCGTTCTTCATCGAACCGCTCGCCCACTTCCAGTTCAAGGAGACCGCCGAATGTCTGTCGGTGTCAGCGTGATCCAGCCAGGTCCGGTGCTGGAGACACTGCGGCGGTCCGCGACGCGAACCGCCGTGAGCGGCCGGCCCGACAGGCGGGCACTGGCGGAACTGCGCCGCTCGGGCCTGCTCGCCACGGCGGTCCCGCTCGAGTACGGCGGCGCCGGCGGGGACGCGGCCACGGTGAACGAGGTCGTCGAGCGGGTCGCCGCCGTCAACCCCTCGATGGCGATCATCCTGTTCCAGCACTTCGCGGTGACCGCGCGGATAGGCGAGTGGGGCAGCGCCGCGCAGAAGGCGACGCTGCTGCCCGCGCTGGCGGCCGGTGAGTGCCTGGCCGCCTCGTCGTGGAGCGAGCCGGGCGCCGGCGCCGCCAAGAAGAGGCTCGCCACCACGGCCTCCCCACTGCCCTCCGGCCGCTGGCTGCTCAACGGGGCCAAGTCGTTCACCACCGGCGCCGGGGTGGCGGACCTCTATCTCGTCCTCGTGACGACCTCGGCCGAACCGGACGACCACGACAGCGCCTACGGCTCGGCCGGGCAGTCGTTCTTCCTGGTGCGGGGCGACAACCCGGGACTGGTCGCGCACCTGGACCTCGATCTGGTCGGCATGAGGGGGTCGGCGACCGGTTTCGTGTCGCTGCGCGACTGCGAGGTCTCCGACGACGACCGGCTCGGCCCGCTGGGTCACGCCCCGGCCATCATCGCCGCCGTCCGGGAGAGCGGCGCGACCCTCGGCGCGGTGTCGGTGGGGATAGCGCAGGCGGCGCTGGACATCGCCGCCGAGCACGCCGGCCGGTCCGGGCTGCTCACCACGCAGACGGTACGGCACCGGCTGGCGGAGCTGAG
This sequence comes from Streptosporangium sp. CA-135522, assembly GCF_050949235.1. Classification (NCBI taxonomy): domain Bacteria; kingdom Bacillati; phylum Actinomycetota; class Actinomycetes; order Streptosporangiales; family Streptosporangiaceae; genus Streptosporangium; species Streptosporangium sp. CA-135522. Next base: position 7,623,772 of record NZ_CP192026.1, read on the forward strand.
CGCCCAGGTGGAGGCCGCGCGCGCGATCGTCGACAGCGCCGGGCGAAGGCGCTCGGCCGAGCCCGGCGCGGTCACCTTACGCAGCAAGCTGTTCGCCTCGACCACGGCCGAGCAGGTCTGCATCGAGGTCGCCCGCATGCTCGGCTCCGCCGCCTACGTGGTGAGCCACCAGCTCAACCGGCTGATCGCCGATGCCCGTGCGGTGGCGTTGATGGGGCCCACGAACGACCTGTGCCGGGAGCTGGTGGCGGCCTCATGGACGAGCTGATGGACTCTCCCGCCGACCTCGCGGTGACCGGTGGCCGCGTGGTCACCCCGGACGGGGTGCGCGAGGCCACCGTGGTGGTGTCCGGCAAGCGGATCGGCGCCGTCCTGGACGGCGACGACCTGCCGGTGAGCGTGCCCCGGCTGCGGGCGGACGGCTGTTACGTCCTGCCCGGATTGGTCGACTCGCACGTGCACTTCCGCACCCCCGGCCTGGAGCACAAAGAGGACTGGGCGCACGGCAGCCGGGCGGCCGTCGCCGGTGGCGTCACCACCGTCATCGACATGCCGAACACGGTGCCGCCGGGGCTGGATCCGGAGGCGATGGTCGCCAAGGCCGCGCTCGTCGCCGGGTCGTCGCTGGTCGACTACCGCTTTCACATCGGGGTCGATCCCCGGCGGCCCGAACTGCTCGCCGGCCTCTCCCCGGAGATCGCGGTGAGCGCCAAGGTCTTCATGGCGGGCCACCACACCGCGCCGACCGTCGTGCGCGACCCGGCGCGGCTGGACGAGATCTTCGCGGCGGCCGCGGCGGGAGGCGTGCAGCTGGTGCTGCACGCCGAGGACGACGCGCTGTTCGCGCTGCTCGACAACTGGCGGGGCGAGCCGCGGGACTACCGCGACTACGAGAGGCGGCGGCCCCGCAGCGGTGGGATCGCCGCGGTCGCCACCGTGCTGGAGCTCGTCCGCAGGCACGGCACCCGGGCGCACGTCCTGCACCTGTCGAGCGCGGAGGAGGCCGACCTGATGGCCGCCGCCCAGGCGGCGGGGCTGCCCGTCACCTTCGAGCTGACCGGCCACCATCTGTCCTTCACCGATGCCGACACGCTCAAGATGGGGGCCAGGACCCGGCTGTCGCCCGCCATCCGGAGCCAGGACGACCAGGACAGGCTGTGGGCGGCCCTGTGGGCCGGAGAGGTGGCCAGCCTGGGCAGCGACCACGCCCCGCACACGATCGCCGAGAAGAGCCGGCGGGTCGCCGACGCGCCGCCGGGCCTGCCGGGCGTCCAGGAACTGGCGACGGCGGTGTGGACCGGCATGCGCAGGCGCCGGCCCGACGAGCCCGCCGACGTCGCGATCGCCCGGCTGGTCGAGCACCTGGCCGCCAGGCCGGCCGCGATGTTCCGGCTGCCGGGCAAGGGCCGGCTGGAACCGGGCGCCGACGCCGACCTGGTCATCTTCGACCCGGATCGGCCGACGATGTTCTCCGCGCGCGACGTGTACGCCAAATGCGGCTGGTCGGCCTACGAGGGCTGGACGATGGCCGGCCGGGTGCGCACCACGCTGAAGGCGGGCCGGGTGGCCTGGGACGCGGAGCGGCGGGCCTTCGGCCCGCCCACGGGCCGCTGGCTGGGGACGGCCGCCCGCGAGCCGGCAGGCCGGCTCGCGTGAACGACGCCGCCGGTGCCGGCAGAGCGGAAGACGGAACAGAGGACACGGCAGAGGACACGGCAGAGGACACGGCGGGAGACACAGCGGGAGACGGGGGATCGACCATGGCCGACGACAGGCTGCTCATGCTGATGCCGTACCGGCAGTTCTTCGCGAAGGCCGCGGCGGAGGGCTTCCGTATCCACTCGATCTGGGATCCGCGCTACCAGCCCGCGGCCTATCTCGACGAGATCGCGGAGCTGTCGGAGGAGATGATCCTCGCCGATTTCCGGGACGAGCGCGCGCTGCGCGCGCTGGTCCGCGAAACGGCGCGGCGCCACGAGGTGGCACACGTCCTCCACCTGGGCAAAGAGGACAGCCAGCTGCCGGTCTGCGAGGAGGCGCGGTCGCTGGGGCTGGCGCCGAACCCACCGGGGGCGCTCGCCGGGATCAACGACAAGGCCGCGATGAGACGGCTGCTGCGCGACCACGGTCTCTCCCCCGTCCGCTCGATCGAGGTCGCCGCGCCGGAGCAGGCGCGCGAGGCGGTGCGCGAGCTGGGTCCGCCCGTCGTGGTCAAGCCCACCTGTCTGGACGGCAGCCGGGCCGTACGGCTCGTGCGCGACGTGCGCGACCTGGACGGCTGGGTGACGGACCTGGCCGCCTACGGCTACTCGGGGCCGGTCCTGGTGGAGGAGTACCTTCGCGGGGACGAGTTCAGCGTGGAGACGTTCACCGTGCAGGGGCGTCACCACGTCGTCGGCGTCACCGCCAAGAGGCTGGCGCCGCCGCCCGGTTTCGTGGAGATGGGGCACGTGCACCCGGCTCCGTTGCCGGAGCCGGAGCGGGCGGCGATCGCCGAGCCGGTGGTCGCCCTGCTGGACGCGGCCGGCTACCGCTTCGGTCCCGCGCACACCGAGGTGATCCTGACGGCCGCGGGCCCGCGGATCGTCGAGTCCCAGACCAGGATCGGCGGTGACCGCATCCCGCTGCTGGTCGAGATCGCCACCGGTTTCGACATCGAGGCCGCCGTCTTCCGCGCCCTCGCCGGCAAGCCGGTACGGCCCGGCGCCGCGACCAGGACGGCCTGCGTCTCGTTCTTCGACTTCGGCCCGGGACGCGTGGAGTCCGTGGCCGGGCTGGAGGAGGCCGGACGGCTCGCTTTCGTGCACGAACTGAGGCTCGGGTTCGGGCCGGGGGACGTGCTGCCCCCGGTCGTGGACTCCGGGAGCCGGCACGGGCACGTCGTCGTCGAGGCGGCCTCCGAGAAACAGGCGAACGAGCGGACCGCGGTGGTGCGCGCGCTGCTGCGCGTGGTGGTCCGGCCGGACGACCGGCCCTCCTCCTCCGCCGTCTCCCCCTCCGCCGGCTCATCCCCACCCACCGACGGGAAGTGACGTGATGACCCCCGAGAAGACTCCCGAGAGAACGCTGCTGCTCATCGGCCACCAGACGTCGACGGTCCGCAAGGCCAAGGCGCTGGGCCTGGCGGTGATCCTGCTGCAGCACCGCAGCAAGTTCGAGCCGGAGCAGGCCGAGCTCGCCGACGTGCTGCTGCTGGCCGACTACACGGACCCGTCCGTGGCCCGCCCGCTCATCGAGGCGGCGCACCGGGCCTGGGGCTTCTCGGCCGCGGTGTCGCTGACCGAGCCGGGCCTGGAGGTCGCCGGCTGGGCCAACGACCGCTTCGGGCTCGGCGGCACCGGGTTCGCGGCCAGCCACCGGCTGCGGGACAAGTGGGAGATGCGCCGCCATCTGGCCGGCTCCGGGGCGAAGACGATCGGCGCGTCCCTGGTGCGCGACCGCGACAGCCTGGCCGCCTTCGGTGCCGCCCACGGCTACCCCTTCATCGTCAAGCCCACCGACGTGGCGGGCGGTTTCGGCGTCTTCCGCGTCGGCGGGGCCGCCGAGGTCGACGACGCGTGGGATCGCGTCCAGCGGGTGCGCCGGACCGGTGTCGACCGCGGGCCCACCGACCTGTTCAGGATCGGCGAGTTCATCATGGAGGAGTACGTCAGCGGCCCGGAATACAGCGTGGAGGCCTTCAGCTTCGGGGGCAGGCACGTGGTGATCGCGGTCACCGAGAAGCTGGTCGACGAGGCCCATTTCGCGGAGCTGGGCCACGCGCTGCCCGCCCGCCTGGACCTCGGGGCGGAGCAGGAGATCGTCGCCGCGGTCACCGCGTTCCTCGACGTGATCGGGATAGCCGACGGGCCGAGCCACACCGAGGTCCGAGTCGGGCGGGACGGGCCGGTCGTCATCGAGTCGCACAACCGGATCGGCGGTGACCACATCGACGAGCTGGTGGAGGCGGCCTACGGCGTGGACATGGCGGCCTACGCGGTCGGCTGGCCGTTCGGGCTCGTCGAGGAGCTGGCTGGGCGGCCGCGTCCCCTGGCCGGGGCCTGCGTGCGTTTCGTGCACACGGGCGCGGGACGGATCGAGGGCGTCGAGGGCGTCGAGACGGTCCGCGCCCGACCGGACGTACTGATCGCCCAGGTCACGGCGAGCGCAGGCGACGTGGTACGGCCGCTGGCCGACAACTGGGACCGCCTGGGCCTGGTCGCCGTCAGGGGCTCCGACACCGACGCGGCGGTCCGGCTGTGCGAGGACCTGGTCGCGAACTCCGTGAACATCCGGCTGCGTCCCGCGGCGCGGGTGTGAGTCCGAGGAGATCCGAGGAGAGGAAGACGATGACCATCGTGGTGCTGGACCGGGTTTCCGGTCCGCTTCCGCCGTACTCCGAATGGCTGCGTGACGGCGCGCGGGACGTGGTGCTGTTCACCGCGCGCCCCGCGGCGGAGATCACCGCGCACGACGTCGGCGCCTATGCCGAGGTGCGGTGTTTCAGCGACTACGCACGCTCGGCCGACGTGGACCGGGCCGTGTTCGACCTGGCGGCGCGCACCGCGCTGTCGGCCGTGGTCGCCGTCTCCCCCGCCGACGCGATCAGGGCCGGCGCGCTGCGCGAGCATCTGGGTCTCGCCGGGCAACGGCGGGAGGCCGCCATCACGTTCTCGGACCTGGTCGCCATGCGCGGGCGCCTCGAACGCGCGGGGATCGCCACCGTCCCGTGCGCGGCGGTGGAGCGGGTGGCCGACGTCTACGCGCACGCCGGCCGGTGGGGATACCCGGTGCACGTGCGGCGGCGCAGGAACGGATGGGCGCCGGTGTCGGTGCTGCGCGACGAGGCCGCCGCGCGGGAGTTCACCCGCGGCGGGCTCTCCCCCGACCTGCAGTGGGTGCCCGGCCTGGTGATGGAGCCCTGGCCGGCCGGCGCCGTCCGTCGCGTCGCGGGGGTCACCGCGGAGGGGACCTGGCGGCTGTACGGCGTCGCGGAGGAGGACGGCCCGCCGTACCCGAAGACGCCGTACATGGAGGCGCCGTATCCGCGGACGCCGTATCCGCGGGAGGGGACCGAGGATTGGGAGGAGGACGTGCTCGCCGCGGCCGGCGCGGTGCTCGCGGCGCTGCCGGCCGCCGACGCCCACCCCTACCTCGTCGAGCTCAGGCGCGGCGACGACGGCCGATGGCTGGCCGACACGGTCGGGTGCGACGTCACCGGCCCCGCGGCCGGAGCGCTCGCCCGGACGCTGGGCGCCGACGTCCACCGCGACGCGGTGCGCGCGCAGGCGGCCCTGCCCCCAACCCCGCACACAGCCCTGCCCACGATCCTGCCCACAGCCCTGCCCGCGGCGGTCCCCGCCACGACCGGGGAGGCGGTCCGATGAGCGTCCTCGTCCTGCACCACCGCGGCTCGCTGCGAGGCACGCCGTACGACCGCTGGCTGGCCGACTACGACGGCGACGTCCTGCTCCTCGGCTCGCGGCGGCACCTCGACCTCGTCGGCGAGGACCTGCCGGGAGCCGGGAGCGGCTACCGCCACGTGGAGGCGCTGGACGGCTACGAGGCGGGCGGGACGGTGGAGCCCAGGGCGGTGGACCTCGCCCGCGAGCACGGGGTGCGCCACATCATCGCCTGCCAGGAACAGGACCTGGAACGCGCCGCCCGGCTGCGCGAGCTGCTCGGGCTGCCGGGACAGCGGCTGCCGAGCACGATCCCGTACCGCAACAAGCTCGTGATGAAGGACATGGCGCGGGCGGCGGGCATCCCGGTCGCGCCGTACGCGGCCGTCGAGTGCGCGGCCGACGTCATCGCCTTCGCCGGGGAGCGCGGATTCCCCATCGTCGTCAAGCCCCGCGACAGCGCGGGCTCGATAGGTGTGAAGGTCATCGGGTCGCAGGAGGAGCTCGACCGGTATCTCGCCGAGGACGCCGGCCTCCACGGCCCCTTCCAGCCGAACCTGCTGGTGGAGTCGTACGTCCCGGGGGCGATGTGCCATGTCGACGGGCTGGTCGTGGACGGCCGGGTGGTCTTCGCCTGGCCGTCGCAGTACCTGTTCGCGCTGTCGACGTTCAAGGAGGACACCGGGGGCCGCCTGGATGTGACCCTCGACCCGGACGACCCGCTCTCCCGGCGCCTGCTCGAACTCGCCGACCGCGTCCTCGCGGCGCTGCCCGGCCCGCGGCACTTCGCCTTCCACGCCGAGGTGTTCCACACCCCCGACGACCGGCTGGTGCTGTGCGAGATAGCGTGCCGTAACGGCGGAGCCTCGATCCGGGACATCATGCGGGCGCTGTTCGGCGCCGACCCGACCGAGTGCTGGGTCAGGGCGCAGCTCGGGCTGCCGCTGCCGATCGACACCGCCGGGCCGCGCCTGCGGCCGTCCACCATGGCCGGGCAGCTGGTGCTGGTCAAACGCGCGGGCAGGGTCGTGGCCGTGCCGCAGGAGCGTCCCTTCCCGTGGGTGGAGAAGTACAACATCTTCGTACGGCCCGGCCAGGTGATGAACGGCCCCGCCTTCTCGGCGGACTTCCTGGCCTCCTTCGTGGTGACCGGCCCCGACCGCAGGACGTGCGAGAGCAGGATGCGCCAGGTCGAGGCGTGGTTCCTGGGCGGGCTGGTCATCGAACCGCTGACCGGCGACGGGCCGTCCGGACCCGCCCGCCGCCCGGCGGGCGGGGAGGGCACCGATGCGCGTTGACCCGGTGGTGGTGGCCGGCGGCGGCATCGGCGGCCTGGCCCTGGCGATCGCCCTGCGGCGCGCCCGGATCGGGGTGACGCTCGTCGAGCGCGCGACCCGCATCGCGGACGTCGGCTCGGGCCTGGTGCTCTACCCCAACGGCATCACCGCGCTGGACGCCATCGGCGCCCGGCTCGGCGCGGCCGTGCGCGCGGCGGGACACGTGGCCGTGCCTGGCGACGAGAGACCGTTGCTGGCCTCCGACGGCAGGGTGCTGGGCGTCGACCCGATCGGAGAGCTCGGCCGCCGCTTCGGCACCCCCCAGGTGACCGTGCTGCGCTCCGCGCTGCAGAACGCGTTGCTGGAGGAGGCCGTCGCGTCCGGCGCCGACCTCCGCACGGGCGTCGCGGTCGACGGCCACACCGATCGCGGCGACCGCGTCGACGTGGCGCTGTCCGACGGCACCACGCTGAGGGCGGACGTGCTGGTCGGCGCCGACGGAGTGCGTTCCGGTGTCCGCCGGCGGCTGCTCGGCGACCTCCCGCCCGTCTACCGGGGCTACACCTCGCTGCGGGGCAGGACGGCGGCGCCCGCCGCCTATCCCCTCGGCCTGATCGCGAGCGGACCGGGGGTCGACCTGTTCGCCGGGCCGACCGGCCACGGCCAGCTTTACTGGACCGCGAAGATCACCGCCCCGGCCGGCGTCTGGCCCGCCATGGACCCGGCGGCCGCGATGTCCGCCCTGCTCGACAGGCTCACCGGGTGGGACGACTCCATCGCGGGGATCATCTGCGGCACCGACCTCGACGACGGGATCGTGGTGACCGACATCGTCGACCGCGATCCGGTCCCCGAATGGTCGTTCGGCAGGGTGACCCTGCTCGGCGACGCCGCGCACCCGATGACACCGGCGGCCGGGCAGGGCGCGGGCATGGCGCTGGAGGACGCGGTGGTCCTCGCCGCCGGTCTGCGGTCGCGCGCGGACGTGCCGGCCGCGCTGAAGGCCTACTCGGCGCAGCGCGCGCCCCGGACGGCCGAGGTGGTGTTGCGGTCACGGCGGACGGGCGGTGTGGACAAGGAGTCGGGCACCGGCCAGGCCGCCACCGACGCCCCGGTCGCCTCCGGCGCCGGCGGGCGCGAGAACCGGGACTTCAGCACCCAGGACGAGCGGTTCAGGACGCTCTTCGGCTGGCGGCCGCCCGGCCGGGCCGGGAAGATCGTGGCGTGAGCGGAGCCGGGCGGCGCCGGACACGCCGCCCGGGCCCGGCAGCCGGACCCGGCGCGCGGGCTCCCACGGCCGGGAGAGGGTCATCGGGCCTGCTCCGCGGCGTTCGGGCCGGAGCTCGCCGGACGTTCAGACCCGCGCCCGAGCCAGCTCGGCCAGCTCGTCGCCCTCGGGCCGGTGGGCCCGCCCTTTCGCGTGCACCCTGTCGACGATGTGCTCCCGGCCGTGGTTGCCCCGGGTGAGCAGGTCGGCCAGCGCGCCACCACCGGCGCGGCCGGAGTTGCGCAGCGCGTACGCGGCTTCGGTCAGGTCCCGCACCACCGCGTCCAGCACGGCGGCGACCGGGCCGGCGTTCTGCTGGAGGATGTCGCACCAGAGTTCCGGAGCGCCCGTCGCGATCCGGGTCACGTCCTGCAGCCCCTTGCCCACCAGCGAGAGCATGGTCTCGTCGGCGGCCGCGAACCTGGCGGCGAGCGCCGCCGACACCAGGTGCGGCGCGTGCGAGACCGCCGCGACGACCCGGTCGTGGGCGTCGGGGGCGATCACCTTGGCCTCTCCCCCGCACATCTCGACCAGCTCGGCCACCATGTGCACCGCGCCCGGCGGCGTCACCGGGTGCGGGCACAGGGCCCACGGCCGGCCGGTGAACAGATTCGCGTGCGCCGCGCCCGGGCCCGACAGCTCGCGACCGGCCATCGGATGCCCGGGGATGTAGGTGGTGAAGTCGCAGCCCGCGACCTCGGCTTCGGCGAAGATACGGGCCTTGGTGCTGGCGACGTCGGTGTAAACGGCGCCCAGTCCGCAGTCCTGGGCGTCGCGCAGGACACCGACGACGGTGGAGGGCGGGGTGGCGATCACCACCACGTCGGCCGGCGGATCGTCGGGGTGCAGCGCGATGCCCGCCCCCATCAGCTCCGCTTCCGCCACCACCCGGGTGTCCAGGTCGTACAGGCCGACGTGGACACCGGCGCGCCGCAGGGCGAGCGCGATCGACGTTCCGATGACACCGGTGCCGAGAACCGAGACTCGGCGAATCGCGGACGGATTCATCAGCCCTCCCGAAATGCCCTGGTCGAGCTTCATCCGGCCAGCAGCTCGCGCTGCGCGGGCAGCCTGCGGTCCATGAACCGGGCCAGGCGTTCGATCGCGTGGGCGAGCTCCTGCAGGTCCTCGGCGACCAGTGCCTGCGGGCCGTCGCACAGGGCGATCTCGGGCTGTGGGTGCACGTCGATGATCACGCCGTCGGCGCCCGCCACGATGGCCGCGCGGCTGAGCGGCAGGACGAGGTCGCGGCGGCCGCCGGAGTGGGACGGGTCGACGATGACCGGTAGGTGGGACAGTCGCTGGGCGACGGGGACGGCGGAGATGTCGAGGGTGTTGCGGGTGGCGGTTTCGAAGGTGCGGATGCCGCGCTCGCACAGCACGATGTCGAGGTTGCCGCGCTGGGCGATGTATTCGGCGGCCATCAGCCATTCTTCGATGGTGGCGTTCATTCCGCGCTTGAGCATGACCGGTTTGCCGGCGGCGCCGACGGCTTGCAGCAGTGCGAAGTTCTGGGCGTTGCGGGTGCCGACCTGGAGCATGTCGGCGTAGGAGGCGACGAGGTCGACGTCGTGGGCGTCGACCACTTCGGTGACGACCGGCAGGCCGGTCTGCTCGCGGACGTCGGCCAGGATGCGCAGGCCGGCTTCGCCCAGGCCTTGGAAGGCGTAGGGGGAGGTGCGGGGTTTGTAGGCGCCGCCGCGTAGCAGGGTGGCGCCGGCGGCCTTGGCCATCTCGGCCGCTTGGAGGGTCTGCTGCGGGGTCTCCACCGCGCAGGGGCCGGCGATCAGGGTCACCGTGCCGGGACCGATCGGCACGCCGCCGACCTGCACGACCGAACGGTCCGGATGATGTTCGCGGCTGACCAGCTTGTATTTCACCGAAATTCGCGTGACGTTGCCGACCCCTCGCATTCCACGCAGATTCAACGTGTCGAACCGGTCGATGTCACCCACCAGACCGATGATCACCCGGCTGACCCCGCGACTGACGAACGCCTCTCCGCCCGTCGATTCCACCAATGAGACGATCGCCTGAATGTCCGACGGCGTGGCGTCCGCGGCCATCACGATTACCATATTCTCGGTGCCCTTTCTTCGCCTTCACGCCATTACCGGCCATCGCGTTTCATCACGGCGAATGACCTTCACCGGCCGCGCCGACGCCGGCGAGGATGGCTTCGTGATCGTCACGTCGTTCCGGCTCCCGGCCGGGGCGCCCCGATCGCCGTCGTCTCGGCCATCCGGGCGGCCCGGCCGGTACGGCCGGCAGCCGGGAAGCGGTGCCGCAGGTCCGTGATTACCGCGCGGAGGCCTCGAACTGGCCGGGGGCGCGTCCCGCCCCGGCGGGTCCGCGGTAGGCCTGCGCGATGTCCAGCCAGTGGTCGGCCTCGCTGCCGGAGGCGACGACCGCGAGATCGTCACGGTGCCGGCGCCTGGTCACCAGCAGGCAGAAGTCGGCTGCGGGTCCGCTGACCTTCTCGGCCGAGTCCTCCGGTCCAAACGCCCACACCTCTCCCGAGGGACCGGTGAGCTCGAAGCGGAACTCGGTCTCCGGCGGGGTGAGACCCCGCGACAGGTAACCGAAATCCCTGGTCAGCACTGCGAAAATGACCAGGTGCCTGATCCGGTCGGTGAACTCCCGGCGCACCCCGAGCGCGTCGGCGATGTCCTGGCCGTGCGCGAACTGCTCCATGATCCCGGCACACGCGAGGATGATGGGCGGCAGGGGGTTGACCAGCCAGGGCACCGTCTCGCCGGGCGGCACGGCGGCGAGCGCCTCGACCGTGTGCGCGCGCTCGGCGCGCCAGCGGGACAGCAGCACCTCCGGCGAGTCGCCGGCGTAGTCGGCGAGCGCGGCGTTCACCGCGCCGTCGAAGTTCTCCTCGGCTCCCGCGATCAGGGCCTTGAAGGCCTCGGCGTCGGAGGCCGCCGTCCCGGCGAGACGGAAGATGAAGGCCAGGTGGGCGATCTGGTGGGCGACCGTCCATCCGGGCGCGGGAGTGGGCAGCGCCCACTGCGACGCGTCGAGGTCGGCCACCATGCGATCGATTTCGTCGCCTTCCGCGGCCAGGTCTTTGAGAACCTCATCCAGCTCTGTCACGTGTCTGTCCTCTCACCTGGAAATCGGATTGTGCGGGGTGTCGGAACCACTCTTTTCTGGCACACCGGTCCGGTCGGCGAATCGAGCGGCGGAACACGCGATAAACATATATATCGCTCACGGCGGCATTATCGAAAATGAATCATATTTATGTCGCTGAACTAAGCATGCATCGACGGAAATAGCGATGTCTTCTCCGTGTGTGCTTTTCGCCATGGCGGGCTCGCCGTATGGGATCTGCCGCGCACGGGCGGTGGGCTCGCCGTACGGGATCTGCCGCGCACGGGCGATGGGCCCGCCGCAACCGGCGGGTACGGCGCACCACCCCTGGAAAGCGGGCGGGAGGTATCGCGGACGCGCACGGACCGGCCGGCCCATCGGCTCACAGGCATGCCACGAGCCCGCGCGGGCCGGCCGAATCGCGTTTCGGCCGGCCCGCGCGGGAAGACGCCGGAAGAAGCCACCGGGCGCCACCGGGAAAAGACGGGAGAGGCCAGGCCGGGGTCAGACCTCGTGGAGACCGGGTCAGACCTCGCGGAGAGTGGGTCGGACCTCGCGATGGAGAGCGGGGTCAGACCTCGTGGAGACCGGGTCAGACCTCGCGATGGAGAGCGGGGTCAGACCTCGTGGAGAGCGGGGCCGGCCGGCCGGGCGGCCGGAATCCAGCCGCCCACCCGGCGGGCGGCGGCGAAGCTCGCCCATGAGGCGAGCTCGATGAGCGCCCGGTCGTCGGGGTTCTCACGCCGGAACTCGTCGATGAGCGGCTGGTCGATCTGGTAGGAGGCCATCGCCGTCAGCAACGCCAGGCGACCGGCCGGGCGCTGGGCGGGCGGCAGGCCGCCGACCGCTTCGGAGACCCAGGCGCGGCTGAGGCCCACCGGCTCACCGTTCCAGCCGGCCAGCTCGGCGGCGACCACGTCACGAACGGGCTCCGGCACCGAACGCCGGCCGCCCCTGTCGATGGCGGCGGCGGCCCGGGCGAAGGCCTCGGCGATGTTCGCCGTGCCGTCCGCCCAGGACAGGTCCGCGGGCAGCGGCGCGGCCGGCAGCAGGCCGAGGGAGGCGCCGGGCGCGTGCGCCCTACGGGCCGCCGGCCTCATGAACAACCCGAGCAGCCGCATGAGGACGGGACGGATCCCGGCGGGCACCTGCGGAGGCACCGGGGACTCGTCGAGGAAGACGTTGACCATGCGGTTGAAGTACTGGAAGGTCACCGCCACGCCGATCAGCTCCGGCGCCTGTTCGGCCGGCAGGGGCAGCTCGTGCCGCGCGGCCGTCTCCCTCGTGCCGCTCGCCCGCGCCCACGCGGCGATCCGGCGCACGCCGGGGTCGGCGATCTCCTCGATGCGGTCGCCGGAGATCTCGGCGGCGTAGCGCCCCTGCACGAGGCTGTGCAGCGTCGCACTGTGCACGTCCACGCAGTACGGGCAGGCGTTGCCGAGCGAGACCGCCGCGGCGATCGCCTCCCTGATCGCCCTGTTGACCATCCCCTGCGCGAGGAGTGACTCCCGCAGCATCAGCCAGCAGGCCGCCAGCGGCTCCGGGGCGGGCGAGTGCAGGATCACCGGCGGCGCCAGCATGCCGAAGTCCCGCTCGACCTGGTCGTAGACTTTTTCGACGAGGCCCAGCGCGGCGCCCGGCCCGACCGGAGAGACATGGCGGATCTGGGAAAGCGCGCTCCGCCGTGCCACCGGGGTGAGGATCCTGCCCATCGCCCGCTCCCTCGCTATCGGTGCAGCAGAGTGGGCACCAACGGGGCCACTCCGCTTCGTCCGCTGATGGCACCGTCCGGCGCCGGCGCGCCGTACGTCACGTTCACGCCGCGCTGCTGGGCGGCCTGCACGATGCCGGGGATGGCGCGCTCGGCGAGCGCGGCGATGGTCATCGCCGGGTTGACCGTCAACGCTCCCGGTACGGCGGAGCCGTCGGTGACGAAGATGCCGGGATGACCCCGCAGCTCGTGACGGTCGTCGAGCGCCGACGTCCCCGGGTCGTCGCCGATACGGCAGGAGGCCAGCGGGTGCACGGTGTAGGCGCCGACCACGTCGTTGGTCCACGCCGCCACCTTGGCCAGCCCGTCGCGCTCCACGATGTCCTTCACCTCGGCGTCCGCCTGGGCCCAGCCGCGCAGTGTGTTCGGGGTCGGGTCGTAGCGGAGCCGGCCGACGCCGAGCATCTGCTGCGAGATCCGGTCGGCGTTGCCGGTGGCCGGGGGCGGCCCGAAGACCCCTTCGTTGTCGTCCTCCGTCATCTGGAAGATGATCAGCCAGGAGCGCCAGCGCTTGAGAAGCTCCTTCTTCTCCACGCCGAACCAGCTCGGGCCGACCGCGCCGGGCACCTGCGCGAGGATGGTGCCCAGACCGGGCGGGAAGTAGAGCTGCTCCAGTGAGAAGCGGGAGTATTCCGGCAGCGAGCCGTCGAGACGGTCCCAGCTCGCCACGGTCGGCCCCTTGCCGATCTGGTTGGCCTCGTAGGCCAGGCCGTCGCCTCGGGTCAGGCCGAGGACATCGCGCACCCGGTCCTCGTCGAAGACGACGGTGTTGAGCCGCTCGCCGTTGCCCGAGAAGTATCTGCCCACGGCGTGCGGCATCGTGCCGAGCGTCGCCTCGCTGCGCTGCAGGATGACGGGGGTGGCGCCGGCACCGGCCGCGAGAATGATGATCTTGGCGTCGATCGTGCCGCTGCCGGCCTGGACCCGGTAGTCCTCGTCGTCGACGACGTTGTAGTGCACCCGGTAGTCGCCGTCGTCGGTCTTGGAGATCTGCTGCACCTCGTGCAGCGGCCGGATCTCGGCGCCGTGCGCGAGTGCCGCCGGCAGGTAGTTGAACAGCAGCGAACGCTTGGCGTCGAAGCGGCAGCCGGCCATCATCCAGTTGCAGTTGGTGCACTTGCTGTTGTCGATGGCCGCCGGCAGCGTGTTGGCCGTACGGCCCGCGTGGTTGCACGTCGCCGCCCACAGCCCTCCGGCGTAGGTGGCGTCGTTCCAGTCCTGCTTGGTGACCGGGATCGCCTCCTCCACCCGGTCGTACCACGGCTCCAGGGTGTCGCGGCTGACGGCCGACGGCCACATCCGCCTGCCGATGCTGCCGTGGCGTTCGAAGACGAAGCGCGGCGCGCGGGGCATCGCGGCGAAGTAGACGACGCTGCCGCCGCCCACGCAGTTGCCGCCGAGCAGGCTCATGCCGTCGCCCACGACGAAGTCGAAGGCTCGCGTGTAGGACGATCCGAGTTTGTAGTCGTGCTCGAAGTCGTTTCCGCTCAGCCAGGGTCCGCGTTCGAGCACCACGACCCGCGCGCCGCCGGCGGCGAGGTGGTAGGCCGCGATCGCGCCGCCGAAGCCGCTGCCGACCACGAGGACGTCGGTGCGTTCGGTGCTCGTCATGCGGGGCTCCCTGAAGGGGTCGTGTCCGGGTGCGGGTCGGCCAGCCGGCGGCCGTAGGAGTACTCGGGAAAGCGCCACAGACCGTCGGGGTCGGGCAGGGTGATGCCCATCGCGGTCAGGCCGGGATGTCCCGCCGCGAGCGCGTCGGCGGTGTGCATGTGGGCCGCGGAGTCGAAGGCCATGTTGCTGAACAGGGCGAGGCTGACCCAGAACGGCTTCTCCGGATGGCCGGGCGAGGTCAGCCGCTGCACCAGGGCGGTGCGGTGCTGGAAGGCCAGCGCGACGAAGGGCGGAACCGACTCGTCGAGAACCAGCCTGTACCCGGTCGCGTACTCCCGCGCGTGGTCGTTCAACAGGCGGGCGAAGTCGTCCAGTCCACTGCTCAGCCCGGTCGCGTCCCACTCCAGCAACTCGATGGCGCCGGCCGCCACCGCACCGCCGCCGGTGCTGGCGCCCGCGATGGCCCTGTCGTCGGGCGACCGCTTCTCGCCGGGGACGATCGTGTCCGCGAACGCCTCAAGTGTCATCGTCCTGGCTTGTCGTTCGTCGGGAGTTCGCGGCTGCATGGGTGTTCCCTCGTGCATTTGGGTCAGCTCCTGTCCACTTCATCGTCCAAGCATCGTTACGCCGGGTGCATCTTCCGAGTTGCCCTTCGCCTCGGCCTGTAGCGTCGAACGAAGGGTGGCCAGGGCGCGGACGGTCTGGCTGCGTACCGTGGAACACATGCTGTCCATCGCCCGCGCGGTCTCCTCGACGCTGCAGTCCTCCCAGTAACGCAGGACGACAACGGCCCGCTGCCGGGGCGCGAGGTTGGAAAGGGCTCTCATCAGCAGGAGCCGATCACCGAGGAGCGTGTACGGATCGGGCGTCGGGTCGGGTTCGGGTGGCAGTTCGTGGAGGACCTCGCGCGACCACCGGTGGGACCTGCGGTCACTGATGATCAATCGGATCATGATCGTTCGTGCGTAGCCCGCGATCTTGTCGCGGTGCTCAAGGCTGTCCCAGCGCCCGTGGATCGCGATGAGAGTCCGCTGGACCAGGTCGTCGGCCTCGTACCAGTCGGACGAGAGCAGGAAGGCCGTTCGCCGCAGCGCCGGCCTGGCCTCTTTGACGTAGCGCGAGAACTCGTCCTCGCGAGCCTCCGCCATCTGCCCACACTCCATCACGGTGAACCCCATCCGCCTATGGCGTGAATTCGGGGAAAAACGGTGCTCGATGACGACGCATCGAGGGCACTGGCCCAACGTCACAAGAATTGGCCGTGGCACCCGCGAGGACAACCCCTACCCACCCCCTACCTGCCCTTATGTGGTTTCGAGGGGTCCAGGAAAACCGTTCACGCCAATTACCGGAGAAGAGGACCAAAGATGGACGCGACAGTTGGGCCAATTAAATGATCACAATTTCGATGACCATTTAAAGTAAAAAGTCAAGGGCGATCTGACTTATTTCACATTCATTTTGTTTCGTGATCGTAGATCATTTTTACGACCCATCGACCGCCCCTCTCCGAAGATCGCGCCAGACGGCATCGCCTCAGGCCAGAGCCATTGAGCACGCACATTGTGTAACCATTCAGCTACCTCCCGTCCGTCATAAAAAATTTCCGAAGTCATGCAGCGTCCGGCGCCTCTCGCGGCGTGTAGTAGGCAGGCAAGCCCGATGGTCGTCACCGGTGGCGGTCAAGCCGGTTCGAACGATCATCGAGAACCGCGGGGCGAGGAAGGCGAGAGCCGGATCGCCCGGCGTCCTGTGACGCCATGCGATCAACGACCTATCGAGCAGACGAAGGAGCGGCTGCCGTACGGGCGTCCCGGCGGAACCCCCAGCACCACGCCGCGACGCCGAACTCGAACGGAGCAGCCGTCAACGGTGGCCAGAGCCATTCGGTGAACGTTCGCCCAGGCGAACGGGAACACGCACCGGCTCTGCCATCCGCGAGGCACATACAGGCCGTGAGCACTGTGGTCACGTTTTCCTACGCCACGTCAATTCGGATGAAACCTCCAATGCACGGGAGGAGCAATGGAGAACGAAATAGAGCAAGCCGTCCTGCGGGTCGTCAGGAGTATGCACGAAAACCTCAGCGAACAGATCACCATCGATGACATGGCCCGTACGGCGATGTTCAGCAAGTTCCACTTCTCCCGTGTCTTCCAGCGGGTCACCGGATTGTCGCCCGGCCGGTTCCTGTCGGCGGTGCGACTGCAGGAGGCCAAGCGGCTCCTGGCCTCGACCACGCTGACCGTCACGGACATCAGCCACCGGGTCGGCTACTCCAGCGTCGGCACCTTCAGCTCACGGTTCACCAGCAGCGTGGGAGTCTCCCCGAGCAGGTACCGCCAGTTGGAGAGCGTCACACCGCAGATCTTCGTCGAAGGCCGTCCGGTGACCTCGGGGACCCGTTCGGTGACGGTTCGCGGCGCCATCTCGTCTCCGCTGAAGGATCGGCCCGTCTTCGCCGGGCTGTTCCCCGACCGAATCCTTGAGGGCCGGCCCGTCAGCTACACGGTTCTGCCCGAACCAGGACCATACGTACTGGAAGACGTCCCTCCCGGCGAATGGCATCTGATCGCGCAGTCGGTCGCCGCCGGTCACGAGGACGCCGTCAATCATGCGCCCGGCGGTGACGAGGCACTGTGCATCGGACGCCACGGGCCGATCACGGTACGGCTCGACACGGAGACGAAGCTCGCCGACGTCCAGCTCAGGCCGATGCGCCCGCTCGACCCTCCGGTCCTGCTCGCCCTGCGCGACCTGCTGTTCGCGGGCACCGCCCGGCGCACGGGCTGACCCATCGCGGTCACCGCCGTCACGTACGGCGAGCGGCCGCGACCGAGGTCGGGCCGCGCCGCTCCCTTCCGCCGAACCGGCCGCTTGGAGTCGGCCCCTCGAAGCGGGCCGTTTGGAGTCGGCCCCTCGAAGCCGGCCGCTCGGAGCCGACCGTTTGGAGTCGGCCGTTTGGAGTCGGCCCTTCGGAGCCGATCGCTTCGGAACCCGGCGCATGAACTCTCGACCGCCCCCAGGACCCGGTTCCGGGTCCATCGGCATGTCCGCACCTCATCGGCGGGCAGCCGCCCTCGGCGCCCTTACCGTCTTCATCCGCCGGCCACCGCACACGGCCACCGGACACTCGCACCGCACACGGACATCGCACGCGCACCGCACACGCGCACCGGTCCGGCACGGCGAACCGGCCGGGCGCGGAAGTCGCGCCCGGCCGGTCGGCTGTGCGGTGGTGGGCGTCGCCGGCGGGAGACCGCCGGCGACCTCAGTCCCCAGAGTCCCCGGCGTGACCGGAGGAGGCCCGGGGGCGTGGGACGCGGGCGCCGTGCGCCGCGTGCACGGTCATCGGCAGCCCGCCGCGCACCCGCAGGGACAACATGGGTTCGGCGACGACCTTGTGACCGGGCACCCTGACCAGCCGGAGGTCGCGGGCGACCATGGCGATCACGAACGTCGCCTCCATCATGCCGAGGTGATTGCCGACGCAGAACCGGGGACCCGCGCCGAACGGGATGTAGGCGTACCGGGGCCGGTTCGCCGGACGGTCCGGGTCGAACCGGTCCGGGTCGAAACGATCCGGGGCGTCCCAGAAGGCCGGGTGCCGGTGCAGCGTGTACGGGCTGATCAGCACGTCCGAACCGGCCGGCACGCGGTACCCGCCGACCTCGTCGTCGCCCTGGGCCTCCCGCGGCAGCATCCACACCGGCGGGTAGAGGCGCATGACCTCCTCCACCACCATCGCGGTGTACCTCAACCGGTGGAGGTCCTCGTAGACCGGCAGCCGGTCGCCGAGCACCTCCACCGCCTCGGCGTGCAGCCGTTCCCGGACCTCCGGGTGCCGATCGATGAGATAGAACGTCCATGACAGCGTGCTGGCCGTCGTCTCGTGCCCGGCGAGCAGCAGTGTGACCAGCTCGTCACGCATCCGCTGCCGGCCGACCCGGGGGTCGGCCTCCTGCCGGGTCGAGGCGATCAGCCGGGACACGACGTCGTCACCGCCGTCGCCGGACCGCGCCAGGCGGTCGGCGACGAGATGGTCGACGATGCGCTGCAGCTCGGCGCGGGCCCGGCGAAAGCGCAACTGCTTGGGCAGCGGCAGCCACATCGGCACCTTGCTCAGCGTCACCAGTTCGAACATCGCCTGGTCCTGGACGGCCTCGAAGGAGTGCCCGATCGAGCCGAAGGCGCCGAGGTCGGCGTCGAGCAGGGTGTGCCCGAGCACGCCGAGGCTGAGCCAGGTCATCTCCTTGACCACGTCGACCGGCTGACCGCCGGAGTGGTTCCGGAGCCGGCCCACCAGGTTCGCCGCCTCCCTGGCGATGACCCCGGCCTGCTGGGAGATCCGCTTGTTCTGGAACACCGGCTGGATCATCCTGCGCTGCTTGCGCCAGAGCTCGCCCTCGCTCGTCAGCAGCCCGTCACCGATGGCCCGGCGCGCCTGGACGAGCCCGACCCCCTTGTGATAGTTGCCGCTGTTGTCGGCCAGCACGTGCTTGGCGTGGTCGGGGTGGTTGAAGAAGTAGAGGGTCTTGGGACCGATGGACAGCCGAGCCGCGTCGCCGTACGTCGCCGCGAGCGACATCATGCCGAGGCGGTCCATCGCCAGCTTCTTGAACAGGCTCGGCCCCGCCCACCACGGCGGTCCCGGCGGCACCAGGCGGGTGCCGGAGGACGACCTCTTCGGTACGGCCGCGGCGCGCCGCCCGGTGGAAGTCATGCCGTCACCTCGCTCCAATCGGGGGTGATCTGACGGAACTTGCCGTTGAAGACCAGCAGGGCGTCCAGGTCGGCCTGCTGCTCCATGGACAGCACCTTTCCGATGAAGATCGTGTGGTCGCCCCCGTCGTAGGTGCGCCACAGCTCGCACTCGAAACGGGCGAGGGTGCCTCCGAGCAGCGGGACACCGGTGAGCTCGCCGGGCAGCCAGTCGACGTCGTCGAACTGGGCCGCGCCCAGGGTCCGCCAACGGTCGGCGAAGTGCCGGGCCGTGGCCTCTTGATGGGCGGCCAGCACGCACACCCCGAAGAAGCCCGTGGTGGTGAGACACCGGTGCATGACTGCGCTGCGGTCGACGCAGACCAGCACGAGCGGCGGGTCGAGCGAGACCGAGGTGAAAGAGTTCGCGGTCATGGCGTGCGGGATGGGACCGCCCGTCGTCACCACGGTGACACCGGTGGCGAACGTTCCGAACGCCCGCCGCAGCGCCTTCGCTTCTGCCATCTCGCGAGATGACATGGAGTTGTCGACTGTCACGCTGACCTCCTGGCTCACTGTCTGGATCCGCGCCTAGGGCGCGTACGGTTCGAGCGCCCGGGCCAGCGGCTCAGGAACCCTGGCGGGGACCGTGCGGGTGTTCGGCCCGCGCATGCACGCCACGCGTTGCCGGCCTCGGGCGACGAGCGTCTCGCGCCCGCCCGCGTCGAGCCGGACGTAGTCGAAGCTGAACTCGATCTGGGTCTGCGCGAGATCGGCCAGGCGCATCCGGATGGAGAGGTCGTCGAAGGCCGTGATCTCGGCGAAGAACTCGCAGTCGACCTTCAGGGTGAACAGCTTCAGGTCGTCCTGCAGGTCCGCGAGCACCTCCGGCGCCTGCAGCTTCAGGAACATCTCCCGGCAACGCCCCTGCCATCGCAGGTAGTTGACGTAGTACACGTTGCCGACGATGTTGGTCTCTTCGAAGCCGACCGTGTGCAGGTGTTCGAAGTACTTGCCCATGGCCTAGGACCGCCCTTCTGTAAGGACCGCGAACACGACTGGAGCCGGAGCGTCCCGCAGGGCCGTGACGAGCGTCGCGATCCGCAGGTCGCCGGAGGCGAGGACCACCCACGCGTCCCGTTGCGCCGGGGTCCGGGTGAGGGGGGCGTCCGCCGGCAGGCCGGCCTCGCGCAGGGACCCGACGGCGGCCAGCACGCGTGTCCCCGCGGTGTCGAGGCTCTCGCCCGTCTCCGCGGCGACCTGTTCGGCCACGGGCGCGTGCGCGCCCAGCAGTTCCCGCCACTGCGCCGGCGACCGTTCGGTCACCTTCTCGACGTCACAGCCCACCGTGGCGCCGGAGGCGACGCCGAGGGTCACTCCCGCCCCGTGGGAGACCGAGACCTCCTGGCCGCCGTCGGCCTCGGGCCGTCCGTCCGGCCGGTGCCGGACCTCGGTCCGGCGGCCGAGAGCCCGTCCCACGGTCACGGCCGCGAGAGACCGTAGCCGCTCGTCGCCTTCCGGAGTGTCCGGAAGGTGCGGCTCCACGGCGACCGCGACCCGCGCGCCCACCAGGTCCTCCAGCGTCCGCTCAAGGTAGGACCCGAGCAGCGGGGTCACCCATGGCCCGCGCCCGTCCTTCTTACGCACCGCCTGCAGGCGCAGGCCCTCCCACCGCTCGACGACGTCACCGGCGTGGGTGCGCACCGCGATGTCGTAGATGTAGGTGTCGCCGTCGCGCTGCCGCTCGGTGGCGCAGTAGCGCAACTCGCCCGCCGCGGCCAGCGCGGCGCCGCCGGGATGCACCCGTTCGATGCCGGTCGGCAGCAGCGTGGCGTCCGGCACACAGACCTGGTTGCCGTGCATCAGCGCGTCGCGCATGCCCGGGTCGCCGAGCAGCAGCTCGGCGGGCAGGAATCCGGCGAACCAGTTCCCCGCCTCCAGCGCCGCCACGTCCGCGTCGACGTGACGGGCCGCGGCCCGGTGGTAGCGACGCAGGCGCTGGAACCGCGCGCCCTGGAACAGCACGTCCCCGTACATCTCGGTGTCCGGGTCGAGCGGCACCGTCGGCAGTCCTTCGCCGACCTGGTCCGGCGGGCCGTCCGGGGCGCCCTCACCGGTGAAGCGCAGCCGCGCCCGGAAGTGCTCCACGTCGAAGCCGGTCTCCGCGCTGCGGATGGACACCTCGACCGTCTCGTGGTCGGTGACGGCCGCGGCGATCCGGATCGTGGTGCTGCCCTCCGGCGGCACGATGATCGGCCGCATGAACTCGGCCTGTTCGATCGCCGGCACCGTGTCCCACCCGGTGGCGGCCGAGGCCACCTGAGCCATGGCCTCCATGCCGAACACCGCCGGGAAGAGCAGGTTGCCGTCGAGGAGGTGGTCGGCGAGGTAGAGGTCGGTCCCGGCGTTCATCTCGATCTCGGTGACGAGCTCGACGCCGTGGTAGCGGATCAGCGGCTTGTCGACGAAGCGCAGCAGCGGCAGCGACGGCAGGTCGTAGCGGACGGTGTCGATGCCCTCGGTGCGCCCGCTGATCACCACGACGGTGGGCGCGTCGGGGTCGGCCACCAGACGCCGCATGATCTGCACGCCCTGCTCCGGGGAGATCGGCGTGATGCCCTTGCGGGCCAGGCCGTCGACGACCGACAGCCGCTCGCCCATGCCGACGTCGGACCAGACCGACCATTCCATGCAGATGCTGCGACACTGCGGGTGCCGTTCGGCGACCTCGGCGGTGAGGTCGGCCAGCCACTCGTTCGCGGTGGCGTAGTGCGCCTCGCCGTGCAGTCCGGCACGGCCGATGATGCTGCCGAAGGACACCAGCAGGCGAAGCCTGCCCGGCTCGACGGCGGCGAGCACGTTGCGCAGGCCGCCGACCTTGGGGGCGAAGGTGCGCCGGAAGGCGGCCATGTCCAGGCTCGCCAGCCCGCCGGGCTCGTTGCGTCCGGCGCCGTGCAGCACCGCGGTGACGGGCCCGAGTGCCGCCTCCACCTCGGCGACCGCGCGGCGCACCTGGTCGGCGTCGGTGACGTCGGCCCGGGCATAGTGCACGGTCACGCCGGAGTCGGCCATCCGCCGGAGGTTGGCGGCCAGCTCCTGGTCGTCGGCCGGGTCGGAACGTCCCAGCACGGCCAGCTTGGCACCGGTGTCGGTGGCCACCGCCAGCGCGCATTCGGCCGTGATGCCCTTTCCGCCGCCGGTCACCAGCAGCACGTCGGTCCCGTCGAGCGGTTGCGTCGTGCGAGCGGGCCGTACCGGCATCGCGCGCATCGTCGGCACCCGCCGTACGCCGTCGGCGTCGTAGTGGACCTCGGCGTATCCGGTGGTCGCCGCCACCTCGGCCGTAACCCGGCCGACCGCCTCGGGGCCCGCCGGCAGGTGCACGATGGTGGTGCGCAGGTGAGGGGCTTCCAACTGCAGCGTCTTGGCCAGACCGGCCGCGCCGCGACCGTGCTGGACCAGGACGAACCGGCTGTCCTGCGCACCGCGGATGGCCGCCTTGGCGCCCAGCAGAGCCTGCTCCACGTGCTCCTCGGAGCAGTCCTGCGGCAGGCACACCAGCACCCCGGAACCGACCTTCTCGCGTTCGAGCGCCTGGCGCAGCGGCTCGGCGAGCGGGGACTCTCCGGCCCCGAACACCTGCCACTGCCCGTTCTCCTGCGACGTGGTCCGCGCCGGCAGCGGCACCTCGTCGAGGTCCACGGCGAACGGCCTGGCCCACGGGGCCGCTCCGGCCACCAGCCGGGTGGGCGCGGAGTCGGCGGCCTGGGCGTTCTGGGCCAGCTGGTCGAGTGCGTCGGCCAGCTCTCGCAGGCTCGCGGTGGCGAGGTTCGTCGGCGCCTGCGCGGCGGGCACGCCCAGCCGCTGGGTCGCCTGGTCGATGATGTGCATCACCGTGACCGAGCTCAGGTGCAGCTCGTCCAGCGGGTGGCTGTCGGCGCCCACCATCTCCAACGGCAGTTCGGCGCGTTCGGCCGCCAGGCGGCGCAGCAGGTCGACGCTCGACTCCGCCGGCTGCCCCTCCGTCTGCGGGGTGCCGGTGGAGACGACCTTCGGGAGTTCCTCGACCTTGCGGGCACCGGCGCGGATCTGAACCTCCGGCGCCTGCTCTGCGGGGCTGGCGAAGAAGGTGAACTCGGCGCCGACCTGCAGCGGCCGGATCAGCCGGCCCTGGAAGAGCTCCTCGTGGATGACCGGGACGCCGGCGACGTAGGCCGCGCCGACCACCCGCAGCAGTGCGCTCAACGACTCGTCGTCGGTGTCCAACGCGACCACCGGCACGTCGGTCACGTCCGCCGCGAGCCCGCTGAGCACCCGGCCCGGACCGACCTCGACGAACAGGTCGATGTCCTTGGCCGCCACCTCCACGGCCTGGGTGAACAGCACGGGATCGGTGATCTGCCTGCGCAGCAGCGCCGGGACGTCGGTGTCCGGCGCCAGCATCTCCCCGGTGACGGTGGAGACGACCTGCCGCTCGATCCGGCCGAACTCCTCACCGGCGAGCTGCGCGCCGAAGGCCTCGGCCGCCGGCGCCACCAGCGGCGAGTGGAAGGCGTGGGACACCGACAGACGGGTCGAGCGCAGACCTGCGTCGGCGGCCTTGCGGCCGAAGGCCTCGATCGCGTCGACCGGTCCCGCGACGACGGTCTGGTTGGGTCCGTTGTAGCCGGCGATCACGACGGGCAGGTCCGCCGCCAACTCGATCACCGTGTCCGGCGTCGCTCGGATGCCGGCCATGGTGCCCGAGGCACTGTGCTCGGTCATGGCCTTGCCCCGGATGCCCGCCACGCGCAGCAGGGCCTCCTCCTCCAACGCGCCGGCCCACTGCAGCGCCGAGATCTCGCCCAGGCTGTGGCCGACCGCGACGTCCGCCTCCACGCCGAGGGCGGACAGGACCCGCAGGCCGGCCATCGAGCCGGTGACGATGCGCGGCTGGGCGACCGCGGTCGCCACCATGTCGCCGTCGGTGGGCAGCGCCGCCTCGGTGTAGATCTCCTCGACCCCGGCGAAGCGCCGGCGCAGCGCGCCGCCGCTGGTGCCGCGGCCCGACCCCTGGCCGGGAAAGAGGTAGCCGACCTTGGCCGGTCCGTCGGCGTGGCCGAGGAATGCCCGGCCGTTGGAGGCGAACAGGCTGGTCTCACCCGCGTCGAGTGCCTCGATCACCCGCTGGAACTGCCGTTCGGCGTCCTCGGGCGAGGAGACGACCACCGCGGCCCGGTAGGGCAGGTCGCGCAGCTCACGCTGGAGCGTGGCCGCCAGGTCGGCGAGCTGGGCGTAGGACACCTGCTGCACGAAGCCGGCCAGCTCGGCCAGCCGCTCGCGCAGCGCCTGCGGGGAGGCGGCGTCGGCGAGCAGCAGCTCCGCGTCCTGCAGCGAGGAGGCCAGCATCCTGGTGCGGGTGGGCAGCGGCACACGCCGCCTCGGGCCGGTCTTCTCCAGCACGATGTGGGTGTTGATGCCGCCGAAGCCCATGGCCGTGACGCCCGCGCGCACCGGCGCGCCGGCGGGCCAGGGCTCGGCCTTGCGCAGCACCCGCAGGGACGACGACTCCTCGGTCAGCACCGGGTGGGGATCGACGCAGCCGATGGTCGGCGGCAGCACCTGCTCGTGCACCGCCATCGCGGCCTTGATCAGGCCGGCCACCCCTGCCGCCGCCTTGGCGTGCCCGATCATTCCCTTGATCGAGCTGACCGCCGCGGGCGCGGCCGCGGGGTCGGCTGCGAACCTGGCTCCCGACAGGGCGGTCAGCTCCGTCTTGTCACCGACCGCCGTGCCGGTGCCGTGGCCCTCGAACAGTTCCACGGTTTCGATGCCGAACCCGGCCCGTTCGTAGGCCCGTCGCAGCGCCAGCTGGTAGCCGCTGACCTCGGGCCTGGTCATGCCGCCCTTGCCGTCGGAGGAGATGCCCCAGCCGGCGATGGTGGCGTAGATCCGGTGCCTGGCCGCCAGGGCGTCGGCCTCCCGCATCAGCACGATCATTCCGCAGCCCTCGCCCGGCCAGAAGCCGTTGGAGCCACGGTCGTACAACCGCATCTCTCCCTTGGCCAGGGCGCCGGTCTTGGCGAAACCCACGATCTCGAACGGGTCGATGGACAGGTCCACCCCGCCGGCGATGGCCACGTCGACATCGCCGTCGATGAGCGCCTTGGCCGCCGTCGCCACCGACAGCAGCGACGACGAGCACGCGCCGTCGACGGTGTAGCCGCCGCCGTTGAGGTCGAAGTGGTTGCAGATCCGCCCGGCGATCGTGTTGGACAGGCCGCCGGCCAGGGTGTCCTCATCGATGTTCGGGAACGGGTTTTTGTAGGTGGCCTCGAAGTCGTCGAGGAACGTGGCCAGCCGGTCGTCGTCCCAGCCCTGCTCCTTGAGCGTCGCGGCGAGCGTGCGGCGCACGTACGGCCAGCGCAGGCGCATCACGTTGGCCCGGGTGAACTCACCGGTGAGGGTGTTGCCCACGACCACGCCGGTGCGCTCGCGGGGCAGGCCCTCGCCCTTGGGGAAGCCGGCGTCGGCCAGCGCCAGGCCCGCCATGTCGAGGGCGAGCCAGTGGGTGAGGTCGGTCGAGCGGTAGGTGCTACCGGCGATCTTGTAGGCGAGCCGGTCGAACTCGTAGCCCTCGATGACCGCGGCGTTGCGTGCGTAGAAGCGGTCCGGAGTGGCCGGGTCGGCGTCCCAGTAGTCTTCCAGCCGCATGCGCACGTCGGGCAGTCGGCGGAAGGCACGGCGACCGGCGAGAGCGTTTTCCCACAGCTCTCTCGGCGATGCGGCGTCCGGATATCGGCACGCCATGCCGACGATCGCGATCCTGCTCATACGGTCGCGACCTCCTTCTCTGCGGTTGCGGGGCCGGCGACGGCCGGGACGGGCGCCTGAGCGGCGGCGGCGCGCTCCTGCGCCTTGGCCTGCTCGCGCGCCTTGTCCACGATGTGCAGCGACCACAGGAACCCGCCGCGGATCAGGCAGACGATGGCGGTGGCGAAGAAGATCCCGTAGGGGATGTTCATGCCGGTGAGGATGCCGTAGACCACGGCCACTCCCCCGCCGAAGGCGAACTGCGACAGCGGCTTGGACGGGCTGGTGCCCGGGTCAGTGATCATGTAGTTGGTGAAGAGGATGAACGCCACCCCGGTCATCATGGCCAGGCCGCCGGGGATGGAGGTGCCCAGGACGATGCCGCGGAAGACGGCCTGGAGGGCGAAGACGCCCACCCAGCCGAAGATCAGCCACATCCGGTTGGTGAGCTTGGCGTTGAGCATGGTGCCGAAGAAGATGATGACACCCGGCACGATCCAGTCGATCGGATTGCTGACCTGCTCGGTGAAGTGGTACGGCGGGGCGATGCTGGCCCAGGGGAAGAGCACCAGGATGGTCGCGATGCCGAAGTTGGACGGGTTCATGAAGTGCCGCAGGCGTCCGCGCACCGGTGCCCGCAGTACCCACTTCGTGCCGACCGCGACGATGACCCCGAAGATCAGGACCAGGATCTGGTCGTTGACGTAGATGAGCATGTTCATCGCGAGGCTGGTGATGTGCGCGGGGAGGAGGAACTCCGCCAGGCCGCGGAAGCCGCCGCCGGTGAACCGCGGCGCGCGTCCCTCGTTGCGCGCCGAGATGTACTCCAGCCCGATCTCCGCGGTGTAGCCGGTGGCCAGGGCGATCAGCGGCCACAGCCAGGGCTGCTCGAACCCCAGGACGGTGTATCCGAGGATGTTGAAGACCGACATCGAGAGGGCGAACCTGCGCAGGGCCGTGACGACCTTCGGGTCGTGACGCGGCGGGGTCTTGGTTTTCTCGGCCATATCGTCACTTCTCCTTGGCCTGGGAACCGAGCTGGAGGGAGTGCCAGCCCGGGGTCAGCTGAAGGGTCTGGTCATGGATCTGTCCGGTCCGGTCGCGCCAGCACAGGCGCACCTGCACCGGTCCGGTCACGTTCGGCCCCAGGCCGATGTGCACGTCGTGGCTGCGCCGGCCGGAGTGGCCGCTGCCGCCGTCGACCCGCGCGATGTACTTGTGCCCGTCGGGCGTGGTCACCGTCACCTCGGTGCCGATCACCGCCGAGCCGAGGGCCGGGAGCGTGCCCGGGGCCGCGGTGCCGGTGGCGGCGGTGTTCTCGTGGGTCAGCTTCAAGCCGAGGAAGGCGCCGGGAGAGGGGCTCTGGTTCTGGTAGAACACCGGCTCGTCCCACTGCCGGGCGACCGCGAAGTCGAGCCGGCCGTCGCCGTCGGCGTCTCCGGTGGCGATGCCCCGGGTGGGGACGGGGATGGCCAGTCCGAGGTCACCCGCGATGTTGGCGTAGCGGCCGTCGGGGGTCTTGGCGAAGAAGGCGAGGGTCTGGTGTCCCGCGACGTCGTCACCGGCCCGGACCTTCGGCCACGAGTGCGGGTTGCGCAGGACGCCGTCGTTGGCGGTCGCCAGCTCCTGCAGGACCGGCCAGCGGTTGACGTCGCCCTTGACGAAGCCGGTCGCCTGGGCGATCGCCATGTTGCCGCTGTTGTTGAAGTCGTCGATCTTGACGTCCCAGCCCCAGCCCGTCCACGCGGTGGACTGCTGAGCGCTGCGGTCCTCCCACGGCGCCTCGCCCTTGCTCAGCTTCGCGCGCAGGTCCGCCTGGTCCTTGGCGGTGGACATGAACTGGAGGTTGCTCTCCTCGATGCCGAACGAGGTGGTGATATTGCTGACGAACATGTCGTAGATGCCGTCGCCGTTGAGGTCGCCGAAGTCGAGGCCCATGCCCTTGAAGGAGTCGTGGCCGAGCGTCTTGGACTTGGGAATGAGCGGCGTGCGCACGCCCTCCACCAGCGAGAACTTGATCTCGCCCGGCTTGGAGCGGTTGTACAGCAGCCGGTCGGGGCCGAAGTCGTTGGCGAGGTACAGCTCGGGCAGCAGGTCGCCGTCGAGGTCCGCGGAGGCCGCGCCGAGCTCCCACCCCTTGGAGACGTTGGTGGGCAGGGCGTGGTCGACCTTCTGGTAGGTCACCGACGGCTGCGCGCCCGAGGAGGCCGCGGTCCAGCGGAAGAAGTAGTCCTCGCCGCCGTTGAGGCCCCTGGACATGGAGTCGTTCATCTCCACGCCACCGTTGACCTTGTCGTCGAGCACGGGGCTGTGCGGGAAGTAGTTGCCGATGAAGACGTCGTCGTGTCCGTCGCCGTCGAAGTCGGCGAAGGTGGCCGTGTTGCTGTTCCACAGCGGCCCGGTGTACTTGCCGCCGCTGCCGACACCGGGCACCAGCTCGGTGGGCAGGTAGGCTCCGGCGCCGAGTCCCGTCGCGCCGGCCTTGGCCAGGTAGACGATCGGCGTGCGGCCCCACAGGTAGACCAGCAGGTCGGTGCGGCCGTCCTCGTTGAAGTCACCGGGCAGGCAGCCCATGGGCGCCATGGCCTCGTTCATGGGAAGGGTGCCGGGGTTGAGCGCGAACGGCGCGTACCGGCCGGACCGCTCGCCGGGCGTGGGGGTGACCACGACCTGGTCGATGCGGGGGTCGGTGATGCACAGGTCGTTGGCCAGGCCGTCCCCGTCGAGGTCGTTCATCGCGACCCCGGCCCCGACCGAGGAGATCCACGCGTCGATGTGCGTGTATCTCTTGTTCACCGCCCGGATCGTCTTCTGGGAGAATCCGCCCGGCATCGCGATGGTCAGCGGCTTGAACGCGTACTTGCTCGCGATGCCCGCCTTCTCGGCCGCCGACGATGTGGGCGGGTGGCTCACGATGAACGCACCCGTCATCAGCGCGAGGGCGACGATTCCGGGCAGTTGCTTCCGCAGCCAGCCAGCTGTCGTGGTCACGGACTAACACCTCCAAGGGATACGAACTCACCGGCGATGCGCTGCCGCCAGACCTCGAAGGCCGGCAGCTCGCCCCGTACCGCCCCGGTGGGGCGGGTTTCATGACAGATCCGCGCCGCCAGTTCCGGCGTGGTGTCGCAGAACACCTGCGTCGCGATCTCGTTGTGCGGCACCGTCAGACCGGCCCGGGCGCGGGCTTCGGCCGCGAACGCGCTTCCCTGCGCGAGCTGGGGACGATAGACCCCGGCGCGCTCCCGGAACTGCCGCAACTCGTCCTCCTGGGCGCCTCCCGCGTAGGTGGCGGCCAGCCCCGCGCCGCCGTACAGGTCGGAGCGTCGCGACTCGGGAAAGCTCTCGATCGCCGAGGCGACCCGGTCACCATCGGTCCCGTTGACGAACCACAGGGCCCGCCCGATGCCCTGGTCGATGGCCCGGCCGACGTAGGACTCGCCACCGGCCGGCCAGGGGAAGCGGGTGTCGTGGAACTGCTCGTTCACGTACTTCTGGGTGTGGAAATAGGCCTGGTGGAAGCCGTAGCCGTCGTGGACGAGCCACAGCAGCAGCGGGTCGAGCGTGGAACTCTTCGGCCACAGGAACCGTGGCAGCCGCGCCATCCCCCAGCCGATCCCGACATAGACCATGTAAATGTGGTCGTTGCCGCGTCCGGCGAGGAACTCGGCGAGCTTGCCGCCCCCACCGCCGCCGACCGGCATCGCGTCGAGGATGGTGAAGGCCATGCCGGCGCCTTCGTAGGCGAAGCCTCGAAACTGCCGGGGAATTGTCTCCAGCCGCTCCTCCGCCTCGGCGGGCGTACGCGCCTCCGCCGCGTAGGCATAACCGGTGAGAAACGTTTCGCCGACGGTCTCCAGCAATTCCCGGGCCTTCGGACTCTTCACATGGAAACCACGCGTTTCAAGTCGTGTTTCCGAGACGTCGGGCGTCAGAATGCGCCGTCTCAATGACCGCAAAATACTGGTCAATTATCTCTCCCGCCCCTTGTAGGGTTACCCTTCTCACGGGATTATCCTTAGACAAATCTACCCATATAGACCGATCCCGGGTCTACTTCGGAAGTGCTCACTCGAAGCGGTAAAATATTTTTCGGACATGATTCAAATTGATTTCCGCACCACAAAGGAATTGGCCTCGCGAGCGCGGGCAGAGTGAACCGCACGGCGGGCGACGGCTCTCCGGCGGCCCGGGACGCGCCGCGAGCCAGGGCCCCGATCCGGGGCCGTGGATCGCGGCCGTGGATCGGGGCCGTGGATCGCCCGTGACAGGACCGCGGCGGCACCGCTGCAGACCGCGCGCCCCGGCCGTACCCCGGCCGCGGGACGGTCCGCGGTCAGGCGGGAAGACGGTCTGCGGCGGCGAAGTGCGCGCGCACCCGCTGCCGCCACACCTCGTACTGCGGGACCGGGCCGGAGCCGCTGGGGTCCACCTCGGTACCGTCGGCGAGCGCGACGGCGTCGGGAACCGACAGGTCCGTGAGTACGGCGCAGGCGGCCTCGGTGTGCGGTGGCAGGAAACCGGCGAAGGTGCGCGCCCTGACCGCGAACACCACGCCCTGGGCCAGCTCGGCCCGGTGCTCTCCGGCCTCCCTGCGCAACGCCGCCAGCGCATCGTTCTCCGCGCCGCCGGCGAACGTGGCGGCCAGGCCGACGCCGCTCCACAGGTCGGCCTGACGGTGGGCGGCGAAGCGCCGTACGGCGGAGGCGACGTCGAGCACCTGCCCGCCGTTGATGAACCACAGGGCCCGGCCGATGCCCTGGTCCACCGCCCGCAGGAAGTAGTCGGGCGAGCCCTCCCAGGAATAGGGCGCGGGCACCCGCTGCTCGTCCACCCAGCGCCGGGTGTCGAAGTAGGCGCGGTCGAAGCCGTAGCCGTCGACCGCCAGCCAGCTCATCGTCGGGTAGTACGCCGACCCGCCGAGGTCGGGCATGACCTTCTTCCACAGCGGCCGGGGCAGCCGTGCCATGGCGAAACCGATACCGATGTAGGTGAGGAAGATGTGCGGCTGTCCGGGGCCGAGCAACAGGTCGCGGGTACGGTGGCCGCGACCGCCGCCCATCGCGTCAAGAATGGTGAACGCCATCGTCGCACCCTCATAGGCGAACCCTCGCAACTCGGGTTCCACCATGCTCAATCGACGCTCGATCTCCCATTGGTCCCGTACGTCAATCCCCCATTCGAATCCACAGACCACCGCCTGGGGAATGGCCTCCAGTCTCCGCGTGGCGTCGGTCGGCGTGACCGGGAACCCGCGTTCGCCGAAAGTCACCTCTGCCAACGACGGCGCGAACACGAGCCTGCGCAGCGAACCGAACAAGGTCGACATATGCCCTCCTCATCTTCGCCATCGGCCGAAGGCGTACACTCGCCATCGGCCAGACCAATTAATGGTCATATGCGAAATTGCTGTGGGCATCTCCAGGACTGCGGTGTTTGTAACTAATGTCCAATCAGTGGCACATGATCGAATTCTTGACGCGCATAACGAGAACCCGGTGCGAGTGAATTTCGCACCGGGTCGGGAACCGGCGCATCAGGACCAGGGCGCCGTGGGGTACCAGGGAATGATCTCCCGCCGGGCCAGCGTCCGCACGTCCCAGTAGAGGAAGGTGAACACCCCGGCGACGATCAGAGCCGACGCCGTCAGGACCGCGATCCGGCTCGGCTTCGCCGCCAGCCACCGCTGCAGCCTGCCTCCGGCGAAGAGGGTCAGGATCACGAACAGCACCGTCATGACGGCGATGTTGCCTACGGACTGCAGGGTGAAGGCCGCCGCGCCGTACAGCGGGTTGCCGCTCTCGGCCGCGTCCCGGAACATCTGCCGGAACAGCGCGAACGGGCGCCCGATCAGGAACCCGCCGATCAGGGCGCCCATGAACACCATCGGCGCGTTGGGAAAGCGCCTGGCGATCCGCGCGAACGGGTCACGCACGAAGCCGAGCGCGGCCAGTCCCAGATAGAACATCGCCAGCCCGATCAGGCCGAAGACCACCATCGACTGGACGCTGCGCGGCGACAGGGTTCCCACGGCGTTCTGAGCCGTCGAGAACTGCGGCATCCGGGTGCCGACGAATCCGACGATCGCGCCGTAGACGGCGGATACGGTGATCATGCCGGCCGACAGCCACACCAGCGGCTTCAACGCGTGCGCCAGGCGACCCCACCGGCCGCCGGCGCCGCCCAGCAGGGGCGCCACCGCGCCGAACGCGGCGATGTTGCAGGCCGTGAACGTGCCGGCTATCCCGCTGACGAACGCGAACACGATGCCGGCGCCGATACCGGCGATCGGCGTCTGCTTGGCGTCGTGTCCGAGCAACGTGTCGGCGACGCCGTCGCCGATCGTCTGATCGACGAACCGGGCCGACCAGACCACCGTCAGCAGAAAGCCCGCGAGTCCGGCGAGCAGGAGGACCAGCCCTCGCCTCCGGGGGAAGTGCCCGTTGACGAAGGCCGACGTGGCTGGCGCGCTCTCCGCTCCGATGTCGCCGAGCGCTCCCGGCCCGGTCTGCGTGGTGTGGTGGCGCGGCATCATGATCTCCTCAAAGGCCGGGCGGAAGCCTCTCCGAAGGCTGCTCCCGCGCTCGAACGCGTCTGGCTCACCGAGGGGAGCACTACCGCACGGCACGGCCGTACTCCTCCTCAGAATGCGGCGACAAACCGGACAAAACTTTTCCCAGAATGCGCAATCACCCTGCGCGCCACGCCGGTGGGCGAGGACGGCGGACCACCCGGGCGTCGCACCGGCAGCCGAAAACCGCCCGGCGGACCGGGATCGGCCGGGCGGGCGGGACATCAGACGGCGGACCGGACGTCAGGCGATACGCCGGACATCAGACGGCGGACCGGACGTCAGGCGATGCACCGGACATCAGGCGATACGCCGGACGACAGGTGGCGGGCCGGGGTCAGGCGAGGGACCGGTACGGCTCAGCGGGCCCAGGTGCCGGTCCGCCAGGCGCCCGAGCCGGGCACGAGCGGTCGCCGGACGGAACGGGAACGGTCGGCCCAGCCCGGCGGTGGTGCCGGCGGCGCCGAGGGGCCTGCCGAGGAGACGCGCGCGGTCACGACCGTGACGAGCGCCGCCAATTCCTCGGGTGTCGCATTCCCTCGTACCACCATCAGGAGCGAACCATCGTCCATACCGCACCTCCCGTTGTGATTCGCCATGAGTGTCACCCCGGACACAACAGGATGCAACTCTTGAATATTAATTGGCGGCGTGTTCATGAACGCGGATGACGGTGCGGCGGACGCCCGCGCCGCCACCCGGCGAAGACAAGGAAGCGTCTCGACGTCCGGGACGAAAACGCCCCGACCCATTCACCCGGACAGGGGGCCGGGAACATGCACTATCGGGGCCTTATTGCACAGCGTTATCGGGTCCGGGCCGGTGACGCCCGGACGGGTCTTCAGAGTGGCAGCGCGCTGAACTGCACCGGATTGCCGAAGGCCGGCGAGCGCCGCCTGCGGCGGTGCCGGAAAACGGATGCCAGAGCGCCAGGCCGGCCGGTACAGACCATAATACAGGGCTTTAAAAATCGGTTCGCTTCGCAGCAAGCAAAGAGATGCATAAAAAGATGATCAGTGTGACGCTGATCCGAAGGCAGCAGCGTGGACGCATTTTACAGGTTCGGTGGCGACATTCCATGTGCCGTTGGCACTCCGCACCCATCCACTCTTCACGCCGGCAATATCTCAGCCATGGGCTGATTCGATCAGAACCTTTTCGAGTAGGTGATGTCAATGGTATCCGCGCTAAAGCAGGACATCAAGAAATCCGACGCTCCGGCTCCCCATACCGAAGGATCGGGTGAACGGGCGCGTTCATCGGCCTCGGCGGCCCGCACCGCGCCACGGTGGTGGCGCCGCCCCTGGATCATCCCGCTGGCGTTGCTCGTCACCGCCTTCCTCGCCTTCCAGGCCACGCGCTTCGCCGGCCTGAACGAGAGCGAGGCGCCGATCCCCCGGCATGACGGCTTCCCGCTCTACTACCCCCTCCTCATCGGGCACATGGCGTTCGGGGCCGTGGCGATGGTGACCGTCTGCTTCCAGGCATGGCCCTGGCTGCGCCGCAACCATCCGGCCGTCCATCGGGTGAGCGGGCGGGTCTACGTCCTGTCGACACTGCCATGCGGCGTGATAGGCCTGGTGATCGTGGGGTTCGCGCCACCCACCGGCCGGGTCGGCGTCGCCGTTGGAACGGTCCTGTGGCTGGCCACGACCGTGATGGGATTCTGGATGGCGCGGGGGCGCCGATACGACCTGCACCGCCGTTTCATGCTGTACAGCTTCGCGATTCTCATGAACATCATCGCGGCCCTGCTCGTCGTCATAGTGGGACTGTCGCTTCCGTTCGGGATCGGCGTCGACGTCCTGGTCGAAGTGGCCCGCTGGAGCTGGGTGGCCGGCATCGTCCTGGTGGACTGGCACCTGTACCGGCACTCCAGGCGCCTGCTGCGGCGGCGGCCACTGAACGTGACCTACAAGAGCCCGGCATGAGAAGGGGCCGGAGCCGACCCCGGATGCTCCTCGCCGGGAGCGGGTGAAGTCGATCGGACGGGAGACGCGTACCCGAAGCGCCGAAGACGTGGCTTCCGGATCACATCCGGCACGAGACGGGTGTGCTCTCCCCATCCGAAACCGCCGCCCGCGCCTCGTTTCCCCGACCGGAAACGAGGCGTCCCGGTATTCCCGGCCGAGAACAGAGCATCCCGGCGCCGGAACTCACCGGCTCTCGCTCCACCGGCATCAGAGGTCGCGCACATGCTCGTAAATCCATTTCCGAACAGCTGGAAATCGATACGACCAGACCCGTGGCGATCTTATCGGCATCCGGTGTCACGTGACCCTGCAATTCCTCGGAACGCGTTTCCGATGAAAGAACTCCACCCACCAGGCGCATTCGGCCTTCGTCCGTTCCGGCGGCTCCGAAGAATGAAAACCTCACACCAGACCATCCCGCTCGAAACAGGCCGCAGCATGACTTCGGCGTGTCCCGCCGGTTCTCCGCCGGGATGCCGGCCTTCCACCGGAGCATCGGCCCGCATTCCCGGCACCGTCGTCTGCGCCGGCAGGTCGCCGAGCCGCCGCGCGCAGGCCGTCTGCCCGGCCCCGTCACCCGGGCGGACGACCCCACGGCTCCGTTCAGGGCTTCGGCGCGGGCACCGGGGTCCACTGCCGGCACACGTCGCCGGCACACGTGCGCAGGGTGGCGAGCCGGCCGGCCAGTGCCTGCCGCGTGACGGCGTAACCCGGATCGTTATGCACGCTCGCCAGTTCGTAGGGATCCTGCTGCAGGTCGTACAGCTCCCGCTCACCGGTCGAGTGTTCGACGTACTTCCATCTCGGAGTGCGCAGACCGGCGTACCACCTGCCGCTCTGCTTGGGACCGGTCTCGATCACTATGCCGCGGGCGGGCGAGACGGTGTCGACGGCGATTTCACGCTTTCCAGATCGCCACGGTGCCGGGGCGCGGGGCGGGGGTTGCGCCGGGACAGGTCCGCCCCGGCGGCTCCCTCGCCGTGCGGTGCCAGTGGCGCGAAGGACAGGAAGAAGGGCTCGCCGGCCGGCGCCTTGCGTTTGATGTAATCGACGCTTTACGGGCGTAGACGTCGGTCTGGTAGAGGGCGGGATCCTCCTGGTCGGCCGCGCCGTAGGTGTGCAGGGTGCCGTTCTCGTTGAGCGTGTATCCCCACATGCGGTAGGTGCTCGGGTCCACCGAGCCGTACCACTCGGCCCAGCCCGGAGGGATCTCCGTGGGACGCTGACCGCCGTAGCCGTTGAGGAACTTGCCGATGTGCGCGGTGGCGTAGCCTGCCCGGCGTAACCAGACCGGCAGGGTCTCCGCGGCGGGCAACTTCTCGTACCCGCCGTCCGGCGGCTGGTTGCCCAGCACGCCGTGGTTGTGCGCGTACTGCCCGGTGAGGAAAGTGCTGCGCGACGGGCAGCACAGCGAGTAGGACACCACGCTGTTGTCGAAGGTGGTGCCCTGTGCGGCGAGCAACGATCGCACGTTGGGCAGATACCGCAGGGCGGACACGTTCATGTCATCGACCATGATGACGACCACGTTGGGCTTGACCGCCGACACACCGGCGGCGGTCGTCAACGTGGCGACACCGGCCAGGGCGAGCAGTGCTGCGCCGAGCTGATGTCGGCGCGGGTGTGCGGGCATGCGCTTCCTCCGCAGGGCAGGACAACGGACGGCAGGACAGCGAACGGCAGACAACGGGCGTCGTGAGCCCGCTGGAGGGGATCGTCGGTGCGGCTCGAAGGAAAGAACGGCGTCAGACGCCGGAGCGTCGACACACTCAGCGGACGTCACACCAGCCTCACTGGTTCACCCGTATCCCCATTTTGGAGTTTCCACCGGCAAAGCCCTTGTCAATGGCCTACTAAATAGGCATTATCTGGCGTTACGGGCCGCCCTATACCAGTCTGGAGTGCAACCGACAGAGCCTGGCCGAAATAGGGCGGCCCGTCCATGCCCAGAATCGATTCCTTCGCCCGAACCTTTTGGTGACTCACCCCCGGAAAACCGCCAAGCGCAGGCGGAGACGCCGCAGACATGAGCGCCGCGTCCGGGAATACGCCATGACACTCCGGTTGCCGCGACTCTCGCCGCGCTGCGAGGATCACGGCTCGGACGTCGAGGGGGGCGAGTGACCGACCGGTGGAGCACGCACGACATCGAACTGCTCGCGGACCTTGTGATCAAGAGGTTCCGATCGCGGGAGCGCGGTGAGCCGGAGGCCGAGTGGCGGGCGCTGACCCTGCTGGCCGAGTACGCTCCCGGACTGGCCGCGCACCCGGTACACGCCGGCTTGCCGGCGGAGCCGGTGATCGCCATGTCGCGTCTTCCCGGAGTGCCCCTGCGCGGCCAGATCCTGGACCGCCGGCAGCTCACCGCCGTGGTCGAGGCGATCACGGCGCTGCACACGGCCGTGCCCGCCCGGGTGCTGGAGGGACTCGCGCTACGGCACGGCCACGCCGCCCAGGTTGTCGACCTGGTACGCGGCTGGTGCGCGGAACCGTCGTTCCATGATCTCGATCCCGGGGTGGCCGAGGCGCTCGCGGCGGGCCAAGAGTGGCTGGAGCTGACCGGGGACGAGATCGCCGGTGATCCGGGAACTCCGGTGTTCGGGATGGGAGACGGCAATCTGGCGAACTACCTGTGGGACGGTTCGCGGATTCGGCTGGTCGATTTCGAGGAGTCCGGACGAAGCGACCGGGCCTTCGAGCTCGCCGAGGTCACCGAGCACGTCTCCGCGTGGGTCGATACCGGGCTCGACGCCTCCGCGCTGCTCGGCCACTTCGCGCTGACCGCCACCGAAGCTCGCAGGCTCCGTGAGTGCCGCCGCCTGCTGGCCCTCACTTGGCTGATCATGCTCATGCACGATGATCCCGATCATCCACGCAATCCGCCCGGCACCGTGGAACGCCAGGCGGTTCGCCTGCTCACCCACCTCGGACGGTCATGACCGGCGATCGGGAGCCGCAGGACGGTGCCGGTGCGCTCTCACCAGACTTTGTGAAAGTCCTCATGGTGAAAGTCCTCGCGGTGAAAGCTCTCGTGCCGGTCGTCCCTCCTGTGGCGGTCCCGCCACTCGTCGTGGAGGTCGTCCAGATCCCTGCGCCGGGCCCGTGGGCTTCTGTGGCACCTGACGCCCTTCCAGGAGTGGCAGCATATGAGCGGCCCTCTGGACCAGCAGCGCCTGACGTGCGAGCTGTCGCTCTGAACGGAGATGACCCCCACCGCCCCCGTGGAGTCCGCGAGCGCCGAGGCCGTCGCGATCTCGCCCGGCCAGAGCGTGACCGCGGCGAGGAAGGCCGCGGTGAGCACCGACGGTCGCTTGCCGTTCACTGGTATCTCCTTCCGGCGGGTACCCACGGCCCTCGTTCGAGAGCCACCAGAAGCACAAACAGCCTAAATATGCCTCTTCCCGGCATTTCACCCACAAATCCATTATTTCTTCGGCGGAGCCGGCTGCTCGGTCCTGCCCCCGGAGACCGCGCATCCCCCGGACACATGATGCGACGCCGACGTTAGGATGCGTCGCCGGCGTGTCCGAACCGAACAGAGCTTCGGTGCCGCCCGAGGCCGGCTGTCAGCGATGGATCGCCCGAGAAAAGGTTGAGAAGTGAGTGACCGGGTCCCCGCCGAGTTGCTGGATATAGCCGACGCGCTCATGCCGGGCGCTTCCCTCGACACCGCACGGTTCGTCCAGGGCGGGATGCACGACGTCGTGTTGTTTCCGGGGGTGGCGGCCGTGCGGGTCAGCCGACGCCCGTCCGGGGCGGAGGCCCTGCCGCGCCGGACCGAACTGCTGCGGGTCATCGCGGCCTCCGGGCTGCCGTTCGCGGTGCCGGAGCCGCTGACTCCGGTGACGATGTTCGACGAGCGCGCGGCCGTCGCCGTCTCATGGCTCGACGGCGCCGGGCTGCCCGACGGCGTGGGCGACCCGGCGAGACTCGGCGAGCTCCTCCAAGCTCTGCGGGAGCTCCCCGTCACTGCGCAGTTGAGAGCCGTACTGGGTACGCCGCGCACGTACACGGACGGTCATCACTGGGCCGACATCCTGGCCGAAGAGGTCATCCCGCGCCTGCCCGGCAAGTGGCGCGACGAAGGCCGGCGGCGGCTGGAGGAGGCCCTGACCCTGCGACCGGTCCCGGACTCCCTCGTCCACGGCGATCTCGGCGGAGAGAACATCCACTGGAGCAAGGACGGCAAGCTGATCGGCGTCCTGGACTGGGACCGGGCACAGCTGTTCGACCCGGCGGTCGACACCGCCTTCCTGGGGTGGGTGCACGGCTGGGACAACGTCCGTGAGGCCGTCGACGGCGAGACCTACCGGCGCGCCCGGGTCTGGGACCGGGCGTTCGGTGTCACCCACCTCGTCGCCGCGCTCGACGGCAGGCCCCTGGCGAACGTCGAAAGCTATGTGCGGCACATCGTCGCATGGCTGGAGCAGAACGCCGACCGGTAATCGCCCTGGACACTCCGCTCATGTGTTCCGGTGAGCCGGTCCGGAGCCATGAGCGAAGCCACGCGTTCCCGCAGGCCGTCGTAGGCGGGTGCGTCCGTGGACGTGACCCGTAGGCGGGATCGGCAGACGCGCACCTGGCCGATCCTCCGCTCGAAGCCGCGTGCGACAGTCGACCGGCACACCGGCCACCAGAATCCGGCTCCGCTCCGCCGGGCCGCTCCGCCCGCCGTGGTCACCTCTGTCCACGCAGCAGCTGCGCCAGCAGCGTCAGGATCGCGAATGTCAGGATGACCGCCACCCCCGGATAGAGCATGGTCAGCTGCGTACCGGGCACGATCGCTGCGGCGACGACCGCGAGGCCGCCGGCACCGCCAACCTGCAGCGAGCTGTTGAGCAGCCCGGCGGCCAGTCCCTGCTCGTGGTCGGCCACCCCGCTGGTGCCGGCGACCATCAACGCCGAGATGCTGAGCGCGAAGCCCAGACCCCACAACAGCGACGCGGGCAACAACACTGTCCACAGGTCCGGCTCAGGGCCGATGCGCAGCATCAACAAGTAACACGGAACGAATGACACGAGCCCGACCAGCAGCACCCCGGTCACGCCGAACCTGTTCATCAAAGTCCCGAGTCTGGGCCCGATGACGACCACCATGAGTCCCGCCGGCAACAGCACCAATGCCATCTGCCACGGCTGCCAACCGTGCAGGTTCTGCAAGTACAGGGCAAGCAGGAATTGAAACCCCATGGCGCCGCCGTACAGGAGGGCAGAGCTGACGTTGGCGGCCACCAAACTCCGGTTGCGGAATATGCCCAGGCGAACCAGCGGTTCCTTCACGGTGCGCTCGATCACGATGAAAGCGACGAGCAGCAACCCGGACAGGGCGAATCCGCCTATGGTCCGCAGCGACGTCCAGCCGGCATCCGCTGCGGAGGACACCGTGAAGACGAGCAGCAGCATCCCGGCGAGCAGGGTCACGGCGCCGCCGATGTCCAGCCGCGGCCGCTCGGCGCGCGGCGGATCCGGCGGCAGGAAGCGCAACGCGGCCGCCAGAATCAGCACGGCGATCGGGATCGGCAGGATGAAGATGGCTCGCCAGTTCAGCGCTGCGAGCAGGCCGCCTATCAGCAGCCCGGAGGAGTATCCCGATGCCTCGAAGACGTTGAAGATCCCGAACGCCTTGTTCCGCTGCGGGCCTTCGGGAAAGGTCGTGGTCAGCACTGACATGGCTGCCGGTGCGGTGAAAGCCGCGGCCATGCCCTTGACGAAGCGTGAGACGACCAGCAGGACCGCGTCGTCGGCGAGTGTGCCGAGCAGCGACACAAGCGCGAACAGGGCCATCGCGACCACCAGCACCCGCCGTCGGCCGAACAAGTCGGCGCATCGTCCGCCCAGCAACAGGAAACTGCCGAATGCCAGGATGTAGGCGCCCGCCAACCACTGCGCGGCAGCCGCGTCCATCCCGAACTCGTGCTGGATCTCCGGTATCGCCACAGCGATCATCGAGATGTCGAGCCCATCGAGCAGAATCACCCCACTGCAGATGAGCAGTGCGATCCACAGCCGCGCCGACCAGCGCGGGGAATCCTTCCGGACCGCGGGCGCCGCCAAGGCGTCACCTCCCGGTCGCTCTTCACTCGGGGTCAAGCTGTTTGCCATTTATTACCGCACTCCAGGGATCCGAGCCGGGAAGCGGCGAATTCCGCACCCCGGTGTAATTTTCGATTCGAAAACACGAAACGCGTTCGTAAGCGGGGAGCACATTTCGGGCCGCGTTTCATGGGCGACATCGGCCGCTTCATTTCGTGTTCGCGCGTAAATCGCTTCGGGTCGGCGACATGTTTTCCGATGAGGGATTGCGGCGGTTGCGGCCGGCGCGTCTTCGACCGGGCCGACGCCTGCGGCTCGAACAACAGCACGGAATCGAGCGGACGGACCAACGGACCGGTCACGACGACCGGTCCGTCGGCCACCTCGTCCAGGACGAGTGGGTCTCGCTACGTGGCGTGACGCGCGAGCAGCGGCCTGGCGCCGGAACCGTGGACGGGTGCGCGAAATGTTTGCTCACGGCGCGACGTTAAGGCTTGACATCGGTTGGAAGGTCAACCCCGAACAAGGCGGGTCACATGCTGATCGGAGAATTGTCCCGGCGTACCGGGGTCAGCTCGCGGTTGCTGCGGTACTACGAGGCGCAGGGATTGCTTGAGGCCAGGCGTGATTCGAACGGTTACCGCGGCTACGACGAAGACTCGGTGATCACGGTGCGGAAGATTCGCGCCTTGCTGAATGCGGGCCTGACCACCGAGGTGATCCGTGTGGTGTTGCCGTGCACCCGGGGCGAGCATCCCGAATTCGACTGGTGCGCGGATCTGCGGGCCATCATGGACCGGGAACTGGCGGCCATGGACGAACGTATCGACGGTCTCCAACGTAACCGCGGTACCCTGGCCGGCTATCTGGCACAGCCCTGAGCCGCCACCCGGACGAACGCACCGACCGACAAGATCGACATGCGCACCGGCAAAACGGTGTCGGTACCCGGCAAGTTCGAGGCGATCGGCATCAAGGCCGGCGTCGCCAAGACCGGGCGGACCCTGCGGAAGGCGGTCATCCGCGGCCTGCCGAAGGACGGAGGCGTCTCCGATATCTCCCTCTGGCAGAGCGGATCCGAGGTCACGCTCGTCTACCACGACATGGAAGTCATGTGCACTTATGCGGTCGACGTCAGCACCGGGCAGGTCCGGCAACCGGCTCGCCATCCCGGCGACAGGTTCAAGCAAATGACCTTGTCTGGACGCGCGGGCGGCGGATATGGACCGCATGTGGATGCTTGGAGATCGCCGGTGGTTTCGTGAGCACCTTTTGGGCGAGCAGCACAGATCCCGCTACGAGCGCAGGTTCAGGAGGCACGCCGGGATGAAGGCGACCACCTTGAGAAAGCCGACGATGCCCACCGGAGCGTCTGCAGTCCGAACAAGTCGTTCTCCGCGGTGGACTCGCCGTCCGGTCACAGCCGCCAGGCGTCGAGGTGGCCGATATCCGCCATGACCGGAGTGTGGGGCCGGCCTTGCGAGCCGGCCGGACTTCATGAGGGGTTCGTCGTGATCACCATGGGCTCATCACTGATCACCATCCGCAGATCGACCTTGAGAGCGTCACACAGCGCCCTGGCCTCATCGAGATTGAACGTCTTCCGCTGGCCGCGCTCCAGCTTGCCGATGATCGAACGGTGGATTCCCGTCTGATCGGCGAGGTACTGGACCGTCAGCCCGCGAGCGAGCCGGAGTGCCCTGAGCCGGGCGATGATCGCCGACTGGTCAAGGGTTCCGACCATCATTGCCCTCTCATCCAGCCGGAGCCATTCGCGGACGGTCATGCTCATCGAC
Organism: Streptosporangium sp. CA-135522; assembly: GCF_050949235.1. Lineage (NCBI taxonomy): Bacteria > Bacillati > Actinomycetota > Actinomycetes > Streptosporangiales > Streptosporangiaceae > Streptosporangium > Streptosporangium sp. CA-135522. The sequence continues at coordinate 7,666,047 of NZ_CP192026.1, forward strand.
TCTTCAGGCACGTTCAGAGGTAGGACGAACGGGATGACCCGTGCGCTTTCATCAGCACACAGGGTCACATCCGCGTAGATGGTGGGGCGTGGAGGAGGGGAGATCACAATGTGATCATTGTCCCAGATCGGGCAGAGCCGCGAGGCGGTTTGGCTTCCTCTTCTTCCACGGCGTCGTCCTCCTCCGAATGCGGCATCGAGTCGGTGATCCTGGGCGACTCCAAGGCGCCGAGCCGGTGCGCGAGCGGCATGGCCGAGGCGACCGAGCGGTTCCGCCGCGTCAACGGCCTCCTGCACCTGCCCGAACTCCGCACCGCGCTCGAACGGCACGTCGCACCCTGCGAGGTCGCCCCGGAGTGCCACCACGAGAACGCCGCCTGGCTACGGGGCCGCCGACCAAGTCCCACGAAGCCAAGGACGTCCTCCCCGACCAGCGCCGGCCCTGGCGTACGGCCCGCGGCAATCCGCCGGTGTCCGACCCCGCCCGTTGTGACCAGGCACTCCTGGTGATCATCAGAGTGGACCGCACGCTGTACGAGATCAGAGGGCCAGGCCACGCCGAGGACCGGAGCCGGTGTGGGGCCTCACCGTCCGGTCTGCACACTCCGCGTCCCCGCCAGCCCCGCCCCCTCACCGAAAACCGCGGCTCCATCCCCTAGACAGCCGGCTGCCGCCGCGATCCGGGCGCGCGGCAGTCGGTGCCGACGGGTGGCCCCGCAGAGCTTGGAGGGGCGGGCGGGGCCACCCCACACACGTCCGGCGGTGAGGTCGCCCCCGTACCTCCCGCCGGACCCCAGGCCCTGTGCCTCTCCCCCCGTGGAGGCCAGGGCCGCCCCTTCCGGCAGCGTCCAAACCCAGGTCCTGCTGGACCCCGGCCTCTGCCCGTGCCGCTTCCGGGCAGAGGCCGGCCATCCAACCACGAGGAGGCAGCGATGGACGACGAAGCGCTCGACCTCCCCACCGGAGCCGACGAGCGCATCGAACAAATCCTCGTCGCCATCACTGACCTCGAACACGCCCTCGCGACCCTCATGAACCGGGCCCTCGCCGACCTCGAACACACCGACCCCTGAACGCAGGGAACCCCCGCCGGCCTGCCAGCCGACGGGGGTCTCCTACTTGCTCGACGCCCCACTCAACTGGAGCCCGAACGTGCAGACCTTAACCGACTTGGTCGGCCCTGTTCCGCAGACCCTCGCGGAGGCCGACGCCTTCATAGCGGACCACCCGGTCATATCGGCCATCATCGGCGTGATCGTCATAGCCCTCCTGATCCCCAGCTGCCTCTCGGCTCGCGCCGTCCTCCGTGCCGGGAAACGTCTTCCTCCTCTCCTCATCTCACGTCTCTCCCCCGCCCGTCCGAGGACACCCTCACCGTCATCGCTGCGGGCATCGCCACTGCGGTGAGCGCCAGCGGTATGTGGCAGTTCTTCGAGCGCATCATGCCCGCCGTCCCCTGGTACTGGCGTGTGGCCATGTTCGCGTTCATCGAGGTCGCTGTCATCACATCTGCGGTGCGCGCGAAGAGGTCGATGAAAGAGAAGTACTCGGCGGGCGTCGACGGCATGGCCGTGTGGGCTCTCACGTCGCTGTCCGCGGTCCTGTCCGCCATGGAAGCCGCGTCTCTGCCCGAGGCCGTGTTCCGTCTCGCCGCTCCGCTGGTAGCCGCGTGGCTCTGGGAGCGTGGCATGGCGATCGAGCGGCACCGCCTCACGGGTCTGGCCGGCATCCACTGGCGCATCACCCCGGAGCGGATCCTCGTACGGCTGGGCCTGGCCGAAGCGCGGGACCGAACCGCAAGCGAGGTGGACACCCACCGGCGGCTCACCCGCTTCGCCCTGGCCGCCAAGCGCGTCCACCAGTCCCGCCAGGCAAACGCCTCCGGCCGCAAGATCAGATCCGCCGTCACCAAGCGGGATCGCGCCTTGGACCAGGCGGTAGAGCACACCGACCTCGCCCGCAATAAGGCGACGCAGGCGACCCTGCTGGATATCGCGACCGCCCTCGGCGGCGGCGACAGCATCACCGCTCTCCTGGAGATCGCGGCGGCACCTTGGGCCGACCTCGACCACCCCGCCGTCACCGGCGCCCAGCGCAACAACGACGCCATCAAACTCGCCGGCGCCCTCGACCGGTGGTCCGACACGATCGACCGCAAGCGCAGCAACGACCGCGAGGTGTCCGCCGCGGTCACGTCCCTGGCGGCGTTCGCCGCCGGCCGCCACCTGCCGGCCGCTGGTAGCGCCACCTCCTACCCTGTAGCGCCCCAGGTAGCGGCGATGGTGGCGGGCATGGAGTCGCTCACCTTTCCGACGCCGACTGGGCAACCCTCCTGGCGGCACCGACCGCCACCGACACCGCCACCTCCACCGCCACTTCCGACAAGGTAGCGGAGCAGGTAGCGCCCGAGGTGGCGGAAGACGACTTGGAGGCGATCATCGCGGCCCTCCGCGAGGACGTCACCGACACCGACGACGACACCGAGACCGCTACCGCGTCCGCCACTGAAGCCATGTGGCGCTACTGGCAGGAATGCATCGAGAAGAACGACCTTCCCACCGGCGCCAGGCTCGCCGAGGTGGGCGGCTGCAACGACTCCTACGGCCGCAAGATGCGCAAGGCCTGGTACGGCCAGTTGGACAGCCGGACCCGCCGCCGGCTGGACGCGGCGAAGAAGGTGACGGCATGACCGGAGAGGAGCACTCGACTTTCCACCGCGTTGACCGCCCCGCCCCGGCCGCCCCCCGAGCCGCGCGGCCTGCCACTGAAAAGAAGCAACGCCCACCGCGGATGCTCGGCCTGCTCGCCGTCGCCGCCGTCCTCGCCGCGGCCGTCTGGCTCGGCCTGACCCGATGGGGTCTGAACACCGCAGCGGCATCCGGCATCGCCGGGACGCTGTTCGGGCTCCTGGTCGGTGCGGCGCTGCCCGCCTGGTGCCAGCAGCTCGGCGACCGGGCCGGCATCTCCGCCAAGGCGCGAAAGGCGAGACGATGATCCCGTTTCTCCTGGCCGCCGGATTGCTCGCGGTAGCTGCCGGGGTGCGGCTGTCCCGCTACGACGGCACCCCGCTGCGCGTCTGGTGGGCCCAGGAGCGGATGCACCGGCGCCCCGCGCACATCCTCGGCCGCCTAGCCAAGACCGTGCTCGGCGCGGCCTGCCTAGTCGGCGCGTTCGCCGCCGCCCTGATTCTGGCTGGCGTCCTCCTGGCCGCCCTGGTGGCCGCCGCCGCTGCCGGTCTGGCCTGGTATTGGTTGCGGCTCGGCGCCCGCGCCGCGACCCCGCGCATCTACCCGATCGAGCGCGACGACCTTGACCTCACCGACGCCGGCCCTGACGCGACCGGCTCGATCCCCGCCGTCATCTGGCCGCCGGACGCGCCGCCGCCCGGCCGAGACGACGACCCCGACAATCCGATCCTGGAGGTCTGACCCGTGGCACGCCGTTCGGCCGACCTCGGCAAGATTCCGACCCGCACCCCCGGGCAGGTGCGGGTCTACGGCCGCGCCGCTGATGAGATCCTCGGCGATCTGGCGACCGAGTTCGAGGCCCGCCGCAAAGAGCTCGTCAAGCGGGTGTTCGCCCTGCTGAAGGAGGCTCACAAGCAGGGCCTGGGCACCGGCGAGGACAAGTACCTGCGCGCCCTGTCAGCGACCCGCGGCCTGATCACGGCCGCCGTGGCCGTGCGGGTCGCCCGGCACGGCGTGCGCATCCTGTACCCCGCCCTGGAAAAGCACGCAGGCGTCGAGATCGACCGGCTGCGCGAGAAGAAGTACGGCAAAACCGAGGCCCGCCGCCACAAGCCGGAGCCCGACGACCGGATGGACGTGTGATGGCCCAGCAGCAGGCATTGACGAGCAAGGCGCTACGCGAGACGCGCCGCAGCGAGAAGACCCTGCGTAAGTCACTCGGCGACGTCGGCGGCGAGCTGTCGCAGATGTGGCGGGTGCTCGCACCCTGGACGCTGCTGGCCGCGGCGCTCGGCCTGGCCCCCTTGGCGTGGTGGCTCGCCCGGTGGGGCGAGGTGCAGGCGTTCACCGCGATCTGCATCGCCGTCGCAGGCGTGGTGATGCTGTACGTCTCGCTGACCCTGACCCGGGGCCGCATGCACCTGGGCCGCGCGCACGAGCTGTTCAACGTCTCAGCCCCCGTTGGCGTGGTCGCCTACACCGTGGCCTACGGCCCCGACAAGTACGTGCTCATCGCGTCCGCGATCTTCGGAATCACCAGCGCGATCGTGTGGAACCGGCGCCACACGAGCACGGCGATGCGCGAGCTGGAGCGCCACGGCGGCGCTGGGGGCGCGCTGCCGCAGCGGTGGCGGGCCTTCACCGCCGAACACGCCCCCTCGCTGGTCGACTCCACCATGACCGTGCTCAAGGACAACGCCGACGAACTCGCCGTCGGCCTCGACCTCGGCGAGGCCGGTATCCCGTCCGACGTCGGCCCGCTACTGGAGCGCGTCACCCGTTTCGCCGGCGGCCTGGCCGGCGGCGCCTCTCTGATCGCCGGCGACTACCTCGACAAGGTGATCGTGCGCGTCGCCCGCCGCGACCCGCTCAAGACGGCGATGCACTGGCAGGGGCCGAACGCGCCAGGCGCGAGCATGATCGAGCCGATCGAGGGGATCGGCCGCTACCGGGACCTGCTCGACCTGTCGCTGACCCTGCCGTATGTCGCGCCCCGCACGTCCGACGGCGAGCCCAAGATGCAGTCGCACATTGGCATCTACGGCATGAGCCGCTCAGGCAAGGGCGCATCCGGTGAGCTGCTCGACGTCAACATCGCCACCCGATCCGATGCGATCCTCGTCGTGTGCGACCCGGTCAAGGCCGACCAGCAGCTCGGCCCGATCGAAGCCGGCGCCGACTACGTGCTGAACACCGCCCCCAAGATCAGGTCGTTCTTTCACCGGCTGGTGGCCTCGACGATCCCGACCCGCGCGGCGATCCTCGGCGACCCGACGCGTAACCGGCTCGGCCGGCGTCTGCGCGAGTGGGAGCCCGGCTGCGGCCTGTCGTGGGTCGCGGTGCACGTCTACGAGGCCGCCGCCCTGTTCAACAACCAGGACATGACCAAGCTGACCGAGCGGGCCGCCTCGGTCGGCATCGAGATCATCGTCGAGGTGCAAAAGGGCATTCACGACCGCGTCGACACCAACGCCCGCTCGAACATGGCGGCGATGCTGGTGTTCGGCACCTACGACTACGACGACGCCGCTCTCGTCGTGCCACCCGCGCTGCTGGAGCTCGGCGTCAACCCTGGGGCCTGGCAGAACAAGCAGCCCGGCACCTGCCTCGTCGTGTTTCCTGAGCTGCCGCTCGCCCGCCAGGCCGTACCAGCCCGCTTCGCCCGACATGCTCCCGACGGCTCCGACATCGAGGCCGCCCTCGCCGAGTACATGCATCTGGCCAGCCCCTGCGACCCGTGGACGGTCGCCACCTGGGGCGAGCCCTACCAGGAGTATCGGGCACAGATCGAAGCTAAGCACGGCCGCCGCCCCCAGCAGCACGCCTTCGCCGGCGCGGTCCTGCTCGACGAGCGGCCTGTCCCCGCCGTGTCCCTGCCCACGGCCCCCCGCCCACCGGCCCCACTCCCCACAGGACCCGAGGAGGGATTCGATCTCGGCGAGCCAGGTGAGAGCGAACCGACGGCTGCGGACGAGCGCGCCGAGCTGACCGAAGCCGCCGAGGACGTCGTCGGCGACATGGCGAACATGCTGCACGGCGACGCCGAGGCGGGCGCCGTGCTGGGCCTGGCGGTCGACGGGCTCGAACGCTACGGCCAAGACGATGACGAGGCGGTGGGCCCGCTGGTCGCCGCCGACGACATCGAGTTCCCGCCGGATCCCGACGAAGCGCATTTCGAGCCGATCCTCGACCGCAACGAGGCTTTCGACGTCCTGCTCGCCGTGCTGCGCGACGACGTCGGCGAGGGCGGCACCTTCCGGCCGAGCGACTTGTATGACGCGCTGGATCGGCGGGCCCGCCGAGGGGATTCGTGGGTGCGCAAAGAGCTCAAGACGCTGCAGGGGTGGGGGTGCGTCGAGGATGCCGAGGGTTATGGCGTGTACGAGGTTCGGCACACCCGTCGGGGCGATCTCGACGACTACGCAGAGTCGCTAGTGCTGGAGGTGTGACGCTCTCACTGTGATGCAAGATCACGTCACAGTTACGGGCGGACAAATCAGGCGCGAACCCCTCCCCCTCTTAAGGACACGAGGCGAAACAGCCGGAACGTCACAGTCGCCGTCACAGTCCGCTCAGCACCGCGCACGGCTCGGCGCCCGCGCACGCACGGTAACCACACAAGATCGAGAACGGAAATCCGCGATGACCGATGACCCCCGTTCGAGCCCCTCCGGCAGCGACGTCGAGATGCCCCTGCCGCCCCGCCGTCGAGGCCCTCGACCCGCTGCCCCGAGCAGGGCAAGGGAGATCACAAACGCGGCAGCAACGATCTTCCTCGCCCTGCTCGGGCTGATCTTCTACCCCGACCTGATGACCCTCGCCCCGCCCCTGCCGACGGCTGCGTTCTGGATCCTGCTGGCCGTCTTTCATCTGGCCGCCGCCGACGTCGCGGCCCGCTCGATCCGCGGCCGGCACCTCTGGACACCCACGGTCGTGATCGTTTGCGTGGGCGGGGGAGCGACGATCGTCGCGATCACCCTGGCCTACCTGTCCAACGCCCTCGCTTGATCAACTCACGGGAGACGACATGACCCCGCGAATCTGGCCGCCACGGCAATACGACGACGTGACCGACCAGGCGTTCGACTGGCGAGACTTCGCCCGGTGCGCGGAGATCGACTCAGAGACCTTCTTCCCGGAGAAGGGCGGCTCTGCCAGCGACGCGAAACAGATATGCCGCTCGTGCGAGGTGCGCAACGAATGCCTGGCCTCCGCGCTGGCCAATCACGAGCGGTTCGGCGTTTGGGGTGGCCTGTCCGAACGCGAACGCCGCCCCCTCCTCTCCGCCACCGACTGTGCCGAGGCACGGGGCGTCGGCGACGTGCCGGCGCTCGTCTGATGGGCCGCAAGGCCTGAGAGGAGAACTTCATCATGCTGGGCAAGAAATGGTTCATCGTCTACGCCTCCCCACCGCGGATCGAGGAGACCAGCAGCCGTATCCAACGAGACGCGGTCGTCGGCGCCCTCGGACAGCTCGGCCACCCGTGTGAGGTGATCCCGGCCAAGCGACGAGACGCCGCAGCGGTTCGTAAGGCGCTGCGCGAGCAGCAGCGGCGGATGAACTCCAAAAACACCTAGCCCGGCCTCAGCTGGAGCCGCAACGTCGTCGAACGTTTGTGAGCACCTTCAACGGAGGTTGACATGCCAGAGTCGAGCGACTACACAGCACCAGACTTATCTCACTTCAGAGCAATTCCCAAGACCAAGGATGAGCCACTGATGGTCTTCTCCGCACAGATGACGGTGCCGAACCTGTGAGCCGCTTCCTTCAGGTCGCGGCCCCCGGGGCGGATAGCCTCCCACTTTCGCAGAGGTCTGCTGCATCGCGGCGTCGTGGAGAAGTGCTTTAACTGGCTCAGTTGATGGCATGCATCACCACTTGCTACAACAAGACAATCGAGTCTTATTATCGCAGCACCGTTGACATGACTATAAGATTTTGATTCCACTCTTTGGCAATTCTCAGCGCTTCTCTCCTAGATACTGCGTTTGCAGTGTGCTGAACCATTCACTATTGAGCATGAAACCGGTCAGTCGGTTGACCAATAGAAAAGCTGTCGCCACCTGCTCGTTGAAGTTCCTTCCCGCGACGAGACCGAAGGCTTCCAACTGTTCGTCAAGCCGGGCGGGATTTTCGCCCTCGCGATCCACATAGGGGTTAGTCAAGGACAGTCCGGTGATTATCGTACCGTTTTCTGCCAGCGTGAGGCCGCTGGTGAGGTTGACGGTCCAGTGGATGTTTATTGCCTGGCCGTTTCCTGAGGAAAGGTTGCGGAGGCGATCTGGCTCTGCACCTCGGTAGCTCTGCGGCTCGATGGCGAGAGTCCATGAATCAGAGGCTGGCCCGACAAGAAGGACCGGCGTACGATGGTCGATTCGCCATAGATTGGCGTTGACGTCATGCATTGTCCGCATGGATTTGGATCGCATATTGGCGCCAAGAAGTCGAGCCACACTATCTGCCTGCAGACCTTTGGTCCAAGTCCCGCAGAATTGCTGGAATAGTCCGACGCTTTCCAGTAGGTCGTCAAAATATTCTGTTGCATCCATGAAATCTCGCCGATCTATGCCCCGACGGCCCTCCATTAGATTAACGGAGGGCCGTCTCGCGTTAGAGTGAAATGCTATTTAATGAGAACCCAGTAATTGTCTCTGTCGAGAATTCTGAATCGCTCAAAGAAGTAGTTTAGATCGATTCCAGCATCCCTGTTGTGGAGCTGAGGGACAGGCTTAACGGAGATGTTATCTCCGGCGTACGCGGCACCTTCATAGGAGGTTGCAAACGGATACTCGTCGCATTGATTGCCGTTCCTCTCTGCCGCCGTCCACTCTTTTATGCAGATAGTGTCCTTCCTGTTTTCGTTCCTGCTTGGTACGTCCATCCACCCTTCGGGGAGGTTCTTCTTGTCATAGCGCATGGCCCGGCGCAATGGCATAGCGCGCGGATCGGTCGGTTCTTGTAGTCGCGGGGGAAGGAAGGCCGCGTTTCCCGGAACGACCTTGTTCTCAGCCACTGGCCTTGTAGTCCACGGCTGATAGAACGCCTGCCATATATGCTTAGCGACCTCGCCGGTCGCAGGATCGGTTCGTTTCATCTGGTAGATCATGCGTGCTCTCTTCATACGGCAGCCACCCTTATATCGGACAATCGCCGGCGACGTGTCGCAGAAGATATCTGGCAGGATTTCTGGCTGGAATAGCGGCACCGTATCAATCGGGAGCGCCGCCAGAGCCGTGCTCACCTCGATCCAGGGCCGGAGGGTGCACGTTGCGGTCTTGTCAGGGCTATCAGTGCTGACCGTAGTCGAGTTGAATACAAACTCTTCGTGCGGGTCTGACAACCACGATGAGACGCTTCTTTTCCGGAGTTCCTCTGACTTTGGGTTCACCTCACGACACTCATCCGCAGTATACCCTGGCGCGGGAGCCGCCTTTATGAATGCCTTGATGGATGTTTGTGGAGGATTGTCCCAAGCGTTCCCGTTGGAATCGAACCAGAATGGCTGACTTACCTTTATCCACGCCTTCATGTCTCTCGGCCTGGTCCCGTCCGTACCACTGGCAGAATGATCTGGAATGGCGTGCACGCCTGCACCGTCGCCAGCATAGGTATGAATGACAGCCGTGGCGGATATCTGGAATGCCCCCACTCCTATACGTGTTTTCTTCCCACTCCTATCGGTCTTTTCTTTGAAGATCGGAAGAACCAGCCACTGGCTGTAGCAGTAGAAGTACGGGCGCACATAGCCGATGGCGCCATTGGGACGATTCGATACCTTACTGAGCTGCTCCCGCTCACACCACTCCGCCGTGGGATGCCCCGTTTGCAGGTCCGGGTAGCCATAGGGGAAGGACGCCTCCGCTGTCAACGGAGCGGCGCTCTGAGTTTTAGTTCCTGCCCGAACCGTTGTCTTCTGCGTCGTCGAGGGTTGCGGTCCACTCTGTTTCTGGGAGGAGACGCTGGTGGGTGTGCCGCTGCAGGCACCCAGATCTCGCCAGTCTCCGTTGGAGCCGGGTGCCGTCCCCGACGAGAAGCTGGTGGCCTCCCAGGAGTGTCCCTGCCAGGTGACCCGGTTGCCCGAAGAATAGAACTTGCTGGCGCTCCACGTCGGATACGTACACGCAGGCGTCGGTGTCGGGGTGGGCGTCGGGGTTGGATCGGTGGCGGTGAACGACCACGTGTAGGGAGCGGCCATGGTGTTGCCCGCGGCGTCCTTGGCGCCCCTGACCTCCGCTCCGTAGTAGGCCTTGTCCAGAGGGGCACTCGGGGTGAAGGTCAGCACCGTGTTGCCGGAGGACATCGCCGCGCTGCCAGTGACCTCTTCCTCCAACGCCACGTCCGTCAAGGTGATCCGGGCATCGGTTACCGGTTCACTGAAAGTGATCTTCACCTGGGCGGTGGCCGGTACGTTTGCAGCTTCGTTGGCCGGGCTCACCTCGGTTACGGTTGGCGCCGTCGTGTCCGGCCCCGGTGTGGGGGTTGGCGTCGGAGTGGGGGTGGGTGTGGGGTTGTCGGTGTAGGTGACCTTCAACACCGGCGGATGAGGGTTCGCGCCCGCGTTTTCGGAGGAGTGGAAACCACGGTCGTACTGGGGACCTGAATAAGACTCGTTGACGCTGCGCAGCAGGAAGCCGTGATTGCTCTGATCCGAGGCCCAGTCCTGCACGATGCCGGTGACCGGCCAGGTCCAGGTGACGTTGCTCGGCGGCGTGCCGGCGCAGCCACCGGGGTCCTTGGCGACCGCTTCGCCGCTGGTGGTGGCCGGGGGCTGGTTGTTCCAGGTCAGTGCGCTGGCATCCCAGGCTGCGGTGACGCGCTGGGCCTTGAGGCCCGAGTCGCTGTCACCGCAGCCGTGGGCCTCGGAGTTCCATAACTCCAGTTTGGCGTCGGTGACGGTTTTGCCCGCAAGGGCTGAGGTGTCGAACTTCAGGTATGTCCGTTCGATGATTCCCTCGTACAAGCCGCTCCACAGCGTGGGCTCGCTGGGACCCCTCATTCCCTCATCATGAATCCAAGTGTCTGTCTGCGCCGGTAATGAGATCGTCTGCTCGGTCGGCGGGGCCCCAGTAGTGAACGCCCAGGAATAGGCCTCCATCACATTGCCCGTGACGTCCTTGGCGCCGGTAACGTCGACGACGAACCGCGATGTCGACGCCAGACGGCTCTCTGGAGTGAACGTCAAGATGGTGTTTCCGGCGTCCATAGTGAAGCTTCCGGAAAGGGAAGCATCGGAGGCATCCTTGATGTTCACCCGGGCATCTGCTACAGGTTCGCTGAACACCACTTTGATTGGTGTGTTGGTCGCGACACCAGTGGCGTCGCGCGCGGGAGTCGTCTCCTTGATCGTTGGTGGCGTGGTATCGGGCGCCGCCGTGGTGAAGCTCCAGGTATACGGCGTGGACATGCTGTTGCCCTGAAGATCCTTTGCTCCCTGGATTGTGGCCGTGTAAACGGCGCCGCCCAGCAGATTCTGATGCGGGGAGAAAGCAATGACGCCATTCGTGGGATCCAGCGCCTGGTCGCCGGGAATGGCGACGCCCGCAGGGTCAGTAAGCGACATCCGCGCTCCGGTCACCGCCTCGGTGAACTCAGCGATCATCCGGGCGTCCACCGGAATGTCCGTGGCGTTTCCTTCCGGTATGGTCGATTTAACTGCTGGTGGTGTCGAATCGGGTTGCGGCGTCGGGATCGGCGATGTCGTAGGCCAAGGCGCCTCCGACACTTGGGTCGGGTCTTCTCCGGGCAGCGGCTGGAGCGCGTCCCTGTCGACTTCGTACGGGTCGTCGGTTCCGCTGTCAGTATTAGTCTGCTCAATGGTCCGGCCAGGCAGATCGGGAATGCCCTGGTACCCGGTGATCTGCTTGGCCACCGCCTCTTCGTAGCTCGGCATGGACTGCAGCGGTTTACTGGAGCCCATCCACATGCTTACGTACGTTTCCGCCGCTGGTTGATAGTTCACGAAGAGAACAGGTCCGCGAGGGCTGCCCGGCCAGCCGTCATAGCCGCCGTATTCGAAGGAGCGGTACCAGCGCCAGTTGGTGAGGTCGCTTTCGCTGACGGAGCGAAGCCGGACACCGTAGTCGTGCTGGCCGTCCATCCAGCCCTGAACCATCTGCTCGATGGAGTAGTACAGCTCGCCCTCACCCCGATTGGGGCAGCTTGCGTCGTAGGCACCCTTGTTGCCGACCTGAGCGCTGGCAGTCGTCTGCGGCTGGCTGCTCCAGGTCAGCGTGTTGATATTCCAGTCGGTGATGATCGGCTGGGCGAGGATGCCGGAGTTGATCTCTGAGTCGCAGGTGTTGGAGTCGTGGTTCCATAGCCGCAGGTCGGCGTTTTCGACCGTGCCGCCCATCAGTGGAGTGTTGGCGATGTTGAAGCGGATGAAGGCGCGCCAGGTCACGCTGCCGCTGTTGGACTTACCGGCGATCAGGTCGGGTTTGGTGCTGTTGAATCTGCCATCGCCCTGGGTGCCGCTGTTGATGTAGGTGTCACCGTCGACGCCGGTACCGGTCCAGGTATCGGAAGCGGCGGCCACCGTGACGGGAAAGGTGACCGAGGGGTCGGCGAGGAAACCGGCGTCCGGGGTGATCACCAGCGCCTGGCCCACGGCCTTTTGCTCGACGACAGTGGTGGCGGTGGCGGTGCGGCCGGCGTCGGGGTCCTTCGCGGCGAGCGCGTCGGTCATTGGCGCGGCCGTGACAGCGGTGGTCTCTTTTTCCTTTTTGGCGGTGAGAAGGGTGGGCCGTCCGGAAGAGTCCTTGCCGTAGCTCATGCCCTTGGGCAGGTCAACGGGGATGCGGATTTTCAGCTTGGTTGTGGGTCGCTGACGGAAGACAACCTCTTGCTGGAAACCGGTGGGCGTTGCGGTGACGACCAGGTCGATGCCCTCGCCATAGGCCGACGGGTAGGTGGCGACGTTGCCGGCCAGTTGCGGCTTGGGCAGCTTGGCGGTGGCGGAGACGGTGGCTTTGCCCTTGTCGCTTGCGACCTCCACCAGCGCGGTGTCTCCACCGGCCGACAGAGTCAGCTCTCCCTTAATGGCCTTGGGCGTGATGACCCCGTCGTGCTCGACCAGGGTGGTGTCGATCGGTTGCCACGCCCCGTTTTTCTGGACCCGGATGGGCGTGGAGTGCAGCTCGGTGTAGAGCGTTTTGCCGTCGGGGTTGGCGTAGGTGGTCGAGTTCTCAGCCCGGTAGGAATCGATCTCGATCCGCTTGTTTTGCTTTTTCGCCTCCTGCTGTGCCACGTCCACCGGGTTGGGGGAAGCCGTCGACGTCGCCTTGGAAGAGGCAGGTGCGGGAGGTGAGGGGGTGGGAGTCGGTTCTGCGATGGCGGGGGCTGCCATCAGGGAGGTAGATAGCCCCAGAGCGGCTATCAGGGAGGTGCGGCGGTAGCTGCGGGCTAACACGCCGGGCCTCGGTCTATGTGTGTTCACTCCGACCTTTCTCGAACGTTTGTAGCAAACCGGGTGATCTTTACATAAGGTCGAAGTAAAAGCAAAGATCATTTCTATGTATGCGAGGGCTTGCTCAGTGTGACCTCAGCGGGGAGAAAGTTGCTGCAGCGTGCACCAGCAATCCGGTGTTCGATCAGCTCCGAAACCAGGCAACGTAGATGATCTCGCTCGCTTCCGGACCAGTGAAGAGAGGTAATGCCGGCCGGTTGGCTATGAGAGCCAGGCAGCAGCCATACATGCGGGCAACCCACCCTCGAATGGGGACGTCTCCGTATCCGCCCGTCGCGGGGTGCCCGTGGATCGTACGCTCACCTCATGGACGGTCTGATCGCGTTCCTGCGCGCCCGCTGGGGCGAGGAGGAGGCTGACGCCCGCCTCGCCTCCGCGGTGTACGGCAAGTCCTGGTGGTGGAACCCGGCCTTCGGTCTAGTGAAAGGCGACCCAGACGACAGCGAGGCTACGTCGATCTTCTCCCTCGGCGAGGAGACCGTCGCCGAGGTGTGGAGCGAGGTCGGCCCGCACATCGCCCGCCACGACCCGGCCCGCGTGCTCCGCGACATCGAGGCCAAGTGGCGGATGCTGGAGCTGGCGCAGGACATGCTCGCCTCGCCAATCGAGCCAGGCGCCGGCCAAGACCTCCGCCTGTTCGCCCTGCCGTACGCCGACCACTCCGACTACCAGCCGGAGTGGAAGCCGTAGCCGAGTCCGATTCGGTTTCGGTGTGAACCTCCCGCACCCGGCCGACGTCCAACCCTGTGAGGCCCTGGCGTGCGGCCAACGGGCCTCGCCTTTCCTCCGAGGCGCTACCGCCCCTGCGGACGATCATCCCGCGGCGCGAGTATGGCGGCATGGATGACGATGGCCTCACAGCAGCCCTGACTCGTCTCACGGACGATTCCCGCCGGACATGGCGAGCTCAGATCGCCGGAGCCTCCGACGAAGAGGTCGCGGCCATCATGCAGGCGCCCGCGTTCGGCGAACAGTAGCCGCATAATGCGTTACCTACGCTTCTCCAGCGCGGAGTAGCCACGAGCACAAAGAAGAGACATGATGCCCTCCACAAGCTCCCCGCTGAACGACAAATACGCCAGGCTGCCCCTTGAGGAACTTGGCCTCACGGTGCGGGCGTACGCCCCTCTTAAGCGTGCGGGCATAAACACGTATGGCGAGCTGGTCGCTCACAGTGAGCAGGGTCTGCTGGCGATCGAGCGCAACGGTCCCATGTATGTCGAGGAAGTCAAACGAAGGCTTGCCGCTATCGGCCTGTCCCTGCAGCAGTCCCCTGCCGTACCGCGCTGAAGTAACGAGGGCATCCTGCTGACCGCCAGCGCGTGATTACCCGGCCGCGTGAGCGTGCTCGCCGAGGAGGCGACCGTGAAGCTCATCGACAACACCATCGGCGAGGAAATCCCCTGCTGGACCCGCGTCCCTGATCAGGAAGGACGCTCTTGCCTCGTTGAGCACCTCGTGGACCGATGGGATGGAAAGTTCGTTCTCATCTCACATGCAGATGCATGCGCTCACCTGGTTCCGCCCGCTTCCCTCGGCGCGCGGATCGAGGAGTAGCTGCCCCCTTCGCGACGAGAAGCCCCACTCAGCACGGGCAGGGACTGTCTACTGTCCGGATCGGTTCCGGCGCGCCCGTAATCCGGGCATAGGGGTGACACGTCCCCTCTGTGAGGAGGGATCATGGCATCACTCGACGCCCTCGCGGACGGTCTCTGGGTAGAGCTCGTCCTGGCCGAGGTACTCCACCACGAGGCCGAACGGCTCACCGACGGCTGACAGTCCGGTCCCGCCTCCGGCGAGAGGAGGCGGGACCGAGCGCCGGACTAACCTCGAAACGGCATCTCTCGTCCCACCAGCTCCCATGAGGTCCACATAAGGTGTCGCGAGTGATCCCCGTGACCCTGGACGCGGCGGTAGCCGATGCCCGCATCGCTGCGATGGAGTTCGACGACGCGCTTGCCTGGTTGGAGGATGCCCGCACGAGGCCGATGGAGCCTCTCGCTGCGGACGTCTGGGTCACCGACCACACCTTCAGCCATGTCTTGCTGATCAGGCACCGGTGGCGCGGCTGGGTCCCACCCGGCGGCAAGGTCGAACCGGGCGAGACGCCACGCCAAGCGGCGCTCCGCGAGCTGCTGGAGGAGACAGGCATTTCAGCGGAGCTGCTGCCGACGCCAGCGGCCGTCTCCGTCCGCGCCTACCGCTCGGACTGGTCGCCAACGCTGGGACTGTCGTATGCGGCGATCGTCGACCGCGGGCTCCCCCTATCTGGGGAGAGCGGACAGCCAGCCGCCTGGATCCCGCTGGAACACAACTGGCAAGGCGCCTTCCCTGAAGACCGCGACAGAATCCGTCGGCACGTCCAGCACCTCGCTCAAGCCTCCGAGACCGCCCGCTGACGTCCGCCCCCGGGGACCATGCCCTCCAGCTACCCGGTCCCGGCTCCGGCAAGGGGAGCCGGGGCCTTCGATCACCTGTCCCGCATGCCACATCATCGCAACCATTCGCAACATCTAGCGACACTGCGCAACACGCCGCGTACCGTCCCAGGTGAACCAATCCCCCAGCAGCGATGATGAGGTGACAGTGGGTACCTCCCGCATCGATGAAGCGAAAGGCATCCTCGCCGCACGGCTCAAAGCGCTCCGCCTGGATGCGAACCTCACCGGCCGGGCTCTCGCCGTGAAGACCGAAATCGACCACACCAAGATCTCGAAGATCGAGAACGCGAAGCAGCTCCCCAGCCAGGACGACATCCGCGCCTGGTGCGCAGCATGCGGAGCAGAGGAACAGGTGATTGACTTGATCGCGGCAGCGAAGAACGTCGAGGCCATGTACACCGAATGGCGGCGCCTGGAGGAGACCGGCCTCGGCCACGTGCAGCGCTCGTTCCTACCGCTATATGACAAGACGCGCCGGTTCCGGGTGTGGCAGCACTCCGCCATCCCGGGCCTGATCCAGACCGAGGCGTACGCTCGCGGCCACCTGGGGACCATCATCGACTGGCGGGGCATCCCCGACGACCTCGACGCCGCGGTGGAGGCTCGCCTCAAGCAGCAGGACATCCTGAGGAACGGCGATAAGCGGTTCGCGTTCATCGTCGGCGAGCAGGCGCTGCGCACCCCGCTTGTCGAACCGGAGGACATGGCTGCTCAGCTCGACCGGCTCGTCGAGCTGACCACCGGTGTCGCGAACGTGTCGTTCGGGATCATCCCGGCGTCGGCACGGCCGGCCATGATGCCGCCGGAGAGTTTCTGGATCTACGACGCCGACCGGGTGCGGGTGGACACGGTGCCGGGCCAGGTCCAGCACAAGGCGCCCTCGGACGTGCAGGTGTATGAGAAAGCGTTCGAGGCGCTGCACACCGTCGCGGTGTACGGGCAAGCAGCCCGCGACCTCCTACAGATCGCTGCGAGTGAGTTTCAAGCAACATAGCGCAACATCATTGATGCGGGGTCACTCGGATACCTAGCGTCGTTGGCGTGCCCCCGCGATTCACCCCGGGACGGATCCCAGGCAGGGGCGCAGATCGGGTCTCATCAACGGCACCATCAACTCTGGAGACGAGATGACTGTCACCGCAGAACGCCCGACCCTCACCAGCCCCCGCACCCTCATCGCGCCGGAGCTGTTCAATCGGCTCGTCGGGCGGATCCGCATCGACCACCCCGAGCACGCCCACCAGGCCGAGCAGATCATGACCGAGGCGCTCGCCTTCCTCGGCACCTGTGCAGTCAACCCCGGCGCCAGCCTCGGCCCGTCCGACCTCGTCGACATCGGCTGGCACACCTTCCTGATGTACACCGAGGACTACGCTCGCTTCTGCGAGGATGTCGCCGGCCGATTCATCCACCACACCCCCGACGACGTCGAGGGCACCGAAGGCGGAGCAGCACTCGCCGTCACCATCGCGGCGATCGAGGCGGCCGGGTACCCGGTCAACAAGAACCTCTGGCCGAAGGGGGCCGAGTGCACCAGCAAGTGCAACCAGTGCCACGCGGGCTGCTATGACAGCCCGAAGAAGCTGGGCTGACCTGCCTGAGCAGGCACGCGCGGCGATCCAGGAGCAGGTCGGCGCCGTCACCGACGTCTGGTCAGCGGCGGCTGGCCTGACCTGTGGAATCGCCGCACGTATCAGCACCGCTGAGGGGGCCGTCTTCTTCGTGAAGGCGGCTCCCGCCGCTGCGCCTGTCGCCAACCATCTGCTGCGGGAGCGCGCCGCTAACCAGGCGCTGCCGGCGAGCCTCCCCGCCCCCCGCCTGCGGTGGACGGCCGATGTCGCCGACTGGCATGTGCTTCTGTTCGAGCACGCGCCCGGCCGCCCTGCGGACCTGGCCCCCGGATCGCCGGACCTGCCCGCCGTGTTAGACGCGGTGACCGCCATCTCCGTCCCGTGCCCGTGGCCCGCCCCACCTGTGGCCGGAAAGATCCGCGGGCTCCTGCGCGTGGCCGAGGAGCTCCTGACCGACTCTCCCGCTGAGCTCAGCCATTACGAGCCTCTCATCAAGAGCCTGAACCTGGACGAGTTCGTCGGGGGGATGCTGCTCCATGCCGACCTGCACAAGGACAACCTGCTCGTCGACAGCGGGCGCGCGCGGATCGTCGACTGGTCGATGGCCTGCTCGGGTGCGGCCTGGCTGGACGTCGCGCTGCTCATCCCTCGGCTGATCGACGCCGGCCACACGCCCGCCGAGGCTGAGCAGGTCGCCGCCCGGGTACCCGCGTGGGGCTCGGCTCCTGCCGACGCCACCACCGCACTGGCAGCTGCCCGAGCGCTGTTCGCCGTCCGCATGGGGCAGATCGGCCCACCGCATCTACGGGCACAGCGGGAGCGAACCGCCGCGGCATGCCGAGCATGGGTGGAGTACCGCACCAGCTGAGCCCAGAACGAAGGAGTCCCCGCCCATGCTGGGCGGGGGCTTCTCTGCTGGCCAGCCTCGGTTCCGGCGAGGGAGCCGGGATCCGCAAAAGGCGGCTACAGCTCGACACGCTCGATCTGGCCAGGCGAGCCCTTCCCGGCGTAGTCGAGGAAGTCGCGGACGGTGGGGATGTGCTGGTGGCCGGCGAGCTGTCCGCGGAGTTCTTCGAGGGTGCTGGTGGTGCGGGCGGAGTCGATGCCGCCCATGGTGGTGATGACCTGGTGGCCGATGTCGAGGGCAGCGTCGATGTCGCCGATGGCTAGATGAGCTTCAGCTTTGCGGGCCTGGTAGATGACGGCGCCCCGGGTTTCGCGTGCGGTGTCGTATGGGTCGGCGTGGGTGAGGGCAGCGTCGAAGTTTTCCAGAGCCCGTCGATGCTCGCCGAGGCTGAGGGCGGAGCTGGCGGCCACTTGATGGAGTTCACCGTGGTTGATCCAGTACATCGACGGCAGGTCCGCCTGCGGGTTGTCGGCTCGGCTGTAGGCGTCGAAAGCGGCGTCGACCTGGTGCCAGGCGGCGGTGGGCTCGCCCGCTTTGGACTGGGCGCGGGCTGCGCGGGCGTGGAGCATGGCCATCACGCGGGGCGATGAGATCTTACGGCGGTCGGCGAGGGCACCTTCGACAAGGTGGAGGGCGCCGTTGAGGTCGTCTGCGTTGTAGCGCAGATTGGCCCAGAAGGCGAGGGTGACCGCTCCCAGGGCGGGGTCTTTCGCGCAGGCGGAGGCGCGCAGGGAGGTGATGAAGTGGCGTTCGGCGGCGGCTCGGCGACCGTGATCGTATGCGCACCAGCCCGCCAGGCGGGATGCCTCTGTTGCGGCTGCGAACAGACGCCGTCCGGTTGCTTCGGTGTAGGAGGCGTTTTTCAGGAGGTCGGTGATCAGCCGCAATTCCAAGACGGCGGCGTCGTAGACGTGGCCGGCGCCGACGGTGTCATCGAGGTGGCGCAGGGCGTCGAGGCGTACATCGAACAGGGCGGTGGCCTCGGCGCCGACTCGGCGCCTGCGGTCGGTGACCGCCAGGGCTGGTTCGGCGGTGCGCCATTGCGCGACGGCCGCGGCCAGCGTGCTGGTGGTAGCGATCAGAAAGCCGCGACGGTCCACGGGACCTCCCATATCCGTCAGTGAGTTCACCGTACCCGCCACCGTCCACGGTGACTCCAGTACGGTCCGGTCGTCATCGAGGGCCAGCAGCAGGAAGTCCGGCCAGCCGTACCGGTCAACGTCTGCGAGGTCGATGCCGTGCAGGCTGGCGATCGCCAGCAGCGCGGTCCTCTCCGGGGTTACGCCTTTTGCGTCCACCGGCAGGCTTTTTCCTTGCGGTAGGCCATCGCGCCGAACCCGAGGGCCAGGTGACGGTCAGCCACCCGCTTGAGGTAGCGAGCCGCGGTCAGGTTGTGCCGGGCCATCAGCGTGGTGAGCGGGTGGCACTCGACGGCGGTGGCTGTGATCACGGGCGCTCTACCTCCCCCAGGAAAGGGTCTCCAGTCTCCGCGCCGACCGGGCCGCTGGGAAGACGGCACGGCCCGGAGGCAACCGAGAGCAACCCCGCGCGTCTTCTCCGGCGGCCTTCTCGGCCCCACCGTTGGCAGTGCCCGCCCAGCAGAGCGCCCGGCTCTTCGACACCACGATCCCCGCCGAGCAGCCCGGCACCACGGCCGCGCGAGGAAAGCCAAGTGAGCACACTCAGAAGGGACTTGCCCATGGACCTGACCCCCCGCCGCGAGCGGCTGCTGACCTCCACCAGGCCGATGCCGGACTTCGAGGTCGTGGCCGCGAGCGGGCCCTGGCTCCACCGCGCGGACGGCACCCGGATCTTCGACGGATCGAGCGGCCTGCTCTGCGCGAACGTCGGGCAGAGCAGCCCCAAGGTCCTCGCCCGCATCGAGCAGCAGTTCCCGAAGTACTCCTTCGGGGGCGCCGCCGTCGTCCAGCCTCACATCCAGATGGAGCTGGTGGGGCGCCTGTGCGAGGCCGTCGGCCGGCCGGACGACTCCATCGCGCTGGTCACCTGCGGGACGCTCGGCGTCGAAGTCGCCGTCGGCCTCGCCCGCAACATCGCCCGAGTGCGCGGCGGCAAGCGCCGCTGCGACATCCCCACCTCCGATCTGAGCTACCACGGGATGAGCGCGCTCACCCTCGCGCTGGCCGGCAACCACGCTCGCCGGCCCCGCCCGGAGGACGCGCTCGACCTCGGCCCAGCGTTCCCGGCGCCCTACCCGCCCACCCACAGCCACGGCCAGGCGCCGTGCGACGCGTCGTGCGCCGACGAGGTGGCCAAGGCGATTGACAGTAGGGGAGCGGAGAACGTCGCCGCCGTCCTGCTGGAGCCGGTCAACGGGACCACCGGCGGCGCCTATGTGCCGCCCGACGGCTACCTCAAGCGCGTCGCGGAGATCTGCCGAGAGCGGGACGTCCTGGTCATCCACGACGAGGTCCTGACCGGGCTGTGGCGCACCGGCACGCCGCTGGCCAGCAACCACTGGGCGGGTGCCGAACCGGACCTGGTCATCCTGTCCAAGGGCCTGGGCGCCGGCTACACCGGCATGGCCGCGGTGCTGGTCGCCCCCGAGCTCGCACCGCTGATCCGCCACGAGGACGCGGACCCCCTGCCCGCGATGGGCACCATGGCCGCGCACCCCCTCCAGGCGGCGGCCTGCCTCGGTGTCCTGGACGAGCTGGAGTTGATGGACTTCGACGCGTTCCGGGCCCGCGGCGAACGGCTCGGTGCGGCGCTGCGGGCGCTGACCGACCTGCCCGGTGTGCGGGAGGTGCGGGGCCTCGGGCACCTGTACGGGGTGGAGCTCGCCCCCGGCCTGCTCTGGCCGCTGATGGCGGAGGCCGAGAAGCGCGGCGCGTTCTTCTACCCGTTCACCGGCGCCGGCCACCCGAAGAGCGAGGGCCTGGTCGTCGCCCCGCCGCTGATCTCGACGGACGAGGACCTGGAGTTCCTGGCCGCCGCGCTACGCGACGCGGCCACCGCCCTGCACTGAAACGGTCAGGCCGGGCCACCCAACCGGCCGACACCCGATGAACGAACCCAGGAGGCAACCGTGTTTCTGCCCTACCCCGTGATCGAGCAGCTGACCCCCGAGCAGGTGCTCACCTGGGAACAGCACTTCGCCGGCGACGGCCACGAACGGCCCCGAAGCATCGAGGAGGGAATCTGGCGCCGGACGCAGGACCCGGCCAATGCCACCCAGTCCGGATGGAACAAGGACAACAGCGGCCGCCGCCGCATCGTCCACTACCGCTACCAGTACGGCCTCGACTACACCTACCCCGTCCCGCGTCTGGTGCTGACCGACCTGTACCTGTACCACTCCTTCACCGCACCGGTCGCCGAGATCGGCTCCTACCTCACCGGCCTCGACTCCTGGCTCGCGGAGGGCCGGTGACGCGCGAAAACGGACAGCTACCGCAAGGGAGACCTGCGAGTCACCATCACCAAGTACGACGAGCACCCGCAGGACGAGCGCGCTGGCCGCGACACCCCTGACGGGTTCCACTCGGTGGACGTCTGCATCACCTCGGACGGCTTCGATCCGCCGCGCACGGTGCGGAACCTGCCCTGGGACGTGCTGGCCGGCGGTATCCGGATCAAGGAACAGCGCGGCGAGCCCACGATCGCCAACGATCTGTCGGAGCTGGTGAACTACCTGCCGTCCCAGGTGGAGCTCGGCTGCGGTACCTCCATCGAGGCGGGCATCCCGCCTCTCCACTACCTCCACGAGGTCTACCGAGTGACCGCACGTAAGGACAACACTCTGACCCAGTCGCACCCCTTCACCATGAGCCCGGAGAACGACACGCTCGTGCGGGAGATGCTGCTCGACGCGACAGGCAAGGCCGCCGACCTCGTACGGATGTTCAAGGCGTGTTTCCTTGCCGAGCCGACGCCCGCGCACCACATGCTCAAGGCGCTGCACGATGCCGGGCACATGGTGGGGCCGGTCATCACGCACAACTTCGACGTCCTCAGCGCGCGGGCCGGCCTGCCGGAGGTGTTCGTCCGCCGCTACGACCAGAAGATCCCGCCCGTGCCGCTGCTGCCGGAAGCGAAGGCGCTTCTGGTAATCGGGCTGCACGCCGATCGACGCGCGGTCCAGGCGCGGGCCCGCGAGAAGAGCATGAAGATCTTCTACGTGGACCCGGAGGGTCTGGAGGAGAACGGCGTCTTCAAGGAGTACCCGATCGAGGGGGCGCGGGAAGGCGACATCGTGATCCGACAGGAGGCGATTCCCGTGCTGTCGCGGCTTTGTGAGCTGCTGGAAACCAAGGTCCTCCCAGTGCTCTGAAGTCCCCCGGCTCGCGATCTCTACGCGATAGCGTCACTGCGGGGCGCTCCTGGAGTGCGTCCCGCAGACTCCGACAGACAGTGAGCCCCGCGGACTCCAACAGACAAGGACTCGCAATGCTTGTTTCCGTGATCGGCTGCGGTCACCTCGGCATCCCCCACGCGGCGGCGATGGCCCACCTCGGCCACCAAGTCATCGGTGTGGACGTCGACCGGGCCAAGGTCGATCGACTCAACGCCGGCGAGTGTCCGATCTTCGAGGACGGCCTGCCCGAGTTGCTGGCACGCCACACCGCGAGCGGCCAGCTGCGGTTCACCACCGACATCCGCGAAGCCGCCGCCGTCGCCGAACTGCACTTCGTCGGCGTCGGAACCCCTATCGACGCCGACGGCCGCTCCTACGACAACGGACAGGTCTTCGGCGTGATCCGCCAGCTCGCACCCCACCTCCACCGACCATGCACGATCGTCGGGAAGTCCACCGTCACCGTCGGGACCACCGTCCAGGTCACCGCCCTCGCGCAGCGCCTGGCCCCCGCCGGCAGCGCGGTCGAGGTCGTGTGGAACCCGGAGTTCCTGCGCGAGGGCCACGCGGTCGAGGACACCCTGCGCCCGGACAGGCTCATCGCCGGCGTCACCAGCGCCGAGGGCGAGAAGGCGATCCGCGCGGTCTACGCCGGCATCCTGGACACCGGCGTGCCGATCTTCATCACCGACCCGCAGACCGCTGAGCTCGCCAAGGGCGCGGCGAACAGCTACCTCGGCCTGAAGATCTCGTATATCAACGCCGTCGCCGACATGTGCGAGGCCGCGGGCGGCGATATCTCCAAGATCGTGGAGATCCTGGGCATCGACCCTCGGATCGGCGCCGGCGGCATGAGGCCCGGCATCGGCTACGGCGGCGGCTGCCTTCCCAAGGACCTCCGCGCCTTCACTGCGTCCGCCCGGCAGCTCGGCGCCGACCGGGCCGCCAGCCTCCTGCTCGCCGCCGAGCAAATCAACGAGACCCGTATCGACGTGGCCATGGGCCTCATCACCAGTGCCCTGGGTGACCGGCCGGTCAGGGGAGCCCGGGTCACCGTGTGGGGTGCGGCGTTCAAGCCCGGCACTAACGACGTGCGTGAATCCCCGGCCCTCGCCCTCGCCCATGCCCTCCAGCGGGCCGGCGGCATCGTCACTGTGCACGACCCGCAGGCCGTGGCCACGGCCATGATTCGCAATCCCGAACTCGACTACACCGACGACCTGCCTGCCTCCCTCAACAGCGCTGATCTCGTCGTCCTGGCCACCGAATGGCCCGAGTACCAGCAGGCCAACCCCCAAGCCCTGGTGGACCGCCCCGCCAACCCCTTGCTCATCGACTGCCGCACCACCCTCGACCCCGAGCCCTGGCGCGCGACGGGCTGGACCGTCCACCAGCTCGGACGACCCGGGAAGTAGAACCGGGCCCCCACGTGGTGGGGCACCCGGAGGGGCATCCTGGACCGGCGCGTTCTGGGCGACGTCCGGCTGATGCGGCGCTAGGGTGAGCCGATTACGACGAGGCGAACCACACCTGACAAGCCCACCTTGCTCGTCCCCCAGCAGGTGGCACCGCTCCTACGCGCCGAGCGCGGTTCACCCTGTCCGGGAGACGTGATGACCAGCCCGACGACCACCATCGACGTGGTGGTCCTCACCATGAACGATCGACCCGCCGAGTTCCCGCAGGCAATGGCATCTCTCCTCGCCCAGGAGAACGTCGAGCTGCGCGTGGTCATCGTGGGCAACGGGATAGAGCCCGACCACGTACCCGCCGGCGTGCGCGCCGTCACCCTGCCCGTCAACGAAGGCATCCCTCAGGGGCGCAACGTTGGCGCTGACGCCCTGGCCAAGCCAGGCGGCGAGTTCGTGTTCTTCTTCGACAACGACGCGGTCCTCCCCGCCCGCGACATTCTCGCCCGGCTCGCCGCCGAAGCCCGCCGCCACCCTGAAGCCGCCTACATCCAGCCACGCATCGCCGACCCCGACACCGGCGTCACCATGCGCCGCTGGGTCCCGCGGCTGCGCGCCGGCGACGCTACCCGGCCCGGCACCATCACCGTCATGGCCGAAGGCGTCGTCCTCGTGCGCCGCGCCGACTACGAGCGGGCAGGCGGCTGGCCCGGCGATTTCTTCCTCTTCCACGAGGGCATCGACCTGAGCTGGCGGCTGTGGGATCTGGGCCGCACCGGCTGGTACGCACCCGACGTCGTCATCCACCACCCCGCCACCGACCCGGCCCGGCACGCCACCTACTACCGCCTCGTCGCCCGCAACCGCGTCTGGCTCGCCTACCGCCGCCTACCCGCCCCGCTGATTCCCGTCTACCTGGCGATCTGGACGCTGCTCAGCATCGTCCGGATCCGTTCCCGTGCGAACCTCGCCGTCTGGGCCCGTGGCCTGTGGGAAGGCCTCAAAGGTGGGCACGGGCAGCGCCGGCCGATGTCCTGGGTCACCGTACTGCGGCTGACCCGCGCCGGGCGGCCCCCGATCGTTTGAAACGAGGCACCGCCTCACCCGCTCGGCGCTGGTGACATTCGCCGACCATCCCGAAACGTGCAGGACTTCCCATGTCATTCGACCAGTTCAGCAACCGTCCACTCGGCTCCACCGCGGTACGCCCCTCCTGGGAGCAACTCCCCCACGAGCTACGCGACTTCGTCACCGTCCACCTTGGCTCGGCCATCATCAGGGCCGACGTCCAAAGCGGCGGCTTCACACCAGGAGTCGCTGCCCGGCTCATCCTCACCAACGGCCGGGTATTCATCAAAGCCATCCCGAACGACCATGTCTTGGCCGCCAAGTACCGGACCGAGGCTGAAACCGCCGGCCACCTTCCCGGTAATACGCCAAGCCCGCGCCTACGGTGGCACGGAACCGCAGCCGGATGGGTCATTCTGATCTTCGACGACATCGACGGTCGGCACCCTGACCTAACACCCGGCTCACCAGATATCTTTACCGTTGCCTCAGCACTGTCCGATATGGCCGCGTTGCTGACACCCAACCCGCTGCCCCATCTTCCGCTTGCCTCCATCAGCCGGGCCCGTCTGCTGCATGGCTGGGGCGACCTGGCCACATCGCCGCCCCATGATCTGGGCGGCTGGGAGCAACGCCACCTTCAGGCTCTTACCGACCTGGAAACCCTCTGGGTCAGACACGCCGATGGAACCACGCTGGTCCACGGAGACATTCGGCCCGACAACCTGCTCATCACGAGCGACGCCACTGCGGCCGTCGTGGACTGGGCGCAACCCTGCCAAGGCGCCGCTTGGCAAGACATCGCCGACCTCATCCCCCACATGATCATGGCTGGACACAGCCCACAAACGGCAGAGAAAGCCCTCATAGGGCTGTCGGTCTGGGACCTCGCCGAACCAGATGTGATCACCAGCTACGCGGCGGCGTTCGCCGGATACTGGACTCGCATGAGTCGACAGTCTGCCCCGCCTGGTGTCCCTCACCTGCGCAGCTACCAACGCAGGGCAGCCGCAGCCGCCATCACATGGACGATGTACCGCACTGGCTGGTGATCCCACCCAACGCAGAAACGGCCCCGCCCATGAGGGTGAGCAGGGCATCTCGGTTTCGCACGTGGCTGGGCCGCTTGTCCTTTCGGAGTCAGGCCAGCGCGCTGGCCGTACCCGCCGCTGTACCACCGAAGGCGGGTGCCACGAGCAACCGCGGCAGAGGCGGGCACCAAGCAGCGTCTGATCCCAGAATCGGCAAATCACCATCAAGCTCTCGACAGCCACGAAGGTCGATCCAGGGCGGATCCCGACGAGGCTGAAAACATCCCCGTGGGGCCAAGTCCCATCATCTAAACGCTCACACGGAGGTGCGCCATGACTGTTACCGCCAATCTCGACAAGCTGCTCGACAAGGCCTATGAGAAGTACGACCTAGACGCGCTTCCCAAGGCCCCAGTCAACGCCCTGGCCGGAGTCAGCGACGCCGACGCTGAATCACTGGCCAAAGCGTTCAACATCAAAACCATCGGCGACCTTGGCCGTAACAAGTACTTCCGCGCTGCGGTGGCCATCGTCAACCTCGTAGAGGCCAGCAAGTAGCGCGTACCTCGTCGGCTCACCCTCTTATACAGACAGCACGAAAACGCCCGCCCTCCCGAAGGAGGGCGGGCGTTTTGCTGCATGAGGTGGGGCCCGGGAGTTGTCCACACGCCCAGGGGCCCACGCACAGAGTATGCGGAGCAGGTAGTGCTCTCGGCCGGATTCGAACCTGCGCCGCCAAGTCCCCGAAGGGCGCTCGGCCGCTTCTGGATGAGCTGCTGGAGGCCTTCAGATCGGAGCCCCAAGCGGCTCCGCTCCCAAAACGCCCCCAATCGGAAGTTAGCGATCTTCGTGCTAGGCCTAAAAAGCAGGCCTGACCTGGGTGGGCACTACTGGGTTCGAACCAGTGACATCTCGCTTGTAAGGCAATCAGAGCGTGTCCCCGGCCAGGGCCTACATGGGCTCTGACCTAGGCGTACGGTCCAGGACAGTCCGCCGTTGTCCGGCGTCGTCCGGGGCGATTGTCACTCAGTTGGTCACCCAGAACTGGCGCTCTCGGTGCGCTCTTTCGGCTCCTCGGCCCAGACGTTCCGGCCGTTGCTCCACAGCTCGGAGGCGTGGTAACCGAACCGGTCGAAGAGTCCGTCGTCCTGGTAGCGACGGAGATGCAACATCGGCGAGTCGTGCCCGACCAGCTTGGCCAGGTGTGGCGTCACCAGCATCTCGGAGTCGAAGCGGAAGACGCTCATGGCGATGTGCTCGTCGCCGAACCTCGCCTCGATGCCGGGCACCCCGCGAACCTGTTCGATCTCCGACAGGGTGATCCGGATGCGGGTGGAGACGGTCAGCGGGACGTTCTCCACCTCCTCCCGGTGCCGGGTGACCTCGCTGTCCGGATCACCGATCAGGAAGCGGATCTTGCAGCCCTGCTCGGCCTTGCGCTTGAGGACCTTGGCGAGATTGGGGTGTTCCAGCCACAGGAAGTAGTTGGTGTAGCCCGCGAACACGATCTCGTTGCGGGCCGAGTTGATCAGGCTGCGCCAGATCGACTTGGGGCACGCCGATCGATAGGGGTAGACAGTCAGGACCTCCCGGTCCGGGCCGGTCTTCACGGTGTTACGGATCGCCTCTGGCCACAGCACTGCCGAATCAACTCCTAGAACCTCAGCGGCGGCCCACTGATGCCGGAGATGCGGGATTCGCGCCTCATCCTGCAACCAGCGTGCCACGGTCTTGACGTCCACCCCGCAATGGTCCGCGAGGCGCTGATCGTTTACTTTCGCGTCCAGCATTGCGCGACGTAAGGGGACATTGGCCACGATTCACCTCGAAGGGTGAGGACGTCAGGGACGTTTTCGACTCTAACTTTGAAACGTCCTGGACGTCTGCCGAACGTGGTGCCTTCGTCACGCGAATCGAATGACGCTTACCCCATGTCAACCCCCGCGATTCTGGAAGATCTCCAGGCAGCCTTTCCCGGCTGGTGCATATGGCGGAGTTCCGCCGGCCGTTTGTGGGCTACCCGGAATGGCCGGCATCTCACGGACGAAGAGCTAGGCCGTGGCCTCTGCCAGACGATCGATGCCGATGACATCCCCGACCTCGCCCAACAGCTCCGTGACCAGGAGGGGCGGGAGTCATGAGCGCCACCGAGAGGAGACATATAGCCCGTCGATACCCGGCCGCCCTGGCTGCCGAGCGACTGCGGGGCGGTCTCGAACACTGCGGCGTCTCCGCCGATGTCCACGAGGGTTACGGTGTCGCCCTGGTCTCGGTGTGGGCCGATCTTCTGGTCTGGACGGACGGGTTCGTCTACCGCTGGTGGACGGGGAAGATCTCGGAGAGGACAGGCCGCCGCTTGTACACGGCCTACGGCGTGGACAACCCGGTCACCGTCGCCCGCTGCGTCGCTCACCGGTACGGAGAACTCCGGAAGACGTCCCCACGGTCTGATGACGTCGCGGAGTGTGCATCATGACTCTGCTCGGTGAGTGCCTGAGCCCACATGTGGCGACGCCGCAACAAGACCACATCCGGTTGGACTGGCGACGGCCGTATCCGACACTTACGCGGACGCGCTCAGTTGCCTGGACCTGCGAATGCCGGGTCATGATCTATGAGCTGTGTGAGGGCGGAGGCCGTGTGTTCCTCCGGCGAACCGTCCATCTCGACGGCGGCCCCCAGGTCCACGAGACACCGACCTGGCCGATCAGCGAAGCTCGGGTGATCTGGACGGCGTTGCTGTCTGGAAGAGCCCGATAAGACGGGCGTGGCGACGTGAGTTTGGAGGGACGACGCCGCCACGCCTGCCAGGGGTCACCCGGCGGATTCCCGGCCCATTCCTCCCCCGCCCCCGATAGCTGCCGGTTTGTGTGTCCCGACCGAGGTGTCAACTCCGTCTTCGCGTGTCCGTTCACCCCCGACGTGCACGCCAGCCCTCACCCAACAGGTATAGACGGAGTTGATGCCGACCGAGGGGCACGAACAATGAGGCAGCGGGGGCGGGGGAGTCACCTACAGCAACCCGGCACACCATGCGCAGAGGCGGCTGACCGACCGCTCACAGTCACTCCTTTGAGCGCCCCAGCGTGAGAGCCTCGGCTTCCTTGGGACTCTCAGAGCGAGAGGCTTTGGCTTCCGTCGACCGGCCAACGAAGATCATGAGAATCGTGGTAACGGCCCCTACCACCAGCGATGCCTCACTGCCATGCCCCATGATCACAAGCAAGGTGACAAGACATGCGACTACGCATGTGACCAGCAGCGGACCCTGGCCAAGCGGTAACCTGCTCATGAAGCTGCTCCTAGATACAGGGATGAGCTTTAGCGCCCACCGGCCTCCTGGAAGATGACGGTGGGCGCTTCTCTTTGAGCTTGGAGATTACCGCACCAGAGGGTACATCGAGCGCTTGGATCAGATATTCACCCTTCCTGAACAACAAGCCGGACCGACTAAATAACCTGCAATATCGCCTGCTCAGCACGGACGGGAGGCCCCAACTACAGAATTAAGTTACTTCTTTAACGACAGGCAGCGAGAGGGTATGGCAATAGCCGCTTGCGAAACCGCAAGCGAAAATGATTGCGGCATACTGTGCAACCCCCAAGAGGTGAATCATGTGCCCTCGTGAACAGGGTGGGGCGGCAGGCGGCAGGGCGGCAGCGCGTACCACGAGCGGCGGGTTCGTTCGGCTGTGGCGGGTGTTCGGTGCGGCGACGGCGGGCTTACGCCGTGCCGTCCCGGCTGGCGCGGGCCGGGACCGGCCGCCAGGGCCGCACGCCCGGCCCGCTGGCCGTGCCGGGGCGGCGGGGCGTGTCCCGCCGTGCGGCGGCGCGGAGCGCTGCCGCCTTGAACCAGTAAAGAAACTCTGAGCCCACTACACCCTGAGGGCGACCTGTCCGTCTGATCCGGCCTGGTCATGTTCGCTGGCCGCTGCGACTTCGAAGCGGTCGCCGGGGGCTTCGATCTCGGTGAACTCCAGCGGGCGGCCGTCCTGGCTGAGCATGACGCGCCGGACGATCAACATAGGCGTGCCGATGGGTTCCATGTTGAGGTCTTCATAGGTCTCGCCGTAGGGCATCTGGGTGTGCACCGAGGTGACCCAGCGCAGGGGCCCGTGGGCGCGCTCCAGGTGGGCGTAGTAGTCCTGGGGCTCGATCTCGGAGTTGATCTCCATACCTCTGCCTTCGCCGGTGATGGTGGCGACCTGGTCGGCCAGAAGGTAGGAGCACAGGTGGATGCGGGCGCGGGTCTTGCTGTGCTGCCAGTAGGCGTAGCGGTAGACGCCCATGCGGCCCCGGCGCACGCCCAGCACGTCGGCTTTGGCTCCTTCGAGGCTCATGAACAGTGCCGAGTTGGGGGTGACGCGGCCTGCGGTGCGTTCGGCTTCGCTGGCGACGGTGATGTGTTCCCATCCCTGCTTGGCGGGGGCGTAGGTGGGGCTGAGCAGGTCTTCGCGCTCTGAGCCGCCCATGAGGATGAGGCGGCGGTCGGGGGTGGGGCGAACGAAGGTGCCTCGGCCGTGAGCGACGGTGAGCAGTCCTTCGCCGACGAGCTGGGCGATGGCCTTGCGGATCGTCGGACGCGAGGTGGCGTACTCGGAGGCGAGGAACGCTTCGCCGGGGAGTGCCTGTCCGGGCTGGTAGTGGTCCTGAACCACGTCAGAGCGCAAGAGGTCGGCGATGATTCGCCAGCGGGCCGCGCTCTTCGCTTCGTCGGTCATGCCGATCCCTTCTTCTTCCATGTTTGCTCTTTACAAGAGGTAGCACGTGTTGTTTACCATGTCCACATGGGCCAAGACGTAGCACGTGTTGGAGCACCTGTTGGCAGGCGAGCGAAGGAGGACGTCATGAACCACAAAAAGGAACCACAGCACCGCACCGCTGACCAGCAGCCGGAATGGCTGGTCGATCTCGCACGGGTGATCAACGATCCGGGCTACGACCGGTGGCGCGCCATGGTCGCCGGGACCGGAGGGTGTGCCCACCCGGTGCACCTGGCGGGCGAATCGCTGATCGTCAACGCGACCAGCGGTGAGGTGCTGCACAGCTACCGCACGACGGATGAGCCGTCCGGGCATCTACTGGTGGCCTGCGGCAACCGCCGGGCGTCGGTGTGTCCGTCCTGCTCAGAGGTCTACCGGGCCGACACCTTCCAACTCATCCGGGCGGGCCTGTCCGGCGGCAAGGGCATCCCGCAGGAGGTGAGCGGGCATCCCCGGGCGTTCGTCACCCTGACGGCCCCCTCGTTCGGACCGGTGCACACCCGGCGGGAGAAGGGCGGAGCGCTGCGGGCCTGCCGTCCCCGCAAGCGCGACAAGATCTGTGAGCACGGGCATCCGGTCGGCTGCCATACTCGCCACGAGCCGGGAGACGATCGGCTCGGGCAACCCATATGCGGCCAATGCTACGACTACGTGGGCGCGGTGCTCTGGCAGGCGCATGCGGGCGCGCTGTGGCATCGATTCACTCTGGAAGTACGGCGCACTCTTGCCAGCGAGGCGGGGCTGAGCCGCCGGGAGTTCGCCAAGCATGTCCGGGTGTCGTTCGCCAAGGTGGCCGAGTATCAGCAGCGCGGCCTGGTGCACTTCCATGCCATCGTCAGGCTCGACGGTCCGGGCGGCGGGAGTGAGATCCCTCCGGACTGGGCTGATCATGACCTGCTCAGTCGGGCGATCCCTCCGGCGGTCCGGCGGGTCACGGTCGCCTCTCCCCCAAGTGATCTCGGCCGGTGGGATCTGGCTTGGGGCGATCAGCTCGACATCCGGCCCATCCTGCTCGATCAGAGTGCCGACGGGTTGAATGAGCGGGCGGTGGCCGGTTACATCGCCAAGTACGCGACGAAGGGTGCCGAAGCCTCTGGCACGGTCGATCACCGGCTGTCGTGTCCTGCCTGCGGCGGTCGGGGTCGGTTGAGCCTGATGGCGTCCTGCGGGCGCTGCCACGGGACGGGCCTGAAGCCGGGGCTGCACCTGGACGCGCTCCCGGTCACCGAGCACGCGCGACAGATGATCCGTACCTGCTGGGAGCTAGGTGCGCACTCGGAGTACAAGGCTCTTCGTCTCCGGCCTTGGGCGCACATGCTGGGGTTTCGTGGCCACTTCTCCACGAAGTCCCGCCGCTACTCCACCACCCTCGGCGATCTCCGGCAGGTTCGCGCAACACATCGGGCCACCGAAGCACGCGAACGGCACGGCCTTCCGCCCCTTGGCGACGAGACGACCCTCGTTCTCGGTCACTGGCGGTTCGCCGGATCGGGTTACTCCCCCGGTGAGGCGATCATGGCCGAGCACATCCGGCAGAAGGTCGCCACCGCTCGGAAGATCGCCGCCGAGCGGGAGGACGGATGACAGCACTCGGACCGCCCGGCGAACGGCGGCTCTACCGCATATGCGACGCCATGCACCTGCTCAGCATGAGCCGCAGCGTGATCTACGAACAGATCCGATCGGGCCGTCTGCGCTCGGTCACCCAGGGCCGTACCCGGCTCATCCCGGACTCGGCCATCTCCGACTACATCGCACTACTCGAACAGGAAGCGAGGGCATCATGACCACACGACGCAGCCGGGGAGACGGCGGCCTGCACTGGGACGAGACACGGGAACGCTGGATTGCCTCGGTGACGGTCGGCTACACCCCGGCCGGAAAGCGCATCGTCAAGAAGGCCAGCGGCAAGACCAAGACCGAAGCCAAGGCGAAGCTCAAAGAGATCATCCGCGACTACGAAGACGGGCTGGCCATCGCACCGGCCAACTACACGGTGGCCGACGCGGTGAAGTATTGGCTCCAGCACGGCTTGGGCGGACGGTCGGCAAACACGGTGAAGATGTACACCACGTTCGCCGACAAGCACGTGATTCCGGCGGTGGGCGCCCGTAAGCTGCGCGACCTGTCGGTGGAGGACGTTGACCGGTGGCTGGCGGGCAAGACGGAAGAGCTGAGCACACGGTCCCTCAAGCTGATCCACGGCATCCTCAACCGGTCGGTCAAGAGCGCGATGCGCCGGGACAAGGTGAAGCGGAACGTGGTCGATCTCTGCGAGATCCCTGAGGGGCGTGAGGGTCGTGTCTCCAAGGCGCTCACGCTCGCACAGGCCAACGCCATCGTCGCCCTGGCGGAGAAGGCCAACGCGCGCATGCGGGCGTACATCGTGCTCTCGCTGCTGATCGGTGCCCGGACCGAGGAGTTACGCGCGCTCCTGTGGTCCCACGTCGTCGCGTTCGATGAGGAGCGCAAGGCGTGGTTACCGGTGGCGAACGCGGGCTGGGAGCACGAGGAGTTCGCGATCTATGTCTGGCGGTCGGTGCGGCAGAAGGGAGACACCAAGACCGTCAAGTCGCGCCGTTCCCTCAAGCTCCCCCGGCGGTGTGTCGAGGCGCTGCGGACGCTCCGGGAGGAACAGGAGAAGGCAGGCGGGAAGCTCGCTGACACGGAGGGTCTCGTCTTCTCCACCTCAAAGGGAACCCCCATGAGTGCGGGCAACGTCCGGCGCGACGTCCGGAAGATCATCGAGAAGGCGGGGCTTCGGGGCACCGACTGGACTCCCCGCGAGATGCGGCACAGCTTCGTCTCGTTGCTGTCGGACTCGGGCGTCCCGATCGAGGACATCTCCCGGCTCGTCGGGCACCGCAACACGGTGGTCACCGAGACCGTCTACCGCAAGCAGATCCGCCCGGTGCTCATGCAGGGCGCGGAGGCCATGGACGACATCTTCGGGAGTTAGTCACCCAGTTAGTCACTCACGCCCCGCTCCGAAGATCGGATGCGGGGCGTTTTGGCTGGTGGGCACTACTGGGTTCGAACCAGTGACATCTCGCTTGTAAGGCGAGCGCTCTACCGCTGAGCTAAGCGCCCCGGAAATCCCGTCCGGCAGACGATCCCGTCCGGCAGACGGGATAACACCTTACGGCACGCGAGGGGATTTCAGCACATCCAACGACCATGTGGCTCCGACTTCGGGGACGCCGGCCGCTCGCCAGCCGAGGAGGGCCGCGCCGAGCATGCCGGCGTTGACGCCGAGGGCGGCCGGACGGAGCGGTGGGGCGGCACGGAAGGTCAGGCGCTCGCGGAGGCGGGCGGTCAGCGGGTCGGACAGGACGGGGCCCGCTTCGGCCAGGCCGCCGCCGAGGACGATGGCGGAGGGATCCAGCAGGAGCGTGTAGGTGGCCAGGGCGAGGGACAGCGCCTCGACCGCGTCGTCCCACACCTGCGCGGCCAGGGGGTCGCCGGAGGCGGTCAGGGCGGCGACCTGCTCGGCCGTCGCGGGGGAGGCCGCCAGGGCGGAGTAGCGGCGGCTCACCGCGGAGGCGGAGGCGTAGGTCTCCAGGCAGCCGATCTGGCCGCAGGCGCACGTCTCCCCGTCGGGGAAGACCGGGATGTGGCCGATCTCACCGCTCCATCCGGCGGTCCCGCCGTACGGCTCGCCGCCGAGGATCACCGCGCCGGCGATGCCCGTCCCGATGG
Source organism: Streptosporangium sp. CA-135522 (assembly GCF_050949235.1). Lineage (NCBI taxonomy): Bacteria > Bacillati > Actinomycetota > Actinomycetes > Streptosporangiales > Streptosporangiaceae > Streptosporangium > Streptosporangium sp. CA-135522. Next base: position 7,700,406 of record NZ_CP192026.1, read on the forward strand.
GCAGGAAGAGGAAGTCGGAAATCTCGCGGCCGGCGCCGAGGACGCTTTCGGCGAGGCCGCCGGTACGCACGTCGTGGCCGAGCATGACGGGCACGTCGAGGGGGACGAAGTCGGCGGCCGGGACGTCACGCCAGCCGATGTTGGCGGAGTAGAGCGCCGCCTCCGCGGTGACCAGGCCAGGCACGGCCAGGCCGACCCCCGCCGCGGTGCCGCCGCCCGCGGTGGCGAGGTCGTCGATGAAGGATCGGATCACCTCGACGACGGCGGCGGGACCTTCGTCGCGCGGTGTCGCCCGGCGGTCGGTGAGGACGATCTCACCCGAACGGGTGACGAGGCCGCCCTTCATGGACGTGCCACCGACGTCAAGGGCCACAACGAAGGAGCTCATGCACGCATCCAGCAGGTCGAAGGGGCGGGACCGAGCCTGACCCTAGCGCATGCGAACATCAACAGCTCCCCCTGCATGCTCATAAATGCACTAAAAGACGACTTATGAGCATTAATGAGCTCGACCAAGGACGCGGTTCAGTGCGGCCTCGACCTCGTCCGACAGGCCGGGCGCACAGGACGCGGCGGCGAGCGGCTCGCCACCGCGGGCCGGCCGTACCGATCCGCAGGAGCGGCACTCCACCTCGCCGAGCCGGCAGATGAGGGCGACCGAGCCGCACGAGGAACACGTGTCGAGGTCGAGATCGTGCGTGCGCTGGCAGTCCGGGCAGATGAGCACCTGGGCCTCCCGGCGCACCCCGCGCTTCCACGGACTCGCGCCACGGATCGGGTCGGTCTGCCTGGCCCCGCAGGAGAAGCAGGGCATGATCGCCTCCGAGAGGTCGAGACCGGCGGACGCTTCGTGAGCGTCCGCCGGATCACCGCTTAGGAAAGTTCGGCGAGCACCTTGTGGTACTCGGCGACGTCGCGCGCCTGCGGAATCGGGTTCACGACGCTCCAGCGGACCACGCCCTCGCCGTCGATGATGAAGGTGCCCCGCATGGCGAGCCCCTTGTCCTCATCGAACACACCGTACGCCTGGGCGACCTGTCCGTGCGGCCAGAAGTCGGAGAGGAGGGGGAAGGTGTAGCCCTCCTGATCCGCCCAGGCCCGGTGGGTGAACACCGAGTCGACCGAGACGGTCAGCACCTGGACGTCCTCGGGCGCGGTGGCGATGAACTCGTCGCGGATGGCGCAGAGCTCACCGTGGCAGACGCCGCTGAACGCGAGAGGGTAGAAGATCAGCACGACCTTCCTGCCCCGGTGGTCCGAAAGCCTGACCGGAGTGCCGTGCTGGTCCTTCAGCTCGAAATCCGGAGCCGGGGAACCTACCTCGACTGCCATGTTCAACAGGTCCTTTCATCGGATGACGGTGAACGCCATCATCCTGCCGTACGGCTCGCGCGAGCCGTACGGCAGGGCGGGACCCTCAGCGGCGCGCCCGGGGCGTGGCCAGCCGTGTTCCCGACCAGTCGGGAGCGGCACTGATGCTGCTGGTCTGCGACAGACCCGCCGTCGTGGCGTCTTCCCCGATGTCGCTTGGCTCCACGTGCCCTTCCCGCCCCGCCTTGGGGGTGAGCAGCCAGATCTGGCCCCCCTCGCTCAGGTTGGTCAACACGCCGCTCAGGGCGTCGAACAGATCGCCGTCACCATCGCGCCACCACAGCAGCACGATGTCGACGACGTCCTCGAAGTCCTCATCGACCAGTTCGTTGCCGGTCAGTTCCTCGATGGAGTCGCGCAGATCGTCATCGGTGTCCTCGTCCCATCCGATCTCCTGCACCACCTGACCCGGCTTGAGACCGAGTCGTTCGGCCAGGCCGCGTTCGCCCTGCGCCTGACCCGCGGTCGCGCTCACGTTTGTCCCTCCTGCTTGAATGGCCCCGCGATTACACGGTGCTCAAAGTGCTTCGGCACAGTCCACACGCTGTGACCCTCGGTCGTCAACGGTCGCCACGGCAACGACTGGGCTACGTATGAATTAGTCCGACAAAAATGACAAACGGACCTGGCGTTCCCGGTTGTCGACATTGAGATCCACAACGGCAATGGACTGCCAGGTGCCCAGTGCGAGCCGCCCGGACAGGACCGGGACGGTGGCGTACGGAGGTATGAGAGCCGGCATGACATGCGACCGTCCATGCCCTCTGGATCCGTGCGCATGCCTCCATCTGTCGTCGGCCGGAAGCAGGTCTCCCAAGGCCGTGACCAGGTCGTCGTCACTGCCCGAGCCGAGCTCGATCAGCGCGATCCCCGCGGTCGCGTGTGGCACGAAGACGTTCAGCAGACCGTCTCCCCCACATGACCGGACGAAGGTCTCGCACTCGGAGGTGATGTCGTGCACCCGCTCGCGGGAACCCGTTACCACCTCGATTGTCTGAGATCTCACATACCCGATCCTACGATCCATCCTGAGCTGGGACGACGACCACGCGCGGTCCGGACGTGACCGGCCGCGCGCATCCGCCGCCGAGCCGCACCGTATAAGGGGGTACGCCCTCAATGCCGACGACCTAAAACGATCTTTCTTTACCCGTCCCGGGGACCCGGCGGACACTCCCCTGCCGACTTCTGGCCACCGGTGGCGCCCACGGCGCGCCGCACACCCGCATCCGCCGTCACACCGGCCTCCCGCACCTCTCCCGACCAGGCTGAGCGCGGAGGGTCCGAATTCCGTACGCCCCGAACCTCCAGAAAGAAGCGGCGGCCATGTAACCTTTGGGAGAAATTCGTCCTACCATCGGTGGTCTAGGCCACATTTATACCCCTGCCAGCAGGGACTTCCTGGTTACCGGTTAGTAGAGATGCACTTTCCGGGGTAAGCGACCAGGATGGAAGACGACCTACACCAGACAAAAGTCCATCCTCGGAAGGCGAGACCCAGTGGCTTCCGGACGCCAGCGTTTCTCGGTCATCAGCGACGGCCTACCCAGCCAGCTTCCTGATGTCGACCCCAGCGAGACCCAGGAGTGGCTCGAGTCGCTCGACAACGTCATCAAGACGGAAGGTCGCACTCGAGCCCGTTATTTGATGCTTCGCCTGTTGGAACGGGCTCGAGAGCACCAGGTCGGCGTGCCCGGCCTGCGCAGCACCGACTACATCAACACCATTCCTCCGGAGCGCGAGCCCTGGTTCCCCGGCGACGAGCACGTCGAGCGGCGGATCCGCGCCTACATCCGGTGGAACGCCGCGGTCATGGTGACCCGGGCCAACGCCCGTACCAACGTCGGCGGTCACATCGCCACCTATGCCTCGGCCGCGTCGCTGTACGAGGTGGGTTTCAACCACTTCTTCCGCGGCAAGGACCACGGCGAGTCCGGCGACCAGGTCTTCTTCCAGGGCCACGCCGCGCCCGGAATCTACGCTCGCGCCTTCCTGGAGGGCCGGCTCAACGAGCCCCAGCTCGACGCCTTCCGGCAGGAGCTGTCGCACGGCTTCAAGGGCCTGCCGTCCTACCCGCACCCGCGCCTGATGCCGGACTTCTGGGAGTTCCCCACGGTCTCCATGGGCCTGGGCCCGATCGGGGCGATCTATCAGGCTCGGTTCAACCGCTACCTGCTGAACCGAAAGATCAAGGACACCAGCCGTAGCCACGTCTGGTGCTTCCTGGGCGACGGCGAGATGGACGAGCCGGAGTCGTTGGGCGCGATCGGCCTGGCCGCCCGTGAGGAGCTCGACAACCTCACCTTCGTCATCAACTGCAACCTGCAGCGGCTCGACGGCCCGGTGCGCGGCAACGGCAAGATCATCCAGGAGCTGGAGTCCTACTTCCGGGGCGCCGGCTGGAACGTCATCAAGGTGGTCTGGGGCCGCGACTGGGACCCGCTGCTGGCGGCCGACGTCGACGGCGTGCTGGTCAACAAGATGAACACCGTCCCCGACGGCCAGTTCCAGACCTACTCCGTCGAGTCGGGCGAGTACATCCGCGAGAACTTCTTCGGCGGCGACCCCCGCCTGCGCAAGATGGTCGAGCACCTGTCGGACGAGGACATCCGCAAGCTGTCGCGCGGCGGACATGACTACCGCAAGGTCTACGCGGCCTACAAGGCGGCCAGCGAGCACGTCGGCCAGCCGACGGTCATCCTCGCCCAGACCATCAAGGGCTGGACGCTCGGCAAGGACTTCGAGGCGCGCAACGCGACGCACCAGATGAAGAAGATGTCCAAGGCCGAGCTGAAGGAGTTCCGCGACCGGCTCTACCTGCCGATCCCGGACTCGGCTCTGGAGGGCGACCTGCCGCCCTACTTCCACCCGGGCGAGAACGACCCCGAGATCGAATACATGAAGGAGCGCCGCGCGGCCCTGGGCGGTTTCCTGCCCAAGCGCGTGGTCCGCGCCAAGCCGGTCAAGCTCCCCGGCGACGCGGCCTTCGCCCAGCTCAAGAAGGGCTCCGGCAAGCAGAACGTCGCCACCACCATGGCGTTCGTCCGGTTGCTGAAAGACCTCATGCGCGACAAGGAGATCGGCCACCGCTTCGTGCCGGTCATCCCGGACGAGGCACGCACCTTCGGTCTCGACGCGATCTTCCCGACCGCCAAGATCTACTCGCCGCACGGCCAGACCTACGACGCCGTGGACCGCGAGCTGCTGCTGTCCTACAAGGAGTCGACCGAGGGTCAGATCCTGCACGAGGGCATCAGCGAGTCCGGGTCGATGGCCTCGACGATCGCCGCCAGCACGGCGTACGCCACGCACGGCGAGCACATGATCCCGATCTACATCTTCTACTCGATGTTCGGCTGGCAGCGCACCGCCGACCAGATGTGGCAGCTCGCCGACCAGATGGGCCGGGGCTTCCTGCTCGGCGCCACCGCCGGCCGCACCACGCTGAACGGCGAGGGCCTGCAGCACGAGGACGGCCACACCCCGCTGATCGCCTCGACGAACCCGGCGGCGGTCTCCTACGACCCCACGTGGGGCTTCGAGGTCGCGCACATCGTCAAGGACGGCCTGCGGAGGATGTACGGCGAGCAGCCGGAGAACATCTTCTACTACCTGACCGTCTACAACGAGCCCTACCAGCAGCCGGCCGAGCCTGCCGACCTGGACGTGCAGGGCCTGCTCAAGGGCCTGTACCGCTTCGCGGCCGCACCGGCCGCGCCGGGTCCGAAGGCCAACATCCTGGTGTCCGGCGTGGCCGGCCCGTGGGCCATGGAGGCCCAGCGGATGCTGGCCGAGGAGTGGGGCGTGGCGGCCGAGGTCTGGTCGGCCACCTCCTGGGCGGAGCTGCGCCGCGAGGCGCTGGCCGCCGAGGAGCACAACCTGCTCAACCCCGACGCCGAGCAGCGCGTGCCGTACGTGACCCAGGTGCTGTCGGCGGCCCAGGGGCCGTTCGTGGGCGTCAGCGACTACATGCGCGCTGTGCAGGACCAGATCGCCCAGTGGGTCCCGGGTGACTGGACCTCGCTCGGCACGGACGGTTTCGGCCTGTCGGACACCCGGTCGGCGCTGCGCCGCCACTTCCACGTGGACGCGGCCTCGATCACGCTCGCCGTGCTCACCCAGCTCGTCAAGCGGGGCGAGCTCGACGCCGCGGTGCTGAACGACGCGATCGCCAAGTACCACCTGAAGAACGGTGTCACCGAAGCGGGCGGCGCCGAGAGCAACGACACTCAGTCCATGGGGCTGTGATCCCTGCCGGGCGGGTCCTTCTTCGGAAGGCCCCGCCCGGTTAGGGTGGAATCGCTTCCCCCGGCGAACGAATCGAGGGGAGCACTCCGTGCGAAGATTACTGACGGCTGCCACCGTGACGACGGTCCTGTCCACCGCGTTGGCCGCCTGCAGTGGCGGCGGCGCACCCGGCGGGTACGGCGCCGCCGGCGGTCCCACGTCCGGTTCCGTCCACGACTCCACCGGAAGCTCGGTCGCTGCGCCGGGCGCGATCGACTGGGGGCCGTGCACCGACATCGAGCGCCCGGACGGAGAGCCTGCCAAGCCGGACCCGAACCTGCAGTGCGGGAAGCTGAAGGTCCCGCTCGACTACGCCAAGCCCACCGGCGAGACGCTGGAGATGGCGGTGATCCGGGTCAAGGCCACCGGCCCCGGCGCGCGGATCGGCTCCCTGGTCTTCAACTTCGGCGGCCCGGGCGCCTCAGGCGTCGACACCCTCGCCCAGGCCGTCAAGGTCTTCGGCACCCTGCGCGCCCGCTACGACCTGATCAGCTTCGACCCGCGCGGGGTGGAGCGCAGCTCCGGGATCAGGTGCGGCGACAAGCAGATCATGGACAGGTTCACCTCGATGAACAGCGTGGCCGCCAATCCGGAGGAGCAGGCCGCGATGGACAGGATCATCAAGGAGTTCGCCAACGCCTGCGCGCAGACCTCCGGCAAGATCCTCCCCTACGTCGGCACGGTCAACGCCGCCCGGGACATGGACCGGCTCCGCGAGGCGGTGGGCGACAAGCAGCTCAACTACTTCGGCATCTCGTACGGCACGCAGCTCGGCGCGATCTACGCGACCAAGTTCGCCGGGAACGTGGGCCGTTTCGTGCTGGACGGCCCGCTCGACCCCAGCGTCACCCTGGAGCAGCGCACACTGATCCAGACGGCCGGCTTCCAGCAGGCCTACCAGTCCTTCCTGAAGGACTGCGTCCGGGGTCCCGGCCAGTGCGAGCTGGGCGCCGACACGACCATCGCCAACAAGAACGTCGACAGCTTCCTGGCTCAGCTGCAGAAGAAACCGCTGCCGGTCGGCGACCGCGAGCTCACGCAGGGCCTGGCCGGCACCGGCGTCGCCGCCGCGCTGTACTCCAAGCTGACCTGGCCGCTGCTCGAACAGGCCCTCAGCCAGGGGTTCAAGGACGACGGCCGGATCCTGCTGGCCCTGGCCGACAGCTACAACGGCCGCAAGCCCGACGGCTCGTACTCGACCCTCATGAGCAGCTTCCCGGCCATCAGCTGTGTCGACACCGCCGAGCGGCCGAGCCCGCAGGAGCTGGCCAAGGTCCAGGCGGCGGCGTTGAAGATCTCCCCGCTGTTCGGCAGCGCGGGGCTGGGGACCATCTGCCGGGTGTGGCCCGCTTCGGGCAGCGACGAGGCCAGGAAGGTGAACGCCGCCGGCTCCGCGCCGATCGTGGTGGTGGGCGGCACCGGTGATCCGGCCACGCCGTACAGGTGGGCGCCGAAGCTGACCGGGGAGCTCACGACCGGCGTGCTGGTCACCTACAAGGGCGAGGGCCACGGCGCGTACCTGTCGGGTGACGCGTGCGTGAAGAAGGTCATCGACGCCTACTTCCTCGACGGGAAGGTCCCCGCGAAGGGCACCACCTGCCCCGCCTCCTGACTCCACGCCAGGACTCCACGCCAGGACGCCCCGCCGGGGGGACGCGCGCTACCCGCAGACCTCCGGCCGGGGCAGGCCGGTCTCGAAACGGAACCCGACCCTGCCGAAGTGGCGCCTGAGCAGTGCCTCCATGGTCCCGTTCGCGTACATGGACGCGATCGCCCCGTTGATCGCCCGGCAGGCCTCGGGGTCGCCGGCCTTCAGGGCGACGCCGTACCGTTCGGTGGTGAGCCGGATTCCGGCGATCTTGAGTCCGATCCCGCGCAGGCGGGCGCCGAACCCGGCGATCAGCACGTCGTCGCCGGGCAGGGCGTCGGCGCTGCCGTCGGCCACCCGGGTCGCGCACTTGGAGGTGTCGTCGTCGTGGACGGCGACGAATCTGACGCCCCTGTCGCTGATCATGGGACTGGTGGTCTGCCCCTTCGGCAGGCAGATCCTCCTGCCGCGCAGGTGCTCCACCTTGGAGATCCTCACGCCGGCCCGGACGAGCACGTCGCGATGGGCGATGTAGTACGGCCCGGCGAAGGCGACCCGGCCGCGGTCGGCGCCGTCGATCGAGAGGTTGGCGATCACGAGGTCCACCTTGCCCCGCTCGACCGCCGCCTCCCGGTCGGCGTAGCCCACGGGCACGAACCTGACCCTGCCCTCGGGCACCTTCAGGGCCTTGGCGATGTGCTGGGCCACCTCGATCTCGAACCCGCTGGGCGGGTCACCCAGCGACACCCCGGGCAGGCCGTTGCGGTAGCCCACTTTGAGCACGCCGCCGCCCCTGATCCGATCGAGCAGCGCCGAGCCGGTGGAGGTCGCCGTGGGAGTGGCGGTGGCGGGAGCGCTCCGGGCCGGTGGGACCTCGACGTTCCCGCCGAAGGCGGGGCCGAACTGGATGAAGGCGAAGGCCGCGGCCACGCCGAGGGCGGCGGCGCCGGCGGCGACCAGACGACGGCGACGGCCGGCCGGAGCCCGCCCCTCTGCCCGGGTCAGGTCGACCGTGGCGACCTGGGCGCCCTCTGCGAGCACCTCCTCGGACGCCTCGGCCTCGTCCACCGGATGGCCGAGCAGGCGTTTGAGCACCTCGTCGGAGGTGGGCCGCAGCCTCTGGTCCTTGTGCAGGCAGGAGGCGACGACCGCGCGCAGGCCCTCGGGGAGGGCGCTCAGGTCGGCCTCGTGGTTGATGACCCGGTTGAGCGTCGCCACGATCGTGTCCCCGCCGAAGGGCGCCTTGCCCGTGGCGGTGAAGACCATGGTGGAGGCCCAGGCGAACACGTCGGCGGGGAAGCCGACATGCTCCTCGGCGATCTGCTCGGGCGCCATGTAGGCGGGGGTCCCGACCGCGCGGGTGGTGATCGTCCCGCTCTCATCGATGATCTTCGCGATGCCGAAGTCGACGACCCGGGGACCGTCCGCGGCGAGCAGCACGTTGTCCGGTTTGAAATCGCGGTGGGCGATCCCGGCGTGGTGGATCGCGGTCAGCGCGGTGACCGTGCCGACGGCGAGCCGTTCGAGCGCCTCCCCGCCGAGCGGCCCGTCGCGTTCGACGACCTGGCGCAGCGAGGGTCCGTCGATCAGCTCGCTCGCGATGTACGGCGTCTCACCGTCGAGGTCGGCGGCGAGCACCCGGGCGGTGCAGAAGGCCGCGACCCGGCGGGCCGCCGTGAGTTCGCGCGCGAAGCGGGATCTCGCGTGGACCTCGCCGGTGAAACGCACGTGCAGCAGCTTGATCGCGGCGTGTTCTCCGCTGTCGGACTCCCCCAGGTAGACGACCCCCTGACCGCCCTCCCCCAGCCTGCCCCTGAGCGTGTAGTCCCCCAACTGCGGCGGATCCCCGGGCCGCAGCGGTCTGGTCTCCGGCATCGCCGACCCCTCGTATGCACCGCTTTGCCCAAGCATTACACATCGGCACGGTGAAGATCACACGCTCTCGCCAACCCCTTGGACATAGAGGACGGTCAGGCTGAACGGTCAAGCTGATTCGCCGGAAGAGCGTTCGACGAGGTCCTCGCCGCGCCTGGGGCGGCAGGAAGGGAATCGCCATGAGAAAAGGCACCGAGCGCCGCCCGGCGGCGCCGTAACTCAGGCGGCACCCGGGGCTTGGGCGGCCTCGGCGATCCGCGCGGCCGTGCGGGAGGCGAGATCGAGGGCTCGGCGCGCGTCCGCCTGGACGAGACGGCCCGCTCGCTTCACGATCCGGCCGGCGACGATCACGGTGTCCACGTTGCTGGTGTCGGCGCAGGTCACCACGGCGCCGATCGGGTCGTGCACCGGCGCGAGGTTGAGGGCGTCGGCGCGGAGCATGATGATGTCGGCCTGCTTGCCCGGTCGCAGCGAGCCGATCCGGTCCTCCATGCCGAGGACCCGCGCCCCCTCGGCGGTCGCCATCCGCAGCACCTCGGCCGTGGTCAGCGATCCGCCCCGGACCCGTTCCCCGGCGAACGCGGCGCGCATGACGGTGAACAGGTCGCCCGGGGCGTCGGTGACCGTGTCGACGCCGAGCCCCGTCGGGATCCCGAACCCGAGGAACCTGCCGGTCTCCGGATGCCCGTGCCCCATCTGGGACTCCACGACGGGTGCGACCGAGGCGACGCCGCCGCTGTCGGCGATGAGCTTCATCGCCTCGTCGGTGAAGCCGTTGCCGTGCACGAACATCACGTCGGGCCCGAGCAGGCCGCTCTCGTGCAGCCGCTCGACCGCCCCGACGCCGGTCGCGTGCAGGCTGATCGGAAGCCCGAGCTCACGGGCCAGCCGCCAGTCGGCCTCGGCCGCGCCGATCGAGCCGTAGACGGGCCCCCATGCGGCCAGGGCCGGGGTCACCAGGTCCGGCAGGCCGAGCGAGGCGATTCTCCGCACCTCGTCCTCCCTGCGTGCGTCGTCGTCGCCGGCCGGGTGCGCGTAGGCGAAGACGCTCCGGAGCCCCGACTCGCGCAACGCGTCGATCGCGGCGTCGGTGTGCGCGGGGGTGAGCTGGATGTGCGACCAGTCGTAGACCGTGGTGACGCCGGCGTTGAGCGCCTCCAGAGCGCCCCACAGGTTGGCGGCGTAGACGTCCTCCGCCCGGAAGGCGGGGGCGAGCCGGCCCAGGATGAGGCCGAGGTATTCACCCAGCGTCGCGTCGGCCGCGATGGAGCGGATCACGCTCTGCCAGACGTGCCGGTGCGTGTCCACGAAGCCGGGCAGCACGATCCGGCCGGTCGCGTCGACGACCTCGGCGGCTCCGGGGTCGACGCCGAGCCCGGGGCCCACGGCGACGATCGTCCCGTCCTCCACGAGCACGTCCGCTCCCGGCAGGACGCGGGGCTGCGGATCGGTGTCGATCACGGTCCCGTTGGTGATGAGCATGCGCACGAGAAATCTCCCTGTCGTAAAAGCAATCTAAAAAGCTTTTCGAAAAGCTATCAGGTGAGAGGACTATCCTCAATCCCATGGCACGGCGAGACACGACACAGCGCGACCACGTCGACGAGATGATGGAGGGATGGCGGGCCGAGCTGCCCGAGGCCGCCACCGTCCAGCTGGAGATCATCAAGCGTGCCGGGCGCCTGAAGTCCCTCGTCGAGGAGGTCACCCAGTCCGTGCTGGGCGCCTACGGACTGACCTACGCCGAGTTCGACGTCCTGGCGACGCTGCGCAGAGCCGGCGCCCCCTACCGTCTCAAGCCCAGCCAGCTCGCCTCCCGCTCCTCGCTCACGACGGGAGGGACGAGCAACATCCTGCAGCGGCTCACCACCGCGAAGCTCGTCGAGCGCGAGCCTGACGCCTCCGACGGCCGCAGCTCCTGGGTCCGCCTGACGCCACTGGGCGCGCGGCGGGCCGAGGAGCTCGCCCTGGCCACGACCGAGGCCCACGGGAGCCTGCTCGCCGGCGTCCCGCAGGACACCGCGCGGGCCCTGGCCGACCTGCTGCGCGAGGTGCTGCTCGCCCTCGGCGACCGGCCGGCCCCCTCCCACCGGGGCTGAACCGCCCGGCGGCGGCCCACACCACCACGCTCACTCCAGGTCCGGAGCCCCCACGATCATCTGGGGGATACGCGAGGAGAACCGCTCCTGCCCGCGCTCGGGCGCGGCCTCCTCGGTCTCCTCGGCCCGGCCGATACGGTCGAGCCGGAAGGCCCGCGCGTCCTTTCGGAGCCGGCACATGCCCACGAGATACCAGTGGCCGCCACGCCCGCCCACGAAGATCACCGGCTCCACCTCGCGCGTGGTGACGCGGCCCTTGCGGTCTTCGTATTCGATCCGCAGCACCCTGCGGTGCAGCAGCGCCTGCTCGATCACGCGCGACACCCGGGGATAGGGCTCCGGCTCGACGGCCGTGCGCGCCCCGGCGACCGGCTTCCCGGCCCCGGCCTCCACCGCGCCTTCCGCCTCCCCGCCCCCCTCGACTTCTTCGACCTCTCCGGCTTCCCCGACTTCCCTGGTTTCCCCGACTCCTCCGGCTTCTCCGGCGGGCGTCATCGCGGCGACCAGCTTGTGCAGGGCGCTGCGGGCGTGGAGGGCCAGGGGGTCCTCCCCCGCCCGTTCGAGCGCCACGGCGACCGCCGCCGCCTCGGCCGGGGTGAAGTCGATCGGAGGCAGCGACAGGCTCCTGCCCAGGGCGTAGCCGCGCCTGCCGGGCTCGGCGTGGATCGCCACCCCCGACCGCTGGAGCGCGGAGATGTCGCGCTCGACCGTGCGCACGCTCACCTCGAACCTGGCGGCAAGCTCCCGGGCCGACCGGAACCGGGGCGAGATCGCACGAAGCTCCTCGACCAGAGCGTAAAGCCGATCAGTACGGTTCACATTCACGACGTTACGCGCCGATACCGACAGTCTCGATGGACGTCGATCACTACACCGTAGTTGAACAGACAAAACAGCATCGATAGCCTGTGGCGACACATCTCATTGGAGTTTGATGGCCGCAGCATCGAAACACCCACTGGCCGCAGGACAGGACCCCCCGCACCTGCCCGCCAAGTCCTCGGGCTCGAAGGCGTCCAAGGTCATCACGCTCACCGGGCTCGGCGTCGTCTCGGTCCTGCTCATCGGCTACTGCTCGGCGCAGGACGACTACGCGGAGGTCGGCGCCGACTGCGTGGACCTCAACAGCCGGCAGCCGGACGGGTCCTACACGGTCGTGGACGAAGACTACTGCGACGACTCCCACTACCACGGCTACCACGGTTCCCGGGGCGCCTACAGCTGGTACTACGGGGGCGTGCGCTCCGGAGCGCGGATCCTGCGCGGCACCACCGTGCGGCCCTCCGACGTCACGATCACCAGCCGCAAGGGCACCGTGATCCAGCGCGGCGGCTTCGGCGGCCGCAGCGGCTGGGGCAGCGGGAGCTGAGCCCGGGCAGATGAGACGCGAGACTTCGCTCCCCCGGGACGACTGGGAGAGCATCATCGAGGGCCACGGCCTGGCCTACCACCGTTCGGCCCACCCCGGCGGTCTCGACCGCCCCTACTGGGACGAGGGCGTGCAGTACGTCTTCTCCATGGACGAGGTCCTCGACCTGGAGAACCAGGTCGAGGAACTGCACCGGATGTGCCTGCACGCGGTGGAGCACGTCATCGAGCACGGCCGCTACGCCGACTTCGCCATCCCCGGCTGGGCGGCGCCGGAGATCGCACGCTCCTGGGAGCGCAACGACCCCCACCTGTTCGGCCGCTTCGATCTGCGCTACGACGGCACCGGCCCCGCCAAGCTGCTGGAGTACAACGCCGACACCCCGACCAGTCTGCTGGAGAGCTCGGTCGTGCAGTGGTTCTGGCTGCGGGACCGCTACCCCGACGACGACCAGTGGAACTCCATCCACGAGCGGTTGATCGACCGCTGGCAGCAGATAGCGGCCGTCCTGCCCAGCGGGCCGGCGCACTTCGCCTGGACCAACATGGACGAGACCGGCGAGGAGGCGATGACCCTCGCCTACCTCCAGGAGACCGCCGACCAGGCAGGGCTGAAGACGATCGCCGTGGCCATGGAGGACATCGGCTGGGACGGCCTCAACCTGCGGTTCGTGGACATGGAGGGGCGGGTGATCCGCTCCCTGTGCAAGCTGTATCCGTGGGAGTGGGCGGTCGCCGACCCGTTCGGCGCCCAGGCGGTGCGTCAGCAGGTCTCGATGACCTGGATCGAGCCGCTGTGGAAGATGCTGCTGTCCAACAAGGCGCTGCTCGCCGTGCTATGGGAGCTGTATCCGGGCCATCCGAACCTGCTGCCGGCCTACCTCGACGGCCCCCGTGACATGGCGTCCTACATCGCCAAACCGCTGCTCGGCCGGGAGGGCGCGAGCATGCGGATCGTCACCCCCGGCGACCGCGTCGAGACCCCGGGCGGCTACGGCGCCGAAGGCTACGTCTACCAGGAGTTCCAGCCGCTGCCCGTCTTCGACGGCTGGCGTCCCGTACTCGGCGCCTGGGTGATCCACGACGAGGCGGCCGGGGCCGGCATCCGCGAGACCTCAGGGTTCATCACCGACGACACGTCGTCCTTCGTCCCCCACCGCATCGAACTTTAGAACCCGGAGAGAACACCATGCCTCCCATCCCCTCGCCCGTCCCGGCCGGCGCCGAGACGGCCGCCCTCTCGCTCGCCGAAATCCTCGGGCGTGGCGCGCTCGCCATCGTCTCCTACGCCGCGCTCGGCGTGATCCTGCTGATCATCGGCTTCTACGTGATAGACATGGCCATCCCGGGCAAGCTCAGCCAGCTGATCAAAGCCGACCGTAACCCCAACGCCACGCTGCTGACCGGCTCCGGCCTGGCCGCCGTGGGGCTGATCGTCGCGGCCTCCATCTGGTCGGCGGGCGGGGCCCTGCACGAGGGCCTGCTCGCGACCGCGGTCTTCGGCCTGGTCGGCATCGCCGTGCAGACGGTCGCGATGGTCGCCTTCGACAGGGTCGCCGGCATCTCGGTCCGCGAGCTGGTCCAGGAGCCCGACCTCCAGCCCGGCGCCCGCCTCCTGGCGGTCACCCACCTGGTCATCGGCCTGATCACCGCCGTCGCCGTCATCTGACCGGGGCGGTGTGGAGCGCCTCGCCGTACGGGGCGCGAGGCCGCGCCGACCGGACGGCGGCTGGCGCATCTCACGCGACCTGGCACTCTTAGTGACGTGAGGGAGCGGAACGAGCGAGGCAGCAAACACGGCGACGTCCTGGTCGAGCCCGGCAGAGGGGAGCCCGACCAGGACCGGGTGCGAGAAGACACCACCCGCCGGCTGGAGCGGGCCATGGGCACACTGGGCACGGCGGCCATGGCGAGGATGGACGACCGGCTGATGTGGTTCCGTGCCCTGTCGGCCGAGGACAGGTCCTGGGTCGGATTGGTGGCCCAGGCGGGGATCGCCGCGTTCGTGGAATGGTTCCAGCACGCCGGAGAGGGCCGCCCGACCCCGAGCATCGAGTTCTTCGGCACCGCGCCCCGGGAGCTCAAGCGCTCCATCTCGCTGCAGCAGACCGTCGACATCGTCCGGATCGTGGTCGAGGTGGTCGAGGCGCAGACCGGCGACCTGGCCGCGCCCGGCGGGGAGGACCAGCTGCAGCAGGCGATGCTCCGCTACACCCGCGACGTGGCGTTCGCCGCCGCCCAGGTCTACGCGCGGGAGGCCGAGGCGCGCGGCGCCTGGGACGCGCGACTGGAGGCTTTGATCGTCGACGCCCTGGTCCGGGGCGAGGTCGACGACGGCCTGCACTCGTGGGCCGCCGCGCTCGGCTGGACCTCCTCCCCCATCGTGGTGCTGGCCGGGCACACCCCCGACGACGACCCGCAGGCGGTGATCGACGGGCTGCGCGACCGGGGACGCAGGTCCGGGCTGGACATGCTGGCCGGGGTCCACAACGACCGGCTGATCGTGATCGTGGGCGGGGCCGACAGCGTCAGCGCCGCGGCCAGGCACGTGGTGCCGCGCTTCGGGCCCGGCCCGATCGTGATCGGGCCGGAGGTGAACGACCTGCAGGCCGCCGCGAGTTCGGCGCGGGCGGCGATCGCCGGCCTGCGGGCCGCCTCCGGATGGCCCGACGCCCCCCGGCCCGTCCACGCCGAGGACCTGCTGGCCGAACGGGCGATCGACGGCGACGGCGACGCCAGGGGCCAGCTGATCGAAAACGTCTACCTGCCGCTGGTGGGCACGCCGCTCCTCGACACGCTCGCCACCTACCTCGAACAGGGCACGTCCCTGGAGGCCACGGCCCGATTGCTCTTCGTGCACCCGAACACGGTGCGCTACCGCCTGCGTAAGATCACCGAACTGACCGGATACCAGCCCACGGAGGGGCGTTCCGCCTTTACCCTGCAGGTCGGGCTTATTTTGGGCCGCCTGTCCGAAACAACCGGGATCTAGTTCTCTTTACTTAACATCCGCGAAACTCCCGCTGTAGGTTTCCTACAAAAAGATGTGGATAAAGTTCGTTCGTATCCTTATCCGTGTAGCGGACTTCTACAGGGCAGGCTGGTTTTCGTGCTCGTCATCGTCGCTCCGGGCCAAGGCGCCCAGACTCCAGGTTTCCTGGCCCCATGGCTCGACATACCGGGCCTGGCGGACCGCCTGTCCGCATGGTCCGAGCTGGTCGGCATCGATCTGATCGCCTACGGGACCACCGCCGGCGCGGACGAGATCCGTGACACCGCGGTCGCGCAGCCCCTGCTCGTGGCCGCCGGGCTGGCCGTCGCCGAGGTCCTCGGGGCCTCCCCGGCGATCGTCGCCGGTCACAGCGTCGGGGAGCTGACCGCCGCCGCCCTCGCCGGGGTGCTCACCGCCGAGCAGGCCCTGACCCTGGTCCGCGAACGCGGTCAGGCCATGGCCAAGGCCGCCGCGATCACCGAGACGGGCATGGTCGCGGTTCTCGGCGGCGTCGAAGAAGACGTGCTCGCGGCCATCGACGCGCACGGCCTCACCCCGGCCAACGTCAACGGCGCCGGGCAGATCGTGGCCGGCGGCACGCTGGCGCAGTTGGAGGCCTTCAAGGCCGACCCGCCCGCGCGTGCCCGGCTGATACCGCTCTCGGTCGCCGGCGCGTTCCACACCGTCCACATGGCCCCGGCGGTCGATCACCTGCGCGAGGTCGCGGCCGGCGTCACGCCCGGCGACCCGTCGGTGACCCTGCTGTCCAACGCGGACGGCGCGGTGGTCACCAGCGGCGCCGAGTTCGTGGAGCGGCTGATCAACCAGGTCGCCAACCCGGTCCGCTGGGACGCCTGCATGGCCACGATGTCCGACCGGGGCGTCACGGCGATGATCGAGCTCCTGCCCGGCGGCACGCTCACCGGCCTGGCCAAGCGTGCGCTGCGCGGGGTGACCACGGTCGCCCTGAAGACTCCCGACGACCTCGACGCCGCCCGTGAGGTTCTCAGTGCATCGGCCTGAACCCGGCGCGGTGAGCGCGGCGACCCGCGAGCCACAAGTGGCTCGCGCAGCGAACGAGAAGTGGTGAGCGACGGATGAAGACCCCGCAGGGCGCTCCTGGCGCGAAGATCCTGGCCCTCGGCCACTACCAGCCGTCCAGGGTGGTCACCAACGCCGAACTGTCGGCCACCATGGAGACCAACGACGAGTGGATCCAGAGCCGCGTCGGCATCAAGGAGCGCCGGATCGCCTCCGCCGGTGAGTCGGAGATCGACCTCGCCGTGCAGGCCGGCGGCAAGGCCCTCGCCGCCAGCGGGCTGTCGGCCGCCGACATCGACCTGGTGATCGTCGCGACCTGCACGCTGGAGACGCAGATCCCCAACGCGGCCGGCCGGGTGGCCACCCGCCTGGGCATCGACGCCCCCGGCGCCTTCGACGTGAACACCGCCTGCTCCGGCTTCTGCTACGCGCTGGCCGTCGCCAACGACGCCATCCGCGCGGGCTCGGCCACCAACGTGCTGGTCATCGGCACCGAGAAGCTCTCCCAGTGGATCGACTGGACCGACCGGACCACCGCGGTGATCTTCGCCGACGGTGCCGGCGCCGCGGTCGTCGGCCCCTCCGACGTCCCCCGCATCGGCCCGGTGGTGTGGGGCAGCGCCGGCGACAAGTCCGACGCGATCATCATCAAGGACCGCGACTCCTTCCTGCACCAGGAAGGCCAGACCGTGTTCCGCTGGGCCACCACCGCGCTTCACCCGGTCGCCAAGGAGGTCTGCGAGCGTGCCGGGGTGAACCCCGCCGACCTCGCGGCCTTCGTGCCCCACCAGGCCAACCTGCGCATCATCGAGGCCATCGCACGCAAGATCGGCGCCGACAACGCCGTCATCGCCAAGGACATCGTGCTGGCGGGCAACACCTCCGCGGCCTCGATCCCGCTGGCGCTGTCGCGGATGGTCGAGCGCGGCGAAGTCCAGTCGGGCGGCCTCGCTCTGCTGCTGGGCTTCGGCGCCGGCCTGACCTACGCCGGCCAGGTCGTCGAGATCCCCTGAGCGTCCGGTGCGGCTTCGCCGTACAGGGCGCGTCGAGACCCTCTGAAGCTTGTACGGCCACGGCCGTGCAGAACAAGAAGAAACCCAATCCAAGGAGAATACGCGACATGGCTCTGACCGAGCAGGAGATCCTCGCTGGTATCGGCAAGATCATCAACGAGATCACCGGCATTCCGGCCTCTGAGGTCAGCCCGGAGAAGAACTTCGTGGACGACCTCGACATCGACTCGCTGTCCATGGTCGAGATCGCCGTCGCCGCCCAGGACGAGTTCGGCGTCGAGATCCCGGACGAGCAGCTCAAGCACCTCAAGACCGTCAAGGACGTCATCAACTTCATCCAGAACTGAGACGTCGTACAACTTCCCGGATTAGACCCGCGATCACAAGGAGCGCAGAAAGTGAACACAGACCAGGTACGTGTCGTCGTCACCGGGCTCGGCGCGACGACGCCCCTCGGTGGGGACGTCGCCTCGACCTGGTCGGCGCTTCTCGCCGGTCGGTCCGGGGTCCGCGATCTCACCGAGGACTGGGTCGACTCCGTCCCGGTGAAGTTCGCCGCCGTGGCCGCCGTGGACCCGACCGAGGTGCTGCCCCGGCCGGAGGCACGGCGGCTTGACCGGGCCGAGCAGTTCGCGCTGGTCGCGGCTCGCGAGGCCTGGGCGCACGCCGCGATCGACAAGGTCGACGCGGAGCGCCTCGGCGTGGTCGTGGGCAGCGGGATCGGCGGCATCACCACGATCCTCGCCGCCTATGACACCTTCAAGGAGAAGGGCTGGCAGCGGCTCTCGCCGTACACCGTCCCGATGCTGATGCCGAACGGCGCGGCAGGCTGGATCGGCATCGAGGTCGGCGCCCGGGCCGGCGTGCACGCCACCGTGAGCGCCTGCGCCACCGGCGCCGAGTCCATCGGCTACGCCATCGAGATGATCCGCTCCGGGCGCGCCGACATGGTCGTCGCCGGCGGCACCGAGGCGGCCATCCACCCGCTGAACATCGGCTCCTTCGCCGCCATGCGGGCCATGTCCACCCGCAACGACGAGCCCCAGTTGGCCTCCCGCCCCTGGGACAGGGGTCGTGACGGATTCGTCCTCGGTGAGGGCGCCGGCATCGTCGTGCTGGAGTCGGAGGAGCACGCCCTCGCGCGCGGCGCCAAGATCTACGCGGTGGCCGCCGGCGTCGGCTACTCCGCCGACGCCCACCACATCGCCCAGCCGGAGCCGACCGGCGCCGGGGTCATGCTGGCCATGCGCCGCGCCCTGGAGAACTCCGGCCTCACCGGTCAGGACATCAAGCACGTGAACGCGCACGCCACGTCCACCCCCGCGGGCGACGTGGTGGAAACGCTTGCGATCAGCGAGGTCATCGGCAACCACCCGCTGGTCAGCGGCACCAAGTCGATGACCGGTCACCTGCTCGGCGGCGCCGGCGGCATCGAATCCGTCTTCACTGTCCTGGCGCTGCACGAGCGGATCGCGCCCGGCACCATCAACCTGGACGACCTCGACGACGGCGTCGAGGTGGACATCGTGCGCGGCGCGCCGCGCAAGCTGCCCGACGGTCAGATCGCCGCGATCAACAACTCCTTCGGGTTCGGCGGACACGACGTCGCCGTGGCCTTCAGCAGCATCTGACAGGGAGCTAGGGATGACTGTGCTCGACAGCGGGGTGGTGACCGACGCCTCCGAAAAGGAGGCTGCCGATCCTCGTGACCCTCAGGTGCGCCTCGCAGCCCTCTTCGACGAGGGCTCCGTCCGGCTGATCACCCCCGTGGACCGCAGCGGCGTGCTCTCCGCGATGGGTCGCGTCGAGGGTGTACCGGCCGTGGCGTTCGTCAGCGACGCCCGCGTCCAGGGCGGCGCGATGGGAAGCGAAGGCTGCGAGCACATCGTGCACGCCTACGACGTCGCGGTCCGCGAGCGGGTCCCGGTCATCGGCGTGTGGCACTCGGGCGGCGCCCGGCTCGCCGAGGGCGTCGAGTCGCTGCACGCGGTCGGCCGCGTCTTCGCCGCGATGACCCGTGCCTCCGGCGTGATCCCGCAGCTGTCCGTGGTGGTCGGCCCCGCGGCCGGCGGCGCCGCCTACGGCCCGGCGCTGA
Source organism: Streptosporangium sp. CA-135522 (assembly GCF_050949235.1). NCBI lineage: Bacteria > Bacillati > Actinomycetota > Actinomycetes > Streptosporangiales > Streptosporangiaceae > Streptosporangium > Streptosporangium sp. CA-135522. The sequence continues at coordinate 7,720,135 of NZ_CP192026.1, forward strand.
CCGACATCGTGATCCTGGCCGACGAGGGCCGCATCTTCGTCACCGGTCCCGACGTGGTGCGCAGTGTCACCGGCGAGCAGATCGACATGGCGGCCCTCGGCGGCCCCGAGCCGCACAGCAAGCGCAGCGGCGTCGTCCACGTGGTCGCCAAGTCCGAGACCGAGGCCTACGTCCAGGCACGACGCCTGGCGGTGCTCCTCGGTCACCAGGGCCGAGTCCGCACCGACATCGACGAGGTCGACTTCTCCGATCTCCTGCCGGAGAACGTACGTCGCGCCTACGATGTGAAGCCGCTGGTCAAGGGTCTGCTCGACGAGCCGGGTGTCGAGCTGCACCCGAAATGGGCACCGAACATCGTCACCACGCTGGGCCGTCTCGGGGGTCGGACCATCGGCGTGATCGCCAACAACCCGATGCGCCTGGGCGGCTGCCTCGACGCCGCCTCCGCCGAAAAGGCCGCACGGTTCGTCCGTATGTGCGATGCCTTCGGGGTGCCGCTGGTCGTCCTGGTCGACGTCCCCGGCTACCTCCCCGGCGTCGGCCAGGAGCACGACGGCGTGGTCCGCCGCGGCGCCAAGCTCCTGCACGCCTTCGCCGAGGCCTCGGTGCCGCGGATCACGCTGGTGACCCGCAAGGCCTACGGAGGCGCCTACATCGCGATGAACTCCCGCTCGCTGGGCGCCACCCGAGTCTTCGGCTGGCCGACCACCCAGATCGCGGTCATGGGAGCGGTCGCCGCGGTCCGCGTCCTCAAGCGCCGCGAGCTCGCGGCGGCGCCCGACGAGGAGCGTGCGGAGCTGGAGGCCAAGCTCGCAGAGGAGCACGAGATCGTCGCCGGCGGCCTCGACCGGGCCATCGAGCTCGGCGTGGTGGACGAGGTCATCAAGCCCGAGGAGACCCGCGGCGCCATCGCCAAGGTCCTGGCTCAGGCCACCCCGGCCCGCGGCGCGCACGGGAACATCCCGCTCTGACCCGTCGCGACGGCCTCACTTCGAAGGACCGTCTCGACAGCCCGCTTCCACGACGCCCCCGCCGGCCACTCTTGGGTTCTAATGATCCCCGCAACACCCTGAAGTCAGGGAGCTGCGGGGATCATGGGTTTTGAGGTGCTGAAGGCGAGGTTCTTCGAGGCACTGGACCGGGAGGACGGCAGCGTCACCGCTGCTGCTCTTGCAGCCGGGGTGAACCGCAATACGGCGTTCGGGTGGGCCCGTCGGGCCGGTGTACGTGGTCGTGGCAAGCCCGGCGCGTCCGGACATCCGGGCCGGGCGGAGTACGAGCGGCTGCGTGCGGCCGGAGTCCGACGCCGCGATGCCGCCGCGCAGGTCGGCGTCCACGAGCGCACCGCCCAGGACTGGGACCAGGGCATCCGGCAGATCGGCCATTCGCGACTGCACGCTGATGGCCGCCTGATCGACTATAAGACCGGTGTGATCACCATCAGCGCCAGTGCAACCAAGCCGTCCCTCGCGGCGGTCGACGCGCGGCTGCACCCTCGGTTCCTGAACGTGACCGAGCGGGAGACGATCGCTGACATGCACCGGGCCGGCGACTCGCTGCGGGCTATCGGACGAGCTCTGGGCCGACCGGCGTCCACGATCAAGCGGGAGATCGACGCTCGGGCGGTCGACGGCATCTACCAGCCGCACCGGGCCCAGAGGGCCTGGGCCGAGAGCCGGCTGCGGCCCAAGGCCTCGAAGCTCACCGCAGACGGTCCGCTGCGTCGATACGTTGAGGACAAGCTGCGCGAACGCTGGTCCCCAGAGCAGATCTGTCACGCTGTGGTCATCGAGTTCCCCGGCAACGAGAGCATGCGGGTGAGTCCGGAGACGATCTACCAGGCGATCTATGTCCAGGCCCGTGGCGGACTGCGCCGCCAGGTCGCTGACGCGTTGCGCACCGGGCGCACCCGCCGCAAGCCGCGCAAGACTCCTCAGCAGCGCACTCGCCGCTTCGTCGACGAGATGGTGATGATCTCCGAGCGGCCACCGGAGGTCGAGGACCGGGCGGTTCCGGGCCACTGGGAAGGCGATCTGATCGTCGGTCCCCGAAGCGAGAGTGCGATCGTGACCCTGGTCGAGCGCTCCACCCGCTACGTCCTGCTCGGACATCTGCCCGGCGGACACACCGCCGAGGAGGTCCGCGACGTGCTGGTGCCTCTGATCCAGACCCTGCCCGAGCACCTGCGCGGCTCGCTGACCTGGGACCAGGGTTGCGAGATGGCCGCGCACAAGCAGTTCACCGTGGCCACAGGCGTGCCGGTCTACTTCTGCGACCCCCACTCGCCCTGGCAGCGTGGATCGAACGAGAACGTCAACGGCTTACTGCGCCAGTACTTCCCCAAAGGCACCGACCTGTCCGTGCACAGCCCCGCAGATCTCGAACACGTCGCCCAACAACTCAACGGCCGACCACGCAAAACGCTCGGCTGGGGAACCCCAGCCGAGCGCCTGCGTGATCTACTGACAGCCACGTAAGTGGCAGGTGTTGCGAGGATCCCTAGAATCCGCCATCGGCGGGGGCGTCGTCGTCATGGTCGAAGGCCGGTGCCCGCTTCCGGCGATCCCGCCACCACCCTGGCGACGCCTGCGGCATACGCCGATCCGGCTGATCCGCCTCAGCGGCGCGGCACGCTCGAACCTCCTCCTGAACACTTCCGGAGAGCGGAACGGCGCGGCCACCGCAGGATTTTCGCCCGCACACGGTGGCATACGAGGGGTTCATAGCTGAGAATAATCAACGAGGCAGACGCCGTCGGCGTCCACCGCGAAAATCCAAACGATCCTTTCAGCGGATACGCGCACCGCTCATTCGATCACCCCGGGGCGAAGCGGTTCCGGCTTCCGCCTCCGCTCTGACGACGACCGGACCGGAAGGCAAGCGGCTTCATGCTTGTGATGCTCGTCGCGACATGGCTGCCCGGCTCACTTCGAGCACTGATCGCAGCGATCCTGTCGATCTTCGTGTCGTCGATCAATCTGGGCGGCGCGGTGCAATTGAAGATGATCAACCTTGTCGACGTCTCCGCGCGTACCTGGTGGACCGCGATCTTGTCCTATCCCTATTCCGCCGCGATGCTCGGCGCGTGGCTATGGCTGGTCGAGAGGCTGCCGAACGCGCTGAGCTGGCATCGGAACAGCATCACGCTCGCGGTCGTGGCGGTCATCGGCGTGTCACTTGATTTTGGTTTTTCGGTCAAAATAAGGAATCCCCACCTTGGGCCGAACGCCGAACTCTCGCTCCGCAACGCTCCGAAAACGGTGCTCTTCGCAGCATTCGCGCTCGTTTTCGTGCATCTGTGGAGCGGTAACACGATTTCAAGCGTGTCCGGCTGGCTCTGGGGGTCGGCCGCGCTCGGCGCGACGGTCTTGACGTCATTTCTGCTGAGGCTGCCGGCCCGAAGGATGACCAGCCTTTCCGAAGCCGACTCGATACGGACACGGGAGCAACGAGATGCGCGGGCGAATCTCATCAAGCAGGCCGTCGTCGACGACGGCTCACCAGAGCCCTTCAATCTCTATCTTCGGTCCTTCGCGATAACAGATCGATTTTTGGTCCAGTCACCGTACGCCGTCGAGTGGAACCGGATCCAGTGGCATCCACATCTTGACTTCGAAACCGTTCTCTATCGAGCCACCGCGAACCGGCACCCCACGATTGCGCTGGGCCCACCTTCGGAGGGGCTCGGAATCCCTCGAATCGAAGAGCAGTCGGATGACCATTGGCGCGACCTCTTCGCCCGGCTCGCCTCCGCCGCCGAGCACATCATCATGATCCCGAGTGCAAGCCGTTGGGTGCAGTGGGAGATGAACTGGCTCCGCGCCAACCACCGGTTGAACCGCACGATATTCGTGATGCCGGAATTCCCGCATGTGCCGTCCAAAGGCATTGTCGAGGCACCGTCGTTTCAGGGATTTCCGGAAGAGCTTTCGGATCCGAAGAAGGCCAGATGGCTCGATCCGAGAGAGGAATGGGCCAAAGCCCGTAGTGCTTCGAAGGCCCAGGGGTTCTCACTTCCCGCCTACAGCGACGCGGGGGCGCTGTTCACCCTCGGCCCGAGGGGAACGACCGCCAGAACCCTCGGTCCGCTCAACCTCATCGACTCGGCTCGTCGAGTACGCAGACTGCGCCGGCTGCTGGAGAAGATGACCGAAGAGCCCGACTGAACCTTCAGCGCACACAGTACGGCCGGCGGGCAGGCGCCGGCCCCCGTGACAGCACTCACGGCGACTTCTTCACCCAGGGGTTGGGCGTGGTGGCGGCTGAGCCCGGTCGCCTGGCACAGGATCCGGCCGAGCCCCGGGTCGCACGACTCCGTCGCCGGCCGAGTCCGCTCCTTCCGGCGAAAGGAGCCGCCTCGTCAGACCGCGGCGTGCAGCCAGCGGACCGGGGCCCCCTCGCCCGCGTAACGGAACGACTCTAGTTCGGCGTCCCACTGCTTGCCGAGCAGCCGGTCCAGCTCCTCCTCCAGCACCACACGGCCCTGCCGCGCCATCAGCATGGCGGAGCGCAACCGGTCTTCGGGGATCAGGATGTCGCCCGTGGCCCCGATCACCGCCGTGAAGGCGCCCAGGGACGGGGTGTAGGCATGGCGGGACCCGTCGGCACCTGGCGAGGCGTCCTCGGTGATCTCAAAGCGGATCCGCTGCCAGCCCATCAACGACGAGGTGATGGCCGCCGCGGTACCTTGACGACCCTCCCACTCGGCCTGTGCGCGCACATGGCCGGGCGCGGCGGGCTGCGGAGTCCAGGTCAGGTCTACGGGCACGCCAAGGACACCCGCGACCGCCCATTCGATATGAGGGCACAGCGCAGGCTGAGCTGAGTGGACGTAAAGCACGCCACGAGCAGACACCGGACCTCCCGTTTCGTACGAGGTGCGCCTTCCCCAACGGCCTCGTCCCAGGATGATCACAAGTGACTGAAGGAGAGACTACCGTCGGTTGTGACGCCGCACCAGAGGGGGGTCATACCGAGATGTTGTGCGGCGGGCGCCCGGCTCGGGGCATGCTCGGAGGGAAAAGACCATCGACCTGGTGATCACTCCCCGGAGGACCGGATGGACGCCGACATCAAACGGGTGGAACCCGTTCCCGGAGCCCCCGCTCTGATCAGAACGGGGCAGTTGCTGACCGACGCCTCGGGAATGGCCGTCGCGGCCCGGTGGACCACCGCCGTGAGCGAGGCCGACGGGATCTTCCGCATCCGGCTCTCCCCCGGCGTGGACGTCTGCGACCTGGTGACCACGATACGCGGCCAGGGCCATCCCGCCTCTCCCAACCACGTCCTGGTGGGACAGCCGCTCTTCTTCGGAGGCCCGGCCTCCCGGCCGTTTCCCGCCGACCCCGCGCTCCTGCCCGAGGCGGCCGACGGCGACGTCACCGTGGCGGTGGCCGACACGGGCCTGACCGCGCACCCCTGGTGGCGCGAGAGTCCCTGGTTCCTGAGGCAGCGGCGTGAGACCGCCGAGCCGCTCGACGCGGACGGTGACGGCGAGCTGGACGCCCAGGCCGGGCACGGCACGTTCGTGGCCGGCCTGGTCCTGCGTTCGGCTCCTGGCGCGCGCGTGCGCCCGCTGCGGGTGCTGGACAGCCACGGCATAGGCGATGAGGCGGGACTGCTGCGAGCCTTGGCCCGGCTCGGCGGCGACCCGCCCCAGGTGCTCAACCTCTCCTTCGGCGGGCACACCTTCGACGATCTCCCTTCCCCGCTGGTGGAGGCCGCGCTGGCCGGGATGGCCGGCACGGCCGTGGTCGCCTGCGCGGGCAACACGGCCTCGGACCGCCCGTTCTGGCCCGCGGCGCTGCCCGAAGTGATCGCCGTCGGTGCGCTGGACACGGCCGAGGAGGCCAGAGCCCCCTTCTCGGCGTACGGCCCATGGGTGGACGCCTGCACCCGGGGCGAGTGGCTGACCAGTGCCTTCCTTGACCATGGAGCGTTCCGGGGATACGCCCGCTGGAGCGGGACCTCCTTCGCCACGGCCGTGGTCAGCGGGGCGATCGCTGCGGCGGCCGGGGACCGTACGCCGAAGGAGGCCGCCGCGCACGTTCTCGACCCCCGGCGAACCCGACAAATTCCCGATCTAGGGGTCGTCGTGCCCGCGCCAAGGTAAAGTCTCACCCAAAGTCTTCGCGCGGACACCCAGAGTGTTCGACGTGACCTCGGAGGCGCCGGTGAGTGACCAGCACGCGATCCATGCCGCACTGGCGGGCGACCAGGCGGCGTGGGATGCGCTGGTCAGCCGGTTCTCGGGACCGCTGTGGTCGGCTGTGCGCGCCTATGACCTGAGCGCGGCCGATGCGGCCGACGCGGTGCAGGGGACATGGCTGCGGCTGGTCGAGAACCTGCACACCATCCGCGATCCGGACCGGATCGGTTCCTGGTTGTTCACCACTGCCAAGCGTGAGGCCTCCCATCTGAGCAGGCGCAACCGTGGCGAACGGTTGATCGCCGATCTCGCCGACGCGGAACACGACCCCTCCGGCCCCGCGCTCGGCGGGCACGTCCACCCCGATCCGGCGGTGGCCGTGCTGACCGCCGACGAGGGCCGCCGCCTGTGGCGGGCCGTCGAGGAGATGCACGAGCCCTGCCGCTCACTGTTTCGGCTGATGGCCACGGCGCCCGACGCGGGCGTCCACCAGCTCGCCGGTCGGCTGGGTATGCCCAGCGGCAGTTACGGCCCCACGCGGGGCCGCTGCCTGAACCGACTACGCACCATGCTCACCGCCCAGGAGGCAACGCCGTGACCCGACATCCCCCCGCGATCGACGACGAGTCCCTCATCGCCGCGCTCCGCCTGACGGCGGGCCACGACCCCGTGCCCGCGCACGTCTCCGTCGCCGCCCGGGCGGTCTTCGGCCTGCGGCTGCCCGGCGCCGCGGCGGCTCGGCCGGTGGCCACGCCCACCCCGCTGGGGGTCCGATCGGTCGACGAGGCGCGGCTGCTGCGGTTCACCGCCGCCGGGCTCACGGTGGATCTGGAAGTCACCTCCATGGACGGTCTGGTGGATCTGGCCGGACAGGTCTCCCCGTGTCCGGAGGCGGGTTCGCGGGTGGAGGTGCGCACCCTGCACCTCACCGAGACACGTGAGCTCTCCCCGATGGGCCAGTTCGCCGTCACCGGCCTGCCGCCGGGCTGGTTCAGCGTGGTGTGTCACCGGCCGGAGCACTCCCCCGTGGCCACCAGCTGGACCCGGATCCGCCCATAGGTGACCATCGACGACGCGATCGCCGCCGCCGAGCGCGCGATAGACCTCTCGGGCCGTGCCCCGGCGCGAGCGCGGGCACTGGCCCGCAGCGTGCTGCGCCACGTCTCGGCGGCCGATCCGCACGGTGAGGCCGCGGCGGTCGCCCACCGGGCGCTGGCGGTGGCCGCACGAGAGCTGGGCGACCTGCCGCTGGCGGAGGAGCACCTGCGGCACGCCGTGCGCATCGCGCTCGGCGCGGGCCTGCCGCACCGAGCCGCCCAGGCACGCCTCTCCCTGGTCCATGTCCGCACCGAGCTGGGGCATCCGCGGCAGGCGCTCGCCATCGCCGACTCCGCCGAACCTCATCTCACCCGGGTGGAGGTGGCCAAGCTCGGCGTCCACCGGGCGGTCGCGCTGAGCCGGCTCGGCCGCTACACCGAAGCCGTCGGCCACTGCGACCGCGCCATCGACGTCCTCGGCGAGGACATCAGATTCCTGGCCGGGGCGATGCTGAACCGGGGGCTGGCCCGGGTGTTCCTCGGTGAGTTCGAGGCGGCGGAGGCCGATCTGACCCGGTGCGCGCAGCTAGCGCGCCGAGCGGGTCTGGATCACGTGCTCACGCTCGCCGAGGGCAACCTGCCGTTCCTGGCCGCGCGGCGGGGGGACCTGCCCGCCGCGTTCACCGCCTACCGACGCGCGGAGAGCCGCCTGTTCGGCTTCCCGGAGCGGCTGGCGGTGGTGCGATGCGACCTGGCCGAGGCGCTCATCGCCGCCCATCTGCCCGGCGAGGCCCGGGCACTGCTCGACCTGGCGGTTCCGGAGCTGGCCGCGGCGGGGGCGAACGTGGCTCTGGCCGAGGCTCGGCTCCTGCTCGCCCGGGCCGAGCTGCGCACCGGCGACCCGCACCGCGCCCGGCAGAGCGCGGAGCGGGCCGCGGCCGAGCTCGCCACGCAGGGGCGCACGGTCCTGGCCCCGCTGGCCACCGAGATCCTCCTGCGCGCCCGGCTCATGCTCGGCCCGCCCTGCGGGGAATCGCTCACCGAGCTGCTCTCCTGCGCAGACGCCCTCGACGGTGCCGGCCACCGACATGTCTCCGGCGCGCTCAGGTTCACGGCCGCCGAGGTCGCGCTGCGGCTCGGCGACCGCCGTACCGCAGACGAGCAGCTCGCCCGCCTCGCTGGCGAACCGGGCGTGCTGGCGCACCAGGCGACCGCCCTGCGTCGGGCGCTGGCGGGAAACCGGCGCGGGGCCTTCGCCGCCACCCGGGCCGGGCTGGCCGAGGTGGGCGCCGGGGCGACGGCGCTGGAGGATCCGATGGTGCGCGCCCACGCCGTCAGAGCCGGCGAGCCGCTCGCCGGGTTCGGGCTGGCCCTGGCCCTGCAGACCGGGCGGGGCCGTACGGTCCTGGCCTGGGCGGAGCGGTGGCGGGCGGTCACCGGGGGTGGGGGGCGACCCGTCGCACCCCGCGTGGACGAGTTGCGCGCCGCGCTGGGGGACACCGCGCTGGTGGAGTTCGTCCGGCACGCCGATGAGCTGATCGCCGTCGCGGTCACCCCGGACCGTGTCGCGCTGCGCCGCCTCGGTCCTTTCTCGGCCGTCGCCGAGGCCACGGTCAGGCTCCGGTACGGCCTGCGCCGGACGCACCTGCTCGACGGACAGGCACCCGGGCTGGCCGAAGAGGCGGCGCTGCTGGAGCGGCTGCTCCTCGGCCCGCTGCGCGGTCATCTGGGCGAACGGCCCCTGGTGATCGTGCCGACCGGGACGCTGCACACCCTGCCCTGGCCGATCCTGCCGTCGAACGCCGATCGCCCGGTGACCGTGGCCGTCGGCGCCGCCGCCTGGCTGGCCGGGCGGCGAAGGCGGCCCGTACCCGGCGGGAGGGTCGTGGCGGTCGCCGGTCCGGGGCTGCGGTGCGCGGAGACCGAGGCGGACATGATCGGCGGCTGCCATCCCGTGACGGAGCGGGTGGCGGCGCGGCGCCCGGAGGTGCTGGCGGCGCTGGAGGGGGCCGAAGTGGCGCACCTGGCCGCGCACGGGATGTTCTCCCCACGCAGTCCGCTGCTGTCCAGCATCGCCCTCGACGACGGCCCGCTGATGGCCTACGACCTGCTACGGCTACGCACGCCGCCACGGTTGACGGTGCTGTCGGCGTGCGAGGCGGGCATGGCGCACGCTCCGGCCGACGGGGTGCCGCTGGGGCTGGCGGGCACCTTCCTGTCGCTGGGGTCGCAGTGCGTGGTGGCCAGCCTGGTCCCGGTGCGCGATGAGGAGACCCTGACGCTGATGACGGTCTTCCACGAGCTGCTGGCCGCCGGCCACCCGCCCGCCCGGGCGCTGTGCACGGCGAGCGGGAAGACCGGGGTGGCCGGCTTCGTCTGCTTCGGGTACGGAGATCAGCCCGTGGCGACCGGCCTCGAGGGATCGGCGACCCAGTTGGACCAGGATCCGACGTAGAGGGCGGCCGGGATGCCGGCCACCTCCAGGGCCAGCACCTGGTGGGCCGCCGTCACGCCCGAGCCGCAGTAGGCGCCGACCCGCACGCCGGGGACGGCCCCGAGGGTGTTGAACCGCTCACGGAGGAAGTCGGGCAGGTGGAAGCGCCCGGCCGGGTCGACGTTGTCTCCCGTGGGGGCGCTGACCGCGCCGGGGATGTGCCCGGCGACGGGGTCGATCGGCTCGACCTCACCCCGGTAGCGTTCGGCGGCCCGGGCGTCCAGGAGCACCCCGTCGGAGGCCAGCTCCAGCGCCTGGTCGGCGTCGAGCACGGGCATCCCGCCCGGACGCGCGACGAAGTCGCCGGGAGAGACGGTCTCCTCTCCCTTGGCGACGGGCCGGCCCTCGGAGGTCCACGCGCGGAAACCGCCGTCGAGGACCCGGACGTCCGGGTGACCGAAGTGGCGCAGCGTCCACCAGGCTCGGGCCGCGGCGGTGGAGTCGGCCTCGTCGTAGACGACGACGGTCCGGGAGCCGGACACGCCCAGACGGCGCATGGCGGCTTGGAACGGCTCGGCGGAAGGCAGCGGGTGACGGCCCGCCCGCCCCGGAGGAGCGGCCAGGTCGGCGTTGAGGGCGCAGAAGACGGCGCCGGGAAGGTGCCCCTCGCGGTAGGAGTCGATCCCGGGCGGCCCGCCGAGCTTCCAGCGCACGTCCAGGACGGTCGCCTCGGCCAGGCCGGCCAGGTCCTCAGGGGTGATCAACGGGTTCATCGGGTGCTTACCTCCAGCAGAGGGACATACTGCTCAGCGGGTGTCAGGGAGCCGTGGCAGCCGGTGAACGACGCTTCGAGCGGCTCGGTGACCGAGGCGACGACGGCGCAGTCGGTGTAGGGCAGGGCGAGGACGTCGCCGATCCGGGGCAGCCATTCGGGACGCACCCGCGGCCCGAACCAGCCTGACTCGACCGCCTCCTCCCGGGAGGCCACCCATGCCTTCGCGGCCAGGGTGTCGCGCCAGGCGGCGAGCACGGCCTCCGCCGCACCCGGGGCGGCGTAGACGTGCCGGGCGCGGCTGTCGCCGCCGAGCAGGGCGACGCCCTCGCGCAGCGCGGGGACGGCGTTCGCGTCGATCCGCTCGGTGACGTTGACCATGCCGTGGTCGGCGGTGACGTACATCGCCGAGCCGGGCGGGAGCGTGTCCGCCAGCCGCTCGGCCATCCGGTCGACCTGGGCGAGCCGCTCCAGCCACCGCGGGCTGCCCCAGCCGTGGAGGTGGCCCGCGGAGTCGAGGTCGCCGTAGTAGACCGTCACGTGGGAGCGGGGCTCGGCCAGCGCCCGGCGGACGCCCTCGATCCGGTCGTCGACGCCGTCGGCGCCGACGAAGCGCACTCCCCGGTAGACGGCCCGATTGAAGGCGGTGGGTTCGAACGCCGAGGGGGCGACGTAGCCGACGGTGATTCCGGCCGCCGCGGCGCGTTCGTAGACGGTCGGGGTGGGCTGCCACTCGTCGGGAGGGATCAGCGGGCCCGTGGCGGTCCAGCGCAGGCAGTTGAGCAGGTAGCCGGCGCCGGGCACGGCGAGCTGGTAGCCGAGCATGCCGTGCTCGCCGGGTGGCAGGCCGGTGCCCAGCGTGCTCAGGCTGGTCACGGTGGTGGCGGGGAAGCCCGCGGTGAGCACCCTGCCGGAGTGCGCCGACAGGAACGGGGCGCTCTCCGGGTGGGCGCGGAGCAGCTCGGCGCCCAGGCCATCGACGAGGAACACCAGGACCCGCCCGGCCGGTGCGAGACCCAGCGGGTTGTCCTCCTCCATTCCGAGCGCGGCCAGGAGGGAGGAGGACAGGTCGGCGAGCGAGGCCACGCCGTACGCGGGGATCAGGGGGTTCACGAGGCGGCGCGCGCGGTGGCCTCCGACAGCGCCTTGGCGAAGGCCAGCACGTGGGAGACGGCCTCTGGACCGTCCGCCGCCTCGCTCACCCGAAGGGAGAGGTCGTCGGCCGTGATGGCTCCGGTGTATCCGTGGTCGGCCTCGCAGTTTTCGTCGCCGCAGGTGGCCGGCTCCAGGTCGACGTGGGAGATGGCGCCCCAGCCGATGGTGAGCGTGACCTCCGTGGGAGGCACGCCCGGCACGTAGGAAGCGGGGTCGGGGACGACCCGGGTGACGGCGACCGACTGGATCCGGCTCAGGCGCACGGCCTCGGTGGTCGTGGAGGCGTGGGAGGCCGACACCCCCTCCACCGGCGGATGCTCGTCGGTGTGGCAGACGAGCAGCCGGGTGGGCGAGAGCACCAGCACGGTGACGTGCCGGCGCACCTCCATGGCCGGGTCGAAGGTGGCTTCGTGATGGACCACGTAGGCGCCCACCTGCTCCTTGCCCAATGCGGATTCAACCGCGTCGGCGACCAGGTCGGGATAGTAGCCACTGCGGTCGATGGCGTCACGCAGGCCGGCGGCCGAGAGTCGGGTTTCCCTCATGGGTCCATCCTGCCCTGTCCGAGGCAACGCTTTCACCCCGCGCGCACGCGGTTCGGCCGTCGGCGCAAATCGTGACCCCGGCCGGTCAAATCGTGACCTCGTCCGGGCGCGGGGACCTTTACGCGGCACTAACAGCTAATCCCCCGCTTTACGAATAATTGCCATTTGCAGGAGGATGGCGCGGCTTTCATGGTGAATTCGATTGACCGGCCCGTTCTCACCAGGGCGCGGCCTCGGCCGAGGCCTAGCCGAGGCGGCGTGGACCGCCGTCGAGTCGTGGCCCCCGCGGGCTGCTCAGCACGGCGCGCGCGCCCAGCACGATCACCTCGGACTCCCCCACCAGCACCGGGTCGAGGTCGAGCCCGGCCACCTCGGGAAGATCGTCCGCCAGCCGTCCGACCCGGACCAGCAGATCTTCCAGCGCCTCGACGGCGACCGGCGGGTAGCCGTACTCGCCGAAGAGCAGGGGCGCCGCGCGCGGCGACCTGACCAGGGCCGCCGCGTCCTCACGCGTCAGCGGGGCGAGCCGGTAGGCCTCGTCGCGCAGCAGCCGCGCGGTGACCTCGCCGAGCCCGAAGGAGACGACCGCCCCGAACGCGGAGTCCTCGATGACACTGACCACGGTCGGCACCGCGGGCTGCGGGACCATCCGCTGCACCGCGAGCACGGCGTCGGGACCGAGCTGTTCTCTCAGGCCGGCGAAGGCCTCGCGCACCCCGTCGGGGCCGGACAGTCCCAGGCGGACCGTGCCCGCCCGTTTGGCCGCCTCGGGATCGGCGGCCTTCAGCACCACCGGCCAGCCCAGCTGCTCCGCCGCCTCGACCGCCTCCTCCGGCGACCCGGCCACCCGCGCGGGCCACACGGTCAGCCCGTAGCAGGCGAGCAGCTCCGCTGCGTCGATCTCGGCCGGAGCCTCCCCCAGCTGGGCCAGCACCAGCCGCCGGGCCCCGGCGGTGTCGACGCCCTCGATCTCCTCCTGGACGCCGGCGGGCTGCCCGAGCCAGCGTGCGTGCCGTACGACATGGGCCAGCGCGCGCACCGCCTCCTCGGGCGCCGCGTAGGACGGGATGGAACCGCGCTCGGGGGCGGCGCCGACCCGCAGTTCCGCAAGCATGCCGATCTTGCCTTCGAAGGTGGCCAGCACCGGCTTGCCGCAGTCGCGGGAGACGCGCAGCAGCTCGGCGGCGACCTCGTCGGCCGGGCCGGGGATCGGCGGCATGTAGATCGCGACCACCGCGTCCACGTCCGGGATGAGCGAGGCCAAGGCCGTGCCGAACTCGGCTGCCCCCGCCCGGGCGCCGAGGTTGACCGGCGGGCCGGGTTCGAGCCCTGCCCGCACGCAGGCGTCGGCCGCCAGCAGCGCCAGGGCGTCGGAGTTGCTGACCAGGCCGACCCTGGGCCCCGCGGGCAGCGGCTGGTAGGCCAGCAGCTGCGCCACGTCGAACTGCTGGATCAGGTCGTCGACGCGGATCACCCCGGCCTGCTCGAACAACGAGCTCAGCGCGGTGTCGGGCAGGCCGAGCACGGGTGCGGCATGACCGATGGGCACGCCCTGGGTGGTGCCGCCGCTCTTGACCACCACGATCGGCTTGCGACGGGAGATCCGTCTGGCCAGACGGGCGAACTTGCGGGGATTTCCCAGCGACTCCAGGTAGAGCAGGATCACGTCGGTGTGCGGGTCCTCCTCCCAGTACTGGAGCAGGTCGTTGCCCGAGACGTCGGCGCGGTTTCCCGCCGACACGAACGAGGAGATGCCCATGCCGCGCTGGGCCACCCGCTGCAGCAGCGCGGTGCCCAGTGCGCCGGACTGGCTGAAGAAGCCGACCCGTCCCCGGCCGGGGATCGTCGCGGCGAGCGTGGCGTTCAGCCGGACCGCCGGGTCGGTGTTGGCGACGCCGAGGCAGTTGGGGCCGACGACGCGCAGGCCGTACGCGCGGGCGATGCGGACCAGCTCGTCCTGCCTGGCCCGCCCCTCGGCGCCGGTCTCGCCGAACCCGGAGGAGACCACGATCAGCCCGCGCACGCCCTTCTCCGCGCACTCCTTGACCACCTCGATCACCCCGTCGGCGGGTACGGCCAGCACGGCGAGGTCCACCTCACCGTCGATGGCCGTCACGCTGGGATAGGCCCGCACCCCCGCGACGGCCCGCGCCTCGCGGTGCACCGGATAGACCGGGCCGGTGAAGTCCGCGCCGAGCAGGTTGCGAAGGACGGTCTGGCCGACGCCGCCCGGCTCCCGCCCCGCGCCGACGACCGCGACCGACCCCGGGGAGAGCAGCCGCTCGATCGAGCGAGACTCGGCCCGGTGCTCCCGGGAGGCGGTCACCTCCTGGGCGGTCTCGGTCGGAGTGAGGTCGAGGGTCATCCGGACCACGCCGTCGGCGAAGCGGCTCTGCGCGGTGTAGCCGACCTGCTTCAGCACCGCCATCATCTTCTGGTTGGCGGGCAGCACGTCGGCGACGAACCGGGCGATCCCCCGCTCCCTGGCGGTCTCGGCCAGGTGCTCCAGCAGCACGGAGGCGACCCCGCGCCCCTGGTGGGCGTCCTCGACGAGGAAGGCCACCTCCGCCTCTCCCGGTTCGATCCGGTCATAGCGGATCACCGCCACCATCTCCGTGCCGATCGTCGCGATCAGCGCGACGCGGTCCACGTAGTCGACGTTGGTGAACCAGGTGATCTCGCGGTCCGACAGCCGGGGTCTCGGCCCGAAGAAGCGGAAGTAGATCGACTCCTCCGACAGCCGGGAGTAGAAGGAACGCAACCGGTCGGCGTCGGCGGGCCGGATCGGGCGTACGTGAGCGGTACCGCCGTCCGACAGGACGACGTCCGCCTCCCAGTGAGCGGGATACTGAGAAACCTCCACAGTCCCGAGAGTAAACGCGAATCCCATATGACGGACAAGCAGGGCGACTTCACACAACGCTTGTGCATCGACTAGGGCCCGGTGTCCGGTCCCGACCCCATACGCTGGCCGGAAGCTGTTAAGTTTTTCGCGGCTAGAGGCACGTCAGCATCGAAGGCAGCAAGGTGGTGACATCATGACGCGGGTGGTCGTGGTGGGCGATCTCATGACCGACGCGGTCGCGCGGGCTCGCTACCCGTTGGCCAGGGCCAGCGACACACCGGCGATCGTCACCATGCACGGCGGGGGCTCGGGCGCCAACATCGCCTCCTGGCTCGCCGTCGAGGGAGCCGAGGTGGCCTTCATCGGACGCCGCGGCGCCGACATCACGGGGCGTAACCGCGACATGGAGCTGATGGGCTACGGCGTCGACGCCCGCCTCGTCATGGACCCTGAGCGGCCGACGGGCACGTGCGTGGTGCTCGTCACCCACAAGGGTGAGCGCACCATGCTCTCCGACCCGGGAGCGAACGCCGCGCTGTCCCCCGAGGACCTCCCCCGAGACCTGTTCTCCCAGGGCGGCCACCTGCACCTGTCGGGTTACACCCTGATCAACGAGGGCTCGCGCGAGGCCGGTCTGGCCTCCCTTGAGATGGCCCGCCGTGCCGGCATGTCCGTCTCGGTCGACTGCTCCTCCTCCGCGCCGCTGGAGCGCACCGGAGCCGAGCCGTTCCTCGAGTGGACCCAGAACGCCAAGCTGCTGTTCGCCAACGTCGACCAGGCCAAGGTCCTGACCGGCCGCGACGACCCCGCCGCGGCGGCGAAGGTGCTCACCGCCTGGTTCCCCCAGGTCGTCGTCAAGCTCAACGACGAGGGCGCCCTGTGGTACACCAACAGCCGCGCCGAGCCGGTCAAGGTGCCGGCCGAGACCGTGGAGCGCGTGGTCGACGGCACCGGCGCCGGCGACGCCTTCACCGCCGGCTTCCTGCCGGCCTGGCTGGAGGGCAAGCCCCCCGCCGACGCGCTCGCCTCCGGCTGCCGCCTGGCGGCCAGGGCCATCTCGCACCTGGGCGCCCGCCCCCGCCTCTGACCGCGCTCCCCTCCGGCTCGTCTCCCTACGGCCCGCCCACGAGGGCGCCGACCGCCGCACCCGGTTCCGTCCGCGGTCCGGCGCTCCCGTGAATCACCCCTCGCGCGCCGTCACGCCATGCCACGATCCGGGAGGCTGCGTCCCCGGGCGTGGAGGTTCGACGCCCGGAACGGACACGACACCTCACGACCCGGCGCCCGGAAGGGCAGGCTCCTCGGGGGTCTCACCGTTCGGCTAGCTCGTCACCGCCAGGGTGAGCGGCAGCACGGCGGGAGCTCCGGCATGGCGGATCATGGCCGCGGCGAGCGTCATGCTCCAGCCGGTGTCGACACGATCGTCGACCAGCAGGACCGGGCCGTTCGTCTGGGTGATGGCGGCACCGAGCGCCGAGGGCATGGCCAAGGTGGCGCGGATGGCCTGGACCCGCTGTGCGCTGTTGAACTGCCGTCCCGGCGAGCCCGACCGGTATCCCAGATCACCCAGATAGGTCAGACGGCCGACCTGGGCGAGCCGCTCGGCGAGGCTGCGGACCAGCTGAGGACGGCCGGTGGAGGGCATCGCGACCACGGCGACCGGACGCTGGGTCCACTCCCAGGACGACAGCACCTTGACCACCGCGGCGAAGACGTCGTCGGGGACCGGACCGTCGGGCGCGCCGTCGGCCAGGAGCCCGCGCAGCCGGTTGCCCCAGCCGATGTCGGTCAGCCGCCCCAGGGCACGGCCCGGCTCGGCGCCCAGCTCGGGTTTGATCCGGCCCTTGAGGTCGGCCAGCCCGGTCGGCCACTGCCTGCGCGCCTCGATCTCCACCCCGGGGCGGTGCAGGCTCTCTGCGGCGCGCTCCACCGCCCGCGCCTCGACCTCGGGCGAGCGGTGCGCGCCCGTGCAGTTGTCGCAGCGCCCGCACGGCGTGGCGGTGTCGTCGTCCAGGCGGTGACGCAGGAACATCTCCCGGCACTCGGCGGTGTCGAGGTAGTCGAGCATGGCCCTCTGCTCGGCCTGGCGCTCGGCGGCGACCCGGGCGTAGCGGTCGGCGTCGTACCCCCAGGCCTCACCGGTGGCTTCCCAACCGCCCTTGACCCGGCGCACCGCCCCGTCCACGTCGAGCACCTTGAGCATGGTCTCCAGCCGGGTGCGGCTGAGATCGACCCGGTTCTCCAGCGCGGCCGTGGACAGCACCCCGCCCTCTTCCAGGGCGGCGAGCACGGTCCGCACGACCGGCTCGGGAGGAAAGGCCAGCGAGGCGAAATAAGCCCAGATCTCCCGGTCTTCGGCGCCGGGCAGCAGGATCACCTCGGCTCGCTCGACCCCGCGCCCCGCCCGGCCGACCTGCTGGTAGTAGGCCACCGGTGACGGGGGCGCGCCGACGTGGACGACGAAACCGAGGTCGGGCTTGTCGTATCCCATGCCGAGCGCGGAGGTGGCGACCAACGCCTTGATCTTGTTGTCCAGCAGGGCCTGCTCGGCGGCCAGCCGTTCGGCCTGCTCGGTCTGCCCGGAGTAGGCGGCCACCTCGTGTCCCTGCTCGCGCAGGTAGGCGGCGATCTCCTGGGCGGCCGCCACGGTGAGGGTGTAGATGATCCCGGAGCCGGGCAGCTCGTGCAGCGCCTGGGCGAGCCAGGCCAGACGCCGCTCGGCTCCGCTCAGCCGTACGACGCTCAGATGGAGGCTTTCCCGCTCCAGCGCCCCGCGCAGGACGAGGGTCTCCTCGCCCATCTGCTCGGCGACGTCGTGGCTGACCCGGGCGTTGGCCGTGGCGGTGGTGGCCAGGATCGGCACACCCTCGGGCAGCTCGTCGAACAGCGTGCGCAACCGGCGGTAGTCGGGGCGGAAGTCGTGGCCCCAGTCGGAGATGCAGTGCGCCTCGTCCACCACGATCAGGCCCGCGCTCTCGGCCAGCTCGGGCAGGACCTGGTCACGGAAGTCGGGGTTGTTGAGCCGCTCGGGACTGACCAGCAGCACGTCGACCATGCCCTCGGCGACCTGGCCGTAGACCTGCTCCCACTCCTCGGGGTTGGCCGAGTTGACCGTCACCGCGTTGATCCCGGCTCGCTCGGCGGCGGCGATCTGGTTGCGCATCAGCGCCAGCAGCGGCGACACGATCACGGTCGGCCCCTCGCCCAGCTCGCGCAGAAGCGCGGTGGCGATGAAGTAGACCGCCGACTTGCCCCAGCCGGTCCGCTGCACCACGAGCACCCGCCGCCGGTCCATCACCAGCGCCTTGATGGCCGCCCACTGGTCCTCGCGCAACCGGGCGTGCTCGCCGGCCAGCGCCTGCAGCCGCCCCTCGGCCTCTTCGCGCAGCATCTGCTCTTCGCTCACCGGTCATTGGTACCAGGTCCCGGTGACTGTTTGCTTCCGGTACGGCGTGCGGCCCCTGGCCGGCGGCGGCAGCCGTACCGGAAAAGGGGCGTTCTACCGGTCCAGGTGCTCGGGGAAGGCGTTGATGGTGACCCGGTGCATACGGCGGCGCTCGGTGTAGTCGGCCACCGCGTAGTGCTGGGTGCTGCGGTTGTCCCAGAAGGCCAGCGTGCCCGGCCGCCAGTTCAGCCGCACCTGGTACTCGGGTGAGCGGATGTGGTCGATCAGATACGGCAGCAGTGCCTCATTCTCCCTGTCGGACAGTTGCACCAGCCGTGTCGTGGAGGAGCGGTTGACGAACAGCGCCTTGCGCCCGGTCTCGGCGTGCACCCTGACCACGGGCCGCTCGATCGGCGGCCACTTGGCCTGGATCTCGGCGAGGTCGAAGTCGTGGCCCTTGGAGATGGCCTTCTTCATCGAGGCCGTGATGTCGTGGATCGCGGTGAGCTCGTCGCAGAGCCGCTGGATGGGCGGGGAGAGCGTCTCGTAGGCCAGGTGGGCGTTCGCGAACAGGGTGTCGCCGCCGACGCTGGGGAGTTGCACGCAGCGCAGCAGCGAGCCCATGGGCGGGACGGGCTCGAAGGTGTTGTCGCTGTGCCACTCGTCGCCGCCCTCCCCCTTGGGGTCGGTCTGGTCGAGGATGTGGATCGGGGTGCCGCTGTTCTTCTTGAAGGCCGGGTGGTTGATCGAGCCGAAGTTCTCCGCGAAGCGGATGTGCTCCTCGTCGTCGATGTGCTGGTCGCGGAAGAAGAGGACCTTGTGCTCCAGCCAGCCCCGCCGGATTTCCCGGGCCTCACCCTCCGACAGTGGCTTGCGCAGGTCGACGCCGGTTACCTCGGCGCCGATGTGCCTGGTGACGGGCTTGAACTCGATCATCTCGCGGACACCCCTCCATTTGTGGCCACATGCCGGTCATGGAAGCCGGCCTCTGGCCGGCCCCTTGCTCGTGAGGATCACTCGACCGCGCCAATCAAGCAATCGCTTGGTCAAGCATATGCCGCGGCGGGGCGCCCGGAAAGCGGCCCGCGAAGGGACCCGAGAAGCAGCATGGAAAGCGGCCCGGAAGCGGCCCGGAAGCGGCCCGGAAGCGGCGCGGAAAGCAGCACGCGAAGGGACCCGGAAAGCAGCGGGGAAAGCGGCCCGCGAAGGGGCCCGCGAAGGGGCCCGCGAAGGGCCTCGGAGAGGGCCTCGGAAGGGCACGGAAGACGACGCCGAGGGGGTCCCTGAAGAGGAGCGGGGCCGGCGGGCCTCGGCACGCCCGCATCCGGTGGCCGGGACGCGAACGGACGAAGGGACCGGCCGGGTTCCGCGCCGTGGTTTGATGCATCTCACTATGGACGTCACCACGTGGTATCTCGAACAGACCTCGCCCTCGGATCTGCTCGCCGCCAGACCGCCGGCGATCGAGCTCGACATCCTGCTCGCCGAAGTCGCCTCCCCCGAGTTCAGCCGGTTCCTGAACACGGCCGTGGGCGGCGACTGGCACTGGACCGACAGGCTGCCGTGGACCTGGCAGCAGTGGGCCGACTGGCTGGACCGCGGCGTGGAGACCTGGGTGGCCTACCACCGCGGCACCCCGGCGGGTTATGTCGAGCTTCTGCCCGGCGACGACGCGACGGTCGAGATAGCGTGCTTCGGCCTTCTGCCCTGGGCGACCGGCAAGAGCGTGGGCGGACGCCTTCTCGAGGTCGGCACGGCTCGCGCCTGGGACATGGCCGAGCGCCGGCCGGACCTGGAGCCGACCCGGCGGGTGTGGCTGCACACCTGCTCTCTCGACAGCCCGGTCGCGCTGGCCAACTACCGGGCTCGGGGGTTCCGGGTCTACGACACCAAGACCAACACCCCCGGCGATGAGTACGAGGGTCCTGCGACCGGGGCGTGGCCGGGAGCCGGGCCTCGCCCCTACGGCAGCTCCGCCGCCTCGCCGAATCTCGTGTAGGGGTCCGGAAGTGTCGGACGGCGTGAGTATGGTAACGAGTCGCGGCACAGCATCCGGTCATGCCGATCGGGGTTGAGCTCGTGGATCAGCCCCGTCATCATCGAGGAGGTGCCTTCGATGACTTCGTTGCCCGTGCATGAGCGCACAGGACACGTCGCCGTACGTTACCGCATCGCCACCGGCACGGGATATGCCGATACCCGCACACCGGCCTGACGCTCCTCCAGCGAGCCGACGACCGCCGTTACACCGCGAAGACAGAAGGAGGATGCGCTTCCCTCTCGGCCTGAAAGCCGAGGTGCCCGCGCAGGAAATCAGATGGCCCGACGGACGACCACACCCCCGACTGAAGAGGACTTCGAGGAGCGGATCGTCGACATCGACGTCTCCGCCGAGATGCGCACCAGCTTCCTCGAATACGCATACTCGGTCATCTACCAGCGCGCGCTGCCCGATGCCAGGGACGGCCTCAAGCCGGTTCAGCGCCGCATCCTCTATTCCATGAGCGAGATGGGCCTGCGGCCCGACCGGGGACACGTCAAGTCGTCACGGGTCGTCGGCGACGTCATGGGCAAGCTGCACCCGCACGGCGACACCGCCATCTACGACGCGCTGGTCCGCATGGCTCAGCCGTTCTCGATGCGGCTGCCGCTGATCGACGGGCACGGCAACTTCGGCTCTCCCGACGACCTGCCCGCCGCGATGCGTTACACCGAGGCCCGCCTGGCCTCCGCGGCCATGGCCATGGTGCAGTCGATCGACGAGGACACCGTCGATTTCAAACCCAACTACGACGGCCAGGAGACCGAGCCCACGGTCATGCCGTCGGCGTTCCCGAACCTGCTGGTGAACGGGGCCACCGGCATCGCGGTCGGCATGGCGACCAACATGGCGCCGCACAATCTCGTCGAGGTGGTCGCCGCCGCGCGCCATCTGATCAAGAAGCCGGACGCCACGCTCGACGACCTGATGCGGTTCGTCCCGGGTCCCGACCTGCCCACCGGCGGCACGATCATCGGCCTTGACGGCATCCGTGACGCCTACGCCAAGGGCCGGGGCACCTTCCGGATGCGCGCCAAGTGCTCCGTGGAGCAGGTCAGCCCCCGCCGCAAGGGCATCATCGTCACCGAGCTGCCCTTCAACGTGGGACCCGAGCGGGTGGTCACGAAGATCAGGGAGCTGGTCACCGCCAAGAAGCTCCAGGGCATCTCCGACCTGAAGGACCTCAGCGACCGGCACAAGGGCCTCAGCCTCGTCATCGAGATCAAGAACGGCTTCATCCCCGAGGCCGTGCTGGAGGAGCTCTACCGGCTGACGCCGATGGAGGAGACCTTCGGCATCAACAACGTGGCGCTGGTCGACGGCCAGCCTCGCACGCTGGGCCTGCGCGAGCTGCTGCAGGTCTACGTGGACCACCGCCTCGATGTGGTCCGCCGCCGCTCGGCCTACCGCCGCCGCAGGCGCGAGGAGCGCCTGCACCTCGTCGAGGGCCTCATCGTCGCCCTGCTCAACATCGACGAGGTCATCCAGGTCATCCGCTCCTCAGACGACTCGGCGCAGGCCCGCGAGCGGTTGATGGAGGTGTTCGAGCTGTCGGAGATTCAGGCCGCCTACATCCTCGACACCCCGCTGCGCCGTCTGACCCGCTTCGACAAGCTGGAGCTGGAAAAGGAGAAGGAGACCCTGGAGAGCGAGATCGCCGAGCTGACCGCGATCCTGTCCTCCGAGGACAAGCTCCGCAAGGTCGTCTCCGACGAGCTCGCCCAGGTCTCCAAGACCTTCGGCACGCCTCGGCGGACGGTGCTGCTGGAGTCCTCCGGCATCACCAGGAACGCTTCGGCGCCTCTGGAGGTGGCCGACGACCCGTGCATGGTGCTGTTCTCCTCCACCGGCCTGCTGGCCCGTACGGTGGACGCCTCCCCGCTGGCGGGTGAAGGCGAGCGTTCGGCCCATGACGTGCTGGTCTCGGTGGTCAACAGCACGGTCCGGGGCGAGATCGGCGTGGTCACCAACCAGGGACGGATGATCCGCGTCCAGGTGGTCGATCTGCCGACGCTGCCGCCCTCGGCCAACCCGCCGTCGCTGTCCGGCGGGCATCCCGTGTCCGAATACGTCACGCTGAACCCCGGCGAGACGGTCGTGGGCATCGGCTCGCTCGATCCCGACGGGCCCGGTCTGGCATTGGGCACGGCGCAGGGCGTGGTCAAGCGGGTCGTCCCCGACTACCCGGCCAACCGTGACGACTTCGAGGTCATCGGGCTCAAGGACGGCGACAGCGTGGTCGGGGCGGTGGAGCTGACCGCCGAGGACCACGACCTGGTCTTCATCACCTCCGACGCCCAGTTGCTACGCTACCCCGCCGTCAACGTCCGGCCACAGGGCCGTCCGGCGGGCGGCATGGCGGGCGTCCGGCTGGACGGCGGCGCCGTCGTGGTCTGGTTCGGCGTGGTCGACCCGACGCGCGAATCACAGGTCGTGACGATCGCCGGATCCTCCACCGCCCTGCCCGGCACCCAGATCGGCGGCGCGAAGGTCTCCGACTACGCCGAGTATCCCGCCAAGGGCCGCGCCACCGGTGGCGTCCGAGTCCAGCGGTTCCTCAAGGGCGAGGACGTGCTGTTGCTCGCCTGGGCCGGTCCGGCCCCGGCCCGTGCGGTCTCCACCGTCGGCAAGCCGGTCCCGCTTCCGGAGGAGCTGGGCCGCCGCGACGGCTCAGGCGTCCGTCTCACCCACACGGTGGCGGCTGTGGGCGGCGCCCTCGGTGCGGCCGGCGAGGAGCCGGCCGCCGGAAAGCCCGTTCCCGCCGAGCAGTGACCTCTCGGGCCTCGCGCGAAGCCTGATCGCGCACGGACCCTGACCGCGCTGAGGCCCCGGACGCCGGGGCTTCAGTCCACGCAGAGGCAGAACGGGTGCCCGGCCGGGTCGAGGAAGACGCGGAAACCGTCCTTCTCGCCCGGCTGGTAGGAGTGTTTGGTCGCTCCCAGCGCGAGCACCTCTGTCTCGGCCTCGTCGAGGTCGTCCACCGTCAGGTCCAGGTGCAGTTGCTGGGGCCGGTCGGGGTTGGGCCAGTCGGGTGGCTGGTGGTCCTTGGCGAGCTGGAAGCAGATTCGCTCCGGTCGTCCGTCGGTGACCACCACCCAGTCGTCCTCGACAGAGGTGATCTCCCAGCCCAGGAGCGCGCTGTAGAAGCCGGCCAGGCGCTTGGGGTCGGGACAGTCGAGGACGACAGACCGCATTCGCGCGATTGCCATGGTTTCCTCCTAGGAAACGACACCGCCATCAAGCTTATGACGGTGTCTCCGAGGATTTCAATGCCGCTCCGGACCTATCACGCACGACGCATCCGACTCAGCGTCACCGCCACACCCGGTCCGTTTTCCTCAATCGGCGGGACCAAACCACGCTCCGGCGCGACCTGCGAGGACGGCGCAGCATGGACGCCCGGCAGCCGACCGGCTCGCCTTCACCCCGGACCCGGCCGCGAACATCACCAAGCCCCGTGGCGAGCCACTGCGGTCAGGTCAGCGAGCCCTGAAGGGCGAAACGGATGGCCATCAACAGCTGCCAGGGCTCACCGGACTCCCAGGAACGGATGATCCTCGCGACTTCCTCCCCCGGCTGGAAATCGTCAAAGCCGTGCGGACCGAAGCATCCGGCCTCCATGAGAACGGCCATGAGCGGATCGTCGTCGCCGAGCGATCGGGTGTAGACCGCCGCGTCGAGAAGGGCGAGCGCCGAGCGGGCGTTGCGCCCCCCGTCGCGGACCTCGACCCGGTCCAGCTTCCGCCTGCCCTCGGCACGCAGATATTCGGCCAGGGATTCGATCCTGCTCATGACCCTCTCCAGATTTCCGCACTTTGCGTCATGACATCATCACCCATGGTGAGGAGGAATTGTGGGATCTTCCTGAAGTCGAGTCGGATAGGACCCCCGGAAACTCCTACGAAACGGTCATGCAGAATCATTGACCCGTTGATTCCGCTGACCGAAGGGTGTTCCCGTGAGTGCCTTCGACGACCTGCTGGCCGCCAACGAGAGGTTCTCCGCCACGTTCACCGATGCCGCGCTGACCGGTAGGGCCGCACGCGAGCTGGCGGTGGTCACCTGCATGGATTCCAGGATCGATCCGCTGGGGTTGTTCGGCCTGAAGGCCGGCGACGCCAAGATCCTGCGCAACGCCGGGGCCAGAGTGACCGATGACGTGCTGCGGACGCTCGTCCTGGCGGTCTATCTCCTGAATGTGAAACGTGTGCTGGTGATGCCGCACACCGACTGCGGCATGGCGAAGGCCACCGACGACGACGTGCACCAGCTCGCGGCCCGACACGGCGTCGACACCCGGAGCCTGGACTTCCACACCGTCCCCGACCAGGACGCCGCCCTGCGTCACGACCTGACGCGCATCAGGACCAGCCCGTTCCTGCCGTCGGATCTGGCCGTGGGGGGTGCCATCTACGACGTGCGCACCGGAAGGCTCACGCCTGTCGAGATGTGACGCCCCGCCGGCGGTCACCGGGCCCGTATCACGCAGGCGGGCCCGGTGACCGCTCGCACCCGTCCGGTCTGCGACGGCCTCCGGCCCGCCCGGCAACCGGCCCGCCCGGGGGCGCCGGGCAGCCGAAAGCACCGGGCACGCCAGGGTCTCCGGCCCGGGAAGGCCACCGGGCCCGCAAAGACGTCGGCGACCGCCTCGTGGAGGCGGTCGCCGACGGCCGGTCAGGGCCCGTGGCCGGGCGAGCTAGGCGTCGATGTGGTCGCGGTCGATCTCGGCCGCGCTGCCCACGATGAACTCTCTGCGCGGGGCCACCTCGCTGCCCATCAGGAGATCGAAGATGCGCTCGGCTCCCTCGATGTCTTCGATCCTGACCCGGCGCAGCGTCCGGTGCCGGGGCTCCATGGTCGTCTCGGCCAGCTGGTCGGCGTCCATCTCTCCCAGACCCTTGTAACGCTGCACGGGGTCCTTCCAGCGCTTGCCCCGGCGCTCCAGGTCACGCAGGACGCGGTGCAGCTCGGCGTCGGAGTAGCAGTAGACGTACTTGCTCTGGCCACGACCGGGGTTGGTGACCTCGATGCGGTGCAGCGGCGGGACGGCGGCGAAGACGCGTCCGGCCTCGACCATCGGCCTCATGTAACGGTGGAACAGGGTGAGCAGCAGGCAGCGGATGTGCGCGCCGTCGACATCGGCGTCGGCCATCAGGATGACCTTGCCGTAGCGCGCGGCCTCGATGTCGAACGAACGGCCCGAGCCGGCACCGATGACCTGGATGATCGCGGCGCACTCGGCGTTCTTGAGCATGTCGGCGACGGACGCCTTCTGCACGTTCAGGATCTTGCCCCGGATCGGCAGAAGAGCCTGGAACTCCGAGTCACGGGCCGCGCGGGCGGTGCCGAGCGCCGAGTCACCCTCGACGATGAACAGCTCGCTGCGGTCCACGTCGTCGCTGCGGCAGTCGACCAGCTTGGCCGGGAGCGCGGAGTTCTCCAGGGCGGTCTTGCGCCGCTGGTTGTCACGGTGCTCGCGGGCGGCGATACGGGCCTTGGCCGCCGCGACGATCTTCTCCAGAGCTGCCCGCAGCTGCGGCTTGAGCGCACGCGACGGATTGGCGAACAGCTCCTTCAGCTCACGGGAGACGACGTGGGCGACGATCCGGGAGGCCGCCGAGGTGCCCAGCACCTCTTTGGTCTGTCCCTCGAACTGCGGTTCGGGCACCCGGACGGTCACCACACCGGTGAGGCCCTCCAGGATGTCTTCCCGGGTGACCGGGGCGTCGCCGTTCTTCAGCAGGCGGGTCTCGCGCAGTTGCTCGTTGAGCGTGCGGACCAGGGCGCGCTCGAAGCCGTTGACGTGGGTGCCCCCCTTGGGGGTGGCGATCACGTTGACGAAGGACCGGACGGTGGTGTCGTAGCCCTTGCCCCAGCGCAGCGCGACGTCCACGGTGAGCTCGCGCTGGACCTCGGTGGGGGTCATGTGCCCCAGGTCGTCGAGGACCGGCACGGTCTCGTGGAAGTGACCGACGCCCTGCAGCCGCAGCACTTCGCAGACGGGCTCGTCACGGGCGAGGAACTCGGTGAACTCCGAGATGCCGCCGTCGAAGCGGAACTCCTCCTCCGCGGGCTCCTCGCCCCGGCTGTCGCGCACGGCCAGGGTGAGGCCGGGGACCAGGAAGGCGGTCTGGCGAAGACGGACGTGGATCTCGTCGAGGGAGACCTCCGCCTCGGGCAGAAAGATCTGGTGGTCCACCCAGAAGCGGACACGGGTGCCCGTGACCTTGCGAGCGAGCGCGCCGCCGTCGCGCAGGCCGGACTTCTTCTTGAACTTGGCGGTGGGTCCGTCGCCGTCGAAGACGCCCGGGACACCCCTGCGGAAGCTGATCTCGTGAACGCGGCCGTCGCGGTCGACCTCGACGTCCAGTCGCGAGGACAGGGCGTTGACCACGGAGGCGCCGACGCCGTGCAGGCCGCCCGAGGCTCCGTAGGAACCGCCGCCGAACTTTCCGCCCGCGTGCAGCTTGGTGTAGACGAGCTCGACACCGGCCAGGCCGCTCTTCGGCTCGACGTCGACCGGGATGCCGCGGCCGTTGTCACGCACCTCGATCGACCCGTCGGCGTGCAGCTCGACCTCGATGCGGGTGCAGTAGCCGGCAAGGGCCTCGTCGACCCCGTTGTCCACGATCTCCCAGAGACAGTGCATGAGACCGCGGCTGTCGGTTGACCCGATGTACATGCCCGGGCGCTTGCGGACGGCTTCGAGACCCTCCAGAACCGACAGATGACGGGCCGTATAACCCGTCTCCACGCTAACTGCGGTCACACCCACTCCCACTCTGCTCGAACACGTGTGCGCAGCCTACCGTTCTTCCCGCCGCACCGCGTACAAGCTTGCCATCAGGTCGCCAACAGTGTTACTTCCGGCGTGCCGGCCGTTACTTTCGGACAGTTTCCGCTCTCGGCGTAGCGAGGGGTCGGTTGGGAACGTTCGCATCGGGTTAGATGTTCTCTCAAGTGACTGACGCCAGATCCTCAACAAGGGGATGACCTGAAAGGCGATACGTGACTGGAACCCTCGCCCCCGCCAAGCAGCTGAAGGCCACGGACCGCTGTGACCGGTGTGGCGCCCAGGCCTACATCCGCGCAACCCTGCCCGTAGGTGGGGAGCTGCTTTTCTGCGCCCACCATGGGCGGCAGCACGTAGCTGTGCTGAGAGCCAAGGGCGCCGACATCCAGGACGAGTCGGCACGCCTCAGCGACACCCCTTCGACCGCGACCAATAACGAACGGTAGGAATCACCGGACCCGATAGTGATATCGGCCTGACACCGTGAAGCCCTGTCGCTCGTAGAGCGACAGGGCCGCGGCGTTCGATTCCACCACGACCAGATATGCCTTCCGCGCGCCCTGTTCCCGCGCATGTGAGAGCAGGGCGCGCAATATTTCTCGCCCATGGCCCCGGCGTCGCGCATGCGGCGCCACGGCCATGCAGTAGATCCCGAACCACTCGCCCTGCTCGACGCCCCGCCCGACGGCCCGCCGTCCCAGCGACGCGTACACGCCGGGCACGCCGGTGAGGATTCGTGCGGCCGTCGCCAGACCGTCGTCACCGAACCTCCCGTCCACGCTCCACCAGGTGTCCAGCCACGCCGGTGACGGCGTGTCGGCGAGCTCGACCCCTCCCTCGGCCGGTACGGCGTGCGTCAACGACGCCGTCATCACCAGCGTGGGATCCACCACCCGATAATCACGCGCTTGCAGGGCGTCGTCCAGCCCTCCGGACGCGCCCGCGCCCATGGAGAACGCGCACGGCAGCCCCCGGTCGGCGTAGAACTTCTCCGCCTCGCCGATGGCGACCTCCAGATTTTCCGGCTCTCCGAGCGGCAGCACCGAGTTGGCTCGCTTGGTCACCCCGTCCGCGGCACGCAGGACCCACCCACCCGCATCCACGCGGTGGAAGGCCGGCCATGCCTGGTCGACAAGACGGTCGAAGGTTTCATCCATCATGCCCGGGAATCCTAGACTCCAGCCGTCGTACTACGCTCGGCGACTGTGTTGATTCTGCTGCCGCCGTCGGAGGGAAAGGCAGAGCTGGGCGAGGGTCCGGCTCTTAAGCTGTCCCGGTTGGGCTTTCCGTCCCTGAACGCGTCCCGGGAGACGGTCCTGGACGCGCTTGTCGCACTCTGCGAAGGGCCCGAGGCACAGACCGTGCTCGGACTGTCGCCGGGGCAGCTCGGGGAGATCGACAAGAACCGGAACCTGCGTGCCGCGCCCACCCTGACCGCCGCCGAGCTCTACACCGGGGTGCTCTATGACAACCTCGGCCTGGCCTCGTTGTCCCCCGAGGCCGCCGAGCGGGCGGCGAGAAGCCTCGTGATCTTCTCCGGACTCTGGGGCCTGCTGCGGATCGGCGACCGGGTACCGCCGTACCGCCTGTCCATGGGTGTGAGGCTGCCGCCGCTGGGCGGGCTGGGAGCATATTGGCGCCGGTCGGTCACCCCGGTCCTCGACGCCGAATCCGGCCTGGTGGTGGACCTGCGCTCCAGCACCTACGCGGCGGCCTGGCAGCCGGGCGGGCGGGCGGTGGCGGTGCGGGTGCTCAAGGACGGCAGAGTCGTCAGCCACATGGCCAAAGCCACCCGAGGGGTGATCGCCCGTTCCCTGCTGGAAGGAGACGGCGACCCGCAGACGCCGGAGGAGCTGGTCAAGGTCCTCGACGACCTCGGCCACGCCGTCGCCCTGGGCGAGGCTCCCGGCGGCAGGCGGCCATGGACTCTCGACGTCACGGTGTGATCCGCAACACCCCCGGCGCGCTCACAGGATCGCGAGGACGCCCCACCCGCCTGAACGACGAAGGGCCCACGCCGTACGGCGTGGGCCCTTCGTCGTTCAGGCTCTCAGTCCAGGTAGTCGCGCAGGACCTGGGACCGGGACGGGTGACGGAGCTTGGACATGGTCTTGGACTCGATCTGCCGGATGCGCTCGCGCGTCACCCCGTAGACCTTGCCGATCTCATCCAGCGTCTTGGGCTGACCGTCGGTGAGACCGAACCGCATCGAGACCACACCCGCCTCGCGCTCGGACAACGTGTCCAGAACGGAGTGGAGCTGCTCCTGCAGGAGCGTGAAGCTGACCGCGTCGGCCGGGACGATCGCTTCGGAGTCCTCGATGAGGTCACCGAACTCGCTGTCGCCCTCCTCACCCAGCGGGGTGTGCAGGGAGATCGGCTCACGTCCGTACTTCTGGACCTCGACGACCTTCTCGGGCGTCATGTCGAGCTCGCGGGCCAACTCCTCGGGAGTGGGCTCACGACCAAGGTCCTGCAGCATCTGCCGCTGCACCCGGGCCAGCTTGTTGATCACTTCGACCATGTGGACCGGGATGCGGATGGTGCGCGCCTGGTCGGCCATGGCACGGGTGATCGCCTGGCGGATCCACCACGTGGCGTAGGTGGAGAACTTGTAACCCTTGGTGTAGTCGAACTTCTCGACCGCACGGATCAGGCCCAGGTTGCCCTCCTGGATCAGGTCCAGGAAGAGCATGCCGCGGCCGGTGTAGCGCTTGGCCAATGAGACCACCAGGCGGAGGTTGGCCTCCAGCAGGTGGTTCTTGGCGCGGCGGCCGTCCTCGGCGATCCACTCGAGCTCGGCGCGGACGTCCACCGGCAGCTTGTCCCCGTCGGTGCCGAGCTGCTCCTCGGCGAACAGGCCGGCCTCGATGCGCTTGGCGAGCTCGACCTCCTGCTCGGCGTTGAGCAGGGGGACCTTGCCGATCTGCTTGAGATAGTCCTTGACGGGGTCGGCCGTGGCGCCCGCGGCGGCGACCTGCGGCACGGGAGCGTCGTCATCGTCGTCGGACAGGATGAGGACCTCGTCCTCGCTCTGCTCGACGCTCTCGGCCTTCGGCTCCTCTTCGGTCTCGGTCTCGGTCTCGGCCTCGGCTTCAACCTCGACTTCGACCTCCACCTCGACTTCGACCTCGAGGTCGAAGTCCTCGATCTCGACGTCGTCTTCGAGATCGATGACCTCGTCGTCCTCGCCGCCGGCCGACTTCGGCTTGGGCTCGGACGTGGGTGCGGGTACCTCGGGTCCCGCCTTCTTCGGCGGGCCGGGGATCGGCTTCTTGGCAGCCGGGGCGACCTTCTTGACCGGAGGCGCCGGCTTCTTGGCCGCGGGCGTGGCCTCGGAGCCGCCGACGACCGCGGTGACGGTCTCCGGCTGATCCTTGGCCGCCGCGGCGGTCTTGGTCTTCTTGACTGTGGCGGGAGCGGCGGGGGTACGGCGCTTGTTCGAAGTCCGAGACTTCTTGGGAGCCGCGGAGTCCTCAGCAGTCAGTCGTACGGTGATGCCCTCTTTGCTGAGGCTGCGCAGAATTCCAGCGACCTGCGCCATCGGAATGTCCGCTTCCTCGACGGCCTTGCGGACATCCTCGGACTCGAGGAACCCCTGCGAGCGCCCCCGCTCCATCAGCTGCTGAATGACGGGCTCGTTCAGCTCGGATGGCTTCGAGCGAGTCGAACTTGCAGGCGACACGAACACCTCTCGAAGGAAAGCGTGACGAGAATGGACCCAGATGCCCACTAGGGGCGATTACCTCTAGTTGTCATGATGGACGAGGCCGCGTGAACCGCGACGCACCTGTCCAGCATTGTGGCACGACACCGTGATCCATACGGCCGCCTCCTGGCGGTTGCCCTCCACCCTAGGCCGACCAAGAGAGTAGTGCGTACGTAAGCGAGGCACCGATACCCGAAAGCAACCGTTATGACTGTTTCATTCAGTCACTCTTCGTGATTGGAGGAACGTGAATCGCCAGCACGGTGACGTCATCATCCTGCTCATATCCCGACAGCATGCGATCTACGAGGAAATCCAGCAACATGTGCGGGCTTCCCACGACTTCGGGTGGCGCTTCGGTCACAACAGAGCAAAGTTCAGCGAGTCCGGCATCCAACCCACGCTTGCGGTTCTCCACCAGACCATCCGAATACAGGACAGCGGTGTGTCCGGGCGGGACGCAGAACCGGAACTGCCTGCGGCTCGTCGGCCAGCCGAGCGGAGTGCCGGGCTCGCCCTCGCACAGCAGCGGCACACCCTGCGGTGAGACCAGCAGGGGCGGCGGATGACCGGCCAGCGCCAGCGTCCCCTCTCCCGTGCCGGGTTCCACGACCATGTAGGCGAGGGTCGTGACCTGCTCTTCCTCCTCGGTAGCCTCGAAAACCCGGTCCAGACCGGTGAGGACCGCCGCGGGTGGCGGGTTGGTCAGCGCCAGGGCCCGCATGGCGTTGCGGATGCGGCCCATTCCGGCCGCGGCCTTGACGCCCTTGCCCATGACGTCGCCGACCACCGCCGCGACCCGCCCGTCCTGCAGCACGAACGCGTCGTACCAGTCGCCGCCGACCTGCACGTGGCGGCTTCCGGAGCGGAAGCGCTGGGCCAGCACCAGTCCGCGGACCACCGGCAGCCGGTCGGGCAGGAGGCTGCGCTGCAGCGTCTCGGCGGTGCGATGCTCCCGCTCGAAAAGGGTGGCCCGCTCGACGGCCAGAGCGCACTGCCCGGCGAGCGCCTCCAGGAACACGCCGTCTTCCTGGGAGATCTTCTGCGGTCGGGTGAAGGAGAACCGCAGCGCGCCGAGCGCGCGTCCGGCGGCCAGCAGCGGCAGGCCCACCCAGGCCCGCTCGTCGCTGTGGGCGATGAAGCCGGTGACGACCTCCTCGTCGCCTCCGGCGTCCACGAGCTGGGAGCGCAGACTGTCGGGCGACTCGGCGAAGACCGGCCGGCGGCTGTTGACCGCCATGGTCATCACGCTGGAGTGCGACAGCGGGATCTCCTCGCCGGGCGCCCCGGGAACATCGGGGATGCCACCGCTGTTGACCAGCTTCAGCGCGGCCCGCTCGACGTCGAGCAGAGCCACGGCCGAGCGGTCGGCCGCCAGCGCCGTACGACCCACGTCGATGATGACCTGGACGACCTGCTCGACGGTCAGTGCCTCGGCGAGCATCGCCGTGGCACCCTGCAACCGCGCCGTCCGCAGCGCGGCGGCACCGAGCTGGTCGGTGAGGCGGCCGCGCATCTCCTCGGCCTCGCGCTGCGGGGTGACGTCGGTGTTCGCGCCCACCCACTCGACCACCCGGCCGTGGCGGATGATCGGGACCGCGCGGACCTCGAAGTGGCGGTAACCGCTGGCCCGGGTGCGGACCCGGTAGTTCCACTCGAACATGGTCCGGCCGCGCAGCGCCTCGCGCCAGGCCTCCTCCGCGTGCGGGCGGTCGTCGGGATGGACGGCCTCAAGCCATCCTTGGGCGAGGTATTCCTCCAGGCCCTGACCGGTGATGGCGCGCCACTGCGGCGCGTCCTCGGCCACCGCCCCGGTGGGAGCGGTGATCCACACCAGCTGGGACTGTGCCTCGACCAGCGAGCGGTAGCGCTCCTCGCTGCGCCGCAGGTCCTCCTCGACCTGCCTGCTCTCGGTGATGTCCACACCGACCATGCAGACCGCGCGGAGCACGCCTTTGTCGTCGTGGATCGGGGAGAAGGTCAGCGACCAGTGACGGGTCCGCCCGTCGTCGGTGCGCACCCGGATCCGCTGGTCGGCCTCGACCTCGGTTTCTTCGACGATGCCGCGGACCGACCCCTCCAGGAGCGCGGTGAGGTCGGCGGAGAGCAGCTCGCCAGGGGTCGCGCCGACCAGACGCTCGGCGGGAAGACCGACCACGTCGGCGAAGACCTCGTCGACCCGCTGGAAGCGGCCGTCGGGGTCGAAGAACGCGAAGGCGAACGGCGACTGCGACAGCAAGCCCTGCAACAGGCCGGGGTCTGAGATGTCCGCACCCGACCCCCGGGGACGGGGCACGGAGGTTTCGGCGCTCATGGTCGGCACCTCCGTCGCGTGCCAGGGTCTCCCACGAGGCACATCTCCAAACTTGCGAATTGGCGTAGCGCAGCTCCGGGGGACCGGATCCTGCAGTACATCATCGGCGATGGGTGCGTGTGGACGGAAGCCCCGCCCATGATGCGGTCGGCGCATACTACGAACCCTCCCGATCCGAAGACCAGGGTTTCCACGCTAGCGCGCCGATTTCCCGGCGCGGGCGCCGTCCGACCGGCATCCCGTCGAAGCCGGGCGGTGGCCCGGACGGCGGCGCCGTCGCCCACCGCGCCCCTCCCCCTCCGGGGATCGCGGCAGCGGCGGCCGTAGCACGGCGCGAGCGACCCGGTCGCCCCCACCCGCCGCACGCCCCTGCAGGCCTGCGCCGGGCCGGGCGTGACGCCCTTCCCGCCGCCTTCCCGGAACACCGATGCGATCACCGTTGACGCCTTCGAATGCATGCGGCCAGGACCCTAGCAGGATCAAGCCGGACCGTCCCGACAACTGCCCACCTCATCTCCGTCAGCGTCCCAAGCAAGATCAGGCTACTGACTGATTGACGATTTGGCTCCCCCTTCGGGAACACTCGTTTACTCCCGAGTCGACTGATCGAGTCAGGATTGGGGTCAGCTTCACCTGCCCCACACAGAAGGGTTGACACTCGCGCGATAAGTTGTGGAATGAAAACGCACGTCCCCGCCGCCCATCCGGGGGATGCTCCCCGGAAACCCGGAGGAATGCGACGCCCATGCCCGCTCTCGCCATCCGCTTCACCGGCGGCACGACGACGTCCCACGACCCGGTGAGCGCCCGTCTGGCCGCTGAGTTCCTGACCGTCCCGCTCGGCACCGTGGCACGGTGCGTGGCCGACGTCCGGGCCTGCGCCGAGCACCTGGGGGTCGACGCGACCCCCGAGATAGTGGAACGCGTCGCCCGCGAGCATCTGCTCGCCCTCGTCAACTCCGCGCCGCCACCGCGAAGTCCCCGGTAACATCGAGATCACCGGGCCGTGTTCTACGCACCGTTTGGCCCGGGAATGCGAGAAGGTTGGGACGTGAGCGAGCGAAGCGAGCGAGCCAATCAGCGCGATGGCACTGGGCTCATACGGCCGACGGAGGAGGCTGCTTGAGCCGGCGACACCGTCGAGATCCCAGAGAGAGCCAGTCTCCGGACGAGGTGTTCTCCGAGATGTTGCTGGCCGCTCGCGAACTGCTGGCCGTGCGCAGCCCGCTGGACGCCGAGCTCATGGTCTCCGACATGGTCGGCGCCTGGTGGGGACGGCGTCTGCGGCACGGAGACGCCGAGCAGGTCCTGGGCGAAGGCCTGGTCGACTACGCGGCCAAGGCCGGCTCCCCCGCCGCGCTCACCCTGCTGATCGCGCTGGCCTATCTCGGCACGGCCCGCCAGGCGGCCAAGGCCGAGGGGGCGGCGCTGGCGCTCATCGAGCGCGACGTGGCCAGGCCCCGCTGGGCCGACCGGCTGGGCGCGGTCAAGCCGACCGGCTGCTTCGTCTCCCGTGACGCCTACGGCGACCAGGACACCGTGGTGTGCACCTTCGCCTACCGCGGCGCCGACAGCGGCGAGGACCGGCACGCCCTGGTCGTGGTCGTCGACTACAACATGCGGGGGATCGCCCGCGACGCCTGGGTCTCCTCACACGTGGACAAGCTGCTGGAGCAGGCCGCGGCCGAGGCCGAGGCCAACCCGATGCTCAGGTTCGAGGAGATCGAGCCGCAGCAGGCCAGGGCACTGCTGGAATCGGCCATGAAGTCCACCGTGGAGTACGGCGACCGCAGGACGACCGCCCCGGTCAGCGACAGCTACAGCGCCTACCACGCCTTCGCCAGGTCCCGGATCAAGGCGCTGCCGCCCGGTCGCAAGCGCCCGGCTCCGCTGCACAGCGAGGCCCCCTACAGCCGCGACCGCCGGGCGATGCTGGCGGCGGAGTTCCTCTCCTCGGACGCCGCCGAGCACCTGTCGGATCCCTCGGCGGCCTCGCGGTGCGCCGACCACATCATCGACTACGGCTGCGACCAGGATTTCGGCCGGCCGCTGCGGGTGAGCCCCACCAAGTGCCAGACGTTCCTGCTGGACTGGCTGCCGCGCAAGGTCATGCTCAGCCCGGCCGAGCAGGAGGCCGTGCCGTACGTGCTGGGCGCGTGGGCGCGTTTCGCCGCGCGCCGGACCGGGCTGGCCGACGAGGGCCTGCGCGCCACGCTCGACGGGATCTGGGAGTCGACGGCCAGGTTCGCGGAGACCTACCGCGATCCGACCACCTTCGGCCTCGACCGCGACCTGCTGGACCGGCTGCTGCCGGACGGTGACCTGTCGGCGCTGGCCCGGCGGGTGTTCGCCTTCCCCTTCCTGCAGGGCACGCACGGCGAGGTCAAGCTCGACCTGCTCAACCCAGCCGACGAGACCGACCGGCGGGTCCTGCTGGGCATCGACCACGGCGGCGAGCTCGACCGTCCGGACTACGACGAGCACCTGGCCTGGCACGAGGAGATCGCCGGCCGGCTGTGGGAGGGTGACCCCCCGCAGCTCTGGGAGGCCGCCCAGCGGCTGCTGGATCTCGGCCACGACCGGCACGACGTGCTGCACGTGCTGATCGAGATCGCCGAGCGGATCGGTGACGACCCCGAGGAGCTGGCGATCGCCCTCGACGACATCGCCGACATCCCCGACGAGCCTCCGGTGTAGGTGAACGGTGGTGACCTGAATGGTGATCGATCTCAACGCCGACCTCGGTGAGGGCTTCGGCATCTGGCGGCTGGGCGACGACATGGCCCTGCTCGACGTGGTGACCAGCGCGAACATCGCCTGCGGGTTCCACGCCGGCGATCCGCTGACCATTCGCCGCACCTGCGCGGCGGCGGTGGACCGGGGCGTGATGATCGGCGCCCAGGTGTCCTACCGGGACCTGGCCGGATTCGGACGGCGCGAGATGGAGGTGGACCCGGAGGAGCTCTGCGCCGAGGTGCTGTACCAGCTGGCGGCCGTGGACGGGATCGCCAGGGCGATGGGCGGCCGGGTCTCCTACGTCAAGCCGCACGGCGCGCTCTACAACCGGATCTGCCGCGACCCCGAGCAGGCCGAGGCGGTCGTGGCGGCCGTCGCCGACCACGACCCCGGCCTGCCGGTGCTCACCCTGCCCGGCTCGGCCGTCCACGAGGTCGCCGCCCGGGAGGGCATCGCCACCGTCACGGAGGCCTTCGCCGACCGCGCCTACACCTCCGGGGGAACCCTGCTCTCCCGCCGCTCCCCCGGCGCGGTGCTGCACGACCCCGCCGTGGTCGCGGCCCGGGCCGTGCGCATGGCCACCGCCCACACGGTGACCGCGGTGGACGGCTCCGAGGTCCCGGTGGACGCGCGCTCGATCTGCGTGCACGGTGACACCCCCGATGCCGTGCTGCTGGCCCGTGCCGTACGCGACGGCCTGGTGGCGGCCGGGGTGACGTTGCGGGCGTTCACGTGAGGTCGCCGCGGTGACGTCCGAGACCGCCGCGGTGACCGGCGAGGGCGAGGTGCCCGTCCGACGTGCCGGGGAGCACGCCCTGCTGGTGGAGACCGGGTCGCTGGAGGCCTCCCACCGGCTGGACGCCCTCCTGCGGGCCGACCGCCCGGCCGGGGTGGTCGAGATCGTGCCCGGCCCGGCGACCGTCCTCGTCGCCGCGCCGGGCGCCGACCTGGATCGGCTCCGCTCCCGGCTCTCCCTGCTGCTGGGTACGGCGGGCGGCGGCGGTCCTCCCGTCCGGGGCAGGAGCGTGACGGTCCCGGTGGTCTACGACGGCGCCGATCTCGACGACGTGGCCGCCCTGAGCGGGCTGTCGGCGCAGGAGGTGGTCGAGCGGCACACCGGGCGGGAGCTCGTGGTGGGCTGGCTCGGCTTCGCCCCGGGGTTCGCCTATCTCACCGGGCTGGACCCGGTGCTGCACGTGCCGCGGCTGTCCACCCCCCGGACCTCGGTGCCGGCCGGGGCCGTGGCGATCGCCGGGCCTTACTCGGCGGTCTACCCCTCGGCCTCCCCGGGGGGCTGGCGGCTGCTGGGGCGTTCTCCCATGACGGTGTGGGACGCGGCCGCCGATCCGCCCGCGGTCCTGACCCCGGGCACGCGGGTGCGTTTCCAGGCGATCACCGGCACATGATCGAAGTCATCGCGCCGGGGCCGTACGCCACCGTGCAGGATCTCGGCCGGCCCGGCTACGCCCACCTCGGCGTGCCGCACTCCGGTGCCGCCGACGCGGCGAGCCTGCGGCTGGCCAACCGCCTCGTCGGCAATCCGGAGGGTGACGCCGGGATCGAGCTGACCCTCGGCGGCGCCCGCCTGCGGTTCACCGCGGGAGCATGGGTCGCCGTCACCGGGGCTCGCTGTCCCGTCGAGCTGGTGACCACCGGGTCACCGGACGGGCCGGCTCCTCGTATCAGGGCCGTGGGACAGTGCGCGCCCTTCT
Organism: Streptosporangium sp. CA-135522; assembly: GCF_050949235.1. NCBI lineage: Bacteria > Bacillati > Actinomycetota > Actinomycetes > Streptosporangiales > Streptosporangiaceae > Streptosporangium > Streptosporangium sp. CA-135522. Next base: position 7,757,761 of record NZ_CP192026.1, read on the forward strand.
GGGCCGCGGCGGGAGCCGAGCTCCGGGTCGGGACGCCGGCCACCGGCCTGCGGACCTACGTCGCGGTCCGGGGCGGTGTCGAAACGCCCGCCGTCATGGGGAGCCGCTCGACCGATTCGCTCTCCGGTCTCGGCCCTGCCCCGCTCCGTGCCGGCGCGACCCTGCCCGTGGGGCCGACCGCCGCGCTGCCCCCCATCATCGTGGACGCGGCACCACCTCCCGCGGCTCCGCCGGGCACGCTGCGCGTCCTGCCCGGCCCCCGCGACGACTGGTTCGTCCCCGGCGCCCTGGCCACCCTGTGCGCGCAGCCGTACCGGGTGAGCCAGGACAGCAACCGGGTCGGCGTGCGGCTGGAGGGCGCCCTCCTGGAACGCGCCCGCGGCGGAGAGCTGCCCAGCGAGGGCATGGTCGCCGGAGCCCTCCAGGTGCCGCCCGACGGGCGGCCGATCGTCTTCCTGGCCGACCATCCCACCACGGGCGGCTACCCGGTCATCGCCGTTCTCGCCTCGGCCGACCTGGCCGCGGCCGCCCAGCTTCGCCCAGGTGACCGGGTCCGCTTTCGCGTCGGGCGGTGAGGCGCCACGCGCCTCACCGCAGGAGCCCGGCGAGCCGGCGGGTCTCGGCGGTCAGGGCGGAGGCGGGGACCTCTTCCAGGAGGTCGAAGGTGATCTCGCCGTTCTTCGCCTCCCATACCCCGGCCACCCGACCCCGGTGAATCACCACCGGGGAGATCCAGCCGGCGGTCCGGCTGACCTTGGGTCTGGCCTCCTTGGGCAGGAGCGGTTCGAGGTCGCGCGGGGCGCCGAGAATGTACTGGTCGAAGCCGGGCAGCAGGTGGACTCCGGTGGAGGGCGCGGTCGCGGCCAGGTCGTCGAGGTGCTCGGCGAGCAGGACCATCGGCCGGCCCTCGACCTCGACCTCCGCGAGCTCGGGGGCGAGATCGCGGAACCAGCCGCGCAGGGCGGCCTTGCGGGCACCGCCCCGGTAGAGCCAGCCGTCGAAGGTCTCGGGGGTGCCGGGACCGTGGGCGCCGAGGAAGGACCGCAGCAGGCGCATGCCGCCCTCCTCCACCGTCAGCGGCTCGGCGGGCCGGCCGGGCACCCAGTCACGGGGGCTGACGAACGTCACCTTGCCCTCGCGCGGCGGCCCGTAGCAGAGCTCGCCGAGAAAGCTCAGCGGCTTGAGCAGGGCGCCCCAGCCCGAGGTGAGCGCCTCCTTCAGGTGGGCGTCGCCGGTGACCTCGATGACCCCCTCCACCAGTTCCTCCCGGGTGAGGGTGCGGCCGTCGAGCGCCTTGGGGACCGCGTCGAGAAGGGCGGCGACCTCGGCGGCGGTGACGCCGTGACCCCGCTGCCACGATCCCTTGTCCCAGTTTCGGAACGAGCCCAGGACCGCGGTGTAGGAGGCCAACTCGTCGGCGGGAATCAGGTGCAGGGTGCCGCGCGCCGTCCAGGTCTTGACCAGGGTGCGCTCTTGCCACAGGGCTCGCTCGAGCTCGCCGGGGCGCGAGCCGGCGAGCCGTACGGCCACCGCCAGCTCGGCCGAGGAGGCCACCTGGGCCTGTACACCGGTGAGCCGCCGGATCACCGACACGACGTCGGGGCCGGCCGCCGGATCGACGAACTGCCGTTTCAACCGCCATGCGAGCACCTGGGGCCAGGTCACCGAGATAGCCATGGACGAATTTCTACACCGGCTTTCCACACCGGCGCGCCGGCAGGAGGGGGCCCGCACCGTGCGGGACCCCTCCGGACGACGAGGGCTACTTCACGAAACCGATGTCCTGGTATCTCAGGTCGTAGAAACCGCGGGCGCCGTAGTTGGCGATGCTGCTTTTGACGGCGACGTTCTGCGGGCGCTGGTAGAGCGTCACCACGTTCACCGCCTCCCAGATCAGCCGGTCCGCGGCGTTGGTGTCGGCGATGGCCCGGGAGGAGTCGAGGTTGGCGGTCGCCTTGCTCATGGCGGCGTCGATCTGCGCGGAGCCGATGCGGCCGAGGTTGGCGTTCCACTGCGGCTGGCCCTTGGAGTCCTTGGTGGCGTTGGCGTACTGGCCGTAGCCGCTGGAGACGGGGAAGGGCGTACCGACGTAGGCGAAGGCGGTGATGTCGTAGTTGCCGGGGATGATGTATTTGGTGAAGTAGTCGTCGCTGGGCACCGCGTGCAGGGTGACCTTGACGCCGATCTGGGCCAGCATGTTCTGGGTGATCTCGGCCTCGGACTTGGTGAGCTGCAGGCCGGACGGCATGACGAAGCGCAGGACCAGCTCCCTGCCGTCCTTCTTGCGGGTCTGCCCCGAAAGCTTCCACCCGGCGGCGTCCAGCAGCTGCCTGGCCTTGCCGGGATCGTAGACGCCGATCTCGCCCGCGTTGTCCTGGTAGCCCTCCTGCGTGTTCATGAAGAAGTGGTTGTCGAGCAGGACGATCGGCCAGTCCAGGCCCTGCAGGTCGGACTGGGCGATGGCCTGGCGGTTGATGCCCATCGCGACGGCCCGGCGGACGTTGACGTCGGAGAGCACCGCGCTCTCGCCGTTCAGCGTGATGTGCCGGAAGTCAGGGCCGGCCGCCTGCCGTACGATCGCGTCCTGGCTGCCCTTGGCCCGCGCGTAGTCGGGCGCGGACGGGCCGACGTCGAAGGTGTCGAGCTCGCCGTTGCTGAAGGCGCCGACCAGCGCGTCGCTCTCCAGTGCCCGGAAGATGATCTGGTCCAGCTTGGCCTTGTCCCCCCACCAGGCGTCGTCTCTGACGAGGGTGATGGTCTTGGCGGTCTGGTCGAACGAGGCGAACTTGAACGGGCCCGCGGTCACCGGGATCCTGTTCAGCCAGGCACTGTTGAACGCGGCGGGGGTGGCGTTGGTGGTCCTGGGGTAGAGCGGCCCGAACAGCGACTGCCAGTCGCCGAAGGGCTTGGCGAAGGTGACGACGACCTCGTGGTCGTCCTTGCCCTTGGCCACGTTCTCGATGTCCTGGTAACCGGTGGTGCCCGCGACGCGGTAGTCGCCGTTCTTGCCGTTCATCGCCTGCCACTGGGCCCGATAGTCCTCCCAGGTGATCGGCTTGCCGTCGGACCACCTTGCGCTCGGGTTGAGCGTCAGCCTGACGACCTGCTTGGGCCTACTGGCCGTGATCCGGCCTTCCAGCAGGTAGTCGGTGTTCGCCGAGATCTCACCCTTCTCGTTGGAACGGAAGGCCGAGGGCATGAGCGCGTCGATCACCTTCTTGACCATCGCCAGGTTGCCGTCGACGTGGTTGAGGTTCCAGTTGGTCGGATACTCGTTGAGCCCCCAGCGCAGCAGGCCCCCGTCCCGGACCCTGTCCCGGGCGACCGGGTTGATGTCGTAGGCCTTGACCGCCGAGGACGAACCGGCCGACTCGTCCCCCGCGCTGCTACGGCCGCCACCGCCCCCCTGGCTGCCACAGCCGGCCAGCGCCAACGAGCCGGCCACGCTCAAAGCGGCGGCGAACGCGCCCACGCGCCGGATTGATATCACGGTTCCTCCTGGTTCATACGACTTCAAGCTTCTCGGCGAAATGGCACGAGACGCCGTGGTCCTCGCCAAACAGGCGGACCTGGGGCTCCTCGTTCACACACCGCCCCTGGCCGGTCTCGTCCAGGGTCTTGAACTTGGGACAGCGGGTGCGGAAGCGGCAGCCGGAGGGAGGGGAGGCCGGGCTGGGCAGGTCGCCTTCGAGCAGAATGCGCCTTCTGGAACGTTCCTTCTCAGGGTCGGGCAGCGGGATCGCCGACAGCAGCGCCTGGGTGTAGGGATGCATCGGGGTGTCGTAGACCCGGCCGACCTCACCGATCTCGGCGATCTTGCCGAGATACATGACGGCGACCCGGTCGGCGATGTGCCGGACCACCGCCAGGTCGTGCGCCACGAACAGGTAGGACAGGCCCAGGCGGTTCTTCAGACCTTCCAGCAGGTTGATCACACCCGCCTGGATGGACACGTCCAGCGCCGAGACCGGCTCGTCCAGCACGACCAGCCGGGGTTCCAGCGCGAGCGCCCGGGCGATGCCGATGCGCTGGCGCTGTCCGCCGGAGAAGTCCTGCGGGTAGCGGGCGGCGTGGCCGGGGTCGAGGCCGACCAGGTGGAGCAGCTCCCGGATCCTCGGCCCGGGATCTCTGGTCCCGTGCGTGCGCAACGGCTCGGCGATGATGTCGTAGACGGTCATCCTCGGGTCCAGCGAGGCCATCGGGTCTTGGAAGACGACCTGCATGTCCCGCCGGATCGCCATCCGGTCGCGGGCGCCCAGCGCCGCCGTGTCACGCCCCAGCACCACGATCGTGCCCTGCTGCGGCCTGGTCAGCTCCAGGATCTCCATCAGCGTGGTCGTCTTGCCGCAGCCCGACTCGCCGACCAGGCCGAGCGTCTCCATCCTGCGGATGTCGAAGCTGACGCCGTCCACCGCGTACACGGTGCCGACCCGCCGCTTGAAGAGCACCCCCTTCGTCAGGGGATGGTGCTTGGCCAGGTCCCGCACCGCCAAGACCACGTCGCGCCGGTCGCGCGGCGGCCGTACCGGCTGCTCGTGAACCGCGGAGGGCTCGGTCCCGCGCTCGCCGCCGCCGGCCGCTCCCCCGGCGCGGTAGACCTGCGCGGGAGTCCAGCCCTCCGCCTCGATCTCGCCCGAGCGGATACAGGCGGCCAGATGGCCGGGCGAACCCACCGGCTCCAACGGCGGCTCCACATCGGTGCAGGCCGGGACCACTATCGGGCAGCGCGGCCCGAACGGGCATCCGGGCGGCAGCGCCGCCGGTGACGGCGGGTTTCCCTCGATCGGGACCAGCGGCTGCCCGGCCCCCCTGTCCAGGCGCGGGATCGAGGCGAGCAGGCCCATGGTGTACGGCATGCGCATGCGGTAGTAGACGTCGTCCACCGAACCGATCTCGACGGGCCGGCCGGCGTACATGACCAGGACCCGGTCGACGAATCCGGCGACCACCCCCAGATCATGAGTGATCATGACGATCGCCGCGCCGGTCTCCCGCTGTGCCCGTTTCAGCACCTCCAGCACCTGGGCCTGGATGGTGACGTCGAGCGCGGTGGTCGGCTCGTCACAGATGATCACATCGGGGTCGTTGGCGATCGCCATCGCGATCACCGCGCGCTGCCGCATGCCGCCGGAGAACTCGTGTGGGAACGCCTTGGCGCGCTGGGCGGCGTTGGGGATGCCGACCAGGTCGAGCAGCTCGACGGCCCGGCCGGCGGCCTGCTCCCTGGTGACCTTCTGGTGGATCCGCACGGCCTCGGCGATCTGGTCGCCCACCCGGTAGACCGGGGTGAGCGCGGAGAGCGGGTCCTGAAAGATCATGGAGATCGTCTTGCCCCGGAACGCGGTGAGCGTCTTCTCCGAGGCGCCGAGGATCTCCCGGCCGCGCAGGCGCACCGAGCCGGTCGCGCGGGCGTGCGGCGGGAGCAGGCCCATCACGGCCAGCGAGGTGACCGACTTGCCGGACCCCGACTCGCCGACGATGCCGAGCACCTCGCCCGGGCGGACCTCGTAGCTCACCCCCCGCACGGCGCGCACCTCGTCACGGCCGGAACCGAAGGTGACGTTGAGCCCGGTCACCTCCAGCACCGGGTCGGCGGTGTCGTCCTGGCCGCTCCGGCCGGGGCGGGCCCCCGGGCCCGCCTGACGCTCGTCACACTCTCTCATTGTCCACCCCTCTTCGCGGTGGGGTCGAAGGCGTCGCGCAGGGAGTCGCCGACCAGGTTCACCGCGAGCACGGTGACGATCAGCAGCCCGGCGCAGAACCAGAACGTCCAGGGGGCGTAGACGGCCGTCTTGGCGCCGTCGGCGATGAGACTGCCCAGCGAGACGTCGGGCGGCTGGATGCCGAAGCCGAAGTAGGACAGGGAGGTCTCGGTGAGGATCGCGGCGCTGACGTTCAGCGTGGCGTCGACCGCCAGCAGCGAGGACATGTTCGGGATGACGTGCCGGAAGATGATCCGCACCGCCGGCACGCCCATGAACCTGGCCGCCTGGATGAACTCCCGCTCCTTCAGCGAGATGGTCATGCTCCGGACGATCTTCGAGGTGACCATCCAGAGGAACAGCGCCAGCACGAGCACGAACAGCAGCCACTGGCCCTCGGCGAAGAGCGGGGACATGATCGCCAGGATCAGGAAGGCCGGGAGCACCAGCATCAGATCGGTGAGCCAGGTCAGCGACCGGTCGGCCCAACCGGTGAAATATCCGGCGAAGGCGCCGACCACGGCTGCCAGCGTGGTGCCGATCACCGCGGCCAGCAGGCCGACGATCAGCGACTTCTGCATGCCCCGCAGCGTGACGGCGTACACGTCGGCACCGGTCTGCAGGGTGCCCCACCAGTGCTCGGCGGAGGGCGGCTGCAGGAACGCCATGAAGTCCTTGTCGGTGTAGGTCCACCCGCCGAAGTAAGGTCCGGCGAACGCCAGCAGGAACATCAGCGCCAGCAGCGCGAACCCGATCCGGCCCTGGACCGAGCGGAAGAACCGGCCGGCGACCACCCGCAGCCGCGAAGGCGCCTTGATCCTGCCGATGGCTGCCCCCTGCTCGGCGAGCTCCTCGTCGGAGATGGTCATCTTCTGGCTCACCCCACCCGGACCCGCGGATCGAGGACGGCGTGGAGCACGTCGGAGGCCAAGGACGCCACCAGCACCGCGAAGGCGGCGAAGCAGCTGATCGCCGCGACGGTGTTGACGTCGTTGGTGGAGATGGAGTTGACGAGCTGCTCGCCCATGCCGTGCCAGCCGAAGATCTTCTCGGTGAAGGTGGTGCCGACCAGCAGCGAGCCGAAGGTGAAGGCGAAATAGGTGACCGCCGGGATCAGCGCGGTGCGCAGGGCGTGCCTGATCAGCGCGGTACGGCGGCGCAGCCCCTTGGCCATGGCCGTGCGGATGAAGTCGGCGCCGAGCACGTCGAGCATCATGTTGCGCTGGTAGCGGCTGTAGACGGCGATCAGTCCCAGCGAGAGCGAGAGCGTCGGCAGGATCAGGTGCCGGAGCCGGTCGGCCAGCAGGGTCAGGAGGTCACCCTGCAGCCCGGGGGTCGCCTCACCGCTGACCAGGAAGACCTGGGCGCCGACCAGGTCGTTGAACCAGACCCCGCTGATGATCAGGATGTTGGCCAGCACGACCGTGGGGACGGCGAGGACGACGAAGGACGCGCCGGTCGACAGCCGATCGAACACGCCGTACTGCCTGACCGCGGCGTAGGCGCCGACGAACACGCCGGCGACGCTGCCGAGGACGAGCCCGATGGTGATCAGGCGCAGGGTGACGCCGACCCGCCGCCCGAGGTCCTCGCCGACCGAACCGCCGGTCACCGTCTTGCCGAAGTCGCCGTGGACGACGTCGCCCGCCCAGGTCAGGTAACGCTCGAACAGCGGGGTCCTGTCGTTCAGGTTCAGCTCGGTGAGACGCGCGTCGATGACCACCTGTGGAATCGGCGGGTTGCGACCCTCGTAGTTCGATCGAGGATTGAGCGCGGCGGCCGCCAGCATGTAGGCCAGGCTCGTGGCGACGACGATGAGCACCAGATAGTTGAGCAGTCTGCGAAAAAGGAACCCCGCCAACGTCTCCCCTTCCGCGGTCCCTGCTGTCGGTGGCCATCCTGCTACATCTTGCGTCCACTCAACTACAGGGAGTTCTCAATCGGGAGTGCGATCTCGGTCAAGGGCTATGCTTGCCGCCCTCTCCTCACGCGGTTCACCGGCCGTCCCACGGGGCGCCGCCCGGCGGATTCGTCAAGACGGCGGACGGTCACCGCCGGTGGAACTCATCCAGGTGACGGACGATCGCCGCCCGGCGGATTCATCAAGGCGGCGGACGGTCACCGCCAGGCGAGCCCCTTCGCCGGGTCGCAGGTCACCGCCCGGCGAGCTCGTCCACGGCGGCGCGCAGGTCCGCGCTGGTGATCGTGGTCAGGTCGGCGGCGCTGGCCGTGCCGTCGCCCAGGGCGGCCAGGCGTACGTCACGGCGCATCGCGGCGCGCTCGAACAGCGAGCGGGCGAACCGGCCGTTGCCCAGACCGTCGATCAGACCCTCGTCGCAGACCCAGGTGAAAACCTCGGCCAGGTCCCGGCGGGCGGCCTCGTCGAAGCGGTCACCCGCCCGTTCGGCGAGCAGTTCGGCGATCTCGGTGAGCTCGCCCGGCTCATAGGAGGGGAACAGCACGCGCTGGTTGAATCTGCTGGCCAGGCCGGGGTTGGCCGCCAGGAGCCCGTCCATCTCCCGTTCGTATCCGGCCAGGATGATCACCAGCCGGTCGCGGTCGTCCTCGGCCCGCTTGAGCAGCGTCTGCACGGCCTCGGCCCCGAAGGCGTCGCCCCCGGCGTAACCGGGGTTGATCAGGCTGTAGGCCTCGTCGATGAACAGCACCCCGCCGAGCGCCCGGTCGACGAGCTCGTTCGTCTTGATCGCGGTGGCCCCGAGGTGCTGGCCGACCAGGTCGGCGCGCTGGGCCTCCACCACGTCCGGCTGGGCCAGCAGGCCCAGCGCGGCGAAGATCCGGCCCAGAATGCGGGCCACCGTGGTCTTGCCGGTGCCCGGCGGCCCGGCGAAGACGAAGTGGCGCATCTGCGCCGGGGTCGGCAGGCCTCGCTCCTGGCGCATCCTGGCCACCCTGAGCTGCGCGGTGATCGCGTGCACCTGCCGTTTGACCGGCTCCAGGCCGGCCATCCTGTCGAGGTCGGCGAGCGCCTCCTCCAGAGTGGGCGCGGCCTGGTATCCCTGGAAGCGGGCGGTGAGCTCGCCGAAGGCCTTGGCGACGTCCGCGGCGGAGGTGGTCACCAGCTCCTCGGTGGTGGGCGAGCCGCCCGCGCCCACCACCCGCACGTCGCGGGCCTGCGCCGCGGCCTCCACGAGGCTGCGCACGAAGCGGGCGTTGCCCAGCTCGTCCACGATCGCGCGCCGGTGCACGTCTTCGAATCGGGCCAGCAGTGCGGGTCCGGCGTCGTCGGCCATCCGGTCGCCGCGCCGCCGCTGCAGCAGCTCGGTGATCTGCAGCAGCTCCTCCGGCGCGTAGCTGGGGAAGCGGACCCGGCTGGCGAACCGGCTCGACAGGCCGGGGTTGGACGACAGGAAGCCGGCCATCTCCTTTTCGTATCCGGCCAGGATGATGATGAGGCGGTCGCGGTCGTCCTCGGCCCGCTTGAGCAGCGTCTGCACGGCCTCGGCGCCGAACCGGTCGGGCTGGCCGTCACCGGAGTTGATCAGGCTGTAGGCCTCGTCGATGAACAGCACCCCGCCGAGCGCCCGATCGACGAGCTCGTTCGTCTTGATCGCGGTGGCCCCGAGGAACTCCCCCACGAGGTCGGCGCGCTGGGCCTCCACCACGTAGGGCGTCTCCAGCAGGCCGAACGCGTAGAAGATCTTCGCCACGGTCCTGGCCACGCTGGTCTTGCCGGTGCCCGGCGGGCCGACGAACACGAAGTGGCGCATCGGCGGCTCGGTGGAGTATCCGGCCTCCCTGCGCAGCCGGGAGGCCTCGATCGAGGCCGCGATGGAGCGCACCTGCTCCTTCACCGGGGCCAGGCCGATCATGCCGTCGAGCTCGCCGAGCGCCTCCTCCACCGAGATCGGCGGCGGTGCGGCCTGCTCGCCGGACGCGGCGGCCCGCCGGCCGCCCTCGCGGGCCCGGAGCCCGGCCTGCTGTTCCGTGCCGGCCAGCGCGGCCCTGACCCGGCGGGCCTGGACGAAGCGGTAGGCCAGCACCGCGGCCGCCACGCCGTAGGCGGCCCACACGGCGGCACCGGGCGCGATCGCGGTGAGCGCCAGGACCACCACGGCGGCCGGGGCCAGCGCCATGAGCGCGGTCAGCCAGGGAGGGACCCAGCGGATGAGGTGCGCGATCCCGGCCACCGGGAGGGCGAGGAGCATCAGCGCCCCGGGGAAGGGCTGCGGCGTGCTGTACAGGCTCCCGAGGACCGGCAGCAGCAGCGCCCAGGCGGCCACCACCACCGAGGTGGCGGCGGCGCGGGGGAAGCGCAGCGTCAGCGCGATGAAGGCGAGCAGGATGAACGTGACGAAGAACGCGTTGAGCGGCGACCAGCCCATGCCCAGCGCCAGCCCGACCGCCCCGATCAGCGACACGCCGTAGATCAGCCTACGCAGGAAAGGTGAAAGCCGGAAATAACGCAACCTGACCTGTTCGAACACATCCCGTGCCGCCGCGCGCCCCGCCGGACGGGCCCTGTCGGGTTCCCGCATCACGCCTCCCCGGTCCGACCCCGGTTATACCGCACGAGACGGAGGTTTGCGCATGCCTGAGCCGCGCGCCACGCCGCCGCGCGGCACGATCAGATAAAGGGATGAGAGCGGATGAACCCCACGATCCAGCAGGAGCGTGCCCGAGCCCTTGACTCCGCGATCCGGCAGGAGCGTGCCCGAGCCCTTCAGCCGGCGCGCGGGCGCCCCTGATGGCGGCCGGGATACTCTCCCACCACGACGCGCTTGGGAGTGACCCGGAGCACGGCGGCCTCGGCGTCGCCGATCGCGATGCCCTGCACCTCCGCCCAGTACCGGCGCTCCAGTGGATCGGCGACGAACACCGCAACCCTCGGATCGCGCTCGGCCGCCTCCCACGCGTCGGCGGCGGCGATCAGGCGGAGCTCGCCGCCCGGCCCGACCGAACTGACCGAACCGACGGCCAGCGCGCGCGGCCCGGTGGCGTCGGCGTAGGCGAGCACCACACCGCGGGCGTGGGTGAAGGCCTGACGCGCCCGCACGTCGAGCCCCACCGGCGCGCTGACGTCGCCCGGCAGGCGGGGACCACAGCTGTCGCACATGACCAGGGAGGACCGCCACGGCCCCGGCACGCCACGCCACCACGCCCGCGCCGATCTCGCGGCGAACACGGCCACCAGCCCGGCCAGCGCCCCCGCGCCGAGCCGCAGGGACCACCGGCTCATCATCCCGGGCAGCCCCAGCGCCGCCGCGGCCGCCGCCACGCCGAGTGCCAGGGACGCGACGGCCAGCAGGGCCAGCGCCACCTTCAGCCAGCGGTCCATGACGAGCACCCGGGGAAGGCAGCGGCTCAGCCCGCCCCGCTCGCGCACCCAGACGAGCGCCGGCGGGACGGCCATCGCGGCGAGACCCCATCCCGGCTGGTCGAGGACGAGGGCCGCCCCCGCGACCACGGCCAGCACCGACCAGGCGCGTCCCACCACCAGCCAGAGGGCCACGTCGATGTCGCGCCGGGCCGTACGGTCCTGGTGGACCGCGGTGAACTCGGCCAGCGCCCTGACCGGCCGTCCCCGCCAGGCCTCGACCAGCACGCGCAGGGCGATCACGGCGGCGCCGTTGAGGAGGACCAGCCCGGCGAGCACCGTCCACATTTCGCCCGCCTGCCCCGGCGCCGGGCCGGCGGCGAGCGGGGGAGCCTGCGGAGGAAGCGTGGCGACCGCCGCGACGTAGGCGGCGACGGTGGTCAGGGTGATCGAGACGGACACGCCGAGCCACGGGTCACGGGCGAGCATGCCGGGAACGTAGGGCCAGAGCCTGATCCGGTGGGCCTGCCTGAGCGTGATCGCCAGGACGGCGGCCAGCATCGCCCCGCCGCCGGCTCTGGCCTCGGTGGCCATGCCGGGACCGAAGGCCACCGCGGCCACCGCGGCGAGCGACGCGGCGAGCAGGACGCGGATCTGCCGCGACCACATCTCCATGGCCCGCCTGGCCCTGCCGGTCTCGCGGGGGTCGACCGGCCAGGCCGGGTCATGATGGCCTCGGGGGCGTCGCCAGCGAAGGAACGTCAGGCCGAGGTTGATCCTGGCGCCGGGGTGGTCGTCCAGGCGCCGCAACGCGCTGCGGTAGGCGCTCTCCGCGCGGCGGTGCTCGCCGCGCAACAGCGCGAGGTCACCGGCCAGGACGTGCGTGTCGGACTCCTCCGGGGCGTAACGGACGGCCCGGGCCGCCTGCGCCCGGGATTCCCGCCATCGTCCCGGCACCCGGCGCAGGGCCGCGCCAAGGCGCAGCCGCGCGGCCCAGGACCCGGGGGCGAGGCGTACGGCCTCCTCGGCGGCCGCCACGGCCTCCGCGTCGCGGCCGAGCCGTTCGAAGGCCAGGCTGGCGAGGCGGTATCCCCAGTCGGCCCCGGACCCGGCCCCGGGGTCGCGGTCCACCGCCTGGCGGGCGGCCTCCAGCGCGGCCTCCGGCTGGTCACGGCTCAACCAGGTGACGGCCGCGACACACCATTCGCGCGGATCGTCGGGGTCCAGTGGGGACGGGACCTGAGCGGCCTCCTGGCCGCCGGGACCGTTCCTCACGATGGCTCAAGGACCTTGCGCTGACTCCCCACGACCGCCATGGTCGGCGCGAGATCACCGTTTGACTAGACGGCGGCTATATGCCTGTATCTCTCTAGAGAGGTCGCGCGCGTCACGCATATCCGCGTGAACCGATCATCCGATGCCGTCTCATCCAGTGCCCGACTTCGCCTAAGCTGCGTCGCATGTTCATCCAGGCTGGCAGCTGCTGAGCGGCCTATGACCACCAAACCCCTGAGCGGCCCATGATCACCATGGGGGCCGTGGCCGACGCCACGCGCGATACAGACACCTCGCGAGAACGCGGGGCCGGCCGCTGGTCGGTCCTGATACTCCTGTGCTTCAGCCTGCTGCTGATCGCGGTGGACGCCACCGTGCTGCACATCGCGGTCCCGGCCCTGACCGCCGCGCTCGAACCGAGCTCGGTGCAACTGCTATGGATCATCGACGTCTATTCGCTGGTGGTCGCGCCGCTGCTGCTGACCTTCGGCACGCTCGGTGACCGCTACGGGCGAAAACGTCTGGTGCTCGCCGGTTACCTGGTGTTCGGCGCCGCCTCGGCCGCGGCCGCGTTCGCGCCGAGCCCGCTCACCCTCATCGCCGCCCGGGCGTTTCTCGGCATCGGCGGTGCGATGATCATGCCTGCCACGCTCTCCATCATCCGGCAGGTCTTCACCGACCGGCGGGAGCGCGCGATCGCGCTCGGCGTGTGGAGCGCGGTGGCGGCGGCCGGGGCCGCGATCGGACCGCTCATCGGCGGCCTGCTCGTGGAGCACTTCTGGTGGGGCGCCGTCTTCCTGATCAACGTGCCGATCCTGCTGGCGCTGCTGCCCACCGCCGCCAAGATCCTGCCCGAGTCGCGCCCGTGCACCTCCCAGCCCTGGGACGCGCCCAGCGCGCTGCTGTCCGTGCTCGGCATCCTCGCGCTGGCCTTCGGCCTGAAAGAGGCGGGCTCGGGACATCTGGGCGGGGTGGCGGCGTTCCTGTGCGGAGCCGGACTGCTGGTCTGGTTCGTGCGCAGACAACGACGGCTGCCCTTCCCCCTGCTCGACCTCGGCCTGTTTCGGCAGCGGGCGTTCTCCGTCGGGGTGGCCGCCGTGCTGCTGACGGTCTTCGCACTGGTCGGGCTGGAGCTGATGCTCGCCCAATACCTGCAGCTCGTGCTCGGCGACAGCCCGCTCGCGGCCGCGGTCCGCATGCTGCCGTTGATGATCGCCGCCATCGTGGGCGGCCTGGCCGGGGCCCGGCTGCTGCATCGGGCCGGGTTGCGCGCCACGATGAGCGGCGGTCTCGCGCTGACCACCCTGTCCCTGCTGCCTCCGCTGGGCTGGGGCACCGAGCCGCATCCCCTGGTGCTCGCGCTCTGTTTCGTCGGCATCGGTTTCGGTATCCAGGTCAGTCTGCTGGCGGCATCGGACACGATCATGTCGTCCACCCCCGAGGCGCGGGCGGGCGGCGCCGCCGCCATCGAGGAGACCGCCTACGAACTCGGCGCCGGGCTCGGGGTGGCGATCCTCGGCACGATCACCACCATCGTCTACGCGCCCTCGCTGGCCTCGGTCTCGGGCGTCTCTCCCGAGCTGATGACCCTGGCCCGCCAGTCGCTCGCCTCCGCCGCGCACGCGGCGCAGGAGATCGGCGGCGTCACCGGGGTCACGCTGCTGGACGCCGCCCGTATCGCGTTCGTCTCCGGACTGCACACCACGATCATGGTGAGCGTGTTCCTGCTGGGCGCGACCGCCACGGCGGTGGCGCTTCTGGTCCCGCGGCGACCGGTCGACCAGGGCGACTCCGGCTGACGGGTTTGGACGGCTCCCGCGCGGTCATCTATGGGCAGGAACGGGGAATCTGACCAGAATGAGGAACCGTGCGACGAACCCTCCACGATCTCGCCTCGCTGGCCGCCCGGCTGGGAGTGGGCGGGATCTTCTTCGCCAACGGCTGGCACAAGCTGGAGGCGGGGCTGACCGCCACCGGTGACCAGTTCGCGACCCTGGGCGCCCCCGCCCCCGGTATCTGGGCCGCCACCACGATGCTGATGGAGCTCGTCGGCGGGGCACTGCTCATCGCCGGGCTCGCCGTACCGGCCTGCGGTCTGCTGCTGTTCGCCGAGACCGTCGCCGTGTTCGTCCTCGCCACCGGCGAGCAAGGCCTGCCGCTGACCGGCGGTGACGTCAACCTGGTCGTGGCGCTCGGCGCGGCCTCCGTGCTGCTGGCGGTCGGCGGGGGCGGCCGTCTGTCGGTCGACCACATGGTGGTGATCAAACGGCGCGAGACCGAGGCCGCCGAGGACTTCGCCGCCGATGCCGAGGCCGACGACGTCATCGCCGCGCTGCGCGAGCCGGAGGCCCTCGATCCCGTTCCCGACGGGCTCGTTCCCGACGAGTCCGTTCAGGCCGCCCCCGCACACTCTGGTGAGGGCGGTGACGCTCTGGTGGCCGGGCAGAAAAGGGAGCCCGCCGGGGAGTGATACATCCACTTCGCCGTTCAACAGACGATTTATCGGTTGATGGTCGATGCCGGAGTGCCCTCACAATAGGCACATGCGTCTGCCCGGCTGGTTCACCGAGCGGGTCAATCCCGCTCCCGCGGAGGGCGAACTTCGCGTCTCCACACTCGAACTCTTCTTTGACCTCGTCTTCGTCTTCACCGTCACCCAGCTCACCAGCCTGCTGGTGGGCGGACTGCAGGCGGGCAAGCCCGTCGAGGGCGCGCTGCGCGTGCTGTTGGTGTTCGGCGTCATCTGGTGGATGTACGCCGGTTACGCCTGGCTGACCAACGTGATCCCTCCGGTACGGCCCGCCCGCCGGGTGCTGATCCTGGTGGGCATGGCCGGCTTCCTGATCGTGGCGCTGTCGATCCCGTCGGTGTTCGACGGCGGCGGCATGGCGTTCGCGATCGGCTACCTGCTGCTGATCATCGTCCACGCCTGCCTCTACCTGCAGGCCACCTCGGCCTTCGCCCGGGTGGTCCCGTTCAATCTCGGCGGGGTCGCGCTGGTAGGCGTGGCGAGTCTGGTCGGCGAGCCGTACAACTACCTGCTCTGGGGCGCCGCGGTGGCGCTGCTGTGGGGCAGCCCCTACTTCATCGGGCAGCGGGGCTTCGCCCTCAAGGCCGCCCACATCGTCGAGCGCCACGGCCTGCTGGTGATCGTGGTCCTCGGCGAGTCCGTCGTGGCGATCGGCATCGGCGCCGAGGGGCTTCATGTCGGTTTCGCCCTCGGCCTGGCCGCGGTGCTCGGCCTCGCGCTGGCGGCCGGCCTGTGGTGGCTGTACTTCGGCGGGGACGACGAGACGCGCGCCGAGCACGTGATGGCCGAGGCCGAGCCGGTGCGGCGCACCAAGCTGATCCTCGGCGCCTACTTCTACGCGCACATCCCGATGCTGCTGGGCATCGTCGCGGTCGCCGCCGGGATCAAGAAGCTGATCGCTCACCCGATCGATCCGCTGAAGCCCGGTGCCGCCGTCGTCCTGGCCGTGGGCGTCGCCCTGTTCATGGCGGGCAACGCGTGGTTCCGCCGGGTCCTGGACATCACCGGCAATCATCTGAGGAACGCGGGTGCCCTGATCTCACTCGTGACGATCGTCCTCGGGCTCTGGTCAGGCCTGGCGCAGCTCATCGCCCTGGTCGCGCTGACGGTCACGGTGATCGTGCTGGAACAGCGCTCGGCCCTGCGCACTTCCCCGATGGAATCGCCCACCCGCTGACCTGCCCGCCGACACCCCGCCGGGCCGTGGTCGCCCGACGGATTGTCGCCCCGGTCCGTCAGGGGATCGGCAGGCGGGTGCGTTCGGTGACCATGGCCAGGTCGCGCTCGATGGCGGCGGCGATCTCGGTCAGAGCGGGCAGCACGGTGCGGCGCATGGCGTCGGGCGTGCTCCGGCCGGCGTGCGTGGAGACGTTCAGGGCCGCGATCACGCGGCCGTGGCGGTCGCGGACCGGCACGGCGATGGATCGCAGCCCCTCCTCCAGCTCCTGGTCGACCAGAGCGTGACCTTCCCGGCCCGCGGCCCGTATCGCCGCGGCGAGGTCGTCCGGTGCGGTGCGGGTGTGCCGGGTCAGCGGACGCGGCGTGATCCGCGCCAGGTGCGCGGTCAGCTCGGCCTCGGACAGTCCGGCCAGCAGGACGCGGCCCATCGAGGTGGCGTACGCGGGGAAGCGGGTCCCCAGAGTGATGTTGACGCTCATGATGCGGACCGTGGGCATGCGGGCCACATAGACGATGTCGTCGCCCGCGAGCATCGCCATCGACGCCGAGTCGTGCACCCGTTCCACCAGTCGCGCCAGGTGCGGCTGGACGATCTCGCCGAAGGTCAGGCCGGACAGCCGGGCGTAGCCGAGCTCGAGCACCTTGGGCAGCGGGGTGAAACGGCGGCCGTCGCCGGTCGTGACGTAGCCCAGCTGCTGGAGGGTGAGCAGCGCCCGGCGGGCGGTGGCGCGGGGCAGCCCGGTGGCCTCGGCCGCGGCCGACAGGCTCAGCCCGCCGCGGTCCGAGCCGAGCGCGGCGAGGACGGCGAGGCCCCGGGCGAGGGACTGGAGGAACTCCGGGCCGAGCTCCTCCTTGGACCGGCGGGAGGTGTCCGCCCCGTGATCGGCGGGCGCGCCGGGTGATCGCGCGGCCGTGGCGGACAGCGCCCTCTCCATGGCCGCGGCGCTGTCGCGCAGGCGCGCGAGGGCGTGCGCGCTCAGGCTCTCCACGCTGTGCCGGCTGGTGTGGCTGACCACGCTCACCGCGCAGACCGCCTGACCGGCGCCGTCGCGCACCGGCACCGCGATCGCGATCAATCCGGGTTCGATGAGCTGGTCGTCGGCCGACCAGCCCGCTTCACGCGCGGTCGCGATCCGGCTCGCGAAGTCCGCCTCGACCTCGTCCGGGGCGGGCGGCACGGCGCGGGCGGGGACGGCGGGAAAGCCGGTGTCGGCGGGGTCGTCTCGCAGCCGGGCCCGCCAGGCGTCGTGGCGCGCGGGAGACCAGTCCGCGGCGAACAGGGTGCCGGCCGCGCAGCGTTCGGCGGGCAGCAGGTCGCCGATGCGGAAGGCGAGCGACATGGTGCGCCGCCGGGTGGACTGGGTGATGAAGCGCACTCCGTCCCCGTCCGGCACCGCGATGGAGACCGACTCGTCGAGGTCGTCGGCCAGCAGCACCGCGTACGGTTCCAGGTCGTCGGGCAGCCCGCAGGCGGCGAGATAGGCGTTGCCGACCTCCATCAGGCCCGGGGCGAGCAGGACGTCGCGATCCTCGATGCGCACATAACCGATGTGCGCGAGCGTCGTGACGATGCGGTCGACCGTGGAGCGGGCGAGCCCGGTGGCGCGGGTCAGGTCGCCCGGGCGCATCCGGCGGGCCGGGCCGGTGGACAGTGCGCGCAGCACGGCGAGACCGCGTTCCAGGGGGCCTACGGACTCGCCGCCGGGCGCGGCGGGAGCCGTCGGGAGCGCGGACGTGGCGTGCGGCATGCCTCTCTCCTTCTGCGGTGGTGCCTTCAGGTCGTGGAGGAAACGGTATCCGGACGCCCGTTGACACGGGCCGGGCGTTGAGCGCAAACTCTGGGCAGACCAATTATGAACTCAAGTTCACTGGACGAACAAATTATCGGACGGAGCGCGTTTCATATGGACAAGGTGGTGGCGACCGCCGAGGAGGCGCTGGCGGACGTGGGAGACGGCGCGTCGTTCGCCGTCGGCGGCTTCGGCCTCGGCGGCGTCCCCAACGTGCTGATCCAGGCCCTGTACGGGACGGGTGTGAGCGGGCTGAGCGTGGTGTCCAACAACTGCGGCGTGGACGGCGGGGGCCTCGGCATCCTGCTGGCCGCCGGCCGGATCGCCCGGGTCACCTGCTCCTACATCGGCGAGAACAAGGAGTTCGCCCGCCGGTATCTGGCCGGCGAGATCGAGGTCGAGCTCGTCCCGCAGGGCACCCTCGCCGAGCGGCTGCGGGCCGGCGGCTGCGGCATCCCCGCCTTCTTCACCCCGGCCGGCACCGGCACCCAGGTCGCCGACGGAGGCCTGCCCTGGCGCTACGCCCCCGACGGGACCGTCGCGGTCACCTCGCCGCCCAAGGAGATACGCGAGTTCGACGGCCGCGAGTACGTACTGGAGCGCGGCACCACCACCGACTACGCGCTGGTCCGGGCCGCCAGGGGCGACCGCCACGGCAACCTCGTCTTCCGCCGCTCGGCCCGCAACTTCAACCCGCTGGCCGCCATGGCCGGCCGGATCACCGTCGCCGAGGTGGAGGAGCTGGCCGAGCCCGGCGCCATCGACCCCGACGAGATCCATCTCCCCGGCGTGTTCGTCCAGCGCGTGGTCGAGCTGACACCGCAGCAGGCCGCCGACAAGCGAATCGAGAAGAGGACGGTGCGGCGCTGATGGCATGGACCAGGGACGAGATGGCCGCCCGTGCCGCCGCCGAGCTCCGGGACGGCGACTACGTCAACCTCGGCATCGGCCTGCCGACGCTGGTGCCCAACTTCGTGCCGTCCGGCGTGCACGTGGTGCTGCAGTCGGAGAACGGCATCCTCGGTGTGGGTCCCTATCCCGACGAGGAAGAGGTCGATCCCGATCTCATCAACGCGGGCAAGGAGACCGTCACCGTGCTGCCCGGCGCCGGTTTCTTCGACTCCGCGCTGTCGTTCGGCATGATCCGCGGTGGGCACATCGACACCGCGATCCTCGGCGCCATGCAGGTGTCGGCCCGCGGCGACCTGGCCAACTGGATGATCCCCGGCAGGATGGTCAAGGGCATGGGCGGGGCGATGGACCTGATCCACGGCGCCCGCCGGGTGATCGTCATGACGGAGCACACCGCCAAGGACGGCAGCCCGAAGATCGTCGAGGAGTGTTCCCTGCCGCTCACCGGCAGGGCGTGCGTCCACCGCGTCATCACCGACCTCGGCGTCCTCGACGTCACCGCGGACGGCCTCGTCCTCGTCGAGACCGCTCCCGGCGTCACCGCGGACGAGATCGTCGGCCGTACCGCCGCTCCGGTGCGCACCGAATGACCCGCCGGACCGGCGGACGCCGCCGCCTCGATCCACCCGCCTCACATCCAAGGGAGCCCCGATGACCGAACGACCGCGGGACGTCTACGTCGTCGACGCCGTCCGGACGCCGATCGGCCGCTACGGCGGCGCCCTCGCCGGGGTGCGCCCCGACGACCTCGCCGCCGGCGTCCTGCGCGCCCTGCTCGACCGCAGCCCGGCTCTCGACCCGGCCCGTGTCGACGACGTGATCCTCGGCAACGCCAACGGCGCCGGCGAGGAGAACCGCGACGTCGCCCGGATGGCCGTGCTGCTGGCCGGCATGCCCGTGACGGTCCCCGGGGTCACCGTCAACCGGCTGTGCGGCTCCGGCATGGAGGCCGTCATCCAGGCCGCCCGCGCCATCGCCCTCGGAGACGCCTCCGTCGTCATCGCCGGCGGCGTGGAGTCCATGACCCGCGCCCCCTGGGTGCTGCCCAAGCCCGAGCGCGCCTTTCCCTCCGGGCATCAGCAGCTCTCCTCGACCGCCCTCGGCTGGCGGCTGGTCAACCCCCGGATGCCCGAGGAGTGGACCGTCGCCCTCGGTGAGGGAGCGGAGCTGATCGCCGACAAGTACGGCGTCACCCGCGAGGCCCAGGACGCCTTCGCGCTGGCCAGCCACGAGAAGGCCGCCCGCGGGTGGAAGGACGGCCGTCACGACGCCCAGGTCGTCCCCGTCCAGGACGTGGACCTGGCCCGTGACGAGGGCATCCGTGACAGCACCTCGATGGAGGCCCTCGCCCGCCTCAAGCCCGCCTTCCGGCAGGGCGGAACGGTGACCGCCGGCAATTCCTCCCCGCTCAGCGACGGTGCCGCCGCGCTGCTGCTCACCGACGAAGCCGGGCTGGCCGAGATCGGCCGCGAGCCGCTGGCGCGGATACGGTCGAGCGCGGTGACCGGAATCGAGCCGCGCTATTTCGGCCTCGGCCCGGTCGAGGCCACCCGCAAGGCCCTCGCCAAGGCCGGCGCGAACATCGGCGACCTGCACACGGCCGAGCTCAACGAGGCTTTCGCCGCCCAAGCGATCGGCTGTCTCGCCGCCCTGCCCGAGCTCGACCCCTCGATCGTCAATCCGCTCGGCGGCGCCGTCGCCGTCGGCCACCCCCTCGGAGCCTCCGGCGCCCGGATCACCGGCGCCGTCGCCCACCGCCTCGCCGAAGCGGGCTCCGGCACCGGCCTGGCCGCGCTGTGCATCGGTGTCGGGCAGGGCCTCGCCATCGTCCTGGAACGCTGATCCCACCTTCTGGAGAGACCGCTCATGAGCTCCACCGCCGCACCACCGCCTCCGTCGGAAGCGGGACCGTCCTCGCCGCTCGGCCAGGCCGTCATCGATCGCGAGATGAACGACCTGCACGAGATATACGCCAAGTCCCTGGCCGAAGGCTCCCCGGAGCAGCACCATCCGGCCCGCGACTACGCGCCCTATCGCAGCAGCCTGCTGCGCCACCCCCGCCGGCCGCTGGTCGCCGTCCACGACCCGGAGGCCGTCGAGCTCAGCGGCCCCGCCTTCGGTGTCACCGACGTCACCGAGCACGACGCCGACCTGACCCTGCAGCACCAGGGCGAGCCGCTCGGTGAGCGGATCACCGTGACCGGCCGCCTGCTGGATCGCGACGGCCGTCCGGTCCGCGGCCAGCTGGTCGAGATCTGGCAGGCCAACGCCTCCGGCCGCTACGCCCACCAGCGCGACCGGCACCCCGCCCCGCTCGACCCCAACTTCACGGGTGTGGGACGCTGCCTGACCGACGACGAGGGCCGTTACCGCTTCACCACCGTCAGGCCCGGCGCCTATCCGTGGCGCAACCACCTCAACGCCTGGCGGCCCGCGCACATCCACTTCTCCCTGTTCGGCACCGCCTTCACACAAAGGCTGGTCACCCAGATGTACTTCCCGGGCGACCCGTTGTTCGTCCATGACCCGATCCTCAACTCCGTCACCGACGACCGGGCCCGGCAGCGCATGGTGGCCGCCTACGACCACGACCTGTCCGTTCCCGAGTGGTCACTCGGCTACCGCTGGGACATCGTGCTCGACGGTCCCGCAGCCACCTGGATCGAGGAAGGACTCCGGTGACACGCCTCGCACCCACCCCCTCCCAGACCGTCGGCCCCTTCTACGGCTACGCCCTGCCCTTCACCGGCGGCGGTGAAGTCGCCCCGGCCGGTCACCCCGACACCATCACCGTCCGCGGGCGCGTCTACGACGGCGCCGGGCAGCCCGTCCCCGACGCGTTGCTGGAGTTCTGGCAGGCCGCTCCCGACGGGAGCCTCGCCGGCGCTCCCGGCTCGCTGCGCCGTGACCCCGTGACGGGTGCGGTCCTGGGCCGCGACGGAGTGGACTTCACCGGCTTCGGACGGGTCGCCACCGACGCCGACGGCGGCTGGACGCTTCGCACCCTGCCACCCGGCGCCCACCGTGACGGCGCCATCCCTCATCTGGCGGTCTGCGTCTTCGCACGCGGCCTGCTGCACCATCTGTACACTCGCATCTACCTGCCCGAACATCTCGACGCGCTGGCCCTGGACCCGGCCCTCGGCGCCCTGCCGCCCGAGCGCCGGGCCACCCTGGTCGCCACCGTCGAGCGTGAGCGCGTCTACCGCTTCGACATCCGCCTCCAGGCGGGACAGGGTCCGGAGGAGGAGACGGTCTTCTTCGATTTCGGTTGATCCCGTCGGCGCCCCGCCGTCCGCCGCCCCCAGCCGGGCGCCTGTCCCGGACGTCTCCGCCGGGCGCCTGTCCCGGTCGCCTCTGCCAGGCGTCCCCGCCGGGCGCTGAACGCCCCGCACGCGGCGGACGGCCGGTGCCCCGGCGCCGTCCGCGCCACATCCTCCTCGAAGGAGGCCTCGTGTCATCCTCTCCGCACCTGCTCCACCACGATCTCGACGGTCCGGCCGGCGCCCCACCGCTGGTTCTCGGACCCTCGCTCGGCACCTCCCTGGCCGTCTGGGAGCCCCAGCTGTCCGCGCTGTCCCGGACCCACCGCGTGATGCGCTTCGACCTGCCGGGCCACGGCGGCTCGCCCGCCGACCTGCTGCCCGACCTGTCCCCCGGCGCCACCTCCGTCGCGGATCTGGCCCGGCTCGTCCTCGACCTGGCCGACCACCACGGCTGGGCCGGTTTCCACTACGCGGGCGTCTCTCTCGGCGGCGCCATCGGCGCCCATCTCGCGCTCCATCACCCCGGGCGGATCATCTCCCTCGCCGTGGTGTGCTCCTCGGCCCGTTTCGGCGAGCCCGGGGCATGGTGGGACCGGGCCCGGTCGGTCCGCGACGAGGGCACCGGCCCGCTGCTCGCCACCGCGCCCGGTCGCTGGTTCGCTGCCGCGGGCACCGCCGCCACCCCCCGTGGCGCCGGCCTGCTCGCCGACCTGGCGGGCACCGACCCCGCCGGTTACGCCGCCTGCTGCGACGCGCTCGCCGGATACGACCTGCGGGCCGAGCTGGCGGAGATCGACACCCCCACCCTGGTGGTCGCCGGCCGCCAGGACCCGGCCACCCCGCCCGCCCACGCCCGCGAGCTGACCGACGGCATCCCCCGCGCGAGCCTCGTCGAGATCGCCGGCGCCGCCCACCTGGCCGGGGTGGAGCGGCCGGAGGCGGTCACCGCCGCGCTGTGCGCCCATCTCAGGGCGGCCTCCGGCGGGCCGGACGGTGCGGGCGGACCGGCGGACGCCCGCCATGATGCCACATTGAGCGCATAGCGCACAATTGTGCGCTATGGTAACGTGTTTACCGTACGGATGGAACGTGCCGCCGGACACGGCGGGCGACGCCGGAGACGATCTCCAGGTGATGCCCGCCGGCAGGACGACGCGCGCTTCGGTCCAGGAAGAGTTGAGATGATCGGGATGACCGTGGCGGAGAAGGAATCGAAGCCCACACTTGTGCTCGTTCACGGCGCTTGGCACGGCCGCTGGGCGTGGGACCCCCTCCTCCCGTTTCTGAGACAGGCCGGCATCCCGGTGCTGGCCGTACAACTGCCCGGGATCGGGCGCGGGCCGGGCGAACACGACCTGGCGGGGCACGCGGCCTTCCTGCGCGCCGAGCTCCAGGCCACGACCGGGCCGGTCGTCGTGTGCGGGCACTCCTACGGCGGGGCCGTGGTCACCGAGGCCGCGGCCGGGCTGGACAACGTCAAAGGGCTCGTCTACGTCGCGGCGTTCATGGTGGACGTGGGAGAGTCCTGCGTCGATGCGAACGTGCCCGCCCCGGTCCTGCCCGACCCCACCCTCGGCACGGTACGGGAAGGCGACTACCTGCGGGTCCCCGCGGCCGCGGCGACGCAGATGTTCTACGGCGACTGCACCCCGCAGCAGGCGCGCACGGCCATCGCCGGACTGACCCCCGAACACGTCAAGACGGTCTCCACACCGGTGACCCGGGCCGCCTGGCGCGAGATCCCCTCGACATATGTGGTGTGCGAGAATGACAACGCGATCCTCGCGCACGTGCAGACCAGGATGGCCCGGCGGGCGAAGCGGTCGCTCGTCATGGACAGCGCCCACTCGCCGATGCTGAGCCGCCCGCGAGAGCTGGCGACGCTGCTCACGCAGGCCGTCGGCTGAGGTCCCGGTGCCGGGCGCGACGGGATCGGGCCGGCGGAAGATCGGCCCGACGGGGCCGCGGCGACCGCCCCCTATGCTGAGAGCTCCGCCGTGGATCTCGAGCGGGAGCGGATCACGACGGCCTCATCGGCCGGCGATCAGGGGAGTGTGAGGCGATGACGCGGACCGGCGGCAGCACGGACAAAGCCGCGCCGGAGTCGCGAAACGGCGAGCGTCCGGCATACTTCGTCCAGTCGCTCGAACGAGGCCTGAAGATCATAAAGGCGTTCGACGAGACACGGCCCCAGATGACCTCGACCGAGGTCGCGAAGATCACCGGTCTCGACCGGGCGTCCACGAGGCGCTTCCTGCTCACGCTCGTCGACCTGGGATACATGGTCACCGACGGCCGCCTGTACGCCCTGCGGCCGCGCATCCTCGAGCTCGGTTACGCCTACCTGTCGAGCCTGAGCCTGCCCGACGTGGCGCTGCCCCACATGGAGGAGCTCGTCTCCGAGATCCACGAGAGCTGCTCTCTCGGGGTGCTGGACGGCGAGGAGGTGGTCTTCGTCGCGCGCGTCCCCACCAAGCGGCTGATGACCGTGCCGATAATGGTCGGCAGCCGTTTCCCCGCCTATCCCACGTCCATGGGCAGGGTGTTGCTCGCCGGCCGGCCCGACGAGTGGCTGGAGAAATACCTCACGTCCGCCGGCTTCACGGCGTTCACCAAGCGCACCGTGACCGATCCGGCCAAGCTGCGCTCCCTGGTGGCCCGCACCCGGACGCAGGGCTGGGCGATCGTCGACCAGGAGTTCGACGACGGCACGCGGTCGGTCGCCATGCCCGTCCGTGACTCGGCCGGCCGGGTCATCGCCGCGCTCAACGTGTCGATGCTCTCGGGGCGGGGCACCGCCCAGTCCATGCGTGACTTCCTGCCCGCCATGAGTCAGGCGGTCAGCAAAATCGAAGCAGACCTGCGCCCCGGCTTCCGCGGTCAGGAGATCGGACTGATCGGGTAGTCCTCGCCTGGGCGGGTCGCGAAAGGACCCCTTGCGATGATCACCGCCCACCACGCCGATCTCGGCGACATCAGGCTCTTCTACCGGCGTTGCGGCTCGGGTGATCGGCTGCTGGTCCTGCTGCACGGCTGGCCGCAGACCGGACACTGCTGGCGCCACCTCATGGAGCCCCTCGGCGAGCGCTACACGGTGGTGGCTCCCGACCTGCGCGGTTACGGGCGCTCCGGCAAGCCGGGAGCCGGTTATGACAAACGCACGACGGCTTGCGACATGTCCCGGCTGGTCAAGGCGCTGGGGTTCGCCACGGCCACCGTCATCGGCCACGATCGCGGCGCCCGCGTGGCGCACCGGTGGTCGTTGGACCGCCCGGAGGAGGTCGAGCGGCTGGTCCTGCTCGACATCCTGCCGACGCGGGAGGTCATGAACGGCTTCGACAAGGACTCGGCCGCGGCGATGTGGCACTGGTTCTTCCATCTGCAGCCGGACCTGCCCGAGCTGCTCATCGGCGGCAATGTCGAGCCCTACCTGCGTTTCTTCTTCGAAAGGCAGTCCTTCGTCCCGGGGGCGATCGACGAAC
Organism: Streptosporangium sp. CA-135522; assembly: GCF_050949235.1. NCBI lineage: Bacteria > Bacillati > Actinomycetota > Actinomycetes > Streptosporangiales > Streptosporangiaceae > Streptosporangium > Streptosporangium sp. CA-135522. Next base: position 7,783,172 of record NZ_CP192026.1, read on the forward strand.
CGGCGATCGCCGAGTACGTCCGGGCCTTCAGCGACCCCGACGCCCTGCACGCGTCACTGGAGGACTACCGCGCCGGATTCCGGGAGGACCTGGAGGCGGACGAGCGGGACGCGTTCGAGGGGAACGGCATCGGCCAGCCGCTGCTCGTCCTGTGGGGCGCGCAGGGAGGCCTGGGGAGCAGCCGGGCACTGGAGATCTGGGGCGACTACGCCGACCAGGTGACGGGTGCGCCGATCGACGACTGCAAGCACTTCCTGCCGGAGGAGCAGCCGGAACAGGTGCTGCGGCAGCTGCGCGCCTTCCTGCCCGGCTGGGCCTGAGCCCTGCCCGGCCGGGCCTGAGCGCCGCCCCTCGGTCACGGGTCCATGGTTGCCGACGCCCGCACATGTTGGTTACTATGCGCACAGTTGCGCGCAAAGCGCACGAAGGGACGGAGCGAGATGCCCGACGGATACCCCCTCACCCTGTGTGCGATGACATTGCAGGCAGCACCGTTCGCCGAACGCGTGCACGCCGCGGCGACCGCCGGGTTCGACTCCATCGGGCTCACCCTGGAGCAGTACCGCGACGCGCGGCGCGCGGGATTCGACGACGCGGCGATGCGCGACCTGCTCACCGAGCACGGGGTGCGTGTGGCCGAGGTGGAGACGCGCTGGGACTGGGCCGCCGGCGAGGCGGACACGCAGGCCGCCGAGGAAGGCGAGCTGCTGTTCCAGGTGCTGGACGCCTTCGGGTGCCGCCGGTTCAACGCGATGCAGTTCGTCCCGCACCCGAAGGACGAGCTCGTCGGCCGGTTCGCGGCGCTGTGCCGCCGCGCGGCCGCCCGGCAGGTGACCGTCGCCCTGGAGTTCATGCCGTTCAGCGAGCTGCGCACCCTGGCCCAGGCGTGGGAGGTCATCGCCGCGGCCGGGGAGCCCAACGCCGGAATCCTGCTGGACAGCTGGCACTACCACCGGTCGGGCGGCTCACCCGATCTCCTGACGAGCATCCCCGCGGACAGGATCGTCTCCGTCCAGCTCAACGACGCGCTGCCCGAGCCGGACGCCGACCCGCGCCACGAGGCGCGGCATCTGCGCCTGCTTCCGGGCGAGGGCTCGATCGCACTCACGGACCTGCTGGCACTGCTGCGCGACCACGGGGTGCGGGCACCCATGTCCGCCGAGGTGTGGTCGGACGCCCTCGAAGCCCTGCCTCCCGCCACGGCGGCGAGCCGGGTGTTCGAGGCGACACGACGCGTCCTGGAACGGGCCGGGTGGCCGTCGCTCACCACGACGGCCACCACATCCGCTTGACCGTCACATCAACTCCGAACAGACAGGAACCGGCCATGTCAGCAGCCGATCGGCAAGCCATCAGAGAGCTCATCGAGAACTGGGTGGTCTGGCGCGACGCCGGCGACTGGGAGCGCTTCGCCACCGTGTGGCATCCGGACGGGGTCATGCAGGCGACCTGGTTCCAGGGCGGCTACGCCGACTTCATCGACGTCAGCAGGCAGGGGTGGGAGCGCGGCGTCCGGATCCTGCACTTCCTAGGGGGGACGTCCGTCGACCTCGCCGGCGCCCGCGCGATCGCCCAGACGAAGATGACGATCTCACAGCGCGCCGAGGTCGACGGGGTGCTCTGCGACGTGGTGTGCACCGGCCGGTTCTTCGACTTCCTCGAACAGCGCGACGAGCGGTGGGGGCTGGTGCACCGCCAGCCGATCTACGAGCGGGACCGGATCGACCCCGTCGAGGCGGGCGTGAGCCTCCGGCTGGATCGCGAGCGGCTGGGCCGGTTCCCGGAGGGCTACCGGCATCTCGCATACCTGCAGTCCGGGCTCGGCTACCAGGTGAAGGCGGACATGCCGCAGCTCACCGGCGCGGCCGTCGAGTCGCTGTACGCCCGCGGCCGGGCATGGCTGGACGGCGCCCGCGACCTCGCCGGCGCGCGATGAGACACGGCGTTCGGCCTCGCCGCTGACCGGCCACCGGCCCGGAACAGAGCACGACTCCGGCCTCACCCCTGACCACCCGCCGAGCCGGAACAAGACAGATCGCCCGCTTCGCCTCTGACCACTCACCAGCCCGGGTCAGGGCAGCACACCCGGTCACCGGCCCAAGCCAGAGCAGGGCACCTGGCCTCACCCGCCGGCTACCGGCCACCGACCGTGCCCGGCGTCGAGGGCGGCCATGCTCGGACCCCGACAACCGGACACCGTCGTCCCCCAACGCCCTCCATCCCCCGCTTCCCAGCCTCGACGCATCCCCCGTTTCCCAGCCTCGACGCTCTCGACGGGCGCACCGGCTCCAACATGGTCGCCGGCGCCGGAGAGAACCCGATCCGCGTGTCCACCCGCGAGATCGCGGCCTCACCCGGAGGAGCGTTTCCATCCTGCCCCGGCCCTCGCGCCGGGCGGCGCACCCCCCGCCTCCCACCCGCCCGTTTTCCTTGCCCTTGTCGCCGTCATCGCCCACAGGGGCGGATGGCCATGTGGCGGATCGGCAGGACGAGTCCAGCCATCCACCGAAGTTTCGGTATCCGGCCGGGCCGTATCCCCAAGCAGGCGGGGCCGTACCTCCACCCCCGGACCGAGCCATCGCCGTCTGGCGGCCGGGCCGTACCTCCACCCCGGCCGGGGCGAGAGGACCTTTCCCGGCATGCCCACCGGCGGTCATCAGGCTCAACGCTCATCGGCGACCACCTCGGCGCCCCGCTCACCGGCGTCTGAACGCCGGGAAGCCGGCGCCTGAACGCCGGAGAGACGGCGCGGCCAAACAATTACGGACACCCCTATTGACCTGACGAGATGCGGCGCTAGGATCGCTATACGCACAACGGTGCGCATAGCGTACAAAACGAGGCGAGCGGACGGACGATCCGCGGCGCGATCTTCACAACCTTGGGAGCAACCGACTTGTCTCGACCGGCACACTTCGATCTCGTCGTCATCGGCGGCGGTCTGGGCGGCATCGCCGCGGCCCTTGCAGCGGCTCGGCTCGGCCTGCCCAGCGTTCTGGTCAGCGAGTCCGACTGGATCGGAGGCCAGGTCTCCAGCCAGTGCATCCCTCCGGACGAACATCCCTGGATCGAGTCGGTGGGATGCACGCGGACCTACCGCGAGTTCCGCGACCGGGTGCGGGACTTCTACCGCCGCAACTACCCGCTGAACGCCGCCGTCCGCGAGACTCGCCTGTTCAACCCGGGTTCGGGCAACATCGGCCCGCTGAGCCACGAGCCGTACGTCGCGCGCCTCGTCCTGGAGGAGATGCTCGCGCCGTGGATCAGCCGAGGGCTGATCACCGTGCTGCGCGACTACCAGGTGGCAGAGGTCTCCACCGACCTGGACGAGGTTCGCAGCGTGCTGGTACGCGGCGCCGGCGGCGATGAGATCGAGATCTCGGGAAGCTTCTTCCTCGACGCCACCGACCTCGGAGACCTGATCGGTCTCGCCGGTGTCGAGCACGTCGTGGGCGCCGAGAGCGCCGCCGACACCGGGGAGCCGCACGCCCTGCCGGGCGCGCCCGACCCGCTCGACCAGCAGGCGATCACCTGGGCTCTCGTCCTGGGCTGGCAGCCGGGCACCGACAACACCATCGAGCGCCCCGACGACTACGAGACCTGGCGGAGCTACCAGCCGCCGGAGTGGCCGGGCTCGCTGCTGAGCTGGGAGGTCAGCGACCACGTCACCCACCGGCCCCGCACCCGGCCGCTGTTCGTCGACCGGCCGTCGCCGGGCGGGATCTACTACGACCTGTGGCACGCCAGGCGCGTCCTCGACTCCGGCCACCTGGACGACGAATGGTCGGACGTGACGGTCGCCGCCTGGCCGATGATGGACTACTCGCGGCTACCGCTGATCGGGGTCGACGACCAGACCCGCCGGCGCGCGCTGGCGGACGCCCAGCAGCTGTCGCTGTCGTTTCTGTACTGGATGCAGACCGAGGCGCCACGGCACGACGGCGGCCAGGGTTACCCGGAGCTGCGGCCCCGCGGTGACCTGACCGGCACGGCGAACGGGCTGGCCAAGATGCCCTACATCCGGGAGAGCCGGCGCATCCGGGCGGAGGTCACGCTCCTCGAACAGCACATCGGCGTCGAGGCCCGCAAGGGACTGCAGGGGGCGGAGCGCTTCGCCGACAGCGTCGGCATCGGCGCCTACCGGATCGACGTGCATCCCTCGACCAGCGGCCGCCCCACCATCGACATCGACACCTGGCCCTTCCAGATCCCGCTCGGCAGCCTCATCCCCGTACGCGTGAAGAACCTGCTGCCGGCCGCCAAGAACATCGGCGCCACCCACCTGACCAGCGGAGCGTGCCGCGTGCACCCTTCGGAATGGACGGTCGGCGAAGCCGCGGGCGCGCTCGCCGGCTTCTGCGTCCGGCAGAAGCTGCGGCCCACGCAGGTACGCGCCGACGAGGCCAGACTCGCCGAGTTCCAGGCGATGCTCACCGGCCCCATCGGAATCGAACTCGAATGGCCCGAATACGAGGCCCTCACCCCGCGCCACAGGTTCGGGTACGTGACGGCCTCGCCCGCCCCGCAGGGAAGGCCGGCATGATGTCCGGCCCGGGACCCGGAACCGCCGGCCCGGCGTTGCGCCGCCACCGCCTGGCGCACGGCGGCGTCGAGGGGCTCGCCGCCGCCGTGCGCTCCGGGGACGTCCGGGCGACGGACCTGCTGCGAAGCTCGCTTGAGCGCATCGCGTCGCACGACGGGACGCTGCACGCGTTCACCCAGACGTTCGCGACCCAGGCCCGGCTGACGGCCGCCTCCCCCGCCGCCCGCGAGGGCCTCCTCGCCGGACTGCCCGTCGCGGTGAAGGACAACATCGACGTCGCGGGTCAGGTGACGAGTCTGGGGTTGCCACTCGACGCGTTCCCACCGGCCGACGCCGACGCCGACGCGGTCGCCCGGCTGAAGAGCGCGGGCGCCCTGATCGTCGGCAAGACCAACCTGCCCGAGCTGGCGACCTCGGCCGTGACCAGGAACGCGCACTACGGCGACGCCCGCAACCCCTGGGACGTCGAGCGGACGGCGGGCGGCTCGAGCGGCGGCTCCGCGGCCGCCGTGGCCGCCGACATGGTGGTCGCCGCGCTGGGCACCGACACGGCCGGCTCGGCACTGATCCCGGCCGCGTTGACCGGCGTCTGCGGGCTGCGCCCCACCACGGGTCGCATCAGCACGCGCGGCGTCACACCGCTCAGCAGGACGTTCGACACCGTCGGCATCATCGCCTGGGAACCCGCGGACATCTCGCAGGTGTTCCGCGTACTCGACGACGACGGTCCGGCCGAACCGGAGTCCGAGGCGTACGGCGTCACGGACGGGCCGGGGTCCGAGGCGTACGGCGTCATGGACGGGCCGGCCGGCCTGCGCGTCGGTGTTCTCACCGGCTGGTTCCGTACGGCCGACGACGGCGTGCTGGGCCGGTTCGACGCGGCCGTGGACAGGCTCGCCGACGCCGGCGCCGTGCTCCGGCCGGTGGAACTCCCGTCCGCGCGACTCGTGCGCGACCAGGCGCGGGTCATCTACGCCGTCGAGGTCAGCGCCGCGTTCGCGGACCTCCTCGGTGAGGAGAACCTCTACTCCGCCACCGTGGAGAGCCGCCGCACCGCCGGGTTCGCCTTCTCGGGCGTGGACCACGTCCGCGCGCTGCGATTTCGCGACCGGTGGCGGGACGAGGTCGACGCCGCCTTCGCCGACGTCGACGTGCTGGTCTGCCCCACCACTCCGACCACGGCGCCCAGGATCGACACCGCCACCGAGGAGACGACGTCCGCCCTGGTCGGCTTCACCTATCCGTTCTGCCTCGCCGGCGCGCCGGCGCTGTCGCTGCCCTGCGGCACCCATGACGGCCTGCCCGTCGGCATGACGCTCGTCGCGCCGCCGGGTGCGGATCGCCGGTTGCTGCGCATCGGGGCCGCCTGCCACCGCGCCGGCCTGACCGGCTCCGCCCACCTGTTTCCGCCCGGCCGGTGAGCCGCCGGCCGTACCCGCCCAACCAAGCGAGAGAGCGCCATCCATGGACACACGACCGCATCCCATGACCAAGATCCAACGCAATGCCATCGGTTTCCTCGCCTGCTCCGCGATGCTGGCCCTGACGACAGCGTGCGCCGCCTCGGCCACGCCCGCCACGCCCACCACGGCGTCCGCGAGCAAGGATCCCAGCACGGTCGTCATCGACTACGTGCCCGGCGTCTCTCAGCTGCCCTACTTCGACACCGCCTACCGCGGCGCCGCCGCCCAGGCGAAGAAGTACGGATACCAGGTCAAGTACATCGCGGTCTCCGCCTACGACGCGACGACCCAGAACAACGTGCTCAACGCCGAACTCGCCTCCCAGCCCGATCTCCTGCTCGTGTCACCGGTGGACGACATCTCGCTGCGGCCGGCCATCCAGCGGTACATCAGCGCCGGCATCCCGGTCATCACCGTGGGCGGAACGCTCAAGAACACCGAGGGGCTGGTCGCGCAGATCGCGACGGACAACTACCAGGGCGGCCGGATCGTCGCCGAGAGCTTCGGTAAGCAGCTCAACGGCACCGGGACCGTGGCCGTCCTCAACATCGCGCCTGGCAGCTCCACCATCGAAGACCGTGTCAAGGGCTTCAACGACACGATGAAGAAGAACTTCCCCGGGATCAAGGTCCTGGAGGAGCAGTACGGCGGCGCCACGGTCCCGTCCAACCAGCAGGCGGTGCGCGGCCTCCTGCTGGCGCACCCCGAGACCAACGCCATCTTCGGCGCCACCGAGGTCAACGGCGAAGGAGCGACCGCCGCCGTGGCCGCCGTGGGCAAGACCGGGCAGATCCGAGTCGCCGCGTTCGACGCCTCGCCCGAGCAGGTCAAGCAGCTCAAAGGTGGGCGGATCGACTTCCTGTCCGTGTCGCAGCCGGCCAACCAGATGGCGCTGGCCATCGACTACGCGCACGCGCACCTGAGCGGAGACAAGGCGTCGATCAAACCGTCGACCTTGATCCCCAACGTCGGCGTCACCAAGGAGAACATCGACGATCCCGCGGTCACCCCCCTGCTCTACACCTCTGGAAGCTGAAAGGAGCTCCCATGCACATCTATCTGCACGAGACCATCGACCCGGTCAGGTCTCCCGGGGCGCACAACCGTTACCTCGACGAGATCGGCCACGTCGTGGCCACCGAGGGGAACGCGAAGGGTTCGGCCGGCGGGCGCTGCATCGCCAACTGGGTCCCCGTCTTCCTGACCGGCCAGTGGCCCCAGATCATCGGCTTCTGGCAGATGCCGGGAGGCTGGGACGGCTTCGCCGACCATTTCGACACCCATCCCGAGCTGTTCCACGAGCCCCTGGAGCGCTGGTACGGCGAGCGCTCCGGCGGCTTCGACCGTGTCCTCATCGGCACCGACTACACGCCCACCCTGGACGAGATCGTCGAGAGCGGAACGCGCGCCCCGGTCGTCCTGCACGAGACGATCCGCGTCCGGCCGGGCGACACGCCGGAGTACCTCGACTGCGTCGGCGCGCTGAAGGAAGCGCTCGGATCCATGTACGGGTTCGGCGTCCTCGGCGCCTACGAGGTCGCCTTCCGCAACCAGAGCGAGGCCATCGTGATCTGGTCCTTCCCCGACTTCAAGACGCTGGTGCGCACCCAGTCCGCCCCCGAGGAGTTCCCGGAGCTGCAGGCCTGGCGCGAGAAGAGCACCCAGTTGGAGACGGCGAACACCGGTGTGGTGGTCCGGCCCACCTCCTGGTCACCCCTGCGATGAGTCCGCGATCCATCGAACGGGCCCTGCGGCGGCCGGGAAGCGGATTCGATGAGTGAGGGAGCGAGCCGCACGGACCGGGTCGCCGTCGTCACCGGGGGCGGCGGGGACATCGGCGGCGTGACATGCGCCAGGCTGGCGCAGGACGGCTGGACGGTCGTCGTCACCGACCTCGACCTCGCGCGAGCTCGGGACATCGCCGAGAGCATCACCGGCTCCGGCGGCCGGGCGAGAGCGAGCGAGCTGGACGTCGCGGACCCCGACCGGATCCGCGACCTCGTGGCCCGCACCGCCGAAGAATTCGGCCGCATCGACGCGGTCGTCTGCTCGGCGGGCGTGGAACCCTCGCAGGACCTCGCCGACATCGACGTCGGATCATGGGACCTGACGCTCGACGTCAACCTGCGAGGGCCCGCCCTGCTCGCCCAGGCGGTGCTGCCCTGGTGGACCCGGCAGCGTTCCGGGGCCCTGGTCAACATCGCGTCGCGCACCTGGCTCGGCGGCGGCCACCCGGCGTACGCGGCCTCGAAGGCCGGGCTGGTCGGACTCACTCGATCGCTGGCTTTGGAGCTGGCACCGCTCGGCGTGACCGTCAACGCCGTCGCGCCCAGCTTCGTCCGCACCCGCTTCAGCCTTCAGCGCGGCGACGACCACACGCTCGACGACTACGCCGAGCGGGTTCGGGCGGCGACCCCGATGAAGGAACTGGTCCGTCCCGAAGACGTCGCCAACGCGGTCGCCTTCCTCGCCTCCGAGCAGGCGGCGCGCATCACCGGCGAGGTCCTGCACGTGTGCGCCGGCTCCCAGCTGCCGCTCTTCGTCAGCTGACGCCGCCGCGGAAGGCGGGTCACCGTACCTGATGCCGGCGTGACGCCGACCGCCATGGCACCGCGCCACGCCGGCCCGGCCGAACGGGTGCGCGGCCGCGACACGAGCCGCCCGAAGACACACGGGCGCTGACGTGCCGTGACCCCCGACGGACCCCGGCGATCTTCGCACCACCCCCTTGAAAGGCCCTCATGACATCCATGGCAGAAACCGCGACATCGGATCCCACCCGCCACGACTCCGCACCGGTACTGGAAGTACGTGGCCTGACCAAGCGCTACGGCTCGGTCGTGGCCCTGCACGACGTCACCCTCGACCTGATCCCGGGGCAGGTGCTCGCCCTGGTCGGGGACAATGGCGCCGGCAAGAGCACGCTGCTGAAAATCCTGTCCGGGAACGCGACACCGTCCGAGGGTCAGCTGCTGGTCAATGGCGAGCCCCGGCTGTTCCGCGGCCCCACCGACGCCTCCGCCGCCGGAATCGCCACCGTCTACCAGGACCTCGCGCTGGCCCTCGACCTCGACGTCACCAGCAACCTGTTCCTCGGCCGGGAGATCGTCACCTCCTCGCTTCCCGGACGATGGCTGAAGTGGCTCGACCGGGGGGAGATGCGCAGGCAGACCCAGGCGGCGCTGGACCGCGTGCACATCCACGTCCCCGACATCAACCGCGAGTGCGGGAACCTCTCCGGGGGCCAGCGGCAGGCGGTGGCGATCGCCCGCGCGGTCACCTGGTGCGAGCGGGTGCTGCTGCTGGACGAGCCCACCGCGGCCCTCGGCGTGGAGCAGCAACGCGAGGTGCTGAACCTCATCGACCACGTCCGCTCCCTGGGCACCGCGGTCGTGCTGGTCAGCCACCAGCTCCCGCACGTCATGGAGATCGCCGACCGCATCGCGGTGCTGCGCCGCGGACGGCTGGCCGCGCTCACCGACCGCGAGGCGGTAACCGTCGAACGCCTCGTCGGACTGATCACCGGCCTCGAAGGAGAGGCGGACGGCGGAACGGACCTGCCGGCGTCACCCGAACGCGAAGCACACGGAGACCTGGGATGAACCAATTGCAGTCGAAGTCCGGGCGCGTGACGACGGTCGCCGCCGCGGACGCGGCCGGTCCCGCGGCGGGTGCCGTCGGCGGCGCCACGGGCCGCACCACCACCCGCCGTCTCACGGTGATCGGCGAGCGCGCCGGCAGCCTGTGGACGCTGGGGGTGCTCGTCGCCATCGTCGTGCTGTTCGGCATCGTGGCGCCGCAGTTTCACACGAAGGCCGCCTGGGTGGCGACGTCACTGGCCGCGACCGAGGTGATCCTGCTCAGCCTCGGCCAGACCTTCGTCATCGTGGGACGCGGCATCGACCTGTCGGTCGGCGCCAACCTCGGCCTGTCGGGCATGGTGTCGGGCTGGGCGATGGCGAAGATGCTCGGGCAGGGGACCCTGTCGCAGACGGTGATCCTCATCGTCGGCGCCGCCGTCGCGGTCGTCGTCGGCATCCTCGTCGGTACGGTCAACGGCGTCGTCATCACCCGGCTGAAGATCACACCGCTGATCGCGACGCTCGGCATGATGGGTGCGGCGACCGGCGTCACCCAACTGGTCAACAACGGCCAGGACATCTCCGACCTGCCCCCCGACATCTTCGCGATAGGCAACACCGCGTTACTCGACGGATGGGTCCCGATCCCCGTCCTGGTGACGGCGGTCATCGCGATCGGTGCGGGCCTGCTTTTGCACTACACCCGCTTCGGGCGGCACTGTTACGGCATCGGCAGCAACCCGGAGGCGGCCGCGCGTACCGGGATCAAGGTCGAACGCCACACCACGACGGTCTACGCGCTCGCCGGCGCGCTCGCCGGCGTGGCCGGATTCCTCGTGATGTCCCAGCTGGCCGCCGCGTCGGTGACGGCCGGGCAGACCTCCGAGCTGTCCGCGATCGCGGCGGTCGTCATCGGCGGCGTCAGCCTGTTCGGTGGACGCGGCAACATCGCGGGAGCCGTCATCGGGACCCTGATCATAACGGTGCTTCAGACCGGGCTCGTGGTGGCGAAGGTCAGCTCCTCCTGGCAGACGATCACCGTCGGCGTCGTGCTGGTCGCCGCCGTGTTCGCCGACCAGCAGCGGCTGCGGCTGGCCCGCCGTACTTGATCGAGACGCCCGCGCCCGGACGGCGCGGTGGGCGCGTGGCAGCGGCGAAGGCCCGGCGGCTCGTGATGCCACGACTGCCGACCATATTGTCCATACTGGCCATATCTGCAGCATTCATCACATTGACCACATCGCCGGACCCCGCCCCGCGCGCCGCGCGCCGGACCGGGGACCGCCCGCGATTCACGATCCCCCACCGGGTTAATTGATCGAATGCCGGGCAGCAAGAGAAAGATGCGCTTATTTCCTGACACTATCGACATTCCAGGTAAAGATCAAAGCTTTTCATGTGCCCTTGTGACCTCTGCCGGCTTCAAGCCATCGATCCGCGCCCTACACGGGGATCGCACATTTATGGATCTTGAGCTTCTGTTCACCGTCACGTTCTGGTCGCCCAGCCACTTCTGGGTACGAAATTCACTGGTGAGCCATTCGGCCAGAAGAAATTCGCTCAACGGGCATCCCATCTCACGTAAGTGCCATTGGGATTCTTCCATCTATTTCAGTATTCGTGGAGCGAATTAAATTGCCGGCCATTCACCAGACAGGATTCACCCCAAGACGTGGAGAATAGAGACAAGAGTGTCACAGCAATCAAAAATCCTCCTCGGTAGTCGGCTGCTCGCTATCGCAGCCGCGATGGTCACGGCTCATGCCGGCGCGGTGGCCGTCGCGACATCCGCACTGGCCGAACCGGCCGACACCCCTGCGACGGTTTACGCCTGTGTGAAGGCCTTCGGGCCCACCAGGGGATGGCCTCGCGTCATCGGCACCGGCATCACCACGTGCTACATCGATGAAACGCGAATCGTGTGGAACATCGAAGGCCCTCAGGGCGAACCAGGACCGCGAGGCCCTGCGGGGCCGCGCGGCCCCAAGGGGGACACCGGCGACACGGGACCCAGAGGGGACACCGGCCCGCAGGGCCCGCAAGGCAGGCAGGGCCCGCAGGGGACCGAAGGTCCGCGCGGGCCCAAGGGCGACACCGGTGACCAGGGAAGGCCGGGCGTCACAGGCCCGCAGGGCCCGCAGGGCGAGCCGGGCAAGCGCGGGGACGTCGGCCCCCAGGGTCCCAAGGGCGACACCGGGCCGCAGGGCCCACAGGGCAGGCAGGGCCCGCAGGGCGAGCCGGGAGCGCGCGGGGACGTCGGCCCCCAGGGTCCCAAGGGCGACGTCGGGCCGCAGGGCCCGCAAGGCAGGCAGGGCCCGCAGGGGACCGAAGGTCCGCGCGGGCCCAAGGGCGACACCGGACCGCAGGGTGAGCAGGGTCCGCAGGGCGAGCCGGGCGAAACCGGCCCACAGGGTGAGCAGGGTCCGCAGGGGGACACCGGGCCCCAGGGCCCCAAGGGCGACACCGGCGACCAGGGCCCACAGGGCCCACAGGGCGACACCGGCGAGCAGGGTCCCAGAGGAGAGACCGGCGATCAGGGTCCCCAGGGCGACACCGGAGACACCGGACCGCAGGGTGACACAGGTCCCCAAGGTCCGCAGGGCGACACCGGACCGCAAGGACCCAAGGGCGACACCGGCGACACCGGACCCCAAGGACCGCAAGGCGACACCGGACCGCAAGGCCCACAGGGTGACACAGGTCCCCAAGGTCCGCAGGGGGACACCGGCGACCAAGGACCCCAGGGGCCGCAGGGCGACACCGGACCACAGGGGCCCAAGGGCGACACCGGCGACACCGGACCCCAAGGCGAGCAGGGCCCGCAAGGCGAAACCGGCCCGCAAGGCGAAACCGGCCCGCAAGGCGAAACCGGCCCGCAAGGCGAAACCGGACCCCAAGGCGAGCAGGGCCCGCAGGGCGAGACCGGACCACAGGGGCCCAAGGGCGACACCGGCGACACCGGACCCCAAGGCGAAACCGGACCGCAAGGCGAGCAGGGCCCGCAGGGCGAAACCGGCCCGCAAGGCGAGCAGGGCCCGCAGGGCGAAACCGGCCCGCAAGGCGAGCAGGGCCCGCAGGGCGAGACCGGACCACAGGGGCCCAAGGGCGACACCGGACCCCAAGGCGAGCAGGGCCCGCAGGGCGAAGCCGGCCCGCAAGGCGAGCAGGGCCCGCAAGGCGAGGCCGGACCGCAAGGCGAGCAGGGCCCGCAGGGCGAGACCGGACCACAGGGGCCCAAGGGCGACACCGGCGACACCGGACCCCAAGGACCCCAGGGACCCGCGGGCATCATCGTGGACCCTCAGGATGTCGACGAGACCGTCACGGTCGAGGGGGAGAGCGTCGGAACCGCAATCGCCATCTGCCCGGTGAACACGGCGTTGATCAACGGCGGGTACCTGAACCCGGACGGATTGGTCGTCACCGCCAACCTCTCCAACTCGGCGGACAATTCCTGGACGGTGACGGCCAGGAACTTCGGCCTTCTGCCGGCGCAGATCACCTCGCACGCCACCTGTTGGCCGCTGAGCTGACCTGAGTCTCCGACCACCCGCGGGCCCGGCACGATCGTTCGCGCCGGGCCCGCGGAACCGGCACCGCGAAACTCTCGGGCGGGACGTTCGGGGCCTCTCCCGAAGTCGCGTCCCGGTTGATCCCATATATCGGCTGATCCCATGTGCCGGAGGACGACGGATTCCCTGTCCGGGCGAGGCACGGCGACGGCCGCCGGTCCCGGCCGGTCCCTGCCAGACCAGGCCGGGCCAGGCCGGTGACGATCAGGCCGGTCTAGGCGGAGGTCGTCTCCTGCGCGCCCTGCTGGGTGGGGATCCCGACCCGGTCGACGATCGTGTCCGCACCCTCCTGGCGGGCGCAGTGCGCGCAGCAGAACCAGCGCCGACCCGCCTGAACGCCGTGCCCGACGATACGGACCCCGCAGCGCTCGCAGATCGGCGCCATCCGCTGGATCGCGCATTCGAAACTGTCGAAGACGTGCACGGCCCCCTGGGCGTGCACTTCGAAACTCATGTCGTAGTCATTGCCGCATACTTCACACTGCGCCATGTCTCCCCCAAAAACTCACGGCGATTTCCGTGTGGGTCTACCCAGAGCGGGCTTCGCTCAGACCGGCGCCCACAAGGCGACCACCCCCGCTACCAGGCCGAACGTCCCAAGATGATCGGAGCGAGCGAACCAGGCACCGCAGACCTCCTCGACGGGCTCCACCGCGGCTCCCCGCACGTGTCCGGACCCGCTCCCCGTACGGAGAGCTCTGGTCAACCAGGGCATACATCGCGGTAGGGAACGCCTCTCAGGGAGTCGCGCCACTCGCCGGGCGACAGGGTACGGCCGGCCCGCTCGCAGACCGCGGCCGCCACCTGCTCCGGATCGACCGGCTGCTCGGCCAGGACTCCGTCGGAATCGACCGTGATCAGCCGGGAACCGTCGGCGGTGAACGCCAGCGACTGGAGGTCGCCGGTGTGCACCGCGATCGGCTGTCCGAGACGGCGTCCGGTGGCGATGTCCCACAGCGCCACCGACCGCTCGTCCGCGCCGCCGGCGATCACGTCGCCGCGCGGCGAGTAGGCCAGCCCCGTCCCGGCCCCGGTGCCGGCGCGGATCAGGGCGCCCACCCGGTTCCTGGTCCCGCTCTCCCACACCGACATCCGCCCGACCTGGTCGGCGGTGGCGAAGCGGGTGCCGTCCCGGCTGAAGGCCAGCGAGGTCACCGGGATGCTGACGGTCGGCGCGCCGTAGGTGTCGCCGAACGGCTCGCCGGTCGTCACGTCCAGCAGCCGCTGCTCTCCCCCGGCGACGCCGAGGGCCTTGCCGTCGGGGGTGAACGCCAGCGCGTTGACGAACTCCTGTCCCCGCGACCAGCGGTGGCGGCCACTGGGCACGTCCCACAGGTGGATCTCCCCGCTGGGCGCCTTCTCCGGGTCGTAATACATGACGTAGGAGGCCACGGCGGTGCCGTCGGCGTTCATCGCCAGGGCGGGCACCTGGCCCTGGCGCGAGGCCTCGACGGTGGCGATCCGCCTGAAGGTGGCGGTGTCCCAGATCGTCAGCCGGGAGCTCTCCCCGCCGGTGTTGACCGCCAGCCGCCGGCCGTCCCTGCTGAAGGCCATCGCGAAGTAGCCGTCGGCGCCCTTGGGTCCGACGGCCAGGGCGGCGACGGGTTTGCGCCGGCGGACGTCCCACAGCCGGACCTCACCTGCCCCGCTGTCCCTGGAGGCGAGCAGGCGCCCGTCCGGGCTCAGCTCGGCCCAGTGGGTGCCGGCGCCCTTGAGCACAATCGGGCTGGTCAGCGCGGCGATGTCGAGAGCGGTGACCGACCCCTCGGTGAGGTAGCGCAGCGTGCGCCCGTCCGGGTCGAAGGCCACGACGGGCATGAAGGCGTCGATCCTCTGAGTGAGCAGGAGCCTGCCGTCCCGGACCCGCCAGAGCTTGATGCTCGTGTCGTCCGCGGCGGACAGGAAGCGGCCGTCGGGGCTGAAGCGCAGCTTTCCGCCGTTGCCCGGCTCCAGCGGACGTTCCAGATCGGCTCCGGTCGCGGCGTCGCGCAACTGGACGGTCTTCCCTCTGCCGACGGCGATGGTCCTGCCGTCCGGGCTGTAGGCGACGTGCGGCCCGCAGCCGTTGCACCGGCTCCCCAGCGGGGTCCGGCCCAGGCCCGCCAGGGTGAAGGCCACCGACTCCCCGTCGAGGGTGCCCACCGCGAGCCCGCGGCCGTCGGCGGAGGTGTCGAAGTCCAGGCCCGCGACGGATGGGAACCGCCGCTCTCCGGTCGCCGGGTTCCAGACCGTGAGGCCCTCCCCCTCGGTGATCAGGACCCGGTCCTCAGCCTGACCGAAGAAGGCCTGGGTGTCGCCACCGCCCTCCCGCCCCTGGACGGTGAGGGTCGCGCCGGTCGGCCTGCCCGTGGCCATGTCCCAGAGTTTCAGCTCCATACCGCTGATCACCGCGAGCAGCTTGCCGCTCGGGCTCAGCGCGACTCCTCGCAGGTCGTCGCCGATGCCCTTGAATCCGCCGACGCGCTCGCCGGTCCGCACGTCCCAGACGCGCACCTCGCCGTCGCCCGCGCTGACGAGCGTGCGGCCGTCACGGCTGAGCGCCCTGAGTGTCTGTATCGCGGTGGCCGGGTCGTGGAAGGTCGCCCTCTCCCGCTGGGCGAGTGAGCCGGCCAGACTCGCCCTGGCCTCTGCCACCGGTGCCAGTCGCCAGGCGGCCACGCTGAGCAGCATGGCCTTGACCGGCTCGGTCACCCGTAGTGAGTCGGCTGTCGCGGCGAGCTGGCGGGCCTCCGCCTGGTCTCGTTGGAGCGCGATGGTGGCGCTGCGCGCGTCGGCCACCCTGCTCTGCTGTACGGCGAGCGCCCCGGCCACCAGCGCGGCCAGCAGCAGCACGGCCAGCGTCATGGACAGCAGCCGGCCCCGGCGGGCGCGGCGTCTGGTGAGAGCGGCGCCCGCCTCCAGGAAGTCGCGCTCGACCGGGCTCAGCGTGATGTTGCGGCGCCCGGTGGCCGCCCAGTTCATCGCGTTCTCCAGGCTGCTGCCCTGCAGCAGATCACCGTCCCGGCGCCCCTGGTCCTGCCAGTGCCGCGCGCCGGAGAGGATCCCCCGGTGGACGATCAGGCCGTCCCGGTTGGCCTGGACCCACAGGCGCAGCCGGGGCCACGCCTGTGGCAGGGCGGGCCGCGACAGCCAGACCTCCCGGTCGTTGTGGGCGACCAGGTAGGCGAAGACCTGCAGCACCTTGCGCACGGCGGCCGCCTCGTTCTCGTGCCGCCCGTCGAGGAGTTCGGCCCACTGCGCCTGCCGTACGCCCGGCTCGCCGTCGTCGGTCACGGTGACCAGCCGGAGAAAGATCTCAGGGGCGATCTCCCGTTCGGCCGGGCCGAGCGCGGCGTAGGCGTCCTCGGCCAGGGTGCCGAGCGCCGGGTCGGCAGCGGCGGCGCGGACCTGGGCCCCGGCGTTGCTGCCCGCCGCGAGCAGCCGCGAGGTGTCGAGTCGGCCGTCGTCACTGACCAGGGCGAGCAACAGGTCCCTCGCCGACGGCCTGGCCTGGGGGTCCTTGGCGAGTGAGGCCGCGATGAAGGGGCGGAGCCGTTCGGGCAGCATGTCCAGCTGGGGCTGGACGGAGAGCACGCGGTGCATGACCCCGCCCAGGCTCTCGGCCCGGAAGGGATCGGCTCCCGTCGCGGCGAAGACCATGATCCCGCCCCAGGCGAACACGTCGACCGGCGTACCGGCGCGCTGACCCATGAAGATCTCGGGAGCCATGTAGGTCGGGGTGCCCGCCACCATGCCGGTCGCGGTCAGCGACATGTCCGCCGTACGGGCGACGCCGAAGTCGATCACCCGGGGGCCGTCCGGGCCGAGCAGCACGTTGTCGGGCTTGAGGTCGCGGTGGATGACCCCGGCGTCGTGGATGGCGGTCAGCGCGGTGGCGATCGCGGTCGCCAGGCGGTGCAGGTCGCCTCCGGTGAATCGGCGCCCGTCGGCGACCGCCTTGCGCAGGCTGGGGCCCTCGACGTATTCGGAGACGATGTACGGCCTGGGCCCGTCGAGGTCGGCGTCGATCACGCTGGCCGTGCAGAACGAGGCGACCCGCCGGGCGGCGGCCGCCTCGCGTCCGAACCGCTCGCGCAGTTCGGGGTCGGCACCGGCGTCGCCGTGCAGCACTTTGACCGCCACCCGCCTGCCCTCGGCGTCGTAGGCCTCGTAGACCACGCCCTGACCGCCCGCGCCCAGCCGCCCTGCCAGCCAGTAGTCGCCAAGCCGCTGGGGATCCCCGTCGATCAGCCCGGTGCTCATCGAACCTCCTTTCGTGTGAAGACCCCCGGCGTCGGCCGCGGGGAGGATATCGGCTCATGGTCCGTTCGCCGGCCCGTTCACCGCTCGTTGCACGTGCCGGTGGGCAGCATAGTTCTCCGGATGTCACACACTCAGGAGATGTCTCGTCCTCCCTGTGTGAACAGCGATGAAGACCTCGCCGTGGAGTTCGGCGCCATCCGGCCGCGGCTGGTCGGCGTGGCCTACGGCCTGCTCGGCAGTCTCGACGAGGCCGAGGACGTGGTCCAGGACGCCTGGTTCCGGCTGGGCCGTGCCGATCGCGTGGAGATCCAGGACGTCACCGGCTGGCTGGTGGTGACGGTGTCCCGGCTGGCGCTGGACGTGCTGCGCTCGGCGCGCGTGCGCCGGGAGGAGTATGTCGGGCCGTGGCTGCCCGAACCGGTGGTGACCGGGGCCGACCCCGCCGACAGGGTGACGCTGGCCGAGTCGCTGAGCATGGCGATGCTGGTGGTGCTGGAGTCGCTCAGTCCGGCCGAGCGCACCGCGTTCGTGCTGCACGACGTGTTCGGGGCGACGTTCGACGAGGTGGCCCAGGCGGTCGGGCGGTCGCCGGCCGCCTGCCGCCAGCTCGCCGCCCGTGCCCGCAAGCACGTCTCGGCCCGGACGCCCCGGTTCGGCGTGGACGCCGACGAGCACCGCAGGGTGGTCGAGGCGTTCGCCCGGGCCAACGTGGGTGACGCCATCGACACCCTGCTGGCGCTGCTCGATCCGGACGTGGTGCTCCGCAGCGACGGTGGCGGCCTGGCGCGCGCGGCCAGGCGGCCGATCCACGGGGCCGACCGGGTGGCCCGCTTCCTGATCGGGGTGGCCGGGCGCTACGGCGTCGCCGGCCGGTTCGACTCCACGACGGTCAACGGCCGGCCGGGGTTGCTGCGCTTCCATCGGGGACGGCTGAAGGGCGTCTACGGGCTGACCGTGGCCGACTCCCGGATCACCGAGATCTTCGTCGTGATGAACCCACAGAAACTGAGGAGTGTTCGATGAAAGCACGGATGAGCATCGCCGAACTCGCCCCCGAGGGCTACAAGGCCATGCTGGGCCTGGAGAGATACCTGGCCGGCTGCGGCCTGCCGCACGCCACGCTGGAGCTGGTGAAGCTGCGGGCCAGCCAGATCAACGGGTGCGGCTTCTGCGTGGACATGCACAGCCACGACGCCAAGAAGGCCGGCGAGAGCGACGAGCGGCTGTTCTCGGTGGCCGCCTGGCGGGAGGCTCCCTACTACACCGACGCCGAGCGGGCGGCGCTGGCGCTGGCGGAGGAGGCCACCCGGCTCAGCGACCGCGGGGAGACGGTGCCGGACCGCGTGTGGGAGGAGGCCGCCGGGCACTACGAGCCGGAACAGCTGGCCGCGCTGGTGATGGCGATCGCGGCGATCAACGCATGGAACCGGATCGCGGTCACCACGCGTGCGGTCGCGGGCTCTTTGCGTAACAAAACCAGTTGATCCGGGTCGTGTCACGGGGTTAGGTTGGCTCGCACGGAACCCCGTGCGGGCCGGCCCTTCCACCCGGGGCGTGCCGTCCGGCGACGTGGAGCACGATCAGCCCGAGGAACGGCGAGTCCGAGGAGAGGGTGCAGACCATGCGACGCATAAGGATCGTCCGGCCGCAGGGCCGGCGCCGGCCCATCCGCACGCCCGGCCTGGATCTGCGATCCCCGTCGGGTCGCCGACTTCCCTACTGAACAGATCTTTACGGTGGTTTTACGCGATGATCTGTAGACATCTCATGTAACGGATTCATCACGCCGGGGGGCTCAATGAAGAGGCTTGTGGTCGTGCCACCATATGTCACACGGCTCAAGATCAGGGACATCCGCTCCGCGACACGCCGCAAGGCCGCCGCCGCCGACGCCAAGGTCGTCGACCTGCGCGCCTACGCCGGGCGAAACGTCTTACGCTTCCCGCTGGTGGGTGGCCCCCTCCCCGCCGCCTGACCCCGCTTCACGAGAGACCCGCAGGCATGTGGGTCTCTCGTCATTTCCAGGCCTGATTGAATGTCACCCCATGAGTGATTTGTCCTCGACAGAGCGCACCCGGCACCGTCGCCTCCGCGAGAACGGCCGGACCGACCGGGCCGCGCTGTACGAGGTGCTGGGCGCCGGGTTCGTCTGCCATCTCGGCGTGGTCACGGACGGCGTGCCGATGGTGGTGCCCACGGTCTACGGCTTCGACGCCGACCATCTCTACGTCCACGGCTCGGTCGCCAGCCGGAGCCTGATCGTGGAAGAACCCCCCGGACGCCCGGACGCCGGACAGTCCGCCGGATCCGCGGGCGCGCGGCGGGAGCGGCCGGGGTCCGGCGCGGGCACGGCCGCGGGCACGGCTGCAGACACAGTATGCGTGACGGTCACCCACGTGGACGGCCTGGTCCTGGCCAGGTCGGTGTTCGAGCACGGCGTCAACTACCGCTCCGCCATGGTGTACGGCGTGCCCTGGAAGCTGGAGGGCGAGGAGAAGCTGACCGCGCTGCGGATCATCACCGAGCACGCCGCCCCGGGCCAGTGGGACTACGCCAGGCGTCCCAACCGCAAGGAACTCGCCGCGACGACCGTTCTGGCGATCTCCCTGACGGAGGCGTCGGTGAAGGTGAGCGCGGGCCCGCCCGGTGACGGGGACGGCCCGGACGCGGAGCTGGGACTGTGGGCGGGCGTGCTGCCGCTGGCCACCACCTGGCTGTCCCCGGTCGCCGATCCCCTGCTTCCGGAAGGGGCCGCGCCTCCCGATCACATCGGCGTGCGCGCGGGGACCCGGCTGTCCTGACCCCTCGGGCGGAGCCGGGCCGCGACGGCGGAGCCGGCCAGGCCCGCGAGGACGAGCCCGGTGAGCGCCGCCGCCAGGAACAGGGCGTGCGAGGTGCCGTCCGCCGTGCCGTGCGCGACGATGCCCATCACCGCCACCCCGAGGATCGCGCCGGCCTGACGCGCCGCGTTGAGCAGGCCGCCCGCCGTGCCGGCCGTGCCGGCGGGGGCCATCGCGACGACGTCGGCGACCAGCGCGGGCAGGCAGCAGGACAGGCCGAAACCGATCATGATCATTCCGATGGCCGACGGGGCCGCGAGCAGGCCCCCGGTCAGCAGGACGAGACCGGTCAGAATCGAGGGCCGGGGGCCGTGGCGGGCGACGAGGCGGCCGGTGACGAGCGCGTTGAAGGTCATCGGGATGGTCAGCGGCAGGAACGCCAGCCCCGCCTCCAGCGGGGTGAGATGCCGTTCGCCCTGGAGGAGAAGAGTGATCACGAACAGCGCGCCGGAGAAGGCGAAGTTCACCACCCCGCCGGTGAGCAGGCCCGCCCACGCCGCGCGCAGCAGCCCGCCGGGCAGCGCGGGCGTGGCGGCGCCCCGTTCCGACCGGATCAGTACGGCGAGCGCCCCGAGCGCGAGCGCCGCGGCGACGACGGAGGTCTCGGTGATCGCCGCGGCGAGCAGGGCGAGGAAGGCGCAGGCCGCGGCCTGCGACCTCCAGCCGATCCCGCGCGTGCCGGCGGGGGAGACCAGTCCCCGGACACCGGCCAGAGCGGCGACCGCGAGCGGCGGGTTGACGAGAAAGACCGCGCGCCAGCCGTAGGGGCCCACGAGCAGTCCGCCGAGCAGCGGGCCCGCGGCGAGCGCGGTGCCGGTGAGGGCCGCCCAGGCTCCCATGGCCCGTGCGCGCCGGGCGGGGTCGGGGTTGAGCTGGGCGATCAGCCCGAGAGAGCCCCCCAGGCACAGTGCGCCCGCCAGGCCCAGCAACGCTCGCAGGGCGACGAGGGTCTCCAGGCCGGGCGCGAAGGCGCATGCCAGGGATATGACCCCGAACCCGACGACGCCCACCCGGAACACCCGGGCCGCGCCGTACCGGTCGGAGATCGCGCCGCCGGTCAGGAGCGAGGCGGCGAACGCGATGGTGTATCCGTTGACCGCCCACTGCTGCCCGGCGAGCGACCCGCCCAGGGAGGCGCGCAGGTCGGGCAGGGCCACGGTGAGGACGGTGGTGTCGAGGAGGACGAGGAAGTAGGCCAGGGAGATCCCGGCGAGCCGCCAGGAGGACGACGATGGTGCGAGCATGCCGACCACTCTGCGGAGCCGGACATCTCCCCTCAACCGCCGCAGCCGTACGGGGCATTCGGGAAAGCCGTATGCTCTCGACATGGACCTACGGCAGTTGCGGGGGTTCGTCGCGGTCGCCGGGACGGGCACGATCACCGGCGCGGCGCACCTGCTGGGCCTGGCCCCGGCCTCGACGTCGGAGCAGATCCGCC
This sequence comes from Streptosporangium sp. CA-135522, assembly GCF_050949235.1. Taxonomy (NCBI): domain Bacteria; kingdom Bacillati; phylum Actinomycetota; class Actinomycetes; order Streptosporangiales; family Streptosporangiaceae; genus Streptosporangium; species Streptosporangium sp. CA-135522. Next base: position 7,804,851 of record NZ_CP192026.1, read on the forward strand.
GGCTGGAAGGGTCGCTGGGGGTGGCGCTCTTCGAGCGCACCCCGCAGGGCATGCGGCTCACCGACGCGGGGCAGGTCCTGCTCTCCCGGGCTCCCGGGCTGCTCGACCACGCCGAGGCGGTACGGCTGGCCGTCACCGAGCGGCGGCGGAGCGTGCGGGTGGGCGCGCTGGAGATGCTGGCGGCGACCCGGCTGCCCGGCATCATGCGGCGCCTGGCCGAGCGTCGTCCCGACATCGATCTCGACGTCACCGTGCTCCCGCGGCACCTGATCCTGGACGGGATCGCCCAGGGCGCCCTCGACGCCGGTCTGCTTCTCGACTCCGGCGTGCAGATCGGGACCCTGGGGTTCGCGACCCCGCCAGGTCTGGACTTCCTCGACGTCGGACAGGTGAGATTGGCCATGGTCGCCGCCCCGGAGGGACACGCGGACATCGTGCTGACGACCGGCCCCGGCTGCTCGATCCGGATGGCCGCCGACAGGATGACCGGCCTCGACGGCCGGCGTCGGGAGCTGGCCAGCGTCGTCGCCGTCCGGGAATGGGCCAAGCAGGGGCTGGGCATGGCTCTGCTTCCCGACTTCGTGGTCGACGAAGACCTGTCGGCGGGCACCCTGGTGGAGCTCGGGCTACCGGCCCCCGACCTGGCGCTGCGGATGGTCTGGCTCGACGGCCGCGAGGAGGCCCTGCGCGACGTGCTCTACGCCATGAGCTCCTGACCCGCGGCCGCACCCGCACTCTGCCCAGCCCCGCGCCCGCGCCCTGTCCGCACCCGCGCCCGCACTCTGCCGCACCGCACCCATACCCGTGCTCTGCCCGGCACCGCACCACGGGATCTTGACCACTCCCGAACGGCGGGCGCCTTAGCGGACAGCGTGTCCACATATACCCTGAAGGAATGGAGAGAGCAGACGCCGCGCGCAACCGGGCGCGCATTCTGGAGGCGGCCGGACAGTTGTTCGCGGCCAAGGGTGCACCGAACGTCACGATGGACGACATCGCCAAGGCGGCCGGGGTGGGGCGCGGCACGCTGTATCGCCGCTACCCCGACCGGGCCGCGATCGCGACCGCGATGCTCGACGAACACGAGAAGGCCCTGCAGGAGAAGCTGATCGGCGGCGAGGCGCCCCTTGGGCCGGGAGCACCGCCCGCCGAACGGCTGGCCGCCTTCTACGGCGCGATGGTGGAGCTGCTGGAGGCCCACGCCCACCTGGTGCTGGGCGCCGAAACCGGGCAGTCACGGTTCACCACCGGGGCCTACGGCTTCTGGCGGCTGCATGTGCGCTCGTTGCTGGTCTCGGCGGGGATGGCCGACCCGGACGCGCTGGTCGAAGTCGCGCTCGCCCCGCTGGCCCCGGAGGTCTACACCCACCAGCGGGGCGAGCGGAATCTCAGCCCCGAGCGGATCGCGACGGCTCTGGCCGAGCTCGCCCACCGGCTGCTCGGAGAGCGCGTGCCAGCTCGGCGGGATGCGTGAGCTGGGGATAGTGCCCCGCGCCCCGGATCACGGTGGCGGACATGTCCACCGACAGCGGATCGCCCTCCCCCACGACGATCGTCACCGGAGTCGCGGACTCTCCCCTGACGCGATCGAGCGTCCGGCGAAGCTCCCGCCGCGCGGCGTGGGCCATGCGCATCGCCTCGATCACCCGGCGGGCGGCCCGCGGCCGGCGCAGGTCGGCGAGCGCGTCCGCCGGGACGCCGAGGCTCTCTCCCAGGCGGGCCCCGACATCCGCCGCAGCATCGGCGCGGCGGCCCCCGAACGCCGCAGCCGCCCGGAGGGCGCCTGGAGAAAGGCGGGGGCGACGAGGACGACGGCCGCCACCCGATCGGGGTGGGCAAGCGCATAACGCAGAACGGGTCCGCAGCCGAAGGAGTGGCCGACCAGCACCGGCCGCGTTCTGACCGGCTCCATCAGGGCCGCCGTCCAGTCGTCGAGCGAACGGGCGGGCGCCGAGCGGCCCAGGCCGGGCAGGTCGGCGGTGAGGACCGGGGCATCCAGCCGATCCCGCACGCCCTCCCACGAGTCGGCGTCCAGCGGCAGTCCGTGCAGCATCACGTACTCGGGCTCTTCCCGCTCACCCGCCACCCAGGTCCGGCTCCCGGCGACGTCCTGGAACCCGTACGGCCCGCGCGGTGGGACGCCGGCGCCGAAGCGGGCGCCGACCAGCCCGTCGGTCCAGCTTCGGAGCAGTTCCTCGACCGGGGGCATGCGCAGTCCGGCTCGCTCGGCGAAGGCCAGGGCCGGAGCTGTGTCGTAGCGGTCGCCGGACAGGAACGACAGGGTCTCGGGGTCGGCCCCGGTGAGCGCGCGGGGCAGCCGCCGCACCAGCCCGGCCGGGACCGTCAGCCGGGGCGCGGGCACGCCCAGGTGCCCGGCGACCAAGGCCACCAGCTCCGGCAGGTGGGGTGTGTCGTCGTCGAGCACCCAGTAGGCCTGCCCGGCGGTCTCCTCGTGCTCGGGCAGGGCGGCCATGAACCGGGCGAAGTAGCCGGCGTCGACGACCGGCAGGAAGACGTCCGCACCGCCGGGAAGCGCCGGGAGCCGCCCATGCCACAGATCCTTGACCAGCGAGGCCAGCCCGATGAACTGGCCGTCGCCGACCACGGTGCTGGGGTTGGCGATCGTCAGCGGGACGCCCAGCTCACGGGCTCGCACCCGCACCGCCGCGTCGGCCTCCTTCTTGGAGGCCTCGTAGGCGCCGTCGACGCGGTAGTCCGGTGCGGCACTGCTGACGCGGTAGCCGCTGATGTGGACCAGACGGCGCAGCGCCGGCCGGGTGGCGGCCCAGTCGGCCACGTTGAGCGCCCCGGTCACGTTGACTCGCCGCGCCTGCTCCATGTCCAACCCGAAGGCGAAGCGGGCGGCGGCGTTGTAGACGTCACGCACCCGTTCCAGGCCTTCGGCGGTTTCGAGGCCGAGGCCGGGTGTGGTGATGTCGGCGGCCACGACGGTCAGCCCCGCCGTGTCCACTTCCTGCCGGGCGAGCCAGGACGTGAGCCGCTCTCCCGGCCCGCGCACGGCGGCGGCCACCCGGCGATCACGCCGCAGCAGCTCCGCGACCAGGGAACGGCCGACGAATCCCGCCGCGCCGAAGACGATGGAGTCGGGGGTCACACGATCACCTCAAAATAGATCGGTCTACATATTCAATGGACATGGAAGACCCACCCCTGGGTGGATCTTCACGATGACGCCTTCGACGGCCTCTCCGCCGTTGCGGGTTTACAGCAGCAGCACGATCCGGCGGGCGACGCGGTCGAGCGGCTCCCGGCTGCGATGGGCCCTGGCCAGCAGCAACGCCCCCTCGATCAGAGCGAGGACGGTCACGGCCACATCATCCGCCTCGGGATGCCCGTCGGCGGCCAGCCGGTCGCGGAGCAGTCCCTCCCAGGAGCCGTAGACCTCCGAGCAGATCTCCTGCAGCGGGTCGCTCGTGGCCGCCATCTCCAGCGCGAGCGTGGCCACCGGGCAGCCCTTGCGCCATCCGGAGGCCTCCAGCCGATCGCCCAGCATCGCCAGCACGGCGGTCGCCAGGCTCGCGGTGTCGGGCGCGCTCTCCGCCAGATCCCGCACGATCCGGCCGATCTCATGGCCGGCCCGCCGTACGGACTCCCCGACCATCTGGTCCTTGCCGCCGGGAAAGTGGAAGTAGAGCGAACCGCGCGGGGTCCCGCTGGCCGCGATCACCTGGTTCAGCCCGGCCCCGAAGTAGCCGCCGCCCTCGATCAGCTCCTGCGTGGCGTCCAGCAACCGGACACGCGTCTCCTCACCCTTTTGTCCCATATCCAAAAAATAGACCGGTCTGCCTATTATTGGCAACCCCTGATTGACTCCTGGCCGGCGGACCCCGAACACGCCGGCCACCCGACCGGCACGGCAAGGATTTCCGTGAATCATCTGAAGCTTAGAACGGAATATTATGTTCCATTAGCTATAGTGGCGGCATGAAGACAACCACCACCGGCCCCATGAGCGGCCGGAAGGCCCAGGCGGCCCGCAACGACCAGGTGATCCTCGACGCCGCGCGCACCGTCTTCGTCGCCGACCCCGGCGCTCCGATCTCCGCCGTGGCCGAGCGCGCCGGGGTGGGGATCAGCGCGCTCTACCGGCGCTACGCCAGCAAGGACGACCTGCTTCGCAAGTTGTGCTCGGACGGACTGAAGATCTACATCGCCGAGGCCGAGGCCGCCCTGTCCGACGAGGGCGACCCGTGGGAGGCCTTCACCGTCTTCATGCGCCGTGTGGTGGACGCCGACGTCCACTCCCTGACGATCAACCTGGCCGGGACCTTCACCCCCGACGAGGACCTCTACCGCGAATCCACCCACGCCTCCGAACTGGCCGAGCGGGTCTTCGGCCGCGCCGTCCAGGCCGGCGTCCTCCGCCCCGGCCTGGACGTCGCCGACATGTCAATGATCTTCGAGCAGCTCGCCGCCGTCCACCTCGGCGACGAGGAACGCACCGCCCAGATCAGGCATCGATACCTCGCCCTGATGCTCGACGCCCTGCATCTGACCTCCGCGCCCTCCCTGCCGGGTCCGCCGCCCAGCGCCGAGGAGATCACCCGGCGCTGGAGCGGCGGATGAGACACACCGGCCCGCTCAGGCCGACGCCCGAAAGGCCCTGCGGTAGGCCGAGGGCGAGGTCCGCATCGCCCTGGTGAAGTGGTGGCGGAAGGTCACCGGGCTGTCGAAGCCGACGGAGACCGCGATCTCCTCGACCGGCGCGGCCGTGGACTCCAGCATCGTGAGACTGGCCGCGACCCGCTGGGAGATCACCCAGCGCAGTGGGCTGGTCCCGGTCTGGCGGCCGAAGTGCCTGATGAAGGTCCGCTGCGACATGCGGGCGACCCCGGCGAGGTCGGCCACCGTGATCGGCTCGGTCAGGTGCTCCAGTGCCCAGGCCATCGCGGTGGCCACCGCGTCGTCGTCCTCCACCGGGGTGACCGCCGCCTGGATGAACTGCGCCTGCCCGCCCTCCCGGTGCGGGGGGATGACCAGCCTGCGGGCGACCGAGTTGGCCACGCGCGGTCCGTGGTCCTTGCGGACCAGGTGGACCAGCAGGTCCAGCCCGGCCGCGCTGCCCGCGCTGGTCAGCACGTCGTCGCCGTCCACGTAGAGCACGTCGGGGTTCACCCTGACCCGGGGAAAGCGGCGCTGGAGCAGCTCGGCGTACTTCCAGTGGGTGGTCGCCTCGCGGCCGTCGAGCAACCCGGCCTGGGCCAGCGCGAAGGCCCCCGAGCAGATCGACACGACCCTCGCGCCCCGGGTGTGCGCCGCTCTCAGCGCCGCGACCAGCTCCGGCGACACCGCGCCGGAAACGTCCGGCACCGCCGGCACGATCACCGTGTCCGCGGCGGCCACGGCTTCGAGCCCGCGCTCGGCCCGCATGGTGAACCCGCCGACGATCCGCAGGTCGGCCGTACTCTCCGCGCACACGGTGAGCTCGTACCAGGGCACGTCCAGCTCGGGCCGGGGAATGCCGAAGATCTCCACGACACACCCCAGCTCGAAGGGCGCCATGCCGTCGAAGGCGAGCACGGACACGGTACGGCGAGCGCCGCGGCGCACCGGTGGCGAAATCAGCATGGCGAGATATTAGCGATAAGCGGCATTCACGCCACTGTCGAGCCGTGGCCGGAACCGGCACCATTTCCCTTGTCGCCGGAGAGAGCCCCTCCTCGCCACCGAGAACTTCCCGTTCGCCACCGAGCACCACCGAAAGGCCGCCGAGATGTCCGTCATCACCGCCTCCGCCTCCGCCTCCGCCGTCACGTCCGTTCCCGCGGCCGACAACGCCGCCGCGCTCGCCCACTTCGCCGGCCGTCTGGCGTTCGAGACCGACGTGACCGACGTGGCCGCCGACCTGGCCTCGGGTGCCCCGGGCGTCATCGTGGTCGACTCGCGCAGCCGGGAGAGCTGGACGCAGGGGCACATCGAGGGCGCCGTGCACCTGCCCACCGCCGAGATCGCCGGCCGGGCGGCCGAGGTGATCCCGGCGGGCGTGACGGTGGTGACCTACTGCTGGGGTCCCGGCTGCAACGGCGCCACCCGCGCCGCCCTGGAGTTCGCCAGGCTCGGCTACCCGGTCAAGGAGATGCTGGGCGGGTTCGAGTACTGGGCCCGGGAGGGCTTTCCGGTCGAGACGCCGTCCGGTGTCTCCCGGCGCGCGATCGACCCGCTGACCGCCCCGGTCTCCGGCATCGCCTGCGCCTGCTGACCGTCCGAGCGGTGACCGCTTTCACCCGGGCCCCGAGCAGGCCGGATGCGTCGGACTTAATGATCACGACCGGAAGTCAGGTTACAAACCACCCAAACCTTCTGGCATATCGATGATCTCCCGGCGGTGAACACTGCAGAATGATCGTGCCCGACGCCGCTCGATCAGCGGGCGGCACCGACGATGGGACGAGTGAGTGCTCAAGTCCACGAAGACGATCTTCCTCGCCGCGACACTGGCCACCGGTGCGTTCATGGCGAACCCGGCATACGCCGTGGCATCCGCCTACACTCCGGAAGGCGTGTGCGGCACCGGATTCGCCCGGGTGAGCGACAGCAGCCGCCCGGTCAAGACCCCTTCCGGCACGGTGTTCGGTTACGTCTACCTGCTCTACAACCGCACCACCGGGTTCAACTGCGTGACCACCATCAAGTCGAGCTTCGTGGGGTCCTCCACCTACACCTCGGCGCGGCTGGAGACGCAGACCAAGCGCATCAAGGATGAGCCCGCGCAGACGGCGGTCAAGCAGGACGGCAAGGGCTACAAGTACTACGCCGGCCCGGTGACGCTGTACGCCAAGGGCTACTGCGTGAAGTACTGGGGAGTCATCCAGGGCGGCGGCCAGCAGGCCTCCGGCGGCCGGAACGCCTGGGGCAACTGCGGATAACGCCTCGCGGAGACACGCCCCGGGCTCCCGGCCCGGGGCGTTCGGGCCGCACTCGCCGGAGGTGAGCCCTTCCTCCGGGAGCCGGACGCGCGGATCGCCCCTGCGACGTCCGCGCCGGTCGCTCCATCCACGCCGGGAAATCGGAAATTTCCGTACGCGATGCGGAAAGAACCCTTCCGCGTTCGCTGGCAGACTGACGGCATGCTGGAGACCTCCGCACGACTGCTCCGCCTGTTGTCGCTGCTGCAGACACCACGAGACTGGACAGGGCCGCAGCTCGCCGACCGGCTCGGCGTGACCACCAGGACCATCCGCAACGACGTGGAACGGCTGCGCGAGCTGGGCTATCCCGTTCACGCCACCCCGGGCACGGCGGGCGGCTACCGGCTCGGCGCGGGCGCGGCCCTGCCGCCGCTGCTGCTCGACGACGAGGAGGCGGTCGCCGTCGCCGTCGGATTGCGCACGGCCGCCGGCGGCACCATCTCCGGCATCGAGGAGACCTCCCTGCGCGCGCTGGCCAAGCTGGAGCAGGTCCTCCCGTCACGCCTGCGTCATCGGGTCAACGCCCTGCAGAGCTACACGGTCTCGATCTCCCGCTCCGGCCCGACCGTGGAGGCGGACGTCCTGACCGCCATCGCCGGGGCGGCACGCGATCACGAGCGGCTGCGGTTCGACTACCGCGCCCACGACGGAGCCGTCAGCCTCCGTGTCGTCGAGCCCCACCGCCTGGTGCACACCCGCGGCCGCTGGTATCTCGTCGCGTGGGACTGCGATCGTGAGAACTGGCGGACCTTCCGCGTCGACCGGATCCAGCCCCGCACGCCCACCGGTCCTCGGTTCACGCCGCGCGAGCCGCCCGAAGGCGACGTCGCGGCATACGTCGAGAAGGGCCTGGGATCGGTGCTGTGGAAATATCGTGCCCGCGTGACGATGCACGCCCCCGCCGAGGTGATCGCCGAACGGCTGCCGCCCGCGATCCTGGTGGAGGCGGTCGACGAGCACACCTGCGTGGTCAACCTCGGATCCCACACCCCGCACATGCTCGCCGCCTACCTGGGGATGCTCGACGTCGACTTCGACGTCACGGGCTCTCCCGAGCTCGCCGACGAGCTCCGCAGGCTGGCCGACCGCTACAACCGCGCGGCGGGCCCCGTACGGCCGGGCGCCTGAGGAGCGCCCTTCGGGAAGGGGCGCCCGCCGGCCCCGGTCAGTCGCCGGTGGCCACCGGGAGCAGTCCCCGCTCGGCGAAGACCTTCTTGGCGACGAAGGTGGCGTTGAGCGCCTTCGGCATGCCGCAGTAGACGGCGGAGTGCAACAGCGCCTCCACGATCTCGGTGGAGCTGAGGCCGACGTTGAGAGCGGCGTTGACGTGCACCTCCAACTGGGGCTCGCAGCCACCCAGCGCGGTGAGCATGCCAAGGGTGACGAGCTGCCGATCCCGGGGCGGCAGACCCGGCCGGGAGTAGATGTCACCGAATCCCCAGGAGACCACCTGATGAGCCAGCTCGGGTGAGATGCCGGCGAGGGAGTCGACGACCTTCTGTCCCGCCTCGCCGTCAATCTGCTGCAGCACCTTCAGGCCGTGCTCGTACCGCTCTTCGCGAGTCATGACTTCCCCAGTGTGTCCGTGTCGAACGATCTTTCCGTCCGGTGAGCAGCCGGGACGCAGGTCCCGGCTGCTCACCGGCCATGTCTTGAAGGTAGAACTTCGAGCGCACTCTAAGTCAAACCGGTGATCGCCGGACTTTTCGGTCAAACACTGGAGGGTGAACGCGCCGGTCGCATCACGTGCGACGGCAGGCGGCGGAAAGGACGACAGGTGGCGGAAAGCGGGAACAGGGTGTCGGCCTGTCACCGACACCCTGTTCTCAGCGGGCGTTCACGCGAAAGCGGCTGTAGTGCACTTATTCGGGAGATGCGGTATTTATCGGCTCCCGCCCTCGGATACCGACGAAGGCGGCACCTGCGGCCGCCATGGCGATCATGGCTGCCCCAAAGATCGTCGAGCTGGTCGTCATTCCGACCGCGTCACCGAGGTACCCGGCCGTGACCGGAAGGAGCGCCGCCGGCACGTAGCCGCCGACGTTGAGGGCCGCATTGGCTTCGGCACGGCGATGCGGCGGCACGGCCACGCCGATCAGCGACAGACCACCGAACTGTCCAAGTCCCTGGGCGGCACCGGCCAGGACTGCGGCCACGATCAGCAGAGTCGCCGACGAGACGTGCACGGCGAGGATCAGTGCGGCCATCGACGCGGCGGTGGAGACGAGCCCACCGAGCAGGATGGAGCGCACGCCCAGCCGTCGCACGGCGAACTGCACACCCGTCGCCGCCGCGAACATCATGAACGCCATCCCTCCGGCGACAAGCCGGTTGTGCGTGGCGAGGAGATCGGCCAGCAGCGACGGTCCCAGTGACAGCACGAACGAGGTCGAGGTGATCCCAGGCGCGAACACCGCAATCCCCAAAGCCACCTGCACGCGGTTTCGCGTCGGCACCGACGGCAGACGCAGCCATCCTCCATTCGCATCCGCGCCAGGCCTCGGCAGCGGCAGGCAGAGCATCGCCACGACGGCGGAGAGCAACAGCACGATCTCCACCAAGAAGATCGCGACCGTCGGTTCCGGCAGTGTCTGCGACAGTATGCCTGCCGACAGGGGCCCCAGCCCGGCTCCGAGGACCATCGCCGTGGACGCCGCCAGGGTGGCCTGCCGGACCCAAGACGCTCCACCCAGATCGACGACGGCCGCCATGCCCACTGACACCGTGATGCCGATCGCGATACCGGTCAGTAGCCGCGCGACGGCCAGTTCGAGGACGGAGGACGCCGTGGCGAAAGTGGCACACGCCGCGACCGCGAGCAGCAGCCCCGGCAACAGGACAGGTTTGCGGCCGATGCGGTCCGACAGCCGCCCGGCCACCATCAATGCGGCAAGCAGGCCGACGATGTAGCAGGCGAAGATGATCGTCATCGTCCCGGAGGAGAAGCCCATCCGCTGCTTCCAGAGCGGATACAGCGGAGTCGGCATGTTGGACAGCACGAAGACCCCGGTCACCGGCCATGCCGCCAGCCAGATCTTCCAGCGCGCCGCCCCACCACCGGTAGCGGCGGTCCTCACCGACCGCGCTTCCGGCACGGACCGGAGTGTGTCAACGCCTGATGTTCCGGAACTGGCCGCCATGAGGCCTCTCTTCATCCGACAATGTACGAAAAAACTCGAACTTGTACGAGTAGAGTCGAACTTAACACAAGTACGAATGAAGTCGTACAGCTGTGATTCAATGGAGGCATGGCAGTGAGCTACCGAAAGACCGTCACCGAACGTGATTCCGCGCCCTCGGATCTGCCCGAGCCCCTACCCGAGCCTGCGCGTGACGAGCTGCGCCTGGAAGTGGTCATGAGCGCGTTGAGCGACCCGCTGCGCATGACCATCGTGCGCAAGCTCCTACTGGAGGCGGAAGACTTCGACCACACCTGCGGCTGGTTCGAACTGGACCGGCCGAAGTCCTCGCTCACCCACCATTTCCGCGCCCTCCGCGAGGCCGGGCTCACACGTCAGCGCCAGTATGGTCTCGAACGGCGGAGCCGGCTCCGTACCGAAGACCTCGACGCCCGCTTCCCCGGCCTGTTGAACCTCGTCGCCGCCTGGACGCCCCCGCAGCGCGCCGACCGCTAGGCTCGGCCCTCGACCCGGAGGTCTGACGCCGGCGGGACGGCCCCCATCGCGGAGCGGAGCGACTCTCCGCAAGAGGGAGAGCACTGGGCCCATCGCGGCCCGCTGTCACATCGGACGCAACGACGGTGCATCGGACGTAACGAACTGCCTGGAGCAGACAGCAGCAGGGCGTCGGCATTTCGCCGACGCCCTGCTGCTGACCTGCTATTTCACGCCCAAAAGGCGCTCACTCTCAGCTGCAGCCGCTGGTGGAGCCGCAGCCCTCGCAGACGTAGCAGCTGCCGGCGGGACGCATCTTGGTGCCGCAGGTCATGCACAGCGGCGCGTCGGCGGTGCGGCCCTGGTGGGATTCCAGGGAGCCGACCCGCTCCGGCGCGGCCACGGCGACGACCTCGGTGACGGCCTCGATGGCGCCCTCCGTGCGGGCCTGAGGCTGCTCGATCGGCGCCGAGGTGGCCAGCTCGGCGATGACCTCGTCGGTGTGGATCGGGGCCGGGTCCTCTCCACGCTGCTGAGCGGCGCGCTCGGAGGCGGAGAAGATGCCGAGGGCGGCCCGATCGTCATAGGGCAGGTGGTCCAGCGCCAGGCGGCGGAAGATGTAGTCCATCACCGAGGCGGCCATGCGGATGTCCGGGTCGTCGGTCATGCCGGCCGGGTCGAAGCGCATGTTGACGAACTTGCCGACGTAGGTCTCCAACGGCACGCCGTACTGCAGGCCGATGGAGATGGCCACCGAGAAGGCGTCCATGACACCCGCGAGGGTCGAGCCCTGCTTGGACATCTTCAGGAAGACCTCGCCCAGACCGTCGTCGGGGTAGGACGAGGCGGTCATGTAGCCCTTGGCTCCGCCCACGGTGAAGCGGGTGGTGGTGCTGGGGCGCTGGTTCGGCATCCGCCGGCGGGTCGGGCGGCTGATCTCCACGACCTGGATCTCCGGCTCGGCGGGCGCGGCCTTCTCCTCGGTCTTCTTGCCCGCGACCGAGAGCGGCTGGCCGACCTTGCAGTTGTCGCGGTAGACGGCCAGCGCCTTCAGGCCGAGCTTCCAGCCCTCCATGTAGACCTGCTCGATGTCCTCGACCGTCGCGGACTCGGGCAGGTTGACCGTCTTGGAGATGGCGCCGGACAGGAACGGCTGGGCGGCGGCCATCATGCGGACATGACCCATCGGGGCGATCGCCCGCTCGCCCATCGCGCAGTCGAACACCTCGTAGTGCTCGGGCTTGAGGCCGGGGGCGTCCACGACGTGGCTGTGCGCCGCGATGTATTCGACGATCGCCTCGACCTGCTCCTCCGGGTAGCCCAGCTGCCGCAGCGCGCGCGGGATCGTCTGGTTGACGATCTGCATGGAGCCGCCGCCGACGAGCTTCTTGAACTTGACCAGGGCGAGGTCGGGCTCGATGCCGGTGGTGTCGCAGTCCATCATCAGGCCGATGGTGCCGGTGGGCGCCAGCAGCGAGGCCTGCGCGTTGCGGTAGCCGTTCTTCTCGCCCAGCTTGAGGCACTCGGTCCACTGGCGGGAGGCCTCGGCGTGGATGGCCTTGTCCATGGCCTCCAGCGTGCGCAGGTCGTCGTTGGCCGCGGCGTGCTTGCGCATGACGCGCTTGTGGGCCTCGGCGTTGCGCGCGTAGCCGTCGTAGGGCCCGACCACCGCGGCCAGCTCGGCGCTGCGGCGGTAGGAGGCGCCGGTCATCAGCGAGGTGATGGTGCCGGCGATGGCCCGGCCGCCGTCGGAGTCGTAGGCGTGACCGGTGGCCATGAGCAGCGCGCCGAGGTTGGCGTAGCCGATGCCGAGCTGGCGGTAGGCCCGGGTGGTCTGGTCGATCTTCTCGGTCGGGAAGTCGGCGAAGGTGATGGAGACGTCCATCGCGGTGATGATCAGCTCGGTGATCTTCACGAAGCTCGCGATGTCGAAGGAGTCGTCGTCCTTCAGGAACTTCATCAGGTTGATGCTGGCCAGGTTGCAGGAGGAGTTGTCCAGGTGGAGGTACTCCGAGCAGGGGTTGCTGGCCGTGATGCGGCCCGTCTCCGGGCTGGTGTGCCAGTCGTTGATCGTGTCGTCGTACTGGACGCCGGGGTCGGCGCACTCCCAGGCGGCCGTCGCCATCTTGCGGAACAGCTCCCGGGCGTCGACCTTCTCGATGACCTCGCCGGTCAGGCGGGCGCGCAGGCCGAACTCCTCGCCCTTCTGCACCGCGCGCATGAACTCGTCGGAGACGCGCACGGAGTTGTTGGCGTTCTGGTACTGGACGGAGACGATGTCCTTGCCGCCCAGGTCCATGTCGAAACCGGCGTCGCGCAGCGCGCGGACCTTGTCCTCCTCGCGCGCCTTGGTCTCGATGAACTCCTCGATGTCGGGGTGGTCCACGTCGAGGACGACCATCTTGGCCGCCCGGCGGGTGGCGCCGCCGGACTTGATGGTGCCCGCGGAGGCGTCCGCGCCGCGCATGAAGGAGACCGGGCCGCTGGCCGTGCCGCCGCTGGAGAGCAGCTCCTTCGACGAGCGGATCCGGGAGAGGTTGACGCCGGAGCCCGAACCGCCCTTGAAGATCACACCCTCTTCCTTGTACCAGTCGAGGATGGACTCCATCTGGTCGTCGACGGCCAGGATGAAACAGGCGCTGACCTGCTGCGGCGAGGCGGTGCCCACGTTGAACCAGACCGGCGAGTTGAAGCTGAAGACCTGGTTGACCAGGGCGTGCTTGAGCTCGTGGTCGAAGATCTCGGCGTCCTCGTCCGTGGCGAAGTAGCCGTGCTCGACCGCGGTCCTGGTGTAGACGCCCACCACGCGGTCGACGAGCTGCTTCAGGCTCCACTCGCGCTGCGGGGTGCCCACGGCGCCGCGGAAGTATTTGGTGGTCACGATGTTGGCGGCGTTGACCGACCAGGAGTCGGGGAACTCGACGTCCCGCTGCTCGAAGTTGACCGAGCCGTCCCGCCAGTTGGTCATCACGACGTCACGGCGCTCCCAGCGCACCTCGTCATACGGGTGCACTCCCGGCGTGGTGAAGATGCGCTTCATCTTCAGCCCCTTGCGCAACCGCTTGCCCCCACGCGCGACTGCGCCACTGACCGTTTCCGTCATGACTTCCCCCTTCCGGGGCTCCACAGAGCCCTCGAGTCGGACCACATCAACGCGCCGCTCTTCCCCCGGCGCCCGGGGTTGTGAATCAGTCCTGCTCGACGGAGCGTTCCGCCCGCAGCTGCTTGATCTCGGTTTCGAAATCGGCGAGGGTCTCGAAGCCCCGGTAGACCGAGGCGAATCGCAGGTAGGCCACCTCGTCCAGCTCGCGCAGCGGGCCGAGGATCGCCAGCCCGACCTCGTGGGCCGCGATCTCCGCGGCCCCGGTCGCCCTGATGCTCTCCTCCACGCGCTGGCCCAGCTGAGCCAGCGAGTCTTCGCCCACCGGGCGCCCCTGGCAGGCCCGCCGCACGCCCGCGATCACCTTTTCCCTGGAGAACGGCTCGGTCACCCCGCTGCGCTTGCCGACCATGAGCAGCACGGTCTCCTGCGTGGTGAACCTGCGCCCGCACTCCGGGCACGTTCGCCTGCGGCGGATGGCTCCGCCGTCCTCGGTGGACCGGCTGTCGATGACCCGCGTGTCAGGGTGACGACAGAACGGACAGTGCACGAGCGTCGCCTCCTTGACCCGGCAAGTGGCCCGCCTTCTCCTGCACTTCCACAGCGCTCCCGAAGAGACGCTCGCGCGCACCCCGAATGGTCGAGGTGCGGTAATAGAAACACAATCTATGGTGAAGTGCGTCGATTAAGCCACTAGATGTTGTGGTCCAACGGTAGGAGGGTCGGCGCATGAACGCAAGTTGGGACGGCCCCCTCGAGCGAAGTCGCTGATCAGCGCATCACATTCGCATGGGCCGGGCGTGTCGCCCTTCCGGCGACCCCCTCGCGCCCCCTTCAGCGGACGGAGTCGCCCGGCAGGTAGAGCCGGACCCCGGACCGGATCACGGAGTCGGACAGGCCGTTGAGCTCCATGATCCGACGGACCGTCGGAGCGGGGTCCGCTTCTCCCGTCACGGCGTCCGCGATCCCCCACAGCGTGTCGCCGCCGTGCACCACGACCCACGGCAGCCCCTCATGTCCCCCGCGCCCCCCGGCCGAGGCGGCGTCGATGCGCGCGCCGACCCAGAGCGCCCCCAGGGTGATCAGGGTGAGCAGCGCCACCACCACGATCCGCCCCCGCCGGGTGAGCCGGATCGGCGCACCAGGATATCGAACGTCCCCCACGGGCCCGGGACGCCGCACGGGCGCCCGTCCGGGCCCTCCTGTCGTCACGGTCGCCTTCATGATGGCCCCCACCCCTTCGACCTGGCCGAACACACGTCGAAGAAAGATCGGCGAATCGAACACGGTGTCGATCGAACTCCCGTACGATGTTGTACACCACGCCGCCGCTGATTTCGAGAACGACTCGAACAATTGTTTGAATACGATCTTCAACGGGGGTACGGTCGCTGTGTGCGACACAAGGAATACAGACCGGGAGGCGAGGAGATCGCATGAGCGAACATGACGAGAACGGGTCGGCCGTCAGTGACCTGGCGGTGCGCAGGCGCGACTCCCTCGGCCTCACCCCCAGGCAGCGGAAGATCCTCGAGGTGATCCGCGACTCGGTGCAGCAGCGCGGCTATCCGCCCTCCATGCGGGAGATCGGCGAGGCGGTGCAGCTCACCAGCACCTCCAGCGTGTCGCACCAGTTGACGGCGTTGCAGCGCAAGGGTTACCTGCGCCGCGACCCACACCGTCCTCGCGCGCTCGAGGTGCGTCTTCCGGGCGAGCCGGTGCTGTGGGTCGATCCCGACTCCCGTGACGACGAGACCCCGATCAGCCGTCCCACCGCCGCCTACGTGCCGCTCGTCGGCCGGATCGCCGCCGGCGGCCCCATCCTCGCCGAGGAGAGCATCGAGGACGTCTTCGCCCTCCCCAAGCAGCTCGTCGGCGAGGGCACGCTCTTCCTGCTCCAGGTGACCGGCGACTCGATGATCGACGCCGCCATCGCCAACGGCGACTGGGTGGTCGTCCGCCAGCAGCCGGTGGCCGACAACGGCGACGTGGTCGCCGCGATGATCGACGGCGAGGCCACGGTCAAGACCTTCAAGCGCAAGGACGGCCACGTCTGGCTGGTCCCGCACAACCCGAACTACGACCCGATCCCCGGCGATGAGGCGACCGTCCTCGGCAAGGTCGTGGCGGTTCTGCGCAAGCTCTGAGACGGCACGGCGAAGAAGCGGGCCCCGGATCGCGGGGCCCGCTTCTTTTTTGAGAACTTTCGATCACCTTAGGGCGCTCAGGACCCCTCTAGGGATTTTGAGGCGCCTCCAAGGACGCTCGGTGTGATGCGGGTGACACGAGGGCCGGCCGGCTTCACCGCGCCGTACCGCGCCGCGCGAGATGGAGCAGATACTCCTTTCGGTTGAGCGGGTTGCCGTCCGACCGCTCGCGCATCGGGACCGGGCCGCTGACCGGCCGGTCCCCCGACGTCCGCGACCACCAGACCCCTTCCCCGCGGGAGAGTCCGGGCAGCTGCCGCTCGAACTCGTGCACCCGGCGCGCGGGGATGTCGCCCTTGACCGACCAGACCTCCGCACCTCCGTGGGAGTCCCGGATGTCCGCGCCGAGGGCGACGAGGTGCGCGATGACGGCGTTGAGCACGTCGGCGGGCACCTCCAGCTCGAAGTCGTGGCAGGGCTCGTAGACGCGGGTGCCGGCGATGTCCAGCGCGCGCATCAGGACCAGCGGGGTGAGGTTGCGGAAGTCGGCGGCCGTGGTGATCGGAGAGGCGTAGCCCGTCCGGGTCAGGGTCACGACGCAGTCCGTCACCGCCCAGCCGTGGATTCCCTGCTCAAGCGCGTGCCGGACGGCGTCCTCGATCGCCCGGTGGAAGGGTCGCGGCAGTGAGCCGAGCTCGACCTCCCGCCGGTAGACGACTCCCGGCTCGTCGCCTGGTTCGATGCGCAGCCCGAGGGTCGCGAAGAAGTCGTTGCGGCCGTGCCGGTCGATCTCCTCGCAGGCTTCCCCGACACCCACCGGGCGTTCGACGTGAACCGTCCGGCTCTGCTCGAACACCGCCTCGACGCCGAACTCCTGGGAGAGCGTCTCCGCGATGACGCCCTTCTGGACCTCCCCGTACAGCAGCACCGAGGTTCCCTCGCCGGGTACGGCGCGCGTGTGGATGAGCGGATCCCGCTCGGCGAGGTCCACCAGGGCGGCGTGCAGCCGCGCCGCCTGCTCCGGCCGCTTCGGCCGGGCGAGGGTCTCCAGGCTGGGCGGGGCGAAATGCGAGCGCCCGGCGAGCCCGTCCGGCGAGCCGACCTGGTCGCCGACCCGGATGCCGGGCAGGCCCCACACCTTCGCGATGTCCCCCGCCGTCAGGTGGTGGATGTCCGTCCGCGCCCGCCCGACGACGTGGAGCGCGGTGATCTGTCCGGTGTCCTCGCTGACACCGCCGTCGGCCTCCCGGCGGTACCAGGTGATCCGCTGCCGACTGCGCAGTCCGCCGGAGTGCACGCGCAGATAGGCGATCTTCTCACCGGCGTCGCCGCGTTCGAGGGCGAAGACCGTGCCGCGCAGGCCGTCCTCCCCGGTGACCCGCGCCGGCGGGAGGAGCTGCGCGATCCCGTCGATGAGCGCGTCGACGCCCTGGCCGGCCAGCGCGGAGCCGAAGAACACCGGATGGAGCAGACCGGCGGCGGTCTGGGCGCGCAGTCCCGCCAGGAGCCGCTCGGCCGAGGGGACCATGCCGGCGACGATGTCGGCGAGCAGCGCGTCGTCGCTCTCGGTGAGGACATCCGTCACCCGGGAGCGGAAGCCCGGATCGGCCGGCGAGTTCGGTACGGCGCGCGCGTCGGGGAACCCGGCCCGCCGTACCGTGTTCATGGTGATGATCCGCGCTGCCAGCTTCCGCCGGATGTCCGCCGCAAGCTCCTCGTGACGGGCTCCGGCACGGTCGATCTTGTTGACGAAGATCAGGGTCGGCAGGCGCATCTTCCGCAGGGTCTTCATCAGGACGCGGGTCTGCGCCTGGACGCCCTCCACCGCGGACAGGACCAGGACGGCGCCGTCGAGCACTCCGAGCGCGCGCTCGACCTCGGAGATGAAGTCGGAGTGCCCGGGGGTGTCGATGAGGTTGACCCGCAGAGCACCGACGGTGAAGGAGGCGACCGCGGAACGGATCGTGATGCCACGGCGACGTTCGATGTCGTTCGTGTCGGTCTGGGTGCTGCCGGTGTCGACGCTGCCGAGCCGGTCGATGGCGCCGGTGTCGAACAGCAGGCGCTCGGTGAGGCTGGTCTTACCCGCGTCGACGTGGGCGAGGATGCCGATGTTGACGGTGTGCATGAGTGGTGGAGTCCTCGAAAACTCTCGTCCGGATAGGGCGCTGTGAGGTTTCGAAGACTCGCCGCATCTCATGCTCCTGGTGGTGATCCGTCTGCTGCCGGCATCCTTCCATCAATCGGTTCGGCGTTCGAGCCAATAAATTCGGGCCGATGAATCGGGGCGCCCGCCGTACGGGCGCCCCGGTGACGCTACGGGACGATGTTGACCAGTTTGGGCGCGCGGACGATGACCTTGCGGGGAGCGCCGGACAGGAAGGCCCGCACCTTGTCCGAGGCCAGCGCCAGCGCTTCCAGGTCGGCGTCGGAGATCTCCGGGGAGACCTCCAGCCGGTCGCGGACCTTGCCCGCGACCTGGACGACGCAGGTGACGGAGTCCTGGACCAGCAGGGCCGGCTCGGCCACCGGCCATCCGGCCCTGGCGACCGAGGCGGGGTGCCCCAGCCGCTCCCAGCCCTCCTCCGCGGCGTACGGCGCGATCAGCGACAGCATGACGGCCAGGGTCTCGGCGGCCTCGCGGACGGCCGGGTCGGCGGCGCCGGGACCGGCGTCGATGGCCTTGCGGGTCGCGCTCGTCAGCTCCATCATGCGGGCCACCACGACGTTGAACCGGTGGGATTCGACCAGCTTGGTGACCTCGTCGACGGTCCGGTGGACGACCTTGCGCAGGTTCAGGTCGCCGGTGGCGAAGTCCACACCCGGAGCGGAGGCCGCACCGGCTTCGGCCATGACGCGGAACGCGCGGGCCAGGAACTTCTGCGACGCGGCCGGGGAGACATCGGCCCAGTCGATGTCGTCCTCCGGCGGGCCGGCGAACACCACGGTCAGGCGGACGGCGTCCACGCCGTAGGCGTCGATCTGCTCACCCAGGTCGACGCCGTTGCCCAGGGACTTGGACATCGCCTTGCCCTGGTTGATCACCTGTCCCTGGTTCAGCAGGCGGGTGAAGGGTTCGGTGAAGTCGACCATGCCCATGTCGTGCAGGACCTTGGTGAAGAACCGCGAGTACAGCAGGTGCAGCACCGCGTGCTCGACGCCGCCGACGTACTGGTCGATCGGGCCCCACCGGCGCACCTTCTCCACGTCGAACGGGCCGTCGTCGTAGGTGGGGTCCACGTACCGCAGGTAGTACCACGAGGAGTCGACGAAGGTGTCCATCGTGTCGGTGTCGCGCCTGGCCGGCCCGCCGCACTTGGGGCAGGAGACGTTGACCCAGTCCTCGGCCGAGGCCAGCGGGGAGACGCCCTTGGGTGCCAGGGCCTCGCCGCGCAGGTCGGGCAGGGTGACAGGCAGTTGGTCGTCCGGGACGGGGACCTCGCCGCAGTCGACACAGTGGATGATCGGGATGGGGCAGCCCCAGAAGCGCTGGCGGGACAGCAGCCAGTCGCGCAGGCGGAAGTTGACCGTCGCCTTGCCGGTGCCGCGCTCGGCCAGCACTCCGATGATCTTCCGGATCGCATCGGTCTTGGACAGGCCGTCCAGCGGACCGGAGTTGACCATGGAGCCCTCGCCGGCGGTGGCCACGCCGGTCTCGCCGGGGTCGGCCAGACCGGTGTGGACCACCACCCGTACCGGCAGGTCGAAGGTGCGGGCGAAGTCCAGGTCGCGCTGGTCGTGCGCGGGGACCGCCATGATGGCGCCGTGGCCGTAGTCGGACAGCACGTAGTCGGCCGCCCAGACCGGCATGCGCTCGCCGCTGACCGGGTTGATCGCGTAGCGGCCCAGGAAGACGCCGGTCTTCTCCTTCTCGGTGGACAGCCGGTCGATGTCGGACAGCTTGGACACCTGGGCCCGGTAGGCCGCGAAGGCCTCGCGCTGCTCTTCGGCGACGATCTCCTCGGCCAGCGGCGCGTCCGGCGCGACCACGAAGAAGGTCGCGCCGTACAGGGTGTCGGGGCGGGTGGTGTAGACGGTGACCGGCTCGTCGCGGCCCTCGATCACGAAGTCGACGTCGGCGCCCTCGGACCGGCCGATCCAGTTGCGCTGCATGGTCAGCACGCGCTCCGGCCAGCCGCCCTCCAGCTGGGCCATGTCGTCCAGCAGCCGGTCGGCGTAGTCAGTGATCTTGAAGTACCACTGGGTCAGCTCCCGGCGGACGACCTCGGCGCCACAGCGCTCGCACTTGCCGTCCTTGACCTGCTCGTTGGCCAGCACGGTCTGGTCATTGGGGCACCAGTTGACCAGGCCGCCCCTGCGGTAGGCCAGGTCGCGCTCGAAGAAGCGGATGAACAGCCACTGGGTCCACCGGTAGTAGTCGACGTCGCTGGTGTGCAGGCGGCGCGACCAGTCGAAGGAGATCGCGTAGCGCTTGAAGGAGTGGGCCTGGGTCTCGATGTTGGCGTAGGTCCACTCGGCCGGGTGGGCGTTGCGCCTGATCGCGGCGTTCTCGGCGGGCAGGCCGAAGGAGTCCCAGCCGATCGGGTGCATCACGTTGTAGCCGCGCTGGAACCAGTAACGCGAGACGACGTCGCCGATGGCGAACACCTCGGCGTGACCCATGTGCAGGTCGCCGGAGGGGTAGGGGAACATGTCGAGCATGTAGCGCCGCTCACGCGGGTCGGCGGGGTCGTCGGAGGCCCGGAAGGGGTCCAGCTCCTCCCACCGCCGCTGCCACTTGGCCTGCAGGGCCTGCGGGTCGTAGTGCTGCTCGTCGCTCTGCATGTCGGCTCGCTCGCTCACGTCAATCTTCCCTCGGTGTACGTCTGCACAGATGATCTAGACCCATCCGGCCCAATAGAAAAACCCTCCGCTCACGCGAAGGGCAGCCGCATCGGCAGGCGTCTAGCGCCGAGAAGGCCGATGCGGCCAGGTAAGCAGCAGGGTCGCGGCACGCATACGTCAAGAGTATCGCAGTCCGCAAGCCTTGTTCATGGCCCGGAAAACACGCCCGATCACGTCAAACCGGGGACACCGGTACCGGTGGTTCAGCACAATGGGGAAGCTCATGTGTCTGGGACGGTGAGAGGGTCGTGGCGATACGTCCATTGTGCCCTCACATGTCCCGCCCGTTTACTCTTTCACCGTGGCACACTCAGTCGAGCCGGGGCAGGGCCCGGATCCCTCGGAGGTCGGCCTGCCGATGCAGGATCCGCCAACCGACCCCACCGGACTCCAGTTCAGGGGGGCGTTCTCCAGTTTCCCTGCGAAGCCCCCCGTCTCACGTGAGACCATGCCCAATACCCCTAATTCGGGCACACGCCCTGGAGGTAAGGAAGCCATGGCCTCGGAGCAGTCCAGCCAGTCCCACCTGCCTCCGGCATGGCCGGAGGCGACCGAGCCGGCGCCCGCCTGGCCGCAGGAGTCCTCCGGCACCAGCCCTCGGCTCCCCCTCCCCCAGGAGGAGCCCACCGCGGGAAACACCTCCTGGCAGGCCGGCGTCCCCGGCAACGGCTCCTGGCAGAACGCCTTCGGCACACCGGCTTCCGCCTCCCCGCCCTCCGGACCGCAGACGGGCGGCGATTCCCGACAGGCCGCCGCGCCACAGGACAGGTCCGGCGACCGGCCGCCCACTTCACCGGCTCCGGCGTCCGACAACGGTGGATGGGGCACGGCTCAGAGCACTGACAACGGCGGATGGGGTACGGCTCCGGCCGCCGACAGCAGCGTATGGGGCGCGGCTCAGAGCGCCGGAGACGGTGGATGGGGCGCGGCCTCGGCCACCGACAACGGCGGATGGGGTACGGCTCCGGCCACGAACGGCGGCGCGCCGAACACCGCTCCGGCGGCCGCGAACGGCGGCGGCTGGAACGTCGCCCCGGCGACCGAGAACGGCGGGTGGGGAAAGCCTCCAGAGGCCTCGGAGCCCGACGGTTCTCCCTCCTGGACGAATCCGCCGAGCGCCAACCCCAACCCCTTCGCCTCCCAGGACCCCCTCACCAGCCCCAACCCCTTCGGCAACCAGGACCCCTTCGCCAACCAAGGGCACTCCACCAACCCGCCGAGCGCCAACCCCAACCCCTTCGCCTCCCAGGACCCCCTCACCAGCCCCAACCCCTTCGGCAACCAGGACCCCTTCGCCAACCAAGGGCACTCCACCAACCCGCCGAGCGCCAACCCCAACCCCTTCGCCTCCCAAGATCCCCTCACCAGCCCCAACCCCTTCGGCAACCAGGCCCATCCGGCCGGTCCCGGGGGGAACGGCGCCGCCCCGGAAGGTGCGGGCGCGTGGGCTCTGGCGGGGGCGACGACGCCGCAGGCGCCCCCTGGGGCTCCGATGCAGGCTCCGCCGCAGGGCGCGCCCGGACACGTGCCTCCGGGCAACGGCCAGTTCCCTCCCGGCCGGCCCCCCGCGCAGGGGCAGCCGGGTGACCACCTGAGCCGGGACCCGTCCGACCCCAACAGGCCGTTCGTCACCGCGGGCCAGATCAGCGGGCCCAAGACTCCGCCGCCGGAGCGTCAGCAGGAGCTGTGGAACACGGTCTTCGGCGACAATTACCAGGCCATGGGAGACGAGCAGGATCTCGACGACAGGGGAAGGCCGGTCTGGGTCTTCGCCCTCGCGGGCTCGGTGGTGATCGCCCTGATCGGCGTCGTGCTCTGGGCCTTCCTGGCCGGCCCCCTGGCCTCGGCCAAGGAAGAGACCACCCCGGAGACGAAGCCCTCCTCGACCGTCAAGAAGCCCGCCAAGTCCCAGACGGTGGGCCGCCTGCCGCGCTTCCCCGGCAAGGCCTCTCCTGTCGCCGGCGCCGTGCCCGACCAGACCGCGGCGATCAGCGTGGCCAAGCTCGGCGCGCCCTGGCGGCAGGACCAGCGCCAGAACCTGTCGGTCAGCTACGGCTTCACCACCCGCCAGTACGTCTCGGCCGGACCCGACTCGCAGGGCACGGCGCAGTTCGCCCAGGTGATGTCGGGACCGCTGTCGCCCCGGCTGAAGAGCAAGTACACCTCGCCGGACAGCCTGGCCCCGGTGATCAACGCGGTGGCCTCGGCCGGCCGCAAGAAGTTCTTCCCCGAGGACAACACCGCTCGCAAGACCGCCCAGCAGGCCCTGTCGGTCAACGGTCTGTCGGGACAGCTGGCCGCCTACGAGATCACCTCGGGCACGTCCAAGACGACCATGGTCGTGGCGGCCGTGAACACCGGCGCCGAGCTGCCCGCGATCGTCTACATGTCGGTGCCGGACAGCAAGAAGGAGCTGCTGCCCGACATCAACACCGTGTTCAAGTCGATCAGGAAAGCGGCTTCGTGACTCAGAAGTCGCAGTCCATGTGCTTGATGCCGTTGATGAAGCTGGAGTAGAGCCGCTGCGGCCGGCCGCCCTCGATCTGCGGGACCCGCCGCAGCAGCTCGCGGAACATCACGGTGATCTCGCGGCGGGCCAGATGCGCGCCGAGGCAGAAGTGCGGCCCCGGGCCGCCGTAGCCGACGTGCGGGTTGGGGTCGCGGGTGATGTCGAAGCGGAGCGGGTCGGGGAAGACGCTCTCGTCCCGATTGGCGGCCCAGTAGTAGAGGACCACCTTCTGTCCCCTGCGGTAGAGCTGGCCGTTCATCTCGTGGTCCCGGGTGACCTTGCGGCGCATGAAGTTGACCGGGGAGGCCAGGCGGACGATCTCCTCGACCGTGCCGGGCAGGCGGCCGTCCAGGTCGGCCAGGAGCAGCGCTCGCTGACCGGGGTTCTGGGTGAGCAGGCGCAGGCCGTAGGAGATGGCGTTGCGCGTGGTCTCGTTGCCCGCCACGACCAGCAGGATGAAGAACGAGCCGAGCTCCTGGGCGGTGAGCTTCTCCCCGTCGATGTTGGCGTTGACCAGCGATGAGGTGAGATCCCCCGTGGGGTGCTCGACCCGGTGCGCGGCGAGGTCCTGGACGAGTCGCTGCAGGTCCATCCCGGCGGCCAGGAGTTTCTCGGCGACCGTGGTCATGTCGTCGCCGCCGTACTCGGGGTCGAACCCGCCGAGGATCACGTTGGACCGGTCGAAGACGGAGCCGTAGTCCTTCTCCGGAATGCCCATCATGTCGCAGATGATCTTCAAGGGCAGCTTGGCGGCGACCTCGGTGACGAAGTCGCAGCCCGGCCCCGTGGCGATCAGGTCGTCGACGATCCGCACGGCCGCCGCGTCGACGTCGGCCTCGAACTGCTTGATCATCTTGGGGGTGAACGCCCGCGAGACGATCCGGCGGAGCCGGGCGTGCCGCGGATCGTCCATGTTGATCATCGACCCGAAATACTCGGTGAACTCCGGCGGCATGTCGGGGATGTTGGTGGCCCCGCCGTCCCCCGAGCAGAACACCTCGGGGTTGCGGCTGGCCTCCAGGATGTCGGCGTGTTTGACCAGCGCGTAGTATCCGGGCCCCTTCGGAGCGAAGGAGATCTCCATCTCCTCATAGAAGGCGGGGCGGTCCAGGCCGCGCAGGAGCTGGAAGGCGTGCTCCCGTTCCGCCATGGGCCTGGCCCAGAAGTCGTAGTCCGACAGGTCGAAGTCGGCCGTGGAGACGATCGGCTTCCGCTCGGCTGGCGTCACGCTCATATCGCCAATCATTTGCGCAAGCAACCACTTACGTCAATGGAACGTCTTCGAAGTCACAATCGAGGTGCTTGATGCCGTTGATGAAGCTGGACCGCAGGCGGTCCGGCTCGCCGACCGAGCGGATCTGCGGGATCCGGGTGAGCAGCTCGTGGAACATCACGGTGATCTCGCGGCGGGCCAGATGCGCGCCGAGGCAGAAGTGCGGCCCCGGGCCGCCGAAGCCCACGTGGGGCCCCTCGGTGCGCTGGACGTCGAAGCGGTAGGGGTCGGTGAAGACGCTCTCGTCCCGGTTGGCGGCCCAGTAGTAGAGCAGCACCTTGTCGCCCTTGCGGTAGAGGTGGCCGTTCATCTCGTGGTCCCGGGTGAGGGTGCGGCGCATCCAGGCGACCGGGGAGGCCAGGCGGACGATCTCCTCGACCGTGCCGGGCAGGCGGCCGTCCAGGTCGGCCAGGAGCAGTGCTCGCTGGTCCGGATTCTCGGTGAGCAGGTGCAGGCCGTGCGAGATGGCGTTGCGCGTGGTCTCGTTGCCCGCCACGACCAGCAGGATGAAGAACGAGCCGAGCTCCCGCATCGTCAGCTTCTCACCGTCGATGTTGGCGCTGGTCAGGGAGGTGATGAGGTTGTCGCCACCTTCGGCGGCCAGGGAGACGACGAGGTCCTGGAGGCGCTGGGCGGCACCGAGGAGCAGTTCGGCCGCGCGGCTGATGTCCTGGATGAACTCGGGATCACCGCCGGACAGGATGACGTTGGAGGCGTCGAAGACCGTCTGGTAGTGCTCCGGACCGACGCCCATCATGTCGCAGATGACCTTCAGGGGCAGCTTGGCGGCGACCTCGGTGACGAAGTCGCAGCCCGGCCCCGTGGCGATCAGGTCGTCGACGATCCGGCGGGCTTCGACCTGGACGTCGGCCTCGAACTGCTTGATCATCTTGGGGGTGAACGCCCGCGAGACGATCCGGCGGAGCCGGGCGTGCCGCGGATCGTCCATGTTGATCATCGACCCGAAATACTCGGCGAACTCCGGGCCCAGGTCATGGACGGCGGTGGAGCCGCGCGCCGAGGAGAAGACCTCGGGGTTGCGGCTGGCCTCGACGATGTCGGCATGCCGTACCAGGGCGTAGTAGCCCGGCCCCGGCGGGGCGAAGCCGATCTCCGGTTCGGCGAACCGGACGGGGGCCTCCTGGGCCCGCAGCAGCGCGAAGGCGGCCTCGCGCTCGGCCATCGGCCGCTCCCAGAAGGCGATGTCCGACAGGTCGATGTCCGCGAGCGAAACCGTCACACCAGCCCCCTGTTAGAACCACATTCGGTTTTGGAGATCCTGCCACAGGATCTTCAGGCTAGCCACTCCAGGACGAGGTCGTTGACCTCGCGAGGCCGCTCCAGGTGGAGGAAGTGGCCGGCGTCCGGGACATGGTGCGCCCGGGAGCCCGGCGGCAGGAAGTCCGGCGCCTCTTTCGCCAGCTCCACGCCCAGGCAGCCGTCCCGGACCCCGTGGAGATAGAGGATCGGGACGTCCCCACCGGCCGCGGCCTGCTCGGCGGCGTAGCGACCGGTGAGCGGCACGGTGCCGAGCATGGCGCGGTAGTAGCCGATCGCGGCGGCGAGGTTGGCGGGCTCGCCCAGGCTCTGCCGGGCGAGCTCCACGTCCCGCGAGGCGTCGTAGCCCGGCGACCAGTCGCGCCACAACCCCGCGATGAACCCCTCCTGGGAGGCGGCGGCCTCGGCCAGCCCCGTCTGGAACAGGAAGATGTAGAACGACCGCCTGAGCTGCTCGTAGTCGAGGAAGGCGGTCAGCGTCGCCTCCACGGGCGGGATGGCCATGGCGACCGCCCTGCGCCATCGCCGCGGGGCGAAGGCCGTGGCCCCGTAGACCGGGAACGCTCCCCAGTCGTGGCCGATGAGCACCGCGTCGCCGTCACCGCCCAGGGCCTCGTGCAGGGCGCAGGCGTCGGCGACCAGCGCGCCGCTTTCGTAGGCGCCGTCGGCCGGGATCGAGGTGGGCGCGTAGCCCCGCATGAACGGCGCGACCGCGCGGTAGCCGCGCTCGGCGAGCTCGGGCATCAGGTGACGCCAGGTGTGCGCGGTGTCGGGAAAGCCGTGCAGGCACAGGGCGAGCGGCCCCTCCCCCATCGTCAGGTAGGCGAAGTCGACGCCGTTGGCGGTGACGGTTCCCATCTCCATGAACGGAACCTAACATTCGCTTGGCGAGCGTGCGCGGGCATGCGCGAGTGGCCGGCGCCGATTCCCGGCCGTCCGCCGGACCGACGGCTCACCCCCGCGAGAGCGGTCAGGTCGTGTACGGCAGGTGCTTGACGCCGTTGATGAAGTTGGACAGCAGGTAGGAGGGCTCGCCCGTGGAGCGGATGCGGGGCAGGCGGGTCAGCAGCTCACGGAACATCACGGTGACCTCGCGGCGGGCCAGATGGGCGCCCAGGCAGTAGTGAGGACCGGGTCCGCCGAAGCCGACGTGCGGGTTGGGATGGCGGGTGACGTCGAAGACGTCGGGGTCGGTGAAGACCGCCTCGTCCCGGTTGGCGGAGTTGTAGAAGAGCAGGACTTTGTCGCCCCTGCGGTAGAGCTGCCCGTTCATCTCGTGCTCCCGGGTGACCGTGCGACGGAACTGGATCACCGGGGTGGAGTAGCGGATGATCTCGTCGACCGCGCCGGGGGCGTGCCTGTCGAAGTCGGCCGTCAGCAGCTCGCGCTGGGCGGGGTGGTCGGTGAGCAGCTTGAGACCGTGGGAGATGGCGTTGCGGGTGGTCTCGCTGCCGGCGACCACGAGCAGGATGAAGAACGAGCCGAGCTCCTGCGGGGTGAGGGATTCCTCGCCGTTGACGAGCATGCTGGTCAGGTCGCCGGTGGAGTCGCCCCGGCGTTCGCGGCCGAGCCTGGCGGCCAGCCGGTTCAGCTCGCGTCCGGCGGCCATCAGCTTGATCAGGCCGCGGCCGACGTTCCAGCGGCTGAGCTCCGGGTCGATGCCGGTGTACTCGGAGTCGGCGTTGCCCAGGATGACGTTGGTGGCCCGGAGCACCCGGGGATGGAACCGCGGCGGGATGCCCATCATGTCGCAGATGACCTGGACGGGCAGCCGGGCCGCGATCTGGGTGACGAAGTCGCCCGGCCCCTCGGCGATCGCCTCGTCCACGATCCGGGTGGCCGCCCGCTGCAGGTCCACCTCCATCTTGGCCAGGATCCTGGGGGTGAACGCCCGGGAGACGATGCGGCGGAGCCGGGCGTGCCGCGGGTCGTCCATGTTGATCATTGAGCCGAAGTAGACCGCCATCCACCGGGGCATGTCGACGACGCTGTTGGCGGTCGGCTCGCTGCTGAACACCCCGGCGTTGCGGCTGGCCTCGGAAACGTCCGCGTGCCGCACCAAGGCGTAGTATCCGGGCCCGTGCCCGACGAAAGGGATCTTGTTCTCCCGGACGAACACGGGCCGATCCAGCTCGCGGAGCCGCCTGAAGGCCGCCATGCGCTCGGCCTGCGGACGCGCCCAGAACAGGATCTCCGACAGATCGACATCCGTCACACTCACCGTCATCAACCTAGATTTAGGCAAGTGACCACTTACGTCAAGCATGAGAGACAAAGACCGATCTCACCGGGCTTGGACGATGAGGTCGGCGGCCTTCTCCGCGATCATCACGGTGGGGGCGTGGGTGTGCCCCCGGTTGATGACCGGCATGACCGAGGCGTCGACGACCCGGAGGGCTTCGATACCCCGGACCCTCAGCTCCGGGTCCACCACCGCGTCGGCGTCCTCACCCATCCGGCAGGTGCCCACCGGGTGGTAGAGGGTCTCGCTGCGCTCGCGGATCCAGCGGACGAGCTCCTCGTCGGTCTCCGCGCCCCAGTACGGGTTCATCGGCGGCCCGGCGAACGGCTTGAGCGCCACGGTGGCGAACAGCTCCTTCGCCTTTCTCAGGCCGGCGACCTGCCGCCGGACGTCGGCCTCGGCCGTCAGGTAGGCGGGGTCGATCACCACGTCGCGCCCGTCGAGGAGGACGCGTCCGCGGCTCTCCGGCTGGAGCAGGATCGAGGCGATGGTCAGACCGTGCCCGGGGGGCGGCGTGAGCCCGTGGTCGACGAACGGGCCGGGCGCGAAGATCAGCTCGATGTCGGGGGCGGGCTCGTCGGGAGAGGTGCGCACGAAGGCCACGGCCTCGCCGACGTTCGAGGTCAGCATGCCGCTGCGGCCGACCAGGAAACGCAGCAGGTTGCCCGCCGACTCGGCGCCCGCGAGCGTGATCGGCCTGGGGCAGTGCAGGATGACGGCCGAGGCCAGGTGGTCCTGGAGGTTCCTGCCGACCTGGGGCAGCTCGCAGACCGGCTCGACGCCCTCGACCCTCAGTTCGTCGGCCGCGCCGACGCCCGACAGCATCAGCAGATGCGGGGAGCCGACCGCCCCGGCCGACAGGACGACCTCCCTGCGTGCGCGCGCCACCGCGCCGTCGCCGTACTCCACTCCGGTCGCGCGCCCGTCCTCGATCAACACCCTATGCACGTGCGAGGAGGTCAGCACGGTGAGGTTGGGGCGCCTGGCGGCGGGCCGGAGATAGGCGTCGGCGGAGCTCCAGCGGCGGCCCCGGTTCTGGGTGACGGGGGTCTGGCAGCAGCCCTCGTTGGAGGGGCCGTTCAGCTCGTCCAGCCGGGCGATCCCGAGCTCCTCGCAGGCCTGGAGGAACACCGCGGTGACGGGGTTGGGGGCGCGCAGCTCGGAGATGTGGACGGGACCCGCCGTGCCGTACACGCCGCCGCGGTTGGAGCCGGCGCGACGCTCGATCCTGTGGAAGTACGGCAGGACCTCCTCGTAGGACCAGCCGGGCACGTCCCAGCCGTCGTAGTCGGCCCGGTGCCCGCGCACCCACATCTGCGCGTTCATCGAGGAGGAGCCGCCGAGCATCCGGCCGCGCGGCCAGTAGAGCTCGCGGCCGGACAGTCCGGGCTGCCCGGTGGTGGTGAAGTCCCAGTCGCGGTCGGTCTTGAACAGCTTGGCGAAGGCGGCCGGCATCCGGATCTCCAGCTTGTCGTCGGAGCCGCCCGCCTCGACCAGCGCCACCGTGGTCGCGGGGTCCTCCGACAACCGGTTGGCGAGCACGCATCCCGCCGAACCCGCACCCACGATCACATAGTCGTACTCCATACGGCCACTGCCCCTTCGTCATACGAACGCACGGACGGCCGGCCCGTCTCCCCCGTAAGCGAGCCCTTATTCGATCTGCTTACTCCTCGCTGCTTTACGCGTCAATTTGTAACCTTGGTTACCTACCGGTAGGTATCTCGGGCTGCGAGTATGAGCGTCGAGAGCCTGTTCGGAGGAGGACGCACCATGCTCAACCTGTCGGTCGCGCTGGAGGACAGCGCCCGGGAGCAGCCCGACCGCACCGCGCTGGTCTTCGGCGATCTACGGCTGCCATACTCCCTGGTCAACACCATCGCGAACCAGGTTGCCAACCTGCTGGTCTCCCGAGGTGTGGGCAAGGGCGACAAGGTCGCGCTGGCCTGCCCCAACCTGCCCTACTTCCCGTTCGTGTACTACGGGATCCTCAAGACCGGCGCCACGGTCGTGCCGCTCAACGTGCTGCTGCAGCCCAGAGAGATCGCCTACCACCTCCAGGACTGCGAGGCGAAGGCGCTGTTCTGCTTCGAGGGCACCCCGGAGCTGCCACTGGGCGAGCGCGGGCGGGCGGGCTTCGACGGGGCCGAGGCCACGGAGCACTTCTTCGTGCTGCCGGCCGCCGCCTTCGCCACCGAGTCGGAGTACGGCGAGACGCTGTGGGCTGCGCTGGACGGTATGCCGGGCGAGTTCTCGACCGTGCAGACCGCGCCGGACGACACCGCGGTCATCCTCTACACCAGCGGCACCACCGGCCAGCCCAAGGGCGCCGAGCTCAGCCACCAGAACATGCTGCTCAACGCCATGGTCTCGGATGAGATGTTCCCGCGCGGCGAGAGCGGCGACGCCTTCCTGGCGGCGTTGCCGCTGTTCCACTCCTTCGGGCAGACCACCGTCATGAACCTCGGGTTCCGCCGCCGGGCCACCATCGTGCTCATGCCGCGCTTCGAGCCCGGTCCCGCCCTGGAGTTGATGCGCACCGAGAACATCACGCTGTTCGCGGGCGTGCCGACCATGTACTGGGCCATGCTGACGAAGATCCACACCGACGGCGACGAGGTGCCCACCTCGCTCAAGGTGGCGGTCGCCGGCGGCGCCTCCTCCCCCGTCGAGGTGCTCAAGGACTTCGAGGCCACCTTCGGCGTCGGCATCCTGGAGGGCTACGGCCTGTCGGAGACCTCCCCGGTGGCCAGCTTCAACCAGCTCGGCCGGCCCACCAAGCCCGGCACGATCGGCACGCCGGTCTGGGGCGTGGAGATGAGGCTGATCGACAGCGAGTGGAAGACGGTCGAGGGCGAGGGGCCCGGCGAGATCGCGATCCGCGGGCACAACGTGATGAAGGGCTACTACAACCGCCCCGAGGCGACCGCCGAGGTCATGAACGACGGCTGGTTCCGCACCGGCGACATCGCCACCCGCGACGAGGACGGCTACTACGCGATCGTCGACCGGGCCAAGGACCTGATCATCCGCGGCGGTTTCAACGTCTACCCGCGCGAGCTGGAGGAGGTCCTGATGACCCACCCCGGCGTCTCCCTCTCCGCGGTGGTCGGGGTCTCCCACGAGTCGCACGGCGAGGAGGTCAAGGCCTACATCATCCGCACCCCCGGGACGACCGTCACCGAGGAGGAACTGATCGCCTGGTGCAAGGAGAACATGGCGGCCTACAAGTATCCGCGGATCGTCGAGTTCCGCGACGCCCTCCCGATGACCGCCACCGGGAAGATCCTCAAGCGCGAGCTCAGGTAAACGGCCGGGCTTTCCGCCGACAATTGAAAATAGTCATACATGCCTGATCAGAAGGCATTTCCCGAAAAGCTGGGTTACGATGCGGTCCCGCGCCACGGGGGCGAAGGCGCGTTCTCGTCACTCCCGACCCAGCGGTCCGGGAAATGCCGAAGGCGGGCAGAACATGGCGAACAGCGAGTTGACAGCCGCCTGTGAGCGGTTGATCGAGGAGTGTCTCGACCGCGAGGACGGGCCCGGACGCGGCGAACTGCCGGTCATCATGCTCTTCGGCCCACGCGGAAGCGGCAAGACCACTCTCATGAAGGAGGTCGCGGAAAACAGCGCGACCTCCTTTTCATTACCATTCGTCCATATCGACTGCGCCGAACATCCCGACATAAAGGTCGGGGAAATCACGGCGCAGATCGCGCGCCGCGTCATGGGCGGTCGCTGGCGCCAGTTCGCCCCCGTCAAGCTACCGCGGGTGGTGCTGGGAAACCTGGCGCTCTCGCTGGGGCCCGACCTGGAGCGGGAGGAGACGGAGCAGAAGCTCTACGAGCTGATCCGCGGCAGACGCGGGATCCCGGACAACGCCAAGACCCTTCAGGAGATCTTCAACCTGCTCGGCGGGAGCCTGCCGGTGCTGCCGGTGGCCGGCCCGCTGATCGCCACGCTGATCGACCGGGTCTCACGAGGGCGGCGGCTGATCGACCTCCTCGAGCGCAAGGGCATGGCCTGGTACCGCGACCGGCTCGGGCCCGGCGGGCTGACCGACCTGGCCCGCTCCGGCGCGGTCGAGGACGGCTCCCCGGCGGCCGCCCGGGTCATCTGCGAGGCGCTCCTGGAGGATCTGAGGGAGGGCTGGTCCAGGAAGTGGCGACCGCGCAACTGCCTGGTCATGCTGGACAACTCAGACAGTCCCTCCGGCCGGGAGTTCCTGCGGGCGCTGGTGGCCGCCAAGGCCCATCGGGCCGACACCCTGGGGCCGGCCGGCCGGGACCCCCTCCTCGTGGTCGCCGCCTCACGATCGTGGCAGGACCTGGGCCACCACTGGAACCGGCCGGGCACGCCCGAGCCCCTGGCCCCCGGCGGCACCCGGCATCCCCACCGGGTACGGCAGGCGAGCTACGGCGACTGGCTCACCAACCGCGCGGGCGGCAGGCACGACCGCTGGTGGTATCCGGTGCTGCTGCCCGGCCTCGGCCGCGCCGAGGTGGCACGGATGCGCGAGATCGGCCGGGGAGGGCCGGGCAGGGCCCACGCGGGATTCGCGCACGCGCTGACCGGCGGCCACCCGCTGGCGCTCACGCATCTGCTCGAGGCCATGGCCGCGCGCGAGCGGGAGTGGCAGGAGCGGGAACGCGAGACCGGCTGGACCGAGCAGGCCCTGCGTGAGCTTCCCGCACTGGACCGGGCACACCCGCAGCACCCCTTCGGGGACTTCCCGCACGACCTGGAGGACCTGATCGCGTGCGCCGCCGCGACCGACCTGGCCGACGCCGAGGACGCCGGGCTGCTGTCGCGCCGGTGGCGCTCGGCGATCGACGAGCTCGGTGACCACATGTGGCTGCTGACCGGCCCGCCGCGGGATTCGGCGCCGGTGATCCACCCGTGGCTGCGGCGTCTGCTGCTGCGGGAGCTCGCACGCCGTCACGGCCGCGACGGCCCGCTGTGGAACACCGTCCACAAACGCCTGGAGGATCTCTACACCTCCCGCGAGCAGGTGCCGCGCGACCGGCTGTCCATGGTCATGCACCACCGGCTCGCCCGTGTGGACCTGGAACCCGCCGGGCACCTCCGCCTGGCAGAGGTGGTGGCGCTCCTCGACGGGCGGTTCAACGAGATCGACATGGCCGAATGGATCAGGCAGTACAACTGGATCACCTCGGCGCCGAACCGGCTGCCCGTGTCGGCGCCGCTGGACGACCTGTACGGCCGGCTCATCCAGGAGCCACCGGAGGAGGGCCGTCTCGCCCCGGACGATCGAGACGACCCCTACGGCCGGTCCGCCCTGGACCGGCGGGCCGGCACCGACCGGACGACCGTCGTGCGCAGCGTGGTCGTCGACCGCTGGTTCCTGTCCGACCCGGGTCTGGATCCGCTGCGCTGCAGGCGCCAGGGCGTCGCGGACGGCCTGAGGCTGCTGTCCCGATACGCCACCAGCGGAAGGTCGGTCCTGGTGAACGAGGCCCACCGCTACGACCGGGAGGACGACGATGAGTGAGCGTCGCGGTTTCGGCAGGCGAGCGCCGTTCCGGAAGGTGCACCCCTTCTGGTTCGGGCTGTTGTGCGTGCTGCTCGTCGGCGGCCTCGGCGCCGGGCTGGTCGTCCTTCTCCGCCCGGCTCCGCGGGTCACCGACGGCTCCGGCCGCTACACCGAGAACCTCTCCTCCGTCGCGGAGCTGATCCGCCAGGAGAACGAGTGGGTGCGCGGGCAGGACATGCCCTATGTGAGCATCGCGGTGATGCTGCCGATGGACCCCGGCACCAGTCCGGCGAGCACGCAGAGCACCGACTCCGTCCGGCACGCCCTGCAGGGTGCCTACCTGGCCCAATACTGGAGCAACCACGACGAGGGAGATGCCAGCGCGCCGAACGTGCAGCTCCTGCTCGCCGACTCCTCCGGCGACGCGGACGCCTGGCGGGCCGTGGTGGGCGAGCTCAGGCAGAAGGTGACGGGCCAGGACCACCTGGTGGCGGTGACCGGCCTGGGCTCCAGCACCGGGGGGACCGAGAAGGCCATCGACGAGCTCGTGAAGGGGAAGATCGCCCTGGTCGGCTCCGTCATCACCTCAGACAGGCTGGCGGGCAAGACCACCATGGTCCGGGTGTCCCCCTCCAACAGCGCGGAGGCCAGGGCGATCGCACACTTCATCAAGAGGCGCGGCACCGTCACCGCGGTCATGGTGCAGGACGAGGACGAGGACGACTCCTACACCAGCACCCTGGCCGCGTCCTTCACCTCCGCCTTCGCCGGCGTCGTCGGCCCGGTGAAGGAGGCCAACCGCCTCCTGGACATCCCGCTCACCTACAACTCCTCACTCGACAGCGCGGACACGGTGCTCGGGCAGATGACGGAGCGGATCTGCAACAGCGGCGCCAACGTGGTCTTCTTCGCCGGGCGCTGGCAGAACCTGCCGTCGTTCCTGCGCGCGCTGACCCGCAGGACCTGCGTCGACCGGAAGATCACCGTCGTCACCGGCGACGACGCCAGCAACCTCAACCGGGCCCAGCCGGCGCCGATCTGGGACGACACCCGCGCCGGCCTCGAGGTCTACTACACGGCACTGGCCCATCCCGCCGCCTGGGACACCTATCCCGACGCCATCCAGCCGGCGGTCGCCAACCGTTTCAGGCAGGGCATCGACAGCTTCGCCGCCAAGTTTCCCGACGAGTCCCTCGACGACGGGCAGGCCATCATGCATCATGACGCGATGCTGACCGCCATCGGGGTGGTGGACGTCTTCGCCGCGCAGGGCAGGACCCGTCCCTCGGCGAGCGCGGTGGCGAACCTGCTGACCAGCGCGCTGTCCCCGGTGGCCGCCGCCAGCGGGTGGATCACCTTCGACGTGAGAGGCAACCCCGTCAACAAGGCCATCCCCATCGTGCGGCTCCTGCCGGACGGAAGGGTCGTCTTCTCCGAGCTGACCTCGGAGAACGGAAGCCCTCCCGGCAGGCCCGACACGACCGGCAAGCCCGGTGGCCCCGGCACGACCGGCTGACCTCGGCGGGCGGCGCGCGGGCGTCCCGCCCCGGCGCCGCCCGCCGATCCGGTGGTACGGCCCGCGCTCACGACAGGCGCGGGCCGTACCACCGGATCGGGGTCAGGGCCAGTCGAGGGAGGGGCGCAGCGGCATGTGGGCACCGCCCTCGGAGTCGAGCTTCACCCCGAGGATCTGGTGAAGCTGAACCTTGTTGCGTTCGAAGCCGACCACGCAGCCGGCCATGTAGAGCCGCCAGACCCTGGCCGTGCCCTGACCGACCTCCTGCACCGCCTCGTCCCAGTGCTCGTCGAGGTTGGCGCACCAGTAGCGGAGGGTCTGGGCGTAGTGCTCGCGCAGGTTCTCCTCGTGACGGATCTCGAAGCCGAGGTCCTCCATCTCGCGGACGAGGTGGCCGACCGACTCCAACTCCCCGTCGGGGAAGACGTAGCGGTTGATGAAGCCGCCGGCGTTGATGGTCTTCTCGCTACCGGTCGGCCGGGTGATGCAGTGGTTGAGGATCCGCCCGCCGGGGTTGAGCTTGTCGTAAAGGAAGCGGAAGTAGAACGGCAGCTGGTCCTTGCCGATGTGCTCGGTCAGGCCGATCGAGCTCACCGCGTCGAAGCCGGTGTCCTTCACGTCCCGGTAGTCCATGTGACGGACCTCGGCCAGGTCGCTCAGACCGGCCTCGGCGATGGCCTTCTGCGCCCACTCGGCCTGCTGGCGCGAGAGGGTGACCCCCAGCGCCTTCACGCCGTACTCACGGGCGGCGTGGATGACCATGCCACCCCAGCCGCAGCCCACGTCCAGCAGCCGCATCCCGGGCTTGAGACCCAGCTTGCGGGCGACCAGGTCGAACTTGGCGTACTGAGCCTCCTCCAGCGTGGACTCCTCGCCGGGGAAGACCGCGCAGGTGTAGGCCATGGACGGGCCCAGCACCCATTCGTAGAACTTGTTCGAGACGTCGTAGTGGTGATGGATCGCCTCGGCGTCACGCTGCTTGGCGTGCCTGCTGCCCATCTTGGCCAGCATGCTGCGCCGCACCTCCTGGGGAGGCGGCGGCACCCGCATCAGCAGGGGCTTGACGCCGAGCGCGCGGGCCACGGCGAGCTTCTCGTTCGCCGGGAGGTCGTTGATGGTGATCGACCACATCCGCGACAGCAGGGTGTACATGTCACCCTTGACGTCGAGATGCCCGGACACGTAGGCCCTGGCGAGACCGAGCTCGCCGGGGGCCTGCGCCAGGTAGGCGACCGCGATCGGGGACTTCACCTCGACGCTGATGTCCGCGTTGGCCGGGCCGGCCTTGCTGCCGTCATAGGCGGCGAACCGGATGTCCGCCTCGGTTCCTATGACCTTCTCGAAGATTTCTGCGAGCTTCACAGAATCAACCTCCTAACGCCCCCGTACACACTTGTCGTAGAGGTCGAGCAACCGGCCACCCGCGTCGTATGCCCGTTTGATCGGCCAGTAGGCGATTCCGTTATAAAACCGCCAGAATTCGTCCCGGGAGTAGAAGGACGTCGAGTACAGCGACTTGTGCCCGTCCAGCTCGTGCACCTTGTGCTCGATCAGACGGTTGTAGTAGCCGTCGAACTGGCCCCGGGGCAGGGGGACGGTGCCCCAGAAGCCGAAGTTCACATACAGTCGCCCTGGCTCCAGCGGATAGAGCGGCCACTCTCCGGTGGACTTCAGCGGGCACATCCACACCGGCTCCATGCCGACCTTGTCGTGGAAGAAGTCCAGGAACTCCGCGCCGCGCTCGACGGGCACCTCGATGTCCTGGATGACCGACTCCTGGACGGGCTGGCCGCGCCACCGGTCGACCCGGGCGATCACGCCGTACTTGCGGTCCAGGCCGACGAGCTTGCGGTAGACGTCGGAACGCATCCACTTGCGCGGCATCAGCGAGCGCACCAGCGCTCCCTGCACGCCGAAGGCGCGCGAGCACCAGAACCAGTCGGTGTCCCAGCGCCACAGGTAGTCGCGGATGCTCAGCCAGTCGCGGGTCCTGGTCTGGATCGACCGGTAGTAGATGCGCATGCCGGTGTAGTCGGACAGGTAGGGCGCGCGCTCGGCGAAGCGGCCGACGGTGATGTAGAGCTCACCGGGGCCGAAGAACGTGCCGTCCACGAAGTCGACCGGCTCGCCGTCGTGCTCGCCGCGCTCGCAGATCTCCTTCATGGCGATCATGCACTTGTCGGCGTCGCCGAACGGGATGTGGGTCAGCCTGACGTACGGCTGGACGGGCTTGAGCTTGATCCGGATCCGGAGCGCGTAGCCGAGCGTGCCGTAGGAGTTGGGGAACGCGCGGAACAGGTCGCGGTGCTCGTTGTCGTCACGCGCCACGACGATCCGGCCGTCGCCGGTGAGGATCTCCAGCTCCTCCACCGACTCGTGCGGCAACCCGTCGCGGAAGCTGGTGGACTCGATGCCCAGTCCGGTCACCGCGCCGCCCAGCGTGATCGTCTTCAGCTGCGGCACGACGTACGGCATGAGCCCGTGCGCGAGTGTGGCGTCCACCAGGTGCTCGTAGGTGGTCATGCCCTGGACCTCGGCGGTCATGGTCACCGGGTCCACCTCGATGACCTGGTCCAGGTCCCGGGCCGACAGCTTCGCTCCGGAAGCGCCGTCCCGGAAGCGGAACAGGTTGGTGGTGGCCTTGGCCAGTCGGGGCACCGCGTCCTGTGGGATCGCGGCGTAGGACTCCCTGATCTGCTCGACGGCGCGTCGATGCGCCGACATCTGTGTCATCTGTTGCACAGGAACCTCACCCCCAGAGCCCTCATAGTAAAGATCGGCCCTAGCACGTTATATCTCGGGTGTCCCCCGAACCAGATGGGACACGTTAAACGCTCGAAAACTCTACGTACGCCCGCCCCCGGAACGCCGGCGTACCACCGGGTCCACCTCGTTGAGCACGCCGGTCACCGGGCGGCCGTCCACCGCTGCCTCCAGGTTGTCCAGCACGCGGCGGACCAGGCGGCCGGTGGACTGCGGGGTCACCCCGGCCACGTGCGGCGACAGCAGCACGCGGGGGTCGTCGCGCAGCGGGTCGTCCGGCGGGAGCGGCTCGGTCTCGAACACGTCCAGGGCGGCGCCGCCCAGGTGCCCGGACCCGAGGGCGGACAGCAGCCCCGCCCGGTCCACCACTCCCCCGCGAGCGGCGTTGACCAGCAGCGATCCGGCGGGCATCCGGGAGGGGTCGATCAGGCCCCGGGTCTCCTCCGACAGGGCGATCACCGCTATGAGCACGTCGGAGGTGGCCATCAGCTCCGCCGGCTCCCGGTAGGTGTAGGGCGTCCGGCGAGGGCGCCGCGTCCAGTAGGACACCTCGCAGCCGTGCGCGCCGAACATCCGGGCGCACGCCTCGCCGATCGGCCCGAAGCCGATGATGCCCACGCGCGAGCCGTACAGCTCCCTGGGGCCGAGGTCGAGCTGCGGCCAGTCGCCGGCGCGGACCGCGGCGTCGGCGGCGAGCAACCGGCGCGACAGCGTGAGCGCGGCGGCCAGGCACCATTCGGCCACCGCGATCGCGCTCACCCCCGCGGTGTTGGCCAGCGGCACCCCCGCGGCGGCCAGGGCGGCGAGGTCGTGGCCGTCCACGCCCACCGACGGCTGCTGCACGAACGCCAGGCGCGGGGCGGCCAGAACGGCCTCGGCGTCCAGCGCGAGCTCACCGCTCCAGTCGCCGACCACGATCTCGGCCTCCGGCAGGGCGGCGAGCAGGGCGGGGCGGTCGCGGCCGGCCGGTACGGACACCTCG
This sequence comes from Streptosporangium sp. CA-135522, assembly GCF_050949235.1. Classification (NCBI taxonomy): domain Bacteria; kingdom Bacillati; phylum Actinomycetota; class Actinomycetes; order Streptosporangiales; family Streptosporangiaceae; genus Streptosporangium; species Streptosporangium sp. CA-135522. The sequence continues at coordinate 7,843,543 of NZ_CP192026.1, forward strand.
ACCCGCTCGCCCAGCGGGCCGAGCAGGTCGCGCAGCGCCTCCTCGGGCAGCGGCGGCAGCGCCAGCACCCTCCAGGTCATGTCACTCGCCTCCCCGCGGGTTGAAGCTGGCGAAGACCTGATTCATGAGGCCCGTCTGGCTCTTCCACTCGCCGCCGGTGGTGGTCCAGCTCAGCACCATGACCGTGTCGCCGATCGCGATGAAGCGCCGTGTCTCGTGATAGGTCACACCGGGGCGGGCCCACGGCACGCCGCTGTTGTCCTTCATCGTCCAGGTGAACTCCCACTGCAGCCCGGTGCCGTAGGCCAGGGGGACGCGCGCCGTGTCGTCGGAGGCGATCTCGCTCCACTGGGCCGCGTCGTTCCTGATGGTCTCCTGGAGCGACTCCAGGTTGCCGTGCGGGCCCGGGAGCGCCTCCACCGACATGTGCGCGTTCCCGTCGCGGCGCAGCCACTGGGTGTAGCCCGTCTCGGCGACCCGGTTCCCCTTCCAGTCGGCCGGGTACCGGATGGACCAGTTCTCCGGGGGCTTGGCGTGCCACACTCTCCACCGCGACCCGGTCTCGGCGGGAGGCCTGCTCTTGGACGGCCGTGGGGAGGGGGGCGCGCTCGGCGGCTCCGCCGTGGGGACGGTGGCGGGATCGGCCGTGGAGGCGTTCGAGGCCGGACCGGCCTGCGAGGAGTCGGGCGGGTCGGAGCGCGTCATCGCCACGGCCGCCGCCGCTCCTCCTCCGGCCAGGACCACCACGGCGGCCACGATCAGCGGGATCCGGCCGCGCCCGCGGTCGCGCCGCCGCCGCGCGGGCATCGTCGTGGTGGGCGCCTCCCGCCTGCGGTGCCGCTCGGTACGGCGGGGCGCCGCCGTGGGGTCGCCGCTCGCCTCCGCCAGCAGGACGTCGGCCTGCTCGGCGTTCAGCCGGTGGGCGGGATCACGCTGGAGCATGCCGGTGAGGACCTCCCGCATCGCGGGGGGCACGCGGTCGAAGTCGGGCTCCTCGGTGAGGAGCGCGCCGAGGGTGGCGATGGCCGTGGTGCGCTCGAAGGGGCCGTGGCCCAGCAGCGCCGCGTAGAGGGTGGCGCCGAGCGCCCACAGGTCGGACCAGGGGCCGGCCTCCTCACCGGTGGCGCGTTCCGGCGGCAGGAAGCTGGGCGAGCCCGTCACCATGCCGGTCTGGGTCAGCGAGGTGTCGCCCTCCACGGTCGCGATGCCGAAGTCGGTCAGCACGGCCCGGCCGTCGGGGGCGAGGAGGATGTTGCTGGGCTTGACGTCGCGATGCAGGATCCCCGCCTCGTGGGCGGCCCGGAGCGCCGACAGCACCTGGCGGCCGATGCCGGCCACCTGCTGGACCGGCAGGGGCCCGACCTGGTCCAGGCCGCGGGCCCTGACCAGCTCCATGATGATCCAGGGACGGCCGTCCTGCTCGGCCACGTCGTAGACCGCCACGATGCCCCGGTGGTTGAGCCTGGCCGCGGTCCTCGCCTCACGCGAGGTTCGGGCCAGCTGGCGCTCATGCTCGGCCGGGGGGAGGTTCGGTGGCAGGAGCACCTCTTTGACGGCGACCGGGCGGTCGAGGAGCGTGTCGTAGCCTTCCCACACCACGCCCATGCCGCCCCGGCCGAGCTCCCTCAGCAGTCGGTAACGCCCAGCGACCACCCGTTCACTGTGCGGATATGTCATCGCGTAACCCCTAGATCCCTTTTGATAACGCGCAAGTTTCCCATAACACCTCCACGCCAGGCGGCCTCACGCTGGATGTCTTGCCACAGAAAGCCGAATGTTGTTCTACTTGGCTCGACGGAAGGCCGCAGGGGTACCGATCACTTGCCGGCGAAGGCCGTACCGGACCGGGGCCGAGAGCACACCGAGGAGATACCGATGGAGCGCGTGACCAGGAAGGGCCCGCTGGCCGGAGTTCGCGTGCTCGAACTGGCCGGCCTGGCGCCCGGGCCGTTCGCCGGGATGATGCTGGCCGACCACGGCGCCGAGGTGCTGAGGGTGGAGCGCGTCGCCGCCGTCAAGGCGGCCGGGGACAGGCCCCGCCCCGACGTGATGGACCGGGGCAAGCGGACGATCGGCCTGGATCTGAAGTCGCCCGAGGGCGTGGCCGCCTTCAAGGAGCTGACCGCGAACGCCGACGTGGTCATCGAGGTCTACCGGCCGGGGGTCGCCGAGCGGCTCGGCATCGGCCCCGCCGACCTGCACGCGGTCAACCCTCGCCTCATCTACGGGCGGATGACGGGCTGGGGCCAGGACGGCCCGCTGGCGCCGACCGCCGGGCACGACATCGACTACATCGCGATCTCCGGCGTCCTGTCGATGCTGGGCCGCGAGGGCGGCAAGCCCACCCCGCCGATCAACATCCTCGGCGACTTCGCGGGCGGCGGCCTCATGCTGGCGTACGGCGTGCTGCTGGCGCTCATCGAGCGGGAGCGGACCGGCGAGGGCCGGGTGATCGACGCGGCCATGGTCGACGGGGCGGCGGCGCTGTTCGCGATGTTCTACCACGGCGTCCAGAGCGGCTTCTGGGGCCCGCGCGGAACCAACCTGCTCGACACCGGCGCACCCATGTACGACACCTACGAGACCGCCGACGGCAAGTTCCTCGCGGTCGGCTCGCTGGAGCCGCAGTTCTGGGCGGAGATGGTCTCGCTGATGGGCCTTTCCGACCTTCCCGACCGGGGCGACCGGTCCCAGTGGCCGGCGCTGCGCGAGCGGCTGGCCGAGGCGTTCAGGTCCAGGACCCGCGCCGAGTGGGAGGCGGTCTTCGACGGCTCAGACGCCTGCGTCTCCCCCGTGCTGGAGATGGGCGAGGCCGCCGACCACCCGCACAACAAGGCCAGGGGCGCCTTCGTCGAGGTCGGCGGCGTCCGGCAGCCCGCGCCCGCGCCGCGCCTGCTCGGCACGGCCGGACAGGACCTCTCCCCCGCGACCCGGCTGGCGGACCTGTCCTCCTGGGGTCTGCCGGCGGAGGCCGCCGCGGAGCTGCGCGCGGCGGGCGTGCTCGCCTGACCCGATCCTCCCCCTTCAAGGGCGGTACGCCTGGCGCAGGCGTACCGCCCTTTGTCGTAGAAGTTGTTGTAAATGTAGTAGGTGTACTACATTCATACACATGAGTACTGCGGTGAGCGTTCGCGGGCTGCGGATGACGTACGGCGCGACCGAGGTGTTGCGGGGAGTCGACCTCCGGATCGAGCGCGGCGAGATCTTCTCGCTGCTCGGACCCAACGGGGCGGGCAAGACCACCACGATCGAGATCCTGGAGGGCTTCAGGAACAGGTCGGCGGGCGAGGTGAGCGTGCTGGGGGCCGACCCCGTGCACGGCTCCGACGCCTGGCGGGCCCGGCTCGGGATCGTGGTGCAGAGCTGGCGCGACCATCCGAGGTGGAGCGCCAGGGACCTCCTGGCCCACATCGGCGAGTTCTACGACGACCCCCGTGACCCGGACGAGCTGCTGGCCGCGCTCGGCCTGACCGCGCAGGCCGGGCAGCGGGCGAGCCGCCTGTCGGGCGGCCAGCGCCGCCGGCTGGACGTCGCGCTGGGCATCGTGGGCCGCCCCGAGCTGCTCTTCCTGGACGAGCCGACGACCGGATTCGACCCGGAGGCGCGCCGGGAGTTCCACCTGCTGATCAGGAAACTGTCCGCGGACGAGGGCATCACGGTGCTGCTGACCACGCACGATCTCGCCGAGGCCGAGAAGCTGGCGCACCGGACCGCGATCCTGGTCGACGGGGAGATCGCCGTGTGCGGGACCCCGTCCGAGCTGGCGGAGGCCGTACAGGCCGGCTCGCACGTGCGCTGGCTGGAGGACGGCCGGGAGCGGGTGCTGACCACACCCGACCCGTCCCGGGTGGCGTGGGAGCTGCACCGCAGGTTCGAGGGCCCGGTGCCCGGCCTGGAGATCCGGCGCCCGTCGCTGGAGGAGAACTACCTGAATCTGATCGGGAGGGCGGCATGAACGTCAGGACACTGCGCATCGGCCTGCGACGGGGCTGGACAGAGCAGCTTCACCTGGTCGGGGACCGCAAGGAGCTGCTCACCACCCTGGTCGGCACGGTGGGCGTCTTCGCCCTGCTGGTGCTGTGGATCGGCGACAAGCCGGTGCCGGGGACGGGCGTCTCCCAGGGCACGTTCATGACGGTCGGGTTCCTGGCCTTCACCGTCTTCTCCAACGGCCTGATGACGCTTCCGATGGCGATCGCCACCGACCGCGAGGAGGGGACGCTCCTGCGGCTGCGGACCGTCCCCGGCGGGGTCCCGGCCTATCTCGTCGGGCGGGCGGTGACCTTCCTGTGCCAGGTCGCCGTGCAGTGCGTGCTGATCGTGGGCACCGGCGTCGCCGTGGGCGGGGTCACCCCGCCCCGCGACTGGCCGACCCTGGCCTGGGTGCTGCTGCTCGGCACGGTCGCAGTGGTGCCGCTGGGAGCGGTCATCGGCTGCCTGGTCCCCGGGCCGAAGACCGCGGCCAGGATCCTGGGGCTGCCGATGATGGTCCTGATGGTCACCTCGGGGGTCATGCTCCCCATCACGTTCATGCCCGAACCGGTCCGGTGGATCTCCCAGGCGTTCCCGCTCTACTGGCAGGGACTCGGCCTGCGCGCGGCGTTCCTGCCCGACTCCATGCTGGCCGCCGAGATCGGCGGGAGCTGGCGCCTGCCCTGGGTGGCCGCCGCGCTGGCGGCGTGGGCGGTCGCCGGGATGCTGCTGGCGCCGAGGCTGATCCGCCGCACGACCCGGCGGGAGTCGGGGTCGCGGCTGGCCGCGCGCCGGCTTGCGGCACAGGGCTCGTGAACGCTGGGAGACTGCTGCGATGGCCGCCGAAGACGTATACAACCGGATCTCCGTGCTGAGAGCCGAACGCGGTGTCTCGCGCAAGGACCTGGCGAGCGCGCTGGGCGTCCACTATCAGACGATCGGCTACCTTGAGCGCGGCGAGTACAGCCCCAGCCTGTTCCTCGCCCTGCGCATCGCCGAATACTTCGAGGTGCCGCTGGAAGTCGTCTTCTCGTTGAGGCCGTTCCCCCGGCTGGGCAGTGAGGTGAAGTGATGGGTGAGTTGACCCCCGGGCAGCTGGAGGCCCGCTACCGCGACTGGCCGCCGCGCTCCTGGTACGCCACCCGCGGGCGCCGCCGGCTCCTCGTCGGCGTGGGTGCCGCGGCCGCCGGACTGATCTGGATCAGCGCGATCGTGTGCTACTACCTGGCGCCGAGCGCGACCGCCATGTGGACCACCTTCGCCCTCGGCGGGGCCGCGCTGGTGATCTACGTCGTGGTCTACTCGGCGTTGGTCGGGGCCACCCGCGGGGTGGTCGGTCTGGCCGAACGCCACCTCGACGAACGCCAGTCCCGCGAGCGCCGGAAGATCCAGGCCGAGGCCCACCGGGCGACGACGGTGACCCTCGTCGCCTTCGGTGTGCTGCTGCTGTCCGCCATGCCCAGCGGGGAGATGGTCATCCGGATCCCGGCGGCGGCGATCGTCATGCTCATGTTCGGCCTGCTGGCGACGCACGTCATCATGCCGTCGCTCATCGCGGGCTGGCGGATGTCCGACCCGCCGGACGACGAGGACGAATAGCGCCGTGAACCCCGCCTGGCCCGCTCGGGGCGGAGGCGCTCAGCCCATCGACGGGAAGACGGCGGCGTAGAGGTCCACGCCCGCCGGGTGGTGGACCTCCAGGTCGGTGGTGAAGGCGCGGGGCGGGGTGCCACCGGACTCGGTGTGCTTCCACAGCTGCTGCCAGGCCTCCAGCAGCGCCGCCGGCATCGGCCCGCGGGCCTCCAGCTTCAGCGCCGGGACCCCGGGCACCCGGACCGCGACCATGCCCTCGGGCAGCGCGGCGGCGGTGCGCACGGCCACCCCGACGATCTGTGTGTAGGAGCCGTGGTGATCGCTCTCGTAGTCGGTCAGCACCGCGTAGATGTTCTCGTCCACCCGGCCGGGAACGTGCGCGAAGGCTCCGGGAGCCCCCGCCCGCGCCCACAGCGCGCCGAGCCGTCCCCGGCCCGGCTCCGCCTCCTCGGCGTTCGAGGTCCGTACAGCATGGCCCACGACGATCATTTCGGGCCGATCAACAACGATCACAGCGCCTCCTCATGGCCATCCCGTTGAATTCGCGCAAATGGGATCTTAGTGCCCGCCTCGACCGGTGAACCCTCTTGAGCACCCCCCAAACAGGGAACGCTCTCTTTGGACTATTCACCGGATAAGGTGGACGAACGTGAAGTTTCTCAATGAGATGGCGCCAGCCTACGACCTGACCTACAGCGACGTGTTCATGGTGCCGTCGCGCTCCTCCGTCGGTTCCCGGCTCGCCGTCGACCTGTCGACCGGCGACGGCACCGGCACCACGATTCCCATCGTCGTCGCCAACATGACGGCGGTGGCCGGACGCCGGATGGCCGAGACCATCGCCCGGCGCGGCGGCATCACCGTGATTCCCCAGGACATCCCGACCGACGTGGTCACGGACGTCGTCGGCTGGGTCAAGTCCCGGGATCTGGTCCACGACACGCCGCTCACGCTCACCCCGCACGACACCGTCGGAGAGGCGCTCAACCTGCTGCCCAAGCGGGCCCATGGCGCGATCATCATCGTCGACTGGGAGAACCGCCCGATCGGCGTGGTCACCGAGAGCGACTGCGGCGGCGTGGACATGTACACCCAGCTCTCCCAGGTCATGTCCGACCATCTGCTCACCCTGCCGGCCGGGCTCGACCCGCGCGAGGCCTTCGACCGGCTCCACGGGGGCCGCCACCGGCTCGCTCCGATCGTCGACGACGACGGGCGCCTGGTCGGCATCCTGACCCGGACGGGCGCGCTGCGCGCCACCCTGTACAAGCCCGCTCTCGACGCCGCGGGCAGGCTGCGCGTCGCCGCCGCCGTCGGCGTGAACGGCGACGTGGCCGCCAAGGCCAAGGAATTGCTCGGCGCCGGGGTCGACTGCCTGGTGGTGGACACCGCCCACGGCCATCAGGAGAAGATGCTCAGCGCGCTGAGGTCGATCAGGGCGCTCGACCCGGGCGTGCCGATCGCGGCGGGCAACGTGGTCACCGCCGCGGGCGTGCGCGACCTGGTCGAGGCCGGAGCCGACATCCTCAAGGTCGGCGTCGGACCGGGCGCCATGTGCACCACCCGGATGATGACCGGCGTCGGCCGCCCGCAGTTCTCCGCCGTCCTGGAGTGCTCCGCCGAGGCCCGCCGGCTCGGCCGCCACGTCTGGGCCGACGGCGGGGTCCGGCATCCGCGTGACGTGGCGCTCGCCCTGGCCGCCGGAGCGGCCAACGTGATGATCGGCTCCTGGTTCGCCGGAACCTATGAGTCTCCCGGGGACACCCGCACCGCCCCCGACGGGCGCAAGTACAAGGAGAACTTCGGCATGGCCTCGGCCCGCGCGGTGAAGCTGCGCACCGCCGAGGACTCCCCCTTCGACCGGGCCCGCAAGGCGCTGTTCGAGGAGGGCATCTCGACCTCCAGGATGTATCTCGACCCGGCCCGTCCCAGCGTCGAGGACCAGATCGACGCCATCGTGGCCGGTCTGCGCTCCTCGTGCACCTACGCGGGCGCCGCCACGCTGGAGGAGTTCCACGAGCGCGCGGTGGTCGGCGTCCAGAGCTCCTCGGGCTACACCGAGGGCATGCCGCTCCACCAGAGCTGGTAGCTTCCGCGGGACGGCGGCGCCTGACGGCTCCGCCGTCTCCCGTGGTCGGAAACCCGTGGTTGGAAAATCATGGTGCCGGCACCCGCCCGCATGACGTCAGCGCAGGCCGGCAGGCGGTCAGTGGGGCCGCCGCGCCCCCACCATGTGACCGTGACGCTCACGTGAGCACAGCGACCGGCCCGCATATCGGGTGAGGCGGCACATCGCCATCAGCCCGGTAAGCGCGAGTACTGCCTGGATCATCACGATGAATGCGATCATTGCAGGTTCCTTCACGGACCTAACGCCGGACAACCTGTGTCGCCGCCTGCCGGCGGCGCCTTTCCCTTAAGAACCTTAACAGTAGAGATGGGTGTTTGTCCCCCTCTGTCCGCTTTCGTATGAAAAGCTTTCATTTGAAAGTATTACATGCCCTCCGATGACACAAGGTCCCGGGCCGATCCGTGCATTGTCGGCCGGGCATGGGGTAGTCGCCAGGCCGGATCACCCCCTAGGCACGGGAAGGCGAACGGACATGGCAAAGCTCTCCATCCCCCTGGCCACGCAGGTCGTCGTCGACCGCAGAGTCCTGGTCGGCTATGACAACTACCTGGCCGCGCAGCGAGCGGTGGACTCGCTGTCCGACGCGGGCTTCCCCGTCGAGCATGTGGCGATCGTGGGCAGCGACCTGAAGCTGGAGGAGACGGTCACCGGCAGGATGACCAACGGACGCGCCGCGCTCACCGGAGCGGGAAGCGGTGTGGCCTTCGGCGCCGTGGTCGGGATGTTCCTCGGGCTGTTCACCTCCACCACGATGTCGTTCATCGTGCTCGTGCTGTGGGCGGCGCTCTGGGGCGCGGTGATGGGAGCCGCGTTCGGGTTCATCAACCACTTCTTCACCGGCGGCAAGCGGGACTTCGCCTCGCGCAGCGCGATTGTCGCCGGCCGCTACGACGTGCTGGTCGCGGCCTCGCACCTCGACCACGCCCGCGCCGTGATCGACGGAACCCCCGGGCCCGCCGACACCGTGGTCGTCGAGGTGCCGCCGTCCGCCGGACTCTACGACGAGACCGCCACGCGGCCCACGACCCCCGGCCGCCCGGGGATCGAGGAGCCCGCCGCCCCGGACGACACCGCCGCCTCCGGGCCGGCTCAGCCCTTGACGCTGCCCGCGAGCAGCCCCCGGACGAAGTAACGCTGCATCGACAGGAAGACGATCAGCGGGATGACCACCGAGACGAAGGCGCCGGAGGTCAGGCGCTGCCACTCGTTGCCCTTGGTGCCGGCCATCTGCGCCAGCCGTACCGTCATGGGGGCGTTCTCCGCGGTGCCCCCGGCGAAGATCAGGGCCACCAGCAGATCGTTCCAGACCCACAGGAACTGGAAGATGCCGAAGGCCGCCAGCGCGGGCCCGACCAGGGGCAGGACGAGCTTGCGCAGGATCGTGCCGTGGGTGGCGCCGTCCACCCTCGCGGCCTCCATGAGCTCGCCGGGCAGCTCGGACATGAAGTTGTGGATCAGGAAGATGCCCAGCGGCAGCGCGAAGCAGGTGTGCGCAAACCAGACCTGGACGAAACGGGCGGGCCCCTCCAGGTTCCAGGCGGGGAGCACCTGCAGGCCGAAGACGTCCACCCCCTGGGAGAAGAACGACAGCAGCGGGACCAGCGCCATCTGCAGCGGCACGATCTGCAGCGCGAAGATGCCGATGTAGATCCAGTCACGACCCCGGAAGGGCAGCCAGGACAGCGCGTAGGCGGCGAAGGTGGCCAGGGCCAGCGGGAAGAGCACCGAGGGGATCGTGATGACGATCGAGTTGATCAGGAAGCTCATCATCTGACCGGAGGACGAGGAGGTGCCGAACAGCACCTCCCGGTAGTTCTCCAGCGTGAGCTGCGGGTCGGAGAAGAACGTCCACCAGCCGGTGGACTTGATCTGGTCCTCCGGGCGCAGCGAGGACAGCAGCAGGCCGAAGGTCGGGGTGGTCCACAGGACCGCGATGACGATCGCGACGGCGCTGGCGACCCGGCTGGTCAGCCGCCTGCGGACGCGCTGCGGCGCCGTGACGGCCCCGGCCCGCGCCACGGACTGGGTCAATGTGGTCACGTGGACTCCTTCGTCGGGCACGTTCCCCTGGCGCCGTGCATGCCGGCCGCCTCGGTCCGCCCGCTCACCGGGCCTCCCGGCGCCGGCGGATCTGGTAGATCACGATCGGCGTCACCAGCGCGAACAGGAAGACCGCGAGCGCCGCGCCCTTGCCCGTCTCGCCGTAGCGGAACGCCTGGTTGTACATCTCGTTGGCGATGACGCTGGTGTCGAACTGGCCGCCGGTCATCGTGCGGACGATGTCGAACAGCTTCAGCGTGCCGATCGACTGGGTGACCAGCACCACGATCACGGCCGAACGGATGCTCGGCAGCGTCACCCGGAAGAACATCTGCAGCGGGCCCGCCCCGTCCAGCCGGGCGGCCTCGACGATCTCCGCCGGGATTCCCTTGATCGCAGCCGAGAGCACCACGGTGGCGAAGCCCGACTGGATCCAGACCATGACCACGATGAGGAACAGCGTGTTCAGCGGGGGGTTCTGCAGCCACTGCTGGGGCTCGCCGCCCAGGGCGACGACGAGCTGGTTGAGCAGGCCGATCTGGTCCTGGTCCTCGGCGCGGTAGGCGTAGACGAACCGCCAGATGATGCCCGCGCCGACGAACGAGATCGCCATCGGCAGGAACACCAGCGACTTGGCGAGCGACTCGAAGCGGGTGCGGTCCACCAGGACCGCGTAGACCAGCCCGACCGAGGTGACCAGCAGCGGTACGAGCAGGACCCAGATGAGCGTGTTGCGCAACACGGTCAGGGCCTCGGGCTGGGTGAACATCCAGGCGTAGTTGTCCAGGCCCACCCACCGCAGGCCGTCGCCGCTCATGAACGACAGCAGGGTCGTCCGTACGGCGGGCACCACCAGGCCGATGCCGAGGAGGGCGAGGGCGGGCAGGAGCAGGATCGTCGCGTGGGACCAGGCCCGCCGCCGCATCGGGGCGCGGTCGACCAGCAACAGGATCACCGCGACCACCACGAGGAACGCGGCGACGCCGATCAGCAGTTGGACGAACTTGGGCTGTTCGGCGGCGAAGTCGAAGTCCATTCGGAGAGATCTCCCGGAAGGATCGTGCCGAGGGGTGACGTGTCCGGTCCCGCAGGCTACACAGAACCGGACATATCGGTAAATATCAGGACTTTGGCCAGGAGGCGTCGATGTAGTCGAGGACCGTCTTGGTGTCCTTGCCGTTGATCCAGTCGGTCATGCCCTTCCAGAAGGTGCCGGCGCCGACCGCGGCCGGCATCAGGTCCGAGCCGTCGAAGCGGAAGACCGTGTTCGGATCCTGCAGCATCTGCATGGAGAGCTTGTCGATCGGGTTCTGCGCCAGGGCCGGGTCGACGCCCTTGCGTGCGGTGACGTAGGTCGCCAGCTTCATCCGGGCCGCGGGGAACTCCGCCGAGGCGAGGTAGGCCTGCACGGCCTGGACCTCGGGACGGTCGGCGAAGGCCGCCACGAACTCGCCCGCGCCGAGGACCGGCTTCTTGGCCGGGTCGTTGCCCGGCAGGTAGAAGGCGAACACGTCGCCGTCCTCGGCCACCTTGGTGCCCTCGGGCCAGAAGTTGGCGTAGAAGGACGCCTGGCGGTGCATCGCGCACTTGCCCTGCGTGATCGGGACGCCGCCCTCCTGGAAGGCGGTGCTGGCGATCGACTTGACCGGGCCGTAGCCGCCGTTGACGAACTTCTCGTTCTTGAGGATGGCGCCGACCTTGTCCACCGCCGCGACGACCTTGGGATCGTTGAAGTGGAGCTTGTGGCTCACCCAGTCGTCGTAGCCCTCGGGGCCCACTTCGCGGAGCAGGATGTCCTCGATCCAGTCCGTGGCCGGCCAGCCGGTCGCGTCACCGGACTCGATGCCCGCGCACCACGGCTTGATCCCGGTGCCGGCGATCGTGTTGGTGAGCGTCATCAGCTCGTCCCAGGTCGTGGGGACGGCCCAGCCCTTCTCCTTGAACATCTTCGGCGAGTACCAGACGAAGGACTTCACACTGGCACCCAGCGGCGCGCCGTAGAAGGTGCCGCCGACGGTCGCGTACTTGGCCCAGTCGGGCGACCAGCCCTCGTCGGTCAGCCTCTTGACCTCGGCCGAGGCGGGCTTGAGCTTGCCGGCCTTGGCGAAACGCTCCAGCAGGCCCGGCTGCGGGAAGAAGGCGATGTCCGGCGGGTTGCCGCCGTCGGCGCGCACCTGGATCTGGGCCTCGAACTCGCCGGTGCCCTCATAGCTGATCTTCATTCCCGTGCACTTCGCGAACGGCTTCCACGCCTGCTCGAAGAGGTCGGCCTCGGTGTCACGGATCGGGGAGTAGATGCTGACGGTCTTACCCGCGTGGTCACCGTACTTGGCGAAGGCCGCGCAATCGGCCGACGCGCTGCCGCCTCCGCCCGCCGATGGCTTGGCGGTCCCCGAGGATCCGCAGGCGGTGGCGACCAGCGCCAGCCCAATGGTGCTCGCCACCAAGGTGACGCGATTGGCCCGTGAGAGGAGCGACATGGACCTTCCTCCAGATAAAGTTGCCGGGAAGTGTGAGAGCGCTCTCTGGAAGAATTGTCTGCCCATTTGTCGATGTCAATAACTGTGATATTACAGTTACAGCCCTAGATTTCTTGACGCACCGCTTAATGAACCGTGATGCTCGTGAGAGCGCTCTCAGAGACCCTGCCGAACAGAATGGAGCGGTGAAGAGATGACCATGTCCGCCGAAAAGTCCCTCGTCCTCGAGGACTCCGGCGTGCTGAGGTTTCCCGAGGGCTTCGTCTGGGGCGCGGCCACCGCGGCCTACCAGATCGAGGGCGCGTCTCGGGAGGACGGCAGAGGCCCTTCCATCTGGGACACCTTCTCCCGGACCCCCGGCAAGGTGCACGCCGGGCACACCGGCGACGTGGCCTGCGACCACTACCACCGCTACGCCGACGACGTCCGCCTCATGGGCGACCTGGGCCTGCACGCCTACCGCTTCTCCATCTCCTGGCCGCGCGTCCAGCCCGACGGCTCCGGTCCGGCCAACCCGCGCGGCCTGGACTTCTACGATCGCCTGGTGGACGAGCTGCACGGGACCGGCATCACCCCGATCGTGACGCTCTACCACTGGGATCTGCCGCAGACCCTGGAGGATCGGGGCGGCTGGACCAGCAGGGAGACCGCCGAGCGGTTCGCCGATTACGCGGCGATCGTACACTCACGACTGGGTGATCGAGTCGAGACGTGGACCACGCTGAACGAGCCGTGGTGCTCGGCATTCCTCGGCTATGCCTCGGGCATCCACGCACCGGGGCGCACCGAGCCGGAGCTGGGCTTCGTCGCCACCCACCACCTGCTGCTCGGCCACGGGCTGGCGGTCAAGGCGCTGCGTGCGGCGGGCGCGGACCAGATCGGCATCACGCTCAACCTCGCGCCGGTGCTCGGCGACGACGCCGAGGCGGCGTCCATCGTGGACGGCCTGCAGAACCGCATCTTCCTGGACCCGGTGCTGCGCGGGGAGTACCCCGCCGACGTGGTGGAACGGGCCCGCCGTTTCACCGACTGGTCCTTCGTCCAGGACGGCGACCTGGAGACCATCGGCCAGCCGATCGACCTGCTGGGCGTGAACTTCTACCACCCGCACACCGTGGCCGCCCGCACCGGCGAGCCGGCCAACCCGGTCTACCCGGGCACCGAGGGGGTCGCCTTCCCCCGTCCCGACGTGCCGAGGACCGCGATGGGCTGGCCGGTCCAGCCGTTCGGGCTGACCGACCTCCTGCTGCGGCTGTCGCGCGACTACCCCGGCACCCCGCTGGTCATCACCGAGAACGGCGCCGCCTTCGACGACGTCGTCGAGGACGGCCGGATCGACGACGCCGGCCGCCTGTCCTATCTCGACGGCCACCTGCGCGCCGCCCACGCGGCCATCGAGGGCGGCGCCGACCTGCGCGGATATCTCGTCTGGTCGCTGCTGGACAACTTCGAGTGGGCCGAGGGCTACGCCAAGCGGTTCGGCATCGTGCACGTCGACTACACCACCCAGAACCGCATCCCCAAAGACAGCGCGCTGTGGTACCGCGAGGTCGTGCGCCGGAACGGGCTGTGAGGCCCCGGCCGACTCTGGAGAAGGTGGCCGCCCGGGCAGGGGTGTCCCGGGCGACCGCCTCGCGGGTGATCAACGGTTCGACCCGGGTGGCCCCGCGGATCCGCGAGGCGGTCAACCGTGCCGTGGAGGAGCTGGGCTACGTCCCCAACCAGGCGGCGCGGAGCCTGGTCACCCAGCGGGCCGACTCGATCGCCCTGGTCTTCCCCGAACCCGCGACCCGCGTCTTCTCCGACGACCCGACCTTCGCCGGGATCATCCGGGGGGTCAGCATGGAGATCGAGGAGGCCGACAAACAGCTCGTGCTGATGCTCACCGGCCCGGACGGGAGCTACCACCGGGTCGAGCGCTACGCCACCAACGGCCACGTGGACGGCGTGATCGTCGCGTCGATGCACGGGGCGGACCCGCTCCCGGGAATCCTGACCCGGCGGGGCGTGCCGGTGGTCTGCAGCGGCCGTCCGGGCGTGCCCGGCGGCCTGCCGTACGTTGACATGGACAACATCGGTGGCGCCGAGCGTGCGGTCCGGCACCTGGTGGAGCAGGGGCGCCGCCGGATCGCCACCATCGCCGGCCCCCAGGACATGATCGCCGGGCTCGACCGGCTGGCCGGCTACCGCAATGTCCTTCGCGACTCCGACCGCCGCTCCATCATCGCGGTCGGCGACTTCACCCGGGAGTCCGGCGCGGTCGCCATGCGCCAGCTCCTGGCCGACGACCCGGGACTGGACGCGGTGTTCGTGGCCAACGACCTGATGGCGCTGGGGGCGCTGCGGACACTGCGCCGGGCCGGCCGGGAGGTCCCCGGCGACGTCGCGGTCGTCGGCTTCGACGACATACCGGCCGCGGCCTACGCCGAACCCCCGCTGACCACCGTCCGGCAGCCGACCGTCGAGATGGGGCGGCGGCTGGCGCGGATGCTGCTGGACACCCGGGAGAGGGCTTCGGTGGTGCTCCCCACCGAGCTGGTCGTGCGGGAGTCTACGAGGACGACCTGACGACGAGCTCGGTGGGCATGACCAGCGGATCGGCCGGGCCGTCCGACAGCAGGCCGAGCAGCAGGCGCACCATCGCCGCGGTCTGCTCCGCGTGCGGGTTGTGGACTGTCGTGAGCGGCGGATCGGTGTAGCGGGCGGCCTCGATGTCGTCGTAGCCGACGATCGCGACGTCGTCGGGGATGCGGCGCCCCGCCTGGCGCAGCGCGTGCATGGCGCCGATCGCCATCAGGTCGTTGGCGGCGAACACCGCGTCCAGCTCCGGGTCGTCGGCCAGGAGCTGGCGCATGGCGACCGCGCCGGACTCCCGGGTGAAGTCGCCGACCGCGATGATGGAGCGGCGGTCGGAGTCGCGGAGCACCTGCCGGTATCCGGCCAGCCGGTCCTGGCCGCCGATCATGTCCAGCGGGCCGGCGATGGTGGCGATCCGGCGTCTGCCCCGCTCCAGCAGGTGGCTCACGGCGCTGGCCGCGCCGGCCACGTTGTCGCCGTCCACGTACGGGATGGCGACCGGCACCGCCGGCCTGCCGTACGAGACGACCGGGACGCGCAACCGGGTGAGCGCGACGGGCAGCGGGTCGGCGCCGTGGCTCGACACGAGCATGACGCCGTCCACGTGGCCGCCGGCGATGTAGTGCTCCACCCGGGTGTGGCTCTCCGGAGAGCCGGCCAGCAGCAGGACGACCTGCATGTTGACGGCCTCCAGCTCGATGCTGGCCGAGCGGATCACGGTGGAGAACATCGGATCGTCGGAGAAGACCCGGTTCGGAGGCTCCGAGACGACCAGCGCGACCGAGTTGGTCCGCTGGGTGACGAGGTTGCGCGCGGCGCCGTTGGGAACGTAGCCCAGCTCGTTCACCGCCCGCATCACCATGTCGCGGATGTCCGGGGTGACCGTGGTCTGGCCGTTCACCACCCGGGAGACGGTCGACCGGGAGACCCCGGCACGGGCGGCGACCGCCTCCAAGGTGGGTCGTCTCATCTAGTTCTCCCGCAGTCCGTTGCGCTTGATGACCTCGCGATACCACAGCGCGCTGTCCTTGAGCAGGCGCCGCTGGGTGGCGAAGTCGACGTGCACGATGCCGAACCTACGCCGATATCCCTCGGCCCACTCGAAATTATCCAGCAGCGACCAGACCAGATAGCCCCGCACGTCCGCGCCCGCGGCGATCGCGGCGTGCACGGCACGTAGATGGCCGTCCAGGTAACCGGTCCTGCCGGTGTCGTGGACCCGGCCGTCCTCGACGACGTCGTCGAAGGCGGCGCCGTTCTCGGTGATGATCAGACCGACCTCGGGATAGTCGTCGGCCAGCCGCAGGAGCAGGCGCGACAGCCCGTCGGGCACGATCGGCCAGCCCATCGCGGTGACCGGTGCGTCAACTGTGCAGAAGCGGACGTCCTCGCTGCCCGGCCACGCCGCGTCGGCGACCTCCCCGGAGGCGGACTCGACCACGCACGGGTTGTAGTAATTGATACCGACCAGTTCGATCGGCTGGTTGATGGTCGTCAGATCGCCGTCGCGAATGTGGGCCAGGCCGCCGTTGCGCTCGGCGATGGCGAGCACCTCCGAGGGATAGCGCCCGCGCAGCGCCGGGTCGAGGAACTGCCGGGCGAGCAGGGCGTCGATCCGGTTCACCGCCTCGGCGTCCGCCGGCGACGGTTCGGCCGCGGGGTCGCTCACCTGCGCCGGGGTGATCACCGGCGCGAGGTTGAGCACCAGCGCGATCTCCTCGGCTCCCCCGGCGCGCAGCGCCTGCGTCGCCAGCCCGTGTCCCAGCAGCAGGTGATGGGCCGCGCGCAGAGCGGCGGCGGGATCCTTACGGCCCGGCGCGTGCACCCCGTTGCCGTAGCCGAGGAAGGCCGACACCCACGGCTCGTTGAGGGTGGTCCAGTGCTGGACCCGATCCCCCAGCCGCTGGTGCACGGCGCGCGCGTAGTCGGCGAACCGGTGGGCGGTGTCCCGCTCGAGCCAGCCGCCGGCGTCCTCCAGGGGCTGGGGCAGGTCCCAGTGGTAGAGGGTGGCGTACGGCGTTATCCCGGCCTCCAGCAGCCTGTCGACCAACCGGCTGTAGAAGTCCAGGCCCCGGAGGTTGATCGGGCCGGTGCCGTCAGGTTGGACGCGCGGCCAGGCGACGGAGAAGCGATAGGCGGCAAGGCCCAGCTCGCTCATCAACCGGACGTCGTCGGCGTAGCGGAAATAGTGCTCGCAGGCCACGTCGCCGGTGTCACCCCCGACGACCTTGCCCGGCGTGACGGAGAAGGTGTCCCAGATGGAGGGCTGCCTGCCGTCCTCCTTGACGGCGCCCTCGATCTGGTAGGACGCGGTGGCCGCGCCCCAGACGAAACCGGTGGGGAAGTCCGCGCGCCCCTGTGTGAGGGAGGCCCCCCGAATGCCGACGACGGTCATCCCTTGACAGCTCCTTGCATGATTCCTCCGATGATCTGCTTGCCGAGCAGGGCGAACACCGCGACCAGCGGCAGGGTGCCGAGCGCGGTGCCCGCCAGGCCGAGCACGTAGTCGTTGACGTATCCGCTGGCCAGAGTGGACAGGGCGACCTGCACCGTCGGATTCTCCGGGGTCAGGACGACCAGCGGCCAGAAATAGTCGTTCCAGGCCGACATGAAGGTGAGCATGCCGAGCACGGCCGCCGCGGGACGGGCGGCCGGGAGCACGACGTGCCAGAACAGGCCCCAGGTGGTGCAGCCGTCGACCCGGCCGGCCTCCAGCAGCTCGGTCGGCAGTGCCCGCGACAGGTACTGGGTCATGAAGAACACGCCGAACGCGTTGACCAACGCCGGCACGATCAGCGCGTACATGCCGCCGGTCCACTCCAGCTTCACCATCAGCATGTACAGCGGGATGATCCCGAGCTGGGTCGGCACCATCATGGTCGCCACGGTGAGCAAGAGCAGGGCGTTCCTGCCGCGGAAGCGCAGCTTGGCGAAGGCGAACCCGGCCAGTGTGGAGAAGAACATCACCGCCAGGGCGATGGAGCCGGAGACCAGGACGGAGTTGACCATCGCCATGGCGAAGGGGACGGTGTCGAAGACACGGGCGATGTTGGCGAAGAAGTTGCCGCCGGGCAGCAGCGGGGGTGGGACCTCCGCCAGCGCCGCGTTGTCGCGGGAGGCCACCACGACGCTGTAGTAGAGCGGCAGCGCCGAGAAGAACGCCACCGCGGTCAGCGTGAGGTAGGTGAGCCGGCGGGCGGCGCCGGAGCGCCTGCCTCCGGGGGCGGTGTGCGCGCTCACGTCAGTCCTCCCTGTGCGCGGCGGGTGAGCAGATAGTTGACGCCGGCGATCAGGATGATGAAGACGAACATCATCCAGGAGATGGCGGAGGCGTAGCCCAGGTCGAGCTTGACGAAGTTCTCGTAGATGAACAGCGAGAGCGTCTGGTACTGCCGGTCCGGCCCGCCGGAGATGCTGTAGGAGCCGAACAGCAGCGGTTCGGCGAGGACCTGCATGGCGCCGATCGTCGAGGTGATGACGACGAAGACGATCGTGGGCTTGATCATCGGAATGGTGATCTTGCGAAGCTGGGTGGGCCCGCTCGCACCGTCGATGGTAGCCGCCTCATAGAGCTCGCGCGGTACGGCCTGCATGGCCGCCAGGAAGATCAGCGCGTTGTAGCCGGTCCATCGCCACATGATCATGATGGAGATGGCGACGTGGGAGGTCGCCACCCCCTCGTTCCAGGCGACGCCGCCGACGCCGAACCACGACAGCATCCAGTTGATCACACCGAAGTCCCGGCCGAACAGCTGGCTGAAGATGACCACCACCGCGACCACGCTGGTCACGTTGGGCAGCAGCAACGTGATGCGGAAGAAGGTCTGCGCCCGCAGCGGCCGGTTGAGCAGGTGGGCCAGCCAGATGGCCAGCAGCAGTTGCGGGACGGTGGACAGCACTCCGATGGACAGGGTGTTGAAGGTGGCGTTCCAGAAGTAGTCGTCGACGAGCAGTGTCCTGAAGTTGTCCAGGCCGACGAAGGCGTGCTCGTCCGACATCAGCGTCCACTCGTGCAGGCTCACCCAGGCGGTGTAGGCCAGGGGGAACAGCCCGAACGCGGAGAACAACAGGAAGAACGGGGCCACATAGGCGTACGGCGAGCCTTTGACGTCGAGCTGGTGGACCAGGCGGCGGCGGAGGCGGCGAGATCGCACCGGTCTGTCCGGTGGGACCGCCGCCAGGCGCTCGGGGGCGCGGGTGGCCATGACAGCTCCTTTCGGCGATTCGTTGGGGAGGCGGGAAGCGGACGGCGACTGGCCGGGGAGCCGCGAGCGGGCCACGATTCGCCGGAGGCGGCGAGCGGGAGGCGGGAGGCCGGGGCTGGACCGGCCAGGGCTAGATCGGCCGGGACGGGAGCCGACGGAACGGGACCGGCCGAGGCTAGGTCGGCCGGGACGGGAGCCGACGGGACGGGACCGGCCGGGGCTGGATCAGTCGCGGCTGGACCGGCCAGGACTGGACCGGCCGGTCGGTGCGGGACCGACCGACTGGGGAAGGGCGGGCTACTTGATCCTGCCGACGTCCTTCAGCGCCTGCGTCCAGGCCTCCTCGGTGTTCTGCTTGCCCTGCTCGATCCGTTGGAGGGCGTTGTTGAACGCCTGCAGGATGTCACCGGCCTTGGGGCCCACGTGCTGCGGTTTGAGCGCCTTCGCCGCACTGGTGAAGATCTTGCCGATCGGCGCGTTGCCGAAGTACGGGTTGACGAAGTCCGCCACCGCCGGGTCGTCGTACAGGGCGGGCAGTGAGGGCAGCGCGCTGGCCTCCGTGAAGAGCTTGATCTGGCTTTCCTTGCTGGTCAGCAGGTCGATCAGCTCGGCGGCCTCCTTGGGGTGCTTGCCCTGCTTGGGCAGCATCAGGTGACTGCCGCCCTGGTTGCCGCCGCCGCCGGGCACCGCGGCGATGTCCCAGGTGCCCTCACCGGGTTTCTGGTCCTTGATCGTGCCTGTCTTCCAGGCGGGGCAGACCATGGTGGCGAAGGTGCCCTTGGCGATCCCGGTGTTCCATGGCGGCGTGAAGGCGGCGAGCTTGGCCGACAGACCCTCGTCAATGATCTTCACGGACATGTCGTAGGCCTTGCGCACTTCAGGGTTGGTGCCGGCGACGATGGCGTACCGGTCGTCGTAGAACCCGACGGGGGCCTGCTCGACCATGGCGCGGAAGTGCTCACCGGGACCGTCGGTGAACTTGGCGCCCACCACCTTGGCCGCGGCGAACTTCCTGCCCGTCTCGACGTACTGGTCCCAGGTCGGCCAGAGCGCCGACACCTCGTCGCGGTCGGCGGGCAGTCCCGCCTTCTTGAACAGGTCGGGGCGGTAGCACATGGCCAGGCCGCCGACGTCGGTGCCGAGTCCCATGAGCGAGGAGCCGTCGTTGGAGACGCCCAACTGCCACTTCCAGTCGAGGTATTCGCTCTTGCGCCGCTCCAGGCCGTAGTCCTTGAGGTTGTAGAACTTGGCGGGCACGGGAGTGAAGGCGCCGATGTAGCCGCCCTCGACGACGACGACGTCCGCGGCGCCCGCACCGGTGGCCAGCTGGGTGATGAGGTTGGTGTGGTGGTCGTTGAACTGCGTGCGGCGCTCCACGATCTCCACGTTGGGGTGGGTCTTCTTGAACTCTTCGTACAGCGGCGCGTAGTGGAAGTCGCTGAACAGCGCGACGGTCAGTTTGATCTTCTCTCCCGGCTGGGACGACGCCGCGCCGCTTGCGGCGGCACCACCGCCGTTGCCGCCGCCGCAGGCGGTGAGGCCCAGGGCCAGCGCCGACACGGCGACCATCGGGGCGAGGAACCGGTGACGTAACTTACGCATGGAACCCTCCCAGGGTCCTCATAAATGATCATGAAGAGAGCGCTCTCTGAGCAGATTGATGGCACCGGGGTTACGTGTCAACGATTCGTTGGATAACGATCGCCGTTACCCATTACCCCTCTAAAGGAAAGCGCTCTCCCAAGCTTTCCGGCATTTCCGCAGCTCAGATGAGGCTAAAAAGCGCAACACAAGATCAAGGGAGCGCTCCCACAACACTTGCGTCACGTTAACATCTCGTGGCGGACATATTTCACGGTGCGGGCCCACGGCCTTGACAGCCGTGACGGGGAGCGCCAATCTCTCCCTAGAGAGCGCTCCCTGTTGCCTCTCCGTCAGAGCCGGTGCGCCGCCAGCCGCCCGCGGCGTGGATGCCGCCGTCCACGTGCAGGGTCGTCCCGGTGACGAATCCCGCCATCCCACTCGCCAGGAACGCGACCGCCGCCCCGGCCTCCGCGGGATCGCCGAGATGACCGAGCGGCGGCAGCCGCACCGGCTCGAAGGGCAGCGGGTCGGCCGGCATCCGCTCGCGCACGCCCTTCTCACCATCGGTGGCGAGCGCGTCGGGCGCGATGGCGTTGACCCGGATCCCGCGCGGGGCCAGCTCCAGCGCCAGTGAGCGGGTCAGGCTCTCCACGGCCGCCTTCATCGCCGCGTAGACGGCGAATCCGGGCGCGGCCTGGTGTGCCTCGCTGGAGGTCACGTTGACGATCGAGGCGCCCGGGGACATCAGCGGCAGCAGCCGTCTGATCATCGCGGTGACCTGGGTGAAGTTCTCGGCGATCAGCGTGCTCTCGCCACGCGGCGAGAGGTCGGCGAAGGCCGCGTGAAAGGTGCCGCCGGCGTTGTTGACCAGCACGTCCAATCGCCCGAAGCGCTCCTCGATCGCCTGGGCGAACACCTCCAGCGCGACCGGATCCCGCACGTCCATGGTCATCGTGAACGCGTCGAACCCGTCGATCGGATGCCGGTCGCACAGCGCCAGCTCCGCACCGAACTCCCGCAACGTCTCCGCGATCGCCCGCCCCAGCCCCCGCGCCGCTCCGGTGACGACGGCGACCTTCCCGGCGAGGAGGATCTCCTGCGGGGTGTACGGCTTGCGCATTCCACCTCCACGGGTCCTCCACGAGGGTACGACGCCGCGGCCGTCCCGTCCCTCCGTCTCTCATACGACCGCCGGACCCCGTAGAGTCGTGCGGCCGGTCGGAAATCGGCCGGCGTATATCCGATCAAGGAGAACCACGTGGCACTGGAGAAGCCGGAGATCGACTTCCCGGAGGGCGACGCACCCGCGGAGCTGCAGATCGTCGACATCGTCGAGGGGGACGGCCCGGAGGCCAAGCCGGGCCACCAGGTCAGCGTGCACTACGTCGGCGTCGCCTTCTCCACTGGCGAGGAGTTCGACGCTTCGTGGAACCGCGGTGACACCTTCGAATTTCAGCTGGGCGGCGGCCAGGTCATCGCCGGCTGGGACCAGGGTGTCGCGGGCATGAAGGTCGGCGGCCGCCGCCGTCTCACCATCCCGCCCCACCTCGGCTACGGCAACCGCGGCGCCGGCGCCCGTATCAAGCCGGGCGAGACGCTCATCTTCGTCGTGGACCTGCTCGGCGTGAGCTGACGTTCCACCGGCGGGCCGTCCCTCCGCCGGAGGGACGGCCCGCCACCGGGGGAACAGCCCGCCACCGGGCTTGGATCGCTCCGAAAAGCAGCTGATCACTCTCCCGAAATGTCACTCCCAGCTCTTAGGCTGGGGTTTGTGTTGTTGATCGACCTTGCGCGCACCTCCGCGGCCGTGGCTGCCGACTCCGCCCGGCTGGCGAAGATCGGCCATCTCGCGGAGCTGCTCGGCCGGGTCGAGCCGGACGAGGCGGAGATCGCGATCGCCTATCTCTCCGGTGAGCTGCCGCAACGCCACATCGGCGTGGGCTGGGCCGGCCTGCAGGATCCGCCGGAGCCCCGCCTGGCCGCGACCGCCACTCTGCGCCAGGTCAACGACCTCCTCGACCGCATCAAGGCCCAGGCGGGCCCCGGTTCCCAGGCTGCGCGCAAGACTCTGATCATCGAGCTGTTCGGCGCGCTCACGCGGCAGGAGCAGGCCTTCCTGTCCCGGCTGCTGCGCAGCGAGCTGCGGCAGGGCGCACTGGACGGGGTGATGATCGAAGCCGTCGCGAAGGCGTCCGGGGTGCCGGCGGCCGAGGTCCGGCGGGCACTGACCCTTCGTGGCTGGCTGCCCGCCGTCGGCGCCGCCGCGCTGAGCGGCGGGGTGGAGGCGTTGCGCGCCTTCCATCTGGAGGTCGGCCGCCCGGTGTCGCCGATGCTCGCGCAGAGCGCCATCTCCGTCGCCGCGGCCCTGGGCAAGCTCGGCGGTCCTGCCGCGATCGAGTGGAAGCTCGACGGCGTCCGAGTCCAGGCCCATCGCTCCGGTGATGCGGTGAGCGTCTTCACCCGCACCCTCGACGACATCACCGCCCAGGTGCCCGAGCTGGTCGAGGCGGTCCGCGCGCTGTCCTCCCAGGACCTCGTTCTGGACGGCGAGGTCATCGCGCTGCGTCCCGACGGGCGCCCCGAGCCCTTCCAGGTCACCTCCGGCCGGGTGTCCAGCCGCCTCGACGTGACCCGGGTGCGGGGGAAGACCCCGCTGCACGTGTTCTTCTTCGACGCCCTGCGCGTGGACGGCACCGACCTGCTCGACCTGCCGGGCGAGGCACGCCACGCGGCGCTGTCCGCGGCCGTGCCCCCGGCGCTGGTGACCCCCCGCCTGGTCACCGACGACGTCGCGATCGGCGAGGCGTTCTTCAAGGACGTCATCAGGAGCGGCCACGAGGGTGTGGTGGTCAAGTCGTTGCAGACTCCCTACGCCGCCGGGCGGCGCGGCGCCGGCTGGATCAAGGTGAAACCCCGGCACACTCTCGACCTGGTCGTCCTTGCCGTCGAGTGGGGCAGCGGCCGCCGGGAGGGCAGGCTCTCCAACCTGCATCTGGGTGCCCGTGACCCGCAGACCGGCGGATTCGTCATGCTGGGCAAGACCTTCAAGGGCCTGACCGACGAGCTGCTCGCCTGGCAGACCGAACGTTTCCTCGCGCTCGCCGAAGGCCCCACCGACGGCTGGACGGTCGTCGTCCGCCCCGAGCTCGTCGTCGAGATCGCCTTCGACGGGGTCCAGCAGTCCACTCGCTATCCCGGCGGCATGGCTCTGCGCTTCGCCAGAGTGATCCGCTACCGCCCCGACAAGAGCGCCGATCAGGCCGACACCATGGACATGGTGCGCTCCCTCATGCTGTGACCGTTTCACCGGCTCATGTTGTGACCGTTTCACCGGTCGCATGCTCTCCCTCGAGCACATCCACACCTTGATCGTGTCGCCGATCACACGACCGCTTCACCCCGATTCACCGGCCACGGCTCCTTCGAGCAGACCGCGCTCGCGACCATGGCGCACGCGCAGGTGGGACGACCGAGCCGAGGACGCTCATCGCACACCACCGCACGGGGTGGCGGCTCCCTGGCAGTGACGTCCCATTCCGGGACGCCCATGATCCAGCGTGCGTTCCCGCGATTTTCCGCAGCCCGAAGATCGCTATCCCCACACGGGCGTTTACCGGCTGATGACCGGGATTCGGTGGATCATTGGGAATTTGATGTTGTTTATTGATCATAGTGACATAAGTCACTATTGTCCGTTTAACTTGCCTTTACCGGTGGTTTGTCGCTTATTGTCGAGCGCATTACGCGGGAAGCACCCCTGTGCCCCGTCAATGGGATCGGCCGGTGCGCATCCCCCTCTCCCCCGCCCCGTACGGCCTCCCGTGTCCTGCCCCCGATTTTGGACCGTGGTTTCCCTTGGGCCTGCACTCCTTCACCCCGTCCCCCGACAAGCCTTCCTCGAAGCAGCCGCTGAGAAGCAGGCGAAACCTGGCCATCCTGGCCGCCGGCGTCGCGGCGGTGGCCGTGGTCTCCACCACCGCCTGGGCGATCTCGGCCGGTGACGACGCCTCGCAGACGACCGCCTCCGCCGGGCTGGCCGGTGCCCGGCCATCCGGAACCGCGCTCGACGGCTCCCCCTCCCCTCAGAAACCGGTGACCGGGAACGCGAAGGCCGCCGCCGACGAGATCACCACCCCACCCGGTGCCCCGTCCGCCACGCCTACGGCCACCGCCGGACCGGGCAAAGCGGCCGTCCCTGGCGAGACCGATGCCTCGAAGACGAACGGCACCCCGGGCGACGCCGTGACCTCCAAGACGAACAGCGCCCCGAGCGACGCCGTCTCCAAGGTGAAGAGCACGTCAGGCGACGGCGCCGCCCCCAAGGCGAAGGGCACCCCGACGAAGGCCCGGAAGGTCGCCGCCAAGCCGAAAATCCATGTGATCTCCAGCGGAGCATGCGGCGCCTCTTTCTACGACGAGGGGCAGATGACGGCCAGCGGCGAGCGCTTCAACCCCCAGGCGATGACCGCGGCGCACAAGACGCTCCCCCTGGGCAGCAAGGTCCGGGTGACCAATCCGGCCACCGGCGCGTCGGTGACCGTCCGGATCAACGACCGCGGCCCCTACGTGGGCGGACGCTGCCTCGACCTTTCCAAGGCGGCCTTCTCCGCCATCGGCAACACCGGCGCCGGCGTCATGCGGGTGAAGTACGAGGTTCTCGGCGCTTGATCCATCTCATCCGCAGTAACCGGTGAGCAGCGACAGGCCCGGCCGACGGTGGTGTCACAACCGGGCCGGCGCCAGTCGCGCAGCCGCCGCCGACACCGTCATGCCCGAAGCGGAGCCCGGGCGGTGACCGGTCCCTCTCAAGGGCCGGGGCGATCTTTTAGGACTGGACGATCACTCCGAGGCTGAACGATCCCTCTCAGAGGCCAGGGTGATCTCTTTGGGCTGAACGATCCCTCTCAGAAGCCAGGGCGATCTTCAGCGGCCGGGGCCGGCTTCCTCTCAGGAGGTCTGTCCCGTGCCGATCCGTCCAGGCTCTACTTCACCGGGCGCAGCGTGAACGGATAGCGGAAATTGCCCTCGCCCAGTGCCGCCAGGCCTCCCACCACGGACAGGACCACGCCCCCGACCCAGAGCACGGGCGTCGCCACGATGCCCACGACGGTGATCGCCAACAGCACGGTGGCCCCGAGCAGGGTCAGCTGGAAGTTGAGCGCCTCCACCGCGTGCTTGCGGATGTAGGGGGAAGTCCTGCCTGCGGCGAGCAGCATGATCAGCGGGCCGACGGCCAGCAGACCCGCCAGCGGTAGAAGGTGCGCCGCCGCCGCGCCCAGGCGCTCTCCTGCCGTGTCCGCCCGCACGTGGTGATGGTGGTCCTGTCCCATCGGGCCCATCACGGGCGGGTAGGGCAGGGGCGCGACCGGACGCGAGCCGTACAGCTCGTGCATGATCGGCATGAGGTCACCGTGGACACGGGCTGTCATCGCCCGCTCCAGCCGGTCGTCGAACTCGAACTTGTCGAACCGTCCCTCCGCGTAGGCGGCCTTGACATGCTCGACCACCTGCTCTCGATCCTGGTTGCTCACCCTGAGATCGGCGTGGCCGGGCCTCGCGCCGGGGGTCGGCACACCCCCGTGCCACGGACTCGACGTTGGTGTCACTGTGCCTGCCATGGAACCGAGATCCCTTTCGTCGCCGCTTTGTCTCCCATATTTGCCGCCAATTTTCGCCCGGTCCATCAGGATGAACCCTTGAATGTCCCTTAGAGTCCACCCTGACCTTCGGCCAGGAAACGTCGCGGAGAGGTATACAAGGAATCATGAGATGGCGGGATCGCTATGGGTTGAGGCGTCTACGCGGACCGAAGATCGCCAAGTTTGACCGTGAGGCGACCGACGCCGATGTTGAAGCGCTCATCGCCTTCGCGAAGTCGCGTCGCGGGGTGGAGTTCTACGTCGAACCGGAGACCTTCGCGACGGACACCACGGCGATGGCCATCGCCGATGACGGAGAGTGGACCCGGCGCCGGGTCGGCTCACCCGCGGTGATTCGTAAAGTGGCTCGCGACCTGGCTCTTCCCGTCTATGACGTGCAGCTGACCGGCTACCCACCCCGGATGCGGGCCTACAACGAGCGGCGCAGGCGCGCCGAGGGCTGACCGGTCACCCGGCCGTCTCCTCGGGCTCCTCCGGCGACTCGGGCTCCTCCGGTAACTCGGGCTCCTCCAACAGAGCGATCACGGGGAGCAGCCAGGTCAGGCGAGGGCTGCCCATCTCCCGGTCCAGCTCCTCGGGGCTGGGCATCCTGTCCCTCAGCGCGTGCGGCGGGAGCAGGTGGTGAAGCGCGTGCATGAGCAGGTTCGCCATGGAGTAATCCGGATCGACGTCACGCGCGCGGGTGAGGGCGATGCCGGCCAGCGCGGAGTCACCGTCGTACCAGGCGGCCACGCCGAGCAGTGAGGCGGCCGCAGGCACGAACCTCGGCTCCAGTCGCCGCGTGAGGTCCTGCCAGAGCCTGCGGTGGACGTCATGGGTGTCGTCGGTTACAAGCGCCCACGCCTCGTCCCGGATCCGGGTCACCGCCAGGTCCAGTCCCAGCCTGGCGGCCCGCTCGTCGTCGAGCCGCCCGCCGGAGGCGTAGGTGCCGATCGCCGCGCGGACCCGGGCCATCCCGTCGGCGACGAACTCCGCCGCCAACGTCTCGACGTCTTCGCATCCGGCGAGCCTGCCCCGCAGCTCGTCTGTCACACGGGCCGTGGCTCGGCGCATGGCGAGCCTCGCGGCTCCGCTGACGGGGTCGAGCGAGCGCTCCAGGGTCTCGCGATCGGGCAGGGCGACCAGCCCGTGAACGGTGGCCTCGGCGGCGACCGCGTTGGCCTGCCGTTCGTAGGGCGTGCCGTCGGTGGGACAGCAGCCGGCCCGGGAACAGAGATAGGACCAGTAACGGCCGCCCTCGACCCGGAGCGCGTCGACGAGGGTGACGCCGCCCTGGCGCAACAGCCCGACGGCCATGTCCACGGCCGGGGTCACCAGCGGGCCGGGACCGTAGCCGATGACGATGACCTGGCCGATCCCCTCTTTACGGAGGAGGGCGACGATCCGGCCGAGCCTCGGTCCGACCAGCGGCAGATCCCACCGGATGGTGAGATGAAGCTGCCCGCCGGTCGGACCTCCCTTCAGACCGACCACGATCAGGCTGTCGGCGGGGTGGAATCCCACGAGGTACGGCACGGCGCCGAGGATGTCTTCCGTGGAGCCGAGAAGCAGTCGGGGTCGTGAGGCGGGGAGAGCCGGGATGTCGGTTGTCATGGCGAGAGCATCGCCGGATCACGGCCGCGTTTTCGCGCCGAACCTGACTCTGTGGAGAATTCCGGCTCGTCCACAGTCCAGCCGAGCCGAAAGAGAGCTCCCATCTATGTGACGTCGATTCTTCCGAGGTCCGGACACGAGCCGAGGGGCGGTAACCGTCGCCGATCATGTCTCCGACGTCGGAAAACGCCCGATACAGTCCCGACCTGGCACGACGCGTCGCGTCAATCCGCTCGAAAAAACAAACCAAGAGAGTACGGCACTAAATTAGCCAATAATCAGAATGGGTAGGAAAAAGGACATCGATCGACCATCTCCGCCGGAGGCGCGCGAAGGTTCCGAGACGATCACGCACCGCCGTACCGGACCCCGGACGCGTCGAACTCCGCCCGCCGCCTTCGCGGGAGGCTCAGACGGGCGCCAGGCGGGCGCGGACCATGATCGCCGCTCCTGCGACGGCGGCGGGCATCGCCACCACCGCTCCCACCGGGATGAGGAAGATCAAGAACAGGAGCACCCCGAAGCCGAGAGCGGAGGCCTTGTTCCTGCGGAGCAGGGCGAAACGGCTTTTGCGCGCCATGCCCCGGCGCTCCATGGCCAGCGTGGTGAGCTCGACGGTGAGGAAGAAGCCCGAGACCATGACACCCAGCACCGGCACCACCGTCTGCCCGATCACCGGCACGAACCCGAGGAAGAACAGCGGGATGGTGAACAGCAGGACGTATCCAAGGGTGACCAGGCTGTCTCTGATGGATCGGGGAATCGATTTCCAGAGCGGAACCTCGTGCCCGCCCGGCACCTCGCCGTAGGTCTCCTCCACCTTCTCGGAAAGCTTCTCGTAGAAGGGCTCGCCCACGATCAGGGTCACCGCGGTGAAGGTCACCACGAACAGCACCAGCCCGGCACCGAAGATCGCCAGTCCGACCAGCGCCCGGAGGGCGTTCCGGGCCGCCTCACCCCACCCGTCCGCGAAGGGTGTCGCCCATTCGGCGAGTTCTCCGGCGTTGGTGCCGAGGAAGTAGAGCCCGACCGCGTAGAGGGCGAACACGATCAGGGCGGGGATCAGCCCGAACAGCCACCACCGGGGGTTGCGCGCGACCCAGCGCAACCCCTGGAAGAAGAACCCGATGCCGTCCACAAAGGAGCGGAAATGACCCATGCCCGGAAGATTAGCGGGATCGGTGGATCACCGCGCGGCGACGGCGGGAACCCCGCCCCTGCTACGCCGCACCGACACCGACACGACGCCGACACCGGTGGCGGCAGGGTCAGGCGCCCTGCCAGAGCGTGGCCACGGAGACGCCCAGGGCGGCGAAGAGCCGGCGGAGGAGAGGAAGGGAAATGCCCAGGACGTTGCCGTGGTCGCCGTCGATGCCGTCGACGAACCAGCCGCCGGGACCGTCCAACGTGAAGGCGCCCGCGACGCGGAGGGGCTCACCGGTGGCGATGTAGGCGTCGATCTCCGCGTCGGTGGGAGTGCCGAAACGCACCGAGGTGGCGCCCACCTCCGACACCTCCCGCCCACCGGCGACGTCGATCACGCAGTGCCCGGTGAGCAGGCGACCCTCCCGGCCGCGCATGCTCCGCCAGCGGGAGGCGGCCTCCTGGGCCGACGACGGCTTGCCGTAGGCCTGTCCGTCGAGCTCCAGCATCGAATCGCAGCCGATCACCAGTCCGCCGGTCAGCTCCCGAGCCACGACCGACGCCTTGGCGCGTGCCAGGGCCAGGCAGAGCTCACTCGGGCTGTCGGCGACGACCGCCTCCTCGTCCACTCCGCTGACGATCACCTTGGGATCGAGTCCGGCACCGCGGAGCAGGGCGAGGCGGGCGGGCGAAGCGGAAGCAAGAACGATCTCAGTCACGTCAATCGAGCCTAGCGCGGCTTCCTGTGCCCTCGTGCCGCGCGGCGGTGATCCCGCCCGTCGGGCCGCCACACGGGAGCCCCGCCGCCGCATGGGCTTCGGCCTCGCTCAGAGTCTCCTGTTCCAACAGGGCGATGACGATGGCGTCCCGCCGGTCGCGGTCGCCTCGCAGGACACGCAGCGCGATCTCTTGACGCGTTCCCCTGACGTCAGTTCGGGGAGGGCGTCAGTTCGGGGAGGGCGTCAGTTCGGGTAGGGCGTCAGTTCGGCCTGATCGACGAGATCGCGACGTTGATGTCGCGCCAGTACTTACGCTGGGCGTCGGGGATCGTCACGAAGACCATGGCGGGTTTGGCGGCGGGGATCTCCGTCACGGCGACGGCGGCCATGGAGAAGCGGAGCTTGCTCTTGACCTCGTACTTCACCCGGTAGGCGAGCAGCCAGCCGTCCTTGATCGGCTGGGAGGCGGTCCACGCGATCTCGGCGCCCCTGGGATGGTGGTTGAGCGTCCAGCGAGCGGCCAGCAGCGCGGTGTCCTTCGGGCTCTCCTGCACCTTGATCGGCACGGGGCAGCTCACGAACATCGCCCGAGTGGTCTGGCCCTTCACCTTCGGCAACACCTGCTTGGTGGAGAACGGCGAGGCGCCGAAGGTCTTCCACGGTTTGGCGAGCCTTACCAGCGACACACCTGATCGGGCGTCCTGCAGGCGGCGCTTGCTCTTGTGCTCCTTGCCGGGCAACCGGGCGAGCCGCTTGTCGCGCGGCACCCCGGGAACGCGGGGGTCGGCCAGCGCGGCGACCACCGCCGCGCTCCGCCCCTGCGCGGAGGCCGGGCTCACGGTCGACGAGGGCGACGGAGCCGCCGGGGACTCCGGGGACGCGGAAGCCGGCGACGCCGATGAAGAAGGCGCGGATGAGGAACCGGCACCGGGCGGGGGCGTCGCGGCAGATGGCGCGGCGATCGGCCCCGACGCTTGCCCGCCCGGTTGATCTGAGGAGCCGGAGTAGGTGAAACCGACCACGGCCGCGACCGCGGCCACGACCAGCGCGGTGACCACGGCGAGAATCCGGTAGATCACCCGCATCGGCAGGTCGCCGATGCGGGATCGCTTGACCGGTGAGCTCGTCGGGTTGACCGGCGGCTGCGGGGGGTCGTCAACGGCGATCTTCGGCAGCTCGGACGTGTCCGCCTCAGCGGTCACATATGCCGGTACAGAACCCGTCCCCCGGGTCCCCGGAGTCCCACCCAACCCATCGAGCACGATCGGGAGCGTACGACAAATCCGGTTTTCCCGTGCACGATCCCCATCACACTTCGGGAACGAGTGCCTTCCCGTATGGGACGGAACGCCCGCCTGCGATGATTCGGCGGTGCCCGTAGAACGCCAGGTGGAGCTCCGCTTCCACATCTCCTCACGTCAGGCGAGAACCCACACCAACCTGTCCGCCGTCCGCCCCGACGGCCTCGGTCTCTGGGTGGCGGGGGACGAGACCGCCACCGTCGAGTATCTGGGGTTGCGCGACGGCCGCTACGACGACCAGCGCACCTTCGCCCTGGCCGACTTCGTGGACCTGCCGGCCGGGCCGACGCAGGAGGCCGACATCGAGGGGCTGGCCCGGGCCGACGGCTGGCTCTGGGCGATCGGCTCGCACAGCCTCAAGCGCAAGCGGGTGAGAAGGGACCACTCTCCGGAGAAGGCCCGCCGCCGCCTCGGCACCGTGGTGCGCGAGGAGAACCGCTACATCCTCGTACGGCTGCCGCTCGTCGGCGCGACGCCGGTGCGCCGCGACGGCCCGCGCGCGGCCGCGATCCTGTGCGGTCCCGGCAGCAGCCTGGCCGACCTGATGGTGGGCGATCCGCATCTGACGCCCTTCCTGGCGGTTCCCAGCAAGGACAACGGCCTGGACGTCGAGGGCATCGCGATACTCGACGGCCGCGTGTTCGTCGGCCTGCGCGGTCCGGTGCTACGCGGCTGGGCCATGCTGCTGGAGATCCGGCCGCAGGACCATCCCCGGCACCCCGGCCGTCTCCGGCTCGCCCCGATCGACGAGGAGCCGTATCGGACGCACCTGCTGAACCTCGGCGGGCTCGGCATCCGCGATCTGTGCCCGCACCGGGACGGGCTGCTGATCCTGGCGGGGCCGACCATGGCTCTCGACGGCCCGGCCCGGGTGCTGCGCTGGCGGCCCACGGACGGACCGGCCGTGGAGCACGATCCGGAGTTCGTCATGGATCTGCCCCACGGGGACGGCTGCGACCATCCGGAGGGACTGGCCGTGCTCGACGACGAGCACCTCCTGGTGGTCTACGACAGCCCGTCCGCGGCCCGGCTGACCTCCGAGGGAGGAGTGCTCGCCGACATCGTCAAGCTGCCTGAGAGCGGCCATCCGGGCGATCCCGTCGTCATGACGATCTGAGCGATCCCGTCGTCATGACGACCTGGGCGATCCCATCACGATCCCGTCGTCATGACGACCTGAGCGGCCCGGAGCCCGCGGGACGGAAGCCTCCGTGCCGCAGCCAGGGAGCGTCGGCGACGACCGTGCACGATCCGGGCTCGATCTCGGTGAACCCCGCGTCCCGGACCACGGGCAGGCCCGAATCGACCAGTGCGGCCCATCCGGTGAGATCGACGGTCCGCACGGCGACCGACAGCCCCCGGTCGCGCCACGCCTGCCGGGCCCGCTCGTCGCTTCCCCACCAGGCGAGCTGGGCCGCGTGCCCGGCCTGGGCCATGGCCTTGCCCGCCGACATCTCCAGCCGGGGGTTGATCCACAGCGTCACCTCCCCCGGCGGCCCCGGCGGGGCCGAGTCGGTCAGGTCGGTGCCGGAGACCTGAAGCCTGGACAGGTCTTTGGGCCACTCGTCGAGTGGCACCGGCGGGTGAACCCTGACCTCGGCGCTGCCGGAGACGACCGTGATACCGGGCAGGTCGAGCACCCGGCGCCACTCGGCCCCCCGCGCCCGCCGTACGACCTTTCTGATCCCGATGGTCTCCCAGGTCCGGACCGGCTCGGCCCATTCGCCGCCGTCGAGGGCCCGGGGATCGTCGAGCAGCGTCAGCACCGCGAGCGCGGCCGCCTCCAGCGCGTCGGTGCGCCGTGGTGGAGCCGACCGCTCGATCCTGACCACGAGGGGGAGCACCTTCTGACCGGTCATGCGGCCTCCGCCCGCCGGGTGACCGATCCGCCCTGCCCGCCTTCGATCCCGCCGCTCTGTCCGCTTCGCTCGTTCACGCCTTCAAGGATGCCTTCTTCGCGATGGCCACGGACATCAGGGCCGCGATCAAGCAGAGAAAGCCCGCGCCGTACCAGGCGAGGTCGTAGGCCCCGAAGTGGTCGCGGGTGAGGCCCGCGCCCACCGCGGCGACGGCCGCGCCGACCTGGTGGGAGGCGAAGACCCAGCCGAACACCACCGCGCCCTCGGCACCGTAGATCTGCCGGCACAGGGCGACGGTGGGCGGAACGGTGGCCACCCAGTCGAGGCCGTAGAAGACGATGAAGACGAGCATGCTGGGCTCGGCGGTCGCTCCGAACAGGCTGGGCAGCACCATCAGCGACAGTCCGCGCAGTCCGTAGTAGGCGCCGAGCAGGATGCGGGAGTCGACCTTGTCGCTCAGCCAGCCGGACGCGATGGTCCCGGCGACGTCGAAGATCCCGACCAGCGCGAGGAGACCCGCGGCGGTCGGCTCGGCCATTCCGTGGTCGTGGGCGGCGGGGATGAAGTGGGTTCCGACCAGGCCGTTGGTGCTCATCCCGCAGATGGCGAACCCGCCGACGAGCAGCCAGAAGGGCTTGGTCCGCGCGGCGCTCCACAGAACGGCGAGCGCGTGCGCGGCGGCGCCGCCGGCCCTGGCCGGAACGGGGACCGCGATCGCGTCGGGGTCGGCGCCCAGGGCGGTGGTGCCCACCTCCTCGGGCCGGTCGCGCAGCAGGAACCAGACCAGGGGGACCACGGCGAGGGCGGCGGCGGTGACCGTGGCGGCCGCCGAGCGCCAGCCCTGCGCGACGGCCAGGTTGGCGAGGACGGGCAGGAAGATGAGCTGCCCGGTGGCGCCGCCCGCGGTGAGGACCCCGGTGACGAGGCCGCGGTGGCGGACGAACCAGCGATCGGTGAGGGTGGCGGCGAAGACCAGAGCCATCGACCCGGTTCCGAGACCGACCAGGACACCCCAGCACAGGACGAGCTGCCAGGGGGCGTTCATCAGGATGGTGAGCCCGCTGCCCGCCGCGACGAGCAGCAGCGCGCATGACACCACCCGGCGCATGCCGAAGCGGTTCATGAGGGCGGCGGCGAACGGGGCGGTCAGGCCGTAGAGCATGAGGTTGACCGAGACCGCCAGCGAGATCGTGCCCCGTGACCAGCCGAACTCCTGCTGGAGCGGGGTGATCAGCACACCGGGCGTGGCCCGGAACCCTGCCGCGCCGAGGATGGCCACGAACGCGACTCCCGCTACGATCCAGGCGCGATGCAGTCCACGCTTGCGTGTCTGAAGAGCCGTTGTCATGGGCCAATCATGGGATGCGGCCGACCGGCCTCACGAGTGGCCCGGGTGTCAATGTTCGCAAAGATCGGGCCACTATGGCCACGTCGGCGTGATCGGGGGAACCCGTTTCGCGCGGTGGGCGCTCTCCGCTCGCGCGATGAGCGGCGGGCGCTCCCGCTCACGTGGTGATCCGTTTCCGCGCCCGGCGACCCCCTTTTTCAGGTTCCGCAGGCGAACGGCCGCCTCGGCCTCGAAGGGGCGTCGAGGATCTCTGTCGGCAGACAAGATTCCTGCCTGATGACTATTCTACGAAAAAATATGAGGCAAAAACCCATTTTGTGAAAAGAAAATACCACACAGAGCCCCCTATCGGCGAACCCTGCGGCACGGCTCGCACCGCCGGGTCCACCACACCGACCGAAAAACGGCGAAAGTCATGTAAACCAACCCTTTCGTCACTCTACGTGACAGGAGGGCGACCTTCGGAAAAGTTTCCGAACAGCCCGGCTGTAGCGTTCCAGACACCGAATATTGTTCTAGAAATCTCCCGTCAGTCACTCTCTGTCATCTCATATACTGGGACTATTCGGTCAAACGTTACGTTTTTCCTTATCCTCACCAATTGGGGAGTTTCGCGCTTCACGCCCGACTTTGTTACAGCTTGGGGCGTCGCCGGTCTCAGGTCTGCAACACCCCAGTCGTCCTACTTGTCCGAGAGAGAGTCACGGTGCTCAGCTTTGTTCGACCAATGCTGGCGGCTGACCCCAGACCTGACGATTAAAGGAGTGCTGGCGTGTTCCAAGCGCGGACATCTGGCAAGTTTCTAGCTGCTGTGGCGGGGGGTGCGCTCCTGCTGACCGCCTGCGCAGGCAACGACGGCCAGGCGAGCAACCCGAGCTCCTCGGGCTCGGCGTCGGCTCCGGCCGCCTCGCAGACCGTCACCTGGGCGTTCGACCAGGAGTTCAGCTCCTACAACGGCAACACCGGCGCGGAGAACGCGGCCCGCAACAACCAGCCCCTGCAGCGCGTGCTCAGCGGTTTCTGGTACTACGGCGGCGACGGCAAGGTGACCCCGGACACCGACTTCGGCACCTACGAGAAGACCTCCGACGACCCGCTGACCGTCAAGTACACGATCAGCGACAAGGCCGTCTGGTCGGACGGCTCGCCGATCGACTGCGATGACCTGATGCTGTCGTGGGCCGCCAACTCCGGCAAGGTCAAGGGCTTCTCCGCCGCCGGCACCACCGGCTGGGAGGACACCAAGACTCCCGACTGTGAGAAGGGTGGCCGCGAGGTCACCATGGTCTACACCAAGCCGTTCGCCGACTGGGCCGGCGGCCTGTTCGGGAACACGCAGATCATGCCCGCACAGGTGGTGGAGAAGAAGGGCAACATCTCCGAAGAGGAGCTCATCGCCGCGGTCAAGGCCGCCGACGACAAGAAGCTCGCCGAGGCGATCAAGTTCTACAACGACGGCTGGATCATGAAGGGCGCGCTGCTCAGCGAGGACCTGATCCCGTCGTCCGGCCCGTACAAGCTCTCCAAGCTCGACGCCGGCCAGTCGCTCACCTACGTCGCCAACGACAAGTACTGGGGCCCCAAGCCCGCGACTCCGACGATCGTCGAGCGCGTCATCGTGCTGGACCAGCAGGCCCAGGCGCTGCAGAACGGCGAAGTCAACATCATCAACCCGCAGCCCGGTCCTGACGTGCTCAACCAGCTGAACGCCCTGCAGGGTGTCACGGTCAAGACCGCCCCGCAGTTCTTCTACGACCACCTGGACTTCAACTTCGACTCCAGCCCGTTCAAGGACCGGACCCTGCGCGAGGCGTTCGCCAAGTGCGTTCCGCGGCAGCTGATCGTGGACAACCTGATCAAGCCGCTGAACGCGGACGCCAAGGTCCTCGAGTCCCGCACCGTCGCCAGCAACCAGTCCCACTACGGTGACGTTGTCGCCGGCATCGGCGGCGAGGACAAGAAGTACGACCAGGTCGACATCGAGGGCGCCAAGGCCCTGGTGGACAAGGCCGGCAAGTCCGGCCTGGAAGTCAAGATCGGCTACAAGACCCCGAACCCCCGCCGCTCCTCGGTCGTGCAGCTGATCGCCGACTCCTGTAACAAGGCCGGCTTCAAGGTCGTGGACAAGGGCGCCGAGGACTTCTTCGGCAACGGCCTGGCCAACAACACCTACGACGTGGCGCTGTTCGGCTGGACCGGCTCCGACCTGGTCAGCGGCTGGGCCTCCACCTACACCACGGCCAAGAAGTGCGACTCGGAGAACAAGGGCAACAACAACGGTTGCTACTCCAACAAGCAGGTCGACAAGCTCATCAAGCAGATCAACGAGACGACCAACAAGCCCGACCAGACCCCGCTGATCGCCCAGGTCGAGAAGGCCATGTGGCAGGACCTGGCCACCATCCCGCTGTACGAGAACCCCAACCTCACCGCGTGGACCGATGATGTCGAGGGCGTCATCCAGAACCCCAGCCAGGCAGGTATCGGCTGGAACATGGACAAGTGGAGCCTGAAGTAACTTCACCGCCTCACCTCGCCAGCCGCCCCCACGGTTGACGGAGCATCATCCACACCAGGGTCGAGACTGGAAAAAGGCCACAAGCCCTTCTCCGGTCTCGACCCTGAGCCACTCAGTCCGCTCTTACCTGAACGGGAGGTGACGGAATGGTCGTCTTCATCGCGCGGAGATTGATCATCTCGTTTTTCGTCCTCCTGGCGGCCACCTTCATCATCTACGTCCTGACGGCGCTCTCGGGCGACCCTCTGGACGACCTCCGCCAGGACAACAGCCCTCAGAAGGCCACCAAGATGGCGGACCGCAGCGAGCGCATGCAGCTCGACGTCCCCATCCCCCTGCGTTACCTGGGTTGGCTCGGCAACATAGTCCGCGGCAACCTCGGCGTGAACCGCGACGGCCAGGACGTCTCGGTGATGCTGAGCAAAGCCCTGTCCGCGACCCTCCAGCTCGTCCTCGCCGCCACCGTGCTGGCGATCACGGTGGGCATCGTGATCGGCATCATCTCCGCGCTCCGCCAGTACAGCGGCTTCGACTACACCGTCACCTTCGCCGCGTTCGTCTGCTTCTCGCTGCCGCTCTTCTGGGTCGCGGTCATGCTCAAGCAGTACATGGCGATCGAGTTCAACGACTGGCTGAAGGACCCGACCATACCGATCGGCGCCATCGTCGCCCTCGCACTCCTCGGCGGACTGATCTTCGGCGCGCTCACCGCGGGTGCCCGCACCCGGCGGCTGACCGCCTTCGCCGTGGGCTTCGCGGTCAGCGGCGCGCTGTTCACGATCCTTTCGCTGACCCGCTGGTTCGCCGACCCCGGACTGGGCCCGGTGCTCATCCTCGCGTTCGGCCTCGTCGCGGCGGTGGGCTTCACCACGCTGTCCGCCGGGCTCCGGTACCGCGGCCCGCTGTACTCCGCCCTCGTCGCGGCGCTGATCGGCGCGCTGTGCTCGCAGGTGCTCGGCCCCATGCTGGCCGACCCGACCTGGCTGGAGATCATCGGCTTCCTGCTGCTGACCATCGCCGTCTGCGTCGGCCTCGGCTACGCCTTCGGCGGCCTGCAGCGCCGCCAGGCGATCAACGCCACGGTGCTGACCGGCGTGTTCACCGGTGCCATGGTCTTCCTGGACCGGATGCTCCAGGCCTTCTCCGCCTACAGCGCCACCGTGCGCGGCCGTCCCATCTCCACGATCGGCGCGCGCACCCCCAACTACAACGGCGACTTCTGGCAGCTCAACCTCGACAGCGCCGGTCACCTGCTGCTGCCGAGCATGGCGCTCATCCTGATCTCGCTGGCGACCTACACGCGCTACAGCCGGGCGAGCATGCTGGAGGTCATGAACCAGGACTACGTCCGCACGGCGCGCGCCAAGGGCCTGCCCGAGCGCACGGTCGTGGTCAAGCACGCCTTCCGCAAC
Organism: Streptosporangium sp. CA-135522; assembly: GCF_050949235.1. Lineage (NCBI taxonomy): Bacteria > Bacillati > Actinomycetota > Actinomycetes > Streptosporangiales > Streptosporangiaceae > Streptosporangium > Streptosporangium sp. CA-135522. The sequence continues at coordinate 7,881,678 of NZ_CP192026.1, forward strand.
GGCCTCATCCCGATCACCACGCTGATGGCGTTCGACTTCGCCGGAGTGATCGGCGGTGCAGTGGTCACCGAGAACGTCTTCGGCTGGCAGGGCATGGGCCACCTGTTCACCAAGGGGCTCGAAGAGGTGGACCCGGCGCCGGTCATGGCGTTCTTCATCGTCACCGGGACCGCGATCGTCATCTTCAACATGATCGCCGACATCCTCTACGCCTACCTCGACCCGCGCATCCGACTGTCGTGAGAGCAACGGAGAACCCATCATGACAATCAACGCGCAGGATGCCGGGGCGGACACCGGCGCGCAGGGCATGACGATCGTCGCGCGAACCCAGTCACAGATGGTGCGACGCCGCTTCTTCCGGCACCGGGCCGCCCTGGCCGGGATGATCGTCTTCGGCTTCGTCATCGTGCTGTCGTTCACCTCGATCGGCTTCGGCGGCATCCCCGGCTGGTGGGACAAGGACTTCACGGCCACCGGAGCGCTGGTCAACCAGGGCAAGCCGACACTCGGCCTGATCCCCGAGTTCCTCGGCGGATCGGGCTTCCACTTCGGTGAGCATCCGTTCGGCCAGGACAACATCGGCAAGGACTACTTCGCGCTGACCATGCGCGGCGCCCAGCAGTCGATCATCGTCGCCTTCACGGTCGCCATCGTGGCCACCGTCGTCGGCGCCGTCGTCGGCGCCATGGCCGGCTACTACCGCGGCAAGGCCGAGGCCATCCTGATGCGCCTCACCGACGTCATGATCACCATTCCGATCCTGGTCATCGCGGCCGTCCTGGGCCGCAAGTTCGGCGAGAGCGGCGTCGTGCTGCTCGGCATCGTCCTCGGCCTGGTGATCTGGCCGAGCATGGCCCGGCTGCTGCGCGGCGAGTTCCTCTCGCTGCGGGAGAAGGAGTTCGTCGAGGCGGCCCGCGCGGTCGGCACCTCCGGCACCCGGATCATCTTCCGGCACATCCTGCCGAACACCGTCGGCGTGATCATCGTCAGCGCGACGCTGTCCGTCGCGAACGCGGTGCTGCTGGAGTCGGCCCTGTCCTTCCTCGGTCTCGGCGTCCAGGCCCCGGACACCTCGCTGGGCCAGTTGATCAACGAGTACAAGACCGCGATGGTCACCCGCCCGTGGTTGTTCTGGTGGCCGGGTATCTTCATCATCGCCATCGCGCTCTCGATCAACTTCATCGGCGACGGCCTGCGTGACGCCTTCGATCCCCGACAGACCCGGGTGCGTGCCTAATGACGACTCCTAACGTGCCGATCGAGCCCCGCAAGGGCGACGTGCACACCTACGACCTCGCGCCCAACGTGCTCGACGCCGCCGGGGAGGTGCATGTCGGCCTGACGCTGGACGCCGTACGGCCTCCCTCGGAGGAGGAGATCCTCAAGGTCGACAACCTGACCGTGGAGTTCCCGACCGAGGACGGCGTCGTCCGCGCCGTCCGGGGCGTCTCCTACAGCCTGCGCGAGCGCGAGGTGCTGGGAATCGTCGGCGAGTCCGGATCCGGCAAGTCGGTCTCCTCACTGGCCGTCATGGGCCTGCTGCCCAAGAGCGCCCGGATCAAGGGGCAGATCCTCTTCCGGGGCGACGACATGCTGAAGATGTCGCCGCGCAAGCAGCGGGGTCTGCGCGGCCGCAAGATCGCGATGGTCTTCCAGGACCCGATGACGGCGCTCAACCCCGTGCACACCATCGGCGACCAGCTCGCCGAGGCGGTGCTCGCGCACGAGCTGATGCCGCGCAAGGCCGCGCTGGCCCGCGCCAAGGAGATGCTCGACCTCGTCGGCATCCCGCAGGCGGAGGCACGGCTGCGCAGCTACCCGCACGAGTTCTCCGGTGGCATGCGCCAGCGCGCGATGATCGCCATGGCGGTCATCAACAACCCGGACATCATCATCGCCGACGAGCCGACCACGGCCCTCGACGTGACCGTCCAGGCGCAGATCCTGGAGAAGCTCCTCGAGGTCAAGGACGCGGTCAACGCGGCGATCGTGCTCATCACGCACGACTTGGGCGTCATCGCGGGAATGGCCCACCGGGTGCTGGTGATGTACGCCGGGCGCCCGGTCGAGATCGGCGACACCGACCCGGTGTTCGAGGAGCCCCGCATGCCGTACACGGCGGGCCTGCTCGGTTCGATCCCGTCCCTGGAGAACTCCGGCGGCCGGCTCCGCCCGATCAAGGGCACTCCCCCGTCTTTGATCAACATGCCGACAGGCTGTCCCTTCTCGCCGCGCTGCCCGCTGGCCGACGACAAGTGCAGGACGGTCGAGCCGGAGCTGGCCGAGACCGACAGCGGCGGGCACTTCGCGGCCTGCCACCACTGGGACCGGCTGGCGGCGGTCGAGGACCCGACCGTGTTCTTCCGCACCGAGAGCGAGACTCTGGCATGAGTGTGAAGACCGAGGAGACGCCCGCCGCCGAGCGGGAGCCGACCGGCGGCGACCACCTGCTCGAGGTCGACGACCTGGTGATGAACTTCCCCGTCCGGGGCGGTGGCTTCATGCGCCGGGTGGTGGCCCACGTCCAGGCCGTCAGCGGGGTGTCCCTCCACGTGGACGAGGGTGAGACCCTCGGCGTGGTGGGCGAGTCGGGCTGTGGCAAGTCGACGACCGGCCGGGCGATCCTGCAGCTGCACAAGCCCACCGCGGGCTCGGTGCGCTTCCAGGGCAAGGAGCTGACGACGATGTCGTCCAAGCAGCTACAGCCCGTACGGCGTGACATGCAGATCGTCTTCCAGGACCCGTACGCGTCGCTCAACCCGAAGATGCCCGTCAACGACATCATCGCCGAGCCGCTGAAGGTCCACGAGCGGTGGAAGGACGGCGGCCCGGAACGGGTGGCCGAGTTGCTGCGGCTGGTCGGTCTGAACCCCGAGCACGGCAACCGTTATCCGCACGAGTTCTCCGGCGGCCAGCGTCAGCGGGTCGGCATCGCCCGCGCTCTGGCCCTGGAGCCGAAGCTGCTGGTGCTCGACGAGCCGGTGTCCGCGCTGGACGTGTCGGTGCAGGCGGGCGTGGTGAACCTGCTGGAGGACCTGCAGGATTCACTGGGGCTGGCCTACATCTTCATCGCCCACGACCTGTCGGTGGTGCGGCACATCTCCGACCGGGTCGCGGTGATGTATCTGGGCAAGGTCATCGAGACCGGCCCCCGGGACGACCTCTACGACCGCCCCGCCCACCCCTACACCCAGGCGCTCCTGTCGGCCGCCCCCATGGCCAACCCGAAGGAGGAGCGCGCCAGGGAGCGCGTCATCCTCACCGGTGACGTGCCGAGCCCCCTGGACCCGCCGAGCGGCTGCCGTTTCCGCACCCGCTGCTGGAAGGCCCAGGAGATCTGCGCCGTCGAAGAGCCCGCGCTCGTCGACCGCGGCAACGGCCACCCGGTGGCCTGCCATTTCGCCGAGGTCGTCGCAGACTGACCGAACGCCGCGAGCCGTACGGGAGCCCCTCCCGTACGGCTCGCGGCGTTTTCGGGGTGATGCCCGCCGTCCGGCGAAGGCCGATGTCATGCCCATACCTGACAGTAGATGGCAGATATGGGCATGAGGATGGAGCCAGATTCACGGACTACAAGGAGATCCCCATGCCTCGCGCCACCGGTACCTTCAGCATCGACAGCTGGGAGCCTCGCCCCTACGACGAGGCCGAGGGAGCCGCGCTCTGCCACGTTCACGTGACCAAGACCTTCGACGGTGATCTGCAGGGCACCAGCACCACCGACATCATCACCGCGGTGGCCCAGGTCGAGACCTCGGCGGCCTACTGCGGCTTCGAGCGTTTCACCGGAACCGTGGACGGGCGCAAAGGCACCTTCGTGCTCCACCACACGGCCACCAGCCACGCCGGGGAATCGACCCTGAGCTGGACGATCCTTCCCGATTCCGGTACCGGCGAGTTCCTCGGCATCCGAGGCGAGGGGCAGATCGTCAATGACGACGGCGCCCACTCCTTCCACCTCGACTATGAGCTCGGCTGACCCTGAGGAAGGCGGCTACGCCCGGCAACGGGGCCTGCGGAGCAGGTGACTCATGGCGTAGTGGTGGTCGTGGGCGAGATGGTCGGGCAGCCACGCCACCGGCGTTCAGCGCGCTTGTTTCCCGCCGGGGCCGGGCTCGGCGAATGCCTGCCGGCCGTACACGAGCAACTCGCGCACCGCGGGGTTGTGCGTGCTCCTCCAGACCAGGGCGAGCAGTGCGGGTGTTTCGACGTCGTCGATGGGCAGGACGGTGAGCCGGTCGAGGTGGTGCGAGGCCATCGAGTCGCTGAGGACGGCGACGGCGAGCCCGCGGGCGGCGAGGTCGGCGATGGCGTCCGCGGCGCTGGCCTGCAGCGCGATCACCGGCTGGAGGTTCTGCGCCGCGCAGGCCTGGTCGAACACCGTGCGCAGGCCGGTGCCGGGTGGCATGCACACGATCGGATAGGCGCCCAAGTCGCGCAGAGCGACTCGCCGCCGGCTCGCCAGGGGGTGCCCGGCCGGGACCGCCGCGACGAGCCGCTCGCTGACGATCGTCATCGCGTCCAACCCGTCGGGTGCGGCGGTCGCGGTGCCGATGAGGGCCAGGTCGACGGTGCCGGCGCGCACACCCTCGGCGAGTCGATCCGAGTTGTCCTCCAACAGTGAGATCTCCACGCCGGGATGCGCCCGGTGGAAGGCGGCGAGGGCGTCGAACAGCGGCGTGATGGTACATCCGGTGACCATCCCGACCGTGAGCCGGCCCCGGATCAGGTCGGTCACCTCACCCACCGCCTGGCCGACCGCCTCGGCGGCGGCGAGCGCGGCGCGGGCGTGTTCGAGCGCGGCCTTTCCCGCGACGGTGAGGGTGGCGGTGCGCGCCGACCGATCGAACAGCTCGGCACCGAGTTCGCGCTCCAGCTGGCGGATCTGGGCGCTGACGCCGGACTGGCTGATGTGCACCCGCTCGGCGGCCCGGGTGAAATTCCGCTCCTCGGCTACCGCGACGAAGTATTCCAGCTGCCTCAGCTCCATAACCAAGGATTCTAGTTTCTATGAGAACCATCTGTTGGACTTCTGATCAACTGGTGGCCACGCTGGGAGGTGTCGAACCCCGCTCCCAGGAGGAAGCTCATGCCGGAGTACGAGAAGGCCATGCGCCCCGAGGACATCACCCGCCTGTTCGTCGAGCGGTCCACCGCCGGTGACGCGGCCGGAGTCGCCGCGCTCTACGAGGAGGACGCGGTGACCCCGCCGGGAGACGGAGCCGGCACCCGCGCGCAGGTCGTCCGGCGCCAACCCGACGGAAGCCGGCTGCGCCTGCTCGACCAGCCCGAGTTCGTCTCCCCCACCCGCTGAATCCCGGCCACCGCCGCGAGAGACAGCGGTGACGACGCCGGCAACCGACACAAGGAGCATGATCGTGGCCACCTTCGTTCTCGTCCCCGGCATGTGTCATGGCGGCTGGACCTACGGGCCGCTCACCGAACAGCTGCGACTCCACGGTCACCGCGCGTACCCGCTGACGTTGACCGGGCTCAGCGAGCGCGACCATCTGCTCAACGCGGGGGTGAACCTCGAAACGCACATCCAGGACGTGGTCGGCATGCTGGCGGCCGAGGAGATAGAGGACGCGGTCCTGGTCGGCCACAGCTACGGGGGAATGGTGATCACCGGAGCCGCGGACCGCGTGCCGGATCGGGTGGACTCCCTGGTGTACCTGGACGCCGTCGTGCCACAACACGGCGACTCCTGCTGGACCCTCGTCTCCGACCAGGAGCGGAGATGGTACATGGACGTGACGGAGAGCGGTCATTCGGTACGGCCACTGCCGTTCTTCGAGTCACGCGCCACACCCCATCCGCTCGCCTCGCTGCTCCAGCCGATCCAGCTCACCGGCGACCTCGTGCGGCTGCGGCGCAGAGACTACGTGTACGCGGCCGGGTGGGACGGCGAGTCACCGTTCACCCCTATCTACCAGCGGTTGCGTGGCGACCCGCTGTGGACGACACACGCGCTGGACAGCAGGCACAACCTCATGCGGGACGCGCCGGAGGAACTGCTGAAAATCCTTCTCGAGGCCGTTCGACCCGGCTGATCGTCGCCGGCGCGGTCCTCTCGCCCGGCGGCCTCGCCGGGCCGCCGGCCGGCACCGGGCTGGGCATCGTCTTCAGCGGCGCGACCCTCCCGATACCTCGCCGACCGCACCTCGACCGCCGCCACGCCGGCATGGACCGCTGTCCTCTGCGCCGTCGCGGCTGTGATCGCCATGACCGAGCGGACCCGACCGCGGTAGAGGAGCGGAGGCTGGGCGGTGGAGCGGGAGCGGCTCTCACCCGAAACGGGAACTCGGATCGACGCCGGTCAGGTCGCGGCTGACGGTCCACAGGCGCGCCGCGAGCTCGGTGTCGGCCAGGAGGCCCCGTACGGGTTCGGGTCTGGGCAGGCCGCGGATTCCGAACGCCCGGGGACCCCACAGCTGGCCGCCCCGGACGGACGGGTCGAGGACCGCCCTGACGGCGGACCACGCGGCGGCTTCCTTGCCCTGCAGGAGAACGCCCAAGGGCAGGCCACGCAGCCGTTCTCCAACGGTCCGGACGTGCATCGGCGGGCGTGAAGGGGTGAGGGAGTCGAGCGCGCCGCCGGGATGGATCACCACACTCTGCACGGTGCTGCCGGCGGCGCGCAGGCGACGGTCGAGTTCGAAGCCGAAGAGCATCTGCGCGAGTTTCGACCGCGCATAGGCGCGCTTCGGCTGGTAGTCCTGCGCGCTCTGGAGATCGTCGAGGTCCACGGACTTGGCCGTGAAGCTGCCGGTGGTGACGACGCGGCTCGCGTGCGCCGCCGTGAGCAGCGGCGCCAGCCACCAGGTCAGCGCGAAGTGCCCGAGGTGGTTGGTCGCGAACATCAGCTCGTTGCCGTCTCCGGTTTCGCGGCGCGACGGCTCGTCGAGCAGCACACCGGCGTTGTAGACGACCGCGTCGAGACCGTCCGGCTCCAGCGCGTCCGCGGAGGCCCGGAGCGAGGACGGATCGGCGAGGTCCAGGGGAATGCGGCGTACACGGGCGCCGGGGACGTGCGAGCGGATCGAGGTCATCGCGGCTTCGGCCTTCGCGCTGTCGCGGCTGCCGAGGACGACGGTGGCGCCGGTGCCGGCGAGCTGCTCGGCGACGAAGTATCCGATGCCCGCGTTGCCGCCGGTGACCAGGAAGGTCCTGCCCTCGGCAGGTGGCAGCCGATGGACGTCCCAGTGGCCCCCTGCCGGGTCCGGGCTGTGGTGGGTGGACATGGAGGGCTCCTTGCGGGGATGGGCGGGCCGGCGGGTCAACGCCGACCTGAAGTCACTATGAAATCATAATCACTATGAATTTAGACATATTTCAGTTTCGGCTAGGATGGCGGCATGGCGACGATGGGGCGGCGTGAGCGCAAGAAGGCGCAGACCCGTCAGGCATTGACCGATGCGGCGATACGGTTGTTCTCCGAGCACGGGTACGACAAGGTCACCGTGGCGCAGATCGCCGACGAGGCGGACGTTTCCATCGCCACCCTGTTCGCGCACGTGCCGGACGGCAAAGAAGCCCTGATCTTCGACGACGGCATCGAACGGCGCGCCGGCCTGGTCACCGCGATCCGCGACCGGCCCTCCGGCCAGCCGATCCTGGCAGCCCTGCGCCAGTTCATGGCCGGCCGAGGCCCCTTCACCACCGACATGCCGCCCGAACTCCAGCGCCTACGCGACCTGATCGTGAGCACGCCCGCTCTGCGGAACTACTCGCGCAAGCTCTGGATCGCCAGCGAAGCGACCCTGGCCGAAGCGATCGCCGCAGAGAACGACCGCGACCCCTCGGACATGACCATCCGCGCCCTGGCCCGCTACGTGCTGGAGATCCCCGACCTCGCGGGCGCCGAACCCGACCCCCTCGCAGCGATGAACGCCATCTTCGACCTCCTCGAATCCGGCTGGCCCGGGCCGCCCAAGGGAGATCGCTGATCGGCGATCGCCGATCGCCGATCTGCGACGCGCGAGTGACCGCTTCGACGAGCCGCGGGACTCCCAGGCCGCCGGCCTCCACACCACGGACGGCAGGACGGTTCATCACCCGGACCTTGGACCCCTCACGGTGGACTGCGACATCCTCTGACGCTCACCGCACCCGCTCGCACGAGCCCGCCGACGGCCACGCCGGCCGGGAAAACGACGAGATCCCGCCCGATCGGGTCGATCGGACGGGATCTCGCCAACTTCCTTCAGGCCATCTCAGGAACGGCCTTGCGTGGGGTGTTCACGAGAGCGTGTGACCTGGCGGAATGGACACGGCGGACGCTGGACCAGCGCCGATACCGCCGGCGGACTGCGGTCGCACCACGACCCGGCTGTCGACGAGGACGCGCAGAGCGCCACCGGCATCCGCCCAAGACCTGCATTCCGGGTCCCGAGCGTATGCCGGTGTCCCCCGTCGTACGCCTCACACCGTCTTGATGCCGCCGCCCTCGACGAGGTAGTCGGCGCCGGTCATGCTTGCCGCGCGGTCCGAGGCGAGGAACGCGACGACGGCCGCGACCTCATCGGGTTCGACCATGCGGCCGGTGGTCATGCCCATCGCCGCGGGCACCCCGGACACGAAGTCGCGGTGCCCGACGCCGTTCGCCTCGGCAAGGCGGGCGCCGAAGCTGTCGTCGTCCTCCCACATGCCGGTACGTGTCGGGCCAGGGGAGACGGTGTTCACGCGTACGCCCTGGGGTCCGAACTCCTCGGACAGCGCCTTGCCGAACGCGTTGAGGCCCGCCTTCGCGACGCCGTACTCGATCGGACCCGTGCCCGGCAGGCGCGCACTCATCGACGAGATGTTCACCACCGAACCGCGGCGTTCCAGGATGCTCGGCAGCAGTCGACGGGTGACCCGGACCGTGCCGAACAGGTTGACCTCGAAGCTCTGCGCCCACAGGGTGTCGTCGGTCGCGAGGAACCCATTCAGGGTGAACGCGTCTCCGCCGCCCAGGTTGTTGACCAGGATGTCCACGCCGCCGAGTTCGGCGAGCGCCTGCGCCCCCAACTCCTCGGCGCCTTCCGGCGTGCTCAGGTCGACCGCGACCGGGTGGGCACCGGCCTCCTTCAGTTCGGCGGTGATCGTGCGGGCCGCGCCGACCACTCGGACCCCCTCGGCGACGAGCTGCCGCGCGATCGCGAGGCCGATGCCTCGGCCCGCCCCGGTGACGACCGCGGTCTTGCCGACGAGATCGAGCTCCATGTCAGACTCCTTACAAGTTTTTGAACTACAGGTACAGAACAAGTCCATAAAAAAGGGCTTTCGGCCGGCAGTGCTGAATTACAACGATCCCATCGCCGCGTCCACGACCCGCCTCAACTGCGTGGCATCCTCGGCGGTCTTCGCCAGTACTCGCATACCGATCACCGTCGCGAGCAGCCAGGCGGCCACCGCCGCCGCGTCGCGATCGCCGTCGATCTCACCGGCACGCTGACCTTCCTCAACGGTCACCCGGAACGCGCTCTCCGTGCGCGCGAACATCTTGCGCACGGTGTCGGCCGTCTCGGCGTCCCCGGGGACCGACTCGGCGGCGGTGTTGACCGCCATGCAGCCGCGCCGGTCCGGGTCGCCCAAGTCGAGCTCGACCAGCGCCTCCAGCGCACCTCGCAGCCGGTCCTTCGCCGAACCGGGATGGTCGAGGAGTGCCGCCAGCCACGCGGTCTGGGAGTCGCGGTAGCGGGCAAGTGCCCGTTCGAACAATGCGTGCTTACTGCCGAAGGTGTTGTACAGACTGCCCTTGCCGATGCCGATCTCATCCACGAGGTCCTGAGGCGTCGTCGCCGCGTACCCCTTGCGCCAGAACACGCCCATCGCGCGCTCCACCGCCACGTCCGGATCGAACTGCTTCGGCCTGCCCATGGCACTACCGTAGCAGCATTTTTGACCTTAAGGTCAAATATCTGCTGCTTCTCGGCGGCCAGCCCCACGCTCAGCTCGATGGACACACGCCTCCCGGCCCTCCATCGGTCGCTCCTGGGGCGTCCGGCGAGAAGACGAAAAGGCTCACCTAACAAGCCGATCCTCAACGAAACGCATCCGCTTCAGAATTTTTCCTTCCTCACTTTTGCCATAGACATCGTATTCTTTTTCGGGTTGAGCATCCGACCAAGTGATCGATGCGATGAGATCGCTTTTATGATGTTCCAGCCGATCCGTATTCATGTAACCTTCATCAGGCCGCCAGTCCCTCGGCAAGTCGCCACTTTCCCTATAGAAAGACAGATGAAGGAATCTGCCCTCACTTTCGACCGGATGATCCTTGGCATATCCTTCGACCAAATCCTTTAAATCCGTCAAGCCCCTTGGTGGATTCAGAATCATATAATGCTTCCTGAGCGTCAACACCTCTTCACTCTTCCTGCCGACGATCTCTTCGGTATCGGCAATTTCGAAAACCTTTGTTTCCCCATTCGACTCCCCGCTCTCCGTGCATCCAATCAAGGATAACGGAATGAAGAATACGCTCATGATCAACCCTGAAACTTTCGAATTAACTTTTATCACTCAACCCTCCTTCGAATGGAGTGTCCAGACTCCACCCTGATTCCGGAATCCACTACGGAAACCTTGGCGCGCCACGCGCGTACTTCCGCCAAGGGTTCCGATTCGCGGTCGTGGTACAGGCAGCGGCGGATGCCCGGCTCGCCATCGGAGCCGCTGAACACCGTCAGAAGGTAGACGTTCGCGGCGGCAACGGGGTCGCCTCACCCCGGTCCGCTTCGACCGGCCTGACGGCGGCCAGGAAGGCCGGCAGAACCTGCTGCCAGGTAGGCGCGTCGACGCATCCTGCGGATCGGACCGGGATGTCCCCGCACACGGTCCGACAGCGTGTCGGGTGACAAGGCCTACTCCTCTCGCGCCAACTGGAGCTACCTTCGCAGACTCAAGATCCGCCACACCATCCCCGAACCTCGTGACCAACAGGCCAACCGGCGCAGGCGCGGATCGATATGTGAAGCGGTGGCCGGCCGCTTCGCTTCAACTGCCCGATGGCACCCTGCGCGACCACCGCCGTCATCGCGGCCAGCAGCACCAGCACCACACGCCGGAAAAGGGCAACGGCCGGTGCCACGCGTTCTGTTGTGCCGCTCGGCGAGAGCGGGTTTCGGTGGTCTGTTGCCGAATGGTCCACGAGACCGAATCGGCCAGAGAACCGGTGTGGAGGCGTTGACCTGAGGTAACGCCGCCAGGTGACCGGACAGAGTTCGCCTGCTGTTCCGTTCCCGGGACGGCGTCCCCCAGGTCGGCACCGTGGGGCCGGTGCGGGAGCCAATCCGGCCCCGCGCCGGGCACGGCCGTCCACAGCCGAAAGCCCGGCTTCCGGCCCTACCGCCTGACTTGCGGTTTCCGGTGGGCGCCGCCCGTTCCCGCCGTATTCCGATGGCACCCCTACCAGTCTCGACCCCCGTGAAACCCCAGAGTTCCGGCGAACCCAAGGGTCGAGCCCGGGCCGTCGGGGCGGTCTGGGAGGTTGTGCGCCCTTGGGCTCGCCGGAACCCAAGGCCGTTTACGGTCAGCCGACCCTGAACGTGCTCTACACGGAGAACACCCTGGTCCTGGGACGAGATGGCCCGGAGAGGCGCTCGGGAACCGAGGGCTTATTTCTTATAAGGATCACCGCTGGCTTACCTGTTACTCTCCGCCCGTCGGATGGTAGGGTCACGGTGTGCGGATGATCTTCTTGCTCCTTGACTGGTGGCGCCCCTGACGGGCGGCACTGTTCATCCGCGTAGTTGATAACGCGGCCGCCCAGTTCGGGCGGCCGTTTCGTGTATTCGCACCTCGGTGGCCCGGCCAGGGCGGCCTCCCGATCCTGAGGGAGCCAAACCGATGCCACGACGACTCACCGGCTTCACCCCGTCCGGCGACCTGCATCTAGGCAACTACATCGGCGCGATCGCACCGATAATCGCCGAGCAGGCCACCACGGATACGGTGGTGTTCATCTCCGACCTGCACTCCCTGACTCTGGAGCATGATCCGGTCGAGGTGCGGCGGCGGACACTGGAATTCGCGACCATCCTGCTGGCGGCAGGCGCTGACCCCGACACGTCTCTGTTCCTGGTTCAGTCGCACGTACCTGAGCACACCGAACTGCACTACCTGCTGGAGTGCACCACCGGGTACGGCGAGGCCCAGCGAATGATCCAGTTCAAGGAGAAGTCCGGCCGTCAGAACCAGGTCCGGATGTCGCTGCTGACCTACCCGATCCTGATGGCCGCCGACATCCTGCTGTATGACACCGACGAGGTACCCGTCGGCGAGGACCAGAGCCAGCACGTGGAGTTGGCCCGCGATATCGCCCAGCGGTTCAACACCCGCTACAGCCCTACCTTCACCATCCCCCGGGCGGTCAACCCGCCGGTCGCCGCTCGCATCATGGATCTGGCGTCACCTGGCGACAAGATGAGCAAGTCGGCCCCCTCGACCGCGGGGGTGCTGCGACTGCTCGACGAACCGGACGTCCTGCGGCGCAAGGTGATGCGGGCGGTCACCGACACCGACAGCGTGGTGAGCTACGATCCGGATCGCAAACCGGGGATATCGAACCTGCTCGCCATCCTGGCCGCCTGCACCGGCGACAAGCCGCAGCGACTGGCCGGGCGGTTCAACCGGTACGGCGAGTTGAAGGAAACGGTCGCCGATACGGTAGTGGCCACCCTCGCACCCATCCGGAACCGCTACCTGCAACTGGCCGAAGACCCGCAGCACGTCCAAGCGGTTCTGCGGGCCGGCGCCGACCGTGCCCGCGGATTGGCCAACGCGAAGGTACGCCAGGCCAAGGCGGCGATCGGTCTGCTACCCGGATGAGTCAGCGTGCACGGAAGTTCGGCCATCCACATAGCTGACGGCGACCCGAGCGGGAAGCCGTCGTGGTGCGGCGTTGCCGGTCGGGCCGTCCAGCTACGCCTAGCGCCGGTCCAGCAGCCCGCGTTCAAGGGCGGTGACGACGGCGTGTGTGCGGTCGCTGACGTCGAGCTTGGCGAAGACCCGCAGCAGGTGGGTCTTCACCGTGGCCTCCGCGATGACCAGGCGCCGGCCGATCTCCACGTTGGACAGGCCGTCGGCTACTGCGTTCAGCACCTCCACCTCGCGGGTGGTCAGCGCCACTGGGGCGGGGCGCCGCATGCGGGCGACCAGGCGCTCGGCGACCCGCGGGGCCAGGACCGTCTCGCCCCGGGCTGCGGAGTGGATGGCGTCGACGAGTTGCTCGCGCGTGGTGTCCTTGAGCAGATAGCCGATGGCTCCGGCCTCGACCGCGCGCTCGATCTCCTCGTCAGTGTCGTACGTGGTCAGGATCAGCACTCGGGTCGCCGAGCGGGCGGTGACGATCTGAGCGGTGGCGCTCGCTCCGTCGAGGACCGGCATCCGCAGATCCATCAGCGCCACGTCGGGCTTCAGACGTTCGACGAGCTCGACGGCCGCGCGGCCGTCGTCGCCCTCTCCGACGATGTCGATGGTGGGTTCCGAGGCCAGCAGGGCGACGACTCCGGCGCGCATCACCGTGTGGTCGTCGACCACGATGATGCGGAGCCTGTCCTCTGCCGCGGTCCCAGGATTCACAGCGGTCATGGCTTTCATGTCGTCACACCTGACTGTTCGTGGGGATCACGGCGAGTACGCGGGTACCGTCGCCGACCGAGCTGGTGACGGTGAGCTCACCGCCGAGTTCGGCGAGGCGCTTGCGCATGCCGTTGAGCCCGAAGCCGCGGGAGTCCTCCACCACGAATCCCTTTCCGTCGTCGGTGATCTCCAGTTCGACGCCGTATGGGGACGGCGCGAGGACGATCTCCACCTGGGAGGCGGCCGCGTGTTTGCGGATGTTGGCCAGGGATTCCTGGGTGCAGCGCAGGAGCGCGATCCGGGTCGGCTGGTCGCACTCGATGTCCGGCAGGTCCGCCGTGACGGTGAGTCCGGTGTCCTCGGTGAAGCGGTCCAGGGTCCGGCGCAGGGTCTTGGCGACCGAGCCGGGGGCGAGACCGCTCTACGGAGCTGAGCCGACGAGTACGCGTGCCTCGGCGAAGTTTTCGCGGGCGGTGTTCTCGATCGAGACCAGATGCTGGGCGCTCCGGCCGGGATCGGTGCCGAGACTGGAACGGGCCGCCTCCGCCAGCACGATGATGGAGGCGAAGCCCTGGGCGAGGGTGTCGTGGATCTCCCGCGCGAGCCGCTCGCGCTCCTCGGTGGCACCCTGGAGCCGGTGCGCTTCGGCCAGACGCAGTTGGGTGCTCTCCAGCTCAGAGCTCAGGCGGCGGGCGCGCTCGTCGCTCTGCTCGACGACCCGAACCATCCCCAGGCCTATCAGGACGCCTGCCACCCAGCCGATGAGGGTGAAGGTGACGTTGCCGGTGAAGAACTCTTCGGCATGCCAGCCCTGATGGCGGATGCTGCCGGCCACGGTGGCCGCCGCGGCGGCGGCGCTGAAGGCGATCGCATGGCGCGGGTTCCGGGCGAAGAGCCAGAAGTGCGGCAGCGAGACGATGAACAGCGCCGCGCCGTCGCCGCGCACGAGGGCGAGCGCGCCCAGGCCGAGGACGAGTACGCCCAGGAAGGCGTGCGGCCGTAGCAGCGGGTTGCCGGGGAGGACCGCGACGGCCGCCTAGCAGAGGGTGAGCGCGGCCAGCAGTCCCGCCGACCAGTATTTCGTGGCGCCGGCGTCGCCCAGCACGGAGAGCATCGGGGGACAGACGCCCAGGAGAACCCAGGCGACCGCGTACAACCGGCGGAGCGACCGTATCCGTAACCCGGTCGTTGGGCTGCGGATGTTGAGTCGTGATCGTCAACGTACGTTCTCCAGGGCGCCGGCCGTGGGGATGGTGTTCTCTTTCAGCCCCGCCTGCCCAGCGTATCCCTCCTGCCCCGCCTGCCCGGTCCGGTGCGCCGGGCGCAGCGGCCACCAGGCCCGGTCGCCGAGCAGCAGCAGGACCGACGGCAGGACCATGAGCCTGATGACCACGGCGTCCAGCAGTACGGCCGCCGCCAGGCAGAAGCCCATCTGCTTCATCTCGGCGAGGTGCAGGGCGACGAAGGCCCCGAACACCGTCACCATCACGATCGCCGCGCTGGTCACCACCTTGGCCGACCGGCTGATGCCCTCCAGGACCGCCTCGCGGGCCGGCACCCCGCCTCGCATGGCCTCCTGGCTCCGGCTGACCACGAACACCTGGTAGTCCATCGACAGGCCGAAGAGGATCACGAAGAGGAACAGCGGCACCCGGGAGGCGATCGCGCCGAGCGAGTCAAAGGCGAGCAGGCCCTCCGCCCACGTCCCCTGGAAGAACACCACCAGCAGGCCGAGTGCGGCGCCGGCGGACAGCAGGTTGAGGAGGACGCCGATCAGTCCGATGACCACCGAGCGGAACGCCCACACGGTCATCAGGAAGGTCGCCAGCAGCAGAAACCCGATGACCAGCGGCAGGATGTCCTTCTCGTGCGCCACGTAGTCGCGGCCCCGGGCAACGTCACCGCTCACCCTGCTCTCCACATCGGACAGTCGGCCGACCGTGGCGGGCACAAAGACCTGACGGACGCGGTCGAGGGAGGCGATCGCCTCGGCGGACGGGGCGGGGAACGGAACGGCCAGCTCCAGCACGCTGATCCGGCCGTCTGCCGACGTGCGCACCACCGGCTCGGCGTTCGCGGCGAACAGCGGATCGGCCTGGGCCCGCCGGCCGAGGTCGGTCAGGGCCTGCTTCACCTGCGCGGCCTTGTCCGGGGTGGAGCGGGTGACGACCTCGTGCTTGGCCAGGAGCTCCGGGAAGGCGTGGTTGAGCCGGTCGTAGACCTGCATCGCCGGGATGTCGCGGGAGAAGGTGTCCCTGCCCGGGTCGACGACCTTCATGCCGAGCGCGGGCGCCGCCAGGCCGAGCATGACCAGCACCGATACGCACAGGGTGAGGACGGGGTGTTTCTGCGCGGGCCGCAGCAGGGCGCCGAACATCCGGCCCGTCTCGGTCTCCGCCCGCTTCGCCCGCCGGGCGGTCTGGCGTGCCGCTCGGCGCTCGGCCTGATTTCCGATCTTCACAAGGAGGGCGGGAAGGACGGTCAGGGAGCTGGCCATGGCAACCGCCACGACGAGGATCGTGCCCGTTGCCAGCGAGGAGAAGATGACGTCGGTCGCCAGGTACAGGGTGGCGGTGGAGACGATCACGGCCAGGCCGGAGACCAGGATGGCCCGGCCCGCGGTCGCCGCCGCCAACTCCACCAGGGCCTCGGAGCTGAGCCGTCCTCCGGCGCGGGCCCGTTCCTCGCGTTCGCGCTTGAGGTAGAAGAGCGTGTAGTCGACGCCCACCGCCAGGCCGATGAGCAGGATCATGTTGGTCCCGACTCCGGGGTCGGGGAGCACATGCGAGGCGATCATGGACAGCCCCAGGGCGGCGGCGATCGAGGAGAGAGCCAGCAGCAGCGGTACACCGGCCATGACCACCGAGCCGAAGACGATCAGCAGGGTGACGAGCGTGACCGGCAGGGTGATGCGCTCGGAGAGCGCGAGGTCCTTCCCTCGCTGATCGTTGACGCCCTTGCTGATGGAGGGCGAGCCGGTCTCCTCCACGACCAGGTCCGGGTGGCCGGCCTGCACCTTCGCCGTCTGCTCGAGGAGCGGGACGACGTTCTTCCTGCCCTTCAGCTCGGGGCCCTTCAGGACCGAGACCCTGAGGACCTTGCCGTCCTTCGAGCGGACGGGGGCCGCCACGCTGTCCACCTCGGGCAGCTTCCGCATCCGCTCGGCGAGGTCCTGTGCCGCCGAACCGGCCGCGGTCGTGTCCGGTCGGTGGACGGCGCCGGCAAAGCCACCGGCGTCGAACTCGACCGCTTGTCCGCCGACGGCTGCATCACCGGGGCGCCGTCCGGTGGCAAGCGCGCCGGCAAGAGCCCCGTCGAACCGGCACCGGCCGAGCCTGACGAGGGGCCTCCTGGCCTGTCGGTCCGGTGAAGACCGGCGGAGATACCGGGCGTCGTTGCGATGCTCGGGCAGCCGGCCGCCGAACGGCACAAGCGCCTCCGGCCAGGAAAACGACGAGATCCCGCCCGATCAGGTCGATCGGACGGGATCTCGTCGACTTCCTTCAGGCCATCTCAGGAACGGCCCTTGCGTGGAGCTATGGGGATTCGAACCCCAGACCTCCTCCATGCCATGGAGGCGCGCTACCAGCTGCGCCATAGCCCCTCAGGTGTTCGCGCCACCGGGCTCTCGCCCCAGCGGCACCACGCCAGTGTATAGGACATCGGAGAGCACTCAGAAACCATTTGAGGCGATCCCCGCGCGGGGAGGCACGCCCACCGCGCGGGGATGACATGACCCGGCCGTGACCCGACGACGTGACCCGGCCATGGCCCGGCGACGCGGCCCGGTCCTAGCCCAGCGACGCGGCCCGGTCGATGAGGCCGGCGAGTTCGGTCACCGTGGCGTCCTCGACGGAGGCGGCCAGGCGGGTGGCGTGTCCGGCGAGTTCCCTGATCCCCGCCCCGGCGATCTGCTCACGGGTGCGGAGATATTCGGCGAAGGCCGCCGCCACCACGTCGATCTGGAACCTGGGCGAGGGGCCGCGCCATGGCGAGGCCGACAGGTCGGCCGACTCCAGAGAGTGGCTGATCTCGCCCGGAGCCCGGGTGTCGGGGTCCTGCCAGCGCACGGTGGCGGTGGCCAGCTGGCCGGAGGCCCCGCTGCGCAGCCGTACCTCGTACAGGGCCGTCACCGAGTGGCCGGGGCCGATCTCGCCGCCGTCCTTGGAGTCGTCGCGGAAGTCCTCGGTGGCGATCTGCCGGTTCTCGTAGCCGATCAGGTGGTAGGACTTCACGGCCGAGGGGTTGAACACGACCTGCGCCTTGGCGTCGCGGGCCCGGAGATCGAGATTGGCGGTGAGCTGCTCGACGAACACCCTGCGGGCGTCGTCGGCCGAGCTGACGTAGACCGCCGCGCCGTCGCCGTTGTCGGCCAGCTGCTCCATCAGCTCGTCGCCGTAGTCACGGCCGACCCCGACGCACAGCAGGGTGACCTGCCGCCCCGCGAACTCCTCCACCCGGTCGAGGATGCCCCGCCAGGTCGTGTCGCCGGTGTTGGCCAGGCCGTCGGAGAGCAGGATGACCCGGTTGGTGGCCGCCGGCCGGAAGGCGCGAGCGGCTTCGGCGTAGCCGCTGGTCAGACCGGCCTCCAGGTTCGTCGATTCCTGTACGGCGAGCCGATCGACGGCCGCGTGCAGCTGCTCCCTGTCGGCCGCCGGGGTCATGGAGAGGACCAGCCGGGCCTCGTCGCTGAAGGCCACGATCGAGACCTGGTCCCCCGGCCCGAGCTGGTCGACGAGCTTGTGAAGAGCCTCCCGGACCAGGTCGAGCCGGCCGGGCTCGCCCATCGAGCCCGACACGTCCACCACGAAGGTCAGGTTCGCCGGACGCCGCGCCTCCGCGGCCGCCCCGCGGGTCTGCAGGCCGACCCGGATCAGCGCGGTGCCGTTCTCCGGCATGCGGGCGCCGTCCATGTGGACGGTGAACCCGTCGTCCCGCGGCTCGGCGTAGTCCTGCCGGAAGGAGTTGACGAACTCCTCCGGCCGGACCCGGTCCTGCTCGGGCAGCCGCCCCTCCTGCAGGGTCCGCCTGGCGTAGCCGTAGGAGGCGGTGTCGACGTCGAGGGCGAAGGTGGAGATCTGGTCGGCGGTGGTGTCCCGCTCTTCGGTGGCGCCGGCGTCCCGGTCCGGCGCCGGGGAGGGCATCGCCTGCCCGGAACCGTTGCCCGGCTTGCTGGCGGACTGGTCGCTGGTTCCCGAGCCGCCACAGCCGGCGGCGAACATCAGGATGATCACGGCGAGGGCAACGGCGAGCGTGCGTGGATTCATGGCGCCTCCGTAGGATGCGTGTCACCCCCTACGACGGCTTGTCCTCTCGACCCGCCGGGCACTTCACCCAAGCGACTACAAAACGTGCTCAACGCGTGATGCGGATCTCCCGACCGGATCGTGCCCGTCGCCTTCGGTCCCCCGTCTGGAGATTCGTCGATGACGGCCACGTTTTACGGCGAACGCACAGCTGGCTTGAAAAAGCGCGACATAAGATCCCTGGACATGCGTGTGTATCTCGGACTGGCGGCCAAACGCCCGGAAGACGGAATCCCGAACGCGATGCTGCACACCGTCAGAGGCGCGATCGACGCCGCGTTCCCGGTTCCTCCCGAGGCCATCAGGGCACGGGAGTGGCACCGCCCCGGTATCTCTCTGTTCGCCTGGACCAACGAGCCGGACGACTCCCGGCAGCCGCCCCTGCTGGTCGCCGGGCACGATCGGGTGACCGGGGTGAACGGCCATCTCGCCGTGCCCGGCGAGGTCGATCGGCTGGCGGGCATGCCGGGGTTGGGCACCGAGGCGGTCGGCGGCTGCTTTTCGGTGTTCCGCGCGACCGGCCGCGAGCTGTCGGCCGCCACCGCGATCCACCGGGTCTGCCCGGTCTACCACGCCGAGACCCCCGACGTGCACGTGGTCGGCAGCAGGGCCCTGCTGGTCCACCTCGCCGCCCGGGGCGAGATGGTCGAGTGGGACGTGCTCGCCTTGCAGTCGATGATCCGCCAGGGATATTTCCTGTCCGACGAGACGCCCTATCGCGGGGTGAGCGCGCTGCCACCGTCCTCGTCCATCACCATCGCGGGCGGCAGCCGTACGATCACCGAGACCCCGCTTCCCGCCGCGGCGCCCGCGCCCGCCTCGCGCCGGCAGAAGAAGGCGTTCGTCGAAGAGCTGGCCGACGCGCTGCTGGCGACCGTGGAGCCGCTCCGCGCGGCGGGCGAGCCGGTGAATCTGGCGCTGACCGGCGGCCGGGACAGCCGGCTGGTCGCCGCGTTGCTGCACGCGGCCAGGATCCCGCTCCGCGCGACCACCAACGGCCTGGACGACCACCCCGACGTGGTCATCGCCGGGCAGATCTCTCGGGCGCTGCGCATCGAGCACACGGTCATCCCCCCGGTGCGCGCCGAGAAGAAGGACGCGATCCTGGTCGAGCATCCGCTCGTGCGGACCTACGAAACACTGCGGACCTGCGAGGGCATGACGTCGGCCTACGAGTCGATCGTCGGCTATCTGCCCTACAACGCCAGGCCCACCATGTCCGGGCAGAGCGGGGAGGTCCTGCGGGCGGGGACCTTCCTGCTGCTCCAGACCGACCTGGGTGACAAGGCGCTGAGCCGCCGGGTGGAGGCCACGTTCCTGCGGGATCCGGCGCTGTTCGGCGAGGCGGCCAACGAGCACGCCCGCGAGCTGGCCCGGCCCTGGCTGGAGCGGACGGGGTTGGAGGCGCTCGACCACATGTACGTCTCCTACCGGATCGGCCGTTGGCAGGCCGCCTCCCGGGCGGGGTCGCTGCGCCGCGGCGACCCGATCTGGCCGTTCCTCGACAACCGGGTGGTGCGCGCGGCGCTGGGCCTGGACCAGACCTGGCGGCTGTCGGAGGAGGTCATCCACGACCTCATCGGCATGTTCGCCCCGTCGCTGCGCGACATCCCGATCGAGGGCAAGCCGTGGCGGTTCACCGTGGGCAGGCGCTACTACCCGTGGCAGCGCAGGCCGCAGACCCTGACGGCGCCGAAGACGGGCGCCGGCTGGAACTGGCGGACCGGTCCCGGCGAGGCGCTGACGGCCGTGCTGCGCGAGCACGTGCTCGATCACCTCGACCTGCTGGCTCCGATCGTCGATCCCGACGAGGTCCGCAGGCTGTTCGCCGAACCGGTGCTCAAGAAGCCCACCCAGGCCTGGCATCTCTACACCGTGGCCACGATGCTCGCCGGCGCCTACCCGGGCAAAGCGCCCGAGGGACTCGATCCGATCCGCGTCCCCGTCCCGTCCTGACCCCGACCCGTCCTGACCCCTGCCCACGGCGCCCCACGGCGGCGCGACCGCTCGTGGCGCGGTGCCGCTCACGCGTCGGCGGCCGCCGGCTCCGCCTGGGCGACCTGGGCGAGGAAGCCGCTGATGAGCGCCAGTTCGGCGGGGTCGTAGCCGGCGAGGACCGCGGCGAAGGGCCGGCCGTGGTCGGCGTAGAGGGGTGCCAGCTCCGTCACGGCCTTGTCCGCGTCGAGGATGACGAGAACCTTGCGGCGGTCGGCCGCATCGCGCTCCCGGCGGACGAAGCCCTTCCTCACCAGCCGATCGACGACCCCGGTCACCGCGCCGGTGCTGAAGCCCGTCAGCCGGGACAGGCTGCCCGGGGTCAGGGGACCGTTCAACTCCAGCAGATGGAGGAACTGCCCGTCGCTGGGGCTCAGCCCGATGGCGTCGGCCACCCGGGCGTTGGACAGCATCGTGTTCACGATCACTCGCCGCAGCGACCGGGCGGCCGCTTCCACCGCCGGTCGCCGCTCCATGTCCGTCACGCCACCCACAACTCTCTGTCAGCGAGATGCTCTTCATCCGAGAGTCCTGTCGGAACGGATTGTAGGCGGAGGCGATACGGACCGCCGTACCGGCCCCCTCCCCCGCCGGCCCCTCCCCGCCGGCCGCCGTGCCCCTGCCGGCCGCCTCTGCCGGCTCGGGTCTTCGGTTCTACGGGCCGCAGGGCCCCCACGGGGCGACGTCGTGAGCGGGGTCGTCCTCGATCGAGATCTCGTGCTGGACGAGACCGTAGGTGGAACAGGACTGCACGTCCTCCTCCAGGCGCAGGGCGGTGAACGGCTCGTCGGTCATGACCGTGTCGTCCCGGCCGACGGTGAAGCCGGTGCGCACCACCTCGTCGCTCGGCCCTTGGCTGTCGATGGAGCCGAGGGTGAAGGGCCCCCCGGACTCTCGCCAGTCACCGCAGGCCCACCACAGGTAGCGCAATTCCAGCACTCCGGGCTCCGGGCAACGCCAGCGAAACCGGCCCACGTCGACCCCGCCGGCGGCGTTGGCCCACACACTCCAGCCGCGGCCGTCCGGCAGCAGCCCCAGCTGACTGCTCTCCATCGTCCCGTAGTCGTAGGGTCCGCTGTCCCACAGGCCGGTCAGGTCCCCGTCTCGCATACCCGCCAGGATGGCACGGACACGGTGACCGGGTGGTCGTCACCTCTCACGTCTCCAGAGCCTGCCCGTCGCCAGGTCGAGGTAGTAGACACGTTCACTCTCGTAGCCGCGGACCAGGAAGGGGCCCTGCTTCGACCAGCCGAGGCCGATGTCGAGGAAGTCGTCGCCGGGGAACCTGGGAGTGACGCTGGACACACGCTTGCCAGTCCCCGGGTCGAAGCTCTCGACACGCATCTCGCGGCCTCGGATGACCACGAAGCGGCTTCCGTCCGGCCGGAGGTGGTACGTGTCCTCGGGGACATTCTTGATCTCCTTGATGGGAAGGCTCATCCGCGCCTTGCCCCGGCGGTCGAGCACGAGCACCTGAGATGCCGTCGTGACCACGATCCCGCTCCCGTTGAGGTCATGGACCTGTTGAGCACCGGGGACCGACACCGTGCTCCAAGTCGTGGTGTCGGTGATCTGCGCGCCGTCCTTGGCCAGGGCGACATACCTGCTCTGGCCGGCGAACGTGGGCGTGGGCACCGCGGTGTCGGCCAGGCTGCCGGTGAGGTGGTGGACGCCTCGAGCGTCCTGATACACCATGCGGCGATCGTGTCTGTCCAGGTAGACGACGGCCCTCTTGTCGGGGCTGCGCACGAACGGCGCCGGCCGGGGTGCTCCGCCTTTCCCGATGATGTACGGCGCGGCCTGCGGGAATGGCCGCCCGTTCACCAGCCACGATCGGCAAGGGTCGTCTATCTGGTCGACCCACGGGCAGGTAGGCTTCTTGTACTCCTTCACCGTCGTGAACACAGCCGTTTGCCTTGGAAACGACTTGGGCATCGAGTATTCGGGCAGATCATGTT
This sequence comes from Streptosporangium sp. CA-135522, assembly GCF_050949235.1. NCBI lineage: Bacteria > Bacillati > Actinomycetota > Actinomycetes > Streptosporangiales > Streptosporangiaceae > Streptosporangium > Streptosporangium sp. CA-135522. Next base: position 7,904,509 of record NZ_CP192026.1, read on the forward strand.
TTGGCGGTCGCCCGGGGGTGAGCAGCGCGCCCGACAGCACGATCACGGTGCCCGCCAAATAGAGGGTCCGTGTCGACCATAGGCCGATGGCCAGCTCGGCCCGGGTCATGTCGTCCAATGCTTCGGGTGTCGGCCTGGCACTCAGTTCCCGAGCGGCAAGCGGTACGGCCGCCGCCACGATAACCACGATGGCGGAATGGGCCAGACGTGCCGGCGTGGCCCCCTGGTCGGTCAGCAGATGGCCGCCTGCCACCGCGGCGCCGCCCAAACCGAGCAGCCATGCCCCCCGATAGATTCTCGCGTCGTCATGAGCATGGAGCACCCGGGCCGGCAGCCGTACATTGCGGAAGACGGAAACGGCGCACCAGCCCAGAACCAGATAGAACGGGTCATCCGTGAGGCATGCCAAGGGGGCGGCGAGAGTGAGGGCGATCAGCCGCCACCGCCGCAGGCCGGCGAAGTGGTCGATGACCTGGCGGGCGTTGGCCGCCGTGACGGAAAGGCCTGTCAGTACGGCGAACCTGGTGAGTCGTTCCCGTGTGACCGGCACGACTGCCACCAGCATGGTGATCACGGCGACTGCCCAGGAGGTCATCGAAGGTATCGTCACAAATTGCTACCATATATGGTTCTATACTGTGAATTCAGATGAGATATGGCAGCAATTCGGCGTCGCCACATGGCGCGCCCAGCATGGGCGATTACAGGTTGTGACGTCCGTTTTATTATCGCTTGCGATGATTTCGACATTCCTCTGGTGGCTAGGAGCGATAACCCCGCACATCCGCTGGACTGCCGATGGTTTCCTCCTCCATGCCGAGGTGGATGATAACGGCGTCCTGTCCACCAACATGCGTATCGAGATTGAAAACGAGGGATCGATCCCCTTCACCCTCACCGATATCTCGGCGGAAATGCCGGGCCTCCACCTGCTGTCTGCCGACGAGGCGAAAGAGGAACGTTCCGTGGTCACCGTGGAGAGTGGTGGCACGGAAATCCTGAATAGGCGCGTTCTCATCACCGACTGCGCGGCGGTGCCACACGAGCCCCAGCCGATCCACTTCACCTATAGAACCTTGATGGGCTCAGGGTCAGCGGAGGTGACGTGGGGCTCATGGCGGCTGACAGGACCCGCGGGAAGTCTCCCGGTCGCCTGGCAGCGAGGTCTCGCCGGCAAGATCTGCAATGACGCGGTGAGCCCGACTTGACCCTGACAGGCACTCGTCCGCGGACAATTCCAAGTCTGGAAGGTTGTGGCGCATGCCGCCCGTCACGAAGATCGCCACCGGTTTCGTCTTCGCCTTCGGCGCCCTCCGTCTCAATGGCTTCGACCTGCTGCTCGACCCCGTCGGATGGGGACTGTGCGCGTCCGGGCTGGCTCGGCTGCAGCGATCCGCCGACGACACCTTCGCCCGAGCCAGGTCCCTTGCCATCGTCATGGTCTTCACCTCGATTGTCGCCATGATCGCGTCGTCCGGCGTGCACTCGAGCTATGCCCCGGTGGTTTCCCCCATCAAGCACGTGGTCGGCATCGTCAACGCAGCCGGTGCCTTGATCGTCGTCTGGGTGACCGTCGACGCCGTCATCAGACGGATCCGTCCCTGTGGAGAAACCTCCAGAGCCGCTCTCCTCGACGTGCTGCGCTGGGCCGTGGTCAGCCTGGGAGTGCTCGGCATGCTGGTCGAGTACGGCTACGCCGACCTGAGCCTTGTCACGCTCGTCGCCTGGCTGGTGGCCATCGCGGCCCTGATCGTCACGCTCTACCGCTCCGCCCGCCTGCCGTACCTCTCCCCGACCTGGGGACCCGCGGCGAGTTAGGCATGTGTGATCCCGCCCGGGGCCAGGTCACGGGGGGGCGGGGACCTTTCTTCTGAGCGCGCCGGTCTTTTGAGCGCGCCGTGCGGATCGGAGAGGATATGCCAGGTCTGGTGATGGAAGTTCGTGGAGAATCGGGCCCTCATCTGCCAATATGCACTTTACCCAGGGAGACCACGGCGCCGGGGTTTAGTCCAAGATCCCTGATTCGTTGAGACTTCCCGGTCCGGACGTTGACCTTGTAATAGCCGAAGGATCCGCCGGACTCGGGAGGGTCGGCCTTGACGATGTATTCATCGGCATCGAGCCAGCCGTATCCGATCGCATCGTTCGGCTCGGACAGAAGCCGTAGATCAAACTTGTTTACCGTCTTACCGGTCTTGGCGTTGTAGGTGACAAGATGTTCCTTGCCGTCCTCGCCGGAGTCGGCAATCACCGCTACCAGCAGGCGCCCGTCCGGTGAAAGGTCGTCCGCAAAATCATCTCCCCTCCCTTCACTGATGACCAGGCCTCGGCGGTTAAGTATGGTAACGGCGTTATTTCCGGAATCATCTTCTCCGAGTTCCGGACATGATTGTTTGGCTGCGATGACGGTGGCGGCTTCACTCAGGCCGATCACATGGCAGAAACCCGGGAAGGTAGAAGTCCGTCCCGTGGCGAACTCGGTGAGCAGGAGGCGGGGTTGAGCACCGGAGAATGCGACTGCGAAGAACCGGCCATCAGGCGATATCGCCAGGTTGTAGACGTCGTCGAGCGTCTTCGCGTCCAGTCGTGGCGAAATGGCTTTGAGTTGTGCGGCGGGCAGATCCCAGCCGACGAACTGCATACGCTGCTTGCTGAAGTACGCAACGTGATGGCCGTCAGAGGTGATACGGAGTGGCACACCTACATAGCTAGAGCCTTCCACTTGAGCTTGGCTTGCCGCATCGAAGAGGGGGATGTCACTCGAACAGTCGTCATCGCCGACGCCGACCCCCGCCCTGAACCCACCGCAACCTTCGCCGTAGGCGATATTCATGTCCTGCCTCCCTTCGCCTCTTTTGTAGTTCACACGTAGCCGCCAGTCGCTACAGGTGATGACTTTCGGCGCGGCACCCTCCTCTTCTGCCTTGGGCCGGTTATGGCAATCCGAATCCTTCGAGATGAATGCATACTGCACTGGCGGATCGAATGCCCCCGGCTTCCATTCCGGTTCCACACGAGGCCTGTCGTGACGATTCAGATAGAGGAAGCCCGCACCCAACACACCGACGATGAGGAGAACGACTCCGACACGTCGACCAGGCCCAGACCCAGGCCGGACAGCGTGGCGCTCCGCATCAGCATCTGATCCAGCTCCGCCCGAATCACGAGAAGGGACACCATTCGCCCCGGCAGCCGCCGTCAAATTCTCCACATCTCTCCGCTCGACGTTGAGGGAAAACCCAAGTCAGCCCAGTCATGAGGGAATAACGGGTGAGCGATCATACGCGTTCCCGAAGAGAACTACGAGGCTCTCCACGAGAGCAGCCGGTGAGAAAGCAGAAAGCCGGCAGGACCCTGACACGGAATCGCCGGACGTGATTCCCCCTCTCCCCGGCTGCCTCATCGTTCGGGTTCCTCCGTTGGCGTCAACTCCGCCTGTGCCCGTTGGATGGGATCAACGGTGCACGTAGCGGGCTGGGGGGACGCTCGAAGCTCGAAGGCGGCGTTGACCCCTCAATCGAGCCACGAGATCAGAAATATCGAATTTTCCGGTTATGTACCATTTTTCGTTGGCTGATCAGGCCCCGCCTCCCCTCTAACCGACATCGACTCCGCGATGTGGTGCCACCGGCCGGAGCTTTCGCCTGGAGTCGGGTTATGCTGCCGGTGCGGCTGGTTCGCCGCTCCCTTCGGCGGAGCGGTGAGGCAACAGGGAACCCGGTGTGATTCCGGGACTGCCCCGCAGCGGTGAGTGGGAACGACCGCCGTCACACGAGCACTGGGTGAGCGATCGCCTGGGAAGCGACGGCCAGTAGGAAACCGGCACGACGCCCACGAGTCCGAATACCTGCCACCGCCCGTGCGCCGATCGGCGCGCGGTCTGTGTCCATGGCCTCGCGGGAAGGCCGGGGGAACCTTCCCTCGCCATGCCCGCCAAGCCGGGTTCCACGAGGGAAAAGGACCCATGACAGACCAACGCACCACCGTCCTCGGCTACCCCAGAATCGGCCCCGACCGACAGCTGAAGAAAGCCGTGGAAGCCTACTGGGCCGGCCGCATCGACGCCGCCGACCTGGAACACATCGGCCAGAAGCTACGCGAACGCACCTGGACCGAACTACGCGACGCCGGCCTGACCGACATCCCCTCCAACACCTTCTCCTTCTACGACCAGATGCTCGACACCAGCATCATGGTCGGCGCCATCCCCGCCCGCTTCGCCGAACTGGACGGCCTGGAGCGCTACTTCGCCATGGCGCGCGGCACCCGGGGAATCGCCCCCCTGGAGATGACCAAATGGTTCGACACCAACTACCACTACCTGGTTCCCGAGGTGGGCCCGGGGACGAGGTTCCGGCTCGCATGGGATAAGCCCCTGGCGGAGTACGGCCAGGCCAGGCAGCTGGGGCTCGAGACCAGGCCGGTGCTGGTCGGCCCGCTGACCTACCTGCTGCTGGCCAAGTCCGACGCCGCCGCCTTCGCGCCGCTACGGCTCTTGGACGACCTGCTCGACGTCTACGCCGAGCTGCTGGAACGGCTGGCCACCGCCGGCGTCGTCGAGGTCCAGCTCGACGAGCCGGCGCTGGCGGCCGACCGGTCGGCGCAGGAGCTGAAGGCGCTCGCCCGCGCCTACGATCATCTGGGCGGGCTCAGCCACCGCCCGCGACTGCTGGTCGCCACCTACTTCGGCGAGATCGGCGACGCGCTGCCCGTGCTGGCCGCCACCCGCGTCGAGTCCGTGGGGCTCGACTTCGTCGCCGGGCCCGGCAACCTGACGGCGGCGGCCTTGTCTCCCGGGCTGGCCGGCAAGACCGTGGTGGCGGGGGTGGTGAACGGCCGCAACGTCTGGCGCACCGAACTGTCCGGCGCGCTGTCCACCTGCGCGGCGCTGCTCGGGCTGGCCGGGGAGGTGGTGGTCTCCACCTCCTGCTCGCTCATGCACGTCCCCCTCGATCTGGACCGGGAGACGGCGATGCCCGAGGGGCTGGCGTTCGCCCGGCAGAAGGTGGCGGAGGTCGTGGCGATCGGTCGCGCGATGCGGCGGGGACCGGACGCGGTCGGGCCCGCCGTACCGGCGAAGGCTCCGGTGGACGCGCGCACGCGGGCCCGGCTGGAGGCGCTGGGCCAGGGCACTGCGCGGGCCGGGCACGTCGAGCGAGCGGTGATGCAGCGGACGGCGCTGGGGCTGCCGCCGCTGCCGACTACCACGATCGGCTCGTTCCCGCAGACGGACGCGGTACGGCAGGCCCGCTCCGACCTTCGCGACGGCCGGATCGACCGGGCGGGATACGAGGCGGCGATGCGGGCCGAGATCGACTCGGTGATCGCGCTACAGGAGGACATCGGGCTGGACGTGCTGGTCCACGGCGAGCCCGAGCGCAACGACATGGTCCAGTATTTCGCCGAGCAGCTCGACGGCTACGCGGCCACCGAGCACGGCTGGGTCCAGTCCTACGGCACCCGGTGCGTGCGGCCGCCGATCTTGTTCGGAGATGTGGCCCGGCCGGAGCCGATGACGGTGCGCTGGGCCGTCTACGCCCAGTCGCGTACCGTCAGGCCGGTCAAGGGCATGCTGACCGGGCCGGTGACCATGCTGGCCTGGTCGTTCGTCCGGGAGGACCAGTCGCCGGCCGAAACGGCCCGGCAGGTGGCGCTGGCGTTGCGGGACGAGATCCGCGACCTGGAGGCGGCGGGTATCCGGATCATCCAGGTGGACGAGCCCGCGCTGCGGGAGCTGCTGCCGCTGCGCGCGGCTCAACGCGACGCCTACCTGGCCTGGGCGGTCGCCGCGTTCCGGTTCGCCACCTCGGGCGTGTCCGACTCCACGCAGATCCACACTCACATGTGCTATTCGGAGTTCGGTGAGATCATCGGCGCCATCGGTGACCTGGACGCGGACGTGACGAGCGTCGAGGCGGCCAGATCCCGGATGGAGCTGCTGGACGACTTGCACGCCGCCGGATACACGCGTGGGATCGGGCCCGGCGTGTACGACATCCACTCCCCGCGCGTGCTGGAGACCGAGGAGGTCGAACGGGCGCTCAGGCTGGCGCTCAGGGCGGTCGAACCGGAGCGGTTGTGGGTCAATCCAGACTGCGGGCTGAAGACGCGCGGCTATGCCGAGACCGAGGCGAGCCTGCGGAACATGGTCGCCGCGGCCCGCAGGGTCCGCGCGCTGTAGAGCGGCCCTCGCGGGAGACCGCACAGGCCGCACAGGCCACAAGCCGCACAGGCCAAGCCGCACAGGCCCCAAGCCATACAGACCGCAGGCCGCGCACGCGGGGACCGGCCTCCCCGCGTGCGCGGCCCCGGCCACCGCCACGACCACGACCGGCCCCGGCCGTGACCTCGCCCCGGCGACAGGCCGGCGGGGGTCGGCGGGGGGGGTCGATCGGCCGCCCGTTCGCGGCGATTACCTAAAATGACCCCTAGACAGCGGAGAGTTTTCCTACAACATTAGTAGGATATTGATCTCGGCCTAGGAGTCCGCCATGGCACTCATCCAGCCCGATCCCACCTTCTACCCGTCCGCCCGGGAGGCCATGCGGGCCCCACGGGAGGAGGTCGCCTATGTCGCCCTGCTCGACACGGCCGGGGAGGGGCGCCCCGACGGGCTCGCCACGATCGACCTGGCCGACGGGTCGATCGTCAGCGTGCACGACATGCCCGTCCCAGGGGACGAGCTCCATCATTTCGGATGGAACGTATGCAGTGCCGCCCTGTGCCCGTACGCTCCGCACCCGCACGTCGAACGGCGCTACCTGGTCCTGCCGGGCCTGCGGTCCAGCAGGATCTACATCTTCGACGTCAAGGACGATCCCCGGCGTCCCAAGCTCGTCAAGACGATCGAGCCAGAAACGATCTTCGAGAAGACCGGCTACAGCCGTCCGCACACCGTCCACTGCGGCACCGACGCGATCTATGTCAGCGCGCTCGGCAACGTGGACGGCGACGCGCCGGGCGGGGTGTTCACGCTCGACCACGACACCTTCGAGCCCAAGGGCCGATGGGAGGTGGACCGGGGACCGCAGGAGCTGCACTACGACTTCTGGTGGCACCTCGGCCACGACACGATGATCACCAGCGAGTGGGGCACCCCCAACCAGATCGAGCCGGGTCCCTCGCTGGAGTTGCTGGTCGGCCGGCAGTACGGCCACAAGCTGCACGTCTGGGACCTGACCAAGCACAGGCACCTGCAGGAGATCGACCTGGGCGACCAGCACCAGATGGCCCTGGAGCTGCGTCCAGCCCACGACCCGACCAAGACCCACGGTTTCGTCAACACCGTGATCAGCGTCGAGGACCTGTCGGCGAACATCTTCACCTGGTATCTGGAGAACGGGCTCTGGAAGGCCCGGAAAATCATCAGCATCCCGGCCGAGCCGGCGCCGGCCGACCTGCTGCCGGAGCCGCTCAAGCAGTTCGGCGCGGTGCCGCCGCTGGTCACCGACATCTCCCTGACCCTCGACGACCGCATTCTGCTGGTCTCCTGCTGGGGCACGGGCGAGCTGAAGGCCTACGACGTCTCCGATCCGCTCAGCCCCCGGGAGACCGGCTCGGTGCGGATCGGCGGGATCGTCCGGCGCGACCCCCACCCGGCCGCTCCCGGGCGGGCGCTGAACGGCGGGCCACAGATGGTCGAGGCCAGCAGGGACGGACGGCGGGTTTACTTCACCAACTCGCTCTACCGCTCCTGGGACGACGTCTTCTACCCCGACGGGATCTCCAGCTGGCTGGCTAAGGTGGACGTCGCCGACGACGGCTCGATCTCCCTCGACCCGGACTTCTTCGTCGACTTCGCCGCCGACGGCCGCCGCGCCCATCAGATCCGCCTGCAGGGCGGCGACTCCTCCTCCGATTCCTACTGCTTCCCTTGATCGCCTCTGCACCCACGATCGCGACGGGGTGTGCCCGATGGACCTGACGTCCGTGCTGATCCTGATCGGGCTCGGCGCCTTCCACGGCCTGAACCCGGCCATGGGCTGGCTCTTCGCGGTCGCCCTCGGCCTGCAGGAACGCTCTCGCGCGGCGGTGCTGCGCGCACTGCCGCCCATCGTGCTCGGACACGCGGGCTCGGTGCTGATCACGCTCGCGCTGGTGTCCGTCGCACGCCTGGCCGCCCCGCCCAAGCTCGTCTCGTACGGCGTGGCGGCCCTGGTGTGCGGATTCGGAGTCTGGCGGCTGGTACGGCACCGCCATCCCCGTTGGGTCGGGATGAAGGTGACCCGGTGGCAGCTGGCCGGGTGGTCGTTCCTGATGGCCACCGCCCACGGCGCGGGCCTGATGGTGCTTCCGATCACCCTGCGCGCCGGGCACGGCGCCGCCGCGCTGGCCTCGCAGAGCCTGCTGGCGACCGCTGTCCACACGCTGTCCATGCTCGCGGCGACCACCGCCCTGGCCACGATCGTTTATGAGCGGCTGGGCGTCGCGGTCCTCCGTAAGGCGTGGTTCAACCTCGACTTCGTGTGGGCCGTCGCCCTGATCGGCGCGGGTGTCTCCGCCGTTCTCACCTAATGGAAACTGCCGGGTTTGCTGTTGAGGCAGACTCGGTGCCCGACCCGTCCTCCTGCGGACCCGACATCGACCTTCCGTGAACCGCCGGGTTGAACCGCCCGGCGGTGGCACACGTGTTAGGAGCATGCGTCGTCTGTTCATCGCCTTGCTGGCCATCGCCACGCTCGCGGCCTGCGGCGCGGGCGAGTCCCGCGTGATCACCGCCAGGGGGGTGGAGCGGGAGACCCCGGCCGACGCCCCGGTCGCGCGGACCGTACGCGGGCTGACCGCCTTCGGCCACGCCCTGCTCACGGCCACCGCCAAGCCCGGCGTGAACGCCGTGCTGTCCCCGCTGAGCGTCGGTTACGCCTACGGCGTGGCCAGGGCGGGCGCGGCGGAGCGGACGGGTGCGGAGCTGGACAGGATCTTCGGGTTTCCCGCCGAGGGCCCGCACACCTCTTTCAACACGCTGACCCGGCGGATCGTCACGGTCGACGGCCCACCGCCGGCGCCCGCCCCCGGCGCGACGCGGGACGCCCAGGACGGCGAGCCGGCCCGGCCGGTGGTGGGCCTGGCCAACGGGCTGTTCACCCAGAAGGGGTTGAGCGTCGGACCGGAGTTCCTGCGCACGCTCGCCGCCCAGTACGGCACGGGCGCGCGCGAGGTGGACTTCACCGGCGACGCCCGCGACGTCATCGACGCGTGGGCACGCGAGCAGACCGCCGGGCGGATCAAGAAGGTGTTCGGCCAGCTGGCCCCGGAGACCAAGCTCGTCATCGCCAACGCCCTCTACCTCAAGGCCGAGTGGGCGACGGCGTTCACCGACCCGCCCGAGAAGAACGCCTCCTTCACCCGGGCCGACGGCACGGCCGTGCGGACGGACCTGATGCACCGGACGGGAAGCCTTCCCTACGCCGCCGGATCGGGCTGGCAGGCCGTCGAGCTCCCCTACGCCAAGAGCGATCTGGTCATGTGGATCCTCCTGCCTCGGCCGGGCGGATCACCCGCCGACCTGCTGGCCCCCGCGGTGATGTCCGAGGTGGCCGCCGGACTCAGGAACGCACCGGTCAAGATCGTCATACCCCGGTGGGACTTCACTACGAACCTGGATCTTAAGGAGCCCTTGAGGAAGCTCGGCCTGACCGGTTCGGACTACTCCGGCATCGTCCCCGGCGCCTTCCTCGACCAGGCGGTCCACCGCGCCACCATCACCGTGGACGAGTGGGGCACCGAGGCGGCGGCCGTCACCGGCCTGGCCTTCCCCATCTCGGCCATGGTGCCGCCCGAGGCCGAGGTCCGCGCCGACCGTCCGTTCGCCTTCGCGGTCGTCCACCGTCCGACGCTGGCTCCGCTCTTCATCGGCCAGGTCGCCGACCCGACCGCCAGGGGCTGACCGGACGCCGGTCTCAGGCGGAGAACGGTCTCAGACAGAGAGTCCTCAGGCGGAGAGGTCTCAGGCGGAGAAGGTGAGCAGGCCCGCGTCCACCACGGCCCGGCCGAAGATCCGGGCCAGCTCGGCCAACCGGGCGAGCTCGTCGTCGGAGAGCGCGGCGTAGGCGGAAAGGGCCAGTTCGTCGGTGCGGTCCTCGATCCGCTGCCGCAGTGCCCGGCCCGCTTCGGTGAGCTCCTCACCGTCCAGCAGGCCGCGCTCGCGCAGCCCCTCCTCGGCCGCCGCCCACTCCTCCTCCGGCCAGCCCCGGCTGATCTTGAGGAAGACCGTGGGGATCTGCCCGCTCGCGCCGTGCAGGATCAGCGCGTCCAGGCCGCCGACTCCCTCGCTCAGCAGGGTCGCGACATGCGCGTCGCCCCGGAACTCGCGCAGCAGGGTCTGGGCGTGCCAGAGCTCCAGCAGCGGGTCGTCCGGCCAGGGCAGCGCGGCGTGTGCGGCGAACAGCGGGCGGCCCTGCGGGTGCTCCCCCGCCTTCTCCGCGGCCCGCCTGGCCAGCGCCGTCGTCTCGGCGAGGACCGCGATCTCGTGGATTCCCCCACGGCGCAGGGCGGCGCCGACGGCGTCGAGACGGGCCTCGATCACCTTCCGGGGGGTCGTGACGTCCCAGGCGGCCGGGAGCGCCCGCCGTACCAGGGTGGGGCAGAAGTTGTAGAAGGTCGCGATGACCAGCTCGGGCGAGGCGGTCCCGAAGGCCGCCGCGCGTGAGGCGAAGTAGCCGGCGTGCGGCTTCAGGCCGAGCGCGGCGTAGCGCTCGGCGGCCTCGGGCACGAAGTAGATCATTCCGTGCAGCGGTTCCAGGCGGCGCCAGGACTGCCGGGCGAGCCGGACGTCGGTCATCACGCCTCCAGGGAGTCGACGAAGCGGGCCATCCCGGCCAGCCAGCGGTCCGGGTCGCCGGCCTTGCGCCGGACGAACTCGGCGACCTCCGGGTGCGGGAAGATGTGGAAGCGTTCGACCTCCAGCCCCTCGATCACCTTGCCGGCGACCGTGTCCGGGTCGAGGATGGCGCCGGAGGCGCCCACCGCCCTGGCAGTGAGGTGCTCTTCGGCCAATCCCCTCTCGAACATGCCGGTGCGCACGCCCTGCGGGCACAGCACGCTGACCTTCACGCCCTTGGTCGCGTAGTGGATGGCCACCCACTCGGCGAAGGAGATGGCGGCCGACTTGGTGACCGCGTAGGGGGCGTCGCCGGGGCAGCTCACCAGGCCGGCCGCCGAGCAGGTGTTGAGCAGGTAGCCCTCACCTCGCTCGACCATCCCGGGCACGACCGCCCGTGCCGCGTAGACGTGGGCCAGGACGTTGACCGCGAGCGTCCTGGTCCATTCGAGGTCGGTGGCGTCCAGCCCGTGGCCGGTGATGATCCCGGCGTTGGAGCAGAACAGGCCGACCGGCCCGAAGGTGCTCTCGGCCGTGGCGACCAGGCCGCGCACGTCGTCCTCGACGGACACGTCGGCGCGGACGGCCACCGCGCGGTCACCGACCTCCTTGGCCACCTGGGTCGCGCCCACCTCGTCGAGATCGGCCACCAGCACCCCTGCGGCGCCTTCGGCGGCGAACCGCAGGGCCATGGCCCGCCCGATCCCGCTCGCGGCTCCGGTCACCACGACGACCTTGTCCCGCACCCGCATAGCAGCTCCTTTAAACCGACCAGTCGGTATCTAGGAACTTATTCTTACCCGCCAGTAGCAGTCAACGACGGCGCAGCACGAAGACGCCCCAGCCGAGGTACTGCCTGCCGTACTCCACATGGGAGCGGCGGGCCCGCCGCAGGAACTCGGCCATCTCCTCGGCGTCGGGATCGTCGGGGTTGGCCCGGAGCCAGTCGCTCAACGTCCACCACTGGCCGGCCGCGTAACGATCCCAGCTGTCCTGGTCGGCGAGGACCATCTCCAGCACCTCAAGCCCTGCCGCCTCGAACCGGTCGAAGGTCCCGGCCAGCGAGCTGAACGCCTCCGGGCCGAAACCGAACGACTCGTACGCCTCCTCCGGCGGCTCGGTGATCCAGTAGGGCTCGCCGATCAGGAGGATCCCGTCCTCCCTCAGCGCCGGGAGCATCAGCTCGATCGTCCCCTCCAGCCCGCCTCCGATCCAGGTCGTCCCGATGCAGGAGACGACGTCGAACGCCCCGGGTTCGGCCCGGTGGCTCCCGGCGTCCCCCCGCTCGAAGCGCACCTGCCCGGCGACCCCGAGTTCGTGCGCCCGCTCCTGCGCCGCGCGCAGGAAGACCTCGCTGATGTCGATCCCGACGCCCTCGACGCCGTGCCGCAGAGCCCACTGGCACAGCGCCTCCGCCTTCCCGCATGCCAGGTCGAGCTGTCGCGTGCCGGGCCGGAGCCTGGCGACTTCACCCAGCAGCACCAGCTTGTCTTCGGTGATCGGATTGAGGATGCGGTGACCGCTTTCGGCGATCTCATGGAAACGCAGTGACATGGCGGTCATGTTTTCCAGACGGGGCGCTTTGGACAACTGGTTTTCCACCGGCGAGGATCGCCCGTGGACGAGACCTGCCCCGTCGCCGCGCGCTTGACTCTGACACCGTGTGAGGCGCCGGCCCACTGGATCGAGGAGCGCGGCGACCGCGGCGTCGGGCCGGCCCGTGAGGTCGGCATCGAGTGCCCGCATGACGACCAGGACAAGTGGATCACCGAACTCCAGATGAGCCTTTCCACCGCCCAGCTCTCCGGCCGAGCTCCTCGGCCCACGACAGGGGTCACGCCGCGCCGGTGCCGGCCGGGGCCGCTCAGCCCCGGCCGTCCGGCTCGGCCACCTCGGGGACGCGGACGGTGATGCCGCCGGGCACGACCTTGGCCTTGAGCCGGGTGACGGAGTCCTTGGCGCCGCCGTCCAGCTCGTAGGTCATCGGCGCGCCCAGCTTGACGGTGAGCTTGCGTGCCCGGGTCATCCGGACGAAGGGCGACTCGTCCGAGCGCCCGGCGCTCATCCGGCCGAGCACGCGAGCCCACTGGATCGGCCCCTTCGCCGTGGTCACGCCGACCTCCAGCCATCCGTCGTCGGGGCGCGCGTCGTCGAAGGCCTCGATACCACCGGTGATGGTCCCGACGTTGCCCAGCAACAGGCAGCTCGCCTCCCCCTCGAACCACTTCACCCCGTCGAGCTCGACCTCCATCTGGACGAGCTCTCCCCGGACGTGCCGCAGTCCGGTCCACACATACGCCACCCGGCCCAGCCTGTCCTTGAGCCCGCGATCGGCGTCCTTGATCATCTCGGCGTCGAAGCCGAGTCCCGCCATGACCGCGAAGTGCTCACCGTTGACCTTGCCCAGGTCCAGCTTCCGGCTCTGCCCGTGGAAGGCGATCCGCACCGCCTCGGGAAGGTCCTCGGGGATGCCGAGGTTCTGCGCGAAGAGGTTGGCCGTACCGGCCGGGATGATGCCCACGGTCACGCCGGAGCCGGCGAGCGCGTCCACGCAGCGCTGCACCATGCCGTCCCCGCCCCAGATCAGGACCAGCTCGGCGCCCTCCTTGAGCGCCTTGCGCGCCTGCTTCGGGGCCTTCTTACTCTTGGGAACCTCGTACCAGAGCAGTGTGCCGAGTTCCTCGTCGGCGAGGAGCCTGCGCAGCTCGTCCAGCCCGCCCCCGACAGACTTCTTCTGATGGGCGATCACCGCGACCGTGCCGACTTTCCGCTTCTGCCGCAGCATGGAGAACCCTTCCTTAGCCATCGCCTTGGGTGCTTCGAGGGCTGCCCTGGCCGCGGAGCCGCAAACTCGTGTGGAAGGTGGAGCGGGTCACGGCCGGGAACGGCGGCCTCCGAGTGGAGCGCGTCCACCGTTCCGGGAGCGCCGTCCCCGGCCCGGCGTCGCGCCGCTAGGCCGTGGCGGATCTGCGGCGCAGCCAGTAGGCGAAGACCGCGGCGGCGAGCAGCGCCCCCCACAGCGGGTACGGCCACAACAACAGCAGGAACAATTGCCCGCGTTCGACGGCGTTGACCACGAGCCCGGTCGAGGCCAGGCAGCAGGCCCCCGCGACCAGCCCGCCGGCGACGACCGGCAGCCGCACGGGGACGGGACGGCCGTGGTGCACCGGCACCCAGCGCGGGACCACCTCACCCCACCTGCTGATGAGTCCGAGCGTCAGCACCGTGCCGATGAGGGCGCCGAAGGCGATGGCCACGCCCTGCAGCCGGGTGCCCGGATCCAGGTGCGGGCCGATCAGGTCGGTGTCGGTGGGCCACGGCGTCAGCCAGGTCAGCCGGTAGATCGCGTACGGCAGCGGGCACAGGGCCGCCCCGATCGTGACCAGGCGCCCCCACCGCGCGACGTTCTCGGGCCGGATCCAGCGCGGCTCACTCTTGCCGAACGCCTTCACCGCGATCATCACCCACACGGCGCAGGCCGCGGCGCAGGCCAGCGTCCAGCCGATCCGCCCGGCGTAGGAGGAGAGGCTCGTGGTGACGTTGCGCGCGAAGAGCCCGACCGTGTGAGGGGAGGTCACCCCGGTGAGGACGCCGGCCGTCGCCACCGCGATCGTCGCCGCGAGTCCGATGAGACCCGAGCGCCCGCCGCGCACGCAGGCCATCACCACGACGCCGGCCAGGGCGAAGGGGCCCAGCAGGGCCATGCCGTATCCGAGCAGGGACATGATGCCGGCGTCGGACATCACCACGCCGAAGAAGATCACCTGCACGACCGCCCCCACCCGCAGCACCGGCCCGGATGCGAAGACCAGCACCAGCCCGGCGAGCCCCGCGGTGACCGTCATCGGCCCGGCCACCCCGTGTTCGATCAGGTGTGACAGCGACACCGTGACGCGGTCGCGCGCGCCGAAGGGGTAGCAGGCCGGGGTCGTCCACCACAGCATCCCGACCGCGGTCACCGCGAGGGACAGCGCCGCGCCGAGTATCCGATCAGTTCTCGTCATGCCGTTCACGCTAGAAACGAGCAGGTGAGGCCGCCTCCCCCGGCCGGGGGAGGCCACGCGGCGAGCCGCAGGCTAACGTCGGCCGTCGTGAGGAACCATATTTCCCGCACTGTTTCCCGTGCCGTGGGAGCCGTGATGTACCAGCTGCTGGGCGCCGCGCTGCTGACCCCGGCCGCTGTGGCGCTCGGCCTGGTGCTCCTGGCGGAGCAGACGCCGGGGCGCGTGCTGGTGCTGTGGGCGGCGTGCCTGCCCGCCTCGGTGCTGGTCGCCATGATGCCGCTGATCCGGCGCATCGAGATGGCCGCGCTGCCGGAGCTGCTCGGTGTCGAGGTGCCCGAGCGGACCGACCGGCTCTACCTGCTGGCCCTGACGGTCCTGCACCTGTACGGCGGCGCCACGCTCGGCGCGGGTGTGCTGCTGTTGTCTCCGGGGCTGGTCCAGCTGGGCGACCCGGCGCGATGGCGTGCGGCTCCCGGTGAGATGGCTCAGGTGCTCCTGCTCGCCGGCGTCGTGGTGACCGCGATGGTCGCCGCCGGGTTCGGCCAGCGGTGGGTGACGCGCCGGTTGCTGCGCGCCGAGCCGTCACGCACGCTCGAGGAGCTCGGCCGCCGCCAGACCCTCGCCCTGGAGCTGCACGACTCGGTGGGCCACGCCCTCAGCGTCGTCCTGGTCCAGGCCATGGCCGCCCAGGCGGCGCTGCAGAAGACGCGGGCCGGCGTGGTGGAGGCCGGTCACTCCCTCGACCATCTGGTGAACACCGCCCGCGACGCCCAGCAGGATCTCGACGTGCTGCTCGGCGTGCTCGACGACGACGACACGGCCGAGGCTCCCACGCTCGACTCGCTCGACTCGCTCACCCGCGGCCTCGACGTCCGCGCGAACGTCGGCCGTCTCGACCGGATCCCGGCCACGACCTCGCGCGCGGCCTACGCGATCGCCAGGGAGGCGCTCACCAACGCCCTGCGCCACGGGCGCGGCCCCATCACCCTCGGCATCGCCGTCGGCGACGACCTGGTCCTGACCGTGGAGAACGAGACCGTCCGCCCCTCCCCCGATCCGAGCCGGGAGAGGCGTGGCCTGACGGGCATGCGGATGCGGGCCCGTCTGGTCGGCGGGACGTGCACGAGGAAGGAGGTGGACGGCACATGGCGCATCCAGGCGACGCTTCCACTGTGATCCGCGTCGTCCTGGCCGACGACGAGAAGCTGATCCGCTCGGGATGGTCGACGATGCTCTCCCTCCACGACGATCTCGAGGTCGTCGGCGAGGCGGCCGACGGCCACGAGGCCGTCGAGGTGGGTGCCGGCGCGGACGTCGTGCTGATGGACGTCCGCATGCCCCGCCTGGACGGCCTGGCCGCCACCCAGGAACTCGCCCGCCGCTCCCCCGCGACGCGGGTCATCGTGGTCACGACGTTCGAGAACGACCAGCTGGTCTGGGGTGCCCTGCGCGCCGGAGCCGCCGGCTACGTGCTCAAACGCTCGCCGGCCGGTGAGCTGGCGGACGCCGTCCGGCTGGTGCACTCCCGCGACGCGGTGCTCTTCCCCGACGCGCTGCGTCGCATCGCCTCCCCCCGTCACGGTACGGCGAGGCCGCGCGTGCCGGTCGAGCTGACCCCGCGCGAGCTGGACGTGCTGCGACACATCGTGCTGGGACAGAACAACACGGAGATCGCGGCGACACTGTACGTCTCGAAGGAGACGGTCAAGACGCACGTGGGCAACGTCCTGGACAAGCTCGGCGCCCGCGACCGCACCCAGGCGGCGGTCCTGGCCTACGAACTGGGCCTCGTCTTCGCCGGGATCGGGCGACGCTGAGGGGAGACCCACCCGCGGCCGGGAGGATCGGGCTAGGCCGTACGGCGGGCGAGGAGGTGGGCCTGCGGGAAGCCTCGCTGCGGGTCCTCGCCGGGAGCGCAGATCAGCCGGGCCACCTCGGTGAGCCCGGCCTTGAGCAGCAGCTCGGCCACGCGGTCGGGTGAATACCGGTAGGCGAGTACCACCTTGTGGTCGAACGCCTCGGCCAGCTCGGCAGGGTCGTCGTACGCCTGGAAGGAGAGCAGCAGATGGCCGCCGGGCGCGAGCACGCGGTGAAACTCGGCCAGCGTTTCGGGGAGCCGCTCGGGCGGGGTGTGGATGATCGAGTAATTGGCGAGAACTCCGGCGAGGGAGGCGTCCTCCACCTCAAGGGCGTCCATCAGCCCCACCTCGAAGCGGAGCTCCGGGTGGGCGTCGCGGGCGAGCGCGATCATCTCCGGCGACAGGTCGACGCCGAAGGCGGTGACGCCGAGGGAGCGCAGATGCGCGGTGACGTGGCCGGGACCGCACCCCACGTCCGCCACCGGGCCGTCACCGGCGGCCCGGACCAGCTCGGCGAAGACGGAGATCATCGCGTGGTTGAGCGGGCTGGCGTGAAAGCGCTCGGGGATGGACTCGGCGTAACGGGCGGCGGAGGTGTCGTAGGCGGCGCGGGTGGCGCCGAGGAAGTCCGGCTCGGTCATGGGTGGACATGCTAGAGCCCGTCGGCGGATTTCGCGGTTCGAGAAGGTGACGCAGCATGCGGCGATCCGCCGTGAGTCGCGCCCGGCACGCCGGGCAGAGCGGTCGAGCGCGAGCATCGGGCCGGCCAGGACCGGGGTGTTCCTCGGAAGACGCCGAGGAAGCCCGGCCCGCCTTCTCCCCGCACATCGGCCACATCCTCGGCCAGGCCGCCATCGGCGGACGCGTCCCTGGAGATCGCCCGGCCCGGCATCGGCGCTCAATGGTTCGGACCGGTGTCCCCGTTCGGGGCTTCACTCGGAATTTCACCTGCGGTTCCGTCGGAGGCTTCATCCGCGGCTCCGGTCGCGGAGTCCGCCCGGGGGCGCCGCAGGCCGGATGTGATGGCCGTGGCCAGACTGGCGGCGAACGCGATCCAGCAGATCACCAGGACCATGACATGGACGCGCCCGAAGTCGCTCATCACAGGCCATCCGGTGCGCGGGTCGGCCGGAATGGGACGCACCAGCCCTAGCCGGTCCTCAAGCACGGTGATCGAATCGGATGGTGGCACCGTCTCCGGGGACTCGCTCTCCGCATCACCCCCGAACAGGTCGCCCCCGGCCACCGCGCTGCCGTCCGGCCGCCGGAGCTGCAGGAAGGTCGTGCAGACATACGGGCCGGTGGCGGCATCCTGACCGGTTACCTGCTTACCGCAGTATTGCGTCGTGTCCGCGATGACGGCCTCGACCGGCCGGCCCAGCACGGTCAGGTAGGAGATGTGCAGGGGACGCGCGCCGCCGAGAAAGGTGACGAAGCCGAGCACCAGTTGCGTCAGCACCGCGGCGACGACCCACTGCCGCCGGCCGTTCAGGGCGAAGTACAGGGCGAACGCCAGCAGAAGCGGCGCCGCCAGGAGAGCGACCATCTGGGCCATGAGCATCAGGAGGACCAGGAACCCATCGTCGTTCCTGCCCAGGATGAGGGGCGCCACCAGGTCGCAGATGAGACACGCCAGGAACGCGAGCAGGTGTATCGGCTGTGGTCTCCAACGCTTCACGCGGCCTCCCGTGTCATTCGCTGATCACATTGATCGTGCCAGCGCGGGAGCCCCGGGAAAATACCTCACCCGTTCGTCATGATCCCGGCGGTGCTTCCGGTCGCACGGCGCGGGCCGCATCAAGCTGGACGAGCCCATCGCCACCTACCTGCCCGACCTGGCCGGGTCACGTCCAGTGGAATGGTGTATGAGTTGATCTCCGCGCGATCCTGTTTCCGCAGGTTAAGCGGTAAGTGCCTGCAGGATAGGGTTGTGAGGCGGTGTCGCCGACGAGAACGCGCATCCGGCACTTGGCCAGCACGTCCAGCACCATGTAGCGGCGAGCTCGGTCCACTCATCGGTCTGCTCGGCCAAAACCGCGCCGACAAGCCGGACGATCGAGCCGCGGTCGGGGAAGATCCCGACCATGTCGGTGCGGCGGCGGATCTCCTTGTTCAACCGCTCCCGCGGATTGTTCGACCCCGGTTGCCGTTGGCATCAACGGCAGTGGTCACCAGGACGTGCACGTTGATGATCCGGCCGCCCTCGCGGACCTTCTGGGTCAGGGTGTCCAGCCACACGAACGCATACGGCCCGCCGTCCAACGCCCGGGTGCGGAAGGCATCCACCTGAGCGTCCAGCACCTCGGCCATCTCGCTGACCTGGCTGTTGGAGATGGTCTTGATGCCGAGCTGTTCGACGAGCTTGTCCACCCTGCGGGTGGAGACGCCCGGCAGGTAGCCGGTGGCCACCACGCTGATCAGGGCCTCACAACCCTGGAAACGACGAAATCCCGCCCGACCAGGAAGATCGGACGGGATCCCGTCAACTAGCTGCCGACCGTCTCGAGAACGGCCTTTGTGGGGTGTTCACGAGTTGGGCCGGCCTGGAGAGGTGGAGCCCACCTGAAGATCGCTTCCCGGATCCGAAGTGATCGTTTCCCAGGTATGTACTCGCCGCGCCGAAGGCGCCTACGGGGATGGTGACCTGAAATCCCTTCGCGGCCGTACCGGTCCATCTCTACGCCGACCGGATGACACGGCGTTCCGCGCTTGACGCCGCGGCACTGCTTGGCCTCTGCCTCCTGCCCGCCTTCGTCCCGCTCGGCATCGTCCCCGCGGTGGCCGGCCCGACCCAGGGGGCGATCACCCCCTAGCCTGCCTTGAACTGCTCCGCGTACCCGGCGGACGGCTCGATCGGCGTGATCACGTCGATCAGCACCCCGCTCGGATCGGCGACGATGAAGTGCCGCTGCCCGAAGCCCTCGCTACGCAGTTCCAGCTCGGGCCGCAGGCCGTGCCGTACCACCAGCCGCTCCCACTCCGCGTCGACGTCCTCCACCTCGAAATTGAGCAGCAGCCCCCGCACCGGCGCCCGGTACGCCTCAGGCAGCGTCGGGTGGTCGTGGTCGAGCAGGGCCAGCTCGTACGGCTGCGCGCCGGGCCGCCGCAGGCTCACGTACCAGTCCGCCTCGAAGGTCGGCTCGAAGCCGAACAGGCCGACGTAGAAGTCCCGGCTCTCGGCCAGGCGCTTGGTGCAGATGACCGGATAAAAGCTGGTCAGGATCATGGCGAACCTCTTTCGCATACCGTCGGTACGCGAAAACTATTTGGCATACTATCGGTATGTCAACAGCGCGAGGAGCGACATGAGCAGAGCCGAGCAACGCGAACAGACCAGACGCGCACTGCTGCGGGAGAGCAGGCGGCTGTTCGCGGCCGAGGGCTACGGCGCCGTGGGCCTGCCCCAGATCGTCAACGCCGTCGGCGTCACCAAAGGCGCCCTCTACCACCACTTCGACGATAAGACGGCGCTGTTCCGAGCCGTCCTCGCGCAGGTGCAGGAAGAGGTCGGCCGGCGCGTGGCCACGACCGCCGACGCCGAGCCGGACCCCTGGGACCAGTTCGTCGCCGGATGCCACGCCTTCCTCACCGCGAGCGCCGACCCGGATATCCAGCGGATCATGCTGATCGACGGCCCTGCCGTACTCGGCTGGAACGAGTGGCGCGCGCTCGACGAAGCCACCTCAGCCCGCCACCTCGCCGACGCGCTGACCCGTCTGATCGAGGCCGGCATCATCGCCAGGCAACCGGTCGCCCCCCTGACCCACCTGCTCTCCGGCGCCATGAACGAGGCCGCCCTGTGGCTCGCCACCTCGGCCGACCCCGGCGACCTCGCCGACACCAAGGTCGCCCTCACCCGCATGCTGGAGTCCCTGCGCACCTGACCGGCAGTCCAGCTGACAAGAACGCCCCGCCGTTCGGGTGGGAGAGACGAGATTCGAGTCCTCTCACGAGATGACCACCGCAACCGGCACCGTGATACGCCCGCAGGCGGGGGTGCCCGTAGTCTTGGCCGAAAATCCAACGAACCTACCCGTGAGCTGGGCTTACGTGGTCCGTTCGGGAGCACACCGCGCGGGCTCTACGGCCGGAGGGTGAGTTGAATCCTCCGCCTGACAGTGTCTACGTCGGCGATCTTCACGGGAATGCGGTCGGGCGGGCACGTCGCTGATCATGTGCTGATGCGAGCACTGCCGGCGGCCCTGAAAGATGAACGCGCCCAGGGAGGGCGCGTCCACCAGGTCGCCGAATACGGCCGGGGGTGACCGTCGGGGGGCGCTGGGCTTCTCGACGATCGTGCCCTTTGCACTGCAGGCCACCGCCGTTCGGCTGCTGACTCCGATCCGGGCCAACCGCACAGGACACCGTCAGCCGCGAGGTCACGTATGCCTCTCGGCCGATCCGTGATGCGCCCGCAGTGGCCGCACACCGCCCGCACCCTTCACCACGACCGCCGCACACGCTCACACGGGCTTGCCGAGGCCACGTCAGCCAGGAAAACAACGAAATCCCGCCCGATCGGGGTGATCGGACGGGATCTCGTCAACGCACTTCAGGCCACCTCGAGAACGGCCTTGTGTGGAGCTATGGGGATTCGAACCCCAGACCTCCTCCATGCCATGGAGGCGCGCTACCAGCTGCGCCATAGCCCCTTGCGATGCAGATGAAATCTTAGCCGACTTCGGGCACTCCGCGCGCCATCGCGCCGGAGACGAGGGCGACGCCGGCGGAGGCCAGAGCGCTCACGGTGACGATCGCGAAAGACAGGACGTAGGCGTCCCGGGACGGGACGGTGGTTCCGGCGATGGTGATCGAGGTGAGGAGGGCGGCGGTGACGGCTCCGGAGACGCTGCCGCCGATCGAGCGGACCAGGGAGTTGATGCCGCTGGCGATGCCGCTCTGGTCCATCGACACGTGCTGTACGGCCAGCGCGCCCAGTGCCGCGTAGGCGATTCCGAAACCCAGTCCCTGCAACGCGCCGGCCCCGATCAGGTGGATCACCGAGGTGTTGAAGAGCGTGAACCAGCCGAAGCCGGCCGCCGTCAGCGTCGCGCCGAGAGCGAGAGAGTGGGCCGGACCGAGCCGGGCGGACAGACGGCCGGCCATGGAGGAGGACATCAGCATGGTCACGGTGCTGGGCAGGGCGTAGATGCCGACGTCGAGGACCGAGCCGCCGAAGCCGTAGCCGGCGGAGGGCGGCATCTGGACGAAGCTGGCGACCAGGGTGAACGAGCCGAACATGGCGAAGCCCAGCAGCAGCGAGGCCAGGTTGGCGGGCAGTGACCGGCGGCCGACGAGCAGGTGGAGGCGGACCATCGGCGCCCGGGTCCGTAGCTGGCTGAACACCCACACCGCGCAGAGCGCAACCGCACCCGCGAACAGGCCGACGACACGGCTGGAGCCCCAGCCCCAGTCGTTGCCCTTAGAGATCGCCAGCAGCAGGCAGACCAACCAGGCGGACAGCAGCAGGGCGCCGACGAAGTCGGGGCGGCCGCCGGCGCGGGCTCCGCCGTCGTGGGCGCTCAGCGCGATGAGGACGAGCGCCGCCGCGGCCAGTCCCGCGGTGATCCAGAAGACGGGGTGGTGGCTGGGCGTGCGGTCGGCGATGATCCCAGTGACGATCATGCCGAGGTTGCCGCCGACGCCCATGGTGGCGCTGACCACGCCGATGGCCGTCATCACCCGGGTACGCGGGAAGCCGTCCCTGATCATGCCGATGGCCAGCGGGATCAGCGCCGACGACGCGCCCTGTAGCGCCCGCCCGGCGATCAGCACCGGCAGGGAGCCGGACAGGGCGCATACCACCGAGCCCAGCACCAGCAGGCCGACGGTGAACAGGATCATCCGCTTCTTGCCGTACATGTCCCCGAGGCGGGACAGCAGCGGCGTGGCGACCGCCCCCGCCAGCAGCGAGGCGGTGAAAACCCAGGTGACCTCCGCGACCGGCACGCCGAAGGAGACCATCAGCCGGGGCAGCAGCGGGATGACCACGGTCTGCTGGACGGAGACGACCATCCCGGCGGTGGACAGCGCCAGCAGGGTCAGCCACAGCTGCCTGCCCCGCTGTTCGGTATTCGGCTCGGCGACGGTTACCTCTGTCACGGACTCCCCCTCCGTCGCCGACTTTCGCAATCAAATGGTAGATCGTACGTAGAAAACGTCATCGGTCGGGTGATGTCACGCCAGGGATACCGTGATACGTCTTTACTCTTATGGCCGTCGAGCGCTTTGAGGAACACCGTGACCTGCTGATCGCGGTCGCCTACCGAATCCTGGGCACCGTGACCGACGCCGAAGACGTCGTCCAGGAGGCCTGGCTGCGCTGGTCGGGGGTGGACACGGCCACGGTCGAGGACGGCCGGGCCTACCTGATCAGGGTGACCGGCCGGCTGGCCATCGACAGGCTGCGGCGGGTACGGGCGCAGCGCGAGTCCTACGTCGGGTCGTGGCTTCCGGAGCTGGTCGGCACCATGCCCGACGTGGCCGAGCACGCCGAGCTGGCCGCCTCGGTCGAGCTGGCGCTGCTGGTCGTGCTGGAGACCCTGTCCCCTCTGGAGCGCGCGGTGTTCGTGCTGCGGGAGGCGTTCGCCCTGCCGTACTCGGAGATCGGCGAGATCATCGGCCGCGCCGAGGCGACGACCCGGCAGCTCGCCCGGCGCGCCAAACAGCACGTGCAGGAGCGCAGACCCCGCTTCGACGTGGACCGCGACGAACGGCGCCGGCTCACTGAGCGGTTCATCGGCGCGGCCGCCGGCGGTGATCTGGACGCGCTGACCGTGTTGCTCGCCGCGGACGTCTCCCTGGTCAGCGATGGCGGCGGGAAGGTCAGGGCCCCGCTGCGGGTCATCACCGGCGGGAAGAGGGTCGCGCGCTTCCTGACGTCGGCCGCCACCGACAGGGGCATGCGGAAGTTCCTGGAGTCGCTGGGCGTCGACCCGGCTCTGGGCCTCGCGGTGGAGCCGGCGGACGTGAACGGAGCCCCGGCGGCCGTGGTGACCGCCGGCGGGCGGCCTATCACGGTGTTCTCCCTGGTCATCAGGGACGGTCTGGTCGAGACCGTCTTCCTGGTCGCCAATCCGGAGAAACTGTCCCGCCTGTGATGTCACGAACGGCCCCGCCGGGTGCGTCGTGAGGGCATGACACGAGAGATCTCCATCATCGGCGGTGGGCTCGCCGGGCTCACCGCGGCCATCGCGTGTGCCGAGGGCGGCGCACGGGTCACCGTCCACGAGGCGCACCGGACGCTCGGCGGCCGGGCCCGGAGCACCGCCGCGCCCTACGTCGCCAACGACGGCACCCACGTCTTCTACTCCGACGGGGAGCCATGGCGCTGGATGGCGGCCCGGGGGCTGGTCGGGCCGTTCCGGAGGCCGGCGCTCGGCGAGATCGCCAAGGCCCGCTTCCGGCACGACGACCGCCTCACCGCGAGGCCGCCCTGGTCTCTGGTGCGTGCGATCACCACCGGGCGGCGGCTGCGCGCTCCGGTGGAGGAGGACTTTCGCACCTGGGCCATCCGGCACTTCGGTGAGGAGGGGATGCGTGCGGCCGCGGGACTGGCCGGCGTGATCACCTACGAGGCCGATCCCGGACGGCTGTCGGCGGCGTTCGTCTGGGAACGGGTGCTGCGCGTGACCGCGCCGCGATACCCGGCGCCGCGCTACGTCATCGGCGGCTGGCAGCGGGTGATCGACCGGATGGCCGCCCACGCGCGCGGGCTCGGTGTGGGCATCGAGACCGGCGCACGGGTGGATCGCCTTCCCGAGAACGCCCCGGTGATCGTGGCGACGTCGCTGGACGCCGCCGCGACGCTGCTCGGCGACGAGTCGCTGCGCTGGGAGAGCGGCAAGGCGGTCCTGCTCGATCTCGGCCTCACCCGGCGTGCCGGGGACCTCTTCCTGGTCTCCGACCTGGACGACGGTGGCTTCCTGGAGCAGTACGGCCTGCTGGACACCTCGCTCGCCCCCGCCGGGCACACCCTGTTCCAGCTCGAGATGCCGGTGCGGCGGGGCGAGTCCAGGACTGAGGCGATGGCCAGGGCGGAGCGGCTGGCCGATCTGGGACTGCCCGGCTGGCGGGAGCGGACGACCTGGCGGCGGGAGGCCGTCTGCAACGGCCGCACCGGAGCCCTCGACCTGCCCGGGTTCTCCTGGCGGGACCGGCCGGCGGTCGACAGGGGCAACGGCGTCTGGCTGGCGGGGGACGCGGTCGCGGCTCCCGGCCTGCTCAGCGAGGTCTCCACGCTCAGCGCCCTGGGTGCGGCACGGTCGGCCCTGCGCGCCGTCCGTTCACGCGTGCCCGCCTGAACACGCCGCTCTCGTGGGCCGGTTCGAACGCGACCTCCGCGTGGGCCGGCCCGGATGCGGCGCCTGCCGCGGACCGGCCGGAGCGCGGTCCCTTCGCGAGCCGGCCGGAGCGCGGCGCCCGCCCCCGGCCGGAAGGTCTTCCCCGGTCCCGGCGAAGTCCCGCCCGGCGCGCGGGTCAGCCGACCCTGGTGCGCATGGTCAGCTCGGAGCCGTCGCCGGAAAGCTCCAGGGTGGCGGTGACCGAGCCGAGCTCGGAGGTTCGCGACAGGTGCGTGCCGCCGCACGGGATGGCGACCTCGCCGTCGGGCAGGCCGCAGCGCCAGGTACGGCGGGCGGTCAGCTCGGGACCGGGGCTGTCGATCCAGACCGGCGCGTCGGCCGCGACCCACTCCTTGAGCCGGTCGTTGACCAGCCGGGCGATCTCCGGCAGCTCCTCCGCCAGCCCCTCGGTGGTGAAGCCCTTGCGGCGCAGGGATTTGCCCAGGCGGTAGAGGTCAAGGCTGCCGTCCGGCAGGATCCGCGAGGAGGTGATGGCCGTCTGGTCGAAATCGGGATGGCCGAGCCCGTCGGCCGCCGGCTCCTTGCGCCACCGGCCGGCCAGCGCCGCGTTGAGCGCGAGCGCGGTGAGATGGCAGGCGGTGTGCCCGGCCGACAGCGCGCGGCGGTTGCCGGCGTCCACCACCAGCTCGACCTCTTCACCCGGCACCGGCGCGTCGGTGACGTGGACGACCAGCCAGCTCCAGCCGGGGGTGCCCCGGCGCACCGGGATGTCCTCGCCCAGATGGACGCTCCGCTCGCTTTCGCCCTCGTCCTCGGCCACGGCTCCGGTCACGCAGTCGACGACCGTCAGGCCGCCGATCGTCCCCACGTCGGCGGGCTGGTCCGGCCAGGTGTGGTCCAGCGGGTGGAACGGGGTCTCGGCCACGATCGTTCCGTACCGGTCCCCCACCGGCACGGCCCCCACGACCGCCGAACGTCCCCGAACCTCACCTGCCGGGTAGCTGACCAGAGTCGATCCACCGATTTTCATCCCCTCATCATGCCAGTACGGCTTGCGCCGCCCCCGAAGGGACGCAAGCCGTACTGGGACGACTCAGGCCGGAAGGGACGTCAGCCGCGACCGGGGAGGGGGGTCAGCCGCGACCGGGGAGGGGGAGGGTCAGCCGGCGAGGACCCGCTCGTCCTCCAGGTAGCGGGAGCGGCCCGCGTACCAGCCGGTCACGAACTGCACCCCGATCACCGCGAACAGGAGCAGGAACGGCAGCGTCCAGCCGCCGGTCGACTCGTGCATCACGCCCACGACCAGGGGGCCGGCGCCCGCGATGAGATATCCGGCGCTCTGCCCGAAGGCGGACAGCGCGGCGGTGGCCTCGGGGGTGCGGGTGCGCAGGGCGAGCATGGTCAGCGCCAGCGGGAAGGATCCCATCCCGATGCCGACCAGCACTGCGAACGCCCAGGCCAGCCCGGCGGGGGCCAGCCAGAGACCGAGGAAGCCGATCGTGTAGAAGACCACGAAGGCGGCCACCACGGGGCGCTGGTCGGCGAACTTCGAGGCGATCCAGGGCACGACCATCGAGACCGGGATGCCGATCGCGGTGAAGACACCCAGCACCAGCCCGGCCTGCCCGGTGGTGTAACCGCCGTCGGTGAGGATCTTGGGCAGGAAGCCGAACATGATGTAGGCCACCATGCTCTGCGTGCCGAAATACGCGGCGACCGACCAGGCGAGCTTGCTCCGGACCAGGGTCCGGGGTCCGAGATCGCTGCTGCCCGTGTCCCGCTCCGGCTCATTGCGCAACAGCGCAAGCCACGGAATGGCGGCCACGGCGGCCAGCGCCGCCCACACCCCGAGGGCAACGTGCCAGTTGCCGTCGGCGGCGCGCTCGATGGGCACGGTCGCGGCGGCCGCGAGCATCGTGCCCACCGCGAGCGCGGTGGTGTAGACGGTGGTCATGGTCCCGGCCCTGCCCGGGAAGTGACGCTTGATCAGGGTGGGGATGAGCACGTTGCCCACCGCGCCCCCCGACAGCGCCAGGGCGCTGCTGAACAGGAACACTCCCGCCGAGCCCACCATCGCCCGAACCAGCAGACCCGCGCCGAGGGTGACGAGGGCGAGCAGGAGCAGCCGGTGCTCGCCGATCTTCCTGGCCAGAGTCGGCGTCATCGCGCCGACCGAGGCGAAGATGAGGACGGGTAGTGTGGTGAGGAGCCCGACCCCCACCCCCGACATGCCGAGGCCGGAGGAGATGTGGTCGAGGACCGGCCCCACGCTCGTGACGGCGGTGCGCAGGTTCAGCGCGGCGAGGATGATGCCCGCCACGAGCAACCAGGCCAGGGATCCCGTCGTTCCACCGGTGCGGCCCCGTGTCTGCTGGGTGAGCACGGTCATGGGGGGTTCAGTCCTCCTCTAATTGATTCACCCAATCGTAGGATGATTGGCTGACTCCAACTGTAACAGGACTGAAACGGCGATTTGTTCCTGACCCGGCCAACCCCTGACAACGTGAAAGCCGGGCCACTTCCCCCTTTACAGGGCGTGACCCGGCTTCATCACGCGTCAGACGCGAGCGTCAGATACGCGGGCCAGGAGCCGGCGGCAGCTCCTCGCCGGGTCGCCGGCCGGCCGGCGGCAGCGGGCCGCTGCCGGGCGGGGGAAGCGGGGACTCCGGCGGATACTGGCCGCCGACGGTGCGCGGCGGTGCCGGCTCGTCGAAGCCGTAGCCGCTACCCGTGCCGCCGGTGGGACGGTCCTCCAGGTCCAGGCTCCCGCCGCCGGTACCGGCGCCCAGGCCGCCCGCGCCACGGTCCTGCGGGCCGGGCACGTCACCGCGCCAGGCGCCGGTCTCGTTGCCGCGGGACTCGATGAACGTCTTGAAACGCTCCAGATCGCCGCGGACACGCAGGCGGACGATCTGCATCCAGTCTCCGACGGTCTCGACGAAGCCCTCCGGGTCGTACTCCATCTGGAGCGTGACCCGCGTGATCTCCGGGCCGA
The DNA here is from genome assembly GCF_050949235.1 of Streptosporangium sp. CA-135522. Classification (NCBI taxonomy): domain Bacteria; kingdom Bacillati; phylum Actinomycetota; class Actinomycetes; order Streptosporangiales; family Streptosporangiaceae; genus Streptosporangium; species Streptosporangium sp. CA-135522. The sequence goes on from NZ_CP192026.1 coordinate 7,932,489, forward strand.
GGTGATGGAAGGTCACCACACCGGCCTGGTGCGGCCGGTCGACGGAGGTCCAGGCGACCCGCTCGTCGGGGTGCTGCTCGGTGATGTCGGCTTCGAACTCGCGGCGGACCCCCGCGATCTCGACGACCCACGCCGTACGGGTGTCGCTCAGTTGCTTGACCGACTCGACGCCTTCCATGAACTCGGGAAAGCTCTCGAACTGGGTCCACTGGTTGTACGCCGTCCGGATCGGGACGTTCACGTCGACGGACTGTTCGATCGTGCTCACAGCTCTGCCTCCCTGTTGTGGGTTCGGGAAGCGACCTGCCCGAGAGCATCCGGCCCTAACTACCTCCTCCGCAAAAGCCAGTAAATGCCGACGAGCGGCAGGATGAGCGGGATGAACACGTAGCCGCTGCCGTACCCCGACCAGACCGTCGCACGGGGGAACGCCTCGGGGTCCGCCATGCTCAGCGTGCCGACGATGAGCACCCCCGCCAGTTCGACGCCGCAGGCGGCCAACGCCAGCCGCCGGTCGCCGCGGGCCAGCGCCACGGTGAGCACGATGTAGACGACCGCGGCGAAGGCCGACAGGGAGTAGGCCAGCGGGGCCTCGCCGAACCGCGTCGCGATCTGCACGGCCGCACGGGCCCCCGCGGCGAGGGCGAACACCCCGTAGACCGCCACCAGCGCGCGTCCCGGTCCGCTGCCGATCGCCGGTCCGCTCATGCCGTGCCCTGCCAGATCTGCAGCAGTCTCCCGACCATGACGCAGATCGCGAAGGCCGCCACCGCGATCACGACCGCTCCCCAGCGCGAGCGCTCGGCGAGCCCCAGGAACGCCGCGGCCGGCGGGATCACCAGGGTGCCGGCCAGGTAGCCGACGAGGGTGGCCGTCTCGTCCGGCCCCTCGCCGCGGATCACCCCGGCTATCGCCAAGCCCGCCTGGACGAGCAGGCCGAGCTCCAGCACGCCGAGCGCGGCGAGCAGGACGGTCCCCATCGCACGGTCGCGTACGGCGGTCACGATGGCCGCCAGGAGGATCACCAGCGCCAGCACGATCACCCCGGTCGCGAGCGGGCCGATCATCGGGACATCACAGGGGCGACGGACATGAGCAGTAGGGTACTGCCCGGCCGGGTCGCCCTCCGTCTCGCGGCGCATAGGCTGGGTCCGTGGAAAGGATCCTGGTCAGTGCCTGTCTGATGGGGCGGAAGGTCCGTTACGACGGAGCCGCCAAGACGAGCGGCGACGCGCTGCTGGCCACCTGGCGGCAGGAGGGACGGCTGGTCCCGTTCTGCCCGGAGGTCGAGGGCGGACTGCCCGTTCCCCGCCCGGCCGCCGAGATCGAGGGCGGCGCCGGAGGCTCGGCGGTGCTCGCGGGAGCCGCCCGGGTGCTGACGGCCGACGGCACCGACGTCACGCAGGCGTTCCTGACCGGAGCCCGGTCGGCGCTCGCCGTCGCCCGGTCGCTCGGCGTGCGGATGGCGATCCTGAAGGAGGGCAGCCCCTCCTGCGGGAGCCTGACCATCTACGACGGCACCTTCCGCGGCCGCCGTCTGCCCGGCATCGGCGTCACCACCGCGCTGCTCGAACTGCACGGCGTCGCGGTGTTCACCGAGGACCACATCCCCGACGCCGGGGTACGGCTGCGCGAACTCGAGGAAGCCTAGGAGTCCTCTCCCGGGAAACGGGAAAGTCGCCACCGCGGCCGATGCCCGGCAGTCCCGGCGCTCTAGTACTCCCAGGTGTCGGTCCGGCCCTCCCCGCCGATGCAGAAGACCGCCGAGCCGTGCTCGTCCCGGGCCAGGTCCACCCGGATCCAGCCCTCGGCCCGGGACACCTTGGCCTCGAAACCCGCGTTGGGCGCGGCGGTGACCAGCCGGCACGCGCCGCCCTCGATGGCGAAGGAGACCGAGCCGCCCAGGACGTTCACGACCCGGACGTTGTCGTTGGAGCCCGTCAGGGTGGCGGGCGCCGGCACGCCGGCGGACGGGGCCGGCACGGGCACGGTCGAGAACGGCCGCGGCTCGGCGGCCACCGGTTCCTTCGAACGCACCGGAATGGAGACGGCCTTCGGCGAGGTGCGGGTGGCACGCGGGCGGATCGTTTCCTGGACGGGTGCCTGCGAGGTGACGCGGGGGGTCGGGGCGCGCCGCTGCGGAGGCGCCGAGGCGGTCGGCGTGCCCAGGACCGCCACCGGGCCGGTCGGCGTCCCCGAGGGGGGCGGGGCCACTCCCATCCGGTCGACCGCAGTGTTGATCTGCTCGATCTTCGCGTCCTCGAAGACCTCGCTGCGTAATACGTCGCGAACGCCGAGCCAGGCGACCGAGGTCGCCAGAATCGTGGCTGTACACCACACCGCCACGAAACCAAGCGTTTGCCGCATGGAGTGAATTATTACCTCAGACATCTCTTTGTTCACTACGGTTACGTCACATGGCAACGGTTCTGGTGGTGGAAGACGACGATTACGTACGTTCCGCGATCATCCAGGAACTGAGCAGACGCCAGCACGCCGTACGCAGCGCCGGGCGTGCCCTCGACGCGTTGCGGGAGATCACCCAGAACCCTCCGGACGCGGTGATCCTCGATCTCGGCCTGCCCGATCTGGACGGGTCCGAGGCGCTGAAGATGATCCGCAGCGTCTCCACCGTCCCGGTCATCGTGGCCACGGCCCGGGACAACGAGGCGGAGATCGTCCGTCTGCTGGAGGCCGGCGCCGACGACTATCTGGTCAAGCCGTTCTCCGGAGACCACCTGAACGCCAGGCTGGAGGCCGTGCTGCGCCGGGTCGGAACGACGGCTCCGCCCTCGGTGCTGCGCGTCGGCGGGCTCTCGGTGGACCTCAACCGGCGCGAGGCGTCCGTGGACGGCGCGCCGCTCACGCTGACCAGGCGCGAGTTCGACCTGCTGGCCTACCTCGCCGCCCGTGCCGACCGGGTCGTCCCCCGCAAGGAACTGCTGGCCGAGGTATGGCAGCAGTCCTACGGCGATGACCAGACCATCGACGTCCATCTGTCGTGGCTGCGACGCAAGCTCGGCGAAAGCGCCTCCGACCCTCGTTACCTGCACACCGTCCGCGGCGTCGGCGTCATGCTGATCACACCCTCGTGAGACGGACCCTGGCCCTGCTCGCCGTCGCCGGGGCATCGATGATCGCCCTCGCCTTCCTGATCCCGCTCGGGCTCATCGTCAGGGAGATCGCCCATGGCCGGGCCATGGCCGAGGCCGAACGGCAGGCGTCGGCGCTGGTTCCCGTGCTGGCCATCACGGTGGATCCGGCCCGGCTGACCCACGCGCTGCTCAGCACCGGAGCGGGCGACCGGATCGCGGTCCACCTCCCCGACGGCGGCTCGGTGGGCACCGTGCGGGCATCGGCCGAGAGCCTGGCCACGGCCTCCCGGCTGACCCGGGCCGTGACCACGCAGATCGGCACCGGCTATCTGCTGCTGCGCCCGGTCGCCCTGGACGGCGGCCGGACCGTGGTCATCGAGATCTTCGTGCCCGCCGGCGACCTCACCCGAGGCGTCACCAAGTCATGGGCGACGCTGACCGGAGTCGCGGTGGTGCTCGTCGCCGGCTCGGTGCTGGTCGCCGACCGGCTGGGGGTGCGGGTGGTGCGCTCCACCCAGCGGCTCGGCCGGGCCGCCGGCGCGCTGGGCGCCGGGGATCTCAGCGTCCGCATCGAACCCGAGGGCCCACCGGAGCTGGTGTCGGCCGGGGAGGCGTTCAACACCATGGCCGACCGGGTCGTCCGGCTCCTGGCCGCCGAGCGGGAGATGGTCGCCGATCTGTCACACCGGCTGCGGACCCCGCTCACCGCGCTACGGCTCAGCCTGGACAACCTGGGGCCGGAGGCCGAGCAGAGCCGTCAGGCCCTGGCCCGGCTGGAGTCCGAGGTGGACCAGATCATCGCGGCGGCCCGGCGGCCCTCCCGCGCGCCGGAGTCCGTCTCCTGCGACGCCGCCCACGTGCTGCGCGAGCGGCTGACCTTCTGGTCCGCCCTGGCCGAGGACCAGCAGCGTCCGTGGCAGCTGATCGGCGCCTCGGAGCCGGCCCGCGTCCCCGTCGCGGCGACCGAGCTCAGCGCGGTGGTGGACGCGCTGCTGGGCAACGTCTTCCGGCACACCCCCGAGGGCACGGCGTTCACGGTGACCCTGCACCAGGGCGCCGGCACCGTGGGCGTCCTGATCGCCGACGCGGGGCCGGGCATCCCCGATCCCGAGACGGCCCTGCGCCGCGGGGCCAGCGGCTCGGGGTCCACCGGGCTCGGGCTCGACATCGCCCGCCAGCTCGCCGAGTCGTCCGGCGGCTGGTTGCGGATCGACGCCTCCTCTTTGGGGGGTGCCAGCGTGCAGCTGTGGTTTCGCACCGACCGGAGCGAGCGCGTCCCGCGTGGGATGCGGCGGCCGGTCGGCGGCCGTTGGCCACGCCGCGACAGGCCGCGATGAACCGGCCGGGCCGTTTCCGTCTCGAATCGCGCCCCGCCTGAGGAACGGCAGGTCCTCGCGACGGCCGCGCCCCTTCTACGCCCTGGTGAGCTCCATGATCCAGTTGGTCTCCCAGGTCCTCTCGCCGTCGGCGGAGAAGGCCTGCTCCCAGCGGGCCGAGACGGGCGTGATCTCCGACCAGACGAGGCGGACCCTGATCGGGGCGCCCTCGTAGATGTCGTCCCCGTAGAACTCTCCCCTGCCGCCGGTGAAGCGGCCCACGGCCGGCGGGAACAGCGTTCCGGTCCGGCTGCTGGCCCAGTGAAGCGACCACTCCTCGCGCTTGACGTCGAACAGCCGCAGGGTGAGGCCGGAGAACTCCCTGGTCGGAAAGGTGATCTCGTCGAGGTTGGCCGCACCGCCGAACACGGGGCGGGCGATCGAGGTGGCCGGGAACTCCTCCCATTCGGTACAGCCGACGAGCGGTTCGACGAGCCTGCGGTTGGCCACGGTCCAGGTGCCGATGAGGAAGTCGAAGTCGTCCATGCCCGGAGGCTAGGCCGGGATCACCGACACCTTCTGTCAGTGTTTTTCAGAATTTTTGGAAATAATCCGTACGTGCGTGCGAGCCGGCTCCTCTCTCTCCTGATGCTGCTGCAGACCCGGGGCCGGATGACCGCCCAGGAACTGGCGGCGGAGCTGGAGGTCTCCGTCCGGACCGTCTACCGGGACGTGGAGTCGCTCCACTCGGCCGGCATCCCCCTGTACGGCGACGCCGGGCCCTCGGGCGGCTACCGGCTGCTCGACGGCTACCACACCCGGCTCACCGGCCTGACCTCGCAGGAGGCGGAGTCGATGTTCCTCACCGGGATGCCGGGGCCCGCCGCCGAACTGGGCCTCGGATCGGCGGTGGCGGCCGCCCGGCTCAAGCTCACGGCCGCGCTCCCGCCCGCGCTCCGGGAACGGGCCGGGCGGATCCAGGAGCGCTTCCACCTCGACGCGCCGAACTGGTACCACGGCGCCGACGAGACTCCGCACCTGACGACGGTCGCCGACGCGGTGTGGAACGAGCGGCGCCTGGAGATCCGCTACCGCCGCTGGAAAGCTCCCAAGGAAGTGGTCCGCACGCTGGAACCGTACGGCCTGGTGCTCAAAGCGGGCCACTGGTACCTCGTGGCGCGCAGCGGCGAGAACGTGCGCACCTACCGGATCTCCCAGATCCTGAAACTGCGCGCCCTCCCGGAGACCTTCACCCGGCCCGCCGGCTTCGATCTGGCCGCCCACTGGAAAAACTCCCTGGAGGAGTTCGAGGCCCGCCTGCGCCGGGGCGAGGCCGTCATCCGGCTCTCACCACGCGGGATGGAGCGCCTGCCCGACATGGACCGGCCGGCTCTCCTACGGGCGGCCGAGGCCACCGCGGAGCCTCCCGGCAGGGACGGCTGGACGCAGATCACGGTCCCCATCGAGACGTTCGAACATGCCCTGAGCGAGTTTCTGCGGTTCGGGGCCGACGTGGAGGTCGTCTCCCCCGTCGGGCTCCGCGACCTCGTGGCGGAGACCGCCAGAGCCCTGGTACGGCTCCATGACGGGCCGGCCGGGGAGGAGGAGATCCGTCCCCGGCGGGGAGAAAGACGCCGCCTTCGCACCGGCGGCGCCCCGGCGGGCAACGCCCGAAACCACGAAAACCGCCCTTGATCTGCTTGTTACAGCAGATCAAGGGCGGCTTGTAGGTGGAGCTATGGGGATTCGAACCCCAGACCTCCTCCATGCCATGGAGGCGCGCTACCAGCTGCGCCATAGCCCCTGGTCACCGCTCCGAGTGCTCTCGTTGCGGCGCTTCGGAAGCATATAGGGACACCCGCACGTTCACCTAATCGACGACCGCACGGCTCGCGCCCGTCATCTCGGGCGCAAGCCGTAGCACGGAATCAATCTTCCGTGGCTTCGGGACTGTCGTCGCTCTGGACCGGCTCGGGCAGGGTTCCGGCGTTGTGCTCGAGCAGGCGCCACCCCTTGCGGCCTTCCTCCAGCACCGACCAGGAGCAGTTTCCCAGCCCGCCCAGAGCGGGCCAGAGCTCCTCCGGCAGGCCCATCAGCTTGGCGATGCCGAGCCGGATCGCCGCCCCGTGGGAGGCGACCACCAGAAGGCCGTCGGGATCGAGCTCGGCCGCCCAGCGGCGGATCGACGACGACACCCGTTCGGCGACGTCGGTAACCTGTTCACCGCCCGGAGCCTCCCAGGCGACGAACTCGCGAGGCCAGTTGGCGGAGATCTCCTCGCGGGTGAGGCCCTCCCACTCGCCACCGCCGCGCTCGCGCAGGTCCTTGTCGACGGTCACGTCCAGGCCGGTGAGGCGGCCCAGCGCCGAGGCGGTGTCCAGCGCCCGCTGGAGGTCAGAGGAGACGATCATGCTGGGGCGGAGGGCCGCCAGCAGCGAGGCGGCACGGGTCGCCTGCGCCATGCCGGTCTCGTCCAGCGGGATGTCGCTGTGGCCCTGGAAGCGGTGCTCGACGTTCCACAGAGTCTGGCCATGCCTCAGGCAGACGATACGGCGACTCACTCAGTTACCGCTTCACGGGCACGTTGGGCGGCGGCCTGCCGCACGCTGTCCGGCAACGCGATGGAAGGGCAGTCCTTCCACAGGCGCTCAAGAGCGTAGAAGGTGCGGTCCTCCTCGTGCTGGACGTGCACGACGATGTCGATGTAGTCCAGGAGCACCCAGCGGCCCTCACGCTCGCCCTCACGGCGAACGGGCTTGGCGTCGGCCTCGATCCGCAGCCGGTCCTCGATTTCATCGACGATGGCGCGAACCTGGCGGTCGTTGGTGGCGGAGCAGAGCAGGAAGGCGTCGGTGATGACGAGCTGCTCGCTCACGTCGTAGGCGAGAATGTCATCGGCCAGCTTGTCCGCGGCGGCCTCGGCGGCGAGCCTGACGAGCTGGACGGATCTGTCGGTTGCGGTCACGGTGTCGGTTAGTCCTCCTGTAGTCGGCGCTGTCACCTATCAGGGTGCCCGATCGGGCGCTCGTTGAAGAGGCGCGCCATAGGTACAACGCCTATCGTGTGCCACCCGATTCCGCGCCGCAAACGAATTGGCGACCCGGTCAGGGGCTCACATAGCGGTAGAGACCGCGTTTGTTGATGTACTGAACGATACCGTCAGGCACGAGATACCAGATGGGCTGTCCGGAGGCGACCCGCTCCCGGCATTCCGAGGACGAGATGGACAGCGCCGGAATCTCCAGCAGGCTGACCTTGCCCTCCGGCAGGCCCGGATCGTGCAGGTGGTGGCCGGGCCTGGTGGCGCCGACGAAATGGGCGATGGTGAACAGCTCTTCGACGTCGCGCCAGCTCAGGATCTGGGCGAGAGCGTCGGCTCCGGTGATGAAGTACAGCTCGACATCCGGCCCCCAGGAGGCGGCGATCTCCCGCAGGGTGTCGATGGTGAACGTCGGCCCGGGGCGGTCGATGTCCACCCGGCTCACCGAGAAACGCGGATTGGACGCGGTCGCGATGACCGTCATCAGGTAACGGTCCTCGGGCGCCGAGACCGTCTTGTCGGCCTTCTGCCACGGGCGCCCGGTCGGTACGAAGACCACCTCGTCGAGGTCGAAGTGGTGTGCGACCTCGCTGGCGGCCACCAGATGCCCGTGGTGAATCGGGTCGAAGGTGCCGCCCATGACGCCCAGACGTCGCTTTCCTTGGCCGGTAGGCGCGTTCATCATGGAACGGACCATACGCGTAAGCCGTACACGGCTTTTATTCACCCCCCGCGCGTGCCAGGCGGACCCGACGTAGCATGCCGGACATGACCACCACCCCGGATCGCAACCGCGTGCAGCTTCCCGGAATCAGCTCACGTGCCTACGAACATCCCGCTGACCGGTCGGCGCTGGTCGCCCTGCGCTCGCTCAGCGGATTCGACACGGTGCTCAAGCAGATGTCCGGACTGATCAGCGAGCGCCGCCTGCGCCTGATCCACCTCGCCTCGGCCGTACGCACCAGCGACACCCAGTTCCGCGCCCTGCACGACATGGGCCGCGACGCCGCATACACCCTCGACCTGCACCGCATCCCCGAGATCTACGTCCAGCAGAGCCCGCTGGCCCAGGCCAAGGCGATCGGCTTCGACGATCCGTTCATCGTCGTCTCCACCGGCCTGCTCGACCTGATGGACGAGGAGGAGCAGCGTTTCGTCATCGGTCACGAGACCGCGCACATCCTGTCCGGTCACGCGGTCTACCGCACCATGCTGGACATCCTCACCCGCCTGGCCACGCGGGTGGCCTGGATCCCGCTCGGCTACATCGGCCTGCGCGCGATCGTCGCCGGCCTGGAGGAGTGGCACCGCAAGTCCGAGCTCTCCGCCGACCGCGGTGGCCTGCTCTGCGGCCAGGACCCCGACGCCGCGCTGCGCGCTCTGATGAAGCTCGCCGGCGGGTCGCGCCTGCACGAGATGAACATCGAGGCCTTCCTTGACCAGGCACGCGAGTACGACACGGCGGGCGACGTCCGTGACGGCCTGCTCAAGGTCCTCAACCTGCTGGGCACCACCCACCCGTTCGCGGTCTCCCGGGTCGCCGAGCTGGACAAGTGGCGCCGCAGCGGCGAGTACGAAACGATCATCGGCGGCACCTACCCCCGCCGCGCCGACGACTCCAACGCCAAGATCTCCGAGGAGGTCAGGGCCGCCGCCCGCTCCTACCGCGAATCCTGGTCGCAGTCCCAGGACCCCTTCATCGGCGTGCTGCGCGATGTGGCCGAGGGCGCGGTCAACGCCGGGGAGCGCATCTTCAACCGCTTCTCCCGCCGCGACGGCAACTAGTCGAAGTCCAGGAAAAGGTCCAGAAAATCTCTTCTGGACCTTTTCAACAGCGGGGCGCCGGTCATCAGGCCAGGAGGGCGACCGCCTGCACCGCCGCCGCGCACAGGGCGACGAATCCCCCCAGCACGGCGAGCGCCCGCAGGCCCTCCTTGCGCAACTCGGGAATCTCGGAGCTGATCCGCTCGACCTCGCGACCGATGATCCCGCCGCAGACGACGCCGAACACGATGCCGGCGACGGCGACCGGAGCGGGCCGCAGCCACCACTCCGGTGGTAACGACGCCCCGAGGACCAGCCACAGCACCAGGCCGGCGAGCCCGGCCGCCGGCAGTCCCGGCCAGGCCAGCGCGGTCAGCAGCGACACCGTGAAGGTCGCCGGGAAGCTCACGACGCGCAGCAGGCCTCGCGTCCTGGTCGACTTGCGCTTTCTGACCAGCCAGTGCCCGGCCCAGATCGTGCGGGCCAGGACGGCGAAGAGCCCGGTGACGGCGAAGGTGGCCAGCGGCCAGATGACCGTGGCCACCACGCACGGCACGGCCAGTACGGCCAGCAGCATCAGCGCCGCGCCCCCCGTGGGCAGCGGTCCGCCCCTGCCGCCCGCCGCGACCTCCGCGCCGTCCGGCTGCCGTCCTCTGGGCATCGCCCGGACGGGCTTGGCTCCCGATCCCCCGGGCACCGGCCGTGCTCCGCGGGACGACTCGCCCGTCCCGGAGGCCGCCCGGCCGCCTCGGGACGCTCCGTCCGCACCCGCGGCCGGACGCGCGCCGCGTGCGGCCCCGTCCGTGCCGGTGGCCGACCGTCCGGACCGTGGCGGCTCGCCGGCGACCGCGGCGGCCGTCCGGCCACCACGCGGCATTCCGTCCGCACCCGCCGCCGAGCGCGCGCCACGGTCGGGCTCGCCCGCCTTGGCGGCCGGACGGCCGTTCCGCGGGGGCTCCTCCACCTTGGTTCCCGGCTTGGTCCGGGCCTCCGGCTTCTTCGGCATGGTGGAGGCGCTCTTGTCCGCGATCGGCCCGCCTCTCTGCGAGGGCGCCGGCTCAGGTGAGGTGGCACGGGCGAGACGGGTCAGGCGCGCGGCCAGGAGCGCCGCGGTGGGGCGTTTCGCCGCCTCGCGGTGAAGAGCCGCCCGGATCAGGGGGAGCAGCGCCGCGGGGATGCCGGCGAGGTCGGCCTGGCCGTTGAGGATGGCGTACATCTGCGCTTCCACCGTGCCACGGCCGAAGGTGGGACGGCCGGTCGCGGCGAAGGCCACCGTGGCCGCCCAGGCGTGCACGTCGGCGGGCTCGCCCACGGGCTCGTCCACGAAGAGCTCGGGGGCGGCATAGCTCGGGGTGCCGAGGAAGGTGCCGGTCAGGGTGAGCCGGGTGGCGTCCAGGACCTGGGCGATGCCGAAGTCGATCAGGACGGGCTCGCCATCGGCGGTGATCAGCACGTTGGCGGGCTTGAGATCGCGATGGACGACTCCGGCCGCGTGGATGATCGACAGTGCCGTGGCCAGCCCCTGGGCGAGGGTCACCAGGTCGGTCCCCTGGAGCGGACCGCCGCGCCGTACCCGGTCCAGGAGGGTGTCTCCCTCGATGTGCTCCATGACCAGGTAGGGCCGCTCGCAGGCGAGATCGGCGTCGACGACGCGGGCGACATAAGGGCTCTCGACCCTGCGGAGAGCGCGGACCTCGCGCTCCAGGCGTATTCGGGCCTCCGAGTCGGCGTCGACGACGTCGTGGAGCATCTTCAGCGCGACGCACTCGCCTCGGCGGTTGGTGGCGAGGTAGACCTCGCCCATGCCGCCCCGGCCAAGGCGTTCCGCCAACGTGTAGGGGCCGACGCGCCCGAGACGACCCACGTGACCTCCTGCGTCGGCCACATAGGTCCAAGACCGCTGTGCCTGTCGGGTCGCTCGCTACCGCTCGCTTCCCTGCCCTCCAGCCATAGGAGACAACACCATAGCGGGCAGGGGTGACGAATTTCCGGCGGCGCGCCGTACTCCGCGCAGAGATCAGCGTGACGGGGGCGGCGGGGGCTCGGTGTCTCGCGGTCCGGGGCGAGACCCGGTGTCCGGCGGCCCGGTGTCCGGCGGCCCGGTGTCCGGCGGCTCGGCCGGGGTGCCGGCCGGCGGGATCGGCGGACGCGGTTCCTCCGTGGCCGATGACCGCGGCTCCCGCGCGGCCGATGCCTCCTGCCCGGCCGGTGGCTGCGACTCGGCCGGTGGCTGCGACTCGGCCGGTGGCTGTGATTCGGCCGGTGGCTGTGATTCGGCCGGTGGCTGTGATTCGGCCGGTGGCTGTGATTCGGCCGGGGTCGGCGAGATCCGCGGTAGCGGCTCGGCCGCGATGGGCGGGACGTAGGCCGGGGCGTTCTCCGCCGCCCGGCGACGTTCCTCTCGTTGGCCGAAGATCAGGTGGTCCAGGCTGAACCGGCCCGCGCCCGCGGCGGCCAGCAGCAGCGCGGCCGAGCCCAGTGCGGCGACCAGCTCGGACGCGAACACGCCGTGGCGCATATGGACGAAGACGAAAGCGCCGATCATGTCCACGGCCAGCAGGAAGGCGATGATCGGGGTCAACAGGCCCAGGATGAGCAGGACGCCCCCGCCCAGTTCGACGGCCATGGAGAACCCGGCGGCCAGCCGGGGCAACGGCACACCCGAGGAGGCGAACATGGCGGTGGTGCCGTCGAGGCCCCCGCTGGTGAGCTTCTGCAATCCGTGTGCGATGAAGATGACGCCAAGGGCGATCCGCGCGATCAGCGCGGCCAGGTCGTACAGGAAACGTCTCATGGCCGGCGCGCGCGCTCGCGGGAGGGATTGGTGAGCAGGCTGTCCAGCTCGGCGGCGGGTTCGGCCGACAGCCTCCGGCGGCCGGTGCGTCGCCAGTTCACATGCCCTCGGCGCTCCAGCCACAGCATCATGCGGTCGAGGCCGAACAGCACAACGACGACGAACAGGAACGCAACCACGATTTCCATGAAGTCCAGTCAAACCGCAGGCGACCGTGATTACTCGGAGCGACACGCTACTACGTTCAGTGACGCATGGCGCGATGACCGGACCGGCGGCTCCGGTGTGACGCCGGTCCGGTGGTGGCGCGGAAGTGCCTTCACGGGCGCGTGCCCCCGCTCCTCGCCTACCTGTCGCCGGCCTCACGCGAGGCGATGACCGTGCCGGCATCGGTGCGCAGATGCCCCTCGCCGGTGTAGACCCACTTGGTGGAGGTCAGCTCGGGCAGACCCATGGGACCGCGGGCGTGCAGCTTCTGGGTGGAGATGCCGATCTCCGCACCGAAGCCGAACTCACCGCCGTCGGTGAACCTGGTCGAGGCGTTGACCGCCACGGCCGCGGAGTCGACCAGCGCGACGAACCTGCGGGACGCGGTGACCGAGCGGGTGACGATCGCGTCGGTGTGGCCCGAGCCGTACTTCCTGATGTGCGCGACCGCCTCCTCCAGCGAGTCGACCACGGCGGCGGCGATGTCCAGCGAGAGGTATTCGGTGCCGAAGTCCTCCTCGCCGGCCGGCACCACGTCGCCGTAGGCCGCGATCCGGGCGTCGCCGTGCACCGTCACGCCTTCGGCGGCCAGCGCGGCCAGTGCGCGCGGCACGAAGGCGTCGGCCACCGCGGCGTGCACCAGGAACGTCTCCGCGGCGTTGCACACCGAGGGCCGCTGGACCTTGGCGTTGAGCAGGATCTCGATCGCCAGATCCTGGTCGGCGTCGGCGTCGACGTAGACGTGGCAGTTGCCGACGCCGGTCTCGATTACCGGGACCGTGGACTCCTCGACCACCGAGTTGATCAGAGAGGCCCCGCCGCGCGGGATCAGCACGTCCACCAGACCGCGGGCCCGCATGAGCTGCTTGACCGAGTCACGGGTCTGGCCGGGCACCAGCTGCACCGCTCCCGCCGGCACCTCGGTGCCGGCCAGCGCGTCCTGCATGATCCTGACCAGTACCGTGTTCGATTCGTAGGCGCTGGACGAACCGCGCAACAGGGTGGCGTTGCCGCTCTTCAGGCAGAGGGCGGCGGCGTCGACGGTCACGTTGGGACGGCCCTCGTAGATGATGCCGATCACGCCGAGCGGCACCCGGAGCTGGCGCAGCTCAAGGCCGTTGGGCAGCGTGCCGCCCCGGATCACCTCGCCCACCGGGTCGGGCAGGTCGGCGACCTGACGGACCGCCTCCGCGATGGCCGCGACCCGGGCCTCGTCGAGCCGGAGCCGGTCGATCATGTATTCGGAGACGCCGCCCTCCCGAGCCTTCTCCACATCGAGCGCGTTGGCCGTGACGATCTCCGCGGACCGGGCCACCAGCGCGTCGGCGATCACCCGGAGCGCGGCGTCCTTCGGGGCCCTCGGCAGCGGGGCCAGCTCGGCGGCGGCCTCTTTAGCCGCCAGGGCTACCTTCAGGAAGTCCTCGGACATCTCGCGCTCCCCTGGAACTAGTGGTGAGACTCCAGTATGACGATGTCGTCACGGTGGATGAGCTCGCGTTCATATTCCGGACCGAGGCTGGTGGCCAGCTCCCGGGTGGAGCGGCCGAGCAGTTCCGGGATCTCCCCGGCGTCGAAGTTGACCAGACCGCGGGCGACCACCCGGCCCATCGGCCCGCACAGGTCCACCGGATCCCCGGCGGCGAAATCGCCGTCGACGGCGGTGACCCCGGCGGGCAGCAGCGACTTGCGACGGCTCACCACGGCCTCGACCGCACCGGGGTCCAGGTGGAGCCGGCCGCGACCGGTGGTGGCGTGGGCCAGCCAGAGCAGCCGGGTGCCGGGGTGGCGGCCGCCCGGGTGGAAGTAGGTGCCGATGTCGACGCCCGCGAGAGCCTGTGCGGCGTGTGCGGCCGCGGTCAGCACGACGGGCACGCCGGCTCCGGTGGCGATCTTGGCCGCCTGCACCTTGGTGATCATTCCGCCGGTGCCGACCGCGCCGCCCTTCCCCAACTCGACCCCGACCAGGTCTTCCGGACCGCGCACGTCACCGAGCCTGCGGGCGCCGGGACGGCGGGGATCACCGTCGTAGAGAGCGTCCACGTCGGACAGCAACACCAGCGCGTCGGCGCGGATCAGGTGGGCGACCAGGGCGGCGAGCCGGTCGTTGTCGCCGAAGCGGATCTCGTCGGTGGCCACGGTGTCGTTCTCGTTGACCACCGGGACGATGCCCAGCTCCAGCAGCCGGCCCAGCGTGCGCTCGGCGTTGACGTGGTGCGAGCGGCGCATCATGTCGTCGGCGGTCAGCAGCACCTGGCCCACGCGCAGGCCGTACCGGGCGAAGGAGGAGGTGTATCGGGCGACCAGCACGCCCTGCCCGACCGAGGCTGCGGCCTGCTGGGTGGCGAGGTCACGCGGCCGGCTGGACAGGCCCAGCGGGCCGAGACCGGCCGCGATGGCGCCGGAGGAGACCAGCACGATCTGCGTGCCGGTCCCGCGCCGCGCGGCGAGCACGTCGACCAGGGCATCGACCCGGTCGACGTCGATCATCCCCTGCGGAGTGGTGAGCGAGGACGAACCCACCTTCACGACGAGGCGTGAAGCCGTACGGATCCGATCGCGCGCAGAGTCCACGACAGACGCACCTTTCGCAGGGACAGGGTCTCCCGGGGTTGCCCCGGGACTTACAGGAGGGAGGGCAGGCTATCCGAGCCGGTTGTCCGAGCCGCGCGGGCCCTGGTGCACGGCCTCGGCGTTGAGCGTCGGCTGCCAGTCGAAGATGTAGCCGTTCTCCATGGACCCGATGACCACCTCGGCTCCGGCGGTGGCCCCGGCCTTGGTGAGCTCCTCCTCGACACCGAGCCGCTCCAGCCGGTCGGCCAGGTAGCCGACGGCCTCGTCGTTGGTGAAGTCGGTCTGGCGGATCCACCGCTCCGGCTTGACCCCGGTGACCTGGAAGGTGTTGTCGTCGACCCGGCGCACGCTGAAGCCCGCGTCACCGAGCTGCCTGGGCTTGATGACCAGGCGGGTCGGCTCGGCCACGGGCGCGGCGGCCCGGGCGGCGGCGACCATCTCGCCCATGGCGTAGGTCAGCTCCTTGAGGCCCTCGTGCGTGGCCGCGGAGATCGAGAAGACCCGCAGGCCCTGCTCCTCGAGCATCGGCCGGACGATCTCGGCCAGCTCGCGGGCGTCGGGCACGTCGGCCTTGTTGAGGACGGCCAGGCGTGGCCGGTCCTCCAGCTTGCCGTACGCCTTCAGCTCGGCCTCGATCGCCTCGAAGTCGCTGATCGGGTCGCGGCCGGGCTCCATGGTGGCGCAGTCGATCACGTGCACGAGCGTGTTGCACCGTTCGACGTGGCGCAGGAACTCGTGTCCCAGGCCCTTGCCCTCCGAGGCGCCCGGAATGAGGCCGGGCACGTCGGCGACGGTGAAGACGGTGTCACCGGCGGTCACCACGCCGAGGTTGGGCACCAGGGTGGTGAACGGGTAGTCGGCGATCTTCGGCCGGGCCGCGGAGAGGGCCGCGATGAGGGAGGACTTGCCCGCGCTCGGGAAGCCCACCAGCGCCACGTCCGCGACGCTCTTCATCTCCAGCATCACGTCGAGCTCGTCACCGGGCTCACCGAGCAGCGCGAACCCGGGGGCCTTGCGCTTGGCGTTGGCCAGGGCGGCGTTGCCGAGACCGCCGTGGCCGCCTTCGGCGATCACGTAACGGGTGCCGGCGCCGACCAGGTCGATCAGGACCTCGCCGGTCTCGGCGTCCTTGACCACGGTGCCGTCGGGCACCGGGAGGATGATGTCACCGCCGTTGGCGCCGTCGCGGTTGGCGCCCGACCCCTGCTTGCCGTTATCGGCCCTGCGGTGCGGGCGGCGGTGATATTCCAGCAGCGTGGCGGTGTTGGGATCGACCTCCAGGATCACGTCGCCGCCGCGGCCGCCGTTGCCGCCGTCGGGGCCGCCCAGCGGCTTGAACTTCTCCCGATGCACAGAGGCGCAGCCATGTCCCCCGTCACCGGCCTTGATGTGCAGGACCACCTGGTCCACAAAGTCCGGCATGTCTGCCCTCCTACCCCCATCTGCGGAAATACCCGCTTATAACACCAACAGGGGTGGATCGCTGCATGCGATCCACCCCTGTCGTTAACGTCTGTCGGTGCGGATCTACTCCGCGACCGGGACGATGCTCACCGCGCGGCGCCCGCGCTTGACACCGAACTGCACGTGGCCGGCGGCCAGCGCGAACAGTGTGTCGTCGCCACCGCGGCCGACGTTGTCGCCGGGGTGGAAGTGGGTGCCACGCTGGCGGACGATGATCTCGCCGGCGTTGACCAGCTGGCCGCCGAAGCGCTTCACGCCAAGCCGCTGTGCGTTGGAGTCACGCCCGTTCCGAGTGGACGACGCGCCCTTCTTGTGTGCCATCTCGCAAAACTCCCGAAACTCAGGCCTGGTCGATGCCGGTGATCTTCACCTGCGTGTAACGCTGGCGGTGACCCTGGCGCTTCTTGTAGCCGGACTTGTTCTTGTACTTGAGGATCCGGATCTTCGGACCCTTGGTCTCACCGAGAATCTCGGCGGCAACCGTGAACTTGCCCGCCTCGGTGGTCACGTCGCCATCGTTGACGACGAGCACCGTCGGCAGCGAAACCGTGGAACCGACCTCGCCGGCGACCTTGTCCACCTCGAGGACGTCACCGACGGAGACCTTCTGCTGCCTGCCGCCGCAACGAACGATCGCGTACACCGCGGAACCCTTCTTCTGACTACTTGCTCGCTGGATGCTGCGCCCCGCATCCGGCTATGGTCACTGATTTGACCGACGAACCAGGTAGGCGCGCGAACAGGGCGCGCCATGAGCGCACCGGTTCACCAGGGTACCGGATTACCGGTGTCCTGGTCGAACCGGGCGGAACGTCGGGAGTTGCCGACCTATTCGGCCGACTTGGCCTTGCGGGAGCGTCGCCGCCCCCGGCCGGAAGCCTGGATGGCTTGTGCGTCCTCAACCGGAACGCCATCAAGCGCATCGGTCACCGTATCACGGCCGGACTGGTCCTTTGCCGCGACGGCGTGACCGGCGTCCTTGCCGAGCTTCTCGGCGACCGCCTTCTCCACGGCCATCTTGCCCTGGGTGCCACGTGGCTCCGGCTTGCTCTCCACCGGCTCGGTGGAGACGTGCAGGCCGCGGCCGTTGCAGCACTCACAGACGGTGGAGAAGGCCTCCAGAAGGCCCTGTCCGACCCGCTTGCGCGTCATCTGTACCAGGCCGAGCGAGGTGACCTCGGCGACCTGGTGCTTGGTGCGGTCGCGGGCCAGGCACTCCAGCAGCCGCCGCAGCACCAGGTCCCGGTTGTTCTCCAGCACCATGTCGATGAAGTCGATGACGATGATGCCGCCGATGTCCCGCAGCCTGAGCTGACGGACGATCTCCTCGGCCGCCTCCAGGTTGTTGCGGGTGACGGTCTCCTCCAGGTTTCCGCCCTGGCCGGTGAACTTGCCGGTGTTGACGTCGACCACGGTCATGGCCTCGGTCCGGTCGATCACCAGCGAACCACCGCTGGGCAGCCAGACCTTGCGCTCCATCGCCTTGGCGATCTGCTCGTCGATCCGGTAGGCGGCGAAGACGTCGCCGCCCTCGTCCCACTTGGAGAGCCGGTCGGCCAGGTGCGGGGCGACGTAGCGGACGTACTCGTCGACCGTCTCCCACACATCGTCGCCCGCCACGACCAGGGAGGTGAAGTCCTCGTTGAAGACGTCACGCACCACCCGGACGGTCAGGTCGGGCTCAGAGGACAGCAGCTCCGGCGCGCTGGCCGACTTGGCCTTGCGCTGGATGTTCTCCCACTGGGCCGACAGCCTCGCCACATCGCGGCCGAGCTCCTCCTCCGACGCGCCCTCGGCGGCCGTGCGGACGATGACGCCGGCGTTCTCCGGCATCACCTTCTTCAGGATGCTCTTGAGACGGGTGCGCTCCTTGTCGGGGAGCTTGCGGCTGATGCCGGTCATGGAGCCGTCGGGCACGTAGACCAGGTAGCGGCCGGGAAGGCTGATCTGCGAGGTGAGACGCGCGCCCTTGTGACCGATCGGGTCCTTGGTGACCTGCACCAGCACCGACTGGCCGGACTTCAACGCCACCTCGATCCGCTTGGGCTGGCCCTCCAGCCCGGCGGTGTCGAAGTTCACCTCACCGGCGTACAGCACCGCGTTGCGGCCCTTGCCGATGTCGACGAACGCCGCCTCCATGCTCGGCAGGACGTTCTGCACCTTGCCGAGGTAGACGTTGCCGACGTAGGACTGGCTCGCCTCGCGGTTGACGTAGTGCTCGACGAGGACGCCGTCCTCCAGCACCGCGATCTGGGTCCGGCCGCCGGTGCGGCGGACCACCATCATGCGCTCGACGGACTCCCGGCGGGCCAGGAACTCCGACTCGGTGATGATCGGCGGACGCCTGCGGCCGAGCTCGCGGCCCTCGCGGCGACGCTGCTTCTTGGCCTCCAGGCGGGTCGAGCCGCGCACGCTCTGCACCTCGTCCATCGAGGTGCTGCGCCCGGCCCGGGGGGCGCGGATGCGCACCACGGTGTTCGGCGGGTCGTCCTGGACCTCGCCCGCCTCCTCGGTGCCCCTGCGCCGCCGGCGGCGACGGCGACGCGAACCGCCGCCCTCGGCCTCCTCCTCCTGGTCGGTCTCGGGCGCCGCTTCGTCCTCGGGCTGCTCGGAGTCGTCCTCGGCCTCGTCCAGCTCGCGCGTCTTGCCCCGGCCACGGCCGCCCCTGCGACGGCGACGGCGACGGCCACCGGCCTCGTCGTCGCCCTCCGCGTCATCGTCCTCGGGCTCTTCGGCGGTCTCGGCCTCGATCTCGGCGGGCTCCGGCTCGGACGGCTGCACCGGAGCGGCGGGCTGCTGCACCGGGGCGGGACGGACGACCGACTGCTCGGCCCGGTAGGGGTCGGGAGCCTGGAACAGCGGCTGGAACACCGCCGCCGGTGCCTGGAAGGTCACCGAGGGAACCTCGGTGCGCTCCTGCGCGGTCAGACCGAACGGGTCGACGAACAGGCCTGGGCGCTCCTCGGTGACGTCCTCACCGGCGGGCTCGTCGTCCAGCGGCTCATCGACGGGCATCGCGAGCAGCAGGGCCGCCGCGACCTCCTCGGCCTCGGCGGTGGTTATGTCGGCGACCCGCTCCATCTCGATCAGCTCGTCCTGCTGGACGGCCTTCCTGCGGGTACGGCTGCGCTTGACCGGTGCGGGAGGCTCCTGGGCGGCCGGCTCGGAAACCGGCTCGGCGGAGGTCTCCCCGACCGGCTCGGACACCGGCCCGGACACGGGCTCCGCGACCGGCTC
Source organism: Streptosporangium sp. CA-135522 (assembly GCF_050949235.1). Classification (NCBI taxonomy): domain Bacteria; kingdom Bacillati; phylum Actinomycetota; class Actinomycetes; order Streptosporangiales; family Streptosporangiaceae; genus Streptosporangium; species Streptosporangium sp. CA-135522. The sequence goes on from NZ_CP192026.1 coordinate 7,951,977, forward strand.
AGGGGCGACCTCGGGCTCCGCCTTCTTGGCACGGCTACGCCGGGTGGTGGTCGTCGACGCCGTCGTGGCCGCCTTGCGCCGGGTGGCGCGCTTGGGCGCCGTCTCCTGAACCGTTTCGGGTTCGGGCGTGGCCGAGCCGTCCGGCTCCGCCGCCGCGGCGGGAGTCTCCGGCTCTCCGGCCGGTTCCTTCGCCGGCTTTGTGGCCGCCGGCACGGCGGGTTGCGCCACGGTCGTCACCGCCTGCGGGGCGGGCTCGGGCTCCTCCGGCGGAGGTCCTGCGGGCCGGCTTGCGGCCCGCCGGCGACGTGTCGGCTCTGTCTTCTGTTCGGTCATGTCCCCGCCAGGGCCATTGACCCCGACGTTGGGCTCGTTATCGAGCATGCGGGCGTTCTCCCGTCAGCTCCCGGGCGCGTCTCCGCGCCGCGCGGGAGCTCTCGTCTCTCGCTGTACGCCGAGCCTGGGCCCGGCGCCAAGTCCTATAGGTCGCCGCCGACGTACTGGCCCGCCGGTTCCGTTTCGCCGCCGCGCGTAATGTCGCGGTCCAGGTCGAACGGGTCGGCGGGCTTACCGGTGCGCACGTCCAGCGGTCCCTGCGCCAGCCTGGTCACCTCGGGGGGCACCGGCGGCGCGAAGTCAGCCACAAGACGCAATCCAGTAAGAACGTCGTCGGGTCGAACGGCAGGAGTTGCGTGCCGTACAACCATGCGAAGTATGACACATGGCTGACTGGACGCCTGACCTGCTGTTGTCGCAATTTCCTCAATGACCCCGAGGCTCAGCACCGCCTCCCGCGCGTCGAAGCGGCGCGGGCCCTTCTTCGTCAGGCGCTCCACCTCTACTCGCTCGGTGGTGAGGAACCGCTCCACCGCCCCCCGGGCCAGGGCCGGGTCGGCCTGCGGAAGCCGCAGCTCCCACGCCGAGCACTCCAGCCGGTCTGCCAGGCTTCCGGCTCCTGCCTCGACGACGTCGAGCACGTCGAGGCCGGGCGGAAGCGAGGTGTCCAGCGCGGCGCGGAGCATGTCGGGGTCGCACTCGCGCGTCACGGCGATCTCGAGGTATTCGGCCTCGCTGGCGACTCCGGTGGGTGCGGCCGCGCCCACGTAGGAGATCCTGGGGTGGGGTGAGAAGCCCGCGCTGAACGCCACCGGAACGTCGGCGCGGCGGACCGCGCGCTCCACGGCCCGGGAGATGTCACGGTGGCTGGTGAAGCGCAGGCGGCCTCGCTTGGCGTAGCGAACGCGCAGGCGCTGCGCCACGGGCGCGGGCGGAGGCCCGTCGGGAGCGGGTTTCAGGGTGGTGTCGTCCTTCCCAAGTCGTGGTCGTCAGTTCAGGGTAGGCCGTGCTCACGCACGGCCTACCTCAGACAACCGTCAGTGGCAGCAGCTTCTTCCCCGTGGGCCCGATCTGGATCTCGGTGCCCATCGTGGGGCAGACGCCGCAGTCGTAGCACGGGGTCCAGCGGCAGTCCTCGACCTCGACGTCGTTGACGGCGTCCTGCCAGTCCTGCCAGAGCCACTCGCGGTCGAGACCCGCGTCGAGGTGGTCCCAGGGCAGAACCTCGTTCTCCTCGCGCTCGCGCGTGGTGTACCAGTCGACGTCGACGCCCGCCTTGGCCGCCGCGTCCATCCAGCGCTGGTAGGAGAAGTGCTCGCTCCAGCCGTCGAACCGGCCGCCGTCCTCCCACGCCGCGCGGATGACCTCGCCCACCCGGCGGTCGCCCCGGGAGAGCAGGCCCTCCACGATCGAGGGCTTGCCGTCGTGATAGCGCAGGCCGATGGCCCGGCCGTACTCCCGGTCACCGCGCAGGGCGTCCTTCAACGCCCTGAGCCGGTGGTCCACCGTCTCGTGGTCGGCCTGGGCCGCCCACTGGAACGGGGTGTGCGGCTTGGGCACGAACCCGCCGATGGAGACCGTGCAGCGGACGTCCCGCGACCCGGTGGCCTCGCGGCCGGCCTTGATGACCTTCTTGGCCAGGTCCGCGATGCCGAGGACGTCGGCGTCCTCCTCCGTGGGCAGGCCGCACATGAAGTAGAGCTTCACCTGCCGCCAGCCCTGGGTGTAGGCGGTGGTGACGGTCCGGATCAGGTCCTCCTCGGTGACCATCTTGTTGATCACCTTGCGCATCCGCTCGGAGCCGCCCTCCGGGGCGAACGTCAGTCCGGAGCGACGGCCGTTGCGGGAGAACTCGTTGGCCAGGTCGATGTTGAAGGCGTCGACCCGGGTCGAGGGCAGCGACAGCGAGGTGTTGGTGCCCTCGTAACGGTCGGCCAGGCCCTTGGCGACCTCGCCGATCTCGGAGTGATCGGCCGACGAGAGCGACAGCAGGCCGACCTCGTTGAACCCGGACGCCTTGACGCCCGCCTCGACCATGTCGCCGATCGTGGTGATCGAACGCTCCCGGACCGGGCGGGTGATCATTCCGGCCTGGCAGAACCGGCAGCCACGGGTGCAGCCGCGGAAGATCTCCACGCTGAACCGCTCGTGCACGGTTTCGGCCAACGGGACCAGCGGCTTCTTCGGATACGGCCACTCGTCCAGGTCCATGACCGTGTGCTTGTGGATCCGCCACGGCACGCCCGAGCGGTTCGGCGCGACACGCCGGATCCGGCCGTCGGCGTGGTAGTCGACGTCGTAGAACTTGGGCACGTAGACCCCGCCGGACTCGGCCAGCCGCATCAGCAGCTCGTCACGTCCGCCGGGCGAGCCCTCCGCCTTCCACTCGCGGATGACCTCGGTGATCGCGATGGCGATCTGCTCGCCGTCGCCCAGGACCGCGGCGTCGAGGAAGTCGGCGATCGGCTCGGGGTTGAAGGCCGCGTGGCCGCCCGCGAGGACGATCGGATCGTCGTCACCTCGGTCGGCGGCATTCAGCGGGATGCCGGCCAGGTCGAGCGCGGTGAGCATGTTGGTGTAACCGAGCTCGGTGGAGAACGACAACCCGAACACATCGAACGCCCGCACCGGCCGATGAGCGTCGACCGTGAACTGGGGGACGCCCTCGGACCGCATGAGCGCCTCAAGGTCGGGCCAGACGGCGTAGGTCCGCTCGGCCAGCGTCTCGGGCATCTCGTTCAGGATCTCGTAGAGAATCTGAACGCCCTGGTTGGGCAGGCCCACCTCGTAGGCGTCCGGGTACATCAGGGCCCAGCGGACCGTGGTTTCGTCCCAGTTCTTGACGGTCGAGTTGAGCTCACCTCCGACATACTGGATCGGCTTCTGCACCTTGGGCAGGAGCGCTTCCAGGCGGGGAAACAGCGACTCGACAGACATGCCATCAAGCCTATCCGTCTAGAAAGGGTGCCACAGGCGCTCGTCCCCCGCCCGCAGCGAGGCGAGCCGGTGCTCCAGCTCGTCGTGGGCCCGCTGGTCGCGGTGGGCGTTGCGCAACACCGCGGTGAGGGTCTGCAGCTCACGCATGTCCCGCAGCACCCGATAACCGTTCCAACGCGTCGCGTCGTAGCCGTAGGCCTCGCTGAAGTTGGACCGCTGCCGCTCGGTCAGCCCGAACCGGACCCCCTGCAGGGTCGGGATGAGGTCGATCTCCCGCGGCCCCGCGCACACCCCGTCCCAGTCGCACAGCAGGAAGCCGTCACGCGTGCGGATCATGTTGCCCCGGTGGGCGTCGCCGTGCGTGAGCCCGTACGGCAGGACGAACTGCAGCCGTTCGTAGTAGGCCTCGGCGAGGACGTCGCAGCGTTCGAGCAGCCAGCCGCGATCGTCGTCGCCGAGCGCCAGACTGGCCAGGATGGCTCGGCGCACCGCGCCGAAAGGGTCATGGGTCGGCAGCTCGAACGGCACGGCGGGCAGATCGTGCAGCCTTCGCAGCAACGGGCCCAGCTGCGCCGGGTCGGGTGGCGGCCCGATGTGCTCCTCGTGGTGCCAGAAGGTCGCCAGGAATCCCTCCGCGACGACCGGCTGCTTGACGTTCAGCGGCCGGATGGTGGGAAAGCCCTGCTCCAGCAGCCAGCGCGTGACCCGGACCGAGGTCGTCAGCCGGTCCAGCTTGCCCGGAGTGGTCGCCTGTGCCAGCCGTACCACCACCTTCTGGGCCGGCAGGTGGTAGACGGTGTTGGCGAAGTCGCGCAGCAGCGTGAAGCCGGTGCTGTCCAGCCCGGCGTCCCGGCAGGCCTGGCCGAGCGCCCCGGCCGCCCGGGTGAGGAGCGACCTTTCGGCGGCTATCGTCATCGTCCGCTCCTGTCTGAGATCGCGTACCGGGCGTGCTGGGGCAGGCCGAGGGCGCAGAAACTCTCGATCTGCCGGGCCATCTGCGTTCCCCCCGGCCGGGAGGAGAGCAGGGCGCGGCCCGTGCTGAGGGTCGCCCCCAGACTGCCGATGCGCCGGTCGGGGGGAAGAGCGAGGATCGGCGCCATGGCGTCCTCCGCGCCCGTGGCGTCCCCCTCCATGAGGTGGGCGATCGCCAGATGGGCGCTGGCCATGGACTCGCACCCGTAGGAGCGGTTCTCCGGATCCCCTGCGGCGTACAGCGACAGCGACTCGCGCGCCGACTCGATGGCCGCCTGCGGGGCACCGAGGTGCAGGTGGGTGACCGCGGCGTAGTAACGCTCCTTGGCCGGGCGGAACGCGAACTCCCCGGCGATCTCGTCGTGCAGCTCGTCGGTCCCGGCGGTCCGGGCGTCGGCCGCCTGGTGGAGCGCCTCCGTGGCCTGCCTGTCCTGGCCCAGCATCGCGTAGGAGCGGGCCCGCAGCATGTGCAGGCGGGTGGCGCCGGCCCCCCTGCTCACGTAGGTCAGCCCCTCCTCGGCGTATCTGACCGCGTCGCTGTGCCGCCGGTCCCACAGCGCCACCGAGGACTGCATGCCGCGAGCCCAGCCCATCAGCGGCGGATGCCCCGCCACCTTGCCGTAGGTCCACGCGGCCCGGGCGAGGGTGTCGGCGGGAATCCGGCGATCCATGTCCATGCTGACGTTGGCCATCAGCCCGCACAGCGCGCCGGTGAGGAAGTAGAGGTCCCGGGCCTGCCCCGGGTGGATACGCTTGTCCAGCGCCCTGCGGGTGCGTTCCTGCAGCTCCCGCATCTCCACGAAGAGCGGCAGCGGGGCTTCCGCCACGTAACGTTTGCCGACCCAGATCACCTGGGTGCGCAACCGCTCCAGCGCCCCCGAGCCGAGCTCGCTGGCCTCGGCCTCCTCGGCGTGCGCGCCCGCCTCGTCGGCCGCCACCGTGATCATGTCCAGGGCGGGAGGCGCGGACGGCACCGACCGCAGCTCCTCGGGGGTGTAGTCGTTGGCGAAGCCGAGTTGCACGGGCCCGGTCTCGTACAGGCGGCACAGCAGGTCGGTGTAGTCCCGGTCGGGCCGGGCTCCCGCCTCCCACTCCCGCCAGGAGCGTTCGGACAGCCCGCGTCGCTTGACGCCATCCCGGTCGCACAGGGCGTGGAAGTGCTCGATGGCCTCCTCCACGGTCCACCCGTGCGCGAGCCTGCGGCATTTGAACCGGGTCTGCTGCGGGCAGCAGGCGTGGATCTCATCGACCATCTGCTGGATGAGCGCCGCGGACGGCGGACCGGAGACGGAGGCAAGTGTCCGGTTACGGATGATCGTCGCGCAGGCCAGCGCGGCCCGGTCTCCGCCACGTGAGCTATGGGTCATCGGCTCTCCCAGCCGTTTTCCGAAGGGGGTGCCTCCACGCTAGTGCGATGATCGGCGCCGGGGGGACATGAGAAACCGCCGCCGATCCCGGAGGGCGCTCCTGTCATGAACCGCCGCCCCCGAAGGGCCTGACCGTCCCGCCGTTGCGGAGCTGGGCCTGGAAGAGCTGCCCGCACAGGCTGCTCGGGGTCTCGGCGAACCAGACCGACGGCGGGCTGCCCGCCGACACCGCGGCCCAGCGGCCCTTGCTGAAGACGATCCGATAGTCGGGAAACGCGGTACGCAGCAGTTCGAGTGCCCGTTGCCGCTCGGCGAGTTCCGATATCACGGCCCCTCCGTCATCGCGAGTTCCGTCATCGTTCCCAGAATGTTCGCTTGACTCCCGCGACGCCAGTGAGAATCGGGGGTCACGGACATGCGGGCGGCTCTCATGTTGGCCGGTCTAGAACGGCTGTTCGCGAATATGGATCGCCTGGAGCAGCCCGATGGCGATCATATTGGCGAAGGTCGCGGTCCCGCCATAGGAGACGAACGGCAGGGGCAGGCCGGTGATCGGCATGATCCCGATCGTCATCCCGATGTTGACGAACGACTGGAAGGCCAGCCAGCACACGATCACCCCTGCCGTCAGCGTGCCGAACCGGTCGTCGCACTGCCGCGCGATCCGCATCCCGCGCAGCAGGATCACACCCAGCAGGGCCACCACGGTGACCGAGCCGAGGAAGCCGAACTCCTCCCCCGCCACGGTGAAGATGAAGTCGGTGTGCTGCTCGGGCACGAACCGGCCGGTGGTCTGGCCGCCGTCGAACAATCCCTTGCCGAACAGCTCCCCCGACCCGATGGCGATCAGCGACTGGGTGCTGTTGTAACCGACGCCGCGCGGGTCGCTGGCGGGGTTGAGGAAGGCGGTGAACCTGGCGATCTGGTACGGCTCCAGCACGTCGAGGAACCACACGGCCGCCGCACCGCCGATCACGACGAGGGCCAGGCCGCCGATCCATCGTTTGCGGACCCCGGCGATGACGAGTGCGGCGGCCATGATCACACCGAGGACCATCGTGGTGCCCAGGTCGGGCTGGAGCATCACCAGACCCATGGTGAAGGCCCCCACCACCAGCACTATCCCGACGTCCAGACCACGCGGCCGGTCGGTGCCCGCGGCGGGCTGGGCCATCAGCATGGCCAGCATCAGCACCAGGCCGAGCTTGGCGAACTCCGACGGCTGGAAGGCGAACCCCCCACCCACCATGATCCATGAATGGGCGCCGTTCACGGTGGAGCCGAGAGGCGTGATCACCAGGAACAGTCCGAGCAGGGACAGGCCGTACACCAGCGGCGCGTAGGCCCGCAGCCGCCGGTGGTCCACCGTCGCCGCCGCACCGGTCATGGCGGCCCCGATGCAGAGGTTGAGGATGTGCTTTTTGACCAGGCCGGTGGATCCGGGCGCCCAGGTCCTGGTGGACGACCAGACCAGCATCGTGCCGATCACGGCCAGCGCCGCGACGGCGACCAGCAGCACCCCGTCCATCCGGCGCACCGCCGAGGAGGCCGCCGCCGCCCTGCGGGTGAGGGAGCCGCCCCGCGCCGCCGCCATCGTGCGGGTCATCGTGCCACCGTTCCGTCTCGTTTGATCATCGGCGGCTCGGCGGCGGGGCGTCCGGCCGGCAGCGCCGCCCGGGTCCTTCCCCCCGTGGAGGTGAAACCGTAGATGCCCTCGTAGATCTTCCGTACGGCCGGAGCCGCGGTCTGTGCGCCCATCCCACCCTGGGAGACCATCACGACGACCACGAACCTGGGCTTGTCGGTCGGCGCGAACGAGGCGAACCACGAGGTGTCCGTCTTGCCGTAGACCTCGGCGGTACCGGTCTTGCCGCCGACCTTCACCTTGTCCATGGGAAACCCGGTGAAGGCCCCGGCCGCCGTGCCGTCGGAGGCGACCTCGCTCAGCGCCCCCTTGATGTAGGCCCGTTCGGTGGCGGAGATCGGCAGCTTGCGCACCACCGGCGCCTTGATCTCCTTGACCATGGTGCCGTCCGGTCGCACCAGCGCCCAGCCCAGCCGGGGGCTGCGCAGCCTGCCGTCTCCGACCAGCGCGGCATAGGCCGCCGCGAGCTGCAGCGGAGTCACCAGGACGTCGCCCTGCCCGATGGAGAAGTTGGCCGCGTCACCCGGCCGCCACTGGTAGCCCTCCAGGCAGTTCTCGTAGGCGAGCCGTTTGAGGAAGGCAGCTCGGCCGGGGTCGCTCTTGGCCACTTCCGGGTAGCCGGTCCTGGCCCGCTTGCAGGTGTCGGCCTTGGTGGCGGCCCACAGGTCCTTCTTCCACCGGCGGTCGGGGATGCGCCCGGACGACTCGCCCGGCAGGTCGATGCCCGTCGGGCTGCCGAACCCGAAGGCGCGTGCCATGGCGGCCATCGGCTCCTTGGTCTTCGCCTTCGGCTTCAGCCCGCCGTCACGCAGCCACTGCTCGTAGGCCGCCTTGTAGAAGATCGTGTCGCAGGACTTCACCAGCGCCGTGTGCAGGGTGAGCGTGCCCAGCCCGATGCCGTGGAAGTTGTTGAACGGCCGGCTGCCCACCATGAAGGAGCCCGGGCAGTCGTAGTGGCCGTGCAGCGGGTAGCCGTCCTTGAGCATCGCCGAAACCGACGAGACCTTGAACGTCGAGCCCGGCGCGAACTCGCCCTTGATGGCCCGCGACACCAGTGGCTTGCCGGCCTTGCCGGACAGCAGTCGCTGGTACTCCGCCTCGGAGATGCCGCCGGTCCAGATGGCCGGGTCGTAGGTCGGGGCGCTGGCCAGCGCGACCACCCGCCCGGTCTTCACGTCGAGCACCACCCCTGCCGCACCGTCGGCCTGGGGAGCGGACTTCATGGCCTCGGCCAGGGCTTTCTCGGTCACCGCCTGCACTTTGGCGTCGATGCTGGTGATGAGGGTGTCACCGGGCGTCGGCGGCACCTGCCGCTCCACCCCGATCACCTTGCCCAGCCGGTCCACCTGCACGCGCCGCACGCCGGGCACCCCCCGAAGCGCGCTGTCGTAGACCGATTCCAGGCCGTCCCTGCCCACCAGGTCCACCCCGGAGAACACCGCCTTGGACCCCGCGCGCTTCTCCATCTCGGCCTGGGTGATCGGCTGCAGATAGCCGAGAGCCTGCGCGCCCGCGGTCTCACCCGGATACTCCCGTACCGCCTGCACCTCGGCGGTCACCCCGGGAAACTCCTCCTGCCGCTCCAGGATCTGCAGGGCCTCGCGGGTCGTGACGTGGTCGTCGATGGGGATCGGATGGTACGGCGAGCCCGGCCAGCAGGGCCTGGCGACCCCGGGACCGCACGCCCTGATGCGCTCGCGCAGGTCCTTGGGACGCCGCCCAAGCACCGAGGCCAGCCGTTGGATCACGACCCGGCCGTTGTCCGCCATCCGGTTCAGGCTCGTGCGGTCCACCGAGACCACCAGCCTGGTCCGGTTGCGCACCAGCGGCCGGCCCGCCGAGTCGAGGATCTGCCCGCGCACCGCGGGCACGACCACGTCGCGGGTGCGCGTCTCGGTCGCGGCCGCCACGAACTCCTCGCCGCGCACCACCTGCACCTGCCAGAGCCGTACGGCCAGCAGCGCCAGCAGCGACACCACCAGCACCTGCAAAACGACCAGCCGGCCCTGCATCCGGATCATGTTCGCTCCCCGCCAGCCGGCGCGTCCGAACGTGGTCCGGAAACGCCGGGCCCGTCGACTCGCCCGCTCATGTGCGACCTCGCGCCAGATATCCCGCCGGCTGCAGGGTCCGTGTCCGGGGTCCCCGGACGATTCTCGTCACCGCCCACACCATCGGAGGCGCGGCCAGCACGTTGTAGAGGATCGCCGGGGGAAGCATCGTAGTGATCATGGAATGGCCGATCCGGTCGTCGCCGAGCAGCACGCCGACCGCCACGGCGACCACAGGCCCCGCGGCCGCGCAGGTCAACGCCACGAGCTGCCCGGCCTCCGGCCGGCTCTCCGCCACCCGCCCGGCCAGGAACCCGATCAGGCACAGCACCAGGGCGTACTGGCCGAGCACATGGGCGACCGGTGGCAGCACGTCGCCGACCAACCCGGCGCAGAATCCCATGACCGTCCCGGCCACGGCCCCACGGACCAGCGCGTAGCCCACCACGGTGAGCAGCACCAGATCCGGCGCGCCCGCTCCCGGCAGCGGCAACCGGTTCACGATCGTCACCTGGACGACCATGACCAGCAGGAGCAGTCCCGCGGAGAGCACGTCACGGCCGCCCACTCTCAGACCCCTTCCCGCGACGCCTCGGACTCGCCCAGCGCCTCGGGCCCGTCCGACACCTCGGGTTCATCCGGCTCCGCAGGCTTACTCGGCCTCTTGGGCTTGCGCGAGGAGTCGGGCTCCTCCGGCGTCTCGAACTCACGTGATCGATCGGACTCACGTGCCTGGTCGGTCTCAGGTGCTTGACCGGACTCACGTGACCCATCGGACTCACGTGCCTGGTCGGACTCGCGTGACCGATCGGACCGGCGCAGCGCCTTGGGCTTGCGCGGCGCGTCGGGACGCACCGCGTCGCGCGGCTCGCGCCGCGGCGACTGCACCACCACGCCGACCACGTCCAGCGCGGTGAGGTCGGCGTACGGCCGCGCATAAGCGATCCGGGTCAGCTCCCCCGGCGTGGCCTCCACCCGCTCCACCACCCCGATCGGCACCCCCGCCACGTACGGCACGCCACGCTGGGAGCCGAAGCTCACGATCCGGCGGCCCGGCACGATCTGCGCGGTCGAGTCGAGCAGCCGGAAACGGAGCAGGCGGCCGTTCTCTCCGACCCCGTGCACCACCCCGATCTCGTTGCTTCCCTCCAGCCGTGCCCCGGCCGCCGAGGCGGGGTCGCTGAGCAGAACCACCGTCGAGGTGGACGCGCTCACGTGGACCACCCGGCCGATCAGGCCGTCGCCGTTCAGCACGGTCATCTCCGAGCGCACCCCGTCGGCACCGCCCACGTCGAGCTCGACGGCCTCCTCGAACCCGGGCGTTCCACGCCGCGCGATCACTTGAGCGGGCACGATCTTGTATCCGGCGGTTCCGGCCACCCCGAGCAGACGGCGCAGCTCGGCGGAGTGCCGGTGATCCAGGCTCTGCGCCGCCAGATCGCGTCTGAGCCGCTGATTCTCCGCGCTCAACGCGTCGATGCGGCGTTGCGCGTCGGGGGCGCCCACCATCGTCTCGAAGAACCGGCCGACCGGCCGGACGACGTCGGCCCCCGCACTCTCCGCGGTGCCGAACAGGGTCGCGCCGACGCCTCGAAGAGGCCCGAAGGGAGAGTCGTCACCCGTCCGGTGATCCACGGTTATGAGCACGAGCGCCCCGGCCAGCAGCAGTCCCAGGCTCATCCGCGCCCGGCGCGTGTCTTTCATCAGTGCCGCGGCTCCGGCACCAGGACCTGCTGCAGGGCGTCGAAGTCCTCGACGCACTTGCCCGAGCCGAGCGCGACGGAGTCGAGTGCGTTGTCCACCAGATGAATCGGCATGCCCGTCTCGTCCTTGAGGCGCTCGTCCAGGCCCTTGAGAAGGGCGCCGCCCCCGGTGAGCGCGATCCCCCGGTCCATCAGGTCACCGGACAGCTCCGGCGGGCACTTGTCCAGGGTGGTCTTGACCGCGTCGACGATCGCGTTCACCGGCTCCTCCGTGGCCTTGCGAATCTCGTGAGCCGACACGATGATCGTCTTGGGCAGGCCGCTGACCAGGTCACGGCCTCGAATCTCGGCATGCCCCTCCTCGGGGAGCACACAGGCGGAGCCGATCGCCATCTTGATCTCCTCGGCGGTCCGCTCGCCGAGCATGAGCGAGTATTCCTTCTTCGCGAAGCTGATGATCGCCTGGTCCAGCTCGTCGCCGCCCACCCGGATCGACTGGCTGGTCACCACACCTCCCATCGAGATGATGGCCACCTCGGTGGTGCCTCCGCCGACATCGACCACCATGTTTCCGGTCGGCTCGTGCACGGGGAGCCCGGCGCCGATCGCGGCGGCCATCGGCTCCTCGATGATGTAGACCTGACGCGCCCCCGCCTGGTAGCCGGCTTCCTTGACCGCGCGCTGCTCGACCCCGGTGATCCCGCTCGGCACCGCGATGATGATGCGAGGCTTGGCGAAGTGACGACGCTTGTGCACCCGCTGGATGAAGTAGCGGAGCATGCGCTCGGTGACGTCGAAGTCGGCGATGACGCCGTCCTTGAGCGGCCTGATGGCCACGATGTTGCCGGGCGTCCGGCCGATCATGCGCTTGGCCTCTATGCCGATGGCGACGATTTTCCCCGAGGTCGTGTTGATCGCGACGACGGACGGCTCGTTGAGCACGATGCCGCGACCCCGAACATAGACGAGTGTGTTGGCGGTGCCGAGGTCGACTGCCATGTCGCGGCCCAGAAAAGAAAGCTTGCTGCTCATGGGGAAGGCGGCCCTCCTTCCGTCGGGTCGTCGGCGAAAACTACAGAACGCACTCGAATCGTAACGTGACGTACCCACCCTTGAGCGCAATGAGGCCGCCAGTTCCAGGAAAATCTTAAGACGGGCCAAATACGTCGAGCCTCGTCATCCCCCGGGGGACGACGAGGCTCGGCGGTGCCGGAGACCGGAAAGGCTAGAAGCGGTCCGGGAAGAAGAGCTTGATCTCGCGGGCGGCGGACTCGGGCGAGTCGGAGCCGTGGACCACGTTCTCACCGATCTCCAGAGCGTGGTCACCGCGGATGGTGCCGGGGGCGGACTTGACCGGGTCGGTCAGGCCGGCCAGGGAGCGGAAGGCCTCGATGGCACGGGGGCCCTCGGCGACCAGCGCGACCAGCGGGCCGGAGGTGATGAACTCGACCAGCTCGCCGAAGAACGGTCGCTCGGAGTGCTCGGCGTAGTGGGACTTGGCGGTGTCGGCGTCAAGCGTGCGCAGTTCCAGCGCCGCGACCTTCAGGCCCTTGCGCTCGATCCGGGCGATCACGTCGCCGATGAGACCACGCGCGACACCGTCGGGCTTGATCAGGACAAGAGTGCGCTCGGACACTGAGGTTCTCCTTTGAACGGGAAGGACGATTCGCGGACTGCGATGAACGCGCGAAGTTTACCGCCCCCGGCTCGATTGCCCGTGCTCGACGACGTCGTGCACGGACACCCAGACCTCCCGGACGGGCCTTATGGGTGAGCGGGCCCCTCTCCCAGCCCGTCTTCGGGGGACGGTGTGGGCGGCGGCACCACCGGCAGCGTGCCCGTCTTGTCGGGCTGCGGGTCGGGTTCCGGTTCGGGGTGCTGCCGCTTGTCCTGTTCAGGCCTGCCGTCCTCCGGACGCGTCTGCGCCATGGCGGCGGGCTCCCTCACGGGCCGCTCCTCAACGACGGACTCCAGCTCGGTGGCGGGGTCCGGAACCGTCACGGATCCGGCGGCGGGCTCGGTCCCCGAACCGAGCGCGGCCCCCGAACCGGACTCGGCGACCGAGGGGGGCTGGGCGACCGAACCGGGCTCGGCGACCGCCGAAGTGCTCGCCGTACCGGACGTGACGGCGGGGGAACGCCGCGCCAGGACCGCGCAGAGCACGATCACCGCGACCACCAGGCCGCCACCGACCAGCGCCCACAGATGGAGGGCGCCGACGAACGCGTCGACCAGCGCCTGGGAGGTGGTGGCCCCCTTCAGACGAGTGACCTGCACGCCGCTGCCCAGCAGGAAGCCGGAAAGCACCCCGGGGAAGAACAGCGACAGGGCGAAGAGCGTCGCACCCGTGCCGGATGAGCGCAAAGCGGAGGTCAGGGCCACCGCGGCACCGACCCCGAGCAGCACGAGCGGCAGGATCAGCCCGAGGCCGCCCGAGACGGGTAGGAGCAACCGGACGGCGCACAGTCCCGCCACCATGACCGCCAGGCCGCCCGCGCCGATCAGCGGCATGCCGCCGTCGCTCAACCGGCTCACCAGCATCGCGGCGACGACCCCCGTGGCTCCGGCGATCGCGAAGGCCGGCCACAGACCGGACAGCCCCGGACCACCCAGCCCGCCAAGCTCGATATAGGTGACCTGCGCCGCGGTGGGCAGGACGACGATGCCGACCGCGAGCATCGTGTAGGCGGGCACCCGGCCGCCGGCACCGTCGGAGGCACCCAGCGAAGCAAGGCCGAAAAGCACCAGAATGGACAGCAGCGCCGCGAGGACCAGCAGCCCCGGCGGCCAGTCGAAGGTGCTGCCCAGGGCCAGGGCGGCGATGCCCACGGCGGGCACGACCGCCACCAGCAGACGGCCACGCTCCGCGACACTCGCCTCTCCACCGGCCACGGCGTGCTCACCGCTCTTCATCCAGAGCACGAGATAGAGCGCGGCCAGCGCGAGCGCGATCCCGGTGAGCATCGGATACGGCTGGAGCGTGACCCTCCAGGACTTCACCTCGTCCAGCGGCCACAGGGCGAGCGCCTGCGCGGTCAGCAGGCTCACCGCGAGCATGCCTCCCCACACCGCGCGCAGGAGCGGCGAACGCTCCCAGACCGCCACCAAGGTGGCGGGCACCAGCAGGCCGGCGCCGATCCCGTGCAGGACCCGCAGCACCCCCACCAGCAGCGTCGAGTTCGCGTAGCCCCCGGCGGCGTCGGCCACCGCGAGCAAGGTCAGCCCGGCGACCAGCACCGGAGCGGCCCGCACCCGGCGCACGGCGAGGCCGGCCAGCGGCACGGTCAGCACCATCGCGGGCAGCGCCAGCCCGTGCGCCCGCATCATCGCGATCTGCGAGATCTCCGGCGGAAGAAGGGCTGCCACCACAGAGATGGTGTTGGGGATGGCGACGATCGCCAGCGGAAGGACCACCGCGACGAGCAGCCCGAGGACGACGTCGAGCACCACGGAGACACCGAGCGTGCGCGCCAGGCCCTCGGGCCCGGCAGTCACCGCCCGAGTCGGTTGAATGGGAGGGACGGCCATGTTGGCCGACTTTAGCGGGAAGTCACGCCCTCGACACGGCGAGCGACGAATATCGCCGTGATCCACAGTGCGGCGAAGATCGCCCCCAGGAAGAACATGGTCGGAACCAGGAAGCCCGCGACGATGGCGAGCACCTGGATCAGGCTTCCCATGACGTAGGCGAAGGGACGCTTCAACATGCCCGTGACCAGGACGCACAGGACTGCCAGGCCGATTCCGACGGTCACCGCCACGGCCGGTTCGACGTTCTGGGTGTTGATCGCCACGGGGGTGAACAGCCCGACGACGATCGCCTCCATGCCCAGCACACTGGCACAGAGCCGCCGCATGCCCGGGGTGACCGTGATCATCTCTCGTCTTCCCGCCGTCTCCCGGCTCACGTGGCCTCCTCCGCCTTGAGCAGCAGTCGTGCGTCTCCGGCGGTGACGACGGACCCGGTGATCAGAACGCCGGCCCCGCTGAACTCTCCCAAGGAGTCGACCATCTCGATCGCCCGGTCGATGGCCGTGTCCAGCCGCTCGACCTGGTGGACCCGATCCACTCCGAAGATCTCCTCGGCGAGCGCGGCGAGATCGTCCACGTCCATGGACCTGGGCGAGGAGTTCCGTGTCACCACGATCTCGTCCATCATCGGCTCCATCAGCTCCAGGATGCCTTCGACGTCCTTGTCCTCGAACACCGCCACCACACCGATGAGCTTGGCGAAGTCGAACGACTCCTGAACGGCCTCCAGGGTGGCCTGGACCCCGCCGGGGTTGTGCGCGGCGTCCACCAGCACCGTGGGACCCCGCCGGACGACCTCCAGCCTCCCCGGCGAGCGCACCTGGAGGAACGCCTGACGCACCAGCTCGGGGTCGAGCGGATCGTCTCCGACGGAGAGCGCCTCGACCGCGGCCAGGGCGCAGGCGGCGTTGCTCGCCTGGTGCGCGCCGTACAGGGGGAGCAGGACCTCCTCGTAGGTGCCCTTGAGGCTCCTGAGGCGGAGCAGTTGGCCACCGATCGCGAGCTCCCTGCCGAGCACGCCGAACTCCAGTCCCTCGCGTGCCACGGTGGCGCCCGCCTCGGCCGCCCTGCGCAACAGCACCTCGGCCGCGGGTAGTTGCTGCTGGGCGAGTACGACGGTCGCCCCGGGCTTGATGATGCCGGCCTTCTCCCCCGCGATCGTCGCGACGTCGGGGCCGAGATAGTCGACGTGGTCCAGGGAGACGGGAGTGACGACGGCCACCGCCCCGTCGGCGACGTTGGTGGCGTCGAAGCTGCCGCCCATGCCGGTCTCGATGACCGCGACGTCCACTGGGGCGTCGGCGAAGGCCGCGAAGGCCATCGCGGTCAGGGTCTCGAAGAAGGAGAGGCGACGGCCCTGGGCATCGATCATCGCGAGGTAGGGAGCGATGTCCTCGTAGACCTCGACGAAGCGCTCCTCGCTCAGCGGAGCGCCGTCCACACAGATGCGCTCACGCATGGAGGTGAGATGCGGGCTCGTGAAGCGGCCGACGCGCAGGTTGCGCTCGCGCAGGATCGTCTCGATCATCCGGGTCGTGCTCGACTTGCCGTTGGTTCCGGCCACGTGCACGACGGGATAGGAGTGCTGCGGGGAACCGAGCACGTCCATGAGCGCGGCGATCCTGTCGAGAGTGGGCTCGAAGTTCCACTCGACGCCGCGTTCCATGATTGCTCGTTCAACCGCTCGGTAGTCCACGCCTCCAGCCTACTGACCTCCTCGGCGGGCTTCCGAACGGGTCGGTGGGCTGCGGAACCGGCCCGGGAAAAGAACCGCAGGAGCGGGAAAAGAACCCAGAAAGAGACGCCGACAAAGAGCCCAGGAAAGCGCCAACAAAGAACCCGAAAAAGGGTCGGGAAAACAGAAAAGGCCACCCCAAAAAAGGGGTGGCCTCTTCTCAAACGATTGTCCGGCGGCGACCTACTCTCCCACACCGTCCCCGGTGCAGTACCATCGGCGCTGAAGAGCTTAACTTCCGGGTTCGGAATGTAACCGGGTGTTTCCCCTTCGCCATAACCGCCGTAACACTATGAAACTATCAAACACACACAACGGGTGCTTGTTGTTTCAGAATTGCCTAGTGGACGCGAGCAAAATGCTTTGTGGTCAAGTCCTCGGCCTATTAGTACCGGTCAGCTCCACACATTACTGTGCTTCCACCTCCGGCCTATCAACCCGGTCGTCTACCGGGAGCCTTACCCCCTCACAGGGTGGGAGACCTCATCTCAAGGCGAGCTTCCCGCTTAGATGCTTTCAGCGGTTATCCCTTCCGAACGTAGCCAACCAGCCGTGCTCCTGGCGGAACAACTGGCACACCAGAGGTTCGTCCGTCCCGGTCCTCTCGTACTAGGGACAGCTCCTTTCAAGTCTCCTGCGCGCGCAGCGGATAGGGACCGAACTGTCTCGCGACGTTCTAAACCCAGCTCGCGTACCGCTTTAATGGGCGAACAGCCCAACCCTTGGGACCTACTCCAGCCCCAGGATGCGACGAGCCGACATCGAGGTGCCAAACCATCCCGTCGATATGGACTCTTGGGGAAGATCAGCCTGTTATCCCCGGGGTACCTTTTAGCCGTTGAGCGACGGCGCTTCCACAAGCCACCGCCGGATCACTAGTCCCAGCTTTCGCTCCTGCTCGACCCGTCGGTCTCACAGTCAAGCTCCCTTGTGCACTTACACTCGACACCTGATTGCCAACCAGGCTGAGGGAACCTTTGGGCGCCTCCGTTACTCTTTAGGAGGCAACCGCCCCAGTTAAACTACCCACCAGACACTGTCCCTGATCCGGATCACGGACCGAAGTTAGACGTTCAAAACGACCAGAGTGGTATTTCACCAATGACTCCACGGTAACTAGCGTCACCGCTTCACCGTCTCCCACCTATCCTACACAAGACGTTCCAAACGCCAATGTCAAGCTGTAGTGAAGGTCCCGGGGTCTTTCCGTCCTGCTGCGCGTAACGAGCATCTTTACTCGTAGTGCAATTTCGCCGGGTCTGCGGTTGAGACAGCGGGGAAGTCGTTACGCCATTCGTGCAGGTCGGAACTTACCCGACAAGGAATTTCGCTACCTTAGGATGGTTATAGTTACCACCGCCGTTTACTGGCGCTTAAGTTCTCAGCTTCGCACACCCAAAGGCGCACTAACCGGTCCCCTTAACGTTCCAGCACCGGGCAGGCGTCAGTCCGTATACATCGTCTTACGACTTCGCACGGACCTGTGTTTTTAGTAAACAGTCGCTTCCCCCTGGCCTCTGCGACCCCCACCAGCTCGGAGTGCAAGACTCGTCACCAGCGAAGGCCCCCCTTCTCCCGAAGTTACGGGGGCAATTTGCCGAGTTCCTTAACCACAGTTCACCCGATCGCCTTGGTATTCTCTACCTGACCACCTGAGTCGGTTTCGGGTACGGGCCGCCACGACACTCACTAGAGGCTTTTCTCGGCAGCATAGGATCACCCACTTCGCCACAATCGGCTCGGCATCACATCTCAGGATTAACGGACCGCGGATTTGCCTACGGTCCTCCCTACCTGCTTACCCCAGGACTACCATCGCCTGGGCTGGGCTACCTTCCTGCGTCACCCCATCGCTTACCTACTACCAGATCAGGCCAGGCGTTCAGCCTCACCCACACCCCGAAGGGCGTTAGGGGCTTAAGGACCCTTAGTATCACTGGATTCAGTATTGGCGCATCGTAGCGGGTACGGGAATATCAACCCGTTGTCCATCGACTACGCCTGTCGGCCTCGCCTTAGGTCCCGACTTACCCTGGGCGGATTAGCCTGGCCCAGGAACCCTTGGTCATCCGGCGCAGAAGTTTCTCACTTCTGATTCGCTACTCATGCCTGCATTCTCACTCGCACGGCCTCCACAACTAGATCACTCTGCTGCTTCGCCGGCCGCACGACGCTCCCCTACCCATCCACACACCTAAACCACAAAGGCTCAGCAAACGTGTGAATGCCACGACTTCGGCGGTGTACTTGAGCCCCGCTACATTGTCGGCGCGGAATCACTTGACCAGTGAGCTATTACGCACTCTTTCAAGGGTGGCTGCTTCTAAGCCAACCTCCTGGTTGTCACTGCGACTCCACATCCTTTCCCACTTAGCACACGCTTAGGGGCCTTAGTCGGTGGTCTGGGCTGTTTCCCTCTCGACTACGGAGCTTATCCCCCGCAGTCTCACTGCTACGCTCTCACTTACCGGCATTCGGAGTTTGGCTGACGTCAGTAACCTGGTAGGGCCCATTAGCCATCCAGTGCTCTACCTCCGGCAAGAAACACGTAACGCTGCACCTAAATGCATTTCGGGGAGAACCAGCTATCACGGAGTTTGATTGGCCTTTCACCCCTAAACACAGGTCATCCCCCAGGTTTTCAACCCTGGTGGGTTCGGTCCTCCACGCGGTCTTACCCGCGCTTCAACCTGCCCATGCCTAGATCACTCCGCTTCGGGTCTACAGCATGCGACTGACAACGCCCTATTCAGACTCGCTTTCGCTACGGCTCCCCCACACGGGTTAACCTCGCCACACACCATAACTCGCAGGCTCATTCTTCAAAAGGCACGCAGTCACATCACAGACGTCCGAAGACGCCTACGCTCCTACGGCTTGTAGGCACACGGTTTCAGGTACTATTTCACGACCCCTCACCGGGGCGCTTTTCACCTTTCCCTCACGGTACTTGTTCACTATCGGTCATCAGGGAGTATTTAGGCTTACCAGGTGGTCCTGGCAGATTCACACAGGATTTCTCGGGCCCCGTGCTACTTGGGATCCCCTCAAACAGTCGACAAGATTTCGCCTACCCGGCTCTCACGGTCTCCGGCGCTTCTTCCCAGAAGCTTCGACTATCCCATCGATTTCTCACTGCTTGGAAGAGCGGCAGCTCCTCCCAGAGGGTCCCACAACCCCGCACACGCAACGCCTGCCGGCTATCACACGCATACGGTTTAGCCTCTTCCGCTTTCGCTCACCACTACTCACGGAATCACTAATTTGTTTTCTCTTCCTACGGGTACTGAGATGTTTCACTTCCCCGCGTTACCACCAACCGCCCTATACATTCAGGCGGAGGCAACACCACATGACTGGTGCTAGGTTTCCCCATTCGGACATCCCCGGATCAAAGTCTGGTTGGCGACTCCCCGGGGCTTAACGCAGCCTCCCACGTCCTTCATCGGCTCCTGATGCCAAGGCATCCACCGTGTGCCCTAAAAAACTTGGCCACAAAGATGCTCGCGTCCACTATGCAAATCTCAAACAACAAACAGCGACCAGATCCGTCCCGCCACCAACACCCGGCCCGAAGGAGAAGACGATCGTCTTCCCCCCGGCCACGCTGGTATGACAGGAGGCTGGTCCCGCACGAGGTCACACAGACCACGAAGCCCACCCGCAGGCAGGCTCCGTATCCGGCCCGTTTCCTCAGGACCCAACAGTGTGTCCAGACCCATCCGCGCCCCCCGGCCGACGTTCCCCTCCCGACTCCGAAGAGTACGAGCGGTACTAGCCGACCCAGGCGAACCCGGATCATCCGATTAGCCAGTGCTCCACTAATGAGCGCGTCATGGGCAGAACAGGCGCCTACCATCATGACCTGGACCCGACCGGCATCTCACGATGACCCAGCCGAGCCGATGCTCCTTAGAAAGGAGGTGATCCAGCCGCACCTTCCGGTACGGCTACCTTGTTACGACTTCGTCCCAATCGCCAGCCCCACCTTCGACCGCTCCCCCCACAAGTGGTTGGGCCACGGGCTTCGGGTGTTGCCGACTTTCGTGACGTGACGGGCGGTGTGTACAAGGCCCGGGAACGTATTCACCGCAGCGTTGCTGATCTGCGATTACTAGCGACTCCGACTTCATGGGGTCGAGTTGCAGACCCCAATCCGAACTGAGACCGGCTTTTTGGGATTCGCTCCACCTCACGGTATCGCAACCCTCTGTACCGGCCATTGTAGCATGTTTGCAGCCCAAGACATAAGGGGCATGATGACTTGACGTCATCCCCACCTTCCTCCGAGTTGACCCCGGCAGTCTCCAATGAGTCCCCACCACCCCCGAAGGAGCGTGCTGGCAACATTGAACAAGGGTTGCGCTCGTTGCGGGACTTAACCCAACATCTCACGACACGAGCTGACGACAGCCATGCACCACCTGTCACCCGATCCGAAGAGGCACCCATCTCTGAGTGTTTCCGGGCGATGTCAAGCCTTGGTAAGGTTCTTCGCGTTGCGTCGAATTAAGCAACATGCTCCGCCGCTTGTGCGGGCCCCCGTCAATTCCTTTGAGTTTTAGCCTTGCGGCCGTACTCCCCAGGCGGGGCGCTTAATGCGTTAGCTACGGCGCGGAAACCGTGGAAGGCCCCCACACCTAGCGCCCAACGTTTACAGCGTGGACTACCAGGGTATCTAATCCTGTTCGCTCCCCACGCTTTCGCTCCTCAGCGTCAGGTAAGGCCCAGAGAACCGCCTTCGCCACCGGTGTTCCTCCTGATATCTGCGCATTTCACCGCTACACCAGGAATTCCGTTCTCCCCTACCTACCTCTAGCCAGCCCGTATCGAATGCAGACCTGGAGTTAAGCCCCAAGCTTTCACACCCGACGTGACAAGCCACCTACGAGCTCTTTACGCCCAATAATTCCGGACAACGCTTGCGCCCTACGTATTACCGCGGCTGCTGGCACGTAGTTAGCCGGCGCTTCTTCTGCAGGTACACGTCAACTTCGTCCCTGCTGAAAGAGGTTTACAACCCGAAGGCCGTCATCCCCCACGCGGCGTCGCTGCGTCAGGCTTTCGCCCATTGCGCAATATTCCCCACTGCTGCCTCCCGTAGGAGTCTGGGCCGTGTCTCAGTCCCAGTGTGGCCGGTCGCCCTCTCAGGCCGGCTACCCGTCGTCGCCTTGGTAGGCCGTTACCCCACCAACAAGCTGATAGGCCGCGAGTCCATCCCCAACCGAAACAACTTTCCACCACCATCCCATGCGGGAAGTGGTCATATCCGGTATTAGACCCAGTTTCCCGGGCTTATCCCAGAGTCGGGGGCAGGTTACTCACGTGTTACTCACCCGTTCGCCGCTCGAGTACCCCGAAGGGCCTTTCCGCTCGACTTGCATGTGTTAAGCACGCCGCCAGCGTTCGTCCTGAGCCAGGATCAAACTCTCCAAACAATGTCTGAACAGTCGTTTCCCGGCTGAAAGCACCCCCTCGGGCCCGCGAGCGGGCCAGGGGTGTATCAACCAAAGGAATCCGTCTCCCACCGGGGGTGGGTGGACGGGGTTGTGCTTCATGCACTGGCTTTTAACACACTGTTGAGTTCTCAAGAAACGGACGCGTTCTCCGTCGCCGTGACCATGGTCCCGGCTTCAGGGCGTTCCATTCCGTGTCTCCATCTTATCAGATCCGCCCGGTTCGTGTCAAACTGTCGCTTTCGTGACCGTTTCCATCGAACCCGCCGGACCCGTTAGGATCTCGACCGCCCCGTCTCCGGAGCAACCCTTCTAACTTACTCCGACATCCGTCTTGTGTCCAATCGTGCGGACACACCCAGATTTTCGAGGATTTCTTAGAGGGGGGTGCAGGGGCTTGCCCTGCCTGAAGAACTCTAGCAGTCCACTCGGGCTGTCATGACCCACTTCGCGGTAACAACTAGGTCTTCCCTACGTCAGGGACTTCCAAACACGGGAGTCCGGGGTCAACGGACCCCGGACTCCCGGCCAAAGCTCTGCCCCCGCGGCGCGCTCAGCCGGCGGGGAGCGCCGCCAACTGGGCGGTCAGCCGCGCGATGTCCTGGTCGGCCTGGGCCGCACGAGCGCGCACCTTGATGACCACGTCATCGGGCGCCTTCGACATGAACTGCTCGTTGCCGAGTTTGGCCGCCACTTGCGCGGCCTCCTTCTGCGCCACGGCGAGATCCTTCTCCAGGCGCTTACGCTCGGCCGCCACGTCGATCGTGCCCGCCGTGTCGATCTCCACGACGATACCGCTCACATCGAGGCGGGCGGTGGCGGAGAACGACTCTGACGGCTGGTCGAGCCGCAGCAGCGATCGGATCGCGCCTTCGTGCGAGGCGAGCGCCGTACCGGCCAGTGACAGGCGTGCGGCGACCCGCTGGCCGGGCTTGAGGCCCTGGTCGGAGCGGAACCTGCGAACCTCGGTGACCAGCCCCTGGACGGCGAGGATCTCCTCCTCGGCCGAAGCGTCGCGCAACGCCTCCTGGACCACCGGCCATGGCGCGACCACGATCGACTCGCCTCCGGTGACCGCTCGCCACAGCTCCTCCGTGACGAACGGCACCAGCGGGTGCAGCAGCCGCAGAAGCGAGTCGAGGACATGACCCAGCACCAGCCGGGTGTGCTCCTGACCCGAGGCGATCTGGATCTTGGCGAGTTCCACGTACCAGTCGCAGACCTCGTCCCAGGCGAAGTGGTAGAGCAGATCGGAGATCTTGGCGAATTCGAACTCCTCGAAGGCCGCGTCCACCGACGCGACGACCTCCTGAAGCCTGGACAGGATCCACCGGTCGGCCGCGGTCAGCTCCTCCGTCGGGAGCTCACCGACCGCGGCGCCGTTCATCAGCGCGAAGCGGGTGGCGTTCCAGATCTTGTTACAGAAGTTGCGGGAGCCCCCCGCCCACTCTTCGCTGATCGCCACGTCGGAACCGGGATTGGCGCCGCGCAGCAGGGTGAAGCGAGTGGCGTCGGCGCCGAAACGCTCGACCCAGTCGAGCGGATCCACCACGTTGCCGAACGACTTGGACATCTTCTTGCCGTACTGGTCGCGGACCATGCCGTGCAGCGCCACAGTACGGAAGGGCGGCTGGCCGTCCATCGCGTACAGGCCGAACATCATCATCCGGGCCACCCAGAAGAACAGGATGTCGTAGCCGGTGACCAGGACCGAGGTGGGGTAGAACTTGGCCAGTTCAGGTGTCTTGTCCGGCCAGCCCAGGGTGGAGAACGGCCACAGTCCCGAGGAGAACCAGGTGTCGAGGACGTCCGGGTCCTGGACATAGCCGGCGGGTGGCTCCTCGTCGGGACCGACGCAGACGACCTCGCCGGCCGGGCCGTACCAGACCGGGATCCGGTGGCCCCACCACAACTGCCGCGAGATGCACCAGTCATGCATGTCGTCGACCCAGTCGAAGTAGCGCTTGGCCAGCTCCGGCGGGTGGATCTTCGTCTGGCCGTCACGGACCGCGTCACCGGCGGCCTTGGCCAACGGGGAGACGTTCACGAACCACTGAAGTGAGAGCCGGGGCTCCACCACGGTCTTGCAGCGCGAGCAGTGGCCGACCGAGTGGAGGTATGGCCGCTTCTCCGCGACGATCCGGCCCTGCTGGCGCAGGGCGGCCACGACCGCGGGCCGGGCCTCGAAGCGATCAAGCCCTTGGAAGGGGCCGTGCGCGGTGATCACGCCACGCTCGTCCATGACCGACAGGGACGGCAACGAGTGGCGACGGCCGATCTCGAAGTCGTTCGGGTCGTGCGCCGGAGTGACCTTGACCGCTCCGGTGCCGAAGGCCGGGTCGACGTGTTCGTCGGCCACGACCGGAATCCGGCGTCCGGTGAGCGGGACCTCCACCTCGCGACCGATCAGGTGCGCGTAGCGCTCGTCGGACGGGTGCACGGCCACGGCGGTGTCACCGAGCATGGTCTCCGCCCGGGTGGTCGCGACGACGATGGAGTCCTCGCCCTCGCCGTAGCGGATCGAGACGAGCTCGCCCTCGTCCTCGCTGTGCTCCACCTCGATGTCCGACAGCGCGGTCAGGCAGCGCGGGCACCAGTTGATGATGCGCTCGGCGCGGTAGATGAGCCCGTCGTCGAAGAGCTTTTTGAAGATCGTCTGGACGGCGCGGGAGAGCCCGGGGTCCATGGTGAAGCGCTCACGCGACCAGTCGACGCCGTCGCCGAGCTTCTTCATCTGGCCGAGGATCCGGCCGCCGGACTCCTCCTTCCACTGCCACACACGCTCGACGAAGGCCTCCCTGCCCAGGTCGTGGCGGGACAGGCCATCCTTGGCGATCTCACGCTCGACGACGTTCTGGGTGGCGATGCCGGCATGGTCCATACCCGGCAGCCACAGGGTCTCCTGCCCGCGCATGCGAGCGCGGCGGGTCAGCGCGTCCTGGACCGAATGATCGAGGGCGTGGCCGATGTGCAGGACACCGGTCACGTTCGGCGGGGGCAGGACGATGCTGTACGGCTCACGCTCGCTGCTCGGATCCGCGGTGAAGTATCCCTGCGCGACCCAGCGCTCGTAGCTCCGGGTCTCCACGTCGGCGGGCGTGTACTGGGTGGGCAGCTCTGGCGTCGTCACGGTGTCCAATTCTAGGGACGTCCGGGTAGTCGATGTCCCATGGCCGCCGGACTTGCAAGGTGTATATACATCTTCTAGCTTATCTATACATGTCCACTGTTTACCGGCAACTGGCTGACGAGCTGCGTGCGGGCATCTCCGACGGTACCTATCCGCCCGGCTCGCGGCTGCCGTCGGAGAGTGAGCTGGCGCAGCGGCACGGGGTGTCGCGGGGAACCGTCCGCCAGGCGTTCGCCGCGCTGGCGGCCGATGGGCTGATCTCCTCGCGTAAGGGCACCCGGCGGCTGGTCCTGCAGCCGGCACTCGTGCCGAGCTTCGGTCAGCTGCACAGCTTCTCCCAATGGGCGGCGTCGGTCGGCCATACGCCCGGTGGCCGGGTGGTGGCGCTGGTCCGGCGGGAGCCGACCGACCTGGAGGCCGAACGGCTGGAGCTCGACCCCGGCGCCCGTATCTATCACCTGACGCGGGTCCGGCTGTTGTCCGGCCGGCCGGTGATGGTCGAGCGCACCGCCTACGTGGAGCGGATCGGCGCCCTCGTGGGCGGTATCGCCATCGATGTCGACAACGAGTCGATCACCGGCCGGCTGGAGGAGCTCGGCGTGGTGTTCGCCCATGCCGAACACACCGTCAGCGCGATCACCGCCGAGGCCGAGGACGCGCGTCTGCTCGGCGTCCGCCCCCGTACCGCGCTGCTGCGCGAGCTGCGGCGTACCACCGACCCCGACAACCGGCCGCTGGAGTGGTCAGACGACCGCTACCTCGGTGACGCCGTCGCCTTCACCGTGCACAACTCGGTGCGGGCCAACACCCTCATCCGATCTTCGGCCCCCGCCCACTAAGGAAGGCCCGGCATGTCCTTCGAGTCCCCCGCCATATGGCCGCACGACAACTGTTCCTGCCCCGAGTGCCGAGACGCGGCGCGGCGCCACGGGGACGCGGTGGTCGAGCATCTGCGGACGCTGTTCGACGGTCCCGGCGCCGACGACTACCTCGGCGAGGAGGTCACCCAGGCCGCGCACATGCTCCAGGCCGCGGCACGCGCCCGGGAGGCCGACGCCGCATCGGCCCTGGTGGCCGCGGCACTGCTGCACGATGTGGGGCACTTCACCGGGGAGATCACCGGGCATGACCTGATGGAGGGCACCGACAACCGGCACAGTCACGTCGGCGCCGACTGGCTGGGGCAGTGGTTCGGCCCGGAGGTGACCGAGCCGATCCGGCTGCACGTGGCGGCCAAGCGCTACCTGTGCGCCGTGGACGGCTCCTACCACGACCGGCTGTCCGAGGCCTCGCGTTACACCCTCGGCGTGCAGGGCGGGCCGATGGAGCCCTGGGAGCAGGCGAGGTTCGAGGCCGAGCCGTACGCCCGAGACGCCGTACGGCTGCGCCGCTGGGACGACGAAGCCAAGGAGCCGAATCGGACGGTCGCCGCCTTCATCGACTACACCGCTCTTCTCCACGGCCTGATCCGGCTCCCGCCCCGGTAGGGACCGCGTCACCGGAGCCGACGGCGTCAAAGGCTGCGTCGAAGGCGGCATCGCGCGGGGTGCAGGTCAGGAGGTCGCGCCGGAAAGACCTCGCGGGCAGGACCGTCCCCGGAAAGCACGGTGCCCCCGCGGAGAGACTCCACGGGGGCACCGGTCGAGCGAGGTGCTTTACGCCGACTTCTCGCGCGGCGTGCGCTGCTGCTTGTTGAGCTGGTCACGCGGCACGAGCGTCGGGTTGACGTGCTCGAGCACCGACTCGCGGGTGATGACGACACGCGCCACATCCTGGCGGGAGGGCACCTCGTACATCACCGACAGGAGAACCTCCTCCAGAATGGCCCGCAGGCCACGCGCACCGGTGCCGCGCAGGATCGCCTGGTCGGCGATGGCCTCCAGCGCGTCGTCGGTGAACTCGAGCTCGACGTTGTCCAGCTCGAACAGGCGGCGATACTGCTTCACCAGCGCATTGCGCGGCTCGGTGAGGATCTGGATGAGCGCCTCGCGGTCGAGGTTGTGCACGCTCGTGATGACCGGGAGACGGCCGACGAACTCGGGGATCATGCCGAACTTCAGCAGATCCTCGGGCATGACGTCGCGGAAGATGTCGGAGGTGTCGACGTCTTCCTTGGAGTGGATCACGGCGTTGAAGCCGATGCCCTTCCTGCCGACCCGGGACTCGATGATCTTTTCGAGGCCGGCGAAGGCACCACCGCAGATGAAGAGCACGTTGGTGGTGTCGATCTGGATGAACTCCTGGTGAGGATGCTTGCGTCCGCCCTGGGGCGGCACGCTCGCGGTGGTGCCCTCCAGGATCTTCAGCAGGGCCTGCTGCACGCCCTCACCGGAGACGTCCCTGGTGATCGACGGGTTCTCGCTCTTACGAGCGATCTTGTCCACCTCGTCGATGTAGATGATGCCGGTCTCGGCCTTCTTGACGTCGTAGTCGGCGGCCTGGATCAGCTTGAGAAGTATGTTCTCGACGTCCTCGCCCACATAGCCCGCCTCCGTCAGGGCGGTGGCGTCGGCGATGGCGAACGGTACGTTCAGCATCTTCGCCAACGTCTGGGCGAGCAGTGTCTTGCCGGAGCCGGTCGGGCCCAGGAGCAGGATGTTCGACTTGGCCAGTTCGAGGCCGTCGTCACGCCCGCGCTCACCGGACTGCACTCGCTTGTAGTGGTTGTAGACCGCCACCGAGAGAGCCTTCTTCGCCTGGTCCTGACCGATGACGTAGGCGTCGAGGAACTCGTAGATCTCCCTCGGCTTGGGCAGACTGTCCCACTTGAGCTCGGAGGACTCGCTGAGCTCCTCCTCGATGATCTCGTTGCAGAGATCGATGCACTCATCGCAGATGTATACGCCGGGTCCGGCGATGAGCTTCTTGACTTGCTTCTGGCTCTTCCCACAGAAAGAGCACTTCAGCAGGTCTCCCCCGTCGCCGATGCGTGCCACCCCAGATACTCCTTTGCGTGGGACCGCCCTGGCTTCTGCGGTCCGTTTCTTCCGACCGGCCCGATACCCGGTGCGAAAAGTCATCCCGCTCAGGTTTCGACGTTACCGTCTTCTGAGCCCTCAGTGAGCCCCCTAGCGGCGAGTCGCACCGGAACGTGCCCAATTGGGCACCGTTCCGGTGCGATATGCCTCGTTACGAGGCTAGGACCTTGGCGAGTTTCTTACGGGACGGGATGATGTCGTCGATCAGCCCGTACGCCTTCGCCTCCTCGGCATCGAGGATCTTGTCACGCTCGATGTCCTTGCGGATCGCAGCGGGATCCTTGCCCGAGTGCTGTCCCAGAATCGTCTCCAGCTGCGAGCGCATCCGCAGGATCTCGCGCGCCTGGATCTCGATGTCGCTTCCCTGGCCGCCGCCCTCGGTGGAGGGCTGGTGGATCAGGATGCGGGCGTTCGGCAGAGCGAACCGCTTGCCCGGCGTGCCGCCGGCCAGCAGGACCGCCGCGGCCGAGGCCGCCTGTCCGAGGCAGACCGTCTGGATCTCCGGCCGGACGAACTGCATCGTGTCGTAGATCGCCGTCATGGCGGTGAACGAGCCGCCCGGCGAGTTGATGTAGATGCTGATGTCGCGGTCAGGGTCGAGCGACTCCAGCGTCAGCAACTGCGCCATGACGTCGTTGGCCGAAGCATCGTCCACCTGCACGCCGAGGAAGATGATGCGATCCTCGAACAGCTTGGCGTAGGGGTTCATCTCCCGCATGCCGTACGACGTGCGTTCGGTGAAGGACGGAAGAACGTAGCGGCCGTTGATGTCTCCCGGCCGGATCAACTCACTCACCTTGTGCCCCTTCAGGAGACGGCGCCCGTGGAGGGCACCTGCCGAGCGCTACGCACGACCTGGTCGATGAAACCGTAGTCCTTGGCCTCCTCGGCCGTGAACCAGCGGTCCCGGTCGGAGTCGGCTTCGATCTGGTCCAAGTTCTGGCCGGTGTGGAAGGCGATGCGTTCGGCAAGGGTTTTCTTGACGTAGAGCATCTGCTCCGCCTGGATGGCGATGTCGGCGGCGGTGCCACCGATGCCTCCGGACGGCTGGTGCATCATGATGCGGGCGTGCGGGAGGGCGTAACGCTTGCCCTTCTCGCCGGCGCAGAGGAGGAACTGGCCCATGGAAGCGGCCAGGCCCATCGCGACCGTGCACACATTGTTAGGCACGTATTCCATCATGTCGTAAATCGCCATGCCTGCGGTCACTGACCCGCCTGGCGAGTTGATGTAGAGCCAGATGTCCCTGTCCGGGTCATCCGCGGCGAGCAGAAGCAGCTCGGCACAGATTCGGTTGGCGATCTCGTCGTTGACCTGGGTGCCCAGCACGATGATGCGCTCACGCAGCAGCCGCTGGTAGAGCTGGTCTTCGAGCCTGAACGAGCCGTTCGGCTGGCTCATCGACTCGGGCCCGGAGCCGGTCGGCTGGTAGAAGGTCGGCGGGCTGGTCACAGCGTCACCTTCCGATGCGTCGTAATCGATTGGCTTTGCTTGTGACCTTAACGCGCGCCGCCTACCGGACATGCCCCCTCCACGTGCTGTTCGCTGACGGCGCATGCTGCCCGCCCCCTCCCGGGGTCTCCCGGAGGGCCGTCGAAGCCCGTTTTCCACCCTTGCGGCCCCGGGTGCCGACGCGGGTTCGGCCTGCGGCACGAGGCTTTCCCGACCCCGACCCCGACCCCGACCCCGGACCGCGTCCGGCCGACCGGCTTTTCCTCCGCAGGCTTCCCGCAGACTCCCCATCGGTTTCCCGTAGCGGTGACCGCCGGAGAGATCGAGTTCTCGCCGTTCTCGCCGCGGCCTTCGGGTCGCGCCCCGCGGGCCCGTGGTGGACATCAGGGTGGACATCAGGGTGGACATCACGGCGCGCCGTCGCCTCCCCGGCACGGGCACAAGCCTCCCGGGGGCCCCGGCGCCCGGACAAGGACCCGTCGCCATCTCCCGGTAGGTGCACGAACTCCCGGTAGGTGCACGAACTCGCCGCCGTCTCCCAGACAGGTGCACGAACTCACCCGGGGCGGCCTCCCCGCGCCCGGACACGAGCCCGCCGCCGGGCCCATCGGCCTTCGAGCGCCGCCCAGACGGACGCTCTGCCCTCTCCCCGAGGATGAGGGAACGGGACCCCACAACGACGAACGCCCCCTCCGTGCCGGGCACGGAGGGGGCGCGGTGCGCCTGGCGGCGAGGCCTACTTCGCGGCCTCGGTCTCGGCGGACTCCTCAGTCGACTCCTCGGTGTCCTCCTCGGCGGCCTCTTCACCGTTGATCTCGGTGTAGATGGCCTTGAGGTCCACCTCGTTGCCGGCCTCGTCGGTCACCTTGGCCGCGTCACCGACGACGCTCTTGGCCTTGTCCCGGACGATCTCGACCATGGCCAGCGTGAGCTGGTCGTTGTCGGCGAGGTGCTGGGCGAGCGTGTTCGGGGCGACGTTCATCTGCATGGCGCGGCGCACCACGAAGTTGGTCAGCTCCTGCTCGCTGACGCCGAGCTCCTCGGACTTGACGATCTTGTCGAGGACGAAGCCGGTCTTGAGCGCCTTGGCCGCGCTCTCGTCGAACTCGGCGTAACGCTCTTCCTCGGTGGTCTGGTAGAGGCGGAAGTACGCCTCCTTGCTCAGGCCACTCTCGGCGATCTGGTGCTCAAGGTTGTGCTTGCGGCTGTCGACCTCGGCCTTGAACGCGCTTTCCGGCAGCGGAATGTCGATCTTGGCGAGGAGGGCGTCCAGAGCGTTCTCGCGAGCCTGGACGACCTGGTCGATCAGCTTGTTGCGGCGGGCCTGCTCGCGGACGCTGTCCTTGAGCTCGTCGAGCGTGTCGAACTCGCTGGCCAGCTGGGCGAACTCGTCGTCGAGCTCAGGGAGGACCTTCTCCTTGACGCTCTTGATGGTGATGGTGACCACGGCCTCCTCGCCGGCGTTCTCGCCGCCGACCAGGCTGGTGGTGAACTCCTTGGTCTCACCGGCGGACATGCCGACCAGCGCGTCGTCCAGGCCCTGCAGCACCGAGCCGGCGCCGACCTCGTAGGAGACGTCGTTGGCCTGCTGCTCCTCGATGTTCACACCGTCGATCGCGGCGGCGAGGTCCATGACGACGTAGTCACCGTTGGCGGCGGCGCGCTCGACGCCGGTCAGCGTCGCGAAGCGCTGGCGCAGGCCGTCCAGCTGGGCGTCGATGTCCTCGTCGGAGACCTCGGCGACCGGAACGGTGACTTCGAGGCCCTGGTAGTCGGGAACATCGAAGTTGGGACGGATGTCCACCTCGGCGGTGAACTCGACCTGCTCGCCGTCATCGATCTTGGTGACCTCGATCTCCGGCTGGCTGACCGGGAAGATGTCGCTCGCGTCGACGGCCTGGCCGTACAGCTTCGGCACGGCGTCGTTAAGGGTTTCCTCCAGCACCACCGCGCGGCCGAAACGCTGCTCGATGATCCGGGCCGGAACCTTGCCGGGGCGGAAGCCGGGGACGCGCACCTGCTGCGCGACCTTCTTGTACGCCGCCTGCAGGCTCTCGCCGAGCTCCTCGAACGGCACCTCGACAGTGAGCTTGACCCGAGTCGGGCTGAGCTCCTCCACAGCGGTCTTCACGGGGTGGTCTCCTTGATCAAGCTTCGAGTGATCGCGGGCGCGTCAAGTCGTACGGCTACCGCGGCAAGCTCGCGCGCCGCGCCCACATGAGCGGCACCGGGCACAGCCGTCGAGACATGCGAGATTAGGGCATGCTCCACTGTGGCGGGTGTCCAGCGCCGCTGGCCAGTCTAGGGCAGACCTACACCTCGGAGCGACCGCTGCTTGTTCAGTTCTCCTTGATGATGCGCCGCAGGATGTCGGTCGTCTCGCTCGGGGTGGTGCTCACCGCGCACAACCGCTCCATGACCTCGCTGTAGCGGTCGACTTCCTCGCGTTTGTCGAGGTAGAGCGCACTGGCCAGCTGCTCGACGTAGACCACGTCGGGAAGCTCGTGGTCGTTGAAGCGCAACACGCTGAAGGCGCCGCCCTCGGCGCTGTGGCCGCCGAAGCTGAACGGCATCACCTGAATCGTGATGTTGGGCTGGCGCATGAGCTCGAGCAGATGCTCCAGCTGCGCCTGCATCACCTCGGCACCGCCGATGGGGCGCCGCAGGGCCGCCTCGTCGACGACCGCCCAGAAGAACGGCCCATCGGGCCGGTTGAGCACCTGCTGGCGCTCCATCCGCAGGTCGACGCGGCGGGCGATCTCCTCGGGGGCGATCCCGGCGCTTCCCGCGGTGATGACCGCCCTGGCGTACTCCTTCGTCTGGAGCAGGCCCGGCACGAACTGCACCTCGTAGGTGCGGATCCGGGAGGCCGCCTCCTCCAGTCCGACGTAGGTCTGAAACCACGAGGGCAGCAGGTCGTTGAACCGGTGCCACCAGCCGGGCTCGTTGGCCCTGAGCAGGAGGTCCATCACCGCCGCCCGAGCCGTCTCGTCCTCCACACCGTAGAAGGTGAGCAGGTCGGCGACGTCGCGTTCCCTCAGGCCGACGCGGCCGAGTTCCATCCTGCTTATCTTGGATTCGGAACCCCGAATCAGATGCGCGGCCTCTTCCCGGGACAGACCCTTGGCCTCGCGCAGCCGGCGCAGTTGGGAGCCCAAAAGGATACGCAGAGCTGTGGGACCTGATCCCGGTTGAACCTGCGTCACTTCGCCTCCCTCTTCAATTGGGCCAGCGCACACAGTGTCACTACTTCCGGCCGCGATGACAAGGTCTCAACACCGTGTCCGATTCGCCAACCTCCTGTCGTAACCGCCCATGCGGCTGCACATTGCAACTGCACGTGCATTTGGGTCTTGCAGCGGGCGTTCCGGTGACCCATGATGGCTTAGTGCATATTGGGCTTATGGTGCACAGGCTCTGAAAACTCACAACTGGCACGGAGACTCACGATGACAGCGGGAGGTACCGGCAGGATGGTGGAGGAGCCAAAATCGGCTGCCGACTACCTGCAGGCGACTCGCGACGTCGGCTTCGACGAGCTGCTCGCGGCCAATCACTCCGACGCCACGGCATGCCCGCTCCCCCGACAGGCCGATTCGGTGAAGACCGCCCGAGACGTGACCCGCTCGACGTTGAGCGACTGGGGATTGTCGGAACTGAGCGATGACGCAGCGCTAGTAGTTTCGGAACTGGTCACCAACGCGGTCCGTTACGCGCTGTGCCCGCCCAGTCAGGTGGAGACCACCCCCATCACCCTGATGCTGCTGCACCTGTCCCCCCACGTGCTCCTCGCCGTGGCCGACCCCAGCGACGAGGTCCCCACCCCCAAGGAGCCGGACTTCATCTCCGAGAACGGCCGCGGCCTCTACATCGTGGAGACCTACAGCAAGTGCTGGGGCTGGGACCACCTCAACCGCGGCGGCAAGGCCGTCTGGGCCCTCTTCAGCGGCACCGCCTGACCCCGCTTCGGCGACACCGTCCGACCCCGCGCGACGGATTTCGGCCAGAGGGCCGACGACCCCGAAAAACGAACGAGGCCGTTTCCCACGATCGGAAACGGCCTTCGAGCTCGTACTTCGTGTCGGGGTGACAGGATTTGAACCTGCGGCCCCCTGCTCCCAAAGCAGGTGCGCTACCAAACTGCGCCACACCCCGGTCCGTCGGGTACGCGCCCGCTCCGGAACTCCGGTACGATTACGCCCTGACGACCGGATGAAGTCTAGACCAGACTGACACCGGCTCGCGCGGACGTAGCTCAATGGTAGAGCCCCAGTCTTCCAAACTGGCTACGCGGGTTCGATTCCCGTCGTCCGCTCAGATGGCGAAAGGCCAGGTCAACCGGTATCCGGTGGCCTGGCCTTTCGCTTTCTCCAAAACTTTACGATCTTTCGCAACCGTGACGCGCACGCCTCACGAGATGAAGAACGAAAAACGCAAAGCGTGGGCCACGGACGGTGATTGCGCCGACACTGGGTGAATCCGACCTGTGGAGGCGCATGATGGCCGAAGCCACCCGAGTTCTGCTCGACGAGTCCCGCATCCCCCGCACCTGGTACAACATCGCGGCCGACCTGCCCGCCCCTCCTCCTCCGCCGCTCCACCCGGGCACGCTGCAACCGGTCGGGCCGGACGACCTCGCGCCGCTCTTCCCGATGGAGCTCATCGACCAGGAGGCCGGCACCGAGCGTTTCGTCGCGATCCCGGAGGGCGTCCGCGACGTCTACCGGCTCTGGCGGCCGACGCCGCTGATCCGTGCGCGCAGGCTGGAACGCGCCCTCGGCACCCCGGCCAGGATCTACTACAAGTACGAGGGCGGCTCCCCCTCCGGCTCGCACAAGCCGAACACCGCCGTCCCGCAGGCCTACTACAACGCGCGGCAAGGAATCGGGAAGCTCACCACGGAGACCGGAGCCGGCCAGTGGGGGTCGGCGCTGGCGTTCGCGTGCGCGCAGTACGACATCGAGTGCGAGATCTGGATGGTCCGCGCCTCCTATGACCAGAAGCCGCACCGCAGGAGTCTGATGCGGGTGTACGGCGCCACCGTGCACGCCAGCCCGTCCCCGTTGACCGCGTCGGGCAGGAGGGTCCTGGCCGAGCAGGCCGACTCACCGGGCAGCCTCGGCATCGCGATCAGCGAGGCCGTCGAGGTGGCCGGATCGAGGCCTGACGTCCGCTACGCCCTGGGCAGCGTGCTGAACCACGTCCTGCTGCACCAGACGGTGATCGGCGAGGAGGCGATCGAGCAACTGGCCGCGTTCGGCGAGGTGCCGGACGTGATCGTGGGCTGCACCGGCGGCGGCTCCAACTTCGCCGGGCTCACCTTCCCGTTCCTGCGGGAGAGGCTGGCCGGGCGGATGAACCCGGTGATCCGGGCGGTCGAGCCGGAAGCCTGCCCGTCGCTCACCCGCGGCACCTACGCCTACGACTTCGGCGACACGGCCGGGTTCACGCCGCTGCTGAAGATGCACACGCTCGGCCACGCCTTCGTCCCCGACCCGATCCACGCGGGCGGCCTGCGCTATCACGGCATGTCTCCCCTGTTGTCCCACATGTACGAGCTGGGGATGTTCGAGGCCGTGGCAAAGGGCCAGACCGAGTGCTTCGAGGCAGGGCTGCGTTTCGCCAGGACGGAGGGGATCCTCCCGGCCCCCGAACCGGCCCACGCGCTGGCCGAGACCATCGCCGAGGCGTTGCGGTGCCGGGAGAGCGGTGAGGCGAAGGTCCTGCTGACCGCGCTGTGCGGGCACGGGCACTTCGATCTGAACGCCTATGACCGCTACCTGTCCGGTCGGATGGAGGACTTCCCTCTCCCCCAGGACCGGATCGACGCGGCGCTGGCCGGCCTGCCCGACCTGTAGAGGCCCGGGTTGCGGGTTCGCCTCACGCGGGCGGCCGCACATGCCCGATCCCGCATGCCTGATCCCGCATGCCCGATCTCACGCACGACCTCGCACGCCCGACCTCACGAACGGCCTCACACCCGACCTCGCACGCACGATCTCACGAACGGCAGGAGTCGCCTCGGCCTTACGGATCGGAAGCCGCCAGCGTCGCCGGACAGGACGATCTTGACGGCGATGCCACATACCGGCAGCATGTGACGGAGATCGATAAATATCCATAAATCTCCGTCAAACGAAGACCCGAGTGTAGATCGTTCTTTACAATTCTCCACGAACGGCAGTCAAGTCGCACTGGAGGAGAACGTGGCGGGGTTCGACGGCGTGATCATCGGTGGCGGTCACAACGGGCTGACATGCGCCGCCTATCTCGCCAGGGCGGGCCTTTCCATCGCGGTCGTCGAGCGCAACGACGAGGCGGGCGGCGGCTGCAGCACCCAGGAGCTGACCCTCCCCGGGTTCCGGCACAACACCCACAGCAGCTACCACTTCCTGGAGGAGGGACCGGTCCCGGCCGATCTCGAGCTCCAGCGCCACGGTCTGCGCTATGTCTATCCCGAGACCCAGCACTCCACGGTCTTCAGGGACGGCCGCGCGATCACGGTCTACACCGACCCCAAGCGCACCGCCGAGTCCTTCGCCCGGTTCTCCGCTTCCGACGCGGACCGTTGGCTGGAGCTGCACGAGCGCTACGCCGAGGCGGCCAGGGACCTGATGAACGGTTTCCTGTATTCCAGGCCGCTGCCGCCATCGGTGCTCGCCGAACGCCTCCGGGGCGATCTGGGCCGCGACCTGCTGAGCTACATGCCCCTGTCGCTCTACGAGGCCGTCGACAAGAACTTCGAGAGCGAACAGGTGAGGGTGCTGTTCAAGTCCTTCCTGCACGCGATCTCGATCGAGAACGTGCCTGGTACCGGTGGTTTCCTGCCGCGTCTGCTGTCTCGCATCGCCAGACTCGGTGTGCCCGTGGGCGGCGCCGTCAACGTCGCGAACGCGCTGCGCGGCGCCATCGAGGAGCACGGCGGCACGGTGATCACCGGCGCGCACGTCGAGCGGATCCTGGTCGACGACGGCCGGGCCACCGGGGTACGGCTGGCCACCGGCGACGTCCTGCACGCGCGGCGGTTCGTGGTCAGCGCGGTGGACGCCCCCCAGACGGTACGGCTGGCGGGCCCGGAGAACTTCGGCGCCGAACTCGCGGCCAAGGTCGACGGCTACAAATGGGCCGGGCACAGCCTGGTCAGCCTGCATCTCGCGCTGGAGGAGGCGCCGCGCTATCTGGCGGCCGAGTTCGAGCCCGACGTGGACCGGGCCTTCCTCGTCGTCCTCGGGGCCGACGACAGCGCGCAGCTCAGCCGTACCTTCGACCAGATCCATCAGGGACGGCTGCCCGATCGTCTGGCGGGCAACGGCGCCTGCCCCTCACTGTTCGATCCCTCCTACGCGCCGGACGGCAAGCACGTGGCCTTCTGGTGGCCGTGGGCGCCTTACGATCTGGACGGCGATCCGCGCAACTGGGATCGGCGCCGTGAGGAGGTGGGCGAAAGGTTACTTATGGAATGGGCGGAATACGCCCCCAATCTCGCTAGGGGCGCCGTGCTCGGCAAACGGGTCTTCTCACCGCTCGACATCGAGCGGCACTGCATCAACATGGTCCGCGGCAGCCACCACGTCGGCGCCTACGAGCCCGTCCAGATGGGCGGTAACCGGCCGGTTCCCGAGCTCGGGCAGTACCGCACCCCGATCGACGGCCTCTACCTGTGCGGCGCGAGCAGTCATCCCGGCGGCTCGGTCTCCGCGGCCCCCGGCTACAACGGCGCCAACGCCATCGCCGAGGACCTCGAACTCACCACCTGGTGGACTCCGGTCCCGGCCCCGCGGTGGAGCGAGTGAACCGCCGGTTCGTCGCCAAGGATCCGGCGGCAGCGGCACCGCGGATGAGCAGTCCCGCCACCATGCACGAGCAGCTGTCGCTGCTCAACGCGGCGAGCAAGCGGATCGGCAGCACCCTGGACATGTTCGAGACCGGCAGGGAGCTGATGGACGTCGCCGTGCCGCGCTTCGCGGACGCGGCCGGCATCCTGGTGCAGGACCGGCTCATGACCGACGGGGAGTTCCCGCAGCGCACCACCGACGGCACCGCGCTGGTACGGCGGATCGCGGTCGGCGTGTCCGACCCCGCTCCCGGCGAGTACGCCAGGGCGTTCCCGGTGGACGAGGTCGCCGTCTACGACGCCTGGACGCCCTACGCCAGGTGCATGGCCACCGGCAACCCGATCCTCTACCCTCGGCTGGGCCGCCGCACCGCCGATGAGATCGGGCGCTTCTGGAAGCGCGACTCGGTGACCAAGGTGCTGGAGGACAGCTCGTTCCTGGTGGTCCCGCTGAAGGCGCGCGGCAGGGTGCTGGGCTTCGTCATCTTCACCCGCAGGCCCGACAGTGATCCCTTCGAGGAGCAGGACATCGCCCTCGCCGAGGAGCTGGCGGCCAGGACCGCGGTCTGCCTGGACAACGCCCGCCTCTACAACCGCGAACGCCGTACCGCGCTGACCCTGCAGAGCAGCCTGCTCCCTGCCGACCTCTACCAGCCGCTGGGCCTGACGATCGCCTCCCGCTATCTGCCCGCGAGCGACCTGGTGGGGGTGGGCGGCGACTGGTACGACGTGATCCCGCTGCCCGGCTGCCGGGTCGCCCTCGTGGTCGGCGACGTCATGGGGCACGGCATCAGGGCGGCCGCCACGATGGGTCAGCTGCGCACGGCCGCCCGTACGCTGGCCAGCCTCGACCTCAGCCCGGCCGAGGTGCTGTTCCGGCTCAACCGGATGAGCCAGGACCTGGACGCCACCCAGATCGCGACGTGCGTCTACGCCACCTACGACCCGGTCACGCGAACCTGCTCGATCGCCTCCGCGGGACACGTGCCGCCGATCCTGGTACGGCCGGGCGGCAAGCCCGAGCTGCTGGAGCTGCCGCCCGGCCTTCCCCTCGGCATCGGCAACGAGACGGTCGAGATGCGCGAGCTCACCCTGCCGCACGACTCCATCCTGGCCTTCTACACCGACGGCCTGGTGGAGAGCCGCGACCGGGACATCGACGAGGGCATCGGCATGGTGTGCGATCTGCTCGCCGGCCAGAACCAGGACCTGGAAAAGGTCTGCGACCTCACGATCGACGCGCAGCGCCCGGGACACGAGCGCGACGACATCGCGCTCCTGCTGGCCAGGGTGCGCGAGCTGAGCGAGGACGACATCGTCGAGATCGACCTTCCCCCGGATCCCCGCTCCGCCTCCGCGGCCCGCCGGTTCGTCCGGGCCACGCTGGCCGAGTGGCGGCTGGACCCGATCGCCGACGCCACCGAACTCATGATCAGCGAACTGGTCACCAACGCGATCAAGCATGGTTCGGGCACGGTCGGGCTGCGCCTGCTGCGCGGCCCGACGCTCGTGTGCGAGGTGACCGACCGTTCCCTGACGATGCCGGTCATGCGCGAAGCCGGCAGTGGCGACGACACCGGCCGAGGGCTGCATCTCATCAACTGGCTGGCGCACCGCTGGGGCTCCCGCCTGACGCCCAAGGGCAAGGTCGTCTGGATGGAGCAGAGTCTGCCGTGAGGCACGGCCCCGGCGTACGGGGAGCCGCCGGCCCCGCCGAGGGGCGGCGGCGAAGACACGAAGGCGATCCACGCCCGGCGCGGCCTTCCACCGCGTGGTGGAAGGCCGGGCGGGAGAGGTCGCGGTCCGGTCCCGGCCTTCGGCGTGCTGACGGCCGGCCGCTGGTCAGAAGGGTGGTCCGACGGGCCGCGCAGGAGGCCGCGGACGCCTCCGGTTCCGGCGCGGCCCCGGCCCGCTCGCGCCGTCCGGCCCTGTCCCGCGAGCGCGATGACTACGTCCCGCCCAGGAGTTACGGTCGAAATGACGACTCGGGAGGACACGATGAGCATTGACATAAGCGAGGCCTACCGACGCACGCTGGACGGGTTCGGCGCTCTTGTGCACAGGATCGGGCCGCGACAGTGGGACAACCAGACGCCGTGCGTGGATTGGGACGTGCGTGCCCTGGTCAACCACGTGGTCTCGGAGAACCGGTGGGCTCCGGAGCTTCTCGCCGGGCGGACCGTCTCCGAGGTCGGCGACGCCTTCGACGGTGATCTGCTCGGTGACGACCCGTTGAAGGCGTTCGACATCTCGGCGGTGGCCGCCGCCCAGGCGGCGAGCGAGGAGGGCGCGCTGGCGCGCGTCGTCCACCTGTCGTTCGGCGATGTGCCCGCCGGGGAGTACGTCAACGAGCTGTTCGCCGACGCCCTCATCCACACCTGGGATCTCGCCCGCGCCATCGGCGCCGACGAGCGGCTCGACCCCGAGCTGGTGGAGGCCTGCGCGGCCTGGTTCGCCGACGCCGAAGAGGGCTACCGCCAGGCCGGTGTCATAGGAGAGCCGCAACAGGTGGACCCGGACACCGATCCCCAGACCAGGCTGCTCGCCTCATGGGGTCGCCGCAGCTAGCGGGCCGCCGTCTCCGGCGCTCCCGCTCGCGGGGTGGTGAACACGGTCACCGGCCGTGCTCCTAGGCTCCCCGCATGAGCGCGAAACTGATGGACCGCTGGCGGTCCCTGACAGGGCCCGAGGCCGAGAGCCTCGGCAGGGAGCTGATCGCCCGGTACGGCGAGCCGCACCGCAGGTATCACACGACCGACCATCTGGAGGCCGTGCTGAACCATGTCGACACGCTGGCCGGGAGCGCGGCCGACCCCGACCTCGTACGGCTCGCAGCCTGGTTCCACGACGCCGTCTACGACCCGCGGCGCGGCGACAACGAGGAGCGCAGCGCCCGGCTGGCCGAGCGCGCGCTGCCCGAGATGGGGCTGTCCGCCGACGCGGTGGCCACCGTGGCCCGGCTGGTCAGGCTCACCCTCACACACGACCCCGCGCCCGACGACGCGGACGGCGCCGTACTCTGCGACGCCGACCTGGCGATCCTGGCCGCTCCGCCCGAGGTCTACGCGGCCTACGCGGCGGCCGTGCGCCAGGAGTACTCCTTCGTGCCGGACGACGCCTTCCGGCGCGGCCGGGAGGCCGTACTCCGCTCGCTGCTCGACCTACCGGTGATCTTCCGCATCGCCGACCTGGAGGCTCCGGCCAGGGCGAACATCCATGCCGAGCTTGAGCGCCTGTGAGCGACTATTCACCAGGATTCAACACCGATCACCTGGCCTCTCTGTGATAATTTGGTGGAATCTGTTTGATTAAGGAGTGGATCAATGCTCGCCCAACAACGGCAGCAGGCGATTTTGGAGCGGGTGCGCAGCAGTGGTGGGGTCAGGGTCGCCGACCTCGTACGTGAGCTCGGCGTATCCGACATGACGATTCGCAGGGATCTGGAGGTGCTCGCCGAGCGCGGGCTGGTGGAAAAGGTGCACGGCGGGGCCACCGCCGCCGGACCCGGCTCGACGGAGGAGCCCGGATTCGCCGCCAAGTCGATGCGTCAGCAGGCGGAGAAGGAGGCGATCGCCCAGCACGCCGCGGCGCTCGTCCGGCCCGGCACGGCGATCGCCCTGTCCGCCGGGACGACGACCTGGACGCTGGCCCACTTCGTGATCGACGTGCCCGACCTGACCGTGATCACCAACTCGATCCGGATCGCCGACGTCTTTCACCGTTCTCCCCGCACGGACCGCACCGTCGTGCTGACCGGCGGCGTCCGCACTCCCTCGGACGCGCTGGTCGGCCCGGTGGCCGTGGCGGCGATCCGCAGGCTCCACGTGGACACCCTGTTCCTCGGCGTGCACGGGATGAACGCCCGCGCCGGGTTCACCACGCCGAACCTGCTGGAGGCGGAGACCGACCGCGAGCTGGTCGCCTCCGCGCACCGCCTCGTGGTGCCCGCCGACCACACCAAGTGGGGGACGGTGGGGATCAGCACGATCGCCGAGCTGGCCCAGGCCCACGTCGTGATCACCGACTCCGGCCTGTCGGACGAGGCCCGCGACGAGCTCACCGCACAGGTGGGCGAGCTGATCATCACCGAGCCGCAGCCGGAGAGCGAGGCGCTGAGCCGATGAAACGCACGATCACCCACCTGGCCGACGGCCGCGAGCTGCTCTACTTCGACCGGCGTGACGACGCCGACCGCAGCACGATCGACGAGCGCGAGCTGCCGCCCCGCCCCGCGGCCTCCGAGCTGCGCTACGACCCGCTGACCGAGGAGTGGATCGCGGTGGCCGGCCACCGCCAGGGCCGCACCTTCCTCCCCCCGGCCAGCGAGTGCCCGCTATGCCCGTCGACCCCCGGCCACTCGACCGAGATCCCCTCACCGGCCTACGACGTCGTCGTCTTCGAAAACCGCTTCCCGTCCTTCTCCGCTCAGCTGGGCGAATACTCCCAGGTCGGCGGGCTGAGCGAGGTCCGCCCGGGGATCGGCCGGTGCGAGGTGGTCTGCTTCACC
Source organism: Streptosporangium sp. CA-135522 (assembly GCF_050949235.1). NCBI lineage: Bacteria > Bacillati > Actinomycetota > Actinomycetes > Streptosporangiales > Streptosporangiaceae > Streptosporangium > Streptosporangium sp. CA-135522. The sequence goes on from NZ_CP192026.1 coordinate 7,993,608, forward strand.
TCCGACCACGACTCCTCCTTCTCCGAGCTCTCCGCCGACCAGGTCGAGCTGGTCATGGAGGCCTGGATCGACCGTACGGCGGAGCTGTCGGCGATGCCCGGTGTGGAGCAGGTGTTCTGTTTCGAGAACCGGGGAGCGGAGATCGGCATCACGCTGACCCACCCGCACGGCCAGATCTACGCCTACCCCTACGTGACCCCGCGCACCAAGCTGTCTCTCGGCGCGGCCGAACGGCACCGGGAACGAACGGGCCGCAACCTGTTCGCCGACGTGCTCGCCGCCGAGCGCGAGGCGGGGGTCCGCGTGATCGCCTCCAACGAGCACTGGACGGCCTTCGTCCCCGCCGCGGCACGCTGGCCGGTGGAGATCCACATCTACCCCCACCGCCAGGTCCCCGACCTGGGCGGACTGGAGGCCGCCGAGCGCGCGGCGTTCGGACCGCTCTACACGGACGTGCTCCGCCGGCTGGACGGCCTGTTCGGCGTGGCCATGCCGTACGTCGCGGGCTGGCATCAGGCGCCGGTGAACGCCGGTCGCGACCTTTCCTACGCACACCTGGAGCTGTTCAGTGTCCGCCGGGCGCCGGGCAAGCTGAAATATCTCGCCGGATCGGAGTCGGGCATGGGGGCGTTCGTGAACGACGTCCTCCCCGAGGAGACGGCACATCTTTTGCGATCTGTTGTCACAAACTGATCACTGATTAGCATCAGATTGGGGTCGCGTTACTCAGGGTTTACCACTACCATCCTCACACATCGGACCTAATGTCCGATATGCCTAATTCCGGGCGCATCGCCCGGGAGCCGGGGACCCATCGCATTTGGGGTGAACCACTTCGGTGGAAGGGCTTCCTCCAGCCCGAACCCGTCAGCTAACCCGGTAGGCGGTAGGAGAGGAGAGTCGTGGCGGCTCTGTCCCCCGCGTTCCGTCGCCATACGGCTTTGGCCGTTTCCATGGTTTCGGTCCTTGCGTTCACCTTCGGCACGGCGACCGTGGGTAACGCGACCCCCAAGCCGGACGAGTCCCGGCTCCGCGCAGAACTGGCCAAGCTGAACAAGAAGGTCGACGGGCTCATCGAGGCCTACGCGGCCAAGCGCGCGTCCCTCAAGAAGGCCCAGGCCGCCGAGACGGCCGCCCGGGCGGACCTGCGCAAGGCCGAGGAGGCCTACACCGAAGCCGAAAAGCAGGTCGACTCCATCGCCCGGCTCCGCTACCAGAGCGATTTCACCACCCTGCCCTCGATGCTGTTCTCCACCAACATGGGCGGCGCCGCGATCATGGAGCAGCTCACCGCCCAGCAGAGCAGCCAGCTACAGGTCTTCGCCCAAAGCCGCGATCTGAAGAAGCAGGCGGCGGAGAAGGCGGCCCTGCTCACCGAGCAGATCGGCGAGGAGGCCGGGGTGGTGGAGGCCCAGCGCGAAGACGCCGAGAAGGTGATCGACGCCATCGAGGAGAAGCTCGACGCGCTCGCCCCCACGGGCTCCGGCCGACGCTCCGACGGCAGCTGGGCGCCCCAGCTCCCCGCAGGCGCCGACAACATCACCGACCGCACCCGGATCATGCGCGAGGCGATCGAGAAGCGCTTCGCCCTGCCGTACGAGATCGGTTGCTACCGCTCCGAGAACGACGGCGGCGAACACCCGCTCGGCCGCGCCTGCGACTTCATGATGAGCACCGGCGGCTCGACACCCTCGGCGGACCACGTCAAGCTCGGCGAGGAGATCGCCGCCTGGGCTCTCAAGAACAGGGCCAACCTAGGCGTCAAGTACGTGATCTGGCGCCAGCGCATCAACTCCGGCACCGGCTGGCGCGCCATGTCCGACCGCGGCGGCGTCACCGCCAACCACTTCGACCACGTCCACATCTCGATGTTCTGACCCGCCCCTTCCCCCGTGCCCCGGCCTCGTTTCCGGCGCTGCTGTGATCAGTTGTACGCCACGGGCAGTTCGTGCGAACCTGTCTTCTCACCGACAGAACGATCAAGAACGGGCATGGCGTATGGCAAGATCACGGTTCGTCCGATCGGACTCGTCACAACGCGCCCGCCCGCCTCGTCTCGTGGCGTCGGCGCGGCCGGCCCCGCGGGAGCCGGCCACGCGTCGGACGGATCCGCCGCTCATCTCGCCGCCGGTCGCCTGCGTGGCGGCGAAGGCGAGCGGCCCGATCCGCGGCATCGCGCTCAACGGGGTCGTCGCCGATGTCTAGGATTCCCGTCAGGCCCGGCAGGGGCATCTTCGGCGCCGCCGAGAGGTTCCTGCGCCACCCGAGCACGACCACCGGTAACGTCGCCTGGCCCTCGGTGCGGATAGACCGGGCAAGGCCGGGCGACGGAGTGGGCATCCTCCAGGCCCACCGATCCTCTTTTCAGTCCACCTACGCCGAGGTCCCGGGGATGGACGTCAGCGCTCTCTCCGAGTTCGTCAGACACGACCTCACGCCCCGCAAGATCCTCGAATGGAGCAGAAAGGCCGACGCCGGCAGCGACGGCCTGTACGTGGCCCGATCCAACAACCGGATCATCGGGTTCGCCGAGATCTCACCCGACAGTTCCGGGATGGAGCTCAGCGGCTTGTACGTCATGTTCAGCCGAATGGGTTACGGAAACGGGAACCGGCTGCTCAGCACGGTTCTGAACGACATCCCTCCCGTGGCGCCCGTGAGCTTGCACGTGGCGAAAAACACCTCCGCGGTCGAGTTCTACAGGAGACACGACTTCGTGATCGTCGGCGAGGCAGAGACTCCACCACCGCTGCAGCGGGCCCGCGTCCACCTTCCGCAGTGGATCATGAGGCGCGAAGGAACATGAGAACGAACCGGCCAACGGGAGATCAGCTCATCGGTTCCCACCGCATGAGGATCAAGGGTGCGGCGGCGAAGGCCGTCGGCCCGTTCCACGACGTCGTGACCGGCACGGCCGTCGCCGATGTCTAGGATTCCGGCCGGAGCCGGCAAAGGCCTCTTCTCGGTCGAGGGGATTCCGACCCCCAAACCGCTGAAAGATGCCGGCTTGGAGCTCCCTCACTGAAGAATGCCCAGAAAGCCGGGCAGCAATGGAACGGCAGACAAAGTGGATTCCACACTGCCGTGAGCAATCGATCGCGGGTCCGATCGATGCCCGTTCATCCTACGGCGCGGAAACCGGCCCCTCGCGATTCACCCGCGGGCGAAGACCCAGCCGCGGTCAAGCGGACGATCATGTGATATCAAGATCGACACGAGTTCAGCGGGAGAAGAGGCGGGAGTCCGGTATGCGTGGCATCGGGGTAGACCGTGTCCGGGCGGTCGTCACCGACGGGCGGCTCACCTCGCTCACCATGAGCGCGCGGTCGGCGCTCCCCGCTCCGGAGGAGCTGGCCGGTCACGTGCTCTCAGCCGTGAACGCCGCGCTGGACGACTTCGCCGCCCAGTCGGCCGGGCGAGACCCTCTCCCGGTGATCGATCCGCTGGCCCTGGCACGGCAGTTCAGGGAGATTCGCGACGATCTCGACGCGCGGATGAGCCACCTCGCCGGCTCGGTGCAGGCGAGCGTCCGGAGACTCCGGCAGGAGGTGGAAGTCGCCTCCGACGTGCCGAGCCTGGACTTCCGGCAGATGTTCGACCAGTTGATCGACATGCTGGAGGCCGTCGGCGGAGTGGCCCTCGACGAGGCGGAGGAACCGCTGGGCGAGGGGTTCACCGACCGCCGCATGGTCCACGCCATCTGCAGGCCCGGGCCCAGGCTCGTGTCGGTGACGATCCAGCAGCGGGCGATGTCCGATAAAGCGCAGTTGTGCGATCATCTGGTGCGCGCGGTCAATCTGGCCATCGACGAGGTGGAGCAGAGGCTGCAGGAGCGCCGCGGAGCCGATCCCGAAAAGATCATGGCTCGGATCGGAGAGCTCCAGGAATCGGGCGTCATGCAGATGCGGGCGTACGGACAGGCGCTGAACGCGTTCATGGACGGCGTCCAGCCCCGGTTGTGAGAGCGAGGAGGGCGATGTGAGCGCCGAGGTGGAAATCGACTACCGGCAACTGCGGCGTTCGGCGGAGGGGATCGCCTCCGCCCACGCACGGACCCAGGCCGGGCTGCAGACCTTTCTCGAGGAGATGGCGTCCTACGGCCAGCCATGGGGCACCAACAACGCCGTCGGCCAGACGATCGGCATGTGCTATGGAGGTGTGCACGACATGATCAGTGACTGCGCGCGATCCAACCTGGACGAGTACCGCGCCTACCAGAGCGGTCTACGGGCGACGGTCGCCACGTATCGCGCGTGCGACCAGCGCTCGGGTGAGAATTTCGACGGCCTCCTGGCGTGAAGGTGATGACGAGTGGGATTTGAGCTTCCAGAAGGCCCGCTTTCCGCAGTGGGAAACTTCTTGGAATACCTCTTTCCGGACGGCGACGAGAACGGCCTCATGGCCATGGGCGGAGCGCACTACGGGCACGCCGATCGCCTGCTGGAGCCTTTGGCCGACGGGGATGGGAGCTGTAAGGCCGTCGCAGCCACCAACCGGGGCGAGGACATCGCCGCTTTCGTGAAGAACTTCGACCATCCCGAAGGGCCGAACAGGAACCTCCTGGACGCCACCCGTGGAATGCGCGTCGCCGGCCTCGGCCTGGAGTTGAGCGCGGGAATCGTGCTCGCGCACAAGGCCATCACGCTCCTGCAGTACGGCCTCGTCGCCACCGCGCTCGCCGAAGCCGTCGCTCTGGGAGGGATCGGCGGCATGTCGGCCCCCCTGATCAAGCAGACCGGGCAGCGCGCGCTCGACAGGGTGACGAACGCCGCGGTCGAGGGCGTCCTCGGCTGATCTCGGAAGCGGCCCGATCCGATACAGGAACCGGGCCGGTGCGAGGATCGCCCGGTCGAGCCGTACGGCAAGACCATGACGGGGGACGACCGGCGGCGTGTGCCGGCGCCCCAGGGTGCGGACAAACGACATGACAGCGACCGCGCGCGCCGACAAGATGAAGTCCCATGACTGACAACCGCGTCGATCCCCCCTACATCGCCGATGAAAGCCCCATGCTGCACGCGTGGCTGGAGTGGCACCGGGAGACCCTGGCCGTCAAATGCGCCGGACTGTCGCAGGAGCAGCTGCGCCTGCGCTCCATCGCACCTTCCAGCCTCTCCCTGCTGGGCCTGGTCCGCCACATGACCGAGGTGGAGCGCCACTGGTTCCGCAACATCCTCAACGGCGAGAACACCTCGGGGATCTACTGGTCCGACCAGGATCCCGACGGTGATTTCGACCTGGTGGACACCGCCTCGGCCGAGGAGGCGTTCGCCCGCTGGCAGAGCGAGATCGACCATGCCCGCGAACTCTGCGCGGGGCTGCCTCTGGACACCGTGGGCAAGCAGCAGCGCAGGGGAGAAAACGTCTCGCTGCGCTGGATCCTCATCCACATGATCGAGGAGTACGCTCGGCACAACGGCCACGCCGACGTCATCCGCGAGCAGATCGACGGCGTCACCGGAGAGTAGTGGGCTCCTCGATCGCATCGGCGATCACCTGGTCGAGGTCGGCCAGGTCCGCCGGGCGGGCCACCGCCGCCTCGGCGAAACGGGAGAGCAGCCGGGCGAAGGCCTCCCGGTCCGTCCGGTCCCAGTCGGCGATCAGCCCGTCCAGGTAGGTCCGCCGGTGGCGGACGACCACCTCCAGCACCCGGCGTCCCCGTTCGCTCAGCACCAGCCGAGCCCGTCTGGCGTCCACCGCGGACTCCTCGCGCTCCACGAACCTCGCGCCGATCGCGTCGTTGACCAGCCTGCTGGCCGTGGAGGGATCCACGTCGAGTTGCTCGGCGACGGCGCCGACGGTCACCTCGGGCACGTCCAGGCTCAGCTTGTGCACGGCGTGCACGACCATCACGTTCGACAGCTGCACCGGCCGCTGCGGGTCTCCGAGCTTGCGCGCGCGCAACGGCCGCGCCCAGATCCGGCGTAGTCGAAACAGCGCCACGTCGATCGCCGCTCCCGGCGTCCCGTCCCTCACGAAACAACCCTACCGGCGGGTACGGCCGGACCAGCCCACCGTGGGCCCACCTTGAACCCACCGCCGGCCCTCCCCGCGCCCGCCGCGGCCCGGCGGGTCAGCCGGTGAGACGGACCGGGTTCACCAGGTCGGCGTAGAGGAGCAGGCCGAACAGAATGATCATCGTGAAGGCCAGCGCGTAGGTCAGCGGGAGCACCTTGGCGATGTCCACGTGTGCCGGCTCGGGCCTGCGGGTCACCCGGGCGAAGGCCCGCTTCAGACCCTCCCACAGCCCGCCCGCGATGTGCCCGCCGTCGAGCGGCAGCAGCGGGATCAGGTTGAACACGCCGATGGCCAGGTTGAAGCCGGCGAGCAGGCTCAGCAGGGCGACGAGCTTGTTCTCGGTGGGTGCGGAGGAGGCGGCGATCTCGCCGCCGATCCGGCCGGCGCCGACCACGCCGATCGGGCCGTTGGGGTCGCGTTCCTCGCCGGAGAAGGCGGCGTTCCAGACGCCGACCATCTTCTTGGGCAGGTTGACCAGCGACTCGGCGACCCGGCCGGTGAGATCCACCATGTGGCCGACCACGTAGCCGAAGTTCTGCCTCTCCATGACCTGCGTGGGGGCGACGCCGAGGAAGCCGACGTTCTTCTCGATCTTCTTCGGGTCGTCGACCGCCGGCCGGTCCTGGGAGATCAGGGTGACGTGCAGCGTCTGCGGCTTGCCGTCCCGCACGATACCGACGGTGACGGGTCCGGCGCCGTTCGCCCGGATCTTCTTGGTGGCCTCCTCCCAGGAAGCCACCTGCGCCCCGTTGAACGCGACGATCCTGTCACCGGGCTTGATGCCCGCCTGCGCCGCCGGCGTCGGCGGGTCGGCCGCGGTGCAGGTGCGGCCGGGCTTCAGTGACTCGCTGTAGGGGATGACGCATTTGGTCATCCCCGACACGACCGGCTTCAGCACCGGAACGCCGAAGCCCATGATGACGATGGCGAACAGGACGAACGCCAGCACGAAGTTCATCGCCGGGCCGCCGCTCATGATGATGACCTTCTGCCACCAGGGTTTGCGGTAGAAGACCCGGTCCTCGTCACCCGGCCGGACCTCCTCCAGCGCGACCTCGCGGGCGTTCTCGATCAGGCCCTGCCACGGCCCGGTGGAGACCGAACGCACCGTGCCGGGGGCGTCGGTGGGCCGGGGCGGCAGCATGCCGATCATCCGGATGTAGCCACCGAACGGGATCCACTTCACGCCGTACTCGGTCTCGCCCCTGCGGCGCGACCACATGGTCGGGCCGAAGCCGATCATGTATTGCGTGACCTTGACGCCGAAACGCTTCGCCGGCACCAGGTGGCCGATCTCGTGCAGCCCGATCGACACCATCAATCCCAGAAGAAAGATGACGACCCCGATCACGGAGAGCCAGATCACAGGTTCATACCCCCGGTCGCGGATTCACCGACAATGCCCCATCAGAGACTAGCCGAAGTATCCAAGACCGCGATCCCCTGAAAACCAGCGTTCTGGATCGATCTACTTGCGGATGCTTTGTCGAATGGAGACACTTTGTTGACGTTAAGCGATCATTCGATCACCCTCCGAGAGGAGGAGTGAGAGGAGCGTTTTGATCGGAATCCTGGTGGCCGAGCGTCTCCCTCTGGTCAGGCGAGGCCTGGTGGCGTCGCTGGAGTGCGAGGCCGACTTGAAGGTCGTGGCCGATGTGGGCAGCGGAGAGGAGGTCGTCCCCTCCGCCTTGAAGCACGAGCCCGACACGGCGGTCATCGATCTGGACCTTCCCGGCGTCGACGGGTTCGCCGTGGCACTGCGGTTGCACGAGAAGGCTCCCGGCTGCCGGGTCCTGCTGCTGTCCCGCCGCCCCAACCCCGGCCAGGTCCGCCGGGCGTTCGCCGTCCACGCGCTCGGCTTCATGAGCCTGGACGTGGCGCCCGAGCAGTTGGCGGACGGCGTGCGCCGCGTCGCGGCCGGACGCCGGGCGGTGGACTCGGAGCTCGTGGTGGCGGCCCTGGAGTCGGCCGAGAACCCGCTGACCCGCCGGGAGCTGGACGTGCTGCGCCTCACCGCCCGGGGGGCGCGCTCCAACGAGATCGCCGACCAGCTGTTCCTCTCCGTGGGAACGGTCCGAAACCACATGTCGCGGATCATGTGCAAGACCCATGCCCGCAACCGCCTCGACGCCGTGCGGATCGCCGGCGACGCCGGGTGGCTGTGACCTCGTATCGGCCGTGGTCAGGGACGCCAGATGAGGATCAGCGCGCAGTCGTCGTTGTGGCCCGCCGACATCGAGGCGACCAGGTTGCGGGCGCCGTCGCGGAATCCGGAGGGCAGCAGCCGGTCGGCCTCGCCCAGCAGCCGGTCGAGGCCCGAGTCGATGTCGCGGCCGGGCTGCTCTATCAGCCCGTCGGTGTAGAGCATGAGCGCCTCGCCCTTGCGGAGCGTTCCCCGGTCCGGCTCGCAGTGCAGGTCCGGGACGACGCCCAGGACCACCCCTTTGGCCGGCGAGACCCGCCAGGTGCCGGTGCCCGCCTCGAACTTGACCACCGGCGGATGACCGGCCGAGGTGATCACGTATTCGCCCGTGACGAGGTTGAGCCGCACGTGCACGGCCGTGACGAAGCCCTCGGCCTCGCGCTGGCGGTGCAGGTAGGCGTTGCACGCGGGCAGGAAGTCGGTGACCGAGCCGAGCAGGCCGCCGAAGGTGCCCGACAGCATCAGCGCCCTGGTGCCGGCGTCGACCCCTTTTCCGGACACGTCGACCAGGGCGAGCTCCACCATGTCGCCCTCACGCATGGAGACCAGGAAATCGCCCCCGAAGGAGGAACCGCCGGCCTGCTTGAGCACCACCTTCGACGCCCAGTCCTTGGGCAGCGCGGGCAGGTCGCTCTGGCTCTTGAGCCGGTCGCGCAGCTCCAGCAGCATCACGTCGCCGCGCAGCCCCTGCACGCCGAGTTTGCCGCGGGTGCGGGCCATCAGCGCCGCCAGCACGGTGGTGAAGCCGAAGGTTGCCAGCAGGCCGGGACCGATGTGCCCCACCCCGCGCGCCACCCCCACGTAGAGCAGGACCGCCGCGACCACGAACAGCAGCTTGGTCAGGCTGCGCAGCCGGAGCTGGAGGCCGCCGACGAGGGTGATCGGGATCATGAGCGCCGGAGAGAACCACTCCGTGGAGACCCGGGCGGCCAGGACACCGCTCGCCAGGGTCAGCGCCATCAGCGCGATGAGCAGGTTGCGGTCGCGGGCCAGCCCATGGCGCAGGAATCGCACGATGGGCACCAGAAGGGGGACCCGCACCAAGAAAGCGCGGAGCCTCGGAGGGATCAGCGGGACCGGGCGGGATCTCATAATGCGTTTGACTGTATCGGGCCGCCACCCCGTTTGGGCAGCCCACTTGACCAATGCCTTGATCATTAAGGGCGGATATTGAATGGCCGGAACGGTTTGTCCCCTCTACCGTAGGAAAAATGAGTCTTAGCCTGCGCCCCATAACCGAGAATGAATGGTCCGAGTGGATCACTTTGGACGAGGAGGCGTTCGGCAGCGCCATCCCGCCGCATCGGGCGGAGCTGTTCAGGGGCACGACGGAGTTCGACCGCTCGCTGGGCGCGTTCGACGGCGACCTTCTCGTGGGCGTCACCGCGGTGTGCAGTTTCACCATGACGGTGCCCGGCGGGCCGATCCCGGTCGGCGGCGTCACCGCGGTCGGCGTGCTGCCCTCACACCGCCGCCGGGGGATCCTGTCGGCGCTGATGGCCCGCCAGCTCACCGACCTGCACGAGCGGGGTGAGGCGGTCGCCGCCCTCTACGCCTCCGAGGCGGCGATCTACGGGCGCTTCGGGTACGGCAGGGCCGCCGACAACCTCTTCTTCGACATCCCCGCGCGTAGCTCGGCGCTGGCCGCCCACGCGCCGGCCGACCCCTCGCTGCGGCTGCGCGTCGTCAAGCCCGCCGAGGCCAGAGCCGTCTTCGAGAAGGTCTTCGAGGCCGTGCTCGACAGCCGTCCCGGCCTTTACGCCCGCACTCCCGCGCGCTGGGACGCGGTGCTGTCGGATCACGAGGCCGACCAGAGAGGCGCCGGGCCGCTGCGCGCCGTGGTCGTCGAGGACGACGCCGGGCCCCGCGGCTACGCGCTCTTCCGGATCAAGCAGGCTTTCACCCCGCACGACGTGCCGGACGGCGAGCTGCGGGTCGGGGAGCTGTTCGGCCTGGACCCCGCCGCCTATGCGTTGTTGTGGCGGCACATGCTGGAGCGCGACCTGGTCGCGCGGGTCCGTGCCGGGCAGCGGCCGGTCGACGATCCGCTGATCCACCTGCTGGCCGAGCCGCGCCGGCTCAACGCGGGATGGCTGGATGATCTGTGGGTCCGCGTGGTGGACGTCGAGCGGGCGCTTCCCGAGCGCCGTTACTCGGCGCCCGTGGACGTGGTGATCGAGGTCGAGGACGCCCTGTGCCCGTGGAACGCCCGCCGCTGGCGGCTGTCGGCCGACGCCTCCGGCGCCCGGTGCGTCCCCACCGACGACCCGGCTGATCTGACCCTCCCGGTGACCGTGCTGGGCGCGGCCTACCTCGGCGGCCGCCCGCTCGGGGCGTTGCAGGCGGCGGGGCTGGTGCGGGAGTCGCGAGCCGGGGCCGTACGGGAGCTGTCGACCGCGATGTCGTGGGAGCCCGCCCCCTGGGCCGGTCTGGTCTTCTGACCCGTCCGGACGCGGGTCGTGCCACCGGTGCCGTCCGCGTCGCCCGGGCCGCCCCGCCGTTCGGCACGGGCCGGGCGGGTTATGGTGACAGGCATGGCACTGCAGAGCTTGCAGATCAACGCGCTCACCACGATGCGGGCCCGGGACGTCTCCCGGCCCACGCAGGAGCAGCAGGAGGCCGCCGACCGACGGCCGCTCCGCGACGAGACACCCCGCAAGGAGACACCGCGTAAGGAGAGCCCGCGCAAGGACTCGTCGCGCCGCCGGTGAGGCGCCGGCCCGCTCGCGGCGAACGGGCCGGTGCACGGCCGGCGCCCGGAGAAGGCGGGCGACGCCCGCCCTGGCCCGCTCGAACCTACGGCAGCGGCGGGAGCTGGCCGATCGTCTCGTACGAGGTGAGCTGCGCGATCCGGCGGCTGTGCCGCTCCGCACCCGAGTAGGCGGTGCCCAGGAAGAGTTCGATGAACCGGGTGGCCTCCTCCTGCGTGTGCATCCGCGAGCCGACGCTGACCACGTTGGCGTTGTTGTGCTCGCGGGCGAGCTTGGCGGTGTCCTCGCTCCAGGCCAGAGCCGCGCGGATGCCGCGCACCTTGTTGGCCGCGATCTGCTCGCCGTTGCCCGATCCGCCGATGACGACTCCCAGGCTGCCCGGATCCTCGGCGACGCCCTCGGCCGCGCGCAGCACGAACGGCGGGTAGTCGTCCTCGGGGTCGTACACGAACGGACCGCAGTCCGTGACCTCGTGGCCGTGCTCCTTCAACCAGGAGACGACGTGATTCTTGAGCTCATAGCCGGCATGGTCGGCACCGATGTAGACGCGCACCCGCCCAGTTTCGCAGGTGTACGTGGACGGCTCGACCCCCACCCCGACTACAGTAATGACCGATTAGCCATTCCAGCCCTTACAAGAGAGAGTCTCCATGCGTGACATCCGAGTGGTCGGGGATCCGGTTCTGCGCACGCCGGCCGAGCCGGTCGCCGACTTCGACCGCGACCTGCGCCGCCTGATCGACGAGATGTTCGACGCCATGTACGCCGCGCAGGGCGTCGGCCTGGCCGGCCCGCAGATCGGCGTGTCGAAGCGGGTCTTCGTCTACGACTGCAGCAACCGCAAGGGGCACCTGATCAACCCCGTGCTGACGGTCGACGACGACGCGGAGGTCCTCGACGAGGAGGGCTGCCTGTCGGTCCCCGGCCGCGACACCGGCACTCCGATCTACGCCAAAACCCCGCGGGCCGCCGGGGTCACCGTCCGCGGGTTCGACCGCCTGGGCCGGCCGGTCCAGATCAAGGCCCGCGGCCTGCTGGCGCGCTGCTTCCAGCATGAGACCGATCACCTCGAGGGGATGCTCTACGTCGACCGCCTGGCCAAGGACGCCGCCAGGAAGGTCCTGCTGCAGGCTCCCTGACCGGGCGGCCGGAAGGTCTTCTCGCGCGTTCTCAGCCTTCCGGGTCTCCGGTGGACCGGCGTCGCCGTCGCGTCATGGGCCAGGCCGCCAGGCCGAGACCGGCGACGAGGAGCAGCGCGACCATGATCCATTCGTTGGAGCCGCCGGGACCGTAGACGTGACCCCGGCGGCCGGTGTCGAAAGCCGCCACCGTCTGGCCGGGGACGAACGTCTCCCGGTCGGCGCCGTAGAACGCGATCTCCGGGCGCACCTGCCCGCCGCTCCTGAACTCCCCCAGCCAGGTGCACTGCTCGTGCCCAGGGTGCTGGACGCACTCGACCCGGCCGGCGGTGAAGGTGCCCCAGGTGCCCTGGCCCCGCAGTGCGGCCAGGGCGGATCCGAGGTTCTGTGCGGCCAGCAGCACCAGCAGCAGCCCTCCCAGGATGATCACCAGGTCGAACGCGGTCAGACGTTTGGTGCCCAGTTTCATCCGAGGCCCTTCGGAGAGACGAAACTTCCCTTAAGGCTGGTTTACCCAGAACATTCCATGGCGACAACCGGCCCGGACCGGACCGCAATCTCGAAGAAACGGGCAACCGGGCAACCGGACGGTGCCCTCGGTCACAGCTGGACCGATTTGATCTCCAGGTACTCTTCCAGGCCGAATTCGCCGAGCTCGCGCCCGAGTCCCGACTGCTTGTAGCCCCCGAAGGGGGCCAGCGGGTTGAACTGGCCGCCGTTGACGGCCACCTGGCCGGTGCGCAGTCGCCGCGCGACCGAGACCGCCTGCTCCTCGCTGCCCGCCCACACCGCGCCGGCCAGGCCGTACGGTGTGCCGTTGGCGATGGCGACGGCCTCCTCCTCGCCGCGGGTGTAGGGGATGATCGTCAGAACCGGGCCGAAGATCTCCTCCTGCTCGATCACCATCCCCGGCTCCACCCCGGCGAAGACGGTGGGCTCCACATAGAAGCCCCGCTCCAGGGGCCGGTCGGCGCCTCCGATGATCAGCCGGGCGCCTTCCTCCTGGCCCCGGTTGATGTAGCGGACGACCCGGTCGCGCTGCGTCGCGGAGACCAGCGGGCCGAGGCGGGTGAGCTCGTCGAAGGGGTCGCCGACGGTGTATTTCCCGGCGGCCTCGACGGCGAGACCGACGGCGTCGTCGTACTGGTCCCGGTGGACGATCATGCGGGTCCAGGCCGAGCAGGTCTGCCCCGAATTCAGGAAGGCGTTGGCCACCGTCACCTTGGCCGCCGCGGCCAGGTCGGCGTCCGGCAGGACCACGCTGGCCGACTTGCCGCCGAGCTCCAGGGCCACCCGCTTGATCGTCTCGGCCGCGAGCGAGGCGACCCGCCGCCCCGCTCGGGTGGAGCCGGTGAAGGACACCATGTCGACGTCGGGATGGGTGACCAAGGCCTCGCCCACCACCGGGCCGTACCCGCTCACCAGGTTGAACACCCCCGCGGGCAGCCCGACCTCGTCAAAGATCCCGGCCAGGGCGAAGGCCACCAGCGGCGCCACCTCGCTGGGCTTGAGCACCACCGTGCAGCCGGCGGCCAGCGCCGGGCCCACCTTGCACACGATCTGGTGAAGCGGATAGTTCCACGGCGTGATGGCGGCGACCACCCCGACCGGCTCGCGGAATATGCGGGAGTTGCCGATCCGGCCGCCCTCGAAGGCGTAGGTCTCGGCCAGCCGGGCGTAGGAGCTCAGCACCCCGGCCGGCATCAGCGTCTGCACCTTCATCGCCACGTTGTACGGCGCGCCCATGTCGGTGGTGATGATTCTGGCTATCTGGTCGGAGCGTTCACGTATCAGGTCGGCGGCCGCGTCAAGGATCTTGCCCCGCTCGGCGGAAGGTGTGCTCGACCACGAGGGCAGGGCGGCGCGGGCGGCGGCCACCGCGGCCTCGACGTCGGCGGGCGATCCCGCGGGCACCCTGTCGACCGTCTCCTCGGTCGCGGGGTTGACGACGTCGATGCTCTCGCCCGACGCCGACGGCCGCCAGGCTCCGTTCAGATAAAGGTGACGCATGGCTCTCATCCTTGCGTGCGGACTGTCATAAGGCGAGAGCCCAGCAGGTCAGGGGATGCCCGCTTAACTGCATGAAGATCGCAATTCAACCGGATGCGGCCCCTCACCGCGTCGGGCGCTCGGCCGCCCTCTGCGATGAGAGTACGGCGAAGCACGCGAGTAAACGATGAATTACCGACATCATTAAAAATTTGTAATATCCGGATAAGCGCGAGGCGATCGGCCCACGGTGCCTGCCCCGCCCCGATCGGACGCGCCGGGGCGGGACGAAGGCGCAGGTCAGTCGAAGATCGGCTCCCGGGTGCGGGAGCGCTTGAGCTCGAAGAAACCGTCGATGCCCGCCACCAGGCGAACGCCGTCCCAGAGCTTGCCCGCCTCCTCGCCCTTGGGCGCGGGCGAGATGACCGGGCCGAAGAACGCGACGCCCTCGACCGCGATCACCGGGGTGCCCACCTCCTGGCCGACCCGGCCGATGCCGTCGTCGTGCGAGGCGCGCAGAGCCTCGTCGAACTCCTCGGAGTCCATCGCGTCGGCGAACGCGCGCTCAAGCCCGGCGGCCTCCAGCGCCTCCTCGACGGTCTCGCGGAGCCTGTCGAGCTCCTTGAGCCTGCCCTGGTTGTGGAAACGGGTGCCGAGCTCGGTGTAGAGCCGGCCGACGGTCTCGGAGCCGTACTTCTCCTGCACGGCGGTGACCACGCGGACCGGGCCGATGGCCTTGGCGATCATCTCGCGGTAGGTCTCGGGCACATCCTTGTTCTCGTTGAGCACGTTGAGGCTCATGATGTGCCAGCGCGGCTCGATCGGCCGGATCTTCTCCACTTCCAGCAGCCACCGGGAGGTCATCCACGCGTACGGGCAGAAGGGGTCGAACCAGAGGTCGACCGGGGTGCGCTCAGTCATCTCTCAGCTTTCTGATCGTGAAGGTTCTTCACGTAGCGACAACCCATGGCACCGAGTTTCCTATTCCGCAGGGGGATTATTACCTTGCGGGGCCGCTTTGGCCTCCGGCGAAGCAATCAGCCCGTGTATTGACCTCCAAGGCGGCGATCTTCTGACTCGCATGGCAGGATTCAGGAATCCCTGCGCAACGGAGCGGGGGAAGTTGTGACGAGGGAGCGGTAGTGGCAGGCAATCTGACCCGTGACGAGGCCCGGGAGCGCGCACGTCTGCTCAGTGTGCAGTCATACGCGGTGGAGCTGGATCTGACCGAGGGCGAGGAGCGCTTCGAAAGCGTCACCACGGTCCGCTTCACCAGCGCTCAGGCGGGTGCGGAGACGTTCATCGACCTGGCCGGCGCCAGGGTGCGCAAGGCCGTACTGAACGGCGCCGAGCTGGACGTGAGCAGCTACGACCCGGAGACCGGCCGGTTGCCGCTACCGGGTTTGGCCGAGACCAACGAGCTGCGCATCGACGCCGACTGTTCTTACACGCGCACCGGCGAAGGCCTGCACCGTTTCGTCGACCCGGTCGACAAGAGCGTCTACCTGCACAGCCAGTTCGAGACGGCCGACGCCCACCGGATGTACGCCTGCTTCGACCAGCCCGATCTGAAGGCCACCTTCGAGCTGACCGTGCTCGCGCCCTCCTACTGGGAGGTCATCTCCAACGCGGCGCCCGACTCCGCCGAGGAGCTGGAGGAGCACCACGGCCGCCACGGCGCGCTCCAGGCCGCCAAGCGCTGGCACTTCCCCGCCACGCCGGTGATGTCGACCTACATCACCGCCCTGTGCGCCGGGCCGTACCACAAGGTGACCTCCGAGCACGACGGCATCCCGCTGGGCCTGTACTGCCGGGCCTCGCTCGCCGAGCACCTCGACGCCGACAACCTCTTCGAGATCACCCGGCAGGGCTTCGACTTCTTCCACAAGGTCTTCGGCGTCCGCTACCCGTTCGGGAAGTACGACCAGCTCTTCGTGCCCGAGTTCAACGCGGGCGCGATGGAGAACGCCGGCTGCGTGACCTTCCTGGAGGACTACGTCTTCCGGTCCCGCGTCACCGACGCGATCATCGAGCGCCGCGCCGAGACGATCCTGCACGAGATGGCGCACATGTGGTTCGGCGACCTGGTCACCATGCGCTGGTGGGACGACCTGTGGCTGAACGAGTCCTTCGCCACCTACGCCTCGGTGCTCTGCCAGGCCGAGGCCACCCGCTGGGGCCAGGGCGCGTGGACGACCTTCGCCAACGTGGAGAAGGCCTGGGCCTACCGCCAGGACCAGCTGCCCTCGACGCACCCGATCGCCGCCGACATCGTCGACATGCACGCGGTCGAGGTCAACTTCGACGGCATCACCTACGCCAAGGGCGCCTCGGTGCTCAAGCAGCTCGTCGCCTACGTGGGACTGGACAACTTCCTGGCCGGTGTCCGCGACTACTTCAACGAGCACGCCTGGGGCAACACCACGCTCGCGGACCTGCTCGGGGCGCTGGAGCGCACCTCGGGCCGCGACCTGTCCTCCTGGTCCAAGGAGTGGCTGGAGACCTCCTGGGTCAACACGCTGCGCCCGTCGTTCACCACCGACGCGCAGGGCCGCTTCCTGACGTTCGACGTGCTGCAGGAGGCACCGGCCGACTACCCGACGCTGCGCTCGCACCGCGTCGCCGTCGGCCTGTACTCCCTGCAGGGCGACGCGCTGGTCCGCACCAAGCGGGTCGAGCTCGACGTGGTCGGCGCGCGCACGGCGGTGGCCGAGCTGGTCGGCGAGGTCCAGCCGGACCTGGTCCTGATCAATGACGACGACCTGACCTACGCCAAGGTCCGGCTCGACGAGCGCTCGCTGCAGACGCTGGTCAACGGCGGCATCGCCAAGTTCACCGAGTCCCTGCCGCGCGCCCTGTGCTGGTCGGCCGCCTGGGACATGACCCGTGACGCCGAGATGTCCACCCACGACTACGTCGCCCTGGTCAACTCCGGCATCGCGTCGATCAAGGACATCACCGTCACCCAGACCGTGCTCCGTCAGGCCCGCCTGGCCGTTCAGCAGTACGCCGACCCGGCCTGGCGCGCCCAGGGCCTGGCCCTGCTGGCCTCCTCGCTGCGCTCCCTGGTCGCGGCGGCCGAGCCCGGCTCCGACCACCAGCTCGCCTACGTCAACGCCCTGTGCGCGGTGGCGACCTCCGCCGAGGACCTCGCCTTCATCAAGGGCCTGCTGGACGGCTCGGCCGTGCTCGACGGCCTGACCGTCGACACCGACCTGCGGTGGACGCTGGTCCACTCTCTGGTCTCCGGCGGCGTGCTGGGCGAGGAGGCCATCGCCGAGGAGCTCCTGCGCGACCCCACGGCCACCGGCGAGCGCTCCGCCGCGCTGTCGCGCGCCGCGATCCCGACGGCCAGCGGCAAGGCGAAGGCCTGGGCCGTGATGACCGAGGGCAAGCTGAGCGGCGCCCTGCTCCGCTCGACGATCATCGGTTTCATGGACCCGCACCACCCGGACCTGCTGGAGCCGTACGCCGAGAAGTATTTCGAGGAGATCGGCCGGATCTGGAAGACCTGGACCTTCGACAGCGCCCAGAGCTTCGCGAACGGCTGTTTCCCCGCCCTGGCCATCTCCCCGCGGACCGTCGCCAGGACCCAGGACCTCATCTCGGCCGAGCAGCCTCCGCACGCCCTCAAGCGCCTGCTGCTGGAGGGCGCCGACGGCATCAGCCGCGCCCTGCGCGCACAGGCCAAGGACACCTCGGCGGCCTGATCCCGCCCGGCCCGGACGCCCCTCGCCGTCACGGCGAGGGGCGTCCGTGTGTCTCCAGCAACCTCAGGTGCCCGGCCGTCACGAGATCGTGCCGCAGCGCCAGCGAGACGAGCGCGGCGCGCTGCCAGTCGGACTTGCCGGGCTGTTCGGGGGACTTCACGCGGAGTTTCACCCGGGCGAGGTAGTCGATGTGGAAGTTGACCGCCGAACGGCCGAGGCCCAGGTGGGCGAGGCGGGAGATGATCTCCGGAACGGTCGGGATCACGGTGGAGAGCGGGTCGCGCAGGCGGGGCTCGCAGAGAGCGACCAGCACCAGGAAATACTTGGCGGTGACGTCCAAGGGGAAGGCCAGCACGGTCTCCTGCCCCTCGCGGGGCGCGTCGGGGTGCAGCAGCACGTGCTCGGGGGCGAACACCAGGAAGGACGCCGACTCGGCGGGCAGACGGACCCTGGCCAGCTCGAAGGGGATCGGGGCCCGCACGCGCCCGGCGGGCACCTTGACGAACTCGCCGCCCCCTTCGGGGTTGTCCACCACGTAGGTCGCCGAGCGGCTCAGGTTGGAGATCATCCAGTAGTCGTCCACCGCGTCGATCCGGCCCGCCAGCCGGGAGACCGCGGGGTCGGCCAGCACCAGGTCCGCCGTTCCCCTGCCGAAGGTGACGTGCTCGCCCGGGGCGACCCGCAGCACATGCTCATCCCGCTGGACGATGATCCCTGAAACCTTACAGATACCCACGGTGACGATCCTTTCGCAAACTGTGAGCAGGCACAGAGATTAACGAGAAAGGAAACACGGATGCGCATCACCGCAGTCGCCACCGCGCTCCTCGCCGGAGCGGCGATCATGGCCGCCGCTCCGGCCGTCCACGCCGAGACCAAGTACTGGGTGGACACCCACAGCACCGCGACGGGCTTCTACCACGGGGGATTCCTCTACGCCGGCACCAACTACGTGTTCTGCAAGCGCTGGGGCGACCGGGTGGGCAACGACCGGGAGTACAACCACTGGTGGCTGCTGACCGACATGGACACCGGCGGCCGCGACTACGTCTCGGCGTACTATCTCAGCCGCTGGGGCAACGACGAGGCCAAGGACAACGGGGGTGCGGAGATCCCCAACTGCTGACAGAAAGTCACGGACAGGCGACGATGGGTGAATGGAAGTCCCCCTCAAGATCGGCCGCTACCGCGTCGAGCGGCTCCTGGGTCAGGGTGCGTTCGCCACGGTGTGGCTCGCGCACGACGACGATCTGAACGCCCCCGTCGCCGTCAAGGTTCTGGCCGCGCACTGGGCGGACCACCAGCGGATACGCCGGCGGTTCGCCCAGGAGGCCCGGATGATCCGCCGGGCGGAGTCGCCGCACGTGGTGCAGGTGCACGACATCGGCGCGCTGCCCGACGGGCGGCCGTTCTTCGTGATGGGCCACGCCGACCGCGGCACCCTGCGTGAGCGGCTGGCCGGCGGGCCCGCACCGCTCGCCGAGGCGGTGCGCCAGATCCTGGAGATCGCGGCCGGTGTGGCCACCCTCCACGATCACGGCATCGTCCATCGGGATTTGAAACCCGCCAACATTCTGATCCGCTCCCTGCCTGACGGCGGAGAGCGGCTGATCGTGGCCGACCTGGGCATCGCCGGGGATCTGGCGCAGACCTCCGGCCTCACCCTGCCGGGCGGCACCCCCGGCTACACGGCGCCCGAACAGCTACGGCACGGCTCCCCGACCGACGAGCGCGCCGACGTCTACGGCCTGGCCGCGCTGGCCCACCACCTGATCACCGGCGAGCCGCCCGGCCGGTCACCGGACCCGATCCCCTCCCCCGCCGGCGCGGTCCTCACCCGCGCCCTGGCCGATGACCGCGACCAGCGCTGGCCGGACATCCGGACCTTCGCCGCGGCGCTGGCCGAGGCCACCGGCGAGCCCGCGCCGCCGCCGGCGCCGCCCGCCAGACCCGCACGGGCGGCCAGACGCGCGCTGGCAGCGCTGGTGGCGGTCGCGGCCCTGGCCGCGGGTGGCCTCACGCTGGCCGTACTGCGCGACGGCAGGCAGCAGTACGAGCGCTGGTTCCGGGCCGGCGCCGACATCCCCGAGGAGTACCGGGCCGCGATCGCGGAGGCCGGCACCTGGTGTACCGACGTGCCGGGGCTGAGCCCCGCACTGATCGCCGCCATGCTCAGAGCCGAGAGCGGATTCGACCGCGAGCTCGCCGACGACGCCGCCCACGAGTACGGCATCGCCCGGTGGACGCCGGACGTCCTGGAGCCCTACCTGCCCGCCAGCTACTCGCGCTCGCCGATGGCGGGCGCGCTCGACCCCGAGGTGGCCATCCCGGCGATGGGGCGCTACCTGTGCACGGTCGGCCCCAAGGTGCGTGACGTGCCGGGCGACCCCGCGCTCAACCTCGTGGGCGTCTACCGCAGTTCGGCCACCACGGTACGGCAGGCGGGCGGCGTCCCGGCGAAGTGGCTCCGGCACGCCGAACGGGTCCGCGCCTATCTGGAGGCCTACCGGCCCCGGTAGTGCTTTGTCAGGTGGTCAGGGCGGTCATTGCCGGCAGGTGGGGCATCGGCCCGTCCAGGTGGCCGGCAGGGCCTGGAACTCTTTGAGGATCATGTAGAGCGTCAGGCCGCCCCGGGCCGCTTTCGGGCCGTTCAACCGCATCCACAAGACCGGGAAGAAATCGGCCCTCCTGGTGCAAGCCCACGAAGGGTTCGCATCTCCCGAAGGATGTCATCGAGGACGCGGGTCACCTCGCGCACAGCGTCGAGTCGTCTACGGGCCGAAGGGCATTGCGGGGCCTCCGTCCCATAGCAGTGCCAGCCCCCACCACACACCTATGCCGAGTGCCGCGCCGAGCAGAAGTGCCATCACGATCAGTTTCACAAGGGCGCGGCGGGGAGTCATATCGGATGAGACGCGGTGCGAACGTGCGAAGTTCGCCTCTGCCGTCCACCAGCGGGTCGAGCGGGCCGGCCCCTGGCGCCCGGCGAGCTGAGCCGGCGGTCTCGCGAAGCTGTGCGATGAGCTCCCGGGACTCGAACCGGGCCGCCCGCCCCGGGCCGGATCGGCGACCATGCGGTTGAAGCCGCCACGTCGCACGGCGAATCCTCCTCGATCAGTTGTTCCGAAGCCGTAGGGAGAGTGCGGTGAGCCAGGCCGAGATGAGCACCGCGCCGGCGGCGAAGCGCAGGCTGGCGCTGTCCTCGCCCCACGGCGGCACCGTCAGTACGAAGGCGGCGAGGCTGGCGGCGAGGCTGACGGAAGGCCCGCCGGACGCCGATCGCGAAGGCGCACGCCAGCAGGCCCGTGAGCGCGAAGTTGGCGCTCTGCAGCCAGCCGAGGTCGCCGAGCGCGAGGGCGCTCAGCGCGTGCCGCCGCAGGTCGAATCCGGTCCGGGTGAAGGCCTGCGCAAAGGACACGACGGGAAAGAGGAACCCGGCGACCGCACCGCGGCCCAGCAGTACCGCGCTCTGACCGTGAGCACCGGCGCTCTCGACCGCCCCGCCGGCAGGTCGCCCGCACCGCTCGCGGCTTCAAGACGGGCGCTTGCGGGTTCGTGGCGGAAGGTCGTGGGTCCTGAGCCGGAGAGCGTTGCTTCGGGCTCGATGGTCGTTGGCTCGGGTCGGCCGGTCGTGCGTCCGGTGGTCGTGAGTCCGCTGGTCGCGGCTTCGGGTCCGCCGGTCGTGCGTCCGGAGGGGGCGGAGGGGGAGGTCATGGTGGTCCTTTCACGTCACGGGTCGTCGCATGGGGTGCGGCGGGCTTGCACGTACGGCAAGCCCGCGAGCGACGTACGGCATTGCTACGAACGAGACGTGGCCGGATGGACAGCCGCCGGCGAAATTCCTCAGGATTCTTCGACGACGGCAAGGCGGCGCCGGAGGTGGGCTCGCTCGGGCTCGCTCCCCGCCACCTCAAGTGCCGCCCGGTAGGCGGCGGCGGACTCGTGAAGGCGGCCGAGCCGGTGCAGCAGGTCGGCGCGCGCGACCAGATGGGGGTGGTAGTCGTGCAGCCGCGGCTCGCCGGCGAGCTCGTCGAGCAGCACCAGCTCGCCGTCAGGGCCGGTACGGGCCTCGCGCCGGGCGTGGGTCAGCAGCATCAGCGCCGGCAGCCCGGCGACCTCCCGCTCGGCGGGCAGCAGCCGGCGCAGGATCCGGGCCAGCCGGATCGCCTCCTCGGCGAGGTCGAGCCCCTGCAGGTCGGGACCCGAGCTGGCCGCGTAGCCCTCGGTGCAGATCGAGTAGATCACCTGGAGCACGCCGGGCAACCGCTCGGGCAGCTCGTCCGCGCCGGGCACGCGGAACGGGATGCGGGCCTCGCGAATCTTCTTCTTCGCCCGGACGATCCGCTTGGCCATCGTCGCCACCGGCACCAGGTAAGCCCGCGCCACCTCGGGCGTGGGTCTCGGCGTACGGTCCGTCGGTCACGGTCCGCGCGCCGTCCCTGCCGACGCGCACGGTCGTGGCGGTCACCAGATCGGCCAGGGACTCGCCGGAGACCCAGATGCCGGCCTCCCGCACGTTCTTGTCGTAGGCCATCCAGTTCTCGGTGGTGCACTCGTCGTCGTCCTGGTCGGCGATGCCGGCGTTGATCAGCAGCATGTATTTCACGGTCTTGCCTTTCGTGGTGTTCGTCGTACGGCAGGGCCGCCGCACGCCATCACCACGAACGGACCCCGGCCGGATGGACACGACCTCCCCGATATTTTTCTCTCACGCGGATGAAGAGCCGCGTGGGCACCTCGATGGCGGCTCCGCACGAAGCCGGCGCCCCCGACGCGGCCCGAGATCACAAAAGTGCGAGGGGTGCGGCGGCGATGACGGCGTCGAGCAGGTCACGCGAGGTCTGCAGCTCCTCGATCGCGCGGTCGATGCGTTCGCGCTGACGCTGCAGGTCGTCGATCACCTCGGGGCAGACGGGTACCAGGTTCCCGGACTTGACCCGCACGCAGGGCAGTACCAGGGCGATGGTGTCGGTGTTCAGCCCGGCCGACAGCAGGCGGCGAATGCGCAGGACGGTGTCGATATCCGACTCCTGGTAGTAGCGGTAGCCGCTGGGCGCGCGTTCCGGCCAGAGCAGGCCCTGCTGCTCGTAATAACGCAGCAATCGCTCATGAACCCCGGTGCGACGCGACAGCTCCCCGATCCGCACAACGCCTCCATCTGACTCTGACATGGATGTCAGAGCTTAACTTCCCGGCATGAAAAAGACGTTTCCGATGCTGGCCGCTCTGTGCGTGAGCGTCTTCGTCGTCGGCACCGCCGAGTTCCTGGTCGCGGGGCTGTTGCCGCAGATCGGCGCCGATCTGCGAATCTTCGTCGCCGTCGCCGGGCAAGCGGTGACCGCCTACGCGCTCGGCACAGTGATCGCCGGACCGCTGGTGGCGATACTCACCGTGCGGCTGCCGCGTAAGGGCCTCATGCTCTTTCTGATGGCGGTCTTCGTCGCGGGCGGCGTGGTGAGCGCGCTGGCACCGAACTATCCGGTGTTGCTGGCCGGGCGGGTCATCTCGTCGATCAGCCATGCCACGTTCTTCGCGCTGGCGCTGATCGTGGCCACCACCACGGTCGCGCCCGGGCGGGCCGGATCCGCGATCGCCGCGGTGACCTCCGGGTTGGCCGTGGCCGGCCTGCTCGGCGTGCCGCTGGGCTCGATGCTCGGGCAGGATCTGGGCTGGCGTTTCCCCTTCGCCGTGCTGGCCGCGCTGGCGCTGGCCTGCCTGGCGCTGCTCGCGTTCGCGCTGCCGCGCATCCCGGCTCAGCCCACCGAAGTGGCCGCCGAGCTCTCGGTGCTGGCCCGGCGGCCGGTGCTGGTGTCCATCGCCACCACGGCCGTCGGGTTCGCCGGGATCGGTGCGGTGTTCACCTACGTGGCGCCGATGCTGACCCAGGTGACCGGATTCACCTCGCCCATGGTCTCGCTGCTGTTGCTGGCCTATGGGGCGGGCAGCCTGCTGGGCAACCTCATCGCCGGACGGCTCGCCGACCGGGCCGTCGGGGCGACGCTGCGCGGCGTCTTCGCATGCTTGACGGTGCTGCTGGCGGTGATGCCGCTGGCCGTAGTGCACAAGCCGGCGGCGGCCGCGGTAATGGGGCTCGGACTGCTGGCCACCGCCACGATCGCGCCACTGCAGACCCTGATCCTGCAACGCGCGGGTGCCGCCCCGACCCTGGCGGTCACGGTCAACGTGGCCGCGTTCATGCTGGCCCACGCGGTCGGCTCGGTGATCGGTGCCGGCGTCGTCACCGTCGCGGGACTGCGCTGGACGGGCCTGGCCGGAGCGGTGCTCAGCGCCGCCGGGCTGCTGCTATCCTACCTGGCCGTGCCCCGCCGTACGGCCGCCACTGCCCGATGGTTGCAAAAATAGGCTCTATCTGCGGAAATGAGTCACACTACCCCTCTGTCCAGATAGCGCCCCCTCTGGCACTCACGTGCCATGAGAAGGTTGCCAAGTGGAATCGGCACGTGATCTGCTCGTCTCCCTGGCCCGGAGACACGCCTTCGGCGACCTGAGGGCACTCGCACCGGAGGTCGTCGGGGACGCGGAGGCCATCGAGGCGGTGTGCGAGTTCGGGCAGCGGCTGCTCTCGCTCGACGCGGAGGACTTCGCCGTCGAGGCTCGGGCCGTACCCGCCGACATGCGACGCCGGGCGCGGGCCTGCACCATGCCGCAGACCCCGCGGGAGCAGCCGCGCGGCGCGCTGGAGTCGCTGCGGCCGGCCTACGGGCTGCTGCTGGAGGTGATCGCGGTCCGGTGGCACCGGCGCGAGCTGAGTCCCATGGTCGCCGCCATCCACATCGCCAGCGAGTACCTCCCGCTGCTCGCCTTCGAGCCGGTGCTCGGCAACGCGGGCGATCCGGCGCGCTGGCCGCAGGGCCTCAGCGCACCGGGCAGCAGGTTCGGTGTGATCGGCGACCGCGAGTGCGACCATACGAAGTCCGAGCAGTCGGCCGCCAACCGGACCCTGCGGGTGGCCGGGGAGCCGGCCGAGGGCTGGCGGGCCTACTTCGACCGGCAGCACAGCCAGGTGGCAGGCGCGCTGGCCACCTGCGTGGCCGGTTGCCGCAACCCCTGCACCGCGATGGACTGGGTGGAGGAGAGCCACCGCGAGGATCTCGCCACGCGCGCCCGGGTGGCGCTGACCTTCGCCGACACTCCCCTGGTGCGGCTGCGCCACGCGGCGCCGGTGGGCCATGGGTTCGGCGTGCCCTCTCCGGAGGAGGTCCTCGACGCCTGGGAGCGCAGCCGGACGATCCTGGGCAAGAACGAGGTGGGCGCCGAGGCCACCAGGGACGACGGATTCCCCCTGCCCGGCCTGCCCAGCCTCTTCTCCGCGGTCGCCGCCGCGCCCGTGACCCCTTCGACGCTGCTGACCGACATCGCCGCCCATCTGGTGAAGCTGCTGCGGGTCTGACTAGGCGGACCCGCCGCAGACCCCGGGCGGGACGCAGGGGCCCGCCGCGGGCGTCGGCAGGATGGCCGGAGCCATCGGCCTGCCGAAGAAGTCCCACGACGTCATGGCCTGGCCGATGACCACCGAGACCAGGCAGCAGGCGACCGAGACCACCAGCAGGATCACCGCCCTGCGGACGTAGCGCCTCTTGGCGTCCGCGACGGCGCTGAGCCGCCTGATCCGCAGCACCAGCCGATCGGCCCGGAGCCGGGTGTCCTGGCCGGCCAGGCGTTGTCTCAGCTCGGCGAGCGCGCTACGGGCGAAGGCGCCGGCCCGGGAGTCGTCCACCGGTGAGTCCGCGGGCGGCGGCCCGTCGGCGTGCACGCGGCCGGCGTAGGAACGGCGGCGCTCCACCGTCTGCCCGGCCAGCCGCGCGCTACGGGGATAAAGGGTGCCGACGAGCATCAGGATCCCCATCACGCAGAAGAAGACGCCGGCCCACCAGAGCCACTCCACCTGGCTGGGCAGATCGCCCGGCCGCCACCGGTTGCCCAGCACCACGCCGAGGACGGCCGCCGCGAGCAGGACGGCGGCCTTGCGGTTCACCCTGCCGATGTCGTCGCGCACGTCGGCGAGGACCGCCACGATGTAGGAGAGGGCCTCGTCTCGCCCCCGGCTCACCGTGCCCTCCCCGGAAACCGGCACGGTTTCTTCCTCGGATTTCTTGAATTCCTCGGAGAGCCGGCCGGCCAGCGTGTCGCGCACGATCCTCAGCACTACCCGATTATGCGAGAAGGTCACCTGCGGCGGGTAGCCAGATCCGCCAGCAGCGTCACTCCGGCGACGAGCCCGCCCGCCAGATCCCCCATGTCGATGGCGGCCGCCATCGACGCGGCGGCCAGACGGCACTCCCCGTCCAGGAGCCTCCGTCCGGCCTGGGGACCTGTGACGATCTCCAGAGCCCTCCCTTCGGGATCCACGAAGACGAGCACCGCCCGACCGGCCTCCTCGCCCAGCGCGGCGTGCAGCCGCTCGGAGAAGTGACGGCACGGGCCGATGGCAGGTCCGAGATAGGCGGCGAAGCGCAGGCCGGTGCGGCGCTCGGCGGCGCGGAGCGCCTCCCGGACCTCGCCGGCCTGTATCGGGCTCAGGGTTCGGGTCACCGTCACCACCTCGCCGACGCTCCGCCGACACCCCGTCCCGGCTCGGAGAGCTCCGCCAGCGAGACCCAGTCGATCCGCGGCGCACGCGCGGCCTGCTCGTCCACCAGCACCAGGCCGGGGGCGCTGCCGTCCCGATCGCTGCGGAACGGGCCGCCGAACCACACCGCGCCCGCCGAAGTGGTGTGGGCCGTGCTCTCCCGCACCTTGCCGGGCAGCGTCACCAGCAGTGCGATGAGCAGGAACAGGCTCGCGGAGGCTCCGACGAGGAATCCGAGGACCTGGAGTGCGTCCACACGACCAACGGTAGACCCGCGGTGAGAACTCGTCGAGACCTACCAGAGCGCCGGCCTGCGCTCCCCCCAGAAACCGCCGCGGGCCGCCTCGACCTGCGCCGAGAGCGAGATCAGCGTGCCCTCGTCACCGAACCGGCCGGCCAGCATGACGCCGACGGGCAGGCCCTCGGGCGTCCAGTGCAAGGGGAGGTTGACCGCGGGCTGCCCGCTGACGTTGTAGACGGCCGGGAAGGCGGCGAACCGCTTCATCCGCTCGAAGGTCTCCTCCGGGTCCTCGACGTCCTCGAACCAGCCCACCGGCCGGGGCGGCTGGGTTACGGTCGGGGTGAGCACCGCGTCGTACTGGTCGGTGACCATCAGCCCGAACCGGGTGGCCAGCTGCAACGCCGACTGGGCCTGCAGGAAGTCGGGGGCCGGGGTGGCGAAGCCGCGCCGGCGCAACCAGGCGGTCAGCGGCCGGAGCCGGTCCTGCTTGCCCAGGTCCACCGGGTGCATGCAGGCGAACGCGTACCAGAGCGTCACGAACTGTGGCACCAGGTCCGGGGCGAACGGCGGTGCGATGTCCACCACCTCGTGCCCGAGCGCCGCCAGCTCCGCCGAGGCGTGCTCGTAGGCCGCGAGCACCTGGGGGTCCACCTCGACGCCGGGGACGAGCGGTTCGGCGTAGCGGGCGATCCGCAGGCGGCCCGGATCCCGGCCCGCGTAGACCTGGAACGAGCCGAGCTCCGGCGGCGGGGCGTGGTAGAGGTCGCCGGGGTTGTGGTGCGTCATCACGTCGAGCAGCGCGGCGGCGTCGGCCACGGTCCGGCTGATCGGGCCGTTGGTCGACAGGCCGGCGAGGTCGGGGATGATCGGGGCGAAGCTGATCCGGCCCCGGGTGGGCTTGATGCCGTACAGCCCGCAGACCGAGGCGGGGATCCGGATGGAGCCCGCGCCGTCGCTGCCCTGCGCCGCGGGGGCCAGGCCGGCGGCCACCGCGGCGGCGGCGCCGCCGCTGGAGCCTCCGGCGGAGCGGGACAGGTCCCAGGGGGTCCGGCTGGGCGGGGACAGCGAGGTCTCGGTGTAACAGGGCAGCCCGAACTCGGGCGTCGCGGTCTTGCCGAGCATGATCGTCCCGGCCGCCCGCAGCCGCTCGACCACACTGTCGTCCACCGGAGCCACGAAGTCGTCGTAGGTGGCCGAACCGAAATGGATCGGCACGTCCTTGACCAGGTTGAGGTCTTTGATCGGGATCGGCACTCCGAGCAGGGGCGAGCCGTCCTCTCCCGCGAGCACCCTGGCCTCGACCTTGCGCGCCTGCTCCAGGGCCATCTCGGGGGTGACGGTCACGTAGGCGCCGACCTCCGGGTCCAGCCGTGCGATGCGGTCGAGGTAGTGCTCGGTGATCTCGACCGGCGAGATCTCCCTGCGTTGCACGGCTGCCGCCTGCTCCAGCGCGGTAAGATCATGTATGTGAGCCACGCCCCGCACAGTAAGCGCAGACGGCCCGGTTATCTAGAGAGGAAATGAGTAGATACCCGGATCAGAACGGCGCCAAGCGAGTGATGGTGGTCACAAAAGTATGAGATACCCAATACTAGGCACCCCCATGGACGTCAGCTACCGTGAGTTACGTGGATTCCGGTCAAGTACCAGAAGACGGTAACGCTACGTCACCTATTTGGGTCAGCGACCGACCGGCCGAGGACAGGCCGACGTCTCGACCCACTCCGCCCGCGTCTACGTACGCACCCGTCGAGCGCGCATCCCTGCGCAGCCTGCTCGACCACCCCAAGTACCGCCACCTGCGTCGACGTGCTCTGATCGCGGTCGGCGTCGGGGTGCTCGCCGGCATTCTGCTGTCGAGCTGGCGGCTGGGCGTCACCGCGGCCGTGGCGGCCGCGATCGTCGACACGGTGCTGCGCGCCCGCTCCAACTCGACCGTGCCCGCCTGGCGGCGCGCCTCGGTCGCGGAGCGCCGGACGGAGGCCCAGCTCAAGAGGCTGGAACGGAGCGGTTACCGCACCCTGCACGCCCGCGCGATCCCCGACAGCGAGGCCCAGATCGACCACCTCGTGGTGGGGCCCACCGGGGTCTACGCCGTCGACTCGGAGAAATGGGACAAGCGCCTGCCGGTCCGCGTCCAGTCGCATCGCAAGCTGTTTCATGGGCCGTTCAACCAGAAACCCCGCCTCGACGAGGCCCGCTGGGAGGCGTCCCAGGCGGCCGAGCTGATCGGCGGGGCGCTGGGGCACCAGGTCACGATCGTCCCGTCCCTGGCGATCTACGGCCCGGCGATCCCGTGGAAGATCCTCAACGTCCGCGAGGTCGACGTCTTCGACGGCAGCCGTGTCCGTAAATGGATCACCAAGCGGGAACGGTCACTCACCGACGCCGAGATCGGGAGGATCTACGAGGCGGCCGAGCGGGTCCTGCCCGCGCGCTACCCGGAACCCTGACCGGCTCCGCGCCGTCCCGGCCCTCGGCGGCCGATCCCGCACGTCTCCGACAGACCTGACGGGAGCCACCGCGCGTAGCGCCTCGGGCGCCCGCGCCGGCGGCTCCCGTCCCTCTTTCCATCGGCCTTCCACCGGCGACTCCCGCGCCCCTTTCCCGTTTCCCGCGCCTCCGGCCTCTTCGCACCCCCGCCGCACCTCCCCCTGTGCCTCCGCCGCATCTCCCTCTGCGCCCTGCCCTCTGTGCCCTATGCCCTGCGCCCTCTGCGCCCTCCCTGTGCCCGGCGCCCGCGCCGTCCTCGACCGCGATGCGGTCCCGAGCATCGGCGAGACATTCGGTAGGGTCATTACAGGAGCCGGACACACCTCGGCCCCACCGGTCGTCGCGCGCCGGCGCCATCGCCGCCGCGCCGAGACCGGAGACGTTCCCGTCGACGTCCGGACACCTTCGCGGCACGCCACCGGGGAACGGTTTCGCGCCATGGTCGCCCACCAGGGGATCGCCGGCCGCTCGTCTCGTGTGGTGGACAGCCGTCTCAAGCACCGAGCGGTAGCCGTACCATTTGAAGACTCGGTTTCGATGATGGGAGAAGCCCTATGCCCGCCCTCAGGTCTCGTACGGTCACTCACGGCAGGAACATGGCCGGAGCCCGGGCCCTGCTCCGGGCGACGGGTGTGGCCGGCGGTGACTTCGGCAAACCCATCATCGCGGTGGCCAACAGCTTCACCCAGTTCGTTCCCGGCCACGTCCACCTCCGCGAGGTCGGCGACGTGGTCGCCGGGGCGATCCGCGAGGCGGGCGCCATCCCGCGTGAGTTCAACACGATCGCGGTCGACGACGGCATCGCGATGGGCCACGGCGGCATGCTCTACTCGCTGCCCAGCCGCGAGCTGATCGCCGACGCGGTCGAGTACATGGTGAACGCGCACTGCGCCGACGCGCTGATCTGCGTCTCCAACTGCGACAAGATCACCCCAGGCATGCTGCTGGCCGCCTTCCGGCTCAACATCCCCACGGTCTTCGTCTCCGGCGGCCCCATGGAGGCCGGCAAGACGGCCGGCCGCAAGCTCGACCTGATCGACCCGATGATCGCCTCGGCCGACGACTCCGTCTCCGACGCTGAGCTGCTGGAGATGGAGGAGAACGCCTGCCCGACCTGCGGCTCGTGCAGTGGCATGTTCACCGCCAACTCGATGAACTGCCTCGCCGAGGCCATCGGCCTGGCGCTGCCGGGCAACGGCACGATCCTGGCCACCCACAAGGCGCGCAAGAAGCTGTTCCAGGACGCCGGGCGCCAGCTCGTGGAGATCACCCGCCGCTACTACGAGCAGGACGACGAGACGGTCCTGCCGCGCAGCATCGCCACCAAGGACGCCTTCGAGAACGCCATGGCGCTGGACGTGGCGATGGGCGGCTCGACCAACACGATCCTGCACATCCTCGCCGCGGCCCGCGAGGCCCAGGTGGACTTCGGCCTCAAGGAGATCAACGAGATCTCGCTGCGGGTGCCGTGCCTGTGCAAGGTCGCCCCGGCCACCGCGAAGTACCACGTGGAGGACGTCCACCGGGCCGGCGGCATCCCCGCCATCCTCGGCGAACTCGACCGGGCCGGCCTGATCCACCGTGACGCGCACACCGTCAACGGCGGCACCATGGGCGACTACCTCAACGACTGGGACCCGCAGTCGGCCGGCGTGCTGCCCGAGGCGCTGGAGCTGTGGCACGCCGCCCCCGGCAACGTCCGCACCGTCAAGCCCTACTCGCAGGAGGCCCGCTGGGAGTCCCTGGACCTCGACCGGTCCGAGGGCTGCGTGCGCGACGCCGAGCACGCCTACACCCGCGACGGCGGTCTGGCCGTCCTCTACGGCAACATCGCCACCGAGGGCTGCATCGTCAAGACCGCCGGGGTCGACGAGTCGATCTGGAAGTTCTCCGGGCCCGCCGTGGTCTTCGAGTCCCAGGACGACGCGGTCGAGGGCATCCTGAACAACCGGGTCGAGGCCGGCGACGTCGTGGTGATCCGCTACGAGGGGCCGAAGGGCGGGCCGGGCATGCAGGAGATGCTCTACCCGACCTCGTTCCTGAAGGGCAAGGGTCTGGGCAAGGCCTGCGCCCTGGTCACCGACGGGCGCTTCTCCGGCGGCACGAGCGGGCTGTCCATCGGCCACGCCTCTCCCGAGGCGGCCGAGGGCGGCGTCATCGCCCTGGTCGAGGACGGCGACATCATCGAGATCGACATCCCGGGCCGCTCGATCGAGCTGAAGGTCGCCGAGGAGGAGCTGGCGGCCCGCCGCGAGCGGCTCGTGGCCGACCTGGGCGGTTACCGGCCGCGTGACCGTCACCGCCCGGTGAGCGCCGCGCTGCAGGCCTACGCCGCGCTGACCACTTCGGCCTCCACCGGGGCCTCGCGGGACCTGTCGCAGCTGTCACGCTGACGTCGTGTTCCTGTCGGGTACGGCATGCCGTACCCGACAGGACTTTCGAAAAATGTCGGTGCTCGTCCGTATCATTTGGGTATGGCTAACGTCATGAAGCCCTCCGCCAGCCCGCTGACGACCGCCGAGATCGCCGCCCTCGCCCTGTCCCTGGCGCACCTGGGTTCGGGCCCGCAGGCCAACGCCGCCCGCAGCGGCCTGCGCCACGCGTTCGAGCACATGCAGCTCGACGACGAAGTCATCGCCACCACCCTGTCGACCCTCACCGACCCGATGCCCGCCCCGGTCGCCGACCGGGCCCGGACCATCGCCAACGCCATCACCTCCCGCCTCGTGGTCCGCCTGCACTACCGCGACGTGTCCGGCCGGATCACCGTCCGCGACGTCGACCCGGTGACGTGCATGGTCCACCGCGACCACTGGTACCTCGTGGGCATGTGCCGCATGCGCCACGGGATCCGGGCCTTCCGGT
Source organism: Streptosporangium sp. CA-135522 (assembly GCF_050949235.1). Lineage (NCBI taxonomy): Bacteria > Bacillati > Actinomycetota > Actinomycetes > Streptosporangiales > Streptosporangiaceae > Streptosporangium > Streptosporangium sp. CA-135522. Next base: position 8,025,567 of record NZ_CP192026.1, read on the forward strand.
TCGACCGGATCGTCGCCACCGAGCCCACCTTCCTGCCCGCTCAGCCGCACCTGGCCGACCGCTTCCTGCCCTTCCAGGGCAAACGGCGCTCCATGTACGGCGGCCGCGCCGCATAGCCGGATCTTGACCTGTCACTCGGCGGGATCGCGCACGCCGGGTGACAGACTCCGGCCATGAGGGTTCGGGGGACATCCCTCGTCGTCGTGACGATGATCGTTTGCAGTTGCGCCCGGGCGTCGGCGTCCGCCGGGCCGCCGCCCGTCCCCGCGCGGGCGACGGAACGAGCGGTCGCGCGGACGGCGCCGCCCGCCGCCACCGAGCCGGATGGGGCTGCGGCGGGGCTCGGCGCGAGCGAGCGCCGCGACCTCACCCGGACGCTGGATCACTATCTGGACGCCCGTCCCGGCCGTACGGCGGCCGCGGTGTTCGACCGGGCCACCGGGATCGGCTACACCTACCACGACAGCGGGCACTTCCTGCTGGCGAGCGTCGCCAAGGTCGCCATCCTGACCGCGCTGCTGCTCAAGGCGCAGGCGGCGCGGCGTCCGCTGACCCGGCAGGAGCGCTCACTCGCCGAGGTGATGATCAGAAGGAGCGACAACCAGGCCGCGCACGAGCTCTACGTCGCGGTCGGCGGCCAGCTCGGCCTGACCCGGGTGCTGCGCGGGCTCGGGGCCGCCGACACCTGGCCGGGTCCGGGACTTTACTGGGGCGCGACCAGGAGCAGGCCGTCCGAGCAGCTCAGGATACTTTCGGCGCTCAGCTCTCCGGCGAGTCCGGTCAACGCGCCGAACCGGCGCTTCGCGATGGCGCTGATGTCGTCGGTCGTCCCTCACCAGGCCTGGGGCGTGAGCGCCGCGGCGGCCGCCGGAGAGCGTCTCTCGCTGAAGAACGGCTGGCTTCCGGCCCGGATGCACGGCGGCCTGTGGACCGTCAACAGCGTCGGCAGGCTCCGCTCGGACGACCACGATCTGCTGGTCGCCGTGCTGTCGGAGCGGAGCCCTCGCAAGGACACGGGCATCACCACGGTCGAGCGCGTCGCCCGTCTCGTGGTCGGCGCGCTCAGGCGGGTCCGCGGTGTGCGGCGCGAGGACCTATCCGCAGCATCCGCCGCCGCAGCACCCGCCGCCCCCGGCCGGCCGGGGAGCCGGGGCGCCGGATCCGCCGGTCATGGCGACCGTGGACAGCAGCTTGACGGTGTCGTCGTGCCCCTGGGGGCAGAGCGCGGGGTCGCCCGAGCGGGCCATCGGGCGGGAGAGCTCGAAGGTGGAGCCGCAGGCGCGGCAGCGGAAGTCGTATCGCGGCATGGCACCTAGATTACTTCAGGTGAAAACGATGGAGGCGTAGTCGGCTACCGGTCGGTAACCGATCGCCTGGTAGATCGAGTTGGAGGCGGGGTTGGCCAGGTCGGTGAAGAGCAGGACCTGCGCGGCGCCGGCCGCCCGCGCCTTGGCCGTCACGGCATGGGTGACCGCCGCGCCGTACCCCTTCCCGCGCAGGTGTGGGGGCGTGTAGACCGGGCCGACCCGGGACACGCCCGCGATGGGCGAGGTGGTACCGGCGAAGGCGACGGCGCGCCCGCCGGTTTCCCACACGACCAGCTCCTCACGGCTGATCCTGCTGGCCACCAGCGCGGTCAGGTCGGAGGGGACGGCCACGTCGGCCTCGATCTGGAACTCGGTGCCCCAGCGGACCAGCAGCTCCAGGTCGTCGGGGACGGCCGTGCGGGCGGCCCCCGGCGGGAAGGGCGAGGGCGCGACGAGCGCGTCGAGCCGGTAGAGGCGCTCGGAACGGCGCCCGGCCTCGGGCCGCCACCAGGCGGCGGCGAACACCTCGGCCTGCGCGAGCGGCCCGGAGACGCCGGGGATCGCACGCTCGGCCTCGATCAGCAGGGGGGCGAGCTCGCGGACGGCCTCGACGGGGACGTCGGCGAGCAGCAGGGGGTGGGGCGGCGTGTGGGTCGCCGCGGCGACGGTCTCGCCGTCGCGCTCCAGCCAGGCCATCAGCACGTCGTCGCCCCACAGGCCGCTGCGGATCGAGCGCAGGACCGTGAGCGGGACGGTGTTGCGGATCGGATCACGCAGCAACCACGGCTCCGCCGCCCCGGCATACACCTCGACATCGGAGGTGAACTTCCATCCCATACGTCGATTCTGCCGAACCGGACGGGCCGGGGCGAACGGATATCACGCCGCGGTCAGGCCGCGCTCTCCGCGAGGTAGGGCGCCCACAGGGGGTCGCCGACGCTGTGCGCGCCGATCAGCCTCCAGTGGACGCCGCGTGGCACCACCGGGACGACGCTCAGCGACCATCCCAGTTCCTCCAGCATCCGATCGGCCTTGCGATGGTTGCACGACGTGCACGAGGCCACGCAGTTCTCCCAAGTGTGCGGGCCGCCCCGCGAGCGTGGGATCACGTGGTCGATGGTCTCGGCCCGCTGGCCGCAGTAGGCGCACCGGTAGTCGTCCCGGCGCATCAGCGCGGTTCGGGTCAGCGGAATCCGCGACCGGTAGGGGATGCGGACATATCGGCGAAGCCTGATCACCGACGGCACGTCGAGCGTGCGACTCGCCGAACGGAACACGGCGCCCCGCCCGTCGCGATGCACGACGTCCGCCTTCTCCCTCAGCACGAGCACGACCGCGCGGTGCAGGGAGAGGGTGGTCAAAGGTTCGTAGGTGGCGTTGAGTAGCAGGACTTGGCGCATCAGCGAGCCTCTCCCGCCGCACGACGCGTCAATAGAGGGGGCACGCCGTCGCGTGCCCCGATTGGCGGCCCCTCCTGGGGCCCGGGCGCTTCCGTCACGAGGACCTCCGCCGGACGGCCCAGCGGATGGTCACCACGGCACCGTCCTCAACCAATTTTGGCTTCTGCATCGTCGTTCCCGCCACCCATAAATGAGCCACCCATAAATGACTGAAGGGACGCCTGGTACGTTTTATGCCCGCATTACTGGTTTTTAACTCCTCCTGCAGCTGATCGACTACGCCCCTCGCGCAATGGGCCCGTGGTGCGGTCCCGAGGTCGTAGGGTTCCTGCCATGACGCGACAGCCATATCCTCCTGCCGGCCGTGACGAGGTCGTCGATGACCTGCACGGCACCCCCGTCCCTGACCCCTACCGGTGGCTGGAGAACCCCGATGATCCCGCCACCAAGACGTGGCTGGCGCAGGAGGAACAGCTGTTCTCCGCCGGGATGGGAGCGCTGGCCGGGCGGGAGGGGTTCAAGTCGCGGATCGCCGAGCTGCTCAAGTGCGGTTCGGTCGGCGCGCCGGTCTGGCGCGGGGAGCGGCGCTTCTTCATGCGGCGCACCCCGGAGCAGGAGCACGCGGTCCTCTACACCGTCGACCCCGACGGCACCGAGCGGGTGCTGCTGGATCCGATGGCGCTCGACCCGACCGGTCTCACCACGCTCGACTCGTGGCAGCCCGACAAGGAGGGCCGCCTGCTCGCCTACCAGATCTCGGTGGGCGGTGACGAGGAGTCCAGCCTCTACCTCATGGACGTCGCCTTCGGCGATCGCATCGAGGGGCCGATCGACCGGTGCCGCTACTCCCCCGTGGCCTGGCTGCCCGGCGGGGAGGCGTTCTACTACGTGCGCAGGCTGCCCTCCACCGAGGTTCCCGAGGGGGAGGAGCAGTTCCACCGCCGGGTCTACCTGCACAAGGTCGGAGCCTCCACCGAGGACGACGTCCTGATCTTCGGTGACGGCATGGAGAAGACCAACTACTACGGCGTCGCGGTCTCCCGCGACGGCCGCTGGCTGCAGATCTCCGCCTCCCGCGGCACGGCCCCGCGCAACGACCTGTGGGTCGCCGACCTGTCGGCCTCCTCTCCCGAGTCCCCGGATCTCGTCGTCGTCCAGCAGGACGTGGACGCCCAGAGCGCCCTGCACTTCGGCCGCGACGGCAGGCTCTACGTCTTCACCGACCGCGACGCCCCGCGCGGGCGGATCTGCGTGACCGACCCCGCCACCCCCGCCTTCGAGCACTGGCGCGACCTGATCCCCCAGGACCCGGAGGCCGTGCTGTCGGACTACGCGATCCTCGACGACCTGGAGCAGCCGATCATGCTGGTCGGCTGGACCCGCCACGCGATCAGCGAGATCTCCGTCCACGACCTGGGCACCGGCGAGCGGGTCGGGGAGGTGCCGACGCCCGGCCTGGGCACGATCGGCGGCATCAGCGAGCGCCCCGAGGGCGGCCACGAGGCCTGGTTCGGCTACACCGACAACACCACCCCGCCGACCATCCAGCGCTACGACGCCCGCACCGGCGAGACCACCCTCTGGGCCGCCTCCCCCGGCTCCGTCGAGGTGCCCGCCGTCGACACCGAGCAGGTGACCTACCGCTCGGCCGACGGCAGCGAGGTCCACATGCTGGTGATCTCCAAGCCCGGCGTCGAGGGCCCGCGCCCGACCATCCTGTACGGCTACGGCGGCTTCGGGATCTCGATGACCCCCGGTTACTCGGCGTCGATCCTGACCTGGGTCGAGGCGGGCGGCGCCTACGCCATCGCCCAGTTGCGCGGCGGCGGCGAGCAGGGCGAGGAGTGGCACCGGGCCGGGATGCTCGGCAACAAGCAGAACGTCTACGACGACCTGCACGCGGCGGCCGAGCACCTGATCGCCAGCGGCGTCACCACCGCCTCCCGGCTGGCCATCTCCGGCGGCTCCAACGGCGGCCTCCTGGTCGGCGCCGCGCTGACCCAGCGCCCCGACCTGTACGCCGCGGTCGTCTGCTCGGCCCCGCTGCTCGACATGGTCCGCTACGAGCTGTTCGGCCTCGGCGCGACCTGGAACGTCGAGTACGGCTCCGCCGAGAAGCCGGACGAGTTCGCCTGGCTGTACGCCTACTCGCCCTACCACAACGTCCGCGAGGGCGTCTCCTATCCGGCCACGCTGTTCACGGTCTTCCAGTCCGACACCCGGGTTCACCCGCTGCACGCCTGGAAGATGTGCGCCGCCCTCCAGCACGCCCAGTCCTCCGACCGGCCGATCCTGCTCCGTAACGAGACCGAGGTCGGTCACGGCGCCCGTGCGGTGAGCAAGACCGTCGAGCTCGCCGCCGACCAGCTCACCTTCATGGCTCACCACACGGGCCTGACCTCTTAGCCGGCAGGACGCGCGTCCCGGGACCGTGATCCGGTCCCGGGAGCCCGGCTAGCCGTGGTGTCTCGGGACCTTGGTTACACGAAGTCCTCGAAGGTGAGCTGCTGCGGGATGTCCGCGAGTGGTTCGGGCGGCTGGTCGAAGACGATCCGGTAGTCGCTCCCGGCGGTCCGGCTGATGGGCGGTCGGCCGCCGAGCGCGGCGTGTACGGCTTGGTCCGCTTGTGCTTCGTACCGGTCGCGGCGAGCGCGTCAGCCCAGGTCGTAGACCGGTAGCACGCGCCGTTGTCGGTGAGGTAGCGGCTGTGCGTGGCGTCAGCGTGCGAACTTTTCAATGGCCGCCGGGGTGACGGGGGTGAAGAAGTTGACGAGGTTGCCGTCGGGGTCGCGGAACAGCAGCGACCGGTTGCCCCAGGGCATCGTGGTGGGCTCGGTGACGAAGTCGGTGACGAAGCCGGTCAGGTTCTGGTGAACGTGGTCCACGTCGTCGACGAGGAACTCGGTGATCACGCTGTGATTGTCCGCCGGGCGGGCAGAGCCCGGGGCGAACAGCGGGACGGTGCGGGTGCCGGCGATCGCGAGGGTGGCGCCCGCGGTCTTGAGTTCGGCGAAGTCTTCGGTGGCCCACGTCGCCCGCGCCCCTGTGGCTCGCTCGTAGAACTCGACGAGGCGCGCTACGTCGCTGGTGATGATGCGGATCGAGACGAAGTCCATGGGGATCTCCTTGGCTGTGCTGGAGGCGTGCACTGCGCAGGCTAGGGGAAATAGTGGACAGAATCGGTCCTATATTCACAGGTAGGCTGCGAACATGCCTCGACCCACCGCCCGTGTGCTGACACTCCTAGAGCTGCTGCAGTCGGGCGGCACCCGGACGGTGGCCGAACTAGCCGACCGGCTCGGCGTCGAAGGGCGCACCGTGCGGCGGTATGTGGACCAGCTGATCGACCTGGACGTACCCGTGGAATCGGTGCGCGGCCGCTACGGCGGGTACCGGCTCGCCCCCGGGTACCGCTTGCCTCCGCTCATGCTCAGCGACGACGAGGCGCTGGCCGTGCTGCTCGGCCTGGTCGCGGGCCGCCGAGCAGGGTTGACGACGACGCAGCACACGGCAAGCGAGACGGCATCGGCGAAGATCCGGCGGGTGCTGCCCAAGCACATCGCCCGTCGGCTCGACACACTCCTGGAAGCTCTCGCCTTCACGGATCAGCCCGGCGAGTTCGACACCCCGGACGCCGAGGTCCTGCTCACCATCGCCGATGCGGTGCGCCACCGCCGACCGGTCTCGATCCGCTACACCGACCGCGACGGACGGCGCAGCGAACGCATGCTGCACGCGTACGGGATCGTCGCCCATGCGGGCCGGTGGTACGTCACGGGCAAGGACGCCCAGATCGGCCAGGATCGAACCTTCCGGCTCGACCGCATCGCAGACGCGCGGACCCTGCCAGGCTCATTCGAAGCGCCCGTGGGTCCCGGTCCGGCACAGCGCGTGTTGTCAGCGTTCGCCACGGCCGAGTACCGGCATGAGGTGACCTTGCGGATCCACGGGACGGTCGGGCAGATCCGCGCCCACCTTCCCGCCAGCGTCGCGAGCCTGGAGGAGTACGCGCCCGTGGCAGGCGAGGACCGGGCGACCGAGCGTTGGCTGCGCGTCGAGCTGCGGGCGGAGCGGCTCGACTGGTTGCCTCCGGTACTCGCCTCACTCGACCGGCCGTTCGTCATCGAGCGCCCCGACGAGCTGCGCGACCTCGTCACCGTGCTCGCCGATCGCCTCACGTCCTACGCCCGTCAAGCCTGACAGCGAGGAACCAATGTCATGAGATGGCACGGCTAGCGCGGGAAGACGATGGTCTTGTGACCGTCGAGGAGGACGCGCTGCTCGGCGTGCCACCGTACGGCGCGGGCCAGGGCCTGGCACTCGACGTCGCGGCCGATGGCGGCCAGGTCCTCGGCGGAGTGGGTGTGGTTGACCCGGGCCACCTCCTGCTCGATGATCGGCCCCTCGTCGAGGTCGGGGGTGACGTAGTGGGCGGTCGCGCCGATCAGCTTCACCCCGCGGGAGTGGGCCTGGTGGTACGGCTTGGCCCCCTTGAACGACGGCAGGAACGAGTGATGGATGTTGATCACGTTTCCGGCCAGCTTGGCGCAGAGGTCCTCCGACAGCACCTGCATGTAGCGCGCGAGCACCACCAGGTCGGCCTGGTAGTGCTCGACCAGGCTCAGGATCTCCGCCTCCTGGCGTGACTTGGTCTCGGCCGTGACCGGCAGGTGGTGGTAGTCGATGCCGTAGGACTGGGTCAGCGGGCGCAGGTCGGGGTGGTTGGAGGCCACCGCGACGATCTCGATGTCGAGCAGGCCGGAACGCGTGCGGTAGAGCAGGTCGTTGAGGCAGTGACCGAACTTGCTGACCATCACCAGCACGCGCGGCTTGACGGCCAGGTCGCGCAGCTTGAAATCCATGCCGAGGTCGGGGGCGAGCGCGGCGAAGGCGGTGCGGAGCTCGGCGTCGGAGATCGGGGAGACGAACTGCACCCGCATGAAGAACCGCCCGGCGACGGGGTCCCCGAACTGCTGGCTCTCGATGATGTTGCAGCCCCGCGCGGCCAGGAGGCCGGAGACCGCGGCCACCACACCGGGCCGGTCCGAGCAGGACAACGTCAGTACGAACTGGCCGGTGGAGCTCATAGGCCCCCCCCGCTCAGCCGCGCGGAGCCCGCACCGGGCCTTGTGGGTCGCTCAGTCATGCCTTCACCCTCGATGAGGTCGGATCGTACGGCGCCTTCACGCCGATCTGGGCAGAGTACAGCGCTCCGCCCACCTCCACCTGCACCGTGCCCACCGTGTGGTCGCCGACGAAGCCCAAGGCCACCGCCCTTCCGAGGGTGGGGCCGTAGGCCGCCGAGGTGACGTGTCCCGTGGGGACGCCGTCGGCCAGCAGCAGTTCGCCGCCCCAGAGCCGCGCGTCGGGGTCGTCCAGGACGATCGAGACGACCCGGCGGCCGGACGTCGCGGCGGCCGCCTGCGCTCCCCGGAAGGATCCGTCCTTCCTGCAGGTGAACCGCAGACCGGCCTCGGCCGGCGTGACGTCGGGGCCGAGCTCGCGGCCCCAGGCCCGGTAGCCCTTCTCCAGGCGCATGGCCTCGATCGCGTAGTGGCCGGCCTGGGTGACGTCTCCGGCGGCCAGCCCGCACCTCGGCGTCGACCAGCGGCTGCCAGTCCGGCCGCCCGAAGGTGTACGGCGCGGCGGGACCGAAGTAGTTGACCCGTTCCCAGCCCATCTTGGAGCCGAAGCAGGCTCCCGCGTCGCGGAGCAGGTGGTGGACCGGGGATCGGCGCAGCGGCCGGGCGGTCTCCAGCTCGCGGTTGGGCCAGGCCATGGCGTAGTGCAGGCCGAGGGTCTCCTTGACCCTGTCGTGCAGCCAGGCGTCGTTGCCCGCCCACGGGGCGAAGCGCCGCAGGTCGGCGGCCCACAGGTCGCTGGTCGGCTCGCCGTTGACGATCCACTCGGCCAGGGCCCTGCCCGCGCCGCCCGCCGAGGCGATCCCCGCCGAGTTGAATCCCGCGCCGACGAAGAAACCTCGCAGCTCGGGCGCCTCGCCGAGCAGGAACATGTTGTCGGGGGTGAAGCTCTCCGGCCCGTTGTAGAACATCCGCACGCCGGTGGTGTCCAGGGCCGGGACCCGCTGGACGGCGTTCTCCATGAGGATCGCGAACTGGTCCCAGTCCTCGTTCAGGAGCTGGAACTCGAAGGGCTCGGGGATGCCGTCCATGCCCCACGGTTTGGCATCCGGCTCGAAGCCGCCGACGACCAGGCCGCCGACCTCTTCCTTGAAGTAGGTGTAGCCGTCGGGGTCGCGCAGCACCGGCAGGTCGGGGTGCACCCCGGCGACCTGCTCGGTGACGATGTAGTAGTGCTCGGCCGAGTGCAGTGGCACGGTCACCCCGGCCAGCCTGCCCAGGGCCTTGGCCCACTGCCCGGCGCAGTTGACCACCGCCTCCGTCTCGATGTCGCCCTCGCTGGTCCGCACGCCCGTGACCCGGCCGTCTCGCACCGAGAAGCCGGTCACCTTGACGCGCTCGACCACCTGGACGCCACGGCGCTGAGCGCCGCGGGCCAGCGCCTGGGTGAGGTCGGAGGGGTTGGCCTTGCCGTCACCCGGCAACCAGACCGCGCCCGCCAGGTCGTCGGTGCGCATGGCCGGCCACAGCTCGCCCGCCTCCCGGGCGGAGATCAGCTCGCACTCCACTCCGAAGCTCCGCGCGGCCGCGGCGGTCCGCCGTAGCTGGGTCATCCGTTCGGCGGTCCGGGCGACGCTGACGCTGCCGCACCGCTTCCAGCCGGTGCCGAACCCGGTCTCCCGCTCCAGACGGCCGTAGAGGTCGGTGCCGTAGCGGATCAGCTCCGTCATGCTCCGGGTGCCGCGCAGCTGGCCGACGAGTCCGGCCGCGTGCCAGGTGGTGCCGCAGGAGAGCTGTCCCTGTTCGAGCAGCACGACGTCGGTCCAGCCGAGCTCCGCCAGGTGGTAGGCCACGCTGCAGCCGACGATGCCTCCGCCGACGATGACCGCCCGGGCACGCGAGGGGAGCACCTTGCTCATCGGCCGTCTCCCGCCGCCGGCTCGTCGCGTCGGATCCGCGCGTCCTTCAAGAGATGCTCCTCAGACGGTTCTGTCCCGGCCAGCTGCGCACGCCGCGCAGCAGGGCGATGAAGGCCTGCTCGGCCGGGGCCAGCAGGCGGTCCCGGCGGTGGGCGAGCACGATCGGCCTGGGGCTGGGCGCCGGGGCGACCTCCAGGGCGGCCAGCCGTCCGTCGGCCAGCTCCCGTTCGACGCAGTGTTCGGAGACCAGCGAGACGCCGAGCCCGGCCGCGACCGCCTGCTTGATCGTCTCCGGTCCCCAGATCTCGGCACGGCGGGCCTCGTCGAGTGCCCACACCTCCAGGGCCTGTTCCTGGAGCTCCCGGGTGGACGAGCCGGGTTCGCGCAGCAGGAACCGCTCCCCGGCCAGGTCGCCGGGCTCGGCCGTACCCGCTGCGGCGAGGCGGTGCCCGGGCTCGGTGATGAGCACGAGCCGGTCCTGCAGGATCGGCTCGTGCACGAGCTGGGCGGCGCCGGGCTCTCCGGCGAGCACGGCGACGCCGATCTCGCCGTCCACGAGCTGCTTTTCGACCTGCTGGCCGTTGCCGACGTAGATGCCGACCTCGATACCGGGGTGCTGGTCGCGGAAGGCGGCCAGCAGCGGCGGCAGCAGGTAGGTGCCGACCGTGGTGGTGCCGCCGGCGACCAGGGTCCCGGTCTGCAGGCCGGAGACCTGGCGGATCGCGGTGACGGCCTCGTCGGCCAGGAGGAAGACACGCTTGGCGTAGGCCAGCATGACCTCTCCCTCCGGGGTCAGCCGGATCCGCGCGCCGCTGCGGTCGATCAGGGTGGTGCGCAGTGACTGCTCAAGCTGGCGGACCTGGTGGGAGACCGATGGCTGGCTCAGGTAGAGCTTCTGCGCGGCGGCCGAGAAGCCACCGCACTCCACCACGGTCATGAAGATCCACAGGCGGTGCAGGTTGAGCTGCATGTCGTCCCTCCCCTGTCCCGGCCCGGGGCCTCACACGCTGCGAGCGGCGTCGATCGACTCGCGAAGCGCCTGTTCGAGCTGCTCCAGCCGATGCCAGGGGATCTCCCCCATAGTGCAGATGCGGAAGAAGTCGGCCGACAGCTGCCCCTGACCGGCGTAGATAACGTAGCCACGCTTCTTCAGCTCATCATGAAGAGCGACATACGAGACTTTGTCCGGAAGATGAATCATTGTGACGGTATTTGAACGGTACGGCTCGTCCACGAGCACCTTCAGCCCCAGGCGGGCGAACTGGCCGCGGACCAGTGCCGCCCGCTCCCGGTAGAGCTTGGTCCTGGCCGCGAAGCCGCCGCCCTCCTCGAACTCGGCGATGGCCTCGTCCAGGGCGTAGCAGACCTGCACCGCCGGGGTGAACGGCACGTCGCCCCTGCGCTGGCCCTGCAGGTAGCCGGCCGCGTTGAGGTAGAGCGACCGCACCGGGACCTCGGCGATGCGCTCGAGGGACTTGTCGCTGCACAGGATGAACGACATGCCGGGCTGTCCGTGCAACCCCTTGTTGGCGGTGCCGCAGATGACGTCACCGGCGACCTCGGCCAGGTCCTGGTCCTCGATCGCGGTCCCGCTGATCGCGTCGATCACGAACAGCGCGCCGGTGCCGGCGACGATCTCGCCGATCTCCTTGATCGGATTGATCAGGCCGGTGGTGGTCTCGTGGTGGACGCAGACGACCGCGTCCACGTCGTCGTGCTCGGCCAGCACGGCCTGGACGGCCCCGGGATCGGCCGGAACCGTCCACTCGCTGCGCACCTCGTGAACCGGGATGCCGTGCGCCGCCGCGATCTTGATCATGCGCTCGCCGTAGACGCCGTTGTTCACGACGAGGATCGAGCGGCCCTCACGGACGGAGCTGATCACCGCCATCTCCATGGCGGCCGTGCCCGAGCCGGTGACCAGCAGTGCCTCGTGGGTGTTGGCCAGGTTCAGGCAGCGCGGAAGCCCCTCGCGGATCCGGGTGAGCAACTCGGTGAACTCCGGCTCACGGTGGCACAGGTCCCCGCGGAGCAGGGCGTCCTTGACCCGCTGCGAGGTACACGCCGGTCCGGGGTTCAACAGAATGAGCTCTTCGTCCATCATCCACTCGGCCTCTGGGTAGGTGTGTCCGTATCGGTGTATTGGGGACGCTACCCATGGACCGCGAGCGAGGGCAGCCGTCATTCGCCTATGGACCCCATAGCCGAACCGGCCTTGCCCTTCACCTGCCGTTCAGTTGGGATGTGGAAGCGTGAGCCTGGTCGCCCTGACGTCGCTCGCCGGACTCTTCGCGGTCGTCACCGGCGTCAACGACGGTGGCGCACTGCTGGCGACCGGCCTCAAGATCCCTAGCATCCCGCCGATGACCGGCGTGATCATGATGATGGTCACGGTCGCGCTGGTCCCCCTGCTGACCCACCAGGTCGCCACCACCTTCACCACCCGGCTGGCGAGCCTGGAAGGTCCCTACGGCCAGGTCGCGCTGGTCGTCGCCGTGCTCTCCGCGTTGGCCGTCGTCGCGTTCCTCAGCAGCCGGGGACTGCCCACCAGCCTGACCCTCGCCATCGTCGGCGCCATCACCGGCGCGAGCCTGGGCTGGAACCTGCCCGTGTCGGGCGGCGCGGTGGTGTTCGTGCTCGCGGTCGCGCTGGCGGCGCCGTTCGCCGGCGGGCTGCTGGCGGTCGCGATGAGCCGGTTGCTCGTACGGCGGGCACACGGCCGCACGCTGCGACGGTGGCATCGCGCCGGCTTCGCCCTGCAGTGCCTGGCCTACGCGGCCAACGACGGCCAGAAGATGCTGGCCGTCTTCATGCTCGCCCTCGACCTGCGCACCCCCTCGCTCCTCGTCTGCCTGGTCGTGGCGGCGCTGTTCGGAGCCGGCGCCCTGTACGGCCTGCCGCGTGCCGGCCGTACCCTCAGCCGGGGGATCATCGCCTCGCGCCCGCTGCACGGCGTGACGGCCGAGCTGGCCAGCGGCACCGCCGTGATCGGCTGCGCCGTGATCGGCGCACCGGTGAGCATGACCCAGACGATCGCCGGAGCCCTCGTCGGCGCAGGGGTGGCCGAAGGCTCGGGCCGGGTGCGCTGGCACGCCGCCACGAAGATCGTCTTAGCCTGGACGCTGACGTTGCCGGTGAGCGGGCTGCTCGCGGCGACGGCGGCGCTCGTCGTCCGAGGAGTGATCGCGTGAAACGACTACGACGCGTGCGGGATCTGATGACGGGCCGGATGGACAGTGCCCTCGCCGAGGCGCTGATCGGGCAGCTGGAGGCCACGAAGGAGGGCGCCTGGCTGGCCGTAGCCATGATCAGCGGCGACACCGGCCGGACCGACGCCCACGAGCAGATGCGGGCCGTCGAGCATCGCGGCGACACCGAACGCGCCCGCCTGGTGGAGGAGCTGTCCGGCTCCCTGGTGACGCCGATCGACCGCGAGGACCTGTTCCGGCTGTCCCGCTCGATCGACGACGTGCTCGACTCCCTGCGCGACTTCGTCCGCGAGTCGCATCTCTACCGCGTCCGCGACCAACGGCGCTTCGCCCCCATGCTCGATCAGGTGATCGTCGGCATCGAGGCCCTGGAGTCCGCGGTCCGTGACCTGGCCTCCCGCCCGTCCGTGGTCACCCACGACGCGCTGGAGGCCAAGAAGGTCGGCGGCACCCTCCGGCGCATGTACCAGTACGAGATCGCCCGCATCTTCTCCGGCACGATCAGCGCCGAGACGATGAAGGAGCGCGAACTGGTCCGCCGCCTGGAGATCGTCGGCGCCGCGATCAGCGAGGCCGCCGACGCCATCGCCGACGGCGCGATGAAACGCTGACCTCCCCGCCCCCTTCCCGCGCGGCTCCGCACGCCGTCGGGTGGGAAGCGGGTCGGCGAGCGCGCCCGGGGCGGGCCGTACCCGATGACCCGCAGGGCGGGCCGTACCCGATGACCCGCAGGGCGGGCCGTACGGGATCGCCCGGGGGCGGGCCGTACCGGATCAGGTGGTACGGCCCGCCCGGTGGATCAGGAGACGCGCAGGTCGTCGACGGCCCAGTACCAGCTGTTGTCGGCGTTGTAATAGCGGAAGCGGACGGTCATCTTCGTGGCGCCCGTCGGGATGGTCACGGAAAGGGATTCGACCTTGGCCACGGCGTCGGCGGCGTAGACCTTCACGATCTTGGTGCCTCCTCGGTCGAAGGAGACCAGGACCTGGGCCTTCTGGTCGCCTTCCTGCCGGTAGTGGGTGACGTAGCCGATCCTCGCCGAGGAACGGCCCGCGACCGGGTAGGGCGGGCTGACAAGCGTGGAGTTGAAGGTGCCGGTGTCGTGGGAGCGGTCGTCCCACTCGTCGGAGTCGGCCACGGCGAACACGCCGCGGCCCCGGACGAACAGCTCCCGCCACTGGTCCCGCTGCGCGCGGGACCAGAACTCGTCCGTCGTGAACGACCAGCCGCGCCATTCCTCGACGCCGCCGGAGGGCAGGCCCCTGTTGTCCACCGACCAGCCGGCGGGCGGGGTGTGGGTGAACCCCCTGGCCTCGGTCGGGATGCCGCTCTCGTGAACCCGCCCGCGCAGGGACAGGCGGTCGAACGGGTCGGTGGAACGCCGCACGACGGACTTGCCGTCCAGACCCGCCGGAAGCGAAAGGCCCAGCTGGCCGAAGACCGTGGCGGCCACGTCCACCAGGCGGGTGTCGGAGGGGGTGGACCCGGCGGCGATGCCGGGGCCGGCGGCGAGGACGAAGGTACGGCGTTCCTCGATGCTGGAGCCACCGTGCCCGCCGACGTCGGTGTGGCCGTGGTCGGTGGTGACGATCACGGTCCATCGCTCGTTGTGGAAGGTGAAACGGCTCCGGATCGCGCTGAGGAGACGGCCGACGTAGCCGTCGACGGTGGCGATCGCGTTCAGGTAGGCCTGGCTGCCGGCGCCGCTGTGGTGGCCGGTGATGTCGACGTTGCCGAAGTAGACGAAGGCGACGTCCGGATCGCGCTCACGCAGCACCTTCTCGGAGACCTGGGCGATCCGTCCGTCCTCGGCGGGATATCCGGAGGTGTCGCCGTTGAGGACGATCCGCGCGTCGATGCCGGCGCCGAAGGTGCCCTGGTCGCCGAGGGCCTTCCAGTCCATGGCGGCGTAGGTGGAGTAGGCCCGGTCGACCTTCTCCAGCCGGGTGAGGAAGTCGGGGTAGAGGTCGTAGCGCTTTCCGGCGAAGACGTTGTTCCTGACCCCGTGCTTGTCCGGCCAGGTTCCGGTGGCGATCGTGGACCAGCCGGGACCACTGGAGGTGGCGGCCATCGGGTCGGTGTAGAGCAGGCTGGTGCCGAAGGCGCCGTGCGCGATCAGCGAGTCGAGGTTCGGCGCGTCGGCCGCGGCGATGCGGTCGTGGCGCAGGCCGTCCACCCCGATCACCAGCACCTTGCTCGCGCTGATGCCGTACGGGACGTCCGGCACCGGAATGGGGGCGGCGCGGGCGGCCGTGGTGTTCAGGATCTTCTCCGGCGCGGGGCTCGGGGCGGGAGGCACCGGCGTGGGAGTGCCGGGTTCGGCCAGGGCCGCCGTCGCCGGGATCAGGATCATGACCGCGACCGCCGCCGCCACCACCGCGTTGCGAAAACGCATGAACGTCCTTCCTCGCTGGGCCGGAGCATTCCGGCTCTACGCGAGGGACCTCCGGCACGGTTGACCGCGTAAAGGCTGCCAGGTTGAGGACGTCTCCGCAGGTCAACACGCTTTTCAGCAGTTGCTATAGACGGATTGGCCGCATAGATGGTGATAGCGTGCCGGGCTTATGAGCGACTCTCAGGCGAGCGTGGGCGACTCCCCGGCGAGCGACCGGGCCGCGGCGCGGGTGGTCTGCGTGGACGGTGACGGTCGGGTGCTGCTGATGCACTGGCATGACGCGGTCGGCGGCAGGAGCCTGTGGGAGCCGCCCGGTGGCGGGATCGACCCGGGCGAGAGCCCCTTCGAGGCGGCCCGGCGGGAGCTGACGGAGGAGACCGGGCTGCCGGGTGAGGCGGTGCTGGACCGGTGGGTGCCGGTGCGCCGGGAGTTCGACTGGCTCGGCGTCCACTACGCCAAGACCGAGCGGTTCTACCTGGCCCGGTTCGACGGCACCCCCGAGGTGGCCCCCGGCGCGTTCACCGCCGAGGAGGACGACACCTATCTGGGATTCGGCTGGTTCTCCCCGGCGGAGATGGCCGGGCTCGCCGACCCGCTGGAGCCTCCGGACCTGATGGAGGTCGTCTCCCGGATCACCCGGCTGGGCTGATCGGGCCGATCCGGGCCGATCCGGGCTCCCCGGGAAACTTCCCCGGACCTCCGAAGACCTCTCCTGCCCCCTCGCAGGGATCGCCGGGCCCTCTCAGGACAGGGTTCGGTCGGCGGGACCGTCGTAGTTGTCCGGTCCCTGCATCGCCAGGTCGAGCGGCTGGACCATGTGAGAGTTGGCCGAGGCGCGCCAGCCCTTCTCCCGGGTGGCCTCCTCGATGGAGTGGGCGCACAGCGACAGGGAGCGGCAGACGATGAACAGCGCCTTGAGCTGGAGCGGCTCATAACCCATGTCCAGGCCGATGCAGCCCATGGCGCCGGGGCCGTTGATCCAGATGCGACGGCCGAAGACGTCTTCGGTGGCGTCCTCCATCGCGCGGGCGATGGTGACGTACCGTCCGGTGACGCCCAGTTCGTCGGCGAGGCCGAGCAGGCGGACGGTACGGGGGTCGCGGATGTGCTGGGCGTGGTGGAAGCCGGGCATCCGCTGGCGGCGCTCGCGCATCTCCGCGACGACCTTGGCCGCGGCGTCGGCGTCGGCCAGCCCGTCGTGCTCGGCCCGCTCGGCCACCGCGAGGAACATCTCGGCCGGCCGGTCGGCGGTGCCGTGCAGGCGGCCGATGCCGGCGACGCCGGCGGCGACCGCGGAGTTGAGCTCGGCGCCGCCGGCGGTGGCGAAGCGCACGGTGGCCGAGGAGGGCGACATGGCGTGCTCGGCCATGTTCACCATGATCGCCTCGGTCATCCGGCCGACCTCGGGCGTCGGCAGCTCTCCTCGCAGCACGAGGTGGAAGTGCTCACCGAAGGTGATGTTGCCGGTCAGCTCGTTGACGTCGTAACCGCGTACGACGATGCGGTCCTTGTTCTTCCAGGCGATGGCCGTTTCCCAGGCGAACGGCTTCTTGTCGGTCAACGGGATTTCCTTTCGGGGAAGTACACGCACGCCGGGTCGAGCTCCTCGCGCAGCAGGCGCAGGTGCTCGGGGTCCGGTGGGACGACGGTGGTGAGTTCGGGGGAGAACGCCGGGGCGAACCCGGTGTTGTCGAGTACGGCCCGCACCGTGGCGCCGGGCATCAGCGCGGTGACCATGAGGGTCGAGTCCTCGGCCTCCATGACGCACAGGTCGGTGACGACTTTGACGGCCAGCGGCGGCAGCCCGGCCTCGGCGCGGGCGCCGGGACCCGACAGGAAGCCGGGGCTGGTGACGTAGTCGCAGCGCCGGGGAAAGCGCCGCCGTTCGTGGTCGGTGAGGACGACGACCTGGCGGCAGTGGCTGGCGATGTCGTTGGCGCCGCCGCTGCCGGGCAGCCGGACGCGCTCACCGCTGGAGCGGGGCACCCAGGTGGAGTTGATGTTGCCGTACTCGTCCACCTGGGCTCCGCCGAGGAAACCCGTGCGCACCAGGCCCCGCTGGACCAGGCCGCCGAGGGCCTCGAACAGCGAGCCGTGGCGGGAGGCGCCGTGCATCAACCGGGGGTCGACCACCGAGACGGGGGTCGGCACCACCCGGGGGAACATCACCCCGGACTCGATGACGAGCTTGGCGTCCGGGGCGTGGGTGCGCTGGGCCAGCGTCGCGGCGAGCAGCGGCAACCCTGTCCCGACGATCACCAGGTCGCCGTCCCTGATCTGCCGCGCTCCCTCGACCACGAGCAGCTCGCGAGGAAGAGCCCCGACGGTCTGGGTCGTCATGCCCGCTCCCGGCGGAGGCGGGTGGTGGACTCGCTCAAATGAGGCTCCTCATCTGGTCGGCCAGCCGGGACCGGAGCGAACCGCCGGGGTCGCGGAGGGCCAGGAAGGCATCGAAGTCGGGCCCGGCGTGCACGTTGGCGGTGAGCCAGTCACGTAGCTCTCCGTCTCCGGCCCTGCCGAGCGCCTGGTATTGCCTGATCTCCGATTCGGCGAAGTCGTAGGCGCGGTAGACCGAGGTGGGAAAGGCGCCGAACGGCTGCTCGACCACGGCCGTGACGTAGACCTCGGGAATCGTGACCTGCTCGGGCCGATCCGTGAACGTCCCCGCAGGGACGATCTCCTCGGCCGAGACGATCGTCGCCTTGGCCGCCCGGACCATGTCCACCTCGTGCGAGGTGACACCTTCAATGACGACATTTCCAGAAATGTCGGCTCGGTTCGCGTGGATGATCGCCACGTCCGGGGTCATCGCCTTCAGCAGCACCAGCGGACTGCCGCTCCACGGGTCCACCTCCTGCTGGGCATATCCCGCCGCCACCATGTCGGCCAGCAGGTCGGTGCCGAGCAGGCTGCGCGTCGGCAGGTACGGCAGGCCGAGCGCACCGGCCGCGAACCGGGTGGCCATGGCCAGGTGGCTGTGGTCGCCCACGCTCACCTCGCCCCGCTCCACCGCCCGCCGCCAGGCGAACAGCGTGCCGTAGCGTTCCAGGTTGCCGGTGCCCTGCTCGGTCCTGGCCACCAGCCCGGCGGCCACCAGCATGTCCAACGGCAGGGAGAGGTTGCAGCCGACCACGGTCAACCCGCCGATCCGCTGCCGGATCAGCTCGTGGACCAGGGCCATCGGGCAGCGGTTGATGTTCTGGCCGCCCATGCCCACGACCGCGCCGGGCTCGACGAACCGCGAGATCGCCTCCGGCGCGGTCAGTAGCTTATGCACGCCGACTTCCATTCGGTGTAGAAGTCCCAGACCTGCGGAGAGCACTCCGGCGGGCCGAACTGCGACATCTTCGAGCCCATGTGCGGCAGGTGCGCGTAGGCGCCGACCCCGGGCCGGTTGACGTGCAGCATCCCCGCCTCGAACCGCTCCAGCGCCTCGAACGCCTTGGACATGTCCGAGGTGAAGATCGTGCCGCTCATGCCGTACCTGACGGAGTTGGAGATGCGCATCGCGTCGTCGAAACCGTCACAGTCGACCACCGAGAGCACCGGGCCGAAGATCTCCTCCTGGGCGATCTCGCTGTTCCATGGCACATCGCGCAGCACGGTCGGCTGGACGTAGCAGCCGCCGGGCACGCCCTCGGTGTGGCGCCCGCCTCCCACCGCGACCTTGGCCCCCGACTCCTGCGCCGTCCTGATCGCCTCCAGGCAGGCCCGCATCCGAGCCTCGTTGACCACCGGGCCGATGTCGGCACCGGCGTCGGTGCCGATGCCGACCTTCAGCGCGGAGACCTTCCCGACGAGACGCTCCAGGAACTCCTCCTTGACCCGCACGTCCACCACCACCCGCGAGGTGGCGCTGCAGCGCTGGCCGGACTGGCCGAACGCGCCATGAAGGACGGCTCTGACGGCGTTTTCGATGTCGGCGTCGGCGAGGACCAGCACGGCGTTCTTGCCGCCCAGCTCAAGCTGGGTGCGCAGCAGCCGGGGCGCGCCCGCGGTGTGGATGGCCAGGCCGACCGGGAGGGAGCCGGTGAAGCTGACCCCGGCCACGCGCTCGTCGGCGACCAGCGCCTCGCCGGCGGCGATGTCCCCCTGCAGGAGGTTGAGCACTCCGGTGGGCAGGCCCGCGTCGGCGAAGACCTCGGTGAGCAGCGCGCCGGTCAGCGGGGTGAACGGCGACGGCTTGAACACCGCGGTGCAGCCCGACAGCAGCGCCGGGGCCACCTTCCACATGGGGATCGCCAGCGGGAAGTTCCACGGCGTGATCAGCCCCACCACACCGAGCGGCGAGCGGAAGGTGTAGGAGAAGGTCCGGGGCTCCTCGGCCGGGGTGGTATCGCCGTTCAGCCGCCGGGCCTCGCCCGCGGTGAAGTCGAGGATGGCCAGCGCGCGCCGGACCTCGCCGCGCGCCTCCTTCAGCAGCTTGCCCTGCTCCCGGGTGATCGCCTGGGCGAAGTCCTCGGCGCGCTCCTCGATGAGCCGCTCGGCGGCTCGCAGGTACTCCGCCCGCCTGATCGGTCCCAGCGCCTTCCAGGCGGGGAAGGCCGCCGCGGCGGCCTCCACCGCGAGGTCCACGTCGGCGCCGCCGGACTCGGCGAAGTCGCCGATGTGGTCCGACAGGTCACCCGGGTTGATGTTGGGCCGGGTCTGCCCGCTCTCCGGTGGGCGCCACTGACCGCCTATGTGGTTGAGCAGGTAGCGACTCTCCATCGGATTCCTTTCCACCGTGCGGCTGTCCTGGTCAGCCTCACCGCACGCTCCCCGCTCTCACAAGGGGGAATTAACCGATGCCCTCCATAGGCAGGGGCTATACCGCTTTGCCTATGGGCCGGATCAACAAATGACACGTTGGCCGGGCCGCGTCACTGGGCTAGACATTCGAAAAACATGTGGTCCTTCGCAGGCAGGTGCCGTTAACCCCGAATTCATCTGATCGAAACAGCCCGGTGGACTAATCGTCGATCAGGGAAGGCCGACAAACGCCATGGTTCAGTGCGTAAAGCTCCCAGAAGGGTATTTTCTATGAGAAATCTCCGCTTGCGCGTGGCCTCGGCGACCGTCCTGGCCCTGCTCTCCCTCAGCGCGTGCGGTGGCGCCGACACCGCCGGTGACTACGACTGGACCGCCGCGCCGGACGCGGGCAAGATCGCGGCTCAGGGGGCCGACCTGCCCACCTACGGCCTGGCCCCCGACTGGGCCAACTACGGCGAGGTCGTCAAGACGTTCTGCGCCAAGCACAACGGCACCTGCAAGCACGCCGACACCGACATGTCCTCGGCCGAGGAGATCCAGCGGATCGACGCGGAGAAGAGCAACCCGGTCGGCACCGCCAGCGACATCGGCCTGATGTGGGGCCCGGTGGCCGAGGCCAAGGGGGTCGTCCCCGCCTACCTGCCGCCGTCGGCGAGCAGGCTCAAGGACTGGCAGAAGGCCAAGGACGGCGGCTGGGTGGCCACCTTCGTGGGCGTGCCGGCGTTCGTGGTCAACACCGACAAGGTCGCCAACCCGCCGAAGAGCTGGGCCGACCTGCTCAAGCCCGAGTACAAGGGCATGATCGCCACGAAGAACCCGGCGTCCTCGGGCACCGGCCAGGCCATGGTCGTCGCCGCCGCGATCGCCAACGGAGGCGCGGTGGACGACCTGGCTCCGGCCTACGACTACTTCAAGAAGCTCAAGGACGCCGGCAACCTCAGCGACGTCAAGATGAGCGAGGAGAGCCTGGAGAAGGGCGAGGCCCCGATCCAGATCAACTACGACTTCAACGGTCTGGCCCAGAAGAGCGCGCTCAAGGCCAAGAACGTCAACGTGGAAGTGATCATCCCCGGTGACGGCTCCGTCTGGTCCCCGTCCGGCCTGATCATCAACAGGTACAACACCGCCAAGGGTGACTTCCTCAAGGGCTTCCTGGACTACGTCCTGTCCGACGAGGCCCAGATCCTGTTCGCCAAGTTCGGCGCCCGCCCGATCCGGGCCCTCAACGGCGACCTGCGACTCCCGGCGGAGGCCAAGGCCAACTGGCTGCCGGACGCCGCCTACGCGCCCGTCAAGGAGATCGAGATCACCAAGATCAACCCCGAGCAGATCGTCGCCGACTGGGAGGCAAAGGTCCTCGCGTGACCCAGCACATTCCTGACCCTGCGGCCGGAGGAGCGATCCTCCCGCCGCAGGCGGGTGCCGGCAGGGCCCTCACCCCGGGGCAAAACATCCCCACCCGGATAGGAAGCATCGCTTCCCCTGGGGGAGAATCCTCCACCGCAAAAAACACAGGTATGGATAAATCCTCTTTTGGAGGAAAAATCAGCACCCGCGACTTGTCTGGAGAAAAAATCACCACCCCGGATGGGACAACTCCTCCCTCGGTGGGGCTTGTCTCCACCCCGCCCGAACCGTCTTCCCCGCCCGCGGCCTCGATCCCGCCACGGAGCGCTCGCCGTACCAGGAAGATCCTGGCGAACTGGGCGCCCGCACTCCCCCTGCTGCTGTTCACGTTCGTGATGCTCGTGCTCCCCGCCACCCGGTTGGTCAACGACACGTTCGCGCTGCGCGGCGGCGGCTACGGCTTCGACAACATCCGGCAGGTGATCGGCAACCCGGTGGACCGGCAGGCCGTCGTCGGTTCCCTCGCCCTCGGCGTGGTGCAGGCGACCATCGCCACCGCGCTGGGCGCCCCTGCGGCGTGGCTGATCACCCGGATGCGCCTGGGCGGCCGGGCGTTCTGGCTGTCGCTGATGAACGTGGCCTCCAACTTCGCCGGCATCGGCCTGGCTTTCGGCTTCGTCGCGTTGATCGGCTCCACCGGCATGCTCACCCTGATCCTCGGCGGCGTCTTCGGGATCGA
Organism: Streptosporangium sp. CA-135522; assembly: GCF_050949235.1. NCBI lineage: Bacteria > Bacillati > Actinomycetota > Actinomycetes > Streptosporangiales > Streptosporangiaceae > Streptosporangium > Streptosporangium sp. CA-135522. The sequence continues at coordinate 8,047,716 of NZ_CP192026.1, forward strand.
CGATCCCTTCCCCTCGACCGGCTCGTTCACCGGGATGAACATCGTCTACCTGTACTTCAACGTGCCGATGTTCGTGCTGCTCACCCTCCCCGCGCTGAGCGTGCTCAAGGACGACTGGCAGGAGGCCGCGGCGGTCTGTCACGCCACCCGCCGGCAGTTCTGGCGCCACGTGGGCGTCCCCGTGCTGTCGCCGTTCGTGGTCGCCGGCTGGCTGCTCATCTTCACCTGGACGATCGGCGTCTACGCGGTGGCCTACGCGGTCGCGGCCAGCCCCGGCAGCCAGAAGCTCATCACCCTGCAGATCGGCACCACGCTGGAGTCGTCGGTGTTCGGCCTGGAACGCGCCGCCGTGCTGTCGGTGCTGCTCATGCTCCTGGCCGTGGGGGCGACCATGCTCTACCGGCTCTCACTGAGGCGGGCGCAGAGATGGCTGTGACCCCATGGACCGACCCGGCACGCGGCGGACGAGGAGCGGTGGGCGAGCGATGAGAAGACGACTCTTCCTGGGGCTGCTGGGCCTCTACTTCGGGCTTCCCCTGCTGGCGGCCCTGCTGTACTCGGTCGCGACCCGGTGGACCGACACCCCGCTGCCCGACGGCTACACCCTGGATCACTGGCTCGGCGTTTTCGGCGAACCGGACGTGACGGCCGCACTGCTGCGCTCCCTGCTGCTGTCGGCCGTGGTCGTGGTCGTCGACGTGCTGCTGGTGGTGCCCGCCGCCTACTGGTCGGTGGTGCACAATCCGAGGATCGGCTCGGTCGTGCAGACCATCGCGGTGATCCCGTTCGCCATCCCGTGGGTGGTCATCGGCGCCGGCGTCCAGCTCGTCACCGCGACGTTCGCCCCCGCCCTGTTCGGCACGTTCTGGCTGCTGGCGGCGGCGACGGCGGCCATCGCCTTCCCGTTCATGTACTGGGCGGTGGAGAGCTCGCTGCTGGCGGCGGGAGCCGTACGGCTCAGCGAGGCGGCCGCCACCTGCGGCGCGAGCCCCTTGCAGACCCTGACCAGGGTGATCCTGCCCGCGATCCGCGGTGGAGTCGTCTCCGGCGCGCTACTGGTGGTGGCCACCGCGATGAACGAGTTCGCGCTCGCCAAGATCCTGGTCGGAGCCAAGTTCGAGACGCTGCCGATCTGGTCGGCCCGCCAGTTCGTCTCCCGCACCCTCGGCGACCCCAACGCGCTCGCCGTCGTCACGATCTTCACCTTCGGTTTCCTGTTCGCCCTGTCCGCCCTGGTCGTCCATCTGGGACGCGGCCGGGTGAGCACCATCGGAAGGACTCTGCGATGAGTCACGTCGTCCTTGAGGGCATCACCAAGCGCTACGCCGGCCATGTCGCGCTGGCCGGGGTGGACGTCAGCGTGGAGCAGGGGGAGATGCTGGCCCTGCTCGGCCCGTCCGGCTGCGGCAAGACGACCCTGCTGCGCTGCATCGCCGGCCTCACCGAGTTCGACGGCGGGCGGCTGACCATCGGCGGCGCCGACATGACCGGCGTGCCGGTCCGCAGGCGTCCGATCGGCATGGTCTTCCAGTCCTACGCGCTGTTTCCCAACCTGACCGTGCGCGGCAACATCGGCTTCCCGCTGACCGTGCGCCGGGAGGCCAAGGCCCGGATCGCCACCCGGGTGGAGGAGATGCTGGATCTCGTCGGCCTCTCCGAGCAGGGCGACCGGCTGCCCAACCAGCTCTCCGGAGGCCAGCAGCAACGGGTCGCGCTGGCTCGCGCGCTGGCTCCCAGGCCCGAGGTGCTGCTGCTGGACGAGCCGCTGTCCGCGCTGGACGCCCAGGTCCGCCACCGCCTGCGCGACGAGGTCCGCCGCATCCAGCACCAGGTCGGCATCACCACGGTCTTCGTCACCCACGACCAGGCCGAGGCGCTGGCCGTCTCCGACCGGGTCGCGGTGATGAACGCCGGGGGCATCGAGCAGTGCGCCGCGCCCGCGGAGATCTACACCGCCCCCTCCACCCGGTTCGCGGCGGGTTTCGTCGGCAACCGCAACACCCTTGAACTGCAGGCGAGCGGCGGCCGGGTGACCGCGGGCGGCGCCTTCGACGTCGAGGCCCCCTGGGAGCGGGTGCTGTGCATGTTCCGTCCCGAGGACGTGTCGGTGTCCGCCGACGGCCCCGGTGCCCGCGCGGTCGTCGACGTCACGGTCTTCCTGGGCGCCACCACCCGCGTCTACCTCCACGTCGAGATCGACGGCTCCCCCGCCACCGTCTTCGCCGACCTCTCCTCCCGCGCCGCCGCGCCGCTGTCCCCCGGCGACGAGGTACGGCTCAGCGTGGACCCGGGCCACGTCCAGATCTTCCCCGCCTAGACGCGTCTCACGGATCCGCCCACCCACCGTGATCGCGCCATGATCGCGCTGTGATCGCGCTGTGGCCGCGGCACGGCCTCGCCATCGGGGATCTCAGCGGGCCACCGGCGCAGCGGTGACCACGACGTCAGCCGAGGCCGAGAGCGGCACGCACGTCCGGGTCCGCGGGATCGAGGTCGAGGGCGCGCCGCAGGTCGCCCTCCGCCGCCTCCGCCCTGCCCAGCGCCCGCAGCGCGGTCGCCCGGTTGAAGTACAGCTCCGGGCTCTCCTCGATCTCGATCGCCCTGGACAGGTCGGCCACCGCGCCTTCGGCGTCACCGGTCTCGTAGCGGAGGATGCCCCGGTTGGCCCAGGCCGCGCCGAGGCCGGGGGCCCTCTCCAGCGCCGTGTCGAAGGCCCGCGCGGCCTCCTCGAACCGCCCGGACGCGGTGTCCAGCTGCCCCTTCACGGTCAGCAGGTGAGGATTGCCCGGCATGAGCGCCAGCCCGGTCTCCACGTCGGCCCGCGCCTCGGCCTGCAGTCCGAGCATGGCCCGCACGCCCGCCCGGTTGATGTAGGCGTCCAGGTAATCGGGGTCCAGCTCCAGCACGTGGTCCAAATCGGCCAGGCCGGCTTCCAGCTCCCCCCGTGCGAGCCGGAGCTCGGCCCGGTTGTAGTAGGCCTCGGGCAGCGGCGGGCTCACCCGGATCGCGGCCTCGTAGTCGGCCAGCGCATCATCGGTCATCCCGAGCCGGAACAGGAGGTTGCCCCGGTCCAGGTAGTGGTCGGCGAAGAACGGGTCGGCGGCGATCGCCGCCGCGTAGTCGTCCAGGGCCTCCTTCGCCTGCCCCAGCTCGGCGAGGAGGCGACCTCGGTTGGCGTGCAGCACCATGCGGTGGATCGGATGCCGTTCCGGCGGCAGGTCCTGCCGCGCCAGCTCGATGGCCGACTCGACCAGCGCGAGCGCCCTGCGCGGCTCCCCCCTCCGCGTCTCGATGAGAGCCTGCCCGTTGCGGTCGAAGCCCAGCTTGAAGGCGCGCTCCTGCCGGTCGGGCAGCAGGGTGGAGATGGCCACGGCCTGGTTGATCCAGCCCATGGCACGTCCCAGGTCCCGTTGGGCCGGATCGGGGTGACGGGCGTCGAGCATGGCGGTGCCGTACGCCGACGCCGCGTGCACCACGGGGTCCTGGCTGCCACGGCGCGCGCGTTCGTACAGATCACGGGCTTCCTCCGGGCGCGACAGCGCCGCCAGGGCGGTGGCCGTGCGCTGCGTGAACCGCCACCAGAGGTCGGACCCGGGCTCGGCCAGCCGTAGTCCGCGTCGCCCCAGCTCGCCCACCGCGTCGAGGAAGCCCTCCCGGACGCAGTGATCGACGGCCGTCCACAGCGCCTCGGCTCCACGACCCCGGGGATCTGCCCCGTGTTCCCGGTGGAAGGGGACGGCGCCCAGGCGGGGGGAGAACTCGCCGGTGGACTCCAGCTCATCGGCCCGCAGGTCGTGCAGCCGAGCCCGCTCGGCCGGGTCCAGCACCTCGTAGGCGGCGCGCGACCGCTCGTCGGTGCAGTCGGAGGCCACGTGGGCGGCGGCGGTCGGCGGCACGGGCGTGCGGCTCTCGTGAGCCGGCACCGGCTCGAATTCGGCCTCAAGCGCGAGTTCGGGCTCGGACTCGGGCCCGCCGGGGCTCGCCACCCGGCCGCGAAACCAGCGCGGCGGCGGCCGCCTCGACCGGAGCACCACCGCCAGCAGCGCGGGGTCCAGTCGTCTGACCAGCACCGCGAGCAGTTCGAGATCGGTCGGGTCGGCCTCGTCGACGTTCTCCACGACCAGCGTCCGAGGTCCGCTGACACCCACGAACGCGCCCAGAAACTCCGCCACGCCGTTGGCCAGCCGCAGCGTGCGGCGGGGCGCGGGCACGAGGATCCGCTCGTCGTCATCGAGACGCGCGTCCACGGTCTGCCGTCGCGCGGCCACCCGATCACGTAGATCGGGGGCCACGCTGCGGATTTCGATGTCGTGGAACGCGACGCGCTCGGGAAGCCGCTGCAAAGCCTCAGGGACGACCGCGCGCAGGATCGCGCCACCGACCGTGTAGGGCCCACGTGACCGCCGGTGGCCGTTCACCACGAGGGACGACGGATCCGTACGGTCACCCGTAAGCGGCCCGATCGCCCAGAGGTGGTCCCTCACCCTTTATGGATGACGCTGGAAGCACCACTCAGCCGGGTTGTGCCGGGTTTGCGAACAATGATCTTCTTCATCGTACCCCCCACGGGAAAATGACTACAGGTACGAAGAATAAGTATTCTTGCATTTCGCCAGATCGCAACGCTCAACGATAAATCGGTCTTAAATTCACTTAAATGGAGCAAGATGGGACATGGCTTCGACGAGATCTTTTTCCCCATAAAGCACGACGCATCCGCCGCGCTCTTCCCGGCTGATCTCGCGCCAGCCGTACTTACGGTAGAGCTCGATCGCGGCCGGCTGGTTCAGCGTGGTGTCCCCCCGCAGACGCACGTAGCCCAGCTCGACCGCCCGCGCCTCCAGCGCCACGACCATCTGCGCGCCGAATCCGCGTCGCTGGAACTCCGGATGGACCCGCATGCGGCACAGCTCGGCGGTCTGGTCGTCGATGCGGCGCAGGCCGCCCATCGCGACGACGCGCCCGCCGGGGACCTCGCCCACGAGGAACTCCCCCCGGTCGGCGAGGTAGATCTCGTTGATCCGCGGGAAGTCGTCTTCGTAGTAGACGCCGTCCCCCTGTGCGAGACCGACCTGAGCCAGGCAGATCTGGTGCAGCGCCCAGACCGATTCGAGGTCGGACCAGCGATAACGCCGAAGCCTCATGGGCTGCCGCCGGCGGTCGGGTCCACCGTCGGCGCGGCCCGCAACGCCTCCAGATAGACCTTGAGCTCGGGATGATGGGGGTCCTTGGCCTCCACCGCCCTGGCGACCTCGTGGGCGCGCTGCATGAGGATGTCGGGTCTGCACCCCTCGCTCAGCTCGGCCAGCGCGCTCTTGGCCATGTCCAGAGCCTCCTCCAGGTCGCCCTCGAGGAGCTTGCACTTGGCCCGGTCGAACTTGATGATCGTGGGATCGAGCCAGTCGTCCGGGCCGTACTTGGTGAGGGCCTGCTCCAGGATGAGGTCGGCTTCCATGGCCTGCCCCAGCCGTACCAGCGCGTCGCCCTGGTGGAAGTAGAGCTGACGCTCGGTGTAGCCGAAGGTCGCGTCATCCTGATCGACCGCGGTCATCTGGGAGAACGCCGCCCTGGCCCGCGACAGCGCCCGCTTGGCCTGGTCGACCACGTCCTTCCTGCCCGACCCCGACATCATCGCCAGCGCGCGGGCCTCGAAGACCGGCGCCATGGCCTGAGCCGCGCACGGCGTCTGGCCCGCCAGGTCACGGCTCTTCCTGGCGAGGTTGAGGGCCTCGCGCGGATCCCCGTAGTAGAGCGGGACCAGCGCCTCCCGGGCGATGACCCAGGCACGAAGCGCACGGTCCCCGGTGTCGTCGGCGGCCATCCTGCCGGTCCTGAAGAAGGACCGGGCCATCCGGTGATCACCGAGATTCACCATGATCATTCCACTGAGACCGGCGAGCTGGGCCGCCATGCGGCACAGCCGTTCCTGCAGGTCAACCGGCTGGCGCCGCTCCATGGCCTTGCGCACGGCGCTGAACTCCAGCAACACGTCGCACAGCAGTCGCAGCGGCGGCGTGTTCATGTATTGGCGGCCGAAGCCGATGGTGGCTTCCTCCCACTGATCCAGCATCGCAGGTGAGACGGTGGCCGACACCAGGGTCTCGTCCATCCTCCTGCGAATGTTCTCCACAGATCCAAGCACCTGTCCGTCCAGCGCGACGCCGGTGCCGGCCAGAAGCTGTAACAGCGTCCTCCGTAGCACGTTCTCGTCCTCCTCGCCCCCGTCCGCGGAAGGGTCGCCACCGATCGGCTGGATCAACAGCTCGCGCGGACCAGGGGAAGTGTCGGGTCTTCCATCCTGGAGATCACCTCGGACGGCACCGGGCACCTGATGACCATGACCGCAGATGCACGGACCGTCGTACCCGAGGGAGGCCGGCTCGACCCGGTAGGCGGAACACAGGTAGTGGAGATACTCGGGACCGGGCCGCTTCAGCCCGCTCTCGTAAGCGGACAGGAGCGTCTCCCCGATCCCCGGCGCCGACTTGCCGTCGCGCTCGAACAGCGCCCGTATCTGTTCGATCACGTCGGCGAGAGCGACGCCGTGCGCCAGGCGATGACCCTTGATACGCGTGGTCCCGAACTGGGGACCACACCTGTCGTGGATCTCCTCGGCGATCTGAGCCGAGTTACGCCCTGCCGCCAGGCCTCTGGCCCGGATCTGCCGCGCTAGCTCTGTCTCCCTGTGCTGCCTGCCGGACATACCGGCCCCTCTCTCGTGGCCAGCTGGGCTGGCTGGCACACTGGTCCCGACCGGTCCTCTCCCCGTTGACTCAGTGTGATTCAAGTGTCGCACTGTGCCTACCGAGAATGATGGACCAACTTTGGCTCACCCGGAACGCTCGAATAGAGCCATCGGCTAAGGATCGTCCACCACCGGACTGCTTCTTTCAACCTACTTGGGAGAAGGCCTACCCTGATCTTGGTTTTCCCTCCGTTGACCCATCGCCCCAGGTGAGTCATCTTTGGCCAACCAGCATCGATTCGCGTAACCAAGCGAACACGATTCGGTGCAGGACGGGCGACAAGAGGAGGGACGAGGTGGGGGAAGACGACTTCGGGCACCTGGAGCGGTTGGTGTCAGAACTTGACTCTCGCGGATTGCACGCTCGCGTGGTGCGGACCCAGTCGGGACGCGCCTTCGTACGCGTGATCAACCCGAACGCGACCAGCCTGGCGGAGAACGTCACCTGCCGAGCACAGGCCGCTCCCAGCCACCGGGACTGGTACTACTGGTGGTCCTGGGGTGAGCGGATGCACACGGCGCAGGATCCGGCCGGTGCCGCGACCAAGGTCGCACGCGTTCTCGCCGCGGTGGGGGAGTAGCAGAGCGGTGCCTCGGTGGGGTCGCAGCCATCCGAGTCCATCGCGCCACCGCGGCTCAACGGGGCCGGTGAGGTGACCGGTGCGGAGCGTCCTCGGACGCTGGGCACCTCGCCGGCCCCGAAACCGGCAAGCCCAGGCTGCCGTCCGGACTCGTCCGGACGGTGATCGGAGAGATCCCCCTCGGAAACGGCACGGGACACGCTTCCGGGTGCGTGTCCCGACCGGGCCGCCCGTCGCCGGAGTGTCCGAACCCGCCCACCGCGGTCCGGGTCCGGATACCCCCGTCTTCCCCGGCGTGATGTGACGACGGCCGGTTCGGTCGGCAATATGGGTAGGCAACGCGACTTGCCCACTTTGCCGACCGACCCGATCCGAGAGGGATCTGCTCCGTGTTCTTGCTCGCCCACTCCCCCACCCCCGCTCCCACATCCACCGGCGGAGCCGGGGTCGAGAAGCTCATCGAGATGAGCACAAGCCTAACCAAGGGATGCGAGAAAGAAGGTGGGGTAATCTGCGACCTCGTGCAGTCAGTTGTGCCCACCACCTGGGCTCCCGCGATCGCGGGCACGATCGCCATGATGCTCATCGTGGTCATCGCGCTCATCCTGCGCAATGTGGCCAACCGGTTGATCACCCGGGTGGTCAAGCGCGCATCCTCCTCCAACGGCGGCTCGATCGCCGGGCGGCTGCGCGGTAAGCAGACGGTCACGCTGGAGGGGCTCGACGCGGTCGCCGCCGAGCGGCGCAGGCAGCGCGCGGAGACCATCGGCTCGGTGCTACGGCCGGTCGCCTCGATCGTCATCCTCGGCACCGCGGCCCTGACCATCCTGGAACGGCTGTCGGTCCCCATCGCCCCCCTGCTGACCAGTGTCGGCATCGTCGGCGTGGCCGTCGGCTTCGGCGCCCAGGAGCTCGTCAAGGACTTCATCGCCGGCATGTTCATGCTCCTGGAGGATCAGTACGGCGTGGGCGACGTGATCGACGCGGGTGCCGCGATCGGCACCGTCGAGGCGGTCACCCTGCGCATCACCCGCCTGCGCGACAGCGACGGCCGGGTCTGGTACGTCCGCAACGGCACCATCACCCGGGTCGGCAACGAGTCCCAGGGGTGGTCCCGCGCGACCGTGGACGTCCCGGTGGCCTACGCCTCCGACATCCCCGCGGTCCAGGACCTGCTCAGGCAGGTGGTCGAGGACATATGGGCCGACCCCTCCTACCGCGACAGCGTCCTGGTCGAGGAGCCCCAGGTGTGGGGGATCGAGCAGATCTCCGATACGGCCATCGTCTTCCGGATCAACGCCAAGACGATCCCCTCCCGGCAGTCCGAGATCGCCCGCGAGCTCCGCCTCCGGATCAAGGCCGCCCTTGATCGGGCCTCCATCCCGATCGCCGGCTGACGTCGCTTAGGCTTGGAGACGTGTCCGTTATCCCCGAGGAATCACAGTCCTTCTACGACGCGGTCGGCGGCGAGGAGGCCTTCCGGCGTCTCGTCCACCGCTTCTACGAAGGAGTCGTGGAAGATCCCCTGCTCCGACCGCTCTATCCCGAGGACGACCTCGCCGGGGCCGAAGACCGGTTGCGCCTCTTCCTCATCCAGTATTGGGGTGGGCCCAACACCTACAGCGCGCAACGGGGGCACCCCCGGCTGCGGATGCGGCACAACCCCTTCGTCATCGGATCGGCCGAGCGCGACGCCTGGCTGAAGCACATGCACGACGCGGTGGTCTCGCTGGAGCTCCCCGACGAGCTGGAGAAGCGCCTGTGGGACTACCTCGTCTACGCGGCGCACAGTATGGTCAACGCCCCTGACGCATAAAATCCGGCGACTGGGGGCAGCCCAAGCACATGGAAATCCCCTGGTGGCGTGATGCCGTCGTCTATGAGATCTATGTTCGCAGCTTCGCCGACGCCTCGGGAGACGGCGTCGGCGACCTGGCCGGCATCCGGCAGCGTCTGCCCTACCTCGCCGAACTGGGCGTCGACGCGATCTGGCTGACCCCCTTCTACCGCTCCCCCATGGCCGACGGGGGCTACGACGTCGCCGACTACCGCGACGTCGATCCCCTGTTCGGCACCCTGGCCGACTTTGACGCCCTCGTCGCCGACGCCCACGACCACGGGCTGCGGGTGATCGTCGACATCGTGCCCAACCACAGCTCCTCCGAGCACGAGTGGTTCAAGCAGGCACTGCGAGGCGAGGGACGCGAGCGCTACCTCTTCCGCGACGGCGGAGAGCTGCCGCCCAACAACTGGCAGTCCACTTTCAGCGGCCCGGCCTGGACCAGGACGCCCGACGGGCAGTGGTACCTGCATCTGTTCGCCTCCGAGCAGCCCGACTTCAACTGGCGCAACCCCGAGGTGCAGGCCGAGTTCCTCGACGTGCTGAGGTTCTGGCTGGACCGGAGAGTGGACGGGTTCAGGATCGACGTGGCGATGGGCCTCTACAAGGCCGAAGGCCTGCCTGACACCCCTGCGGCGGACCAGGCGTTCAAGGCCGAGTCACCGATCTGGGGACGGCCCGAGGTGCACGAGGTCTACCGGGAATGGCGCAAGGTGCTCGACTCGTATCCGGGCGAGCGGATGGCCATCGGTGAGGTGTGGACCGACTCCGCCGAGGACCTCGCCCGCTATGTCCGCCCGGACGAGCTGCATCAGAGCTTCAACTTCGCCTGGTTGGAGGCGCCCTGGTCGGCGACGGCGTTCCGGAAGGTCATCGACGACACCCTGTCCGCGGTGACCGCTCCCACCTGGGTGCTGTCCAACCACGACGTGGTCCGGCACGTCACCCGGTACGGCGAGGGCCTGGCCAACTCCACGACGGGCATCGCACGCGCCAGGGCGGCTCTGCTGGCCATGCTCGCCCTGCCGGGCTCGGCCTACCTGTACCAGGGCGAGGAACTCGGTCTGCCCGAGGTGAAGGACCTTCCTCCGCATTCGCGCCAGGACCCCATCTTCGCCCGCTCCGCGGGGAAACTGCTCGGCCGGGACGGCTGCCGGGTCCCCCTCCCGTGGTCCGGCGGGGCCGAGCCGTACGGTTTCTCGCCCGACAGCGCCCGACCTTGGCTGCCCCAGCCCGTCGAGTGGGCCGCGTTGAGCGCCGAACGCCAGGCAAGCGATCCGGGTTCGACCCTGAGCTTCTACCAGGAGGCCCTGCGCGCCCGCCGCGAGCTGCGCGGCTCGCTCAACGACAAGATCAACTGGCTGGACTCCCCCGAGGACGCGCTTTTCTTCACCCGTGGCCTGTTGACCTGCGTCATCAACTGCGGGTCCGAGCCGGTGCAGCTGCCACCGCACGAGCGGGTCCTGATCGGCAGCGCCCCGGTGGACGGTCATCTGCTGCCCCCGGACACCGCGGCCTGGCTGTACACCCCGTAGGGCATCGCCCGCGCACACCGGCGAGCCGCCGCCCGCGAACGCGTCCGCCCCACGGGGACGGACCGGCGGCCCTGCCGATGGCCGGCGTCACCGCGTCGCGCACACAACGAGCCGTCCCGATCCTGGGCAGGCGCGCTCTGGTCACCGGCGGCGTCGGCCGGTTCGCCGTCCAGCTCGCGGCACTGGGCGGCGAACGCGCGAGCGCCGTGCTAGACGGCGGCGAACCTGCTCAGGTAGCTCAGCTCGTGTGGGTTCAACCGCCGGGGAGCGGCCTTCCCCACGTCGTAGGCGACCATCACCGAGCGGGCCCGCACGAAGATCTCTTCATCGTCGCGAATCTCGTAGTTGAGGGTGAAGCGCACCGGACGGACCTCCGTCACCCACGATTCCACCCGCACCGGGTCGGCGCGGAAGGTGAGGGGACGCTTGTAGTCGATCTCGTGCCGGGCGACCACCAGCCCCCGAAAAGGCGTCCCGCCCTCCCGGTGGGGATCGATGTGGAACATCTCCAGCCGCGCGTCTTCGAGGTAGTCGAAGAACCGGACGTTGTTGACATGGCCCAGCGAGTCGATGTCGGCGAATCTGACCGCTCGGGAGAACACATGCCGGTGGGTACGGCTCACATCGTCGACCACGCTCTGTCCAGACACATCCGAAACGCTAGCGACCGCCCGGCCCCCGCCGTACGGCGGGGGCCGGGCAGCGCCTATGACCGGCGTCAGTCGCGGGTGAGCTTACGGTAGGTGACACGGTGCGGGCGGGCCGCGTCGGCGCCCAGGCGCTCGATCTTGTTCTTCTCGTAGTCGGCGAAGTTACCCTCGAACCAGAACCAGTTCGAGCCTTCCTCCCAGGCGAGGATGTGGGTGGCGATGCGGTCGAGGAACCACCGGTCGTGCGAGGTGATCACCGCGCAGCCCGGGAAGTCGAGCAGCGCGTTCTCCAGGCTGGAGAGCGTCTCGGTGTCGAGGTCGTTGGTGGGCTCGTCGAGCAGCAGCACGTTGCCGCCCTGCTTGAGCGTCAGCGCCAGGTTGAGCCGGTTGCGCTCGCCACCGGACAGGACACCCGACTTCTTCTGCTGGTCCGGACCCTTGAACCCGAACGCGGCGATGTAGGCGCGCGACGGCATCTCGACCTGGCCGACCTTGATGTAGTCGAGCCCGTCTGAGACGACCTCCCAGACGTTCTTGGCCGGGTCGATGCCACCGCGGCTCTGGTCCGCGTAGGAGATCTTGACGGTGTCGCCGACGACGATGGCGCCGTCGTCCGGCGTCTCGCTGCCGGTGACCATCCGGAACAGCGTGGTCTTGCCGACGCCGTTGGGGCCGATGACGCCGACGATGCCGTTACGCGGCAGGTCGAAGGAGAGGCTGTCCATCAGGAGGCGGTCCTCGAAGCCCTTGGTGAGCTTCTCGGCCCGGATGATCGTGGTGCCCAGACGCGGGCCCGGCGGGATCTGGATCTCCTCGAAGTCGAGCTTGCGGTGCTTGTCGGCCTCCGCGGCCATCTCCTCGTAGCGCTGCAGACGCGCCCGGCTCTTGGTCTGGCGGGCCCTGGCGTTGGAGCGGACCCACTCCAACTCCTCCTCCAGGCGCTTCTTGCGCTTGGCGTCCTTCTGGCCCTCGAGCTTGAGCCGCGCGGCCTTGGCCTCCAGGTAGGTGGAGTAGTTGCCCTCGTAGGGGTGGCAGCGACCGCGGTCGAGCTCCAGGATCCAGTTGGCGACGTTGTCCAGGAAGTAACGGTCGTGGGTGACGGCCAGGACGGTTCCGGGATACTTCTCCAGGTGAGACTCCAGCCACTGGACACTCTCGGCGTCGAGGTGGTTGGTGGGCTCGTCGAGCAGGAGGAGGTCGGGCTGCTCCAGCAGCAGCTTGCACAGCGCGACCCGGCGCCGCTCACCACCGGAGAGCTGGGTGACCTCGGCGTCCGGCGGCGGGCAACGGAGGGCGTCCATCGCCTGCTCCAGCTGGCTGTCGAGATCCCACCCGTTGCGGTGGTCCAGCGCGTCCTGCAGCTTGCCCATCTCATTGAGCAGCTCGTCGCTGTAGTCGGTGGCCATCAGCTCGGCGATCTCGTTGAACCGATCGAGCATGGCCTTGGTCTCCGCGACGCCCTCTTCGACGTTGCCGAGCACGGTCTTGGATTCGTTGAGCGGGGGCTCCTGCTGCAACATGCCGACGGTGAAGCCGGGCATGAGCCGGGCGTCGCCGTTGGACGGCTGCTCCAGACCCGCCATCATCTTCAGCAGCGTCGACTTTCCGGTGCCGTTGGGACCGAGGACGCCGATCTTCGCGCCCGGCAGGAACGACAGCGTCACGTCGTCGAGGACGACCTTGTCACCGTGCGCCTTGCGCACGCGCTGCAGTGTGTAGATGTACTCCGGCATGCCTTCTAGCTTAGGGCCTGTCGGGCTTAGCTAGGGGCGGCCTCGGAACCGGGCCTGCGGGCGGGGGGAACCACGGTGGCGGGCAGGCAGATCCGGTCGCGGCCGAGCTCCTTTGCGCGGTATAGGGCCAGGTCAGCCGCGGCGAGCAGCTCGATCAGGTCGTCGCCGTGCATGCTCATGACCGCGACGCCTGCCGAGATGGTCACAGTGATCATATTGTCGTCCGCCGGAACCGCCATCCGGCCGATGCGGGAACGCAGCCGCTCGGCGACCCGGCGGGCCTCGGTGACATCGGCACGGGGCAACAGGACGACGAACTCCTCACCCCCGAACCTGCCCACCACGTCGTAGTCACGGAGCTGGCTGCGGATGGTGGCGGCCACCCCGACCAGGACCTGGTCGCCGATCAGGTGACCGTAGGTGTCGTTGACCCGCTTGAAGTGGTCGATGTCGACGATCAGCAGGGCGAGCGTCTCACCGGTGCGGCGCGCCCTGACGATCTCGGTGTCCGCCTCGCGCTGCCAGGCCGCGGCGTTGAGCAGGCCGGTCTTGGAGTCGGTGCGGGCCGCCGCCTGGAGCTGGGCGTGCAGCAGGCTGCGCTGAAGCAGGACGACCGGCGGCAACGCCAGCACCAGCAGCGCCAGGTTCAGGCCGCAGGTGATGGCGACGAGGACCCCCAGGCAGAGCTCGACCACGTCGAGCAGCAGGCTCTCCCGGTTCCACAGCACCTCCCGCCAGCGGCTGTCGGGGGCGGCGGTGTGCGCGGCGACGGCGATCAGCGCGGTGTTGAGCACGGTGAACAGGACGGCGCAGCCCATGGCGACGAGGATCGTCGCCCCGCCACCGGTGGTCAGGGCGGTCAGGTCTCCGACGACCGCGTGGAACAGCACCGAGGCCGCGCATCCGGCCAGGCCGATCGCGGCAGAGCTGAAGACCCTCCGGTAGACGACCGTCTCGCGCACCCGTTTCTGCAGAAGGATCTGGAGCGGAACGGGCGCGAGAAGCGCGTAGACGGGAGGCAGCAGCAGTGCGGCGGGCAGCCACCAGGCGGAGAGCAGGTCGCGGGAGACGCCGGCGGGCATCCCGAGCCTGCGGGTCGCCTCGATGCAGACGGCGCCGCATGCCATCAACGCGGCGAAGGTGAGCAGGTCGTGCCAGTGGAAATCACTCGATAGGGCGAAAAGCCCGATCGCGACCAGGTCCAGCGCTACGATCCCGGAAAGGTAGACGACCAATGCACGCCGTTGCCCGAGCAAGGGCCAACGATTGGCCAAGGCCGCCACACCACCGCACGATTTGACCGAGGTGTGAATGGGTGCCGCCATGTCGCCCCCTTCTCCGACTAACGATGTGTAACACGATAGTTGCGGAGTGTGCGCCGCGCGACGGTAACCGCTACCTTTGGCAGAGTGGGTCTCCTCATCGGGAGGCCCACGATTGGGAATCGCTCACTCCGTGAGCGGACCGTGTGGGAAAGGAGCAGCCATGCTGCGGGGCGTGACCTGGACCTGACAGGTGCTTCGAGCATCTGACACGGGCAAAAAACCATCGGCCGTATTCTCGGCGCCATCCCGTTACTCTGGCGGGGCACCGACCGCGCTCGGCCGATGCCCCCTCCCCCTCGTTTTCAGCCCTTTTCAAAAGACGCACGGCCCGCCCCCCGGGGTCCATGCCGTCGGTGACCCGTATTCAGGCCGCCATGCGCGCTTCCGCGGGCCATGGCGTCTCGTCGCCGGATCCTCCGTCGGTCATCTCCGCCTTCATGTCGATCATCTTCTCCTGTTCGGCCCCGGTCTCCCCCACGGACACGCCGTGATCTTCCGTGTTCGCTCCATTCCAGGTGATGCCCGCCCGCGCCGAACCGTCCGCGCCGTCCGTCTCCTCATCGCCCGTCTCGTCGCCTGTCCCGTCACCTGTCCCGGTCCTGACCAGGCTCAGGACGCCGGAAGAGCCGACTGCGGCGGGGGCGTCGCCGCCCATGGCCCAGTCGTGCGTCTCGCGGTCGAGCTCGATGCGCTCCTCGCGGCCCAGTGACGGGGCCGCCCCTCCCCGCTGCGGCTTGCTGAAGCTTCCCAGACCCCAGCGCAGGTCATGCCCGAGCGAGTTGGCCTCCACCTCGGGCATGAAGCGACGCTGCCCCTCATGGGTGAACTCGCGGATTCGCAGGCGTCCCTGGACGACGATCGGCTGCCCCACCCGGACCGACTGGGCGACGTTGTCGGCGAGCCCTCGAAAACAACGGACACCGAAGTAGGTGGTCTCGCCGTTGCACCACTGCTGGTTCTCCCTGTCGTAGTAACGACTCGTCGAGGCGACCTTGAGCGACGTGACCCGCGATCCGTCGGGGAAGGTGTGCTGGCGCGGTGGGGCCGCGACGTTGCCGGTCAGCGTGACGTGGATGTCGTTCATCGTGTCTCCCTTGAAAGCGGGCGATTGCCCGTGACCTGGAGAACACGATGGCCCGCGCCGCCGCCGGCACGGGCCGTCGAATCACGCTCTGTGGATTACCGCCTACGCGCACCGTGAAGCTGTGGACAGTACGGAAGCCATGGACGGCACGCTCCGCATGACGGCGCTCGGTCCTGAACACCCCGCATGGCGGAGCTCAGCCCCGCAACCCCGCATGACGGCGCTCGGTCCTGAACACCCCGCATGGCGGAATTCAGCCGCAACCCCGTATGGCGAGGTCAGCCCTGAACGCCCCGCATGGCGGAATTCAGCCGCAACCCCGTATGGCGAGGTCAGCCCTGAACGCCCCGCATGGCGGAATTCAGCCGCAACCCCGTATGGCGAGGTCAGCCCTGAACGCCCCGCATGGCGGAGTAGAACTCGTTGTATCTGGTCAGCTCGCGCTCCACCGGCTCGATCACCATGTTCGTGGCGACCCCGCCGACCCGGCGGCGCATCTCCCGTTCGAGCTGCTCGCGCGCGTTCCCCGCGCCGAGGGAGACGAAGTTACGGCTGGCCACCGCGGTCAGCAGGCCGAGGCCGAGAACGGACAGGATCATCAGCCCGACCCACGGCAGCGAGGCCGCCTCACCGAACACCGTCAAGCCCGCCGGCGGCGCCCCGGCGCCGAACACGCCGTAGGCCAGAGCCGTACCGAACCAGGCGAGCCCCGCGAGGAACAGCAGGACCAGCAGGTACTGCCAGATGAGGAGCAGCCGCCACCAGAAGGGGACCCGGTCGAGGCGCGGCGCGACCTCGGAAAGCTCCTCGGAGAGCACCTCGGGCAGCTGGGCCGAACGTGAACGCGCGGCGTCCCTGACCCCGTTGCGCCAGGCCTCGTGCATGCCGGAGGTCAGCCCGTCCGCAAGGGCCTGCACCGCGTTGTCCACCTCGGCAGGCTGAGCGCTGACCGACCCTCCGGTGAGACCTCGGATCTCATCCCTGAGGTCGCCCAGGCGCAGGCTGTTCAGCGGGTCGGGCCGGAGCTTGGCGATCCAGCGGGTGTAGGGCCAGCCGACCCACTCCATGGACCGCACGCCGTACACGTTCTCCATCGCCTCGCCGATCGCCGGCACGCCCACCGCGTCGCAGAGCGCGTCGGTCAGGCCGATCCGGCGGGCGTCGTCGATCGAGGCCGAAGGAGCGGGGGTCCCGTCGGCGGGCATGGCCTTCGCCAGGCGGAGCGTGATCCGGTCGAGGTCGGCCTCCAGACGCTGGACGGCCGCCCGGCGCCTGGCCACGGTCTGGGCGAGGACCGCCTTGAGGCCGTCCACCCCCTCGCCGGTGATCGCGGAGGTGGTGACGATGATCGGGTCCTCGACTCCTTCGCGGCGGAGCAGGCTCTCCAGGTCCGAGACGCACTCGGCCAGCTCGTCCGGCTCCAGCCGATCGACCTGGTTGAGCACGAAGATCGTCACCGCCTCGTGCCCGGCGAGTTCGGTCACATAACGGCGGTGCGTGGACGCGTCGGCGTACTTCTGCGGGTCGAGCACCCACACGACGAGGTCGGCCACCTGGATCAGCCGGTCGGCCTCGGTGTCGGTGAGCGCGCGGATGGAGTCGTGGTCGGGAAGATCCAGCAGGATCAGCCCGTGGAGCAGGCCTTCTCCCTTGTCCAGCGCGCTGGCCCTGGCGAAACGATGCCGCCACTGGATCTGCAACCAGTCGAGCAGCGGGCCCGCACCGTCCAGGCCCCAGACGCAGGCGTGGGTACGCGCCGTGGTCGGGCGGCGAACCCCGGTCGGCGACAGCTCCAACCCGGAGACCGAGTTGAACAGCGTCGACTTACCGCTTCCGGTGCCCCCGGCGAGCGCGACCACGGTGTGGTCGGAGGAGAGCTTGAGCCTGTCACCGGCGCGCAGCAGCAACTGCCCGGTCTCGGCCAGGAGTTTGGGATCGACCCTGCCCGGTCCCAGTTCCACGAGCCGCGCCAGCGCGGCGAGCCGGCTGCCGAGGCCCTGTCGTGTCTGGGTGGTGCCAACACTGGTCATCGCTCGCTTACCGCTCCTCGTTCACTTCGCCGACGGCCGGTCTCTCGTGAGCCGTCGTGCCGCAGGCACACCCGGGAAGACACCGCGCCCGTCGCACCGGGTGCGTCTTCCCTCATCGGGCGACCTCAAAGTTGTACGTCGCCCGGTGGAGGCGGGTGGCGGCGGACTCGTCGGGAATGCCTGCGCCGTCGAGGATCTGGACGTAACGCGCCATCTCGTCGTCGAACAGCATGCCGATCCGGGCACGCAGGTCGCTGCGGGCCTTGGACCCGATGGTGCGCAGCGACTCGGCGCCCAGCAGCGCGTGCACCAGCCGTCGCGGCAGTGCGCCGGTGACCACGCCTTCGGCCCCGGTGGAACCGTCTCCGAGAAGCCCGACCGCGAAGATCAGCGCTAGGGATTCGACGTCGAACGAGACCAGCCTGGCGACCGCGCGCTTGGTGACGCCCTCGGTGCGGATCAGCTCGATGACGTGCTCCTGCCAGGCGGCGACGGTCCTGCCGGCCTTGCGCAGGAGGTCCTCGGAGGCGCCGCCGAGACCGGGGGCGGCGGCCAGGGTCTCCCCGGCGCCGGGCCGCTGCAGCCAGCGCGCGACGGCCTCCTCCCCCGCCCGTTGCGCCGCGGAGATGACGACGGACTCCACGGCGGCCCGGAGCGCGGACTTCAGCGCGCTGAGCCGCTCGGGAGCCTGATGGCTCGCCTTGCCTGCGAACCGGCCCGGCCTGCGCAGGTGCAGGGTCCGCATGAGGTCGCCGGATCCGGCGAAGTCCTGCCACCGGGCGAGCACCTCCCCACGCAGCAGCGAGCCGTTCCTGGTCGCCTCCTCGATCTCGGCCAGCGCGCCGGCGTAGGCGGTGTCCACGTCGCCGCGGAGCTCCCTCCTGAAGACCACCTGGGCCTCCAGCTGCCTGGCCAGGGCCGGGATCCGGGTGCGGAAGCTGTTGAGCACCCCGGACAGGGTCGCCTGTACGGCCTGCATCCGGCGCTGGTCGTCGATCGACAGCTCGGTGAGCCACAGCCGGAGCTCGGCGACCTCATGCTCGGGGAGCATGCCGTCGGTGACCTTGCTCTCGTTGATGACGAAGCGGTCGACCCCGCCGAGGCCGTACTCGGTCAGCATCCGGAAGAAGTGCTTGGTGACCACCTCCCGGGACCTGGGCGGCACCCGGGAGAGCACGATGGCCAGCCGGGCGCCGCGCTCCTTGGCCAGGCGCAGCAGCCGCCAGGCCGGGGCGTCGGCGTAGCGGGCGGCGGTGGTGACGAAGATCCACAGGTCGGCCGCGTCGAGCATCCGGTGGGCGATCTCGTGGTGCTCCTCCACGACCGAGTCGATGTCGGGGGTGTCGAGCAGGGCCACCCCCGTGGGGAGACGTTCGGCGGAGACGAGGACCAGGCCGCCCGGGGCCGCTTGGGGATCGGGCGCCTCCTGCCGCCGGAGACTGCCGAGCAACTCTCCGCCGGCGAACCACCCGTGGTCGTCGGGGTGGCAGGCCAGGACCGGGGTACCGGTGGTCGGGCGCCGCACGCCGGTGGCGCTGACCTTCGCGCCGGCCAGGGTGTTGAGGAGCGTGGACTTGCCCGCTCCGGTGGATCCGGCGACCACGACGAGCGCCGGCGCCGTGCTCGTGTGGATCCGCGGGATCACGTAGTCGTCAAGCTGGGCGAGGATCTCGCTCTGGGTCCGCCTGGCCTCCTCGGCTCCGGGAAGATCCAGGCCGAAGCGGAGATCGGTGACGCTGTTGCGGAGGATGGTGAGCGCGTTGGTCAGGGCCTCGGAGACGGCGTCCGGCAGGGGCGTCTCGCGCAGTCGGCCATGCCGCCCGCCCTCGGACCTCTCGTTCCGGTGGGAGCCGTCGCCGCCGACGTCATCGACGCGGCCGTCGCCGTCGAAGCCGGAATCGGATTCGGGACCGGGGCCGGAATCGGCATCGGCTTCGGCTTCGGCTTCGGCTTCGGCTTCGGCTTCGGGACCAGGTTCGGCTTCGGGACCAGATTCGGGTTCGGTCCCGAGCTCCAGGCCGGAATCGGACTCCGGGCCGATTCCGGCCCGGAGCTCAGGGCCGGGTTCGGATTCGGGGACGGCGTCGCCCGGGCTTGTCGCCGCGGCAGGCCCCGCGTTCGCTTCCGCGCCGGCCTTGGAGAGTCCTGTCTCGGGTTCTCGCGCGGCCTTCCGTGTGAGGGAGGCCGGAGCGTTCTCCGTGAGGGGCGTCGGAGCGTCGTGATCGGCGGAGGAGGCGTCGGCGACGCCGTCCGAAGACGCCGGAGAAGCCGGAGCGGAGTCGTCGCCAGCAGCGTCGGACGATGGTTCGCCGTACTCTGACCGGAGATCAGGGGTTTCGGCGTCTCCGCTGAAGGCGGCGAAGGTGTCACCCCGTGCCGACGCGCCGGAGGCCCGGGGGACGGCCGCATCGCCGTCCTGGGACGAGCGTGTGACGTTCGCCTCTTCGTGGAGAACGGCCGCGCCGCCGTCCTGGGACGCGATCGTCGCCTCGGCCGCGCCGTCCTGGGACGCGATCGTCGCCTCGGCCGCGGCGTCCTGGGACGAGATCGTCGCTTCGGCCGCGCCGCCGGTCAGGGACGCGATCGTCGCCTCGGCCGCGGCGGCCGCCGCCCGGAAAGCAGCGAAGGCGTCGTCCGGAGACGAGGCCGGACCGCCCACCGTCCCCCCGGCGACGACAGGGCCACCCGAAGACCGGCCACCACCGGCCGGCGAGGACGCGACCGCCCCATCCGGCGCGGGAACCGCGGTGTCACGACCGGCACCGGGAGGAATCGTACGGCCGTCCGCACCCGGCGCGGGCCGGCCATCGGCCGGGGAGGAGGCGCCGGTGACCCTCGGTGAAGACGAGCCGGACACCCCGCCGGCCCCGGCGAAGTTCGGCGCGCCGCCCGGCGAAGGAACGCCACCCGGCGAAGGCGAAGAAGCGCCGCCGGTCAGGGACGCGATCGTCGCCTCGGCCGCGGCGGCCGCCGCCCGGAAAGCAGCGAAGGCGTCGTCCGGAGACGAGGCCGGACCGCCCACCGTCCCCCCGGCGACGACAGGGCCACCCGAAGACCGGCCGCCACCGGCCGGCGAGGACGAGGAGACGCCGCCGGGAGCGAGGGCGCCTCCCCGGGACGGGACCGCCGCGCCACCCGGCGCGGCATCGCCGTCCCCATGCGAGGCACGCGCGGGGCCGCCCGAAGACGGACCGCTCCCCTCGCCCGCGCGTGAGGAGCTCGCGGCGCCGCCGGTCAGGGACGCGATCGTCGCCTCGGCCGCGGCGGCCGCCGCCCGGAAAGCGGCCAGGGGGTCGTCCGGGGCCGGGGCGGGGAGGCCGTCGGCCCTTTTCGCGCCGGCGGGCGACACCGGGGAGGGAGCCGCCTGACCGGAGGTCACGTCATCGTCGTCGAAGCGGATGGCACCGAAGACGACCGTCTGCTCGCCGGGGGACTCGGCGTCGTCCTGCGAGGCGTCGGGTGGCTCTTGGGAGGCGCCCGCAATGCGAGGGCCGCGCTCATCCGCAGGAGTGGGCTTGTTGGCAGCCGGCTTCACGGTACCCGCTCCGCTCGAACCATCTCGACCTCCTGGCCGACCTTCACGACATCGCCGACGATCACGATCGCAGGTGGCCGAATCCCGGCCGCGGTCACGCGCTCCGCCACGGTGGACAGCGTGGCGGAAAGAGCGCGCTGGGTGGGAAGAGTACCGTCCTGTACCACCATTACGGGAGTTTCTGGCGAACGTCCGTCCCGGATGAGAGTTTCGGCGATCGTTCCGATTCGTTCGACGGCCATCATGAGCACCAGGGTTCCACCGGATCTCGCCAGATTCGGCCAGTCGACGGTGGATTTGGCGTCGCCGGGCGGGACGTGCACGGAGATCACGTGGAACTCCTGGCTCACGCCGCGGTGCGTCACCGGCACGTTGGCTGCGGCGGGCACCGCGACGGGGCTGGTGATCCCGGGGACGACGATGACCGGGATGCCCTCACGGGCGCAGGCCAGCATCTCCTCACCGCCTCGGCCGAAGACGAACGGGTCGCCGCCCTTGAGCCGGACCACGAACTTGCCGCGTTTCGCGTGCTCGATCAGCAGCTCGTTGATCTTCTCCTGGGCCATGTAGCGGCCGTAGGGGATCTTCGCGGCGTCGATCAGCTCGACGTCCGGGGAGAGCTCGTCGAGCAGGGCCTGCGGCGCGAGGCGGTCGGCGATGACCACGTCGGCCTGTGCGAGCAGTTGCCGCCCGCGGACGGTGATCAGGCCGGGATCGCCGGGTCCGCCGCCGACCAGGGCCACGCCGACCGGCTTGGCGCGGTTGCGCCGGGCGCCGACCGTGCCGTCGCGCAGGGCCGCCACGACGGCGTCCCTGATCCCGGCCGCCCGGCGGGGGTCGCCGCCGGCGGTGATCGCCACGCTGATCTCGTCCACCCGTCCGCTGGCGGGGGTCCAGGCCGCCGAGGCGTCCTTGTCGTCGGCGCGCACGCACCAGATCCGCTTGGCCTCGGCCTCGGCGGCGACCGCGGTGTTCACCGCCCGATCGTCGGTGCAGGCCTGGACCAGCCAGGCTCCGTCCACGTCACCGACCTGGTACGGCCTGGCCTCCCAGATCACTCGCCCGGTCGCGATGAGATCGTCGAGGGCGTGGGTGACGCTCGTGGAGACGATGGTGACGAGGGCACCGGCCTCAAGCAGCGCCGGGACCCGCCGCTGGGCGACGCGCCCTCCGCCCACGACGAGCACACGCCGCCCGGAAAGATGCAAACCGAGCAGATAGGGCGACATGGTGAAAAATCTCCCGTTCGCGATTAACTGTGGAGCATGGCGTGTTAGGAGGTAAACCTACCGGCTAACGGACCGCCGCTCGCTTCCCCCGTGTTAACACGGTGACTGCCCGCATGTCGGCGGGGTGAAGCGGGGGCCGACCATGATCCACCGACAGGGCTCGACGACCTTTCGCAGGTCAGGCCTCCGGGTCGGTGACCCCGGGTCGGTGACCCCGGCAAAATCGAGGCCAGGCCTCCGGGTCGGTGACCCCGGCGGAATCGAGGTCAGGCCTCCTTGTCGGTGACCCCGGCGGAATCGAAGGTCGCCACTTCGTGCATCACCCTGACGGCCGCGCAGACGAGCGGGTGGGCGAGCAGACCTCCGGTGCCCTCTCCGAGCCGCAGTTCCAGCTCGACCAGGGGGCGCAGGCCCAGGTGGGCGAGCGCGACGGCGTGGCCGGGCTCGGCCGAACGGTGTCCGGCCACACAGTGGTCCACCACGTCGGGAGCCAGCCCGGCAGCCGCCAGAGCCGCGGAACCCGCGATGACGCCGTCGAGGATGACCGGCACCCCGAGCGCCGCCGCGCCCAGGACGAATCCGGCGATCGCCGCGTGCTCCAGCCCGCCGACCGCGGCCAGGATCTCCAGCGCGGACCTCGCCCGGCCCTCCCCGGACGCGTTCCGCAGCCCCGCCGCCACCGAGCCGTCCGACGCGCCGTCCTCTGACGCGCCGTCCGCCAGGCCGTTGACCCGCAGGGCCCGCCGGACCACCTCGACCTTGCGGGCCAGGGTCTCGTCATCGACCCCGGTGCCCCTGCCGGTCACAGCGGCCGCGTCCTGTCCGGTGAACGCACAGATCAGGGCGGCCGAAGCGGTGGTGTTGGCGATGCCCATGTCGCCGGTGATCAGGCAGCGGGCCCCCTGGTCCACGAGCTGCCGGGCCACGGCGATTCCGGCTTCCAGCGCCGCGACCGTCTGCTCGGCGGTCATCGCCGGGCCGAGGGAGAGATCGGCCGTGCCGTAGGCGACCTTGCTGATCGTCAGGCCCGGCGCGGGGGCGAGGTCGGCGGCCACGCCGACGTCCACGACGGTCACCGACGCGCCGATCTGGGCGGCGAAGGCGTTGGCCACGGCGCCGCCGGCGAGGAAGTTTCCGACCATCTGCACGGTGACCTCCCGGGGCCACGGGGTCACCCCCTGGGCGTGGACGCCGTGGTCGGCGGCGAAGATCGCCAGAGCCGCCGGGGCCGGGAGGGGCGGCGGGCTGACAGCCGCCGCTCCCGCCAGCCGTACGGCCACCTCCTCCAGCACGCCCAGAGCGCCTCGGGGCTTGGTCAGCCGGTCCTGGTGGGCACGGGCCTCGGCGAGGGCCTCCGGGTCGGCGGGCCGGATCGCGGCGACGGTTTGCTCAAGGATGGTCATGGCGTCCAGTGTCTCCTGGAAACCGGATTTCCCGGAAAAAGTCACCACCGGAGGTGGGACCTCCCGGAAGGATCACCAGGCGATGCCGCTGAGCGCCTCCTCGTAGCGCTCGATGACCACGTCGGCCAGGCCCTCACAGTCGCCGATGACGTCGGCACAGCGGACGTCCAGCTCCGGATGGCCCGCGGCGTAGGCCATGGCCTGGGCCCAGACGCGGTCGAGCACGCCGCCCGCGAACAGCAGGTAGGGCACGACGATCACGCGCTTGGCGCCCAGGCGGCGGCAGCGCTCGATGCCGCCGGGCACGCCGGGCGGGGTGAGCGAGACGAAGGCGGTCTCCACGGTCATGTACTCGTGGGCGTGGGTCTCCCAGAACAGGCGGGAGACCCGGTGCACGTCGGCGTTGGCGGCGGGGCTGGTGGAGCCGTCACCGACCAGGACCACGGCCGTCTCGCCGATCTCGATGCGCTCGGGCTCGTCGTCGAGCGGCCCGGCGGCCGCGGGGACCAGGCGGAGGCTGGCGACCTCGGCCGCGGCGTCGGCCAGGCGCTCGGCCAGCAGCGCCAGGATGCGAGGGTCGGAGCCCAGGGGCCGGCCGTAGTCACAGGTGAGCATGGGGTGGCGCTCGTGCTCGCGGGCCATCGCCGCGGGGATGTCGGCGCCGATCCGCATGTCCCCGGTGAGGCTCAGCGGAAGGGCGACCATGCGGTGGTGCCCGTGCGCGACCAGCGAGGCGATCGAGTCGCTCAGGCGCGGCCTCGCCCGGGAGATGTAGCCGCCCGACACGGCGGCCGCCGTCTGGTCCAGGCGGCAGCGGAGCCGGTGGACGAACCTGCCGAATTCAGCAGATCCGTTGTCATCGTGTGAGCCCTGCCCGATGAGCAGCAGCGGCGGCTTCATAGAAACGGGACTCCAATGACCTTGACCTGGGAATACGCAACGGCGACTCGCGAGGATATCCGATAACGCCGCGACATGGACAGGTAACGGATCGGCAAAGTTTGATAGGTCACACTCGGAAGGATCGCGCGGCGGCGGCGTGCCGAGCGGTGCCCGGCGACCCGCCCCGATCAGGTCGTGTCGGTCCTGAGCAGGCCGAACACCACGACGTCGTGCGGACCGTCCTCCTCCATCTCCGCGGCGCGCAGCACTCCTTCCCGAATGAATCCGGCTTTCTCCGCGACCCGGAGGGAGGCGGTGTTGTCCAGGTTCACGCGAAGCTCGATCCGGCGCAGGTCCGTGGTCTCGAACAGCCGGCGGGCCAGGCCGCGTACGGCCTCGGGGGCGTAGCCGCGTCCCCGGTGCAGCGGGTGCACGCCGTATCCGACCTCGGTGGTTCCGGCTCCCCACAGGGTCTTGAACAGGCTGATCGCGCCCACGACGAGCCCGTCGGCGTCCATCGCCAGATGGACGCCCTGACCGGATCGGTACAGCTCGTGCACGCCGTGGGAGAGCCACTGGGAGATGCCGGACACGTGGCCGGGCGCGCCCGGCGGGAGGAAGGCGTGGCGCGCCTCGATCACGGCACGGATCCGGTCGGCGTCGGCCGGGGCGAACGGGCGGAGCGTGAGCCGATCGGTCCTGACGGAGAAGCCCTGTATCAACGCGGTCACTCGCACTCCTCGCCACGAAAACGGGTGCCTCCCAGCTCACCCCAGACCGGGGTGCCCGCGCAACCGGATGTTCGCCCATGAAGGACGGGTAGGGGCCTGGCCCGAACGCGAAAGGGGCGACGACCATGGAACGAGGAAGCGCCGAGCACGGCCCGCGCCTGGACGAACGGCAAAAGCACGAGACCGGGGACTCGCCCGGGGCGCAGGGCCCGCGCATGCCGAGGAGCAGGGCGCGCCCGGCTCGGTGATCGGCACCGTCCGGTCCCTGCCGGAGCGGGCCTTCGCCAACCTGGCGGACGTGGCCGAGACGTTCGGGTACGGCAAGGAGGAGAAGGGCCGGCGCTGAGGGTCAGCGGACGATCACCACCTCCAGCGTGCGCGGGCCGTGCACGCCCTCGACGCGGTTCAACTCGATGTCGCTGGTCGCCGACGGGCCGCTGATCCAGGTCAGCGGCCGGGCCGGGTCGAGCCTTCCGACGGCTTCCGGCACGCTCGCGACGATCTGCCCGGCCCGCACCACGCACAGGTGGTAGTCCGGCACCAGGGTCAGCGCCCGCCGTCCCTGCCCGGGGCCGGCGTCCAGCACGATCGTGCCGGTCTCGGCGATCCCCACCGCGCAGGCGGTGACCACTGCGCCCGCCGCGTCCAGCTGCGCCGCGCTCAGCACCGGGTCATCGGTGATCGGCTCCGGCGGCGTCCACTCCGGCGGCAGGCCCGCCGGTACGACCGGCCGGGCGACTCCCCGCCGTGCCAGCGCCGCCGCGATCGCGCCGGCCGTCTCGTCCGCCTCCACCACGTGCACGACGGCCCGGTAGTCGGCGACGCGCTCGGCGAACAGCTCGACGATCCCGTCCCGATCGGACGACGTGCGGTAGGCGCGGGTGATCTCGACCTCCGGCGCCCCCGCCACGGCCGCGCGGATCCTCTCCAGGATCAGCTCCCTGCTCGTGGCGCCCGTGCCCGTCCCGGGTCCTCTCCGGGAGCCCGGAGCCGGTCCCGCGGCCCACACTCCCGGGTGCTGTCCGGCCGCTCCGCCGCTCATCGGGCACCTCCGTCGGTACGGTTCCACCAGTCGCGGAAGGACTCGGCGGGAATGTCGGGGACGTCGCGGGTGTCGGTCCAGCCGGCCAGCGGGCCGGGCAGGCGCCTGGGAACGAACCTGCGCAGGCGGCCGCCGAGGCGCTGGGCGCCGGCCAGCCGCGCCGGGCGGTCGAGCACCCAGCCGGCGGCGCGCATGCCCAGCCGTTCGGCTCGCGGATGGCGGGCCTTGCCACGCAGATGGACGAGGACCTCGGGGATGTCGATCGCCACCGGGCAGGCCTCGAAGCAGGCGCCGCACAGCGTGGAGGCATAGGGCAGGGAGGCGTCGAGCGCGGAGCCCATGCCACGCAGCTGCGGGGTGAGGATCGCGCCGATCGGTCCAGGATAGACCGAGCCGTAGGCGTGACCGCCCGCACGCTCGTAGACCGGGCACACGTTCAGGCAGGCCGAGCAGCGGATGCAGCGCAGCGCCTGGCGGCCGACCTCGTCGGCGAGGACCCGGGTGCGGCCGTTGTCGAGCAGGACCAGGTGGAACTCCTGGCCCTCGACCGCTCCGGTCCAGGTGGAGGTGTAGGGGTTCATCCGCTCGCCGGTGGAGCTGCGGGGCAGCAGCTGGAGGAAGACCTCCAGGTCCCGCCAGCTCGGCAGGAGCTTCTCGATGCCCACCACGCTGATCAGCGTCTCCGGCAGGGTCAGGCACATCCGGCCGTTGCCCTCGGACTCCAGCACGACCAGCGTCCCGGTCTCGGCGATCATGAAGTTCGCGCCGGAGATGGCGACCTTGCTGGACAGGAAGCGTTCCCGCAGGTGGAGACGGGCGGCCTCGGCCAGCGCGCGGGGGTCGTCGGTCAGCCCCTCGGGCGCCGCACGGCCGTAGGAGGCCATCTTCTCCCGGAAGATCTCGCGGATCTCCGAGCGGTTGCGGTGGATCGCGGGGACCAGGATGTGGGATGGCCAGTCATCGCCGAGCTGCACGATCAGCTCGGCCAGATCGGTCTCGTAGGCGGCGATGCCCTCCCGCTGGAGAGCCTCGTTGAGGCCGATCTCCTGGGTGGCCATCGACTTGACCTTGACCACGCTGGTCTCGCCGGTCGCCTTGACGAGGCCGGCGACGATCCGGTTGGCCTCCTCGGCGTCGGCCGCCCAGTGGACGTGGCCGCCGGCCGCCGTGACCGCCTCCTCCAGCTGGAGGAGGTAGCGGTCGAGGTCGCGCAGGGTGTGGTCCTTGATCTCCTTGCCCGCGGCCCTGAGCTCGGCCCAGTCGGGCAGCTCGGCCACCACGGAGGCCCGCTTGGCGCGGATGGTGTGCGTGGCCTTGCGCAGGTTGAACCTCAGCTGCGAGTCCTGTACGGCGGCCGCGGCGTTCCGGGGGAACGCGGGCATCCCGAGGAACGTCCCGCTCCCGCTCATCGCGTGGCCTCCGTGGCGGCGAGGATCTCGGCGAGGTGCATGATCCGGACACCGGCGCGCTGGCGTCCGAGGGTCCCTCCGATGTGCATCAGGCAGGAGTTGTCCGCGGCGCAGAGCACCTCGGCGCCGGTGGAGGTGACGTTGCGCACCTTGTCGCCGCACATGGCGGCCGAGATGGCCGGGTTCTTCACCGCGAAGGTGCCGCCGAAGCCGCAGCACTCCTCGGCGCCGGGGAGCGGGACCAGCTCCAGACCTCTGACCTGCTCCAGCAGCCGGGTCGGGCGGTCGCCCAGGTGAAGGCCGCGCAGGGAGTGACAGGTCGGGTGGTAGGTGACCCGATGGGGGAAGTAGGCGCCGACGTCGGTGACGCCGAGGACGTCGACCAGGAACTCGGAGAGGTCGTGGACCTTCGGCGTCAGCTCGGCGACCTCGTCGGCGAAGGAGGCGGGGCCGCCCGGCGTGGGGGCGCGCCCGCCCGCGGAGGAGCTCCGCGTCACCGCCTGCGTCGCCGCCCGTGTTCCCGCGGCGGCGGTGGCGCCGGCCGTCGCCCGGGCCAGCCGGGGGTACTGCTCGCGGACCATCGCGGCGCACGAACCCGACGGGGCGACGATCGCGTCGTATCCGGCGAAGACGTCCACGAAGTGCCGCGCCAGCCGCCTTCCCTCGTCGGGGTATCCGGTGTTGACGTGCATCTGGCCACAGCAGGTCTGCGCCTGGGGGAACTCGACGTCACATCCGAGGCGGCGCAGCAGCGTCACGACCGCCCGCCCGGTGCCGGGAAACAGCGTGTCGTTCACGCAGGTGATGAACAGGGCGACGCGCACGGCGCTCCTTCCGTTCTATGGTCTGACCACAGTATGGTCTGACCATATTTCGCCACAAGAGGAGGGCCCTTGAACGGATGGCAGCCCGTCCGGCGCACCCGGGCGTTCGAGGATGTGATCGCCCGGATCGAGGAGCGCATCGCGGACGACGGGCTCACGGTCGGCGACCGCCTGCCGGGCGAGCGCCAGCTCGCCGAGCAGCTGCGGGTGAGCCGGTCGTCGGTGCGCGAGGCGATGCGCGTGCTGGAGACGTTGGGCGTGGTGGCCTCGCAGGTCGGGCGGGGACCCGACGCGGGAGCCGTGCTCATCTCACGGCCCGCCGGAGCCCTGACCGACCTGCTGCGCCTCCACCTCGGCCTGTCGAGCCTGTCACTCGAGGAGGTCATCGACGCCCGGCTGATGATCGAGCAGTGGTCCGCCGCGCGCGCCGCCGGCCACGGCGCCGACCTGTCGGCCCTGGGTCGCGCGCTGGAGCTGATGGAGGGCGCGAGGACCGCCGAGGATTTCGTCGAGCACGACATCGCCTTCCACGTCGCCATCGCCGAGGCCTCGGGAAACCGCCTGATCGCCGCCATGATGCGCTCGCTGCGCGACTCGGTCCGCCGCTACGCCGTCGAGGCGGTCGAACGCCTCGGCGACACGAGGGAGCTCATGGCCGATCATCGCCGGATCCACCGGGCCATCGCCTCCGGCGACCGCGCGGAGGCGTCGGCCGCCGTACAGGCCCATCTGCGGCGTGCCTATCCGGACGTCTCATGGGCGCCGGGGCCCGACGAGTCCGGGTTCGAGGATCGAGTCCGGGCCGAGGAACGAGCTGGGACCGACGAACGAGGCGGGCGCGGTGAACGAGGGCGGCCGGACGGAGTCGGCTGACCGGCAGGTCGCGCCGGAACAGGCCACCAGGGCGTCGAGCTGCTGGTTGAACTCGGCGATCACCGTGGGCGGGACCTTGGCGGCGAGGTTGTGGAGCTGGTAGGGATCCTCGATGTTGTCGTAGAGCTGGTATTCGCCGGTCGAGTAGCGGACGAAGGTGTTGCGGGCGGTCCGCATGCCCTGGTAGGCCGGGACCGGGGTCTGCCGGGCCGACTTCTCACTGGTCGGGCGGTAGAACTCCAGCAGGACGTTCTGCCGCCACGGGGAGGGTGTCCGGCCGCGCAGGAGCGGCAGCAGGGACCTGCCCTCGGTGAAGTCCGGCAGCTGGGCCCCGGCCAACTCGGCGAAGGTGGGGGCGAGGTCCACGTTGGCGCTCAGGTCGCCGATGACGCCACCGGGCGCGATGCCCGGCCCCCGGACCACGAGGGGCACCTTGATCGACTCGTCGAACGGCGTCGTCTTCCCCTGGGCGAGGCGGTGCTGGCCCAGGTGGAACCCGTTATCGGAGCCGAAAAATATATAGGTGTTCTCCAGTTTTCCGGTGGCTCTCAGAGTCTCGATCAGGGCGCCGACCATGTCGTCCACCCCGAGCATGGCCCGGAGCCGGCGGCGGTAGCGCTCGTCGATGCCCTGGATCGTCCGGGCGCTGAACCTGGGGCGCGAGTTCAGCCAGTGAGGCTCGTCCGTCACGTCGATCTGGTCGAAGGACGGGGTCCGGGGAGCGATGGCGTCGGCGAAGTCGCCGGCGTGCCGGGGCGCGAAGTTGGCCGGGTTGTGCGGGGCGATCGGGGCGAGGTAGAGGAAGAACGGCTCGGAGCCCTGCTGGGAGACGAACGCGCCGGCCTTCTGGCTGAGCACGTCGGTCAGGTAGTCCTCCGGGGCGAGGCCATGGGCCGTCAGCACACCGTTCTCGTTGAGCGTGTAGTCGTACTCGTTGTAGAGATGGCGCACCGGGACGTCCCACTCGTCCCAGCCCGGCGGCACGTACGTGGGCTCGGCGGAGCCCCCGGGATAGTGGTTGAGGTATTTGCCCATCAACCCGGTGCGGTAGCCGGCCGATTTCATCCAGACGCCGAGCGTGGAACGTTCCAGATCGGAGTCATGGAATTTCGTGAAGCCGCCCTCGGGCGCGGTGTTGGTCAGCACGCCGTGGCTGTGAACGTACTGGGAGCGCAGGATCGACGAACGCGAGGGACAGCACCAGGAGTTGGTCACGAAGAACTGCTGGAAGCCGGCGCCTTGGCGGACGAGCTGGTTCCAGATGTTCGGAAATTTCTGCAGATCCCCTGCATCCAGGTCATCGGCGAGGATGAAAATGATGTTCGGCTGTCCGGTGATCTGCGCCGTGGCGGGAGCGACCCCTGAGGCGCAGAGGACGGCGAGCAACATCAAATACAGGGTCTTGCGGACAGCGTTGACCACAGGTTCTCGTTTCCCAGAATGGTGAATTTCGACACCTCACTCTCGACCGGCCAAGCTAGAACATGTTCTAATCACGATGCCCGTCATCCGCCTGGAGGCTTCCGTGAGCACCGATCTGAAGCTTGGCCTGAACCTTGGTTACTGGCAGCGCGCCGCCGATGACGCCACCGAGCTCGTCCAGACGGCGGAACGGCTGGGCTACGACTCCGTCTGGACCGCGGAGGCCTACGGTAGCGATGCCTTCACCCCTTTGGCCTGGTACGGCGCGCGGACTTCCCGTATCAAGCTGGGCACCTCCGTGGTGCAGATCTCGGCCAGGACCCCGGTGGCGACCGCGATGACCGCGATGACGCTGGATCATCTGACCGGCGGGCGGCTGCTGCTGGGCGTCGGCGCCTCGGGGCCCCAGGTGGTCGAGGGCTGGTACGGCAGGCCGTTCCCCAGGCCGCTCGCCCGCACCCGCGAGTACGTGGAGATCATGCGCAAGGTCTGGCGCCGCGAGGAACCGGTGACCAGTGACGGCGAGCACTACCCGCTCCCCTACCCGGGCGGGGCGAAGCTCGGCAAGCCGCTGAAGCTGATCACCCGTCCGCTGCGTGAGGAGATCCCGCTCTACCTTGGCGCCGAGGGCCCCAAGAACGTGGCCCTCGCCGGCGAGATCGCCGACGGCTGGCTGCCGCTGTTCGTGTTCCCGGAGAAGATCGAGCGGATGTACGGCCCCTCCCTGGCCGGAGCCGGGCCGGACTTCGACATCGCCGCCATGGTCATGACGCTGATCACCGACGACGTCAAGGCGGCGCTGGACGGCGTGAAGATGATGCTGACCCTCTACATCGGCGGCATGGGCGCCAAGGGCCGCAACTTCCACGCCGACATCATCGGCAGGATGGGCTACGCCGAGACCGCCGAGGAGATCCAGGCGCTTTACCTGGCCGGCCGGAAGGACGAGGCCTTCAACGCCGTCCCGGACGAGCTGGCCGACGGCATCTCCCTGGTGGGCCCGGTGGAGAGGATCCGCGAGCGCCTGGAGCCGTGGCGCAGGAGCCCGGTCACCAGCCTGCTGGTGATGGGCCCTCGCGACGAGACCTCGCTGAGGACGATCCGCGACCTCGTCCTGGGCTGACCGCGGTCGCCGGGAGCCCGCGCCGCGCGGGCGGAGCCGCACCACGGGGAGGAGCCGGCGGAGGAGGGGGCCTCCTCATCCGCCGACTCCGTCCCGGTGAGCGGCACCTGTGACCATGTGGTGCGCCCCGTCGGCGGGGAACTCCCGGGCGGAAGGTCTGCGCCCGCCGCGTAAGGCCCGGCCCCACGGCTCCTTCCGGCTCCGGGGTCCCCCTCCACCTGACGGTAACGATCCACCGGCATATTTGCAACTTTCCCTACCCGCTAAATAGGAATAGCTAGTCCGGGCGGGGCGCGGGGTCGGCGGTGACGGAGCGCAGGAGCGGGGCGCTGGCGGCTCCGGCGCCGACCACCCCGGCGAAACCGAGCGTCACGCAGGTGAACAGGGTGATCACACCGGTGACGTTCATCGAAAAGGCGGCGAACGGGATGGCGCAGAACACCCCGACCGCGATGGCGCCGCCGCCCATGACCGTCAGCGGGATGAGCGTCTCGGCGCGGCGGGCCCTGTTCAGCACCTCCAGCGGAGTGCCCGCCAGGCGGAGCAGCGCGTAGGTCTGCCTGCGGTCCAGGACCGAGGAGGCGGCGGTGATCCCGGCACTGGCGATCGCGACCAGGAACGAGACCGCGAGCACGGTGACCGTTCCGGTGCCGATGTCACCGATGAGCCGGACGTTGAACCACTCCTCGTCGGCGGCCGAGGTGGCGCCGTGCCCGGGCACCAGGCCGTCGAGCGCGGTGCGCGCCCGGTCGGTCGTCGCGGCGTCGCGCTCCTGGAGAGAGAAGGTGAGCACCTTGGTCCCGCCGTCGCCGCCGACGTCGATCCTGGCGGGCAGCCCCGCCGCCGACAGCCGCTCGCGGGCCTCGGCGGTGACCGCGGCCACCTTCGAAGAGGGGACCGACAGGTGCAGGGCGGTGGCGTCGGCGCCTCCGAACAGACCGCTGTCCGGGCTGAGGAGGCCGATGAACCCGGCCACGAACCCGGTCATGGCGACACCGCTCACCGTCCGCCAGGCGGCCCTGGGGTCGTCCACCAGGCGGCGCCCGGCCAGCAGGCGGGCCGGGCGGCGGGCGGTGCGCGCGATGATCCGGCCGAGCATGCCGATCACCCACGGACCGGCCAGGTTGATGGCCAGGAAGGCGAGGCCCAGGACGACGGCGATCACCCCGACGCCGACGTTCATGCCGAGCGTGGGCACCACGGCGAGGATCACCAGCAGGGCGACGACCCGGACGAAACGCATCGCCGGGGGCGTCTCCCGTTTGGCGACGCCGAGCGGGCTGACCACGACCCGGCGCAGGCCGATCACCGCCGACAGGCCGACCAGCAGCGGCACGGCCACCAGGACGGCGAGTACGGCGAGCGCACCTGGCCACATGTCGGACAGGAACCAGGAGCCGCCCCCGATCTCGATCCCGGTGAGCAGCGGGACGGCCAGGCCGTACAGTACCCCGCCCAGCACCGCTCCGCCGAAGGCGGTGATCACCGCCTCGGCGACGGTCATCGCGACCACCTGCCCGGGAGTCGCGCCCACCAGCCGGAGCGCGGCCAGGCGCTGGTCGCGGCGGGCCACGGTGAGCCTGGCCGCCGCGCCGCCGAACACCAGCAGCGGAACGACCATGAGCACGCTCGCGATCAGCCCGAGCGCCTTGTAGCCCTCCGCGTCGGACGTCGTCTGCCCGGTGAAGCCGGAGACCTTCATGGGCGCGACACCGGCGCGCGGATCGTCCGACGACCTGGCGGCCATCGCCGGGGAGTCCGGCGTCTGGCCGCGGACCGCGACGAGCTCGCCGGGGTGGACGAGGGCCTCGTCGCCGATCGTCCCGGCCACCTTCCCGGGGAAGCGGCCGGCGAGCTGGCCGGCCGGGAGCCTGTGGGCCAGCTCGGCCAGCGCCGGGGAGAACCAGACCTCTCCCGGCGCGGGGAAGCGGGCCAGGCCGGGCGGCGGGGCGGCGCCCGGCTTCAGCGCCGCCAGGTCCACGACGGTGATCTGCCGGTCGCGCACGTAGTCCTTGCGCACGGCCTCGATCGCCACGGCGTCGCCCGTGGCCTTGACCGGGTTGCGCCACGCCTCCCGGTCGGCCCGGCCCTGGAAGGCGAGGTTGGCCGTCACGGCGAACAGCAGCAGCGTGGTGGAGACCGCCACCGCCACGACGGTCAGCCCCGCGCCCAGCAGACCGCGGCGGCCGCCGCCGCGCAGCAGCCGCCAGGTCAGTCCCATCAGCCCGCTCATCCGTTCACCCCGGGAAGCATCCGGGTCTCCGGCTCTGCCGTGGCGTCCCGGCCGTGAGACTCCCGCGTGGCGTCGTGCGGGAGCCGCCCGTCGTGGCCGGCGAACGGGTGGGGCCCGTCGTGATCGGGAGAGGGCCGGGCGCCGTGCCGGGTGGGGAGGATCTGACCGTCGCGGACCTCGACCACCCGGTCGCACCAGCGGGCCACCTCCGGGTCGTGGGTGACGACCACCAGCGAGGCGCCGTTGTGCTTGGTGGCGTCCACCAGCAGGCGCATCGTGTCCTGGCCGGTGCCCTGGTCGAGCGCACCGGTCGGCTCGTCGGCGAAGATCACCGCGGGCCGGGTGACCAGCGCGCGGGCGATCGCCACCCGCTGCGCCTGGCCTCCGGAGAGCTCGCCGGGGCGACGGCCCTCCATGCCGCCGAGGCCGAGCGGGCCGAACCACTCGCGGGCCTGCCGTACGGCGTCGGCACGGGAGACGTTGCCGAGCATGAGCGGCAGCGCCACGTTCTCCTCGGCCGGCAGCTCGGGCAGGAGCTGGCCGAACTGGAACACGAAGCCGAAACGGGTGCGGCGCAGCGCGCTGCGCTCCCGCTCGCCCATCGTGTCGACGCGCCGACCGAGCAGGTTCACCTCCCCCGCGTCCGGCTTCATGATCCCGGCGAGGCAGTGCAACAGGGTCGACTTGCCCGACCCGCTCGGTCCCATGATCGCCACGGCCTCGCCGCCGTGGACGGCCAGCCCGACGCCGCCCAGCGCCACGGTCGGGCCGAACCGCTTGACCAGACCGATCCCTTCAAGAACAACACTCATGCCGACGACCCTCCCGCTCCGGGGCGTCGCGGCGGATCGGCCGACCGTCGGATTCGCCTGCGGGAGCATCGTCCGAAAGTCGGATGGTCCGTGACGAGCTGGCAGAATCCATCAGGTGACGATTCGGGTGCTCATCGCTGACGACCAAATGCTGGTGCGGAGCGGGTTCCAGATGATTCTGGACGCACAGGAGGACATGGAGGTCGTGGCGACCGCCGGTGACGGCGCCGAGGCGGTCGAACACGCCAGGAGGCTCCGGCCCGACGTGTGCCTGCTCGACATCCGGATGCCCAAGCTCG
The DNA here is from genome assembly GCF_050949235.1 of Streptosporangium sp. CA-135522. Taxonomy (NCBI): domain Bacteria; kingdom Bacillati; phylum Actinomycetota; class Actinomycetes; order Streptosporangiales; family Streptosporangiaceae; genus Streptosporangium; species Streptosporangium sp. CA-135522. The sequence goes on from NZ_CP192026.1 coordinate 8,083,056, forward strand.
ACGGCCTTGAGGCCACCCGGATCCTGGCCGGCCCCGGGGTGCCCGATCCGATGCGGGTGGTCATCGTCACGACCTTCGACCTGGACGAATACGTCTACGGGGCGCTGCGCGCGGGCGCGACCGGCTTCCTGCTCAAGGACAGCGGGCCGACGCTGCTGATCGAGGCGATCCGGGCCGCGGCGGCCGGGGACGCGCTGGTGTCGCCGTCGGTGACCGTGCGCCTGCTCGAACACCTGGCCCACCCCCGAGCCGGCGCCGCCCGGCCGGTCGGCGAGCCGCTCACCGAGCGCGAGCTGGACGTCGTGCGCCTGGTCGCCCGGGGCCGCACCAACCAGGAGGTCGCCGCGGAGCTGTTCGTCTCGCTGTCGACGATCAAGACGCATCTGGGAAGCATCCAGGCGAAGCTCGGCGCCAGGAACCGGGTGGAGATCGCGGCCTGGGCGTGGGAGTCGGGCGTGGTGAGCTGATCCGCCGGAGGCGGGGAGCTGATTAGCCATGGGGCTGACGGGATAGGAAAAGGGCAGATCCTTCAGCGCATGCCGGGGGGAGATATACATGCGCTTCGTCCCATCTCTTCACAAAAAGTCCGCTTTGGCGGTCTACGTTTCTCTCTCCGCTCAGGTGACGGCCGTCGCCGCCCTGGTGGTGTTCGAACAGGTCCGCGGCAGGCGGCTGGCCGGAGAGATCTCGGCACTCGGCGGCGACCCCCACGCCTCCGGTGCCCAGGCTCTCGTCGGCGCGGTCACCGTCTTCGCCGTCCTGATGCTGCTCGTCGTCGCAACCACGATCACCGCCGCCGCCACCTACCTGACCTGGCTGGTCCAGGCCCGGCGGAGCGCCGCCCCCGGCGCCGGCGCCGCCCCGGCGCTGGCCGGCTGGTTTCTTCCCGCGGTCAACCTGGTCGCCCCGCCGATGCTGGTGCATCGCCTCTGGCGGGCCTGCCGGCCACCGGCGAACCGGCGCGCCCGCTGGGTGGCGCTGCTCACCGCCTGGTGGCTGAGCTGGCTGGCCACGCTCGCCCTGATCCTGGTACGGCTGCCGCTCGACACCGCTCCGGGCGACACCGACCTGACCGGCCTCGGCCCGACCGAGCTGGCCGCCGTCGCGACCTCCGCCCTGCTGTGCGCGGCGACCGTCCGATGGATCACCCGGATCCAGACCGCCGGCGCCCGGCACCACCGCCGAGCCCAGGCGGTCCCGGTCGCGTCCCAGGGTGCCCCGCAGGTTCTCACGAGGCAGGTGTCCGCACGGTAGGGCCCGTCACGCCGGACACCGGCCCGGCCGCCGACTCACGCATCGGTCCGGGTGCCGGGCGCGGGACGACGGCGGGGTGGGGTGTCGGTCCCGTACCCGCATCAGACGACGACGGGACGTCGGTCCTCCGCCCCGCATCAGACGACGGGACCCGTCCTCCGCCCGCATTCAGACGACGGCGGGGCGGGCGTCAGTCCCACGCCCGCATCAGCAGCCAACCCTCGCCGGCGGTGTCGAAGCGAAGCTCGTAGGTGCCGGGCCGGCCGCCGGAGCCGGCCTCGACCCGCCAGAACCGGCGCTCCCCCGGATCGCCCTCCGAGGTCTTCCACCACTCCCGCGAGACCACCCAGTGGTCCACGACCCGGCGGACGGCGTGCAGCCGGTCACGCCAGACGAACTGGACGGGCTGCCCCTGACGGGTCCACACCTCGATCGGGTCCCCGTAAAGTCTGCTCACGACGCCTCTCCCCGCGGATTTCGGACGGACACCCGGGGGAAGACGGGCCATGCCGTATCGAACATACGTTCTCACGGGGTGGAGCGCAAGTCCCCCACCTGCCGCACCAGTGGATTGGCGTCCACCGAGTTGCGGATGCTGAACGTCACGCTGCCCGCACGGTAGCGGTCGTCGGACCACTCGACCGGGCGGCCCTCGTGGGTGGTGGTGACCCGCCGCTGGCGCAGCAACGGGCTGCCCCGCCGTACGGCCAGCAGCCGGGAGTCCTCGACCCCGGCCGCGACCGCGTCGATGAGATGCTCACCGTAGGCGAAGACGAGGCCGACGCCGTCGTAGAGGGCCTGGGTGATCGACTCGCACTCGGGGTCGATCCGTTCGACGGCCGGGGCGATCCATCCCGCGTAGACGGTCCGCTCCAGCAGCACCGGCTCGCCTTCGAGCGAGCGGAGCCGCAGCACCGACAGCACCGGCTCGCCCGGCTGGAGTGCCAGCCGTGCCGCCTCGGTGGCGTCCGCGCTCCGGCGACGCTGCCGCAGCACTCGTCCGCTGACCCGATAGCCCATCGTCCGCGCCCACTGCGCGAAGCTGTGCAGCTCGGCGAAGCTCTGACTGCGCTCGCGGCCGAGGACGATGCGTCTGGCCCCCTGCCGGGAGCCGACCAGCCCCTCGGTCGCGAGCACGGCGACCGCCTGGCGGACCGTGCCGCGCGAGGCCGCGAAGCGGACGGCGAGCTCGGCCTCCGAGGGCAGCTGCGCCCCCACGGCGTACTCGCCGCGCACGATCGCATCCCGCAACTCGGCCGCGATCCCCATGTAGCGCGTGGTCACGACCGCCCCCGTCCGGACGCCCGCCGACCGCGCGACCTCGCCTCGCGCCTCAAGCCCGCCCCTCCGCCCTGACCCGGCTCCGGCCAGGAGCTCCCTTTGCTGCGCGCACCGGCCGGCCGACCCGCCCCCACCCTAAGCAAGGCGGAACCGTCCATGAAGTCCCAGCTCCCACATTCCGCTGACGTACTTCGAGCGTTCATCGAACAGAAACCGATTCCAGACTTACTAGGTCTAGCTTGTTTGTACAAGTTCCCCTACTTTCATTGCATATTGCGCGAGACCCTTGTGGGAGACAACGTGATCGCATCTCGAATTCGCTTCGCAAGCCTGACCGCGATCCTCCTCGCGGGCGCCACGGCGTGCGGGGCGGCCCCCACCACTACGGCGCCGTCCGCCTCCGGCGGCGGTTCGGCGGCCGGAGCGGACGCCAGGACCGCAGCCTCCGCGGCCGACTTCGGCGGGCTGGACAAGCTCGTCGAGGCCGCCAAGAAGGAGGGCAAGCTCCATGTCATCGCCCTGCCGCCCGACTGGGCCAACTATGGAAAGATCATCGAAGCCTTCAAGGCGAAATACGGCATCGAGATCGAGAGCGAGACCCCCGACGCCGCCAGCGCCGATGAGATCAACGCGGTGAAGACCCGAAAGGGGCAGGACCGCGCTCCCGACGTGCTGGACGTCGGCCAGTCCTTCGCCATCAGCGGCGCCGCCGAGGGCCTGTTCGCGCCCTACAAGGTCCAGACCTGGGACAAGATCCCCGCCAACCAGAAGGAGCCGAGCGGCCTCTGGTTCAACGACTACGGCGGCTACGTCTCGATCGGCTGCGACGCGAAGAAGATCGCCAAGTGCCCGGAGACCTTCGCCGACCTGCTCAAGCCCGACTACAAGGGCAAGGTCGCGATGAACGGCAACCCGACCAAGTCCGGCTCCGCGTTCGCCGGTGTGTACGCGGCGGCCCTGGCCAACGGCGGCTCCTTCGACGACATCCAGCCCGGCCTCGACTTCTTCAAGAAGCTGAAGGCCGCGGGCAACTTCAACCCGGTGGAGACCACCCCCGCCACCATCGAGAAGGGCGAGACCCAGATCAGCATCGACTGGGACTACAACAACGCCGCCTACGCCCCCAAGATGGCCGGCAAGGGTCTCGACTGGAAGACGGTCATCCCGAGCGACGGTAAATACTTCCAGCTCTACGCGCAGGCCATCAACAAGGACGCCCCGCACCCGGCCGCCGCCCGCCTCTGGCAGGAGTTCCTCTACAGCCCCGAGGGCCAGAACCTCTATCTCGGCGGATTCGCCCGCCCGGTGCTGCTGCCCGCCATGAAGACCGACGGCTCGGTCGACAAGGCCGCCGAGGCCAACCTGCCTCCGGTCGAGGGCGAGCCCTCCTTCCCAACCGAGGCCCAGGTCACCAAGGCCAAGGAAGTCCTGGCCGGCGGCTGGGGCGCCGCCGTCGCCGGCTGACCCGTGACGACGACTGACGGGGGCGCGGCCGTCCGCGGCGACCGCGCCCGATCCAAGGGGTGGCTCGCCGTCCTGCCCCTGCTCGGCTTCATGACGCTGGCGTTCGGGATTCCGGGGATCGCGCTGCTGCTCGGCGCGTTCACCGTCAAGGACCCGCAGAGCGGGCTGTCCTCCCTCAGCACGGCCAACGTGACCGCGAGCCTGCAGGGCAACTACCTCGCCACCCTTCTCAGCAGCGTGCGGCTGTCCGCGGTGGTCGCGGTGCTCGGCGCGATCCTGGGCGTCTTCCTGGCCCAGGCGGTCGTCACCTCCCGGTTCCGGGCGTTGCGCGAGGCGGTGCTGACCGCCTCGGGCGTGCTGGCCAACTTCGGCGGCGTGCCGCTGGCGTTCCTGTGGATCGCCACGCTGGGCAACTCCGGCGTGGTCACCCAGGCCGCAGGGCTGGGCGAGGCGGGCTGGAACCTCTACAGCTTCTGGGGCCTGGTGATGGTCTACATGTACTTCTCGGTGCCGCTGATGGTCCTGGTCGTGACCCCGGCCCTGGACGGCCTGCGCCCGCAGTGGCGGGAGGCGGCGCACAACAACGGCGCCACCACCTGGCAGTTCTGGCGGCACGTCGGCGTCCCGGTGCTGACCCCCGCGCTGCTCGGCGGGGTCGTCCTGCTGTTCGGCGGCGCGTTCGCCGCCTACGCCACCGCCGCGGCGATGGTCGGCAGCACGGTCCCCCTGGTCACCCTGCAGATCGCGGACGCGCTCACCGGCGACGTGCTGATCGGCCACGAGAACATCGCGTTCGCGCTCAGCCTCGACATGATCGTCGTCGCGGTCCTGGTGATGGCGATCTACCTGCCGCTGCAGAAGAGGAGCTCCCGATGGCTGCGGTAGCCACCGTCGCGCAGAACACTCCCGGCCCGGCCGCCTCCGCGCGCCCCCGGCGGGCGCGAATCTGGCGGGGGGTCGTGCTGGGCGTCGCCGCGATCTACTTCCTCGTCCCGATGGCCGTGTCGTTCTGGTTCACCGTTCACACCGAGGGGAAGGGCCTCTCGCTCGACGCCTACGGGCGGATCCTGTCCGCGCCGGGCTTCGTGCCGAGCCTGCTGGTCTCCCTCGGGCTGGCCGTCGCCACGATCGTGACGGTGCTGCTGCTGACGCTTCCGGCGATGCTCGCCGTACGGCTCGGCGCACCGCGGCTGCGGCCGGTGCTCGAAGTGGTCGCCACGCTGCCCCTGGTCGTGCCGCCGATCACCTACGCGGTCGGCATCGGCACGGCGCTGCGCGGCGGCACCGACGCGCTGGCCGCCACGCCGTTGTGGGCGACGCTGATCGCGATCCAGGACGAGAGGTTCCCCGTCGTGCTCGTCCTGGCCTACGTGGTGCTGACGCTGCCGTTCGTCTACCGGTCGCTGGACGCCGGGCTGCGGGTGATCGACGTGCGCACCCTGGTGGAGGCGGCCCGCAACCTGGGAGCCTCGTGGCCGCACGTGCTGTTGCGGGTGATCGTGCCCAACATGCGTTCGGCCATCGCCAGCGCCTCGTTCCTCACCCTCGCGCTGGTACTCGGCGAATACACCATCGCCGCCCTGCTCGGCTACCAGACGTTCCCGGTCTGGATCGTGACGGTCTCCGGGAACGACGGGCAGCTGTCGGTGGCCCTGTCCGTCATCAGCCTGCTGCTGATCTGGCTGCTGTTGCTCACCGTCTCGGAAGCAGGAAGGAAACGTCGATGACCGTCGAGCTTCGGGGGCTGCGCCGCACGTTCGGCCGCACGGTCGCCCTGGACGGCCTGGACCTCACCGTCGAGCAGGGCGAGCTGATGGCCCTGCTCGGGCCGTCCGGCTGCGGCAAGACGACGGCCCTGCGCTGCGTGGCCGGTTTCGAGCACCCCGACGCCGGAGCGGTGCTCGTGGACGGCGAGGACATCACCCGGGTGCCCGCCAACCGGCGGGACGCGGGGATGGTCTTCCAGTCCTACAGCCTGTTCCCCAACCTCAACGCCCGTGACAACGTGGCGTTCGGGATGCGGGTCCGCAAGGTGCCCGCCGCCCGGCGGCACGCCCGGGCGGCGGAGCTGCTGGAGCTGGTCGGCCTTCCCGCGCACGCCGAGCGCTACCCGCACGAGCTGTCCGGCGGCCAGCAGCAGCGCGTCGCGCTGGCCAGGGCGCTGGCGCTGGAGCCTCGCGTACTGCTGCTGGACGAGCCGCTGTCGGCGCTGGACGCCAAGGTCCGCGTCACGCTGCGGGAGGAGATCCGCCGGCTGCAGCTCGACCTCGGCATCACCACGATCTTCGTGACCCACGACCAGGAGGAGGCGCTGTCCGTCGCCGACCGGGTCGCGGTGCTCCGCGACGGGCGGCTGGAGCAGTGCGGGCCTCCCGCCGAGGTCTACGACCGGCCGGCCACACCGTTCGTGGCCGAGTTCGTCGGCACGATGAACCACATCCCCGGCCGCGTGTCCGGGAAGGAGGTCGCGGTCCTGGGCCAGTCGCTCGCGGTGGACGGCCCGCTGCCCGCCTCCCCCGACGTGGACGTGCTGGTCCGCCCGGAGGCCGTGCTCGTCACGCCCGACGCGGAGGGCGAGGCCTTGATCGTGGCGTCGTCCTTCCGCGGTTCGTCCGCGCGGCTGCGGGTACGGCTGGGCGAGCTGGAGGTCCTCAGCGACGTGCCCGGCCACGACGCGGTACGGCTGGCCCCCGGCTCAAAGGTGAACCTCAGCCTCGTGCGGCGGCCCGTCCTGGTCGCCGAACGCGCCGCGGCCGTCGCCGTCCCGGCCCACGCGGAGACGGGGGACACCGCGAGTGTCGGCTGAGCTGCGCGCCGTTCTGTTCGACATGGACGGCACACTCGTGGACACCGAGGGGCTGTGGTGGGAGGCGTGCGTGGCGGTGGCCGCGCGACTCGGCCTGGGCCTGACCGAGGCCGACGGCGCCCACGTGGTCGGCCGTCCCGTCGAGCACACCGCCGCCCATCTCGTACGGCGAAGCGTCACCCTCCTGCCGCGGGACGTCGCGCGGCCGGAGAGGGACTCCTCGGGCGGAGCGACCGTCGAGGCCGTCGGAGCGTGGCTCACCGAGGCCTTCGCGGAGCGGATCGCGGGCGGGGTGACGCCACTGCCCGGCGCCATCCGGCTGCTGGAGGACCTGGAGGCGGCGGGCGTGCCGGCGGCGCTGGTCAGCGCCTCGCCCCGGCGGGTCGTGGACATGGTGCTGCGCACGGTGGGGGCGGAGCGGTTCCGCCTGATCGTGGCCGCCGAGGACACCGAGCGCGGCAAGCCGCTGCCGGATCCCTATCTGAAGGCCATGGCCGGGCTGGGGATGGACCCCGCCGAGTGCGTGGCCGTGGAGGACAGCCCCACCGGCCTCGCCGCCGCCCGAGCCGCGGGGTGCCGGGTGGTCGCGGTGCGGGGCGGCACAACGGGCGGCGCAGCGGACGGCGGGGCGGAGGACACAGCGGGGGACACAGTGGACGGCGTGGGAACACCGCGTGGCGTGCTGACCGTGGACAGTCTGGAGAAAGTGGACCTGCCGCTGTTGCGGCTGCTGACGGCAGGCAAGATCTCGGTAAGCTGAGCCACTTCATGTGACGGTATATGCGGTTAGGAACGACGGTGAACGACCTCACTCCGGGTGATTCCCTACAAATAGGTCGATACCGCGTGCTCAGCCGGCTCGGTCGGGGCGGGATGGGCACGGTCTACCTCGGCGAGTCACCCGAGGGGCAGCGGGTCGCCATCAAGGTGATCAACCCGGAGTACAGCCAGCACGAGCAGTTCAGAATGCGCTTTCGCCGGGAGGCCGACGCCGCCCAGCGGGTCCGCCGGTTCTGCACGGCCGCGGTGATCGAGGCCGCGCTCGACGGCGACCAGCTCTACGTCGTCACCGAATACGTGACCGGCCCCAACCTCGAGGAGGCCGTGCAGTCGGGGGGGCCGCTGCGCGGTTCCAGCCTCGACGCGCTGGCGGTCGGTGTGGCGACCGCGCTCACCGCCATCCACGGAGCCGGGGTCGTGCACCGCGACCTGAAGCCCTCCAACGTGTTGCTCTCCCCGGTCGGGCCCCGGGTCATCGACTTCGGCATCGCCCGCGCGCTGGACACGCTCGGCGAGATCACCGGCACCGGAGAGATCATCGGCACGCCCCGCTACATGGCGCCGGAGGTGCTGCGCGGCGAGCCGGTCTCCCCCGCATGCGACGTGTTCTCCTGGGGCTGTCTGATGGCCTTCGCCGCCAGCGGCAAGGCGCCGTTCGGCGGGGAGACGCTGCCCGCGGTGGTGTACCAGGTGCTGAACACCGAGCCCTCCCTGGAGGGCATGGAGCCCGCGCTGCGCGAGCTGGTGACCTACGCCCTGGCCAAGGACCCCCGCAACCGCCCCACCGCCCAGCAGGTCCTCGACCACCTCGTCGGCCGCTCGGCCGCTCCCGAGCAGACCGCCCACTCGGTCCAGACGACCTGGCAGCAGGGCCCGCCCACGATGCACGCGACCACGCCGTGGACCGGAACCGTACCCGCCGGGCAGCCCGTCGAAGAGGGGCGGACCCTCGCGCCCGCGCCGGCCGGCCGGCCGGCCGGACGCGGCAGGCTGATCGCCGGAGCGGCGGTGGCGGCCGTGGTCGCGGCGGGCGGCCTCGGCCTCTACCTCACGCTCTCCTCCGGCGGCCCGCCCACCAACCTTCGCCTGCTCTACCAGAACGACTTCACCCAGAGCGGGAACGGCTGGAGCGGCGGCACCTATGACGAGAGCGAGAGCGACGGGAGCGGCGAGCACGGCTTCGCCCCCGAGGGCTACTACGCCCTCGACGTCGACGGCGACGACTCCGTCCTGCGGGAGAAGGCCCCGGTCCCCTTCGCGACCGCTCCACCGGCCACTCCCAACCCCACGGCCAGCCCCACTCCCGTCATGCCCCGCCGGCTGCTGCTCGGCGTCGACGTCGGAGTCCGCAAGGGCAGCAACGGCCAGGGCGAGTACGGCCTGTTCTGCCGGGGCGAGGACACCTACGAGGCGACCCGGTACGAGTTCCTGCTCGACACCACGGGCAACGCCCGCATCCGCAAGAGCGTCAAGAGCGCCGGAGGCGAGCTCACCAAGCCCGTCCAGGTGGACCTGCCCCCGGGGGAGCCCGCCCGTCTCCAGGCCGAGTGCTCGGAGACCTCGCAGGGCGTGCAGCTGATCATGTGGGTCAACGGCGAGCGGGTCCAGTCCGTTCTGGACGCCAACCCGCTGTCCTCCGGCGAGGTCGGCCTGATCGCCCGGGTGGGCGAGAAGAGCAAGGCCACGCTCAGGACCTCCTTCGACAACTTCACCATGCACGGCACCCTCGAAGGTCCGGAGGGTACGGCCTCCGACAGGCCCTGACCGGGAACAACGAGTGATCGTCGCGAGGTTGGGGAGGATCGAAGCACTCGACCGAGCGAAGGAGTTCCAGCGCGATGCGTGCCATAGTCGTCTCCGCCACCGGTGGTCCCGAGGTTCTCACCTACACCGATCACCAGGATCCCGAGCCGAACCCCGGTGAAGTGCTGATCGACGTCGCGGCCAGCGGCGTGAACTTCATCGACGTCTACCACCGGATGGGCCGCTACCCGCTCTCGCTGCCCTTCGTCCCCGGCAACGAGGGCGCGGGCACCGTCGTCGCGGTCGGCGAGGACGTGCGGGAGTTCGCCGTCGGCGACACCGTGGCCTGGGCGAACGTGATGGGCAGCTACGCGGAGAAGGCCGTGGTGCCCGCCTCCCGCCTGCTCTCCGTGCCCGACGGCGTCGCGGCCGACACCGCCGCGGCCCTCATGCTCCAGGGCATGACCGCGCACTACCTGACCCACTCCACCTACGAGGTGAAGCCGGGCGACGACGTGCTGGTGCACGCCGCGGCCGGGGGCATGGGACTGCTGCTCACCCAGATCGCCAAGCTGCGCGGCGCCCGGGTGATCGGCACGGTCTCCAGCGAGGAGAAGGAGAAGCTGGCCCGCCAGGCGGGCGCCGACGAGGTGCTCCGCTACGACGGCTTCGCCGAGGCGGTCCGCGAACTGGCCGGTTCGGGCGTGCACGTGGTCTACGACGGCGTGGGCGCGGCCACCTTCGACGGCAGCATCGCCTCGCTGCGCCCGCGCGGCGTGATGGCCTTGTACGGCCAGGCCAGCGGACCGGTCCCGCCCGTCGACCCGCAGACCCTCAACCAGCACGGCTCCCTCTTCCTGACCCGCCCCACCCTCGCCCACTACGTCGCCACCCGCGACGAGCTGACCTGGCGGGCCGCCGACCTCTTCGGCTGGGTGGCCTCGGGACGGCTCCAGGTGCACGTCTCCCGTCGCTATCCGCTCGCCGAGGCCGCACGCGCCCACGAGGACCTGGAGGCCCGCCGCACCACGGGCAAGCTCCTGCTCATCCCCTGAGCCGTTTCGCGCACACGGCTCCCCTGAGCCGTTTCGCGAGCACGACCGCCGCCGGGCGGGGCGGCGGCCGCCGCGACGGTGCGCTCAGTCCAGACGGTGCGCTCAGTCAGACGGTGCGCTCAGTCAGACGGTGCGCTCAGTCAGACGGTGCGCTCAGTCCAGACGGTGCGCTCAGTCAGACGGTGCGCTCAGTCCAGACGGTGCGCTCAGTCCAGACGGTGAGCCGGCCGGTCCGGCAGGCGGGCGCCCAGCGCGGCGGCGGCCGTACGGCCCGCGCACCCGGCGGAGCGGGAAGGCCGCCGATCGCCTGCGGGGGCGGTCAGAGGATGGACCACAGCTCGTAGTCCTCGCGGAACTCCCTGGAGCCGATGATATATCTGTCGTCGGTCATGACCTGGGTCTTCTTGGGATCGACGGCCATCATGAACCAGGCGTTCCGGTCACCGTCCATGCGTTCACCCCAGGGCGCATCGATCGTGACGGGCTTTCCGACGGGGTTCTGGAAGGCGCGGACCGTCCCCTTGGCCCGGGCCATGCCCTCCCCGATGTCGTCGTAGCGCTTGGCGAAGTTCTCGGCGGTGATGATGTACTCCTCCCCGCGGGGATTAGTGATGATCTTGTCGCCCTTCTTCGCCTTGTTGACCGTCTCCTTCGTCCCGTCGGCGAGGACGGTGTGAATCTTCTCGCCCTCGCGCGCGTCCCGCACCCCCACGACGGCCTTCTTCCTGAACACGGCGGAGGCGGCGAACTGCTCGGTCATCTGCGCCGACTTCAGGTTGACATAACGTCGGCCCACGATCCGGTCGAGGAGTGACTTGAAGAGCTTCTGGAGGATGGCGCCGAAACGCCGGAGAGCGCCGGCGATCAGCTGCCGCGCCCGGGCGATGAGCCCGGGCAGCGAGATCGGGGCGCCGGTGAAGAGGGCGGTCGCCGCCGCGACGCCCACCGCCGCCGCGAACAGCCCGATGGCCGCCCAGGTGGCGGTGCTGGTGATCCGGAGGGCCTCCAGCGCGAAGACGGTCGCGCCGCAGTCCGCGGCGAGCTGCTCCAGGCTCCGAAGGGGCCCTTCTTCGGCGGTCAGCCTGGTCCTGCAAGCCTCGACGGCTGACGCCTCGTTGCGAGACACCATCCGCCACAGGGCGTCGTCGGCGTGGGCGTTGAGCGACTTGGTCTGGGCACCGGCCTGCTCGAAGCTCGTGATGTGCGCGTCGTAGGCCGAGGGGAACGGCGGGGGCGGGCTTATCCCGATGAGGGAGAAACCGAGCTGGGCCGCCGGCGTCGCGAGCAGCGCGGTCACGCGGAGAACTCCGTTTCGACGCGCCGGACGGCCTCGATACCGCAGGCGTCGGCCGTGTCGTAGTTGCCCGCCATGACGATCTGATCGGCGCCGGCGACACCGAGCTCTCTCGCGAGCAGGTCCGCCTTGTCGACCAGGCCGTTCATCACCTGGGCGTAGAGGCTCGCCACGATCGTCGTCTCACCCGGCCAGGGAAAGCTCGACCCGTGCAGATGGCTGCGGAGCCCCGCCACATACTCCTCGAAATCGGCCCCCAGCTCCTGGAACCGCAGCCCCGAGGAGTTCTGGCTGTCCGTCCTGACCTGTATCCGCTGCTCGCTGTCCATGCGCACTCACCCGTCGACGTCCTTATTCGATCTTCAGTTTAGGGACGGAGCGAGGCGGAGGCCAGCGGCGCATCGTCCCGGCCGGAGCCGCCGGGACGGCGCGGTCAGTCCAGCGGATGAGACGGCCAGTCCAGCAGGCGGGCGCCCAGCACCGCCGTCTCCAGGGTGAAGCGCTGGGTGGGGTCGTCGGGTGAGAAACCGGTGAGACGGCGGATCCGTTCCAGCCGGTAGGTCACCGCCCGGGTGCTGACGCCGAGCCTGCGCGCGGCGGCGGTCTGGTTGCCCTGGGAGGCGAAGACCGCCTCCAGCGTGCCGAGCAGTGACTCCGGACCGCCTCTGGCCTGCAGCAGCGGGCTGAGCACGGTCGTCACCAGATCCTCGATGGCCGCCCTGTCCCGCAGGAGCACCGGGAAGACCAGTAGGTCGGCCGCCTTGAGCACCGACGCCCGCAGGTCGAGGCGGTCGCCGAGGTCGATGGCGCCGGTGGCTTCCCGGTAGGAGGTGACCACTCCCCCGGGCCCCCGGTGCGGCCGCCCCAGGCCGACTCGCCAGCCGGGCGCGAACATCTGTCTCACGTGATGGGTGAACTCCCCTGGCGCGACGGTGAGGCTGCCGGGGGCGACGCACACGAGCCCGCCGTCGCGCACCGCGACCAGCACGTTGTGCGAGCCGAACCGGGCGACCATCGCCTCCTCGATCCGCCGGGCCGGTCCGGCGCCGTACGCCATCGCGTCCGGCGCCATCTCGTCCGGCGCCATGTCCTCGGCCACCCCGCCATGGGCCGTCTCGCCATGAGTCACCCCGTCCACCGGCCTCGCCGGACGGGCCATCCCGTCCACCGGCCTCGCCGGACGGGCGACCGCGACCACATAGGTCTCGGCCAGCCGGAGGCCGAAGTGCTCGGCCCGCTCGGCGAGCCGGTCGGCCCGGCCCTGGAGCAGGTCGTCCACGAACTCCCTGCGCGCCGCCTCCTCCTGGCGCAGCGCCAGCCGCTGGGCGTTCTCATAGCCCTCCATCAGGGCGGAGACCGCCCGTCTCAGGGCCGGCAGCGGGGCGGAGCCCACGGATTCGGCCATCATCAGGGCGCTCTCCACCAGCGCGCGCAGTGGCACGCCCGACTCGGCGGCTCGCGCGCCGGCGACGCGGTAGTCGTCCAGCGCGCCGCGGTCGGGCAGCAACCCGGTCGCGGCGGCCTCCGCCAGAACGCGAAGGTGTCCGCCGAGCAGTCCGGCGGGCACCCTCGGGGCCTCGTCCATCAGACTCCTACGTCACGCCGATCGAAGGCGAGGATCGCGGTCAGGAGCAGGACGACCGTCGCCCCGGCGAGGACCAGGTAGTCGCCGGCGGGCAGGCCCTGGTAGAGCGGCCTGCCGTCCAGGTAGTAGTGGAACGGCGAGACCCACCGGAGCCAGGCGATCGCCTCCACGTTGCGTCCCATGCTCTCGATCACGTAGCCGCCCACCGCGACCACGCCCACCACGGCCATGGCGACCGCCTTGCGCCCGGTGGCCGCGCCGATAGCGAGGGCCAGCGCGCCGAAGAACAGACCCAGCAGGAGGACCCCGGCGTGCCCAGCGAGGATCCTGCCGGGAGCAACGTTCATGTCGGTGGCCGCCGTCATCGCCCACACCGCGAGGAACGTCACCGCCGCCACCCCCAGCATGCCGAGGGCCAGCGCGGCGAAGCGCTCGAAGACCAGCCTCCTGCGGTCGATCGGCAACGTGACGGTCAACTCCAGCGTGCCGGACTCCTCCGGCTGCGCGATGGCCCGGTTGCCCAGGATCGCGGCGCAGGCGACGAACAGCATCGGCCCGAACAGCTGGTAGACGAGGCTGTGGAGGTAGCCGACGCCGGTGGTGAACCCTTCCAGGCCTCCCATCAGGTCGCGCATGGCCCCGGGGAACTTGGCCAGCGCCGCCTGGCCGTACAGGACGGGATTCTTGGCGATGTTCGGATAGAACGACATGTACAGCCCGAAGAACGCGGTGATGCCGATGGTCCAGCCGGCCAGCGTTCTGCGGTAGTCCCTCAGGCTCTTAGACACCAGCGCGGGCATGGCGCTCCTCCTCCTCGCCGTAGTAGGTGAGGAAGATCTCCTCAAGATCGGGCTCGGCGCTGACCATGTGCACGACGGTGAACCCGGCGGCCGCCTTCACCAGCGCGTCCGGGCGACCGTCGATGGTACAGCGGACGCTGGCGCCCACCACCCGCAGGTCCCGCACGCCGGGCAGGTTCTCGAACGCCTCCCTGGGCACCGGCGCGTCGAAGTGGAACTCCACCCGCCGCACCGCCTTCTCCCGCAGCGCCGAGACGTCCTCCACCGCCACCAGCCGCCCGCCGCGCAGGATCCCCACCCGGTCGGCGACGTCCTCGACCTCGGCCAGCACGTGTGAGGACATCAGCACGGTCCGGCCGGCGGCGCGGGCCTCGCGGACCATCGCCAGGAACTCCTGCTGCACCAGCGGGTCCAGACCGCTGGTCGGCTCGTCCAGGATCAGGAACTCCGGCTCGTGCATGAAGGCCTGGATCAGCCCGACCTTCTGTTTGTTGCCCTTGGACAGCTTGCCCATGGGCACCGCCAGGTCGGCCTCCAGCCGCTCGGCCAGGGTCTCGATCCGGTGTCCGGGCACGCCGCCGCGCACCGCCGCGACGAAGGCGAGATAGTCCCTCGCCTTCTCCCTGCCCTCCAGGGCCAGCTCTCCGGGCAGGTAACCGATCCGGCCGCGCACCCGCGCGTCGCGAGGGTCGGCGCCGAGCACGGTCGCCCGGCCCCGGGTCGGCCGGATCACGTCGAGGAGCAACCTGATCGTGGTCGTCTTTCCCGCGCCGTTCGGGCCGAGGTACCCGAACACCTCTCCGGGACGGATCTCCAGGTCGAGATCCTCAAGTCCCCGGCGCCCACCGTAGAACTTGGTGAGCCCCTCGGTTTTCACCACCGATGTCATGCACCGATCGTGCCGGTTCGCCGCCACCCCGGCCATGACCGGATCACGACACTTGACCCCTTGTTCGTTGCCCGGATCCAGAACCGGTCTCCGGCGCTCAACCGCACACGCCCCGTCCGCTCCCGGCGCTCAGCCGCACACGGTTCACCCGCCCCACCTCCGACGCTCAGCCGCGCAGGGCCCGCCACAGGACGGCCGGCCGGACGAGGGCCGAGGGTGGGTCCAGCAGACCGCTCACCCTGCTGAAAGCGACCGCGACCTGCGGATCGTGGGCGGCGACCCGCTGCAGTCTGCCGAGGTAGGCGTTGAGCATGCGGGCCAGCGGGGTTCGTGCCGCCTCGGCTTCGCGCAGGGCCAGGTCGGCGCCGCTGGACAGCTGCCAGGCGGGGTCGAGGGCCTTGGCGGCGGCGGCGAAGTAGCGGCGGGCGAGGTCGCCGGTGCCCTCGCGCAGGCACTCGCGCATCGCGAGCGCGTACAGCGCGCCGACCGACATGCCCTGACCGTAGATCGGGTTGAAGTTACAGATCGCGTCGCCCGTGACGAGCAGCCCCTCGGGAAAGCGGCTCAGCCGTTCGTACCTGCGCCGCACGCTGGTGGGGATCCTGGCCGTGCCGATCTCGCCGAGGGGCTCGGCCGCGCGCACCGCCGCCGCCACGTCGGCCGGGGCCACCTCGTCGAGCCAGGCGAAGAACCCCTCGGGGTCGACGGGCGGGCGCACTCCCGCGACGCCGCCCAGCGTCACCAGCCAGCGATCACCCTCCACCGCGCAGAGCGCGGCGCCCTTGGGTCGGCCCGGGTAGGTCCCTACGATGATCATGCGATCCTCCCCCAGCGCCCTTTCGGGAAGCCGGAGGTACCACGTCGCGTAGGCGACCTCGACCTTGACGGTCTCCTCCTGCGGCCGGTCGAATCCCATCGACTCCAGCCAGGCGAGCGTCCGCCCTCCCCTGCCCATCGCGTCGATGACGAGATCGGCGGGTATCTCCCGCTCCCCGTCGTCACCGGCGATCCGCACGCCGACGACCCGGCCCTCCCTGGTCGCGAGCCCGCCGACCTGGCTGCGGTCCGTCGTCGCCAGGTTCGGCAGCCCCCGCACCCTCCGCAGGAGGTGGCTCTCCAGGAACGGCCGGGTCGACGACACACCCGTATCACCCGTCGGCATCTTCGCGAACTCGTGTCCCCCTATGATCATCCGAAGCTGCACGATCATCTCGTACGGCACGGCGCCCTCGGCGAGCATCTCCCCGGTGAGACCGGGGAACAGCTCCTCCAGGATCTGCAGGCCGCGCGGCAGCAGCGAGTGCGCGTGGAACCCCTGCGGCACGCCCTTGCGGGAGCCGTCGCCTCCCAGCGCGTCACGTTCGACGAGGGTCACCCGGTCGTAGAAATCAGTCAGGACCCGCGCGGCGAGCAGCCCGCTGATCCCCGCTCCCAGGACGATCGCGTGCTCTCCGGTCTTACGGATCATGGTTGCCTCCACGATGGCGAGAATGACGCCGGGAAATCTCCTGCAGGAACACCGAATATATGAACTTAATGATCTTCTGCGGCGGGGAATCCCCGCAGCCGGACGCCTATCGTGAGTTCCATGAGTGTGGATACGGCCTTCGTGCTGGGCGGCGGAGGCGTGCTCGGCGCCCACGAGGTGGGGATGTTGCAGGCGCTGGACGAGGCGGGCGTCAAGCCGGACGTGATCGTCGGCACCTCCGTGGGCGCGCTGAACGGCGTCGTGCTCGCGGCCGACCCCGCCGGCGCGGTCGCGAGCCTGGCCGGGCTGTGGCGGTCCGACGTGGTCCGCACGGCCTTCGCCGGGTCGTGGATGACCCGGCTGTCCACCCTCGCCAAGTCCGGCACCCACCTGCACTCCGTCGGCCCGCTGCGCGGCCTGCTGACGCAGATGCTGCCGGTCTCCCGCATCGAGGATCTGGCCGTGCCGTTCCAGTGCGTGGCCGCCTCCGTCGAACGCGCCACCGCCCACTGGTTCTTCGAAGGCCCCGTGGTCGAGGCGGTCCTCGCCTCCTGCGCCGTGCCCGGCCTGCTTCCGCCGATCCGCATCGGCGACGAGCATTTCCTCGACGGCGGGCTGGTCCACAGCATTCCCGTCGGCCGCGCCGTCGCTCTGGGCGCCCGCCGCGTCTACGTCCTGCACGTCGGCCGGATCGAGCGCCCCCTGGTCGCCCCGCGCCGGCCGTGGGAGGTCGGCCTGACCGCCTTCGAGATCGCCCGCCGTCACCGTTTCGCCGAGGAGATGGCCGCGCTCCCGGCCGACGTCGAGGTCCACATCATGCCGGCCGGCGGCGACAATCGCCCCGGGATGGACCTCTCCCAGCTGCGCTATCGGGATTCGTCGCGTATATCTGGGTATATCGAACGCGCCTACCGGGCTTCGTCCCACTACCTGGCCCAGCACCCGCCCGGCTGAGCCGTACCGTGCGGGGCCGTGCCCAGGGAGGAGGCTCTCGATGCTCCCTCCCCGCATTCTGCGCCGACTGATCCTCGCGCCCCTGCTCATCGTGCTCACCGTGGTCGCGGTGGTCACGCTTCCGGTCTGGCTGCTGGTGGTGGCCGCCGCCTCCCTGCGGCTGCCGCCACCGCAGCGACGCGGCACCCGGCTGGTCTGGTTCGCGGTGGCGTGGCTGGCGCTGGAGTCGATGGCGCTCGTCGCCTGCCTGGGACTCTGGGTGGCCGCCGGCCTCGGCGGGCGGCTCCATCGGGACGAGCACCAGGAACGGCACTACGCCCTGATCCGCTGGTTCCTGTCCCGGATATACGGCGTCGCCGTACGGATCTTCCAGCTCAGCGTCGAGGTCGACGAGCCGCCGCTGACCCCCGACGAGCTCTCCCGCCGCCTCACCCGGCCGGTCGTCGTCCTGTCCCGTCACGCCGGCCCTGGCGACTCCTTCCTCCTCATCCACCACCTCCTCGCGGTGTACGGCAGGCGTCCGAGAATCGTGATGAAGGCCGCCCTGCAGCTCGACCCGTCGCTGGACGTGGTGATCAACCGGCTGCCCAACGCCTTCGTCCCCCGCGAGACCGCCGAGAGCGGCGTCCTGGCCGAGATCCGCCGCCTGGCCTCCGGCATGGACGCCGACGACGCCCTGGTGATCTTCCCGGAGGGCGGGAACTTCACCCCCAGGCGCCGGCTGCGGGCCATCCTTCGCCTGGAGGAGAAAGGCCTGACCGAAGAGGCCGCCCGCGCCCGCGGGCTGGACCACCTCCTCGCCCCCCGGCCCAACGGGGCCATCGCCGCCATCGAGGCCTGCCCCAGCGCGGACGTGGTCTTCGTCGCCCACACCGGCCTGGACGACCTGGTCACGCTCGGCGACATCTGGCGCAAGCTCCCCGTGCGCGCCGAGATCAAGGCCAAGTGGTGGCGGGTGCGGGCCGCCGAGATCCCCCGCGACCGCGAAGGCCGGATCCGCTGGCTCATGGACCACTGGGAGAAGATCGACGCCTGGATAGCCGAGAACCTGCCCGCCCCGGCGGCGAGGAATTCCTCGGGGCGGGGAGGTCGTCCGAGGGATGGCTGCGGAGCTTGATCGCGTCCATGTCGGCGGCCGGCAGGACCCGGTCGGAGAGGTCTCATGGCGCGTCCCGCGACGGCCTTTCCCGCGGCCGCGGCGACGGCTTCGAGTCCGGACGTCCCACTCCTCGGCCCGCGGTGAAGGTCATCTTCCAGGATCACCGAAAAGCCGCCGGGCACGATGAAACCAACTCATCTACCGGCATCCGCCCGAAACGGTTCGAGGCACGCGCGCTCGGCCGCTGAGCGGGCGCCTCCTGGCGGCTACCAGTTCTGGGAGAGCCCGGACATACGGCGGAGGTATTCGTCCTCGTCGATCTCGCCGGCCGCGTAGCGGCGTTTGAGGATCTCCTGCGGGGTGTCCAGGGCGATCCTGCGCGCCCTGGACGCGCGCAACACCAGCGCGACGCCCAGGACCACCGCGACGATCACGGCAATGATGAAGAGGATCAACACGATCCGGATCATCATCATTCACCTTCCATAGTTCTATTGTGCGAGAAGTCCGGCGCTTCGTGGGATGCCCCGCCGGGAGGAAGGAGCGGCAGGCCGTGCGGGGCACCGCCTTTCAGCAGCCGCAGCAGGGCGTCGGTGTCCACGTGATGCTCGATCAGGTCGCCCAGGGCGTCCAGCCGCTCCTCGCGCAACGCGGCGAAGGAGACGCCGGGGGCCGCGGTGAAGTCACGGCTGGAGACGGTCGCCACGTCGGCCAGGAACGCCCGCCGGAAGTCGTCGTTCTCCAGAGCCCCGTGCCAGGTGGTCCCCCAGACGGGGCCGACCCGGCAGCCGTCCAGGAAGGGCTCGCCGCCCTCGACCGTCACGACGCCGTGATGGATCTCGTAGGCCGCGACGCGGCAGCCGTACGCCTCTCCGACCGGGCGGCCCAACGTCTTGCCCGCGGCGAACTTCACCGTCGCAGGCAGCAGGCCGAGCCCGTCGACCCGGCCGGCTCCGGACTCGACGTCGTCGTGGATGGTCCGGGCGAGCATCTGGTAGCCGCCGCAGATGCCCAGCACGGCCCGGCCGCGCAGGGCGTCGGCCAGGCCGGTGGCGCGCAACCAGGCCAGGTCGGAGACGGTCGCGCGGGAGCCCGGCAGCACCACCAGGTCGGCGTCGTCCAACTCGGCCGGCGAGGTCACGAAGCGGACCGCCACGCCGGGCTCGGAGGCCAGGGCGTCCATGTCGGTGAAATTGGAGATGCGCGGCAGCCTGACCACCGCGACCCGCAGGGTCTGCCTGCCGTACGGCGTGCGCGCCCCGATCGCGGGCCGGTTGTCCAGGGCGAGGGAGTCCTCGACGTCCAGCCACAGGCCGTCCAGCCAGGGCAGCACGCCGTACACCTCACGGCCGGTCAAGTCTTTGATCATGTCGAGACCGGGTGCGAGGAGCTCGGGCGCCCCCCGGAACTTGTTGATCACGAATCCGGCGATCAGCGCCTGGTCGGCGGGCTCCAGCAGGGCCACCGTCCCGTACAGCGAGGCGAAGACCCCGCCCCGGTCGATGTCGCCGACCACGACGACCGGCAGGCCGGCGGCGCGGGCCAGTCCCATGTTGGCGATGTCGCCCCTGCGCAGGTTGATCTCCGCCGGGCTGCCCGCGCCCTCGCAGACCACCACGTCGTAGGTGCCGCGCAGCCGTTCCAGCGCGTCCACGGCGACCTGGCGGAGCCGGTCCTTGACGTCCCAGTACTCCATCGCGTCCACATCGGCCAGCGGCCTGCCCATGACCACGACCTGACTGCGCCGGTCGCTGCCCGGCTTGAGCAGGATCGGGTTCATGTCCGCGGTGGGCTCCAGGCCGCACGCGGCGGCCTGCATCGCCTGCGCCCTGCCGATCTCGGCGCCGTCGGCGGTGACGAAGGAGTTCAGTGACATGTTCTGCGCCTTGTACGGCGCGACCTTCACCCCCCGCCGGGCCAGCCAGCGGCAGATCCCGGCGGTGACGACGCTCTTGCCGGCGTCGGAGGTGGTCCCGGCGACCAGCAGGGAGCCTCTCATGCGCGCACCGTCCGCGATCCCGTGGACGGCACGACGGACACGGACACGGACGCAGACGCGGCGGACGCAGACACGGCGGACGCGGACACGGCGGGCACGGTCACGGTGGCCACGGTCACGGGCGCAGGCACAGGCACAGGCACAGGCACAGGCACGATGGCCGTGGACATAGCGGGCACGGGCACAGCGGTCACGGGCACAGCAGACACGGGCACGGTCACGGTCACGGCGACGACAGGCCTGAGGCGGCCGGCACCGGCCAGGATCACGGGCGGCTCCCCGGACGGATCGACAATCATGGTGACCAGCATGACGCGCGGCACGCCGAGACGCCCACTCGGGCCGGGGACCACCGGCGAAGCACGCTCTTTCCCCACCGGATCAAGAGCGGGGAACCTTCCGATCCACAATGGAGAACATGGGTACAGGCCCTCGGAAGCCCGCTCGAGTCAGGGGCCGAGCCCACTCGGGCCGGGACTACCGGCGGGCGCGCCGGAGCGCCGCGAGGACGGCGAGGCCGGCGGCGGCCAGGCCCACCGCCCGTGCCAGCCGTACCGACCTGCGGATGTCCCCGATCGACGGCCTGGGCCCGTCACCCATCTCGGGCCGGTGCTCCACGCGATGGCCGTAGACGTTGGTGCCGCCGAGCGTGACGTCCAGTGCCCCGGCGAAAGCCGACTCGCACCGGCCCGCGTTGGGACTCGGGTGGCGGTGGCCGTCCCGGCGCAGCACGGCCGCCGCCCGGCGGGCCGAGCCGCCGGACAGTGGCGCGCCGAGAACCGTGAGCACCCCGGTGATCCGGGCCGGAACGAAGTTGGCCACGTCGTCGAGCCGCGCCGAGGCCCAGCCGAAACGTTCGTACCGGGCGTTGTGGTGACCGACCATCGCGTCCAGCGTGTTGACCGCCCGATAGGCCAGCAGCCCTGGGACCCCGGCCACCGCCCCCCAGAACAGCGGTGCCACCACGGCGTCGGAGGTGTTCTCCGCGATCGACTCGACGGTGGCCCTGGCCAGCTCGGAGGCGTCGAGGAGGGAAGGGTCCCGCCCGCACAGGTGCGACAACCTCCCTCGTGCCCCGGCGAGGTCGCCGGCCTCCAGGAGCTCCGCCATGGCCACCCCCTCGCGCCCCAGCGTCGTGCCGCCCAGCACCGACCAGGTCGCCACGGCGCTCAGTATGCCCCGCACCACCGGGTGTCCAGTACGGGACACGGCCAGTCCCAGCAGCGCCGCCGGGGCGACGCACAGCGCGGTGTAGAGGGCCCCGGCCGGTCGGGCGTCGCCGTACACCCGCCGCTCCAGCGCGGCGGCGGCCCGCCCGAACAGCGCCACCGGATGCCCGCGCCTCGGATCGCCGAACACGGCGTCGATCGCCACCCCGGCGAGCATCCCCAACGCCTCGGCCCGCCTGGACGCCGAGCGGCCGGACGGACTTCCGGACCCGGACCGACCGGATGAGAGCCCGGACGGACCTTCAGCAGCGGGCCGGCCGACGGAGAGCCGGGGAAGGGATCGATCAGACGAGATGGGCATGGAGCTCATCCTGGTGTGTTTCAAGCCATGCGCAGGCCCGGCGGATGCGCTCCCCGGCGCCCCCGTCCCACATGCGGGCCCAGCCGCCGCCCATGGTGGCCGCCTTGACGCGCATGGCGTGGTAGGAACGGTCGAAGCGGAGCCGGGCGAGATCGAGGAGACGCCGGCGGTCGCGTGGTGTCAGACCGTACGCGTCGCAGAACAGGCGCAGCCGCGGACCGACCGCGAGATCACGCCGTAGTGGCTCCAGATCGACCGGGTCGGCGATCGGAGCCCAGTGCCGCAGCGTGGTCACCACATCGAACAGCCGGGTCGTCGGCCGGGCCATGTCGAAGTCGATCAGTGCGGCGGGAAGCCCGTCCCGGAAGATCACGTTGTCGAGGGTGATGTCGCAGTGACCGATCACCTCCGGAGCCGCGTCGTCGTTGGACCCGGCCTCCCAGACGGCACGCGGCGGCGGGACGAAGCTCGCGGAGGCGTCGTGGAAGCGCCTCAGCAGCATCGCCAGCGCGGCCAGCGACTCGTCGGCGACCGCGTAGGCGGCCGACGGAGCGGCGGCGGAGTCGCCCTCGACATAGGTCAGGACCTCCCGGCCCTGCCCGTCCAGACCCACCACTCGGGGCGCGCCGTCGAACCCGACCGCCTCCAGGTGCCGCAGCAACGCGTGCACCGAACGCGTCGAAGGCCGGGTGGGCCTGCGGACGGTCTCACCGACCCGTACCACCCCGTCGGTCACGTCACCGCCCAGCAGGGGGATCTCCTCTTGGACCGTGACGGCGAACATGGCATACGAGCCTAGACCGGTCCACCGGATGGGAAAACCCGTTTCGGACAGCCCGGCTCGTGTTTCGAAGGCCGTCGGTATCTACCGGTACGCATACGGAAGGACGGCACACGGATCCGGCAGGACTGCTGCGGCGCTTGTCCCCAACCTGCGCCAGGAGCGTCCCGACAGGCTGCTCCCGGCCTGTCTCCGACTTGCTCCCGGCCTGCTCCCGCCCTGTTTCCGAGTGGTCGCCGAGCCCGGCGGGAAGCTCGTGAACCGCCGATCGCCTCCTCGGCAGAGGCGCCCCGGCACCGTGTTCACGGCCTCCGCAGCCGGCCCCGTAGAGTGATCCTCGCGACACGTGGGCAAATCCGATACATGGACACTCCCCGGATCATGCACAATTAGGCGGGAGCGCCCTTAGCTCAGCTGGATAGAGCATCGGACTTCTAATCCGACGGTCGCAGGTTCGAATCCTGCAGGGCGCGCTTCGCATGATCAGCAAAAAGAGCCTCTGACCAGCAACAATGCTGGTCAGAGGCTCTCTTGGTGTGTACGGTGGTGTGCGGTCAGCGGCGAGTGACTGCGGCTGACTGTGCCAAATACGTGCCAAGGATCGGGGCTGGCTCCGGGTCTCGCCCTTGCATGCTCGCCATCTGTAAGCACCTCGATACCCGTTAGTCCCCCGTCGGCAGCTTTGACCACTAACCTCCACGTTCATGAACAATCCGAGCGTTGCGACTACGGCAGACGTGTTGACGCAGGTCAACAAGGGAGTCGGCGTCGTCATCGCCTTGGTCGGAGCTATTGCCGCTGCTCCTGATGGCGCTCGCCTGATCTTCTAGATCTCAAGAACTTGGAGCACACGCCTCGATCGAGGCGCCACGAAGACCACCCCAATCGGCGCAGCCAGCGAAGCTATCCTGACAGGCAGCGCAACGATGGCTGCTTCTGGCAATGGAGAGGGTAATTGTGCGTCGGAAGCATTGATCGCCCAGCGAGGAACAGCTGGTCATCGGAATCGACCGCGATACACCTGACGGACACACTGTCCACCGGCTCAATGCTCATGATCGCACGAGACGACTCCGAGCGGAGAGTACGGCATCGCGATGACTTGCGCTTGAGCTTGAACGGCACGTCGCCCGAGGGCGTAAACGAGACGCGCCACGTTCCGGCCGCTCGGTTCTTCCAACGCTCGTCGGACTGCCAGGCACCGGTCGCTGCCCTCCACCCTAGGGACCGGGCAAGATGCTCCACCGCGTCCACAAGCGCTCGGCTGGATGAAGTGAAGGTGCAGTTGCCTCGTTCATTGACGTAGCCATCGCTGTCCATAAGGCCCTGTAGGAGCTCAAGCCTCTGCTCATGAGAAGCCCACAAGTACAGATCCGGTACGTGCTTGTTGCCGAGTACGCCCAAGGATCGTAGAGCATGCTGTGAGGTGCCCTGCTTGCCGTACCGCTGGCCGTGGTTAAACCGGATTTGGACGGCGCCCCTGTCCTCGCCGTAGTCATAGACCGAAGTCGTCATGCCGGCCTCTTCGAGGTTCAGCAGCGTCTCGTCAAAGTCGTCCCGGCCGACGGTGAGCGTGGCAACTCTGCTGTCGCCGTCACCGAGCCACATGCCCAAGACATACGGATCGAGTGGCAGGTCCGCCGAAGCACATTTCAGGGGCTCCGGCCTTGGTACCGCGAAACGGAGGCCGCCGTACCAGTTGGCCGTGGCCATCTGGTCGGTAGTCCACTCAGCCCACCGCTGCTTGCTCTTGCGATCGAACGCCCACCAGCGGTGTGTGGCATCCGACACTACCGAGTCGCCGTCGTCGAAGGTGACTCGGTAGCACGGGCGCCCGTGCTTGATCGGAGCCACACCCCAGACCAGGATGGGCTTCCCGCCTCGACTGAACACGTAATCGCCGATTTTGAGATCCGCCATAGTCGACCATCCGGAGGGCGTGGGGACGGGGGTATCGAGCGCTAGAGGCTCCTGCGCGATCACAACGGCTCCTTGCCAGCTTCTTGCCTTGATTCGTCACCGTGCACGCGGTCGGCAAAGCCGACGTGAGCGATGACGGTGCCGCAGCCGCCAGTGCAGCCTCACCATCGGCACTGCAGCGCCACGAAAAGGCTCCTTCGGCATGGCGAGTGTGAAGTGAATGATGATGCGAGTCGTCTGTAATGACAACACCGACAGTTCCGCCTTGAGGAAGAGAGTGTCAGATCCACTTCACAAAGGAAGTCGCTTGGTACGGCAACCGGCGAGGCGTTCCCTGCAGTCCCTCGGGACGGTCGGGAGTACGCGGGATTGCATATGACCCTGCACTTCTCCGCCGCTCACGTGTTGACCGACCGTGCTTCGGTCTCGACTTGATGACATCGGTGAGCCGCGTCGCCGCCTTAGGCTGTCATGGCGATGTGATATCCCGCTGGCCCTCTCGCAACCAGACTCCCGACCCGGACGCGCCCTCCGCCACGCCAGAGGTAAGCCGTCGACCACGAGCGGCAGCATGGTGGATCACCCTGGCCGCCCTTGCAGTAGCCGCAACAGCGTTCGGCATGGCCTGGTGGCTCCTCACCAATCTCCCTGTGAGCCCCGCCCTGCCCCCAATCCGGGATCCGGCCGCGGTTGTCAACGCCCGCAACGAGGTCATCCGAACCGCGCTTGCCGCCGCTGCGGGAGTCGGCGCCGCCATTACCTTGGCCCTCGCCTTCCGCCGACAACGGCACACCGAAATCGTCGCCGACCGTACCGAACACGACGCCAGCGAACGCCGCGTCACTGAGCTCTATACCAAAGCCGCCGAGCAACTCGGCAAAGACGACGCCCCTGTTCGGCTCGCCGGCCTCTACGCTCTCGAACGGCTCGCCCAGGACACCCCCGCGCTGCGACAGACGATCGTGGACCTCATCTGCTCCTATCTGCGCATGCCCTATACCCCGCCTCAAGAGCCAGACCGGCACGACAAGATCCGTGCCGCACGGCGAGCCGCCCGCACCCGCAGCACGACGCCCACCGACGGGAGTAAGCGCGACCCTCGCGAGGAAGCCCAGGTACGCCTTACCGCCCAGCGCATCCTCAGTGCCCACCTTCGCTATCAGCCGCCAGACCGTCGCCACTGGTGGCAACGAGGCGGCCCCGACCCTAATTCTCGCTACTGGCCGGGAACTCGTCTCGACCTCACCGGTGCCACTCTCATCGACTTCAACCTTTGCGACTGCCGCATGAGCAACGCCGTGTTCTCCGGGACGACCTTTATCGGCGATACCCTGTTCGTCGGGACAACCTTCGCCCGCGGTGCCGCCTTCTTCAGTGCAACCTTCACCCGCAGCGTCCTGTTCACCGGTGCGACCTTCACCGACGTGGCCGCTTTCCGCGACGCGACCTTCATGCAGGAGGCCTGGTTCGGCGGGGCAACCTTCACCAGGGACGCCGAGTTCAGTAATGCGACTTTCACCTGCGGCGCTCAGTTCGACCAGGTGACTTTCACCCGCGACGCCGCGTTCGAGGGGGCGGCCTTCGCTGGCCGCGCTCGGTTCCCCGATGCGAGCTTCACCCGCAGCGCTCGGTTCTCTGGGGCGACCTTCACTAGCGGCGCCATGTTCACCGGGGTGACCTTCACCGGAGGCGTCCTGTTCGACGAGACGACGGGCCTGGAGAGTGCCGAACTAAGCGGAGTACGACTCTCATCGATGGCCGGGGAGATGACGCGGGAGTGGCCGCCAACTTGGAAGGTGGCAGTGGATACGGACGGGTTGCAGACAGTCAGCATGGCGACTGCCCTGGATGAGGCGTCAGCGATAAAAGCTTGATTATTGCCCAATGTCCGCCCAACCGGAGGAGAAGCTGAGGACTGTAGCAGCGCTTTCTCAGATGAAGCCCGTAATTCAGGGTGCATATCGCCCTATCTTCTAATCGGACGGTCGCAGGTTCGCATCCTGCAGGGCGCGGCATCGACTGAGCAGTAAAAGAGAGCCTCTGACCAGCGGGAACGCCGGACAGGGGCTCCTCGGTGTGTGCGGTGACGTGCGGTCAGCGGCGGGCGACTGCGGATAGCTGTGTCGATATGTACCCAAGGTTCCAAAACGGCTTCAAGGTGTGCTCAGATCACCGAAGCTCTCGACAGGACGCGCGCGAGGGCGCCGTGAGGTAGCTCTGTGCTCGCACAGAGGTGGCTCCTGGGGGACATGGTTGCCATGACGGCCCGATCACCATCAGTAACCGAATATGAGAAAATCGAGTACTGTAGCTATCACGCACCGGTACCGTCACGTCTGTGGCTCAAGACGAAAAAACTCGACGTTCTGGCCGTTTCTGGCTGGCCGGCGCTCCCGAGCGGACTGTAGGTGGCTGGCTCGACTTTTCTGGTCGTTGGCCTTTGCTCACGCTCGCAGACCCGCTCACACCGTCCATGCGAGAAGCGTCCCGGTCGACCTCATCGGATGGCACTCCGTTCGTGACGATGGTGCCAGCTGACGACGCTCAGACGAACGACGGCCTCGTCATCCACGGGATGCTCCGTAACCCCTCTCGGAGGGTCACCCTTGTTGGAGCCTTCACCTCAGGCCGCTCGGAAATCATCGGCGGCGTGGTCCACGACCCAGGCGAACAACGGTTTCGAGCCGAGTACGTCCTCGTAGGACCACACCAGATGGGCGCTGACACAACCTTCACCATGGCACGACTGCGAGTGAGGCACCTCGACTCGTGGGCGAACCTGCCGGGTATCTCCATCGAACTTAAGGAGGACTGGAGCCAGATCACCGCTCGCTACGAAAAGCACGAGCAAGCATCCGTCATGGTGACAGGCGGCGGAGAGCTCGTTCTCGGCGAGAAGATCAATCTCCAAGAGCCGACGATGCAGGGGGCAGGGTTCAAGCGCTCAGCCGAGTTGCTGCTCAACGACCCTGATGGGCTCACCGTGGACAAATGGTGGCGGAAATTCGTCACACCGATGACTGAGCTGTTCACAATGGCCATCGGCTTTCCCTGTCCGCCTATTGAGCTAAAGCTTTATCGGGATGAAGACAAGGAGTGGGTAGATGTACAACATCCACAACTTCAAGAGGATACCGACGCACTCCTTTACTCGCATCAGGTCCTTCTCTCCCGCAATCAGCTCACACTTGATCACCTAGCAAAATGGCTAGATATTTCGGCAGACCTAGCCCCGATTCCGGCCCTTGTGACGGAGACAATCACCGCTCATGAACGTCCTCTACCTAGCCGCCTTCTTGAGATGACTATCGCCACAGAAGGACTGCATCGTCGACTTCAGCCGAGGGCTCAAGTAATGACCCGCAGCCAAAAAGACAGGGCCAGGAGACAAGCTAAAGAGGCGGTCCCCGAAGAGCTAAAGGAGCGTGTCAGTGAAGCACTCATGCACATTGATGCACCCTCTTACATCGAGAGGTTGCGCTACATCACCGATCTCACTCGCGAAGCGGTTCCTCTAGCGGCTGGGTTGACGGCGCCGAGCCAGGATGAGCAGGAACTCGACACTACAAGAGATTGGGAGGAGCGCATCAAAGCGGTCCGCAATGGCTTTGCTCACCAGGCTCCTCGTTCAGGTGGCACTCCTGAGGACGCAGAATGGAAGGAGCAGGCAATCCTCTTGAGAACGCTCTACTGGGTTCTCACCGCAGCCCTTCTACTGCAGGCCGGGGTAGAGCCTTCAAGGCTCGGGGAACGAATCGAGAACTACGATCTTTACCGCACCCTGCTTAGGCAAGCTCGACAGTGGCTTCCGGAAATCTACATGGTTCAACGTAAATGCCCGCCGCCTGAGCACCTAGCGGCGGGCAGCATACCTGAAAATTAATCTGCGAACATAGCCTTCCCAAAGTTAATATCGCCTAGCGCACAACCAGAGATGGAAGCCTGTCTTGGCGTGGATGGTGGTCGCGACCAGCGGAGGGTAGCTGCGGTTAATCACCCCGGATAAGCCCCCAAGTCTTTTGGCTGATTCCATTCATTCGTTCTCTCTGAGCGCTTCAGCGATCCGACGCTTAGCTGCTTCGTCCTGACCGACGATGCACTTGGCGTAGATCCTGAGCAGGACTTCCACGCTGTGACCGGCCCACGCGGCCGCCTGCTGGGTGCCACTCCCGCGTTCAACCACGTGGAGACGCAGGCATGTCGCAGGTCGTAGACGCGCTTGGCCAGCGGTGAGGCGACCTCCTCCCCGGTGAGCGCATTCTCTCGGGCCTTGGCTCACACGCGTCGGTAGGCGATGCTGGGCAGCTCTCCCCCGCGCACGCCGGAGAACAGCCGGCCATCGGCGGCCCTGCCGTACGGCGCGGCCAGATGCGTGCGGAGAATCCCGACCAAGAGGGGCGGAATCGGCACGGTGCGGCTGTGACCGTCCGCACGATGCTTGAGCGAGCGTTCCTCGCGGAGCGCGCCGTCATCGGTCCACTCCCGGCCTGCAAACGGGGCCGCCGTGGCGAAGTGCAACTCTCCCCACTCCCCCGGCTCCTCCCACTGGCCGGCCTCCTCGTCCAGGACCAAGGGGGCGGAAGGATGATGTTGTGCTTCCTGAGGAGGACAACCTCCTTAGGCCGTAAGCCCGCGTAGTACATGAGCGCGAAGAACGCCACGAGACGCTTGCCGCTCGACTTCTGGGCTTCTACGGCGGCCAGCAGGGCGCGGCGCGGGTGCCGATTAATCATCCGGCCAGGTCAAGCCGCGTGTCGGTATTCCTCAGGACACCTCCGAGCCGATCACGTCGGCGGATATCCAATGAGGCGATCGAGGCCGAGTCGATGCCGGGATCAACGAGTGGTCGAAGCGGAGCAGCCTGTCGGAGAGCCCGATGAGGCCGGTGTTCGTTATAGAAGGTCTCGAGCTCGCGCAGCGCATACAGAAGGTGGCGCTGGTTCCAGATCAAGGTCCGGTTCAGCAGCTCGCGCCGGCAGATCTGGATCCATCGCTCCATGACGGAGTTCGTTCGCGGCATACGTGCGCCGCTTTTGATGATACGTACTCCCGCGTCGGCCAGCACAGCGTCGAAAGCCGCAGTGAACTTGGCGTCTCGGTCACGGATGAGGAATCTCGCTGCGGTGCCCGCGTCCTGCAGGTCCATGACGAGGTTGCGGCCGAGCCGGATGACCCGCTCCTCCGTCGGGTGCGCAGTGACACCGAGGATCCGCACCCGGCGGGTGGCGTGCTCGATGACCGCCAAGACGTACAGTCGCGCCCCCATCAGCGTGCGGACCTCGAAGAAGCCACAGGCCAGCAGCGCATCGGCCTGACTGCGTAAGAAATCGGACCAGGCGGTGTGCTCCCGTTCCGGAGACGGATCGATGCCGTGGTCTTTGAGGATCTCCCTGACCGTGGAAGCCGCGGCCTTGATACCGAGCGCAGCCAGCTCGCCGTGGATACGCCGGTAGCCCCACGAGGAGTTCTCCCGGGCCAGCCGCAGCACCAGGACGCGGATGGATCGGACAGTGCGCGGGCGTCCCCGCCGCCGATGAGCACTGGCTGCGGCGTGCCGGCGCCGCAGCAGATCACGATGCCAGCGCATGATCGTGTCAGGTCGGATCAACAACGTGAGGCGCCGCAGCGTGTCCATCGGCAGACGATGCAGCAGCCCCGCGAGAAGGAACCGATCTTCCCGAGTGAACGCGGGCTTGTTCACCTGCCGTTGCAGCACGGTCAGCCGATGCCGGAGCACCAAGATCTCGATGTCCTTGGCGCGATCGCTGGTCGACAGCAATCGCAGGAGCGAGAAGGTGGTCGTCACCATGAGAAAGGTGGTCGTCACCATGAGATAGGCCAAGCGCAGCAACACGACCGATCATCCCGCCGATATCTGGCGCAGCGCTCGGAGCGCTCGCCCGAAAGGACGGATCGTCCACCATGTCTCTAGCCTGCACGGATGAATATTCGGCACCCGCAGCTCGCCGTAGGCCTTGCGCGGGCCGGTGGCGGAGATCGCGAGGTCGGTCATGATCGGGTCTTTGAGGGTCGGGTACGGACCCGGGGGCGGCGCCTTTCTGAGCCGCCCCCGGGTCCTACGGCCCGGTACGGCCTATCGGGACGTGGTCGGGCAGAACTCGGCGTCGAGCACGTTGGTGAGGACGCCCAGTCCGCTCCAGTCGCCGTTGACCTGGCTGGTGAGCAGGTGCTTGCCGTCACGCGATCCCATGGCGTACACCCACGAACCATAGGTCGCGCCTCCGTTGCCCCAGACCGTGACGCCGCACGACAGCTCCTGGGTGAAGACGCCGAGGCCGTAGCGGGTGGCGGGGATCCACGGGTAGGCCTTGCCGTTCACGCTGGTGTCGACGGGGTCGTCGAACATCTGGTGCTGCTGGGCGGGCGGCAGCAGGCGTCCGCCCAGCAGCGCGCCGAAGAAGCGCTGGAGGTCACCGGTGGTCGAGACGATACCGCCGGCCGCCCAGGAGAAGGACTGGTTCATCTCGGTCGCGTCGTGGATCTTGGGGTTGGGGTCCTGGGAGAACAGGGTGGAGTAGTGCCGGGGGTGGGCGCCGCGGATCTTCGCCTCACTTCCCGGCAGGTAGGTTCCGGTCAAGCCGAGCGGGCCGATGATGCGCTGGTGCAGCTGCTGGCCGTAGGTCTTTCCCGTCGCCTTTTCGATGATCAAGGCGGCCAGGTAGTAGTTGGTGTTGGAGTAGCCGAAGCCCTTGCCCGGATCGAAGTAGGGCCCGGCGGCGTTGGCCAGGCCGATCTTCACCAACTGCTGCGGGGTGTAGGAGTCGTAGCGGTGCTCGTACCAGGCCTCACCTACGCCCTTGGTGAAGAACTCCTCGTCGTTGCCGTAGTTGAAGATCCCGCTGCTGTGGTTGAGCAACATGCGGATGGTGATCTTGTGGCCGTCGTAGCCGTTGCCCTGGACGAGGCCGGGCAGCCACTTCTCCACGGTGTCGTCGAGCTTCAGCTTCCGCTCCGCGACCAGTTGCATGACCACGGTGGCGGTGAAGGCCTTGGTGGTGCTGCCGATGCGGAACCGCTCGTGCTGCTGCCGCTTGCGGCCGGTGGTGGTGTCGGACACGCCCGCCGAGCCGAACCATCTGCCGCGGCGGTCACGGACCTCGGCGACCATGCCGGGAGCGCCGCTGCCGGCCACGGCGTTGTCGAGAGCGCGTTGCACTTCGGCGTGGCCGGAGGCGGGCTGTGTGGCTGCCGCGGGGGCCGCGGGGGCCGCGGACGCCGCGGGGGCCGCCACGGTGGCCCCCACCATCGTCACTGCGGCGAGGAGCAGTCCCGCCTTGGCGGAGAAGGACGTGGTCATGTCAGTTTCCTTCAGGAGTTCGGTTCTCAAGGTCAAGGGAGGTCGTCAGCGCGCCATCTGGTCGCGCTTCGGGGTTTCGGCCGGTACGGCGCTCGCGTGCCTGGCGGTGACGATCACCCCTACGGTGGCCGCCGCCGTGAGTAGCGCCACCGTGGCGAGGGCGGCGAGGGTGGCCGTGTCCGGGTGGATCAGGGACTGGCCGCGCCAGGCCTGCCAGGTCACGACCGCGACCAGCCCGGTGTAGCCGAGGGCGGCGCTGCCGACCAGGCGGGCGCGGACCTTTTCGGCGCGCAGCCAGGCGTGCTTGGCGGCCAGGGCGGCCAGCACCGCGGTGAGCAGGAGCAGCACCTGGATGCCGTGCAGGGCGAAGAAGTGCGGTACCCGGAAGTCGCCGCCGGTCACGCTCCAGCCGGTGAGGGGCATGCCGTGGCCGTCGGGGTCGCCGATGCCGTGGCCCTGGTACATCGGCACCTGGTGGCCGTTGGCGTCGGTCACCGTGCGGGGGTGGATCTCGGCGACCAGCCAGTAGACCGGCACCAGCATGCCGAAGACGGCCAATCCCAGCCCGGCGCGGATCGCTCGGTTCAACGAGGCCCCGCCGGTGCGCTGGATCAGTACGACGATCGCCAGGATCAGTTGCGTGATGAGAATGATCATCACGCCGAAGGTGAGGATGGGGACCAGGGCCAGGGTGATCGGGTCGGTCTGCTCGGCGTTGAAGTGGCTGAAGGTGCCGCGCGCCGCCTGCACGGTGATGGCGCCGACCTCGACGGTCGCGGCCAGTGCGAAGACGGTGCCGATCCACCGGCCCAGCCGCTTTCCCTTGCGTAGCTTGGTCAGCAGCCACGCCAGTGTGCCCGCGTAGAGGGCGAAGGCGAAGCCGAACTTGAGCGGCTTGACCCACACCGACTCACCCAGCAGCGTCCGGCCGTCCACCACGAGCCCGACACCGGCGGCCAGCACGAGGCCCAGCATGAGGAGCGCGCAGACCATCAGTGGCCGGTGCCAGGTGCGCAAGGGGGTGAGGAAGGACATCACGAGACGTCCGCCTTGATCAACGTGGCCAGGATCCGCGCCGCCATGGTCTGCCTGGCGGCCACCGGCGCGATCGATACCGTCCAGCATGGTGTTGCTGCGGCCAGAGGCCTTACGCAGCCCCATGGCTGTGATCGCCGGCTGGGTTGACTCGGTGGTCATGGTCCCCTCGTTTCACGGTCACTTTCTCGTCTGCCATGACCATGACGGGACCCGCTGACATCCCGCGAACAGACCGTATACAGCTCGCTGATAGATCAGCGGGCACCATCGAGATGCTCCCGCATGACGTCAGCCAGCCTGGAAACGAGGCGGGGAAAGCAAGCGGACGACGGGTCACCGTGGGTACCCGCAACGCGGTGAACACGGCACCTGATGTTGCGCGATCAGGGCGCCGGCGTGCTCGTCAGCACATCCGGCATCCACAACGAGATGAGCGTCCTGGGCATGGCATACGAGCGCCGGCTGCGATCTGTGGCCAGGGCGCTCTCGCGCACCTTCACCACGGTGGGCGTTGGCCGCCTACGACAGCGACCCGGTCCGTCGACGCGAACTCCAGTTTGGCCACCCAAGCGCGCGCAGGTCGCCGGCTCAGCCGCTGGACCACCGCTGATCTATCAGCGAGCTGTATACGGTCTGTTCGCGGGATGTCAGCGGGTCCCGTCATGGTCATGGCAGACGAGAAAGTGACCGTGAAACGAGGGGACCATGACCACCGAGTCAACCCAGCCGGCGATCACAGCCATGGGGCTGCGTAAGGCCGTGCCCCGCCAGATGGCGCGTTGAGGACCGAAGGGAACGAACGATGTCGTACGCGATCCGGGCTGAGGGGCTGGTCAAACGGTACGGGGAGTCGGTCGCCCTGGACGGGGTCGATCTGGAGGTGCCCGCAGGAAAGGTGATCGGTCTCCTCGGCCCGAACAGGGCGGGCAAGACCACCATCGTGCGGATCCTGGCCACACTGCTACAGCCCGATGGGGGTCACGCCACGGTCGGCGGCTACGACGTGATGAAGGACCCGGTGCGGGTCCGCGCCCTGATCGGGCTCACCGGACAGGGCACGTCGGTGGATGAGAGCTTGTCGGGCCGAGAGAACCTGGTGTCACTGGGGCGTCTGATGGATCTGTCGAGGCGGCAGGCCACAGCGCGGGCGGCCGAGTTGATGGACGGGTTCGAGCTGGCTGATGTCGCCGACCATCCGGTCAGGACCTTCTCCGAGGAGATGCGCCGCAGGCTGGATCTGGCGGCGAGCCTGGTCGGCCGACCGCAGGTGCTGTATCTGGACGAGCCGACCACAGGGCTGGATCCACATGCCCGCAAGGAGGTCTGGGAGGTCGCGCGGCGGTTGATGACCGAAGATTGCACGGTACTGCTCACCACGCAGTATCTGGAGGAGGCCGACCAACTGGCGGACCGGATCACGGCGATCGACCACGGCCGGGTGGTCGCGGAAGGCAGCCCGGAAGAGCTGAAGCGGTGGGTCGGCGGTCACAGGCTACAGGTGCGCACGACCCTGCTCTCCGATCTGGACGCGGTGCGCCCGATCCTGGCCGAGCTGACCGGGGCCACGCCCGCCCACGATCCGAACGCCGGCTTGCTGACCGTGCCGATCGCCGATCCGATATTGGCCTCCGCTCTGGTCAGACGGCTGGACAGGGCCGGTATCGGCGTCGATGAGCTGGGGCTTCGCCTGCCCAGCCCGGACGAGGTCTTCCTGGCGCTGACCGGACAGCCAGCCGTGTAGTGGACAGGGCCAGAGCTCACGGAGCCCCCGGCTGGCCGGCTTCCCCGGCCAGCCGGTTGAGCGCGTCCTTCCTCGGTAGGTCGGCGCCTCGGCGGTATGCCTGCTGGTAGCCGGGCTCGCCGAGTTTGTCGGTCAGTCTGGTGACCAGTTCGCGCAGCTCTGGTTCGCCGAGGTCGAAGGCGCCGCGGATCGCCTGGCTCATTCCGAGCGCGGTGGCCGCCCCCGCTGGGTCGTTCTCCAGCGCGAGCAGCCCGGCCAGTAGCTCCGCCGCCCAGGCCAGGCCGGCGCTGGAGCCCTGCGCGAACAGGGAACCGGCCGCCTGGGGCAGCAACTGGCGTGCTTGGGCGGCCTCACCCTCGGCGAGGCGGTTCTCCATCCGGGTGCTCACGATCAGGTCCCGGGCCATCTCTTCGGGGATCGCCCGGCGGTGACCGAGCGACTCCAGCTCATCGAGGGTATGGTTGGCCTGCTTCAGGTCGCCCGCACGGCGGTGCAGGTTGGCCAGCCCCACCAAGATGTTGGCCTCCAGCCGCCGATGGCCTCGATCGCTGGCCTGGCGCCGCGCCGCCAGGATGTCTCGCAGCGCGCCGTCCAGATCGCCGCTGCGCCTGCGCTCACGGGCGAGCCTGGCCCTGCTGAGATACAGGTAGTCCTCGGAGCCCAGCTCGGAGCTGATCGCCACTGCCCGTTCCAGCAGGGCGATCGCCTGGTCGTACTCACCCCGCAGCGAATGATCCCGGCCCAGCGGGAGCAGGCTCATCACCAGCCCCCACCGATCGCCCACCTCCTCAAAACCGCGCAGCGCCTCCCGCCGGGCGTGGGCGCCGGCCCACAGATCGCCCTGCTCGGTGAGAGCGAGGTCCTGCGCCCAGTGCGCGCTGGCCCGCACCCACGGGTCCGGCGAGTCCAACGACTGCCGCAGCCGGCGTCGCGCGAGTTCGGCGCCGCCGCTGGCGAAGGCCAGCTGAGACATCCGCACCAGCGGCAGCGCCGGATGGAACTCCCGCGCCGCCGCGGAGTCGACGCCGGCGATCGCCGAGTGCGCCGAGCTGCCCGCCGCCAGCCGCACCACCTCCACGGTGGCATGCGCGTGATCGGGCAGGCCGTAGCCCAACCTCAGCACCTCAGCCAGGAACGTCTCGAACTGGCTGCTCATCCCTCTGATACCCCAGTACCAGAACAGCGCGCCGACGAACCGGGACGCGGTGACCCCGTCCCCGGCGTCCACGGCCGCTCGCAACGCGGCGACCATGTTGTCGTGCTCGGCATCGAACAGCGCGATCGCCCGCAGCTGCTGCCCGGTCCGCAACAACGGCTCGTGCTCCTCCGCCAGCGCCAGGAAATACCCGGCGAAACGCGCGGACACCTCCTCACCGGACCTGACCAGCTGAGCAGCCGCGTACGCGCGAACCGTCTCCAGCATCCGATAGCGAGGCTCATCGCCGTCGTCGGTGGCGTTCAGCAGAGACTTCTCCACCAGCGAATCGAGTACATACGGCACGTCCCCGGCCGAAAGTAGCTCATCAGCACCCACCGCCTCCAACGCGGCCAGGGTCGCACCACCGGGAAAGACCGACAACCTGCGGGCCAGCACCCGCTCGGGCTCCTCCAGCAGATCCCAGCTCCACTCCACCACTGCCAGCAGCGTCCGCTGGCGCGGCAGCGCCGTCCTGCTCCCCGAGGTCAGCAGCCGGAAGCGATCATCCAAGCGCCGCGCGATCTGCTCCACGCTCATCGAACGCAACTTGGCCGCGGCCAGCTCCAACGCCAGCGGCAGACCATCCAGCCGCCGACAGATCTCCACCACCGCGCCCACCGTGGAATCGTCCAGCACGAAACCGGGCCTGACACCAGCGGCCCTGTCGATGAACAGACGCACCGCGGCAGACTCCGCCGCCTCCGCCGGCTCTGGCCTCTCCGCGGGCAACTCCAGCGGGCCGAGATGGCACAGCACCTCTCCGGTGATCGCCAGCGGCTCCCTGCTGGTGGCGAGAATCCGCAGACGCGGCAGCCTGGCGAGCAACTCGTGGGTGAGCTCGGCGGCGGCTTCGATGAGATGCTCGCAGTTGTCCACTATCAGGACAGCCTCGCCGACATCCAGCAGCTCGGCCAGCCGGTCGACCGGGGTGACCGGCCGCGTCTGCCCTCCCTCGTAAAGACGGCTGTCTTGGGAGCTGAGCGCGCCGAACATCGTGTCGGCCAACTGATCCGGTGCGCTCACCCCGGCCAGCGGCACGAACCACACCCGGCCGCGCTGGTGAGCCCGATCCCGGGTCACCGCCTCCAGCGACAGCCTCGTCTTGCCCGCGCCGCCCGGCCCGACGATGGTCACCAGCCGGGAAACGGCCATCAGCTCAGCCAACTGATCCAACTCACCATCCCTTCCGACGAAACTGCTCAGCTGCGCGGGAAGCCGGCTCGGTACGGCCTCTTGTCGCACCGAAGGCTGCCCCAACTCGCCGCGGAGCAGGGCCAGATGAACCTCCCGCAGCTCGGCCGAGGGATCGACGCCGAGCTCCTCGCTCAGCCTGCCTCGGATCTCCTCATACACCGCCAACGCGTCCGACTGGCGTCCGGCCGCCGACAACGCCCGCATCCGCAGCACAGCCAGCCTCTCGCTCAGCGGACGTTCGGCGCCTGCCACCCCAAGATCGGCCAGCACCTCGGCGTGCCGGCCCAGCCGCAGCTCAGCGTCAAAACGATCCTCAGCAGCCGCGGCCCGCACCTCGTCCAACCTCGCCGCGACACCACGAGCGAACGGCGCCTCCAGCACATCCGTCAGCGCCGCGCCCCGCCACAACCCCAGTGCCGCACCAAGCACCGCGGCCGCCTCTTCGTGCCGGCCCGCTGCCAGCTCACGCCTGCCCTGCCCGGCCAGCTCCTCGAACCGGTGCGCGTCCACGTCCTCGGCCCGCACCGAAAGCCGGTAGCCGCCCGCCACGGAATTCAGCGTTCCCGCCCCGCGCAGCGCCTTACGCAACCGGAACACCAACGCCTGCAGCGCGCTGGCCGCCCCTGACGGCGATTCCGCCCCCCACAGATCATCGATCAGCGAGTCGGCGGACACCGGACGACCTGCCTCCAGGGCCAGCCTGGCCAACAACATGCGCAGCCGGACACCGCCGATGTCGATCGGCGTCACGTCATCAAAGGCCCCAACCGGCCCAAGCAGGACAATATGCACTAGGGCAGCCTCCCAGACCCAGGCTCTGTCCCATCACCGCGTCCCATCACCGCGGTCTAGGGGTCTCGGAACCCCCACCGAACAAGGTTCTCTGCCGGGGGTTCCGCGGCGAGTCGGCCGCGGTCTTGCGGTGCCGCGGAGCCGATCACCTGGCCGGGATCGTACGGCGTCCACGAGTTGGTCGGTATAGCCGCGCAGTTCCGGAGTGGAGCCGAGCCGGTCCCTCAGGTCGGAGTGCAGCGACGACGAGAACATCGAGCAGTACAGGCGATGCCGACCTGCCGGAAGGTCCGGTTCACACCGGAGGCCATGCCGAAGCGGTGGACCGGTACGACGCCCACCGCAGTCGAGGCCAGCAGCGGTTTGACCATGCCGCTGCCGATGCCTGCGACGATGAATCCGGGGACGAGGTGCGTCCAGTCCGATCCGGCGTCCAGTCCCGTCGTCAGCGGCAGGCCGGCGCCCACCAGGACGAGGCCCGGGCCGATGAGCCACTTGACCGGGACGTGGCTCGACAGCCTGCCCGCCACCGTCGCGGCGACGGTCGAGCAGGCCGAGACGACGAGCCCCTCGCCGCCCGCGCCATTCGGGACCTGCTCGGCGGCCGCGCGTGCCGCCATGGCCTACCTGATCGCCGCTTCTGCGCCGAGTGCGAGCAACAGGTGGTGATCGTGTGTGAGAACGACTGCGAGCCGCCGAGCAAGGCCGTGGGCACCTGGTGGCGCGGCTGGCCGTGCCGAACCTCCGGCTTCCGAACTCACCGAACGAGCGCCGCACCGCCGCGAAGGCCACTCCGCCACGGGGCCTGCGGAGAAACTCGCAACGGTGCCCGGGACGCATCCACCGTCTCAGCTGGAACTCAATGGCGACGAACTTGCGGCCGCGCCATGACGTCCCGATGCACAAGGCGACCGCTTACCATGACGCACTCGGCGATCACTTCGCCGAACATGCGGAGACGAGCCCCTACAACGCCTACACCGACAGACCCGCAATGCTTCAACTCGCAGGCAATGTCTCCGGGGCTGGAATCCTGGATGTCGGATGTGGAGCAGGCCACTACGCGGCCGCGCTCTCGGCCCGCGGTGCCCAGATGGTCGGAATCGAAGGCAGCGCCACCCTACTGCGCCACGCGCGCACGCGTGAACGGCCATGCCGAGCCACTTCTCCATGATCTCGAAGAGCCACTCGGTTTCGCCGCTGACGCATCCTTCGACGGGGTGGTCTGCGCCCTCGTGTACGAGCACGTCAGGAACCGCGTGCAACTGCTGGGTGAACTACGCCGTGTCCTGCGGCCAGGTGGATGGATCCTGGCGTCGACCACCCATCCCACAGCCGACTGGCGCCACTTCGGAGGCTCGTACTTCAGCCACGACTGGAGAGACCTGCCCCTCGGAGACAGCAAGCTCTCGATCCACTACCAGCGCCTGCCATCGGAGACCTTCCTGGGCGAGCTATTGGCCGCAGGGTTCGTGCTGGAGCAACTGATCGAACCGCGCCCCACGGCCGACCTCCGGGAGATCGACGAAGCCGCCTACAACAGGCTTCGCCAAGCGCCATCCTTCCTCGCTGTAAAGCTAAAACGTCCTTGATCGCAATCTGCGAGCTCCATCCCGCCTCGTGGAAACCATCGCCTCCGGCGGAGAGTGCCGTGTGCGTCCGCACGGGGTTCTCCCATCGCGCCCGCTCCGTGCCCGTCAGGAGGGTCATCCAGGGAGCCTCACATGATCGGCTCCAGCCCGGAGCCGACCGGATGGCGCCGATGACGCGAATTGCCCCCATCGTGGCGGCCACACGCCCCTCAACAGACCCCGCCCCAGCCATACCTTCGAGTGCAGCCCCTGAAAACATCACAAAGGGATCATGATGACCATCGAAACCATGCTCGCCAGGGCCTCAGCCCAGCAAGCCGCCGAGTCGGAGAGCGCCGACGCCGGTCGCGAGCGACAACCATACCGAGGACTGCATCGCCGCCGGCGGCCCCTGCCCGACTCCTCGCCCGACTCCTCGCCCAAGGCGCGCGCATGATGCGCGCGGCCTGGTACGAGCGGCAGGGCCCGGCCGCCGAGGTGCTGACCGTCGGCGAGATGCCGATCCCGGAGCCCGGGTCCGGCGAGGTGCGGATCAAGGTGGCCGTCTCCGGCGTCCACGTGGGCGATCTGGGCAAGCGGCGCGGCTGGTGGGGCTCCACCATGGCCTTTCCCCGGGTGATCCCACACGGCGACGGCACGGGCGTGATCGACGCGGTCGGCGTCGGGGTGGATCCGGTACGGCTCGGCGAGCGGGTGTGGGTGTATCTGGCCCAGTCCTACCGGCCCTTCGGCACCGCCGCCGAGTACACCGTCGTGCCTGCGGCGCATGCCGTACCTCTGCCCGAGCCTGTCGAATTCGAACAGGCCGCCGGGCTGGGCATCCCCGGCATCACTGCTCACCGTGCGATCGTCGGTGACGGGCCGGTGACCGGGCAGACGATCGTGGTGACCGGCGCGCTGGGCGCCGTAGGCCGCACCGCTGTCGCAGTCGCGCGCCGCGGAGGTGCACTCGTGATCGCCACAGTACGGCAGGCGGCCTACGTCGAGCAGGCGCTGGAGGCCGGAGCCCACCACGCGATCGACGTCTCCGAAGGCGAGGTGGCCAAACGTATTCTCCAGATCGCCCCCAGCGGAGTCGATCGGGTGGCCGAGCTGGCCTTCGGCGCCAACATCGACACCGACCTGGAGATCCTGCGCTACGGCGGGACCATCGCCACCTACGCCACCGACGACGCCAACCCGGCCGTGCCGTACTGGCCCCTGGGCTTCAAGAACATCACCGTGCGCTTCCTCAGCAACGACGACTTCCCCGAGGAAGCCAACCGGGCCGCGGCCGCCGAACTCACCGCCGCCCTGCTCCAGGGCGACCTGCGCTACCCGATCGCCGGCCGCTTCGCCCTCGACGACATCGCCGAGGCCCACGACCTCACCGAACGCGCCGCTGCCACCGGCCGGGTCGTCATCCATCTCTGAAGGAGCATTCCATGACCATCTTGATCACAGGCGCCAGCGGCAACGTCTCCGGCGCCCTCCGATGTCGACGTCGTGATCGGCGATCTGGATGAGCCCTCCTCACTGGCGGAGGCCTTCGCCGGGGTCGACACGCTGTGGCTGCTCACCGCCATGGGCCCGCAGGCTCCGCATGCCAGCATGAACGCCGTCCACGCCGCCAAGCAGGCCGGGATCAAGCACGTCGTCCGCATGTCAGCCATCGGCGCGGCCCACGACGCGCCCACTCGTAATGGCCGTCTGCACGCACTGTCCGACCACGAACTGCGCGAGTCAGGCCTGGACTGGACGATCGTCAAGCCTGGCTTCTTCATGCAGAACCTGCTCGGTTCGGTCAGCGGCGGCACCATGTACGCCGGGCTCGGTCACGGCCGGCTCGGCATGATCGACGTGCGCGACATCGCCGACTTCGCCGACTTCGCCGACTTCGCCGCCACTGTGCTGACGGACCCGAAGCCGCACGCCGGCCGTACCTACACCATCACCGGGCCGCAGAGTGTCTCCCTGGACGAGGTGGCCGCCACGGTGGGTGCCACCTACCAGCCCGTCACTGACGAGCAGGCCTACGCCACAATGATCGACTTTGGCCTGCCGGAGTGGGTCGCCGCGGTCAGTGTGGAGTACGGCAGGGCCTACGCGTCCGGCTGGGGCGACTACACCGCGCCCGACTTCGCCGGGGTCGTCGGCCGCCCGGCGCGTTCGTTCGCCGAGTTCGCCCGCGATCATTCCAGACATCTCGTCTCATGACCGCCTTCGTCGTCCTGGTGAGTGCCCTGCTGCTTTCCAGGGCACTCGGGGTCACCCGCCTCGCCACGTGGCGAGGCGGTACCGCCCATGCCATGGCCATCATGCCGCCGGTCACCGCGAGCGCGCATCTGGCGTTGCTCTACCTGCTGTTGCTCCCGGCCAACGTCTACGCCGTCGTCGCAGACGTGCCCTACAACGGCGGCGAGGTCACCCCGTTGTGGTTGCGCGTTCCACTCCAGGGGCTCTGCGTCGCCGTCACCCTCTGGATCTCGATGAAGGACGCCCATGTATCTCAGCAACATCCCGTGCGCCTCGGCGGTGGCGCATAGATACGCCGAGCATGAAGGATGGTGACGGGAAGGGGTGTCGGCCGCCACGCGTCAGGTCACTCGACCTGGAGACGCTCCCGCCCGCCGACCTCGAGACCGTGCAGCAGCTCAAAGCCATCGAAAGAGAGGCCAGCCCCTAGACTTCCCCTGTGAACGAAGGGTCCAATTCGGTCGGAATGGCACGCATGTTGCTGCGGACGCTGTCACATGCGGGGATGGACCCTGCCGGCTTCGTCCACCTGCCCGACCTCCAGCCCGACGTGCTCGCCGACGATCTGGCCCGACCCTCCACTCCCACGCTGGTCTCCCTGTGGGAGCAACTCGTCACTCACGAGCTCGGCACCGCCGTCGGCGTCAACGCCGCCGCGCTCGCCCCGCTGGGGACCTACGGCGTGTGGGACTACCTGTTCACCACCGGCCCGAACCTCATCGCCAGCGCCAGCCGCGCTCTCGGCTACCTCGAACTGCTCGGCGACCCAAGCACCGAGCGGATCGAAACGATCGAGGACGGCCGGCTGTTCGTCATCCGGCACCACACCGGCCCCGCCGTACCCGACGTGGTCGAGGCCATCGAGATCTTCGCGCAGATGTTGTGGCTCAGACGGGCGCGGGAGGCCACCGGACGGCCGATCGTCCCGGCCCGGGTCACCTTCCGGCACCGTCCTCCACGGGCACACACCTACCTGGTCGAGGCGTTCGGCACCACCAGCATCGACTACGACGCGCCCTGCAACTCCCTCACATTCCTCGACGACGACGCCCGCGCACCGCTGCCGATGTCCCAGCCGGGCATCGAGCACGTGCTGGTACGCCACGCCGACCAGGTCCTGGCCGCTTCCAAGCCGATCCTGGACTGGCTGGGCACCTTCCGCCTGGCCCTCGACACCACCCTCGCCGAAGACTGCGCGCCCACCCTGGACCGGGTCGCCCAGCGACTCGCGATCAGCCCGCGCACCCTGCAACGCCGGCTCGGCGAGCACGGCACCAGCTGGCGCGAGGAGATCGAGACGGTACGGCAGGCGCAAGCGCTCAAACTGATCCGCGACACCGACCTGCCCATGCAGGCGATCGCCGCCCGGCTCGGCTACAGCGACGTGCGAGCCATGCGGCGCGCCGTACACCGCTGGCACGGCCACCCACCGCACACTCTCCGCCAGGCACCGGCCTGATCAGGGGAGCTCAGCCGAGCGTCAGCAGCGACGCGCGGACGTCGTCAGCCTCCGGTACGCCGAGGCCGGTGTAGATATAGAGGTCCAGAGCCTGTTCGGTGTGGTCGCGTGCCAGGTCGAGGTGGCCAAGGTCGCAGCGCGCATGCGCCGATCTCGCGTGGGCGCGGCGGCTGTTCTGCGACGAAGCCGGTTGCGGGCGGACCGGCCGATAAGAACCTCCTCGCTCCCATGGAACTGATCACTGATCGACTGGCGAGGGGCTGGTGCGGACGCTGATCGACCGCTGGATGGGCCTTCGGCCGCCTCTGCCGTGACGTGCGATATACGTGAGATGATCATGGCGGCGGGGGAATCGTAAACATGCCACGTGCCGGATTAGAGGCGCTGTCACCGTAGAAACGGTCACGAGCCGTAAAACCGTCGGCGCTTCGATTCTGGAAGCCGACGGGCCGTACGACCTCGGAGTGAGCTGGACTGATCTGAACAGCCGGATCGTCGAC
This sequence comes from Streptosporangium sp. CA-135522, assembly GCF_050949235.1. NCBI lineage: Bacteria > Bacillati > Actinomycetota > Actinomycetes > Streptosporangiales > Streptosporangiaceae > Streptosporangium > Streptosporangium sp. CA-135522. The sequence goes on from NZ_CP192026.1 coordinate 8,126,825, forward strand.
GACCTGCGTGGTGAACTGGTCTGAACGGCCTTGGACGGCATTTGGGGACCTACGGCTCAGATGTTCCGAGCTTGTACCGCACGTATCGGTCGCCAGGAGGAGCGAACTCCATGCCGTTTTCATCAAGCGCGTTGTAGGTCGTCACTTGGCCATTCGGGAAGCCGAACCCCAAAGCCACGATCGTCCCCTCCACAGCGCCGCCTCACTGGCGAGGATCTCCGTGACGTGCGTATAGCGCTTGGTCGTGGTGAGCTGGGAGTGGCCGAGGATCACCTGAACGACCCGGATGTCCACCCCTTGCTCCAGGAGCAGCGTGGCGGCCGTGTGGCGCGCGTCGTGAACCCGGGCGTCCTTGTCGATCTCGGCGAGCTTCAAGAGCCCCTTCCACTCGTCCCAGTCGTCCTTGGCGTCGATGGGGCTCCCGTCCGGCATGCACCACACGAGATCCCAGTCCTGCCACTTCTCCCCCGCCGCCCCCCACTCGATCTTCTGCGCCTGCCTGTGGAGCCCCGGAAGGACGACCAGAGGAGGCGGAACGGCGATGGTCCGCTTCCCCCTAAGGGGTCGACGACGCGTCTTAGAGAAACCTCCAGAAGGCCACGGTGGCATCTCCCCTAGCCGGTCACCAGGTGTTGCTGTCCGAGCCATGCCATCTGCACGCAAAACGACCCGGTCGGGGTGTCGCCTCGACAAGAAGGGCCATCAGATGGAACATCACCACAACCCCCACTTTGTGGAACAGGTGTAAGCACGCCGGGGGAGTTACGTGAGCGTCCACAGCCACAGCAAGGACATCCAAGCCGAAAGGCCGTCGGCGAGGAGCGGACCCACGCGGCGCGACCTGCTCAAGGGGGGCGCGGCGGTCGGTACTGCCGCCATCGTCGAGGGAACGCGGGGTGCCACGGCGCGGGCCGCCTCGGCGCCCGCCAGGGACGACGTGATCGACGTCGCCGTCATCGGCGCCGGGGTATCCGGGGCGTACGCGAGCTGGCGGCTGCTCGGCCCGGAAGCCGGGCGCAGCGGCGTGCTGATGAGGCTACGGCGGCGGCGTCGCGGTGGCCGGCTCGTGGTGCGCCTGTTCGAGAGCAGCGAGCGCGTCGGTGGCCGCCTCTTCTCGGTGACGCCACCTGGCATGCCACATCTGCACGCCGAGCTCGGCGGGATGCGCTACCTGAGCAACCAGCCGGTCGTGGCCGACCTGGTGAGACATCTCGGGTTGCCGACGGCCCCCTTCCCGGTCGACGAGCCGCAGAACCTCGTCTACCTGCGTCAGCGCCGCTTCACCATGAGGCAGTTCACCGATCCGAGGGTCGTGCCCTACGACCTGCCGGCCGCGATCCGGGGCACGACGCCGGACGACGCGCTCCTGTCGATCATCCAGCGCTTCGTCCCCGACGCCGCCCAGATGAACCACCGGGCGTGGGACAGGATCAAGCCGACGGCGTCGGCCGAGGGCCGGCGCCTGTACGACATCGGGTTCTGGAACCTGCTGCTCGATGCGATCGGGCAAGAGGGGTGGTCGTTCCTCCGCGACGGCTTCGGCTACGGGTCGGTGGTGTCCAACGTCAACAGCGCCGAGGCGATGGAGGCGTCGGTGGCGGACTTCGTCGGCTCCCCACCGCCGCAGTACCTGCTCCTGCGCGACGGCTACCAGACGATGCCCGAGGAGCTCGTCCGGCGGTTCGTGGCGGGGGGCGGGAGCGTCCACCTCCACCACCAGGTGCGCCGGATCGACCGGGAGACGGTCGACGGCGAGGAGGTGCTGGCCCTCGCCCTCACCGTGTGGCCCGAGGGCCGGCCGCTCAGGGTGCGGGCGCGCCACGTCATCCTGGCGATGCCCCAACGCTCGATCGAGCTGCTGGACCCGGACACCTTCCTCTTCTCCAGTAGCCAGCTCCTGTCCGACCTCGGCTCGATCGTCACGAGGCCGGCCTCGAAGCTCTTCCTCGCCTACGACCGGCCGTGGTGGGAGGATCTAGGTCTGGACGCCGGTCGCTCGGTGAGCGACCTTCCGCTGCGTCAGACCTACTACTGGGGAGTCGAGGGGAACCAGCCCGGGGCCGACCGCGCCAACCGCAACGCCCTGCTGCTGGCCTCCTACAACGACCTCAGCGACGTCGAGTTCTGGAACGAGCTGCTCACGCGGCCGAAACGCCTCGCCCCGGTGGCGGTGACCCGGCCGCCGCGGCCGATGGATGCCTCGGCGCCGGGGACACTGGTCGACGAGGCGCAACGCCAGCTGCGCGAGCTGCACGGCCGCCGCGCCCGCATCCCCGACCCGACAGCGGCCTACTTCCAGAACTGGGTGCAGGACCCGTACGGTGTGGCCTACCACTTCTGGCAGCTGGGGGCGAAGAGCTGGGAGATCATGCCACGGATGCGCCGCCCGATCCACGACGCCAACGTCTACATCTGCGGATCGGCGTGGTCGACCGGGCAGGGCTGGGTCTACGGCGCGCTCACCCAGGCCGAGCTGATGCTCGAGGAGCACTTCAACCTGCCGCGTCCGGCGTGGCTCTCGCCGAACGTCTACCTCGGCCCGTAGGCCGACCAGGCGGCGAAGGAGTCACGCGTCGAACGGGTTCGGGGGTTTTCTCATGTTCTGGAGTTGGTAGTCGCGGGTGGGGTCGAGGATCAGTTCGCGGAGGAGTTCTCCGGTGATGACGACTCTGGCCTTGGACACAACGTCCAGGCTCTTGATCGCGACAGTTTCCTCTGTCTCGAGACGCACTCCACTGGGGTTTCCCATGCCCTGCGACATGGGTTTCCTATGCCCTGAACCGGCACACTGCAGGGCGCGCTTCGCATGAGCAGCAGGAGAGAGCCCCTGACCAGTGGGTATGCCGGTCAGGGGCTCTCTTGCTGTGTGCGGTGGTGTACGGCCGCCACCGGTTCCCTACGGTTGATCATTCCCGATGCGTTCCCACGGGGCCTGGCTGGCTCCTCACTCCACCAGAGTTTCGAAGATGGAACCCCAGTCCTGTCTCGGCGGGTTCGAACGTCCGTGTCTGGTGAGGGTTGCGTCCGAGATTCGAAGCCGGAACCTACGGATTAAAAATCCCGCTTGATCAATGCCGTCTGCTATCGCGATGTGCCGCTCGCTGTTGCTCTGCGCGTGATCGCCCCTACCGATGTGCCAGCCGGTGGCGCGGTAGAGATGTCCGGTGGTGCGGCTCTCGGGCCGCGCGGCACCGTGGGCTGAGCGGGATGCACCACGGGCAGACCGGCCTTCATCCATGCGTCGAATCCGCCGATGACGTCGGTGGCGTTGAGCAATCCGAGGTGTCGCAGCACCGCGGCGGCCAGCGAGGAGGAGTATCCCTCGGCGCAGATCACGATCCACATGATCTCGTGGGAGGTGGCCTCGGGAATGCGGGACCCGCATGTGGGGTCAAGCCGCCACTCCAGATGGTTGCGCTCGACGATGACGGCTCCGGGTATCTCCCCCGCGTCCCGGCGCTGGAACTCGGGGCGGGTGTCGACGATCAGTGCGCCGCGACCGACCGCCGCCCACGCCTCGGCAGGCGGCAGGCGATGGAGTCCGGCGCGAGCCTGTTCCAGCAGCCGGTCGACATCAGTCGCGGGGGCGGCATACTCGCAGTTCATTGTCGGTACGCCGAGTGATTCCACGGGCATCGAGGCACTCCAGGAGTGGTACGGCGACGCGGCGGCTGGTGGCCAGGGCGATCCGCGCATCGCTGACGGTGAAAGGGGACGGCAGCCGGGCCAGTGTGTCGGCCGCCCTGTCCAGCGCGTCGGGCAGCAGGACGACGTTCTTGCCGATCGACGTCAACGCGCCCGAGCGAAGCGCGGCCGCCAGCGCCTTGCCGGTCAGGCCGAGCTCGGCCAGGCGCTCGGCGGTGGGGGCGTCGAAGCGGCGCGCGGCGAGGTCGGCGGCCAGCTCCGCGACCGCCTTGGCGATCGAGGGAGGCAGGGACCTACCGGCGGGCAGGATCCGTCCTGCCTCGATCACCAGCGGCGGCGTGACGAGCGCTTCGGCGAGCCGGCGATCGGGCAGGCCGAGCAGCTGGGCGGCGGCGTCCACGGTGATGCCCGGATCGAGCGGGGGTCGCCGCGACACCTGATCCTTGAGCCGCAGTCCCAGGGCCGACCAATGGTCTGGATCGGCGAACCAGTCACCGACCACGGGGGTGCCGCCGGGTGAGCAGCCCATCGCGGTCAGCTCCGCTCCTTTCAGCAGGCCGTACCAGCGCAGCAGGGTCGCCGAATCGGGCAGGTCCACCTCGTCGAGCGCGGCCGCCCTAGCGGCCGCGGCGCCCCGGCGCCGCAGCGGAGCGGGTCGGATGTCCAGCACGCGGAGTCCGGCGACGATCTCCCGCCGGCCAGGGTCGCGGAGCAGGCCCCTATCGCCCGTCCTGAGCGGCAGGGGACGGCTGAGCGTGAGTCTGGCGGTGCCGGTGCCCAGGAAACGGACCTTGACGGGAACGGCCGCTGAGCCGAGGTGGAGGACCGCGTCGCCTCGGTTGATCATGCCCGCGTCCAGCCGTACGTCGATGACCTGGGTCGGCATCCAGGCGTCCGGGGTCAGCAGGGCCATGCCGCGGGACAGGTCGTCGCGGTCGACGCCCCGGAGGTTGACGGCGACGCGGGCGGTCGCGGAGACCCGCTCCACCTTCTCGCCGAGTGTCTGGAGTGCGCGGACCCTGACCCGATGCCCGCCCACGTCCAGGTCGTCGCCGACGCGGAGAGTCCCTCCGGCCAGCGTCCCGGTGGCGACGGTTCCGGCTCCCTTGATGGTGAAGACCCTGTCGATCCACAACCGAACCGCGTCCTTGGTGTCCGCTTCGGGAAGCGCGGCCACGAGCCGTGCCAGGGCGGCCTCCAGCTCGGGTAATCCCTGCCTGGTCAATCCGCTGACGGTGACGGAGTCGATGCCGGCCAGGCCCGTCTCTTCGAGGCGGCCGCGAGCCTGCCTCAGAGTGGGCTCCGGATCGGCGAGGTCGGCTCGGGTGACGACCAGCAGCCCGCGCCGTACGCCCAGGGCGTCGAGTGCGGCGAGGTGCTCGGCCGACTGGGCCTGCCAACCTTCGTCGGCCGCGACGACGAACATCACCGCCGGGCACGGCCCTACTCCGGCCAGCATGTTGGTGACGAACCGCTCGTGCCCGGGGACGTCGACGAAGGCGATCCGTTCACCCGATCGGAGCGTGGTCCAGGCGAACCCAAGGTCGATGGTCATGCCGCGGCGGCGTTCCTCGGCCCAGCGGTCGGGCTCCATCCCGGTCAGCGCCCGGACCAGCGTCGATTTGCCGTGGTCCACGTGCCCGGCGGTGGCGATCACGTGCACGCGTGTTCAACCGCGGCGGCGATGACTTCGTCCTGTCCTGGCTCCACCGCGCGCAGGTCGAGCACCAGCCGCCCGCCGGTGATCCGGCCGACGACGGGGGGGTCGTTGGAGCGCAGCCGTACGGCCAGCGCCTGGTCCACGGCGATGCCCGCGCTGGGCAGCGCCACCCCTGGCGCGCCACCGCCGCCCACCCGCGCGATCGTCGCCACCACCTCGGCGCGTCTGCCCAAGCGGCGGGCGAGACGCTTCGCACGGTCGGTGAGCTCACCGACGTCGACGTGCAGATACCGGTCCAAGGGCGGGCGCGGGCCGCGTAGGGTCGCCTCGAGCGCGGCCAGGGTGAGTTTGTCCACCCGGAGCGCGCGGGCGAGAGGGTGCCTGCGCAACCGCTCCACGAGGTCGGCGTCGCCGAGCAGGAGTCCCGCTTGGGGGCCGCCGAGCAGCTTGTCACCGCTGGCCGTGACCAGCGCCGCTCCTTGGCGCAGCGCGCCGGCCGCGTCAGGCTCGTCGGGGAGCAGCGGGTCCGGCCGGAGCAATCCGGAGCCGATGTCGGCGACCACCGGCGGCCCTGCGGTTGCGAGCTCATCGATCGAAACGTCAGCGGTGAACCCCTCGATCCGGAAGTTGGACGGGTGCACCTTGAGGATGAAGCCGGTTTCCGTACCGCACGCCTCCAGATAATCGCGCAGGACGGTCCGGTTCGTGGTGCCGACCTCGCGGAGCCGGGCACCGGTGGATTCCAGCAGCTCGGGCAGGCGGAAGCCGTCGCCGATCTCCACCAGCTCGCCGCGGCTGACCACGATCTCCTTGTCCTGCGCGAGCGCTGTCGCCGCGAGTGACAGCGCCGCCGCGTTGTTGTTGACCACATGGACGGCCTGCGCCTCGGGGACGGCATGCGCCAGCGCGGCGAGGGCCGTACGGCCACGTTTGGCCCGCTGGCCGCCGGCGAGGTCGAACTCGACGTCGGCATAGCCTGCGGCCGCGGTGACCGCCGCGACGGCGGCGGGTGAGAGCGGAGCCCGGCCCAGGTTGGTGTGCACGAGCACACCGGTGGCGTTGACGACGTGCTTGAGGCCGCCGGCGGTCGCCGGTAGGAGGGCGAGCGCGGCGTCCACGGCGCCGCCGGGGTCGGCGAGGCCTTCGCGGACACGTTGCTGGGCGCTCGCGACCGCGCCTTTAACGAGGGTACGGCCGAGCGTCTCCTGGGCGGCGGCCAGCCGGTGGTCGGCCAGCATGACGTCGGTCCGCGGCACAGAACTCCGTCGATCCACTCGCGACCATCCCCGGACTCGGTGATCAGCGGAGGCGGACGGGAATCGAACCCGCCGCGCCGAGATGCTCGGCGCCACTGGTTTTGAAGACCAGGAGGGCCACCAGACGCCTAAACGCCTCCGTAGTTGATCATAGTCCCATGAACAACATCAGGCTCACGCAATACGGCAATGGAGGCGGCTGTAGCTGCAAGATCCCTCCGGGTGAGCTGGAGGATCTGGTCGCTGGACTCTCGCCATCCTCCGCTCCGTTGATCGGCCGGCTACTGCTAGGAGTCGATCATGGTGACGACGCCGCGGTGCTCCACGTGGACGGCGACACCCGGGCCATCGTCACGACGACGGATTTCTTCACACCTGTCGTCGACGATCCGTACGACTTCGGCCGGATCGCCGCGACCAACGCGCTCTCCGACGTCTACGCCGTCGGCGGCGAGCCCGTCATGGCCCTGAACCTGCTTGGCTGGCCTCGCGACGTCCTGCCCCTCGAGATCGCCCGCGAGGTGCTGCGCGGTGGATCCGCGATGACGCAGGCGGCGGGCTGCCATCTCTCGGGAGGACACAGCATCGATGACCCCCATCCCAAGTACGGGCTGGCCGTCACCGGCCTCGCCGATCCCGGCCGCCTGCTGCGCGTGGACGCGGGCCGGCCCGGAGTCCCTCTCACCTTGACCAAACCTCTCGGCATCGGGGTGCTGAACACGCGGCACAAGGCGACCGGGGAGGTCTTTCCCGAGGCGATCGCCGCGATGACGACGCTCAACCGCGACGCCTCCCGGATGGCGCTGGCCGCGGGGGTGCGCTGCGCCACCGACGTCACGGGTTTCGGCCTTTTCGGCCATCTCTACAAGCTGGCCAGGGCGAGCGGTGTCACCGCCGTCGTCGACAGCGCCGCCGTGCCCTACCTGGAGGGAGCCCGGGAGGCCGTCCGCGATGGATACGTCAGCGGCGGATCCCGCCGGAACCTCGACTGGATCGCCCCGCACTGCGACTTCGGCGACCTGTCGGAGAACGAGCGGCTCCTCCTCGCCGACGCGCAGACCTCGGGCGGCCTGCTGGTAGCCGGCGAGATACCGGGCTTTCCCGTGATAGGCGAACTCGTACCTCGTGGCGAACACATACTGGTCGCGAAGTAATGACCGTAATACTGATAGTGCGTGATTTATTCCAACATGTCGAGAAAGATCCTATTTAGATCACTTCGACCTAGCCGTCCGCCAGAACACCGTGGGTGAGCGTCATGCGACATATTTGATCCTTGACCCCAACTATTCGATCATGTGAAGATTCGTCGGAAATGATCTAGCTCCAGAAGTTGCCATGAAAGGCCGGGTCTTAATGGGGCATGTTTCTACCGTCCGGACGGTCGGTAACACTTTCCTTCATCTCGAGGTCGACGACGCGGAGGCGGGGTCGCTGACTCCCTGGGGCGGCCACGTCCGCTACTCCCCGAAATACGGAGGACGGAATACGACCGCCGAAACCTGGGGGCTCGAAATCGCCCACAAGTCGGCATTGACCGCCGCGGTGGCCTCGGTCCGCGGACGGGAGCGCGAGCGGTTCTCGCTGGCCGGCGGAGAGGTCGTCGTCTACGACTGCGAGGACCCGGCCGACGCCAGGTGGGCCGCCTGGCTGGGGCCGTGGCACATGGCGCACGCGCTCTTCTACAACCCCGAGTGGGAGTCGGCCGACATCGTCGAGACGTTCAGCCGCGTGACGTGGAACGACACTCCGGAGGGCCTGACGGCCGACGCGGGGCGGCGCTTCGATCTCTCCACGGCGATCTACCTGACCACGATCGCAGGTGTCGGCACCATGAAGGTGGAGGCCAAGCGCACCGAGGTCAACAAGATCCCCAAGTGGCGGGGATACAGCGCCGCCTCGGGCGAGATATGGAGGCTGCCCGCTCCGCCCTCTGGCCAGGAAACGCCGTTCCTCCTGGTCACCGACACCGCCATGGTGACCCTGTTCCCGTGGGACGCCCCGAAGCAGGGACAGCAAGGCGTGTCGGCCCGTGCGGCGGCGGGTACGCCGGAGACAGCCGCCGACTTCCTGAGCAAGGTCAAGCGCGTCGAGTGGAAGTCCTGACGTGGACCCGTTGACGGCGGTGGTCATCGTCCTGGCCATCCTCGTCGGCCTGCTGTTCGCAGCGAGCGCCGGGCTTTACCGGCGGGTGCGTGAACTGGAGCTCGCCACCTACAGCGGCGTCGGTCTGCGCCTGGCCGCAGGACCCGACACGCAGGCGAGCGCCCTGGCCGTCCCCGGCGGCACGTCGATGGTCATCAAGGTCAACCGTCGCTGCCCCATCTGCGACGACGTCCTGCTCGCGGCCGCCAAGCTGGCTGCGACACTCCCATCGGACCTGTCGTTCGCGGTGCTGTCGGACGATCCGGGATTCGACAAGCCCTTGCCGGACACCATCAGAGTGATCAAGGATCCGGCGCTCTGGCGGGCGGCGGGTGTGCCGTACACCCCGGCCCTGCTCGTCGTCGACGAGCAGGGTGTGGTGAGCTTCACCTCCCCGGTGGGCTCAGGAGAGGCGCTGGCGGAGATCGTCGAGCGAGCGGTAGCGACCAGAAAGGAAATGCAGCTGTGAAGCAGATCTCGATCCTCGACCAGATCCCCAGCGCCCACGAGATGCCCGAGCAGGCGCTCCCGTCTCAAGTGGGCGCCAAGCGGGAAGGCTGGAGCAGGCGGCGCGTGCTGGGCATGGCCACGGGAGCCGCGGTGGCGACCGGGCTCGGCGCCCTCGACCTCCTGCCCTGGTCGAAACCGCGCAGCGCCACGGCCGGCGCCTACACCGCGTGGGGGGACTGCCATGGCTACGCGGACGCCTCCTCGGTCTGCGTCCCCTCGTCGGCGCTGTACTCGGGCAACTGCTCGGGCTCGTGGCATCGCAACGACGGCGGCTCCGGCACCTGCTACAACTTCCGCTACACCCACGAGCCCAGCTCCTGCGCCGGTAACAACGCGTGGAAGTGGTACGGCGGCGGCACCTCCAGCCTCCGCCGCATGTGCTCGGACGGCTGGTACGAGTACAACGACTGCGGCGGCGGCCACGTCTATCGCTTCTCCATCTGCCGCACGGCGATCTGATTGAGCTCCATGACCGACTCCACGGCCTCGTCCTTCCGCCTGCTGGTGCCTGGCCTGGCGCTGATCACGGCGGCGGAGGCGCTGGTCCTGTCGTTCGGCCTAGCGGGCGCCGACACCAGAGGCTTCACCTGGCTGGTGGCTGCGCTCGTCGCGGGCTTCTCGCTCTCCGGCTCTGTTTGAAGCCTCAACAGCGCCTGGGTGCTGTCCTCGTCGGTCCGGCGGGGTGCTGATATCGCCGGCTTCATCGCCGGGTTGTTCATAGGCGCGGCCGCCACCACATTCGCCTTCGTGGTCATCGGCTCTCTTCTTCGCGCTCCGTTCCCTCTGATGGTTCTGCAGATCCTGGTCGCGATAGCGGCAGTTGTTTTCCTGCTTCGCGAACTCGATGTGCTCTCTTTCCCGTTGCTCCAGAACGCACGGCTGGTGCCGCAGTTCGTCACCAGGATTCCGTTCTGGGGGGCCGTACAATTCGGCGCCGAAATGGGCACGGGAATGCGCACGTATTCTCCGACGGGACTGCCGCACATCATGGCGCTCTCGATCGTGTTCCTGGCCTCGTGGCAGGAGGCGCTCATGGCGGGCGTCGGCTTCGCAGCAGGGAGGACGCTGATGCTCCTGACCTTCGTCGCGGCGCGGAACAAGACGGCGGCGGATACGGCGTTCCATTTCACCCTGCCGCGGCTGAAGCTCCTGTTCGTCATCCTCGTGGTGCCCGTGGTGGCGGTGCTGGTGATCGGATGATCGTCATCGCTGTCCGTTTCATGCTGGGCGTCATCCTGGCACTGGCCGTCCTTGGGAAGGCGCGCAACTTCGTCGCCTTCCAGGGCGGGCTGGCGAACTTCGGGCTGCACGGACGGATCGGTCAGATGAGCGCCTTCATGGTGGTAACCGTGGAGGCGCTCGCCGCCGTCGCCGCCTTCTCTCCCGCACCCGCGCTGGCCGTGGGCGTGGCGGGAACCTGCCTGGGTATGTCCTTCACCGCGGCGCAAACATATCTCCTGGTGGCAGGAGAGCAAGCGCCGTGCCTGTGTTTCGGCTCGAAGGAGCAAGCGTCGATCCGGACATGGGCCAGGGCGGCCCTGGTCCTGCTGATGGGCCTGACGCTATGGGCCGCCGCAATCTGAAACAGGCTCAACCTTCTGTGGGGGTTCGTGAGTGTTGTAGATGACGCGTTCTCGACGGAAGGCAGGCCGGTGACAGACGACGAGGGGTTCGGCGAGTTCGTGGCCGCGCGTGGTCTGGCTCTGTCGCGTACGGCCTTCCTGCTCACGGGAGACCACGGCCTTGCCGAAGATCTGGTGCAAGAGACCCTGGTCAAGGTCGCGGCCCGATGGCGCAAGCTGACGAAAGAGGGCGACCCCGAGCCCTACGTACGCAAGGTCATGCTCAACCAGCTGCGCACCTGGCGACGCCCCAGGCGGCTGGCCTTCTTCCCCACCGCGGACCTTCCCGAGTCCCTGCCTCCCGTGGATGAGTCGGCCCAGACGGAACTGAAGGTCGCACTGCTGCGAGCGCTGGGCGTCCTCGGTGCGAAGCAGCGGATCGTGCTTTATCTCAGGTTCTACGAGGACCTTTCAGAGAGCGCGGTCGCCGCGCAACTGGGCTGCTCCGTCGGGACGGTCAAGCGCCACACTCACGACGCGCTCAAGCGCCTACGACGGGTGGCTCCCCAACTGCTCGAAGTGGAGGTGCGCTCATGAACCCCCTCGGTGACGCCTATCGTCAACTCGACCAGGACACGCACAACTATGCCGACGCGGGCAGAGCACTCAGCGTGTTGCGAAGGCGTAGAGCCGGGAAGGCGGCACTGGTCGCCGGGTCGGCCGCCGTCCTTGTGATCGCCGGCGGCATCGGCCTCCAGCAACGTCTGTCCGGACCCCCCGACGTCGCGACGACCCTGGCGTCACCCACGCACGTGATCAAACCGCCCGCCACCGCACCGAGGCTGCCCTCCGCCGGTTCCGTCGGGCCGGGTGCCATGGTGTACACGGCGTGCCGGTCCGCCTGCCCCACCTTCCTGGTGCTTCAGAACGGCCAGCAGCACGTGTTGGGAGAGCGGACCGTCAATCCCCCGGGCAACATCACGCTGTCGCCCGACGGGCGCTGGCTAGGACAGCCCACAACCGGCGGATACGAGGTCAGGGACCTACTGGGGGGCACGGTGCACACACTCCAGCCTCCAGCGGGTGGCAGGGAGGACAGCGCGTACAGCCCATGGGCCTGGTCTGCGGACTCCCGCCGGCTCATCCTTGGTTACCACGCCAGTGGGGACGTCAGCGCGTACGCGGAACTGGACCTCGGGAGCGGTCGGATCACCAAGCCCGAGCTGTCCATGGGACAGGAGCCGGTCGGCGTGCTGCCCTCGGGTGAACTGCTCCTCCTCGACGAGAGTCAGTACGGCAAGACGCCACTCGATCGGGTGACGCTCAAGCTCGCGGACTCTGGGCGCACCATGGTCCTGGCCTCCGAGGCAGGGGTCCTCGCCGACGCCGACCACGGATTGTGGATCCAGGTGAGTGGCGAGCGCATCTTCACCCTGGCGCACTCCGGGGACGCCGTGACGGTCCTGGAATTCGACATCACGGGTAAGAGGGTGGCTCGCATGCCGCTGCTAGCCGATCAATATCCGGTCGGGCCAGTGGCTGACGGGTTCGCGATCATCCAGGTTCCCCAAGACCAGAGGAACGGACACCAGAAGCTGGAGTCCCTTTCGCCATCCGGGCGCCGGCTGCTGTTCGAGGTCCCCGGCCTGGCTTCCATCGTCCTTCCGGGAGCGGCCCGGCACTAACATCTTTTCGGCCGGACTCCCTCACCTACCTGTTGGACACGGAAACCTCGTCAGGTTGGTTGACCTGCGGCGATCAGCGCCCTACCGGGCTGCTGCTCGTAGTCGATCGGGCTGAGGTAGCCCAGGCTCGAATGCCTCCTTCGGGTGTTGTATCGGGTGATCCAAGCGAAGACGGCCAGGCGGGCGGCCCGGGCGGAGGGCCGGCACCTGGCCCCCTGAGCGTCTCGCCTGGCGGCGACTGCGCGCAGCGCGTCGGTCACCGGGCCGGTGCGCATGTGATCGGCGATCGACCAGCCGACCAGCCGACCAGCCGCCGAGAATGCAGGTCGATGACCGTGGCCAGGTACAGGAACCGGCCCTCGGCCAGGGGGAGGTAGGTGATGTCACCGGCGTACCGCTGGTCCGGCCCCGGTGCGGTGAAGTCCCGCTTGATCAGGTCGGGAACCTTCTGCGCCGCCGGCTCCGGCACGGTGGTGCGGACCTTCTTACGCAGGTGGAGCCCGATGACGCCGTGCTCGCACATCACCCGCTCCACCCGCCTGTGGTCAACGCGGGCCCCGTCCCGGCGCGACTCGGCAGTGACGCGGGGGCTGCCGTAGGTACCGTCGAACTCCGCGTGGATCTTCCTGATCCGATTCGCGAGCTCGGCATCGGCTGCGGCACGGGCCGCTTGACGCGGTACAGGATCAGGCGGCGCCTTGGCGTCTCTGCTCCACGAACGGGTCGACAGATGGCCTGCCCTTGCCCGTCAAATGGTTGACCCTGACGAATTCCATCCATACTGTCCGCTTCATGACCACTGCTGCCGACCAGAGAGAAACGATCCTGGAGATCGCGACTCGCATGTTCGCGGCTCTCGGATATGACGGAACTTCCCTTCAGCAGATAGCGGAGGCCGCCGGGTTCGATGTCGCCACGGTGACCTCCCAGGTGGGGAGCAAGCGGGACCTCTACCTCACCGTCATGGAACGTGCCCACGAGGCCGATCGCGGCGCGATCGAGACGGTCATGGCCCAGTTCGCTCCGCTGTCCCCCGCCGACGCCCCCCAGATGATCCACGCACTGGCCGACAACTATCTGGACTTCTGCACGTCCAACCCGCAAATCCCCGCACTCTGGGCGCACCGCAGCCTCTTCGACGCCCGGGACATCACCGACCTCGAGCGTCGCTACGTCTGGCCGCTGCACGCCCAGATCCACGAGAGCATCCAACCCGCCCTCGAGGCCGGACACATCGACGACGCTGCTGACTTCAGGTACGTCCTGTGGACGATGATCTGGTGCGTCGAAGGCTTCTGCTGCGGCGACGTACTCGACGACAAGGGCAACCGCCTCGGCCCCGATGATCAGCAAGCCCGCAGCGACTTCCGCAGGTATCTCCACCTCCTGCTCGACCGTCTGCTCACCCCGCCACGGAAGACCGCCTGACGACCTGAACACCTCACTCGATCCCTGCTTCCGGCAGGCGCGGCCTCTGGCGGATGTACCGGTCGGTAGCCGCACGATGGTCGTCGACCTTGCGCATACGCCGACCGGTGTGCGAAGCCCGCGGATGTATCAGGCAGACGTTCCGTGAGCAGGTCCCGCAGGTGGCGGCCCGTTACGCCCACCGCACCGTGGGTCTGGCCGCGCTGATCGTGGACCTGGCGGTGGTGCCGGCCGGCCGCACCGGTGCGCTCGCCGAACGGACCCGCCGCAAGCACGCGCAGGTCCACACCCTCCTCGACCAGGGGCTCGGACTGGGCGAATGCGCCCGCCGCCTGGGGGTTCACACGGTCAAACGCTACGCCCGCGTCGCCTCGGCCGACGATCTCCTGCGTCCGCCCAAGTACGGAGCCACCTTGGTCGACCCTTACCCTGAGCACCTGCGACGCCGACTGGCCGAAGAGCCCGGCGTGCCGGTGACTCACCCGCCGACCGAGATCCGCCAGCGCGGCTACACCGGCAGCGCCAACCTGCTGGTTCGCTACCTCAACCAGGGTCGCGCCGACCCCGACCCCGACCGCATCCCGCCCTCACCACGCCGGCTGGCCTCCTGGCTCATGAGCCGCCCCGACGACCTGCGAACTCGTGCCAGAGCCAAGGTTCAGCCGTCGTTGACACCGTTCACCGTTGATACCGAGCTGATACCTAGATCGCCCATGTCCGCAGGTGCTGTGGGCGTCTGATGAAGGATCATCGGCCCGCGGCCCATAGCGCTCGGCCCGGCCGGGCACCTCCAACACCTGCTGCACCCCGCAGGCTGGTCAGGGCTGGTAGGGGAGGACCTTGTCGTACTCGACGTGGAGATGGCGCGGGCCGCGCAGCGTCGAGCCAGGGCGGTAGGGCGGTGGGTCGATGACCAGGCGCGGGTTGACCAGTCGTTTCGCGAGTTCGCGGAGCGCGATCTGGGCCTCGAGCCGGGCCAGCGGGGCGCCGAAGCAGTAGTGGATGCCCCCGCCGAAGCCGAGATGCTGGATGTAGGGACGGTCGGGGTCGAAGATGTCGGGATCGTGGACGTGCGCGGGGTCGCGGCTGCCCGAGGCGAGGGCCAGCACGATGTTCGCCCCCTTGGGAATGGTGACGCCCGCGAGTGTGATGTCGTCGAGGGCGACGCGTTGCGGCAGGAAGTGCACCGGCGGCTCGAAGCGCAGCAGTTCCTCGATGGTGTGGATGATCAGGTCGGGCTCGTCGCGGATCCGTTCGAGCAGCCCGGGATTGCGCAGGAGGGTCAGCATTCCGTTGGTGATCAGGTTGACCGTGGTCTCGTGCCCGGCGAACAGCAGCAGCGCACCGGTCATGGCCACCTCGGGCGCCGACAGCGCTCCTTCAGGCCCTTCGTAGGTGACCAGTCCCGACAGCAGGTCGTCGCCCGGGTTCTGGCGGCGAGTCTGGGCGAGCTCGCCCAGGTAGGTCCCCAGCGCGAGCCGGGCGGCCTGGTTGCGCTTGGCCCGCTCGTCCGTGTCGCCCTCGCCGGCGCCGGCGGTCTCCACGATCTCCTCGGACCAGACGTGGAACTTGGGCTCGTCCTCGCGCGGCACGCCGAGCAGGTGGCAGATGACGGTGACGGGGAACGGGTAGGCGATGTCGTCGACGATGTCGGTCCGCGTCCTGCCGGCGATGCCGTCGATCAGGTCCTTGACGATCTCGTGCAGTTCCCCGCGCATGCTCTCCACCGTGCGCGGGGCGTGGGGCGGCCCGAAGTGCCGCATCGCCAGCGACCTGAGCCGGTCGTGCTCGGGCGGGTCGGTGCCGATGAAGGAGGGCGGCAGCGGTTCGGCGGGCGGCGGGTTGTCCGCCTTGCGCTTGTCCGAGCTGACGCGCGGGTCGTGCAGCAGCGAGACGATCTCGTTGTAGGTGCTGACGACGTAACTGCCGTCCTCCAGCCGCACCACGGGGGTCTTGCGGAGCTCGGCGTACAGCGGGTACGGGTTCGCCCGGTTGGCGAACTGATGGATCTGCTCGTAGATGCGTGCCGGCTCCACGGAGGTGCCTCCCCTGTCTGGTGGTTCGCGGGTGCTACGGCTGATGCCGTAGCAGAGAGACGCGGCGTTCGGCCGGGTCGTGGCCGGTCACCACGACGGTGGCGCCCTCGGCGGGAGCCAGCCGCTGCGGGACCTCCGCCGGGACCGGCCGCAGCACGTTGGATCTGCCGGCCATGCGGTAGTCGGGCGGGAACGGCGCGGCCCGCTCGATGAGGTTGCGATAGAAGTCCAGCCACATCGCCTGGTCGAAGGTGACTGCGGCGGTGATCCTGCCCTGGTAGCCGTACACGGCGACGAACCGGCGCGCTTCGACCGAGCCCTGCGCGATCACGACCTCGTCGGCGATGCTCGTCACGCCCACCGACTTGATGTTGACGCCGAACTGGTTGGACCAGAACACCGGCAGCGACAGGTGCGGCCAGCGATGGGCCTGGTCGCTGAGCATGTTGTGAGCGGCGATCTCCGCCTGGGCGACGGCGTTGCCCCAGTGCTCCAGCGACATGAACTGGTAGTGGTAGACCGGGTGCGGGAAGCGTCCCACGTCACCGGCAGCGAAGATGTCGTCGGTGACCAGGCCGTTGAGGTCGACGGCGCGGCAGCCGGCGTCGGTGGCCACCCCCCAGGGCCCCGCCGCGAGGCCCGAGCCCTCCAGCCATTCAACGTTGCGGACGGCGCCGAGCGCGACCACCGCCATGTCGGCCTCGACCGTGCTGCCGTCAGACAGCCGCGCGCCGGTCAGCCGTCCCTGCGCGTCGCCTTCCAGCTCGGTGACCGTGACCCCGCAGCGCAGATCCACGCCCGCCTCGCGCTGCATGTCCGCGACGATGTCGCCGATCACCCTGCCGAGCGCGCCGACCAGCGGAGCGGGACCCGATTGGACGACGGTCACCTCCAGTCCCAGGCCGCGGCAGACTGACGCCACCTCCGAGCCGGTGAACCCCGCCCCGATGATCAGCACCCGGTTGACGCCTGCGGCCAGCCGCCGGCGCATCAGGTCCGCCTCCTCCAGCGTGCGCAGCACGTACACCCCGTCGAGCGCGGCCTCGGCCGGGTTCGGCCACGGCCTGGCCCGCGCGCCGGTGGCGATCAGCACCTTGTCGAAGCCGATGCGTCGGCCGTCAGCGAGCTCCACCTGCTTGGCGGCGATGTCCAGCCCCGTCGCCGGGGTCCCGGCCAGCCATTCGACGTCGGTCTCACGCAGGTGCGGAAGCATGGTGCGTTCGGCGTCAACCGTGCCCGTCAGCACCTGTTTGGACAGCGGCGGCCGATCATACGGCTGGTGCCGCTCGTCCCCGATCAGCGTCACCGTGCCTTTGAAGCCGTCCCTGCGCAGGACGCCCGCGGCCCGGCCACCGGCCAGGGAGGCGCCGACGATGACGATGTGGCCGCTGCGCTTGAACTCCCCGTCGCCGTCGCTGGTGGGGTGGGACAGTTCGGGATCGACGGTCCGGTGCTGGGTGACCAGCCTGTCGACATGGAGGGCCTGGACCGGACAGGCCGCGGCCGCCTGCAGCACCCGCTCACGCTGGTCATCGCCAGGGTCGGTGTCGTACATGAGGGCTTCTTGACCGTGCATCGTGAACACGTCCGGCGCCAGGAAGACGCATTGCCCGTAGCCCTGACAGCGCGTGAGATCAACGACAACTCTCACAGCCACACCCCCGTCGAGCCGGGCCGGCACACGCCGCCAGACCCATCTGTTCGCCCTTACCCGATACCTTCTCGGCGATAAATAGGGGAAAGTCATGGTTTGGATATTTTCGCGGTCATGCGGGCATCTCCCGCTGCCGGCGGCAGGTGATCAGGACGATCAGGAGATTGCGGGCCTGTTGCGCGGTCCACACCCCGGTCGGATGGGACGTCACGCCCAAGACGTGCACGCGCCGCGTGCTGACCTCATCACGGACAACGCGTACAGGCGCTTCAGAAAGATCGTGTCAACATGGAAGAAATCGCAGGCCAGAAGTCCTGTGGCCTGCGAGCGCAGGAAGACCCGCCAGGACGTGTCGAGATGTCGGGGCGCCGGGCCGAAGCGGCGCGAGCGCGGGATGCGCCGCACGGTCACGTCGCTGACCTGGAAGCCAAGCCGCACCAACTCCCCGTGCACCCGTCGATGACCCCACGCTGGGCTCTCCCACGCCAAGCGAACGATCAAGCCCCGGATCTCCCGACTCGTCCCTGGACGCCCGGGCCGATGCCGATGGGTCCAGGCCCGGTGGAGTAGACGACGATGCCACGCCGGCAACGTCGCCGGAGTGACCAGCCGATGAGCGCGCAGCACCGCCGGCAACCATCGGGCCAACGCCGCGAGAACCGCCCGATCGGCCCAATCCGGCTTCGGCCGTCCGACCTGACGCCGCAACATCGCCACCTCATGCCGCAACACCATGATCTCCACGTCCTTCGACGCCTGGCCACGGCCCAGCGACATCAGCCAGCCGAACACCCGGACCGTGATCAGATAGAGCAGGCGAAAAGGCACAAAGTGTGGTCTTGTCGCCAAGGCCGGGCACAGCCAAACCACAGCTCAGAGCCTTCGCGATTGAATTTTGACGCGGTACAGGCACCGATCACCTACTCGAAGCGGGACGGGTCTCCGGCGCCTCTGCGGAGAATCTCGGGTTCGTCCTGCGAGAAGTCGACGACCGTCGTCGGTACGGCACCGCACTCGCCGGAGTCGATCACAGCGTCCACCACGTGGTCGAGTCTTTCCTTGATCTCCCAGCCCTGCGTCATGGGCTCGGTCTCATCAGGCAGCAGCAGGGTGCTCGACAGCAGTGGTTCGCCCAGCTCGGTCAGCAACGCCTGCGTGACGACGTGCTCGGGGATCCGGACGCCTACCGTCTTCTTCCTGGGATGCAGCAACCGTCGCGGCACCTCCTTCGTCGCGGGCAGGATGAACGTGTAGCTGCCGGGAGTCGCCGCCTTGATCGAGCGGAACAGCGCATTGCTCACGTGAACGAACTGCCCGAACTGGGCGAAGTCCCTACAAACAAGGGTGAAGTGATGGTCGCCACCAAGATGGCGGATCTCCCTGATCCGGTCGATGCCATCCTTGTTGCCCAGCCGACACCCCAACGCGAAGCACGAGTCGGTCGGGTATGCGATCAGCCCGTCCGCATGGAGGAGATCAACCACCTGACGGATCACCCGAGGTTGCGGGTTGTCCGGATGCACGTCGAAGTACTTTGCCATGCATGGGAGCTTAGAAGCGAACCCTCCGGCACATGGCACGCGACCACTGTCGATCCGTCACCCGTCACCCGCCGCCCGTCACCCGCCGTTCCCAGCCCCAAGCCCCAAGCCCCAAGCCCCAAGCGCTGCACGACCTCCTGCGCGCCGGGGGAGATCCCGTCAACCGACGAAAGGTTCCGGATGCGCCGCCTGCGGGAAGCCGCTACAAAATTCGCCTTCACGATGTTCTTAGGGCTGATCGGGTTCGGTGTGATCTTCGGAATATCCGCGCTGTTCGACCTGCCGTGGCTGGCGGACGTGCTGGGCCGCGGCTCCATGCCACCCTTCATCGGCGGGCTCGTCCTGCTGGGAATCGTGACCTTCGTCGTGTGGTTGCTGCGAAAGATCCGGAAAGGACGACGCCAGTCGGCTGAGTGACATCCGCACATGTGAATGCCTGGAGGGCATGGCGACTGCAGGCAGGGCCAAGACTGTGTGTGGAGTTGCAGTTCGGGTTGCAGTTCACCGCCGTAGCCGCCCGTTCCAGGAGGATCGCCGTAAGGCGTCGGCGCAGGAGGAACCGCTCTGAGGGGTGGTGCCCGGGCTGCTGATGCGGTTTGCCAGTGCCTATGCTTGCCGAACAGGGCCGGGGGGACAGCATGGTGATCGTGCAGCGGATCGTGGTCCGGTGGGCCAAGCGAGCACGTGGCGCCGCGGAAGCCACGCGGCGACGCGAGATCCCCTCGACGTTCGAGCTGCCACCGATGCCCGACGCTCCACTCGTCGTCCATGATCTCCTCGCCGAGGAACGGACCGGATACGCGCCGACCGCTGTCATCGGCAGCCACACATTTCCGGCGCGGCTCGATGGGCTGCCGTTCACGTTGTCCGGAGCAGCGGTCGAAGTGGTGCGGACCCAAGTGTGGGCCGCATACCCGACCAACCGTTTCCCCGGCCGGGTGTTCTTGCTTCAGCCCGGAGAGCACGGCCGCTACCGGGCCAACTTCCGTTGCAGCGGCTACAGCACCGAGTGGTACTACGAGCAATGGACCGTCAATATCGCCTACCAGCCATGGCGACGCGACTTGTTTCTGACAGAGGAGATCGACCACGACAAGGACGAACGAGTGTCTTTGTACGGCGGGCCTCGCTGACCCACACATGACGTAGTCATCGCTGCTGGTCTTGCCGATCTCCGAGCTGCTGGTCTTGCCGATCTCCGAAGGGAAATGTTCCCAGCCGTCACCGGCGTCCTGGTCGATCAACGCCAGCGTCTCGTGACGTCTTGCCTGACTGCTCCCCGTTGCATTTTCCTTTGCGGCCCCAGGACGTCCCAAGCGGTTCAGGATGGACCGCCCATGCCCTCTCAAATGCATTGAACGAACCGGTCCGCTCCTGCCTGCGACCCCACCCAGATGCCCGGGACGTCCTGGAACACGCCCTGAGGTGCCTGCGACGCTCGGCCAGGGCAGAGCCCACTAACACAGACACTTACCGCTTAACCGACAGAAACAGGATCACGCGAAGGTCGGTTCGTACACCACTTCGCTGGATGTGACCCATGCGGTCAACCTCGTAAAAACTCGACACCTGAATCCCAGACGTCCCGCTGGCGGCTGACTCGTCATCAGTCTCATGGGTGACGAGCCGGAGCGAATCGCTAGCGATCATAAGACTGTCGTCGCAAACCTTTCTCCACCAGGAGGCGATGTGCGAAACGGTGAAGCATGGTGCTCGGGCAGGGGGATCGAGGAGTTGCTTCACGAGCGGGTCGGGGCCACACGGAACATCGAATTCCAGGTTCTGGGCCCTTTCGAGGTCCACGCCGAGACTCCCGTCAGCCTCAGAGGGCCTCGGCAGCGAGCCGTCCTCGCCCGGCTGGTGGCTGCGGCGGGCACAGTCGTCTCCACGGACACACTGATCGACGATCTTTACAACGGCGCGCCACCAGTGAACGCGCTGGCCTCGATTCACGTCCAGGTGTCGAACCTGCGCCGGGCCATCGAACCGCAAAGGTCTCCCCGCACTCCCCCGCAACTCCTGGTCGCACGGCGGCCCGGCTACATGCTCGCCACGGAGAACGTCGACGCACTGCGATTCAGCAAGCTCATCACCGATACGGAACATCACCCGCCCTCGGAGTCGCTGGCCGACCTGGAGGAGGCGCTGACGCTCTGGCGCGGCCATCCGTACGGCGAGTTCGCCGGCGAATTGTGGGCGATCACCGAGGTGAACCGGCTGTACGAGCTTCGTCTCACCGCGGTCGAGCGCCGGGCTCAGGCGCTACTGGATCTCAACCGTCCCCAGACGGTGATCCGCGGGCTGGAGGCCGAGGCGGGCGAACACCCCCTCCGCGAGCGGCTGTGGTGGTTACTGGCCCTGGCCCTCTACCGCAGCGGACGGCAGGCCGACGCGCTGGCCACGCTACGCCGAGCGAGAAAGCTCATCGCCGATCAGCTCGGCCTTGATCCCGGCCCGGAACTGCAGGCGCTGGAGAAGGACATCCTCCAGCAGGCGCACACGCTCGCGTCCCCTCCCGAGCCCGTCTCCCTCTCGCCCTCCCTTCCCCCCACCGAGATGTCCCCGCCGGTTCTCCCCGCCGAGGTGTCCCCACCGGTCGGTGACGTGAGCAGGGTCGAGCCTGCCGCGCACGCTGGGCGCGCCGAGTGGGGACATCTGGTCGGCCGGGGACGACAGCTCGCGAAGTTGAGGACCCTGCCCCTCCTGGTGGACCGCAACGGCGTGGTGATGGCCGCGATGAGCGGTGAACCCGGCATAGGCAAAACCCGCCTGCTACAGGCGTTTCACAACGACTGCGTTGAACTCGACTGCCTGGTGCTGTGGGGTCGCTGCCATGAGGCAGAGAGCGTTCCGCCGCTCTGGCCGTGGCTTCAGGTGTTGCGCGAGCTGGCCGACATCGTCCCGCCGCCGGATCGCCAGGCGCTGGCTGGAGTGCTGGACGATGAGTGGCCCAAAGGCCCTCCTGGGACGGCGTTACGCCATCGCAACCAGCTCATCGCGCAATGGCTCGTCGAGGCAGCACGGCTTCGGCCCCTGGTCATCATCCTGGACGACCTGCACTGGGCCGACTCCGCCACACTCGAACTACTCAGGGACATCGCCGTACTGTCCAGCGGTCCGGCCAGGAACGTCTCGCTGACGCTGGTCGCCGCATTCCGCGAGACCACACTCCATGGGACCGCACTCCGTGAGACCGCATTTCATGGGACCGCATACCGCGAGACCGCATACCGTGACCCGGCAACGCACCGTGACCCGGCAACGCACCGCGACCCGGCAACGCACCGCGACACCGCCCCGCCCGGCGCCTTCAAGCTCTCCGTGGACGAGGTCCTGTACCAGCTCGCTCGGTACGATCTGATTCGTATCCGGCTCACCGGCCTGAACACCACGGAGGTCCGGACCCTCGCCCAGGAGATGGGCGTCACGGTGGACGACACCGCTGCCGAGCGGCTGGCGGAGCGGACAGGCGGCAACCCGTTCTTCGTGTATGAGAGCGTCCTGCTCCTGGCCCAGGGACAGAAGCAGGACACCGTACCCGACGCGGTCGCCGACCTGATCCGTCAACGGCTGGCCGCGCTCGGTCCCCAGACGACCGCCGTGCTCCGGACAGCCGCGGTGATCGGCCGGAACTTCGATCCCGGCATGGTCGCGGAGGTGTGCCGGGCGTCGGATTCGGTGCCGACGCAGGTCTACGGCCTGCTGGACCGGGCCGCCCAAGCCGGACTGATCATCAGCGGTAACGGCGTCATGACGTTCGTCCACGACCTGGTCAGAGAGACCCTGATCGGCGACATCCCGCCCCTGCACAAGGCGATGATCCACCGGGAGGTCATGACCGCCCTGTCCTCCAAGCCGAGCACCGACGTGACCACCATCGCGCACCACGCGATCGAGGCGGGTCCGGCGGCGTACCGGGAGGCGGCGCACTGGGCCCGCGCGGCGGCCGAGCAGGCGAGCCTGCGCCTGGCGTACGAGGAGGCCGCTGCCTGGTGGGGGCGGGCCGTCACCGCACACGGCGCCTGCGGCGGCGACCCCGCCGAACACGTGGAGCTCATGCTGCACCAGGTACGCGCCCTGCTGACCACCGGAGACGCGATGGCCGCCCGCCAGGTCCGCGCGCAGGCCGTACGCGTCGCCAATCGCGCCGGAGCGGGCCCCGAACTGATCGCCCGCGCCCTGACCGCCCTGGACACCCTGGCCGTCTGGACGCTGCGCAACCCGTACGAGCCGGTGGAGTCGTCACTGGTAGAGCAGTTCGAGGCCACACTGCGCGCGTTGGATGGCCGGCCCCACCGATGGACTGGTCGTGGCTGACCATGACCTGCTTGCAGGGCGCGGCCCAGGCCGCCGTCGGCGACCTGCCGGCGTGCCGGACGACTCTCGAGAAACCGTTTCCCTACGCCCCTCATCGGCGCAGGACTTCGAAGGTCGAACGTTCACCGCGTGTCGCCTCGGCCGCCGCCCACCCGCGACGAATGCCTCTGCAGCCGAGGCGACCCGCTTTCGACCGCTTACCTACCGCGAGTGTCCGGTCCGGCCGTTCCTGCGGTGGACGTCAGGAGAGGGTGAGCGTGATCAGGGAGGCGAGAGTAACGCAGGTGACCGTGCACGGAGACAGAGCGCTCTCCGTCTCGCCGGGAAGCATGTCCAGGGCGTTGATGTCGAGTTCCATTGATTTTCCCTTTCATCGCGGAGGACCCCCGCCGATACCGCGGCGATCTCCGTAACCGCCGGTCCATCCGGCGGAGTCTGTGTGGTCGGACCCGGCGTGGTTCCTGCCGTGCCGCTTCACCGGCGCGGGTGGGAACTTTCTGCGCGGGGGCCGGCCAACGTGCCGTCTCCACCACGGATCTGCCGGGACGTCGGGTCCATCGGCCCGCCAACGTGCCGCCTCCGTCACTGACCTGCCAGGACGTCGAGTCCATCGGCCCACCGGGTGGTGTCTGCCTCGGTGCCGACCGAATCGCCGCTCACTTCGTCCTCTTCCTCAACCGAATTCCTCAACCAAGTTCCTCAAACAAGTTCCTCAACCGAGACCGCATCCCGCGTCCGTGCCGGTACGGCGAATTCGTCGTACGGGGACAGCATCGTGGCGGGCACTTATGAATCACTTTCGACTGGAATGACATAGCGCTCCCGACTCTTGTCTTCAAATTTCGTCAATCACCGAAATCGCCGGGACGGAAGACGCTGTTGCCGTGCCCAGACCTCCCCGGGCCGGGCGGCAGTTCGCCCAAACCGTCCTTAACGGTTGCTTATAGCCGTCACGGCTGGAAGCGGCGGAAGTCTTTAAGGCCGCGATAAGCCCCTGCCGGCAACCTGGTCAGCGCCCGGAGAAGGCGCGAAAGAACCCGTCATGGACGAGATTCGAGCGGCCACATCAAACGAGCGGCTCGACCTCGGCACGTATCAGACGAAGACGAAGGGGACTCGGCGTTGTGAGTGAGCTTGGTGCGGCCGTGGACGGCATCTCCCGCGTGGATTGTCACGTCCTGGCGGACATCGCCCGGGCGACGTTGCGCCGGGTGACGAACGAGACGGGCGGGACGGGCGGCTCGGAGACCGAGGACGCCCCAGGATGGGAGTTCAAGGTCGATTCGCCGTGGACGTACGTGACTCCTGCCGGACAGGCCACGCAGGCGCAGGGCTGGAAGCTCCACCTGTCGGCCACGCCGCTGTCGGCACCGCTGGTGCTGTCGCGCGCGGTACGGGTACTGGGGCGTCGTCGCTGCCCGTTCAAGTACGCCACCACGGTGGACGAGCTGGTCCGGCTCGTGGGACGCAATCAGGGCCGCGGTTCGGTGGGCAAGTTCATCACGGTGTATCCACCGGACGACGAGGCGGCCGTGGAGATCGCGGAAGAGCTGCACAAGGCCACCTATGGCCTGCCGGGCTCGCCGATCCTCTCTGACCGGGTCTACCGGCCGGGCAGTCTGGTGCACTACCGCTTCGGGGTGTTCTCCGCGCCCCGCGTGCTCGACAATGACGGCTACTACGCCTCACGGCTCGTCGCGCCTGACGGCACTCATGGGACCGACGAGCGCAAAGCGTGGTATTCCCCGCCGGCGTGGGCGACCTGCCCGTTCGACTCAGGCCGTGCCCCGGTCAGGACCACCGCGCCGGAGGCGGTCCTGCTGGCCGATCGGTTCGTCGTGCGCGAGGCGATCCGGCACGGCGCCAAAGGCGGGGTGTTCCTGGCGGAGGACCGCGCGACCGGCGCTCAGGTGGTGATCAAGCGGGCGCGCCCGCATCTGGGCGCCTGGTTCGACGGCCGCGACGAACGTGATCGGATGCGCCACGAGGCGCGCATGCTCGACCTGTTCGGACCGCTGGGCATCACGACGCGCACGGTGCTGCTCTTCGAGCAGAACGACAACCTGTTCCTGGCGCAGGAGCGCGTCGAGGGCACCGCGCTGAACACATGGTCGAACAGCGCCCACCGCGAGCGGCCGGCCCGCGACCAGCCGGGCACCGTGGTATCCGTCCTGCGGTGCCTGGTCGAACTGGTCGCCACCGTTCACGGACAGGGCTATGTGCTGCGCGACCTGACGCCTAGCAACGTCATCGTGACCACCGACGGCGACTGCCGCCTGATCGACCTGGAGATGGCCGCCGTACCCGGCACCCCGGTCTCCTACGCCTACACTCCCGGCTTCGCGCCGCCCGAACAGATGAACTCGGCGCAGTACGGTCCCGCCCTCGGTGAGGAAGCCGACCTGTACGCGCTGGGGGCGACGGTATTGTCCGCGGTCGCTTCTTCCCCGCCCCATCTGAAGGATCAGCCCGCCGGTTCCCGTTCCTGGGACGAGCGGATGGAAACGGTGACGCGGGTCGCGAGCGCGGGCGACCCGATGGCGACCGCGCTCTCTCCGCTGATCCTGGGCCTTATGCGGGAGGATCCCGCACAGCGCTGGGATCTGCGGCGGGTACGGGCGTTTCTCGATGAGATCGACGTGGAGCAGATCGGTTCCTCTCCCCGGACGGAGGGCTTCCGCCTGGGGGTGGCCGAGCAAGACCGCCTGCTCCATGACGGGATCGCCTACTCGCTGCGCGCCATGTCGCCCGGGACGGACACCGCACCGTCCGCCCACCTGTGGCCCTCGGCTTCAGCCCTGGCGGCTGATCCGTGCGCCGTCCAGTACGGCTCGGCCGGAGTGATCGCGCTATGGGCCACGCTGGTGGATCCCGCTCGGGCGGGTGACGCCCTGCCGCCGGAAACACGTGCCGATCTGACGACCGGACTGCGGAAGGCCGCGAACTGGACGGTGCGGCGGCTGGCACGCGAGCGCCGGCCCTCACCGGGGTTGTATTTCGGCCGGGCCGGTATCTCCGTGGCTCTGTACGAGGCGGGCCGCGCGCTCGGCGATGAGAGCCTGCGCACCGCCGGCCTGGAGTTGGGGCTGAGCCTGCCGACCACCTGGCCGAACCCGGACATCTGCCATGGCGCAGCCGGGACGGGGATGGCGCTGCTGCACCTGTGGCGCGCCTCGGGCGACACACGGCTGCGGGACCTGGCGGACGCATGCGCCGACGGCCTGTTGAAAGCGGCCAAGCAGACCCCGGAAACGGTGACGTGGCCCATTCCCGTGGATTTCGATTCCAAGCTGGCGGGTGCCGAACACTACGGCTTCGCCCACGGCGTCGCCGGGATCGCGGCGTACCTGCTGACCGCCGGAGTCGAACTCGATCGTGACGACTGTCTGGAGACCGCCGTGCTCGCCGGGGAGACCCTGGTGGCGGCGGCCGAATACCAGGGCGAGGCCGCCTGGTGGGCGTCGGGCCCGCTGGATGGGCAGAAGCTGCCGCACTGGTGCAACGGATCCTCCGGCGTCGGCACCTACCTCGTACGCCTGTATGCGGCGACCGGAGAGCGGCGCTTCCGGGACGCCGCCCATGGCGCCGCGGTCGCCGTACACGACGCTCGGCTGAACTCGGGGACGGCCTCCTGCCACGGCCTCGCCGGTGACGGGCTGTTCCTGCTCGACATGGCCGACCTGCTCGGCGAGCCCGCCTATCACGAGCGGGCGGAAGAACTGGCCGCGTGCCTGTGGACACGCACCGTCCTGCGCGACGGACTGCTGGTGGTGCCGGACGAGAACGACACCGAGATCTCCATGGGCTGGAACACCGGGCTGGCCGGAGTGCTGGACTTCCTGTACCGGCTGCGCCACGGCGGGCCACGCCGGTGGATGGCCGAGATGGACGACGGTGCGCGGGCCCGCGGGGCCGGGGCGTGATGATCTCGGCAACGAAGAGCCGGGCCGGCGGCGCGACCGGCGAGCAGGAGCGGCCGTTCGTCCGCAGGCTGAACTTCCGTTTCTCCCCCGGCGGGCGGTACGCCGCCTGCCTGGCCGCAGATGACCACGATTCCCCGATGAGCCCGGAACTGTGGGACCTCACCGGTCTCGCGCCCCGCCCCCGGAGGGTGCGCACCCAGAACGGCGAGACCATGGCGAGCGTGCCGCTCCCGACGGATGAAGGCGACCTCCTGCTGTGCCGGTCCGGCGCCCACGGCTCGCGGCTCACCTTCGTCCCCCACCCGGACAGCGGGAAGACGGTCGAGGAAGTCGAGCTGATCAGTGTCCGGAGAGGCGGTCTCCGGCTCTTACCCGGCACGGCCCGGATCCCGGCCCTGGTGTTGGAGACGGACGGGGACACGAACACCGTGGTGTGGCGCCTGTCCGGTCGGACCGCTCCACTGGAACGGATCGTCCGGCTGCCGTACCCGGTCGGCGGAGGGGTCTGGCTCGATGAGAGCGGTAACAGGCTCGCGCTGGTCTCCACCGAGCCCGGAGCCGGCACCATGGTCCTGGATCTGTCGCAACGCGACCTGACCGCCCTCGGCCTGCCCGCTGGCGAACATCTGCTGCTGGCCGCGCCGCACGGCGGAGTGCTTCTCACCGCCGCACGACAGGACGGCGGCCACCGGCTCGGCGTCCGCCGTCTCGGCGACCGGGGGCCGGCGGCCTTCCCCGATCGGCTCAACGGGATCGAGGGCACCGTCACTCCGCTGGCGCTGGATCCCACCGGACGGCTCCTGGCCTTGTCGGTCATCCGACGTGCCCGTTCCCACCTGCTGGTCCACGACCTGGTGGCGGACAACACGAGCGAGATCGAGCTGCCCCCCGGCGATTTGCATCCGACCGCCCACTGGTCCGGCAGCGGCCTGCGACTGATCCACAGCGCCTCGGACCGTCCGACGGGCGTGATCACCGTTCCGGAACCGTCCCGGCCACGTCCCCTCGCTCCCTGCGACGGGCACCGGTCCCGATGGACCGCCGCCCGGACGCGGCAGTACGCCGCGCCGGCGGGGACCACGGAGGCCATCGTGTACGGCGACCCGGTCAGCAGCCGGCACCTGGTGGTGGCGCTTCACGGAGGCCCCGAGGCCGCCTGGCGGCTCGGATTCGACCCGTTGTTCCAGCGCTTCGCCTCCGAGGACATCGCGGTGGTGGCGCCCAACCAGCGGGGAAGCACCGGATACGGTGCGACCCACCGCTACGCCGTCCACGGTGCCTGGGGCGGTCCCGACCTGGCCGACATCCTGCACCTGGGCCGTTCTCTGGTCGCCGAGCGCGGCCCGGACCGGCCTCGGCCCATGCTCTACGGGGCGAGTTACGGCGCGTACCTGGCGCTGCTGGCCGCGGCCGCGGAGCCGGGCCTGTGGGACCGTGCCACGGTCGTCGCGCCCTTCCTGTCCGGGGCGCTGCTCTACGAGGACGGGCCGGGATCGGTCCGCAGTCTGATAGACCGGCTCGGCGGTCGCGAGGAGATCCGGGATGACGACCTCGGTCCACGTGATCTGCTCCGGCTGGCCGACCGCATCCGGCTACCGCTCCTCATCGTGCACGGTGAACAGGATCCGATCATCCCGGTCAGCCATTCTCGTCGCCTGCACGACCGGCTGCTCCGGACCCGTCACCTCCACGGCGCGCCCATGACCTACCTCGAGGTTCCCGGAGCGGGTCACGACCCGCTGTCCGGCAGCGGCGAACACGCCATCACTCGCCACGTGCTCGAGTTCTTCCGCACCGCAGCAACCTCGCCCCGTTGAGGCGCGAAAGGCTCGCCCCGTTGAGGCGCGAAAAGCAGCGGTGCCGTGCTTCGGCCGTCCGAAGCACGATCAGAGCACGATCAGAGCACGACCGGAGCACAGCCCCCGCACGTCAAGCGGAACGAGCCCGGCTCACCTCAAGGTGTGCTTACACGTGTTCTCGCCGCTGTCGTTGGTGGCGACCACCTTGCCGTCGACAAGGATGCGGCACTTGGCCGGTTCGAGCATGCCGTTGGAACCGCGGACCGAGCCGGGGATGACGGAGACCAGATAGCCGGCCTTCTGTTCAGCCTTGGTCAGTTCGATTGTCACGGTCTTCTTCCAGGGGAGGGTGACATCCGACTCGCTGCCGTTGGTGTCGGCGAAATAGGCGATCGGCTGGTAGAGCTTGCCCTTGCCGTTCACCTCCAGGGTGACCTCGTGGGCCTGCGTCTCGGACGCGGGAGATCCCGCGGGTGACTGGCTCGACGCGGGAGGAGCGGCGGGGGGCGACGCGGATGCCTTCTCGTCGGTGCCGCCGCAGGCGGCAACGGTCAGAGCGACCATCGCGAGCAATCCAGGAACTCGCCCGTTCATTATCAACTTGGACATGGCGGCCAAGGTTACCGGGGTCCGCCAGCGGTTACGCGCCGCCCAACGCCGAACGCGTCATCCGATCTGGCGCATAGAACGCTTGGAAAAATCGATCTCCTACCCCTCGTCGGCGACGACGGCCGGGACGCGACCGAGGCCGCTGTCCACGAGCCGAACGTCGCTGCCCGACCTCGATCTCCGCGTGCCGTCAGCCGTTGATCAGCCGACCGGTCAGGCGCGTGTGCTCACCGAGGTCACATCGCGAACCGGTGGCTTCGCGCCGATCGCGGCGATGGCTTGGCCCGCCTGTCCGGGTGTCTTTCACGGAGCGTTCTCGTGATCGGCGAGGACTTCATGGATCACGTGCCGTGCGTTCGCCGCGAAGACCGGATTCGTGTCCTTGTAGTACGGAAGCGCGATGAGTGCGATGGACAGGGCCCGGCCGCGTCCGCGTGCCCAGGTCGCGTCGTCGACCTGGAGGGCCGTGCGGAAGTCGTCGCGCACGCCGGCCGGGAGAAGGTTCCACGCGACGATCAGGTCGCAGGCGGGGTCTCCTACGCCCGCGGTGCCGAAGTCGATGACGCCGCTGAGCCGTCCTTGCACGACCAGCAGGTTTCCTGGCATCAGGTCGGAGTGGATCCAGACGGGTGGACCCGCCCACTCGGGAGCCTTCAGGGCGGTCTCCCACGCCGCGGTCGCCGCGTCGGTGTCGACCGTTCCTCGCAGTTCGTCGATCGCAGCGCGCGTTGGAGCATCCAGCACCGCCAACGGCCCACCTCGGTAGGCGGGCGGTCCGTCCGGGAGATCGATCCGGCGGAACGCGGTGACGAACTCCGCCAGATCCTTCGCGAGCAGGCTCGGCTCGGTCAGGCAGTCGGCGGACGGGTTCTCGCCGTCGAGCCAACGGTAGACGGACCACGGCAGGGGATGGCCCTCAACGGGCTTTCCCGCACCGAGCGGGACGGGAATGGGCACAGGGAGGAGTGGAGCGAGCCTCGGTAACCACCGCAGATCCTTCTCGACCTGCGCGGCGGAACCAGGCCTGCGGGGTAGACGCACGGCCATGTCGTCGCCGAGCCGGTAGATGGCGTTGTCGGTGCCGGAGGAATCGAACGACTCGACGGGGAGGTCCGCCCACTGCGGAAACTGCGCGGCGACCAGCCGGCGCACCAGAGGGACGTCATGGTCTGTCTCGTCCGCATGCATCTTGCCGGAACGCATGAACACCTTCCTGACCTGGAGTGAAGCCGCCGCATGGTACAGACGACGCGCCTGGGCGGCGGTTCCCGCCGCACGCCGGCCGAGGTTCATCGGACCGATTCCGGACGCGCCTGTCAAGTCGTATCCCGATGGAGACGCGCACGCGCCCCCGGAGCGCCGATCGCGCGTTTCCCGGGGAGGTCCAAATCGGCGGCTTTCGCCCAGGTACGGATACGGGCCGGCCGGATGAGGTGTTCACCCGGCCGGCCCGGCCGAACGCGGCGCGCGCGCCTCAGCGGTGTTCCCCGCGGGTGCTCGCCCTGGTGACGACCTCCTCCGCGGTGAGAGGGGCCTTGGGGTGGTGGGTCAGGCACAGCGGGACCCTCGTCTTGACGAACGCGGCCCCTTCCGGCGCCAGGTAGAACTGCCCCGTCATCAGCCGGGAGATGTCGGCGACCTCACCGCCCTTGGACCGGGCCACCTCCTTGGCCGCCTCGATCTGGGTGGGGGCGTTGAGCAGGCCGAAGAACTGGGTCGTCGCGTTTCCCGGGATCCGGTTGTGCAGCCCTTTGGGTGCCTGGGTGGCGAACACCAGGCCGAGGCCGTACTTGCGGGCCTGGGCGGCCAGCGTCAGCGTGCTCTGCGTGCAGGCGGTCATCGCACCCGACGGCGCGAAGGTCTGCGCCTCGTCCATCACGAACAGGCCGCCCAGCGGGCGATCACCTGCGGGGTGCTTCCTGATCCAGGCGAACAGCGCCATCTGCAACTGGTTGACGAAGCCCTGGCGCTGCTCGTCCGACGACAGGCCGACAAAGCTGATCACCGAGACCCGTGCCCGCCTGCCCGGTGGCGGAGTGAGCAGGACACCGGGGTCGACAGGGGCTCCCGTGCCGGCGAACAGCGGGTCGTTGACCATCGCCGCCTTCAGGGTCTGTGCCAGGTCCGCGGCGATCCGCTCGGCGTTGGCGAGCCCGCTCACGCCGTACGGCAGAGCGGCCAGCAGCTCGATGAGGCCCGGCAGCCCCTGACCGCCTCCGCGCCCGTAGTGCGCGAGAGCCTCCCTGAGCACGGCCTGCCCGTGCTGGGCTCTGGCCGTTCTGGAGTCGAGTTTGGCACGCGGCACGAGCGAGGCGACGGCGGCGTCCACCGCCGCGGCGAACTCGTCGGCGTCGGCGGCGACGCTCGCGAAGTCGGGCAGCGGCTGGAAGCTGAGCGGCCGTCCGGCGATGCGGCCCGGCGTCCAGATGACGACATCGGTGGCGGCCAGATAGTCGGCGGCCTTCTCCGCGTCACCGGGAACCCACTGCGGCGGCGGCTCCGGCCAGCCGTCCCCGAGCCGCGCCAGGTCGTTGTTCGGGTCGAGCACGATCGCCGAGACGCCCTGGAGCGCGCATTCCTCGACCAGACGCCGGATGAGGACGGTCTTCCCCGACCCCGACCCGGCGAAGATCACCGCGTGCTTCCTGAGGGCCTCCAGTTCGACCCCGACGGGCCGCCCGTCGGGAACGGTGCCGCCGAGCGGGATGTACGGCGTGCCGCCCGCCTGAGCGACCGCGGGTTCGGCGATCACAGACGCGGCGACCGCGGGTTCGGCGTGCACGGGTTCGGTGACCATGGATTCGGCGTGCACGGGTTCGGTGACCATGGATTCGGCGTGCACGGGTTCGGTGACCATGGATTCGGCGTGCACGGGTTCGGTGACCATGGATTCGGCGTGCACGGGTTCGGTGACCATGGATTCGGCGTGCACGGGTTCGGTGACCATGGATTCGGCGTGCACGGGTTCGGTGACCATGGATTCGGCGTGCACGGGTTCGGTGATCACGGGTTCGGTGACCACGGGTTCGACATGCACGGGTTCGGCGTGCACGACGTCGACGTGCGGGACACCGGCGTGCACGACGTCGGCGTCGGCGAGGGCTTCGCGCAGCAGCTTGACCTCGTGCGCCGGTCGCCGCGCGGCGAGCCAGGCCCGCAGGTCCGGCGGGTTGTCCGCGTACAGCTGCCGTAGCGCGGCCAGGGACCGGAGGTCTTCCTCCTCCACCACGAGCACCCTGCCGCCCGCCTGCTCGAACGCGGCGACGGCCGCGAGCGTGCGGGGCCCCTTCGACCAGGGCACCGTGCGCAGCACGAACAGCCGCCGCTTGGGGACCTCGGCGTTCAGTCCGGCCATCACCGAGGCGGCACGCAGGCGGCTCAGCGCGGCGACCGGGTGCGTGGCGGCGATGGCGCGAAACGCCCAGTGCGCCTCGTCCTCGGTCTCCTCGTCCAGGGTGCGCCGCAGGCGGGCATGGAGCGGGGGCTTCTTGCTGGGCGGCGGATCGACGCTGAACCGGCGTCCGGCCTCGCCGAGCCCGTCGATCCAGGCCGACAGCCCCGCTGCCAGCAGGGCGGGCATCACGGCGTCCTCGACGGCGGCGTCCAGGGCGTCGGCCACCTGCGCCTGCCGCCTGAGCTCGGCGAAGCGGGCGTCGATGCCCGTGAAGTCGGAGGTCTCCCGGACACGCGGCGGCTGCGGGCCGGCGGCCCGGTCGAGGCTCTCCAGCTCCCGTGCCTCCTGGTCTGCCAGGCAGGCCTCGATGTGCTCGTCGATCCTGATCAGGAGCTGTCGCGGGGTGTATTCACCGGCACCGTCGAACGCGGCCGGCCGTACCGGCCATGTCGGGTAGGGAGGTTCGAAGCCGTGTTCGGCGAACCGGGTCGCGAAGCGCTTCTCGACCAGGGCGCGGGCGGTCTCGGCGTCGGGGAGCGGCTTGAGGTCGGGCATGATCCGGAACCGGTCGCGAGCGGTGTCGGTGGCGAACTTCTCGACGAGGGTCCAGGTCTGCTGCAGGCAGGACAGGATCGTCAGGGTCCTGCGGGTCGTCTCGCGCAGCGCCATCAGCCCGCCGGCCATCTGGTCGACCACGATCAGGTCGTGCCAGTCGTGCACCGCCGTACCGTTACCGGCGACCGGGGACTGCGCGACGAGCACGTCGATCTGGTCGACGGCGATGACGGACGGCCCGGTCAGCGCGAGGAGACGGGAGAGGTCCTTGATGATCTCCTGCGGTGTCTTCGGGAACTGCCGGATCCCCCAGGCCGCGCGTTCACCGGGCTCCTCCTCGGGCAGCGCGGACAGGAAACCGTCGCCCACGTCCTGCGCGGCGTAGTCGGCGCCGGCGCGCAGCACGAGCGCGCGCAGGGTGTCCTTGGCGTCCTTGCCGGCGTGGGGGTTGAACCGGCGCACCCCGTCGGCGAAGGCGTCGAGCCCCTCACGCGTCACCGGACGGTTGCCGATCACCTCGCGCTGCACCCAGCGCGGCACGTCGGCCAGCTCGGACAACCGCCGCAACAGGATCTTGAGCTGGCTCTCTCCTTCGCTGCCGTCCCGCGAGAGGCCGTCGAGCATGGAGACCAGCGTGCTTTCCCAGAAGGTTCGCGCGTCCAGCAGGCCGACCAGGAAGAAGTAGCCGCCCTCCTGCTGGATCCGCTCGCGGACCCAGCCGAGCAGGTGGGTCTTGCCCGAGCCTCGCTGCCC
Source organism: Streptosporangium sp. CA-135522 (assembly GCF_050949235.1). Taxonomy (NCBI): domain Bacteria; kingdom Bacillati; phylum Actinomycetota; class Actinomycetes; order Streptosporangiales; family Streptosporangiaceae; genus Streptosporangium; species Streptosporangium sp. CA-135522. The sequence continues at coordinate 8,161,297 of NZ_CP192026.1, forward strand.
GCTCAGGACCAGGCCGATCGGGCTGGTCGCGCCACCGCCGACCACGTCGGCGAGGCCGCCGAGGATGGCACGTTCCACGGTCCGGTTCAGACCCTCCACGTGGAAGTCCGAGGGACTCCAGACGTCCTCCGGGCCCTCGGCCCAGTTGAACCTGAGCGTCTGGAGCGCTTTGAGCTCGCGGCCGGTCATCGCACCCCGATCGAGATCAGGTGCTTGTCCTGGTCGCCGACGGTCACCGCCGCCGCCCTGGCCTCCGGGGTGAGGACCTTCTGGTTGTTCTCCGGCACGATGCTCACCTCCGGCAGGTGGATCATCCCCTTGAGCGCGCCGTCGACCTCCGCCCTGGCGAGGTCACCGAGCAGCGGTCGCAGCTGCGCCAGGCCGACCCAGGCGCCGGGCTCGGCGGCCAACTCGGCGTAGGCGGCGCGGATGCGAGCGGTGACGTCCCCTTCCTCGCTCGCGGAAGCCGGAGCAGGATCAGGAGCGGGAACGGGCGTGGGAACAGGAGCGGGAACGGGCGCATTGTTCGCGGGGAGGAGGAAAAGGTCCGCGGGGCTCTGCCCGGTCCGCGTCAGGAGTCTGTGCATCAAGGCCAGCAGGACGCGGCTCATCGGTCCGCCCGAGCCGCCGGGTACGGAGATGCCGGACCGGATCTCCTCGGCCATCCTGGCCCAGCCCGCGTCGGACAGGAGATGGACGAAGGCTCGGTCTCGTTTCCGGCTCTCGACGAGCTTGAGGGCGTTCAACCTCTCGCGCTGCTTTCCGGTCAGGGTCAGACCGTAGCGCTCTTTGAGGACGGGGTTGGAAGCCTCCTCCACCTCGACCATCAAGGCCATCAAAATCGTCATATCAGAGAATGAAATTCCTGTTTCCGGCATGTTCTTACCCTTCGCACGTGCCACGGTGAGTTTGCAGGAACCGCTTCAACTCACGGAGTACGGCCGGCATATCGGCCATGACCCGCTCGTTGGTGAAACGCAGGACCGCGTAGCCGTCCTTTCGCAGCCGCGCGTCCCGCGACCGGTCGTCGGCGAGCCTGTCCAGGTGGCGGTGCTCGGGCCCGTCGAGCTCGACGACACAGCGCTCGTCCCGCCACATCAGGTCCACCCGGATGGGATTGGCCAGCGGATGCGGCAGGTAGGTCTGGTTCCAGGCTCGCCCCGCGGCCCAGGAGTGGGGGCCGAGCGCCCGCTCCAGCGCGGACTCCACGAGGCTGGCCGGATGCGGACGTCCCGCGACGGGAGAACCGGCGGGCCCTGAAGTCACGCCTCCCGAAGGCGGTGTGGACGGTGGAAGCGGCGCAGACGATGGAAGCGGCACGGACGGTGTGGACGGTGGAGGCGGCGCGGAGGATAGAGGCGGCGCAGACGGTGGAAGCGGCGCGGACGGTGGAAGCGGCGCGGACGGTGGAAGCGGCGCGGACGGTGGAAGCGGCGCGGACGATGGAGGCGGCGCGGGTTCCACGGTCACCGCCTGGATCCGGTCGACGGCGACCGGCCGGGCGCCGGTGAACCAGACGCCGAACCCACCTCGCTGGGCGAGCCACTCGCCGGCCGACACCAGCGTCTCCTCCTCGGCGGAAGACAGCCCCTCGGGCACGTGGACGAGGATCGACGTGCGAGGGCGGCGGAAACCGGCGGCGAACGCCAGGGCCAGTCCCGCGGCACGCACCTCGGCTGTGCGCGGGCGGCGGTCGCGGGGCTCCGTACCCGTCAGGGATCGCGCGGCGAGTTCGGCCAGGAAGGGAGCGAGGTGGCGGCGTCCGGCCGCCGCCCGCCCGGCGAGCTCGCGTACGGCGGGCACCGCGGCGCCCCCCGGACCACCGATGCCCTCGGCGCCCGGGAGCCATGCGGGAAACAGCTCGACGACGGCCTTTTCCAGCTCGCGAAGCACGTCTTCGACATTTTCCGGTACGTTTCGCCCTTTACTCCATAAGTAGGAGAATATCGCGGGGAAACCCTCGGGTAATGCGTCCGCCGACACCGTGCCGATCGCGGAATTCGCCTCTCGCACCCACACGGCACGGCACATCGGCAGCTCGGCCCATGACTGCGCCACGCCGTTTCCTTTGATGTACGGATGATCCAATCTTGTAGAGATTAGGGGAGCACACAGGAGGGCGTAGGCATTTTTAGCAAAATGTCCTGCGGTCGGTCCCGCGGTCGGACACCGCGGGCCGTCAGGGCTCGTGGGGTGTGAGCACCGGCTCCAGGAAACGCAGCCTGCCCGCCTCGGTGTCGAGCCGGGCCCGTACGCCGATCGGATAGGTCTGCATCGAGATCCCGTGCCCGATGTCCGCCCCGGCGAGGACCGGCACACCCAGGTCGCTCAGCCGTTCCACCAGCATGCGCTCCACGTCACGCGGCTCGCCGCAGTTGGTGAACGTGCCGAGCAGGATCCCTGCCACGCCGTCGCTGTAGGTGGCCCGGCGAAGCTGGGTGATGTAGCGGTCCATCCGGAACAACTCCTCGTCCACGTCCTCCAGGAAGAGGATCGCGTCCCGGGCGGGCAACGAGGTGTCGGTGCCGAGCGAGGCGGCCAGCAGCGTGGCGGTGCCGCCCAGCGTGTGACCCTCCGCGACACCGGGCACGACGGTCCTGGCGTCGGGGAAGACCAGCTCCGTCACCGTCTCCGGATGGAACAGCAGCTTCATCAGCTCGTCGAAGTCGTACTCCCCCGGTCCCTGGTAGAAGCCGTCGCAGGCGACCATCGGCCCGAACAGCGACGCCCAGCCGAGCTTGACCGCGATCGCCTCCAGCAGCGCGGTCACATCGGAGTAGCCCACCACGACCTTCGGCCTGGACGCGTCGATCTTCGACCAGTCGACCAGTTCCAGCGTGCGCTGCATGCCGTATCCGCCGCCGGCGCAGAAAACCGCGTCGAAGGCCGGGTCGCCGAGCGCCTTGACCAGGTCACCGGCCCGCAGGACGTCGTCGCCCGCCAGGTAGTCGTACTCGGTCCCGCCGGCCCGTGAGGAGGCGAACACCTCGGGTTTGAAACCGACCTCCTCCAGCGCCGCCAGGCCCCGATCCAGGTTGGCCTGGTCGGGTGGGCTGCTGGCGGCGATGACGGCGACGCGGGCGCCGGGTCGCAGGGCGGGCGGACGGCGGAAAGAACGGGGAGAAGCGGTCATCGAAGAACTCCTTCAGCGGACGAGGTGGCAGGCGGCGAGGCTGGCGGGCGACGGTTCGCCGGTAAGGACGGGCAGGTCACGGCTTTCGCACAGCGGCTCCTGCTCGGCCGCCCGGAGCGGGCAGCGGGGATGGAAACGGCAGCCCCCGGGAACGGAGGTCGGGTCCGGCGGCTCGCCGGTGAGCAGCACGGCGGGCTCACCCGAATCGGGCAGCACCGACAGCAGCGCCCGGGTGTAGGGGTGGCGGGGACGCAGCAGGACCTCCTCGACCGTGCCGGTCTCGACGATCCTGCCCAGGTACATCACCGCGACCCGGTCGGCGATGTTCCAGGCCAGGCCGAGGTCGTGGCTGACGACCAGCGCGGACAGGCCGAGCGAGTCGCGCAGCTCCAGGATCAGTTTGAGGATCTCGCCCCTGACCGAGGCGTCGAGCGAGGCCACCGGCTCGTCGGCGACGATGACCGAGGGGTCGAGCGCGAGCGCCCCGGCGATGACGACGCGCTGCTGCTGCCCGCCGGACATCTCGTGCGGGAAGCGCCCGGCGAACTCCTCGGGCGGTCGCAGCCCGGCCTTGGCCAGCGCGGCGTACACCCGCTCGCCGAGCCGATCGGTCAGGCCGTGCAGCCTGGGTCCTTCGGCGACGGCGTCGAAGACGTTCTGCCTGGGGTTGAGCGCGCCGCCCGGGTCCTGCAGGACGAGCTGGGTGTGGCGGCGGTAGGCCTTCAGCGCGGCGGCGGAGTAGCCCAGGGGCTCGCCGTCGCTCAACACCTGGCCGCCGGTCGGCTCGACCAGCCCGACCAGGGCTCTGGCCAGTGTGGACTTGCCGCATCCCGACTCGCCGACGAGCGCGACGATCTCGCCCTGCCGTACCTGCAGGTTCACCCCGTCGACGGCGCGTGCGGGCGCGGCGCCCCGGCGCGCCGGGTAGGTGATCGTCAGGTCGCGGACTTCGAGCACGGGTTTCACGCCCCGCTCCCTTCCGGCACGCGCAGACACGCGGCCTCGCGCCACGGGCCGCTCGGCCGCAGCTCCACGGTCTCGGTACGGCAGGCCGCCACGGCCTCGGGGCAGCGCGGTTCGAAGGCACAGCCCTTGCCCTCGCCGAGCCTGGCCAGCCCGGCCAGCTCCGACGGCGTGGGCGGGTCGCCGGGCAGCCCGGCGGGCGCGAGCCGCGAGGCCGGGTCGCCGATCGTCGGGAAGGCCCGGCCGAGGGCCCGCGTGTAGGGGTGCCGCGGCTCGGCGATGAGCTGCCTTGACGGTCCGATCTCGACGATCTGCCCGGCGTACATGACGGCTAGCCGCTCGCACATGTGCGACAGCACCGACAGGTCGTGACTGATCATGATGACGCCGATGCCCGACTCGCGCACCAGCCCGCCGAGCAGCTCCAGCACCTGCGCCTGGACCATGACGTCGAGCGCGGTGGTCGGCTCGTCGGCGATGATCAGGTCGGGCCGGCAGGCCAGCGCCATCGCGATCATGATGCGCTGGCGCTGGCCGCCGGAGAACTCGTGCGGGTAGGAACCGAGCCGCCGCGACGGCACGCCGACGCTGTCGAGCAGTTCGGCCGCCCGCTCGCGCGCCGCTTTCCGGTCGCTCCTGTCGTGCAGCAGGATGGGTTCGCAGATCTGCTCGCCGATCGTGCGCACCGGGTTGAGCGCGCTCATCGCGCCCTGGAACACCACCGAGGCCGCCGACCAGCGCACCGCGCGCAGCCGCGCCCACCTGGCGGTCAGCAGGTCCTCGCCCTCGAACAACACCTCACCGCTCACCTGGGCGGAGGGGTCCAGCAGCCGCAGCAGGCCGAGCGCCATCGTGGACTTGCCCGAGCCCGACTCCCCCGCGACGCCGAGGGTCTGACCCCGGTCGAGGGTGAAGTTCACCCCGCGTACGGCGGGCACGGCGCGCTCGCCGTTGCGGTAGGTCACCCGCAGGTCGCGCACGTCGAGCATCGGGGTCCCGGCCGGTCCGTCCGGCCCTTCCGGCACCCGGACCCGTTCCCCGCCCGTCGCCGGCGTCTCCGGCGCCCGGACTCGCCCCCGCGCCTCGCTCCTCGACGTCATCGGCCTGCCATCCTCGGGTTGAGCACGTGCTCGACGGCGCGGCCGACGAGCGTGAAGCCGAGCACGACCACGAGGATCGCGATGCCCGGCGGCATCAGGTACCACCAAGCGCCCGCCGTGACCGCGCCGCCCGCGAACGCCGCCTGGAGCATCGAGCCCCAGGTCACGCTGGTCGGGTCACCGAGGCCGAGGAAGGTCAGGGTGGCCTCCGACAGGATCGCCGAGGCGACGGTGAGCGTGCTGGAGACCAGGATCAGCGGCATGACGTTGGGCAGCACGTGCCTGATCATGATCTGTGTGTTGCCCGCGCCCAGCACCCTGGCCCGTTCGACGAAGGGCCTCGCCTCGACCGCGAGCGTCTGGGCGCGCACGAGGCGGGCGGTCGCGGTCCACGAGGTCACCGCGATGGCGATCGTGATCGACGCCGCGCCCTGGCCGAGCACGGCAGACAGCGAGATGGCCAGCGGCAGGCTGGGCAGCGCGATGAACCAGTCGGTCACGTGCATCAGGACCCTGCCGGTCCAGCCTTGGTAGTGCCCTGCCAGCAGGCCGACCGCGCTGCCGAGGACCACGGTGAGCGCGGTGGCGATGACGCCGATGCCGAGCGACTCGCGTGCGCCCCAGATGACCAGCAGCAGGACCGAGCGACCCGCCTGATCGGTGCCGAGCGGGTAGCCGTCGGCGGGCGGCGAGAGCTGAGGTCCGTCCACCCTGATCACGTTGAGCTGGTCGTCGCCGATGAACAGCGGCGCGGCCAGGGCCAGCGCGCCGAAGGCGAGGAGCAGGCCGAGCCCGGCCAGGCCGGCGGGCCGCCTGGCGTAGGCGTGGCAGAACCGGCCGAACGCGTGCCGGCGCGGGATGCCGGCGACGGCCGGGGCGTGCGTGACGGCGGTCATCGGACGCCGCCTCGGTGAAGGCGCTTCACTGGGCCCGCACTCTCGGGTCGAGGAAGCGGTAGACCACGTCCGCCAGGAGGTTCATGATGATCACACTCGCGCTGAAGACGATGAAGGTGCCCTGGAGCAGGGGCAGGTCGGGGATTTTGAGCGCCTCGTAGGTCAGGTAGCCGATGCCGGGCCAGGAGTAGACCGCCTCGACCGTGATCGCGCCGCTGACCAGGATGCCGAGGTGCATGAAGATCATCGTGACCGAGGGCAGCAGTGCGTTCGGCACCGCGTGGCGCCGCCGTACGGCGTCGTCGGTCAGGCCCTTGGCCCTGGCGGTCAGCAGGTAGGGGCTGCCCAGCTCGTCGATGATCGAGGTACGCATCACCGTGACGTACTGGGCGAAGACCACCAGGACCATGGTGAGGCAGGGCAGCACCAGGTGCCTGGCCACGTCGACGACGTGGGCCAGGCCCTCCTGCGGCAGCGCGGGGTCGTCCATCCCGCCCGCGGGCAACAGGCTCGGGATCGGCCCCACACCTACGCTGAAGGCGACCAGCAGGATCATGCCGAGCCAGAACGTCGGCACCGACCACAGCGTGAGCGAGGCGCCGGAGGCGATCCGGTCGAACAGGCCGCCGTGCCGCCAGCCGCTGCGGATGCCCAGCCACAGGCCGAGCGCGATCGACAGGACCGCGGCCGTGCCCATGAGGAGCAGGGTCGGCCCGAGCCGGTCGGCCACCAGCGACGAGACCGACTGCTGGAACTGCCAGGAGTAGCCGAGCTCGCCTTTGAGCGTGTTGCCGACGAAAGTGAGGAACCGCTCCCAGATCGGGTCGTCCAGGCCGAGCTGCACGCGGAGCCGGGCGAGCTGGGCCTCGCTCGTGGGACGGCCCCTGGTCAGGGTTCGGACCGGGTCGGACGGCATCAGACTGAAGATCACGAAGCCGATGACCAGTGTGACGAGGAAGCTGACCAGGGCCGCCGCCAGCTTCGAGCCGAGGTAGGGCAGGAAGTCCGACCGCTTGACCCGCCGCCCGTCGAGCTTGGCCGGGCCCGCGGCGGTCAGACTACTCACGGTCACCCGCACCCGAACGGCGCTTGAGCGCGATCCCGCCGCCGGCGAGCGCGAGAAGCAGGACGCCGCCGCCGATCCACAGCGGACCGCCGCCGCCGTCCTCTCCGGCCGGGACGGTCGCCGCCTCGGCGGAAGGCGGCGTGGCCTTGAGGTAGCTCCAGAACGCGGTCTGCGCCGGGTACATGCCCTGCGCGTCCGGTTGCCCGGTGATCAGGCCGGTCACGGTGTCGGTGCGGGCGACGTCGAGGGTGTCGGCGTAGAAGTGGATCTGGTCGACGTCGGCTCTGTAGAGGATGTCCTGCATCTCGGCGACGACCTTGGCCCGCTCGTCCTGGTCGAACGTGGTGAGCTGCTTGCCGAACAGCTCGTCGTAGGCCTTGTCGCAGAAGAAGGCGTCGGTGTTGCCGCCGGTGCCGTCGTCCTTGGGCAGCGTGGCGCAGGTCTGGATGCCGAGCAGGTAGGTCGGGTCGGGACCGGTGGTCCATCCGTCCATCAGCAGGTCCCAGTCGCCCTTGGCCAGGTCGCTGTTGAGCGCGCTCATGCTCAATGTCTGGATCTTGAGCTTGACGCCGATCGTCTCCAGCCAGCCCTTGAGGTAGGTCGAGATGCCGGCGTCGGCCGTGTCGTCGGAGTGGATGCCCAGGCGCAGCTCCAGCGGCCTGCCGCTCTTGGGATCGACGCGGACGCCGTCGGCGCCCTTGGTGTAGCCGGCGTCGTCGAGGATCTCACCGGCCCGGGCGAGGTCGAACGGCGTCTCCTCGCCCGCGGCCGGCTGCCACTTCCACTGCGGCCAGGCCGGCGGCAGGTAACCGGAGCCGACCCCGCCCATGCCGTCGAGCACCTTGGCGACCAGCGTCTTCCTGTCGGTGGCCAGCGAGATCGCATGGCGCAGCACCGGGTCGCCGAGCGCGGGATGGCCGGTGCCGATCTTCTTGCCGGTGCGGGTGCGGGCGTTGTGGTTGACCTCGACACCGGTCCAGCCGTTGCCGACCTCGCGGGCGGTCAGCAGGCTCTTGTCCGCCCGCAGCGCCTTGAACTGGGTCGGGTTCACACCGTTGATGTAGTCCAGCTGGCCGCTGCGCAGGGCGGCGACGGCGGCGTCGGTCGACTTGAAACTCTGCTGGATCATGTGGTCGAAGCCCGGCCGGCCGAGGACGAAGTCCTTGTTGGCGTCGAACTTCGCGTACTGCTCGGGCTTGTACTCCGTGAGCGTCCAAGGGCCGTAGCCGACGACGGGGAAGGTGTCGTTCTTGGCGTCTTTGAGGTTCTTGGCCCGTGGCTCCCAGATGTGCTTCGGGACGATCGGGATGCCGCTGATCGGGATGCTCACGTAGGTGACGTTGGCCTGCGGCGCCTTGGTCTTGATGACCAGCGTCGTGGGGTCGGTCGCGGTGACCGAGGCGAAGTTGCCGACCAGTGAGCCGTTGGCGGTGCCCGCGACGGTGTCGGTCATGATGAGGTTGAACGTCCAGGCGGCGTCCTCGGCCGTGATGGGCGTGCCGTCACTCCATTTCAGGCCGTCTCTGAGCTTGAAGGTCCAGGTGAGCCTGTCCTGCGACGGCGTCCATGACTCGGCCAGGTACGGGCCCGGTCTGCCCTTGGCGTCCAGCGAGTTCAGCGCGGGATAGATCGAGCCGAAGATGTCCAGGGCGCCGTTGAAGAAGGCGAGGAACGGGTTGAGCGTGTCGACGCCCGAGCCTGACATCTTCACCCGCAGCGTGGTCTCCTGCGGCGCGGACGCGGCCGACGCGGACATGACCGACGCGGCCGGCGCGGACGTGGCCGACGCGGCGGACGCGGCCGACACTCCGGCGCTGACCAGCAGCGAACCGCTCAGCGCGCAGGCGGCCAGGGTCAGCCTGCGCCGCGTGTTGCCTGTCCCCATTGATGTCTCCAGGTCGTTCGGCATGCGTGTGTGAACGAATGCTGGCGACCGGAGGGCGCGCCCCCAACAACCGTGCACGCTTCATGACCCTGAGCATCGAAAATCACGATGGTCCGGCGTCCTGCGCCCGCCGGGCTCTACCTTGGTCGGGAACGGTCGCGGCTCCGCCGGGCCGCTGCGCCCGAATGTCCGCACAGATGTCCGCACGGATAAGTGTCGGAGTGCTCTGGTAGATGTGGGCCATGGGTGTGAGCGTCGATGAGTTTCTGGAAATGCTGGACAGGCTTCCCGAGGTCCAGCAGAGCGACGGCGGCAGCTGGATCTCGCTGAAGGTGCGCGGCAAGGGCTTCGGCTACCTGTGGGAGAAGACGCAGACCGTGGGGTTGAAGGCGACGATCGAGGAGCAGATCGCGCTGGTGGCGGAGCGGCCGGAGGTGTTCGAGGTCCAGTTCACCACGGAGCGTTTCGGCTGGGTCGTGGTGCGCCTCGCGGGGATCGAATCGGATGAGCTGTTCGAGCTGGTCACCGAGGCGTGGTGCCTGACGGCGCCCAGGCAGCTGGTCGACGCGCACGAGGGCGGGCGATAGCCGCACGGTGAACGGCTCCTCCTCGCGCGGGCCGGGTCCTTCCTGCGCGGGCCGGTTCCTCCTCGCGCGGGCCGGTTCCTCCTCGCGCGGGCCGGGCTCCCTCCGGAGTGCGTTTCCGGTGGAGGAAATCGAACGGCTCCTCCTCGCGCGGGCGGGGCGCATGCCGGGGTCGGTGGCATCGGTCTCGACCCGATGCCACCGGCCCGCTCCGCTAACCCGCCGCCCGCGGCAGACCGGTGGCGGGGTCGACGGCCGCCAGGAACACGTCGCCGTTGCCGGGCGCGGCGCCGTCGCTCGCGGTTCCGTAGCTCAGCCCGCTCACCAACACCTCGCCGGCCGGGGTGGACGTCGCGTACAGGTTCGGCTCGGCGAACGGGTCGACGCCGTCGTCGCGGGCCGTGCCGAACTGGGCGCTCGCCTGCCGCTTTCCCGTTCCGGTCAGGCGTACGGCCAGCACGTCCGCGCCCCCCGCCGCCACGCCGACCCGGCCGCGGGTGTATCCGATCACCTCGACGGCGCCGCCGGCCAGGGCGACCACCCCGGCCCCCGCGTCCGCGGCCGGGGTGGCGACGGTCGTCGTCCACTTCCGCTGGTTTCCGGAGGTGTAGGCCACGGCCAGCAGATCGCCGCCGCTCTCGCCGGTGGCCACCGCGAGGCCGTCGGTGGTCACCGCCACCGCGCCGAGCCGGTCGTCTCCGGCGCCGCCCGTGGCGGACACCCACTGCGCGGTGCCGTCGGAGCCGTACCGGGCGATCCAGCCGTCCAGCCCGCCGAGCGCCGGCGCGCCGGGCAGCCCGGCCGTGTCGCTGCCGACCACGAAGACGCCGGTGCCGTCGACGGCCACGCCGTAGGCCTTGTCCTCGCCGGTGCCGCCGATCTGGCGTGTCCAGGCGATCTGCCCGTCGGCGTCGACTCGGGCCAGGAAGGCGTCCTTGTCGCCGCTGTTCGTCCCGGCCAGTGCGCCCTTGGTGTAGCCGGCCAGGTAGGCTCCGCCGTCCGGAGCCGCGGTGAGCCCGTAGGCGCGATCGGCCGCACCGGCCACGCCGAACTGGGTCAGCCACCGCACGGCGCCGCTCTCGTCCAGCCGCACCACGAACGCGTCGTCGGTGGTGTTGCCCGGGTGGTGACCGTCCAGGTCGCCCTTGGTGTAGCCGGCGGCCAGAACCCCGCCGTCGGGAAGGGCGACGACGCCGTACAGGCGTTCGTCGGCGGCCGTGCCGAGCTGCCTCGTCCACCGTGTGGCGCCGTCCGGGCCACGGCGCACCAGCACCGCGTCGAGCTTGCCCGCGTGTGGCCGGCCGTCGACGGAGGCGCCGGCGGACAGGCCGAGGGTCGCCGAACCGTCGGCCTGCGCCGCCACGCCGCCCGCCCAGTCGGTTCCGGCGGTGCCGTACAGCGGCGCGGGCAGCCCGGCCGGTGGGACCACGCTCAGGGTGGGGCCGAGGTTCGCCATCCCCTGTTCGAAGGCGGGCGCCCAGACGTTCCAGTCGTGGCCGCCGTCCAGGATGCGCATCTCCGCCGAGATGCCCGGTGCCCGCCGTACGGTGTTGTAGAGCGTTTCGGCTTCGAAGTCGAGGTCGTGGTGCGCGTCGGCGGGCTGCGGGTTGGCGTATTCGTCGTCGCCCACCGCGACGAACAGCCGCACGGGCAGGTCGGGGTCCACCTTGGCCAGCAGGTTCGGGTAGTTGAGCCCGTCATAGACGTCGTCGACGAATTTCCGGTCGCCGAGACCGAACGCGCCGTAGTCGCGGGCCGAGGAGTCCGCCGGCGGCAGCGGCGTGTAGACGGCGGGGCTGAGGACGAGCGCGCCGCCGAAGAGGTCGGGGTGGGCCAGGGTGAAGCGCAGTGCGCCGTAGCCGCCCATGGAGTAGCCGCCGACCATTCGTGCGTTGCGGATCGGCGCGGTGCGGTAGGTGGTGTCGACGTGGTCGACCAGGTCGTGGGTGAAGGCGGTCTCCACCGGCCGGCCGGGCGTGTCGGCGCCGGTGTAGCGCGAGTCCACGTACCAGCTGCCGCCGCCGCTCCAGGGCGCGTCGGGCATGACCGCGATGAGGGCGGGGACGCGTCCGTCCTGGATCAGCCGGTCCAGCGTGTCCTTGACCCGGGTCCAGGCCTGCGACGTGTCGCCCCTGCCGTGGAGCAGGTAGAGCACCGGGTACCGCTGTGCGCCGCGGCCGTAGCCGTGCGGCAGGTAGACGTTGTACGCGATGGGTTCGCCGAGCGCGGCGGAGTAGGCGGAGCCTGCGGTGATCGTGCCGGTCCGGCTCCTGCCGACCTGCGCCTGACCGGGTACGGCGAGCGCGGCGACGAGCGCCAGAGCTGCCAGAACACCGAGCCCGCGCCATCGCGAAACGGCCATCGGGTCACTCCTTGATAGTGCTGTAAACGTTTACAGCAAAGTGGTGCGCATACGAGGGATGCCGAGGTTGTTTCCGGCGAGTTTCCTCACCCCCTTCGGTGATGTCAATAGGCGCCTGTTCGACCGTGCGGAAGCCGAAACCCCTGTCACCCCGGGCGACCTGTGCGTACTCGTGGATCGATCCATCGAGACGATCACGGCGCAGGTGCCGCGCATCGCCGGTCGCCGAAGAGAAAGCCGTCGAGATGGCATGCTGACAACGTGGTCGAACCCGACATGCGCCTGCGTATCACCGCCGAGTTGCTGCTGTTCCTGCCCGCGAGCCGCCGTCGCGAGTGGCAGCGCGTGACGCCCGACGGAACGTCCACGCTGGGACACGTCGTGGAATCGCTCGGCATCCCGCTGCCGGAGGTGGGGCCCATGACCGTCGACGGCGCGGCGGTCGGCCCGTCCTACCAGCCCGCCGCCGGCGACGTGGTCCACGTGCGCGCCGTGCCCCGCCCCCAGCGGGTGCCGCTCGAACCGGGTCAGCTCGCGCCCCGGTTCCTGCTCGACGTCCATCTCGGCACCCTCGCGCGGCGGCTGCGGCTGCTGGGCGTGGACGCGAGCTACCACAACGACATGGACGACCCCTCGCTGGTCGCCGAGGCGAACGCGGAGCGCCGCGTGCTGCTGACCCGGGACCGCGGGCTGTTGCGCCGCCGGGCGCTCTGGCTCGGCGCCTACGTACGGGGCGCCAGTCCGCAGGACCAGCTCAGTGACCTGCTGGAGCGTTTCGCACCGCCGCTGCGGCCGTGGACCCGCTGCACCGCCTGCAACGGGGAGCTGGCGCCCGTCGGCAAGCACGAGATCGAACGCCTGCTGGAGGCCGGGACCCGGCGTTCCTACGACGTCTACGGCCGGTGCCCGAAGTGCGGCCGGATCTACTGGCGTGGCGCGCACAGCGGACACCTGGAGGAGATCGTGCGGTCGGCGGAGCGCGCGGTCGGTCTCCATCCGTAGGTTCCGGTTTCGCCGCCGTCCGGCGTCCCGGCGGCGAACGGCGGCGGGCCCCGACGAGGCCGGAGCGCTTACCGGAGCGGCCGGGGAAGGCGGATGGTCAGGATGCGGCTGGTGACGCCGGAGTCGATCAGGCGGCCGTCCGCCCCGAAGGAGCCGAGGCCGAAGTCGTTGTCGTTGGCGACCGCGATCGTCCTGGGGTCGATCACCGCGACACCCTCGATCTTCCCGGGAAGTCCGGTGATCGCGGCCAGATCGACGGCCAGGGACTTGGTCGCGACGGTGACGCCGGCGGGAAGGGACGCCTCCAGCGACGGCGTGGTCGCCGGGTCGTCGTGGACGCCGCCGAGGAGGTCGGTCGCCCGGCGCAGGTCGACGGTGTAGAGGCGGGCGACGGCGTCGGTGCGCTCCTGGAGCAGCAGGCGGCCCGGCCTCAGCACGGTGAGCGCGGAGATCTTCATGTCGCCCTGCTCCGCGGCCGGGTCAAAGGTCGCGACGTTCTCCATGGTGTAGGCCCACTCGCCGGTGGGCCGCCCGGTCCGCAGATCCACCCGCAGGATCCGGGCGGTGCCGGAGGCCTTGCCGGTCTTCTTGTCGGGGTTGGCCAGCGGACTCTGCACGGCCACGTACAGGGCACGCTCGGCCTGCGAGATGCCGAGCGCCTCAAGGCCGCGGTTCTGCTGACGGGTGGCGAAGATCGCGGGCAGCGTCTCGTACACCGGGTAACCCGTCCCGGTCAGGCCGAGTCCCTTGGGCACGTACCGTGCCAGGATGCGGCCGTCGGCGGCCACGTGCACCAGCGAGGGGGAATACTCCTCCACCAGCCAGAAGCCACCTCGCCCGTCGGCGACGACGTCCTCGGTGTCCAACCCGGCGGGGTCGTAGGAGAGCGGAGTCAGGCCGTCCCAGCCGTAGGGCACCTCGTCGTGACCGGCCTGGTTCGACAGGCCGCTGATCGGCGTGCCGTCGGTCCTCTTCAGCGGGAGGCTCTCCACGATCCTGGCCACGCCGCGCCGTACGGCCACGCGCACGATCGCGGGCGCGAACTCGGGCACCGGGAACGTGCGGCGCTTCTCCCCGTTGACCTTCGGCTCGCCGTTCGGGCCGCGGTCGGTCACCATCCAGTACTCGCCGGCGCGCCCGGCGGGATGAAGGCCGCTGCCGACGCCTCCCAGCTTGACGCCTCTGTCGTCCTTGACGATTCCGGGCTCGAACGCGGCCAGGTCCGGGGCGGGCAGCGTCACGTCGGAGACGATCCGCGGCTCCCGTCCGGGCGCGGCGTCCGCGGGACCGGCGACCGCGGTGGTGAGCGCCGCGGCGGCGGCCAGCACGGCGATGAATGAACGCGACATGGCGCTTCCTCTATCGATGACCAGGAGACAGGACCCGAAAGCTATCGACGCTCCGCGTCCTGATGTTGAAGCCCCGATGAACGCGGGGAGAAGTCGCGTGGCGACGCCGGCCGGAAGCCGAGGGCGCCGGCGAGGCTCAGCGCGATGACGCAGACGATGATGAGGTCGGCCGCCAGCGGAGCGACCCACGGACGGTAGATCTCCAGGATCCACCCGGTCAGCGCGGTGGGCTGCAGGAGACCGGAGGCGCCGGGCAGATAGATGAGGGTGGTCACGATCCCCCGGGCGATCAGCAGCCCGTCGAGGCGGCCGGCCGGCATGAGGGCCAGCAGCGGGAACAGCATGGCGTCGTACCAGGGGTGCTGCACCGGAGAGGTGAGCAGCCAGCACAGGCACCACGCCAGCGCCGGCCGTACGGAGTCGAGGCCGGACGGTCCCGGGGGAAGCCGCCGGCACAGCAGGAGACCGATGAGGAGGGCGGCGCCGAGGGCGAGCCGCCCTTCCAGCACCGACGACTGCGCCCCCAGGCCCAGCGGGTCGGTGATCACACGCCACGGATCCGCCAGCGAGCGAGAACCGATCTTGCCTACCACGTTCCCGAACGCCGCCGGCCCCTGCGTCACGTACGCCGCGGCCAGGATCGCGGACACGCCCGCGGCCATCGCCGGGAAGGTGGCCGCCGGCCGGCGGGCCGCCCAGGCCAGACCGGCGCCGGCGAGGACGAACGGCGCCTTGACCGCGGCCGCCGCGCCGAGCAGCACCCCCGCCGACAGCCCCGCCACCGCACCGCCCCTGCGCAGCGCGAGGAAGGCCGCGACGAGGAAGAACACCCCCAGGCCGTCGATGTGCCCGCCCAGCACCACGTGCCACAGCATCAGCGGGTTGAGACTCCACAGCAGGTGGACGCGGACCCGCCGACCGCGGTCCGGTCCCGCCAGCCGGTCGAGCATGAGAGCGGACAGCAGGAACGCCAGACCGATCATGATCTTGAGTGCGAGGACGGTGCCGGCCATCGTCCCGCCGCCCAGCCACGAACCGGCCGTCTGCGCCCAGGTGGCCAGCGGCCCGTACACCGAGGGGGCTCGGCGCCACGCCAGCGGGGCGAACTCGCCGACCGGGTCCCCCATGTTGTGCAGCCACGCCGGGGTCATCACATACGGGTCGTGCCCGAGGGCGGCGATGCGCCCGTAGACCGCGTAGTTGAGCACGTCCGTCGACCCGGCGGGCGGCACGAGCGTGAGGACGAGGACGGCGACCACCGTGCCGGCGGGCAGGATCCCCCGCGCGGGACGCCACCCCCGGCGCAGCGCGTACAGCCCGGCGCCCACGCCCAGGCCGCCGGCGATGACGGCCGCCCAGCACGACAGGATCACCGGCGTGTCGGAGGGGCCGGCCCGCAAGGACCAGGGCGGGTCACCGCCGCCGAGCTCGGGCACCGCCGCGGACGGCCCGAGGAAGGCGACGCCCAGCATGACGGCGAGGGCGATCCCGATCATGGCGAGTCCCGCCCGCCCGGCGAACCGCGCGCGCCGTGACCCGGCGGCGTCCGCCGGGTCCTTCGCCGGGGGGTGCGGGACAGGCTGAGCCGACGTCGACACCTGCCGAACCTCCAAGGGACTCCTGCGATGGCCGCGGCACCGCGGCAGCCGGACATGAGCCGGCGCGGTCACCGGACGCGCCGCATGACCGGCTCCCGCCGAGCCGTCACCGTCGCCGATCTCAGGGGAGAGGCGGCCGGGTCGTCGGCGGCGTGGCGCGGCATCGGCGCGATGCCCACCCTAAACGGAGATCATCGATGATGCCGAGCCGATCATCATCGACGCTGGTCACAGCGTTCACGAGGCGGCGCCCGACGCGTTCGCGGCCGCGGCGGGCGGATTCCTCACCGGAGCGATCGCGGTCAGGGCCCTCTCGCAGGTCTCCACGCTCACCCCGCGGGCGGCCACGCGCCGCGCGCCCCACGGCCGCCCGCCTCCTGAGGCCACCGGGTGCCGTTGGTTATGTTGAGGACGTGACAGCACTCGTCTCGCGCCCGCTGGGCCGTACCGGTCTGGCGGTGACGCCGCTCGGTCTCGGCCTCGCCGCGCTGGGCCGTCCCGCCTACATCACACTCGGCCGCGAGGAGGATCTCGGCGACGACCGCGGGGTCGCCGCGATGCGGTCACGGACCTGGGCCGTGCTCGACGCGGCGTGGGCGGCGGGCGTGCGCTACTTCGACACGGCGCGTTCGTACGGGCGCGCGGAGGAGTTCCTCGCCGGATGGCTGCATGAGCACGGCATCGCCCCGGGCGCGGCGGTGGTCGGCTCGAAGTGGGGATACGCCTACGTGGGCGACTGGCGGATGGACGCCGAGCAGCACGAGGTGAAGGAGCTGTCGGCCGGGCGGCTCCGCCGCCAGCTGGACCAGACGCGCGGGCTGCTCGGCGGGCATCTGTCGCTCTACCAGATCCATTCGGCGACGGTCGACAGCGGCGTGTTCGAAGACGACGACGTGCTCGGCGAGCTGCGCGCGTTGCGGGCCGAGGGCGTCGCGATCGGGCTCAGCACGACCGGGCCGCGGCAGGCCGACGCCATCGTGCGAGCGATCGAGACCGGCGTGTTCGACACGGTGCAGTCCACCTGGAACCTGCTGGAGCGTTCGGCCGGCGAGGCGCTCGCCCGGGCGCACGAGGCGGGGATGGGCGTGATCGTCAAAGAGGGGGTGGCGAACGGCCGGCTGACCGCCCGCGCGGCGCCCGACCCGCTCATGTCCGCCGCGCGGGAGCGGGGGGTGACGCCGGACGCGCTCGCGCTCGCGGCCGTGCTCGCCCGGCCGTGGGCCGCGGTGGTGCTGAGCGGCGCGGTGTCGGCCGGGCAGCTGCACGACAACCTGGGCGCGATCTGGGCCGGATGGAACGCGGAGCTCGACGAGCGGCTCGCCGGACTGGCCGAGGACCCCGACGCCTACTGGGCCGAACGCGGCACGCTCGCCTGGGGCTGACCACCGCCCGGCGACTCCGCGAGACCATGCGGGAGGCGCTCGGGGACCGGCTCGGCCTGCGCGCCGAAGACACCCTTCGCGCACGGCCGGGAACCCCCCGTGCCGGGACCGGTGACGAAGGGAGCGGTCCGCGCATCTCGAAGGCCGTGCCGTCTTGCCGAATCCTCCGGTAGATGACACGTTCGAGAATGGCCCTGCCGTCGAGCCTTGGGGGTGCCTCCCGGCCATGGACGACCACATCACCGAACACACCGGCCACACCGATGACGACCTGCCGAGACTGCCGTTCACCCGCGACGACCCGCTGACGGTTCCGGAGATGTACGGCGCGCTGCGGAGCGTCAGGCCGGTGACCCGGGTCCGGACGCAGGCGGGCGACGTCGCCTGGCTGGTGTCCGGCTACGAGGAGGCCAGGCAGGCCTTCGCCGACCAGCGTCTCGGCCGCTCGGCGCCCGACCCGGAGCGGGCCGCCCGGATCTCCGCCTCGCCCCTGATCGGCGGCCCGCGCGGCGACATCGAGACGGAGAAGACCGAGCACGAGCGGATGCGCCGGATGCTGGCCCCGGCCTTCTCCGCCCGCCGGATGAGCGCTCTCGAACCGCATGTCCAGCGGCTCGTCGACGGCCTGCTGGATCACATGGCCGAGCTACCGTCCCCGGTGGACCTGCGGCAGGAGTTCTCCGTGCCGCTGCCCGTGCTGGTGATCTGCGAGCTGCTCGGCGTGCCGTACGGCGACCGCGAGCACTTCAGGAAGCTGGCCGACGCGATGACGGACCTGAGCGACCGGGAGCGCTCCGAGGCGGCGATGGCCGAGCTCGCCGACTACACCCGCGGCATCCTCGCCGACAAGCGGGCGCACCCCGCCAACGACGTGTTCTCCGACATGGCCACCATGGACGCGCCCGACGAGGAGATCGCCGAGCTCGCCGCGGGACTGCTGTTCGCCGGACATGAGACGACGGTCAACCGGATCGACTACGGCGTGCTGCTGCTGCTCGCCAACCCGGCGCAGCGTGACGCCCTGCTCGCCGACCCGTCGCTGGCGGGCGCGGCGACGGAGGAGATCCTGCGGGTGGCCGCGCCGGGCAACCACGGCCTGCCCCGATACGCCCACGAGGACGTGAGCATCGGCGGGGTGACCATCAAGCGCGGTGAGGCGGTGCTCATCGCCGCGACGGCGGCCAACCGCGACGAGCGGGCCTTCCCCGACCCCGACCGTTTCGACATCGGCCGCGACCTGGGCGACCCGCATCTCGCGTTCGGCTACGCGGGCCGCTACTGCATCGGGGCGAGCCTGGCCCGGGTGGAGCTGCGGACGGTGTTCGGCACCCTGTTCCGCCGTTTCCCCACGCTGGCCCTCGCCGTGCCCGTCGAGGAGCTGGTGCAGCGCGAGGCCTCTCTCACCGGAGGGTTCACCCGCATCCCGGTCACCTGGTAGCGGCCGGAGAACCCCGGGCACGCCGCCGACCACGAGTAGCGGGCGTTGGTCGTCAGGAGGTCCCCGCCGTGCCGATCCCGGAAGCCGGGAGGCCGGTACGGCGGGGCGGCGGCGGACGTGGTCAGTCGGCGATCTCGACCGTGGCGGTCTGGGCTGCGCGCAGAGGCACCACCGCGACGGTGTAGTCGACGCCGTCGATCACCCGGGGCACGCCGATCCTGCGGTGCCCGTCGACCTTCAGCCAGCGGTGCCTGCCCGGGAAACGCGCCTCCCAGAAGGTCTGGTGGCCGGAGCCGTTCGTGAACGTGGTCGAGGTCTGGCCGTCGTGCCGGACCGTCACCTTGCCGTCCCCGACCGGCACGTCGGCCACCTCCAGCCAGCCGATGTCGGCGGGCAGCCGCGACTGGGTGGCGACGGTGCGCCGCGGGGCGTCGGGCTGGATGCCCATCAGCCCCTCGACCGTCTGGCTGACCAGGGTGAACGACACCTCGGGATAGTCGCCGTTGAGCCCCTGGCGGCTGACGACATGCCTGCCCTCGCGCCTGTCGTAGACGTTCTTCATCCACTTCCACGCCGTCTCGTTGCGGTTGTGCCTGAAGAACGTGTCGGGCAGGTACGTGAACGCCTCGATGTTGCTCGGCCCCTCCGGGCCGGAGGCCTCGGTGTCGATGAAATCGAGGTAGGCGTCGTTGCGCGGGCCCGCGTCGATGATCCCCTTCATCGGCATGAACCAGCTGTTCTCCTTGCCGAAGCCGGTCAGCGGCGTGCCGTCGACGGTGTAGGCGCGGACGAGGTCGGCGCTGCCGGGCTTCCTGCTCCAGGTGTCGTTGAAGTAGCGCTTGAGATCGCGTGCCTTGGCCGCGTACTCCGCCGCCAGTTTCAGCTCTCCCTTGTGGGCGGCGAGGTCGGCCAGCGCCTTGTACGCCTGGTACTGCGAGCCGATCCCGTCACCGGCCTCGGCCAGTGGCTCGCCGTCCTCGTTGTAGCTGGCCGTCCCCTGGAAGATGCCTCTGCCGGTGCCCTCGGCGACCTTGACGGGCCCGTTGGGGACGGTGCCGTCGTGCAGCTCGACGAACTCCTTGGTGGCGTGCCTGTAGTAGTCCCAGAACACGGGGTCGTCGAGGTAGGCGCGGTCGCCGCTCCAGCGGAACGCGTGGTTGGCCTTCTCGACCAGCTCGAACGTGGCCGGCACCTCGCGTACGAAGTTGGTCGGGCTCCGGTAGTCGATGGAGAGGTTGGTGGAGGCGTCGAAGTTGACCGCCCACACCGGGTAGTACTTGTGCTCCTCGGTGGCGGAGGCGGCGAAGGAGCGGAGCATCGTCTTGTTCTCGGCGGCCAGGCCGAGGATGTGCGCTCCGGCCAGCTGGTGGGCGAAGTCGCGGGAGTAGTAGCCGCTGCGGTGGGCGTATCCGGCCCAGTAGGTGGAGGCGTAGGTGCCCTCGCCGGTGCCGCCGGGCTGGCGCTCGTCGACGTTGAGCGGGCCCGGGGCGCCGCTCTGGTGCACCCAGCTGCCCGCCTTGGCCTTGGCCCAGTCGAACATCTCCACGATCTCGGTGTTGGACGAGCTCACGCGGGGGCCGGCGGCCGCTACGGGCGAGATCATCACGTCGTCGGCGTTCACCCAGCCGGAGCCGGAGCCGAACACGATGCCCAGCTGGTCGCCCTTGGCGAGCTCCACGTCGGAGATGGTGTAGCGGGTGTAGGTGGAGCGGGCGGGCAGGGTCATGGTGCCGGCGGCAGTGCCGGCCGCAGTGTCGGCTACACGGCCGTTGCGCAGCACGGTGAAGGTGCCTCCCGGGCCACCGGTGGCGATCCAGGCGGAAACGGAGTAGCGGCCCGTGGTGGGGACGACGACGGTCTGGCTGACGCTCTTGCCCGCTCCGGAGTCGAGGTAGATCAGTTTGGCGCCGCCGTGCGGCAGGTTGGTGGCGACTCCGGTTCCGGGGGTGAACGTCCAGCCTTCGACCCCCTTCTCGAATCCGGGATTGACCACGACGAGCGGGGCGCCCGGCGCGGCCTGGGCCGGGGTCAGCGCCGTGGCGGCGAGCAGGGAGGAGCCGAGCAGGGTGGACAAGACGATGTACCTCATGTGTCTCCCGATTCAGGGGGTGATCGGATGAATTTCCGGGGCGCTAACGGTTGGATGAGGCGAAATTTCAGGAAATCAGGTGGAGCGCGGCGGCGCCGTCGACGCCCGCACCACCAGCTCCGGGTTGAACAGCAGTTCGCCCGACGGCACCTCGCGGTTGCTCACCAGGGCGACCACGCTCCGGGCCACTTCCTTGGCCAGACGGTCGACGGGCTGCCGGACCGTGGTCAGCGGCGGGTCGACGAACTCCATGATCGTGGAACCGTCGTAACCCACGACCGAGACGTCGCCGGGCACCGACAGGCCCTCCCTGCGCACGCCTCGTATCGCCCCGAGCGCCATGAAGTCGCTGGCCGCGACGATCGCGGTGACATCCTGCCTGAGCAGGGTGGACGTGGCCGATTGGCCACCTTCGATCGTGTAGTACTGCCGGACCACCCACTGGTCCGGGTCTTCCACCCCGCGCCGCTCCAGCGCGGCGAGGAAGCCCTCGACCCGGCGATCGGCGGGCCGGTTGCCGACGGGACCGGCGGCCATGCCGATCCTGCGGTGCCCCAGCGCGAACAGATGCTCCACGGCCAGCTCGGCGGCGAGGTGGTCGTCCGTGGAGAAGACCGGCGCGTCGTGCCCCTCGAAACCGCCGTTGACCCCCACGAACGGGATCCGCCGCGCGGCCAGCACGTTGTACGTCTCCGGGTCGGCGTTCTCGACCGTGTTGCTGGCCGACAGGAAGACCACCCCGGCGACACCGTGGTCGGCCAGCGCGGTCACGAACTCGCGTTCCTGGATGCCGCCCGGCAGGGCGGGACAGAGCACTCCCTTGAGCCCGTGCGGCGCCAGCGCGGCCTCGATCAGCTCCGCGACGTCGGCGAAGAACGGGTTGGACAGCCACGGGGTGATCACCGCGACGATCTGCCCCCGGGTGGAGCGCTCGTAGCCGAGCTCGGCCATGGCCCGCTCGACGACCTCGCGAGTCTTGGCGGAGACACCGGAGCGGCGGTTGATGACCCGGCTCACGGTGGCCTCGCTCACCTCGGCCCGCGCCGCCACCTCGGTGATGCCGATCTTCACTGGGTCTCCTCCAGAATCGCCAGCCCCGATGGCGGGACGGCCAGCGTGCACAGACCGGGCTCGAACCGTCGCTCGGCCCGCTCGATCATAGATCCGGCCGCGTCGTAGACGGTCTGCTCCACCGAGATTCCCGGTCCCGTGACATCGAGGACCAGGTATCCCGCGGCGGTGCCGTTGACGAGCGTGATCCGCCGGTGCCGCGCGGTGTCCAGCACGGCCACCCGGTCGGCGCTGACAGTGATCACGCAGTCGGCCCCCCGTGACGCCGTGATGACCGGGTACAGCTCGTCCGGACGGCCCGGCTCCACCTCGCCGTCGAGCAGGAGAGGCCGCAGCCTGCGCCACTGGCCGAGCCAGAACGCCACCATCCGCCGATGCTCCTCGCTGAGCCCGGCGAGCCTCGCGGAGATCTGGGGCACGGCGTGCAGCGGGCCGATGAGCTGGCGGGCGGCACTCCGCGCCTCCCCTTCGGGGTCCCACATCAGCATGTCGGCGTGGACGGCCCCGCGCACGGAGAGCAGGCCGACGTCGATCGTGCGGACCCGGTTGGCGGTCGCGTCGACCGGGCAGTCGTCGGCCCGGAGCATGTTGCCGAAGGGTGCCATGCCCGGCCCGACGTACGGCTGGCGCAGCTCGATCAGCACGTCGGGCCGGATGGCTTCGAGCGCTGCCTGAAGCTCGGTCAGCAGCACGTGCATGGCGGTGCCGACGTCGGTGATGTCCGCGTCATGCGCGGGCGTGCCCGCGTAGACCATGACCTCGTCCAGGAAGTCGAGCTTGAGCCCGTCGAGCCCGTAGTCGGCGACCAGCGAGGTGCACAGCTCGACCACGTGCCGCCTGACCTCGGGCCTGCGCGGGTCGAGCACCTGCGCGCCCGGCACACCGGCCGGAGCCGGAGCGTAGGGCGACAGCTCCGGGAAGCATTCGGCTTCCGGGCCCAGCAGCAGCGGGGCGATCCAGAGGAGATACTTCAGCCCGAACTCCCGAACTCGGGCGACGTGTCTCGCAAGGTCTGGAAATTTCGTGGTGTCTGGACGCCAGTCCCCTACGCCCGGATAGCCTCGCCCGTTCCCCAGCTCCTGCCATCCGTCGTCGATGATGATCACGCCGCAGCCCAGCTCCGCCGCCAGCGCCGCCTCGGCCTCGACGGCCGACTCCTCGACGTCCTGGGTGAAGCTGTACCAGGTGGAGTAGACCGGCAGCCGCGCGGCCTCGGGCACGGGCGCCAGCCCCGCTCCCAGCCAGGTCCGCAGCCCGCGCATCGCCGCCGCGACCGACGGAGCCGTCCTGGAGAAGATCATCTTGTACGGCGAGGCGCTCGCGGGCACGGTCAGGTGCACGACGAAGGTCTTGGTCTCCTCGGAGACGCCGAAGCGCATCACGACCTCCGGCACCGAATCGACGGCGGCGAAGGCGAGCATCGAGCGACCGGCGCTGTCGTACAGGCAGCCCGCGGCGCCCCCCTGGACCAGCGACACGTGCGCCAGGCCGGCCCAGTCGGCGACGAGCGGGCGGCTCCAGGAGCGGGTGGGGTGCCAGAAGCCCACCGCGTCGCCCAGCGGGACCGAGAGCCGGATCTCCGTCTCCCCCTCGGAGTGGATCTCCAGCAGGTCGGGACCGTCCTGCTGCGTGGTCAGCTCCCAGCTCGCCGACGCGCCCGGCGCATGCGTCAGGACGGCCAGCCGTACGTCGTCGAGCAGGTGCTCGGTTGGGGCGGGCGCGAGCCCGGCGATCGTGACGCTCACTCTTTTACCGCTCCTGCGAGAAGTCCGGATACGAAATGTCGTTGAAGCAGAAGGAAGAGCAGGGCCATCGGGAGCGCGGCGACGGCCGTTCCGGCGAGGATCTGGCCGTAGTCGGTCTCGGTGGCGCCCTGCAGGGAGGCGATCGCGAGCGGGATCGTGTAGGCGTTCTGCGTCCGCAGCGCGATCAGGGGCCAGACGAAGTCGTTCCACTGGTAGAGGAACAGGTAGATGCCCAGCGCGGCGAGAGCCGGCCGCATCGGCGGCAGCACCACGCGGACGAACAGCCGCAGCTCCCCGCAGCCGTCGACCCGGCCCGCGGACAGCAGTTCGTCCGGTAGCGCGGACATCGACTGCCGCATCAGGAAGATGCCGAACGGCAACGCCAGGTTGGGCAGCACGATCGCCTGGTAGGTGTTGAGCCAGCCGAACGCCAGCATCATCTTGAACAACGGCACGAGCGTGACCTGGCTGGGAATGACGAGGCCGAGCATCAGCAGGCCGAAGAGGACCTCCTTGCCGCGGAAGTCGTACTTGGCGAAGCCGTACCCCGCCATCGTGCACACCAGGCCGGCCAGCACCGTGTAGATCGTGGAGATCAGCACCGAGTTGAGCACCACCCCGCTGAAGCCGATGCCGGCCTCCAGGTTGGCGAGATTCTCCAGCAGGTGGCCACCCGGCAGCAGCGGCGGCGGACTGTCGAAGACCTCGTTCGTGCTGTGCGTGCTGGCGACGATCAGCCAGTAGAACGGCACCAGCACCACGACGACGGCGATCAACAGCGACGAGGTCAGCATGACGCTGCCCGCCGCGTTCCTGCGGTTCACGACTTGTCTCCCAGGAAACGGAACTGCACGATGCCGAGGATCCCGATGATCACGGCCAGTGCGTAGGCGATGGCCGAGGCGTAGCCGAAGTCGAAGAACCGGAAACCGTTGTTGTAGAGGTAGAGCCCCAGGGTCAGCGTGCTGTTGTCCGGGCCGCCGTTGGTGAGGACGTACGGCTCGTCGAACAGCTGCAGCGTGCCGATCGTGGACATGACCAGCGCCAGCAGGACGACCGGCCGCAACCCCGGCAGGGTCACGTGCCTGAACCTCTTCCACGCGTTCGCCCCGTCCACGGCCGCCGCGTCGTAGTGGTCCTTGGACAGCGCCTGCAGCCTGGACAGGAAGATCATCGCGTTGTAGCCGGTGTAGTGCCAGGTGAGGGCGAGGCCCAGGGCGATCCGCGCCCAGAGCGTGTCGGTCAGCCACGGCACCGCGGGGACGCCGGCGAGCCCGAGGAACCAGTTGACCAGGCCGGACTGCGGGTTGAGCAGGACGGCGAAGAGGACGCCGTACGCCACGAGCCCGGTCACCATCGGCAGGAAGAAGCCGAGCCGTATGAAGGCGCGAAACCTCAGCAGCACCGAGCTGAACGCCACGGCCAGGCCGATCGCGAGGGCCAGCATCAGGGGCACCTGGACGACGAGGATGACGCCGGTGTTGCGCAACGCGGTCCAGAACAGCGGGTCCTTGACGAGTCGCTCGTAGTTGGCCGTCCCGGCGAAGGTCTGCAGCGCCCCGTCGGTCCGGAAGAGGCTCAGCCAGAACGACCAGGCGATCGGATACAGCTTGAAGATCGCGAAAAGGGCGAGCGCCGGCAGCACGAACAGGTAGGGGGCGCTCCTGGCTCCCGAGTGGCGCGCCCGCCGGGGCGGCCTGGCGGGCGCCCCGGCGGTGACGCGTTCGGAGACCACCGCACTCACCGATCGCTCCTCCGTTTCGGCGTTCCCGCCGTCATCGCAGGACCTTACGACCGGTCTGCTGGGCGATCAGGTCCGCGGCCTCCTTGAGGACCGCGGCCGGGTCCGCGCCCTTGAGCAGCACCTTGCTCTGCGCGTCGGTGACGGCCTTCAGCGCGCGGGAGTAGTCGGCGGTGTAGTTCGTCACGTAGGACGGCTGATTGAGGGCGTCGAGGAAGATCTCCCCCTTCTTCTGGCCGCTGAAGAACGCCGACTCCTCGTGGAAGATCGGGTCGTCGTAGGCGGCCAGGAGGGCGGGCGCGATGCCCTTCTCCTTGTAGATCTTCACCTGCGACTCCGGCCTGGTCAGCACATACTCCGCGAAGGCGAACGCGGCGGCCTTGGCCTTGCTGGTGTTGGCGACGGCCAGGTGGGTGGAGTTGACGGTCGCGGAGACCTTGCCGCCGGCAGTGACCGCCGGAGGGAGACGGACCTTCCACTTGCCCTTCTCGTCGGGCACGGTCTCCTCGATGATGCCGCCGAACCAGGTCGGCATCGCCTGCACCGCGACGGCGCCCTTCTTGATCGAGCTGATCATCGCGTTCCAGCCGCCCGCGGTGTCGGCCACCAGGCCCGCGTCGTTCAGCTTCTTGATGATCGTCATGGCGGTGACCGCCTGGGGCGTGTCGAGCGTGATGTTGCCCTGTATGTCGAAGTAGAAGCTGTCCTGGAGCTGCAGGAGCGTCTGGAAGAAGCCGGCCGAGTCGCCCACCGATGCCGGCTTGTCGATGCCGATCAGCCGGACGCCGGTCTTCTCCTTGAGTTCGATGCCCGCCTCGATGACCTCGTCCCAGGTCCGCAGGGCCTCGACGTCGACGCCGGCCTTCTCGAACAGGTCGGCCCGGTAGTAGAAGCCGGCCGAGTTCGCCTCCCACGGCAGGGCGTAGACCTTGCCGTCACGGCTCACCGTCTCCCACATGCCCTGGGCGAACTTGCCCTTGTGCTTGTCCGCGCCGAGCGGCACGAGGTCGGCCAGGCCGTCCGGGAACTTCTCGATATAGGCGGGCAGGTAGTCGACGCCGATGTGAAGCACGTCGCCCAGCCCCTGGCCGCCGGACGCGAGACCCGTAGTGATCTTGTCCCAGATGGCCGGGTTGCCGATGTCCTGGACGTCGACCTTGATCCCGGGGAATTCCTTCGTGAACTCGGGCACCAACGCCTTCATCGTCGCGGCGGGACCCTGCCAGCTCCACACGGTGATGTCACCGGTGGCGGCGGTGCCGGTCGGACCGACGGGCGCGGGGGCGGCCGTGGAGCCCGCGCCGCAGGCGGTGAGGACTGTGCTCCCGGCTGCCAGGGCGCCGAGCTGGAGGAAACGGCGGCGGTCAAGGTGGGCCATGTCCGGCCTCCTGGGGGGTGTGCGGGATTGGCTTGACACGCCGGAACCTTATCTTCGCGGTTCGCGTACTTGCAATATCTCAACGAAAGATTTCAGTAAGCCGTGACTGCCATCTCGCAACCTCGCGGAGAACGTACTCCGCGACCCCCTCCCCGCCTTGCCGAGCCCGCCGGGAGGGTGAACCGGCCCGCCGGGGAGGGTGAACCTGCGCTTTCACCCATGTCCCGGTGAGCCCGGCGCGGGAACGGATGACCCCGCTCAGCTGCTCGTGGCCGCCCTCCTGGTGTTCAGCTGGTCGAACCCGACCGCGACGAGGATGAGCACGCCGATGGCGATCTGGAGGTAGAAGGCGTTGATCGCCAGCAGGTTCCCGCCGTTGTTGAGGACACCCATGATCAACGCTCCGGTGGCGGCGCCCAGCGCGCTGCCCTTCGCGCCGAACAGGCTCGCGCCTCCGATGACGCAGGCGGCGATCGCGTTGAGCTCGAAGCCCGTGCCGGCGGTCGGGATGCCCGCTCCCAGCCGGGAGGCGAGCAACACCCCGCCGAGTCCCGCGAGCGTGCCCGAGATCGCGTAGACCGCGATCGTCACCGTGCGTACCGGCACACCCGCCAGGCGGGCCGACTCCGGATTCGATCCGACGGCGTAGATGTAGCGGCCGAAGACCGTTCGGGTGAGCACGAACCCCACCACGGCCGTGACCACGACGGCGATGATGAGCAGGTTGGGAATGCCGAGAACGGTGCCGTTGGCGATGGTCTGGAAGGCGGTCGGCAGGCCCTGGATGGTCTGCGCGTCGGTGGTGACCAGCACGATTCCCCGGGCGATGCCGAGCATGCCCAGGGTCGCGATGAACGGTGGCAGCTTGGCGTGTGTCACCAGCAGGCCGTTGACGATCCCGAGGACGGTGCCGATCGCCACCCCCAGCAGGAACGCCGGCCAGATCGGCACGCCGGCGACCAGGAACTGCGCGGTGGACGCGCCGGCCAGGCCGAGGACCGACCCCACCGACAGGTCGATCCCGGCGGTCAGGATGACCAGGAGCTGGCCGACCGCGATGATTCCGAAGATCGCGACCTGCCGGGCGAGGTTGGCCAGGTTGTTGGCGGTGAGGAACTCGTCGCTGGCCAGCGTGAGCGCGCCGACCGCGACGAGCAGCACGACGAGGCCCCCGCTCTCGCGTCCGGCGATGTCTCCCAGGGTGATGACGCGTCGCGGCGCCTCGGCCTTCGGCGCGGGCACCGCCTCCGCTTCCGCCCCCGTCCCCGCACGGGGCTTGGGCACCGCCTCCGGCCCCGGCGCCTCGGCGGCCGGCGGCCGGCTGGTGATCGTCGTGGTGGTGATGGGCTCGCGCCATATCAGCTTGGGCATCTCGGCTCACCTCTCGTCGGTCTTCTGGGTCGGCGAGACGGCGGCGCCCGTGGCGTCGGAGGTCGCCGGAGTCCCCTGCACGGGTGCCGGGGGCGTCCCCTCGCGGGGGGTGGGGATCTCGTTTCCGGAGACGGCGTCGTCAGCGCCTTTGCCTCCGCTCGCCAGGCGGAGCACGTCTTCCTCACTGGCGGTTCCGGGAAGCTCGCCGGCGATCGCGCCGTCACGCAGCACGAGGATGCGGTCGGCGAGTCCCAGCAACTCCGGGAGATAGGACGAGACCACGATGATCCCCAGTCCCTTGGCGGCCAGGTCGCCGATCACCGCGTAGAGCTCGCCCTTGGCCCCGACGTCGATGCCCTTCGTCGGCTCGTCGAAGATCAGGACTTTCGGCTTGGTGAGCAGCCAGCGGGCGAGCAGGACCTTCTGCTGGTTGCCGCCGGACAGCGTCGACACCGGCTGCTCGTAGGAGCCGGCCCGCAGCCGCAGGCTGTCGAGCAGCCGGTCGGCTTCCTCGGCCTGCTCGCGGCCGGGCAGGAGTCCGCGCCGCGAGCCGCTGCGCAGGCTGGCGATGGTGACGTTCTCCCGGATCGACAGCTCCGGCAGCAGCCCCAGCACCTTGCGGTCCTCGGTGAGCAGCCCCACTCCGGCGTTCATCATCGTGCGCGGCCCCGACGGCTTCACGGGCTTGCCCGCGACCTCCAGCTCGCCGGCCACGATGGGATCGGCGCCGAAGATGGACAGCAGCAGTTCGCTGCGGCCCGATCCCAGCAGGCCCCCGATGCCGAGGATCTCCCCGGATCCGACCTCCAGGTCGATGCTCGGCGAGTCCTGGGTCCGGCGCAGTCCCCGCACCCGCAGCGCGGGTGTTCCGGCGTGCCGGTGGGTCTCCGGATAGAGCGAGCTGATCTCCCGTCCGACCATCGCGGTGATCAGGCGGTCCTCGTCGTAGTCGCTGATCGGCCCGGCCTCCGACAGGCTGCCGTCCCGCAGGACGGTCACCCAGTCGCCGATCTCGAACATCTCCTCGAGCCGGTGGGTCACGTAGAGCATCGCTATGCCGCGCTCGCGTAGCCGCAGGATGTGTTCGAGGAGCCGCGCCGACTCGGCCTCGGTGAGCGCCGTGGTCGGCTCGTCGAACACGATCACCTTGACCGAGTCCGCGGTCAGCACCTTGGCGATCTCCACGAGCTGGCGGGTGGCCGCCGGAAGCCGTTCCACGATCGTGTCCGGGCTGAGGTCCGTCAGGCCGACCTCGTCGAGGGCCTCCCGGGCGCGGGAGCGCAGCCGGCCCCGGGCGATGACCCCGGTGCGGGCCGGAAGGCGCCCCATGAACAGGTTCTCTCCGACCGACAGATGCGGCAGGAGGCTGAGCTCCTGGTAGACGGCCTGGACACCGGCCGCGCGCACCGACGCGGGGGTCGGTGTGGTGACCGACCGGCCGTCGATCTCGTAGGAGCCGCTGTCTCGGCGCAGCGCGCCCGTCAGCACCCGGATCAGCGTCGACTTCCCCGCGCCGTTCTCCCCCGCCAGGCAGTTCACCTGGCCGGGGACCAGCCGGAGAGAGACGTCGGTGAGCGCCTGGACGGGCCCGAAGGCCTTGGACACGTCATGTAGTTCGACGACGGGTTCTTTCATCATTCCGCCTTCATCGTCGGCGGGTTGAGCAGCTGCTTCACGTCCGGATCGTTCATGTTCCGCTTGTCCGCGACGACCGCGCCGGGGTCGATGTCACGCGGCGGGATACGGCCCACCGTGGCCATGCCCGCGGCCAGGACGCCCTGGTAGCCGAAGAAGTAGGGGTTCTGCACCACGAGCGCGTCGATGGTGCCCGCGGCGAGTGCGGCGTTCTCCTGCGGGTCGGAGTCGAACGCGACGACGGGAACGGTGTCGGTCGCGTTGTTGTCCTGGATCGCCCGAGCGGCGCCCACTCCCGAGGTGTTGTTGTCGGCGAACACCCCGGCCAGGTCCCGGTTGGCGGTCAGCGCGTCGTTGACCTGCGAGGCCGCGGTGTTGATGTCGTTGTTGTTGTAACGCTGCAGCGACACCTTGACCTGCGGGCAGTTGGCCGCGATGCCCTGCTTGAAGCCGGTGTCCCGGGCGACCAGTGACTGGATGCCCGCCACCGAGGACTCGATCATGACACTGCCGCTCGTCTTGTCGCGCGCCTTGAGCAGCTCGCACATGCGCTTGCCCGCCTGCATCCCGGCCTTGAGGTTGTCGGTGCCGATGAAGCCCTCCGAGGCGGTGGTCACGCGGCTGTCCACAGTGATCACTTTGAGTCCCGCCTTGCGTGCTCGGTCGATCGCCGAGTTCAGCGCGCTGGAGGAGTTGGGCGCGATGACGAGGCCGTCGACGCCCCGGGAGATGGAGTTCTCGACCAGTTGCACCTGCTGGTCGATGTTGGTCTCCGACGTGGGGCCGAAGGTGCTCACCTTGAGCCCGAAGTCACCACCCGACTGTTTCGCCCCGGCGATCATCGTCTGCCAGAACGAGGAATCGCTCGCCTTGATGATCACATCGATCTTCTTGCCGCCCGCCGCTCCCGCCGCGCCTCCGCCCGTCGTCTGGCTGGCCGAGCTCGTGGCCCGGCCTCCCACCACCCCGAGGACGAGCGCCACCAGCGCGATGGCCGCGACGAGAGAAAGGGAGAAGACGATACGTGAGCGAGCCATAACGACCTCCTGATGAAAACCATTCAGGGGGGATCCCGACAGGTCTGTCAGGCGGCTACCGCCACAGATCTATGGATGACGGCAGTTGCCGTCGGCTGCGAGGGACGCGCATGGAGAACTTTTCATCCAACGAAGACCCATGATGGCCGACTATTTCCAGCAAATCCCCGTAAATGCTGCAGTGAAACTAATAAAGGGAAAAGAAGTCATTACTCTCGTGAGCCGCCGGCAATACCGGGGGGCGCGAACCGGCTCAGCGGGTAGGGCAGGTGGTAGCGGTGCGGCTCCCGGGGGGCCAGGCCGTACGGGTCGGCCGCCGGGGGCCGGTGACCGCCCCGCGTCGGCGGGAAGGAGATACCGTCGGGAATGGCAGAACACCTGGAATCCGGGGCGCCGTCGTGCGGTCGGACCACCTGGGCGGGCGGTCTCAAGACGCCGCTGCGCGAGTTCCTCCGCATGGAGACCGGCAGCGCCGTGGCCCTGCTCGCCGCGACGCTGGCCGCCCTCGTCTGGGCGAACGCCGGACCGTCGTCCTACGAGGCCGTCTGGGGGATGCCGCTGTCGGTTCGCGCCGGTGTCCTCGACGTCTCCCAGGACCTGCGCCACTGGGTGAACAGCGGGCTGATGACGTTCTTCTTCTTCGTCGTCGGGCTTGAGGCGCGCCGCGAGTTCGACATGGGAGAGCTGCGTGACCGGCGGCGACTCGTGCTGCCGCTCGCCGCCGGCGTCGGCGGGATGGTCGTGCCCGTCGCCGTCCACCTCGCCATGAACGCGGGCACCCCTGCGGCGCACGGCTGGGGCGCGGCGATGTCGACGGACACGGCGTTCGCGCTCGGCATGCTCGCGCTGTTCGGGTCCCGTTTCCCCGCGCGCCTGCGGACCTACCTGCTCACGGTCACCGTCGTGGACGACCTCGTCGCCCTGGGGGTCATCGCGCTCTTCTACAGCGAGCACGTCATGCCGTCGGCACTGCTGGTCGCCATAGGAATCTTCGGGGTGATCCTGCTCGTCCGCGCGGCCGGCGTGCGCCGCGGGCCGCCCTACGCGCTGCTGGGCGCGGCGGCGTGGGTGGCGCTCTTCAAGTCCGGCGTCGAGCCCATCGTCATCGGCCTGGCCATGGGGCTGCTGACCTACGCGTCGCCGGCCGCGCGCGGCGACCTCGAACGCGCGACGGACCTGTTCCGCCTCTTCCGCGAGCAGCCGACGCCGGAGCTGGCACGCTCGGCCAGCATGGGGCTCGTCTCGACGATCTCGCCGAACGAGCGCCTGCAGCAGCTCTACCACCCGTGGACCAGTTACGTGATCGTGCCGCTCTTCGCCCTCTCGAACGCGGGCATAACGATCAGCGGCGCGTTCCTGGCGCGGGCGCTCACCTCACCGATCACCCTGGGGATCCTGCTGGCCTACATCGTGGGCAAGCCGATCGGGATCATCGGGTCGTCCTGGCTCGTCACGCGGCTGAGCCGTGGCCGCGTCCGCCCGCCGGTCGGCTGGGCCGCCGTCACGGCCGCCGGCACGATCGCGGGCATCGGCTTCACCGTGTCCCTGCTGATCGCCACCCTCGCCTTCCGCGGCCCGCAACTGGAGGAGGCGAAGCTCGGCATCCTCACCGCGGCGCTCTTCGCGCCCATCCTGACATGGGCCGTCCACCGCGTGACCGCGATGCTGCCCAAGCGCCGCCGGATCCGGGCGCTGCTGGGCACCTCCGAAAGCATCATCGACCTCGCCGCGCCCGTCGATCCGGAGCGCGACCACCTGCGCGGCCCCCGGGACGCGCCGCTGACCGTGGTCGAGTACGGCGACTTCGAGTGCCCCTACTGCGGTCAGGCCGAGCCGGTCGTCCGCGAGCTGCTCTCCGACCTCGGTGACGTCCGCTACGTCTGGAGGCATCTCCCCCTGCACGACGTCCATCCCTCGGCCCAGCTCGCCGCCGAGGCGGCGGAGGCCGCGGCCGAGCAGGAAGCGTTCTGGGAGATGCACGATCTCCTGCTCGACCACCAGGACGACCTGCGGGTTACCGACCTGATCCGCTACGCCGAGGACCTCGGGCTCGACGTCGAACGGTTCCGCACCGCCCTCCACGAGCACACCGGCGCCCCCCGGATCGCCGAGGACGTCGACTCCGCCGACCTGAGCGGGGTGTCGGGCACGCCGACGTTCTTCATCAACGGACGGCGACACCACGGCGCCTACGACATCGACACGCTCTCGGCCGCCGTACGGGCGGCCCGGGCGCGCGCGGCCCTGAAGCAGTGACCCGGGCGCCCGAAGGGAGCGGCCGGTCGTGGCCCCCAGGTGCCCGAAGGGGACGGCCGGTCGTGGCCCGGGTGCCCGGGTGCCGCCCCGAGCCGTGACCGCGAGCACCCGAGTGCGGCTCTGAAGTCCGGCACCGGGCCGCGCCTTACCTCAGGACAGGTCGGCCCAGTCGAGGGTCCGGATCTCAGGACAGGTCGACCCAGTCGAGGGTCCGGATCTCAGGACAGGTCGACCCAGTCGAGGGTCCGGTCGACCGCCTTCTTCCAGCCGGCGTAGCCGTGTGCGCGCTGCTCGTCGGACCACTCCGGCTGCCAGCGCCGGTCCTCGTTCCAGTTCTGCTTGAGCTCGTCGGTCGACTTCCAGAAACCGACGGCCAGGCCGGCGGCGTAGGCGGCGCCGAGCGCCGTGGTCTCGGCCACCACCGGCTTGGAGACGGGCACCCCGAGGATGTCGGCCTGGATCTGCATGCACAACTCGTTTGCGGTGACGCCACCGTCGACCCTCAGGACGTCGAGGGCGACGCCGGAGTCCTGCCGCATCGCCTCGACCACGTCACGGCTCTGGTAGCAGATCGCCTCCAGGGTGGCCCGGGCGATGTGGGCATTGGTGTTGAACCGCGACAGGCCCACGATGGCGCCCCGCGCGTCGGAACGCCAGTACGGGGCGAACAACCCCGAAAAGGCCGGCACGAAGTACACCCCGCCGTTGTCGGTGACCTGCCGGGCCAGCGCCTCACTCTCGGCCGCCCCGGAGATGACGCCCAACTGGTCGCGCAGCCACTGCACCGCCGACCCCGTCACCGCGATCGACCCCTCCAGCGCGTACACCGGCCGCTCGGCGCCGAACTGGTAGCAGACCGTGGTCAGCAGACCGTTCTTCGACCGCACCAACTCGGTGCCGGTGTTCAGCAGCAGGAAGTTACCGGTGCCGTAGGTGTTCTTGGCCTCGCCGACCTCGAAGCACACCTGCCCCACGGTCGCCGCCTGCTGGTCGCCCAGATCCCCCGACAGCGGAACCTCCCCCTTCAACGGCCCGTAGCGGCGGGTCACGCCGTAGAGGTCGGGATTGGAGGAGGGCCGGATGTCAGGCAGCATGCGGCGCGGGATGTTGAAGAACGACAGCAGTTCCTCGTCCCACTCCAGCGTCTCCAGGTTCATCAGCATGGTCCGGCTGGCGTTGGTGGGATCGGTGACGTGCACGCCGCCGTCGGTGCCGCCGGTGAAGTTCCACAGCAGCCAGCTGTCGGTGTTGCCGAAGATCGCCTCTCCGGCCTCGGCCGCCGTGCGCACCCCCTCGACGTTCTCCAGGATCCACTGGATCTTGCCGGCCGAGAAGTAGGTCGCCGGCGGCAGCCCCGCCTTGCGGCGGATGACGTCACCGCGGCCGTCGCGATCCAGCGCCGCGGCGATGCGGTCGGTACGGGTGTCCTGCCAGACGATGGCGTTGTAGTAGGGCCGGCCGGTGATGCGGTTCCAGACCACGGTCGTCTCGCGCTGGTTGGTGATGCCCAGCGCGACCAGGTCGGCGGCGCTCAGATCGGCCTGTGCCAGCGTCGTCTCGATCACCGCCCTGGTGCGCTCCCAGATCTCCAGCGGGTTGTGCTCCACCCAGCCCGGCTGCGGCAGGATCTGCTCGTGCTCCAGCTGGTAGCGGGCGATCTCGTTACCGCCATGATCGAAGATCATGAAACGGGTGCTCGTGGTGCCCTGGTCGACGGCTCCGACGAAGTCAGCCATGGAGTGATGTCTCCTTCAAGGATCGGCTTGGGGCGACGGCTTTCAGGCGGTCTCGTAGTCGGCCGGTGACGGCACCCGGCCCGCGCCGGGCTCCTGCTCGGGCGGCAGGAAGCGGGCCACCACGGCCTGGTAGAGGGCCGCGCCGATCAGTCCGCCGATCAGCGGCCCCACGATGGGCACCCAGAAGTAGAGCTGGCCGTACTGATCTCGCCAGGCCGTCTGGTATCCGGTGAGGAACGAGGCGAGCCGGGGTCCGAAGTCACGAGCCGGGTTGATGGCGTAGCCGGCGTCGGTGCCCCACGCCATGCCGATCGCCACGACGAGCAGGCCGATCACGAACGGCGTGAGGTTGGCGCCGGGCGGCGAGTTGCGCACATCCGAGATGGCGAGGATGAGGAACAGCAGGATGGCGGTGCCGATCACCTGGTCGCGGAACGCCCCCCAGGTGCCCACCGGCAACGCTCCGTTGCCCGGCAGCGTGGAGAAGACGCCCTGGGTCTTGATCGTGAGCCCGGGGTCGGCCGCGGTGAGCACTTCGCTGTAGTTCCACCGTACGATCAGGGCCGCGACGAACGCGCCCGCGGTCTGCGCGAGCGAGTACGGCAGCACCTTGCGCCACTCGAACCCCTTGAACGCGGCGAGCGCGACCGTGACCGCCGGGTTGAGGTGCGCGCCGCTGATCCGGCCCGCGGTGTAGACGCCCAGCATGACGCCGAGCCCCCACGCCCACGCGATGCTGTCGTGGTCGCCGATCCCTGCCGCGGCGACCTGGGCGACGACGCCCACGCCGAACAGGATCAGGATCATGGTCCCCGCGAACTCGGCGGCCATTTCGCCGAGCAGTCCCCGAGCTTTCAGCCGTTCCGCCATGTCTTCTCCTCACGGTGCCGTGCTGCGTCACAAGCCCGCGTCCGGGCTCCACGCGCAACCCGGGGTGCCAGCGGACGGCCGTGAGGGGAAATCGCCACCGGGGGCGTCCCTCTCGGCTGCTCGGGACGTTAAGCGCGAAACAGGAGCGGGTCAACGGCAGGTTGACGACAATGTCGAACACTGGTCAGGAATGCGGGTGGATAGTAAAATCGGCGGGTTGTGCGGCAGCGCCCGGATGCCCGGGTGCCGCCGGGAAGCGGAGACCGTCTCTCGATGGGGGCCGACATTGCCGAATGACCGCCGTCCCGTTCACCGCCGATCACATGCCCGGCCCGGTCCAGTCGATTGAGCGGGGAGCCGCCATCCTGCGGCTGCTCGCCCGGAGCCCGGGCCGGTTGGGCATCGGTGAGATCGCCAGCTCGCTGGGCCTGGCCAGAAGCACCGCCCACGGCCTCGTACGCACTCTCCAGCGCGTCGGTTTCGTGGAGCAGGACGAGGCGACGGCCAAATACCGGCTCGGAGCCGCGCTGCTCCACCTCGGCACCAGCTATCTCGACGTCAACGAGCTGCGCTCGCGCGCGATCAACTGGGCCGACGCGCTGGCCGCGCGCAGCGGCGAGGCGGTCAGGATCGGGACGATCCTCGACGGCCAGGTCCTCGTGGTGCACCATGTCTTCCGGCCCGACGACACCCTGCAGACGCTCGACGTCGGATCGCTGTTGCCCATGCACGCCACCGCGCTCGGCAAGACACTGCTCGCCTACGATTCCGGGACGGCGGCGGCCCTGCAGGCCGGCGGCCTGGAAGCCCGTACCCGCCGGACCATCACCGCGCCCCGGCTCCTGTCCCGCGCCCTGGCCCGCGCGCGGGAGGTCGGCTGGGTCGCCGAGGTCGAGGAGCTGGCCATGGGAGAGGCGGGCGTCGCGGCGCCGATCCGGGGTTACGGCGGCCTGGTGGTGGGAGCCATGGGGATCTCCGGGGCCGTCGAGCGGATCTGTGACGCCAAGGGGCAGCCGAACCCGGTTCTGGTGGCTTATGTTCGAGACGCGGCCCGCGCCGTGTCCCGGGACCTCGGGGCGTCCCGGCGCTGACCGTCCCGCAGCCGTCCACGTTCAGGTGAGGACGCCATGGTCACGCGTTACGTGATGTCCATCGATCAGGGCACGACGTCGACGCGGTGCATCATCTTCGACCAGCGGGGACACCTGGTCTCGGTGACCCAGCGAGAGCACCGGCAGCACTTCCCGCGGCCGGGATGGGTCGAGCACGACGCCGTCGAGATCTGGCGCAACCTGGAGCGCATCGGGCCCGAGGCGCTCGCCCAGGCCGGGGCCGGCCCCGAGCAGGTGGTGGCCGTCGGCATCGCCAACCAGCGGGAGACGACCGTCCTGTGGGACAGACGGACCGGCGTGCCCGTCGGCCGGGCCCTGGTGTGGCAGGACACGCGGACCGACGACCTGGTGACGGAGCTGTCCCGGCTGCCCGGCGCGAAAGCGGTGCCGGAGCGTTGCGGCCTGCCGCTCACCGCCTATTTCTCCGCGCCGCGCATCCGCTGGCTTCTCGACCATACTCCGGGCCTGCGGGAACGCGCCGAGCGTGGCGAGGTGCTCTTCGGAACGATGGAGAGCTGGCTCATCTGGAACCTGACCGGTGGCCCCGACGGGGGCGTCCACGTCACCGACGTCACCAACGCCAGCCGTACGCTGTTGATGGACCTCACCACCCTGGAGTGGGACGAGGAGCTTCTCGCCTTCTTCGGCGTCCCTCGCCGGATGCTGCCGCGGATCCGCCCGTCGGCGGAGACGTACGGCACGGCCCGGCGGGTGTTTCCCGGCGTCCGCATCGCCGCCGCGCTCGGCGACCAGCAGGCCGCGCTGTTCGGGCAGACCTGCTTCGCCTCCGGCGAGGCCAAGTGCACCTACGGCACCGGCAGCTTCCTGCTGCTCAACACGGGCACCGCGCCGGTCCGCTCGGCCCACGGCCTGCTGACGACCGTCGGCTACCAGATCGAGCGGGAGCCGGCGGTGTACGCGCTGGAAGGGCCGATCGCGGTCACCGGCGCGCTCGTGCAGTGGTTCCGCGACGGGCTCGGTCTCATCAGCAGCGCGGCGGAGATCGAGACGCTCGCCCGGAGCGTGCAGGACAACGGGGGCTGTTACATCGTCCCGGCGTTCGCCGGCCTCTTCGCGCCCCACTGGCGCAGTGAGGCCCGGGGGGTCATCGTGGGGCTGACCTCCTACGTCACCAAGGGTCACCTGGCGCGGGCCGTGCTGGAGGCGACCGCCTGGCAGACCCGGGAGGTGGTCGACGCGATGAACGCCGACTCGGGCCTGGCGTTGCGGACGCTCAAGGTCGACGGCGGCATGACCGCCGACAACCTTCTCATGCAGATCATCGCCAACGTCCTGGACGTGCCCGTCGTGCGTCCCATGGCAGTGGAGACCGTCTCCCTCGGCGCGGCCTACGCGGCCGGCCTCGCCGTGGGCTACTGGCCGGATCTGGAAGGGTTGCGGCGCAACTGGCATCGGGCCGCGCAGTGGAGTCCGCGCATGGATCCGCGGTTGCGCACCGTGGAGCACGACAACTGGCAGCGCGCCGTCGAACGCGCCCTGGGCTGGGTCAAGCCGGTGTCCGGCCGCCACTGAGCATCGGTTCGCGCCGCCGGCCGGGCCGTGGCCCGGCCGGCGGCGCGAACCGGAACCCGCTCTCTCGGGACCCCTTCGGACTCCTTCGGGAAGCGGGGGCGTCACATCGCGAAGGCCGCCGTGTAGGTCACCTCGGCGAGGAGTTGCTGGCCGGAGGCGTTGGGGTGGAAGTAGTCCCAACGGCTGAGCTGGGACAGCGCGAACGGGTAGCCGAAAACCGCTCCGCCGTCGTAGCGGCAGGTGAGCTGCTCGGCGCAGACCCCGGCCAGCACCGCGTTGAAATCGGCCACCCGCCGGCGCACCCGGTCGCGTCTGTCGGCGTCGGCCTGGTCGGTGGAGCTCGCCCTGGCCAGCATCGACTGGCAGATGCCGAGGGTGGACCAGGTGGCGCGGGCGGACGAACTGCCCTTGCCGACCTCCCAGAGCCGCTTGACGTCGGGAATGCTGGCGACGAAGATCTCCGCGCCGGGCAGGCCGGCGGTGAGCGTGTGCATCGCCGTACGGAATCTGGCCTCGAAGTCGGCCACCGAGGTCATCGTCGCCTCCGACGACGTGCAGGCGTCGTTGGCCCCGATCAGGATCGTGACGTAGTCGACCCCCTGGGAGACCGCCTGCTGGGCCTGCCCCGCCATGTCGGCGATCTTGGCGCCCGATCGGGCGTCGTTGTGCGCGACGAGGGAGGGGTTGTCGGCCAGGAGGCGCCGGTAGTGGCTGTTGACGCCCGAGTCCGTCCCGGTGGACCAGGATCGGGATGGGCAGTCGAGGTAGAAACCGCAGGCGTTGAACCCGCGGGTGATGGAGTCGCCCATCGAGGCCATGGCCCGGGGAGCCGACGAGGTGTCCGCCACGGCTGTCACCGGGACGAACGGGAGCGTCATTGCTGCGATGAGAGCGAGGGTTCGGCGGGGGACGTTCAAGCTGGCCTCCAGGGTTCTCCCCCGATCGACTCCGTTGCTCAGAATGTCGGCCCGTTTTACCGTATTTACAAGCTCGCATTACACGTTAATTACTCACGAGTAAGGATGGTGCTTTCGGTCGCGCCCGGGATGGGCGTGGCCCGCCTCGCTCCTTCGCGTCGGCCCACCCGCCTCCTCTGATCACCCGCAAGCCGAACATGTGATCAACGTGTGGGGGCGGGGACGCGGCACAGCCAGTTCGCGACAAGGTCGGCCACCACCATGCCGGCCCGGTCGCTGAGGTGGAGGTGGTCGGTGAGCATGGTGAGACCGTTGCCGCGGGTGATGTCGTCCAGCGAGCGCCGGAACAGATAGTGCCGCACGGCTACTCGGAAGGCCAGGCCGAAGCCGAAGGCGAACTGCGACGCGGTGGCGCCTGGACCGAAGTGCTCAGCGATCCCCTCGTGCACCGGCAGATAATCGACCCCCGTCCGTTCCGCCGTCTGCTTGACGACGGCGTTGTAGTCGGCGAGCGTTCGGTTGGCCTGTCCGGTCAGGTTCTCGCCGAGTGGCGTGGCCGACAACAGCGCGATGCGGGCGGTGGTGCGGGCCAGCAATCGGCTGGTGATCGTTTCCAGGTTGGCGCGGAACTGCGCCAGCGGTACGCCGTTGCGGACGTCGTTGGTGCCGACCATGATCGTCACCGCGTCCGGGTGGCAGGCCACCACCTCATCGAGTCTGCGCAGCAGGTCGGCGCTGGTGTGGCCGTTGAGGCCGGCGTTGACGAACGCATACCCGTCGGGGCCGAGCCGGTCGCGCAGCGTGCCGACCCAGTCGGCGCTGAGGGTGGCGTGCGTGATGCTGTCGCCGAAAGCGACCATGACGGTGTGGGCGTCCGGGCCGCGGCCCCGGGCACGGAACTTCTTCGGTGAACCAGTGGGCCGGCGCCGGAAGGCGAGGTACATGAGGAAGCCCAGTCCGCCGGCAAGCAGCAGAAGCAGGATCAGCGCGACGGCAATGGCCATGATGTTCTCCCTGTATGTGTGAAAACGCATGGTGATTTCGTGAACGGTCCGACAGCCGATCGCGTCGGCGTCCATCGCATCGGCGATGACCGGCTCAAGTCATGGGTGGTCCGCCCGGGGCAACCGGGCCAGGTCACGGACGATCTCGGTGACGTGATGGCCTGCGGCGAGAGCCTGGTCCACGAGGTGCCGCCCGGTCGTGCCGGTCGCCCCGAAGATGGTCGGCTTCATCTACACTCCACATGGTTAGTAAACGCTCGTTAGCTAGATGAAGGACGTTAGCGAGCGTTTACTAACCATGTCAAGCGTCAACCGAGCGGAAAGAGCAGGGATGGGAACCAGGGACGTGATCCTCGACGCGGCGGCCAAGGTGATAGCCGAGCAAGGTCTGGCCAACGTCACCACACGACAGATCGCACGGGCCGCCGGGTTCACCGAGGCCGCCCTCTACAAGCACTTCGCCAACAAGGCCGACCTGCTCGTGGCGGTCATGCGAGAGCGGTCACCAGGCTTCGGCTGGCTGGGCGAGGCGCTGCACGGCAAGGTCGGAACCGGGGAGGTCGCGGGCAATCTCACCGCCGTGGCCGAGGCGGCCATCACCTTCTACGGCGGCGGCTTTCCGATGTTCGCCTCGATGTTCGCCGATCCGGACACTCTGGCCGCCCACAAGGAGGAACTGCAGCGCCACGGTGTCGGGCCGCACAAGGTCAACGAAGCGATCGCCGCGTATCTGCGCGCCGAACAGCAACAGGGCCGCCTGCGACCGGACGCCGACGTCCAGGCGGCCGCGGGCCTCCTGCTCGGCGCCTGTTTCCAGCATGCCTTCCTCGGCCACATGTCCACACCCGGACACCGTGACGACAGACAGGCGGCAGCGGCCTTCGCCCGCACCCTCGTCGAATCGCTCGCCCCCTGACGGGCGTTCCGGTGGGCTCCGTGCAACGCCACGTCCACGACGTGCCGACGACGGGGAAGCAGAGTCCGAGACTGAAACACATGTCTTAGGCGGGCGTATTGCACAAGCGTCTTACACGGTAGTACTGTCGGCTGCACAGGCGGAACCTAGCACCGACCAGGGAGCCCCCCATGCGTGACAAGACCATCCTGATCTCGGGCGCCGGCATCGCGGGCACCGCACTGGCCTACTGGCTTCGCCGCCACGGCTTCACCCCCACGGTGGTGGAGCGGGCCCCCGCGATCCGGGAGGGCGGCTACAAGATCGACATCCGCGGCGCGGCGCTGGAGGTGGTCAAGCGCATGGGCGTCATGGACGAGATCCGGCGCCTGCGCACCGACGTACGTGGCGGATCGATCGTCACCGCCACCGGCAAGCGGTTGGCGAGCATGGACGGCGACACCTTCGGCGGACGTGAGGGCGAGGATGCCGAGATCCTGCGCGGCGACCTGAACCGCGTCATCTATGACCTGACCAAGGGCGAGGTGGAGTATCTCTTCGACGACTCCATCACCTCCGTCACCGAGGTCGGCGACGGAGTACGGGTCACTTTCGAAAGCGGCGGGACCCGCTCCTTCGACCTGATCGTGGGCGCCGACGGACTGCACTCCACCACCCGGGCTCTGGTCTTCGGCCCCGAAGCGGGATTCGTCCGCGACCTCGGCTACTACGTCTCGATCTTCAGCGTTCCCAACCACCTGGACCTCGACCGCTGGGAGCTCACCTATGTCGCCCCCCGCAGGACCGCGCTGACCTACAGCACGGCCGGGGACGCCGGGGCCAAGGCCATGTTCCTGTTCGCCTCCGAGCCGCTGTCGTACGACCGGCGCGACCGCGACCGGCAGCGCAGGCTTCTGGCCGACGCCTACGCCGGCGAGGGCTGGGAGGTCCCCCGCCTGCTCGACGGCATGGAAGACGCGGACGACTTCTACTTCGACTCCCTCAGCCAGGTCCACATGGACAGCTGGTCGAAGGGACGGACGGTGCTGGTCGGAGACGCCGCCTACTGCGCCTCGCCCGCCTCCGGGCAGGGCACGAGTCTGGCCCTGGTCGGCGCCTACGTCCTGGCCGGGGAGCTGGCCGCCGCCGGCGACCACGAGGCCGGGTTCGACGGTTACCAGAAGGCGATGCGGAACTTCACCGAGGAGAACCAGAAGCTCGGACCGGCCAACATCAAGCGGATGGTGCTGGCAAGCAGAGCGCAGGTCTGGCTGTCGCTGAAGCTGCTCGCGCTGATGAACCGCATGCCCGGCAAGGAGCGCATGATGGCCAAGGTCGCCGAGAAGATCCACCAGGCGGCCGTCGCCATCGACCTCAAGGACTACTGAGCCGTCCGGGTGGCAGACGTCCCGGGTGGCGGACATCCCCAGTGGCGGACGTCCCGAGTGGCGGATAAGGGCGGCACCCGAAAAGTAAGGGTGGCTCCGGAAAAGCACCATCGATCATTTCAGGCGTGGTAGATACACTCGGCCGGGTGAGCGATGATCATTCGATGCCCGTCGGCATCGACACCACGGTCCCGCATCCGGCCCGCGTGTAC
The DNA here is from genome assembly GCF_050949235.1 of Streptosporangium sp. CA-135522. Taxonomy (NCBI): domain Bacteria; kingdom Bacillati; phylum Actinomycetota; class Actinomycetes; order Streptosporangiales; family Streptosporangiaceae; genus Streptosporangium; species Streptosporangium sp. CA-135522. The sequence goes on from NZ_CP192026.1 coordinate 8,204,045, forward strand.
GACTACGTGCTGGGCGGCAAGAACAACTACGCCGTCGACCGCGACTACGCGGACATGCTCGTGGCCCAAGCGCCCGACTATCCTCCGCTGGCCCGGGCCAACCGGCTGTTCCTGAGCCGGACGGTCGAGTTCATGGCCCAGGCGGGCATCCGGCAGTTCATCGACCTGGGCACCGGCATCCCGACCTCACCCAACGTCCACGAGATCGCCCGTGAGATCCACCCCGGGGCGAAGGTGGTCTACGTCGACAACGACCCCATCGTGTCCGTGCACAACGACGCGCTGCTGGCCACCGACGACCGCGTGGTCTCCATCCGCGCCGACCTCCGTGACAGCGAGAGCATCCTCGCCGACCCGGAGCTCAACAAGCTCATCGACTTCGACGAGCCGGTCGGGGTGCTGTTCGTGGCGGTGTTGCAGTTCTTCCCCGGCCCCGAGGTGCCCGCCAGGATCGTGAGCCTGTTCCGCGAGCGCATGGCGCCGGGAAGCCACATCGCCATCTCCCAGCCGAGCGCCGAGGGAGACCCCGAGGCCGTCGCACGGGCCCGCGCGGCGATGGCGGGCGGGCCCCTCACGATCGACATGCGGCTCCACGACGAGATCCTGCCGTTCTTCGACGGTTTCGACCTGGTCGAGCCGGGCCTGGTCGACGTGACGAAGTGGCGGCCCCGCATGGACGCGCCGTTCACGCGGATGCTCGTGCTCGGCGGGGTCGGCCGGAAATCAGCCTGACAGCTCCTCGCGCAGGTCGCGCAGGAACCTCCTGGTCTCCGCCGCGGAGTAGGCCTGGACGCACAGGCGGTCCATGACCTGCATGTAGTGGTCGGTCTCGTCGAGCTTGTCGACGTAGAGGGCGCTGGTGAGCTGCTCGAGGTAGACCACGTCGGGCAGATCCCGCTCGGGGAAGCGCAGGATGGAGAACGGACCACCCGCCGCCGCGTGGCCGCCCCGGTGGAACGGCATGATCTGCAGCGTCACGTTGGGCAGTTCGGTCACCGCCAGCAGGTGGTCGATCTGCGCGAGCATCACCTCCGGCCCCCCGATGGGGCGCCGCAGGGTGGCCTCGTCCATCACGGCCCAGAGCGTCGGCGCGTCCGACCGGGTGAGACGCTCCTGCCGGGCCATGCGCAGGGCGACACGGCGATCGACTTCCTGTGCGGCGGCGTTGTTGTGCACGAGCATGATGACGGCCCGGGCGTAGTCCGGGCACTGCAGGAGGCCCGGGACGAACTGGACCTCGTAGGTCCGCAGGACCGAGGCGGCCTCCTCCAGCCCGACGTAGACCTCGAACCAGCTGGGGAGCAGGTCACCGTATTTGTGCCACCAGCCCGGGGCGTTGGCCTGACGGGCCAGGGCGAGCAGCGGCGCCCTGTCGTCGGGGGCGGTGACCCCGTACATGGTCAGCAGGTCGGCGACGTCACGCTCCTTGAATCCGACCCGTCCCAGCTCCAGTCGGCTGATCTTGGCGTGGGAGGCGCGGATGGCGTATCCGGCGTCCTCCCGGGAGATGCCCTTGGCGGTGCGCAAACGCCGCAGCTGGGTGCCCAGCAGGATGCGCAGAATGGTGGGACCGCCGCTGGACCGGGTGAGGACGCCGTCGTGCGCCGTCACACCCTCGGCACGTTCCGTGCTCATGATCACTCCCCGACGCCACTCTTGGATGGCGCAACCGTTTCACATTCTGAAACGAGAATCGGACAACCATATTCTGGCCCACACACGGAGCACTCGCCCCTCTGGGTGCACAGGACAAAATACACCTTCCTGGCAAATTACCTAAATCGCCTCAAAGGCTCGCCTGGAGATCGTCACACCCCGCCCCGGTCTTCGCCGACGGCCCGACGGACCGGAGGGCCGACGCTCACGACCGGGAATTCCCGGGCTCCCTCTATCTCATTAAAGATATTTATAGGTGTAAACCTACACAAAACCATGACTGGCGCCATGACAATAGCGCAAACCTGCTGTCATTCGCCAGAGTAATGGGCGATCCTGTCGCCAGATGCCGCAGGCCACCATAGCCGAAGGAGGATTTCTCTTGAAAACTCGTTCCGGTGAGAAAAACCTCCTGCGCGACATCGTGATCGCCGAACTCAGACGTGCGGGGGCCCATGGATGGTCGGCCGGTGACGGAGAATTCTGGTGCAAAGTAACCCCTGACGGATATCCGATGCCCATGCAGGGGTGGAAGCTGCATGTGTCCGCGACGATGCTCTCCGCCCCCGTCGTGCTGTCCCGCGTCGCCCCGGTGCTCATCGGGGCGAGATGCGCCTTCAAGTTTCCCGCACGGCTGGACGACTACTGGGAACTCCTGGCCCCGCACTGTCCCCGGGCCCACGCGGGCAAGTTCGTCACCGCCTACCCGCTCGACGACGACGAGTCGGCACGGCTGGCCGCCGACCTGGACGAGGTCACCCTAGGGCTTCCCGGCCCGGCGATCCTCTCCGACCATCCCTACCGGGCGGGGGGAATCGTCCACTACCGCTACGGGGCGTTCGACGGGCACCGGATGCTCGGCAACGACGGATTCTACGAGGTGCGTCTGCGCACGCCGGAGGGAGAGCTGGTCCGCGACGAGCGGCTGCCGCGGTTCTCGCCGCCGCCCTTCGCGACGTCCCCCTTCACGGCTCTCCAGGAGCACCGGACCTCCCGGACACCGTCGGAAGAGCGGACCTCCGAAGCGCCGAAGCCGTCCGCCGTCGTGCTGAACGACCGCTTCGTCGTCCGCGAGGCCGTACGGCACGCCAACCGGGGCGGCGTCTACATCGCCGAGGACACCAAGACCGGTGCGGAGGTCATCGTCAAGGAGGGGCGTCCTCATGCCTGTTCCGATCTCAGCGGCAAGGACGCCCGGGATCGCCTGGGGGCCGAGCGCTCCTGCCTGGACGCTCTCGCCGCCACGGGCGTCGTGCCGGCCGTGGTGGACTTCTTCGAGCAGGGAGGGCACGTCTTCCTCGTCGAGGAGTTCGTGCCCGGAACCACGCTGCGACGCTGGGCGGAAGAGCACGCCGGGCCTGTCGGCCACAGCGGTTTCGGCAACGGGGCGGCGGAGGTCGTGCCCGTCGCCGTCCGCCTCGTCGAGGCGATACGGGCCGTTCACCGTCACGGCCACGTCTTCCGTGATCTCTCCCCGGACAACGTGATGCTCCTGCCCGGCGGTGATCTGCGCCTGGTCGATCTCGAGCACGCGGCCGAGCCGGGGACCGTCGTCATGGTGGGCGGGACCCCGGACTACCTGGCGCCCGAGCTGTCGCCCCACAGCGGACGGTTCCGCCCCGCCCCGCGGGAGTCGGCCGATCTGTACGCTCTCGGCGCGCTGGTGTACTTCCTCGTGGTCGGCGCCGCCCCGGGACTGGCCGAGGACGACGTGACGGGACCGGCGAGCGGGCGGCGCATCATCGAACACGTCGGCCGGGTCGCCGCCGTCAATCCCCCGCTGGCCCTGCTGCGCCCGCTGGTGGAAGGGCTGCTGGGAGAGCCCGACCGGCGCTGGTCGCTCGACAGGTGCGCGGAGTTCCTGGACGCGCTCGACCCGGCCCGCCTCTCCACCGACGCCGGCGTCCGAGACCGCCTCTCCACCGACGCCGACGTCCGAGACCGTCTCCCCACCGACGCCGGCGCCGACGTCCAGAACCACCCTCCCTCCTGCGCCGACGTCCGGGACCGCCTCCCCACGATCCCGGACGGGACGAGCCGTTCCCCCGCCGCCGCGGACGAGGAGAGCAGGACATCGGCGAGGATCGACGATCTCGTCGCCGACGGGCTCGCGCGCCTGACGGAGACGATGGACACCCGCGACGCCAGCCCGTCACCGTGGCCCAACGTCGCCGACGGCGTCGAGGCGGACCCGTGCGCGGTGAACGGGGGCGCGGCGGGGATCCTCGGCGTCCTGGCACTGGCCTCGCTCACGGAACATGGCGATCACCACCCCGAATCCGGCGATCGCCGATCGGCGCAGGCGGGTGCCGTCGGCCGCGCGGTCGCCGCCACCGTCCGCTGGCTCCGCCGCCGCCTCGCCGACGAGGAGGCATGGCGTCCCGGCCTGTACTTCGGGCGCTCGGGGGCCGTCTGGGCCCTGTACGACGCGGCGGAGATCGCGGGTGACGGCGAGGCCGGGGAGTTCGCGCTGTGGGCGGCGAGCCGGCTGCCGATGGACCATCCGAGCCCCGACGTGACGCACGGCCTGGCCGGCTGCGGCATGGCCGTCCTGCGCGTCGCGTTGCGCTCGGGCGAACCCGGGCTCCGCGCGCGGGCCGCCGAGATGTTCCAGAACCTCCACGAGGCGCGCTCGTACCAGGACGGGCGTCCCCGCTGGCCCACGCCTCGATCGTTCGACTCCGGCCTCGCCGGCGCGGACCATCTCGGCTTCGCGCACGGCGGCGCGGGCATCGGCACGGCGCTGCTGTACGCCGCCATCGCCTTCGACCGGCCGGACTGGATGGCGAGCGTGCGCGAGGTGGCCCACGCCCTCTACGAGCACGCCGACCTCGACGGTGACACCGCGTGGTGGCCGACCCTCCCGGACGAGCCGCGCACGCTTCGCCCGCGCCGACCCCACTGGTGCAGCGGGTCGTCGGGAATCGGTTCCTTCCTCATCCGTTACTGGAGCGCCACTGGGGATCCGGCCGCGCTGTTGCTGGCCGAGAAGGCGGCGGTCGCGGTCCACCGCACCCGGTGGCAGACGGGGTCGGTGCCGTGTCACGGCCTTCCCGGCGAGGGTGACTTCCTCCTCGACATGGCGGATTTCACGGCCGACGGCCGATACCTCCGTTGGGCGGAGGATCTGGCCGGGTGCCTGGCGGCCAGAGCCGTCAACCGCTTCGGCAGGCTCCTGGTGCCCGACCCCCGCGCCAGGGTCACCCCGACGTTTCTCGGCGGTACGGCGGGCGTCCTCGCCTTCCTCATCCGGCTGCGTCACCGCAACGCGCGGCTGTGGATGCTCGACGACGTCATGGGGAACGACGGCGATTCCCCGTCACAGGTCCACCGCCTTCCCCCAGGAGGCGGCGGTTTCGGACAGGCGGTGCCGCGTCCGCGCGGCCGTGGAATCGGCGAGGGAGGTGAAAACCATGTCCTCTGACGTTCAGGACCTCCAGGGTCTGCAGGAGCGTGAGCCGGTCGCCACGGAGGCGGCCCGGCTGACGAACTGCCGCATCCACCCCTTCTGCACCGACAACTGAGGTCAGGGCCCTGCCCGCCCGTGCACGGGCGGGCAGGGCGCCGGCGCGCGGCGAAGTGGGTGCGGTGGCCGGGGCCGATACGGTCGCCGTCCGAGTTTTTAGCATTCTTGTGAAAACAGCCGACAATGAACGGGGGAGAATGGGGGCGGATGTCCCCGGGTGGGTTAAATGTCTTTTCCCGCCCATGTGTCGAGAGGATGCACCGATGATCTCCATCGACATTCCGACCTGGGCCGCCCGCCTGCGCGCCTGGCGGCACGGCCGCCTGTGGAGCCGTCAGGAACTCGGCAGACGGCTGACCGAGGCCGCGGACGACACGACCCGTGATCGCCTGCCCTCCCATGACGAGCTCGTGGAGATGGTCCGCTCCTGGGAGGCGGGCGAGCGACGGCCCGACGAGCTGTACTCGGAGCTGTTCTGCCGGGCCTTCGACATGAACGAGGCGGACCTCTTCAGCGGGGAGGCCGCCGGCACGACGCTCTGGCACCACCTGACCGGCATCCCGTTGATGGCGGGGACGTTCTCGGCCGAGGAGGAGGAGCGCACCGGCCGGGCGATCGAGGACCCCCGGCGGGCCGACGACCAGACGGTGGCCTATTTCCGGACCGTCCTGAGAGCCTACTCCCGCCCGGATCTTCGTCCCGATCTCCGTCCGGCCCGTACGATCGGCGCCCTGTCTCCCGTATTCGCCGCGATCGACGGGCTGCACCGCGACGCCAGGTCGGGCGTCCGCCAGGCGCTGCTCATGCTCAGCGCGGAGGACGCCGAGGTGATCAGCCGCATGCACTACGAGGCCGGTGACCTCGGCGAGGCGCTGGCGTGGTCGGACCGCGCCCTGCTGGCGGCGCATCAGGCCGGGGACGAGCGGCTGGTGGCCTACACGCTGGCCCGCCGGGCCGGGCTCCAGGACGCCCGGGGCAACCCCGAGCGGCTGATCGACCTCGCCGTCGCCGCTCGCGAGCACGTCGTCTCCCCGCCCCCGCTGGACGCGATGGCCCGCCGGCACGAGGCGCAGGGCCACGCCATGGCGGGAGCCGAGGACATGTGCCACCGCCGCCTGGAGGAGTCGGCCGAGGAGACGGCCGAGGCTTCCGAGGAGAACGTGAAGGACGACGCGTCCGGCGGGTTCGACTACTCCACCGGCTTCCACAACGCCCTGGCCGCCGGATGCTTCATCCAGCTCCACCATCCCGCCGACGCGATCGAGATCTTGGAACGGGATATCCCGGGGGCTCCGTCGAACTACATCACGGCCTACAACATGGCCCGCCTCGCGCACGCGTACGCCGACGCGCATGAGAGCGAGCGCCTGGCCGGAGTCGCCCGCCAGGCGTGGACGCTGTCGCGCCGGACCGGTGCGAGCCGGGCGCTGGAAGAGCTCCGCCTCATCCAGGGCGACCTCCATCGGCTGTCGCACGCGCGTTGAGGGCCGATCACCGGGCCTCGCGCGCACACCGCCGGCGGGCACGGCCGCCGGCGGGCGCAACGGCGGCGGGCGCAACGGCGGCTCCCGCCGCCCACGGCGGCGGGAGCCGGTGCGTCACCTCTGGGGTGTCCCGTCGGGGCCGATCGCCTTGAACCCCACATAGGGGACGAGGACGTCCGGCATGACGATGGAACCGTCCCGCTGCTGGTACTGCTCCATCACGGCGGCCATGGTGCGGCCGACGGGCAGGCCGGAGCCGTTCAGGGTGGCGGCGAAGGACTTCCTGCCGTCCTTGTCGCGCACCCGGATGGCGGCCCGGCGGGCCTGGAAGGTGCCGCAGTCGGAGCAGGAGGAGATCTCCCGGTAGCGTTGCTGGGTCGGCAGCCAGACCTCGATGTCGTAGGTGACCTGCGCGGAGAACCCCGTGTCACCGGCCGCGAGCATGATCACCCGGTAGGCCAGGTCCAGCTCCCGCAGGCAGGCCTCGGCGTGGGAGAGCATCTTGTCCAGCTCGGCCTGGGACTCCTCGGCCGCGCAGATCCGCACGAGCTCGACCTTGGAGAACTGGTGCAGACGGAGGATGCCGCGGGTGTCACGGCCGTAGGAGCCCGCCTCGGAGCGGTAGCACGGCGTGTGGGCGGTGTAGGCGAACGGCAGCGCCGCGGCGTCGAGGATCTCCCCGGCGTGCAGGTTCGTCAGGGGCACCTCGGCCGTGGGGATCAGATAGAGCTCCCTCGACCCGACGCCGCTCTTGAACAGGTCTTCCTCGAACTTGGGGAGCTGGCCGGTGCCGGTCATGACCTCGGGTGTGACCAGGTGGGGCACCGAACACTCGGTATAGCCGTGCCGGCGCGTGTGCAGGTCGAGGAAGAAGGCGGCGAGACCGCGTTCGAGCGCGGCTCCCGCGCCCCTGGCGACGCTGAAGCGCGGCCCGGACAGCTTGGTGGCGCGTCCGAAGTCGAGGATGCCCATGGCCTCGCCGAGATCGACGTGGTCCTTGGGCTCGAAGGAGAACGACGTGGGAGTGCCGTGGCGGCGGACCTCGACCGCGAAGTCCTCCGAGTCACCGTCGGGCACGGTGTCCAGGGGGAGGTTGGGAACGCCCAGCAGGAAGTCGCGCAGTTCGGCCTCGGCCGCCACCTGCTCGGCCTCGGCGTCGCGGATCCGCTCCTTGAGCCGGCGGGCACGGTCCTTGAGTTCGGAGACGTCGCCGCCCGCGCGGGCGACCTTCGGGACCTCCTGGGCGACGCGGTTGGACTCGGCACGCAGCTCGTCAGCCGACTGGACGCTCTTGTTGCGCCGGGAGGAAAGTCCTTCCAGCCGGGCGAGGTCCAGGGTGTGGCCGCGTCGGGCGAGGCGGCGTACGGCTTCGTCCCCCATTTCCAGGAGGGCGCGAGGATCATGCATGAGAGTCCTCATTCGGTTGAGCGGTGTCTCGGACAGTCGAATTCTGTCGCACGCGGCTGCCGGACGTCCGGCCGCCGTACCGGACACGGCCCGGCCACGCACGGAGCGCGAGCGTAAGGCGCACGGAGCACGGACCGTAAGGCGCACGGAGCACGGACCGTAAGGCGCACGGAGCGCGGGCTGTAAGGCACATGGGACCCAGGTCGCAAGTGTCCGGATGAGCAGGGGCAACGGTCCGTCCCCACAGGAGCCCGCAGCCGTCCGGGCCGCCGTTGCGCTTCGGAGGGCGTTCCTGGACTTCTGCGGCAGAATTCATCCCGCCGGGCCGGGCGTTGACCGGCCCGGCGAGCCGACCAGGATAAGTTAACTGTAGTTCCCTTTTTGCTCTGGAGGATATGCCAGTGGCCGAGTCCGACGAGCTGGAATCGCTCATCGCGCAGGGGCGCAAGCACGGGGTGCGCAAGCGCGTCATCCTGCTACGGGCCGCTCGGCTCTTCGTGGAGCGAGGCTACGCCGACACCGGCATCGACGACATCGGAACCGCGGCGGGCATCACCGGACCTGCGGTCTACCGGCACTTCCCCAGCAAGCAGGCCATTCTCCTGGCCCTGATCGAGCTGTCACTGGAGCGTCTGCAGGAGGGGATGCAGGCCGTACTGGCCGATCAGGACCGGGAGCCGCGGGAGGCGCTGATCGCCCTGGTGGACTGGTTCGCCGGGTTCTCCGTGGAGAACCCGGATCTGACCCTGGTCATGCAGAGCGAGCTGCCGTGGTTGCCGGAGCGGGACCGGCGGCGGCTCAACCGCCAGATGCGAAGGTTGCGCGAGGAATGGGTCGGCCTGCTGATCGAGGTGCGACCGGAACTGTCCGACCTCGCGGCGAGAATCGCCGTCACCTCCGTCATGGGGATGGTCACATCGGTGCTCGCCGCGCGGCTGAGCAGTGACGCCCAAGCGTTGAGCGTGCATCTGCGGGCGCAGATGCACGCCGTACTGCAAGCGTCGGCCGAGCAGTGAGGGCTTCGACCGTTCAAGTTAAAAGGTTAACCTGCGTATACTTTTCTCGTAGAGGCATCACGGAAGAGAACACGGACTCGCCGGACGGTCCGTGAGCGCTTGCCCTCGTGCGGGACGTCACAGCGCCGTGATGCCGGTCGCCACGATCCGTCCGAGCCAGAACGAAGGGCAGAACACAGTGGAACGCGTAGTCGAGACCGATGGGATCCGTCTGTGGTGCGAGACGTTCGGGGATCCGGCCGATCCCGCACTGCTGCTCGTGATGGGCCTCGGCGCCCGAGGCACCACCTGGCCCGATGAGCTCTGCCGGCTCCTCCAAGAGGATGGACGCCATGTCATCCGCTACGACAACCGGGACACCGGGCTGTCCAGCCGCGTCGACTTCGAGGCCCGGCCGTACACCATGACCGACCTGGCGCAGGACGCGATCGACCTGCTCGACGGCCTGGGCATCGCCATCGCCGACGTGGTCGGCGCGTCGATGGGCGGCATGATCGCTCAAGAGATCGCGCTCGAGCACGCCGACCGGCTGCGCAGTCTGACGGTCATCATGTCGAGCGCCGAGCCCCTCGATCCCGCGACCAACACCTTCCGGGGCACGCCCCGGGATCCACAGCTGGCCGCCTGGGACGCCGAGCAGGTCGCCAATCCGCCCAGCACCCGGGAGCAGCGCGTCGAGGCGCACCTCGATCTGGCTCGCATTCTCTCCGGACGGTTGACGGCGTTCGACGAGGCCGCCACGCGCGCGGTCATCGAACGAGAGATCGAGGGTGCCACCGGCATGGCCCCCGCCTCGCAGAACCACATCCTCGCGGTCTTCGCCTCGCGTGACCGCTCCGGGCTCGTCGGCTCGATCACCGTCCCGACTCTGGTGATTCACGGGTCGGACGATCCGATGGCGCCCGTCGCCCACGGCAGGGCTCTGGCAGCCGCGATCGCCGACAGCGAGTTCCTGCTCATCGAGGGAATGGGACACGAGCTCCCGCCACCGGCGTTGCCTCGCATCTCCGCCGCGATCCTCCGGCACACCGCGCGATAAGAACAGGTTCTTCTGTGTCAGCGGTCACGCTATTGGGCTCTTGGTCACTCTCTGGGGAGCGGTGACTGTCCGCGATCCAAGGCCGTCAGCTTGAGCCGGCTCCATTGCGTGGAGCGAGCGGTGGTGGGTGGCTCAATTACGTGAAAGTCGCGATCATGTAACGCGGTGCGCGTGGCTGCGGCCGTTCCGTCACGATCTGGATCACCACGATCTGATCATCCGGAACGACCGCAGAGGGATCATTGTGCCGCTTGCCCCGTCCAACGACCAGGCCCGCCTCCTGGCAACTCTGTTCCCACAGCTCAATGGCCTGTCCGTGGAGCGAATGGAGGACCAGGGCGAGGGGGTACGGATCGTCGCGCGCACGCGTGCCGAAGGGGCCGAATGCCGTGGGTGCGGCCGGGCCTCATCGCGAGTGCACGACCGGTATCGGCGCCGGTTGCACGACCTGTCGTGCGGTGGGCGGCCGGTGCTGATCGAGCTGGAGGTCCGCCGGTTTGTCTGCGGCAACACCGGATGCCCGCTGACCACATTCGCCGAGCAGGTGAACGGGCTGACCGAACGGCATCAGCGGCGCACGGCCGGATTACGGGTCTTACTGGAACGGATCGCGCTGGCCTTGGCGGGCAGCGCGGGGAGCCGGCTGGCGCGTGTACTCGGCGTGATCGTCTCCCGGTGCACACTGCTCCGGCTGATCAGGGCACTGCCCGACCCCGAGGTGGGGCAGGTCGCCGTGCTGGGTGTCGATGACTGGGCCAAACGCAAAGGCCACTCCTACGCCAGCGTCCTGGTCGACCTGGCCGATGAGCACCGGCGGCACCGGATCATCGACGTGCTGCCCGACCGGGAGGCCGGCACGCTCACCGACTGGCTTCGCGCTCACCCCGGCGTCCGCGTGATCTGCCGAGATCGTGCCGGAGCCTACGCCGCCGGAGCCAGGCAGGGAGCGCCCGAAGCCCAGCAAGTGGCCGACAGGTTCCACCTGTGGCAAGACCTGGGCAAGGCGGTGGAGAAGACCGTCATCGCCCACCGTGCCCACCTGCGCGAACCGGAATCGGAACCCATGACGCAGGAAGAAGCGCAGGAGACGCCGCTCCCGCACGCTCAGCCGCACGACCCGGCAGCCGAGCCGATACCGCCACAGGACGGCGCTCACGACGTGCTGGGACGTGAACGCCCTGTGGTCGCCCGTCACCGGGAACGATACGCCGCCATCCACGCCCTGCTGGAGGAAGGCCACTCCAAGACCGAGATCGCCCGGCGGCTGGGGATCGGCCGCGCGACCGTCGGCCGGTTCACCCGAGCCCAGAACCTTGAGGAGGTCCTGTTCAAATCCACCCACCGCACCGGCACCCTCGACGGATTCAAGCCCTACCTCAACCAGCGCTGGAACGAAGGCCGCACCAACGCGAGCGTCCTGCACGCCGAACTCCAGGCCCGTGGATGGACCGGCAGTGTCCAATCCGTGCGCCGTTACCTACACCAATTCCGGGGAACCCCGCCCTCGCCCACGCGTCCGGACCCGAGCTGCGCACGACCCGCACCCGCAGCCCCGGCGCCGCCCAAGCCCCGACGCGTCATCCGGTGGATCATGACCCACCCCGACCACCTGACCGAACACGAGACCCAACACCTCGCCCGCATCCTGGAACGCAGCCCCGAACTGGCGGCCACCACACGACACGTCCGTGACTTCGCCACGATGATGACCGAACGCCAAGGCCATCGCCTGGGTGACTGGATCACCGCCGTCCGCACCGACGACCTGCCCGCCCTCCACTCCCTCGCCCGCGGCCTCGAACAGGACTACGACGCGGTCCGAGCCGGGCTCACCCTGACTTACTCATCCGGCGCCGTCGAAGGCATCATCTGCAAGATCAAATTCTGGAAGAGGCTCATGTTCGGCCGAGCCAATCTCGACCTGATCAGAAAGATCGCGCTGCTCAACTGAGCCAGGACGGTCACCCAACGTGACCGTCCCCAGAAAGTGACCAAGAGCCCGCTATTGAGCCACTCCGACAAGATCGCGCTCAGGGTATTGAGCCAGCTCCTGGGAGTTTGTTCAGGCTATTGAGCCAAGTCACGGCGTGTGCGTGTCGTCTGGACCTGGTCAGCGACGTCCATGATCCTTTTTGTAGTCCGGCAGGGGGCTCGGGGGGAGCCGATCATGGCGCGGAGGACGTTCCGCGTGATCGACATTGCGGAGATCTTGGTGCATTGGCATGCGGGCCGATCGATCCGGGAGATCGCTCAAGCCTGGGGGTGGCGCGCAGTCGACCGTCCGGTGCAGGCGGAGGTTGAGATGCTGGAGTGGCCGAGCCGCAGCGCCTGGCCATGAGCGCGGTCGATGCGTCCGTGGATCGCCGCATCCTGGCGGAAGTGGTGGCCGCAGGGACGGCGACGCCGTACGCCGGAGGCGCTCGCGGCCTGCCGGCCCATGCCGAAAACGACCGGGGGTGACGTTGCAGGTCGCTCAGGCCCGCCAGTCAAGCCGGGTTTTATCGTGTTTTGGGGCGTATCGGGGGATATTCATCCCCGGCTGGGAGTGATCGACCGTAGCCCGCTACACTCGCCGAGTGTGTTAGGTGTGCCTTGCCTAACTTCCACTGTTCCAGGAGAACCCCATGTCCCCCCCGCAGACGTCTGTCGCAGTCGTGCTCTCAAAACCCCATCCGGCCGCCAGGCCGCTACGCCTATATGACTCTTGGTGGACGGTTGGGGCGGCCGCGCTGCTGGCATGCTTGGCGCTCTTGGGCTGTGTATGGGTCTCCGCTCACCTGCAGGCCGACCTCACGCTGCGCACCGTTGCGCTCTTCGTCCACCTGGCCTCCCTGGTGCTGGGCTTCGGCGCCGTCCTGGTCGCCGACTACCACGGGTTGCTCTGGATGGTTGGTCGTTGCACCCTGAGTGACATTCTGGTCAGCACCACCCGCCTGCACCTGCCGGTCTGGACGGGGCTTGCCGGGCTCGTCGTCAGCGGCGTGATCCTCCACCCCGACCTCGCCTCTCCCCTCACCCGCACCAAGCTGGCGCTGGTCCTCCTGCTCACCCTCAACGGCCTGCAGACAGGGCTGCTCAGCCGGCGCATGGAGCAAGGCGGGCCCACCTCGCTCCCGCCGCGCCTGCTGGCCTGGGGCGCCACCACCGCGTTCATTTCCCAGGTCTGCTGGTGGGGCGCGGTGGTGATCGGCTTCCTCAACGGCCAACGTTGAAGGAGCGGGCCGGGAAAACAACGTTTACCGTGGCCACGGGCGAGAGTTCACCGGCCCATCCGTCCGCGCCGTGGACGGCCATCTGACGATGTTCCGGGTCCTGCCCGTCCGCACTCCAGACCACCACAAGCCTATGAGCGTTGCCATCGCGTGTTACGGATGTGACATCGCCCTGTGACGGGTCATACGAAGGGTCAGGGATGGCTGCTGGTCACATTCTGGCCGTCCGTGGTCACCGGCGCCATGCGGACGCCTCTCGGCGGACGGCACGGCCAGGTGGCCGTGCCGCGCGCAACGTCTCCCCTTCCGGGGCGGTTCAGTACGACTGGAGTTCGAGGAGGTTGCCGTCCGGGTCCCGTAGATGCGCGGTCCGCAGGCCGGGACCCCATTCCGGGCGGTCGGCGGGCGGCGCGACGGGGCGCCCGCCGTGGCGCAGGCACAGCTCGAAGCCGGCGTCCACGTCGCCGACGCGGCTGACCAGCATGGCCCGATCCTGGGCCGCCGCCTCGGCCGGCAGACCGGTGGTGCCGGTCACCGCGGCCATCGCGGCGCGGTCGAACAGCATCAGCACGCCCTCGGTGCCGACGTCCCAGCTCGCGTACGGCCCGCTCTCGGCGCCCCGCGTGCGCCTGGCCCCGATCAACTCCGGCAGCACCGCGTCGTAGAACCGGAAGCAGTCGGCGAACCGGCCCACCAGCAGGCGCGGGTGAAGTGCGTCCATCACACCCCTATTCATAGGTGATGACCAATGATTGGTTCAACCCTACAATAGAGACCATGGACGAGACACCGCCCACCCTGACCGCGCTGACGACCTACCTGCTGTCGAAGGTGGGCAAGGCCTCGCGGGTCCGGCTCGCCGAGCAACTCGGGGGCAGGGGGCTGCGCCTGTGGCACATGGCGGTCCTGGCCGCGCTGACGGACTTCGGCCCGCACGCCCAGCGCGACCTCGCCGCACGGCTGGACATCGACCCCAGCGATGTGGTCAAGGTGATCGACGAGCTGACCGCGGCCGGCTACGCCGAGCGGACCCGCGATCCGGTGGACCGGCGGCGCGTCCGCGTGACGGCCACCCCCGCCGGCCGCGCCGCGCTGACCTCGCTCACCGCCGAAGCCGCCGCCGTCCGCGACACCGTGCTGGCGCCCCTCGACGAGCGCGAGCGCGCCCTGCTGCACGACCTGCTGCTACGCGTGTACGCGGACCTGACGGACCGCCCGGGCCCGGCCACGGGCCGATGACGCGCCGTCAGGGCTCCTGTAGCACCCCGGCGCGGGCCGCCGCCAGGGCCGCCGCGGCCGCGCGGTCGGCGACCCGCTCGTCCACCGGCTCGCCGCTGATGAACAGCCGGTAGTACAGCGGCGCGACGGCGGTCCTGACCAGGTCGGCGGCATCGGTGCCCACCGGCAGTTCGCCACGCTCGACCGCCCGGGTGACCAGGGGCGCCGACTGCTCATGGCGCGCGGCGAAGAACGCGTGCAGGGCCCCGGCGACGACCGGGTTCCGCGCGGAGGCCGAGATGAAGGCGGTCGAGATCGGCCCCGTCTCGGGATCGGCGAAGCCGGTCACCACCAGGCGGGTCAGCTCCCGCAGGTCTTCCTCGATCGTGCCGGTGTCGGGAACCGGCCACGGCTCGCCCCCCGCCAGGTCGAGGGCGTCGGCGGCGAGCCCCTCCACACTGCCCCAGCGCCGGTAGACCGTGGTCTTGTGCACGCCGGAGCGCAGGGCGACGCCCTCCACGGTCAGGCCCTCGTATCCCTTCTCCGCCAGCTCGGCCAGGGTGGCCCTGCGCACGGCCTCGCGCACTCTCGCGGTGCGCCCGCCAGGCCTGACCGCTCCGGTCGACGTCATGACCACCTCCGGTTGCACATGTTGCGGCACATCGGGCATACTCCATCTTAATACAACTCAGTTGCATTAAGACAGCGAAGGAGCGCAGTGGCCATGGGCCTTTCACCGAACACCGCGACGACCAGTTCCCATCGTGTTCCGGAGGCCCGTCCTGTCCACTCAACTCACCCTGCGAGAAGTTTCCAAGGCGTACGGCGAGCAGCCGGTTCTTGACCACGTCTCCTTCACCGTCAAGCCCGGCGAGCGCGTCGGGATCGTCGGGGAGAACGGTTCAGGCAAGTCCACCCTGCTGCGGCTGATCGCCGGCGTCGAGGTGGCCGATGACGGCGAGGTCGTCGTCACCGCCGGCGGCGGGATCGGCCATCTCGGCCAGACCATCGGTCTGCCCCCCGAACAGACCGTCCAGCACGCCGTCGACGCCGCGCTCGCGCAGTTGCGCGCCATGCAACGGCGGATGCGGGAGTTGGAGGCCGACCTCACCGAGGACCGGCTCGCCGAATACGGCGACCTGCTCAGCGCCTACGAGGCGCGCGGCGGCTACGAGGCCGACGCCCGGGTCGACAAGGCGCTGCACGACCTCGGCCTCGGGCACCTCGGCCGCGACCGCCCGCTGGGCGGCCTGTCCGGCGGCGAGCAGGCCCGGCTCGGCCTCGCCTGCCTGCTGGCGGCCTCCCCGGAGATCCTGCTGCTCGACGAGCCGACCAACCATCTCGACGCCGCCTCGACGGCCTGGCTGGAGGAACGGCTACGGGCGCACCGAGGCACGGTGGTCGCGGTGTCCCACGACCGGTTCTTCCTCGACCGGGTGGCCACCTCGATCCTGGAGGTCGAGGGGGGTGGGGTCACCCGGTTCGGCGGCGGCTACACGGGCTTCCTCGCCGAGCAGGCGGCGGCCCGGCAGCGCTGGGAGCAGGCTTATGCCGACTGGTGCGAGGAGACCAAGCGGGTGGAGACCTTCGCGGCGACCACGGCGCACCGCGTCGCGCACGGCCGGGCCATGAAGGACGGCAACAAGATGGCCTACGACCGCAACGCGGGACGGGTGCAGAGCTCGGTCGCCGGCCGGGTCCGCCAGGCGCAGGAACGCCTGCGCCGGCTTCACGACGACCCGGTGCCCGAGCCGCCGGAGCCCCTGCGGTTCGCGGGGCTGTTCAGGCACGGCACGGCCGGCGGATCGGTCGCCGAGCTGCGCGCCGTCCGTGTGGGAGACCGGCTCTCGGTGGACTCCTTCACCGTCGAGCCGGGGCAGCGACTGCTGGTCCACGGCGCCAACGGCGCGGGCAAGTCCACTTTCCTGCGGATCCTCGCCGGTGACCTCGCACCCGACGACGGGACCGTACGGCACCGGGGCCGGATCGGCCACCTGCCGCAGGACTCGCCTCCGGTCCTTCCGGAGCGGAGCGTCCTCGACGCGTACGCCGAGGGCCGGCCCGGATATCCCGACGAGCACCGCGCCCGGCTGCTGTCGATGGGCCTGTTCCGGCCCGAGGACCTGCGGACGCCGGTCGGGGCGCTGTCGGTCGGCCGGCGACGGCGGCTCGCCCTGGCCAGGCTGCTGACCGGTGAGGCCGACCTGCTGCTGCTCGACGAGCCGACCAATCACCTCTCGCTCACCCTCGTCGAGGAGTTGGAGGAGGCCCTCGGCGCCTACCGGGGCGCCCTCGTGGTCGTCTCCCACGATCGCGCGTTGCGCAGCCGGTTCACCGGCACCGAGATCGAGATGCGCGACGGCCGCCTCGTCTGAGACCCGTCATCCGACCCAGCACGATCTTTGTCATCCGTCCCGGCCCGGAGCCGGTCCGAAAGGGGAACCCACCATGTCACATGTCCCGACCGTCTCCGTGAAGGAGCTCCAGGTGTCCGGCCGCGACGCCGGGCCGTACGGGATCACCGCGGGGCCGGACGGCGCCCTGTGGTTCACGATGGTCCATCACGGCCTGATCGGCCGGATCACCACGGACGGGGAGCTCACCACCCACCGGCTCGATCCGGCCTCGTGCGGGCCGACGGTCATCACCTCCGGCCCGGACGGCGCCCTGTGGTTCACCGAGTACCGAAGTCACCGGATCGGCCGGATCACCACGGAGGGGGAGATCGGTTCGTTCCCGCTGCCGACGCCGGACGCCGGGCCGTTCGGGATCGCGTCCGGAGCCGACGGCGCGCTGTGGTTCACCGAGACCGATGCCGGCCGGATCGGCCGCGTCACGACCGGCGGCGCGGTGACCGAGTTCCCGCTCCCGGTCGCGGGGGCGTTCCCGTCCGCGATCGCCGCGGGCCCCGACGACGGGTTGTGGTTCACGATGAACCAGGCCAACGCGATCGGCCGGATCGGCATGGACGGTGACATCACGGTCCACCCGCTGCCGACCGCCGGCGCCGCCCCCGTGGGCATCACCGCCGGCGCCGACGGCGCGCTGTGGTTCGTCGAGATCGGCGCGGGTCAGATCGGCCGGATCGAGCCGGGCGGGCGGATCGACGAGTTCCCGCTCCCCGACCGCGGGGCCCGACCGCACGCCATCGTCGCCGGCCCGGACGGCGACTGCTGGTTCACCGAATGGGGCGCCAACCGCGTCGGGCGGATCACTCCCGACGGACGGATCGACGAGCACGAGCTGCCGACCCCGTCCTCGGAGCCGCACGGTATCGCGGCCGGTCCGGACGGCGCGCTGTGGGTGGCGCTCGAGACCGGGGCGCTCGCCCGGATCAGTACGTCCGCTCCGCGTTGAGACGCGAAGCGGCGGCCGGCGATCCCGTCCGCCCTCCCGTTCGCAGCCTGGCCAGCGTCATCGCTCCCGCGACGGCGAGCGCGGTGGCGCTCCCCGTCAGCAGGACTCCGGAGATCACGGTGAGGTCGGCCGGCGCGAGCCCCTGCGCGGCCTGCAGCGCGCTCACCGCGACGAGCCCGCCGTAGCCGGCGACGGCCAGGGCGACCAGCCGGGTCCGGGCGCGTTCGGTCCAGGCGGTCAGCGTCAGCAGGGCGGCGAGCGCGGGCAGCACCTGGAGGCCGTGCAGGGTTATCGCGTGCGGCACCTTGAGCTGCCCGGCCGTGCCGAAGATCGACAGATCGGTCGCCTGGGGCGGCAGTCCGATGGCCCTTCCGTTGGCGATCAGCGCCGCGCCGGAGAGCAGGCTGAGCAGCAGGACGGCCATGCCCGCACGGATCGCCAGGCGCATGCTCGGCGGCGCGTCCAGACCGCGGAACGCCAGGAAGGCGATGATGACGATCGGCGGGATCAGGCCGACGATCGCGAACCCGGCGAGGGTGGCGGACACCGCCGCGTCGACCGGAGAGGCGAAGTTGAGGTGGGAGGGCACGCCGCGCCAGCGCTGGAGGCCGATCAGCGCGACCTCGACGAAGCTCGCCACGCCGAGCATGCCGACGAGCCACCCGCCACGGCGGGGGACGGGCCGGAGTCTGCCGGTGACCCAGACCAGGCAGGCCAGCGTCACCCCGAACGAGAACCCGAACAGTATCGGCTTGCGCCACGAGACCGGCCCCGCCCAGCCGCCGCCGTCGACGGCGTAGACGACCAGGTGGAAGGCACTGCTGGCGAGCAGCAGCGCCGCGACGCCGTAACCGAACCGCTGATGACCGTGCATGGTCCAAGCCTCGGACATCGGCATCCGCCGGCAATCCCCCGCCGGGAGGCGGCCGGCCTACGCCCGGCGGAGTACGGCATGCGGCAGGAGACCGCGATCCCGCCGAAGGCGGCCGGCCCATGCCCGGCGGAGTACGGCATGCGGCAGGAGACCGCGATCCCGCCGCACGCCGGAACCCGGCCGGTCCGGCCGGTGTATCACCGGTATGAGAAGAATCCTGCTGATCCTGGCGATCCTCACCCCCGTGCTCGCCCTGGCGGCACCGGCCCGGGCGGGCGGCTGGGCGATCACCTCCATGGACCCGGTTCCGGCGGAGGTGCGCCCGCACACGACCTACACGCTCGGCTTCTGGCTGCTCCAGCACGGCACGCACCCCTATCAGGGCCCCGACCTGGGCGAGGTCGGGCTGACGTTCATCGACGGGACCAGGAGCGTCCACTTCACCGGCGTGGAGCTGCGGGAACCGGCCCACTACGCGGCGGCGGTCTCGCTGCCGGCCGGGACCTGGAAGGTGAAGGCCGTCCAGGGGTGGTTCGCCCCCTATTCGATCGGCACCCTCACCGTGCCGGGGAGCCTGAAGGTCGATCCGGTCCCGGGAGACCTGCGGAAGGCGATCGGACCGCGGAAGGACTACTGGGGCGAGGTCCACCCACCTGGTTTCCGTGCGGGCCGCGGCGCCGACCTGCCGACCGTGCCTTCCTCCCCGTCTGCGTCCTTCTCCTCCCCGTCCCCCCGGGCGATGGGATCCCTGAACGACGCGACCACCACCGCGGCCGTGGAACGGGACTCCTGGTGGCGCCCGCCGTACGCGGTGGCCGCCGTCTTGGTGCTGGCGGTCGCCGGGGCGCTGGCCTACCGGCTGCGGCGACGCTGACCGTTCGCCTGCGGCGACGCCGGCCGCGCTCCGAGGGTCTCGATCGCGGCCGGTCCTCTGGAATCGAGGCCGAAAGCGGGGGTATGGACAACGAATGAGCATTCAAGAGGAACTCAGGCAGGTGGAGAAGGACATGTCGCGACTGCGCACCGAGGCCTCCGAGCTGCGCAGACAGGTCGGCGAGATCGGCCCGACGGACGCCGCCGAGCGGTCGGCGTTGATCAACATGGCCGACCAGCAGGACGCCCTCGCCGACGAGCTGGAGGGCCGCCGCGAGGAGCTGCGCAGGCAGGCAGACGAGGCCGGTGACACCCGTCCCGGAGGCCCCTGATCGATCCGCCGGGTACGGCACGGCGAATCACGTTTCCCGACGATCGGTTACATCTGACATCAAGTGGTAACGATAAGGACGAACCATCATCAGGGGGACAAAATGATCAATATGCTTCACAAGATGGGCGTAAAGTCCGGCATGATGTACACGGCGGGGGCTGCTTCGATCGGTCTGTCGTTCGCGTCCTGGCTGGCTTCCAATTCGATGGAGAACGCCGGAATGGACCGCGCCGACCGGTGGGGGATCTTCATCGGCCAGTGGGCGCCGACCTTCTTCGCGCTGGGAATCGCGCTGCGGATCGAGGAGACGCATACCGACTCGCGCGGAATGAGCGGGGAGATGCTCGAGGAGACCTACGGCGAGAGCAGGATGCCCTCGCGCGCCGGGGTCTAGTCAGGCGATCAGGCGCGTGTGAGCGGGTCGCGTTCCGGGGGAACGCGACCCGCTCACGCGTCGGACATCGGTCGCAATCCGTTCATACGTCGGACATCGGTCGCGACCCGCGAGTACGGCGCCGGCCGGGCGTCACGACCGCCTGACGATCGCCGGATGCCTCGGATCGTCGGCACGGACGACGACGTCGGCGACGCCGACCGGCTCGGCCTCCCGCTCGTAGCGCGCGTAGGCGGGCAGGGTCCACCGCCACTCCTCGGGAGTACGGCGGGCGAGGCCACCCGGTGAGAGCCACAAATGAACGGTCAGATCGAACGGCAACCCCTGGCCGAGCAGCAGGGCACCGTCCAGCAGGAGCACCCCGCCCGGCGGCACGGTGACGTAGGGCGCACGGGTGGCCCTGTCGGTGACGCTGTCCCAGAGCGTCGGCAGCACCTTGCCCGAGCGGCCGGGTTCGAGCGGGCCGAGCACCTCGCGAAACAGGGCTCCCGTGTCGAGCCAGTCGGTGTAGAAGACGTCCGGATCGGTCCGGCCGTACTCGAAGCGCAGCGACGCCGGACGCAGGAAGTCACCGGAGGACACCCGGAGAACCTCGCGGCCACGCAGGCGGAGCGGGTCGACCAGCGCGTCCGCGAGCCGTTCCGGCTGCGCCGCCGGTGCGCCGTCGAGCGCCACCCGCACCCAGGAACCCGAAGGCTCCGCGGCTATCCGGTCGGCGAGCTCTTCGACCAGCAGCGACGGCGAGATGGGCCGTATGTTCATACGGCCCATCTTTCACCGGGGATCAGGGAGGCGGCACACCGCTTTTCCCGCGCCGCCGATACCAGTACACGGGGTTGCCCGCGCCGCCGATATCAGTACACGGGGTTGCCCGCGCCGCCGATCCCGGCACGCGCACCACCCGCGCCGCCATCGCGGCGCCAGTTCCTTCTTCACCTCAATCCCGACACGGGAGCCAGAAGGGCAAAAATCCTCTGAGCGCGTCCCGTGGACCGGTTAACCACCATGATCTCGTCAAAGTCGGACGTTATACCGCCCAAAAGTCGATACACCATGTTGTTAAGTCATCACAGACGGTAACTAACCATGTGGATCGTTACCGGCTTGTCCGTGACTTGATGTCGGCTTCCCGATCGTGGCCCGTCCGGGAGGACGCACATTCGGGGAGATGGCGCGGCCTTCGCGCCCCACCGTCACCACGACCACGGCCGGCCACCCATGGAGACAGTGATGTCAGGAGAACTTCGATGATCAAACGCGGTAAGCCAACCAAGAACGGGCAGGTCAAACTCACCTTCACCGTGCCGGCCGACCAGCCCCTGGGCGGGATCTCACTGGTCGGCGACTTCAACGACTGGGACCCCTACGCCCACCCGATGCAGCGCAAGGACAACGGCACCTACCAGGTGAGTCTCACCGTCCCGTCGCAGCAGCCCATCCGCTTCCGCTACCTGGCCGACGGCGGCGTATGGTTCGACGACGCCGACGCCGACCACCACGACGAGCACGGCGGACGCCTGAACCCGATGGTCCGACAGGATCCGGCGGGCGAGAGCGTCGCGGCACCCGCCGTGTAGTCACGACACCCACCGCGCGGCACGGCAACCGTCTGCGGCCCGGCGGGCCGTGTCGCGGGACAGAGTTCCGCCGTCTTCACGATCGCCATTCGCCGAGACGGTCTCCCCCCTCAACGTCCGGCCGGCACCGCTCATGCCCTCCGGCCGACACCGCTCACCTCCGGCCGGCACCGCTCATGCCCTCCGGCCGGCACCGCCGAGACGGTTCACCGCCAGAGCGAGCGCCGCTCCGTACACCACATGGCCGGTCGCCATCACCGCCGGGCGCCCCGGCCGGTCGCCGGAGATCGGCGGCAGGATGCCCAGGCGCGGCACCCAGCCCTCGTAGCTGACCAGCCAGATGGCCAGCCCGTAGCCGACGCCGAGGGCCACCGGCGCGCGTCGTCGCCCACAGGCCAGCGCGAACAGGGCACCACAGGCCGCGCCGAAGCCGAAGTGGGTGATCGCCCCCAGTACTCCCTCACCGCTCTTGGGCCGGTGCCTGTGACCGGGGAGGAAGGCACGCGCGATCCGCTTGGGCGGCTGGTCCGACATCAGGCCCGCCCTGCTTCCGGCGCGCATGACCCCGCTCATCGCCGCGGTGGCGAGCACTCCGCCGACGGCTCCGTTCACCAGGTTACGCATCACAAATCACACCCCTTATATGGATATTTCTACCCGTTTGTCGGAATATCCCTACGGGTGCTTGCGAGCGCGCCAAGGGTGTCGCGAGCGAGCTGCAGCTCCTCGCGCGGCCGCACCACCAGCACGGGCACCGTCGCGCCCGGCGGGCTCACCGCCCCGTCGGCCTCCGGGTCGGCATGCGCCGGCGGTTCGACGCCGAGCAGGCCGAGCCTGCGGCAGACGGCCTCGCGGACCTCCGGCTGATCCCAGCCGATCTCCCCGGTGAACACCAGCGCGTCCAGCCGGTCCAGGCTCGTCGCCGCGGCGGCGATCTCCCGGCTCACCCGGTGCGTGAACACCTCCAGCGCCAGCGCGCCGGCGCGGTCGCCGGAGTCCACCAGGTCTCTCGTGTCCCCGGACCTGCCGTCCGACAGCCCGAGCAGCCCGGACCGGTGCTCCAGGCCGTCGCGCAACTCCTCAAGGGTCAGCCGGGAGTCGGAGAGCAGCCACAGCAGCATCCCCGGATCGACGCTGCCCGACCGCTTGCTCATCGGAACGCCCTCAAGCGGTGTGAAACCCATGGAGGTGTCCACGCTGCGGCCCTCGCGCACCGCGCACACCGAGGACCCTCCGCCGAGGTGGGTGAGGACCAGGTGCAGGCTCTCGGCGGGCCGGCCCAGCAGTTCCGCCGCCCGCCGCAGGGTCCAGGCGTAGGACAGCCCGTGAAAGCCGTAACGGCGCAGGCCGTACCGGCTCCTCCACTCCGGGGGCAGCGCGTAGGTCGCGGCCGGCTCGGGCAGGTCGGCGTGGAAGGCGGTGTCCGGGCAGAGCACGTGCGGCAGCCCGGGCAGCCGGCGTCGGCAGGCCTCGACGAGCGAAAGCGCGGGCGGCACGTGCAACGGGGCCAGGTCGGCACACTCACGCACCGCGGCCAGCACGTCGTCGTCGACGATCGTCGGCTTCCCTACGGCGTCGCCGCCGTGCACCAGACGATGGCCGACGGCCACGAGCTCACACTCGGGCGCGGCGTCGAGGAAGTCCGAGACCGTCCGTTCGGCGCCCGCCGGGTCGGGGCTCTTCTCGCCGTGCTCGACGCGCAGGACCCGACCGTTCTGGACGAGGTGAAGCTGCAGACTCGATGATCCCGCGTTGACGGTGAGCACCGCCGGGTCGGTGGTTCCCATGCTCTCCGGTTGCCCCCGGTGGCGCGGGACAAACGGCACGCCGCGACGCGGCCGCACCGCAAGCTCCCGCCGCGGGACCTCCCCGCCGACGCCGGCCACCGACGCCCGGTCCCGTGAGCTCCCCTGTCCCAGGCGCCCATGCCGACCCGTTGAACTGCCTCAAGCCGCGGGCGTACGGTGGTGATAGCGGTTTCCGTCCTTGCACGGCTCCCGATGAGGGCGCTGTCTCCAACAGTCGTAGACAGCGGGGCATCATGACTCGACTTTCCGTCACGGTGAGCGGACACCCTCAATACTCGGTGGTCTCGCTCACCGGTGATCTAGACAAGCTAACGGTTCCACAGTTCGAGGAAGCGGTCGCGGAGTTGCTGACGCGAGGACACGTCCGCATCATCGTCGACACGGCGAACCTGGAATTCTGCGACTCCACGGGCGTCTGGACGCTTCTGACGACCATGCGGCGCGCCTACGAGCAGAACGGCTGGCTCCGCCTCGCCGGTGTGCACGGCTTCCTCGGCCGCCTTCTGGAGTTGACCCGGTTGGGCGCGGCGTTCCCCATCGACTCCGACGTGCCCGAGTCCCTGCGACGAGCCTTCGAGGGGAGCGTTCCAGCCCTGCCGTGAGCCCGGCCGCCCCTCCCCCGGCCCGAGTCCGATGGGCGTTCACCCCTTTCTTCGGGGGAAGACGCCGAGCACAGGCAGGTGTGGACTCGGGCACAGGTGGACACGGGCGCCGGACGCCGCCCCGGGGGCGGACGTGGCTAGGGACGATAGAGGACCGCCGTGATACCGAGCGCCGCCGCGGCGCGAACATTGACGTCCCGGTCGTCGAAGAAGGTGACCTCGCCGGGATCCGCGCCGAGCCGGTGGAGGACCTTCTCGAAGATGGCGGCGTCGGGTTTGGCCAGGCCCAGGCGGCAGCTGTAGAAGCGGTGGGCGAACACCTCGGCCCAGGGGGCGTCGTCGATGGCCGCCGCCAGCGACTCCGGGGCGTTGGACAGCAGCGCGAGCCGGTGGCTGCCGGCGAGCTTCCCGAGCATGTCCAGGCCGGCGGGGTCGAGATGGGACCAGCTCGCCACATCGGCCGCGTCGAGCTCGGCCAGGAGGGGATCACCGGCGGCCAGCTCCCGGCCCAGGACGTTGCTCCAGTAGAGGTGGGAGGCCTGGCCGCGGTCGTAGGGATCGCGGTGGCGCCAGTAACGGTCGTGGAAGTCCGCGGGGTCGCGGCCGGCGAGGTCGGCCATGGCGGTCACCGCCCCGACCGGCTGCGGCAGGGAGATCACCTCGCCGTAGTCCAGCAGCATCCAGGTGGTCACAGGCTCTCCCGAGTCGGTCGATTGAAAGCGGTCACAGGCTTTCGTGGAGGTCGGCCCGAGGAGGACGGCCGTCTCGGGCGTGGACGGCCCCAAGACCCCGACCGGCACCCCGTCCAGTGGAAGCCGGATCGGCCGACCACATCATTTCGAAAGTCCATGTAGTTCATTTGAACATCTTCGATGTTCGATATCAATAGCAAGACCGCCCCTCTTCCCCGGATCACCCTCGGCTCGGTTCGCGTACGCGCGGGCTTGCGCGGCCGGCTTCGCCGGCCTGACGAGCTCCACCGTGCCGCTCACCCGCCGCGACCGGGAACACGACCCCGGCAGGTGCGTGACCAGCTACTTCGCACCTCCTAATCTGATCGAACAGGTATGACGATTTTCGGGGGGAAATCGAGGATGTCCCGCATCCGTATCACCATGGACAACGCCGCCCTGCGCGATGTGGCCATGCGCACCGCCGCGGAGAAGAAACCGCTGTTCGACGCCCGGGCCACCCAGGTGGTGCAACGGGTCGAAGCCTCGCATGGCGGCGAACCGGTCGAGGAGGTGTACGCGGCCCTGCGGGCGGCCCTGTTGCAGCTTCCCGGGATCCAGCAGTTCGAGGAAGCGCAGATCCGCAGGTGCGCGACCCGCATCAGCCTGCGGCAGGATCCGATGACCGAGGCGTAGCCGGGCGTCAGGCGCGCAGGACGGTGAGCCGGACCGTGGAACCGGCCTGATCCCGGAGAATCTCCACCCTGTCGCACATCTGGCGCATCAACCAGAGCCCGTAACCGCGGCGGGACCCGACCAGCGGCGGTGTCATGCCGGCCTCGGGGTCGGTGAGCAGTCCTGCCCGATCGCTGACCTCCGCGACGACCTGGCCGTCTCCGCGCCGCAGGGTGACGGTGCCGGTCGTGCCGGCGTGGTCGAGCACGTTGTTGGCGGCCTCGCTGATGGCGAGGATGAAGTTCATCTCCCGCATCTCGTCGAACGCCTCCGGCGCCAGGAACTCGCGCGCCAGCCTCCGGAGCCCGGCGAGATCACCGACGATCGGGAAGGACACCTTCCGGATCCCGTCCCCGGCCGCCCCCACGCCGTCCGGGGTCGCCTCAGCCATGAGACGCTCCGACGATCGGGACGATCTGATCCAGCGCGGAGATCCGGAAGAGGGCCCGCAGGTGCTCGCTGACGTCGGTCAGGACGAGCTCCGCGCCCCGGCGGTCCGCGTCGGTGTGGGCGTCGAGCAGGGTGACGATCCCGGAGGAGTCGCAGAACCGCACGTGCGTCATCTGGATCACCAGCCTCCCGAGCGGACGGGCGAGGCTTTCGTTCACCGCGACGGCCAGTGTCTCGACCGCATCTCGGTCAAGGTCGCCGACGGGAACGAGCACGTGCGAACCGTCGGGATCCATCCGTCTTTCAAGGCGAATGCCCATGTCCTCACACCGGGGAGAGCCATCGATAACCGGGTATCGTCAGATTACCGGATACGCGGGGAGTGAGATGTTCTTCGGCGGCGGAGAGATGGGCGAGCGGATTCGCGCGCACGACTGGGCGGCCACTCCCCTGGGCCCGATGGACCGATGGCCCGCCCCCCTCGGAAACGCCGTCGACATCATGCTCTCCTCCGGCATGCAGATCACCCTGTTCTGGGGACCCGAATACATCCCTCTCTACAACGACTCCTACATCCCCACCATCGGTGCGAAGCATCCGGCCGCGCTCGGCCGCCCCGCCGTGGAGAACTGGCTGGAGACGTGGGACGTCCTGCGCCCGCTGCTCGACCGGGTTCGCGAGACGGGCCGGCCCTTCTGGGCCTGGGACCATCCCTTCCTGCTGGTACGGCACGGCTTTCTCGAACAGACCTACTTCGACGTCTCCTACAGCCCCGTACGGCTGGCCGACGGAACCGTCGGTGGGGTGCTGTGCCTGGTCAGCGAGACGACCGGCCGGGTGCTCGGCGAGCGCAGGTTACGCGCTTTGAGCCGGATCGCCGTGGCGACCAGCGGGGTCGCCACCCGGCAGGAGGTCGCGCAGACCGTCATCGCGATCCTCGGCGAGGCACGTGACGACGTGCCGTTCGCCCTCCTGTATCTCCTCGACGAGGACGGAAGCCTGCGGGCCGCCGTGCCGCACGACGGCGCTCCGGCGCGAATCGGCGCGGACGACGACCTGCTGCGGCCCGCGAGCGGGGAGGGCACCGTCACGGGGGTCACCGGTGAGCGTTTCGGCGTGTCCGGTCCGGTGGTCGTCCTGCCGCTCACCTCGGGAACCGGCGCCCTGGGGGTGCTCGTGTGCGGCGTGAACCCGTCGCTGCACTCGCGTGGCCCCTACCAGGAGTTCTTCGAGGTCCTGGCGGCGAGCGTGTCACGTGCGTTGTCCACCGCCGAGGCCAACGAGCAGGAACGCCGCCGGACGCGGGCGCTCACGGAGCTCGACGACGTCAAGACCGCGTTCTTCGCCGACATCAGCCATGAGTTGCGCACCCCGCTGGCGTTGATCCTGGGCCCGCTTCAGGAACTGCTCGAAGACGACTCTCTCGGCGCCGAGCAGCACGCCGCCCTCCGCACGGCCCGCCGCAACGCGATGCGGCTGCTCATGCTGGTCAACGATGTGCTCGACTTCACCAGCGTCGACTCCGGCCGGACCCGCGCCCGCTACCAGCCGACCGACCTGACCGCGCAGACCGCCGAGCTGACCGGCGCTTTCCGCTCGTCGATGGAGAACGTCGGGCTCACCCTGGGACTGGAGGGTGAAGCACTGCCGGAGCCCGTCCACGTCGACCGGCGGATGTGGGAGCGGGTCGTCTTCAACCTGCTCTCCAACGCGTTGAAGCACACCTTCGCGGGCGGCGTGACGATCGGCGTCCGGCCGGGTGAGGGTCATGCCGTGATCACGGTCTCCGACACCGGGGTCGGCATTCCCGACCATGAGATTCCCCATCTCTTCGAACGCTTCCACCGGGTCGGCGGCTCGCGGTCGCGCAGCCACGAGGGGACGGGTATCGGCCTGGCGCTCGTGCACGAGCTGGTCGCCCTGCACGGCGGCCGGATCGAGGCCGGCAGTCGCGTCGGCGAGGGAACGACCTTCACGATCACTCTGCCGTACGGCTCGGCGCACCTGCCCCAGGACCAGGTCGACGACGCGGCGGCGCCGGACGAGCCGGGCGCGGGCGAAGCACGATGGCCGCCGGTCCCGGACGAGCCGGGCGCGGGCGAAGCACGGTGGGCACCGGTCCCGGACGAGCCGGCGAGCCGGGGCCCGGACGGCGAGAGCCGGGCGGAGTCCTTCACCGGTCCCGTTCCCGAGCGGATCCTCGTGGCCGACGACAACGCCGACCTGCGGGACTATCTCCTGCGCCTGCTCAGCCCGCACTGGGCGGTGACGGCGGTGGCCGACGGCGCCGCCGCGCTGGAGTCGGCCACGGAGCGAACCCCCGATCTGGTCATCGCCGATGTGATGATGCCCGGCATGGACGGGCTGGAGCTGGTGCGCAGGTTACGCGCCGACCCCGGCACCCGGAGCGTGTCGATCATGCTGCTGTCGGCGAGGGCCGGCGAGGAGGAGTCACTGACGGGGCTCGCCGCCGGAGCCGACGAATACCTGGTGAAGCCGTTCTCCGCCCGGGAGCTGCTCACCCGGGTGCGCGGCGTGCTGCGGCTGGCCGCCGCGCGGTCGCGGCACAACCGCCAGTTGCGGGAGCTCACCGAGGCCGCGCTGGCGATCAACGAGGCCTCGTCGGCGCAGGACGTGCTGGCCGTCATGGAGAAGTACGGCCGGCTGCTGGCCGACTCTCCCGGAGCGACGGTGACCCTCACCCCGGGCAACGGCCTCCGGGTCGAGCCGCCGGATGCCGTCGTCTCCGTTGCCGCCGGCGACGGCGCCGGAGACGACGCCAAGGACAACCCCGGAGACAACGCCGACGACACGGTGCTCCGGCAGCTGGCCGAGCTCACCGTGGCGCGGCTGGAGAATCTGGAGCGGCTGGAGCTGGAGCACCGGATCGCGACCACGCTGCAACTCGCCCTGCTGCCCGAGGTCCCCGACATCGACGGCGTGGAGATCGTCGGCCGCTACCTCCCGGGCAACGACGAGTCCAGCGTCGGCGGTGACTGGTACGACGTCATCCGCGTCTCCGACGACGAAGTGGTGCTGGTGATCGGCGACATCGTCGGCAAGGGGGTCAAGGCCGCCGCCTCCATGGGCCAGATGCGCAACGCGCTCAGGGCCTACGCTCTGGAGGATCCCGACCCGGGCCGTACCCTCGACCGGCTCAACCGGATGACGACCGGTCGCTACGACCGCATGCACGGAACCGTCCTGTGCGTGCGGCTGTCACTGTCGACCGGGCGCCTGCGCTACTCCAGCGCGGGGCATCCGCCCGTCCTGATCTGCAAGGCGGACGGAGGGGCCGACTACCTCGGCGGCGCACTCGCCCCGCTGATCGGCGCCGTGCCGTCCACGATCTTCGCCACGGCCGAGACCAAGCTGGAGCGGGGGGACCGGCTGCTCCTCTACACCGATGGCATCGTCGAGAAGCGGTCCGCGGACATCGTGGCCGGCATGGACAGGCTCCGCACCGCGATGACGAAGGCGGCCGGGCTCGACCTCGACGCCCAGTTGGAGTCTCTGCTCGCCTTGGTCGATGAGGACGACAACCGCGACGACGTGGCTCTGCTCGGCTTCGCCCTGGCCGGCGGGTAGCAGCCGCCCGCGGGGCGGGAGAAGGGGCTCTCCCGGAGCAGCCCTCACCCGCGCACCGGGACGGTCCGGACCAGGTCATCCGGGTCCGGCTCGGTTCAGGCCGGGGCATGCCGGTCCGGCTCGATCCGGATCAGGTCATCCGGGGCGGCTCGGTCCGGGCCGGGGCATGCCGGGCGGAGCCGATCCGGCCGGAGCCGAGCAGTCCTGGTCAGTCCTGGGACACGATCCGGACGAACTCCTCGAAGGAGAACCGCCCGTCGCCGTCGGAGTCGGCGTCCCGATTCAGCGATCCGATGGCCTCCGCGGGCAGGTCGGGGAAGTGCGCGCCGAACTCCTTCTCCGTGATGAAGCCGTCGCCATCGGCGTCGATGGCGGCGAACGCCTGCTTCAGCTCCGCCAACCGCTCACCGGTGGGCTCTGTCGACATGGTGATCCGCCTTTCTCGACGACCTGCGAACGTCCCGCGTTCGATCATCAGACAACCTACGGGAGTTCCCGCCCGCATGGCCACATCGTCGCAATTGGCGCCTTTAGTCATCAAACAGGCGCTTTGCGGTGCTGGTTCGTACACCCCGTTGCCTAGACTTCCACCATGATTCGTCCCGCAACACCAGACGACGTCCCGGCGATCATCGACATGATCCGTGGGCTCGCGGAGTACGAGAAGGCGCTCGACAAGGTCGAGACCACGGCCGAGCAGCTCCACGACGCCCTCTTCGGAGCCGAGCCCGCCGTGTTCTGCCACATCGCCACCGACGGAGAGACGGTGACGGGGTTCGCGCTCTGGTTCGTGTCCTACTCCACCTGGCTGGGCAAGCACGGGATACACCTCGAAGACCTCTTCGTCCATCCCGACCACCGGGGAAGCGGGTACGGCAAGCAGCTGCTCGTCGAGCTCGCCCGCATCTGCGTGGAGCGCGGTTACGGCCGGTTCGAATGGTCGGTTCTCGACTGGAACACCCCGTCCATCGAGTTCTACCGCTCTCTCGGCGCGGAGTCGCTCGACGAATGGGTCATGTACCGGCTCACCGGATCGGCGCTCGAAAAACTCGCCGCGGCAGAGGGCCGGTAACAGGCCGGACGCGGGACCGCCCGCCGCGAGATGTCCGAACCGACGGGAAACCCGGGGAGCGGGTACGCCGCCACCGCTCCTCCCGCGTTCACCCAGGTCACCTGCGGCCAGGCGCCGGGGCGGGCCCGGGTGCCGAACCGGCGCCTGGCCCGCCGGTCTCCGGTGAGTGCGGGGCGCGCTCGCCGGAGGCCCGGCCTGGCCCCGGCGGACCGGCGGGAGGCCCGGTGCGGCCCCGGCGGACCGGCGGGAGGCGGACGTCAGCGCTTCCCGTAGCGCTGCCTGAAGCGCTCGACGCGACCGGCGGTGTCGAGCACCCTGCCGCGGCCGGTGTAGAAGGGGTGGCTCGCGGACGAGACGTCCACGTCCACCACCGGGTAGACGTTGCCGTCCTCCCACTCGACGCTCCGGTCGCTGGTCGCGGTCGAGCGGGTGAGAAAGGCGAAGTCCGCACTCGGGTCGCGGAAGACGACCGGACGGTAGTCGGGGTGGATGCCCTGCTTCATGGCTATCGGTCCTCTCGGAACGTCACGTGCTTGCGGATGATCGGGTCGTACTTGATGAGCGTGAGACGGTCCGGGTCGTTGCGCCGGCTCTTACGGGTCACGTAGGTGTAGCCGGTGCCCGCGGTCGACCGCAGTCTGGTCACGGGGCGTAGCTCGTTCCTGGCCAATTTCGGGTCCTCTTCGGTTGACGGATCGCACGACGCCATCGACAACCGTTTTCATTGCTACGACATTCCCGACCGGACGATCTTATTTCCGCCCATCGTCCCGGTGACCGATCCGTACGCCCCGACCTGGGCTTCCACGGTCGCAGGCCGGCACGACGGGGGCGGCGGGGCACCGAAAACCCGTTGCGCCCCTCCCGCCGGGTTCGCCATCCTCGACTCATTCGAACCGTGTGAGGAGAACGCACATGAACGAGCGAATGAGCATGCGCGACGAGGCTCGCATGTGACGGTCGGTGACGTCGCGTGCGGGCCGTCCCGGATGACATCCGGGACGGCCTTTCGCATTCTCGGCGGGTGAGGGCGCTGGTGTGCCCGGCGGTTTCATAAGCCGCTCAGGGCGGGTTCGATTCCCGCACCCGCTACCCTGCCGCCGAAAGGGTCACTTCAGACCGGCATCCACGGCGCTGGTCAGGGAGCCCGGGTCACCGGACATCTCCCAGATCATCACGCCGAGCAGGCCCTTGCTCCGTAGCCAGGCGGTCTTCTTCCCGATCGACCACGTGTCGTCGAAGGTCCACCACTGGCCGCCGTTGCCGGTGTAGCAGTAGGTCGCGACCGCCTGCTCGTCGTGTTTGACGGTGCACCCCGGCACGCCGGCCACCAGGTTCGCATACCCCCGGGTGCCCGCCTCGTCCTGGAACTGTCCCGGTGCGGCGCCGGTGGCCGACTGCCACTCCCCGGATTTCCCTCCGTCGGCGACTCCCTGCCAGCCGCGCCCGTAGTAGGCGAGACCGACGGTGATCTTGCGCGGGTTCACCCCGGCCTGCAGGTAGACGTTGACCGCGTTCTCGACGCTGAAGTGGAAGGAGTAGGGGTCGTCGGTGTCGGCGTACAGGTTGCCCTGGTGCCCGGTCCGGTTCGGCTCCCATGAGTTGTCGCTGCCCGCACCGTGGAAGTCGTAGCCCTGGACGTTGAAGATGTCCAGGGACTTGGCGACCTCCGGCAGGTCCCAGCCGGCGGCGATCTTCGCCGGGTCGGCCGGGGTGAACGCGGTGAGCTGGTAGCGCTTGCCGGTCTCCTGGGTCAGCGCGTCGAGCTGCCTGCGGAACTCGGCGATCAGCAGCGTGTTGTTCGCCTTGTCGTTGGCGCCGATGTGGTTGCCCGCGTGACCGTCGGAACCCGGCCACTCCCAGTCGAGGTCGATGCCGTCGAAGATCCCGGCGGCGCTGCCCGGACCACCCGCGGCGTTGTACACCGGCAGGTTTCCCTTGATGTACATGTCGATGCAGGAGCTCACGAACTTCTTCCGGGAGGCGTCGGTGGCCGCCACGTCGGAGAAGTACTTGGAGTAGGTCCAGCCGCCGAGCGAGATCAGCACCTTCAGGTTCGGATACTTCGCCTTGAGCTTGCGAAGCTGGTTGTAGTTGCCGCGCAGCTTCTCCCAGCCGGTGTCGGCCACGCCGTCCACCGACTGTCCGGCGCTCATCGGCCTGCCGTAGTCGGCGTCCGCGTCGCCCGCGCCGTCACCCTGGTTCGGGTCCTGGGGGTTGGCCGTGGTGCCCTTGGTGACGCCGTGCAGGCAGGTCAGGTTGACCGGGTCGATGTTGCCGAAGGCGTAGTTGAGGTGGGTCAGCTTGGCCGCGACTCCGGTCGTGTCGAGGTTGCGCACGAAGTACTGACGACCGTAGATGCCCCACTGCACGAAGTAGCCGACCCTGGCGTAGCCGCTGCCGACGATGTCGTCGGTGCTCACCTTCAGCGCATTGCCGGCGGCCGAGACGTTGTCGTACAGATCGCGGGCCTTGACCGTGAAGGTGTACTCGGTCGACGGCGACAGCCCGTTCACCGTGGCCGAGGTGTCGGTGACCGTCGCGGCCAGGGTCGTTCCGGCGTACACCTCGTATCCGGCGATGCCCTTGTTGTCGGTCGAGGCCCCCCACGCGAGGGAGACGCTGGAGGAGCTCTTGCCGGTGCTGCGCAGGCCGGTGGGCGCGGTGGGCGGCTGGGTGTCGTCGCCGGCGTTGTTGGTCGTCACCTTCAACGCCGCACTGGCCGGGGAGAGAGTTCCCTTACGGTCCTTGGTCTTGACGGTGAAGGTGTATTCGGTGTTCGGGGTCAGGCCGCCGAGGGTCGCGGTCGTGCCGGTGACCGTCGTGGCGAGGGTGGCGCCGTCGTAGACCTGGTAGCCGACGATCGGGAGGCTTCCCGGCGTCGCGGCGTCCCACGCCAGGGACACGGTCTTGGTGGTCTTGACCGGTGAGCGCAGGTTCCCCGGTGCGGCGGGCGGCGTGTCGGCCGCGCCGTCGCATCTCACGTCGTTGACCCGGCAGTTCTCCGGCTCGGCCGACGCGCTCAGCCGGAAGGCGGGGCTGTAGGGCTCGGTGGATCCGTGCGCCGCCACCGTCGTGTTGTAGTGGGCCGGGCTCAGCGTGACCTGGCGCCCGCTCTGGCTCAGCGACGCGTTCTCGGCGCCGCTCGCGGTGACCCCGGCCGGCAGGTCGAATGTGATCGACCAGCCGTTGAGCGCGGCGTCGGTGTTGTTGTTGACCACGAACCTGCCCTGCGTCCCGCTACCGGAGTAGGTGGCGGTGACGGGCGCATCCGGGGGCGGCGGGTCGCCGCTGCCGTCGCAGTTGGCGTTGTTGATCGTGCAGCTCGTCGGCTGGGCCGCCGAGCTGAGGGTGAAGGTGGGGCTGTACGGCTCGGTGTTGCCGTTCGCGCGCACGGTGTTGATGTAGAAGGCGGGCGTCAGCTTGACCCGCGTTCCGCTCTGCGTGGTGGTGGCGTTCTGGGCGCCGCTCACGGTGACCCCGGCCGGCAGGTCGAAAGTGATCGACCAACCGGTGACCGCGGTGGTTCCAGGATTGCTCACCACGAACTTGCCCTGATTGCCGGTCAGGGTGAAGGCGGCCGTCAGACGGGCGGCGGCATTGGCGGGAGCGCTGATGGCGGCGAGGGCGGTCGCCAGTACGAGAACCAACAGCACAGCGGCGGTTCGGCGCATGCGGGAACTCTTTCTTAAAGGAAAGTTTCCTAACAATTACGCGGATCGTAAACCTGTCCCTCCATGGCGACAAGACCCAAAACGGGCACGCCCCCGCCGGACGCGCACGGCCTCGATGTGGGCACACCAGACCTGGACTCACCGAATCGATGCACACCGAATAGAGACACGTCGAATCGAGGCGCACCGAACCCGAAACCGCCGGACACGAGCCCGCCGAACCCGAAACCGCCGGACACGAGCCCGCCGGACACGGGCCGGCCGGACCAAAGCCCGCCGAGCCTCGGGCATCGGCTCGGGCCCCGGCGGACCTACCACCACACCCCGGCTACAGGCCTACCGCCGTACCTCCAGGTAGTCGACGTTGGGCCCGCCACCGGCGGTGGTCGCGGTCGCCCGGATGACGTTGGCCCCGGCGGTGAGGTTCGCCGTCAGCGTCGTGGTCTGCCAGGCGGTCCAGGCGCCGGTGCCGGCGAAGGGCGACGCGCCGGCGGCAGGGGAACCGTTGACCGTGATGTCCATCGGCCGGTCGGTGGTCGTGCCGTTGGCGTATCGCAGCCGCAGCGTCACCGGCCCGGCGACGGGGGCGTCGACCGTCCACTGGACACGGGAGCCGGCCACGTTGTCGTAGTTGACGAACCCCGTGCCGGAGAAGCCGGCATGGTCGGACTCCACCGCGCCGCCCGAGATCTCCGCGTTCTCGGCCTCGTAACGGTCCCCCGGAGCGGCGGTGACCCACGGCACCTGCCCGGAACGGTAGAAGTCGATGCCCATCACCGTCCAGCGTGGACCCTGCGCGCCCAGACGGGTCCGGAAGGCGTTCCAGTCGTGCGTCGCCCACGGCGACCAGCCGAGTTCGGCGATGGCCGGCAGCCGCGGGAACGCCATGCGCTCGATCTGGTCCTCGGTGGAGATCGTCTCCGTCCACAGGGGCGCCTCGACCCCGAGGACGGCCGAGGCCGGCACGCCGCTCAGATAGGTGCCCGGGTTCCACTCATAGGCCGTCCGCACTTCGATGTAGCCGGCCCAGTCCTGGCCCGGCGTGGTCAGACGGTTGTACTTCATGTCGAGGTAGGTCTTGTTCGCCGGCGACATGAGCACCCGTGCCCCCCGCGCCACGGCGCCGCTCACCAGCGAGTCGGAGGTTTCCAAGCCCCAGTACTGCACGACGCGGCCGGGTGAGTGCTGCACCGCCGACGCTCCCATCTGGTGCCAGCCCATGACCGTCTTGCCCGTGGCGACGGTATCCGGTTGGACCCGGTTCATGAACGTCGCGTACTGGGCGGGCGAGGTGGCGTCCGCCTCGTCGCCGCCGATGTGCAGGTAAGGGCCGGGGGTCAGCGCCGCGATCTCGGTGAGGACGTCCTTGACGAACGCGTACGTGGACTCCTTGGAGGTGCACAGCGAGCTGAACCCCACGTCGGTGCCAGTGTAGAGCGGCGGGGCGACCCCGTTGCAGTTCAGCTCCGCATAGGAGGCCAGCGCGGCGTTGGTGTGGCCGGGCAGGTCGATCTCGGGCACGATCGTGACGTACCGCTGCGCCGCGTAGGCGACGATGTCCCGGTACTGGGCCTTGGTGTAGTAGCCGCCCGCTCCACCGCCGACCTGGGTGCTGCCACCGTAGGTTGTCAGCCTCGGCCGGCTGTCGACGGCGATGCGCCAGCCCTGGTCGTCGGACAGGTGCAGATGGAGGTGGTTGACCTTGTAGAGGGCGATCCGGTCGATGTACCGCTTGACCGTCGTCACCGGATGGAAGTGCCGGGCGACGTCGAGCATCGCCCCCCGGTAGGCGAAGCGGGGGTGGTCGACGATCTGCCCGCCGGGCACCGTCCACGGGCCGGGCCGCACGGTGACGCTCTCGATCTCCGGCGGCAGGAGCTGGCGCAACGTCTGCACGCCGTTGAAGAGCCCGGCGGCCGTCTGCGCCCGGATCACCACCGTGCCGGCGGTCACGTCGAGCTGGTAGCCCTGCGATCCGACGCTCGGATCGGCCCCGGTGAGCAGCAGCGAGACGCCCGAGGCGGGGGCACCGGAACCGGCCGGGGCGACCGGCAGCGCGTATCCGGTGGGGGGCCGCAACACGCCGGCCAGGTAGGCGCCGACCTCGGCGGCCGGAGCCGAACCGGCCTGGGTGAAGATCCCCGTGTTCCGCGACAGCACGTGCGCCACGCCGGCGGCCGGCCGTACCGAGACCGGCACCGGTACGAGGTCGTTCATCGAGGCCACCGTCCCCGCCACCCGGACCCCGCCGGCCGGCGGACCGGCGATAAACAAACCGGCGGATCCGGGACTCGCCACGGCCGGGCCGGTGGCGATCAGGGCGGCGCCGGCCGCCAGCAGCAGGGCCGCCGCCGACCGGGCGAGCCTTGAGGGTCGCCGGCGAAGGAGGCCGGGGAAGACGGTCGGACTCATGGCGACCTCACATGCTCGGGGCAATAATTAGTAAGCCTTGTTTACAAACCGGCGGGCGTCAAGACGGTCACATGGATCCAACAGTGACGTCATTCAGAGGTTGCGTTGACGTCAAAATGACGTCATAGTGATGCTCATGGACGTCACGCCCTTCGTCGAAAACCTTCGCCGTGCGCTGGCCGCATCGGCGGCGGTCGCCGATCCCGAGACCCGGGCCGCCGTGGAAAACCTCACGACGGCACTGGACTCCGCCGTCAGGCTCACGCTCATCGACGCGCTCTCCGCGGCGGCCGACGAGGTCACCAGGGAACTCGCGCCGGGCTCGGTCGAGGTGCGGATCCGCAACCGCGAGCCCGAATTCGTGGTGACGCCGCCGCCGGCCGCGGAGGCCTTCGGGCCACCGGCCCCTTCCACGCCGTCCGGCCCGCCCCCGTCGTCCATGTCTTCCATGCCTTCGATGCCGCCCACACCCCCCTTCCCCCCGCCGCCCCCCGGCTTCCCCGAACCGCCGTCTCCGGGCGACGCGGGCACCGCGCGCGTCACGCTGCGGTTGCCCGAGTCGCTCAAGGGCCGGATCGAGGAGGCCGCGGGCCGGGAAGGCGTCTCCGTCAACGCCTGGCTCGTCCGGGCGGTCTCGGCGGCCCTGGCGGAGGCTCCCGGCCGGTCCGGGCCGGCCCGGCCGCCCTCTCCCGGACGGCGCATCAGCGGCTGGTCCCGCTGACCCGCGGCCTCCCCCACAACCGGTAAAGACACCCACAATCCCGCACGCGACCCGCAAGGGAGATCTCGCCATGCCCGCATTCCCGACCTCAGGTCCCGCCGCCCTTCAGGTGAAGTTCCCCGCGGGTGTCCTGGACATCACCGCCACACCGCGCGAAGACGTCGTCGTCGAGGTACGGCCGGCCGACCCGTCCAGGCCCTCCGACGTGCAGTGCGCCGAGCAGACCAGCGTCGAGTACATCGACGGCACGGTCTTCGTCAAGACACCCGAACGGCTGCCGGCACCGGGCCGTACACCCGCGTTGGAGATCGTCGTCGGCCTGCCGGAGGGGTCCCGGATCGATATCACCACCGCAGCGGCCGACACCCGCGCGACCGGACAGCTGGGCGAGGTCTCAGCCCGAACGGCCTCCGGCGCCGTGCGGGTCGACCGTTGCACCCGGCTTGACGCCAAGACCGCGAGCGGTGACGTCACATGTGACGTCACCGAGGGCGGTGTGCACGTGAAGACCGCGTCCGGAGACACCAGCCTGCGCGAGGTGTACGGCGAGGCGACGGTCGTCACCGCCTCCGGAAAGGTCGATCTCGGCGCGACCGGCGGCGCCACCACCGTCAAGTCGGCCTCCGGAAACGTCCGGATACGGGCCGCCGGCGAGTC
The DNA here is from genome assembly GCF_050949235.1 of Streptosporangium sp. CA-135522. NCBI lineage: Bacteria > Bacillati > Actinomycetota > Actinomycetes > Streptosporangiales > Streptosporangiaceae > Streptosporangium > Streptosporangium sp. CA-135522. Next base: position 8,242,282 of record NZ_CP192026.1, read on the forward strand.
CGTCCGGGTGAAAGGCGCCTCGGCCACCGTCACGATCGAGTCGGTCGTCCGCGGAGGCGTCTCGGTCAACACCGCGTCGGGCGACATCCAGATCGGCGTCGCCACCGGGACCAGCGCGTGGCTCGACGTCTCCTCGCTCTCCGGCAGGGTCGACTCGTCCCTTGATCGCGCGGAACTGCCCGCCGACGGCGACGAGAAGGTCGAGATCCACGTCCAGACCCTCTCAGGCGACGTCTCCATCCTCCGCGCGCACGCGTGACACCCGGCTCCGACTCCATGATCGACTACTTCGACGTCCCATCATCCACGCACGCGTGACACCCTCGACAAAGGAGATCGACGATGAACGACGTACAGGCCTACACCCTCTCCTCCCAGCGGCACGCCGAGATGATCGCCGAGGCGGAGGCCTGGCGCAGCGTGCCGAGACATCCCGGCGCCTCGCGCCGGTGGGCCGCCCGGGTCCTTCACGAACTCGCCGACCGGATCAGCCCGGCGACGGCCGGCTACGACCGCCGTCCCGTCCCGTGCAGGCCGACGACCACCTGAACGTCACCCCCACGTAACCTTCCGGCCATCCCGCGCCTGTTGCCTGTGACCATGTCCTGGCCGGAAACCGACGTCGTCGGATCGGATGTCAGCCGTCCCGTCACCGTCCACGGCACGGTCGAGCGGGGCCCCGACGGCGAGCTCGCCCATGAGGGGAACCGGGTTCCCGACATCGTCGCCCTCGACCGCCGGCGGCTGGTGATCGGCTGGCGGGCCGGGGCGCGCGACCAACGGGATCCGGCGCCGACGGACCAGGGCGCCATCATGTGCGCCAGATCGGATGACGGCGGCCGGACCTGGGCGGTCGGCACGCTGGCTGCGGCCACCGCCACCCATCGCTACCACTACGTGATGTTCCTCAACGACGCGGGCACGCTCTACGCGCTGCTCGGCCGGATCACGATCGACCGGGACCGGGAGGGCGACGTGGACGGCTTCCCCACCTCGATGGCGGTCAGCAGGAGCACTGACGGCGGCCGGACCTGGACCGATTTCCCGGTCACCGTCGATGTCCCGGACAACGGCCGGGGCGTGGTCGTCGCCGGCAAGCCACTGAAACACCGCGGATTCTGGCTCGTGCCGTACTGGCGCCAGTCGGGGGGCACCACCAGGGCGGGCGTGCTGCGCTCGGCCGACCTGGTGAGCTGGACCTCCGGTGAGCTCGCGGACAACCCGCCCGGCGTGGCGGTCGAGGAGCCGCAGATCGCGCTCTCCCACGACGACCCCGGCACGCTCGTGATGGTGACCCGCACACTCGACCTGCGCGGCGGGACCTCCGCGGCGGCGCGCGACGCCCACTACCGGACCAGCGCGGCCCACTGCGCCACGGCGACCAGCGGCGACGGCGGACTGACGTGGTCACCGATGACGCTGGACGGCGACCTGCCCAACTACTACGTCAAGACGTTCTTCACCGCGGATGCGGATGGCCGGTATCTGGCGATTTATAACACGTTCGCCGGACCGTTCACCGGCACCTCGGCGAGCAAGCCCGAGCAGTATCGCGAGGTTCTCCACTACAAGGTCAAGCGGCCCGGCGAACCGTGGGAGCCGGGGCGGCTCTTCGCCGACGGCGCCCGGCTGACCCTGGGCGCGGCCCGCGGCTGGGACGTCTACCCCAGCGCCGACGAGTACGAACCCGGCCGGTTCTTCGTCGTCTGGGAGCACAACCAGACCAACATCAAGGTGGCCAGGCTGGACCTCTCCCGGCCCTTCGACCACGGCGACCTCCTCACGGGGGGCTGGCGGCTGAGTGGCGGCGCACGGACCGGCGGCGGCCGGCTTCGGCTCAGAAGCACCGGCACCCAGCTGTGCGCGGCCTCCTGCGACCTCGACGTCACCAGGGGCTGCGACTTCACGCTGGAGTTCCGGGGGCAGGTGGACGACGACAGCGCCCTGGACCCGCGCACCGGCCACGGCGTCTGCCTCGGCGTGAAGGTCGCCAACGGCGCCCGGCGGCTCATGCTGACGGTCCAGAAGGGCGGGGTCTGGACGATGCGCAAGGGCTCCGCCGTCTGGGAGAGGGTCTACGCGCTGCACGACGCCGGGCGGCTCGCGACCTGGAAGGTCCGGGTGGACAGCGCCGGGATCGCCCGGCTGTTCCGCGAGGGCGCCGACACCGGGGTGACCTGGGTGATCCAGGACAGCAGGGACAGACCGCAGGTCACACACTGGGTGGTCGGCACCCCGGGCGGCAACGCCGCCGCGGCCACCGTCGAGTGGACCCACCTGACCCCCACCTTTCCCTCGCGTTGAGCCCCTCCCCGGTCTTGAGCCCCTCCCCCGTCCCTCGTATCGAGCCCCTCCCCCGGTCTTGAGCCCCTCCCCCGTCCCTCGTATCGAGCCCCTCCCCCGGTCTTGAGCCCCTCCCCGGTCCCGCGGCGTCCTTCCCCCTCGGGTTCCCGCCTCGGGTTCCCGCTTTGGACTCCTCGCCCCGGGCTCCCTGACCTGAGCGCCTGACCTGTCTGTCCGACCGGCCCGATGTCGGAGGGAGGCGGTAGCTTGGTGGCTGCTCACCACGGCTGCCCATCACAGCTGCCCACCACAAGGGAAGAGAGATCGTGACGACGTCTATTCATCAGCGGATCGCCGAAGAGCTGGGTGTGCGCGAGCGGCAGGTGCAGGCGGCCGTGGAGCTGCTCGACGGCGGGGCGACCGTGCCGTTCATCGCCCGCTACCGCAAGGAAGCCACCGAGATGCTCGACGACGCGCAGCTGCGCACGCTCGAGGAGCGGCTGCGCTACCTGCGCGAGCTGGAGGAGCGGCGCACCGCGATCCTGGAGTCGATCCGCGGTCAGGGCAAGCTCGACGACGCCCTCGAAGCGCAGATCGCGGCGGCCGACTCCAAGGCCCGGCTGGAAGACATCTACCTGCCCTACAAGCCCAAGCGGCGGACCAAGGCGCAGATCGCCAGGGAGGCCGGGCTCGAACCGCTCGCCGACGGCCTGCTCGCCGACCCGTCGGTCGACCCGCAGGCCGCCGCGGCGGCGTTCGTCGGCGAGGGGGTGGCCGACGCGGCCGCCGCGCTGGACGGGGCCCGGGCGATCCTGGTCGAGCGGTTCGGCGAGGACGCCGACCTGGTCGGGGAGCTGCGCGAGCGGATGTGGGGCAAGGGCCGCCTGATGGCGGCGGTCCGCGAGGGCAAGGAGGAGGAGGGGGCCAAGTTCTCCGACTACTTCGACTTCGCCGAGCCGTTCACCAAGCTGCCCTCCCACCGCATCCTGGCGATGTTCCGGGGCGAGAAGGAGGAGATCCTCACCCTCACCCTGGAGCCGGAAGAGGAGCCCACCGGCACCTACGAGGGACGCATCGCGCACCGCTTCGGCATCTCCGACCAGGGGCGGCCCGCCGACAAGTGGCTGGCCGACACCGTCCGCTGGGCCTGGCGCACCCGCATCCTCGTCCACCTCGGTATCGACCTGCGGATGCGCATGTGGCAGGCCGCCGAGGACGAGGCGGTGCGCGTGTTCGCCGCCAACCTGCGCGACCTGCTGCTCGCCGCCCCGGCGGGCTCCCGCGCGACCATGGGCCTCGACCCCGGCCTGCGTACCGGCGTGAAGGTCGCGGTGGTGGACGCGACCGGCAAGGTGCTGGCCACCGACACGATCTATCCCCATGAGCCGCGCCGCCAGTGGGACCAGTCGCTGGCCACCCTGGCGGCGCTGGCCAAGAAGCACGACGTGCAGCTGGTCTCGATCGGCAACGGCACCGCGTCGCGGGAGACCGACAAGCTCGCCGGCGAGCTGGTGAAGCTGGTCCCCGGGCTGACCAAGATCGTGGTGTCGGAGGCCGGCGCGTCGGTCTACTCCGCCTCCGCCTTCGCCTCCCAGGAGCTGCCCGGCATGGACGTGTCCCTGCGCGGCGCCGTGTCGATCGCACGCCGGCTCCAGGACCCGCTGGCCGAGCTCGTCAAGATCGACCCCAAGTCGATCGGCGTCGGCCAGTACCAGCACGACCTCGCCGAGACCAAGCTCTCGCGCTCGCTCGACGCGGTGGTCGAAGACTGCGTGAACGCGGTCGGGGTGGACGTCAACACCGCCTCGGCGCCGCTGCTGACCCGGGTGTCGGGCATCGGCTCCGGTCTCGCCGAGAACATCGTCCAGCACCGCGACGCCAACGGGCCGTTCCGCTCCCGCAAGGCGCTGAAGGACGTGGCCAGGCTCGGCCCCAAGGCCTTCGAGCAGTGCGCGGGCTTCCTGCGCATCCCGGGCGGCGACGACCCGCTCGACGCCTCCAGCGTGCACCCCGAGGCCTACCCCGTGGTGCGCCGGATCCTGTCGGCCACCGACGGCGACATCACGAAGCTGATCGGTAACGGCACGGTGCTGCGGACCCTGCGGCCCCGCGACTTCGTGGACGACACCTTCGGCCTGCCGACCGTCACCGACATCCTGTCCGAGCTGGAGAAGCCCGGCCGCGACCCGCGACCCGCGTTCAAGACCGCGACCTTCAAGGAGGGCGTGGAGAAGATCTCCGATCTCAAGCCCGGCATGCTGCTGGAGGGCGTGGTCACCAACGTGGCGGCCTTCGGCGCGTTCGTCGACGTCGGCGTGCACCAGGACGGACTGGTCCACGTCTCGGCCCTGTCGCACAACTTCGTCAAGGACCCGCGCGAGGTGGTCAAGCCCGGTGACATCGTCCGGGTGAAGGTGCTCGACGTCGACATCCCCCGCAAGCGCATCTCGCTCACCCTCCGGCTGGAGGACGAGCCGGCCAAGGGCACCGGCCAGCGTGACCAGCAGGGCGGCGGGCGGCGTGAGGGCGGCGGCAAGCGGGACGGCCAACAGGGACGCGGCGGCCAGCAGGGACGTGAGGGCCAGCAGCAGGGACGCGGCGGCCAGCAGGGACGAGGCGGCCAGCGGCAGGACCGCGGAGGCCAGCAGCGCAGCGCACCGAGTGGCGCGATGGCCGACGCGCTGCGCCGCGCCGGGCTCGACGGTTCCGGCGGCGGCTCCGGCGGCAACCGGTAGGCGCTCGTAGGGCCGCCGCCTTCACCGGCGGCGGCCGGGCGTCAGCCGGAGACGAGGGCGGCCAGGAGCGCGTTGAGCTCGATGGTCTCCGGCTCGCCGAGCAGGCGGGCGAGGTCGCGCTGCACGCCGTCCTCCGTCTTCAGGGCCTCGGTGAGATAGTCCTCGCCCTCCGGGGTCAGTCGCAGCACATGCTCGCGTCGATCTTCGGGGTTGCGGTCACGCAGGATCAGGCCGGCCGCGTGGTAGTCGTCGATGGCGTGCACGATCGTGGGGCCGGTGACGCCCATGGCACCCGCCAGCCGCTCCTGGGTGCACGGTTGTGCGGAGTCCAGCGCCGCCAGCATCCGCACGCACCGCGGCTCGATGCCCAGCTCGCGCAGTGCCTGCTCGCGCCGCCCGCGCAGCCGCCGGGAAACGCGGTCGAGCAGGAAGCCGGTCCGGCCGATGATCGGCTCCGGGAGCGCGTCGACCAGATCGGCGACGATCGGCCGGAGCAGCTCGTGCAGGCGCCCGCGCCCGGCCGGGCCCATCGCGGCCGTCAGCGTCTCGTCGGCGTTCCGTGCCGACTCGCGCATCCGGCCCAGGGCGGTCACGCCGTCGGCGGTGAGGCGCAGAGCGTAGCGCCGGCGGTCGGCGGAGTCACGCTCTCGGCACACCAGGCCCGCGGTCTCCAGCCCGTCGATCACCGAGATCATGACCGTCCGGTTGACCTCCAGCAGACTCCCGAGCCGCGCCTGGGAGAGCGGGCGCTCGGCGAGCACGCCCAACATGTCCAGGTCGCGGAGGCTCCGTCCGGACGGAAGTGCCGCCAGGAGGCTTCTGTCCGCGCGCAGGGACGCCAGATGCGCCAGATGCCCGGTGTAACCGGCGAGCCTGGGCTCGGTCGGCATCCTCACAATGCCCGCGCCCGCGTCCTCAGTCAGCGTCATCCGGCCAAGAATAACAAATCCGACAGATGATTTGATCTACTGACGATTCGATCAACTGACATTACCGTCACACGGATCGACGCCGGCCGAGCGGGCCGGTCAGAGCAGGCGCCTGATGTCGCCGTAGGCCCGGTAGAAGCCGCCCCGCTCGGACAGGCGGACCCCCTCGACGAGGTAACGGGCCCCCGCCTCGCGCACCCCCTTGGGGAACTGCACGTTGCGCCGCGTGTCGTAGCCGTCGCTGATCACTCGCACCCGGAGCCGCTCGCCCTCCCGGAAGCACTCCACGACCACGCCGCCGTCGGAGCCGGAGACGGTCGCCAGCGTCACGGTCTCCAGTGCCGCGGTCGGCTCCACCACGGCCAGACCGGCCGCCGCCTTGACGTCCACCGGCTCGGGGACGGTGCCGCCCTGTGCCGCCCTGATCGCCTCCTCCGTGGCGTCGATGCAGGCCAGAGTCCCGTCGGTGGTCACGATGTAGAGGCGGTCGTCGAGATACTGCATGGAGAAGGCCGAGCCGCAGCCGGTGGCCAGCTTCCACAGGCGCTCACCGCTCTGGGCGAAGCAGTAGATCGAGGAGTGGTTGTCCCCGGCGAAGACGTAGCGGCCGTCGGGCGCGGTGGCGCAGGAGAAGACGGTGGCGTCGCAGCGGTAGACCGCCTCGGTCGCACCGTCGGACTTGCGGAGCCGGTGCACGGCACCGCGCGCCGTACCCGCGTAGACCGAACCCGCCTCCTGCCAGCCGAAGAGCACCGCGGCGTTGAGGCGCGTCTCCCAGATCGGCGCGCCGTCGGCGGCGTCGTAGCGGGCCACCCCGGTGGAGTGCCCGTGGTAGACGGCCTCGTCGTCGCAGCGGACCATCCAGGCCGAGTCGCCGCGTCCGTTGCGCGCCCACTGGAACTCGTCCTCGTGGTCGATGGTGGTGATCCGGCCGGCCCGGTCGGAGACGCCCAGCACGCCGTCGTGGATGTCCAGCCAGTAGATGTCGACGTCCTCGGCGATCTCGTAGGCGAGCCGGGGGACCTTCCCGCTGAGGTCGTAGACCTTGCCGTCGTCGGCGCCCGCGTAGATCCAGAAGTCGTCGGCGACGATGCACTTCACGCCGTCGGGCAGCCGGAACCGGCCGGTGACGGTGCCCCCGTGGGTGACGGTGTAGACGTCGCCGTTCTGGTTGCCGACCCAGCAGCGCTCGGAGTCGACGAAGATCCCGAACGCGGCCGCCCCGCTGGCGAAGCGCCACAGCACCGGTGCCTGGGTGGCGGTGGAGCGGGCGCTCTCCACACTGCGCCGGGTGACCGTACGGCGCTGGCGTACCCCGCGCACCGCGGGCGCGTACCCCTTGCGGACCTTCTCGTTGATCTTCTTGGCCGCGGCGGCTCCGGCCTTCTCCTCGGTGGCGAAGACCGACGTCTTGGACTGTCCCGGCTCGCCGATCCGGCCGTAGCTGATCGTCACCTGGAGCCCGTCGAGCACGACCTCGTAGAATTTGTGCGAGCTTCCGCCGTCTTCGGACAGCTCCAGGTACGTGCTGCGCGCCGCCATGCCCCACCTCTTCGTTGATCGACTTTCCGCGGAGCGTACGGCAGGCGGGTGACAAATCAGGAAAAGTAGCGATCTGGACTGCGGTTCGGCGGTCGGCCGAGCGGTGAATCACGCATCCCGGCCGCTCGTTCCGGAACGGCCCGGGCCATCACCGGGCGAACCGGCCGGTGGGAGGGCCGTCGGAACGGGGGAGGCGGGCAGCGCGTCCGCCCCCTGCTCACTCTCCTGCTGACGATGCCGGATCAACGCGACGACGACCGAGGTCACCGGGGCGGCCAGGAAGGCGCCGACGATCCCGCCGAGCACGCCGCCGAGCGCGATGATGATCAGAATGACCGCGCTGGGCAGGTCGAGCGCCCGGCCGTAGATCTGCGGCGCGAGCACGTGTCCCTCCAGCTGCTGGACCAGCAGGGTGACGGCGACCACGATCAGCGCCACCAGCCATCCCTTGGCCACGAAGGCCACGACCGCCGCCAGCAGACCCGCCGTGAACGCGCCCACGACCGGCAGGAAGGCCCCGGCGAACGTCAGTACGGCCAGCGGCAGCGCGATCGGCACGCCCAGGATCCACAGCGCGACCCCGATGAAGAACCCGTCGACCAGGCCGACGATCGCCACCCCGCGGATGTAGCGGCTGATGACGTCGAAGACCACCGCGCCGCTCTCCCGCAGGGTCCGCCGGACTCCCCCGGGGGTGAGGTCGATGATCCACTCGACGAGCCGGTCGCCGCTGTGCACGAAGTAAACGGACAGGATCATGGCCAGCACCATGCCGACCAGGATCTCCCCCACGGTGCGCACGCCGGCCAGGGCACCGCTGGCGATGCTGGCGCCCTGCCGGCTCAGATACCGCTTGGCCTGTTCGAGCAGCTCCGCGGCCCGTTTCTCGTCCATCCCGAAGGCCGACGCCAGCGACTGCAGGTCGCCGCCCGCCTTGCCGAAACTCTGCCGCAGCTCGGCCACACCGGCGATCGTGGGCGGCACCAGCAGCGTGACGAGCGCGGCGAGGAGGAGGAAACCCCCGAGGCACACCGCGATGGTGGCCAGCGCCCGGTTCAGCCCCCGACTCCTGAGCAGCCGGTACGGCGGAAGCAGCAGCGTGGTGATGGCCACGCCGAGGACGACGGGGAGGGCCACCGTCTGGACCACGTACAGGCCCCACAGGATGACGGCAGTCAGGGCGATGACCCCGAGCAGCCGCCATGCCGTGTCACCCGCTCGCCGCAGTCCCCGGTCGTCCGCGACGGCGGGGCCGCTGCGCTCCCCCATGCTGGCCCCCTTCCCCACCGGGATCAGCGGCAATCCTGCCGAACCGGGCGTATGCGGGCCCGGCGGTGGAGCGGAGACGCGTGATCACCCGCTCGTCCTCTCCGGCGGCGAACGGGTGATCACGCTTCGGCGGTCAGGCCGCGAGACGGTCAGGCCATGAGACGGTCAGGCCGTGACCCGTCCGTGGCCGCCTCCGGAATCGGGGAACCCGCGGTGGACATACCGCTGCGGACGGCGGGAAACCGGCCGCAGCCGCGAGGCGGCCGGGGCATGACGGCGGATCCGCACGCGCCCGGCGCGGTCGTGGCCGCGGCGGACCGCGGCGAGACGCCGAGCCCGCGCACCCCCGGCCGGACCGGTCAGGCGCCGCCGCCCGCCGCGAGGACCGCGGGCGCGAACGGCGGCGGAGACCGGGTGGCGGTCGCGCTCGCGCCTGGCCGCCAGCACCATGCCGAGCATGGCCAGCACCGCCACCTCGAAGACCACCACCAGCCGCTGGGTGACCCCGGCGGGGATGTCGTCGTTGGCCAGATCGACACCGGCCATCCGCACGACGTACGGCAGGACCACCAGGACCAGCACGCCCAGGGAGGCCAGACTCAGCAGCCGCACCGACCGGGCGTAGGGGCTGGCGGCGTGCCTGCGGGCCAGCATCAGGCCCGCCATCGGCATCGTCAGGAAAGCTACGAACGCCGCGTACCGGTGGATGCCACCGGACATCGACAGCGGCACTCCGGGCGCGTCGGTGGGGAAGGCACCGATCAGGAGCATGCACAGGCCCCAGATCCCGACCAGCAGCGCGGCCTTGCGGTCGTCGCCGCGCCGGGCGAGCGCGGCCCCGAAGACCGTCGCCCCCACGGCGAACAGCGTCAGCGAGACGGGCAGCAGCCAGCCGTCCGGCTCGAACGCGTACTCGCTGATCACGGTGTGCACCGGATCGAGGCCCGTGGCCACATGCAGCCCGAGCATCGCCGTGGCCCCGGCGCCGATCGCCGCGTAGCCGCCGAGGATCATCCTGGATCCCGAGAAAACCTGACTCCCCATGGCTCAACCATGGCGACGCGCCCGTTCCCGGAGTACCGGAAATGATCCCCAGTCATCCCTGAACGATCCCGGAGGAACCCCGGGGCAAGGTGGTGTCCGCACTACGGGGATCACCCCGAAGTCATGGCTCTGAGCTGGGTGAAGGCCGCCGATGGTAGGGCCCGCCCCCTCAGGGTCGGGGGTCCGGGGGGACCCCGGTTTGACTTGGAGCGCACTCTAGGGAGCAAGGTGGTGTCCATGGGGATCACCATCCAGGAGGCCTCGCGCAAGTCGGGGCTGAGCGCGCACACACTGCGCTACTACGAGCGCATCGGGCTCATCCATGAGGTGGACCGGGGACCGAACGGGCACCGTAGCTACGCGGCGCCCGATCTGAACTGGCTCGACTTCCTCACCAAGCTGCGCGCGACCGGCATGCCGATCGCGGACATGTGCCGCTACGCCGAGCTGCGCAGGCAGGGGCCGGAGACCGCCGCCGAGCGGCGCCGGATGCTGGAGGCCCATCGCGAGCGGGTCAGGGCACAGATCAAGCAGCTCACCGAGGACCTGGGGGTCCTCGACTACAAGATCGATTTTTACAACGCTCTGGAGAGCCAATGAACAAGCGCCGTCTCGGCCGGGGAGGCCCGGAGGTCTCGGCCATCGGACTCGGCTGCATGGGAATGTCGGAGTTCTACGGCACGGCCGACGAGACCCAGTCGATCGAGGTCATCCATCGCGCTCTCGACCTCGGAGTCGACTTCCTCGACACCGCGGACATGTACGGCAGAGGCCATAACGAGGAGCTGGTCGGCCGGGCGATCAGGGACCGCCGGAACGAGGTGGTGTTGGCCACCAAGTTCGGCATCGTCAGGGGCGACGACCCGGCCCGGCGCGGCATCGACGGCAGCCCCGCCTATGTGAAGAAGGCCGCCGACGCCTCGCTCCGGCGGCTCGGCGTGGACCACATCGACCTGTACTACCTGCACCGGCGCGACCCGAACGTGCCCATCGAGGAGACCGTCGGCGCGATGGCCGAACTGGTCGCCGAGGGCAAGGTCGGCCGGATCGGCCTGTCGGAGGTGAGCGCCGAGACCTTGCGGAAGGCGCACGCCACGCACCCGATCGCCGCCCTGCAGAGCGAATACTCACTGTTCACCCGGGGGCTGGAGGAGGAGATCCTGCCGACCGCCCGAGAGCTCGGCATCGCGCTGGTGGCCTACTCGCCGATCAGCCGGGGACTGCTCGGCGGCACGCTGGCCCCCGCCGAGCAGCTGCCCGACGACGACTTCCGCAAGCACATGCCCCGGTTCACCGGGGAGAACGGGTCGCGCAACGAGACCCTCGTCGACGAGATCCGCACGATCGCCGAGGAGGTGGGCTGCACCCCGGCCCAGCTCTCCCTGGCCTGGCTGCTGACCCGGGGCGAGGACGTCATCCCGATTCCGGGCACCAAGCGGCTGCGCTATCTGGAGGAGAACGCGGCGGCGGCAGACGTCACGCTGACCCCCGGCCAGCTCGCCGCGCTGGAAGCCGCCGTACCGGCCGGGGCCGCCCACGGCGACCGCTACCCGGACATGTCCTCCGTCGAGCGCTGATCACCGCGCGAGGAGCCGGCCCCGTCTTCGGCTCGTTATCCGCCTCAAGACGGATTCCGGCTCCCGAGTGCCCCCTCTAGTCTCGCTTCATGAGCCATCGCCCGCCCCCCAACGCGATCGACCGGCTGATCGCGGCGGCCATGGTGCTGTTCGCGATCGCCGAGGAGGTCGGCGGGCGCGCCGCCGGACCGGCCCACCCGTACCCCGGCTGGTGGATCGCGGCGGCGATCGTCGCCGCGGCGCTGGTCCTCCTGCGCAGGCGTGCGCCGTTCGCGGTGATGTCCGTCTACTCGGTGGCGACCGTCGCGGCGTTTGTCCATTTCGGCGAGATGGCGTCGGCCTGGCAGTTCTACACCCACCTGCTGCTGCTGTTCACCTTGCTCGGCGAGGTGCGTCTGCGCGACCCCCGGGCCGTCGCCGGGCTGGTGATGGCGGTGGTGTTCGTGGGTGTCATGCTGTCGGCGCCATCGGGGCCCGTGGGAGCCGGGGACGTGGCGGTGGCCGTGGTGATGGCCTCCATCGCCGGCGGTGCCGGCGTCGCCGTACGGCGGTATCGGCAGGTCGCGATCCACGCGCAGGAGCGTGGCGAGCTGCTCGCCCGGGAGGCGGTGAACGAGGAGCGGACCAGGATCGCGCGTGAGCTGCACGACGTCGTCGCGCACGGCGTCAGCGTGATGGTCATGCAGGCGGGGGCGGCGCGCCTGATGCTCCGGCCCGATCAGGCCACCGAGCGCGAGGCGCTGAACGTGGTGGAGGAAACGGGCCGGGAGGCGGTGGAGGAGCTGCACCGCATACTAGATCTGCTCCATACCGGTCCCGAGCGTGACGGTCTGGCGCCGCAGCCGAGCCTGGCCCGGCTGGACGATCTGGTCGAGCAGATGCGCGCGGCCGGTCTCGACGTGAGACTGAGCGTCGAGGGCGAGCCGACGCCGCTCCCCGTGGGTCTGGACCTGTCGGCCTACCGGATCGTCCAGGAGGCGCTGGCCAACACCCTGCGGCATGCGGGTCCCACGGTGGCCGGGGTGACGGTCTCCTACCTGCCCCGGGCGCTGGGCCTGGAGATCCTCGACGAGGGGCCCCGAGCCGGCCGTACCGGGCAGGCGGGCGGGGCCGGGCACGGGCAGGTCGGCATGCGCGAGCGGGTCGCGCTCTTCCACGGACGGCTGTCGGCCGGCCCGCTGCCCGGCGGCGGATACGGCGTGCGGGTCACGCTCCCGCTGGCCGGCCGGGTCCGGCCCGACGAGGCCGTCACGTGAGCGTTCCCGCCCCGGGAGGGAGGAACCGGCGGTCACACCGACCCGTGAGGATGCCGTGACCGCCGGGCGATCTCAGATGGTTACCTTCGGTCACATGCACAGTAAGAAGCTCGCCATCGTCGGCGTGACCACCCTGGCGGCCCTGGCCGTCCCGGCCGTGGCCCACGCCTCCCCCGACACCTCGGTGACGGTGACCGTGATGGGCACCTCGGACCTGCACGGCAACACCCTGAACTGGGACTACTTCAAGAACACCGAGTTCACCGACAGCAAGGGCAACGACGTCGGCCTGGCCAAGGTCTCGACGCTGGTGAACAAGATCCGCGCCGAGCGGGGCGCGGACCGGACCCTGCTGTTCGACTCCGGCGACACCGTCCAGGGCACGCCGCTGGCCTACTACTACGCCAAGATGGAGCCGGTCAACGAGACGGGCGAGCTTCACCCGATGGCCCGTGCGATGAACGCCATCGGATACGACGCGGTGACCCTGGGCAACCATGAGTTCAACTACGGACTGCCGTTGCTGGCCACGTGGGTCAAGCAGATGAAGGCCCCGGTGCTCGGCGCCAACGCCGTCCACGCCAGGTCGGGTCTGCCCGCCTACCGGCCGTTCACCATCAAGACGATGCGAATCAAGGGCGACAGGCCGGTGCGGGTCGGCGTGCTCGGCCTGACCAACCCGGGCGTGGCGATCTGGGACAAGGCCAACGTCGAGGGCAGGTTGCGCTTCACCGACCTGGTCGAGAGCGCCAAGAAGTGGGTGCCGGTCATCCGCGGCCTGGGGGCGGACGTGGTCGTGGTCACCGCGCACTCCGGCGACAGCGGGATGTCCTCCTACGGCGGTGACCTGCCCGTCGAGAACGCCTCGGCCATGGTCGCCGAGGAGGTGCCGGGCGTGGACGCGGTGCTGTTCGGGCACGCGCACAACGAGGTGGCGCAGCGGTTCGTCACCAACAAGGCGACCGGCCGGCAGGTGCTGCTCACCGAGCCCGGCAAGTGGGGCCAGCGGCTGAGCGTGATCGACTTCCGGCTCGCCAAGAAACACGGCAGGTGGACGGTCACCGGCAAGTCCTCCACGACGCTGAACACCAACACGGTGGACGAGGACCCGAAGATCGTCGCGCTCATGAAGGAGCAGCACGACACCACGGTCAAATACGTCAACACGGTGGTGGCCCAGTCCAGGGAAGAGCTGTCGGCGGCCGAGTCGCCCTACAAGGACACCCCGATCCTGGACTACATCCAGAAGGTCCAGACCGAGACGGTGCAGAAGGCGCTGGAGGGTACGGCGGACGCCGGACTGCCGGTGCTGTCGATCGCCGCGCCGTTCAGCAGGAGCGCGACCTTCCCGGCGGGGCCGGTCAGCGTGCGTGACATGGCGGGCCTGTACATCTACGACAACACGCTGATGGCCGTGAAGCTCACCGGGGCCCAGCTGAAGGACTACCTGGAATACTCGGCGAGGTACTACAACCAGCTCGCGCCGGACGCCCCGGTCGACCTGGCCACGCTGACCAACGCCAACGGCACCCCCGACTACAACTACGACCAGCTCTCCGGCGTCACCTACGACGTGGACGTGGCCAAGCCGGTCGGCCTGCGCATCGCCGGGCTTTCCCACCAGGGGCGGCCGGTCGCCGCCGACCAGCAGTTCGTGGTCGCGATCAACAACTACCGCCAGTCGGGCGGCGGCGGCTTCCCGCACGTCACGACCGCGCCGGTGGTCTACAACGCGCAGGTGGAGATCCGTCAGGCGTTGATCGACTACGCCACGGCGACCGGGGTCATCGACCCCGCCGGGTTCGCCGAGGCCGGCTGGAAGCTGACCCGCGACGGCAAGCCGCTCTTCTGACGTTCCCGCTTCCGGCGACGCTCTCGCACACCGCGAACGAGCGACAGGACGTACGGCGGATGCGGCACGACACGGGGTGAGGCGTGGAGGGGACGGCCGGGTTCCGGCCGTCCCCTCTGGTGTCCGGGACGGCGCCCGCGCCCGTCAGCCCAGGCGCGAGGCGAGGATCCCGGCGCGGGCGAGCTGCACCTCACGGGCCTTCTTGGCCGCGTAGCCCAACAGCGGGCCGTTCCAGGCGTGCACCACGAGCGTGTCCTCGACCTCGGTTCCGCCGTTCTTGCCGGTGAGGGCGAATCGGTAGTCCAGCCGCACCCCGCCGGGGCTGTCCACCTCCCCCTCCACCGTCCGCGGCGTGCTGCGCAGCGTCACCTTGATCAGGTTGTCGTATTTGACCAGGCCGAGGAGCCGGAACCGCTCGACCGAGGTGTAGCGGGTCACCTCCCCGTCCTGCCGGACGTCCTTGACCGCGACGACCAGCGGAGAGAGTCCCACGTAGCTTTGTGGCTGGCTCAGGTGCGCCTGGAGCGCGGCCGGGGTGTTACGGACATGGAAGGTATGACGAAGTGTGGCCTTTGGCACTGGTATGCCCCCGTTTGAAGATCTTTATTGGGAGACACTAACGGGTTCGGCCATGTACCACCGGGCATGTTGCTCACCTCGTGTGAGGGAGTCGAGCCTCCGGGGCAACTCGCGGCGGGAGAAGGGGTCGGCGCCGGCGTTGCGGATGTGGATTCCCACCGCGTACATGTCCCGGACCTCCATGAGGGTGGAGTAGCCGGGCCATGAGCGCAGGTCGCTGCCGTAGGCGTCGGCGAAGGCGTCCACGTCGGCGGCGGTCAGGCCGAAACGGCGCTGACCGTGGTAGGTATGGACCAGGTCCCACTCACGGGGACCGACCGCGACGCCGTCCCAGTCGCACAGCACCACGTGGCCGTCGGTGCAACGCAGCAGGTTGTCGATCCAGGCGTCGCCGTGCAGCAGCACCGGGGAGCCGTCCACGTCGAGACCCGACCAGCGCTCGGTCAGCTCCGCGATGCGATCGCGCAGCCAGGCCCGCTGGCAGGCGGTGAGCACGGCGGACCGGTCCACCGCCCGGCGGATCTCGGCCAGCGGGTCGGCGAAGCGGTTCAGCGCCACCGGCGGCACCGGCAGCAGGTGCAGGTTGCGCAGGATCTCGCCCAGCTCGGTGGTGGTGGGGCGGCCGCTGGCCGGGACGTAGTGCCAGAACGTCACGACCCTGCCCTCGTGCACCACGGGCTGGTCGGAGATCTCGTCCGCCGGGCGCACCGCGGGAAACCCCTGCTGGGCCAGCCAGCGGGCCACCGCGAGCACCAGCGGCAGGCGGGTCAGCGCGTTGGGCGCGGTCGCGATCCTGACCACGATCTCGCTGCGCAGTTTGAAGACGGCGTTGCTGCGCACCCGTAGCAGCTCGGCGTCCCGATGGTCGATCCCGAGGTTCTCGCAGACCTCGCGCAGGACGGTGAACGCCTCCTCCGCGAGCGGGCCGCCCATCAGCTGACCGGCGCGGCGTCGGCGAGCAGCTCGGTCAGGCGGCGCACCGCCACCGTTTTGTGCCGGGCGGGCGGCACCTCCGACAACAGCGCCCGCGCGCGGTTGAGCACGATGGAGGTGCGGTGCTCCGGCGGAACCTGCAGCAGGGCCTTCTGTGCCAGATGGCAGGCGTCGTCGACCTTTCCGTCGCGGATCATGTGCGTGGCCTGGTCGAGCAGGATGAGCACCGGGTCGATGGCGTACGGGCCGGATGGGCCGGGCGTCCAGTCGACCTCCTCGCCCAGCTCGATCAGGGTGCCGATCCGGTAGAACTGCAGCCGCCGCTCAGAGAAGCGGAAGGCCAGGTGGTCATGGCCCTCCGGGGGCATCCTGGCGAAGATCCGCTCGGCCTCGGCCAGCGCGATCCTGGCGGCCTTGTGCTCTCCCATCCTGGCCAGCGCCCGCGCCTCCGCCGCCGCGCCGAGCGCCGCCGGGGAGCTGGGGGCGTTTCCGGCGAGCATCCTGGCCTCGCGTGCGAGCCGTACGGTCTCGGCGAGATCGCCGTAGTAGTAGGGGAGCATCGCCTGCTGCGCGCGGACCAGGGCGCGCAGCCGCAGGTCTCCCATGTCGTCGGAGGCGGTGCGCGCGGTGCCGTACCAGGCGTGGGCCTGGCGGGTGTCACCGAGCTTCATCAGCGCGTCGGCCGACAGCAGGGCCAGCATCACCGTGGCGTTGAGCAGGCGGCGCTGGGCCATCGCGGGCTGCCGGGTGGCGGAGAGCGTGCGCACGTCCGACAGCTCCAACATCAGCCGGTAGAGCATCGGCAGCGGGGCGCTGGTGATGTATTCGCGGCGGTAGCGCAGCACCTGCTCGTCGAGCCGGTCGAGCTGCTCCTCGGAGAGGGTGGTGAGGGCGAGCGTGCGGTCCAGATCCTGGCGGGTCCGCTCGACCTCGGCGAGCAGCCGCCCGCTCATCGCGAACCGGGAACCGAGCAACGCGTGGTGGAACAGCGCGCGGCGCTCCATGTCGTCGTCGATCCGTTCCTCCGGCTGGTACGGCGGACGGCCTTCGACACCGGAGACGACCACGACCCTGGCGCCGCCGTCGTCCTCGCAGTAGTCGCTCGCCAGGCCGAGCCGTACGGCGTTGGCCCGGTAGAGCCGGGCCAGCAGGTCGATGGTCTGCGGTCGCGGCCGGGCGCGGTTGTTCTCCCACGCGTTGAGCAGGTCGATGCTGGCCCGCGCCTCACCGAGGTTCTCGCGGCCGCACAACTCCTCCAGCTCCTGCACGGACTGCCTGGCCGACCATCCCCGGGCCAGTCGGTGCGCCTTGAGCAGGCTCACCCCGCAGCAGCCGTGGATGGCCTGGGTGGTCTGCCAGAGCGTCCACTGGCGAGCTTCGGCCTGTTCGCGCCAGCGTCGCGCGCATGCGGGGGAATGCTCACCTCGGGCCACGGCGCCTCCCGGTCGCTGTTTACACAAGATTAACGAGAGCGCACCACAGCGTAAGCGTGCCTGTGCATTGCATTCCCTTTATTCGCGGGTTTTCCACGGAACATCGATGGCTTTCCGGTCTATTCCACTGATCCTGCGCCGCTTCGCGAGAGGGCCGATTGCCTGGTCTGCCAGGAAACCTCACTCTGCAGAGAAGAGAGCCACCAGCGTCCGCCAGGAGTGATCCGGATGACGGCAGAGCACGGCGAGGCCGTCGACCATCTGCGACGGCTAGCCGCCCAACTTGAGGCCCACTCCTTCCAGGTGCGCCTGAAGGCGGCCACGGGGCTGTTCCCGCGGCTCCATGTGATCAACCCGATGGTCCCCGCCATGACAGAAGACGTCCTCGCCGCCCACGAGGCCGACGGCGAATGGTGGTTCTGGCTGTCCTGGGCCGGACGCATCGGACATGCCGAAGATGTCGCCACAGCTGCGGAACGTGTGGCTAGTGTGCTTCATGTGATACGCAGATAGGTGATTCTTGGGCTTCACATGGGTAACACCCGGTGATCAAGCCTAGAAAGGAGCGGGACCGTGAAGAGGATTCAGGTCATTCAACGTCCGCGTCCACCACGTGAGCCGGCGCCCCTCGACCTGCGGAGCCCGTCCGGCAGGCAGCTGCCCTTCTGACGGCCCGAGCGAGGCCGCCGCGGTGTACGGCAGCCTCGGATCATGAGATACATAGTGGTGGGGGCAGGAGCGGTCGGCGGGACCATCGGCGGGCGGCTGTTCCAGAGCGGGCACGAGGTGCTGCTCGTCGCCCGCGGCGCGCATCACGACGCGCTCAGGCGCGACGGCCTGCGCCTGGTGACCCCCGATTCCACCGAGACCCTCCCCGTCCCGGTGACCGACGAGCCGGTCCGGCTCCGCGGCGACGACGTGCTGATCCTCGCCGTCAAGTCACAGGACCGGCTGGACCCTGGTCAGCCGGAACGTCAAGGACTTCGCCGGCACGGGGGTGTCCGTCGTCAACCCGTTCGACGTGTTGAGCTGATCACGTGAACTTCGACTTGGGACGCTCCTGCAGGACGTCGTCCACGTAGACGTCGACCTTCTCGTCGTAGAAGGCGACCAGTCCGGCGATGCGCCGGCTCTCCTCCAGCGGGGTCCGGTAGGACCAGGCCAGATCCGCATGACCGTTCACCGACCAGTACTCGGCCGTCCCCTTGTACGGGCAGCGGGTCGCGGTGTCCGTAGGGGTGAGCAGGTCGAGGCGGACGTCGGTCTTGGGCAGGTAGTAACGCGGGGGCAGGCCGGTCTCGAACAGGATCCGGGGACTGCGGGAGTCGGCGACCGTCACGCCGTCGACCTCGACGCGAACATGCCGGGAGGAGGGCAGCACGTCCACCCGGGTGTAGGGGTCACGGGGATGGACATAGACCTCCTCGTCCTCTTCGAACCAGGCGTCCATCGCCTCCCATTCGAACCGCACATGATCGCGTAGCTCCTCGATCGGAGAGTCGGGATAGGCCAGCGCGGCGTCGGCCGCCCCCTCGACGTCGTAGAGCACCGCCTCTCCCCGGCTGGGCGAGTGCGCGGTGCGGCCGTTCGGCTTCAGCTCCACCGCGACGTCCCCACGGGGGAAGTAGTACGTCGGGTAGTAGGGCACCTCCCACACCAGCAGCGCACCGATGGTGTCGGCGATTACCCGCCCGCCCAGCAAAACCCGCACCCTTTTGGCGGCCCGCTCGATGCGGACCCGTCCACGCGTGATCGGCTCCATAACCGCGCCAACCTCACACCACACCGCACTATTCCGCGAAGCCGGGATCGATGCCGCCGAACGGGCAGGCGCGGCCCCGGTGGCCGGCGGTGCCCCTTCCAATGGTCCGGGCCGCCATAGAGCAGGTGAACGCCCCCACCACCGCCCGTGCCACGCTCCCTCACCCAGCGGCATCCTCAGTCGTTGCCGGCCGTACGGCACCGCGAGGCGGCCGTCGTGCCGCAAACACTAGAATCCGATTCTGTGACAGATAACAGTGCGTTCTTCACCCTCAAGAACGGCGAGCTCGTCCCCGCTCCGCAGGCCCGTAGCCCCTGGTCGGCGGACATGCTGCACGGCCGGCTCCTCGGTGGTCTGGCCGCGCGGGCGATCGAGGCGGAGCACGGCGATCCGGACTTCCACTTCGCCCGCCTGACCATCGACCTGTTCCGCAACAGCCCGTTGCTTCCGCTGAGCGTGGAGACGACCCGGATCAGGGAGGGACGCAGGATCCGGGTGGTCGACGCCACCGTGCGCACCGAGCAGGGCGCGGTCGCGCGGGCCGGTGCCGTGCTCCTGCGGCGGAGTGAGCCGCCGGCGGGCGAGGTGTGGTCCACCCCGGCCTGGGACGCGCCCACCCCCGCGGAGCTCGGCCCGCCCCCACCGGACACGTTGTCGCTGCCGTTCGACCTCTGGCGGCTGACCGACTGGGACGAGGGGGGCTCCAACCGCGCCTGGGTCAGGGAGACCCACCCGCTGGTCGAGGGCGAGACGATGTCACCGTTCGTGCGCGTCGCGCTGGCCGCCGACTTCGCCAGCCCGCTGAGCAATTCCGGTACGGCGGGCCTGCACTACATCAACGCCGACTACACGCTCGCCCTCAGCCGGCTGCCGGTCGGCGACGAGGTCGGGATGGAGTCGAGCGGCCACCTGAGCGACGCGGGCATCGCGACCGGCCAATGCGCGCTGCACGACACCGCGGGGCCGATCGGCTACTGCCTGGTGACCGCGCTGGTCAATCCGGGAAGCGTCCTCGGCCGTCAGGTCGCGGGCGACCAGCGCGGGTCCCGGCCCAGATAGCGCAGCAGCGTCGCGGCGGAGCCGGTGGCCGCGGACGCCTCATGGACCGGATGGACCGGATGGACCGGGCCGGTGACCGCGGACGCGTCATGGACCGTGCCGGTGACCGCGGACGCGTCATGGACCGTGCCGGTGACCGCGGACGCGTCGAGGGCGGGTCCGAAGAAGCCCCACTCCTCGCGCATGCGGCCCACGATCCGCTCGGCGACCGGGATGAGCCGCTCGGCGAGATCCTCGGGCAACGGCAGGTTCTGGCCGGTGGCGACCGCGACGTCCCACGCGTGCACGCCCGCGTCGAGGGCGCACGCCCCGGCACCCACCCACAGCGGCATGGGGCCCATCGGCGTCGGAGCGGTCTCGGTGTCCGGCGACAGGGTGGACCAGGCCGCCGACACTTTCACGAGGACCTCGTCGAGTTCGTCGGCGGGAGCCCGGTCGAACGCGTCGGCCGGATCGAAGGGGTTGATCGGCGGTTGTCCGTCCCCGCCGGTGATGGCGGCCTCATAGGCCAGCTGGGCGATCCGCGCGTGGTTGAGGACCTGTCTGGCGGTCCACTCGGGGCAGGGAGTGCCGTTGCCCCATCGTTCCCGCGGGACGCCGAGGGTGACCGCACGCAGGTAACCGTGCGCGTCCGCCACCAGCTTGTGCCCATCGATCGCGTCCACGTGATCCCCTCTCGACGCCGGCGCCCAGGGGCAGGATAGGCAGGCGGCCGCGGCTTCGCCTACCCATAAACCCGACCCGCGCGTAGGGGTGGACACCCCGGCGAGGGTGCCGTCACGGCCGGACCCCGGGAGGAAGACAGTCCACGGGGTGCCGCCGGTCCCGGGACGGCGCCGGGGCTGAGGGGCGTAGAACTCCGGCGAGGAGGGCGGCCACCAGGGTGACGGCCGTGATCAGGCCGAACGTGACGGGCAGCGAGGTCGCGTCGGCGATCCAGCCGATGACGGCGGGAGCCATGAGCCCGGCCAGGTAAGTGATCGTCGCGACCCCCGCCACCCCCAGGCTGGGCGTCGGGGTGGCGTTGCCCCCGGCGGCGAAGCACAACGGCACGACCACCGCTATCCCCAACCCGACCAGGGCGAACCCCGCGATTCCCAGCATCGGGCTCCGAGCCGTGACGATCACGGCTCCGCCGGCGGTGGCGAGCAGACCGCCGGCGCGAACGGTCACGACCGGCCCGAGCCTGCGAACGACCAGGTCTCCGACGAGCCGGGCGACCGCCATGGCCAAGGTGAAGGTCGCGTAGCCGACGGCGGCGACGCCGGGACCGGCGCCGGTGACGTCCTTGACGTAGATGGCGGCCCAGTTCACGCTGGCGCCCTCGGCGATGGTGGCGCAGAACCCGACGGCCCCGATGGCGAGGACCGCCCGTGAAGGCGCGGCGAAACGGGGCGGTGCCTGCTCACCGGGCTCGGGCCGGGTGTCGAGCAGGCCGCGGCCGGCCAGGACGCCGATGACCAGCGTCACCAGCGCCGTCACGGAGTGGTGGACGCGCGCGTCGAGTCCGAACTGCGCCGCGACCACCCCGATTCCCGCGCCGGCCAGGCAGCCCACGCTCCAGGTGCCGTGCAGGCTGGAGATGATCGAGCGCTCCAGGCGCTGTTCGACGATCACTCCCTGGGCGTTCATCGTGACGTCGCTCATGCCGGCCGCCGCGCCGTAGACGAAGTATGCGGCGCACAGCCAGGGCAGGCCGGGAGAGAGGGTGGGAAGGGCCAGCGCCGCGCACAACAGGGCGAGCAGGGCCCGTGTGGCGGCGCGCCCCCCGTAGCGGTGGATCAGGCGGCCGGCCATCGGCATGGCGACGAAGGCGCCGAGGGCAGAGCAGAACAGGGCTATACCCAGGGCGGCGGGCCCCAGCTCGAGATGCTCCTGCAACCACGGGATGCGGGTCGCCATGCTTCCCGAGACCGCGCCGTGAGTGGCGAACACCGCCGTGATCGCGATGCGGGCACGTTGATTGTCGTTGCGCACGAGGCTTAAAATTAACAGGAAGGCTCCCTGATTAAAAGAGGACGGATGAAGACCGCGACCCCACAGATGGCCCGGGCGATCAACGACCGCCTCGCCCTCGACCTGCTGCTGGAACACGGATCCCTGACCGCCCCCCAGCTCCGGGCGCTCACCGGCCTGTCCCGCCCCACCGTGTCGGACCTCATCGAGCGTCTGCGGGTGAACGGGCTGATCACGGTCGTCGGCGAGAGCGGCGAGGACCGGCGGGGGCCCAACGCCCGCGTCTACGGCATCGTGGCCGACCGCGCTCACGTGGCCGGAGTCGACGTACGGCGCGACGCGGTCAACGTGACCGTCGCCGACATCACCGGCCGGACCGTCGGTTCCGCCACGCGTCCGCTGGCGACCGGGCGTTCACGCGTGACCGGCCGCCCCCGGCGATCGGGCGACGACCTGGTCGAGGTCATCGCCGACGCCGTCGGGGAGGCGGCGGGCGCGAGGAGGCTGCACGCGGTCGTCGTGGGCGCCCCCGGCATGGTCGACCCGCACAGCGGGGAGCTGGCGACCGACAACGGCGTGCCCGGCTGGCGACCGAACCTGCTGCAGGCCCTGCGCCACCGGATCGACGCCCCGGTCACCCTGGAGAACGAGGTGAACCTCGCCGCCGTCGCCGAGCACCGCGCCGGAGCCGCCCAGGGGCGCCGGGACTTCGTCCTGCTCTGGCTGGATGAGTGGGTGGGCGCGGCGGTCACCCTTGACGGAAGGCTGCGCCGGGGCGCTTCGGGGGGCGCGGGCGAGATCACCACCCTCGGCCTGCGGAACGGCTCCCTCTGCGACCTGCTGAGCGCCGAGTTCATCGACGGCCTCGACGAGGAGTCCCTGGCGGCCCGGATCGCCGAGGGCGCCTTCGTCTCGGTCGCGGTCCTGGATCCCGGGCTCGTCGTCCTCGGCGGTGAGACGGGCCGCTCCGGCGGGGACGTGCTGGCCGCACGGGTGGGCGAGCACCTCGCCTCGCTCTCCCCCGTCCCGACCCAGGTCCGCGCGAGCACCGTGGAGGGCAACGCGATCCTTCACGGAGCTCTGTTCACCGCCCTGTCCATCGCCCATCAGGACGTCTTCGGCGAGGGGCCGGTCCAGCCCACTCCCCCGGGTTCCGCGCCGGCCACGATCTCGGGCTAGATGTGGCGGGCCAGAACGTCGGTGACGCGCTCAAGTGGCTCGTAGCTGGAAAACCAACATGCGCAGGGTGGTTCGGCTGAGTATCGTGCTTGCCATGTCGAGCCCAGAGGCATTCAAGGTGGGGGCTTTCGGTCACCCGTCAGCCCCCTGAACCACTGAACGATCCTGTCCCGCCGCACGCTGGCGGCAGATGACAGGAGTAGTCGGGCCGCTGACCGCGGTGACGAGACGTCTCATCCGATCTCTCATCACCTCGGAGTCTCTCCATGCCTCTGCCTCTCTATCTGCTTGCCGTGGCGCTCTTCGCCATGGGCACGTCGGAATTCATGCTCGCCGGCCTGCTGCCGGACATCGCCGCAGACGTCGGCGTTTCGGTTGCGACGGCGGGACTGCTCACATCAGCCTTCGCCATCGGAATGGTCATAGGCGCCCCGCTCATGGCGGGACTTGCGCGCCGGTGGCCACGGCGATCCAGCCTGCTGGGCTTTCTCGGCCTGTTCCTGGCCGCACACGTCCTCGGCGCCTGCACCGGCAGCTTCACGGTTCTGCTCACCACCCGAATCATCGCGGCGCTCGCCAACGCCGGCTTTCTGGCGGTCGCGCTCACCGTAGCCGCTGAACTGGTCCCTTCCGACCGGAAGGGTCGGGCCCTGGCCGTCCTGCTGGCGGGCACCACGGTCGCCACCATCGCGGGGGTCCCCGGTGGTGCCTTGCTGGGGACACTGCTCGACTGGCGCGCCGCCTTCTGGGGGATGGCGATGTTGTGTCTGCCCTCGGCGCTCGGCGTAATGCGTGGCGTTCCCGCCGATACAGGACGACCGGATGAGCCGGCAGACCCGGATCTGCGGCGAGAGCTCACTGAACTACAACGTCCGCGACTGGTCTTGGTCCTGCTGCTGGGCGCGCTGGTGAACGCTGCGACGTTCGGCACTTTCACCTTCCTCGCTCCGATCGTCACCGATGTCGCTGAGCTGGATCCGCTGTGGGTCTCCGCCGTGCTGGTTCTGTTCGGCTCGGGGTCCTTCGTCGGCGTCACCGTCGCCGGGCGACTGTCCGACCAGCGGCCCGGTATCGTCGTCGCAGTCGGCGGGCCGTTGCTGCTCGGCGGCTGGGTCGTCCTCGGCCTCACCGCATCCGACCCGATCGCTCTGCTGATCCTTGGGTTCACCCAAGGCGCGCTCTCCTTCGGCCTCGGGAGCACGCTGATCGCACGTGTGCTGTATGAGGCCGCAGGAGCGCCGACCATGGCAGGCTCCTACGCCACCGCTGCTCTCAACGTCGGAGCCACCGCCGGTCCCGTCATCGCCGCCACCACGTTGAACACCTGGTTGGCCGAGCTGGGGCCCGTCTGGGCCAGCAGCGCCCTGGTCGCGGTAGCGCTCCTTCTCGCCCTGCCCTTCCGTCAGGCTCTCGAGCACGGCGATCACGAGGGGAGCATGCGATAGGGAGAGCACGCCCAAGGCGATGGTGAGGGCGGTGACACGACGACCGATCATCCCGGGCCCGGCGGCGGTCCGGGCCATCGGCCGCCGGCGGTGCGGTCGACGGGGGTGCGGTCGACGGGGGTGACGACCAGGCCGGCGCGTTCGTATCAACGCAGGGTGCGCACGCTGACCCCGATGCGGCGGGCGGCCTCGGCGGTGCTCACATCGGCCCGGACACCGGCGTGCGTGTTGACCTTGAGCGCGCTTTAAATCCTAGCGTGGAGGCATGACAGCAACATTGATCACTGGAGCGAACAAAGGTCTCGGTTTCGAGACCGCTCGCCGGCTCATCGTCGCGGGTCACATCGTCTACGTCGGAAGCCGGGACGCCGAGCGCGGGCGCCAGGCCGCCGAGCAGTTGGGCGCGCGGGTCGTCCAGCTCGACCTCACCGACGACGCGTCCGTGGAGGCCGCGGTCAAGACCATCGAGGCCGACGGAGGGCTGGACGTACTGATCAACAACGCCGGCATCCAGGCAGAGATGAGTGACGACAACGTCGTGATCGGCCCTGCGGACATGACAGCCGAGGTGATGCGGCAGACGTTCGAGACGAACGTCTTCGGCACGGTGCGCGTCCTCCACGCGTTTCTCCCGCTGCTGCAGCGTTCCACCGCACCGGTCGTGGTCAACGTCAGCAGCGGCCTGGCCTCGCTGACCCGGGTCACCACTCCGGACACCCCGGCGTACGCCTACCCGGGCGTCGCTTACCCGGCGTCGAAGACCGTGGTCAACATGATCACCGTGCAGTACGCGAAGGCGTTTCCGAACATGCGGATCAACGCGGTGGAACCAGGCTTCACCAAGACCGAGCTGAATGGGAACACCGGCGTCCAGACCGTCGAGCAGGGCGCCGAGATCATCGTGCGTATGGCGCAGGTGGACCCTGATGGCCCCACTGGGGGCTACTTCGACGTTGAAGGCACCCTTCCCTGGTAATCCGCCCCTGCCCCTGGTAGGGGCTATGGGTGGCACCATGGCACAGCAGGATCTTCCTCTGCCACCACCGGCTTACCACCGCATCAGCCTCAGGCCGACGAACCACCGGCTAGGCGGTCTCGAGCGCCTCTGCGACGGAGGGGAACACCTCGAACACCTGGGTCAGACCGGCGAGGTTGAGCCGTCGCGCCAGGTTTCCCTGAATCCCGGTGAGGATGAACCGGACGCCCTCCGCCTGGCCGTGGTGGCGTGCCTGGAGCAGTTCGCCTATCCCCGAGGAGTCGCAGAAGGTGAGGGCGGAGAGGTCGAGGATGAGGGTCCGCGACTTCAGCGCCTTCCAGGCCCTGTCCATCTCCGCCCTTAAAACCGGGATGTGATAGTGATCCAGCTCACCACTGGCCTGCACCACGAGCGTTGTGCCGTGCAGGCCGGATGTGGCGCTGAAACCCGACTCCGGCTCATTCCCCACGAACATGATCAACCTTCTACCCCGGCCTCTCCCAGCCATGTAACTGTCTCACATGGGACAAGTCACTCTGATGAGCCATAGACCCAAATGGCCGCCAAAACCCCACGAACACGTCTCGCACCCCTGGCTCGTCCGAGCACGACCACCGACAGGAATTCCTCTGGTCCCGTTCTCCACCGTGCTGCACATGTCCGGTAAATCCCCTCCTCGTCTGGAGTGCCCAGCGCTCGCGGGACTACTCGCGGTACTATTCGGGACCGCCACCTCCACGCCCCGGACCGCGCAGGGAAAGACCTCCGGGCAGGCAGACTGGGAGGATGGCTGAGACGGGAAATCCGCGCCTGGCGGCGGTCGCGCTCATCGGGATGTCCCTCGTGGTCGCGTGCAGCCCGGGCCGTACGGCGGCGCCCATCCCCACGGCGCCCTCCCCCACCGCGCCCTCCACGGCGCCTCCCGTGATGTCGCAGAGCCCGGGGCCGGGCCGTACCACCGTGACCGGGAGCCCCGAGCCGAGCGAGACGGCCACCGGGGCGGTCACCGCCTCCGCCGCGTGGGCGGCCACCGCGGACGCGAACCTGACGGGCAGTTCCGCGCTGCTCGACGTGGCGGCGACCGGCCCCCGTGACGCCTGGGCCGTCGGCTACAAAGACAGCGCAGAGGACCGGGAGGGCACGCCCGCCGTCCTGCGGTGGGACGGCGACCGCTGGCGCGAGGCGCCGCCGGTAGGAGACGACGCCTACCACCTGGAGGGGGTCAGCGCCGGCGGGCCGGATGACGTATGGGTGGTGGGCAACGGCGAGAGCGCCTTCGCCGCTCACTGGAACGGAGGGCGCTGGCAGCGGGAGAAGCCCTTCGGGGTGGCGGAGGACTACCGGCTGGCGGACGTCGCGACGACCGGTGACGCGACGTGGTTCGCCGCCAACGCCCCCGCCAAGGCGGTCGTCCTGGAGTGGGACGGCAAGGAGTTTCGCACCGCGTTGAGCACCGGCGGCGCCTTCAAGGCCGTCACCGCCAAGGAGGGGCACATCTGGGCGGTCGGGTCGAGCGAGAAGCGCACCCCGCTCATCTGGCACGGCACCGCCGCGGGCTCCTGGGAGGCCCCCGAGATCCCGGAGATCCCCGGAGGCAGGCTCAACCGGGTCTGGCAGATCTCGCCGTCGGACGTGTGGGCGGTCGGGGAGGTCGTCAACGGTCCCGACGACCGGGCGGGCCGGCCGTTGGTCCTGCACCGGGACGGGTCGGGCTGGAGCCGGGTGGAGGTTCCGGTCCGCCTCGGGACCCTGCGGGGCGTCACCGCCTTCGGGCCGGACGACCTGTGGATCAGCGGGATCGACGCCGACCACGCGGGGCAGGCGCTCTTCCTCCGTTTCGACGGCGCGCGGTGGTCCCGCGAGTACGGCCCGCTGCTGCGGGCCCACGAGGAGGACCAGCAGTACGAGGAGACCGACGACGTCAATCACATCGGCATCGCCCGGGTGCCGGGCACCACCACGCTGTGGGCGGTGGGGTCGGTCGGCGTCGGCGACGACGAGGAGGAGTTCGTCCTGCGCCGCTGAGGTCACCGGATCTCCTCGCGACTCATGACCCGCCACCCGCGGCTCTCGGCACGCGGCTCTCGGCACGCGGCGCGTCCGTCAGGAGAGGTGCGGAACTGTCGGTGGGCTGACGTAGTCTCTCTCAAACTCCAACAAAAGGGAGTAAGAGATGAAAAGGGTTCGAATCGTCCATAGGCCTCGCCCGCCCCGCAAGCCCGCCCCTCTCGACCTGCGCACGCCCTCAGGGCGCGCCCTTCCGTTCTGAGAACGCCCCGGGACGACGTCCCGTCCCCGCCCGGCCACCGCGAAGGCCGCCGGAGCCCCTCTTGGCGCGCCGCCCTCCTTACCAGACCTGGGCGCGTTGATCAATCTGATCCCATGGGCCCGTTTTTGTAAGCGGCATGAAAGTGATCCGCAAGGATGGGTGCCTACAGTTTGATCTGTCACAAAAGCAATGAAAGGCAGAAATGCTCAGCGCCCTCTCCTCCCGCCGTATCGCCGTCGCCATCGCGGGGACCGCTCTCATATCGATGACCACCGCGTGTGGCAGCTCCGACACGGAGTCCTGCGCCGCCGCGGCGAAGCTCATCACGGACTACAGCAGCTCTGCGGCCGCGAACATCGGCGACCTGGACAAGTACAACGCGGCCAACCAGAAGTTCGGCGAAGACCTGAAGGCGCTGGCGGCCAAGTCCAGCGGTGACCTGGCCGGCGCGCTGAACGACTTCGCCACCTCCATCGGCAACTTCAAGATCGACACCAAGGACCCGTCCGCGCTCGCCGCGGCGGTGCCCGAGTTCAGCAAGAAGGTGACCGAGGCCGGCGTCAAGATCCAGACCGCCTGCTCTTAGCTGAGCCCGTGTCCCCTGGGGAGAGGGGACACTCCTGGCACGGCCGTCGCTCCGCCTGCGGGGGGCAGTGCGGCGCGACGGCCGTGCCGACCATCCCACGACAGGCCCTCGCCACCGCACGGCGGGGGCCTGTCGCTTTTCCGCCTCCGCCGCTCGGCACCGCCGCCCGGCACACGGGCAGGATCGTGACGGCGGCGCCCCTGCCCCGCAGGCCCGTCCGGCGACGGCCGGGTCGCCCCGCCCACGGACCTGCCGGCAACCCGTGCCATGACGGTCCGCCCCGCCCGCGGACCTGCCGGCGACCCCTGCCATTACGGTCGGTCCCGCAGGTCAGCCCCTTCCCACGCGGGCCTGTTCGTAGCACTCCTCGAAACCCTGCAGCACCGCCGGCCACGAACTGCGGACGGGCTCGGTCTCGCGGTTGTGCGCCGCGATCGACTCGCGCAGCTCGCGGTCGCGGGCCAGTCTGGCCACCGACGCGACCAGATCCTCGAAGCTCCGTCCGAGCAGTCCCTCCTTGCCCGGGCGGACGAAGTCGGCGACCCCGCTCTGGGCGCGCGCCACCACCGGAACCCCCGCCGCCCTGGCCTCCAGCGCCGCCAGCCCGAAGGACTCGCGGGGGGCGGGGGCGACGAACACGTCCGCCGAGGCGAGCAGCTCGCGGATCCGCTCGCGGCTGTAGCGGCCGGGCATCGAGACCCAGCCGCTCATCCCGTTGGCCCGCAGGTAGCGCTCCATCTGCGCGCGCGCCGGGCCGTCCCCGACGATGGTGGCCCGCAGCGGCGTCTCCTGGGGCACCTGGGCACGGGCCTCCTTCAGCAGCCTGAGCAGCCGGACGGGCTGCTTGCGGGGCGCCAGCCGTCCCACCGCCACGACGTGCACGGCCCCGCCGTCAACCCCGTCAACCCCGTCAGGACCGCCGGAACCGCCGGAACCGCCGCGAGGCTCCTGCCGTGCCGGATCCGGGGAACGCCAGCCGGAGACGTCTAGGCCGTTGGAGACCACGTGCACCGGCACCCGGCGGCCGGCCACCGCCCGGATCGGCAGTGCCGCGGCCTCGCTCACCGCCGTGCCCACCAGGCCCCAGCGATGCCACTCGAACAACAGCCGCAATCCCCGGTAGACCCCCCGGGTGACGGGATCCCACATGCTGTGCACGGTCACCACCACGGGCAGTCCCAGGCGCACGGCGGCGCGGACGCCCATCCAGGCGAACGGCGAGACCGCGCCGGTGTGCACGTGCACCACATCGGGGTGCCGTGCCCGCATCAACCGCAGCAGGTGACCCACCCCGAAGGGATGAACGGGCAGGTCGAAGGGGAGTTTCGCGACGATCCGGTGCACCCCGGGCAGGGGCTCTCCCGGGGTCGCGGTCGCCACCTCGACCTCGTGATCCGCTTCCCTCTGCATCCGGATCAGATCGCCGACCTGCACCTCGATCCCGCCGAGGCGCGGCAGGTAACAGTCACTGACGTGGAGGATCCTCACCGTGCCAGCGTAGCCCCGCGTGAGATCATGCCTGCGTGCCCGCGGGGGCGGGCCCGAGCCGCGCGAACGGAGTGAGGGCGATCAAGACCGTCAGGACAGCCGTGTTCTTCCATGCCCATCCCGATGACGAAGCCCTGCTGACCGCGGGCACCATGGCGATGCTCGCCGCCGAAGGGCACCGGGTGGTCCTCGTCGTGGCGACCTCCGGGGAACGCGGTCAGGCCGACCTCGAACCCGGCGAGGCGCTGGGCGCCGCGCGCATCGCCGAGCTGTACAAGTCGGCGGCGGCGCTCGGCTGCGCCCGGGTGGTGAACCTCGGCTACGGAGATTCCGGGCTGGCGCCCGGTGGCGGGGTGGCCGAGGACCGGCCGGACAACGCGTTCATCGACGCCGACGCGGAGGAGGCCGCCCGGCGGCTCGCCGCGATCCTCACCGAGGAGGAGGCCGACCTGCTGACGACGTACGATCCCGCCGGCGGCTACGGGCACCCCGACCACGTCCAGGTGCACCGGGTCGGCGGCCGGGCCGCCGAGATCGCCGGCACCCCGATCGTGCTGGAGGCCACGGTCAACCGCGACCCCTTGCTCAAAGCGCTACGCCTGATCCGCAGGTTCTACCCCCAGCTGGACGTGCGGGGCTTCGAGCGGGCCTACTCTCCGGGTGAGGTGATCACCCACCGGGTCGGCGTGCGGCGCTTCGCCCGTCAGAAGCGGGCGAGCATGACCGCTCACGCGTCCCAGGCCACCGGCGCCGACACCCGCACGCTGGGCGCGATGCTCAAGATCCCGCATCCTCTCTACCGTCTCGTTTTCGGCACCGAGTGGTACGTTCGGCGCGGTCTGCCGCCCGGCACGAGGCTGAGGCACCCCTTCGCAGTTCCTCCCAAAGGATGAGCCGGGGACCGGCACACTGGGTCGAGGGGGTTACATGAAGAACAAATGGGTCCAGGTCGGGCTGTCGGTCGCGTCGCTGGCGCTGGCCGCCACGCTCGTGCGTTTCCTGCCGCAGATCGTGGAGGCGCTGACCGGCAAGCACGTCTCCTGGTCGCAGATCGGCGCCCAGTTCTCCAAGCTGAGCTGGCAGATGGTCGCGCTGATGACCGTCGTCTGGCTGGCGAGCCTGCTGGCCTACACGTTCGTGCTGACCGCCTCCCTGCCCGGACTCACCCATCTGCAGGCTCTGACGCTGAACGCGGCCGGCAGCGCGGTGAGCAACCTCCTGCCCTTCGGCGGCGCGGCCGGGGTGGCGATGACGATCGCGATGACCAAGGGCTGGGGCTTCACCCTGCGGGCCGTCGTGGTCTCCACCCTCGCCAGCGGCATCTGGAACACGCTTTTCCGATTCGTCCTGCCCGCCGCGGGCATCGTGGCCCTGCTGGTCAGCGGGCAGCGGCTCAGCCCGGCGGTGACCAACGCGGGCTGGGTCGGCTCGCTGTCCATCCTGGCCCTGGTCGCCGTGGTGGCCGCCGCGCTCTACTGGGACCGCGCCGCCGCGTTGCTCGGCCGCGCCCTCGACGCCGTCGCGCGGGCGCTCCCCCGTGGCGTCCGCCCGGCCGAGCACGCCCTCTCGCGGGCGCTGGAGAAGCTGCGCGCCGACACCTCCGAGGTCGTACGGCACCGCTGGCCCGGAATGACGCTGGGCATGATCTTCTTTCTCGGCCTGCAGTGGCTGCTGCTGGTCTGCTGCCTGCAGGCCACCGGCGCCTATCCGGGGCTGGCGCAGACGATCGCGGTGTTCGCCCTGTCCAGGGTGCTGACCACCGCCGTGGTGACCCCGAGCGGAACCGGGATCATGGAGGCCGGGACCGTCGGCGCGCTGGTCTTCTTCGGTGCGCCGCTCGACTCCGCGACCGCCGCTGCGCTGCTTTTCGGCTTCTGGACCTACACTATCGAAATCCCCTTCGGCGGCCTGGCGCTCGGTGCGTGGGCGCTTCTGCGCCGGCGTGAGAACGCCGCCTCGGCCCCCGTGAAGGAGTCGATCGGCCGCTAGATTGGGAAATACCTTGTGCGCGATTCGAAGGCCCGCATAGCGTGGCGGCTGACATGGTGGCGTTCCGGGTTCTCGGTCCAGTCGAGGCGCACTCCGGTGAGGACGAGCTCGACCTAGGCGGGTTACGGCAGCGTGCCGTCCTCGCCCGATTGCTGGTGGCGCGCGGGCAGGTCGTGCCCGTCGACTCCCTCCTCTACGACCTGTGGGCCGACGACGCCGCCAAGGGCGCGCAGTCGGGCCTGCAGGTCTACATCTCGCGCCTGCGACGGGTCCTCGAACCGGGCCGTCCGCGCGGAGGTCCCAACCGGCTGCTGGTGACGGTCGCCTCCGGCTACGCGCTACGGGTCTCCCCCGACCAGGTGGACGCCCTGCGCTTCGAGTCGCTGGTCCGCACCGCCGGAGAGCATCTGGAGGGCGACGATCCCGCCTCGGCGCGGACACGCCTGGAGAAGGCCCTGGGACTGTGGCGGGGCACTCCGTATTCCGACTTCGCCGACCAGCCGTGGGCCGAGGCCGAGGTCAACCGGCTGGCCGAGCTGCGCCTGGTGGCCCGTGAGCGGCACGCCGACAGCGGCCTGCGCCTGGGCATGGCGTCGGAGGCGGTGCCCGACCTGGAGGCGCTGACCACCGAGCACCCGCTGCGCGAGGAGGGCTGGCGGCTGCTCGCCCTCGGCCTGTACCGCTGCGGACGGCAGGGCGACGCGCTGGCCGCGCTGCGCAAGGCCCGCACGATCCTCGCCGACGAGCTGGGCATCGACCCGGGGCCGGCGCTGCGCAAGCTGGAGTCCGACATCCTGGCCCAGGATCCCGGCCTGCAACTCGCGGTCCCGCCGGCCGGTCGCCAGCGTCCCCCGGTGCCCGCCGACACCTGGCCGCCCCGGCCCGCGGTGGCGCCGGTGGAGCTGCCGCCGCTGGAGCCCGAGCCGTTCATCGGCCGGGACGCCGAGCTGAGCCGGTTGACCACGGCCGCGGCGCGGACCGGCCGCTTCACGGTCGCGGTGATCAGCGGCGACGCGGGCGCGGGCAAGACCACGCTGGTGCGCCAGCTCACCAGACGACTCTCCGACGACGGCTGGGGCACCTCCTCCGGCGCCTGCCCCGACAGCAGCGCCACCCCGCCCGGCTGGGCCTGGGTGGAGATCCTGCGCACCCTGGTGAACGCGGCCGGGCCCGGGGAGTACGCCCCGCTGCTCGCCCCGCTGCTGGACGACGCGGCCCCCGCCCCCGACGACGACCAGGCCTCCGGCGGCTTCCGGCTGCACCGGGCGGTGGGCGGCTACCTGGCGGCCGTCGCCCGGGACACCCCGATCCTGCTGACGCTGGAGGACCTGCACTGGGCCGACGACCAGACCCTCGCGCTGCTGCGCGCGCTGCCGAGCCTGCTGGCCACCAGCCGGGTGCTATTGGTGGTGACCTGCCGTGACAGCGAGCTCAGCGACCAGCAGGCCGACGTGCTGGCGGCACTGGCCCGCCTCGGACCGGTCCGGGTGGGCCTGACCGGCCTCGATCCCAAGGCGGTGGCCGAGCTGGTCCGGGCGACCTGCGTGCGCGAAGTGGACGAGGACGCGGTCAACAGCATCGTCGAGCGCACCGGCGGCAATCCCTTCTTCGTCCGGGAGACCGTGCGCCTGCTCGACGCCGAGGCGGTCAGCGACCGCGCGACGGCCGCCGAGGTGATCTCCGGGGTGCCCTCCGGCGTCCGTGACGTGCTGCGGCGGCGCATCTCCCGGCTGCCTGCGGCGGCCCAGCAGATCCTGCTGCAGGCCGCGGTGATCGGCCGTGACGTCGACGTGGACGTGCTGGTGGACGTGACGGGCGACGAGGACGCCGTGGTGGACGCGGTGGAGGCGGCGCTGCTGGCCGGGCTGGTCACCGAGCCGGGCCCCGGCATGCTCCGCTTCGACCACGATCTGGTCCGCGACACCCTCTACTCCGACGCCTCCCGGCTGCGCCGTTCCCGGCTGCACGCCGCGGTGGCCGCGGTGATCGAGCGCAGGAATCCCGGTGACGTGGCCGCGCTCGCCCACCACTACGACGCGGCGGGCACCGCGGAGACGGCCATCAAGGCGGTGCATTACGCCGGGCTGGCCGCCGAGCAGGCCGAGCGTCGTTTCGCCCACCGTGAGGCCGCCTCGCTGTGGGAGCAGGCCATCGCCGCCTTCGACCGTTCCGGCATCACCCACACCCCCGACAGCACCAGGGAACGCCTGCTGCTGACCCTGAGCCTGATCAAGGCGCTGGCGCTGTGCGGCGACATGGCCGCGGCCCGCAGACGGCGGCGGGAGGCGATGGACGCGGCCCTGCCGCTGGGCAACCTGGAGCTCACCGCCCGGGTGGCGGCCTCGCTGGCGGTGCCGCACAAGGGCATGGCGCGCGACTTCACCCGCACCGCGTGGGAGATCGTCGACGTCGCCGAGAAGGCGTTGGTCGAGCTGCCCGCCGCCGAGCAGTCACTGCGGGCGAGCCTGCTGGCCACGCTCGCGCTGGAGCTGGAGGGGTCGGCCACCCCGCGGGGCGAGCAGGCCTCGCTGGAGGCCGAGGAGCTGGCCCGGCGCAGCGGTGACCCCGCACTGCTGGCGACCGCGCTGAGCGGCAGGCTACGCCAGTCCTACGGCATCACCCCGGTCGGTGAGCGCGAGGTCATCGGCCGGGAGCTGCTGGAGGTCGGCAAGACGACCGGTCAGGTCTCGGTCCAGGCGCTGGCCCATCTCGTGCTGATGGAGTGCGCGGCCGCCTCGGGCGCGTTCGCCGAGGCCGACGCACACGTCGCCGCCGCCGAACGGCTCGCCAGGCAGTACGGCCTGCCCGCGCCGGCGGCCGTCGGGGCGTGGTACGCCGGGCAACGCCTGATGATCGCCGGTGACTTCGCCGGTGCGGAGCGCGCCTACCGCGACGCCGCCCGGCTGACGGCCCGGGCCGGGATGCTGGAGGGTCGCCAGGACCTGCCGCTGATCACCACGTTCTGCCTGCACCTGGTCAACGGCCGGGCGGCCGACATGGTGGAGCCCCTGGCCGAGGCCCACCAGCGCGGGGCCAAGTGGACCCTCGACGCCTACGCGGTGGCGCTGGCCTCGGCCGGGCACGTGCGCGACGCGCGGGCGGTCATCGCGGTGAAGACCCCGGTGCGTCCCGACTTCCTCTACGAGCTGGCGATGATCTGGCGGGCCCTGGCCGGCATGCTGCTGGACGACCGGGAGCGGATGATCGAGGCCTACGACACGCTGAAGCCGTTCGCCGAGCGGATCGCGGGGGCCGGCACCGGCGTGGTGGCGCTGTGGCCGGTCGCGCTGACCCTCGGCGACCTGGCCCTGCGGCTGGGTTTCACCGACGCGGTGAGACCCCACTACGAGAAGGCGCTCTCGGTGGCGCGGCGGGTCGGCGTGGCACGCTGGGTCGAGGCGGCGCAGCGCTCGCTCAGCAGCTGACGAGGAAGCGCTCGCTACGCAGCCGGGTGCCGCCGGAGACGGACAGCTCGGCCTGGTACCACCCGGGGTTGTCGACCACGCTCGGCCGCCATTCGGCGGCCTGGCTCGGGCCGGCGAAGCCGGCGTTCACGATGAGGTAGGTCCGCCAGCTCCGGCCGGTGACGCTCCAGCGCTGCAGACGCCAACTGTAGGAGACGGCACGCTTGGGACGGGGATTGTCGATCACGCTTCGGAGCAGGTACGGCTTGTCGCACGGTCGCGGCGCGGTGAGCGCGCTGACGGCGATCCGGCCGGCGGCCGGTGCCTGCGCCGTACTGACCTGCGCCGTACTGACCTGCGCCGTACTGACCTGCGCCGTACTGACCTGCGCCGTACTGACCTGCGCCGTGCTGACCTGCGCCGGCTCTGAGGGCAGGCTCCCTGTCCGCGTGCCCGCATCCGCCGGGGCCTGGACGGAGGAGGAGTGAGACGCCTCCACCCCCACGTAGGCGCCGGTGAAGGCCAGCGTGGCGATCAGCAGTTTCACAGCGCTCGCGGTTCCACTCGCCACCACCGGCGCCAGACTGCTTCGCGGACTCATGACAGACACCTTTCCTCGTTGTCCATAGGTGTACGCCGCGACGGTTGATCTCTGCTTGACGACCGCTTGCAGGGGCACGGTGCCGAATCAGGTAAGCCTGGCCTAATATCAAAGGCGAGCAGACAAACAGACGTGGCGGTGGTGTTCAAGGTGCGATCCTTTGCGGCGGGCATCCCCGATCCCGCGTCCGCCTCCGTCCTGGGCATGCCGCTGTGGCTCTGGGTCCTCCTCGGCGGGATCGCGCTGTTCGGTGTGTTCCAGGTCTACTACTGGATCGGCTACAAGCTGGGTCCCAGGATCTACGCCTCGCGCCTGGGCAGGAAGATCGGCCAGGCGAACATCCTCAAGGTCGAGAACGCCGTCAGGAAGTGGGGCGCACTCGCCGTCTACGCCTGCTTCTGGGTGCCCGGCCTGCGGCACACACTGCCCTGGGTGGCCGGGGTGCTGCGGATCTCCTATCCCTGGTACGCCGCGGCCAGCGCGCTCGGCTGCCTGACCTGGGTTCCGGTGACCTCCTTCGGCCTCTACTCGGTGATCTGGGGCTGGCTGAAGCTGGCCGCCGAGTCGCCGCTCCTGGCTGGCACGGTCGCCGTGGTGGCGCTCGTCGTGATCGTCACCGTCGTCCGGTGGCGCCGCCGCCGCCGGATCGCACAGCGCGCGCGGGACGAGTTCACCAGCGTGTGACCTCCTCTCCGCGCGGCCCGGCGGCCCGGCAGCTCAGCGACCCGGCGGTCCAGCGACTCGGCGGCTCAGCAGTCCAGCGACCCGGCGACCCGGCGGTCCGGCGGTCCGGCGGTCCGGCGGCAGATCCGGTAAGGCCGGTTTAAGCCCGGATCTCCGACCTACGGCGTCGATGTCAACGTTTCCATGACCAAAGCACCAACCTCCGCATATCGACGGTCGACTCTGTCACCATGTCTCTCATGCACATCGGGGGAATCCGCCTCATCACCTGCGCCGCACTGGTCACCATGGCCACGGGATTCATCCCGCCCGCGCATGCCCAGCAGGGTGCCCGGCAGGGCACCGCACTCGCCCAGCGAGCCACTGACCGGACCGCTCACCAGGTCGCTCACCAGGTCGCTCACCAGGTCGCTCGCCGGACCGCTCACCGGGCCGCTCCGGCGGTGCCCGAACGCGCCGCCTACCTGTTCGACGCCGGCACCGGAACGGTCCACTTCAGCAAGCAGGCGACCCGGCGACTGCCGGTGGCCAGTCTCACGAAGGTCATGACCGCCTACGTCGTGCTGCGGGAGGCCGGGCTGGACGACGTCGTGACGATCAACGCGGGGGACGTACGGCACGCGACGACGAACGACGGCACCGCCGCCGGGCTGCGCGCCGGTGAACGCCTGACCGTCAGGGAGTTGCTCTACGGGGTGATGCTTCCCTCCGGAGCGGACGCCACCCACGCGCTGGCCCGCGTCTACGGGCCGGGCGACAGCAGGTTCGTGGCCAAGATGAACGCCGCCGCCCGCGCCCTGAGCCTGACCGGCACCCGTTACGCCAACCCCGACGGGTTGCCCAAGCCCACTCCCGGCTACTCCACCGCGCTGGACCAGGCCAAGCTGGCCGAGGTCGCGCTCCGCGATCCGGTGTTGCGGACCATCGCCTCCACCCGGCGCCACGTCGTGCGAAAGTCGAACCTGCATCGAGCCCACACCTGGACCAACAGCAACAAGCTGCTCGGCAAGGCGCCCGGCGCCCTGGGCGTCAAGACGGGCTACACCCGGGCCGCAGGCTACTGCCTGTCATTCGCCGCCGACCGCGACGGCCATCTGATGATCGGCGTCCTCCTGGGCGACTCCAGCGCCGACCGGCGCTTCCAGACCGCCGAGCGGCTTCTCGACTGGGCCGAAGAGCAGACGACGGCGGGCGAGGGCGACCTCAGCGACGACGTCTAGCGGGCCGGACCGCACGCGCAGGACGTCCGGACCCCGTCCCGCGGCCCCTCCCTGTCACGGGTGACGCCCGGATCCGGGAGGGGCCGCAGAAGTGTCCCCCGCCGTCAGAGAGCTTCGATCTCGACGTCCCAGGTGGCGGCGTCCGGTTCGGCGAACCGCAGCAGGGCGTCGGCCTCCCGGGTCAGCTCGGCGACGGCGCCTGCGCCGAGTGGCTCGAACGGGGTCATCCGCAGGACGGCGGCCTTGCGCCGGCGCTCCACCTGCCAGGTGCCGCGTACGAAGCCGTCCCAGAGGAATGTGGCCCGTACGCGGAGGTTCTTGGTGGTGACGCGTCCGCGATACTCCTCGGCCATCAGCCGGGTGCGGTCGGCGTGTGCGAGCACCAGACTGTCGAAATCCGGCAGGAGGCGGGCGGGGGCCGGGACGTCCTCGTCCGGGCGCGGGGCGTCGGGAAGGTCGAAGAGCTCGCGCCCCCGCTCGTCGCGGAAGACGCGCAGCCTCGGCCGCAGGCCGTCCAGTACGGCGCGCAGCCCCTTGATCCCGGACCAGGTCTGCGCGTCGGCGGCGGTGGCGGGCCCGAAGGCCGCCAGATAGCGCAGCACCAGTTCCTCCACCGGCTCGCCCGCCGGTTCCGAGCCCAGCCATGCGTCCGCGGCGGCGAAATCCGCCGTCGGCGGGAATCCCCAGCGGTCCTCGGTGGGGACCATGACCAGGGGAAGCTGGGTTCGGACGGCGTAGCCGAGCCCGCGATCGTTGGCCTCGGGAAACTCCTGTTGCAAGAGGCCGCGCAGCGTGGTGAAGTCGCGGGGGCGTTCCCGCAGGAGCGCGCGGGCGACGGGCAGCAGCCGGTCGAGGTCCAGGCCGGCGAACAGGTCGGCGCGTCCGGACACCGCGGCGGTGAGCGCCGGCCGCAGCGTCGGGCGGAACGCCGTGTAGTCGGCCGCGCTCATCAGGTGCAGGGTGGCCCGCATCATGGTGGCCCGCACGATGACGCGGTCGTGCAGTGCCCGGTGCAGGTCCTCGCGCCGGAAGTCCGCCACCCGCGCCCACAGACCGGTGAACGGGTGCCTGGCCTCCTGCGCCTGCATGCCGCCGATCCGTTCCACCGCCGTGACGACGTCGGTCTTCTCCCGCGCGAGGAGCATCTGACGGGCCAGGGTCGCGCGGTTGAGTCGCCGCGTCGTGAGGGTGTCCACGGGTTCATACTGCCCGCCGTATCTGACAGGTGATGGCAGGTATGAACGGCCATGCCGGAGTGCCCGTCGGCCGAGGGAACGGATGTCGGCAAGGGCCGGGTCATCAGGCGCACGCTCTCCGACACCCCGCTCAGGTTCCCCCGTTCGAGGCGGGCATGGTTACGGCTCGGTACGGCCGGCACCGGGGCGCAGGAGCGAGTAGAGGACCTGGTCGTGCCAGCGCCCGCCGCGCCACTGCGCCTCACGTATGACGCCCTCCCGCTGGAATCCGGCCTTCTCCAGCGCGCGCTGCTCGCCACGGTTCCGAATGTCGGTGAAGGCCTGGATCCGGTGGGCGCGGGTGTGCTCGAACAGGTAGGCGGCGAGTTGCCGCTGCGCCTCGGTCCCGATGCCGCGTCCCTGGAAGCCCGGCCGCAGGCCGATGGCGATCTCCCAGCACCATGAGGTGAGCGGGCGTCCCCAGGACGCCTTGAACCATTCGACGCGCCCGCTCACCTCCCCGCCGGAACAGACGGTCAGCGTGCCGCCGTCGTCGCCCAGCAGGCCCGTCTCGGCGAACGCGCGCCGCTCCCTCCCCGTGGTGCGGTGCCCGAACCACTGGTAGGGCCCGGTGCCCTCCGGGCTGTAGAACTCCTCCTCGAAGATCGTCAGATCCTCTTCGATCACGGGGCGCAGCGTTACGAGGGGCACGGGATCTCCCTATCCGGAATCGGCGGAACGTGAAGTCTGGCACCGTACCGGCCCCTCGGGGAACCGGGGATTTGGTCGTCCGATTCCCGCCGGAGTGTTCCCTCGGAAACGGACATCATGAAGGCATGACAACGGAAACGACGACGAACGACACCGCGGACACGGAACCCGACGGAGGCCGCGGATCCCTGGCCGCGTTGGAGAGGCTCTACGCGGCGGAGGCGGCCTACATCACCGCCGGCGGCCCCGGCAAGGCCTCCTTCGACGAGTTCGCCGAGTGCCTCGACCCCGAGGTCGTGATGTTCCAGGCCGCCGGGTTGCCCTACGGGGGCGTCTGGCGAGGGCCGAGCGGCATCGAGCGGTTCATGGCCGCGATGAGCGAGGCCTGGCAGTCCCTGGAGTTCCTGGAGCAGAGATATGTGGTCGACGGCGACACCGTCGTGGTCTGGAACCGGGGGCGCCTGCGCGCCCGTGCCACCGGCAGGGTCCTGGAGACCGAGGTGATGCAGCTGATGACCATCAGGGACGGCCGTGTCGCCGAGATCCGTCCGTTCTACCTGGACACCGCCGCGGTCATCGAAGCCCTGCGGACGGACGACGTCCGGAGCTGAGCCCACCCCGGCCATGGCCGCCACCCGGGCGGGCTCAGGCCCCCGGGTGGGGCGGGTCCGCCGGACCTCCGCGCATCAGGCCGTGGCAGGCGATGGCCGCGGCGGCCACCACGTTGAGCGAGTCGACTCCCAGGCCCATCGCGGCCGGGCTCATCGGGATGCAGACCGGCCGGTCGGCCTCGTGCAGCCAGCGGGAGGACAGCCCGTCGCCCTCCGAGCCCAGCAGCAGCGCGACCCGCTCGCCCATGTCGACCTCGTCCAGGGCGGCGGCGGACTGGTCGGGGGTGAGGGCCAGCGTCTGGAAGCCCGCCGCGCGCAACTCCCGCAGGCCGTCGTACCAGTTGGTCATCCGCGCGTACGGGATGGCGAAGACCGCGCCCATCGAGACCTTCACCGACCGCCTGTACAGGGGATCGGCGCAGCGGGGCGACAGGATCACCGCCTCGACGCCCAGCGCGGCGGCGCAGCGGAAGATGGCCCCGACGTTTCCGTGGTCGACGAGGTCTTCGAGGACGAGAACGCGCCGGGAGGCCCCGCGCAGGATCTCCTCCACCGCGGGCAGTTCCCGCCGCTCCATCGCGGCCAGCGCGCCCCGGTGCACCGGGAAACCGGCGATCTTCTCCATGACGTCGTCGTCCACCACGTAGACCCGGTCGCCGAGTCCGTCGAGCAGGTCGGCGAGCGGCTCGGCCCAGCGCCGGGTCAGCAGCACCGATCGCACCGGGTAGCCGGCCGCGACGGCCCGGCGGATCACCTTCTCCCCTTCGGCGATGAAGAGACCGTGCTCGGCCTCCATGCTCTTGCGCAGCTCGACGTCGCGCAGGTTGGCGTAGTCGGCCAGACGGGGATCCGAGGCGTTAAACACCTTCGAATACTGCCACGAGCCGCCTGAGCTGCCACACTCCCGCGTAGACGAGCAGCAGGGCGCAGCAGCCCGCCACCACTCCGGCGCCCACGCGAGTGACCGTCTCGGCCCAGCTTCGGGGTGGGAAGGCGACCGGCCAGATCGCCGCGCCCAGCAGGGTCGCCGCGACGGCGGCCAGGAGGACGGCGCGCCGGGCCCGGCCGGAGAGGGCCAGGCGCCGCGGCGGCTCCCGGGGCTCCATCCGGGACAGTCCGCGCCAGGCCCACCAGAGCACCGCGGCCAGGCCGGCGACCGTGGAGAGGTACTGCAGCAGGCGGAAGACCGGGATGAGACCCGCCACCCGCGCGTCCAGCCAGTCCCAGCCCCAGATGGCCGAGCTG
Source organism: Streptosporangium sp. CA-135522 (assembly GCF_050949235.1). NCBI lineage: Bacteria > Bacillati > Actinomycetota > Actinomycetes > Streptosporangiales > Streptosporangiaceae > Streptosporangium > Streptosporangium sp. CA-135522. The sequence goes on from NZ_CP192026.1 coordinate 8,284,074, forward strand.
TAGTGGTGGGTGAAGGAGTCCCACAGCTTGTGGGTGAAGGCGCCGACGACACCGCCGGCGATCACGGTGGGCAGCCGTCGCAGGCCGTACCCGTCGGGAGACAGCGCGGCGACGCGCCCGCAGAGCCCGGGAGGGAGCAGCGCGGTCAGGGGATCGCGGATCAGGCCGTGGAAGGCCGCCAGCAGCACGACGACGGCGAACGGGTCGATCGTGAGGACGCCTCGGGTGGAGTGCCACAGACTGTAGCCCGGCAGGAAGGGCAGGAAGATCGGCAGGTCGGGCACCATCGCTCCCAGGGCGAGGGCCCAGGGGTCCAGCACCTGGCGGGCCCTGGCCGAGGAGACCAGCGGCAGCACCGCGGCGATGTGGCTGGGCGTGAACGGCACGAACTGTCCTCCATGATCTGCTGGTGCACTCCCCGGGAGACTACGCCGCCCGGATGGCGGCCGAGAGCTTGCGGCATCAGGCCGATGCCACAAACGGTGACGTGTATGTTGCTGAGCGTCGCGCTATGTGATTCGGGGGGCATCGTGGCTGACCAGACGGTGTTGGTACGGCCGGCGAGCGACGAGTGGCTGCGCGACGCCCGCAGGGCGCGCGCTCTTTCCCTGGCCACCCTGATCTGGCTGGGCGCCGAGAGCGTGCTCGGTCTGGCCGCCGGTCTGGGGGCGCATTCGGTCGCCCTGATCGGCTGGGGCATGTCCTCGCTGGTGGAGGCCTTGGCCAGCCTCATCGTGGTGTGGCGGTTCACCGGTTCGCGGACCCTCTCCAACGACGCCGAGGGCAAGGCCCGCAAGGCGGTGGCGATCAGCTTCTGGCTGCTCGCCCCTTACCTGCTGGTCCACGTGGCACACGACCTGAACGCCGGGCATCGGGCCGTGCCCAGCCTGCTGGGCGTCGTGGTGACGGCGGCAAGCCTCGTCGGTATGCCGCTCCTGGGACGGGCCAAGCGGCGGCTCGGTGCCCGGCTGCACTCGGCGGCCACCTCGGGCGAGGGCACCCAGAACCTGCTGTGCGCGCTGCTCGCCGCCGGGGTGCTGGCCGGGCTCGGACTGAACGGCATCGGGTGGTGGTGGGCGGACCCCGCCATGGCCGTGCTCCTGGCGGCGGTGGCCGTACGGGAGGGCCGGAAGGCCTGGCGCGGACACTCCTGCTGCCATTGAGCCGGCCGTGCCGGCTGTGCCGGAGCGGGCCGCTCCGCCGTAGATCACAGCTGTTACTTACCGACGCGTACGGTGATCTCCGCACCAAGAGCGGTGTTTTGCCACAGTAAGTGTTCCCAGTACAGTTCCGTGAATATTGCGGAGAACCTCCCGATAGGGTGACCCGCTGGCTCAGAACATCGACACCTAAGAGGGCATCGTGGGCGGACGTCACCGGACGGATGAACTCGAGGACGGCTACGCCTCCTCCACCGAACCGCCCCGACGGCGTCGCAGCGGACGCGGCGCGGTGCTCGCCCCCCTGGCCGGTTCCGTCGCCCTCGCGGTGCTGCTCGGCGTCGCCGCCTTCGTGATCATCAATCGGGATCGGGGATGCGCCGGAGAGGGGATCGCGGTGCGGGTCACCGCCTCCCCCGACATCCAGCCCGCCGTGTCCGAGATCGCCGAGCGTTTCAACAAGGCCGGTCACGACGTCGGCGGCAAGTGCGCGAGCGTCACGGTGACCAAGGGCGTCCCGGCGACCGTGGCCTCCGGGCTGGCCGGCGGCAAGGGCGGCGCGACGGACCTGTGGATCCCCGACTCGTCGCTGTGGGTGGCCAACCTGCGGGCCAGGAACCCGCAGATGCCGGCCCCCGGCGCCTCCGTGGCCCAGTCCCCCATCGTCATGGTGGCCTCCGGTTCGGTGGTGCCGAGCCTGAAGAAGAGCTTCGGCATGGCGAGCTGGGGCGGCATGATCAACGCCGCCAACGTGGCCAACGTCGACGGGCCGGGCCGCAAGGTGCGCGTGCTGGCGCTCGACCCCTCCTTCAACGCCGCCGGGCTCGGCGCGCTCCTGGCCGCCGCCGGGGTGGCCACGACCTCGGGCGTCGGCCAGGAGCAGCTGGTCGGCGCGCTCAAGACGCTGTCCGGATCGGCGGTCCGCGACCAGGACGCGCTGCTGTCCAGCCTCGGCGTCAAGGGCACCCGGGCCCCGCTCGGCGTCGCCTCCGAGCAGGGCGTCTGGTCGTTCAACAACGTCAAGAAGCCGGAGGTCGCGGCGGTTCCCCTGTATCCGGCCGAGGGCACCCTCAACCTCGACTATCCCGTGGTGATCACCGCCAAGGACGCCGCGATCCGCGAGGCCGCCGAGGCCTTCCAGCAGGAATTCGGCACCGAGGCCGCCAAGAGGACGCTGCGCGAGCGGGGCTTTCGCACCCCGGACGGCAAGGGGGGCGAGGCGGTCGCCGACGTCGGCGGCTTCCAGGCCAAGGCTCCCCGGGCGTTGAAGGCGCCCGACGCCGGGACCGTCGTGAAGATGTCGCAGTCGTGGTCCCGGCTGAACCTCGGCACCCGGCTGCTGGCGCTGCTGGACGTCTCCGGCACGATGGCCCTGCCGGTCCCGGGCACGGGCTCGGATCGGATGCGCATGATCTCCAAGATCGCCATCGAGGGCATGCGGCTGTTCCCGGCCAAGAGCGAGATCGGCGTGTGGGAATATTCCACACATCTCGACGGCCAAGGCGTCGACTTCCGCAAGACGGTGCCCGTCGGCCCGCTGACCGAGAGCATCGACGGCGTGCTCCGCAAGGACCTGCTGGCCCAGAAGGTCTCCGCGATCCGGGCGAAGCCCACCGGCGACACCGGGCTGAACGACACGCTCCGGGCCGCCTACGAGCAGATGACCAAGGAGTACCAGAGCGACAAGATCAACACAGTGCTGATCCTCACCGACGGCGCCGGCAACGACGACCCGGACGGCGGCGTCTCCAACGAGGAGATGCTGCGGTACCTGAAGAAGACCTACAACCCGGAGAAGCCGGTCAGCATCCTGCTCATCGCCTTCGGCCCCGAGGCCGCGGCGGGCAAGAAGCAGATGGACGCGCTGGCCAAGGCGACCGGCGGCGAGGCGTTCATCGCCCGGGACGTGCTCCAGGTCCGCAAGTTCTTCCTGGAGGGCATGAAGCGCCGTATCTGCGCGCCCAACTGCTGATCCCGCATCCTCTTCCACCCTGTACGGCTGGCGTCCCACGGACCCCAGCCGTTTCAGTTTTACCAGTTCATACCGGGTCGGCATGGTATCGACCGGTTAGGACAACCCGTCTCCGCCAGGTGGCGTCCTACGCGTGTGGGGTCTCGGGCATGGCCCGTGAACGAGTCCGTCCTACGGGGAGGAATGTCCGTGCCCGGATGGCCGACCGTCGGCCGAACCGACGACCAGCAACTCGTGGAGGCGTTGCGGCGTGCCGACGCGACGGCGCCCGCGAAACTCTACGACTCCTACGCGGAACGTCTCAACGACTACGCCCACTCGCTGCTGGGCGACCGGGACGGCGCGGCCGAGGCCGTACACGACGCCCTGGTCACCGCGTGCGGGTGCGTGGACCGGCTGCGTGAGCCGAGCCGGCTGCGCCCGTGGCTGTACGCTCTCGTCCGCCTCCGGTGCGCGGCCGGCGCCCGGGCTGCGGCGCCCGAGCCGGAGTTCGACGATCACGACGTCCCCGACGATCGCGAGCTGGCCGTGCTGGTGCACGAGGCGCTGGCCGAGCTGAGCGGACAGGAACGCGAGGCACTGGAGCTGTCGCTGCGGCACGATCTCAGCACCGGCGAGGTCGGCATGGTGCTCGGGCTGTCCTCGCGGCAGGCCACGACACGGCTCGGACGGGCCCGCGAGCACCTGGAGAACTCGGCCGCCGCCGTGGTGCTGGCCAGGGTCGGCCGGGCGCACTGCCCGGACCTGTCGGCGATGGTCGACTCGTGGGAGGGCCCGCTCACCACCATGCTGCGCCGGCGGCTCTCCGGCCACATCGCCCGCTGCGAGGTCTGCCTCGAACGGCGAAGCCGGCACGTCTCGGCCGGGCGGCTGCTCGACATGGTGCCGGCGGCCTTCCCACCGCTGTCCCTGCGTCGCCGGGTCATCGAGACCTGTGTGAACCCGGACTTCGCGGTGACGCGCGCCGTCGTCACCGAGGCAGGCGATCGCTTCGACCGGACCGGATTCCCGGTGGCGGCCGAACGTCGCGCGAAGACGCGTGGCAGAACGGGCCCGAGGGGCACCAGGGCGAAACGGACCCGGCGCCGCGGATCCGCCCGGCGAACGGCTCCGGTGATCGTGGCCGCCCTGTGCGTACTGGTGGTCACCGGGGTCGTGATCGTGTTCTCCGGACGGGAGGTGGCCGGCGGGTCGGCGGATCCGGCCGACGCCGCGCCGAACCGGAAACCCGCGTTGATCACGCTGGAGCCCGCCCCGGAAGCGGGCTCGCCGGAGCCCTCACCACCTGAACCGACACCTGAACCGGTGGAATCCACCGAGTCCGCCGAACCCACGAGAACCTCCGAGCCCGGTCGGACCAGGACGGCCGCGCCCACACCCGGCCCGGCCCGGCCGGCGGCGACCCGGCGGCCGGTTCCCGACCGGCCTCGCGTCACCCGCGGTCCCGCCGCCCGGCCCGCCACCGGGCGGCTGGCCGTCTCGTGCCCCACCGACATCGGAGAGGGCGCGGGGCAGATCCAGCTCTCCGCTCGCAACGCCGCGGTCTCGTGGTCGGCGACCGCCTCGGGCGGCCTGGATGTCCGGCCCCGGCGCGGACGGCTCAGGGCCGGAGCCACAAGCACGATCTGGGTGAGCGCCGCCGATCCCGATGAGAGCGGCACGGGGCGGGTCGCCTTCACCTCCGCGGGCGGCGCCTCCAGCTGCGCGATCTCATGGGAGGGCCTTGAGGCGGAGGCCTCGGATCCGCCCAGCGACCCGCCTCCGCTTCCGACGTCGGCACCGACGCCTTCGCCGACGGCCAGTGCGGAATAAGCCACAATATGATCTTAAAAAGAGATCAGATGATCTCCACTGGACGCAATATGATCTTTTATCTCGCCCTTGAGCAATCTCTCGACTTAACTTTGCGATTCGGTAAACCATGGGCTGGTGCCAGGCGTCGGCATTGACGCGCTGCGGAGCGGTTGGTCACATGAGTATGCGATCAACCACTCGATCATCAGCCGGGAGTCGGGGATGTCCATCAATCGCGGGGCGCTCAGATGGGCGATCGTCCCTGCGTGCGCGACGGGAGCCTTGATCGCGCTCGCCGACGTCGACACCCCCCTACGAATGATCTTTACCCCGTTGTTCCTCTTGTCGGTTCCCGGCATCGCCGCGGCAGGACTGTTGCGTGATCGTGACCCGCTCATCGCGCTATCGGTCGGGGTGGCGGCAAGTTTCCTTTCGAACGTTCTCCTTGCCACTGCGATGTCGTCTTTCGACGCATGGTCACCCCGCGCCGGAGTAGTGACGATCGCAGCGCTCGGCGGCTTCATATACGCGTTGTCCCTGTTGCATCGGGGGAGCGAAAGCGTGCAGACCGAACAGGGGGCCGGGTCAAGGTGAAGATCACTGTCGTGCGCCCGCGAGATCTCGGCCCGTCCGAGCTCTTCCGATGGCGCGAGATCCAGAAAGCCTCCCCCAGCCTCGACAGCCCCTTCCTGTCGGTGGACTTCGCCATGGTGATGGGACAGCTGCGCGACCACGTCAGGGTCGCGGTGGTCGAGGACGGCGGTGAGATCGCCGGATTCTTTCCCTACGAGCGGCACGGCTTCGGCGTCGGCAGGCCGCTGGGAGGCTTTCTCACCACCTGCCACGGCCTGATCTCGGTTCCCGAGCTGAGGCTCGACCCCCGAGACCTGCTCCGGGCCTGCATGGTGTCGGCCATCGACTTCGATCACCTGGTCGCCGGTCAGCCCACGTTCGCGCCGTACGAAACGGACGTGCGGCCGGCGCCGGTCATGGACCTCAGCGGTGGTTTCGGCGCCTATGTCGAGCGGGTGCGCGCCAACTCGGCGAAGAACTACAAGACCGTCCGCTACAAGGAGCGCAAGCTCGGCCGCGAACACGGCGGGCTCCGGTTCGAGTGGGACTGCGCGGACGCCGGGGCGCTGCACACGGTCATCGGCTGGAAGTCCGACCAGTACCGGCGGACCGGACGTGTCGACCGCTTCGCCCGGCCCTGGATAGTGCGGCTCGTCGAAGAGCTGCACGCCCGGCGGTCCGACGACTTCGCGGGCGTGCTCACCATGCTCTACGCCGGAGACACCCCCGTCGCCGGGCACTTCGGCCTCCGTACGGCGCACACCCTGGTCGGCTGGTTCCCCGCGTACGACCCCGCGTTCGCGCGTTACTCCCCCGGGATCACGCATCACCTGCACATGGCCGAGCACGCCGCCGACGCGGGCCTGCGCCAGGTGGACATGGGAAAGGGCGGTCGCGAATACAAGGAATGGCTCAAAACCGGCGTTCTGATGGTCGCCGAGGCGCGTATCTCGCGCCCGTCCCCTATGGCCGCCGCCCAATGGTTGAGGCGGGTTCCGATCGCCAGGCTCCGCACCGCCGTAGTGGACAATCCCTCCCTTTTCCGGGCCGCCGACCGACTGCTCACCGGTTACGGCAAGGCGAAATCACATTTCCGGCCCCACCTAACCGCAAAACAATCATCGAGGGCTCGATAGCGTCTCCCCTCGGCCGGCACCTCTCTTCCCTGTTGAATCCCCTCCGACCGTATTTTCGGCACCCCTCCCCGTCCCCGACGTAAGGCCTCCCTCTGATCGCAGTCGCGCCGCTCTCACCGCATGCCAGGGAACGAGCGCACGGAAGGACAAAAGGAATATCCGTCATCATGAATCCCGAGACCGTCAGACAGAACGGTAAGCAGCTCGGCACGTTACGCTCCATGCCGCCGCTGGAGCGGTTCACACCGCTCACCCCTCACATGGCCATTTCCCCGACCGTCAGCGTGGTCGTCCCCGCGATGAACGAGGCGGAGAACCTCCCGCACGTCTTCGCCACGCTTCCCCAGTGGATAGACGAGATCGTGCTCGTCGACGGCAACTCGGTGGACGACACCGTCGCCGTCGCCAAGCGCCTGCGGCCCAACGTACGGATCGTCACCCAGCGCGGTAAGGGCAAAGGAGACGCGCTCGCCGCCGGTTTCGCCGCGTGCACCGGCGACATCATCGTGATGATCGACGCCGACGGCTCCACCGACGGCCGCGAGATCGTCCAGTTCGTGGGCGCCCTGGTCACCGGCGCCGACTTCGTCAAAGGGTCCCGTTACGCCGCCGGCGGTGGCAGCGACGACCTGACCTTCAGCCGGCGGGCCGGCAACCGGATCCTCACCACCCTGGTGAACCTGATGTACGGCACCCGCTACAGCGACCTGTGTTATGGCTACAACGCCTTCTGGGCTCGGCACCTGAAGGTGCTCGACCTCGACTGCGAGGGTTTCGAGGTCGAGACGTTGATGAACATCCGCGCCGCCAAGGCCGGGCTCCGCGTCCACGAGGTGCCCAGCCACGAACGGTGCCGGATTCACGGTGAGAGCAACCTGCGGGCCGTCCGCGACGGCCTGCGCGTGCTCAAGACCATCATCCGCGAGTGGCGTCAGCGGCCGGTCAGGCCCTCGCCGACGCCCGAGGCCGCTCCGGCGGCGGACCAGGGCGCGGCGTAGCCATGCGCAGCAGCGTCGTCATATGCGCCTACACCGAGGAGCGCTGGGAGGACATCCGGGCGGCCGTCGAATCGGTCGAGAACCAGCGGCGCAGGCCGTACGAGATCATCCTGGTCGTCGACCACAACCCGGACCTTCATCTGAGGCTCAAACAGGAGTATCCCGGCGCGATCGTGGTGGAGAACACGCACGAGAAAGGGCTGTCCGGCGGCAAGAACACCGGCGCGGCGACCGCCTCGGGCGACATCGTGGCCTATCTGGACGATGACGCGGTGGCCGAGCCCGGCTGGCTGGAGGCGTTGGAGAAGGGCTTGCGGGATCCGACCATCGTGGGGGTGGGCGGGCTGACCAGGCCGCTGTGGGCCATGGGGCGCCGTCCCCGGTGGTTTCCGCACGAGTTCGACTGGACCGTGGGCTGCACCTACCGGGGCATGCCCACGCAGCGGGCGCCGATCCGCAACGTCATGGGCGGGAACGCGGCCTTCCGGCGGGAGGTCGTCGGCGAGATCGGCGGCTTCCGCACCGGGATGGGCCGCAGCGTGCAGGGACGCCGGAGCCGCCCGCTCGGCTGCGAGGAGACGGAGTTCTGCATCCGGCTCTCCCAGCGCCGGCCCGGCGCGGTGATGCTGTTCGAGCCGGAGGCGGTGATCGGGCACAGGGTCTCCGCGCAGCGGGCCGGGTTCGCCTACTTCAGGTCGCGATGTTACGCCGAGGGCCTGTCCAAAGCCCTCGTCGCGGCGAGCGTCGGAGCCGGCGACGGGTTGTCGAGCGAGCGGGCCCACGTGATGAGGACCCTGCCCCGGGGGGTGCTGCGCGGTGTCGGCGCGGCACTGCGCGGCGATCTGCCGGGGCTCGGCCGGGCGGCGGCCATCGTCGTCGGCCTGGCCTGGACCGCCTGGGGTTACGCGGTCGGCACGGCGCGCCTGAAGCTGGGGCGGCCATGACCGGTGTCCCGATCCTGATGTACCACTCGGTGAGCGACCGGCCGAACGACGAGACCCGGCCGCTCGCGGTCTCGCCGGGACGGTTCGCCGAGCAGCTCGGCATGCTCCGCGAGCGGCGTTTCACCCCGATGACGCTGTCCGGACTGGTCGCGGGGATGCACCGGACGGGGACGATGCCCGAAAGACCGCTGGTCATCACCTTCGACGACGGATACGCCGACTTCCACAGCGAGGCGCTGCCGATCCTGGAACGGTTCGGGTATCCGGCGACGGTCTTCGTGACCAGTGGCTGGGTCCAGGACTCCGGCCCGGCGACGGCAGGCCGGCGGCCGGCTCCCATGCTGAGCTGGGGCCAGGTCCGCGAGGCGGTCTCCTGCGGCATGGAGATCGGCGGTCACAGCCACAGCCATCCGCAGCTCGACCAGCTCCCCGACCGGGAGCTCCGCGACGAGCTGCGCACGAACAAGTCCCTGCTCGAAGACCAGATCGGCCGCCCGGTGGCCACCATGGCCTACCCCTACGGCTACTCCAGCGCGCGGGTCCGCCGGGAGGCGCGCAGGGCGGGCTACTGGACCGCCTGCGCGGTCGCCAACGACGCCTTCCGGGAAGGTGACGAGATGCTGGCGCTGCCCCGCCTGACGGTCACCGAGCAGACCTCGATGGTCAAGTTCGGCAGGGCGATCGCCGGGCAGGGCCTGCCGGTCCTCTACCTGAGGGAACGCGCCCTCACGAAGGGATACGCGCTGGTACGGCGGACCCGCTACGGGCTGCGGCAGATCTCCTCGAAATACGCGCCGGGGCAGGTACCACACGGTGACTGACACGGGTCTCCCCAGCGGGGCGGCGGATCGGCGGGGAACGCCGCGCGCCCTGTGGAAACGTGTCCCCAAAGACCTGAACGACCCCCTGTTGCGCAACGCCTACTCGTTGATCGTCAACGCCGGGGCCGCCGGAGCACTCGGCCTGGCCTACTGGACGATCGCCGTGCGCTTCTACAGCGAGGGCGACTACGGCCGCGCCTCCGCGCTGATCGCGGCGATGCGCCTGCTCGCGGCGCTCACCGCGTTCGGGTTCGTGGGCGCGCTGACCCGCTTCCTGCCCGAGGGGGGCCGGGCGACGGGACGCCTGGTCGGTTTCACCTACCTGGTGGGCGGCGGCGCGGCGGCGGTCGCCACCGTGCTCTTCCTGTCCACGCTGGAGACGTGGGGCGCCAACTTCAGCGGGCTGAACGAACTCGGCCTGGCGGGCTGGTTCCTGCTGTCGGTCTTCCTGTGGTGCGTGTTCACGATCCAGGACGTGGTGCTCACCGCGCTGGGCAAGGCCACCTGGGTACCGCTGATCGGGATAGCCGTCGGGCTGGCCAAGATCGGGCTACTGGTCGTGCTGGCCCCGGCCTTCCCCGGCACGGGGATCTTCCTCGCCTGGACGATCCCGGTGGCCGTCACGGTCGTCCCGATCAGCATCGCCGTCTTCGGCAGGCTGGCTCCCCTGGCCGCCGCGCGCGACCCGCACCGCGCCCCGCCCCGCCTGCGCCGGATCGGACGGTTTCTCGCCGGAGACTTCCCCGGCACGTTGTTCATCCTGGCCAGCGTCTATCTCATGCCGGTGCTGGTGTTCGCGGGAGTGGACGCGCGGACGGCGGGATACTACGCGGCGGCGGTCACGCTGGTCGGCGTCTTCGACATGCTCGCGCTCAACATGGCCATCTCACTGACCATCGAAGGGTCGGGGGATCCCTCCCTGCTGGCGGGCAAGTGCGTGCTGGCACTCCGGCGGACCATGACGCTCCTGGTCCCCGTGGTGCTGACGACCGTGCTGGCCGCACCGCTCATCCTCCGGCTCGGCTGGAGCCCGTCGTTCGCCGAGCACGGCGCGAACGTGCTGCGACTGCTCGCCCTGGCCTCCGTCCCGCACGCGGTCATCGAGATCTACCTGGGGGTGCTCCGCGCCCGCAGCAGAGTGCGGGCGCTGCTGGCGCTCCAGGCGCTGCTGTGCGTCCTGGTCGTGGGACTGTCGTTCGTCCTGTTCCGGTTCCACGGCATCACCGGCGTGGGCCTCGGCACCCTCGCGGCCCAGGTGGTCGTCGTGGCGGTCGTCGCCCCCGGCCTGATCTCGGTGCTGCGGGGGGCGCGGGCGCAGGCCGGGCGGGGGACGCCTGTGGAGGCCGGGCGAAGAACGCCTGTGGAGGCCGGGCTCTCACCGGACGAGACCCCGACGCTGGTGATGATGATCGTCGACGCGCAGCCCACCCTGGCGGCCGCCCCCGCCAGAACGCCCCCCGCCGAAACCGCGCCACCCGCGCGGACCCGCACGCCGTGGCCGGTGTCGGCGAAGCGGTGGCTGCCCCCGCTGATCACCGTGGAGGGCCTGGTCATCGTCGCGCTCGCCTTCGTGGCCGGCGGTTCGCTCACCTTCCCGCCGGCCACCGTACCGGTTGCCGCGGGCATCGGCCTGGTGGTGGTGGCCTTCGCCGCGGAGCTGGCCATGGGGCGCAGGCGGCCGGTGCTGTGGACCCAGCTCGTCGCCGTGACCGTGTGCCTGCACGGGATGAAGGCCCTGGCCGGCTCGGCGGGAGATTCGGCAGGAGGTCTCGCCGGGAAGGTGATGCGGATCATGGCCACCGGCCGGGCCCCCGACGGGGAGCGGCTCCTCGCCCTGCCCGCCTTCCTCGCCCGCGCCATGGGGCTCACCGATCCCACTGCGTTGCTGAACTGGGCCCCGGTCCTGCTCGCCGTGGCGGCGCTCGCCCCCGCGCTGCTGGTCGCCAGAGCCGTCCGGCGTGACGAGCGATTCCACTGGCCGGCGGCGATGCTGGTGGCCGCCGGGCTCTGGCTCGCGCCCGCCGAGCACCTCCAGACGTCTCTGTTCTGCCTGTTCGGCCTCTGCGTCCTCGCGCTGGCGCTCACGCCGGTACGCAGGCGGCGTCCTTCCGGGACGGCCGAGCCGGCCGACGACCAGACGCTGAGAACAGCGGCCTAGATGACAGGACCTCACCCCGCGCACAACATCGACCCGCACAGAAAGGACCCGCCGTGGACGACTGGCCGGCGATCACCGTGGTGATCCCGACCCGCAATCGCACCGGGCTGCTCCAGGAGACGATCGACTCGATCCTCTGCCAGGACTACCCGGGCGATCTGACCTGTGTCGCCGTCTTCGACCAGTGCCCGCCGGAGGACTCGTTCGCCACCGACGCCCCGGGGCGCCGGGTCGTGGTGACCGCCAACACCCGCAGCCCGGGGATCGCCGGCGCGCGCAACACCGGCGCGCTCCTGGGCGACGGTGAGCTGGTCGCCTTCTGCGACGACACCGACCTCTGGCTGCCGCACAAGCTCCGGTCGCAGGTGACGGCGCTCGGCGCCGGTCACTTCGCGACGTGCGGGATCGAGCTGTTCAACGACGAGGCCGTCTTCCCCCGGTCCGTGAGCGCGCCGACGGTGACCCTGCGGGATCTGCTGCGCAGCCAACTGCCCTCCATGCATCCTTCCACCTACCTGATGCGGCGCGAGGCGCTGGTCAACGGTTTCGGGCTGGTCAGTGAGGAGTTGCCCGGCGGGTACGGCGAGGACTACGAGCTGCTGCTGCGAGCCGCCCGGTTCGGGCCGATCACCAACCTGGCGGGGACGGGAGTGCGGGTCAGGTTGCACACCGCCTCCCACTTCTCCGTCGTCGACACCAGCGAGACGATCTCCTCCGCGCTGCGCTGGATGCTGGATCGATACCCCGAGTTCGCCGGAGCGCCGGGCGGCTACGCCCAGCTCGCCGGGAAGATCGCCTTCGCGGAGGCCACCGCGGGACGCACCGTGCAGGCGCTGCGCTGGATCGGACAGACCGTACGGCGACGCCCCTGGGAGCCTCGCGCCTACCTGGCGCTGGCCGTCACCGCCGGGGTGCCCGCCGGCGCGATCGTGAGATGGCTACAGCAGATGGGCCGCGGCATATGAGAATCGACGTCATCCGGCCGGACGAGCTCGGCGCGGCCGACATCGCGGCCTGGCGCGCGATGCAGCGTGCCACCCCGCGCCTGGCCAACCCCTTCCTCAGCCCGGATTTCGTGATCGCGATGGGCGAGGTCAGCGCCGAGGCGCGGATCGCGGTGATCTCCGAGGAGGGCGGACCGGTCGGGTTCTTCCCCTTCGAACGGCATCCTGGCGGGGTGGGCGCCGCGCTGGGTGCCTGGGTGTCGCTCTGCCAGGGAGTGATCCACGTGCCCGGCGCGGACTTCGACGCGGAGACCCTGCTGAAGAAGTGCGGCTTGCACGTGTGGGAGTTCGGGTGCATGGTCGACGGGCAGCCGTGGTTTCGGCCGTTCGAGGTCCTGCGCCAGGAAGCGGTGATCCTCGACCTGTCCGGCGGTTACCCGGCCTTCCTGAAGGAGCTGCGCGAGCGCTCGCCCAAGTTCCTCAAATCCACCCTGTACAAGGAGCGTAAGCTCGGCCGTGACGCCGGTGAGCTCGGCTTCGACTTCGCGGTCGGCGACGAGGAGCAGTTCCGCCTGCTGCGGCGCTGGAAGTCGGACCAGTACCTGCGGATGGGCCGTCCGGACCGGTTCGGCCGGCCGTGGGTGGTGGAGCTCGCCGAGCGGTTGCACGCGATCGACACCGATGACTTCGCCGGCCCCCTGTCGATGCTCTACTGCGACGGCAGGCCGGTCGCGGGCCACTTCGGCCTGCGCTCGGGCACGACCCTGGTGGGCTGGTTCCCCGCCTACGATCCGGCCTTCGCCCGATACTCGCCCGGCCTGATCCAGCACCTGAGGATGGCCGAGGCGGCGGCGGCGCACGGGATCGGGACGATGGATCTCGGGATCGGCACCGGTTCGGAGTACAAGGAGGCGTTGCGCAGCCGGGGCGAGCCGGTGGCCGAAGGATGCGCGCGGCGGCGGTCCGCCGGCGCGGCGGCGCACTGGCTGCGCAGCGCGCCGGTCCGCCGGGTGCGGCAGTTCATCCTCGACAGTCCCGTCCTGTACGGCATGGCGGACCGGACCATGAGGCGCTACGGCGACCTGCGAAGCCGGGCGAGAATCCGATGAGTTCCACGCTTGAGTCGATCATGCGTGAGCGCGTCGGCGCCGAGTGCCTGCACGTGCCCTCGGCCAGGTTCGGGCTCTACCTCGCCCTGCGGCACTGGTTCGAGGCGGGTGACCGGGTGCTGATGGCGCCGACCAACTGCGAGACCGTGCTGTTCGTCGTGCTCGCGGCGGGCCTGCGTCCGGTCATGGCGCCGGTGTCCCCTCTCGACGGCAACATCGACCTGCCACGGGTGGACTGGAGCGGTCTGTCCGGCGTGCTCACCGCCCACCTGTACGGCCAGCCTGACCGGGTCGTCCGGTTACGAGCCGAATGTGACCGCCGTGGCCTGACGCTGATCGACGACGCCGCGCACGCCATGCTGACGACGGTGGACGGCCGACCGGCGGGCACCTTCGGCATGGCGGGGGTCTTCAGCCTGGCCAAGCACGGCAGGGCGATGTCCGGGGGGTTCCTGGTCGTGGAGGATCCCGGCGTGTTACCGGAACTGGCCAGGCGGCGCGCGCGACTGCTGCTCCACGGCGGGGCCCGCGCGGAGATCCTCGGCACGCTGCGCCCGCTGCTCCGGGAGACGGTCTATCGGAGCGGACTGGTCGGGCCGGTGTGGCGGACGCTGAGGGCGCTCGGCGTGATCGAGTGGACGGGGCACCGGCTCGCTCCTCGCGAGGACGAGCTGCGAGCCGCCCTGGAGTCACCGGCGGGGCTCACGGCGCTCGGCCACTGGCTGGAGATCGACCTCGACGACTGGAGGGTGCGGCAGGGGCCGCTGCTGCGACGCTATCTTCGTTCCCGCTTCCGGGTGATCGACCAGGAGCGGGAACGCCGGCTGGCGGGCGTCGAGTTGCTGCGCGGCCTGCCCTGGGCGGCGCGAGGCGTGCGCGAGGCGCGGCTTCAGCCGTTGCTGCGCGTGCCGTTGTTGGTCGAGGACCGCGACGAGGTCGTCGCCCGGCTGGAACGGCACGGCGTCGTGCCCGGGTTCGTCTACGACCCGCCGCTGGACGACTACCTGACCCTCGTCCCGGCCGGGCCCTCCCCCGGGGTCGCGCGCTGGTGGACGAGGCATGTGCTTCCCGTGGACCCACTTCGCGCCAATCGTGTCGCCACGCTGCTTAACCGGCTAAAGGTGCGGGTGCCGGTCGAGCCGGAGTGGGAAGCATAGGGTCACCGAAAAGCAATTCGCCGCACGACGTGAAACGCCTCCTCTTTATGCCGGCCATAGCCGGCGGTCTCCACTCTTGATAGAAAAATCAATTAAAATTCGAACGAACAGAAAGCCGCGATCCATGTTGGCCATAACCGGTCCGCCGGCACCAGACACCTGGATGATCACATGACTCCACCCGGTGGGAGAAGGCACGCCCGGGACGCGGGAAGGCTCTCGGCGTCAAGATGGATCATCATCGGCCTGGCCGGCGCCCTCGTGGCCGCGGCCGGCATCTACGCCTTCGCCTCCGGACGGCAGACGACGGCCGGGCGGGCGCCGGTGGTGCCCGGAGCGACGGCTCCGCTCTCGTCATGCGCCCCGACCGCCGCTCTCGTGCCACCCTGCGGAGCCTGGTGGGGCATGCACGTACCACCTAACGGCGATCGGAGACTGGTTCCTGACGTGGTCGCGATGGAGCAGCGGATCGGCCGCAAACTCGACATCACCATCAGCTACCACGACATGTCCAACAGCGACGCCGGACGGTTCTTCCGGGACGACGAGGGCGATCTCGGCGCCGAGCGCATCCTGTTCCTCGGCTGGGAGTCGAGGATCTGGGACGAGAACATCGGCATCCCCTGGCGCGACATCGCGGCCGGCGACTACGACCAGGCGATCGCCGACCAGGCGGCGCGGGTCAAGAAGTACGGCAGGCCCGTTCTCGTCGGCTTCGACGGGGAGAAGGACCGTGACGAGAGCGGCCAGACCCCGGCGGAGTACATCGCGGCCTACAAGCGCATCGTCGACGGCTTCCGGCGGGCGGGCGCGACCAACGCGCTCTGGGTCTGGGGCGTCACCGGCTACTACCCGTTCCGGGACCGGTGGAAGGCCTACTACCCGGGTGACGCCTACGTCGACTGGATCAGCTACGACCCCTACAACTTCGCGGCCTGCCGCGGCGCCGCGTGGCAGGACTTCGCCGAGACCGTCCGCCCCACCTACGAGTGGTTCCAGCAGAACGGCTTCGCCGGCAAGCCGCTGATCCTCGCCGAGTACGGCACGGAGAGCCACCGCAGCGACACCGCCGCACGGGCCGACTGGTACCGCGACATCCCCGAGGCGATGAAGACGATGCCCAACCTCAAGGCGATCATCCAGTGGAACAACACCGACGCGGACGACTGTGATTTCTCGCTCACCGGCCCGGGCGTTCTGGAGTCGTTCGCCGAGGTCGGCAAGAACCCCTATTTCCGGCAGCCCATGGCCCGGCAGGCCACCGGCTGAGACCCGGGAGCCGGCGCCTATCCGGCCGGCTTGGCGGCCATGTCGGGGGCGGGCGCGGGGGTGAAGAGGAACACCTGGTCGCCCTTGCCGGTGCAGCCGTTCTGGGCCAGTTCGGCCCCGACGTCCACGTCGGCCACGCCGGACAGGATGCCGACGCATCGGCTGTTGTGCAGGGGCCGGAGCACGAAACCCCTGGGCTCCCGCGGGCCGGCCTGCTCCAGGAGGAAGCGCTGGTAGGCGGCCCCGGTGCAGTTCGCCGGTCCGATCAGAGCCTCGTCGCTGTCCCGCGCGTGATCGACCGTCAGGCAGCCCACGCCGTGGACGGGATGGTGCCACTCGATCTGGTAGACGTTCTGCCCGACGGCCCGCAGGTAGGTGTCGGGGGAAAGGCCGCGGCAGGGTCGCTGGACGGCCAGTTCCCGGGTGGTCCTGCGGTTGCGCTCCCGTCCTTCGCCGACGCACAGGTCACGGTCGGCGACGTGGGAAGGGGTGATCCGGTACCAGCCGTCGGCGAGCACGGACCCAGGAAAGGAAGAACTCGGGGCCGGCGCCGGCGCGGACCCCGGCGAGGAGGAGCCCGGAGTCGGTGACGACGCGGGTCCGATCGCGAAGGCGCCTCCCAGCGCCCCCACCGCGACACCGGCCACGGCCAGCACCACCACGATCGCCGCCACCGCCACCACGGGCCGTCGCCACCGTCCTCCCGTGGCTCCGGCGGCTCCTGCTGCACCCGCGGTTCCGGCGGCTCCCGCGGTTCCTTCGGCCGTCGGGACGGCGGGCCCCGGACCGCTGGAAGCCGGCTCGGCGGGATCCGGGATCGCGGGATCGGGTACGGCGGGAGCATGACCGGAAGCATCCGGCGTGGAAGGACCAGGCGCGGAAGCATCCGGAGCGGAGGAACCCGGCGCGGAGGAACCCGGCGCGGAGGAACCCGGCGCGGAGGAACCCGGCGCGGAGGAACCCGGCGCGGAAGCATCCGGAGCGGAAGGACCCGATCCGGGTGGAGCCGGAAGCGGCGAAGCGGGAAGTCCCGGGCCGGGAAAGCCTCGGTCGGAAAGGCCCTGTTCGTCAGGGCGGGAATCCGGGGGACGGAGGATGCCCTTCCGCTGCGACTCGGCGAGAGGGCCGGCGCCTCCGGCCTCCTGGACGGGCAACGACGGCCGCGGGGCGGCGGATGCGGCGATATGCCTGCGGACGGCGACCCAGCGGGCGACGACCGCCTCGTCCACCCCGCAGGCCCGGACGAAGGTGGCGACCAGTTCCTCTCGCGGCAGCGCGGCCCGGCTGAGCGCGCCGACCGCCGTACTGGGAGGCAGGACGTCGCCGGACGCTTCCGCCTTGGCGGCCAGTTGCCGATAACTCAGACCGGACCACTGCCGCAGCCGCCCCAGGGCCATGACGAACTCCGCCGGATCGGTGGCGTCGTCCGGGCCGGGGGGAGCGCCGAATGTGGACGACAACGCAGCTTCCCCGTTCGCCGACGATGCTTGACGAGCGGAACCCTAACCTGCGTCGGTGACAAAACGCCACCCTCCAGGTCAGAGCGGACTTTTATCAACTTTCCGCGCGACCTGGAGGGGACCAGGGTGGTTATTTATCAGTTATGTTCTGTTTGTGGGAAGTTGTTCACTGATCTCTGCGAGTGACGTAAACATATTCGCCGAGGTTGAACCCGGACTCCAGGCCGCCGTCGGCGTCCCACCGGTAGTGCACGCCGAGATAGAGCCGGCTGAGCGCGTCCTCCTCCGCCGCCGCCTCGAAGCTGGTGAAGGTGCGCTCCGTCACCGTGGCGTAGGGGTCTTCGGTCTTGGCGGTGAAGGTGAGATCGTGGCCGAACCATCGCTGCATGACGCCGGCCCAGGCTCCGGCGAAGGTGGCGTGGCCGGAGATGTACGCGGGGAAGGGAGGGGAGAACGGCTGGCCGCTCAGCCCTGTCGACAGGGGGTGCCAGTTCTTGTCCGCCGTGGTCGCGTCGTTGTTGTCGAGATCGGCGGACTGGATGGCTGATTCCGGCCGCCACAGGTCGATCGGGGTGGCGTACTTCGCGTCCCAGGCCACGATCGAGGCGTCGGCCAGCGCCATGGAGACCAGGTTGAACAGCTCGGCGTTCTCGGCCTGCTTGAGCCCCTTCGCCTTCGAGACGGCGATGGTGATGTCGAGCAGTTGCCCCGGCGGCTTGTAGGTGCCGTCGACGTCGTTGGCCCAGAAGTGCGCCGCCGCTGTCTGGTCCGCGGTGCGCGTCGTGGACGTCGCCGACCCGTAGGACTTCACCTCGTTGACCTGGTCCGCGTACTGCGAACTGCGCAGGAGCCCGTCATAGGAGGAGAATCCGGCCGGAGGCTGTGGCCGGAACTGCGTGCCCGACGTCATGGCGAACGGCTTGAGCCGCCCCACGTTCGGGTCGAGCGCGTTTCCCGAGCCGGTCGGACGCCACGATCCGGGAACGTTGTCCGGCGTGTAGGCCTGGTCGAAAGCCGGCTCGTCCCCCGAGCGTTCGGCGATCATCAGAGCGGCGATCTTCTCTCCGTCCGCCTTGCCACCCGCGACGTAGGCGGGGTTGACCCAGGAGGGGATCTGCGCGGTGGCGGCGTTCAGCTCCGCGGTGAAGTCGACGCCGGGAAAGAGGTTCCTCAGGACGCCGTAGGCGGCGGCGTCCATGGTCGCCTCGATCGAGTCGTTCGGATTCTGCTGCGTGATCCGGGGAAGGTAGGTTCTCGGCGCGGCGGGCCAGTTGGCGTCGTGCATGGCGATGTTCATCATCGCCGCGGCCCGTGCCAGCCGTCCCGGAGACGCCTTCTCCCTCTGGACAGACCGGAACGCCTTCAAGAGGGCGGTGTTCCAGTGCAGAGCATGATCGAACGACGACGCCTGCGGCGGTGGCCCCGTGACCGCCGCAGTCGCCGTCCGCGGCACCCCGGCCGTCATGCATACGGCGACGAATGTGGCGAGAGCCAGACCGGCGGCACGCCTTCGGGTGAACGATCTCTTCAAAATACGACCTCCGCGTAATGCCACTGATGCCGAAATGTCGGCAAGTGGGAGGAAACACGATGGATCGTGAAGGAGATCCGAGGTAACCCACAAGATCACTGCTGTCCGGAACAGTGCGGAACAGTGCGGAACCTTTCAGGAAGAAGCCAGAGCCGTCAGGGAGCGGAGAAGAATCCGCGCGGAGTAAAGTCGGGGCCAGGCATTCGCATCGGCTGGGCCAGGAAAGGATGCGCGTGGAGGGCAGGAAGGCCGAAGAGCTGGTCGACGACTCGACCGCCCGCCCGACGAGATCATCGGCCTGCGGCCCGGCTTCGCGGCCCGAAGACGACCAGCCCGCGGAGAGCGCGCTCCCGGCTGCCCTCGAAGACCCCGGCGAGCCCGAGGAACCGGCCGGTGACGCCGAGACCACGGTCATCACGGTCCGCCAGGAGCCCGACGCGACCCGCGACCTCTGGAAAACCGAAGTCCTCGAAGGTTCCGAAGACTCCCGGGAAACCCGGAACTTCCGGAAGATCGGAGAGACTCGCGCCGCGGAGGCCGGCCAGGCGGGGAAAGACGCGCCCATCGAGCCCACGGAGGAGACGGCGACCGGCACCGGACACGCCGAAGAAGACACCGACACCGGGCACGCGGAGGAAACGGCGACCGGCACCGGACACGCCGGAAAAGACACCGACACCGGGCACCCCGGGAAACAGACACCCGACGGAGGTGGAGACGGGGTCGCGGAAGACGGGGCCGCGGAGGGGGCCGTGATCCTCCTGCCGCCCGTCGAGGACATCTCCTCCGTCACCACCTGGCGCGTCCCCGCTCCCCGCGAGGAGCCTCGCGCCGGGGAGGCCGGCACCGGTCCGGCCCTGTCCGTCGTCATCGTCACCGGGGCCGGCGGCTCGCCCGCCCACCTGTCCTCCGCGGTCGCGGCGTTGCGCGCCCAGCAGCCGGCTCCGGAGGAGATCGTGCTGGTCGTCGACCACTGTCCCGAGCTGGCCGCCTGGGCCGAGGCCACGCTCGACGGCGTCGTGGTCGTGCACGACCGGGAGGTCGCCGGCGCGGTCGCGGCGCGGAACCGGGGACTGGCGAGCGCGCGGGGAGAGATTGTCGCTTTTCTCGACGGCGATTGCCGCCCCGAACCCGGCTGGTCGGCGTCCCTGCTGGCCGCCTACGCCGATGACGACGTGATCGGGGTGCGCGGCCGGGTCATCGTGCGCTGGAGCACCGGCAAGCCCGACTGGTTCCCCGCCGAGCTGGCCTGGGTGCTCGGGGTGCCGTGCACCGGCTCATCCGCCGGCGACGGCCGGATCGACGACCTGTACGGCGGTGCCCTGTCGCTGCGCCGCGAGGCGCTTGCCGAGGCGGGCGGCTTCCCCGAAGAGCCCGACCCCCGGCCGGGTGACGCCGTTACCGGGCCCGCCGGCGGGATCGCGACCGAGCTCCGGTCCCGGCTGCGCGAGCTGAGGCCCGACGGGAGGCTGCTCGACCAGCCCTCGGCGGTCGTGCGGCTGGAGGTGCCGGCGCACCGGGCCCGGCTGTCCTCCTTCCTGTCCCGATGCCTGGCCGAAGGCCGGTCGCAGGCCGGTGTCCGGCGGCGGACCGGCGGGCGGGACGGGCTGGCGGCCCACCTGGCTCCGATCAGGAGAGGACTGCCCAGAGCCGTATTCCGGGCGGTGACCTTCACCGGTCCCGCCGACGTCAAGGGATGGAAGGCCCTGCTGGTCATGCTCGCCGGCCTGGCGGCGGCCGAGCTCGGCTACGCGGCCGGGCGGCTGCGCACGACGCGCGCCGAGGGGATGCCCGTGCGGGCGAGCACCTGGACACGCGTCCTCGCCCGTGCGGCGCTACCGGTCGCCGCCGTGCTCTGGGGGCTCTCGCTGCGCCAGGTCGATCTCGACCGGATGACCGATCTGGGGCTGCTCACCGTCCTGCCCGCCGCGTTCTGGGCCGCGATCGTGGTCATGGTCGCCGGGTTCGTCGCCCTGCTCGGCGACCGGCGGGCCCTCGAACTCTGGCACGCGGGTTACGTGCTCATGCTGATCGCCGTGCTGCATGCGACGCCCGCCCTGCTCTACCCGTCGCTTCGCTATTCGTGGGCCTGGAAGCACGTCTCGGTCATCGACTACCTGATCCGGCACGGCGCGACCGACCCGGAGATCGGGCCGCTGTCCGCCTATCACCGATGGCCCGGTTTCTTCTCCTTCTTCTCGCTGATGACGGAGACGGCCGGGCTGCGTGACGCGCTGGGCATCGCCGCCTGGGGGCCGGCGGTCTTCAACACCGCGATCCTCCTGCCTCTGCTGCTGCTGTTTCGCACGGTGACGCGCAACCGCCAGCTGGTCTGGGGCGCGACGTGGGTTTACTTCTCCTGCTCATGGGTGGGACAGGACTACTTCTCCCCCCAGGCCACCACGCTGGTGCTGTATCTGACCGTGCTCGCGGTCGTGGTACGGCGCTTTCGCCGGGGAGCGATCGGATCGGGCGACGACCCGCACGGGCTGGCCGCGCAGCCGCCCCCCGTCTCCGGCACGTCCACCCGCCTGGTGTGGACGTGCCTGCTGGTCGTCCCGATCCTCGCGATCGCCTCGTCCCACCAGCTCACGCCACTGGTGCTGACGGTCGGGCTGGCCGCCCTGTTCCTGCTGCGCCGGCACCGGAATCTCGGCGTTCTGCTCATCACCGGTCTCATCGTGGTCGTCTGGGACGCCGTGGCCGCCTGGCAGCTTCTGGAGAGCAGATTCAGCGACATCGTCGATTCGCTGGGCGATGCCGGCGGCAACCTGGACGACGGCTTCATCACCCTCGGCTCGGCCTCCCCCGGTCAGGTGATCGTCGCCTATGCGGATCGGGCCCTGTCCGGCGGGTTGTGGCTGCTGGCCATCGCCGGCGCCCTCGTGCGCCGCGGCTGGCTCAGACGATCGGGTCTGCCGCTGCTCGCGATCGGGTCGAGCCCGCTGCTGTTCCTCGCCGCGGGAAGCTACGGCGGCGAGATCATCTTTCGCGTCTACCTGTTCACGTTGCCGCTCACGGCCTTCCTGGCCGCGGCCCTCTTCCTGCCCTCCCGCCGGGCGGCGGTCCGGGCGGCGGTGCTGCCCCTGGTCCTGTTGCTCATGGTCACGGGCTTCTTCTTCGGAAACTACGGCAAGGAGCAGTCGAACTATTTCACCGCCGACGAGGTCCGGCTCGTCCGGGAGGTCTACAGCGTGGCCCCTTCCGGCTCGCTGATCGTGGCGCCCACGTTCTTCCTTCCCGCGGCCTACGACTACTACGAGCGCTACGAACACGCCTGGCTGGATGAGCTGCCGCCGTCACGCGCCGCCGTACGCGGCCTGCCGGACTACGTTCCCACCCTGCCGCAGCTGGTCCGCGATCCGCTGCCCTCGCTGGTCGGTCTCATGTCGAAGCTGCCGCCCGGCGCCAAGGCGTACCTGGTGCTCAACCGCGCGCAGAAGAGCGCCACCGAGACCGCGGGGATCTTTCCCCGGGGGACGGTCGACCGGTTGAGCCGGGACGTCGCCGCGTCGAACCGTTTCCGGGTGCTGGCCCGCAACTCCGGCGGCGTCGTCTACGAACTCGTCCCGGAGAAGCCATGAGCCGATCGCGCTGGCCGTTGCCGCTGCTAGCCGCCTCCGGGTGGCTCACGCCGCTCGTGACCCAGGTCGCGAACCCCGGCCCGCTGCGGATCGCCGTGTCGGTGGGCTTCCTGCTGCTGTGCCCGGGTGCCGCCGTGCTGGCCCTGGTCCGTCCCTTGCTCGGCCGCCGCGACCACGCGGGGGACGCCTTGGAGAGCCTGGCGCTCACGCTGGTGCTCAGCGTCTCCATCGGCGTGATCGTGAGCGAGGCGTTCTTCCTGAGCGGCAGGTTCACGATGTCCGCCGCGGTGACGGCGCTGGCCGCCATCACCTCGGTCGCGGCCCTGGGCGCGCTGTTCACCGTACGGCGTGCCCGGCGGGAGCCGGACCGGAGCCCGCCCTAACGCTCGTCGAGCGCCCGGTGGGCCCGTGCGACCAGCGTCGGCACGGAGGCGCCGACGTGCTCGAACCCCTCACCGACGGTCTTGCCCTGCACGAACCGGGCGTGGATGCCCTCCACGATGACCGCCAGCTTGAAGTTGCCGAACGCCACGTAGAAGTCCAGGTCGGTCAGGTCCGCCCCGGACGCCCGCGCGTAGTGCGCGGCGAACTCCTTGGTGTCGAGGAAACCCGGGGTGAGTGTGATGTCTCCGGCCAGCGGGATGGAGGAGCGCTCGGTGTCGCCCGGATCCTGCCAGTAGGTCAGGGTGAGTCCGAGGTCGGCGATCGGGTCGCCCAGGGTGGACATCTCCCAGTCGACCACCGCCCGGATCTGCGGGTCGGCACCCGCCGCCAGCCGTACCAGCGTGTTGTCGAGGCGGTAGTCCCCGTGTACGAGGGCGGCCGGGGAGCGCTCGGGCAGGCGCCGCCGCAGGCGCGCGGCGAGCCGGTCGTACTCGGGAAGGTCGCGGGTCTTCGAACGCGTCCACTGCTGGCCCCAGCGTTCGAGCTGGCGGGCCAGATAACCGTCGGGGCGGCCGAAGCCGGCCAGGCCGACCGCGGCGTGGTCCACCGCGTGGATGGCCGCGAGCACCTCGGCGAGCCGCTCCGACAGCGCCCTGGCCTGCTCCGGTGACAGGTCCGCCTCGTCACGGTTGCGGAGGGCTTCGCCCTCGACGTGTCCCATCAGGTAGAAGGGCGCTCCGATCACGTCCTCGTCGGTGCAGAGCGCGACCGGTTCGGGCACCGGCACCGCCGTCCCGGCCAGCGCCGAGATGACGCGCCACTCCCGGCGCATGTCGTGCGCCGTGGGCAGGACATGGCCGAGAGGGGGACGGCGCAGGACCAGGAGGCGGGTGCGCGTCTCGACCCGATAGGTCAGGTTGGATCTGCCGCCGGAGATGAGGGAGATCCCGGTGGGCTCCCCCACCTCGGCGACGTTGGCGGCCATCCAGGCGACGAGACGGGACCGGTCGATGCCAGGCGTGCTCATAGCCCACCATTAGAACGCCACTCGGCTTTCATCGCCAGCCGGGAGCCGATCAGTTCGGCGATCACCAAGGCCCCCCTCCGGACGTCGGCCAGCGAGGCGGAGCCGTACCCGATCACCAGTCCGTGCCTGCGCGTCTCGCCGTGGTGGTGGCGGCCCGCGGTCGAGATCAGCAGCACGCCACGCTCCTCCGCCCTCTCCAGGAGCGAGGGGACGACCTCCGCAGGAAGCTCCACCATGACGTGCAACCCCGCGGTGTCTCCGGTGACCATGGAGCCGAGGACCTCCACGATGGCGGCGCGACGGCGGGCGTACTCCAGCCGCATGCGACGCAGATGACGATCCAGGTCCCCGCGCTCCATCATGACGGCCACCGCCTGCTGGGCCGGGCCGCTGGTGCGGTCGCCCAGGTCCGTGCGGACCTGGGCGACGGCGGCGAGCAGATCCGGTGTGGCGACCAGCCAGCCGACGCCGACGTCGGGGGCGAGCGACTTGGAGAGCGTGCCGAGCAGGACCACCCGCTCCGGGTCGAGGCCGTGGAGCGCGGGCAACGGGGCGACGTCGTAGCGGAACTCGGCGTCGTAGTCGTCCTCCACGACGATCGCTCCGGTACGGCGGGCCCAGGCGAGGAGGCGCTCCCTGCGCGAGACGGGCAGACGTCCGCCCAGGGGGTACTGGTGGGCGGGGGTGGTGTAGAGCACGCGCAGGTCGTCGGGGAGGTCGTCCACGACGACACCGTTGTCGTCGACCGGGCAGGGCACGATCTCGGCGCCCCGCGCGGCGAAGACGTTCCTGGCGACCCGGTAGCCGGGGTCCTCGACGCCCGCCCGCTGCCCGGCGCGCAGAAGCGTCGCGGCGACGAGGTCGAGACCGTTGCCGGTGCCCCGGGTGACCATGATGTTCTCCGGCCCCACGGCGATCGCCCGGGCCCTGCGGAGGTGCTCGGCCAAGGCCTCGCGGAGCCTTGGCAGGCCGTAGGGGTCGGGGTTGTCTCCCGGCGGGAGGTCGGCCGCCTTGCGCCACGCCCTGCGCCAGGCCGCCTCGTCGTAGTCACGGACCCACGGCTGTCCGGGCCGCAGGTCGATCAGATGCTCACCGCGCCCGCGCGCGGCGGTCCGGCACGGTACGGCCGGGCGACTCGGCTCCTCGGGGCCGTCGCCGTGTCCGGTGGCGGCGTCCCCGGAGCCGGAGGCTGCGGGGGTGTGGATGACCAGGTCCGCCACGTAGGTGCCCGAACCGTGGCGGCCGTCGAGCCAGCCCTCGGCGTAGAGCTGCTGGTAGGCCTCGGTGACGACGGTGCGGCTGACGGACAGCTGGCGGGCCAGGGCACGGGTGGAGGGCAGACGTTCGCCGGATTTGAGGGTGCCGTCGCGCATGGCGGTGCGAAGCCGGTCGCCGAGCTGAACGGTGAGGGCGACCGGAGACCCGCGGTCGACTGAGACGGGCAGGTCAACTGAGGTGCGCGGCAAAGTGGTCTCCCGGAAGCGGCAAGAAGTGGATGTGTTCTCGATGTCCACTTCTTCCTAGGTTAGAGCCATGCTCTCTTCGACTCCCCGCACCGCTCTCGGCCGCTCGAAGGATCGGGGCCGGACCGACCACGAAGACCTCTATCGGGTGCTGGACGCCGGACTGATCTGTCATCTGGGCGTCGTGGTGAACGGCTGCCCGATGGTCGTCCCCACCTGCTACGGCCGGATCGGCGACACCCTCTACCTCCACGGGTCCACCGGCGCCACCTCCCTGCGCGGCGCCGATGAAGTCTGCGTGACGGTGACGCACCTGGACGGCGTCGTACTGGCCCGCTCGATCTTCCACCACTCGGTCAACTATCGCTCCGCCATGATCTACGGCCGTCCCCGCGTCGTCGAGGAGGACGAGGAGCGCCTGGCCGGCCTGCACGCGATCACCGAGCAGCTGGCTCCCGGCCAGTGGAATGCCACGCGACCGCCGACCAGGAAGGAGCTCGCCGCGACCGCCGTGGTCGCCCTGTCCCTCGCCGAGGCGTCGGTGAAGGTACGGCAGGGGCCGCCGCTCGACGAGGAGGAGGATTACGCGCTGCCGATCTGGGCCGGGGTCCTGCCCCTGCGCTCATCCTGGGGCGCTCCGGAGACCGATCCCGCCATGGCCGTGGATCTGGAGGTTCCCGAGCACATCAAGACCCGAACCATACCCATTCGGTAAGCCCTCTGTGGCAAACCAGGCACACGGAACGCACGTCTCATAAGGGAGGACTCTCACCCTGACGCTGGAGGGCGGCGATGGCGGTCAGCGAATGGCACCTTCCGGGCTACACCGAGCTGCGCGAGCTCGGCGCGGGAGGCGGCGGCCGGGTGGTGCTCGCCCGGCACGACGAGTCCGGCGCCCAGGTCGCGATCAAATACCTGGCCGAGCCGCTCAGGCGGGATCCGGGCTTCCTCGCCCGGTTCCGGGCCGAGGCCAGGCTCCTGGTGGAGGTGGCCGACGACAACGTGGTCCAGCTCTACGAGTACGTCGAGGCGGCGGGGGGCGCCGCCATCGTCATGGAGGCGGTCAACGCCGTCTCCCTGCGGGAATTGCTGCGCGAGCACGGCTCGACCGGGCCCGAGGCGGCCCTGACCGTTCTCAAAGGTTCGCTCATGGGGCTGGCCACCGCTCATCTGAGCGGGCTGGTTCACCGGGACTACAAGCCGGAGAACGTGCTCGTCCAGGCGGACGGCGCCAGCAAGCTGGTCGACTTCGGCATCGCCGTGCGAGCGGGAACGGCCGACCACCCCGCGGGCACGCCGCCCTACATGGCGCCTGAGCAGTGGACGGGCGAGCCCGCCTCACCCGCCACGGATGTTTACGCCGCGACGGCGGTCTTCTTCGAGTGCCTGACCGGGCGCCGGCCGTACCGGGCGATCGACCGGGCCGTGCTGATGCACCAGCACCGCAACGCGCCGATCCCAGTGGGGGAGGTGCCGGAGCCGGTCAGAGCGCTGGTCGCCAGGGGCCTGGCCAAGAATCCGGCGGACCGGCCGGTCGGCGCCGCCGGATTCCTGACCGAGTTGGAGGCCGCGGCCGTCGCCGGGTACGGCGAGGACTGGGAGGAGCGGGGCAGGAGCAGGCTGGCCGCGCTGGCGGCGCTGCTGCCGCTGCTGTTCCGGCTGCACGCCCCCGGCCCGGCCGCCGGGACCACGTTGTTCCGCACCGTACTCGGCACGCTGCGCAGAAGAGCCGTGGGAGTCGCGGTCGGGGCGGGAGCGGTGGTGGTCGCGGGCAGTGTCGGCGCGTACGTACTGGCCGGCGAGCGGGCGCCGGAGGTCCACCGGATCGAGATCGCCGCCGCCGAGCCGTCCACGTCGCCGTCCGGCCCGGCCACCTTCTCACCGCCGCGGTCGTCCGCCGCCGCGTCCCCCTCCGTGTCTCCCTCAGCATCTCCCTCTTCGTCCGCGTCTCCCGAGTCGTCCTCCGCGGGGTCGCCGGCCGAACCGTCGCTCTCCTCCGCCCCCACCGGACCGGCGAGACCTCCGGTGAGGACGGGCAGGCCCACTTCCCCGGCGCGGCCTCCCGAACCGACCCACGGCCCGAGACCGACGCCCACGCCCACGCCCACGCCCACTCCGACACCCACACCGACACCGACGCCCACGCCCACGCCTCCCAGGCCGGAGGTGCGGCGGGTGGACGTGCTCCGGGCCGGCGTCGGCGCACGGGGGACGGCTGTGGTCTCTGTCGCCGTGAGTGCCGGCAACACCCGGCAGGTGCGCCTGCATGTGACCTTCCGGGTCGGCAGGGCGGTACGGCAGGCGACCGTGCCGCTGGCCGGGGAGACGAGCTACACACGGACGATCAGGTTCACCTTCCAGGATGTGGCCTGCGATTCCACCTGGAGCGTGGTGGCGACGAGCACCCCGCCGGGCGGTTCCGGCAGCGCGAGCGGCAGAACCGGGCCGTGCGCCGAGCCGACACCGACGCAGACACCGACACCGACACCGACCTCCGAACCGACACGAACCTCCGAACCGACGCGGACCTCCAGGCCGACCCGAACCCCCCGTCCGACCCCGACACACAGCCCGACACGGACCTCCGAACCGACGCAGAGCTCCGAACCGACACGGACCTCCCGTCCGACGCAGACCTCCGAACCGTCGGTCCCACCGGCGAAGACCCTCGAACCGGATCGAGGGCCGGGAGAAAGGTCGCCGGGGGGCGCCGGACCATCCGTGGAGGCCGTTCCGGCGGGGGTCCGTGAACCGTGATCACATCGCTCGCCGGCGCCTGGTGAGCGAGATGTTCAGGTCTGAACGAGCCTGTCGGCGTGCTCGGCCTCGTCCTTCCGGACGGGGCTGGGCCGTGCGCCGTGGAACCGCCAGCGCGTGGTGACGCCGTCCGGGCCGTCGAGGCCCGCCCGGGACAGGGCCGCCTCGATCCGGCCGCGCACCTCGGCCTCGGCCGCGGGTTCGGCGGCGAACAGCACGCGTAACCGCGCCTCGTCGCCGGAGCGTTCCGCGGCGGTGTGGTGCGGCGCCAGTGGACACGGCGGCTCGTGCTCCCAGTGGCCGCACAGCGCGGCCGTGACGGCCGCCCCCGGGGCTTGCGGGTCGCCGCCCGCTTCCATGGTCACGACCGCGTCGTGAGCGAATGCCTGGCGCACCGGCCCAGTATCCACCCGGTCGAGGTCGCCCTTCCCCGCCTGTCCCCGGTGTCTGTCCCCGGCCGGCTTTTCCCGTGCCCCGACAACGAGCCGAGCGAGAGCCGTTTAGTGATTAATGAGCATAAATTGATGATCTATCGCTAAGCTACGGTCCGTCTGTTATGGGTGGGGGCCCAGACATCTGAGGAGACCGTTATGTACGGCACGCCATCAGCCTGGCGAGTCCCCGGTTACACGGAAATTCGTGAGTTGGGCGCAGGCGCCGCCGGGCGCGTGGTGATGGCACGGCACGACGCCGATGACATCCTGGTAGCGATCAAATACCTGTCCGACGAGCTCAGGAGCGACGTCGGGTTCGTGGCGCGCTTCCGGCACGAGGCGCGGGTGCTCAACACCCTCGACAGCCCTCATACGGTCCGGCTGTACGACTACATCGAGACCGGTGAAGGCGCCGCCATCGTCATGGAGCTGGTGGACGGCGTCGCCCTGCGCGCGATCCTCCGCTCGGAGGGACCCACCGGCCCCGAGGCCGCGCTGCTCGTGCTCAAGGGCGCCCTCCTCGGGTTGGCGACCGCTCACACCGCCGGCATCGTCCATCGCGACTTCAAGCCGGAGAACGTGATGATCGAGGCCGACGGCACGAGCCGGCTCGTCGACTTCGGCATCGCGGTTCGGTCCGGCGACGGGGACACCCCCGCCGGCACGCCGCCCTACATGGCGCCCGAGCAATGGACGGGCGCTCCGGCCGGTCCGTCCACCGACGTCTACGCCGCCACCATCGTGTTCTTCGAGTGCCTGACGGGCACCCGGCCCTTCCGGGCGACCAACATCGCCGCGCTGGCCAGGCAGCATCAGGCGATGCCCCCGCCCGTTGAGGAGGTGCCGTCGGCCCTGCAGGGCCTGGTGGAGCGCGGTCTGGCCAAGCACCCCGCCGACCGGCCGCCGACCGCCACCGCCTTCCTCACCGAACTGGAGGCGGTCGCCGCCGACGCCTACGGGCCGGACTGGCAGGAGCGCGGCCGCCGTCGCCTGGCCGGACTCGTCGGGATCATGGCCTCTCTGCTCCCGCTGGAGATCCAACGGCCCGAGACCAGCACTTCGCTGGCCGAGACCGAGCTCGGTGGGCGCGGCACGAAGTCCGCCTCCGAACGGCCGTCCCCGCTCAGCAAGATGAGCGCCAAGATTCTCATCGGCATCGGGTGCATCGCGGTGATCAGCGCCATCGGCGCGGTGCTGGTCAGCTCCGGCGACAGCACCACGCTCCGGGCACAGAGCTCGGTCACCACGCCCACCGCTCTCGGGTCCGAGCCGGTGGAGTCGGTCCTCCCGGACGACGACACGGACGACGCGGACAAGACCGATCCGCCCACGCAGGAGCCGACGCCGAAGGCCACGCAGGAGCCGACTCCGACCACGAGCCCCGCCGAACCGCCCTCGGCCGCGCCCACCCGTAGGCCGACCCCGACACCCAAACCGTCGCGGACACGCACCAGGAAGCCGACGAAGAGCCCGTCCACGCCGACCAGACGGCCCTCACCGACCCCCACGCAGGAGGAGGACGGCTCCGCACTCGGCAACGTCGACGACTCCCGGCCTTCGAGCCCGCCGGCGAAACCGACCCCCACCCCGACGGCCGCCCCCACGCAGACGGCCCGGCCCACGACCCGGCCGACCCCCCGGCCCACGACCACCACATCTCCCTCGACCCCGCCGAGCTCGCCGACCACCTCCTCCGATCCGGAGCCGACGGGCGGGGAGAGCTCCGGCGGGGGAACGCCGAGTCTGACCTCCTCGCCCACTCCCCCGATCGAGACGGCTCCTTCGGCGCTCCTCGCCCTCGGGCTGGTGACGAGCGGCGCGGTTCCGTTCACACTGGCGGTGAAGCGTGGTGTGGCCGGACGGCACCGGAGGCGGCGGTAGGTGGCGGAACGGGTTCGACGATGAACACCGACGGGGGAAGTTTCGCCGGATTCCGGCTGACTCACCGCACCTGGACCGATGAGTTGGGCACCTGGTCGTCGGCGGTCGCGGCCGACGGACGGGCGGGTGGCGCGCTCAGCTTCGACCCGCGGCTGGTCGCCGATCCGGCGACGCGCGAGCGTCTGGTCGCGGCCGTGGTCGCCGATCGCAGGCTGGCCCAGAGCGGTGTGACCGGGCTGGTCCCGATCGCCGACCTGGTGGCGGCCCAGGGCGAGGTCTGGCTGCTGACCGCCGAACCGGTCAGCCCGACCGTGACCGACCTGCTGGCCGAGACGCCCGGTGTCCCGCGGCCCGACGCGGGCAGCGCGGCCACCGTCCTGGCGGAGATCGCGCAGACGCTGCTGGCCGTGCACGCCGCGGGGCTCGCCCACGGGGCGCTGCATCCCGGCAACGTGGTGATCGCGGCGGACGGGTCCGCGCTGCTCGCCGAACGGGGCCTGGCCGACGCGATACACGGCCGCTCTCCCGCCCCGGAACGCGACGTCGCCGCCTGGGTCTCGCTCGCCCGGGGCCTGGCCGCGAGCTGGGCCGTGTCCACACCGGGGGCGGCCTCGCTGTTCGAGCGGGCGGCGACGACGGCCTCCACCCACGGGCTCGCCGCGGCCCGCGACACCCTGCTCGCCGGACGTGACCTGCTGCCGCCCGGGTTCACCACCCGTGACAGGCTGCTGGAGACCCTGCAACGGTGGTCGGCGCACGATGCGCGGGCCGGGAGCGAGCGGCCGGCTCCTGCCGTCCCTCCGGACGAGGGTGACATCGTCGCGCTGCTGCACGTTCCGAGGACCGGCGAGAGCCGTACCGAGGACGTGGTCATGCGGTTCGGCCCCGGCGTGCCCGTGGAGACCACGGCCGCGCAGCTCTGGCGGGCCGGCCGGGACCAGCAGACCGAGCCCCCCTCCGACAAGCTCCGGGTGCTGGGCGCCCCCGCGCGGCGACGGCGTCGCCGCGCGGTCCTCTCCTCGGCCGTCCTCGCGCTGATGGTCGTGGGCATCCTGGTCGCCTGGCTGCTGCGTTCCCCGACGGTTCCGCTGGCGGTGACGGGACTGGACGTGATCGCGCCGAAGAAGACGCAGGGGTGCGGCGCGAACGTCAAGATCAGGGGTCTGCTCACCACCAACGGCTCGGCCGGGGAGGTCCGCTACCAGTGGAAGCGGAGCGATCGCAAGGACACCATCGAGCAGACCGACACCGTGGCGGCAGGAAAGACCTCACACGAGGTGATCCTGCAGTGGACGGTCAAGGGTGAGGGGAGCTTCAAGGGAACGGCCACCCTGCGGGTGCTCTCTCCCCTGCCGGAGGGCAGGAAGCTTCAGGACAAGGCGAGTTTCACCTTCAACTGCTAGAAGCTGTCCAAAGGTCCATAATGCACGGCAAACCAGTTCTTACTACTCTGGCCGCCATGACCACGCAGACCCCCGCCGGCTGGTACCCCGATCCCTACGGCTCGCCACAGTTGCGATGGTGGGACGGCAACCAGTGGACCGATGCCACCCACCAGGCGGACGCGCCCGCCGGACAGGGGGCGCCCCAGGCGTCCCGGCCCGGACCGGCTCCCCTGCCCGCAGGGGAGCCGAGCGGGCCCGCGGGGGTGCCCGCCGGACCCGCGGGGCCGTGGAACCAGCCCGGGCCGTTGAACCAGCAGGGCCCCACTGGGCCGTGGAACCAGCAGGGCCCCACGGGGCCGTGGAACCAGCCCGGTCTCCCGCCCCAGGGGCCGGGGACGTCCCCGGTTCAGCAGCCGCAGTGGGGTGCCGAGTCCCAGGGCGGGACCACGATGCAACTGCCCGCCGGCGGATACGACCTGCCCACCGGTCCACCGCCCCGCAGAAGCAACCCGTGGCCGTGGATCCTGGGCGGCGGCGGGGCCGTGATCGTGGTCGTGGGCATCGTGGTCGCCGCCATGTTCCTGCTGAACCCGAAGGGCAATGTGATCGCCCGGCCCACCCCCGTACCCACGGCGACGGAGCAGGAGCCGACCTACGAGCCGTCGCCCGAGCCGTCGCCCTCTCAGTCGTCCGAGGATCCGGACCGTAACACCGACCTGCCCCGGCCGCAGGGCGGGCGGCTGGAGGACCCCGCGACCGGACTGTCCTACGAGTTCCCCGGTTCCCCGTGGACGGTGCCTCCGAGCGTCGGCGGCGGTCCGCTCGGCTTCACCTGGACCAGCGCGCTCACGGCGCCCTCCCAGGAGAACTACGACGGCCAGGGCAACAACTGGCTCGGCAACATCTTCGCCGGAGAGCTTCCCGACAAGTTCGGCTATGACGGGGTCAAGAGCATGCGGGCGACCACCGCGACGCTGTTGCTCGCCGTCGAGGAGAACTTCTATTCACCGAAGCACCAGCGGAAGATCCTGCAGAACAAGGCGATCCAGGTGAGCGGCAAGGACGCCTGGCTGCTCATGTTCGACATGGACTTCTCCAAGGAGTCGGCGGCCAACGGCTGGAAGTGGAAGAAGGAGCGGGGCGCCTTCGTGCTCGTGGACCGGGGGGCGGGTGCGCGCCCGGGGCTGGTCTACGTGTCCGTACCCGACAATCTGGATGTTTCCGTGGTCGGCCGAGTGCTCGACTCGCTCAAGCTCTCCTGAAGGGAGTACTACCCTGAAGGCTATGAGTGACCTGCTGGTCTGGATCGACTGTGAGATGACCGGGCTCGACCTCGGCCGAGACGCGCTCGTCGAGGTGGCCTGCGTGGTCACCGACGGCGAGCTGAACCAGCTCGACGAGGGCGTGGACGTGGTCATCAAGCCTCCGCCCGAGGCGCTGGAGCAGATGTCGGAGGTGGTCCGGGAGATGCACACCGCCTCCGGGCTGTTGGACGTGCTGGGCGGTGGCGTCACGCTGGCCGAGGCCGAGGCCCTGGTGCTCGAATACATCAGAAGCCACATCCGGGAGCCGAAGAAGGCCCCGCTGTGCGGCAACTCCATCTCCACCGACCGCTCGTTCATCGCGCGCGACATGCCGGCTGTGGACACGTTCCTGCACTACCGGATGATCGACGTGTCCTCGGTCAAGGAGCTCGCCCGCCGGTGGTACCCGCGGGTCTACTTCGCCTCGCCGGAGAAGCAGGGCGGCCACCGGGCGCTGGCCGACATCGTCGAGAGCATCCGGGAGCTGCGTTACTACCGGGCGGCGGTCTTCGTGGCCCAGCCCGGCCCCGACTCCGCCACCGCCCGTGAGCTGGCCGAGACCGTCTCCGCCACCGCGACCTGAGCCGCGCCGGAAACCGAGTGCGAAACGAGTCCTGAAAACCGCTACACTTTCCATGTGCTGCTGCGGCAGACGTGGTGGGCGTAGCTCAGTTGGCAGAGCGCCAGGTTGTGGTCCTGGATGCCGGGGGTTCAAGTCCCCTCGCTCACCCCAGAAGAACGGCCGGTCCTGTCGGACCGGCCGTTCTGTTTCTCCTCACTTTCGACTTATCCACCAAAAATGGACGTTGCGAGTTATGCTCACTGCTATCGCTACGCCGTAAGACCGGGGGTTTCGGCGACCTGACCGTGTTGCAGCCACGGAGGCCGGATGAGAGTCGACGATGCCCCGTTCGACGCAGAGCCCAGAGTCGAGACGGGATTGAGCAGACGCGAGACCGAAGTCATGGAATTGATCGCCACGGGTCGCTCCAACGGGCAGATCGCCCAGCACCTGTTTCTCAGTGAGAAGACCGTGAAGAATCACGTGAACCGGATCTACGCCAAGCTCGGCGCGGACTCACGGGTGACCGCGATCGGCCTGTGGCTGGGGCGGGCCACCCGCGAGGATCCTCCGCGCTTCTGAGAGGCCGGCGACGGGAGAGGTCCCTACGCCGACAGCCGCAGGTCCCGGGAGGCCGCCAGTGCCCGGCCGATGGCGTCCGCGCCCTCCTCCAGCTCCTCGGTGGTGACCGAAAGGGCGGGGCGCAGCCGTACCGACCGCTCGCCGCAGGGCAGGACGAGCACCCCCTCCTCACGCCTGAGCAGGGCCACCAGACGGTCGCGCTCGGCCGGGTCCGGCAGGTCGAAGGCGCACATGAGCCCGCGTCCCCGGGTGTTCTCCATCGTCTCGGGGAACTGGGCCTGGAGCTTCAACAGTGCGGCCAGGAGCTCGTGACCGAGCTCCCCGGCACGTGCGATCAGGCCGTCGCGTTCCACGATCTCCAACATCCGGCGGGAACGGACCATGTCGACCAGCCCGCCGCCCCAGGTGGAGTTGATCCGGCCGCTGACACGGAACACGTTGTCCGGCATCAGATCGACCCTGCGGCCCGCCATGACCCCGCCGACCTGGACCTTCTTGGCGAAGGCCACCAGGTCGGGACGCAGGCCCAGCTGCTGGTAGGCCCAGGGGGTGCCGGTGATCCCGGCGCCGGTCTGCACCTCGTCCATGACGAACAGCGCGTCGTGCTCGTGGCAGAGCGCCTCCATGGCCTGCAGGAACTCGGCCCGCATGTGGTTGTCGCCGCCTTCGCCCTGGATCGGCTCGGCGATGAAGCAGGCGATGTCGTGCGGGTGGCGTTCGAAGGCGGCCCGCGCCTGGGCCAGTGCCCGTTCCTCGGCCGCCTCGACGTCGCCGAAGTGGATCGCGGGCACGTCGATGCGGGGCCAGCCGAACGTCGGGAACCGATCGGTCTTGACCGGATCGGTGTTGGTCAGCGAGAGGGTGTAGCCGCTGCGGCCGTGGAAGGCGCGGGTGAGGTGCAGCACCTTGGTGCCGAGCTCCGGGGAGCGGCCGCACGACTCGTTGTGCCGGCTCTTCCAGTCGAAGGCGCATTTCAGCGCGTTCTCGACGGCCAGCGCACCGCCTTCCACGAAGAACAGGTGCGGCAGCTCGGGATCGCCGAGGACCCGGTTGAACGTCTCGATGAAGTCGGCGAGGTGACTGGTGTAGAGGTCGGAGTTGGCGGGCTTGTTGGCGGCGATCCGGCCGAGCAGGGCGAGGAAGTCCGGATCGTCGTCGAACGGATTCACACCGAGCGGGGCCGAGGCGAAGAAGGTGTAGAAATCCAGGTAGCTCCGGCCCGTGCGGGCGTCGACGAGCCGGGATCCCCGGCTCTGTTCGAGGTCCAGCACCAGCCGGTAGCCGTCGACGAGTAGATGACGAGCGAGACGGCCGTGCACGTCCATGTCCCCTCCACAGTGAGTCGGACAGATGATTCCCCGTCAACGAGGCATCTATATGGAGAGATTACGCAGGCAGACCGATTTTTGTGAAGATTGTTCGGCGATCACACGACGCGCGGAGTGGCCCCCGGGGTGCCTGGCCTGCGGGAACCCAGCGCCTTGACCCGAAAGGCCAGCGCCAGCAGGGCGATGCCGTACACGATGGCCATGGTGCCGATGAGCCAGACGACGGCCAGCGCGCCCGAGGCCGGCCAGACGAGCAGCAGGACGCCGAACAGCACCGACAGCACGCCGCTGACGATGAACATCCACTCCCCCTCCAGTGCCTTGCGCAGCCGTATCGCCGCCACGATCTCGGCCACACCGGTGACGACGGCCCAGCTCGCGATCAGGAACAGCAGGGCCAGCGCGGTTATCCCCGGCCAGACGAATGCCGCGATGCCGGCCAGGATGCTGATGACGCCATAGACGATCATCCACAGCCGGGAGCCGCCGCGACCCGAGCCGAACAGCGCGAACACGCCGTTGACGATGGCATAGGCGCCGAAGACGACGACCAGCGCGTAGGTCGTGATCCCTGGCCACACGATCGCCAGCAGGCCGAACAGGATCGCGCACAGCCCCCGGACCAGATACACCCACCACATGCGAGACAGCTCTTCCATTTGCCCTCCTCGTATGATCGATTCCTTTCCAGAAGATCGCCAACATGAGACCACGAATCGGTCAAATCGGGACTATCGTGCGTATAGCTGCATAACCGTCGGGAGGAGTCTCCGGTGTCCCTTCGCGAATCCGCCGCCGACATGCGAGATGAGTTGGTCCGCCTTCGCCACGCTCTGCACCGGGAGCCGGAGATCGGCCTCCATCTGCCGCGGACCCAGGAGAAGGTCCTCGCGGCGCTGTCCGGCCTCCCCCTGGAGATACGGCTCGGCGAGCGGCTGAGCTCGATCACGGCCGTGCTGCGAGGCGCCCGGCCGGGTCCGACCGTGCTGCTGCGGGGCGACATGGACGCCCTGCCGGTCTCCGAGCGCAGCGGTGAGGCGATCACCTCGCAGGTGGACGGCCGGATGCACGCCTGCGGCCACGATCTGCACACCGCCATGCTGACCGGGGCGGCGCACCTGCTGTCGGCCAGGCGCGACGAGCTCGCCGGAAACGTGATCTTCATGTTCCAGCCGGGCGAGGAGGGAAAGGGCGGCGCGAAGATCATGATCGAGGAGGGCGTGCTGGACGCCGCCGGCGAGCGTCCGATCGCGGCCTACGCCCTGCACGTGATCAGCGCGGCGCTCCCCCGGAGGGTGTTCATCAGCAAGGGCGGTCCGATGATGGCCGCCGCCGACAGGTTCGTGGTGACCGTGCGCGGCGCCGGCGGGCACGGCTCCGTGCCGCACCGCGCCAAGGATCCGATCCCCGTCGCGTGCGAGATGGTCACCGCGCTGCAGACCATGGTGACCCGGGGGTTCGACGTGTTCGACCCGGTGGTCGTCACCGTCGGCAGCTTCCACGCCGGCACCGCCGAAAACGTGATTCCCGAGGAGGCGCGGTTCGAGGCGACGATCCGGTCGTTCTCCAAGGCCTCCCACGCCCGAATCCAGGAGCGGGCGGTGACCCTGGTCAAGGGCATCGCGGCCGCCTACGGGCTGGACGTGGAGGCCGACTACCAGGTGAGCTATCCGGTCACGGTCAACGACGGCGCCGAAGCCGAGTTCGTCGGCGCGACGGTCCGCGAGGTGTACGGCGAGCAGCGGTTCATCAGGGCTCCGCAGCCGTTCACCGGCTCGGAGGACTTCTCCTTCGTCTCCGACCGGGTGCCGTCGGCGTTCGTGGCGCTCGGCGCGTGCCCGCCGGACATCGATCCGGGCAAAGCCGCCTACAACCATGCCCCCGAGGCGCGCTTCGACGACGCGGTGCTGCCCGACGGGGCCGCGCTCTACGCGGAGCTGGCGGTGCGCCGCCTCGGGGTCGCCGCCGAGTGAGCGGTCCGCGGCGGTCACCACCGACCGCCGCAGGCCAACCCGTCCACCGCCGACCACCGCAGACCACTACAGACCGGCCCGTCCGCCCCGTCCGCCGCAGAGCGACCGGCCCGGCCCGCCCGTCCGGCCCGCCGGGCGATCGTCCAGTGCCTCACGCCGCCGCGTAGACCACCAGCGACACCGCCACGTACTGGACCAGGTAGGCGGCGACGGTGAGGGCGTGGAAGACCTCGTGGAAGCCGAACCAGCGGGGCGAGGGGTCGGGGCGGCGCAGGCCGTACACGACCCCGCCCGCCGTGTAGAGCAGCCCGCCGACCAGGACCAGCGCCACCGCGACCACCCCCGCTCCCGCCAGCAGCTGGGGCAGCACGAAGGCGGCCGTCCAGCCGAGGCCGATGTAGAGGGCGGTGGACAGCCAACGAGGGGCGCCGGTCCACAGCACCCGGAACAGCACTCCGGCGATGGCGCCGGCCCAGATCACGCCGAGGACCACCACCCTGGCCGCCCCGTCAAGGGCGAGTATCGCGAAGGGGGTGTAGGTGCCCGCGATGATCAAGTAGATGTTGGCATGATCGAGTCGTCGCAGCACCTCCTCAAGGCGGGGAGAGAGCGTGCCACGGTGGTAGGTGGCCGAGATGCCGAACAGCAGGCCCGAGGTGATCGCGTAGACGGCGGCGGCGAGTCGCGCCTGCAGCGTGGGCCCCAGGGCGACGAGGACGAATCCGGCGATGAGCGCGACGGGCAGCGTTCCGGCATGCAGCCAGCCACGCAGGCGAGGCTTGATCGACACTGGGGGTGTGAACCTCTCAACGGCGGTCGTGGTCATGAACCTACGCTAGCGTAACTTACGGCACCGTAGGTTGTGATCTGTCCTACAGGGATCATCTGTGAAAAGTCGCAAAAGCGTGTCGCGACGGCGCGGGCGTCCGCGCCGTTCACCATGCGGGCGGCGGACCCGGGACGACGGCGAGCATGAGGAGGGCGAGCGTGAGGGCGAGCGTGAGGGCGAGCGTGAGGAGGGCTCGATTGCGCGTACGGTTTCTCCCAGGGGCGTCCCCGGCCACACGCGGCGGGACACGCAGAGGAAAGAGGATCGAAGCTGATGGTCAGGCGGGAACCACAGGGGCCGATGCCGGGTCGTTATCCGGTGACCTTCGGCGAGGTCGATCTGCTGGGTGACCTCGACCGGCCCTCCGGCTGGGTGATCTCCAAGGACGGTGTGCCCCAGTCCTACGTGGACCTGGACGATCCCACCTACCTCGACTTCGAATACGTGCAGCTGATGGCCACCGTGATCGACCTGCTCGACGAGGGTCCGCTGGACGCCGTGCACATCGGGGGCTGCGGCTGCACCCTGCCCCGCTACGTGGCGGCGACCCGCCCGGGATCGCGGCAGATCGTCGCCGAGCCGGACGGAGGTCTCGTCCAGCTCGTCAGGGATCAGCTCCGGCTGAAGTCGGTGCCCCGGCTCAAGGTCAGGATCCTCGACGGCCGCACGGCCACCGCCGGGCTTCAGGACTCCTCGGCCGACCTGTTCGTGCTGGACGCCTTCAGCGGCGCCATGATGCCGCTGGACCTGGCCACCTCCGAATACATGGGCGACCTCGCCCGCGTCCTGCGCCCGGCCGGGTCCCTGCTGGTCAACATCGCCGACGGCAAGGGCCTGGCCTTCGCCCGCCGGGTGCTCGCCACCGTCTCCGGCGTCTTCCCCCACATGGCCCTGCTCGCCGATCCGGGCGTCATGCGGGGACGCCGCTTCGGCAACCTCATCCTCGCCGCCTCACGCACCGGGCTTCCCCTCACGGCCCTGACCCGCCGGGCCGCGGGCGGCCTCACCCAGGCCCGATGCGTGCACGGTGAGGACCTGGTCAACTTCATCGCCGGAGCGAAACCTCTCAACGACGGTGATCCCGTCGTCGTCCCCGTCCCCCCGCCCGGGGTGTTCGGCTGACGCCGCAGGGCGCGTTTCCCGCTATCGTCGATCTTTCCTGCTCGTTTCTGACACTTTCGATGTAATCTTGATATTTCCGATTGGTAAATAGAGTTACTTGGCGTTTAGCCAGGTAACACCGGCCAGCCGTACCCGCGGCTCATCTCAAGGAGGGCGCATGTCCCAAGATTCCTCCGACGCTTCTCCCCCCGTGCACCCCGTGTACGGCCCGCCCTCGACCCCCCGCGGCTACGGCCCGCCTTCGACGCCGGGAGAGCGGCCCGGCCAGATGGCCGTGGCTCCGGACGACCTGCAGGGCTCCATCGCGCCGGCCGTCCACCACGAGGGCACCGAGCTCGAAGGCATCCTGATCAGGAAGATGGAAGCCCTCCTCACCGTCGGGAACTTCTGGGGTGACGACAAACCCGGCACGAAGTTCTACAACGGCGACGCCGGGATGCGCGGCTACGCCGCCACGCTCGAAGAGGTCCTGACCGAGGCGCAGGCCATCTCGACCTTCTACGCCAAAGTGGCGATCGGCCTGCATGCCATGGGCACGAACGTGAATGACGCGGAGATCGTCAACTGGCACAACATCGGCGACATGCCGAAGATCCCCAAGTTCGGCGACATGCCGAAGGTCCCCAAGTGAAGTTCCCACTGAACCTCAGCCCCACGGCGCGGGGCGCGCTGAGCGGAGCCGCCGCGGTGGGCCTGGCGGGGTTCAACCTCTACGACATCTACGAGAAGTGGCCGGAGGGCGATCCGGACAAGGCGCGTGAGGCCGCCGTCATCTGGCGGTCGATCGCCCAGGCGGTACGGGAGTCCGCCGGCGATGTCCAGCCGCGGGTCACGCGGGTGTGGCGGGATCATCCCAGCGCGGGAAGCGAGGCGTTCCGCGCGTTCTGGGAGGGCGGCCTCTTCTCCAGCGTGCTGCCTCCCGGCGCCCAGGGACCGAACCCGAGCTTCTCCTTCCAGGACTACGCCAAGGCCGTCGCCGAGCACGCCGAACACGCGGCGGAGGCGTGCGAGGAGTTCGGCAGGGCGCTCGACGCGATCCGGCACACGCTTGAGGTCATGGCGGCGACGGCCTTGGCGCAGTCGGCGCTCGCCGGGGCCTGGCCGTGGGTCGGTGGTCCCGGCTCCGCCGCCGTCAAGTGGGTCGCGGAGAGGCTTCGCAGAAGGTACCAGCTCGAATACCTGATGTTGCTCCTGGAGAAATACATCAATGACATCCTCCGCAAGTTGATGACGAAAAAGTTGGCGGGGAAGATGGTGGCGGAGAGAGTGGTGGCGAACAAGGCGGCGGAATACGCCGCGGGCAGCGCCTTCTTCGCCGGTGCCGACACGACCCTGGCGGTCGGGACCAGGCTGTCCTTCGGCGACGGCTTCGGCCCGGGCAAGGACAACGCGACGGCGACCATGAAGGACTTCGCGGCCTGCCTGGTCTTCTTCGGCGTCTGGGACCTCACCAGGCTCGGCCCCCTGGGCAAGGCGCTCGACAACGACCTGGGGGACTTCGCCTCCTTCTACATCGGCTCGAACGCCTACACCGTCGCGAACAACGCGATGAGCGGGAAGGACCTCGGTCACATGGCGCCCTCCATGGACCAGCTGATCAGCAAGGTGCTCACCGGCTCGGTCCAGCAGGGCAAGCTCCCTGACAGGTCCCCGTCGCAGAAGTGACCCACCGGGCCCGCTCCCCCACACCCCCGTCCCGCGGGCCCGTCCCCGCGCCGCTCAGCCGGGGACCGGGACCCAGGCGCGCAGGCGTGTCCCCTCACCCGGGCCGCCGGTCAGCTCCAGCCTTCCGCCTAGGGCGGCCACCCGATCGGCCAGCGGGCCGAGCCCCCCGCGGCGGGTCACGGCCGGATCGAACCCCTTGCCGTCGTCGGTGACCACTGCCTGGAGCCGCCCGCCGTCCTGCGTCAGCCGTACCTCGATCCGGGAGGCCGCGGCGTGCTTGAGAGCGTTGGCGATCGCCTCGCTCACCGTGAAGTACAGCGCGCCCTCGATCTCGTCGGGAAAGCGTCGCGCCCGCAGTCCCGCGCCGGCCGCCACCGTCGTCACCACCGGCAGGCGCGAGCAGCGCTCCTCGACCGCCTCGACCAGCCCGCCCTGGCTGAGCACGGACGGGTGGATGCCCGCCGCGAGCTCCCGCAGGTCGGTGAGGGTCTGGCGGGCCTGCTCGCGCAGGAGGGTGAACGTGTCGGGGCCGCCGCCGGTCGCCCGGGCCAGCTCCAGCCCGGCGATCAGCGCGACGAGCTGCTGCTGTGCCCCGTCGTGGATGTTGCGCTCGATCCGCCGCCGCTCGGCCTCCTGCGCGTTGACCAGCCGGCCCGCCAGCCCGGCGCTCTGGATGGCCAGCCCGATCGGCACCGCCAGCGCTCCGAGCAGGCGACGGTCCTCGGCGGTGAAGCGCCCCACGGTCCTGGGGCCGCACGCGATGTGTCCCAGCCCGGCCGGCACGGTGAGCACGGCCTCGCCCTCCTCCTTCCCGGCCACCACCCGCGTGCCGTCCGCGAGCGTGACGGCCGCCCAGCGAACCTCCAGCCCGGCCCGTACGGCTCCCGCCAGCCGGCCCAGTTGCTCCACCGGCTCCACCTCCTCCAGCGCCGGGCCGAGCTCCGTCAGCAGCTCGTCGACCGTCGGCCGCAGGTCGAAGACCAGGAAGAGCCGCGAGCCCCGGATCCCCACCCTGATGTCGAGGAGGTTGTGCCGGAAGACGGCCGCCGCGATCACAGCGGGCAGCGAGGCCATGGTGCTCAACACCCCGAGCCACACTCCCCAGTGGCCCTCCGTGGGTCCGAAGGCCGTCATGAGGACGAACCCGCCCAGGGTGCCCACGACTCCGGCGATCATCCAGGTGAACCGGCGGCGCTCGGCGGCGGGGCTCCGCCACCGGCGCAGGACCAGGGAGACCAGCACCGACACTCCCACCAGGAAG
The DNA here is from genome assembly GCF_050949235.1 of Streptosporangium sp. CA-135522. NCBI lineage: Bacteria > Bacillati > Actinomycetota > Actinomycetes > Streptosporangiales > Streptosporangiaceae > Streptosporangium > Streptosporangium sp. CA-135522. The sequence goes on from NZ_CP192026.1 coordinate 8,326,641, forward strand.
GTCACGGCCTGCCCCAGCCCGCCCGCGGCCAACAGGGCCAGCCCCGCCGTCCCGCCGATCCCGAACGGGTTGCCGCCCGGGAAGACGGTGGCGTAAACCGCGTCGGGGGCCAGCAGGACGCTCGCCCAGTGAACGGCGATCGCCACCCCGGCGATCCAGACCCCGGCGCGCCAACGGCGTGAGGGCAGTCGCCCGTCGGGGAACAGAAGGGGAATGAAGACCCAGGCCAGGCCATAGAAGAGGGTGAAGAACGAGGCGAGCGGGCCGCCGATGAGCACGAGCGGGCCGTGACCGGTGTCCTCCCGCAGCATGAGGGAAGTGCCGAACGCGCCGAAGCCCAGGCAGCAGGCGCCGGCCAGCAGCAGCCAGCCGTAGACGTTGTCGGGACGCCGGGAGGCGATGAGCCAGCCGATCCCGGGCATGAACAGGCACACGACGATGAACAACCACTGGCTGAACGGCGCGGGCAGACCGGTCTCCAGCAGCCCGCCCGCGACGATCCCGGCCGCGGCCACCGCGGCCGCCGCCGCGGCGAGCACCCGGGGGAATCGATTCATGAGCCGCAGCGTGACCTGCCACGGAAGGCGCCGTCTATGAGGTTGTCCGCACACCCGGTGCAGTTTGCCGCACCCCTGGGGAGTGCGGACGGCCGGGTGGTCCGGCGAGCCGCCCCTGCCTAGCTTGTGATCAAGGCCATCGCAGGGGGCGGTGACGCCTTCCCGATCCCGACAAGGAGCTCTCCGTGCGACTTCCGTTCCGACAGACGCGTGTCCTGGCCCTCGCCCTGCTGACCGCGGCCGTCCCCGTGACGGTGCTCGCCGTCGGCGGGCAGGCGGCGGCCGCATCGGCGGCCGCCACGGTCGCCGTCGCCCCGGCGATCCCCGACAGCCCGGCCGGCCGCCAGCTGAGCTGGTTCCTCGACGCCGTGTCCAGGGCGCCGATCGCCGAGAGCGAGCTCCGGGAACACCTCAGCGCGGAGTTCCTCAAGGCGATCCCCGCCGACGACTTCAACGCCTTCCTCGACAGGAGCAAAGGGGTCGCGCTGGAGAAGCTGACCACCGTCAAGCCCGAGTTGCTGGTCGGCCTGGTGACGGCGGCCGGGCAGAAGTTCGTCCTGACGATCTCGGTGGACGGGGACGGGAAGGTCGCATCGCTGGGCGCGGTCCCCGAGGAGGCACCCATCCCTCCGGCTCCCGGGAGCTGGGCCCAGCTCGACGACCGGCTGCGCAAGGTCGCCCCCGAGACCGGCTTCCTGGCCGCCGAGATCGGTCCCGGCGGCCGGTGCAAGGTCATCCACGCCACGGCGGTGGACACGCCGCGCCCGCTGGGCTCGATCTTCAAGGTCTACGTGCTGGGCGCGGTGGCCCAGAAGATCCGCGACGGCAAGCTGAGCTGGGACACCAAGCTCACGATCAAGCCCGAGTGGAAGAGCCTGGGCGAGGGAGGACTGATCGACCGCCCCGACAACAGCACCACCACGGTCCGCGAGGCCGCGAAGCTGATGATCTCGATCAGCGACAACACCGCCGCCGACATCCTCATCCACACGGTCGGGCGAAAGGCCGTGGAGGCCAAGGTGCGCCAGTGGTCCGGCCACGCCAAGGCGAACATCCCCTTCCTCACCACGCGCGAGCTGTTCCTGCTCAAGGGCGTGAACCATCCCGAGCAGGCCAGGGCATACCTCGCGCTCAACCCGGCGGGGAAACTCTCCTATCTGAACAGGACGGTGGCCAAGCAGTCGCTGTCGGACATCAAATACTGGGACAAGCCCCGCGAGATCCACACAGTGGAGTGGTTCGGCTCCCCGCGCGACGTCTGCCGCGCCTACGCGGGCCTGGCCAAGCTGAGCTCCAGGCCGCTGGCCGAGGCGATGTCGGCCAACGACGGCGGCCTCGGCCTCGACCCGAAGAAGTGGTCGGCGGTCTGGTTCAAGGGCGGCTCCGAGCTCGGCGTGCTGGACCTGGGCTACCTCGCCCGCACCACCCCGAAGGCCGGCGGGAAGACCTACTTCGTCACCACGCTGACCAACGACCCCCGGACGGCCCTCGACGAGAGCAAGGCCGCCCCCGAGCTCATCTCGCTGAGCCGGGGCGCGTTCGCCCTGGTCGAGAAGGGGTGACCGGAGCGACTCCGAGGTGACACCCGGCGGGCTCCGCGGCCGTGGCGTGCTCGACGCCACGGCCGCGCGCACGGGCACGGGCACCACACGGGTACAGGCACGGTCGCGGCCGTGCGCACGGGCACGGTCGCGGCCGTGCGCACGGGCACGGGCACGGCCTCGTCAACTTGTGGCCGCTTACGGCCACGGCGGAATAGTTGAACAATCAACTGAGTTGATACCGGCGAATCCCGCAGGAAGGAGCCCGATATGCCAGCCGTGACCGTAGAGAACCCGTTGACCCTGCCCCGCCTGCCGCAGCCGCTCGACGCGGTGCGCGAACGCCAGGTGCTGACGGTGACGACCGCACCCAGCGGGTTCGAGGGCGAGGGCTTCCCCGTGCGCAAGGCCCTGGCGACGATCAAGCCCCAGTACCTCGACCCGTTCATCATGATGGACCAGATGGGCGAGGTGGACTACGCGCCGGGTGAGCCCAAGGGCACCCCGTGGCATCCGCACCGGGGCTTCGAGACCGTCACCTACATGATCGACGGCGTGATGGACCATGCCGACTCCCACGGCGGCGGCGGCACGATCTCCGACGGAGACACGCAGTGGATGACCGCGGGTGGGGGCATCCTGCACAAGGAGGCTCCCCCGGAGTGGCTGGTCCAGAAGGGCGGCCTGTTCCACGGCATCCAGCTCTGGGTCAACCTGCCGGGCAGCCAGAAGATGGTCGCGCCCAAGTATCAGGACATCGGCAGGTCCAACGTCGTCCTGCTCAGCAGCCACGACGGCGGGGCACTGGTGCGCCTGATCGCGGGCGAGGTCGCCGGCTTCACCGGTCCCGGCAGCACGAGGACGCCGATCACCCTGCTGCACGCCTCCCTCAGCCCCGGCTCCTACCTGACGCTGCCCTGGCGCAAGGACTTCAACGCGCTCGCCTACGTCCTCTCCGGACGGGGTTCGGTCGGCATCGACAGGCAGCCCGTCGAATCGGGGCAGCTCGCGGTCTTCGACGGCTTCGGCACCCTGCCGGGTCTGGGCACCGACGGCGAGACGATCACCGTCTCGGCCGCCGGGACCCAGGAGAGCCGCAGCCCCAACCTGGAGGTCATCGTGCTCGGCGGCCGCCCGATCGGCGAGCCGGTCGCGCACTACGGCCCGTTCGTGATGAACACCCAGGAGGAGCTGGTCAAGGCGTTCGAGGACTACCAGGCCGGCCGCCTCGGCAGCATCCCGGCCGGTCACGCCTGACGCGCGGCCGGCTACGGGAAGATCGGGCGAGCGAAGATCACAGGAGTCCGTGGTAGAGCCTCAGCGCGTCGTCCAGCGCGTCCAGCTCGTCGTCCTCCAGGATTCCGACCCACTGCGTGAGCTTGGCGATGTCCACCGCCAGCATCTGCTCAAGCAGGATCCGGCATTTGCGGCCGTCGATCTCCGCCTCCGGACGAGTCAAGCTCGCCCGGGCGGAGGTGGACGTGGGCGCGACCGTCACGACCGACCCGATGAAACTCGTGGCGGTCACCACGACGGCGTACCGCCGCCCCTGTTGAGTGTGGTCGGAACGGGCGGGAAGAGTCACATGGAAGATGGACCCCTTACGAAGCAAGGTAGCGGGCCCACTCCCTGATCCGCTCGGCCTCTTCCCGCTCGGCGGGGTCGTTGGCGATCTCGGCCGACTCCTTCCGCATCCGCTCCTGCATGGTGGTGAACCAGGCGAGGTGGATGGCCTTGCGGACGACCTCCGAGATCGACTCGCCCATCTCCTCGGCGACCTGCTCAAGCTCCTTGCGCGTCTTCTCGTCGAGACGCACCGTCACCGTCGTCATATCGGCAATGTAACACGAACTGTCTTACGCGGCCGGTCACGCCTGACGCGCGGCCAGGTCCAGGAAGAGCGCGGACGACCAGCCGAACCCGCTGGTCGCCCGCGCCGCCCGGGCGCCGGTGAGCGGGTTCCAGTATTCGTACAGGCCGCCACCGGCGTTCACCATGGAGAGGGTTCGCCGGGTCAGCTCGCCGGCCACCTCGGTGAAACCCGAGCGATGCAGGCCTTCGATCAACAGGTAGTTGACGTTGAGCCAGACCGGGCCGCGCCACATGGCGTCGGGGTCGAAGGCCGGGTCGTCGAAGGCCACCGTGGGCACCGGGCGTTCGGCCCAGAAACTCGCAGAGAGCAGATCGGCGACCAGCCGCCCGGCGATCTCCTCGGGGAGACGGCCGGTGAGCAGCGGCATCAGCTCCAGCGGGGTCCGGGTGGCGACCTCCACCTCGGCCGGCCGTACGGCGGTGCCGGGCGCCGCCGTACGGGGATCGGTCTTCGACAGGGTCACGAAGCGGTTGCCGTTCCAGCGCCTGGCCACCAGCAGCTCGACGTGCTCGGCCGCCTGTTTCCGCCAGGTCAGCGCCTCCTCGGTACGGCCCAGCGCCTCGGCGATGTCGCCCAGCCGGTCGGCCTGCAGGGCCAGGTAGGAGTTGAGGTCCGGGGGTTCGGCACGCGGGCCGTGATCCCAGATCGGACTGTCGTCCAGGCCCGAGGAGTAAGGGTGAAGATACTCGGCGAGTCCGTCACCGTCAGGGTCGGAGACGGTCAGCCACCACTCGTGCGAGCGGGTGATCGGCTCATAGACCTCCGCGAGGAAGCCCAGGTCCGGGGCCACCTCGTGGATCTTCCAGACGGCCCAGGCGGTGAGCGGGGGCTTGGTCACCGGGACGATGCCGCCGATCGGCCCGCCGTACCCGTCAGGCCCGTCACCGGGTTCGCCGGGACGTCCGGGACCCGCACCGTTCGCCCCGCCGGGTTCCGCTCCGTGTCCCGGGGCCTTTTCCGCCGCCCCTCCCGCCTGGCCGACGTGCTGGGCCAGGCGGGCGTGGTCGGAACGGGGCAGGTCGGTGGTCTCGGCGAGGACGCCGAGGTCGTGGACGACGTCGGGGATGAGACCGTCGGGACGCTGATGGTCCAGGAGAATGCGGATCTGGTCACGGGCCAGCTCGGGATCGGCGTGACGCAGGGCGATGGTGTGGAAATAGGCATCCCAGTTCCAGATGCCGACATAGCCGAACTTGGAGGGGACGACTCCCTCCCGGCCCCCCGCGAACGCGATCGGCAGCAGGTTCACGCCGAGCGTCCACCACGCCTGCTCGGCCCGCTCCCGCAGCTGCGCCGGGACGGCCGGCATCCGGTCGAACCACTCCCGCCAGCGGCGCGCGGCGGCCTCCCGCAGCTCCGCGCCGTCGTACGGGCGCACCTCCCCCACCAGCACGAACGTCCCGTCGATCACTCCGGCGCCGCCGTTCCAGACCGCACGCGCCCCCGAACCGGTCAGCACCAGCGTCTCGGCGTCGGCGAAGACCAGATCCACGTCCTCCTCGAAGGAGATCCGGTCGGCGCGCGCCTGCCGTACGGGCAGCTCGCGGTCGCCGGAGAACACCCGCAGGCCGGTGAGCACGGTCGTCTCCGACAGCCGGGTCTCGTACTCGGCGCGGGCGATCCAGAGTGAGCCGTCGGCGGCGGCCATCACCAGCAGCCGGGAGCCGCGGTCGGTGAAGGGCCGCTCGCGAAGGTCCAGCATTGTCAGCGTCCTCCCAGGCCGGACATGGCCATGCTGTTGAGAATGCGCCGCTGGCCGATCAGGAAGGCGATCATCATCGGGATGACCGAGATGGCCGAGGCGGCGAGGGTGAGACCGTATTCGGTGGCGCCGTGCTGCCCGGCGAACTGGCTGACCAGCAGCGGCACGGTGGCCAGCTCCGGCGAGTTGAGGAAGATCAGCGGCAGGAGGAAGCTGTTCCAGCTCGCCAGGAAGACCATGATGCCGAGCGCGCCCATGCCGGGCCTGACGTTGGGCAGCACGACCCGCCAGAAGATCGTCCAGCGGTTGGCGCCGTCGAGGCGGGCGGCCTCCTCCAGCTCGATCGGGACCGCCCGGATGAACTGCCGCAGCAGGAAGACCGCGAAGGGGTTGACGAAGCCGGGCACGATCAGCGCCAGGTGGGAGTCGATCCAGCCCAGTTTCGACAGCATCAGGTAGAGCGGGACGATGGTCACCTGGGATGGCACCATCTGGGTCGCCAGGAACAGGCCGAACAACAGCCCGGAGCCGCGAAAACGGATCCGGGCGAAGGCGTAGGCGGCCATCGCGGAGGTGCTCAGGGTGAGGATCACGTTGAGCACCGCGATGTAGAAGCTGTTCCAGTAGGCCTGGGCGAAGGGCAGCGCGCCGAACGCGTCGGGATAGTTCTGCGCCCGCCAGGGGTTGGGCAGCCAGTCGAGCGGCGCGTTGAGCATCTGCCGCGTGCCCTTGAACGACGTCAGCAGCATCCAGACGAACGGGAACAGCATCGCCAGCCCGCCGGCGATGAGGACGGCGTGCAGGGCGACCCTGCCCAGCCGACGGGAGACGGGAACGCCGGAGGGTCCGGGGATCACAGCCATCGACGCCTCCCCTTAGGAGTCGTAGTGAACGAAGCGCTTCTGCACTCCGAACTGGACGAGGGTGACGAGCAGCGTCAGCGCCAGCAGGATCAGCGCGGCGGCGCTGCTCATGCCGAACTCGAACTTCTGGAAACCCAGGTCGTAGACCTGGTAGACGATCGTGCGGGCGCCGTCGTTGTGGTCGGGGTTGACCAGCACGTAGATCTGGTCGAACGCCTGGAGCGAGCTGATCACCGCGACCACGGTGGAGAAGAAGATGGTCGGGGAGACCATGGGCAGCGTCACCGACCGGAAGATCCGGACCGGGCCCGCGCCGTCGATGCGGGCGGCCTCCGTCAGCGACGGCGGGATGGTCTGCAGCCCGGCCAGGAAGATCACCACGTTGAGGCCGAGCGAGGACCAGATGGTCACGATCGCGATGGCCACGACGATCCAGTTCGGGTCCTCCAGCCAGTTGGGCAGCGTGATCCCGAACCAGTCGTAGACGGTCCTGTTGAGCACGCCGTAGTCACCGCTGGCCAGGATGATCTGCCACATCACGGCCACCGCGACGGAGCTGGTCACCACCGGCAGGAAGTAGACGACCCGGTAGAACGTCTTGCCCCTGACGTGGTTCAGCGCGACCGCGATGAGCAGCGCGAGCGCCAGGCCCACCGGGACGGTCAGGAAGGCGAGCTTGACGGTGTTCCAGACGGCCGTGCCGAAGTCGGGGTCGGAGAGCTGGGCGGCGAAGTTGTCGAAGCCGACCCAGGACATCTCACCGAGCCCGTCCCACTTCATGAACGCGAGCGCGACCGCGAACCCGAGCGGGAAGACCAGGAAGGCGAGCAGGCCGAGAACCTGCGGGGCGAGGAAGAGCGCGGCCCACCAGCCGTCCCGGCTCCGCACGCGCGTCTTCGCGCGTGCGGAGCGGGGTTTCGCGGCGGGGCGCGCCGAGGTGACGACGCCCACGCCGCTAACCGATCTTGCCGTCGACGAGGGACTGGAGCTCGGTCATGCCCTGCTCGAAGGGGACCTTGCCGGTCCAGACCTTCATCAGCTCGTCATTGATGTCCTTGGTGAGACCGGGCACGCCGACCTCCTCGGGGTAGTTCGCGAAGCCGGTGTCACGGACGTCCAGGAACGTCTGGGCGTGCGCCGGGTAGTTGCCCTCCAGCACGATCTGCTCGGCGCCCTTGATCGAGGGGACCGCGCCGCCGCCCTTGAGGCGCACGAGCTGGCCCTCCTTGCTGACGAACTCCGTCAGGAAGGTGAAGGCCTCCTTGACGTTCTTGGTGTCCTTGTTCATCGCCAGGTAGGAGACCGCGACCGCGCCGGGCATCGGCTGGCCGGTCTCCGACGGGAACGGCACGATGTCGTAGTTGGGCAGGTCTCCGCCCTTCTTGAGGGAGTCGATCATCCACCGGCCGCCGGCGTAGAAGCCCGCGGTGCCCTTGAGGAGCTGGGTGCTGGCGTTGTTGCTGGCGGGCAGCACGTCGGCCGACAGGAAGGTCTTGTCGGCGTAGCCCTTGGCCAGGGTCTCCAGGGCCTTGCGCGACTTGGGGTCGGTGGTGGCGACGAACTTGCCGCCGTCCCACACCTTGCCGCCGAAGCCGCCGATGACGCTGTAGGTCGAGCCGTACCAGTTCCAGAAGATCGAACCGGCCTTGCCCGCCGCCTTCAGCTTGGCGTTCATCTCAAGGTACTTGGCCATGGTCCACTTGCCGGCCGCGTTCAGCTCGGCCGGGTCCTCGGTGATCCCGGCGTCCTTGAGCGCCTTCTTGCCGTACCAGAGCACCTCGGGGCTGGTGTCGTTCGGGACGCCGTAGATCTGGCCGTCCTTCTTGGCCCCGCCGTAGATGCCGTCGAAGAAGTCCTCGGGCTTGCTCTTGCTGTCCGGGCCGGCGAGCTTGTCGTTGAGCGGGGTGAGCACCCCGGCGGCGACGAACTTGCCGACGTTGTCGTCACCGACGAAGAAGACGTCGGGCGCGGTCTTGGAGGTGAGCTGGGTCAGGAGCTTGGGGTGGTAGTCCTCGTACTTGGGGACCGTCTCCATCTTCAGCACGATGTTCGGGTGGCGCTTCATGAAGTCGTCGTTGAAGCCCTTGTAGAGCGCGACGTCCTCGGCCGAGCCCCAGGTCGACCACCGGATGGTGACCTTCCCGCCGGCGGACGGACCACCGGCGGTCGAGCCACCGCTCCCGCTGCAGGCGGCGGTGGTGAGCAGTGCCAGAGCCGCTACGGCCATGGCCTTTTTGGAAATGGGGAAAGACACGGTGTGCCTCCTGGGGATGGGATTTCTTTGGGGGGTGGGTTATGCGAGTCCGCCACCGTCGACGACCAGGGCCGCTCCGGTGACGTAGCTGGCGGCGTCACTCGCCAGGAAAAGGACGGCCTGGGCGATCTCGTCCGGAGTGCCGGAGCGGCCCATCGGACGGTCGGCGGCGTCGGCGGCGAAGGCGGCCCAGTCCTCCGAGAGCTGGCGGGCCTCCTCGCGGAGCATCGGGGTGTCGGTGTCGCCCGGGTTGACCGAGTTGACGCGGATACCGGCCTTGGCGTGGTCGATCGCCAGGGCCCGGGTCATGTTGACCACGGCCGCCTTGGAGGCGCAGTAGGACAGGGCGTTGCCGCCGCCCTTGAGGCCCCAGCCGGAGCCGGTGTTCACGATCGAGCCACCGTCGGTCATGGCGGGGATCGCGTGCTTGCACATGAGGAAGACCGAGCGGACGTTGACCGCCATGACCCGGTCCCACTCCTCGGCGGTGATGTCCAGGGCGGTGGTCCGGCGGATGATCCCGGCGTTGTTGAACAGCACGTGCAGCCCGCCGAAGGTCTCCAGCGCGGTGCCGACCGTACGTGCGCAGTCGTCCTCGGAGGCCACGTCCGCCCTGACCGCCACGGCCCGGCCGCCCTCGGCCTCGATCTCCTCGACCACCTTCGCGGCGCCGGACCCGTCGAGGTCGGCGACCACGACGGCCGCGCCCTGGCGGGCGAACAGCAGTGCGGTGGCCCGGCCGATGCCGGAGGCGCCACCGGTGACGATGGCGACCTTGTCAGTCAGGGTGGTCATGCAACGAACTCCTCAATCGCAGAACATATCCGGTACATCGCGCTCTCGCGATATCCGGTGATGACGGAGACGTGCCCGCTGACCAGCGCGTCCGTCTCCGGGTCTCCGGTGTCGGCCAGCAGCGCCCGCCCGCCGAGCCCGGCGAGCTTCTGCTGGGTGGCCAGGACGATCAGCCCTCCGGAGGTCATGATCATTTTCAGTACGGCGGGGCTGATCTGCTGGTTTCCCCGCCCGAGCACGAACCCCTGCCCCCCGATCACCGAGACGACGGCGTGGGTCTCACGCCCCCGCACGAAGTCGAGGAGCTCGCTGTCGGCCACGTCCGCGGCGACCAGCTCGCCGTCCTGGACCACGTCCACGCCGAGCAGCGTGGTGGCCAGGCCGAGCCGCCGGCCGACGGCCATGGTGGTGGCGCCGGGGCCGAGGACGTAGCGGACGCCGGGGCGCATCCGCGCCACGACCTCCCGGGCGATGCCCTCGGCCGAACCGGGGGCGGCCGACGACGATCCGGTCTTGCGGCCCGACAGCCGCGCCCTGGCGGCGGGCACGCGGAGGGTGCCGTAGAGCCGCGGGCTGACCCGGCCTCGTCGGTAGGCCTCCTCGTCGAGGTCCACCACCTCGGCGTCGACGGTGGCTCCGGCGGTGTCCCCGCCGAACTCCGCCGCCATGACCCCCGCCGTGGCGGGGCTGACCGCGAAGCATCCGGAGTAGACCTTCACTCCCGCCGGGATGCCCAGCACCGGGCAGGACGGCGAACCGTCCAGCACGTCCCGCGCGGTGCCGTCCCCACCGGCGAACAGCAACAGGTCGACCCCGCGCATGGCCGCGACGGCCGCCGTCGTGTCCGCCGCCGACGACGGGCCCGCGGGGGCGGGCGGCACGGGCTCCGGCGAGGCGAGGGCGGCGCCGGTCCGCGGAAGGTCCGGCGAGGCTCCGGCGGGGACGAGCCGCAGGAGCTCCGGATGGGCACCGGCGGCCCGCGCGCTGTCCTCGCCCATCGGGCCGGCGACGGTCAGGATCCTGACCTCCGGGCGGCGGGCCAGCAGGGCTCGTACGGCCTGCGTCGCCCGCTCGCCCGCCCTCGGGGACGCTCCCCTGGCAAGCGCCTCGCGCTGCACGTCGATGCCGTCGCTGCCCTTGAGACCGGCCGGACCGCCGATCCCCGCGACCGGGTTGACGATCAGCCCGACCGTGAGGACCGCGCCGTCCGCGAGCGCGGGCGGCCGGGTTCGGGAGGCGGCGCGGGACGCCGGCCGGTCGGCGGTCACGACAGGTGCTTGCGGGTGTAGGAGCGCCAGGTGGGAGACCACTTTTTGGGATCGTCCAGCGACGTCGGGTCGATCTTGTGGATCGTCTGGTTGTAGGGGGCGCCCTTGACGTGCTCGGGGTCGCGGCGGGCCTCGTCGGCGACGTGGGCGAGGATCGCGGCGTACTCGTCGAGGTCCTCCTGGGAGTACGACTCCGTCGGCTCCAGGGTGAAGGGCTCGGGGACCAGGTAGGGGTGGTGGCTGGTCCAGTAGTGCACGCCGAAGTCGGCGGCGCGGACGCCGATCTCCTCCGAGTGCACGCCCGTCTCCTCGAACAGCTCCTGCCAGGAGTAGCGGACCTGCTCCAGGCGATTGCGACCCCAGGGGGCCGAGGCTCCCTTGATCTGCAGGACCTTGTGCATCAGGTAGTTGTTGTTGAGCACCGCGGTCTCGGCGACCTCGCGCAGGCCCTCGGCGCCCAGCGCCATGATCCAGGCGTAGGCGCGGACCACGTTCGGGGTGACGCCCAGGAACGGGCGCATCTTGCCGACCGACTGCGGGCGGTCGGCGTCGAGGTGGTAGCGCGTCCCGTCGAACTCCACTGTCGGGCCGGGCAGGAAGGGCGCGAGCGCCTCGGAGACGCCGCACGCGCCGGCCGCCGGACCACCGCACGAGTGCGGGGTGGAGAAGGTCTTGTGCAGGTTGAAGTGGCACAGGTCGAACCCGGCGTCGGCGGCGCGGGTGATGCCCAGCATGCCGTTGGCGTTTGCCTGGTCGTAGCAGGCCAGACCGCCGGCCTCGTGGACGATCTCGACGAACTCCGCGATGCGCGGGTTGAAGATGCCGGTGTCCTCGGGGTTGGTGATCATCAGGGCCGCGGTGCGGGGACCGGCGGCGGCGCGCAGCGCCTCGATGTCCGGATAGCCGTTCTCGTCCGGCATCAGCGTGATGATCTCGTACCCGGCGACCTTGGCGCAGGCCGCGTTGGACGGATGGGAGAACATCGTGGTGATGACCTGGTCGCGCTGCTCCGCCTCGCCGCGCGAGGCGTGGTAGGCGCGGATCATCGCGATGTTGGCGTAGATCGCGGCCGACCCGGAGGCGGGCTGGAGCGTGACCCGGCGCATGCCGGAGATCTCGGCGAGCATCCGCTCCATTCGCCAGTAGATCTCCAGCACGCCCTGCACGGTGTCGTCGGGCTGGAGCGGGTGGAGCTCGGCCACCTTGGGGTCGTTGACGAAGCGGTCGTTGACCTTGGGGCTGTACTTCATCGTGCAGGTGCCCTGGCCGACCGCGATGGCCTGGTCGACGCCCAGGTTCTCCTGCGACAGCCGGACGTAGTGCCGCAGCACGTGCAGCTGCGACATCTCCGGCAGCTTGGGCGGTTCGGCTCGCCGTACCGAATCGGGAAGCTCCACCGCGGGCACCCCCGCGGCCGGTACGGCGATGCCCCGGCGGCCGGCGCGCGACTGCTCGAAGATGATCGGCTCGTCCCAGCGGGCCTGGTGGAACCGGCGCAGCGGCGGCTTGGGAGCCACCGGCAGCTCGGCGAACGACTCTCCCGCGTGCCCACTCATGAGAGCCCTTCCTTCACGGCTGCCGCGAGCCGGTCGATGTCGTTCTTGGAGTGCCGCTCGGTCACGCAGACCAGCAGCGTGCGGTCGTCCAGCCGGACGCCGCCGAAGATCCCGTCCGCGCGCAGCGCGGCGAGGAGCCCGTCCGCGGAGGGTACCTCGATCGCGAACTCGCGGAAGTGGACGGCGTCGGGGTGCAGCACCCGGGCTCCGGCGTCGGAGAGCCGGTCCATCGCGTAGCGGGTGCGGGCCAGGACCGTCTCGCCGAGCTCGCGCATGCCCTCCGGGCCCATCAGCGCGAGGTAGACCCCGGCCGTGATGCCCCACAGGGCGGCGGCGGTGCCCACCCATTCCTTGCCCTCCTCGCGCAGGGCGAAGGAGGTCCGGTCGTAGAAGACGTCGCCGAAGCCGTACTCGCCGGGGACCGCGGTGGGCGCGATGCCGAACAGCCGCGAGGGGAACTCCGCGACCAGGCGCTCCTCGTCGCGGGTGGCGATGTATCCGGCGTGGCCGCCGCCGTAGCTCTGATGCATGCCGAGCGACTGGATGTCACCGCAGACGATGTCCGCGCCGTAGGCGGCGGGCGGGGCCAGCACGCCCAGCGAGATCGGGTCGGTCGAGACGACCAGCAGCGCGCCGACGGCGTGCGCGAGGTCGGCGAGCTCGCGGCCCCGGGTCTCCACCACGCCGTAGACGTTCGGGGTCTCCAGGTAGATCGCGGCGAAGGTCTCGTCGATCACCACCTCGCCGATCTCGCCGTCCGCCCCGACCGGGGCGATGACGAGCTCGACGTCGTGGTCGAGGAAGTCGCGGAGCTTGCTCATCTTGTCCGCACCGACGGCCCCGCTGAGCAGCACCTTCGAGCGGCCGGTGTAGCGGGCCGCCATCCGGATGGCGGTGCCGGCCGCCTGGAAGCCGTCGTAGGTCGGGACGTTGACGACGTCCATCTCCAACAGCTCGGCCATCATGCTGACGTACTCGAACATCGCCTGGAAGCGGCCGTGGTCCTCGTACGGCTCGCCCGCGTAGGCGGTGAGGAACTCGCCGCGCCCGTTGACCTCGTCGCAGACGGCCGGGACGTGGTGCGGGTAGCAGCCGTGGCCGAGGAAGCTGAGCGCCTCGGTGGTGTCGGTGTTGCGTCCCAGCAGGCCGCGCATGTGCGCGACCAGCTCCTGCTCGGAGGCCATCGGCTCGGGCAGGTTCAGCGGCCGGTCGAGGCGCAGGCCGGCCGGGATGGCGGCGTAGAACTCCTCGACGCTCGCGGCGCCGATGGCGGCGAGCATCTCGGCCCGGACGCCGGGTTCGGCGTTCGGGATGTAGGGGTGGGTCACCGTTCTCCTTCGGTTGGCTCGGCTTCGGTCGGCGCGGCCGCGGTGCGGAGCACCACGGCGTCGCGGGGTGCGATCTCGATCAGGCCGTGCAGGTCACGGCCGGTGAGCAGGTCGGTCCCCGGCTCACGCAGGCGTACCGTCGCGGGGGCCGTCGCGTGGTTGAGCAGGAAGAGGTAGCGGCCCCGGCGGGTGGCCTCCACGCCCTCGGGCACGTCGGCCACCGGCCGGACGCCCGCGGCCGCCAGGACCTCGGACAGGACCGGGGTCACGTCGTCGAGCAGGCAGCTCAGGTAGGTCACGTTCCCCCGCCGGGTGATCGCCGCCTGGCCGTCCAGGTCTCCGCCCTCGTAGCGGGCGAGCACCTCGGCGTCCTCGACGCACAGCCACTCGGCCCAGGTCCGTGCCGGTACGGCCGGCGCCTCGCCGGCCCCGGACTCCGGCGCGAGCCGTACCCGCTGGGTGTGATCGTCGGGGAGCGGCCAGAACTCGTCCACCGTCAGGCCGAGCAGCTCCCGCAGCGGGCCGGGGGCGCCGCCGTCGTGGATCTGGTCGGCCCGGTCGACGACGCCGCTGAACGGGCCGACGACGAGGTGCCCGTCGAAGGCGGCCAGGTGCGCGGCCTGCTCCTCGGTGCACATGTAGAGGTTGGGGGCGATCACCACTCGGTAGCCGGACAGGTCGCGGCCCGCCGGGACGAGGTCCACCGCGACGCCGCGGGCGTGCATGGGCTCGTACCAGGACTGCAGCAGCTGCTTGAGCTTGAGCCGGTTGGAGGGCATCGACTCCGGGGCCTCCAGGCCCCACCAGCTGTCCCAGTCGAGCAGCAGCGCCACGTCGGCGTGCGTCTCGGACCCGGCGATCTCGGCCAGGCGCCCGAGGTCGGCGCCGAGCCGCAGCGTGTCCTGCCAGCCGCGCGAGGCGGTGCCGCCGTGCGGCAGCAGCGCGGAGTGGAACTTCTCCGGACCGTACTTGGCCTGCCGCCACTGGAAGAACATCGCGCCGTCGGCCCCGTGGGCCAGGGCCTGGAGGCTGTGCAGGCGCATCATCCCCGGCGGCTTGGGGGCGTTGACCTCACGCCAGCTCACCGCGCTCGACGCCTGCTCCAGCAGGATCCACGGCCGCCGCTTCAGCGACCGCATCAGGTCGTAGCTGAGCGCGATCGCCACGTGCGAGGCGGGGTCGGCGGGGTCGGGGTAGGCGTCGTCGCTGACGATGTCCTCGGCCTCGGCCCATTTCCAGTAGTCCAGGCCGTGCAGGATACTCATGAAGTTGGTGGTCACCGGAATGTCCGGGGTGACCTCGCGGAGCACGGCCTTCTCCAGCTCGAAGCATTCCAGCAGCGCGTCGGAGCTGAAGCGGCGCCAGTCGAGGACCTGGGCGGGGTTGACCGGTCCCGGAGCCTTGCGCGGCGGATTGACCTGATCGAACGCGGTGTAGTGCTGGCCCCAGCAGGAGGTGCCCCAGGCGGCGTTCAGACCTTGGATCGATCCATGACGTGCCTGGAGCCAGCGCCGGAAGTGCCGGGCGGACTCCTCGCAGAAGCATTCGAGCGTGTGGTCGGCGTACTCGTTGCCGATGTGCCACATGGCCAGCGCCGGGTGGCCGGCGTAGCGCTCGGCCATCATCCGCGCCAGCCGTACCGTGGCGTCGCGGAAGATCGGCGAGCTGGGGCAGTAGCTCTGCCGGGAGCCGAAGTCCAGGCGCGTGCCCGCGGCGTCCACCGGGAGCACGTCGGGGTGCTCGCGTACCAGCCAGGGCGGCGGGGTCGCGGTGGCGGTGGCCAGGTCGGCGGCCACGCCGTGCTCGTGGAGCAGGTCGAGGATCCGGTCCAGCCAGCCGAAGTCGTACTCCCCAGGACGCGGTTCGAGACGGGACCAGGAGAAGACCGCGACGGTGGCCATGTTCACCCCGGCTTCGGACATCAGCCTGACGTCCTCGTCCCAGACGTGCTCCGGCCACTGCTCGGGGTTGTAGTCACCACCAAACAGCAGTCCGGAAATCCTGGTCAAGCCCACCCGTAACTCCGATCTATGACATGTAATATTTTGTATGCAGAATTCATAGTGCAGTATTTTGCATCACGTCAAGTGGGTAAGCTTGACGCAAGATCAACCCAAGGAGTGCCATGGCGATCGAGCGGCGCCCCCTCCGCGAACAGATCCGCGAGGAGCTCATGCTCCGACTCGACCGAGGGGACTTCGCGGCCGGTACCGACATCAACGAGGCCGCCCTCGCCGGCGAACTCGGCGTCAGCCGCACCCCGCTGCGCGAGGCCCTGATCACACTCGCGGGCGAAGGCGTGCTGGAGAGCAACCAGGGCCGGGGGTTTCGGTTCGCGCCGGTCAGCCGCAAGGAGTTTCGCGAGCTGTGCGCCATCGTGGCGGCACTGGAGGCACTCGCCCTGGAAAACTCCAACCCGGCCTACCTGGAGGAGATCGCTCCGGAACTGCTCAGGCTCGCCCAGGACTTCTCGGACAACATCGCCGAACGGCAGGACATCGAGCGCCACGACGACGAGTGGCACGACCTGCTGCTCAGCGGCTGCACCAACGAACGGCTGCTCGATCTGATCACCAGCGTCAAGGCGGGCATGCGCCGCTACGCCCACCTGATGACAGGGGAGAGCACCCCGATGGAGCGGGCCGCCGAGGAGCACTGCCGGGTGGCCGAGTGCCTGATCGCCGGTGACCGGAAGGGCGCGGCGGCGGCCCTTCGGGACAACTGGGTCAACGGCATGGAGCGCATGATGGCGCGCATCCCGTCAGAGGAAGCGCAGGCCGCGGGCCGCGCGAGCGCGCGGCGAGGGTGACGGCAGCGGCTCCACGCCGGACGGGCCGGGCGGCCCAGGCAGGCAGGCCGCACAGAGCGGGCCGGCCAAGGCAGGCAGGCCGCGCAGAGCGGGCCGGCCAAGGCAAGCGGACAGTGTAAGGAAAGCGGATCGGCCAAGGAAAGCGGACAGGGCCTCCCTCGGATCGGGCCGGGGCCTAATGCTCGGCCAAAGTGACGCAGGCGACGCGCGGACCCGCGGTGCCCGCCTTGGCGCCGGCCTTCCTGGTCCGCTTGGCGTGGATCACCAGGGAGTGCGGCACCCGCCCGGGGACGAAGGCCCAGTCCTGCTTGGCGGTGGCGGTGGCGGACCCCTCGGCGTCGGTGGTGAAGTCGAGCCACACCTCGTTGTCGGCGCTGGCGTGGGCATGGGCGTGCTGGTAGTGCGAGCCCGCGTCCTCAGGCTCGATTCCGCAGGGATTGACGTGCAGGTGCGCACCGTAGGTCCGGTTGGGCAGCAGGCCCTCGACCGTGAGCGTGGAGGTGGCGAGAACCGCCCCCGACTCGGCTTCGACCCGCGCCGAGGCGCCGGGGGGCGCCAGCTTGAGGTTGTAGGCGATCGCCGAGGCCTTGGGCAGCGGCGGGGTGAGCGTGCCGCCCCCGGCCAGCCGGATTCCGGCGGGGCTCGCGGCCTGCCCGGCCGGAGGGGGCGCCGCGGCCTGCTGCCCGCCACAGGCCACACTCAGCAGACCGACGGCGACGAGAGCCACGAAAGCGCGCATCCAACATCTCCTTGACCAGACACGACCGGACACCGCGAGATACGGCGAGATGGGATCACTCTAACGAGTAATCGGGCGATCACATCGCGTATTCGCCGTGTCCGCCCGACGTGTCCCCGGTTCGCGCCTCCCGACGACCGCGTCCGAAACGGCCCGCGAGCCGGGAGGCCCTGTGGTCATGCGGTTCTGTGGTCATGCGGTTCTGTGGCCATACCGCTGTGCGGCCCTGTGGCTGTGCGTCTCTACGGCCATGCCGCCGTGCGGCCCTGTGGCCCTGTGGCCGTGCGGCCCTGTGGCCGTGCGTCTCTACGGCCATGCCGCCGTGCGGCCCTGTGGCCCTGTGGCCGTGCGGCCCTGTGGCCGTGCGGCTCCGCGGCTCTCAGGCGTGGGACGCGGCGATGGCGTCGATGCGGGCGGCGAGGGTGAAGTCCATCTCGGTCAGCCCGCCGGCGTCATGGGTGGACAGGACCAGGTGGAGGGTGCGCCACCGGATGTCGATGTCAGGGTGATGGTTGAGCTTCTCGGCCTCGACGGCGATCTCGTCGACGATGCGGATCGCGGCCGGGAAGTCGGGGGCTTTGATCGTCCGGCGGATCTCGTCGCCTTCGCGCCGCCACTCGGGCACGCCGGTCAGTCTCTGCTCCACCGCGGAGTCATCAAGCAAGTCCATCGGTCCAGGACATCATGTCCGCGGCGAACGCGCCAAGCCGGGGCAGCCTGCCGGCCCGCCGGGCCATGGCCATGACACCCCGGGCCATGACCGTGGCGTGGCCGCTCCGGTCGAGGAGCCGCTCCAACTCCGGCATGAAGTCGGGCAGCCGGGTGAGGCTCCAGTCGTGCCACGGGGACAGCCGGGTGCCGCCACCGTCGAGGTCTTCGGCACGGTAGGCGGCCAGGATCGGGCACTCCAGGTGGATCCGGCGCAGCCACGCCTCGATGCCGGCGTTGAGGGCCGAGATCCGGGAGGGCGCGGCGTAGAGCCAGCCGTCCTCGCCGACCCGGTCGGTCTCCCCTTCCCGAGCGGGATAGGCGCGGACCACCGCGCCGTGCAGGAACAGACCGCTGGCCACCATGAGCTGACGCCCGTCACACCAGTCGACCGCTCCCCGCAGCGGCGGCGGAACGGTGTCCACGATGACCTCACGCTGTGAGCTCGTGGGCTCGCGACCGAAACGCACATGCACTTCGGCCCACATGTAGTAGCCGGCCTCCCCCGCCCCGAAGAACGGGAAGGGGAAGGCCGGTTCCAGGTCGGTCATGGATGGGTCTCCCGGAGAGGTGGGTTCGTTCCGACTAAGAACGACTCCCGAAGCCCCTCGTGGGATTACCGGCCGAACATGATTTATCTGACCACCGTCCTGACAGCGCTTACTTGACGGCGCCTACTTGACGGCGCCTACTTGACGGCGCCGGAGGTGAGACCCGACTGGATCTGGCGCTGGAAGATGATGTAAACGATCATCACCGGGATGATGGACATGCTCAGCGCGGCGAACAGGCCCGGCCAGTCGGCCTCGTAGCCCGCATTGGTGGAGATGTTCGCGATGCCCTGAGTGATCAGCCACTTGTCCTCGACGTTGCCGGACAGCAGCACGATCGGCAGGAGGTACTGGTTCCACTGGCCCAGGATGTTGAAGATCGTGATGCTGATCAGGCCGGGCTTGGCCATCGGCACCATGATCCGGAAGAACGTCCGGGTGTGGGAGCAGCCGTCCATCATCGCCGCCTCGGCCACCGACGTGGGCAGCGTCTTGAAGAACGCCGAAAGGAAGAAGACGGTGAACGGCAGCGAGTAGGCGGTGTAGACCAGGATCACACCGAGGTGGGTGTCGATCAGGCCGAGATTCTTCACCACGAAGAACAGCGGGACCAGGGCGAGGAAGACCGGAAAGGTCATGCCCGAAACGAACAGGAAGTAGATCGCCCGGTTGCCGGGGAAGGAGTAGCGCGCCAGCACGTAGGCGGCCATCGAGCCCAGCAGCATGGTCGCGGCCGTGCTGCACACCACCACGAAGACGGTGTTCAGCATGTACTGGCCGATGTGGGCCTTCTCCCACGCTCGGCCCCAGGAGTCCCAGCCGAGCGAGGACGGCAGCGTGATGGGATCACCGAAAATCTCGGCGTTGGTCTTGAAGGAGGCCAGGAACGTCCACAGGATCGGGCCGATGATCAGGATCGCCCAGACCAGCAGCGCGATGTGGGACAGGGAGCCGAAGACGCCCAGCGGGCTCTTGCGCTTCCTCGGCCTGCCGTGCGAGGCGCCCGACCGGGTGGCCGGCTTGTACGCCGTGTCCGTAGCCATCAGAACTCGATCCTCTCGCGCCGGGTCACGCGCAGGGTGAGCGCCGCGAACGTGATGGTCATGAAGAACAGAGCCACGCCCATCGCCGACGCGTAGCCGAACTTGGAGAAGTTGAACGCCGTCCGCCAGATCTCCAGAGGGAGCACCGTCGTGGAGTTGTCGGGTCCGCCGCGGTCGACCGAGAGCACCTGGACCAGGGCGAAGCAGTCGAAGGCGGCGATGCCCAGGTAGACCCAGGCGACCTGCATGGTGTCCCACAGCAACGGGAGAGTGATCTTGAAGAACAGCATGAAGCGGCCCGCGCCGTCCAGCGCGGCGGCCTCGAACACGTCACTGGGGATGGAGGACATGCCCGCCGAGAACAGGACCACGTAGAAGCCGACGGCCTGCCAGACCACCACGCCCATGATCGCCCACAGGGCGAGGTTGGGCTCGATCAGCCAGCCGACCGGCTCGATCCCGATCTTGCCGAGCAGGCCGTTGATCACGCCGGACTCGTCCGGGCGGTAGATCGTCTGAAAGAGCACGCCGACGATGGCCACGGCCAGGACCTGGGGCAGGAAGAAGATCACGCGATAGACCTTCGAGCCCCCGATCCCGGACATCCTGCCGCCCTTCTGCCCGCCGCCCAGGTTGAGCAGGAAGGAGAAGAACAACGCGATCACGATGGTGACCAGCGGCATGACAAGTAACAGGACACCGTGGTGACGCACCGCTGCCCAGAAGACCTCGTCGTCCAGCAGCCGGGAGAAGTTCTCCAGACCGATGAACTGAGGATTGGCCGAGATGCCCTTCCAGTTGGTCAGCGCGATGTAGAAAGCCTGGACGTACGGGCTGATCACGAAGACGACGTAGAGGAGCACCGGCGCGGCGAGAAAGCCGATGATGAACGGATACCTGCCATGCCGCATCGGGACCTACACCGTCCGGTTCTGCTTGGTGATGGACGAGTCGGACTTGGTCTTGTCGGCGGCCTTCTGCATCTTCTCGCAGAACTCGTCGGCGGAGATGCGGCCGAACATCAGCGCGTTGGTCTGCTTGCGCAGCTCGGTCTCAAGCTCCTTGTACCAGTTCTCGAAGCTGCTGAAGGTGACGATGTTCGAGCCGGCCGCGGTCTGCGCGGCGCTGAGGCTCGCGTTACCCGGCGTCAGGTCCAGGCCGTCGGCGGCACCGGTCACGACGGTGATGTTGCCGGACTTCTCGGTGAAGCCGCGCGCGCCCTCCTTGGAGAGCATGATGCGCAGGTACTCCAGGCCGCCCTTGGGGTTCTTGGCCTTGGCGGGGACGATGTAGGCCTCGCCGGCGGCGGCGCGGATGGCCTCGAACGGCATCTTGTCGGCCGCGGTGACGCTGGGGGTGGGCGTCAGCGCGTACTTGAACTCCTTGGGAGTCTGACTCTTCTGCTCGTTCTCCAGCCAGGAGCCCGAGGGATAGAGGGCGATCTTGCCCTGGTTCTGCCGGGTCTGCACATCGGTGTGGATCAGGCCCTCGAAGGACTTGTCCATGTATTTGCCGATCTCGGCCCAGGCGGCGGCGGACTGCTTGACCGAGTCGCGCTTCCAGACCCCGTCGGCGAGGTTGTCGATGTCGATCAGGAGCTGGTTGCCCTCGATCTTGGCGGCGGAGATGAGGATCATCCAGTAGGCGTAGTAGGAGGCGTTCTTGCCCGCGTACGCGAACGGGACGACCCCGGCGGCCTTGGCCTTCTCGCAGAAGGCCTTGAACTCCTCGAAGGTCTTCGGCGGGGTCCAGCTGTTCTTCTCGAACAGGGCGGAGTCGTACCAGAGGCCGTAGGCCGAGAAGACGTAGTTCATCAGGTACGGCTTGCCGGCGATGAGACCCGACTCCACGGTGCCCGGCGCGACCAGGTCGCGCACCTTCTTGTTCGGGTCGTCGATGGAGGGGGCGTCCCACAGCTCGGTGAGCTCCAGGAGCTGGCCCTCCTGCTGTAGGGCGCCGTTGTCCATGAGGTCGGTGCCCGAGTTGGCGATCAGGTCCGGGACGTCGCCGCCGGCGAAGCGCGGCTGCAGGGTCTGCGCGATCTGCTGGGTGGCGACGTGCTTGACCGTGGCCTTGGGGAAGGCCTTCTTGTACAGCGGCTCGTGGACCTCGGTCGCGTAGCTGTCGCCGAGACCGCCCTTGAAGATGACGACCTCGAGCGGAGCATCGGCGGCGACGCCGAAGGGGTTGGCCGCCGAGACCGCGCCGCCCGACGACGGCGCGGCCGAGGTGGTGGCCGCGGGAGAGGAGCCGCCGCCGGTGGCGCAGGCGCTGAGCAGTCCGACGCCGGGGCCGGCGACCAGAGCGGTCAGGCCGATCCGGCGAAGCATCTGCCGTCGGGTGATATCTCCGGGCGTACCGGCCGAGTTGGACATCGCAACCCTCCTGAGCGGGAGATCAGTTAGGAAAGTTTCCTAAACGTTTGCCCGAAGGTACGTATCCCCAAAGTTCACCGTCAAGGGGTCGCAGCCGGTCTAGACCGACCCGTGATGTACCCGCGACATTTCCGGTAGCAAGTAAACGCGAAAGGAGCATGCTCCCCTGACAGATCGGCACACAGTACCTCATAACCCCTGCAAGACCGTTGACTCGCGACTTCTAAGAGAGTAAAAGATCCAGGCCTTTCAGCGGTCGAATGAGGGGTAACCGGTCTAGACCAGATAATGATGGTTTGCCGCACACCACCGCAAGCCCCTACTTTTACCGGCATGTTGCTGGCGGAGCAGCGTCGTCTGCTGTGTGAATACGGCCGCAGGGCCGCCGAGACCGGACTGGTCGTCGGCACCGCTGGAAATCTGAGCGTCCGCGCCGGCGACCTGATCGCCGTGACACCCACGGGCGTCCCCCTCGACCGGCTGGAACCCGAGGCGTGCCCGGTGATCGACGTCGAGGGATACCTGGTCGAGGGCGAGTCGCAACCGTCCTCCGAGACGCCCATGCACCTGGCGGTCTACACGACCACCGACGCCGGGGCGGTCGTGCACACCCACTCCACCTTCGGCACCGTGGTCGCCACGACCATGACCGAGCTGCCGCCGATCCACTACAACGCGCTGCTGCTCGGCGGAACGGTGCGGGTCGCCGAGTACGCCACCTTCGGCACCCCGGAGCTGGCGGCCGGCGTCAGGGCCGCCCTCAAGGACAGGCAGGCCGCGCTGCTGGCCAACCACGGCGGGGTCACCGTCGGCGGCGACCTGCACCGGGCGTTCGAGGCGACCCGGCTGCTGGAGTGGCTCTGCGAGGTCTACGTGCGGGCCAAGGCCGTCGCAGAGCCCCGGGTGCTCACCGACGAGCAGCTCTCCGCGGTGGTCCATCGCGCCTTCAACCCGCCCCTGTTCCCCCGTCGTGAGGACTGACCATGCCCCTGCAGCTCACCGGCGCCCCCGGCGACCCGGACCTGATCCGCCTGCCCTGGGACGTCCCGCTGGAGCAGTGGCCGGAGCATCACCTGGTCTCGCTTCCACGCGGCATCTCCCGGCATGTGGTCCGCTTCGCCCGGCTCTCCGGCAAGGTCTACGCGATCAAAGAGATCAGCGAGTACTACGCCAAGCGGGAATATCGCCTGCTGTGGGACCTCAACCGGCTGGACACCCCGTCGGTGGAGCCGGTGGCCGTGGTCACCGGGCGGACCGACGCGGACGGGGAGCCGCTCGACTCCGCGCTGATCACCCGGCACCTGCAGTTCTCCCTGCCCTACCGGGCGGTCATGTCGGGGACGATCCGGCCCGAGACGCTCAACCGGCTGCTCGACGCGCTGGCCGTGCTGCTGGTCCGGTTGCACCTGAGCGGTTTCTACTGGGGCGACTGCTCACTGTCGAACATCCTGTTCCGCCGGGACGCGGGCTCCTTCGCCGCCTATCTGGTGGACGCCGAGACCGGGGAACTCCACCCCATGATCAGTGAGGGCCAGCGGCTGTACGACATCGAGGTCGCGCACACCAACATCTTCGGCGAGATGCTCGACCTGGAGGCCGGCGGCCTGCTGCACCCCTCCATCGATCCCGAGGAGGTCGCCGACTCGATCTGCGGCCGCTACCACCGGCTGTGGGGTGAGCTCACCTCCGACGAGATCATCGAGGAGGTGGACTGGCACATGATCGACCAGCGGATCCGCCGGCTGAACTCCCTCGGCTTCGACGTCGCCGAGATGATGGTCCGCCGCAAGGCGGGCACCGGGCGGCTGATCGTCCGTCCCAAGGTCGTCGACGCCGGCCACCATCAGCGCAGGCTGCTCAGGCTCACCGGCCTGGACGTGGAGGAGAACCAGGCCAGGCGGCTGCTCAACGACCTCGACTCCTTCCGCGTGTCGTACGGCCTGCGTCACGAGGAGGAGGCGATCGTGGCCCACCGCTGGCTGGTGGAGGTCTTCCACCCGACGGTGGAGGCCGTTCCCCAGGAACTGCGGCACAAGCTGGAGCCGGCCCAGCTCTTCCACGAGGTCCTCGACCACCGCTGGTTCATGTCCGAGTCGGCCGGCAACGACGTCGGGCTTCCCGCCGCCGTGGAGTCTTATGTGAAGAATGTTCTTATTTACAAGCCGGACGAACAGGCACTCATTACCGGGGATTGACCGGCGATTTACTCTCCGGAGTAGAGATCCTTATACCCGGGTGATGAATCCTCCATCTCCACCCGTATCACTTTCAATCGGGACACTTGGTTCTCCGGCGATATCCCTACGCTGACCGGGCGACGTTGTGAAGTCGGCGGTGAGGGAGATCCCGTGCTCGGAATCGAAGACTGCCTGACCGAGGTCATGGCCATCCCCGGCGCGCTGGACGCGATCCTGATCGATCAGACCAGCGGGATGGCCGTGGCGGTCGGCGGCGACCACCTGGCCGACGTCGAGAAGTCGGCCGCGGGGTTGAGCGAGACGCTGCGGGCGACCCTGGACGGGCTCGCAGCGACCTCCCCCGGCGGAACGGTCCGAATCAACGACATGATCATAACTACAGATAACGGGCATCATTTATTAAGACCGCTAGAAACGGTCTTCGATGGCCCATTAGTGATTTATGTCCGGCTCGATCGAGATCGTTCCAACCTCGCTCTGGCCCGCCATCGCCTTCAGGCGCTTTCCGGCCGGCTGATAACGACGTGAACCATGCCGACCATGGAGAGCGTACTCAGCGGGCTCGCGAGCGAGCGAGCCACCGGCGCGCTGCGGCTGGGCGAGGCCGGGATGTTCTATCTCACCGGCGGTCGCGTGACCCACGCCGAGAGCGCGGCCGCCCCCCGGGTGGAGGACCTGCTGACCGCCGGCCGCAGGGTTTCCGCCCGCGCCGTGCAGCAGGCCAGGCAGGAGGCCGGCGAGGACCGTCACGGCGGCGAGCTGCTGGTCTCCCGGGGTGTGCTCACCCGGGGCGAGCTGGAGTTCTGCGTGATGAGCGCGGTGCTCGACGCCGTCTACTTCCTGTTCCAGGCCTCCGGAGACCGGTCCGGCTTCCGGCCGGGAGAGCGGCACTGGCTCGGGCCCCAGTGGTATTTCGACGTGACCGGTCTCCTGCGGGAGTGCGGGCGAAGGAGGGCACAGTTGGACCAGGCGTGGCCGTCCGCCGAGCTGGACTCGCGTCCGGTGATCCCGTTGGGACGCATCCCCGCCCAGCGGGTGGTGCTGACCTCTCTCCAATGGGAGGTGCTGGTCGCCGCCGACTCGGCGGCGACCCCCGGTGACCTGGCGCGCAGGCTCGGCCGTCCGGCCGGCTCGGTGCTGCTGGCCGTACGGCAGCTCGCCGCGGCCGGGCTGCTCAGCACCTCGCCGGCGGAGCCCGCGCCCGCCCTCGCGCCCGCTCCCTCCCCCACGGGGCTGCCCAAGCGCAAGAAGGGCGGCACGGCGGGCACCTGGGAGTTCCCGGGCGCCGCGGCCGGCGTCACCGGGCTGCCGGGTTCACCGCCGGGTTCATCGCCGGGTTCACTGTCGGGGCCACTACCGGGGTCGCTGCCCGCCGCGACGGCGGATCCCGCCGACATCAACCTGCTCATCCGGCTCAAGAACGCATTGGAGGCACTGACGTGAGCTGGGTCCGATGCCGATAGGGCTGCGGACGCTGAAGCTGCTCGGAAGGAGGATGCCGGTGGAACCACATGACGAGGTGCGCCAGGATGCGGCACTGCTCCGTGACGAGCTGCACCGGGAAATGATGTCGCTGCGCGAGCGCATGCCCGATGTGAACGGCAGCATCGCCTGCAGCGTGGACGGCCTGACGATAGCGAGCGACCTGAAGGGCGAGGTCGAGCAGACCGGCGCACTCTCCTCCGCGGTGCTGGCCCTCAGCCGCCGGATGACGAGCATGGCCGGCAAGGGCGCCTTCGAGGAGACGCTCATCTCCGGCACCAACGGCTACGCGGCCTTCTACGCCGCCGGTCCGAAGATCGTCCTCACAGTGCTCGCCCGCCCCGGGACCAACCTCGGGCTGCTGCGACTGGAGGGCCGTAAGACGGCGGCGAACCTGGCCGCCATCACGTCCCGCACATCGACAACCCCGTGATCGGAGACAGGTATGGGCAACATGGACATCTCTCTCAAGGAGATGATGGCGATCGACGGCGCCCTCGGCGCGGTCGTCGTGGACTACAACAGCGGCATGGCGCTGGGCGCCCTCGGCGGCTCCAAGGACCTCGATCTCCAGGTCGCCGCGGCCGGCAACACCGAGGTCGTCAAGGCCAAGTTGCGGACGATGGAGTCGCTGGGCCTCAAGGACGGCATCGAGGACATCCTCATCACGCTCGGCAGCCAGTACCACGTGATCCGTCCGATCACCGGCAGGGGCGGCAAGGGGCTCTTCCTCTACCTGGCACTCGACCGGACCCGGGCCAACCTGGCGCTCGCGCGGCACAGCCTGCGCGGCATCGAGGAGAAGCTCGAAATCTGATCCTCCGGTACGGCTTGCGCCCCGGGAGGCGCAAGCCGTACCGGAGCTCAACGCTCGGCGGCGGTGAGCTCGTCGATCGCGCCGACGATCTCGGGCCAGAGCGGGCACGGCAGGTCGTGGCCCATCCCGGGAAAGGTGATCAGCCTGGCGCCGGGGATCGCCTCGGCCGTGGCGATGCCGCCGGACAGCGGCACGAGCTGGTCGGCCTCTCCGTGCAGCACGAGGGTGGGCACCGTGAGTTCCTTCAGCAACGGCGTGCGGTCGCCGGAGGCGATGATCCCGGCGAGCTGCCGGCCCGTCCCGGCCGGATCGTAGGACCGGTCGTAGCTCAGCCCGGCGACCTGGGCGATCCGCTCGCGATCCAGCGGGAATCCCGGCGAGCCGATGACCTCCCAGGCCGCCACCGACTGCCGGATCGCGCTCTCCCGGTCGCGCGCGGCCGGCGACATGAGCACCGCCATCGCGGCCTCGGTGGGCGGGGCGGCCTGCGGGCCGGGGGTGGACATGATGGAGGTGAGAGTACGCACCCGGCGCGGGTGTCGGATCGCCAGTGTCTGGGCGATCATTCCTCCCAGCGAGGCGCCCACCACGTGGGCGGACTCCCAGCCGAGCGCGTCGAGCAGGCCGGCGGTGTCGTCGGCCATGTCGTCCAGCAGGTAGGGGACCTGCCCGTCCCCGCCGAAGGCGGGCACCGGGACGCCGTTCAGGTGGGTGGACTCGCCGGCGTCCCGGTTGTCGAACCGGACCACGTGGTGCCCGCGGTCGGCGAGCAGTTCACAGAGCTCGTCGTCCCAGTGGATGAGCTGGGCGCCGAGACCCATGATGAGCAGAAGCGGGCGGTGCTCGGGCGAGCCGAAGGTCTCGTAGGCGATCTCGATGCCGTTCGCGGGAGCGCGCAGGATCATGGCGCTCCCACCGCGCCGGTCATGGCGGATACCGTTCCGGTCATGGCAAACAGAATGACATTCGGTATAAACGAGAGCAAGAGCGGACGCCCTGGGCGGGCGTCCGCTCTCGCTTGTCACCAGAAGGCGGAAGGGGGATGCACGGGAGTCCCTCCAGGGGAAGGGGAGAGGGGGGAGGGACTCTCGTGGAGGAGGCGCCGGGGCTTTCGGCCCTTGCGGCGGCCCGCCCGACTACGCGATGACGATTACTTGTCGACGACCGTCGGCGGGGTGGCCGGGTTGTGGTCGATGCGGCCCCACGCGCCCGCGGAGAAGGGCACCGGGTAGTTCTTCTTGCCCGGGCCGTTGCCCCACTTGGTGATGACGTAGTCGACCTTGATGTGACCCATGCCGCCGTTGCCGTCCACGCCCAGGGTGTCGGCGTTGAACGTGCCGCCGGTCAGGTCGGCGAAGGACTTGGCGTCCAGGTCGATCATGACGCCGCTACTGGAGGGCACGCCGGGACCGCGGTCGCCGACGAAGAACTTGGCCTTCTTGCCCTTGTAGACCACGTAGCCCTC
This sequence comes from Streptosporangium sp. CA-135522, assembly GCF_050949235.1. Lineage (NCBI taxonomy): Bacteria > Bacillati > Actinomycetota > Actinomycetes > Streptosporangiales > Streptosporangiaceae > Streptosporangium > Streptosporangium sp. CA-135522. Next base: position 8,354,565 of record NZ_CP192026.1, read on the forward strand.
GGTCATCAGGGGCCAGCTCGGGCTGGCGATCATGCCCTTCTGCATCGGCTTGCCGCTCGCGGGCAGGCCGGTGTCACCGGCGCGGCCGGAGGAGTCGTCCCAGAAATAGGAGGCCTTGGTCGAACCCTTCAGGAGGGCGACCTCGGAGCCGGAGGTGGAACCGGACTCGGAGCCGGGGGCGGGGGCGGAGACGTCTGCGGAGGCGGGGAGCGCCGAGACGACGCCCGCGGAGGCGAAGACGCTCGCACCCAGGAGGGTGGCGGCGAGGAAACGGTTCTGGCGCAGGCCAAGGGAGAAACGCATGGGAAGAAAAGACTCTTTCGCGAGGGAACGGGAGGCCGCGCACGCCGACAGGGGGGCGCGGGCGGGATAGGCGCTCACAGGGTCAAGGTGCGTAGCCGGGAAGACCGGGCGCTACGCGGAGCGCTGTGGGTGCGCCGCGTTCGGACGCGGCGAGGAAGCCTTAGTTGACCGGTGTGAACGAGGTCGACACCGACAGGAAGTGGGCGAAACGCCCCATTAGTGATCTCCTCTCCATCTCGTCTACCGGGTTAGCTGACGGATTCGGGCGGTGGAGTTGCCCTACCGCCGCACGCTCGCGGCGGATTCACCCCAAGAAGTGGGTCCCCGGTTCCCGCGACCCTGAGGCCTGCGGGATTCGACGTCGGCCGGCCGCTCCTTCCGTTGAAGGGCAGGTCGCCAACCGATCACAAATAGGACACTACACGCATTCAGTGACAAAGCAAAACAAAACCCATGAAAACCCCAGAAGATCTACCTCGTCTACCAAGAAAGCGCCATTGGCCAAGCCTTGATCATGCCCGGAGAGGCCGTTGACTTCGCTGGAACCATTAGGAAGGTTACCTGGAAGCTTTTCGGTGATCATGCCTTTGACCTGCGTATCCTTACTTCTTAACCGCCGAAGAGGACTGCTCGACGAACGAGCGAGAGATAGCTGTGATCGCGGTGGCGACCAGCGCGCCGGCCCTTCTCCCGACGATGTTCTTTGCCTCCGCATATGCCAATCGATCGATGGAACCCCCGATCAGCCGGGTCTACGCCTGTTTTCCGGAGGATTCGGAGACGCCCGGATACACCCGCGTGCAAAGCCGCGGTCACGACCGGCGATATCCAGCCGCTGGACGGCTGAACGAGATCAATATCGCCAACGCCGGAGGCGGGCACCGCGAGCTCGTCCCTGACGGCCGGCTCTGCGGTGCGGGACGCGCCGAACACCGGGCGTTCGGGTGGACGCCGCGTGACGCTCGCGACCATGGGTGACGTCGGCAGTAGCGTGGGCCTGTGCTGATCGCCCTCGGTTGCGCGGTGCTCCTCGCGATCCTCTACGCGCTGGCGGTGTACGGCACGGCCGGGCCGGCGGCGATCGGAGCGGTCGCCGCCACACTGGCCGTCGCCCTCGTGGTCGTCATGCACGGAGGGAGTCTCCAGAACTCCGCCGGAGCAGGAGGGCTCACGGCGGGCGGCGCAGCGATGGCGTGGGCCATGGGACGTTCCCGCCGCCGCCGCAGGGCCGGCCGTGCGGCGCTCGCCGCCTACCGAGCCGCCGCCGAGGCCGTGCCCCGGCTGGCCGCCACCGCCGAACGCGACCGTCTCGCCGCCGAACTCCACGATGTGGCCGCCCACCGGCTCACCGGAATCGTGGTCGCCTCGGCCGCCGCCCTCCGTCTCGGCGACCCGAGCCTCACCGCCGAGGCCGTCACCCACGCCGCCGACGCGGGCCGCCAGGCCGTGGCCGAACTCGACCGCCTCTGCGCCCTCGATCGCCGCGGCCGTGCCCTCGCCCTCGGTGACATCGACACCCTCCTCATCGGCCGTCCCGGCGTGACCTACCACCGCACGATCGTCACCGCGCCGCCCGAACTCGCCGCGGTCGCCTTCCGCGTGGTCCGCGAGGCCCTGACCAACGCGATGCGCTACGCCACCGGCGCCGTCGTCCACGTCCGGGTGGAAGCCGTCCACGACGCCTCGGCGGCACCGGCCGCCACCGGCTCGGTGCTCGCGCCGGCCACCGGCCCGGGGGGCGCACCCGTTATCGCCAGCTCCCCGGCGGCGGGGGGTGCCACCGATCCCGTCACACCGGCTCCTGTCACACCGGCCGCCACCGGCTGGCTGACGGTGACGGTCACCGACAACGGCGGCCCGGCGACCGTCTCCGGCCTGGGCGCGGGCACCGGCCTCGCCGCACTGCGCCATGCCGTCGGCGCCCTCGGCGGCACTCTGCACGCCGGCCCGCACGCCGGCCAGCACATCCACACCGGCCCGCGTGCCGGTCCCTTCCCGCGCTGCGCCCCGCCGTACGGACCCGCGGACGCACCGGAGCCGTCGCGAACTCCCCCGCCCCGTGGCTGGACGGTCCAGGCCCGCCTCCCGCTCACGACCGCCCACGCACCCGTACCCGGCCGTCCCCGCCCGTTTCCTCGGCTCCGCTACGGCGACAACCGGCGGGACGTCCACCGGCCTGGCCGCGCGGCGGGCTGGCGAGGGACGGCGGCGCTGGACTGGGCCCTGGTAGTACTGGCCGTGGCGCTGCCCGCCGGAGCCGGGCTGCTCTACGCGGAGGTGCCGGAGCCGTTCGCGACCCCGGCGTCCGGAGCGCTGCTGTCGGTCCTGCTCGTACTGCACGCCCTGCCGCTGAGGTGGCGTCGCAGGATGCCGTGGCCGAGCCTGGCCGCGGCGCAGTCGTTGCTGCCGGCCTGGTTGTGGTGCGACGCCGCCGGGTGGACCGCGCCGGAGTCGGCTCAGCTGGTGCTGTTGTGCTGGTGGGTGGAGCTGACCCTGGTCTACAGTGTCGGCGCGTACGGCGGGCGCGGCTGGCCGGCCCCGCTCGCGGTGGCGGCCCTGGGCGCCTTTCCCCTGGTCGACGGCTTGACGGGGCCGCCGGTGGCGGTCTGGGCGACGCTCACGGCGGCGTTGGCCGTCCCCACCGTCTCGGCGTGGGCGGCGGGCGTGTTCGTCGGCGGGCGGCGGCGCCGGCTGCGGGACGCGGCGGTGCAGCAACGCGACCGGCTCGACCGGGACGCGGTGGCGGCGGCCCGAGCCGAGCGGGGCCGGATCGCCACCGGGCTGCGCCGTACCGCCAGATCGCGGGCCGAGGCGGTGGTCAGGGCGGCCGACGAGCGGCGCCTCGACATCGTCCTGGCCGAGGCCAGAGCCGGTCTCACCGCGCTGCGCGAACTTCTCGGCGAGCTGCGTGACGATCCCGCCGACGATGCCCTTCCCCCCGTCATCGCCGCGATCGCCGCCCTGGCCGCCAGAAGCCACGCCGTCGTCCGCTACACGGGAACGCGCCGGCCGATGCCCGCCACCGTCGAGGTCGCCGCCTACCGGATCGCCGAGGCCATGTTGTCCGGCGGCGTGAGCAGCGCAAGCGGCGTGAGCCGTATGAACGGTGCAACCGGCGTGACGGTGACCGTGGCCTACCTCCCGGACGGCCTCGCGGTGTCCGGTCCGGCCCAGGTCCGGAAGGTGCGCGCCACGGCCGACGCCGCGGGCGGTACGGTCACCGAGACGGAAGACGGGGTGCGGGTGTGGCTGCCGGAGGTGGGGCCAGCGTGATTCGGGTGACGGTCGCCGACGACCAGGCGGTGGTCCGGGTGGGGATCACCGCGGTGCTCGACGCCGAACCGGACATCACCGTCGTCGGCCAGGCCGCCGACGGCGAGACGGCCGTGGCCCAGGCGGCGTCCCTGCTGCCCGACGTGGCCGTCCTGGACATCAGGATGCCCGGTCTCGACGGGCTCGCGGCCACGGCACGGATCACGGCGGAGGTCCCGGGCGCGAAGGTGGTGGTGCTCACCACCTTCGGCCTGGACGAGTACGTGTTCGCGGCGCTGCGCGCGGGAGCCGCCGGATTCCTGCTGAAGGACGCCGACCCCGAGCGGATCATCGACGCGGTCCGGGTGGTCTCCAGAGGTGACGCGCTGCTCGACCCCGGGGTGACCCGGCGGCTGCTCGACCGCTTCGCCGCCGATCCCGGCCCGGCCGACACCGCCCGCGTCGCGGGTCTCACCCCTCGTGAGACGCAGGTCCTCCTGCACGTCGCCCGGGGTCTGTCCAATGCCGAGATCGCGGCCTCCCTGGAGATCAGCCCGGCCACGGTCAAGGATCACGTCGCGCGGATCCTCGCCCAGCTCGGGGTCCGCGACCGCGTCCAGGCCACGATCGCCGCCTACGAGGCCGGACTGGTCCGTCCCGGGACGCGGTGATCTCGCCTCCCACCGCCGGCGGCATCCGTCCCCGGGAGGGGCGAACCCCGCCGCACGGCGGGGATGGTAACGGTCCTCAGGGAGGGCGATCACCGCGTTTCCCGCTCCTAGCGTGAAATCCATGAAAGGCGAACCCCCTCCCCCGCACCCCCTTCCCTCCGATCCCGTCCCCGACCCTGTCCCCGACCACCGCGCCGCCGTCCCCGACCCCGACCCTGTCCCCGACCACCGCACCGCTGTCCCCGTCTCCTCGGTGCCCCTCCCCGCGGTGCCCCTCCCCTCGGTGTCCGCCACCTCCGAATCCGCCGTCTCCAACTTCGATCCCGCCGCCACCGCCCCCACCGCCGTCTCGAACGTCGCCTCCGTCGAAGCGCGTTCGACCGGCTCTCGCCTCCCGGCTCTCACGCGCCGCCTGGCGGGAGGCGTCCTGCTGCCGGTGGCCGCGGTCGTGGCCGCGGTCTCGGGCGGGGCCGCCTTCTTCGGGGGCGCCGCCGTCACGGCGGTGATCCCGCTTCTCTGCGCGGCGGCACTCGGCGCGACGCTCGTCACCGGCTTCCCGCTGATCCTGCTCGCCCTGGGCCTGCTGGGAATTCGCCGCCGAAGTCCCGTCGCGGCGGGCTTGGCCGGATCGATCGCCCTCGCCGTCGCCGCGACCGCCGCGTTCACCGTGTTCCGGCCGATGCCTCGGATCCCGCTGGCTCCGCCCCCGGTCGGCGTCGCCTTCTGGGACCTGCCCACCGGCTCCAGGATCGCCTATGTCGCGGTCCGGGCGGCCCACCCCCGCGCCACCCCGGTGATCTTCCTGCACGGGGGGCCGGGCACTCCCGGCGAGGGCGTCCCGGACGCGGGCCGCGCCCTGGCCGCCCTCGGTTTCGACGTCTACGCCTACGACCAGGTCGGGGCAGGACGATCGACCCGCCTGGCCGACGTCACCGGGTACACCGTCGCCCGGCAGGTGGCCGACCTCGAAGCCATCCGGCACCTCCTGGGAGCCGACAAGCTCATCCTCGTCGGCCGATCCTGGGGCGGCTCGCTCACCGCCCGCTACCTGGCCGCTCACCCCGAGCACGTGGCCAAGGCGGTCTTCGTCTCCCCCGGGCCGCTCTGGGAGGGCGCCTACCCCGGTCACGACACCGGCGACCCATGGAGCAGGCTCCCGCCCTCGCAGACCCGCCTGCGGGACGAGCTGGCCGGCACCCCGCGGATGATCGTCCACAGCGTGTTGATGAGCGTCGATCCGAACGCCGCCCACGCGCTGGTGCCCGACGACGAGGCCGATCCGTGGTTTCGGCGCGTCATGCTGACCGGCAAGGACGCCACACGGTGCCCGGGCTCCCCGCCGGCCCCCGTCCACGACAACCGCCCCGGTTTCTATGTCAACCAGCTCACCTCGGCCGATGCCGAACGGGCCGCCGATCCCCGTCCCGCGCTGCGCGCCGTCGAGGTTCCGGTGCTGATCCTGCGGGGCGAGTGCGACTATCTGAAGCCCGAGGTGGCCGAGGACTACCGGCGCACCTTGCGGGGCTCCACACTCGTCCGCCTCGCGGGAGCGGGCCACTCCATCACCACCGAGCAGCCCCGCTATCTCCCGCTGCTGCGGGACTTCCTGCTCCGATGATCAGTCCCACCAGAACGACCAGGCGTTCCTGCCCCTGATCTGCTCGGCGTAGTCGGTCAGCGTCCCGGCGCTGTAGATGACGCTGTCGGGGCAGAACGTCCAGTGCTCGGCGGCGACGTGCAGGGCGTGCTCCGGGGTGACCGGGGGCGCGGCGACGCTCAGATCGAGGGTGTTGAAGCCCATGCCCACCACCCGCGCCCCGAACCTGTCCTCCCAGCTGCGCACCACGGCAGCGAGCGGCACCATCCACTCGTTGTGGTTCAGCGCGCCCTGCCAGCCCATGACGGCCAGCGCGTCGGCCCCCCGCTCCGCCGCGACCAGCCCGAGCGGGGTCCTGCGCTCGGCCACCAGCCCGGCGTACCAGTCGGCGACCACGCCGGGATCGGCGGCGAGCTCTCCGGAGGCGGCCGGTCCCGGGCACTGCGGGCCGAACGGGTCCAGCAGTTCGAGCTGGTCGGCCCGGGCCTTCTCGATCCAGTCCGACCACACCTCGGCCATGAACGCGGCGGCGTGGTAGTTGTCGATCTCGGCGGCCGTGTCCGGGGCGACCTGCCCCGCCGACCACGGCTGGACGGAGTCCTCCAGCAGCACCGGCCACAGGCCCGAACGGTGGTGCTCGGCCCGCAGTTCGGCCCACAGCTCGCCGGTGACCGCCACGTCGCTCAGCCAGAACGCCGGACGGTGGTCGGTCGCGAACCGTGCGTAACCGGGATCGGGCCAGACCACGTCTCCGGGCGGCAACGCCGTCGAGAGCGTCCGCCCCTCACCGCCGTCGGCGAACAGCTGACCCAGCACTGGCGGAAGTTGCCCACGCTCGCAATCGCTCATCCCTACCGATCCGATCCTGACCACGGACCAATTTTGGCCTGTCAGGCCTCCCGAGCGACAGTTAGCCCCAGGACCGGGCAAAAATCATCGACATACCGCCAAGTGGGAGCCGTCCGCGATGCCCTCGGCATCGCGCCGCCGTTGTTCACCTTCCTTCACCGCGCTACGTGACCTCGGACATTTCGGAGGCGTCCCCGATTGCTCACGGCTGGAGGCCGCCGACGCGCACACCCGGGGGAAGACGATGCGGTCGACAGAGCCGACTGAGCCGACGACTACGCGGCTCGCGCCGAACTGTCGCGAGCCGCGGAAAGCCTGTGGGCCTGACAGCCGGAGATCGCTAGGAGGCGGCCGAGGCGAGGATTCGCTCCAGGCTGGAGGGATCAGCGATGATCTGCGCCACCTGTTCCTGGCCGAGATCTTTGCCGTTGAGCTTCACGGTGGGTGTGGACGTCACCTGCTGACCCTTGGCGTACTCGGTCGCCTTGTCTATGTTCCCGGCCTTCTGCATGCCCGTCACGCACTTGTCGAACTCGGGGCTGTAGAAGCCGAGATCCCGGGCCCAGTTGAGAAGCTCCTTGTTCTCGAACCCCTCACTGCCCTCGGTCGGCTGGTGAGTGAACAGCGTCTTGGCGTAGGAGGCCCACTTGTCGGCGGGAGCGCAGAACGCCGCGTTCGCCCCGCGACGGGACACCGACGGCACGGGCTCGGCGAATTGAGGCGCTGTGAAGAGCTGGAACGGCCGGAAGATCACCTTCGCCTTGCCGTCGGCCGCCGCCTTTTTCACCGCGTCGCCCGCCTTCTCTTCAAGCCTTTTGCAGGCCGGACATTGGAAGTCCTCGAAGACCTCCAACGTGGGGCCGGTGACGCCCGCCTTCGCCATGAGAATCGATCCGTCCGCCTGGCGAGTGGTGGGAATCGCCGGACCGGTGTACGCGATCCCCTTCTGGCTGCTCTTGTTTGCCTTGTCCTGGACGGTGACCACGACAGCCACCGTCGCCGAGGCCACGACGACAACGCCAAGCACGCTCAGCAGCAGCTTGCGCTGCTTCTCTCGAGCGTTCTCTCTTTTGCGCTCCTCGGCGAGCCGCTCCTTGACGGATCGTTGCCGGACGCTCTTGCTCATTCACTCTCCCGAAGAGGAAACCGCACGCCATGGCTTCGACCTGACGGCGATCAGGACACCTATCCGATTCGGCGATACTCGTCAACCAGGACAAGACCGAACAGCAGGACGGTTATCACGTGCACGGCGGTACACCAAAGACAGATCTTGCCCAGGACCGCCAGCTCCGCGGTGACCAGATAGACGACGAACACCACACCGCCGATCGCGCCGGCGAGCCGTCCCCATCTGGGGAGCGGGTGTTCCGAGCGCCAGGCCCACGGGGCGACCAGCGCCCCGAACCCGATGAAAAACGCCAGCCCCAGCAGTGGAAGCGGGATTCCGAATAACGTGGAGAATTCGCTCGACGTCACCGAAGCGCAATCGACGGTCGCGTTCTCCATGCAGATGAGCGATATCTCATGGCTGTAGTGAGTGACGGTGAGATAGGCCGACACGGCCAATCCCGCGGCGACCAGAACACCCAGAGTGACGAGGAACCATCGTGGACGATGCCGGATCCGCGCCCGTCCGGCTCGCGAGTCGACATCTTCGATCACGGACGGTCCTTTCTTGTCAGCAGCCTCCGCGTAGGGGATTCGCGCACGCCGCCGAATCGTGTCCGGGCCAGGGAAACGGTAGGACATCGCGTATATGCGGAGAATAAACAAGCCGGTGAGGAGCGGTGCCGCCGGTGAACGAGAGGCCTTGACCAGTCAAATGGTCGCCGACGCCGTCATGTCCAGCTGGCGGACCACCACGCCGAGGATCCGTTCCACCGGAATGAACCCCATCGACCGAGAGTCATAGCTGACTTCGGTGTTGTCTCCTAGGAGCACCACCTTGCCCAAAGGCACCCGGCCGTGGGGAACGTCCGCCAGGCGTGGAACCCTGTCACGCGGCACCGGATCACCAGGTGTCGCGGCCACCCGTTTGATCAGCCACTTTCGGCTGGAGACGGGTTCGCCTCCGGAAAGGGGCGGTCGCCGAGAGTCACTCCAGGCGTTGTGGTCGTGAGGATGCTCCACCACGGTGACCTGCCCCACCACGAGCTTTCGGGTGCGCCGCACGAGAACGCGGTCGCCGTCATGGTAGGCCGGTTCCATGCTCCTGCCGTGCACGGTGACCACCACGAGCATGCGCCTCGCCACCAGAGCGGTGAGGACAAAGACGGCGACTAAAGGGATTAATAACCATATAAGAGGCATCATAAATCCGTGAGGGCTATTTCCCGGTCGGTCTGGTATCCGGCGGCTTGGGTGGTGAACAGACGCGCGTACGGCCCGCCGGCCTCCATCAAGGTCGCATGGTCGCCCTGTTCGACGATGCGGCCGTTCGAGAGCACGACGATGAGATCGGCGTCTCGGGTAGCGCCCAGCCGATGGGAGATCAGCAGGCTGGCACGCCCTCTGCGATGCCTGTCCAGCGCGGCGTGGATCTCGTGCTCGGCCCGCGCGTCCAGCCCCGAGGACGGCTCATCAAGGATCATGAAGTCGCGCTGCCCGCGCAGGAAGGCACGGGCCAGCGCGAGCCGCTGCCACTGCCCGCCGGAGAGCACCACTCCTGTTTCGGGGTTCTCCTTGTCGGTCTCCATGAAGAACATCCGCGACAGCAGCGTGTCGTAGCCGTAGGGGAGTTCGGTGAGTTCACGATGTATTCCGGCACGCTCGGCGGCCTCCTGGAGGCGTGCCCTGTCCTCGATCGCGGTGAGGTCTCCCAGGGCGATGTTCTCGGCGGCGGTCATGTCGTAGTCCATGTAGTCCTGGAAAACAGCACCGATCCTGCGGCGCAGCTCCTCGATGTCGAATTCGCGGATGTCCACACCGTCCCAGAAGATCGCGCCACGGGTGGGGTCGTAAAACCGGCACAGCAGTTTCACCAGCGTTGACTTCCCCGCCCCGTTGAGGCCGACGAGCGCGACAGATTGGTCATGGTGGAGTGTCAGGTCGATCCCCCGCAGGATCCATGGGCGGCCCGGCGCGTAGCGGAACCACACGTCTCGCAGTTCGATTCCCCGACGCAGCGACGACATCCGAAGAGGCCGGACGGCCACGGGCAGATCCGGTGCCGCCGTCGTCACCGACATGTAGTGGTCGAACAGCAACGACGCCTGATGGCAGCGGGCGACCTCTCCGGCCAGCGAGGCCAGCCCGGCCTGCACCCCGGCCACCGCGGCGACGAAGACGGCGATGTCCCCTACGGACAGCCAGCCGTCTCGCGCGGAGACAGCCGCCCACACCAGTCCCGCACCCGCCACCGCCGCCGCCAGGAAACCCAGTCCGGCCTGTATGAAGAGGTCCCGGCGGTCGAGGACGCGTTTGGCGGTGTTGGCGGCGCGTCTGCTGGCGAGCATGCGATCTCGTAGGAACCCGCCCAGCCCGAACAGCCGGATCTCCTTCGCCGCCTCCACGGTGGACAGCAGGCTGCCGTAGAACATCTCCTGCCGCTCCGTGGGCCCGAGCTGCCAGAGCATGCCGGCCCGGCGACGGGCGAGCGCCGTCTCCCCGACCAGGATCGGCACCCCGGCCACCAGTACCAGGCCTGACATCCAAGGGTTGAGCAGGAACAGCGATCCCAGGAAGCCGGTGATCATAAAGACAGAGCGCACGACGCCGAAGGCGCCGTCAAGAACCTCGTTGGAATGAGGCACGGTCCCGCCGGGAGCCTGCGCCAGTCGCAGCTGGTCGAGGAAACGCGGGTCTTCGAACCGTGCCAGTCCGGTGAAACGCTCCATCGCCGCGAACAGCCGTTCCTGGATGACCTCACCGGTTCTGCGGCCGAGTTCCGCCTGCAGATACCTGATCAGCTGCGGGAGCACCGCGGCGACCGCCCCGGCGGTGGCCAGCGCCAGCGCGAAGGCCAGCACCGTTCCGAGGGAAGCCCGCCCCATCAGGCTGTCGATGACGAGTTTGGTCAGCCAGGCGCTCAGCACGGGCACGGCCGCGGTGATCAGCGTCAGCCCTGCGTGGACGGCCAGAATCACGGGTGCGGCGCTCACCGTCACCGATGCCGCAAGGGCGATGCGCCTGATCACCGGCGGCGTTCGTCCATTCGGTGCGGACGGCGCGGCGGGATCAGGGGCATCGTGAGAAGCCGGTCGCGTCATGCCATCGCGACGGGGTGCCGGTTGAGGTTGACGCGGTCGCTGAGAACGGCGATTCTCCCGTCGGGGTCAGATCCGACCCGCAGGATGACCGGATACATCTGGACGTTGAACGCGCTCGTCACGGGATCGCTGTTGTTCTCAAGCACGACTCGCGCCACGGGACTCAGGGCGGCGGTCATCGGAGCGACCTCATCCGGTTCTCCGGCGACGACGACCAGTGTCTGGTCACGGCCTCGGGGGAGCTCCTTCGCGAACTGGACAAACTTCGGCAGTTTCTCCTTGCACGGCCCGCAGGTCGCCGAGAAGAACGCCACCACGGTCTCGCCGGCGAGCGAGTCGCGGGTCACGGGATCACCGTCGATGGTGGTCGCCGAGAACTCGTCGACTTCCTCTCCGACGCCGATGGAGGGCTTGCGACCCTGATTGGAGGCCAGCATCTCGGTGTGATCGCGTAGACGCTTGATCACGCCCGCCATGAGGATCAGATTCAGGGCGCCCACCAGCAAGGCGAGCACCGCTAGTGCAACGGGAAAGGACATCCTGACCTCTCTTTTGCCAGTTTGCCGGCTTGTCAGCGACGGTGATCTAGCCGTCTACGGACTGAAACAACGTGTAGACGTCGTCGAGCATGACGACGAGTCCGCCGAGAAGAAGCCCGCCGAGAGCGGCCACCGCCGTCTCCCCGCTCAGCCGAACCCCTTCTGTGGACAGGGCGGCCGCGATGCCGGAGACGGCGACCGCCACGAGAGCAAGGTTGCGCACGACGTGACGAGCGCCGAGAGGAACCGCGGAGGCGCCGAAACACCGGCACGGGGCCCGCACACCCCGGCGCGACACCCTGACGATGCCGACGGCGAACGCCGTAAGGAGCAGGGCCGCGAGAGCGAAGCCGGCGATCCCGCTACCGGTCACGGGTATCACCATGAGCGCGCACACGCAGAACTCCGCGGCGACGACCAGCAGAGCGACCCGGCGCACCCCGCCGGACCTCACCAACTGCATGTCGCGCACCGACGAGGTGAAGACGTCGAACGCGTCGTGGCCCGCCACCTTGCTGACAGCCGCGACGAGGAACACCAGGCAGATGAGGCAGCGACCACCGATTTCGAGGTATTCCACGTGGCAGCCTCTTTTCATCAACGCCGCGATTCAGGCGGGCCCGCCGAGGCCCGCCTGAGATCGGTTGAGTCTTCGGTGAACCTGACTAACAGCTGACGCTGCAGTCGGAGCGCACGATGCAGCTCTTGCCCGCGCACCTACCAGTCCAGCTGGGGCAGCTGACATAGCAGAAAGGAGTGCATCCGGCCGCCGCATCGGCCTTGGGAATGAATCTCTCCAGGAGCCGGCCGCCGATGCTCTGCAGCTTCTCGTACATTACAAACCCCTTTGTTGTGTAGGTAATGCCTGAAACGTGTTCCGGCATGCCCCCGCATTGGCGGACCGGGTCAGCGGCCCGCCAATGGCCGGGCACGGTCTCATCGCGTCAGGAGTTGCACTGAACGTTGCATTTGCTGTCGACCTGGCACGGCCTGTAGCCGCACTGCCAGCACTGGGGGTAACACTGCGGAACGCATCCGGCGAACGCCTCCGCCTTGGGCACCAGGCGCCCGAGCAGGCGAACCCCCATCGACTCGAACTTCTTGTACACGGCCATGCCCCTTCCCTTCGGGCCTGGACCCACAGGTCAGACCCTGGATTTGATAGGACCGGGAAAGAGCCTCACAACGACCGGTAAAAATCCAGTTAAAGCGATAAAAGCCCCTGCTTAACATCGGTCCGACGACTGTCTTCCCACCCTCAATCGCGTGGTTCCGTTTTGCGGATCGCCGAAAACCGGATCGGGGTCACATGACCACATAAGTCACTCACGGTCGCCGGACAATCACACGGACACGGCAACGCGTTCCAGCCGCACGGCACTCCAACAATCGAATCCAGCGACCTGGCATCAGCCGTGACCTGCGATATCAAAAAACCGGGCTCGCCGTCCGGCGCTGTTCGGAACTGTTCCGAACTGTCAATCTCATAGACGCGTACGCCTCAATCCCCTTAAATGGGCGACGCAGTGAGCCTTTCAAGGCAAAAAAGGCTCAGCGCGTGATCACCGTGGAGGGTGACTCGTCTCACGAGGCGTGAATCCCGAGGCGGTACTATCTGCAAACGGAATATAATCGCTCTTCACGCCCGAGATAAGCGCTTAATGTTTACTAGGGTTAGAAACCGGTTGATCTTGATGGACAAGGTTGGGGGACATATGAAGTTCCGAGTATTGGGAACGATCGAGGCCAACCAGGAAGAGGGCCCCATCCCGCTGCCGCCGAAACCGCGACATCTGCTTGCGATCCTCTTGTCACAGCAGGGAAACCCTGTTTCCACCGACCGTCTCATCGACGTGCTCTGGGGAGAACGACCGCCACGGACCGTGCGTAAAAACCTACAGGTCCAGGTTTGCAGCCTGCGTCGGCTCTTCACCAACCCCCGGCGCATTGTGCGATGCGATGCGGGTTACGTTCTTCCTTTGGGCCCGGGCGAGCTCGACGTCCCGGTCTTCGAACAGCTCCTCGCGAAGGGCCGGGCCTGCCTGGGGCGCGGTCATATCACCGACGGGATCGAGGTGCTCCGCCAGGCTCTGGCGCTCTGGCGCGGGCCGGCCTATGACGGACTGACGACACTGGAGGGCGTCTTCCACGAACGTTCACGCTTGACCGAGCTTCGCCTGGCGGCCATGGAAGATGTGCACGATGCCGAGATCTCCCTCGGCCGACACCGTGAGATCCTGCCCGAGATCCACAGAGACTCCCAAGAACATCCTTACCGTGAGCGTCTGCTCGGCCAGCTCATCATGGCCATGTGCCGTGACGGGCAGCCCAATCGCGCGCTCGCGCTGTATCACGACAGGCGTGAGCTCTTTGTCAGAGAGCTGGGAAGCGAGCCGGGCCAGCAGCTGCAGACGCTGTATCAGGCCATCCTCAACGAGGATCCCCATCTGACCACGACACCGGCCGTCCCGGCCCGTTTACCGAAAAGCGCCGATGGACACCGCTGATCTCTTCGAGAGACACGACCTGGCAGACCTTCGGCGGTAGGGACGCGCCCTCCGGCGGACCTCGGCCGGGACCGGCCGGAGAGACGTGTTCCCGGACGTTGTCCCGCCCGGGTCCCTCGCGGGCGGTGACCGTTCACGGATGGAGGCCGCCGATGCCGAACTCGGCCACCATGGCCTCCCGGCGGGCCTTGCTGATCGGCCGGCCCGGCGCGTCGGGACGGCTCTGCCAGAGATGCGGGCCCGCGGCGGGCCGGCACTCCACTCCCAGCGCGCCGAGCCTGACCTCGTGCGACTCCAGCCGCCCGGCGAAGTCGGGGTACGGCGCCCACCCTGCCGACCACACGACCTCGGCGAACGCGCACAGCCGGGGGAAGACCATGTAGTCGACGGCACGCGGGCTGTCCATGTGCTCGGTCCAGACGTTGCACCGGGCCCCGATCACCCGGGATCGTTCGCCGGGGGTCAGCCCGTCCGGCTCCGGGTCGAAGGCGTGGACGTCTTCACAACTTTCTCCTCCTGCTGGCGGCAGACCCTAGGAAGGGCTCGCCGGTCACGGGAAGAGGGAGCGTGCTTTGTTGTGCAATGCAGAACGTTGTGCTGCAAAGTGGCGACGGGGGCATTGGCTCCCCTAATTTGACCTGCGTGTTCGACCTGCCGAAATTCTCGTTGAGGCCGTGATGAACGAATCTGCCCCGGAACGCAACCAGTCGGCCTCGCTCCGGCGTGCCCTCGCCGTGCTGGAACACGTGCGCGACCACGCGGGCGCCGGCCAGGGCCTGTCGCTCACCAGGCTCGCCGAGGCGCTCGGCCTGTCCAAGAGCACGGTGCTGCGCCTGACCGCCCCGCTCATCGAGGCCAGGCTGCTGGACCGCGACCGCAAGAGCGGCGCCTACCGGCTCGGGCACGGCGCGCTCAACCTCGGCCAGGCCTACCTGGCCACGCTCGACCTGCGGACGGTGGCCGCCGAGGAGTCGCACCGGCTGATGACCGAGGTCCGGGAGACCGTTCACCTCGTGGTCTACGACGCGCCGGACGTGGTCTACATCGACAAGGTCGAGAACGAGACCAACGTGCGCATGGCCTCGCGCATCGGCAGCCGGGCGCCCGTCTACTGCACCGCCGTCGGCAAGGCGATCCTCGCCTGGCAGCCGGAGGAGGACGTCGAGCGGGTCGTGGCCGCCGGGATGCCGTCCATCACCCGCCACACCATCACCGGCGCCGACCGGCTGCGCGCGGAGCTGGGCCGGATCAGGCAGCGGGGCTACTCGGTGGACGACCGCGAGAACGAGCCCGAGGTGCGCTGCGTCGCCGCACCGATCTTCAACCACACCGATGCCGCGACCTCGGCCATCTCCGTCTCCGGCCTCACTTCGAGGATCACCGCCGCGCGGGTCCGCGAACTGGGGCCGCTGGTGGCCGAGACGGCGCTACGCATCTCCAGGAAGCTGGGATCAACCCGTTGACCGGCACGGACGAGCATCTAAGGACCAATTTCCAATGATCGATCTGGTAACGCTCGGTGAGAGCATGGCGCTGTTCACCGCGCGGCGTACCGGTCTGCTCCGGCACGCTCACGACTTCGGTCTGAGCGTGGGCGGGGCCGAGTCCAACCTGGCGATCGGCGTCACCCGCCTGGGCCGGCGCGCGGCGTGGATCGGCCGAGTGGGCGCCGACGAGTTCGGGGAGCTGCTGCGCTCGACGCTGGCCGGTGAGGGCGTCGACGTCCAGGGGATGATCGTCGATCCGGACGCGCCCACCGGACTGATGATCAAAAGTCGCCGGACGTCCGAGATGGTCGATGTGCGCTACTACCGCGCCGGGAGCGCCGGATCCCGGCTCGGACCCGCCGACCTCGACGTCTCGCTGATCCGCTCGGCCCGCGTGCTGCACGTCACCGGGATCACGCCCGCGCTGTCCGCCTCCGCCCGGGAGGCGGTGCGCGCCGCGATCGCCGAGGCCCGCGACGCGGGCTCGACCGTGTCGCTGGACATCAACTACCGCCGGGCCCTGTGGGCTCCCGACGAGGCGTCCGCCGTGCTACGGGAGATCGTCGCGACGACGGACGTGCTGTTCGCGACCGAGGCGGAGGCGCGCCTGGTCGTCGAGGGCGCGGACCCGGTCGCCCTGGCCGAAGCCCTGTCGAACCTGGGCCCGCGGCACGTGCTCATCAAGCGCGGCGCGCTCGGCGCGGTGGAGCTCTCCGACGGCGTCGTACGGCATGCGGAGCCGTACCCCGTCACCGAACTCGATCCCGTCGGGGCCGGTGACGCCTTCGCCGCCGGCTGGCTCGCCGAGACCCTGGAGGAGGCCGGCCCCGAACGGCGTCTGGCGACCGCCTGCGCGGCCGGCGCCTTCGCGGTCGCCGCGGACGGCGACTGGGAGAGCCTGCCCCGCCGCGCCGACCTCGGCCGCCTGCGCCCGGCGGACGCGGTCAGCCGCTGACCCCCTCGGCCATGGGAGGTTTCGGGCCCGCGAACTTCTCGCGGGCCCACGCACCTCGGGGCCTGTGATCGAACAGGTGATGGCGACGGCATCGGTGATCGGCTCGTTCCTGGCGGGAGCCGGCGCGGCCCGTGCGACGTGAAGCGGCGTTCCCACCGGCGGCGACGGGCCGTGGCGGGCCTTCGTGAACACGGATCGGGGTTGCGCCGAACTACTCGTGTCCGAGGTACCCCGCCGAAAGGCCAGCGTGCATGTCAGCTCCCCCCAAAGATCCAGCGCCTCCGATCGAGATCACCGACGCCCACCTGATAGAGCAGTCGTGGCGTCATCCCGAGCGGTTCGGCGTCGTCTTCGATCGCTACTTCGACACCATCCACCGCTATGTGCACATGCGCCTGGGCGAGTCGGCCGCGGACGACATCGCCGCGGAGACCTTCCTGCGCGCCTTCCGCGTCCGGGAACACTACGACATCGCTCGCCTCAGCGCCCGCGCCTGGCTGTACGGCATCGCCTCCAACCTCGTCGCCGACCATCGGCGTAACGAGGCCCGGAGGTATCGGGCCCTGGCCAGGAGCGCCGAGTCCTCAACCGTCGCGAGCCATGACGAACGTGTGGTCCAGCGCGTGTCCGCGGCGATCATGCAGCCGCAGCTGGCCAGCGGCCTGGCCCGGCTCTCGGCCGGAGATCGGGATGTCCTGCTGCTGGTCGCGTGCGCCCAGCTCAGCTACGAGGAGGTGGCCGACGCCCTCGCCATCCCGCGGGGCACGGTCGGTTCACGTCTCAACCGCGCCCGCAAGAAGCTCCGCAAAGTCATCGGTCCCCATGAGGAGGCGCTGTGAAGAACGAACTCCAGACGGTCAAGGCTCACCACGACGCCCTGCCGGGGCCCGCTCCCCAGGTCGTCACGCGAGCGTGGGACCGGCTGGCGGCCGAGGCGGAGGCGGAGCGGGCCGGTGCCGGTCCCCTCGAACCGGTTCCGTCGCTTCTTCGGCGTTCACGTGATCGTGGCCGCATCGCGCTCAGGGCCGGCGTCGCCGTGGGGCTCGCGGCGGCGGTGACCGTAGGGGTGATCGCGGTGCGCGGGGACGACGCCTCGTCTCCGTTCGGGGCCCGCCCGGCCGACGCCGCGGAGCTGCTTCGGCACGCGGCCACGGTGGCGGCCGGGGAGGATCCGCAGCCGCGACCTGATCAGTTCATCTACGTCGACCGGAAGGACGTCACGATGAGCGTGATCTTCGGCCCGCGTACCGGGAGGCACGAATACACGCAGGATGTTCGCCGCGAGGTGTGGATCCCCGCCGCCGACCCAGGCAGGGCCCTGGCGCGTTCCACGTACGGAGAGAGACGCGGAGACGGCGGCTCGCCGGAAACGGACGTGCGACCTGCCGGAACGGTGGAGTATCAGCGCGCCGGCCAATGCCATGAGGATGTCGTGCACGCGCCGTCGCAGGGTGCCGGCGACCTTCCCACCGACCCCGACCGGCTTCTCACCACGATCCGCAAGGACGCGGAAGCGTTCGTCCGCGCGGACAAGCCCGGGCGGGGAGAGGCCCCTCCGAGCGCGGACCAGGTCGGCCGCCGGATCGAAAGAGTCGTCGCGATGAAGCTGCTTCTCCTGGTCGAGGACCCCTTCGCCGCTTCCGGAAATCGCGCCGTGGTCTTCCGCGCTCTGTCGAAGATGCCCACCGTGACCATGGTCCCCGACCTCACCGACCCGGCGGGCCGCCATGGCATGGGCGCCTCGATCAAGTACCGGGGTCCCGAAGGCTGGGAACGTGAGGAGCTGATCTTCGAGCCGGAGACGTACAGGTTCCTCGGCTGGCGGAGCTGGACCGAGATGAAGCAGGCGGACGGCCGTACCAAGGAGACCATGCGTGGCGGCACGGCCGTGATGACGGTCAAGGTCGTCGACTCCATGCCGGAGGTTCCCAAGGGCGCCGGCAAGCCGGCTCTCTGTTAGGAGAACGCGGTTCCATGGTCGGCGCCGACCTCGCCGCCCCACCCACGACGGGGAAAACCTCCGACCGGGGCCGTGGGTGGGGCGGCGTCCGTCGGGCCGCCACGCGCGACCGATGGCGTTTGGGGGCGGCTCCCGGGCTGCGGACGTGCAGCTGCGCCGTGCCATGTGCGGAGTCCGAGGAACATGATCGCGATGCTATGCGGTGGCTGTGACAGTCCCGGTGACCATCTCGGCCGCGCCGGCGTGAGCAGGCTCATCAGTCGGCGGTGCCGTTCCATGACCCTCCGATACGTTCGGCGGCCGGCGTCGCTTGCCGTATGCCTGCCTGATAAGACGCCTCCCAGGCCGATGTGTCGTGGAGGTCGGGGCCGAAGACCTCCAGGGTTACCTGGTCAGGGGCGATCGAGAGGGGAGCGCCGCTGGGGAAGAGATGGCCCAGGGGCTCGATGACGACCACCGTGTCGGCATCGGCCGCCAGGTCGGCGCCGGCACCCGCGCGGAAGGCACCGTCCATGTAGCGGTGGCCGTTGATCGTGATAGGCGGGTAGAGGCCCGGCACCGCGTAGCTGGAGGCGACGGCGGACAGCAGCGGCGCGTCCCCGCCTTGGTCCCAGACCACGGGTTCGCCTGTTTCCGTATTCACTGCGGTGATCAGGAGGGGCTGCTCGGGCCAGTCGCGGGCGGTGATCAGGGCGGCCGTCCGGTCGAGGTGGGTCTGCTCGGGGGCGACGTCGGCGGTGAGGGCCACCTTTCCGACCCTGCGCAGCTTCTCCCCCTGGTCCAGCGTGGGGTCGCCAAGGGTCGCGAAGACCTCGGCCAGCCTGCCCGGGTCGGCGGCGGCGCTGTTCCGGGATCTCGTGAAGGTGGCCAGGCGGTCAAGGTTCTCGCCGGTGGCGAGCATGGCGCCGACGATGGCGCCGGCCGAGGTGCCGACGATCATGTCGGCCTCGGCCAGGTCCACGCCCGCACGACGCAGGCCGACGGCCAGTCCGGCCAGCCATGCCGTACCGACGACGCCACCGGGACCGAGTACGAGTGCACGTTTCATACGGAAGAGCCTGCAACCTTAACCGAAGTTGAAGTCAATACTCTGCGGCTTGATCGGACACCCCCGGCGGTCCAGGCCGGTGTCACCGAATTCGCGGACGATGGCGCTGAACCAGTTGACCGGATCGCCGTCCGTGGTGACGGCGGCGCCGCGTCAGGGGTACGACGTGGTCAGCCGTATGCGTTGCCGGCCGCATGCGAGGCCTACCTCCGTCGACGCAACGCCGGGAACGCGCTCGAATCCGCAGTGAGGGACGACGAACCGGCCGCCCGAGCCGCGTGATCGCCTGAGCCGGTGAACGTTCGTGGTCACCGCACTAGCCGCCGAAGATGGCGGTGGGGTCGCCGGTGTACCAGATGTTGTCGATGCGGATGTGCCGCATGACCCAGCGCTCGCCGTCGCGGACGAGGTCGACGGCGTAGAGGTTCTTCAGCAGGGCGTGCCGGCTGTGGTCGGCGGTGAGCAGGTGCTGGGCCTCGACGATCGCGGTGAGTCGGGCGGTGTCGCCCTCCACCAGCACCCGGGGATTGGTGACCACGTGCGTGGTGTCGATCCGGCCGGTGAACATCCCGAGGATGGTGTTCACGATCGTGTCGCGTCCGGCCATGACCGGGCTGTGCGCTCCCCACTTCGCGGCGGCGGGCTGGAAGTCCAATTCGGCGTCGGCCGAGAACGCCGAGGCGAACAGTTCCTTGTCGCGCAGGTCCTGGCCCAGGCCGAAGCGGTAGAGGGCGTCGACGATCTCCGCGCGGTCCCTGAGCTCGCGGACGACGGCCTCGCCGTCCCGGGCCGACAGCGCGTGGTCGTGGGTGAGATACATGGGGTTCTCCTCGATGTGAGAGGGGCGTTTGTGACGTCTTCAGGATCCGGTCTGGCCGAAACCTGAACAATGACGCGTCACGCTAGAGTCGTTAAGCCCCGCTTAACAAAGGAGGGTCATGCTGGAGCGACACGAGATCGAGGCGTTCCTGACGCTGGCCGAGGAGCTGCACTTCGGCCACACCGCCGAGCGCCTGCACGTGACCACCGCGCGGGTCAGCCAGACCATCAAGAAGCTCGAACGTCTCGTCGGGGTCCCGCTGTTCGAGCGCACCAGCCGCCGGGTGACGCTCACCCCGATCGGGCGAAAGCTTCACGAGGACCTGCAGCCGGCCTACGCGCAGGTCGTGGCCGGGGTGGAGAGCGCGATCAACGCGGGCCGCGGCATCAGCGGCATGCTGCGGGTCGGGTTCGTCGGCGCCGCGGCGGGGCAGCTCCTGCTGGAGGCCGTCGGCCTGTTCGGCGGCCGTCACCCCGAATGCCGGGTCCTGCTCCGGGAGGTCCAGACGGGCGAGTCCGTCCAGCGGTTGCGCGCCGGGGAGATCGAGCTCCTCATCGCCTGCTTCCCCATCGACGAGCCGGACATCACGATGGGCTCGGCGCTGCTCGTCGAGCCGCGGATGCTGGCGGTGTCGTCCCGGCACCCCTTCGCCCGCCGTACCTCCGTCTCCGTCGAGGACCTGGCCCGGGACAAGATTCTGCGGGCCCCCTGCTCCATCCCCGAGCACTGGCGCGACCCGGAGGCGCCCTCACTGACCCCCGAGGGCAGGCCCGTGACGTACGGCCAGGCGGCCGAGACGTTCCAGGAAGTGCTGATGCTGGTCAGCGCGGGCCAGGGGGTCTTCCCGGTGGGTGAGCAGGCCAACCGCTACTACGCGCGGCCCGACATCGCCTATGTCCCCTTCCGCGACGCCCCGCCCCTGGAGTGGGGGCCGCTCTGGCTCACCACGTCCGCGACCGGCCGCGTGCGCGCCTTCACCCAGGCCGCGCACGACGCCGTCCAGGCCCGCGGCGGCCCGCAGGCGTAGCGGTGAGCCGGAAGGGCCCCCGGTCCGGGGTGCGGGATGGCAGGCCGCACCGTGGAAGGGCGCTCAGACCAGCGAGTCGATCCACTGCTCCAGCCGCCGGCCCTGGCTGGTCATCAGCTCGGGGTCGCGGAGGGTGTTGGTGAGCAGCGACATTCCCTGGTAGGCGGCGACCAGGGAGATCGCGAGGTCATAGGAGTCGGGTCGGTTCATCGCCCGGAACTGCCGCTCGGCCCAGTCGATGAGGAGCCGCATCACCCTGGCGGCCTCCCGGTCGAGGCCGTCGGTGCGTTTGTCGAGTTCGGAGGCGAGGGTCCCGAAGGGACAGCCGTACCGCGCGGCGAGTTCGCGCTGTTCCACCCAGCCACGCACCAGCGCCTTCAACCGATCCTGTGGAGTGCCGCCGTGCTGGTCGAGCGCGGCGGTCACGACCCGCAGGCCCTGCGCGTGCGCCTCGATCGCCGCCGCGACGAGGTCGTCCTTGGTCTTGAAGTAGTAGTAGATGTTACCGACAGGGACCTCGGCCACTCGGGCGATGTCCGCGAGCGTCGTCTTCTCGACGCCCTGCTCATGCAGCACCTGGGTCGCGGCGGCCACCAGTCGCTGACGCTTGCCCGGCTTCGTTCCGGCTCCGGCACCCTTTTCCAAGTCAGTCATCTGACTGACTATAGACAAATCAGTGCCCGACCGGCCAGGAGGTGGTGCGGTGGCGGGCGCGGAACTCGGTGAGGAGTTCGTCGGTCACCTGGGCACCCGCCGCCACGGCTGCGTGCACCTCGCGGAAGTATCCCTCGTATCCCGAGGGAGTGTAGAGGCACAGGGCACGCGCGGTCTCCGTGCTCGCGTTGCGGAACCCGTGCGGGGTCCCACGCACCGCCGACAGCAGGTGCCCGGGTCCCACCGTCACCTCTCCGTCCCCGTTGTGCAGGGTCAGCTCGCCTTCCAGGACGTAGAAATATTCGTCGTGCCCTTCGTGTACATGCGGCCGGGCCCCGACGACGCCCGCCGCCAGGGTGAACTCCTCGAAGGCGAAGCGCCCGCCGGTGTGCTCGCCGGTCAGCCGGAAGAAGTGCTCCACCCCTGCGACATCGATCAGCTCGCCGTCCGTGGGGCGGAGCAGCAACGGACGTGGGCCCGGTTCCCCTTGTTCGATCATGACCGCATTCTGGCAGAGCGCCCCGGAATCATCGCCACCCCGGTCCGTGGAACACCTCCGTCATCGGGACGCAGCCGGCCGGATCCGGGCTGCGCCCCACGGCCGCCGCGTGGCTTTCCGGTGCTCTCATGGACGCCGGACGATCCCGCGATGGCCGTACCCATGTGCTCCCCGACCGGTGCGGGGCCTCACCGGAGTGTCGGGCGCGATCAGTTGGTGACCGCCTGCGGCACGACCGCCACCTGGACGGTCCGCGGCTGGACCGGTCCCAGGGCCCCGAGGGACTTCTGCACGGCGAGCAGCTTGTCGAGGTGACCCTGGATGATCGGCTCGGCGGACCTGGCGAGCGCCTTGACCTGGGGCACCGACCCGTTGGAGATCTCCCTCTTGGTCGCGATCAGGGCCGCGCGGTGACCGTTGATCATCGCCTTGACCCATGCCTTGTCGAACTCCGCGCCCGACAGCCCGCTCAGTTCCTTGGCCTTGGCCTGCTGGCGGGCCGAGGGGTCCGTGGGCAGGGTCACGTTCAGGCGCTGCGCGACCTGCTGAAGCTTCTTGTCGAGCTTGGTGTGGTCGGATACCAACGTCTCCGCGATCGAGCGGACGTCGCCGGCTCTCGTCTTGCCCTCCGCGAGCTTGCCGGCGGCGATCTCGGCCAGGTTGCTCCGGTGCGCCTGCATCAGGTACCGGCTGTCCTGCTCGGGCACCTGCTGCGCGCCCGAGGACGTCGGCATCGGCGTCGGGGTCGGCTGCGCCAGGGCCGCCGGTGAGCCGCTCATGAGCGCCAACACGGCAGCGGAGGTCGCCGCTATCGCCGCGAGTGGAGTACGTAGCGCCATCACTACCTCCGGGAAGTATGTCCGGGCGGATGTACACCGCCACTTACGCCTTTCCCGACACAAGACTTTCTATGTGGACAAAAACCCACAGCAGTACCAAATACCCCTATTTCATTACATTGGTCACGGCATCGGACTTACCACAGCGGCGGTCGGCGTATGGGCCATGCCGGCGTATGGGCCATGGACCTCAGCCGCCGCCGTCGCGGATGGCGCGGGCGGCGTTGATCAGGCCGATGTGGCTGAAGGCCTGCGGGAAGTTCCCGATGGGCTCGCCGGTGGCCGAGTCGACCTCCTCGGCCAGGAGGCCGACGTCGTTGGCGTACGACGCGGCGGTCTCGAACACCTTCCTGGCGGCCGTGCCCTGTCCGGTGAGCGCGAGGGCGTGGGCGAGCCAGAAGGTGCACAGCAGGAACGTGCCCTCTCCCCCGGGCAGCCCGTCGGTGCTGTGATAGCGGTGCACCAGGCCGCGCGCGTCGGTCAGACGCGTGGCGACGGCCCCGACGGTGGCCCGCACGCGGGGATCGTCACCGGGCAGGAACCCGACCAGGGGCATCACCAGAGCGGACGCGTCCAGGTCCTCGGTGCCGAACGCCTGGGTGAAGGCGCCCGCCCGCTCGTTCCAGCCCTGCGTGAGGATCGCCTCGCGGATCCGCTCCCGGACGCGGCTCCAGTCGGCGACGCGGCCGGTGGCTCCCAGGACGGGAGCCAGGGCGACGGCCCGGTCCAGCGCCACCCAGCACATCAGCTTGGAGTGCAGGTAGTGGCGGCTCGGCCCGCGCACCTCCCACAGGCTCTGGTCCGGCTCCTGCCAGCGGCGGGCGGCCGTCTCGGCCACGCCGACCAGGAAGGAACGGGTGAGAGGGTCGAGCCGGCCCCTGCCGCGGAGCGTGTCGCCGTCCAGGTCACCGTAGAGCTGGTGGGCCGCGTCGAGCAGCTCGCCGTAGACGTCGATCTGGCGCTGGCGCCAGGCGTCGTTGCCGACGCGCACCGGGGCGCTGCCCCGCCAGCCGGTCAGATGGGGCAGCAGCCGCTCGCTCAGATCGCGCTCACCGCCGACGCCGTACATGATCTGCAGGTCCATGCCTCGTTCGAGCTGGGTGGCCGAAGCGCGGGCGAGGAAGGCGAAGAAGGCGGTCTCCTCGGCCTCGCACGCGGCGGTGGCGAGCGCCTGCAGGGTGAAGCTGGTGTCGCGGATCCAGGTGTAGCGGTAGTCCCAGTTCCGCTCCCCGCCGACGTCCTCGGGCAGGGAGGTGGTGGCCGCCGCGACGATGGCTCCGGTGGGAGAGAACGTCAGCGCCCGCAGCACCCGCCCGCTCTGCCCGACCTCCTCCTGCCAGGGCCCGCGGTAGCCGGTGTGCAACCGGGACCAGGAGCGCCAGCCCGCGACGGTGTCCTTGATGCGGCGGTGGACGCGCCAGGGACTCCAGCAGGCCGGTTCGGCCGCCCAGCCCCAGCTGGCCTGCAGGGCCAGGCTCAGCCGCTGTCCCGCCCGCAGCGTGACCTCGGCACGCGCGGTCGAATCGCCCATCCGTAGGTCGAGGGGCGCCGACAGGGTGAGGACATGCGCGCCGCCGCGTGCCACCAGACCACCGCGGACCGGCTCCATCAGCGGGTGGACGAGCCCGAACTCCGGTCGCGGGGCGTACACCATCTCCAGCGGCACGTTTCCTTCGACGCAGGTCGCCTCCCGCAGCAGGACCCCCGGTGAGGAGACCCCCAGCGAGTGCCCGCGTTCCCGGGCGCCCAGGGCGAGCGCGTCGAGGAGCACCACGGTCCCGTCCGGGCAGCGGAAGGTGGTCTCCAGTACCAGGGAATCGTCCAGATATCTGCGGGTGACCTCGGCGGGGCGGGCGGGACGGATGGACCAGTGCCCGGCGTCATCGTCGAGCAACCGGGCGAAGATCGCCGGGCTGTCGAAACGGGGGAAGCACAACCAGTCCACCGAGCCACCGGAGGTGACCAGGGCGGCCGAGCGGCAGTCCGACAGCAGGGCGTGGTCGCTGATCGGTCCCGTGCTCAAGGGGCGCCTCCGATCCGTGGCGGCCACCGGGCGGGAGTGCCGTGGACGTCGCCGTGCGGCTCCCTCGACGGGAGTGACCGACCAAGACCCATGCCGGAAATATCCTCTTTTGAGGATTGTAACTTACCGTTGTCGATCGGGTTCAGGGCGTCAACGTTGACCGTTCCGCGCCCTCGGCGCCCTCGCGGTAGCCCCGCGTCTGCATCTCGAACAGCCGGGCGTACTCCCCGCCCGTCGCCGTGAGGTCGACGTGCGTCCCCCGCTCGACGATCCGGCCGCCGTCGAGCACGACGATCGAGCCCCACCAGCGCGACCCCACCAGCGCGACCGACGCGCCGTGGGGAGAGGTGCGGCAGCGCCCCGGCGGCCAGTCCCAGGAGGGTCAGGCCGCCTGCGGGCAACAGCACATGATCGGTACGGCCGGCCCCCATCCCGCTTCGCGTCCGAGGCCGGAAAGGTGGTCACCTCGTACGGGCCGTTCCGGCGAGAACGTCCGGCTCCGTGTCCGCGTCCACGATCGTGCCGTCCGGGCCGACCCGGAGGAACGTCGGGAAGGCCTCGATGCCGACCGCCTTCACCAGGCTGTCGGCCTCTTCCGCCGTGACGATGCTCGCCGCGCCGCCGATCATCTCGATGAGGTCGCCGACCTTCGAGGTGTCACCGGAGATGACCGCCATGGCGGTGCCGGTGCGGGCCACGTCGGCGAAACGCGGTGCGCGCTCGTGGCACGCATCGCAGTTGACGTCGAAGAACGCCACCAGCTGTGGCCGCTCGCCGCCGTCCGCCCCGGCGGGGGGCAACGTGCGACCGACCAGGACTCTCGGATCGTACGAACCGAACCGCGCCGGTCCGGCGAGACGTTCCAGCTCGGTGGTGTGCTCGCGCAGGCGGCGCAGTACCGCGAAGGTGAGCACCAGGTTGAAGATGGAGAGCATGCCGGCCAGCACGACGGCGGCGATCAGAAAAGTCATCGGACAACCTCACTCAAGGACTTCAGGCCGTCACGGCCGCGCGTCATCGCGGCGCGACGGAGGGGGTGAACAGGCCCAGCAGGTCGTCGAGACGCACGACGAACAGGCCGCCCACGGCGGCGGTGACCAGTGCGAGGGCGATCCCCGCCGGGTGTGCCCCGGCGTCACCGGCGACGGCCCCTGCCGTGAGCCCGGCGCCGCCGGCCAGCAGCAGGAGGAGATTGCGCACCACGTGCGCCTTGCCGAGCGGCGCGGCGGAGGCTCCGAAGCAGCGGCACGGCGCGCGCCGTCCCCGGCGCATGGCGGCCAGGATGCCGGCGGTCAGAGCGGCGAGCAGCGCCATCGCCGCCGCGAACCCCAGAAGCACGGTGGACGGCAGCGCGAGCGACAGGATCACCGCGGCCTCCGCGCCGAGCACGGCGTACGCCGCCGTCACGGACCCGGCCCGCGGGAACATCCCGAGGGCCACGATCGAGGCCACGAACTCGTCGAACGCCGCCCGCCCGCGAAGCTTGCCCGCCAGCGCGACCACGAAGACACCGGCCAGCAAAGCCCGGCACCCGATCATCAAATAGAGCATCTTCACCGTCTCACCGCTCGTCTCACCCCGCCATGGGGTGTTTCGCGGATCCCCGCTACGGTGAGGGACCCGCGAAACACTTCCGAAGTCCGGCGGCCGCCCCAGCCCCCGGACCTACGGGTTCTACTCGGTCAGCAGCTCCCGCGCCTCTCACAACCACCCGCGCAGCCGGTCTGACCGCCGACGACCCAGCAGGTCTTGGCGTACCAGGTCGTTCCATAGCAGTAGCAGTGCTGGTAGAAGTAGGTGTCGGCCTTGGCGGTCGCCTTCGGCACCAGCTTCTCGAGCAGTCGGTCGCCGAGCTTTCCCAGAACAGCGTTCATCTGGATTCACCCCTTCATAGCGTGTTGCGGACAACCGAAACGCTATTTTGGGGAAATACAGCCGCCGATACAGCGCAGCTACAGCCGGGCGGTGAGCAGCGTCTCCAGCACCGGATCACGCCGTACGGCGGGCGAGGCGAAGAGCTCCTCGGCCCGGCGGGCGTCCCGCTCGGCGGCGCGCGGGTCGCCCAGCGCGGTGCGCGCCCTGGCGAGCTGGCGGGTGGCGGCGGCCTGGCCGTAGGCGTCACCCACCTGGGCCACCAGCTCCAGGACCCGGGCCAGGTCGGCCGCCGCGGCGGCCGGATCGCCATGCCGCAGCCAGATCTCGGATCGGGTGAGCAACACCTCCCACTCGTCCTCCCGGTTACCGATCTCCCGGCAGTGGCGCACCGCGTCCGCGAGCGTGGCCAGGGCCTGCTCCCGGCGGTCGAGCAGGCAGTAGGCGCGACCGAGCGCGGCCAGGGTGATGCTCTCCCCGAAGGAGTCGCCGTCCGTCCTCCGGATCTCCAGGCACCGTTCGAGGCAGTCGGCAGCCTCGGCGAAACGGCCCAGCCGCAGCAGGACCTCGCCCAGGTTGTGCCTGACCATGCCGACCCGGTTGGACCCGTGCTCCTCCAGCAGTCGCAGGCCCGCGGTGATGTGGCCGAGGGCGTCGTCGAGATCGTCGACGCGCATGCTCAGCCAGCCGAGGTTGTGCAGCGCCAGCCCTTCCGCCTCCTGATCACCCAGATCGCGCCAGAGTTCGAGCGCGTGACGCATGCACCCGCGAGCGGCGTCGATCCGGCCGGCCCGCCACTCCACCACCCCCAGCGTCGCCAGCGTGGACGCCTCCCCCGCCCGGTCGTCGTGCCGCCGCGCCACCTCGACGGCGAGCCGGACGATGGTCTCAAGCTCCTGCCAGTACCCGCACTTCGTCGCCAGGGACCTGACCAACGGCAGCAGATCGGTGACGAAACGGGCCGTCTCGGTCTCCCCGGCCGCCTGGGTGACGGCCGCGACCAGGCAGGGCAGCTCGGTCTCGAACCACCGCACCGCCTCGGCAGGGCTCCGAAGGGTCACTCCGGCGTCCCGCCCGCCCGGCGGGCTCCCCCCGGATCGCAGGTGCGGCTGCACCAGATCGTTCACCTGCCCGCACAGATCGAGGTACCAGTCCAGGGCGTGCCGGACGGCCCGTGCTCGATCGTCCACCGGATCATGGGCCACGGCCAGCTCGGCGGCGAACAGCCTCAGCAGGTCGTGCATGCGAAACCGTCCGGCGCCGACCGGCTCCAGCAGGCGGACCTCCGTCAGCTCGTCGAGCGTGGCCTCGGCCGCCCTCGGATCGACGTCGAGGAGCACGGCGGCGAGTTCGACGCTGACCTCGGGCACGTCGAGCACGCCGAACAGCCGGAAGGCACGCACCGCCGCGCACCCGGCAGGGCCCACATCGCCGGCCAGCGTTCCGTAACTGACCTCGAAGCAGGCCCGGACGGCCAGGTCGGCGGCCTGCAACTCGTCCAGCCGGCGTCGCTGGTCGCGCAACCGCTCGCCGAACCGCGCGAGCGGCCAGTCGGGGCGGCCGACGAGACGGGCTCCGGCGATGCGCAGCGCCAGCGGGTGGTACCCGCACCAGCGCACGACGTCGGCCGCCGCCGCGGGCTCGGCGGCCACCCGGGCCGGGCCCGCCAGCAGCGTGAGCATCCGTACCGAGTCCACCTCGTCGAACACACCGAGGGCGATCGGCACGCCGTCCATGGTGGTCAGCGCCGCCCTGCTGGTGACCACCGCCGCACAGCCACTGCCCGCCGGCAGCAACGGCGCCACCTGGGCGGCGTCGACGGCGTTGTCGAGAACGATCAGGACTCGCCGGTCGGCCAGCAACGACTGGTAGTGGGCGGCCGCCTCCGCCGGAGCCGCGGGAACCTCGCCGTTGGGCACCCCCAGGGCTCGCAGGAAGCGGCCGAGCACCTCGGCGGGCTGGAGCGGCGGCAGGCCCGGACTCGATCCCTGCAGATCGACGTAGAGCTGGCCGTCGACGTAGCGGCCGGCCACGGCGTACGCCGCCCGCAGCGCCAGTGTCGACTTGCCGACGCCGCCGGGGCCGTGCAGCGCCAGCACCGGCGGCATCGCGCCCGGCTCCGGGTCACCGCACAGCGCGGCGAGCATCCGGGCGAGCTCGACCGACCGGCCCACGAACAGCACCGGCTCCCGCGGCAACTGACGCGGGCGGGGATACCCGTCTCCGGCCTGCCCGTTTCCGGGCCGACCGTCCCTGGGGTCGTCCCGGGTCGGTGCCGCGGCGGGGGGAACAACGGGGGGCACGCCGGGGAGCGCGGCAGGAGAGACGGCGATAGACACGGCAGGAGACACGACGGGAGACACGACGGGGGTCATCAGGTCCGCGTCCCGGCGCAGGACCGCCTGGTGCAGGCGGCGCAGCTCGGGTCCGGGGTCGAGCCCGAGTTCGTCGGCCAGGGTACGGCGGGCCGTCGCGAACACCTCCAGCGCGCC
This sequence comes from Streptosporangium sp. CA-135522, assembly GCF_050949235.1. NCBI lineage: Bacteria > Bacillati > Actinomycetota > Actinomycetes > Streptosporangiales > Streptosporangiaceae > Streptosporangium > Streptosporangium sp. CA-135522. The sequence goes on from NZ_CP192026.1 coordinate 8,384,170, forward strand.
GACGACGTCACCACATCGGCACAGGGCCACCATCAGCTGGCCGTACAGCCGCTCCCGTAGAGGGTGCTGCCCGATCAGCTCGCGCAGGCGCTCGGCCGCCGCCATGGGACTGCCGAGCGCGAGCTGGATCTCCGTGTACTCCTCCGCCGCGCTCAGATACTGGTCGGTGAGACGAGCGACCACCTCGCGCAGGGTCGGCCCCAGCGGCGCGTCCTCGGCCGCCCTGCCCCGCCACAGGGCGAGCGCCCGAGCGTAGGCGTCCCGCGCCGCCGCGAGATCCCGCCGGGCCAGCGCCTGGCGGCCGTGCGCGGAGAGCGCCTCGAACTGGAAGAGGTCGCACTCGTCCGGCGCGACCCGCAGCAGGTAGCCGGCGTCCGAGGTGACCAGCCGCTCGACGGCCGGGTCGGCGGAGGGGGGCAGCAGTCTGCGCAGTTGCATGAGGTAGGTGCGCAGGTTCGCCACCGCCGAGCGCGGCGGCTCGTCCCACACCTCGGCCACCAACGACCGGACCGGGACGACATAGCCGGCGCGCGCGAGCAGCATGGCGAGGACCGTGCGCTGCTTCGGCGCCGTGATCCGTACGGGCGAGTCGCCGTCCTGGATCTGCACCGGGCCGAGGAGTCGAAACCTCATCTTCTTGCCTTCCTCGACGGCCCGGGTCAACCGGCCTCGCGGCTTCCCCTGTCACCGGCCGCAATCACCGGCCGCAGTCATCGGCTGCAGTCACCGGCTAAAGGGCCGGCCCGCCCAACCGGCGCAGCGCGACGCCGAGAAGCCGGTCGGCGGGGAAGAATCCGCGATGCCGGGAGTCGACGCTGTCGGGGTTGTCGCCGAGGACCACCAGCGTCCCGGAGGGCACGTGGGCCACGCCGTCACCGGCGGCGATCCCCTGGGGCACCGGGTCACCGGGCAGCGCGGCGATCCGTTTGATGTTCCAGCGCCGGCCGTCCGCCCCGGGCGGTCCGGGCGCGTATCGGCCGGCGGGATCGGAGGGGGGTTCCAGCACGACGACGTCGCCCTGCCCCACCTGGTCGATCCGTCGCCGCCGCACCAGGACGCGATCGCCGTCGGTCAGCGTCGGGGCCATGCTCATCCCGTCGACGGTGACCACCACGTAACGCCGGCGGGCCCACAGGGCGCCCGCGGCCAGTGCGAGAGCACCGGCAACCAGTCCACGAACGATCACCGTCACCGCGACCTTCCACCATCGGCCCGAGAGGAGCCCGATCCGCTCTCGGGAAACGATCTCCATTGGCGTGGTGTCTGTCAACAGGTCGGCGGCCGACTTCCTCTCAGGGCCGAAAGCTTGGACCTCCTCATCGGCAACCCCTGTTCAGGTGAGCGCCTTCGTGGAGGGGCGGCGGATCAGCGTGGAGAGCGGGTCCTTCGACGAGGACGCCGCGAGGCGGCTTCAGGACATCACCGAGAAACCGCTCTCGGCTCCCCGGCGGGCGTCTTGGAGGTGTACTGGCCACAGAGGTCGAGTGCGGGAGCGACACGGGCCCGATGTTCTCGGAATGAGGAAATGAGGAAGGGTCTTCGGGTCCGGTGGGGATCGCGACATCGAGCCGGCCTCCGCCGGCTCGATGTCGCCTACCCACCGGGACCGAACCCGCGGGACGAACGGCTAACGGTCGTCGTCCCAGGAGAGGGCGGTCATCCGCCAGCCTTCCGGCGTGCGCAGGAAGTGGATGCTCTTCGTCCCCGTCCCGGTGAACGGCGTGCCGGCGTGAACGCCGCGCTTGCGGTAGCCGCCCAACCGTTGTGCGACGTCGCCGAAGATCTCCGTGCGCTCCCAGGTCTCCTCCTCGGCGAACTCGGTGAGCTCGCCCGAGGTCAGCAGCTTCTGCCGCGGCTCGACGAACGAGTCCAGGTCGTAGACCTCCTGCTGCGGTCCGCCCTTGACGATGATTCCGTCCGGGACGAAGAGCCGGTGGATCGCGCCGACGTCCGGGCGAGCGCCGCCCGCGTTGGTGAACAGGCGGAAGAAGGCCGCCGTCAGCTCGTCGATCTCGGCCTTGTCCGCGGCGCCCCTCGCCCCGCGGGCGCGCCACTCGTCGGCGAGCACCGACCAGACCTCGATGTCGATCCGCCGGCCGTCGATCGGGTAGGACTGCCGCAGGGTGCCGTCGCGGGTCATGCCCAGCCGCTTGGCGACGTTGATGCTGCGCACGTTGTCGGCGTCGGTCCGCCACTCGACGCGCTGGATGCCGCGCTCCCCCACCGCCCAGTCGACGATCCGCTCGGCGGCGCGTGTGATCAGCCCATGCCCCTGCGCGCCGGGTTCGAGCCAGCAGCCCGCCTCGCAGACGCCCAGCGCGGCGTCGAACGACACGAACAGGACGCCACCGACGAGGGTGCCCTCCAGCCAGATCCCCCAGATGCCACCCGCGTCCTGTGCCCGTTTGTCCGCGTAGCGCCGCAACAGCGCGCGGGCCCCGGAGAGGTCGGCGGCGACGAACGTCGGCGACACCCATGGCGAGATGTGTTCACGTGCCCGGTCGAGGTGGGTGAGGAATTCCTCGGCCAGCCACGGCTCAAGCGGCCGCAGCTCGGCGCGAGCGGTGAGGGGGAGAGCGAACATCGGACCTCCGCACGAGTTCATAACAAACGTTCGGTATGTAGACTAGTGGACCATGAGCCCCGCCCGCACCGACCATGACGCCCGTCGCCGTGACGTCTCCGAGGCGGTCTGGCAGGTCCTCGCCGAGCACGGGTTCGCCGGCCTCACCCTGCGCGCGGTCGCGGCGGCCATGGGGGCTTCCACCGGGCTCGTCACGCACTACTTCGCGGGCAAGCGCGAGCTGATCGCCCACGCCCTCGACATCCTGGAAGTACGCACACAGCAGCGCCCGCGCCTGAAGGCGCCCGCGATCGGGCTGCCCACGCTGCGCACCCACATGCTCAACATCCTTCCGCTGACATCGGAGGGCGCGGCGATGAACCGGATCTGGGTCGGTTCCTGGGACGTGGCCCTCTCCGACCCGGCGCTCTTCACCGCGCAGGCCACCCGGTACGAACGCATCCGCGCGGGACTGTGCGCCGCGATCGAGGACGCGCAGCGCCTGGGCGAGCTGCCCGCTCGGGCCGACGCGCAGCGGCTGGCGACGACCGCGTTGTCCTTCACACACGGCCTGGTGGTGCAGGCGCTCTTCGCCCCGGAGAGATTTCCGGCGGAGCATCAGATCGAGCTCGTCGACGGCTTCCTCGTCACGCTCCGCCGGTCAGCCGGGTGATCTCGTCGCGTACGGCGCGGCTGAGCCCGTCGAGGAGCCGATCGGCACGGCCGTCCGAGGTCGCGGACAGCAGTTCCGCGACGACGGCGGGCGGCACGTATCCGAGCACCCGGCAGGCGCGCCGCACCGTCATCGCCTCCACCAGACGGACCGCGGTGGGGACGATGCCGAGCGCTCCGAGGACGGCGGCCGTGACACGGTCATCCGTGTGCGCCAGGATGCTCGCGCTCCGGCTGGGGGGCATCGCGCCCACCAGCCTGGCCGCCCGATGCGGGGTCATGTGGTCGATCACCCGCGCGGCTCGCGGCGGCGGCAGCAACGCCAGCACCTCTGCTGCCGTGTCCGACGCCTCCGCCGCGCCGTCCAGGAGCCGCCCGGCGGCCTTCGGCTCCATCGAGCCGAGCAGGGTGGCGGCCTCCTGGCGGGGCCGATCGAGCAGCGGGCTTTCGCCGTCACGGCCTTTCCCCGCCCGGTCCGGATCCCGGATCCCCGCCCGGTCCGGATCCCGGACCGGCCCCGGGCCGTGCGCACCGTGTCCGCGCCGCGCCTCCCGGCCCGCTCCCGGGCCGGCGCGCCGCTCCGGCTCCTCCCGTCCGTGATGCCGCAGCCTCGGGCCCGCGAGGTCCGGCCCCTCCCGCCCAGGGGGCCGCGGCCCCGGGCCCGCGAGGTCCGACTCCTCCCGTCCACGGTGCCGCGGCCCCGGGCCCGCGAGGATCGTGTCCAGCCGCCGCCCCAGCTCGGCCGCCCCCATCCGCCGGGCGAGGTCGGTGACGAGCAGGCCGGCGATCGCGTCGGCGAGCGGACCTGGTCGCCGGAAGCGCGGAGGATGCCCGGCGGCGACCGCCCGCACCGTTTCGATCGGACTGGCGCGAAGGAACGGCGAATAGCCCTCCAGCGCGCAGAACAACGTCACTCCCAGCGACCACAGATCCGACGCCGGCCCCACCGTGTGCCCGTCGATCCGTTCCGGCGCCATGAACTCGATGGTTCCGAGCAGCATGTTGGTCGAAGTGAGGCCGCTCTCCCCGGAGATCCGCGCGATACCGAAATCGACCAGGAAGACCCGGTCGCAAGGATCGACGACGATGTTGGCCGGTTTGACGTCCCGGTGGAGCACCTGCGCATCGTGCACGGCGGCCAGCCCGGCCAGCACCTCACGTCCCATCCGGGCGATCTCCCGCTCGGAGAGGATCTCCCGCCGGGAGAGGGCCTGCCGCTCGATCCGGCGGTCCAGCGCCGTGCCCTCGATGTACGCCATGACGATCCACGGCGATCCGTCGTCCATGAAGACGTCGTAGATGTCGACGATCGCCGGATGCCGGATCCGGGCGGCGGCACGCGCTTCGCGCAGCGCCCTCTCCCGCCGTACGGCCATGTCCTCACCGTACGGCGCCAGCACGACCTCTTTGAGCGCGACGGATCGCCGCAGCGTCCGGTCCCAGGCGAGCCACACCGTGCCCATGCCACCTCTGCCGAGCCGGGACCTCAGCTCGTACCGGCCTTGGACGATTCGCGCCGTCATCCGAGGCCTCAGTCCTCGTCGGGGAGCAGCTCGATCCCGCCCGAGCGCTCCGCACCCGGTCCCGGCCTCCGCAGGGTACGGGTGTCCGTCATGTCGCGCAGGGCCCGATCTTCCAGGGGCCCGTACTCGTAGTCGGGTTCGACCGGCTCGGCCTGGGTGCCGTTCGGTCCGTGAGGCGGCCGCGCCTCCTCCCCGAAGGCGGCGCCGGACCGTCGCGGCGCGTCCTCTCGGGGCGACCAGATGCGCCAGACACTGTCCGACCCGCCGGACTCCGCCGGCCGGGACCGGGACCCGGCGCGGACGCCGAACTCCTCGCGCATGCCGTCCAGCTCCTGGCGCTCGGCGAGCGCGAGCGCCTTCTCGTAGATGCCGGGCCGCTGCATGAGCTTCACCGCGACCGGCAGGCATTCGATGAGCAGGAACAACGCGAACAGCAGCAGCCGGGCCATGCTGAGGGTGAGGTCCTTGCCGGTCAGCTCGTTGAGCGCCCGGAGCCGGGTGAGCAGCCCGTCGGTGGCCAGGTTGTCCTCGTCGAAGGACCGCTGGATCCAGGCCTGCTGCTTGACCGCGGCGTCGAGCTGACGCTGGACCTTGGGCAGGGCCTCCTCCGCGGCGTCGAGCCGTGTTTTCTTGGCCTGTTCCCCGGTCGCGTTCAGCTCCCGCTTTCGGCCCTCTATCTGCCGGGTGAGCAGCTCGATGCGTCCCTTGTCCTTTTCGTACGCACGCCGGCTCTCCTGGGCGAGTGGACCGTTGCCCTTTTTAACACAGTTTGGACCACCATAGAGCTGACACTGCCACTCTTTGTAGTGTTTGTCCGCTTGCTTCTGCTCATTGACGCGCTGGACGGACAGCGCCTTTATCTTCGAGTCCTGTTCCATGTCAAGGGGAACATCTCCGCCGGAGGAAATCACCTGCCGCAGATCGGCCACCTCCTTGCGGAGCTGGTCGACGCCCTTCCCCACCGCGCCCTGCTCCTGCCGTACGGCGAAGGTGTCGGCGCGCCGCTGTTTCATCTCGGCGATCTGGGTGTCGATCTCGGCCTTGAAGACCTGCAGCACCAGAGGAGTGGAGATCACCAGGCCGAGCACGACGGCGACGAGAACGCGCGGCATGGCCAGCGCCCAGCGGTTCGGCGCGTCAGCCCTGATGGTGGAGACGAGCCACCGGTCGAGGCTGAGGATCGCCAGGCCCCACAGCAGAGCGGCGGCGACGGCGAGGACGATGTTGACGCCGAGCGTGCTGTTGAGGGCGAACGTCATGGAGACGAAGGCGAGCACGCTGGTGGTGAGGACCGCGCCCCCGATGCCCTCGAATTTGCCGCGTTCGGTCGGGCACGTCCGGAGAACCTCGGGGCGTGCTCCTGACAGCGCGACCAAAACCGCGGACAGCCCGCTCAGGAAACGTCTCATGCTCCTCCTCGGAAAGGGAGTCTCATCGCGTCGGCACCGATTGGAACGGCGCCGGTCCTTCGGAGGGGTTATCATAGGCGCCCAATGTCGCGTTTACAGACACCCAATGGAATTTCACCGAGGAAGTCCGACACGACACCTCGCCCCAGCAACACACCCTAACGTTATATACGCCGATTAATCGGGATACCGGGGACGCAGCGCAGCTAATACGACATACCTATGGAGAACTCCTCGTGCCGGAGCCCGACAGGGATCTGAACAGGAAGGCGATCGCCCAGGCCCTGGCCGACCTCGCCGACACCGAACACCTCACCCTGGTGGAGGTCGCCGCCGACGGCGTCACCACGTTCCTGCTCCACCGGGACGACAACGGCCGCCCCCACGGTCGGAGCTGGTCGGCGACCTGGCCGGCCCTCGCGGGCGAACACGGATGGGACGCCGATCCGGCCGGGACCCGGGAGGCCTTGCTACGCACGACCCGCGCCCCCTCGTCCTCCGCCGACGTGATCCTCGTGGCCGCCTCCTCCGCCGATCCGAAGGTCGAGCAGGCCCTCGCCTGGCTGCGCGCGTCGTATCCCGCCGCGCAGGTGCTACGAGCCGAGGCCCCGATCGCCGCACGGATCCGGGAGGTCATGGCGAACGATCCGCTGACCAGGTCGTACGAGCTGATCGTCGTCCTCGTCGACTCGAGCACCAACCGGCCTCGGCTGACCAGCAGACAGCTCTTCCCCCTCGGCTCCCGCCCGGGGGCCCGGACCCGGGTCGCCCTCCGCTGCGAAGCCGCGGGCGCGCACGGCACCGCGTTCGCCGTGGTCACATGGCAGGGCCCGAAGCCGCGGCTGCTGTCCGTCCAGTCCGCCCCGATCGCCCCCGGCCGGTATGAGGTGACCGCCGAGCTGTTAAGGCCCGGCCGGGTACGGTTCACCGGCCTGCCCGCGCTCTCGCCGGACTCCCGGGACTGGGATCAGCTCGTCGCCGCGCTCCCGGATCGGCTGCCGGGGGCCACCGGCCCGACGCATCTCGTCTGCGCGGTGGAGGTCTGCGGAGCGGACGACCAGGTCGCGGAACGGCTGAGCCGGGCACGCCAGATGATCAGCTCTGCCTCCGGCGAGCTCGGCGGCCTGCTCCGGGTCTCCCTCCTCGCCTACGCGGCGCACTCGTACGACCCGTCGGCGCCGGAGTTCCCGGTGCGGGTCGCGGCCTGGGAGGCCGGCGCGGGAGAGGCCCTGAACGCGCTCGGCGCGCTGGAGGAACAGGGAGCGGTGGCCAGGGGATATCCGTACCATCCCCACGCGGCGCAGCTTGAGGACGTGCTCGCCGTGGTGGTCGAAAGGCTCGGCCGGGCGGATCCGGCGCCCGCCGTCATCCTCACGGTCGGAGGCCGCCCCCCGCACCCGGATCGCACCGACCAGTCCAGGATCCTGCCCTGCCCCCACCGGCACGACTGGCGGAAGCTGATCACCGCTCTACGGCAGCGGCAGGGCACGGTGCTGGGCGCGATCTGCGACCAGCCCGCCGACCAGGCGCACCAGGCGTGGCACCGGATCGGCGCGGCGGCCCTGGCCCATCTGGAGGCGGTGGACGTGCGCGGCCTGGCCGCCGAGCTCGGCCTGGTCGCCCCCTCCCCCGCCCATCTCCCGTTCCCCCTGCTCGACGAGACGGAGTGACGACGCGCATGCAGCCCGATCCGAGCCGGGAACGTCCCGATCACAACATCGCCATGTGGGGCGCTCCCGGCAGCGGCAAAACCACTCTGCTGGCGGCGTTGTTCATCGCCCTGACCAAGAGCAACGACGACTGGAAGATCATCGGATCCGACCCCGCGTCGTCGGACTACCTGATCGAGAAGACCAACGCCCTGTTGCAGGGCAAGGTGTTCCCCGAGGCGAGCATGACCCTGGAGCGCTACCACTGGACGCTGATCGGCCCCACTCTCCGCAAGCCCGGCTTCTGGGGCAGGAAGGCCAAGCCGGGGCCGCCGGCCCGGATAGGCATCGGCATGATCGACGCTCCCGGAGGGTTGTTCGGCACGGGACGGCGTCCGGCAGGCGGCCCGAGCGCTCCGGACGGCTCGGGAGACCCGCGTCGGCAGGAGCTGCTGGACAACCTCGAGCGGAGCCGGGGCATCGTCTTCCTCTTCGACCCGATCAGGGAGTTCACCTTCGGGGACGCCTTCGACCACATGCACGCCCCGCTCACCCGGCTCGCCGAGCGGATGCTCGCCGCCGGCGAGTTCACCGACGGGAAGCTGCCGCACCACATCGCCGTGTGCGTCACCAAGTTCGACGACCCCCGGGTGCTGGAGACGGCCGAGAAGCGAGGGCTGCTCACCGTGGACGTCGACGATCCGTACCGGCTGCCCCGGGTGACCAGCGAGGACGGACGGGAGCTGTTCCGCGAGCTGTGCCAGGTGTCGGCCAGCGGCAACGCCGACATGGTGCTCAAGGCGCTCGACCGGTTCTTCCACCCGGATCGGATCCGCTTCTTCGCCACGTCCTCGATCGGCTTCTACGTGGACCGGCGCATGAAGCGTTTCGACTGGGACGACTTCCAGAACATGGTTCCCGGAGAGGCGGACGAGGACTCACGCATCCGGGGGCAGCTGCATCCGATCAACGTGGTGGAGCCCATGCTCTGGCTGGGGCAGCGGCTCGCCGCGATCCGGCCGACGACGGAGGCCTCGTGACCAGCCGCGAGATCGGATTCGAGTGGGCGCTGGAGGGGAAGCGGCCCGGCGCCCACGACGACTACGAGCTGCTCTCCTGGAGCGACGACCGCCTCGGGCCCGAGGTCTTCGAGGAGATCAGGAGCAGGTACGCCACGGGTCTGTCGGCGGATCTGCCCCAGGTGACGATCGCGGTCGCGGCGACCAGGGAGCGCGAGCGGGTGTCGCACCACATCGTGCTCGCGGCCCAGGAGTGGTCCGGGCACCGGGACGCCACCAACCGTAAGATCGTCTACACCCGCTGGTTCTACGTCCCGTACCAGGAGCTGGCCGTCCATCAGGTGTCCTACGAGGCGCTCTACCACGCCCTCACAGGCCTGCCGGCGACCCCGTCCCCTCCCCTGGTCGTACGCGTGCCGGAGTTCGACCCCGCGGCCCTCGCCCCCGGACCGGACGCGCGGTGCGCCGCCGCGCTGCTGCTGACCGGGCGGCCCGTCTGCGTGGTGGGCGCGGACAGAGTTCCCATGATCGAACGGTTGCGCTTTCTGGACACCGTCGCCGCGCTCCTGCCGTACGGCATGCGGACGAGGTTGACCGCGGCGACCTGGACCAGCAGCACGGCCCGGCACAAGATCAGGCTGTCCTTCGCGCGGCACGCGCCGGAGAACGCCTACGAGGTGCGGTGGGGCCACGGAACGGAGATCACCTGGCGGGACGGCCGGGCGAACGTGTGCCTGGGCCTGCTGGCCCGGCCCGAGGTCCGGATCGCGGACATGCTGCGGGGGCTCGCCGGGCTGACCGATCCGCTGTCGTTCGGCCCCGAGGACCTGCCGGACGCCGCACGGCTGCTCGAAAACTCCGGCTCCGGGCTGCTGCGCTCCGGCGCCACCGGCGTGTGGTGGAAGCCGAAGCACCCGGGCGCGGAGGATCCCCGGGCAGAGGGCCCCGATGCGGACACGGACGTCGTGGCTGGGCATCGAAATGCCTTGCCCGGCCCCAGCGCGCCCGGTTTCGAGGATCGTGAGCCGGTTCCGGGAGGAGGAGGCACCGGCGAGGGGTCAGCCGTACACGCACCCGGTGCGACGCCCGATGCCGTGCCCGAGAGCCGGGCCACGCCCGCCGCGGCGACCGTGCCCTACCGGCCGAAGGCCGCCGCGAGCCCGGCCTCGGGCGCCGTGCCGCCCTCGATGCGGACCTCGCTCGGCGGGCTGGAACAGGCCGACCGCGGGAGACGGTCCCTGCCCGGCTTGAGCCTGCACGGCAAGATCGCCGTGGTCGTGGCTTTCGCGACGCTGGCCATCACCTTGATCGGCACCGGTGTCGTCGCGATGCTGCACGCTCCCGGCGGCGATCCCCTCGTTGAGGGGGACGCGGCCGGGACGGAACCGGGCACGGTCGTCGTCCAGGCCCCGTCCGGGCGGGAGGACGCGTTCGCCAGGAACGTCGTGGCCGAGGTCGCCCGGCGAACGGGCTACCGGTTCGAGATCCGGCTCCGCGACGACCCCACCGCGGCCGCGCCCGTCGCGGAGCAGGCCGTGGTCCTCGTGAAGATGCCTCCCGCGGATCCCGCCCTCCCGGGCGCCCTGCCGACGCGGCCGGCGAATCCGCTGGCGGCGCAGGGGTTCTCCGCGGTCGCCACCATCCCGGTCCCGAACCGGGACGTCCTGGTCTACGACACCGGTCAGATCAAGCCGGAGAAGTTGACGGCGGCCTTCGCGCATCCGGACGATGAGGTCCGGATCTCGGTGCCGGACGCCTCCCAGGAGGGATCCTCCAAGGAGCGGCCTGAGCAGATCCTGCGGCAGCGCCATCCCTGGCTGCGTCTGGAGACCGTCCCGGCGCTCGACCCGCTGCGCGCCCTCCGGGACAAGACGGTGCAGGCCGCCATCGTGCCCCGCGAGGCCACCCGCGACAGCGGTTATCCCCGATCGGAAGCGCTCGCCGGGCTGCCGAGCCGCTCGCTGCTCGTTCTGTGCAACCAGGCCGATGGCCGCAAGCTGTGCGACGCGCTGGACACGGTCGCCCGATCCATCGACCCCGGCAGGCTGGCGTCGGAGGACTTCGACTCCCCGGTGACGGCGGCCGTCCGGCTGGTCGAGTCGGCCCTGCCACCACCATCCGGCGCCGTCCCCCAAGCCGGGGACCAGGAAAGCGACCGGGGGCAGGACTCCCTCTGGCCCGCCCTCTCCCTGGTCGCCGTCGGGGGCGCCGCCGGGTTCCTGGCCCTCCTGCTGGCGATACGGCTACCGGCCAGGATCGAGCCGCCCCCGCCGTCCGCGCCGGCCTCGCCCGGCCCCTGACCAAGCGGCTGCTGCCCACGCGGCTCCTGACCGCGCGCCGCCCTGTCGCCCTGTCGCCCTGTCGCCCTGTCGCCCTGTCGCCCTGTCGCCCTGTCGCCCTGTCGCCCTGTCGCCCTGTCGCCCTGTCGCCCTGTCGCCCTGTCGCCCGTAAGGCTGCACGACCTCCGCCATGGAGCGGCGACCCTCGTCCTCGCCGCCGGGCACGACCTTGAGGTCGTCCAATGAAAGTCCAATGAAAAAGAGCCCAGGTCGGCTGTGCCGACCTGGGCTCTTTCGCTGGTGCGCCGCCAGGGACTCGAACCCCGGACCCGCTGATTAAGAGTCAGCTGCTCTAACCAACTGAGCTAGCGGCGCGTGAAGCCCTTGAAGAATAGCGCACTTCCCGGACGGCTTCGAAACGAAGAACGTCGAACCGTTAAGGTAGAACAACATTCGGTCCTGCACTGGGAGTGCACATGTGGTTCGCCTCGCCCGCCGACGTCCGGGAGCGGCTCGACGCCGTGGACTACCTCGCCGACGACTCCATCGCGACCTCGGTGTTCCTGGCCGGGGCGCTGGGCAAGCCGCTGCTCGCCGAAGGGCCGGCCGGGGTGGGCAAGACCCAGCTCGCCAAGGCCGTGGCGGCGGCGACCGGGGCCTCGCTCGTCCGGCTGCAATGCTACGAGGGGCTCGATGAGGCTCGGGCGCTGTACGAGTGGAACTACAAAAAGCAGCTCCTGCGGATCCAGGCCGGCAACGGCCAGGACTGGGACGCCACCCACGACGACATCTTCACCGAGGAGTTCCTGCTGGAGCGGCCCCTGCTGCGGGCGATCCGGTCCGAGACCCCGACGGTCCTGCTGATCGACGAGACCGACAAGGCCGACGTCGAGGTGGAGGGACTGCTGCTGGAGATCCTCTCCGACTACCAGGTCACGATCCCCGAGCTCGGCACGATCACCGCCGTGCGCAGGCCGTACGTGGTGCTGACCTCCAACGCGACCCGCGAGCTGTCGGAGGCGCTCAAGCGGCGCTGCCTCTACCTGCACCTGGAGTATCCGACGCCGGAGCGCGAGCGCGACATCGTGCTGGCGCAGGTGCCCGCGATCGAGGCGAGCCTGGCCGAGCAGCTCGCGCGCACGGTCGCCACGATGCGCACCCTGGAGTTGAAGAAGGCGCCCTCGATCGCCGAGACCGTCGACTGGGCCAACACGCTGCTCGCGCTGGGCCGTACCGAGCTGGACGAGGCGACGGTCGGCGCCACCCTCGGGGTGGTCCTCAAGCACGCCTCCGACCAGACCCGCGCGCGCAAGGAGCTCGCGCTGTGAGCGTGACCCGCACCGGAAACCCCGTGACCCGCCCGGTGAGCGCCGTGATCCGCGCCGTGGTCTGTGGCATGGTCCATACCGCGAGCGGTCGGACCGGTGGGGCGGGAGGCCGGACATGAGCCTCCTCGACCGGCACGTCGCGTTCGTGCACGCGCTGCGCGGGGCCGGTTTGCCCGTGTCGCTCGCCGAGGGGCTGGACGCGGCGCGGGCGCTACAGGTGATCGATCTGGGCGAGCGGGAGTCACTGCGCGCCGCCTACGCCGCGACCCTGGTCAAACGGCCCTCACACCGGCCCGGCTTCGACACGCTCTTCGATCTGTGGTTCCCCGCCTCGACCACCGGCCTGTATGGCTCGCACCCGGAAGACCCGGAAGACGGCCCGGACGGCCCGAACGTCCCGGACCTGGAGACCGCCGGGGTCGCCGAGCTCCGCGAGCTGCGGGACCGGCTGGCCGAGCTGTTGCTGGGCGCCGACGGGATGAACGAGTTCGCCCGGGCGATGGTGGAGCGCTTCGGCCGTCAGCCCGCCGGCCCCGGGCGGCAGAACTGGTTCTCCTACTCGGTGCTGCGGGCGCTGTCCCCCGAGACGCTCATGGCCCGGCTGCTCGCCGAGGTGCTGGCCGGCCAGGAGCGCGGAGGCCTGGCGGAGAAGGTGGCCCGGCAGCGGATCGGCGAGAACACCCGGCGGTTCGAGGACGCCGTCTCCACCGACGTGCGCCGCCGCATCGCCGAGGACTCCGGGATCGAACGGATCGCGCGCTCCGCCGTACGGCCTCCGCTGGAGCAGCTCGACTTCCTCCGGGTGACGAAGGCCGACCTGGCCAGGCTGCGCAGGGAGGTCCACCCGCTGGCCCGCCGCCTGGCCGCCCGGTTGACCGTCAAACACCGGCACGGCCACCGGGGCCGCCTGGACTTCCGCCGGACCGTGCGGGCCTCGCTGTCCAGCGGCGGGGTGCCGCTGACCACCTTCAACAAGCCGCGCCGCCCGCACAAGCCCGAGCTGGTCGTCCTCTGCGACGCCAGCGACTCGGTCGCCTCCTTCGCCCACTTCACGCTGCTGCTGACCTACGCGCTGCGCGAGCAGTTCACCAGGGTCAGGGCGTTCGGCTTCGTGGACACCGTGGACGAGATCACCCGGTTCTTCGTCCCCGGCGCCGACGTGGTGGAGGCGATGACCCGGCTGACCCGGGAGGCCGACATGGTGCGGTTCGGCCGGACCAACTACGGCAACGCGCTCGAACGGTTCGCCGAGCGCTACGGCGACGCCATCGGGCCCAAGACGTCTCTGCTGATCCTGGGCGACGCGCGTTCCAACTACCAGCCGCCCGCGCTGGAGACGCTGAGACGCCTGAGCGGGGAGGCTCGGCACGCCTACTGGCTCAACCCGGAGCCGGTGAGCCAGTGGGACACCGGCGACTCGCTGGCCACGGCCTACGGCGCGATCGTCCCGATGCACGAATGCCGCAACATCGTCCAGCTCGCGGCCTTCATCGAGGAACTCGCCTGATATCGAAGAACGAGGTGTTCTCCGACGCCCGGCTCAGCGCGATGTCTTTCGGGCAAGTCCCGTTGTCGGCAAAGGGCGGCCTTCTACACTGGAGCCATGAAGTTCGACGACGACGCCTTGGACAGTGCTTCCGGAGAGCACCTCGACGAGCCCCGGCTTCCCAGGCACCTCGCGGCGCTCGTAGGTGCGCTTCACGGACCATCAGATCTCGGCGTGCATCATGACAAACGCTCAGCCTGACCTCCAAGTCTTGGATGAGGCTACGCCTGTGTGGTCACCTCAGGCATCACGGTGCCGTGAACCCGCCGGAGATACTCCATCGCATGTTCGGTCGCAGGGTCATGATTCAACCTGTCGCGGTAGAAGTGGAGGCGATCCTCACAGTCGTCGATGATCTCGCTCCAAGTCCTCGCCCAGATGCGGACGCCGCCCTCCCACTCGGCGATGCAACCCGGTGGGCGGTTCGGGGCTGTGGCATCTCGCCGGACGACGTCGTCCATCTCTGTGGAGAGAACCCAGAAATCCCAAGCGACCCGGGCATCCCTGAACTGGGGATCACTGACAACGGCCTGGGCATAACTCTTGATCTGGCCGACCTCGGTCTGGCCGATCTTCACCTTGGGAGCCTTGAGCTCGACCACCAGGTGTTCCCTGCCGGAACTTCCGCGATGAGCCCTGCCCAGCAGGAGGTCGACGATCCCCTGCCGGCCGTCCTCTCTACGCACCGGATCGGACTGGCCGCCCTCCGGCTCCCGGCCCAAAGCCTTCAGATGACGGTCGAGCACGGCGTCCAGGCTCTGGTCGCTGACCATCAGCCCGTACGCGTCCCCGAAGATCCATGTCTCGCGCTCAAGGATTTTGTGTAGTTCGCTCCGCTCCTTGACCGTTCTGCTGATCTCCGGTTCGAAGACGAGCTTCTTTAGCGCGGCGACGAAATCCAGCCGGTCGGCCACCTGCCCGGTCGCTTTGATCACTTCGGAGAGACTCGTCCGCTGGAGAAGACGCTTGAGCTCTTCCTGCTCTGACTGCGGCAGACGGAACAGTTCGTCCAACATCGGATACAGACCGTTGGGGTCATGGGAGATGATCTCCCGGAGGAGCCGGAGAGTAGTCTTCCGGCTCTGCTGCGAACCAGGGAGACGGCGTGCGATCGTGGTCGCGACCTCGTCGAACATCTGGCGTTCGACCGCCTGTGCGGGCTCAGTAGGCTCCTTCGGATAGGGATAGACCTCCTCGCGCTTCCACTCCTGGATCAGCCGGGCTCGGCGCTCCCGGTCACGCTCCTTGAAGTGCCCCCGTAGCGTTTCCCGTGCGGCCTCAAGAAGGCCCGCGATCTCATCCATCTCCGCCAGCGGAAGATCGCTCCGCCGCTCGACGAACCCGTCCCACAGGAGATAAGCCGTGAAGTGATATCCCGGCGCCTGAATCCCCGGCGGAACCTCATCCAGCACGACGCCGCTGGCATCACAGAGGGCGAGAACCCGGCCGACGTCCTTGGGCCATTCGATGACGCGGAGCAGCGGATCCGCATGTCCGCTAAGGTCCGGCCACGGCACTGGATACTGCGCCATGTCAGCCCAGACAGTGGCCGGGTCGAGCAGCTTCCCCTGGTAAGTGATGCTCACATCGGGATTCGCAGCGAGAAACGGAGCGAAGGTCGAGGCGAGCTGCTGAGCCGTGTCGTCCTGGACCAAGCGGGTGACGAAGTCCGCCGGGACCAGC
Organism: Streptosporangium sp. CA-135522; assembly: GCF_050949235.1. Classification (NCBI taxonomy): domain Bacteria; kingdom Bacillati; phylum Actinomycetota; class Actinomycetes; order Streptosporangiales; family Streptosporangiaceae; genus Streptosporangium; species Streptosporangium sp. CA-135522. The sequence continues at coordinate 8,399,841 of NZ_CP192026.1, forward strand.
GCCTCAACTCGCGTTCCAGGCGAGTCGTTCACATGATCCGGCTCGGAAATGTCGAAATCCGCCGGCCGATCGATCGCCCCGCTGATGACCGTGCGCTCGACGCGACCGTCGAGCGCCTGCGCGACCGTGATCCAGCGCACCTGCTCACCCAGGGCGAACGCGCGGAGCCTCCCTTGCCCGCTGCGGCCGTGCAGGCCACGTTTCAGCTCGGGCGAGACCTTGGCCTTGATCTTCCATGAGCCGCCCAGGCCGCCAAATAATCCTCCGCAGGAGGCATTGGGCATTCCGTGGCCGTTGTCGGTGACGCTGACCGACTCGACTCCGCCCAGTTCGTTGATGTCGATGGCGACGCTGATCTGACACGCTTCGGCATCCAGCGCGTTCCAAATCATCTCCACGACCGCGCCCACCGGGTCCTTCAGGCGGGCAAGACGGAGGAGGTGATCTGGTTTGGCCTCGATGTGTACCTTACGCACGCAGTCACTATCCCAGACCACCTGCGGAAACACGTGGGATCACCGGAAACATGTCTGAAGCCGCCGTCGGCAACGGCGGGGCAGGGCGGTACGCGCGTGTGAACGCCTCACCCGGTCTGCAGACGTAATGCACCTCGACATCCGGCGGCGTCCCCGGTCCTCCTTCCATTTCCTGGCCACCTATGCCGGGCGGGACCTGCCCCCGGCGGCCTGTGTCCCAGGCGATCAGGTCAGACGGTCGAAATCTCCGGCCTTGACGCCGCCGACGAAGGAGCGCCACTCGGCGGGGGTGAAGAGCAGCCTGGGACCATCGGGATCCTTGCTGTCGCGGACCGCGACCACGCCCGGCAGGTTGTCGGCGACCTCGACGCACTGACCTCCGTTGTCCGAAGAACGTGAGGACTTCCGCCACACGGCGGCGCTCAGGTCCATTCCCGCCTCGCTTCCTCGATCATTTTGAGGGACATACGGTCAGGGTAAGCCCACCGGCGTATCGCCTCATAGCGGTTCCATATCGAAGCCACATAAATAGGGTCGGCCGTAACCTGCCCCTCCACCGGAGAGTCCGCGTGAACGGTGTCCGGCTGCCCGTTCGGAAGCTCAGCGATCATAAAAGGACCGGCCAGTCCGGCCATGCACTCTGGATCAACGACCTGAATGGAGATTTCGGGCCGCTGAGCGACTTCCAATAGATAGGCGAGCTGCTCGCCCATCACTTGCGAGCCGCTGACCTTACGGCGTAGCACTCCCTCGTCGATGAGAACCAGGAGAAGAGGAGAATGCTCCTTGTCGAGGATTCGCCGACGGCGCATACGGGCTTGGACACGTTCCTCCACCTCGTCGGGAGTAGCTCGGGGGCCGTGGCTGAAAAGGTGCCGGGCATAGGACTCCGTCTGTAGCAAGCCCGGGATCAGCAGTGGGTCCCACGACCGTAGAACGAGGGCGTTGGGCTCGATCTCCTCGACCCAGTTCGCGAACCAGGCAGGGCTGCCCGGGCGGGCGACGATGCGCCGGTGCATCCCGGCGAAGAACGCGCTGCCGTCCGAGCCGAAGAGCCGGTCCAGCCGCTCGGCGTCGGACTTCGACGGGGTCCGGGTGGCGGCCTCCAGACGACTCACCTGGGTCTGGGTGCATCCCAGACGGGAGGCCACGGCGGCCTGGGAGAGCTGGGCCTCCTCTCGCAGGCGACGCATCTCGGCGCCGAACCGCACGCGGGGGGACCCGGGGTCGGGAAAAGGCTCGACACTCATCGCATTCATCCCCAAAAAGAGAAAAACGGACTTCCTGCTACGACGGAAATGCCAGAAGCCGGTTTGGACAAACCGTGGACCGTCATCACCAGCCATCCTCCGGCCTGCGGATATCGCCATTGTTTAACCTGCTCAAGGGCAATCTAAGCACACGCTTTCTCTTTCCGACAGGAAGGAAAAGAAAGCGATCTGAATTCCCGCCGAACAGGATCGAGACGAGTGATGCGCGATCAGGAATATGGCCTTTCCCGTTCCGCACGTGCCCAGCGGAAACCCCCGGACCCCACCACCACCACGGAGCAGCGGGAACGGTTCGTCCACCTGGTACGGCTCGGCTGGGACCTGCGCGCTCTCGGAGTCCGCACCTCGCTGGTCCTGCCGGTGAGCGGGCAGCCGATCCTGGAGGTCCACTCGGCGGCGGGAACCCTGGCCCGGATCACGGTCATCCGGCGTTACTGCGGCTGGGTGTTCACTTGGCGGCCGTGGTGGGCGCGCCTGTGGCCGCGGAGCGAATGGGTGCTGGCGACGGCCGACAACGCGGCCGACATCGTCATGGCGGAGGTGGGCGCATGAGATCGGAGGAGCGGATCAGGCCCCACGCTGTCCCGGAGATCCCTTGCACGGACGCGCGACACGGCTCGTGGCGCAGGGAGTTCCCCGGCGAGGTGGCGTCCGTACCGGCGGCCCGCGCCTGGGCACATGGATTGCTGGCCGTACGGCTCGCGCCTCCAGCGTTCGACGACGTCCTGCTGCTGCTGAGCGAGGTGGTCACCAACGCGGTCGCCCACTCCGACTCCGGCCGTACGGCGGGCGGCCGGGTGACGGTCCACATGACATTCGACCCCGGAGTGGTCCACGTGGAGGTGACCGACGACGGCTCGGCCACCAGCGCCCCCACCGTGCACGTGCCGGAAGCCGACGCCGACGGCGGCCGGGGCCTGTGGCTGGTCGATCTGCTCGCGACCGCCTGGGGATCGTCCCGTCACGACGACGAGGCGGGCAGGTCGGTCTGGTTCGAGGTGGCGGAACGGTGACGGATGGACGGGCGCGGTGTTGTTCTGATCCAGCTCGGGAGCGAATCCGACGACCGACAGCGGCAGCGCCGTCCGCTACGCGATCGAACCCTGATTTTTCCTGAAATCGTGGGAACCGCAGGTCCGCCCGGCGGCAATTACCGGTGTCACAGCAGAGACCCGAGAGGCATGAGATGCGACAACAGAGCCGGACGGACCTACCGCCTCCACTCGTGGCCACGTACACGGACCTCTACCCGGACATGGGCACGGACGCGGCCGACGACGCCACGGTGATCGCGTGGTCCCGGGATGAGCCTGAACGATTCGCCACGCTGTTCACCCGCCACGCGCCGGCGCTCAAGCGCTATGTCATCAGGCGGCTGGGCCAGGACCCCGCCGAGGACGTCGTCGCCGAGACCTTCGCGGCGGCCTTCCAGAACCGGGACTCGTACGACCCGGCTCGCGGCGACGCGCGGTCATGGCTCTACGGCATCACCACCAACCTCATCGGGCGGCACCGCCGCCGCGAGATCGCCCTGTATCGGGCGCTGAGCCGCACGGGGGCGGATTCAGTGACCGAGCCGTTCACCGACCAGGTCGACGAGAGAGTGGTGGCGAACGGCGCGCGGCGCAGGCTCGCCGCGGCGCTGGCGGGGCTCCCTCGGGGAAACAGGGACGCGCTGCTGCTTGTGACGTGGGCAGATCTCACGTACGAGCAGACCACGGAGGCGCTCGGCGTACCGGTGGGGACCGTGCGTTCGCGGGTCAGCCGGGCTCGAAGCAGACTTCGCCGGGCACTCGGTGACATCGATCCGACCGTATTCGAAGGGATGAACACGTGAGCGAGCTCGAACTTCTCAAGAAGCTGCGGGACGAGGTTCCGGAAAAGCCCGATGTGCGGGCCGAGGAACACCGGCTGCTCGCCGAGATCCGGGCGGACTCCTCCGCGCCCCGCCGCCGGTCGGCGCGGTCCGCGCCGCGCCTACATTGGGGGCTCTCCCTGGCCGGGGCCGGCGCGCTGGCCGTCGCCGTCCTGGCCGCGACCCGGTTCGGGGGAACCGTGGAACCGGTGGAGCGTCCGGTCGCGGTCCGGCCGCCTTCCGCGGCATCGGTGCTGGAGCGCGCCGCGCTCGTCGCCGCCAGCACCGAGGCCGCCGACATCCGCCCGGACCAGTGGATCTACATGAAGGAGTCGCAGCACTTGAGGGGGGATCTCCCGACGTTCGAGCACTGGGCCCGGATGGACGGAGAGGGGAACGCCGTCCGCGAGGGCGGCAGGCTGAAGATGGGCAAGGAGAAGGGCCCGACATACCCCGCCAAGACCCAGCGGGAGTTGGAGGGCTTCCCCACGGATCCGGACGCGCTGCTCGAGCACTTCCGCAACCTCCCGCAGGAGCTGACGCCGATGTCGATCTGCGAGCCGGAGTGCCCCGCGGGGACCGAGAAGGACGTCAAGGCCTTCGGGGCGATCGGGTGGTACATGAAGTTCGGGCCCATAATCCCTCCGGACACGGCCGCGGGGATGTACCGGGCCCTGGCGAAGATCCCGAATGTCACGATCGAGGAGAACGCCACGGACGGGGACGGGCGCAAGGGCATCGGCGTCGTCCTCGACCTGGGCGCGGCAGGCAAGGGTTACTACATCCTCGACCCCGGCGACTACCACTACCTCGGTGTGAAGGTCGTGAACGACGGCCAGACGAGCGCCATGTCCGTGCTGGACTCCGGCATCGTCGACAAGCCCGGCCAGACGCCCTGAAGCCGCCGCCCGGTCGCGACGGGCGCCGCCCGCCCGGCAGGTGAGCGCAGGATAGGGATCTGGTTATGCTGGAGTGGTGGTGAGGACCCGTACGGCGGCGGTCCTCATGACCGCCGCGTTGCTGACGACCGCGTGCGGAGCGCGGGGGTACGGCTCAGTCGGTGCGCTCCGCGCCGAGCCGTCGCCTTCGGCCGCGTCGTCTTCCGCCGCGGCGGTGACCGTTCCCGACGCGCTGAAGTTCACCGCCAGAACTCTGGACGGCAAGGTTTTCAAGGGCGAGAGCCTGGCGGGAAAGTATGTGGTCTTCTGGTTCTGGGCGCCGTGGTGCGTGGACTGCCATGACGAGGCGCCGGCGGTCAGGGCGGCCTCGGCGAAGTTCCATGACGTCGCCTTCATCGGTGTCGCGGGCCTCGACACCGAGGCGGCGATGAAGGAGTTCGTCCAGCGCACCAAGACCGGCACCATCGTGCAGCTCTCCGACGACAAGGGCGTGGTCTGGACCAAGCTGGGGGTCAGCGAGCAGTCCACTTACGTGTTCATGAGGCCGAACGGCTGGAACAGACGGACGTTGGGGCCGCTCACCACCGAAGAGCTGACCGGTTATGTCACGAAGCTACTGGCCGGCTAGCACGACGTCTCCGCCGGGATCGCTACGGCGGTGAACGCCGACCTGCCGCTCGCGCTGGCCCTCACCGCGGGCACTCTGGCCGCGTTCAACCCGTGCGGCTTCGCTCTGCTCCCGGCCTACCTGACCATGCTCCTCGCCGACGACACGGGCGCTCGCTCCGGCCCGGTGCCGCGGGCGCTCAAGCTCTCGGCCGCGATGACGGGCGGGTTCGTCACCGTCTTCGGCCTGTCCGGCCTGGTCCTCACCCCGCTGACCATATCCGTCGGGAAGTACCTCCCCTGGCTGACGATCGTGATCGGCGTCGCCCTCGCCGCACTGGGGCTGTGGCTACTGAGCGGCGGGGAGTTGTCGCCGCGCACCCCGAAGCTCGCCACCGGCCGCCCGGCGATGTCGGTGAGATCGCTGTACGGGTACGGGCTGTCCTACGCGGTGGCCTCGCTGTCGTGCACGGTCGGACCGTTCCTCGCGGTCGTCTCCGCCGCCATGGTCGGCGGCGGGGTGCTCGGCGGGCTGGCGGTCTTCGTGGCCTACGCGCTCGGCATGGGGCTGGTCGTCGTCCTTCTGTCGCTGGCCGTCGCGCTGGCCAGGGGCGCGGTCGTGGGTGGTCTGCGGCGGATCCTGCCGTACGCGTCACGGATCGGCGGCGGCCTGCTCCTGCTCGCCGGGCTGTACGTCGTCTACTACGGCTGGTACGAACTGCGCGTTTTCGCGGGAGCCTCGACCGGTGATCCGATCGTCGGCGCCGCGAGAACCGTACAGCGAACGGTGGCCGGATGGGTCGCGGTCATGGGCGCCGGCTGGATCGCCGTCGCCGTGGCCGTGGCCGTGGCCGTGCTCGCCGCGTTCGGGCTGGGGCGGAGCCATACCGGATCGCGCGGGAAATGAGCACGGCATGCCCGGCTCAGCCCATCCGGCGCAGCACCCGGGCGGCGGTCCGGGAGAGCAGCTCCACCTGATTCTCGTCGAACTCCGCGCGCGGCCCGCGCAGGATCCAGCGGGCCACCAGACGCGGCTTGAGCAGCGTGAGCCCCTCGGCGGTGACCGTCCGGCGGAGCTCTCCGCCGTGCACGGCGAGCAGCGGCTCGATCGTGACGGAGATGCCCGACTCCCGGGAGAGGACCTCGGCCAGGGAGTCGGAGGCGTCGACGAGCGCCTTGGCCACCTTGGAGCCGTACTTCTCGCCGAGGAACAGCCGCTCGCCGTACCTGGCGATCTCGGTCTCGGGGTGCCAGGCCTCGTTGTCGACCACCCAGATACCGCCGGGGCCGATGACGAGGTGGTCGATCGAGGCCTGTCCGGGCACGGCACGGCCGTCGAGGACGTTGTAGCCGTGCCTGCGGAGCTTACGGCGCAGCAGCTTGCCGGTGATGACCTCGCCCCGGCGCCTGCCCCGCCAGACCGCGGTGGCCTCGTAGGAGTGCCAGGCCCAGAACATGTCGGCGGCGGCGGCCAGCAGACCGGTCACGACCCCGACCACCGGGGGCGAGGGCAGGTCGAAGCGGTAGGCGAGCAGGACGCCCACGACCAGTCCGGCGGCCGCCTTGACCCAACGCGCCTTCCGGCGGTGCTCGGCGTCCTTGATCCAGAACTGCTCGTACATGACCTGGGGCGACAGGCCGTGAACCTGGTCATCAGGCGTCACGTAGATTGATCCGCCGGGCACAGCGAACCCTCCGGGGTCGACGAGAGATGGAAGGAGGCGGATCTGCGACGCTGAAGATCCCTCAGCTATGAAATACCCGGGCGGGGGCCCCAGGCATCCAAAGGTGATGGAAGTAACACAACCTCGATACCTGCCCGCCAGTTTGACCGACCAGTCGGTATGCTTGCCGCACGACATCAGGGGGACAAATGACTCAGGATCAGGAGCCGGTACGGCAGCGCCTGCTCGGCGAGGCCACCCGCCTGTTCGCCGAGCGGGGCTTCGAGAGCACCTCGGTGCAGGAGATCGTCGCGGCGGCCGGCGTCACCAAGGGCGCCATGTACCACTACTTCGACTCCAAGGACGACCTGCTCCACGAGATCTACGGGCGCGTGCTGCGCATGCAGATGGAGCGGCTGACCCGCCTCGCCGACGGCCCCGGCCCGGTGGCCGGGCGCCTGCACGCCGCCGCCGCCGACGTCGTGCGGACCACGGTGGAGAACCTGGACGACTCCAAGATCTTCTTCCGCTCCATGCACCTGCTCGCCCCCGACACCCGCAAGAACGTCCGCGCCGAACGCCGCCGTTACCACGAGCGCTTCCGCGACCTCGTCATCGAAGGGCAGCGCGAGGGCACCTTCCGGGACGACACTCCCGCCGAGATGGTCGTCGACTTCTTCTTCGGCTCGGTCCACCACCTGGGCACCTGGTACAGCGCGGAGGGCCCGCTGTCGGGCGCCGAGGTCGGAGAGCACTTCGCCGACCTGCTCCTCACCTCCCTGCGGCCGAAATAGCCCCCTCTTTCACTTCTTCACGACGCCCGGCCGCCTCCGAGAGGAACTCATCGCCCTCGAAGAGGCCGTCCTCACGAAAAATCACACCGCTCCGCAGAAGATCCACGCTTCGCGTCCGATTGCGGAACCAACCTTTCCGCAATGCCTCGTAACGTTCACTTACCCCCGAACGACAGGCTCTGGAGGAGCGATGACCACCCTCGACATCCGCCCGGTGGAGGCACAGGAAGCCGCCGGGTCCGCGCCGTACAAATGGCGCTGGCCCGCCCTCTTCGTGATCCTCGCCGGCTCCGTGATGGAGCTCCTCGACGCCACCGTCACCAACATCGCCGGCCCGACGATGCAGGCCGACCTCGGCGGCGGCACCTCGATGATCCAGTGGTTGGGCGCGGCGTACACGCTGGCCATGACGGCCGGACTGCTCACCGGCGGCCGGCTGGGCGACATCGTCGGCCGCAAGCGGATGTTCCTCATCGGCGCGACCGGCTTCGTGGTCGGCTCGCTGCTCTGCGCGATCTCCGTCTCGCCGGAGACCGTGATCGCCGCCCGGGTGATCCAGGGTCTGTTCGGCGCCGCGATGGTCCCGCAGGGGCTCGGCATGATGAAGGAGATGTTCCCGCCGAAGGAGCTTCAGGCGGCGTTCGGCGCGTTCGGCCCGATCATGGGACTGTCCGCGATCGGCGGCCCGATCCTGTCGGGCTGGTTGGTCGACGCCGACTTCTTCGGCACCGGCTGGCGCATGGTCTTCCTGATCAACCTGCCGGTCGGCCTGGTCACGGTGCTGGCCGCGATGAGGTTCCTGCCCGCCACCCGGCTGACCCGGGCGGTCAGGCTCGACCTTCCCGGCGCGCTCCTGGCCTCCCTCGGCTCGCTGCTGATCGTCTTCCCGCTGGTCCAGGGCCGCGAGTACGACTGGCCGGCCTGGACGTTCGTGATGATGGCCAGCTCCGCGGCGGTGTTCGCGTTCTTCGGCTGGTACGAATCGCGCAAGAACCGCAAGGGCGGCGACCCGCTGGTCGCGCCGAGCCTGTTCCGCAAGCGCGCGTTCGTCGGCGGCATGTTCACCGGAACGATCTACTTCTCCGCCTTCAGCGGGTTCGGCCTGGTCTTCAATCTCTACACCCAGCTCGGCCTCGGCTACACCCCGCTGAAGGCCGGTCTGGCCGGCGTCCCGCTCTCCGTGGGCATGATCGTCGGCATGGGCGTGGTGCAGGCGGTCAGGAAGCACGGCCGCCGGGTGCTGCACGCGGGTGCCGTGATCATGACGGCCGGCGTCGTCGCCCTGCTGCTGCTCCTCGAACCCGGAGTGAGCCCCTGGCAGCTCACCCCCGCGCTGCTCGTCACCGGCCTGGGGTCAGGCCTGATCATGGGCCCGTACTTCGAGATCGCGCTGGCCGGCGTCGAGCCGCACGAGACCGGCTCCGCCTCCGGCACTCTCACCGCGCTCCAGCAGGTCGGAGCGGCGCTCGGGGTGGCCCTGCTCGGCACCGTCTTCTTCGGCGCGATGGGCGGCGACCCCACCGCCGCCGCGCGGAGCACCTTCTGGGTGGTCGCGGGGATGGTCGCGCTGACCTTCCTGGTCGGCTTCCTCCTCCCCCGGCACGCCCGCGAGGAGGGCGACCCGGTTCACTGACCTTCCCGCATCGTCCGGCACGACGACGGCCCCCGGCTCCGCGCCGGGGGCCGTCGTCGTGCCGCCCTCATGCCGCCGTCGTGTCGCCGCCGTCGTGTCATCTTGTCGCCGTCGCCCTCACGCCGCCGTCGCCCTCACGCCGCCGTCGCCCTCATGCCGCCGTCGCCGTCGTGCCGACGTGGGTCAGACGGGAGCGGGCAGATCCGCGAGGACCGCGAGCGCGTCCCGGTGGGCGCCGGGGGTGCCGAGCGCGATCCCGGTGGACTTGGCGCGCTTGAGATACAGGTGCACCGGGTGCTCCCAGGTCATCCCGATCCCGCCGTGGAGCTGCACCGTCTCCTCGGCGACGTGCAGGGCCACCTCGGAACACCAGGACTTGGCGACCGCCACCGCGAGTTCGGCCGCCTCGATCGCCTCGGCCGACGCCGACGCCGACGCCGACGCCAGCGTGTCGGCGGCGTTCCTGGCCGCCGCGCGGGCACGCACCACATCCAGCCAGAGGTCGGCCATCCGGTGCTTGATCGCCTGGAAGGAGCCGATCGGCCGGGCGAACTGGTGGCGCTCCTTGATGTAGGCGAGCGTCGTGTCCAGGCACCACTGCGCGACCCCGAGCTGCTCGGAGGCGAGCAGACCCGCTCCGAAGCCCAGCACCCGGCGGGCGTCGAAGGAGCCGATCACCTCACCCGGGGCGTCGGAGAACGTGACGGTGGCGATCGGCCGGGTCAGGTCCAGCGACGGCACCACGTCGACCCGGACGTGCCCGGCCTCCACCCGGTACAGCGCCTGGCCGACCGGGACGAGCAGCACGTCGGCCACGTCCGCGCCGGCCACCGCCCTGACCTCCCCGCTCAGTGTCCCCCGGTCGGTGACCGTGACGCTCTGCGGCAGCGGCCTGTACGGCGAGGCCGCCAGCGACACCGCGAGCGCCGCCGTGGTCTCACCGGAGGCGAGTTCCTGGATCAGGTCCTCCTCCCCCACCGCCAGCAGGGCCTTCGTCGCGAGCACCGAGCTGGTGAGGAAAGGCACCGGCGCCACCGCCCGCCCCAGCTCTTCCAGCACCACCGCGACCTCACGCGCCGACGCCCCCGCCCCGCCGTACTCCTCCGGCACGAGCAGGCCCGCCACCCCGATCTCCCGTGACAGCGTCTTCCACAGGTCCATGTCGTACGGCGAGGCGGACTCGAGCCGCCTCAGCACGGCGTCGGGACCGCTACGGTCGGCGAGCAGGTCCCGCACGGAGGCCCGCAGCTCTTCCTCGACCTCGGTGTACAGAAGCGTCACTGGTCGCTCACCACTTCCTCGTTCGTCATGCGGACCGCCACTTCCTCGTTCGTCATGCGGACCGCCGCTTCCTCGTTCGTCATGCGGACCGCCGCGCCCCCCGCTCCGCTCACCGGGCCGGGAGCCGTCATCGGGCCGGGAGCCGTCACCGGGGCAGGTCCTTCCAGGGCGCGTCCTTGTCGACGCGGGGTTCCGACGGCAGGCCGAGCACCCGCTCGGCGACGATGTTGCGCAGGATCTCGGAGGTGCCGCCCTCGATCGAGTTGCCCTTGGCCCGCAGGTAGCGGTATCCGGGGCCGCGGCCGAAGAAGTCCACGCTGTCGGAGCGGCGGAACGTCCAGTCGTCGTAGCCGAGTCCCTCCTCCCCGCGCAGCTCCACATCCAGCCCGGACAGCGCCTGGTTGAGCGAGGCGAAGGATAGCTTCATGCCCGAGCCCTCCGGGCCCGGCTGCCCGGCGGAGAGCTGCTCGCGCAGCCGTGCTCCGGCCAGCCGGGTGGCCTCCGCCTCCACCCACAGCCGCAGCAGCCGCTGGTGCAGGTCGTGGGTGCGCAGCTCGGGCCGGGCCCGCCAGGTCTCGGCGACCACGCCGACCATGCCGCCGCCCCGTCGGACCGGCGCGCCGCCGATCGCCACCCGCTCGTTCATGAGCGTGGTCTGCGCCACCCGCCACCCGTCGCCCACCTCGCCCAGCCGCAGGGAGTCGTCGAGCCGCACGCCCGTGAGGAAGACCTCGTTGAACTCGGCCTCACCGGTGATCTGTCGCAGCGGCCGGACGTCGACGCCGGGGGCGTGCATGTCGCACACGAAGTAGGTCAGTCCCCGGTGCTTGGGCACGTCCGCGTCGGTCCTGGCGACCAGGATCGCCCAGCGGGCGTGGTGGGCGCCGGAGGTCCACACCTTCTGCCCGTCCACGACCCACTCGTCGCCGTCGCGGACCGCCCGTGTGCCGAGCGTCGCCAGGTCCGATCCGGCGCCGGGCTCGCTGAAGAGCTGACACCAGATCTCCTCGCCCGTCCACAGCGGGCGCAGGAACCTCCTGCGCTGCTCGTCGGTGCCGAATGTCAGGATCGTCGGTGCGGCCATGCCCAGCCCGATCGCCTGCACCCCGGTGTCGAGCTGCGGGGTCCCCGCCAGCTCCTGCTCCACCACGTTCTGCAGCTCCCGTGGAGCGCCGAGACCACCGAGCCCCTCGGGGAAGTGCACCCAGGCCAGCCCGGCATCGAACCGGGCTTCCAGGAACTCCAGCCGGTCTCCGGCGGGGTCGTGCGCGGCCAGGAACGCGACGGCGCGCTCCCTGATCGTCTCCTCGTCCAACGCCACGAACGGACACTCCCTTCATCGGGTGTCTGGCTTCATCGGATATCTGGTCCCGGTCGCGCCCGAACACGGGAACGCGCCCGAACACGGGAACGTCCCTTCATGGGAACGCGCCCGGACACGGGAACGTCCCTTCATGGGAACGTCTTTCCACTCATGGGAACGTCTTTCCGCGGTGGAGGCGGGGAGGGACGCGGGTTCAGGTCATGTGCTTTTTGAGCTCGCGGTAGGCCAGGGAGCGCTTGTGCACCTCGTCAGGCCCGTCGGCGAGCCGCAGGGACCGCGCGCCCGCCCACAGGCCCGCCAGCGGGAAGTCCTGGCTGACGCCTCCGGCGCCGTGCGCCTGGATGGCCTTGTCCAGGATCCACTCCACATCGCGCGGGGTGGCTATCTTGATGGCCTGGATCTCGGTGTGGGCGCCGCGGTTGCCGACGGTGTCCATCAGCCAGGCGGTCTTCAGCACCAGCAGGCGGAGCTGCTCGATCCTCACCCGCGACTCGGCGATCCAGTCCTGGACGACTCCCTGCCGGGCGATCGGCTTTCCGAACGTGCTTCGCGACAGGGTCCGCGTGCACATCAACTCGACGGCCCGCTCGGCCATGCCGATCAACCGCATGCAATGGTGGATCCGCCCCGGCCCCAGACGCGCCTGGGCGATCGCGAAGCCGCCGCCCTCCTCGCCGATCAGGTTGTCCACCGGCACCCTGGCGTCGTCGAACACGATCTCGGCGTGGCCGCCGTGGTCGGCGTCGGAGTAGCCGAACACGTGCATGCCCCGCCGGATGTCCACGCCGGGCGTGTCACGCGGCACCAGGACCATGGACTGCTGCCGGTGCGAGGAGGCCTCCGGGTCGGTCTTGCCCATGACGATGAGGATCTTGCAGTTCGGGTTCATCGCCCCCGAGGCGAACCACTTGCGGCCGTTGATCACGTATTCGGAGCCGTCCCGGACGATCGACAGCGCGATGTTCGTGGCGTCCGAGGACGCGGAGTCCGGCTCGGTCATCGCGAACGCCGACCGGATCTCCCCGCGCAGCAGCGGCTCCAGCCACTCCTTGCGCTGCCAGTCGTTGCCGAACATGGACAGCACTTCCATGTTGCCGGTGTCCGGGGCGGCGCAGTTGGTCGCGGTGGGGGCGATCCGGGGCGAGCGGCCCATGATCTCCGCCAGCGGGGCGTATTGCAGGTTGGTCAGCCCCGCCCCATGCTCACCCGGCAGGAAGAGGTTCCACAGGCCCCGCCTGCGCGCTTCCTGCTTGAGGTCCTCCATCAGCGGGGGGCTGGCCCAGCCGCTCTCGGCCCCCTGGGCCTCGAAGGCCTCCTCGGCCGGATAGACGCACTCGTCCATGAAGCCGAGCAGCCGCTCCCGCAGCTCCTCGGTGGTGGCGTCGAAGGCGAAATCCATGGGCTCTCCTCACGGTCTCCCTGGAGCGTACCGACCGGACGGTATGGATGTCGACACACCTCCTGGCCGAACCCGTGCCCTTCGAGCCCGTAGAAGACCTCGACCCCGCCCCGAAGAGGCACCACGCCATCGGAACCGGAGGGAGACGGCGTCACGAGCCGGGCTTGATCTCCGTGCCCTGCGCGGACAGGAGCCGCCATCCCGTGCCGGAGTCGGCGGCGAAGACGTGGGTGTACCGGCTGCCGGAGGTGAAGGCGGTGCCGTCGGCGCCGGTGAAGCTCATGCCGGTCCGCCCCACGACGACGCCGACGTCTCCGATCCGGCGGACGACGGCCTCATCCGGGAAGGACTCCACCGCGGGAAACCGGAGGGTTCCGGACGACACCAGGTCGAGCAGGTCGGCTCTGGTCGCGATCGCGCCGTCGTTGACGGCGACCAGGACGAAGTCGTCGGCCAGCAGGGAGTCCAGGCCTGCGACGTCGGCCGCCATCAGAGCGTCGAAGAAGCGCCGGTCGTGGTCGAGCAGGAGCGCGCGGTCGTCGGGGCCGGCCGTGACGGTCATCGGTGTCCAATCGATGAGGAGGGAGGGATTCCCTCGGGGAAGGGCTCCGATGTTAAACATTGACGTCGGTGACAACGCCAGCCGCGACCGCACCACCGGTGGCGCCTGCCGGCGAAGCCGGTCGCGAAGTGGTCGCCGGGACGCGCCCCGGAGTGGACCTTCTGACCGTCCCGCCACCTGTCCTAGGGTCTCCTCCATGACCGCGCTCATGCCCGCCCCCATCACGCTCGAAGGCGATGCCGTACGGCTCGAACCGCTCACCCTCGCCCACGTCCCCGACCTGTTCCTGGCCGGCGGCGGCGACGAGGAGGTGTGGCGCTGGCTCCCGATCTCCACCCCGCGTGAGGAGAGTGACCTGGAGAGGACGGCGGAGCAGCTGATCGGTGATCCCGAGAGCGTGCCGTTCGCGGTGATCTCCCGCGAGACGGGCCGAGCGGTCGGCTGGACCACCTACATCGCCACCCCGGGATACGCCGACAGCATCGAGATCGGCTGGACCTGGTACGGCAGGGCCGTGTGGCGCTCCGCGGTGAACACCGAGTGCAAGGTCCTGCTGATCGACCACGCCTTCGGCAAGCTCGGCTTCAACCGCGTCCAGCTCAAGACCGACATCCTCAACACCCGCTCCCAGGCCGCGATCCGGCGCATCGGCGGCGTCCACGAAGGGGTCCTGCGTCGCCAGCGCCGCCGCACGGACGGCACCTGGCGTGACACCACCTACTTCAGCATCCTCGACGACGAATGGCCCGCCCACCGCGCCCGCCTGCTGGCACGGTGAGCGCGGCGGACCAGCGGACGCGACAGACACAGTGAACATGGCGGACACGACGGACCAGCGGACGCGGCACGCACGGCGGACACGACGGGCACGATGACAGCCCGGCGCACGGCGGACACGACGGGCACGATGACAGCCGGGCGCACGGCGGCTACGCCAGCATCCCCCGGAGCAGTTCGCCGATCCCGAGGCGGAGGTCCTCCAGGGTCGGCGGCGTCCCTGCCCCGATGAGGGCATCGAACATCACGCCCTCGCTGAAAGCGACCATCTGGCGGCCGTGCCGTACCGGATCCGGCGACCCCAGGGCGACGAGCATCGCGACGGCGGGGTCGCGGAAGCGGCGTCCCGCCTCGTCGTAGACCGCGCGGAGCTCGGGACGGCGGGTGGCCTCCATGGCCAGCTCGTAGCGGGCGACCGTCCGGCGGCGGTCGACGGTGAGCTGCTTCCACAGCACCTTGGCCGTCGTCTCGACGAGCATGTCCAGCATGGCCGCCCTGTCCACCCCGTCGGGCATGGCCGGTTCCGCGCCGCCGAGGACGGAACCGAACGCGGCGGTCTCCAGCTCGGTGAGCCGCTCGAGTGCCAGTTCCAGGAGCGCCGAGCGGGTGCGCGCCAGGTTGGAGGTGGAGCCCGGCGGCAACCCGGCCGCCTCGTCCACCGCCCGGTGGGTCAGGCCGTGCACGCCCCGCTCGGCCAGCAGCGTGATGGCGGTCTCCGCGACGAGTTCGGCACGTTGGGACTTCATCCATTGATACTACATTTGTAGTTTAACTACTATCGTAGTAGCGTCCACTACATTCGTAGTAAGGGAGAGGGACATGGCGCGTGCAGTGGTGATCGGAGCGGGGATCGGCGGGCTGACGGCGGCGGTGGCGCTGCAGCAGCGGGGCTGGGATGTGACGGTGTTCGAGCGCGCCCCGTCGCTGGAGCCGGTCGGCTCCGGGCTGTCCGTTTTCGCCAACGCGATCAGGGCCCTGGACACGCTCGGCATCGGTGACGAGGTTCGCAGGCTGTCGGCGATCCAGGGCGAGGGCGGCATACGGCGGGCGATGAGCGGCCAGTGGTTGCTGAAGGCCGCCGAGGAGGACACCTCCGCCCAGCACGGAGACTCCGTGGTGCTGCTGCGCCGCGCCGACCTGGTCGACGCGCTCTCGGCGCGCCTGGCCCCCGACACGGTCCGACTGAACATCACGGTGACGGGGGCGGATCCGATCAGCGGCCGGGTGACCTTCCGGTCCGAGGGTCCAGAGGCCGAACCGGCGAGTGCCGTGACGGACGAGATGGAGGCCGACCTGGTGGTGGCCGCCGACGGCATCCACTCCCCCATCAGGACGGCACTGTTCCCCGGCCACCCCGGACCGCGTTACTCCGGGGTCACGGCCTGGCGGATGCTCGTCCCTGGCGAGGGGATTCCCGGTCAGACCTTCGAGACCTGGGGCGACGGCAAGATCTTCGGTTTCATGGCGCTCGCCGGGGGCCTGGCCTACTGCTACGGCACCGATGCCGTCCCCGCAGGCGGAGGCGGCGGGGACCAGCGAGCCGAACTGATGCGCCGGTTCAGGAGGTGGCACGCTCCGATTCCCGCGCTGATCGACGCCACCCCGCCGGAGAACATCCTCAGGAACGACGTCTACTACCTCCCCACCCCGTTGCCCTCCATGCACAGGGGAAAGATCGCGCTGCTGGGCGACGCGGCCCACGCCATGCCCCCGAACATGGGACAGGGCGGCTGCCAGGCGATCGAGGACGCGGTGGTGCTGGCCCATGTGGCGGGGAAGGACGCCGGACTGGCCGAATACACCGCCGCCCGGCTGGAGCGGACCTCGAAGATCGTGGCCCGGTCCGCCGCGATCTCCCGCGCCACCCAGATCCGCAACCCGCTGGCCGTATCGCTGCGCGACCTGGGGATCGCACTCGCCTGGCGGCTGTCGCCGAAGCGGCTTACCGGCGCACTGGACGAGGTGCTCGCCTGGCGACCGCCCACCGCCTGATCGGTCCGTGTCCCGGCGGGAGCGCGCCCCGGAAACGGGCTACGACGAGAGCGGAGCCGTCTCGCGGGCGGGGGCGTGGCTGCCGCCGTGGTCCGGAGAGAGCCGCCCCAGCGTGACGGTTCCCCAGATCAGCAGAGCGGCGGCGAAGAGCGCGGGGATCATGTTCGACAGGCCGGTCGGCATCGCCTCGTCGAGCAGCAGTGCCCCGGCGAGGATCGAGGTGATCGGGTCGACCACCTGCACCGTCGCGTAGGCGATGCCGAAGTAGCCGACCTCGTAGGATTTCTGCAGCAGCACCACCGCGCAGACCAGCAACACGGGGATCGCGACGGTGAACCAGGTCAGCAGCCTGCTCAGGTCACCGTCGAGACCGCCGCCCACCACTCGCACGAAAGTGGACACGCTGGCCGTCACCGCGCCCGCGCCGATCGACAGCAACAGCGCCTTGGCCGCGCCCGTCGCCTTCCGCCCGGCCAGGTGCGCCAGCAGCACCACCAGTCCGACGCAGCCCAGGAAACCGAACGCCTCCGGGTTCGTCATGTGCGGCGTCACGGCGTGCGCGGGCACGAGCAGCATCAGGCCGAGCAGGCCGACGGCCACCGCGATCGACCCGATGATCTCCGCCCTGCGCGGGCGCCTGCCGTGCAGCATCGCGGCGAGCGGCACGGCGAACACCAGCGTCGCCACGCTGATCGGCTGCACCGCGACCAGCGGCGCGAAGCTCAGCGCGACGGCGTGCAAAGATGCCCCGGCGAACCCGATCACGCCGCCCAGCCACCAGCGGGGCCGCCTCATCAGTTTGAGCGATGCCCCCGCGGAGACCGCCTCGAACTGCTGGAGCGCGGCGCCCAGCGCGTAGCCCAGCGCGCCGATCAGAGCGATCGACATCCCGACCCATGTCATCGCCACCCGCCAGGGGTGATCGGGCATAGGTAAAGAAACGGCAGTTGGGTCATCCCGCAAGCTTAGAGCGCCCGGTGAGTAGGTAACGGGTCTCCCAAGTGGGATCAAACCCCTATTCCGCCGCCGCGCCCACGGCCGCCGGCTTCACGGGATCGTTCAGGAGGGCGGCCTGCGGCCGAGTATCGTCCCCCCCGCACTCGGCTCGCCCCCGTCTGCAGGCCGGCACGCCGGCCGACGCACACCACCTGGAGGAGCGGGTCCGCGCCTGCTTCCCGGCTCAGGTGCCGGGCCGGATGACCGGTCCCGCGACCGTGACGGTTCCCGGGAATCCGACGGTCGAGATCAGCCGCAGTGAACGTTACTTAGACTTATGGTGGCGTCGCTCACGAGGGCGAAGATGTCGATACACCGGCCCCGAGCGGAGGCGTACACCGGGCCCGCGTAGTACTTGTAGACGCCATGATCCGAGTCCCACGAGTTGCTACCGGAAGGCCTGATTTCCACCCACTTGGAGGTCTCGGCACCGTAGTGGTCGCCGTACCCGTAGGCGAGAGCGCAGTTCATTCCCGTGCTGGAGTTCCAGCGGACTTCGAGAGTGCCTGTCTTCGTGCCGCTCTCGTAGGCGATGTCGTAGGTGCCGACCAGGTTGTAACCGCTGCCGCAGGGGCCGGCCGCACTCGCCGGCGCGGCCGTGGCGACCAGCCCCGAAGAGACCGTCACCGCAACTGCCAGAGCGGCCAGCTTGCCACGAGCACCCATGTGCTTCCTTTCGTTGATCTTCGTCGCGTGAGTCTAGGGGAATGATCGACTACGTGACGTCCCGGGGTCGATGCGGCGGATCCGGGGCTGCGTGGCCTGAGCCGGGAACCGGGATCTAGTCGCGGGTCGGGCAGACGCAGAAGAGGTGCCCGTCGGGGTCGGCGAGCACGACCCAGCCCCCCTCGCCAGGCTGGAAGTCGGGCTTGGTGGCCCCGAGCTCCAGGTAGTCGTGGACGGCCTTGTCCACGTCGGGCACCCGGACGTCGAGGTGGAACTGCTTGTCCGAACCCGGCCAGGCGGCAGGCTTGCGCTCGAGGTTCTGCTGGAAGTAGATGCTCATGGTGCCGTCGCCGATGCCGGCGTAGGTGTCCTCGGCGTACTGGACCTCGTAGCCCAGGACAGCCGCGTAGAACTCCGCCAGCCGCTTGGGGTCGGCGCAGTCGATGGTCACGGCGATGAGTTTCGCGGTCGTCGTCATGAACCTCACCTTTTCGCCTATACCTGTCAAGTGACGTCAGGATTGCGGGCGGATCATGAATTCCGGTCCGGCCGGATAACCGCTGGCCGGGGCGGCGGCGGCCCGGTTAGGGTCGCCCTGTGCCGACGCTCATCATTTCCCCGCCGCGCGCCCGCTAACGGGCGCTCCTCTCTCCTGACAACCGGATCCGGGTGATCCGGTCGGTGGCTGCCGCCTGCATACGTGCGCATCCGACGACGACCACCTCATCTGGAGAGACATCCATGACGCACGTTTCCGTACGGCGGGGTCTGCTGTACGTGTCCATCGCGGCGACCGCCTGGGGCTCCGGCGGCGCCGCCGGAGCGCTGCTCTACCGGGCGGGCGGCCTCGGCCCCGTCTCGACCTCGTTCTGGCGCTTCGCCTCCGGCGCGGTGATGCTCCTGCTGGCGGCACGCCTGTTCGGTCTCGGACGTCCCGCCGGTCTGGGGCGGATCGTGGTCACCGGCGGGGCGATGGCCGTCTACCAGACGGCCTATTTCGCGGCGATCGCCGAATCCGGTCTGGCCGTGGCCACAGTGATCACGATAGGCGCCACACCGGTCCTGGTGGCCGCCGGCGCGCGCCTGCTGTTGGGCGAGCGACTGGGCGTGGCGGGGCTGGGCGCGGTGGCGGTCGCCCTGACCGGTCTGGCCATGCTGACCCTCGACGGCGGATCGGCCGCCTTCTCGGTGGCCGGGACCGCTTGGTCGCTGCTGTCGGCGGCCGGCTACGCGGGCGTGACCCTGCTCAACCGGGCCCGCGCCGGCGAGCCGTACGCCACCGCCATGGGCGGGTTCGTCGTGGGAGGCCTCTGCCTGCTTCCCCTGGCGCTGGCCCAGGGCCTGTTGCCCCGGGGCGACCTGCTCACCTCCTCGGTGATCATCGCCTACCTCGGCGCGGTTCCGACGGCCCTGGCCTACGGCCTCTTCTTCACCGGGCTGGCCGCGGTGCGGGCCACGACGGCCGCTGTGATCAGCCTGGTGGAACCGGTCGGCGCGGCGGTCATCGGGGTGTTCGTCCTCGGTGAGCGGCTCACCGCGCAGTCGGTCGCGGGCGCGGTCCTGCTGCTGGCCGCCGTCGCCCTGCCGGCCCTCGACGAGAAGCGCGGGAGCGCGGACCCGGCCGCCACATTATAGCGGCGAATTCATGACTTTCCTCATGTCGCAGAAATAAACCGAACGGGAATGGAAAATCCATCGCCCATATTTGATTCAAGGATAAGACAACAATCAAATAATCGCCTTTTCTCTTAACAATTCCGCTCATATCGTGGCCATAGTGAACCGGCCGCCGGACGGTCTCCGCCGGCGGCCCGATCAGAGGGGAACGCCATGAACGACAAGCGGCGCTTGACGCTGATCAGCTCGGCACTTCTCACGGCCTCCGTCCTCGGAGCGGCCGCGATGTCCCAGTTCTCCGCCGTCCCCGCCTCGGCACAGACGATCGTGGCGAGCGTCCCGCCGGGCGCGTCGGCCACGGAACCGACCGCCGGCGCGAAACCCGAGGCGTACTGGAAGGCCTACCGCAAGGGCTTCATGGACGCCAAGGGCTGCGACAAGGGCACGAGCTTCTCCTACGACGAATCAGCGGACTGGGACAGAAAGGGCTGGGTCGACGGATACAACGCCGGCCACGTCGCCTTCTGCGAGAACACCGGCTGAATCTCCGCCGCCCGGAAAAGCGGTCGGAGAAAAGCGGGCCCGGGGTTTCGGAGACTCCGGGCCCCACCGGCGGGGAGACACCCCCTCCGCCTGCACCGTCAGTCGAACATGTCGGGCTCGGCGGTGACGATCTGGTCGTACAGGGGCTGGAAGTTGATCCAGCCGACCAGGTCGTTGCCGATCTGGCCGTGGGTGAGCTTGGCGTTCTCATGGTCGATCGGCACGGTCGGACCGGCGGCCTTGGCCAGGAGCTGGGCCTGGCACGAGCGTTCCATCGTGATGAACCACCAGGCGGCGGCGTCCACGGTGTCGCCGACGGTGAGCAGGCCGTGGTTGCGCAGGATGACCGCTTTGCAGGAGCCGAGCGCCCGGGCGATGCGACGGCCCTCCTCCGTCTCGACGACCACACCGGTGTAGTCGTCGAACAGCCCGTGGTCCTCGTAGAACGCGCAGGCGTCCTGGGTCAGCGGCTCCAGGAGCGTGCCCAGCGACGACAGGGCCTTGCCGTACACCGAGTGGCTGTGCGCGGCGGCGACCGCGTCCGGCCTGGCCTGGTGGACCATCGCATGGATCGCGAACGCGGCCTGGTTGACGTGGTAGCGCCCCTCGACCACCTGCCCCTGGTGGTTGACGAGGATGAGATCGCTGACGCGGATCCTCTTGAACGACACGCCGAACGGGTTCACCCAGAAGTGGTCGGTGTGCTCGGGGTCGCGAGCGGTGATGTGCCCGGCCACGCCCTCCTCGAAGCCGAACCGGCCGAACAGCCGCAGCGCGGCCACCAGGCGTTCCTGACGATGCCGGCGCTCCTGCCGCACGCTGTCGAACTTCTGCGGCAGCCGGAAGACGAGCTGGTCGGTGGGGATCGGCTGCAGGTCGGACAGGCTCATCGTGTCTCCAGAGCGGAAGGGCCGAGGGTGGAGGATGCCACGGACCAAGCCTGTCCCGTACGGACAGGCGTGTCCACATCGAACAGAATTTGATTCCGGAGTCGGCCGGCGGGCAGGGATCCAAGGTCGTCCGGCCGGCCGGACCGCCTCGCGCCGCCCATTACCGCGCCGTCTTCGGAGACGGAGGATCCATCGGGTCGGTACGGTGATCCGACAGCGGGAACGTGGACCCGGAAACGGGCGTTGGAGGGAACGTGGCCTCGATAACTCAGCTCATCAGGCGCTTCCTGGAGCGTCCCGGCTCGATCGACCTGGCGCCGTTCGAACGGACCGTGGCCGACGCCGGCGCCCGGGAGAAGCGCATCGGCGCGCTCACCGAGCTGCCGCGGCCTTCGGTGGACGACCTGGCCGAGTTCTGCGCGATCCTCCGGGAGGCCGCGCACCGCACGCTGGGCCTGCGGCCGTACGACGTGCAGCTCGTGGGCATGCTCGCCATGCTGTCGGGAAACGTCGCCGAGATGGCCACCGGCGAGGGCAAGACCCTGTCCGGGGCCATGGCCGCCGCCGGATACGCCCTGCAGGGCAAGCGGGTGCACGTGATCTCGGTCAACGACTACCTCGCGCAGCGGGACGCCGAGTGGATGGGCCCGCTGTACGAATCGTTGGGCGTTTCGGTCGGCTGGATCGCGGAGACCTCCACGCCGCAGGAGCGGCGGGCGGCCTACGCCAAGGACGTGACGTACGGATCGGTCAGCGAGATCGGCTTCGACGTGCTCCGCGACCGGACCCGCACCGACGTGGCCGACTTGGTCGTGCCCGAGCCGAACGTGGCGTTGGTGGACGAGGCCGACTCGGTGCTGGTGGACGAGGCCAGGGTGCCGCTGGTGCTGGCGGGGGCCGCCGACCCGGGCGGCTCCGTGCCGGAGATGGCCGCGCTCGTCCGCCAGCTGGTCAAGGGCTACCACTACGAGCTCGACGACCAGGCACGCAACGTCCACCTGACCACCAAGGGCATCGACACCGTCGAGCAGGCGCTGGGCCTGGAGCTCTACCACGACGCCGCCACGCTGACCGAGGTCAACCTCGCCCTGCACGCGCACGCCCTGCTGACCAAGGACGTCGACTACATCGTGCGTGACGGCAAGGTCCACCTGATCAACCCGTCCCGGGGCCGGGTGGCCCTGCTGCAGCGCTGGCCGGACGGCCTACAGGCCGCGGTCGAGGCCAAGGAGGCGCTGTCCCCCTCCGAGACCGGCGAGATCCTCGACTCGATCACCGTCCAGGGTCTGATCACCCGCTATCCCGAGAAGTGCGGCATGACCGGCACGGCGGTCGCGGTCGGGGACCAGCTCCGCGAGTTCTACGACCTCAAGGTGGCCGTGGTCCCGTCCAACCGGCCGTGTGTACGGACGGACGAGCCCGACCGGCTCTTCGAGTACGCGATGGACAAGGACCACGCGCTGGTCGAGGCGATCGTCGAGGTGCACGCGACCGGGCGGCCGATCCTGATCGGCACCCTCGACGTGGCCGAGTCCGAGCGGCTCTCCCTGACGCTGGCCGGGCGCGGCCTGGAGTGCGTGGTCCTCAACGCCAAGAACGACGCCGAAGAGGCGTCGATCATCGCCAGGGCCGGGGAGCGCGGCGCGATCACGGTCTCCACCCAGATGGCCGGGCGCGGCACCGACATCCGTCTCGGGGAGGGGGTGGACGAGCTCGGCGGGCTGTACGTCATCGGCTCCGGCCGGCACACCAGCAGCCGCCTGGACGACCAGCTCCGCGGCCGGGCGGGCCGTCAGGGCGACCCCGGGGGCTCGGTCTTCTACGTGAGCGGCGAGGACGACCTGATCACCCACTACGTGGCCGACGAGTACGCCAAGGGCGTGCCCGACCGCGATCTCGTGGGTCACGCCCAGCGCGTCGCCGAGGGCGTCAACATGGAGATCCACCGCAACACCTGGCGCTACACCCGTCTCCTCGAACACCACCGGAGCATGATCCTCGGCCTCCGGGAAAAGGTCCTGCGTGGCGACTCGGCCGGCGACGCGCTGGCCGGGGCGGCTCCCGAGCGGTGGTCGGAGCTGGCGGAGGCCGTCGGCGAGGAGACGCTCGGCGAGGCCGCCCGGCAGATCGTCCTGTTCCACCTCGACCGCTGCTGGGCCGACCATCTGGCCTACCTGGGCGAGCTCCGTGAAGGCATCCATCTGCGCGCCCTGGGTCGCCTCAGCCCGATCGACGAGTTCAACAAGGAGGCCAAGCCCGCCTACGAGCGCATGCTGGCCGAGATCGAGTCCCGCTCGATCGCCACGTTCGAGACCGCCACGATCACCTCCGAGGGCCTCGACCTCGCCGGCGCCGGCCTCAAACGTCCCACCGCCACCTGGACCTACCTCGTCCAGGACAACCCCTTCGGCACCGAGTGGGAGCGCATCCTCAACCGCCTGACCACCAAGGTCCGCAGCCGCCGCTGACCGCGGGCCTAGGCGCGGCGCTGAAGCCGCTGCTGGTGGACGTGGCGCTGCCGCTCGGCGCCTACTACTACCTACTGCACCAGGCCCTGGGCCTCGGCGTGGCGACCTCCCTGGCGTTGAGCGGTGTCGTCCCCGCCGTCCGCACGATCGTCTCGGTCGTCGGGAACAGGGTCTTCAACGGGCTGGCGACGCCGATGCCGCTGATCAACATGGCTGGCATCGCGACCGGAAATGATCGCGGGGCCTGGATGGACGACCGGCCTTCTCGCGTGGCGTACAGGCGGCTGTGAAGGACCGCGGGAGCCGTTTCCTCTCGACATTGATGACCACTAAGCTGACGACACGACCAAGATCATGAAGGTCGCGCCGATCGCATATGAAACGGACATGACGTGAACGAACAGCAAGCCCGTCGGCGACGCGCGCTCTTCACGGGCGCCGCGGCGCTCGCCCTCACAGCCGCCATGAGCGCCACGAGCACCGCGGACGCCGCAGGCCCGATAACGTCAAAGCCGATCTTACAGCGGACGCTCGTCAGCGCGGCCAGCGACGAGTTCACCGGCACCGGCCTCGACGCCGCCAAGTGGCGGACAGGCCTTTGGTACGCCAAGTCGGGTGTGGGGGCGTTCAATCCCTCGAACGTGAGCGTGGCCGACGGCAACCTGCTGCTCACCGCGAAGAAGGAGAGCTACAACGGCTCCCCGTACACGTTCGGGGCCGTCGAGTCGAAGTTCGACGTGCCCGGTGACAGCTATGTGGAGGTGCGCGCCAAGGTCCTCGACTCTCGCGCGAACGTGCTCAGTGCCATCTGGCTGCAGTCCTCACCGCTGTCGGTGGAGCACAACCCCAACCCTGAGATCGACATCCATGAGACGTTCAGCTACAGCCGGATTGTGTCCACCCTGCACAGGTGGGTCTGGCCGTACTCGGCGGAGAACCACCACGTCGACGGCGACAAGCGTTTCGACTTCGGAGTCGCCGACACCAGTACCGGTTACCACGTGTACGGCCTGGAACGCAGGAACGGCAGGCTGCGCTTCTTCGCCGACGGCAAGCTCGCCTGGGACGTGGTCCCGCCGGACCCGGCGTACGTCGACATGGCGCGGCACATGGTGTTGAGCCTGGAAGGTCACCTCGGCCAGCCGAACGACGCCTATCTGCCGTCGGCGTTCCTGATCGACTACGTCCGGACCTACCGCTACTCCGCGTTCAAAGTCAGCCGGACACCCACGCCCACACCGTCAGCGGCGTCGCACTGACCGCGGCGAACACGAAGGCGACCTATCCGGCGGATGAGGAGGGCCAGCGCTCCAGCAGGATGTGGAGGGCGTCGATCGCCCGTTCCCAGGACGCCTGCACGTCGCGGGGATGGCCGAACCCGCCGCTGGCCTCGATGCTGATGTAGCCGTGGAACGCGCTGCGCAGCAGGCGTCCCGCGTCGGTCAGGTCCGGCTCGACCAGCCCGTAGGCGCGCAGCATCGCGTAGGTGAGCTCGACGTTGCGGTGGTAGGCCGCGGACCCGGCGAGGATCTCGGGATCGAGCTGGATCTGGGTCGCCGCGTAGCGGCCGGGATGCTCCTTCGCGAAATCCCGGTAGGCGTGGGCGAACGCGGCCATGGCGTCCTTGCCGGCCCGGCCCGCCACCGCCTCGCCGATGCGGTCGGCGAGCTCGCCCGCGGCGAGCAGCGCCACCCGCGCCCGCAGGTCCGACACGTTCTTGACGTGGGAGTACAGGCTGGCGTCCTTGACTCCGAAGCCCCGCGCCAGCGCGGACACCGTGACCTTGTCGAACCCGATCTCGTCGGCCAGATCCGCCGCCGCCCTCGTCACCCGGTCGGTCGTCAGTCCCGCACGAGCCATACACCACCTCCACGACCACACTTCCTAGGCACCCTAGGTATATGCCTAATCTACAGGTGGTAGCCGGCCAGGACCTCCTGGGTCTCGGCGTACGGCCCGCTCCGGACATCTACCCGCCACCGCGTCGCACATCATTTTCGTACGGCCTCACGAGGCCGGCGGTCACCCCCGGGTCTGCTTCCACTTCGGGCTGTCCACGAAGTGGTTGTCGTAGAGCTCCTGGGAGTCGAGGAGCTCCTCAAGGGTCGCCTCGCCCTTCTGCAGCCGCGCCAGCAGCCGGAAGTAGTCGAAACGCTCGATCCCGGGAGTGACGACGATCAGCAGGTCGGCCTCGGAGCCGGGAGCGGCGCCGAAGGCGTGCGCGACGTTCGGGGGGACGACGGCCATGTCTCCCTCGTCGAGAGTGAGGACCTCCTCCCCGGCGAGCACCTGCAGCCTGCCGCCGAGGACGTAGAACAGCTCGCTGGCCGAGGTGTGATGGTGCGGCGTGGCTCCGTCGGCACCCTCTCCGAGGGTCATGCGGACGCTGCTCAGCGCGCCGCCGGTGGAGCTGGAGTCGAGGAGGAGCCGTCCCGTGGCCGGCGGCCCCAGCACGACCTCGGCGTCCACGGAGCGGATGACGGCGGTCTGGGGGCTCTGCGGGGTGATCAGTGACATGGTCGTCCTTGTCTCGGTTCTGGGTCTCGGTTCTCGGCGCCGGCGAGCGCGGCGGCCACCAGGGTCGGTCTCAGTTTTCGGCGCCGGCGAGCGCGGCGGCCACCAGGGTTTCGGCGTAGGCGCGGTTCACCGGGGATCCGGTGATCAGCACGCGGTAGTAGAGGGCTCCGGCGAGCTGGTCGAGGAGCACACCGGGGTCGAGCTCCGGGCGGAGCGCGCCGCGCCGGCGCGCCCGTTCGATCAGGTCGAGCGCGAGGGCGTTGCGCCGGGTGAAGAGGAGGCGTCCCATCTGCCCGATGTCGTCGTGGCGCGCCGCGGCGGCGACCAGCTCGGCCACGACGCCCGCCGACGGGTCGTCGTGCCCGGGCGGCCTTCCGGCGGACCGCATGCGGTTGAGCGCGTCGGCGATCTTCTCCATGTAGTCGGTCAGATCCCGCCGGATGTCGCCGGTGTCGGTGATGGCGTCGTCGCTCTGCAGCCTGGCTATCACCGCGATGGCCAGATGATCCTTGGTCGGCCAGCGACGGTAGAGCGTGGTCTTGGCGACCCCCGCCCGCTCGGCCACCTCCTCGGTGGACAGCCCGCCATAACCGCGCTCCAGGAGCATGTCGGTGGCCGCCCTCAGGACGCGCTCGTCGACCTCGGTGTCGCGGGGCCGTCCTCGTCTGACGTCAGCCATGGGAACCTCGTTTCCGCTACCTGGGTAGCGAAAATGAGATTACTCGTCACTCATGGATTTACGCAACCCATGTTTCGTAATCCTTCGGCACGACCCGATGCCGTCCTTCCGCCCCCGTCCGAGCCTCGCTCGGCGGCCTTCGACGCGCTTTCCATGGCGTGTCGGGCCGGGGACACATCACGACACGCATTACGTGGACAGTAATGGTTTGACCAAACTTTGCCGGTTATCGTGTAATTTGTGACCACGACCAGCGCGGCCCGGCCAGTCGGCGAACTTCTGCGCCAGTGGCGGGAGCGCAGGCGGATGAGCCAGATGGACCTCGCCATCCAGGCCGACATCTCCACCCGACATCTGAGTTTCGTGGAGACCGGCCGGTCCAAGCCGAGCCGGGACATGATCCTGCGCCTCGCCGAGGAGCTGGACATTCCCCTTCGTGAGCGCAACCATCTGCTGCTTTCCGGTGGATTCGCGCCGGTTTACGCTGAGACGCCGCTCAACTCGCCGCAGATGGCGTCGGTCAGGGAAGCGATCGGACAGGTGCTGAGCGGGCACGAGCCGCATCCGGCGGTGGTCGTGGACCAGTGCTGGAACCTGGTGGATCGCAACGCCGCCACCGGTGTGCTGCTGCGCGGCGTCGCACCGGAGCTGCTCGTCCCGCCGGTCAACGTGCTCCGGCTGAGCCTGCATCCCAAGGGGATGGCCCAGCGGATCATCAACCTGGGCGAGTGGCGCGCCCACCTGCTGCACCGGCTGCGCCGCCAGATCAGCCTCACCGCCGCCCCCAGCCTGACCGAGCTCTGGCGCGAGCTCGACGACTACCCCTGTGACCAACCGGAACCCGAAATAGAACGACTGGGGCACAGTGACATAGTGATCCCCCTGCGCCTGCGCCGCGGCTACCGGGAGCTCGTCTTCTTCAGCACGATGACCACCTTCGGCACCCCGCTGGACATCACCGTCGCCGAACTGGCCATCGAGGCCTATTTCCCGGCGAACCCCGAGACCGCCGCCTACCTGCAGCACCAGCATCACCCGGACTGACCACACCGGATTCGCCCGGTCCGGAATCAGCCGCCGACAGACCCTCACCGGCACACTGAGACTCCGTCGAGCCGGGGCGCCGGGGCGGTTGATAGCCTGCCGAGATCCCCCTTTCACCTGACTGCGGGGGCGTGTGTGGGGTCGTGGTTCACGACGGAGATCGTGGCGGCGGGAAAGCTCCGGCTGTTCTGCTTCTTCGTCTCCTTCATCGCCACCTTCCTGTTCATCCGGATCAGCGTGCGCCTGATCCGAGCCCAGGTGAGATGGTGGCCGGGAAACGTCGCCCCGGGCGGCATGCACATCCACCACGTCGTGTTCGGCCTGGTCTTCATGTGCGTGGGCGGGATCAGCGGGCTGGCGGTGGTGGACAACACCTCGATCTCGGCCGGGCTTCTCGCCGCGCTCTTCGGCGCCGGAACCTCGCTCGTGCTGGACGAGTTCGCGCTGGTCCTCCATCTCGACGACGTCTACTGGACGCAGCAGGGGCGTCTGTCGGTGGACGCCGTGTTCGTCGCCGCCGCGCTGTGCGGCCTGGCCCTGCTCGGCGCGAGCCCCCTGGAGCTCGGTGACGCGCTCAACCCCGGGGCGAACGGCCAGATCCTGTCCCGCACCGAGATCGCCCTGATCATCGGCACCAACACGCTGCTGTCGCTCATCACCCTGATCAAAGGAAAGATCTGGACCGGCCTGCTCGGGATCTACATCACCCCGCTGGCCCTGATCGGCGCGATCCGGCTGGCCCGTCCCGGCTCACCCTGGGCGCGGCACCGTTACCGGCCGGGCTCCCGGAAGCTGCGCAGGGCCGAGTGGCGGGAGAAGCGGATCCGGGACCCGATCGAGCGGGTCAAGGTCGGCTTCCAGAACTTCGTGGCCGGCCGCCCCTCGATCCGCCGGTGAACACGCCGTCAGCGGCGACATCGTCACGGTCGCTCCCGACACGGGCATCCGACCAGGTGGTGGGGCTGATGCGCGCCAACGCCGTCCGGCGGACATCGGTGGTCGAGAACGATCGGGCCGTCGGCATCGTGAGCATCGGGGACCTGGCCATCGAACGCGACTCCGACTCGGCCCTGGCCGACATCTCCGCCGCGGAGCAGAACAGTCCCCGAACGTCGGGCGACCGGTGTCCGCCTCGGAGCCGTGAGCATCAGTCGACTCCCACGTGGGCCGAGACGAGCTCGCTCACCAGGGCGATCGCCGGCCGCCCCTGCTCACCGGGGCGGGTGAGGGCGAACATGCGACGCCGGACGTCCAGTCCCGGCATCGGCACGAAGACGACCCCGTCGCGCGGTGGGGCGAAGATCGGGACCAGGGCGACCCCGAAGTCGGCGGCGACGATGTCGAGGACCAGTCCCAGGCTGTCGGCCCGATGCGCGACCTTGGCCGTCGCGCACATCCTGCGAACCAGCTCCCCGTCGTCCTCCCCCCGCGAGTTCACCACCCAGGGGGCGTCGGCGAACGCCCGCAGGTCGTCCGGGGAGGTGATGCGGGCGGGTGCGCGCATGGCCGCGGGGACCGCGAGCATGAGCGGGGTCTCGCACATCAACCGCACCGCGCCGCCATCGTCCTGGAAGCGCCTGACCAGGCTGTAGTCGTAGCCGAAGCCCAGGTCCACCTGCCCGTCGGCCAGCAGCTCCACCACCTCGGCCGGCTCGCGCTCCTGCACCTCCAGCAGGAGTCCGGGATGGGAGACGGCGAGCCGCCTGGCGATCGGGAGGATGTCGGCGGAGATGGCGGCGGCGAAGGCCGCGATCTTCAGCACGCCGCTGGGCTCGGTGCCGGTGTCCAACGCCGCGCGGGCCTCCGCCTCGGCGGCGAGGATCCGCTCCGCATGCTCGGCCAGGCGGCGCCCCGCCCAGGTGAGCCGGACCGTACGGCCGGTCCGCTCGGTGAGCGCGGCGCCCACCTCTCTTTCGAGCGCGGCGAGCTGCTGGGAGATCGCCGAGGTGCCGTATCCGGTGGCCGCCGCGACGGCCCGCATGGTGCCCCGCCGGTTCAGCTCGACCAGGGTGCGGAGCAGGCGAGTTTCCATAGTCCATTATTAGCGGATGTTCTGTCCGCCATCTCGCGGTGGACGCGGATGGTCGATCGCCTG
This sequence comes from Streptosporangium sp. CA-135522, assembly GCF_050949235.1. Classification (NCBI taxonomy): domain Bacteria; kingdom Bacillati; phylum Actinomycetota; class Actinomycetes; order Streptosporangiales; family Streptosporangiaceae; genus Streptosporangium; species Streptosporangium sp. CA-135522. Next base: position 8,429,889 of record NZ_CP192026.1, read on the forward strand.
TGCGATGGACACCGTGACGGTTCACCAGGAAAAATCACGGCCGGTTCTTCAGAACGGTGCGGCGGCTCTCGCGATCGGCTCCATGACCAGCCTGTACACCGGCGTCGCCCTGTCAGTGCCGCTGTTCGCGGTGATCGGACCGGCGGGGACGGTGTGGCTGCGCAACTCCTTCGCCGCGCTCATCTTCCTGGTGATCGCCCGGCCCCGGCTGCGGGGCAGGCCGCTCGGCGACCTCGCGGCGGCGGGCGCGCTGGGCCTGGTGAGCGCGGGAACGGCCCTGTGCACCTTCGAGGCGATCGCCAGAATCCCGCTGGCCACCGAGGTGGCGATCAGCCTTCTCGGGCCGCTGTCCCTCGCGGTGGCGCGAAGGTCGGGCCGGTGGGGTCTGGTCTGGCCATTGCTGGCCCTGGCCGGTGTGCTGCTGCTGACCCAGCCCTGGCAGGGCGCGATCGACGGCCTGGGCGTCGTGTTCGCGTTCGGATCGGGAGCGTCCTGGGCCGGCTACATCCTGCTCACCCAGCGGATCGGGGACCGCTTCCAGGGACTTGGGGGGCTCGCGGTCTCCCTGCCGGTCTCGGCGCTCGCCCTGACGGTCGTCGGCGCGCCGCAGGCCGTGGGCGAGCTGTCCTGGGGCGTGGTCCTGGCGTGCGCGGGCCTGGCGGTGCTGGTGCCGGTCCTGCCGTACGCGCTGGAACTGCTGGCCCTGAGGCGGCTGACGACCGCCGCCTTCGGGACCCTCATGAGCCTGGAACCCGTGGTGGCGCTCATCATGGGCATGGTGTTCCTCGGCCAGGCGGCCGGCCCGACGCAGATGGCGGCGATCGGCCTCGTCACGCTGGCCGCGGTCGGCGCCGCCCGGGAGGGGAAGCGCTGACCTCACACCAGCCTCGGTCGGCGCCGCCCGAGAAGGGAAACGCTGACCTCACACCGGCCGCGCCGGGGGCGAACACTGACCTCACGCCGGACGCGCCGGAGGCGAACACCGACCTCACGCCGGACGCGCCGGAGGCGAACACCGACCTCACGCCGGACGCGCCGGCACCGCGCGGGACGGACGGGTACGGCGGGGCGAGGAAATCGATGACTATGGTAGGGATCATGACCAGTCCGCCCGTCCTACGCATCGAGATCGACGGCCGTACCGCCACCGCCGAGCAGCTGCTGCTGTCCCCCTTCCTCACCTACGGGCACTTCACCGCCATGCAGGTCAGAAGCGGGAAGGTCCGCGGCCTGGATCTCCACCTCGACAGGCTGGACACGGCCACCCGGGAGCTGTTCGACGCCGGCCTGGACCGCGACCGGATCCGCCGCCACATCCGGCACGCGCTCGCCGGCGACGTCACCGACGCGTCGGTCCGGGTCTACGTCTCCCGGGCGGAGGCGGAGGACAGGGTCTCCGCCATGGTCACCGTACGGCCGCCCGCCGAGATGCCGGGCACCCCGCAGAGCCTCCGGTCCGTCCCCTACCAACGGCCGGTCCCGCATATCAAGCACGTCGGGGGCTTCGGGCAGGCCCACCACAGGCTCCTGGCGGGACGCGACGGCTTCGACGAGGTGCTGCTGACCGGTCCCGGCGGGGTGGTGTCCGAGGGCGGGATCACCAACATCGCCTTCTTCGACGGGTCCGCGGTCGTCTGGCCCGACGCGCCCGCCCTGCGGGGGATCACCATGCAGCTGCTCGAACCGAGGCTGCCCGGCGGCGGCCTGCCGACCCGGCGGAGCCCGGTGCGCCTGGCCGACCTGGACTCCTTCGGCGCCGCCTTCGTCACCAACTCCCAGGGAATCGCCCCCGTCGCCCGCATCGACGACCTGTCCTTCCCCGTCGAGGGGGAGCTCATGAAGACGGTCACGCGGATCTACGAGTCCGTCCCCTGGGATCCGATCTGAGCGTTGCGCCGGCCACCGAGGAAAAGCGGGCCGCCTCACCGACGGCCCGCCGCGCGAAATCCTCGCCCCCGTACATCCGCGACGCCGGCGAGCAGCCGCGATCTCGGCGGGGAGGACCTCAGCCGCAGTGCCGGTTGGTCTGATACTCCGACACGCGGGCCTCACTCTCCAGGAATCTCTTCACGCTCTTGCTGACCCTGCCCACGACGCCGGAACCCCTTCCTACCCCCGCCCCCGTTCCGGAAGACCGCATCTCACCGTAGAAGTCGATGCAACTGCCCTTCGCGTATACGTAGACCGGACCCGCGTAGTAGGTGTAGTTCCGGCCGGTCCCGTCCCACTTCCAGTCGTCGGACCCGCTCTTGCTCAGTGCCGCGGTGATGTGGTGGAACGTGCCCTGCGGGTAGGCGGGGCTCGGATACACCACGATGCAATTCTGTCCGGTGGAGTTGCTGTAGTAGACGTCGATGGCACCGACCTCGGCCCCCTGGCTCCGGATCGGCCAGGACTTGACGAGGCCATAGGAGCTTCCGCAGTGGTTCGGCTCCGTAGCGGCGCCCGCTCCCACCGGGGAGAACGCGGTCACTCCGGTGGCGGCCAGCACGGTGGCGCCGGCCAGGGCCGCGGCGCGGTGCGCCCAGATGCGCGCACGGTGTCCGGCCGGGACACGACGGTTCGGGGAAAGGGAGCTCACAGCGGCCTCCAGGAGGATTCGGGAACCTGTGGAGAACACGCTGCGCCCCGGGTGATTGTCCATCAACGATTTCGTTCGTAATCGCGTCCAAATGACGGACAATACATTTTCCGCAGCCGATCAAGGGGGCAAAGCGCATGGGTGGTCCGGGGCGTCCACAGGGAAGCCTTAAGGGCGAGACGGAACAGGCCAACGCGCTGGCGGAATTTCTTCGTGAGCTCACCGGTGGAGTCACCATCCGGCAGCTGGGCGAACGGTACAGGACCGGCAAGACCAGCTGGAGTGAATACCGGTCCGGCGCCAAAGTCATCCCCTTCCATCTGCTGGAACGGATAATCAACGATCACGTACGCGACCCCGACGCCCGCACTGCTCTCCTGGCCAGAGGCAAGCATCTGCACGACGCGGCCGAGACCGCCGGGAAGGGTCTTCGCACCACCCCCGAACCCCGCGTGGCGGAAGGAGAGGCGCAGGTCTCCGGCGCCCCGGGGAAGCCCGTGCGTGCCGCGCCCGGCGAACGGCACCCCGGGCAGGACAGCGAGCAGGACAGCGCGGTCGCCCACATTCCCACCGGTCAGGGAATTGTCCGCGGCGGACCGGCACGACGCGCGGACAATTCGGGAGGCGGTGACGGCAGCGGCGATGAGGTTCACGGCGCCGCAAGCGACGGCGGCGCATCGGGCATCGCTCGCCGGGGCGCGCCCGACGGGCGATGGTCCAGGCGCCGGGTCTTCTTCGTCGTGGCGATATCCGTACTGGTGGCGGCCGGTGGCACCGCGATAACGATCGACCATCGGACCTCACAGGTCACCGCCTCCACCACGGATGTCAACGCCTTCGCCGACAGGACGGACGGTGTCGCAGAGGCCGGCGCCGTGACGGACGCACCGGAGACGAGTGCGCACGCTCTCTCCCGGGAATCCGTTCGACCAGACGGCGAACGCCACCTGTATCGGCTGGCCAAGGACCACGGTGTCGACCGGTGGAGCGGCTCCGGCACTCGCTGGACGAGGATCGGCGGTCCGGTCGGGCGGATCTACGCCGGTGAGGCCGGGCTCTTCGCGACGGCTTCCGGCAACGGGGACATCTTCCGGTATGACGGCATCGGCCATCGTTGGATTCGCATCGGTGACCCCGGCGCCGAGTTCGCGGTCGGCGACCACCTCTACCGCCTCGCCGAAGACCGCGGCACCGTATGGCAATGGAACGGCGCCGACGCCCAGTGGACCGAGATCGGCGGACCGTCGGACGGCCTCGCGGCCGGTTGACGACCCCTGAGTCCCAGCGCCCGGATCATGACCAGAGCCCGGATCACCGTCGAAGACGGCACTGCGCCAGCCTTACCGGCCGAGACGCCGTGGTTTCCGCCCCGGGGTCTCGCGCCGGAGGGAAGGCGACGGTGTGCGCCGATGGCGCCCGCTCGACATCCAGACCGTCCACGGCTTCCTCGACCAGGTCCCCGCCACCCTCTGACGGTCTGCCCCGCACCCCCACCCTCCGTCCGCTCACCCGGAAAGGCTCTTCGAGATGACCGCCGTCGCCGCCCTCCCCGCCGGCTCATCCGCCTGTTCGTGTCACTCGATCAGCTTGGCCAGCTCCGGGTCGACGGCGTCGGCGACGGTGACCTTGCGGTCGATGAGGCCGTTGGCGTGGAAGAGGTCGGCGGCGCGCTGCTGCTCGGCGACGAACTCCTCGGTCACCGGGTTGAGCCCGAAGGGGCGCTTGCGCAGGGCGTTCTCCCAGTGGTCGACGTCGCCGCCGTCGTCGGCCGCGAACAGCTCCGCCGCCTCGCGGTAGTTGTCCTGGATCCAGGCGTCGGACTCCTGGAGGGCGGCGACGATCGCGGCGAGCCGCTCGGGGTGCTCGGCGGCGAAGTCACGCCGGGTGAACCAGAGCGAGCGGTGGCTGAACAGCCCGTCGGTGGCGACCAGCTCCCGGACGGCCCTTTGCGCCTCGACCTTGCTGAGCGACGGGTAGGAGCCGACCCACGCGTCCACCTCGCCGTTGAGGAGCAGGGCTCCCGCGTCGGTGCCGGCGTCCACGGGAACGATGTCCTTCCAGCTCAGACCCGCCTTATCGAGTGCGAACAGCAGCAGCGTGGTCTGCCAGGAGCCGTGCCCGAGCGCCACCCTCCTGCCCTTCAGGTCCTGCGGGGAGGCGATCGGCGAGTCCTCCAGCACGACCAGCCGGCCGTTCTCGTGCCGGGAGCCGGAGACCGCGACGTAGACGATGTCGTGCCCCTTGCCCTGGGCGGTGACCGGCGGGGTGGAACCGGTGCCGATGAAGTCGTAGCCGCCGTCGAACAGGTGGTCGCCGTGGACCGAGGGCAGCCCGTCGGTCGGCGCGGGCCGGTCACCGGCGGGGAGGCTGCGCAGGTCCACCCACTCCACGTCCGGGATGGCGCGCTCCAGGATGCCGCGGTGACGCAGCACCCACAGGGAGTTGTTGTGAGGGAAATACCCGACTCGAATGCTCATGAAGACGTTCCTTCCAAAAGTGGTGAACCAATACGGATGTCGTGGCCGCGCAGCAGCGGAAGCACGTTCTCGCCGACGCGGTAGGCCTCCTCCAGATGCGGCACGCCCGCGAGGACGAAGGCGTCGACGCCGAGGTTGATCAGCTCGTCCAGCCGTTCCGCGACCTGCTCGTAGCTGCCGACCAGTCCGAAGGCCGGACCGCCGCGCAGCAGGTGGAAGCCGCCCCACACGTTGGGCGTGACCTCCAGGTCCCGGTAGCCGTTGATCGCCCCGGTGACGAACGACTGGCTGCGCTGCCAGCCGATGGAGTCGCCCGTGGCGCCGCGGAGCACGGTGGGGTCGATGTTGTCCCAGCCCCGGCGGATCTCGTCCCAGGCCTCCTCCTCGGTCTCCCGGGCGAGCACGTCGATGCGGACGGCGAATTTCGGTGCGCGGTCGCTGTTCGCCCTGACCTGGTCGAACTTCTCGCCCAGCGCGTGGAACGGCTCCAGCCAGGACAGGTAGTAGTCCGCGTGCCGCCCGGCGGCCTCGATGGCCGCCTTGGACGAGCCGGAGAAGTAGATCTCCGGGAACGGCTGCCCGGCCAGTTCCTCCGGCAGCCCCGCGCCCTCGACCCGGTAGAAGCGCCCGTCGAAGTCGAACGGCCCGCCGTTCCAGACGCCCTTGAGCACGTCGAGGAATTCCGAGGTCCGCGCGTAGCGGTCGTCGTGGTCGACCTTGTCACCCCACCAGAGCTGGTCGGGCCCGCCGCCACCGGAGATGATGTTGTAGACGACCCGCCCCCCGGTGGCCCGCTGCAGGCTGGCCGACATGCGCGCGGCCTGCACCGGGTGGAGGAACCCGGGCTGAAAAGCGATCATGAACCGGTAGGTGGTCGTCTCCCTGGCCAGGGTGGCCGCCGCCGCCCACGGGTCGTCGGTGTTGGGGAACGAGGGCAGCAGCCCGCCGACGAACCCGGACAGTTCCGAGGCCCGGGCGACGTCGCCCATGTGCTCGACGTAGCTGTAGTCGTCACGCCGCCCGTCCCGGACGCCGGGAGCCAGGCTGCCCGGCACCACCGGCGCCCACTCCCCCCGGCTGGCGATCCTGCGCCGGAGCGAGGGCTGGTCGCCGTGCGTCCCGATACGCCAGTAGACGTCAACGGACATGGGTCGTCTCCTTCGCGAGCAGCGGCAGCAGCCGCTCACCCAGGCGGTAGGTCTCCTCGATGTACGGCGCGGCCTCCAGGAAGAAGACGCCGACACCCCGGTCGATGTAGTCCCGGATTCCGGCGGCGACGGTCTCGAACGACCCCACCAGCCCCGCCCGGAAGGAACCGGAGCCCGGCCGGAGGGCACCCGCCCACCCGGACGGCGCGAACCCCGGCCACAGCCGGGTGCGCGGGTCCGGGTCCGGCAGGGTCTGCGCCGTCCCTCCGCCCCGCACCCACAGGCGGCGGGCCGCCTCCCACGCCTCGCCGTCGTCGTCCCGCGCGAGGACCGGGAGCCGCAGGCCGTAGGCGACGCCGGGCAGCCGGGCGGCCTCGATGTCGTCCTCGGGATCGAAGACGTGCACGTCGGCGTGGCGGGCGGACAGCTCCAGGGCCTCCTTCGAGGTCCCGGACAGGTGGATTCGGGGGAACGGCCGCCCGGCGAGCGGCGACTGGAACCCGCCCGCGAGCACCTGGTAGAAACGCCCCTCGTAGGTGTAGCCCTCCTCGGACCAGACGCCCTTGGCCACGGTGAGGAACTCCTCGGCCCGCGCATAGCGGTCCGCCCCCTCCAGGAAGTCGCCCTGCGCGCGGGCCACCGCCGGATCGAGGTCGACGACGAGCCGCCAGTCGAGGCGGTCGCCGGAGAAGCGCTGCAGGGAGGCGGAGACCTTGGCCGCGTAGACGGGTGTGGCGATGCCGGGGTGGAACCCGGCCACCGCCCGCAGTCGGCGGGACTGCCGCAGCAGTCCCGCCGTGACGACCAGGGACTCCTCCCCCTCGGGGTCGAAGGGGACCAGCGCCCCGTGGAAGGCCGCGATCTCCACGGCCCTGCCGATCTGGGCCAGGTGGTCGAACGGGCCGAAGGCCTGCCGGAGGTCGGTGACGAAACCCGGGAAGTCCGGCCTCGCACCGCGCCCGCCGTCCGCCCGGCCCGGCAGCGTGATCAGGAACTTGGCCATCAGACCGCCGCCCCGTCGAGTTCCGGAGCCGCCGAGGAGCTCCGGTCGCTTCCGCTCGCGAGCCCGGCCGGCGCGGCCCCGGGGAGCGCCTGCGGCAGCTGCGCCAACCGCTCCCGGGCGGCGGCCAGCGGCTCGTGCGCCGCCCAGGCATCGACGTCCACGTCGGCCGCGAGGAACCCGTGGATCAGCAGGAAGTCCTTCTGGACCTTCAGCAGGTCGAGCCGCTCCGGCGAGAGGTCCGGGTGGAGGTCGCGGTGGAAGTCGCCTCGGTAGGCGGTGCTCACGCCCGCGGCGCCGGAACGGGTCTCCGCCGCCAGGATGTCCCGGACCGCCTCCCGGTTGCCGGCCGCCCAGTCGGCGGCGCGCAGGGTCTGGGTCAGGAAGCCCACGACCAGGTCCGGATGGTCGGCGAGGAGGTCCTCGTGCACGGTGATCGGCCGCGGGGTGCCGTTGTTGACGCGGGTACGGAGGTCCGGATGGGCGTCCAGGTCCACCGCGACCACGGCGCCGATCTCCCTGGCCTGCTCGGCCGAGCGGGCACCCTTGACGTAGACCGCGTCGACCAGGCCGTCCGCCAGTTCCTGGATTCCCGGCCAGGGCCGGGTCCGGCCGGCTCCGTCCCGCCCGACATCGGAGGTGGGCTGGTCAACCTCGACGAACCTCACGTCGTCGAAGGTGAGCCCGGCCGTCGACAGCGCCCCCTTGACCCCGTGCAGGGCCATCGCCCGGGGGAAGCTCCGCGCCCGCGTCCGCGCCCAGCCGGGCAGCGCGATGCGCGCGCCGCGCAACCCGGCCGCGTCGGTGATCCCCGAGTCCGGGCGGACCAGGATGGACTGCCACTCCTCGATCCAGGTCAGCCCGATCAGCCGGGTCTTCGCCCCCTCCGAGCGCGCGGCCAGCGCGGGAACGTTGCCGCCCTCGCGGAACAGCCCGAGGAGCCCGTGGTCGAAGTGGTGCTCGGCCAGCTCGGGACCGGCCTCCTGCAGGACCCCGACCTCGCCGAACTGCTCGTCGAGCCAGCCCAGGTTGTAGGCCAGACCGCTGGCGGTGGGCACCGGGCAGCGGGTGAACCAGATCTTGTCGATTGCTGACACGTGACTCCTCTGTCGTTCTTGAGAGGTGTTGCGATGCTTCGGAGGTGTTTCGGTGATCGGTGAGCTCGATCGGTGAACTCGGTCGATCGGAGACTTCGGTGATCGGGTGTTTCGGTGATCGGGTGTTTCGGTGATCGGGGGCTTCGGTGATCGGGGGCTTCAGTGATCGGGGGCTTCAGTGGGAGGCGGCGGCGACGCCGAGGTGGGACAGAAAAAGACGCCGGTGGGCGATGAAAGCGGGATCGTTACGGTCGCGGGGGTGCGGCAGGTCGATCGGCTGCTCCACCGCGAAGGAGCCCTCTCGCAGCACCACGACCCGGTCGGCCAGCCGTACGGCCTCGTCCACGTCATGGGTGACCAGCACGACGGCGGGACGGTGCCGTCCGCACAGCTCGGCGACCAGTTCCTGCATCTGCAGCCGGGTCAGCGCGTCGAGCGCGGCGAACGGCTCGTCGAGCAGCAGCAGCTCCGGGTCCCGCACCAGCGCCCTGGCCAGGGCGACCCGCTGGGCCTCCCCACCGGAGAGCGTGGCCGGCCATGCTCCGCCGTACCCTTCGAGACCGACCTCGGCCAGCGCGGCGAGACCCGCCTCACGGGCCGACCGGGGCAGCCCGAGGGTGACGTTGGCGAGCACCCGGCGCGCCTGGACCAGGCGCGGCTCCTGGTAGACGGTCGTACGGCGGCGCGGGGCCAGGACGGTTCCCGCGTCGGGCAGTTCGAGGCCGGCGAGGATCCGCAACAGCGTGGTCTTGCCGGTGCCGCTCGGACCGAGCAGGACGAAGAACTCCCCGCGCCCGATCTCCAGGTCGATCCCGTCCAGGACGGTCTTGGGGCCGAAGGCCTTGCGCAGCCCCCTGATGCTGACGGCGCCGCCGGTGACGGTGCTCATCGTGCCGTCACATGCCCGCGCCACGGCATGGCCAGCCGCTCGACGCCCCGGATGGCCAGGTCGATCGCCAGGCCGAGCACCGCGTAGATCAGGATGCACAGGACCATGTAGTCGCTGCGGTAGTACTGCTGAGCCAGGGTGACAAGGTAGCCGATGCCCTCGGTGGCGCCGATCTGCTCGGCCGCGATCAGACCGGTGAGCGAGACCGACAGGCAGATCCGCAGGGCCATGAGGATGTTCGGCAGCGCGGTCGGAATGATCACCCCGAGAGCCAGCCGGGGACCGGTGAGCCCGAACCCCCGCGCGGCTTCTATGATCTTGCGGTCCACACCGCGGACGCCGAGGTAGGAGTAGGCGTACATCGGGCTGGCCGCCGCGACCGCGATCAGGACGACCTTGAACGTCTCCTCGACACCGAACCAGGAGATGAACAGCGGGACCAGCGCCAGGAACGGCACGGCCCGCTTCATCTGCATGGTCGGGTCGACCAGTTCCTCGCCGAGCGCCGACAGTCCCGCGACCACCCCGAGCAGCAGGCCGACGCCGCCGCCGGCCAGGACGCCCAGCCCTGCCCGCTGCCCGGAGGCCAGCAGGTAGTCGCCGAGCTGCCCGGTGGCGATCAGCTCGGCGAGGGCGCCGACGACGGCACCGGGACCGGCGAGCACGTCGGCGGGGACGGCTCCGTTGGCCGTGCCGTACCACCAGGCGGCGAGCAGGATCAGCGGGACCGCGAGCCTGACGGCCGTGGAGACGGCGGGGTGGCGGCGGCGGGAGCCCAGATAGCGGGGCGGTTCGAGGATGGACGCCGCGGCGACCGGCGATCCGGAGGCGAGCGGTGCGGCGGGGATGGACGGTTCGGGGACGGACGGCCCGGGAAACGACGATCCGGGAACCGGCGCCGCGGCGACCGGCGATCCGGGGGCGGACGATCCGGAGGCGAGCGGTTCGGCGGAGGCGAGCGGTTCGGCGGAGGCGAGCGGTTCGGCGGAGGCGAGCGGTTCGGCGGGGGCCGCCTCGACGACCTTTTCGAGCGTCATGCCGCCTGCTTGAGGTCGAAGATGACGTCGTCGGGATTCACCGTGCCGGGCAGCACGCCGTACTTCTGGAAGATCCCGGCCACGTCGGTCACGAACGCGCCGTCGGCGACGGTGGCGAAGCGCGGCACGGCGGCGTACTTCGCCTTGGCGACCTCCTCGGCCAGCCGGGGGCCGGACACTGCGGTCGGCCCCTGGGTGAGGAAGACGTTCTGGAACCTCTCCGGGTTCTGCTTGGCCTCGGTGGTCAGCTCCTGCAGGACCTTGAGGTAGACGCGGACCACCTCGGGATGCTCCTTGAGCAGCTCGACCCGGGCGGCCTGCATGTTGAGGTCCTTGTCCGGCAGGTCCCGGCCGTGCACGATGACCCTCGCCCCCTTGGCCACCGCCTCGGGGTAGGCCCGCACGATCGCCCACCAGGCGTCGACCTTGCCGGTGGCGAAGGCCGAGGCGCCCTGGTCGGGGTTGAGGTAGACCCGCTTGACCTGGTCGGCGGGGATTCCGGCCTCCTGCAGGGCCAGCAGCAGCAGATACTCCCCGCGCCCGCCCTTGTTGACCGCGACCTGCTTGCCGACCAGGTCCTTGACGCTCTTGACCGGGCTGTCCGGCCTGACGACCAGCCCGTCGGTCTGCGGCGCGGCCGGGTCGGTCACCGGGTCGGTGAACGCGAAGATCTTGATGTCCTTGCTGTTGGCGAGGTAGCCCAGGACCGGTGAGATGGCCCCCTCCAGCACGTTGACCGATCCGGAGCGGACCGCGTCGATCGTGGCCGTGAACGATGCGTACGACCCGCCCCACTCCACCGTGGCTCCCACCTCGGCCAGCCGCTTCTCGAGGATTCCCTCCTTCTTCGCCACCGCGAGCGGCCCCGCGTTCCCCGGATCCTTGATCTTGAGTACGGCCCCGCCGCCCTTGCCTCCCGCTGCCGCCGCGGCCGTCGACTTGGCGGCGTCGGCGCCTCCGCAGGCGGCGGTGAGCGCTGCGAGCGAGAGTGCCGCGACCGCGACGGCGACACGCGTCCGTCGACGAGATGTCCACATGATGATTGGCCCCTTACAGATCTGAGAGCGGAGATGCGCGCACGCCTGGGACGGTGCCGGCGTGGCGAGGCATACGAAAGAGAGCGGAGGAGAGGGAGAGGATCGGGAACAGCCGGGAGACGGGTGCGACCCGCGCCGGGTGCACGCCGACGGACGCATCCGCCCCGTTGACCGCGCATTCATGACGCGCAGGCGGCGCGTTCATGACGCGCCGGAAACGCGGGACACGTGCGGAAACGTGGGAGAACGGGAGCGGAGGCTCGGCGCGGTGACGGAGCGCCCTCACGGACAGAGGCTGCTGTCCAGGCGCATGAAGTCGACGACCCGCCGGAGGGTCAGATGGACATGCGGCACATTTCCTATATTTCAGGTAGGTTTAGTCCAAGTCAAGCCCTGATTCGCATACTGACACAAAGGATCTTCCGTACGGCCCGCGTGGCAGGCGCGGAGTCGAGCATGCGCCGCCCGCCCGGCGAGACGCCCCGCAGAGCGCACTCTGGCCCGAGCCTGACACTCCGACCCGAGCCCGATGCCCCGCCCCGGCTCCCGCCCACGTACCGGTCGACGAGCCGGCGCCCGATTCTCGACCGAGACGATCAGGGAAAAGACGGTGTTGCGTACGACCGTACACTTGGAATGTACGATCGTACGCATGGCAGAACTCTTCCCTGGTGACACCCGTACCAACCGGGAGCGCATGCTGGCCGGCGACCTCTACATCGCCGATGACCCGGACCTGGTGGCCGCCGCCAAGCGCGCCGTCCGCCTGGCCAACCGGTACGGCGAGGCCTACGCGGCCGATCCGGAGGCCGCCCGCCCCATCCTCGACGAGCTGATCGGCTCGATCGCGGCGGACGCCCACATCCGGCCGCCCCTGTACGTCGACTACGGCGGCCACATCACCATCGGCTCCGGCACGTTCGTCAACTACGGGCTGACCGCCCTCGACGTCGCCCCCATCACGATCGGCGACGACGTGCAGATCGGCCCGAACGTGCAGCTCCTCACCCCCACCCACCCCATCGACCCGCGACAGCGGCGCGCCAAGCTGGAGGCGGCCAAGCCGATCGTGATCGGCGACAACGTATGGCTCGGCGGCGGCGTGATCGTCCTTCCCGGCGTCACCATCGGTGACAACAGCGTCATCGGCGCGGGATCCGTCGTCACCAAGGACATTCCGGCCGACGTCGTCGCCGTCGGAAACCCGGCGCGGGTGATCCGCCGCATCTAGCCCGCTCCGGCGACCCGCCGCCTCCAGCCCACTCGTGTGCCCACTCGGGCGACCCGCCATCTCCAGCCCGCTCGTGTGCCCGCTCCGACGACCCGCCACCTCCAGCCCACTCATGCACCCGCTCCGACGACCCGCCACCTCCAGCCCACTCATGCACCCGCTCCGACGACCCGCCACCTCCAGCCCGCTCGCGCGGTCCGCCGCACTCGGTTCCGCGTGGTCCGCCACGCGCCGCAATCAGTTCAGGGAGACGACCTCGATGCGCCGGACGCCACCGCCGACTCGCCGCTTCGACCCGGGACGCCGGGACAGGATCATCGACGTCACCCTCGACGTCATCGCCGCCAACGGTGTGGCGGGCACGTCACACCGCAGGATCGCCGAAGCCGCGGACGTCCCGCTGGGGTCGATGACCTACCACTTCAAGGGCATGGACGAGCTGCTCACCCTCGCCTTCACCCGCCTCGCCGATCGCATCGCCGACCGGTTCGACGCCCGGATGGGCGCCGCCACCGACGCCGGCGAGGCCCGCGAGGCGGTCGTCCGCCTCATCACCGAGGACCTGATCGGCTCGCCGCGGGAGGTGGTGCTGACATACGAGCTCTACACGCTCGCCGCCCGCAACCCGGCCCTGCGCGAGGTGACACGGGCTTGGATGGCACGCAGCCGGCGCGCTCTCGAACGGCACTTCGACCCGGCGACCGCCCGATACCTCGACGCCCTCATCGAAGGCCTGGCCATCCACAGTGCTCTTGACCCCACCCCCATGAGCACCGAGGACGTCAGAGCCGCGATCTCCAGGATCACCTGACCCCCTTCATGGGACGGTGATCACGATCTTGCCGCGGAGGTGGCCCTCCTCGCTGAGGCGGTGGGCGTCGGCGGTCTGCTCCAGAGGGAAGGTCGCCCCGATGACCGGCCTGATCCGGCCCGCGACCGCCTGCGCAGCACTCGCCGCCGATGAAGACGGGCCCGTCTCTGTTCACGCACGCCACGACGATAAATATCGGCCGAGACCGCCATTCCCGCTCATGAATGAACTTCACCTGTCGTTTTCAATTACTGGTATGCCACTGGCACGGTGCGTGCCTACAGGCCTTTTTCCGGTGCCCCTCGGCCAGAACCGGACGCAATCGTTTCCGACCGTCCAGCTCTTCGGTGACTACTTCACGGGTGTCATGACTGGGTAGCGCTCAGCGGTAATCGAACTGACCGAGACGGTGCTGGGCGATCTCGATCTCAGTATGAATCCTCATCCGGAGGACCTGGTGCCCAACCCTCGGCGTCAGGTGTTGGAACAGACATTGGTGGAGGTCAAGGCGCGGGTCGCCATCCCAGAGGCGGCGCTCGACCCCGCCCACGGCCAGTTCACCGGCCGGCCGGTGTGGGTGGGACCGACGGCCCGGCGCTTCGCCGAGGACCTCAGCGCCCGCCGCGTACGGCTGCGCCAGGCCACCAGGGCACTCGTCGACGCACTCGAAGACGAGCTCCGCTCCATCCCGCCGAAGGTCCCGCCTTCCGCCGTATGATCCTGACCCATCAGAAGGGGGCGGATACGGCATTCGAGGGTTGGAAGTGGATCAACGGGCCTGGTGCGTAGGCCGCGGTGGGAGAGGGTCAGCGACGTGGGAGGACCAGTTCAGCGAAGATGGCCCGGTGGTCGGTCTCCGGAAGCCGGTGCACGCCGAATGAGCGGACGCCCACGCGCCGGTCGGCCAGGATGTGGTCGATCGTCACGGTGGGGATGTCGAAGCCGTTGAACTGCCGCAGCCGGAACGGCCACGTGGTCGTGAGGCCGTCGCCCGTCACATCGGCGGCGTCCTGGTAGCCCGCGCCCAGCAGGTCGCGAATCCGGGCGTGGTCAAGGGTGGCGTTGAAGTCCCCGGCCAGCACCTGTATGGCACCGCCAGGCCGGGGCAGCGCCGCCAGGCCGTCCGCCCAGCACGGGAGACCCGTCTCGTCACTCGGGGCGCAGGGATGCACGGACACGATGCCGACGGGCCCCGCTCCCGGCAGCTCCACAGTGGCCACCATCTGGCCGAAGCCGTACTTGATGGCCTGCCCCGCCGTGATCGCGTGCCGGGCGTAGACGCCTGACCCACGCGGCCCCTCCAGGGCCAGTTCCGCCTTGTACGGCAGGAGCGTCGCCAGCCCCGCCTTCTGGAGCCCCTCGGCGGCCGATGGCGTCAGCTCCTGGAGGACGAGGACATCGGGGCGGAGCCTCCGTACGAGATCGACGAGAGCCGATGAAGGGACCGCCCCGACCTCCAGGTTGGAGGAGAGGATCCGTAACGCCGGACCTGATGGCATCCGGCCGCCGTCCGGCAGCGCACGCGGGACGACGCACGCCGCCAGTGTCACGGTCACCACCAGGCTCGCGGCCAGCGCGGCCCACCGCCTCGACGCCAGCGCGACGAGCGGGGCGACGGCCGAGGCGAGGGCCACATAGGGCGTGAACGCCACGAGCTGCACCCACCGGAAGTGCACGTCGGCAGGGATCAGCCGGAGCGCCGCCCACACCGCGAACGGCGACACCACCAGCCAGGCGAGCACGCTCACCCGACGCCGCCTCCGGCCCTGCGGGGCGATGGCCGGCTCGGCACTCACCGCTGAGATCGTCGTCACCCGGGTGATCTCCTCGTCATGCATGATCCAATCTTGCTGTACGGATGACGGCTGCGGCGGCCGATCGGACACTTCACGACGCGGCTCGGGACGATAGCCGTACAGCCACGGCATGAACGACGCAGCACGCCTCCTGAAAGCCATCGAGGCAGAGGCGACGTCCAAACGAGCGGAAGGATTAATTCAGGTCCGGCCAGTATTTGGGCGGAGCAGGGGATCGTAACTGTTGACGTAGTCGGCGAAATCGGCGGCATCCAGGGCCGCCGTAGCGGTGACGCTCGGGTAGTAGTCGGAGATCCGTTCCGCCGGAATCCCGTCCCGGAGCAGTGCGGCAACCTCGTCACAGGGGACGCGGGTGCCCTTGATCACGGGAATCCCGCCGCGAACCGCCGGGTCCACCGTCACGTGTGCGCGAGGCTGCAGCAACGCCGGGATGTGCCTGCCGTCACGATAGAACGGCTGCAGGACGTCGATCAGCTCGTGGATGACCACGTTGGCCTTCTTCCGCACCAAGTCGACCGCCTGATCAGGCGCGGGCAGGTAGATGCTGCTGCCGTCGGCGACCAATGTGTAGGACGACAGATGGTCGCTTTCCTTCAGATCATCACGGAGAGTGTCGAGCGCCCGTCTGATCTTCTGCAGTGAGGCGTCGTTACGCAACTTGACGCAGGTCCGCAGCGACACCACGTCGCGGAAGGAGTAGAGGACGGGGCGCGTGCTGGAGATCTCCGGTATCAACACCGCGCCACGACTCACGCCGGCCTTGCGCCAATGTGCGAGCTGGCGCAGTGTGGCGCCCGAGAGCGCCGCAGCCAGTTTCGAGTCATAAGCCATCACCTCACCCCTCCCATGCTCTGTGATCCGCATCCCTGCCCGGTCATCATCGCGAATCTCTGTGCTGGTCAGGCGCTACGCGATCTTGTCCTCCATCGGTTCGGACACCGAGGAGATCCGGTCCATCCCGGCGAAGGTCCCGCCTTCGGCCGTGCGGCGTTGACCCATCAGGCCGGAATCCGCCCGGAAACCAAGACGGCCCGGCAGCCCACAGATGAAGCACGGTCGCCACCGCGTATGAGAAGCCGTTGTACAGCGATAGTGATTGACATGTGCGACGACATAACTACTATGAGTAGTGCGCGGTCGGGTACGAACCGCGAAGTGAGGCCGGGCTTCCCGCCGCATGACGGGCACCCGGCCGTCGCGTTTTCAGCCGCATTCTTCGGGCCTGTCGATGCTCACCTGCCTCAGAACCTCCCCCAGCGCCTCCACATAGGCGGAGGTACGGCCCAGCACCTGGCCCGCCACCGCTCCCACCACGATGTCCGCCACCCAGAGCAAAGACTCATCCGCCGAACCTCGATGCTCCAGGGTGAATCGGGGT
The DNA here is from genome assembly GCF_050949235.1 of Streptosporangium sp. CA-135522. Classification (NCBI taxonomy): domain Bacteria; kingdom Bacillati; phylum Actinomycetota; class Actinomycetes; order Streptosporangiales; family Streptosporangiaceae; genus Streptosporangium; species Streptosporangium sp. CA-135522. Next base: position 8,446,392 of record NZ_CP192026.1, read on the forward strand.
GGTCTCCCGGCCAGCCCGCCAAGAACCCGCCGGTCCACGGCGTTCTGCGCCTCCTGGCGGCGGTCGAGAACCAGGTGGCGGACCCCGCCGTCCAGTTCCAGCACCATCCATCTCAGCACCCTCGCCCGAGCCGCCTCCTTACGGCCAGGAGCGTCGAACGGGCAGGCATACACCTGCGCGCTCACCGGCAGCATGGAGACCGTCTTCGCCAAGCCGGCACGGGTTCGGTCATCTTCTGCGTGCCAGTGCACCCGGCGTGACACCGGAATCAGCGCCGATAGTTCGCGCCGTACGCGCTCGGAGGTATCAGGCTCGGCGAGCACCACCGCGATGAGATACAAACCGGGACGGTCGTGAATCGACTCGTCGATGTAGCCAACACGGCCAGTGGTCACAGGGGGCACGACACCCCATGATTCCTAACCCTGAGGGTTCATGTAATTACATTCCGCTATTCCATGGAAATGCTCACCAGCTTGCACCACACGATCTTTCCGCCCGAGGCCGGCCGGTAGTAGCCCCAGCTTCGTGCGAGCAGGTCGACGAGGCAGAGGCCGCGTCCGCCCTCGTCGTCCAGGTCGGGGACTCGCAGGACGGGCGGGGTACGGCTGGCGTCCCAGACCCGCAGTACGACCGCCTCCTCAACTGGATACAGATCCACCCAGATGTGCTCCGGGCTCGCGTGCGCCGCCGCCTCCGTGGCGGCGGAAGACGAGGCGTGCGCCTTGATCGCGTTGGACACCAGCTCGGAGATGACGAGTTGGGCCGTCTCGACCAGGTCGTCTCGCCGCCAGCCCTCCAGCACGCGTTGGACGTGCACGCGGGCGTAGTAGGGCGAGGTCGGGAAGACGGAGAGCTCCAGGTGGTGCTTTCCGGGGGTGACGTCGGTCATTTTCCCTCGATCCCGGTCGGCGCATCAGGTGTCAGGGCGTAGGACCGGCACCGTTCGCAGACGGGGGCTGCTCTCCCCCACGGGGGCGGCGGGGGCACGATGCCGGTCCTACGGGAGGCACGACCGGGAAGCGGCAGGGGGCTGCCGTCGGTCGTACCGCTTGCGCCGGGCGGAACACCCGACAGGGGGTGGGCCGCGTCGGGAGGGAAGATCGTCCGCCCGGCTGACTAGGGAAATCACACGTTTCACCATCCAGAAAGAAGGCTTTCCGGAAAGCTTTACGCTGAGAGCATGCATCATCACAATGGGTGAACGCAATATAGGCGTTCACACTGCCCGCATAATCCGGAGAGGTGTTAAAGATGCAGGACAAGCCCGATTTGGGTACAGTCGCGCCCCTGCCACGGACCAGGCGCCAGCCACCCACGGTGCGCCTTCGCCGTCTGGCGGCAGAGCTGCGTCGCCTCCGCGAGGAGGCTGGACTTTCCCAGACCGAGGTGACCGAGAAGACCGACGTCAACCTCGCCACGCTCCACCGGATCGAGACAGCCAAGGCCAAGCCACAGCTCCGAACCCTCAACGCTCTGCTCGACACCTACGGCGTCACGGGTGACCGCCGCGCCGACCTGGTGGCTCTACAGAAGGAAGCCAAGCAGCGTGGCTGGCTGCACGGTTTCGAGGTGGATCTCCCCGATCCGTACAGCGCGTACATCGGTCTGGAAGCGGAGGCTCGCGAGGCCATCAACTACGAGTCACTGTTCATCCCCGGCCTGCTGCAGACAGAGGACTATGCACGAGCGGTGATCCGAGGCGTACTGCCGGCCGCCACCGACGAGGAAGTCGCGAATCGCTTCACCGCAAGGATGCAGCGGCAAGCCCTCCTGGAGGGGGACAGCCCTCTACGGTTGTGGGCGATCCTGGATCAGGCCGCCCTATGCCGGACGGTCGGTAGCAACGCCATCATGCACGAACAGTTCACCCACCTCGCTCAACAGGCAAAGCGTCCGCACATCACTGTCCAGGTCATCCCGTTCTCGGCTGGGGCTCACCCTGGGATGCCGGGCAGTTTCATCATGCTGAAATTCGATGCGGACGGCCCGGACGTGATCCACATTGACAGCATGGCCCGCGGCCTGTTTCTTGAAAAAGAGGCAGATCTACGGCGATACAACGGCATTTGCGAGCATCTCCGCGCGATAGCCCTCAGTCCCGCCGAAACAATCACGCTCATCACATCTCATAGCGAAGTTCACTAGCGGAAGGAAGCAGGATGCAGCCTGACCTCTCCGGCGCGCAGTGGCGTAAGAGCAGCCTTAGCGGTGACGGCCCGAGCTGCGTCGAGGTGGCCTTCGTCAACGACGTCGTCGCCGTCCGCGACACCAAGGACCGCGAGGGCGGCACGCTCGTCTTCCACCGCGACGAGTGGGTCGCCTTCATCGGCGGCATCAAGAGCGGAGACTTCGACGGCCCCTCCCGAGCAGCGAAACCTGCCCACTGAGAACGCGGTCGCTCTCCGGGAGGCGCGCCTTCGCGTCGCGAGAGACGCGCGCTTCCCGGAAAACAGCATTGGCGACCTCGCAGCCGGGGGGCGACTCGGAGCTCGCTTGGAAATCGGCCTTCCGCCCCTTGTAGCTTGCCTCCATGACGGAGCTTGAAGCATTGGCCGACAGATTGCGGCGATTCGCTCAGGACAGGGACTGGGAGCAGTTCCACACCCCGAAAAATCTCGCCATGGCCTTGGCCGGCGAGGTCGGTGAGTTGCTCTCCGAGCTCCAGTGGCTGACGCCCGAGGAGACGGCGAACGTCATGGACGATCCCGAAGCCGCCAAGCGGCTCAGGTCCGAGCTGGCCGACGTCACGATCTATCTGACCCGGCTCGCCGACGTGTTGGGCGTCGACCTCGTCGACGTCGCCCATACCAAGCTTGATCAGAGTGAAAAGCGCTACACCGTGGAGGCCTACCGCGGGTCGGCCAGAAAGGCACCCCCACTCGTCTGATTTCGTCGGGTGATCGCTGTAATGTGCCTGGCGTAGTGATGCGGCCCGACGGGCTTCCGCTGATCGACTGATCACGGACACGCCCCCATACCGCACGAGTCTCTCGTGCTGCCTGGGGGTAGGTCCGTGACGGCATTTCGGCATTCCGCCGAAAGTCTGGCCAAACTCGCGACCGACGATTCGGTCCTCGAAAACCGGCTCAGTGAGGCCATTGCCGAGCATCTCAGAAGGACCGCGCGCATCAACCCGTCCCTCGCCGAACGAAGGTCCTGGGACCGCAGCCTTCCCGTGCTCGCCCGCGACCTGGTCGACGCCGGACTCGGCGGCGTCGAGATGCTGGTCGAATACCGGCTCCCGCTGACCAGCAAGCGCGCCGACGTCGTGCTCGCGGGTGTGGACCGCCGTACGGCCGGCGACGCCTATGTCGTCGTGGAGCTCAAGCAGTGGAGCCGGGCGGAGCTGTTCGAGGACGATCCTGATCTCGTGCTGGTGGAGGGCGCTCCGGGAGGGCCGAAGCTGCACCCGCTGCTCCAGGTGCGAGGCTACTGCGATTACATCGCCGACTTCGTCGGAGTCCTGGACGGTCAGAGCGACTCGATCAGGGGCGTGGCCTACCTTCACAACGCGGCCGATCTCGATGTCGACGACCTCTACGTCCGTGTTCAGGACGAGCGCACCCGCCTGTTCACCAAGACACGACGTGGCGCCTTCCTCGACTACCTCAAAGACCGGTTCGCTCCCCAGCCGGGCGTGGATGTGGCCGACCGGCTGTTGAGCAGCGCCGTCCGTCCTTCCAAGCAGCTTCTCAAGCTCGCCGCCGAGGAGATCAGGAACCGCGAGCAGTTCGTACTCCTCGCGGAGCAGCGGCTGGCCTACGAGATCGTTCTGAACACCGTGGACCGTGCGCGCAAAGCGGACTCGAAGGAGGTCGTCATCGTCTCCGGCGGCCCGGGAAGCGGAAAGAGCGTCATCGCACTGTCCTTGCTGGGCGAGCTGTCACGCCAGGGACGGAAGGTCCTGCACGCCACAGGCTCCCGCTCGTTCACCGAGACGCTGCGCAAGGTCCCGGGCAAGGGTTCCTCCAAGGTGAAGAACCTTTTCAAGTACTTCAACAGCTTCATGCAGGCCGAGCGGAACGGCCTCGACGTTCTCATCTGCGACGAGGCCCATCGCATCCGCGAGACCTCACAGAACCGCTACACCCCCGCGCGCCTCCGCAGCGACCGCCACCAGGTGAACGAGCTGATCGACGCCGCGCGGGTGCCGGTCTTCCTGCTGGACGAGCACCAGGTCGTACGGCCCGGCGAGATGGGCACCGTCGCCGAGATCAGGAACCACGCGGAGGCACGTGGACTCCGTGTTCACGAGGTCTCCCTCGACGGGCAGTTCCGCTGCGGCGGCAGCCGCGCCTACGAGGAGTGGGTGCTGCGACTCCTCGGCCTGGACGGCGGCTCCCCCGAGCCGTGGACGGGCGACGACCACTTCACCGTGTCCCTGACCGACTCGCCCCATGAGCTCGAAGCGCTCCTGCGAGCCAAGCAGGACGAGGGCCGCTCCGCCCGTATGACGGCCGGCTTCTGCTGGCCCTGGAGCGACTCCCGCAAGGACGACACTCTTGTCCATGACATCCGGATCGGCGACTGGTCCCGCCCGTGGAACGTCAAGAGTGACCGGGCCGTGGGCGATGCCCCGGCGAGCGCCCTGTGGGCGACGCAGGAAGGCGGCTTCGAACAGGTCGGCTGCGTCTACACCGCGCAGGGTTTCGAGTACGACTGGAACGGCGTGATCCTCGGCCCGGACCTGGTCATCCGTAACGGCAGGTTCGCCACGGTCAGAGGCGCCAGCAAGGACCCCGCGCTCACCCGCGGAACCACCGACGCACAGGCCGACCGGTTGATCAGGAACACCTACAAGGTTCTGCTCACCCGTGGAATGGTCGGCACCCTCGTCTTCTCCACTGACCCGGAAACCCAGGAATTCCTTGCCCGCCTTCTGAGCTTGAGGACCTGAGCACGGCGATCAGCGCGCTCCACCGAACACAGCTTCCGATTGCCGGACAAAAATTCACAGGACGCGGCCCGACGGGCTTCCACCGTTCACTCGGACATGGACACGCCCCCACACCGCACGAGACTCTCGTGTCACTTGGGGAAACTTCATGGCCAAAATGCCGCTTCCCGCCTTCCGGGCATCGGTCGAAAGAATCGCAGAAATGCTCTCCACCCCCGGGTCGGTGATGGAGAAAAGGCTTCTGGAAGCCATCGCCACGAATCTAAAAAAGGAGACGGGTCGGGGAAGCACGCCGGGGCAGAGGGCGGCTTGGCGCAACAGCCTGCCGGTGCTCTTCGATGATCTGATGGAGGCAGGGCTTGGGGAGGTGGAGGCCCTCATAGAGGTTCCGATGCCCGGAAACAAGATCACACAGGCCGACGTCGTCCTGGCCGGAGTCGATCACGACACGGGCGGGGACACCTATCTGGCGATCGAGCTGAAGCAGTGGAGAAGCGCCGATCTCTTCGAGGACGACCCCGGCATGGTCGTTCCCTCGACCCAGTACCGCGAACCGGTAACCCATCCTGTCCTCCAAACCGAAAGATACTGCGAACACCTAAAGAACCACTGTGGCGCCCTGCAGGAGACGCCTCAGGCTTTAAGCGGTGTGGTCTATTTGCACAACGCGCCACGCGAGAACGTCAGGAGGCTTTTCGACCTCGCCGGTGAGAGGGACGTTCAGCTGTTCACCCTCAGCGAGCGCGGCGCGTTCCTCGAATACCTTGGGAGCCGCTTCGCAAAAGAGCCGGGGGCCAAGGCAGCGGACCGGCTTCTGAGCGGGACCGCACGGCCGAGCAGGCATCTCCTCGCCCAGGCCGCCGACTCCCTCAAAGGCCGCAACCACTTCGTTCTCCTCGGCCGCCAGAACGACGCCTTCAGGCGGGTCATGCACGAAGTCGAGCAGTCCTACCGGGCCAACACCAAACGGGTCGTCGTCATCACCGGCGGCCCGGGCAGCGGCAAGAGCGCCATCGCCATCGAACTCCTGGCGGCACTGAGCCGCGAAAACCACAAGGTGCTCTTCGCCACGGGCTCCCAAGCTCTCACAGAGACGCTGCGCCGCCACGCCGGATGGCGCAGCAAAGCGATCAAAGACCTCTTCGTCTACTTCAGTGCCTTCACCCGGAGACATCGCTATCTCGACGTGATCATCGCCGATGAGTCACATCGCCTGCGGAGCAAGACACTCAACTGGCGTCAGCCGGCGCTCGGGAGTGACAGGCCGCAGATCGAGGACATCATCGAGTCCTGCCGGGTCCCGGTTTTCCTGTTGGACGAGCACCAGGTGGTCCGTCCCGGAGAAGTCGGCACGATCGCGGCGATCAAGGCACAGGCTCAGCAGCTCGACGTGCGTTTCACGCACATCTCACTGGAGGGGCAGTGGCGTTGCGGCGGCAGTGCCGACTATGACGAGTGGGTTCGGCGGTTGCTGGGGTTGGGGACTGAGGATAGCGCATGGGACGGCGCCGGACCGGAGCAGTGGATGAAGGACCCCGCCTTCGAAGTGGTCCTGGCCACATCCCCCGAGGAGATGGAGCGGACCCTTCGGGAAAAGATCACCGATGGATGGTCAGCCCGCATGACTGCAGGATTCTGCTGGCCATGGACCAAGCCGGACACCGATGCCAAGACCCTCACCCCTGACGTCAAGATCGGAGAATGGGCCCGTCCCTGGAACGCCAACTCTGCGGCCTGGGTGGGCGAGGCTCCGCCCAAAGCGTTGTGGGCGACCGAAGAAGGTGGTTTCGAGCAGATCGGCTGCATCTACACCGCTCAGGGCATGGAGTTCGACTGGGCAGGCGTGATCATCGGTCGTGACCTCGTCGCACGTGGCGGGAAGCTCGTGACCGAACGCGAAGGATGCGGGGACGCTGAGCTGACGAAGAACGGGGTCACCCACGAACGGTTCGACCGCCTGATCCGTAACACCTACAAGGTCCTGCTCACCCGCGGCCTTCGGGGCGTCGTCATCTACGCCGTCGATCCGGAAACCCAGGGGTTCCTGTCCGAGCTGATCGACGGTCCCCCCGCCGAGAGGTAAGGCCACGCGTGACGTCCGCCTCCTGCGAGGCGGACGAGCACAGGCGGTCACCACCGTAGAAACCGGTGACGTGCTCCGCCTGCCGCCCGAACCCCGACATGAGATCCAGATCCAGCGGGCCGCCTGGAGTCGACAAGACGCGGCCCTTATCGCATCGCCGTCCAGCGCACCGGTTCGCCGAGTACGGCGGCGGCGCCGTCGAGGTCGGCCAGGCGGGCGGCCACGGTCGCGACGGCGAGGCGTTCGGGAAGCGCGACGCTGAACTTCAGGCCGTGCAGAGCCTTCTCGTCCACGTCGGGGAGGCAGAGCCGATCGCTGGCGTCGGCGGTGCCGGCTTTCCACATCTCGGGGGTGAGATCGCTCCGAAGACGGATAGACGCCTCATCGATGCGCTGGCCTGACACCACGATGCCGTCGAGGTGGGCCGTTCGGTCCGGGTGCGGCCTCCGGTGGGCGACCGCGAGACGCTCAGGTCGAGCCGGCCCTCGGCCGCCAGCTCCTGGGCGCGGCCGAGCACCCGGGCCGGCAGCCCGGCGCCGTCGAGATCCGGGGCGGAGTCACGCAGCCGGTCGAGCAGGTCGAAACTGCGCTCGACGAAGTCCAGGGCGAACTCGGTGCCGTGCTGCAGGAAGCGGCGCGCGGGCACGTCCAGCTCCTGGATGCGCTTCTCCCGCCCCGGTGCAGTCGCCCAGGTGAGGAAACCCTCGGCGTCCAGCCCCCTGTCGGTCGTCCTGCGCTGAGTGATCAGCCGGAAGTAGTCCTCCAGGCAGAAGGTCGGGATGCCGGTGTGCATCAGGATCGGGCCGAGATATGGCATCGGCATGTCGGGGAGCGTCGGCATGCCGAGGCTGTCGACCGCCGCCACGAACCCCTGCCCCCAGACGGTCTGGTCCTCCGGAAGGCCCTGGTAACGGACGGCCTTCCAGAGCTCGGGCCAGAATGTCCCCTGGCGGTAGCCGCGGGCGGCGACCCCGGTGAGGGCGACCGCCACGCAGGAAGGCCAGGCACGAAGAAGTCACCGGGCCGCCGCCTGGCCGCGACCCATTTCGCGTAGACCTTGCCGAGGACCGACGCCACCTGCTCGCTGTAGACGTCCTTGACGTCGACCTCCGCGATCAGTGACGACCCGCGCAAGCGTCTGGACCAGGCGCTTTCACGAATGTCGAGCAGCTCCAGAGGGCCGACCTTTTTCGTGGACTTCGCACCTGTGGAGCCTTCCATGCCGGAAAAGATAATGACCGGTTATCTCATTCGGAATAGAAAGGTATGAATAGTTATTCGATGCTTGTCACCGGAAAAACAGCCTGATCCCCTTCCCAGGAAACCGCTGCGACTTGGGGACACTGGGACAGCGGCAGCGCGTCGCCCTTCTCCCGCTCGACCATCTGACGCCACTCGTCCAAAGTTCCCGAGACCGTGAAGGGCCCGATTGTCAGGTTCACCGAGTCTCCCTCCACCCGCAGGGGGCAGGTCTCGCCGGAGATCTCAAGGTCGCTGTCCAGCCCTCCGTCGGCGGCGCCGAGCGCCGACACCAGGTCGGTCAGACCGAAAGAGCCGGTCCAGGACGAGCCGTCCCGCTGGGCGACGGCGACGATCCGACCGGCGTCCCATGTGCTGTGGTAAAGGACGAACTCCAGGGAGCAGTCGGCGAGCGGATCGGCGGCGGGCGGCGCCTCGTCCATCCAAGCGGGCCGGAACCGGTCCAGCAGCTCGGTCATCGCCACGGCCAGCCGCCGACGGCGGGCCACGAGGAACTCCCGGTAGGCGCCGGCCTCGCGCAGCGCCTCGTCGTAGGGGACGGAGTGCGCCGCCAGCTCGGCCTCGGTGAGCAGGGAGAACTTGGCGTCGACGAAATACTCGCGCGGGGAACGGTCGCTGATCTTCCGATTGGCCTTGGCCGAGATGAACGCGAGGTTGGCCAGGTCGTTGATCTCGGTCTTGGTGTATTTCGCGGGATGGTTCTTCAGCGTCGCCTGCGGGTGGATGTGGTGGTATTCCAGCTTCTGGCCGCCTTCGGCGGTGGCGCTGATCTGCGTGCCGTACCACCAGTCGGTGGCCCCCGACTCCTTGGCGGCGAGGTAGCTCAGGAAGAAGTAGGGGCTGCCGACCGTGCGCCCGGCCAGTGCCTGGGAGGTCACCTCGACCTGGGTGCCCACGATGCCGAGATTGGTGAGCAGCCGCCTGACCGGCTCAGACTCGCGGGTCACCGGGATGTCCTGGCTGAGACGGGTGTCGGTGGAGGTGCTGTAGCGGTTGCGGATGGTCGCGACGAGGAACCAGTAGAGCAGGCCTCTGGTCGTCTCGGCGTCCAGCGACTCGTCGGGCCGCTCGCCCAGCAGCACGATCAGCGGCAGCAGGACCATGTGCGAGGGCAGCAGGCCGCTGCTGGTGATCTTCAGGTTCTCCTTGAGCAGCGGGACGAGGTGCCGCAGCCCCCGCTGCACCGTGGCCCAGCCCTGCTCGAGCTGCTCGTCGGTCGCGGCGATCAACCGGCTGTGCGACCAGGTGGACAGGCCCCGGCCTAGGACCGTGCCGGTGAGCGCGCGGGTGAGGAAGGTGGCGTCCAGGTCGCCGAAGTCGTTCTTGGCCCAGTGCGCGGCCTCGGTCTCGAGCTTGTCCACGATTCCCGGCCAACGGGCGGAGAGGGTGGCCAGCGCGAGGTCACTGGTCTTGAGCGGCCGCCCGCTGTTGACCCGCACGAAGATCTGGGCGATCTCCTCGTAGGGGAACTCAGTGAGGACCTCCATGTGGAACCTGCGGTCCCGGATCAGGGCCAGGCGGCTGATCCGCTCTCCGATCAGGTCCGGGTCCATCTCGGGCAGCGCGGTGCTCATCCGGGCGATGATCGGGAACTGCTTGGCGCCCGGCCGGAGCACGTCGGCGACCTTCATCCAGCGGGCGTCCTTCGCCGTCGCGGCACTCTGGTTCTGGAACGCCTCGGTCTCGACGTTGAAGACGATCTGGGCCTCGGGATGATCGCTGATCACCCGGTGGAGGGACGTGAGCCGCTGCTGGCCGTCGAGCAGGAACAGCGGCGGGACCGCGGGCTGGGCACCGCCGTCCCCGCCGATCGCGATCGGGCGGGTCTCCGGCATGTCGTCCGTCCGCCACAGCAGCAGCGAGCCCGACGGATATCCCCGATAGAGCGACTCGATCAGCTTCGCCACCTGCGTTGGCTTCCAGACGTAGCCGCGCTGGATCTCCGGGAGCTTGATCTCTCCCCGGGAGACCTTCCCGACCAGCGTCTGGATGTCGTTCTCCAACTTCTCGACCGGCATGAGGCGACCTCGGCGATAGCTGCGGCAACGGGACTAGTCGATCACTTTAACCTTTCATTCCGACAGTTTTGAAGTTTCGCATTCACCGTCCCTGTCAGGAGTGAACAGCACATCGGTCCAGCCAGAAAGATTCGTCCTTTATCTCCTGATTAATCCACTCATGTCTTCCCATTCCCGGGTTCATTGACGTCCGGGCATCACGGTGGCGGGGCCGCCAACGTGCACCACACGATCTTCCCGCTCCACGCCGGCCGGTAGTAGCCCCAGCTCCTCGCGAGCAGATCGACGAGACAGAGGCCGCGTCCGCCCTCGTCGTCCAGGCTGGGGACTCTGAGGACGGGCGGGGTACGGCAGGCGTCCCAGACTCGTAGCACGATCCCTCCTCCTGCCGGATACAGGTCCATCCAGATGTGGTCCGGACGCGCGTGTGCCACCGCCTCCGTGACGGCGAAGGGCGAGACGTGCGCCTTGATCGCGTTGGACACCAGCTCGGAGATGACGAGTTGGGCCGTCTCGACCAGGTCGTCTCGCCGCCAGCCCTCCAGCACGCGCTGGACGTGCACGCGGGCGTAGTAGGGCGAGGTCGGGAAGACGGAGAGCTCCAGGTGGTGCTTTCCGGGGGTGACGTCGGCCATTTTCCCTCGATCCTGGTCGGCACATCAGGTGTCAGGGCATAGGACCGGCACCGTTCGCAGACGGGGGCGGCTGCTCTCCCCCACGGGGACAGGGGCACGGTGCCGGTCCTACGGGAGGCACAACCCGGAAGCGGCAGGGAAGTGCCGTCGGTCGTGCCGCTTACGCCGGACGGACACCCGACAGGGGGTGAGCCGTGTCAGGGGGGAAGATCGCCCGCCCGGCTGACTGGGAAATCACACGTTTCGCCCTCCGGAAGGGAACCGGCCCGGAGGGCTTGACTCTCAGAGCATGCAGCATCACGCTAAGTAAATGCAAGGGCTACATTTGTAGCGCCTACATAATTCGGAAAGGTGCCGAAATGCGGGAGAAGCAGGGAATGAGCGAAAATGCGGCTGGGCCGTCGATCAGACGTCAACCCCCAACAGTCCGCCTGCGTCGCCTGGCAGCCGAGCTACGCCAACTTCGCCAAGCCGCCGGGCTGTCCCAGGAAGATGTCGCGGAGAAGACCAACGTCAACATCGTCACGCTCTACCGGATCGAGACGGCCAAGACCAAGCCGCAGCTCCGGACGCTCATCGCCCTGCTCGACGCCTACGGTGTCACCGGCAGCAGTCGCACCGACCTGATGGCCTTGCAGAAAGAGGCCAAGCAGCGCGGCTGGTTGCAGAGTTTCGACGCCGATCTCCCCGACCAGTACACCGCTCTCATCAGCCTGGAGGCCGAGGCTCAGCAGGCCATCAACTACGAGTCGCTGTTCATCCCCGGCCTGCTGCAGACCGAGGACTACGCGCGGGCGGTGATCCGAGGCGTGCTGCCGACCGCCACCGATACGGAGGTGGAGAGTTTCGTCACCGCCAGGATGCAGCGCCAGGCCCTCTTGGAGAACGAGGCGCCCCTGAGACTGTGGGCGATCATGGACCAGGCCGCTCTATGCCGGACGGTCGGCGGCGACACCGTCATGCGCGCCCAGCTCGCACACCTCATCCAGCAGGCCCAGCGCCCGCACATCACCATTCAAGTCATCCCGTTCTCGGCCGGGGCCCACCCGGGAATGCCCGGTAGCTTCATCCTCCTGAAGTTCCCTGCGGACGACCCTGACGTGATCTACATCGACAGCATGGCCGGCGATCTGTTCCTTGAGAAGGAGACAGACATTCAGCGGTATAACGATATTTGTGAGCATCTTCGCGCGATAGCGCTCAGTCCCAATGACACGGCTGCGCTACTCACATCCCTACGCGGAGATCACTAGCGGAAGGAAGCAGGATGCAGCCTGACCTCTCCAATGCGCGCTGGCGCAAGAGCAGCCTCAGCGGAAGCGGGGCGAGCTGCGTCGAGGTGGCGTTCGTCGACGACGCCGTCGCCGTCCGCGACACCAAGGACCGCGACGGCGGCACACTCGTGTTCCGCCGCGACGAGTGGACGGCCTTCATCGGCGGCATCAAGAACGGCGACTTCGACAACCTCACCTGATCGACAGGGCTTGTCCACCAGGGACAAGGGCCTGCGGCCGGCTGTGCGGGGCCAGGGGTTCCGACCGCCTCGACAGGCGTTCCACCGGCGCTCGGCCAGGGGGCGAGTCACATACAGAGAGTCGCGGAACCGTCACCATTTGGTGTGTGACACCGTGGACGTACGTCTCGTGAACCGCAGGGGACGCCGACGCGAAGAGGAGAGATCATGTCGAAGCCGCCGCTTCCCGAGGAAGCAGTCGCCATGCTGAAGAAGCCGAATCCCGCCGTCATCGCGACGCTCCGTTCCGACGGTCAGCCGGCGTCCACGGCCACCTGGTATCTCTGGGACGACGGCCGGATTCTGGTCAACATGGATGAGGGCCGCAAGCGGCTGGACCACATACGCGACGACCCCCGCATCACCCTCACCGTGCTCGGCAAGGACGACTGGTACACACACATCAGCGTCATCGGCCACATCTCCAAAGTGCGCGACGACAAGGACCTGACCGACATCGACAGGCTGGCCCAGCAGTACCTCGGGAAGCCGTACCCAAGGCGGGATCGCGGCCGGCTCAGCGCCTGGATCGAGATCGACAGCTGGCACGGCTGGGGCACGCTCAAGGACAACAGCCAGGTGGGCTGACGCCCACATCCGCCCAGGCGGCGGCATCTAAGAGCGGCGGCTTCGACGGCATCACCGGATCGGCAGAACCTGCCTACCGAGAACGGGCGTCGACAAGTGCATGGGCCGCCTGGCGCGCCAGATCATCGGAAATGCCGCCATCATCTGATCCAGGACCCGGCGGGGCCGGCCTCTCCTGGCTGAACCTCACCGAGAACTCGGTGGATCACCGCGAGAGCGGGTGTATTCAAGGGGTTGCGAAAGCGCGCACATCTGCGGACCCTGATCGGCGAACCGGGCCTCGCCCCCTCAGAGCGAATGGTGAACTCGCCGGTCTTCACCGTGGAGGCGCACGATCCCCCATCATGATCATTAACGGGCGATTCCATTAAAGGGCCGATAAAAAATGGAAAGCTCCGTTACGATCACGCACCGTGTCCGTAGACGTTGGCAGAAACCAGCTCCGCGCAAGTTTCACGACCCACCGGGATGCCTCACAAGCCTTGGAGGAAGGCGCCTCAACGGCGCTGCTCCTCTTCTACAGCGTCGAGTGTGGGCTGAAGGCGGTGCTCCTCGATCGCCATGGATGGCGGTCCACCTCCCAGTTGCCGAAGCATCTCAAAAGCCACAACCTGGATGGCCTCGCCAAAGAACTTCTTCTCCCCTTGCCTCTCTGCGACCGGATGGCCTACTGCGCGAGCCGGAAGGATCCGGGGGAACAGGTGGCTTTCGGAGAGCTTCACCAGGCTTGGAGATACGGCCGCGCCCTGGAGAAAAAGGGTGAGGAGAAAGCTCTTGCCGTGTTGCGCGAGCTTCTGAGCTGGTGTCAGCGAGAATTGAGAGTGTGATCATGCCTGAGCAGGAGATCAAGGCCCCCGAGCACATCTACACCTGGATCGATGTCGACGCCCATCTCGCGGCTATGGCAGCCGACGGCCAATGGCCGGACTGGCTCCACGAGTGCGATGCCTTTTGGGACGGCCTCGAAGTGACGATCGCTCCGCACGCGTTGCCGCAGGAGGCCCTGGCGTGGCTGAGCGACGCGTTCGGGGTGGGCTCGACAATGTCGCATGAGGGGGAGACCGTTCTCCGACTCGACGATGTTCCCGGACACCCTTCTGCCAGGCTGCTCCCGATCTCGGTGCGTCAGCGCGAGTTCGAAACGCCCCGGCGGGAGCCGCGGTGGAGGGAGCGGCGCATCGTCCGCGGCCTCGGCGAGCCGCTTCCCCGTCCAGAGGCCCCGTTCCCAGGCAACGTACGGATCGCAGCACTGCACTCATTCAAGGGCGGGGTAGGACGGACCCTCCACGGGGTGGCTCTCGCCGACGCCGTCGCCCAGCGCGGCAATCGGGTGCTTCTGGTCGACGCCGACCTGGAGGCTCCGGGAATCACCTGGATGTTCGGCGCACACGGCAGGCGTGTCGACTTCGGCTACGAGGACTTCCTCGCGCTGCTCCACTCCTCCGAGGACGGCCGTCCCGGCGACGCGGTGACACTGGGCGCGGCCTACCTGCCGAACCAGATGATCGGCAACGTGATCGTCATGCCTACCCGGCGCTCGCTACAGGACATCGCCCCGCCGCGACTCGAACCCACCGACCTGCTGACCCCAGACCGATCGATCTACTACCTGACCGAATCCCTCGCCGAGTTAGCCGACCGGCTCGGAGCCCAGACGGTTCTGATCGACCTGCGCGCGGGAAGCAGCGAACTCGCGGCTCCCGTTCTTCTCGACCCGCGCGTTCAGCGGATCTTCGTCACCACCGTCAGCGACCAGGCGTTGTACGGCATCGTCCGCACCATCCAGGAGCTCGGCCGGCGTGCGCCGACGCGGGCCGACGATCCGGCGAGCGTGGCCGTCATCACCCAGTTCCGCCAGGAGGGCCACTGGGAGCTGGCGACCTCGGCCGCGACCATGCTCCGCGACGCGATCTCCGGGACGCTCGAACAGGCCACCCCTGAAGACGAGGACCGGATCGTTGACCGTGACGTCATGCTGGAGCCCATCTTCAGCGTGTTCCAGGATCGACTTCTGGCGCTTCCCGCCTCCTGGGAGGCCGTCGTGGACGTGGTCCGGCGCCAGCAACTCACGCAGACGCTCGCACCGCTCGTCGAAGGGCTCACCCCTCCGAATGAGGTGGTCCTCACCGACGGAGCACTTGCCACGGAGGTGATCTCCGTGGCGAAACCCGACGACCTCGCCTACCGGCGCGGAATCCTGAGCGAGTTCGCTGGTCGGCTGGCGTATGCCGAAACGGCGGATGACACGGACTTCCTGCCTACCGAGTCGCTGCGGAACATGCTCGTCTCCCATCGGACCGAGCCGCCGCTGTGCGTGGTCACCGGAGCCAAGGGATCGGGAAAGACCTTCACCCAACTCCAGATGTGCTTCCGGAAGACATGGCGTGACTACGCGCGAGACGTCGGCGTCGAGAGCGTGGCCCTGGACGCCCTCCTGGCGCCGGTGCTCGTCTCCAAGAACCTCAGCGACTCCGCACGTGAACGGATCAGCAAGATCCAGCGAGACGCCTCCGCCTCCCCGGATGCCGAGCCCGCGACGCAACTCGAACTGCTCGACCTGATCGACGGCGCCCTGCGTTCAGAACTGACCAACGTGCAGTGGCGCCGGATCTGGCTGACCTGCATGGCCCGGGCCGTGGGGATCGACGCCTCCCCCGAGGACGTCGAGGAGAAACTGGTCGACTTCGGCTCCACGAACACCCGGATCTTCCTGTTCGACGGGCTTGAGGATCTTCTTCAGGACCTTCTCGACAACGACGTCCAGCGACAGGCGCTCCGCGTCCTGCTCATCGACTGTCTCGACTGGCTGCGCAGCCTTCGCGGCCGGCCGCTCGGTCTGGTGATCTTCGTCCGGCGCGATCTCGTCCAGTCGGCCATCCGGCAGAACTACGCGCAGTTCTTCGCCCGGTACAGAGATTACGAACTCAAGTGGAACCATTCCGAAGCCCTGCGGCTGGCCCTGTGGGTCGCGCAGCGTTCCGGAGCCCTTCCGGGCCTCACCCCCAAGGAGGTGGCCGCGACGAAACCTCAGGATCTCAGCACGATGCTCCATCCGCTCTGGGGAGAGAAGATGGGCTCCCCCAAATCCCGTGAGGCTCGATCGGACGGGTGGTTCCTGGCTGCGCTCTCCGACTTCAACGAGCAGATCCAGGCACGCGACATCGTGATCTTCATTAGGGAGTCGGCCACCTTCTCGGTGGAGGACAGCCGCTGGCCGACCCGCCTTCTCGCCCCGGCCGCGATGAGGAAGGCCCTCGTTCAGTGCAGTCTGGTCAAGATCCGCGCGATCACGGAAGAAAGCCCCCAGGTAGGCGAGCTCCTCAACCATCTCGACGGCCTTGCCTCGGAGAAGAAGAGAATCCCCTTCAGCCCCGGGACGGTCGAGCTGTCGAACCAGGACCTGGAGATCCTCGCGGCCAACGGCGTCGTCTTCCGCGAGGAGGATCAATATTGGATCCCCGAGATCTTCCGCCACGGTCTCTCCTTCAAGGCCACCGGCCGGCCGAAGATCCTGGCGATCGCGAACCTGGTGCGTCAGCAGAACAACCTCGACTGATATGCGGCACACCGGCTGATGTTCCGCGCCTGAAGCTCGTCCTCTGTGGTCAGAAGAGCCATCACGCCTTGGTTTGACGGCGTTGCGGGGGCAGATGAGGCTGATCACATGGCAGCTGACTTCACCCCGGAAAAGCTCACCGATGTCATGAGATCTGCCTGCCGTACGGCGGGGCTGGATCCAGCAGGGGCCAAGTTGGTACGGCTGGGAGAGAACGCCATCTACCGGCTCACGACCGAGAATGTCATCGTGCGGATCGCGCGCGGGCAGGAGCGGCTGCCGATCGCAGAGAAAGAGCTGTTCCTCTAGCAGCCCACTCAGTTGGTCGATTTGACGTCCAGGTGAGGGCCCAGGTATCCGATATATATTTTTCCGGTCCCGTGCACGTCGTCGTAGAAATGCAGGCGAGGCGAGCTCATTCCCGCGCCTCCGCCGATACGAATATGCGCCCACATATGAACACGCCCCAAAAAATTCACCTCAAGCGGAACGGGAAGATTTCGCTGACGACGCATCTTGATATTGTTACGCACCGTCTCAGACTCATCTGATTTAACCTTTCCAGCGGAAATAGCAGCAACTCCAGAGGGTGGCTCGACACACCAGTGCCGGAAGTCACCCTTAAATTTTCCTTCAGCCACAGCGTCGGCATACTCCTGAAACGCGAGGACGACCTGCCAGGCGGTCTGGGCCCATGTCGACGACTGTGCCTTCTCTTCAAGTTTCCACACTACGTCGATGTCTCCGGTGAACTCGACACGGTCGAGACCATCGAGCCGATCCAGAACCTCCGGCAACTGCGTAGGAAGGTTGGTCGGCCCCTCGGCCGGTACGTATGCCTCAGCCGCACGCCCGGCTTCCTTGAGTCGCCTTCGCAGTACACGAACCCAGTCTGCCAGTTCGGCGATCTTTTCATTGGCTGCTTCAAGGTCTGCCGAGACGTCTACCAGATCGCTTTGCGAGTCAGCGATTTCCTCTCGAAGCTTCTTCTCCTCGTGTCCTGCCATTTCGAATAGTTCTCGGAGTTCACCATTCTCTTGGCGAAGATCTTTGATTTCCCGCTGGAAGGCCACAAGAGACGAGCCGGTGTCCTCCTCCGACAGGGAAGGCGGCTTGGGCAGGCTGGAGGTTACGGAGACGACCGTACGAGACAACTTACTCAGCGGCCCAGGTAGACGTCCGTCGGCCGCCAACCTCCGAGGAAGCCCCGCGAGAAGCTGAGTGGCCCGGCGAGCGTCGGCCTGAATACGCGGTTCGGACAGCACCCTGTGGCGGACCGCATCCTCGTCAACCGCCGGATCCAAGTCAGGAAGATAGGTCCGAACTGCGCCTCCCCAAACTCCGAAAGCACCGCCCATGGCTTTGTTGAAATCGGCTTCTGCCAATGGGTCGAGGATGTAAAGGCTCGCGAGGCCAGGCAGGAATTTCGTCACCTCCTCAACTTTTCCGCGCCACACATCAAAAGGAATTCGACTGTGTGGTGACGCCACCACGGCGGGAAGTCGCCGCTCCTCATCGGTGAGGATTTCCAATAGATCTTCAACTCTGTCAGGTCTGATGAGAATAGGCGTCGGGGACAGCTCGGCCCAGTGATCGCGAGCATGGACAGCCGCCAAAAGTTTACGAGCGATACCAGGGATCGCAGCCTGTATAGGCTTGCGATCATCATCCGTATCGTGAGCGGTTCGCACGTACTCGACGTCGAGCCAGAACCAGGTGCGCGGTTCCGCGTTCTTGGGCTTCGGCGGCGCGTGAACGACCAATGAGCTGAGCCAATATCCACCGTCCTGATGCTCGCGCAGCTGCCACTGCCGAGTCTGCGCACCATCTTCATCCGAGCGAGCATTATGAAGAAATATGATTCCGCTACCCAACCGCACCCGTCCGGCGTCATAAGCGGAGATATCAATATCTTTATGCTTGGCTTTGTCGACCAGCCAGGAACGTAATTCTCTAGTGGCATCGGTGAATGCGTCAGCCGGTTCCTGGGCAGCATGGAAGACGGTACGATAGCGGCCGAATGTCACCATTTCTCCTATCTGTAGAATTGCCGAATTTTCATGTGGGGAGCCTTCGGGGAAACAGCGGACACTATTCGACGCTGGTGTTGGAGAACGAGATCTGCTCGCTCTCCCAGGGCTGCGGCACAATGATGGGGCAGGCCAGGGGTCGGCCCTCTCGCATTCGAGCGTCTCGCGCCAAGCGTCGATGGCGGCGGAGGCAGGAGCGGCTTGACGGGCATCGTCGCGGTGTCGCTCGTGACCCAGATGGGCACGGCGGCATGGCCTGCGTGCTGCCGATCGCGACGCCTCGCGTGGTGGGCTTCTCCAGCGTGCGCCAGAAGAGGGGCGATCCACTGGGGCAGCCCTGATAGAGCAACTCGATCAGCTTGGCGGCCTGGGCGAGTTTCCAAACGTAACCGCGTCGGATCTCGGGAAGCTTGACTTCTCCACTGAGGAGACGTCCCACCAGGGTCTGGGACGTCGCGCTCTGCTTTCTCCACCGCCATGCGGGCTCCGTGCGATCAGACGAGGGTACCGCGTGAATTTTTACTTTAGTTAGAAAAGTTGTTTTCTCCAACGATTAGATAGATTGAGATCACTTTGCAGCGAGATAGCAAATAGTATTATTTGGGCAAATACGATAAATTAGCGCTATTTCTGCTCCGGATAGGGAGACGTGCCCGCTCGGCTGCGGCGAGCGGGCACGTCAGGCGCCTCAGCGGTCCTCGAAGCCGAACTGGTCGAACTTCAGCACGCGAGCGTTCTCCGAGACGATGCGGACCTTGTCCTCGGGGAAGCCGTCCGCCTTGCGCGCGGTGATCTCGATGCTGAGCTCCAGCTCCGCCCCTTCCGCCGCGGCCAGGTGCTGGATGACCTCCTGGACCATCTTCGTGAAGCTCTTCTGGTAGAACTCCGGATCCAGCTTGGCGGCCCCGAAGAACCTGACGTTCTTGGGGCCGGGCGGCGGGGTCGGAGCCGGCTTCCCGGGCTTCGGAATGGTGATCGAGACCTCGCCCGAGCCGGTGCCCGCCCCGGCGGCGCTGACGCCTCCGTCAGCCGGCTGGGTTCGCTGGGCGGCCTCAGCCTCGGTCCTTGCCCTTTCCTCTGCATCGCGCTGGGCCAGGGCGAGGTCAGGCCGGACCAACAGGGTGTTGTCGGTGATCTGCCCGAAGTGCCCCCGAGGCGGCATGGCCAGTCCCTCGAACCGCTCGCCGTCGAAGCCCGTGGCGAGGGCGAAGCCGGTGCGCTCCCAGTCCATCTCGTCGAGTCCGGCGGCGATCCCGTCGTCCAGCACCTCGCGGCCACGGAGCCTCGGGAGATAGGGATAGCGGCAGTAGTAGTCCCACAGCTCCTTGACGGAGATGTGGCCCTTCTGCCAAACGCTGGCGAGCTCGTTGTCCAGATTCCCCCGAATGACGGAGGCGGCCTGGATGATGCGGAGCGCATCGATCTGGCGCAGCTTGGCGCTGACCCGCTCGGCCAGCCGGTCCCTGCCACCGTCGGCCTTCTCGGTCTGCCAGGTGATGTGGCCGCCAGGCAACTGCGCGGGGACGAACGCCCAGTAGTAGGTCTCCCGGATACGCAGCTCCACGGCCTGGTCGGCGTTGGCGAGCCGGGTCGTGACCTGCTTCGCCTGCTGTTTGGTGAGGTCCAGCTCCTCCTCGCGTCCCGCGATGTGCTTCCAGGCGAGATACTCCCGTACGGCCTCCGCCAACTCCTCCATCCGCTTGGCGTCACCGGCGAGGAAGACGAGCATGTTGCGGTTGATCCGCTGGGCACTGCTCTTCCTGTCGAGGATCCGCTGGGCGAGGTCCCGGGCCGAGGAGCCGTCGTCGTTCTTCGAGTGGACGACGCTCGGGTGCAGGATGACCAGGCGCGCATCGCCTGTGTCCGGCACGTCCGCGCTGTCGTCGGTAACGTGCACTGCGGAGAAGTCCCCCCGCGATCTGAGCTCCTTGGCCCGCAGCCGCGTGACGATCTCCAGCCAGACGTCCTCCTTGTGCAGCCGCTCGGCGTAGTCCTTGGCCGTGCGGGCCACCGATGCCTGCGTGTCGTACCAGTAGCGGGCACCGTCCACGTAGAGGAAGGTGGCCCGGTCGGTGAGCACGTGCAATGCGGAGCCGAAGTTGCCGACGACGTCGCCGGGGATGGCCACACCGAGCCAGATGTTCTGGTGCTCGATGCCCTTGTGCTGCTTGGTCAGCGTCGGCGCGGCGCCGAAGAAGAGCGTCCTGGCCAGCCGGCGGGTGAGCGCCCGCTTGCCGAAGACGGTCCGCTCCCTGTCGATCTGGACCGGCGTGGCCGTCTCGCTGTCGACGTCGGTCTCGATGATGGCCTTCCAGTTGTCCTGGAGGTATTGCGTCAGCTCACTCACCACGGCCGGGTTGTTGAGCGGCACCGAACCCGGCATGATCAGCGGTCCGGCGTCCTGGGACTGCCAGAGCTTCTGGATGACGACGCTCATCAGCCGCAGCACACCACGGGTGCGCTGGAACCTGTCCAGGGTGGACCAGTCCTCGTACAGCCGGTCGAAGAGCTCCGGATGGATCGGGTAGGCGTCGATGATCCGCTTCTCGTAGGAGACCTCGGAGCACTCGCGCGGGAACTCGCCCTTGTGGTCGTTGTAGAACTTCCAGAACTGCTTGGCGATGGCCCCGATCTCGGCCTTGGCCTTCGCGTCGGGCTCCTCGAACAGACGGCGCCGGACGATCTCGAAGGACTCGTGGGCCTGGGCGGGCTGCCACTGCTCCGCGATGCGGCGGATCACGTTCTGCAGCCGATCCAGGGCGGCCTGGCCGTTGACGCCGCCGACCTCCAGCGCGCTGCCCATGATCCCGTTCTCCGCCTCGCCCTGGCTGGAAGCGGGGATGGAGACGACGAGCAGCGCGCCGGGCACGGCCCTGACCGCCTCGGTGATGGTCTGCGCGAAAGTGAACTGGGTGTCGAACGTTCCGGCCTCGAGGTCGTCACGCCCGTAGAGCTGCCGGGCGTAGGCGACCCACTCGTCGATGAGGACCAGGCACGGCGAGTACGCCGCCAGAAGCCTACGCAGCGCGTCACCCGGGTTGGTGTGCGCCTGGTCGGCCTCCCTGACGATCTCGTACGCCTCCCGGCCGCCGAGTTGCCAGGCCAGCTCGCCCCAGATCGTGCGGACGTGCGTGCCGTCCTCCTTGACCTTTCCGGCCGCCGGGTCGATGTGGTTGCCGACGAGCGCGGCCCGGTTGACCTTCGCACCAACCGCGTTGGTGTCGATCCCCTGCAGCAGATCGACGACCTCCTGCGGGAACACGTGCAGGGGGGTACCGGAGAAGACATGCCACAGGGCGAGCATGGAGTGGGTCTTGCCGCCACCGAAGTTGGTCTGCAGGTTCCAGACCGGGGTGGCGTTCATGTCCCCACCGACCCGGGCGACGGCCCGCTTCAGCAGGTCCTTCAGGCCGTCGGTGAGATAGGTGCGGCGGAAGAACTGGACCGGGTCGGAGTATTCCTCGCTGTTGCTCTCCCCGATGGAGACCATGTGCAGGTCAGCGGCGAACTCAGCCGAGTCCAGCGTGCCCGTGGCGACATCCTGATGCGGGGTGATGACCTCCCGCCACGGCTTCAGCCCATTGGCCTCGATACTGGGCATGGAGGTCACCGACTGGGCGGCCTTGCGAGTCTCGCTGTCGTAGAGGCTCCGCTGCTGGTCGAGGCGGAGCTTACGCACCTCGTCGGCTCGGTCCATGGCGCCGACCGCGACCAGCAGCCGCTCCATCGTGTCGAGGGCACGGTAGGTGTCGTCACCGGAGAACGGCTTAGTGTGCGCCCATTTGTTGCCGACCTCCTTCAACTCGCCGGCGAAGTTCTGCTCCACTCGGGAGAGCCGATCCTTGAAGACCCGCCACTCCTCGATGATGATTCTGAGCAGAAAGCGCACGTCGGTCTTCTCGTAGACCTTGTTGGTGCCATGCTTCGCCGCATCCCGTGCTTCGATGACCTTCGCCCAGTCCTGGCTCCCGGGCGTGGCCATGCTCATCATCATCTCGACGAACGGCTCCAGCCCCACCCCGAGAATCTCGAGACCGCGGCCAATCCTGTCCCTGTTGCTCAGCGCCATCTCGTCAGTCCTCTTCGGGGGTGAAGTCGAACGTTCCCTGCGTCATCGCGGCAGGTGAAGCGGTGCGTGCCACCTTCTCGATCTCTGACCACGCCGAGCCGAGCGCGTTGAACAGCAACGCCGTCTTGGCCCAGTTACGGCGCTCGCAGATCGAGAAGAGCAGGTAGGCGAGTTCCTTGGCCGTGTCGAGGTCAATCCTGAGCTTCGCGGCGGCCATGAGCTGACCGGCCTTGCCAATGCCCTTCTCGTCCAGTCGCCTGGCCAGGTGCATGACCACCTCCCAGACCGAGATCCGGTCATCGGCTTGCGGGTCGTAATCCGAAGGAAGCTCATGCGGGCTGAGGAGCTGGACGATCCCGCCGCGAGACTTGAGCACCCCTGAGCGGTCGAGACCGGCCACAGTGGTGTCCATGGCTCTGGAGAGCGTCTCGGCCTGGCCGAATTTCCCCTCGTCGAAGCCGTAGGTCTCGAACCATTTGATGCAAAAGCGGGTGTCGGCGTCGAAGTCGCCCTCCTGCTCCGAGAGCACGTCGGCGAGGATCTGGTTGATCAGGATGAGCGCCGTCCGGACCCGCATCGGAGAGCCATTGGCCTCGGCCACCTGGGCGTACCGAGAGAACACCGCCATCCCCGGCCCGATCGCCGCCTGCGCCAAGTCCACCGGAGCGATACCGCCCTGCTGCAGGTCCCGGAGCGCGCCCGGAAGCTTTGCCTTGAGCGCGTTGATCAGCCCTCGCCTGTCGGTCACCCCAGCGGTCTCGCGGCGTGGCTTACACGCCAGCACCACCGAGGACGCAAGCGCGTTGCTGCCGATTTCACGTGATCGACCTGCACGCTCGGTACGGATAGGCCATGTAGCAGTGATCGTCCAGCCACTTCTGATCATGCCTTCGAGTAGTGTTTCCCAACCGGTCGACGCCTCACCACTCTCATCCATCTCAGACTGTTTGAACGCATAGAAAACCGCGATCGGAAAGTGTTCCGGCGCATCTTGCCGAATTAGAGCGAAGACCCGTTGAAACCCATTTTCGAAGAATTTCGTTGCTTCGTCCTTGCCGCCACGGCGGAACGGATCAGCCACAAGTTCATCAACTTTGGGTGTCAACAGAGTACCGAGCAGATCAGGGAAGGTAGGACCAAGCGATCGTCGCAACCAGACATAGAAGAAGTCCGCCAAATCTGCATAACCAATGTTGTCATAGTATGGCGGATCGGTAGAGACGACGACTTCTTTATAAGAACGATCAGTAGCGCTAATTTGATGCGCCGATCCCGACAGTCGGGCAGGAACGTTTCCAAGCACCTTGCGAGCAGTTTCAAGAGAAACGCCAAAATCTCCCGCCGCTCCCGCAAAAGGACTTACTTCGACAAAATCCCAGGACATAGGTATCGCCTGTCGGGCGAATAGATTTCTCGCCTGATCGCGACTGCTCGACCACGTCACAATTCTATTATTAAGATCCGCAGTCCGACTAAAAGCCAGGGCCAAGTAGATTACAACTGAATCTGCGTAAGCCACTGCACCAGTGTCTCCTTGAGCGAGCGGCGCCCCCTGCACAAGACCAGCAGCAAGAGCATCGGCGAGAACTTGTTTTCGCACCTCGGCCACTAGATCACTGACCGTAGTGAGTGCCACAAGTTGCCGGTTGGTGAACAGGTCTGCCCACGTGGTCATTCCATAACCCTGGATTCGGAAGCCAAGAGCCTGCTCCGGAAGCTCTCCTTCAGGCGCATCGGCAGGGCGAGGGATGTCTGCAGCCTGCTCGTGTTCCTCCGCAGGGGCGAGGTAATAGCGCGTCCGCGGACCCTCCGCAACGACAGCCATCAGCTGAGCGCCCATCCGTTTGGCTTTCCCCTCCGCACGAATATAGGACAGAGGGGTAGGAGTGTTACAG
Source organism: Streptosporangium sp. CA-135522 (assembly GCF_050949235.1). Classification (NCBI taxonomy): domain Bacteria; kingdom Bacillati; phylum Actinomycetota; class Actinomycetes; order Streptosporangiales; family Streptosporangiaceae; genus Streptosporangium; species Streptosporangium sp. CA-135522. The sequence continues at coordinate 8,470,939 of NZ_CP192026.1, forward strand.
ATTAGGCAGATGGCGCCAGCACGGCCGACAGTGCCTTCTTGAGGCCGACCTTTGGCCCTCTGAATTTCGAAACGGACGCGCTTTTCTTTAATAATCGGCTCGACGTAGCACTCTTTTCCCTTCTTCTGACTGAGCCAGAAAGACCGGACCAGCGGCATAGTTCCGCCACAGGCCGGGTTGGAGCAGGTGACAGTGCGGGCCCAGATCCACGCGATGACATTGACTTCGGTACCATCCTCAAGCTTGGCCTTGGGATAGAGGTGGCCGATCTTTTTTTCGGCCTCGTCCCGCATCCACTGGCCGTATCGGCGGACATCCTCAGCAAGGCCGGTCGCGCTGGGCCAGTCCCCCATTCGGGACTCGGCCACACCGGGAAAGACTGGAGGGCGCCCCGCCCACTTCGGCGGGATCTCGATCAGCGCCTTGTTGATGAGCACCGGCACCGGGTTCAGGTCCGAGGCATGCGCCTCCAGACCGAGGCGCTGGGCCTCCAGAGGGATCGAGCCGCCCCCGGCGAACGGGTCGAGGATCGGCGGCGGATTGCCGTCGCAGGACTTCCAGATCTCGGTCTTGGCCTCCTCATAGAGGGCCTTGTCGTTGATGTTGTCCCAGTCGACGAGCCGCTCGATGATATTGAAGAGGCGCTTACGCTCCAGCGCCTGGTCTTCCTCTGTGGGAAACTCCTCCGGGTGCGAGGACGGGTCGTCCACGAGCTGGGCGAAGAGCACCGCCCGGCAGGCGGCCAGCGGTCGGCGGGCCCACCACAGGTGCAGGGTCGACGGGTGACCGTGGCGGATCGACTTCTCGCGAGCCGACTGCTCATTGATGGCTTCCAGAGGAAGTGCCACCTCGATCAGCTTGCGCCGGTATCCACCCGAACCCGTACCAGTGCTCATACCGGTGCTCCTCCTCGTGCCCATTCCTTGTTCCAGTCGCCACCGAGGTCGGTGGCGGCGAAATCGCCGAAGTTCACATCCCGGAAGGGATCGACGAGGTAGCGGACCTCGTCATGTGTCGTACCGTCCGGGTGCACGCTGACCAGCGCGAGCCGGAAGTTCGGACCGGTGTTCTTACCTGTCAGGACTTCCGTACGTGTGACGTGGAAGTCCCTTGCGCCGTCTACTCGGCCTTTGACTTCGATGAAGACCCAGTGGTCGTCCACCGTCCGGGAGCGGATGTCGTAGCCGGGGTTGTTGTGCGCCATCTCCTCCGGCAGACGCCCGAGCTTGCGTTCCTCGGCCAGCACGCGATCCACCGCACGCCGCTCCACCTCGGCCGTCTCCCGCGCGTACGCCTCCGGCGGGCCGTCGCGCAGCCCGGCCAGCCGGTCCAGCAGGCCCTGCGGGACTACCAGCGCGCCCCCCGCCACCAGCGGGGGCCGGACCTGGAGCAGCTCGCCCCGGTCGAGCTCCGCCATCCGGCGGTTGAGCCGCGCTTCCAGGTCCCGGGCCCGTTTGGCGGCGGTCTCCGGGCGGATCTTCAGCGTCTTGCCGGTCAGCTCGGCGTCCAGCAGGTCGGCGTGGCGGGTGTCCCAGTAGTTGATCTCCTGGAGGAGGCGCTGCCGGACGAGAGCCCGGGTGCGGGCGGTCTCCCCCGCCAGCCGCGCCCGGAGCTCGTCAACGAACGAGGCCAGGCCGTTCCCGATCGCCCAGCCGACGGCGACGTCCTCCACACCGCTCGCCAGCCAGCTCTCCTCCAGCACTCCGGCCACGAGCCGCCGCTCCTCTTCCGAGGCGGGCGCGTAGTCGAGGTAGGGTGCGGCGCCGGCCGTGCGGGCCGTGGACCGGCCGACCTCCACGAAGTCGAAGCGCTTGCTGACGGCCCGGCCGTGGCCGTCGGCGATCTCCTGGGAGACGGCGGCCAGCACGTGCGGCTCCTCGGCCACGTCCCGTCGGTCGACCAGCACCGCGCCCTGCTTGAGCTGCGTGCCGTACCGCTCGATGACCAGTGAGACCACCGTGTCGAGCAGCGGGTGGCCGGGGGCGAGCAGGTCCGCCCGGGGCCGGCCGGCGGGCCGGACGAGCTCGCGGTCGAAGGCGACGCGCTCGTAGCGGCGCAGCACCGGGACGCCCACCCTGATCTGGCGGTCGTGCTCGACCAGGTCGCCGGGCACGTGGGTGATCTCGTAGCGGCCGGACTCACGCTCGGAGACGCGCCCGCCGAACAGCTTGAACGCGGCGAGGAAGAACGCCTTGACGTAGTGCGGCTGCAGGCGGCGGGCCTGGGCCTCCTCCATACGCAGCCGCCACTGGGCGACGTCGGTCTCGCCCAGCCTCTGGTGGGCCAGCGCGCGCTCGGTCATCAACTTGTCGAGGCCCTCGCCGACCGAGGCGTCGATGACCTGGTTGAGCCGGTCACGGACCTCCGGCCGGTCACCGTACTGGATGGCCTCCATGAGCAGTTTGCGCAGCGGCTCGCCATGGAAGGCCTCGCCGAGGACGTCGAAGACCTTGCCCTTGTAGGCACGGCGCTGCTCGTCGATCTTGTCGAGCAGACGCAGGAAGACGGCGCCTTCGCGGGTATCGGCGGCGACGAGGTTCCATAGGTGGCAGACCTCGGTCTGGCCGATGCGGTGGATGCGGCCGAAGCGCTGCTCGATCCGGTTGGGGTTCCACGGCAGGTCGTAGTTGACCATGAGATGGGCTCGCTGGAGGTTCAGGCCTTCGCCCGCCGCGTCGGTGGCGACGAGGACCCGGCACTCCCTGTCCTGGGTGAACAGCTCCTTGATTCGGCGGCGCTGGTCGCGGGAGACGCCGCCGTGGATGGCGACCACGGCCTCCTCCCGGCCGATCAGTCCGCGGATCCGCTCGACGAGGTAGTCGAGGGTGTCCTTGTGCTCGGTGAACACGATGAGCTTGCGCGGAGCGCCGTCGGTGTCGCGGATCAGGACATTGCCGTACAGCAGTTCGGACAGCTCGCTCCACTTGCGGTCGGTGCCGGAGTTGCGCACCCGGCGGGCGAGCTCGACCAGGTCGACGAGGATCTCGAGCTCCTTGTCGAGCTCGGCGAGGGTCTGCGCGGTGGTCGCGGCGTCGACGACGTCGTCCTCGAGCTCTTCGACCTCGGTGCTGGACAGGTCGTCGAGCTCGGCGTCGAGGTCTTCGGGGGCCTTGCCGAGTGCGCTCGCGAGCCGCTCCCTGAGCCGGGTCTCCAGGGGGCTTCCGCCGGTGGCCAGCTCGTGGCGGAGCTGCTGGAGACGCTTGTGGCGGCGGACCAGGGACTGGAGGATCGCCTCGGGACTGGAGGCGAGGCGGCGCTGGAGGACGGTGAGCGCGAAGCCGACGGTGTTGCCGCGGCGGCCTTCGCCCTGGGCGGCGAGCTGCTGGGCCCTGCCCATCTGCTCGCGGACGTAGTCGGTGACGACCTCGTACAGCTCGCGCTCGGCGGGTGACAGGTCGTACGGCACCGTGTAGGCGCGGCGCTCGGGAAAGAGCGGCTTGCCCTCGAAGGTGAGCAGGTCTTCCTTCACCATGCGGCGCATGAGGCCGTCGGTGTCGGCGGAGCTGATGCCCTCTCGGTATTTGCCCTCGAAGCGGTCGGAGTCGAGCAGGCCCATGAAGAGCTGGAAGTCGGCCTCGTTGCCGGCGTGCGGGGTCGCGGTCATCAGCAACAGGTGGCGGGCGTGCCTGCCGAGGAGCTCGCCGAGTAGGTAGCGCTTGGTCTTCTTCAGCTCGTCGCCGAAGTAGCGAGCGGACATTCGGTGGGCCTCGTCGACCACGACGAGGTCCCAGTCGCTCCGCTGGAGCTGCGCCTGCAGCTCCTCACTCCGGGAGAGCTGGTCCATGCGGACGAGAAGCAGCGGGTAGCGTTCGAAGACACTCTGGTCGAGCTGGGCATCGATGAGCTGGCGGGTAAGCTGCTCGAACCGGAGGCCGAACTTCTCCAGCAGCTCCTCCTGCCACTGCTCGACCAGCCCGCCCGGCGCGACGATCATGCATCGTTCCAAGTCGCCACGGAGCATGAGCTCCTTGATATAGAGCCCAGCCATAATCGTCTTTCCGGCGCCGGGGTCGTCTGCGAGGACGAAGCGGAGCGGAGTGCGGTCGAGCAGTTCGCCGTACACCGCCTGAATCTGGTGCGGCAGTGGCTCTAGATCGCTGGTGGTCACCGCCAGCATCGGATCGAATCGGGCGGCCATGCGGATGCGGAGCGCCTCTGCGGCGAGCTTGAAGAAGGCGCCGTCGCCGTCGAACCCGTAGGCGGCGGAAGCTTTGCGCAGGCTCAGCCGGGATTCGTGGTCCCTGTAGAGGAGCTGGTCGGCCACCTGGCCGTCGCCGGACTTGTAGGTGAGGTTGACCGCGTTGGATCCATACCATTTGATCGCGACCACGGAGACGTCACCGCTCGGCGTCACCCCACCGACGACGGCCCCAGGAGTCAGATCCTCAAGCCTGACTCCTGTCACCGCGAGTCCCCACCCACAAGACAGGGGAGATATGTCGCGGCATTAAAGCCTTTTCGGTCAGTCCGCACGGAGCCAAATACCCGATCTACGATGCTGATGGGTTTCACCCAGCTTTAATAGGCCTGACGCACCTCACGCGACAAGCCTGGAGTATTAGACATAATTACTTAAATCGGACACGCGTTAACAAACTACTCATGTTGCTAATAGGGCTCTAAGGTTTTGTGCGCCCATAGGTCGCACTAGAATTCCTCAAGCGCTCGTAAAATGTACACACAAAGAACGAGTCCACACAAGAAGAATTTGTGAACTAAGCTCACCCGATTTGAGTTGCGGTCACCGCAAATAGTGACGGACTGGTCACATGGTGAGTCGGATGAGACTGTTACGGACCTTGGTCACGTCTGGGTGCTCCGGTCCGTGTAGCCGAGTTAGATCGTCCAGCAGGGCGGACAAGGTCAGACGGGCGCGTTCGGTGTCGCCCGCGCCGAGCTCGAGGAGCCCGATCTGCCGTCTCAACTCCAGCGGCCGGGGATCGTTTCCGCCATAGACGGCCTGTTCATCGGCCAGCAGACCCTTCAGCATGCTCAGGGCTTTCCCCGTCTCCCCCATCAGGGCCTGACAGGTCGCCTCCTGGCGGCGGCAGTGGAGCACCCTCTCGTCATAGGGGCCGTGCTTACGCGCCCTGTCCCGGTGCAACTCGCCGAAGGCCGGAGCCGCCCGGCGATAGTCCCCACCCTCGAAGAGCACTTCCGCCAGGCGCAGGCGGAGAGCGAGCACCTCGTCATCGAGAGGACCCAGCATCCGATCAGCGGGGACCACGACGGCACTGAGCACTTCGACCGCCTGACCGTAACGCGACGCCTTCGCCAGCGCCTCGGCCTGGCTGCAGGCCCGGGCGAGGTCACCATGGCTGAAGTCGAAGCCCCCGGATGTGGCCTGCTGGAACGGTTCTGGCGAGGTCGCCGTCCGCGGAACAGGCTCGGAACGCGCATCCGCCCCGCCTGCGATGCGGCTGACGACTTCCGCGTACATGCGCACCGGGCTGAGGCCAGGGCTCATGACGCCAAGGAGAGGTCTCACCTCGTTCACAAAGGGCAGCAGAGCGTCGTGAACCGCCTTGGCCTGGGCAGGTCGGTCCTCCGCGCGTTTCGCCAGCAGTCGCTGCACGAGCCGGTCCAGCTCTTCAGGCACATCAGAACGGTGAACCCGCACCGAAGGTGCGGGTTCGTGGACCTGCATCTCGAAGAGGTGATACTCCGTCGACCCGTCGAACACCCGCTGCCCGGTGAGCATCTCGTGGAGGACGAGTCCGAGGGAATAAAGATCACTCTGGGGACCCACCGCCGCGCCCCGGACCTGCTCCGGCGACATGTAGGCGGGTGTGCCCATGATGGCCCCGGTCCGAGTGAGCCTGGGCAGCTCAGGATCGTGGAACATGGCCAGGCCGAAGTCCAGCACCTTGACCGTGCCCTCATGACAGACCATGAGGTTCGACGGCTTGAGGTCACGGTGGAATATGCCCCGCTCGTGGGCGGCACACAGCACGGCCGCGACTTGGGCGGCAATTCCCGCAGCCCAACCGAGGGGAAGCGCGCCATGCTCTCCCAGGATGTGATCCAGCGTGGCACCTTCGACGAACTGCATCACCATGAACGGCCGGGGGCCGAAGCTCGGATCCTCGTAGACGTCCGCCTCATAGAGGGCGGGCGCGCCGGGATGCTCCAGTTTTGCCATGATTCGCGATTCATGGATGAAGCGCTTCACCAGAGTCTCGTCGGACCGGCCATAGGGAAAACGGATCAGCTTGACAGCGACCCTGCGGTCCAGCTTCTGGTCGTAGCCTCCGTAAACCTCGCCCATGCCGCCTCGGCCGAGCGGGAGATCGTCCAGCTCATAGCGGTCGCCGATGATCATCCGACCCGCCTCCACTAGCCCTCCGAAGAGCTGCATTACCGGGCAAAGTTACACCGGTTATGACCCGCGCTACAGGAGTTCGTTCGCCAGGTCTCGAGGCTGCCCCGATGTCCTATTTGTAGATATTTCCAGACAATCTCCCTCGTGAGGTACACGCGCCAAAGCACTGTCCGCCTCATTGCTATTCGAGGGAGTGAGCAGCCAGCACCTTCGCTATGCGCTCCTCAAAGGTGCTGCCTTCCACTCGAGCCTTCTCCGGCCCCACGTATTGCCGCCATCGGGAAGGATGCCGCGGCGCGCCTGCCACCATCCATACCTGGCGGACACCGGCATCTCTAAGGTGCTGACCCAGCCAGGACACCTGCTGCCGCAGCACGGCACCCGTCTGTCCCGACACCCGATTCGAACCCCACGCGAACAGGACCTCGTCAGCTCCAAGGACTGCCTCCGCGAGCAAGGCTCGAGAACGGGCTATCTCCGATTCTTTGATCACAGTAGCGCCGAGCTGAGTCTGATCCTTCGAAGGAACATCCAAGAGGTTGGCCAGATGGAAGCGACCGCACTGGACCAGGGGAAGGACGCAACCGAGGTTACGGAATGAGATCGTCTCGGCAGCAGGACGGAGTGCGGGATTCAGCAAGATGGCACATAGCGTCCGCGAGTCGTGACTCACCCCATGCCGCATGCGGTCTTCTCCTCGATCAAGGAAACTGAGGAGACTGTAGCGGGATGCACACGCACCCCTTGGCCCAGTTGCCCGTTTACGGCACCTCGCTCTGGTTTTAGTGGTGATGTTGCCTGCCGACGGCAGAGCCGGCCCTTGGGTGAACTCAGTCCATGGATAGGCTTCCAGAGGGCCTTGCCAAAGGTGCCGCGGTGGTGCTTGCCTTCGCAGGCGGATTCCGCCCCGCGTCTCTCGGTGGCAGGTCGCCACCCTCCTGTCCCTTACTCGGAGACACCATGCCTCCCTCCGCTGACCCGTCCGTCTCCGTCACCCTGGCGGAAATAGCAAGGATCGCCGGTGTCGGCCGCGCGGCCGTCAGCAACTGGCGTCGCCGTCACGAGAGCTTTCCCACACCGGTCGGCGGCACGGACACCAGTCCGCAGTTCGCGCTGTCGCAGGTGGAGGAGTGGCTGCGGCGGCAGGGAAAGCTCAAGGAGGTCGGCAGCCGGGAACGGCTGTGGCCGGAGTTCGAGGCGCTTGGGGACCGCGACGCGATGGGAACGGCGATCGCCGCGACCGGCGCCAGGCTCGGCGCGGCGGAGGACCCCCGGATCGAAGCCGGGCTGTCCGGCACCCAGCGGTCACTGGTGGACAGGGCCGTGGAACTGGCGAGGAAACACGGCGCCTACGACGTCTTCGACTTCCTGCTCGGCCGCTGGCTCGACACGCATGTGCGGCAGATCGGTGTCGCCCCGCCCCCGCTGGCGGACCTGATGGCCGAGCTCGCCGAGGCGGCTCGCGACGGCGGGTACGGCAACGCCCACACCGTGCTGGACCCGGCGTGCGGCACCGGCGGACTTCTGCTCGCCGCCGCCCGGCGGTGGGGTGATCCGGTGGGCGCACGCACTCCGGACAGCCCGCTGAGACTGCTCGGCCAGGACACCGACCCGGTTCAGGCGGCTCTGGCCGCCGTACGCCTCCTGCTCGCCGGACAAGCCTCGGGGCGCGCAGTCGCCTGGGAGAGCGACGTCCTGCCCGGGGCCACGCTGCGCGCCGACCCGCACGCGGACGTCCACGCCGACGTGGTGCTGTGCAACCCGCCGTTCAACGAACGCGACTGGGGATACGAAGAGCTCGCAACCGATCCGCGCTGGACGTACGGCCTGCCGCCTCGCACCGAGTCCGAGCTGGCCTGGGTGCAGCATGCTCTTGCCCGCCTGGCGCCCGGCGGGACGGCGGTGTTGCTGCTGCCTCCCGCGGTCGCCTCCCGCAAGGCGGGCCGCCGGATCCGGGCCGCACTGCTGCGCGCGGGCGTGCTACGTGCGGTCGTCGCGCTGCCGCCGGGCTGCGCGCCTCCCCACAGTGTCGCGTTGCACCTGTGGGTGCTGCGGGCACCCGACGAGGGAAGACCCGATCCGAGTTCGGAAGTCCTACTGGTGGACGCCGCCGACACGCAACCGGAGACGACCGGCTCGGCGCAGCGGACGGGCCGGGCAGGGATCGACTGGCCGCTTCTGCGCAGGAGCGTGCTGTCGGCCGTACAGGCGGGAGACGACGGCGAGGATCGGCCGTGCGCCTACGCCTCGGTGCCGGTGATCGACCTGCTGGACGATGAGGTGGATCTCACCCCGGCCCGGCACGTGCCCGGGGCGGCGTCGGAGGGCCTGAGCCTGCGGCGCTCGTGGAGTCGGTTCGGCACCCTTCTTCATGAATTGCGGGACCTGACCGTCACACTGTCCAAACTCGAACTGAGCGCGGAGGAGCAGGGCGGCCAGGGTGCGGTGACCGTGGGCGACCTGATCCGGGCGGGGACGCTGACGCTGCGGTCCGGACAGCAACCACCGGACGGCGCGGTGCGCACCGGCGACGCCCCGGCGGACGCCCTGCCCGTGCTGACCGTTTCGGACGTGCTGGCTGCGGGCAGACCGGCCGGCTGGCTGCCGGCGCGGGAATCCGCAACGGGCGAGGCGGCGGGGACCCTCACGGTGACCGCTCCGGACGAGGTGGTGATCGTCGGCGCCTACCGGGCGTTCGACGCCTGGGTGGACACCGACGCCCCCACAGTGCTGGGTCCACAGCTGTTCGCCCTGCGGGTGGATCCCGCACTGCTCGACCCATGGTTCCTGGCGGGCTGCCTGCGCGCCCCGGCCAACGCGCGGAGAGCGGGAACCCACGCCTCCACCTCCTCCCGCATCGACGTCCGCAGGCTCCAGGTGCTGCGTCTGCCGCTGGAGGAGCAACGCCTCTACGGCGAGGCCTTCAGACGGTTGTCGGCCTTCGAGCGGTCACTGCGGGAGGCGGGGACGGTGGGCAGGGAACTGGTGAAGGGGCTGACCGACGGCCTGTCCGCCGGAAGACTGCCCGGGGACCGAATGTGAACGACGACCCGCCCGTCCGGGCCGTCGCGACCGGACACGGGCGGCATCCGTGCCCGGGCACCCCGCCAGGGTGACGGTCTACCCGGCGACGGTCACGGCCTGCGGCGCCTGAGCGGCGTGAGGATCTCATTCACCTCCGTGTCGCGCCCCAGCTCGGACAGCTCGACGCCGAGGTCCTCACAGCGGACGACGATCCGCTCGGCGAGCCCGACGGGCAGTGCACCGGCCGCGCCCACCACGTCGCGCAGGCCTTCCAACGCCGCGTCGAGCTCCCCGGACGGGATGCGGCACTCGGCGACTCCCAGCAGAGCGGTCAGTCTCTCGGCCCTGACCACCGGATCGGCCGATCCCCCGATGTCGTCGACCTGCTGCCGATAGAGGTCGCCGGCCCGGACGCAGTCCCCCGCGATGCGCAGGCTGTCGGCGCAGGCCGTCCGCGCCCTCCGGACGAGCGGGTCGGCGCCGAACTGACGCCGCGCGGCGGGCAGGAGTTCGGCGAGACGCTCGGTGGCAGGACCGGCCTGCCCTTCGGCCAGTTCCTTGCCGACCTCGGCCAGAACCTCCTCGACGCTCCGGCGGCTGATCCAGGTGCCCGCCCGGCGTGAGCGGGCGGCCCGCAGAGCCGCCACGGGGTGGCGCGCGGCGTCGGCGCCCCCGGCGGGAGATCCGTCCGGCTCCCTGAACCCGCGCGTCGGGTCGGGGTCGACCCGGGGGTCCGGAGCCGGGTCGCCGGGGACGGGAAGGTAAGGCCTCAGTATCTTCAGGACGGTCTGGACGTCGGGGGGCCTGTCGCCCGGCTCCTTGGCGAGAAGCCTAAGGATGAGCTCGGCGATGTCGTCCGGCACCCAGGGCGCGAACTCCTGAACCGACGGCGGAGCACTCTCCAGGTGCTGGCGGACGATGCTCAGCCCCCTCTCGGTCCCGAACGGCCGTCGTCCGGTGAACAGCTCGAAGATCACGCACCCGTAGGCATACAGATCGGTGCGCAGGGTGAGCGGCTCCTCCCTGATCTGCTCGGGCGCCATGTATCCCTTGCTGCCGAGCGTCGCCCCCTGCGCCGTGTAGCGGGTGACACCGGGACTCAGAGGCAGGGCGATACCGAAGTCGATGAGGACGACGGTCCCGTCACGGTCGATGACCACGTTGTACGGCTTGAGGTCGCGATGGATCAGCCGGGCCGCGTGCGCGCAGGCGAGGGCGTCGGCGATCTGGCAGGCTATCGCGACCACCACGGACCGCGCGAACGGCCACTGGGTCTCCAGGAACCGGTGGAGTGACTTGCCCCTCACCAGCCGCATCGCGATGTAGGGGCGGTCTCCGTGGGTACCCCTGCCGTACAGCTCCGGAATGCCGGGGTGACTCAGGCCGGCCAGGACCACCCCCTCCCGACGGAAGCGGCCGTGCAGCTCCATCCGGCCCTGGTTCATGTGCTCGGTGTCGAACCACTGGCCGACGAGGTCCCGGGCGGGGCGGACGACCTTGACGGCGACCTCACGGTCTCCTCCCATGTCGAAGGCCTCCCACACCTCGGCCATGCCGCCTTGGCCGAGAAGCCTCACCAGCCGGTAGCGGCCGTCCAGCTCGTCTCCAGGCTCCATGTTCACCTTCCGGACGGTGTTCACACATGTCCCACAAATCGCTCATGTCGCCTCCGTAACGACAGGAGCAGTGTACGTGAACCTAATGACAAGTTATTCATCTCTTGACTCAGTTCACAGTAGATGCTCTCCTAAGACTGGCCGCTGCCGCTCTGCCGCATCAGCCCCACCCATATGACCCGACCCAACAGAGGGGGTCCGATGACCGCCTGGATTCCGCCCCCCGGTACCGCCGGCGACGGTTCGCTCGTGCGCACCGGACTGCCCATAGCGCGGGAGGACTCCCGCGACTGCCCCGTCGCCGTCGCCGTCAAGAGCCGTCCCTGGATCCAGGCGGACCCCGAACCGCCCCGCCGCCGCGAGGAACTGCAGGGCTTCACCCTGAAACCGCTAATGGACACGCTTGACCTGATTGAACATCAGAGATTGACGGTCGCGCAGGCGATAGAGGAACTTCGCCGGACTCGTGGCACCTTCGACCGGGAAGGCCGCTCTCCCGCTCATCCCGGGCTGGTCGAGTGGACCGCCGCCGCGGTGCCCCGTTATCTTGCCGCCCGCACCGCCGAGGAGGCCGGGAGGGCGGCTCGCACCCACCCCGTCCGGGACGAATGGGTGGTGGGACGAACCCTCAGATCACCCGACCGTCGCGGCGCCACCCGCTATGAGCAGACCGCCTGGGGACGCCGATACCTTTCCTCCGACGGAAGCGTCCGCGAGCTGTGGCTGCTGTCCTTCGGCGCCGTCAAGAAGGAACGCTCCGACTCGGAACTGGCGGCGGCGGCCCACACCGTCGCCTTCGGCATCCCGAGCACGGCGCGGTACGGCAAGCCCTACCGGCCCGTGAAGGGGCTGCCCGCCGCTCGCATGAACCGTCCCCGGCAGGTTCGGATCGTGGGCGTCGGCTGCGGCGACGGCAGCAGCGCCGTTCTGCTCGACTGGGACCTGGAGGAGGTCGGCAGACGCTACACCGAGCATGCCGTACCGGCCCTGGGCCGAGCGGTGGACGGAACCACGCACGTCCCCGGCTCCAGTTGCGTCGACTGCAAGGCCCTGGGCGGGTGTACGGCCTTGCACGAGGCTCCCGGCCTGCTGGCCCTGCTCCCCGGCAGACCACGTCCTCGGCGTAGTGTGTCCGCCAGCGACCTGCGAACTCACGACGAGTGCCCCGCCCGGTTCCACCTCACCCGCCAGCTGAAGTTGAGATCCTCACGTCCGGAGAGTGCCGCGATCCTGCGGGGCCGTGCCGTCGATGCCTGGCTGAACGAGCGGCACGCCGCCCTTCCCCTCCGGGGATGCCGACACGCGGCGGGACCCGAGGATCCGGGCGACTGGTCCGCCGGAGGTCATGTCCTCACCGGTGACGAGGCCCGGACCGGCGCCCGCATGATCGCCGAACATGCGGCCCTGTGCCCGCTCGACGGGCTCGGTCCCAGCGAGCGGGTGCGGGTGCAGCCTCAGCTGACCTGCTATGACCCTGAGCTCGACGTCGTCGTCATCGCCACCCCCGATCTGCTCCACACCCGCGCGGGTGGATGGATCTGGCGGGAGACGAAGACCACGGGCAACCATCTGCGGGAAGGGAGGTCATTGATGCGCACCTATCCCCAGCTCGCCCTCGCCGTCCTCATGATGGCCTCCGGAGTGCTCGGCGGAGACACCCGCCGATCCCGGATTGAGCTGGAGATGCTCTATCCGGACGACGGCGGCTTGGAGGAGCTGGATCCCGGCCTTCCCTCCATCGTCGACGAGGCCCGCACAGTGATCGCCGAGATGGCCGGGCCCTGGCTGCGGGACACCTCCTACGCCCCGAATCCCGGCCGGCGCTGCGGCGACTGCGAAGCCCTCGACTGGTGCCGCCCCGGCCGCGAGCACCTCGCCACGCCGCCTGCCCCGCTCCGCTGAGAGCACCGGCCCCGGCAAAACCCCCTTTCCCCCGGACCGCCCCTCCCGGATCCGACCCGCCCGAACCCTTCCCGAGAAACCCCCGCCAGGAGGCCGTCCATGCCGTCGCCCCCGTCTTCCGCGTCCCTCACGGACTGGTCCACGCACACTGGTGTCACGCTCCTGCACACGATCGCGACGGCCGTGGTCCGGCTCGCCGAGATCACCGACCTGGAGGCGTTCGCTCTGCCCTACCCCGCCGAGGCCCAGCGTGCCCTGGACCGCACGGTGCTCGCCTGCCTGCTGCGGGGCGCCGAGCCTCCCGGGAGCCTGCCGGAACTCCTCATCTGGTGTCGCACCCGCCCGATCGAGGACTGGCCTCTGGAGCTGCCCAGGGACGCCTTCGGCCCGGACGACTTCCTCATCGACCTCGACTCCGACAGACCCACCCAGCTGTGCCACGAGTGGTGGGTCCGTGCCCGTGACAGCGCGGCGGAGCAGTACGACCGTGCGGTGATCCGCGCCGCGATGCGGCTGTGCCGGGAGAGCGAGGACCCCGAGTCCTACACCGCCTTCCGCCGTCTGCTGGTGGAAAGGCCCGTCCTCACCGGCAACGACATGTTCGAGGTCGTCACGGACCTGGCCTTCGGACCGGTCCTCGAGATCATCGGGCAGATCTACGACCACGTCCCGGACAGCTTCTGCCAGGACGGTGTGTACGTCACCTGCGCCCGTTGCCTGACGCTGCTCGTTCCCCTCACCGACGGCGGCTGGTGGTGCGAGCGCGACCGCTGCCGTCGCCAGGGGCAGCCGCCCCCCGGACGAAGGCTGCGCGCCGACGAGGTCGGATCGCTGTCGCAGCTCAAGCGACCGCTGCGGCAGTTCGTCACCGGTCCCGGCCGGGCTGAGGCCGATCTGGAAAGAGAGCTCAGGTCCCTGCGCCTGTCCGTAGAGATGTGGCCCGGCTTCGACGCCTACGACCTGCGGATCACCTTCCCCGACGGCTGGGTCTGGGCCGTCGACGTCAAGGACTGGGCCCACCCGGGTCTTCTCGGCCGGGCCGCCACCACGGTCCGGCCGGAGCCGCCATACGACGAGGCGTGCTGGGTGGTCCCCCAATATCGCGTCGACGCCCGCCAGGACTATCTGGAGGTGTACGCCCGCAACCGTGCACACGTCGCGAACGGCCTCCCCCTGCTCACCGACCGGCGGCTGGTCTCGGCCGCGCGTGCCCGGCTGCGCGGCGACACCGGTTCGGCCGCCCGCCTCGTGCAGCCGGGCGACGACCCGTCTGGGAACGGAGCCTCCGATGCGTGACGCCGAAAGCTGGTACCGGCCTCTCGTCTCCGGCGTCTCGGGGTTCTGGCCACCGGAACAGGCCGGGACCAAGCCGTCCCTGCTGTTTCAGGTCGAGCTCGGCCTGCGGCTTCTGGAACGCCTCGACCCCGAGCGTCCCGCCGACGGCGTGTGGGTGCTCCTCGGCGGCTACCCGTTCGCCCGTGCCCGCGGCCTCACCTCCACCGAAGACGAGGAGCGGCTGCTCGTCTCGGCCCGGCACCTGCTGTGGACCCTGCGCCGTCGCCGTATGTGGCTGCAGTGCCTGGAGACCTACCAGGACCTTCCCGAGCGGCTGCGCGGTTACCGCCTGCCCTCGGCCGACGGTCCCGCCCAGCGGGTGGAGCCCATCGTCGCGGCCGACCGCTTCGCGACATACGACGCCGCCCTGGAGGGCACACCGGATTTCGCCCGGCGCGAGCTGCCCCTCGCGGAACCCGGTCCGAGCCGTTTCATCGAGCGCCGCCGGATCACCTCCGTCACCCTGCCCGAGTCCCTGCGCCCCGCGCCCGCTCCCGGCCACGAGCTCACCACAACGGCCATGCGGGAGGGCCGGCCGCTGCATGTGCCTCTGGCGGAGCTCGCGGAGACCGCCCGCCGGATGGACGACACCGAGCAGCGGCTCGACGCCGAACAACGGCTCGGCCGCCGTCCCGGCAACTGGGAACGGCGCCTCAACGACCTGGAGCTGGACACCCGCACGGCCGACGGCCTCGGCTTCGCGCCCGCCGAAGCGCTCGATCTGGACGGGCTACTCCACCTGGTCGGCATGGTCGGAGCGGGCAAGAGCACCCTGATGTCACTGATCGCGGTCTGGGCCGCCGGAGGGGGACTGCGCACCACACTGGTGGTCGGCGACGTCGCCGAGCAGCTCACGCTCACCGCGCTCTTCCGAGGGCTCGGCCTGGCCGCGGCCCCCGTGCTGGGCATGACCACCCGGGAGACCCACGTGCAGCGGCTGCACCGCCGTCTGGCCGCCCGCGCCCCCGGGTCCCTGCTGACCCACGACGACCCGGGCTTCGACGATCTGAGCACCGTCTGCGTCGTCGACGCCCTGCGCGGCACCGAGGCCGGTGAGCCGCTGCGCTACGCGGACGCCCCGTGTACGGGCCTTCATCCCGCCCGTAAGACGTCGAAGCCCACCTCCGGCCGAGTGCCGTTGCCGGACCCCTACCAGGCCGGTATGCCGACCCCGGGCGAGGAGCGGCCGGAACCCCTGGGCCGGGCGCACGGCTGCCCGATCTGGAGCGCCTGCCCCCGGCACAGTGCCGCCCGGGAACTCGTCGACGCCCTGATCTGGGTGGCGAATCCGGCCAGCCTCGTGCAGAGCCCGGTGCCGAACCACCTCAACGAGGAACGGCTGCGCTATCTGGAACTGGCCTGCCTGCGCAGCGACATCGTGATCGTGGACGAGGCCGACCGGGTGCAGATGCAGCTGGACACCATGTTCGCCCCATCGGCGACCCTGGTGACCCGGGGACCCGAATCCTGGCTCGACAAGCTTCACACCCACAAGATCGATGAGCTGGCGCGACAGGGTCGCCTGCCGCTCTCCGAACGTGACGTCGAGCGCTGGGCCGTCTCACTCAACGTGGTGAGCGTCGCCACCGACCGGCTGTACGCGATGCTCATGAGCGACGAGGACCTGCGTACCTGGGCCGACATCGAGTACTTCAGCGCATGGACCCTGCAGGAGAAGCTGATCGCCGGCTGGTATCCGGCTCCCGGCGAGAGTTTCCAGAGCGCCTCCGGATCCCCAGCCGCCTCCGACCTCGCCGACGGCGTACCCGACGAAACAGCTCTCTACGAAGACGAGGAGCGACTCGCGCAGACCGAGGCCGCGACACCGTCCTGCTCGTATGAAGCCTTCCCCGGGGCCGACCGCAGACAGGAGGTCACCGCCGTCCTGGACGCCTTCCGCGACGATCCGCTCGGTGACCGCGGTCCCTACGGGACCGACACCGACCGCCTCGTCCAAGCCGCTCACGACCTGCTGCACACTCTGAACGAAAAAGGCACACGGCAGCGAGTACGCGCGGTCCTGGATCTACTCCTCCAAGGCTCACCTCTCCTGGACGGCTCCCCGCCGGCGCCCACTCGCCGGCACACCGGCGAGCCCGACCCGGCCGACGTCCCCGGCAGCGTCCCCTGGTACGACCGCACCACCAAACGGCTCGAATTCACGCTCCTGCTCGCCGCACTGCACCAGCGGCTCGACCGGCTCACCTTTCTGTGGCCCCAGGTCGAGGCCGCCCTCAACCTCGATTCGACCGACAACGAGCTTTCCAGGCGGCCGCCGCTCGACTACGCCCCGGTCGTCCCCGAAGCCCCTATGGGCAATGTCATCGGCTTCCAGTATCTTCCCGAGGAACACGGACACGACTCCGAAGGTCGCCGCAGTGGCACTCTGCGGTTCTTCCGCTGCGCCGGGGTCGGCCGGGAACTGCTGCTGTCCCTGCCCGGACTGGGCGCTGGCCCCTCCGCAGGGCGTCCGGGCCCCAACGTGCTGCTCATGTCAGGCACCAGCTGGGCGGGCACCTCCACGCGCGCTCATGTCCTGGCACCCGTCGAAGCGGTGCTCAAACCAGACGCCCGGGCACTCGACGCCATCCGGGACACCGTCTTCCACACGCACTTCCTCTACGACGACGACAACACGCCGCTGAGCCTGTCCGGTCAGGATCAGAGTGTGCGCCCTGCGGTGCTGCGCCGAATGATCGCACGCCTGGGACGTCCCACCCGGGGTGGACTGCCCAGCCCGCTCGAACAGGAGCTGGCTCAGATCAGCGACGATCACCGTCGTCGAGCCCTGCTGCTGGTGGGCAGCTACCGGGAGGCGAACGCCGCCGCCGACGCCCTGCAGGAGATGGAGCGCTGGCGCGGCCGGGTCCGGGTGCTCTCCGCCGACGACGCCGACCTGGAGCAGGCCGTACGGGGAGGAGGCCTCGGCGCCGACGGCCGCACCCATGCCACCGCCGTACGCCGGGGAGACCTGGCCTCCTTCGCCGAGGATCCGGACGCCGAACTGCTGGTCGCTCCCCTGATGGCGATCGAACGCGGCCACAACATCCTCAACACGCAGCGCACCGCCGCCTTCGGCACCGTGCTGTTCCTCGCCCGCCCGCACCCACGCCCCGACGATCTGTCCTTGGCGGTCTTCGCGGTCAACGACTGGACAGCCCGGTTCGTGCGCGACCTCCCCGTTCCGGGAGGGATCACCTTCAGCGAGCTGGTGGCCAAGGCCGACGACCTCGACGCGGCGGGGCTCGCCTTCCGCCACGAGGCCCGTCGTGAGTGGCGCCGGCTGCTCTCCCGCCGCTACGTCTACTCCCGATTGAGCCCCACAGAGAAAAGGTCCTTCGCATGGGATCAGCTGGTGACGATCTGGCAGGTCATCGGGCGCCTGGTGCGCGGTGGCGTCCCGGCGAGGGTGGTCTTCGTGGATGCCAGGTTCGCCCCCAGGTACGCGGCGGCGACCGCGCCCGGAGCCGGCACGGCGCAGTCGGCCCGTCTCAGCGGTCCGGACGACGGCCTGCTGGCCGGACTACGGGCCGTCCTCGCCCCCTACTTCGCTCCCGACGCCGACCCCGCCCTTTTCATCGACCCCGCTGACCCCACTCTCGTCCGGATGCTCTACCAGCCGCTGTACGACGCATTGTGCGGCATGGCAACCGGCACCACCCGTCACTGACATGGCCCTCACGACTGGAGCCCCCAATGGGATTCACCTACGACGAGATCCGTCGCGCCGCCTACCTCCTCGATCCCGGCGCCGCGCCGCTGACCGCGCGATATCGCGCCCTGCCCTTCCCCGAACACTGGCGCGACAGTCTGCTCGCACTGTGCAACACCGGCCGGGACCGCGACGCGAAGCCGTACTGCACCGTCCCCACCTACCGCATGGACGGCGTGCTGCAGAGTCTCGCTCCCGACCTGGTCGTGCGGGGACGAGGCTCGGAGAAGCCCGGAGATGAGGACTTCTGGCTGTACGCTCCTGCGGACTTCCCTCATCCGCTGCCGGACGCGGTGTTCGAGAGGCTGCTCACCGCCTGGGTGCGGAAACTGCGCCCAGAGCCGGCACACCCCCGGCAGGTCGCCGAAACCCTCGCCGAGCTGCACACCGATCCACCACGGTGGAAAGAGGTGGAGGTGGATCTGCTGGGCTGCGACAGCACCGACGGTGGCACCGCGATCCCCCTCGGCAGGCAGTTCCAGCTCGCCACCGACCACCTGGCGCGCCGCATCCTCGCGCTTGCCCTCTACGACACGGGCGCGGATCTCCTGCGGTTCCGGGCCGTCCCGCGCGGCCCGCGCCAGCAGGGCGCGGAGCTGATGTCACAACCCCTGTCACACGAGGTCAAGGACCGCACCTGGTGGTTCTCCGTCGTTGTCAACATCTCATTGCACACCGTCCCGTTCTCGCCGCAGCCCCGATTGCACATCCACACGGGCATAAGGCGATGGGCCACCCATCCCGGCGCGAACGGCCGCCTCCACCTGCCCTTCCGCCGTGACACTTCGGTCTACCTGCGCCCGCCGGTCCCGTGGCTTCCCGGGAGTCCCGCCAGTGAGCGTTACGCGGTGGCCCGGCTCACCTGGGACCGTACCCAGCGGGCACATGGCTGGCGTGAAGCCGGCCCCGCCGGGATACTCCGGGACATCACTCTCGGCCAGCCCTTCCCTAACCCGGCGGAGCTACTCGCCGTGCCCGAACTGTGGATCGGCGACGGCCCCGGCGTGCGAGCCGCCGTGGTCCACAGCACCCACATGGGCCAGCACGGTGTCAAGCCTGGCCTAATGTCGCATCAGCGCTCCCAGATCATCGAATGGGTCGAGCAGGCGCTCCCGGAGGGACTTGTGCGCGCTCCCGACCTGAAGCGCAGCAAGATCTCTTCCAACGCTCCCGCCAATCCTCGGCCCAAGCCGCAGGAAGACGCCAAGAAAGCTGAGGAGATCCGGGCGGCCCGCGCCCGCCGCGCCGCGCTTGCGGCGGCCATACGCGCCCTTGCGGACGAGGAACCGGTTTCCGCCGGCACACCGGTCATGGAAAGCCGCCTGCTGTGGCAGACCGCCGCCATGCGCGACATCGCCATCACCGCCCTGACCGAGGTTCTCGCCCTGGAAGGCGACGGTGGCGCCCCCGCATCCGAGGTCTTCGACACGGCCAAGCCGGGAGATCCTGTGATTCTCCGCTGGAGCACCCCGGAGCTGAGCGTCCGGCTGCGATGCCTGGTGCTCTCCGGCGGTCTCGCCGACGGGCTCGGCATCGCCTCCGACCGTCACCCCGGGGGAGAGACCCTTGCCAGGGCCATCGCGACCCGCAGGACCGCCGTCGCGGATTTCCTGACCAGGGACGGCAGCGATCCGGATATCCCCACCCTCGCCCTGGTGGAGATCGACCGCCGCGCGGATTTCCAGACCCCTCTCGACGATCCCAAGTTCGCTCTGCGGCTGGGTTGCGCCGATGCCGGGGTGGTCACCCAGTTCACCGCCGTGCCCAGAAAGGCCAAGGGCTACAACTCAGAGAAGAACGCGGCCTACCGGGCGTATTCCGCGTGGCTGGACGGGCTCCGTCAGCTCGGCGTGCGGGTCGTCCCCGAACACACACTGGGAGACCGGCTACCCGCCGACCTCCACTACGCGGCCGTGCGGATGGTGAAGCGCCGCTCCGACGGTCCCACCCGGCAGGCCCAGCACACCCCGGTCACCGTCCTGGTCAGTCCCATGGAGCCCGGATCGGGTCAGGCCGTGATCCGCGGCTGGGATCCGAAACAGAGCACCTGGATCCCCTACCCGAAGTTCCTGCTCCGGTTGACCCGGATCGCTGAGGTCCCCGGAACATCGGACGGAACTGAAGTGGACGCCGCACCCGACGCGGAGGTGCCCTTGTCATCTCCGGCCGACAACGGGCGGCCACGCTCCCGCGTCACCTCCCAGGTTCGGCGGCGGAACATGGAGGAACAGCGCGCGGCGACCACCCGCTACCTCCAGAAGATGATCCGCTCCCTGCACGGCCGTCCCACTCTGCTTCTCGCCCACTCCCAGAACAGCCGGATGCACTGGCCCTGGCTCCAGGACGGTCAGGCCGTACCAGACTTGATCAGGACCGGTCATGCGGCCGCCCGGCTCAGCCCTGACCTGCGGCTGGTCAGGGTGCGTGGCGCGGACGGCCGCGAGACACCCCAGTGGTGGGGCGTCGGCAACCCCTCCGGGGTCAATGGTCTCGCCGCAGGGCTGTGGACCGAACCCGCCTCCCCTGCCACAGCCGCCGGGCGAGTCTTCTACAGCACCACCGACAAGGCCGCGACCTTCCGTGCTTCCGCGGTGGAGGCAGACAAGCTCGCCCCACGCCCCCTCCGGAGAGGAAAACGCAAAGGCGAGCTGACCATCGACACCGAGATACCCGCTTGGAACCCCGCCCTCATGGAAATCACCGTCCTGGGCTGCCACCCGGCTTCCGCCGACGAGGAAGGAGACAGTCCCGAAGCCCTGGCCCTGGCCGTACACCAGCTGCGCCAGGCGCCCGACTACCTCGACTCACTGTCCCTGCCGCTGCCCATGCACCTGGCGGCACTCGCCCAGGAGTACGTACTGCCCACCATCACCGATGGAGACGACGACGGCACGGACGGTGATCCGACTGCCACCGATGACATCGCAGGATTGCTGGGTGTGGAGGCGTTTCCGGCTGTCGACGAATCCTCCGATCCAGATCCCGAGCTGGCCGCCTCCAGCCTCGTACGGACTTCAGAACATGAAGAACAACTCTCGCTTTTCACCTGACTTTGTGATCGCGACTCCGAGGCGTCCGATTCCAGTTCGAATCACAGGAGATCGAGGAACGTGCCTTCCTCTGCGCGGTACGGCGTACACGCCGGGAGCCGTTCCGCTTGTCTGTGAACTTGCGGCCGGTCCCGGCGGTGTCTTTGGACGCCGGCGCGGCCTTACCTCCGCGGCGCCGCAGCGTATGCCACTCCTAGGCGGACTTGTGGATGCCGCCCAGCAGGTGAGAGATCCGGGGCGGGGCGATATTCCCGGCGAACATCTCCGCGGCCCAAGCGCGCAGCCGCTGCCGCCGCTCCCACTCGGTTGCGGGCAGTCCCCCGCTTCTATCGGAGTACCTCATCCGTCAAGCTGCCACCAGGGAAACCTTGCACAGAAAGACCCTCGCGCTACGTCGCGCCCGCCTTTCTTGATCGGTATACGATTCCTTCCGCTATTTCCTAAATCAAGGTGCTAAATGGAGCTGTTTCCTGAAGAGAGTCAGTGGGAGCTGCTGGCCGCCACAGGAATGCGGGAGGATTTCCAGGCCGTGTGGATCGAAGGCGACGACATCAACGCGATCGCCGACGAGTTGAAGGTCGATCCCACCACAACGCTCGAATGCGACCTGGCCACCGCGCTGCGCTGGAGCAGCGCGGGCGCGCGCACCCCCATCCTCTGGATGGGCGAGCACGCGCCTGGCTGGACGTTCGCTCTGGTGGTCGCCGGTTCGGCGGCCGACCTGAGACTGCCGGACCGGCGGGTCTTCGACTTCTGCTACCTGCGGGAGATCGACGAGTTCTATGGCGTCGGCAACCTTTACGACGAGGAAGGGCTGGACGACCTGGAACTCAACGACGACCAAGGCGACGAGGACGACCTCGATCCCCACCTGATCGCCGTCGGGCGGGTCACCGGCCGGTTCATCGACCGGGACTGGCTCGCCGAACGACGGACCCTGTGCCGGGTCCCGGCCGGAGCGAGGACCTCATGACATACGAGGAACAGTGGACCCGACTGTCGGCGCGCGGGTTCGGTGACATGTTCGCCGGAACCTGGATCGAGGGCGACGACCTCGATCAGATCGCCCGCGTCCTGGGCTCCGAGCCGGCGACGGCGGTGCGCTGCGGGCTCGACGAGGCGATGCGGGAGTACGAGCCGTATGCGTTCAAGGAACTCGTCTGGCTCGGCGAGCACGCCCCCGGCTGGACCCACGCCATCACCATCGCCGGGCCGCGCCTGCGCACCGACCTGCTGGCCGCCGACGGGCGCAGGTTCGTCCAGGTAGTGTGGCACGCCCACGGTTTGGGCGTGCACGATCTGTACTACTCAGACGGAATCACGGCCGGGCAGCACAGCCCGGTCGACATCGCCGACCCCGGCTGGCCCCTCCACGAGTACGCCGAAGGCCTCGCGCCAAACCACCCCGGCCTGATCGACATGTTCTCCGGAAGGCCGGCCAGGCCGGTGGGCAGTCTGGGACTGTGGCTGGACAACTGGCTCATCCTGGCGGGCCGCATCTCGGGACGTTTCATCGATGAGCAGTACCTCGACGCCACTCGGCTGCTGTGTCGCATTCCGATCTGACCAGCCCTTCATCGGGTCACCACCCGTACGCCACCAGTGCCGGGTCAGGCGCGTTCCGCACGGGCGGCACCACGTCGAAACGGTCGGCGATCATATCGACGGGTGAGAGGAAGACGCCGCGGCGACGCCCCCGGCCAGGTCGGCAAGGTGCCGGCCCGTTCCTCGGCCGGGGCCAGCGGGTAGACCTCGCGGAACGCCTGCTTGTACGGCTGGGATCCCGTGCTCCAGCAGATGGTCGCGCCAGGCCCGCACGTCCTCGGCCGTCTCGCGGATCGGATGCCACAGCTGGATCGGGGTATCGGGGTTCGGCTGGATCCTACGGCCCCGCGGATCGGTGAGCTCCCAGCCGCTGTCGTTTCGGATGGGGAGCCCGGCCGGGCCGTGCTCGGCGGGTTCGGTCAGCACGTCCTCCAGCCGGTCGTGCGGGGCGTCTCGAACAGGCCGGTGATACCGGAGGAACCATTGTGGTGTCTCCCCGGGGTGCGGCGGCGTTCTCCGTAGTCCAGTCGTCGGACCGCGGCGAGTCGAGACGCTGGAACGCCCGCTGCTCGGGCCTCGCCTGCAGGCTCGGGAGCGGATGAGACGAAGCCCGCCGGGGGCGTGCTGGTCGCCGTCAGCGTGGCGGGACTGCGCCGACCAGTCGCCCGACCGCCTCGACGTCGCCGGTCACCGTGAGCGCGCCGTCGTCGATCGCCGAGGCCAGTGAGCGTTCGTGGGTCAGTACGGACTGCAGTGTGAGGTGATCGCTCTCGAGGTAGGCGTCCGCCGGGCCGGAGTCCTGGCCGCGCGCGACGGCGGCCAGTTCGCCGTCGACGACCTCGACGCGGTAGACGTCGCGTTCCAGGGCGATCCGGTACGTCGCGGTCCACGGCTCGTCAGGCTGCGGTACGAAGAAGGCGCGCAGGCCGAGCAGTACGGTGTCGGCGCTGATCTCTCCGGTCAGTGGTACGACCGGTGAGCGCATGCCCCAGGTCCGAAGCGCCGCGAACACCGGCTCCAACTCGGCACCCCATTCGGTGAGTTCGTACGTTCTGCTGGCGGCGGGCGGTGGCAGCGTACGCCTGCGCAGCACGCCGACCGCCTCGAGATCACGCAGCCGTTGCGCGAGCACGCTGGGGCCGAGGCCGGGCAGGGCGGCCTGCAGGTCGGCATAGCGGCGTGGCCCCAGGCGCAGCTCGCGCACCACCAGCAGCGCCCAGCGCTCGCCGATCATGTCGAGCGCGTGGGCGATGGGACATGCCTGCCCGTACGTCCGCTTCCCGGTCTTCTCGGGGGTCTTCTCGGGGGTCTTCGCGCTTGCCATCGCCACCTCGTTCGCCGTCGGCCAGCCTTAACTATGAAAATAGTAGCATTTACTTCGACAATCGAAGTAGAGTCATGATGCGACGTACCCACCCCTACCCGGGAGACACCATGCACGACAGCACGTCCACCACGAGCCCGTCCCCAGCCTCGCCCCAGGAGACGGTGCACGCCAACGGTGTCGACCTGGCCGTACAGGCCTTCGGCGACCCGGCCGCCCCCGCGATCCTGCTCATCTCGGGCGCGGAGGCGTCGATGGACTGGTGGGAGGACGACTTCGCCGCCCGACTCGCCGCATCCGGCCGCTACGTGATCCGTTACGACACCCGCGACACCGGCCGCTCCACCACGTTCCCGATCGGCGCGCCGACCTACACGCAGGACGACCTGCTGGCCGACGCGGTCGGCGTGCTCGACGCGTACGGCCTGGCCGCAGCGCACATCGTGGGCGTCTCAATGGGCGGGGGCCTCGCACAGCGACTCGGCCTCGACCACCCCGAACGGGTCCTGTCGCTCACCCTGATGTCCACCAGCCCCGGCGGGCCCGGCGGTCCGGACAATCCCGACCTGCCGCCGATGAGCGAGGCGCTGGCCAAGATGTTCGAGGAGCCGGCCCCCGGCCCCGACTGGTCCGACCGCGACGCGGTCATCGCGTACTTCCTCGCCGCCGAGCACGCCTTCTCCGGCACGATCCCGGTCGACGAGGAAGGTGTACGCCGCACCGCCGGGCGCGCCTTCGATCGCAGCCCGGTCCCGGCCGCCGCGTCGAACCACTGGATGATCGAGGGCGGCGAGCCGATCCGCTCCCGCCTCGGCGCGATCACCGCACCGACCCTGGTCCTGCACGGCACCCAGGACCCGCTCTTCCCCTACGGCCACGCCGAGGCCCTGGCCCGCGAGATCCCCGGCGCCTCGCTGGTCCCGCTGCCCGGCATGGGCCACCAGATGCCGCCGCGCCAGGTATGGGACACGGTCATCCCGGCGATCGTCGCGCACACCGAGCCCGGCGCGCGGTGAGCCAGGCCTTCGGCACCGCGGTCACCGCGGGATCGCGCGTCCCGGGCTTCGCTTCCGCCGCGCGGCCGTGACACACCGGACTCGAGAATCGGACCGTGGGCTGACGCCAGGACAGCGGGGTTTCCACACCGAACCGTGCGACGGCCCGACGGCTACGAGTGGTGCGCGACCGGGACGGACCACGAGGTGAGTCCGGACTTCCCTCCGCACGACGCGCGCCCGACGATCGCGGTGTCCGTCTGCGGCGTCTACGAGCTTCTCTATCAATCACATAAATACGCGTAGTAGACATAAGGCCAAATTCGCGAAGCATGCTTACCACGCACATTCTTGGCCCCTCAATCCGGAGCATGTAAAATTCAAACACCGGATGTCCCGCTTTTGGCGCATCCGAATAGACCGAACCGCATGCGTTCACCCCTCCTCCCAGCGCGCCTGACCATGCGGGCGAAAGCCTGCCGAATGTCCCGTTCACCGAACATCGACGTGACCCGAGGCCCGAAAGGACGTCCGACTGTGGCAGGCGACGAGGAATCCGAGGGGCAGACGGCCACGTCGAAGACCAAGGACGCCGGGCACCGGACGGCCGTGATCGTAGCGATCATCACCGGGATCGCCACGATCGTCGCCGCCGCGATCGGGGTGATCTCAGCCGTGATCGGCGCGCAGGCCGGCAAGAACGGCGGGGAGTCCGGTCCGGCGGCCACCCCGGCGTCCTCCACAAGAGCTCTCTCCGCCTCCCCCGCTGCCGGGACCACCGCATCCCCGCCGACCACCGTCTCCCCGACCGGGGTCACGAGCTCTCCGAACGGGACGAAGGGCGACAGGACCGTGCGCTACCACGGCACACTGCTGCTCACCAGGAGCGGGTTCGACCTCGACCACCGGACTCCTGACCCCAGCTGGGAAGACCTGCGGTACGACGACCGCTCCGGCGCCGGGGTGTTCGTCGGACCGGCTTCGGCGTCCGCCCCGTGGACGGCGGGAAGCGCGCCGTCACACGCCCAGTGTGAGAAGGCCCTGGAGGCGGGGACTTGGCGGCCCGGCCACCGCTTCGGCGACGCCGCGCCCGGGACGGCGTTCTGCATGCGCACGAACATCGACCGGGTGGCCTACATAAGAATCGTCGAGAAAACCGAGGAAGGCGTTCTGGTCGACATCACCGTGTGGAATTAGCCCACGGGCCTTCCTGGGCTCTGCCCGGCATCACCGAAAGGCTGTGACCTGGGACATCCCGGGATTCCGCATACGTTGGCCGGGTTGGTGCCGGGTACGGTCGATGTGAGGTGTGCCGATCTCGCCTTCGGGTTATCGATCAGATCGAGAACCCGAAGGCGAGATGCGGCAGATGGCGAAGCGAGTATGGGTGCGTCGGCTGACCGAGGAGGAAGGCCCCTTGACCTCCGAGAGGGGGACCGGCTCATGGGCCACCCGCGGGACGAAGGGCTGAGCCGGCGCCGCTTCCTGGGTGGAGCAGCCGGACTGGCCGCTGGAGCCGCGGCCGTCGCGGTGGGGCTGCCGTCCGGTGACGTGTCCGTCGCTTCCACGCGAACCGTGCCCGATCTCGCCCGCTGGCGCGAGCAAGCGGCGCACGTGACGATCACCCGCGATGACTGGGGCATCCCGCACGTGGTGGGCGAGACCGACGCCGATGCGGTGTTCGGGATGATCTACGCCCAGGCCGAGGACGACTTCGGCCGGATCGAGACCAACTATCTGGTCGGCCTCGGCCGCCTCGCCGAGGCCGAGGGCGAGAGTGCGATCTGGCAGGACCTGCGCCGGCGGCTGTTCGTCGATCCCGAAGCGCTGAAGGGGGATTGCGCGAAGAGCCCGGCCTGGTTGCGCGAGCTGATGCGGGCCTGGGCGGACGGGCTGAACTATTATCTCGCGACGCACCCCGAGGCGCATCCGCGCGTGATCAAGCGGTTCGAGCCCTGGATGGCGCTGAGCTTCTCCGAAGGCAGCATCGGCGGCGACATCGAGCGGGTGCCGCTCACCCGGCTCGAGGCCTTCTACGGCAACCGCGCGGTGGCGATGGCCGATGGGGAGCGCGAGCCACTGTTCCACGAGCTCAAGGGCTCGAACGGCATGGCGATCGCACCGGGCCACACGCGAAACGGCCATGCGCTGCTGCTGATCAACCCGCACACCGGCTTCTTCTTCCGCTCCGAGCAGCAGGTGACAAGCGGCGAAGGGCTCAACGTCTACGGCGCGGCCACCTGGGGGCAGTTCTTCGTCTACCAGGGCTTCAACGCGAACGCGGGCTGGATGCACACATCGAGCGGCGTCGACAACGTCGATGAGTTCGCCGAGACGATCGTGACCGGGGCCGATGGCAGCCGCTCCTACCGCTACGGCAACGCGCTGCGACCGGTGAGGACGAAGACGATCACGTTGTCCTATCGCACCGCGGATGGCCGGCGGGGGCAACGCCGCTTCACCACCTTCGGCACGCATCACGGCCCGATCGTGCGCGAGGCGGACGGCAAGTGGATCGCGTTCGCGCTGATGAACAGGCCCGTCGAGGCGCTGCGGCAGAGCTTCCTGCGCACCAAGGCGCGGGATTACGCGGGCTTCATCGAGGTGGCGGGATTGAGGGCCAACAGCTCCAACAACACGCTGTTCGCGGACTCGAAGGGCGAGATCGCCTTCCTGACGCCACAGTTCGTGCCGGTCCGCAACGATCGCTTCGACTATCGCAAGCCCGTCGACGGCAGCGATCCGGCGACCGACTGGCGCGGGCTGCACCGCCTCGAGAGCCTGCCCCAGGCAGTGAACCCGAGGAACGGCTGGGTGTTCAACACGAATAACTGGCCCTGGACGGCGGCCGGCGCGGACAGCCCCAAGGCCGCCGCCTACCCGCGCTATTTCGACCAGGCCGGCGAGAACCCGCGCGGGCCGCAGGCGATCCGGGTGCTGAACGCGCGCAGCGACTTCACCCCGCGGACACTGATCGAAGCCGCCTTCGATCCCTACCTCACCGCCTTCGCCCGGCTCGTGCCGGGGCTGATCGCGGCGTGGGACAGGCTGCCCGAGGGCGACCGGCGAAAGGCGAAGCTCGTCGGCCCGGTCCGCCTGCTGCGCGGCTGGGACCATCGCTGGGGCGCGAATTCGACCGCGACTTCGCTGGCCGTGTTCTGGGGTGAGGCGCTCTGGGCGCCCTCGGCTCGGCCGGCGAAGGATGCGGGCTTGCCGGTGTGGGATTACCTGGCCGACCACGTCACCGACGCGCAGCGGCTCGCGGCGCTCGAAACTGCGGCGGAGCGGCTGACGCGAATTTTCGGCGGCTGGCAAGTGCCCTGGGGCGAGATCAACCGCTTCCAACGCAACGACGGCGCGATCGTCCAGAAGTTCGAGGATGCCAAGCCGAGCATCCCGGTGCCTTTCACCTCCGCGCGATGGGGCTCCCTCGCCTCGTTCGAGGCGAACCGCCGGCCGGGAACGAAGCGCTGTTACGGCACCGGCGGCACCAGCTTCGTGGCGATCGTGGAGTTCGGGCCGAGGGTGCGCGCCTGGGCGGTGACGGCGGGGGGCGCGAGCGGGCATCCCGGCTCGCCGCACTTCAACGACCAGGCCGAACGCTACGCGAGCGGCGACCTCCGGCCCGTCTACTTCCATCCCGATGACCTCAAGGGCCATATCGAGCGGAGCTACAGGCCGGGCGAGTGATCAGTCACCAAGGGAAACCCCTCGGCGAGGCGCTCCTCGAAATCCGAGACGGTGACACCGGCCCTTCCTGCTCGTGCTTGTCGCCTGACACCCTCACCGAGGGGCCGTGTCGCTCTCGCGTCCCCGGGCGAAGCCGCATACGGCTTCGTGCCTTTCGTCCGGTGACGGCTGCGGTGAGCATGAAACCGGGTGGCAGCGACGCGCCTGGCCGGTCCCCGGCCGGCGGACCGCGACAGAATGTCGTCCATGGAAGCCCGTATCGCGATCGCCCCCTCGGCGGAGGTGGGAGCGGCCTACGTCCGTGCCAACTCCCCCGATCTCGACCACCTTCGTACCAACATCGAGAAGGCCGTGTTCGGCGGCGGCGGTGCCAACGTCCCGCTGGGCGAGGCCAACGGGCTGGTGTGGCTCATCCCCGGGGAGCCGGAGCGGCTGCGGCTGGTGCTGGACGGCCATCCGGGGATCGGGTGGGTGCAGTTCCCCTGGGCGGGGGTGGAGAGGTTCGCGACGTCCGGGGTGTTCCAGCGGCCGGTGATCTTCACCTGCGCGAAGGGATCGTTCGCCGAGCAGGTCGGCGAGCACGCGCTCATGCTGACGCTGGCCTGTCTGCGCGGTGTCGTACGGCAGGCCCGGACGCCGCGCTGGTCGCCGGTGGATCCCCGGTCCCTGCACGGCCGGCGGGTGACGATCCTCGGCGGCGGCGGCGTAGCCACCGAGCTGGTCCGTCTCCTGCAACCGTTCGACTGCCGGATCCGGGTGCTCCGCCGCCGGCCCGAGAAGGTCGAGGGCGCCGAGGAGACGCTGCCGCCCACGGCGCTGCACGCCGTACTCCCCGAGACCGACGTCTTGGTGCTGGCCCTCGCCCTGACTCCGGAGACGCGGCACGTCATCGGCGCCGCCGAGCTGGCGCTGCTGCCCGCGGACGCCGTCGTGGTCAACGTCGCACGCGGTGCGCACATCGAGACGGACGCGCTCGTCGAGGCCCTCCGGGACGGAACGATCTCCGCCGCCGGGTTGGACGTGACGGACCCCGAGCCGCTTGCCGAGGGGCACCCATTGTGGGACGACCCCAGGGTCCTCATCACCTCGCACTGCGCGGACTCCGCCGAATACGTCATGCGGATGCTCTGCGAGCGGGTCGAGCGGAATGTACGGCAGTTGCGTGCGGGCCTGCCGCTGGAGGGTGTGATCGACCCCGCCACGGGCTACTGACCACCCCGACGGGTGGCCGTCACGATCCGGTGACGGGCGCGGCGCCCGTCGCTGTGGAGATCATGTCCTGGTAGACGAGCGGGTCGGTGGTGAACGCGCCGAGGCGGACGGTCTTGTTGGTGCCGTGGTAGTCGCTGGAGCCGGTGACCCGCAGGCCCAGGTCGCGAGCGAGCAGGCGGGTGCGCGCGCGGTCGGCCGCCGAGTGGTCCGTGTGGTCCGCCTCGACGCCCCACAGGCCCGCCGCCGCGAGCTCGGCGATCAGCGTGTCGGGCACGATGTGGCCCCGGCCGCTCGCCCGCGGGTGTGCCAGCACCGTGACGCCACCGGCATCGTTCACCAGCCGGACCGCGGTGAACACGTCGATGTCGGTCTTGGCCAGGCGGTAGCGGCGGCCCAGCCATTCGGGCTTGAAGGCCTCGTCCACGGTCGCGACCAGACCGCGGCGGATGAGCGCCTGGGCGAGATGGGGGCGTCCGATCGTGCCGCCGGCCGCGTATCGGCGTATCTCGGGGACCGTGACGTCGATGCCGTCGGCGTTCAGCAACGCCACCGTGTTCTCCGCCCGGTGCTCGCGGGATCGGCGGACCCGGGCCAGCTCCGCGACGAGCGGCGCGTGACCGGGATCGAACAGATAGGCCAGCAGGTGCAGCCCCACCGTCGGCTCGTCGCCGTACCACCGGCCCGACAGCTCGGCCCCGCGCACCAGCGTCACCCCCGCGGGCAACGCGGCCGTGGCCGCCTCCCATCCGGCGGTCGTGTCGTGGTCGGTGAGCGCCACCACGTCCAGCCCCGTCGCGGCCGCCTCCGCCGTCAACGCCGCGGGAGAGTCGGTGCCGTCACTGGCGGTGGAATGGGCGTGCAGGTCGATCCGCATACCGCCAGCCTCCCAGCAATCCGGCCGGCCGGTCTCCCGGGCCTCGTCGGATCAGGGGTCGCATCGAACACGGACCGGTGATGACACGGTCAACCAAGGCTGGGCGAACGGTAAAAAATGTGACTGACATCACATTGCTGTGGTTCGAGTGCAGCGCATGGCCTGGCGTATCACGGGGACGGTGAAGCGATGACGGTGACATCGGAGCTGCTGGGGCACGTCGTGCTCCCCGGAGACGTCGCATCCGTTCCGCAGGCCCGGCTGTACGTTCGCGATCTGCTGGGCCCCATCGGCGACGGCTACGTGGACGACGCGCTCCTGCTCGTCACCGAGCTGGTGACCAACGCGGTGCGACACTCCGACTCGGGACGCCGCCCCGACGGGCAGGTGACGGTGACCGTCACCAACCGCGCGGGGACGCTTCAGGTCGATGTGATCGACCAGGGGTCGGCCAGCCGTACGCCCCGGATCCGGCCGGATGTCGACGCGCGCAGCGGTGGAGGCCGGGGGTTGTGGCTGGTGCGGGAGCTGGCGTCGGCGTGGGGGTGGCACGACGACCCGGCGGGACGCGTGGTCTGGTTCCGGATGGCGAAAGAGGCCCCGGAACGCTCCGGCCACTCGGCGTACTCCGTACCGGCGGCGCGCGGAAACTCCGACGCCGGTGCCGGCGCCACGGTCCCGGGTTTCCCCGATCCCGGCGCCTCGGCCCTGGACCTCGCACGCCGCTGACCCCTCCGGTCCGCTTCAGGCCTCGTATGACCGGCCGGTATCGATCAGGTGCGCGGCGGCGAGGTAGGCGGCGAGCAGGCTCTCGGCGACGGCCGTCACCGTCTCGTCCCCCGGCAGGAATCCCGGGCTGTGCAGTCCCGACGTCGTGTCCGTGCCCACGAACATCATCAGTGACGGCACGGCCGACGCGTAGTAGGCGAAGTCGTCGGCTCCGCAGGAGCGCAGGACGGCGGGCGCGTGGTAACCGGGCCCGCGACCAGAGTTGTGACCAGGGCCGCGACCGGAGCCGGAGCCGTGACCGGAACGGAAGCCGTGACCGGAGCCGTGGCCGGAACGGGAACCGGGGTCAGAGCCGTGGCCGGGACCGGAGAGAAGGCGGGAGGTCTCCTCGGCGAGACGGGCGTCGTTGACGAGCACCGGCTCGCCACGGGCGATGAGCACCTCGGCCTCGCAGCCGTGGGCGCGGGCGACACCGTCCGCGATCACGCGGAACCGTTCGTGGAGCTGCTCGCGCCAGGCCTCCGACATCGTGCGGAGCGTGCCCCGGGCGACGGCGTCCGCCGGGGTGGCGTTGGGGGCGGTGCCCGCGGACACCGTGCCGAAGGTGACCACGGTCGGCGTCATCGGGTCGGAGTCGCGGCTGACGAGCTGCTGGGCGGCCACGATGATCTGGGCGAGCGCCAGGACCGGGTCGCGGGACAGCTGGGGGTAGGCGGCGTGCCCGCCCTGGCCCCGCACGATGAGCGTGAACTCGTCGGCGGAGGCGTTGACCGCGCCGGGCGTGCAGGCCGTCTCACCGGCGGCGAGCACCGGCTGCACGTGCGCCGCGACCATCGCGCCGATCCGGTGGCGGTCGAGGGCGCCCGACTCGACGATGTCGAGCGCGCCGGAGGGATAGGTCTCCTCGCGTGGTTGCAGCACCGCGACCATCGGGGCGGGCGCCCCCACCCGGTCGACCGCCCTGGCCAGCGCGACCAGCGCGGCGAGGTGGACGTCGTGGCCGCAGGCGTGCATGGCACCGTTGCTCGCGGCCCAGGGGACGCCCGTCTCCTCCGTGATCGGCAGGGCGTCCAGCTCGCCGCGCACCCCGACGGCCGGGCCCTCGCCGCCGATGCGCAGGATCGCGCCGGTCTCGGCGACCGGCTCCAGGGTGGTGCCCTCGGGCAGCGCGTCCAGCACGCGCTTGAGCGTCGGCTCCTCCCTGCCGGACACGCACGGCTCGGCGTGCAGCTCGCGTCGCAGGTCGCAGGCGGCGGGCAGTTCGGCGTGGAGCGCGGCGCGGAGCCGCTCGTGGACGTCGGCCACTTGCTCTGCGGCGTCGTGGGCGTGGACGCCGGCCACCTGCTCTGCGATGTCGTGGGCGTGGACGCCTGTCACGCGTCCTCCCCGAGGCCGTAGACGCGGCGGGCGTTGCGGGCGCCGATCATCGTGGCGACCCGTACGGCCTGCTCCTCGCTCCACTCCCCGTCCGCGACGAAACCCCCGAGAACGCGGGTCATCGCCCGCCGCCAGAGCAGGGCGCCCAGGTGGTGCAGCTCCGCGGGGCCCCAGGCGTCCGAGGAGAAGAGGATCTTGGCGAACGGCGCCAGCTCCAGGCTCTCGGCCACCACGGCCACGCTGCGCGCGCCGGTGTAGTTCACGCCCAGCCCGACGTCGAAGTAGACGTTCGGATACACCTGGGCGAGGAAGCCGGCGTTGCGGTGGAACGGGTAGCAGTGCAGCAGGAGCATCGGGACGCCCGAGGGCTCGGCCAGCTCGATGAGGCCGCGCAGCAGCAGCGGGTCGGAGCGGTGGAGGTCGACGTCCGGGTCGCCGTAACCGATGTGGAACTGCAGCGGCAGGCCGCGCTCGATCCCCTTCCAGATGAGGTGGCGCAGCAGCACCGGATCGTCGACGCGGATCGTCCCGGTCCGCTCGGCGGCGCGCAGCCAGCGGCCGGCCGCCGCCGTCACCTCGGCCGGGGTGGGCGGGGCGGGGTCGAAGTCGAGCCTGTGGCGGTAGGCGACGATGGTCTTCAGGCCGCGTGCCGTACGGCTGCGCTCCCACAGCGCCTTCTCGAAGGCCGCGGCGAACCCGGCGGCGTCGGTCCCGTCGGCGACGACGCGCTCGGCGACCGCCTCCAGCCGGACGACCTCGTCGACGGCCCGGCCGGTGACGGCGGCCATCCTCGCCGGGTCGAGGATCTCGTCCCCGCGGTAGCCGGTCTCGATCAGGAAATGGCCGATCCCGCTGGCGGCGAGCAGGCGCCGGTTGACCTCCTCGGTTCCGAGTTCGGCGCGGCGAGCGAGGTAGACCTCGGGGGTCGTGTGCGGGGCCAGGTCGAGCACGGGCGCGCAGTGCCGCAGAACGGCGAACCCGACCTGCGAGTCGAACTGGGTCATCCAGCCGGGCACCGGCCGGTCGGATTCGGTGATCAGCTCCTCGAACTCCCGGCGCGACACGTCACCGGCCAGGGCCCCGTGCACATGGTGGTCCACCAGCGGGATCGCCTCGATCGCCCGCTCCAGCGTCTCGGCCCGTCCCGCGTGCTCGGGCCTTGCGGTGGATCCGGCCGGTTCCAGGGAACCGGCGCGGTCTGCGGACGTGGCCCGCTCCGGGGACCCGCCGGCTCCCACGGATCCGGCACGCGCCTGCGGGGTGAAAGTCTCAGTGGACATCTCAGTGGACATCGGCGACCCTCCGGCAGCGCTCCGCGTCGTCCTGCCCGGCCACCGCCGCCAGCTCGGCCCACTTGACCGACAGGTAGGTGGCCAGCAGGTCGGGCGCGAAGAAGCCGCCCACGACCTCGTCCTTCTCCAACTCGTTCAACGCTTCCTCCGACGTCTTCGGCAGCGGCGGCACGGCCGCGAGCTCGGCCTCGGTGGCCGACTCCGGCCAGACGACGGGCTCGGGATATCCGCGCCGGATCCCCTCCAGGCCGGCCCGGAGCAGCACGCCGAGGGCGAGCCAGGGATTGGCGGTCGCGTCGGCGGCGCGGTATTCGAGGTTGAGCTGGTCGCCTGCGTCCGGCCCGGTCCCGGGGCAGATGCGGAGCATGGCCTCCCTGTTTCGCTCGGCGAGGAACACCCCGCCCGCGCTCCACCGGTGCGGGGTCAGACGCAGGAACGATATCGGGCTCGCGGCCGTGACGGCCGTCAGCGCGGAGGCGTGGCGCAGGATTCCGGCGGAGAAGCGTGTGCCCAGTTCCGACAGGCCACCGGGCCGGGCCGGGTCGTGCAGGGCGGGTTTCCCGTCGGCGTCGCGGAACGACAGGTGGATGTGCACGCCGTTACCGGCGCCGGCCGGGTCGGGGAGCGGGGCGAAGCTGGCCCTCAGTCCGCGCCGCCGGGCGAGGTCGCGCACGAGTTCGCGCAGCAGCACCGCCCGGTCGGCGGCGACGAGCGCCTCGGCCGGGCTGAGCGTGATCTCGTGCTGGGCCTCGCCGTACTCCGGCAGCCATGTCTCCGGCTCGAACCCGGCCTGTTCCAGAAGCGTCACCAGGTCCGAGCCGAACGGCTCGGCGGTCCGGTACCGCTCGAAGGAGAAAGGCGGAGAGGACGGCGGGCCCGTCAGGGTGAACTCGTGCTCGAACGAGGCGATCACGGTGAGGCCGAGCTCGGCGCGAAGCTCTTCGACGGCCGAGGTGAGGAATCCGCGGGGGCAGCACTCCCAGGGCGTCCCGTCGGGCAGCGTCTGGTCGGCCAGATACAGCCGCGTGCCCGGCAGGCCGCCGTCGGCGGGGATGTCGACGCGGGTGGCGGGATCGGGCAGCAGCCGCAGGTCTCCCGCGGAGCCGAACACGTTGTCGGCGATCGGCCCGAATCCGGTGATGGCCAGGTCGGCCGGGACCCAGCCGGTCCCGGTCCGCAGCAGCGCCTCCTCTCGGGAGGCGGGTACGGCGCGGCCTCGGAGTTGGGCGGCCAGATCGCAGGTCGCGACGAAGACGGTGGGCGCCGTGGTCGTGGCGGAATGCCGTTCCCCGGACGGGACCGACGGAGACGGAGCCGACGGGGACGACGGGGACAACTGGGTCGGGGACGACGTCATGCCTGGGCCGCTTCCTTGTCGTTGATCTCGGGTTCGGGGCCGCGGGAGGAGCCGGCCGGGCCACCGGGGGCACGGGCCGGGGCGGTCGTCTCGTGGACGGGAGCGCTCGCCGCGTCGGCGGGTCCGTCGGGCCGGGTCAGTTCGGCGGTCAGGCGCTCGCCGATCCGGTGGGCCAGTTTCGGCGCGGCGAGCACGGCCACCATGCCCGCCAGGCACCAGGCGGCGGCGATCCACGGGAAGTAGCCGAGCGGGCCGGTCTGTCCCACCGACTGGTTGTAGAAGACGAAGCACAGGTAGACGATCGCCAGCACCGGGATCACGATCTCGTACCGGGGGATCCGCCCGCGGCCGGAGAGAATGAACGCGATCACGCCCGCCCCGGCGACCGCGTAGGCCACCAGCAGGCACAGTACGCCGAGTGTGGCGAACCAGTAGTAGGCGTCGAAGGCGGAGACGCCGGACAGATCGAGGATCACGTCGCCGGCCACGGCCAGGACCAGCGCCGCGACCAGCGCGACGGTGGGGCTCGCCGTACGGCGGTCGGTGCGGGCGAGGGCCTTCGGGCCGAAGCCGTCCCGGGCGAGCGCGAACATGAGCCGGCTGGCCGCGGCGGCCGAGCTGATCGAGGCCGCGAACGCCGAGGCCACCGCGGTGAAGGCGATGACCAGCGAGAACCATGTGCCGATGTAGGTCTGCGCCAGCGCCGACAGGGAGGACTCGGAGCCGGAGAAGGCTGCGACCCCCTTCTCCCCGGTGCCGAAGCCGACGGTCTGGGCGAACATCACGAAGATGTACAGGCCACCGGTGAGCAGCACGCTTCCGGCCAGGGCGCGCGGGACGTTGCGTCGGGGGTCGGCGGTCTCCTCGCCCAGCGACGCGCACGCCTCGAACCCCGCCCAGGACAGGAACGCGAACACCGTGGCGGTCATCACCGCGCTCATCGTGGTGCCGCCCAGCCCGAACACCGACAGGTCGAGCCTCTGCCCGGCGGGCGCGTGCCCGGTCCCGGTACGGATGACGATGATGGCGCTGAGCACCAGCATGCCGATGATGCCGACGCCCTCGACGACCAGCAGGGTCCGCGCGGTGACGCGGGACTCGCGGGAGTTGACCGCCCAGACGCCCACGGACGCCAGGGCCGCCACGGCGAACCAGGGCACGTGCAGGGACAGGCCCAGCGCGGCGGCGAACGCCTCGGTGAACACCGCGGTCGCCGCGAGCGTGCACACGGCGAAGAAGACGTAGGTTCCCAGGAGCGCGAACCCGCCGAAGAATCCGGCCCGGGGACCCAGGGTCACCCCGGCCAGGGCGTAGACCGATCCGGCGTGGTTGAAGTGCCGCGTCAGCCGTACGAAACCGTAGGCGACCAGTGCCACCCCGACCAGGCCCAGCACGAAGACCAACGGTACGGCCTTGCCCACCGTGACGGCGACGCCGGCTCCGTTCAGAGCCATGGCGAGAGTGGGGCCCATGAGGCCGACGGACAGGGCCAGAGCCTCCCACAGACGTAGTTTGCGAGGCGGACGCAGTTCTTCGGTCACAGCACCTCCTGATGCTGACGGCAGCGCCGGCGGCGGTCGCGACCAGCACATGTTGATGAAACATAGCTTTCATAAAGACCATCAACAAGCATCTATGAAAAATTTGTTACACCCTTTAGGAGGCGCCGACCCGGCCGGAACGCCCTCCCGGCGAGGCGCCGCTCAGTTCGGGCACCGCTCGGTCGATGGCGCCGCTCGGTCGATGGCGCCGCTCAGTTCGGACGCCGCTCAGTTCGGACCCCGCTCAGTTCAGGGGCCACTCAGTTCAGAGGCCGCTCAGTCGACAGTGACGTCGCCCGCGATCTCCTCGCACTGCCGCAGCCGCTCCTCACCCGCCTTCCCCAGCCGCGCCATCACACCGGCGACCACCGTCTCCACCAGCGCGAGCGCCGGAACGAGGCTGTCGAACGGGCTGGGCGCCTCGACCCGGACGGGGATCACGAGGTCGGCGGCCTCCGACGCGGGCGAGAGCCATGGGTCGGTGAAGAGCACCACCTTGGCCCCCCTGTCGTGCGCGCGACGGGCGAATTCGACGACGTCGCGCTGGTAGCGCCGGTAGTCGAACACGACGACCACGTCACGCCGCCCGACGTCCACGGAGAACGCGGCCAGGCTCTCCGGTCGCGGGTCGAGCACGCGGGTGCCGGGACGTAGCAGCCGCAGGTGCAGGCCGAGATATTCGGCCAGGGTGTGCGAGAACCGTCCCCCGATCAGCGCGATCCGGCGTCCCGGGTCGGCCAGCAGGTCCAGCACGGCCTCCAGCTCGGAGTCGGACAGCGCCGCGAACGACTCGTCCAGCCGCTGCCGGAAGATCGCTCCGGCCGACACCCGCAGGGAGTCCGGGGCCACCCCGTCGCCGAGCTGCTGGGCGAGCGTGAGCGGCGAGGCCCGTCGCGCCTCGATCTCGTCCCGCAGGGCCTGCTGGAACGCCCGGTATCCGGCGAAACCGAGCCGGGCCACGAAGCGGACCACGGTCGGCGCGCTCACTCCCGCGCGCTCGGCCAGCCGCGCCGCGGTCTCCAGCCCGGCCGTGGGGTAGCTCGCCAGCAGGGTACGGGCGACCAGCCGCTCCCCCGCCGAGGAACCTTCCAGGCCGCGCCGTACCCGCTCCGCAACGGAGACGAAGGACTCAACCCGGTCCTCGGCGGCCTGGTCCTCAGCCTGTTCCTTGACCCGGCCCTTGGTCTGATCCCCGGCCCGGTCCTTGGCCTGTTCCATGGCCTGTTCCTCGGCCCGATCCTTGAACTGTTCCTCGGCCTGTTCCTCGGCCCGATCCTTGAACTGTTCCATGGCCTGTTCCTTGGCTTTGCCCCTGGACGCGCCGCTCTGCCCCGCCCTCTTCGCAGACACGCCGGCCTGTCTCGCCTTCCCCCCGGACGCGGCCCCCCGAGCCGCCTCCTCACCGGACGCGGCCCTCCGCGCCGTCCTCCCGCCCTCACCGGTCATCGGAACACCCTTCGGCCGTTTCGCATCGTCCAGCTCCTCATTCTGGCCGGTCAGCGGAGACGAGAGGGCACGTCGCTCACGAGTGGGCGTGCGGTGGACGCGTGCGCAGCCAGTCCAGCACCTGCTCGGCGTGCCGGTCGGGCGGGAACACCGGGTAGAAGTGCCGGTCGGGCGGGAACACCGAGGAGAAGACGTGCTCCACGACGCCGTCGGCTGCCCCCAGATTCCTCAACCC
Organism: Streptosporangium sp. CA-135522; assembly: GCF_050949235.1. Lineage (NCBI taxonomy): Bacteria > Bacillati > Actinomycetota > Actinomycetes > Streptosporangiales > Streptosporangiaceae > Streptosporangium > Streptosporangium sp. CA-135522. The sequence continues at coordinate 8,509,517 of NZ_CP192026.1, forward strand.
GGGTGCGCGTAAGGGCCTCGCGGAACTTCCCTCGGAAGGTTCACCCGGGCTCGCTTGTCGGTGAAGACCCACATGGTGCCGATGAACCCGAGGGACCGGTCGGTCCTCGTGCGGGCCTTCGTCGTCTCCACGGCGAGGGCCGAATCCTGCACCTCCACCGCGACCCGGGGACGCCTGTCCCCGGTGGGGAGGGTCACCGCGACGTCCACCCGCCGGCCTTGGTCCCGGTACGTCTCCTCCAGCTGAACTTGATAGCCGAGCCGGCGGAACTTCTCTGCGAGCAGGTTCTTACCGCGGAGGTGCGAGACGCTCTCGGCTCGCGCCGACACATCACGTGACTCACCACCCGCCGCGCACGCTTCATTGCCGTCGTAGCCGCGCTGCGCCCCAGAGGCGTGCGGCGACCACCGTGAGGCTCGCGGCCGCGACCGTCACCAGCCAGACCATGAACGTCGGGTAGAGGTAGGCCAGCTGGATCCATGAGGCGTCGCGGCCGCGTGCCAGTATGCGATGGATCGGGGCGATCGTCACGCACAACCCGATCGGGACCAGGTACGGCGCCAGCCGCCATAGCTGCCATCCCGTGCGGCGCGCAGCCCATTGCCGGGCACGTGCTGTGCCCCGTACCCCAAGCCCGATGGTCACCAGGATCAGCAGTGCGAAGAGCACGTCGGTGAGGAGCAACGGCTGCCCGGAGGGCACCTGCGGGGTGCCGCCCTCGATGATGGCGACCAGGCCCGTCATGAGGATGTGCGCGTCGGAGAAGACCATACCGGTGTTGGCCATGACGGCGATGCCGTATCCCGAGCCGGGCATCAGTAGCTGGTGAGCGGTGGAGGTGAACAGGTCTCCCCCGTGCTCGAGCACGGGGGTTCCGCGTTCGGTCTTGCCGATCTGCCAGCCGAGGGCGTACTCATCGTTCGGCTTCGATGGCGTGCGCATTTCCTGGACGGCCTGTGGGGACAGGAGACCCGGGAGGCTGGTGTTCTGCGCGATCAGCCATCTGGCCATGTCGCTGGCGGTGCTGAGGACCCCGCCCGAGCCGTTTCCGAATCCTGTGGGCTCGGGCAAAGCGACGGCGTGGCCGAGGACGTACAGATGGCCGCGGGCGCTGCCGGGAAGGTCGCGATCGGTGTTGACAGTCGTACTGTGGCGCATGCCGAGGGGCTGGAATACGTGCGCGTCGAGGTAGGCCGCGAAGGGCCGGCCGCTGACCGCTTCGACGAGCCGGGCGGCGACCTGGTAGTTGGTGTTGTGATAGCTGAAGGCGGTCCCGGGATCCGTGGCGAGCTTCGCCGTCCTGAGCCGGGCCACGGCGCCTTGGAGCGTTTGCGGCTGAGGCAGGCTCTTTTCCTGGAAGGCCGAGTCGGCCATGCCCGAGGTCTGGTTGAGCAGTTGCCGTACGGTGATCTTCGCGGCCCGCGGCTCGGCCATCGTGAACTCGGGCAGGTAGCGGCTCACCGGCTGGTCGAGGGCGACCTTGCCCTTCTCAGCCAGCTGCATGACGGCCAAGGCGGTGAAGGACTTGCTGACCGAGGCCACTGCCATGGGGGTGTCGGCTGTGACGGGCTCGCCGGTGGCGGTCTGACCGTATCCGGCGGTGTGGATGACTCTGCCCTCTTTCGTGATCGCCACCTCGACGCCGGGCAGTCCCGTGGCTGCCCGGTACTGCTCGACATAGGCGTCGACCGACGCGGGGACCGACGCGGAAATGTTGGGGACCAGGGTCAGACAGATTGCGGCAAGGGCGGTTCTGAACACCTGCCGAAGCTACCGAGGCCCTATCAACGTGCACCATTGCGTGAATCCTCCGCGTTGGTTACGGGAAACCGCTATGAACACGCAGGGTGGTGTGCTGCCTAGACTGCAGGTCGTGTCAGGTCGACGTGGTGCGCGCACCTTGGTGGGAATGTTGGCGGGCGTGGCCCTTGGCGTGGTCGAGCTGATGTTCCTCTGCGTGGCCGGTCCGGTCTGTCTGATTCCGGCGACTCGGCCCACCTGCGACCGGATCGCGGAGCGGCTGTTGGCACTCGAACGGGCACGGCTCGCCACATGGCTGGGGCATCGGACGGCTCCAGCCGGTGGCGGGTACGGCTTTCTCGCCGTGCGCGCCGCCGTGGGACTGGTGGCAGGGTACGGCGTGGCTGCCGGACTGTTCTTCAGCGGCCTGCTCTTGTTCGGAGGGCTGTGGGACCTGCTCACCGGCGAAAGCGAGTCCGTACCGGTCGACCTCCCCGGCGTGAAGGTGATCAGCAACATTGGTGTCGTGGGGCTGTTGACAGGCGGATTCCTACTCGTGCTGACCCAGGCCGGAGCGCTTGCCACCGGCGCTGCGGAGCGCTTGCTCGCCGACCGGTTCCTGGGGCCGAGCAGCCAGGAGCGGATGCGCCGGCGCATCGCCGAGCTGACCACCACCCGGTCCGACATCGTCCGCGCCGTGGACGACGAGCGGCGCAGGATCGAGCGCGACCTGCACGACGGTGTCCAGCAGCGGGGGATCGCGCTGGCCATGCTGCTCGGCCGTGCCCAGCACAGCGCCGACCCGGCCAAGGCCGGCGAGCTGGTCGCCCAGGCCTACACCGAGTCACGCCAGCTCCTGGACGAGCTGCGCAGCGTGGCCTGGCGGATCTACCCGACCGCGCTCGACGAGCTGGGGCTACGTGCCGCGCTCGCCGGCGTCGCCGAGCGGGCCAGCGTGCCGGTGACCGTGCGTTACCGGCTGGTCGAACGGCCCGTCTCCGAGATTGAGACTGCCCTGTACTTCATCGTCCGCGAGGCGATCAGCAACGCGATCAAGCATGCGGGCGCACGTGACATCCTGGTCATGGTGGAGGAGGACGAGCAGACCGTGAGCGTGGTGGTCTCCGATGATGGCGCGGGTGGCGCCGACCCCTCCGGCGGGGGGCTGTCCGGGCTCGCCAGGCGTGTCCGGGCGCTGGACGGGTCGTTCACCGTCGACAGCCCGCCAGGCGGGCCCACCAGGATCGCGGCCACGCTGCCCAAGGAGGTCCCGTGCGGGTGATCCTGGCCGACGACTCGGTACTGCTCCGCGAAGGGCTGACGCGGCTGCTCGCCGACGCCGGGCATGAGATTGTGGCCGCCGTCGGCGACGCGCAGGCGCTCCTCGAAGCGATCGATGAGCATCCGCCCGACGTGGCGGTGATCGATGTACGCATGCCACCGACGCACACCGACGAAGGGCTGCGCGCGGCGCTGGAGATCCGCAAGCGCCACCCGGGCGTCGGCGTGCTCGTACTGTCGCAGTACGTGGAGAAGACCTACGCGGCCAGGCTCCTCGCCGGCGACGCCGAAGGCCTGGGATACCTGCTCAAAGACCGCGTCTCAGAGGTGGCCGACTTCCTCGACGCGCTGGAGCGGATACGCGCGGGCGGCACGGCCTTCGACCCCGAAGTGGTCCGCCAACTGCTCACTCGTACCATCCACGCCGACCCGCTGAGCAGACTGAGCCCGCGCGAGACAGAGGTGCTGCGGCACCTCGCCCAGGGCTATATCAACTCGGCGATCGCCGAGCGCCTGCACGTGTCGCTGAGCACTGTCGAAAAGCACATCCACTCACTCATGGACAGGCTGGAGCTGCCGCGCGATCCCGGCTACAGCCGCCGGGTGCTGGCCATCCTGCGCTACCTCGATGATTAAGGGCCGAGCGCTGCGAGCGCGTAGGGCGACACACGCCATCTACCGGGTGCACGCCGCGGACGCCCTTCTGCGGCGTTGCGAGACCCGGACCAGCGGTCGCGGTTGCTGAACCCGTCGCGCGCTGCCACGCAGGCGACAACTCGGGCTTGAGTCGTCAGCGACATCGGGCGTCTGAGAACCGCCTTACGGGCGTTCGACGTCGAGGTTCCCCCCGCCCCGACGCTGCTCCGCACCGGGTGGTCGACACCCGGTAACGGAAGGCGGGACAGATGGCGGAGCTGGGCACGGTAAGGCGGGTGGCCGGTCAGTCGCGTCGACGTAGTTCGGCGTTGATACGCAGGGCCTCGGCGAGCTGGTCTTCCAAGATGATGATGCGGCAGGCGGCCTCCAGGGCGGTGCCCTGGTCGAGCAGTTCCCGGGCGCGGGCGGCCAGGCGCAGCTGGTAACGCGAATAGCGGCGGTGGCCGCCTTCAGAGCGCTGAGGCTCGATCAGCTTGGCGGCGCCCAGGCCGCGCAGGAACGCCGGGGTGACGCCGAGGATCTCCGCGGCCCGGCCCATGCTGTAGGCGGGGTAGTCCTCATCGTCGAGTTTTCGGCCGGGCTTGTCACCGGCCACATCGGGAAGCGTCTGGGCCGCCTCCGTCTCCGTCTTCTCGGCGGCCTCTCGGGGGTGAGGGCCCGGGGATATGACTGCTTGATCCATAAAACCTTCCCTAACGCCGACAGGGGCCCCGGCGCCATGATGCGCCGGGGCCCGATGAGGTTCAACACCATCTACCGGCCCTGCGGCCGGTTCACTGCTTCCGCACTGGCCGCCCGAGCGGGCGGGGGGTGCGGGGATCGCGTATGCGTGACCGTAGACCACCGTCCAATCCGTGGAGGTGCGGTACCCGTGCGGCGAAGTTCAGCCCGCGACGGGCGATCCTGATGGCGTTCAACACTCCCTTCGTTATCCCTACTTCGACTTCATCTGCCACTGCTCCGACAGCGCGTCCACGGCCGGGCCCTTTCAATCCTGCCGGCCTCGGCACGTCCGACCTTCTGCCATCTACTTTCACTACTGCTCAGGCAGCGCGTCCACGGCTTGGACCCTTCACCTGCGTTGGCCCTGGCACGTCCGACCTTCTGCCGTCCACCTGCGTCATCTCCTGCTATCCACGTCCGTCCGGGCAGTTCGTCGTGCTTCCTGCCTACTGCTCTGCCCTCGTGGATCCGTTCCTTGCGATGTCAGAAACTCTAGCCTCTTCCATCGCAGGTGTCTATCTCCGTCACTGCAGATTTTCGGTAGCAGGGAAGCAAGGGAGAATCTTCATGCCGAGGGGAGCAGGTCGGCGACGGCTTGGTCGGTGCTGTCGCGCAGCTCGAAGTGCGCCAGCAGGCCGGTTTGGTCCAGCAGGTGCCGCAGGCCGTGGGGAAGACCCACGAGCACAAGGCGCCCGGTGGCGGCGTCCTGGATGCGTTGCCGCAGGTGAGCCAGGACTCCCACGGCGGTGGAGTCGTAGAAGGTCAGCTGGGACAGTTCCAGCACCAGGCGCGGGCCCGCGCTCAGACCCCAGAGCGCGTCGACGTGGTCGGTGAGCGTGGACGCGGTGAGGAAGTCCAGGTCCCCACCGACCCTCAGCACGCTGCAGTGACCGTGATGAGTGACCCGCACCCGCAACGCCTGCCTGTGATGATTCACCTCAGCCTTTCCCCTCGCCGCGCACCGCCGGTGAACTCCCTGCGGTACCCCGTCGAAGGACGGCCATGCCCCTTCGAGTCCCCCCACCGCCGGCGCCCGCCGATCGGCGGACTGTCCGCCGGGCCTACGGCCGCCGCGACGCTGACGCCGATCCTCAACGCCAACGGCTGCCCCCAGGTTCCTCAGCCCCGATCATCACGCACACCGACGCCAAGGTCGGCAGCAGTCAAGGTCACGATCGTCAACGATCCTGTCTCGCCCTAAATGCAGCTCAGAAGGGTACTTCCTCCAGATGTCCCACCTGACCCTGCCAAAGAGGGCGTGAGCGGCCCGGTCTCGGGCCGGCAGGCATCCGGACTTGTCGTGGATTCATCCCGGGCGGCGCTACCGACGATCTTCTCCCAGCTGTTTCTGTCCGCATGTCACAGATGGGCGGGCTGTCTCGTCTCGGGTTTCGAAGACAGGCTCCGGGATCTGGAAGGTGATGGTCATGCGGGTGTTCGTGGCGGGCGGGGCCGGGGTGTTGGGGCGGCGGCTGGTGCCGCAGCTGGTGACGCGTGGCCACGAGGTGACGGCGACGACGACGAGCACGGCCAAGCTGGGCTTGCTGGAGCAGCTGGGCGCCGAGGCGGTCGTGATGGACGGCTGGATGCGGTGTCGGTCGGTGAGGTGGCGGTGACGATGATGACCCAAGGGCGCGGCTTCTCCAACGCCAAGACCAAGCGGGAGCTCGGCTGGCAGCTGCGCTACCCCTCCTGGCGGCAGGGCTTCAAGGAGGAGCTGGCATGACCCGGACCGAAGAGTTCGAGGAGCTGCGGCCGCTGCTGTTCTCCATCGCCTATCGGATCTTGGGCAGCGTGAGCGAGGCCGAGGACGCGGTCCAGGAGACCTGGCTGCGATACGAGGCCTCCCCGACACAACCCGTCTCGGCCAAGGCCTTCCTGTCGGCCACGGTGTCCCGGATCGCGATCGACGTGCTGCGCTCGGCGCGCGTCCGGCGGGAGGAGTATGCCGGTCAGTGGTTCCCCGAGCCACTGCTGGCCGATCCGTATGAGGACCCGGAGCGGTCGGCCGAACTGGCCGACTCGCTCTCGATGGCGGCCCTGTTGCTGCTGGAGCGGCTCAGCCCGCTCGAGCGGGCGGTCTTCGTGCTGCGGGAGGTGTTCGGATTCGGCTTCGGAGAGGTCGCCTCGGCGGTGGGCAGGTCGGAGGCGGCCTGCCGCCAGCTCGCCGTGCGGGCGCGCCGCCACATGGACGCGGGACGCGCTCGGTTCGAGGCCGATCGACGGGAGCGAGAAGAACTCGCCGAGCGATTCTTCGACGCCTTCCGAGAAGGGGACGTCGACGGGCTGCGTAAGCTGCTCGCCGCCGACGTGCAGATGATCGGCGACAGTGGCGGCAAGGCCCCGCTGTGGGGCAGGGGCGTCTTCGGCGCTGAGAACGTGGCCAGGATGCTGACCGCGATCGTCGCGCCGTTCGTCCGGATCGGCGGCGGCGTGGAGCCACACGCGGTGAACGGCCAGCCGGGCGCGATCTTCCGTGACCGGGACGGCAACGTCGTCAACACCTTGGCGCTCGACATCCTCGACGGGCAGATCCAGACGATCCGCGCGGTGATCAACCCCGACAAGCTGCGGCACCTGGGTCCGGTGGCGGACGCCTGGGCAGTCGTTCGCGAGGCGAACCAGGCTCGCCGGACCACGGATTGACCACAAGCGCCGCCGGCGTTCCCGGACCTGGTGTGCTGGTGACGAGGCTGTCCCGAGACTGACGCATTTGCCTCCGCGCAGCTCAGCACTGGCAGCTGCCGCGGCCACAGGCCTGCTTGCTCGAGGAGTTCCGGATCGTAGCCGAGCGAATGCGGCCGGCTGCCGCCGACTTCCTGCAAGCCCCCACGCGGGGCCCGGTCGTCACACGGCCCGCCCGCCCACGGCTACACCATCGACAGCCTGGCCCCAGCCGGGTTCCTCCTCGCGGGCCGAACACAGCCCACGCGCCGATAACCGGCCCGTAGAAAAGAAAAGGAGATCTCAACCGTGATCCTGGTAACCGGTGGCGCCGGAAACGTCGGCGCCGACATCGTCCGCCAACTGCTCGACGCGGGCGAGAAGGTACGCGTCATCACCCGCAACCGCGGCGGCCGTTCCTTTCCGGACGAGGTCGAGGTCGTGCCCGGCGACCTGACCCGACCGGAAACCCTGCCGGCGGCGCTGACCGGCGTCGAGCGGGCATTCCTGTTCCCCGTCTTCAACGCCGTCGACGGATTCCTCGACGCGGCGCGGGAAGCCGGCCTTCGGCATGTCGTGCTGCTGTCCTCATCGACCGTCACGTTTCCCACGCCCGGGTGGATCGGCCAACAGCACCTGCGACTGGAACGGGCCGTCGAAGCGTCCAGGTTGCCGTGGACCTTCGTGCGCCCCGGCGCGTTCATGACCAACGACCTGGTCTGGGCGCCTCAGGTCGTCGACGGCGGGGTCGTCCGCGGGATGTACGGCGATGCCGCACTGGCCCCGGTCGACCCGCGTGACATCGCCGCGGTCGCCGTACGCGCCCTTCTCGATCGGCGTACCGGCGAGGCGTTTCTCCTCACCGGACCCCAGTCGCTGACCCAGATCGACCGCGTGCGGATCATTGCGGAGACGATCGGGCGGCCGCTGCGGTTCGAGGAGCAACCTCGAGAGCAATTCCGGGAGCAGATGCTCCTTCACGGAATGCCGGCACCGGTGATCGACGAGCTCATCGACGGGCTCGCCGCGAGAGACGGCAAGACCGAGCAAGTATCGCCGGCAGTCGAGGAAGTCACCGGGCGACCACCCTTCACCTACGCCCAGTGGGTCGCCCGCCACGCGGCCGACTTCGGCTCGATGCCGGCCTGATGGCGACCGCCCCGGGATATGGCCCGGTGCACATCCCGGGAACGGCACGAGGACCTGCCCAGGAGCATGCACGCGCCACTGGCGGCACTGAAGTTCGCCAGCGCCCCGGCCAGTTCGGAAAACGAGGGGCAGCCAGCGCCGAGCACCGCTTGCTGGACAACGTCTCCGGCTTCTGATGAACAAGCAAACATCGCAGGAGGATCCGGCATGATCAGAATCGGCATCATTATCGGCAGCACCCGCCCTGGCCGCAACGGCGACCAGGTGGCCCGCTGGGTACGGGACCTGGCGGCTGAACACGCGGGCACAGCCGCAGATTTCGAGCTCGTGGACCTGCAGGACTACGCGCTGCCGCTGCTCGACGAGGCGATCCCGGCGAGCAGGGCGCCGGGCCGGCAGCCGCACACCCAGCGATGGGCCAAGCGGATCGCCTCGTACAACGCCTACATCGTCGTCACACCCGAATACAACACTGCCCCGCCCGCCTCCCTGACCAACGCCATCGACCACCTCTACGAAGAGTGGGGCGGCAAGCCGGTCGGCTACGTCGGCTACGGCATCTTCGGCGCGGTCATGGCGGTGCAGAAGCTGCGCGCGCAGGCGGGCGTGCTGCGGATGGCGGACATCGGACCGCAGGTGGCGCTGTCGCTGCGTGAGGACTTCGCGAACTTCGCCGACTTCCGGCCACAGGAGCCGCACACGGCGGAGGTACACAGGCTGGTCGACGAGCTGCTGGCGTGGGCGCGGGCACTCGGCCCGCTGCGCGCAGCTTCCCGGACCGTTTACCAGAAGGTGTCGTGACCAAGGAAGGACAGTCGTCATGCGGATCACAGTCTTCGGGGCCAACGGTCCCACCGGCCGCCTGCTCACCGGTCAGGCACTCGCCGCCGGACACCAGGTCACCGCAGTCACCCGGCAGCCGGACTCGTTTCCGCTGCACCATGATCGCCTCGAGGTAGTCGGTGCCGACGTGCTCGATCCGGTGGCCGTCGACGCCGCCGTGGCAGAGCGGGATGCGGTGTTGTCGGCGCTCGGGGTGCCCGCTGGGAAGGAACCGATCAGCACCTATTCGCGTGGTGTGGCCAATATCGTCGCCGCGATGAAACGGCATCGGGTGCGTCGCCTCGCCGTGGTCAGCTCAAGCGGGGTCGCCCCGCACTCGTACTCCGATGGTGGGTTCCTGTTCAACCGAGTAGTGCTGCCATACGTGACCCGGGTGCTGGGTAAGACGCTGTACGACGACATGCGGCGGATGGAAACGCTGGTCCGCGCCAGCGATCTGGACTGGACGATCGTGCGCCCGAGCGGGCTCTACCATCTGCCGTCGTCCACCGACTACACCCTCGTCGAGGGCCACGCCGACGGCAGGTTCACCGCCCGTGCGGACCTGGCCGCGAGCATGCTGGCCCTGCTGGACGGCGACCGCTACCTCCACACCACCGTCAGCGTCGTCACCACTGTCGACAACCCCACCATGCTCCAGTGGATCCGCCGCGAAGCGCTCGCCAAGAGCTGAGCCGATTCGTCCGCATCCCGCCGAGGCGCTGGTAGCGGTCAGCAGATCCCCGCCCTCTCAACGCCGCCGACCGACTGGATCCGCGTCGACCTGACCAAGGCAGAAAACGGCTGTGCCGTGTCCTGCCTTGGCGGAGAGCGTCGCACCGACACCTGGACCTACTGAACCGACCACGCCAGGACGAACGAGAAATCCAGTTTCGTCCTGCGGTTCAGCGGGATATCGATCTTGGCTCTGTGAGCGATCTCATTACGGCTGGTGGCGCGGCCGGAAGGGCAGTCACGCACCGGAGGGCGAGCAGAGGCAGGCGGGTGCGCCGCACCGCCCAGGACAGCACGATATGAGGATGTGAAGACATGATCTCTCTGAAGACCTGACGAAGAGCATGGGAAACAGAGCCGACGGCGTCGTCGGCGACCGATGCGCAGGGAAGTGTCAGGTCTAAAGAGCAGGCGGCGTCATGCGCGCGAAGTCCTCACATAGGGGTGATTTGCCGGTGCGGGCCGATGCTCAGCTCAGGCGGGCTCGCAGAAGGCAGAATTCGTTGCCTTCGGGGTCGACCAGGACGTGCCAGGGCTCCTCGCCGGTCTGGCCGATGTCGGCCGGGCGCGCCCCAAGCTTCAGGAGGCGTTCGAGTTCGGCGTCCTGATCGCGGTCAGTGGCGTTGACGTCGAAGTGCAGCCGCAGCTTGCCCGCCTTGGGATCGGTAGTGGGGCTGAAGATCAGAGTCGGCTGCAATCCGCCGAACCCTTCCTCTGGTCCGATCTCCACCGCGCCGGCGTCCTCGGTGTCGAGCACGATGAAGCCCAGCACCTCGCACCAGAACGCCGCCAGCCGGTGCGGATCCCGGCAAGGGATTATCAGTTCGGAAATGCGGCAGGCCATGATCGGCATCCTACCGAGCATCAACCGCACGCAGCCAATCCTTAAACGGCCCAGGGCCGCGACGCAGTGGGCACCCGGGCATCCAGCGCCTCGCCGTGCGCAGCACGGCATCGAGGGCTCGCGTGTCGATGTAGGCGGTGACCGCGCCGAGCACCAGCCGCCGCAACTCCCCGGGCCCAGGCCCTCCACCTCTCACTACACGGGATGGTCGAGACGGCGACCCCTCGATATTCCACGGCATCGCGGCTGGTAACGCCATTCCATTGACACGATGGACATTCGATATGGCGCCACCGGAGAACCATCCCGGGGCCCTTCACCTGCACCATTCTGACTTACAACCCCATATGGCAAAGTTATGGAAACTTGTAGGGTTTTCCGCCCTCACAGGCGAGTGTCAGCTTTGTTCAAGTCCAGGCTGCCAGATTCCGGCCGGTTCCCCGCCGCGGTATCGCACGGTGCCGGTTCGACCGGCCTCGTCGGTGCCGCGCGCGCTCGACAGGTTGCATCCAGGCACACCCCCCGGAGGCCAAGGAGGCCATTGTGGACGCCGAGAACACCCACGACGAGAACATCGATGACAGGGGATCCAAGGGCATCAGCCGCAAGACCCTGCTGAAGGCCGCTCTCATAGCCCCGGCCGTTCCGCTGCTGATCGGCCAGGCTCCGGCGCTGGCCCGCAACGCGCGGGGAACGGGCCAGTTGCTCGACCCCACGCCGTTCTGCGACGACGGCGACGCCCCCACGATCGCCCAGACCGAGGGCCCCTACTTCAAGCCCAACTCGCCGCTGCGCTCCACGCTGACCGGCCCCGGCGTCCCGTTGACCGTCAGCGGCTACGTCTTCGGCCGTTCCTGCCAGCCGATCGCCAACGCGCTGCTGGACTTCTGGCAGGCCGACAACAACGGAGCCTACGACAACACCGGATACACCTTCCGCGGGCACCAGTTCAGCGACGCCCAGGGCGCGTTCAAGCTGACCACGATCGTTCCGGGCCTATATCCGGGCCGTACCCGGCATATCCACGTCAAGGTGCAGGCTCCCAACAAGCCGATCCTGACCACCCAGCTCTACTTCCCGAACGAGCCGCGCAACAGCACCGACACGATCTTCGATCCGTCGCTGGTCATGACCGTGCGCACGGTCGGCTCGGGACGGGAGGCGACCTTCGACTTCGTGCTCAACATCATCGGCTCGCCGTCGCCCAGCCCGACGCCGACTCCCACCACCCCTCCGAACGGGGGCGGCACCTGGAAGGCCGGCACGAACTACAAGGCCGGTGACCAGGTCACCTACGGCGGTGTGACCTACCGGTGCCTCCAGGCGCACACCGCCTACGCCGGCTGGGAGCCCCCGAACGTCCCGGCCCTGTGGCAGCGCCTCTGACGCACCGCCCCGCGGACCGGTGCACCCTGACCCACCGCCGTCCCGGATCCGGCCCGCCGTCGGCGGCCGGCGGGCGGGATGCACCGGTTCCCGGCCGTGGCCGGCGGCCGGACGCACCGGCACCGCCACCACGGACCGAGCACGTGTCACCCGCCGACCGGATCCGCGACGTCCTGGTCGGCCGGCGCACGTCGGGCGCGCGCGCCGTACAAAAGGGTGACGGCGACGACGACGAGCGGGAAGGCGGTGGCGACGAGGAGGCCGGCACGTAGCCCGGACCCGCCGTCATCGGGGAGTACGGCCGGCAGGCCGTCCAGAAATCCACCGGCCGCGGTGGAGGCGTCCGCGACGGCTCCCGCGATCCAGGGGCCCACCGCGCCGCCGGCGTCGCCGAAGACGGCCAGCACGCCGAACATGGCCGCACCACCCAGTGGAAAGCGCGCGGCGGCGAGGCTGAAGGTTCCGGGCCACAGGAGGCTGACGGCCAGCCCGCAGACCGCGCAGCCGACGAGGCTGACCACCGGATCGGCCGACAGGCAGGTGACGAGGTAACACGCGGTCGCCAGCGCGCCGCAGGACACCATGGCGGGCACCAGCGGGATCCTCTCACCCCACAATCCGTAGACGATGCGGCCGACACCCATCAGGATCGCGAACAGGCACGGGCCCGCCAGGTCGCCCCAGACCTTCGAGACGCCCAGTCCTTCCTCGGCGAACAGGGACGACCACTGCGACATGGTCAGCTCGGCCGCTCCGGCGCAGAGCATCAGCACGGTGGCGGCGGCGAAGGCGGGGGCGCCGAAGAGCTCGCGCAGGGAGGTGCGGTGCTCGTCGGGCACGGTCGCGGGCAACGGCACCCGGAGGAAGGCCACCATGTTGACCAGGGGGATGACCGCCCAGGCCAGCGGCAGGACCTGCCAGGCGTCCTGGCCGATCCAGGCCAGCAGCAGCGTGGTGCCCGCCACCACCGCGACCTGACCCCAGCAGTAGAAGGAGTGCAGCAGGCTCATCGCCGCCGCCTTGCCCTCCTGCGGGCTGGGCAGGGCGTCGACGACGGGGCTGACGAGCACCTCCAGCAGGCCGCCGCCGACGGCGTAGACGACGATCGCGACACACAGTCCCAGGTAGGGAGAGGGCGACGTGGCCGGGGCCACCGCGAGCAGCACCAGTCCCAGCACCGACAGGACGTGGGCCAGCACCAGCGGGAGGCGATAGCCGATCCGGTCGACGAACCTCACCGCCACGATGTCGGTGACCAGCTGGGTGGCGAAGTTCAGCAGGACCAGGCGTCCGAGCATCTCCATCGGGAGCTGGTAGCGGGTCTGGAAGACGACGAACAGCAGCGGGGCCAGGTTGTTCACGATGGCCTGGGTGACGTATCCGGTGTAGCAGGCGCGGCGGGTGCGATCGAAGGCCGTCATCGGGGGCACGTATCTCTTCCTCGGGGCGGGACCGGTCGCACGTGATACCGGGACGGCGGCTGTGCGTCACGGCGTACGGCAGCCAGAGGATACGGGCCCGGCACCAGGACGGGGTCCGGCGGGTGCGCGACCGCACGGCCCGCGTCGGACCGGCCCGCGTCCAGGCCGGCCGCATCCGGCCGATCCGTGTCCGGCCAGGCCGGCATCCGCCCTGCCTCGTATCCGGCCGATCCATGTCCGCCCTGCCCCATATCCGGCCGATCCGTGTCCGGACGGGCCGGCATCCGCCCTGCCTCGTAACCGGCCGATCCATGTCCGGCCGCCCTCTATGTCCAACCGCCCCGTGTCACACCGACCCGTCGAGGACTTCGCGCACCCGTGCCGCGAACGCCCTCGGGTGGGTCAGGTTGCCGTTGTGCCCGCCGGGAAACCCGACCGGCTCGACGTCGCCGAGCAGCTCCGCCAGCACCTGCGCGCACCGGTAGTCGAAGACGTCTCGCGGGGTGGTGCGGCCGGCGGCGGGCACGATGCGGGTCGGCCCACCCCGCAGGGCGGCGATCTCGGCACCGCCCAGCGTGTCACCGCGGACCGCGTTGAGGTCTTCCTCAAGGAAGAACTCGAAGTTGGGGCCCCGGTCAGCGGTGATCGGATGCGGTGTGAGGCCGGGCTCCACGTCCTGTGCGGAGGGGTCGATGCCCAGGACCTCCGCGACTTTCTTGATCGCGGGGAGCCAGCCTTCGCGGTGGTGGATCTCCTGGATGTCGCCCAGCTTGCGGTCCGCGGACTCGCGCTCGGCATCGGGCAGCAGCCGCAGCGCGACGGGCTCGTGCGCGATGAGCGTGCCCACCTGCTCGGGGTGTTTGACCGCCAGGTGAAGCCCGATGATGGCGCCGAGGCTGCAGCCGAGTATGAGCGCCGGCTCGTCGGTCAGCTCGGCGAGCAGGTGGTGGACGTCGTCGGCGTGCGTGCCGATGGTCAGTGGGCGCGCCTGGTCGTCGATCGTGCTGCGGGACAGGCCCCGGCGGTCGTAGGTGACCACCGTGTAGCGGTCGACGAGCCCGTCGACCAGATCGACGCTGCGGCCGGCGTCGCCCTCTCCGCTCTGGCCGACGAGCAGCAGGGGGCCGGCGCCGCGGATCTCGTAGTAGAGGTCGGCTCCGGGCACGGGCAGCATGCCGGTCTTCGTGGCGCTCATGGGAATCCTCCGGGGAGTCATGTCTCGCTTGCGTTCACCCCAACCATAAAGCATCAAAACAGATACATCAAATCTGATGCATCATTGGAGATGCATCAACCCTTGATGTATCGTCGCGAGCATGAACGGAGTCGAGCTGTTCCTCCTGGGCCGGACGCTGATGAAGATCGGAGAGGAGGCGCTTCCGACGGAGGGCCTCGGCGCCCACTCCACGAGCCACCGGTCCGTCCTCATCGTGGCGAGCGACATCCGCGACCATCCGAACAGCTCCGTCGGCGAGATCGCCACGCGGACGGGTTTCCCGCAGAGCCAGGTGTCCGCGTGCGTCGCCCGACTCCGCGAGGCCGGCTCCATCGTGACCGCGGCCGACCCCAAGGACCGCCGCAGGCTTCTCGTACGGCAGGCCCCCGAGGTCTCCGACCGCGTGGCGGAGGTCCGTGCCTCTCCCATCGAGGCCGCGCTCGCCACGGCGCTCGGCACCGACGACCCCCGGGAGATCGACGAGGTCACCGCCGCCCTGGAGACGCTCGCGCGGCGCCTGACCCCGCAGGCTCTGACCCGCCTGCACTGACGCTCCGCCGCGCCGGTTCGCGAAAAGCGGACCGGCTCGCAGAGGGGACAGCGGACCGGCTCACAGAGGGAACAGGAGCGCGACCGGCCCGTATGAGGGCGGACCGGCTCGCGAACGGGGAGCCGGCGCGAAGCACCGCCGGCCACCGCACGGCGGCGGTCCGCGCACGATCGCGCGACCGTACGCTCCCCACCCGGGCCGTACGGCCCCCGGTGCGCCGACGCGGCGGAATACGAGAACGCCCTAGCACCAGAAGGCGGAGGTGGTTCCTCCCGTGGTGACCGTACCGCCCCCCTGGACCGCTCCCCTGGTCGAGGACGACAACGGTCGCGAGCCCGGCCTGCAGCCCACGGCAGCCCACGGTGGTGATGTAGTTCCAGCCGCCCAGGGCACCCTGGGAGTTGGATATGAGAAAACCCAGGGAGTACGGTCCCACCGTGTTGAGCCCGACCGCGTAGATTGGCGACCGCCTCCCGCCAGACGTAGCCCTGTTCGCAGGTGTACGGGACCAGTCACTGGGCGGCGGTGTCGGTCGGTGAGGCAAGGGTCTGCACGCCTCCGGCGAGCACCGGCACGGCGAGCGCGGCGCCCAGCCGTCGCCACGCGATTCCCCGGCCCCTTTTCCCCGTTGCCTTCTTTCGCATTCCGCTCTCCCTCCATGCCGGCCTGTTACGCGCAGGCCGACATCGAATGAGTGTCCTTTTCCGGCACTTCGGTCAAGATGCGATTTCCCTGACACTTCATGGACCGGCGGAACCGCTTGGACAGGAGAGCCGGTTACGCGTCCTTGATTTCGAAGAAGATAATTCCGTTCATAGGGAACGGCGTTTACCCGCGTTTTCACAAAATCTCGCCTCGGTGCCTGTTTTCGAGCGCGGCGCTCGCCCGCGCCCGGAGGCCGGCCGTACGCCTTCGCCGGAACCGTCCCCCGCGATCCCGGCTAGGCCGGCAGCGACGTGTGGCGCCGGAGCTCCCAGGGGTCGTGGGCGCTGAAGACGCTCACCTCGTCGCCGTGCAGGCGGACAAGCTCGCGCAGACGGGCATGGTTGCCGAGCCGTAGCGGACGGTCCACCTCGGTGATCTGCTGCAGGATGTCCATTCCCGGGTGGCCGTGCGGGCTGTCCGGGTCGATCTCGCCGTGGAAGTAGTAGGCGTCGCCGCAGTGCAGCAGCCAGCGGTCTCCGTCGGGCACGGCTATCGCGCTGTGGCCGAGGGTGTGACCGCCGAGCGGCACGAGCAGGATCTCCGCGTCCACGCCCTTGAGCGGCCGGACCGCGTCGAAGCCGAACCACGGGTCCCCCTGGTAGCCGGGGTAGGTCACCCAGTGCGGCCGGTGCGCCCAGTGGGCCGGCCGGTAGCGGACCCGGTCCTCGGGGTGATGACCGGGAGCGGCCATCGCGGCGCGGTGCTCGGCCTCGCGCAGGTGGACCTGCGCCCAGGGGAAGTCGGGCAGCCCGCCGGCGTGGTCGAGGTCGAGGTGGCTCAGCACGATGTGCCGCACGTCCTCCGGCTGGAAGCCGAGCTCGGCCACCTGGTGCAGCGCGGTCTCCCGCACGTCGAGGACCGGCTGTGCCCGGCCGAGGAACTCCGGACTGAGGGTCTCTTCGGGTCGTGCGACGTCAGGCGTGCCGAGTCCGGTCTCGACCAGGATGAGGCCGTCACGGTCGGTCTCGACGAGCAGGCAGTGGCAGACGGCGCGAGCGGGTGCGAGCGGGCTGCCCTCGACGGGGTCGATCTGACGCATCGATCCGCAGTTGAGGTGGTGGATCTTCACGATGACTCCTTTAGCTAACGAACGTTCGGTTGTATTTGGCGAACGATCGGTAGGTTAAGCTGATTCCATGAGTCCACGCAAGTCCGCCGTCGAAACGACCGCCACCCGTACCAAGATCATCAATTGTGCTCTCGCGCTGGCTTCGACCGACGGGCTGGAAGGGCTCACGATCGGACGTCTGGCGACCGGGCTGGGGATGAGCAAGGCCGGAGTGATCGGCCACTTCGGCACGAAGGAAGCGCTACAGCTCGCCACGCTCGACGCCGCGGTCGAGGCGTTTCGCCTGCGGGTCCCGGCCAGGGTGGTGGGCGCCAAGCCGGGGGCCGAGCGGCTGGCGCGCGTGTTCCAGGAGTGGGTCGACTACATGCGGGACGGCGAGACGCCGGAAGGATGCCTCCTGACCTCGGTCGCCACCGAGTTCGACGGGCGGCCGGGTCCGGTCCGCGACGCCGTCCTCGCGGCGCTGTCGACCTGGTCCGCCTACGTCACCGGCGAGATACGCGCCGCCGTCGAGGCCGGAGACCTACCCGGGGAGACCGACGTCGACCAGCTCGCCTTCGAGCTGAACGGCGTCGCCCTCGCCGCCAATCAGGCCATCCAGCTGCACCGTGACCCGACGGCCCACGTCCGGGCCCGCCGGGCGATCGACCGTCTGCTCGCCTCAGCCGGAACCTGACGGCCGGTCCCGCTCCCGGTCTCCACCCGGAGCGGATCGCGGGCGTCCCGGGCCGGTGGGAGCGGTGTCGAGCCGGAGCCTGTCGCGGACATGCGGGGGCATCACGCAGGCCTGCCGGGCGAGGGTGTCGGCGAAGGCCGCGGTGAGCGGATCGGGCCGGACCCGGGTGTAGGCCCCGAGGCCGCGCGTCACCGGCGGATCGGGGCGCAGCAGGTGACCGTCGAAGTGCCGCGGGATGAGGTTCGCCGGGACCAGGGCGGGTCCGAGGCCCGCCGCGGCGAGCAGCGGGGCGGCGGCGGTCTGCTCGGTGCGGATCGCGGCGCGGGGCTGGAAGCCCGCGGCCGCACAGGCCTGGTCGAGCACGCGGGCCAGGCCGTTGCCGGGCGTGTAGTGCACCCAGCTCCGCCCGGCGAGCGCCCGCAGCTCCACGCGCGCGTCATCGCCGCCGGCGAGCGGATCATCGGCGGAGACGATCACGACGAATTCTTCGACGCCGAGGTCGCGATCGGCCCGTCCCAGTCCTGGGGCCGCGGTCCGACGGCGAGGTCGGCCTGCCCGGCGACCATGGCGGCCAGCAACTGATCGGCGTGCGGAAATTCGAGCAGGCGCACCTGGACCTGCGGATGGCTTCGGCGCCAGGCGCGCAGGGCGGGCGGCAGCACGCCGAGACTGATCGAATAGAGGGTGGCGAGCTGGAGCTCACCGGCTTCCAGCCCGGACGCCTGCCGCGCGGCGGTGCGGGCACGTTCGGCGTCGGCCAGGGTGGCGCGCGCGTGGGGCAGCATCGCCCGCCCCATCGGGGTGAGCCGTACCGAACGGGGCAGGCGTTCGAGCAGCGGGCCGCCCACGCTCTGCTCCAGCGCCCGGACCTGGTGGGACAGCGCGGGCTGCGTCACGTGCAGGACCTCGGCCGCCCGTGTGAACGATCCCGTGTCAACGATCGTCACGAGGTATTCGAGCTGCCGCAGCGTCGCCATGAGCGAATCTTATGGCAACGCTAAAAAACAAGCCTTGGACTCATCGGCCGGGCCGCCGGCAGAGTGCAGGGGTCGCCGACGGGCGGCGACGCCCCCTGATCACGAAGGAACCGTTCATGACCGTTCAGACCCCCGCATCCCTGCCGGCCGCCGCCTCGCTTCGGGGGCGGCGAATGGTCGTCATCGGCGCCGGCTCCCGCACCGGCCGCCTGCTCGCGATGACGGCGTCCGCCGCCGGCGCCGAGCTGATCCTCGCCGGCCCCGATGCCCGGAAACTGGAGTGGACCGCCGGGGAGGTGACCGGTCCCGCGCGGGTGGTGCCGGTCGACCTCTCCGACGAGGACTCCATCGCGAAGCTGGCCGCCGAGACCGGCGAGCTCGACCACCTGGTGTCGACGGCGGCGATGCCCGCGAACGGCCCGGTGGCGGAGCTCGAGCTCGCCGCCGTACGGCGCGCCTTCGACGCCAAGGTGGTCGGGCCGCTGCTGCTCGCCAAGCACCTGGCCGGGCGGGTACGCGACGGCGGCTCCTTCACCTTCTTCTCCGGTGTCGCCGCCTGGCGGCCCAGCCCGGGGCGCGCCGTGATGGCCACCACCAACGGCGCGCTGGCGTTCCTCGTCGAAGCGCTCGCCGTCGAACTCGCGCCGATCCGGGTCAACGCCGTCTCCCCCGGCATCGTCGATTCCGGCTCCTGGGACGCGATGGGCGGCGACAAGGAGACGTTCCTGCGCGGCGTCGCCGAGCGGAACCCGGCCCGGCGTGTGGGCACCTCCGACGACCTGGTCCAGGCCGTCCTGTTCGCCGTCGCCAACCCGTTCGTCACCGGCACCGTGCTGCACGTCGACGGCGGCGGGCGCCTTTCCTGAACGTCCTCGCGCGGACGCCTTCCGGTGTCCGCGCCGGATGCCCGCGCCCGACGGCGTCAACGCAGCCGGGGAAGGACCTTCGCGCCGAAGGCGTCGATGAAGGCACTCTGCTCCTGACCGACGTGGTGCAGGTAGATCTCGTCGAAGCCCAGCTCCACGTAATCGTCGATCCAGGCCGCGTGCCGTCCCAGATCGGCCGAGATGTTGACCACCTCGGCGACCTTTGAGGGCGGCACGTCCGCCGAGATCACGTCGAAGAGTTCGGCGGTGTCGAGGTCCCAGCTCACGGGCGGGCCGAAGACGTTGCTCCGCCACTGGTCGTGGGCGATCGCCAGGGCTTCCTCCTCGCTCTCGGCCCAGCTCAGGTGGACCTGGAGAGCGATCTTTCCCCGGCCGCCCGCGTCCCGGTAGGCCCCGACGACCTCGCGCAGCCTCTCGATCGGGCCGTTGACAGTGATCAGGCCGTCGGCCCACTCCGCGCACCAGCGTGCGGTCTGGGCGCTCACCGCGGCCCCGACCAGCTTGGGCGGGGTCTCCGGCCGGGTCCACAGACGGGCGCGGTCCACGGTCACCAGGCCGTCATGACTGACCTCCTCCCCCGCCAGCAGCGCCCGGATGACGTCAATGCACTCCCGCAGGCGCGCCGTACGGACGTCCTTACGCGGCCAGCGGTCCCCGGTGATGTGCTCGTTGCTCGCCTCCCCGGTGCCCAGCGCGGCCCAGAACCGGCCGGGGAACATCGCCCCCAGGGTGCCGATCGCCTGGGCGATGATCGCGGGATGGTAGCGCTGGCCGGGTGCGTTGACGATGCCGAACGGCAGCTCGGTGACCTGGAGGGCGGCGCCCAGCCAGGACCAGGCGAAGCCGGAGTGCCCTTGACGGGCGCTCCACGGCGAGAAGTGGTCCGACGACATCGCCGCCGCAAAGCCCGCCTGTTCCGCTCGCGTCACCGCCTTCAGCAACTCGGCCGGGTGGATCTGCTCGTGCGATGAGTGAAAGCCATAGGTCGCCATGCCTTCCGGCTACCCGCGAGACGGGCGTCCACGCAGACCGTGCCGTTCGGGACAGGTCCTTCGGGAGGACTCCCGGGATCGTCCGGATCACGGCCTCGCCGTCGGCAGGCGCGACGCCGTACAAGAGCGGCGCCGAACGGGAGCGGCGCCGTACAAGAGCAGCGCCGTACAAGATGGCGGGGCCGTACAAGATGGCGGGGCCGTACGGGATGGCGGGGCCGTACGGGATGGCGGGGCCGGTGAGGGCGATCGCAGGGTCTCTTGCGCGTCCGGCCCGTCAGCGGACCGCGTAGTCGCCCAGGGAGGGCCGCAGCAGGTCGAAGCTACGGCGGGCGGGCTCGGCGAGACGCTCGGCGATCGACTCGTTGTCCTGCCCGGCCAGGGTGCGGCGGAAGACCTCGTCCAGCAGGACGCGGTAGACCGTGATGATCTGCCCGGCCACGAGGCGGGGCGTGAGGTCGTCTTCGGCGGCGTGCGTCTCGGCGGCGAGGACGACGGCCAGCGCGCCTTCGCGCTGCTCGTGGATCTCCCGGAACCGGGCGGTCAGCGCGGGGCTGCCGACCAGCATGGCGACGAAGTCAGGACCGGAGAAGCCGAGGACGGGGTCGCAGCGCCCGAGTGCCTGGAAGAAGTGGCGGCGCAGCGCGTCAAGGGCGGATTCTCCGGTGGCGCGTTCGGCGACGACTCTGGCGGGACCGGTGACGAGCTCCTCGTGGAGATCGAGGACCAGATCCTCCTTGCGCGGGAAGTGGTTGGTGACGGTCATCTTGGCCACCCCGGCGGCGGCCGCCACCTCGGCGATCGTGACCTTGTCGAAGCCTCGTTCGAGGAAGAGCCGCGTCGCGACATGGGAGATCAGCTCCCGGGTCCGCAGCTTGTTGAGCTCGCGCAGGCTCTGCGTTCCTTCCGCCACGGCCCCACCCTACCCCGTCCCATAGGTCAAACCCATCAAATAGGCTGAGCATAAATTTGTGTTTGACCTAATAATTGGGTTTGACCTAACTTGATGACCGTCAGGTCGTCCACGAGAGGAAAGCCCATGACCGCCTCCGCCACTCACCACTCCCCGGCCGCACCCCCCATCGGCCCGGCACTGCTGTACGCCGCCAAGAAGCCCTGACGTCCACCGATCAGCACCGACCTCGGAGGAGAACCATGAACATGCGCGTCACCCGAGACGAGACGCTTCGCCTGCTCAGCGTGCACGCCCACCCCGACGACGAGTCGAGCAAGGGCGCGGCGACGCTCGCCCGGTATGCGGCCGAAGGGGTGGACGTCATGGTCGCCACCTGCACGGGCGGCGAACGCGGCTCGGTGCTCAACCCGCGTATGGACCGGCCCGAAGTCCGGGCGAACCTCACCGGACTGCGCCGGGAGGAGATGGCCGCCGCCCGGGAGATCCTCGGCGTGCGGCAGCGCTTCCTCGGCTTCGTCGACTCCGGCCCGCCCGCCGACGGCGAGCCGCTGCCGGAAGGCTGCTTCGCGCTCGAACCCCTGGAGACGGCCGCCGCGTCGCTGATCGCGCTCATCCGGGAATTCCGTCCGCACGTGGTCGTCACCTACGACGAGACCGGCGGCTACCCGCATCCCGACCACATCAGAACCCACCAGGTCACCATGCGGGCCTTCGAGGCGGCAGGCGACCCGGAGCACCGCCCCGGAACGGGTGCGCCCTGGCAGCCGCTGAAGCTTTACTACCAGGGCGCCTTCTCCCGGCAGTGGTTTCAGACCATGCACGACGCGATGACCGCCCGCGGCGTCGACTCGGCTATGGGCGCCCTCCTCGCCGACTGGCCCGACACCACGCCCGGTCTCGACATCACCACCCGCGTCGAGTGCGCGGACTACTTCTCCGTACGGGATCGGGCGCTGCTCGCGCACGCCACCCAGATCGACCCCGAGGCGGGTTTCATGGCCCACCCCCGCTCCGTCGAACGGCAGGTCTGGCCGACCGAGGACTATCACCTGGCCCGCAGCCTCGTCTCCACCCGCCTGCCCGAGGACGACCTCTTCGCGGGCCTGCGCCCCGCGGCGCCGCCGACGGACACGCTCCCGCCGGCCGCCGGGAACAGGCCGTTCAAAACGGGCCGCGAAGGCGTCCTGTGACCTCCCACAGGCGGCGAGCCGTCTCTGCGTCATAGGACGCGGCCGAGGAGGCCACGGGGCCGTGGCGGTTGCAGTAACGGCCCGCGCGCACCTCGGGGCCGAGCGCGAGACGGCCGTACCGGGTGTCGAGGTCAGAAGGCCGAGGTGTAGGTGGTCAGGGAAGGCTGGTCAACGCGGGTGCCGGCGTTGTAGCAGACGACGTTGCGGACGATCGCGGTGCCGCCGCTGGTGTTCCACAGGGTCACCAGGTTGCAGAATTCAGGACCCGTCCCGTAGGCGGTGACCTGGACGTGGTCGGGCAGGACGCCGACGGCCGGGAAGATCACCATGCGCTGGCCGGTCCCGGCGGTCTGCACGGTGTTCACCGCACCCTGGGAGTTGTAGTTGACCCCCGGCGGCACCGGCGCGTAGGGCCCGGGGTTGGCCGGGGTGTTGTCGAAGGTGTAGGCGAAGTTCTTCGGCGGGATCGCCGCCCCGGTGATGGCCCGCTGACGCTGGTAGGTCAGCGTCCAGCCGGTGTTGAACGGGACGTTCGTCGCGTTGTGGCAGCGCACCTGCACCGTCTGAGCGCCGGGCGCCGATCCCCAGCCGCCGACCTTGCAGCGGGCGGGGTTGATCGGGTTGACCGCGGTCACCTGGACGTTCCCCTCCGGCCCCGGCGAGCCCAGTCCCGGCAGGGTGACGTTCCAGACGCCCACTCCCAGCGGGGTGACGCCGTTGGCCGCCCCGGACGAGTTGAACTGGGTGGCGACCAGGGAGCCGTTGTAATGGACGTAGCCGAACGCCTGCGGCGCGGGCAGGATGCCCGTGCTCTGCTCGAAGACGATGGTGTACGGGGTGAACACCGGGCCGCCGCCGTACTTGTAGCACTGCACCACCGCGATCAGGTCGGGCCCCGAGGGGCCCCATTTCTGGGCCTGACACCAGTAGGCGGTCTGGGCGATCGCGGTGACGTGCACGACGCCGCCGTCGATCGCGAGCTGCGGGAACTTCACGTAGGTCTGCCCCACCCCGCCCGGAGACACCGAGACGTTGAATCCAGCCCCCCAGCTGCCCGCCTGGTGAGCGGGGTCGGGAATTCCGGAGGTGAGGTTGACGTGGGCGAATCCCCATCGGTTCGGAACCGCGGCCTGGGCGCTCGCGGCCACGGCGGTGAGCCCGGCCGCGAACATAACGGTGACACAAAGGATCCTGACGATCACTTTTGGTAATCGACGCATGTCGGCCTCGTTCCGCTGGGGGGCTTGGACGATCAGGCACGCCCGCGACGCCGTACGGCATGCGGATCACGACGGCGGGACCACCTGGCTCACAACTGGCTCTGAGCTCTTGATAGCCCGCCCGCCACCCCTTGAGAAGACCCAACCTTTCCGCACGGGCTGACCGTCCGGCCCCCGCGCGGTCAACTGCCCGCCCACGCCGCCACGCCCCGGTCTCGCCCGGCAGGCGGAGAACGGCGCGTGCCTGCGCCCCGCTAGTCCAGGTCCCGCAGCCGTCGGGCGACCTCGTCCTCCCGTTCCGTCATCGACCGGTCGAAGGCCTCCTGGATCTCCCGCAGCCCGTCCCAGAACCTCGCCTGGTCGGGGAGCCCCTCCGGCGCGAGCGGGCCGAGCGCCCCGCCGACCAGCTCGCGCGTCTTGCGTTGCCCGTCCGCCTGCGCCCGCCGTACGGCTTCGGCCGCCTCGTCCGCCAGCTCGTGGCTGTCCATGCGCATGACACGCGGGTTGAAGGTGAGTTTCAGCAGGCCGCCGGCCGGGTCGGTGACGGCGCGGATGAGCCCGCCGGCGGCTTCCCCCTCACCGGTGACCTCGCCGAGGCCGTCTTCCATGTGGCGCAGGACAGCCTCGTCCGGGTAGCTCACGGCATGCTCCTTCACTATTTGAATTTCCATCCGGGCGGGAAGATGACCGCCCGCAGGCCGTGCCCGGTGAGCTTGTTCACCCACTCGTCGTAGGTGGGCAGGTATTCCCCGTCGCCGTCTAGGGCACTGTAGGTGGGGGTGTAGCCGGCCCCCGAGCCGAACAGGCGCGCCCCCATCTCGATGCCGCGGTTGGTCGGCAGGTTGCGGAAGGGAAGCTTGGCGATGTCGTAGCCGACGACGTACGCGCTGTTGCCGGCGACGATCTTGCCGAACTCGGTGAGGTGCTCCTTCACCGAGCCGACCGGCTGGCCGTGGGCGACCTTGCTGAGGTCGGTGGCCGCCATCGATCCGGCGGCGTAGGCCGGGCCGTCCAGCGCCATGTACAGGAGTGTGATCATGGTGTAATTGGGCACCGCCATCTCCATGATCTTCGCCGCGCTCGCGCCGAAGGAGAGCTTGAGACTCTTCGCCACCTTGACCAGCGCGGCGATCCGCGCGGCGGCGATCCCGTAGAGGGCGGTGGTCATCGGCTGGAACGCGACGGCCCACAGGATCTGCATGATCTGGTCGTCGAGCTCGGCGAGATGCTTGTGGGTGTCGTCCACCAGGTGCGCGTAGGCCTCGCAGCCGATCGCCACGACGCGGCAGTCCTTGGCGAGCTGCGCCGGATAGACGGCGACGGCGCCCATGTAGAGGCTCTTGAAGGCCTCGACGGCCGGGCCGCTGTTTTTCGGGTTGCTCCACACCGAGACGGCCAGCTTGTCGGCGCGGTCGGCGATGCCGTCGGAGGCCTTCTCCCCGCGTCCGCCGTCGATGTCGTCGGCGAGCTGGTTGAAGATCCGTGCGATCTCCCGGAGCTTGCCGGACGGGATCTCTGGGGCGGTGAGGCCTCCGTAGATCCGCAGCGCCGACAGATAGACCGCGCCGGTGCCCATGAGCACCTGGAGCCCCAGCATGGGAGAGATCGCTATCAACGGTCGCCCCGTTTGGGCTCCGCGACGTCGGCAAGATAGTCCGGCACCTTCTCCAGGTCGTCCGCGATGCCCCAGTCGATGTCCTGGAGGTTCTTGCTCATCGCGAGCAGCCCGCCCCCGATGTCGCCGTAGGCCTCGGCGAGGTCATCCGTCAAGCGCAGCATCTGGTCGCGTTTGGGAGCGAGCCACTGGAGGAAGTGCTGGTCGATCTCTTCCTCGCTGGGCAGCTCGCCGACGGCTTTCAGTCCGTCCCTCGCCTTCTGGACCGCAGCGTGGAGATTTTCTTTGAGCTTGGCGAAGTCGGGCGCCGTCCTGTCCTGCAGCTGGTCGTGGTCGAGTGCCTGCGTGGTCGACGGATTCCCCCCGGCGGGTGGCTCTGCCACGTACACGCTCCTCACTGTGAACAACCACGAAGATCGGTGAAGTGCACCGTGGTCAGAGCGTGGTTTGCCGCTGTTCCAGCAAAGATAAAACAGAGTTAATGCAGTGTTAAGAGGTGATCGTCACTGATGCCTGACTGTTGCCTGGGCACGCGTGCTCGTCCGGAGGCGACCGGCTCCAACGGATCCGGAGGGTGAGGACGCCATCACATCGGCCGGTCAGGGAGAGTGCGGGCCCCCACGAGAGGCGTATTCCAGGGAGCCGACCACATCGGCGTCGATGGAGAAGAAACCGTAGAGATCGGTCATGCGCAACAGCCGCTCGAAATGGCCCTGCACTCCCGCCAGCCTGAGCCATCCACCTGCGTCGAAGGCCATGGTCATCCCGCTGAGGAACGTCCGCAGGCCGTTGGAGTCGCAGAAGCTGACGTCCCCGACGTCGAGGACGATCTGGGTGTGCCGGTCGGAGACCAGGTCGTGGATCCTCTCCCGCAGGAGCGAGCAGGAATTCCGGTCGATGTCGCCCATGACGGTGAGCACGGCGCAGCCCGCCTCCTCGTGATGGGTGACGCGGATGACCAGATCTCTACTCATCGCTTCGTATCTCCCATGCACCGACGATGCGGCCTGCGCCGGCTGCCGTCCAGACTGATCAAGGTATACCCGCCGCACCCGAGGGCGTGGGCGACGGTCAGGAGACATGTGCGTAACGGCTACGGGTCGAGGATCGCGCCGCCGCGCGGGGTCAGCCGACGTGGACCAGGGGGCGGCGCTCCGCCACGGGTTCGGCCTGGCGCAGGACCTCGCGGGTGAGCGGGGGGACGTCGCCGCCGCCGAAGACCAGGTAGCGCAGGAGCGCCCCGATCGGGTTGCCCTCGGCCCAGTGGAAGTAGACGTTCGGCAGCTTGCCGGTCTCGTCGCGCAGCTGAAGGAGGATCGCCGCGATCGCGTTGGGGATGGTGGCGCTCTCCACCCGCAAGATGCGGAAGCCGTACCGCTCCTCGCCGATCACCCGCAGCTCGGAGGTGAACTCCGACGCGTCGGGCACCGTCACCTCCAGGAAGATCAAGCCCTCCGCGCGCCGCAGGCGGTGACGCTCCCAGGCCTCCCGCGCCTTGTCGACGTACTCCTTGCAGTCGCGGGCGTGCGGCTCGTTGGCGATCAGGTGGATCTCCGCGGCCTCGTTGATGTAGCGGCGGGCCTCGTCGTTCAGGGTGATGTCGGTGACCCGCAGCTCGGTGGAGCGGGTGGCCCGGGAAACCAGCGAGGTGACGACGATCGCCAGGACGAAGAAGAGCGCGATCACCAGGCCGTCGGGGCGTTCGATGATGTTGGCCACCGTCGCGTAGGCGAAGATCAACGTGACGATCCCGAACGGGATCGCGGACTTGCGGCCGTTCTTCCACGCCGACAGCGTGACGGCGACCGCGGCCGACAGGATGAGCGCCAGCACACCGGTGGCGTAGGCGCCGCCCTGCGACTCCACGTCCGCGCCGAAGACGAAGGTGATCACGAAGGAGACGGCCGTGAAGACCAGCACCATCGGCCGGGCGGCGCGTGACCAGTCGGGGGCCATGCCGTAGCGGGGCAGGTAGCGCGGCACGATGTTGAGCAGGCCGGCCAGCGCCGAGGCTCCGGCGAACCACAGGATGGCGATCGTGCTGACGTCGTAGGCGGTGCCGAACCAGTCACCGAGGTAGCCGTGGGCCAGGTAGGCCAGGGCTCGGCCGTTGGCCTTGCCGCCTTCGGCGAACTCCGCCGGCGGGATGAGCAGGGTGGTGGCGAAGCTGGAGGTGATCAGGAAGACGCTCATGATGACCGCGGCGGTGGTCAGCAGTTTCCTGGCGCCCTTGATCCGTTCGGCCAGCTCACCCCTGACCAGGGGCATCACGGCGACACCGGTCTCGAACCCGGACAGGCCCAGGGCGAGTTTGGGCATGACGTACAGGGAGACGGCGATCATGGCGATCGGGCTGGAGTGCTCGGTGGTCAGCGCCGTGCGCCAGTCGGTGATCAGGCTGGGGTCGGCCACGACGTGCTGTACGGCCACCGCCAGGACGACCACGTTGAGCAGCAGGTAGACGACGACCAGGACCACCGCGATGGAGATGGCCTCGCTGAAGCCCATGAGGAAAACGGTCCCGAGCAGGGCGATGAGCACCAGGGTGACCGGCACCTGCCAGCTCCCCCACGCCTGGGGGACGAAGGGGTTGTGCAGGATGTGGGCGGTGGCGTCGGCGGCCGACAGGGTGATCGTCACGATGAAGGCGGTGGCGACGAAGCCGAGCAGGAAAAGCACCAGTAGCTTGCCGCGCCAGCCGGGCAGCAGGCTTTCGAGCATCGACAGCGAGCCCAGACCGTTGGGACTCTCCTTGGCGACCGCGCGGTAGGTGGGCAGGGCGCCGAACAGGGTCAGGGCGACCAGGAGCAGGGTGGCGATCGGGCTGAGGGTTCCGGCGGCCAGGGCGGCGATGCCCGGCTGGTAGCCGAGGGTCGAGAAGTAGTCCACGCCGGTCAGGCACATGACCTGCCACCAGGCATGCTGCTTGTGCGGAGACTCTTCGTGGTGGGGGCCGGGGGTCTTGAGATCGGGTCGATGCAGGCCGTCTAACAGCCATTTTCGAATCCCGGACCCGGTATCCGGCGGGGTCGACATGGTCAACCCGGTCACCCCCTGCGCTTGAACTGGTACATAACAGAGGAACACTACTCAAGTCGGGTGGCAGGCGCCCGACCAGCGTCGCCCTCACGCGGCCTTCCCCTACTGCCCTCCACCCCGGGAAAGGAACGTCCACGGCGACGGGGCCGCTCCGCCGCATGGGCCGGAGCGGCCGGGCCCCCCGCTCCCGGCCGCACCGACGGGCACCGACGGGCACCGACGATCAGCCGAACGGCAGCCGCACCAGGGATCGGTCGCCGACGCCGAGTGCGGTGGGACCGGCGCCGATGGCGCTCCAGACCTCCACTCTCACCCGGCCACCGGAGAGGTTTCCGAGCGTTCCGGACGAGGACTGCAGGCCCGCGGCCTGGGTGTAGTGTTCCCAGCCGGCCACCGGGTCGGTGGCGAAGTAGCGGTAGGTCTCCGTCCGGTCCCAGCTTCCGTCTCCGGTGAGGTCGTAGGAGATCCGCGCCTGGACGCCGTTGGCGACGGTGGTGCCCGCGTCCAGGAGGAGGTCGAAGGCGGTGGCCGCGCCGTTGTACGGGGCGGTCAGACCGGTCGCCGTGAAGACCTGCGCGTTCACGGGTGTGCCGTCGTGGTTGCCGTTGGCCGCGGTCAGCACGACGTTGCCCGCCGCCCCCGGGACGCCGGGCAGTGCCCCACCGGCCTGCAGGTAGCGCGTCGCGGCGAAAGGGCCCGCCGTCGGAGTCGGAGTCGGCGTTGGGGTCGGCGTTGGGGTCGGATCGGGTCCGGTGCCGCCGCCGGCGTTGCCACCGCTCCAGGTGTGGGCTCCCGAGGCGACCGTCTTGCCCGCCGGCACGTTGAGTACGGTGCCGTTGGAGAAGGTCACCGTGATGGCGGTCCCGGTGATGTTGGACGCCACGTAGGTGCGGGCGCCGTTCTTGCTGAACACCTTGGCCAGCGGATGACCGGCGGTGATGGAGGTGTCCACCGTGCCCAGCGCGGCCAGGTTGCGGATCCAGTGGAAGGTGTGTGCCCGGCTCTCCCCCTCCTCCGGGGTGAGAGCGCCGTTGGCGCGGAGGTTCGCCAGGGCGGCGTCCCCGTCGCCGAGGGCGAGGAACTCCCAGATGATGTCGCGCCACACCGTGGGCGGCCCGCCGTTGTTCCTCGTCAGCTCGTTGTAGTTGGTGGTCACATAGGCGGGGTCGTCACCCAGGTAGAAGTGGCCGCCGGTGACCGGGAGCATGTTGATGCCCTGGATCATCTCCGGCTCGGCGCTGAACCAGGTGGCGTAGGCGCCGCCGTCGCCCCAGACCATGCCGACCGTGCTGTGCCCGAAGGCCGCTGGGAAGTTCTGGTTGCGCACGTCGAACCAGTACTCCTGAATCGCCGCCGCCTGCGTGGTGTAGATGTAGACGCCGGCGTCGCGGACCGCCGCGTTGCCGGTGGCCTGGCCCCACTGGATCAGGGCGTTGGCGAAGTTCATGCCCTCGGATGAGGATTCCTGGTTGTTGCCCGCGCCGAACGCTCCGTGACCCGAAGCCCAGTCGTGACCGGCGTAGATGTCGAAGTCGCGTAGGTAGGGAAAGCGCGTGTCGGCGCGGTCGTAGTTGTTGGCGTCGCGGATCAGCAGGTCGACCATGCCGCCGTACTGGCCGGCCTTGGCCCAGCCGGGATCGAACTTGGCGAGGGTCGCGGCGGCCGCGACGTAGTAGCCATAGTGGAAGTGGTGGTCGTTGAGCTCCTGGTCCGAACCGTAGGAGGCCGGGTAGCCGATCAGCGTGCCCCAGGCGGGGTTGAGATAGAAGACCCGGGACGTCTTGCCCGGTGAGGCGGTGAACCAGTCGTTGAGGCGAGCGCGGATGGCGCTCAGGGCGGCGTCGCGGACCGAGGTGAGGTTGAGCTGGTCGGCGATC
This sequence comes from Streptosporangium sp. CA-135522, assembly GCF_050949235.1. NCBI lineage: Bacteria > Bacillati > Actinomycetota > Actinomycetes > Streptosporangiales > Streptosporangiaceae > Streptosporangium > Streptosporangium sp. CA-135522. The sequence continues at coordinate 8,539,868 of NZ_CP192026.1, forward strand.
TCCGCGATGCGGGCGGCGCGGCCCAGCCCTTTGCCGGTCCAGTAGGTGTCGTCGCCCCGGTTGTCCATCGGGTTGCCCAGCTCGGCGTTGAGCAGGTTGGTGACCGTGGCGAGGTCGGCTCCCGCGCCGTCGCCGACGGCGGGCACCTCGGGCAGCACGCCGGTGTACTTCATCGACGTCGTGAACTGCGTCCCAGTAATGATCTTCATCTGGCCGCGCGCGGAGGTGTAGGTCTGAGCGAGCGGGGTCGAACCGGTCAGATGGTTCCACTGATGCGGGTAGAGCGCGATGACGGTGCCGCTCGCACCGCCCTGCCTGGCCATGGTGGTGAAGGCGTACGTTGTGCTCAGCGTGCCGGCGGCCGGGTTGTAGGAGTAGGAGACCCGGGTGCCGGTGACGTGCGCGTGCGCGTACTGGCCGTAGGTGTTCGCCAGCGCGGCGCGGTCGCCGCCCGCGGGCAGCACCGCCACCGAGAAGAAGCCCTTGCCTGCCAGCGACGAGCTGATCGTCGTCCCGGCGACCGTCCAGGTCGCGCCCGCCGGGGCGTAGGCGACGTAGTCGTGCCCGTTGGCCGTGAAGCCGACGGTGGCGCCGCTGTTGGACCAGACCGCCGGGACGCCCGAGGTGGTGATCTGCGCGTCGCCGCCCGTCACCTGGAAGTAGGCGAACGGCAGGCCGTGGCCGATGGTGGCCTTCATGGTCCGGCCGCCACCGCTCCAGTACGGCGTGACCGTCCAGTCGCTCCAGCCGTCGACCTTGACGTCGGGCGAGTTCAGCCCGGCGACGCCGACGAGGATGTCCTGGACGTAGGGGTAGTGGTACTCCCCGACCCCGGTCGCCGTCCCGCTGATCGCAGGTGTGGTGTTGTAGGAGAAGCCGAGGCCGGTGCCGAAGGTGTCGTAGGAGATCGGGTGGGCGTGCAGCGGCTCGCCGTAGGAGCAGTCGGTCCTCTTGTAGAGGATCGACGACCACCAGTCATTGGTCGGTACGGCTCCCGCGGGGGCGTTGGCCGTCACCCACTGGCGCGGGTTGGTGGAGATGGAGCCGCAGCCGGCCGGCAGTGAGCGACCGGCGGGCAGCGTGTCGGCGTAGCCGCCGGCGCCGACGGTCGCCGCCTCGGCGGAGCGGACCACGCTGAGACCGAACATTCCGGCCAGTGCCATCGCGACGGCCACACCGGCGGCGAGGGCGCGTCTGCGTGCCCGGAGGCGGGAGGTGAGTCGTCCGTCATGAGGTTGCGCGCTGTCCGGACCCGAGGTCCGGATCGAGTGATCCATGGGGGGTGCCTCCGAAAGGAGTCGGGATCTGAGGCGAACCTTGCGAGAGAGCGCTCTCTGACCGCGAAAGTAACGGCCTGTGCGACGGGCGTCAATGTTTCGCCGCGGTAACGAGAAGGTGAATCACGGAAGCCCAGGCGAGGGAGTTATCTCCCGTAAATCAGGGGTTTTCACGTGCCGACCGCTCGCCATGGATCAGGGGGCGCCACAGCCGTGTCCCGTTCCGCCGGCGCTCGATGCCCCTGTCTGCATTTGAGAGCGCTCTCTCCATCACGAGCCGGGCGGTGGGACGGACGGCGGGCGCGCGACCGGAAACGGGTGACGGACGGCGGACGGCGGGCGCGGGCGCGGGCGCGGACGACCGGAAACGCGTGACGGGTGACGGGTGACGGGTGACGGGTGACGGGTGACGCGCTATCAACGAACCGTTGCCCCACACAACTCGCCGCGCGGTGACAAAAACAAGGCTGGACACTGCAAGTAACAACTTATTTACTTTGCGTGACCACTCCGGCACCCCCTGCCCCAGGAGACAACATGCAAAGCAAGAGGCTCACGACCATCGCCCTGGCCGCCCTCGTCGGCTGTGCGAGCCTGACGACGATGGCCGCCGCGGCGTCGGCCACGGCCTCCGTCCCGGCTGCGGCTCCGGCCGCGGCCGACTTCACCGGCTACCAGATCGTCAAGCTGCCCAACGCCAACGTCCCCAACTTCCAGCGCCGCACGGTCCGCTGTCCCAGCGGCAAGAAGGCAGTCGGCGGCGGCGCCGAGGCACAGGGCAACGACGCGATCCTGGTCGGCTCCTTCCCCACCGATGACGGTGCCGGCTGGATCGGCCTCGGCCGCCAGAACAACTACAACGACGTCGGCATCAGCGTCTACGTGATCTGCGCCAGCGTCAGCTAGCCTCACCCGCCCCCCAGCTCCGGCCGGACCCCACAGGGTCCGGCCGGAGCCTTTTCCCGCGGATTTCCGCACTTTCCCCAACACCGAGCCGCAATCACTTTACGTTGTGACTGTTAACTCAATGTAAGGAAAGGGAGGGCTCGCCCATGAGGCGTCTGCGATATCGCTTCGACAACCTCATCGCCCGGGGCGCCTGGGCTATGACCGGCCTGCTCGCCGTCGTGGCCGTGGTCATGGCGTCCGTCGGCGCGGCCGCCATCCTCGCCCTCTCCCCACGGCCCACGGACCTGCCGTCCGCCCTCTGGTCCGGCTTGATGCGCACCATGTCGCCGGTCATGGTGACCCGCGACATCGGCTCCCCGCTCTTCCTGGCGTGCATGCTGGTTCTCGCCCTGACCGGAATCGTGATCTTCAGTGCTCTCATCGGGCTGATCAAGACGGGGCTCGACCGGAAGCTGGCCCGGTTGCGCAAGGGCCGCTCTCAGGTGCTCGAATACGATCACACCGTCCTTCTCGGCTGGTCGGAGCAGACGTTCCTGATCCTTTCGGAGCTCGCCGCCGCCAACGCCGGCAGGGGTAGGACCTGCGTGGCGATCCTCGCCGACGAGGACAAGGTCTCCATGGAGGAGGCCGTCAGGGACAGGGCCGACCTTCCCCGCCGCCTGCGCGTGGTGTGCCGCACCGGAAACCCCACCGATCCGATGGACGTGGCCATCGTCAGTCCCGAGCAGGCGCACGCGGTCATCGTGCTCGGGTCCGAGGACGCGGACTCCGACGCGAAGACCATCAAGAGCCTGCTGGCCCTTGACGCCGCGGGGGTACGGCCGGAGGTCCAGCTGGTGGCGGGCGTCCGTGATCCGCGCAATCTCGCCGCCGCCCGGCTCGCGGGCGGAGGAAACGCGAGGATCGTCGACATCGACGAGACGGCCGCCCGGATCATGGTCCAGACCTGCCTGCACGCCGGCCTCTCCACGGTCTACAGCGACCTCCTCGGCTTCGAGGGCGACGAGATCTATTTCTGCCCGCCCGGAGAGCTGGCGGGCAGCAGATTCGGCGACGCGCTGACCGTCTGGGAGAACCACTCGCTCATCGGTATGCGGCAAGAGGGAAAGGTCGTCCTCAACCCCGCCGGAGAGACGCCGATCGGCCCGGACGACCAGCTCATCGTGATCGCGGACGACGACGGCATCCAGCGGACCCGCACCTCCGCCGAGGTGAACGAAGCGGCGATCGCCGTCACCGACCGGCACGACCCCCCGGCGCGGCGCGTGCTGATCCTCGGCTGGAACGACTGCGGAGCCGCGATCGTCACGGAGTTCGACCGCTACATGCCGCCGGGCTCACAGGTGACGGTCGTCGCCGAGGACCCCCGGATGACCTCGCGGGTGAACACCCTGTCGGCCCGGCTCGACCACCTGGCTCTGAGCTGCGCGACCGAGGACGTCACCAGGCGCGATGTCCTCGAATCACTGGGTCTCGGATCCTACGACCACGTTCTGATCCTGGCCGACGACCGGGTCGACGCCCACGTCGCCGATTCGCGCACGCTCCTCACCCTTCTCCACGTCCGGGACATGAGCCAGGGCAACGGGTGGCAGCACAGCCTGGTGACGGAGATCGTCGATGACCGCGACAGGCGTCTCGTGGAGGTCACCGAGGTCGACGACTTCATCGTCAGCTCCAAGATCACCAGTCTTCTGATGATCCAGATCGCCGAGAATCCACATCGCTACGACCTGTTCGCCGACCTCTTCGACGCCGGAGGACAGGAGATCTACATCAAGCCCGCCGAGGACTACGTGCGGCTGTCGACCCCGGTCAACCACGCGACCGTGGTAGCGGCGGCGCGGGCCTATGAGGAGGTGGCGATCGGCTATCGCTCCGGTGGGAGCGGCATCGTCCTGAACCCGCCCAAGAGCAGGGAGCTCACCTTCCAGCCCGGTGACATGGTGATCGTTCTCGCCGGCGGCGGCCCTCGCGCCGGAGAGGGGACCCGCCCGGCCGGAGCACGCCGGATCGAGCACGCCTGAGCCATGACCGCCGCCTATCGCACCCTGCCCAGGAGCGCCGTCCCCGGGGCGGCGGCCGCCTCCCAGATCGTGGTCCGGATGGGAAGCGCGCTGGGTGCCGCCGTACTGGCCGTCGTCCTGCAGACTCTCACCCGCGCGGACGGCGTAGGCCCGCGGGCGTTCACCGGAAGTCTTCTGTGGAGCTTCGGGATCGGCGTGCTCGCGCTCGTCCCCGCCTTGCTGATCCCGCGGCGCTTCGGCTCCGGTCAGGTGATCTCCCCTCCGCGGTGATCATCCCGGCCGGCCCCGGGCAATTCACAGGTCGGCCCGGTCGACGCCGGGAGCCCATCCTGGGAGCCGGCAGGTCCGCCGGACGATCGCGGGCGCCGTCAACACATCGAGGGAATGCAGGTGAAGGGATTCTCGGGAGGGGACGGGAACTGTGCCGGAGGGGGTGCGGCGGTGGTCTCGGCGGCTGGTTCCGGGACGGTTCCGGGGCTCGGATCGGGTCTCGAGCGCTTCCCGGATTCGTTGCCCGTCGGCGTGTTCGTGGAGTTCTTAGTGCGGGTCGGCTTGGCGGTCGGCGCCGAAGCCCTGAGGCGGGGCGTCTGCCTGGGTACCGGAGGCGACGTCCGTCGTGCCGCTTTTCTGGTCTGTGACGGCGCAGTGGCGAGAGCCGTGCCGGAGTCCGAGGCCGAGGTGGAGGCGGAGCCCGAGGCGAGGGCCGTGGTGGAACGCGTCGGTGACTGAGACGTCGAGACCCTCCCGACGGGTGATCCCACCGGATGGCCGTCCGTGTTGATCAGCACGCCGCCCGTGACGAGCAGCGCCGCAGCCGCGCAGCCGGCGATCGTCAGGATCATCGTACGGCGGCGCCCACCCGCCGGGGGGCGCGCGGGGAGCGAGGTCAACCGGGCGACCAGGTCATCGGCGCTCGGCCGCTTGGCCGGATCCTTGGACAGGCCGGCGGTGACGAGTTCGAGCAGCGTCCCGTCCAGCCCGGAGATCACCGGCTCCTGGTTGAGGATGCGGTTGATCACCGCGGGGGTGGAGTCCGCGCCGAACGCGGGCCGGCCCGAGGCGGCGAACACCATGGTCACGCCCCACGCGAAGATGTCGGCCGCCTCCGTGGCCGCCGCCCCGCCGAACTGCTCCGGCGCGAAGTAGGACGGCGTCCCCATCAGCGGCCCGGTCGAGGCGGTGCCCGGCGCGTCCAGAGCGCGGGCGATGCCGAAGTCGATCACGACGGGACCCTCCGGTCCCATCAGGATGTTGGCGGGTTTGAAGTCCCGGTGCAGGATCCCGGCACGGTGGATGGCGGCCAGCGCGGTGGCGGTGCTGATCGCCAGCCGGTCGAGCGCGGCACCGCGCCGCGGCCCCTCGACGGTGACGAGGTCGCGCAGCGAGGGTCCGGGCACGTACTCGCTGACGATGTACGGTCGTTGGCCGGCGAGGTCGGCGTGGAGCACGGGCGCGGTGGAGAACCTGGCCACGCGCTGGGCGATCTCCACCTCGCGGAGAAACCTGTTCCTCGCGCCGGGGTCGGTCAGTAGTCCGTGGTGTAAGAGCTTGACGGCGACCTGCTCACCGGATGCCGCCCGCCCCAGGTAGACGACGCCCTGGCCGCCCTCTCCAAGGCGACCGACGATGTCGTACGGGCCCAGTCGCTGCGGATCGTCCTCCACTAACGGCTGGTTCACCCTGGCCCCCAGAACACATCAATAGGTAGGACAAAAAGCTATCAGCGTGACGGTTGGGATGTCTTGCACTCGCGATCAGCCGTGAAGACGGCCCTGTCCTCCCGCGATACCTGTCCACCCGGGAGGACCTGTCCACCCGGGTGGACAGGACATGACCACCCGGAAACAACGTGATCACCCAGGACGGTGGCGCGACCACGCGACGGACGGATCGACCAGCGAAACGGAGGCGTCCGGAAACGCGGGAAGCCCGGTCGTTATCACGACCGGGCTTCCCGTCAGGTGCGCCGCCAGGGACTCGAACCCCGGACCCGCTGATTAAGAGTCAGCTGCTCTAACCAACTGAGCTAGCGGCGCTTGACCTCGACAAGACTACCGGACTCGGAACCGTGGTCCGTACATGGAATGACATATGCCGGTCACACTCCCTTCAGCCGCCCGTCGCGGAACGCGACTTCACGCACGCGCCCACGGAGCGGGGCCGTCAACGATGAGAGCCTCGGAGCGACCGTGATCCAGACCCGGGCCCCGCCCCGGACCGCCATCCAGATCAGAGCCTTGCCCCGGACCGCCATCCAGATCGAAGCCCTATCTCGGACCGTTATCCGGATCGAGGCCCTACCCCGGGATCAGGCCCGCGTCGTGGACGAGGACGGCCGCCTGGACGCGGTTGGCCAGGCCGAGCTTGGCCAGGGAGTGGCTGACGTGCGCCTTGACGGTCGCTTCGCTCATCGTCAGCTCGCGGCCGATCTCCGCGTTGGACAGGCCCCGGGCCACCGCCCGCAGGACCTGGCGCTCACGGTAGGTGAGCACGTTCAGGCGCTTGCGCGCCGCCTCGGACTTCGACGGCCCCTTCTCGGCGAACGAGCTGATCAGCCGTTTGGTGACGGTGGGAGCGAGCATGGCGTTGCCGGCGGCGACCGTGCGGACCGCGGCCGCGAAGTCCCGCGGCGGCGTGTCCTTGAGCAGGAACCCGACCGCGCCGGCGCGCAGCGCCAGATGGACGTATTCGTCGAGGTCGAACGTCGTCAACATGATCACTTTGGGCGCCCGCGGCAACACGCCGATCTTCGCGGCCGCGGTGAGACCGTCCATGCCGGGCATGCGGACGTCCATGAGGACGACGTCGGGGTGGAGCCGGACGGCCGCGCCGACCGCGTCGGCGCCGTCGCACGCCTCGCCGACCACGGCGATGTCACCGGTGGCCTCCAGGATCATGCGCAGGCCCGATCGGACGAGGATCTCGTCGTCGACGATCAACACGCGGATCACGCGGACCCCTCCGTCTGCTCTGCCGGGAGCCGGGCGGACGTCCTGAACCCGCCGCCGGGCAACCGGCCGACCCGGAACTCACCGCCCACCAGCTCGACGCGCTCCCGCAACCCGGTCAGCCCCAGCCCGGCGCCGGGAAGCGGCTCGGCGACCGCATGGGACACGCCGTTGTCCACCGTCACCTCGAACGTCTCCGGAAGATACCGCAGGAAGACCTCCGCCGCGGCGTCGCCGGCGTGCTTGTGGACATTGGTCAGCGCTTCCTGGACCAACCGGTAGGCGGTCCGCTCCACCATGGCCGGCAGCGGGCGGACGGCCCCCTCGTCGTGCCGGCTGACGGAGATGCCCAGCGACCTCGACTGGTCGAGGAGGCGGTCGAGGTCGGCGAGCATCGGCTGCGGAGCGAGGAGGACGCCGTCGCCGTCGAGGCCGGCGGCCACGACACCGGTCGCGCCATCAGACGCACCATCGGTGTACGGCGAGCGCAGCACGCCGAGCACCTCCCGCAGGTTGACGAGCGCCTCCCGCCCGATGCCCTGGATGAGCGCGGCCGTCTGCGCGCTGCGCTCCTCGGCGGTCCCCACCTCCAGCGCTCCGGCGTGCAGGACCATCAGCGACACCCGGTGCGCGACGATGTCGTGCATCTCGCGTGCGATCCGGGTGCGCTCCTGCGCCCGGACCCGGTCGGCGCGGTCCCGCTGGTCGCGTTCGAGCCGTTCCGCGCGCTCGCGCAACGCGACGATCACCTGTCGTCGCGCGTTCACCCACAACCCCGCCACCAGCGGCAGGGCCACCAGCACCGCCAACGCCATGACGCCGTCCACCGCGGTCTCCGCCACGGCGTGCCGCTCACCGTCGACCACCGTGCCGGCCACGGCATCGGCCGCCGCGGACCCCCCCATGATCACGGCGGCGGCCAGGGCGTAGGCCACGACGTCGATCCGTCGTCGCAGGCTCGTGCCCGCGTGGTAGGAGGCGACGAACACCGCGGGCCACAGCCCGAACGACACCCAGCCCACGGCGGCCAGGACGAACAGCGGCCACCGTGCCCGCCGTACGAAGCCCGCCGCCAGCGCCGACATGACCAGCAGCGGGAGGAACCCGGGCCGGTGCCACAGCGAGGACGCCCGCACCAAGCCGTCGCCGGACACCCAGGAGAACAGGAAGACGGCCAGACCCAGTGCCCAGGGACCGACCCGATCGCTCAGACGGTTGACCCGTTTCAGCGTCCGGTCGCCGATCGGTGCCGCTTCGCCGTACTCCACGTTCCGAGCGTAGGGGGTGCCGCCGGAACGCACCCGCGACGATCGTCGCGCTGACCCCCTACGAAAGTCGCATCTTTCCAATCACCTCTCGGCCAAGGCGCTCCCGGCCGTCGCCCGGAAGGGTAATCGCCATGCAGAAAACGATTCTTCGTGGCGCGCTGGCCGCCGCCGTCGCCCTGTTCGCCTTCACGCCTCCCGCCGCCACGGCCGCCGCCGGCGCCTCCGCCGCGGTCCCGGCCTCCCCGAGCCCGACCGCCTCCACGGCCGCCGCGGGCCCGGTCGTCCTGTCCAGACCGACCGGCCCGCACCCGGTGGGCATGACATCACTGCACCTGGTCGACGACTCCCGCCCGGATCCATGGGTGGCAGAGGAGAAGTCGCGCGAGCTCATGGTCTCGCTGTGGTACCCGGCACGGGCCTCCCACGGGCGGCGAGCCCCCTACATGACCTCGCAGGAGTCGACGTTGCTGCTGAAGGGGATAGGTCTGGACGACGTGCCTCCCGACACGCTGAGCAGGACGCGGACCAACGCGGTCGTCGACGCCGCGCCACTGGGCCGCCGACACGGCCTGCCCCTCGTCGTGCTGTCACCGGGTTTCTCCCTGCCGCGCAGCTCGCTGACGGCCCTGGCCGAGGATCTGGCCAGCAGGGGCTACGTCGTGGCCGGGATCGACCACACGCACGAGGCCTCCGGCACCACCTTCCCCGACGGGCACACCGCGACCTGCGTCGCCTGCGAGTCCGAGAGCACCCTCGAGTTCGGCGCGAAGGTGACCAAGGGCCGGGCGGCCGACGTCTCCTTCGTGCTCGATCGGCTGACCGGTCCGCACCCGGCCTGGAAGGACGCGGAGGTGATCGATCCGTCCCGGATCGCGATGGGAGGTCACTCCGTCGGCGGCAGCGGCAGCCAGCGGACCATGATCGAAGACTCCCGGGTGCGTGCCGGGGTCAACCTGGACGGCACCTTCTTCGTCCCGATCCCCGACGACGGGCTCTCCCGCCCGTTCCTCATGATGGGCGCGGGCAAGGCCAACCAGTCGGGCGGAGCCGACCCCACCTGGAGCCGTGACTGGAATCACATGACCGGCTGGAAGCGCTGGCTCATGGTCGACGGCATGACCCACGGGTCCTTCACCGACTATCCGCTGGCGGCCGAGCAGCTCGGCCTCAACTTCGGTGAGCCGCTCGGCGGGGCCCGCTCGGTGGAGATCACCCGAAAGTACGTCGGCGCCTTCTTCGACCTGCACCTTCGCAAGCGATCACAGCCGCTGCTCGAACGGCCGTCCCGGCGCTACCCCGAGGTGAAATTCGAAGGCTGACAGCACCCGGAGCGGGCCTACCGACAGCCATTCGGATCCCTTCGGACCTCTTCGGACCTCTTCGCCCCCTTCGGATCTCTCGGACCTCTTCGGCCGAATCTCATGATTCGTCTTTGAACAGGACAAGCCATGGCTTTGATTCCGTACGCCTCGGCGTGCTCCGTTTAGTCCTCCCGTCATGGGTAGCAAGGGTTGAGCCCGGAGAATCAACCCAAAGGGAGATGTGCACTATGTCGTCTGAGCTCTGGACATACCGAACCGATGTCTACGACGTCAACAAGAGTCTGGACATCGCGGGCTTCCACGTGGAAGCCACGGACGGAAAGATCGGCTCCGTCGACGAGGCGACCTATGACGTCGGCGAGAGCTACATCGTCGTCGACACCGGTCCCTGGATCTTCGGCAAGAAGGTCCTCCTTCCGGCGAGCACGGTGACCCGGATCGACCCGCAGGAGCGGAAGATCTACGTCTCGCGCACCAAGGACGAGATCAAGCACGCTCCGGAGTTCGACGAGGCGACCTTCAAGGAGCCCACCTACCGTGACACGGTCGGTGAGTACTACGGCCGCTTCCCCCTGGGCGGCGGCCCCGGCGGCGTTTACTGACCCACACGGTGAACGAACAGGAAGGGCCCCGCTGCGGCGGGGCCCTTCCGCTACGTCCAAGCCCAGGGCCGTCCAGGCCAGGACCGTTCAGGCCAGGACCGTTCAGGCCAGGACCGTCCAAGCCAAGGCCGTTCGGGCCGGGACCGTCCAGGCCGGAACCGCGCCCGGGGTCCACAGCGTGTTCGCGGCAAGAGCGTAACCGTCGAGAGCGTGGTCGGGGCCAAGCCTTGCCCGTGAGGCAGGTCCGGAAGGGGAGAGGTCCGGGCGGTGAGAGGTTCGGGCCAGGAGGCAGGTCCGGACGGAGAGATGTCCGGGCCAGGAGACAGGTCCGGCCCACGGGCAAGGCCCCCGCATCAGGGCCAGGACGGGTCGCCCACGGGGTCGAGCGGGCCGGGAATCACCTCCAGCCGTTCCAGCAGCGTCAGAAAGGTGAGCGCGTACGGCGAGGCCTGCGTGACCACCGCGACCCGCTTCCAGTCGACCTGCTCGCGCAGCGCGCGCACCTGGGGCAGCAACGAGCTGTAGTCGCAAGTGTGCTCCGAAAGTGGCAGCAGCCACGAGATCACCAGGTCGGTGGCTTCCAGGACGGGCACGATCACCGCGGAGGCCTTCATCGGCTCGGCCCGCTCCAGCAGCGCCGGGGTGACGGGATGGTCGCAGATCGAGAAGATCAGATCCACCAGCCTTCCCTCGTCATAGGCCTTCACCAGCCAGTCCTCCGGCGGCTTGGCCGTCTCGAAGCCCAGCTCACGCAGTGCCTCCAGGGCGGTCGGCACGTCTTCCTGCGGAAGGACGAAGTCCACGTCGTGCAGTGAGGGCGCTGCTCCGCGCGCGTAGGCCGCGCAGCCTCCGGCGAGCGCGAACCTGACGTTCGCGTCCTTCAGGCCGGTGCTCGCCCGCTTCAGTGTTTCCAAGATCGCGTCGGTCACCTCGTGACTGTGGCTTCCCATGCCCCCCGCGTACCCCGCGGAACCGCAGGTAGGCATAGCAAAACTTGGCTCGGGTAAATGGTGCACATGAATCAGCCGGAACAGATACGGAACAAAGAGCGGAAGCCCGATGGAAGTCGCCTCACAGAAGACGCGGAGCCGGGCGAGACCCACAAGGAGCGGGTGGACAGGGAGCTCGGTGAGCTTCTTCAGGGGTTGCGAGTCGCTGTTACCGGGGTCCAGGTCCTGTTCGCCTTCCTGCTGACGCTGCCGTTCGCCGCCGGTTTCCACAAAGTGGACTCTCTCGGCCGGTGGCTTTTCTTCATCGCCTTGCTGAGCGCCGCACTGGCCTCCATCTGCTTCATCACACCAGCCGCCCAGCACCGTCTGCTGTTTCGGACCGGCTTGAAGGAGAAGATGCTGCGCCGCGCCAACGAGCTCGGCATCGCCGGAGCCGTCGGGCTCGCGATCGCGATGACCAGCTCGGTGGCGCTGGTCTCGGAGACGGTCATCAACGCCTGGCCGGCCGCGCTGTTCGGCGGGGTGATCGCGCTGGCCAGCGGCTGGCTCTGGATTCTGCAGCCGATTGTCGATCTATACCGAACTAAGGATGTTAAGTCGTGAATTGTGAGGGCAGGGGCTACTCATGGCTACTTTGCTCTGGATCATCGCAGTCGTACTCGTCATCTCCGGGATCTATGTGATCCTGGCCCGTCGCGACCTCCTCTGGGGGATCGTCCTCATCGTTCTCGGCTTCCTCGTTGGCCCCGGAGGTGTGAGCATCTTCAATGTCTGATGCGAGCCGATGGCTCGCAAAACCATCCACAATTCACATCGAACTTCAAGTCGCCCCGAATTACCTTCAGAAGCCTCAGCGGGCCGGGTGAGAACCCGGCCCGCTTCTTCACGACTTCTCCGGCTTTCGCGCCTTGCGTTTCGTGCTTTGGCGTTTCATGACTTGACTGTTCAGTGCCGTCACCGTTTCACAGCGCCGAGGTTTCCCCGCCTCGTCTCACGGCGTCGTTTCCTCGCGTCGTCTCACGACGTCGCGCTCTCATGGCATCGCGGCATCGCACTCTCACAACGTCGCGATCTCACGGCATCGCGATCTCACGGCATCACGGCCTCACGGCATCGCGGCATCGCGCCGGGCGCGTTCGCGTTCCGTCGCCTGGCGTTCACCGCCTCGCACACGATCCGGCCCCCGCGTCCCGGGACTACAGGCAGTACACCCCGTAGGACCGGCCCAGCACCGGAAGCGCCACGTTGCGCACCCTGATGCCCCCCGGGGTCACGCCCTTCTCGGTTCCCGCGTGCGCGTGACCATGGACGATCAGGTCCGCGCCCTCCGCGTCCACCGCCTCGGCCAGCAGGTAACTGCCGAGGAAGGGGTAGATCTCCAACGGCTCCCCGTGCAGGGTGTCCTTGACCGGCGAGTAGTGCGACAGCACGACCCTCCGGTCGGCCTGGAGCTCCTTGAGCGCCACCCGCCAGCGCTCCGCGATCCGCTTGGTGTGGCCGACGAACGCCTTGATCTCGGGTTCGCCGAAGTCGCTGGCGCACTTGCCCGCGTATCCCCCGCCGAAGCCCTTACCGCCGACCACGCCGAGCCGTACCCCGTCGATGTCGAGCACGGTCGCGTCGTCGTGCAGGACCGTGATCCCGGCGTCGGTCAGCAGGGCCGCGATCTCCGCGGGCAGGTCGGAGTGGTGGTCGTGATTGCCGAGCACGGCGACCACGGGGATCGGCAGGTCGCGGAACTCGTCCGCCACCACTCGTGCCTCCTCCAGTGTGCCGTGCCGGGTCAGGTCTCCGGCGAGCAACAGGACGTCGGCGTGCTCTTCGATGTCGTGCAGCCGTTCGCGGTAGCGTCCCCTGAAGCTCTCGTCCATGTGCACGTCTCCGACCGCCGCGATCCGCAGCTCTCTCACAGCTTCTCCTCCTCTCCCGGCTCCCGGACGTCCATGACGGTGATCTCGTTGTGCAGCGTCAGGCCGGGAGCCGCCTCACCCGCCACGTCGGCGATCAGCGTGCGGCGCTCGGCTCCGGTCACCTGACCGCGCAGGTAGAGCTGCTCTCCCCGGACGTCCACCCGGATGCCGAGTTCATGGGTTCTCTCATCCTCAGCCAGTGCGCGCTGTACGCGCGCGGCGATGTACTGCGGAGCCTCCATCGTCGAACTCCTCTCGTCAAAACGATCGCGTTCCCGAGAAACCCAAGGTCAAACGCGTTTAAAACCCTCACGAGGGGAAGGAGAGCCGGTTGGATGCCTAAGACGCAGGCACACTGCTGTCGCATGTCGTGCCGCGGAGCCGCATTCATGAAGATCGCAATGGTGTCCGAACACGCCAGCCCCCTGGCGACCGTCGGCGGTGCCGACGCGGGCGGGCAGAACGTCCACGTCGCCGCCCTCTCCCGCTCGCTCGCCGCGCAGGGACACGAGGTGACCGTCTACACCCGCAGGGAAGACCCCGGCCGGCCGGAAGAGGTGAGCCTCGCCCCCGGAGTGACCGTGATCCACGTACCGGCCGGCCCCGCCATGACCATGGACAAGGACGACCTGCTGCCGTGGATGCCCGACTTCAGCCGGTGGCTCGCCCAGCGCTGGCACGCGGCTCCGCCCGACATCGCCCACAGCCACTTCTGGATGAGCGGCCTGGCCACGCTGGCCGCCGCCAGGGACACCGCGGTGCCGATCGTGCACACCTTCCACGCCCTCGGCGCGGTCAAGCGACGCCACCAGGGGAACGCCGACACCAGCCCGCACGAGCGCATCGAGACCGAGGCGCTCGTCGCCCGCCAGGCGGACGCGGTGATCGCGACCTGCGCCGACGAGGTGGCGGAGCTGGGGCGGATGCGGATGCCCTGCGCCTCCATCCATGTGGTCCCCTGCGGCGTCGACCTGGACGCCTTCACCCCGGCGGGCCGCACGATGGACCTCGGTCCCGGGCCGATCCTGCTCGCCATCGGCCGGGCGGTGCCGCGCAAGGGCGTCGAGACCACCATCCGGGCCCTGCGCCACGTGCCGGACGCCACGCTCGTGATCGCGGGCGGCGCCCCCGGCGAGCCGGAACCGGCGCGCCTGATGCGGATCGCCGGAATGTACGGCGTGGCAGACCGCGTCCGGTTCCTCGGCCGGGTGGATCGGGAGGACGTCCCTGTGTTGATGCGCGCGGCGGACGTCGTGGTCAGCGTGCCCTGGTACGAACCGTTCGGCATCGTGCCGCTGGAGGCCATGGCCTGCGGCGTGCCGGTGGTCGCCTCGGCCGTGGGCGGGCACCTGGACACGATCGTTCCCGGCGTCACCGGCCTGCTGGTCCCCCCGCGCAAGGCCGCGGTCCTCGGCCGCGCTCTGCGCGGGCTGCTCGCCGATCCTTTCCTGCTCACCGCGTACGGCGTGGCCGCCGGAGAGCGGGCGAGGTCACGCTACGGCTGGGGCCGGATCGCCGCCCAGACCACCGCCGTCTACACGGACGTGCTGGCCTCTCTCGGCCGGTCATTCGGTATGAGCCGTGCCTGCCCGGGTACGGGAGCCGCCTGAACCGGAGGAGGAACGGACCATGAAGAACAAGGTCGTAGTGGTGACCGGGGCCAGTGGCGGCGTCGGCCGGGCGGTGGTCCGGCTGCTGGCCGAGCGTGGCGCCACGGTGGCGCTGATCGCCCGGGGCGAGACCGGTCTGGGATCCGCCGCGGTGGAGGCCGGTGCGGCGGGCGGCTCCGGGCTGGTCTACGAGGCCGACGTCGCCGACTACCGACAGGTCAGGGACGCCGCCGAACGGATCGAGAGGGAGGTCGGGCCGATCGACGTCTGGATCAACGTGGCCTTCTCCTCGGTCTTCGCCCCCTTCACCGAGATCACACCTGAGGAGTACGAGCGGGCCACCCAGGTCACCTACCTCGGCTATGTCTGGGGCACGCGGGCGGCGCTGGATCTGATGCGCCCGCGCGACCGGGGAACGATCGTGCAGGCCGGATCGGCGCTGGCCTATCGGGGCATCCCGTTGCAGGCGGCCTACTGCGGGGCCAAGCACGCGGTCAAGGGGTTCACCGAGTCGGTCAGGACGGAGTTGCTGGGAGAGCGCAGCGGGATAAGGATCACCATGGTGCAGCTCCCCGCGCTGAACACCCCGCAGTTCTCCTGGGTGCTGTCCAAGCTGGGCCGCCATCCGCAGCCGGTACCGCCGATCTACGAGCCCGAGGTGGCCGCCGAGGCGCTGGTCCACGCGGCCGAACATCCCGAGCGGCGCGAATACTGGGTGGGCGGTTCGACGGTCGCCACGCTGCTCGCGCAGCGGCTCGTCCCCGGGCTGCTCGACCGCTATCTCGGCCGGACCGGTCAGGAGAGCCAGCAGACCGGGGCCCAGGCCCCCACCGGCATGGCCAACCTGTGGAAACCCGCCGACGACGACAAGGACTACGGCGCCCACGGCACTTTCGGTGACCGCTCTCACTCTCACAGCCTGCAGGCGTGGCTCTCCCGGCACCGCCGTCTGGCCGCCCTCACGCTGGTGGGCGGAGCCGTCGCGGCCGCGATCACCCGCAGGTCGAGAGCCTGACGAACGCCGGGCGGGAGCCCGGCGAGCGTCATCGAACGCGAAGAACCCCCGGTCCCTTCGGGGCGCTTTCGAGGGGTCGTCGCAACACAGGTGATCGTTTGCTGGCGACAGTCAGCATAGCGAGGTGGTCACCGCTGGGCGTCCTTCCGAGGGCGGCCAGTCCGTCCCGGGAAGGACATGCACCATGTCTGGTCCGGGAATCCTGGTCCGGCCTGAGAACCAACCCACGAACCTGATCGTCACACCACGCATGAGGTCATTTCAACGAGCGGGCGCGTGGCTGGCCGCGTTCGTCATCGGCCTGCCCGCGCTGGGCTTGGTCGCGGTGATCGTCGCGCTGTGGGGGCGGTCGTGGGTGCTGTTCTCGGTGACGTACCTGGTGCTGTTCGTACTGGCCTATCTCGCAGGCCTGATCCTGCTCGCTCCGCTGCGCTTCCGGCCGGACTGGCTGCGCGCGCTGGTGGCGGCCGTGGCCGTGTACGCGATCGCGTTGGTCACGCCGTTGGTCGACACGATGACCCAGTATCCGTACCACGTGGTCAGGTGCGGCAGCCTGCCCGTCGTCGCCACCGGCTTCGCGGCCGCCATGAGCTACAACGTCTCCGGGGACGAGGACTACGCGGTGACGCCGTTCGACGACACGTTCTTCTGCACAGAGAAGGAGGCCAAGTCCGCCGACTACCACCACTACGACTTCTGACCCGGATCCCGGGCCCGACAATGTTCGGGCAAAATTGCGATGTCGTCCCGCAACCGGCGGGGCGTCGAGCCTGAACCCTTAGGGCGATGCCGCAGGACCGCCTCCTGCCAGGTCAGGCGCAGGCCGCCAGAAGCGCCGCGAGGCGTTCAGCCGGGGTGTCCCAGTCGAGCGTCTTTCGCGGTCTGGAGTTGAGTTCAGCAGCGACGGCGTCGAGGTCCTCGCGGGTATGGACCGACAGGTCGGTGCCCTTGGGAAAGTACTGGCGCAACAGGCCGTTGGTATTTTCGTTGGAGCCACGCTGCCAGGGGCTGGCCGGGTCGCAGAAGTAGACGGGCATGTCAGCGGCGATGGTGAACTCTCGGTGGCGGCCCATCTCGCTGCCCTGGTCCCAGGTCAAGGATCGCTTGAGATGGGCGGGCAGCGTGGCCATGGTCTCCACCAGGGCGTCGCGCATGCGCTCGGCGCTGCGGTCGATCGGCAGGTGGACGAGCATCACGTAGCGTGTGGTCCGCTCGACCAGGGTGCCGATGGCCGATGCCTGGTTCTTACCGATGATGCAGTCGCCCTCCCAGTGGCCGGGCACGGCGCGGTCCTCGACGTCGGCCGGCCGCTCGCTGATCATGACCATGGGTGTGACGAAGCGGGGCTGGCGCTGCTGGGCCAGGCGGCGAGGCTTGCGCATGGTGCGGCCCGTGCGTAGGGCCCGGGCCAGCTCACGCCGTAGCTCACCACGCCCTTGGACGTAGAGGGCCTGGTAGATCGTCTCGTGAGCCACGTGCGTCTCCGGCCGGCCAGGGAAGCTCCTGCGCAGGCTCTGGGAGATCTACTCAGGACTCCAGCGTTCATGCAGGTGGTCTTGAATGAAATCACGTAGCTCGGGATTCTGGCCGATTTTGCCGAGCTTGGGACGTGGGCGGCAAGCCCGCGCTCGGGCGTGTGCCGCGTGGGGCCGATACTGCCCGTTGGTGGGGTGCCGGTTACGGCGGATCTCTCGGCTGATCGTGGAGGGCGCACGGCCCAGCTCGCGCGCGATCGCTCGAATCGATACGTCCGCACGCAACGAGTCGGCGATGTGGATCCGCTCATCCTCACCCAGGTATCGAGACGAGCCGCGGGCTTCGATGTGCCTGGTTCTGCCTGGATAGACCGCGACTGCCAGCGCATCTCGCGCTGGCAGTCGCGTCCCCTTCTTCCGCCCCTCAGGTCGACCGCGTAACCACTCACGTCCGGTCCGTTCGTTCACGCCGACGATTTGGCACGCCTGCCGGTTGGTGATCCCTTGCTGCACCAGAGCAAGGTAGTGCTCTCGCTCTTTGAGCAGCTTTCGGGGTCCCTGGGCTGAACGGTCTGCACGGATCTCGAAGTCCATCGCACTCCCCGAGCTGGGGTGTTGCGACGACCGCTAGAAGGAGGGCGGAAAGGGCGGGGGTTCTTCGCGTGAGCTCACTTGCCGGTGGCCCGGTGGATGCTCCGCGCCGCAGACCTGTCGATCGCGGCCTTGACCACGCCGAAGATCGCCCCCTGGACGGCGGACGCGATGAGGACCTCCCGCCAGCCGTACTCGTCGGACGTCGCCTGAGGCGCGTCGTCCTTGCCCGAGGCGAACTTCCAGATCTGCTTGAAGATGGCTCCGGCGATGGCACCGCCGATCATTCCGCTGACCGCGCTCGTGCTCCGGGATACGATCCTGCTCAACGTCCTGTCCTCCGTTCACACGTGATGAAAGACCACACCTACCCGGCACAATGGGGCGCTAACGGATCGCCCAGGACACAACGGGTAGGCAAGGCCTTCGATGTTCGGCTCTCATGCCGGGAGTGACCGGATCACACGACCGGCGGGTCGGTGTAGTCGCGCTCCTCGTAGACACGGCGGTGGGTCACCGGGTCCTCGACGACGGTGGTCGTGGTGGGCGCCACGGCGCGGCGGGCGAGGTTGATCCGGTAGAGCGCGAACAGCAGCCACACGAGACCGCCGAGCATCAGGATGACGCCGAGGATGTTGATGTCGAACCCGGCGATGTCGAACTCGACCGCCCAGGTGAAAATGGCGCCGAGCATGATGAGGATGATGCCGCCTGCGATGGTCATGGAATTCCCTCCTTCGAGCCAACGCCTCATCCCCTATCCCCCACACGAGTCTCAAACGTCGCGCCGGAGAGTACGGCCGTCCCGTCGGCGCCGCAGGGCCGATGAGCTCGGAAAATCCGCAGGCCCGATGAGCTCGGAAAAGACGTCCGCCGCCCGGTCGCCGGCCGGGAGGTCCGGCGGGCGAACGGGCGGCGGCGAGCCCGATCCGGCGGCGCGAAGGCGCCCCGAGGTCACTTGGTGGCGGGCAGGACCGCTCCCTTGTACTTGTCCTCGATGAACTTCTTGACTTCCGGCCCCTGGAGGAGCTCGGCGAGCTTCTTGATGCGGGGATCGTCCACCTTCGCGGGAACGGTCACCAGGCCGTTGGCGTAGGGGTTGTCCTCGCCCTTCTCCAGGACCAGGGAGTCGGTGGCGGGCTGCAGGCTCGCCTCCAGGGCGTAGTTGCCGTTGATGATCGCGGCGTCCACGTCCTCCAGGGAGCGCGGCAGCTGAGCGGCCTCCAGGGGCTTGAACTGCAGGCCCTTGGGGTTGTCGGCCACGTCACGCTCGGTGGCCTTGACGCCGACGCCCTCCTTGAGGGTGATCACACCGTTGTCGGCGAGGAGCTTGAGCGAGCGCCCCAGGTTGCTCGTGTCGTTCGGCAGGGCCACCGAGGCGCCCTGGGCGAGCTCGGAGACGTTCTTGATCTTCTTCGAATAGAGGCCGAGCGGCTCGATGTGGACCGGCGCGACCCAGCTCAGCTTGATGTTCTTCCCCTTGGAGAACTCCTCCAGATACGGGATGTGCTGGAAGTAGTTCGCGTCCAGGTTGCCCTCGTCGAGCTGCGTGTTGGGCTGGACGTAGTCGGTGAACTCGACGATCTCCAGGTTCAGCCCGGCCTTGGCGGCGAGGTTGTCCTTGACGTATTTGAGCACCTCACCGTGGGGCACGGGGTTCACCCCGACCTTGAGCGGTGCATCGGCCTTCGGTGCGGCGGCGGATTCGGCCGTGCCGGTCGAAGACCCACCGCATGCGGCGAGGCTCCCGGCCAGGATCAAACCGGTCAGGACCCCGAGCAACTTGCGCATGACTCTCCCCAATTTCCCTTATATTCAGTAGGAAATATTGCATACCAGGGAGCGTGCGAACAAATCGATCACGGTCGAGCGGCTCGGGTCACTGGCCCAGGAGCATCAGAAACCGCTCGGTCACTGGCCCAGGAGCGCCAGAAACTGCTTGATCTGCGCCGAACGTGAGGCCTCGATTCGCGCGGCCAGCGCCTTGACCTCACGGCTCAGGCCGTCGGCCAGCTCCATCCTGGCCATCTGCACGGCGTCGTCCTGCTGAGCGATCATCATGTTGAGGAACTTCTTCTCGAAGTCGGCCGGGGCCGCGTCGGCTATCGCGGCGATCTCCGCCTTGCTCGCCCCCGGCATGCCACCGTGGGCGGCGTGCTCGTCGGGCTTCGCGGTGGGCGGCTGACCCCAGCCGATCAGCCGGTCGGACATCGAGGCGGACTCCACTTCCTGGGTCGTGGCGATCGCCGCGGCCAGCGTCTTGACCTCCGTACGGGCGGGCCGGTTCGGCGCGAGCCGGGCCAGCTCCACGCCCTGGCCGTTGTGGGCCATCATCATCTGCAGGAACATCACGTCGGTGGGATTGAAGTCCCTGCCCGTACCGGTCGCCGTGCCCGGAGTGCGGGCGGCGCCGTGCGCCGCGTGCCCGTCGCCGTGCGCCGCGTGACCGTCGTCGTGGAGCTCCTGGATGCTGTGGGCGCCGCAGCCGGTGAGCAGCAGGACCCCCAGAACGATCAGGGCCGCACGCTTCGTCATCGGACTCCTCCTGAAGGTGACATCCGAACCGGGGCGGCCCCGGCCGCCCCGGTCACGCCGGCTCAGACGCGCTGCCACAGCGAGGGGACGTTCGGCGGCTCCCAGCCCGGCAGCGCGGTGTGCGGCTGCAGGCACTGGTAGGTCAGGCCACCGTAGGTCACCCGCGCACCCGTCGGGTAGGCGGTGCCCGCGCTCCAGGTGCCACCAGGCTGGGACGAGGTCGGCGTCGGAGTGGGTGTCGGCGTGGGGGTGGGCACGGTCGGCGTCGGAGTGGGTGTCGGGGTGGTCGGCGTGGGAGTGGGTGTCGGGGTGGGGGTGCCGCCCCCGCCGAAGTCCACGTCGGAGCAGGTGTAGAAGGCCTCGGTGCTGCCCACCACACGCTGCCAGATCGAGTAGACGAGCTGGCGGCCGCTGCGCTGCGGGAGGTTGATCGTCCAGTTGGTAAACGTGCCGGGGTTCTGGTTGTTGAATGTCTGGATGTGCTCCAGGTCCGACCAGCGCAACGGCTGGGTCGGATTCCAGCTCTGCTTGGTGATGTAGAACTCGAAGTTGCTGTTCGCGTGGGGCGCGGTCGCATGGTAGGTGATCGTCAACGGTCCCGATGAGACCCGCGTGGCGGGCCAGTCGGCCCTGGCGAGGTCGAGACCGCGATATTTGTCACGCCCGGCGCTGCACAGCTTGCCGTCCGGAATGATGGCGCGGTGATTGCCGCCCGCCTCCAGCCGGGACACTTCGTGCCAGTCGTAGAACGCCTGGGTGCCACCGGCCGCGACGGCCGCCTTGCACGCTTCCGATTTGGGAGTCTCCGGACCCTCCGTCTTGCAGACGTAGGCACGGCTGGGCGGGTTCGACATGGATCCGTGAGCGACCGCGGGTGCGGACGGTAACAGGGCGAGCAGTGACCCGACGGTGAGCACGGCGGCGCCGGTGGCCACCTTGTGTCGCAGGTGCACGTGGACTCCTCCTATGGGGGGATGGAGGTGGGACATGTCCAACGGCCGACGGATAGCACGTTATTAACAAGAAACCTTACTAAAAATTTGGCCACCGGCGCCATACGTTGACCGGCATCCGAAGAGGAATCCCCGCCTCATGCCCCGCCCGTAGCGGAGCCGGCCTTCCGCGGCGAGGGCTCAGGAGAAGGCGTAGCACTCGACTTCGGCCCGGCGCCGCGTCAGCCCCGCCGCCATCGAGTCCTGGACGCACGCCGATTCCCGCTTGCTCAACGTCAGGTCTCCACAGACCGTGACCCCGGAGTACGTCCGGCAGTCCAGGGTGGAGTCCTCCTCTCCGATCCGGTAGTTGTTCCTGACCTCCGCCCGGCATTCGCCGCGCAACCGCGGCGTATCGGCGTATTGACACTGGTCGAGCATGGCCTGGTACTGGTCCCGGCTGACCGGCGTGTCATGATCGGACGCCTGTGCCGACGTCCCCGTGGCGACGATTCCAGAAGCGGCGGCCATGAACAGCACCGCCGCATACATGAGTTTTCCCACGATGGCTCCCCCCGCCATACGGTCCCTCAAAACGGACTTTACAGGGGAAAAGTCACTTGTTGTATGCGTGTCGGCATTTCACCCCACAGTGAGAACGACCTTGCCGCGGCCGTGACCGGCCTCGACCTCGCGGTGGGCGTCGGCGGCGTGCTCCAGCGGGTAGCTCCGGCGGATGGGGAAGGTGAGCTTGCCGTCGGCGTAGAGGTCGGCGAGCTCGGCGAGGCGAGAGGCCAGCCGTACTCCCCTGGTCACCTGGACGCCCAGCGCCTCGGCCTTGTCGTGCTCGACCAGCGTGATGATGCGTTCGCCCTTGACCAGCTGCAACGAGACGTCGAGCGCCGCGCCGCCGGCGCCGTCCAGGACCATGTCCACCCCGCCGGGAGCGAGGGCACGCACCCGCTCCAGCAGGCCGTCGCCGTAGGTGACGGGGATCGCGCCGAGCGCGCGCAGGTATTCGTGGTTCTCCTCGCGCGCGGTGCCGATGACCGTCGCCCCCCGCAGCCGGGCGAGCTGCACCGCCGCGGTGCCGACCGAACCGGCGGCGGCGTGCACCAGGATCGTGTCGCCCTGCCCCACCCCGAGCTGCTCCAGGGCGATGTGGGCCGTCTGGGTGCCGGCGGTGAAACCGCCCGCCACCTCCCAGGGCATGTTCGCGGGCTTGGCCGTGACGTTCTCGGCCGGGACCACGACGTACTCCGCATAGGAGTTCAGCAGGGCGAACCCCAGCACCTCGGCGCCGACGGAGATCCCGCCCACCCCCTCGCCCACCTGGTCGACGATCCCGGCGAACTCGTTGCCGGGAATCCGGGGCAGACCCCCGGTCACCCCGCCCGGAGTCCACCCCTGGCGCACGGCCACGTCGAACGGCTGCACACCGGCCGCCTTCACCCGCACCCGGACCTGCCCCGCGCCCGCCTCGGGCGTCTCGAACTCCGTCACCCGCAGCACTTCAGGTCCGCCGAACTCGGAAAAAGCCGCCACCCTCATCACAGAACTCCTTCGCTCGCCTCTACTGGGATCCACCATGCAACCTCAACCAATATTGAGGTCAATGGGCGCGAAGGAGCCGTCGAGCGCCGACGCCGGTGGCCCGGGGCACGGGCCGGGCCACCGGTCAGGTGTCACCGCTCAGATGTCACCGGCCAGGCGTCACCGGTAGACGCGCACGTAGTCGACGAGCATCCTCTGCGGGAAGACCGAGGTGGCGTCCGGTGGTCCCGGCCAGTCACCGCCCACCGCGTTGTTCAGGATGACGAAGAACGGGTGGTCGAAGACCCACGGGCCGCGGGTGGCCTCCAGCTGGGCCCGGTCGACCTGGTGAACGACGTTGCCGTCGACCGTGAACCGCATGCCCTTGCTGTTCCAGTCGACGGCGAACACGTGGAAGACCGCGGCGAAGTCACCGGAGATCGTGTACGGCGAGCCGAACCCGCCGGCGCCGAAGTAGGCCGGGGCGTGGATGGTGGAGTACACCGTGCTCGGCTCCTTGCCGATGTGCTCCATGATGTCGATCTCACCCACGTACGGCCAGGGCCTTGCCTGGTCGAAGAAGTCGGCACCGAGCAGCCAGAACGCCGGCCAGAGGCCCCTGGTGCCCGACACCTTGATCCGGGCCTCGACCCGGCCGTAGGTGAAGCTGAACCTGCCGTAGGTGTTGAGCCGGGAGGAGGTGTACTGGCAGGTGGTGCTGCCGCCGCTCAACGGGTCCGGCGGACAGGCGGAGCCCGGCGTGACCTGCCTGCGGGCCTCCATGACGAGGTTGCCGCCGCCGTCCATGGCGGCATTGGCGTTGTCGGTGTAGTACTGCAGCTCGTTGTTGACGCCCGGACCGGTCTCGGGCCGCCACTTGGCCGCGTCGGGCCTGCTTCCGGCGGCTCCGTTGAACTCGTCGCTCCAGACGAGCCTCGGCGGGTCGGCGGGAGCGGGCGGGAGCGGGGGCGGGGTGATCGGCGCGCCGCCGGTGCCGTAAACCTGGAACTCCCACAGGGAGTAGCCGTACGCGGTGGCCCGCTGCGTGCCGTACATCCGCACGTAGCGGCCGGAACCGCTGACGGTCAGCGTCTGGGTGCCGCCCGTCGCCGCGGTGGCGGAGTGGATCGTGGTCCAGTTCGCGCCGTTGCCGGAGACCTGGATCTGGAACGCCCTGGCGTAGGCAGCCTCCCAGTTCAGCGTCACCTGGGTGACGGCGGCGACGGCTCCGAGGTCGACCTGGATCTACTGCGGGTCGCCGAAGGCGCTGGCACTGGCACTGGCACTGGCCCGGCGCACCTCTGCGGTACTGGTGGAGGGTGGGCGCATCTGTCCTAACCTTCCTGCTGGTCAGGCGGGTGATGCGAGGCTCAATCGGTGTCCATGCCAGCACTACCTGCACCGATTACTGTAAGTAGAGCAATTATTGCATATTGTTAGGTCAATGTGTGCAACTCGCCGAGGGTGCGAGGACGACCGCAGACTGCACATCGAGGGCGGCCGACGAGGGGTCGGAGGCCAAGATCCTTTGCCTCAATCCATTGAGAATCTGTGCTCCCTCCTCTTCGCTCCGCAGGCCGGGGACGATCCCCGGGCCTGACATCAGGGCGTCGTGGGCAGGTCGCCGTCCTCCAGGGCCGCCCGGTACAGCGTCGACCGCCCCACGCCGAACTCGCGCGCGATCTGGGTGACTGACTGGCCACGCCCGCGCCGGGCCCGCGCCACGGCCAGCACGTCGTCGGTGACCGTGGCCGGCCGGCCGCCGACCCGGCCGGCCCGGGCGGCGTCCAGACCCTCCAGGGTGGGCTCGGAGATCAGGTCGCGCTCCATCTCCGCGGCCATGGCCGCGACCAGGAACAGCATCTTGTCGGCGATGCTCTGCCCAGCCGGGCGGTGGGTGCCGGCGCAGATGCCGGTCAGGATGTGCAGGTTGATGCCGCGCGGCGCGAGCTCGTCCTCCAGGAAAACCAGCAGCTCCTTGACGCTGCGGGCGACCCGGTCGGGCTTGGTGATGACCAGCGTGTCCTGACCAGGCCATCGCGGGCGTCGCCTGGCGGGCGGCGGTCGGGACCGGCCGAAGAGCCGCACGCCCGGCCAGCAGATGGTGGAGGGGTCCAGCCCACACAAGCCCGAAACCCGCAGTCGCAGTAAATGCGGGTATCTGATCATGCGTGCGAGCGGTGTTCGAGCAGGTTGCATGCCGCCGTTCCGCAGTAAACGACACATTTACCGAGGAACGGGCAACGTCACGATTCGGGTGAAGGTGAGCCCAGGATCCAGCCCTGATCAGGCACAACGCTGGTCAAGATCATCTCGATGTGGGTTTTGGGCTTGTGTGGGCTGGACCCCTTGACCTGCTCGAACTATTCGAGCGACGGGGACGCGTCTCCTCGGCTCCGGCCGGCCAGCCCGTTCAATGGCGCGGTCCAGCGGCGGGTGCGCCATTGACAGGAAACTCCGACGGAATCACCCCTTGCTAGGGAGCGCTCTCTTAATGATCAAAAAACTATTGTTCCGGTGCTGAAGACGCGGGCCGGAAAGGCGGATCCTCAACCGTGCGCGCTCGGGTCGTACGGCGAGCGACGCTGCAACAGCAGCAACCAGGCCATGGCCGGCAGCACCAGCAACGCGCCCACCGCGAGCACGACGAGCGTGGCGCCGAGCACCGCCGGGTCGGCCGCGGCCTCCTCGACGGTGAGAGCGGGAAGGAGCATGATCGGATACTGCGCGAGCGGCCATCCCCACAGCACCGCCGTGACGGCCAGCGCGGCGGTGATCCGGACGGGCAGGTAGCGCCGTCGCCACAGCAGCGCCAGGGAGAGCAGGCCCAGCACGGCCCCGGCCACGACCAGCGGCAGCGCCCGGTGAGTGAGACCGTCGAACAGCCGCGAGGCGTCCCAGCCGATCACGGCGATGCCCCCGAGCGCGACGGCGCCCAGGCCGAGACCCATGACCAGCGCCCTGCGCCGGAACCCTTCGGCCAGGACGGGCAGGCCCGCCCGCACCGCGTCGTCGCACAGGTAGACCGCGGCGAGGTAGGCGCAGGCGGCGACCGCGAGGACCCCGCCGAGCAGCGAGGTCGGGTTGAGCCAGCTCGTCACGAGGTCACCGGCCGCCAGCCCCGGAGGGACGCGTCCGGAGGCGATCCCCCCTGCGACCGTACCCAGGAAGAACGGCGTCAGCACGGAAGAGGTCGCGAAGGCCGCACCGAACAGACGCTGCTGCCACAACTCCGTGCTGGCCTTGCGGAAGACGAAGGCGGCGCCCCGGGCGATGATGCCGAGCGCCGCCAGCGTCAGCGGGAGGTAGAGGGTGGACATCACCGCGGCGAAAACCGGCGGAAAGCCGGTCCACAACACGACGATCACGAAGATCAGCCACACGTGGTTGGCCTCCCACACCGGCCCGATGGAGTGCTCGATGAGGCGTCGCTGCGGCATGCCGGCGTCACTGCGCCCCGCCGCCAGGTCCCAGATGCCGCCGCCGAAGTCGGCTCCGGCCAGCAACGCGTACAGCGTCACGCCCACCCACATCACGACCAGCAGGGTCTGCGCCGGGTCCATCGGCTCACTCCGGTTCCTGGGGAGCGTGCGCCACCCGGTGAGCGCCCGCGACGCGCCGCAGGACGTAGACGGTGGCGACGGTGAGGACGACGTAGACCAGGGAGACGAGCACGAATCCGGCCCACAGGCCGGGCACCGGGTTGACCGCGTCGAACGTGCGCAGCTTGCCGTACACCACCCACGGCTGCCGGCCGACCTCCGTCACGACCCAGCCGGCCTCCAGGGCGACGACGGCGGCCACCCCGGAGACGGCCGCCAGCCGCAGGAACCATCGGGAGCGAGGCAGATCACGCCGTCGCCACCAGGCCGTGGCGTACCAGAGCCCCAGCAGGAGCAGGAAGAAGCCCATTCCCACCATCGTGTCGAAGGCCAGGTGCACGGGGGTGATCGGCGGGCGGTCGGCCTCCGGCACCTGGTCGAGCCCCTGGACCACGGTGTGCGGGCTGTAGCCGACCAGCAGGGACAGGCCGCTGGGGATCTCGATCGCGTAGCGCAACTCGCCGTCGACCATGAAGCCGCCCAGGCTGAGCGGTGCTCCCGGGCCGGTGTGGAAGAGGCCCTCCATCGCGGCGAGCTTGGTCGGCTGGTACTCCGCGAGGAATTTGGCCGCGTAGTCGCCCAGCAGGATCTGGATCGGGGCGAACGCGGAGGCCATCGTGAAGGGGATGATGAAGCCCAGGCGGTGGTAGCGGTCCCGCCGTCCGCGCAACATCGCCACCGCGTACACCGCCGCGGTGGCGAACCCGGCGACCATGAACGCCGCCACGATCATGTGGAGTGTCTGCGGCGGCGTGGCCGGGTTGAACATCGCCCGCCAGGGGGCCACGTCCCGCACCCGGCCGTCTTCCACCACGAACCCGACCGGCTGGTTCATCCACGCGTTGGCGGTCACCACGAAGAACGCCGAGGCCACCCCCGCGATCAGCACGGGCACCCCGCTCAGCAGGTGCGCCCTGGGCGAGAGCCGGTCCCAGGCGTAGAGGTAGACGCCGATGAAGATGGCCTCGACGAAGAAGGCGATGCCCTCCAACGCGAACGGCAGGCCGATCACCTCACCGTAGGTTCCCATGAGCCCCGGCCACAGCAGACCCATCTCGAAACTGAGGATCGTCCCGGAGACCGCCCCGACCGCGAACAGCACGCCCATCGCCGTGGCCCATCGCCGGGCCAGCCGCATGGCGTCGCCGTCCCCGGTGCGGACGGCCCGCCACTCGGCGAACAGCAGCAGGGCCGGCATCCCGACCCCCAGACAGGCCAGCACGATGTGCCAGCCCAGTGAGAGGGCCATCTGCATGCGCGCCGCGGCCAGGTCCGCCGCGCTCGCCGGGCCGGCCAGGATCATGGCCGCGGCACTGTCCCTGTCCATGTCACGGTCACGGCAGGGACGTCGCGGTGAGTACGGCGCGGCGCCGGGCGAGGGCGCGACCGGCTCCCCCGGCGGCGGCCCCGATGGGGGCCGGCCGGATTACCGTGCCGCTGATATCGCCCCTGACCTGCATGAATGCCTCCTCCCCCGCGAGGGAGGGGCACAAACGATCCTACGCGGGAGGGCTGCCGCCGCCACGGCGCGAATCACTTTGCGGGTAGGGCCGTCACATGAGAAAAGCCCGGCTCGACCATGGTCGAGCCGGGCTTTTCCGGTTGTGCGCCGCCAGGGACTCGAACCCCGGACCCGCTGATTAAGAGTCAGCTGCTCTAACCAACTGAGCTAGCGGCGCTTGCAACGGAGGTAACTCTAGCAGCAGCCCCGGCGCCGGCGCACATCAGAAAACCGGGCACTCCTCCGGCGCCCCTGGTGACCGCGAGTCCATGCCGAACGACCTCCCGCGGACGTCTTCCGGACCGGTGGACGGTTCCCGTGAACGCGATCGGGGCCGGGCGGTCCCCCGACCGTCCGGCCCCGATCCCGTCAACAGACTCGGGGCCGGACAGTCCCCCAACTGTCCGGCCCCGGCCTCCTCGCGGGCCTCTCCGCAGCCTCCCCCAAGACCGCGGCGGCGCCGCTCAGGGACGCGATCCCCCTCGCGTCCTGTATCCGGTGAAAAGTCTCTGCAATGCTCCCCCCGGGCTTCGCAGAACCCCTTGACCTGCTTCAACAGTACAGAACCAAATGTAACGAGCACGTCATACGAGGGTTGATTTTGGGCCTACAGCCAGGGTTGACCCGGTATTGCCAACAGGGTCACGTGGCATCCACGGCCGGACGTGCCCGGCCGCTCCGGGCGGCCGGGCACGACGGGTCACTCGGGCAGTTCGAGCCGGATCTCGGTCTTCTCCCGCAGCGCGCGGCTGACCGTGCAGTATTTCTCCTCGACGCGGTGGGCCACCGCCCGGAAGACCTCGTCGGCCTTCTCGTCGCCCTCCGGCAACTCCACGTCGTAGGTGATCGTGATGGGTCCGAGCAGCGTCGACTCGATCTTCTCCGCCTGAACGGTCATCGCCAGGCGGACCAGCCGGTGATCACGCTGGGCGGTGAGCGGCTCCACTGTGACGATGTTGCATCCGCCAAGGGCCACGAGCAGCAGCTCGACCGGGGTGAACACCCCCTGCTCGTCACCGCCGCCCATGGCGACCTCGGCTCCTCGGTCGTTGCGGGCGACGAACCCGTCGTCGGTCCGCTCAACTCTCACCTGTGCCACGGCACTCCTCCCTCAGCCCTGCCTGCCGGTCACCCTATCGAAGCGGCCGTCACGGGCGGGGGCGCCTAGGCTTCGGGATGCTTGGAGAGATAATCAATGTAGAACGGACGCAACGCCTCACCAAGGCGGCCCTCACCGGACGCCATGGCGTCGCTGAGCAGAGCGGAGACCCGGCTGAGGTCGTTCGCCGTCTCGTCCTCGTTCCCGGTGGACGCCTCCGCCGCCGGGATCACCTTGAGCAGCTCCCACAGGAAGGCGAAGTCCCCGTGGTGGACGGCATAGCGGATCGCGCGATCATGTAGCTCCTGGGCCGACAGCGCCTCAAGCTCATCCGTTTTCAACTAACCCACCTCCTCTCGCCCCTTCTGCCCCCAGATTGTGGCGATCATGCACGCTCAGCGGGCCAACCGGACGATCATCTTTCCGGTGTTGGCGCCACGGAGCATGTCGATGAACGCCGTGGGGGCGTTCTCCAGCCCGTCGACGACGGTTTCCTCGAAAGTGATCTCGCCGTCGCGGAGCCAGGCGCCCACCTCGTCGATCATGCCGGCCATGCGGTCGAGGTGGTCGGTCACGATGAATCCGCGAAGGGTGAGCCGCTTGCCGATGACCAGGGGGAGGTTGCTCGGCCCGGGGACCGGTCCGGCGGCGTTGTAGACGGAGATCGCACCGCATATGGCGGCCCGGCCGTAGGTCCTGAACACGTCGAGGGCCGCCTCCAGGTGGTCGCCGCCGACGTTGTCGAAGTAGACGTCGATCCCGTCGGGCGCCACCTGGGCGAGCTGCCTGCGGACCGGTGCGGCCTTGTAGTTGAAGGCGGCGTCGAAGCCGAGTTTGCCGGTCAGGTAGGCGATCTTCTCCTGGGAACCCGCACTGCCCACGACCCGTGAGGCGCCCTTCAGCCGGGCGATCTGCCCGGCCAGGCTGCCCACCGCCCCGGCCGCTCCGGAGACGAACACCGCGTCGCCCTCCTGGAACGCGGCGACGTCGAGCAGGCCCACGTAGGCGGTGAGGCCGGGCATGCCGAGCACACCGAGGTAGGCCGAGATCGGGACGCCGGGGATCTCCTCGATCCTGCGCGCCTGATCCGCGCCGACGAGCGCGTACTCCCGCCAGCCGTACCCGTGCAGGACGAGGTCGCCGGGCGCGAGATGCCGGGTGCGCGACTCGACGACCTCTCCCACCGCGGCGCCGTCTAGAGGCCTGCCGAGTTCGAAGGGCGGAACGTAGGACTCGACGTCGTTCATGCGCCCCCGCATGTACGGATCGACGCTCATATAGAGGTTACGGACGAGAACCTGCCCCTCACCGGGAACGGGCAGCTCCACCCGCCCCATTGTGAAGTTCTCCTCGGTCGGCCATCCGGACGGCCGCGAGGCGAGCCGGATCTCCCGCGACGCCGTACGGCCGGCGGATCCGGAGGCGTTGGACGTGTCGTCGGACATGATGAATCCCCCTGGCGGTGCTATGTCAGACCTGCCCGTCAGGACGGGCCGGGCCGGGCATATAGGCGCTTCGACGCGAACGTGGCACTAGAACGGCTCGCTCACATCGGCCGGCGGCCCAAGAGGCTCGCCGCTGAGGTATTCATGCCCCGGCTCGCGCCGGTCAACGGGGCGGGGGCCGCACCCGCCCGTTCTCACGTGGCCGGCTTCTGACCCAGGTAGGCGGCGCCGTTGACCCAGTTGCGGGTAAGCCATCCCGCCGCCCCGAACAGGTCGTTCGCCCGGATGGCGGCGACGATCTCGCGGTGCTCCTCGACGCTGCGGCGAGCCCGGTCGATCCCGCCGAAGTAGAGCACGTCGTAGCGCTTGACCAAGGGCTTGGTCTGGCTGATCAATCGCATCAGATGGGTGTTGGCGCAACGTGACAGGAGCAGCGCGTGCCATCGGTCGTCAAGGCCGGCCAGGTCGCCGCCGCTCTCCATGACGCTCTCCATCTCGTCGATCTGGCGCTCGAGCTGGCCGAGGATGCTGAGCAGGTCCTGCGGAGAGGTCCATCGCAGGGCGAGAGACTCCAACTCGCCCACCAGCGGATAGAGCTTGCGGGCCTCCTCGACGTCGATGGGCGGCACGGAGAAGCCCCGGCCGGGATCGGCGGCCAGCAGTCCCCGATCGGCGAGTTCCACCAGGGCCTCCCGCAGGGGCGTGCGGCTGACCCCGAGCTCGGCGGCGAGGTGGACCTCGTTCACCCGGGTCGCCGCCGGCAGGCGGCCGTCCAAGATCCTCGCCGTGACCTGCTCCGCGATGTCACGGCGCAGCGGCCCCTTGTCCTTCGGCATTCAATCCATCCCTCTTGAGTATTGTTGGAGCTTATTGTATTCAGTTTGTATGAGCAGTATTCAGAATCTGGATGTGGCCAGAGCGCGATCAGAGACACCCGGCTGCACCCAGGTCAACCACCTGAACAATGCGGGGACCGCACTGCCCCCGGCCCGCGTGACCGACACCGTCATCACCCACCTGCGCGCCGAAGCGCTGCGCGGCGGTTACGAGGCCGCGGCCGAAGCGGAACCCCGGCTGGCAGGCGTACGCGGTTCGATCGCCCGTCTGCTCAACGCCGAAGCCGGGGACATCGCCCTGGCCGAGAGCGCGACCCGGGCCTGGCAGTCCATTTTCTACTCCATCCCTTTCCGCCCGGGTGATCGAATTCTTACCTGCCGGGCCGAGTACGCGAGCAATGCCATCGCGTTCCTGCAGGTCGCCGCGCGGACAGGAGCACAGGTCGAAGTCGTCGAAGACGACGAAAGCGGCCAGTTGGATGTGGCGGACCTGCAACGCCGCCTGGACGACCGGGTGAAGCTGATCTCCCTCACCCACGTCCCCACCCAGGGAGGACTGGTCAATCCGGCCGAGAAGGTCGGCGAGATCGCCCGGCGCGCAGGCGTGACCTTCCTGCTCGACGCCTGCCAGTCCGCCGGCCAGCTCCAGCTCGACGTGCAGCGGTTGCGCTGCGACGCGCTCACCGCCCCCGGCCGCAAGTATCTGCGCGGTCCCCGGGGCACCGGGTTCCTCTACGTCGGTCCGCGACTCCGCGAGAAGGTCGAGCCGGCGATGCTCGATCTCCACTCGGCGACCTGGACCGATCCCCACCGGTACCGCGTGCACGACTCCGCCCGCATGTTCGAGACCTGGGAGCGTAACGTGGCGGCGACGCTCGGCCTCGGGGCCGCCGTGGACTACGCCCTCTCCTGGGGTATGGACGCCATCGAGGAGCGGGTCTGCGCGTTGGGCCGGAAACTGCGGGAAGAACTACGGCAGATACCCGGGGTGAAGGTGCACGACCAAGGCACCCGGCAGTGCGGCATCGTCACCTTCACCGTGGCGGGGACGCCCTCGGCGGAAGTGCAGAGCGAGCTTTCCCTGTCAGGCGTCAACGTCTCGGTTTCGCTGCGGGAATACTCTCAGTATGACCTCCCTGCCCGAGGTCTGCCCGATGTCGTCCGCGCATCGGTGCACTATTACAACACCGAAGAAGAACTCCAGCATCTCGCCAAAGCACTCGACCAACTTCGCAGCGCCACCTCGCGTTGAACGAATCTCGCGGCGTCCCCCGGCCGTACCGACCGTCACGGCTCTGTGGGTCATCCCCGGACGGGGATGACCGCGTGATTCCGGTCCTGACAGGGACCGGGTGAAAGAAGGCAACCTTGTGGCCCAAGACTGCTCGCCTCGGCGGCGCGCTCGCCATCGGCACGGCTCTCACCCTCGGTCTCGCCGCGTGCGGCGGCGGCTCTGACGCTCCCGCCGGCCAGGCGGCTCCCAGCACCGTCAAGATCGGTTTCATGGGCGACCTGACCGGCCCCAACGCCGGCATCGTGATCCCGCCCAGGAACGGCGCCAAACTCGCCATCGACAACTACAACAAGACCAACCCGGCCGTGAAGATCGAGCTGGTGACATACGACAGCCAGGGCGACGCCTCCAAGGCCGTCGCGCTGGCCCAGCAGGCCATCAAGACCGACAAGATCGTCGGCCTGATCGGCCCGGCCTTCTCCGGCGAGTCCGCCCAGGTCGGCCCGGTGCTGGAGGAGGCGGAGATCCCCAGCATCACCGCCTCGGCGACCAACGCCAAGCTCGCCGAGAACGGCTGGAAGTTCTGGCACCGCGTCCTGCCGAACGACGCCGTCCAGGGCCCCAGCATCGCCGACTTCATCGCCGGCGCCGCCGCCGGGAAGAACGTCTTCGTGATCGACGACAAGTCGGAGTACGGCAAGCCGCTGGCCGACGCGGTCCGGGCGCAGCTCGGCACCAAGGGCGTCAAGGTGACCAGCGACTCGCTCGACCCGTCGGAGAGCGACTTCTCCTCGGTCGTCAACAAGGTCGCGGGGGTCAAACCCGACGCGCTGTTCTTCGGCGGCTACTACGCCGCGGGCGGCAACCTGCTCAAGCAGCTGCGCGACAAGGGCGTCAAGGACACCAAGTTCTTCTCCGGTGACGGCTCGCTGGACAAGGGCCTCATCGACGGCGCCGGCGCCCCGAACGCCGAGGGCGCCCTGGTCGGCTGCCCGTGCTACATCGCCACCCCGGACGTCACCGACGCCAAGATCAAGGGCTTCGCCGACGCCTACAAGGCGGCCTTCAACGCCGACCCGGCGATCTACGCGGCCGAGGGCTACGACGCCGCGACGGTCTTCGTCGAGGCGATCAAGGCCGGCAACACCACCGCCGCCAAGATCAACGATTTCATCAAGACCGTTGACCTGGCCGGTGTCTCCAAGCAGGTCAAGTTCGCGGCCAACGGCGAGGTCGAGGCCAAGGACATCTACATGTACCAGGTCAAGAACGGCGCCATCACGCTGCTCGGCAAGGCGACCGAGGCCAGGATCAAGTAATGGTCTCCGCTGTGTCCGCGGGCGGGATCGGACAGTCGATGCCGCCCGCGGTACGGGCGACCCCGCTAGAAGTGGTAGCCCCTAGTGCTCAATGACTTCATCAACCAGTTCTGGCCGGCCACGATCGATGGCCTGGCCTTCGGCTCGATCTACGCCCTGATCGCGCTCGGCTACACCATGGTGTACGGCGTGCTGCGGCTGATCAATTTCGCGCATTCCGAAGTGTTCATGATCGGCACGTTCGGGGCGATGTTCGTCCCGTTCGTGCTCGGTATCAATTCCGCGCTCACCGGCCTGGCCCTGGTCGGTGTGATCATCGCGATGATCCTGGCCGGCATGCTGGCCTCGGCCGGCACCGCGATCGCGCTGGAACAGATCGCCTACCGGCCGCTACGCAGGCGCGGCGCCTCCCGGCTGGCCGCGCTGATCTCGGCGATCGGCGCGTCGATCTTCCTGCAGGAACTGTTCGCCCTGCTGGTCATCCCGCAGGTGTTCAACCGCCCGCAGCAGGGCCGCATCCAGATGGGCCTGCCCCGGCTGATGGAAAAGACCGAACTGTTTTCACTGTTCGGTCACTCGGTGCGGGTCGATCAGGTCCTGGTGATCGTGGCCGCGATCGGCATGATGATCGCGCTGGACGCGCTGGTCAACCGCACGAAGATCGGCCGCGGCATCCGCGCCACCGCACAAGACCCCGAGGCGGCGGTGCTGATGGGGGTGGACATCAACCGAATCGTGCGGATGACGTTCTTGATCGGCGGCGGCATGGCCGGCGTGGCCGGCGCGCTGTATCTGATCTCCTATGAAAACACCAACTACTACATCGGGTTCCTGTTCGGGATCAAGGCGTTCACCGCGGCGGTACTGGGCGGGATCGGTAACCTGCGGGGCGCGTTGGTCGGCGGAGTCGTGCTCGGCCTGGTGGAGAACTACGGAGCGATCTTCTTCGGCTCCGACTGGAAACACGTGATCTCCTTCACCATCTTGGTCTTGGTCTTGATGTTCCGGCCCACCGGCATCCTCGGTGAATCACTTCAGCAGGCGCGCGCATGAACCACAAAAACTCCCTGGAAGCCTTCCGGCACAAGGCCGGCCACTACGGCGATGTGCTGCATGAGCGGTGGCTGAGCACGCCGGGCTGGCAGCGGTGGATGCTGTACGTGGCGCTGATCATCGGCGCGCTGCTGCTGCCCTCCGAGAGCATCGGCTCGTTCATGTCGCCCTACACCGACTGGGCGAGCATCCTGTTCTTCCCGATCGGCACCTATGTGGTGTTGGCCATCGGGTTGAACGTGGTGGTCGGTCAGGCCGGCCTGCTCGACCTGGGCTATGTCGCGTTTTACGCGGTCGGCGGCTATTCGATGGCACTGCTCGGGACCCGGCTGGGCTGGAACTTCTGGCTCATCTTGGTGGTGGGCATCGCGATCTGCGCGTTGTCGGGGATCACGTTGGGTGGTCCGACGCTGCGGTTGCGCGGCGACTATCTGGCGATCGTCACGCTGGGCTTCGGTGAGATCATCCGGATCACCGCCCGCAACACCGACGCGATCGGCGGCCCGAACGGTATCCGCGGCATTCCGCACCCGCCCAGTTGGGGCGAGGGTTTCGAGCTGTTCGGGGTCAAGGTCTTCAAGTACGGGGTGCTGGATCCGCGGCCGTATTACTACCTGCTGGTCGCGCTCGCCGTGATCGTGATCATTTTGGTCAAGCGGTGGGAGAAGAGCCGGGTCGGCCGGGCCTGGGCGGCGATCCGGGAGGATGAGGACGCGGCCGAGGTGATGGGCGTGCCCACGTTTAGGTTCAAGATGCTGGCCTTCGCCATCGGCGCCTCGATCGGCGGGACGATGGGCGTGTTGTGGGCCTCGAAGGTCATCTCAATCAACCCGAACGATTTCCAGTTCCTGTTGTCGGCGACGATTTTGGCCGCGGTGGTCATGGGCGGCGCGGGCAATTTGCCGGGGGTGATGCTGGGGGCGTTCGTGGTGGCGTGGCTGCCGGAGCGTTTCCGGGGTCTGCAGGAGTACCGCATGCTGATCTTCGGCGCGGTGCTGGTGGCGCTGATGATCTTCCGTCCGCAGGGGTTGCTGCCCTCCCGGCAGCGTAAGGCGGAGTTGCAGGAGGGCTCGGGCGGGATGGGCACGCTCGGCGCCGAGGTGCCCGGGCCCGAGTCACGGGGCGAGGAGGTGGCCTCCAAGTGAGCGCCGACAACAACACGACCGACACGACCAACGGCGGCAACGCCAGCACCCCGGTGGCCGGTGCGGCGACTGGGCGGACGATGCTGCAGCTGGACAACGTGGTGATGCGCTTCGGCGGCGTCACCGCGCTGAAGAATGTGGACTTCACCATCAACGAGGGGGAGATCTTCGCGCTGATCGGCCCGAACGGTGCGGGCAAGACCACGGTGTTCAACGTGATCACCGGCGTCTACCAGCCGACCGAGGGACAGGTGCGCTTCCAGGGCGAGAAGATCAGCGGCGTCAAACGCTTCAAGATCACCAAGCGGGGTATCGCCCGGACCTTCCAGAACATCCGGCTGTTTCACAACATGACCGCGATCGAGAACGTCATGGTCGGCGCCGATGCCCACCACCGCGCGGGCATGGTCAGCGTGGCGCTGGGCCTGCCCTGGCACCGCCAGGCCGAACGGCAGGGCCGGCAGCTGGCGATGGAGCTGCTCGACTTCGTCGGGATCGCGCACCGGGCCGAGCACGCGGCCAAGAACCTGCCCTACGGCGACCAGCGCCGGCTGGAGATCGCCCGGGCGCTGGCCACCCAGCCCAAGCTGCTGCTGCTGGATGAGCCGGCGGCCGGGATGAACCCGGCCGAGAAGGTCGCGCTGCAGCAGCTGATCCGCGACATCCGCGACGCCGGCCGCACCATTTTGATCATCGAGCATGACATGAGCCTCATCATGGGCATCAGCGACCGGATCGCGGTGCTGGACTTCGGCCAGAAGATCGCCGATGGGCTGCCGGATGAGGTGCGAAACGACCCCCGGGTCGTCGAGGCGTATTTGGGGGCTCCGGCCGATGCTTCTTGAGATCAACGACATTCGTGTCCACTACGGCAAGATCGAGGCGCTCAAGGGCATCTCGGCGCAGGTGAACGAGGGCGAGATCGTCACGCTGATCGGCGCCAACGGGGCGGGTAAGACCACCACGCTGAAGACGATCTCGGGGCTGCGGGGTCTGTCGTCGGGCAGCATCGTCTTCGACGGCGTCGATATCAGCAAGATGGCCGGGCACAAGCGGGTGATGGCCGGGCTGGGGCAGGCGCCCGAGGGTCGCGGGGTGTTTCCCGGGATGACGGTGCACGACAACCTGCTGATGGGTGCCTACTCCCGCTCGGGTGACTTCACCGCCGATCTGGCGGAGGTCTATGAGCTGTTTCCGCGGCTGGCCGAGCGGCGGACCCAGATGGGCGGCACGATGTCGGGGGGTGAGCAGCAGATGCTGGCCATCGGCCGGGCGTTGATGGCCAAGCCGAAGGTGTTGTTGCTGGATGAGCCGTCGATGGGGCTGGCGCCGTTGATGGTGCAGCAGATCTTCACCATCATCGAGGAGATCAACCGGCGGGGGACCACGGTGTTGCTGGTGGAGCAGAACGCTCAGCAGGCGCTCAAGCTCGCGCATCGGGCGTATGTGCTGGAGACCGGCAAGGTCGTCAAGAGCGCGCCGGCGGCCGAGTTGCTCAACGATCCCGATGTCCAAGCCGCCTACCTCGGCGGCGGCCATGGGGGGCCGAGCAAGGCGGGTTGACCTGGTGATCCCGGGAGGGATCCTCGTCCGCAGGGAGGACGACGGACCGCCCGCGAAGGCTTTACCCTCTGATCACGTGTAGTCATCGAGGGGGCCTCACGCGTTCTTCGCGTCCGTCCGTCGTCGTCCTGGCGATCACGGCGGCCACACAGCATTTAGTGTCCTGATATATCCGCTTTTAACAGAGCGGATCTATCGCCCGTCCGATCTCCCATGCGAGGATCCCGAATCGTGAGAATCATCATCAAGATCCTGGCTGTGGCGGCCGCCCTGTGGGTGGCCACCCAGCTCGTGGCCGGCATCACGGTCTCCGCGGCCTCCACCACCGAGAAGGTCGGCACGCTCCTGGCGGTCGCCCTGCTGTTCGGCGTCGTCAACACGGTTCTCAAGCCGGTCATCAAGCTCTTCGGCTGCGCCTTCTACGTGCTCACCCTCGGCCTGTTCGCCCTGGTCGTGAACGCCGGCCTGCTGCTGCTGACGAGCTGGATCGCCGCCCAGGCCCACCTGTCCTTCCACGTGGAGGGCTTCTGGGCCGCGTTCTGGGGCGCGATCATCGTCGGCGTGGTGAGCTGGCTGCTCGACCTGATCTTCGGCGACTGACCCGATGACCGTTGTCCTTGACGGCGCCCGCCTGACCTGTGAGGAGGTTCATCGGGCAGCACACGGCTCCGGAGTCGTGCTGGGCTCCACCGACCGCGCCGAGATCGCCTGGCGGACCGCCCGTTCACTCAACGGCCCGCTGTACGGCCAGACCACCGGGGTGGGCGCCAACAAGGACGTCGCGGTCGAGGCCACCGGCCTCGATCTGCTCCGCAGCCACGCCGGCGGCGCCGGCCCCCTGATCGACGAACCGCGCGCCCGCGCCACCCTGGTGGTTCGCCTCAACCAGCTCCTCACCGGCGGCTCCGGCCTCAACCCCGGCCTTCTCCCCGTGCTCGCCGCCGCCGTCAACCGGGGTTTCACTCCTCCGATCCGCACCTACGGTGCCATCGGCACCGGCGACCTCACCGCGCTGGCCACCACCGCCCTCTGTCTCCTCGGCGAGCTCGACTGGAGGTCGCCCGCCGGGCCGGCGGACGGCCTCGCGCCCCGATTCCCGCTGACCTCCGGCGACGCTCTGCCCTTCATCAGCTCGGGCGCGGCGACCCTGGCGGACGCGGCGCTCGCCTGTCATCGTCTGAGAACCGTCCTCACCGCCACCACGGCCGTCGCGGCCCACTCCTTCCGGGCGATCGACGCCTCACTCGAACCGTTGGCACAGGCCGTACAGCGCAGGCCTGACCAGGCGGCGGTCGCGGCCGGGCTGCGTACCCTGATCGGCGCCACCACCCCGCGGCGAGTCCAGGACCCCTATGGCTACCGTGCACTCCCCCAGGTCCACGGCGCCGCCCTCGACGCCCTCGACCGGGCGGAGCGGGCCATCACCGAGGAGCTCAACGCCGCTCCGGAGAATCCGCTGATCGCCGACGGCCGGGCCTGGCACAACGGCAACTTCCACTCCGCCCAGGTGGCCCTCGCCCTCGACGCCCTGCGAGCCGCCCTGGTGCAGACCGCGTCGCTGAGCGCCGCCCGGCTCACCACCCTGACCGACCCCGTCCACACCGGGCTGCTGCCCTTCCTCGCCGAGCGGCCCGGCCTGTCCGGTGTGATGATCCTCGAATACGTCGCCCACTCCGCGCTGGCCGACCTGCGCCAGCTGGCCGCCCCGGTCACCCTGGGCACCGCTGTGCTGTCCCTGGGCACCGAGGACCACGCGAGCTTCACCCCGCAGGCCGCGCGCTCCACACTCTCGGCCATCGAGCCCCTGGAGGTGGTCCTGGCCTGCGAGCTGGTCACGGCCGTCCGGGCGCTGCGCCGGCGCGGCCTGCCCTGCGACGTCGGTCTGGACCTCCGGATGGCCGACCGCCCCCTCGACTCCGACCTCGACAGAGCGCGCGAGCTGCTGCCCGGCCTCGTGCACCGGCTCCGGCCGGACGCCGGAGCCCAGAGCACAGCTCAAACGGAGGTCCAGACCGTGGCCCAGGCAAAGGTCCAGACCGTGGCCCAGACCACAGCTCAGACGGAGGTCCAGACCGTGGCCCAGACCACAGCTCAGGCGGAGGTCCAGGCGGAGAGCGCGCTGCTGCCCGGCCTCACCTGACGGCGGGCGGTCCGGGAGACCGGGGCCCGCTCAGCCCACCGAGCCGCGTTCGCGCAGTTCGGGGGCTTGGACGATCCGGCGGCGGCGGGTGTTGCCGTCGGCGGCGGCCACGACCATGCGGACGGCCGCGCGGACGATGCCGTCGATGTCCCAGTCGACCGTGGTCAGTCCCGGGCTGAGCAGCCCCGACATCGGGTGGTCGTCGTAGCCCATCACCGACACGTCGGCGGGGATGCGCAGGTTCCGTTCGGCCGCTGCCGCGTACACGCCATAGGCGATCGAGTCGGAGAAGCAGAAGAACGCCCGGTGCCCGTCGGCGAGCATCCGCCGGGCGACGTCCGTGGCGGCGGTCAGCGCCTGGGGCGCGGTGACCACCTCGATGTCCAACCCCAGCCGTCCCGCCTCGGCCAGGACGTGCACGTCGGCGGGTCGGTCGGGGGTGCTGGCCCGGGTGGGGGTCAGGACGGCGACACGCCGATGTCCCCGCTCGCGCATGTGCTCCAGCGCCAGGGTCACACCTGCGCGGTTGTCGAAGACGACCTCTCCCGCGGTGCGAGCTCCGGCCAGCGCGTCACCGATCGCCACCACCGGCAGGCTGTCGCACAGCTCGCTCCACAGGGGCGCCGCCGGATCCACCGGCTGCACGATGAGGGCGTCCACCCGCTGGTCACGTAGCTGCCGGGCCAGTGTGCGCTCCCGGCCCGGGTCGCCGGTGGCGTCCAGGATCAGCGCATAGCGATCGTTGTCCTTCAGCGCGCGGCCGATGCCGACGGCAAGGGC
Organism: Streptosporangium sp. CA-135522; assembly: GCF_050949235.1. Lineage (NCBI taxonomy): Bacteria > Bacillati > Actinomycetota > Actinomycetes > Streptosporangiales > Streptosporangiaceae > Streptosporangium > Streptosporangium sp. CA-135522. The sequence goes on from NZ_CP192026.1 coordinate 8,580,489, forward strand.
CTGCTGCCAGAGGTCCTCAAGGGAGCCGCAGAGCAGGCCGATCATCCCGGTCCGGCCGCTGGCCAGCGCGCGGGCGATGGGGTCGGCTTCGTAGCCGAGTTCGGCGGCTGCCCGGCGCACCCGCTCCATGGTCTCCTCGGAGACCTGCATGCCTCGCAGGGCATACGAAACCGAGGCCGGGGAAAGGCCGGTGGCCTGCGCCACCTCGCGTATCGTCGCTCGTTTTCGGGGCTGGGGCACCCCGCCAGCCTATGCCTCCGGCCCTCTCTCCGGGCGTTCTCCGCCAGATAGCGGCGGTTCGGGGCATTGACACAATATAAGGTGAAGCGGTTCACTGAAACGGTTCACTGAAACGTGTAACCAAGAACGTAGCAAGGTCAGACTGGTTACCTATATTCTAGGTAGGGAATACTAGAAAGGGGGAGGGGAAAAGTGACCGTCGACGTACATCAGCATCTGTGGACGCCCGCGTTCGTGGACGCGCTCCGGCGCCGCACGACCTCGCCGCGCCTGGACGGCTGGACCCTCCACCTGGACGGCGAGCCTCCCTACGAGGTCGATCCCGGCGATCACGACCTCACCGGGCGCCTGGCGCTGAACGCCGGACTCGACCTGGCCCTGGTGTCGCTGTCCAGCCCGCTGGGCATCGAGTCGCTGCCACCCGACGACGCCTGGCCGATCATCGACGCCTACCATGCGGACGCCCTCGCCCTGCCCGCCCCGTTCGGCGCCTGGGCCGCGACCTGCCTCAGCGAGATCGACCCGTCCAGGCTCGCCAAGGCCCTGGACCAGGGGCTGGCCGGGCTCCAGCTGCCCGCGACCGCCATACGGACCGAAGAGGACCTGGCGAGGGTCGCCCCGCTGCTCGACGCGCTCACCGACCGCGACCTGCCGCTCTTCGTCCATCCCGGGCCGGCCGCCACGCCCGGGGGGCCCGGCTGGTGGCCCGCCGTCGTGCCGTACGTGCAGCAGATGCACGCCTCTTGGTACGCCTTCACCGCGTTCGGCCGCCCCCGCCACCCCGGCCTGCGAGTCTGCTTCGCACTGCTGGCCGGACTGGCTCCGCTCCACTCTGAGCGGCTGATCAACCGCAGCGGTGAGAGCCGGGGACTGGTGGACCCCGGGATGTTCGTGGAGACCTCCTCCTACGGCCCGCGAGCCATCGACGCGATCGTCCGCGAGCTCGGCATCGACGTCGTGGTCAACGGGTCCGACGAGCCCTATGCCAGGGCCCCCGACCCCGCGCTCGGCGACGCCGCCCGGCACGCCGTCGCGGTCACCAATCCCAGCCGTCTGCTGAACCGGAAGGAGTCGCGCAAGTGAACGTGAACCAGTCCCAGGGCCGTGAGCGCTGTGCGCTCCGAGGAGGCCGGCGATGAGCTACGAAGCCCTGCCCACCCGCACTCTCGACCGGCGCGAGCTCCGCGACCTGGTCGACCAACTGGCCGCGGACCCGTCCCGGTGGGAGGACGAGGTGAGCTTCTCCGAAGAGGGAGGCCGCCACTACGCCTCCCTCTACCGGGACGCCTACGTCGACGTCTGGCTGTTGTGCTGGCGGCCGGAGGACGACACCGGCTGGCACGACCACGACATCTCCTCCGGCGCGGTCCGGGTGGTGGCCGGGACCCTGCTGGAATGCAACCCCCGCATCGGCGGCGAGCACCTGGAGACCACGATCTCGGCGGGCGAGTCGTTCTCCTTCGGCCCCGACCACATCCACCGGCTGACCGGCGCGGTGGACGGCAGCGTCTCGATTCACGCCTACTCGCCGCCGCTGTGGCGCCTGGGCCAGTACTCCATCAGCGACAGCGGCGTGATGCGCCGCGTCTCGGTCAGCTACGCCGACGAGCTGCGTCCCATGGACGAGGAGGTGGCCGTCGCCTGAGGCCCGTCCCCGGATGCCTCCGGGTCGGGAGCGCCCGGCCGCGGTCACCGTCCCCGCGGCCGGCGTGCGGCCCGAAGCGCGCCCGGCGACCGGTGTACTGTTCGGCGCCACGCCCCCCGGCGTTCATCGCCGATTAGCCCACAACCCGTAACGTCCCGTTCGCTCTAAAAAAATGTATGTATGTATGGGACTATTTGTAGGGGTTTTCGTGAGCTCTTCTCGTAACCGCGTCCGGCGGCTGCTTCCCGTTGCGACGGTGGCCGTGGCTTCCGCGGTGGTCACCACGGTGCTCAATCCCGTCTTGTTCGCCAACGCCGACACGGCCGGGGGCCCCGGCCATGGCGGCCGGGCCAAGAGCGTGATCTTCATTAACGGTGACGGCATGGCCGCCGCCCACCGTGAGGCCGCGCGCCTGTACCTGACCGGCTTCGACGGGCAGCTCGGCATGGACCAGCTTCCCGTCTCCGGGCAGCTGACCACCAGCCCTCGCGACCCCAAGACCGCCGTCACCGACTCCGCCGCGGCGGCCACCGCGTGGTCCACCGGCGAGAAGACCTACAACGGCGCCATCGGCGTCGATGTGGACGGCAGGCCGTTGCCCGTCCTCGGCCAGCAGGCCAAGGCCGCCGGGAAGTCCACCGGCCTGGTCACGACCGCGCAGGTCACCGACGCCAGCCCCGCCGCGTTCTTCTCCCACACCGTCAACCGCTCCGCCCAGGACGAGATCGCCCGCCAGTACATCTCCGAGACCAAGCCCGACGTCATCCTGGGCGGCGGCGAGGACTGGTGGCTGCCGGCCGACACCGCCGGCGCCTGGCCGGACAAGCCCGCCGAAGACCCCAGCGAAGGCAGCCGCGGCACCAAGGGAAACCTCATCCAGCAGGCCCAGAGCGCGGGATACCAGTACGTGTCCACCGCCGACGACCTTGCGAGCGCCAAGCGCGGCAAGCTGCTCGGCCTGTTCAGCAACGAGGAGATGTTCCAGCAGCGGGTCGAGGGCGACGGCGACGTCTACGCACCGGCCGTGGACCTGGCCACCATGACCGGCAAGGCCCTGGACACCCTCAGCACGAACAAGAAGGGCTTCTTCCTCCTCGTCGAGGAGGAGGGCATCGACGAGTTCGCCCACGAGAACAACGCCACCCGCATGCTGCAGGCGATGGCCTCCCTGGAGAAGGCCGTCAAGGTCGCCCGTAACTACGTCGCCGCCCACCCCGACACCCTGCTGGTCATCACCGGCGACCACGAGTGCGGTGGCCTGACCGTGGAGGACACCTCCGCCACCGACGAGACGGGGACCAGCCCGTCCACCGAGGACGGGCCGTTCCCCGTCAAGGGCAGCAACCTTCAGTTCAACCTGGACTGGACCACCAGCGGGCACACCGGCGTCGACGTCCCCGTCACCGCTACCGGCCCGCTGTCCGAGCTCTTCACCGGCAAGCACCCCAACACCCACGTCCACGACGTGCTCGCGCGGATCCTCACTGCCGGGCGCTGACCGGCATCCGGCGGGACGCTAGAGAACCCGCTCCCTGACGGCCCGGGCCACGCCCGGGTCGTCGGCGAAGACACCGTCCAGGCCGAGCCGGTAGAGCTTCTCCAGCCAGCCCATCACGTCACCCGTGGCACGCGGGAAGGCGGGATTGGTCGGATCGCCGAGCCGGAAGTCCACCGGCAGCTGGGAGTTCTCGTTCCTGATGGTCCAGGTGTGGACCATCAGGCGAGCACGGTGGGCGTCGTCGATGAGCGTGGTGGGCGGCAGGAGGCGGCCGTCGGGACCGGTCGGAACGATCCGCCGGGTGTCCACGCCGATGCCGTCGGCGTAGTCCGCCACCTCGCGCAGCCCCTCGGGGGTGACCATGGTGTCGTAGGTGCGCGGGTCTCCGGACGCCGTCCAGTCGTAGGGGGCGCCGGTGGCGGTGATGAGCTGGATCAGCGGCAGCCGCGTCTTCTTCCTGAGCTCGCGCAGGTTGGCGGTCTCGAACGACTGGATGAAGACCGGGTCGTGCCGTCCGCGCCAGCCGTACCGGCCGAGCGTCTCCAGCAGCGGCTCCTCCAGGGACAGCCCGATGGAGTCGAAGTAGGTCGGGTGCTTGGTCTCCGGATAGACGCCGACGCCGTGGCGCTGCGCGAGCCGGACGATCTCCTCGAAGGTCGGGATCTGCGCCAGGCCGTTGAAGACGGTGTTGTCCGGACGCAGGTCGGGAACGCGCTCCTCGGCCTTGAGCGTCCTCAGCTCGTCGAGGGTGAAGTCCTCGGTGAACCAGCCGGTCACCGGGCGCCCGTCGACCGTCTTCGTCGTACGGCGGGCCGCGAACTCGGGGCGGCTCTCGACGTCGGTGGTGCCGGAGATCTCGTTCTCGTGCCGGGCGACCAGCACATGGTCCTTGGTGGAGACCAGATCGGGCTCGATGTAGTCGGCGCCGAGCGCGATCGCGGTCTCGTAGGAGAGCAGCGTGTGTTCGGGCCGGTGCGCGCTGGCGCCCCGGTGGCCGATGACGATGGGTTCGCGACCACGGCGCTCGGCCGTCGCGGGTTCGGGTTGGTGCAGCACGGTCGCGACGGTACCGCTCACGAGGACGGCCAGCACCACGGGCAGGATTCTACGGATCATGCGATGGACCGTAGGCTCCGGAGGTGGCCGTCAGGTGCCTTCGACACGACCACGGGATGCCTTCGACGCGACCGTCGCGGCGCATCGGGGTGCCCGGACGCGCCGGGAGTCGTATCGCTCCCTGTTCGGCCTATTCGGCGGCGATGACGGGACGTGTCCTGTCCGAGCCGGTGGCCGGCGTCGGGCGGCCGGCCAGGAACCCGGCGACCAGTTGCAGCCCGCACGCGCCGAGCCCGGCCAGCAGTGGCAGCGTCCAGCCCCCAGAGCTCTGGCGGAGCAGCCCGATGAGGAACGGCCCGAGCGCCGCCAGCACGTATCCGGCGGACTGGGCGACGGCCGACAGGGCCGTGACCGAGGCGGGATCGGGAGCGCGCAGCGCGATGATCAGCAGGGCGAGGGCGATCGAGGCGCCCTGCCCCAGGCCGAGCACGGTCATCCAGAGCCAGGGGGCGGTCGCCGGCGCGAGCAGCACTCCGGCGTAGCCCGCGACGGTGAGCACGGTCGCGACCGTCACGTGCGGCACCTGCGAGCGGGCCCTGCCCGCGAGGACCGGCACCGTGAGCGTGGCCGCCATCTGCGCCAGGTTGGTCAGGCCGAGCATGTAGCCCGCCTGGTCGGCGGGGAGCCCCGCGTCGCGGAAGATCGTGGGCACCCAGGCGAGCATGATGTAGAAGGTCAACGACTGAAGGCCCATGTACGCGGTGACGAACCAGGTCACCCGGTTGCGCAGCAGTGCGCGGAACGGCCGGGGCGCGGTCCCGGCGCGCGCCGGGGACCGCAACGCCTGGGGCAGCCAGAGCACGGCCGCCGCCACGGCCGGGAGCGCGGCCATCGCCGTCGTCTCACGCCAGCCGTACCCGGTGACATGCTCCAGCGGCACCGTCAGCCCGGACGCGACGGCGGCGCCCAGCACGAGGCCGGAGACGTAGACCGAGGTGAACAGGCCGACCTGGGAGGGGAAGTGCTGCTTGACGACGGCGGGCATCACCACGTTCATGATGGCGATCGCCGTGCCGGCGACGGCGGCACCCGCGTAGAGGGCGGGGACGCTCCCGGAGGCGCGCAGCACCACCCCGGCGGCCACGATCAGCAGCCCGGCCAGCAGCGTGCGATCCAGGCCGAACCGGCGGGCCAGCGGTGGGGCGAGCGGAGCCAGGACGCCCAGGCAGACCACCATCACCGTGGTGATCGCCCCGCCGCCGGCCGCGCTCAACCCGAGATCGGCCATGATCTCGCCCAGCACCGGAGAGACCCCGGCCAGCGCGGGCCTGAGGTTGAGCGAGGCGAGCACGAACCCCGCGATCAGCAGGATCCGCGACAGCCTGTGCCCCCGGTCAGTCATTGCCCCACTTTCCCACAGCCCGGACATAGTTGATCAGATAGGCCGCTTCGCGACATCTTCCTCATCGGCATCCGGTCGATCGGCATCCGGTCGATCGGCATCCGGTCGATCGGCATCCGGTCGATCCCGGGAAGAGGGCACGCGGCGCGCTCTGCCGAGGTATGCCCGCCCGGAGATTGACCTCCCGACGGAAGGGTCATTATGTTCGCTTAGGGAACATTCGTCCGCATGGCGAACATGCGAGGGCTGGGTGCCGTTTTGAAAGGCCTTCGACGTTTACCACGACGCTTACCCGCCTACGTGACACTCTGTCGACATCACCACAACCGGAGGTAAACATGACCTCGTCGGCACGCGACGGACTGTTCTCGGGGATGTTCGCCAGGGGCGGGGCCGCGCCCGAGGTGTCGGACGCGGCGTGGCTGGCCGCGATGCTGGACGTCGAGGCCGCACTGGCCACCGCCCAGGCGGGAATCGGCCTCGTCCCGGACGAGGCGGTCGCGGCGTTGGAGGAGGCCTGCCGGCCGGAGCTCTTCGACCTCGTCGAGCTGGGCAGCAGGGCGGCACCGACGGGAAATCCGGTGATTCCCCTGGTCGCCGCCCTACGCGAGCGGGTCAAGCCCGAGCTGCGAAGGTTCGTGCACTACGGCGCGACCAGCCAGGACATCAACGACACGGCCACGATGCTGGTGGCCTGCCGGGCCCTCGCCCCGCTCCTGGCCGATCTGTCCGCCTGCGCCGCCGCGTGCGCGCGGCTGGCCGCCGAGCACCGTGACACCGTGATGACCGGGCGCACGGTCCTGCAGCACGCCGTGCCGATCACCTTCGGGCTCAAGGCCGCGGGCTGGCTGAGCGCGCTGGACGGGGCGTGGGCGGAGCTGGCGGAGCTGCGCCTGCCCGTCCAGTACGGCGGGGCGGCGGGCACCCTGTCCGTCCTCGGCGACCGCGGCCACGAGGTGCCGCCGCGCCTGGCGGCCGAGCTGGGGCTGGCCGAGCCGGTTCTTCCCTGGCACACCGACCGCACCCCGGTCGCCCGGCTGGCCTGCGCCCTCGGCATGGCCTCCGGCACGCTCGGCAAGATCGCGACCGATGTGAAGCTGCTGGCCCAGACCGAGGTGGCGGAGGCGGCCGAGCCGTCGGCGCCCGGGCGGGGCGGCTCCAGCGCGATGCCGCACAAGCGCAACCCGGTGGGCGCGATGTCCGCGCTCGCCTGCGTCCAGCGCGTTCCCGGCCTGGTGGCCTCGGTGCTCGGCGGCATGCTCCAGGAGCACGAGCGCGCCGCCGGCCCCTGGCAGGCGGAGTGGGAGACGCTCAGCGAACTGCTCCGGCTCACCGGCAGCGCCGCGTCCTGGCTCCGCGAGGTGCTGGAGGGCCTGACCGTCGACCCCGCGCGGATGCGGGCCAACATGGACGCGACGAGAGGGCTGCCGATGGCCGAGCACGTCGTCGCCCGGCTCGGCGGCACCCCCGAGGCGCGCGGCCTGGTGGACGCCGCCTGCGCCCGGGCCGTCGAGGAGGACCTGCCGCTGCGGGAGGCTCTGCTGGCCGACCCCGGCATGCGCCTGACCCCGCGGGAGCTGGACGCCGCCCTGGATCCGGCGGGTTACCTCGGCTCCGCCGCGACCTTCGTCGCCCGGGCGCTCGAAGCCCACCCGCCCGGGCCAACGCCCAGATGAACCAGGCGAACGCCAAGTCGAACCGGGCGAACGTCAAGTTGAACACCGCGCCTCGCGGGGTGCTCGCGCACAGGACAGGGAGCCGACAGATGGACATATGGAGCGCCGGAGACGCGACGCGCCGGGCCGTACTGGGCGATGAGCACGTGGACCGCGCCACCGCGGACGCCACGCCGTTCACCGCCGACTTCCAGGAGCTCATCACCAAATACGCCTGGGGGGAGATCTGGGGACGTCCCGGGCTGGATCGGCGCACCCGCAGCTGCCTGACCCTCGCACTGCTGACCGCGCTCGGACACGAGCACGAGCTGGCCATGCACGTCAGGGCGGCGCTCCGCGTCGGGCTCACCGAGGAGGAGATCAAGGAGGTACTGCTGCACACCGCGGTGTACGCGGGCGTGCCCGCGGCCAACCGCGCGTTCGCGGTGGCGAAGGCCGCGCTGGAGTCCGGCCGTACCGAGCGGGAGGATGACCCCGGGGCCGGGGAAGCCGAGGACGGCCGTACCGAGCGGGAGGATGACGCCGGGGCCGGGAGGGCCGAGGACGGCCGGACCGGCTGACCACGGCTCCGACCACGCGCGGCGGGGCCGCTCCGGGGCGCCGCCGGCCCGCGCCCGCGCACGCGGCTCCTGGATCATGACAACGTTGTCAACAGGCGAGACTTGGGCGATGATCGGGCCGTGACAGACAGTGTCCGTGGACGGCCCACCATGAAAGATGTCGCGGCGGCGGCCGGGGTGGCGCTCAAAACCGTCTCCCGGGTCGTCAACGACGAGCCGGGGGTCAACCCCGCCACCGCCGCGCGAGTCCTGTCCGCCATCGAGCGGCTGGGGTACCGGCGAAACGAGAGCGCCCGGGTGCTCCGCCGTGGCCGGACCGCGAGCATCGGCCTGGTGATCGAAGACGTGGCCGACCCGTTCTACTCCGGGGTCAGCCGCGCCGTGGAGGACGTGGCGCTCCGGCACGGCTCGCTGGTGCTCAGCGGCTCCTCCGGGGAGCAGCCCCTGCGCGAGCGGGAGCTCGTGCTCACCTTCTGCTCCCGGCGGGTGGACGGCCTGATCATCGTCCCGGCCGGGAGCGACCACGAATACCTGCGACCCGAGCTCGACGCCGGCATCGCCGCCGTCTTCGCCGACCGGCCCGGCGGCCTGGGCGCGGACACCGTGACCTGCGACAACGAGGGCGGAGCGCACACCGGCGTCACCCACCTGATCCGGCACGGCCACCGCCGCGTCGCCTTCCTGGGCGACAGCGCGTCCATCTTCACCGCCGCCGAGCGCCTGCGCGGCTACCGCCGTGCCCTCGCGGACGCGGGTCTGCCGGTCGACGAGTCGCTGATCGCGATGGGGCCGCCAGAGCAGGCCGGCTCCGCCCTGGGCCGGATGCTCTCCGGGGACGGCCCGCCCACCGCGGTGTTCACCGGCAACAGCCGGATCACCGTGGCCGTGCTGCGCACCGGACACCGGCTCGCCATGGTCGGCTTCGACGACTTCGAGCTCGCCGACCTGCTGGTACCCGGAGTGACCGTGGTGGCCCAGGACCCGGTGAGGCTCGGCCGAACCGCCGCCGAGCTGCTCTTTCGCCGCATCACCGGCGAGCCGGCCCCCACCCGTCAGATCAAGCTGCCCATCCGGCTCATCCCCCGTGGCTCAGGAGAACTCCGGCCGTAACCGGAGGCGCCGGTCCATCCACCGCGTCGGCTCCCACTCACGGGGTGCCGGTCCATCCACCGCGTCGGCTCCCACTCACGGGGTGCCGGTCCATCCACCGCGTCGGCTCCCACTCACGGGGTGCCGGTCCATCCACCGCGTCGGCTCCCGCTCGCGGGGCGCTAGATCATGAGGGTTCCGGCCGCGGGGACCGGTGCAGGGGTTCCGGCCGCAGGGACCGGTGCAGGGCGAGGGAGCAGGCGATGGTCACGGCGCCGGTGACGGCGATCGCCGAATGCGGAGCGGTCAGCTCGGCGACCAGGCCCACCAGCGCGGCGCCCGCCGCCTGACCGGTCATCATCCCCGCCGACGCCAGCCCGAAGGCCTGTCCCCTGACCTGTTCGGGCACCGCCGCCACGAACCGCCGCTGCAGTCCGAGCTGGTAGCCGCCGCTGCCCATCATGGCGAGCACGGCGATGAGCGCGGCGCCCACGAGGCCCGGCCGCAGGGCGAACCCGAGCAGGGGCACCCCGGCCAGCACGGCGAGCGGCAGTGCCAGCCGTTCCCGCACCGCGGGCGGGGCGAACCGGCCGACGACGAGGTTGCCGATCGCCATCCCCAGGGACGCGGCGGCGAGCGCGACCCCGGCCGTGCCGCCCAGGTAGGGGACGAGCATCGCCTCGGCGCCCGTCACGAAGGACACCGGCAGCCACTGGGCGAGCAGCAGCCCGCGCACCTTCCCGTCCCTCAGCAGGGCCCGGTTGACTCGCAGGGTCTCCCGTACGGCGCCGCCCTCCCCCGCGCCCCGGGCCGGCAGGTCGGGCAGGCCGGCCCGGAGCACCAGCGCGGCCACCGTGGACAGCGCGGCGGTGACCGCCAGCGCCCCGGCCGGGCCGGTGACGGCGAGGATTCCGCCGCCCACGGCCAGCCCGCCGATCTGCGACCCGGCGGCCGTCATGGACAGCACGGATCTGGCCAGCACGAACGCGTCCCCCGGCAGCAGGCCGGGCAGCAGGGCGCTGCGGGTCGCCCCGAAGACCGGGGAGAACAGGCCGGTGGCGAGGACCAGCACGAGCATCGCCCAGACGGGCAGCCCGGCGAAGGCCAGCAGCAGGCAGGTCGCCACCCGGACCAGCTCACCGGTGATCATCAGCGCGCGCGGCCGGACCCGGTCGGCCAGCGACAGCAGGAACGTCCCTCCGGCGATGTAGGGCAGGAAGCCGAGCATGTAGGCCGCGGCCGACAGGCCGGGAGATCCGGTCCGCGCGTAGACCAGCGCCGACAGGGCCAGCATCTTCACCTGGTCGCCTGACACCAGGAGCGCGAAGCTCCCGAACAGCACCCGGAACTCCCGGCTCGCGAATACCTGCGCGTAGGTCGCGCCGCGCTCTTGTGTGGGGGTCATGCGGATCATGCTCGGGCGGGTGGGAATGACTGGCTAAGCTTTCGGGTATATCCGAAAGGTCGGCCGATGGTCTATCTGATCGAGGTCAGCCCGCGGGACGTCGTGGCGAGCAGGTTCGCCATCTCCCCGCTCATGGTGACCAAGCACGCGCTCTGGCTGCTGTCCGGCAAGCGGGAGGCCGGGGTGTGGCAGGCATGGGTGGAGCGGGCCCGGAGGCCGTACGAGAACCTGCTGGCCGGGCAGGCCGGGCTGGGCGCCATGGTGGCGCTGTTCCGGGACCGGCGCTACAACGCCGACTTCCCGGCGCCGCCGCCGGCCGAGGTGAACACTCCCTTCGACGCTGAGCTCACGACCGTACGGGCGACCCCGGCCGCCCAGGCGCACGACGAGATCGCCAGGAACCTGGAGGGCATGGCCCGTCCCCCGGACGCCGTCATGGACGTGCTGTTCGCACCGGATGTCGTGGACCTGTTCGCCGACGCGATCCAGGCCGCGTGGGAGGAGATCATCGCTCCCGCGTGGCCGCGTTTCCACGCGATCCTGGAGCGGGACGTGATCCAGCGGGCCGGCCGGCTGGCCACCTACGGCTGGGCGGCGGCGCTCGCCGACCTCAGCCCCCAGGTGCGCTGGCGCCCGGACGGCGTCATCGAGGTTCGCGCGAAGAGCCCGGACGACACCTACCGGCTCGACGGACGCGGCCTGCTCTTCGTGCCGTCCCCCTTCGACTGCGGGGTGGGCTCCTACCTCGAACGCGCGTGGCCGTACGCGATCAGCTACCCGGCCCGCGGCACCGGGATCCCGCACGAGGCGCCGGACGGCCTCGCCGGGCTTATCGGCCGGACCCGGACCCGCGTCCTGCTGGAGCTGGCCGGGCCGGCGACCACCAGCCAGCTCGTCACCCTGCTCGGGCTGAGCCTGGGCACCGTCGGAGGCCATCTGGCCGCGCTGCGGCGGGCGGGCCTGGTCACCGGCAGCCGCACCGGGCGCGGCGTGCTGTACCACCGCACCGCGCTGGGCGACTCCCTGGTCAGCCCTTCAGCGCTCCGGCCATGAGACCCCGCATGAAGAACCGGCCCAGCAGGACATAGACGATCATCGTGGGGATGGAGGCGAGCAGCGCGGCGGCCATCTGCTGGCTGTAGGGGACGGTCTGGGCGCCGGCGATGTTGTTGAGCATGACCGTGGTGGGCCAGCTCTGCGGGCCGGTGAGGAAGACGGCGAACAGGAAGTCGTTCCACATCGAGGTGAACTGCCAGATGATCACCACCGCGAAGGCGGGCCCGGAGACCGGCAGCACCACCGACCAGTAGGTTCGCAGCATCCCCGCGCCGTCCACCCGGGAGGCCTCGATGAGCTCGTCCGGGATGGTGACGTAGTAGTTGCGGAAGATCAGCGTGCAGATCGGGATGCCGTAGACCACGTGTGCCAGGAGCAGCCCCGGGATCGCGCCGTAGAAGACGCCCGGCGTCCCGGTGAGGGACTGGGTGATCTCGTTGAGCTTCACCAGGAGCTGGACCAGCGGGATCATGACACCCTGGTAGGGGATGAACATGCCGAACAGCAACAGCGTGAACAGCACGTCGGCACCGGGGAAGCGCCATTTCGACAGCACGTAGCCGTTCATGGAGCCCAGCGCCGCGGAGATCAGCGCACCGGGTACGGCCAGCAGCACGCTGTTGGCGATACCGGGCGCGAGCTTCTCCCAGGCCACCCGCCACGGCTCGGCCGTCCACACCTCCGGCAGTGCCCAGGCCCGGCTCGGGTCGGCCTCGGTCAGCGGCTTGAAGCTGGTGACCAGCAGCACGTAGACCGGGATCAGGAAGACGACGAGGAAGGCGGTCAGCAGCACCAGCCGGACGCCGCGCGTCCAGCCCGCCCGCCGCCTGGCCCGGCCGCCCGCGTCCCGAGCCCGGGTGGGAGGGGTCGGCGCCTGCGTGACCGTCATGACCGCCTCTCCTTACGGAGGGTCCAGACCAGGTAGGGAACGACGAACACGCTCACCGCGAGCACGATGTAGAACGCGGCGGTGGCGCCCTTGGCCGGATCGTGGGAGTCGAAGACCGCGACCCACATGAACACGGCGGGGACCTCGGTGATGGTCTGCTTGCCGGAGACCGCGATGATCAGGTCGAAGACCTTGAGCGAGATGTGGCCAAGGATGATCAGCGCGGACAGCGTCACCGGACGCAGCAGCGGCAGCACGATGTGCCGGTAGACCTGCCACTCCGTGCAGCCGTCCACCCGGGCGGCCTCCCGGAGATCTTCGGGGACGCCCCGGAAGCCCGCCAGAAACAGCGCCATGACATATCCCGACATTTGCCAAATTGCTGGGATGGCCATGGCCGCCATCCCCCAGGTCGGGTTCCGGAACCACTCCCACTGGAGGAAGTCCAGGCCGAGGCCGTCGAACAGCCGGTTCAGCCCGACCGCCCGCTCCTGCCGGCCGGAGTTCATCAGCCAGCGCCAGACGATCCCGGTCGCCACGAACGAGATCGCCATCGGGAACAGGTAGATCGCCCGGAAGGTCCCTTCTCCCCTGATCCCCTTCTCCATCAGGAAGGCCAGCAGCCAGCCCAGCGCCAGCGCCCCCAGCACGAACACGACCGTGAAGATGACGGCGTGGTTGACGGAGATGCCCCAGAGCTTCTGATCCCAGATCGCGACGAAGTTGTCCAGGCCGACGAAGCCTCCCTCGGACACCTCGTCGTGTTGGTCGGTCATGGCCAGCCGGAGGTTCCAGCCGAGCATGCCGTACACGAAGACCGCGATGGCGATGATCGACGGTGTGACCAGCAGCAACCCCGGCAGCCATCTGCGCACCCTTGTCACTGACCCCCCTTCCCGCGGGTACGGCCCGCGGTGCCGCGGGCCGTACCGGACATCACTGACCGGAGTTCTTGGCGGCCTCGGCCAGCGAGGCCTGGAGCGTGGCCACGTCCTTGTCGGTGTGGAACAGGCCGACGGCCTCGTTGATCGAGACACGCCAGGCGTCGTTGACGTTGACGCCGTGCTGGATGGACCCGGCGAGCTTGTTGCTCCCCCAGTCCTTCAGCGCGTCGGCGAGGTAGTCGGTGTAGAGGGAGGTGTCGGCGTCCTTGCGGGCCGGGATGGAGCCCTTCTTGGGATTGAAGGCGTCCTGGCCCTCCTTGCTCGCGGCCACCTTCAGCCATGCCACCGCCCCGTCCCGGTTCGGCGCTCCCTTGGGCAGGGTGAAGCTGTCCGACAGCCACATGAAGGTGCCGCCGGTGCCGGGCGAGGGCGCCCAGTCGAAGTCGACCTTGGACTTCTTGCCCAGGCCGCCGTCCGGCGGGTTGTGGAAGTAGCCGTAGGCCCAGTCGCCCATGATGGTGAACGCCGCCTGGCCGTCGGCCACCTGCTTGGCCGCGGGCTGCCAGTCGTCGGCGGGGTCTCCGGCGTAGGACAGGATCGTCTTGAAGTCGTTCAGCGCCTTGGTCATCGCCGGGCCCGACCAGTCGGACTTCGCGGTCCAGAGCTGGTTGTAGGCCTCGGTGCCGAGCGAGCCGAGCAGCACGCTCTCCAGCAGGTGCACCATCGTCCACTCGGAGCCGATCGCCAGCGGGACCTTGCCCTTCTGCTTGACCTTCTCCAGCGCCGCGACGAACTCCTCGATCGTCTTGGGCACCTCGGTGACACCCGCCTCCTTGAGCACGGCGGGGTTGAACCACATCACGTTGGAGCGGTGGATGTTGACCGGGACCGAGTAGATCTTCCCCTCCACACTGATCTGGTCGATCAGCTGCTGCGGGAAGACCTCCTTCAACTTCAGCTCGTCATAGAGGAAGTTGACCGGCTCCAGGTCACCGGCCTTGATGTAGCCCTGCAACTCGGCGCCCGCGTGCCCCTGGAAGGTGTCCGGCGGGGTGTCGGCCTGCAACTTGGTGGCCAGCAGCGCACGCGCCTTGTCACCGGAGCCACCCGCCACGGCCGCGTCGAAGAACGTCAGGCCGGGGTTGCGCTTCTCGAAGATCTCTTTCATGGCCTTCAGGCCGTCGGCCTCACCCGGTCCCGTCCACCAGGAGAAGACCTCGACCTTCTTCTTTCCGTCGGCCTGCGGACCTTGCGCGGCGCCACCGCCGCCGTCGCCACAAGCGGTCAGGGTGAGCAGGCCTGCCACGGTGACCGCGACGGCCGTCATCCACCGTCGTCGCATAGCTTCCCGTCCCTTCGGGGTCGAGGTTCCACAGAATCCCCCGAGCACGATGACAACGTTGTCAGTAGATCAATCAACCCACTTGTCACCGAGCGGCGTCAAGGCATGCGCGGATAACTTCTACGCATCCCGTACCAGCCGCGCACGCATCCCGCCCAGCTCCGCCTGCCATACCTCGTGGATCCCCGGCCGCCGTGACCGCCCGGCGATCACCCGCGACGTCTCGCGGCGCCGCCGCCCGCCTCCGGCTCGCGGTCCCGCCCCTGGTCCAATGATCCACGGGACACGCCCTGGTCCAGATCCCCGGCGTCCAC
This sequence comes from Streptosporangium sp. CA-135522, assembly GCF_050949235.1. NCBI lineage: Bacteria > Bacillati > Actinomycetota > Actinomycetes > Streptosporangiales > Streptosporangiaceae > Streptosporangium > Streptosporangium sp. CA-135522. The sequence continues at coordinate 8,595,545 of NZ_CP192026.1, forward strand.
GCCCGGCAACGGCGCTCGCGCAGGCCGTACGGCTAGACCCGCTGAACGGTCCCGTCGAGCAGGGCCATGACGGTGACCCCGAAGTCATGGATGGTCGCCGAGAGCTCGGCGGGCGACAGGCCGGGAGCCACCACCACCAGCGCGCCGCGCATCAGTGCCAGTCCGACCAGGGTCGTCATCGCCAGGGCGCAGGCCAGGGGCCAGGTCACCAGGAGGACGTCGGACTTCTCCAACGCCGCACCCTTGTCCATCTCGTGCATTCGCACGATCAGGTCGCTATGGGTGAGCAGGCCCTCGTCCTCGGTCAGCAGCGCGGGCTGGACGGACGGGTCGAACAGGGGCAGCGGGCCAGGGTCGAGCAGCAGCAGGTCGGCGAAGTCGACGGTGTCGCGCGCCTGGCCGAACGCGATCACCTGGCGGACCCTGGACGCCTCTGCGGCCTGCAGCGACGTCTCGGCCAGCTCGGGAGTCGTGATGAGCAGCCGCGCGTCCCACCGGGCCAGCAGCCCGGCCGTCTCACCGCTCGGAAACGGGATCGGCGCCGCCACCCCACCGGCCGCGATGACGGTGTGCACCGCCAGGGTCTGCGCGGCGGCGTTGTCGACGTGGATCCCCGACACCTGGCACTGCCGGGCGCCCCTGCGCACCAGCCCGGAGGCTCCGCGCGTCACCTCGTCGGCCAGGCGGCGATAGCCGTACACCACTCCCGCGCCGAGGTCGATCAGCGCGGGCCGGTCACCACGCTCGTGCGCGCAACCGAACACCGCCTCGGTGACGGTGCCCTTGATGGACGAGGTGGGTCTCATTTCGCCGACGGTACGGCCGGCCTCTTCGCCCGGGCATCGGCAGATGTATGTAGATGAGTGTGTATTCGGCACCCGGTCCCCCCTGGAAGGCGGGCCCGAGCCCTGCGCGACTCGGGCCCGCTGTCGCGTGGCCCGTGGCCTTTGGTCCCCACCCCTCCGAGGAGACCTCGGCCGTTGGGAAGGACACGCGACGTTCCCGGTGTGCTCGACCGAGACGCCGGGGATGGTGTGGGCCTGCCGTACCGGACCGCCGCCGAGGCGGGGGCGGTGCGGAAGGCTGGGCGTCGTCGGTCGAACACGATGGAAACGTACGGCGGACAGAGGTGACGGCGCATGCTCCGGAGTGCGTATCCCGAGATGTATCTATGCGGCCCCCGATGTGTAGGGCCCATGTGTAGGCACCGGACAGCGGAACCGACGCGCGGGCGCCGGACGGCGGGTGGTGGGACCGTCGCGCGGGCACCGGACGGCGGGACAGGTCCAGGGCCGGGATCGGCGGGCGCCTCAGCCGCGGTTCTGCTCGATGACCCAGGTGGCCACCTGGGTGCGCGAGGAGAAGCCGAGCTTCGCCAGGATGTTGGCCACGTGCCGGGCCGCGGTCGCTGGGCTGATCACCAGCTCGTCGGCGATGGCCTTGTTGCTCAGCCCCCGGGCGATCAGTTCGGCGATCTCCCACTCCCGGCCGGTGAGCGTGGTGAGCGGTGCGGCGACCGGGTGCCTGCCCACCATCATGGGGGCGTCGGACTGCTCGTCGCCCTGCAACGCGTAGCGGACCGCCTGGTCCTGGGACATCTCCTGGCCGTGCGCCCACAGCTGGGCGACCAGCGCGTCGCCGAGCCGCATCCGGGCGGGCTGGAGCAGCTCCTCCATTCGCGCGCCGAAGCCGGACGGCAGGATGGCGCCGCTCATCGCGCTGCGGATCGCGGCGGAGGCCCCGGCGAGGCGGACGGCCCGGCGGTCGTCCTCTTCGGCCAGCGCGAGCTGCGCGAGCGTCTCGATCCGCCGGGCCACACCGAGCCGCTGGCCCGTCCCCTGGCACAGCCGCAGGCTCTCTATCAGCCTGACGCGCGCGGTGACGAGATCGCCCTGGGCCAGGGCGATCCGGCCCAGGCCCGACAGGCAGGTGATGGTCTGCCAGTGGGCCGTGATGTCCTGGAGCAGGTCGAGTGCCTGCTCGTAGTAGGCGCGGGCCTCCGCCAGGTCTCCGCGGAGCCAGGCGACCTGGGCCAGGCCGATGAGCGCGACCGGGGCCGCCCAGTGGTTGTCGAGCTCGTGCGCGATGGCCAGCGCGGCCTCGAAGGAGCGCTGCGACTCCTTGGCCCGCCCCTCCGACAGCGCGAACGTCCCCTCCATGGAACGGATCACCATCTCGTGCCATGGATCGTCGACCCTGCGCACCGCCTCCAGCGCCTCGTCCAGGAAGGACCTGGCCCGCTCCGGCCGGCGCTGGTAGATGGCCACCCAGGCGAGGATGGCGAGCGCCCCGCTCAGCGGCCCGTGCAGCTCCGTCGTCCGGCACAGCTCGGCCGCGGCGGTGCAGGCGACCTGTGCGGTGTCGGGGTCGCCCTGCCCGAAGGCGACCTGTCCGCGCAGCGCGAGGGCGTCACCGCGCATGCTCGGCGTCAGCTCCGCAGGCTCCACCGCGAGCAGGCGGTCGAGCCACTCGTCGGCGGGGGTGAACCTGCCGCCGGCGATGGTCGGCCAGCGGAGCAGGACCAGCAGGCGCAGGGCGCTCTCCGGGTCGCCCGCCTCGGCCGACCAGCGCACCGCCGCCCACACGTTGGCCTGCAGCTCGTCCAGCAGGACCAGCATCGGGCAGATCTCCGTCCAGGCCGGGCGGGGACGCCGGACGATCGTCCGGTGAATGCGGCCGGCGATCTCGATCATGTGATCCCGGTGCCGCCGCCGCAGCGCGGCCTCCTCGCCGGAGGTGTCGAGCTGCTCGGCGGCGTACTGGCGGATCGTCTCCAGCATCCGGTAGCGCGTCTCGCCCGCGACCTCGGCGTCGGCCAGCACAAGGGACTTGTCGACCAGGTCGCACAGCACGCTCAGGACGTCTTCGGCCCACAGGCCGTCGCCCGCGCAGACCTGCTCGGCCATGTCCAGCGTCCACCCCCCGGTGAACACCGCCAGCCTTCGCAGCAGGATCCGCTCGGGCTCCATGAGCTGCTGGTAGCTCCAGTCGACGGTCGCGCGGAGCGTCTGGTGCCTGGCCGGGGCCATCCTGTCACCGGTGGACAGCAGCCGGAACCGGTCCCTGATCCGGGCGTGGATCTGCTCCACCGTCAGCACCCTGCACAGCGCGGCGGCCAGCTCGATGGCCAGGGGCATCCCGTCGAGCGCCTCGCACAGGCTGGCGATGTCGGCGGCGTTGTGCTCGGTGACGGCGAAGCCGCGCGAGGCGGCGGTGGCCCGGTCGACGAAGAGCCGCACGGCCTCACTGCCGGCGAGGTCCTCGACACCGGTGCGGGGCAGCGAGAGCGGCGGCACCCGCCACACGGTCTCCCCCGCCACCCGAAGCGGCTCGCGGCTGGTGGTGAGCACGCGCACGTTCGGGCAGACGGTGAGCACCGCCCGGCAGAACCGGGCGGACTCCTCGATGAGCGACTCGCAGTTGTCGATGATCAGCAGCAGGCTCCGGTCGCCGAGGGCGTCGATCAGCGTGTCCGCCAGCGGGCGCGGCGGCTCGGCCTTCACTCCGAGCACGGTGGCCACGCGGGGCGCGATCAGCTCACCGCGCACGGCCTCGGCCAGCTCCACCAGCCAGACGCCCCCGGAGAACTCCGCCGCCACCTGGGTCGCCACCCGGATCGCCAGCCTGCTCTTGCCGATGCCCCCCGCCCCGCACAGGGTCACCAACCGGGCGACGCCCAGCAACTCGACCAGCTCCTCCACGTCGCCTTCACGGCCGACGAAGGCATTGGGTTCGAGGGGAAGGTTGCCGCCGGTGAGGGAAGCGTGTGCGGTGTCCTGTGTCATCGGCTCTTAGGGGAGGTCGCGGGCCAGCCGTCACAGAAAGTGTGACACCAATTACCGTGCCGTGCCCAGGCTTAGCCCCATTTCGCACGCTCGGATTACCGGGGCCGCGCCCGACGCGTTGTCGCGTCGCCTTCACACGCGCTCGGATTACCGGGGCCGCGCCCGACGCGTTATCGCGTCGCCTTCACACGCGATGGGAGTGCCGGCGTTCCAGGCGGCCCGGCGAGTCAGGCGGATCCGGAGGCGGCGGCGACGTCGAGGAAGGTGTACGGCCAGCCGCCAGCCGCCACCCGCGCCGGCCCGCCGGTATTCCAAGCTCGCCACCGCGAACCCGCGCCCGGCCCGCGGCACGGAGCGCTCCCACGGCGGCAGGCCGGGGCTGACCGTACGCGGCCATCCGATGGCGGGCCGGGGCTGACCGTACGCGGCCATCCGATGGCGGATTGTCAGTGCGGCGATTCACACTGCACCCATGGCGGACACTCCCCAGAAACCTGTTTCCCGCACCGCGACCATGGAGGACACCTCCCACGAACCCGCTCCCGAGCTCGGCGAGCTCAACCTCTCCGAATGGCACGCCCACGTCGGCAAGATGACCGGAATCGGCTTCCTGGCCATCGCGCGGCGGCTGCCCGCGCTGGTGTCGCAGGCCGTACGGCTGGCATGGCTGGCCAGCCCCCGTGACACCGCCACCGCGATCATTCTGAGCCTGCTCGGCGGCGTTTTCACCGCGTTCGGGCTGCTCGCCACGACCGGGGTGCTGTCGGCTCTGTTCGCGGCGGGCCCCACTCCGGAACGGGTGATGGCCGCCCTGCCCAGCCTGATCGTGGTGGGCGTGGCCGGCACCCTGCGCACGCTGATGCAGGCGGGCGCGGGCTGGGCGCAGTCCCGGCTGGACCCGCAGGTCAGCCGGATCGCCGAGGAGCGGCTGTACGGACTGACCAGCCGGGTCGGCCTGGCCGCCTTCGACGACCCGGACTTCCACGACGCGCTCCAGCGGGCCAGGTCACGCGGGGTGGCCATGGCGGACGTGGTGGTCGGCACGACCATCAACGTGCTGACCGCGATCATCGGGATCATCGCGGCGGCGGGTGTGCTCGGAGTGCTTCACCCGGTGCTCCTGCCGCTGCTGGTGCTGGCTGTGGTGCCGGACGCGTGGGCCGCGATCCGCTCGGCACGGATGCGCTACACCACGATGTACGCGCTGATCCCCGCCAGCCGCCGCAAGTGGATCATCGCGGAGCTGCTGGCGGAGCGCGAGCCGGCCGCCGAGGTGCGTTCGTTCACCATGCGGGGCTTCCTGATGCGAATGTACGACGCCGTGGCCACAGCCGAGCAGTCCGTCCTGCTGAAGCTGGCGCGCCGGCAGACGTTCGCGCGGATCGTCGGCGAGGCACTCGGCGGGGTCGGGACGGCCGTCGTCTACGTCGCCCTGGGCGTCCTGCTGGCGGTGGGCGCGGTGCCGCTGGCGGTGGCGGGCACGGCCGTGCTGGCGATCCGCTCGGGCCAGTCGTATCTCGCCAACCTGATGTTCGCCACCAACCGCCTCTACGAGGAGGGCCTCTACTTCACCGACTTCCTCGACTTCTGCGCCGACGCGGAGCGCCGGATGGACACCGGGCCCTCCGGGCGGGCTCCCGAGACGTTCGAACGGATCACCGCCGAGGACCTGGTCTTCACCTATCCCGGCTCCAGCATCCCCGCCCTCCAGGGGGTGTCCGTCCGCATCGACCGGGGCGAGGTGATCGCCCTCGTCGGCGAGAACGGCTCTGGCAAGACCACGCTGGCCAAGATCCTGTCGGGCCTCTACGAGCCGGACGGCGGGCACGTCCGGTGGGACGACACCGACCTCACCGACGTCGACCCCGACCAGCTGCGGCACCGCATCGCGGTCATCGCCCAGGACCACACGCGCTGGCCGTTGACCGCCAGGCACAACATCAGCATGGGCGCCGACAAGGGAGAGCACGTGCTGGCCGCGGCGGCGGAGGTGGCGGGCGCCGACCAGGTCGTCGCCGAGTTGCCCCTCGGCTACGACACCCTGCTCGACCGGCGGTTCAAGGACGGTCAGGAGCTGTCCGGCGGCCAGTGGCAGCGGATCGCGGTCGCTCGCGGCTTTCACCGGGACGCCCCCCTGCTGATCTGCGACGAGCCCACCGCCGCCCTCGACGCCCGTGCCGAGCACGCCCTCTTCGAGCGCATCCGGCGGCATGCCGACGGCCGCACCGTCCTGCTGATCACCCATCGGCTGGCCAGCGTCCGCTACGCCGACCGGATCTACGTCCTGGACCACGGCAAGGTCACCGAGGAGGGCACCCACGACCAGCTCATCCGGGTCAACGGCCTCTACGCCGACCTCTACGGCCTGCAGGCCAGCGCCTACGCGGGCTGAGCCCCCGCGACACGACGGCCCGGCGAGGCTCGCTCCCGCCGGACCCGAGTCCGCGACGGGGCCACGTGATCCGGCGGGGCCCCATCCGTTCACCCCGGATCCTCCGGTACGGCTCGCGGGACGGCCCCGGGGATCCGGTGGAGCCCGGCACCACTCAGTCCGAATCCTCCAGTACGGCCCGCAGGACGGCCTTGGCGATGGGCGCCGCCACCCGGCCGCCGAATCCGCCGCGCTCGACCAGGACTCCCACGGCCACCCGGGGGTTGGCCGCCGGGGCGAAGGCGGTGATGACGGCGTGATCCTGCCCGGAGGCGGCGTTCTCGGCGGTGCCGGTCTTGGCCGCGACGTCGATGCCCGGGATGGCGGCGGCCGTACCGGTGCCACCGGGCTGGGTGACGGTGACCATCATCGCGGTGATCCGGTTGGCCGCGTCCTCGTCGAGCGTGCGCCGATACCACGACGGATCGGCTTCGCTGACCGTCGTGCCGTCGGAGAGGCGGACCTCCTGCACCAGGTACGGGCGCATCAGCAGGCCGTCGTTGGCGACCGCCGCCGAGATCATCGCGATCATGAGCGGGGTGGCCCGGTCGTCGAACTGTCCCAGCGCCGACATCGCGGTCTGTGCCCGGTCCATTCTCGACGGATACACGCTCCTGGCCACGGGCATGGGGACGGTGAGGTCGTCGGCGCCGAAGCCGAACGCCTCGGCCTGCTCGCGCAGCGCGTCCTGGCCGAGATCGAGGCCGATCTTCGCGAACGGGGTGTTGCACGAGGTCTTGAAGGCGTAGGCCAGCGGCGGGTTGCCGTCGCCGCAGGCCGCTCCGCCCGAGTTGCGCAGGTAGGTGCCGGTGCCGGGAAGGCGGAGCGTGGTGGGCGCGTCGACCCTGGTGGTCGGGCTGTATCTTCCCGAGCCGAGTGCCGCCGCGCTGGTGACGATCTTGAAGGCGGATCCCGGTGGGTAGTTCCGCTGGATCGCCCGGTTCAGCAGCGGGTTGCCGGGATCGCCCTGCAGCCGCCTGTCCACCTTGTCGAGCCGAGCGCCGTCGAAGGTCGTGTAGAGGTTGGGGTCGTAGGAGGGGAAGGACGCCATCGCCAGGATCGCGCCGGTGTTGGGGTTGATCGCCACGGCGGCCCCGGGCAGCCCGGTGGCGCGCAACGCCTCGTAGGCGGCCCGCTGTGCCCGGCCGTCGATGGTGAGCCTGATCGTGGCCCCGTTCTCGGCGCCGTTCACCAGCGACCACACCTTCACCCCGGCGTCGGCGCCGACCAGCACGGCGTCCTCGGCCGCCTCGATGCCGCTCTCGCCGTAGATCGAGATGTGCCCGGTCACCGGAGCGTAGAGCGGGCCCTGAGGGTAGACCCGCCGATACCGGAACGCGCCGCCCTCGTTCTCCTCGCTGGTCGCGATGACCGTGTCGTCGCGGAGCAGGATCTCGCCCCTGGGGTCGTCGAAGCGTGTGATCATCTTTCGGTGGTTGCGCGGGTCCGCGCTGAGCCGGTCGGCGCCGAACGTCTGGAGGTAGGACACCTTCGCGAGCAGGGCGAACAGCATCACCCCGCACACCAGAGCGACACGCCGGAGTGGAATGTTGATCCGGCGCGCCCGTGGTGCGGCGGCCATGGGCCCCTCCCCCGATCCTGCTGCCGGTCACTGTCCACCGGTCTAACAGCAGGACTGAAAAGGGGCGGCTGTCCTGGGGCAAAGCGGCCGTACGGCTTCTAATCAACCACCGCACGATAGTAATTGATCTTGTTTCGGATCGCCCTCTGCTTCTCGCGCAGGTTCGCCACCTGAGCCTCGACCCGCCGGTCGTGGGCGTCGAGCAGCGCGATCCGGTCACGGATCGTGTGCTCGCCCGTCCGGACCAGCTCCGCGAAGCGGATCATCTCCGCGATCGGCATCCCGGTGTCCCGCAGGCAGCGGATCATGCCGAGCCAGCCGATGTCGTCCTGGGTGAACCGTCGCTGCCCGGCCGCGTTGCGGCCGATGGGCTCCAGCAACCCGATCCGCTCGTAGTAGCGCAGGGTGTCGAGGCTGAATCCGGTCTCCTCGGCCACCTGTCCCGGTGTGTAGACGCTCACGCGTGGCAGCATCCCACCTGGAGCCCACTCCAGGTCAAGCGAAATGCTCCGGCTTGACCTGGAGTGGGCTCCAGACTGCAGGGTTGATCCCATGACCGATCTTCCCCTGGCCCTGGGCACCATCCCCTTCGGCACCTCCCTGGACGACGAGACGACCTTCGCGATCCTGGACCGGTTCGTCGACGCCGGCGGCACGCTGCTGGACACCGCGAACAACTACCCCTTCTGGAACGAGGGCGCCACCGGCGACGAGAGCGAGCTGGCCATCGGCCGCTGGCTGGCCGCCCGTGGCAACCGGGACCGGGTCGTGCTGAGCACCAAGTGCGGCGCCCGGCCGACGGTCCCCGGCGACCGGACCCTGGACTCGGCCGAGGGGCTGTCCGCCGTCGCGATCAGGTCGGCCGTCGAGGGCAGCCTGCGCAGGCTCGGGACCGACCACGTCGATGTGTACTGGGCCCACGTCGAGGACCGGTCCGTACCCCTGGAGGAGACCCTCGGCACCTTCGCGGAGCTGGTCGGGGCGGGCCAGGTCCGCGAGATCGGCGCGAGCAACGTCGCGGCCTGGCGCCTGGAGCGGGCCCGCGCCCTGTCGCGGGCCAACGGCTGGCCCGCCTACACCAGGGTGCAGCTGCGCCACACCTACCTCAGGCCCCGTCCGGGAGTAAGGCTGGCGGAGTCGGGACACGTCCTCGTGCAGGACGAGATGATCGACTATCTGCGTTCCGAGCCGGACGTGACCCTGTGGGCGTACAACACGCTCATGGCCGGCGCCTACACCCGCCGGGACCGGCCGATCCCGGAGGGCTACGACCACCCGGGCACGACCCATGGGCTCGCCGTACTGCGCGAGGTGGCGGGTGAGCTCGGCGCGACCGTCAACCAGGTGGTGCTGGCCTGGCTGATCGGCGGCGATCTCCCGACGATCCCGATCGTCGGCGTGAGCTCCCTCGCCCAGCTGGAGGAGGCCCTCGGCGCCGTGGACCTCAAGCTCGACGACGAGCTCCGCGCCCGTCTGGACGCGGTCCGATGACACCGATGGGGGAACTGTGGTTCCTGACGCCCACGCCCCTGGGGGTGTGGCGATTCGCCGACGCCCGGCGGCGCGGGGCCGGGAGGAACGGCGGGTCACCGAGGCGGCGGCTCGCTCTCGGGGCAGACAGGCGGGCGGCCGGACAGGCGGACGGTCGGGCGGACGGTCGGACAGGTGACGCCCGGCCGGCTCGAAGATGATCGGGCAGGTGACGCCCGAGCGGCTCGAAGGTGATCGGCCGAGCGGTTCAGGCCGGGGGCCGGCGGGCGGATGGTCGGACGGATGGCCTCCGGCCGGGCGGTTCAGGCCGGGGGCAGGTGGTCGGACAGGTAGCGGCGGACCAGGAGCTTGCATTCGGCGATCAGCTCGGGGTCGCCGTCGGGCCGGGCGCGGAAGGCGAGCTTGAGCACGGCGTCGGCGGCCTCGACCGCGACGACCAGCGCCCGGTCCAGGCTCGGCCCGATGGGGGCGCCGAGCAGCTCGATGGTGATCGCGCGGAGCCGGTCGGCGACGATGACGTTGTTCTCCAGCGCGGCGTCGAGCATCCGCTCGGTCCCCTTGATCGCCGGACCGCCCGGAGAGGGCAACACCTCGCCGAAGTCGACGACGGCGAAGCCCGGCGTGGACCGCTTCATCGCGACGAACTCGTCGATCGCCAGGTCCACGACCTCGGTCCACTCCGACAGGCGCACGGCCGACAGCCGGGCGGTCACCCGGCCGAGGAAGGCCTCCAGGTTGCGTAGCGCCAGCGCCCGCACCAGCCCCTGCTTGTCCGGGAAGAACTGATAGAAGGTGCCGATCGGCACCTCCGCGCGCCGCGCGACCTCCTTGGTCGTCAGCGCTTCGTAGCCCACCTCGTCCAGCAGCCGCGCGCACTCGTCCAGCATGCGCTCGACCCGTTCCAGGCTGCGCCGCTGGGCGGGGCGGCGGCGCAGCGTCCCCCCGGAAACGTTCGTCATCGCTCCATCATCCCCTACACAAGACCGCCAGGGGCTAACATGAGCCGCACTCATACAATCTGGAGGTCAGGATGTTCCTTTGGGGTACGGCTACCGCGTCCTACCAGATCGAGGGCGCCGTCGCCGAGGACGGCCGGGGCCCGTCGATCTGGGACACCTTCGCCCATGAGCCCGGCCGGGTCCGCGACGGGCACACCGGCGACGTGAGCTGCGACCACTACCACCGCTGGCCCGAGGACGTCGCGCTGATGGCCGGGCTGGGAGCGAACTCCTACCGCTTCTCCATCGCCTGGCCCCGCGTCCAGCCCGATGGCAGGGGCCCGGTCAACCAGGCGGGTCTGGACTTCTACGACCGGCTGACGGACGCGCTCTGCGACCGGGGGATCGTCCCGGCGGCCACGCTGTTCCACTGGGACCTGCCGCAGGCCCTGGAGGACGAGGGCGGCTGGCTCAACCGCGACACCTCCTACCGGTTCGCCGAGTACGCCGCCGTGGTGGCCGACCGTCTCGCCGATCGGATCCCCATGTGGATCACCCTGAACGAGCCCTTCGTGCACATGGTCTTCGGCTACGCCATGGGGACCCATGCTCCGGGCAGGACGCTGTTCCTGGACGCGCTCCCGGTGGCCCACCACCAGTTGCTCGGGCACGGCCTGGCCACGGCGGCGCTGCGCGAGCGGGGCGCGGAGAAGGTGCTGATCACCAACAACTGCACCCCCGTCTGGCCCGCCTCCGACGACCCCGCCGACCTGGCCGCCGCCGACGCCTACGACACCCTGCACAACCGCCTGTTCAACGACCCGGTGCTTCTGGGAAGGTATCCAGATTTGTCGGCATACGGCGTGACCCTCGACTGCGTCCGGGACGGCGACCTCGACCTGATCGGCGCCCGCCTCGACGGCATCGGCATCAACTACTACAACCCCACCCGGATCGCCGCCCCAGCCGACGAGGGCCTCCCCTTCACCGACGCCGGCGTCACCGGCCACCCCACCACCGCCTTCGGCTGGCCCGTCGTCCCCGACGGCCTGCGCGAGCTCCTGACCGGCCTCAAGGCGCGGTACGGCGACGCCCTCCCGCCTGTCTACGTCACCGAGAACGGCTGCTCCCAGCCTGACGTGCCCGGCCCGGACGGAACGGTCGACGACCAGGCCCGGATCGCCTACCTCGACGGTCACATCGAGGCCGTCCAGCGGGCCCGCGCCGAGGGCGTGGACGTGCGCGGCTACTACGTCTGGTCCCTGCTGGACAACTTCGAGTGGGCCGAGGGCTATGACCAGCGCTTCGGCCTGGTGCACGTCGACTTCACCACCGGCGAGCGCACCCCGAAGGCCTCCTACCACTGGCTGGCCAAGCGGATCACGGAGGAGGGCGACGGGCGGTAGGGCCAGTCATGCGTTGAAGGTGTCGGGGTCCGGGCCGATGCGGGCACCCTTGTTCAGCCCGGCGATCGCCTTCATGTCGTCGTCGGTGAGGGCGAAGTCGAACACGTCGATGTTCTCCCTGATCCGTGCCGGGGTGACCGACTTGGGGATCACGACGTTGCCGAGCTGGACGTGCCAGCGCAGCACGACCTGGGCCGGGGTCCTGCCATGCCGCCCGGCGATCTCGGTGACCACCGGGTCCTCCAGCACGCCCGCCTGGGCCAGCGGGCTCCACGCCTCGGTGACGATGCCGTGCCGGGCGTGGAACTCACGTAGCTCGGCCTGCTGCAGGTTCGGGTGGAGCTCGATCTGGTTGACCGCCGGGATGACCCCGGCCGCCTCGATGAGACGCGTCAGGTGCGCGGGCTGGAAGTTGGACACGCCGATGGCGCGGACGCGGCCGTCGGCCAGGAGCTTCTCCATCGCCTTCCAGGTCTCGCCGTACAGGTCCCTGGCCGGCGTGGGCCAGTGGATGAGATACAGGTCGAGATGGTCGAGCCCCAGCTTGGCGAGGCTGGTGTCGAAGGCGGTGAGGGTGGAGTCGTAGCCCTGGTCGGAGTTCCACACCTTGGTGGTGACGAACAGATCGTCGCGGGGCAGGCCGGAGGCGGCCAGCGCCTGGCCCACGCCGCGCTCGTTGCCGTAGATCGCGGCGGTGTCGATGCTGCGATAACCGGCTTCGAGCGCGTCGGCCACCGCCCGCGCCGTCTCGTCCTCGGGCACCTGGAACACGCCGAAGCCGAGCTGCGGCATGGAGATCCCGTTGTTCAGAGTGATCGTCTGCACTTCTCCCCCTTGGATGGCTTCGACAAATATGCGCGAATGCAATAATTGCAAACGCCTAATATTTGAGCACATGACCTCGGATGACGCCAAAGCGGGGAACGCGGATCACGCGGGCGACACGCGTTCCGGCCGCGCCGTACGGCATCTCGACCGTCGGGTCGGACGGCCCGCCAGACCGGGCGGCCTGTCAGACCGGGCGAGCTGTCAGACCGGGCGGTCCATCGGGCCGGGCGGCCTGTCGGCGACCGCCGTCACAGGACAACCTGCACCGAGTCGCCCATCGCGAAACACCCCTCCGCCGAAATGGTCCAGCCGGTGACGGCTCCGGCGCGCCGGTCCGCGACCCGGCGGCGTCTTGCCTCGCCACCGATATGAGCAAGAGATCCGCAGCGCGCCGGCAGGACTCCCGGCAGCCGCAGAGCGAGCCGAGGCCGCCGGTCCCGGCCGCCGCCTTGCCGTGCATCTGCGATTCGCCTAGCAGTGGCCCTCAGGAGTCCCCGTAGAGGCGGTCGAGGTCGACGAGCTGCAGGTCCGCACGACCCTGGGCGATCTCCCGCATCTGGGGCATGAAACCGGCTGCGCTGAACAGCAGAAGCCGGGTCTGCGGAGTGGCCCGGTCGTCACGCTGGACGAGGAGCTCGCGGAGACGCTCAAGGCGCTCGAGGCGACCACTGCCGATCACGTCGCCGCACTTCGCCTCGCCGATCGCGAGGATGACCTCTCGGCCGTCGTCGTCACGGCCGAAGACGACGACGTCGATCTCATGGCTGGCCTTGGCGGCCGGGTCGGGCAGGACGCCGGAGGCGACGCGGGTGCGCAGGCCACCGAGGGTCTCGGCGGCGGCGTACCAGCGGGCCCATGTACGGGCGAGGTGTTCGAAGTGCGGGCCGAGGACCTTGCTGCGGAACGTCGTCTGCGAACGGTCCCAGACCTGTTGGGCGTAACCGGGGCGTTCCAGGTCCGTCCATTCCGGCCTCATGATCGCGTGGTAGAAGCTGAGAATGGGTTCGGTGATGCGGTAGGCGGAGCGCTTGCCATGGAAGGCGTCGGGATCCCGGGCGATCATCCCGACGTCTTCCAGGATCGTCAGGGCATGGCTCAGGTCGGTGGATTTACGGCCCAGGTAGCCGGCGATGCCACCGCGCGTGTGGTCGCCGTTCGCGATCGCCGACAGAACGCCGTGGTACAGGGCGGTGTCCCGTAGCTCCGACTCCTCGGCGAGGAGAAATCTGGCCTCGCGGAACAGAGGACGGCCGGGGTTGAGCACGTTCCTGATCACCCACGGGCCGAAGTCGTCGACGCCGGCGGGGGTGTCGCCGAGGGTGAACTCGCGATGGTAGGCCGGGGTGCCGCCGACGACGGCGTTGACGAGCAGCGCCAGAGCGGGGTCGGCGATGTCCCAGAAGTCACGGGCCAGCCGGTAGTCGAGGGTGGGCACGACCAGCTCCAAGCTCGCACGGCCGCGAAGTGGGGCGTTTCCCGCGAGCAGGGAGCCCATGAAGGACAGCGCCGACCCGCACAGCAGCAGCCGTACCGGGCTGCCATGACGCTGCCCCTGCGGGCCCAGAGCACGCTGGATGAGAGAGGGGAGATGTGGGGAGGCCTTGGCCAGGTAGGGGAACTCGTCGAGGACCACGGGGATCGGCCCGGCGGTGGCGATGGTCATGAGCACCTCGACGGCCTCGTCCCAGTGCGCGAACCTGCGAGGGGCCGGTTCGCCGAGATGGCGGGCGAGCGCCGTACCGAACTGGTGCAGGGACTCGGCCTCGGTCGCCTCGGTCGCGGCGAAGTAGAACCCGCCCGCCGCCCGGCAGACCGCGTCCAGCAGGAACGTCTTGCCCTGGCGCCGCCGCCCGGACACCACGCCGAGCGCGGCCTCCGGTCCCGGATAGCCGACGAAGCGTGTCAGCTCGGACCACTCGTAGTCCCGGTCGAACATCTCCGCGGGCTTGTCCACACAGGCCTCCATCAATGATGAGGAAACCTATTATAAGCCAGATCATCATTAACTCGACGGCCTGCGATGGGCTCAAGGCCCACTCCACGTCATGACGCAAGCATCAGGCGTCATGACGTGGAGGCCTGGATTCTGATTCCGTGCACCATCCGCCCGCAACGACTCAACGATCCAGCCTTTCCCGACATGCCACGCAAAGGACACCTCAACAGGGCGGCGACGTCGATGCGGTTGTCGAACACCCGTATCGTGCAGCTTCCCCGGCGTGGCCCATAGCGCCCAGTCCGCAGCGGCATGAACCCGGATGGTCACCTAGGTGATCTCAGCGACTTTTAAATGAGTCTGCCCTGCTCGAAACGGGTGAGGACAAGTGCGGCGCGGGCGATGTCACCGATCTTGCTGGGGCCGACGGCGATGCCCTGCAGGGTGCGCCAACCTTGCGTGAGGAGAGCGAAGCCGCGTTCTCCCCGGCAGCGCAGCGCGCGTAGCAGCATGTTGCGGGTGCGGGTGTCGATGTCAAGGGGCCGGCCGTCGGCGGGTTGCCGGACAGGGATGCACAGGCCGATCCCGGCGCCGTCGTAGCTGGAGTCGGCCGAGACGATAGGCGAGGTGGCCGGTTTGTCCATCAGCCGCCAGCCGCCCTCGACAACCTTGGCCACGGTGGCGTACATGCCCGGCGGTGACTGGAAGGTCCCGTCCTTCTTGTCGGCAAACCGCACCGTGTACCCATCCGGGTAGATCACCAGGAGAGCCTCAAAACCGCGGATCGTCTCCGGCACGATCCGCATGTCGAAGCGGGTCGACCAGCCCGCCCCGAACGCGCTGTCCCGCCACGGGTCCATGGTGTTGTAGGAGCGCACCGACAGAGGCGGCCCCGCGGTCTTGACCGAGACATCGGTGAAGGCGGTCGTGTAGTTGCCGGTGGACTGAAAGAACTCCTGACCGTCGATCCCCCGTGCCGACAGGTTCGAGGTGATCGACGGCTGACGCACTCCCACGATGAACGAACGCATCGAGGAGTGGGCTCCCTGCCCGCCGATGGTGGGAGCGTCCGTGGCATACACCCGCCACCGGTACTCCTGGCCCCATGCCAACATTCCTTCGGGCGACTTCCACTGGCCGGACAATCCGCAACAGCTCTGACCGTAGTCGTCGGAGGACAAACAATTCCCTGACATTGACGGGCTGTCACAGACCTGGAAGTTGAAGCCGACAACGCCGCCCGGCCATGACGTCGCCGTCGCCGATGCCGTCACCGCTGATTGCGCCTGTGACTTGGCCTGACTTTTCGTCTTCGACGAGGGCGGGGGCGCCGTCCGGCGAGGCGCCGGCTCCTTCACGAACCGGCCTTCGAGCGGCAGGGCCTTCTCCGGCGGCTTGACCTATGGCGAGGAGTCCTTCGTCTGCGTCGTTGTCGACGTGCGGTCCGCCCCCACAAGTGACGGCAGACCCGCCGCCGAACCGGTCAATTGCTTCGGCGAATCAGCGGCGCCCTGAACCGATACGGCCGCTTGCACCGCGGCGGTCACCGGAAGCGCCTGGAACAACGGTAATCCCGGCATCAGCGCCGTCGTGAGTGCCACCGTCATCCCAGCCTTACGGCCGGCCGAACGCGACCATGACGAACTCCGGCGCATACGCCGTCACCCTCCGAACCGTCAGCGCGACAGCCGAGGCCATCGCGTTGCCCCATCCCGCACCGAAGCCATGGCAGGGCCAGGACCGGCGGTTCAGAGCGCGCTATTCAAGCAAACGATCAGAAATTACACATCGGCCACCCACATCCACAAGATCCGCGCAAGAAATAAATAAATCAAGCCATCACATAGGCGTCGAAAACTCCGAATTCCCGCACGCCCACTTACTTAAATAATGAGTTTAGAGTCGACGTAAGAGGGGAAAATACGGCCAACAATTACTTTCTGATTTGATACGGCTACCGGCGGGACGGGCGCGCTTTTCCACGTTCAGGTCTGCGTGAGTCGCGTTCCGCGTTCGGTGCGCAGGTGCACGGCCGTACGCCCGCTGCGGCGGGTCGTCACCAGGCCGGCGTCCCGCAATGTCCCCACGTGCTGGGAGACGGCGCTGGCCGTGATGTTCAGGCGCGCGGCGAGCTCGCTGGTGGAGCGTGGCTCGCTGAGCGCCTCCAGCAGCGCCGCCTTCGTACGGCCGAGCACGGCGGCCAGCCCCTCGGGCACCGGTCCCGGGGTCTCCCAGAGCGTGCCGAGCCCGCGTGCCGGATAGCGGAGGGATCCGGCGCCCAGCGGCGCCAGGTCGATGTTGATGTACGGCCAGCCGAAGATGGTGGGGAACAGCACCAGGCCGTGGCCGCCGACGTGGACGGTGAAGGAGCCCGGCCCGCGCCGCCCGCTCACCAGCAGGTCACCCTCCCGCCAGGTGATGTCCTCGTGCAGCGCGGCGAACAGGCCCTCGACCCCGTGCCCGGCCAGGACCCGCGCCCGGTGTTCGATGTCGGCCTCCAGGATCGCCCGCATCCGTCCCCAGTGGGGTTCGACCAGCTTCGCGTGACAGCGCTCCAGCGTGGTCGCCAGCCGGTCGAGCGCGGCGGCGGGGTCGGTGCGGAGCTCCTGAATCCGGAGAAGCTCACGGGGCTCGCCCGACTCGCCGAGCCCACGGTGCCCCCGTGGCTCGGGAAGGGTCTGCTCCCGCGCCGCCTCGGCGAGCTCGGACAGGAAGAAGTCGTGGGGCGCGGCCCGCACCCGTTCCACCTCGTCGGCGAAGGCGGGGGCCGGTCCGTCCGGCGGCGGCAGGAGGAAGGCCGGGATTCCGAAGGCGGTCAGGGAGGCCAGCAGCGGCAGGTCGGGGTCGCCGGCCACGACGCCTCTGGCCCGCCGTACCCAGGAGTCGTGCACCGCGTTGGAGCCGGGCCTGCCCAGCAGCTTGACGGCGAGAACCGTCTCGGCGAGGGGCGAGATCGCGAAGCGCACCCGGGCGACCTCCGCCCGCGACAGGGTGATCCTGACCGCCATCCCCGGCCCTCCCGCGCTGTGGATCACGCTGTAGTTCTGGCTAAACAATAGCTTCGGCCGCCCGCTTCGCCGGACTCTGTCCGACATGACCACCACCGTTTCCCCCACGTCGGGACTGGGCAGGGACTGGCTTCATCTGTGGGGAGCCGGGGCTCTGTCCACCGTCGGCGACGGCGCCCTCGTCGCCGCGATGCCGCTGCTGGCCGCCTCGACCACCGACGACCCCGCGCTCGTCTCGGGCGTGGCCGCGGCCGCCACGCTGCCGTGGCTGGTGCTGAGCCTGCCGTTCGGCGCCTACGTCGACCGCTTCGACCGGCGCCGGCTGATGATCGGCGCCCAGGCGGTGCACGTGACCCTGATCGCCGTCCTGGCGCTGCTCGTCACCCTCGGCGCCGCCCGGATCTGGATGCTCTATGTCCTGGCCTTCGGCGTGGGTACGGCGGGGCTGCTGGTCACCGGTGCAGGCGAGGCGCTGATCGTTTCCGTCGTGCCCCGGGCGGAACTGGAGGTCGCCAACGGGCGCAGGATCGCGACCGAGGCGGTCTTCCGCCAGTTCGGCGGCCCGCCGCTGGGTGCCGCGCTGTTCGCGCTGGCGATGCCGCTGCCGTTCTGGCTGGACGCCGTCATGTTCCTGCTGGCCCTTGTGATGATCACTCGGATTCGGGCTTCCGGCGCCGTCGGGCGTACGGCTCCGCGCCGGGCCATGCTCACCGAGATCGGCGAGGGCCTGCGCTGGCTGGTCCGCAACCGCCTGCCCCGCACGCTCACGCTGATCGCAGGGGGCGGCAACTTCTGCGAGACCATGGCGCTGTCCACGCTGGTGCTGTTCGCCCGTGACGTGCTGCACGTCGGGGAGGACGGTTACGGTCTGCTGGTGGCCGCCATGGCGATCGGCGGCGTGGTCGGGGGGCTGATCAGCAAGCGCGTCGTCACCCGCCTGGGCGGCAGGCCCGTCGCTCTCGGTGTTCAGTTGTTGATCCCGCTGAGCTGGGTGGGCATCGCCCTCGTCGGCAGGAACGCGGTCACCGTGGTCGCGCTGTTCACCGTCTTCTCCCTGGCCGTGGCCCTGTGGAACGTGATGGCCGCCTCCACGCGCCAGCGCCTCATCCCCGCCGAGCTCCTCGGCCGGGTCAGCGGCGCCGGCCGTATGATCACCTTCGGCACCATCCCGCTCGGCGCCCTGTGCGGTGGCCTGATCGCCGACTCCTACGGTCTCGTGGCCCCCTGGGTCGCCGGCGCCGTCCTCCGCCTCCTCGTCAGTGCCCTCGCCTGGCCCAGCCTGCTCCGCTGGAACGCCTGACCGCCGGGCTGTGTCATAGGTCATGCGACGAGGTGAAGTTCGTCAATTGCGACGTCTGTGATGCCGGACGCTGAACTCGTAGAAGCGCCGGCGAAGCCGTGGCCCGGCGAGGAACGTCAAGGGGTCGGCTCGGATGAGGACTCGATGGATTCGTCAGCCACCGGTACGTACCACCGCGGGCCCTTCGGGTGCGAGCTAGCCTGGTGGCATGGGTATCAGCGCTGGTAGCCACACGTTGGGGCCCGAGTCCGGCCGGCTCCTCGTCAACACGACCCGCACCGGGCTGGGCGCGAAGGCCGGCCATGATCTCACCATCGAGGTCACCGGCTGGCGGGGCGACGCCACGATCGACGTCGCCGACCCGGCCGGCTCCTCGGTGACCGTCGAGGTCGACGCCGGATCGCTCGAAGTCCGGGAAGGAAGCGGCGGGGTCAAACCGCTCGGGGACTCCGACCGCGAAGAGATCAAGAAGACCATTCGAAAGAAGATCCTTGACGTCGAGCGTCATCCGACGATCACGTTCCGGTCGACACGGGTCGACGGGACCGCGGAGTCGTTCCTCATCGAGGGCGATCTCACCCTCCTCGGGGTCACCCGGCCCGTCACGATACATGGCCTGGTGGCCGAGGGCCGCGTGCGCGGCTCGGCGGCCATCGTGCAGTCCCTGTGGGGGATCCGGCCCTACTCGGCGCTCTTCGGCGCGCTCAAACTCAGCGACGAGGTCAAGGTGTGGTTCGACGTCGGTCTCACGCCGAAGCGGTGACCCCGGCCACGCGAAGCCCGGTCCGCGTGTGCTTCCGTAAGAGGCGCGAACCGCGGCCTGAGCGCGCAGGCCAGGATCAACGGGCGAGGTCGCGGTACGGCAGCGCCCGGATCCGTGTGACGGCCGGCGGCAGCACAGGAATCAAAGACGAAAGTGGCGGCGCCCTTTGCCGGCGGGTGTGCCCTGAGAGCCACCCGTGACACGATCACCGCTCTCGGTGAGCTTCCTTGGGCTGCTCACGGCGCGGGGTACCGCGATCGTGCCGGCAGGTTCTTACCGTACGTGCTTTTGCTCTGGCGATTCTCATACTGTCGGGTGCGATTCTCCTTCCGCGGTAGGGCATGGTCGGGTGGACTGTCACGGTCGTCGGCGCGTCTGTTCCCGCGAAGCCAGGTCCTGCTTCGGCATTTCCGGACGTTCGATACGGGTGGGGTTGCCGCGTACGAGCTCATCGTGGACGCGCCAGCGGGCGGTGGTGACGGCACGCCCTGCCGTCTCGTCGCCGTCCTCGATGCGCTGTCGCAGCAGCCGCATGGCGATGCGGCGGTTGAGGCTGAACTGCCGCTCGGTGTCGACCACGACGACGATCCCCGAGGGCCGGTGGGTCGCCCGTACCGCCGTACTGGCCTTGTTTCGATGTTGACCGCCGGGGCCGCCGGTACGGCAGGCGACGATGTCGACGTCCGCCTCCGCGAACGTCGTGCACGGGGTGTCGACCTGGCACGGTTGGGCGATGACATACCAGTTCTTCCGGCCTGTGCCAGCCCGGTATGGGCTGGGGGCCTGCCAGCACAGGGTTCCGGTCCACGAGGCGGCGAACGCCTCGGCACCGGCTCCCGATATCTGGATCAGGACCGATCGATAGGTATCGGGCCGGTCACCCGGAACGGTCTGGGCCCGATGGGTTTCCAGGTTCTGCCGGGTGGCATCGGCTTCCAGGCGGCGCAGCAGCCGGGCCAGCGCCCAGGCGCACTCCTGCGGGCCACGCCCGGCCGACAGGAGCAGGTGGACGCTCACTGCCGGCCTCGCTTGCGGCGCTGGTCCCGCTGGGGTGCGGATCCGAGATCGGGTGTCTTGTAGGTGACCAGAGGGACCGTGGTGGCCACGGGCGTGGCCAGGTCATGGTCGACGAGGTCGGCGATCACCTGCTCGACGCGCTTGTAGGCCGTCGGCGCCTCCTCGAAGAGCAGCTGGCGGTCTCCGCACACCACCAGCGAGCCCACCGGCGTGCGGCGCAGCTCCTCGACCGTGTGCTTGGCCCGGCCCCGGCGCAGGGCGTCCGCACGCGACATCTTGCGGCCCGCGCCGTGCGCGACGGAATGGTTGGCGTCCGGCCCGGCGTGGGCGGCCACGAGGTAGGAGGGAGTGCCTCGCGTACCGGCAATGAGCACGTCGCGGCCGTCACCCGGCGCCGCCCCCTTGCGGTGCAGGTAGACCCCGTCGCGGACCTCGACCAGGTTGTGGCACTGGTCGACGAGCGGCTCGGCGGGCTCGGCCCCCAGGGCATGGGCGACCCGGGCGGCCATCAACCGCCGGTTGAGCGATCCCCAGCGTACGGCGTCGTCATGCATCGCCAGGTAGGCGCCGGCATCAGGGGCGGGGCCCGCGCCGTGGACCGCGGTATGCGCCCGCAGGATCCGTTCGCCCAGCCCCCGGGAACCGCTGTGGACGATGAGAACCAGGTCGCCGTCGGCGAGTCCGAGACGGCTCGCGTGGCCCGGCTCGAAGACGGTCCCGATCCGCGCCAACTCGACGAAATGATTGCCCCGGCCGACCGTCCCGAGGCCCTCGACGTGACCGGCGGGGATATCGCCCTTCACAACGGCCCAGGTCGGGTCGTCGGCATCCTGCTCGGGATCCAGCGCGCGATCGAGGTCGGGGAAGCGGGCGGCGAGCTTCTCGGGTACGGCGCGCTTGAGCTTCATGGGGAACACCGCGATGCCGCAACCGATGTCGGAGCCCACCAGGAACGGGTACAGCACGGTCGATGCCATGGCGGCGCCGATGGGGGCGCCCTTGCCAGGGTGCAGGTCTGGCATGGCGGCGACGTGCATCATGCCATCGAGGGCGGCCACCTGGTGGCACTGCGCGAGGGCGTCGGACTCGATCCAGCTCGCGGGAGAGGCGAACACGGTGACGGTGGCCGGACCCATGGCCGTGGTGGACGGCAGCGGGGACTCCTGCCGGGAGTGTTGCTGAGACAAAAAGGCTCTCTTCCCATAAAGGGGTATGGGCTGACAGCTAAAGGGGTATGGGCTGACAGCGTTGCGGGGCGCGTCGGCGCCGTGGCATCTCGGAGTGGCGGGGTGCTGTCCGTCAGAGCGTCATGGACACCACGTTCCCTGAGCCCACCACGCGAGGCAAGCGGTTTTCGGTCGTAC
Organism: Streptosporangium sp. CA-135522; assembly: GCF_050949235.1. Lineage (NCBI taxonomy): Bacteria > Bacillati > Actinomycetota > Actinomycetes > Streptosporangiales > Streptosporangiaceae > Streptosporangium > Streptosporangium sp. CA-135522. The sequence goes on from NZ_CP192026.1 coordinate 8,617,394, forward strand.
GGGCCTGTATGTCCTGCACTCACCGCCATCTCATGACGTGTGCATTGCTGCGGTCGGCACGCTGGAGAACACGGCGGATGCGCGCACTCTCATGCCGCGACCTCATGGTTGAGTCGCGCCGGCGGAAGGCGTCGACTCGTACCGCTAATGGCTGAGTTGCCGGTGACGACCTGGCGAAACATCTCCAAGATCGTCCCGCGCTTGTCCCGTGACCTTTGACCCACGGCTGCATATGACGGCGCTCCCCGGCGGTAAGGAGGCCCGATGCTCGCCCAGACCCACGACACCGAAGAGATCACCGAAAGGGTCGCCGCCTTGGACGTCGGCAAGGCCACCCTGGTGTGCTGCGCCCGCGTCCCGATGACGAGAAACCTGGCAGGCGGCTGCAGGAGGCGCGGACCTACACGACCATGACACGGTCGCTGCCGTCGATGGCCGATCGGCTGCGCCGCCTGGGCGTCACCCACGTGGTGATGGAGGCCACCTCCGATTACCGGAAGCCGGTGTTCCACCTGCTGGAGGCCCAAGGGTTCGAGGTGTGGCCGGTCAACGCTCGTGACGTCAAGCACCTGCCCGGGCGGCCGAAGATCATCAAGCGGGAAGCGCGCCAAGTGCCCTGGATGTGCCCTGAGGGTCCCAAATGACGAGATCACCGCAGGTCGGCGACCCTGCTGCTCAGAACATCGAGATGTGGACGTGGTCCATGTGGTTGGCGGTGTTGCCGCCGCGGTCGGACATCAGCCTCCAGCCGGTGCCGGTCCGGACGTCGTAGTAGCGCTGCTGCCAGATGATGTACATGACCCCGATCCGGGGGCCGTTGGTGATCGCCCACTGGGCGAGGCGGTCGCCGCGCTCCTTGGCCTCGGCGGTCGGGAGCCGGCCGCCGGTGCTCATCATGAAGTCGCAGGCCCGGCCGCTGCCGTGGTCACCGGGGTCGCCGGGGCGCAGGCAGCCGTAGCCGTAGGGCATCGGGAAGGTCTGCAACACCAGGTTGCGCATGGCGACCGTGCGGGCGGTCAGGCCGTCGCTGCCCGACGGGGTCTGGAAGCCGTATTTGGCCAGAAGCCCTTCGATCCGGACCCGGTCCTTCTTGAGCTTGGCGATGTCGTTCTTGAGGCTGACGACCTTCGCCGCGGCGGCCTTCTCGGCGACCTTGGCCTTCTTGATCAGCTCCTGGATCCGGTTGAGCTGGGTGGCCCGCTGGCCGGCCAGGTAGGACAGGGTGGAGGCCTGGCCGAGGACGCGGGCGGCGTCGCCGTCGAAGCTCAGCAGGTTGATGCCGTCCAACGTGCCGCCCATGTAGCTGGTCTGGGCGAAGCGGACGACGTCGACCTCAGCGGTGGCCAGCGCCTTCTTCAGGCTCTTGGCGTTGGCGGCGGCATTGCTCGCCTGGACCCGCGTCTCCTCCAGGCTCTGCACCTGGCCGCGGTAGTTCTTGTTGAGCTGGCTCGCCTCGCGGGTGAGCCTGCGCAGCTCGGCCTCGGGATCGGGCTTGGCGGCGCGCTGGGTGGCGGCCCCGGCCATGACGGGAGTGAGCAGGAGTGCGGCGAGCAGAACGCCGAGCGTGGCCGAACGAGTCGATCTCACGCTTCGCTCACCTCCAGAGCCCCCTCGTGGACGGAGCGAAACTATAGAAGACGATCTTGATGCTCGCCACCGGAACGGTGGAACCCATGCACCATTGACGAACTATCTACCAGTCTGCGGTGCTTTAAACAAATGCCCAGCAGGGCGGTTCCCGCATGGTACCCCTTGTCATCATCTGCAGAACATGATTCGGTTTCAACGGCGGTGGGCCTTGTGAAGCCCACCACGGCGGACGACACTATCCAAACAAGCACTAGTTCAAATCATGACTCCGGCCCGCCCACCAGGAGGCGACACATCATGCGCCAGCACGACACGCTGTTCATCGGGGGCGACTGGGTGGCTCCCGCGGGCACCGGGACCATCGACGTCATCTCGCCGCACACCGAGGAGGTCGTCGGCCGCGTTCCCGACGGGACCCCCGCCGACATGGACCGCGCGGTGGCCGCCGCGCGCCAGGCGTTCGACCACGGCCCCTGGCCTCGCATGACGATGGCCGAGCGCGCCGCCGTCGTCGACAGGCTCGCCGAGATCTACGCGGCCCGCCAGTCCGAGATGGCGGAGATCATCACACTGGAGATGGGCTGCCCCATCACCTTCTCCAGGATGGCCCAGGCCCCGCAGCCGCTCGGCATGCTGCAGTACTACGCCGAGCTCGGCAGGACGTTCCCCGTCGAGGAGGAGCGCGCGGGCACCTTCGGCCCGGTGACCGTCCGCAAGGAGCCGGTCGGTGTGGTCGCCGCCGTCGTCCCGTGGAACGTCCCCCAGTTCGTCATCATGATCAAGCTGGCCCCCGCCCTCGTCGCGGGCTGCACGGTCGTCGTCAAACCCGCGCCCGAGACGCCGCTCGACGCCTACCTCCTGGCCGACATGGTCAAGGAGGCGGGCATCCCCGACGGCGTCGTTAACATCGTGGCGGCGGGGCGCGAGGCGGGCGAGCACCTGGTCTCCCATCCCGACGTGGACAAGGTCGCCTTCACCGGCTCCACCGCGGCCGGCCGCCGCATCGCCGCGATCTGCGGCGAGCAGCTCAAGCGGTGCACCCTCGAACTCGGCGGCAAGTCGGCCGCGATCATCCTGGACGACTGCGACCTGTCCTCCGCGATGGGCTTCCTGTCGATCGCCTCGCTGATGAACAGCGGCCAGGCGTGCATCGCCCAGACCCGCATCCTGGCCTCGCGCAACCGCTACGACGAGGTCGTGGACGCGGTGGCGGGGATGGTCAGGGGCATGCCGGTCGGCGACCCCTCCGACCCCGCCACCGGCATCGGCCCGATGGTCGCCAAGCGGCAGCAGGACCGGGTCCGCGACTACATCAGGATCGGTATCGACGAGGGAGCCAAGCCGGTCGTCGGCGGCCTGGACCGCCCCCACGACCGGGGCTGGTACGTGGCCCCCACCGTCTTCGCCGGCGCGACCAACGAGATGCGCATCGCGCGCGAGGAGATCTTCGGCCCGGTGCTGGCCGTGATCCCCTACGAGGACGAGGCCGACGCGGTACGGATCGCCAACGACAACGACTACGGCCTGGCCGGGACCGTGTGGACCGCCGACGCCGAGCGCGGCATGGACATCGCCCGCCGGGTGCGCACCGGCACCTACGGCGTCAACCTCCTCATGATCGAGCCCAGCTCGCCGTTCGGCGGGTTCAAGAGCAGCGGTCTCGGTCGCGAACTCGGCCCCGAAGGCCTGTCGGCCTACCTGGAGTACAAGTCGATCGCCCGCCTGGGCTGAGAGTCCCCGTCGCGCCCGTACGGCTGCGCGCAGCCGTACGGGCCGCGGCCGTACGAGCACGACGGTGGATGGACGGCCCAGCACGCCCCCGCGACGCTGGGCCACCGCCTGACTACGTGAAGTATGTCCCACCGACCACCGCCTGGCGGCGATCGGTGTCCCGTGGACTTCTCCCGGCGGATTTCATCCATCCGCTGTAGGTAGACGACGTTTATCCGCGATTGGTTCGCGAAATAACCTCAAGAGTTTGCCGGGCGATCTCCAGCTCCTCGTCCGTGGGGATCACCGCCACCTTCACGGCCGCGTCGCCGGCCGAGATCAGCCGGTCCCCGCGCTGGTTGCGCGCCGGGTCCACGGCGATGCCGAGCGCCTCCAGGCCGGCCAGCGCGCGCTGCCTGACCAGCGGCGAGTTCTCTCCCACGCCCCCGGTGAACGCGATCACGTCGACCGTGCCGAGCACGGCGTAGTAGGCGCCGACGTACTTGCGAAGCCGGTGGCAGTAGACGGCGAAGGCGAGCTCGGCGTCCGGGTCCCCGGCGGCCAGCCGGTCCTGCACCGCGCGCATGTCGTTGTCACCGCACAGGCCGAGCAGGCCACCGCGCCGGTTGAGCAGCGTGTCGATCTCCTCAAGGGACATCCCCGCGGTCCGTCCCAGGTAGAGGACCACCGCCGGGTCGAGGTCGCCGCTGCGGGTGCCCATCACGAGGCCCTCCAGCGGGGTCATGCCCATGGAGGTCTCCACGCACCGCCCGGCCGACACCGCCGAGGCGCTCGCCCCGTTGCCGAGGTGCAGCACGATCACGTTGCCCAGCGGCCGGTCCACGGCCAGGGCCGCCTCGCGGGAGACGTAGGCGTGGGAGGTGCCGTGGAAGCCGTAGCGGCGGATGCCCAGCCGCTCGGCGACCTCGCGGTCGATGGCGTAGGTGGCGGCGGCCGCGGGGATCGTCGAGTGGAAGGCGGTGTCGAAGACCGCGACCTGCGGCAGGTCGGGACGGAGCCGCCGGGCGACCTCGATGCCGGCCAGATTGGCCGGATTGTGCAGGGGGGCGAGCGGGACGAGCTCCTCGATCTTCTCGATCACCTCCTCGGTGATCAGCGTGGGCTCGGTGAAGGTCCTGCCGCCGTGCACCACCCGGTGGCCGATCGCGGTCAGCTCGGGAGAGTCGAGCCCGAAGCCCCTTTCGGCGAGCTCGGTCGCGACGACCTTCAGGGCCGCCTCGTGGTCGGCCACCGGGGAACCCGCCTCGCCGATCCGCTCGACCGCCCCGGACGCCAGCCGCTCGTCACCGGCCAGGAGCCGGTACTTCACCGACGACGATCCGCTGTTGAGCACCAGTACGCGACTCACGATGTCTCCTGGGCCTGGATGGCGGTGATGGCGACGGTGCTCACGATGTCGGTGACCAGCGCGCCCCGCGACAGGTCGTTGACCGGCCTGCGCAGCCCCTGCAGGACGGGCCCGACCGCGACGGCGCCGGCGGAACGCTGCACGGCCTTGTAGGTGTTGTTGCCGGTGTTCAGGTCCGGGAAGATCAGCACGGTCGCCCGGCCCGCGACCCGGGAGCCGGGCAGCTTGGTCGCGGCGACCCGGGCGTCCACCGCCGCGTCGTACTGGACGGGCCCCTCCACCAGCAGGTCCGGCGCCCGCTCCATGACCAGGGCGGTGGCCTCGCGGACCTTGTCCACGTCGGCGCCGCTGCCGGAGTGGCCGGTGGAGTACGACAGCATCGCGATCCGCGGTTCGACGCCGAAGCGCTGTGCCGTACGGGCCGAGGAGACGGCGATGTCGGCGAGTTGCTCGGCGTCCGGGTCGGGGTTGATCGCGCAGTCGCCGTAGACGAGCACCCGGTCGGCCAGGCACATGAAGAACACCGAGGAGACGATCGAGGTGCCCGGGACCGTCCTGATGATCTGGAAGGCGGGCAGGATCGTGGCGGCGGTGGTGTGCGCGGCGCCGGAGACCATGCCGTCCACGGCGCCCCGGTGCAGCATCATCGTGCCGAAGAAGTTGACGTCGGTGAGCACGTCCTGGGCCCGTTCGAGGGTCATGCCCCGGTGCGCCCGGAGCGCGGCGTACTCCCTGGCGAAGGAGTCGCGCAGCGGGGAGGTCAGCGGGTCGACGACGGTCACGCCGGACAGGTCGAGGCCCAGGTCGCCGATCCGCCGCCGGATCACCTCCTCCCGTCCCAGCAGGGTGAGGTCCACGATGCCGCGCCGCAGCAGGACGTCGGCCGCCCGCAGGATCCGGTCCTCCTCGCCCTCGGGCAGCACGATGTGCCGGCGGTCGGCTCGCGCCCGCTCCAGCAGGGTGTGCTCGAACATCATCGGGGTGACCCGGTCGGAGCGGGCCAGCTCGATCCGGTCGGCCAGGTCGGCGGTGTCCACGTGAGCCGCGAAGTGACCGAGGGCCGTGTCGATCTTGCGCGGGTTGTCGGCGGTGAGCCGTCCTTCCAGCCCGCCCAGCGTGGTGGCCACGGTGAAGCTGTCGGCGGCGGCCGACAGCACCGGCATGCCGGGCGCCAGCCGGGCGGTGAGGGCCCTGACGGCCTCCGTGGGCTCCTCCCCCAGCGTCAGCACCACGCCGGACGGCCTGGCCGTACCGGTCGTGTCGGCCGCCACCGAGACGAGCAGCAGGTCCGCCCGGTCGCCAGGAGTGATCACCAGGGCGCCGTCGGCCAGGTGTTCCAGGAACACCGGGAGCGTGGCCCCGCCGAACACGAAGCCGAGCACGTCTCTGAGCAGGCCGTCCTCGTCCCCCTGGATCTGCTTGGCGGCCACGGCCTGCAGCACCTGGCCGACGGTCGGCGCCGACAGCGACGGATGCTCGGGGATGACGTAGCGGGGCACCGGCAGCTCCGGCTCGACGACCGTCCCCTTCGGCACCCGGTTGGCGATCACCGCCAGCACCGTGCTGCCCAGGTCGGAGAAGACCTGGTAGCCGGTTCGCATCTCCATCGCGACCTCGGCGGCCTGCTCGCCGTGCGCGCCCACCACCACGATCACCGGGGCGCCGAACTCGGCGGCCAGGCGGGCGTTGAGGGCCAGCTCGCGCGGGAGGTCGCCGGTGTCGTAGGAACTGCCCAGCACCAGCAGCGCGTCGCACTCCCGCTCCAGGGTGTGGAAGCGGGCGACCAGCCGGGCGACGAGCTCCTCGATGCCCTGCCGCGCGTAGATCTCCGCGGCCTCCTCGGCCGTGACGCCGATCGCCGAGGCCGCGGGACGGTAGCGGGCGTTGAGCAGCTCCAGCGTGCGGTCGTCCCCCTCCCCGGTGATCGGCCGGAACACCCCGACCCGGTCGACGTGGCGGGTCAGCAGCTCCATCAGGCCGAGCTCGACGATCTGCCTGCCGTCACCACGCCCGAGACCGGCCACATAGATGCTGCGCATACGTGCTACTCCTCGTCCGGACACGTCCTTCGTCATCCCTCACCAGAAGGAGTAAACACCTCCCCGGCGTCAGGAGTTGGCGCTGACCCACTCCCCGATCCGGCGGATCAGCCCCGGTGTGGCCGCCGACTCCGCGTGGCCGTACCCGGGCTCGATCCACAGCTCCTTGGGTTCGCGGGCGGCCCGGTAGATCTGGTGGGCGTGGTCGAGCGGGAAGAAGCCGTCCGCGTCGCCGTGCACCACCAGCAACGGCGTCGGCGAGATGCGAGCGGCCGCCTCGTGGGGCGCCAGCGGCACCGGGTCCCACACGCCCTTCCTGATCCGCGTCCTCTTGCCCACCCGCGCGGCCCACCGTCCCAGCGGCCGCTCGATCGCCCAGTGCACCTGGCGCATCGGCCGGGTTCCCCGGTAGTACCACCGCGCGGGCGCGCTGACCGCGACCACCGCGTCCACCTCGCCGCGCCGGTGACCGCCCTCGTCCCAGTCCTCGCGCCGCCCGCGCCACCCCGCGTGCCGTACGGCGACCGCCGCGCCCATCGAGAAGCCGACGACGGCGACCCGGGAGTAACCGATCGCCCGCGCGTGCCGCACCGCCGCGTCCAGATCGAGGACCTCCAGATCTCCCACGGTCGACTCTCCCCCGGACCGGCCGTGCCCCCTGAAGTCGAACGAGACCACCCCGCCGAACCCGCTGAGCACCTGGGTGATCCGCCGCGTGGGGCGTTCCCGCAACGATCCGGTGAACCCGTGCGCCAGCACGATGCCCAGGTCGCCCGCCTCGCGCGGCGGGGTGTGCGCGGCGTCGATGCGGACACCGTCCTCGGTGACGAGCATCGCGGCGAACGATGGGACTGAAGACATGTGCCGAGCTTAGGACGGTCGCCGTCGCCTCCCGGGCCCGGGAGGTTCCCCCAGTTCCGCCTACAGGAGAACGGGCGTGGATCGGGCGGCGAAAGGGTGTCCGGAAGGTGAATTGGCGTGCTTCATGTGGCAGGGACGTGAGAGCGATTGTGCGGATCAACTAAAATGGTAGGGCCGCACCGTCCGCGGCCAGCCTCCACGATCACAGAGTGAGACTCCATCATGCCTTTGAACAGCCGCGACGACCTGCGGAACATCGCGATCATCGCGCACGTCGACCACGGCAAGACCACTCTCGTGGATGCCATGCTCTGGCAGTCCGGCGCCTTCCGGGCCAACCAGGACGTGGACGACCGTGTCATGGACTCCAACGACCTCGAGCGCGAGAAGGGCATCACCATTCTCGCGAAGAACACCGCCGTCAAGCACGGTGACATGACCCTCAACATCATCGACACCCCCGGCCACGCCGACTTCGGCGGCGAGGTCGAGCGCGGCCTGTCGATGGTCGACGGCGTCGTCCTGCTGGTGGACGCGTCCGAGGGCCCGCTGCCGCAGACCCGGTTCGTGCTGCGCAAGGCCTTCGCCGCCAAGATGCCGGTCATCCTGTGCATCAACAAGGTGGACCGTCCCGACGCCCGGATCAAGGAGGTCGTGGACGAGGTCTACGAGCTCTTCATGGACCTCGACGCCACCGAGGAGCAGATCGACTTCCCGATCGTCTACGCCTCGGCCAAGGCCGGCCGCGCCTCGCTGAACCGTCCGGCCGACGCCGGGATGCCCGACTCCGAGGACCTGGAGCCGCTGTTCCAGGTCATCAAGGACACGATCCCGGCCCCGACCTACGACCCGTCCGCCCCGCTGCAGGCGCACGTCACCAACCTGGACGCCTCCTCCTATCTGGGCCGGATCGCGCTGTGCCGCGTCCACCAGGGCACCATCAAGAAGGGCCAGCAGGTCGCCTGGTGCCGCACCGACGGCAGCATCCAGAAGGTGAAGATCACCGAGCTGCTGATGACCGAGGCGCTGGAGCGCAAGCCCGCCGAGCAGGCGGGCCCCGGCGACATCATCGCGATCGCCGGCATCCCGGACATCATGATCGGCGAGACCCTGGCCGACCCCGAGGACCCGCGTCCGCTGCCGCTGATCACGGTGGACGAGCCCGCCATCTCGATGACCATCGGCACCAACACCTCGCCGCTGGTCGGCAAGGTCAAGGGTTCCAAGGTCACCGCCCGTATGGTCAAGGACCGGCTCGACAAGGAGCTCATCGGCAACGTGTCGCTGCGCGTGCTGCCGACCGACCGTCCCGACGCCTGGGAGGTCCAGGGCCGTGGCGAGCTGGCGCTGGCCATCCTGGTCGAGCAGATGCGCCGCGAGGGCTACGAGCTGACCGTCGGCAAGCCGCAGGTGGTCACCAAGGTCATCGACGGCAAGGTGCACGAGCCGGTCGAGCGGCTGACCGTCGACTGTCCGGAGGAATACCTCGGGGCCGTCACCCAGCTGCTGGCCGTCCGTAAGGGCCGCATGGAGCACATGACCAACCACGGCACCGGCTGGATCCGGATGGAGTTCGTGGTCCCGGCCCGCGGCCTGATCGGCTTCCGGACCGAGTTCCTGACCGAGACCCGCGGCACCGGCCTGGTGCACCACGTCTTCGAGGCCTACGAGCCCTGGTTCGGCGAGCTGCGCACCCGCAACAACGGCTCGCTGGTGGCCGACCGTCCCGGCCCGGTCACCGCCTTCGCCATGACGAACCTGCAGGAGCGCGGCATCCTGTTCGTCTCGCCGACCACCGAGGTCTACGAGGGCATGATCGTCGGTGAGAACTCGCGCTCCGACGACATGGACGTGAACATCACCAAGGAGAAGAAGCTCACCAACATGCGCTCCTCCACGGCGGACGTGACGGAGACCCTGATCCCGCCGCGCCAGCTCTCGCTGGAGCAGGCGCTGGAGTTCATCCGCGAGGACGAGTGCGTGGAGATCACTCCGGAGAACGTGCGCATCCGCAAGGTCGTCCTGGACGCCGCGATCCGTGGCCGCTCCGCCGCTCGGGCCAAGCGCGGCAGCTGACCCGCCGTCTGACCGCGGCCTGATCGCGGTCTGACCATGGTCAGACCGCGATCAGGCCCACGCCGCCGCCTCACCGAGCGTGGCGACCGACCTTCCACCGAAAGCCGGCCGGACCCTGACAGGGTCCGGCCGGCTTTCGGCGTGCCGGGCCGACGCGCGTTCCACGAGGACGGTGGCGGCGCTCGACGAACACGGTGACGGCTCTCGACGAACACGGTGACGCGGGCCGGACGGGCCGGGAGTCGCCGGCCGTACGGCAAGACGTCAATGAGCGGATTAGCACGCCGAACATGAATCAAATGAGGTTTCTCACCGCTTTGAAATGATTACGAGGTAGCGTATTCAGGCACGGCTGCTCGCCGCCTCATCACCGGCGACCAGCCGGAGACCGAGAAGACAGTACGGCCATTAATGACGGCCCATGTCCGATATTTCCGACCGGGCCGACGGACCTCGTCCATGGATCAACGGCGCTCACCTGAAGAACGGCGGAGGAGAGATGGAACCGAGCAATCTCATGTGGCGGAAATCGAGCTTCAGCAGCAGCAACGGCGGCGACTGCGTCGAGGTGGCCGAGCTCGCAAACGCCTTCCACCGCCCGGAGCACAAGCGGGACGCCACCCACGCCGTCCGCGACAGCAAAGATCCTTGCGGCCCCGTCCTCTACTTCACCCTCACCGAATGGAATGCCTTCCTCAATAGCATCAAATCATCTGAATTCGACCTTATGGGGCCGACCACTACATAGCTCTTGATTTCCCCGAGAGGCCGGCCGGTCCCTGCGCGGAAAAAGCACACGGCTCGCGGATCGTGGGGAAAGGCGAACACCGCCCTAACCACGGGTTGAGCATTAGCTGACCCGTCTGCTCCTAGCGTTTCGGGGATCGGCCGGACGGCCGGGGGCAGATCGAGGGAGCGGGCCATGCAGCGGCTGACGGGTAAGCGGCAACGGCACGTCGCGGCCATTCCTCTGATCGGGCTGGCGGCGTGCGCCCTGTCCGCGTGCGGCGGCGGGCCGGTGCCGGGCTCGCTCCCACCCGCCCGGGTGGCCGTGGCGGACGGCCAGGCGCCACCGGCCGGTACGGCGAGCCCGCCGGCCGTCGGCGCGGCCGCGCCGCGCAGGGCCTTCACGCTTCCCGGCGCCCTCGCTTCCGGGACCGCGAAGGTGGACCTCTACGCACACGACCGGCCCGGCATGCTCAGCCCCGTCGTGGCGCGCTTCCCCGAACGGATCTACGTGCCCAACGGCGAGAGCGACACCGTCACCATGATCGACCCGCACACCTACCGGGTGCTGCGCGCCGTCAAGGTCGGCCGGCGCCCCCAGCATGTGATCCCGTCGTGGGATCTCAAGACGCTCTGGGTCAGCAACGACGACGGCGACTCCCTCACCCCGATCAACCCCATGACCGGCAAGGCCGGCAGGCCGGTGCACGTCGAGGACCCGTACGACCTGTACTTCACTCTGGACGGCCGAACCGCGCTGGTGATGGCCGAACGGGAGAACCGGCTCGATTTCCGCGACCCGCGCACCATGCGGCTTCGGCGTTCGCTGCAGGTGCCCTGCAGGGGAATCAGCCACGCGGACTTCACCGCCGACGGGACCCTCCTGCTGGCCAGCTGCGAGTCCTCCGGCCAACTGGTGGTCGTCGACGTCGAGGCCCGCAAGCTCCGGGCCGTCGTCGATCTGGCGGACGGCACCACGCGGCGCGGTGACCTTCCGCACGCGGGCGAACGAGACAGCGGCCTGGAGCACGGCCTGCGACCCGGCCTGGAAAACGGCCCGGAAACCGGCTTGGACCACGGCCTGCGGTCCGGCCTGCGGCGCCATCGGGAGAACGGCACCGTCGGACACGGCGCGATCGGGCACGGCACCGTCGGACACGGCGCCCTGCGGCACGGCCGCATGGCGTACGGGAACATGCCGCAGGACGTCAAGCTCTCCCCCGACGGCACCGTCTTCTACGTCGCCGACATGGCCAGGGGCGGTGTGTGGCTGGTCGACGCCCGGAGGTTCCGCATCACCGGTTTCATCAGGACCGGCGCGGGCGCCCGCGGCCTCTACGTCAGCCGGGACTCGAAGGTGCTGTATGTGTCCAACCGCGCCGCCGGGTCGGTCACGGTGGTCTCCTTCGCCCTTCGCCGCCCGATCGACACCTGGCGCATCCCGGGCGGCGGCTCACCGGACATGGGCGGGGTGTCAGCCGATGGCGGGCGCCTGTGGTTGTCGGGACGCTACGACGGGGTCGTCTATGTCTTCGACACCGTCAGCGGCCACCTCATCCGCAAGATCGACGTCGGTGCCGGCCCGCGCGGCCTGACCGTCTATCCCCAGCCCGGGCGCTACTCGCTCGGTCACACGGGGATCTTCCGATGACCGACGGCGACGGCCCGTCGAGACCTGGCCCCTCACGGGACGGACGGCCCGGGCGAGCGGGCGAGCGTGGTCAGTCGGTCGGGAGGTGGACGGCGAGCCACTCGACGAGCGGGGTGAGGTCGCGCCAGACCACGCGGACGCGATCGACGACCTCGGGGGTGTGGATCCACGGTTCGGGGTCGAAGCGGCGGCCGGCGTGCAGGGACCTGTGCCGGAGCAGGTCAAGCCGGGGATGATCCTCCGGCGTGCCTCGGGGGCGGGTCTTCAGCCGGTCGCCTCCGATCGTGTAACCCGCGACGCGGAGCTCGTCCACGATCTTCTCCAGCGGGACACCGCTGATCTCCTCGTCGACCGCCTGGCGGTAGCGCAGCAGCTGGCCGCCCTGGGCCGAGTAGAGGCCCGCTCCGGCGTGCAGCCCCGCGGCGTCGAGCTGGACGTAGTAGCCGATGGCCTCACCGACGGCGGTGTAGGCGCCCTGGTGGGTCTTGTAGGGCGTCTTGTCCTTGGCGAAGCGGACGTCCCGATGCGGGCGGAACAGGTGCACCCGGCCGAACTCGGCGGCCAGCTCCTCCCCCAGCGCCGCCATGGGCGCCTTGACCGTCTGCTCGTAGAGGTGCTTGTAGCGGGTCCAGTAGGTCTTGGAGTTGTCCGCCTCCAGCCCCTCGTAGAACAGGAAGGCGTCGTCGGGGAAACCGCTGAAGCTCATGGCGTCCATGTTTCCACCCGCGACCGACAATCGGACGACCGACGCCCGATGACCGACGCCCGTCGTCCAGACGACCGACACCCGGCGACCGACGCCCGTCATCCACACGACCGACGGAGACCCGGCCGTCCGGGATCCTGCCCCCGGCGTACTCGCCACCCGGAACGAGCGCCCTGCCGTACATCTCGGAGAGCGTCACGAACGTGTAGCCCCGGGCGGCGAGCTGCTCCAGCACGTGGGGGGCGGCCTCGACCGTGGTGGCGTGGATGTCGTGCATGAGCACGATGGATCCCGGCATCGCTTTGGTCGCGCGCTGCGTGACGATCAGGCTGTCGCGGTCGCGCCAGTCGTTGGTGTCGATGTCCCACAGGACCTGGGCGAGCCCCTTGCGGCGGGCCTCGGCCGCGACCCGTCTGTTGGTGGCCCCGTACGGCGGGCGCAGGAGGGTCATCCAGCGCCCGGTCACGTAGTGGACGATCTGCTGGGTGCGGGACAGCTCCCCCCTGATGCCCGCGTCCGACAGCGCGGTGAGCTGGGCGTGGCTCCAGGTGTGGTTGCCTATCTCGTGTCCCTCGGTCACCATCCGGAGGAGGTTGTGCGGACCGTCCACCGCGACCTTCTGCCCGATCACGAAGAAGGTCGCCCTGGCGTGGTGGGCGGCGAGGATGTCGAGCAGCCGCCCGGTGTATTCACCCGGCCCGTCGTCGTAGGTCAGCGCCACGCAGCTGACCCGCCGGCAGTTGACGTGGCGCGCGGCGGGCGGGATCGGGTATCTGTTCTTCGGCCACTGCGGCTGGATCGCGATCAGCTTCTCGGCCAGCGCCCTGGGGGTGATCGGCGCGGGGGTGCGTGCGGGGGCGGAGGGGGTGGCGGTCGGCGCACCCCCGGACCTCATCCGGGCGACCGGAGCGGCGCACCCTCCGACGCCCAGGATCAAGGCCAGGAAGACGATCCACAGCCGCACGCTTCCCCCAAGAAAGCAATGCGAGGCTACGGGTAATCCTCAGCCGCGTCCCCCCGCAAGATCTTGGCCAGGTCCTCCCACCAGGATGGGACATCGGCCTGTAATTCGGCGTATCGACGCGCCACTCGAATGGCACATCCACCCGGATCCGCACCCAGATGGCGACGTTTCACTTGGCCTTCCTGCCAGCGGTATAAACCATCCCTGAAACGTATGACCAGACCTATCCACACCGACAGGATTCCGTCGTCCCCCACTTCGTAGACGCTGGTCACGCCGAGTTCTTTCAGTTCGGCGCGGAGTGCGTCTATCGCCACTCGCGAGTCGTTCATCCACGGCCTCCGGGAGGGAGCGGGAAAGGCGAACGGCCGGGCACGCGCCCGTGATCCGGCGGGGTCGGCACGCCGATGCAGGAGACCGAAAGCGACATAGTGTAATGATGCGGCTCCGGCTTGTCATCGGACAGCCGTTCGCCACTATTGGTCAGGAGTCTCCTGAGGCTCGGTCACGACCATCGTGAAGCGCAATGGCGCATCGGTCTCGTTGGCGTATCTGTGCGGTCGGTCGGCGCTGAACACGACGGCGTCGTCCATCCGGACGACATGGCTCTTGCCGTACACCGACAGGGTGAGCTCCCCCTCCAGCACAGTCAGCATCTCGCGGGTGCCCGGCGGGTGGGCGTCACCGTCGTGGTGCTCTCCCGGGCCCAGCCGCCAGTCCCACAGCTCCAGGATGGCCGGCGCGTCGGTGCCGACCAGCAGCCGCGCGGAGCTCGCCCGGCCGTGCGAGAAGGTGACGACGTCGGCCGCCTGGACCACCCGCACCACCGGGGTGTCGGAGACCTCCACCATCCGCGCGACCGTCACCCCGAGGGCGTCGGCGATGCGGGTGAGCGTGTTGATGCTGGGGTTGGTCCGCCCCTGCTCCACCTGGACGAGCATGCCCCGGCTCACTCCCGAGCGCGCGGCGAGCTCGTCGAGCGTCATCTGCCGGTGCGCCCGCTGGGCCCGCACGTTGTTGGCGACCGCCGCGGTGATCGTCTCTGGATCCATGAGTTCAGTGTAGTGAACCCGATTTGCAGTGAAGTGCACCTTATGTGTTGTACTTGTGGTGCAACTCATTGAACCGAGGTGAAGAATGACCGCTGTGGTGCTGGCGACGGTCTGCGCGGTGGTGTACGGCACGGCGGACTTCTTCGGCGGCCTGGCGACCCGACGATCACGGGTGCTGGCCGTGGTGGTGCTCTCCCAGATGACCGGCCTGGCCCTGGTGGCCGCGCTGCTGCCGTTCCTGCCGGGGGTCCTCACACCCGAGGGGCTGGGCTGGGGCATGGCGGCCGGGGTGTCCGGGGCCGCCGGGCTGGTGCTGTTCTACCGGGCGCTCGCCACCGGGGTGATGTCGGTGGTGGCGCCCGTCACCGCGACCACCTCGGCCGCGCTGCCGGTGCTGTTCGGCCTGGCCGCCGGGGAACGCCCGGAGCCGGTGGCGCTGGGCGGCGTGCTGCTCGCGCTGGTCGCCGTGCTGATGGTGAGCCGCGATTCCTCGCCCGCGGCGGCCGAGCGGGGGTACGGCCCGATCCTGACCTCGCTGGCGGCGGGCGCGGGCTTCGGCGGCTTCTTCGTCCTGCTGGCCCAGGCTCCCCAGGACAGCGGCATGTGGCCGCTGCTGTGCGCGCGGCTGGCCTCGATCACCCTCATCGCCCTGCTGGCCCTGGTCACCCGCCGCACGCTGCGCCCGGGTCGCGGCGCGCTGCACATCATCGTCGCCGCCGGGGCTCTGGACATGGTCGCCAACGTGCTGTTCATGCTCGCCCAGCAGCGCGGCATGCTGAGCCTGGTCGCCGTCCTGGTCTCGCTCTACCCGGCGAGCACTCTGCTGCTGGCCCGGCGCGTGCTGGGAGAACGGCTCAACGCGGTCCAGCTGGTGGGCATCGGCTTCACCCTCGCCGCCGTCGCGCTGATAGCGGCGGCCTGACGGACCGCGACCGCGGCGGCCCGGACAAGGGAACGCGGTTCGCCCCGTGTGGGACGAACCGCGGCGACGTGAGGAAGAGTGCCCGGACGGCTACGCGGCCGGGCGGTCAGGCGGCCTGCCGCTGGGCGGGCAGCCGGAACTCGCCCTCCTCGACGGCGTAGTCCTCGAGCATCGTCCGGAGCTGGCGACGGCCGCGGTGCAGGCGGGACATGACCGTGCCGATGGGGGTGCCCATCCGCTCGGCGATCTCCTTGTAGGCGAAGCCCTCCACGTCGGCCAGGTAGACGGCCACCCGGAAGTCCTCGGGCAGGGAACGCAGCGCGTTCATCACCGCGCTGTCGGGCAGCTGCTCCAGCGCCTCGGTCTCGGCGGACTTGAGCCCGGAGGACATGTGGGACTCGGCGGCGGCGAGCTGCCAGTCCTCGATCTCCTCGGTGGCCGAGAGCTTGGGCGAGCGCTGCTTCTTGCGGTAGTCGTTGATGAAGTTGTTGGTGAGGATGCGGTGCAGCCATGCCTTGAGGTTGGTGCCCTCACGGAACTGGTGGTAGGAGGTGAACGCCTTGGTGACGGTCTCCTGCACGAGGTCCTCGGCGTCGGCGGAGTTGCGGGTCAACCGCATCGCCGACGCGTAGAGCTGGTTGGTGACCGGCACAACGTCGCGTTCGAACCAATCCTGGCGCTGCTCTTCGGTCATCGTGATCACGTGATCCCCCTCGTACTGTTCCCCCCGTTACCGTCCGGCGCGAGAGCGACGCACCCATCCCGACGGCTTACGGCATGCTCGCAGGCACTCCGTAAAGGTGCCGTTAAGAGTAGTCGTGCCTGATCAGGGGGTTCATCAGTGGCTGGGCCAATGGCGGGTACAACACGCCCTACAGCCGGACAAGTCTCATTATCGTAACATCCCTCCTTCGATTTGGCCGAACATGTGTCTATCATCACATAAGCCCAGCTAGCGATACCTTTGGGCCTATGAAATACGTGGACCGACATGACCCCGAGACCCGCTCCTGGGTGGCCGAGGCCATCCGCCGAGTCGAGGCCGACGCCCATCGAAGCTGCGACACTCATCTCCACGTCTTTCCGCTTCCCTTGCGGTGGGGGGTAAACCTCTACCTGAAGGACGAGTCGGTCCACCCGACCGGTTCACTGAAGCACCGGCTCGCGCGCTCGCTGTTCCTGTACGGCCTGGCCAACGGCTGGATCGGTCCCACGACCACGGTCGTGGAGGCCTCCAGCGGCTCGACCGCGGTGAGCGAGGCCTACTTCGCCCGCCTCATCGGCCTGCCGTTCATCGCGGTGATGCCCGCCTCGACCTCACCCGAGAAGATCTCGCTGATCGAGTTCTACGGCGGCAAGTGTCACCTGGTGAGCGACCCTGGAACGATCTACGAGGAGTCCCGCCGGCTGGCCGCCGAGTCCGGCGGCCACTTCATGGACCAGTTCACCTACGCCGAGCGCGCCACCGACTGGCGCGGCAACAACAACATCGCCGAGAGCATCTTCAGCCAGATGGAGATGGAGCCCCACCCCGAGCCCACCTGGATCGTGGTCGGCGCCGGCACCGGCGGCACCTCCTCCACCATCGGCCGCTACATCCGCTACCGGCGCTATGCCACCCGCCTGGCGGTGGTCGACCCCGAAGGCTCGGCGTTCTACCCCTCCTGGTGTTCGGGTGACGCCGCGGCCACCGCCCCCGGCTCCCGCATCGAGGGCATCGGCCGCCCCCGCGTGGAGCCGTCCTTCATGCCCACCGTGATCGACCGCATGATCCAGGTCCCCGACGCCCGGTCCATCGCGGCCATGCGCTGGGTCCGCGAGGTCACCGGCCGCGACGTCGGCGGCTCCACCGGCACCAACGTGGCGGCGGCCGTACAGTTGCTGCAGGAGATGCGTGAGGCGGGCGAGCGGGGCAGCGTCGTCACCCTGATCTGCGACGGCGGCGAGCGCTACCGGGGCACCTACGACAACGACGCCTGGCTCACCGAACGCGGCCTGGACATCGCCCCTCACCTGCGCGAGCTGAGGTCCTTCCTCACCCGCCCCTGACCCCGCGTGCCCGTGCCCTCCCCGCCGGAACCCGCGGAGTCTCGCGGAACCCCGGCGGGCGGAACACGGGAAGGGCGACCCCCGGCAGGACCGGGGCCTTCCGCGGGAGGCTCCCGCGGGGGTGTGTCACCGCCGTCAGGCCCCGCCGTCCCGCTGGGCGTTCTTCCTGGCGATGGCGTCGACCACCTCGGAGACGTGGGGTCCGCACACGGGGTCGAGGGAGCGCCGGCCGGAGAACCACGAGGTCTGGATCACGAAGTCTGCCGGGTACCCGCACAGGCATGTGCTGGGGAATTCCGGGTCTGCCGGCAGGACCGCTGAGCGGTGAGTCACCATGGTCCTGACTTTAGTCCGCTTTGACCGGTTGCCCAGGCAAAGTGGTCAAGGATCTTCCGAAGGCCGGCCCTGCGCCGCGCCACCGGGGGTCAGGCGGCCTTGGCCGGGTCCACCTGGAAGAACTTCGCGATGTCGTCCAAGATGGCGTGGGCGCCCTGGATGCCGACCGCACTCATCCAGGTGACGTCGGTGACGTCGTGCTTGGTCCCCTTGAGCTTGCCCCACAGCGGGTTGGCCTCGAACTTCTTCTTGACCGGTTCGACCGAGGGATCGGGATAGGCCGCGACGAAGATGTGGTCGGCGTCGAGCTGGGAGATGTTCTCCTGGCTGACGTCCACCGCGATCGTGTCCTTGACGGTCGGCTGGTCCTTGGGACGCGGGAAGCCGACGTCCTTCAGCACCAGGCCGGAGTAGGAGTTCTCCACGTAGAGGCGGACGGTCGGCTCACCGGCGAAGCGGACGACGGAGACGGTGGGCAGCTCGCCGTCCTTGGCCTTGATCGACTCGCCGATCCTGGCGGCGCGGTCCTGATAGGTCTTGATCGTGCTCTCGGCGAGATCCTCCTTGCCCAGGGCCTGGCCCATGAGCTTGAGGTTCTCCTTCCAGATGGCGCCCGTGGTCTCGCTGAACACCGTCGGCGCGATCTGCGCCAGCTTCTCGTACAGCGCCTCATGGCGGACCTTGGCCGAGACGATCAGGTCCGGCTTGAGCGCGACGATCTGCTCCAGGCTCGGCTGCTCCAGCGTCCCGACCGACCTGGCCTCCTTGGCGTGGCCGAGGACCGAGGTCAGGTAGTCGGGGAGCTTCTCGTCGATCGCCCGGTAGGTGGTGAAGCCGACGACGTCGGTCTCCAGGGTCAGCACCGCGTCCACGAAGCTCTGGTCGAGCGCCACGACCCGCTTGGGCTGGGCCGGGATGCGCGTCTCGCCCATGGCGTGCTTGATCGTGCGAGGGAACGCCGCGTCGCTCGCCGCCGGCGCGGGGGCGCTCGCACCGGCGTCGGCCGTCGTGCCCGAGGTGCTCGACCCGCAGGCGGCAAGACCAAGGGCGAGTACGGCTCCGGCAACACCAGCGGTCAAAGCCCGCAACGCTCTCATCAAGGGTTCCCTTCAAGGTAAGGCTGGCCTAAATCAGCTTAGGCATACCTAAGCTGACATACTCGTACGGGATCCGGCAAACGCGAGAGGAGCAAAGGTGAGCACAGCCGTGGCCACCGCGCGGCCACCGTCGCCCGGCACGACCGGGGCGATCCGGCGCCGGCGCCTGCTCGTGGCCGCCGGGCTGCTCGGAGCTCTGGCAGTGACGATCATGCTGAGCGTCACGATCGGCGCCAAGCCGGTCCCGCTGTCCGACGTGTGGCACGCGCTGACCGATCCGACCGGCACCGAGAACGACATCGTCATCCGGTCGCTGCGCATCCCCCGGACCGCCGTCGGCGTCCTGGCCGGGGTCGCGCTCGGCGTCGCGGGCGCGCTCATGCAAGGCCACACCCGCAACCCGCTGGCCGACCCCGGCCTGCTCGGCGTCACCCAGGGCGCGGCGTTCGCGATGGTGCTCGGCATCATGGTCCTGGGCGTCACCGGCCTGGCCGGCTACATCTGGTTCGGCCTGGCCGGAGCCCTGATCGCCAGCGTGGGCGTCTTCGCACTCGGCATGGCGGGTGGCCGCGGCGCGCCCACCCCGGTGACCCTGGCCCTGGCGGGCACCGCGGTCAGCGCCTTCCTCTACGCCCTCACCTCGGCACTGGTCCTGATGGACCAGCAGGCCATGGACGTCTTCCGCTTCTGGCAGGCGGGCTCGATCGCCGGCCGGGGCGCCGACGTCGTCTGGCAGGTGCTTCCGTTCGTCGCCGCCGGCCTGGTCCTGGCGGCGCTCAACGCGCCCGGCCTCAACGCGCTCTCCCTCGGCGAGGACGTCGCCCGCGCGCTCGGCCAGAACGTCACCCTGGTCCGCACCATCGGCGTGGCCGCGATCACCCTGCTCAGCGGAGCCTCCGTCGCGGCCTGCGGCTCGCTGGCCTTCCTCGGCCTGATGGTCCCGCACCTGGCCCGCCCACTGTCCGGCCCGGACCACCGCCGGCTGCTGCCTTACTCCGGCCTGATCGGCGCCGCCGCCCTGCTCGGCGCCGACGTGATCGGCCGGGTGGTCGCCCGTCCCGGCGAGTTGGAGGTCGGCGTGGTGCTCGCCCTGATCGGCGCGCCGTTCTTCGTCTTCCTGGTCCGCCGCAGAAAGCCGGTCCGCCTGTGAGCTCCCCTCCCGCCCTCCCGGTACGGCTCGCACGCGAACGGCCGCTGCGGATCGGTCCCGCCTCCTGGCCGCTCCGCCTGCGCTCGATCGCCGTGACCCTGGTCCTGCTGGCCGCCACGGTGCTGCTGATGGCGCTCGGCATGCGCATCGGCGACATCCCGATGAGCGTTCCCGAGGTCTTCCGGGCGATCGCCGGCGACGGCTCGAATCACTTCGTCGTGATGGAGCTGCGGCTCCCCCGGGCGCTGACCGGTGTCCTCGTCGGCGCGGCGCTGGCCCTGGCCGGCGCGATCACCCAGGCCATCGCCCGTAACCCGCTGGCCAGCCCCGACATCCTCGGCGTCACCACCGGCTCCAGCGTGGCGGTGGTCGCGATCATCGTGGCCGCCGGAAGCACCGCCGGCGGCGCCAGCGGCGCCCTGGCCCAGGTGGGCATCCCCCTGACGGCCCTGCTCGGCGGCCTGGCCGGGGCGCTGACCGTCTACCTGCTGGCCTGGCGCAAGGGCCTGGACGGCTACCGCCTGGTGCTGGTCGGCATCGGCGTCTCCGCGGTGTTCACCAACGTCAAATACTGGCTGCTGACCGTCGGGGACGTCACCGACAGCAGCCGCGCCATGGTCTGGATCAGCGGCTCCCTGAACGGCCGGGGCTGGGAGCACGTCGTCCCGGTGGCGATCGCGCTCGCCGTGCTCATCCCCCCGAGTCTGGTCGGCACCCGCTCGCTCGGCGCGCTGCGCTTCGGCGACGACACCGTGACCGGTCTGGGCGTACGGATGAACCTCGCCAGAAGCCTGATGATCCTCGCCGCCGTCCTGCTCGCCGCGGTGGCCACCGCGGCGGCGGGCCCCATCGCCTTCGTCGCCCTGCCCGCCCCGCAGATCGCGCTGCGCCTGGCCAGGGTAGCCCAGCCGCCGCTGGTCGTCTCGGCCCTCGTCGGAGCCGTCCTCACCGCCGCGGCCGACCTGCTCGCGCGGACCCTGTTCAGCCCCGCCGAGCTACCGGTGGGCGTGGTCACCGCGGTCCTCGGCGCCCCCTACCTGATCTATCTCCTGATCCGTGTGCGCAGAAAGGAACGTTCGTGAGGCTGCAGGCCGTCGACGTCACACTCGGATACGGCGACCGCGTCATCGTCGACGGGCTCGACCTCGGGATCGAGGCCGGAACGGTGACCACGATCATCGGACCGAACGGGTGCGGCAAGTCCACGCTGCTGCGCGCCCTGGGACGGCTGCTCAGGCCGTCGGGCGGCGAGGTGCTCCTGGACGGCAAGCGCATCGACCGGATGCCCACCAAGGAGGTCGCCAAGGTCCTGGGCGTGCTGCCGCAGGCCCCGACGGCCCCGGAGGGGCTGACGGTCGCCGATCTGGTGGCCAGGGGGCGGCATCCGCACCAGACGTGGTACCGGCAGTGGTCGGCGGGCGACGAGTCGGCGATCAACGAGGCTCTGGCCATGACCGGCCTGTTGGAGCTGGGTCAGCGCCCGCTGGACGAGTTGTCCGGCGGCCAGCGCCAGCGCGCGTGGATCTCGATGGCCCTCGCCCAGGGCACCGACCTGCTGCTGCTCGACGAGCCGACGACCTTCCTCGACCTGGCGCACCAGGTCGAGGTCCTGGAGCTGGTCCGCAGGCTCCACGGAGAGCTCGGCCGCACCGTGGTGATGGTCCTGCACGACCTCAATCTCGCCGCCCGCTACGCCGACCGCCTGGTCGCCATGCGCGACGGCCGGATCATCGCCGCCGGGCCGCCGCACGAGGTGCTCACCGAGTCTCTCCTCGCGGAGGTCTTCGACCTGGACGCCAAGGTGATCGAAGACCCCGTCGCCGGAACCCCGCTGGTCGTCCCGATCGGCGTGCGCCACTGAGGCGCTGCGTCTCTGGGGCGTGTCCAACACCGGGGCATGTCCAACACTGAGGCATGTCTGGGACTGAGGCATGTCCAACGCTGAGGCATGTTCAACGCTGTGGCGCGTCAGGCGGATCTCGGGTTTCCGTTCCCGGGTCTCCGTGCGGACACCGGAGCCCGGGCGGCTATGCTTTCCTCGCTTTTCCATGATCATTATGTTCACCGTCGAGTGGGGATGCGATGAAAGATCCTGGGGTCACCGGAGGCGCCGCTCCAGACGTGGTTCGCCGTCGTCACGTCTTCGTCCTGGCGGCACTCGTCGCCGTCGTGTTGTCATTGGTCGTCGCTCCGGCCCGCGTTCACGCCGATGTCGCCGCCGACCCCTCGGCCTCCGCTTCGACGCGAGCCGTCGCGGACTGGCTGGCCCACCTGCGGCACCGGGCCGGAAACCGTGTCGTGTCCGGCCACTTCGGCGGCTACAGCGGAGGAACCTTCGCCCTCGGCCAGATCGAGACGCTCCATGACCGGACCGGCCAGTACCCTGGCGTGCTCGCCTGCGACTACGCGGGAGGCTGGAACGACAACGGCACGCCTGCCGACTGGCACGACAACTATCCGACCACGATCGACCACTCGTGCAACCCCTCTCTGATCGCGTGGTGGAAATCCGGAGGGCTGGTCTCCGTCAGCGTGCACGGGCCGAACCCGGCCGACCCGAAGGACTTTCACAGCCGTTTGGCGGACTTCGCCCAACTGTCCGATCCGTCCACCGCGCTGGGTTCCCGCTGGCGCGACCAGCTGGATCAGGTCGCCGCGGGACTGCGAGAACTCGACGAAGCGGGCGTGCCGGTGCTGTTCCGCCCGATGCACGAGATGAACGGCGCCTGGTTCTGGTGGGGCGGCCAGAGCCCGAGCGCGTTCACACGGGTGTGGCGAGCCATGTTCGACTACCTGACGACGACGAAAGGCCTGCACAACCTGCTGTGGGTGTACGCGCCGGACTGCGGGCCGCAGCAACGGACGGCGTACTATCCCGGGTCGGACGTCACCGACGTCGTCGGGTTGGACTGCTACACCGACACCCCGGCAAGCCTGAACGGCTATGACGAACTGCTCACCCTCGGCAAGCCGTTCGCCTTCACCGAGATGGGAGTCGGCACAACCGGCGATTTCGACTTCCGCGCCTGGATCGAAGCGATTCGCACCAGGTTCCCGGCCACCGCGTACTTCTTGACGTGGGACAGCGTATGGAGCCCCGTGAAAAACCAGTACGCGACAGAGCTGATGAACGACTCATGGACCGTCAATCGCGGCGAGATCGACCTGGCCGCCCGGACCGAACCCGGCGGAACCCCCATCACCGGACCGTCGACTCCGCTGGCCGACTTCGAGTCCGGCACCCAGGAGTGGACCGGCTACAAGGTCAAGAACGGCCCCTGGTCGGTCACCGAGTGGGCCGCCCAGGGCACGCACTCCCTCAAGGCCGACATCGACCTCGGCACCCCCGAGTCCTACCTGCTGCACCGCGGCCGCCTCGACCTCAGCGGCTACACGGCGATCACCGCGTTCGCGCGCACCGCGCCGTGGGGAAACCATGCCGGCGGCACCACCGCCAAACTCTATGTCCGGACCGGCGACGGGCTGACCTGGCGTGACAGCGGCTCGGCGGTCGCCGGCCCCGACGGGGTGACCTTGACTCTGCCGCTCGCGGGAATCTCCGGCCTGAACGACGTCCGGGAGATCGGAGTACGTTTCGCCGCGGGCGACGGGGCCGGCGGCGGCACATCGATCTATCTCGACCAGGTCTCCCTCGTCCGGCCCGCCATGCCACTGGCCGACTTCGAGTCCGGCACCCAGGAGTGGACCGGCTACAAGGTCAAGAACGGCCCCTGGTCGGTCACCGAGTGGGCCGCCCAGGGCACGCACTCCCTCAAGGCCGACATCGACCTCGGCACCCCCGAGTCCTACCTGCTGCACCGCGGCCACCTCGACCTCAGCGGCTACACGGCGCTGTCGGCGACGATCCGGACGGCGCCGTGGGGAAACCATGCCGGCGGCACCACCGCCAAACTCTATGTCCGGACCGGCGACGGGCTGACCTGGCGTGACAGCGGCAGCGTCGTGGTCGGCTCCGACGGCGTGAAGCTCTGGTTCAACCTCGTCGGATCATCCGGCCTGAACGACGTCCGGGAGATCGGGGTGCACTTCGCACCGGCTGCCGGAGCCGGCGGTCAATCAGCGATATACGCCGATGCGATCACCCTGCGGTGAGCATGGTGTCGCCTGCCGGTGACAGACGATCCGGCAGTCCGCGCAGCCGGGCGCTGCCTACGCCGGTGGCGATCCGGGAGCGTGAGGGGCGGGGAATCTCGGAGGAACACCCCTCGGAAAGGGGTGTTCCTCGCGGCGGTCAGTCTCCGAGGAGCGCGTCGACGAAGACCTCGGCGTCGAAGGGGGCCAGGTCGTCGGGGCCCTCGCCGAGGCCGACGAGCTTGACCGGGACGCCCAGCTCCCGCTGGACGGCGATGATGATGCCACCCTTGGCTGTGCCGTCGAGCTTGGTCAGGGCGATGCCGGTGACGTCGACGACCTCGGCGAACACCTGAGCCTGGCGCATGCCGTTCTGGCCGGTCGTGGCGTCGAGGACGAGCAGGACCTCGTCCACCGTGGCCTTCTTCTCGATGACCCGCTTGACCTTGCCGAGCTCGTCCATCAAGCCGGTCTTGGTGTGCAGCCGCCCGGCGGTGTCCACGATCACCACGTCGACGTTGTCGGCGATGCCCTTGGCCACGGCGTCGAAGGCGATCGAGGCGGGGTCGCCCCCCTCCGGACCGCGCACGACCTCGGCCCCGACCCGGTCGCCCCAGGTCTGGAGCTGGTCGGCGGCGGCGGCGCGGAAGGTGTCGGCCGCGCCGAGCACGACCTTGTTGCCGTCGCCGATGAGGGAGCGGGCCAGCTTGCCGGTGGTGGTGGTCTTGCCGGTGCCGTTGACGCCGACCACCAGCACCACGGCCGGACGCTCGCCGTGCGGCTTGACGTGCAGGGTGCGGTCCAGGTCCGCGCCGAGCTGGGTGAGCAGCTCCTCCTTGAGCAGGCCGCGCACCTCCTCTGGGGTCCGGCTGCCCAGCACCTTCACGCGGGTGCGCAGATCCTCGACCATCGCCCGGGTGGGGGCGACGCCGACGTCGGCGGTGATCAGGGTCTCCTCGATCTCGTCCCAGGTGTCGTCGTCGAGACGGTCCCGGGAGAGCAGGTCGAGCAGCCCCTTGCCCAGGGTGCTCTGCGACCGGGCCAGCCGGGCGCGCAGCCGTACCATCCGGCCGGCGGACGGCGGCGGGATCTCGATGACCGGGCCGACGACCATGGGCTCGGCGGGCTTGACCGGCGGAGGCGGGAGCGTGGTGGTCGCCGCGTCGTCGTCGGTGGCCCCCCGGGGAGGCGCCTGCTCCCCCTCCTTGGGGATCGGCAGGACCTCGGGCGGCTCGACCGGCGGAGCCGCCTTACCCCCCGGCCGCCTGAACAGCAGCAACATGCCGCCTGCCGCCAGGAGGGCGACGACGACGATGATCGCGATTATGCCGAGATAGGCTTCCACAAGACCACAGTTTTCCAGACGGCCCGGGATGCTCCGACCCCCCGGGGGCCGTCAGACGGACTCGTTCTCTCTCAGCCGCTGGCTGATGACCTGTGTGACGCCGTCTCCCCGCATCGACACGCCGTACAGAGCGTCGGCGATCTCCATCGTGCGCTTCTGGTGGGTGATGATGATGATCTGTGACGTCTGTCGCAGTTCTTCGAACAGCGTCAGCAGGCGCTGGGTGTTGGTGTCGTCCAGCGCGGCCTCGACCTCGTCCATGACGTAGAACGGCGAGGGCCGTGCCTTGAAGATGGCCACCAGGAAGGCCACGGCGGTCAGCGACCGCTCTCCACCGGACAGCAGCGACAACCGCTTGACCTTCTTGCCCGGCGGCCGGGCCTCGACCTCCACACCGGTGGTGAGCATGTCCTCGGGGTCGGTGAGCAGCAGCCTGCCCTCGCCGCCGGGGAACACCCGCGTGAAGATCGTCTCGAACTCGCGGGCCACGTCGTGGTAGGCGGCGGTGAACACCTGCTCGACCCGCTCGTCCACCTCCTTGACCACGAGCATCAGGTCGCGGCGTGTCTTCTTCAGGTCCTCCAGCTGCGAGGTGAGGAAGGCGTGTCGTTCCTCCAGCGCGGCGAACTCCTCCAGCGCGAGCGGGTTGACCTTGCCGAGCTGGGCCATCTGCCGATCGGCCGCCTTGGCCCGCTTCTGCTGCTCCTCCCGGACGTAGGGGACCGGGTCGCCGTCGACCGTGGGCACCGGCTCGTCCGGGCCGTATTCGGCGATGAGGGTGTCGGTCTCGACGCCGAACTCCTCCACCGCCCGTGTCTCCAACTGCTCCAGACGCATCCGCTGCTCGGTTCTGGCCACCTCGCTGCCGTGCGCCCGGTTGACCAGTTTGTCCAGCTCTCCGGACAGCTCCCGGACCCGGACCCGGACGGACTTGAGCGAGGCGTCGATCTGCCCGCGGGCCTGCTCGGCCTCGTCGCGCTCGGTCGCGGCGCCCGCCAGCGAGGCCTCCAACGTCCGCAGCGTCAGCTCCGCCCCCCGGAGCACCGCCTGGGCCACCAGCGCCTGCCTGCGTCGCCATTCGCGCCGCTCGGCGGCCCGGGAGCGCTCCTCGCGCTCCCTCTCGGCGGCGCGCACCAGCTCCTCGGCCTTGCCCTCCAGGCCCCTGACCCGCTCCTCGGCCGTCCGTACGGCGAGGCGGGCCTCCATCTCGGCCTGCCTGGCCGTCGAGCAGATCTCGGCGAACTCGTCGCGAAGCTCGGTCGTGGGCTCGGACTCCAGCTCCTCGGTGCTCTCGGCGGCGGCCAGCCGCTCTTCGAGCTCGGCGAGCCCGGCGGCGTCGCGGTCGCGTGCCTCCCGTGCCGCCTGCACGCCCCGGGCCAGCCGCTCGCATTCGTCCCGGGCCGCCTGGGCCGCGGCACCGAGTTGGGCGAGCCGCCGGGCCGCAGCGGCGACCCGCTGGTCGGCGTCGCGCTGGCGGGTCCGGACCTGGTCGAGCGCGGCCTGCGCGGCGTTGACCCCGGCCTGCGCGGTCTGCACGCCCGTCTGCGCCTCGGTCACCCGGGCCTGGGCCGCCTCGACCGCGAGCTGCGCCTCCCCCTCGGCCTCGGCGGCCTCCTCCATCACCGTCGCGGCCTGCTCGGCGGCGACCCCGGCCGTGGCCAGGTCGGCGGCCGCCTCGTCGAGCGCGACACGCACCTGAAGCGCCGAGGTGCCGCCGGTCGAACCGCCCCTGGCGGCATAGGTGCCCATGAGGTCGCCGGCACGGGTGACGGCCCGCAGCTCCGGCTGCTGCTCGACCACCTTCCTGGCGGTCGTCAGATCGTCGACGACCAGCACGCCCGCCAGCAGGTGGGCGACGGCGGCCCGCAGCTCGGCGGGGACGGTGACCAGATCGACCGCCCACTCGGCACCGGCCATCGGCACCGGCCCGGCCGGGCTCCGCGCGCCGTCGGCGGCGACGACCAGGGCCGCCTGGCCGCCGCCCTCGCTCCGCAGGAACTCGATGGCGTCCGCCGCGCTCTGCAGGGACTCCACGGCGACGGCCTCGGCGGCCGCGCCCAGCACGGCGGCGACGGCCACCTCGGCGCCCGGCCGCACGGTCAGCATGGTGGCCACCGGGCCCAGCACCCCGGCCAGGTCGGCGGCCAGCAGCGCCGCGCCGCCGTCGGCGCCCCTGGCCAGGCTCAGCTCCAGCGCTTCGAACCTGGCCTCCAGCGCGGCGACCTGGCGCTGCGCCTCCTGGTCGGCCTTGCGCGCCGCGCCCAGGGCGGCCCTGGCCGCGCCGAGAGCGGCGTTCGGGCCCGCGACGGCCGCCTTGGCCTCCTCCACCACGGCCCTGGCCGCCTCGACGGCCTGCCTGGCCTCCTCCACGACCTCCAGCGCGATCTCCAGCTCTTCGGCGAGGGCGGGATCGGCGGCCGGGTCGGCCTGCTCCTGGCTGTCGTGCTCGGCCTGGGCGCGTTCGGCGCGCTGCTCGGCCTCCTCCAGAGATCGGGCCAACCGCCCGATCTCCTCCTCGGCCGCCCCGGCGCGGCTGCGCACGGCGCCGACCTGGCCCCGGAGCCTGGCCAGCCCCTCACGCCTGTCGGCGGCGGCCCGGGCCGCGACGGCCAGCCGCCGCTCCTCGGCCGCGAGCGCTCCTTCGGTCTCGGTGCGCCGGGCCACGGCCCGGGCGAGCGACTCCTGCTCCTCGGCGAGCAACTCGGCGAGGACCCGCTCCTGCTCCCGGATCTCCTCGGCCTCGCGCTCGAAATCCTCCGGGTCACGCCCCCGCCGCTCCACGGCGGTGTCGGTGGCGTGCCGGTGCCGCTCGGCGGCGAGTCCGGACAGGCCTCTGAGACGCTCACGCAGCGAGGAGAGCCGGAAATACGTCTCCTGGGCGGCGGCCAGGCGCGGCTGGGCCTCGGCCTCGGCCGCCTCCAGCTCGGTCTCGGCGAGCTGGCCCTGCTCCAGCTCGGCCTCCACCGCCGTACGGCGGGCGAGCACGGCGGCCTCGTCGGCGGTCTCCCGCTCCAGCGTGGTCCGCAGGGTCAGCACGTCGTCGGCGAGCAGCCGGAGCCGGGCGTCGCGCAGGTCGGCCTGGATCACGGCGGCCTTGCGGGCGATCTCGGCCTGGCGCCCCAGCGGCTTGAGCTGGCGGCGCAGCTCGGTGGCGAGGTCCTGGACGCGGGTCAGGTTGGCCTGCATCGCGTCCAGCTTCCGCAGCGCCTTCTCCTTGCGCTTGCGGTGCTTCAGGACTCCCGCAGCCTCCTCGATGAACGCCCGGCGGTCCTCGGGCCCGGCGTGCAGCACCTGATCGAGCTGGCCCTGCCCGACGATGACGTGCATCTCGCGGCCGATACCGGAGTCCGACAGCAGCTCCTGGATGTCGAGCAGGCGGCAGGTGTCGCCGTTGATGGCGTATTCGCTCTGCCCCGCCCGGAACATCAGGCGGCTGATCGTGACCTCGGTGTAATCGATCGGGAGGGCGCCGTCGCTGTTGTCGATGGTGAGCGTGACCTCGGCGCGGCCCAGCGGGGCCCGCGAGGAGGTCCCGGCGAAGATGACGTCCTCCATCTTGCCGCCGCGCAGCGACTTCGCGCTGTGCTCGCCCATGACCCAGGCCAGGGCGTCGACCACGTTGGACTTGCCGGACCCGTTGGGGCCGACGACCGCGGTGATGCCCGGCTCGAAACGGAGGGTGGTGGCCGAGGCGAAGGACTTGAACCCGCGCAGGGTGAGGGTCTTCAGATACATGTGAACCCCCTCGCCGATGTGCCCGCGTTGACCGTGGCGCCACACGCCGCGCCGCCAGGGACCGGCGGCCGGTGTCTCGCCCCGTCGCGCCCCGTGCCCCTCAGCCGGTCCGCCCCGCCTGCGAAGACTACCGTTCTTCCCCCGCGCTCGCCCGTACACCGCCTATGGTGCCCTCCATGGATGCGGAACGCGCTGAGGATGGGATTCCAGCGCCCCGGGAAAGCGGGAACGATCCCCTCAACCGGCGCGTTTTTCTCATAGCCGGCGGGCTGGCCGCTCTGGGCCTCGGCGGCACCGCGCTGGCGGCCGGGCCGGACGGCGTCCGGGAGGCGTACACGCAGATCGTCTGCGGCGCGATCCCGGAACCTCCGGCGGCGCCGCCGGGAACGCTCCAACGCAGCAGGGTGGACGGTCGCCGGGTGGTCATCGGGCTACCGCCGCAGGCGCGGGGCACGCTGTCGGTCGTGGTCATGCTGCACAGCGCGACCGGCCACGCGCGCACCCCGTTCGACCGCTACGCGGTCGCCCGGCACCTGGCCGCCAGCGGCGGGCGCTTCGCGGTGGCCGCCGTCGACGACTGGCCCTCCGCCGACATCGCCGGGCAGTTGCTTCCCTACCTGCGAAAGTGCGGCCTGGACATCGAGCGGATCGGGCTGCTGGGCTGGTCGGCCGGAGGCGCGGAAGCGCTCAGGCTGGCGGCGGAGCTGGGCCCCGACCGGGTGTGGGCGGTCGCCGCGACCGCACCGGCCGTCACCGCCGCGAGGGCACCGCTCCAGGATCTGGTGGACATCCCGATCTGGCTCGGCTGTGGCGAACGCGACACCTGGGCTCCGCAGACGCAGACGATGCTCAAGGGCCTGAAGGCACTGGGTGCCACGGCCGAGGGCGGGGTCTCCGGCGGATGCCGGAACACGGCCTATCGCCGCCGGGTTCTTCCGGAGCAGCTGGCCTTCTTCTCACGCCACCTGTGACGCCGTGTACGGCGGCCGTGCACGGACTCGAGCACGGCGGGTGAGGTGTCCCTATGACAAGGGACGCCCCGAAGAGCGTCCCTGGACAGTGTGGTTTCGCACCGACCCTTTAGGTGAGGGCCGGCTCGCGATCCTGCAGGCGACTGAACGTCTCATCACGGGTGCTGGCCGCGAGTTCGTCGTTCTGGGCCTGGAGCCGGGTGAGCTCTGCCTCGAGATCACGGATGCGCTGCTGGAGACGGCGCATTTCCGAGACCATACGAGGGTCAGGACCGCCGACGTGGCCGAGTAGAGCCTTCGCCATGGTTAAGGGTCCTCCACGCTGAGTGACCAGACTGGTTCGCGCACTTCTTGCCGCGGGAGGGGTGCGCGTGGTTCTTATCAAGAGTCGCACTGGTGAGGGAGACGGTCAAGTTGAACGCTCCGCTCGGATGCACCTGTGGGCACTCCCAACGGTAAAATATACCTCATTTTGGGGGGCTAAAGGAACGGTTAGCGCTCGACAAAACCGGAGAGGCCGCCTTTGGCCTCGCTCCAGCGCTCCACGACGCCGTCGACCCGGCCCGGAGCGTCACCGCTGCGGAGCAGGTCGAGCAGCATGGCGCAAGACTCTTTCGTGCCCTCCGCGACGACCTCCACCCGGCCGTCGGGCGTGTTCCTCGCCCAGCCGGCAAGGCCGAGCTCCAGCGCCCGCGCCCGCGTCCACCAGCGGAAACCCACGCCCTGGACCCGGCCCCTGGCCCATGCGGTCAGCCGTATCTCCGTCACGAGCCGGCCCTCCTCGGGCGAGGCTGGCAGCGGGGGCAGCTGTAGGAGGAGCGGTTCATGAACGACTCCCTGACGATCGGGGTGCCGCACCTCGGGCAGGGCTCGTCCCGCCTGCCGTACACGGCCAGCGACCGGTCGAAGTAACCGCTCTCGCCGTTGACATTCACGTAGAGACTGTCGAAGGATGTGCCGCCCTCGGACAGCGCCGCGGCCATCACCTCACGGGCGGCGCCCAGCAGTTCGGCGATCTTCGGTCGGGTCAGCGCCCCGGTGGGCCGGGCGCCGTGCAGCCGGGCCCGCCAGAGCGCCTCGTCGGCGTAGATGTTGCCGACACCGCTGATCAGCGACTGGTCCAGGAGCGCCCGCTTGATCTCGGTCTGCCGGGCCCGCAGGCGGAGGCCGAACAGCTTCTCGTCGAAGTGCTCCTCGAACGGGTCGGCCGCGATGTGCGTGATCGGCTCCGGCACGGGCCGGCCGCCGGCATGGGCCATGGCGGTCACCAGCACGTGGCCGAAGGTCCGCTGGTCGACGAAGCGCAGGTCGGGTCCGCCGTCGGCGAAGCCGATCCGGACGCGCAGATGCTTCTCCGGGGCCGAGTCGGGCTCGACCACCAGCAGCTGGCCGCTCATCCCCAGATGGGCCAGGATCGCGTCGGAGCCGTCCAGCGGCAGCCAGAGGTATTTGCCCCGGCGCTCGGCGGAACCGATCGTGCGTCCCTTCAGGCGGGAGGAGAACTCGTCGGCGCCGGGGACGTGCCGCCGGATCGCCCTGGGGTGCAGCACCTCGGCGTGGGCGATGACCCGCCCGGCCACCCAGCGCTCCAAGCCTCGCCGTACGACCTCGACCTCGGGCAACTCGGGCATGCGGCCCCCTTCCTCGGTGGATCAGCTGGCTTCGCGCCGGTCCCGGTCCTGGCGGATCCGGTTCCAGGCCGCCTCGGCCGCCTGCTGCTCGGCTTCCTTCTTCGAACGGCCGGAGCCGGAGCCGTAGTCCTCGCCGCCGAGGCGGACGACGGCGGTGAAGGACTTGGCGTGGTCGGGGCCGCTCTCCTCGACGTGATACTCCGGCACGCCGAGCGATTCGGACGCGGTGAGCTCCTGCAGCGAGGTCTTCCAGTCGAGTCCGGCGCCCAGCGAGGCCGAGCGGGTGATGAGGGGGTCGAAGAGCAGGTGGACGACGCGGAACGCCTCGTCCAGGCCCCTGTCGACATAGATCGAACCGATGAGCGCCTCAAGGGTGTCGGCCAGGATCGAGGACTTGTCGCGGCCTCCGGTGCCCTCCTCGCCCCTGCCGAGCCGCAGGAAGCGGCCCAGGCCCAGCGAGCGGGCGACGTCGGCGAGGGCGCGCATGTTGACCACCGCGGCCCTGAGCTTGGCCAGCTGCCCCTCGGGCAGGTCGGGGTGGTTGCGGTAGAGGGTGTCGGTGACCACCAGGCCCAGCACCGAGTCGCCCAGGAACTCCAGGCGTTCGTTGGTGGGCAGGCCGCCGTTCTCGTAGGCGTAGGAGCGGTGGGTCATCGCCCGCTCCAGGATCGCGATTTCCAGCCGCACGGAAAGGAGCCGCTCCAGCTCGTCCCGGACGAACTCGACGGCCACCGGCTTAACGCTCGTACCCACGTCTTCTCCTCGCACTTCTCTCAGCGAATGCGCGATGGCGAAGGGGGACGAGAAGTGCCCGAAGACGTGGTGGGCGCCGGGAGGGTACGCGTTACCGCGAACCCCGGCGTCCACCACAGCCGCGGGCGGACCGCCATCGCATGGGGTGTGCAGACGGTGACGCCGGCCGGGGCCAGAAGGACCCGGCCGGCATCCGTCAGTCAGAATGCGATCAGGCGGAGGGCTCGATCACCTGACGGCGGTTGTAAGTGCCGCAGGTCGGGCACGCCATGTGCGGACGCTTCGGCGAGCGGCACTGGGGGCAGCTCACGAGCGAAACCGCGGCGGCCTTCCACTGCGACCTGCGGGAGCGAGTGTTGCTCCGCGACATCTTGCGCTTGGGGACAGCCACGTCAGCTCTCCTGATCGTTGTTATGTTCCGGAATCAGACCTTGCAGCTTGGCCCAGCGAGCGTCGATCACCTCGTGCTTGTGACCGGGCTCGGCATCGGCCAGCCTGACCCCACATTCCACGCAGAGCCCCGCGCAGTCTTCACTGCAGACCGGGCTCAGCGGCAGTGTGAGAACCACCGCGTCGCGGAACGTGGGCTCGAGATCGAGAAGTTCACCATCGAGGAGCAGGTCACCCTCGGCAGCATCCTCTGCCGAGTAGAAGAACAGCTCCTGGAAGCCCACCTCGGTTTCCGAGATGACCGGTTCCAGGCACCGTGCACACTCCCCCCGCAGCGGGGCGTGCGCCGTGCCCGTGACGAGCACACCTTCCATGACCGCCTCAAGCCGGATCTCCAGCTCGACATCGGCGTCCTTGGGGACACCGATCATGTCTACGCCGATCTCCGCCGGTGCCGGGAGAGTGCGGGTGATCTGAAGCATCGAACCCGGTCGCCTGCCCAGATCATGGGTAGAGATCACCCAGGGGGCTCGAGGATCGAGGCTACGCAGAGTCATTCCGCTCTCATCAGGCATGGCGAATAAACCGCCGTTGTGCAAGGCCAAAACAAGAGAATACCAGGAGCTAACCCCTGAGCCGTTCGACCAGGAGTTCCTGCACGAGATCGGGGACCAGGCCGGCCACGTTCCCGCCGTATCGGACGATCTCCTTGATGCGGCTGGACGACAGGAACGACACCTCCGGGCCGGTGGCCATGAAGAGCGTCTCCACACCGGACATCCGGTAGTTGAGCTGGGCCATCTGGAGCTCGTAGTCGAAGTCGCTGACGGCGCGCAGCCCCTTGACGATGGCGGGGATCTCCTGCTGCCTGCAGTAGTCCACCAACAGGCCGTGGAACTTGTCCACGCGCACGTTGCCGTACTCCTTGGTCACGGTCTGTAGCATCTCGATGCGTTCCTCGACCGTGAACAGGCTCTTCTTCTCGATGTTGATCAGGACGGCCACGACGACCTCGTCGTACTGCCGGGAAGCCCGGCCGATGATGTCCAGATGACCGTTGGTAACGGGATCGAACGATCCCGGACAGACAACGCGACGCAAGGTGAACCCCCTGCTCTATGGATTCCCGGCGGCGCGACCGTACCAAACGGACGCTTCGCCGTATCGACGGACCCTCTCCTCTTCGTATCCGGTGGGCCACACCAGGTCTTTCCCCCGGCTCTCCCGTTCCACCGCGATCAGCGCGTCTTGCGCCAGCCAGCCGTGGTCTCTCAACCGTCCGAGCACCGCGTCCACCGCCTCGTCGGTCACCGCGTAGGGCGGATCGGCGAACACCAGGTCGTACGGCTCCTCGGTGCCCCGCTCCAGCACCCGCTCGACCCGGTCGGCGGCGAGCAGGGCGCCCGGCAACCCGAGGGTGGCGATGTTGGCCCTGATCGTCCGGACCGCCTTGGCGTCGGACTCCACGAGCAGGGCGTGAGCCGCCCCCCTCGACAGCGCCTCCAGCCCGACCGCGCCGGAGCCGGCGTACAGGTCCAGCACCCTCGCCCCGTCCAGCGAGCCGAGGAGCGAACCCACCGTGGAGAAGATCCCCTCCCTGGCCCGATCGCTCGTGGGGCGGGTCCCCCGCCCCGGCGGCACGGCCAGCCGTCGTCCCCCTGCGCTTCCCGCGATGACTCGACTCACCGCCCCATTGTCTCAGTGCCGATCGAGTGTCCCCGTGTCGAGCGAGACGTCGCCTTCACGCCGATCGGGGCGCCGGCCAAGGCGCCGACCGGCACGAAGAGCGGCGCGCCGGCGCGCCCAGGCAGGCACGGCGTGTCGCGGCGGATCACATAACCGCAGGTCAAAAGGGTCTGGGGAGGTGATCTAGGTCAAGAGTGGGCAAGGAGTGGCGACGAAAGCGCAAGGGTCGTTCCACCCGGTCCCGACGCCTTGCATGATGAGTCCTGCGGCCTCCAAGTGACCCAGGGGGAGGCCGACCGGCGTGATCGTGAGCCCTTCCGCACGCCGGTGCTCTCGGCACCTGACCCGAGAGTGGGCCCAAGCGGGGACGGCATTCGGGGGGAGGCCGTCCCCGCAGTTGGGCGTTGGCCCCGCCTCAGCACTCGCCTCGGTCCTCGCCGCCTTTCTCCGTGCGCCTCGCATCTCCATGCGCCTCGCATCTCCATGCGCCTCGCAGCGGCCGGCCCTCGCGAACCGGCCGGCCCTCTCCGGACGCCCCGCTCTCAGGTCTTCTCCAGATACTCCGCGCGCTCGTCGGCGAGGAGCCTGTCGATCTCCATGCGGAGGACGGAGTGCTCTGCGAGGTCGGGATCGGCCGTCAGCATGGCCTCGGCGTCCTGGCGGGCGGCGTGGATGACGTCCTCGTCGCGAAGGAGCTGGAGCATCTTCAGCGACGATCTGCGGCCCGACTGGGCCACACCCAGCACGTCACCTTCGCGGCGCTGCTCCAGGTCGACCCGGGACAGCTCGAAGCCGTCCAGCGTCGCGGCCACGGCGTCGAGCCGCTGGCGGGCCGGGGTGCCGCCCAGGGACTCGCTCACCAGCAGGCACAGCCCCGGCAGGCCGCCACGGCCGACCCGGCCGCGCAGCTGGTGGAGCTGGGAGACCCCGAACCGGTCGGCGTCCATGATGACCATCACCGAGGAGTTCGGCACGTCCACGCCGACCTCGATCACCGTGGTCGCCACCAGGACGTCGATCTCGCCCCGGGTGAAGGACCGCATGACCGCGTCCTTCTCCTCCGGCGGCAGCTTGCCGTGGAGCACCGCCGTACGGAGCCCGTGCAGCGGCCCCTCCGACAGCATCTCGGCCACGTCCAGCACCGCCAGCGGCGGGCGTCGCTCGTTGTCGTCCTTCGACAGGTCGCCCTCGTCCCCCTCCAGGTCGCCGATGCGCGGGCACACGATGTAGGCCTGCCGGCCGAGCTCGACCTCCTCGCGCAGCCGGGTCCAGGTGCGGTCCAGGAAGTGCGGCTTCTCCGCGGCGGGCACCACGTGCGTGGTGATCGGCGCGCGGCCGGAGGGCAGCTGGGAGAGCGTGGAGACCGTGAGGTCGCCGAAGACCGTCATGGCCACCGTGCGCGGGATCGGGGTGGCGGTCATGACCAGCACGTGCGGGCGCCCGCCTCCGGCCTTCTCGCGGAGCGCGTCACGCTGCTCGACGCCGAAGCGATGCTGCTCGTCCACCACGACCAGGCCGAGGTCGGCGAACTGCACCCGCTCCTGGAGCACCGCGTGGGTGCCGACCACGATCCCGGCCGCCCCGGAGGCCGCGTCGAGCATGGCCGAGCGGCGGGCCGCCGCGCCCAGTGAGCCCGTCAGCAGGGCGACCGCGGTGCCACCGAACATGCCGCCGGCGGCCAGGTCGCCCAGCATGGCCGAGATCGACCGGTGGTGTTGCTGGGCGAGCACCTCGGTGGGCGCCAGCAGCACGGCCTGCCCTCCGGCGTCGACGACCTGGAGCATGGCCCGCAGCGCGACGACGGTCTTGCCCGCGCCGACCTCGCCCTGCAGCAGCCGGTGCATGGGATGGGCGAGCGTCAGGTCGTCCGAGATCTCCTCCCCCACGCTCCGCTGCCCTTCGGTGAGCTGGAACGGCAGGCGCCCGTCGAAGTCGGCCAGCAGCCCGTCGCCGCGCGGGGGCCGGGGCGTGGCGGGCCAGGAGGCGGCGGCCATCCGGCGCTGCAGCAGCACGGCCTGCAGCAGGAACGCCTCGTCGAACTTCAGCCGCTTGCGCGCCCGGGTCACGTCGCCGTGGTCGCGCGGCCGGTGGATCGCCAGGAGCGCCTCGGCCAGGCCGGGAAGCTTGTGCCGGGCCCGCAGCTCGGCCGGGAGCGGGTCGTCGAGAGGGCCCATGGTGTCGAGGACGACGCCCAGCGCGCGGCGGATCGCCCAGGGGGTGATGTCCTTGCCCGCGGGATAGATCGGCACCAGTGCGGCGGCGAACTCCTCGGCCCTGGCCTCGGTCTCGTCGAACATCTCGAACTCGGGATGGGAGAGCTGCCACCTGCGCTTGTCGCCCTGGCCGAACGCTCCCACCTTGCCGGCGAACATGCCCCTGGTGCCCGGCCTCAGCCGCGTCTCCGCGATGTGCGACGCCTTACCGAAGAACGACAGATAGATCTTGCTGCGCCGTCCGTCGACGACCTCGACCTCCAGCCAGGTGCCGCCCTTGTTGCGCATCGGCTTGCGCATGGCCCTGGTGACCTCACCGACCACGGTGACGTGCTCGTCCACCTGCAGGTCGTCGAGATCGGTCAGCTCGCCCCGTTCGGCGTAACGCCGGGGATAGTGCCGCAGCAGGTCGCCGACGGTGCGCAGGTCGAGGACGCTCTCCAGCAGCTTGGCCGTCTTCGGGTCGAGTGCCTTCGTCAGCGGCTCGTCAAAGCTCGTCACCCCAAGTTTCTACCGCGTCCGGACGACAGAATTCACTCGGCGCCCCGCCCGCTCACCACTCGCCGCCCATCTCGCCGGCGGCGCGGGGCCCGCGGTCACTCGACGCCGATGAGCAGCGGGTAGCCCCCCTGGCCGCCCTCGTACAGGACGACCTCGACATCGGGCCGGGTCTCGGCCAGGTGGTCCTGTACGGCCCGCGCCAGCCCCTGCGGGGCGTTGACGCCCTCCAGCATGGTCACCAGCTCGCTGCTCGACGACACCATGCGGCGGGTGATCTCCAGGGCGGTGGCCACCAGGTCCGTGCCGATCACGGCGGCGTCGCCGTCGATCACGCCCAGGACGTCTCCCCGCGCGGTCAGGCCCGCGCTCGTCATCACCTCGCGATCGGCCACCCAGACGTGCCCGTGGCGGGTGTGCGCGGCGGCATCGGTCATGGCCACCACGTCGTCGTCGAAGCGCCGCAGCGGATCGTGGACGGCCAGCGCCGCCAGGCCCTGCACCGAGGCCTTGGTGGGCAGCACGCTGACCACCAGCCCCTCCTCGCGGGCGATCTCGGCGGCGGCCGCCGCGACCTCGCGGGTGCCGCCGTCGTTGGGCAGCACCACGACCTCCGAGCCCGCCTCGCGGATCGCGGCGAGCACCGCCGCCAGGGGCGGGCTGGAACCGGGCTCCCTGCGGACCACCACGGCCCCCGACTGCTCGAACACCGCGCCCAGCGCCGGTCCGGCGGCCACCGCCACCACGCCCCGTCCCCGGGCGACCGGGTGGGTCCGGCCGGAGCCGACCAGGTAGGTCACCCGGATCCGGTGAGGTCGTCCCACCCGCATGGCCGCCTCGATCGCCGCGCCCGCGTCGTCCACGTGGACGTGCACGTTCCACAGGCCCTCGCCGCCCACGACCACCAGGGAGTCGCCGAGCGCGTCCAGCTCCCGGCGCAGCGCGTCGACCGCCGTCTCATCGGCGTCCAGCAGATACATGACCTCGTAACCGGGGCCCTCCTCCGGCTCGGGGGTGACCCTGCGGGTCGGCGCCGGGATGTCCACCCGCCCGGTGTAGGAGTCGGTGACCACCGCGGCGAGGCTCTCCAGGATGATCGTCAGCCCCGCGCCGCCCGCGTCCACGACGCCGCTGCGGGCGAGCACGTCGAGCTGGTCGGGAGTGCGGCGGAGCGCGGAGCGCGCCTCGTCGGCCGCCCTCCTGGCCACCGCGGCGAGATCTCCCGGCAGGTCGCGCACCGCTCCGGCGACCGCGGTGAGCACGCTGAGCACGGTGCCCTCGACCGGCCTGGCCACCGCGTCGCAGGCCAGCTCCGCGGCTCTGACCAGGCCACGCCCGAGGTCGGCGCCCCGCCCCTCGGCGGCCCTGAGCACCTCGGCGAGGCCGCGCAGCGCCTGGCTGACGATGACGCCGGAGTTGCCCCGGGCGCCGAGCAGCGCGCCCTGCGCGAGCGTCTGCCAGGTGGTCGCGGCGTCGGCGTCGCCGGGCAGCCCGTCGAGCGCCTCAGCCGCGGAGAGCATGGTCAGGTGCAGGTTGGTGCCGGTGTCCCCGTCGGGCACGGGGAAGACGTTGAGCGCGTCGATCTCCTCGCGTGCCTTCCCCAGCGTCTCGGCGGCCAGCCGCGACCACTGCCGGACCGCGGACGGGTCGAGAACCTGCAGCATGCCTGCCCTCCGCCCTTCGACGATGCGCTACGGTTGCCTTGGAGATTATCCCCGTTCGACCAGTCATGGCGGCCCGTGTTGGCATGCATGGCCGGACATCGGATACCCTCGTATGGCCAGCCGGTTGTCCCGGCGTGCCCGATGACCGCCTGCTTGTGCGGCGGATCGAGCCTCTCGACTGATCTAAGGAGCGAACCGTGGCTTCCGTCTGCGACGTTTGCGCTAAGAAGCCGACCTTCGGCAACAACGTCTCCCACTCGCACCGCCGCACCCGCCGCCGCTGGAACCCGAACATCCAGCCCGTGCGCGCAGTGGTGAACGGCACGCCGAAGCGGCTGAACGTTTGCACCTCCTGCATCAAGGCCGGCAAGGTCACCCGCTAGTCGGACCTCCGCACAGCCCGTCGTCCCGGAAGGGAACGGCGGGCTGTCGCTTTTCCGCGTGAGGATCCCCTCCGCGTGAGAACCCCTTCCGCGTGAGGATCCGCCGAGCGCGTCTCAGCGCCAGCGCCAGGCGTGGTCCACCGGGCCGATGCCCTCGCCGAGCGGGAACCCCCGGGCGATCGCGCCGGTGACGTACGCCTTGGCCTTCTCCACCGCGGCCGGGACGTCCTCACCGAGAGCCAGGTAGGAGGCGATCGCCGAGGCCAGGGTGCAGCCGGTGCCGTGGGTGTGGCGGTTGTCGTGGCGCTCGGCGGTGAAGCGGAACTCCCGGACGCCGTCGGTCAGCAGGTCCACCGGCGCGCCGGGCAGGTGACCGCCCTTGATCAACGCCCAGGTGGGGCCCAGTTCCAGGACCGCGTCGGCCGCGCGGCGCAGGTCTCTCTCGTCCTCGACCTTCACCCCGGTGAGCTGCAGGACCTCCCAGAGGTTGGGGGTGACCACGGTGGCCGTCGGCAGCAGTCGGGACTTCACCGTGTCCACGGCCTCGGGGGCGAGCAGCGTGTCACCGTGTTTGGAGACCCCCACCGGATCCACCACGACCGGCGCGTCCACCCCGGCCAGCACCTCGGCGACCGCCTCCACCAGCACGGGCGAGGCCAGCATTCCGGTCTTGATCGCCTGGGCGCCGATGTCGCCGAGCACCGAGCCGAGCTGGGCCCGCACCGCCTCCGGCGGGAGTTCCCAGTAGCCCTGGACGCCCATCGAGTTTTGCGCGGTCACCGCGGTGATCACACTCATGCCGTGCACGCCCAGGGCCAGCATGGTCTTCAGGTCGGCCTGGATGCCCGCGCCCCCGCCGGAGTCGGAGCCGGCGACGGTCAGCACGCGAGGAGGGATCGAATCGGTCATGTCTCCATCCAACCAGTCCCCTGCCTGCCCTCGATCAGAGGACCGTGCACTCTCCCCGGGTGCTGCGGCAGGTCTGGGGGGCCTGCGCCCTGCCGTACGCGGTGAAGGTGAGGACCAGGTCCTCGCCGGCCTCCAGGCCGCCTGACGGCTCCAGGATCAGGGTGTCACCGTCCTGCTTCCACTCGGCTCCGGTCAGGGAGGTGACCTCGCCGCCGACCGGCAGGCTCAGCGTCAGGCCGGTGATCCTGTCTCCCGTGGTGACCACGAGCTTGGCGGTGTAGACCTCCTGCCTCTCCTTCACCAGGTCGTAGCCGACCGTGACGGGCGCGCCGCCGGCGGCCGGGGTCTCCGGGGCGGTCGGGGAGGGCTGGGAGGGCGGCTCGGTGGCGGTCGGGGTGTGCGCCGGGTCCTGCGTCCGGGTGTCGGTGACGGCCGACTGGTCGGTCGGGTCGGGCTGAGGCTCCGGCTCCTCGGTGGGCCGCGGCGGCTGGGTGCGCCGGGGAGCGCGGGTGCGCTCCGGCGTCGGGGTCGGCCTGGCGGTGAAGGTACGGCCGGTCCGCCGGCGGGTGATCGTCGGCGTCGGGACGGGTGTGGCCGTCTTCTTCCCGGCCTTGTCGGGTTCCTCGCTCGGCGCGGGTTCCTCGCTCTGTTCGGCCGGGTCGGGCTGGTCGGTGGGATACGGGTTCGGCCGGCCGGGCGTCTCCGCCAGGCAGCCGCCGACCGGGCAGTCGGCGGTCGATCCCGCCGGGCTGCTCAGCAGCTGAACGCCTGCCACGGTCCCGCCGAGCACCACGGCCACCGCCGCGATGGCCAGCACCACCGTTTTGACCCGCCCGCCGGAGCGGCGCTTCTCCTCGGGCCATACCGGGTCGGACAGCTCGGTCGTGTTCGACCATCCCGATCCCAGGAACCCGGTCCGGGGTTCGGTGACCGCCGATTCTTCGGGACGGAGCCGGCGCCCGATCGGCTCGTCGAGATAGTCAGGCTCCGGAGCCGGGGCCGGCTCGCGTTTACCCCGGTTACGGGGGGCGTCTTCGCCATGTCCACCGTGGCGGCCCATGGTGCCCCTTTCTCTAGGGAATATCGGCCGCCCATCTTCATACCAGTTTAATAACCGTTTGTCGCAAATTTCACTGATGTCACATGAGTGGGAAACGTCACTTCCGGAAGTGATCCCAGCCACTGTGCTCCGGCGAACGGCCCATGACCTGCACACCCTTGCCTTCGATCACCTGGCCGACCACGGTCCATCCCGGTGGCAACCGAAGGCCCTCGGGGAAGGTCGCGGCGAGGGCGTGGTCGTCCCCGCCGGAGAGCATCCAGTCCAGGGGGTCGGCGCCGAGCGACCGGGCGGCCTCCCGCAGCGCGGGAGGGACGGTGAAGGCCTCCGGTGCGAGCACGAGACCGACCCCGCTGGCCTTGGCGACGTGGCCGAGGTCCTGGAGCAGGCCGTCGCTGACGTCGAGCATCGAGGTCGCGCCCAGCCCGGCCGCCTCCGGGCCGCGGGCGTAGGGCGGTCGCGGGCGACGGTGGGCGTCGATCAGCTCCGCCGGCTCCGTCCGGTCGCCGTGTAGCAGCGCGAGACCGGCCGCGGCGTGCCCGAGCCGCCCGGCCACCGCCACCACATCACCCGGTCGCGCGCCCGAACGCGTGACGGGCGCGCGCCCGCCCAGGTCGCCGAGGGCGGTGACGCCGATCACGACCAGGTCGCACCGGGTGATGTCGCCGCCCACCACGCTGGCGCCGACCAGGTCGCATTCGTCACGGAAGCCGTCGGTGAGATCGTCCAGCCACTGCGTGGCGGTCTCGGGAGGCAGGCCGAGGCCGACCACGATGCCGGTGGGATCGGCGCCCATCGCCACGACGTCGGACAGATTCTGCGCTGCGGCTTTACGACCGATGTCATAGCCGCTGGACCAATCGCGCCGAAAGTGCCTACCCTCGATCAATAAGTCCGTCGTCACGACGACCCGGCCATCGGGAGCACTCACCATCGCGGCGTCGTCTCCAGGACCGAGCAATACCGCTCTACCTTGAGGCAAACGTCCAGTAATACGTGCAACAACTCCGAATTCGCCGAGATCTCCGACTGCGATGACACACCTCCCGTTCATCACAGGGTACGGTGGCCCTTCGGCACTGATCCAATCGCCCGGGAGGACGTTATGGTGCAGGCCTACATCCTTATCCAGACCGAGGTCGGTAAGGCGGCGAACGTGGCCGGTGAGATCTCGAAGATCTCCGGCGTCACGCAGGCCGAGGACGTCACCGGCCCCTACGACGTGATCGTCCGCGCCGAGGCGCGGAACGTGGATGAGCTAGGCAAGCTTGTGGTGGCCCAGATTCAAGCGGTCGAGGGAATCACACGTACCCTTACGTGTCCCATCGTCCATATTTGACCCTTCAGGAACATGCGATGTCACTCCGGTTCGCCCGTTGGACGGGCTGTGCCTGCACCCTGCTGATCCTGGCGGGATGCAGCAGCACGGTCCGGGTGGATCCCCCCACCCCGGAGGGTACGGCCGCCGCCGCGTGCAGAGCACTCGGCGAGCGGCTCCCCCGGAAACTCGACGGCGTCACCCGAGTGGAGACCACCCCCGCCTCGCCGTACGTCGCGGTCTGGGGCGAGGCGGGGATCGCGCTGCGCTGCGGGGTGGAGCGGCCCGCGACGATGACGGCCACCGAGCAGGTGCCCGAGATCGACGGGGTGGCGTGGTTCTCCGACCCCGCCAGACCTCTTCTGTTCACCTCGATCGGCAGGGCCGCCTACGTGGAGGTGACGATCTCCCGGCAGCACACCCCGGAGGACGTCCTCGTCGACCTCGCGGCGCCCATCAAGGCGGCGCTACCGTAGTCCGGGCAAGCGGTGCAACGCCAGCTGGATCAGCCGGTCGACCAGGTCGGCGTAGGGCAGACCGGTGGCGGCCCACAGTTGCGGCGCGACCGACATAGCGGTGAAGCCCGGCATCGTGTTGATCTCGTTGAGGATCAGCCGGCCGTCGGGAGTGTAGAAGAAGTCGACCCGGGACAGCCCCTCGCAGCCCAGCGCCTCGAACGCGCGCACGGCCATCGCCCGCAGGCTCTCGGCCACGTCGGCGGGGATGTCGGCGGGCACCGACAGGGACATGTCGTCGCCGATGTACTTGGCCTCGAAGTCGAAGAACTCGTGGTCGCCGCGGACCAGCACCTCGCCGGGCACACTGGCCCGCGCGGCCTCGTCGCCGAGGGACTCCAGCACCGCGCATTCGATCTCGCGGCCCACGATGGCGGCCTCGACCAGCACCTTGGGGTCGTGCTCGCGGGCGAACTCGACGGCCCGCTCCAGCTCCTCCAGGTCGTGG
The DNA here is from genome assembly GCF_050949235.1 of Streptosporangium sp. CA-135522. Taxonomy (NCBI): domain Bacteria; kingdom Bacillati; phylum Actinomycetota; class Actinomycetes; order Streptosporangiales; family Streptosporangiaceae; genus Streptosporangium; species Streptosporangium sp. CA-135522. Next base: position 8,661,303 of record NZ_CP192026.1, read on the forward strand.
GCCTTGGAGATGCCCTGGCTCGACCCGGCCCGGGCCGGCTTGACGAAGACCGGCCAGCCGAGCTCCTGAACCTCCTTGAGGATCCGCTCGCGGTCGGTCCGCCAATCGCGGTCGCGGATCACGACGTACGGCCCGACGGGAAGCCCGGAGGCGGCGAGCACCATCTTCATGTAGGCCTTGTCCATGCCCACCGCGCTGGCCAGCACCCCGGAGCCGACATAGCGGACCCCTGCCATCTCCAGCAGGCCCTGAACGGTGCCGTCCTCGGCGAACGGCCCGTGCATGACGGGGAAGACGACGTCCACCTGGCCGAGCTCGACCGGGATGCTGCCGGAGTCGTAGGCCACCAGCGAGCCGCCGCCGGAGGGCAGTGCCAGGCCCGCGCCCTGGGCGTCGACGAACGGCAACTCGTCGCCCTCGATCGCGTAGCGCTGATCGCCCGAGGCGAGCACCCACCGTCCGTCCCGGGCGATCCCGATGGGGACCACGTCGTACTTGGACCGGTCGATGGCCTCCAGCACGCTTCCGGCTCCGAGAATGGAGACGGCGTGCTCGGAGTTACGGCCACCGAAGACGATTGCGACCCTCGGCCGGGTTTCGTGCTGCTCGCTCATGATGACCGAATCTACCCCCTCTGAGGGGTCAACCCGCCTGTCAGACGCGCCCTATCCGTCCGATTCGGGAAGGGAGTCGAGGGCCTGGGTCACATCCATGATGAGATCCTCGGCATCCTCCAGACCGATGGAGAACCGGACGGCCGCCGCACCGGTCCCGGAGCCTCCGCCCGGCGGCCGGTCGCCGGCGAAGGCCGGACGCGTGGCCTTGGTGCGGGTGCCTCCGGCGGAGGTGGCGATCGAGACGAGCTTCAGGGCGTCGGTCAGTGCCACGCCGGCGCCGTGGCCGCCGTACGGGGTGATCGTCACGCAGGCGCCGTATCTGGTGCCCTCGGGGCCGGAGTCGAACAGGTGCCTGGCGAGCTGGTGTCCGGGGTGCCCGGGCAGGCCCGGATAGTCGACCCTGCGCACGGCGGGATGCTTGGCCACGGCCGCGGCGAACACCATCGCGGTGGCGCACATCCGGCGCACCCGCAGCGGCAGGGTCTCCAGCCCCCGGCGGAGCAGGAACGCGTCGTCGGGAGAGAGCGTGCCCCCGGTGTCGATGCGCACCTCCCGGAGCCGGGCGATCAGGTCGGGACGGCCCACCACGACGCCGCCGGCGCAGTCGTCATGACCGCCGAGGTATCTGGCCGCGGAATGGACCACCAGGTCGGCGCCGTGTTCGAGAGGGCGGCACACGACCGGGGTGGCGAAGGTGGAGTCGACCACCAGCAGCGCCCCGGCGCCGCGGGCGATGCGGTAGAGACCCCGGATGTCGGCGACGGCCATCGTGGGGCTGGACAGCGTCTCCGCGTAGATGATCTTCGTGTTGGGCCGGATCGCCGCCCGCACCCGGGCGAGATCACCGTAGTCGGCGAAGCCGGCCTCGACCCCGAATCTGGACAGGACGTTGGTGATCAGCGAATGGGTCCCGCCGTACAGCGGGGTGGGGGCGACGATGTGCGCCCCCGCGCGCAGGAACGTCATCAGGACCGCGTTGATCGCGGCCATCCCCGACGCGAACGCCTGCCCGGCGACGTCCTCGGGCGCCGCGGCCCCCTCCAGCGAGGCCACCGCAGCGGCGAAGGCGGCGGTGGTGGGGTTGTCGATCCGGCCGTGAGCGGACTTCCCGTCCCCGAACACCTCGGCCTGCCGGGCGGAGTCGGCGAAGCCCCACGCCGAACTGCGCCACACCGGAAGGCCGAGGGGAGCCTGCTGCGGCATCGGCGAGGCGGGCAGATGCACCGATCGGGTGTTCTCGCCCTGCCGTCTGCGCGCGCGTCGGCTCACACGCCGTACCGTTCGGGCTTGGGGGTCCGCGACATCAGCAGCATCGCCGCCTCGCTGGGGGGCATCCCGTCATGGACGACGGCCACCACCACCTCGGTGATCGGCATCTCCACATCGTGCTTTCTGGCCAGCTCGAGGACCGACTCACAAGACTTGACGCCCTCGGCGGTCTGCTTCGTCGCGGCGATGACCTCGGCCAGAGTCATGCCCTGACCGAGATTCTTACCGAAAGTACGGTTGCGGGACAATGGGGAGGTGCAGGTCGCTATGAGATCACCCATTCCGGCGAGCCCGGCGAAGGTGTGCGGATCGGCGCCGAGCACCGCGCCCAGCCGGGAGATCTCGGCCAGGCCGCGCGTCATCAGCATCGCCCCGACGTTGTCGCCGAGCCCCATCCCGGCCGCGACGCCGACCGCCAGGGCGATCACGTTCTTGACCGCCCCGCCGAGCTCCACCCCCACCACGTCGGGATTGGTGTAGGGACGAAACCACGGCGGCAGGTGACAGGCCTCCTGAAGGCGCTCCATGGCCCGCTCGTCGGTGCAGGCGACCACGGTCGCGGCGGGCTGGCCTCGGATGATCTCGCCGACCAGGTTGGGGCCCGACACCACCGCGACCCGCTCCTGGGGCACCTCGGCGACCTCGCAGATCACCTCGCTCATCCGCTTGGTGGTGCCGAGCTCGATGCCCTTCATCAGGCTGACCAGCACCGCGCCGGACGGCAGGTCGGGCTTCCAGGTGATCAGGTTGGACCGCAGCGTCTGGGAGGGGACCGCCAGCACCACGAAGTCGGCGCCGTCGAGTGCCTCGGCGGGGTCGGTGGTGGCCCGCAGGGTCTCGGGCAAAGTCGCACCGGGCAGGTAGTCGGGATTCTCGTGGCGGCGGTCGATCGCCTCCACGATCTCCGGGCGCCGCCCCCACAGGGTCGTCCGGGTCCCCGCCCCCGCCATGATCATCGCGAAGGTGGTGCCCCACGATCCCGTGCCGAATACAGCCGCCTTGGTCATGTCATCACCGTACGTTGAAGTCAGTCGTCGGAAGGTTTCTTGAACGGCGCCTCGGGCGCCTTCTCCCCGCGCAGCTCGGCGAGCAGGGCCGTGATCGCCGCCATGATGTCGGCGGTGGCCTCGCGCAGGACGTCGGTGTGAAGCTCCCGCCCCTCGTATTTCGACAGGTCGACCGGTGGTCCGGTGAGCACGTGGAAGGTCTTGCGCGGCAGGAGGCTGGGCCTCTTGCTCCCGTAGGGGAGGATCTCCTGGGCGCCCCAGTGGGCGACCGGGATCACCGGCGCGCCGGTGGTCAGGGCCAGCCGGGCCGCGCCGGTCTTGCCCTCCATCGGCCAGAGACGGGGGTCGCGGGTGCAGGTGCCCTCGGGGTAGAACAGCACGCACGCCCCGTCGGCGATCCTCTGCTCCGACTCCCTGAGCGAGCGGATCGCGTCGGCGCTGCCCCGGTAGACCGGGATGGCCATCAGCGACCTGACCATGTGCCCGAGCACCGGCACCGAGAAGAGCCCCGACTTGGCCAGGATCGTCGGCCAGCGCCCGTTGTCGTAGAGGTAGTGCGACAGCAGGACGGGGTCCACCCAGGACAGGTGGTTGGTCGCCAGGATGATCCCGCCGGTTCTCGGCAGACGGTCGGCCCGGCGCCAGTCCTTCTTGACCAGGAGCCATGAGATCGGTTTGACGATCGCGACGGCCACGGCGACCCAGAACCGGGAAGGCCATCCAGGGCGGCTCATGAGCTCCTCCATGTAAGCGGGATGCGCCCTAAGTGTCCCGGTTGGCTCTGCGGGATGTCGAGGCGGGATGCTAAGGCTATGCCTGCTTCGGAGAGCTCCGACTGGACCATCGTCGTGCCGGTCAAGACATTGGTCGCCGCCAAGACCCGCCTGGCGCAGGCGGCGGGCCCGCACCGGGCCGCGCTGGCCGTCGCGATCGCCTGCGACACCGTGGAGGCCGCGTTGAGCTGCGCGCTCGTCGCGCGGGTCGTGGTGGTGACGGGCGACCCGGTGGCGGCCGAGGCCCTCGGCGGGGTGGGCGCCCACGTGGTCGGCGACCCCGAGGCGGGGTTGAACGCCGCACTGCGGCGTGGCGCCGAGGAGGCCGTACGGCTGGCGCCCGGCGACGCCGTGGGCGCGCTCCAGGCCGACCTGCCCGCGCTCCGCCCGGCGGAGCTGGCGCTCGTGCTCGCCGCCGCCGCGGAGTTCGACCAGGCGTTTCTGCCCGACGCCGCCGACGTCGGCACGACCTTCTACGGCGTGCAGCCCGACATCCGGTTCACCCCGGGATTCGGCGGCGAGTCCCGTGACCGTCACCTGCGGCGTGGCGCGAAGGAGATCTGCCTGGACGGGATCGACTCGGTCCGCAGGGACGTGGACACCCCCGACGACCTGCGGGCGGCCCTGGGCCTCGGTGTGGGGCCCCGCACCCTGGCGATGGCGGAGAAGATCAGGAGGGAGTCCCCCGCAGGGGGGACTCCCTCCGTGTGACCGCGGCGTGACGCCTGTGCGCCGCGCGGCCTTCACGCGACCCGATGTGCCGCGCGGCCTTCACGTGGCACCGGTATGCCGCGCGGCCTTCACATGGCACCGGTGGTCAGTGTCCCGCGTGCGCCTCCTCGCGAGCCTGCTTCGGCAGCAGGAAGGCGGTGAGGAAGGTCAGCAGCAGCATGCCGGACACCACCCAAAGCACCACCCGCATCGCACCGGCGATGTCGGGGTGCGGCCCGCCGGCGACCAGGTCGAAGAAGACCGTGCCGAGCAGTGCGACACCGAAGGCGCCGCCGAGCTGCTGGACGGCGGTCATCGTGCCGGAGGCCGAGCCGGTCTCGTGCTGTTCGACCCCGGCCAGCACGATGTCGAAGAAGGGCGCCATCAGCAGGCCCATGCCGATGCCGGTCACCGCCAGGGCGGGAACGAACTGCCAGGGGTTCGGCGCCGCGCCCACGAGGGTGATCGTCAGCAGGACGCCGAGGGTGCCGAGCGCCATGACCAGGACGCCGCCCTGCAGGACCTTGCGGCCGAACTTCGCCACCACCTGGGCCAGCCCGAAACCGGCGACCATGCCCAGCGACCAGGGGATCATCACGAGAGCGGCCTTGAGCGTGGGGTAGCCGAGGCCGATCTGGGTGTAGAGGTTGAACACCAGCGCGAAGCCCGACATGGCGGAGAAGAAGACCAGGCCGGTCAGCAGCCCGCCGGTGAAGGCCCGCTTGCGGAACAGGCTGGACACGACCAGCGGGTCACCGCCCGTGCGGCTCTTGCGTGACTCGAACCACCCGAAGACCGCGAAGACGACGGCCGAGGCCCCCATCATGACGAAGGACCAGACGGGCCAGCCGTTCTCCCTGCCCTGGACGAGCGGGAAGACCAGCAGGAGTCCGGCGGCGGAGGCCAGGATCACACCGGGGACGTCGAGCTTGAGCGGGTGCGGCGAGCGCGACTCGGGCAGGAAGCGCAGCCCTGCGACGAAGGCGGCCAGGCCGAGCGGCAGGTTGATCAGGAAGATCATGCGCCAGCCGGTGCCGAAGAAGTCGGCGTCGATCAGCCATCCGGCCAGGATCGGGCCGCCCACCGAGGACAGGCCCATGACGGGCCCGAACATGCCGAACGCCGCGCCCATCTCCTTCGGCGGGAACATCTCCTTGATCATTCCCAGCCCCTGCGGCAGCATGACCGCGCCGAACAGGCCCTGTACCACCCGTGCGCCGACGAGCAGTTCGGGAGACTGGGCCACGGCGCACAGCAGCGAGCCCACGGTGAAACCGGCCGCGCCGATGAGGAACATCCGCTTGCGGCCGAAGATGTCGCCCAGCCGCCCTCCGGTGATCAGTCCCACGGCCATCGAGAGCGTGTAGGCGGCGCCGAGCCACTGGATCGTGGCGGCGGTGCCGCCGAGCTCGGCCTGGATGGTGGGCGCGGCGATATTGGTGACCATGGCGTCCAACAGGTCCATCACCTCGGCGGCGAGGATCACGAACAGGGCGGCCCAGCGCCATCGATAGGCTGCCGGCTCCGTGATCGGTCGATCCGGTGCTGTCATGTCCAAGGCCATGGGGGACTCCTCATATGTCTGCGGGGATGGCACTCATCATGAGTGAACACTGTTCATGCTACAGGTACGATGTTCGCTCACTGAACAGTGTTCGCTCGAACGTGCGTCGTTCTTAAGATATGTCGCATCTGTCCATTGGACAAGATATATCGCGAAAATGAGCGGCGTTCTACAGAGTGATCAGTGTTCATTCCGGCGTTACACTGACGTCATGAGTGACGAGTTGCCCGCGCTGCCCTGGGAGCGGTCACGCCGCAGGACGCCTTCCACGCGCATCCCGCTCACCCGTGGCCGGATCGTCGACGCCGCCTACACGGTGCTCGACCGCGAGGGTTACGACAAGCTGAGCATGCGCCAGGTCGCGGCCGAGCTGGGCGTCGCGGTCTCGGCCCTCTACGCCCACGTGAGCGGCAAGGACGAGCTGTTCGAGCTGATGTACATCCGGATGTTCGAGGGATGGGAGCTGCCCGACCCCGATCCCGGACGCTGGCGTGAGCAGATCATGGACTTCGCCAGGAAAAGCCGGGCCCGACTGCTCGAGCATCGCGACATGGCCAGGATCTCCATGGGCGTCCTGCCCTTCAACCCCGAGGTGCTGCCGCAGGTGGACCGGATCCTCGCCATCTTCCGCGCGGCGGGACTCCCCAGCCGGGTCGCCGGGGCCGCGGGCGACGTGATCTCCACCTTCATCGAAGGCTTCGCCTACGAGGAGAGCATGTGGGACGACCGCCGCCGCGAGTCGCAGGAGGGCACCTGGAAAGACCTCCAGACCGCGATGACACGCTATTTCAAGGACCTGCCGCCCGACCGCTTCCCCAACCTGGTCGCGCTCTCGGACTTCCTGGTCGACAGGTCCAACGACGACCGGTTCGAGCTGGGCATGGAGATCATCGTCCGCGGCCTGGCCTCCATCGCCGAGGAGGCCAGGGCGACTACAGGCTCAGAACCTTCCGGTAGGTCAGAACCGGCAGATGAGCGGCCGTGACGCCGGCCGCTCCGATCCAGATGGCGGCGTGCGCGCCCAGCCCCTCTCCAAGCACCCCGCCGAGCAGACCGCCGACCGGCGCCGCGCCCCACATCAGAAAGCGCATGCTGGCGTTCATCCGGCCGAGCAGATGCTCGGGGGTGATCCGCTGACGGTAGCTGAGCTGGTTGATGCTGAAGACCGCGCCGCCGATGCCGTTGAGGGCGCAACCGAGCGGGAACAACGCCAGCAGCCGGCCCTCGGCGGCCAGTGGGGCGACCAGGATGGACAGCGCGGCCACGGCGGCTCCGCCGTACATGGCCCGGCCGACTCCGAAACGAGCCGCGACGCGCGGAGCCAGGACCGCACCGAGCAGCGAGCCGACGGCGCCGCCGGAGAGCAGCAGGCCGTAGATCGCCGGGTTGACGTGGAGGACCTTGAGCATGAAGATCGGCTGGGCGACGGACCAGATGCCGTTGAACAGCATGACGAGCGCGCCGGTCATGGCGATGCGCCGCAGCACCGGATGGCCCGCGACGTAGCGGACCCCTTCGGCGATCTCCTCCCTGAGCCTGCGACGCCGGGCGGCCGGCGTGGCCGTCTCCTGCGCGCGGACACCGCCGAGCAACAGCGCCGAGGCCAGGTAGCTGATCGCGTCCGCGAGTAGCGCGACCGGCGCGGTGACCGTGTGCACCAGCCATCCGCCCAGCGCCGGGCCCGACAGCACCGCGGTGTTGCGCAGCGTCTCCAGGGTGCCGTTGCCCCTGAGCACCTCGTCCCTGCCGACCAGCGAGGGCAGGAAGCTCATGTGCGCGACGTCGAAGAAGACCGCGCCGAGACCCATGAGCAGCGCGACCGCGTAAAGGTGGGGCAACGTCAGCGCGTCCAGGGCGGCCGCGAGCGGAACCGACAGCAGCGCGACGCCGCGGAGCAGATCGCTCCAGATCAGGATGGGACGGCGGCGCAGCCGGTCCACCCACACGCCGGCGGGCAGCCCGACGAGCAGGAAGGCGGCCAGCTCCGCCGCCGTGAGGATGCCGATCTGCAGGAAGCCCGCGTCGAGGGTGAGCACCGCGACCAGCGGCAACGCCACGATCGTGATCTGGCTGCCGAACTGGCTGATCACGTCGGCGCCGAGAAAAAGGCGGAACGATCGGTCCCGCCACATACCGGCGCTCTTGTCCTCAACCCGCATGATCCGGGATCGTGTCGGCCGGCCGGCCGGAAGGTCAAACCCTTTTCGCGCGGGCTACGCTGAGCGGGTGCAGGCGACGGTGCGGACCTTTGACACGGCGACCCGGTCGGGGTCGGTGTTCCTGGACGACGGGACCGAGATCCCGTTCGGCGCGGCGGCCTTCGACGCCGGCCCGCTGCGGCTGCTCCGCTCGGGCCAGCGGGTGAACATCAGCGTGGACGGCGGGCACGTCACCTACATCACACTGTCGACCTTCCCGCTGCCGCAGTAGGCCGCGCGCCCCCGTTTGCAGCACGAGCCCGGCATCCCGCTTTCAGCGCGGGCCTTCGCGCTCCGTTTGCAGCGCGGGCCGCGCTGCCGCTTTCGGAGCGGGCTCCGCACCTCGAAGTGGGCGCCTCCCCCGGGCAGACCTCCGCCCCAGGGCGGGGCGGCCACCCGGCGCGTCCCGTCCCCCGACGATCCGCGCCCCCGTCTCCGACGATCCGGACGCCCGGACTCCCCAGGGGAATCCGGGCCGCCCGTGTGGAGCCCTACTTTTTCTTCGCGGCCTTCTTTCCCTCCACGTTGACGAGCTCCTTGAAGTCCGAGCCGGGACGGAACTTCGGGCCCCAGCTTTCGGCGACCTTGATCTCGGCGCCGGTCGAAGGGTTCCGAGCCGTGCGAGCGGGCTTGTGCACCATCTCGAAGGCGCCGAAGCCCGTGATGGAGACCTTGTCTCCGCCGGCGACAGCTTTCTGAATGGCGTCGAGCACCGCGTTCACGGCCTCTGTGGCCGTCTTCTTGTCGCCCACCCGATCCGCGATCGCGTCGACGAGTTCTTTCTTGTTCATTAAGGTTGCTCCCCCTGCTACCGATGTCTGGGAGTGGGTCATGAGGCAGAAAACCCGTCTCACCCGATTTGTCGCGGCACGAGGTCTCAACAGAACGAGAAACCCCTTGCCCGCTTGAAATTAGGGGACGGAGCCGTGCGACTCAATCACCTTCCGCAATGTTTCCAGCACTCGGCGTATCTGAAACCAGAGCATCAAGGTCTAGAAGGAATAAATCAAGACGCCCCGCTGCATGGCTGAGATCACGCTTGGCGACATCACAGATGGAAAGCAGGCGCCTGGCCAGGCGCTCCCTCTGCGCGACGGACACGCGCAGCGAACGGACGCGGCGGTGCGCATCGCGCAGCCGCCACGCCAGCTCGTTCTCTGAACGCGTCAGACGGTCGTCGGCAGCCATGGCTGCCGACCATTCTCGTACGCCGCGACGGAATCGGCGTTGCGCAGGGTCAGCCCGATGTCGTCCAATCCCTCCATCAGACGCCAGCGGGTGTAGTCGTCGATCTCGAACTCGGCGATCTCCCCGGCCCAGCGAACCTGGCGTTCCCCCAGGTCAACGGTGATTTCCAGGGTGGAATCGGCCTCCACCGCCGTCTGCAGGGCCTCGACCGTGGCGGCCGGAAGGACAACGGGCAGCAGACCCATCTTGGTGGAATTATTACGGAAGATGTCGCCGAAACGGGCCGCGATGACGACGCGGAAGCCGTACTGCTGCAAGGCCCAGACCGCGTGCTCGCGCGAGGAGCCGGTGCCGAAATCGGGTCCGGAGACGAGAATCGAGGCGCCCTCGTGGGCGGGGTCGTTCAGGACGAAGGCCGGGTCCTCACGCCAGGCCGAGAACAGGCCCTTCTCGAATCCGGTCCGGCTGACCTGCTTGAGCCAGACCGCGGGGATGATCTGGTCGGTGTCCACGTTGCTACGGCGCAGCGGCACGGCCCGGCCGGTGTGGTTGGTGAAAGCTTCCATGATCGGGATCTCCTAGACCAGGTCGGCGGGCGCGGTCAGTTTGCCGGTGACGGCGGTCGCTGCGGCGACCTGCGGGGAGACCAGGTGGGTACGGCCGCCCTTGCCCTGGCGCCCCTCGAAGTTGCGGTTGGACGTCGAGGCGCTGCGCTCGCCGGGGGCGAGGGTGTCGGGGTTCATGCCCAGGCACATCGAACAGCCCGCCTCGCGCCACTCGGCGCCCGCGGCCTTGAACACCTCGTGCAGCCCCTCCTGCTCGGCCTGGAGCTTGACCAGCATCGAGCCGGGGACGATCAGCGTGCGGGTGACGACCTGGCGTCCGCGCAGTACCTCGGCCACGGCCCGCAGGTCCTCCAGGCGCCCGTTGGTGCAGGAGCCGACGAAGACCGTGTCCACCTCGACCTCGCGCAGCGGGGTGCCCGCGGTCAGACCCATGTATTCCAGCGCGCGCTCGGCCGCGGCCGGGTCGTCGGTGTCCTGCGGAGCCGGCACCGCCGCACTCAGGGGAGCGCCCTGGCCGGGGTTCGTGCCCCAGGTGACGAACGGGGTCAGCGTCGTGGCGTCGATCTCCACGACCGTGTCGAAGACGGCGTCCTCGTCGGTCGTCAGCGACTTCCAGTATTCGACCGCGGCGTCCCAGTCGGCGCCGGTCGGCGCGTGGGGACGGCCCTTCAGGTATTCGAAGGTCGTCTCGTCAGGAGCGATCATGCCGGCCCGCGCGCCCGCCTCGATCGACATGTTGCAGACGGTCATCCGGCCCTCCATGGAGAGCTTGCGGACGGCCTCGCCGCGGTATTCGACGATGTAGCCCTGACCGCCACCGGTGCCGATCTTGGCGATGATCGCCAGGATCAGGTCCTTGGCCGTGACGCCGACCGGCAGCTCGCCGGAGACCTCGATGGCCATCGTCTTGGGCCGGTAGGCGGGCAGCGTCTGGGTGGCCAGCACGTGCTCGACCTCGGAGGTGCCGATGCCGAAGGCGATGCCTCCGAAGGCCCCGTGGGTGGAAGTGTGAGAATCGCCACAGACGATGGTCATGCCCGGCTGGGTGAGGCCGAACTGCGGCCCGATGATGTGCACGACGCCCTGGCCGGCGTCGCCCATCGGGTGCAGCCGGATGCCGAATTCGGCGCAGTTCTTGCGCAGCGTCTCGACCTGGGTCCGTGACACGGGGTCCTTGATCGGGCCGAGCAGGGTCGGGACGTTGTGATCTTCGGTGGCGATCGTGAGTTCGGGTCGCCGGACGGGGCGACCCGCCATGCGCAGGCCGTCGAACGCCTGCGGGCTGGTCACCTCGTGAATGAGGTGAAGGTCGATGTAGAGCAGATCAGGTTCTCCATCGGCACGTCGCACGACGTGCTGCTCCCAGACCTTCTCCGCCAGCGTGCGGCCCATGTCGCCTCCTTGCGATCGCTATTCCGCACCCCACTTGCTTTCTCATATGTCGAGACGGCAGTATCGGTGTATGGACAACTCTAGCGGAGTCGGCGTACTCGACAAGGCCGTGCTCGTGCTCAATGCCCTTGAAGCCGGTCCGGCGTCCCTCGCCCAGCTCGTCCAGGCCACCGGTCTGGCACGCCCCACCGCCCATCGACTCGCGGTCGCCCTGGAGCATCACCGCATCGTCTCCCGCGACACGCAGGGCCGGTTCGTGCTGGGTCCCCGGCTGTCGGAGTTGTCCACGGCGGCCGGGGAGGACAGGCTGCTGGCCGTGGCATCGCCGGTGCTGGCCCAGCTCCGGGATCTCACCGGGGAAAGCGCGCAACTTTACCGGCGCCAGGGTGACGAGCGGGTGTGCGTGGCGGCCGCCGAGCGCTCCAGCGGGCTGCGCGACACCGTGCCGGTCGGCTCGGCCCTGCCCATGCTCGCCGGATCGGCGGCGCAGATCCTGCTGGCCTGGGAGGAGCCGGACCGCCTGCACCGCGGACTGCGCGGGGCCAAGTTCACCGCGGCCACGCTGGCGAGCGTCCGGCGCAGGGGATGGGCGCACAGCGTCGGCGAGCGCGAGCAGGGTGTGGCCAGCGTCTCGGCGCCGATCCGGGGCACGGGCGGCAAGGTGGTCGCCGCGGTCTCGGTCTCCGGCCCGATCGAGCGACTCACCCGGACGCCGGGCAGGTTGCACGCCGCCCCCGTGGTCACCGCGGCCGAGCGGATCACCGAGTCGATGCGACGGGCCAACTGAACCGTGCGATATGGGGAGGCGAGCACCCTTGCGGCCCCCTAGGCTGGGTAGGTGACAGATCGCATCGAGGCAGCCGCCGTTGAACTGCGTCCCCTGCTCCAAGAATTCATCCTCTGGGCACGCGAGAACGCGCCCGGCAGCGATTCCAACCTGGTCGGTTCGGTGAGCCTGTGGCATCGGCTGACCGCCTCCGACGACGTCGGCCGGTGGCGGCAGGCCGATCTGCGCGCGGTGCTGCTCGACCGGATGCCACAGGTGGTGGAGGACCCGGACGCCGCCGCCGACGGCATGGTGCCCGCGGTCCGCGCCTACCTGACCTTCCTGTCGGAGACCGACCGGCTGGTCAAGGGCTCCGCCTCGCTCAAGGATCTGCTCGCCGAGCTCGACGACCTCGAGGACGACTTCGTCGATGCGATGGAGGACCTCGTCGTCGAGCAGGACGAATACGACGACGAGGAGGAGGAGGAGGAGGAGGCCGAGGGGCTGGGCGACTTCGAGCCGTTCGCCGACGAGCTGGCCGAGTTGCCGACGATCCGGCTGCGCCCCGACGCCGAGCTGGCCACGGCCACCCGGAGCGCGTCCCTGATCACCAAGGCGCGCGACCTCGCGCTCTGGGTCGGGTCCGAGCGGCAGGTGGGCGAGACGAGCCTGCTCACCGACGCCGAGATCGTCGAGGCTCTCGGCGCTCTGGGACTGCCCGTGCCCGAGACGGGCGGCAAGCCGCTGGCCGACTCCGTGCCCGCGCTCTGGAACATCTGGAACCTCGCGATCGACCTGGACTTCCTCCAGCCCGAGGGCGAGGACACCGTCAGCGCCGACGCCGACACCGCCGACTGGCCCTTCGAGGAGGACGACGACGCGCTCGACGTCTGGATGGCCGGCCTGCAGTCGATCGACTACGGCGACCCCGAGCTCGACGACGAGGACGCCACGATCGCGCTGTCGGGACTGACCCGCGCGCTACTGGTCCGGGTGCTGCTGGCGACCGGCTCCAAGCCGCTTGCCGAGCTCCGCGCCGAGCTGGCGGAGGCCGCCGCCGAATACGACGAGCAGGGCGCCGACGCCTGGGCCGCGGCCACCGCGCAGTACGGTGACCCGCTCAGCCCCGTGCTCAACTGGCTGGCCGGATACGGCATGGCCGAGGTCGAGCACGACCAGGTACGGCTGACGCCGCTCGGCATGGAGGGCGTGGTCCATCTGGCCGACGAGGCCGACATCGAGCTGGACGCCCGGCCCGCCATCGACGCCATGACGGCCCTGGACCTGCTCTCCTTCAGCGCGGAGCTGCCCGAGGAGGAGGCGGACGCCGAGTTCGCCGCCTGGCTGGAGCTGCGTGAACCGGACCAGGCCGCCAAGGAGCTGCTGGAGGCGGCGGCCGAGGACGACGCCGACGCCCTGGTCCGGGTCCAGGCGGCCAGCATGGTCGGCTCGCTCGGCGAGGTCGCGGTGCCCGCCTGGCGGGACGCCCTCGACGAGCCGTCCCTGCGCCCCTACGCGGCCACCCACCTGGCCCAGCTCGGCATCGACGACACTCCCCCGCCCACCCAGGCCGACACGCACTGGCTCATCCTCGACATGCTCACCATCTCCGCCGGTCTCGGCCGACCGGAGTTCGTCAGCAGCCTGGACGACATCGGAAACGCGCCGAACCTGATCAACCTGCTCGACGTGATCTGGAAGGTGCCGCACCCGCACCTGGAGGAGCTGCTGGAGGCGATCGGCGAGGCTCATCCGGACAAGCAGGTCGGCAAGGCCGCCAAGCGGGCCCTGTTCAAGGCGCGTTCCACGCACAACTGACGCCGCGCCGCCCCTGCGCGGCGTGCGGCCCCCTCCGGCGCCGCCGCGACCCGCGCTGGGGCGCCGGACGTCACCGAAAGGGTCCGGACCACCCGACGGGCGAAACGCCCGGCAGAGAGCCGACCAGCCCCTCGGCCCAGGCTTCGTAACCCGCGGCCGAGGGGTGGAAGCCGTCCACGGCGAAGACCCCGTCCCGTCCCGGGGGGATGTCCACGCTCACATGGGTCGCACCGGCGGTGTCGTTCGCCACGTGTCGCATCACCCGGTCGAGCGCCCGCGCGCGCAGGCCCAGGACCGCCCGCAGCGGCTGCGGCAGCGCGGGGAAGCGGTCCACCGGCGGCATCCCCGTCATCAGGATCGGCACGTCGGCGATCCTGTCGCGCACGGCCGCGACCAGCTCGCGCAGCTCACGCTCGAACCGGGGCGGCCGGTTGAGTTCGAGCAGCTCGTTGATCCCGAGCACGACCACCACCACGTCGGCGGGCTCCAGCAGGGGGACCAGTTCGGCGGTGGTGGTCCGGGTGTTGATCCCGCTCCTGGCCACCACCTGCCAGCTCACGGGCCCTGCCGTCCGTACGGCCGCCGCCCGGGCGAGATGGCCGGCCAATCCCTCGTCGTGGGTCGCGGCACCCACGCCCGCCGCGGTCGACTCACCGAGCACGGCCAGCCTGAGCGACGTGCCCGTGCTTGTACCCGTGCCCGTACCGGCGCCTGCGACCGTGCCGGCGCCCGTGCCCGTACCGGCGCCCGCGCTTGTGCCCGCGTCCGTGCCTGTGCCCGTGCCCGTACCGGTGCCTGCGACCGTGACCGTGCCGGCGCGTGGCCCTGACGCCTCCGGTAGCCGGGGAGTGCCGCGCCGGACCTTGAGCCCCTGTACGGCCAGCACGGGAGCGAGAAGAAGGGTGATCGGCTGCGCCAGCCGTACCGGCAAATCGGTCATCTTCCACCTCCAGCGGACGGATCGCCCTCCATTTTGGACAGTAAAACTATCCAATAGGAGGCGATCCCGGATACCGGGATCCTGAAAACCGGGATCCTGAAAGCAGAAAACCCCCGGAAGCCCATGCTTCCGGGGGTTTCACCCATGTAGCCCCGACCGGATTCGAACCGGCGCTACCGCCTTGAGAGGGCGGCGTCCTAGGCCACTAGACGACGGAGCCTTGCGAAGGTGACAGTGGTAGTCCCGACCGGATTCGAACCGGCGCTACCGCCTTGAGAGGGCGGCGTCCTGGGCCACTAGACGACGGGACCCTACACACTGTCGTCGGACTCGGAGAAACCGAATCCGCAGCACCTCCCGAAGGAGGTGCAGCTGGGGTACCAGGACTCGAACCTAGAATGGCTGAACCAGAATCAGCTGTGTTGCCAATTACACCATACCCCACCGCGTTTGACCCCCTTGCGGGGCTCGCTGGCGACTCCGAAAGAATAGCCCAGGTTGGGGGTCAAGGCCAAAACGATTGGCGACGGCCGGTTCCCCGTGACGCCGGAGTGCGGTCGAGGGTCCGTTATGTAACGCTGCTGTCGGAGATCCGTCCGCACGTGAGGAGCCCGCGCCTTGACCGACAACCCGTTCTTCACCCCCAGCACCCTGCCCTACAAGTTGCCCGACTTCGCCGAGATCCGGGAGGAGCACTACCTGCCCGCGTTCGAGCGCGGCATGGCCGACCAGCTCCAGGAGATCGAGGCGATCGTCGCCGACCAGGAGCCGGCGACGTTCGCCAACACGATCGAAGCACTGGAGCGTTCCGGCCAGATCCTGAGACGAACCGCGACGGTCTTCCACAGCATCGCCTCCTCCGACGCGACCGACGGCGTCAGGGAGATCGAGACCGAGATCCTTCCCCGGCTGACCAAGCACGACGACGCCATCCACCTGAACCGCGCTCTCTACGGGCGCATCAAACAGGTCACCACCGACGATCCGGAGGAGGCGTGGCTGCTGGAGAAATACCGTGTGGACTTCGTCCGGGCCGGCGCCGACCTGTCCGAGGCCGAGCAGGAGCGGCTCAGGGGGCTCAACGAGGAGCTGACCCGGCTCGCCACCGCCTTCTCGCAGAACCTGCTGACGGCTTCCACCGCCTCGGCGCTGGTCGTCGAGGACGCCAAGGAGCTCGACGGGCTCTCCGAGAGCGCCATCAAGGCGATCGAGAAGGACGGCACGTACACGCTGCCCCTGCTCAACTTCACCAATCAGCCCGCTCTCGCCGAGCTGGCCGACCGGCAGACCCGCAAGAAGCTGTACGAGCTGTCGGTGAGCCGGGCTCCGGAGAACTTCGACCTGGCCGTCAGGCTGGCGACGCTGCGCGCCGAGCGGGCCGCCCTGCTCGGCTACCCCAACCACGCCGCCTACTCCGTCGCCGACCAGACGGCCAAGACGACCGACGCCGTCGAGGAGATGCTCGGCAAGCTCGTGGGCCCGGCGGTGGCCAACGCCCGCCGCGAGGCCGAGTCGCTGAGCGAGCAGGCCGGCTTCCCCATCGAGGCGTGGGACTGGTCGTTCTACGCGGAGAAGGTGCGCAAGGCTCGTTACGACTTCGACAGCTCGGAGCTGCGCCCCTACTTCGAGCTGGACCGGGTGCTCCGGGACGGCGTCTTCCACGCCGCCGGCGAGCTGTACGGGCTCACCTTCACCGACCGGGACGATCTGGCCGGATACCACCCGGACGTGCGGATCTTCGAGGTGTTCAACGCCGACGGCTCCCGGCTCGGCCTGTTCGTGTTCGACCCCTACGCCCGGCCGACCAAGCGCGGCGGCGCGTGGATGAACAACCTCGTGGACCAGTCGCACCTGTTCGGCGACCTGCCCGTGGTGATGAACAATCTCAACGTCACCAAGCCCGCCGAGGGTCCGACGCTGCTGACCTTCGACGAGGTCAACACCGCCTTCCACGAGTTCGGCCACGCCCTGCACGGCCTGTTCTCCGACGTCCGCTTCCCCCGGGTCTCCGGCACCGAGGTGCCGCGCGACTTCGTGGAGTATCCCTCGCAGGTCAACGAGATGTGGGCGACCTGGCCGTCGGTCCTCGCCAACTTCGCCAAGCACCACGAGACCGGCGAGCCGGTCCCGGCGGAGCTCCTGGAGAAGATGAAGGCCGCCGAGAAGTTCAACCAGGGCTTCGCGACCGTGGAGTATCTCGCCGCGGCGGTGCTCGACTGGGCCTGGCACAAGCTGGCCCCCGGCGAGACCGTCGAGGACGCCGAGGCGTTCGAGGCCGCCGCTCTGGAACGCGCGGGAATCGCCTTCGACCTGGTCCGCTCCCGCTACCGGACCAACTACTTCGCGCACATCTTCTCCAGCGGCGTGGGGGGCTACAGCGCCGGCTACTACTCCTACATCTGGAGCGAGGTGCTGGACGCCGAGAGCGTCGAGTGGTTCAAGGAGAACGACGGCCTCAAGCGCGGCAACGGCGACCACTTCCGTTCCGCCCTGCTGTCGGTCGGCGGCTCCATGGACGTGATGGACGCCTTCCGCAACTTCCGCGGCCGCGACCCGCGCATCGAGCCTCTGCTGGAGCGCCGCGGCCTGCTCACCTGAGTCACCCGCCCGCGCACGACGGCACGCGCGGCGAGCACCCGCGCGGCGCCGCCACCCGCGCCGGGACGGGTGATCCGTCCCGGCCGGGCCCCTGCCGCCGGACGACGGCGGGTGGCCGCTAGGGGGCGGCCTGCAGGGCCGCGATGGCCTCTTCCAGCCATCCCCTCTCGGCGGCGCCCGTGGCGCGGGCGATCAGCAACATGCCTCGACGGAACGGGTCGGCGACCTCCTCGGCCCGCACCGGCCTGCCGTCCCGGTAGAAGAAGCTGGTGGGGGCCTCCAGGAAGGCGAGGCGGCGGCGGAGCACCCGAGCCTGGTCCGCGGGGTCGGGAAGCTGGGACAGGAAGGTCAACAGACCGAAGAAGCGGGTCTGGTCGCTGATGTCGAGGTCGGCGGGCTCCCTGAGCCGTCGCAGGAGCTCTGTCCCGCCTGCCTCGGTCAGCGTGAGAACCTGGCGGCGGGCCGCCCCCGCCCCCTCCTCCTCGTGCCGCTCCACCAGCCCGGCCTTCTCCAGGCGGGTGATCGCCGGATAGAGCGCTCCGTCGCTGACCGGACGGAGATGGCCGCTCAGCTCCAGGATCCGGGCCTTGAGCTCGTAGCCGTGCATCGGCCCCTCTCCGAGGAGACCGAGGATCGACAGGGTAAGGTCGCCGCTTGCCATGGAAGCATCGTAACGCTATACCTCTAAAAGATATAAAACGAAAAGAGATATAGTGTGAAGCTGATCCGCCTTGCCCTGCCCGTCTACGTGGAGTTGCTGACCGCCGTGGTCGCGGTCGGCCTGATCGACCTGCTGTGGGTCTCCAGCCTGGGCAGCCCGGCCGTTGCCGCGGTGACGATCGCCACCAGCACCGAATACCTCGCCCTGGGTGCCGTGCTCGCCCTCCAGACCGGGACGACCGTCCTGGTCGGCAGGCGCGACGGCAGGGAGCCGATCGCGCCGGTGGTCCGCACCGCGTGGCTGCTCTGGGCGGCGGTCAGTGCGGCGGTGACGATCCCCGGCGTGCTGCTGCGCGAGCCGCTCGCCCGGCTCTTCACCGACGACGCCGTGACGGCCGGGCTGACCGCCGACTTCTACCTGATCTCCCTTGCCGGGATCCCGGTCTTCTTCGCCCAGTCACTGACGGACGGGATCTTCAAGGGTCGCGGTGACACCACGACCCCGATGCGCGCCGCCCTGCTCTGCAACGTGCTGGTGATCGCCCTCGACCCGCTGTTCATCTACGGCCTCGGCCTCGGCGTCCGGGGAGCCGCCGCGGCGACCGTGCTGGCCCGGACGATCACCCTCGCCGTCGCGCTGAGCCTCCTGCTACGGCGGACGCCCCGCGACCGCACGGCGCGCGCGAACCGTGCGGACGCCGTGGCCATCGTCCGCACCGGCCTGCCCATGTCCGGGGACTTCCTGGCCAGATCCCTCGTCGGCATGGCCTTGGTGGAGGTGGTCGGCGGGTTCGGCGTGGCGGCTCTGGCGGGCTACGGCATCGGGACGAAGATCATGCTGGCCGGCGTGATGGCCTTCTACGCGCTTCGCCAGGCCGCGATGATCCAGATGGCCCGCTCCGGCGAGACGGGACCCGCCCTCCGTTACGGCCTGGCGGCGGGCCTGGTCGTCGCCGTCGCGCTCAACGCCGTCGCCGTGCCCGCGGCGGGCCTGTTCACCGGCGACCCCGCGGTGGCCGCCGCGGCCGTCGGCTTCCTGCGCTGGATGACGCTCTATCTGGTGCCGTTCGGCGGCCTGATCTCCCTGGGCGGGGTGCTGCAGGCGAGCGGGAGGGGCACCCGGCTGCTGGCCGCCACCCTGGCGGGCTTCGTCCAGCTGCCCCTCGCCTACGCGCTCGGCCCGGCGCTCGGCCCCACCGGCGTCTGGCTGGCGATGGCGGTGGGGGCCTCGCTGCCGCTCGCGGTCGTCGCGAGGCCAGGACGCCCGACCGGCACCGCCGTGGTCACCACGACGGCCGCCGCCTCACGCTCCCGGTGAGCTCCGGGCCTCGCCCGGCTGCGGGGCCGACCGCCGCGGCTCAGCCTCGCAGCCGGGCCAGGGCCGCGCGGATCCGCTCCATCGAGCGCTCCCGGCCGAGCGCCTCGATCGACTCGAACAGCGGCAGGCCGACGGTCCGGCCGGTGACGGCCACCCGGACCGGAGCCTGGGCCTTGCCGAGCTTGAGACCGTGTTCGGCGCCGACCTCCTCCAGCGCGGTCTTGAGCGACTCGGGGTCCATCGCGACGCTCTCCAGACGGTGGAGGTAGCCGGTGAGGATCTCCACGGCGGAGCTCTTCATGCCCTTGTCCCACGACGCCTGGTCGAAGACGGGCTCGTCCAGGAAGAGGAAGTCCACGTTCGCGGTGATCTCCGACAGGACCGCGATGCGCGTCTGGGCGAGCTCGGCGACCTTGGCGAAGGTCTCCCGGTCCCAGCTCGGGTCGAGCCACGGCTCGCAGCGGGCGATGAAGGTCGAAAGCGGCAGCGCCCGGATGTATTCGCCGTTGAACGCGCGCAGCTTCTTCTCGTCGAAGAAGGCCGAGGACGGGTTGACGTTCCCCAGATCGAACAGAGGCACCATCTCGGACCAGGGCATGATCTCCTGGTCGTCGCCCGGCCCCCAGCCGAGCAGCATCAGGTAGTTGACCATCGCCTCGGCGAGGTAGCCCTCCTCGCGGTAGGACTCCAGAGCGACCTTGTCACGGCGCTTGGACAGCTTCTGGCGCTTCTCGTTGACGATGACCGGCACGTGCGCCCAGACGGGCGGGGCGACGCCGAGCGCCTGCCAGAGCAACTGCTGCTTGGGCGTGTTGGACAGGTGTTCCTCGGCGCGGACCACGTGGCTGATCCGCATCTCGATGTCGTCGACCACGTTGGCGAGCACGAACAGCGGGGAGCCGTCGGCGCGGGCCACGACGAAGTCCTCCATCGCGTTGTTCGGGAACTCCACCGTGCCGCGGACCAGGTCCTCGACCACGGTGACGCCGTCGTCGGGGGTGCGGAAGCGGACCGCGCCCTCGGTCAGCCCCCGGCCGCGACAGAAGCCGTCGTAGCCCTTGTGCTCCGAACCGGTGCGCGCCTTCACCTCGTCGCGAGTGCAGGTGCAGTAGTAGGCGCGGCCGTCGGCGACCAGTTTGGCGACCGCCTCCCGGTGCTGCTCCTCGTAGGCCGACTGGAAGTAGGGGCCCTCGAAGAACGGGCTGTCGCCGTTGATGCCGATCCAGGCCAGCGCCGAGATGATGCCCTCGGTCCACTCCGGCCGGTTGCGGGCGGCGTCGGTGTCCTCGATGCGCAGCACGAACGTGCCGCCGGACTGCTCGGCCAGCGCCCAGTTGAACAGCGCCGAACGGGCGCCGCCGACATGGAACATGCCGGTGGGAGACGGAGCGAAACGAACCCTAGTCACGGGAGACCACCCGGTTGGTGAGAGTGCCGATTCCTTCGATGCCGACGCTGACCTCGTCGCCGATGTCCAGCGGGCCGACCCCTTCGGGCGTCCCGGTGAGGATGACGTCGCCGGGGATCAGGGTCATGACCGCGCTGACGTGGGCGATCAGCGTCGGGATGTCGTACATGAGCTTGGAGGTGCGCGAGCTCTGCTTGACCTCGCCGTTCACCGTCGTGGTGATGCCGACGTCGCTCGGGTCGAGCTCGGTCTGGATCCACGGGCCGAGCGGGCAGAAGGTGTCGAAGCCCTTGGCGCGGGTGAACTGGACGTCCTTCTTCTGCAGGTCCCGGGCCGTGACGTCGTTGGCGCAGGTGTAGCCGAAGACGACCTCGTGGGCCCGCTCAGCGGGGACCTCACGGCAGAGCCTGCCGATGACCACGGCCAGCTCGCCCTCGAAGTCGACCCGCCGGGACAGCCCGGTCGGGTAGGCGATGGCCTCCCCCGAGCCGATCACCGAGGTGGACGGCTTCAGGAAGACCAGCGGCTCGTCGGGAACGTCGCCGCCCATCTCCTGGGCGTGGTCGGCGTAGTTCTTGCCGATCGCCACGACCTTGCTGGGCAGCATGGGCGCGACCAGCTTGACCTGCGAGAGCGAGTAACGCTCACCGGTGAACTGGATCGGGCCGAACGGGTGCCCGGAGATCGCGGAGATGAACTCCTCGCCGGGTCCGCCCTCGACCACGCCGAATCCGACACCCTCACCTGTGGAGAACCTCGCTATACGCACACGACAAGGCTAGTCGGGCTCGAGGTCCCGCCGGACCGCCCCGGCGCCGAACCGCCCGCGCGGCGCCGGAGGCGGTGGCGCCGTACAGACGCCCGGGAGTGCCGAAGGACGCCGAACGGCCGTTCAGGGGAGGTTCGGGGGGACGGCATCCATCCCCATGAAAACCCATAAATCACATCTCTCTTCCACAAAGCTCTCTAATGGGATTAATCGCTCACATCCATGATTCACCCAGGAAAAGGTATGTGCTGGTTGCTGTTGTTATGGGGGGTATTACGCCCTGTAAGCAGCATGGGGAGACACACCGTCTCCCCCGGGGGAGGTAATCGACGTGACCGAAGCCAACACGGTGAACGTGCCGGCAAGGGGCGAGGAGACCTCGGTGCCACGGGCCCGGACCGACGCTCCCACAGGCCAGGGAAGCCTGGTGACCCCCAAGGGGACCACGAGCATCGACAGCGGTGTCGTCTCGAAGATCGCGGGCCTGGCGGCCCGTGAGGTGTCCGGCGTCTACGACATGGGTGCCGGCACCGCGCGCGCACTCGGCGCGGTCCGCGGCATGGTGGGTGGCGAGAAGAGCGTCACACAGGGCGTGTCCGTCGAGGTGGGCGAACGGCAGGCGGCGGTCGACCTCGACCTGGTGGTCGAGTACGGCGTGGCCATCCCGGACGTCGCCGCGGCCGTGCGCCGCAACGTGATCCTGGCCGTCGAGCGGATGACCGGGCTGGAGGTGACCGAGGTCAACATCAAGGTCGACGACGTCCACATGCCCGGCCAGGACAAGGAAGGCGACAGGGGCGGGACGGAGGAGTCCGAACACGGGCCCCGCGTCCAGTGAGCGAACTCGCGCACGAGATAGCCGCCGTCGTACGGCGCTGCCCCGACGTCACCGACCTGTCGGGCGGCCCGTTCGGAACCGTGGCGACCTACCTGCCCGGCGAGCGGGTGTCCGGTGTCGCGGTGCGCGATCACGAGGTGGAGGTCTCCATCGTCGTCCAGATGGGACGGCCGCTGCCGGAGATCGCCGAAGAGGTGCGGACGGCCCTCGCCCCCCTGGTGGGTGACCGTCCGGTGAACGTCCATATCGGAGGTATTCGATGAACCAGTTCCCCGTGTGGAGCGTCGTCGGCGTGATCGTCGGCGTCGCCCTCGGCTTCGCGGCGGCCTTCGGTGGCCTCGGCGCGTTCCTTCTGGTGCTCGTCCTGGGTGCCGTCGGGTTCCTCATCGGCCGCATCGTCGAGACCGGCGAGATCGACCTGTCCCGGCTGGGCGTGAGGCGGCAGTGACCGCTCCGGTGGAGCACCGTGCCGCACCGGCCGACGCGCCGGCGGACGTGCGCGGTCTGCCCGCCCAGCGGGCGGGAGGCGACTCGTCGGCGGACACGTCGACTCCCGCCCGGCTCACCCGGCCGGTACGGCCCGCCGTACCGGCCGAGCAGCGCGGCAGGACGGACATCCCGGAGCGGGTGGTCTCGCGCATCGCGGCCCACGCGGCCGGGGAGGTGGTGGGGGTGCGGGAGGTCCGCGAGCGGGGGCCGCTGGCCTTCGGGGGACGCACCCACGCCACAGTGGACGGAGAGCTCACGGTGCTGAGCCTGGACGTGGCGGTGGAGTATCCCGCCCCGCTCCTGCAGGTCACCGAGGCGGTCCGGAGGCATGTCGCCGACAGGGTCCGCCTGCTGACCGGTCTGCACATCGGCCACATCGACATCGACGTGACCGGCGTGGTGCCCGCCCGCGGGAAGGACGGCGGATGACGGCCCCTGCCTCCGGCCCGCCCGCCCCGCTCTCCGGCGCCCACCCGGCCCCGGAGAGACCGACCGCACCCGGCGCGGAGATCGCGGAACGGTCCTCGTCACCGGTGTCCGCCGAGGTTCCCAGGAACCGGGCGGCGGACCGGGCGGCGAGCAGGGCCTTCCGTCCGCGCCGGGTGGTCCCCGCAGTGATCACGGCGGCGGTGATGACCCTGCTCGGCGTCCTCGTGGCGGTGGAGGCGATCTCCGCGCTGCTCGGCAACCCGGTGCGCTGGGTGCCGTACGACCGGATGCTGGGCTGGGCGTCGTCGACGCCCTGGAGCGACCCTCGGGTGATGCTGGGGGCGAGCGTGGTCACCGCGCTGGGCCTGCTTCTGGTGCTGCTGGCGCTCGTCCCGGGCCGGCCCAGGCTCATCCCGGTCAGGACCGGCGACCCCGAGTTGATCATCGGCGTGCAGCGCCGGGGCTTCGTCCGTTCGCTGGCTCACGCGGCCCGTCAGGTGCAGGGCATCGACCACGCCCAGGCGCGGCTGCGGGGCGGGACCGCGCAGGTGACGGTGCGCACTCCCATGCGGGACACCACCGGGCTGGCGGAGGACGTGCGGCGGGCCGTCACCGAACGGGTCGCGGCGCTCGCCCCGGTCGACGACTACCCCGTACGCGTGAACCTGCGAGGAAAGTGATCGCCATGGACAGGAAGACCGCCCGGGGCAACCGGCTGGGACTGCTGATCACAGGCCTGCTGCTGACGGTCGCCGGCGGCCTGGTGGTCGCCCGTGGCGCCGGCGCGTTCCCGCAGGCGTGGGCGCCCGCCCGGGAGCCGATCGTCAACGGCCCGGTGCGGGAGGCCTTCGCCCGCTACCACCCGTGGCCGTGGTGGGCGATCGCCGCCGCCGGGGTCGTGCTGGCCCTGCTGGGCCTGCGCTGGCTGCTGGTCCAGGGACGGCGCGCCAGGCTGGGCGACATCCGCCTGGCGAGCGGCCCCGGCGGGGTCACCGACCTGCACACCGGCGGCGTCACCGACGCGGTGGCCGCCGACGTCAGCGCGCACCCCGCGATCCTCGGCGCCAGCGCCACGATGGTCGGCACGAACGCGCGCCCGGCGGTACGGCTGCGCGTGGTGGCCGACGAGAGCGCTCCGATGAGCGCGATCCGCGAGCAGCTGACCGGGGTGGCGATCCCGCACATGCGCCGGGCGCTGGAGACCGAGCACATCCCGGCCGTCGCCCAGGTGAACCTGGAGGAGCCGCAGCGATCCCGCAGGACCCTCGCCTGACCGCGCCGCCCTCCGCCCCGCCGCCCGCCGCGCCGCGCCGCATCCCTCCGCCCGCCGCGAAGGCGGCGCTCACGGTGCGGATCCGTCCTGTGGGGCAGGATGGCCTTATGAGCGTTGTCAAGATCAATGTGCTGACCGTCCCCGCCGAGCAGCGTGCGGAGCTCGAACGCCGCTTCTCCGGGCGGGCCGGGATGGTGGAGTCGGCCGACGGTTTCGAGTGGTTCGAGCTGCTCCGCCCGCAGGAGGGCACCGACCGATATCTCGTCTACACCCGCTGGAGGTCCGAGGAGGACTTCAAGCGGTGGACGGACAGCCAGGCCTTCCAGCGGGGTCACGCTCGGGCGTCCGCGGACGCGGGAGCGCAGAACCACGGGCAGGAGACCGGCCAGGGTCACGGTCAGGAACACGGCCAGGGTCACGGTCACGGGCAGGAGGCCGGCCAGGGACACGGTCATGGACACGGCCAGGGGCCGGCCGCGACCGGGGCCACGCTCTGGTCGTTCGAGGTGGTGCAGAGCACCGGCCCCAAAGACGAATCCTGAGCCGGGGTCCGCGCCCCGGCCCGTCCGGTGGCGCCGGCCCCTCAGGGAAGCCCCGGCGGGACCTCAGCGGTCCAGCACGTTCGCCCGGATGCGCTCGGCGACGCCGGCGCGGACGAACGTGCCGGCCAGGCTGTCCGGCTTGCGCTCGGCCTGGTCCCTGAAGCACGCGATGAACTCCTCGCCGAGCCCCAGCCGGGGGTAGCGCTCCAGTACCTCGGCCCGGAGCGCGGCCGGGAAGTCCTCAGATCGCCGGCCGGAGATGTCGAGGGCGGTGGACAGCTCCAGCAGGTGGCCCTCGGGGTCCTCGGAGACGTCCACCTTGTCCCACATGTGGCGCACGATCACCTCGGAGGCGCGCACGCGCCGCTCGACGGGCCATCCGGCTCCGGCGGCGAAGACCCAGGCGAGGTGTCCCCCGGCCTCCTCGAACGGCACGGTGTGGCTGTCGAACTCCTTGACCAGGCCGATGTCGTGCAGCATCGACGAGACGTACAGCAGCTCGGCGTCGAAGGCGATGCCGTTCGCGGTCCCGTACGCCGCCGCCCACAGGTAGGCCCGCACGGAGTGGTTGAGCAGGGCGGGCGAGCAGTAGGCGGCGGCGACCTCCAACGCGGCGCGGGAGGCGGTGGTCTCGGGGATCACGATGTCGGCGAATCTCATGCCCCCAGTCTCCCCCGATGGGGGAAGGGCCCGTGAGCGGCCGGGAGGCCAACCATCGATAGAATCCCGCCATGGGGTTCGGGACGGTCGCGGTGGTGTTGTTCGACGAGATCCCGCTGTTCGAGGCCTCGGTGCCGATCGCGGTCTTCGGGGAACGGCGCGGCGGGCTGCCGGAGTTCGACATGCGCGCGGTGTCCGCCGAGGGCGGCCCGGTGCGGACGGACGCCGGCATCGCCCTGGCCGCGCCCCACGGCCTGGATTCCGTGGACGACGCGGACCTGGTGATCGTGCCGACCTGGCGGCGCCCGCTCGGCCGCCCGCCGGCGCGGGAGGCGCTGGACGCGCTGTGCCGGGCCCACGAGCGAGGGGCGACGGTGGTCGCCCTCTGCCTGGGCACGTTCGTCCTCGCCGCCGCCGGCCTGCTGGACGGGCGCACGGCCACGACGCACTGGCGCTACGCCTCGCTGCTCGCCTCGACGTACCCGCGGATCCAGGTCGAGCCCGACGTTCTCTACGTGGACGAGGGTGACATCCTGACCTCGGCAGGGAGCGCGGGCGGCATCGACCTCTGCCTGCACCTCATCCGCCGGACGTACGGCTCGCGCGCGGCCAACGACATCGCCAGGAGCCTGGTGGTGCCGCCGCACCGGGCCGGCGGGCAGGCCCAGTACATCGACCACCCCGTGCCGGCGCCCACCGGCGGCGACCCGCTCGGCGAGACCCTCGACTGGGCTCTGCGCCACCTGGACCAGGAGCTCACCGTGGACGCCCTGTCCGCCCGTGCCCTGATGAGCCGCCGCACCTTCGACCGGCGCTTTCGCCAGGTCACCGGCACCACACCCACCCAGTGGCTGCTCCACCAGCGGATCCTGCAGGCCCAGCGGCTGCTGGAGACGACACGGGAACCGGTCGAGCTGGTGGCCCGGAACGTGGGCTTCGCCTCCGCGGTGGCACTGCGACCGCATTTCCGCCGCCAGGTCGGCGTCTCCCCCACCGCCTACCGGGAGACCTTCGGCGAACCCGCCACGGCCGACCCCGCGGACCGCGTCGCCGGGTGAGCGCCGGCGGGTCGCCCGCCGGCTGGCGCGATCGTCGCGGTGAGTGGCCGGGAGAGCTCTCACGCCGATACGGCGCGCGCCCTCAGGCTGGAGGACATGAAACGAGCGCTGATCGTCATCGACGTCCAGAACGAATACTTCACCGGCAACCTGCCCATCGCCCACCCCCCGCGCGAGGAGAGCCTGGCCAACATCCTGGCCGCCATGGACACCGCGCGCGAGCACGGCGTCCCGGTGATCGTGGTCAAGCACACCTCGCCCGCCCAGTCGCCGCTGTTCGCCGTCGGTAGCCATTCCTGGGAGCTGCACGAGGAGGTGGAGCGCAAGCCGTACGACCACCTGATGGAGAAGACGATGGCCTCCTCCTTCGCGAAGACGGACCTGGCCGGGTGGCTGGACGCCCGGGGGATCGACACGCTGACCGTCGCCGGATACATGACCCAGAACTGCGACGAGTCCACCGCCCGCGACGCCTTCCACCGCGGCATGGCCGTGGAGTTCCTGTCGGACGCGACCGGCACGGTCGCCATGTCGAACCGGGCGGGCAGCGTGACGGCCAAGGACCTGCACGACCACGTGCTGGTGGTGATGGACTCCAACTTCGCCTCGGTGGCCACCACCGCGGAATGGGCCGACGCGGTCAAGACGGGCGAGTCCCTGCCGCGTCCGAGCATCTGGGCGAGCACGCGCCCGCAGGACCAGAAGGGCGTTTAAACGCCGCGCTCGCATCTAGTTGCTAACGATGTGCTGGAAGAGGGCAACCCGGCTTGACCGGTTTGGTGGGATTCGGTCACCATGATCCGCCCTCTTCGTTCGGCCCGGAAGGAACTGGCGTGCGCCGCCGCACCACAGCACTCACCCTCTCCCTCGTCCTCCTCACGGCCTGCGGCGCGGTGGCCGGCACGGCGGAGGCCGCCGACAAGGTCAAACGCACCGCGCAGTGCCAGGGCGACTGGCTGCCGGCGACCCCGACGGCGCCGGACATCATGAACGGAGAGCTGGAGTTCCTGGGCCTGGCGCCGGTGAAGGTGGGCAAGGACGTCAACTGGCGTACCGACCCCTACCGCAACCGCTCCTGGAGCATGGTCTTCCACTCCCTGCGCTGGATGGGGCGCCTGGTCGCCGACTACGAGAACACCGGGCAGGAGGCCTACCTGACCCGTGCCACCGAGGTCGCCAAGGACTGGGTGGCGGACAACCCCCGCGGCGGCGGCTCCAAGGCCAGCCCCTACGCCTGGCAGGAGCACCCGATCGCGCTGCGCGCCCCCGCGCTGGTCTGCCTCAGCAAGCACGTCAACGCGCCCTGGCTGACCAAGAGCCTTGCCGAGCACGCCAAGATGCTGTCCGACCCACGGCTGTACGAGAAGGGCCACAACCACGGCATCGACCAGGACATCGCGCTGTTCGGCATCGGCTGCCGCTACGGCAACAGCGCGTGGTCCGGCCTCGCCGTCAAGCGGCTGACCGAGACGGTGAAACTCGACGTCGACTCCCAGGGCGTGCTGCGCGAGCAGGCCCCGCGCTACGCGATCTACGTCCACGAGCGGCTCAAGGTCGCGATCGACGAGATCAAGGCGTGCGGCCACAAGGCGCCCGCCGAGATCACCCGGCGGTGGAAGTCGCTGGAGGACTTCATCTCCCACTCCACCCAGCCCAACGGGTTCATGGTCCCGATCGGGGACGGCGGCGCGGACGTGCGGCCGGTCGGATACGCCCGCCCCGACAAGACCGTGCGGGTGTTCGGCAACGGCTACGTCTACGGGCGCACCGCCTGGGACAAGCCCGAGTCGGCGTTCTACTCCATCCGGTTCGGTCCCGGCCTGAAATTCCACGGCCACGAGGATCACCTCGGCGTGACCTACTATGCGCAGGGCCGCGACGTCCTGGTCGACGTGGGCTTCCACTCCTACGAGAACACCGGCTACCGCCGCTGGACCATGTCCGCGCAGGCGCACAACACGCCGTCCGTCGTCGGCGCCGCCTTCCGGAACAGGACGGCCACCACTCTGAGCAGGTCCTCGATCAAGAAGGACCGGCAGAGCTACCGGCTGACCGACCGTGCCTACGGGGTGCCCAGGACCCGTTCGGTGCTGGTCAACCACGAGCAGGACGTGATGGCCGTGCTGGACACGGTCCCCAAGGGCTCCCGGGTCAGCAATCTGTGGCACTTCGCCCCTGAGCTGACGACCGTGTCGAACTCCGGCGGCAAGGTCGTGCTCAAGGACAAGGCGGGCTGGAAGGCGACGCTGGTGCAGGTGTCGATGCCGTCCTGCGAGCCGGTGAGCGGGCTGACGGTGGTCCGCGGCCGGCAGAACCCCTACCAGGGCTGGGTCTCCCCCGCCTACCTGCGCAAGCAGCCCGCCCCCGCGGTCGTCTCCCCCGCCTCCGCTCAGGCGTTGCTGACCGTCGTGGTACCCGGCACCGACAAGCCCTCGGTCTCCTGCGCGGGTGGCAAGGTGAAACTGGAGACCTCCACCGGCGGGGTCAGCTTCCGGGTCAGCGGGGCCGACCTCTCCTGAACTCCCCCGCGGCGGCCCGTCCGGTACGGCGGGCCACCGCGGGGCACGACGGGTCTTCCGACCGCCGGGACGAGGCACGACGGGGCTTTCGACCGGCGCCCGGATACGGCCCGGCCGTGCCTCAGGGGCCGCCGCGGATCAGTCGGCGGAGTGGCCCGCCCGGATCAGCCCGTAGGTGACGGCCTGCTCAAGGGCCTGCCAGGAGGCCTCGATGATGTTCTCGTCGACGCCGACGGTGGCCCACTCGCCGGTCGCGTCGCTGGAGGTGATGAGCACGCGCGTGACCGCGTCGGTGCCGTGGGTACCCTCCAGGATCCGCACCTTGAAGTCGATCAGCTCGACCCCCGCCAGCTCGGGGTAGAGCTTCTCCAGCCCCAGCCGCACGGCCCTGTCCAGGGCGTTGACCGGGCCGTTCCCCTCACCGGTGGCGACGATGCGCTCGCCCTTGGCGTGCAGCTTGACCGTGGCCTCGCTGACCAGCTCGCCGCCGCGGGTCCGTTCGACGATCACCCGCCAGGACTCCACCCGGAAGTGGCGCCTGCGCTCGCCCGCCACGGTGTCGCGCAGCAGCAGCTCGAAGGAGGCGTCGGCGGCCTCGAAGGTGTGACCCTTGGACTCCATGTCCTTGACCCGGTCCACCAGCTCGCGGGAGGTCTCCGGGGACAGCTCGTATCCCAGCTCGCGTCCCTTGAGCTCGACGGAGGCGCGACCGGCCATGTCGGAGACGAGCATGCGCATGTCGTTGCCGACCTGGGCCGGGTCGATGTGCTGGTAGAGGTTGGGGTCCACCTTGATGGCGCTGGCGTGCAGCCCGGCCTTGTGCGCGAAGGCGGAGACGCCCACGTAGGGGGCGTGGGAGTTCGGGGTGACGTTGGTGACCTCGGTGATCGCGTGCGCGATCCGGGTCATGTCGGCCAGCGACTCCTGCGGGACGAGGTCGAAGCCCCGCTTGAGCTGGAGGTTGGCCACGACGGTGAACAGGTTGGCGTTGCCCGAGCGCTCGCCGTAACCGTTGGCGCAACCTTGCACGTGGGTGGCGCCCGCCCGCACCGCGGCCAGGGTGTTGGCCACCGCGCAGCCGGTGTCGTCGTGGCAGTGGATGCCGATCCGGGCGGAGGTCTCCACGGCCGCGTGCACGACCTCGGAGAGCTCGTCGGGGAGCATGCCGCCGTTGGTGTCGCACAGGGCGATGACGGAGGCGCCCGCCTCGGCGGCGGTGCGCAGGACCTCCAGCGCGTAGGCTGGGTTGGACTTGTAGCCGTCGAAGAAGTGCTCGGCGTCGAGGAAGACTCGCTGTCCCTCCGCACGAAGGTGAGAAACCGTGTCGCGGATCATCGCGAGGTTCTCCTGGAGAGTCGTGCGGAGGGCCAGCTCCACGTGCCGGTCGTGACTCTTGGCGACAAGGGTCACGACCGGCGCGCCGGATTCGCGCAGGGCGGCCACCAACGGGTCGTCGGCTGCCTTCACACCGGCTCGGCGGGTCGCGCCGAACGCGGCGAGCTGCGCGTGCTTCAGGTCGAGCTCTGTTTGAGCCCTCCTGAAGAACTCTGTGTCCTTCGGATTGGCGCCCGGCCAGCCGCCCTCGATGAAACCGACGCCGAGGCCGTCCAGGTGGCGTGCGATGGCCAGCTTGTCGACCACCGTGAGGTTGAGGCCCTCCTGCTGGGCGCCGTCACGGAGTGTGGTGTCGTACACATGGAAGCGGTCGTCGGCCATGTCAGTCTCCTTCGCGGGTTCGTTGATTCGCCGCGCGCTCATTCGGCTCTGAGAAACAAAAAAACCCCTCACGGACGTGAGAGGTCTGCGCGCTGGCGGTGTCCCTTGTCAGCCAGCGCGCCTGCCGATAATGAGCAGACCGTAGAACATGATGCTTCGGAGTCTGCCACACGACGACACCATCTGACACATCGATCTCACCATCCGGGATGTACGGCCCGCCGACACGAGGGCACGCCTGCGCCGGGAAACGGGGATCGGTGACGAGAATGGCCCGCATGAAGGCGACTTATCTCGACCCGGCCGTCGGACAGTACCTGCTCGCGCACACCACCCGGTCCGACGACGTCCTCGACGCGCTCGCCGTGGAGACCCGCGAGGCCACCGGCGACAACGCGGTCATGCAGCTCTTCCCCGACCAGGGGCCGTTCCTGACCATGATCACCCAGCTCGGCCAGGCGGAGAACGTGGTGGAGGTGGGCACCTTCACCGGCTACTCCTCCATCTGCCTCGCCCGGGGACTGGGCTCCGGCGGCAGGCTGACCTGCTTCGACATCAGTGAGGAGTGGACGGCGATCGCCCAGCGCTACTGGGACAAGGCCGGGGTCGCCGACCGGATCGAACTGCGGATCGGCCCGGCCGCCGAGCGCCTGCGGGAACTGCCCGCCGGGCAGAGCGTGGACCTGGCGTTCATCGACGCCGACAGGGCCGGACATCCCGTCTACTACGAGCTCCTGCTGTCCCGTCTCGCTCCCGGCGGCCTGATCCTCGTCGACAACACCCTGTGGGGCGGGCGGGTCGCCGACCCCACCGCCGACGACGACGACACCCGGGCCGTCCGCGAGTTCAACGACATGGTCACGGCCGACGGCCGGGTGACCTCGCTGATGCTTCCCATCGCCGACGGGCTGACCATGATTCGAAAGCACTGACGAGATCGACGCGCTCGAGGAAAAGGCCAGGCTGCTCAGCCGGCCCGACGAGGCCGGATACGCCCACGAGGTCTCCGTGAAACCCGGTGAGCCGTTCGGCCTGCCCGCGCCGTGGAATCTCACGATCGACACGGGCAAGCCGATCGAGGAGTAGGTTCCGCGCGAGGAAGGCCCGGCCAGGTGGGAGGCCGGGCTTTCCTCGTGTCCGGGTGTCCTCGTGTCCTCGTGTCCTCGTGTCCGGGTCAGCAGATCTTGTGGACCCAGCTGCGGGCGTCGGGGCGGGAGCCGTACTGGATGCCGACCAGCTCCTCGCGGATCCTGGCGGTGACGGGGCCCGGGGTGCCGTCGCCGATCGTCCAGGCGCGGTCGGCGCCCTTGACCGAGCCGACCGGGCTCACGACCGCCGCGGTACCGCAGGCGAAGACCTCGGTGAGTTCGCCGGACTCGGCGGCCGACTGCCACTCGTCGATCGACAGGCGCCCTTCCTCGGCGCTCAGGCCCAGGTCGGAGGCGAGGGACAGGATCGAGTCACGGGTGATGCCGGGCAGGAGCGTGCCGGTGAGAGCCGGGGTGAGCAGGCGGTCGCCGTAGACGAAGAACAGGTTCATCCCGCCCATCTCCTCGACGTAGCGGTGCTCGTTCGCGTCGAGCCAGACCACCTGGTCACAGCCCTGTTCGACGGCCTGGCGCTGGGCCACGAAGGCCGCCGCGTAGTTGCCGCCGCACTTGGCGAAGCCGGTGCCGCCGGGAGCTGCGCGGGTGTATTCGGTGGACAGCCAGACCGACACGGGCTTGTCGGCGCCGAAGTAGGCGGCCGCCGGGGAGGCGATCACCATGTAGCGGTAGGTCCTGGAGGGGTAGTTGACGCCGAGCGCGGCCTGCGTGGCGATCATGAAGGGACGCAGGTAGAGGCTGTGGCCCGGGGTCGTGGGCACCCACTCGCGATCGGTCTGGACGAGGAGCTCCAGCGACTCGACGAACGTCTCCTCGGGAAGCTCCGGCATGGCCATCCGCGCCGCCGACAGGTTGAACCGGGCGGCGTTGGAGTACGGCCGGAAGGTCGCGATCGCGCCGCTCTCCTGACGGTAGGCCTTCAGCCCCTCGAAGAGCTCCTGGGCGTAGTGGAAGACCGAGGTGGCCGGGTCCAGGCTCAGCGGGCCGTACGGCGTGAGCCGCGCGTCGTGCCAGCCCTCCCCCTCAGTGTAGTCGATCGAGATCATGTGATCGGTGAAGGTCTGTCCGAATCCGGGACTCTCCAGTACCTGCTCACGCTCGGCTGCGGTGCGAGCGTGGTCGGAGAGCTGCACGTCGAAGCTGAGCTTCTGAGCGGTGGTCATGACGGAGATCCTTCTCTTTGTGGCGGTCTGCACCTGAGTCCATTCTGCGATGGACCAGGTAACGGGAAACTACTGCATCTATGTCGGAAACCGGCAGTGCCGGGATAAAAGAAGACGCGCCCGGCGGCTCACGTGAGCCGCCGGGCGCGTCTGAGGTGGGGGAAGGCGGCTTCGTCAGCCGGCTACTCGGGCGGTGATGTCGTCACCGATCTCGTGGGTGGTGCGGCTGGTCCAGCCGGTCTGCCGCTCGAGCAGGTCGTCGGCGACGGCCTGCTCGACCCGGGCGGCCTCGGCGGACAGGCCGAGGTGGTCCAGGAGCATGGCGACCGACAGGATCGTCGCGGTCGGGTCGGCCTTGCCCTGGCCCGCGATGTCGGGGGCACTGCCGTGGACCGGCTCGAACATGCTCGGCGCGGTGCGGTCGGGGTTGATGTTGCCACTGGCCGCCAGGCCGATGCCACCGGCGACGGCGGCGCCGATGTCGGTGAGGATGTCACCGAAGAGGTTGTCGGTGACGATCACGTCGAACCGCTCCGGCTGGCTGACGAAGAACATCGAGGCGGCGTCGATGTGGCAGTAGTCGGTCTGGACGTCGGGATATTCCAGGCTGACCCGATCGAACGTGCGGGCCCAGAGGTCGCCGGCGTAGGTGAGCACGTTGGTCTTGTGGACCAGCGTCAGCTTCTTGCGGGCTCGGCCGAGCGCCTTGTCGAAGGCGTAGCGGACGACGCGCTCGACGCCGAAGGCGGTGTTCAGCGACTCCTGGGTGGCGATCTCGTGCGGGGTGCCGCGGCGCAGCACGCCGCCCGCGCCCGCGTAGAGGCTCTCGGTGCCCTCGCGGACGACGACCATGTCGATGTCTTCGGGACGGGCCTTGCCCAGCGGGGTCTCGACGCCGGGGAAGAGCCTGACCGGGCGCAGGTTGACGTAGTGGTCGAGCTCGAAGCGGAGCTTGAGCAGCAGGTCGCGCTCCAGGATGCCCGGCGGAACGCTGGGGTCGCCGATCGCGCCGAGCAGGATCGCGTCATATCCGCGCAGCTCGTCAAGGGCCGTGTCGGAGAGGACCTCACCGGTCTGGTGGTAGCGCTTGGCGCCGAGGTCGTAGGTGGTGGTCTCCACCTTCGTGCCGACCGCTTCGAGCACCTTCAGGCCCTCGGCGACGACCTCGACTCCGATCCCGTCCCCGGGGATGACTGCCAGGCGAATGTTGCGCGAATCCATGCAGGCACCTTACCGGCCCGTCTCGGTAATCGAACACCCATCTCATCTGACGGACACTTTCCCCTCACTCGGACCCTCTGATCGTTTTGTCCGTTTTTGCGACGTATTGACCCTTTAATGAACTTTCGTTATGGTCCTCTGCATTCGAACCGATGCCTAATCCGCCCAGGTCGTCCCCTCTTTCGGCCTGCGCGGAGCCGGGGAACCACTTCCGGGATCCACGGCCGCCCAGGACATCTCGCTTCGCCCGGCGAAGCCGTGTCCTGAGCCGCCTACACGGGATCCCTTGGGGCGAATCAGCGCTTCTCGCGCCGTAGGGCGGCCTCCACGCCCGAGCCCGACAGCTAACCCGGCCGGCCCTATGGAAGGAACCATCCTGTCCGGCAAACTTTCCCCCCGCGTCCTGTCCCTGATCGTCGCCGGCACCGCCGTGTTCGCGACGCCGGCCGTCGCTTCGACCGCCGTCCTGGCCGACGCTCCCGCTCCGGCCCCCGTTTCCACGCCGGCGCCCGATGCCGTTCCCGCTTCCGCGCCCGATGCCGTTCCCGCACCCGCCCCCGCTTCCGCGCCCGATGCCGTTCCCGCGCCCGCCCCCAAGATCGTGACGCTCACCGGTCCCAAGCTCAAGGAGATCATCGCCAAGCGGACCCCCCTGCCCGCCTGGAAGAAGGCCGTGAAGTGGGCCATGGCCCAGCGCGGCACGCCCTACGTCTGGGGTGGCACCGGCAAGGGCGGCTTCGACTGCTCCGGCCTGATGCTCCGCGCCTACGGCGCCGCCGGGATCCACCTGCCCCGCGTCACCAACGACCAGTACGCAGCCTTCTCCAAGAAGGTCCCCTGGAAGAACCTCCAGCCCGGCGACCTGGTCTTCTTCCACAGTCTCGGCCACGTCGGCATGATCACCAGACCGGGCTACATGGTCCACGCCCCGCAGACCGGCGACGTGGTCAAGGAGGAGAAGCTCGACGCCTGGCGCCGCAGCAGTTTCGCCGGCGCCGTCCGCCCCGACCGTTCAGGCGTCAAGCTCACCGTCCAGCGGGCCAAGGTCGCGGCCGAACCCGCTCCCCCGATGCTTCAGGCCACCGCCTGAGGCCCCCTGAGCAGCGGGGCGCCGCGGGTCCGCCCGCCCGCGGCGCCCCGCCTCGCGCCCCATTCGGGGTCGCCATCAGTGCCGCCCCCTTCAGTGCCGCCCGTTCGGGGCCGTCCGCGCCCGCGCTGTTCAGGCCTGGCGTGCGGCGAAGATGACGTCCCAGGCACGGGCCAGCGCACGGGCGACGGCGCCGAGCAGGACCCCGCTGTCGCCCAGGGTGCTCGCCACCACGGTGGGACGTAGCGGTCCGAGCTCGGCGATCCGGCCGGCGATCGAGTCGCCGAGCAGGTCGAGATTGCGACCGACGCCACCGGTCAGCACGACCACCTCCGGATCCAGGACCGCGGCCACCGCGACGACCAGCCCGCCGATCCGGCGCCCCTCGGCCTCGACGACGGCCAGTGCGACCGGGTCCCCGGCCGCCGCCGCGGCGAACACCTCCTTGGCGGTCGCCAGCCGGAGCCCCGCCGCCCGAGCCTCGCGCACCACGCCGAGCGCGCCGGCCACGGTCTCGGTGAGCCCGTGCTCCAGCGTCTCCTGGTCGGGGGCGAGATCCTCGGCCGCGGGCAGGTAGGAGACCTCTCCCGCGGCGCCGCGCGCCCCGGAGTAGAGCTCGCCGTTGATGACGATGCCCATGCCGACGCCGGTGCCGACGGACACCAGCGCGAAGTGGGACTTCTCCTTGCCCTCCCCGTAGGCGTGCTCGCCGAGGGCGGCCAGGTTGATGTCGTTCTCTATCGCCAGGTCCGTCTCCAGCGCGGCACGCAGCCGGTCGAGCAGGCCGGGACTGCCCCAGCCGGGCAGGTTCGCGGCGAGGTCCAGCCGACCGGCGTCGGGATCGTAGACGCCGGGGCTGCCGACCACCGCGTAGGCGACCGAAGCCCATTCGAGATCGGCCTCGGCCACCGCCGCCTGGGCCAGGTCCCGGACCCGCGCGACCAGGTCGTCCTCGCTTCGCGCGTCGTTGCGGCCGTCACGGCGGCCGACGAAGCGGCCCCGGAGGTCGGCCACCGCCACCCGGATCCAGTCTCGGCCGATGTCGACGCCCGCGACGTGCACGGCACTGGCGTTCATGTCGTAGAGCGAGGTCACCGGGCCCGGACGGCCGGAGACCTCGCCGACCAGATGGACCAGCCCGTCTTCCTCCAGACCGGCCAACGCCGCCGACACGGTGGGTTTGGACAGGCCGGTGACCTTGGCCAGGTCGGCGCGCGAGGCCGGACCGTGTTCGAGGAGCTGGTCGAGAAGACGCCGCTCGTTCATCACCCGCAGCAGCCGTGGATTGCCGAGCTGGCCTCGCACCTTCACTCTCCTCTTGTGATCCCGATGATCCTGCGAAAAGGCTAGCCAACGCTCTTGATAGTAAACTACCTTTCTTACCAATCACGTTCGGGGCGGTACGCGAAAGGACGATGTGCGATGCACCGAGGATGGCTGGCCATTCCGCTGACGGCGGTGGCGCTCGCGACGGCCGCCTGCGGCGGCGGCTCGACCGCTACCACCACTCCCCAGGCCAAGGAGGGCGAGAACGCGGCCACGATCGCGCTCTTCCTCCCCGAGTCGAAGACCACCCGCTACGAGGCGTTCGACCGGCCCCTCTTCGAAGCCAAGGTCAAGCAGCTGTGCCCGGCCTGCAAGCTCCTCTACAGCAACGCCGACCAGGACGCCGCCAAGCAGCAGCAGCAGGTGGAGGCCGCGCTGACCCAGGGCGCGGACGTGCTGGTGCTCGACGCGGTGGACGCGGCGGCGGTGGCGCCGCTGGTCAATCAGGCCAAGCAGAAGAAGATCCCGGTGATCGCCTACGACCGGCTGATCTCCGGCATCGGCTACGACTACTTCGTCTCGTTCAACAACGTCCGGGTCGGCGAGATGCAGGGACAGGCGCTGCTCGACGCGCTCACCGCCAAGGGCACGGTGGCCAAGGGCCAGATCGTGATGATCAACGGCTCTCCCACCGATCCCAGCTCGGCCGACTACAAGAAGGGTGCGCACAACGTCCTGGACGGCAAGGTCAAGGTGGCCCAGGAGTTCGACACCCCCGACTGGAGCCCGGACAAGGCCCAGCAGCAGATGGAGCAGGCGATCACCAAGACCGGGCGCGACACCATCGTCGGCGTGCTGTCGGCCAACGACGGCATGGCGGGCGGCGCCATCGCCGCGATGAAACGGGCCGGCTACAAGGAGCTCCCGCCGATCACCGGGCAGGACGCGGAGCTGGCCGCCGTACAGCGGATCCTCACCGGCGAGCAGTACATGACGATCTACCTGAACATCAGGGCCGAGGCGGAGAAGTCCGCGGAGCTGGCCGTGGCGGTGGCCAGGGGCGACAAGCCCGCCGCCTCCACCACGGTCGACAACGGCACCGCCGGCATCCCCGCCTTCCTCCTCGACCCGATCGCCGTCACGGCCGACAAGATCAAGGACACCATCGTGAAGGACGGGTTCTACAAGGCCTCCGACATCTGCACCGCAGAGGTCAAGAACGCCTGCGCGAAGGCGGGCATCCAGTAAATGATCTCCGCTACCGGTATCACGAAGCGGTACGGCGCGGTCCAGGCGCTCGACGGCGCGAGCCTGGACCTGCACCCGGGCGAGGTGGTCGCGCTGATGGGCGACAACGGAGCCGGGAAGTCCACGCTGGTCAAATCCATCTCCGGGGTCGTCGTCCCGGACGACGGGACGATCACCGTGGACGGCCGCCCGGCCAGGATCGCCAACCCGCACGACGCCCAGGCCCTGGGCGTCTCCACCGTCTACCAGGATCTCGCCCTCTGCGAGAACCTCGACGTGGTCGCCAACCTCTTCCTCGGCTCCGAACGCCGCCGCTGGTCGGTGCTGAGCCACATCCGGATGGAGCGCGCCACCCGCGACCTGCTGGACCAGCTCGACGTGCGGATCCGCGACATCCGGGTGCCGGTCGCCTCCCTGTCCGGCGGCCAGCGCCAGTCGGTGGCCATCGCCCGGGCGCTCGTCGGCGACCCCCGCGTGGTCATCCTCGACGAACCCACCGCCGCACTCGGCGTGGAGCAGACCGCCCAGGTGCTCAGCCTGATCGGACGGCTGCGCGAGCGGGGCCTCGCGGTGCTCGTCATCTCGCACAACCTCGCCGACGTGCGCGCGGTCAGCGACCGCGTGGTGGTGCTGCGCCTCGGGCGCAACGCGGGTGAGTTCGTCACGGCCGAGACCTCGCAGGAGGCCATCGTGGCCGCGATCACCGGAGCCGCGGCATGAGCGCCCTCCGCGACCGCGTGACGAGCGGACCGGACCTGCCAATCATCGAAACGCGGACGGCTGAGGAGATCGCATGACCACGCTCGGCATGCCGTACAGGCTGGAGCGGTTGCGGCAGGGAGATCTGGGCGCGTGGCCCGTGGTCGGCGGGCTGGTCGCCATCGCGGCCGTGTTCGGGTCGCTGAACGAGCACTTCCTGTCCCCGGAGAACCTGACCAACCTGGCCCTGCAGATGGCCGCGACCGGCACGATCGCGCTCGGCATCATCATGGTGCTGCTGCTCGGCGAGATCGACCTGTCGGCAGGCTCGGTCAGCGGGCTGTGCGCGGTCGTGATGACGATCCTGTCGGTACGGCACGGCTGGAACCCGGTGCTCGCGATCGTCGTCGCCGTGGCGGCGGGAGCGGCGATCGGGCTGCTGCACGGGGTGATGCACACGCGGCTGCACATGCCCTCGTTCGTGGTGACGCTGGCCGGGCTGATCGGGTGGCAGGGCCTGCTGCTCTACCTGCTCGGCCAGGGCGGGACGATCAACCTGCCCTTCGACGGGTTCGTGGCCGGGCTCAGCGACACCTGGCTGCCGCCGTGGCTGGCCTGGGTCCTGGTCGTCGTCCTCGCCGGCGGCTACGCGGCTGCGGGTCTGCTGACCAGGCGGTTCCGCGCGGCCGCCGGGTTGCCCGTGGGGCCCGTCCACTGGGTCGCGCTGCGGGTCGGCGGCCTGGCCGTACTGCTGGCCGGGGCGGTGACGGTGCTCTCGGCCGACCGGGGCGTACCGCTGCTGCTGGTCATCTTCGGAGCGCTGGTGATCGGCCTGGACCTGATGCTGCGGCACACCGCGTTCGGGCGCTGGATGTACGCCGTGGGCGGCAACGCCGAGGCGGCCCGCCGGGCGGGCATCAACGTGACGCGGATCCGGGTGCTGGCCTTCGTGCTGTCGTCCGCGCTGGCCGCCCTGGGCGGGATGCTGGCGGCCAGCCGGCTGGCCGCGGTGAACCAGAGCTCGGGCGGCAGCGACATCCTGCTGATGGCCATCGCGGCGGCGGTGATCGGCGGTACCTCGCTGTTCGGCGGCCGCGGTCGCACCTACGCCGCGCTGCTCGGCATGCTGGTCATCCAGTCGATCACCAACGGGATGCTGCTGCTCAACGTGGACTCCTCGGTCCGCTTCATGGTCACCGCCGGCGTCCTCGCGCTGGCCGTGGCCATCGACTCCCTGGCCCGCCGAGGCAGCGCCCGGTGAGCCGCGTCCTGGGCATCGACTTCGGCGGCACCAAGGTCGCCATCGGCGTCTCGGACACCGACGGGCCCCGCCCCGCGGAGACCATCCGGCTGGAGACCGGCGACCGGACGCTGCCCAGGACCCTGGCCGCGGCGCGGGAGCTGCTCGGCTCCCCCGTCGCGGTGGGGGTCTCGACCTGCGGGGTGATCAGGGACGGACGGGTACGGCTCGCGCCGAACATGCCCGGCTGGGAGGGACTGGAGCTGCCCCGGCTGCTCCGTGAGGAGTTCGGGCCCACCCCGGTCCTGATCGACAACGACGTCAACGCCGCGGCGGCGGCCGAGCTCCGGTGGGGGGCGCTGCGCGGCGTCTCCACCGGTCTCTATGTGAACCTGGGCACCGGTCTGGCCGCGGCGCTGGTGGTCGGCGGCCGGGTGGTGGCCGGTGCGCATGGGGCCGCGGGTGAGATCGGTTACCTGCTGGGCTCCGCGGACGAGCCGGGCTTCGCCGAGGGCCGCGCCCCGCTGGAGGAGCGTGTCTCCGGCATCGCCCTGGCCACGCGGGGCTCGGCCCTGCTCGGCCGCCGGGTCACCGCCGCCGAACTGCTCGACCTGCCCGGGGGACCGGCCCGGGGAATCGTGGACGAGGCGCTGGACGTGCTGGCGATGAATGTGGCCAACCTGTGCGTCGTCCTGGACCCCGAGCGCGTGGTGGTGGGCGGCGGGATGATGGGCCGGGCCGAGCTGATCCTGCCGCGGCTGTCGGCCGTCGTGTCACGGGCGGTCCCGTTCCCGCCCGAGATCGAACCCGCCCGTTTCATCCATGACGCTCCCCTGCTCGGCGCCCTCGCCCTGGCCTACGCGACGTCCGGCCCCCGGTAGATTCCGGCGTGGGCCCGGGGGCGGAGCGTACGTCGCTCAAGGCGTCGTGTCCGGCCGAGGCGGGCCGAACGGGGTACGTCACCCAGAGCACCGCGCCCGGCCGAACGGGGTGTACGTCGCTCAGGGCGCCGTGTCCGGCTCGATACGGGCCGGGCGCGGCGCCGGCGGGCCGGCGCCGGCCGGTCAGCTTGCGAGCAGGTCGTCGAGACCGAACCGGTCGACGCCCGACGACGCCGAAGACCTCATCGGCGGAGTTCGGGTGACTCACCCGAGGTCACGAGCCCGGCGATCTCGAGGATTCCGCTGCCGAGATACCCAGGGCGGACAGGAACGCCGCGGCGGCAGGGGCCGGAGGGAAGCGACTCCAGACGAGGTGCTCCGCGCGAGCGGGAGCGTCGCGAAGCCGGAGGACGGACAGATCGGGGAGTTCTGACACGAAGGCGGCGGGCAGCATCCCGATGCCCAGGCCCTGTCGGATCAGGCGAGCCATGAAGTCCACGGTCGTCACTTCGAAGGCGACCTCGCGCCGGACACCGGCCGCTGCGAACGCCTCGTCCGACTGGGCCCGTGCGGCGGTGTCCGGGGGAAAGTCGACGAACGGTTCATCCGACAGCTGGCGCAGGTCCACGCGTTCCTTGTCCGCCAGCGGGTGGCCGGGCGCCACCATGGCGACGAGGTCGCCGCGCGCCAGTTCGCGGCCGCGGACGCCTTTGGGGCGCAAGCCCGGTGGAAGCCCCAGGAAGGCGACGTCCAGGGTGCCCTGCCGCACCCGTTCGACCAGCTCCTCGCTCGCGCCCGAGCGGAGGCTGATCCGCACCTGCCGATGCCGCAGGTGGAAGTGCTTCAGCGCGGTCGGGAGATCGACCGCCGTGACGGTGGGAATGGCGCCGATGGCCAGCCGGCCCCGGATCTCCCCGGCAGCGGCCGCCACCTCGGCGCGGGCTCGTTCGGCGGCGTCGAGAGCCTGGCGGGCCGCGGGGAGGAAGGCCTCGCCGGCGGGGGTCAGCCGGACACGGCGGCTGGTGCGGTCGAACAGCTTGGCACCCAGCTCACGTTCCAGGCGGGCGATCTGGTGGCTCAGCGCGGACTGGACGACCAGGCACTGCTCGGCGGCGCGGGTGAAGTTGCTCGTCTCCGCGACGGCGACGACATAGCGCATCTGCTGAAGCTCCATGGATCAATCGTGATTCACGATCGGTTCGATGACAAACATGCGTTGGACTCATTGATCTGCTGTCGCCGAGGCTGGGGGCATGACGGCGACGAGACCTCACACGAACGGCGGCCTGTCGCGCGGGCTGCTCCTGCTCATGTCGGTGGCGACCGGGCTGGCGGCCGCGGGAAACTACTTCGCGCAGCCGCTGCTTGACCTGATCGGCCGGGAGCTGGGGGTCGGGCCATCGCTGGCGGCGCTGATAGTGACGGCCGCGCAGGGCGGGTACGCGCTGGGGCTGATCCTGCTGGTGCCGCTCGGCGATCTGGTGGAGCGGCGGCGGCTGGCGATGTCGCTTTACGCGGCGACCGCGGTGTTCCTGCTCGTGTCGGCCACCGCTGCCAACGGCACGATGCTCCTGGCCAGTACGGCCCTGACCGCGCTGACCTCGGTGGGAGCGCAGGTGGTGGTGCCGTTCGCGGCGACGCTGGCGGACCCGGCGGAGCGCGGCCGGGTGGTCGGTACGGTGATGACCGGGCTGATGCTCGGTCTGTTGCTGGCGCGGACCGCGTCCGGAGCGTTGTCGGAGCTGGGCGGGTGGCGAACGGTCTACTGGGTGAACGCGGCCCTGATGGCGTTGATGGCCGTGCTGCTGCGTGTCTTCCTGCCCCGGCTCGGCGGAGACGGCGGACGCCTGTCCTACCCGGGGCTGCTGCGCTCGACGGTCGCGATGTTCCGGTACGAGCCGTTGCTGCGGTGGCGGGCGGGGATCGCAGCGTTGAGCCTCGCCTCGTTCAGCGTGCTGTGGACGGCGCTGACCTTCCTGCTGGTGCGGTCACCGTACAACTGGTCGGAGTCGGCTATCGGCCTCTTCGGCCTGGTCGGCGCCGCGGGTGCGCTGACCGCCACGGTGGCGGGGCGGCTGGCCGACCGCGGGCACGTCCAGAGGGTGAGCGGCGCAGGGACGGTCCTGCTGGTGGCGTCCTGGCTGGCCATCGCGGCGGGGGCACGCTCGCTGGCCTGGCTGCTCGCCGGCGTGATCGTGCTGGACCTGGCGCATCAGGCGGTGCTCAACAGCAGCCAGAACGTCATCTACGCGCTCCGGCCCGAGGCCCGCAACCGGATCAACTCCGCATTCCTGACCGTCTTCTTCATCGGCGGCGCGGTGGGGTCCGCGCTGGCTTCGGTGGTCTGGGTGCACGGCGGCTGGACCGGCGTGTGCGTCCTGGGCGCCACCCTCTCGGCCGGGACCGTCGCGCTCTGGGTCCTGGAGCGCATCACCGTCGACCGGGCGGCGGGGAAGCCCCCGAAGGCCTCGGTTCACCAAGGCGATGACCTGACACCGGCCGCCTCGACCAACTAGTCCAAGGAGCCGAACCCATGCGCATCACCGTGTGCGGAGCGGCGGGAAACGTGGGAGGCCGTGTGGTGGCCGAGGCGCTCGCCCGCGCGCAGCCGACTCACGACCTCGTCCGCGACCTGGTCCGTACCCCCGATACCGCCGAAGGAGAACGAGCGTGTCACGCACCGTGCTGATCACCGGAGCCACCGGAACCGTGTCCACCGCACTGATGAACGCACTGGAAGGGGCCGATGTGGACCTTCGTGCTCTCGTCCGTGAAGAGTCCAAGGCGGACGGCCCGCGCGAGCATAACGCCAAGGTCTTCGTCGGTGACCTCGATGACGCTCGGTCGCTGCCGCCCGCCTTCGAGGGCGTGCAGGACGTGTGGCTGCTCACCCCGAACGGCCCGCGCGCTCCGGAGAACAACATGAACGCCGTGTGGGCCGCACGCCAGGCCGGTGTGGAGCGCATCGTGCGCTTGTCCGTCGTCGGCGCGGCACACGACGCGCCGAACCGCAGCGGCAGACTGCACGCGCTGTCCGACCGGGAGACCGAACGATGCGGCATGCGCTGGACGATCCTGCGTCCCCACTGGTTCATGCAGAACCTGCTGAACGAGGCGGGCGACATCGCCGCCACCGGCACGTTCTCGCTGAACATGACCTCGGCGCGGATCGGCATGATCGACGTACGCGACATCGCCGAGTGCGCCGCCCGCGTGCTCCTCGACGTCCCGGATCGCCACCACGGCCAGACCTACACCCTCACCGGCCCGCGCTCGCTGACGTTCGACGAGGTCGCCGACCGATTGAGTCTCGCTCTCGGCAGGCCCATCACGTACCTGCCGGTCGGCGACGACGCCAAGCGCGAGACCCTGCTCGGCTACGGCGTTCCGAAATGGATCGTCGACATGCTCGAGGAGTACGCGCGGGCTTATGTCTCC
This sequence comes from Streptosporangium sp. CA-135522, assembly GCF_050949235.1. Taxonomy (NCBI): domain Bacteria; kingdom Bacillati; phylum Actinomycetota; class Actinomycetes; order Streptosporangiales; family Streptosporangiaceae; genus Streptosporangium; species Streptosporangium sp. CA-135522. Next base: position 8,705,738 of record NZ_CP192026.1, read on the forward strand.
GGCTGGGGAGACTTCACCACCGATACGGTCGCCGATCTTCTCGGCCACCCCCCGCGCGACCTCGCCGACTTCGTCCGCGACCATGCCGCAGCGTTCACCTCGACCGACGGCGACTGAAGAAGCAATGGCACTCGACAGGGCCTGCACAGAGCTGGGAGGACATCAGATGATGCGATCGATCAGGGGCCTCGGTGCGATTCTCGCCGCACTCGCACTGGCCATCACCATGGGCGGTTCCGCCGCAGCGTCATCGGACCGGCGGGCCGGGACGCCTCCGACATCGATCTCGTTGCCCGACGGCTTCCAGCCCGAGGGCATCGCCATCGGCCCCGGCCCGTTCGCCTTCATCGGCTCCATGGCCGACGGTTCCATCTACCGCGCCGACCTGCGTACCGGACGCGGGGCGATCATCAGCCGCGGGCCCGGCACACCCTCCCTCGGGATGAAGACCGACTCGCGCGGACGGCTGTTCGTGGCGGGCGGCACGGGCGGTGACGCGCGCGTCGTCGACACCCGCACCGGCCGGGTGCTGGCCTCCTACCGGCTGACCACCGGCCCGGCGTTCGTCAACGACGTCATCCTCGCCCAGGGCGCCGCGTGGTTCACCGACTCCACCAACCCGGTGCTCTACAAGCTGCCGCTGCGCGGCGGACGGCTGCCCGCCGCCGCGGTGCCGATCCCGCTCACCGGGGATCTGGTGTACGGCGACGGCTTCAACGCCAACGGCATCACGCCGACTCCGGACGGCCGGGGCCTGCTCGTGGTGCAGTCGAACACCGGCGGGCTGTTCCGCGTCGACTGGTCCGGTGCGACCCGCCGGGTGGACCTGCACGGCGAGTCATTGCGGGAAGGCGACGGCCTGTTGCTGCGCGGCCGGACGTTGTTCGCGGTGCAGAACCGGCTCAACGCCGTGGCCGTCCTGCGGCTGAACGCGGCGGGGACCGACGGGCGCGTCGTGCGGCGGGTGAGTGATCGCCGGTTCGACGTACCGGCGACCGTGGCGGCCTTCGGGCCCCGGCTGTACCTTCCCAACGCCCGCTTCGACACCAGCCCGACCCCCACCACCCCGTACACCGCCGTCGCCATCCCTCGCCCCTGACTGACGTGGGGAGATCATCTCGATCTCCACCCGGGCGCCCGGCGGCAGCGCCGCGACGCCGATCGTGGTGCGTGCCGGGTCTCGTTCGCCTTGGGCCTGGCACCCCGACCCGGGCACCCACGCGTTCCACGCCGGTGCCCGGGGAGGTCACCGGCGTGGAACGGAGGCGGAAGGCCCGAGGGTCAGTGCCCGTAGACCTGCATCTCGTAGAGGGAGTATCCGTAGGCGGTGCCGCGGGCCGTGCCGTTGATCCGCACGTAACGGCCCGAGCCCGACAGCCCCGTCAGGTCGTCGACGCCGCCGTCACCCGTCGTCGTGCTGCGAAGGGTCGTCCAGGCCGAACCGTCGTCGGACACCTGGATCTGGTAGGCCCTGCCGTAGGCGGCCTCCCAGGAGAGCTTCACCCGGGTGACGTCCCTGACCGAGCCCAGATCCACCCGGAGCCACTCGGGGTCGTGGCCCTCGGCGGAGGCCCATCGGGTCGAGGCGGTGTCGCCGTCGAAGGCCTTGGCCGCGCCGTACGCCGAACCCTCGGTTGAGGACGCCGTGGCCGGTCGCCCCTGCGAGAGCAGCGTCTCGGCCGAAGCCGGCGATGTCGTCACCGTCACGGCGGCCGAGGCGGCCGAGAGGTTCCCGGCCGCGTCGCGAGCCCTGACGGTGAAGGTGTACGGCGTCGCCGCGGCGAGTCCGGTGACGGCGGCGCTCGTCCCGGTCACGGTGGTGACCGGCGCCGAGCCGTTGTAGACGTCGTAGCCGCTGACTCCTACGTCGTCGCTGGAGGCGTCCCAGGCCAGCGCCACGCTGGACGACGTCACCCCGGTGGAGCGGAGGTCGCCCGGTACCGACGGCGCCTGCGTGTCCGGGCCGCCGCCACCGCCCGCCGGGACGGTCCGGACGGCGGTGTTCCAACCGGCGACCCGGACGCTCGGCGCCGAGCCGTGCAGGTCGGAGGCGCGGTAGGCGACCGTCAGCGTCTTCGATTCACCCGGCCACAGGCTGATCGCGTTGTCGGACCACCGGACCGGCAGCACCGGTTTGCCCGCCGAGTCCACCAGGTGGGCGTCCAGGTAGAACGCCGGGATCTTGCCGGCCCCGGTGTTGGTGACGGTGACCGTCGTGGTCCCGGGGGACGGGGTGGCAGCGGTGACCGACAGCGGCGCCTGCGCCATGCCGGTCAGGCCCTTGAGATTGGCGTAGGAGGTCGTGGGGACGTAGTACCAGTCGTTCTTCGCCCAGTCGATGACGTCACCGGAGGTGGACAGCCAGTAGACGTTGCGGTCGATCTCGCCGCCGCCGTCGCCGAGCGTCAGCCGCACCAGGTAGGTCGAGGACAGGCCGGTGATCGCCGGGATCGTCGTCGCGGTGACCCTGCCGCCGTCGGCGGGGACGGTGACCGTGGCCGTGGCCGTGTGCTTGTTGGTGCCGTCGAGGTTGTAGACGTCGGCCTTCACCGTCAGGCCGGAAACCGGGGCGTGGGTGGAGTTGACCACGACGACGGATCTGTCGTCGTAGGAGTACTGGACGTGCAGCGGCGAGTTGGCCTTGCGGGTGCCCCAGTAGGAGCCGCCCTGGTCGAGGTAGGTGTCGAACAGCTGCCAGTGCAGCGAGCTCCAGCCGCTGTTGAGCATCCAGTAGACGAGGCCGGTCGAAGGGTTGGTGGCGTCCTTGAAGTTGCGGCCGTAGGCCTCGAACTGCGCCCGCGTCGCCTCGTACTGGGCGAGTTGGGCCTTGCGCACGTAGTCGTCCAGGCTGGTCGGCGCGCCGTACCGGCCGACCATGGCGTTGTTGAAGATCTTGAGGTTGTTGAAGGTGCCGGACGGCGAGCGGTGGTATTGGGTGGCGTTGAGGTTCTGCCACAGGGTGTTCAGCTCGCCGGCCGACATCATCCGCTTGAGCGAGTCGAGCGTCGGCACGTCGGGGCCGGCGCCGGTCTCGGAGTTGAAGCCGTAGGCGCCGCCCTCCCGCTTGGCGTACCAGTAGTTCGGCGGCACCCAGTCGTAGGGTCCGGTCATCTTCATGCCGGAGGATCCCAGCTGCGGCGAGGACTTGTCCGAGGCCGCCGCGATCACCGGGGTCTGCCAGTCGGCCGCGCCGAGGGCGTCGAGATAGCCGGTCTCCTGCTGGGCGTTGGGCGCGAAGTCGCTGCCGATGAGGAAGGTGAACACGCTCGGGTGGTCGCGCAGCCGCGCGGCCTCGGCCGCCATGGACGCCTTGGCGACGGAGAAGTCGGCCGCGCTCCAGGTGTCGCCGGGCTCACCGCCGTTGGTGTGCCCCTCCCACTTGTCGCAGCACTCCCACCCCGCCATGACGAGGATGCCCATCCGGTCGGTCAGGTCGAACAGCCCGTCCGGCTCCAGGTGACCTTCCAGCCGGATGGTGTTGAGGCCGAGGTCGCGCACGTAGCGAAGCTTGTCCTCGACGTAGGTGGGGTCGTAGCGGAGGAACAGGTCGGGTGACCAGCCGCCGCCGCGGATCAGCAGCGGGCGGCCGTTGATCCTGTACAGCCGGTGGCCGCTGCCGTCGAGGGAGGAGGTGACGCTGCGGATGCCGAACGTCGAGTGCGAGGTGTCGGTCACGGTGCCGCCGACGGTCGCGGTCAGGTCCAGGTCGTGCAGGGCCTGGGCGCCCATGCCGTACGGCCACCAGACCTGGGGGTCGTCGACGGTCCGGGTGAAGGTGACCGTCTTGGTCTGGTGTGCGGCCAGCGCCACGTCCTGGGTGAAGGCCGCCGGGCCGGCGGTGCCCGACACCGTGGCGGTGACGGGTGACGCCGAGTCGTTGCGCGCCTCCACCTTGATCGTGAGCTCGGCCCGGTCCAGCGCGGCCGTGAGCGAGGTGACCACGTGGGCGTCGCGCAGGGCGACCGCTCCGCTGCGCCGTACGAAAACGTCCCTGAAGATGCCCATGTTCTTGTCGGGCGGCGTCTGCACCCAGTCGATCCAGCCGACCGTCAGGTTCTTGTTCGGGTCGTTGGGGTTGACCTTGAAGGCCACCGAGTTGACCCCGGGGTGGACCAGGGAGGTCACGTCGAGCTGGTGGCGGGGGTAGGCGCCGGCCAGGCCGGTGGCCGCCCGGGTGCCGTTCACCCAGACCTCCCCGCCCGAGACCAGCCCGGTGACGTCGAGGAAGGTGTTGAGCCCGGTCTCGGCCCCGAGAGTGAAGTCGGAGCGGTACCACCAGGGCACGGCGAAGTCGGCGGCCGGGATGTTCTTCATGTTGGTGGAGTAGAAGGGATCGGGGTGAACACCGTTGGCCAGCAGCGCCGCCAGGACCGTGGAGCGTGGCCCGGCCGGGTACCACGAGGTGGCGGCGTAGCCCGGCGTGGAGATCGCCGTACCGGAGTCCGCCGTCTTCGCCGAGGACTGGATCCGGTATCCGCCGAGGGCGGTCGGCGCGAGGGCCCCCGAGGGTCGCGGGGCCGTCCGTTGCGAGTTCGCCTGCTGCGAGGGCGCCCGTGGCGGGACCGCCTGTTGTGGGTTCGCCTGCTGCGAGAGCGCCCGTGGCGGGACCGCCTGTTGCGAGGCCGTCCGCTGTGGGGCCGCCCGTTCGGAGGCCGCCGCGACAGTGCTCAACCCTCCCCCGGCCGCCATGGCCATGACCAGCGCCGTAACAAGCCCCGTCCGCACCCAAGGTCCGATCATCGACATCTCCGGGCTCAATTAATAGTTAGGTAGCTTTCCTAACTAATTGCCCGAATTTTGATCCACCGGCTGCGGCAAGTCAAGAGGTCCCGGGAGACGGCACGGACGGATTTCCATCACCCCGGCATTCACCACGGAACCCGGCCCCGAGGTCCACGGGGGAAACGGCCGTACGGGCCTTCGCACACCGAGGTCCACGGCGGAAACGGCCGTACACGCCTTCGCGCGCCGGGGTCGACGAGGGCTCGGCCCCGTCACCGACGATGGCCCGCGATCACGACGAGTGCGTCGTCCCGGTTCTCCAAAAGGAGGAAAACGCGATTGTCACCATGGAGTCACCACTGGCAAATAAGCCCTGGCCACATATGCGCGTATCACTGTGAATACGTTGCGCATTACGCTCGCACAGTGGGCGAGTCCGCGCCATCCGGCATCGGAGAACCCTAGTGGCCGACCAGGGCGAGGGCAAATCGACGACCCCTCTCACCACCCGGCACTTTGCGTGCGCACGGAAGTGGCGACGATAGGGCAGAACCCTCGTGGAGGTGCCGGACGGAAGGTGCGGGAAACGGGCTCACGCCCCGCCGGACCGACGTCTCTTAATCCGGCCCGAGCCACGATCCCGCCCCCATGATGTTTCTTTTTCAATTACTTGCCCATTGGGCGGCCCGCAGAGCCTTTGCGGACCCTACAAATGCCCAGTTCAGGACCGATTGCTCGGCCGGAAGGCCTGAACGGCGCCCGATGAAGGCTTGAGGCGGATTTTTCCCCCTCTAGCGGCGCGTGTATTCTCCTACCCGTGACGAACTCGGCCGGTCCGTCCTAGAGTTATTACCGACCAGGGCAGAGTCCGACGTCGCATTAGAGGGGGACGGAGAGCCGTAACAGGCCATCCGTGGCGTACGGTATTCAGTGTCATGTGCTCGGCGAGATCACGCCGGCTTGCCGTTGATTTTCAGTCGGCGCTCTGTGACCCGCACGACCTCATCTCTGCTGCGAGAACGTGTCTTTGCCGCCGTGAAGCGAGATGTGAAACATTTCCTGCCACGCAGGGAGGGTTTATAGAAGCGTTTGATGGACATGCAGGCTTCATCGCACCGGCTGATTTCCCGGGTGCGATCCGGGCTTGCTCAGCAAGCATTGAAACGCGAGAAGGGGGTCTCAGCGTGCGCCGATCCGTAAGAGGAGCAAGAGGCGAGGGAATCCAGGACGGCGGCCGGCCGCGAGGGGCCGGCGACGTGGGAGGCGTGATCCGTACTTCCGGCTCCGGCGACGCCGGACCGGGCCGCCGGCGCGACCACGCGTCCGGCGCACTCGCCCCCCGGCTTTTCTCCGGTGGCCGATTCCGGGTGCACGGCGGGCAACGACCTCCTTCCGGCCGCACCAAACCCGACGGCCGTACCAAACCCGAGCCGGTTCGCTAGCCGGCCCCCGAAGGTCCCGTGTGCGCCGGATGACGCGGCTGCGCGCCCGTCGCGGGAACCGGTCGTGTCATCGCCCGGCCGGCTGTGCCTGCGGGCATGTCGCCGGACATGCCGCCAGGATCCGCGATCGCGCATGCGACGCCGTGCCGACGCCTCCGACCGGCGGGCGTGATCCGGGCCGACGGCCGGGACCCGAGAAGCAGAGGTCGTGAACCCGCGCGCCCCGTGCCGTTCGACGACGGAGCGAGCCGCGCGACCGTGCGCCGCATCGAGCGCGCCGCCCGCCGCGAGGTCCAGAGCCGCCGGTCACGGATCCGGCGCAGGAGCCACCGGACCCGTTCCGGCCCTCACGACGGAGAGACCTCGTCACATCAGCCCTGTGACGGCGGTGCGCCGCCCGCACAGTGCGCGGGCGGTGCGCTGCCGCGTGGCTGCACCCGTTTGCGACAGGAGATCAGATGAGAAGGAAGCACGTGACACCGAGCATCGACCGCAGGAACCGCGTATCCGCGAAGGCAGGTGTTCGTCAGTGGTGAGCACGATCGACAGGACTTTTGCGCGCACGACCGTCGTTCCCGCGACCTTGGAGGCGCCGTTGACCATCCCGGCGTTCATGAAGCTCTCCGGCCGCCTGGCCGGTTTCCCCTTCGTGAAGGTCGTGGTGGACCTGGACGAGTCGACGTTCCATTTCATCGACAGCACCGGTAACCCGCTGCACGTGCAGTACATCGCCGAGCACATCCTCGGCAAGCCGGTGGAGGATCTGCTCCGGGACATCGACACCTTCAACCACGACGTCTACATCCGTCCCGACCGGCGCTTCTTCCTCGGACTGCTCGCACTGCACAGGCGAGCGGAGGAGGACGGCCGGGAGCGGGTCTTCCTGTCGCTGGAGACGGTGGAGGCGGACACCATGACCGCCGACATGCTGCTGTCCTTCTACCGGCAGGTGCGCGCGCACCTCGACCCGTCGGTGCCGCTGTTCCTCAAGCCGGCCAACCACCTGCAGGAAGCCCACGTCGCGGACATCCCGCAGGAGGAGCTGCCCCGTCTTCTCGCCCACGAGCTGCTGTCACAGGCGCCGTTCGTGCCGCTCAACCCCGGCACGGCGCACGGCCGGCTCCGGGTGTTCCGGTCGGACGCCGAGTATCGGGCGGACGCGAACACGCTGGAATGGCACGACATCATCGTCATGCCGCGCGTGCCCGACGACATCCCCCGCGTGTCCGGGCTGATCAACACCGAGCACACCACTCCGCTGTCGCACACCAACGTCCTGGCCACCGGGTGGGGCATCCCCAACGCCATCCAGACCGACATCCTCGACCGTCTCGATCGTGCCGGCCTGAACGGCCGGTGGGTGCGATACCAGGTGGATCCGGCCGGCGCCGAGGCCCACGTCGAAGCGGCCGAACCGCCCGCCACCGACTCGCCGCCGCCCTGGACGGCCGACCGCGTCACCCTGGAGAGACCCGAGACGGGCGCCACCTCGATCACTCCGTTGTCTCGGCTGCGCATGGGAGACCACTACCGGTTCGGCACCAAGGCCGCCAACCTGGGCGAGTTGTGCCACGTGCTGGAGCACGGCTCCCGTCGCTGGCTCGGCTTCTACCAGATCCCCCGGCCGCCACGGCCTGACCTGCTCGGTCATCTGGCCCGGCTCCTCGGAGTCTCCGGGCCGGCCGACGAGGCCGTGCTGTCCGCCGCCGCCGAGCGTCTCGTCAGGCGATACGTGGAGGTGCCCCGGGGCATCGCGCTGCCGTTCTCGCTGCAGCAGGAGTTCCTGGAGTCCTCGCCACGGATCCAGCAGACCATCGGCCGGCTGAAAATGGCGTTGGAGGCCGGCACCGAGCACATCGACGGGCTCTGCGCGGAGCTGCAACGGCTGATCACCACGACCCGGCTGCCCGACCGCATACGGCAGCAGCTCGATGACGCCATCGTCACGCACCTGTCGGGCGTCGGGCGGTTCGTGGTGCGCAGTTCGTCCAACGCGGAGGACCTGGAGGGGTTCTCCGCGGCCGGGGTCTACGAGTCCATCCTCCACGCGCGCACGCTGGACACGATCGCCGACAGCATCAAGGAGGTGTGGTCCTCGCTGGTGTCCGTACGCAGCGTGCGGCTGCGGGAGCAGGCGGGCATCCCGCTGGAGGACTGCTACATGGGCGTGATCGTCCAGGAGCTGGTGGACGTTCCCCTCGGAGGTGTCCTGGTCACCTGCAACCCGGCCGACCAGCGGGACTTCCGCAACGTCTACGTCAACATCTCCGCGGGATCGGTCGCCGACGTCGTCTCCGGGGTGCGGGCGCCGCTGCAGCACCTCTACAACACGGTCGAAGGCGGCGGCCGGACGATCTCGCTCGGGGCCGCGCAGTCCGACCTGGACACCACGGCGAAGGACGCCCTCGCACGCCTGGCGCTGATCGGCCGCCTGCTGCAGTCCCATTTCTCCCCGGACTACCTCTACGGGGTGCCCGTCGACATCGAATGGGCCCTGGACGGCGAGCGGATACGGCTGTTGCAGATACGGCCCTACCGAGCCCTGGCATGACGGACGACACCGCACCCACCGTCCAGCGGGTCGTCAGAATCTACAACGGTTTCAAACTGTTCACCGGCCTGCTGTGGTGGCTGCCCGTCTTCTACGTCTACCAGCGCGACAGCGGCCTGTCCGACGCGCAGATCTTCGCCATCCAGAGCATCTACTACCTGGCGTTCTGCCTGCTGGAGATTCCCACCGGCGCGTTGGCCGACCGTTTCGACTACCGCCGTTTCCTGCAGGTCGGAGCCGCCGTGCTGACGGGGGCCAACCTCGTCCCCGTCATGTGGCCGTCCTACGGCGGGTTCCTGACCCACTTCCTGCTCATAGCGCTCGGAAACTCCCTGGTCTCCGGCGCGGGCAGCGCCTACCTGTACGAGTATCTGCAGCGCGGCGACTCCCTCGCCGTCTACCAGCAGGCCGAGGGCAGCGGACGCGCCTACACCCTGACCGGCCGCATCGTCTGCCTGCCGGCCGCCGGAGTGCTCATGCAGTGGTACGCCCCTTCGCCCTACTGGCTCTCGGCGGCCTGCTCGGCCGCCGCCGTGCTGCTCGCACTGCGGCTGCCCGCCCTGCCCCCCGCCCATGGCGAGCATCGTGAGGCGGACGGGCGACGGCGGCAGTCCCTGCGCGAGCAGCTCGCCGCCGGGCGGGTGCTGCGGCGCTCTCCGGTGCTGGTGCTGCTGATGGCCCAGGGAGTGGCGGTCTTCACGCTGGTGCGGATCGGCCAGGCCAACCTCTTCCAGCCCATCCTCTCCCTCAAGCATCTCCCGCTGGCGGGGTTCGGGGTGATGATGGCGGTGACCACGCTTTTCGAACTGGCCGGCGCGGCCCGATCGACCTGGCTACGGCGATTCGGTGACGTGCGGGTCGTGTTCGTGCTCACCGCGGTCATGGCCGCCGCCCTCGCCCTGCTGGTTCCGGCGGGCCTGGCCGGCACGGTGCTGTGCCTGTGCGTCTTCTCTCTGGCCTCAGGGCTGATCTTCCCCATCCAGCGCCAGCTGATCAACAGCGCCATTCCCGGCTCACGGCACCGCGCCACGCTGCTGTCCCTGGAATCGCTCATCGACCGCTCCGTCTGCGCCCTGGTCGTGATGGCGCTGGGCGGTTACCTGTCCCGGGGCGCGATGGATCTGTTCCTGGTCCATGTCGCCGTCGGCACGATCGCGCTCATGGCGGCGCTGGCCGTCCTGGTCCACCTGACGCGCCGGCGACAACGCGCCACCGCGCAACGGGACACCACCATGAAGGAGAACGTCTCATGAAGAAGATCCTCTACGTCTACGCCAAGGGCGGCGCGCCGCTGGAGCACGCCTTCCCGCGCATCGCCGCCTGCGGCGAGTTGCACGTGCTGGCGCTCATGCCGCTGCCGGCCGCGGGTGAGGAGCAGTGGCGCCCGTGCTGCGCGAGCATCACCGAGGCCGGCTCGGACACCGCCCGGGGCGACGCCGTCATCGAGGAGATCATGCGCCACGCCAAGTTCATCGGGGCCGATGCCGTGGTGACGCTGTCGGAGTTCGCGGTGCTGGCGGTGGCGCACGCCGCCGACCGGCTGGGCCTGGCCGGCCCTGGACCCGCCGCCGCCGAACGGGCGCGCGACAAGCGGCTCATGCGTGAGGTCTGGGCGGCCGCCGGGGTTCCCGTCCCCGGATTCCGCCGGATCTCCTCCGAGGCGGAACTGCGTGCCGCGCTGACCGAGCTGACGCCGCCGGTGTTGCTGAAGCCGGCCTGGAGCGCCGGATCGATCGCCCAGCTGATCCTGGATTCGCCCGATGACGTGTCGGCCGTGTGGACGCAGGTCGCCCGCGCTCTGGACAAGGGCAACCAGGTGGGGATGAGCGAGCTGTACGAGACGGAGGCGGACCGCCACCTGCTGGTCGAGGAGATAGTCGACGGATCGACCGACGGCTGGTACGACCTGCCCGGCTACGCCGACTACGTGAGTGTCGAGGGGATCGTCGCCGGCGGCGTCTACCATCCGCTGTGCATCGCGGCGCGGCTCCCGCCGATTCCACCGTTCAACGAGGTGGCCAGCACCATGCCCTGCGTCCTGCCGGAGCCGCTGCAGCGCAGGATCGAGGAGGTCTCGCGGCAGGCCGTGGACGCCATGGGACTGGATACCTGCGGCACGCACACCGAGCTGAAGCTGCGCGCCGACGGGCGGATGGCCGTCATCGAGACAGCGGCACGGTTCGGCGGCGTGATGATCACCAGGCAGGTCGAGGAGGTGTTCGGGCTCGATCCGATCGCCATGCTCGTGCGGCAGCTGCTCGGTGAACAGGTCGCCTATCCCGAGCGGATGCTCGTCGAGGGCCAGGGCGCGGCCGCGTCCGTGGTCGCCGCTCCCGCCGACGCCGCCGGGACTCCCTGGCGCAGCAGGCCGCCGTGGATCCCCCGCTCGGTGGAGTGGTCGGAGATCCTGTCGCCCGGCAGCGCCATCGAACCCGTCGCGGCGTTCGACCTGCCCGCCGGCCGGGCCGTCCCGGCCTACGACCCCACCGCCGGCGTCGCCAACTGGCTGGGCGTCTTCATGCTCACCGCGGCCGATGCCGAAACGCTGCTGCGTGACTGCAACGCCGTCCTCGACGGTCTCGAAGACGGCCTCAACCGGGCGGCCGCCCGGTCCGCCGCCGGATAGCGGGCCTGTGCCGGGCTCGCGCTAGCGGGTGGGAGCGCCCCCGTTGTCGCGGCGGTCCAGCGCGGTCTGGAGCGCGTTGACGGCCTCGTCCTCGGTCTCTTCGGAACGGTTCCAGGAATACATGTCGTACATGGCGATTCTCATCTCGTCGATGGCATGCGAGCAGGAGGAGATGGTCTGGACTCCGGTCACGAATCCGGACCGGGCCTGGGTGTCGCGGGTCCGGGTCGCGGACCCGCGACGGGGACGTGGAGCCGGCACGCGCCGCCGCACCGCGGCGGGCCGCCGGCCCGTCTGTCAGGCCCCGCCGCGGCAGGTAATGAGTACGAGAACCTGGCGCATTACCAGCCAGGTTACCCGCCCGTAGGGGTGGCGTCTCGCCCGCCGTACACATTTCTCACATGTTGAGACGTCGAACGGCCGTCGCCCCTGGTGGCGGGACGGCGGCCGTTCGGCGGAGAGAAGCGGAGAACTAGTCGGCCAGGTCGACCGAGCGGCCGCTGTCGGCGCCGATCTCGGCGCCGATCTGGTCGATGACGTCGGCGGGGATGCCGGAGTCGACGGTCAGCGCGATGAGGGCCTTGCCGCCCTTGGCGTCACGGGCCACCTGCATGGAGGCGATGTTGATGCTGTGGTCGCCCAGGATGCGGCCGACGACGCCCACGATGCCGGGACGGTCGATGTAGGTGAAGAACGACAGGTGGTCGGTCGGCTCGATCTCCATCTGGTAGCCGTTGACCTCGACGATCTTGGTGATCTGGCGGGGACCCGCCAGGGTGCCGGAGACCGAGACCGTGCGGCCGTCGGCGAGGACGCCGCGGACGGTGACGACGTTGCGCCAGTCGGGGCTCTCGCTGCTGGTGACCAGCTCGACGGTCACGCCACGGTCCTTGGCCAGGAGCGGGGCGTTGACGTAGGTGACCGAGTCCTCGACCACGTCGGTGAAGATGCCCTTGAGCGCGGCCAGCTCCAGCACGCGGACGTCCTGGGCGGCGATCTCGCCGCGAACCTCGACGTCGAGCCTGGTGGCGACCTCGCCCGCGAGGGCGGTGAAGACCCGGCCGAGCTTCTCGGCCAGCGGCAGGCCGGGCTTGACGTCCTCGGCGACCGCGCCGCCCTGGACGTTGACCGCGTCCGGCACGAACTCGCCGGCGAGGGCCAGCTTCACGCTGCGCGCGACCTGGGTGCCGGCCTTCTCCTGGGCCTCGTGGGTGGAGGCGCCCAGGTGCGGGGTGACGACGACCTGGTCCAGCTCGAACAGCGGGCTGTCGGTGACGGGCTCCTTGGGGAAGACGTCGATGCCGGCGCCGGCGACGCGGCCCTCCTTGATCGCCGAGTAGAGGGCGTTCTCGTCGATGATGCCGCCGCGGGCGACGTTGACCAGGCGCACCGACGGCTTGACCTCGCGGAGCTCCTTGTCACCGATGAGCCCGAGGGTCTCCTTCGACTTGGGCAGGTGCACGGTGATGAAGTCGGCCTCGCGCAGGGCCTCCTCCAGCGACACCAGGCGGACGCCCATCTGCGCGGCGCGGGCCGGCTGCAGGTAGGGGTCGTAGGCGATCAGCTCGACGCCGAACGGCTGCAGGCGCTGGGCGACCAGCTGACCGATCTTGCCGAGGCCGAGGATCGCGACGACCTTCTCGTCGAGCTCCACGCCGGTGTACTTCGAGCGCTTCCACTCGCCGCCCTTGAGCGCCGAGTGCGCCTGGGCGACGTTGCGGGCGGAGGCGAGGATCAGCGCGACGGTGTGCTCGGCGGCGCTGGTGATGTTGGAGGTGGGCGCGTTGACGACCATGACGCCGGCCTTGGTGGCGGCCTCCACGTCCACGTTGTCCAGGCCGACACCGGCCCGGGCGACGACCCGGAGCTTGGGGGCGGCGGCGATGGCTTCGGCGTCGACCTGCGTGGCGCTGCGCACGATGAGCGCGTCCACGTCGGCGAGGGCGGGCAGGAACTGGGCACGGTCGGCGCCGTCGGTGTGGCGGACTTCGAAGTCCGCGCCCAGGACCGCGAGACCGGCCTCGGAGAGTTCCTCTGCGACCAGTACGACGGGCTTGTTCACAGGCTAGATCCTTTAGACGTGGAGGCTGCTGCACGGACCTCACGTAGTCTATCGGCGCTTGTGAACACGTTCACGAGTGTCCCGCGATCCGAGATGCGGCTACCCACCCCGGATATATCCCATACATGGAAAATTCAACTTGGTATTGATCCGGAGAAAAGTTCACGATTACCCTCATAAGCCGTGGTCCCCTACCTATCGTTCCTCATATGAGCATCGGGAACCCCGCCCTCGGCGATGTGCTCGCGCAGCACGGCGGCCCGCACCGGCTGCTGGCGGCCCTCGCCGACTGGGGACTCCTCGTCGCCGTGCGACCGGATCGCTCCGTCGTGCTGGGCACGACGCAGGCCGGTGATCGAGTGCTGCTCGGATACACCTCGGAGAGCACCTACGCGCGGCACCGTGGCAGCCACTCGTTGTCGGCCTGCGACGCCGACACCATCCTCGACATCCAGCGCGTCACCGGTGTGCGGGAGATCGTGATCGACGCCGCGGGACCGGCGGCGGCCGCCGTACCCATCGAGGACCTCCAGCGCTACCTGCTGTCGACCCGCACCGGCCCCACGCCGGCGCTGTCGAGCGCGGCCCCGACGGCGTACGCGACCGGGGCGATGGCCACGGTCACCCGTCCACCGGCCCCGCCGGTCACCCGCCCGCCCACCCCGCCCGCACAGCCGGTGGCACGCCAGCCCGCCTCCCCGGTGGCACGCCCGCAACGGGCCGCCGCGCCGGCCACGCCCGCCCAGCCATGGATCCCCGCGCCGCGCCCCCACCTGTCGGGGCCGATGCAGATGGTGGACCCCGGCTACCGGCGGTGCGAGCACCCGATCCTGCCCGCGCTGCGCGCCGCGATCTCGCACGTGCTCGTCGACTACCCGCTCGTCCACCACGTGTGGATCTCCGAGGCCCGGACCTCCTCCGGCGCCCCCGGGATCATGCTGCACGTCAAAGTGCACATGTCGGCGGCCGAGGACGTGGTCAGGGACATCCACCGCGGGGTGCGCGCCCGGCTGCCGCAGCTCGCGGCGAGCGAGGCGCCGATCCTCATGGCCCGGGTCGCCGACGCGCGCAGCGAGCAGCGGATGATCGAGCTCTGCGCCCACGTGGTCTGCGCCGACGTCACCGGCTGACGAAGACTCCGCGCGGGAAGGGCCGTCCCCGCGGCGGTGGAACGGGGACGGCGGGCCGCCGTCCCCGATGGGGATCACCTTCGCCGCGGCGCCGACCGGACAGGTCCATCCCGGATCCGGCCGGCTGGTCGCGGCGACCGGCGGACTCGTGCCGCCGGTTCCGGCCGCTATCCGGTCCGGCGGGCCAGTGTCATCCTCGTCCGGGCGAACGTCCCCGCCAGCAGCCCCGCCAGCAGCGGCAGGCCGATCACCACCGCGGCGAGGAAGAGCCAGGGGGCCTCGACCCTGAGCTCTCTGAAGCCCGTCACGGGCACGAGTGCGGCGGTTCCGGTGAGGAGACCGGCCGGCGTGCCGATCAGGACGCCGAGCCCCGCGATGAACCCGGCCTGCCCGGCGACGACCAGCCTGCGCGTGCCCGGCGGCGCTCCGACGGCGGCCATCGTCGTGAGGTCGGGCCGCATGTCGGCCGCCGCGAGCCCGGTGGCGGCGAACGTGCCGCCCAGCACCAGGACCAGCGCCGCCGCCAGGAGCAGCCACATCATGGGGGCGTTGTCTTCCTGGAAACCTTCACGAACGTAAACGCTGAAGCTGTGAATCCCCGCCTCGAGATCCCACTCCAGACCCATTGCCTGCTGAGGAGTGAGCCGGCGGGAGGCCGGATCGATGTACAGGTAACGGGGCTCCGTCTTCAGTCCGGCGGCCCGGACGGCGGCGACGGGCAGCACTCCGATGGCGTAGCGAGGGTCGGCGGCGGCGGCCACGACGGCGGGAACCGTGATCTCATGAACCGCCGTGGACTTCTCGCCCCGTGGGATCACGCTCAGGCGCAGGCGGCCGTCTTGCACCAGACCCGGCTGGAAGACCACGGCCCTTCCCGAGGCGAACGCCGCCGACGCGACCTGGTCCCGTCGCCCCTGGACGAGGGCGAGCAGCGGCTCGTCGCCGATCGGCAGCTGCCTGTACGCGTAGGACTGGAGATACGGTTCCCCGCGAGCGGGCTGGGACATCAGATGAACGGCGACGCCCTTGCCGTCTCCGGCTTGGACGCCTTCGATCAGCGGCACCCCCGGCAGCTTCCGCTCGGCGGCGGCCCGCAGGCTCGCCCACTCCGCGTCGCCGAGGTGTCCGGTCTCGATCGTCGTGGTCCCGGCCGGGAGGGTCTCCTGGAAGGAGTCCCGGCGCTCGGCGAAACTGCTGTTGTTCGCCATCCCCACAGCGGTGACCGCGGCCACGGCGGTCATGACGGCCGCGACCGCGCAGGCCGTACGACCGCGGTGACGGGAGGCGTCACGGGCGGCCAGCCGGAACGGGAGCGGAAGCCGGGCTGCCGCCCGCGCGGCCACCCTGACCAACATGGGCGCCAGCGCGACCAGCCCGAGCTGGGCGAGGAGGGCTGCGGCGAGCACCCAGACGTAGGCGACCCTGACGGCGAACACGGCCGCCGCGATCCCGGTGACGAGCAGGATCAGGCCCAGCACGGGGAGACCGGCCCGGTCGCGCACCGCGCTCGCGCGCCCGCCGAGCACCGTCGCCACGTCCTGCCGGGCCGCCTGTACGGCGGGCACCAGGGCCGCGACGAGCCCGCTGCCAGCTCCGACCAGGGCGACGGTCGTGACCAGACCCCAGGGGATCTCCAGCGGACCGACCCCGCCGATCAGCCTGCCCGCCTCCAGCGCGGCCGACAGCGACGCCAGGCCGACGCCGAGAGCCAGGCCGATCACCGCCGCGCCACCGCCGAGGACGATGCCGTCGGCGAGGACGATCATGCGCAGGTGCCCCGGGGAGCCTCCTTGGGCGGCGATGAGCGCGAGCTCACGGCGGCGGCGGCGCAGGCCGACCGCGAAGGCGGGGCCGGCGAGCAGCACCACCTCCAGCACGATCATGATCGCGGCGAGCGCGATCAGCACCGTCTCGTCCACGCCGCGCGGTGGCTCGTCCTGGCCGACCTCGGCCGGAGAGGGGGGATTCTCGACGACGGCACGGGACTGGACCAGCAGCCCGACGGCGTTCAACCGCCGAACATCGGTCCACGTGACCGGCTTCACGGTGTCGGCCAGCCAGCCGGAGCCGGAGCCGTCCCGCTTGTCGAACAGCAGGGTGCCGGGCAACCCGACGATCTCACTGCTCCTGGTCTGGTGCGGGTGCTCGATCACTCCGACGACCCGCAGCGGCCTGCCCTCCCGTGTGACGGCCAGCGGCGCGCCGAGGCGTGCTCCCTTCTCCAGCATCCCGGGGGTCACCGCGACCTCCTGGCCTGAGGCCGGGAAACGGCCCTCCACCAGGTGGTACGTGCCCGCCGTCAGGGGGTCTCGCAGGTCCAGCTCGTGGGCGTCCACGTGGCCGCGCATGACCGGGCTGCGGAAGTCGGCGGTGCCGTCGTTCATCGGGAGGAGCCGGGTTCCGGGACCGAGAAGCTTCGCCAGCTCGGCCGGTGTCCACGGCCTCGTGGAGACCGGCCCGTCGCCGGATGGGCAGCACCGGCCCTGGAGGTCTTGGCGCAACATTCGGCGGAACGGTGTCGTCCGGAGGCGAGCGTCGGCCGCTCCGATGTCCGCGGTGAGGCGCTCCTGCGGGGTGAGGTCCGCGGTCGCGGAAAAGGTCAGCAGTCCGGTGATGACGAGGACGGGCAGGCCGATCATCATCATGATCAGGGCGCTGCGGCCCCTGGCCCGCCAGGCGTCCCTGCGGGAGATTCGCAGCGCGGCGAGGAGGGCGCTCATACGATCCCCTCGTTCCGTGGCCCGCGGATGGCCGCCGTGTTCCGCGCGTCCGCTCGCCCGCTCATCGGGCGCTCATCGGAGAGCATGTCCGCTCGCTCGTTCATCGGGCGCTCTCCAGGGGAAGGGTGGAGTCGGTGATCTCGCCGTCGCGCAGGAAGACGACCCGGTCGGCCCAGGCGGCGTAGCGCGGTTCGTGGGTGACCAGCAGCACGGTGGCTCCCGCGTCGCAGCGGGCGCGCAGCAGTTGCAGGACGTCGTCGCCGGTCGGGGTGTCCAGCGCGCCGGTGGGTTCGTCGGCCAGGATCAGCCGCCGCTCCCCGACCAGCGCGCGGGCGATCGCGGCCCGCTGGCGCTGGCCGCCGGAGAGCTCGTCGGGGAAGCGGCCGGCGACCTCGCCGAGGCCGACCTCGGCGATGACCTCCATCGCCTCCCGGCGGGCCTGTCCGGCCCTGACGCCGTCCAGCTCTCGCGGGAGCATGACGTTCTCCACGACGGTCAGTGACGGGATCAGGTTGAGGTCCTGGAAGACGTAGCCGACATGGCGGCGGCGGAGCCCGGCGAGCTCTCCGGCGGACAGGCTCGACAGCGGCGTGCCCTCCACGACGACCTCGCCCGAGGTGGGCCGGTCGAGGCCGCCGGCGAGGTTGAGCAGGGTGGACTTGCCCGACCCCGAAGGCCCCATCACCGCGACCAGCTCCCCGGCGGCGACGTCGAGGCTCACCTCCCGTAGCGCCGCCACGGCCTGCGGTCCGTCACCGTGCACGCGGCTGACGTCCGCGAGCCGTACGACCGGATCGAAACTCATCTTTGTCTCTCCTGCGTCTGGGGGGAGGCCGTGAGCACGGCCTCGCAGTGGTCGAGCCAGCGCTGCTCGGCCTCGGCCTGGAAGATCATCGAGTCGAGCACCAGCCGTTGCGCGAGGTCACCGGTGCTCGCGCGCTTGGCGCGGGTGAGCTCCTGCAGCGTGCGCATGGTCGCGCCGCGCTGGGTCTGGACGACGGACCGCACGTCCACGACGGCGGTGACCGCCATCGCGAGCTTGATGACCAGCTCGTCCCGGGGCCGGTCGGCCTGGGCGACGGGGGTGCCGAACCATCGCTCCATCTCGGCCCGACCGGCCTCGGTGATCGTGTAGACGACCCGGCCCTGATCGTCCTGCTCGCCGGGGGTCACCAGGCCGTCGCGTTCCATGCGCGAGAGCGTCGTATAGACCTGGCCGATGTTGAGCGGCCAGGTCGCCCCTGTGGACGCCTCGAACTCGGCACGCAACTGATAGCCGTAGCGGGGCCCCTGGCTCAGCAGGGCGAGCAGCCCTTGTCGGATCGCCATGAATACTGAGTATGCATACCGAGTATGGTGACGGCAAGTTGATCCGCATATTCTGGACAGGCTCCGCGTCTGGGGCGGATACTCGGGAGATGAGCTCGCCGCCTCCCCCGTCCCGCGCGTCCGACGGGGACCGCGATCGTGCGATCAACGAGCTCCGCGACCGCGCCGTCGAGGGACACCTGTCGCACGAGACGTTTCTCGGCCGCGTCGACATGGCGTTGCGCGCCCGCAGCCAGGGCGAGCTCGACAGCCTGGTCGCCGACCTGCCACAGCGCGGCCGGCTGCGCCGCATGGTCACCGAGATCGTCTCCTCGGCCTCCGACTTCACCAAGCGCGTGGAGTCCGCCTGGCGGCGTCCCCGGCTGCCCAGGCTCGCGCTGCCCGGCGACAGCCGCACCCGCTATGTGGTGGGACGCGGCTCGGCCTGCGACCTGGTGCTGGCCGACCTGACCGTCTCGCGGGTGCACGCCGAGCTCCGCCGCGACGACGACGGCTGGATCGTCGTCGACCTCGGCTCGCTCAACGGCACCCGGCTCAACGACTGGCGCCTGGTCGGACCGGCGAAGGTCCGCCCCGGAGACGTCCTCTCCTTCGGAGACTGCATGTTCCTGGTGATCACGCCTCAGCTGATCTGAGCTTCTCCGCGGTCGCGAGCGTCCGCGCGGTGAGGGTGTAGCGCGTCGTCAGCAGCACGCTGATCCCGGCCACGAGCGCGGGCAGCAGCGTGCCACCGTAGGTCGCGGCCATGATCGCCGAATCGGGCTGCGTCACCGGCGTCGCGGGGTCGGACGCCACGAACCCGGTGGCACCGAGCAGCCAGCCGAGCACCAGCGCGCCGAGCGCGAAGACCACGGTCTCGCAGGCCGTCCAGAGCCCGGTGAAGACCCCCGCGCGATGCCTGCCGGTGACCGCCGCGTCGTGGACGATCACATCCGACAGCATGGAGAACTGCAGCAGCTGCAGCCCGGCGTACCCGACGCCGACGACGAGCACGCACGCGTGCGCGTATGCCGTCCCGAACCGCCCGGCGAGCGCCAGCGCGACCGTGCCCGCCGTGAACAGCGCCGCCCCGAGGATCATCGCCCCGCGCTTTTCGTAGCGCCTGGACAGCCGCACCCACACCGGCATCGTGACCAGCAGCGGCCCGACGATGCACAGGAAGAGCGTGGTGGTCACCCCCGGATCGCCCAGGACATAGGTGGCGAAGTACGGCGAGCCCGCCAGCAGGGTGCCCGCGGCGAACATCTGGGCGCAGCTCAGGCCGAGCAGCACCATGAACGGCCGGCTGGAGCGGGCCGCCGCGAACTGGGCCCGGATCGACGCCTCGGTCTCGGCCCTGGCGACCAGCGGCGCGCGTGCCGTACCCGCGAAGGCGGCGAGCATGGAGACCAGCAGCGCCGATCCGACGACCAGGCCCATCAGCCGGTAACCCGCGGCCTCGGTGCCGGCGATCGCCGGGGCGACGGACCCGGACAGCAGGATCGCCAGGCCGACGAAGACCATCTTCCACTGCAGCAGCGAGGAGCGCTCATGGTAGTCGTCGGTCATCTCGGCGGCCATCGCCTTGTAGGGCACCTCGTAGCAGGCGTAGGCGGTCGCGGTCAGGAAGTAGCAGACGGCGACGTACAGCGCGGCCGGCAGGCCGGTCAGCGGTGGGCCGGCGAACGTCAGCGCGAACGTCACGGGGAGGGTGAGGGCACCCAGGAGCATCCACGGGCGGCGTGCCCCGAACCGGGAGACCGTGCGGTCGGAGCGCTGACCCACCCACGGATTGACGATCATGTCCCACAGCTTGGGCAGGAAGACCACGATGCCGGCGACCCAGGCGGGAACCGCCAGCACGTTGGTCATGTAGAACAACAGCAGCAATCCCGGGACCGTGGAGAACGTCGCGGTGGAGACTGAGCCGACGCCATAGCCGACGCGAACGCCGCGCGGCACGGTGACAACGGCGGGAGCGGGCTCCGATGTGACCATGCGCACATTCAATCGCAGCAAGCGACCGTTAGGCAGGCCCGAAAGAGCATGGCAAACGCGGAAGATACGAACATTTCCGTATTGTCATGCGGGCCGCGATTCCTCATGATCTCCGCAAACCCCTTAGGCATCTGGAGAAACCGTGCGCCCGTCGCGACGAACCACGATCTCTGTCTCCGCCGTCCTCCTCGCCGGCTTCGCCTGGGTCTCGGCCCCGGCGAGCGCCCTCGAACCCTCGCCCGGCATCACCGACCTGGTCAAGGACATCGACCAGATCCTCGGCGACGCCCGGCTGACCCCCGCGCGGGCGGGAGTGGTGGTCCGCAGCGCCACCTCCGGCGAGGAGCTCTACACCCAGGACTCGGGCAAGATCCTCACCCCCGCCTCCAACGCCAAGCTGGTGACCTCCGCCGCCGCGGTCGACGTCCTGGGCCTGGACTACCGCTTCACCACCGACGTGCTGTCCACCGGCCGCCGCGCCGGCTCGGTCCTGACCGGGAACCTCTACCTCAAGGGCACCGGCGACCCGACCCTCCTCGCCGCCGACTATGACGCGCTGGCCGCCCGCGTGGCCGCCGCGGGCATCAAGGTGGTCACCGGCAAGCTGGTCGCCGACGACACCTGGTTCGACTCGGTACGGCTCGGCACCGACTGGGCCTGGGACGACGAGCCCTACTACTACGCGGCGCAGATCTCCGCGCTGACCGCCTCCCCGGACACCGACTACGACGCCGGCAGCGTCATCGTCTCGGTCTCCCCCGGCGACGCCCCGGGTAAGCCCGCCAAGGTCTCCACCACCCCCGAGACCGACTACCTGAAGATCGACAACCGGGCGACGACCGGCGCCGAGACCGACGTGCTGGTCGAGCGTCAGCACAACACCAACACCGTGGTGATCACCGGGACCGTCGCGGAGAAGTACGACGAGTGGGTCGCCGTTGACGACCCCACCAGATACGTCTCCTCGCTCTTCCGCAAGGCGCTGGCCAGGCACGGCGTGCGAGTGCTGGGTTCCACCGGCCGCGAGGCGACCCCGGCGGGAGCCGTCACCGTGGCCTCGCACGAGTCGATGCCGCTGGGTGAGCTGCTCGTCCCGTTCCTGAAGCTCAGCAACAACATGCACGCCGAGATCCTGGCCAAGGCGATCGGGCGCAAGGTCTCCGGAGCCGGAACCTGGAGCGCCGGGCTCGCGGCCATCACCTCCTTCGCCCAGGCCAACGGCATGCCGACGCTGCGCATGCGGGACGGCTCCGGGCTGTCCCGGGTGGACGGCCTCACCCCCGGTGGTATCACCAACCTGCTGATCGCGCTGCGGTCCAAGCCCTGGTTCTCCACCTGGTACGGCGCGCTGCCGATCGCCGGTGACCCCGGCCGGATGGTGGGCGGCACGCTGCGCAGCCGGATGCGCGGCACCCCCGCCGCCGGGAACGTGCACGCCAAGACCGGCTCGCTGACCGGCGTCACGTCCCTGTCGGGCTACGTGACCAGTGCGGACAACGAGCCCCTGGTCTTCTCGGTGATGCTCAACCAGTTCCTGTCCGGCTCCCCCAAGGACATCGAGGACAAGATCGCCATTCGTCTCGCCCAGTTCAGCCGGATCGCCCCGGCCGACGTCGCGACCGTCCAGCTCCGCCAGGTCCCGCAGGAGACCGCCGACCTCGAATGCTCCTGGTTGAAGCCCGTCGGGTGCTGAACCGCCGCGCATCGAACCGCCGGGTGCCGAACCGCCGCGCGGCAAACCACCGCGCACCGAACCACCGGGTGCCGAACCGTCGCGCACCGAACCACCGGGTGCCGGACCGCCGGGTGCCGGACCGCTGTTCCCGGCCGGAGACCATCCGGAGCTGACCCAACGACCGTCCCTTCCCCCTCCTTCCTCCCCGTCGCCTCCCCGTCGCGCCCCGTCGCGGCGGGGAGGCCTTATTTCAGCGGGCGATCCGCGGAAGAGCGAGGAGGAGGGAACGGTCCCAGACGCCTCTGAGGCCACTCTGGTTTACCTGGAACTCACGGTTAATATCGGGAATTTAGTGACAAGGAGTGTCCAACACCGACAGAATGCGGAATCCGTCCAGCGTCCACCCAACTGGAGGAAACCGTTATGCGTAGACCGCTAGGGGTACTCGCGTGCCTCGGGAGCCTGGCGGCACTCAGCACGCCGATCGCCACCGCCCATGCCGAGACGTCGACGCAGGCCGCGTGCCGGGTGTACGCGGCAGCCCCCTACGTCACGGCCGCGGGCAAGATCCAGGCGTCCGCCGCGCGGCTCGGCTGCGGCGACACCGCGCTGGTCCGCATCCGGATCAAGCGCGCCGAGGCCGGCCCCGACCCCGTCGTCAAGAGCGCGGCCCGCAGGGGCGGCAACGGGCGGGTCACCGTCGCGCTGCCATGCGCCCCCGGCGTCTACTACGCGGTCGTCACCGACTACCGCGGCAACGCGGGCAGGTCCAAGGCGGCCCGGCTGTCCTGCTCCCCGACGCCCTCTCCCACGGCGACGCCCACCTCTGCACCGACGGGCACCCCGAACCCGACGGGCACCCCCAACCCGACGGGCACCCCCAACCCGACGGCCAGCCCCACCGCCAAGCCCACCACCACACCGACGGCCAGCCCCACCGCCAAGCCCTCGGCCACGCCGACCTCACCGGCCGGCACCGTGGGAACGACCGAGGAGAACGAGGTCGTGCGGCTGGTCAACGTGGAGCGGGCGAAGGGCGGCTGCCAGCCGCTCAAGCACGACCCGCAGCTCCGCAAGGCCGCCTATGACCACTCGGCCGACATGGCGGCCCAGAACTACTTCAGCCACACCTCCAAGGACGGCCGCAGCTTCATGGACCGCATCCGGGCGGCCGGCTTCACCGGCGGGTCGGGCTGGGCGGAGAACATCGCCGCGGGACAGGCGACCCCGGCCTCCGTGGTGAGCACCTGGATGAACAGCTCAGGTCACAAGGCCAACATCATGAACTGCAAGTACAACCTCATCGGTGTCGGCATGGCCAAGGGCTCCCAGGGCTACAAGATCTACTGGACCCAGGACTTCGCCGCCAGGTGACAGCCGAGTCTCCCAGCGCAGACAGGGGAGACAACGGCGACGCCCCCGCGACGGTCATTAGAACCCAAGTCACCGTCGCGGGGGCGTCGCCGTACGGGGCCCGTCGGCTGCGGACCCGTCCATCCACGGGGCCCGTCGGCTGCGGACCCGTCCGTTCACGGGCCTGCCGTGCGCGAAGCCCGTCGATCCACGGGGCCCGTCCGTTCACGGGCCGCCGGGAAGGACCTCGCCGCTACTTGAGCCAGCTCATCATCGGACGCAGCTTGGCGCCGGTCTTCTCGATCGGGTGCTCGGCCAGCTCCTCGCGGTAGGCGGTGAACTTCTTCTGGCCGCTGTCGAACTCCTCCACCAGCTCCTTGGCGAACTCGCCGGACTGGATCTCGGCGAGGATACGCTGCATCTCCTTCTTGGTCTCCGGCGTCACGACGCGCGGGCCACGGGAGTAGCCGCCGTACTCGGCGGTGTCGGAGACCGACCAGTACATCTTGTGGATGCCGCCCTCGTACATCAGGTCGACGATCAGCTTCATCTCGTGAAGGCACTCGAAGTAGGCGACCTCGGGCTGGTAGCCGGCCTCGATCAGGGTCTCGAACCCGGCCTTGATCAGCTCGGACACACCACCGCAGAGGACGGCCTGCTCGCCGAACAGGTCGGTCTCGGTCTCCTCGGTGAAGGTGGTCTTCAGCGCGCCGGCGCGGGTGCCGCCGATGCCCTTGGCGTAGGAGAGCGCGAGGTCCCAGGCGTTGCCGCTGGCGTCCTTCTCCACGGCGACCAGACACGGCACGCCGCGGCCCGCGGTGTACTGACGGCGAACGAGGTGGCCGGGGCCCTTGGGAGCGACCATGGCCACGTCCACGCCCTCGGGCGCCTCGATGAGGCCGTAGCGGATGTTGAGGCCGTGGCCGAAGAAGAGGGCGTCGCCCTCGACGAGGTTCGGGGCCACGTGCTCGGCGTAGAGGTGACGCTGGATGTGGTCCGGCGCCAGGATCATGGTCAGGTCCGCCTCTTCGACGGCCTCCGACGGGGTGAGCACCCGCAGGCCGTCGGCCTCGGCCTTCTCGCGGCTCTTGGAGCCCTCGGGCAGGCCGACCCGGACGTCCACGCCGGAGTCACGAAGGGACAGAGCGTGGGCGTGGCCCTGGCTGCCGTAACCCAGAACGGCCACGTGCCGGCCCTGGATGATCGACAGGTCGGCCTGGTCGTCGTAGAAGATCTCAGTCACTTGCTTAACCTTTCGGGTTTCTCGTGCGATTTACGCGGTCCGGTCCAGGGCCCGGAGAGAACGGTCGGTGATGGAACGGGCGCCGCGGCCGATGGCCACCATGCCCGACTGAACGAG
This sequence comes from Streptosporangium sp. CA-135522, assembly GCF_050949235.1. Taxonomy (NCBI): domain Bacteria; kingdom Bacillati; phylum Actinomycetota; class Actinomycetes; order Streptosporangiales; family Streptosporangiaceae; genus Streptosporangium; species Streptosporangium sp. CA-135522. Next base: position 8,730,685 of record NZ_CP192026.1, read on the forward strand.
CTCCTTGATGCCGAACGGCTCCAGGAGCTTGATGAAGGCCTGCAGCTTGTCCGGCGTGCCGGTGACCTCTATCGTCACCGCGTCGGGAGCGACGTCAACGCAGCGCGCGCGGAAGAGGTTGACCAGTTCCAGCACGCTGGAGCGGGTCTCGGCGTCGGCCCGCACCTTGATCAGCGTCAGCTCGCGCTGCACGGCCTGCGCCGGGTCGAGCTCCACGATCTTCAGCACGTTGATCAGCTTGTTGAGCTGTTTGGTGACCTGCTCGAGTGGCAGGTCCTCGACGTTGACCACGATGGTCATCCGCGAGATGTCCTCGTGCTCGGTCGGCCCGACCGCCAGCGAGTCGATGTTGAACCCGCGGCGGCTGAACAGCGACGCGACGCGCGCGAGCACGCCGGGCTTGTTCTCCACCAGCACGGAGAGCGTGTGCCTGCTCATGCCTTCCTCCTCGCCTGGCGACCCGCTCGCGCACCCGCCGAGCCGCTGTGCCTGCCTGCCGGCCCGCTTCGATCACTCACCGCTAGTCCTCGCTGTCCCAGACCGGCGCCATGTCGCGCGCGAACTTGATGTCGTCGTTGCTGGTCCCGGCGGCGACCATCGGCCAGACCATGGCGTCCTGGTGCACCACGAAGTCGACCACGACGGGCACGTCGTTGATCTCCATCGCCTTCTTGATGGTCGCGTCCACATCCTCCGGACGCTCACATCGCAGACCGACACAACCGTACGCCTCGGCCAGCTTCACGAAGTCCGGGATCCGGCGGACCGTCTGCAGGTTGGTGTTGGAGTAACGCTGGTTGTAGAACAGCGTCTGCCACTGCCTGACCATGCCGAGGTTGCCGTTGTTGATGATCGCGACCTTGATCGGCACACCCTCGATGGTGCAGGTGGCCAGCTCCTGGTTGGTCATCTGGAAGCAGCCGTCGCCGTCGATCGCCCAGACCGTGGTCTCCGGGCTGCCCATCTTGGCGCCCATGGCCGCCGGGAGCGAGAAGCCCATCGTGCCGGCGCCGCCGGAGTTGATGAAGGTGCCGGGATTTTCGTAGCCGATGAACTGGGCGGCCCACATCTGGTGCTGGCCGACACCCGCGGTGTAGATGGCGTCCGGTCCGACGATGGCGCTCAGCCGCTGCATGACGTACTGCGGGGCGAGGGAGCCGTCCTCGAACTCGTCGTAGCCCAGCGGGTAGGTCTCCCGGTAGGTGTCGAGCTGGCTCCACCACTCGCTGTAGTCGCCCTTGCGGTCCTCGTTGCGCACCGCGGCGATCAGCTCGGAGATGACCTCCTTGCAGTCACCGACGATCGGGACGTCCGCGTGCCGGTTCTTGGAGATCTCGGCCGGGTCGATGTCGGCGTGGACGATCTTGGCGTGGGGCGCGAAACTGGACAGCTCTCCGGTGACGCGGTCGTCGAAGCGGACGCCCAGCCCGATGATCAGGTCGGAGCGCTGCAGCGCCCCGACCGCCGGCACCGAGCCGTGCATGCCCGGCATGCCCAGGTGCTGGCGGTGGCTGTCGGGGAATGTGCCGCGCGCCATCAGCGTGGTGACCACCGGGATGCCGGTCAGCTCGGCGAACTCCAGCAGCTGCGCCGCCGCCCGCGCCTTGTGCACGCCGCCGCCGACGTAGAGCACGGGCCGCTTGGCCTCGGCGATCAGCTTGGCCGCCTCCCGGATCTGCTTGGAGTGCGGCCGGGTCACCGGGCGGTAGCCGGGCAGCTGCATGACCGGCGGCCACTGGAAGGTCGTCCTCGCCTGGAGGGCGTCCTTGGAGATGTCGACCAGCACCGGCCCCGGCCGTCCCGTCGAGGCGATGTGGAAGGCCTCGGCGATCGTCCTGGGGATGTCGTCCGGATCGGTGATGAGGAAGTTGTGCTTGGTGATCGGCATGGTGATGCCGGAGATGTCGGCTTCCTGGAACGCGTCGGTACCGATGGCGTTGCTGGGCACCTGTCCGGTGATCGCGACGATCGGGACCGAGTCCATGTAGGCGTCGGCGATCGGGGTGACCAGGTTGGTCGCGCCCGGACCGCTGGTCGCCATGCAGACCCCGACCTTGCCGGTGGCCTGCGCGTAGCCCTGGGCCGCGTGGCCCGCGCCCTGCTCGTGCCGCACGAGCACGTGCCTGACCTTGGGCGAGTCGTAAAGGGGATCGTAGGCGGGGAGAATCGCGCCGCCCGGGATCCCGAACACAGTGTCGACCCCGACGTGCTCCAGCGCTCTGACGAGGGCCTGGGCACCTGTCATCTGTTCGGTCATCGGCTCGTTCCTTGTGTGGCTCAGCATGTTTGGCGGCATAAAAAATGCCCCATTCCGCCTGAGACGGCGGAGCTGGGGCGGCGCGCAGGTCGAAGTGCTTCGCTATCGGCCTGCGCGCCGGCGAAGTACTACGAGAATCCCACTGTGATGCATGGCTCCACCATGGCCGACGAAACGCGTCTGCGTCAAATTCATGGGACAGGTGTCTCAAAGTCCGAGATGACACGCACGACCGCGAACGCCGCCCACCGGGCGAAACGAGCCAGCGAAGCGGGCAAAAAGTGATGGAGGACACAGCCGGGTCTGCGGGCCGGAACAGCCCCGTCAGACCCCGCTGTGCAGGCTGGACAGGCTGGTGCGCATGAGGGAGTCGACGCCGCGAGCGGCCATCGGCCGCGCCACCAGGAAGCCCTGACCCCGGGTGCAGCCCATCTCCCGCAGCAGTTCGAGCTGCTCCGGGCGCTCGATGCCCTCGGCCACCACGATCAGTCCCAGGTCATGGCCGAGCCGTACGATCGTGCGGGTCAGCAGCGTCAGCGTGTCGTCGCGGCCGAGCCCGGAGACGAACGACGGATCGATCTTGATCATGTCCACCGGAAGCTGGCGCAGGAACGCCAGTGAGGCGTAACCGGTGCCGAAGTCGTCGATGGCCAGCCGTACCCCGAGTCTGCGCAGCTCCGACAGCCGGGTGATGGTCTCCTCGGCGTCCTCGACCAGCATCTCCTCGATGACCTCCAGCGTCAGCGCGCTGGGCGGCAGGCCGCTCTCGGCGAGCGCCGACTCGACGGTCTCCACGAAGCGCGGCGCCATGATCTGCCGGGCCGACAGGTTGAGCGACAGCCCGATATCCCAGGAGGACGCCCGCCAGGCGGCCACCTCCCGGCACGCCTCGCGCAGGATCCACTCGCTCAGCGGGACGATCAGGCCGGTGTCCTCGGCCGGGCCGAGGAACTGCTCGGGCGGCACGAAGGCACTCCCCCGCCACCAGCGCACCAGCGCCTCCACGGCGGTGACGCGCGAGGTGGCCAGATCGACCACCGGCTGGTATTCGATCGCGAACTGGTTTTCCAGCAACGCCCGCTGCAGGTCGGCGGCGAGCTCCAGACGCCGGACCACGTCGGCGTGCATGTGCGCGGCGAACACCTCCACCCGCCGCCCGCCGAGGTCCTTCGCCCTGGCCATCGCCACGTCGGCATTGCGGATCAGGTCGGCCGAGGAGACGTCGTCGTCGGCGAAGGCCACCCCGACGCTCGCGGTCAGCGCGACGTCGCGATCGGCCACCCGGAACGGTTCGGACGAGACCGTGCGGACCAGCCGCTCGGCCAGGTCGACCGCCGTCTGGGCGTCCACCGCCACCTCCAGCAGCACCGCGAACTCGTCGCCGCCCCATCGGGCCAGGGTGTCGTCGGCCCGTACGGCGGCGCGGAGCCTGCGGGCGGCCTGCCCGAGCAGGTAGTCGCCGCTGGCGTGGCCGACCGAGTCGTTGACCGCGGTGAAGCCGTCGAGATCGAGGAACACCACGACGGCGCTGCTCGCACCGGGACGGGCCAGCACCTCCCGGGTCCGCTCCTCGAAATAGGCCCTGTTGGGCAGACCCGTGACGCCGTCGTGGAAGGTCAGATGGGCGACCTGGTTGCGCAGGGCTTCCTGGTCGCTGACGTCGCGGGTGGTGACCAGCAGTAGGTCCTCACCGCGCACGTGCCGGGTGGCCACCGACTCGGTGGGCCGCCAGGTGCCGTCGGACGCCCGAACCCGGCAGGCGATCATGCAGGCGCCCGGCCCCTCGGCGTGCCCCTCGTCCGCGCCCATCGCGTGCAGCGCCGCCTGGATGCCGGGCACGTCCTCCGGATGGATGTAATCGAAGATCGGCCGGCCGATCAGCTCGTCGGGGCGGTAGCCGTACGTGATCTCGACACCCTCGCCGATCTCCCGCACCACCCCGTCGTAGTCGCACAACAGGACCACGTCGCCGGTGCTCTCGGCCAGGTCCTGCAGCTGCCGCTCGCCGAGGTCCACCAGGCGCCGCATCCGGCCGGTCTCCATCAGCACCACGAACAGGCGCACCACCAGGATGGCGACGATCGACGCCACCACGAGAGCCAGGACGGGGACCGGTCCCTGCACCCCGCCGCCGAGCACGCGCAGGAGCACGACGGCGGTGGCCACGACGACGAGGATCAGCGGCACGGCCGCGATCAACGAGGAGGTGGCGTGGCTGACGGACGGCTTCGCCTCGTCGTCGGGGTCCGGGGTGCGCGCCGTACGGGCGCTCCACGGGACCGCCGCCAGCAGCAGGAAGGCGGCCGGAGCCAGGCACATCCCGATCATCGACGGCGCGTGGCCGCTGACCCGGGCCAGCGCGGTGACCGTCTCGGCCGCCGTGATGGCGGCCAGTACGGCCAGCGCCGCCAGGCCCATCGGCCAGGCGGACCGCCGGATCGGCACCACCACGGGCCCCACGGCGCAGGCCAGGATGAGACACAGCAGCGGCGGGGCGATGGTGATCGCGAAGGTGCCCGCGTCGTCGGCCTGGCGGTAGGCCGGGCCCAGCAGGAGGACCCAGCCGATCACGAAGAACGAGGCGGCGCACATGTAGGAGTCGGCGAGATCGCGCAGCAGCGCCCGCCCGTGCGGGGGCCGGGTGGCGGACAGGCCGGTGCCGACGGTGAGCATCGCCGTGCCGACCAGGACCACCAGGTCCGCGAAGGTCACCACGAAAGGCGTGCCGTCCGCGAGCGGCCGCACGCCGACCCCGACCAGCCAGGTGGCCGAGCCGCCGGCCAGCCAGCGCCAGGCCAGCGCCCTGCGCCGATCGACGCCTCGGAAAACGGCGGCGCACAATGACACGACGGCGACCGCGGCGGTGACGACGCCCGCCACCGCGCCGACGATCGCGGCCGGAGCACCGCTGAGAAGAGCGGCGACGAGCCCCACCACGCCGGTCACGGCCGCGGCGGTCAGCGGTACCCGGGGGTCACGCCAGCGGATCAATGTCGTCTGCCCATCAGTGTCGATTCGTCTCGCTTCCGCGACGGCACACGGTCAGTGTGTGCTCTACGGCCGATGCGGGTGGTGACAACGCCGTTGTCGTCACCGATCTGATAACCATGCGAGCGATCTGGATCGCAGTTATTCACCGTACGCACCGGAGGTCACGAGGCAGCCACGGTCCGGATTCCTTTCCCGGTCGGTACGGAATCCGGTCAGTAAAGACCTGGCCGCGCGGGCCCGCGCCAGTCAGGATCGCAGTCAGTATGAACCGGTGATCACGTTCTTGAGCGGTTCACCCGCCAGATGACGAAGGAGCTGGGAACGGAGAAGCCTCAGCAGGCGCCGCCCGGACGCCGGAGTGCTGCCCGCGACGTGCGGGGTGATGAACACTCCCGGAGCCGTCCACAGCGGATGCCCGGCCGGCAGCGGCTCGGGGTCGGTGACGTCCAGCGCGGCCAGGATCCGGCCCTTGCGCAACTCCGCGACGAGCGCGCCGGTGTCCACCACCCCGCCCCTGGCGGCGTTCACCAGCACGGCGCCGTCCTTCATCGCCGCCAGGAACGCCTCGTCCACCAGCCCGGTGGTCGCGGGGGTGGAAGGGACCAGCAGCACCACCACGTCCGCCAGGGGCAGCAGCCGCGGCAGCTCGTCCTGGCCGTGCACCTGCCCCCGCGCGGTCCTGGCCACCCGGACGACGTCCACCTCGAAACCGTCCAGCCTCCGCTCCAGCGCCTCGCCGATCGAGCCGTAGCCGACGATCAGCACCGTGGAGTCGGCCAGCACACCGGTGTGATGGTAGGTCCACTCGCCCTCCCGCTGCGCGGCGGCGAACCCGGGGAACTCCCGCAGCACGGCGATCATGGCTCCCACCGCCCACTCCGCGGTCCCCGCGTCGTGCACGCCCCGCGCGTTGCACAGCACCGCGCCCTCCGGCAGGTGCGGCCGGTAGGCGTCCACTCCCGCGGTGACGGTCTGCAGCAGCCGCAACCGGGTCATCCGGCCGAGCAGTTCCGCGACCCCCGCCACCGGCAGCAGCGGCGGGATCCAGACCTCGACGTCCTCCACCCCGCCGGGCACCGGCCCCGTGCCGTCGTAGACGACGCACTCCACATCGGGCAGATCACTCAGGACGTCGACGGCGGCTTTGGAGGGGACCCAGATCTTCATGGCTGCATTATCCAGGGTTCGTCCTGGAACCTCCCCCCGCACGTGACGGTATGAATGAAGAAGGAGGTTCGCATGATTCGGACGGCACGATCGGCTTCCATCCCGGCGGCGCCGGTGAGGGTGCTGCTGACGGGGCTGCTGACGATGCTGGCGGCGGTGCTGGTGACGGTGCCGGCGGCGGGGTGCTCGGCGGCTCCCGCCGAGCCCGCCGGCGCGGCTCGGACTCCCGGCTCCCCCGCCTCCGGCACTCCCCTCGCCGAGCCCCGCACCCTGGTGAGACATCTCGCCGTGCCCTGGGGCATCGCCTTCCTGCCCGGGGGCGACGCCCTGGTGACCGAACGCGACACCGCCAGACTGCTGCGGGTCACGGCTGCGGGCAGGACCACCGAGATCGCCAGGATCGGCGACGCGCGCCCCGACGGCGAGGGCGGCCTGATGGGCGTGGCGGTCTCCCCCACCTTCAACAGGGACCGCCGCGTCTTCCTGTACTTCACCGCCGCCCGGGACAACCGGATCGTGCGCTACCGCTACGACCGGGGTCTGACGAACGCCACCGTGATCCTCGACGGCATTCCCAAGGGGACCATCCACAACGGCGGCCGCCTGGCCTTCGGCCCCGACGGATACCTCTACGCCACCACCGGCGAGACCGGTGACCGCGCTCTCGCCCAGGACCTCGGCTCCATGGCCGGCAAGATCCTCCGCATGACCGCGGACGGTAAGCCCGCTCCCGGCAACCCGTTCCGGAACGTGCTGTGGAGCTACGGCCACCGCAATGTCCAAGGCCTGGCCTGGGACCGATCCGGCCGCCTGTACGCCAGCGAGTTCGGATCCGACGCGTTCGACGAGATCAACCTGATCAGAAAGGGCGGCAACTACGGCTGGCCCGAGGTCGAGGGCACCGGCGGCGGCTCCCGCTTCATCGACCCGGTCGTCACCTGGAGCACCGACAAGGCCTCGCCCTCCGGCCTGGCCTACGCCCACGGCTCCCTGTGGGTCGGCGCCCTGCGGGGCCGCAGGCTCTGGCAGGTCCCGGTCGCCGCCGACGGCACGACCGGCGCCCCGATCGCCAGATTCGACGGCCGGTACGGCCGGCTCCGCGCGGTCGCCACCGCTCCCTGCGGCTCGGTGTGGATCGGCACGAGCAACAAGGACGGCCGCGGCGACCCCGCCCCGGACGACGACCGCCTCCTGGTCATGACCCCGTGACGGGCGCGGGTCGCAGCCCGTCCCGGGTTCGCGCGGCGGTGGACGGGTGTCCCGGCCGGCCCCGGCGCGAACACCACCGGCCGCGCGCCGACCGGCCCGGGACCGCAGGGGAAACCCCGGAGGCTACTCGTTCTGGGGGGAAGCGGCGGGAGAGCACTTGAGGTCGGTCTCGGGCTTGTAGACGGTCTTCTTCGTCTCCCGCCTGACCTCCTTGCCGTCCTGCTTGAAGATCCGGGTCACGTCGATCGTGAAACCGTTCTGGCCGGCCATCGGGATGCACTCGGGGCCGCTGCCGGTCGCGCTCGTGAACGGGGTGACGGCGTAACGCTCGGAGGAGACCGACTCGATGTCGTAGCGCTTGGTGCTCCAGAAGGCGACCGTGACCCCGGTGTTCGTGAAGGAGGTCTTCACCAGCACGCCGTACTTGGAATCGTTCTTCCAGCGGAAGTCCGGCGCGGGCCAGGAGACCGTGGACTCGCGACCGGCCGGGTAGCGCGAGATGTAGAACTCGTGCGCCACGTGCTGGACGTCCTCCAGGCCGCCGAAGAACACCGCGTTGTACATGGTGGTGACGAACTGGGAGATGCCGCCGCCCACCGAGTCGACCAGCCGGCCGCCCTCGATCATCGGCGCCGGGACGAAGCCGCGAGCCGTGTCACGCTGACCGATGACGCCGTTGAGTGAGAAGGTCTCGCCTGGCTTGACCAGATAACCGTCCAGGAGCTTGGCGATCGTGCGGATGTTGGTCACCCGGGGCAGGCAGCAGTCGTAAGGGGTGGTGAACTCGCTGATCTTCTCCTTGATGCCGAGCCCGCGCGCCTCGGCCTCGGAGACGCGGGGCTGAACGGTCGTGAGGGCGACCGGGATCGTCCGGCTGCCGCCCTCGGTGACCATGCGGGCCACGGCTTCGGCGAGTTTGTCGTCGTCGATCCCCTTGCCGCTGCGGCCGGGAATCAGCTTCGGCGCGGCGCCGACGATCTGGAAGGTGGGCTCCTTGGGCGTCAGGGACGGATCGACGAGCCCGCTCTCCACGGTCGCGACCGCGTTTCTGGCGTCGAAGACCGGGCTCATGCCGCCGGAGCTGTCAGGCTCGAAGGACAGATGCGCGGCGAGGGTCTCCGCCGGGAGCAGGGCCTGCCTGCCCGCGTGGGTCAGGGTGACCGGACCCGACAGGGCCTTGCCCGCGTCGGCGGCGGCCTTCCTGACCGTCTCGGCCGTCACCTTGGGCTTGATCACCGAGATGGGCAGCGCGACCTCGCCGGGGGGACCCATGAAGGCCTTCCTGATGACGCGGGCCGTGGCCTCCCGTTCCAGCTCACGACCGTCGCGGGGGGTCACCGTGACCGGCTTGGTCCCCTCGAAGACGACCGCGCCCTCGCGTACCTTGAGATCGACCTTCTTGGCGAGCGCCGTGACGGTGCCGTCCATCCGCTCGGCGTCGACGGAGACCTTGGGGGTCAGCTCGGTCGTCCCGGTCAGCGCCCGCCAGACCTCCATCGGGGTCGGGAAGCCGCCGGGCGCCTGGTCGATGGTGGCGACGACGTCGAACTCCAGCCCGGCCTTCCCCGGGTCGATGGAGTATTTCCGGCCCGCGGCGCGGAGGGTCATCTCCCGGTCGGCCTCACCCGGCAGCCGATCCCTGAGCCTGTCGGCCGCCTCGGTCGCGGTCAGCCCGCCGATGTCGACGCCGTGAACCCGGGTGCCGGGCAGCATCTTGCCGGACATGACGAACGCGGGAACGGCGTAGGCGAGGCCGGCGAGCAGGAGCAGAAGCAGGACGACGGCGGCCGCCCTGCGGCCCCGGCGACGGCGCCGGGGCGGCTCCTCGAAGCGAGGCTGTTGCGGCTGCGGGGAGTCTCCGTCACCGCCGGACGTGAGCGAGGGCTCGTCACGGGAGGGGCGCTCGGGCCGGGCGGCCATCTGCCAGGGCTGCGGCGGCGAGGCCGCGGGCGGCAATCCCGCCGATCCCGCGGCGGGACCGGCGGACCGGCCGGGGCCGACCGGCCCGGCGGGACGATCGAATCCGGAGGGACCGAAGATGTCGGGCGAGACACCCGGGGGAAGCCGCGAGCCGCCCTTGGGCTTCTCGCCGGGAGGGACACCGGGATCGCGGGCACCCGGCCGGACCGGGCTCGAGGGGAGGGGAACCGCCGCGAACGGATCCGTCGGTGGGTCTATCGACGCTCCGGCGTTCCGCACGGCCTCCGTCTCCTCCTGCTTCGCAGTTTTTACCTTTGTTAACCCTAAACCACAACCGTTGGCCGACACCCGAAAAGCGGGAACGAATCATCCCGTCCACCGGTAGCGGTGTTCGGGCCGTCCGGCGGTGCCGTACCTCGGCCGGAGCTCGGCCTGGCCCGTCGCGCACAGGTATTCGAGGTAGCGGCGGGCGCTGACGCGGGAGAGCCCGGTGAGCGCCGCCGCCTCGGCCGCCGACACGTCGGTTCCGGACTCCCTGAGCGCGTCGGCGACCAGACCGCAGGTGGTAACGGACAACCCTTTGGGCAGCGGCGGCGTTCCTCCCTTGATCGCGCCGAAAAGCCGGTCCACCTCGTCCTGGCGAACCTCGGACCCGATCGCGGCGAGCTGCCTGCGGGTGCCGGCGTACTGTTCGAGGCGGTCGGTGAGCGCTCCGGCGGTGAAGGGCTTGATCAGGTAGTTCACCGCGCCGCCGCGCATGGCCGCGCGGACGGTGGCCACGTCACGCGCGGCCGTGATCACCAGGACGTCGACGGGGTGGGACACGCCCCTGAGGGTCGTCAGCACGTCGAGTCCGGACATGTCGGGCAGGTAGATGTCGAGCAGCACCAGGTCGGGCCGGTGCTCGGCCACCGCCGCGACCGCCGCCCTCCCGGTGTGCACCGCCTCGACCACGGTGAACCCGGGTACTCGCGCCACGTAGCCGCCGTGGATCCTCGCCACCATGAAATCGTCGTCCACGACGAGCACGCGGATCACTCCGCCGTCCCCACGTCCGCGCTTCCGTTTCCGATCACCCCGCGCGCCCCCGCCTCCGCGCTTCCGTTTCCGATCACCCCGCGCGCCCCCGCCTCCGCGCTTCCGCTCCCGATCACCCCGCGCGCCCCCGCGTCCGCGCTTCCGTTTCCGCGCGCCCCGATCGTCGCGGCGTCCCCGCGCCTGGGCAGCAGGGCGGTGAAGACGGCGCCGTCCGCGTTGTGCACCCGCACCCAGCCGCCCCGGCGGGAGCAGGCCTGCCGGGTCAGGGCCAGACCGAGACCGCGTGGTCCGGCGTGGGCGACCTTGGTCGTGAAGCCCTCGCGGAAGACCTCCTCGACCAGGCCGGGCATGATCCCCGGGCCGGAGTCGCCGACCCGGATGTGCAGGCCGTCTGCCTCGGTGCGGATCGAGACCTCGACCGTGCCCCCGATCCCTCCGATGCCGCCGATGCCCTCCAGGGCGTCGAGGGCGTTGGCCACCAGGTTGCCCACCACCAGCACGGCGTCGTGGGGGTCGCCGAGCGCGTCCTCCTCCACCCGGCAGTCCTCGGCCAGCACCAGGGCCGCACCCCGTTCGGCCGCCTCGGCGGACTTGGCCAGCAGCAGTGCGGCCAGGGTCGGGTCGGCGACCTTCTCCCGGATGCCGGACGCGTGCCGCCCGTAGGCCTCGGAGGTCTGGGTGATGTAGCTGACCGCCGTCTCGTGCTCGCCGAGCTCCAGCAGGCCGACCACGGTGTGCATCCGGTTGGCGAACTCGTGGGCCTGGGCGCGTAGCGCGTCGGTCGTACTGCTGGCCTGGTCGAGCTCGTGCGCCAGCCGTACCAGCTCGGTCCGGTCGCGCAGGGTGACCACCCAGCCGCTGCGCTGTTCGCGGACCGCCACCGGGGTCCGGTTGAGCACCAGCACGCGGTCGTGGTGGAGCACCACCCGGTCGTCGCCGGAATCCACGCCGTCCAGCACGTCCCGCATCCGGTCCGACAGGGGCATCTCGCGCAGGCCTCTGCCGACGTCGTGGGCCGACAGGCCGAGCAGCTCGCGGGCGGCGTCGTTGACCAGCGTCACCCTGCCCTGCAGGTCGAGGGCGAGCACGCCCTCCTTCACACCGTGCAGCACCCCCTCGCGCTGTTCGAGCAGGGCGGCGATCTCCCGGGGCTCCAGCCCGAAGGTCTGGCGGCGGACCCGCCGGGCGATCAGCGCGGCGGCCGCCGATCCGGCGAGGAGTACGGCGAGCACGGTCCACATCAGCGGCGGCAGCGCCGAGCCGAGCTCGTCGGCGACGGTGTCCTGGAGCACGCCCACCGACGCCAGGCCGATCACCCGGCCGGAGGAGTCGAAGATGGGGGCCTTGCCCCGCACGGAGCGGCCGAGCGTGCCGGTCTGGACACCGGTCCAGGTGTGGCCGCTGGTCAGGACCTCCGATCCGTCGGTGGACAGCCTTCCGCCGATGAGGGCCGCGTTGGGATGGGCGTAGCGGATCTGCTCCCGGTTGGCGATCACCACGTAGTCGGCGCCGGTGGCCTTCTGCACCCCCGCCGCGATCGGCTGCAGGCTCAGCTCGGGCCGGGGCCGCGCGAAGGCCTCGCGGACCTGGGGCAACCCGGCGACGGACTCGGCGATGGCCAGCGCGCGCTGCTGGTACTGCCGGTCGAGCTGGCTGCGGGTGTGTTCCATCCAGACGCCCGCCGTACCGCCCACCGCGAGGAAAACGATCACCGTCTGCAGCACGAACAGCTGGGTGCCGAGGGAGGCGTTGAGTAAGCGTCGCAAGAGTAAACTCCCTGGTCAGGGACTCATGAAAGCAGCCGGAGATAACGGCGGGGTCGCGGTGACCGTGACCGGCGTGACCAATACGACCGATACGACGGCAAGCTCGAAAAGGATCGACACCGTTATCTGGGACGCTCAGCATCCTCACCACGCTTTCATTCACGCTGTTTGGAGTTGACCATGCGTCTTCGGAGACTCACCGCCCTCGCGGTCCTGTCCCTCGCCGCCCTCACCGCGTGCGGCTCGGGTTCGGGCTCGGGCACGGCCGCCGGCACGCTGAAAATCATGGCTCCGGCCTCTCCGGGCGGCGGCTGGGACCAGACCTCCCGTACGGCGGCGGAGGCCTTCAAGTCGGCCGACCCGTCCCGCAAGGTGGAGGTCTACAACGTCCCCGGCGCGGGCGGCACCATCGGCCTGGCTCAGCTCGCCGGCGAGAAGGGCAACGGCAACCTGCTGATGACCATGGGCCTGGTCATGCTCGGCGCGGTGGAGCAGAACAAGTCGAAGGTCACGCTGGCCGAGACCACGCCCATCGCGAAGCTCACCGAGGAGTACGAGATCGTCGTGGTTCCGGCGGCCTCGCCGTACAAGTCGCTGGCCGATCTGGTGACGGCGTGGAAGGCCGACCCCGCCAGGATCGCGATCGCGGGCGGCTCCGCCGGGGGAACCGACCACATCGTGGCGGGCCTGATGGCCAAGGCCGCCGGGATCGATCCCAAAAAGGTCAACTACATCGCCCACTCCGGTGGCGGCGAGGCGCTCAACGCGCTGCTGGGCAACAAGGTCGCGATGGGCGTCTCCGGCATCGGGGAGTTCGCCGAGCACGTGAAGTCCGGCAAGCTCCGCGCCCTCGGCGTGACCTCGCCCGACCGCGTCGACATCGTGGACGCCCCCACCCTGAAGGAGGGCGGCTTGGACGTGGAGCTGGCCAACTGGCGCGGGTTCGTCGCGCCGCCCGAGCTGGACGACGCCGCCAGGAAGAACCTGACCGACCTGGTCACCAAGATGCACGACTCCCAGACGTGGAAGGAGGCGGTGGCCAAGAACGGCTGGATCGACTCCTTCCAGACCGGCCCGCAGTTCGCCGACTACCTCACGGCCGAGCAGGCCAAGGTCAAGACCATCATCGCGGAAATGGGACTCGTCTCCTGATGCGCTCCTCCGAAGAGCCGACCGGCGCCACCGACCACGGCGCCGGCCCGGCACACTCATGGCGGCGACCCGAGCTCGTCCTGGCTCTGATCGTCCTGGCGCTGGGCGTGTTCGTGATCGTGGGGACGGCGGACGTCAGCGCCGCCGGCTCCTCCCTCGGGCTGGGGCCCCGCTTCTTCCCCGTCATCGTCGGCTCGGCGCTGCTGCTGGTCGGGCTGTTCTACGTGATCGACGTGATCCGGGGCGGGCACGGTGATCCGGAGGAGAGCGAGGACGTCGACGTCGACGCGCGCGCGGACTGGCGGACGGTGGCGTCGGTGAGCGTGGTCTTCCTGGCCTTCGCCGTGCTGCTGGACCTGCTCGGCTGGATCATCGCGGGCGCGCTGCTCTTCTTCGGCCTCTCGGTGGTGCTCGGGGCCACCCGGCGGTTGCAGGCGGGTGTGGTGGCGATCGTGCTGTCCACCGTCACCTACCTGGCCTTCGTCAAGGGCCTGGGCGTGACGCTGCCCGCGGGGCTGCTGTCGGGGGTGATCTAGGTGGAGTCGTTGCGGCTCCTGATGGAGGGCTTCGCGACCGCGCTGACCCCGGTCAACCTGCTCTACGCGCTGGTCGGCGTCACCCTCGGCACGCTGGTCGGCGTGCTGCCCGGCATCGGCCCGGCCATGACGGTGGCGCTGTTGCTGCCGATCACCTTCACCGTCCCTCCGGCCAGCGCGTTCATCATGTTCGCCGGGATCTACTACGGCGGCATGTACGGCGGGTCGACGACCTCGATCCTGCTCAACACACCCGGTGAGAGCTCCTCGATGATCACCGCGCTCGAGGGCAACCAGATGGCCAAGCGGGGACGGGCCGCCCAGGCGCTGGCCACCGCCGCGATCGGCTCCTTCGTCGCGGGCACGATCGCCACCGGGCTGTTGGTCGTCGCGGCCCCGCTGGTGGTGGACTTCGCGATCTCGTTCGGTCCCGAGGACTACTTCGCGCTGGCCGTGGTGGCCTTCACCGCGGTGTCGTCGGTGTTGTCACGCTCGGTCGTGCGCGGGCTGGCCTCGCTGGGGGTCGGCCTGGTCATCGGGCTGATCGGCATCGACCAGCAGACCGGGCAGGCGCGGCTGACCCTGGGCGTGCCGCAGTTGCTCGACGGCGTCGACGTGGTGATCGTCGCGGTCGGCCTGTTCGCGCTGGGCGAGGTGCTCTACGTCGCCTCCCGGCTGCGGCACGGCCGGCCGGAGGTGATCCCGGTCGGCCGGGCCTTCCTCGGCCGCTCCGACTGGTCGAGGTCCTGGCGTCCGTGGCTGCGCGGCACCGCGCTCGGTTTCCCGTTCGGGGCGCTGCCGGGCGGCGGCGCGGAGATCCCCACCTTCCTGTCGTACTCGATCGAGAAGCGCCTGGCCCGCGGGGTCGCCCGCGAGGAGTACGGCAGGGGCGCGATCGAGGGCGTCGCCGGTCCCGAGGCGGCCAACAACGCCTCGGCCGCGGGCACCCTCGTCCCGCTGCTCACCCTGGGCCTGCCGACGTCGGCGACGGCCGCGATCCTGCTGGCGGCCTTCCAGCAGTACGGCCTGCAGCCCGGCCCCCAGCTGTTCGACCACAATCCGGCGCTGGTCTGGGGCATGGTCGCCTCGCTGTTCATCGGCAACACCATGTTGCTGGTGCTCAACCTGCCGCTGGCTCCGCTGTGGGCCCGGGTGCTGCGCGTCCCCCGGCCTTACCTCTACGCGGGCATCGTGCTGTTCGCCGCGCTGGGCGTCTACGCCCTCAACTCCTCCTGGGTGGAGTTGGTCATCCTCTACGTCCTGGGCATGCTGGGTTTCGCGATGCGCCGGTTCGGGCTTCCGGTGGCCCCGGCCGTGATCGGCATGATCCTGGGCCCGATGGCCGAGATCCAGCTGCGCCGGGCCCTGGCCATCGGCGCGGGAGACGTGACGGTCCTGGTCAGGAGCCCGGTCGCGGCGGCTCTGCTGGCGGTCGCGCTCCTGGTGCTGCTGGCCCCGCTCGCCCGGAAGCTGGTCACGCGTTCGTCACGGATCG
Source organism: Streptosporangium sp. CA-135522 (assembly GCF_050949235.1). Lineage (NCBI taxonomy): Bacteria > Bacillati > Actinomycetota > Actinomycetes > Streptosporangiales > Streptosporangiaceae > Streptosporangium > Streptosporangium sp. CA-135522. The sequence goes on from NZ_CP192026.1 coordinate 8,746,216, forward strand.
CGTGAGACGCCCGGACAGCGGGCATATGTCAGGTGGTTCTTGGGGGTCCCGCCGCACTGGAGAGCGGCGGGGCCGCCTCCCTCCCGGGCACTACGGCGTCTCCAGGGAACCCGAGCCCTACGGCGTCTCCAGCGAGTCGACGGGCGCGTTCCGCAGGCGTAAGCCGTCCTCCGTCGCGAAGTAGGAGCAGGACGCCCACCCCGTGGTTCCCGCGGGCAGCCCGGAGACCGACCTGCCGCCCAGCCGGAAGCGGCACCAGCCGCTTGAGGAGCTCAGAATCTGGCCGTAATCGCCGTAGTAGAGAAGGCCGATCGCAGGCGAACTCCGTCGGCGATGATGGCGGCGTCTATTACGGGAGCGGCCACAAGCCCGGGAGTGGCAGCCTGAGCTGGGGCGACGGCCGTCAGCGCGCCACCGGCGACGGCCACCAGCATGATCACGAACGCCAAATGCCTTTTCACGCGTTCTCCGATCCTGGGGCTGGAAAGCACCAGAGGGAAAGGGGTGACTGACGTGATCACTGTGCAAGTAATCAATAATTGAGTCAATACATGCTTGATATGAAAAATCGGAATTACCACATACAAAAGGCCCGCCGATCTTTCGATCGGCGGGCCTTTCACAGCCTCGAAGAGACCTCTCGCGCACCCGCCCCGGCAGGCGCGCGGGGCGCTACTCGGAGACGCCGAGCCGCTCCAGCAGGAGCTCACGAGCGCGACCGGCGTCGGCCTTGCCCCGGCTGGCCTTCATGACGCCGCCGACGAGAGCGCCGACCGCGGCGATCTTCCCGCTGCGCACCTTGTCCGCGGCGGCGGCGTTGTCGGCCAGGACCTGGTCGATGATCGCCATCAGCTCGCCCTCGTCGTTGACGATCTGCAGGCCGCGCGCGGCCACCACCTCGTCCGGGGAGCCCTCGCCGTTCAGCACGCCCTCCAGCACCTGGCGGGCCAGCTTGTCGTTCAGCGCGCCGCCGGCGACCATCGCGCACACCCGGGCGATCTGGTCCGGGGTGATCTGGAGCTCGGCCAGCGAGACCGCGGCCTCGTTGGCCCGGCGGGCCAGCTCGCCCATCCACCACTTGCGGGCGTCCGCGGGCGGAGCCCCGGCGGCGACCGTCGCCTCGACCAGGTCGATGGCGTCGGCGTTGTGCATGGCCGCCATGTCGAGGTCGGACACGCCCCACTCCTGCTGGAGCCGCTTGCGCCGCGTGCCCGGCAGCTCCGGCAGGGCGGCCTTGAGCGAGGCCACCCACGCGGGGTCGGGAGCGATGGGCACCAGGTCCGGCTCCGGGAAGTAGCGGTAGTCCTGTGCCTCCTCCTTGGAGCGGCCCGAGGTGGTGGTGCCGGTGTTCTCGTGGAAGTGGCGGGTCTCCTGGAGGATCCGGCCGCCGTCGGCCAGGATCGCGGCCTGGCGCTCGATCTCGCCGCGGACCGCGCGCTCGACGCTGCGCAGCGAGTTCACGTTCTTGGTCTCGGTGCGGGTGCCCCACTCCGAGGAGCCGCGCGGCATGAGGGAGACGTTCACGTCGAAGCGCATGGAGCCCTCCTCCATGCGCACGTCCGAGACGCCGAGGCCGCGCATGACCTCGCGCAGCTCGATGCCGTAGGCGCGGGCGATCTCGGGGGCGAGCCGGTCGGTCCCCGGGATCGGCTTGGTGACGATCTCCACCAGCGGGATGCCCGCGCGGTTGTAGTCGACGATCGAGTAGTCGGCGCCGTGGATGCGGCCGGTGGCGCCGCCCACGTGGGTGGACTTGCCGGTGTCCTCCTCCAGGTGGACCCGCTCGATCTCGATCCGCACGGTCCTGCCGTCGACCTCGACGTCGAGGTAACCGTCGAAGCAGAGCGGTTCGTCGTACTGGCTGATCTGGTAGTTCTTCGGCATGTCCGGGTAGAAGTAGTTCTTCCGGGCGAAGCGGCACCACTCGGCGATCGAGCAGTTGAGCGCCAGGCCGATACGGATCGTCGACTCGATGGCGGCGGCGTTGGCCGTCGGCAGCGCCCCGGGCAGGGCCAGGCAGACGGGGCAGACCTGGGTGTTCGGCGCGGCGCCGAACGTGGTCGGGCAACCGCAGAACATCTTCGACGCCGTGCCCAGCTCGACGTGCGTCTCCAGGCCCAGCACCGGCTCGAAGCGCTCCAGCGCCTCGTCGTACGGCATCAGCGTTTCCGTGCTCATCGGTCGTTCACCATTCCTCGTTCGCTCCGCGGGGCCGCTCGTCCCTCGCGCGCCGCCACGCTCACTGCGTCGGGTCGTGTCGTGCTCATCGATCGTTCACCGCTCCGCTCCGCGGAGCGCCCGCCCCTCGCGCTCACCGCGCCGGGCCCTGTCCCATGCTCAAAGGTAACCAAGTCCCTTCAATGCGTTTCTCGTCTCGGCGACCCAGTCCGCGTAGGCGGGCACCTGGGCCAGGACCGCGAGATCGATGTTGCGTCCTATGTATTCGAAGTAGTCGCGGATCGGCTTTCCCCGCCGGGGGACGGTCGCGGCCAGGACCCTGGCGGGATCGGTGATCCTCTCGACGTCGCGCGGCCGGTTCGGCAGCAGGCCGAGGTCACTGCCCTCCAGCCCGGCCCACACATCGCGATCGGCCAGCAGCCAGGTCTCGGTCTCCCCCAGCCCGATGACCGGCACCAGGTAGTGCGAGTGGTAGCGGACACCGTCCGACTTACCGCCCGTCTTGCCGCGCTCCCGCATATCGTCGTGGGTGAAGAGCAGATGGCAGTCCGCGGCGAGCTCCTCCAGCGCCGTGACCATGTGCTCCCGATCGCAGGAGACGACCTCCGTCGCCTCGACGTCGACCGCGTAGGGCGACATCCACGTCAGCTCGCGCAGCTGCCGGGAGATGACGATGCCGAGGAAGGCCTCGTCGGCATCCCCCTCCGCGATCAGCCCGGGGACCAGAGGACGGCTCATGCCGCCGCGCCCAGGTATTTGCGGACCTGCCTGGGCGAGACGTACGTGCCCGGCTCGCCGTCCGGCTGGATCGGTTTGGCCACGGTCACCCGCGAGACCCGATCCCTGTCGGGATCGACGCGGACCGCAGTGTCCAGGAACGTCAGCGCGTCGGGCTCGGTCTGGTAGATCTCGGCGACCACCACCGGAGAGTGGCTGGTGAGGATCACCTGCCGGTACGGCTTCGCGCTTCCGGGCTCGGCGATCCGCTGCCGGATCCGGCGGAGCAGCTCGCCGAGACGGCTGGGGTGCACACCGTTCTCGATCTCCTCCACCAGGAGCGTGCCGGGGTGGTCCGGGTCGTGCAGGGCGGTGAGCAGGCCGAGGGTCCGCAGGGTCCCGTCCGACAGCAGCGCGGGCGGCACCGTTCCCTGCCCGTCGACGACCAGTTCGAAGGAACATTCCTCGCGGTCGACGCGGGGCACCAGCCCGACCACGTCGGGCAGCACGCCGGCGAGGTCGACCACGAGGTCGCCCAGCGCGGCCGTGCCCGCCATCCGCCCGAGCACCGCGGCGAGGTTGGACCCGTCGGCCGCGAGCGGTCCGCGGTCGGCCGCGGAGAACCGGCGGCGCATGGCCGCCGGCGACGGGGCGTGGCGCCGCCACGACTGGACCGTGCGGCGCGGAGTGACCTCCGGCTCCGGGTCCTCGACCATGAACTCCAGCAGCTCCTCCGGCAGCCGGTGGGCCACATGGCTGATGACGGCCCCGCTGGAGCGCGGGATCCTGAGCACCATCTCCGCGCCCACGTCGAAGCGGATCGGCACCAGCGCGCCGGGCTCCGGGGAGACCAGGGCCTCCACCGAGACGACGAACCCGGGAACGGGCGTTCCCCGCGCGACCCGGTGGAACTGCTCGCCCGGCAGACCCCGCCGCGCGTCGAGCAGCCCGCCGGAGCCGGCGATCTCGTCGGCGACGAAGCCGACGGCGTCGAACAGGTTCGACTTGCCGCTGGAGTTGGGACCGACCAGCGCGAGGAAGGGCGGCACGTCGAGGTCGAAGTTCAAGAAGGACTTGAACCCGTCGATCTCGATCCGAGTGATCATGCCGCCGTTCCCCCTGTCGCCCTATCGCCCTGAAAAGCCCTACAGCGCCGGGGCTTTGGACAGCAGGCTGCCGCCCCAGCGGTCTTCCAGGGCCTTCTCCACCGCCGCGGCGACCCGGTAGCAGCGGTCGTCGCCGAGCACCGGGGCCATGACCTGGAGGCCGACCGGCAGGCCGTCCTCGTCGGCCAGGCCGCACGGCACCGAGATGCCCGCGTTGCCCGCCAGGTTGGTCGGGATGGTGCACAGGTCGGCGAGGTACATCGCCATGGGGTCGTCGGCTCGCTCGCCGATCGGGAACGCCGTGGTCGGCGTGGTCGGCGAGATGAGCACGTCGACCTGGTGGAAGGCGGCCTCGAAGTCGCGGGCGATCAGCGTGCGGACCTTCTGCGCCTGGCCGTAGTAGGCGTCGTAGTAGCCGCTGGACAGCGCGTAGGTGCCCAGGATGATGCGCCGCTTGACCTCGGGGCCGAAGCCGGCGGCCCGGGTCAGCGCCATGACCTCCTCGGCGCTTCGCGTGCCGTCGTCGCCGACCCGCAGGCCGTACCGCATGGCGTCGAAGCGGGCCAGGTTGGACGAGCACTCCGAGGGTGCGATCAGGTAGTAGGCAGGCAGGGCCGTGGTGAAGGAGGGGCAGGAGACCTCGACGACCTTGGCGCCGAGCGACTCCAGCAGCTCGACGGTCTCGTGGAAGCGGGCCAGCACGCCCGGCTGGTAGCCGTCGCCGCCGAACTCCCTGACCACGCCGACGCGCAGCCCGGCCACATCGCCGTTGCGCGCCGCCTCGACCACCGAGGGCACCGGGGCGTCGATGGAGGTGGAGTCCATGACGTCGTGGCCGGAGAACGCCTCGTGCAGCAGCGCCGCGTCCATGACGTTACGGGCGAAGGGGCCCGGCGTGTCCAGGGAGCTGGCGAAGGCGATCACGCCGTAGCGGGACGAGCCGCCGTAGGTCGGCTTCATGCCGACGATGCCGGTGACCGCGGCGGGCTGGCGGATCGAGCCGCCGGTGTCGGTGCCGGTCGACAGCGGGGCCTCGTAGGCCGCGACCGCGGCGGAGGAGCCGCCGGAGGAGCCGCCCGGGACCCGGGACAGGTCCCACGGGTTGCGGGTGGGGCCGTAGGCCGAGTTCTCCGTGGAGGAGCCCATCGCGAACTCGTCGAGGTTGGTCTTGCCGAGGATCACCAGCCCGGCCTCGCGCAGGCGGCGCGTCACGGTGGCGTCGTACGGCGGGCGGTATCCCTCAAGGATCTTGGACCCGGCCGTGGTCGGCATGTCGACGGTGGTGAAGACGTCCTTGTGCGCGATCGGCACGCCGGCGAGCGGGCCGGGCCTCTCCCCGGCGGCCAGGCGGGCGTCGACGGCGCGCGCCTGCTCCAGCGTCGTCTCCGCGTCGACGTGCAGGAAGGCGTTGATCTGCGGCTCGACCGCGGCGATCCGATCGAGGTGCGCCTGGGCGACCTCGACGGCCGAGACCTCTCCGTTGGCGACCAGCGCGCCGAGCTCGGCGGCGGACTTGTGGATGAGGCTCATGCTTCCTCCCCGAGGATGCGCGGAACACGGAAGCGGCCGTCCTCGACCGCCGGGGCTCCGGACAGCGCCCGGTCGGGCGTGAGGCCGGGCCGTACCTCGTCGGGACGGTAGATGTTGGTGAGCGGGAGCGCGTGCGAGGACGGCGGGATGTCGTCGGCCGCCACCTCGGCGACGCGGGCGACCGCACCGATGATCACATCGAGCTGGGCGGCGAAGTGGTCGAGTTCCTCGTCGGCCAGCGCCAGCCGGGACAGCCGGGCGAGGTGAGCGACCTCGTCGCGGGTTATGGCGGACATGAGTCGTTGAACCCGTTTCGTGGAATGGCAATTGGACACTGTCATCTTAGGGCTCGTGACCTAACGTGCCTGACCCATTAACGCGTCGGCGACCACGTCGGACCGCTCAGAAGATCCGCCGGCGGGGACGACGGGCTCGCCGGCGGCGGGCTAGGCCGTCTGCGGGTCGAGGACCTCGGAGCTCAGGAAACGGAAGGCGGGCGTGGCCGGGTCGCGGTGCTTGCGCAGCCAGACGGTGGCGTCGGCGGCGGACATGGGCTCGGCGAACAGCCAGCCCTGGGCGAGGTCGCACCCCATGTCGGCCAGGCGGGTGGCCACCTCGGCCGACTCGACGCCCTCGGCGACCGAGCGCAGGCCCAGGGAGCGGACCAGGTCGACGATGGAGCGGACGATCCGTTCGTCGTCCTTGGACTCGCGGATCCTGCGGACGAACGAGGCGTCGATCTTGACCTCGGCGACCGGCAGGCGCTGCAGGCGGACCAGCGAGGAGTATCCGGTGCCGAAGTCGTCCAGCGCGAGCGGCACGCCGAGCGAGGTCAGGGCGCGGACCGCGTCGGCGGTGTAGGCCTGGTCGGTCATCAGGATGCGCTCGGTGACCTCCAGCTGGATCGCCTTGGGCGGCAGCCGGTATTGGGCGAGTCCGGCCTCCAGCCGGTCGGGGAGGGCGGAGTCGAGCAGGTCACGGGCGGAAACGTTTACCGATATCTGCTCGTGCAAGCCGGTATGCCACCAGTGCGCCGCCTGCTCCAGGGCCGCGTCGATGACGTACTGGGTGAGGTGCCGCATGAGATACGACTGCTCGGCCATCGGCACGAAATCCCCCGGGGAGATCATTCCCCGTTCCGGGTGACGCCACCGCAGCAGCGCCTCCACGCCCCGCACCTGCCCGTTGGCCAGGTCGAGCTTGGGCTGGTAGTGCAGCCGCAGCTCCGAGCGGTCGATGGCCCTGCGCAGATCGCCGATGAGGTTGAGCCGCTCGGGGCTGTTGCGGTCCTTGCCCGCCACGTAGATCTCGACGCCGGTCCGTCCCTCCTTGGCCAGGTACATCGCCACGTCGGCGCGTTGGAGCAGCAACTCGAAGTCCGGCGCGTGATCCGGGTAGAGAGCGATGCCGACCGAGGCGTCCAGGTCGAAGGTCATCCCCTCCAGGCGGACCGGCTCGGTGAGGGCCACCCGCAGCCGCGCGGCCACCTCCCGGGCCGCGGCGGCGTCCCTCACCGAGGGCAGCAGCACCGCGAACTCGTCGCCGCCGAGCCGGGCCACCACGTCGCCCGGCCGTACGCTGTGGGTGAGCCGATGGGCCACGATCTGCAGCAGCCGGTCGCCCACCGGGTGCCCCAGCGTGTCGTTGACCTCCTTGAACCTGTCGAGGTCGAGCAGGAAGAGGCCGACCCGCTCGCCTATCCGCGCCTCGGCGAGCGCCTCTTCGGTGCTGACCACGAGCATCTTGCGGTTGGGCAGGCCGGTGAGACCGTCGTGCATCGCCTGGTGGTCCTGGCGAACCGACAGGGTGGCGGTGAAGTAGACCGCGGCCATCGGCGCGACGAACAGCGGCACCAGCGCCGGCGAGTGGTTCATCACCACCACCACCGGCGGGGCCAGGCCGAGCAGCCCGGCGTAGACCAGGCTCTGGTGGCCGATCGTGGTCCTGATCACCCGGTTGATCGATCGGCGCTCGTGCAGTGCCACCGCGCCGGAGACGAGCAGCGCCCGCACGACGAAGTAGGCGAGCCCGGCCGGCCCGATCGCCAGGAGGTCGGACCCGGCGGGCACCCAGGAGGCGCCCGGGACCCCGTGGCGTCCGAGCAGCACGAGCACCACCCCGGCCGCGGTGCAGGCCAGCGTCGCCTGCGCGATGTTGAACATGACGCGGTGCCATGCCTTGCGGGTGACGACGCTGTTGACGATCATGCCGACCGTCTGCATCAACACGGCGGCCGGCAGTCCGTAGTGGAGCAGCGCGGCGAAGGTGAACATCGTCGACGGGTAGGTGCCGCCCACCGTCATCGACGACGACAGCAGCACCGGCCGCAACTCGCCCAGCACGACCAGGACCGTCAGCATCCAGAACATCGGGCTGCGGGCGAGGCCCGCCAGCTCCAGCGGCCCGATCTGCCACTGCGCCACGGCGAGGGCGATGAACCCGATCGTGATGACGACGGCGAGGTAGGCCCACAGGGGTGAGCCCACGCGCGGTCCGGTGTCGCGTGTGTCGTTTGGGTCGGCCATGAGTAACAAAACCCCCATTAGTTCACTATGGGAGAGTACGGCCTCTGGGCCACTTCGCGAAACCGGTTGCGCACGTTCCGTTACCAGTCATTTCAAGCAATCGCGGCACTAAAGCCCTTATCCCCGATCGTTCTTCCGGCTCGTCCCCGGTCACTCCTCCGGTTTGACCGCCATGCCGGCCGCCGCCTCCGGGCCCTCCGTCAGAAGGACCCGCAGGCCGTCCTCGTCGAGGATCGGCACACCGAGCTTGGCCGCCTTGTCGAACTTGGAGCCGGCGTTCTCGCCCGCCACCACGAAGGAGGTCTTCTTCGACACCGAGCCCGACACCTTGCCGCCCCGGCTCGCCAGGACCGCGCCGGCCTCGTCGCGGGTGAAGGCCGCCAGCGTGCCGGTCACCACGAAGGTGAGCCCCGCCAGGGTCTGCGGGAGCTGCTCGGCCGGCGGCTCGTCCACCATCCGGACCCCCGCGGCCCGCCACCGCTCGACGATCTCCCGGTGCCAGTCGACCTCGAACCAGTCGTGGATCGCGGTGGCCACGCGCGGGCCGACGCCCTCGACCGCGGCCAGTTCCTCGGCCGAGGCCGCCGCGATCGCGTCGATCGAGCGGAACTCGGCCGCGACCGCCTGGGCGGTGGGCGGGCCGACGTGCCGGATGGAGAGCGCGACCAGGACCCGCCAGACCGGCTGGTCCCTGGCCTTGTCCAACTCCTCCAGCATCTTCTCGGCGTTCTTGCTCGGCTCGCCGCTCTGGTTGGCGAAGAAGGAGACGACCTTGGGCTCACCCGTCTCCGGGTCGGTCTTGGGCAGGCCGGTGTCGGGGTCGCGGACGACCGACCGGATCGGCAGCAGCCGCTCGATGGTCAGGTCGAACAGGTCGGCCTCGGTGCGGACCGGCGGTTCCTGCGGGGGCAGCGGCTGGGTCAGCGCGGTGGCCGCCACGTAACCCAGGCCCTCGATGTCGAAGGCCCGGCGTCCGGCCGCGAAGAAGATCCGCTCGCGGAGCTGGGCGGGGCAGGCCCTGGTGTTGGGACAGCGCAGGTCGGCGTCGCCCTCCTTCTCGTAGGCCAGCTCGGTGCCGCACTCCGGGCAGTGCGTCGGCATCGTGAACTCGCGCTCGGTGCCGTCGCGCAGGTCCGCGACCGGTCCGACGATCTCGGGGATGACGTCGCCCGCCTTGCGCAGCACCACGGTGTCACCGATGCGCACGCCCTTGCGGACCACCTCCGAGCCGTTGTGCAGCGTGGCGCGCTCGACCGTGGACCCGGCCACGACGATCGGCTCCATGACGCCGTACGGCGTGACCCGGCCGGTGCGGCCCACTCCCACCTGGATGTCCAGGAGCTTGGTGTTGACCTCCTCGGGCGGGTATTTGTAGGCGATCGCCCAGCGGGGCGCCCGGCTGGTGGAGCCCAGGTTGCGCTGGAGCTCGATGCGGTCGACCTTCACCACGACGCCGTCGATCTCGTAGGCGGGGTCGTGGCGGTGCTCGCGGTAGAACTCGATGAAGGCGTCGATGCCGTCGAGGTCGTCGACGACCTTGTAGAGGTCGCTGACCGGCAGGCCGAACCCCCGCAGCCGCTCGTAGATCTCCGACTGGGTCGGGGGCAGGGCGACCCCCTCCCACGTGCCGATGCCATGAACGATCATGTGCAGCGGGCGCTGCGCGGTGATCCGCGGGTCCTTCTGCCGCAGCGAGCCGGCGGCCGAGTTGCGCGGGTTGGCGAACGGCGCCTTGCCGGCCTCGACGAGCTGCTCGTTGAGCTTCTCGAACCCCTCGACGGGCATGTAGACCTCGCCCCGCACCTCCACCAGGTCGGGCACGTCGTCGCCGGCCAGGCGGTGCGGCACGCCCGCGACGGTGCGCACGTTGGCCGTCACGTCGTCGCCCACGCGGCCGTCGCCCCGGGTCGCGGCCCGGATCAGGCGGCCCTTCTCGTAGACCAGCGCGATCGCCAGGCCGTCGATCTTCAGCTCGCACAGGTAGGGCGCCGGGTCTCGCTCGGCCAGCCGCTCGGCCCGCGCCCGCCAGGAGGCCAGGTCGTCGGTGTTGAAGGCGTTGTCCAGGCTCTCCATCCGCTTCAGGTGCGTGACCGGCGTGAAGTCGCTGGAGATCGGGGCGCCGACCTTCTGCGTGGGCGAGTCGGGCGTGCGCAGGCTCGGGTGATCCTCCTCCAACTGCCGCAGCTCGCGCATCCACGTGTCGTACTGGGCGTCGCTCACGGTGGGCGAGTCGAGCACGTGGTAGCGCCAGTTGGCCTCCTCGGCCAGCTCGGTCAGCTTCGCGTGCCGCTCCAGCGCCCGCACCGGCACACCCTCGACCTCAGCGCCCATCGCCCAGCTCTCCCCTCGTCAATCCAACCAAGGGAAACGCTATCGCCGAGCACCGACAACGCGCGGCGCCCTTACCCGGAGATGGGCAACCCCCGTCGGGGCTTCGAGCCCGCCGGGGCCGCCGGGATCGGCCGTGGTGGTCACCCGCCCGGCCCGGCGGTCACTCGCCGGGGTCGTCCCTCAGCACGCGGGCCGCCTCCCGGACCTTGGCCAGCGCCGCCCTGGCGTAGGCCGGAGACGCTCCGGCCAGTCCGCAGGCGGGGGTGAGCACGACCTGCGTGGCCACGGTGGCGGCCGGGAAGCCCAGGCGGCGCCAGAGCTCGACGGCGGGCCTGGCCACCACGCCGACGTCGGGCAGCCGGGAGTCCACGCCGGGCACGACGCCGAGGAAGAAGGCCGTCCCGGCTTCGAGCGACTCGCCGATGGCGTCCTCGTCACGTCTCCTGAGCAGGGAGGCGTCCAGCGACACGCCTCTGACGCCCGCGGCGCGCAGCACGCCGAAGGGCACGTCCGGAGCGCAGCAGTGCACGATCGCGAACGCGTCCGCGGGCAGCGCCGCCCCGAGCCGCTCGGCGGCGATCGGGGCCTCGACGGCGGCCAGCCGCCCGAAGCCCGACGCGGTCGGCACCGTGCCCGCCAGGACACCGGGCAGTCCGGGCTCGTCGAGCTGGACCACGATCTCCGAGGCGCCCGGCACCCTGCGGCGCACGTCGGCGACGTGGGCGGCGAGCCCCTCGGCGAAGGAGTCGACCAGGTCGCGCACGGCTCCGGCGTCGGCGATCGTCTTGTCGCCGTGGCGCAGCTCGATCGCCCCGGCCAGCGTCCAGGGACCGCACACCTGGATCTTGAAGGGTCCCCGATACCCCTGGGCCGCCTCCTCCAGCGCGTCGAGGTCGCGCACGAGATGGTCGCGGGCCCGCTTGAAGTCGCGTCCCGGCCGGTCGGCGAAGCGCCAGCCGGACGGCTGCACCTCCACCGGGAGCTCCACCAGCAGCGACGCGGTGCGGCCGACCATGTCGGCGCCCACTCCGCGCGCGGGCAGCTCCGGCAGGTACGGCAGCGCGGGCAGCTCGCCGAAGACGACCCTGATCGCCTCCGCGTGGTCCTCTCCCGGGTGCGACCCGATGCCGGTCGCGGTCGCCTCACCCCACGGATATTCGCTCATGCCCGCTCCCCGCCACGCACGTCGGAGAACGAGCGATCACCGGCGCGCCCGACGGCACGCCCGCCTCGCTCGTTCACGACAGCCAGCTTAGGACCGCCGGACGCCGCCGCTCGCCCGAGCGGTCGCGGGCCGCCCGTCCCCGCCGTGACAACACTTGATCAAGTTGAGTAGGGTTCTGCCGGTTATCCACCCGTATTGGGGGAACGCATGGTGATCGGTCGGATTCTCGCCGCGGTGTCGCTGCTGACGGTGGTCACGGCGCCGGCGGCTCCGGCGGTCGCGTCCGCGGCGGCGGAGCCCGAGAAGTGCGCCCCCGAGCGCGGCACGGTGAAAATCGCGGAGTCGTGGGGCCAGAAGCGGCTCAACCTGCCCGACGTGTGGCGGCTGACCAAGGGCTTCGGGGTGCCCGTCGCGGTCATCGACAGCGGCCTGGACACCACGCATCCCCAGCTGAGGGGGGCCCGCGCGGAGGACGTCACCGGCACCGGGCCGCGCGACTGCTACGGCCACGGCACCGCGGTGGCGGGCATCATCGCCGCCGTCCCGCGCGACCGGGTCCTGTTCTCCGGGGTCGCGCCGGAGGCCAAGCTGATCTCCGTCAAGTACACCACGGGGCGCGAAGGACAGGTCGGCATGCTGGTCCAGGCCATCGCGAAGGCCGTCGAGCTCGGCGCCAAAGTGATCAACGTGTCGACCCAGGCGGCCGACCAGCCCGACCTGAGCAACGCCATCGCCTACGCACTGTCCAAAGACGTGGTGGTGGTCGCCGCGGCCGGCAACGTCAGCAAGGAAGACGGCTCCCCCGTGCCCGCCTATCCGGCCTCCTACCCCGGCGTGCTGTCCGTCGGCTCCGCCGGTCCCGACGGGCGGAGGGCCGACTCCTCCAACTCGATCACGCCCGTCACCGTGCTGGCTCCCGGCACGGACCTCACCGTCCCCTGGCCCTTCCAGGTCTACGTGGAGAAACGGGAGGGCACCAGCTTCGCCACGGCGTACGTGTCCGGGGTCGCCGCGCTGGTCCGCTCCCGCTACCCGGATCTGACCCAGGCGGAGGTGGTGCGGCGCATCGAGCTGACCGCGGACGGCCGCTCCGGGACCGGCACCGGAAAGGGACTGGTCAACCCGCTGCAGGCCGTCTCGGCGATCCTGCCGTCGGAGACGGTGGCGCTCGCGCCGCCGGCACCCGCCCCGCTACCGGCCGACGCGATCCGGCACGCGCCGCCGGAGGACACCCTGAGCGTTTCGGTCGCGACCTGGATCGCCCTTCTGTCGCTCGCCGCCGTCGTCCTGGTCACGCTGGGTAGCGTCACGATTCCAGCGGGCCGCCGTCGCAGATGGCAGCCGGGAACCCCGGATAACAGATCGTGAAAGACCTGTGAAATCAGTGAACTCTAGTGCCCATGTTTGCTTTGATAGGCATAGATCAACTTATTAGTAGCTTTAACGGTAGTTGAGGTGGAAGGATTGCAATGGGGGATTTCAACCCATTACTGCCGGGGGATCCGGAGCGCGTAGGCGTTCACGTCCTCGTCGGGCGGCTCAGCCAGGACCCTCAGCAGGCCGTGTACCTAGGTCACCTGCCCGATGAGGAAACCCTCCGCGTCATCCGCGTGCTCGCCCCACGCCCGGAAGCCACTCCCCAGGCCCGCGAGCAGATCACCAACGGGCTGCACGCCGCCAAACGCGTCTCCGGCGCGCACACCGCCAAGCTGATCGAGGTCGGCTGGTTCGACGACTCCCCCTACATCGTCCGTGAGCACGTCGAGGGCCGCTCCCTGCGCCAGACGGTCGCCGCCGACGGCCCGCTGACCGGCGACGCGCTCGAACACCTCGCCGTCACCACCCTCACCGCGCTCACCGCCATCCACCTGGCCGGCCTCACCCACGGCACCCTCACTCCCGACACCGTCATCCTCGGCCCCGACGGACCCCGCGTCTGCGACATCGGCCTCGGCATCATCGGCGGCGAACCCGACTACCGCGCCCCCGAGATCCTGCACGCCGAGTTCAACCCCGGCGCCGCCCCCACCGCCGGCAGGCCCGCGGACCTCTTCTCCTGGGCCGCCGTCCTCGCCTACGCCGCCAGCGGCCAGCCGCCCTTCGGCGGAGAGCCCGGCCGCGTCCTGGAAGGTCCCGCCGACCTCACCGGCATCCCGGCCGAACTCGCCGCTCTCCTGACCTCCTGCCTCGACAAGAACCCCTACGAGCGCCCCGACACCAAGACCGCCATGCTCCGCCTCCTCGGCGAGCAGTCGGCGATCGTGATCACCGGGGACGACACGTGGCAGGATGAGGCGCTGCCGGCCATACCGCAGCAGCCCGCTCCGGCGCAGGCTCCGCCGCCGACCGGCTGGGGCGCGCCGCCGCTTCCGCAGGACGCCGCCCAACCGGCACAGGCGACGTTCGTGCTGCAGGGATCGGCCCAATCCGGCGAGCGGCCGAAGCGCGGCGGCCTGTCCCTCGTGCTGGTCGCCTGCGTCGGCGTCGTCGCACTGCTGTCCGGGCTCGGCCTGTGGGCCGCCGGAAGCTACACCTCCCTCGGCGACACGAAGCAGGCGGCCGCCAACGGCGCCGTCCCCCACGCGTCTCTGGGACTGGTCGATCAGGGGCAGGGACAGGGACAGACCCAGGACGGCGGGCAGGGCATCGGCGTCGGGGAGGATCCTCCGGACAAGGTGACCGTTCCCTGGGCCAGCACGCCCGACCCGCAGGACCCGGGCGTCGAGCCGATGCGGCTGAACACGACCGATCCGACGGTTCCGGTCCCGTCGATGACCTCCTTCGTCACCCCGCCGGCGATCCCGACCAACGCGCCCGTGCCGCCGACCACCGCCCCGACGGCGGCTCCGACGGCGACCTCGGCGCCGACACCGGCCCCGACCGCGACCGTGACCGTCACCCCGACCCCGTCGCGGACGCCGACGTCGAAGGTCGATCCGACTCCGGCTCCGACGGCGACGCCGTCGCCGAGCCAGCCCGCCACGCCGACCCCGAACGTCACGCCGACGGCCAGCGTCACGCCCACGCCGAGCGTCACGCCGACGTCCAGTGTCACGCCCACGCCGAGCGTCACGCCGACGCCGACGCCGAGCGAGCCCGCCACGCCGACGCCGACCGCCAAGCCGACGCCCTCCTCGACGATCACCGCCAGGCCGACGCCCAAGCCGTCCTGGACGTACACCCCCAAGCCGACGCCCAAGCCGACCTCGACGTTCACCGCCGAGCCGCCGAAGCCTCCCACGGCGACCGCCAAGCCGGAGCCGAAGCCGTCCCCGACGCCCTCGACCATCGAACCGACCACCGCCAAGCCGGAGCCGAAGCCGTCCGCCTCGACTCCCCCGGCCTCGCGTCCCAACCCCTACACCGCGCAGCAGGTCTGCGGATCCGGCTACTACCAGCAGCGCTCCGCGTCCTTCGCCGGTGGGGCCACCTACCAGTTCTACAACACCTCCACCGGCAACACCTGCGTGGTCACCATGAAGACCGCCGACGTGGGCACCTCCACCTCGGTCTGGGCCACCCTGGAGGTCCAGGGCGGCGGGTCCAAGACCGAGCGCGGTAACTTCGAGTACTACGCGGGTCCCGTCTACCTTCCCTCCAAGGGCAAGTGCGTCCGCTTCACCGGCGGCGGACCGGCCGGCAACACCGGCGACACCGCCTGGGCGAACTGCGGATGATCCCGTAGGGACCGGAGAGGATCAGAAGAACCAGCGGGCCCGGGTCCCGTACGGCGTGCCGTACGGGACCCGGGCCCGTGTGCGGAGACGTCGAGGGCGGCCGTCGTTCACCGTCACTCCGCCGAGCCGATAACTTGATCACACTCCTATGCTGTCGATGACAGCGCACTCGGCGAGGCGGAGGTGGGATGCAGACCCGTCGCGATCTCTATCAGGCGTACAAGCTGATGACTCAGCGTCTGGGCATGGCACTGCTCCAGGGTGAGCCGGACCTGCCGGAGTCGCCGATGCGCAGGCACAACGTGGCGATGTTCGGCGGGGTGCTGGTCGGAGTGCTGGTGACGGCCGCCTTCGGGGTGATAGGGATGATCAAGCCGGGCAACGCCACCGGGCTCACCGAGCCGGGGAACGTGATCGTGGAGGAGGAGACAGGCGCGACCTTCATCTACAGTGCCCCGCAGAAGAAGATGATCCCGGTCACCAACGTGACCTCCGCCAGGCTGCTGCTGAACGCGCAGGATGCGAAGGTGCGCACGGTCAGCGCCGCCTCGCTCGCGAAGTTCGACCGCGGCACGCTGGTGGGCATCCCGGGCGCCCCGGAGTCGCTGCCCGCCCGCGACCGCCTGGTCCGCGCCCCCTGGTCGGTGTGCGTCGCCGAGGGTGTCGACACCAACGGCGAGCGCAAGCCGTACACCTCTCTGATCGGTGGCTTCGGCGTCGGCGGCACCCCGGTCGAGCAGGGCTCGGCCATGGTCGTCAGGGAGAGGGACGGAGGCCAGGCCTGGCTGCTGTGGTCGAACCAGCGGCTGAAGGTGCCCGCCGGGACCGTGCGGGCGCTGACCCAGGAGCAGCCTCGCCGGGTTCCCGCGGCCTGGCTCAACGCGCTGCCGGAAGGACACGTCTTCCAGGCTCCGGCGATCCCGGGTCTCGGCGGGCCGGCGCGCGGGCCCAACGGCGGGAGATCCACCGTCGGCAGGGTGTTCACCGTACCGCCGGTGACGGGCGGACCCGCCAAGTGGTACGTCCTGCTCGCCGACGGCCTGGCGGACGTCAGCCCCCTCCAGGCCACCCTGCTGCTGGCCGACCCCGACATCAAACAGGCGTACGGCAACGCCGAGCCGCTGCCGAAGCAGATCGCCCCGGCGACCGCGAACGGGATGAAGCAGTCGAGCACCCACCTCGGCGTCGGCGACCTTCCCGCATCGATGCCGAAGATCATTTCATCGGCTCCGACGAGCCCGCTCTGCGCCGTCTACTCCGACACCGAACACGGCTCGACCCGGGCGACCCTGACGAACGGCAGCACGGTGCCGATTCCCCAGCCGCCGAAGGGATGGTTCAACCAGGACGTGGCCGACCGGGTGACGCTCTCCCGCGGCGCCGGCGCCCTGGTGGGAGTGCTGCCGGGCAACGGCAGGACGGAGGCGATGACGCCGCTCTACCTGATCGGCGACCAGGGACGGCGGCACGCCATCCTGTCAGCCGACGTGCTGCCCAGCCTCGGTTACGGGCCGGAGAACGTCGCCCCGCTCCCGACGCAGATCGTGAAACTCATCCCCGAGGGTCCGGCGCTCGACCCCGCGGCGGCGAAGGCGCCCGTGCAGATCGCCCCTTCGGCGACGGCTCCCCCCGGGCAGTGAGGCGCGAGTGACCGCGACCGCGCGCCCCGGACGCCGGATGTGGACGCCCTCGGGCGCCCACATCCGGCCGGGTGAAGGCGGAGCGGGAGAAAGTTGTCGCGTGGACGGCCGGAGCGGGTGCGCTCAGGCCGACATGCTCTTCGGCTCTCCCGTGGGGAAGCCCTCCGCGCCGGCGCGCTTGAAGTCGGGCGTCTTGCCCGGCAGGGCCTTCATGCCGAGGAACAGCTCCTCCTGCGAGACCTGGTAGACGTTCACGCCGGCGAGGATCGCGCCGGCGGCGGCGAGCGCCTTGAGCTTCATCCTGAAAAGCCGCACGAGGGTGTTGCCGATCGTCCGGAGCGCCGTGGCGATGGTGGGCGCCGAGACCATCTTGCCGATGGCGATGAGGGACGCGGTGGCCAGGCCCGACATCAGCGCCGCCACCGGGGCGACGAACTGGGCGCCGTGGTGGTAGAGCGCGGCGGTCTGCTTAAGGGTCTGGCTGGAGCCGTCGCGATAGTTCCTCATCTTCTCGAGCTCCTCCAGGAGGATGTCCATCCTCGCGACGAAGAAGTCGGCCGCCTCCCCCTTCCACTCCTCCTGGGCCTTGTTCCTCAGCGCGCGAATGCCCTTTTCCACGGCGTCGAGAGCGGCGTCGCTCGCCTCCGAGTCGCGCCATTCCTCCGCCGCCTTGTGCATGGCGCCCGGGTTGGACACCAGCAGGTAGATCATCCGAGCGATGATCATGGCCCAGGGAAGCCTGGGCACCGCGGCGGGATGCGCGAGTATGGCGGCGGCCGTGTGCGCCGTCGCCGCCGACGTCATGTAGATCATCCTGTCGGACTCGTAGGCCATGACGGAGACCTCCTATCCGAATGCCAGGCAGACATGAGGAAATATGGTGATCACACTATCTCGCCGATCACGGCGGGGGCGACCGGATCGTCGGCGCCCCAATCCTCCTCGTTCCCGGTCAGCAGCGGGGACGGCTCGTGCTCCTCCTTCTTGTCTCCTTGGCCGCCCGCCATGGGTGGTGGCATCATCGGCATGCCACCCATACCACTCATACCGGACATGCTGGGTGTGCGAGCACTGGCCGACAGGGCGGAACCGGCTCCCGACCCCCCCGACCCGGTCGAGAAGCCATCGGTTCGGGCGGGACTGTTCGGCCCCCCCTGGTCGTTCTTCCACAACGCGTTATCCGGCGCCTTGAGATCAGGTGCCTGCGGTGCTTTCACGGTGTTCGGGTCGTAGCCTGCCAGGTTCGTCTTCGGATCGAGGCCGCCGCCGAGCTTGGACGAGTCCAGGTCGGGCACCTTCGGCTGCGACAGGTCGGGACTGGATGGGTTCAGGCCCGGAAGCTGGGAGTTGGGCATGTTCGGGTCGGGAAGCTTCGAATCGGGGAGATGGGAGTCGGGCAGCTTCGAGTCAGGGAGATGGGAGTCAGGGAGGTGGGAGTCGGGCAGCTTCGAGTCGGGAAGCTTGTAATCGGGCATGTTCGAGCCAGGGAAATCATGCTTCGGTGAGGTCGGATCGTACGGGTTCAGTCCAGAGCCACCCAAGCCCGAACCGTTCAGACCCGAACCCCCCAGACCTGAACCGTTCAGACCCGAACCGTTCAGACCCGAACCCCCCAAGCCCGAACCACCTAGATCAGCACCATTAAGGCCCGAACCACCCGGACCAGAACCATCCAGGCCCGAACCGCCGAGCCCCCTCTCCTCGTCCCCACGGGTGGCCATGCGCTTCGATTGACTCGTGCGCTCGATGCTCGGATGCTGCTCGCTCATCAGGTAGGTGTTTTTTGTTTCACCGAGGGCCTTCTCCCAGTTGAGCACCACGTCCCGGCAGGCCTGGAGCGCCTTCACAGCGCTGTCGCAGACATCGGCATGGGCGTACTGCAGACCCAGACCGACGGCGCCGAAGCCGGGGAAGGGGACGGAGATCCCGTTCGTCTTGGCTCCGACCGCATCCAGTGTCGAAGCATGACCTCCGACGCCCTGGCCCAGCTTCTTCATCTCTTCGGGCCCGTAGTCGAAGCCTTTACCTTGGGGCGATTCGCCCATTTCCGCCCCTTAGAATCGCGCTTCCCGGGTAGCCATCCAGGCCCTCGAAGGGCATGATCACATCACTCGCACAGGCTACTGCGGTTCCGCGGGAACCGTACAGGCCGGTGGAGTGGGCACGGCGCCCTGTCCACCGGCCGTGCGAGGCGTCCGATCATGGTCATGTCGTCAGGCGAGCTTCGAGGAAGTGACGTCCTTCTGGTCACCGGTCCAGTAATGGTCGTCCTCGGGAAGCCAGTAGGTCAGTTCGTGCTCGCTTCCCCCCTGGTCGCTGGGGCCTCCCCCCGCAGGGGGCGGGTACATTCCCGACATGCCGCCGTTCGCTCCCGAACGGGATCCGGCGGCGGAGGCGCCGGCGTTCACGATCCCGCCGCCCCCCGCGCCGCCCGTCTCCGCGCCACCCGTTCCCGTACCGCTCGACGGACCGTTGCCGTACCCATTGCTCCCGGAGCCCTGGTGTCCCGTGCCGTTCGGCCAGGTGGAGTTGTTCGACAGGTCGGAGGTGTTCGGAAACCGCGACATCGCCGGGTCATCGAACCCGGCGAGCTGAGTCTTGGGGTCTACACCCATCTTCGACGGGTCGAACCCGTTGGGGTTGAGCCCGTTGGGGTTGAGGCCGTTGGGGTTGAGCCCGTTGGGGTTGAGGCCGTTGGGGTTGAGGCCGTTCGGGTTGAGGCCGTTGGGGTTCATGCCATTCGGATCAAGTCCATTGGGATATGCCCCGTTGGGGTTTGTTCCGTTGGGGTTGAGCCCGTCGGGATACGTGCCGTTCGGATAGCTGCCGTTCGGGTCCGTCCCGTCAGGGTTGAGCCCGCCGGGATAGCCGCCGTTCGGGTCGAAGCCGGGAGGGTTTGCGGAACCGTCCGTCCCGAGGCCGTTCGGATCGTACGGCGAGCCGGGGCCGTACGGCGAGCCCGGACCGCCCAGCGAGCCGAGCCCGCCCGGTTTGAACTCGGGCATGCCCTCCGAACCGATGCTGAGAATCGCGTGCTGTATTTCGGTCGGGAGCGCCTCGTAGTGCTTGACGATCTCCTTGTTGACCGCTTCGAGGTGGTTGCGCGCCCGGTCCTCCCACCACATCATCCCGGCGCCCGGGACGAGGCTCGAAAACTCGAAACTGTCGTTCGACTTGGAGCGGAAGAACCTGGAGTCGACGACGTTGTCCTTGGCCCACTCGAGCGTGCTCGCGTAACGGGTCAGCGGCGGCCCCATCTGCCCCAGCTTGGCGCCGAGCTCGCGTATGTTCGCATGGAGGAGCCGGAGCTGCTTCTGCGTTTCAAACGCGGCAGGCCCCTTGTAGTGCTCGGCCAATCGTGTGGCAAGCTCCTTGAGCTTCTTGGCGGCACCCTCAAGCAGGATCTGGGCCGAGGTGTAATAATCGCCCGCCTGTCTCACGGCTTTCGGCTCGGTGTCGTCTATCCATTTCTTGATCTCGTCCAGATCCGAATGGAACAGATTCTCAAAGAATCCCGCGCCCTCCACATCGGGTTTCGGAGTAGATCTGGAGTAGTTGAGCAGCGTGGACTGGGTCGTGAATGGAGTCTCGGCCATGCGGCTTCCTCAGACTTAGCGACTCTTGGCGTCTTTTTAGTTGAGCGCTTCGGCTCCGTCGTAATTCTTGGCGGTCTCGAAAAGTCCATTGATGGCCTTTTGGCACTCTTCGATCTGCGAGGCGTATCTGGCGCCTCCGCTCATGCCCGGTTCGCCCACGAGGGCCGTGTAGGCGGAGGTGACCGCCCTGGCGAATTCCTGAGCGACGGGCCACTCTCCCATGTGGAGATCGCTGACAGCGCCGTATTTCTGCAGGTCCGGCAGTGACCCGGCGCCGGGGGGCGTCAGCGGCGGCGGGGTGGAACCCTTGGCGTACATGACCGCGGTCGGGGTCTGGGACGGCTGCGAGGGCGTGGTCAGCGTGCCGAGCAGCTTCTGGATCTCACCTGCGATGTTTTTGATCTCCGTGCGGTTCAGCTCGGGAACACCGTTGTTGTCGTTCAGGCCGGGCCAGTTGGGGTCGAGTTCGAGCGCCATGGAACACCTCCGGGGAGTTCAGCGGTCATCCGATGCGGGGGGAGGTCGCGTCGTGCTCGCTCTCCCAGTGGCTCTTTTCCGGCAGATAGACCTCCGGGCTGTGCTCCTCGCCGCTCGCCTCACCCGCCGGCCCGCCGCCCATCGGCAGGAAGGGTGCCCCCATGCCATTGCCGGCCGCGCCACGGGCCAGCGCGGCGGAGGTGGTCCCGTTCACTCCTGGCGAGTTCATGCCGGCGCTCGGGCCGCCCAGGACCGGAGAGACCGTGCCGTTCGGCCCGAACGAGGTGGTGGGGTTCACGACGGTGTTCGGAGGTGCGAAGGTGTCGGGCCGGACGACCCCGTTGGGGGACAGCACGTTCGTCACGGGCTGCTGGGTGGAGCTCGCCGTCTCGGTGCCCCGGGGGTCGTGATTGGGGGCGTTCTCGCTCCCGCCGATCACAGCCGGGGCCGTGCCGTCGGAGCCCTTGCCGTGACCGGAGCCGCTCGCGCCGTCGGCCGGAGACTGTCCCTGCCCGTTCCCGCCGTCCGTGCCCGGGGCGCCGTCACCGGGACCGTGCGAGCCCGTGCCGTCCGACCCGGAACCCGAACCGCCGGAACCGCTCCCGCCCGGGTCGGTGCCGTGCGAACCCGGGCCGTTCGGGTCGGAGCCAGGCGAACCGGGTCCGCCGGAACCCGGACCGCCGGAATCGGGGCTGCCGGAACCGGGACCGCCTGATCCGGAGCCGCCCGTGTCCGACCCGCCGCCGGTCGAGCCGCCACTCCCCGTGCCGCCGGTGCCGGAGGTCTGGGAGGAGGAGCCGGTCGTTTCGGTGCCGGTCGAGCCGTTTCCCTTGAAGAGCGAGCCGTCCTTGTACGGCGATTCGCCCCCCGGGTACTGGGTGGTCTTGTACGCAGAGGCGCTTTCCGGCAGCGACACGGTCGGCAGCTCGTACGAGACATGCGGGGGCACCTGGTCGTTGTAGAGCTCGACGATCCTCTCGTTGAGCTCCTGCAGCACCTTTCGGGCGGCCTGGTTGGCAGCCTCCGCCGCGATGGCCTCCGCATCCGCCGCCGAGGGCGACGCGCTGGCCGTGGGTGTGGCCGATGAAGTCGATTTCGGTGTCGGCGTGGCCCCGGTCGTCGCCGGAGTCGGCACCGCGCCCGGCGAGGGATGCGGCGTCTTGTCCTGGCTCTCCAGCTTGTTGATCTTCTCGATGGCCTGGGGGAGGTAGGTCCCGCCGTACAACCGTAGCGTGGTGGACATCAGGTTCATCTTGGAGACCAGCTCGGTGCCGGTGGCGTGCAGCATCTGCAGCGCCTTCTGGACCTCGACCGCCGCTTCCCCGCCCCACACCTTCGCGAGCTCGCCGGCGACTCTCTGCAGGGCGCCGCAGACGACGTCGACGGTCCCGGCGGCGTTCCCGTAGGCGAAGCCCGCGTCCTCGATGGTGACGGGCGAGGTGTTGCGCAGCAGGCTCTGGATCTGGTCCTTCGTCTGGGTGACGCCGCCCGCCTGCGGAACCGCGGCATAGGAGCGGATGACCAGGACCTTCGATTCGCTACCCACAGTGGCCTTCCCTATGCCTTCTTGCCGTTCCCGCCGGTGTTCGCCTGGTTGGCGCCGTCATACTCGCCGGCGTTCGCGTGAATCGCCCGGATGACCTCTTCGAGCCGGGTGACGAACAGCTCGTAAACGTGTCCGAGTGCTCTGGCTCCATGCTCTTCGGAAGAGGAGGAGCCGACCGTCTTGGCGAAGGCGCTCGCCGCCTGCCACGCGCCGAGCTGCTGTTCGGTCAGCATGGATTGGGGCTTGAAGCTCTCCGTGGACCCGGTGGTGTAACCCTCCGAGTAGGCCGGCCCCTTCATTCCCGCGATGTAGCTCTCCAGCTCCCCCGCGAGCTTCCTCATCCGGTCGGTATCGAATTCGGAAACGGCCGCGCCACCGTCCAGGCCGGGCCAGTTCGGATCGGGATTGAGAGCCTTCTCCCCTCCGTACATGGCATCTCTGCTGGTCATGTTTCTCCTCGGCAGGAAAGGCGAACCACGAGACGCTCATGCTCGCCGGGGACGTACGATCTCGGTCACCGCGTCACGCGGTGACCGAGAGGAACGCGATCATCCGCTGACCACGTCAGTCGGCCCAGATGGCCCTGTTCCGATCCTCGGCCGCCTTGTAGTTCGCGTTGGCGACGCCGATCATCTGAGCGGCCTGACCGAGCTGTTCGATCATCTCCAGCTCCGCCTGGTCCCACTTCCTCTTGCCTTCGTCGAACAGGTCCTTCACATCGCCGTACCACTCATTCCCCAACGCTCCGACGACGTCGCGGTAGAGCTGGTCAGTTCTGCTGTCCATCTGCTTGACGATTCCGACGAGGGCCTCCATGGTCCTCTCCATGTGGTCGAAGTCGACCTTCGTGTAGTCATGACTCTGGACCTGCGAGTAGTCAGCCCCGGCTCTGGAGCTGCCAGGCTGGATCGAGGTGTAATCGGGAGGGATAGCCACGCGGATCTCCGTTTCTTAACCGTCGGTAGGGTCAGGACCTCAGGGAACCGTTGATGAGCGCGTCGACCCTGCTCACACCGGCCATCACGTCTTCGTCGTTGGCGGAGTACGTGATGGCGTTCTGCCCCAGGTTCTGGGCGATGGTCTCCAGCTCGGTCCGCACGCCGACCATCTTCGTGTTCCATGTGGACATGGCGGCGGCGAACTTACCGGACGCGGTTCCGTGCCAGCCAGACTGCTTCAGAGCTTCTATCTCGGCCTCTGCCTGCTTACGCAGACCCTCGATGAACTGCGCGGCGTCGACGACAAGGTTCGACGCCTTCTGGATCTTTTCAGGACTTCTACCAGCTGGGGATATCGCCACTGTCCACCTCCGTGACATGGGCTTGCTTCTTCGCCGCGGCGCCATGCCCTCGCGTCAGCCTAGGATCGCGACACCACACAGACGGACAGGCCGAACAACCGCCACGAACATCATCAAATGGCATGCTAGCGATCTATCGCCCCATAGATAACACGTACATATATCACGGGCATGTAACGTTTTGGCACCATTGAGGCAAACATGCAGGTCGGGGCTTTACGGTCGCCCGAAAGCCGCGGCGGTGGTGCGAGGCGTACCACATGCGCGGGGTCTGACACTTTTCCCCTTTCTGTACGACCTAACACGCTTGGGCTACTCTTGGCGATCTCTGTGAGGCCACGGGTGGAGGCTGGACTTGGCTGTACATCAGGACATCGACAAGCTGCTCAACTGGGGTAAGACTCCCTCCTCACCCTCCGATCTTCCCGCCACCGGTTCGGCGGAGGTCAGCAACGGCTCGGCTGAGGCCGCCCAGTCCGACGACAAGGGCAGGACCTCCTCCCTCGCCTCCTCCGGTCTCCCCACCGTCGGCCCGGTGGAGATCAACCGGCCCGCCACCGGCACTTCAGGGGTTCCGCTTTCCACGGAGTCCGGGACCTCACATGCCGGGGGCTCGTCTGAGAGGTTCGAGTTCTCCCCGCTCCTGGACGGCAAGGCGTCCGACGCCGACCGCCTGCAGACCGCCGACCCCGACGACCTCCTCAAGAAGGCCGCCGAGCACGGGCGTGTCGGGTCCCAGGACCCCACGGACGGCGACTCCGAGTTCTCCCCGCTCCTGGACGGCAAGGCGTCCGACGCCGACCGCCTGCAGACCGCCGACCCCGACGACCTCCTCAAGAAGGCCGTGGAGCATGGGCGTGTCGAGCCGGAGGACCCGAAGCCGGGCGACCCCAAACCGGAGGACCCGAAGCCGGGCGACCCGAAGCCGGGCGACCCCAAACCGGAGGACCCGAAGCCGGGCGACCCCAAACCGGAGGACCCGAAGCCGGGCGACCCCAAACCAGACGACCCGAAGCCGGGCGACCCCAAACCAGACGACCCGAAGCCGGGCGACCCCAAACCAGACGACCCGAAGCCGGGCGACCCCAAACCAGACGACCCGAAGCCGGGCGACCCCAAACCAGACGACCCGAAGCCGGGCGACCCCAAACCAGACGACCCGAAGCCGGGCGACCCCAAACCAGACGACCCGAAGCCGGGCGACCCCAAACCAGACGACCCGAAGCCGGGCGACCCCAAACCAGACGACCCGAAGCCGGGCGACCCCAAACCAGACGACCCGAAGCCGGGCGACCCCAAACCAGACGACCCGAAGCCGGGCGACCCCAAACCAGACGACCCGAAGCCGGGCGACCCCAAACCAGACGACCCGAAGCCGGGCGACCCCAAACCAGACGACCCGAAGCCAGATCTTCCAGGCGCCCCGGGGACCCCGAACCCTGCAAGCCCGGGTGACGTGCCCGGCGGACCGGCGGCGCCGAATCTGCCCTCACCACCGTCCGGAGGCGGTAGCGGCGGCCTCCCCGGAGGCGGCGGCGCGCCGTCCATGACCGAGGAGCAGAGGAAAGCAGCAGAAGAAGCGAAGAAGGCGCAGGAAGAAGCACAGAAGAAGGCGCAGGAAGAAGCACAGAAGAAGCTCGAGGAGGAGAAGAAACAGGCAGCCGTCCGGGAGCGGGATCAGTACATCGAGAGTAACGGCGTAAGTGGCGGGTGGCGCAATGCGAATGACGCGGCGTTGCTTGACCTCAAGACCAAGGTCGGCGCCGTCGCCGGCGATGGCGGGAAATTCTCCGACGCCCACAATAACGCCCAGGGGATCAATGTAGGGTGGCCCGGGTTCGGCATACTCGGCATGTCACTCAAAACCGCGCACAACTCGGCTCGCGATGGCATCGCGGAATACATCGCCACAGCAAAAAAACAGATAGCCGACACGTGGACCAAACAGTTGCAGGACGGCGCCAATACCATGAAAACGGCCCATGACATGAGCACAGTCAAGGAAAGCTGACGAAAATGGTAGCTGCCCCTTATCATACAGGCACGGGCCTCTTCACCACTGCCATCGCCGAGTGCGCAGCCGCCGCGGCGCTGGGCTCCGGGCCGCCCAACCCCATGTTCGGCCGCATAGTCAAGGCGACCATACCGCTGATTCTATTAACGTTCTCCAGCGCGAGCGATATCGCTAGGGTAGGAGAGATCTGGAAAGAGCTGGGCAAATCACTCGACAGTGTGCGCACCGATCTCGATGGGGTTACTGCGAAAGTAGACCCGGAGAGCTGGAAGAACATGGGAAAGGAGGAGTTCCAGGCGGCATGCAAGAAATTCTACGCAGAAGTCGACAAAACCCAGGCATGTTGCAATCACCTCGGTGACAGCCTCGGCAGTGCTGCGATGGCATCGTTCGCCACAGCGCTGTTCTTCGCTACGGGATCCACCGTGCTGTTAGGGATAGCAATCGCCAAGCAAGCCGCCAGAGGATTCGGGCCGGTCGGTATAGCGGTCCTCGAAGGGATTGCGACAGCAGCCGGCAATTTCTGGCGCCTGTCAGCGAAGAAGAAGGCCACTGGTACCCTCAAAGTCTTGACGACGGTCGGCATTATCATGTTTACGGGACAAACGATCTTGTCATTCCTGACATCGTCCATGGAGCAGCGGATCCAGCAGGCGGGCGCACCTACCGGCAAGGACGCAGCGCCCGATTTCACGCAGGTCACCATTCCGGGCTTGCCTGGATCGATGGACACCTTCCCCACGGCACCGGGAACCTCCCCCACGGCACCGGGCACCTCCCAGCCGTCACCGAGCGCCACCCCCACAGCGCCCGGCACCTCCCAGCCGTCACCGAGCGCCACCCCCACAGCGCCCGGCACCTCCCAGCCGTCACCGAGCGCCACCCCCACAGCGCCCGGCACCTCCCAGCCGTCACCGAGCGCCACCCCCACAGCGCCCGGCACCTCCCAGCCGTCACCGAGCGCCACCCCCACAGCGCCCGGCACCTCCCAGCCGTCACCGAGCGCCACCCCCACAGCGCCCAAGACCTGAAGGACCAGGCACCTTTTCCGAAGCTCTCGCGCCTGCGAACGGTCGAATGTTCGCAGGCGCGGCGCCTCCGGCGGAGCTACAGGTCCATGCGGCGGCGGATGCGATCGAGTTCGCCCATCACATCATCGAACGTCCGGTTGTAGGCGTCTTCCGCGTCCTTGATCTGGTTTATCGCCTTTTCCGGGTCGTTGATGTAGGACATCGGATTGTCCTCCTCGCCGAACAGCTCAGCCATGACCTCGTTGACCTGCTTCTGCAGGTCTTGTGCGGCGTCGGCGACGACCACCTTGATCTTCTCGGCCAGCTCACCCGCGCTCAGCCGCATCGCCTTGGGGTGGAGCTGGAGCTCGCGGATCCCCTCACTGGCGTACTCCACGGTGACCAGGCCGTCGTCGTCCTCCGCACGCCCGACGAGGTCGGCCATGCTCTTCTGCATCTCCTCCATGCGGGCGAACTGCTCGTCTGCTCCCTTCAGGAGCTTTTCGACATCAATGTTCGCGAAGTCCCCGAACTCCTGCATTGACCGATTCCCTCCACATGGGCACCACCGGCCTCACGAGTGACGACCGGCCACTTTCGCAGCAAGCTAACCGCACCCTCACTATCGGCGCAATGCGGACAGAGGGTCGTGACGAAGAAGATCGGCCGGGACCGGGCCCGGTGGCTCAGCCGGACAGGCCGCGGACCCAGGAGTAGACGTCCAGCACGCCGAGGGCCAGCGGGAACAGCGCGACGATCAGCAGGAGCTCGACGATGTCCCCGGCACGCCCCCAGAACGGGGACGGCTTGCCGGACTGCAGCCACAGGCCTATGCCCGCGCAGATCGCCGCGGCGCACAGCAGCCCCATCACCACGATGATCGCTGTGGCGCCTCCCACGCCGGCGGC
Source organism: Streptosporangium sp. CA-135522 (assembly GCF_050949235.1). Taxonomy (NCBI): domain Bacteria; kingdom Bacillati; phylum Actinomycetota; class Actinomycetes; order Streptosporangiales; family Streptosporangiaceae; genus Streptosporangium; species Streptosporangium sp. CA-135522. Next base: position 8,773,936 of record NZ_CP192026.1, read on the forward strand.
CTGCGAGATCGCGAACATGACGAGCCCGGCGACGCCGGAGACCGTCAGCCACAGCCGCTGGCCCAACCCGTGGAAGGCGCCGATCCGCAGGATGAGGGTCAGCGACAGGACCAGCGCGTTGGCCGTGGCGAACCACCCGCCGTGCAGCACCAGGTACGCCTGCGCCACCAGCGCGACCAGCGCGACTCCGGCGACCATCCCGGTCGCGTAGCCCAGCGCGTGGGCGGTGCGCTCCTGGACGAGGGGACCGTCGACCCGCTGGTTGTCGTTGCGCAGTTCGTCGGCGCTGGTGGGCATCGTCGGCATCGGCACGCGAGCGAGCCGGAACGACAGGACCGGGACCAGCGGGGTGAACCCCAGCAGGATCGCGACGGTCACCGCGGCCACCCCCGCGGCGGGCGCCTTGAAGACCATCACGACGGCCGCGCTCACCGCTCCGGCCATCGAGGCGATGGCGGCGCCGAGGAAGACCGGCACGCCGTCGGCGATCGCGATCACGGCGATGGTCGCCACGAGGCCCGTGGAGGCGAACGCGGCGAGCATGTGCGCCGCGCCGAGTCCTCCCAGCCCTCCGGCGGCCGCCGGCGCGAGCAGACCGGCCAGCAGGCCGTACGGCAGGGCCGCGTAGCCGATCAGCGCGCCCGCCGCGGAGTCGCCGGCCGCCCGGGACATCGCGGCGCCCGCGGCGACCAGGAGGACGGCGAAGACCCCGGCGACCACGGCGGCGGCCGTCCACGGCGGCCCGGCCAGCACCAGGGCCGCCACCCCGGTGAGCAGGAGCGCGATCGCGGCTCCCACTCCGACCAGGCGGGTGTGCCGCGGCTCCCATTTGTCGGAGCCCTCCTTGACCCCGGTGGCGACCACGTCGGCCACGTCGTCGAACAGCGCGGGGGGCAGCACGGCCTCCTGCGGCCTGAGGTAGAGCACCTCGCCGTCGAGCACGCCCAGGGTTCCCAGGCTCTGGCCGAGATCGAGCGGGGCCCCGCCGAGCCGCTGGAGCACCCATCCGGGGCTGGCCGCCGACTCGCCGCCGACCTCTCCCACCTCGCGCAACAGGCCGGGCAGGACGTGGGGCAGCGGAATGTCCGCGGGCAGCGCCAGGTCGGCCTTCCGGCGGGGGGCCACGATCGTGACGTGGCACAGCGTCGGCAGCGGCGCGGCGAACTGGGCCAGCGCGCCCTGTGGGATCGGCCCCTGCGCGGGCGGTTGAGCCAGCGACCTCACAGTCGTATCCCTCTCACCACAGGCATCACGGACATCAGGAACATCACGGATACGGTATCGGGGACGGCGGGGGTCATGCGCGGCAGCCGTCGATAAACGTTTTCTGGTAGTAAGTAGCGCAAACGATCAGGAAGGCGATTCCAGGGGTGAGTATCGTCATCGTGCGGCGCCCAGAGCGCCGCCCACCGCCCAAGCCTCCACGAGGCGAGATCCTGCTGGAATCGCCACCGGAGGTTCCCGAGGTCCAGTCGCAGGGGTTCATGGCGATCCTCACCTACCTGCCGATGGTCGCGGGCGGGGCCGCGATGGGCCTGATGTTCACCTCCGGCGGCAACTCCAGCCCGATCACCTACGTCGCGAGCGGCCTGTTCGCCGTGTCCATGATGGGCATGTCCATCGGCCAGATGGGCCGCCAGTCAGGAGAGCGCAAGAGCCGGCTCAACAACCTGCGCCGCGACTACTTCCGCTATCTCTCCCAGGTCCGCAAGAGGGTGCGCCAGGCCGCCAAGCAGCAGCGCGAGGCCCTGGAGTGGGGCGGTCCCGCCCCCGAGTCGCTGTGGTGGGTCGCCATGAGCCAGCGCCTGTGGGAACGGCGGCCCCGCGACGACGACTTCGGCACGGTACGGCTCGGCACCGGCGTGCAGAAACTCGCCATCCAGCTCATCCCTCCCGACTCCAAACCGATCGAGGACCTGGATGCCCTGACGTCCGGCGCGCTGCGGAGGTTCGTCCGGGCGCACGCGACGGTGTCCGAGCTGCCGGTGGCCGTGGCCCTGCACTCCTTCTCGCGGATCAACCTGACGGGCGACCCGGTCGCCGTGCGCGAGCTCGTGCGGGCGATGATCGCCCAGCTGACCGTGTTCCACTCCCCGGACGACATGCGGGTCATGGTGTGCGCGAGCAAGGAGTGGATGGCCCAGTGGGACTGGGTCAAGTGGCTGCCGCACGCGCTGCACCCGGAGGAGACCGACGCCGCCGGCCAGGTGCGGCTGATGGCCGAGAACCTGTCCCACCTCGACCATCTGCTCGGCTCGGAGCTGAAGGAGCGGGCGCGGTTCAAGCCCGGTGCCTCCTCCGACGCCCTGCCGTACCACGTGCTGATCATCGACGGCGGGCACGTGCCGCACGACTCCCAGCTCGGCACCGACGCCATCCAGGGCGTCACCGTGATCGACCTGTCCGGATCGGCGGGACCGATCGAGGAGAAGAGCACGCTACGGCTGGACATCCAGCCGGATGGCTTCCACATGATCAAGATCGATCATGCGGGCAAGCCGAGCTCCACCCGCCTGGGCGACCCCGACCGGCTGGACTTCCTGCGGGTCGAGGGCCTGGCCCGGCAGCTCGCCCCGCTGCGCGTCTCGACCGCCAAGGGCGGGGAGACGCAGGACGTCCTGGCGATCAACACGTCCCTGACCGACCTGCTCGGCGTCGGCGATCCGACCCGGCTCGACGCGGCGATGACGTGGCGGCCCAGGGCCGGGCGCAACCGGCTGCGGGTGCCGATCGGCCTCGGCGTGGACGGCCGCCTGGTCGAGCTCGACATCAAGGAGTCGGCGCAGGGCGGCATGGGGCCGCACGGCCTGGTCATCGGCGCCACCGGTTCCGGCAAGAGCGAGCTGCTGCGGACGCTGGTGCTCGGCCTGGCGATCACCCACTCGTCGGAGATCCTGAACTTCGTCCTGGTCGACTTCAAGGGCGGCGCCACCTTCCTGGGCCTCGACACCCTGTCGCACGTCTCGGCGGTCATCACCAACCTCGAAGACGAGCTGCCCCTCGTCGACCGCATGTACGACGCCCTGCACGGGGAGATGGTCCGCCGCCAGGAGCTGCTGCGCGCCGCCGGCAACTACGCCTCCCTGCGCGACTACGAGCGTGCCCGCGAGCAGGGCGTGGACCTGAAGCCGATGCCCACGCTGTTCGTCGTGATCGACGAGTTCAGCGAGCTGCTGTCGGCCAAACCCGAGTTCATCGAGCTGTTCGTGATGATCGGACGGCTCGGCCGCTCCCTGGGCGTGCACCTGCTGCTGGCCTCCCAGCGGCTGGAGGAGGGACGGCTGCGCGGCCTGGACACCCACCTGTCCTACCGGATCGGCCTGCGCACCTTCTCCGCGATGGAGAGCCGCGTCGTGCTCGGCGTCGCCGACGCCTACGAGCTGCCGTCCGCCCCCGGCAACGGCTACCTCAAGTTCGAGACCACCGGGATGACCCGGTTCAAGGCCGCCTACGTGTCCGGCACCTATCAGGTGGACCCCAGCCAGGGGGTGTCGCCGGACGGTCAGGCCGTCGTGCGTCAGGTCGTGGAGTACGGTCCGGACTTCGTCCCGGTTCCCATCGTGGAGGAGCCCAAGAAGGAGCTCACGGCGGCCGAAGGACAGGCGGACAGGGGCTCGATCAGCCTGCTGGACCTCGTGGTCGGCCGGCTCCACGGCCAGGGACCACCCGCCCACCAGATCTGGCTGCCGCCGCTGAGCGACCCCCCGACCCTCACGCACCTGCTCCCGCCCCTGTCGGTGACGCCCGAGCTGGGCCTCAGCACGACCGGCTGGGTGGGCCGGGGCCAGTTGCACGCCGTCGTGGGCCTCGTCGACAAGCCGTTCGAGCAGCGGAGCGACCCGTTCTGGCTGGACCTGTCGGGGGCGGCCGGCCACGTCGGCGTCGCCGGCGGAACGCAGAGCGGCAAGAGCACCGTGCTGCGCACGCTGATCACCAGCGTGGCGCTGATGCACACCCCGCGCGAGGTTCAGTTCTACTGCCTGGACTTCGGCGGCGGCGCCCTGGCCTCGCTGGAGGGGCTGCCGCACCTGGGCGGAGTCGCCAGCCGCCTGGACACCGACCGCGTCCGCCGTACGGTCGCCGAGGTCGCCACCCTCCTGCAGCAGCGGGAGCGCTACTTCTCCGAGCAGGGGATCGACTCGATCGCCACCTACCGGCGCCAGCTCGCCGACGGGACGACCGAGGGCGACGGCTTCGGCGACGTCTTCCTCGTGGTCGACGGCTGGCTGACCGTCAGGCAGGAGTTCGACACGCTCGAACCGGTCATCACCGACCTGGCCGCCCGCGGCCTCGGCTACGGCATCCACATCGTGGCCGCCACCAACAAGTGGTCGGAGTTCCGGCCGGGCATCCGCGACCTCTTCGGCAACCGGGTGGAGCTCAAGCTCGGCGACGCCTACGAGTCGGAGGTCAACCGCAAGGCGTCGCTGGCCGTGCCCGAGGGCGTGCCGGGTCGCGGCCTGACCAAGGAAGGCCTGCACTTCCTGTCGGCGCTGCCCAGAATCGACGGGGTGCAGAAGGCCGACGACCTGTCGGCCGGCGTGCGCGCGCTCGTCCACGCCGTCAGGGAGGCCTGGCAGGGGCCTTCCGCTCCCCCCGTGCGGCTGCTGCCGGCGGTGCTGGCCGCCGAGACGCTGCCCGACGCGGAGCAGAGCGGGCCCAACCGGATCCCGATCGGCATCGACGAGGCCAACCTGTCGCCCGTCATGCTGGACTTCGAGTCCGACCCGCACTTCATCGTGGTGGGCGACACCGAGAGCGGCAAGTCCAACATGCTGCGGCTCATCACCGAGGGCCTGGTCGCCCGGCACACGCCGCAGCAGGCCATGATGATCGTGATCGACTACCGGCGGGCGCTGCTGGACTCCGCCGCCACCGAGCACCGCATCGGCTACGCCGCCTCCAGCGCGGCGGCGCTCGAACTGATCAACGACGTGCGCGGCGCGCTGCTCAAGCGGCTGCCCCCGGCGAACCTGACACCGGAGCAGCTGCGGTCCAGAAGCTGGTGGCAGGGCTCGGACCTGTACATCGTCGTCGACGACTACGACCTCGTGGCGACCTCGTCCAACCCGCTCCAGCCGCTGGCCGACCTGCTGCCGCAGGCTCGCGACATCGGGCTCCACCTCGTCATGTCGCGCGCGATGGGCGGCGTCGGCCGGGCGATGTACGACCCGGTCATCCAGAAGATCAAGGACATGGCCAGCCCCGCCGTCATCCTGTCCGGCAACAAGGACGAGGGGTTCCTGTTCGGCAACGTACGGCCCCAGCCGTTCCCGCCGGGCCGCGGCATCTTCGTCGACAGGAGGCACGGCGCGCGTCTGGTGCAGACCGCCTTCCTCGCGCCCCCGTCACCCCCCGAGGAGGGCTGACCCGAGGCGGTGTGCCCGCGCCGGCCTCCTGCCGGAACCACCGGACCGGGTCTCGATGCCGTGGTTCCGGTGACGCGGGCGGCCGGGCGGCTGCCCGGCTTCCACCGTGAAGAGCCGTGTCCGGCGGAGCACCCGCCCGGCGCCCAGAGCCGGGCCGGGTGCGCCAGGGGACGAACCCGGTCGAACCTCGGGAGAGATCACACGTCAGCGCGGGTCGGGCGGGTTGGAGGGAGAGGAGTTCACATGATTGACCTCCTCGTACACGCGGGCGTTCTGGATCAGATTCTGCCGGGTGGTCTCGATCTCATCGATGTACCTGCTGAACGCGCCGAATATCCCGTACTCGATGCGCGGGAGGTTCTTCTCCAGCTCCGCACCGTACTGATCGTTGCCCAGAGGCCGCCCCTCCTCACGGAACACATCTCCCAGCTCGATGTACAGCCCCCGTACGAACTCCTCCGTGAGGTGGACCTGCCAGGCCCTGTGCCGCAGCCCCGACGGGTCCGACTGGTAGCCGCCGGAGCCGTAGGGATCGCTGGAACCGCCGGACCCGTAAGAACCGGAACCACCGGAGCTGTTGGACCAGCCGGAGTCGCCGGGCCTGGTGTAGTGGTCGGACGACGTCACTGACGACCCTCCGGCTCCCTCGACGGCAGGTTCATCGGCTGGGGCAGGAACGACTCGAAGCTCGCGCCCTCCCCGAACAGCTCCTCATACGGCAGGCCGTCCGGCACGAACGGGGCCATCAGCTCCTGCGTCCGGGCCGACACCTCACCCGTCGCCACTCCGATCTGCTCCATGATCGACCGGGTCAGCTCCGACGGTGACAGCTTCCGGTAGACACGCGGGTCCAGCTCGATGCCCTGCACCTGCCCGCGCGGGCCCACGGTGACGGTCACCATCCGGTCGTCCGACTGCGCGGTCGCGGTCAGTTCGTTCAGCCTGCCGTACGTATCGCGAAGCTGCGCCGCCTGCCGGTTGTACTCATCGGCCAGTCCCTCCATGGCCATCTGGAACTCGTCGTTCACCGGTGCCCCCTCACTAAGCCGCACAACCTCGCAAGGAACAAAGCTATCAATTTGCTCAGAAATTTCCTCATCATCAAGCGAGGGACGGCCGGAGGGCACCCGCGCGATCCGCTCCCGGGAAGACCCCTGTCCCCTATGATCGTCATCGTCTGCTTTGCACCAACACCGGAAGGGGGTCGGCCCGGTGGCGAACCTCGATGTCCACTTCGACGCGCTCGATGACTGCCGTACGGCCGCGAAGAAGCTGGCCGGAAAGTTCGACCATCTCGCGGAGACCTATCCCGCCCAGACCACCGACTCCCACATCTTCGGAACCATGGAGAGCTCCAGCAGGCTGGCCGCGGCCGTCGACGTGATCGAGAAGACGGTCGACGCCGAGATGGGCGACGTCAAGAGCAAGCTCGAAGGCGTCGAACGGGCGCTGAGCACCGTGGAGGAGAACCTCCGCAGCGTCAAATACCCGAGCGGGGACGGCTCATGAGCGACGACGACCGCGGGCAGCCGTCGACCGACAGGAGCGGCCCCAGAGGGCCGATCCCCGCTGTCGTTCCGGGCACCGAGGAACTGCTCAGGATCGCCATGCAGGTCAACGGCACGAAGGACTCGATCACCACGATCGCCACGCGGTGGCGGACCACCGCGGGCGACATGAACGACCACGCCATCGAGCTCACCCGCGCGGTGAACGCCGTGGACCACGCCTGGCAGGGCGACTCGGCCGAGGCGTTCGACGACTACATGCGCAAGTACGGCAAGGCCGGCGACGCGCTGCACCTCGCGCTCGCCGACTGCGCGGCCTCTCTCGACACCGCCGCCAACACGCTCGACACCGCCGAGACCAAGGTGAACTCCCTCACCAGCAACCTCGTCACCCAGTGGAACAACTCCGTCACCGTCAACAACGGCAGGGCCGACAAGGACAAGAAGACCCAGGCGCAGCTCGCGGCGGACATCAAGCCGGCGGTCGACCAGGCTCTCACCGAGGCTCGCACCCAGCTCAACGACGCCGACAAGGCCGTCGGTCAGGCGGCGACCGACCTGAAGAAGTACATGGACGAGCGGTCGATCACGTTCAAGGACATCCCGGCGGCCGGTGACGAGAAGTTCGTGCCGGCGCCCGGACGCACCCTCGACTGGCAGAAGACCCCCCTGGCCGATCCGGAGCGGACGAGGCTCGCCGGCGGAAGCGGCGGCTCCGGCGGATACGGCTCCGGTGGAAGCGGCTCCGGCGGAAGCGGCTCCGGGGGAAGCGGCTCCGGCGGGGACGTGTCCGGCGTGATCGGCTCCGGCGGCACGTCGTCGGGCGGGACCGTTCCCCAGCCGAAGGAGAAGGTCGTGGGGTGGATCAAGGAAGCGCTCACGATCATCAAGTCAGGCAAGATCGACGACTTCCTGAAGAAGAAGGGGCTCCTGGAGAAGGTCAAGGACCTGGACCCGAACGACCCCCAGGACATCCAGCGGATCTGGACGATCATCTTCCACGAGTCCGGCGGCAACCCCAACGCGCAGAACAACTGGGACGTCAACGCGAGGAACGGCGTCCCGTCCCAGGGCCTGATGCAGACGATCCCGCCCACGTTCGCCGCCTGGAGCCCTCCGGGCCACAAGGTGATCAAGGACCCCATCGACAACATCATCGCCGGAGTCCTGTACACCTACGGCGAATACGGCTCCCTCGCCCAGCACCGCGGCATCAAATCCCTGGAGAACGGCGGCGACTACCTGCCCTACTGAGGCCGGGCGGCCCCGGCCGCCCCGCCCCCGTTAGGCTGAACCGATGAAGCTCACGAAGTTCGGACACGCGTGCGTTCGCCTGGAGAAGGGCGACTCGGTCCTGGTGATCGACCCGGGCTCCTTCAGCGAGCAGTCCGCGCTGGACGGGGCTCAGACCGTCCTCATCACCCACGAGCACTTCGACCACGTGGAGGCCGACCGGCTGCGCCGGGCCGCCGAGGCCAACCCCTCGCTGGAGATCTGGACCAACGAGGGTGTGGCGGCCACGCTGACCGACGTCCCGGCGAAGATCCAGGTCGTACGGCACGGCGACACGTTCGACACGGCGGGCTTCGGGGTGCGGGTCGTCGGCGAGTGGCACGCCCCCAACCACCCGGACCTGCCGATCGTGCGCAACGTCGGCTTCCTTGTGGACGAGGAGGTCTTCTACCCCGGTGACGCCTTCACCCCGCCCGGGGTCGAGGTCCCCACACTCCTGGTGCCGACCAACGCGCCGTGGATGAAGGCGTCGGAAATGGTGGATTATCTCCGGCAGATCCGCCCGGCCAGGGCCTTCTCCACCCACGACGGCATGCTCAACGACATCGGGCTCGGCCTGATCGACATGTGGCTGGAGCTGGAGTCGAACAAGCAGAAGGCCGAGATGCGCCGCCTGAAGCCGGGCGAGTCGGTCACGCTGCCCTAGCCGTATTCGGTCACGCCGCCGTGGCGATGGTGGCCGAGCCGATCACGGTGTCTCCCAGATAGAGCACCGCGGCCTGGCCGGCGGCGACCCCGGTGGCGGGGGTGTCCAGCGCGATGTGGACCTCCTCACCGGAGAGCTGGACGCGGCAGCCGTACACCTCGCCGTGGGCGCGAAGCTGGACCGTGCAGGCCAGCGGCTCGCGCGGCTCGGTCACCGGGCCGTTCCAGACCGGCCGGGTGGCCACGATGGCGGTGACCTCCAGGGCCGAGCGGGGTCCGACGGTGACCGTGTTGGAGACGGGCTCGATGGACAGCACGTAACGCGGGCGGCCGTCGGGGGCCGGGCGGTCGATGTGCAGCCCCTTGCGCTGGCCGACGGTGAAGCCGTACGCCCCCTCGTGCTTGCCGACGACCGCCCCCGACTCGTCCACGATCGGTCCCTGCGCCGCGCCGAGGCGGTCGGCGAGGAAGCCGCGGGTGTCGCCGTCGGCGATGAAGCAGATGTCGTGGCTGTCGGGCTTGTCGGCCACCATGAGGCCGCGCCGCGCGGCCTCCTCGCGGACCTGCGCCTTGGTGGAGTCGCCCAGCGGGAAGATCGCGTGCTTGAGCTGCTCCCTGGTGAGCACGCCGAGCACGTAGGACTGGTCCTTGCCCTCGTCGGGGCTGCGGCTGAGCACGCCGTCGGCGATCCGCGCGTGGTGCCCGGTGGCCACCGCGTCGAAGCCCAGCGCGAGGGCCCGGTCCAGGACCGCCTCGAACTTGATCTTCTCGTTGCAGCGCAGGCAGGGATTGGGCGTACGGCCCGCGGCGTACTCGTTGACGAAGTCCTCGACCACGTCGCGGTGGAACCGCTCGGCCATGTCCCAGATGTAGAAGGGGATGCCGATCACGTCGGCGGCCCTGCGGGCGTCGCGCGAATCCTCGATCGTGCAGCATCCCCGGGCGCCGGTCCGATACGACTGGGGGTTGGCCGACAGGGCCAGATGCACACCGGTGACGTCATGACCCGCCTCGGCGATGCGGGCGGCGGCCACGGCGGAGTCGACGCCGCCGGACATGGCGGCAAGCACACGAAGTCTCATAACACCTTGAGCGTACCCGCGTTGGCGCGCGTCCCGTCGTGCTGGGAGAATCCGGGGTCATGCGACTGTTCGGGCGCAAGAGCGAATTCGCCGACGAGCCGGCCGACGGCATCGGCGAGTTCTGGACGTGGTGGGCCGAGGTGAGAGCGGAGCTCGACGCGATGGTCGCCGCCGGCGACGCCGAGCGGCTGGCCGAGTGGATCGGGCCGGCGGTGCAGGTCGTCCACCCCTCCCTGGTGTGGGAGATCGCTCCCGGGCTGCACGCCGACCAGGCGCTCGTGGTCACCTCCGCCGGAGACCCGGAGCTGCGCCCCACCGCACACCGCTGGGCCGCCGCCGCGCCGGCCGCGGACGCGCTGTGGGAGTTCCATCCGTCCCGGCAGGCCAACCCGCACGCCATGGAGCTCACGCTCGACGTGGGCGGCTACGAGTTCGCGCTGGACAAGCTCGTGCTCGGCCTGCGCGCGCCGCTGGGAAACCCCCGCGTCGACGTGGTCGCCTACCATCCGATCTTCGACATCCTGGACGACGACACCAGGACCGAGGCCGCCCTGCTCGCTCTGGACTGGCTGCTCGGCGAGGACGACGTGGCCCGCTGGGTCGGCGACATCTCCGCCGCCGGGTTCGAGCCGATCGACGCGGTGCCCGCCGTACACCTGCCCAGTGTGGTCGCCGATCTGGCCTCCGGCTTCCAGGACGAGCAGTGGGCGCTCCTGGAAGGGGAGACGGCCACCGGCGCCCGCCTGATCGCCACCGCCCGCTACCCGCTCCGCCCGGTCGACCATCCCCTGTTCGACCAGCACATCGCGATCACCCTGCCCTACCGGCACCGCGACGCCGACGGACTGCCCGTCGGACCGTCGCTGGAGGCGCTGCGCGACTTCGAGGAGCGCCTCGCGGGACGGATCAGCAGGCTGAACGGCAGCGCCGTGTTCGCCGCGCACATGAGCGCGGAGGGCCAGCGGGTGCTGCACGTCTACGCCGACCCGACGGGCGAGGCGGCCATCCACGCCAAGGAGCTGATCGTGAGCTGGGAGGAGGGCCGTCCCCGGATCGACGTGGTCGGCGACCCGGGCTGGACCGCGATCTCGCCTTTCCTCACCTAACACGACGAACCTAACGCGACGAACCCCGGCGCGACGAACCCCGGCGTGATGACCCCGGCGCGACGAACCTGGGCGTTCACCGCGTCAGGCGGCGATGTGGTGCCGCTCGGTCGTGCCGATGAGCGTGGCGAGCGCGGTGTGGGCGTGCTGCAACTCGGAGATCCGGCTCTCGATGTCACCGAGCTGCTTGTGCAGCAGGGACAGCACGCACTGGTGGAGCTCGAGCGCGGGGCCCTCGACGCACGGCAGGATCTCGCGGATGACGCCGGTGGGCAGCCCCGCCGCCAGCAGCGTACGGATCCGCAGGACCGTGACGGGGGCGTCGTCGGCATATCGGCGGTGGCCGCCGTCGCTGCGGTGCGAGTGGAGCAGGCCCTGCTCCTCGTAGTAGCGCAGCAGTCGTGGACTCACGCCGGTCTCGCGCGCCAGGTCCCCGATCTTCATGTGACGCTCCTCACAAATCCTTGAATCTCACATCAATGTGACATTCTACGGTCGATCCATGACCAACACAGTGAAGAACCCCATCGGACAGACCATCGACCTCGGCGGTGACCTCCGGATACGGCGCATCGGTTACGGCGCGATGCGGCTGACGGGCGGCCCCGGCCCCGCTCCGTCCTCACCGGCCGAGGCCCCCGTCTGGTGGGCCCCGACGGACCGGGACGGCGCGATCGCGCTGCTGCGGCGCGCGGTGGAGCTGGGCGTCGAACTGATCGACACCGCCGACGCCTACGCCCTGGGAGCCAACGAGGAGCTGATCGCCGAGGCGTTGCACCCCTATCCGGAGAACGTGGTCATCGCCACGAAGGTCGGTGTGCTCCGGCCCAGCCCGGCCGAGTGGGTGCCGCACGGCCACCCGGCCTACCTGCGCCAGCAGACCGAACTGAGCCTGCGCAGGCTGCGTACCGAGCGGATCGACCTGATGCACCTGCACCGGATCGACCCCGAGGTGCCGCTCGCCGACCAGATCGGAGCGCTACGGCAGCTCCAGGACGAAGGCAAGATCCGCCACATCGGCCTGTCGGAGGTCTCGGCCGAGCAGCTGCGGCAGGCGATCGAGATCGCGCCGATCGCCGGCGTGCAGAACATGTACAACCTGGCCACCCGGCAGCACGAGGAGGTCGTGGATCTCACCGCCGAGCACGGCATCGCGTTCGTGCCGTTCTTCCCCATCGCGATGGGCGAGCACGCCGCCGCGGACGGGCCGGTCGCCGCCGTGGCCGGGGAACTGGGCGCGACGCCAGCCCAGACCGCGCTCGCCTGGCTGCTGCACCGCTCGCCCACGGTCGTCCCCATCCCCGGCACGACGTCGATCGGCCATCTGGGGCAGAACCTCGCCGCACTCGACATCAGCCTGTCCGCCGACCAGTTCGCCAGGTTGTCGGCGCTCGCTCACGAAGGCCAGGAGGCCTGAGCGCCACCGCTCCCGCCGGGGACGGCATCGACGACGCCGTCCCGGCCGGTCCACCGGATCAGCTGAGGCCCGCCCGGCGGGCGCGCTCGACGACCAGGCCGATGACGTCGATCAACCGGTCCACGTCGGCCTCGGTCGAGGTGTGGCCGAGGGAGAAGCGCAGCGAGCCCCGCGCCCGGACCGCGTCGGCGCCCATGGCGAGCAGGACGTGGGAGGGCTGGGCCACCCCGGCCGAGCACGCCGAGCCCGTGGAGCACTCCACGCCCTTGGCGTCCAGGAGCATGAGCAGCGCGTCGCCCTCACAGCCGGGGAAGGAGAAGTGGGCGTTGCCGGGAAGCCGGTTCACCGGGTCGCCGTTGAGGATCACGTCGGGTACGGCCTGGCGGACCCTGCGGATCAGGTCGTCGCGCAGGCCGATCAGACGGGCCGACGTCTCGGCTTGGCGAGCCACCGCGGTCCGCACCGCCGCGGCGAACCCGGCGACCGACGGGGTGTCGAGCGTGCCCGAGCGCACATCGCGCTCCTGGCCCCCGCCGTGCAGCACGGGCACCGGGTCCACGCCCCGGGCCAGCAGCAGCGCGCCGACGCCCATCGGGCCACCGACCTTGTGTCCGGAGAGCGTCAGCGCGGCGACGCCGGAGTCGGCGAATCTCACCGGAAGCTGGCCGACCGCCTGAACCGCGTCGGTGTGGAAGGGGATGCCGTGGTCACGGGCGATCCCGGCGAGCACGCGGACCGGCTGGACGGTGCCGACCTCGTTGTTGGCCCACATCACGCTGACCAGCGCGACACTGTCCGGATCACGCTCGATGACGGTGCGGAGCGTCTGCGGGTGCACCCGGCCGAACTCGTCGACGTCGAGCAGCTCGACGGTCGCCCCCTGGCGTTCGCCCAGCCAGTGCGCGGGGTCCAGCCCGCCGTGGTGCTCCACCGCGCTGATCAGGATCCGGGTCGCCCCCTTGGCGCGGCGAGCCCAGTAGAGGCCCTTGATGGCCAGGTTGTCGGCCTCGGTGCCGCCGGAGGTGAAGACCACCTCGCTGGGACGGGCGCCGAGCGCGTCGGCGATGGTCTCTCGCGACTCCTCCACCACCCGGCGGGTGCGGCGGCCGGCCGCGTGCAGCGACGACGCGTTGCCGACCCTGCCGAGTTGGGCGGTCATCGCCTCGATCGCCTCGGGAAGCATCGGCGTGGTCGCCGCGTGATCGAGATAGGCGGACTCCACGACCGCACTCCCCTCCCCAGCCCTGTTTTGCCCTCCAAGCGTATCCGGGGTCGCGGTGGGCGCCATCCCAGATTTGCTACTAAACCGTCCAGACGGTACAGTAGCTTGCATGAGACGGGAAGAGCTGTTGGACGCGGCAGAGGATCTGCTGTGCGACCAGGGCTCTCAGGCTCTCACCCTGGCGGCCGTCGCCGAGCGCGCCGGCTGCAGCAAAGGCGGCCTTCTCTACCACTTCAGCACCAAGGAAGCCCTCATCAAGGGCATGGTCGAGCGGTTGATCGAGGACTTCGACCAGCTCATCGCCTCTCAGGGCCACGACACCTACACCAAGAACTATCTGGCCGCCACGTTCGCCGCCGTACAGAGCGGCAGGCTACGACGCTGGGCGGTGGTCACCGGAGCGTCCGGCAACCTCTACCTGCTCGCACCGCTGCGCGTGGCGATGGCCCGGTGGCATCGCGAAGGGCTCGACGGCGAGCCCGACCCGGCGGCCGCGCAGATCGTGCGTCTCGCCTGTGAAGGACTGTGGGACGTGGCCAGCCATGATCCCGACCTTTACGACGACGACCATTACGCCGAACTGAAACGGCGTCTGCTCGGCCTGCTCCCCGCCTGACCGGCCAGCCGGCCATTCCGCCTTCGCCTGGCCGACCATTTTCTCGTGCCCACTGGTGGTCGCTTCCGCTTCTGCGGAAGCGACCGGCTTATGTGTGCCCGATTTTCAGCGACTGAACCATCATTGAAGGGATTGAGTCATGACCCGCGACCTGAGAACGGCTCGTACCGGAGCGGTTCTCACATTCATGCTTGCCGGACTTATGTGTGGATCGATGACCGTGCGCATTCCGGCGCTGTCCGACAAACTCGGCCTGTCCGAGGGGTCGATCGGCGTCACCCTGCTCGTGTGGGGCCTGGGTGCGCTGGTCACCATGCAGTCGATGCGCGGGGTGATGTCCCGCTTCGGCAGCCGGAGCATCCTGCGGGTCGGCGCTCCCCTGTGCGCGGCCACCCTGGCGCTGCTGGCGTTCGCGCCGACGTTCCCGCTGCTGCTGGTCGCCGCCGGACTCTTCGGCATGGCGTTCGGCGCGGTGGACATCGCGATGAACGCGCAGGGCTCGACGGTCGAGCGCGCCTACGGCCGCCCGCTGATGAACGGCATGCACGCGGGCTGGTGCGTGGGCGCGATCTCCGCGGGCCTGCTCGGCACGGCGGCCATCGCGGTGGGGCTGTCGTTCACGGTCCACCTGACCTTGATCGCCCTGCTCTCGCTGCCCCTGCTGGTCGTCATCAGCCGCACCTACCTGCCGGATCCCGTCGTGGTCACCGGCTCCGACGCGAAGGGGCGCCGTCACCGGATGCCCCCGGTGGTCTACCTGCTCGGCGTGATCGCGTTCTGCGCCTTCATGGTCGAGGGGACGGTCGCCGACTGGAACGGGCTCTACCTGCGCAACGTCCTCGGCGCCCCCGAGGCCCTGGCCGCACTGGGATACCCGATCTTCGAGGCGGGCATGCTGCTCGGCCGCCTCACCGGTGACCGCGTCCGGGCCCGCTTCGGCGCCTGCGGCATGATCATCACCTCTGGGCTGGCCACCGCCGTCACCTTCGCCGTGGTCCTCACGGCCTCGACGTCCCTGGTCGCCATCTCCGCCATGCTCTTCGTGGGCATCGCGGTGGCGACGGTCTCCCCGATGGCCATGTCCCTGGCGGGCGGCGCGGTCGACAACCCGGGTCCGGCCATCGCCCAGACCGGTGCGATGGGTTACGCGGGGCTGTTGCTCGGCCCGGTGGCCATCGGCTTCCTGTCGGACCTCGCCACGCTCGGGACCGCGCTCGGCATCGCCGTCGCGCTCGGAGTCGTGATCAGCCTGGTCGCCCGGTTCCTGCCCCGTTCCGGCGGCGTCCGCGCCCCGGCAGAGACGCCCGAGCGCGAGTTCTCGATGGCCGCCTGACCGGGCCCGCTCATCCTGACCGCCTGACCGTGCCCGCTCATCCCGACCGGCTGAGCGGGTCCGCTCACATTGGACCGGGCCCACTCGTACTGACCGGCTGAGCGGACCCGCTCGTGCTGGACCCGGGCCCGCTCGTACTGACCGGCTGAGCGGACCCGCTCGTGCTGGACCCGGGCCCGCTCGTACTGACCGGCTGAGCGGACCCGCTCATACTGGACCGGGCCCGCTCGTACTGACAGCGGGCCCGCCCATCGAAAACGGCGCCGCACTCCTCGTGCGGCGCCGTTTTCGAGGGCGTGCTACTTACGCTTGACGACCTCGTCGGTCAACTGCGGGACGACCTGGTTCAGGTCGCCCACGACGCCGAAGTCGGCGAGCTCGAAGATCGGCGCCTCGGGGTCCTTGTTGATCGCGATGATCGTCTTCGCGGTCTGCATGCCGGCCCGGTGCTGGATGGCGCCGGAGATGCCCGCCGCGATGTAGAGCTGCGGCGAGACGGTCTTGCCGGTCTGGCCGACCTGGAACTGGTGCGGGTACCAACCGGCGTCGGTGGCGGCGCGGGAGGCGCCGACGGCCGCGCCGAGCGAGTCGGCCAGCTTCTCGATGATCGAGAAGTTCTCCGCCGAGCCCACGCCACGACCACCGGAGACCACGATCGCGGCCTCGGTGAGCTCGGGGCGGGCGCCCTTCTCCTCCTTGACGCGCTCGACGACCCTGGCCGCCTTGGCGGCGGCCGAGACGGTCACGGAGACCTGCTCCTCGGCGCCCGCGCCCGCGGCGGCCTCGACCGGCGTCGAGTTGGGGCGCACCGCGACGATCGGGGTGCCCTTGGTCACGCGCGACTGGACGTTGACGCCTCCGCCGAAGATCGACTGGTCGGCGACCATGCCGTCCTGGAGACCCACGACGTCGGTGAGCACGCCAGAGTCGATCTTGATGGCCAGCCGGCCCGCGATCTCCTTCGCCTCGGCGGTCGCGGCGACGAGCACCGCGGCCGGGGACTTGCCGGAGACGAGCTGGGCCAGCAGCTCCGCCTTGGGCGCCACGACGTAGTCGGCGATGTCGGCCGAGTCGGCCACATAGATCGTCTCCGCGCCGTACTCGGCCAGCCTGGCCTTGGCGTCGGGAGAGTATCCCGGCCCCGCCCACACCGCCGACGGCGTGCCCAGCTTCCGGGCGAGCGTCAGCAGCTCCAGGGTGACCTTCTTGACCTGACCTTCGACATGCTCGACCAGAACGAGAATCTCAGACATCTTCAGCCAACCCCCGTTCTCAGACGAACTTCTTCGACGCGAGGAAGTCGGCGGTCTTCACGCCGCCGTCGCCCTCGTCCTTGACGATCGTGCCGGCCGCGCGCGGCGGGGCGGCGGCGAAGTCGGCGACCTCGCTCCAGGAGTTGGCGAGGCCGACCCGGGAGGCGTCGATCTCGGCGTCGGCGACGCCGAGCTTCTCGACCGGCTTCTTCTTGGCGGCCATGATGCCCTTGAAGGACGGGTAGCGCGGCTCGTTGATCTTCTCGACCACGGAGACGACGGCGGGCAGCGCGGCCTCGACCCTGTCGTAGCCATAGTCGGTGACGCGCTCGATGGTGATCGTGCTGTCGGCCACCTCGACCTTCTTGGCGAAGGAGAGCTGCGGCACGTCCAGGCGCTCGGCCAGCATGGCGGCGAGCACGCCGGTGCGGGCGTCGGTCGACTCGGAGCCGAGCACGACCAGATCGAAACCGATCTTCTTGAGCGTCTGCGCCAGGGCGTAGGAGGTGCCCAGCGCGTCCGAGCCGTGCAACGCGTCGTCCACCAGGTGGACCGCCTTGTCGGCACCCATGGCCAGGGCCTTGCGGATGGTGTCACTGGCCTTGTCGGGACCCATGGTGAGGACGGTCACCTCACCGCCGTGCGCCTCCTTCAGGCGCAGCGCCTCTTCGACCGCGTATTCACACAATTCGTTGATGACGCCGTCGGCGGCATCGCGGTCGAGCGTCTTGTCATCGGACCTCAGCTTGCGCTCGGTCGCCGTGTCGGGGACCTGCTTCACGCAGACGACGATGTTCATGGCCGGTGGCCGACCTCCCGTGTTCGCGTGCGCCACCGCGTCGTTGCGGTTGGCGCCGGATGCTCGGTACGTACACGCGGGGCACGTGCACGTGGTGCCAAGACTGCCAGGTGCCCGAGGGCGGCATGACAGCGGGTGGCCCGGTCGGGACGCACCCGCCCTGGCCTTCGGCATCATGTTACCCATCGGTAGCTTAGGTGCAAACCACCAGCGTATACGGCTCGCGCCGGACGGCCGCCCAGCCACCCGGCGGGTCACCTCCCCCACCATACCGAACTATATTCCGGAATTCGCGCGCGGGCTCGGCTCGCCCGGCGCGGCAGGGTTCAGCTGGCCATCAGGATCGCGACCAGGACGAAGATGACGGTGCCGAGGGCCAGCGCGAGGGTGAACGTGCTGAAGAACGTGCCGAGGACGGCCCACAGCGCGATGGTCCCGGCGGCGGAGGCGAGATCGACGATCATGCGCGACCGGTTACGGCGGGCGAACAGGGCGATCCCCCCGTCGACGAGCATCACCAGGCCGTAGGTGGTCAGCAGGAGGAGTGACACCTCGGGAAGCGGGTTCTTGGCCGTCGCGGCCATCAGGGACACCAGCAGGCCCGTCCCGACGACCCATCGGCGGTGCAGGACCGTCCGGCGGCGCTCGCGGGTCTCCTCCGTCGAGAGCCTGCCGGGCGCCGGACGGCGTCCCGGTCGCCATTCCCGGGTGGTGAGATCCTGCACGGCGCCGGCCGCCGCCCCCGTCTCGTGCAGGGCGACGTCCTGGAGGTCGACGGCCTCGTGTGCCCGAGTGGCCTCACGGACCTCGGCGTCCCGCACCCGATGGTCCTGCGCCCGGCTGTCTCGCGCCCGATGGTCCTGCGCCCGGTGGTCCTGCGCCCGGTGGTCCTGCGCCCGGAACGCGGTGGCGGGACGGGCGCGCGGGATCGCCGAGTGGAGGGCCGGGCCCGCGGCGCCCAGGCGCTCCAGAAGCATGGTGGCGGCCGGCCGCGCGGCCGGATCCCGCCGCAGGCACTCCCGCAGCAACGGCTCCAGCCAGCCGGGCACGCCCTCCAGATCGGGATCATGGTGGACGACCCGGTAGCCGACCGCCGAGGCCGGACCCGTGCCGTACGGATGACGCCCGGTGGCGGCGTGGGCGAGCGTGGCGCCCAGGGAGAAGATGTCGGCCTCCGGCCCCGACCCGGTGCCCTCCAGCACCTCGGGCGCCAGGTAACCGGGCGTGCCGATGATCGCGCCGGACGCCGTGACCGAGACCGAGTCGAGCGCGCAGGCGATGCCGAAGTCGATCACGATCGGCTCGCCGTCGGTCAGGATCACGTTGGCGGGCTTGAGGTCGCGGTGCACGACCCCGGCGGCGTGGATCGCGGTCAGGGCCTCGGCCAGGCCGCGGGCCAGCCGTACGAGATCGTCGCCCCGCACCGGCCCGTCGGCGGCGACCACGGCGCCGAGCGAGCGGCCCTGCGCGTAGCGGGTGACGAGGTAGGGGCGAGCGCCCCGCAGCGAGGCGTCCAGGACTTCGGCGATGTGCGGCCCCTGGACCCGCCGCATGGTCTCCACCTCGCGCGCCAGCCGGGCCAGGGCCGTCGCGTCGGCCGCGACATGCGGATGCAGGATCTTGACGGCCACCGTGTGGCCCTCGGGGTCCAGCGCGAGGTGGACCTCGCCGAAGCCTCCCGCCCCGAGTGTCGACAACAGGTCGTACGGACCAAGACGCTCACCGTCCGGCGCTCCCATGCGACTCCCTCCGGCGTGTCCCCCTTCATCGTGCCTCAGCGGGACCGATCGCGCACCGGTCAGCTTCCGAAGGTGAGGAACCCGAGACCGAGGCTTCGCATCAGGTCCTTGACGAGACCGCCGACGAGGTCGATCACGCCCATCTTGCCGTTCTCCACCTGGGCGTTCCACTGCATCGTCAACGCGTCGATAACGTCGGTCGGCCGGTCCCACGGCGCGAAGGACGTCTTCATCTGCAGCGCGGCGATCACCGCGAAGAACGCCAGCGTACCCAGGACGATCGTGGTCACCATGCCGGCCCCGGGGCTGCGGATCACACCGCTGAGCACGCGGGCGACGGCCTTGCGCGGCTTGCCACCGCCGGGCAGCACGAACAGGCCGGCCACGAACGCGCCCGCCGCGTAGGCGGCGGCCGGGTCGGTCCCCTTGTGCCCGACGTAGACCAGCAACCCCCAGACGCACATGCCGAACATCGCCGACAGCGGGGCGGCGATCACCGTCGCGAGCACCGCCTTGATCAGCGCCCACGGGGTGCCGAGCACCGCCAGGATCGGGTCGGTGGCGCTGTTTCCACGCACCGAGCGGCGCTCGGCCAGGTCGCCGAAGAGGTATTCGCCGACTCGCAGGCAGAGCACCGCGACCAGCGCGAACGCGCTCACCATGACCGGCCGCACGCAGGCCAGCGCCACGACGATCACCAGCAGCAGCGCCGCAGCCAGCGGGTGACCGGCGCGGTAGCGCGGGCGGTCCTGCGGCGGGGTGTGCGGCCGGGGCTGGGTCTGCGGCGGGGTGTGCGGCCGCGGCTGGGTCTCCGGTGGCGCGTACGGCCTGGCCTGGCCGGTCGGCGGCGGTGCCGGATAGCCGGCGACCCGCTGGTCGGCGTAGGGCGGCGGGGCGAACCTCGACTGCTGCGCCGCCGGCGATGCCGGGACGTACGGAGGCGGCGGACCTGCCTGGGTGTAGGGCGGCGGGGCGGCCCCGGAGGGGCGACCCGGCTCAGGGCCCTGAGCGGGGCCCGGAGCGGGGCGCTGCCTGCGCTCGCGTCGCTCCGGCTTGGCGTACTCCACCGGCGTCAGCAGGTCGGAGTAGCTGTCGTCCTGCGGCAGCACCCGGGTGCCGTTCGGCGGAGACGACGGGGGCGGCGTGGACGACGGCGATGCCTGGGGCTGCCCGCCCAGCACCTTGGTGCCGTCGCCGAGCACCTTCGTGCCGTCGCCGAGCACCTTCGTGCCGTCGTCGGCGTCGAACACCCTGGTGCCGCCGTCGAGGACGGTGGTGGACGGCGTCTCCTGGAAGGCCGTCACCGTGGGGTCGAGGGCGCGCGCCATGCGGTACAGCTCCTGCGCGCTCGGCCGGGCCGCGGGGTCCACCGCCAGGGCTCGGCGGAGCCAGCCGCGCAGCCAGACGGGCGCCAGGTCGATGTTGGCCCGACCCTCCATGATGTTGAAGCAGACGACCTCGAAGCTGCCCGTGCCGAACGGCGGCTTGCCGGTCGCCCCGAAGAAGACCGTCGAGGCCAGCGCGTGCACGTCGGCCGCCTGGGTGATCTCGGTGTCGCGGATGATCTCCGGGGCGAGGTAGCCCGGGGTGCCGACGAACATACCCGTCTGGGTCAGCCGGGTGGCGTTGACCAGGTGGGCGATGCCGAAGTCGATGACCAGCGGCTCACCGTTGACGATCATCACGTTGGACGGTTTGAAGTCGCGGTGGATGACGTCGGCGGCGTGGATCGCCACCAGCGCCGCGCACATGCCCTGGGCGAGCTTGACCACCTCGTCGGGCGGGAGCGGCCCGTCGGCCAGGACGGTCTCCTCCAGCGTACGGCCCGGGGCGAAGCGGGTCACGATGTAGGGCTGCTTGCCGGTCAGCTCGGCGTCGAGGACCTCGGCGACCTGCTGGCTGCGCACCCGCCGCATGGTCTCCACCTCGCGGGTGAGCCGGTCGCGGGCCTTGAGGTCGGCGGCCACGTGCGGGTGCAGGACCTTGACGGCCACTTCCCGCCCGTTCTCGTCGAGGCCCAGATGGACGGCCCCCATGCCGCCTTCGCCGATCTTTCTGAGCAGCCGGTACGGGCCCAGCCGCTCGGGCGCCTGCGTGTCCCCCGTCATCGCGCCGCCTTTCGTAAATCGCTCAGTTCTCTCTCCACCGTCCCGACGTCGACCGGCGCCCAGTGCGCCTGCCGAGCTCCGTCCCCCACGGTGCCGGCTGCGAGAAAGACCATGAGTGCGGCCGTCGCACCCAGCACCGAGGCCATGATGATGGCCGCGCTGCGCGAAGGCAGCAGTGATGCCAGCGTACGTCGCATCTGACGGCCGGGGCCTTCCACCCCGGGACCTGCGCAGACCGTCCACAGCGCGACCGCCGCGCCCCAGCCCAGTGTGTTGGCGACGGACATGTCCGCGACCAGCACCGCCAGCAGCAGCGTCACCGGCAGGCCGAGGATCAGCGAGTACGGCACGAGCGCGACGGTGATTCCCACCGACTTCAGCAGCGCGGCCGGTCGGCCGAGCACCCGGAACACGTCGGCGGCGGCGGCGCCCGCCGCACGGCGGGTGTTGAGGCCGGGCTGGGCGATGTCGGCCGCGCGCAGCAGGATCACGACCGGGATCGCCACGGCGGCGACGACGACCGGCACGATGACCGCCGCGACCGTCATGACGACCAGCATCATCACGCTCGCCACGCCGTACGCCCTGGAACGCTGCAGCGCCTGCCCCGGCCGCCGGTCGGGGTAGGGCGAGGCGGAGTCCTGCGGCTGGGCCGGGGACGGCTGCGGGTAGGGCGACGCGGACGGCCTGACGTGCGGCGTCCGCTCGAACGGCGGCTGCTCGAACGGGACCTGCTCGAAGGGCGGCTGCTCGAACGGCGTCTGCTCGAACGGCGCCGGCTCGAACAGGGCCTGCTGCGGTGGATACGGCTGCGGGACGTGGGCGCCCTGCGGCGGGCGACCGGGGTGAGGGCCGGGCTGGGGGGTGTAGCCGCGGACGTATTCCGGCAGGTCCTGCGGGCGGACCCGCTGGGTCGGAATGTCGCCGTCGGCCACCGGCGCCGTGGCCTCCTGCCGGTCGGCGGCGGCCGGCCTGAGCCGGTCGCCGGTGGAGAAGCGGGCCCGGGTGGGGATGTCCTCGGGGCTGAGCAGGCCGGTGGGCAGATCGTGTGAGGCCGGCGGGGCCGGAGAGGCGGAGGCGATCTGCCGCAGCTCCTCGGGCGTCAACCGGCGGGTGGGCGACGGGTCGCCGGGCGGCTGCTCGCCGAGCAACGAGACGTATTCGCGCGGCTGCGCCACCGGAGCCGGCGGCCACGGCGCGGGCTGCGGCGAACTCCCCGGGCGGGAGGCCACCGGCGTCGGCACGTCCGCGGGGTCGCCCGCGCGGCCAGGCGCGCCGGAGCCCGGAGGAAGGCCCGTCCCGGCGGGAAGGAGACTGTGCCCGCCCGGCCCGGCGGGAAGAGCGTGACCGCCCCGGCCGGGGCCGGAGTCGTCGAGGTGCGGGAGGGTGGTGATCTCGTCGGGCACCCGGGGCCGGGCCGTCCGGGGCAGCAGGCGCTCCACCTGGGCGGCGAGCTCGGTGGCCTTGGGCCGCCTGGCCGGGTCGCGCTGGAGCGCGGCCCGCAGCACCGGCTGGAGCGCCTGTGGGACGGCGTCCACGTTCGCCTTGCCCGCGGTGATGTTGTAGAAGATCATCTCCAGCGTGCCCTTACCGAAGGGCGGCTGGCCGGTGGCCGCGAAGACCAGCGTGCCCGCCCAGGCGTGCACGTCCACCTCGGGGCCCGCCTCGTGACCCTCGATGATCTCGGGGGCGAGATAGCCGGGCGTGCCGATGAACATGCCGGTCTGGGTGAGCCTGGTGGCGTCCACGGCCTGCGCGATGCCGAAGTCGATGAGGACGGGCTGGCCGTCCAGGATGAGGACGTTGCCCGGTTTGAGGTCGCGGTGGATCACCCCGACGGAGTGCACCGCGGCCAGCGCGGACGCCACGCCGTGCGCGACCTTGAGCAGGGCGGGCAGATCCATCGGACCGTCCTGCTTGATCAGCTCGTCCAGCGGGCTGCCCGGGACGTAGCGCGTCACGATGTAGGGCCGGTGGCCGGTCACGTCGGCGTCGAGGACCTCGGCGATGTGCTCGCTGCGCACCCGCCGCATGGTCTCCACCTCGCGGGAGAGACGGCGGCGCGCGACGTCGTCGCCGGCCACCTCCGCTCGCAGGACCTTGACCGCCACCTGTCGTCCTTGAGGGTCGACGGCGAGGTGAACCACACCCATGCCGCCCTCACCGAGCCGCCGGAGCAGTCGGTAGGGGCCCAGTCGGTCGTCCTGATTCATGGCATGAAGAACCATACCGGCTTAAACACCGCCCATGAGATGAACCATCAGGCCATATTCTTCGATCGAATAACGTCTGCCAGGGCTCAACGGTTTCCCAAACCGGGGTAACACTCAATCTCTTTTCGGCGTCAGTTCGCCAGGCGGAGCACCTCCGCCGTCTTCAGACCGGCGAGCACCGCGCCCGGCAGCGCGAGTTTGGAATGGCGGACACCGCTTCCGATCACGACCCCCGGATGGGCCGCCACGGCCTCGTCCACGAGCACCGGCCACTCTTCCGGCAGCCCCAGCGGGGTGATCCCGCCGTACTCCATCCCGGTCAGGCTGACCGCGTCGTCCTGCGACGCGAACGAGGTCTTCCGCGCGTCCAGATGCCGCCGGACCACCCCGTTGACGTCCGCCCGCATCGTGGCGAGCACCATGCAGGCCGCGTAACGGACCTCACCGCCCCGCTTGGCAGCCACGATCACGCAGTTGGCCGACTCTTCCAGGCTCACGCCGTAGCGCTCGCAGAACGCCGCGGTGTCGGCCAGCGCCGGATCGATCTCCGCCACCTCGACCCCGTCGAGCCCCGCCACCGCGCGTGCCACCGGCTCCGCCAGCAGGTCCGGCCGCTCGCCCGCCCGTACCCAGTTCAGTGTCCCGATCTCCATGGCCGTCTCCTTCGGATCGTGTGCTCCCCAGACTGTACGGCCGGGCGGCGGGCTCAGGACGGCAGGCTCAGGACCCGCCGGTGAAGCTCGGTGACGGCCTTGCGGGCCGACTCCATGGCCCCGGCCTGCCAGGCGATGAGGTGGGTGAGCCAGTCGCCCGCGAAGTAGACCCGGCCGGCCGGACGCTGCAGGAGGGTGAAGGCGCCCTGGTGGGAGGGCCAGGAGACCCAGCCGCCCTCGATGTGCGGCTGGCGCTGCCAGGCGATCGAGACGCTGGAGCGCAGCTCGCTGCGATATTTCTCACCGTGGATCTTCTTGCCCTGGGTGAGCGCGCGGCTGCGGCGGTCGCGGTGGGACAGCTTCCCGTACAGGTGGGCGTCCTCCTCGGTGTTGTAGTAGCCGACGACCAGCCCGCTTTTGGAGTGGTAGCCGTAGGAGGGGTACCAGATGTGGGTGATGTCCAGGTCGGTCTCGGTGATCCCGCCGTAGATGCGGTCGTCGATCTCCCACCAGCGCCTGCCGTACTCCAGGCCGATCTTGCCCGCGGCGATCGGGACGGGGGTGCGGAGCGCGGCCGTGATCGGGGCTCCCAGGTTGTGCGGGAGGCGGGCGAGCAGGTGGGGCGGGAGGGTGGCGATGCAGTAGTCGGCGCGGAGCGTGCCGCCCCGGTGGGTCACCTCGACGCCGTCGGGCAGGTTCTTGATGCCGGTGACCGGGGCGCCCGTCGTGATCCGGTCGCGGCCGACCGCCCGGACGAGCGCGGTCACGATCGCGTCCATGCCGCCCACCGGCTGGAACATGGGCATGGCCTGCTCGTAGCCGAAGTCCATCGTGAGCGCCCGGCCCGTTCCGGCGGAGAGCACGTCGCTCAGCGAGGGCGGTTCGCCGATCGGGACGCCGCCGGTGACGGCGGGGTAGGTCTCGAAGCCGCGGCGGGTGGAGCCCCGGTAGGTCAGGTCGGCGCCGATGTCGCCGAAGCGCCGGAGGAACTCCGCCAGCCGCTCGCGGTCGTCCCCGGTGAGCCGGCGGTTCAGCGCGCCGGCGTGGGTCGCCTTGGCCAGCAGCTCCGCGACGTAGCCGTAGAGGTCGGCGCGGGCCGTACGCGCCCGGGACGGGGCGGTCATGCCTCGCGTGTAGACGTAGGCCGAGGCGTTGTTGTTGATGAAGGTCTCGATGGGCACGCCCAGCTCGCGGCAGTAGTCCAGGGTGACCATCCACTGCGCGATCCGCCCCGGCCCGGCGTTGAAATAGGTGCCCTCCTCGAACTCCGCCGTCTGGGTCTCCCCGTCCGTCTCGGTCAGCCGGTCCCCGCCGCGCAGCGTCAGGTTCCTGCCGCCCACCCGGTCGGCGGCCTCCAGGACCGTGCAGTCGTATCCGGCCTTGCCCAGTTCGTAGGCGCAGGTCAGCCCGGCGACCCCGGCTCCGAGGATCACCACCTTCGCCGCGCCCCGGCCGCTCAGGGAGAAGTCGGAGGGCTGCGGGGGGACGAAGGCCTTCTCCTGGGTGTCGGGGGCCAGGCCCAGCGCCCCCATGGCGGCGAACATGGCTCCGGCGCCGCCGGCCGCGCCCACGCCGACCAGCAGCGCCCGGCGCGTCATCGTTCTGGAATCGCTCATGACCGCTCAGCCGTAGACGCCGCTGCCGCAGGCGATCTGGCCGCCGATCATGGAGAAGATCCCCATCAGCGCCATGATCTGCGAGAAGTCGTCGGTGGTGAACTCGATGTGGCGCGGGCCCGCCGACCGGACGCCGGGGATGATCGCGCATCCGGCGGCGATCGCGGTGGAGTTCCATTCGACCCCGAGGACGAAGGGGGGCTCGGGGGCACAGGGGCGGAAGTCGGCGACCCGGCCGAGGGCGCGGGCGGCGGCCTCCCGGATGCGGGCCCGCGCGACGACGGGCGGCAGGAGCTCGGCGGAGAACTTGTCGACGCCCTTCTTGACCGCGACGGTCTCGACGTCGCCGAGCAGCTCGCGGGCCTCCTCGCAGACGGCCTCGTCCCCCGTCACCAGGGCCACCGGCACGCCGAGCGACCCGGCGAACGACGCCACCAGGCGGGTCTCGCCGCAGACCTCGCCGTTGAGATAGAGGTTCTGGATCTCCTTGCCCATCCAGGTGTGGTTGAGGACGCCGTGCTGGACCCCGGCCCGCGCGTGGTATCCGGCGAAGCAGGCCGCCCGGTAGCCGGGGTCGAGCCCCTGCCCCATGCGCAGTGGCTTGCCCGGTCCCCTGATGAGCGTGGCTCGCTCGTCGAGCAGGTCGATCCTGAGGTTCTTGGTCGAGCCGTGGGCGTCGTTGACGCGCACCGCCTCGGCTCCGGCGTCGAAGGCGCCCTGGATGACCGCGTTGGCGTCGCCGGTCATCAGCTCGCAGCCGCGTTCGTAGCCCCGGCCTCCGGCGTGCATCTCCTCGGGGTCGGTCAGCCCCGTGACGCCCTCCATGTCCACCGAGACGTATACCTTCACGACATTCCCCATGTCTCGACGCGGCGTGCCTCGTCGTCGCTCATGAACCCGATCTCCTGCGCGACGAAGTCGCGGACCTGCTCGCGCCAGGGCTCGGGGATCTCCTCGATGGCGGGCGGGTAGCAGCGGTCCAGCCAGGCCGTCGAGGCCTCGGTCGCGCCGAGGTGGCCCGCGGCCCTGCCGAAGACCGTGTCCTCGATGCCGGGCACCCGCGCGCAGCCGTACTCGATCATCTCCTGCCCGCCGTACGGCGGAGGCTCCTGCCACTTGCGCGCGACCGGGCGGCTCGCGGTGATCGTGGTGCGCAGCGGGCGGCGCTCGACGGCGGCCTGGATGAGCTCCTTGTACAGGCACTTGCCGCAGGTGCCGCAGGGGCCGTTCACCCCGCGCAGGCACCAGCGGACCTGCTCGCGCAGGTCCGATTCCAGGGCCAGGCGCATGGTGACGGCCTCGCTCACCCCGCCGACCGGGAGCACGATGTGCAGGCCCGCCGCGGCGAAGGCCCGGCCCCACGCGCCGTGCGGGGACCACATCGGGTTGTCGGGGGTGTATCGGAGCAGGTAGCGGTCGCCGCCCAGCCAGCGCGAGCCCAGCTCGTAGCCGAAGGCGAGGCCGCCCAGGTCGAGCTCGTCGGCCAGCAGCAGCGCCCCCACGGCCACCGCGTGGTGCTCGGGGTAGCCGGGCCGGGGCTCGGCGAGTGTGAACTCCAGGTCGGATCGGACGACGGTGAGCTCGCGGCCCGTCTTCTCGGCCAGCGACGCCAGCACGTCGGCGCGGTAGTGGGTCCAGCGGTTGGGCACCCGCGGGTGGGAGACCCGCTGGAAGTGCACGAACGGCGCGTCGGGCAGCATCGCGGCCACGGCCGCGGAGTCGGCGCCGCCGCTGTAGGAGATCGCCAGCCGGCCGCCGGAGCGCGGCGTCCCGCCGACGGGTCCCGCCTCGATCCCCCAGCCCGACTGGATCGCCAGGGCGAGCTCCGGCGAGATCGGCCGGTCGAAGACGATCGCGCGCCGCGTCCACGGTGCCACGACGGTCCACGCCGCCAGGGCGAGCAGGTCGGGGTGGACGTCGTACGGCGCGCACGGCAGCTCGACCCGGAAGGAGTTGGTGGCCAGCTTCAGAGGCTGGCCGTCGGCGCAGAACCCGGTGATGGCGTCCTCGGGGTCCAGGCGGAAGGCGAGATGCCGGACGCCGCCGTCCGCCGTCCAGGTCACCCTCACGCGGCGCTCCCGGAGGAGCGGTCCGCGCTCGCGGAGGAGGCGCCTGCCGGGAGGCGGTCCACGGCCTGCCAGAGCAGTACCTCGTTCTGGAGCACACCGTCCATCGCGACCGCGGTCTCCTGGGCCAGCCGGTGGGCGTCGTCCCAGCGTCCGGCCCGGACCTGGTCGACGCCGCCCTTCGCCACCTGCGTCCGGAGCCTGTCGACCTCGGCCCGCAACGCGGTCACCTCCCGCCCCAGCGTCTGGACCTCCCAGAGGGCGTCCCTGATGTCCTGACGATGGTCGGCCAGGGAGATGTATCGGGAGTCGAACCATCCGAGGACCGCCCGCCGCAACCGGGCGGGCACCAGAGCACGCTTCACCAACCGAACCATAACCCGGCACGATACCGGCAAAGCTCGATCTACCAGGATGGTCTTCGCGACATCATCGCCGACATCCCGGCCGGCGCCCGCCTGCCCGGCCCGTCAGCGGCCGGTGAACTTGGCCTGGGACTTCTCCGCGAAGGCGCGCATGCCCGTCTTGGCGTCGTCGGTGGCGAACAGGGCCGAGAACTGCAGGCGCTCGATCTCCAGGCCGCTGCCCAGGTCAACCTCCAGGCCGTGGTCGATGGCCTGCTTGGCGGCGCGCAGGGCCAGGGCGGGGCCGCCGGCGAAGGCGGCGGCGTAGGCGAGCGCCTCGGTGTAGACGTCGGCGTCGGGGACGACCCTGTCGACCAGCCCGATCTCCAGCGCCTCGGCCGCGGACACGTGGCGGCCGGTGAAGATGAGGTCCTTGGCCCTGGAGGGGCCGATCAGCCGGGGCAGCCGCTGGGTGCCGCCCGCCCCGGGGATGATGCCGAGCAGGATCTCCGGCTGGCCGAGCTTGGCCGACTCGCCCGCGATCCGGATGTCGGCGCACAGGGCGAGCTCGCAGCCGCCGCCCAGGGCGTAGCCGGTCACGGCCGCGATGACCGGCTTGCCGATCCTCGCCACGGCGGTGAAACAGTCCTGCAACACCGCCGAGTGCGCCGACATGTCCGCGTAGGACATGTCGGCCATCTCCTTGACGTCGGCGCCCGCCGCGAAGACCCGCTCCCCGCCGTAGAGGACCACGGCGTGGACGCCGGGGTCGGTGTCCACCAGCCGGGCGCAGTCGGCGATCTCCTCCTGCACCTGCCGGTTGAGCGCGTTCATCTTCGGCCGGTCCAGCCTGATCGTCGCGACCCCTTCGGATGTCTCCACCCGCACGAACTCACCCATGGCCGTCCCTCCGCCGAAACGCCGCCGAAAATTCCGTCCCCCCAACATAGGGCGCGGGCTAGCCCGTGGGCAGTGCCAGGCTCATGGTTCCGTCGGTGGGGTCGACGAGGCCGGCGATCACCCGGCGGTAGATCTTCTCGTACTGCTCGGTCATCACCTCGGAGTCGAAGCGGCTCCGGACGTGGGAGCGGCAGGCGTGCGGGTCGATCGCGCCGGCCTTCCCGATGGCCTCGGGCAGCTCCTGCGCGTGTGCGCGGACGAATCCGGTGACCCCGTCCACGACCACCTCGGGCACGGCTCCCCGGCCGAGGGCGACCACGGGAGTGCCGCAGGCCATCGCCTCGATCATGACCATGCCGAACGGCTCCTCCCAAAGGATCGGGAAGAGCAGGCAGCGGGACGCCGCCAGCAGCTCCCGTTTGCGGGCGGCGTCGGCCTCGCCGACGTACTCGGCGTCGTCGCCGAGCCGGGGTCTGACGTGCTCCTCGAAGTAGTCGTGCTCCACCTGCTCGGTGAGCTTGCCGGCGAGCAGGATCCGCCGCCCGGCCGCGCGGGCGGCGTCGATGGCCAGGTGCGCGCCCTTGTCCTCGTTGAACCGGCCGAGCCACAGGACCCAGTCCTCCTTGTGCTCCCGGAACGGGAAGGAGTCCGTCTCGACGGCGTTGTGGACCACCCCGGCCCAGTTCAGGTCCGGGGCGATCCGCCGCTGGGCCTCGGAGATGCCGACCATCGACACCTCCCCGGACAGCGCCCGGTAGTAGTCGCCGAGTTCGCCGTCCACCTCCCCATGGCAGGTGACCAGGGTCGGCGCGCTCCGCGCGGCCGCGGTCAGCGGTCCGGCCAGCGAGTGGTCGTGGACGATGTCGGCGTCGAGGCCGGAGAGGATCTCCTGTGTCCTGGCCGCGTGCAGCACTTCGGGCATCACCTCGCCGATCCGTTCGGAGGGCGCCAGATCGTAGGTGGCCAGGAAACGCGCGGACGTCCCCGCCTTGCCCGCCCCGATGAGGGTCACGTCGTGCCCGCGCCGGGACAGCCCGGCCACCAGCTCGGCCATCATCGACTCGATGCCTCCGTAGCCCCTGGGCGGCACGTCGTACCAGGGAGGGGCGATCATCACGACGCGCATCCCGTCCCGCCACCGCGCAACGCCTGTCTCAGAAACCATGTCAACCTCGCCTACGGTCGCCCGGCCTGCCGGCGACATCCGAATGAACTGATCCGGGGGGACGGGTTGGTCGGGGCTCCGGGAGACGCGGGGAGCCTCAGGAGACGGTTCCGGAGGACGGCTTCACGAGACGTGGTGGAGGGCCGCCGTCATGGGACGCCGGGGTTCGTGGTGCACGGTGATCCCCTCGGGCAGGCCGGTGACGGAGACCCCGCCCTCGGTGACCTCGAGGTCCATCCGGGCGCCCGCGATGGGGATGCCGGTGATCCGCAGGTTGTCCAGCCCGACGGGATCGACCCAGATGTGGCCGTAGGGGACCCACGGGTCGAAACGGAGCAGCGAGCGGACGAGCTGGATCGGGGTCGCGGCGGCCCAGGCCTGCGGGGAGCAGGAGGTGGGATAGGGAACCGGCAGGGTGAACTCGTCGCGGTCGAACCCGCAGAACAGCTCGGGCAGCCGCCAGCCGAAGGCCTCGGCCGCCTCCAGCAGGCCGGCCGCGATCCGCCGGGCCTCCTCCGCGAAGCCGTAGCGCATCAGGCCGGAGACGACGATGGCGTTGTCGTGCGGCCAGACCGAGCCGTTGTGGTAGCTCATCGGGTTGTAGGCGCCCATGCTGGAGGCCAGGGTGCGCACGCCGTAGCCGGTGAACATCTCCGGCGAGATCAGGTGCCGGGCGACGGACTCCGCCTTGTCCTCGTCGACGATGCCGGTCCACAGGCAGTGCCCCATGTTGGAGGCGAGGCTGTCGATGGGACGGCCCCCGCCGTCGAGACCGACGGCGTAGTAGCCCCGGTCCGGCAGCCAGAACCGCTCGTTGAACGCCTCCCGGATGCGTGCCGCGCGGTCCATCCAGTGCTCCTTCAGCGCGCGGTCGCCGGCCTCTTGGGCGAAGTGGGCGCGCGCGTTGTAGGCGGCGTAGACGTAGCCCTGGACCTCCGCCAGGGCGATGGGCGGGCGGGCCAGGGTGCCGTCGGCGAAGTTGACTCCGTCGAAGGAGTCCTTCCAACCCTGATTGAGCAGGCCGTGGTCGGTTTTGCGGCGGTAGAACAGGAAGGGGTCCGCCGATCTGGTGATCCAGTCGAGGGCGGCGTCGGCGTTCGGCAGCAGTTCCTGGACCGCCTCGCCGTACACGCCCCACCGGCGCAGCTCGCCCAGGAGCATCACGAACAGCGGGGTGGAGTCGACCGAACCGTAGTAGGCCAGGCCGCCGTGCGGCGAGGAGCCGGTCTGCACACCGAAGCGCAGCTCGTGCAGGATCTTGCCGGGCTCCTCCTCGGTGAGCGGGTCGTCGATCCTGCCCTGCAGCCGGGCCAGGCGGCGCACGGTGCCCAGCGCCAGGGACTGGTCCAGCGGCAGCGCCATCCACGACGTCAGCAGCGAGTCGCGGCCGAACAGGGTCATGAACCACGGCGCGCCCGCGGCGATGCTCGGCGGCTCGTCTGGCCGGTCGGACTCGAACAGCCGCAACGCCCCCAAGTCCTCCCTGGAGCATCGCAGCACCTTGGCGAGGGCGCGGTCGGGGGTGCTGATCGCGGGGCTCAGCCGCCTCCAGTCCGCGCGGCGCTTTGCCGGCTCGGCGTGCTCCAGCGGGTGATGGGTGGAGAACCAGGCGGGCGACTCCTCCCCCTCCAGGATGGGGTTGACCTGCAGGCTGACGGTCCACTCACCCCGCGCGGGGACGACGATGCGAAAGACGAGCATGCCCGGAACCGCGAACGGCGCGGGCTCGGCCAGCACCCTGGCCCCGCGTGACCGGCTGGTGGAGAAGATCATCAGCCCCGACCTGTCGGGCGTCATCTCCACGTCGGGCACGTATCGGACCCGGCCGGCCTTGACCTCGAACAGGTCGGCCACGTCCGAGCTGACGTGGATGTCGACCACACACCCGGCCGGTTCGTCGGACATGTTGCGCAGCGTCAGGTCCTCGCGCAGACCGCCCCCGACGTAGCGGTCCCTGATCACCAGCAGGCTGCTCTCCGCCCGCCCCGGCCGCGGTCCCGCCCTGCCGATGAACGTCGCGTGGTACGGCTCGGCCGTGAGCACCCGCAGGGCCTCCACCGGGACGTCGTCCACTCTCAGCTCCCAACGCGACAGCAGCCGGGTGTCGGCGTGGTAGACACCCTGCGCGCCCCCTTGCACGATGTCACCGCTGCGCGCGCACACGCAGAAGGACCCGCCCTCGACCAGGGTCACCGTGGTGTCGCCCAGCGCGCCGGGTTGGCCCTCGAACGTCCATCCGTCCACTGTTGTCTCCAGGTGTGAGTGAGGTCCTGGCCCTGTAGCCATTCCCCTCCGGAGGGCGGGAACAACCCTCGAAACACCCCGTTGGACCGAAGAAATCGCTGGTCACAGCCTTGAACAAGGCAACCGGACAGCATGTCCGTGACCGCGGCCGGTCTGCAGCCCGCCGGTTCCGCGGTGGCCGGCCGGCGGGCCGGCCACCGGTTCCGCGACGGCTCGACCTCGACGCCGCCAGATAGTGAAGGAATTCTTCGCTGATTGTCACAAATATGAAGAAACTTATTGACATCGCGATCTTAACTTCGCAGTCTGGCTGCATCGGATCCCCCAGCCGAGGAGTTCCCCCCATGCAACGATCCACGCCGCTCCGGATGGCGGCCGCGGCCGTCCTGGCCGTCGGCGGCCTCGCCTTGACACAACCGGCGTCGGCCGCCCAGACGGCCCCGGACGATCGGCAGGCGGCCTTCGGCCAGGCCGCCAAGACCTACGAGGTGCCCGAGAGCATCCTTCTCGGCGTGTCCTATCTGGAGTCACGCTGGGACGCCAACGCGGGCCGGCCGAGCAACTCCGCCGGATTCGGCCCCATGCACCTCACCGACGCCGCCGCGCTCGCCACGGAACCCGCCGCCGACCACCATGGCCAGGGCGAGGAAGACCCCCGGGGCGACGAGAGCCGGCCGTTCACGGTCCCGAAGCAGACCGTGCCCCCGGCCGCGATCCCCGCGTCGCTCAAGACGCTGGAGAAGGCCGCCGAGCTCACCGGCGCGAGCCGTGAGGAGCTGCGGGCCGACCCGGCCGCCAACATCCGCGGCGGCGCGGCCCTGCTGGCCGATTACCAAAAGCAGCTCGGCGCGCCGCTCAGCGCCGATCCCGCCGAGTGGTACGGCGCGGTGGCCCGCTACTCGGGCGCCACCGAGGCCGACGCGGCGAAGGTCTTCGCCGACGAGGTGTACGACACGATCCGGTCCGGCGCCGAGCGGGTCACCGACGACGGCCAGAAGGTCGGGCTGCGGGCGCTCCCCGACCTGGGGAAGATCGAGAAGTGGCTGGAGAGGCTCGGGCTGCACCGGCCGCGCCGCGACGGCGTCGAGTGCCCGCCCACCGTCTCCTGCGAGTGGGTCCCGGCGCCCTACCAGGCCCTGCCCGACGACGACTACGGCAACCACGACCTCTCCGACCGGCCGTGGAACCAGAAGGTCGACTACATCGTCATCCACGACATGGAGGGCTACTTCGCCCCCTCCCTGAAGCTGGTGCAGGACCCCACCTACGTGAGCTGGCACTACTCGCTGCGTTCCAACGACGGTCACATCGCCCAGCACGTCAAGACCAAGGACGTCGCCTGGCACGCCGGAAACTGGTACGTCAACGCCAAGTCGATCGGTCTGGAGCACGAGGGCTTCCTCGGCGAGGGCGGCGCCTGGTACACCGAGGCGATGTACCGTGCCTCCGCCAAGCTGGTGCGCTACCTGGCCCTGCGGCACGGCGTCCCGCTGGACCGCGCGCACATCATCGGCCACGACAACGTGCCGGGCACCCTGCCGAGCACCGTGCGCGGCATGCACGAGGACCCGGGCCCCTTCTGGGACTGGGCGCACTACTTCCAGCTGCTCGGCAGGCCGCTGCACGCCTCCGGCGGGCCGAAGGCGGAGTCGGTCATGATCCTGCCCGACTACGCGAAGAACCAGCCTTACTACTACGGCTGCGACCGCAAGAACCCCTCGGCCGACTGCGCCCCGCACGGTTCGTCGTCGGTCTGGCTGCGCACCGAGCCGCGCGAGGACGCCCCGCTGGTCAAGGACATCGGCAAGCACCCGACCGGTGACTCGCTCTACAGCGTCTACGACCACAGCGCCCGCGCCAACACCGGCCAGCGCTACGCCGTGGCCGAGCGCCAGGGCGACTGGACGGCGATCTGGTATCTCGGCCAGAAGGCCTGGTTCCACAACCCCGCCGCCCAGCCCACCGCGGTCCCCTCGCGCGGCCTGGTGGTGACGCCCAAGCCGGGCCTGGCGAGCGTCCCGGTGTACGGCAGGGCCTACCCGGAGCCGGAGGCCTACCCGGCGGACGTGCCGGTCCAGGCGATCACGCCGCTGCAGTACACCTTCGCCGCGGGCCAGCGCTACACCCTCGGCCTGGCCGCCCAGGGTGAGTACTACCGGGCGGTGACCTTCGACGCCACCCAGCACAAGGTGATCCGCGGCAAGCTGAAGTACTACCAGATCCAGTTCGGCCACCGCGTGATGTTCGTCAAGGCCGACGACGTCGTGGTGTCCCTCGCCTGAGAGATCCGGCGAACCGATCGGGGGGAGCCGGGCGTGAGCCCGCTCTCCCCGATCCGTCCGTCACCGGTCCGGCCCGGCCTCGGGTCAGCGCAGGGTGCCGTTCGTCATTCCCGCCGGCTCCTCCGGGACGGCGACCAGGCCGAGCTCGGAGGGGGCCGCCATGAGGGGATGGTCGGGCACGACCCGGACGGTGTAGCCGAAGGATCCGGTGCGGTCCAGCGGGACGGTGCCGCTGAAGACGGCCTTGCCGTCGTCGCCTTCCGTCTCCAGGGTCAGGTTCGCGTAGGCGGGACCGACCAGCTCGTCGTGTAGCCCGACCAGGCCGTAGGCGGCCTGGACCCGGATGTCGGAGGGCTTCAGCTCGCCCAGGGCGATGGCCGCCCGCAGCTCCAGCGCCGCCCCCACCTCGGGCGTGTCGCCCAGGTTCGAGGCCTCCACGTGCTCGACCCGGATGCCCGGCCACGCCTGACGGACCCGCAGCTTCCAGGCGGCGAAGCCCTTGGCCGGCTCGTGGTCGTCGGCCAGCAGGGCACGCCCCGACCTGGCGGCGGGGGCGTAGAGGCCGACCACGTAGTCGCGCAGCATCCGGCCGGCCAGGACCTTGGGACCGAGGGAGGTCAGGGTGTGCCGGACCATCTCCAGCCAGCGCAGCGGCAGGCCGTCGGAGGCGCGGTCATAGAACCGGTCGGCCACCTCGTGGTCGATCAGGTCGTAGAGGGCGCTCGCCTCCAGCTCGTCACGACGGTCGGGGTCGGCGACGCCGTCGGCCGTGGGGATGGCCCAGCCGTTGGTGCCGTCGTACCACTCGTCCCACCAGCCGTCGCGGATCGACAGGTTGAGCCCGCCGTTCAGCGCGGCCTTCATCCCGGAGGTGCCGCAGGCCTCCAGCGGGCGCAGCGGGTTGTTCATCCACACGTCGCAGCCCTGGACGAGCAGCTGGCCCAGGGCCATGTCGTAGTCGGGCAGGAAGACGATGCGGTGCCGCACGTCCTCCCGGTCGGCGAACTTCACGATCTGCTGGATGAGCTTCTTGCCGCCCTCGTCGGCCGGGTGGGCCTTGCCGGCGATCACGATCTGGACCGGCTTGTCGGGGTCGAGCAGCAGCTCGCGGAGCCGGTCGGGATCGCTCAGCATGAGGGTGAGCCGCTTGTAGGAGGGGACCCGGCGGGCGAAACCTATGGTCAGCACGTCGGGGTCGAGGGCGTCGTCGATCCAGCCGAGCTCGGCCCGTGAGGCGCCCCGGTCGAGCCAGGACCGACGCAGCCGCACGCGTGCCGCGTCGACCAGCCGCCCGCGCAACCGCCCTCGGATCTCCCAGATGTCGGCGTCGGAGATCTTGTTGACGCCCTCCCAGCCCTGGGCGCGCTCGACCAGCGTGGGCAGCTCCCTGCCCGCCAGCTCCATGATCTCGCGGCCGACCCAGGTGGGCGCGTGCACGCCGTTGGTGATCGAGCCGATCGGGACCTCTTCGACGTCGAAGCCCGGCCACAGGCTCTGGAACATCCCCCGGCTGACCGCGCCGTGCAGCTCCGAGACGCCGTTGACCCGCTGGGCCAGCCGCATGCCCATGACGGCCATGTTGAACTTGCCCGGCTCCTCCTCGGCGCCGAGCGCCAGGATGCGGTCCACCGGGACCGTGGGCCACGCGTTGTCGTCGCCGAACTGGCGGGCGATCATCTCGGCCGGGAAGCGGTCGATCCCGGCGGGGACGGGGGTGTGGGTGGTGAAGACCGTCCCGGCGCGGACCGCCTCCAGAGCCTCGTCGAAGGAGAGCCTGCTCTCGGTGAGCTCGCGGATGCGCTCCAGGCCCAGGAAGCCCGCGTGCCCCTCGTTGGTGTGGAACACCTCGGGCTCGGGGTGGCCGCTGACCCGGGAGTAGGCGCGGATGGCGCGGACGCCGCCGACGCCCAGGAGCAGCTCCTGCATCAGCCGGTGATCGGTGCCGCCGCCGTACAGGCGGTCGGTGACGTCACGGGCGGCGGTGTCGTTCTCGGCCACGTCGGAGTCGAGCAGCAGCAGCGGGACCCGGCCCACCTGGGCCACCCAGACCTGTGCGTGCAGCGTGCGCTGCTCGGGCAGGCCGATGCCGATGCGCACCGGAGTGCCGTCCTCCTCCTTGAGGAGGGTCAACGGCAGGCCGCCGGGGTCGAGGGAGGGGTAGTGCTCCAGCTGCCAGCCCTCGGGCGAGAGTGACTGGGTGAAGTAGCCGTGCCGGTACAGCAGGCCGACGGCCAGGATCGGCACGCCGAGGTCGCTGGCGGTCTTGAGGTGGTCGCCGGCCAGGATGCCCAGGCCGCCGGAGTACTGCGGCAGGGCGGCGGCGATGCCGTACTCGGGCGAGAAGTAGGCGATGGCCCGGGGGGCGTCGGGGATGGTCTGGTACCACCTCGGCGCGGTCATGTACTCGCGGAGGTCGTCTGCGGCGTCGGCGACCCGCCGGAGGAACCGGCGGTCGGCGGCCAGCTCACGGAGGCGGCCCGCGTCGACGGCGCCCAGCAGGGCGACGGGATCGTGGCCGACCCGCTCCCAGACGACCGGATCGACCTCGGCGAAGAGGTCGAGCGTCTCGGGATGCCACGACCAGCGCAGATTGTGCACAAGCTCGCCGAGGGAGGCCAGCTCCGGAGGAAGGACGGTGCGGACGGTGAACCTGCGGATTGCTCTCACGGTGCCAGACCCTAGTTACTCAGCGCCACGAGGGCGACCTAAACACTCACGCGTCTCCCCCTCACCGCTATCAATCGCCCCCAAACACATCAAAGACGGGTTGATCGCTACTTCACGCAACTTGCCACGAGGTAACCGGCTTGATCGCTACTTCGTGCAACTCGCCGTCGGGTAAGAGATCCCGCACTCTTCCGCCGACAGGCATGAAGATGGACTATTGGGGCAACGCATCTATGGGCCGCAAGCTCTGCCCCCTCGGACGTGGCCGTCCACGAGGGGGCAGGGCCTCGTCCTGCCCCGATGCTGGTCGCGGGGCCTTTTGAAAAAGCGAAGATCTTTTTTGCCGACTTTTTTCCGGCGGTACCGGGCGTGCCGCCGCTACCTTGAGACGCGATGATCGGACGAATCCCAATCCAGGACATCCACCCGACGGTCGACTGCGGGCGCCGCCCCGCCAAGGCCGCTGCGGGCGAGACCTTCGAGATCGCCGCCACCGTGTTCCGGGAGGGACACGACGCGGTGGCCGCCGGAGCCGTGCTGATCGGCCCGGACGGCGCGCGCGGACCGCTGCTGCGCATGCGAGAACTGGCTCCGGGCACCGACCGCTGGGGCGTCGAGGTGACGCTGCCCACCGAGGGCGACTGGCACTTCCGGGTCGAGGCGTGGAGCGACCCCATGGCCACCTGGCTCCACGACGCGGGCATCAAGATCCCGCGCGACCTGGACGCCGAGCTCATGTGCGAGGAGGGCGCCCGCCTCTTCGAACGCGCCGCCAGAGCCGTACGGCCCGCCGACTGCGGGGCCGGGCCCCGCGTGCCGGTGGCCGCGAAGGCGCCGGGCGGCAAGGCCGGCAAGGCGGCCCGGACGGCCGGCGCGAAGGGCGCGAGCGCCGCGACGGAGGCGCGGGAGGCGACCGCGGACGCCCACGTCTGCGGCCACCGGGCCGCGTTCCTGGCGGTGGCGGCCAAGCTGCGCGACCAGCAGCTCGACCCGCGCGCGCGGTTCGCGGTGGCCCAGCTTCCGGAGACGGCGGAGCTGCTGCGCGCGCACCCGCTGCGGGATCTGGTCACCAAGTCGCCCCGGCGCATGATCAGGGTCGATCGGCGCAGGGCGCTGTTCGGATCGTGGTACGAGTTCTTCCCGCGGTCCGAGGGGGCGATCGTCGAACGAGACACCGCCCCTAAGTCCGGAAATTTCGTGACCGCAGCGAAGCGACTGCCCGCCGTCGCCAAGATGGGCTTCGACGTCGTCTACCTGCCTCCGATCCACCCGATCGGGCACAGCTTCCGCAAGGGCCGCAACAACACGCTGACGCCCGAGCCGTACGACCCGGGCTCCCCCTGGGCGATCGGCTCCGAGGACGGCGGGCACGACGCCATCCACCCCGACCTCGGCACCTTCGAGGACTTCGACGCCTTCGTGGCCAAGACCCGCGACCTCGGTATGGAGGTCGCCCTCGACCTGGCCCTGCAGTGCGCTCCCGACCACCCGTGGGTCAAGGAGCACCCGGAGTGGTTCAACATCCGCGCCGACGGCTCGATCGCCTACGCGGAGAATCCGCCGAAGAAGTATCAGGACATCTATCCACTGAACTTCGACAAGGACCCGGAGGGCATCTACGCCGAGGTCAAGCGGGTGGTGCGGCTGTGGATGGACCACGGCGTGCGGATCTTCCGGGTGGACAACCCGCACACCAAGCCGGTGGCGTTCTGGGAGCGGCTGCTGGCCGACATCAACTCCACCGACCCGGACGTGCTGTTCCTGGCGGAGGCGTTCACCCGCCCGGCGATGATGCAGGGGCTGGCCAAGGTCGGCTACCACCAGTCCTACACCTACTTCACGTGGAAGAACTCCCGGCAGGAGGTCGAGGACTATTTCAACGAGCTCTCTCACGAGACGTCCCATTTCCTCCGGCCGAACGTGTTCGTCAATACTCCGGACATTCTCCACGAATACCTCCAGCACGGGGGAGTCCCGGCATTCCGCATCAGAGCGGTCCTCGCGGCGATGGCGATGCCGACGTGGGGCGTTTATGCCGGATATGAACTTGCGGAGAATGTCCCGGTTCGCCCCGGTAGTGAAGAATACCTAGATAGCGAGAAATATCAGTACAGACCTCGCGATTGGGTGGAGGCCGAGCGAGAAGGCCGTAGCCTGGCTCCCTTCATCACGCAACTTAATTTGTTGCGAAGAGCACACCCGGCGCTCCAGGAACTGCGTAACCTACGGTTCCATAGCGTCGACCATCCGGACGTGGTCTGCTTTTCCAAGCGGCTGCCCGGCGCCTACGACACGGCCACACGACGGCACGGCCTGGGCGACGTGGTGCTGACGGTCGTGAATCTCGATCCACACAACACCCATGAGGCCACGGTGTCGCTGGACATGCCGGCCCTCGGTCTCGACTGGCATGCCGAGTTCCTCGTCGACGACGAGCTGTCAGGCGAGTCGTATCGCTGGCGGCAGAACAACTACGTGCGCCTCGACCCCCATATCCACCCAGCACACATCTTCACTTTGCGTTCCGCGACGGCGAACCAGCGGTGAGCCGGCCGGGTACGCGATACCGGCACAAAAGCGGGGAGTCCACTGGTGAGTCAGCTACCTGAGCCCATTCCGAACACCTTTGACGAGGAGAAGCCGCGCGATCCTTACTGGTTCAAGCGCGCCGTCTTCTACGAGGTGCTCATCCGGGGGTTCGCCGATTCGAACGGAGACGGCACCGGAGACATCCGCGGCCTCATCGACAAGCTGGACTATCTCCAGTGGCTCGGCGTGGACTGCCTCTGGTTGCTGCCCCTGTACGAATCGCCGCTCCGCGACGGCGGTTACGACATCGCAGATTTCATGAAGATTCTTCCCGAGTTCGGAGATCTCGGCGATTTCGTGAAATTGGTGGACGAAGCGCACAAGCGCGGTATGCGGGTCATCGCCGACCTGGTGATGAACCACACCAGCGACCAGCACCCCTGGTTCCAGGCGTCCCGGCACGACCCCGAAGGCCCGTTCGGCGACTTCTACGTGTGGAGCGACTCCGACGAGCTCTACAAGGACGCCCGGGTCATCTTCATCGACACCGAGACGTCCAACTGGTCCCACGACCCGGTGCGCGGCCAGTACTACTGGCACAGGTTCTTCTCCCACCAGCCGGACCTCAACTACGAGAACCCGGACGTCCAGGACGCGATGCTGGAGGTGCTGCGCTTCTGGCTGGACCTGGGCATCGACGGGTTCCGGATGGACGCCATCCCCTACCTGTTCGAGCAGGACGGCACCAACTGCGAGAACCTGCCGAGGACCCACGAATACCTGAAGCGGGTCAGGGCCGAGGTGGACCGTCTCTACCCCGACCGGGTGCTGCTGGCCGAGGCCAACCAGTGGCCGGCGGACGTGGTGGAGTATTTCGGCGATCCGGCGACCGGCGGCGACGAGTGCCACATGGCGTTCCACTTCCCGCTGATGCCGCGCATCTTCATGGCCGTCAGGCGGGAGTCCCGCTACCCGATCTCGGAGATCATGGCCCAGACGCCGAAGATCCCCGAGAACTGCCAGTGGGGCATCTTCCTGCGCAACCACGACGAGCTCACGCTTGAGATGGTGACCGACGACGAGCGCGACTACATGTACTCGGAGTACGCCAAGGACCCCCGGATGCGGGCCAACGTCGGCATCCGGCGGCGGCTGGCCCCGCTGCTGGAGAACGACCGCAACCAGATCGAGCTGTTCACCGCGCTGCTGCTGTCCCTGCCCGGCTCTCCCGTGCTCTACTACGGCGACGAGATCGGGATGGGCGACAACATCTGGCTGGGCGACCGCGACGGCGTCCGCACCCCGATGCAGTGGAGCCCGGACCGCAACGCCGGCTTCTCCGACTGTGACCCGGCCAGGCTGTATCTGCCGGTCATCATGGACCCGATCTACGGCTATCAGGCGATCAACGTCGAGGCACAGCAGAAGAGCTCCGGCTCGCTGCTGCACTGGACCAAGCGCATGATCGACATCCGTAAGCGTCATCCGGTCTTCGGCCTGGGGGCTTTCACCGAGCTGAACTCCTCCAACCCGAGCGTCCTGGCCTACGTGCGCGAGCTGGGCGACGACCGCATCCTGTGCGTCAACAACCTCTCGCGCTTCCCGCAGCCCGTGGAGCTCGACCTGCGCCGGTTCGAGGGATCGGTGCCCGTGGAGACCATGGGCGGAGTTCCGTTCCCACCGATTGGCGAACTTCCGTATCTTTTGACGCTTCCTGGGCATGGGTTCTATTGGTTCACCCTGCCACCCGTATCCCAGGAGGCGTAAA
Source organism: Streptosporangium sp. CA-135522 (assembly GCF_050949235.1). Taxonomy (NCBI): domain Bacteria; kingdom Bacillati; phylum Actinomycetota; class Actinomycetes; order Streptosporangiales; family Streptosporangiaceae; genus Streptosporangium; species Streptosporangium sp. CA-135522. Next base: position 8,815,873 of record NZ_CP192026.1, read on the forward strand.
GCCGTGTTGACGGAGCTCCTTACCGGTTGGATCACCCATCAGCGATGGTTCGCCGGTAAGGGGCGGCCGATAGACGAACTCGTCGTCGACTCCGACGTCGAGCTCGCCGCCGGCCTGCGCCATCTGATCATCTCGGTGCGTCAGGGCGAGGCACACGACCGCTACCAGCTCCTGCTCGGCACGGAGGGAGAGGCGTCCGGGCGCTACAGCCACGCCCGGATCGGTCCCGGTCACTACGACGCCGCCTACGACCCCGATCTCACCGGCACCCTGCTCACCGGGATGGCCGAGGGCCGCGACCTCGGCCCGCTGCGCTTCCGCCACCTGGAGGGGGTGGAGATCGACACCTCCCGGCGGAGCCTGGTGCTCGGCGCGGAGCAGTCCAACACCTCCCTGGTGTACGGCGAGACCTACATCTGCAAGCTGTTTCGCCGTCTGATCCCCGGCGTCAACCCCGAGTTGGAGATCGTCACCGCCCTGGCCCGGCACGGCGCCCAGCACATCGCGCAGCCGTACGGCTGGATCGAAGCCGACCTCGACGGCGAGCCCACCACGCTGGCGATGACCCAGGAGTTCCTCGCGACCGCCAACGACGGCTGGGCCTTGGCCCTGGCCAGCGTCCGCGACCTGTACGCCTGTCTCGACCCCTCGGCCTGCGACGCGGGCGGCGACTTCAGCTCCGAGGCCTACCGGCTCGGCGTGGCCACCGCCGAGATCCACCATGAGCTGGCCACCGCGTTCCCCACCGACGTGATGGAGGCGCAGGATGTCAAGCAGATGGTGGAGGACCACCGCCGCCGCCTGGCCGGCACGATCGCCGAAGTGCCCGAGCTCGGCGAGTACGCCCGGGTGGCCGAGGAGGCCTACCAGCGGGTCGCCGACGTGGTCTCCGAGATTCCCGTCCAGCGTGTCCACGGCGACTACCATCTCGGCCAGGTGATGCGCACGACCACCGACTGGGTCGTCCTCGACTTCGAGGGCGAGCCCGGCCAGCCCCTCGACGAGCGCCGCGCCCTGTCCTCCCCGCTGCGGGACGTGGCCGGCATGCTCCGCTCGTTCGACTACGCCGCCCGCCACCTGCTGGCCGATCACCCCGACGCCGAGGCGCTGCACCCCCGCGCGGTCGAGTGGGCCGAGCTCAACCGCTCGTCCTTCCTGGCCGGCTACTCCGCCGGAGGCGGCCGCCTGCACGCCGAGGACGCCGTCCTGCTGCGCGCCCTGGAGCTGGTGAAGGCCGTCTACGAGGTCGGCTACGAGGCCCGCAACCGCCCCTCCTGGCTCCCCATCCCGCTGGCCGCCTTCCAGACCGGGCGGTAGGCGAGCCGCCACGATCACGGCGGATCACACCCGAGAAGAATCGACCTCGTCTTGGGCCGCACCGATCAGGACGGCGTCCTCGGCGTGCTGGAACCACCGCGAGCAGGCTCAGGCCCCCTTGCAACCGTCTGCACCTCAGCGATGACAACCTCACCGTCTGGCGTCCTTCGAAGACAGCCCGCGCCCGCAGACAGTCATTAGGAGGACGAACCGGCAGGAGCAGAGCAGACGACTTGCTCCTCTGACCAGAAAAGCACCTCCTTGCTGCCGATTTAACGCCAGGGTTAAGCTATGGATGGAGCTGGATGGGAGGTCGTCCTGGTTACCGAGGTCGCCGACTGGTACGACCAGTTGTGCCTATACGACTGGGACAGTGCCGAGCAGGTCGAAGATGCCATAGACATGCCGGCAGAGGCCGGACCGACCCTGGGCCGACCACTGGTGGACCGCATCAAAGGGGCTGACAATCATCACCTGAAGGAATTGCGGCCTGGTTCGACAGGAGGGAGTGAGATCCGCATCCTGTTCTCGTTCGACCCGGTTCGCCGGGCAGTGCTGCTGGTCGCAGGGGACAAGGCAGGCAACTGGAACCATTGGTATGACATGAACATACCGCTGGCAGAAAAGCGGTATGCCGAGCATGTGGCGGAGATGGCCAGTAGGGAGTACGAATGAGCGCGGCGAACTGGGACGAGGTGAAGCAGCGGGCGCGCGAGAGGCGCCGGGCTTCAGGACTGTCGGTGCGGTCAGAAACCGAGAAGTCCGCCGCGCTGGAACGACTGGCCGCAGAGGCGAGGGCTCACAAGCTGGCAGAGATCAGGCGAGAGCAGGACCTGACGCAGCGTGATGTCGCCTCCACGATGGGAGTCTCCGGCCCAAGGGTCTCAGCGATCGAGCACGGAGAGGTCGACCGCGTCGAGGTGGCGACCTTGCGTTCATATGTCGAGGCCCTAGGCGGGCGGCTCCGCGTGGTGGCGGACTTCGGCGATGTCGAATACACGGTGGCTTAGCTCGCAGGACGAGAAGGCCCTTGGCGATGCCCAAGGGCCTTCTCGTGCTTCCGTAGTGCCGGAGTAAGGGCTAGAAGTCGAACTCGCCCTTCTTGGCCTCGTCGATCTTCCAGGTCGAGCGGTAGCCGCCTCAGCGTCGGCCGCGGAAGGTGCGGCTCAGGTCGGCGACCCAGCCGTCGGGGATGGGCCGACCACCGCTGAGGCCCCAGGCCCGGTCACCGTTGAAGAGGGTGAGCTTCTGGCCCGGAGCCGATGTGGATCGCGTGGAGTTCTTCGGCGTACTTGTGCCCGAGCCGGCCGGTGACCAGGGCGCCGATGTCGCACCCGGCGGCGGCGTACTTCCGGTGGCCGAGCGTGTCGGTCATCAGGGTGCGCCATAGGTCGGCGACCTTCCAGAAGTTCATGTCCGATCTCATCTGGTCACCTAACTTGATAGTCACTTATCTTGACTATATCGAGGGATGGCCATATCGTCCTTTCCAACGTCACCGGCACCATCCATCAATGACCGTCAGGAAGTGAAGATGTCGAACGAGATCGCTGTGCGCGGGACCGTCGCCCCGGGCTTCGAGAGCGTGCGGGAGGAGTTCGCCGCGGTGGTCGCCCAGGAGAGCGAGCCGGGCGCCCAGCTCGCGGCGTACCTGCACGGTAGGCGGGTGGTCGACCTGTGGGCCGGAGACGGGATCGCGGGCGATTCGCTGCACGGCCTCTACTCCTCCGGCAAGGGCGCGGCCCATCTGGTCGTCGCGCTGCTGGTGCAGGACGGCGTCCTCGACCTGGACCGTCCGGTCGCCCACTACTGGCCCGAGTTCGCCGCCGAGGGCAAGGGCGAGCTCACCCTGCGGGAGTTGCTGGCGCACCGCTCCGGAGTGATCGGGGTGGACGGTGGGTTCAGCACCCGGGAGCTGGCCGACGACCGCCTGATCGCCCGGCGGCTGGCGGGCCAGCGGCCGTACTGGCGGCCGGGCACCGCCTACGGCTACCACGCGTTCGTGATCGGCGCTCTCACCGGCGAGGTGGCCCGTCGGGTCACCGGACGGTCGATCCAGGAGCTCTATGAGGAGCGTGTCAGGGCCCCGTACGGCCTGGACTTCCATCTTGGACTGCCCGAAGCGCTCGAACCGCGCTACGTGGACGTCCAGCCGCTGCCGCCCGAGCAGCGCGCCGTGGCCGAGGCGCACGCCCCGGCCCCGGGCAGCCTGACCGCGATCGCCTTCAACCTCAACGCCACCCAGCCCACCGACCTGACGGAGTTCGCCAACACCCGCGCGGTTCGTGCCCTCGGCCCGGCCTCGTCGGGCAGTGTGGGGAACGCGCGCGGGCTGGCGGCGATGTACGCGGCGGCCATCAGCGAGGTGGACGGCAGGCCCCCGCTGCTCGGCCCCGGCACCCTCGCCGAGTTCACCACGCCCCACTCGCCGGGTGTCGACCTGATCACCGGCGAACGCGACCACTTCCTGCTCGGCTTCGAGGCCCAGGGCGTGCGCTATCCGTTCCTCGGCGCCGACGCCTTCGGGCACAGCGGCGCGGTCGGCGCCCAGTCGTTCGCCGATCCGCGCAGCGGTGTCGCCTACGGCTACACCCGCCGCCGCTTCTCCTTCGGCGGCGGAGGCGGGGCCCCGGAGAACCACCGCCTGGCGGCGGCGGTCCTGCGGGCGGCCACCGCCGGCGGGGACGTGCCAGGCCGGTGAGCCCGCCGGGTAGGTGAAGCACGGGCGCGCCGCGGTCGCGGGGGGCCGGTCCCTGGTCGGTGGCGGTGAAGGTGGCGTAGCCGACGATCGCCCTACGGATGCCCCGCCGCCGACGACAAGCGAAGACACATCCGTCACGCTGCGTGATCGACGATGAAGATCATGATTGGCTGGCGATCATGATCATGATATTGAGCAGGAGTTTCATCGCGGTCGGAATGGCGGTCGTGGTCGCCGGAGGGGCGACATGGGCGGGCGCGGAGGTCACCACCGACGGTGCCGCGCCGGATTCGGCCTCGCGGGTCGAGGCGTACCTCGACGGGATCCGCCAGGAACCGGGCCGTCTCCGGGAGTTCGTGTCCGGCCTGCCCAAGGGCGTCGACCTTCACACGCACCTGTCGGGTGCCGTGTCCACCGACTTCCTGCTCCGGTCCGCCGAACGCGACGGCCTGTGCGTCGACACCACGTCCTTCACCGCGTCGGCGCCTCCGTGCGGTGCCGGTCAGCGACCGGCTCGCGACGCGGTCACCGACACGCACTTCGCCGACGAGATCGTGCGAGCGTGGTCGATGCGGGGTTTCACCCCGGGCAGCGAATCGGGCCATGACCACTTCTTCGCGACGTTCGGCAAGTTCGGGGCCGCGACCTCCCACAAGGGAGAGATGCTGGCCGCGTTCGCCTCCCAGGCCGCCGCCCAGCACGAGTTCGCCCTGGAGGTCATGCTGTCCCGCCGGTCCGGAGCCGTCCAGGAGCTCGCCAGGAGGGTCGGACCCGACACCGACCTGGCGCGCCTGCGCGAGCGGCTGCTCGCCGACGGCGCGATGGCCGGGATCGTCAAGGCCGCGCGAGCGGACGCCGACGCGGACATCGCCCAGATGCGCGCCGTCCTCCGCTGCGGCCGTACGAACGCCGACCCCGGATGCGGGCTGCCGCTGCGTTTCCTCCTCCAGGTCACCCGCACCGCCGCACCGGAAGTCGTCTTCGCCCAGATGCTTCTGGGGTTCGAGCTGGCCGAGGCCGACAGGCGCTACGTCGGCGTCAACCTCGTCGCCCCGGAGGACGACCCGGTCGCGCTGCGCGACTACCGGGCGCACATGCGCATGCTCGACCACCTGCGCGGCCTCTACTCCGAGGCGCACATCACCCTGCACGCCGGTGAACTCGTTCCCGGTCTGGCCCCGGCCGCGGATCTGCGCTTCCACATCCGTGACGCCGTGGAGACCGGTCACGCCGAACGCATCGGGCACGGCGCCGACATCGGCGGCGAGGACGACGCGGACGGCCTGCTGGCCGAAATGGCCCGCGAACACGTCCTCGTCGAGATCGCCCTCACCAGCAACTGCCAGATTCTCCAGGTGTGCGGCGACCGCCACCCGTTCATGGCATACCGCAGGGCAGGCGTGCCCGTCGCCCTCGTCACCGACGACGCGGGCATCGAACACACCGACATGACCGACGAGTACATCCGGGCGATCAGGGATTACCGGCTGCGCTACACCGAGCTGAGGACCCTGGCCCGGACCGCGCTCGACCACGGCTTCCTGCAGGGCCGCAGCCTCTGGCGGGCACCCGACGACCACACGCCGGCGCCGGAGTGCGCGGACTCGCGGCTCGGCGGCACCGCCCCCGCCCCGGCCTGCCGCGCGCTCCTGAGGGCAAGCGCGAAGGCCCGCGCCGAGTGGAAGCAGGAGGCCGCGTTCGCCGCCTTCGAGGACCGCTACGACGGCTGACAATGCGGTGGCGGAAAAGGCGCGGCCCCTCCCGAACGCCCTGAACAAGCTCAAGGTCTGTCCGGGAGGGGCCCGTCTCCCCTCGCGCGGGCCGTACGGGACGGGCGGCGCCGGGAGAGCTATGCGGGTGTCAGCCCTTGTCGGTGTAGACCTGGCCCCACGATCCCACGTTCAGCTGCAGCAGCTGACCGCGCTCGCCGTACTCCTCCACCGTTCCCCGACCGGTTCCGGTGGGCAGGCCCTTCTTGGTGTGGACCTGGGCGCCGAACAGGAAGGAGTGTGGCACCCGCGGGTCGGGGATGATGCCGCTGGACTCCTCGTCCTGGGTCAGGAAGGAGGCGGGGTCGGCGGTCGGGGCGAACTGCTCGGGGTCGAACTGCGCGACCACGCCACGCGCGCCGTCGGCGATGCGGTAGGCCAGGATCCGCGCGACGTGCGCGCTGTTACCGGGGTCCTCCTGGATGAGGAGGTTGCCCTGCCGGTCGATCGTGATGTTGTCGGGCATGTTCAGGTACGGCGACTCGCCACCGTCGAGCAGCAGGGTGAGGGTGCCGCCCTGCTCGGGGTGCTCGATGTCGGCGAACCGCAGCCGCCACAGGCCGCCGCCGTCCCGGGAGACGCCGGGCTCGGCGGGGTTCGGGGTGGTGTTCCCGCCCGAGGTGGTCGTGAAGTAGAAGTCGTTCGGGTGGTTCGGGTCGAAGGCGCCGTCCTCGATCCGGGTGAGACTGAGGCCTGACTTCGCCGCCTCGGCGTTCTGCTGCTTGCCGTTCACGGTCGAGTCGATCTGGTTGAACCCGACCTCGACCGGCTCGCCCTTGCCGTACGCGGCGCGGAACTGCGTGTCGGTGGCGGCGGCGTGGCCGGCGATGTCGAGCACGTTCAACGTGCCGCCGGTCAGGCCGGCCTTCTCGACCGGAGAGCCCGTGGACTGCTTGCGCCCGGCGTAGATCCACAGCTGGCCGGAACCGTCGTCCTCCGTCCCGACGACGAGGGTCGTGTCACTCTTGTTGGCCGCGGCGAGAGTGTTCTCCCAGGAGTGCAGGCCCAGGCGCGGAAGCTGGGTGGCGACACCGTCGTCGGTGACGCCGAAGACACGGCCCTCGTCGCCGTTCTCCTCGTTGGCGAAGTAGATACGACCGTCGTAGCCGTTACCGGTCGACGTGTTGTCGAACAGGCCGGCCGGAGCGAGGTAGCCGGAGCAGAACCTGGCGAAGGGCGGGAGGTGCGTGCCGGTGGCCGCTCCCTGCGGTGCCACGGGGGCGTCCGCCCAGGTCCGCTGAGAGTAGTCCCAGTAGCGCGTGGAGGTGATCAGGTCGGATGCGCTCTTGACCTGTCCGGTCCGAGCGTCGATCTCCAGCTTCGCGACGAAGGAACCCTTCTGGCCGTGCGCGCGCACGATCCCCGAGGTCCCGCCCAGCTCGTGGTTCATATACAGGGTGAGGTCCCGGCCGCTGGCGTAGGCGCCCAGACCGTCGGGGACGCCCACCATCCGGCCGCCGTCGCCGGCGGGCTTGTCTCCGACGGTGAAGAGAGAGGTGACGCCGACGTTCTCGGCGACCGGCAGGACGTACGGAGCCACCGTTGTCGTAGGGCCGGTCGAGACGGGCGGCCGGGGGGCGGCGACGGCGACCCCCGATGCGGCCAGCGAGGCGATGACGGCCGCCGCACCGACAACAGTGGTGCGCAGAGCAGGAGACTGCACGAACTTCCTCCGGTTTTCGTATTTCATGGCCGTTTTTGAGGCCGATGTGACCCTAGGGACTCCGGAGGCGGCGTTCCTGAACCGCCGAGGGTGCACGGGTGAACACCCTCCGAACACACGCGTCGAGCCGTGCCCGGATGACGGCGGGCGAGGCCGGGTTCTCGCACCGGACACCACCGCATTTCGCCGACGCTACGGCTGGCCGCCATCTGATCCGCAACGGAAGTTAATGATCGACCGATTTGATCCAGCCGACATACACCGCATTAATGCTGATTCAACCCTTTGGGGGAAATATGCGATATCGTCCGCTCGCTCTCTTGGCCGCCGCGGCGATCGTGCTGGTCAGCGCGCCCGCGCTCGCCCAGGCCCAGACCCATTCCCCCTCCGGCGATCCCGCCGACGCGACCCTGCTGGCGCGCGCCACGCTCCCCGCCTACACGCTGGCCCCCGGCCCCGCCTCCGGGGCCTTCAGCGATCCCAACAACGGCATGACCCCGCCCTACCCCGGCCAGGTGGTGGAAGGCATCTCCTCCATGCTTCCCGCCGACAACGGCTCCTATTGGGCCATGCCGGACAACGGGTTCGGCACGAAGGGCAACTCGGTCGACTTCCTGCTGCGGCTGTATCACTTCACTCCGCGCTGGGAGACGGCACGCGGCGGCGCCGGAACCATCGACGTGGGCCGTTTCCTCTCGCTGCGGGACCCGGATCACAAGATCCCCTTCCCGATCGTCAACGAGAACACCGCGGACCGGCTGCTCACCGGCGGCGACTTCGACGTCGAAGCGGTGACCCGGGTGCCCGACGGGTCGATGTGGATCGGCGATGAGTTCGGCCCGTTCCTCCTGCACTTCGACCGCACCGGCAAGCTGCTGCAGGCACCGGTCGCCCACCCCACGCTCAAAACCCCGTCGAGCCCCTACCTGGCAGACGGCGAGACGCCGACCGTGCAGGGCAGCCGCGGCTACGAGGCCCTCGCCTCCTCCCCCGACGGGCGCTACCTCTACCCCGCCGTGGAAGGAGCCCTGCCGGGCTACGACAACCGGCTCCGGCGCCACATCCACGAGTTCGACACCCGCGCGAACCGCTACACCGGCCGCACCTGGCAGTACCGGACGGACGGCGAGGACTACCGCATCGCCGACATGCAGTCTCTCGACGCCAACCGGGCCGTCCTGATCGAGCGGGAGGACGACGAGGGCCCGGCCGCCACCTTCAAGCGCGTCTACCTCATCGACCGCCGCCACGTCGACGCCGACGGTTTCCTCGTCAAGACCGAGGTCGCCGACCTGCTGAACCTGCGCAACCCCGCCCTCATCGGCTCGCACGACCCGGCCGGAGGCTACGGCCTCGGCAACCCCTTCAAATTCCCCCTGCAGTCGGTGGAGGCACTGCTCCCCCTGCCGGGAAACCGGATCCTCATCATGCAGGACAACAACTTCCCGGACAGCACCGGCCGCGTCCCCGGCAAAACGGACGCCACTGAAATGATCATGATTGGCTTCGACAAGGCCAAGGACGGCGGCCCCCGCGACTGACTCCCGGCCCGGATGATCGGCCTCGGCCGTCGCCCATGACGGCGGGCGACCGAGACGCCTCTGTCCCCAAGACCACCGTGTACCGACGTGTCAGCCTGCCGGCCGGGGCAGGAGTGCTGGAAGTCGTCGACGAACTAAGCGGCTCCACCCTGTCCAGGATGCGCAACGAGGCCACACCGGACCGCACCGCTCATCTACTCGGCACGATCCTGTTTCCGATCGATGAACCACCGCGGCGTTGATCTCTCCGCATCCCGCCGACTCCACATGCCGACCAGCCGGATGGCCGGCATGTGGAACTCGGAGAGGTAACTTCCAACACCGGCCTCGACCGTCACGAGGATCTTCCGCCCGGGGGTCTCAGCCCGAGGTTGTGCCTCAGCGTGCGGCGTGCCGTATCCGCCGTGGACGGGCTTCGACGTCTTACCGCGATTCGCCGTGTGTCCGTGAGTCGTGCAATCGCGATCGTTCTCCCCGGTAGGCGCCCCGGGCACCGCGGGATGTCCGGAGTGCCCGTGACGCGCATGTCAGCAGATGACGAGCAGGCCCGTGATGGCGGAGCAGGTGGCCGAGGCCGTGTCGTCGGCCTGCCGGGGGTCGGCCGGGGCGCTGTCGAGGCGTGCGGCCGTGACGGTGAGGTGGTTGCTGATGGTGAGCAGCTGGGTGTGCAGGCCCAGGGACCTGGTCACGGAGCCGCCCACGGGAAGGGCTCCGAGATCGCAGGTGACGGTGCGGGCCACGGTGTCGGCGGTGCAGCCCGAGGCTGCCGGTCGGGCGAAGCCCGCCGGGTAGGTGAAGCGCAGGCGCGCCGCGGTCGCGGGGGCCGGTCCCTGGTTGGTGACGGTGGCGGTGAAGGTGGCGTAGACGACGCCCAGCCCCCTGGGGGAGGCCGCCAGCGAGACGGCGAGGTCGGCGGCGGGCGGGACGGCGTTGATCGTCAGGTCGCCGAGGTCGGTGGAGAGAGGGCCGTCGGCGAAGTTCTCGGTCAGGGTGGCGTGCAGGGGGACCTGGCCGGATGCCGTGTCCTTGAAAGGGAGGTAGATCACGGTGCGGTTCGTGTCGCCCGGGCCGAAGTCGCGCCAGTCGACGGTGACGGTGCGGCTCGCGGTGTCGCCGGTGACGGCCCGGGTGTGGCCCTCCACATCGGGCGACCACCACGACAGCCTGCCCAGGTCGAGGCTGCTGTCGGCCTCGGGGGCGAAGGTGATGGTCAGCGGAGCCGTGTCGATCCCGCGATCCGAGGTGCTGGTGTAGGCGAGGTCCAACAGGGCCTCGGCGCCCGGGGCGACGACTCTGGGCGCGGTGAGCGTGATGTGTCCGGGCTGCCCGATGGTGATCGTGGTGGCCTCTTCGGCGGCGGCGCGCTGCGGGACCGCCAGGCCCACTGCGGCCAGGACCACCAGCAGCAGACCTGACGCCATGGACGTTCGGCGCGCACGGCCCGGTGCGATGCCTGTCGGGAACATGCCTTCTCCTTCATGCGGCGAAGAACAACACCTGGGTGGTCGCCGTGCGAAGTGCTCCGCCGCCCCGGCCGGAACGGAGCCGACCGGACAGATGGAATCACTCCGTACAGGACGATACGCAGAGTGTGACGAATCTTCGTGAAACATGAGACGGTTCCGGCATATCTGCTGAGATCAGCAGATTTAACGTCAGCCCGAAAAAGGGATATCCGCATATAACAGCAGCCCGTTCCGCTGACCCCTAAGATCGCCTAAGCGCGAACCCTCCCCATCAAGCGACCTTGATTTGCGGGAGGGCAGGCCCTAGCCTGCGGGGTTCGTAAGGAAAGTTACCAAACTGCAGGGGTGCGATCATGCTTGGCCTATCGGTTCTGACGGCCGTCGTCACCGGGCTGCACTCCCTGACCGCCCCGGGAGTCGCGCTGCCCGTCCCGGACGTCGCGTCCGCCGCCTACGAAGCCGAGAACGCCACCCTGTCCCAGGCCGTGGTCGACGACAAACACGCGGGGTTCAGCGGCGCGGGCTTCGTGGACTACGTCAATGCCCCCGGCGGCTATGTGGAGTTCACCGTGACCGTCGCGGCCCCGGGCAACGCGGACCTGGTCGTCAGATACGCCAACGCGGCCCCGGCCGACCGGCCGCTGGACATCACGGTGAACGGTTCCGTGGTGGCGACCGGCAGCCCGTTCATCTCCACCGGGGCCTGGGACGACTGGCGTGAGGTGACGGTGAAGGCGCCGCTGAGAGCCGGAACCAACAAGGTGCGACTCACCGCCACGGCCGCGGCCGGCGGACCCAACCTCGACCGGCTCACCGTGAAGACGACCGAGTCGCCCATGGTCACCTCGGTGTCCGCGCTCAGGTCGGCGATCGAGGAGGCCACACCGGGCCAGCGCATCGTGGTCGCCGACGGCCGCTACTCCGTCGACGACGACATCCCGATCAAGCAGAAGACGGGGGTCACCATCACGGCGCAGACCGTCGGCGGCGTCACCTTCACCGGCACCGGCACCTTCGTCCTCGACCGCTCCTCCCGCGTTTCCATCGAGGGCTTCGTGTTCCGCCAGCGCGTCGGGCTCACCGTCCCCGCCGGATCCACCCACGTCAGAATCGCCCGCAACGTGTTCCGGCTGAACGAGTCCTCCACAGACAAGATCAACTGGCTGACCGTGGAGGGCGACGACGCGGAGATCGCCAACAACACCTTCATGAACAAGACGACCCACGGGGTGTTCCTCCAGGTCACCGGGGCCGGATCGACCATGGCGCAACGGGTCGCGATCCGCCGCAACCACTTCTACAACCACCAGTGGACCGACAACGGCGGCGAGTCGATCCGGCTCGGCTACGGCGACAAGGGACGGGTGCCCGCCCACGCCGTGGTGGAGTACAACCTCTTCGAGAAGGCCGAGGGCGACGACGAGGCGCTGTCGGTCAAGTCATCCAACAACGTCATCCGCGCCAACACCATCCTCGGCGGCAAGCGGGGCAGCCTGACCCTGCGCGCGGGCGACCGCACCACCGTGGAGGGCAACTTCCTCATCGGCGGCCCGATCGGCCTGCGGATCTACGGCGGGAGGCACACGATCGTCAACAACTACATCGCGGGTGCCGGCACCGACGGGATCGTCCTGGGCGCCGGATACGACGACAAGCACGACCGGGCCGCCGGAATCCGCCTGCTGTTCAACACCGTGGTCAACGCCGGTGGCCTGGCCGTACGAGTCCAGGGCGGCGCGAACCCGGCGAAGGACTGCACGATCGCCAACAACATCCTCGTCCGACCCGCCGCGGGCGCTCTGCTCCGGCTCGGCGGAGCCGAGCACACCACGGTGAACGGGAACATGCTGTGGGACACGGTGGCCGGATCGGACAAGCGTGACCCCCGGCTGGTCCAGGACACCGCCGGGACCTACCGCCTCGGCCCCGCGAGCCCGGCGATCGACGCCTCCAAGGGCAGCTACCCCGAGGTGAAGACGGACATGGACCAGCAGCCGCGTACGTCGATCCCGGACGTGGGCGCCGACGAACGCCACCCCGGCCCCGGAACCGGCCCGCTCACCCGCGCCGACGTCGGCCCGGCCGGCCACTGATCCCAGGCCCGCCGCATCAGAGGAAATCCGTGCGGGCTCAAGCCCCTGCCCACGTGGACCTGGCCCTACGGTCCCGTGTTCGGGTACGGCGACCGGCCGCGCTTCATGCTTCCCAGATGGCGAGGACGGTCAGCGCGGCCTCCACGGCGGCGGCCTTGACCTCGCCGAACGGAAGAGCGGCGTGTTCCACCACGCAGTCCGACATGCCGCCGAGCGCCACGGTCGCGTGGATGCGCGCGGCGGTGGAGGGGTCGGGGCCGAGCAGGAGCGTGGTCAGCCGCTTGCGCCAGGCCCACATCCGGTCCATCAGGTCGAGCTCGACCAAGGTGGCGGGCGCGTGCAGGATCACCATGATCACCTCTCGGTGCCGCCAGATGAGGTCGAAGTAGCCTTCGAGCAGCCGTCGCCTGTCTCCGGGCTCACGCTCGGCCACGAACGTCTCCAGCTCGTCCATGAGCGGCTGGATGATGCTTCTGACCAGGTCGTCCCTCGACTCGAAGTGGTAGTAGAGGGCCGGTTTGGTGATGCCGAGCCGATCGGAGATCTGCTTCAGGCTGGTGTTCTGCACGCCCTGCTCCAGGAAGAGCTCGCGTGCCACCGCCTGGATGCGTGTCTTGGTGTCCGAGGGCTTCGCCATGAACCAAGGGTAGCGCTTACCTATCGTTAAGTAAGTCATTGCGTTCGGCCGGGAATCATGCTTACCTATCGTTAAGTAAGCGATTTACCTTCCGTTAAGTAAGGAGATGGCGCATGCGGATCCTCATCTCCGGCGCCAGCGTCGCCGGCCCCGTTCTGGCCTACTGGCTCAACCACTACGGCTTCGCCGTCACCGTGGTAGAGCGGGCCCCGGCGCTGCGCAAGGCAGGCGGACACGCGATCGACCTGTTCCGCCCGGCCATGGACATCATCGACAAGATGGGCCTGGTCAAGCCGGTCCAGGCCAGGAAGACCGGCACCGAATGGCTCGCGTTCCGCGCGGAGAACAGCGACCGCCCGCACGAGCTGGAAATCGGCAGGCTGATGCGCATCGTGTCCGACCGGCACGTCGAGATCATGCGGGACGACCTGGGCGAGATCCTCCACAACGCCACCCGGCACGACGTGGAATACCTCTTCGGCGACTCCATCGCCGCCATGGCCGAGAGCGCCGACGGCGTCGCCGTCACCTTCGAGCGGGGCCCCGCCCGCAGGTTCGACCTGGTGATCGGGGCCGACGGAATGCACTCCAACGTCCGGCGTCTGGTCTTCGGCGCGGAGTCGCGCTTCTCCACCTGGATCGGGGCCTACCTGGCGGTCATGTCGATACCCAACTACCTGGGCCTGCGCGACCGCATGGACGGGATCACGGGCGTGAACAGAATGGTGGGCGTGTACGGCGGAGCGCACATGGACGACGCCCGCGCGGTCTTCATGTTCCGCCCCGCCGCCGAGCTCGACTACCACCACCGGGACGTCGACCGGCAGAAGGAACTGCTGCGCCGGCAGTTCGCCGGGCTGGGCTGGGAGGTGCCCCGCCTGCTGGGAGAGGAGCTGGAGCACGCCTCGACGTTCTACTTCGACTCGATCACCCAACTGCGCATGGACACCTGGTCCCGGGGCCGGGTGAGCCTGGTCGGCGACGCCGGCTACTGCCCGGGTCCCGCGGTCGGCGGCAGCACGAGCCTGGCCGTCGTGGGCGCCTATGTCCTGGCCGGCGAGCTGGCGGAGGCCCGCGGCGACCACACGCGCGCGTTCCCGGCCTACGAGCGGGAGATCGGCGACTACGTACGGCGCAGCCGCGCCTTCGCCATCGGCGCGGCCAAGCGGCTCATCCCCGGCACCCGTCTGGGCCTGTGGAGCCTGATCCAGGGGGTGCGGCTGATCAACCATGTACCCACACCGGCCGCCCGCGCCCTGGTCGGCCTCGGCGGCAGGGGCATACGACTGCACGACGAGATCACGCTGAAGGACTATCCGCGAGGCCCCGCCGTGAAGAAGGACCATCCGCGGGGGCCCGCCGCGAAGAGCGCCGCGACGCCTGATCTCTGACCTCTGACCTCTGACCTCTGACCTTCCGGACCGTTGACGGGGACTGACGAGCATCGGAACGAAAAGTCCCGTTAGACGGGCTCCGCAGGGCGGCTTACCGTGACTTTCGTTCCGAAGCGCCTCGGCGAGGTTTCCACTGGTCAGCCACGTCCACACGGGAAGAGAACAAGACCGGCATCCCCAAAACCTCCTTGCACCGCTATCTGCAGGGGTAGCCGTGCCGAAGCCGATGGTCCGCCGTCAGGGAAGCCGTCCTCGTGGCGTCACTCTTCGCGCTTCCAGGCGGTCAGTTGAAAGAGGCGAGCCGTGTGCATATACGGGTGGCGCGCGGTCACGACGAGTTCGAGGCGTTCAAGGTCGCCGTAGAACGCCGGGTCGTACTTGCGGGCGTCGTCGGTGATGTAATCGCAGACGCTGCGAATACCGTAGTGACGCACGTCCCGGCAGCCCAGGTCATCCAGATGCGAGGTGATCTCCTCGGCCGTGTGCAGCGTCAGCGCGGAGTCGAACATCTGGGTCCGGGCCTGGTCGGTGTCGAGCGCGGTCAGCGCGGCGGCGAGGTCCACCTCCCGGACGGCGATGTTCAACGGCGCCGAATACCTGTTGATCGCCATCACCGAGAACAGGCCGCCCATCCGCAGTGGAGTAAGGGCCGTGGCGAGCACGGGGCGGGCATCGTCCATGTACTGGAGGAGGTTGTGGCATAGCACCACGTCGAACTCTCCGGCGGCGAGGTCGGTGGGCAGTGCGTTCACATCGGCCCGGACACAGGTGATCCGCTCTGCCAGGCCGCCCGCATCAGCCCGCTCGGCCGCCGCTGCGAGCATCGCTGGTGCATAGTCGACAATCGTGACGTGGTGCCCGCGAGCGGCGAAGCGCAAGGCGTCGCCACCGTCCCCGCCCGCGAGGTCGAGCACGCGCAGTGGACCACCTGGCAGACCATCGAGATGGCGGACCAGGTTCGCCTCGGCGATCGCGTAGCGCAGGCGACCCCAGGGCGCGTCCTGCCACTCCTGCCAGGTAGACATTGCCATGTCGAACTTCTCGGGAAACTCAGGCATCCGGTCACGATAGCGGTCAGCTCAGAACCGCTCCGGATGCAGATAGCCGTGCCGAAACCGACTCCTCGCGTCCGGGCCCAGACCATGTCGGCTCGGCGATCAGCAGCACGCAAATGGTGAACGCACCCCGTACCGGCACTGTGGTCCGTACCGACGCCATCGACCGGCAGGGGTTCGTGGCAGCGGTGCGTCCATCCTGACGAGGGGCGGGCTGGGCGTCAGTGCGGGGCGACGAGTGCCGAGCCGAACACCCATGGGGAGGTCTGGGCAATGAAGTCCGCCGGGAATCCGAGCGCGAAGCCGGTGGCCTCCTCCAGGCGGGCGATGCTTTCCGGCGGCAGGGTGAGGTCGGCGGCGGCGAGGTTGTCGCGGAGCTGGTCGGCGTCGCGCGCCCCGACGATCGGGTGGACGATGCGCGAACGACTCATCGTCCAGGCGATGGCCACCTGCGCGGGCGTGGCGTCGAGCTCGTCGGCGACCTCCCGCACGACATGGGCGACCGCGTGGTCACGAGCCGAGAGCGACTCGGCGCTCAGCCGGGCGCCGGCCGGGGTCTTCGGGCAGTGCAGGTCCATCGGCCTTCACGAACTCCGCCTCCGCCTCGGGGAACTCCCGCAGCTCGCAGGCTTCCCGGATCACCTCCTGGCGCTCGAATGGCGTGCTTCGACGCTCGGTATATCGCTTGACCTGCGAGACGCAGGTGGTCCGGCATCGCCGGGAGACAGTGCGGCAAACTTACCTATCAATCCCTTTATGGCCTACATTAGGGAATGATGAAGGAGGAAATGTACTCGGTCGAACAGGTGGCCGGCCATCTCGGCCTGCATGTGCGAACCGTGCGCGGCTACATCCGCGACGGCCGTCTCAAAGCGGTGCGGATCGGCAAGCAGTACCGGATCGCCCGCGCCGACCTTGAGGCGTTGACCGGACGGCCGCAGCCCGCACCGGCTCCGCTCACCGGTGGGCTCACCGGCGGCGCGCGGGTGGAGGTGTCGAGCATCGTGCAGATCGACGACGTCGACCGGGTCGCGGCCGACCGGCTGGGCACGCTCATCCTGGCCTGGGCGAACACCTCCCGCGACCCCGCGCGCCCGGTGCGCGTCCAGACCGTCCACGACGAGGAGCGGAACCGTATGAAGATCGTGATACTGGGCGACACCGCCACCACCGCCGATGCGCTGCGCCTGCTCGAAGCCGTCCTCGACGGCGGCGACGGCCTGCTCGCCCGGGAGCCCGGCGGTGCCTGACGTGATGCAGGAGCGGGCCGTCGTCGGCGACATCTCCCTGTAGGACAGACAGGACCCGCGATGAGCTCTGAACCGACGCTGTACCAGGCGACCGCCGAGCGCATGGCCGAAATCCCGGCCGGGGGGATCTTCCTGCGCGACGAGGGCACGAAGACGTACTGGAAGGTCGAGGTCGGGGCATTCCGGCTGGCACCGTATCCGGTGACCCGCGAGCTGTACCGCGCCGTTCGCGGCGAGGTGCCCGCGAGTTCGGCGGGGCCGCGGACGCCGGTGACCGAGGTCTCCTGGAAGGAGGCCGTTCGCTTCTGCAACCTGCTCTCGCAGGCGGCGGGGCTCGAACCCTGCTACTCGATGGGCGACGACCCCGACGGGCAGGACGTCGTCTGCGACTGGGCGGCCGACGGCTACCGCCTCCCGTCCGAGGCGGAGTGGGAGTACGCGTGCCGGGCCGGGACCTCCGGCGTCCGCTACGGAGAGCTGGAGGAGATCGCCTGGTATCGAGGGAACTCCGGCGGCCAGGTGCACGACGTCGCGACCAGGGCGCCGAACGCGTGGGGCCTCCACGACATGATCGGCAACGTGTGGGAGTGGTGCTGGGACGTCTACGATCCCGACGTCTACGGCCCGTACCGCGTGTTCCGCGGCGGAGGCGCGCATGATCAGCCCCGGGGCTGCCGGGCGTCGTGCCGCCGCAAGAGTCACCCGACCTTCCGCGTCGACGACCTCGGATTCCGGCTCGCCCGATCACGGTGAGCGGGGGACTCGCCAGACCGGGCTCGGCGCCTCCGCCGAGGAGTTCTTTTATCGAGCGACCACCACGACAGCCTGCCCAGGTCGAGGCCGCTGTCGGCCTCGGGGGCGAAGGTGATGGTCAGCGGAGCCGTGTCGATCCCGCGATCCGAGGTGCTGGTGTAGGCGAGGTCCAACAGGGCCTCGGCGCCCGGGGCGACGACTCTGGGCGCGGCGAGCGTGATGTGTCCGGGCTGCCCGATGGTGATCGTGGCGGTCTCCTCGGCGGCGGCTCGAATGATGCTCTGGCTGCGCCAACTCGAATTGTCAGACGCTCTCTAGCAAACGCCGGGCAACTTACAGACCTTGGCGGCCATCTTCTTGGCGTCTTCGGTCAGCCCGCCTGGCCTGTAGGGTCCCTCGTTGGTCGTGTAGATCATCAGTGCGCTGCCTCTGCGCGCGACGATACCGGTGACCGTCTGGTTCACGTTGCCGTCCTGCCGGGTCTGAAGACCCATGCCTATGGCCTCGTCTCCCGCCTTGGCCTTACTCGTCCGCCACTGGATCTTGAGCTCGGGCACCGATGGGTCGCCCTTGCGCGCGCACCGCTTGACCTCGACGCGCAGACGGATGAGCGCGGAATGAGCGGCACGAGGGCTCTTGTAGATGACGAGTTGTTCGGAGGAGCCGCTAGGGGCGCTGCTCCAGTGCGTGATCGTGCGGGCTGCCACCCGGTCGCGATCGACGGCGCGCCGGTATCCGCATGGGTTCAGCTCCAACGGCCAGGTGAGCTTGTCGCTGATCTGATAGCCCTCTTCGGATGCCTGGTCAGGGGTCAGGGGCCTGCGCGCGTCGCGTTCGGTGAGCAGGAAGTTCTTCGGAATCTCGGTCACGGTCGCCGGGGACAGGGCCAGCAGCAAGGAGAGTGCCACACTGATCATGAAGAGTTGGATGCCGGCGGGAACGGATTGGTTCTCGGTCCTCCCACCGGATCGGCTCAAGGCCGCAGGGCTGCCCGTGCGGTCGGAGGCCGAGAAGTCGGCCGCGACGAAACGGCGGAGGCGGCGATCGCCTGGGCCGACGACGAGCTCGCACACCTGGGCGAGATCATCGGGTCGATGATGCGCGAAGTGGCTCGCAGGTGCGGTCACCGTCGGCTCGTAAGGACAGAAGCCCTCTGCCAGGTGGCAGGGGGCTTCTGTCATGTTTCGGGAGCCGGGGATCAGAAGTCGAACTCGCCCTTCTTGACGCCGTCGACGAAGGCGTCCCACACACTCGCACTCACCACGAACGGCGCCTTCTCCGGAGCCTCCGTGTCCCGCAGCCCCACCCGACCACCGGATAGCGGAGCCACCTCCAGGCAGTTGCCCTGGTCAGACCCGCTCTTGGTGGCCTTACGCCAGGCCGCCGACTTCAGCTCATCGCTCAGATCCACAGCTTCTCCACCTCTCTGATCAACGCGATGGACGCGTGTTGAGGTTGCGCCTCGGCTCGCAGCGCGTCGTACCTACTGTGTATAGCTTCGACATCTTCCGGGCGATTCGATACATGCCCGTGGGCTGCGGATTGGATATACACCGTATCCGGGCTTCCCGGAAGCTGTGCGATCACGAAGCCGCCGAGAATTCCCGTTGTCACTTCCAGTGCCATAGGCACGACCTGGACGCCGATTCGCGGGGACTCTATCGTCTCCACGAGGCGTTCGAGTTGGCGACGCATGACTTTCCTGCCACCGATCGGACGATGAAGAATGCCTTCGTCCAATATCGCACGGAACAGCGGTGGAGCAGTGCGATTGAATATCTCCTGCCGCTCCATGCGGGCGGTGACGGCCTTCTCCACCTGCTCGTCGGTGATGCCGGGCTCGCCGCGAATAACCGCTCGCGCGTACTCCTCAGTTTGAAGAAGACCCGGCACGACGAGCGGCTCCCACGTGTGCAGAGTATGAGCCTCCTGCTCGACGTCCAGCCAGCCCCGGAACCACCGAGGACTCGCGGCGCGGGTGGCGTGCTCCCACAGGCGGATCAACTCCCCGTCTGCTCGTAGGACATCGTCGCAGCTCCGCGCGAAATTACGGCTGGGCGTGCGCTTACCCCTTTCGATGAAGCCGATCAGGCTCTGGCTGAACATGGTGATCTCCGCCAGCCGATCTTGCGATAGACCAGCCCTCTTCCGATATTTACGAACTTCGGCCCCGAAAACCTCTAGCGGCTTTGCGTTTGGGTCGATTTCACCGAAATCAGGCATTTCTACTCCATCCAACGAGGGGAGCGACACTCCATCAGCACAGAAGGGCACAGTTTCAGCACAAAACTGTCCTAGTGATGTACTGGAGGTTCTATACCCAACGTAGTCACCTCAGGGCACCCTGTGAAGTGCCTCGGCAAGCACAAGCACCTCTAGAGAGGCCCTCTCACGCATGCATGAGAAGACCCTCTAGATACGTCGCGAAAATCACCAGAAATGTCCAAATAAAAGAGGCGAAAAAGGCTGTCGAGAACGCGATGACGGATGACCGGGGCGACCGGTCAGGCTGTCCGCCGGTCACGGGGTTGTCGCTTTCCGGCAACCCCGCGAGAACAGCCCCAAACCGTTCCGCAGTCCTGACCCGAGCATGCCGGGCCGTACCCGGCTCAAAGGTCCGTGGGCCCGCAGACGAAAGCGGGGCTCGCCACGGCACGGCACGCCATGACAAGCCCCTTGACCGGACGCAGGAGGTCCGACCTGATGCAGAACCCTAACCGAAACCCCAGGCCGATCCGGGTCCGTTGGTCCGCTGACCAGCCACCGATGCCGCTCGGTTGCCGCTGGTGCGGGCACCCGCCGTACGCCCACGTGGCCACGAGTCTGCCGCACCGGGCCCGCCACGACTGGCAGCAGCCCACCTCCGCCCAGGTCCACGCCCGGATGACCGTACGGCGGCGCCTCGGGCTTTGCGACCGGCCACCGGCCCCCACACCGGTGCGCCCGCTCCTGCCGCCGCCTTCCCCTGCCGTCTCCCCCGGACGGCACCGGCGGCAGGAGCACCCCACACCTGTGACCGCCGTGCCGCACCGGCGCGGACGGCCGCCAGGCACACGGACCCCGCCCAGCGGACACGAGCCGTACCCGAAGGAAGGCGCGCCCCACCGGAACGGGCACGAGCCGTACCCGAGAAGGGCCATGACATGAACCGGCGCATCCGCCTCGGCCCGCGCCCGGCCGCCCCGCCTCCCCCTCCCCCGGCCGACCGGACACCACCCCCACTCGCGCATCCCCCGACGCCATCCCCAGGAGCCCCGATGCCCGCAACCCCGGACGATCTGCGAACCGTCTGCTGGGCCCTGCCCCACGAACCGTCGATCGTCGGCAAGGCCCGCGCGATGGTGCACGAGACCCTCGCCGCGTGGGGGCTGCAGAGTCTCGCCGACGACGTGGTCCTGGTCGTCGGGGAACTGCTCGCCAACGCGATCACCTACGGCGAACCCCCGGTCGGACTCTCCCTATGGGCCGGAGCCGACGGGTTCTGCGTCCGGGTCACCGACCACGGCCCCGAACAACCCCGCCACCTCGACCTCGGCATCGAAGCCGTCCACGGCAGAGGCCTCACCATCGTCGAAGCCCTCGCCCACGACTCCGGCGTCACCCCGCTCCCCGACCACCCCGGCAAAACCGTCTGGGCCCGCTGGCGACCACCCGGTCACGGCCCGGAGGTCACCACCCTCGCCGGAGGGGCGTCGATCCCCCGGCACCGCACGCGACAGGATCACGCCTCGCCATTGCACGCCCCTCCGGCGAGGTGATCGTTTATCCGGAAGCGAATTACGGAAAGTCAATCATCCTGATTTAGGGTCACCCTTCGCAGGTCGATACGCCAGGATCATCCCTTTGCGGCACACCCGAAGCGTCTTCTGCGAAAAAATGGCCGCAGTCGGCCAAAGCAAAACCATTATCGCAGACAGATGGTCGAGAACGACGCCTATCGCATCATTGCGGACCGGCAACGACGCACCCTAATTCCACCATACGGGCGATATTTAATTGCGGTATTACCGGCAATACAAGCCGGTGTCAACATGTTGATTCCCCTATAACTCCATGAAATACCAGGTTCCTCACCTAAACACGGGCAAGGAGGAACCTCCGGTGAAAATCCCCCGGGACATGGAGAAAACCAGTCGATTCACCCGCCGTCTCGCGATCGCGCTGGGAGCCACCCTGGTGGCCACGGCGCTCGGTGGCGTCCAGGCCGCCGCCGCGCAGGACCCCGGCAAGGACACCCCCACCCAGGCCATCGAGCAGACCGGCCCGGTACCGGGCGGCTTCGCCTCGTGGAAGGAGCTGCTGGCCACCCAGGAACAGCTGGTCCGCGCGGCCGACCGCATCTCCGCGGCGGCCCAGGAGCCGGGAGCCGACGGCTACGCCGGCATCATCGCCGCGCCGGAGAACCACGAGCTGCGCCTGTACTGGAAGGGCAACACTCCCAAAGCGGTCAACGCCCTCCTCGGCGAACTCCGCAACGAGGTCGCCGTCAACGTTCTCCCGGCGCGGCACTCCGCGCGTGAACTGGCCCGCGAGACCGCCCGGATCACCCGGAAGGCGACCGATGCGATCACCTCGGTCGCTCCCCAGCCCGACGGCTCCGGCCTGGTCGTGACCGGTCCGAACTCCCTGTCGGCCCGCTCTGCGCTCGGTGACGTCAAGGTTCCGGTCACCGTGGAGGTCGGTGTCCGCCCGGCTCTGGCGACTCGCTGGGACGACTCACCGCCGTGGTGGGGCGGCGGCGCCTGGCGGAACACCAGCGGCGGCGGCTGCTCCACCGGCTTCGCCGTCTCGCACGCGGGCGTGACCAAGATGCTCTCCGCCGGTCACTGCGGCGCGGTGGGCAACACGGCCACCGACCCGACCGGTCAGGTCATCGGGAACATCTCCGAGGACGACAACGGCCGCGACGTGCTGCTGATCAACGCGAGATCGGCGGGCCGGGTCTTCAACAACGCCATCGGCAACACCGCCAGCGAGTTCAACAACCCGGTGATCGGCACCTTCGGCAGCTACGTCGGCCTGTGGGTGTGCACCTCCGGCGCCTACTCGGGCACCAACTGCAGCATCCAGGTCCAGCAGACCGGCGTGAGCATCAACGTCGGATACTGGATCATCGACACCGTCCGGGCGGAGCAGTCCGCGCACACCAACGCCGTCGGGCAGGGTGACAGCGGCGGCTCGGTCGAGGTCATCAACTCCGCCAACACCAGCCAGGTGTACGCGGCGGGCGTCAACACCGCCATCGACACGAGCACCGCGGTACCGTGCACCGGCTACGTCACCAGCGGCCGGACCTGCGCCTGGCGGATGTACTACACCCCGTGGAGCAACGCGGTGGCGTCCTTCCCCGGAATCTCCATCGTCCTGGGCTGATCCTTCGACATGACCGAGAGCCAAGGTGGAGCCGGCGCATCCGCGCCGGCTCCTTCTCGGCTCAGCACCCGAAAGCCGCCGCGACGATACGGCCCGGCTGAGCCTACGGACGCCCGATCGTGTTCTCGGAAGCGGATCCGGACTCCCGGGAAGGCCCGCTGTACCTAATCTCGGAAGTCACACCCGGGAGTGCGGTTCCGAAATTGCGGCAATCTCGGAACCACGCCGGATTACCTTGGCCGCCATCCTCGACCTCAGAGATACGACACCTATACGTGCACGGTGACATTACGGACGAACGCATCCCATTGCCTGCCGGTGAAATACAACTCGGGCTTGTGGGGATCATTGACGGCTCGCATGCGATAAAGATGGCGGCCCCAGGGGTGAACCCGGTCGACTGGAAGACCCGTCAAGATCTGAACGCCGCTTACGTGCACCGGTTTTCCCGCATCTCGGCCGGACCCGAGATGCGGGGAATGCCGCTAACGACGCAATACGCCGTTCGACCCCCGCACCACGCTCCCGTGACTACACTCCGCGATCAAAGGTCAACGATGGGTAAAGAGGGTGCTCGTGGGGCGACGGTGGATCATGATGGCGCTTGCCGGAGCGGGGGTGGCCGCCGTCGCGGGGGCGGTGCTCTTCCTGCCCGGTGAGCAGGGGTCGCAGGCGGCGGGGGCCGTCCCGAGGGTGCCCGCCCAGGGAGATCCGCTGACCGGCGAGGAGGTCGCGCGGGCGAGTGGGATCGCGTCGGCGGCGTCACAGGCGCACATGACGGCCGGCCGGGTCCAGCTGCTCTACGTCGAGCGCGACGACGACAAGGACACCGACGAGCGACGGCGGGCCGACGCCTTCCTGTACGACTACGCCACCGACCAGCTCATCGTGCGGACCGTGGACCTGGGCCGGGGAGAGGTCGTGGAGGAGGCCGTGACCCGGGGCGTGCAGCCTCCGCCGTCCAAGGCGGAGGAGGTCGGCGCCGCCGAGCTGCTGCTGGCCGACCCGCAGTACGGCAGGGGCGTGCGCGAGTCCTACGCCAAGGCGGCCGGCACGCAGCTCCGGTCCGCGTCGGATCTGGGCCTTCGAGGACTGATCTTCGTCCCCGGCGCGGAGGGCGGGGCCCACCGGTGCCAGACCCACCGCTGCGTGCGGCTGTTCGTCCGGCTCCCCGGAAACACCTGGCTGGACACCAGCCGGATCATCGTCGACCTGTCCGCCAAGCAGATCTACACCCTGGAATGGTGACCGTGTTCCTGCGTCTGGCCCTCTCCTGCGCCATGATCACCGGGCTCACCGGTGGCCTCGGTCCGGTGCCGGCCGCGCGGGCTCTCTCCGCCACGCCCGCCGGACGAACCGCCGCTCAGACCCCTGTCACCACGCCCTTCACGCGAACCGCCGCCCGGCCTTCTTCCATCACGCCTCTCGCGCGACCCGCCGCCCGGTCCCCCTTCGCCAGGCCTACGGCACCGGCGCCCGACACGCCCGCCGCACCGGCTTCGCGGCCTCAGTGCAGCGCGCCGTACCGGATCGACAGGACGCTGCCGAACGGCGCGCGCTGGCAGCTGTGCTGGGAGATGCGCAACATCGAGGGGCTGACCCTCACCGAGGTCGTCTACACCCCGAAGGGCAACACCCCGGTCAGCGTGTTGCGCAGCGCGGCGCTGGCTCAGATCCACGTCCCCTACGACAGCGGCAACCCTCGCTACCACGACATCGGGGCCCTCGGCTCCGCCGCCATCGCGTTGCAGGCCGCCGACTGCCCCGGCGGCGAGCGACGCGAGCAGTTCGTCTGCGTGACGACGCGGGCGCGCGGCCACGCCTACCTGAAGTCCGGCTACGACGAGCCGAGCACGTCGGCCCAGGGCACCGATCTGGTGGTGTTCGCCGCCTTCCAATTGGGCTGGTACACCTACCTGGCCGAATGGGCCTTCTCCGACGACGGGGCGATCACCCCGCGGGTGGGAGCCACCGGCTCACTGGCCGGGTTCACCACCACGCCCGAGCACGGCTGGCCGATCGGCGTGGGCAGCCAGACCTTCGAGGAGAACCACAGCCACAATGTCTTCTGGCGCCTCGACTTCGACATCCAGGGCAAGAATGGCGATGTCGTGGAGCAGTACGACTTCTCAGGATCCGGTACGGCGGGCCGGAAGCTGGAACGCACGACCTTCACCAAGGAGACCGCGGCCCTGAACGGCCGGATGCGCTGGTGGCGCGTGGTCGATCCGGGGGTCCGCAACGCCGACGGGCATCCCGTCTCCTGGGAGATCGACAACTCCGGCAGCGCGGAGTATCGCGGCCCGGCCGACGAGGCGTTCACCCACGCCGACGTCTACGCCACCGACTACCGCTCCTGCGAGCGTCTGGCGACCACCAACCCGGCGCCCCGGTGCGCCGAGTCCGTCGACCGCTATGTCAACGGCGAGCAACTCATCGACCCCGTGCTCTGGGTCAACGTCGACTATCACCACGTCCCCCGTGACGAGGACGCCGATCCCATGCCGACCCACTGGCAGGGCTTCCGCATCACCCCCCGCGACGTCACGGCGAAGAACCCCCGCTGAGCCACGGTCCGCACGGCGATCAGGCGGGCACGACCGCGGTCGTGCCCGCCTGAGACATGGCCTTCGGCCTTATGACGTACGGCCTTACGGGGCCGGCGACTGCTCGGGCTCCCCCGGCTGTCCGGGTTCTCCGATCTGCTCGGGCTCCCCGGAGGGGAGGCCGAAGCGAGCCCGCGGCGCGGCTCAGGCGGCGAGGGCCGCGTGCATCTCCCACACCAGGACCTCGGCGGGTTCGGTGGCGGTGACCCGCTGCCCGCCGGTGGCGGTGAAGCGGACGGCGTCGCCGGTGCCCAGCGTCCCGGCGCCTTCGAGATCGACCGTGCCGCGGGGCACGAACAGGTGCAGGAACGGAGCCTCGGGAAGCTGCACGCTCTGGCCCGGCCGCAGGCGGGCGGCGTGCAGGGCGGCGTGACGGTTCTTGATGCGGATGGCCGAGGCGCCGTCGTGCGCGGCCATCCCGGACGCGACCGGCACCAGACCGCCGGCCAGCAGTTCGTCCTCGATCTCCAGTTGCTCGTAGCCGGGGACGATGCCGGCCTCGTCGGGCACCACCCACATCTGCACGAAGTGCACCGGCTCGTCGTGGGCGTCGCCACCGCGCAGCCGCCAGGAGTCGTTCTTCTCCGAGTGGAGGATGCCGGTGCCGGCGCTCATGCGCTGGGCCAGTCCCGGATAGATGACACCGTTGTGCCCCTCGGAGTCCTGGTGCACCAGGGAGCCCTGCAGCACCCAGGTGACGATCTCCATGTCGCGATGCGGATGGGTGTCGAACCCGCTGCCGGGGCGCACGATGTCGTCGTTGTTGACCAGCAGCACCCCGTGATGGGTGTTGGCGGCGTCGTAGTGGCCTCCGAAGGAGAAGGAGTGCTTGGAGTCCAGCCAGGAGATGCCGGTGACGAACCGCTCGTCGGCACGGCGGACGTCCACGGTCGGGGTCTGCGGGAACGTGGTCATGGAATGGATCCCCTTTCCGGGAAGGCACACGTGGACACGGGTGATACGGGCGGCCCATGCGGGCCGTACGGGCGGGTGGGTCAGGCGTTCTTGATGGCGGAGACCTCGAACTCCAGCACGATCTTGTCGCTGACCAGGACACCGCCGGTCTCCAGCGCGGCGTTCCAGGTGACGCCGTAGTCCTTGCGGTTGATCGTCACCGCGCCCTCGAAGCCGGCACGCACGTTACCGAACGGGTCGGTCGCCACGCCCTCGTAGGCGAAGGGGATCGTCACCGTGTTGGTGACGCCCTTGATGGTCAGGTCACCGGTCAGCTCGAAGTCGGTCTCGCCGGTCTGGCGGACGGCGGTGGAGACGAAGGTGATCTCCGGGTAGGACTCCATCGCCAGGAAGTCGTTGCTGCGCAGGTGCTCGTCGCGCTGGGCGTTGCGGGTGTCGATGCTCGCGGCCTTGATCGTCACCCTGGCGGTCGAGTTGGCCGGGTTGTCGCCGTCGAGCACGGCGGTGCCCTCGAACTCGTTGAACGCGCCGCGGACCTTCGTCACCATCGCGTGCCGGGCCACGAACCCGATGCGGGTGTGCGCCGGGTCGATGGCGTAGACGCCGGTGAGCTTGGTGAATTCGGTGCCGGTCGTGGGCGTCATGGCGGTTTCCTCCTGCGGTTCGGCCATCCAAGTGGATGACGTGTCATCTATGTGCCTCAACTTACATGACGCATCATCTATTCCGCAATCTCCATGACATGTCATCAACCTTGGATAGGGTGGGGGCATGAACAGCCCTCGATGGCTCGACGAAGACGAGCAGCGCGCCTGGCGAGCCCACATCCGGTTGCAGGGGCAGCTGACCGCCCGGCTCAACCGGCAGCTACAGGCCGACTCCGGCCTGTCCCTGGCCGACTACGAGGTGCTGGTGCAGCTCACCGACACCCCGGACGGGCGCCTGCGCCCCTTCGAGCTCCAACGGGAAATACAGTGGGAGCAGAGCCGCCTGTCGCACCATCTCAGCCGGATGCAACGCCGCGGCCTGATCTGCCGCGAGGAGTGCCCCGACGACGGCCGGGGCGCGTTCATCGTGCTCACCGACGCCGGCCGCGACGCCATCACCGCCGCCGCGCCCGGACATGTGGAGACCGTCCGGCGGCTGTTCTTCGAGGGGCTCACCCGCGACCAGGTGGCCCTGCTGGAGCAGTTGTCGACCCAGGTGCTCGCCCGGCTCGACGCCGCTCCCGAAGACGCCTCCTGAGGACGGCTCCCAAAGGTCGTCCACCGCACGCCCCCGAGGAATACGATCGCTGTCCTCCGCGTGATCAGCCGGATCGGCGGACAGTATTCCTATAAGCGATAAGAGCTGACAAGCAGGATTTTCCCCACTTACGTCTTCGCACGTTTTCACGACACGCATGGTGATAGCGGACAAGGGCATGGGATGGAGCGCCCGAATAGGGCAGGGTTAGGGGATACCGATCTACGGGAGTGATCCATGAACGCGCACTTGGACCTGGAGCGCCTGGCGGGTGGGGCACACCACGATCCGCACTCGATCCTCGGAGCGCACCCGGGCCCGGGGGGCGTGACGGTCAGGGCGCTGCGACCACTCGCCGAGAGGGTCCAGGTCGTCGCGGACGGCCAGGCCTACGACATGGAGCATGTCGCCCACGGGGTGTTCGCGGTGACGATCCCCGGGCTGGACAAGGTCCCCGACTACCGCCTGCGGGTCACCTACGCCGGGGCCGAGCCGTACGAGATGGCCGACCCCTACCGGCACTGGCCCACGCTGGGCGAGGTGGACCTGCACCTGATCGGCGAGGGACGCCACGAGCGGCTGTGGGAGGTCCTCGGCGCGCGGATCATGCGGCACGAGGACGAAGAGGGCACCGCCTTCGCCGTGTGGGCGCCGAACGCGCGCGGGATCCGGGTGATCGGCGACTTCAACCACTGGGACGGCACCGCCTACCCCATGCGCTCGCTCGGCGGGTCCGGGATCTGGGAGCTGTTCATCCCCGGCCTGGGCGAGGGTGACCGCTACAAGTTCGGCGTCCTCGGCGCCGACGGGGTCTGGCGGGCCAAGGCCGACCCGATGGCCCGGCGCACCGAGGTCCCGCCCGCGACCGCGTCGGTCATCGACAGGTCGGACTACGACTGGCAGGACGCCGAGTGGATACGGCGGCGCGCGAGCCGCAGCGCGCTGGAGGAGCCGATGAGCACCTACGAGGTGCACCTCGGCTCGTGGCGGCCGGGCCTGTCCTACCGGGAGCTGGCCACCGAACTCGTCGACTACGTGGTGGACATGGGGTTCACCCACGTGGAGCTCATGCCGGTGGCCGAGCACCCGTTCGGCGGCTCCTGGGGTTACCAGGTGACGTCCTACTACGCGCCGACGTCCCGGTTCGGCACCCCGGACGAGTTCCGCCACCTGGTGGACCGCCTGCACGAGGCGGGCATCGGGGTGGTGGTCGACTGGGTGCCCGCGCACTTCCCGATGGACGACTGGGCGCTGGCCAGGTTCGACGGGACGCCGCTGTACGAGCACGCCGACCCGGCCCGGGGCGAGCACCCCGAATGGGGAACCTACATCTTCGACTTCGGCCGCAGGGAGGTGCGCAACTTCCTGGTCGCCAACGCGCTGTACTGGCTGCGCGAGTTCCACATCGACGGACTGCGGGTGGACGCCGTCGCCTCCATGCTCTACCTGGACTACTCACGGCGCGAGGGAGAGTGGACGCCCAACGAGTACGGCGGGCGGGAGAATCTGGACGCGGTCGCCTTCCTCAAGGAGATGAACGCCGTCGTCTACCGCGACCAGCCGGGGATCATCACCATCGCCGAGGAGTCGACCGCCTGGCCCGGGGTCTCCCGGCCGGTGCACCTGGGCGGCCTGGGGTTCGGGTTCAAGTGGAACATGGGGTGGATGCACGACACCCTCGCCTACCTCAAGCACGAGCCGATCTTCCGGCAGTACCACCACCATCAGATGACGTTCTCCCTGATGTACGCCTACTCGGAGAACTTCGTGCTGCCGCTGTCGCACGACGAGGTGGTGCACGGCAAGGGATCGCTGCTGGGCAAGATGCCCGGCGACGAATGGCAGCGGTTCGCGAACCTGCGTGCGCTGTTCGCCTTCATGTGGGCCCATCCGGGCAAGCAACTGCTCTTCATGGGCGGGGAGTTCGGCCAGGGCTCGGAGTGGTCGGAGTCGCGCGGGCTCGACTGGTGGGTGCTCGACTTCGACGGGCACAGGGGAGTCCAGCGACTGGTCCGCGACCTCAACCGGGTCTACCGGGAGACTCCCGCCCTGTGGACGCTCGACGCCTCTCCCGACGGCTTCAGCTGGATCGACGCCGACGACGCTCAGGGCAACGTGTTCTCCTTCCTGCGGCGCTCCCCGGACGGATCGGCCGTGGCCTGCGTGGTCAACTTCTCCGGCTCGCCGCACGAGGACTACCGTCTCGGCCTGCCCTTCGCCGGCCCGTGGGAGGAGGCGATCAACACCGACGCCTACGACTACGCCGGTAGCGGCGTGGGCAACATGGGCGCCGTGGAAGCGGTGGAAGAGCCCTACCACGGCCTGCCGTACTCGGCCCGCCTGCGCGTCCCGCCCCTGGGGGCGGTCTGGTTCCGCCACGCCGGTGAGCCCGCCGCGGAGGAGCCCGTCGCGAAGGTCGTGAGCGTGGAGACCACCGAGGAGATCCCGGGGGGTGCCACATCCGCCGCTCCGGTCGCACCTGCCGCTTCCGCCGCCCCTGTCGTGCCCGCAGTGCCCGCGGCACCCGCGGCACCCGCGGCACCCGCGGAGGAGGACGCCGGGAAGGACGTCGAGGAGAGATCGGCCTGATCTGATCACAGGTCAGCTGGATTCGAACCCATCGTCGAATTCTCGCCCTGCCCTCTGAACCACGGCGCGCGGTGATCATTGACCGCGCCCATCAGACGATCGGCAGGCGCGCACCGCCGCGCGCGCCCGCCGACCCGAAGGATCGGTGAGACTTCGACGTCTCCTCACGAGCGCCACCACACTCGCCGGCGCCGCCGAACACCTGAACACCTACGTCAACAGGACGAAGCGGGTTCTCCCCGCCGGACTCTCAACCGATTCGGGCCGGTCACGTGTCGCGTGACCGGCCCTTTCGCGTCCGGAGGCGCCCAACGGCCATCCGAAGAACCTTAAATCGGCCTTATATCGGCCGACCGGGCATTGACCGTCCGGGAACAAGAACCTACGCTCAATAAACTAATAGGAAACTTTCCTATGAATTCGGGGGCTCGGCATTCTCTGACCTGGAGCGACCCTTGCGACGAATCACCATCGGCTCCTTGATCGCGGCGGCGGCGCTGCTCGTCCCCCTGGGAATGAGCGCCGCGACGGCCGCCACACCGGCCACCGCCACCTACTCGACCGACTCCGACTGGGGCTCCGGCTTCCAGGGCAAGGTCACCGTGAAGGCGGGAACGAGCGCGCTGACGAGTTGGAAGGTCGAGTTCGACCTCCCCACCGGCAACTCGATCGCCTCGGCGTGGGACGCCGACCTCACCAAGAGCGGCAGCCACTACACCTTCGTCAACAAGGGGTGGAACGGAGCCGTCGCTGCGGGGGCGTCCGTGAGCTTCGGTTTCACCGGCTCGCCCGGCGGACTGTCCGGCGTGCTGAACTGCAAGCTCAACGGCGCGGCCTGCAACGGCACCGGCACCCCCGACCCGACGCCGACCCCCACACCGACGCCGACGCCGACGCCGACGGTCACCCCCACCCCGGACCCGACGCCCACGCCCACGCCGACGACGTCCCCCGACCCCTCGGGCAAGAAGGTCGTCGGCTACTTCACCGAGTGGGGCGTCTACGGCCGCAACTATCACGTGAAGAACCTGGTCACCAGCGGCACGGCCGGTAAGCTCACCCACCTGCTGTACGCCTTCGGCAACACCGCGGGCGGCCGGTGCGCGATCGGCGACTCCTACGCCGACTACGACAAGGCCTACACCGCCGACCAGAGCGTCGACGGCGTCGCCGACACCTGGGACCAGCCGCTACGCGGCAACTTCAACCAGCTCCGCAAGCTGAAGAAGGCCTACCCGAACCTCAAGGTCATCTACTCCTTCGGCGGATGGACCTGGTCCGGCGGCTTCACCCAGGCCGCGGCCAACCCGGCCGCGTTCGCCGACTCCTGCTACAACGTGGTCAAGGACCCGCGCTGGGCGGACGTCTTCGACGGCATCGACGTCGACTGGGAGTACCCCAACGCCTGCGGTCTCACCTGTGACACCAGCGGCCCGAACGCCTTCAAGAACGTGGTCTCCGCACTGCGCGCCAAGTTCGGCGCGAGCGCGCTGGTCACCGCGGCGATCACCGCCGACGGCTCCGGCGGCGGCAAGATCGACGTGGCCGACTACGCGGGCGCGACCCAGTACCTCAACTGGTTCATGCCGATGACCTACGACTTCTTCGGCGCCTGGGACGCCAAGGGTCCGACGGCTCCGCACTCACCCCTGACCTCCTACGCCGGCCTCCCCAAGGACGGCTTCTACACCGACGCCGCGATCCAGAAGCTGAAGAGCAAGGGCATCCCCGCCGGCAAGCTGCTGATCGGCATCGGTTTCTACGGCCGCGGCTGGGCCGGAGTGACCCAGGCGACCCCGGGCGGCACCGCCACCGGTGCGGCCCCCGGCACCTACGAGGCGGGCATCGAGGACTACAAGGTCCTCAAGACCAAGTGCCCCGCCAACGGCACCGTCGCCGGCACCGCCTACGCCTTCTGCAACGGCCAGTGGTGGAGCTACGACACCCCCGCCACCATCGCCGGCAAGATGACCTACGCCAAGAACCAGGGTCTGGGCGGCGCGTTCTTCTGGGAGACCAGCGGCGACACCGCCAACGGTGAACTCATCAGCGCGATCTCCAACGGACTCAAGTAATATTTCGAGCACTCGGCCCTCCGTGCGCGCAACGCCGCGGGGGGTCGAGCCGTTTCTGAAAAGATCCTCAGAATCAGGATCAAGGTATTCACTGCGGACAAAACGCTGCCTAGACTCCGAATCGCCCGTTCGATCCCCCGGAGGACGTGTGCGACTTCGAGCCCTCGTGGCCCTGGCGATGGTGCTCACCGTCGTCCCCGGCGTCCCCGCACTCGCCGAGAATCCGCCCCCGCCGGCGGCCGTTCAGGATCCACCGGCGACCACGCAGGATCCACCGTCGGCCGTTCAGGACCCGCCGGCGACCACGCAGGACCCTCCGGCGGCCGCTCAGGACCCGCCGGTGTCCACCCGGACTCCCGCCCCGCCGGCCGCCGGCGAGACGCCGGCTCCGGCCCCCAAGCTGGAGCCCGGAATCGCCGACGACAGCGACGGAGCCCGGGTCATCGTCCAGCTGACCGCCCCCGCGGAGGCCGCGCCGGTCGCGGGCGAGGCCCGGAGCCTGCCGGATGCCGAGGTCGTCCTCCAGCCGTCGGACGCCTCCTTCATCGTGGTCGAGGGCACCGGCGAATCCCTGGCGGCGCTGGCCGAAGATCCCCGTGTGCTGTCCGTCCGCCGGGACCGTGCCTACTCCCCCGCCTCGCTGGCCTCGGGCCTGACGCTGATCGGAGCGGACCGGGCCCACGCCGAGGGGGCCGACGGCCGGGGTAAGACGATCGCGATCATCGATACCGGGATCGACCGCGACCATCCCGCGTTGAACGGCAAGGTCGTGGAGGAGGCCTGCTTCTCCGTGACGGACGACGAGGCGAAGTCCCTGTGCCCGAACGGGCAGGCCGGCCAGGTCGGCCAGGGCTCCGCCGACGCGAAGACCCCCGCGTGCGTGGACGGCGCCGTCAACCTGTGCGAGCACGGCACACACGTGGCGGGCATCGCCCACGCCGTCGCGCCCGAGGCGAACATCGTGGCGATTCAGGTCTTCAGCCGCGTGGACGACTGCGAGGGCGGCGGAGCATGCCTGACGGCCTACGAGTCGGTGATCCTGCTCGCCCTTGACCACGTCGCCAAGCTCAAGGACGGCGGCTCCGACGTCGTCTCGGTGAACCTCAGCCTCGGCGGCGGCCTCTACGAGGGGGCGTGCGACGGCGAACCCGAGGTTCAGGAAATGAAGGAGAAGATCAACGCGCTGCGTGCCAAGGGTGTGGCGATCGTCGCCGCGGCGGGGAACGAGGGCATGTCCGGCGCGGGAGTGCCCGGATGCATCTCCGGTGCGGTGACCGTGGGGGCGACGAGCGACGGCGACGCCATCCCCGGATGGTCCAACCGCGGCTCCGTGCTCGACCTGTTCGCCCCCGGAGTCGAGATCGACTCCTCGGTGCCGGGCGGGCGGACCGCCGTCTACAGCGGCACCTCCATGTCGACCCCGCACGTCACGGGTGCGCTGGCGCTGCTGGCCCAGAAGTTCCCCGGCGAGTCGCCGGACGCGCTCGCCGGCAGGCTCACCGCGGCCGGCCGCCCCATCGTCTACGAGGGGGTGAGCACCCCCCGGCTCGACGTGTACGGCGCGCTCACCCAGCGCGCTCCCTCGCCCCCGGTGACCCAGACGCCCGGCGTCGGCGACCCGACCCCGGACGGGCCCGGCGACGACTCCGGCGATGACTCCGGCGACCCGAGCCCGAACCCCAGCTCCGGTCCGGTGCCGACTCCGGGGCCGGCGAACCCGCCCGCCCCGAGTCCGATCCCGTTGCCGACGGTCACCGTGACCGTGACCGTGACCGCCGCGCCCGCCACCGCGCCTGCGGTGTGCACCCGGGGCAGGGCGTCCACGACCCTGACGGCGGCCCGGTGGGCCGCGGAGATGACCCGCGGCAAGGGAGAGCTGCCGGACGCGACGCTCGGCTGCTACCTGAGTCTGGTCGCGAAGGCCAGCAACGTCTTCCCCGAGCTCACGCGCGCCTCCACACCGGGCGCCGCCTACCGGGTGCTCAAGCCCGCAGCGAAGCCGAAGCCCGGCAAGAAGGCCAAACTGGACAGTGAGCTGCTGGCCGCCTGGCTGAACTGGGCGCACGGTGGGGTCAACTTCACCACGAAGATCGAGGGATCGGCCACGGTCAGGGACGCGCTGGTCGCGACGGAGAAGCAACGGCTGAAAGGCGCATACCCCTCCGCATTCACATCAATACTGAGAAAACAGGTAAACATGCGACGTATCGCATAAGCACGAAGTAGGTCGCTTATGGTGATATCCATGGACGCGACCAAGGTGATCATCGACACCGTCGACCGGTTCCGGCAGCGGCGTACCGCTCCACTGGTCCTTGAACTCGACCTCACCGAGGGCCTGACCGAAGGCCCTCCGGCGGACCCGCTGGGCGTGATCCTGTCCATGCGCAAGACGCGCCTGGCCGATGTGCTGTCCGCGCTGAAGCGCGCCGGAAAGGACCCTCGGGTCAAGGCGCTGATCGTCAAGATCGGCACTCAGCCGCTGGGGCTGGCGATGGTACAGGAGCTGCGCCAGGCCGTGATCCGGTTCCGGGCCGCCGGCAAGCTGACGGTCGCCTTCGCCGAGACGTTCGGCGAGTTCGGGGCGGGCACCGTGCCCTACTACCTGGGCAGCGCCTTCGAGCGGGTCTACCTGCAGCCGTCGGGTGACGTCGGGCTGACCGGCATCGCGATGGAGCAGCGCTTCCTGCGGGGGGCGCTGGGCAAGCTCGGCGTCGAATACCAGATGGGCCAGCGGCACGAGTACAAGACCGCGGCCAACACCTTCACCCAGGACCACATGACCGACGCCCATCGCGAGTCGATGGGCCGGATCACCGAGTCGGTCACCGAGCAGATCGTCGCGGGCGTCGCCGAAGGACGCGGGCTGGACCCCGCCAAGGTCCGCGAGCTCATCGACCAGGGCCCGTTCATCGGCGCCGAGGCCGTCGACGCGGGACTCGTGGACCGGATGGCCTACCGCGACGAGGTCTACGACGAGGTCAAGCAGGCCGTCGGCGACGACGCGCTGCTGCTGTACGTGGGCCGCTACGCCAAGGGGACGATCGCCAGGAAGCTGCCGCACCCCGGCGAGCGGACCGTCGCGCTGGTCCACGGCAACGGCGCGATCCGGCTCGGCCGCAGCGGGCGCAGCCCGCTGGGCGGCGGCGGCGCGATGGGCTCCGACACCGTCTGCGCCGCCCTGCGCGCGGCCCGCCGTGACGAGCACGTGAAGGCCGTCGTCTTCCGGGTGGACAGCCCCGGCGGCTCCTACGTGGCCTCCGACGCCATCTGGCGCGAGGTCGTGCTCACCCGCAAGGCGGGCAAGCCGATCGTGGTCTCGATGGGCGACCTGGCCGCCTCCGGCGGTTACATGGTCTCGATGGCCGCCGACGCGATCGTGGCCCAGCCGGGCACGCTCACCGGCTCCATCGGCGTGTTCGGCGGCAAGGCGGTCATCGGCGGGCTGCTGGAGAAGATCGGCGTGTCGTCCGAGACGGTCGGCGAGGGCGCCAACTCCGGGATGTTCTCCCCCACGAACGCCTTCTCCGAAGCCCAGTGGGCACGGGTCAACGCCTGGCTCGACCGGGTCTACGACGACTTCGTGAACAAGGTGGCCGAGGGCCGCGGCCTGTCTCGGGAACGCGCCCACGAGCTGGCCAGGGGCCGGGTCTGGACCGGCGCCGACGCCCAGGCGAGCGGGCTCGTCGACGAGCTCGGCGGCCTGGAGGACGCCCTCGCCCTGGCCCGCGAGAAGGCGGGCCTGTCCGCCGACGCCCCGGTGCGCGTCTACCCCAAGCTCAACCCGCTGGAGCGCCTGCGCCCCGCGGACTCCAGCGAGGACAAGGCCGCCGCCCTGGCCAGGGTCCGCCTGGAGGCCTGGGGCCCGCTCGCCCACCTGGCCACCGAGCTCGGCCTGCCCTCCTACGGCCCGCTCATGCTCCCCGGCGGGTGGACGATCCGTTAGTACGGCCCGGCCAGCCGGCCGCCCGCGCGGTCAGCCGGCGGGCCGGTAGCGGCCCCGGAACCGCACGAGCGGGGCGAGCCCCGCGTTGACGTAGCTCACGTCCAGCACACGGGCGATGTAGAGCGTGTGGTCGCCGGCCGGGACGACCTGGGTCGTCTCGGCCTCCAGGGCGGTCACGCCGCCGTCCACGACGAGTGCCTCGCTCAGCTCACCCCGGTGGTGCGGCGTCCCGGCGAGCAGCAGCCGGGCACCGGGCCGGCCGGCGGTGGCGAAGCGGCTGGCGATCGCCTTCTGCCCCTCCGACAGCACGCTGACGGCCCAGCGGTCGCGGCGCAGCAGCAGTTCGTTGAGGTAGCCGGTGTTCTCCATGCTCACCATCACCAGCCGCGGGTCGAGCGAGACGGAGGTGAAGGTGGCGATCGTCGCTCCCACGTCGTCGCGCTCGTCCTTCACGGTGATCACCGTCACCGCGGTCGCCACCTGTGCCATGGCCTCGATGAACTCGTTCATGCCGTCATCATCCCGGAAGCCGATCACCGCGCGGAAAGCCGATCACCGCGCGGAAAGCCCCGGGCGGGCGCCGGACGCGGCACGGTCCCCGCGCGGCGAGCCGTACGGGGACCGCGTTCATGAAGCCGTACGGGGACTGTGCCCGTGAAGCCGTACGGGGATCGCGCCCGTGAAGTCGTCGGGGACCACGGCGGCGAAGCCGTACGGAACCCGCGTACATGAAGCCGTACGGCCCGCGCACCGAAAGATCGTGCGCGGGCCGTACGGGGTCGTGCGGGGTGGGAGCGCGGGAGCGCTCAGAGCAGGCTGTTCTGGGTCAGCCAGTCCTTGGCCACGGTGGAGGCGTCGTCCTTGTCGATCGCCACGCGCTTCATCAGCGCGAGGAGACCGGCGGTGTCGAGCTTGGCGGAGACGGCGTTCAGCGTGGTCTTCACGGTGTCGTTCACCCCGGCCTTGTTGACCAGGGGCACGATGTTGTCGGCGGCGAAGGCGTTCTTGGTGTCCTTCAGCGAGACCAGGTCGTTGAGCACGATCTTGGGGTCGGTGGTGAAGACGTTGCCGACCTGGACGGTGCCGTCCTTGATGGCGTCGGCGGTGGCGTCACCGGTCTTCTTCCACTCCTTGAACTCCAGGCCGTAGGTGTCCTTGAAGTTCTTCTCCTGGCGGGACTGGAACTCCGGCGGGCCGCCGATCGTGTAGCCCTTGGCCACCTTCACCAGGTCCTCGATCGTGGTGAGGCCGTCCTTGGTGGCGGTCGCCTTGGTCACGGTCAGGGAGTTGTTGTCCTCGGCCGCGGCGGGGTCGAGGACCTCCAGCTCGGCGGGGAGCTTCTCCTTGAGCCCGGCGACGACGTCGTCCTTCGTCTTGACCGTCGTCGTCTTGTCGACGAAGGCGAGAAGCGAGCCGATGTACTCCGGCAGGACCGTCAGGCCACCGCTCTTGGCCTGGTCGAACAGGACCTCGCGGCTGCCGATGTTGAGCTTCTTCTCGACCTGCACGCCCTTGGCCTCCAGGGCCTGGGCGTAGATCTCGGCCAGCAGGACGTTCTCCGGGAAGTTTGCCGAGCCGACGACGACCTTCCCCCCGGCCGCGGACGCGGACCCGGAGCCCGCGGGGCTCGCGGACGCGCTGGTGAGCGGGTCGCCGCCGCCACCGCACGCGGTAAGAGTGAGCGCCGCGGACAGGATGACTGCCGCGGTGCTGAACAGGCGCTTCATCGTGCTTTCCCTTCTAAAACGGGAGGTAATAAGGAGGTTAGCGTACGGTCTGGCGCTGGCTCACCCCCGGGGAGACCATGACGCGTTGCACCATAGCGAAGCCCAGCTGGACGACCAGAGCCAGCAGCGCCACGAGGACGGCCCCTCCGATCGTGCGCGGGAAGTCCTTGGTCGCGAGACCGTCGACGATGAACCGGCCGAGGCCGCCCAGACCCACGTAGGCGGCCACGGTCGCGGTCGACACCACCTGGATCGCGGCGATCCGCAGGCCGAGCAGGATGAGCGGCAGCGCGACCGGCACGAGCACCCGGCCGAGGACCTGCCCGCCGCGCAGGCCCATGCCGTAGGCGGCGTCGCGCAGGTCGGGGTCGACGCCGCGGATGCCCTCGTAGGTGTTCACCAGGATGGGCGGCACGGCCAGCGCCACCAGCGGGATCAGCACCGGGACGATGGTGCCCACGCCCATCAGCAGCACGATGAGCACGAGCAGGCCCAGCGTCGGCAGGGCGCGGGCCGCGTTGGCGCTCAGCACCGCGAACACCGCGCCCCTGCCGGTGTGCCCGATCCACAGCCCCAGCGGCAGCGCGATCAGCGTGGCGAGCACCAGCGAGATCGCGGAGAACTCCAGGTGTTCCAGCAGCCGGGCGGGGATGCCGTCCGGACCCGACCAGTTGGCCGGGTTCCCGAAGAAGTCGATCAGCCAGTTCACGCGCTCCCCCTTGCCCGCGACCACGGGGTGAGCAGCCGCTGCGCCAGGACCAGCAGCAGGTCGGCGCCGGCCGCCAGGATCACGACCAGCACGATGCCCACGATGATCGGGGTGTAGAACTGCCGCTGCCAGCCGTCGATGAACAGGTAGCCCAGCCCTCCCCTGCCGACCAGCGCGCCCACGCTGACCAGGCTGATGCTGGAGACGGCGGCCACCCTCAGCCCGGCCAGCACGACCGGGACCGCGATCGGCAGCTCCACCTGCAGCAGCCTGCGCAGCGGGGTGAAGCCCATGGCCACCGCGGACTGGCGCACGTGGTCGGGAACCGAGCCGAGCCCGTCCACGACGGCCGGGATCAGCACCGCCATGGCGTAGAACGTGAGCGGCACCATGACGGTCGTGCGGGTGGCGAGACCGGTGATCGGGATGAGCACGATGAAGACCGCCAGCGAGGGCAGCGAGTAGACCACGTTCATGACGCCGACGGTCGGCTGGTAGAGCCAGCGCCAGCGGACGCCGGCCAGCCCGAGAGGCAGCGCGACGAGCAGCCCGATGACGATCGGCACCAGCGCCATGACGACGTGGTCCTCCAGCAGGACCTGGATGGAGGGCCAGTTGCGCCCGATCCAGTCCCAGCGGATCAGTGGTTCCTCATGCACCGACGCCCCCGGCGACCTTGCCCAGCGCCTCGTCCAGCGCCCCCCGGGTGGCCACGCCCTCGACCCGGCCGGCGTCGTCCACCGCGATCGCGCTGCCCGAGGGGGACAGCAGCGCCGCGTCCAGCGCGCCGCGCAGCGAGTCACGCCCCCTGACGAACGTCCCGTACGGCGCGAGCCGCACGTCGGCCAGCGTGCCGGACTCCGGCAGGTCCGCGACGGCGGCCCAGCCCAGCGGCCGGTTGTCGGCGTCCACCACGGCCAGCCAGGCCTCGGCCGCGCCCCGCGCCGAGGAGACCTCGGCGGAGGCGGGCACGGTCAGGTCGGTGCGCAGGCTCAGCCCCTCGTCGGAGACGAACGAAAGCCGCCGGATGCCCCGGTCGCGCCCCAGGAATCCCTGGACGAAGTCGTCGGCGGGCCGGGCCAGCAACGTCGCGGGGTCGTCGAGCTGCGCCAGCTTGCCGCCGACGCGCAGGACGGCCACCCGGTCGCCCAGCTTGATGGCCTCGTCGATGTCATGGGTGACGAAGACGATCGTCTTGTTGAGCTCGGCCTGCAACCGCAGGAGCTCCTCCTGCAGGCTCGTGCGGACGACGGGGTCCACCGCGCTGAACGGCTCGTCCATCAGCAGCACCGGCGGGTCGGCCGCCAGGGCGCGGGCCACGCCGACGCGCTGCTGCTGGCCGCCGGAGAGCTGGAAGGGATAGCGCTCGGCCATCTTGAGGTCGAGCCCGACGCGCTCCAGCAGCTCCATGGCCCGGTCGCGGGCCTTCTTCTTGTCCCACCCGAGGAGGTAGGGCACCGTCGCCACATTGTCGACGATCTTGCGGTGCGGGAAGAGCCCCGCCTGCTGGATGACGTAGCCGATGCCCCTGCGCAGTGCCGGCGGGTCGATGGTCTTCACGTCCACGCCGTCGAGGAGGATCTGGCCCGCGGACGCGTCGATCATTCTGTTGATCATGCGAAGAGAGGTGGTCTTGCCGCACCCCGAAGGGCCGACGAACACGGTTATCTCTCCGGTGGGCACCTCAAGGCTCAGGTCGTCGACGGCGACGGTTCCGTCCGCGTAGCGCTTGGTGACCCGGTCAAATTTGATCATGCGCAACCTCTTGCTCCTCGGCAGGGCTGCGGCTCCTGCCACAACTGCCCCATGATCTAACGCGGACCACCCTATGGCCTATGACCGACATTTCCGATCTGTCATCTCGCCTTCGGCCGGGCCCTCCAACCAGCGCGATATCTATCAAATGGGCATTCAATCCTGCGGAGAACCTCAACAGATCGGCATG
Organism: Streptosporangium sp. CA-135522; assembly: GCF_050949235.1. Classification (NCBI taxonomy): domain Bacteria; kingdom Bacillati; phylum Actinomycetota; class Actinomycetes; order Streptosporangiales; family Streptosporangiaceae; genus Streptosporangium; species Streptosporangium sp. CA-135522. Next base: position 8,856,642 of record NZ_CP192026.1, read on the forward strand.
ATTACCCATATCGTGGAGATTGACACCTCCAGCACCATACGCATCATCGGCCGTCAGGCCTACCCTCTCCACCACGCTCGCTCGAACCAACAGAGGAACCGGTCCCGTGCCCCAACCGCTCCTCGGTCAGCACACGCGCGGCGAACTGATCGCCGAGCTCTACGACCGTCACGCCGCCGGACTGTTCGCCTACTGTCACGACCAGATCGGCGATCCCGACTCCGCCGCCGCCGCGCTGGTGGCCGTCCTCACCGCCGTTCCGGACGTCGAGCCCCCGCGCGCCGCGCTCTACGCGTTCGCCCGTCGTGAGATCTACCTGCGGGACGTCCGCTACGCGCCGCCCGCCGCCGTCGCCGACACCGATCCGGTCGCCGCCCTCGTCGAGCGGGTGCTGCGCGACCTGCGCCCGCACCAGCGTGAGGTGCTGTTCCTGTCCGGCGTGTGCGAGATGGACACCGCCGAGCTGTCCTGGGTGCTCGACGTGGCGGCCGACACCGCCGACGAGCTGACCGTGAGCGCCTGCCGCCGTTTCGCCCAGTCGCTGAACCTGGCCCTGGCCTCGGCCAGAGTGCCGGACCACCTGACCGACGCGTTCGGCGCCCTCGCCGTCGCCCCGGTCCGCGACGTGCTCGTCCGCGCTCCCTGGGCCACCCCGCCGGCGGCGCTGCGCGTCCTCGCGCTGGGATCACCGTCCGGTACGGCCGCCGCCCCGCCCGCGCCGCCCGTCAAGCCGCTGTGGCCGACGACCCCGGCGTGGCCGCTGCCGCTCGCCGAAGCCGACGCGCTGACCGGCACCGGCCTGTTCACCCCGCCGGACCGCTTCCCCGACCCGTTCTCCCCCGCCGACCTCTCCGGCCCCTTCTCCGCTCCGGACCCCGACGCGGTCTCCGCGCACGAGGCCACCACCGAGCCGATGCCCAAGCTCAAGGACGCCGTCCTGACGGCGCTCGACGACCTGGCCTCCCGGCCCCGACGGCCGAGGCTCCAGCGGCCGAGACCGCGTGGCGCGTCCGTGCCGCCCACGCCTGTCCCGTCCTCCTCACCCGCTTCGCCGGCTCCGGCCGTCTCCCCCCTGTCGGCCCCGCTCCCCGCCGACATCCTCGACGACGTCCCGGCGCCGCCCGCCGGACCCGCCCCGCTGAACGACCTGTTCCGCCCTCTCACTCCCGAGGCCCGCGCGGCCCTGGCCTACACCGACAAGCTGGTCGCCTCCGCGCCCCGCGAGGAGCCGATCCCCGCCGCGTTCCACGACTGGCCGACGCCGGTGAAGTCGCCCGAACCGCCGGCCGCCCCACCGGTCCAGGACGCGATCACGCCCGCGCGACCGGCCCTGCCCGGTTGGCCCCTGCGGGCGGAGGAACTGGACGACCAGGCCCGACACGACCAGGCCCGGCACGGCCGGGCACCGTCCCCCCTGCAGCCCGACACCGATCAGACTCCGTCCCCGCAATGGCCGGACATCGACCTGGCGCCGCGCACGAGGCGGCCCAAACACGCCGCCGCGCCCAGGCACGCCGCCCGCCCCGATGTCCTGCCGCCGGCCGTCCCCGAGTCCGTCCCCGTGACCGTGACCAAGTCCGAGCCCGTCCCCGTGACCGAGTCCGAGTCCGAGTCCGTGACCGAGTCCGTCCCCGAGCCCGCGTTCCTGACCGAATCCGAGTTCCTGATCGGGCCGGCGTCCGGAGCCGAGCCCGGGCCGAGCACGCCGGACGCCGCCGGGACCGCCGGGACCGAGGCCGACACAGACACCGAGGCCGAAGCGGCGGAGGCGGCCCGCCCGCGACGGCCACGCGGACGGTCCCGGCACAAGCACCGCCCGATCAGGCGGCTCCCGCGTCACCACGACTGGATGTGGGAGCTGATCGGCTTCCTCATCTGCGTGACGATCGCGATGATCGTCTTCTTCGCGATGCCGACGCCGTGAGACCCGTTTCACCGCGTCGCGCGCGATCCCCCAGATCGACACCCTCGGTTTAGCCGACTGTCATATTGGCGACATGTCGCACTTTCGGCAGGTCGGAAAACGTGACGTGAGGGTCCCCATCGCCCACTCTCGTGATCGGCAGTACCGAATCACGGAAGGTCGCCCCCCTCATGCACTGGCTTGCCCGTCTCACCGCCGTCGGAGCGGTGCTCCCCCTCCTCGCCCTACCGGTGCCGCCGGCCGCCAGCGAGGCCGCCCCTGTCCCGGCTCCGCCTCCGGCCGCCGGTCTTCACCGGGTCACCCTGGTCACCGGGGACGTGGTGACCGTCCGCCAGGCTGCGGCCGGGAAGTGGGCCGTCACGGTCGATCCCGCCAAAGGCCGGGAGAGGATCAGATTCACCACCCACGACATCGACGGGAAGCTTCAGGTGCTGCCCGACGACATGGTCCCGTACGTGGCCCGGAACCTGGTCGACAAGAGCCTTTTCGCGATCAGCGACCTGATCGAGCAGGGATACGACGACGCGGGCAGCCGCACGCTGCCGCTGCTGCTCGCCTACGGCAAGGGCGCGCGGATCGCGAGCGCCCTGCCCGGCACCGAGCCGGGGACCGAGCTGGAAAGCATCGACGCGCGGGCGGTGGGCGCCGGCAAGGGTGAGCTGGCCGCGTTCTGGAAAGCCGTCAAGGAGGCACCGTCGGCCCGCTCCGGCGAGCCCCTGCTCGCCTCCGGGATCAGGAAGATCTGGCTGGACGCCAAGGTCACGGCGGACCTGGAGCACAGCGTTCCGCAGATCGGCGCCCCCGACGCCTGGAAGAGCGGGTTCGACGGCAAGGGCGTCAAGGTCGCCGTCCTGGACACCGGCGCCGACGAGAACCATCCCGACCTTGCCGGAAAGATCGCCGACAGGCACAACTTCACCACCGCCCCTTCGACCCAGGACGGTCACGGGCACGGCACCCACGTCGCCTCCACCATCGCGGGCCTCGGAGCCGCCTCCGAAGGCCGTCGCAAGGGCGTGGCCCCCGGCGCCCAGCTGATCGTCGGCAAGGTGCTGGAAAACGACGGCTCGGGCCGGTTCTCGCAGATCATCGAGGGAATGGAGTGGGCCGCGACGTCCGGCGCCGACGTCATCAACATGAGCCTCGGCGGTGACGCGACGGACGGCACCGACCCCCTCAGCGTCGCCCTGAACACGCTGACCGAGCAGACCGGTGCCCTCTTCGTCGTCGCGGCCGGCAACCAGGGAGAGGAGTACACCGTCGGCACGCCCGGCGCCGCGACGTCGGCGCTGACCGTCGGCGCGGTCGGCGCCGACGAGACGCTCGCCCCCTTCTCCAGCCGTGGCCCGCGTCTCGACGGAGGCGCCAAGCCGGACATCACCGCCCCGGGAGTGGCGATCGTGGCCGCGCGGGCCGAGGGCACCTCGATGGGCACACCCGCCGACGAGCGCTACACCGCCGCGTCCGGGACCTCGATGGCGACCCCTCACGTGGCAGGCGCCGCCGCGATCCTCAAGCAGCGGCATCCGGACTGGAAGGCCTCGCAGCTCAAGGACGCCCTGATCTCGACCGCCAGGACGGCGCGGGACCTGACCGTCTACGAGCAGGGCGGTGGACGGGTGGACGTCGCGCGTGCCGTACGGCAGGACGTCACGGCCACCGGCGTGCTCGACCTGGGCACCCACCAGGACGGCGGCTCCACGACCCCCTCCGGGACCGTCGCCTACACCAACTCCACCCAGGCGCCCGTCTCCCTGACGCTGACCGCCACCCTGAGCAACCTGGACGGCGACGCCCCCGCGCAGGGCGCGCTCACCCTGGGGTCGGCGTCGGTCACCGTCGACGCCGGCGCCACGGTCACGGTCCCGGTGAGCGCCGACCTGGCGAAGCTGGCCTACGGCCGGCACTCCGGTCACCTCACCGCGGTCACCGCGGACGGCTCGGTCTCCCTGCAGACCACGCTGGCGCTCACCAGGAGTCCCCGTACCCACAAGGTGCACATCAGCGCCGTCGGCAAGGACGGCAAGCCTTCGAGCATGAGCAACATCTTCATGTTCGGTCCTGGCCCGCAGGACAACCTCCTCACCTACCTCATGCCGTGGGAGGCCGAGGAGGGCAAGACCTTCGAGGTCTCCGAGGGCACCTACTACGCGCAGGGCCAGTTCGGCGAGGAACGCCTGGGCGGGCACATCATCGACATCAAGATCGACATTCCCGAGTTCCAGGTGAACGACGACGTGGAGCTGGTGTTCGACGCGCGCAAGACGCGACCGATCGTGATCAAGATGCCGCAGCCGGTGGTCCAGGACGGCATCTCCACCTACTCCAGCTACCGCGACACCGGATCCCGGAAGATCACCTCGTCGTTCATGAACTTCCCCTCGGTCGAAGAGCTGCACGTGGCCGAGACGCAGCCGGTCCGCAAAGGCGCCTTCGAGTTCACCTCGCGCTGGCAGTACGGCGCGCCGAGGCTGTCCTCCCGGGTCGATGGCCTCAAGGGGCCGCTGGACCTCTTCCCGATGGTGAGATCACCTGAGTGGAGCGGCAGGTACCGGTGGGAGCTCGTCGACGGCGGTCACGGCACCCCCGAGGAGCTCAGCGGTCTCAAGCTGCGCGACCGGGCGGTCATCCTGTCGAGCACCCTGGACGGTCCCCAGTGGGACGAGATGATCGCGGCCGCCGCCGAGGCGGGCGCCGCGGCGGCCGTCGTCGTGCCGACCAGCGACGACGGCTCGTGGCAGTACTGGTTGCCGGGCGAGGACAGGCAGGCGATCCCGGGCGCCTCGATCCCCTACGAGCAGGGGCAGAAGCTGCTGGAGCGGGTCCGCAAGGGCCGGGCCGTCCTCGACGTGACCGCGAACATGGCCATCCCCTACCTCTACGACATCTCGCAGGTCTCCAAGGGGCGGATCCCGGAGCAGGTCGTCTACGAGGTCAACGCCTCCAACCTGGCCCGTGTGGACACCGGCTACCACGAGACCGGCGGCTTCGGCTGGGCCAAGGAGCAGCGGTTCGGCTGGCGGCCGTGGCAGGTCTTCGCCAACGAGGGGCAGCGGTGGGTTCGCACGGGCGCCGAGCGCGTCGAGTACGTCACCTCGGGTGACACCGAGTGGGAGCACGTGGCGCAGCACATGTTCACCTGGGAGTCGATGAGCCCGCTCACCCCCGGGCTCACCGGCGGGCTGCGCAGCTACGCCGCCGGTGAGAAGGCCGGCGAGCGGTGGTTCGGCCCCGTCGTGCGGCCGGCGGTCCCGCCGGGCAGGCCGGAGTTCACCCCGACCCGGACGGGGGACACGCTGAAGTTCGACATCCCCGAGTTCGTCGACGCCGCCGGGCACTACGGCTACGCGTTCTCCTCCGACGAGGAGGACACGGTCTCCGCCCGCTTCTATCGTGACGGCGCGCTCGTCGAGGAGCCGCGACGGGCCGTGGGGACCTTCCCCGCCGTTCCGGAGAAGGCCACGTATCGGATGGAGCTGTCCACCAAGCGCTCGTCGGAGGAGTGGACGTACGCCACCGAGACCAGCACGGCCTGGACGTTCGGTTCCGCCCGGCCGAAGTCCGGCTCCGAACCGCTGCCGCTGCTGGACGTCGACTACACCGTGCCCGCCGACCTGAACGGCCGGGTTCGCCGGATACTGCCGGTCCCGCTGGACTTCGGCGTGCGGAGCACCGCGCCCGGCTTCGCCCTGCGGCAGGTCACGGCCGAGCTCTCCTACGACGACGGAAAGAGCTGGAAGCGGCTGGTGCTGCTGCCCAGCGGCAAGAACCGCTACTCCACCCTGGTCTCCCACCAGGCGAGCAGGGGACAGTACGTCTCGCTGCGGGTCACCGCGAAGGACGGCGCGGGGAACGCGGTCGAGCAGACCGTGCTCCGTGCCTACGGCGTGAAGTAGGGGTCCATGCTCCGAGCCCGGTACGGCGCCCACAGGCCCTCACCGGGCTCGGAGCCTGCCGGGACGGAACCCTCTCCAGCGCCGCCTGCTGAGGGTGGGCCGTTTCGTTCATGAAATGATCCAGGACCATGGAGATCATCGACAGTGGACGGTTCGTGCCGGCGGCGGACGGGTCCGCCGACTACGCGGAGCACCTGCGGGTGCCCGCCCTCAGCTTCGGGACGTATTCCATCCCTGCCGGTGCGGTGGACGGGCAGTCACCGCACAACGAGGATGAGATCTACGTCGTGACGAGCGGGCGTGGCTCCTTCACCTCCGGCGGCCGCACCATCGAGGTCGGCCCCGGCACCACGCTCTTCGTCCCGGCCCGTGAGGAACACCGCTTCCACGACATCACCGAGAACCTGGTGGCGCTGGTGTTCTTCGCCCCCGCGTACACCGGGATTCCTCAGTCCTAGGGCGTATCCTGTGGATCTTTGGTGGCGGTCCGGTGCGCGGGACACACCCTAGAGCCAACGTTCCCGGGCGGCGTGCCAGGCGAGCTGCATCCTGGTCTGCGCGCCGGCGAGCTCCATGATGTGCGCCAGGCGTCGCTGCACGGTCCGCTGGCTGATCCCGAGCTGGCTGGCGATCGACTTGTCCGGCACCCCGGCGACCAGCAGCGACAGCAGGTACAGGTCGTCGGAGTTGAGCGGGCAGGGATGGGTTCCCTCGGTGAGGGCGCCGTCCTCGGCGATCCGCAGCGGCGTCGCCCGGTCCCAGTAGCTCTCGAACAGCGCGATCAGCGCCTCCAGCAGTTCGCCGCCCCGTATCAGCGCCGCCGTCGGCTCCGATATCCCGGCATGCCGTACCAGCGGCATCAGACCGATCTCCCGGTCCACGACCATCAGCCGGACCGGCAGCCGGGGCAGGGCTCGGGCGTGCTCGCCCAGCTTGACGCCGTAGGCCACGTTGGCCTGCATCCCCGGCTCCTCCAGCAGGTCACGCTCGTAGATCACCCGGTAGACCACTCCGCGGCGCAGCGCGTCCAGCTCCGCGTCGTTCTCGGTCGAGTGCATCACGATCGCGCTTCCCCGGCAGAAGCAGAGGACCTCCTCGCGGGCGTTCTCCTGCAGGTGTTCGAGCTGCTCGCGCAGCGCGATCCGGTTGGGCAGCACCTCGACGAGCCGACCGGCGTCGCGGCGGCGGGCGTTGCCCCGGTATTCCTCGGACAGCTGCTCCACCGTGCGCCGCGCCCAGTCGAGCGACTGCTGCCGGCGCGACAGCTGCGCGCCCAGCACGATGTCGGGGTCCGCCGGGGTGAAGCGCCGCTCGGCCGGGGCGGCCCTGTCCGGAGGGGCGGCCCGGACCAGGCCCCTGGTCTCCATGGACCGCAGTACCGTCTCAACGGTTCCAGCGTCGAGGTCCAGCTCTCCGGCGAGATCGGCGGCGCCCGCCTCGGCCGCCGTCACCAGGATCCGGTAGACGCGTTCCTCTACCGGATCCAACCCCACCGCTTCCAACATGTCGCAATAATGCCACCAAAACAGACATCACTCCGCAGACAGGATCAATCCGCTGGTCGGCACGCCGGTCCCGGCGGTGACCAGGACGTTGCGGACGCCGGCCACCTGGTTCGCCGAGGTGCCCCGGATCTGCCTGACGGCCTCGGCGATGCCGTTCATCCCATGGATGTAGGCCTCGCCGAGCTGGCCGCCGTGCGGGTTGACCGGCAGGTGGCCGTCGATCTCGATGCCGCCGCCGGCCACGAAGTCGCGCGCCTCACCACGCCCGCAGAAGCCGAGCTCCTCGAGCTGGGTGAGCACGAACGGGGTGAAGTGGTCGTACAGGATGGCGGTCTGGATGTCGGCGGGTCCGAGACCGGCCTGCTCCCAGAGGCGGCGGCCGACCACCCCCATCTCCGGCAGGCCGGTCATCTCGTCGCGGTAGTAGCTGGTCATCATCATCTGACCGGCGCCCGCGCCCTGGGCCGCGGCGCTGATCAGGGCCGGCGATCTGCGCAGGTCCCTGGCCCGCTCGGCGGAGGTGACCACCAGCGCCACCGCCCCGTCGCTCTCCTGGCAGCAGTCGAGCAGGTGCAGCGGCTCGACGATCCACTTGGAGGTCTGGTGCTCCTCCAGCGTGATCGGGCGCCCGTGGAACCACGCGGCGGGGTTGGTGGCCGCGTGCCGGCGCATGGCCACGGCCACCCTGCCGAAGTCCTCGGAGGTCACGCCGTAGGCGTGCATGTAGCGCCGGGCGAACATGGCGACCCAGCCCGCCGGGGTCATCAGCCCGTACGGCACGTGCCAGCTCATCTCCAGCCCCTGGGACGACGGCTCGCCGCCGATCCGGGCGTCGGGCTGGCCGAACCTGCGCCCCGAACGCTCGTTGAACGCCCGGTAGCAGACCACGGTCTCGGCGACCCCGGTGGCGACCGCCATCGCGGCGTGCAACACGGTGCCGCAGGCCGCGCCGCCGCCGTAGTGCACGCGGGAGAAGAACGTCAGATCGCCGATGCCCACCTCGCGGGCCACGGCGATCTCCTGGTTGGCGTCCTGGGTGTAGGTCACCAGCCCGTCCACGTCCGAGGGGCTCAGGCCCGCGTCGTCCAGCGCGGCGAACACCGCCTCGGCGGCGAGCTGGAGCTCGGAGCGTCCTGACTGCTTGGAGAACTCGGTCGCGCCGATGCCGGCGACAGCCGTACTCCCCGGAAGGGAGACCACGGTGATGGGTGCCTTTCTGCGGGCGGAGGCTGGCGGAGTCTGCGGGGCCGCGTTCAGCGATCGGGGAGGGCGAACCGGACGGTGCCGGAGGCGTGGTCGCCGAGGCTGACCTTGCCCCGGACCTCGACGGTGAACTCGCCGTCGTCGCAGGCGACGACGGTGCCGGTGAAGGACAGCGTGTCACCCGCGTAGGCGGGGACGCCGAGCTTGACGTTGATGCCGCGGATCAGCGCCTCGGGGCCCGCCCAGTCGGTGACGTAGCGTTCGACGAGGCCCATCGTGGTCAGGATATTGAGGAAGATGTCCTTCGAGCCCTGTGCCCGGGCGCCTTCGACGTCGTGGTGGACCGGGGTGAAGTCCATCGTCGCCAGCGCCGTCGAGACGATCGTGGTGGGGCTCAGCTCGATCAGGAGATCGGGGAGGACGGATCCGACCTCGACCTCGTCTTCGGTAAGTGTCCGCATCACGACTCCCGGGGGACCCACATCGGCAGGATCAGCTCGTCGTCCATCTGGCGATACGTCACACGCAACGGCATACCGATACCCACTTCTCCAGACAAGCAGTCCACGACATTGCCCACGATCCGTACACCTTCCGGCAACTGCACCACAGCAACCACAAAGGGAGTGTTCAGCCCCGGAACCGGAGGGTTGTGGTGCACGACATAGCTGTAGATCTCGCCCTCACCGCCCGCCACGACGTGCGTCCGCTCGACCGAACGGCACGACGGGCAGACCGGGCCCGGGGGGTGCCGGAGCTCGCCGCAGTCAGCGCATTTCTGGATCCGGAGCTCGCCCTTGGCGACACCCTCCCAGAAGAACGCGGTGTCCCTGTTGATCGCGGGCTTCAGCGGATACGGCTCGCGGGCCTCGGGCTTGGTTTTCCGCTCCCTGGGGCGAAATTTCAGTACCCGGAAGAGCATGCGGGCCACGGGTTCGTCCCCCGCGTACCACGTGACGTTCCACGTGACGAAGTAGCCCTCGCCGAGCGCCGTCCTCTTCGGCCCGGAGAGGTCGGTGAACCGGGTGGCGGGGACCAGCCTTTCACCGAGCCGCAGGTAGCGGTGGTAGGTCTGCTCGCAGTTGGTGGCCACCACCCCGGTGTAGCCGTTGTCGTCCAGCGCCCTGAGCACGTCGTCGACCGGGGTGCTCACCTGCTTGCCGCCCCGGTTCACACCGGGCATGTTCCATACCTGGATCATCGCCGGGGGCGCCACGATCTCCCCGTGCACGCTGCCCGCCGCGATCTCCGCGTCGGTGTAGACGGGGTTGGCGTCCCCCATGGCGTCGGCCCAGTGCCGGATCATCGGGAGGTTGACCGGATCCGCCGCGGCGACGCCCCGGACCTCGCCGGCCGCGATCTGCCGCTCGGCCAGGGCCATGAGCCGGTCGTGAAGGGCGGGTTCCGTCGTGGTGGTCATCGGGGCGGCCTCGGCAGGCTCAGGCCGAGCATGGCGATCAGCTCACGCTGGACCTCGTTGACACCGCCGCCGAAGGTGAGCACGATCGCGCCCTTGACGCCGTGGTCGAGGCGCTCGGCGAAGTCGGCCGTCTCCGGGTCGGCCGGGTCGCCGAAGCGGGCCAGCACGTCACCGACGATCCTGCCGACCTCCTGCATCCGCTCCGAGCCGTAGATCTTCGTCGCCGAGGCGTCGGGAGCGCCCAGCCAGCCCAGGTCCATGTTGGCCGCGACCTGCCAGTTCAGCAGTTCGTTGGTCCGCAGGCAGGCGTAGACCCGGCCGAGCGCGCGCCGCACGGCGGGCTCCTCGACCAGGCCGGTGCGCCGCGCCCAGCGCAGGAAGCGGTCGTAGGTGTGGGCGATGTTGCCCGCCGGGCCGAGCGTGACCCGCTCGTGGTTGAGCTGGTTGACGATCAGGTCCCAGCCCTTGTTCTCCTCCCCGACCACCATGTCCACCGCGACGCGCACGTCGGCGTAGTAGGTGGAGTTGGTGTGGTGGCGCCCGTCCATGGTCGTGATGGGGGTCCACGAGAAACCGGGGTCGGCGCAGTCGACGATCATCATCGTGATGCCGCGGTGCTTCTTGGCCTCCGGGTCGGTGCGGGCGGCCAGCCAGACGTACTGGGAGTAGTGCGCGCCCGAGGTGAAGATCTTCTGGCCGTTGACGACGTAGTGGTCGCCGTCGCGGACCGCGGTGGTCCGCAGGGACGCCAGGTCGGTGCCGGCCTCGGGCTCGCTGTAGCCGATCGCGAAATGGCACTCCCCGGCCAGGATGCGCGGCAGGAAGAACTCCTTCTGCGCCGCCGTGCCGTACTGCATGAGGGTCGGTCCGACGGTCTGCACCGTGATGATCGGATAGGGCACCTCCGCGCGGGCGATCTCGTTGGCGAAGATCTGCTGTTCCAGCGGGCCGTATCCGCCGCCGCCGTACTCCTTCGGCCAGCCCAGCCCGAGCTTGCGGTCACGGCCGAGGTTTCGGCAGTGCTCCATGTAGGCGTGGCCGAACGGGTCGGCGGAGATCTTCTTACGGTCCTCGGCGGTCAGGCAGCCCCGGAAGTACTCGCGTAACTCGTCGCGGAGTCTCTTCTGCCCGGGGGTCAGGTCGATCAGCATCAGACGAGCGCTCCGATCGTGTCGAGCCGGGCCTCCACGCCGCCCAGCAGGTGGGCGTGGTGCTTTCCCCAGGCGAAGTAGCGGTGCAGCGGGTAGGTCACGTCCAGGCCGATCCCGCCGTGCAGGTGCTGGCAGGTGTAGAGCGCCTGGAGCGCCGAGTCCGTCACGGTGAGGGCTCCGACGGCCAGGTCGGTCTCGGCCTCCTCGGCCGAACCCTCGGCCAGCCGCCACACCCCGGACCACATGGCCACGTCCAGCGCCCGTCCGGCGATGTAGACGTCGGCGATCTGCACGGTCACCGCCTGGAACTCGGCCAGTGCCCGGTCGAACTGCCTGCGTGTCCTGATGTACTCCGTGGTCAGCGCCAGCGCCCCGGCCAGCACTCCGGAGGAGACGGCGACGATCCCGGCCAGCGCCAGCCGCCGCAGCCCGTCGAACGCCTCGCCGTCCTGCGCGCCGACCGGCTCGCCCGGGGTCCCGTCCAGCGTGAGCGTGGCGGCGGGCTCGCCGGTGGAGGTGGGCTCCGCCCGTACGGCCGCCGCCGCCGGGTCGACCAGGAACAGGCCGACGCCGCCGTCGGTGGCGGCGGGGACGAGGACCGCCGACGCCTCGGCCGCGTAGGACACCGTGCTCTTGCGCCCGTCCAGCACCCACCCCGCGCCCTGCCTTCGGGCGGTCGTGGCGGGGACGGCGCCGAGGTCGCGGCCGGGCTCGCGCGGCGCGGAGGTCAGCACGAGATCGCCCTCGGCCATCGGGGCCAGTGCCTCACGCTGCTCGCGGGAGCCGTACCGGGCGATGACCAGCGCCGCGACCAGGCTCTGCTGGACGGGGACCGGTGCCACGTGCGCGCCGATCTCCCGCAGGACGACCGCCAGCCCGACCGGCCCGAGCCCGGCTCCGCCCGCCTCCTCCGGCAGGCAGGCGCCCAGCAGACCGGCCCGGGCGAGGGAGCGCCACAGCTTCGCGTCGTACGGCGCGCCGCTCGCCTCGTGTGCTTCGAGCCTGCCTGAGGTCACCTCGCGGCCGAGCAGTTCGGCCGCGAGGCCGCGCAGGTCACTCTGCGTCTCGTCGAGATTGAAGTCCACTAGCGCTCCAGGGGGTGTCGCCGGCCGTGCCGGGCGAACTCGTCGTCGATCTCGGTGATGTCGTCGGGGGTCAGCGGCCGCCATCGCCGCTGTCCCGGGGGGCGCCACCAGACGGGGTCGCCGGTGTGCCATGCCTCGGCGGCGAGGACCCGCTTGACGACCTTGTTCGAGGCGGTCTGCGGCAGCTCCTCGCTCACCCGGACGTATCGGGGCACCGCCTTCGGGCCGAGGTCCTTCCGGCCGGCCAGGAAGTCCGCGAAAGCCGCCTGGTCGAAGTCGCCCTCCAGCACCAGGGCCGCCATGACCTGGTCTCCCGCCGCCGCGTCGGGCACCGGGTAGACGGCGGCCTCGATCACGCCGGGGAACTCCCGGACGACCGCCTCGATCGGCGCGACCGCCAGGTTCTCCCCGTCGACGCGGAGCCGCTCGGTGCCCCGGCCCGCGAAGAACACATGGCCCCCGGCGTCGGCGTAGGCCAGGTCGCCCGACCAGAACGCACCCTCCCGGATCCGCTCACGGTCGGCCTCGGGGTCGTTGTAGTAGCCGTCGAACAGGCCCTGTCCCTCGGTGTTGACCAGTTCCCCGATCGCCTCGTCCGCGTTGAGCAGCCTCCCGTCCTCGATGACCGCGGGCGGGCACCGGCGCCCGCTGAGGGGGTCGCGGATCTCGACCCCGGCGGGCAGCCTGCCCAGGCAGCCGGGCGGCCCGCCGGGATCGGGGGTGATCGCTATCGCCGTCTCGGTGGAACCGAACGCGTCGATGACACTGCAGCCGAACCTCCGCCCGAAGCGCTGGACCGCGGTGGCGCTCCCCTCGTTGCCGAAGGCGATCCTGAGCGTGTTGTCCGCGTCGCCGGGCTCCGGCGGGGTGGACAGGACATAGGAGAGCGCCTTGCCAACGTAGTGCAGGTAGGTGACGCCGTACCGCCTGACGTCGGGTATCAGTCCCGACGCGGAGAACTTCCGCCGGAGCACCAGCGCGGCCCCCGACGCCACCGCCGGCGCGTACGCCGCCATGACGGCCCCGGAGTGGAACAGCGGCATCGAGCAGTAGACGACGTCCCGCGGCGAGAGCATCGCGGCCAGGCTGAGGCCGGGAACGGCGATCTTCCGCTGCGTGACCCGGACCGCCCGGGGCCGGCCCGACGTTCCGGAGGTGAAGATCAACATGACCAACCCGTCGGCGTCCGCCCGCGCGGGAGGGGGGACCGCGTCGCGGAGCCGGCCGGGACCGAGGGACTCACCGGATTCACCCGATCCATCGAGCTCACCGGGCTCACCGGGCTCACCGGATTCACCGGATTCACCGGGCTCACCGCGGCCACGGGCGTCGCGGAGCTCGCGGAGCTCGGTGATCTCGGCGGCGAGCTCCGCGTACGCGGGGTCGCAGGCGATGAGGTCCACGTGGGTCGCGTCCGCGTCCCGGGCGAGCTCGGCGGGGCTCCTGGTCGTGTTCAGCGCGACCAGCACGTGGCCGGACAGGGCGGCCCCGCCCAGCAGGAAGAGCAGCTCGGGAACGTTGTCGAAGAGCGCCCCCACGTGCACGACCCGGCCCCGGGCGTCCATCCGGGCGCCCCTGACCCGGCATTCGGCGACGTATTCGCGCCAGCTCCACACCCGGTCCTCGAAGAGCAGCCCGGGCCGGTCGTCCTCGGCGCGCCGCTCCAGCAGCTCCGCCAACGTCTCCCCGGACACTACGCCTCCCAGCGATGATGCTCAGGCCAGCCGCTCCGAAAACTAGAACAGATTCTATTATTTGTCCATAGGCGGCCCGTAGCAATAAGTCACGGCATGTCGCCCTAACGCATATGCCATGCACGAACGGGGCATCTTTGTGACCGGTGAGTAACCAATCGGAGTATCCGGAAATCAGATAACGTGTTCTCATGCGTACCCCGCATGTGACCATCGAGGCACCGGTCGCCTCGCGCCTCCCCGGTCCGCCGGCCCCGAGCGTCGCCGCACCGGCCAAGACCAAGGGGGCACCCGACGTGCAGAGCGAATCGGCGTCCGTCGGCGTCCGCACGAGAAGCCAGCACCAGCGGCGCAAGCGCATCGTCCAGGCCGCCGCCGCCCTCGCCTCGCGCGGCGGCGTGGAGGCCATGCAGATGCGCACCGTCGCCGAGCGCGCCGGAGTCGCCCTCGGCACCCTCTACCGCTACTTCCCCTCCAAGATGGATCTGGTCGTCGCCGTCGTCGGCGAGGAGATCGACCTGCTGGAGAGCAGCATCGAGCGCCGGCCGCCCAACGCCGCCACGGCTTCGGGCCGGGCCGTCGACGTCCTGATGCGCGCCACCCGGGGCCTGATGCGCGAACCGGAGCTCGCCGACGCGCTCATCCGCTCACTGATCATGGCCGAGGTGGACACCCCGTTCGGGGACCGCATGGCGGGCCTGCTGCTGCGCGTCGCCGGAGAGGACCTCACCGTGGAGACCGCCAGCGAGGAGCAGTTCGCCCTGGCCGGCTCGCTGGCCAGCGTCTGGGTGCACGAGCTGCTGGAGATGCTGCGCGGCCGTCGCACGTACGAGCAGATCCAGCGTCGCATCGAGATCGCCGCCACCCGCCTGCTCGCCGATTTGCAACCTCCTCCTTCCACCCGAAACTAGAACGCGTTACAGTCGCAGTCGGAAGACGACCAGAGCGACGTTCTAGAACGACGCGCCGAGAGACCGGCTCGCGACGCCGGCTCCGAGCCGCCGGGCGAGGGGATCGTATGGGTGCAGTGATCGTCGAGGCCGTGAGAACCCCGATCGGCAGGCGCAACGGCCTGCTGGCGGGGCTTAAGCCGCAGGCGGTGCTCGCCGCGGCGCTGAACGGCCTGGTGGACAGGGCCGGGATCGACCCGGCGATCGTGAGCCAGGTCTTCACCGGATGCGTCACCCAGGCCGGCGAGCAGGGCGGTCACGTCGGACGGCACGCGTGGCTCTACGCCGGCCTGCCGTACCAGACGGGCGTGACCACGATCGACGCCCAGTGCGGCTCCTCCCAGCAGGCCGTGCACCTGGTCGCGGCCCTGATCCACTCGGGCGTCATCGACGTCGGCATCGCCTGCGGCGTCGAGGTGATGAGCCGCGCGCCGCTGGGCAGCAACGTGCTGCCGGCCAAGCCCCGGCCCGACGACTGGGCGGTGGACCTGCCCGACCAGTTCACCGCCGCCGAGCGGATCGCCCGGCGGCGCGGGCTGACCCGGGAGGGGCTCGACCTCTTCGGCGCCCGGTCCCAGCAGCTGGCCGCCGAGGCGTGGGCCGAGGGCCGGTTCGACCGGGAGATCGTCAAGGTGACCGCGCCGGTGCTCGGCGAGGACGGGTTGCCGACCGGCGAGAGCCGGGTCGTCGACCGGGATCAGGGACTGCGCGAGACGACCGTCGAGGGGCTGGCCCGGCTCAAGCCGGTGATGGGCGACATCGGCCTGCACACCGCGGGCACCGCCTCCCAGATCTCCGACGGCGCGGCGGCGGTGCTGCTGATGAGCGAGGAGGCCGCCGCCCGGTACGGCCTGCGTCCCCGGGCCCGCATCCTCGCCCAGACGCTCGTGGGCGCCGAACCGTACTACCACCTGGACGGGCCGGTGGACGCGACCGCCAAGGTCCTGTCCACCACGGGCATGACCGTCGCGGACATCGACCGGTTCGAGGTGAACGAGGCGTTCGCCTCGGTCGTCCTCTCCTGGGCGTCGGTGCACGAGCCGGACATGGACCGGGTCAACACGGGCGGCGGCGCCATCGCGCTCGGCCATCCGGTCGGCGCGACCGGCTCTCGTCTGATCACCACCGCCCTGCACGAGTTGGAGAGGTCGGACTCGTCCACCGCGTTGGTGTCGATGTGCGCGGGCGGGGCTCTCGCCACGGCGACCGTCCTCGAACGACTTTAGAAGCGAGGAGCACCACCTTTGAAATCCCGCCGCAGGCCGTACAGCGAACAGCGCCCGATCGACACCGGCGGCGGGGTGTGGAGCGTGCCGGTCCCCATCCCCGGCAACCCGCTCGGCTACACACTGGTCTACGCGATCGAGTCCCCCGCCGGACCGGTGCTGGTCGACGCGGGCTGGAACCATCCGGAGGCCTGGCAGGCGCTGCGGGACGGGCTGGCCGCCGCCGGCATCGACGTCCGCGAGGTCAGGGGGGTGGTGGTCACCCACTTCCATCCCGACCACGCCGGACTGGCCGGACGGGTGCGAGAGGAGTCCGGAGCCTGGATCGCCATGCACGAGGCCGACCTCGCGCTGGTCAAGCTCATCCGCGACGCCGGGGACGGCGTGCACCGCGCCTTCCAGGCCGACATGCTGCGCCGGGCGGGGGCGGGCGTGGTCGAGGTGGAGGAGGTGACGGCGGAGCAGCCGCGGCCACCGGCGCTGCCCGACCTGGCGCTCCGCGACGGCGACCTGATCGACCTGCCCGGGCGCAGGCTCCGCACGGTCTGGACTCCCGGCCACACCCCGGGCCACGTGTGCCTGCACCTGGAGGACGCCGGCCGGCTCTTCACCGGGGACCACGTGCTGCCGGCCATCACCCCGCACATCGGCGTCTACCCCTACGACCGTACCGACGTGGACCCTCTCGGCGACTTCCTGGAGTCGCTGGAGAAGGTCGCGGATCTGGGCGAGCTCGAAGCCCTTCCCGCCCATGAATGGATATTTCAAGATACGGCGGCTCGGGTGACGGAGATCCGCACGCACCACGAGGACAGGCTCGTACGGCTCGCGGCCCTGCTGGCCGAGGCCGGAGAGCCTCTCACCATCTGGGAGACCGCCGGCCGGATGACCTGGAACCGCCCGTGGGAGGAGCTCCCGGCGGTCCTGCGGGGCATGGCCGCCGGGGAGGCGGCGGCCCACCTGCGCACTCTTGAGGTCCGAGGAGTGGTCCGCCGCACTCCGGGGATGGATCCGGTCCGCTTCGCCCTACACTCGTAGACATCCGATGTCTGAGGGACCCCGAGGATGGTGAAGCGTGGCGGTCACCGACGCCGCTATCGACAAGATCAAGCAGATGATCCTATCGGGCGAGCTCGCTCCCGGGAGCAGGCTGCCGAAGGAGGCGGACCTGGCCGAGCGGCTCGGCCTGTCGCGCAACTCCCTGCGCGAGGCCGTGCGCGCGCTGGCTCTGATCAACGTGCTGGACGTGCGCCAGGGTGACGGCACCTACGTGACCAGCCTTGAGCCCCGCCTGCTGCTGGATGCGATGTCGTTCGTGGTGGACTTCCACCAGGACGACACCGTGCTGCAGTTCTTCCAGGTCCGGCGGATCCTCGAACCGGCGGCGACGGCGATGGCCGCGACGCGGATGACCGAGCCCGAGGTCGACGGGCTGCGCAGGATCCTCGCCCAGCTGCCCGCCGACCCGAGCGTGGAGCAGCTCGTCGCCAACGATCTGGAGTTCCACCAGCACATCGCGGCGGGATCGGGCAACGCGGTGCTGTGTTCTCTCATAGAGAGCCTGTCGGGCCCCACCACCAGAGCCCGGATCTGGCGGGGCCTGACCCAGGAGAACGCCCTGGAGAAGACCCGCGAGCAGCACGCCGCGATCTGCGACGCCATCGCCGCCCGGCAGCCGGAGGTCGCCCGCGCCTGGGCGACGGTCCACATCGCCGGGGTCGAGGATTGGCTCCGCAGCGCGCTCGCCTGAACGATCATTCTTCAGGAAAGATCATAAAGTCGTACCCTTGGGGCGGACCGACCCAGCGACGACGAGGATGACCCCATGCAGCCACTCGACGGAGCCGATCTGAGGGTGGTAGCCGCCCTGCAGGTGAACGGGCGGGCCACCTGGGATCGGATCGGCCGGGTACTGGACGAACCGACCCGCAACGTGGCACGGCGGGCGACCCGGCTGATGGAGTCGGGTGTGCTGTCGGTGGCCGGGCTGGTCGACGATCGGCGGCTGGGATCGGCCGTGCTCCGGCTACGCTGCCGCCCCGGCTCGGTGATCGACGCCGGGACGGCCCTCGCCGAGCTGCCGCAGACCCGGTTCGTCACGCTGGTCTCGGGCTCGGTGGACTGTACGGCGGAGCTCTCCGTGGCCGACGACGCGCTGGTGGACCTGCTCTTCCGGAACATCCCGGCGATCGACGGGGTGCTGGAGAGCACCGCCTATCCGGCGCTGAAATACTTCAGCACTCCCCTGGACTGGTATCTCGGCGTGCTCACCCCGCAGGAGGCCGAGGGGCTGCGCGAGCGGTGGACCCCGCCGCCGGGGCGCTTCCAGCGCATGAGCGAGGTGCCCTCCGCCGAGGACGAGCGGATCATCGCGGCGGTGGTCACCGACGGCCGGGCCACCCACGCCGAGGTCGCGGCGGCTGCGGAGATCAGCGAGTCGACGGCCCGCCGCCGCCTGGACTCCCTGCTCCGGCGGGGCATCCTGCGCATCCGCGCCGAAATCGAGCCCGCCTACCTGGGGCTGCCCACCGAAGCCGTGCTCTGGCTGCGGGTGGCCGACAGCGAGGTGGAGTCCGTGGGCGCCGCGCTCGCCGCCCGGCCCGAGGTCAGGTGCGCCGTAGCCGTGGCCGGCGACCACCAGCTGGTGGCGCAGGTCGCCCTGCCCGGCCGGCCTGAGCTGTACGAGTTCCTGCGGGAGATCGGCGGCCTGCGGGGCATGCGGGCCATCGAGACGACCGTGATGCTCCGCCCGCTCAAGCGCGGTTTCATGATCAAGCGAGACGGTCGGGTGGAGCGCTGGGCCGGGCCGACCAGCGGTCCCGGCGCCCCCGCCGGAGCCGCGTGACGGGCCGCCGGCCGTACGGCGAAGGGCCGTGACGGGTCGCCGGCCGTACGGCTGAGAGCGACTATGGGGCGCCGGCCGTACGGCGGAGGATCACGGTCGATCAGTCGATCTCGGGCCACTCCCAGCCGAGTTGCAGGAACATGCCCAGCCGGTCGCTGACCGCCCGAATCTCGGAGATCTTGCCGTCCACCAGCGTGAACAGGAAGATCGCCTCATTCTCGAAACCCCGGTTCACCGGCCGGGGCATGCGGGGATGGGTCCCGGTGTGTTCACCGGACATGGTGACGCGCGCCACCACGCGGTCGCCCTCGGCGATCAGCTCCTCGACGCGAACGTGAAGCGGGTCGAACGCGGCCAGCTGCTGCCGGATGCCGTCGAACGCGGCGCCGGGCTCGTCGGCCTCACCATGAATGATCTTGTTGTGATCGACGACGTCGGCCGCCATGTAGGCGACGAGATCCTCGGGCCTGCGCTCGCTGATCGCATTGAAGAACCCCCACACGACATCCTTACCGGCGTTCATGTCCCACCTTTCTTACAGCGTAAGATTCCGTCTGCGGCTATGATTTCTCTTACGCCGTAAGAAAGTCAAGGGGTGGCATGACGAAGAAGATGTCCCGAGAGCGGGTGCTGGACGCGGCGCTGGAGCTGGTGGACCAGGTGGGCGCCGGAGGCCTGTCCATGCGGAAGCTGGGAGCAGCGCTCGGCGTGGAGGCGATGACGCTCTACTACTACGTGCCCAACAAGGACGCCGTCCTCGACGGTCTGGTCGAGCGGGTCGCGACCCACGCGTTCACGGTCGTCCCCCAGGCCGGCTGGCAGCACCTGCTGCGCGACTTCGCCGTCTCGTTCAGGCGGGAGCTGCTGCGACACCCCGGGGTGCTGCACCTGGTGGCCACCCGGCCGGTGGCCACGCTCCAGGGGCTGCGCACGCTGGAAGCCGGCCTGGCGGTGCTGCGGGCGTCGGGCTTCGGCCTGCGGGAGGCGTGTCACGCCATGAACGCGGTCGCGACGTTCACGACCGGCCACTGCCTGGCCGAGATCGACCCTCCCGGCGGCACCCCGCCCCGGGTCCCCGAGACGGAGCCGGAGGAGCTGCCCAATCTCACCGAGGCGGTCAGGGCCGGTCTCGGCACCCCGCAGGACCACCAGGCTCGCTTCGACTTCGCCCTGGACGCCCTCATCGCGGGACTGGCGGCAACGGCCGCCCCACCCCTCTGTCCGCGTAGCGGATGACAAGCATCGGGCGGTCCCCTAAGTTGGACAACACAGTTGTCAATAAAGCGAACTGGGTTGCCTACCGTGTCAAATGATCCACCGGGCTTCGAGCTGCCGCTGCGGTTGCTCCTCGGCTTCCGCGTCATCATCGACGAGCTCCATGCCCAGCTCGCCCGCCAGGGGCATCCCGACCTGCGGCCGATGCACGGGTTCGTCTTCCAGGCGATCGGCGTCGACGGCACGACCGCCGCCGAGCTCGGCCGCAGGCTGGGGGTCTCCAAGCAGGCGGCGGGCAAGACCATCGACTCGCTCGAACGTCTGGGCTACGTGGAGCGCGGCTCCGATCCCCGTGACGCACGGCGCAAGGTCGTACGGCTCACCGAGCGCGGCGTCGACTCCCTCGTGCAGTCGGCACGCGTCTTCGACGAGCTGCGGGCCCGCTGGGCCGAGACGCTCGGTGAGGAGCGGCTGCGCGCGATGGAGGCCGACCTGCGCAAGGTCACGCCGCCGGACTTCTTCCGCCTCGACATCCCCGGCTGGTTCGGCGGCTACTGACCGCCGCCCGCACCCGTCGCCGAGCGGACTCGGGCGCAGGCCGGCTCAGGCGCAGCCGGCTCGGGCACTGGTCGGCTCGGGCACGGGCCGACTCAGGCACGGGCCGACTCAGGCACGGACCCGCTCAGGCGCGGGCCGACTCAGACACGGACCCGCTCAGGCGCGGGCCGACTCAGACGCGGACCCGCTCAGGCGCGGGCTGACTCGGCCATCAACCGGGGATCAGCCCCTCGGCCGCGAGGTCGGCCCACAGATCGCCGGGGATGGGCCGGGCGACCAGGGCGGCGTTGCGGGCGACCTCGCCGGCGGATCTGGCGCCGACGACCACCGACGCGACCGCCGGATGACGCAGCGGGAAGGCCAGCGCCGCCTGGGGCAGGGTGACGCCGTGACGCTCGCACACCGCCGCGATGCGGCGGGCACGGGCGAGCAGCGGCTCGGGGGCCGGGGCGTAGTCGTAGGTGCCCGACGGGTCGTGGGTGGCCAGCAGGCCGCTGTTGAACACCCCGGCGGCGAGCACCGAGACCCCCCGCTCCCGGCAGAGCGGCAGCAGTTCCTCGGCCCCCGACTGATCGACGAGCGTGTAGCGACCGGCGAGCATGACCATGTCGACATCGGTCTCGCGGACGAACCGGGCGAGCATCCCCGCCTGGTTCATGCCGACCCCGACGGCTTTGACGACTCCCTGGTCACGCAGCTCGGCCAGGGCCGGATAGGCCTGCGAGACGGCCTGCTCCCAGTGGTCGTCCGGGTCGTGGATCAGCACGATGTCGACCGTGTCGAGACCGAGCCGCGCCAGGCTCTCCTCCAGCGACCGTCGTACCCCGTCGCGCGAGAAGTCCCACACCCGGCGCAGGTCGGCCGGGACGTCGAACCCCTGGTCGTCCCGGCCGGTGGAACCCCGCGCGCCGGAGGCCCCGCCGTCCGCGTCGGACGGCACCAGCAGACGGCCGACCTTGGTGGACAGGGTGTAGGAGGCGCGGGGCCGGCCGGCCAGAGCGGCGCCGAGCCGCCGCTCCGACAGGCCGAGCCCGTAGTGGGGCGCGGTGTCGAAGAGGCGGAAGCCGGCGTCGTAGGCGGCGTCCACCGCCGCCGCGGCCTCGGCATCGCTCACGGCGGTGAACAGGTTGCCGATCGGGGCCGCGCCGAAGCCGTACTCGCTCAAGGGGAGGTTCATGGCAGTCAGTCTCGCGCCTCGCCGTCGTCACTCATGGAGGGGGTCACGGTGGTCAATCCTGCGCCTCGCCGTCGTCACTCGCGGAGGGGGTCACGGTGGTCAATCCTGCGCCTTGCCGCCGGCGAGGCGGCTGATCATCAGGGCGATGAGGATGATCGAGCCGTAGACGAGCTGCTTCCACTCGCCGGGAACGCCCTTCAGCGTCAGGATGTTCTCGACGAGGCCGATCACCAGGACACCGGTGAGGGCGCCGAGGATCGTGCCCTTGCCGCCGTCCATGCTCACCCCGCCGATGACCGCGGCGGCGAAGGCCATGAAGATCCAGCCGACGCCCTGGTTGGCGCTGATGCCGCCCAGGCGGCCGGTCTCCAGCACTCCGGCGAGCGCGGCGATCACGCCGCCGATCACGAAGACGGTCCAGAGGACCCGCTCGACCCGGATGCCCGCGGCGCGGGCGGCGTCGGCGTTGCCGCCGATGGCGTACAGCGAGCGACCGGCCCGGAAGTAGCCGAGCGCGGCGATGGCCGCGGCGAACAGCGCACCGGTGATCCAGATGGCCGCCGGCACGCCCAGCCAGCTGGCGCTGCCGAGGTAGAGGAACGACTCCGGCAGCGCGAACAGGCTCTTGCCCTGCGTGAGGCCGAGCTGGAGGCCGTGGACGACGATCATCATGGCCAGCGTGACGATGAAGGCCGAGAGCTGGAACCGCATGATCAGGAAGCCGTTGAAGGCGCCCACCAGCCCGCCGATCAGCAGGCAGAGCGGGATCGCCAGAATTCCGGGCAGCTCCAGCCCGAACCCGCCTGCCGCCACCGGGATGACCAGCATCACGCCGACGGCGGGGGCCATGCCGACCGTGGACTCCAGCGACAGGTCGAACTTGCCGGCGATGAGGATCAGCGACTCGGCGAGCACCACCAGTGCCAGGGCCGACTGTTGCTGCAGGACGTTGGTCAGGTTTCCCGGGGTGAGGAAGACCGGGTCCACGAACGACCCGGCGATCAGCAGCACGACGATCACCGGGACCAGGGTGAGGTCCCGGAAGCGCCCGAGCCGGATCCGCCGCCCCTGGGGAACGGCCGGCGCGCTGGGAATCTTTGTAGTGGTCATCAGTGATCGATACCTTCCATCGCCGCCACCAGTTCGGTGTCGGTCCAGCCGCGCGGCACGTCCTTCACGACCCTGCCGTGGAACATGACCAGAACCCGGTCGCAGATCCGCAGGTCGTCGAGCTCGTCGGAGACCAGTACGGTTCCGGTCCCCCGGGCGGCCGCGTCCTCCACGGCGCCCAGGAGCGAGTGTTTGGCCTTGACGTCCACCCCGGCGGTCGGGTTGATGACCACGAGCGCCCGGGGGTCGTCGGCGAGCGCCCTGGCCAGCACGACCTTCTGGGCGTTGCCGCCGGACAGGTCGGCCACCGGCTGATCGGGACCGGTCGTCTTGATGTCCAGTTCGGCGATCATCCGGTCGCCTCGCGCGCGCCGGCGCGCCGGAGAGATCACGCCGTACCGGCCGAGCTTGCCCGCGATCGGGATCGTGGCGTTCTCCGCGATCGACAGCAGCGGGACGAAGCCCTCCCGGTGCCGGTCCTGGGGGACGAACCCGAGTCCGGCGGCGAGCACCGAGGGCACGTCCCCCGGCTTGACCGTGACGCCGTTGACGGCCACCGTGCCGGTGTCGGCCCTGCGCAGGCCCACCAGGGTCTCGGCCAGGCCGACCTTGCCGCTGCTGCCGGAGCCGGCCAGGCCGACGATCTCCCCGGACCGGATGGTCAGGTCCACGTTCTCGTAGCGGCCGTCGATGCCGAGTCCCCGGGCGGCGAGGACGACGGGGGCCGAGGAGTCCACCGTACGGGAGCGGTATTCGTAGGCGGCGGTGGCCTCGCCGGTCATCGCGTCGACCAGCTGGGCGTGCGGGAGGTCGCCCACCGTGGTGGTGACGATGTGCCGGGCGTCGCGGAAGACCGAGACGCTCTGGCAGATCTCGTAGACCTCGTCCAGGTGGTGCGAGATGAACATCATCGTCACGCCCTGCTCGCGCAGCGCGCGCATCCGCTCGAAGAGCCGCTGGATGGCCGGGCCGTCGAGCTGCGCGGTGGGCTCGTCCAGGATGATGAACCGGGCGCCGAACGACAACGCCCTGGCGATCTCCAGGAGCTGCCGCTGCTCGACGCCGAGATCTCCGGCGAGGCTGTCGGCGTCCACGTCCACGCCGTACTGCTCCAGGAGCTGCCTGGCCCGCGTGCGCAGGGTGCGCCATCTGATCGCGCCCCGGTCCGTCTGGCGGTTCAGGAACAGGTTCTCCGCGACGGTCAGCGCGGGAATGATCGTCGACTTCTGGTAGACGCAGGCGACGCGCTGCCGCCAGGCGTCCCGGTCGGCCAGCGGCGGCGCGAGCTCGCCGCCGAAGCGGACCTCGCCCTCGTCGGGCCGCTGCAGCCCGGTCAGGATCGACACCAGCGTCGACTTGCCCGCGCCGTTCCTGCCGACCAGCGCGTGCGTCTCCCCCTCGGTGATGGCGATTTCGGCACCGTTGAGCGCGGTGGTCGGGCCGAAGCGCTTGGTGATACCAAGCGCTTCAACCGCTTTAACGGAAGATGTCATCACTTGACCTGGTTGCCCCAGAGGTTCTTGTCGTCCACATTCTCCTTGGTCACCAGCGGGGCGGGAAGCTGGTCCTCAAGGCCGTTCGGCAGCTGGATGATCGTGCTGTCGTGGTCGGTCGGGCCGGGCTGGAAGGTCTTGCCGTCGACCGCCGCCTTGGCGTAGAAGAGCGCGTACTTGGCGTACAGGTCGGCCGGCTGGGAGATCGTGGCGTCGATCTCCCCCTTGCGGATGGCGTCGAACTCCTGCGGGATGCCGTCGTTGGAGATCACGAAGACGTGCTTGGGGTCCTCCGGCGGCGTGATCAGGCCCTTGGCCTTGAGCACCTGCAGGGTCGGGGCCAGGTGGACGCCGCCGGCGTGCATGTAGACGCCCTTGACGTCCGGGTGCTGCTGGAGCCGCGTCTGCAGCATCGAGGCGGCCTTGGTGCCGTCCCACTCGGTCGGCTCCTCGAAGACGGTGATCCCGGGGAACTTCTCCTTCATGCACGCGCCGAACGCCTCGGCCCGGTCCCGGCCGTTGATCGACGACAGCGCGCCCATGAGCTCGACGATCTTGCCCTTGCCGCCCAGCTTCTCGCCGAGGAACTCGCACGCCTTGGTGCCGTAGGCCTTGTTGTCGGCCCGCACGACCATGAAGACCTTGCCCTTGTCCGGGCGGGTGTCCACCGAGACCACCGGGATGTTCTTGCTCTCCAGGGTCTGCAACGTGGAGGCGATCGCGCCGGTGTCCTGCGGGGCCATGACGATCGCCTTGGCTCCCTGGCCCATCATCGCCTGGGTGTTGGCGACCAGCTTGGCCACGTCGTTCTGGGAGTTGGTCGGCGGCATCAGATCGACGCCCAGCTCACCGGCGAGCTGGGGGACGTATTTGTTGTAGGAGTTCCAGAAGTCGGAGTCGGCGCGCGGGAAGTCGATCCCGACCTTGCCGCCCTTGGCCCCGGCGTCGGCGGCGGGCTGGGCGCTACCGCCGGTGCTCGCCGACGAGCCGCACGCCGAGGTGGTGAAGACGAGCGCGAGCAGCGCCGCACCCGTTGCCGCAGTTCCGAGTTTCATATCGTTGCCTCGATTCGAACCCATGTGGGGGGTGAACTTATTGCTGAGCGATGTGTCACGTCGCGCTACTTCGCGGGCCGCAGTCTGAGTCCCTGCATACCTCCGTCGACCGCCAGGACCGTGCCGGTGGTGGCGGCCGCGAGCGGGCTCGCGAGGTAGGCGATCGCGGCCGCCACCTCCCGCGCGCTCACCAGGCGGCCCATCGGCTGGCGTCCCTCCAGGGCCGCCCGCTCGGCCACCGGGTCGGCCGCCGCGCCGAGCAGGCGCTGCACCCAGGGGGTGTCCGCGGTGCCCGGGTTGACGCAGTTGACGCGGATGCCCTCGCGGACGTGGTCGGCGGCCATGGCCAGGGTGAGCGACTGGATGGCGCCCTTGGAGGCGCTGTAGAGCGCCCGCTGCGGCAGACCCGCCGTGGCGGCGATCGAGCAGGTGTTGACGATCGCCGCGCTCGCCGACCGGCGCAGGTACGGCAGGGCCGCCCGGGTCACCCGGACGATACCGAGGACGTTGACGTCCAGGACCCTGGACCACTCCTCGTAGGGGTTGTCCTCGATCGTGCCGGCCGCGCCGATCCCGGCGTTGTTCACCAGGATGTCGATGCCGCCCATCCGCTCGGCCGCCTGGGCGATCGCCGTACGGACCGCGGCCTCGTCGGTGACGTCCGCCTTGACCGGGACGAACGGCTCGGCGGGCGGGTTGATGTCCAGGCAGGCCACCGCCGCCCCGCGCTCGGCGAGCAAGGTGGCCGTGGCCAGGCCGATGCCGGAGCCGCCGCCGGTGACCAGAGCGCGCAGGCCGTCGAACTCAGCCATTGAGGGACCTCCAGACCGGGCCGTCGGGATAGGTGTGGTCGGTGATCGACCGGGGATGCATGGCGGCGCCGAAGCCGGGCCGGCTCGGCGCGACGTAGGCGCCGTTCTTGATGACCACGGGGTCGGCGAAGTGCTCGTGGAGGTGATCGACGTATTCGATCACCCGGTTCTCCATCGAGCCGCTGACCGCGACGTAGTCGAACATCGACAGGTGCTGGACCAGCTCGCACAGGCCGACCCCGCCCGCGTGCGGGCAGACCGGGACGCCGAACCTGGCGGCGAGCAGCAGGATCGCGATGTTCTCGTTGACGCCCGCGACACGGGCCGCGTCGATCTGCAGGTAGGAGATGGCGTCGGCCTGCAGGAGCTGCTTGAAGATCATGCGGTTCTGCACGTGTTCGCCGGTGGCGACCGGGATCGGCGCGATGCCCCGGGCGATGGCGGCGTGGCCGAGCACGTCGTCGGGGCTGGTCGGCTCCTCCACCCAGTGCGGCCGGAACTCCGCCAGGGCGTTGACCCAGGCGATGGCCGACTCCACGTCCCAGCGCTGGTTGGCGTCGACGGCGATGGGGAAGTCGTCGCCGCAGGTGTCGCGCGCGATGCGCATCCGCCGCCGGTCGTCCTCCAGGTCGGCGCCGACCTTCAGCTTGATCTGGGTGAAGCCGTCGGCCATCGCCTCCTTGCACAGACGGCGCAGCTTGTCGTCGCTGTAGCCGAGCCAGCCGGGCGAGGTGGTGTAGGCGGGGTAGCCGTGCTCGCGCAGATACGCGATCCGCTCCCGGCGGCCCGGCTCGGCGGCCCGCAGGATGTCCAGCGCCTTCTGCGGGGTGAGCGCGTCGCTGATGTAGCGGAAGTCCACCAGCGCGACGAGCTCCTCGGGCGACATCTCGGCGAGCAGCAGCCACAGCGGTTTGCCCTCCCGCCGGGCCTTCAGGTCCCACAGCGCGTTGACCACGGCGGAGATCGCCATGTGCATGACGCCCTTCTCCGGGCCGAGCCAGCGCAGCTGGGAGTCGTGGACCATGTCCTTCCAGAGCGCGCCCAGGTCCTCGACGTCCTTGCCGAGCACGTACGGCTCCAGCGCCTTGATCGCGGCGGTCTGCACCTCGTTGCCCCGGCCGATGGTGAAGGCGAAGCCGTGGCCCTCGAACCCGTCGTCGGTCCGGAGCACCAGGTAGGCGGCCGAGTAGTCCGGGTCGGGGTTCATCGCGTCGGAGCCGTCGAGCTCCAGCGAGGTGGGGAAACGGATGTCGTAGGTCTCCAGAGCGGTGATGCGGTAGGCGCTCATGCCTGCCCCACCGTCTGGCGCTGGCGGCCCAGGCCGTCGATCTCCAGCTCCATGACCTGCCCCGCGCGCAGGTACGGCGTGCCCGGCAGGCCGAGCGCGACGCCGGCGGGAGTGCCGGTGTTGATCACGTCGCCGGGCTCCAGGACCATGAACCGGCTGAGGTAGCGGACGACCTCGGCGACATGGAAGATCATGTTCTTGGTGTCGCCGTTCTGGCGCTGCTCGCCGTCCACCCACAGCCGCAGTCCCAGGGCCTGCGGGTCGGCGATCTCGTCGGCCGTGACCAGCCAGGGGCCGAGCGGATTGAACGTCTCGCAGGACTTGCCCTTGTCCCACTGGCCGCCGCGCTCCAGCTGGAACTCTCGCTCGGAGACGTCGTTGGAGATCGCGTAGCCCGCGACCGCTGCGAGGGCCTCCTGCCGGGACTCCGCGTAGCGGACGGTCCGGCCGATGACGACGGCCAGCTCGACCTCCCAGTCGGTCTTCACGCTGTCCTTGGGGATCAGAACCTCGTCGTAGGGTCCGACGACCGTGTTGGGGGCCTTCATGAAGATGATCGGCTCGGCCGGGATCGGCGCGTTCGTCTCCTCCGCGTGGTCGCGGTAGTTGAGCCCGATGCAGACGATCTTCCCCGGCCTGGCGATCGGCGCGCCGATCCGCAGCCCCCCGGCCTCCAGCACGGGCAGTTCGTCCCGCTCCAGCGCCTCGCGGACGCGCGCCACTCCCCCGGAAGCGAAGAAAGGTCCGTCGATCTCGGGTTCCGAGATTTCGCGGAGGTTACCGGCCCCGTCCATGACGGCCGGTCGCTCCTGGCCGACGGGTCCAACTCGCAGCAGCTTCACACCGCACCCTTCAGTCATACATCGGATGTCTTGTCTGGCGATGCTGAATGATGCCGAACCCGCATGTCAACCCCTCATCGAGGGATACATCCGATCCGTTATAGAGGAGAAACCGCAGATGGCACGCTTTATCGGCGTTTCCTCCCTCGGCTACCGCGACCAGTCATCGGACTTACTCGGGCGGATGGGCGCGACACTCACCCACTCCGCCTTCCGCCCCAGCGCGATTCCGATGATCGATTATCTTCAAACATCGGAGGATGATCCTTGTTACACCGGAGTTTCGGTGCTATCTCCTTGAAATAGGTCGACCCTGTGATCGGAGGATTCCGTTGTCCCACCCCCCAAGACGACGACTCGGCATCACCCTGCTGGCCACACTCGCCATCACCACCAGCCTCTACGGCCAGCCCACGGCCCAGGCGGAGGCAGAGAGAAAGGCGGCGGCCGTACAGACACCCGATGATTTGACGCTCTGGTACGACAAGCCCGCCACCAGCTGGGAGACCCAGGCGTTGCCGATCGGCAACGGCGCGCTGGGCGCCATGGTGTTCGGCGGGATCGCGAGCGAGCAGATCCAGTTCAACGAGAAGACGTTGTGGACCGGTGGCCCCGGTTCCAGCGGCTACGACTTCGGCAACTGGACCAGCCCCCGGCCGAACGCGATCGCCGAGGTCCAGGCGCAGATCGACCGGGACGGCAGGATGTCCCCCTCGGCGGTGGCGGCCAAGCTCGGCCAGCCCAAGAGCGGGTTCGGGGCCTACCAGACCTTCGGCGACCTCTGGCTGGACGTGCCGAACGCCCCGACCACGCCCACCGGCTACCGGCGGGAGCTGAGCCTGCGCGAGGCGGTCGCCCGGGTCGGCTACACCGCCGACGGCGTGACCTACTCCCGCGAGTACTTCGCCAGCCACCCCGGCGGCGTCATCGTCGGGCGGCTCTCCGCCAGCCAGGCGGGCAAGGTCTCCTTCACACTGCGGACCTCCTCACCCCGCTCGGACAAGCAGGTCTCGGTCGCGAACGGCCGGCTGACGGTCCGCGGGACGCTCGCGGACAACGGCATGAGGTTCGAGTCGCAGATCCAGGTGGTCATCCAGGGCGGCAGCCGTACCGACGGGACCGACCGGGTCACCGTCACCGGCGCCGACAGCGCGATGTTCGTGCTCTCGGCCGGCACCGACTACGCCGGGACCTACCCCGCCTACCGGGGCCCCGACCCGCACGCCAAGGTGACCGCCGCCGTCGACGCCGCCGCGACCAGGAGCTTCGACCGGCTCAAGGCCGACCACCAGGGCGACTACCGCAAGCTGTTCGACCGGGTGAAGCTGGACATCGGCCAGCGGGTCCCGGCGATCCCGACCGACCGGCTCCGCGCGGCCTACACCAGCGGCGCCTCGGCCGACGACCGGGCTCTGGAGGCGATGTTCTTCGCCTACGGCCGCTACCTGCTCATCTCCTCCTCGCGTGACGAGGCGCTGCCGGCCAACCTGCAGGGGGTGTGGAACAACTCGACCAGCCCGCCCTGGTCGGCCGACTACCACGTCAACATCAACCTGCAGATGAACTACTGGCTCGCCGAGCAGACCAACCTCGCCGAGACGACCGTCGCCTACGACCGCTACGTCAAGGCCATGGTCGCGCCCGGCAGGAGGACCGCGCAGGAGATGTTCGGCTCGCGGGGCTGGCTGGTGCACAACGAGACCAACCCGTTCGGATTCACCGGCGTGCACGACTGGGCCACCGCGTTCTGGTTCCCCGAGGCCGCGGCGTGGGTGACCCAGCAGATGTACGACCACTACCGCTTCAGCGGCGACATCGCCTACCTGCGGGACACCGCCTATCCGGTGATGAAGGGCGCGGCCGAGTTCTGGCTGGGCAACCTGCACCTCGACCCGCGGGACGGCAAGCTCGTGGCCTCCCCGAGTTACTCCCCCGAGCAGGGGGACTTCTCCGCCGGCGCCTCGATGTCCCAGCAGATCGTCTTCGACGTGCTGACCAGCAGCCTGGAGGCCGCCAGGAAACTGAACGTCGACTCCGCCTTCCAGTCCGAGGTGTCGGCCGCGCTGGCCAAGCTGGACCGGGGCATCCGGGTGGGCTCCTGGGGACAGTTGCAGGAGTGGAAGAGCGACTGGGACGACCGTACCAACACCCATCGGCACGTCTCGCACCTGTTCGCGCTGCATCCCGGCCGGCAGATCGTGGCGGGCACGCCGGAGGCCGCGGCGGCCAAGGTCTCGCTCACCGCGCGCGGTGACGGCGGCACCGGCTGGAGCAAGGCCTGGAAGATCAACTTCTGGGCCCGGCTGCTGGACGGCGACCACTCCCACAAGATGCTCAGCGAGCAGCTCAAGTCCTCCACGCTGGACAACCTCTGGGACACCCACCCCCCGTTCCAGATCGACGGCAACTTCGGCGCCACCTCCGGCGTCGCCGAGATGCTGTTGCAGAGCCAGCACGACACGATCCACGTGCTGCCCGCGCTGCCGTCGGCCTGGCCGACCGGCTCGGTCACCGGCCTGCGCGCCCGGGGTGACGTCACCGTGGACGCCTCCTGGCGCGACGGCGCGGGCGAGCGGATCGTCCTGCGTCCCGGGAAGACCGGGACCGTCAAGGTCCGCTCGGCTCTGATCGCGGGCCGCTACCGGGTCCAGGACGAGACGGGCGCAACGGTCACCCCGAGCCGTGACGGTGAGACGCTCACGTGGAACGCCCAGGCGGGCAAGACCTACACGATCGCCGCCGACGGCCCCGTCCCGCCCTGCGCGGCGGCCCCGGCGGACCGTCCGGTCGTCGCCTGGGACCCGACATCGGGTACGGCGGTCGCCGACGCCTCCGGCAGCGGGCGCAACGCGACCGTCTCCGGCAACGCGGCCTACGACGCCTCGGCGCCGACCGGCAGCGGACTGGTCCTCGCCGGCTCCACCTACCTGACCACCGCGAACACGACGCTCGGCTTCCTGCGGGAGGCCACCTTCGCCGCCGAGGTCAAGGTCGCCGGTAGCGGTTATCGCAGGCTCTTCGACTTCCAGCCCTCGGGGAACCCCGGCACCGACGGCGTCATCGTCGACATCACCCCGGCCGGCAAGCTGCGCTTCATCGGCGCCGGGCTCAACGTGACCACCGACGCCACCGTCCCGACCGGCCGATACGTCGATCTCGTGGTCACGATGGACCGCACCGGCGCGATCTCCGTCTACGCGGACCGCGCCCGGATCGGTGGCGGCACCACGACGGCCGGCGGCATCAACGGCTGCGCCTCCCGGCCGCTGCGCTTCGCCGCCGACCAGGGCGGCGGCCAGCGCCTGACCGGAGCCGTCGACCGGATGGCCATCCTGCCCAGGGCGCTGACCGCGATGGAGGTGGGCACCTGGCGCGACCTCGCCTTCTGATCCCCCGCCGGCCCGGGACGGCCTGGAGCCTTCCGATCCCCTGCCGGCCCGGGACGGCCTGGAGCCTTCTGATCCCCTGCCGGAACGGCCGGCCCGGGGCCTTCTGATCCCCTGCCGGAACGGCCGGCCCGGGGCCTTCCGATCCCCTGCCGGCCCGGGACGGCCCGGGGCCTTCCGATCCCCTGCCGGCCCGGGACGGCCCGGGGCCTTCCGGTCCCCGCCGGAACGGCCGGCCCGGACGCCGGCGGCCGGTCGGCCCGCGGGGAGAATCCGGCCGGCGCGGACAGGCGGGAAGGCGAAGACCACGTGGGGCCCGGGAGCGACCGCTCCCGGGCCCCACCGGTCCTCCGGTCCTCGATGCGACCGCCTTCGGGCCGGCCCCCTTGACTCCGCGCCCGGCACATAATAGAACACGTTCCAGAAAGGTCATCAACCAAGCGCTTGATCAAAAACGTGACTCCCCGGCATGCCCGATGAAAGGCAGCCTCTTGACGGCCCTCGTGTCCGCCCTGCCCGCGACGGGCATCCCCTCAAGGGGCGCGCCCCGCGAGCAGGGGGTACGCCACCCGACCGCCCCCGAAGGCCGCGTCGGCACAAGCCGCACCCAAGGAC
This sequence comes from Streptosporangium sp. CA-135522, assembly GCF_050949235.1. Classification (NCBI taxonomy): domain Bacteria; kingdom Bacillati; phylum Actinomycetota; class Actinomycetes; order Streptosporangiales; family Streptosporangiaceae; genus Streptosporangium; species Streptosporangium sp. CA-135522. The sequence continues at coordinate 8,889,092 of NZ_CP192026.1, forward strand.
GTCAGCACGGTTTCGCGTAGGAGGACGGATGGATATCAACCTGGTCGATCAGGACTTCTACTCGCGGAACGGCGCGCCTCATGACCAGCTCGCCTGGCTGCGGGCCAACGCACCGGTCTATCCGCACCCCGGTGACGCGGAGCGGGAGTGGCCGGGATTCTGGGCGGTCACCAGGCACGCCGACGTGGTGCACGTCTCCCGCCGCTCCGACCTGTTCTCCTCCAGCCGCAAGCTCGCGCTGTTCAACGAGATGCCCGAGGACCAGCGCGCGCTCCAGCGGATGATGATGCTCAACCAGGACCCACCGGAGCACACCCGGCGGCGCTCCCTGGTCAACCGGGGTTTCACCCCGCGCATGATGGGCGCTCTGGAGCAGCACATCCGCGACATCTGTCATGAGCTGGTGGACGAGGCCAAGGGACGCGGGTCGGTCGACTTCGTCAGGGACATCTCCGCCCCGCTGCCGCTGTATGTGATCTGCGAGTTGCTCGGCGCCCCCGTCGAGGATCGGGACAAGATCTTCGCCTGGTCCAACCAGATGATCGGGGCCGAGGACCCGGACTACGCGGCCGACCCCGCCGAGGGCGCCGACGCGGCCATGGAGGTCTACGCCTACGCCAACTCCCTGGCCGCCGAGCGACGCGAGCGGCCCCGCGAGGACATCGTCACCAAGCTGATCATGCCCGACGCCGCCGGCGAGACGCTCACCGAGGAGGAGTTCGACCTGTTCGTGCTCCTGCTGGTGGTCGCGGGCAACGAGACCACCCGCAACGCGGCCTCCGGTGGCATGCTCGCCTTCTTCGAGCACCCCGAGCAGTGGAAGCGCCTGGTCGCCGACCGCGCCCTGGCCCGCTCCGCGGCCGACGAGATCGTCCGATGGGTCTCCCCCGTGAATCTCTTCCGCCGTACGGCCACCGCCGACACGACGATCGGCGGGCAGGAGGTCAAGCAGGACGACAAGATCGTGGTCTTCTACAGCTCCGCCAACCGGGACGAGGACGTGTTCGCCGACCCCGGCGTCTTCGACATCGGCCGCGACCCCAACCCGCACATCGGCTTCGGCGGCGGAGGAGCGCACTTCTGCCTCGGCAACCACCTCGCCAAGCTGGAGCTGCGGGTGCTCTTCGAGGTGCTGGCCGAACGACTGCCCGGCCTGGCCCAGGCCGGACCCGCCCGCCGGCTCCGCTCCAACTTCATCAACGGCATCAAGGATCTGCCGGTCACCCTCGCCTGACATTGATCACCGGCGCTCGACCGGGTTGGCGTCAGGAATCCGTCATCAACTGCCAAAGTTCGCAAATCTGACATGGCGCCCTCACCTGGGGGAATAAGCCGCTGATGCTGCTTGGAATCCGCCCCGGTGACGGTGACACTCGCGCCTTCCTTAGCGCGATCATGCGCAATCCCCATCAGCTGGGCGCGATCGCGCCCAGCTCGAAGGTCGTCGCCCGGCTGGCCACATCGGTCGTCCCGGGCATTCGCGGAGCCGTGGTCGTCGAGCTCGGCGCCGGCGGCGGCGTGATCAGCGACGCGATCCGCGACCGCCTGTCGCCGGACGGGCGGCAACTCGCCGTCGAACTCAACCACGACATGGTCCGTCATCTGAGGCGCAGCCGCCCCTGGCTGGAAGTGATCGCCGGCGATGCGGGCGATCTGAGCAAATTCCTGGGACGGGCCGGGCTGACACAGGTCGACGCGATCGTCTCCTCGCTTCCTTGGAGCCTGTTCGACGGGCAGCGGCAAAAGCACATTCTGGACGAGGTGTCAGCCGTGCTCGCTCCGGACGGAAGGTTCAGCACCGTCACCACCCTGACCGCGATGCCCTTCCGGCGATTCCGGCTGTTCCGCGGGCTCCTCGAACACACCTTCGCCACCGTCGACACCATGGGACCGGTCTGGCGCAACGTCCCGCCCGCCTTGATCTTCACCGCCTCGAAGGTCCCGTCCCCCGCTTCGCGGGACAGGCGGGAGCCTCGTTGACGACATCGGAACCGGGAAGACCTCCCCCATCGACCACACCGGCCACCTGACCTGCGCCGACCCCCCGGTCCACATCGGCCACCCGGCCCACACCGGCTACCCGGTCCGTGCCGACCCACCCGGCCCACGCCGGCCACCCTGTCCGAGCCGGCTACCCGGTCCGTGCCGACCCACCCGGTCCACATCGGCCACCCGGTCTGCGCCGACCACCCGGCCCACACCGGCCACCCTGTCCGAGCCGGCCACCCGGTCCACATTGGCCACCCTGTCCGAGCCGGCCACCTGATCTGCGCCGACCCCCCGGTCCACACCGGAGGTCAGGCGACGACCAGCGCCTGCGCCCGGTCGATGTAGGCGGACGGCAGGCCGTACAGGACGCGGGCGATCCGCGGGTCGGCGATGACCGGGAGCGAGGCCAGGGCGTCGGACGCCAGGCCCCGGCAGTACTCCAGGGTGTCGTCGACCATGCGGCTGCGCCGCAGGCGGGCGAGCAGGCTCGCGATCTCGTCCTCGCTCAGCCGCCTGCCGAGGAAGGAGCGCAGGTCATCGTGGTCGTGGCGCAGCGCCAGCAGCAGCGGGACGGTGTAGACGCCCTGCCTGAGGTCGTTGCCGACCGGCTTACCGAGCCGCTCGGCGGTGGAAGCCAGATCCAGCAGGTCGTCGAGGATCTGGAAGATGACGCCGAACCGCTCGCCGTATTCGGCCATGCTCCGCCCTGCCGGGTGCGCGACCAGGCAGCTCGCCCGGAACAGGGCGGCGGTCTTGCCGGTGATCGACCGCAGCGCGTCTTCGAAGGTGCGGTCAGGGTCGAACAGCTCGGCGGCCTCCTGGAACTGGCCTTCGGCGAGCTCGACGACCACCGCAGCGAGCGTCTCGGCGACCGGTTTGGAGGTCGAGGACAGCGCGACGAGGCCGGCCCTGGCGAGCATGAAGTCACCGACCACCAGCGCCCTGGCGTCACCGAGCTCGGCGTTGAGGGTCCGCACCCCCCTGCGCTCGGCGGCGTTGTCCATGAGGTCGTCGTGGACCAGCGACCCGGCGTGGATCAACTCCACACACGCCGCCGCGGTGACCACCCGGCTGCTGACGGACCCGCCGAGCGCGAGCGCGGTCGCCAGCGTCAGCGCGGGCCGCAGCCGTTTCCCTCCGGCACCGGCGATGCGTCCGGCCGCCCGGTTGATGAGCGGTAGCCGCGAGGAGGTGCTCATCCTGAGGATGCGCCTCTCCACGCGCGCTAATCCGGCCGATACCCCCGGAATGTCGATGATCTCCTCCGGGCACGTGACATGGGCAAGCACGGCACTTCCTCCTCAGCCTCAGCTCACCTGACCAACCGCCTCCACGCTGCCCGATCACCGCTGAGGCGACGCTGAGCCTCGCTGAGACCCGTCTCAGGACGGGTTTTTCATGATCTGTTGGGATGGGCGGGGTTGGAGAACGCCTGTCCCGACAGATCAAGAACCGGAGCCTCTATCCACAGAAAAGCGTTCGGTCTCACGAGCTCCTTGCCGGGGACGTCATCCTTCGGCTTATGCGAAAGCCGGCCCATCGACGTGTCCCCCCGGTCCTGGAAGACCTGGCCCTCCATCAGGCGGGAATAGTGACCCGACGCCAGGCACTTGAGCGCGGCCTCTCCCGGGATGCCGTCTCCGGACATCTCAAGGGTGGAAGGTGGCAGGCCGTCCATCCTCGCCGGGGCGTTTACGCGACCTTCACCGGACCGCTGAACAGAACCGCCCAGCTGTGGGCCGCGGTTCTCGCCTGCGGCACGCGCGCCGTGCTCAGCCACCACACCGCCGCCGAACTGTGGGGACTCACCGGACGACGGAGTGACCTGATCCACGTGACGATGCCGCACTGCCACTCGATCGAAGCGCTCAAGGGCGCACGGATCCACTACTCGTCAAAGATGGACCAGATCAGGCACCCGGCCGTCTCTCCTCCGCGGACCCGGCTGGAGGAAACGGTGATCGCGCTGACCCAGGTCGCCCGCGACCTCGACGAGGCCACCGCCTGGATATCGCAGGCCTGCGGTTCCCGGCTGACCACCGCGGCCCGGTTGGCCACCGCGTTCGCCGGACACGGCAGGCTCCGCTGGCGCGCGGAATTGACCGCCATCGTGACCGATGTCGCTGAAGGCGCCCATTCCCTGCTGGAAACACGCTACTTCCGGAAGGTCGAGCAAGCTCATGCTCTTCCCCGAGGCCGACGCCAGCTCCGGCGCGCCGAAGGCGGCACCAGCCGGTACGACGACGTGACCTATGAGAGACACCACACGATCGTCCATCTCGACGGCCGAACCGGCCACATCCACCAGGACGCCTTCCGGGACATGCGCAGGGACAACGCCGCCGCGGAAAGAGACGCCATCTCGCTCCGATACGGCTACGCCGACGTGACCCACCGCCCCTGCGCGGTCGCCGCCCAGATCAGCCGGGTCCTGATCACACGAGGCTGGAAAGGGCGCCCCGTGGCTTGTTGTCCGGCCTGTCCAGTCCTTGAGCTGTTGGGATAGGCAGCCTGTCCAGTCCTTGAGCTGTTGGGATAGGCAGTACTGAGGACCGCCTATCCCAACAGGTCGAGGAAAGGCCATGCGAAGCACCGTCGGCACCGGCAACGGCGATCAAAGGAGTGCACCGCTCGCGACATCGAGATGACGAAGGAGACGCCGAGCCACGCTCCCTGCCGATCGTCATACCGGAATCACCCGACCTCATCGACGCGGGAGGCAGAAGTGATCGTCATCTCGACCGGGAGGGCTGTTTCAACGTCCGGGACCTCGGCGGTTCCCGCGCCGTCGAGGGGCACGAGACCCGGCGGGGCCATCGTCCGCTCGGAGGCTCCTGATCACCTCACCCCAGCGGGCTGGTCAGCGCTTGCCGCGTACGGCATCCGCACGACCGTCGACCTGCGCAACGATCACGAAACTCTCGTCGGCCTGCGCAACGATCACAAACGTCAGGGTGATGCCGAGTCCCATCCGGCTGAGCTCGACATCGTGCACGTCCCGCTGAAGGACTCACCGACACCGACTTCTGGGAACATCGGGGCATCGGAGACCTCCAGGTGGAGCGGCAGAGCATTCTCCGGCGAGCGGTTCCCTCGGCGTTCTGGGCGGTCATCGACTCCCCGGCGTCCTGGGCGATCATCGACGAGGGCGTGCCGCACCGGACGATCGGCGGCCCGGACATCATGGGCCCGGACATCATGAAAGAGCAGCCCGACCATCCTCTTGAGATCGGGCTGAATCCGTGGACCCCCCTTGAGATCGGGGAGAACCCGTGAGCCCCCCTTGAGGCCGGGGAGAACCCGTGGACCCCCTTGAGGCCGGGGAGAATCCGTGGACCTCCGTCCAGGTCCTTCTCGAAAACGCTCATAACATCGCCGGTCTGCTCGGCGGATTCCTCCTCGCCGAACTTCCGGAAGGCAACGTCGCGGCTTACATTGAGTCCCGGGTGACCACCGGCCGGGTGACCGATCGGCCGAAAGAGGTTCGGGCACGGGAATTCAAATACGACGCGATCCGGGCGGACGCGCTGTCCCGGCGCGAGTCGCTGAACCCGATCAGGGAGAAGATGCGGCGATGGACGACCTGACCACCCAGGAACTCAGCACGGCCACATGGCGTGAATGCTGAAGGAACATCCGCCAGGAGCGCCTTGCGGGCCGTCCGTTACACGGGTGCCTCCCGGCGGACGAACCGCGCGACCGGCACACCATGTGAAACCGGCCCCGCCCAGGCTCCCATTGCAGGGAAATGCCGTTTCACGACGGGGCGGCACCAGGACGTGAATCACGGTCGGCAATTTTATGACATATTGCCATAAAATTCCGTCCCGACGAAAGATGGGATCCATGGAAGACGATCTGGTGGATCTGGTGCGAGTACGGTCCGACCTCGGCGGTTCGGAGGTCACGGTCTGGTGGACGGGTGACATCTACGCCTGGATGCCGCAGGAGGGGCCGCATCACCTGTTCGGCTTCGAAGGGGTCAACGTGGCTCGCACCGTCGCGGTGGAGGGCGGTTACGAGCTGCTCAGCCGCGAGGCCGCGTTCTATCTCGACCCGCGCACCAGGAAGATCCTGGGCGAGTGGGACAACGGCTTCGCCGGCGAGCGCGTGGACGTCCTGCATGTGTGGAACGACCCGGTCAACCAGCGCTGGCTGGCCGACGGCCCGTATGGCCCGTTCCGCGCGCCCCGGGTCCGGACGGGCGAGCACGTGATGTTCAACACCGACGTCCTGCTCGCCTACCCCTCCCCCCTCCCCGTCGCCCAGTTCCCCGCCAACTCCGGGGATGACACCTACCGGGCGATGGAGCTGTTCCAGTTCTTCGCCCAGGCCGCCGACCTGGACGACCCCGCCGTCACGAATGTGCCCTGCACCCTGTCCTGGACCCGGGTGGCCCCGTGGCTACCGTGGATGCGGATGGCCGACAGGCCGGGCGCCCTGGTCTACCACTGCCGCGGCGCCAAGCTCTCCGACTGGTCGCAGGTGCCGGAGCACATCCGGGAGTTCGTGGCCGGGCACGCGCCCCGTTTCGCGCACGCCCCCCGGGAGTGGACGGCACCGAACGAGACGAGCTGGACATACTTCAGGAAGCATGCCGCCGGTTGACGTCACCCACCGGCAATCCATCGTCCGGATGACGACGGCCTGCCGTCAAAGCCTTCCCGTTACAGGGCCTACAGCCCGGTATTCCGGTTATAGGACATATAATCCGGCGTTCCGGTCATATATCCGGTGTTCCGAATATCGGAACACCGGATAGAGGCGGTTCGCCGGTGATCCTCCACCGCTCCGACGCTTGACCGTGCTGCCGGTCACTGTCCTTGCCGCGATCTCACTGGCCTTCGCCCTCCCGCGGCTGTCGCCGGGCAGCCCGTGGGCGCTCGCACGACTGCGCCGGTGGCCGGCTCCGGGAAGAGGCATGTCGTGTGTGCGATGAATTCTTTTATCGATCCCGTGAAGGCGGGAAAAGAGAAGAACATGCGCTTACCCGCCGACGTGGCATCGACCGCCGGGGATGGGTATGCCTCTTTCCGGCCGCCCGATGTGACGTCACGCCGGCTGGCACCACCGAGGACCACCAGAACCGACGACCCGGAAAATCAGCCAATGCGCTTCTTCTTGCTGGACGCCCTTCTTGCGTGAGCGACGTGGGCCCGGCGCACCCGTCTTCCCCACCGCCGTGGCCGTGGGTGCGACCCTGCTGGCCGTATCGGCCCTGGTCTCCGCCTGCGGAACCGGCGACCCGCCGCCCGCCGCGCCGCCGTCCTCTTCGCCACCGTCTTCGTCGCCATCGCCGGAGGCGATGGAGCCGGCTCCCGTTTCACGGAAACAAATGGCGCAATTACCAATTTCCACGACTTATTCCACATTGCGCCGGGCACCGCGGGATCCCCACCCGTTCGAACCCATGAGCGGGCTCATCGTTCACCCGAAGGTCCGGCAGGTCGTCTACTCCCGGCCGGGCGGTCCGCCGGTGGCGATACTGCCGCCCACCCAACTGGGGGGCGCGACCTGGGTTCCGGTGGCGCAAACGCTGCCGGGATGGGCGCGGGTGCTGCTGCCGAGCCGGCCCAACCGGTCCACGGGGTGGATCCACACCGGCGACGGCGGGGTGCGGACCACCCGCAGCGCCTACCGGGTGCGGGTGGACCTGAGCGCCCACCGGCTCGTCGTGCTCGACGCCGATGCCGATGCCGATGCCGATGCCGATGCCGGGCGACGATCCTGGGCGGTGGCCGTGGGCACCGCCCAGACGCCCACGCCGGCGGGGCGAACGTTCCTGCTGGCCGCGGTGTCCCCGGACCGCCCGACCTATAGCCCGCTGTTCCTGGCCCTCGGCGCGCATTCGGGAACCCTCAGGAGCTTCGCCGGCGGTCCCGCGACGATCGCCCTGCACGGCTGGCCGGACGAGACGGTGTTCGGCCACGAGGTGAGTTACGGCTGCGTGCGGGTTCCGGCGGCGGCGCTGCGCGCGCTCTCCCGGATCCCGCCGGGCACCCCCGTAATGATCACCAAATAGCCGCGGGGATCAGGGCCAGGAGGAGTCCTGGTCGGGGTCCCCGCCGTTGGACAGAAGCTTGACGTCGGAATCGACCATCATCGCGACGAGTTCCTCGAAGGAGACCGACGGCTCCCAGCCGAGCTGGACGCGGGCCTTCTTCGGGTCGGCGCAGAGCAGGTCCACCTCGGCGGGGCGGTGCAGGGACCGGTCGCCGACGACGTATCGCTCCCAGTCGAGACCCGCGGCGCTGAAGGCGGCCTCCACCAGCTCGCGGACGCTGTGGGTACGGCCGGTGCCGATCACGTAGTCCTCCGGCGTGTCCGCCTGGAGCATCAGGTGCATCGCACGGACGTAGTCGCCCGCGTACCCCCAGTCGCGCCGGGCCTCCATGTTGCCCAGTCGCAGCTCTGTGGCGAGGCCGAGCTTGATCCTCGCCACGCCCAGGGTCACCTTGCGGGTGACGAACTCGGCGCCGCGGCGGGGGGACTCATGGTTGAAGAGGATTCCCGACACCGCGTACATGCCGTAGGACTCGCGGTAGTTCTGGGTCAGGAAGTGCCCGTAGGCCTTTGCCACGCCGTACGGCGAGCGGGGGTGGAAAGGGGTGATCTCGGTCTGCGGGGTCTCGCGGACCTGGCCGAACATCTCCGACGACGAGGCCTGGTAGAAGCGGATCTGACCCGATCCGGCGACCGTCCGCGAGGACGAGATTCCGGAGCAGACCCGGATGGCCTCCAGCATGCGCAGCACGCCCATGCCGGTGACCTCGGCGGTGAGCTCCGCCTGCTCCCACGACATCGGGACGAAGGAGATGGCGCCCAGGTTGTAGACCTCGTCGGGCTGGACCTTCTCCACGGCGGAGATCAGCGATCCCTGGTCGAGCAGGTCGCCCCGGACGAGCTGGACGTCCTGCAGGAGCTTGCGCACCCGGGAGACACGTGGGTTGGCCTGCCCCCGGACCAGGCCCCACACCTCGTAGCCCTGACTCAGCAGGCACTCGGCCAGATAGGAACCGTCCTGCCCGGTGATACCGGTGATCAGTGCGCGCCTGGCCAACGCGTCCTCCTTCTTCATCGAGCAGACCTTGTTCCACTGATTGGCGAATGTACCGTCATGCCCATGGATGGGCATCATGTCGCCTACATCACAGCTAGAACAGGTTTCACCGAATCACGCTCGGTCAAGCTAACTTCGCAGTTCGGGACCAGTGAGGCATGTTCTAGGAACAATTACACATCGGGTCCAAGAGCGCTACCGAATGGTAGGGTCCGAGGACTAAGGTCATCTTTCACGGTACCTGTCCCCTTCCGGACAGGGTGAGGAAGGGGTTGCCGTGCCAGGTGCGGACTCACTGCGGGTCGCGCTGCTGTCCTACCGCAGCAAACCGACCTGTGGAGGCCAGGGCGTCTACCTGCGTCACCTCAGCCGCGAACTGGTCGCCCTCGGGCACCACGTCGAGGTCTTCTCCGGTCAGCCGTACCCCGAGCTCGACGAGGGCGTCATCCTCAACAAGGTCCCCAGCCTGGACCTGTATCGCGACGAGGATCCCTTCCGCACCCCCAAGCTGCACGAGTACCGCGACTGGATCGACATGCTCGAAGTCGCGACCATGTGGACCGCCGGGTTCCCCGAGCCGCTGACCTTCACCCTCAGGGCACACCGTGAGCTGAAGAAGCGTGTCGGCGACTTCGACGTGGTGCAGGACAACCAGACCCTCGGCTACGGCCTGCTCGGCATCCAGAAGCTGTTCCCCGTGGTCGGCACCATCCACCACCCGATCAGTGTGGACCGGCGGATCGAGCTGCAGGCCGCGCCGCTGCGCAAGAAACTGTCGCTCAGAAGGTGGTACGGCTTCGTCCGGATGCAGGCCAAGGTCGCGCCCAAGCTGAGCCCGATCCTGACCGTCAGCGAGTCTTCCCTCGCCGACATCCACCGCGACTTCAACGTGCCCCAGGCCAACATGCGGCTCATCCCGCTCGGTGTGGACACCCGCTACTTCCACCCGCGCCCGGAAATGCCCAAGAGGCCCGGCTCGATCGTCGCGGTGGCCAGTGCCGACTCCCCGATGAAGGGCGTCTCCACGCTGCTGCGGGCGGTGGCGAAGCTCGCCACCGAGCGCGACGTGAACCTGACCGTGGTCAGCAAGCCCACTCCCGGCGGCCCGACCGAGAAGCTGGTCACCGAGCTCTCCCTGCACGACCGGGTCAGGTTCGTGCACGGCATCTCCGACACCGAACTGGGCGAGCTGATCGCCACTTCGGAGATCTCGGTCGTGCCCTCGCTCTACGAGGGCTTCTCGCTGCCGGCCGTCGAGCACATGGCCTGCGGGACCCCGCTGGTCGCCAGCCGTACCGGGGCGCTGCCCGAGGTGGTCGGCGACGCGGCCGTCCAGGTGGCCCCGGGCGACCCCGAAGAGCTGGCCGCCGTCCTGCGCCGCCTGCACGACTCCCCCGAGGAGCGGGCCGTGGTGGGCAGGAAGGGTTACGAGCGGGTCATGGAGCGCTACACCTGGAACGTCGTCGCCCAGCGGACCGTGGAGGCCTACCACGAGGCCATCCAGGCTCGCCGCGCGAAGTGACCGACCCTGAACCGATCATCTCAAGAGGAGCGGCGAGTGCTGACTGTCGACTTCGGCCGGTTGCCCGTGGGGCCCGGAACCCGAGTTCTGGACCTGGGCTGCGGCGGCGGACGACACGCGTTCGAGGTGCTGCGCCGAGGCGCCGACGTCGTGGCCTTCGATATGGACGCCGATGAGCTGGAGGGCGTGGCGAGCATGTTCTCCGCGATGGACAAGGCCGGCGAGGTGCCCCCGGGCGCGACGGCCGAGACCGTCACCGGTGACGCGCTCAAGATGCCGTTCGAGGACGCGAGCTTCGACCGCGTGATCGCGGCCGAGGTGCTGGAGCACATCCCCGACGACATGGCCGCGATGCGGGAGATCTTCCGGGTGCTCAAGCCGGGTGGCCGGGCGGCCATAACGGTGCCGAGCTTCCTGCCGGAGCGGATCTGCTGGGCACTGGACGAGGCGTATCACACCGCCCCCGGTGGCCACGTCCGCATTTACACGCTGGCCGAGCTGAGCGCCAAGCTGAAGTCCGTCGGCATGGAGATCGGCCCGCACCACCACGCCCACGGCCTGCACGCGCCGTACTGGTGGATCAAGTGCGCGGTCGGCGTCAACAACGACGATCATCCGCTGGCCAAGGCCTATCACGAGATCCTGGTCTGGGACATCATGAAGCGCCCGGCCGCCACCCGGATCGCCGAAGCGGTGCTGAACCCGCTCATCGGCAAAAGCGTGGTGCTCTACGTCCGGAAGCCCGCATGAGCGACCAGCTGAGGCGGGAGCGAATCCGACGTAGTGAGCGCGGCGGCCTGCCGGGGAACGAGGCGGGCCGCGCGGCGAATGAGGAGCGGTGAGCGACCAGCTGGGGTGGGAGCAGGTCGTCCAGACCGCTCAGAGCATCGCGGACGTGCAGGAGCCCGACGGCGGCATCCCGTGGCCCGAAGGGCACGTGGACGCCTGGAACCACGTCGAGTGCCTGATGGCGATGAGCGTGGCGGGGCTCGCCGGGCCGGCTCGCAAGGGCTATGACTGGCTGGTCCGCGCGCAGCGGGCCGACGGCTCCTGGCCGATGAAGCTGGTCGGGGGCAGTGCGGTCGAGCAGGGCGGGGAGTCCAACCACGCCGCCTACGTCGCGGTCGGCGTCTGGCACGAGCTGCTGGTCACCGGCGACGAGGATTTCGCCCGGGAGATGTGGCCGGTCGTCCGCTCGGCGCTGGACTTCGTGGTCGCCCTGCAGACCACCCGGGGCGAGGTCGTCTGGGAGCGAGCCGCCAACGGCAGGGCCGCCGAATACGCCCTGTTGACCGGCTGCGCCTCCATCTATCAGGGATTGCGCAGCGGTGTGCTGCTGGGGGAACAGCTGGGCGTTCCGCAGCCCGACTGGGAGCTCGCGGCCGACCAGCTCGGCCACGTGCTCCTCGCCCACCCCGAGGCGTTCGCCGACAAGAGCCGCTTCTCGATGGACTGGTACTACCCGATCCTCGGTGGCGCGGTGCGCGGTCCCGCCGCCCAGGCACGGCTGGCCGAGGAGTGGGACACGTTCGTGGAGCCGGGACTCGGCATCCGCTGTGTCTCCGACCAGCCGTGGGTGACCGGCGCCGAGTCGTGTGAGCTGGTGCTCGCGCTGGACGCCATGGGTGAGCGTGACCGGGCGCTGAAGCTCTTCGCCGACATGCAGCATCTCCGGCACGAGGACGGCTCCTACTGGACGGGCTGGCAGTTCGTGAACGGCAAGCACTTCCCGCACGAGCGCTCCGCCTACACCGCGGCCGCCGTCGTGCTGGCCGCCGACGCGCTTACCGGGCACACCGCAGCCGCGGGCATCTTCCGGGACGCGGGCAAGTATGCGACGGACCGCCCCACCGCCGCCTGCGGCTGCAGCCACACCCCTTCCCGGACCTGAGCCCGTCACCCGCCGTGCTCTGGACTCGCCGCGATCTGACGGGATTCCCGGGGATCTAACAGTTTCTTTGCCAGGAACCCGAAACGCGGTGCTTGAAGGGCCGAATGTCGCTTACTACGTTCGGGCCTGTGAGCAATGCGGAGGGCACCCGGATAGTAGCTCAGAGCGACGGAGTCGAGCAGGCCGCCGCAGCGAAGGACCCCGATACGCATCGGGTCCCCGGCCCTGAAGGGACCGGCTCCGGAAACGGCTCCGGAAACGGCTTCGAAAAGGTCCCCGGCGCGGAAATCGCTTCGGGGGTGGAAGGCGCCCCCCGCGTGGAGGAGACCGCGGCCGGAGAGGTCTCCGGCCGCGAGAGCGCCTCCGGCACGGCAGGCGCCTCCGGCACACGCGAGACGGCGGCGGGAAGGATTTTCGCCGCCGGTGAGACCTCCGGCGCTGCGGATGGCCTCGACACCGCGGAAATGCCCTGCGTACACGTCGCCGGTGCCATGGAGGCCTCCTGCGCGTGGGAGACAGGAGCCGGAGACGCCCCTTCCACCGAGCGGTTTCCCCGCGCCACCCCGGCGTCCCCGAAGCCTGAGTCCTCGAAACCGGGCTTCCCGAAGCCGGACACTCCGGACACCCTGACCTCACCCGCTTCGGTCCCGCCCGCTTCGTCCCCGGACACCCTGACCCCACGGGTTTCATCCCCGCCGCCCTCCGCCCCGGACACCCCGACCTCACCCGCTTCGACCCCGCCCGCTTCGTCCCCGGACACCCTGACCCCACGAGTTTCATCCCCGCCGCCCTCCGTCCCGGACACCCCGACCTCACCCGCTTCGGTCCCGCCTACGCCGATACCGGTGGATCCGGCCGAGCTGGAGCTGACCAGGCCTCGTGGCCTGCCCGGCCTGTTCTGGCAGAATCTCGCCCAGGTCGACTTCGGGCCGCGCCGGTTCCGGCTGGGGCCCGCCCGGGAGCGGTTGGAGACCGCGAGCCAGTCGTTCCTGACGGGTTTCAACGCGATGATCGCCGGTGAGGTCGAGCGGATCGACGACATTCATCAGGAGCTGCGGGGATTCGCCTACGAGGGCGCGGGGATGGCCTGCGCGACCCTGGACGTGCTCACGATCACCGGAGGCCGGCGGCTCAGAGGGCTGCTCAGCGGGCAGGGCATGCGCTACCCGCACATGATCCACCTGGGCGCCGGCTGGGCATACGCCCGGCTGCACATGCGGCCTATGTGGGGCATTCGCTCGGTCCACCCGCTGCTGCGCTGGCTGGCGTTCGACGGCTTCGGCTTCCACCAGGGTTTCTTCGCCACCGATCGGACGGTGGGGCGGCAGCGCACGGCCGGCCTGATGGACCGGACCCGGCGGGCGATCTTCGACCAGGGGCTGGGCCGGATGATCTGGTTCCACGAGTGCGCGGGCGTGGACGACGTCATCCTGCGCATCGCCGAGTTCCCTCCGGGCCGCCGTGCCGACCTGTGGAGCGGCGTGGGCATGGCCGCCACGTACGTCGGCGGTGCGGCCGTCGCCGATCTGGAACGGCTGAACTCGGCAGCGGCCGAGGACGGCTTCCGCGCCCACCTCGTCCAAGGCAGCGCCTTCGCCTGCGCCTGCCGGCTGATCTCCGGGATCGTGCCCGACCACACGACCGCCGCGGCACCCGCGCTGTGCGGGGTGGAAGTCGACGAGGCGAGTGGCTGGACCGACACCGCGCTCATCTCCCTCGGGCACAACGCGCACAGTGGCGACCACTACCAGGCCTGGCGGGCCGGGATCAGGAAGGCATGGGCGCGGCGCAACCGCGACTCGTGACCTGAGAGCTCGGGGGAGCCGTGAAAGCGATATCGGGGGTTCGCCGGCGGGCGGCGGGAGCTCTGGCCCTGGCGGTCTGGGTCGCCGGCTGGGGACTGGTCGAGCCGCCCGGTACCCCCACGGTGGAGACCACGGGTTTCTCCTTCGCCGCCAGCCCGCTCGGCCCGGCCGACCGGCCGGACGACCGGAGCCTGCGACCGGTCGCACCGGGCTACCGGGACATCCGGGCGTGGGTGTCCGCGACGGGCGCGGGAGTCGCGCTGTTCGACGCCGACAACGCGGTCGTCTCCGACGACGTCTGCCTGGTCGATCCGCGTCACGACACGGTGACCGTGAGCCCGGCGCCGGGTACGCCGCAGAGCTACCGGCCGTTCACGCTGGTCGCTCCTGCGCGCAGGCCGTACGAGGCGCCGACGGGATGCCTGCCGGCCGACCTCGACCAGGACGGCTGGCAGGACCTGGTCGTCTCCTACTGGGGCCGCTCCCCCTCGCTGTTCCTGCGGGTCCCCGCGGCGGCGCCGTCCAGCGCGGCCTTCCGCCATCGCGACCTGACGACGAAACCGGAGATCTGGAACACCAGTGCCGCCACCGCCGGCGACTTCGATGGTGACGGCCGCCTCGACCTGGTCTTCGGCAACTCCTTCCCGGACGGCGCCAAGGTGCTGGACGACAGCGGCGACCACGGTGACATCGTGACGCCCGACTCGCTGTCCGACGCCGGCAACGGCGGAACCAACCGGCTCTACCTGGCGACGGGCCCGGGCCGGTTCGCCGAGGCCGAGGGGGTGTTCGCCGGCGACAGGGGCTGGACGCTGGCGCTGGGCACCCAGGACCTGGACGGCGACGGGCGGCCCGACCTGTATGTGACCAACGGCTTCGGCCCGGACCAGCTGCTGGTCAACGAGTCCGCGGCCGGGAGGGTCAGATTCCGGCAGGCGCGGGGCATCCGGCATCTGACCACGCCGAAGTCCGGTGTGGTCGGCCAAGACTCGTTCATGGGCGGAGGGGTCGGCTTCACCGACCTCAACACCGACGGTACGCCGGACATCCTGATCAGCAACATCGCCGAGGACCACGCGCTGCACGAGGGCAACTTCGCCTTCGTCTCGCGGCCGGGCGGGCTCCACGAGGGCCGGGCGCCTTACGACGACCGCGGCGAGGATCTCGGGCTGAGCCGTACCGGCTGGTCCTGGGACGTCAAGGCCGCAGACTTCGACAACGACGGTACCGACGAGGTCATGCACGCGACCGGGTTCGTCCGGGGCGGGGTCGACCGGTGGGCGCAGGTGCGGGAGATGGCGCTCTCCAATGACCTGGCCCTGTCCCACCCCGCCCTGTGGCCGGGGATCGGAGCGGGGGACGACCTGTCGGGCCACGACACCAACAGCTTCTTCACCCGGGGCGCGGGCGGTCGCTACGTGGACGTGGCCCGCCGAGCCGGGGTCGGCGGCGACACGGTCAGCCGGTCCTTCGCCGTCGGCGACGTGGACGACGACGGGCGGCTGGACTTCGCGGTCGCCAACCAGTGGGCGGCGTCGGTGCTCTACCGCAACGACGGCGCCACCGCCCCATTCGTGGGCCTGCGACCGCGCCTTCCCGCCGGGTACTGCGCCACGGCCGCATCCTCGGCGCTCTCCACGCTGATCAGTCCCCTACCGTCTCGCCGCACACTGGCGCGGCCCAGGTTGACGCTCTCCACATTGATCGACCCGGCCGCGCCGTCCACCGCCACCGTGCCCGACCCTCGTCCGGACCGCTCCGCGTCGTCCCGTCCTCCTCCGGCCCGCCCCGGAGCGTCGCCCCGCTCCTCCCCGGCCCGCCCCGGAGCGTCGCCCCGCTCCTCCCCGACCCGCTCCGCCCGTCCCGTCGTGCCCGGCACCGTCCTGACGCGTCCCGCCATCGGAGTCACCGCCACGCTGCGCCTGCCCGGCGGGAGCACGTTCAGCCGGCAGCTCTACCCGGCCAACGGGCACAACGGCGTCTCCGCGCCTGAGCTGCTGTTCGGCCTGGGTGACAGCGTGCCGAACGGCCCCTTCCCGGTGGAGCTGTCCTGGCGCGACGCCTGCGGCGTGCTGCACACCGCATCGGTGTCCGTACGGCCCGGCTGGCACCGGATCCTGCTGGCAGGCGATCACGCCCGGGAGATGAGCGGATCGTGAACGCCGCTCGGAGGCGCTCCATGGCGCTCCGCCGGTTCGCCGGTTCGATCACCCTCGTGACCGTCCTCGGGCATACCCTGCTCGGCTTCGAGCAGGCCTATCTGACGCCGATCGTGGGCGCGGTCACCGGGGTGGCCGCCGAATTCGTGCTGGAGACCGTGGAGGCGTGGGCGTGGCGTCGCCCGGCCCGCTATCTCAGGTCGCGGCCGGGCCGGGTGACCGATTTCTTCCTGCCGTCCTACACCACCGGGCTGACCTGCGCGATGCTGCTGTACGGCGGCGCGCACCCGATGCCGGTCGTGCTGGCCGCGCTGATCGGCGTCGGCAGCACCTACGTGCTGCGGGTCAGGGCGCCCGGCGGCGCGGGACACCTCGCCGCGAGCGCGCCCGGCAGGCACTACATGAACCCGTCGTGCTTCGGCGCCGTCGCCGTACTGCTGCTGTTCCCATGGGTCGGCGTCGCGCCGCCGTACCAGTTCACCGAGTGGGTGTCTGGTCCGTTCGACGCACTCGTGCCGCTGGCCGCGCTGACGCTGGGCACGATGGCGAACGCGAGGCCGACCGGCAGGCTGCCGCTGGTGCTGGGCTGGGTGGGCGGGTTCGCCCTGCAGGGGGTCGTCCGGGGCGCGCTGACCGACGTCTCGACCGTCGGCGCGCTGCTGCCGATGACCGGCGTGGCGTTCGTCCTCTACACCACCTGTCTGATCACCGACCCGGGCACGACACCCGTCAGGCCGCGCGCCCAGGCCGCGTTCGGCCTGGCCACAGCGGTGGTCTATGGCCTGCTGGTCCAGTTCGACATCGGGTACGGGCTGTTGCTCGCCCTCGTGATCGTCTGTGCCGGCCGAGGGGCGGGCCTGGCGCTGTTCGCCCGCGTCCGCCCGCTCACCGTCCCCGTTCCTGCCGACGCGCGAGAGCTCTCCGACCTTCCGGCGGGCGTCAAGCCATGATCCATGCGACTACCCGAGGGGTGCAGCGAATGTCCGTCGCAATCGTGGGGTTGGCCTGTGCCTACCCCGACGCACTCGACCCGGGGGCACTGTGGGAGACCGTGGTGTGGCAGCGGCGGGCCTTCCGGCCCCTGCCTGTCGAACGGCTGGACCCGGCCGGCTCCCACTCCCCCGACCGGCCGGCCGCCGGCCGCGCCTACGGCGCCCGCGTCGCCCTGATCGAGGGCTGGGAGTTCGACCCGGCCGGCTTCGGCGTCTCCGGTTCCGGCCGTCTCACCGCCGATCCGGCTCACCGGCTGGCCTTGGACACCGCGGCTCGTGCTCTTGCCGACGCCGGGTTTCCGGGCGGGCAGGGGCTCGATCGGGACCGGGTCGCGGTGGTCGTCGGCACCACCCTGGCGAGCGAGGCCGCACGAGTCGCCCCGCTCCGGCCGCATCTGCGGCGCGTGCTGGCCTCGGTCCTGGCCGACCTCTCCGAGGAGACGGCCGCCCGGCTGATGGCGCAGGCGGAGGCGGAGCATCCGCGACCGTTCCCCGACACCCCCGACGAGCCGCCGGCGGCGGGACCGCCCTGCACGATCGCCACACGCATCTGCCGGCACTTCGACCTGCGTGGCGGCGGGCACACGGTGGACGGGGCGTGTGCCTCGTCCCTGCTGGCGGTGATCGACGCGTGCCGGTCGCTGCTGGACGGGAGTGCTGACTTCGCCCTGGCGGGGGGCGTCGATCTCGGTCTCGGCCGGTTCGAGCCGGCCGGCGCAGGCAAGGGTGGCGCGCCGGCGGGCGAGCGCATGCGGGTCTACGACGTCCGTTCGGACGGTTCCTGGCCGGGTGAGGGCTGCGGCATGGTCGTCCTGGCGCGCACGGCCGACGCCCGCGCCGCCGGTCTCCGGATCCATGCGGAGATCACGGGCTGGGGGGTGTCCTGCGACGGCTCGTGGGAGGTTCCCCGCCGGGAGGCCGACGGCCGGCTCCTGGCGCTCCGCCGCGCCTACGCCCGAGCCGGCGTCTCCCCGGCCGAGGTGGCCCTGTTCGAGGGCGCCGGCGCCGGCACCGCCGACGGCGACGTCGCCGAGCTCACCGCCCTCACCCGCCTTCTCTCCGACGCCGAGCGGCAGGCGACGGCCGGATCCGGCGCACCACGACGAGCGGCGGCCGGATCCGTCGACGCCAATATCGGGTACACCGGGGCGGCGGCCGGGGTCGCGGGATTGATCAAGGCCACCCTGAGCGTCGCCTCCGGAGTCCTTCCCCCGACCACCGGCTGCGGGTTCCCTCATCATCTGCTGACCGCGCCCGGCGCGCCCCTGCGTGTCCTGGCCGCCCCCGAGCCCTGGCCCGCCGGACCCCGCCACGCGGGAGTGAGCGCCATGGGTCCCGGTGGTGTCAACGCCCACCTCGTCCTCACCGCGTCCGATCTCACCGCGTCCGACCTCGCCGCATCCGACCTCGCCGCATCCGATCCGGCCCGTGCGGACGCTCACGCGGACGTCCACGAGGACGGCGGCCCTGCCACTCGCGCGAATACCAACGCGGACGGCGGCCCTGCCGCTCACGCGGACACCCATGCGGACGGCGGCCCGGACGTCTGCGCGGACGCCCGCCCTGCCGCCCGGGGAGCCGCTCCGGCCGGACGGGTGATCGACCGGCCGTCCCTGGAGGAGCCCCTGGTGTTCGCGTTCTCGGGACGGGACGTACGAGCCGTGCGGCCGGTGCTGGAACGCGTCGCGGACCAGGCGACGCGGTGGTCGGAGGCGGAGCTGTGCGATCTCGCGTACACGCTGGGAACCGTTCCCTCCGGGCCGGTACGGATCGCGATCGTGGCGGGGTCGGCGGAACAGCTCGCCGAGCGAGCGGGCCTGGCCCTGGAACGGCGGGGCTCCCGGAAGCCCGGCATGCCTGCCTGCCTGCCTGGGATCCACCCGGGATCGGGCGCGGGGAAGGGGACCGCGTCCTCCCCCGCCGAGGAGCTCACCGCCGACACCTCACCGGCCGAGGCGGCCGCCCTGTGGGCGGCCGGGACGGTCCCGGACCTCACCGCTCTCTACGGTGATCGGCCGGCCCGTCCCATCGACATCTGGCGCGACCGCGTCTTCGTCCCCGATCCCTTCTCATCCGCTCCCTACGGCGACGCGCCAGGCGGCTCCGAGGAGGACGGCGACGGGGAGGACGGCGACGGGGAGGCGGGCCGGGACCGGGCGGACGCCGGCCCGGTGGCCGGGGTGGCGCGCTGGGTGCGGTGTTTCGCCGAGGACCCCAAGGAGGCCCGGGTCCCTTCCGCTCCGGCGGGGAAGGACCGTCCCGGCACCCGGCCGCCGACGGCGGAGGGGCAGACGCCGTCCAGGCAGGTCGTGATCGACGATCCGCTGCGGCCAGGGGCGGTCGAGACGCTGGTCGCCGCGGTCCGGGAGGCGATCGCGGATCGCGAGGGGCTGGCCGTGCTCTGCGAGTCCGATGCCCTGACCGGGTTCCTGGCGACGTTGCGGCTGGAACACCCCGGCCTCGACCTCGCCGCTGAGCGCCCGGGCGGGAGCGTCCCGCTCAGTCTCGACGGGGAAGGGCCGCTCCCGGTGGGCGCCGAGGACGTGGTGCTGGTCAGCGGAGACGGCACGGGAATCGGGTTCGCCTGCGCCATGGCGCTGGCCGAGATCGGTGGATGCGGGCTGGCCCTGCTCGGCAGGGAACGCCCGGGTGACGACACGACCCTGAGGAGTGGTCTCAAGGAGCTGACCCGCAGGGGGATCCGGCACGGTCACGCGACGGCGGAGATGACCGATGCCGACGCGGTGGCGCGTGCCGTACGGGATCTGGAGAACGCGCTGGGACCGGTCACCATGGTGATCCACTCAGCGAGCACCGGCCGGCCGGTCCGGTTCGCCGACCTCGCGGCCGGCGACACCGAGAACACCGGAAACACCGGAGACGTTGAGGACGCAGAAAGCGCCGAGAGGTACGCCGCGTCCGAGCTGGCCGTACTGGACAACCTCCTCGCCGCGACCACGCCCCGGCGCGTGGTGACGTTCGGATCGGTGAGCGGCCGGTACGGCCAGGCGGGCCGGAGCCGCCAGGCACTGGCCGGCGGGCTGCTACGGGAACGGGTCCGCAGGATCGGCGGACTGAACATCGACTGGCCGGCGTACGCCGGAGCCGGCTCACGACGGCGATCCGCGGCCGGATCCGCAACCGGATCCACGGCCCGCGCGGACCTGGCGGCCGTGACACCACAGGAGGCGGCGGAGCTGTTCCTCAAGCTGCTCAGGACCGGGGATCTGCCCTCCAGCGTGGCCGTCCACGGCAGGCTGGGCGACCCGCCGGCCCCGTGCCCGGGAGGCGGGCACTTCCTGGACGAGGTGCGCGTGCACGTCCCCGGGGTGGAGCTGGTCGCCGACAGCCGCCTGTCGCTCAAGAGCGACGGCTACCTGGACGACCACCGGATCGACGGAGCGGCGGTGCTGCCCGCGGTGGTGGCGCTGGAGGCGATGGCGCAGGCCGCGGGGATCCTGGCCGGGCGGCCTCTGGACGAGGCCGGGCAGATGACGTTCGACCGGCCGGTGGTCGTGCCCGACGACGGCGGCACCACGATCCGGGTGTGCGCGCTCCGGCATGACAAGGCGGTCGAGGCGGTGGTCCGCAGCGAGGAGACCGGGTTCCGCGTCGACCATTTCCGTGCCGTGTTCCCCGTGGACCCGGCCGCCGAGACGCTGGCCGTACCGCAGCTGAACCGGGACGGCACCGAGCCGCTGGACGCGGGTGACCTGTACGGCGCGCTGTGCTTCCACACCGGGCGGTTCCAGCGGGTCAGGGAGCTCACTCTCGTCGAGGCGCGGGGGTGCCGGGGGGAGCTGCACGGCGACGATCCCGACGGCTGGTTCGAGGGCAGGCCGGTGCTGGGCAGCCCGGGGTTGAGCGACGCCACGATCCACGCCTTACAGGCGTGCGTGCCGCACCGGCGGCTGCTGCCGGTCGGCGGTGAGCGGCTAGTGGTCCGGCCGTCCCAGGGGGACGTGCGGCTGCATGCCACCGAGCGCCACCACAGCGAAGGCGAGTATGTCTGGGATGTCACCGCCACCGATGTCCGCGGGCGGCTGGTGGCGGCGTGGACCGGTCTGCGGTTGAGGGACGTCGGCCCGCTCCCCCGGCGCGATCCATGGCCGCCGAACCTGCTGGCCGTCTACCTGCAGCGGGCCTCGGTCGCCCTCGGCCTGGACCCGGCGTTGCACGTGACCATGGACGGCGGGACGTGCCACAGCCGTCTGGGCGATCTGGTGCTGGGCGTGGACGGCCCGGCGTACTGCTCCTGGGAGCGGGTGGGCGCGGCGCGAGGAGCGCTGGAGGCGGCGTTCGCCTCACTGATCGACGAGTTGCTGCCCTGCTGCGGAGAGCCCGAAGAGACCGTGACCACCCGAATTTGGACGGCCGTGCGGTGCCTGAGCAAGGCGGGTCGTCCGCCACAGACGCCGCTCACCGTCGCCGGGAGCCACGAGGACGGCTGGCTGCTGCTGCGGTCGGGCGCCGACCTGATCGCCTCGACGGTGGTCCGGGTCAGGGACGTGCGGGAACCGGTGGCCGTATCGATCATGACGGGAGAACGGCGGTGAGGTCCGGTGTCCGCCCCGATCCAGGACGAACCGATCCAGAGCGAACCGCCAGCGAACCGGCCCAGGACGGACCGGCACAGAGCGAACCGGCCCAGGGTGAACCGACCGGCCCGTCAGGGCGGAACCGACCGGGCGGGGCACCGGGGCGAGCGGTCAGCCGATCCCGGGGCCGACCCGCTCCAGCACCCGCAGCGAGCCCTCCTGCCTGACCTCCTTGAAGGCGCCGGAGGCGAGAACCCGCTGGTAGACGCGGTAAGGAGCCTGGCCGCCGGTGGCGGGGTCGGGGTAGATGTCATGGAAGACCAGTGCGCCACCCGGCATGACGTGCGGGGCCCACCCCTCGTAGTCCTTGGTCACCGGCTCCTCGGAGTGACCGCCGTCGATGAAGAGCATCGCCAGCGGGGTGCTCCACAGCCCGGCGACCCGTTCCGACCGGCCGATGATCGCGATGACCTCCTCCTCCAGACCGGCGGAGGCGATGGTGGCGCGGAAGGTGGGCAGCGAGTCCATCTTGCCGAAGCGAGGGTCCATCAGCGCGGGGTCGTGGTGGGCCCAGCCCGGCTGGATCTCCTCCGAGCCCCGGTGGTGGTCCACGGTGAGCACGACGGAGCCGGCCTGCCTGGCCCCCGCGCCGAGGTAGACGGCCGACTTTCCACAGTAGGTGCCGATCTCGCAGATCGGCCCGCGCGGACCGTACTCGACCGCCGTCTCGAACAGGGCGAGGCCTTCGGGGTGGGGCATGAAACCCTTGGCGCGCTGGGCCGCGTACAGCAGGTCCGCCGGCATGGTCGGGATGCTCATCGAAGCAGACTACCCAGACCGAACAACATTCCGAACGACCCTTGCCCGGCCTTATGGAACGTGTTCTACTTTGCACCGTGAACCAGCGCGCTCGCATCGTGATGACCGAGGACGAGATCGCCGCCTTCATCGGCGAATCGCGGAAGCTCCAGCTCGGCACGATCAACCCTGACGGGACACCGCACATGGTGACCATGTTCTACGGGCTGACCGAGGGCAAAATATCCTTCTGGACCTACGGCAAGGCCCAGAAGACGCTCAACATCCGGCGAGACGCCCGGGTGAGCTGTCTGATCGAGGCCGGAGAAGAGTATTCCGACCTGCGTGGTGTCCTGGTGTACGGCGTCGCCCGACGAATCGAGGATTCCGGGGGCATCCTCGAGGTCGGCATGAACGTCGCCCGGCGGATGGCGGGAATGCCCGACGCCGAGGAGCTCCTCACGGAATACGTCGCCTACACCGGCCGCAAGCGGGTCGCCTTCGTGGTGGAGCCCACTCGGGTGATCTCATGGGATCACCGTAAGCTCGCCACACCGGTCTAGGAGGCTCACATGAGGATCAAAGTCGACTATCTGGTCTGCGAGGCCAACGCGGTCTGCACGGGACTCGCCCCGGAGGTCTTCGAGCTCGACGACGACGACCAGCTGCACGTGCTGCTGCCTGAGCCGCCGCCCGAGATGACGGACCGCGTCCGGCACGCCGTGCGGTCCTGTCCCAAAGCCGCCATCTCCCTTGAGGAGAACTAGGAGGACCCCCAATGCGTGGTGCGCTTCTGCATGCCGTCGGCGATGACAAGCTGGACATCCGCGACGACTTCACCCTCGCCCCGATAGGACCGACGGACGTCCGCGTCAAGGTCAAGGCGACCGGCGTCTGCCATTCCGACCTGTCGGTGATCAGCGGCGTGCTGCCCATGCCGCTTCCGGTCATCCCCGGCCACGAGGGCGCGGGCGAAGTCGTCGAGGTCGGCGAGCACGTGACCACGGTCCAGCCCGGCGACCACGTCATCATCAACTGGACCCCCGCCTGCGGCACCTGTTCCAACTGCCTGGTGAACCAGCCGTTCCTGTGCATGACCTACGTCATGGACAGCTTCGTCAACGCCCGATTCCGCTACGGCGGCGACACCCCGGCGTTCGGCATGGCCGGGTGCGGCACCTGGTCCGAGGAGATCGTCGTGCCCTGGCAGGGCGCGATCAAGGTCGATCCCGGGGTGCCCTACGAGGTCGCGGCGCTGATCGGCTGCGGCGTCACCACCGGTGTCGGCGCGGCGCTCAACACCGCCCGGGTCAGGGCCGGTTCGACCGTGGCCGTGGTCGGCAGCGGCGGCATCGGCCTGTCGGTGATCCAGGGCGCCCGGATCTCCGGCGCGACCACGATCCTGGCGATCGATCCGCTGGAGTCCAAGCACGAACTGGCCAAGAAGGTCGGAGCCACCCACGCCATCACCCCCGACCAGCTCAGGGACGCGGTCGGGTCGCTGACCGGCGGCAGGGGGTTCGACTACGGCTTCGAGGCCGTCGGCAAGTCCGCCGCCATCATGACCGCGTGGCAGGCCACCCGCCGCGGCGGCGACGTGATCGTGGTGGGCGCGGGCGCGATGGACGACACCGTCCCGCTGAGCGCCTTCAGCCTGCTGTTCGAGGGCAAGAACATCCTCAGCTCGATGTACGGAGGGTCGGACGTCCGCCGGGACTTCCCCTTCTTCGCCGAGCTGTACAAGGCGGGCAAGCTCGATCTGGAGAGCATGATCAGCGCCCGCATCAAGCTCTCCGATCTCAACGACGCCGTGGCCGCGTTGCGCGGCGGCGAGGTCCTGCGCCAGGTCGTCGTCATGGACTAGCCCGTTCGGGTACGGCCCGCGCCGTCGAAGTGATCGACGGCGCGGGCCTCGCCCTGTCCACCGTTCTTCCACCGTCCGGGCAGGTGCGCCTACCGTCCGGGCAGGTACGCCGCCATCGCCGATGGCAGCTCACGCAGCCGGCTCACCGGGGAGACGACGAGCCCGGCCACCACCGCGGCGGAGCCGAGTGCCGCCGCGGTCAGCGCACCCCGGGCGCCGATCTCACCGGCGAGGAGGCCGGCGAACAGGCCGCCGAGGGCACCACCGCCGAACAGCAGCGTGCGGAACACCGCGGTCATCCGGCCCATCATCGACGGTGGAGTGCTGATCTGACGCAGGCTGACGATGATGACGTTGGCCACGCCGAGTCCCAGGTAGGTGGTGAAGAAGGAGAGGATGAACATCCCCACCATCAGCGGTTTCGGCCCACCCGCCAGTACGATCAGTGCCGGGCCGAGCAGGAGGGCCGACTGGGCGACGAAGTAGACCGGTCCGAGCCGGAACCGCCCGATGACCTTCCTGGAGATCATCGCGCCGATCAGGCCGCCTACGGAGGCCGCAGCGAAGATTCCGCCGAGGGTCGTCGAGTCGAGACGCAGATCGTGCGTGCCGTACAGCAGGAACATGGTCCAGACCGTGACCATGGAGAAGTTGCAGCAGAATCCGACGAGAGCCAGCGCCCGCAGGATCGGGTCGCCGAAGACCCAGCGCAGGCCCTCGCGTAGTTCCGTCGGCAGATGCCGCTTCGTGGCGGGCGGTTCGGGACGCGGCTCGCGCGTGCGGATCAGTAGCAGCGAGACCACCGACACCAGATAGGAGAACGCGTCGATGACCAGCGCCACCGGCGCCGTCAAGGCGCTGACCAGGACACCGGCGAGCCCGGGACCGGCCACGTCGGCCGCCGAAGAGCTCACCCCCATCTTGGAGCCGGCCTCGACGTAGTGTTCGGACTCCTTCACGAGGGTGGGCACGTAGGACATCCAGCTCACATCGAACAGCACTGACGCGATGCCGACGGCGCATGCGATGACCAGCAATGGCGCCATGCTCAGAACACCCAGCCAGGACAGGAGGGGAATCAGAGCGAGCAGGACCATCCTCGTCAGGTTGGCCCCAAGCATGACCGGCCGCCGTCGAACCCGGTCGACCCAGACTCCGAAGATCAGGGCGAATCCGAGGTAGGGGGCGAGCTGCAGGAACCGCAGGACGCCGACCTGCTCGTCAGTGGCGTGGAAGGCGTAGATGGCGGTCAGCGGGAGCGCCAGATTCGTGACTTGGGTGCCGAGCAGCGACAAGGTCTCGCCAAGCCAGAACCTGAGGAAATCGCTGTTGCGCCACAGACTCTCCGGCCTCTCCGACCTCTCCGGCGAGGCGTTCGCCGCCTCCGCTCGCGGTTCGGTGCTCGTCATCGCTACCGCTCCCGGCCGTTCAGGGGCCAGGGGGCACGCCCGCCACCGCGGCTCAGGTCCGCGACGACGGAGGCGACCAGGTCCACCTCTTCCTCGGTGTTGTAGTAGTGCGGCGACAGGCGCAGGCACCAGTCGACGTCCTTGTCGCCGAAGTCGAACTGCGCGAACTCGCGGAAGCTGAGCGCCGAGTTGATTTTCCGCGCGTCCATCGCCGCTTTGAACGGCTGCGGCTGCCAGCCTTCGATCGCGAAGGTGACGAGGGCACCCAACTGCGGGCCGCGATCGAGCGTGCGCACGCCGGGGACGGCGTCGAGCTTGTCGCGCAGACGGGCGGCGAGCACGGGTGAGCGCCGCGCGATGGCGTCGATGCCCACCTGGCGGGCGTAACGCGCGGCGGCGGCGCAGCCGAGCACGGTCGCGTACGGAAACTCCCATTCCTCGAACCGTGCCGCGGACTCGACGGGCTGGTAGCGGTCCGGCTCGGTCCAGCGGGCGCCGTGCATGTCGATGAACAGCGGTTCGTAGCCGGCGCGCAGGACGCGGTCGGAAACGTAGAGAAAGCCGGAACCGCGGGGCCCGCGCAGGAACTTGCGGCAGGTGGCGGTGAGCAGGTCACAGCCGATCTCCGCCACGTCGACGGGGTACTGGCCGACCGACTGGCAGGCGTCCACCAGGTACAGCAGGTCCAGTTCGCGGCAGTGCCGGCCGATCTCGGCGACAGGCTGGACCAGGCCGGAGTTGGTGGGGATGTGGGTGGCGGTCACCAGCCGGGGGCGGTGCACGCGCATCAGCTCGGCCATCGCCGCCACGTCCACCCCGCCTTCCGGCGCGTCCGGGGCGTAGACGATCCGCACGCCGAATCTCTTGCGCAGGGAGAGGAAGGCGATCTGGTTGGAGATGAAGTCGTTGCGGGTGGTGAGGATGACGTCGCCCGCCTCGAACGGGAT
Source organism: Streptosporangium sp. CA-135522 (assembly GCF_050949235.1). NCBI lineage: Bacteria > Bacillati > Actinomycetota > Actinomycetes > Streptosporangiales > Streptosporangiaceae > Streptosporangium > Streptosporangium sp. CA-135522. Next base: position 8,916,066 of record NZ_CP192026.1, read on the forward strand.
CGCGGACAGGGCCGTGGCGAAGGCGTGAGTGGCGCTACCGGCGAAAGCAATGTTGTCGGGCCCGCAGTTGATCAGTTCGGCGATCTCCGTATAGAACTCGCGGACCTGGGTGGCGCGGGCGGCCGATGCCTCGTAGCCACCGATGCTCGATTCCAGCTTCAGGTGGTCGAGCATCGTGGCCAGGACCGGGGCGGCCAACAGGCCGCAGCCCGCGTTGTTGAAGTGCACGACGTTCCAGCAGCCGGGAGTGTCGGCCCGCAAGGCCGGAACGTCCAGTAGCGATTCCTGCTCATTGCCAGAAGCGCTATTATCTATTCTCATGTCCGACAGTAGCAGTTCCGTTCAGTTGGTAACCAGTCTGCGAGCGCTGCTGGCTGAGCTGTCGCCCGGCGACCGGCTGCCGAGCAGCCGGGATCTGGTCCAGCGGTACCGGGTCGGACCGGTGACCGTGTCGCAGGCGATCGCCATGCTGGCCGCCGAGGGCGCGGTGGTCACCCGCCCGGGCAGCGGCACGTTCGTGGCGTCACGCGCCCGGACGGGCGGTGATGTCGCGGACACCGCCTGGCAGACGGTCGCCCTCACCGATCGAGCCGTGGACACGCGCCCGCTCACCGACCCGCTCGGCCCGCCGCCCGCCGGGACGATCCCGCTGGACGGCGGCTACCTGCATCGATCGCTGCAGCCCACCCGCGTCCTGAGTGCGGCGCTGGCGCGTGCGGCACGCCGTCCCGACGCGTGGGATCGCGCCCCGGCGAGCGGGCTGGCGTCACTGCGCACCGTGTTCGCCGCCATCGCGGGCGGTGGCGTGACACCGGACGACGTACTGATCACGACCGGCGGACAGAGCGCCCTGTCGATGGCGTTCCGGGCCATCGCCGGGCCGGGCAACCCGATCCTGGTGGAGTCGCCCACCTACCCCGGCGCGCTGGCCGCCGCCCGGGCCGCGGGGCTTCGCCCGGTGCCGGTGCCGATGGACGCCGACGGCGTACGCCCCGATCTGCTGGCCGACGCGTTCGCCATGACCCGCGCGCGGCTGCTGTACTGCCAGCCCGCGCATCACAATCCGACCGGCGCGGTGCTGGCACCGGAGCGTCGCCGGCAGGTCGTCGACGCGGCCCGGGCGGCAGGCGCGTTCGTGATCGAAGACGACTTCGCGCGATACCTGGGCCATGGCACGCCGGTGCCGCGGCCGCTGGTGGCCGACGATCGCGACGGCACGGTCGTCCACCTGACCTCGCTCACCAAGCCCGCGGCGCCGAGCCTGCGCATCGGGGCGCTGGTGGCTCGCGGGCCGGTGATGGAGCGGATGCGGGCGGTCCGCATGGTCGACGACTTCTTCGTCACCCGCCCGCTGCAGGAGGCCGCGCTGGAGCTGGTCAGTTCCCCGGCGTGGGAGAGGCACGTTCGCGCGCTGGCCACGGCGTTACGGGAACGGTGCGTGGAGTTGACCGCGGCCGTCACGCGAGAGCTTCCGGACTGGACCGTCACCCGCCCTCCCACCGGCGGGCTGCACCTGTGGGTCCGCCTGCCGGCCGGCGCGGACGACACCATGGTCGCCGGCGCCGCCCGTCAGCACGGCGTCGCCGTCAGTGCCGGTAGCCGCTATTTCGCCACCGAACTGCCGGCGGCCTATCTGCGCTTGAACTTCGCCGCCACCACCGACTCCGCCGAGCTGGTCGAGGCCGTGCGCCGGCTGGGGCGTGTTCACGGCTGAGAGCGCGCCGCCCGGGGATCTGCGGGACGGGATCAGTCGGTGGAGAAGGCGGCGTCGAAGGAGGTCGCCGGCGGGGTGATCGCGTTGAACCCGCGGATCACGCCCAGGGCCTCGGCGGCGCCGGCCAGACGGTCCATCCCGGCGTCCTCCCACTCGATGGAGATCGGCCCGGCGTAGCCGATGGCGTTCAACGCCCGGAAACAGTCCTCCCACGGCACGTCCCCCCGGCCGGTGGACACGAAGTCCCAGCCGCGGCGCAGATCGGCCCAGGGCAGGTGCGAGGCCAGCCGGCCCCGCCGGCCGTCGCCGGTCCGCACCCGCACGTCCTTGCAGTCGACGTGGTAGATCCGCTCGGCGAAGTCGGTGATGAAGCCGACCGGGTCCAGGTCCTGCCAGATCATGTGGGAGGGGTCCCAGTTCAGGCCGAAGGCCGGGCGGTGGCCGATGGCCTGCAGGGCGCGCACCGTGCTGTGGTAGTCGTAGGCGATCTCACCGGGGTGCACCTCGTGCGCGAAGCGGACCCCGACCTCGTCGAAGACGTCCAGGATGGGGTTCCACCGGGCGGCGAAGTCGGCGTAGCCGACCTCGATCATCGCGGCGGGCACCGGCGGGAACATCGCCACGGTGTGCCAGATGGCCGAGCCGGTGAAGCCGACCACGGTGGCGACGCCGAGCCGGGCGGCGGCTCGGGCGGTGTTCTTGATCTCTTCGGCGGCCCGGCGGCGGACCTGTTCGGGTTCGCCCTGTGCCCAGAGGCGGGCGGGCAGGATGGCCTGGTGGCGGGCGTCGATGGGGTGGTCGCAGACGGCCTGGCCGACCAGGTGGGCGGAGATGGCCCACACCTCGAGGTGGTATTTGGCCAGGATGTCGCGTTTGCGGGGGATGTAGGTGTCGTCGGTGAGGGCTTGCTCGACGTCGAAGTGGTCGCCCCAGCAGGCGATCTCCAGGCCGTCGTAGCCCCATTCGGCGGCCAGCCGGCACACCTCCTCGAACGGAAGATCGGCCCACTGGCCGGTGAACAGGGTGACGGGTCGTGTCATGATTCCTCCACAGGGGTCCAGCGGCCGACCCGGGCGGGCCGACCCTTCCGCGATGATCGCTGGACCGGGGTCGAAGAAGCCGGCCCTCTTCCGCTCTTCCCGTGAAAGAGCTCTCAGCTCCCGTGAAAGAGCTTCAGCGAGGAGTCCGCCGGCTTCTGCGCGTTTCCGCAGAAGCCGGCGGACTCGACCGGCCGGTCCGGCCCCGCCCGGACGCTCGGCTCGCGACCGCGATCAGCTCATCCGGGTGAGCTTCCACTGCTGGTTGGCGCCGCTCCCGCAGGTCGCCTGGGTGAGCTGGGTGCCGTCGGCGGTGGAGGCGCCCGGGACCTCCAGGCAGAGACCGCTGCCGACGGAGGTGATCTTCCAGTTGCCGTTCGCCGCGGCGAACTTCCACTGCTGGTTGGCGGAGTCCTTACAGGTCCACTGGATGATCGGCGCGCCCGATGCGGTGGAGCCGCCGGAGACGTCCATGCACTTGCCGCTCTTGACCGAGGAGAGGGCGAAGACCCCGTTCCCCTTGTCGACGGCCTTCCACTGCTGGTTGGTCCCGCCGTTGCCGGCCCACTGCAGCACTCTGGCGTTGTCGGCCGTGGACTGGCCTTCGACGTCGGCCACCTTGGAGCTGTGCGCCGCGGTCAGGGTGTACACGGCGTTCGCCACCGGCCCGCCGGGAGTGCCGCCGACCCCCGGCCCGTTCAGGGTGAAGGAGTCGAGGTCGAACTGGTCTGCGGTCGGATGCCTGAACACCAGGAACAGCGGGTGGCTGCCGGACAACGCGGCCACGGGGGTGGCCGTCAGCGATTGGTAGACGTCCCAGCCACCGGTGCTGGGCACCGCCGTCGTGGACAGCAGCTGGCCGGTCGGCGAGTCGGCGCGCAATTCGATGGTGCCACCGCCGTAAGGCGAGGACACCCGGTAGGACACCGAGGTGATCCCCTGGACGCTCATCGGTGAGAAGGAGACCCAGTCGTTGTTGGAGATGTCGCCGATCCGTTTGCCGTTCTCCGCGCCGGCCTGCTCGATCACCCGGACGCCGAAGGAGCCGGTGAAGTACTCCGCCTGCTTGTGCCGGGGCTGCAGGATGAGGTTGGCGCTCGACGGCAGGCCGCCCTTGTCGGTGTAGGTCGCGGTGAGGACGTAGTAGGTGTTGGCGTCCGCGTCGTGTCCCGAGGCCGTGGTCGCGACCGTGCCCGAGCATCCGGTGAACTGCCCCGTGTCGTGGCTGTGGGTGTCATGGCCGAGGGCGGTGACCACGACGACCTTGGAGCAGTCGATCGTGCCGTCCTCCGGATCGGTGACCGTGACCGTGTAGCCGACCGAGTCCCCGAAGGAGATGACCCCGCCGTTGGGCGGCGAGCCGAACGTCACGACCGGCGCGGTGTTGCCGACGGTGATGGGCACCGTCGCCGAGCCGCTCTTGCCCGACGAGTCGGTGATCGTCAGCCTGGCGGTGAAGGTGCCGTTGACGGTGTAGGTGAAGGAGGGGTTCGCCGCCGTGGAGTCGGTCGTGCCGTCACCGGTGAAGTCCCACGCGTAGGTGAACGGGTCGCCGTCCGGGTCCGCCGAGCCGGACGAGGAGAACTGCACCTGGAGCGGGGCCTTGCCGGAGGTGGGTGTGCCGCCCGCCTTGGCCACCGGCGCTCGGGAGCCGCTGACGTAGTCGATCCGGTAGACGCCGTCGTCGGGGTTGGAGCCGCCGTATCCGACGCCCCACTCGATCAGATACATCGAGCCGTCCGGGCCGAACTTCATGTGCATCGGCGACCTGAACCCGAGGTTGGACAGGAACCGGTTGACCTTCAGCACGTTCCCGCTGCCGTCCAGCCGCATCTCGGCGAGGTAGTTTCGGCTCCACTCGTAGAAGAACGGGGTCTTGTCGAAGTACTCGGGGAACTTGGTCTGCGAGGGGCTGGCGGCGTCGTAGTGGTAGAACGGGCCGCCCATCGGGGCCGCGCCGCCGCTGTCGCCCATCTCGGGCCACTCGGGTGTGAGGTGGTAGGTGTACCAGACGGTGGCGGCCTTGGCCGCGGGCAGGTTCGTCAGCCCGGTGTTGTTCGGCGAGTTGTTCACCGGCGCCGCGCAGTTGAACTTCGCCCCCGAGGTCGACGTGGCGAAGTTGTAGTCGTTGTACGGCGTGTTGTTGCCGACGCAGTACGGCCAGCCGTAGAAGCCGGGCGTCTTGATCAGGTTCCACTCGACGGTGCCCTCGGGCCCCCGGTTGGCGTTGGCTCCTCCCGCGTCGGGACCGTAGTCGGCCATCGAGATCCAGCCGGTCGCGGAGTCCACCGCGAACCGGAACGGGTTGCGAAAGCCCATCGCGTAGATCTCCGGCCGGGTCTGCGCGGTGCCCGCCGGGAACAGGTTGCCCGCCGGGACTGTGTAGGTGCCGTTGCTCTCCGGGTGGATCCGCAGGATCTTGCCGCGCAGGTCGTTGGTGTTGGCCGAGCTGCGCTGGGCGTCGAAGTTCTGCCGTCCCGGACGCTCGTCGATCGGCGCGTACCCGTCGGAGGAGAAGGGGTTGGTGTCGTCGCCGACGCCGATGTAGAGGTTGCCGCCGGGCCCGAAGGCGAGCTGCCCGCCGGTGTGGCCCGGCTCGTCGGTCCTGGTCGCGGGGATGGTCAGCAGCTTCTTCTCGCTGCTCAGGTCGAGGGTGTGGTCGTTGAGGGTGAATCGGGAGACCTGGTTGACCTCCGCCGAGCCGGCCGGGGAGTAGTTGAGGTAGACCCAGTGGTTGGTCGCGAAGCCCGGATCGAGGACCAGGCCGATCAGGCCGTCCTCACCGCCGGTGTAGACGTTCAGCGTGCCGGTGACCACGATCTCGCCGTCCTGGTGGATGGCCACGAGCTTGCCGGTGCGGGTGATGTAGTACACGTGCCCGTCGGCCGCGACGTCGAGCTGCATCGGCTGGTCGGGAGCGCTGTCCAGCGTCACCTTCTGGAAGCGGTTCCACACGGTGCCGCCGCAGTCGCCCTGGGCGTCGCCCGCGGCCCATCTGATGCCGCCGAGCACGTGCTGGCGGAACGGCGCCTCGCTGTAGGAGGCGATCTGGTGGCCCATACCGGTCGCCCAGACACGTCCGCCCTCGGCCGAGCGGCACCAGGAGATCGGGTGGTCGGCTCCCATCTTGCTGGGTCCGGCGTCGTAGGTGGTCTCGTCGGCGGTCACCAGGACGTGGACGCCACCGCGCAGGTTCTTGTCGAAGTTGTACCACTCCTCGCTGCGCGTCCAGCGCTCGGGCAGCCCGGCGGTGGAGGGGTGCACCCGGTCGACGACTTTGGCGGTGCCCTGCAGGATGCTGGAGTGCGCGGTCATGTGCGCGCCGCCCAGGATGAGCTGGTCCCACCAGGGGAAGTCGGCCTCGATGTTCATGTCGGTGGTGTTGTGGATCGCCACGATCCCGCCGCCGCCGTTGACGTATTTCTGCATCGCCTGCCGTTGGGCGTCGTTGTCCCAGACCATGCCGGAGTTCTGCAGCATGATCACCACATCGAACGTGGCGAGGTTCGCGTCGTTGAAGACGGCCGAGTCGGCGGACTGGACGACCTCGAAGTTGTTGGCGGCGGCGAGCTGCTGGACCATCGTGATCCCCGCCGGGATCGAGTCGTGGACGTAGCCGGCGGTCTCGGTGAACAGCAGCGCGCGGAAGGCGGGGGCCGATACGGCTCGCGCGTGCGCCGTACCGGCGGATAACAGGAGCAGGATCGGGATCAGGAGGGCGATGAGCGGGCGACGCATGAAATCTCCCGTGGGGTGAAAAGGGCATGCGGAGCAGGCCGGGCGGCCCCCGATCGGCGACCCGGTGTGGCGCGGGAAACCTAGGAGGTCAAAACATGATTTGTCGGTTTCTGGCTTATTTCCTCCACGTTTCTGGATGGTAAGGAGAAGTTATGGCGATGGTCAAGCAAAAGCTTGGCTGATATGGCCAGAAGCCTTGCGTCAACCGGCAAAAGCGGGGAAGGGGCCCGCGCGAGACGCCCCGAGGCGAACCCCCCTCGCACGCTCCCGATGACCCGTCGAAGAAGTCCCGGCGAACGAAAAAAGGGCGCCCCACCAGGAGGACGCCCTTCGATCGGCGAGATGTCAGAGCATGGCCTTCATGGAGGCGCTCGCCTGCTGGCCGAGGGTGGTGGGGGTCAGGTAAGGCTGCTCGGCCATGATGGCCTCCCAGTTGTCCCGGATGTCTTCGACGGTGTGGTCCTCCTGCCGCCAGCCCGGCCCCTCGGCCACGAACACCCGGGCGATCCGGCCGCCGCCCACGCTGAAGACCTCCCCGCTGGTCTCGCAGGACTCGTGCGCCAGGAACGTCACGAGCGCGCTGACCCGCTCCGCGGTGAACTTCGCCTCGAACTCGGCCGGTAGCAGCGCCTCGGTCATCCGGGTCCAGGCGATCGGCGCGATCGCGTTGGCCTTGATCCCGGCCCTGGCGCCTTCGATGCCGAGCGTCTTGGTCAGGCCCACCAGGCCCATCTTCGCCGTGGAGTAGTTGGCCTGGCCGAAGTTGCCGAACAGCCCGGCGGGCGAGGAGGTGTTGACGATCCGGCCGTAGCCCTGCTCCTTGAGATAGGGGAAGGCGGCGTGGCTCACCAGGAAGGAGCCGCGCACGTGGACGGCGAGGACCTGGTCGAACTCCTCGACGGTCATCTTGCCGAAGGACTTGTCCCGCAGGATGCCCGCGTTGTTGACGACGACGTCCACTCGCCCGAAGGCGTCGATCGCGGCCCGGACGATCGCCTTGGCACCCTCCGGCGTCGCGACGTTGTCGGTGCTGGCGACCGCCTCGCCGCCGTTCTTGTTGATCAGCTCGACCACGTCGGCGGCCGGGCCGGTGGAGGCGCCCGTGCCGTCCAGCGCCCCGCCCAGGTCGTTGACGACCACCTTGGCGCCGCGCTCGGCCAGCGACAGCGCGTGCGAGCGGCCGAGGCCGTGCCCGGCGCCGGTGATGACCGCGACCTTGCCGTCAAACCGCAGCTCTGACATCCGCACTCTCCCACGAGAACATAGTTCTGTTTTTCTTGAACAATAGCCTGCCGAATCCCGGGGGGCCATCAGGCCGCGGAATCGTCGCGGAATCGTCGCGGATAGTGATCGAGCGTGTGAATTTCTGCTAAAGTTTCTGCCCCGAACAGGGCGAGGGTCAACGACGACACTCCTCCCAGCATGGCCCCGCCCAAAGACCCGGGCTGGAGGCAACGCATGCCCTCATCTCCGCCCCTTCGAGTGATCCAATGGGCCACGGGCGCCGTCGGCCGATACTCACTGCGCGCACTGATCACCCGTCCCCAGTTCGAGCTCGTCGGGGTGCTCGTCTACGACCCGGACAAGGTGGGCCAGGACGCCGGAACACTCGTCGGGCTCCCGCAGGCCGGCGTCACCTGCACCGACGACGTCGACGAGATCCTCGCGCTGGAAGCCGACTGCGTGCTGCACATGCCGCTGCCCGCGTCCTACTTCGGTGGCGGCCACGCGACCGACGTGGAGACGATCTGCGCCCTGCTCGCCTCGGGCAAGAACGTCGTCACAACGACGGGGTTCGTCTATCCCCAGTGCTACGGCCCCGGCGTGGTGGAACGCCTGGAGGCCGCCTGCCGGGCCGGCAACACCTCCCTGCACGGCACCGGCATCAATCCCGGCTTCATGAGCGACATGCTTCCCCTGGCCCTGACCGGGCTGTCCAACCGGATCGACCACGTCTACGTCCGCGAGTCCTCCGACTTCCGCGGCCACCCGTCCCGCCAGATCGTGGTCGACCTGTACGGCTTCGGCCGCTCGGCCAAGGACTACGCCGCCGCCGTCCGCCCGTTCCGCGCCTTCCAGCGCTCGCTGTTCGCCGAGAGTGTCCAGTTCGTGGCCGGCAATCTCGACGTGACCCTCGACGAGGTCGAGGAGAGCGACGAGTTCGAGCTCGCCTCCGAGGAGTTCGAGATCGCCGCGGGCGTGGTCAGCGTCGGCACCGTGTGCGCGTCCCGGTGGACGTTCACCGGTCTCGTCCGCGGCCGTCCCTTCATGACGGTCGAGTGCGTCTACAAGGCCGACGCCAGCAGGGTCCGCCGCTGGTCCGACCCCGGCTTCACCATCCACGTCGAGGGGGTGCCCCACATGACTCTCACCGTCGACGAGATGACCCACGGCCTGGCCGGTGCCGCCGCCCACGCGATCAACTCGGTGGCCGCCCTCTGCGCCGCCCCGCCCGGCATCCGCACCCTGCTCGATCTGCCTCTGGCCACCGGCCGGGGCACCGTCCGGCTCGCCTGAGGCGGCGGCCTGCCCCGGGAACGGGCGGCTCCTCGACGGTGAAGTGGTCGGGCGTGCCGCACGTCTTTGCCGTCAAGGCTTCATGATCGCCCTCCTGACGCGACATCGCGTATCGAAAGGGACATGTTGTCCGGTCACAATGGTGTCGCTGTGCCAGGTGGGCGACCAGTCGCAGTTTCGCCGTCCTGTACCGAGTAGGACAAAAGCGGAAATTGTCACGGTCGGCCCGTGGGGAACGCCTCCGTACGGAGGCGTTCCCCACGGGGTCAGGGATGCGGGGTGAAGCGGCCGAAGCGGCCCTGGTGATACAGGAGGGGGCGGCCACCGGGGCCGAGGCTGGTCTCGGTGACGAGGCCGACGACGAGGACGTGGTCGCCTATGTCGACGGTGGAGTGCGGGACGCAGATCAGCTGGGCGGACACCCCGCTCAGCAACGGCACCCCCAGCGGACCCGGCTGCCAGGCGGTGGGGGCGGCGAAGCGGTCGACGCCCTTGCGCGCGAACCGGGCGGCCAACTCGGCCTGGTCGCTGGCCAGGACGTTCACCGCGAAGTGGTCGGCCTGGCGGAGCCACGGCCAGGTGGTCGAGGACTGGTCGACGTAGAAGGAGACCAGCGGGGGCGCGAGGCTGACCGAGGAGAAGGAGGTGGCCGTCAGGCCGACCGGAATCCCCTCGGACTGCGCGGTGACCACGACCACCCCGGCCGCGTGCACGGCCAGCGCCTGCCGGAACCGCTCGCCGTCGACCGCCCGGCCGGGCAGGGTCTCGGTCATGGTTCCTCGCCCAGCGGCTCATGGAGAGCGCGCGATCCGTGGAGACCCATGGGTTGACCGAAGCTCGGCGACCGGTTGAAACTCGCGGACTCGCGGGACTTCAGGGGCTCGTCGAACATCACCAAGACGCCGCCTCTCCCGGCCATCTCGCTCCGCCCGATCACTCTTCCTCCTCAGCGTCATGAAACACGCTTATCGTCGGTAACCCATTCATAACTCCATCTCTTCCCGATCTCACACCGCAGCCCCCTCCCTGAGCGCCGCGACGACCTGAGGACCGACCCTGCCGGCCCAGCGATCGAGCACGACGTCGAGGTCGGAGGTCTCGCGGAGCTCGGACTCCAGCAGCGCCAGGCCGGGCGTGGGAACCGTGGCACCCAGCTCGACCAGGAGCGGCCGGAAGTGGACCTCCACCGCCAGGGCGTGCCGCGCGTCCCCCATCACCAGCAGCGGCAGCGCGACGGTCGAGGCCAGCGCACCGCCCGGCAGCCGGTCGAGGAAGGTCTTGAGCAGGCCGGTGTAGGTGCCCTTGTAGGTCGGGCTCGCCACCACCAGCACGCCGGCCTGGGTGACCAGCTCCAGCGCGACCTCCACGGCGGAGGACGCCTCCGGGGCGAACAGCAGGGGGGCGAGAGCGGACAGATCGATGATTTCGGACGGCCCTTCGTGGCCGATCCGCCGGGCGATGGTCTGCGTGGCCTGGACGGCCGCCTGATACGTGCGCGACCCGGATCGCGGATTGCCCACCACGGTCACGATGCTCATGAAGCCACCGGCACCTTCTGCTCGAAACGGGATGTCGGACGCGCCAGGCCGTAGTTCTGGCGCAGCGTGCGGCCTTCGTACTCGGTGCGGAACAGGCCACGGACCTGCAACTCGGGCACGACATGGTCGACGAAGTCCTCCAGGCCGCTCGGCAGGATCGGCGGCATGATGTTGAAGCCGTCGGCCGCGCCGCTGGTGAACCATTCCTGAATCTGGTCGGCGATCTGCTCCGGGGCGCCGGCGACCACGCGGTGCCCCCGGCCTCCGGCCAGGCGGTTGATCAGCTCCCGCACGGTCAGCCGCTCGCGCCGGGCGAGATCGGTGACGAGCTTGAACCGGCTCTGCTGGCCGTCGGTCGGTTCGGGCACCTCGGGCAGGGGCCCGTCGAGCGGATGGCCCGACAGGTCCACGCCGAGGATGCCCGACAGCTGTTGCAGGCCGTACTCGGGGATGATGAGCTCTTCGAGCTCCTTCTCCAGCTCGCGCGCCTCCCGCTCGGTGGAACCGATGATCGGGGAGATGCCGGGGAGGATCAGCAGCTCGTCGTCACGCCTGCCGTGGCGGGCCAGACGGGACTTGAGGTCGGCGTAGAACTCCTGTCCCTCCCGAAGGGTCTGCTGCGCGGTGAACACGGCCTCGGCGAAGCGGGCGGCGAACTCCTTGCCGTCCTCTGACGACCCGGCCTGGACCAGCAGGGGGTGGCCCTGCGGAGGACGGGAGGTGTTCAGCGGGCCCCGGACCCGGAAGTGGTGGCCGGTGTGGTCGAGAGCGTGGATCCGGCTGGTGTCGGCGTAATCTCCGCTACGGCGGTCGCCCAGGACGGCCCCGTCCTCCCAGCTGTCCCAGAGCTTGGTGACGACCTCCAGGAACTCGGCGGCCCGGTCGTAGCGGTCCCGGTGCGCCGGGCGTTCGATGCCGAAGTTGTGCGCCTCGGCCTCACTCGCGGAGGTGACGATGTTCCACCCGGCCCGGCCGCCGCTGATGTGGTCCAGGGAGGCGAACTTGCGCGCCACGTGGAACGGCTCGTTGTAGGTGGTGGAGACGGTCGCGATCAGGCCGATGTGCTCGGTCGCCACGGCCAGCGCGGCCAGCAGGGTGAGTGGCTCCAGAGCGCCGAGCGCGTTGTGCCTGACGTTGCCCCACAGGGCCAGGCCGTCGGCGAGGAAGACCGAGTCGAGCCTGCCGCGTTCGGCGGTCTGGGCCAGGCGCTGGTAGTGCCGGACGTCGGTGATCCGGCCGGGGTCGGCGCGCGGGTGCCGCCAGGCGGCCTCGTGGTGGCCGACACCCATGAGGAAAGCGTTCAGATGCAGTTTCCGGGCGGCCATCAGGAGATCCTCCACGTCGAGAAACGGCGCTCCAGGCGGACGAGGAGCTGGTTGAAGAACAGACCGAGCACGGAGATGGTGAGGATCCCGGCATACATGTCGGGCACCCGGAAGTTGAACTGGGCGTAGTTGATCAGGTAACCGAGGCCGGCCCTGGCGCCGACCATCTCGGCGGCGATCAGCACGAGGATCGAGTAGGCCCCGGCCAGCCGGATGCCGGTGAAGATCGTGGGCACCGCGGCCGGAAGGATCACCTTCTGGAACAGCCGGACCGGGCGGAGTCCCATCGACCGGGCCGACTTGATCAGCAGCGGGTCCACGCTCTTCACCCCGGCGACCGTGTTGAGCAGGATCGGCCACGCGCAGGCGTACATGATGATGGAGATCTTGGAGGTCTCGCCGAGCCCGAGGACCAATACGAACACCGGCATCACGGCGAGCGCCGCGGTGTTGCGGAACAGTTCGAGCACCGGGGTGAGCAGGTCGGCCAGCGGCTTGTACCAGCCGATCAGCAGGCCGAGCGGGATGGCCGCGACGATCGCCAGCGCGAAGCCCGCCAGGGACCTGATCAGGCTGGCCCGGGTGTGGTCGAGCAGCTCGCCGGACAGGAGCAGGTCCCACCAGGCTCCCAGAACCCCCGACAGCGGCGTCAGGAAGGTCGGGTCCACCACTTCCAGGCGCGGCAGGATCTCCCAGATCGCGGCGAGCACGCCCACGGCGATGACGCGCCGGCCCACCGCCACGACCACTCGCCCCGAGCCGCGCAGCAGGCGGCGGCCCGCGCTCGGGCCGGTGCGGGCCTGCCGCGCGGCCTCGGCGACCGCCTCGCGCAGGACGGGCGGGACCGGCCCGGTGGAAGCCCCGGTGGACGGACCGTGTCCCGTGAGGGCGCCGGCGGCGACTCCTCCGACGGAGGGAGCGGCGTAATCGGCGGAGACACCCACGACGGGGGCGGCCCGTCCGGCGGGGACGCTAGCCAACGGGGACCACCTCCTGCGCCCGGGCCGCCGCGACCTCGTCGCGCAGCAGCGTCCACACCTCGTGGCGGTAGGCGCCGAAGCGCGCGTCGGCCCGCAGGTCGCCCTCCCGGGAGTCGAACTCGACGTCGATGATCCGCTTGATCCGGCCGGGGCGGGAGGTCATGACCGCGACCCGCTGGCCGAGGTAGACCGCCTCGTCGATGCCGTGGGTGATGAACACGATCGTCTTGCCGGTCTTCTCCCAGATCCGCAGCAGCTCCTCCTGGAGCGACTCGCGGGTCTGGGCGTCCAGCGCGGCGAACGGCTCGTCCATCAGCAGCACGTCCGGGCCGGTGGCGAGACTGCGGGCGATGGCCACGCGCTGACGCATGCCTCCGGACAGCTCGTGCGGATAGCGGTCCTCGAATCCACGCAGCCCGACCAGGTCCAGATAGGACCTGGCCCGCTCGGCCCGCTCCTTCTTCGGTACGGCTTTCGCCTCCAGGCCGAACTCGACGTTGGACAGCGCCGTGCGCCACGGGAACAACGCGTACTGCTGGAAGACGATCCCCCGGTCGAGGCCGGGCCCGTCGACGGGGGCCCCGTCGATGAGGATCCGGCCGCTGGTCGGCTCGGTCAGCCCGGCGAGCAGGTCGAGGAGGGTGGACTTGCCGCAGCCGCTCGGCCCGACCAGCGTGAGGAACTCCCCCGCCCGCACGTCGAGGTCGACGTCGTCGAGGGCGGTGAACGGCCGGTCCGCGTCACGGACGCGGAACTCCTTGCCCACGCCCTGGATCCGGATCTTCATCGGGTCCCTCCGAACGGGTTGTAGGCGTTGGTGAAGAGGTCCTCGGCTTTGATCCGGCCCTTTTCGATCTCGCCCTCGCGCTCCAGCCAGTCGATCCAGGTCTGGAACTCCTTGGCGTCGATCACGCCGCCCTTGTTGGCCACCCCGCTGCTCTTCCAGAACTCGATGGCGGTGGTGTCCTCGTTCCGCTTCCGCTTGGCGATGATCTGCTTCGCCTTGGCGACGACCTCTTCCCGCGAATGGGTTTGCGTCCACTCGATGGCCTTGGCGTAGGCCTCGACGAACTTCTTGGTGGTGTTCGGATTCTGCGCGATGAACTTGTCGGTGAGGACGACGCTGCCGGCGGTGAAGGCGCCGAACAGGTCGATGTCCTTGAATAGCGGGCGGATCCCGCCGCGCCGCAGCGCCTTGTCCCGGAGGATGCCGCTCAGCGCCGCCACGTCGATCTGGCCCTGGCGGAGCGCCTGCTCGGTGTTGACGGGCGGCACGACGACCAGCTCGACCTGCTTGATCTCCTCGGGGGTCAGCCCGCCGCGCTTGAGATACTCCTTGAGCACGGCCTCCAGGTGGGCGCCCAGGGTGTTGACCCCGATCTTCTTACCGATCAGGTCGCGCGGGCCCTTGATCGGCGAGCCGTCGGGCACGAAGTAGCCGATGTAGCTGTCCTTGTCGCTGCCGTAGTAGCCGATCACGGCCTTGATCGGGGCCTTGGCGGCGGCCAGCTTGACGATGGCGCCGTTGAACGCGCCGCCGAAGTCGGTCTGGCCGGTGGCGACGGCCTGGATGTCCTGGGGACCGGAGATCGTGTTGCCGATCCACTTGAGCTTGATGGGGCCGAGGTAGCCGAGCTCCTCGGCGAACTCGGGGAAGGTGACGGCGCCGACGGCGCCCTGGTAGCGCAGCTCCGAGGTCTCGAGCTGACCGGGCTTGGCGGCGGCCTGCGCGCTGCAGGCGGTCATGAGCGCCACCAGTGGCAGGAGGAGCGGGACATGTCTGAAATTGATCACGAGAACGTCCTGTGAAAGGGGGGAGGGACGGTGGGGGTCGATTCGTGATCACGGACACTGGGCGCTGGACACTCGACAGAAGTCGACATGTGCACACCGGGTCAGATAAAGGCCCATAAGGGAGAAGCTACGCACGGCTCGACACTAAGTCAATATTTCCTACTTGTTTTGCATGAAATGATCCGGGGCAAGTGGGCAAGGCCTTCACCCAAGGGGTGATCAGGCGGGAAACCACAGGTCGGGCTCGCCCGTGACCCGGCGCAGGCGCCCCCTGGCCTCCAGCCAGACCAGGTGCGCCAGCGTCTCGTTGCTGGCCCCCCGGCGCATGAACGGCGCGATGGTCTCCCACGGGCGCGCCCACCTCAGCCCGGTGGCCGTCTCCCAGCAGGAGATCCCGTTCGCGGCACCGACCGCCGCCTCGATCTCGGCCAGCCGCTCCTCATGGTGGGCGATCACGTGGTCGACCCGGTCGGCCAACTCCAGGAACCGGTACTCATGCGCGGGCAGCACCTCGTCCACGTCGAACTTGCGCACCGCCGCCAGCGCCTCCAGGTAGTCGGCGAGCGGATTGGGCGCCGACTGCGGGTGGACCGCCACGATGGGCGTGATCCTGGGCAGCACGTGATCGCCGGAGAACAGCAGCCGCCGCTCCCGCTCGACGAAGCACAGATGCCCCGGCGAGTGCCCCGGAGTCCAGATCGCTCGCAGGTCCCAGCCGGGCAGGTCGACCGGGTCGCCGTCCTCGATCAGCCGGTCGGGCTTGGCCATGCTGACGTAGTGCCGGATCATCATCGAGGCTCCGGCCAGCTCGTCCAGCATCGCCTGCGGCGCCCCGGACCTCATCAGTAGCGCGCGCTCCTGCGCCACCAGGGAGTCGACCCTGTCCTCGTCATAGCGGCCGTGCAGCAGCCGGGAGTCCGCCGGGTGCAATCCGATCCAGGCGCCCGACACCTCGCGGATCCGCCCGGCCAGCCCGTAGTGGTCCGGGTGGATGTGGGTGACGAGGACGGCTCTGACGTCGGCCACCTCGTATCCGGCGGCCCCCAGCCCGGCGGCCAGCGCGCCGTACGCCTCGTCGGTGTTCCACCCCGCGTCCACGATCGCCACACCGTCGGGGAGTTCGAGAGCGTAGACCAGCACGTAACGGAGCGGATTGATCGGGATCGGCACCGGGATCGACCACAACCCCGGCCGCACCCGCTCCACCTCGGGAAAGCCCCCGCCGCGCCACGCATCACGCTGCGCCTCGTTCGCCGGCGTCACCGCGTCCCTGGCCCTGCTCCTCTCCGCCTCGCCCGCCGCGCCACTCCCGGCGGCGCCCGCCGCGCCATCCGCCGCGCCACCTGCCGTGCCATCCGCCATGTCCCTCGTCACGTTCCCCGCGCTCCCTTCGTCGCCCCGCATTCTGCCCTCTGGACCGAATCATGTTCTACTCGGGGTGGCGTACGGTCGAACCATGAAGCTGGGACGTGAGATCTCCGAGGGCGGACGCTTCGTCCGGCAGCCGAACCGCTTCACGGCGCGGATCGAGGCCGGCGGCGAGCACCCGCCCGAGCCGGGCCGCTACCGGCTCTACGCCTCCTACGCCTGCCCCTGGGCACACCGCTCGCTCATCGTGCGCGAGCTGCTCGGCCTCCAGGACGTCGTCGCAGTGACGATCGTGGACCCCATCAGAGACGAGAAGGGCTGGCGCGTTCCCGGCGGCGACCCCGCCACCGGCGTGGAATACCTGTCGGAGCTCTACCTGGCGACCGACCCGGCCTACCGGGGCCGCTACACCGTGCCCTGCGTCTGGGACGTCACCGCCGGCCGGCTGGTCACCAACGACTACCCGCAGATCACCCTCACCCTGGAGACCGCCTTCGCGCCGTGGCACGCCGAGGGCGCCCCGGACCTCTATCCGGCCGGGCGGCGCGAGGAGATCGACGCGCTGAACGAGCTGATCTTCGACGGGCTCAACAACGGCGTCTACCGGGCCGGGTTCGCCACCTCCCAGCAGGCCTACGACGAGGCGGTCACCGCGGTCTTCGACACGCTGGACCTGTTGGAGGAACGGCTCGCCACCCGCCCCTACCTGCACGGCGACGCGCTCACCGAAAGCGACGTCCGGCTCTATCCGACGCTCGCCAGGTTCGACGCGGTCTACCACTCGCACTTCAAGTGCTCGATCAGACGGCTGGTCGACCATCCGGCGCTGTGGGCCTACGCTCGCCGCCTGTACGCGATCCCGGCCTTCCGCGACACCACCGACTTCGACCAGATCAAACGGCACTACTTCATGACGCAGACGAACATCAACCCGAGCCGGATCGTGCCGCGCGGCCCGGAGCTCGACTGGACGTCGAAGGATGCCGATGGGACACCTACTTGATCATGTGAAAGTTTCAACGGACAAATCGGCCATTCGCCCGGTCGGCTCCGGAGCCGGGAGCGGTTCGTTGACGGGGAGACCGCGTCCGGTGTCTTCCTTGAAGAAACACCGACCGCCCTATCGGTTTCAGCGTATCTCGGAATATACAATCGAGTGCATATAGCCTCATGACCCGTGAGGCTGTATGTCATCGAGATCGAGCCTGAGATCCAGTCATGGCTCGAGTCATTGTCCGAACGTGACTACGTGAAAGTCGAGGCCCTGGCCGATCTCCTCGCCGAGCAGGCGGAAACGCTGGACGAGCCGTACTCCAAGCATCTGGGCGGCAAGCTCCGGGAACTGCGCCTTTCATTGACACGTCGCCAGGTCCGGATCACCTACTGGCTCGCTCCGGGACGTCGGGTCATCCTCCTCACCGTCTTTTCCAAGACCCGCCGCAAGGAGACCGGTCAGATCGAACGCGCCCAACGGGCACAGGCTGAATGCGAGACCCGCCATACAGTCGCGCTGAACACTTACGACCGCATCTGGAAGGACTGACGGCCATGGATCACGGCAAGTGGGAGCGGACCGGCGCCGAGCGTCGCGCCGACGCCTATCAGGAAGCCCGTGAGGCGTTGCTTCTTGGCCAGCAAATCTACAGCCGCCGCACGGAACTAGGCCTCTCACAGGCCGAACTGGCCGAGCGGGCCGGAATGACACAACCCCAGGTGTCCCGCATGGAAACCGGTGGCGTCACCCCCACCCTTGCACTTTTACGACGCCTGGCGAAGGCGCTGGACGCCGAACTGAACGTCACGTTCAAGCCTCACGCTGCCGCCTGACCGGCCACGGCGGCGCCGGTGAGGAGGTGATGGACGACACCGCCTCGGTCCATGGCCCGGTGAAGCGTGCGGCGCCCGGATCGCCCCTCACTGAGAAACCGCAGGCGGCCTAAACTGAGGTGCGTGATCGAGGACATCTGGGTGGACCCCGCCGTCAGCACGCTCAGGCCGGACTTCGCGGTCCTGGTGATGGGCGTGTACGGCCTGCGCAACGGACCGACCGACGACAGGTCCCGGGCCTGGCTGGCCGAGGCGGCCGAGACCGCGGTGAGCGTCGAGGACCCGAAGGTCGAGGCGTGGCGGGAGGCCTACCGGACGTTCGGCGTGAAGCCGCAGCGCAGCCGGCCGTCGGTGGACGCGCTGGTCAGGCGGATGCCGTTGCCGGAGATCAACCTGGTGGTCGACGCCTACAACGCGATCAGCGTCCGGCACGGGCTGCCGATCGGCGGGGAGGACCTGGCCCACTACGAGGGGACGGCCCGGCTGGTCCGCGCCATCGGGGACGAGCCGTTCGAGATCGTCGAGAAGGGCGAGCCCGCCGTCGATCATCCGGAGATCGGCGAGGTGGTCTGGCGCGACGACAGGGGCGTCACCTGCCGGCGATGGAACTGGCGGCAGTGCGTGCGCACCAGGATCACCGAGGAGACCACGGACGCGCTGTTCCTGCTGGAGCGGCTGGCGCCCATGTCCCTGGAGGAGCTGAGCGCGGCGGGCGAGGAGCTGGCCGGGTTGCTCGAGGTGGTCACCCCGGGCGTCCGGGTCGAGTCCCGGCTCGTCGAGCAGGGGTGACCGGACCCGCACCCACCGATGACCGGGCCTCTCCCTCCGGGTGACCGGACCCGCGTCCACCGGGTGACCGGGCCCGCGTCCACCGGATGACCGGGCCTCTCCCCTCCGAGTGACCAGGCCCACATCCGCCGGTGACCGGACTCGCCTTCTCCAGGTGACCAGGCCCGCGCTCCTCCAATCGACCCCCGGAAGTGACCCTTTTTCCCTCTCCTGAGAGGATCGGGCGGCGAGCTGCGGCCAGACTGGCGCAGGTCCGGGTCCAGGCGAGTAGCCTTGGACAGGTTCTCTATCATCAACGCCGATCTGCGGAAGAGGGCGATTTCCGCCGTGTCGTCTGAGTCGTCGCGGACAAACCCGCTGGCAGCCTTTGGTCAAAACGAATGGCTTGTCGACGAGCTGTACCAGAAGTACCTTCAGGATCCCGAGTCCGTGGACCGTGCCTGGTGGAACTTCTTCGCTGATTACACCCCTGATTCCGGGGCCGGCAGAGCCGCGCCCCCGGGGGCGGCCACCGCCGCGCCCGTCACTCCACCCCCGGCTGCGGCTCCGGCGACTCCGGTCGCCGCACCGGCAACCCCCGCGCCGAAGGCCACGGCCACCCCGGCGGACAAGCCCAAGCAGGAGACGCAGTTGCCCGCCGGTGCCGAGGAAGTCCGACTCCGTGGCGCCGCCGCAAGGACGGCGGCCAACATGGAGGCCAGCCTCGAGGTTCCGACGGCGACCAGCGTGCGTGCGGTCCCGGCGAAGCTGCTCATCGACAACCGCATCGTGATCAACAACCACCTGTCGCGCGGTCGCGGCGGCAAGGTGTCGTTCACGCACCTCATCGGCTACGCGGTCATCAAGGCTCTGGCGGTCCTGCCGGAGATGAACCACTCCTACGCCGAGGTCGACGGCAAGCCGGTGCTGGTCAAGCCCGAGCACGTCAACCTCGGTCTGGCCATCGACGTCGCCAAGAGCGACGGCACCCGCCAGCTTCTGGTGCCGTCGATCAAGGCGACGGAGGCCATGGACTTCCGCCAGTTCTGGGTGGCGTACGAAGAGGTGGTGCGCAAGGCCCGGGCGGGCAAGCTCGGCGTCGACGACTTCTCCGGCACCACGATCTCACTGACCAACCCCGGCACCATCGGCACCGTCCACTCGGTGCCGCGCCTGATGCCGGGGCAGGGCACGATCATCGGCGTCGGCGCGATGGAATACCCCGCCGAATACCAGGGCGCCTCTCCCGAGACGCTCTCGCGCCTGGCGGTGAGCAAGGTCATGACGCTCACCAGCACCTACGACCACCGGATCATCCAGGGCGCCCAGTCGGGCGACTTCCTGCGCCAGATCCACCGGTTGCTGCTGGGCGAGGACGGCTTCTACGACGAGATCTTCGAAGCCCTGCGGATCCCCTACGAGCCGGTCCGCTGGGTCCAGGACATCTCCACCACCCACGACGACGACGTGGCGAAGTCGGCCAGGGTCATCGAGCTGATCCACGCCTTCCGGGTCCGCGGCCACCTGATGGCCGACACCGACCCGCTGGAGTACAAGCAGCGCAAGCACCCCGACCTCGACATCAAGTCACACGGGCTGACCCTGTGGGACCTGGAGCGCGAGTTCGCCACCGGCGGCTTCGGCGGCCGTCCTCTGATGAAGCTGCGCGAGATCCTCGGCGTGCTGCGTGACTCCTACTGCCGCACCATCGGCGTTGAGTACATGCACATGCAGAACCCCGAGGAGCGCGCCTGGATCCAGGCCCGGGTGGAGCGTCCGCACGCCAAGCCCGACCGCACCGAGCAGTTGCGCGTCCTGGAGCGGCTCAACACCGCCGAGGCGTTCGAGACGTTCCTGCAGACGAAGTTCGTCGGCCAGAAGCGCTTCTCGCTGGAGGGCGGCGAGTCGCTGATCCCGTTGCTCGACTCGGTGCTGTCGGCCGCCGCCGAGGAGGACCTCGACGAGGCCGTCATCGGCATGGCCCACCGTGGTCGCCTGAACGTGCTGGCCAACATCGTGGGCAAGTCCTACGGCCAGATCTTCGGCGAGTTCGAGGGCAACATCGACCCGCGGACGGCGCACGGCTCCGGCGACGTGAAGTACCACCTTGGCGCCACCGGTGACTTCGTCTCGCCCGACGGCAGCAAGCTCAAGACCTCGGTCGTGGCCAACCCCTCGCACCTGGAGACGGTCGACCCGGTCCTGGAAGGCGTGGTCCGCGCCAAGCAGGACCTGTTGGAGCGCGGCGAGGAGGGCTTCACGGTCCTGCCCGTGCTCGTCCACGGCGACGCGGCCTTCGCCGGTCAGGGCGTGGTGGCCGAGACCCTGAACCTGTCGCAGCTGCGGGGCTACCGCACCGGCGGCACCGTCCACATCGTGGTCAACAACCAGGTCGGCTTCACCACCTCGCCGGCGTCCTCGCGTTCCAGCGTGTACGCCACCGACGTGGCCCGGATGATCCAGGCTCCGATCTTCCACGTCAACGGCGACGACCCCGAGGCCGTGGTCCGGGTCGGCAAGCTGGCGTTCGAATACCGTCAGGCGTTCCGCAAGGACGTCGTCATCGACCTGATCTGCTACCGGCGCCGCGGCCACAACGAGGCCGACAACCCCAGCTTCACCCAGCCGCTGATGTACGACCTGATCGACGCCAAGCGCTCCACCCGCAAGCTCTACACCGAGGCGCTGATCGGCCGGGGCGACATCACGGTCGAGGAGGCCGAGAGCGCGCTGCGCGACTACCAGGCCAAGCTGGAGAACGCCTTCGCCGAGACCCGTGCCGCGGTCAAGGAGGCGACCGGCGAGTTCAGCCGCCCGGCCGACATGGACACGATCCCCTGGTCGCACGAGGACACCCCCACGGGGATCTCCGAGGAGACCGTCAAGCGGATCGTCGACACCCAGCTCAGCCTGCCGGAGGGCTTCACCGTCCACCCGCGTCTGTTGCCGGTCATCCAGCGCCGGGGCCAGATGGTGGCGGAGGACCGCATCGACTGGGGCATGGGCGAGACGCTGGCCTTCGGGTCGCTGCTGATCGACGGCCACCCGGTCCGCCTGGTCGGCCAGGACTCCCGGCGCGGCACCTTCGTCCAGCGGCACGCCGTGCTGGTCGACCGCGTCACCGGCGCGGAGCACACCCCGCTCAAGACGTTCAACGAGGGCACCACGAAGTTCTACGTCTACGACTCGCTGCTCAGCGAGTACGCCGCGCTCGGTTTCGAGTACGGCTACAGCGTGGAGCGTCCCGACGCCCTGGTCGCCTGGGAGGCCCAGTTCGGTGACTTCGTCAACGGCGCCCAGTCCGTCATCGACGAGTACATCACCGCGGGTGAGCAGAAGTGGGGCCAGCGCTCCGGCGTCACCCTGCTGCTGCCGCACGGCTATGAGGGTCAGGGCCCGGACCACTCCTCGGCCCGCATCGAGCGTTTCCTGCAGATGTGCGCCTACGACAACATGACCGTGGCGCAGCCGACGCTTCCGGCGAACTACTTCCACCTGCTGCGCTGGCAGACGAAGTCGAACCGGCACCGTCCGCTGGTGGTGTTCACGCCCAAGTCGCTGCTGCGGCACAAGGCGGCGGTCTCGGCGGTCAGCGAGTTCACCTCGGGCTCGTTCCAGCCGGTGCTCGGCGACACCACGGCGAGCCCGTCCGGGGTTCGCAAGGTCGTGCTCTGCTCGGGCAAGATCTACTACGACCTGGCCGCGGCGCGTGACGCGCAGGGCCGGACCGACGTGGCGATCGTCCGTCTGGAGCGCCTCTACCCGTTCCCGAC
Organism: Streptosporangium sp. CA-135522; assembly: GCF_050949235.1. NCBI lineage: Bacteria > Bacillati > Actinomycetota > Actinomycetes > Streptosporangiales > Streptosporangiaceae > Streptosporangium > Streptosporangium sp. CA-135522. The sequence goes on from NZ_CP192026.1 coordinate 8,938,445, forward strand.
GAACCCGCTCGCGGCCGAGCTGGCCCGCTACGCCGACGACATCGAGCTGGTCTGGGCGCAGGACGAGCCGGTCAACATGGGTCCGTGGCCGTTCCTGACGCTGAAGCTGGCCGAGAAGCCCGACGTCTTCGGCGGGCGACCGATCAAGCGGGTCTCCCGCAAGGCCAACTCCTCCCCGGCGACGGGCTCGCACTCCGCGCACGAGGCGGAGCTGCAGCAGATGCTGGGAGAGATCTTCAGTTAGATCGATCCGCACCACCTCGGAAGTCCCCCGCAGGAGCCACTGTGGGGGACTTCCCCGTTACTACGAGGAGAACGATGTACTTCACCGATCGGGGCATCGAGGAGCTCGTCGAGCGCCGCGGCGAGGAAGAGGTCAACATCGTCTGGCTGGCCGAGCGGCTGCGCGAGTTCGTCGATCTCAACCCCGAGTTCGAGACGCCGGTGGAACGGCTGGCCACGTGGCTGGCCCGGCTGGACGACGAGGACGAGTAACTCAAACGCGATATATCTTGACCTACTTCCATGACGCGACATATCGTGTCTTGCATAGGAGGTCACGAACATGCGGCAGTGGACCATCGACAAACCCGAGCAGCTCGCCTTCGACATCGTGAGCAAGCTCAACGTCCGGATCGTGGCGGGCAGGCTGGCGGTGCTGGCCAGCGACGGCCCGCCCACCCTTGAGGTCACCGACATCGGCACCCCTCCATTGATCGTCACCCACGACGACGACGGCGCGCTCACCGTCACCTACAAGGACCTGACCTGGGACGGCCTGCTCGGCTGGCTACGCCCCGGACGCCGGGAGACCACACTGACGCTCACCGTGCCGAAGGAGTGCCCGGTCAGTGTCGGCGTGGTCTCCGCCTCGGCCGTCGTCGCCGGCTTCGAGACCCGCACCTCGGTCAGAAGCGTCTCCGGCGAGATCGTGCTCGACGGGGTGAGCGGCGAGATCCACGCCGACACCGTCTCCGGTGACGTGGAGAGTCGCGGCCTGGTCGGCGACCTGTCCTTCAAGAGCATCTCGGGCGAGCTGACCGTGGCCCAGGGCACGCCCCGCCGCCTGCGCGCCACCACCGTCTCCGGCCGGATCACCGCCGACCTGGAACTCCCGCCGACCGGCCATGTGACGCTGAACAGCGTCTCGGGTGACATCATGCTCCGGCTGCCGCACGAGGTCGAGACCGACGTCGCGATCCGCTCCACCTCCGGCAGGCTCGACACCGCCTTCGCCGAGCTCGGCCACTCCAGCCAGCACGGCGCGAAGTCGCTGACCGGCCGGATCGGCGGCGGCATGGCGTCCCTGTCGGCGACCACCGTCTCGGCGGACGTCACACTGCTGAAGGGAGAGCAGGCATGAGCCCGGTCTTCGGCCATGGGCGGCTGCGGCTCTACCTGCTCAAGCTGCTCCAGGAGAGCCCGCGCCACGGCTACGAGGTGATCAGGCTGTTGCAGGACCGCTTCCTGGGCGTCTACTCCCCCTCGCCCGGCACGATCTACCCGCGCCTGGCCCGGCTGGAGGAGGAAGGCCTGGTCACCCACGAGGTCGTGAACGGCAAGAAGGTCTTCACCCTCACCGATCAGGGCCGCGAGGAGCTGGAGGCCCGGCTCGACGAGCTCGCCGACCTGGAGCAGGAGATCTCCGACTCCGTCCGTGACATCGCCCGCGAGGTCAAGGAAGACGTCCGCGACACGGTCAAGTCACTGCGCGAGGAGCTCACCCAGATGGCGCGCGACGTGCGCCAGGGCAGCCGGCAGGAGCAGCGGCAGGCCAAGCAGGACCAGCGCGAGGCCTGGCGGGAGCAGAAGGCCGAATGGCAGCGGCAAAAGCGCGAATGGCAGCGGCAGAAGCAGGAATGGCAGCGCCAGACCCAGGAGTGGAAGCAGGACTGGAAACGTGTCTGGTCCGAGGGCTTCACCGGGCACGGGTCACCCGACAGCGACGCCCGGCTCGGGCAGATGCTGGCCGAGTTCGTCGAGGAGCTCCGCGCGGACGCCCAGGGCGCCCAGGTGACCGAGGAGACCTTGGCCGCCGCGCAGGACGCGCTCTACGACGCCGCCCGTCGCATCCGAGACGCGCTCCGGTGATCCTGCTGTGCGGCCCGCGCCCGCCCCTCCTGCTTTCGGGGTCCCCGCCCCGTACGCCCGGGCCGGCCGTACCCCAGCCGTCAGGCGACCCGCATGGCGCGGACGAGGCGCTCCTGAGCTCGTGCGACCCGCCTGGCCCGATAGGCGATCGGCATGTATCTGGCCCGCTCGGGCAGGTGCGGCACGGTCGCCGCGACCGCCCGGCCGAGCCGGCGCAGTCGCATCTCGTCGCGCGCGGTCCACGGCAGTCCCAGTTTCCCGCGCACGGCGGGCGGCAACGTGCCGACCGTGACGAAATGGTTGACCCGGCCTGAGGTGAGTCCGAGCGGCCCCCACAGGGCGCGCAACGGTGCGGGCATGATGGGCGGTGGTCCCACGGTGCGCGCGGTGCGCAGCACGTCATGGGCCGTCGGATGGCTCTCCAGAGTGGTGTCGACCATGTCGTGGAAGTAGCGCCAGTAGTCGTCGACGGTGGCGGGGAACATCCGCTCGGGAACCCGCAGGATCCGGCCGAGGCGGACGATCTCCTCGTACAGCCTCCGCTCCTGCTGCGGGGTGTACGGCTCGCCGAAGTATCTCGCCATGGTGACGGCCCGCTCGAAGGCGGTCAGATGCACCCAGGCGTACGGCCCGGCGCTCAGCGCGTGGTAGCCGCGCCCCTGGGAATCGGTTCCCCGGATGTCCCGGTGCCGCTCCCGCAGGCGCTTGCCCTCCTCGATCGCCTCCTGCCCGCCGTACACCCAGGTCTGCAGGGAGGTGAGCGAGCGGGTGAGCCGCCCCCAGGGGTCGGTCTTGTAGACCGAGTGCTCACCGACGGCCGCGCCGATGGCCGGGTGCATGACCTGCATGACGAGCGCGCCGCCGAGCAGCAGCATCAGCCGGTGGTCACCCATTCCCTCCCACAACAGGTCGCCGGGGCCGAAGGGTTCGGGGTCGGGGCGCGCAGTCGAGTCGGTCATGCCGGGCCTCCGGGATATATCGCTTACCCGTGTTTATCACCCGGCAGGCCCGGAAGTAACCCGTTACTTACACGCGTGACGTCGATCACACAGTCCGGCGCCCATGGGCGCGCGCGTCCGGCTCAGGCCGCCCCGGTGAACACGATCTTCCCGAACACGTCGCCCTCATGCATGGCCGCGAAGCCCTCGCGGGCCTGGACCAGCGGGAGCATCCGGTCGATCACCGGGCGGGCGCCGGTCTGCTCCAGGAACCGGGCCAGCCGGGCCAGCTGGTCACGGGTGCCCATGGTCGATCCGACCACCGAAAGCTGCAGGAAGAAGACCCGGTTCAGGTCGGCGGGCGGTACGGCGCCGCTGGTCGCGCCGGAGACCACGATCCGGCCGCCGGGACGCAGCGCCTTCAGCGAGTGGTCCCAGGTGGCCTGGCCGACGGTCTCCATCACCGCGTCGACCCGCTCGGGCAGCCGGGCACCGCCGGCGAAAACCTGGTCGGCGCCGAGGGCGAGCGCCCGCGCCCGCTTCTCCTCCGACCGGCTGGTGGCCCAGATCCGGTAGCCGCCCGCCCGGCCCAGGGCGATCAGCGCGGTGGCGACGCCGCCCCCGGCGCCCTGGACCAGCACGGTCGAGCCCGGCTCCAGCTCCGCCTTGTCGAACAGCATCCGATAGGCGGTCAACCACGCCGTGGGCAGGCAGGCCGCCTCCTCGAAACTGAGCGCGGCGGGCTTGGGCACCAGGTTGCGCCGCGGTACGGCCACCCGCTCGGCGAAGGTGCCGTCGTGCGCCTCCGACAGCAGGGATCGCTTCGGGTCGAGCGTCTCGTCGGCCCCTTCGCCGATCACCGAGTGCACGATGACCTCGTTACCGTCCTGGTCGACCCCGGCGGCGTCGCAGCCGAGCACGATCGGCAGCCGCTCCTGGCGGATGCCGACGCCCTTGAGCGTCCACAGGTCGTGGTGGTTGAGCGCGGCGGCCTTCACCGTGACGGTGGTCCAGCCGTCGGGGACCTCGGGTTCGGGGCGCTCGCCGAGGGTGAGCCCGGCGAGCGGGTTGTCGGGATCGGTCTGTGTGGCGGTTACGGCAAACATGGCCGCACCCTACGCCCTCCATCCGATCACGCGGTCCGGTCACACGGTCCGATGACACGGCCTGATCACGCGGTCCGGTCACACGGTCCGATGACACGGCCTGATCACGCGGTCCGATGACACGGCCTGGTCACACGGCCTGGTCATGATGCCGGCGATCGGCCGCCACCGCGTACCCGCCGCGGATCGGTGTCCGTGCCACCGTGCCGTGATCAGGTCATCGCCGGGCCGTCACCAGGTCGCGACGTTCACCGGCCCGTCGGGGACCAGGCGGATCTTCCTGCCGACGAGCTCACGGGACTCCGCCTCGGCGATCAGGTCGGGGTGGCGAAGGTGGGCGTACGCACGGCCGCCGCCCGGAAGGTCGGCGACGACGATGCCTCGCTCGGCCGCGCCGTCCCTGCCGTACGCGACGGTGTATCCGGCGACGGTCGCGGGCCCCTCGCTCCCGGCCATGATCGGCACCGGCTCGGCGGTGTGCACCGGCACGCCGTCGCCCAGCACACCGCCCGGCTCGGTGGACCAGATCGCGTAGGTGTGCTTGGTCAGATGCATGCCGACCCCGGTGACCAGGCCGTGGCCCGGTTCCGCGCGCAGGCGCCCGGCCATCGCCGCCGTGGAGTGCAGGACGTAATCGCTCGCCGGTCCTCCGGCGTACGGCAGGCCACCGGTGACCGTCAGCCCCCGGGGGTCGAGCGGGGCGAGTCCCGTCGCGGCGCAGGCCGAGCGCAGCGCGACGGCGAAACAGCTGTAGACGTCCAGCGCTCCGAGATCGTCGAGGCCGACGCCGGCCCGCGCGAAGGCATGCCGGGCCGCGGCCTCCATGGCCGGGGAGGAGCCCAGATCGGGCCGGGCTGCGACCTCCCAGGTGTCCTCGGCGTAGGCCCATCCCCGTAGATGGATCCGCCTGTCCCGGGGGACGCCGAGCCGGTCGGCGAGCTCGGTGCTGACCAGGATGGCGGCGGCGGCCTGGTCCACCTCCATGACCGCCACCGTGCGCTTGGTGTACGGCCAGCCGACGAGCCGGTTGTCCTCGGAGGTGGTGACGAGCTCCCGCGGTGTCCAGACCTCCCGATGCCAGGCGTGCGGATTGGCCGCGGCGACCCGTGTCATGGGAGCCATCATCAGGCCCCGGCTCTCCCGCTCCTGCTCGATGGACTCGCGGCCGGCGGCCCGCCGGGCGGTTTCCATGATCGCGTAGGTGTGGACCGGCAGGAACAGGTCGTGGGCGAGCTCGGCCGGGTGCGGTGGGCGTTCCCAGCCGTAGGGCGGTTTGGGATCGGCCGGATGACTCCACCTCACGCGCTCGCCGGCCCGGCGCAGGGCCCTGCGCGTGGCGAGCGCCTCCGCCCCGACCACCAGTGCGGCGTCCATCTGCCCGGCCGCGATCCGGCCGGCCGCCTCGCCGAGGAGCACCTGCGGCGCCGTACCGCTCACCTTGGAGTAGGACCGGTGCCGAGGGACGGCCGTCAGGCGCTCGGCGAGCCTGGCCGCCGGGTCGTCGTACTGCCATGAGTCGGTGTAGACGATCTGGATGGAGTGGAGGCGTTCCAGCACGCCGGGCGCCCCCGCGTCGGCGGCGGCCTCACGGGCGACGAGCTCCCACAGATCCAGCGGCTCCGGTCCCGGCTGCTCGCGAACGGTGTGCTGGGCGACGCCGACGAGGCAGGGAGTTCTGGGGTCCACGCTCATGCGAACATCCAACCAGAACAACATTCGGGTTAACAGTCCGAAGTTGCGCGAGTTACTCGAGAAACGATGGCAAGCATTGTTGCCGATGATGTCCGCGATGTCGGAGAACCCCGAGAAAACCGGCAACCACCTGCAAGGATACCCGCCGGTTAAATTATAACTAATTGCTATTCAAATAACGAGAAAGCATCAAAGGGAACTATTTCTCGCCTTTTCCTGTCAATTCCGCACCGACTTCTTGATCCACGAAGTAACGTTCCGATCGTTTTCCTGGCCGGGGAAGTCCCGTCCCCGGCCGAGAACGAAAGGAGCTCCATGAATTCCCGAGCACGGCGCCTCACGATCCCCCTCACCGGCCTTCTCACGATCGCCGGAGTGATCGGCGCCACCCCCGGAGCCAACGCCGGCACCACCCCCGGCGACGTGGTCAGTTCGGCCGCCTCGGAGACGGCCTCCGAGGCCGCCTCCTTCTGGTCACCGGAACGCATGCGCAAGGCCACCGATGTGGCCGGCGACCTCGACGTCAGCGTCAAGGGCGGCAAGGCCTCCGCCGCCGCCGGCCCCGACGGGCGGGCCGGGTCGGTCCCGCCGATCGGCCAGGAGGGCGCCAGGTCGATCAAGAGCAAGCAGGTCAACCTGCCCAACACCGTCGGCCGGATCTTCTTCACCCTGCCCGGCGCCAACCCGCTGGACCCGCGAAGCTGGAAGTACTGCTCCGGCAGCTCCGTCCAGAGCAAGTACCGCAATCTGGTCGCCACCTCGGCGCACTGCGTCTACGACGTGAAGACCAACCGGTTCTACGACAACTGGATCTTCATCCCGTCCTACTGGGACGGCGACCAGGCGTGGGACGGCAAGAACCCCTACGGCATCTACGCGGCCAAGTGGTTCAACGCGCACGACGACTTCGTGGTCAAGGAGGACTACGACTTCGACTACGCCTTCGTCAACGTCCACTCCGGCTTCAAGGTCAACTGGGAGAAGGACGCCGGCGGCACGTGGAAGCCGGTCATCAAGAACGTCGGCCGGCTCGGCGACAACGTCGGCGGCCAGGGCTTCGCCTGGAACCAGAAGGTCAAGAACAAGGTCTTCTCCTTCGGATACCCGGCCGGCCTGCACCCCGACGGGGACAAGCCCTTCACCGGCCGCACCATGAAGTGGTGCTACGGCACGACGGGCGCCATGCCGGCCGCGCCGCAGTACAACCTCCAGGAGCACGTCGGCTTCAAATGCGCCTTCACCGCGGGCGCCAGCGGCGGCCCCTGGCTTCTGAAGTACAAGAACTCCAGCCGGACCGGCTACCTGAACGGCGTCAACAGCGTCGCCTGGGACACCGACAAGAACGACCGCTACGACAGGATCTCCTCGCCGTACTTCAACGGGGACACCTACCAGGTCTACAGGACGGCGGCCAACCGCTGGACCGGCTGACCGCCGGACAGGTCGATCGCCGAGCAGACTGATCGCGATCATGCCGGCCGGCCGTGAGGCCATTCGACCGGCCGGCATGACGAGGGGCCCGGTCTCCCGACCGGGCCCCTTCGAGCAGCCGCGAGGTCCTGGAACGGTTCCGGAACCGTTCTAGAAGGAGAAGACCGCGCCGGTCGTGCCGTGCAGCGAGCAGGCGTTGCCGAAGGTCCGCTCGTACCGGATGAACCGGCCGTTCCAGAGGCCGGTCGCGGTCACGGTGACCGGGTCGTACTGCATCGTGCACGCCTGGTCCGGCGGTGGCCTGAGCCGGCCGGGGTCGCCCCCCACCCCGGCGAGCGCCTCGCAGGCCTCGCCCACGGCGGGATGGGTGCCGTGCGGCGGGTCGCACACGAGGACGACGGCGCGCGTCGCGGGCGTCGGGTCCTCTCCCTGGGCGATGCTCAGCACGAACGCCTTCACCCCGCGGGGCGGCTTCTGCGCGATCGGCCTGATCGGAACCGGCTTGCCGGAAACCGGCCGGTCCGGGGAAGGCCGGTCCGGAGAGGGCCAGGACGCGACGGGCCAGTCCGAGACGGGATTCACCCCGGACGGGCCGGGCTCGCCCGGTGGAGGCGGCGGCGCGGCGGCGGCCGTACCGGACAGCAGGAAGAGCCCGGCTGCCGCCAGGCAGAACAGACGTCGCATGGAACCCCCCGATTGCGCATGACGCCGAGTGCCCGCTCAGCCTTGCGCAGCGCCCCCACCCCGGCAACCAACCACTCCCACGTTTTCGCAGGTCATGGCCTCGTACAGCACGCGCCCACGGTCCCGGTCAAGCACGGGTAGATCAGACGCGGATCTTGAAAATTCGGTTCCATGATTTTGGTAACGAACTCATATCGGTCCGACCCTCTGCCCGATTTGAGACTCTTTAACCGTTCTTTGCCTAGTACGGTCTCGTCTTGTCTCTTTACGCATGCATGGGCCATCCCGAGTGGCCCATGACAAAGAAGGAGCTAGATTGAACTCCCGAGCCAAGCGCCTGGTCCTCCCCCTCGGTGGTGCCCTCGTGGCCACCACCATGATCGGCGCCCCCCTCGCGGGCGTGGCCCAGGCCGCGCCTCAGCCCGACGTCAAGTCGGCGCCCCTCACCTCGTCCGGTAACGCGAAGGCCATCGCGGGCTACTGGACCGCCTCCAAGCTCAAGTCGGCGAAGAGCTACCTCTCCGACTCCACCGTCTCGGCCAAGCTGACGAAGACCGGCGCCGCGAAGGCCGCCGCCGACGGCAAGCCGGGCACCGTCGCCCCGATCGGCGAGGAGGGCAAGTCGGCGGGCAAGTCGAAGAACCTGAACCTGCCCATCACCGTCGGCAAGGTCTTCTTCGTCGACGGCAAGGGCCAGGAGCGCTGGTGCTCCGGCTCCTCGGTGCAGTCGAAGTTCCACAACCTGGTCGCCACGGCGGGCCACTGCGTCTACGACACCGACACGAACAAGCCGTTCGACAACTTCGTGTTCATTCCCGGTTACTACCAGGGCAAGGCCCCCTGGGGCGTCTACGTCGGCGCCAAGGTCAACACCCACGACGACTTCACCGTCTTCGAGGACTACGACTACGACTACGCCTTCGTCAACGTCTACGACGGCATCAAGCAGCAGCCCGAGCGGGAAGTCGACTACAAGACCTACAAGGAGCACGTCGGTAAGGGCGGCGTCGGCCGCGAGGCGGCCCAGACCGTCGACTACGAGGCCTACGACAGGTGGACCCAGAAGGGCGGCCTCGGCAAGGTCGAGAACGTCTCCTCCGAGGACGAGGTCGGCCCGCAGTACAAGGGCGCCCTCGCCGTCGCCTCCGAGGTCGAAAAGTGGGCCTGGGAGAAGGTCGACGGCGACGTCTACGGCCTGCAGGACGACAAGGTCACCCTCAAGGGCAAGACGCTGGAGCAGGACGCGTGGCCCAAGAGCGGTTCCAAGCTGGAGAGCCGTGTCGAGGCCGTCACCAAGTCCCAGTACGACGACTACAAGGGTTCGGGCTACCGGAAGATCGACGACAAGGGCAACTACACCATCACCCACTACTACGTGGTGAGGTACATCAAGAAGACCGCGTCCGTGAAGTATGTGATCTTCCGTCACTACATCACCACCGTGATCTCCGCCGGTCGGCTCGGTGACAACGTCGGCGGCCAGGGCTTCACCTGGAACCAGAAACTCGGCAAGAAGGTCTTCACCTTCGGCTACCCGACCGCGGCCCACCCCGACGGCAACAAGCCCTACTCCGGCAACACCATGAAGTGGTGCTACGGCACGACCGGCGCGGCGCCCGTCGTCCCGGCCTTCAAGGCCGAGGAGCAGCAGGCGATCAAGTGCGCCTTCACCCCGGGCGCCAGCGGCGGCCCCTTCCTGCTGCAGTACAAGAGCAGCAAGCGGACCGGCTACCTCAACGGTGTCGTGAGCCTGACGATCGACAGCGACAAGAACAACCGCTACGACCGGGTCACCACCCCGTACTTCAACGGTGAGACCTACGGCATCTACAAGCACGCCGCCAACCTCTGGACCGGGAAGCTCCCCTCCTAGGGCTTTTCCGAGGCCTCCTGAGGCGCGGACGTCATGAGCGTGGAAGGGCCATCCGTCATCGGCCCTTCCACGCTTTGACATGGTGCTTATCCTTCGCGGGACAGACTCCACAAGGTGACGGCGTCAAGGCAGATCAAGCCCCCTGGCTGCCCAAAACCCAGTTGATCTGGAAAAATAACCCCCTACGACCCTCGTTCATCCCCTGATCCCTCGAAGGAAGCGCCCCATGCTCCCCCGCGTACGGCGGTTCGCGACCACCCTCGGCGCACTGGTCGCCGGCGGCGTGCTCGCGATGTCCGCGTTCGCCGGAGCCGCGGACGCCGGGACCGCGGGCGCCGACACCGCCTATTACTCGACGCCGGGCAGTATCACCTCCATCACGCTCACCAGGAACAGCGCGGAGATGAAGCGGATCGCGGCGTACTGGAGCCCGTCGAGGATCAAGGAGGCGCAGGACAACACCCCGGCCACGCCCGAGGTCAAGCCGAGCACCGGAAGCGCCACCTCGGCCCCCGCCTCTCCCACGCCCACCAGCACGCCCGCCACCACCGCTGCCGCTGCCGCCACGAACGGTGAGACCACGTTCGTGCCCCTGGCCGCGTCCGGCAACGCCAAGAGCGCGCCCACCGTCGATCCGACCCTTCCCAAGAGGATCCCGCCGAGGACGGGTAACTCCCCGATGACCGTCGGCAAGGTGTTCTTCCGGATGGGGAACAAGGACTACTGGTGCTCCGCCTCGTCGGTGGCGTCCGAGAGCCGCAGCCTGGTCGCCACGGCCGGGCACTGCGCCTACGACGCCAAGCAGGGCAGGAACGCCGACTACTGGATCTTCATCCCGGGTTACGACAGGGGCAGGACCCCGTACGGGATCTACGTCGGCCACTCGATCAACCTGCATGAGGACTTCGTCGGCAGGGGCGACTACGACTACGACTACGCCTTCGTCAACGTGCACGACGGGTTCGTCTGGAAGCCGGGCAAGACGGCGAACACCTACGAGATGGAATCCGTGGGCAAGCTGGAGGACAACGTGGGCGGACAGGGCCTCGTGGTCAAGCGCGGCATCAACCAGGCCACCCTCGCCTTCGGCTATCCCGCCGCCCCCCAGATCGACGGCAGCAGGCCCTACGACGGCCAGGAGCTGAAGTGGTGCAGCGGGCGGACCAGTAAGAGGACCGCCCCCACCTGGCTGGTCGAGCTCGGCATCGCGCTCAAGTGCCCGTTCACCGCGGGGGCGAGCGGCGGCCCGTGGCTGGTCGACTACGACTCCGAGAACGGGCTCGGCTACCTCAACGGCGTCAACAGCTTCGCCTGGGACACCGACACCGACAAGAAGTACGACCTGATCTCCTCGCCGTACTTCATCACCTCCACCTACAACGTCTATCGTTGGGCGGACCGCCAGCGGGCGAAGTGACCTTATGTGCGCCTTAAATGCGCCTTAAGGGAGCCTTGGATCACCTGGCACTCTCCATGTCAATGCATAGGTTTGTTCTTTGTCGTCCCGCAGTTTCCAGGTTCCCGGGAACGTTGCAGCGCAAGGAGCACCTGACTTGAAGCACTCTCTCCTCCCTCTCGGCGGCGCCGTGGTCGCCACCGGTCTGCTGGCCGCCGCCCTCAGCGGCACCGCCCAGGCCAAGCCGGACTGGGCCACCGACAAGATGGCCGGCAGCAACAGCTCGGCGGTCTCCGTCGTCGACTTCTGGGCCGCCTCCAACTTCGTGGCCCTGAAGAAGGCGACCTCCTACTCCCCCGACGCCGCGACCCCCCGGCTGAGCGCCGGTGGCGGCTACTCCCCCGACGGCAGGCCCGGCACCATCGCGCCGATCGGCGCGGAGAAGGCTCCGGCGGCCCGCGTCAAGAACGTCAACCTGCCCAAGACCCTCGGCAAGGTCTTCTTCGTCGCCAACGGCGAGTACCGGTGGTGCTCGGCCACCTCGATCCAGTCGAGGTACCGCAACCTGGTCGCCACGGCCGCCCACTGCGTCTACGACACCGCCAGCAACGGCGACACCCTCGACAAGTGGGTCTTCGTCCCGGGCTACTACCAGGGCAAGGTTCCCTGGGGCATGTACGTCGGCAAGCAGGCCTGGACGCACTACGACTTCGACGTCTTCGAGGACTACGACAAGGACTACGCCTTCGTCACCGTCTACAACGGCGTCGCTTTCGACGGCGTCAAGAAGGTCTCCAAGGCCGACTACGACAGGTTCAGCGGCCCCAAGTGGGGCGGCGGCTCCGGCTACTACGTCGTGCTGTCCAAGGACGTCGGCCGCCTCGGCGACAACGTCGGCGGCCAGGGCTTCACCTGGAACCAGAGCACCGGCAAGCCGGTCTACGCCTTCGGCTACCCGCAGGCGCCCCACCCCGACGGCAACAAGCCCTACAGCGGCGTGACGCCCAAGTACGTCTACGGCAAGCCGTCCGGCAAAGTCTACGTCTCGGCGGCGGAGAAGGTCGAGGAGCACGTCGGCCTCAAGGGCGCCTTCACCCCGGGCGCCGACGGCGGCCCGTGGCTGACGCAGTACAGCAGCAGCAGGCGCCTGGGCTACGTCAACGGCGTCACGAGCCTGTTCGGCGACCAGGACAAGAACAACCGCTACGACCTGATCACCTCGCCCTACTTCGACGGCGAGACCGCGGACATCTACAAGAAGGCCGCCAACGTGTGGTCCGGCAGGATCGTCGGCCCCAACGGCGAGCTCTACAAGTAACCGCACGGCCTCGGACGAGGGGATCGAATCCCTCCTCCGCCTCTTCTCCATCCCGCGGGACCCGGCGCATGCGCCGGGTCCCGCACCCGTTTCCGGGGCTTCGCGGGGCTCTGAGGGACCCGGAGAGACCTTCCGAAGCCGCGGAACCCGGCCCCGAGGGATCTACAGAGGCCCGCAGGCCCTGTTTTTCCGGGCTTTCAGAGCCTCGGCGGCTCGGATTCGGCGGCGGATCGTGCGCGTTAGACGTGACTTCCCGCAAAACGGTGCCATCGATCTCGTGTGATCTGCGTCACATGACAGGTGTGACTGAACGTATCGGGGCACTCACGCCACATCGGTCACATTCGCAACAGGATCATGTCTATCTGCGGAAACGCAGCGCATCACCCTCAACCGCAACAACTACTCCGCGGCGTTTCAAACATCACGGAACGATCTCGGCCCGGCGCATGGGCTTCAAACCCCTCAAAGCGGCTTCCGGTTCTCAAGATCGGCCCTGTATGTTCTGGCTATCCCTTTACTGACGCATGGGACGCAAGAAGCGTTCCACATCAGACCAAGGAGTTACCTTGAAGCGCATCCTCCTCCCCGCCGGTGGCGCCATCCTCGCCACCGGTCTGCTGGCTGCCGGCCTGGCCGGCACCGCGAACGCCAACCCGAACTGGGCCTACGACACGATGGCCAAGGACGCTCCGGCCGCCATTGACGTCGCGAAGTTCTGGCTGACCGTCAACAACGCCACCAACAACCTGGCCAAGGCCACCCCCTACACCTGGGAGACCAAGGCCACGCCGACGCTGAACGCGAGCGGTGGCTACACCCCCGACGGCAAGCCCGGTGTTGTTAACCCGATCGGCGAAGAGAAGAAGGTCGCCGCGAAGGTCAAGAACATCAACTTCCCGAAGAACCTCGGCAAGGTGTTCTTCGTCGACTCTGAGGGCGCCCTGAAGTGGTGCTCCGGTGTCTCGATCCAGTCGAGCTACCGCAACCTGGTCGCCACCGCCGGTCACTGCGTGTACGACGACAAGAAGAACGCCAGCGTCATGGACAACTGGGTCTTCGTGCCGTCCTACTACCAGGGCAAGGACCCGTACGGCGTCTACGTCGGCAAGCAGGCCTACACCCACTACGACTACAGCGTCTTCAACGACCGCGACCGCGACTACGCGTTCGTGACCGTGTACAACGGCATCCAGATCGGTGGCGGCACCCCCAAGGCCGTCACGAAGTCTGAGTACGACGCCTCCACCGGTGCGAAGTTCTCCAAGGACACCGCGATCACCGAGGCCGAGTACAAGAAGGCCGTTGACCTCAACGGTGGCGAGACCGCCGACGCGTGGGCCAAGGCCGAGACGATCTCCGACCCGGTCGGCCCGGACTACCCCGGCGCCGTGAAGGTGTTCGAGGAGGTCACCAAGGAGGCTTACGACGCCGCCCCCGACGGGCAGAAGAACGGCGCCAAGGCCCCCTGGAAGACCTTCACCGAGTCCGTCACCAAGGCTCAGTACGACGCGTACACCGGTAAGGGCTACCGGAAGATCGACGCCAAGGGCAACTACACCATCACCCACACCTTCGTGAAGTACTGGGTGAAGCAGACCGCGGTGAAGTCGTACTTCAAGACGACCTTCTACATCGTCGACGGTTTCCTCAAGGACGTCGGCCGTCTGGGCGAGGTCGTCGGTGGCCAGGGCTTCACCTGGAACCAGAAGACCGGCCAGACCGTGATGGCGTTCGGCTACCCGGCCGACGCTCACCCCGACGGCAACAAGGCCTACACCGGCGTTACGCCGAAGTGGACCTACGGCAAGACCTCGGGCAAGGTGTACGTCTCCGCCGCGGAGAAGGTTGAGGAGCACGTTGGCCTCAAGAGCTCCTTCACCCCCGGCGCCGACGGTGGCCCGTGGCTCGTCAAGTACAGCAACGCCAAGCGTCTGGGCTACGTCAACGGCGTGACCAGCCTCTTCGGTGACCAGGACAAGAACAACCGCTACGACCTGATCACCTCGCCGTACTTCGACGGCGAGACCGCGGACATCTACAAGAAGGCCGCGGCTGTCTGGTCTGGCTCGATCGTCAAGTAGTTCTGACGATCACCTGAGTCCGGGGGTCCAAACCTCGTACTCACCCCGCTCCACCCGAGGGGCCCGGCTCGCGCCGGGCCCCTCGGCCTTTTGCTGGAGATATCCGGAGCAGCGGGGGCTCGGCCGCCATGACGAGGTGCCCGTCAGGCGAGGCTGAGCTCCCTGGTCCGCTCGTTCAGCTCCCGTACGGCCGGCTCACCGGCGAAGGGTGCCAGCCGGCGCCGCAGATCGAAGGCGTAGGACTGGGTGCGGGCCGACTGCAGGCCCCCCGCCAGGTCGAGCGCCTGCCCGGCGGCCACGCAGGCCTGCGCCACCTCGCCGCAGGCGAGCAGCCCCGCCGACAGCAGCGACAGGTTGAACATGCGCCCGCGGACGTAGCGCCCGTCCATGTCCAGCGACCGCGTCGCGTGCCGTACGGTTCCCGGCCCGTCGCCCAGGTCGCGGAAGCAGTGGGCGAACTTGGCCGACAGGTACGCCTCGTCGAAGTAGGCGATCCAGTCGGGCTCCTCACCGGCCTTGCGCCGGTCGAAGGCCAGCTCGGCCTCGTGCAGGGAGTTTCCACACGCGGCGCGGTCGTCCATCAGGGCCTGGGCGTGGGCCTCCAGCGCCTGCGCCTGCGCCAGCAGCGCGAATATGCCCGCGCGGCGGGCCGACAGCTGGGCGGCGCGTGCCAGGTCGAGGGCGTGCGCGGGCTGCCCGATGTAAATGGCCTGGTGACTCATGCCCGCGAGGATCTCCCCGCCGAGCCCGTGGTCTCCCGCCCCCCTGGCCAGCCGCAGCGCCTGGATCAGGTATCGCTGGGCCAGGCCGTGCTGCTCCAGGTCGTAGGCCATCCATCCGGCCAGCCGGGTCAGCTCCGCCGCCGCGGACGCCAGCGCCCTGCCGGTGCTCTCGCCATAGGAGCCGTCACTGAGCAGCGGCGCCACCGCCGTGTCCAGATATTTCACCACCGCGGAACGGACCCTGCCGCCGCCGAACCTGTTGTCCAGCTCGCCGAACGACCGGGTCACCTCCCGGATCGCCGCGATGTCGGCCATGCCCACCCGCCGGGTGCCGCCCGCGACGGGACGGCCCTCCAGAGGAAGGGTCAGCCAGCGCAGGGCCCCGGCGGACCCGGCCCCGATCGCGAAGGTCGAGTCGAGCAGGAACTTCCGTCTTTCCACATCTCCCCTCCACAGTGCCGTCACGGTCGCGATCCCCTCCTGCCACGTATGGGTGAACTCCTGCCCGAGGTCGAGAGGCGTCGATACGGCCGATAGGCCGAGGTCTTCCGAACTGACCGTTCTGCCGAGCCGGAGTGCGAAAATCTCCGCGAGCAGTCCCGGAGCCGGGTCCTTCGGCCGTTGGCCGGCGATCCAGCGCAGGACAGAGCCCTGGTCGTACTTCAGATCCGGCAGGCCCCGTGCCGCGCCGAGATCGTTCAACTTGCGAGACAGCCCTTTATGGGTGAACCCCGCTTCAGCGATGAGTCGCCGAAGCAGGTGGTTGGGCTCGCGTTCCATCGCTCTCCTCACCGTGAGAAGCCGCCGGAGCGTCGAAAACGCCGAAAGCTCGGCCACGCCCCCTGCGCCCGTATCCGTCCCCTCGTGCATACTCTTGCCCAGATAGGTGACGGAGCGCTTTTTTTATAGCACGTTCCGTGACTGTTTTTTGAGATTCCCAAAACTAAAAGACGCCCCTCGCCCGATCGGGCGAGGGGCGTCTTCACAGACGGGCCGGGAGGTCTTCGCGGACACGCCTGGAGATCTTCACGGACGTCCCCGGAGAGGGAACGGAGATCCGGCTGGAGCAGGAGGTCAGAGACGGGCGACTCCGTCGGCACGAGCCTGCGCCGCGACCGCGGCGACGACGGCCGGGGCGACCCGCTCGTCGAACGGGCTGGGAATCACGTAGTCGGCCGACAGGTCGTCGTCTCCGACCACGGCGGCCAGCGCCTCGGCCGCGGCCACCTTCATGTTCTCGGTGATGGTGGTGGCGCGGACGTCGAGCGCCCCCCGGAAGACTCCGGGGAAGGCCAGCACGTTGTTGATCTGGTTGGGGAAGTCGGAGCGGCCGGTGGCCACCACCTGGGCATGCCTGCGGGCGATCTCCGGATGAACCTCCGGGGTCGGGTTGGACAGCGCGAAGACGATCGAGCCGGACGCCATCGACGCGATGGCCTCCTCCGACACCGTCGAGCCCGACAGGCCGATGAAGACGTCGGCCCCGTTCAGCGCCCCCTCGGTCGAGCCCTGCAGGGCGGCTCTGTTGGTGTCGCGCGCCAGGGCCCGCTTCACCGGGTTGAGGTCGTCGCGCCCCTGGTGGATCAGCCCCTTGGAGTCGGCCACGGCGATGTCGCCGATACCGGCGTTGAGCAGGATGCGGCTGACCGCGACGCCGGAGGCGCCGGCGCCGGCCACCACGGCCCGCAGGTCACCGAGCGACCGGCCGGTCAGCCGGGCCGCGTTGCGCAGCGCCGCCAGCACGACGATCGCGGTGCCGTGCTGGTCATCGTGGAAGACGGGGATGTCGAGGAGTTCGCGCAGCCTGTCCTCGACCTCGAAGCAGCGGGGTGCGCTGATGTCTTCCAGGTTGATGCCGCCGAAGGAGGGCGCGAGCCGCGCGACGGTCTCGACCAGCGCGTCCACGTCGGTGCAGTCGAGGCAGATCGGCACCGCGTCGACCCCGGCGAACTGCTTGAACAGCAGGGCCTTGCCCTCCATGACCGGCATGGCGGCGGCGGGCCCGATGTCCCCCAGCCCGAGCACGGCGGTGCCGTCGGAGACGACGGCGACCACGTTGGACACCCAGGTGTAGTCGTTGACGAGCTCGGGCCGCTCGGCGATCGCGGTGCAGACCTTGGCCACCCCGGGGGTGTAGGCGAGCGCCAGGTCCTCGGCGTTGCGGACCGGGACGGTGGAGCGGGTCTCCAGCTTGCCACCGCGGTGCAGGGCGAAGGCCGGATCGAGATCGAGGGATTGGAGGGCTTCGAGGGAAATGGAGGATGGCGTGACGGCCACAGCGACCCCTGTAGTTCAGTCAGACAGACGGATGGATTCCTTCTTAGACGCCCGTTGCAGGCGTGGCCCGGCTTCGGTAGCCGCTCGGGGCCCGCTCGCTGGGAACGGCCGTCTGGAGGGGGTACGGGGGTCACCCGTCGCTTGATTGTGCCACATGTTGAGACTCAGACAGATGACAGAAGTTGCTTACTTTCATTGACATGGTGTCAGCCCTCGCCACACGTGTAATACTCAGAGCCCCATTCATCACTTACATCGATGGATCGCCCGGTGGATCTGACCTCCTACGCCGAGTTGGCCGTCCTGCTCATCAACAGCCCCGACCGGCTGTCCGGTCTGGAAGGGCTGCGCTCCCTCCTGGAGGAGGGGGGCCGCTACCGTCCCGGCTGCCGCATCACCCGTGGCGATCTCGACGCCCTGCGCGACCTGCGCGAGGAGCTCGTCACCGTCTTCGAGTCCGCGGCCGGCGGCGACGAGCAGGACGTGGTCGACCGGCTCAACTCGCTGCTGATCCAGCACCCGGTGCAGCCGCAGATCTCCGGTCACGACGGCGAGCGCTGGCACATGCACCTCACCGAAGGCGGCCGGATGGCCGACCAGTACGCCGTGGGCGCCGTGATGGGCCTGGCCACCATGGTCACCGACCTCGGCGTGGACCGGCTCGGCCTCTGCCAGGCGCCGCCCTGCCGCAGGGCCTACCTCGACACCTCCTCCAACCGGTCCCGGCGCTACTGCTCGGAGCGGTGCGCCAGCCGGGCGAACGTCGCCGCCTACCGCGCCCGCAAGAAGGGCAACGGCCAGTAGCGCAGCACCACCCTGCCGACCAGCAGCGACGGCGGCAGGGCGCCGAAGTCCCAGCTGTCGCGGCGGCCGGGGGCCCGCTGGTTGTCGCTCTCCAGCCACCATCCCCCGTCCGCCTCCCAGGCGGCCCGTTTGACGATCAGCAGCGACGGGTCGGACGGGAGCCGGGCGACGACCAGGTCCCCGGCCCGGATCGGGGCGCCGCGCCGTACCCACAGCCAGTCTCCGGAGCGGAGCGCGGGCAGCATCGAGTCTCCCTCGACACATACTCTCATCGAGCGCAACCCCCTCCCACACGGGTTTTTCAAGACGAGTAAGGTCGGTACTGGACCAAGCTGATCTCAGCATCAAGGAAGGATTTTCCGATGCTCGCACGACTTCTGCGACCCAAGCACGTCGCGTCCGCCCACTGCGACCTGCCGTGTGGCGTGTACGACCCCGCTCAGGCTCGCATTGAGGCCGAGTCCGTGAAGGCCATCATGGAGAAGTACGCCGCCAACGAGGACCCGGTCTTCCGCACTCGCGCGCTCATCATCAAGGAGCAGCGGGCCGAGCTGGTCAAGCACCACCTGTGGGTGCTGTGGACCGACTACTTCAAGCCCCCGCACCTGGAGACCTACCCGCAGCTTCACCAGCTCTTCTGGGACGCCACCAAGCTGGCCGGCGCCGCGGGCGGCAAGGGCACCGTCGACGCCTCCCAGGCCGACGAGCTCCTGGCCAAGATCGACGAGATCTCCAAGATCTTCTGGGCGACCAAGGCCGCCTGAGCGGGTCGTGTGAGGGCGCTGCGGTGATCCCGGCCGAGGAGCCGGAGGCCGGGCGGATGAGCGGCGGGGCGGAGCGCCGTCCGCCGTCGTCCGAGCCGCGCCACGGCGACGTCACAGCGACACCGCAGCTATATCGACGGGCCCCGTGGGGAGTGCGACCACACGGGGCCTGACCTGTTGAGACGCCCCATTCAGGCGTCTTAGGGTGTTCTTGAGGTGTTCAAATCGCCCCGATCGCGAGTCCAATTGGGCCAACCACCCTCTCGGGGCTGTAGGTTGCAGTCAGCGACTCTGCGAGGAGGAACGTGACCGAACACACCGAGACGCCCGCGGTCGGTATGGGTGGAATCCGTGACGTGGTGAGCGTCCGGCTGCCTGCCGCGAGCGCCTATCTGTCCGTGCTACGTACGGCGACCGCCGGACTGGCCGCACGGCTGGACTTCACGCTCGACGAGATCGAGGATCTGCGGATCGCGGTCGACGAGGCGTGCGCGATGTTGTTGACCCTGGCCGTCCCCGGCACCGACCTGATAGCCGAGTTCGAGCTCACCGGGCAACTGATGCAGGTCCGGGTCGAGGTCAGCACGGTCGGCAGTTCCGCGCCGAAGCGCGATGACTTCGCGTGGATGGTGCTCACCGCCCTGGCCGACGACGTGGATGCCGTAACCGACTCCCCCGACCGCATGGCGATCGTGCTACGCAAGCGCCGAGGCGCAGCGAGGCCGGCGTGACGGAAAGGACTCGTGCCATGGCCGCCAGCGACCACGCGGTGCCCGACCGGGTGCGCGCGCGCCTGCTCTTCGCGGAACTGGCGGAGTTGACCCCCGACGACTCGCGGCGCCAGCGTATCCGTGACGAACTCGTCGAGCTTCATCTTCCCCTGGTGGAGTATCTCGCTCGCCGATTCCGTAACCGGGGCGAATGGCTCGACGACCTCACCCAGGTCGCCACCATCGGCCTGATCAAGTCGATCGACCGCTTCGACCTGGGCCGGGGGGTGGAGTTCTCCACCTATGCCACGCCCACGATCGTGGGGGAGATCAAACGACATTTTCGTGACAAGGGCTGGGCGGTCCGCGTGCCGCGCCGTCTGCAGGAGCTCAAACTCTCGCTCACCAAGGCGATCAGCGAGCTCTCGCAGCGCGAGGGGCGTGCGCCCACCGTCGGCGAGCTCGCCGCGTTCCTGAAGATGAGCGAGGAGGAGGTGCTCGAGGGGCTGGAGTCGGCCAACGCCTACTCCACGGTCTCCCTGGACGCTCCCGACTCCGGCGACGACGACGCCCCCGCGGTGGCCGACTCCCTCGGGATCGTGGACGACTCGCTGGAGGGCGTCGAATACCGCGAGTCACTCAAGCCCCTGCTCGAACGGCTGCCGCCGCGCGAGAAGCGGATCCTGCTGCTGCGGTTCTTCGGCAACATGACCCAGTCGCAGATCGCCACCGAGCTCGGAATCTCTCAGATGCACGTGTCCCGGCTGCTGGCCAGGACCCTCGCCCAGCTCCGTGAGGGCCTGACCGCGGAAGACTAGTCCTGCTCCCCGTAGAGCCCGTCCCCGTAGAGGGCCTGGGTCGTCGGCGGGGACAGCAACGCGACCAGTCCGATCACTGCCACGGCGATCAGCGGGATGCCGATGGTCTGCTGGCCGGACTGGATCAGCGTGATGCCGACCACCGCGGCGAAGATCTGCGTCAGCACGCCCGGGCTCCGCGTCCACCGTTCGGTTCGCAGCATGCCCCGGCCCACCCAGAGCAGGGCCGCCCCGACGAGGATCCCGAACCCCGCGACGAAGATCGAGCTCACCACGTCGGACGGCTTACCGATCACCGTCTCGACGCCGACGTAACCGCCGAGCAGCAGTGCGGTGAGGCCTTCCACGCCCATGATGGCGGCGGCGACGGTGAGAGTCATCGGGCGATTCGACACGTCCCAACCCTATCGTCGGGACACCTCGGCTCGGCTTCCACAGCCGTTGTGCCGTTATCGGCGGATACGCTGGCATTATGCGTGCGATGCTTCTGGTGAATCCCAAGGCGACGACGACCAACCAGCGGACACGAGACGTCCTCATCAGGGCACTGAGCGCCACCATGAACCTCAAGGTCGAAGAGACCGAATACCGGGGGCACGCCGCACTGCTCTCCCGCAAGGCACACGCCTCCGGATTCGACGTCGTGGCCGTGCTCGGCGGCGACGGCACGATCAACGAGGCCGTGAACGGCCTGCTCGATGCGGAGGACGGCGAGAGCGGGACCGCCGGCAGCGCGGCGGACCGGCCGGCGTTGCTGGTCATTCCGGGCGGTAGCGCGAACGTCTTCGCCCGTGCCCTCGGGTTGCCGAACAGCCCGGTCGAGGCGGTCGGCGCGGTGCTGGAGGCGATCCGTGACGGCCGGCGGCGGACCGTCGGGCTGGGCCAGGCGCTCTGGGATGACGAAAGCCGATATTTCACGTTCTGTAGCGGCTTGGGATATGACGCCGAGGTGGTCCGGGCGGTCGAGGGCATGCGCGGTACCGGCCGAAAGGCCACCCCCTCGCGCTATGTGAACACCGCGTTGCACCACTATCTCTCGACCGACAAACGCCACGCTCCCATGACCGTCGAGGGCCCGGACGTCCCCGCGGCCGACCACATCTTCATGGCGGTCATCTCCAACACCTCGCCGTGGACCTATGTGGGCTCTCGGCCGGTCTGCCCGACCCCGTGGGCGAGCTTCGAGACGGGCCTCGACCTGCTGGGCCTGCAGCGCCTGGGGCTACCGTCGATGTTGCGCCTGATGCCGCAGATCATGGGGGGCCGCGACACCCTGCCGGTCGGTCGCCACCTGGTGCAGCTCCACGACGAGAAGGAGTTCACGCTGACCGCCGAACGCCCCGTGGCCTTCCAGCTCGACGGCGACTATCTGGGTGAAGTCGAGCGAGTGACGTTCCGCTCTATCCCGGACGCGTTACAAGTCTTGGTCTAACTCGTTACATGCGGTCATTGTGTGACGCATCCGACATGCATAACCGGCAAAACGTTCCCCCAAACCTCTTGCGTGTACTGAGCGTGGCTGACAATCTCAACATTGACGTCGGAACGTAGGACCTTTGAGCGGCCACCTCGCTCTGGGGTCACCGACGATCGAGCGGAACATGACCTGAACCGAACAAGGCTCGGGTAATTGTTCGCGCTGGTTAGTGAAAGTCTTCACAAAGTGAGCCGACGGAGCCACAGTAAGGGCTCCTCTTACGAAGGAGTGACGCATGGACTGGCGCCACCGCGCTGCCTGCCGTGACGTGGACCCCGAGCTGTTCTTCCCGATCGGCAACACCGGCCCCGCCCTGATGCAGATCGAAGAGGCCAAGCAGGTCTGCCGCACGTGCACTGTAAGTGAAGCATGCCTGAAGTGGGCCCTGGAGTCGGGCCAGGACGCCGGCGTCTGGGGCGGCCTGAGCGAGGACGAGCGCCGCGCCTTCAAGCGTCGCACGGCCCGCGCCCGCACCCGTACGAGCGTCTGACCCCTCGCCACCGCGCGAGCGTCCGGCCTCTCCAAGCTCGACGCCGCACCAAAGCTCGACACCGCGCCGAGGCTCGAAGCCACGCGAGCGGCCAACCTCTCCCGCAGTGCCCCTCCCCGGCCCGGCTCAGGCCGCGGGGAGGGGAATACCGAGGGTGACCTCCGTGCCACCGCCCTGCCGGGGCTCGATGGCCAGTCGCCCGGACAGCTCCCCGACGACCAGCGTGCGCACGATCTGCAGGCCGAGGCTGGTGGACGATTCCAGGTCGAAGCCCTCGGGAAGACCGGTGCCGTCATCGGAGACGATCACGTCCAGCCGGTCGGCCCCCCGCGAGACGATCACCTGAAGCCGGCCCGGCCGATGTGCCAGCCCGTGCTGGACCGCGTTCTGCAGCAGCTCGGTGAGGACCATCGCCAGCGGCGTCGCGATCTCCGAACGCAACACCCCGAACGATCCGACACGGCGCGGCACGACCTGCGCCTCCGGCGCCGCCACCTCGCCCGTCATGGCGATCACCCGGTCGGCGATCTCGTCGAAGTCCACCTGCTCATCGGGCGTGTGGGACAGCGTCTCATGCACGATCGCGATCGACCCGACCCTGCGCACCGCCTCCTCCAGCGCCTCGCGCCCCTCCGGCTGCTGCAGCCGCCGGGCCTGCAGCCGCAGCAGCGCGGCCACCGTCTGCAGGTTGTTCTTCACCCGATGGTGGATCTCCCTGATGGTGGCGTCCTTGGTCATCAGCTCCCGCTCGCGGCGCCGCAGCTCGGTCACATCACGGATGAGCACCAGCGCGCCTATCCGCCCCCCGCCGACGACCAGCGGAATCGCCCGCAGCTGCACGACCGTGCCGCCCGATTCGACCTCGGTCTCCCGGGGCTCCCGGCCGCTCGCCACGATCATCAGGTTCTCGTTGATGGGCTCGTCGGAGTAGCAGAGGGTGGCGGTGGTGCGGCCCAGCTCGGCGCCGACCAGGTCCGCGTTGAGACCCAGCCGCCGGTAGGCCGACAGCGCGTTCGGCGAGGCGTAGGTGACCCGGCCCGCCCGATCGAGCCGGAGCAGCCCGTCTCCCACGCGCGGCGAACGGACCAGGATCGGCTCGGCACCGGAGAACGGGAAGCGCCCCTCGGCCACCATCTGGGCCAGGTCCGAGGCGCTCTGCAGGTAGGTGAGCTCAAGCCGTGAGGGAGTGCGCGCGGACGACAGGTTCGTCGAGCGCTGGATGACGCCCAGGAAATGGTCGGCCCGCCGTACCGGAATGGTCTCCTCGCGCACCGGGACCCCGCTCGACCAGTCGGGGTCGCCCTCCCGGCAGATCCGCCGCTCGTCCCAGGCGATGTCGATGAGCGGCCGCTCGCCCTTGGCCGCGATCATGCCGACGATGTCGTCGTGGTAGACGGTGGGACCGGTGGTGGGCCGCATCTGGGCGATGGCGATCCATCCCGAGCCCTCTCTGAGAGGAATCCACAGGATGAGATCGGCGAACGACAGGTCGGCCAGGAGCTGCCAGTCGGAGACCAGCGAGTGCATCCACTCGAGGTCGGCATCATCGAGCGCGGTATGACGAACCACCAGGTCGCTTAGAGTCGGCACCCGTGCATCATGCGTTCTTTGCGGGCCCAAACGCGAATCGGGCGGGTCTGGCTGGCAAGATGCCCGCTATGGAGCAGAATCCGGATCCGCTGGCACGGTTGCGCGCGGCCACGGGCACACGGGCGGCGGCGGGGCTGAAGCGGACCCTGCGCGTCCGGACGCCGGACGACGACGGCCTGATCGACCTGGCCTCCAACGACTACCTCGGACTGGCCAGGGACGAGCGGCTGATCGAGGCGGCGACGGCGGCCACCCGGACCTGGGGCACCGGCTCCACCGGCTCCCGTCTGGTCACCGGCTCCACCGCGCTCCACGCCGAGCTGGAGGCGCGGTTGCGCGCCTTCGCCCAGGCGGACGGCGCCCTGGTGTTCTCCTCCGGCTACCTGGCCAACCTGGCGGCGGTGGCGGCGCTGGGCAAGGACGCGCTGGTGGTCTCCGAGGCGGGCAACCACGCCTCCATCGTGGACGCCTGCCGGCTTTCGCGTTCACGCGTGGTGGTCACCCCGCACAAGGACGTGGTGGCGGTGGAGAAGGCCCTCGCCGACCGGACCGAGGAGCACGCGGTCGTGGTCACCGACGCGGTGTTCTCCGTCGACGGCGACCTGGCACCGCTCGCCGGGCTGCACGCGGCGGCCGTACGGCAGGGCGCACTGCTGATCGTGGACGAGGCCCACTCGATCGGCGTCATCGGCCCCCACGGACGGGGAGCGGTGCACGCGGCGGGACTGGCGGCCGAGCCGACCGTTGTGAGAACGGTCACACTGTCCAAGTCTCTGGGTTCCCAGGGCGGAGCCGTGCTAGGCGCCCCGGAGGTTATCGAGACCCTGATAGACACCGGCCGGTCGTTCATCTTCGACACCGGCCTGGCACCCGGCAGTGTGGCGGCGGCACTCGCCGCTGTGGATATCCTTCAAAACCAGCCCGAACTGCCCGGATACGTGCGAACCAGAGCGAAAGAGCTGGCCTCGATGGCCCGCGAACTCGGCCTGGAGACCAACGACCCGGCGGGTGCGGTCGTCCCGATCGTGCTCGGCCCACCCGAGACCGCACTTCGGGCCGCCCTCATCTGTGCGGAACGCGGAGTGCGCGCCGGATGTTTCCGGCCGCCCTCGGTGCCGGTCGGCCGCTCTTGCCTGCGGTTGACCGCGCGGGCCAATCTGAGTTCCGATGATCTAGCGGTGATCAGGGGTGCACTCACCGCCGTGGCCGAGATGAAGGTGACCATGTGAGCGAGCGAAGCCGACCGGCCGGCAGGCAGTGTGCTTGCGGTCACGCCGATTCCGGGCCGTCAGGTTCCGGGCCGTCAGGTGAGGTGCCGGCGTGACGGACGACTCCCCCAGGATTCCCAAGTACTACGACGTCAAGCGCAGCCTGCTCGCGCTGACCAAGTCGCTGGCGGCGGGCAGCGCGCTGCCTCCCGAACGGACCCTGGCGGTCCGCTTCGAGACCTCGCGCACCACCGTGCGCCAGGCCCTGTCGGAGCTGGTGGTCGAGGGTCGCCTGGTGCGCATCCAGGGCAAGGGGACGTTCGTCGCGCAGCCGAAGGTCGCCCAGGTCCTCCAGCTGACGTCATACACCGGCGACCTGCGGACCGTCGGCCTCGAACCCGACACCAAGATCCTCGACATCAGCTACGTCACCGCCGACGAACCCCTGGCCCGCCGGCTGGCGATCAACCCGGGCGGCCGGGTGCTGCGCATCCACCGGCTGCGCCTGGCCAACGGCGAGCCGATGTCGATCGACACCACCCATCTGTCCGCCCGGCGCTTCCCCAGGCTGCGGCGCGAGCTGGAGGTGCACTCCTCGCTGTATGAGACGTTGCACAACGCCTACAACGTGCGGCTGACCGACGCCGAGGAGATCATCGAGACCGTGCTGGCCACGCCGTACGACGCGCAGGTGCTGAGCGTGGACGTCGGCCTGCCGATGCTGCTGCTCACCAGGCACGCCTTCGACGCCGACGGCAACCCGGTGGAGTGGGCCCAGTCCCTCTACCGGGGCGACCGCTACAAGTTCGTCACCCGTCTGCGCCGTCCCTGACGATCCCCGGCGGTCAGGTTCACGCCCGGGCGCGGGAGGCCCCAGCCGCCTAAGGTGAGGTTCGTGAGCATTCTCGTGGTCACCGGGACCGACACCGGAGTGGGCAAGACGGTCGTCACCGCGGCGGTGGCCTCCCTCGCCCGGGAGCGCGGCGCGTCGGTCGCCGTGGTCAAGCCCGCACAGACCGGGGTGACCGACACCGAGCCCGGGGACCTCGACGAGGTCATCCGGCTCTCCGGGGTGACCTCCACGTTCGAGCTCTCCAGGTTTCCCGCCCCGCTGGCCCCGGCGGCGGCGGCCCGTGCGGCGGGCCTGCCGCCGGTCTCCCTCGCCCGGGTGGCGGCCCGGGTCGGGGAGCTGGCCGAATCGCACCGGCTGGTGATCGTCGAGGGGGCGGGCGGGCTGCTCGTCCGCTTCGACGAGGAGGGGGCGACTCTCGCCGACCTGGCTCGCACTCTCTCCGCGCCGGTGCTCCTGGTGACCCGGGCCGCGCTGGGCACGCTCAACCACACCGCGTTGACGCTGGAGGCGATGGCCCATCGCGGGCTGGAGCCGGCGGGGGTGGTGATCGGGTCCTGGCCCGCCGAACCGGGCCTGGCCGAGCGGTGCAACGTGACGGACCTGGAGATGCTGGCCGCCCGGCCGCTGGCGGGCGCGCTCCCGGAGGGGTCGGGGGCTCTCGACCGGGAGTCCTTCGCCCGTACGGCCCGCGCCGGCCTGGCTCCCGCGCTGGGCTGCGGGTTCGACCCCTCGGCGTTTCGCACCACCCTTAGGCTCCTGCCGTAGCCGACGGCCGGAGAGCGGATGGAGAACGGAGCAGCATGAGCGACATTCTTGACATCGCCCGGACGCAGGTTCTGGAAGAGGGCCGGGGGCTCGACGCCGCGCAGGTCCTGCGCTGCCTCGAACTGCCCGACGACCGCCTCGCCGACCTCCTGGCGCTCGCGCACGAGGTGCGGATGAAGTGGTGCGGTCCCGAGGTGGAGGTCGAGGGGATCGTCTCCCTCAAGACCGGCGGCTGCCCGGAAGACTGCCACTTCTGCTCCCAGTCGGGGCAGTTCACCTCCCCGGTCCGCGCGGCCTGGCTGGACATCCCGTCCCTGGTCCAGGCGGCCAGGGAGACGGCGCAGACCGGTGCGACCGAGTTCTGCATCGTGGCCGCCGTGCGCGGGCCCGACCGGCGGCTCATGGACCAGGTCCGCGAGGGCGTCAAGGCGATCCAGGAAGCGGTGGACATCAACGTCGCCTGCTCGCTGGGCATGCTCACCCAGGCCCAGGTCGACGAGCTGGCCGAGATGGGCGTGCACCGCTACAACCACAACCTGGAGACCGCGCGGTCGCATTTCGAGAAGGTCGTCACCACCCACACGTGGCAGGAGCGCTGGGACACCTGCCTGATGGTGCGCGAAGCCGGGATGGAGCTGTGCTGCGGAGGCATCGTGGGCATGGGCGAGACCCTGCCTCAGCGGGCGGAGTTCGCCGGACAGCTCGGCGAGCTGCAGCCCGACGAGGTGCCTCTCAACTTCCTCAACCCCCGCCCCGGCACGCCCTTCGAGTCGTTCCCGCTCCTTGAGGGGCCCGAGGCGCTCAAGACGATCGCCGCCTTCCGGCTCGCGCTGCCGCGCACGATCCTGCGCTACGCCGGGGGCCGCGAGCTGACCCTGGGTGACCTGGGCACCCGCGACGGCATGCTCGGCGGGATCAACGCCATCATCGTCGGCAACTACCTGACCACGCTCGGTCGCACCGCCGCCAAGGACCTCGATCTGCTGGTGGACCTCAAAATGCCGATCAAGGCACTGTCCGAAACGCTCTGAACCAGCCGATAGCCATGACGCGCCGCGAACGGGCGTTCATCATGTGAGACATGGCCAAGGCGATCGAACAGCCCGTTCCCGGTATCACCGTCGGACACGCGCTTCTCGCGCGATCCGCAGGAGTCCCGCAACCCGTCGACAAGATCGTGCACGACGGCGACACGATCAACATCGCCGCCGACGGCAACTTCGGCGTGCGCCTGCTCGGCGTTGACGCCCCCGAGGTCAGCTTCGAGCTGCCCCGCAGTTCCACCCACCCCGACCTGCCCAAGGGCTTCGTCAAGATCTCGCATCCGGCCTGGACCGACTTCCTGGCCGACCCGTTCGCGCCGGGTTTCGAGCCGCTGCCGCTGCGCGCCGCGCTCCACGACCACCTGCTGGGCAGGCTCGACTCGACCACCGCGCGCAACCACGCCGAACTCGGCGGCCCGCCGACCCAGGCGCTCAAGGACATGATCACATCCGACATCACCGAGCAGGGGCTGACCGGCGAGACGTTCAAGCTCCGGCTGGCCTTCGCGCACGAGATCCTCGACCGGTACGGCAGGCTGCTGTGCTACGTCAACCGGGACCAGAAGCTCAAGCCCAGGCCCGCGCCGTACAACGAGCGGCTGCTCGCCGGCGGACACGTCATGCCCTACTTCATCTGGCCGAACGTCGACCCCTTCGTCCGGCAGGAGAATCGGGTGGCGCAGGCCGTGCCCTCTCCCGGGTCGGCTCGCACGGTGGCCGAGACCGGCGCGCTGGGCCAGGCTCGCGCGTCGGTACAGCAGGCGCGCCAGGCGGGCCTGGGGCTCTGGAACCCGGCGAATCCGCTGAAGCTGCACGCCTTCGAGCTGCGCTACCTGGCCGGACGCCGGGCGCCGGACCGCTATGTCCTCGACCTGTCCGACAGTTCCTCGGAGCTGCTGCACCCGCAGGGCTACCACCGGGTCCCGAACCCGGAGGACCGGTTGTTCGTCAACTCCGAGCACGCGCCCCTGTGGGCGGAGAAGGGCTGGTCGGTCCCACCGCTGTAGTGCCCGCCCCAGGCCCATGACGGCAAGACGGCGGCACGGCGACGACACCTCGGAGCCGATCGTGGCAGGTGCGCGGTCACGGGCCCGGAGTGGCGAGGCGGCGTCACGATCACAGGCTCGGCCCGGCCTCCCGGCGACCACCGGGAGGCCGGGCCGAGCCTGCCCGAGCGGTCGTCGAGGCCATCGGCGAAGCGGAGCCGTTCGGTCGCCTCGGTCGCCGTGGTCGGGCAGCGCCCGCTGGTTGACCGCTCCCAGGTGAAAGGCCTCATCCGACGAGGACAATCCGCGCCGATGGCGTTAGGTGGGAGGAATCTGGGCAGGGTGAGGAATCCCTGTTCGGCTATGTGACTGACTGGTAGGTTGCGCGGTATGGAGTCCCCAAAGCACGCAGGTGACATCGCGGTCGCCGTCTCCAAGGCCTATGGCATCGAAACCATGTTCACCCTGTCCGGCGGGCACGTCTTCCCGCTGTACGACGGAGCCGTCCACGAGGGCATGCCCATCCTGGACGTGCGGCACGAGCAGAGCGCCGTCTTCGCCGCAGAGGCCACCGCGCGCCTGACCCGCAGACCCGGACTCGCCGTCCTCACCGCCGGCCCCGGCGTCACCAACGGCGTCAGCGGCGTGGCCACCGCGCACTTCAACGGCTCCCCGGTCGTGGTCATGGGAGGCCGGGCACCGCAGTCGCGATGGGGCTCCGGCGCGCTGCAGGAGATCGACCACCCTCCGCTGTTCGCGCCGATCACCAAGCTGGCCTTCACCGGCTCCGGGCCCGACTCCGTCGCCGAGGACGTGGAGATGGCCTTCCGCACGGCCCTCGCGCCGCACCGCGGCCCCGTCTTCCTCGACTTCCACATGGACCACCTGTTCGCCGCCGCTCCCCCGCCCGATCACGTCACCGAGACGCTGACCCCGTCGCCGCTGGAGCCCGACCCCGACGCCCTCGCCGGGATCGCCCGCCTGCTCGCCAAGGCTCGGCGCCCGGTGCTGGTGCTGGGTTCGGACGTGTGGATGGACCGCGCCGAAGAGGTCGCCAGGAGCTTCGCCGAGGAGTTCCGCCTGCCGGTCATCCCCAACGGCCAGGGACGCGGCGTCCTGCCCGCCGGGCACGAGCTGCTGGTCACCCGCGCCCGCGGACTGGCGCTCACCCAGGCCGACCTGGTGATCGTGGCGGGCGCCCCGATGGACTTCCGCCTCGGCTACGGCTGGTTCGGCGGCAAGGACGGCGCCCCTCTCGCCAAGGTCGTGCACCTGGCCGACACGCCGTCACAGCTCACCACGCACATCGAACCCTCCGGTGTCGCCGCCGGCGACCTGTCGCTGGTCTTCTGGGGTCTCGGTACGGCCTGCAACCAGGCCGGGGTGTCTCCCAGCGCCTACGCGCCGTGGCTGTCGAAGCTGTCGGAGACCGCGGCGGCGGCCATCGCCGCGGACGCGGGCCTGCTGGCCTCCGACTCCGACCCGATCCACCCGATGCGGATCTACGGAGAGCTGGCCAAGGTCCTCGCCGACGACGCCGTGGTGATCGGCGACGGCGGTGACTTCGTCTCCTACGCGGGCAAGTACGTCGAGCCCAAGCAGCCCGGCAACTGGCTCGACCCGGGCCCGTACGGCTGCCTGGGCACCGGCCTGGGCTACGCCATCGCCGCCCGGCTGGCCCGGCCCTCCTCGCAGGTGGTGCTGCTGCTCGGCGACGGCGCGGCCGGCTTCTCGCTGATGGACGTGGACACGCTCGTACGGCACCGCCTGCCGGTCGTGATGATCTGCGGCAACAACGGCATGTGGGGCCTGGAGAAGCACCCGATGCAGATGCTCTACGGCTACGACGTTGCCGCCGAGCTCCAGCCGCAGTGCCGCTACGACCAGGTGGTGACCGCCCTCGGCGGAGGCGGCGAGCTCGTCACCGATCCCTCACAGATCGGCCCGGCGCTGTTGCGGGCGTTCGACTCCGGCATGCCGTACATGGTGAACATCGCCACCGACCCGTCGGTCGCCTACCCCCGCAACACCACCGGGATCTGAAGGGGCCCCGGGCGACGAAGAAATCGCGCCGGATGCGCCGCTGACCGCTACCGAAGCCCCCGCCCGCAGGGCCGATGGGCGGGCCGGTCCTGCCGGCCCGCCCAACAATGATCACTTGTGCCGGCGGCCCGGGACGGACCGCCGGCCTTCGCGAGGTCGACGGCGGGATCAGGGGTTCTGGAAGGTGACCTCCGGATCGGCCGATGACGGTCCGTCGAGCAACGGCTGTTTCCTGCCCTTCAGGTGCAGGTCGAAGAAGGCTCCGACGTAGGTGCGGGTGATCTCCAGCGAACGCTGCGGGGAGAGCTCGTCGGGGCCGGACTTGCCCAGCAGCTTGTAGGCGAGGGACAGGTCGGTGAAGCTGGTGTGGGAGGTGTCGGCGACGGTCAGCCAGCGCTTCCAGCCTCCCCGGTTGGCCCAGTCGCGATCCCAGGTGTGATCCTTGCCCGGGATGTGGTCGGACTCGGTGCCGAGCATCAGGAAGGGGCGTCCGTCGAGGCCGGTTGTGGGAACCGGCGCGAAGAAGGTGCCGTCCAGGTTCGCCCCGGCTCGCACCCGTTTGTCGGCGGCCATGGTCGCGGCGCTGGCGTTACCGCCGAGCGAGTGCCCGGCCATGCCGATCCGCTTGGTGGCGATCAGGCGGGAGTGCTTCCACGCCGGATGGCGATCGGTCAGTTGATCGATCACGAAGGAGATGTCCCTGGTCCGGCTCAGCGCGATGGTCTTGACTCCCCCCTCGGGAGGCCTGGGCTTGTCGCAGAGGGGGGCGCAGGTGAGCATGCTCCCGTCGGGGAAGGCCGTGCCGGAGGACTCGTAGGTGTGGTCGACCAGCGCGACGACGTATCCGCGGCTGGCCAGGTCCTCGGCGAGGAAGGTGAGGCTGGCACGCGGCAACCCGAGGCCGGGCGAGAGCATGACCAGCGGGAAACGGCCGCCTGCCGGGCGGGCGCCGGTGTGCGCGTAGGTGCCGGTGCCGCTGATCGTCTCGGCCGGGAGGTCGGAGCCCTGGGCCTTCCTCCGCAGCAGCGACCGGGCTTCCTCGATGGTC
The DNA here is from genome assembly GCF_050949235.1 of Streptosporangium sp. CA-135522. NCBI lineage: Bacteria > Bacillati > Actinomycetota > Actinomycetes > Streptosporangiales > Streptosporangiaceae > Streptosporangium > Streptosporangium sp. CA-135522. The sequence continues at coordinate 8,970,656 of NZ_CP192026.1, forward strand.
ATGTAGGGGCGGGTCCGCCGGTCTCGGACCGGGCGGGATAGTACATCGACACCATCAACTGCCGCGCGCCCGCCTCCGGCACCCAAGGGTCCGGGCGGTGCTTGTCGACGAGGTGCAGCGTGTCGCGGCCGACCGCGTGCGGGCCCGTCGGGCGGGGCAGTTTCAGTTGGGCGCCGGGCGCGGGCGGCGCCGTGGACGCGGCGACGGTGAAGGAGCCGGCTGCGGCGGACGCCGCTTGCCCTGCCGACGCTGCGAAGGCCGTGGCCGATGTCGCCATGGCCGCCATCGACACGGTGAGGCCCACCGCCAGCGGAGCGGCCACCAGCCGCGGCAGGCGGGTCCGGCCGCGCGGGGCCGCCGGGATCCGGCCGGCAGGCCGGGACACATCGGTGATCTTTGGTTTCATCGGATTCCTGTCGTGATCCATGAGGTCCTCTCGGGAGGATGCGGGCATGTGTCGTCGGTGGCACCGCACGAGTCCGGTGCCACGAGGGCGGCGACGCTCCACCTGGCGTAGGCGGGGGTGCCCTGGACGGGGAAGCGGCCGGGACCGGCCGCGCCACGCCGCCGTCCGGACGGCCGTCGCCGGGGTCGGCCGTCATGCCGTGTCCCGCTGCCTGAGGTGTCGTTCACACATCACGGCGACGCACGACGATCAGGGTGAGGATCGTCGCGGCCAGCGGCCAGAGTGCGAACACGATCCAGGAGCCGGCGACCGTGGGCAGGGCGGGGCTGTCGCGGGGATGGAGCTGGGACAGGCAGGTGCGCCAGACGTAGAAGGGGAACAGGGCGTACAGGTCGTTGGCCCACTGGTGGACGGTCGGTTTGAAGAAGGTCGGCAGTATGACCAGCACGGCGCAGAGGGTGACGACGGTGGCCGCGGTGTGCCGCAGGAGTGCGCCGATGCCGATGCCGACGAGCCCCGACACGGGGGCGAGCAGCGCGTTGGCCGTCAGGACGCGCACGACGCCGGGATCGCCGATCGAGAGGCCGACACCGCGGCCGGGCAAGATGGCCTGGCTCACGCCGAACGTGGCCAACGCGATGACCGTCGACTATCGAGGTGAGGAACTGCGCGTCGAGGTCGTCGACGACGGGCGCGGCGGTGCCGTCAAGGTCGGCGAGATCGGTGGTGCCGTCGAGGTCGTCGACGACGGGCGCGGCGGTGCCGTCAAGGTCGGCGAGGTCGGCGAGGAGACCGGGTACGGTATCTCCGGCATGCGGGAGCGGGTCGCCCTGCTGAACGGCCACTTCAGTGCCGGCCCGAGGCCCGAAGGCGGCTTCCGGGTCGGCGCCCGGCTGCCGGTCCCTGCCGTCGAACCGGCGGCACTATGACGATCCGCGTCGTCCTCGCCGACGACCAGCCGCTGATCCGTGCCGGACTGCGCATGGTCATCGCCGACACCCCGGACATCGAGGTCGTCGGGGAGGCCGGAACCGGAGCCCAGGCGATCCAGCTGGTCAGGGAGCTCCACCCCGACGTGGTGGTGATGGACATCCGCATGCCCGGCATGGACGGCATCGAGGCCACCCAGATGATCACAGCCGATTCCCCGGCGGCCCGCGTCGTGATCCTCACCACCTTCGACGACGACGACAACGTCTACGCCTCGCTTCGCGCCGGCGCGAGCGGATTCCTCGTCAAGGACATGGCGCTGGAGGACATCCTGATGGCCATCCACGTGGTCGCCGCCGGCGACGCCCTGATCGCGCCGAGCGTCACCCGCCGCCTTATCGAGGAGTTCGCCGGCCGGCCCGAACCCGCCCCACCGTCGCGAGAGCTCCGCGGCGTCACCGGACGGGAACGCGAGGTGCTGACCCTCGTCGGACGTGGCATGTCCAACGGCGAGATCGCCGCCCATCTGCACATCAGCGTGGGCACCGCCAAGGCCCACGTGGCGAGCCTGCTCACCAAGCTCGGCGCCCGCGACCGGGTCCAGCTCGTCATCATCGCCTACGAGGCGGGCCTGGCCCCACAGCCTCGGTGAGCAGATCGTCGTCGCCGAGGCCGTCCCCGGGGTTTCCCGCCCCGCCGGCGGTAACCGTCCCGCTCCTGCTCGATGGACAGGCGAGTAGACGGACCCCTAGAGCACGTCAGAACGCATCCTAGGAGCCGAGCTTCGCGCTCAGGCTGGGGGCCGGAGTCGGGGTGGGGGTCGGCGAGCACTGATAGTTGGCCACGATGATCTCCACCGGCTGCCGGGGATCCCACATGGTCCCTCCGCCGGGGTGCTGCTCGACCACCTTCATGCACCGCGTCTGGTCGAGGTCGGCGCTGTCGGTGCGCGTCGCCTTCAGCCCGGCCCTCTTGAGCTCGTCCCTGGCCGCCTCCGGCGTCATGCCCATGACGTTGGGCACCTCCCGCTTCGGCACCGGCGTCGGGGACGGCGTGGCGGTGGGCTTCGGCGTGGCGGTGGGCGACGGCGTCCTGGTCGGCGTGCGGGTCGGTTTGGGGACGGTGGTCGGCCTCTCGGTCTGCGCGGGCTGCTCGGTCGGGAACATCCGGGTCGGGGTCGGCCTCGCCGTTCGCGTCCGGATCCTGGTTTTCGTGGCCCTCGGCGAGTCGCTGGGGTCGGCCAGCGAGCCGGGGTTGGCCTGGGGACTGATCGGCGTCTCGCCGGAGGCCGCCATCCCGTTGATGGCCACGGCGACGAGACCGACGCACATCACGCCGGCGGCCGCCGACATCGCCAGCATCCCGCCCTTGCGCCGCGGCTTTTTGGCGCTCTTCGCGGCGCGGCGGCCGCGCTCCCGCGCGACCGCCTCGGTGGCCGGACCGGTCGTGGGCGGCGCGCCCTGCCAACCGGCCTCCGGTGCCGTGGCACCCTGCCAGCCCGTCTGCGGCGGCTCAGCGCTCTGCCAGCCCGTCTGGGGCACGGCTCCGGCGGGCGACGTGTGCGAGGCCACCGGTGGCATTGCCGTGGCACCGGTCTCCGGGCCGAGGTGCACCGCCTGCCTGGCGGCCGCGCTCATCGCGGCGGCACTGGGGAAACGCCGGGCCGGGTCCTTGGACAGGGCCCGCTCCACCAGGGCCCGCACCGCGGGCGGGATATGCGGCGGCAACGGCGGCGGCGCCTCGCGGATGTGCTTGAGCGCGATGGTGACCGGGGTGTCGCCGTCGAACGGCCGCCGCCCCGCCAGGCACTCGTAGGCCACCACGCCCAGCGCGTAGACGTCGACGGCCGGGGTGACCGGCGCGCCCTCGGCCTGCTCCGGCGCGCAGTAGGCGGCGGTGCCGAGCACCATGCCCGCGTCCGTCAGCCTGCTGGCCGCGTCGGACCGGGCGATGCCGAAGTCGGTGAGGACGAGGGTGCCGTCGGAGCGCACCATCAGGTTGCCGGGCTTGACGTCCCGGTGGACGATGCCCTGGTCGTGTACGGCCTGCAGAGCCGAAGCGGCCTGGGCGATGAGCTCCATGGCGGCGCCGGGGGCGATGGAGCCCATCCGGCCGAGCAGCCGGTCCAGCGGCTCGCCGTCCACGAACTTCATCACCAGGTATGCCGTCGCCCCCGCGCCGGGCACCTCGTGAATTCCGTAGTCGTAGACGTCGACCACGCCGGGGTGGTTGATCGTCGCCATCGCCCGGGCCTCGCCCTGGAAACGCACCAGGAAGCCGGGGTCGTCGGTACGGCCCGGAAGCAGCACTTTGACAGCGACGGTGCGGGCCAAGACGGTGTCCTCACCGCGCCACACCTCGCCCATACCGCCGGCGCCGATGCGGGTATCCAACCGATACCGCCCCGCCAGCGTCGTGCCTTGGGCCACCATTACTCCCCCGTAACCCTCTCCACTCCCACCCCAGGGTTCTCCAACAAAGCGGATTTGTATCGCGCCAACGTCACAGCAGCGTAACGAAACCCCGCAAGCCGCAAGCCTCACAAACAAGACGCGTGCCGTAGCATCGCACAAAACGCAGAACCTTTGGGGGCACTTGTACGCATTACCCGCTTTTCGGCAAGGGCTGCCGGCGACCGCGGCGGACGGCGATCGGGACCCCGGCCACCAAGACGACGGCGACCGTGAGCCCGGCGACGAAGCCCCGACTCCCTGGAATTCCTTTGCTTGATGCAAAGCGAACCCCAACTTAACGATAGAAGAGCAGTGCTCGATCCATCGTGGGAATAGATCTACGCGGAGACCTCCGGGCCGGGCTCAGCCGCTCAGCGAGCCGTGTTCCGCGCAACGCGCCGACCAGCCGCCAGGGGTCACCTGGACCACCATCCGGCGACGGCAGCGGGCGCAGTAACGCGGTGGCTCCAACGCCCGCGCGGCCAGGCAGCCCGCGTGGTCGCCCTCTTCGGCCGGACGGCCACAGTGATCGCAGTAGGGGGTCACGGGATCACCTTATGCTGGCGCCCATGACGCTCACTCCCGGTTTGCGCGCCCGGCTTGTCACCATGGTCGAGAGGTCGGACACCGCGGCCAAGGTCGGCAGCGGAGACGTCCCCGTGCTGGCCACCCCCCGCTTGCTGGCCCTGGCCGAGCAGGCCACCCTCCAGGCGGTCGCGGGGGCCCTGGATCCCGCCCAGACCTCCGTGGGCACCAAGGTCGCCCTGGAGCACCTGGCGGCCAGTCCGGTCGGCACCCACGTGGAGATCACCGCCGAGCTCGTCGAGGTGGACGGCCGCCGCCTGGTGTTCGCCTTCACCGCCCACGACCGGCACACCGCCGTCGCGACCGGCACGATCGAGCGGATGGTCGTCGACCGCCGGCGTTTCCTCGCCAAGCTCACCCGCTGACCGCCCGCACCCTCTCACCGGCCGCTCACACTCTCTCACCGGCCGCCCGCGCCGATCCGCGGCCGCGCATCCGCCCCCGGCGGTGGCCGCGCATCGCATCCGCCCCCGCGCGGCGTCCGCACCGGCGCCGATACGGCGAAAGCCCGTGCGGCGACCGGCACGGCGACACAGCCCGCGCCGGGCTACTCGATGACGGCGATGAGGTCACCCTCCTGGATGACATCGCCCTCGGCGACCTTGATCTCAGCGATCACACCGTCGTCCTCGGCGATGACCGGAATCTCCATCTTCATCGACTCAAGGATGACCAGGGTGTCACCGTCCTCGACGGTGTCACCCTGGGCGACAAGGACCTTCCAGACATTTGCCACCATCTCGGCGCGTACTTCAGCCACCGGACACTCCTATCAATCACTGTGGTTCAACTGTGCCAGACCGACCTGTTCAGGCCCTCATCCGAGCCACCAGTCCGGTGTCGTAGTCGCCGCTGACGAACTCGGGGTGTTCGAGCAGCTCCGCGCAGAACGGCAGGTTGTCCTTGGGGCCGACGACCTTGAAGTCCGCCACGGCCTGCCGGGCGCGCTCCAGGGCCTCCTGCCGCGTCTGCCCGAACACGCACAGCTTCGCCATGAGCGGGTCGTAGAACGGCGTGACCGTGTTCCCCTCCGCGTAACCGGAATCCACCCGGACACCCTCACCGGACGGCTCCGCCCAGATGTCGATCTTCCCTGGCCCGGGGAAGAACCGCTTGGGGTCCTCGGCGTAGACGCGGAACTCGATCGCATGGCCCCGCGCGGCCGGCGCCGGCCCGGTCTTCTCGCCCGCGGCGATCCGCAGCTGTTGCTCGACCAGATCCACACCGGTGACCAGCTCGGTCACCGGGTGCTCCACCTGAAGCCGGGTGTTCATCTCCAGGAACACGAAATCCTGCTTGTCGGCGTCGACCAGGCACTCCACGGTCCCGGCGCCCAGGTATCCGACCGCCTCGCCCGCCCGCACCGCCGCCGCCAGCATGCGCTCACGCAACTGCGGGGTGATGCCAGGAGACGGCGTCTCCTCCACGACCTTCTGGTGGCGGCGCTGCACCGAGCAGTCACGCTCACCCAGCGCGACGACGGTGCCGTCCGCCAGACCGAGAATCTGCACCTCGACATGGCGGGCGCGCTCGATGTAGCGCTCCAGCAGGATCGCGGGCGTCCCGCCGAACCTGGAGGCGGCCCTGGAGGCCTGCTCGAACGCCTTGGCCAGCCCGGCCTCGTCGTGAGCGACCCCCATGCCGATGCCGCCGCCACCACCGGCCGTCTTGACCATGACCGGATAGCCGATGCCCGCGGCGGCCACCACGGCCTCCTCCAGACCGGTGACCGGCTCGCGGGTCCCCGCGGCGACGGGCACACCGGCCGCCTCCATCAGGTTACGGGCGTTGATCTTGTCGCCCATCCGCTCGATCGCCTCGGGCGAAGGGCCGATCCAGATCAGGCCCGCGTCGACGACCGCGCGAGCGAATACGGCGTTCTCCGAGAAGAACCCGTATCCCGGGTGGACGGCCTGGGCACCCGACACGCGGGCGGCCTCAAGCACCTTCGCGGCGTCGAGATAGCTGTGCGCCGGGTTGGCCGGCCCCAGCAGGATCGCCTCGTCGGCCTCCCGCACGAAAGGCAGGTCGGCATCGGCCTCGGAATACACCGCGATGGCTCGCAGTCCCATGCGCTGGACCGTGCGGATGATCCGCCGTGCGATTTCGCCACGGTTGGCGACCAGAACAGACTCGAACACGTTGGTGGACCCCTTTCGACCGCTCCACCCTATGACCGGGGTCTCGGCACAACCGTTTGCCCGAAACCACCGATCACAGCAACGCGATCTGTAGGAAACCCACAACTACGCGGGACGGGAGCCTCGTCACCCGAGATCGAAAGCCTCTTCGGGAGAAGGTCTTCCACAACCTTCAGAACCGATATCCCGGAGTCATCCTGTCGATGACCCGAGCCATGGCCTCGACGACCGCTGGATCGTACTCCTCACCGGCGCCCAGGCGGAGCCGTTCGAGAGCGGCTCCGGCACGATCACGGTCAGTGGAGCCACCGACCAGGTCGTCATAGGCGTTGGCCACCTTGATGATGCGACTGGCCAGCGGCGGCGTCTCGGCACAGGGATCACACTGGCGGCGGACGATCTCGGCCACCCGGTCCAGCACCCCGGTCTGCCGGATCACCTCCGCGCCGAGCTCGGCGATCCGCCGGGCCTGCTCGGGCTCGGTGAGCACCGTGGCGCCGCCGGGGATCGGATCACGCAGCGAAAGCTGACCGATATCGTGCATGAGCGCGGCGTATTCCAGCTCCAGCAGCTCGGGCTCGGCCAGGCCGAGCTCCCGGCCGATCCCGATCGCCAGGCGGCTGACCCGGCGCGAGTGACCCGGCTCGACGTAACCGCCGACCTCCGTGACCCGTGACAGCGCCCGCACCGTCTGGAGGTAGGTGGCGCGGATCCCGGCGTATTTCCGGAAGGCGACCTGGGTGACCAGCAGCGGCGCGGCGAAGACCAGCAGCGCGGCCATGTCCATGCTGTGCGAGGCGAGAGCGAGCAGGATGCCGGAGGCGGCGACGGCGGCCCACAGCGGCGCGGCCATCCGCAACTCGTCGTGGAGCGCCACGCCGAAGGCCGCACGCACCTGCTCGGCCCGCAGAACGGCGGCCAACAGCACATCGACCAGCACCATCACCAGGATGAGCACCGCCATCACGCCGAGCACGGGCCACCAACCGCTCTCAGGCCCCCCCGCCAGGCCGAACAGCGGCCCCGCCAGCGGCCGGTAGGCCAGGGCGAGCAGCGCGCCGGTGAGCAACCTGCGCGCCATCGCGTCCAACCGGGGCGGGCGGCTCACCGCCAGATGCGGCAGGGCTCCGGCGGCCATGCCGACCGCCAGGACCGCGACGACCTGGAGCGCCGAGTGCCGCGCCGGGACGCCACCCATGTCCAGCAGCAGCGTGTAACCGAGCGCGGCGGCCGCGCCGATCGGCGCCACCTCCCGATTGCCCGGCATCGTGAGCCTGGCCAGCTCTCCCGCCGCGATCAACGCGCCGAACCCGATCGCGATCTCCGGGTCGAGCAGACCGGTGGCCGCGGTGTGCGCCACCCCCGCCACCGCCAACAGCCCGGCCACACAGATCAACAGGAGCTGGCCGGAGTCAAGCCGCTGAAACGCCCGCGCGGAAATCACAGTGCCGCTCACCGCTTTGCGTCCATGGTCGCGCTCGCCCTCTCACTCGCTCCGCTCGCCCGACGGCTCACCGCTTTGCGTCCATGGTCGCGCTCGCCCTCTCACTCGCTCCGCTCGCCCGACGGCTCACCGTTCCGACACCACCTGGATGGGCATGGTCGGATCGTCGTGGTCCTTGGTCGTGGTCTCCACCTCGTCGGCCGGGGGTGTGACGACCTTGCGCGGGGGCTCCCAGCCGTCACGGTCGACGGCCTTGATGAACGCCATGACCATCACCGGGTCGAACTGGGTGCCGGCCCCCTTGCGCAGCTCGGCCATGGCCACCTCCACCGGGCGAGCGCCACGGTAGGAGCGGTCGGAGGTCATCGAGTCGAACGCGTCGGCCACCGCGATGATCCGGGCGAACTCCGGGATCTCGTCCCCGGCCAGTCCCATCGGATATCCCTTGCCGTCCTGCCGCTCGTGATGGTGCATGATCCCGGCGAACGCCTCGTCCAGGAAGTCGATGCCGCGTACGATCTCCAGCCCGCGCATCGGGTGGAGCTGGATGGCGGCGAACTCCTCCTCGGTGAGCGGGCCGTCCTTCTGCAGCACCTTCGTCGGCACGCCCAGCTTGCCCACGTCGTGCAGCATGCCCGCATAGCGGATCGCCCGCAGCCGCTCGGGCCCCATTCCGATCTCCTGAGCGATCATGCCGGAGGCCAGCGAGACGCGGGTGCAGTGGCCGCGAGTGTAGTAGTCCTTGGTCTCCACGGCCTGGCACAGGGCGGCGATCGTGGCGTCGTAAGAGCGCTGCTGGGCGAGATACTGGCCGAACGCCCAGCGGGCGACGAACAGCGGCAGCAGGACGAGCACCGCGGAGATCGAGCTGACCGTCGCCCACAGCCCCGCGATCAGCAGGCCGAAAGTGGCATAGCCCAGGTAGGACACCATGAACTGGGCCAGCCCCCGCAACGGCACCTGGTCGGCCTGACCGGTGAGCACGAGCACGATCGCGATCAGGATGAAGTTGAGGGGGACGAAAACCGCCGCCGCGCCGGCGAACGGCACGATCAGGTCGTCGAACCCCGCGATGGTCGGCAGGCCGACCGTGCCTCCCAGCCATTCGTAGACCCGACCCGCGACGTAACCGCAGACGGCGAACTGAGCGCCGTTGAACAGCCGCTTCACCAGCGGCAGGCCGGGTCGCACGCTGAACACAGCCGTCATGCCGACCAGCGCCGCCCCCTCGGGGCCGACGAGGACCACCGCGGCGAGCGCGGCCGAGAAGCTGACCGACACCGCGGCCTGCTTGACGTTGAGCAGGGTCGGCACCGACTCGCACACCAGGAACAACAAGGCCAATACCAGCAGGTTCGACCAGTCGAGCTGCTCGAGACGACCGCTCACCGCCACGCTGTAGCCGAGCAGCGCGAACGCCGCTCCGATCACAGCGACAAGGTAGACCTTGGCAAACCACGGCAGTCCACGCAAAGCGGCCACCCTTGGGTCCTACGAGCGCGTGCTCAAGTCCAGGAGATCCCCGGACGTGCCGGGCTGACCGTTTCCTTCAACATGCGCTGCCTCCATGTCGTTTTCGCGACTCAGGCTACAGAAGCCGGCCCGGCCCGGAGGGGATGACCGGGAATCGCAAGCAAAGCGTAACCAATCCATCACCGCACGCCATCGCGGGTGAGACGGGCTAGCGGGCCGCCAGGCGGGCCCTCGCCCAGTCGACGGTGGCCTTCAGCCCGGTGGTCAGGTCCGTCTGGGGACGCCAGCCCAGTCCTTCCAGCGCGGGGACCGGATCGACCGCCATCGCCGGAAGGTCACCCAGACGCGGCTCGGCGCTGCCCGGCTCGTCGGGCCCGCCGGCGGCCTCGGCCACCAGGGCGTGCAGGGCGCGATCGGTGGTCTCCACCCCGGTGCCCAGGTTGAACCGGCGACCGTTTCCGACGTCCCCGCAGGCTCGGGCGAAGCCGTCCACCACGTCATCGACGAAGACGTAGTCACGGGTCTGGTCGCCGTCGCCGTACAGGACCGTGGGCGTGCCGTTGAGCAGGGCGTCGGTGAAGATGGCGACCACTCCGGCCTCGCCGTCGGGCGACTGGCGCGGGCCGTAGACGTTGGAGAGCACCAGCGTGGTGTAGTCGATGTCGTGAAGCGCCTTGAAGGCGGCCAGATAGGTCTCCGCGCTGAGCTTGGAGGCCGCGTACGGCGAGCGCGGGTCGGTCGCCGCGTCCCCCGGGACCGGGATGACCGCGGGCCTGCCGTACACGGCGACCGAGGAGGCGAAGACGACCTTGCGGGTGCCGCCGCGGTGGGCGGCGGTGAGGACGGAAGCGGTGCCCTCGACGTTGAGCCGGGCGTCGTGGACGGGATCGGCCACGCTCTTGCGCACGCTGATCTGCGCGGCGAGATGGCAGATGACCTCGGGCCTCCACTCGGCGGCGAGACCGATCAGCGCCGGCTCGCGAACGTCCATCTCGTGCAACCTGAAGCGCGGGCTGCGCGCCGCTCCGACGAGGTTGTCGCGATCTCCGCCGGACAGGTCGTCGACGACCGTGACCTCGTGGCCGTCCGCCAGCAGCCGGTCCACCAGATTGGATCCGATGAATCCCGCTCCACCCGTGACGAGTATCCGCATGCCGTCCCCCGCTCGTATGGCCATGGCCGTACGGAGATCCTAGGAGGTCAGCCGGTCAACTCCGAGCGGACCTGCTCGATCCGGTCGAGCACTTTGGCGCGCAGGTCCTCCGATGCCCGGTCACAGCCGCAGTGCTTGGCGACGAGCTGCTTGACGACCTGCTCCAGGCCGTACTCCTCCAGACAGGGACCGCATTCGTCCAGGTGCTCGCGGATGTCGACGCAGTTGTTCTCGTCGAGCTCACCGTCGAGGTAGGTGTAAACCTTGTCCAGGACTTCGCGACAGTCAGTGGCGTGCGGCTTTCCACAGCTCATGCGATCACCCCGCTCCGGTTCACCGTGCCCATGTGCCCGCACCCGCGGTCGCCGTCGGCTCGCTCGCTCACTTCGCACCCTCCGCGGGGACCAGGCCACGCTCGCGGGCGTAGTCTTCGAGTTGCGTCCGCAACTGGCGGCGGCCACGGTGAAGCCGCGACATCACGGTCCCGATGGGGGTGCCCATGATGTCGGCGATCTCCTTGTACGGGAACCCCTCGACGTCGGCGAGATAGACGGCGATCCGGAACTCCTCGGGGAGCGCGGCCAGCGCCTGCTTCACGTCGCTGTCGGGAAGGTGCTCCAGCGCCTCGATCTCAGCCGACTTCAGCCCCGCCGAGGTGTGCGACTCGGCCCTGGCGAGCTGCCAGTCCTCGATCTCCTCGGCGCCCGACTGCTTGGGCTCCCGCTGCTTCTTGCGGTAGCTGTTGATGAAGGTGTTGGTCAGGATGCGGTACAGCCAGGCCTTGAGGTTCGTGCCTTCCTGGAACTGGTGGAAGGACGCGAAGGCCTTGGCGAAGGTCTCCTGAAGGAGGTCTTCGGCATCCGCTGGGTTTCGGGTCATCCGAAGCGCGGCGGAATAGAGCTGGTCGAGATAGGGCATCACATCCCGCTCGAACCGTGTGCTCCGCTGCTCCAGAGTCTCCTCTTCTGTCGCAGGGACCGGACCCACCCCCTTAAGATCTCCGGAGCCCTGCTGACGCGGGACTCCGTACTGAGCGGAGAATACCCGCTCATCAGGGAAGGACCGATCACCGGGGCGGGTGATGGGTTCGATCAACGCGAGCATCGGCTTGCCAACCTCCGGAAAGGATCGTGCGTTGTCCGCTTGCAACACGCCCGCCCGGTCATCTGTTCCCACAAGATAGAAGGTGAATAAGGGCCCGGTACGGGGAAAAACATACGTACCGGCAGGTAGCTGCAGACCACCGGATACCCGACGCCAGGAGTCGCTTGTGCTGCCCATCCCGGCCGAAGAGCTGAACGGCTCAGGAACGCTTGGGCCGTACTGGACCTTTTATCGCGCGGTCGCCGCCGAGCAGCTCAGCCGCTGGCTGCCGGAGAGTCCTTCCACGGTCCTGGACCTGTCCGGCGGCAGGGGTCGCTGGTCGGCCCAGACCTCCAAGGCCGGCCACCGGGTGCTGGAGGTGGTCGACTTCCGCCGCGCCGTGGAGGGTCAGCCGCTGCACGACGCCTCCAAGGTCCGCCAGGTCCGCGCCGACGATCTCCGTTTCCTCCCTGACCGCAGTGTGGACGCCGTGCTCGCCGAAGAGCGCGCGATGTCGGTGGAGCTCATGGCCGAGTCCGCGATCGGTGACATCGCCCGGGTGCTGCGCCCCGGCGGGCGGGCGTTGGTCTGCGTCGACTCGCTGGTGCTGGGAATGGCGATCCTCGCCGAGCAGAACTATTGGGCCCATCTGCGTCAGACCGGCGAGGTCATGCTCGTGCCCTGGCCGGACGGGAGCATCACCCGGTGCTTCAGCAGCGGTCAGCTCCGCGACCTGCTCACCGAGGCCGGTCTGGAGGTCGAGTGGATACGGCCACGCACGGTGCTGTCCCCCTCGACGGTCGACCACGTGCTGGCCTCCGACCCGCGGGCGCTCACCTGGCTGGTCAACACCGAACTGGAGGCCCATCCGGCCGACGACGACACCGTGGGCATCCACCTGGTCGCCAGTGCCCGCCGCCGATAAGACCGACAGGACCGGTAAGGCGGGCGAGGTCGTGAGGTACGCGAGCCGGAAGGCGCGCAACGGCACGGGAAAGGTGACGGAAGGGCACGGGAGAGGTGTCGGCGGGCCGGCCAGGACCGCTCAGTGCCGGCGCTCGCGCTTCGACTGGCACTGCACGCAACGGGCGGCCTCGGGACGCGCTTCGAGCCTGCCCTCCGGTACGGGCTTGCCGCAGTCGGCGCAGAGGCCGTAGAGGCCGTCGTCCAGCCGCTTGAGCGCCTCCAGCACCGAACGGCGCTGCCGGGTGGCCGCATCCAGCATGGCTCGGACGCGGTCCACGTCGGTCAGGACCGATCCGGCGTCCGCCGCGGACCGGTCCCACACGGCCAGAGGATCTCCCCGCAGGACCTTGATGGATCGGTCGAGCTCGGCGAGCATGCTTTCCAGGCGCACACGCGCGGTCGCGGCGTCCACGAATCCGCACCTCCGCAAAGTGGGGGCGGCCTGTGAAGGGATTCCCCGGTTCTCCCGCCAGGCGCGAAGGGGATGAGTTTCCACGGCGATGACCTCGTCCGGAGGCGTCGCCTCTCTCAGCGGATGCCCATTCGGCGCTGGTTTTACACCGATCACGGAGCGTTTTCGAATACGGAACGCTCAGAAAAGCGCCTGGCTCTCCTCTTCCTCTTCCTCGCTCATCGGTTCGATGAGCTCCGGGCCGTTGTTGCGCACCGAGTTGACCGCCGTGGAGACCGGATACGCCTTCAACCCGGTGGAACCGGCGGGAACCAGGAACTCCAGCGCGTCGGGAACGCCGGGGTCGAGCCACTCCGACCAGCGGTCCCGCTCGATCAGCATCGGCATCCGGTCGTGGACCTTACCGGCCTCGTCCAGAGCGGAAGTGGTGATGACCGTACAGGTCACCAGCCATGCGAGCGGATCGTCGTCAGGCCGGCCGCGGTCTCGCCAGAATTCGTACAGCCCCGCCATGGCCATGACCCCGCCGTCGGCCGGCTGGATGAAGTAGGGCTGCTTCTTCGGCTTTCCCGCCGTTCCCTCCTTCTCCAGCACGGCCCATTCGTAGTAGCCGTCCGCCGGAAGCAGGCACCGACGCTCCGCGAACGCCTTGCGAAACGACGGCTTCTCGGTGACCGTCTCCACCCGGGCATTGATCATTCTTGAGCCGATGGACGGGTCCTTCGCCCAGGCCGGGACCAGGCCCCATCGGAGCACCTGCAGCTGCCGCACCGCACGGCTGTCCGGATTGTTCTTCGGCACCCGGCTCATCACCGCGTAGACCGGCTTGGTCGGCGCGACGTTGTAGTCGGGCGGGAGCTCCTCCTCGGCGGCTCCGTCGACCTCGACCTCGAATTCCTCAAGCAACTCCTGCTTGTTTCGCGCAGACGCGTATCTCCCGCACATATTTCCACCTTGCCACGTGTTCGAGGACGCAGGGTCACCACCCCGGTAGGCTTTTGACCATGTCCGCTCCGCTGTGGCCCGCACCGACCGCGACCCGACCCGTCCGCGCGACCGTTCCCCTGCCCGGCTCGAAGTCCGTGACCAACCGCGCGCTGCTGCTCGCCGCGCTGGCCGACGGCCCCGGCACGGTACGGCTGGCGCTGCGCAGCCGGGACGCCGATCTGATGGTCGACGCGCTGCGCGCGCTCGGCGCCACGATGACCCCCTCCAACGAGAGCGCCTCCGGCGTCGACTGGGCCGTCACGCCCGGCCCCGTCACCGGCGGCGCCCGGATCGACGTGGGGCTCGCGGGCACGGTGATGCGGTTCGTGCCGCCGATGGCGGCTCTCAGCGGCGAGGAGGTGTTCTTCGACGGCGACCCGCACGCGCGCAAGCGCCCGATGGGCACGATTCTGGGCGCACTGCGCGCCCTCGGCGCCGAGGTGGACAACGACGCGCTGCCGTTCACCGTCCGGGGCCCGCTGACCGGCGGAGAGGTCACGCTCGACGCGTCCGGCTCCTCCCAGTTCCTGTCCGGCCTGCTGCTGACCGCGGCGCGATTCGACAAAGGCGTGACGGTACGGCACGCCGGCCCGCCGATCCCGTCGCAGCCGCACATCCGGATGACGGTTCAGATGCTGCGCGAGTTCGGCGTCCGGATCGACGACTCCGAGCCCGACGTCTGGCGGGTCGAGCCGGGGCCGATCCGCGCCAGGGACTTCACCGTGGAGCCCGACCTGTCCAACGCCGCGCCGTTCCTGTCCGCCGCGATGGTCGCCGGCGGCACGGTCACCATCCCCGGCTGGCCGGCGGAGACGACCCAGCCGGGCGATCAGCTGCGGTCACTGCTGGCGGACATGGGCGCCTCGGTCCAACGCACGCCCGCCGGGCTCGCGGTCACCGGCACCGGACGCATCACCGGCATCGAGGCGGACCTGCGCGACGTCGCCGAGCTGACCCCGACGATCGCCGCCCTGGCCGCCCTGGCCGACTCCCCCAGCCGGATCAGCGGCGTCGCCCACATCCGCGGGCACGAGACCGACCGGCTGGCCGCCCTGGTCGCCGAGATCAACGGCCTCGGCGGTGACGCCAACGAGACCGACGACGGCCTGGAGATCCGGCCGCGCCCACTCACCGGCGGGGTGTTCCACTCCTACGCCGACCACCGGATGGCCACCGCCGGTGCGGTGATCGGCCTGGCCGTGCCGGGGGTCGAGGTGGAGGACATCGCCACGACGGGTAAGACTCTCCCGGAGTTCGCCTCCATGTGGGCGGACATGCTGGACGGCGCACGGTGACGGGTCACCGGCCGGCGCGTCCGGTGGGCGCCCGATAGTGGCAGACGACCGTTCGAACGAGGGCAGATCGAGGCGAAGAAACTGAGGAAGCGGGAATACGACGAGGACGACGTCAGGGTCAGGCCGGGAAAGGGTTCCCGGCCCCGGACCCGGATCCGTCCTGCGCACGAGGACGCGGTCCAGGGGTTCGTGGTGGCGGTCGACCGGGGCCGCTACACCTGTCTGGTGGAATCGGTGGGCGAGAAGGGCCGCCGCCGTAAGAAGGACCAGCTGGAGGGGGCCGCGATGAGCGGCCGGGTCGTGGTGGCCATGAAGGCCCGCGAGCTCGGCCGCAAGGGGATCGTGGTGGGTGACCGGGTGGCCCTGGTGGGCGACGTCTCCGGCGCGTCCGACACGCTGGCCCGCGTCGTGCGCGTGGAACCGCGCACCTCGATGCTCCGCCGCTCCGCCGACGACACCGACGACACCGACGGCATCGAGCGTCCCGTGGTCGCCAACGCCGACCAGCTGGTGATCGTGACGGCCCTGGCCGACCCGCCGCCCCGCCCGCGCATGATCGACCGGATGCTGGTGGCGGCCTTCGACGCCGACATCGAGCCGTTGCTCTGCCTCACCAAGTCCGACCTCGCCACGCCCGACGAGCTGGTCTCCCTGTACGAACCGCTCGGCGTGCCGTACGTGGTGCTCCAGAAGGGCGGGTCCCTGGAGGAGGTCCGGGAGCGCCTGAACGACCGGATCAGCGTGCTGGTCGGCCACTCGGGTGTGGGCAAGTCGACACTGGTCAACGCCCTGGTGCCGGACGCCAACCGAGCCGTCTCCCACGTCAACGCGGTGACCGGCCGGGGCCGTCACACCTCCACCTCGGCCGTGGCTCTGGAGCTGCCCGAGGGCGGCTGGATCATCGACACTCCGGGCGTGCGCAGCTTCGGCCTGGCCCACGTCTCGGTGGAGACCGTCCTGGCCGGTTTCCCCGACCTCGTCGAGGGCACGGTCGACTGTCCCAAGGGCTGTGCCCACCTCAGCGAGGAGTGCGCCCTCGACGCCTGGGTGGCCGCCGGCCACGCGGATCCCACCAGGCTCGTGTCGCTGCGCCGTCTGCTCGCCAGCCGCGAGGGCGCTGCCGACGACAACCGCGAAGGCATCGCCGAGGACGCCTGAGAAGCGCCTGGAACCGCGGGGGCATCGCCGCGAACGCCTGAGAAGCGCCTGGAACCGCGGGGGCATCGCCGAGGACGCCTGAGAAGCGCCTGGAACCGCCGGTCGGCGACCGGCCTCCGGCGCCGCCGGGTTCTCAGTGTCGCCAGGCCGGGTTCCCGGTGTCGCCAGGCCGCCGGTCGCCCGGACGGTCCCTAGCGGTTGGGGCGCAGAGTCCAGGCGACGGTCATCTCGGAGACCAGCGTGCCATCGGCGGTCCTGATGTCGATGGCGACCTCGAATTCGGGGCGTTCTCCGGCGTCCAGCTTGGCCACGACCTCCTCGCGGGAGGCCTTCAGACGGGCCTCGGCGACGACCTCTCCCATCGCGAGCTTCGTGTAGCGGATCGCCGCGTTCGCGGCCAGCGGGGTCGCCCGTGACAGCTGGTCGCCGAAGGCCGAGAGCATCGCGGCGCCGGAGGCGGACTCGGCGAGGGTGAACAGGGCTCCGGCGTGCGGGCCGCCCACGTGGTTGTGCAGGTCCGCGCGATCGGGCATGCGGGCCACCGCGAAGCCCGGCTCCACCTTGTCGAAGGAGATGTCCAGCGTCCGCGCGAAAGGAACGCTCTGCAGCATGAAGGCACCCACGTCAAAGGTCATGGCCCGAATGCTACTCGCCAGTAACACCGCAGTCGACAGAGGATTTGCGCCGTATCCGGATGACTGATCTGAGGCGAAACGATTCCCCTGCTTGTTCCCCGCTCTCCTATAACCCACCACTGAGGCGATAGCGTTACCTCCCGTGACGGGTTACAACGACGACCTGCGCCTCGCGCACGTCATGGCCGACGCCGCCGACGATCTCACCATGCGCCGGTTCAAGGCCGTGGATCTCCGGGTCGACACCAAACCGGACCTCACTCCGGTGAGCGACGCCGACCGGGCGGTCGAGGAGGCGATCCGGAGCACGCTCAGCCGGGCCCGTCCTCGTGACGCGGTGATCGGCGAGGAGTTCGGCGCGACCGGTTACGGCGCGCGCTCGTGGGTGATCGACCCGATCGACGGCACGAAGAACTACGTGCGAGGCGTCCCCGTCTGGGCCACGCTCATCGCCCTGATGGACCAGGGCAGGGTCGTCGTGGGCCTGGTCTCGGCCCCCGCGCTCGGTCGCCGCTG
Organism: Streptosporangium sp. CA-135522; assembly: GCF_050949235.1. Taxonomy (NCBI): domain Bacteria; kingdom Bacillati; phylum Actinomycetota; class Actinomycetes; order Streptosporangiales; family Streptosporangiaceae; genus Streptosporangium; species Streptosporangium sp. CA-135522. The sequence goes on from NZ_CP192026.1 coordinate 8,988,293, forward strand.
GTGGGCCGCCCGCGACAGCGGCGCGTGGACCGGCCGGAGCCTCACCAAGGCCACCCGCTGCCAGGTCTCCTCCGTCTCCCGTCTGGAAGACGCCTCCTTCTCCTACTCCAGCTTCGGCGGCTGGGAGGAGGCCGGAAAGCTCGACGAGTTCCTCGACCTGAACCGGTCGGTCTGGCGCAGTCGCGCCTACGGCGACTTCTGGTCGCACATGCTGGTCGCCGAGGGCGCGGTCGACCTGTCAGCCGAGCCCGAGCTCTCCCCCTGGGACATCGCGGCGCTGACCGTGATCGTCGAAGAGGCGGGTGGCATCTGGACCGATCTGTCCGGAGTCCCCGGCCTCGACGGAGGCAGCCTGGTGTGCACGAACGGCTCGCTGCACAGCGAGGTCCTCAAGCGCCTCGGCGGCGGACCGCTCACCCTTCCCGTATAGCGTCTCCCGTACCGTATGACGCTTCCTGGACAGGGCGCTCCGCTCGCCCCTGGCGGAGCCCCTTCCCCCACGGCGTCTTCCGGGCGGAGCGGCCCGCTCCCACGGATCGCCCTTCCCCCACGGTGCCTCCCCGCCGAACGGCCCGTCTTCCCGCTCGGCGTCTTCCCGCCGAACGGCCCGCCCGCCCATCAGCGAGCTCCTTCCCTCACCCGGGCCCGTCGTCCTCCGCGTCTCACGGGAGCCACGGGCCCGCGCTTCTCCACGTCTCACAGAGGTCGTGAGGTCCGCCCTTCCTCGTGTAAGTGCGCCGCGAGGTCCGCCTCCCTTGTGGGCGCGTCGTGAGGGCCGCCCTCCCTCGCAGATGCCACCCCGTCCGCTCCTTCTCGGCCGTACGGCTCGGCGTCTCCGGCGCCCGTCTTGCGGCGACATGAACGAACCCTCCGCCTAAACTCCCTCGCAGCTCCCGCGACGGTCTTCGCGAGGTCCGGCGACAACCGCCCACCTGGCCGGAGTTTCAGGACTCGACCAAGCGAACGCCATGACTCCGACCGAAGCCATTCATTCTGCGTTCACCTTCCTACAGGTTTTGAGTCATCTCGCCTCCCTACCGTCTTGAACGTTGAAGGACTTAGTGGGAGGAACCCAACCGTGAAGTATGCAGGCCGGCTCGCCGCGGTCACCCTTGTCGGCGCGCTTTCGCTCGCTGCGTGCGGCACCGATAACAACTCCGCCGGCACCGACGCCTCCACGGCCCCGGCCACGGCGTCCTCCGCCGGGTCGGACGCCGGTGCGGGCGGCACGATCAACGCTGCGGGCTCCTCGGCGCAGGCGAACGCCATCGACGAGTGGAAGAAGAACTTCCAGCAGGCCAACGCCGGTGTGAGCGTCAACTACCAGCCCAGCGGCTCCGGCGCGGGCGTCCAGGCCTTCATCCAGGGCACGGTCGCGTTCGCCGGCTCTGACTCGGCACTGAAGGACGACAAGGGCGAGCCCGCCCAGGCCGACGCACGTTGCAAGACCGGCAAGGCCATCAACATCCCGATGGTGACCGGCCCGGTGGCCGTCGTCTACAACCTCCCCGGCGTCGAGGGACTGCAGCTGTCCCCCAAGACGATCGGCGGCATCTTCAACAGCAAGATCACCAAGTGGGACGACGCGGCGATCAAGGCTGACAACCCGGACGCCAAGCTCCCCTCGACCCCGATCCAGGCGTTCCACCGCTCGGACGAGTCGGGCACCAGCGACAACTTCACCAAGTTCATGGCCAAGACCGCCGACTGGCCGTACGAGCCCGCCAAGGCGTGGCCGGCCGAGGCCAAGGGTCAGGGCGCCAAGGGCTCCGACGGCATCGCGCAGTCCATCAAGGGCGCCGCCGGCTCGATCAGCTACGTGGAGCTCTCCTACGCCGAGAACTCCGGCCTGACCAAGGCCAAGGTCGCCAACGGCTCCGGCGAGTTCGTGGAGCTGACCCCGGAGAGCGCCGCCAAGACGATCGAGGCCGCCGAGGTCGTCGGTCAGGGCAACGACCTCAAGCTGAGCATCGACTACGCCACCAAGGCCGCCGGCGCCTACCCCATCGTCCTGGTGACCTACGAGATCACCTGCGAGAAGGGCCTGGCGCCCGAGGAGGCCAAGCTGGTCAAGTCCTTCCTCACCTACACCGCCAGCGACGAGGGCCAGAAGGCGCTGACCGGTCTGGGCTACGCCCCGCTGCCGGCGACGGTGCTCGCCAAGGTCCGGACCGCCGTCGAGGCGATCTCCTAAGTTGATGGCGACTCCAGTTCGCACCCGTGACGGCGGATCGGCCCTGAGCCGGTCCGCCTCTCGGCGCAGCCGAGGTGAGGTGCCCTTCCGTTACGCCTCCACGGCCGCCGGCATTCTCCTGCTGGCGATCATGGCGGCCATCGCCGTCTTCCTCGTCGTCGAGGCGGTCCCCGCGCTGCAGGCCAACAAGGGGAGCTTCTTCACCACCCTCACCTGGGAGCCGAACAGCACCCAGGCCTTCGGGATCGCCGCCCTGGCCTTCGGCACGCTGATCAGCGCGCTCCTCGCGCTGATCATGGCGGTGCCGGTGGCCGTCGGCGTGGCGCTGTTCATCTCCCACTACGCGCCCCGGCGCATGGCCGGGATCCTGGGGTACGTCATCGACCTGCTGGCCGCCGTCCCCAGCGTCGTCTACGGCCTGTGGGGCGTGGTCTTCCTCGTCCCGTTCATGCAGGGTCCCTCGGAGTTCCTGCACGAGTATCTGGGCTTCATCCCGCTGTTCGGCGGCGACATCGTCACGGGCCGCTCGATGCTGACGGCGTCGATCGTGCTCGCGGTCATGATCCTGCCGATCATCGCGGCGATCTCCCGGGAGGTGTTCCTCCAGGTGCCCAGGATGCACGAGGAGGCGGCACTGGCCCTCGGCGCGACCCGCTGGGAAGTGATCAGGATGGCGGTCCTGCCGTTCGGCCGTCCCGGCGTCATCAGCGCCTCCATGCTCGGCCTCGGCCGGGCCATGGGAGAGACCATCGCCGTCGCGCTCATCTTCCCCGCGACGTTCGGCATCAGCTTGGAGATCCTGACCCCGCAGGGCAACAGCATCGCCGCCAACATCGCCAACGGGTTCGGTGAGGCCACGCCGATCGGGCGCGGCGCACTGATCGCCTCCGGTCTGGTGCTGTTCATCATCACCCTGCTGGTGAACATGGGCGCCCGCCTCATCGTCGCCCGCCGCAAGGAGTTCTCCGGAGCCGCCGCATGACCGCGATCCAGCGCATCTCCGCCGGCCGGCGGCTCAAGGACCGGCTCGTCCAGTCACTCGTCTACCTGTCGTTCGCCATCGCCGTGGTGCCGCTGGTCGCGGTCCTGTGGATGGTGGTCAAGAACGGCCTCGCCCGGTTCGACATGGAGTTCATGACGCACTCCATGCGCAACATCGGCGCCAGGGACGCGGGCGGCGGCGCCTACCACGCCATCATCGGCACGCTGGAGCAGGTTCTGCTGGCCTCGCTCATCTCGATCCCCGTCGGCCTGCTCACCGCGATCTACCTCGTCGAGTACGGTCAGGGCGGCCGGCTCAGCCGGGCGATCAGCTTCTTCGTGGACGTCATGACCGGCATCCCGTCGGTGGTCTCCGGCCTGTTCATCCTGGCCTTCTGGATCCTGGCCCTGGGCCTGCCGTTCTCCGGTTTCGCCGGCGCGCTGGCCCTGTCGATCCTGATGATGCCGACCGTGGTCCGCTCCGCCGAGGAGATGCTCCGCCTGGTCCCCAACGACCTGCGGGAGGCCTCCTACGCGCTGGGCGTGCCCAAGTGGCGGACGATCACCAAGGTCGTCCTGCCGACCTCGTTCACCGGCATCGCGACCGGCGTCATGCTCGCCATCGCGCGTGTCGCCGGAGAGACGGCTCCGCTCCTGCTGACGGTCTTCTTCACCGACTCCATCAACAGCGACCCCTTCAAGGGGCCGCAGATGGGGTTGCCGCTCTACGTCTTCGACCAGGCGGCTCGTCCGACCGGTACCGCCATCGACCGCGCGTGGGCCGGAGCGCTCACGCTCATTCTGATCGTCATGCTGCTCAACCTGGTGGCGCGCCTCATCGGCTGGTGGCGCTCGCCGGCCAGAGGCCGATAGGAGGAATGTGAAATGAGCCAGCAGATCCAGGTCTCCGGCCTCGACGCGTACTACGGAAAGCACAAGGCGATCGAGGACATCTCGATGACGATCGAGCCCCAGTCGATCACCGCCTTCATCGGTCCCTCCGGATGCGGGAAGTCGACCTTCCTGCGGACGCTCAACCGCATGCACGAGGTCATCCCCGGCGCTCGCGTGGAGGGCAAGGTGCTGCTCGACGGAGAGGACCTCTACGCCTCCGACGTCGAGCCCGTGTCGGTGCGCCGGATGATCGGCATGGTCTTCCAGCGTCCCAACCCGTTCCCCACGATGTCGATCTACGAGAACGTGGCCGCCGGCCTCCGGCTCAACGGCAAGCACTCCAAGTCCAAGGTCGACGGCATCGTCGAGGAGTCGCTGAAGGGCGCCAACCTCTGGAACGAGGTCAAGGACCGCCTCAACAAGCCCGGCGCCGGCCTCTCCGGCGGGCAGCAGCAGCGCCTGTGCATCGCCAGGGCCATCGCGGTCAAGCCCGAGGTCCTGCTGATGGACGAGCCGTGCTCCGCCCTGGACCCGATCTCCACCCTGGCCATCGAGGACCTGATGGCCGAGCTGAAGAACCGGTTCACGATCATCATCGTGACGCACAACATGCAGCAGGCCGCGCGGGTGAGCGACCGCACCGCCTTCTTCAACCTGGCGGGACAGGGCCAGCCGGGTCGCGTCATCGAGATGGACGACACCTCACGCATCTTCACCAACCCCGCTCAGCAAGCGACCGAGGACTACATCACCGGCCGTTTCGGATAAACCGACCGCATTGGAGGACCTGGGTGATCCAGCCGCAGACGGCACCCGAGGTGAACGGGGACACTCGGACGGCGCCCTTGCTGCTGGTGGCCGATCCAGAATCGACCTTGGTCCACGGCCTGGCCGACGCCCTCGAGCGCGAGGGCGTCGTCGTCACGGGCGTCACCGACGGCGCCCAGGCCCTGCTACAGGCCGGGGCGCTCCAGCCTGACGTCGTGCTCGTCAGTGCCTCACTGCCGGTCATCGGAGCGGTGGAGTTCATCCGTGCCGTACGGCTGTCGCGGGCGATTCCCGTGCTGCTGGGCGTGGGCGAGGACCACGCCGAGCAGGCCGTCCAGGCGCTCGCGGCCGGAGCCACCGCGTGCGTGGCCCGGCCGTACCGGGTGCCCGAGCTGTTGCCCCTGGTGCACGCGGCGTTCTCCGGCGAGGCCGCGACCCGCCGGACGCTCGTGGTCGGCAAGGTCGAGCTCGACGTGAACGCCTACCAGGTGAAGGTCAGCGGCCACACCGTCCACCTGCCGCTGCGCGAGTTCGAGCTGCTGCACTACCTGATGCGCAACGCGCACCGCACGGTCACCCGCGAGCAGATCATGCGGCATGTCTGGAACTCCACGGACACCACCTCGACCAACACGATCGCGGTGCACGTCAAGCGCCTGCGCGCCCGTCTCGGTGACACCGACGACCAACTGATCCAGACCGTGCGCGGGGTGGGATACCGGCTGGTCGACAAGACGGCCTGACCACCGCCGGGACGCCTTCGGCTCGCCCGCGGGCGGTCATATGAGGCGCTTCCCCGATAGCCGGACCAGCCGGCTCACTTCAGTGAGCGTCGGCGGTCAACCGGGCGATGCTCTCGTCGTCACAGGTGGCCCAGAACTCCCCGACCACGTCCTCGAGGTGCTCCAGGGACTCGGCCCGGAACAGCACATCCTGGTACTTCGTGATGTCGTAGTGGGTCGTGCCCATCGCGACGAGGTCGAGAGGCTGGATGTCCATGCTCCGGAACTCCTCGATCTCCCCGTAGGAGGACAGGATGCCCGCGCCGTACGCCCGTAGCTCGTCCTGGTCGGTCATCACGCCGAACTCCAGCGTGAACCAGAAGATCTTCGAGATGAACTCCAGCGCCTGCTCCCCCTCGACCCGCCGGGCCGCGCTCCCGGCCAGTCGGTAGAGCCGCGAGTACCGGTCGGAGGCGAGCGCGTTCGCGTGCCCGATCACCTCGTGGATCACGTCCGGTTCCGGCGTGTAGAGCGGGGTGGAATGGTGCCTGATGTACTGCGTCGAGTGGAAGAATCCGTCCGCCAGCACGCCGTAGAAGTCCCGCAGGGGCACGAGTCCTGCCGCCGGAAGGTAGCGGAACCCGGTCAGCGGCTCCAACAGCTCGCTGACCTCCTGCAGCTGCGGGATCCGCTCTGCCGGCAGCCCGAGCCGCTCGGCCGCGTCCTGATACTCCACGGTCGCGTATTTGCGGTGCTTGATCGCCAGCTCCCGACTGACCAGGGCCCAGACCTCATGCTCCTGGTCGGTGTACTCGGCCGTGGGGATCGACCTGCCGGACACGTGTCCCACCGCGAGCGCGGCGATGGCGTTGCGCCGGAGCCGGTAGACCGGGTCGGCGAAGCCCGGGTGACTCGCGGCGAGCTCGACCTCAACTGTGCCGTCGTCGCGGGTCGCCACCGGTGCGAAGTACTGCGCTTCCTCGAACATGTATGAAATGACAGCAATTGCTGGAATGCTTGACAAGAGCGAGCAGTTCGACTGCGCGATTCGCGCATGATCGCACTGCTAGATCTGTCTTTGGCTGGTCATATCGCCTAGCCTGATGCGGTGCACATCGACGAGCTGGACAGCCGCCTCCTGGTGACCATGCGCGCCCATCCCCGCATCGGCCTCACCGAGCTCGCCCGGTTGCTCGGCGTGGCTCGGGGCACCGTGCAGGCCCGCGTCGAGAAGCTCACCGCCCGCGGCGTCATCACCGATTTCGGCCCCACGGTCACTCCCGAGGGTGTCGGCTACCCGATCCTGGCGTTCGTGTCCCTGCAGATCGCTCAGGGCCGCCTGGCGGAGGCCGTGCAGGCGTTGGAGTCTCTGCCGGAGATCCTCGAGGTGTACGGCACCAGCGGCCAGGCCGACCTGCTCTGCCGCGTGGTCGCCCGCAGCACACCGGATCTTCAGGAGATCATCGCTCGCGTTCTGGCCTCACCTGCGGTCCAGCGCACCGACACCACCATCGCCCTCTCGATCCAGATCCCCTTCCGGATCGAACCGCTGCTGAGAGCCGCGCCGGACGCCTGAGCGAGGCCCGGAGGAAACGACATCGAGGCCGGCCGGTGGGCTGCGGAACCGGCCCGGGAAAAGAACCGCAGGAGCGGGAAAAGAGCCCAGAAAAAGGCACGGACAAAGAGCCCAAGAAAGCACGAACAAAGAACCCCAAAGGGTCGGGAAAACAGAAAAGGCCACCCCAAAGGGGTGGCCTCTTCTCAAACGATTGTCCGGCGGCGACCTACTCTCCCACACCGTCCCCGGTGCAGTACCATCGGCGCTGAAGAGCTTAACTTCCGGGTTCGGAATGTAACCGGGTGTTTCCCCTTCGCCATAACCGCCGTAACACTATGAAACTATCAAACACACACAACGGGTGCTTGTTGTTTCAGAATTGCCTAGTGGACGCGAGCAAAATGCTTTGTGGTCAAGTCCTCGGCCTATTAGTACCGGTCAGCTCCACACATTACTGTGCTTCCACCTCCGGCCTATCAACCCGGTCGTCTACCGGGAGCCTTACCCCCTCACAGGGTGGGAGACCTCATCTCAAGGCGAGCTTCCCGCTTAGATGCTTTCAGCGGTTATCCCTTCCGAACGTAGCCAACCAGCCGTGCTCCTGGCGGAACAACTGGCACACCAGAGGTTCGTCCGTCCCGGTCCTCTCGTACTAGGGACAGCTCCTTTCAAGTCTCCTGCGCGCGCAGCGGATAGGGACCGAACTGTCTCGCGACGTTCTAAACCCAGCTCGCGTACCGCTTTAATGGGCGAACAGCCCAACCCTTGGGACCTACTCCAGCCCCAGGATGCGACGAGCCGACATCGAGGTGCCAAACCATCCCGTCGATATGGACTCTTGGGGAAGATCAGCCTGTTATCCCCGGGGTACCTTTTAGCCGTTGAGCGACGGCGCTTCCACAAGCCACCGCCGGATCACTAGTCCCAGCTTTCGCTCCTGCTCGACCCGTCGGTCTCACAGTCAAGCTCCCTTGTGCACTTACACTCGACACCTGATTGCCAACCAGGCTGAGGGAACCTTTGGGCGCCTCCGTTACTCTTTAGGAGGCAACCGCCCCAGTTAAACTACCCACCAGACACTGTCCCTGATCCGGATCACGGACCGAAGTTAGACGTTCAAAACGACCAGAGTGGTATTTCACCAATGACTCCACGGTAACTAGCGTCACCGCTTCACCGTCTCCCACCTATCCTACACAAGACGTTCCAAACGCCAATGTCAAGCTGTAGTGAAGGTCCCGGGGTCTTTCCGTCCTGCTGCGCGTAACGAGCATCTTTACTCGTAGTGCAATTTCGCCGGGTCTGCGGTTGAGACAGCGGGGAAGTCGTTACGCCATTCGTGCAGGTCGGAACTTACCCGACAAGGAATTTCGCTACCTTAGGATGGTTATAGTTACCACCGCCGTTTACTGGCGCTTAAGTTCTCAGCTTCGCACACCCAAAGGCGCACTAACCGGTCCCCTTAACGTTCCAGCACCGGGCAGGCGTCAGTCCGTATACATCGTCTTACGACTTCGCACGGACCTGTGTTTTTAGTAAACAGTCGCTTCCCCCTGGCCTCTGCGACCCCCACCAGCTCGGAGTGCAAGACTCGTCACCAGCGAAGGCCCCCCTTCTCCCGAAGTTACGGGGGCAATTTGCCGAGTTCCTTAACCACAGTTCACCCGATCGCCTTGGTATTCTCTACCTGACCACCTGAGTCGGTTTCGGGTACGGGCCGCCACGACACTCACTAGAGGCTTTTCTCGGCAGCATAGGATCACCCACTTCGCCACAATCGGCTCGGCATCACATCTCAGGATTAACGGACCGCGGATTTGCCTACGGTCCTCCCTACCTGCTTACCCCAGGACTACCATCGCCTGGGCTGGGCTACCTTCCTACGTCACCCCATCGCTTACCTACTACCAGATCAGGCCAGGCGTTCAGCCTCACCCACACCCCGAAGGGCGTTAGGGGCTTAAGGACCCTTAGTATCACTGGATTCAGTATTGGCGCATCGTAGCGGGTACGGGAATATCAACCCGTTGTCCATCGACTACGCCTGTCGGCCTCGCCTTAGGTCCCGACTTACCCTGGGCGGATTAGCCTGGCCCAGGAACCCTTGGTCATCCGGCGCAGAAGTTTCTCACTTCTGATTCGCTACTCATGCCTGCATTCTCACTCGCACGGCCTCCACAACTAGATCACTCTGCTGCTTCGCCGGCCGCACGACGCTCCCCTACCCATCCACACACCTAAACCACAAAGGCTCAGCAAACGTGTGAATGCCACGACTTCGGCGGTGTACTTGAGCCCCGCTACATTGTCGGCGCGGAATCACTTGACCAGTGAGCTATTACGCACTCTTTCAAGGGTGGCTGCTTCTAAGCCAACCTCCTGGTTGTCACTGCGACTCCACATCCTTTCCCACTTAGCACACGCTTAGGGGCCTTAGTCGGTGGTCTGGGCTGTTTCCCTCTCGACTACGGAGCTTATCCCCCGCAGTCTCACTGCTACGCTCTCACTTACCGGCATTCGGAGTTTGGCTGACGTCAGTAACCTGGTAGGGCCCATTAGCCATCCAGTGCTCTACCTCCGGCAAGAAACACGTAACGCTGCACCTAAATGCATTTCGGGGAGAACCAGCTATCACGGAGTTTGATTGGCCTTTCACCCCTAAACACAGGTCATCCCCCAGGTTTTCAACCCTGGTGGGTTCGGTCCTCCACGCGGTCTTACCCGCGCTTCAACCTGCCCATGCCTAGATCACTCCGCTTCGGGTCTACAGCATGCGACTGACAACGCCCTATTCAGACTCGCTTTCGCTACGGCTCCCCCACACGGGTTAACCTCGCCACACACCATAACTCGCAGGCTCATTCTTCAAAAGGCACGCAGTCACATCACAGACGTCCGAAGACGCCTACGCTCCTACGGCTTGTAGGCACACGGTTTCAGGTACTATTTCACGACCCCTCACCGGGGCGCTTTTCACCTTTCCCTCACGGTACTTGTTCACTATCGGTCATCAGGGAGTATTTAGGCTTACCAGGTGGTCCTGGCAGATTCACACAGGATTTCTCGGGCCCCGTGCTACTTGGGATCCCCTCAAACAGTCGACAAGATTTCGCCTACCCGGCTCTCACGGTCTCCGGCGCTTCTTCCCAGAAGCTTCGACTATCCCATCGATTTCTCACTGCTTGGAAGAGCGGCAGCTCCTCCCAGAGGGTCCCACAACCCCGCACACGCAACGCCTGCCGGCTATCACACGCATACGGTTTAGCCTCTTCCGCTTTCGCTCACCACTACTCACGGAATCACTAATTTGTTTTCTCTTCCTACGGGTACTGAGATGTTTCACTTCCCCGCGTTACCACCAACCGCCCTATACATTCAGGCGGAGGCAACACCACATGACTGGTGCTAGGTTTCCCCATTCGGACATCCCCGGATCAAAGTCTGGTTGGCGACTCCCCGGGGCTTAACGCAGCCTCCCACGTCCTTCATCGGCTCCTGATGCCAAGGCATCCACCGTGTGCCCTAAAAAACTTGGCCACAAAGATGCTCGCGTCCACTATGCAAATCTCAAACAACAAACAGCGACCAGATCCGTCCCGCCACCAACACCCGGCCCGAAGGAGAAGACGATCGTCTTCCCCCCGGCCACGCTGGTATGACAGGAGGCTGGTCCCGCACGAGGTCACACAGACCACGAAGCCCACCCGCAGGCAGGCTCCGTATCCGGCCCGTTTCCTCAGGACCCAACAGTGTGTCCAGACCCATCCGCGCCCCCCGGCCGACGTTCCCCTCCCGACTCCGAAGAGTACGAGCGGTACTAGCCGACCCAGGCGAACCCGGATCATCCGATTAGCCAGTGCTCCACTAATGAGCGCGTCATGGGCAGAACAGGCGCCTACCATCATGACCTGGACCCGACCGGCATCTCACGATGACCCAGCCGAGCCGATGCTCCTTAGAAAGGAGGTGATCCAGCCGCACCTTCCGGTACGGCTACCTTGTTACGACTTCGTCCCAATCGCCAGCCCCACCTTCGACCGCTCCCCCCACAAGTGGTTGGGCCACGGGCTTCGGGTGTTGCCGACTTTCGTGACGTGACGGGCGGTGTGTACAAGGCCCGGGAACGTATTCACCGCAGCGTTGCTGATCTGCGATTACTAGCGACTCCGACTTCATGGGGTCGAGTTGCAGACCCCAATCCGAACTGAGACCGGCTTTTTGGGATTCGCTCCACCTCACGGTATCGCAACCCTCTGTACCGGCCATTGTAGCATGTTTGCAGCCCAAGACATAAGGGGCATGATGACTTGACGTCATCCCCACCTTCCTCCGAGTTGACCCCGGCAGTCTCCAATGAGTCCCCACCACCCCCGAAGGAGCGTGCTGGCAACATTGAACAAGGGTTGCGCTCGTTGCGGGACTTAACCCAACATCTCACGACACGAGCTGACGACAGCCATGCACCACCTGTCACCCGATCCGAAGAGGCACCCATCTCTGAGTGTTTCCGGGCGATGTCAAGCCTTGGTAAGGTTCTTCGCGTTGCGTCGAATTAAGCAACATGCTCCGCCGCTTGTGCGGGCCCCCGTCAATTCCTTTGAGTTTTAGCCTTGCGGCCGTACTCCCCAGGCGGGGCGCTTAATGCGTTAGCTACGGCGCGGAAACCGTGGAAGGCCCCCACACCTAGCGCCCAACGTTTACAGCGTGGACTACCAGGGTATCTAATCCTGTTCGCTCCCCACGCTTTCGCTCCTCAGCGTCAGGTAAGGCCCAGAGAACCGCCTTCGCCACCGGTGTTCCTCCTGATATCTGCGCATTTCACCGCTACACCAGGAATTCCGTTCTCCCCTACCTACCTCTAGCCAGCCCGTATCGAATGCAGACCTGGAGTTAAGCCCCAAGCTTTCACACCCGACGTGACAAGCCACCTACGAGCTCTTTACGCCCAATAATTCCGGACAACGCTTGCGCCCTACGTATTACCGCGGCTGCTGGCACGTAGTTAGCCGGCGCTTCTTCTGCAGGTACACGTCAACTTCGTCCCTGCTGAAAGAGGTTTACAACCCGAAGGCCGTCATCCCCCACGCGGCGTCGCTGCGTCAGGCTTTCGCCCATTGCGCAATATTCCCCACTGCTGCCTCCCGTAGGAGTCTGGGCCGTGTCTCAGTCCCAGTGTGGCCGGTCGCCCTCTCAGGCCGGCTACCCGTCGTCGCCTTGGTAGGCCGTTACCCCACCAACAAGCTGATAGGCCGCGAGTCCATCCCCAACCGAAACAACTTTCCACCACCATCCCATGCGGGAAGTGGTCATATCCGGTATTAGACCCAGTTTCCCGGGCTTATCCCAGAGTCGGGGGCAGGTTACTCACGTGTTACTCACCCGTTCGCCGCTCGAGTACCCCGAAGGGCCTTTCCGCTCGACTTGCATGTGTTAAGCACGCCGCCAGCGTTCGTCCTGAGCCAGGATCAAACTCTCCAAACAATGTCTGAACAGTCGTTTCCCGGCTGAAAGCACCCCTCGGGCCCGCGAGCGGGCCAGGGGTGTATCAACCAAAGGAATCCGTCTCCCACCGGGGGTGGGTGGACGGGGTTGTGCTTCATGCACTGGCTTTTAACACACTGTTGAGTTCTCAAGAAACGGACGCGTTCTCCGTCGCCGTGACCATGGTCCCGGCTTCAGGGCGTTCCATTCCGTGTTTCCATCTTATCAGATCCGCCCGGTTCGTGTCAAACTGTCGCTTTCGTGACCGTTTCCATCGAACCCGCCGGACCCGTTAGGATCTCGACCGCCCCGTCTCCGGAGCAACCCTTCTAACTTACTCCGACATCCGGTTTGTGTCCAATCGTGCGGACACACCCGAAATGCCGGGTTCAGTCAAGAGGGAGGTGCTGAGCAGTTCGCCGACCTGGAGACCTTCTGGCTTCCGGGGCTCGTTGCCCTGCAGGAAGAACAGTACCAGGACTCTCGTGTCACAGAGACAACTTGCCAACCATTCCCGGGACTCGCGCGTCCCAAACCGGAAGGCGCAAGTAGACGTCAAGCCATCCGCAATCGGCTCTGGATACGAAGTAGGCACAAGGGTCAGGATCCTGACTCCACTGTGGAGGTGAGCACCATGACCCGCTCGGAGTTCGACGACATCCGCGCGCACATCGATGCGGAAGCCGATCATCCCGGCGATCTGATCAGGGTCGCCAGGTCTCTGCTGAGCGACCTTGAAGACACACGGATGCGTGAGGCGACCCTACGCACCTACTATCTGCGTCTCCTCACCGCGGCTCGGGCGACGGTCGCCGCCGAGGCGGCCGGCTATCCGCAGCCGCTCACCTTCCTCACCGACGAGCTCGCCAAGCGCGGTCAGCTCCCGGCGGGGGAGGACGAGGTGAACCAGATCCTGGCCGACGCGCACACCGCGGCCGCGCTGCTGGCCTGCCTGGAGCAGGCCCCCATCGCGGCGGCCGGAACCGGGGCCCGCGTCCGCAGGTGCGCGGGCACGAGCCGCAGGCTCCCCCGATGAGGCATTCCGCGTCATTGACCTGGTCTTGAAGCAAGATCTGCAAGACTTCGGGCATGTGGCAGCGCGGACTGAATTGGGCTGCGACGGCCCTTGTGGGCGTTTTCGGTGTTCTGTGGTTCGGCGTGGCGGCGTTCGCCGCCTTCGACGCGTCGACCTGGTCGCGGGCCGGACAGAGCGCCTTCGGGGTCTTCCTCGTGGGATGGGCGCTGCACAAGGCGAACCTGCTGCTGCGCCCTGCCGAGCGCCGGATCACGACGCGCCGCCGCCGGATCGGGGCTTGAAGGACCGGACCGGTCAGGAACCGGTCCGGAAGGAACACAGCGCGTCGGCGACCTCCTGGCATGGGACACCGAGGTCGAACCGGCTCAGCAGGAAGACCGCCTCACCGGTGTCGATCTCCAGAAGCCCGGTCCGCGAGGTGAACCGGGAGCGCGTGTCCACCCGTATCCGCTCGACCGCGCTCCACGGCACCCGCTCCGAGCCGGCGAAGCCCTTCGCCACGACCAGCCCGTCGCCATCGGCGCTGAGCCGTACCGGAGCCAGGACGTCGCGCAGGGCCAGCGTGGCCATCATCACCGTCGCCGCGCCCGCCAGGATCACTCCGCGTGGATCCCCGAGGCTCAGTACGGTGGCCACCGCGAAGACGAGTGCCGCGACGACCTTCACGACGAGGAGGTCGCGGCGTACGTGCCAGCGCAGGACCGGTTCGGACATGTCATCCACACTGGCACGTTAACCGCTCAGCCGCGGGGCACGTACGGCGGCGCCACGCCCCAGCCCCAGTGCGGCACCGGGGCGTGGCCGACCGTGGCCGCGCCGGGCTGGGAGTTGGCGAACGCCAGGCGAGTCCCCCATTCGATGTAGCCGAGGAACGCCGCGCGGAACTCCGGGTCGTCGGCAAGACCGACCTCGTCGGCGGCGTCCAGCAGGAGGTTCACCCAGCGGCGGCGCTGTGGTTCGGTGATCCCCTTGCCCAGGTGCTGGGAGAGCATGTGGGAGTATCCCCCGCGCTCGCGGGTGTAGCGGTCGGGGCCGCCGAAGACCTCTCCGAGCCACATCGCCACATATCGGGGGTGGTCGGGGTCCATGCCCGCGAAGAGCGGTCCGATCAGGTCGTCCTTCTTCACATGGCCGTAGAAGACCTCGGTGAGGCGTTCGAGGGCCTCGGCGCCACCGGCCCAGTCATACAGCGTCGGCGTCGCCGAGCCCTGACCCCGGATGCCGGTGGGCGCGTAGTGACGCATCTCTTCGATGTCGGAGACGTAGGGCCGGATCTCCGCGAAGAAGGCCGCGAAGTCCGGACCGCTCCTGAACCCCTGAAGGTGATCCTCGGCGGAGGTCCAGGTGATCCGCAGGATGTAGGCGGGTTCCTCCACGCATCGGGTGAGCTCGTAGTCCACGCACTGGGGAGCGTTCGCGAGCGGAACCGCGGCACGTCGGTAGGCGGCCTCGAACTCGGCCGCCCCCTCCTCGGGGACGCGATAACGGATGTATTCGACGATCATGGTTCACCCTTCGGGGAGAAGCACCTTACTTCATCGAATGTAATCATGTAAGAAGTTCGGCGCGCAGGTCGATTTGGCCAGAAACGGATAATTTGACCCTGAAACGACGAAGGCCCTGATCTCTGAGAGATCAGGGCCTTCGTTTTGGTAGCGGGGACAGGATTTGAACCTGCGACCTCTGGGTTATGAGCCCAGCGAGCTACCGAGCTGCTCCACCCCGCGTCGGTATGCTTGAACACTACCGGGCTTCGGCCGTGAAGTGCAAATCGATCGCGCGACACGGCAACCCGACCAATGCGAAGGGCCCGGATCTTCTTGAAGATCCGGGCCCTTCGATCTCGTAGCGGGGACAGGATTTGAACCTGCGACCTCTGGGTTATGAGCCCAGCGAGCTACCGAGCTGCTCCACCCCGCGTCGTTGTGTCTAAAGACTATCCGACTTTGGCGGTGGACGCGAATCGGACGGCTCAGCCGGCCTCGCGAACCCCTAGGGAGTCGGCGCGGGGGTCGGTGTCGTCGACGGTGCGGGGGTTCCCGAAGGAGCCGGGGTCGGGGTCGTCGAGGGGGCCGGAGTCGCCGTGGCCGTCGGGGCCGCGGCGCCCTTCAGCTTCTCCAGCGCCTTCTCCAGCTCCTTCTGCGCCTCGCCGTACGCGGTCCAGTTCGGAGGGTTCTCCGCCAGTGCCTTCTGCGCCTTTTCGTACGCCTGCTGCGCCTCGCTGACCGCCTGGCTCAGCGTGGTGCTCGGCTGGGCGGGCGTGTTCGGCTTGGTGGTGTCCGGCTTGGTCACTTGGGCGCCCTCCCCGAAGACCTGCTTCAGAGCGCCTTCCAGCGTGGCGTCGAACCCGACCCGGTCACCGTAGGAGACCAGCACCTGGCGGAGGATCGGATACGGCTCCTGGCCGGAGGAGGCGGCGGTCTCCACGTAGACCGGCTCGATGTAGACCAGGCCTCCGGCGAACGGCAGGGTCAGCAGGTTGCCGTAGCGGACCTTCGCGCCACCGAGGCCGAGCAGGTTGAGCTGGCCGGAGAACTTGTTCTGGAAGTTGTTCTGCACCTGGCCGGGGCCGGGGATGGTGGTGTTGGAGGGCATCCGCAGGATGCGCAGCTGCCCGTAGTCGTCTCCCGGGGTGGCGTCCACGGACATGAACGCGGCCAGGTTGGGGCCCTGGCGCGGCACGAACGTGGTGGTCAGGGAGAACGTCGGAGCCGGCTCCTCGGGCATCTTGACCGACAGGTAGTACGGCGGCTGCTTGATGTCGTGCCCGCCCGAGGACGGGTCGTTGGGGACGTTCCAGAAGTCCTGGCCGCTGTAGAAGGCGTTCGGGTCCTTGATGTGGTAGCGGGACAGCACGTCGCGCTGGACCTTGAACAGTGCCTCCGGGTAGCGCAGATGCTGCTTGAGGCTGTCGGAGATCGCGCTCTTCGGCTTGATGATGCCGGGGAAGACCTTCTTCCACGTCTGCAGGATCGGGTCCTTCTCGTCCCAGGCGTACAGCGTGACCGTGCCGTCGTAGGCGTCCACCGTGGCCTTGACCGCGTTGCGCATGTAGTTGATCTGGTCGCGCGGCTGCTGCACCACCAGACGCGGGTCGGTGACCAGGTCCCGCGTCATCGCCTCCAGGCTCCTGCTGTCGGAGTAGGGGTAGGCGTTGGAAGTGGTGTAGGCGTCGGCGATCCAGACCACCCTGCCGTCGACGATGGCCGGGTAGGGGTTGTCGTCCAAGCTCAGGAACGGCGCGACCTTGGCGATGCGCTCCTGCGGGTTGCGCTCGTAGAGGATCTTGGACTTGTCGTTGATGTCGCTCGACAGCAGCAGGTTCTTCTCGCCGTACTTGGCCGCGTAGAGCAGGCGGTTGAGGAACGAGCCGACCGGAACGCCGCCCTTGCCGACGTAGGTGGTGTTCTGCTGGCCGGTGCCGGTGCCGCTGCTCAGCGGGTAGTCGAGCTCCTGGTTCTTGTCGCCGCCCACGATGACGTACTCGGGCGCGGTCGGGGACTCGCCGAAGTAGATTCGTGACTCCTTCAGCCCTGTCCGCTGGGCCAGGGAGCCGGTCACCGGCATGTCCTTGGCGTCGAAGTTGGGCAGGCCCTGCGAGTCGACCTCGTTGCCCGGCGCGGCCACGAACCCGTAGCCGTGGGTGTAGACCAGATGCTGGTTGATCCAGTTGTTCTGCTCGGCGGGCGGACCGGTGAGCTCGCGCACCGCCACCACGGTGTCGCGCATCTTGCCGTTCTCGTCCGGGTAGCGGTCGACGTCGAGCGGGTCGTGGAAGTCGTAGAAACCGCGAATGCGCTGCTTCTGCTGGTAGGTCTTGGCCACGAGGTTCGGGTCGAGCAGCCGCACACCGGAGATCGAACTGTCGGCGGTGACGTTGACCTTGCTCGCGTCCCCCTGCGCCGCGTAGTCGATGATCTCGGACTGGTCGACGCCGTAGGCCTTCCTGGTGGCGACGATGTTGCGCTCGATGTACACCTTCTCTTTGTCCTGCTGGTTCGGCTTGACCTGGAACTGCTCGACGAGGGCCGGATAGACCCCGCCGATCAGGATGGCCGACAGCACCAGCAGGCCGAAGGAGACGCCGGGCAGCATGCCGCCGGGCCGTACGACCCCGGCGAAGAAGAGCACGGCGCAGATCAGAGCGATGATCGCCAGGATGGTCTTCGCCGGCAGCACCGCGTTGACGTCGGTGTAGGACGCTCCGTACGCGAACCCCCGATCGGAGAAGACCAGACCGTACCGGTCGACCCAGTAGGCGACCGCCTTCAGCAGGACGAACACCCCCAGCAGCACCGACAGGTGCACCCGGGCGGCCCGGGAGGCGTGCACGCCCGGCGACTGGAGCCGGAACCCGCCGTACAGGTAGTGCACGACCGCCGCCATGATGACCGACAGCACCACGGCGGTGAACAGGAAGTTCAGCACCATCCGCAGGAACGGGTAGGTGAACATGAAGAACGACACGTCCATGCCGAACAGCGCGTCGGTCTCCTTGAACGGCGTGGCGTTGACGAACTCCAGCCAGGTCTTCCACTGGCTGGAGAACGACGAGCCCGCGAACAGGGCGAGCACGGCGACGCCGATCAGGAAGATCAGCTTTCGGTGCGGGTCGAGGGCCATCCGGTAGCGGTCGGCGCCGCTGGCGCCGCCGAACATCCCGGGGCCGAACATCGGCCGCATCCGGTAGGCCAGCAGCATGTTGCCGCCCACCAGGCCGACCATCAGCACGGCGCCCACGATGAAGAGCACGATCTGCGTGACGATCACACCGGAGAAGACCGCCGTGTAGTCCACCGAGTCGTACCAGAGGTAGTCGGTGAAGATGCCGGCGAAGAGGAAGAACAACGCAACGAGCGCGACGATGGCGATCGCGACAGGAAGCAGCAGTCGTGGCCGGCGGGGCAAGCGCATTGCCCTACCGGCTCCGGGGGTCCGGAAGCTCAAGGCCAACCCCTTGTCGTAAGAGCACGGTCCGTGTTTGGAAACCTACACCGGCCGGGGTTCCGTCGCGCTCAGCCACTTGGCCACGGTCCGGCCACAACCCCGCAGGCCTCGGATTCACCACTGTCAACGCGCGGGGAGCCGGATCAGTGCCCGGTCGTGCGATCCGGGTTGTCCGGCCGCCGTCGCCCGTCGCGGCCTCCGACACGGTCCGTGTCCGCCTTCGCCCATCCCTGCGCCGTCAGCCGGCCGGGCAGCTCGGCGCGGTTCCGGAACCGGTGCGGACCACGTCGATCGCCTGCACGGCGTCGTGGAGGGTCCCGACCCTGATCAGCTTCAGGCCGTCGGGGATCGCCTTCGTCGCCTCGGCGCAGTTGTCGGCCGGGGTCAGGAAGACCGTGGCCCCGGACTTACGGGCGCCCACCATCTTCTGCTGGATGCCGCCGATCGGGCCGACCTTGCCCTCCGGCGTGATCGTCCCCGTTCCGGCGATCGCCTTGCCGCCGGTCATCTCCCCCGGGGTGAGCTTGTCCATGATGCCGAGGGAGAACATCATCCCCGCGCTCGGTCCGCCGACATCGCCGACGTTGATCTTCACCTTGAACGGGAACTTGTATTTGATCTGCATGGTGATGCCGACGATGGGCGTGCCGTCCTTCGCCGCGACGGTCGGGACCACCACGGTCGTGCTCTGATCGCCGCGGTTGACGGCGAAGGAGACCTTCTCGCCGGCCTTGTGCTTGCGGACGGCCGCCGAGACGGTCTCGCGGTCGGCCCCGGGCGTCCCGTCCACCGAGACGATCTCATCCCCGACCTTGAACTTCCCGTCGGCCGGCAGGCCCTTCTGGACGGAGGCCACGCTCACGACCGAGGTGTAGGGGATCTTCAACTCGGTCAGCGCCGCCGCGGTCGCGTCGTCCTGGGAGTTGGTCATCTCCTGGGTGTTCTGCTGCTCGACCTCTTCAGCCGTGCTCGTCGACGGGAAGATCGTCTCTTCCGGCACGACCGCGATGGTCGGATCGACCCAGCCCTTGAGCGCGCTGAACAGGTCGATCCTGTTGCCCGGCCCGCCCTGGTAGGCCACGGTGACGAGGCTGAGCTTGCCCGAGGTCGGGTAGGTCTGACGCCCCTCGATGCTGATCACCGGTTTGCCCTTGACGTCTCCGATGGTGTTCTCGGTCGGTCCAGGGCTCAGCACGACATACGGGACGGGCAGCAGGGCGCCGACGACGCCGAGCATGAGCGTGAGGAAGCCGGCCACCGTCAGGGTCAGCGCTCGTCGGGACATGAGAGGAAGCCTATGCCGTGTGACCGGTCGGAGAGGTGTACGTACGCGCCGTCATACTCCGGATCGTACGGCTTGCCCCCGATCTCACTCGCAGGACCCGACCCATTCGGTCGAGCCGTCGGTGAAAAGCTGGTTCTTCCAGATCGGCACCTCGCTCTTGAGGTCGTCGATCAGCCGCCTGGACGCCTCGAACGCCTCACCGCGGTGGGGGCAGGCGACCGCCACGATGACCGCGATGTCACCGAGTTCGAGGTCGCCGACCCGATGCACCGCGGCGAGCGCGGTCACCGGGAAGTCGGCGGCGACCTTCTCTGCCACCCGGCGCAGCTCGCTCCCGGCGCTGGGGTGAGCAGAATAGGACAGCCGCGTGACCGGCTTGCCGTGATCCTGGTCGCGCACCGTGCCGATGAAGATCGTCGTGCCGCCCGCGGCGTGGTCACCGACCGCGGAGAGCACCTCGTCGACGGAGAGCGCGCTGTCGCGAATACCCAGCAACCGGATGACATCCACGTCAGAAAGACTACAGCCGTGGAAGACGATGCCCGGGGCCCGGCCGGTCACGCCCGGCCTTGACCGCTTCCATCGCGTTCTTTTGGGGTCCGTCCGGGTCTGTACAGACCCGGACGGACCCGTGCCACCCCGCGACACGGGCCGCCTCGGGACACGGGCTCGGGACACGGGCTCGGGACACGGGCTCGGGACACGGGCTCGAGACACGGACTCGAGACACGGACTCAGGACTCAGGGCTTGTTCGCCGGGCTCACGCACGGCGCTTCTTCCGGGCGACGCGGACGATCGCGGCGGTGCCGAGGACCGCGACGGTCGCGCCGGCGGCGGTGAGCGTCGCCTCCTTGCCGGACAGGCGGCGGCCGACGACCGTGTGCCTGCCCTCGCGCAGCTCCAGGAGCTGGGCGAACGCGGCCTCATTGGTCCACATCGGCTTCCAGCCGGCTGCGCGCAGCGCGGCGCAGTCGACCACCCATGGGTAGACGACGTAGTGCAGGTCGGTGGCCGGGGCCGGGGTGATGCCCAGCCGGTGCAGGCGTTGGGCGGTGCCGAAGGTCAGTCCGGCGGGCAGCTCGAACCTGCGCAGGCCGGACAGCTCCTCCACCTGGTCCTGCTCCAGCCAGCCGTCGCCGCCGACGGCCACCACCCCGGAGACCGTGCCGAGCGCGGCCATCTCCAATGCCGAGACCAGGTCGTCCACGTGGCAGAACTGCCAGCGGGGGCTGCATCCCTTGACGCTCAGCAGCCTGGGCGACTCGAAGTGACGGGTGACCACGCTGTCCACGCCCGGACCGACCACCGCGGCGGGGCGGACCACGGTCACCTCGAGACCGGGATGGCTGCGCAACGAGCGCCGGACCAGCGCCTCGATCTCCAGATGGTCTCCGACCATGCCGGTGTCGGGTTCGGCGGCCACCGCGGAGTCCTCCGGCAGCGGGACGGGGTTGTCGGGCGCCGCGCCGTACACCATGGCGCTGGTGACCAGCACGACGCGACGCACCCGGGCGGCGGCGCTGGCGGTGAGCACCGTCTGGGCCGCGCGCAGGTTGTAGGCGCGCCGCTCCGCGGGCTCGGCGTCGAGCGCGTAGTCGCCCCCCAGATGGACGAGCACGTCGATGTCGGAGATCCGGTTCGCCAAGAGCGGATCTCGGACGTCGAGCACCCGCCAGGTGACGTCGGGCACGTCGCCGCGCTGCTCGTCGATGGCCACGACCCTGCGGAAATCCGCAGACGAGGCGACCTTCGCGAGGAATGCGCGGCCGATGCCCGAGGCCGCGCCGGTGACGGCGACGACCGGGGGCCGGAGGCGTTTCGAGGTAGGCACCAGGTCCTCACTTTGCACTGACCCGCCATGCGACGGATAACGTGGCGGATGTGGACTCCTCCATCCTGCACGAGGTAGAGCGGTGACTGACTTGCCAGGTCGGGAAAACGACCCCAACGAGAATCCGTTCGCCATGTTCGGCGACCCGGAGCAGATAGCGGCGGCCATGCGTCAGTTCGCCGACATGCTCTCCGCTCCGCCGGGTTCCGGCCCCGTCAACTGGGACATGGCGAAGAACATCGCGCGGCACGCCGTGGCCGCCGAAGGCGACCCGAGTGTCATGGAAGGCGAGCGGCGCCAGATCGTGGACGCCCTCAACCTCGCCGATCTGTGGCTGAACGAGGCGACCGCGCTGCCGAGCGGGGTGAGCAACCCGCAGGCGTGGAGCCGGTCGGAATGGATCGAGAACACCATTCCCGTCTGGCGGCAGCTCTGCGACCCGATCGCGGCCCGCATGGTCGAGACCATGAGCGGCACCCTCGGCGCCGCCGGTCTGCCCGCCGAGGCCCAGGCCATGGCCGGGCCGCTGATGGGCATGATGAAGCAGATGGGCGGCATGATGGTCGGCCAGCAGATCGGCCAGGCCGTCGGTTCGCTCGCCCGCGAGGTGATCGGCTCCTCCGACATCGGCCTTCCGCTGTCGGGCAACGCCGCCCTGCTGCCCGGCGGCATCGCCGCGTTCAGCGAGGGCCTGGAGACGCCCGGCGAGGAGATCCGGCTGTATCTGGCCCTGCGCGAGGCGGCCCACCACCGGCTGTTCCAGCATGTGCCGTGGCTGCGCGCGCATCTGCTCGGCGCCGTGGAGGAGTACGCCAGGGGCATCACGGTGGACGTGTCCGCCCTGGAAGAGCAGCTTCGCGGGCTCGACATCAACAATCCCGAGCAGCTCCAGCAGGCGCTGAGCGGCGGCAACCTGCTCAAGCCCGAGGAGACCGAGCGGCAGAAGGCCGCGCTGAGCCGGCTGGAGACCATGCTCGCGCTGGTCGAGGGCTGGGTCGGCACGGTCGTGGACGGCGCCGCCGACGGCAAGCTGCCCTCCTCGGCCGCGCTGGCGGAGACGGTACGGCGCCGCAGGGCGACCGGCGGTCCCGCCGAGCAGACCTTCGCCACGCTCGTCGGCCTCGAACTACGCCCCCGCCGGCTGCGTGAGGCGGCGGCTCTGTGGCAGGCGCTGGAGGCCGATCGCGGTGTCGACGGCCGGGACGCGGTCTGGAGCCATCCCGACCTGATGCCGACCGCCGACGACCTCGACGACCCCCAGGGTTTCGTCCGGGGGGAGCCCGAGTTCGACCTGTCCGGGCTGGAGGCGTCCCTGCGGGAGTCCGCCACCGAGCAGGACGAGGACGGCAAGGACGACAAGGGCGACGGAGGCGGGGAGAAGGGCGGCGAATCCGCGTGAGTCTGCGCGCGCACGCGCAGGGCGTGCTCTCAGCGTGGGCCGCGCCGACGGCGCAAGAGGAGATCCTCCGCAAGGAGTTCCTCGACCATGTGCACGCCCACGAGGACGCGATGTGGCGCGAGTGCGTGCCGGGTCATCTGACGGCCACGACCGCGGTGCTCTCCCACGACGGCCGGCGGGTGCTGCTCACGCTGCACCCCAAGGCCGGGATGTGGTTGCCCATGGGCGGCCACTGCGAGCCCGGCGACACCTCGCTCGAGGACGTGGCGCTGCGGGAGGCCACCGAGGAGTCCGGCATCCCCGGCCTGCGGCTGCTGCCCGGGCCGCTCGCCCTCGACCGGCACCGCGTCTGGTGCCATCCGCCGCACAGCCACCACCTGGACGTGGAGTACGGCGCGGTCGCCCCGGCCGATGTCGAGGCCGTGATCAGCGACGAGTCGCTCGACCTGAGGTGGTTCCCGGTGGAGGAGATCCCCGAACTCTCCGACGAGGCGACCCGCCGCCTGGCGCGCCGCGCCCGGGAGGTCATGCGCTCCCTGTGAGCCGGCTCGTTTTATGCTCGTCTCACATCACCCTGGATACCGTCCCGCTCACTGGCGTGACGAGCGAGGCGGGGAAGCGTGAGCGCGGACATCACAGCCGAGAAAGGCGTGGGCGGGGCGATCGTGACACCGTCACGGCGGCGCCGACCGATTTCCCGGGCTCTCACCTGGGTGCTGGTCGCCCCGTTCGCCGCCTGGGCCGTGGCACGGGTGGCGGGGCTGGAGCAGGGGTCGCTGGCCACCCAGCTCATGACCGGAACGCCGTACGTGGCGGCGGGCTCGCTCGTCCCGGTGCTCCTGGCCGTGTTGACCCGTAACCGCGCGGCGGCCGGCGTCGCGCTGGTCACCGCCGCGGCGTTCGGCCTCAGCGTTCTGCCGCGGGCCGTCGGCGCCGCGGAGACCTCTTCCGGGCCGCCGCTACGGGTGCTGACCCTCAACATGTTGTTCGGCGAAGCCGACCCCGGGACCGTGATGGACCTGGTCCGGCGGTTGAGACCCGACGTGCTGAGCACTCAGGAGCTGACTCCGGAGCTGGTCGGGAAGCTGGACGCGGCCGGGATCGGGGAGTTGCTGCCGCACCGGTTGCTGGCGGCGGACGCGGGTGCGCGCGGCAGCGGCCTGTACGCCAGATATCCGCTGGTTCCGTTGGAGGGTCTGTTCCGGCCGGTCGGGCACAACATGCCCGCCGCCACGATCACCTTCCCCGGCGTCAAGCCCGTCGAGTTCGTCGACGTGCATCCCTACGCGCCGCTGGGCGAGGATGTCCGGGAGTGGGCGGCGGCGCTGGAGGCTCTTCCCCCGGCCGACCCCGGCCGCATCCGCATCCTCGCCGGCGACTTCAACGCCAGCCTCGACCACGCCGCCCTGCGCCGTCTCATCGGCCGGGGGTACGCGGACTCGGCCGACAGGACCGGTCGGGGGCTCATCCCCACCTGGCCCGCCAACAGGCGGGTCCCGCCGCTCATCACCATCGACCACGTGCTGGTGGATCAGCGGGTGAAGGTCGGCGAGGTGAGCGTGCACACCGTCCCCGACACCGACCACCGGGCCGTCTTCGCCGATCTGCGGCTGCCCCGGTCGTGACGCGGCTCACGCCGGGGATCGGCGGTCCGTCACCGGACCGGTCTCCGGCGCACCGGCTCACGCCGACAGCAGCGCCCGGGTGTTGTCCCAGCCCTCGAGGCCCGGGTCGAGCCTCGCGAGGTCGCCGGGGGTGCGCAGGCGGTGCCACGACGGGCCGGTGGCGACGGTCCGGGGGCCCGGCGCCGAGGCGCGTAACGCCTTGAGCGGGTCGTGGTCGTCGAATCCCGCGCCGGCCCAGCCGGGATAGGGCAGGTGGGCGGCCATGGCCACGGCGCCGCCGTCGGCGGCCGGACAGACGGCCATCCGCGCCCGGCCGAGCGCGCGAAAGAGCTTGCCGATGAGCAGGGGAGGCAGGTCCGGCGCGTCACCGCTCAGCAGCACCGCCTGTTCACCGTACGGCAGGGCGGCGAAAGCGGCCCGGACCAGGGCCTCTCCGGACAGGTCGGCGATCTCCACGACCGGGGTGCCCGGCCAGACGATCTCCTCCATGCCCGGCACGCTCGTCACCACGACCGGCGAGACGAAGTCGAGGCCGGCGACGAGCTCGTAGGTGTCCTCGGCCATGGCCGTCAGGAATTCGGTGGCATCGACCCCGGGGGGCGTCGCTCCCGTCATCGAGGGCGTGACGACGACCGCCACCACTCGCTCTCGCTCCGCCGTCAACATTCCTCCGCGGTGCCGTTGGCCGCCATGGAGAATCCCTCGAGGAATCCCCGCGCCCTTTCGGCCTTGGGATATTTTTCCACCAACGCCCAGAACCGGGGACCGTGACTGGGCACCAGAAGATGCACGAGCTCGTGCATGATCACATAATCGACCACCCATGACGGCATGCCCCGCAGCCGTGTGGAGATCCTGATGGTGCCGTGGTCGGGAGTGCACGAGCCCCAGCGGTGCTGCTGGTTGTCGACCCATCGCACGCTCGACGGATTCGCCTTGCCGCCGAGATAGCGCACCGACAGCTCGCTGGCCCGCTCGAGCAGGTCGTCGTCGGAGGGACGTCTTCGTTGCTCCTTGGCCGCGAGTCGGTCGAGCATCCGTCGTACCCATTGTTCCTCGTCGGTGATGCTCAATCCTGCGGGAAGCAGCACGATCGTTTTCTCGCCGTCGCGGTACGCGGAAACCGTCCGGCGGCGACGAGAACTTCGACGGACCTCGACTGTCTCGGGGGGCACATATGAACGGTAGCCGAGAATGACGAATTCACACCAGAGGGCAGAACACGTTCTGGCTGGTCAATCCCCGTTCGTTGATTGTTCAGCGAGACCGATCAGCTATGGCGGCGACTTATCTAATTAACCTGGATATCGCCTGTCTCAGGAGTTGCCGAATCGCGGGATCCGCCGTTCTCTCTGCGCCGCCAGCCCTTCAAGCATGTCGTCTGAGGTCATGGTGACAGGTTGGGCGAGGGATTCCCAGCGCAGTGCGGCGTCGAGGTCCGCGTGCCCGCCGCCGGCGAGGGCGACCTTGGTGAGCCGGGTGGCGATGGGCGCGTTGGCGGCGGTCCGGGAGGCGATCTCCAGCACCTCCGCCAACAGCGACTCGCGAGGAAACGCCCTGGTGACCAGTCCCGCCGACGCCGCCTCGGCGCCCAGCATGGTCCGCCCGGTCAGCAGCATCTCCCGGGCGACCCCCACTCCCGCGACCCGGGGCAGCAGGTAGGTCGCCGCCATGCCGGGGTGCAGGCCGAGGGAGGTGAAGGGAGCGGCGAGCCTGGCCTCCTCCGCGGCGTAGACCAGGTCGCAGGCGAGGGCGAAGCACAGGCCCGCCCCGACGGCGGCGCCGTTGACCGCGGCGATGGTCGGCACCTCCAGGTCGGCCACGGCCAGCCAGGTGCGGTAGAAGCCGAGCATCCGCTCGCGCAGGGCGGGCACGTTCTCGGCGCCGCGCTCGGCGAGCCAGGACAGGTCCCCGCCGGAGCAGAAGGCGCTCCCGGCTCCGGTGACCACCACGCACCGCACGTCCCGGTCCCGGCGAAGGTCGGCGATCGCCTGCCGCCACTGCTCGGTCATCCCGTCGGTCATCGAATTGCGCCGGTCCGGGCGTTCAGGGTGAGCAGCACGACACCGTCGTCACGCCGGTCGACCAAGAGCTCGTTCATGCCGGGGAGCGTAATGCACGACGGTCGCCCACAGTCGTCCGCAGGGGTGCGGGAGTTATCCACAGGCGGCGGGAAAGGCGTCCGGAGGCTCGCGACGGCGTGGCACGCTGGCACGCCACCGAGGAGAACCGGCACGCCACCGGGGAAAGAGGCCGTATGAGACCGCGTCTGAAGCCCGCGTTGCGCAGGGTCGCACGTGATGGGCGCACCCTGCAGTTCGGCCTGCACCCCCGGCACGCGGTGGTGCTGGCCGATCTCGAACCCGAGGTGCGCCGCTGGGTGGAGAGCCTGGACGGCGTGCGGGATCTTCCCGGGGTGCTGTCCGGCGCGGCCGACGCCGGGATCGGCGAGGAGCGCGGCCGGATCCTGCTCGACCTGCTGGTCAGCCGGGGGCTGGTCGACGACGCCGGAACAGCCCCCGGCCCGCTGCGCGCGCTCACGCCGGCCGGCCGGGACCGGCTCCAACCGGACCTGGACGCGCTCTCCCTCTCCCCCGGCACGACCGACGGCGGGCTGGCGGCGCTGGAGCGCAGGCGCGATGCCCGGGTGCGGGTGTACGGGGCGGGCCGGGTGGGCGCGCAGGTCGTCGCGCTGCTCGCCGCCTCCGGGATCGGCCACCTGTGCGTCGTCGATCCCGGTACGGCCCGCCCCCAGGATGTCGTTCCCGGCGGCCTGACCTGGGCCGAGGTGGGGATGAGCAGGCAGGACGGCGCCGTCGCGGTGGCCAGGGCTCTGGCGCCCGAGGTCACCGCGTGGACCGGTGAGGCCGCGGCCCGGCTCGCCGACGGCGCCCGCATGCCCGATCTGGCGATCCTCGCGCCGGTGGGGCCGCTGGATGGGCTGCTGGTCGGGGAGCTCGTCGCCTGGAAGGTCCCGCACCTGCTGGTGACCGCCTTCGAGGGTTTCGGATCGGTCGGCCCGATGGTGTTGCCCGGGCGAAGCACCTGTCTGCAGTGCCTAGATTTGATTCGACGCGATCGCGACCCCGGCTGGCCGATCGTCAGTGCCCGCCTGGGTGGCTTTCCCGCAGGGGAGATCGCCTGTGGCACGGTGATGTCGTCACTGGTGGCGGCTGCGGCGGCCGGCCATGCGCTTGCTCTGGTCGATGGGCGGGAACCAACTGTGACGAACAGCACAACAGATGTATTGCCTGATTGGAGATGGAAGCGGCGATCCTGGAGTGTTCATCCTCAATGTCGTTGCTTCCGAAACGATACGGGTTCGCTAACAATGGTCGCGTCGGCTACCTGCCGCTGATAGACACCACACCGAAGGGAGGGAGCGGCGTCACGCTGTACGGCGGACACGCCGCAAACCAAAGGTGAGTGACCTTCCGCGCCGCGCCGTTGCGCGCTCCGCCAAGCTGGCGGCCCTCCCGATCGGGTTCGCCGGCCGCACTGCCCTCGGGCTGGGGAAACGGATCGGGGGCAAGCCAGCAGAGATCGTCGCCCAGGAAATCCAGCAACGCACCGCCGAACAGATCTTCAAGGTTCTGGGAGAGCTCAAGGGCGGGGCGATGAAGCTCGGCCAGGCGTTGTCCATCTTCGAGGCCGCCCTGCCCTCGGAGATCGCCGGCCCCTACCGCGCGACCCTGACCAAACTGCAGGACTCCGCCCCGCCGCTGCCGGCCGCCACCGTGCGCAAGGTCCTCGTCGAGCAGCTGGGAGACGACTGGCGGGAGAATTTCCTGTCGTTCGAGGACAGGCCGACCGCCGCCGCGTCGATCGGTCAGGTGCACAAGGCCGTCTGGCACGACGGCCGGACGGTCGCGGTGAAGATCCAGTATCCGGGGGCGGGCAAGGCACTGCTGTCGGACTTCACACAGCTGGCCAGGCTCGGCAAGCTCTTCGGGGTGCTGCTGCCCGGCCTCGACATCAAGGCCGTGCTCAGCGAGCTGCGGGAGCGGGTGGTCGAGGAGCTCGACTACCTCCACGAGGCCGAGGCGCAGCACGCCTTCGCGCTGGAGTACAAGGACGATCCCGACTTCATGGTGCCGGACGTCATCGCCGCCAACGAGCAGGTGCTCGTCTCCGAGTGGGTGGACGGCACCCCGCTGTCGCGGATCATCAGCGAGGGCACCCAGGAGGAGCGTGACCGTGCCGGGCTCCTCCTCGTCCGGTTCCTGTTCTCCTCCCCCTCGCGAGTGGGCATGCTGCACGCGGACCCCCATCCGGGAAACTTCCGGATCACGCAGGACGGGCGGCTGTGCGTGCTCGACTTCGGCGCCGTCAACCGGCTGCCGGACGGCTACCCACCGGTCTTCGGGACGTTGACCCGCATCTTCAACAACGGCGACATGGCCACCGTGGTCCAGGGGCTGCGCGAGGAGGGCTTCATCCTCCCGCACATCGAGGTGGACATGGAGGCGCTACGGGCCTTCCTCGCCCCCTATGTCGAGCCGACCGCGGTCGAGGAGTTCACCTTCAGCAGGGAATGGCTGCAGCACCAGGCGGCCATGGTCACCGATCTACGCCCCGGCAACGTGGTGCGCCAGCTCAACCTGCCGGTTTCCTACGTGCTCATTCACCGGGTGCACGCGGCCGGGGTGGGAGTGCTCTGCCAGCTCGGCGCCACCGCCCGCTTCCGTGAAGAGGTGATCCGCTGGGTTCCCGGCTTCGCCGAAGAGGATCCGGAGGAGCGCGCGGTCGCCGCGAGCTGAGCCACGCGCGAACCCGACAGCGCGGCCGAAGCGGCTCGCACGGCGAAAAGGGTGGCTCTGCAGGCGAACCGAAGCGGCTCCGCACGGCGAACCGAAGCGGCTCCGCACGGCGAACCGAAGCGGCTCCGCACGGCGAAAAGGGGTGGCCCGTTCGGACGGGCCACCCCTTTTCGGCTATACGGCTATGCGGCTATACGGCCATGTGGCTGTTCACCGCTGATCCTCACCGGATCAGACGAGGCGCAGGAGCGCGTGGCGAAGGCGCGTGGAGGCACGCTCCGCGTCACGACGGGCGCGCCGCAGGCGGATGACGCCCGAGGCCATACGCTGCTCCTCCGCCTCGCGGTGGAGGGTCCGTATTCGGTCCCGAACCAGTTCTTCTTGCATAGAGAACGAGGTCAGGCTCTGGGTGGTGGGGTAAGTCATCGGAAGTGGTCCTTTCAGGACTTTCAGGTTCTTGGTTGATCAGGCAGCGAGCGGGGTCTTGCGGGGACGTCCACGCGGACGCTTCCGCGGAACGACGGCTCCCCGGAGAATGAGCTCGCCACCCCAGACGCCCCAGGGCTCCTCGCGCTCAAGCGCCCGAGCCAGGCAGGCCTGCCGGATCGGGCAGCCTCCGCAGAGCGCCTTGGCGAACTCCACGTCCTCCGGAGACTCGGCGAACCAGAGGTCGGGGTCGGTACGACAGGGGATTGCGGCTTCGTCGATCAGGTCCATGATCGTCTGGGCCCCCATCTGCTTCACCTCTCTGTTAGGTGTTGATCTTTGGTTACCTCTGGGTGGGGGTCAGGAACGACGCGGAAAAACAAGAAGGCCGCGGATCCTGGTTGCGGATCCGCGGCCTGAAGGCTTTTTCTCGGTCAGGTTATGACCGGAGGTTGCCTCCAGGAATGCGGACCTCGCAGTCCACCCTTACGGGCGTGCTCGGTCGGTGCGTAGCCGCCTGCATCAGGCGCCGGGACGGCCAGGACACCCGCCGCCGGGAAGGCGGTCAGGGCGGTCGTACGGCCGGCCGAAATCTGGATGCGGGCAGACTGCTCCTGCTGAAGCTGGGCAGCCGCGCCGACCGTGAGGAGGGCC
The DNA here is from genome assembly GCF_050949235.1 of Streptosporangium sp. CA-135522. NCBI lineage: Bacteria > Bacillati > Actinomycetota > Actinomycetes > Streptosporangiales > Streptosporangiaceae > Streptosporangium > Streptosporangium sp. CA-135522. Next base: position 9,018,855 of record NZ_CP192026.1, read on the forward strand.
TGACTGCCGCAGGGCAGAGTGGTGCTGTGACGCGTGAAAGCGAGCCCGGACTGGGCCGACATCATGTTGATCTTCACAGCGGACTCACCTCCATCTACGGATCGTCGGACAGGACCGTCCGACTTGCATGACCATGACCCTAAACCCCGGTCGCGGGGAGGGGCAACATATTTTCTACCTGCAGTTTTACAACTAACTCATACGGATCATGGCCTCCTGCACCACCGATACCGCCAGCTCGCCGGAGCGGGTGAACATCTCTCCCCTGGCCAGTCCGCGCGCCGCCCCCGACCAGGGCGATTCCTGGGCGTACAGGATCCAGTCATCGGCCCGGAAGGGACGGTGGAACCACATCGCGTGGTCCAAAGAGGCTCCGGAGATGTTGGACGCCCCCCAGGCCAGACCGTGTGTCAGCAGCACGGTGTCCACCAGGGTGAAGTCCGAGGCGTAGGCGGCGAGTACCACGTGCAGCAGCGGATCGTCGGGCAGCTCCGAGTCGTAGCGGAACCACACGTTGGTCTCGGACCCGCGCAGCGCCGGGTCGCGGTGGGCCTCCCAGTTGAGGGGGGTCACGTAGCGGACGTCCACCGGACGCGGCTTGGCCAGCCACTCCTGCCACATCGGATCCTCCCCCACGACCGCCAGCATCCGGTCCTGGAACATGGGCAGATCCTCCGGCCCGACCACTTCCGGCATGACCGTCGCCTGGTGCTCGACCCCGGTCTCCATGACGTGGAAGGAGGCCGACATGGTGAATATCACCTTGCCGTGCTGGATGGCCGAGACCCGGCGGGTGGTGAACGACCGGCCGTCGCGGACCCGCTCGACGTTGTAGACGATCGGGATCGCCGGGTCTCCCGGGCGGATGAAATAGGCGTGCAGCGAGTGGACGTGGCGCTCCGACGGCACCGTCCGGCCGGCGGCCACCAGCGCCTGGGCGGCCACCTGGCCGCCGAACACACGCTGTATGCGCTCCTCGGGGCTACGGCCCCGGAATATGTCGAGCTCGATCTGCTCCAGATCCAGCAGGTCCAGCAGCTCCTTGAGCGCCTCGTTCACGCGTCCTCCGTCTGATCTGTGGCAGCACGGCAGAGGGCGAAAACCGCCTCGCCGTACCGCTCCAGTTTGACGCGTCCGATTCCGGTGATGGCCAGCAGGTCCTGTTCGGAGACCGGCGCCCGCTCGGCGATCGCCTGCAGGGTGACGTCCGTGAAGATCACGTAGGTCGGGACCTTGGTCTCCTTGGCGACGCTCGTGCGCCAGGCCTTCAGGCGTTCCAGCAGGGCCTCGTCGTAGTCGGCCGGGCAGCCGGCGCACCTGCCGAGCTTCTGCTCGGCGGCGGCGACGAGGGTCTTGGCGCAGACGCGGCAGCTCACCGGTGCGGCGACCGTCCGGCGGTCCTTCGGCGCCGGCGACGCCGAACGGCCCGGCGCGGCCGGACGTCCCGTGAGGCCGTCGAGGAACCGGGAGGGTTTCCTGGAGCGGCGGCCTCCCGGAGAGCGCGCCAGCGCCCACGACAGCGCCAGGTGGGCCCGTGCCCGGGTGACGCCGACATAGAGAAGACGGCGTTCCTCCTCGATCTGGTCAGGCGTCTCGGCGTAGATGATCGGCATCATGCCGTCGGTGACGCCGACCAGGAAGACCGCGTCCCACTCCAGCCCCTTGGCGGCGTGCAGCGAGGCCAGCGTCACGCCTTCGACCGGCGGCGCGTGCTGCTCGCTGGCCCGGCGCTCCAACTCGGCCACGAAGGCGGGCAGGTCTCCGCCCTCGGCGGCGATGTCCTCGGCCAGGTCGGCCAGGGCCTTCAGCGACTCCCACTTCTCCCGGGCCTTGCCGCCCCCGGGCGCCTCGGGGGTCAGGCCGATGCCGGCGAGGATGTGGTGGACGGTCGGGGCCAGCTCGTCGTCGTCCGCCGCGGAACGGGCGGCGCCGCGCAGCAGCACGACGGCCTGACGGACCTCGGGGCGTTCGAAGAAGCGGTCGGCGCCGCGCAGCAGGTAGGGGATGCCCGCTTTGGTGAAGGCCTGCTCGTAGGCCTCGGACTGGGCGTTGACGCGGAACAGCACGGCGATCTCGCGGGTCGGCACCCCCGTGTCGGCGAGCTTCTTCACCGCGCGCGCCACCCCCTCGGCCTCGGCGGTCTCGTCGTCGTACTCGGCGAAGACGGGCTCGGGACCGTCCGGACGCTGGGCGATCAAGGCGAGCTTGTGCGGGGTCCTCGCCTTGTCGAGCACCCGGTTGGCGAGGGAGACGACCTGGGGGGTGGACCGGTAGTCGCGAACCAGTTTGATCACCGCGGCGTCGGGGTGCTCGACCGAGAAGCCGGTCAGGTAGCGGGGGGTCGCGCCGGTGAAGGAGTAGATCGTCTGGTTGGGGTCGCCGACCACGCACAGGTCGTCGCGTCCGCCGAGCCAGGTGTCGAGCAGCAGCTTCTGCAGCGGGTTGACGTCCTGGTACTCGTCCACGACGAAGTGGCGGTACTGCTGGCGGATCTGGCCGGCCACCTCGCGGTGCTCGGTCATCACGGCGGCGGTGAGCTCGAGGATGGTCTCGAAGTCGACCAGGTGCCGCTCGCGGCGGAGCCTCTCGTAGGCGTCGTAGAGCCGGAAGACGTCCTCGGCCGGAATCGGTGGTGTCCGGCCGGCCTTCCTGGCGGCCTCGGCGTAGTCTTCCGGGCCGACCTGGGTGACCTTGGCCCATTCGATCTCGGAGGCGACGTCGCGCAGCTCGGATCGGTCGGCGTTCCTGCGGATGCCACGGCAGGCGTCGATCAGCAGCGGAAGCTTCGACTCGACCACTTTGGGCGGGTCGCCGCCGATGACCCGCGGCCAGAAGTAGGTGAGCTGGCGCAGCGCGGCGGCGTGGAAGGTGCGTGCCTGCACCCCGGGCGTGCCGAGCTGCCGCAACCGCTGCCGCAGCTCCCCTGCCGCGCGTGTGGTGAACGTCACGGCCAGTACGCTCTGCGCGTCGACGACCCCGCTGCGCACGGCGTACGCGATGCGGTGGGTGATGGCCCGCGTCTTGCCGGTGCCCGCTCCCGCGAGCACGCAGACCGGTCCGCGAACGGCCTGCGCCACCTCGCGCTGTTCGGGATCCAGCCCCGCCAGAACGTCGTCGGGCTCCACGGAGACTCCTTCACGCTGTTTAACGGGCGGATGAAAACATCCTCCCAGTCAGTCGCCAAGCATCGCTCATTCTGGCAACATGCCGCCGTCAACCTATGTCGTTCGGCGAGGTGCACAGACAGGGCTGTTTCCCCCACAATGGGGAACGAACTGTGCCTTGGGGGAAGGAAGAGACCCGTGCGAACTGCGGTAACCGTGAGTGCGCTCGCCTTGGCGGCGCTGGTGATCGGCTCCACCGCAGTGCAGGCGTCCCCGGTGGCCCACGCCGCCTCGGCCCCCTCGCAGCCGGGGGCCGGGTCGGGCGCGAAGGCCACGGCCGCGGTCAGGATCGGCTCCGCGGGGAAGGCCGCGCCCGCGGTCACGACCGGCTCCGCGGGGAAGGCCGCGCCCGCGGTCACGACCACGCCGGTGGCGAAGGCCGCGGCGGCGGTGGGGAAGACCGCGAGCACGAGGAAGGGCGATCCGACGCCCACCGCCACTCCGGTCCCGACTCCGACGCCGACCTCGACCTCGACGGCCGACCCGCTGTCCCAGAGCTTCTCGGTCGATACCGTCTCGTACGGCCCCCACATCCGCCAGCGGATGGACGTCTGGCAGCACTCCGACGGCCGCGTGCGCCCGGGCGTCTTCCTGATCCACGGCGGCTGGTGGTCGTCCGGGGACAAGAAGTACATGACCGCGGTGAGCCGGAGCTACGCCGAGCAGGGCTACGTGGTCTTCAACATCAACTACCGTCTCTCCGGTGAGGCGGCCTGGCCCGCCCAGCGCACCGACACCCTCGACGCCATCGCGACGGCGCGCAGGCACGCCGCCCTGTGGTCCTTCGACCCGAAGGCCTACGTGGTCGTCGGCTTCTCCGCCGGAGGTCACCTGTCCACGGCCGTCGGCACCTACAAGGAGGGCCTGCCGGGCCTGCGCGGCGTGGTCGGCATCTCCCCGGTGGTCTCACCGCTCACCGCCTACAACGAGGGCGCCGACACCGCCGACGCCAACAGGCGCAAGCTCCGCGAGTCGGCCATCCGCCTCGCCGGGGGCTGCGAGCCCGGCGAGTGCCCGAAGGTCTGGAACAGCATGGAGGTGCCGCTGCACGCCAGCCGCGGTGACGCGCCCGTTCTGACCCTGCACTCGGATGAGGAGTTCGTGCCGGCCGAGCACAGCATCCGCCTCAAGGATCGCCTGGCCCGGTTCGGCGTGCACATGACGGTGCTGACCGAGCCGGGTGCCGAGCACAGCTCGCCGATGTACCGGCTGCCCGGTGTGGCCGAGACGGTGCAGGCCTGGATCGCGGCCCGGCTGCTCTGAACACGGGGAGGGTCAGGCCGCTTCGACCCCGGGAAGATGAACGGCTCTCGCTTTGTTGCCATGAGCGCCGAACGTCACATGAGGGGATTTCACGAAATGGCGCTGACTGTTTACACCACCACCTGGTGCGGCCCCTGCAAGCGGCTGAAGTCTCAGCTCACCCGCGAGGGCATCTCCTACCGGGAGATCGACATCGAGAGCAACCCCGATGCCGCGCAGTTCGTCATGAGTGTCAACAACGGTAACCAGACAGTGCCGACCGTGCTGTTCGAAGACGGCACGGCCGTGACCAACCCCTCGGTGATCGAGGTCAAGGCCCGTCTGAGCGTCTGATCACCAGTCTCCGGCCAGGGGCCCGCCGTACCAGGTCTCGATCAGCCTGCGGGCGATCGAGACCTCCGGCGGCAGGCGCACCTCGCCGCTCTCCAGGGCGGCCGTCAACTCGGCGCGGCTGAACCAGCGGGCCTCGGCGATCTCTTCGGGGTCCAGGACGAGCTCGGTCGTGGTCGCCCGCACGAAGAAGCCGAGCATCAGACTGCGGGGGAACGGCCAGGGCTGGCTGCCGAGGTAGCGGGGGTCGGCGACGTGCACGCCGACCTCCTCGATCACTTCCCGGGCGACGGCGTGCTCCAGCGACTCGCCCGGCTCGACGAACCCGGCGAGCACCGACAGCCGCCCCTCGGGCCACTGCGGCCCCCGGGCCAGCAGGCACCGGCCGTCGTCGTCGTGAACAAGCATGATCACCGCCGGGTCGACCCGGGGGAAGTGCTGGCCGCCGTCCTGGGGGCAGACGCGCACGTGCCCGCCCGCCCGCACCTCGGTGTGGCTGCCGCAGCGCGGGCAGAACTCGTGGGTGGAGTGCCAGGCCTCCAGTGCGACCGCGTAGACCAGCAGTCCGGCGTCCAGGTCTCCGAGCAGCGAACCCACCTGGCGGAGCCCCGCCGCGACGGGCTGCCCCTCCTGCAGGGCCGAGGGGGTCAGCGGTGCGACGATCCGGCTGAACTCGTGCTCGTGGGCGACCCCCGCCAGTGGGGCCGACACCGCGAAGTAGACGATGCCCTCGGTGTCCACGCCGAGCAGGTAGCGCTCGCCCTCGGGCGCTTCGGCCGTGGGCAGGAGCACCAGTGTGGCCTCGTCTCCGTTTCGCCGGACCAGCGCCTGCCCGTCGTCGACGACCACGACCCGGCTCGCGCCGTCGGCCCACGCCCGCTTGAGCCACTCGGCGTCGCCGCGCAGAGCCGCCGAACGATCGACGGCACTGCGCGCGAGCAGCAGCGGCCCCAGTAGTCCCTCTTGTGTGGTGATCTCCACGTCGCCCCGCCTCCCAGACCGAGTGGACATCCTACGCCGCAGAACAGGGCCGGTTTCCGGCGTCCCCCACATCTCGCCGGAACCGCCGGTCGCGGCGCCGGGGCGAGCCGGTAGGCCATCTCTGCGGGCGCGCGGCCGAGGCGGCCCGGGTTCGCTTCGTCGGGATGAGCGCTTGCTTTCCGGTGAGATGTCACCGGATGCGCGATCCGGCCAGCGCGATGATCTCCGCCCCGCTAGGATAAAGCGAGTTAGGTTAGGCTTACCTGATATCGGGGGTCCCTGCATTGCGGCTGTACCTCACCGCGCTCAAACCGACCGACTCCGTCACGGACGGATTCCTCCCGGCGGCGCGCGCGCTGGGCTGTGACGTCACGATCCTGACCGACCGGCCGGAGCACCATCTGGACACGGGGACCGAGGTGCTCCACTGCGACGTCCGGGACGCACGAGCGATGATCGACGCCATCGCGCACCACCACGCACCGGATGCGATCTTCTCCAACTCCGACCACATCCAGGCGGAAACCGCCCTCGCCGCCGCCTACTTCGGCCTGCCCGGCAAGGACTGGCGTGCCTGTGTCACCACCAAGAACAAGGCCCTCACCCGACGCCGGCTGGCGGCGGCCGGGGTCGAGACCGTCCGGTCCCTACGGCTGGCGCCGGGCGACCCGGTTCCGCCGGACCAGCCGTTTCCCGTGGTCGTCAAGCCCCGCGAGGGTGTGGCCAGCGAAGACGTCGTGCTGGCGCGGGACGCCGGTGAGCTCGCCACGGCCGTACGGACGATCCGGGACCGGCGGCCGGGCGAGACTCTGGTGGTGGAGGAGTATCTCGACGGCCCGCTGCACACGCTGGAAACCCTCGGCGACGGCAGGAGCGTGCGGGTGCTCGGCGGCTTCCGGACCACCCTCGGGCCGCTGCCGTACTTCGTGGAGGAGCGGCTCGACTGGGAGCCCCCGCCCGCCCGCGAGCACGTGCTGAAGGCGCTGGACGCGCTGGGGGTGGGCTTCGGCGCCTGCCACACCGAGTACGTGATGACACCTGCCGGGCCGCGGATCATCGAGGTCAACTACCGGGTGATCGGCGACCACTGCGACTTCCTTCTGGGTGACCTGCTGGGCGTCCCGCTGTTCGAGCACATCCTCGGCGTCCACCTGGGGTCGGGGCTGCCCGATCCGGCGGCGGCCGGTGAGAACGGGATCGGTCAGAACGAGGCCGGTCAGAACAGGGCCGGTCAGAACGAGGCCGGTCAGAACAGGGCCGGTCAGAACAGGGCCGGCAGCCATCGGGGACCGAGACGGCACGGGACCGCGTTGAGCCTGGTGGCCGACCGGCCGGGGACCGTGGTGACGGCTCCGGGCATGGTCGCGCCGGCCGCCGATGACGAGGTCAGGCTCTGGCACCGGCCGTTGCGCGCCGTGGGCGACCGGATCGACCTGAGCAACACCAACCGCGACTACCTGGGGATCGTCCGCGCGATCGGAGCCGACCGGGCGAGCGTGGACACGGCCGTCGCGGCCTTCACCGCCGGGCACCCGTGGGTGATCGCATGAGCGGCGCACGCGCCGCGAGCGGGCGGGAGCCGTACCTGGCCGCCCGCGTCCTCGACGCGCTCCTCCGCGAGGACTACGGAGGCCTGGCCGGGCGGGTGACCCGGAGCAAGGACGGCGTCGCGCTGTTGCTGCCCGGCGACCGGCGGGTACGGCTGACACCGGGCTCGCTGTTCCAGGATTTCGTGGTGGCCCCGGAGGAGACGCTCCGCCTGGAAGAGGTCCTGAGCGCCCTGAGGGAGATCTCCGATCCGGCCGACAGCGCCGGAGTGGAGGCGTTCACCCGGGAGTGCCACGAGGCGCTGCGCGCCCTCGACCTGCACGACGCCCACCGCGACGAGGTGATCGCCCGGCTGAGCCACGAAGCCCCCGCGGCCCCAGCGGCTCCCACGATCCCCTCGGCCCCCACGATCTCTGCGGCCCCCGCGGCTCCCCGACCCGGCTCCACCGCTCCGCCGAGCCACGACGTCAGCGTCATCCGGCGGGACCACGACGCCCACGCGGCCGCCCGGCCGCACGCGCGGGCGGGAGCCGTACGCTACGAAACGCTGGCGGCCTTCGCCGACCACCCGGTCTATCCGACGGCGCGCTGCCGGGCCGGGCTGTCGGATGAGGAACTGGCGGCCTACGCGCCGGAGTTCGCGCCCGCCTTCGAGTTGCGCTGGGCGGCGGTGCCCCGGGAGCGGGTGAGCGGAGCGGCGCCGCCGTTCGCGCCGGAGTTCACCGCGGCCGGGCTGCCGGAGGACCTGGCCGGGACGCACGTGCTGTTCCCGGTGCATCCGCTGACGGTGCCCGCGGTCGAGGAGATTCCCTGGGCGGTCATGGGGTCGGAGCCGTATTTGGAGGTCAGGCCCACCCTGTCGATGCGCACGGTCATGGTCGGCCGGGACACGCACCTGAAACTGCCGCTGGCCACCAGCACGCTCGGGCTGCGCAACCGGCGCTCGATCAAGCCGGACACGCTGGCCGACGGGGCGCGGGCCGAGCGGTTGCTACGAGAGATGCCCGATTCCCGGGTGCTGCTCGCCGACGAGCAGACATACGCCCACGCGGGTCACGAGTACCTGGGCTGGCTCCTTCGGCGCCTCCCGGCGGGGCGGATCGTGCCGGTGGCCGCGCTCACCGCTCCCCTGCCGGGCGGCGGGCCGGTGGTGGAGGAGCTCGCCGGGCGGTGGTACGGCGGGGACGTGACGCGGCTGCTCACCGAATACCTGCGGCTGCTGTTCGGCTTCCACGTGCGGCTCTTCGTCCGCTACGGCACGGCGTTGGAAGCCCACCAGCAGAACCTCTCGCTCGTGCTGGGCGACGGTCCGGCCAAGTTGCTGATCAAGGACAACGACGGGCTGTTGACCTCGCCGGACCGGCTGCGCGCGGCGGGACTCGCGGTGCCCGACTTCACCGACGCGCGGATGCTGACCGACGACCCGCACGCGCTCGCCGACGTGTTCGTGACCATCACCCTGCATCTGGCCGCCGCGGCGGTGACGTTCGGCGCGCTGCCGTCGCCGCAGGCCTCCCGGCTGGTCCGCGACACGCTCAAGGAAGCGCTGGTCGAGCACGGGGACGACCCGATGGCCCGGCTGTTGCGGGCCAGGACCCTCGACGCCGCCCGGCTCGTCGGCAAATCGATGATCACCGCCGGCACCCTGGTGGACAAGGCGCGCACCGGGGCACGCGACGTGAACAAGTTCTACGGCACCAGCGGCCCCAACTATCTTCGTCAGCCCCCGCAGATCCCGCAGACCGCACAGAACCCGCAGAGCTCACAGACCCCGCAGAGCTCACAGACCCCACAGAGCTCACAGACCCCGCAGAACGTGATCATGAGAGGGACTCCATGACCGGCCTCGCCCTCGACTCCCCCGCCGCCGCCGTCGCCGAGGAGGCGTCGCTGGCGTCGCTGCTGCGCTGTTGTGTCAGGGAGGTGGCCGGGCCGCGAGGACAGGTCTGGCACGCCGAGCCGTACACGCTGCTGCGCGTCGCCGCGACCCTGCTGCGGATCCGGACGCACGGCGGGCTCGCGCTGCGGATCGAGGGAACGCCCGAGTGGCTGGATCGCGGTTGCTGGCAGCCGCTCTCCGTGGACATGCTCGTCCGGCTCGTCGAGACCGAACTCGGGGGGAGCAACGAGGAGTTCGCGGCGCAGGTGGACGCGAGCCGGAGCGCCATGGCGAGGCTGCTCGCGGTGCGGCGCGGCACCTCGCCCCCGGCCGACCCGTGGCTCGCCTCCGAGCAGGGGCTGGTCTTCGGGCATCCGTTCCACCCCAGCCCGAAGGCGCGCGGCGGCGCCGACTGGCTGCGCTACGCCCCCGAGGCGCACGCGAGTTTCCCGCTGCGGCTGCTCGGGGTCCGCGACGACGTGCTGGCCGAGGCCGGTGACACCGGCCCGCTCGACGAGCTCGGCACCGCGCCGCGCGGCTACACCCCGCTCCCGGCGCATCCGTGGCAGCTGGACCTGCTCGCGGCGGAGCTCGCCGCCCCGCTGGCCGACGGGCGGCTGATCGATCTGGGGCACGGCTCGCCGAGCCCGCGGATGGCGGTTCCCACCTCGTCGGTCCGCACGGTCTACGAGCCGCGCATCGACCGGTGCCTGAAGTTCAGCCTGGACGTGCGGATCACCAACTGCGTCAGGAAGAACTCCTGGTACGAGCTGGCGGGCGCGGTCGAGCTGACCCGCCGCCTCGAACCGGTGTTCCGGGATCTCTCTGCCTCCTTTCCCGGCACCCGCTGGCTCCCCGAGCCCGGCTACCGCTCCGCCGACCTGGGCACCCGGCTGCTGGAGGGGTTGAGTGTGATCGTCCGCGCCAGCCCGTGGTCGGTATGCCGCCCCGGCGTGACCCCCCTGCTGAGCGGTGCGCTGGCCGTTCCCGGCGATCCCCCGGACGAGCCCGTGCGCTGGTGGCGCGCCTACGTGGAGCGCGTCGCGCCGCCGGTGCTCGACGCCTACCTGACCCACGGCGTGGTGCTGGAGCCCCACCTGCAGAACGTCCTGGTCGGCGTGGACACGGCCGGGCTGCCGGTGGAGGCCGTCTTCCGCGACATGGAGGGCACCAAGCTCGTCGCCGGCCGCCACGACCTGTCCGGGTTGCCGGAGCGGGTCGCCGAGGCGCTCACCTACGACCCGGCCGACGGCTGGAACCGGGTGGTCTACTGCCTCATGGTCAACCACCTCGCCGAGGTCGCCGCCTCCCTCGCCGGAGCGGAATCGACAAGGGAGCTGTGGGCGGTGGCCGGAGAGGTGCTGGCCGGGTACGCCGGCTCACGGGGGTGGCCGCGACCGCTGGCCGACCTGCTGGCGGGGGCGCCGCTTCCGGCCAAGGCCAACCTCTCGGTCCGGTGGGCGCGCTCGGCCGACCGCTCTGCCGGATATGTGCCGGTGGCCAACCCGCTGGCGGTGCTGTCATGACCCTGAACGGTTCCGTCCCGGACGAGCTGCCCGCCTATGTCTACGACCTGGCCTCCCTCGACGCGCACGCGGCGGCCGTACGGGCCGCGCTGCCGGACGTCGAGCTGTACTACGCGGTGAAGGCCAATCCCGACCCGGAGCTGCTGCGGGTGCTCGCGCGGCACGTGGACGGCTTCGAGGTCTCCTCGGGCGGGGAGCTCGCGCACGTGCGCGGGCTGTTCCCCGGCGTCCCCGTCGCCCTCGGCGGCCCGGGGAAGACCGACGCGGAGCTTTTCGGCGACGTCACGCGGCTGCACGTGGAGAGCCCGAACGAGCTGCGACGGCTCCTCGCCTCCGGGCGCCGCGCCGACGTGCTGCTGCGGGTCAACCTCGACGTGCCGGTGGCAGGGGCGTCGCTGACCATGGGCGGCGGCGCGACCCCGTTCGGCATGGACCCCGGCGGGATCGACGAGTGCGTCGCGCTGCTGTCCGGCCAGGACGCGGTACGGCTGCGCGGCGTCCACGCCCACCTGGCCAGCGGGCTGGAGGCCGCCGCGCTGCTGGAGCTGGCGGCGGCCGTGCTGACGTACGCGCGCGAGCTGGGCGTCCAGGAGATCAACCTCGGCGGTGGCATGGCGGTGTCGTACGCCGACCCGGACGCGCGCTTCGACTGGCGCTCCTACGGAGAAGGTCTGACGAGACTGCGCCGTCCCGGCGAGGTGCTGCGGATCGAGCCGGGACGGGCGCTGTCGGTCTACTGCGGGCGCTACGTGACGCGGGTGATCGACGTCAAACGGGTGCACGGCGAGCTGTTCGCGGTGGTCGCCGGGGGCACCCACCACCTGCGCACCCCCGCCACCAAGGGCCACTCCCAGCCCCTGGCCGCACCCCAGGCCGCGCCGCCGCCGGGCGAGCCGGTCACCATCGTCGGCCAGCTCTGCACGCCCAAGGACGTCCTGGCCCGCCGGGTGCCGGTGAGCCTGGCCGTCGGAGACGTGGTGGAGTTCGCGATGGCCGGGGCCTATGCCTGGAACATCTCCCACCACGACTTCCTGATGCATCCGAAACCCGGCTTCCACTACGTGTGCCCGAGGACCTGATGTGGCCGGTAGGGGGCCTCCAATCGGGCCCTCTCCGCCTCGCTCAGACGCACCTCCACCGCCGCGATCGCGTCGTCCAGATGACCCGCCTTGGTCGCCCCGACTACCGGCGCGCTCACTCCGGGCCTGCCGAGCAGCCACGCGAGCGCGATCTGCGCCGGAGGCAGGCCGCGTTCACCGGCGATCGCGCACACCACGTCGACGACGTCGAAGTCGGCGTCCTCATACAGGGTCTCGGCCAGCGGGTCGCTACCGGCCCGGATCGTACGCCGCTCACCGCCGCGCGCCCGGTTCCCGGCGAGCAGTCCACGGGCCAGCGGGCTCCACGGGATGATTCCCACCCCCTGGTCCAGGCAGAGGGGGATCATCTCCCGCTCCTCCTCCCTGTACACCAGGTTGTAGTGGTTCTGCATCGACACGAACTTGGTCCAACCGTTGCGCTCGGCCACGTGCTGCGCCTTGGCGAACTGCCAGGCGTACATGCTGGAGGCCCCGATGTAACGCGCCTTGCCGGCCCGCACCACGTCGTGCAGAGCCTCCATGGTCTCCTCGATCGGCGTCTCGGGGTCCCAGCGGTGGATCTGGTACATATCAACGTGGTCGGTTCCCAGCCGAGTCAGCGAGGCGTCGATGCCGGCCAGCACGTGCTTGCGGGACAGCCCTCGGTCGTTCGGACCGGATCCTGTCGGGAAGTAGACCTTCGTGGCGAGAACGTAGTCGTCACGGCGTGCGAAGAGCTTCGCGAGCAGCCGCCCGGTGATCTCCTCGCTCACACCGTCCGAATACATGTCGGCGGTGTCGAAGAACGTCACACCCGCCTCGACCGCGCGCCGCACGATCGGCTCGGCCGCGTCCTCGCGCAGCATCCACGCCCGAGAGGCGGGATCGCCGTAACTCATCATGCCCAGGCAGATCCGGGAGACCTTCAGCCCCGATGAGCCCAGCTTCACGTAACGCATTCCGTCTTGCCTTCCTGTAGTGGTGTGGCTCCCTCATAAGGAGCAGCCGGAAGCTCGCGGTAGAGGGCGAGCGCGATCGGGTCGGCCAGCATGAGAGCGGCCTGCCAGATGCCCACCGGCGCGACGCGCACGGAGGCGACGAGCCATGAAGCAGGCCCAGGGAGGCGCCTTGGACAGGACGGCGCGGGGGCCGGTGGGCGGCATGACTCCATCGTCGAGCAGCCCGTAGTTTGGGAGAATGGCGAATCGAAGGATCAGGCCCGAGCGGGCATACGAACCCAAGGGAATCGACGCTCTCGACCTTCGGATCCTCGCCGAGCTGCAGGTCGAGGCCAGAGTGAGTTTCGCCGAGCTGGGCCGCCGGGTCGGCCTGTCAGCGCCCGCGGTGGCCGATCGGGTGCAGCGGCTGGAGGAGACAGGCGTGATCACCGGCTATCGCGCCGAGGTCGACCCACGGGCCCTGGGTTTTCCCGTCACCGTGATGGTCCGGATCCGTCCGGCGATCCGGGAACTGCAACGCATTTCCAAGATCGCCCAGGAGGTCCCCCAGATCGTCGAGTGCTACAGGATGACCGGCGACGACTGCTTCTACTTCACGATGCATCTGCGGGCGGTCGACGAGCTCGAACCGATCCTCGACCTGTTCACCCCGTACGGTCACACGACCACGTCTCTCATCCACACCGCACCCGTACCGCGCCGTCCCCTGCCCCTGGAGTGAGGCCCGGGCCTGGGGCCCGGGCGGTCAGCCGTCAACGGCTCCGCCCACCGATCGTTGATCGTTTCCGGATCGCATATCGATCGAGTCCGACCTGAGCTGATCGAGGGGCGGAGATGATCGTCGAAGACATCAGGGAGAATCCTGCGGCTGCCCTGCACGGGCCTTACCCTGAAAGGGCAGGATAGATCGAGGAGGAGGCTCGTAATGACCGCGCAGCCCCACGAACAGGGCACCATGCCGGCGATCGACAAGAAGTTCGCGAGCGTCCGTAAGGCTCTGTTCCACCCTGACGACATCGCGGCGTTCGATGCCGGACTGGCCAGGCTCACGTCGACCAGCCCGATCGATCTGGCGTCCCTGGACGAGTTCCTGGAATCGTGGTGGCGCACCGCCGTCATCGCCAATCGTGACCGCGAGGACTGGCATCGGGTCCTGAATGTCGCCGAACACATCCATCGAGGAGAACCTCCACGAGGGCGCGACTTCGCCGACGTCCTGACCGAGCGTGGGTATCAGGTACCGCGATAGTGGCCTACACGATCATCCTCGTCGACAAGGTCACCGAGGCCCAGGTGGACGACTTGTCGGACAGCGAGTTCGCCACTTTGATGGAGATCTACGAGGTGCTCCGGTTGGTACCGGAGAACGGCATGATCCTGCGCAGGGAGGCACCGCAGACCGCCATGTACGCCTTCGCTCATCGGGGGATCGAGGTGGTCTATTTCATCGTCGCCTCCGCCGTCCAGGTGGCGATCGTGCGGGTCAACCGCCTACCCCAGATGGGTTGACGGTCACCACCAGGTCCCTGTGAGGGAGGACTCGGTAGAGCGACAGGAGCCAGTCGAGGGCGGTGTGCTCGGGAGCGAGGGGGAGCAGCGGCACGGTGACCGTGACGGAAAGTCTCTGGCTTGAGCAGCCAACCGGTTAGCGGCACGGTCACCGGGTGTCAACAGCTCCGCGAGCTGTGGGAAAACTGAAATGGTGGGCGGGTGTTCAGCGAGAGCCTTGTGACCGTGTCCGCTCGGCCTGTCGTGGAACTGTTCGTCGCGCAGAGCCAAGGGCCCGCCGACCGTACGCTGCTGGTGATCCACGGTGGCCCCGACTGGGACCACACCTATCTACGCGAGCCGCTCGCGGAACTCGCCGGTCGGCACCGAGTGGTCCTGCCGGACCTGCGTGGCTGCGGGCGTTCCACCCGCGGTCTCGCCGACGACCAGTACACCCCCGCCGCCGCCACCGATGACCTCGTCGCCCTGCTGGACGCGCTCGGCGCATCGCAGGCCGATGTTCTCGGATTCTCCTACGGAGGTCTGATCGCCCAGCGTCTCGTTCTGGCCGCTCCCAAGCGTGTCCGGCGATTGATCATCGCTTCCAGCAGCGTCCTGCCGGCGCCGCCGGACGCCTTCGACGGCTGGCGCGAACGCGAGGAACGACTCGCTCTGGAAGCCGCGGTGTGGTCGGATCCGGAGCTGTCCGGTCCGGAGCTCACCCGCGCGGCGGCGATCGCCGGAGCCGGGGCGAACGTCTGGCGTCCGGAAGTGCTGCCCGCCTACCTGGACCGCCTCGCGGACGTTCGTTTCTCCGCCGAGTGGGTGCGCTCCCTGCGGGCCGGAACCCTGCCCAGCGCCCGTCACCCGGACGCTGTCCAGCGGCTCACCGCTCTCGGCACCCCTCTGCTCCTGCTCCATGGCCGACAGGACATGACCTTCCCCGTGTCCCTGGCTGAAGAGACCGCGAAGCTGATGCCCACCGCCCGCGCCGTGGTGATCGAGGAAGCGGGCCACATGGCCCACGTCGACCAGCCTCGCACCTGGCTCGACGCCGTCGCCGACTTCCTGACCTGACGGCTCGGCCGCCGGTCCAAGGACGAGCCGTAGAGGACGAGCCGTAGAGACGGGCCGTAGAGGACAGGCCGGGCCGTAGAGGACGAGCCGTAGAGGACGAGCCGTAGAGGACGAGCCGTAGAGGACGGCAAACCTCGGGCGGGCCGATACCGAGCGTCACCCCGACGAATGGTCGACTCGTCGTTCGCCCGCCTTGAAGCGAGGACGATAGGCGCCGGCCGGAACCGTGGCCCCGGCCGGAACCGGTCATGAGGACAGTGGCTTGTCCTCCTTGACGTCCGAGCCGACGGCCGCGTGCTCCTCGTGACCGTGGTCACCGTCGAGCGCGATCTTCTCGCCGCCGTAGGCCTGGCTCATCTTGGCGCGGAGCCTGCCGAGCGGGCCGCGCATCCCCTTGGGCGGGATGCCGTCGCTGTCGACGTGGGTGTCGTCGATCACCGGGACCGCCGCCTTGCCGCGCATGTGGGCCTCGACGGCCCTGTCCGGCGGGACGTGGACCTCGATGTACTCGCCCGTGGGCAGGCGCTTGATGACGCCCGACTCCACGCCGTGCCCGATGACCGCGGCGTCGCTGCGCTGCAGGCCCAGGCAGATCCGGTAGGTGATGATGTAGGCCACCGCGGGACCGACGAAGATCAGCACCCGGCCGACGTAGGTCGTCATGTTCAGCGAGACGTGGAAGAACGAGGCGATCTCGTCGTTGGCGCCCAGCAGCCACAGGACGCCGTAGAACGTGACCGCGGAGATGCCGATCGAGGTGCGGTGCGGGTTGTTGCGGGGACGGTCGGCGATGTGGTGCTCGCTGCGGTCCCCGGTCACCCACTGCTCGATGAACGGGTACAGGGCCAGGCCCGTCATGATGATGCCCATCGGGACCAGCGCCGGGATCAGCACGCTCAGCGGCAGCGTGAAGCCCAGGAAGTTGATCTCCCAGGACGGCATCAGGCGGAGCGCGCCCTCCAGGAATCCCATGTAGAAGTCGGGCTGCGAACCGGCCGAGATGTCGGCCGGCGTGTAGGGACCGAACAGCCAGATCGGGTTGACCTGGGCGAAGGTGCCCAGCAGCGCGATGGTGCCGAACGTGAACATGAAGAAGGCGCCCGACTTGGCCATGAAGGCCGGATAGAGCGGGGCGCCCACCACGTTGTTGTTCGTGCGGCCCTTGCCCGGCATCTGCGTGTGCTTCTGCACCCACATCAACATGAGGTGGGCGGTGATCAACGCCAGCAGGATGCCCGGGATGAGCAGGATGTGCATCGAGTAGAACCGGGGAATCACATACTCGCCGGGATACTGGCCGCCGAAGAGAAGGAAGGTGATCCAGGTGCCGACCAGCGGCAGCGAGATCATCACACCCTCGGTGATCCGCAGACCGGCGCCGGAGAGCAGGTCGTCGGGCAGGGAGTAACCGGTCAGACCCTCGAACAGGGCCAGCGTCAGCAGACCGACGCCGATCAGCCAGTTGAGCTCACGCGGCTTGCGGTACGCACCGGTGAAGAACACCCGGAGCATGTGCACCATCATGCCGGCGACGAACAGCAGGGCGGCCCAGTGGTGCATCTGCCGCATCAGCAGACCACCGCGCACGTCGAAGCTGATGTGCAGCGACGAGGCGTACGCCTCGGACATCACGACGCCCCTGAGCGGCTCGTAGGAGCCGTCGTAGACGACCTCGCCCATACCGGGTTGGAAGAAGAAGGTCAGGAACGTGCCGGTCAGCAGCAGGATGACGAACGAGTACAGCGCGATCTCGCCCAGCAGGAACGACCAGTGGTCAGGAAAGATCTTCCGTAAATTACGCTTGAGGAAGTTCCCCGCGCCGATGCGGTCGTCGATGAAGCTGCTCATGCTCGCTATGGGCTTCGGAACGGTTCCGCTGCTCATGCGTGGTCTCCGTCCTCACGAACCTCGGCCTCAGCGTCGCCGCACTCCCAGAAGCCAGGACCGGGTGGGACGGCGAAGCCCACCGTGGATAACCAGGTATCTCTCATCATCCATAGCGATGGGTAGATCGAGGCAAAGGCCGGGCGGCCGGACCGAGGACAAGAGCACCGGCGATGAGAAGAAGCCTTCCCCTTTCCCGCTGTCTCCTCGGTTTCCCGCTGTCTCCTCGGGTCAGCCGAGAGCGGGGATCGACTCGATGAGCCGGACCAGGCCGCGCTCGTCGAGGAGGTTGACCGGCCTGACCGTCTCGTTGAGGCGGACGAAGTGGAAGGCGGCGCTCACGTGGTCGAGGGGGACGGCGGCCAGGTGGGACCAGGCCATGCGGTAGGCGGCCAGCTGGACCGCGGCGGCGGCCTCGGCCTTCTTTCCCCTGGGACGCCGGCCGGTCTTCCAGTCGACGACCTCGTAGCGGCCGTCGGGAAGCTCGAACACCGCGTCCATCCGGCCCCGGACCAACCGGTCGGCGATCATCGTCTCGAACGGGACCTCGACGTCCAGCGGCTCCCGCCCGGCCCACTCGCTCTCCTCGAACCGGTCGCACAGCTCGTCGAGATGGAGATCGGTCTCCTCGAAGTCGTCGGACGAGCCGGGCAGTTCGAGCTCGTCGAGCAGCCGCTGCTGGCCCCATCGTGACTCCAGCCAGCGGTGGAAGGAGGTGCCCCGGCGGGCCAGCGGGGTGGGCTTCTTGGGCACCGGGCGGCGGATCTGCCGGGCCAGGGCCTTGGCGTCGGCGGCTAGGGTGACCAGCGAGGAGACGGTCAGGTGGGTGGGCAGCTCCACCTGACCGGCGCCGCGCCGCCGGTTGATCTCCCGCTCCCTGAGCAGGAGCTCGGTGTCGCGTTCCCACGCCTTCGCCCGCTCCCGGTCCCAGCCGCGCAGCTCCGCCAGGACCGTGGCGCGCTCGTTCCCCGTCTCCGGCCCGCCCTGGGGCGCGTGCTCAGGCTCGTGTCCGGCCTCGGCCGGGCCGTCCTGCCGAGCACGGGCAACAACGCTCTCCCCGTCCTCCGGGGCGTCGAAGAACTCCGCGATGTCCAGGGGATCCGGGGTGTCGAAGAACTCCGGGGCGTCCAGGGGATCCGGGGCGTCCGGGAAAAGGACGTCCTCGTCTTCGGGCGCCTCCGGGAAGGGAATCTCCTCCTCCTGCGGCGGAGCTTCGGGGAAGGGGACGTCCTCGATCCCGGGAGCCTCGGCGAAAGCGCTCGGAGTGCCGGAGACGGCCCGGTCACCGTCCTGGCCGGCGAGGGCCGCGAGGGCCGCCTCGACCATGGTCGCGCCGTCGAGGACGGCCTCGTATCGAAGGCCCTCGGGGGTGACGGGCCAGGCGGCCTCGGCGGGTTCGGCGAGCAGGGGGTTGGTGGCGTCCGCGCCCGCCTCGGGGGCCCAGGCGGACACCCGGCCGCAGGTCTCACGGATCTCCACCAGGAAATCGGAGGGCTGCAGGGGCTTGGCCGCGCTGCCCCAGCGATAACCGGAGGCGATCAGGAGGTAGTGGGCGCGGGTGACGGCCACGTAGGCCAGGCGGCGCTCCTCCAGCAGGTCACGGTCGCGGCAGCGCTCGTCGAACTCGGCCAGCTCCTCCTTGCTCAGCCCGGTCAGCCGGGGCAGGTCGGAGGCGTCGCCGCGGAGCGCGTAGGGCAGCTTGCGCGGGTTCTCCGTCCACCGGGGACTGGTCGTCGGACGGGCCGGGAACATCGTGCCGACGGTCAGGGTCCCGGCCTTGGACAGCGCCTGGGACATGCCGGGAATCACGACGACCGGCCACTCCAGGCCCTTGGAGGCGTGGATGGTCATCAGCTTGACGCTGTTGCTCTCCCCCACCCGCCCGGCGTCGAGGCCGTTCTCCTCCTCGTCTGCCGCCTTCAGGAACGCCAGGAACGCTCCCAGCGTCGGGTCCTCGGAGTCGCCCGCGAACCGGGCGGCGGCGTCGAGGAAGGCGTCCAGGTCGGCTCGGGCGGCGAACGGGCCGACGGCAGTTCCCCGCGCCGCCACCTCGATGTCCAGGCCGAGCCTGCGCTCGATCTCGATGATCAGGTCGGGAAGCGGCTGGCCCGTGTGGGCGCGCAGGATGCGAAGCTCCTGCGCCATGGCGAGCAGCCGCACCCGGGCCAGGGGGGAGAACAGGTCCTGCCACTCGGGGCGGTCGGGCAGCTCGTCGAGGGCGTCGACCAGGCTGCCGCGCTCCTCGGCCAGGTCCGCCACGACCTGGTCCAGCGGGTCTGCCACCGCGGACCCGCCGTCCCGGTTCTCCCGGTTCAGCTCGCGGGCCCGTTCGCCCAGCTCTTTCAGGTCGGCGGGGCCGATCCGCCACCGGGGCCCGGACAGCAGCCGGACCAGCGCGTCTCCGGCGGTCGGGTCGTAGAGCACGCGCAGGGTGGCGACGATGTCGGAGACCTCCGGCACGGTCAGCAGGCCGCCCAGGCCGACCACCTCGACCGGGATGCCCCGGTCCTCCAGCGCCCGGCGCAGCGCGGGAAACTGCGACCGCTTGCGGGCCAGGATCGCCACGTCGTGCGGCTGCAGGCACTGCGGGCCGCCCCAGGCGCTCTGCTTGGCCTTCTTGCGTTCGCCCTCGCCCCACGGCATGCCGTCGGGCGCGGTCTCGCTGCCCAGCACCCGGGCGATCCCGTCGGCGACCCACGCCGCCTCGTCCTCGGCGGTCTCGTGGAAGGCGCACACGACCCGGCCGCGCTCGACCCGGTTGCCACCGGGCACCAGCACCGGCACCTCCCGCGCCTCCATGCGCAGCGGGAGCTGCACCCGGGCGGCGACGTCGAGTACGGCGTCGCCGTTGCGGAAGCTGACCGACAGGCGGCGAACCGCTGCGGGCTCTCCCGAAGCGGTGGGGAAATCGCGGGGGAAGCGGGTGAGGTTGCCCGCGGAGGCGCCGCGCCAGCCGTAGATGGACTGGCATGGGTCGCCCACAGCGGTCACCGGATGGCCGCCGCCGAACAGCGCCCGCAGCAGCACGAGCTGGGCGTGACTGGTGTCCTGGTATTCGTCGAGCAGGACGACGGCGAACCGGTTCCGCTCGATCTCACCGACCTCGGCGTGTTTGGCCCCGATCCGGGCGGCCAGCGCCATCTGGTCGCCGTGGTCGACGACCTCGCGGCTCCGTTTGAGCCGGTCGTAGGCCTCGACCAGGGGAAGCAACTGTTCCCTGGCCCGCTGCGTGGCCGACGGCCTGCGCTGGAGCAGGGTGGGCGAGCCGGGCAGCTCGCCGTACCGCTCGGCGAGCCAGGCGCCGATCTCGCGCACGTCCTGCGGGCCGCGCAGATGCTCGGCCATCTCTCCGGCCAGCTCCAGCACCGCCCGGGTGACGGTGGCCGGACCCCACTCGATCTGCTCCATGGGCCCGTCGTAGGCGCTGACCACCCGCCCGGCGAGCTGCCAGGAGACGGCCGGGCTGACCAGGCGCATGGTCGGCTCCAGCGCCTCCCTCAGGGCGTGGTCGGTGACCAGCCTGGCCGCGTAGGCGTGGTAGGTCGAGATGGTCGGCTCGCCCTCCAGCAGCTCGGCGGGGACCTGCTCGGCCACGACCAGGCCGTTGAGCCGCTCGCGGACGCGGTGCGCCAGCTCGCCCGCGGCCTTCCTGGTGAAGGTCAGGCCGAGCACCTGCTCGGGACGGACCAGGCCGTTGGCGACCAGCCAGACGACCCGCCCGGCCATGGTCTCGCTCTTACCGGACCCTGCCCCGGCGACCACGACCATCGGTTCGAGGCCCGCCTCGATCACCGCCGCCTGTTCGGGAGTGGGGGGAAGGATGCCCAGCTTGGCGGCGAGCTGGATCGGGTTCAGCACGGGGCGCCCCCGCGGCGGGTGGTACGGCTCAGCACACCTGGTCCCCGTTCTTGCTGACCGGGCAGCTCGCCCGCACGGCGCAGGTGCGACATCCGTCGTTGACCTTGGCCCGGAAGAACGGCCCGGACATGCCGAGCGCCACGGTGTCGACCATGTCGCGGGCCCAGCCGGGATCGGAGTCTTCCGACAGGGCCTGCTGGGTCTGCTCCTTGGCGTCCTTCTTCCCCGCGGCGTCGCCCACCTGGACCAGGGCGGCGCCGCCGGGCTCGGTCATCCCGTGCCGCTGGAAGGCGCCCAGTAACGCGGCGAGCTGGTAGACCCCGAGCTGGGGGTGGCGTTCGATCTCGACGTCCTTGGGCCCGTTCTTGCCGGTCTTGATGTCGATGATCACGGCACGGCCCTCGGCGTCGCGCTCGACCCGGTCCACCCGCCCCTTGATCTGCACGCCCTCGGAGACGGTGGCCGTGAACGCCTCTTCCAGGCCGACCAGCTCGCGGGGGTTCTCCTGGTGCCAGCGGACGAACTTGGAGATCATCTGCTCGGCGACCTTGCGCTGCTTGCGGTTGTACCAGACGCCGCCGAAGTCCAGCTCGTGCCAGATCTCGTCCAGGCGCTTGCCGAGGGTGTCCTCGGCGGGCATGCCGGTGGCGGCGAGCACGGCCAGCGCGTGGATGACCGTGCCCAGTCCCCGGGCCGCGTCGGTGCCGCTCGCGCCCACGGAGGTCTCCAGCAGCCAGCGCAGGCCGCACTTGGTGAAGTTCTCCACCGCGGAGGGCGAGATGCGCACGACGTCGTCGGGCCAGCTCAGTGGCCGGTCGTCGGAGATCGGAGTCAGGGCGTACCACTCGTTGGGGTGGGCGCCGGACACTCCGGCGGCGGCGAGCCTGGCCAGATGCTCGGCGGCGGCCTTGCGGAGCGGGGCGGGCCGGGTCGGGTCGGAGACGGCCGAACGCAGGTCGGCCACCAGCGCGGACATGCTCAGCCAGCGGGAGCGCTCGTCGACGACCGTCTCCTCGATCGCGCCGGGCACCAGCTCGGTGAGGAACCGGGAGGGCCGCTCCTCGTTGTCGTCGCCCCCCACCGCGGTGACGACGAGCCTCTTCCTTGCCCTGGTCGCCGCCACGTAGAACAGGCGGCGCTCCTCGGCGAGGAGCTGGGAGACCAGCGCGGCCGAGACCGCGGCCGGATTCTCGTGCTCGGATCCCTCCGCCCTGGCGACCATGTCGTCTGTGCTCAGGATGGACCCGCGCAACCGCAGGTCCGGCCAGGCTCCCTCCTGGACTCCGGCGACGACCACGACGTCCCATTCGAGGCCCTTGGAGCGGTGCGCGGTCAGGATCCGCACCGTCTCGGTGTCGGGGGCGCGTTCGGCGAGGGTGTCGCCGGGGATCTCCTGGGCGACCAGGTCCTCGACGAACACCTCGACCCCGGCGTGCGGCAACCGGTCCACGAACTTGGCCGCGTGGTCGAACAGCGCCATCACCGCGTCGAGGTCGCGGTCGGCCATCGTCCCCCGGAACCCGCCGGCGACGCTCGTCTCGGTCCACTTCTCGGCCAGCCCGGTGGCCTGCCAGACGGTCCAGAGCACGTCTTCGGCGGTGCCGCCCTGCCGTACGGCCTCGGCGGCGCCGGAGATGAGCCGGGCGAGCCGCTCGGCGGGCAGCGCCACGTGCGGCTCCACCCGGACCAGCTCCCGCACGTCCTTCAGGGCGGCGACCAGCAGCTCGCCCGACGAGCGCGGCCCGGCGATGTCACGCTCGCCCGAGTGGTCGACCAGGTCGCGCTCGTCGGGGTGTGTCATCGCCTCGTGTTCGGCGATCCGCAGCGCCCGGCGCAGACGGCGCACGCCGATCATGTCGGTGCCGCCGAGCGCGCCGGTCAGCAGCTCCTCGGCCAGCGCCTCGTCGAGGGTCTCCGGATGGAGGGCGACCTGGATGAGCCTGATCAGCGGCCGCACGCCCGGTTCCTGGAACAGCGGCAGCTCGCCGCCGCCCACGACGACCGGCACTCCGGCGGTGACCAGCGCCCGGCGCAGCAGGGGCACCTGGCGGGTGGCCGAGCGCACCAGCACCGCCATCCGCGACCAGGCGACCCCCTCCAGCAGGTGGGCCCGGCGCAGCGTGTCGGCCACGACCGCCGCCTCCTGCGTGGCTCCGTCGGTCACCACCACCCGGACGTCGCCGGGTTCGGCCTCGGGGAGGGCGCGCAGGTCCCGATGCGCGGCCCCGCCCGGGGTGGCGGGCAGGCGCGCGGCGACGCGGCGGGAGGCCCTCAGCAGCTCGGGCCCGCTGCGACGGCACACGCGCAGGGCGATGATCGGCGCGTTCTCGCCGTCGGCGGTGGGGAAGCTCTCCGGGAAGCGCATGATTCCGCGCACGTCGGCACCGCGGAAGCCGTAGATCGACTGGTCGGGGTCGCCGACCGCGACGAGGTCGCGCCCCTCCCCCGCCAGCTGCTGGAGCAGGAACTCCTGGGCCGGGTCGGTGTCCTGGTATTCGTCGACGAAGACGACGTCGTAGGCGGACCGTTCGCGCAGCCGGACCTCGGGATCGGTGAGCAGGCCGCCGGCGGTGCGGATCAGCTCCGAGTAGTCGAGCACCGGCTCCATGTCCAGGTCGAACCTGGCCTGGTAGCGGTCGTCGAACCGCCCGGCGGCCACCCAGTCGGCGCGGCCGTGGCGGCGGCCCAGCTCGACCAGCTCGGGGCCGTCGAGACCGCGCTCCGCGGCGCGGGCCAGGAAGTCGCGCAGCTCCTGGGCGAAACCCCGGGTCTTGAGGGCCTCGCGCATGTCGTCGGGCCACTGCGGGGCGCCGTCCTCCAGCTCGCCGTGGAGCAGGCGGCGGACCTCCAGGAGCTGCTCGGGACCGGTCAGCAGGCGGGGCGGCACGCCTCCGGCGAGCACGGCCTCACGGCGGAGCAACGCGTAGGCGTAGCTGTGGAAGGTGAGCGCGAGAGGGGTCCGGGTGGTGCGGCGCATCCGGCCGGTGATACGTTCGCGCAGTTCCTCGGCCGCTTTGCGGCTGAAGGTGAGGACGAGCACCCGCTCGGGATCCACGCCGCGACGCTCGACCCGGTCCACCACGGTCTCCACGATCGTGGTGGTCTTGCCGGTGCCGGGGCCCGCGAGCACGAGCAACGGGCCGCTCTCATGGGCCACCACCGCCCGCTGGTGCTCATCGAGCACAGGGGCAACAGCCCTCCCCGCACCCTCACGACGCACCAAACGCCAGCCCTGACCACTCACAACTCGTCATTCCACCAGATCCCGGACGATGATCGTGCCGAGTCCGCGGGTATGGCATGCCGAAGCGGCGATTCCGATCAGCGGGATGATCGGTTCGCCGGGCCGGATCCGGATGATCGCCGCAAGCTCACGCCCAGCTCAGACCGGCACGGACCGTGCCAGGCGCCGGCCGTCACCGCCCGCGGGCGCGGCGCCGTACCCCGGCGGGAAAGGGAGGAGGGGTGACGCATGCCATCCCGCCGCCATCCCGTGGCCGGGTCCGCCGAGGCCCGCGCGGCCCCGTCCGGGAAACGGCTCAGAGGGTGTTCACGAGAGCCTGGAGTGCCTCAGGAGACGAAGACGTGGTCGACCAGCCGGGCGGTCGCCTTGCCGTCGTCGCGAGGGGCGTAGAGGCGCCGGAACCGTTCGTATCGCTCGGCGTGCGCGGCGGCCACCTCGTCGATGGTCCGCAGCGCCTCGATCACCTCGGCACCGGTGGCCAGCAGCGGCCCCGGGGCCTCGGCGACCAGGTCGAGGTAGAGGCCGCGTTTGGCGGAGTAGCGCTGCAGGTCGTGGGTGAAGAAGAGCATGGGCCGCCCGGTCGCGGCGAAGTCGAACATGACGGAGGAGTAGTCGGTGATCAGCACGTCGGCGACCAGCAGCAGATCCGCTATATCGGGATATGTCGTGACGTCATGCCCCAGGCCGCGGGGCATGTTGGGCGCCGCCTGCATCGAGTGCGCCCTGACCAGGAACTCGTGACCGGGACCGAGCACCCGGCGCGCCTCGGCCAGGTTCAGCCGCAGCGAGGCGTTCTTGCGGTCGTAGTCGCGGAAGGTGGGCGCGTAGAGCACCAGCTTGACGCCGTCGGCGATGCCGAGCCTGCGGCGCACCCGCGCGGCCAGCTCGTCCCTGTCGGGGGCGGACAGCACGTCGTTGCGCGGATAACCGCTCTCCAGGACCTCACCCTGATAGCCGAACGCCTTGCGCAGGATCGGCGTCGCCCACGGGCTCTGCGAGACCAGCAGATCCCAGCCCCGCACCTCGACCGCCTGCCGGTGCCAGGCCGGCGGCTTCGGGTCGCGGGACATGTGCGGCAGGTCGTTGCCCAGACGCTTCAGCGGGCTGCCGTGCCAGGTCTGCACGACCATCTGGTCCTCGCGCGCCCGAAACCACGGCGGCAGGAACCCGTTGGTCACCACGTATCGGGAGCGGGCGAGCACCGCGTAGTGCTCGCGGCTGCCCGCGCGGACCACGGTCGGCCGGACGTCGGAGCCGAATCCGAGCTCCGTCGACCCCGGCGGCACGAACGCCCCGTCCTTGACCACCCAGATGTGCTCGCGATCGTCGCCGCGCCGCACGCGCTCCTCGTAGATCGCGCGGACGTTGCCCTCGTACTGCCGCCCGTCGTAGGCGACGTAGACGGTCGCGTCGTTCAGCTCGCGGGTCCGCTCGGCCGGGTAGAACGAGCGCCGCAGCGCGTACAGGCCGCCGGCGCCCCTCTCGTCGTCGGGCAGGTCCTCGGCGACGGTCAGCACCGGAACGTCGAAGCGGGTGGAGAGCAGGCGGTATCTCCGGCCGTCACGGATCTTCGGGTCCTCGTCCAGCGAGTCGAGGACGGCATGGTCGAACCGGAGCGGCGCGATCTCCCCGGAGCGGTCGCGGACCGCCATGCTCCAGCTCCCGCTGCCCATCGGCACGGTCTCCCCGAAGCGGGGCATCGCCGCGGGCGCGAACCGCACCGAGAAGCGGGAATCGGCACGCTCCAACGGCACGGTGTGGATCAGCCCGGTGCGATGCCGCAGCGTCAGCACGGCCGGCCCCGAGCCCGGGTAGGAGCCTTCGAGGGTGAGGGTGCCGTCCTCGTCCCAGCCCGCGGCGAAGACGACCGGGCGGATGCGATGCGCGGAGACGATCACCCGATCCCGCCGGTCGCCCAGCACGGTGATCTCCCGCTCGCCGACGACGGAACGGCTCTCCGCGGCTCCGCCGAGCATGACGGCCGCGGCGGGGTCGCCCTTGGGCTCGATCCAGAGCCTGCCGCCGTCACGTTCCTGCAGCAGGGAGGGTACGGCGAGCGGCACGACGACCTCGGTGCCTCCCTCGACGGGGGTGAAGTCGGCCGACATCCGGTGGCCGTCCAGGCGCGCGTGGCCCCGGCCCTCCCCCTTGCCCGGCAGGAAGACCTTCAGCTCCAGCCGATCGCCGTCCAGCCGCACCTCCGTCAGCTCGGCTCGGTTGGGCTGCAGCACGATCTGGAGAGCCCGGTCGGAGGTCCAGACCGGACGGACCCACCAGCCGTGGCCGAGGTCCAGACCCCGGGGACGCTCGGTGCGGCCGATGGAGGGGCCGCGGAGCAGGCCGGTGGCGCGGGCGCCCCGGCTCCAGATCACGATCTCGGCACGCCAGGTGGTGGTGTCGCGCACGACGGCCCGATGGCGCAGCAGCCGCTTGCTCCCGCGCACGACGGCGCGCACGGCGGAACGCCAGCGCAACGCCCACGGGTGCAGCTCGGCGGTGAAGCCGGACCAGTCGTAGTTGCAGCCCGCCTCCTCCGCGCCGTAGGTGGCCTCCGGGTGGAAGATCCTGCGGGTGCGCAGCCGTACCGGCGGCAGCCAGCGGGGACCGCGCAGCACGATGGAGGCCCGGTTGAACCGGGGTCCCCGGACCGAGAGCCCGGCCAGGTAGGCGTGGCCGCTGATCCGCAGCCGCCCGCCGGACCAGGAGATGTCCTCGACCTGGGTCATCGGGATGAGATCGGCGGCGCGCAACCGGAACATGGACTCCGGGAGCTCGTCCTGCAGCGGCAGGTCCGCATACCAGCGCAGCTTCCTGCGGACCCGCTTGGACGGCTCCGCGGCGGCGGCGGCGAGCTTCTGCAGCGCGTCGCCCTCGGCGAGGTCGTCGACCTTCCGGTGCTCGACCAGGTGGAAGGCGATCCTGCGGGCCACCGGCAGCTCATGCTTGACCCGCGCGTCCACGCCGGCGAGGTAGGGCTTGAGGAGCGTGACGAACTCGCGGCGGCGGGCGGCGCCGCGCTTGACCGCCAGGTCCAGCCGGGAGCCCAGCGGACCGGCCAGCGCGGCGGCGTCGAACCGGCGGCGCTCGGCCGGCGTCAGCCCCTCGGCCAGCACCGCCGCCACGATCGATTCGAGTGGCTCACCCCGGTCACAGAGATCCTGAACAGCCCGTAGACGGTCGGCGACGGCATCGCCGCCGGATCGCGCGGGTGTGGTGCCGGTGGCCATCGGGGAGGCACCGCCTTTCGGACAGAGCGCTGTCCTTGGCCATGTTAGTGGGCCGTGCCCAAGCCGGTTACGCCGTATTTTCCGGCGATCCATCCCACCTTGCCGCGCGCATGTCCGCGCGGGCGCCCCGCAACGGGGTGCGTTCCTCTTTCCACCGGGCCAGACACCTCTGCTCGTGGCCCGGTGGCGGGGTCCCGTCGGCGTGCACGACACGCCACCAGGGCACGCCTCCGCCCCAGGTGGACATGACCTTCCCGACCTGGCGAGGGCCGCCCTCCGCCAGGTATTCGGCGATGTCGCCGTAGGACATCACCATGCCACGCGGGATGCGTTCGACCAGGTCGAGCACGCGCTCCGCGTAAGGGGTCGGATGACCTACCGACTCCATACGGCGGGTCCGGCCGCGAGGATCTCGTCGAGTTTGCCGAACTCGTAGGCCGCCGAGCCGTTCAGCTGCTCGACGAGGCCGTCCCGGATCGCGTAGGACTCACCGTCCTCGCCGACCAGGCGCGCGCCCAGCAGGGCCGACACCCGTGCCAGCTGGGCCACCTGCCAGTCGGATCCGGGCGCGCCGGACAGGCCGCCGTTCCAGACGGCTATGGCATGAACGCCGTCACCATGGCGGGCCAGGACCTCGCCCGCCTCCTGCGAACCGCGGAACTCGAATCCCGCCTGCCCCAGCACAGTCGCGAGCTCCGCGAAGGCGAGAGGCGCCGGGCGCTCCACTCGCAACTCGTACCCCATGAGGGGCGACCCTAGCGAATATTTGACGGTCCTCGAACCATCGGGGCCGTCATTCGGCCCCACCGCGTCCGAACGGTGTCCAAAACGCGTTCCAATCGAACTCAACCGACCCGGTGGCTTCTCGGCCCGGCCTCCTGCTCCTCGGCCGGCCCGCCGTACGGCTCCGGCCGCCGGGAGAGCATCACCACGGCCCCTCCGAACGCGAGCAACCCGCCGAGCAGTCCCGCGCCGTACAGCCAGAGCCGGACCGGATCGGGGCCCGGCCGGGCGGGCTCCTGGGGCACGGGCCCCTCGCCGAAGTGCTTGCCCACCGGCGTCGGCGGCTCCGCCGCGCGACTCATCAGCTCTCCCGCCCTGGCGAGCGCCGCACCGGCGTTGACGACGCCGAACCCGACGTGGTCGTCGTAGCCGGCGGTGGGCGCGGACGTGGCGGTCGAGGTGAGGGCCTGCGCCACTAGATGTGGCGTTATATCAGGGTA
The DNA here is from genome assembly GCF_050949235.1 of Streptosporangium sp. CA-135522. Lineage (NCBI taxonomy): Bacteria > Bacillati > Actinomycetota > Actinomycetes > Streptosporangiales > Streptosporangiaceae > Streptosporangium > Streptosporangium sp. CA-135522. The sequence continues at coordinate 9,047,585 of NZ_CP192026.1, forward strand.
TTTCGCTTTTATGAGCGCGACGACCCCCGCCACCAGCGCGGTCGCCGAACTGGTCCCCTCCGAGGAGCCATAGTCACCGCCCGGGGTCACCACCGGCACGTCCACGCCCGGCGCGGAGACCAGGACCGAGAGGTTGTCGCTGCTGAACCGGGCCGGCCGGCCCGCCGAATCGACCGCGCCCACCCCGATGACCCCGGAGTATCCGGCGGGGAAGCTCCAGAAGGAGGTGGCGTTGTCGAGCGCGTACTGGGATTCGCCGTCATTGCCGACGGCCGCGACCAGCACCACACCCCGTGACAGGGCGTAGGAGACCGCCTCCCTCTCGGCTTTGTGCGGTCCGTAGGCGCCCAGGGACATGCTGATGACCTTGGCCCCGTGGTTGGCCGCATAGCGGATCGCGCGGGCCAGCGGACTGTCGGTGCGCGTGCGCAGGTCCGCCTCCGGCAGGACGGCCTGGTCTCCTCCCCCGCCCCGCAGGACCAGCGGCAGCGACAGGATGCGGGCCTCGGGCGCGGTCCCGAGGAGGCCGCCGTCCCCCTTTCCCGCCCCGGCGATGAGCGAGGCCATCGCGGTGCCGTGCCAGGCGGTGGCGCTCTCGTCGCCGACGGGCTCCACCGAGCCCATGTCGGGCCCCGAGACGACCCGGCCGCGCAGCTCCGCGACGCCGCTGTCGACCTTGCTGTCCACCAGGGCCACGGTGACGCCTGCGCCCCTGGTGACCTTCCAGGCCTGCTCGATGTTCATCGCCCTGAACACCCAGCGCTGGTCCTCACGCACGTCGGCGGCGCCCACCGGGGTGGCGACCGTCAGGGAGAGCGCGACCAGGGCTGCCGCCGCCCACGGCCGCCTCAGCACACGTTTCCCTGGGTGCACTGCGGCACGGCGTTGGGCTCGTCGCCCAGTGCGCGGGCGATGCGTCCGGCGACGGCCTGAGCGGCCGGCCACAGCTCGCTGTGCAGCATCTCCTCCGGGGAGATCGACCCCCGGGTGCGCCCGTCGCCGTAGCCGGCGGTGGAGAAGACGATGTAGGGGCCGATCGGAATCCAGGCGTTACGCTGCCGCTGGGCGGAGCCGAACAGCTCACTCGCCGTGCCGGGGAAGGCCACGGGGCGCACTCCGACCCTGTCGTCGACCGGAAGCTGGGCGGTCGCGGCGATCCGCGCCTCCTCGTCCGGGAGCACCGCGATGCCCACGGTGATGACGAACGTGGACGTCTGGTCCACGTAGGTGGCCCGCAACAGCGTGCGACAGCCGTACTGGGCGAGGACGGAGCCCGTCGGAGCGTCCACGCCGGACCGGCAGGGGATCTCGGGGGCCATGCCGACGCGCCGGGCGTACTGCTGGGCGCGGCCGAGGCCGAGGTATTGCAACTCGGCGGGGAAGACCAGGTCGGCCGACCAGGCGTGCCAGCGTCTGGCGATGTCGTCTTTGATGTAGCGGGCCTGCTCGGCGGACGTCAGCGGGCGGGCCGCGGTCTCGCGGAACAGCCCGACCGTGCCGGTCAGCACGTCGCCGGCGGCGATCGCCAGGATCGTGCCCATCAGGATCAGGAAGATCGTGCGAAACCGGATCCCCTGCTCCAGCGTCGCCAGCTCGGCGCGCTCGGCCGCCGCGCGGTTACGGCCCGCGGCCGGCCAGGCCCGGACCCGCCGGACCGCGGGGCGGGGCGGGGGTGCGCGCCGTACCCGGGCGCCGCCCGCCCGAGGCGTCCACGAGCCGGGCGGCGGCCAGCCCTCGCGGGCGGGAGACGCCGAGGCTTCCCGGCGCCGTCCCGGCTCCTGAGGCCGCCCGGGCTTCGACATACTTCGATGCTACGTCGCACGGCCCTGCCGCCCTATCGCCGGAGTGTATTTGTGGTGTCGCGTTCCGTCCGGGACGTCACCGACCGCGTCCGGCCGACGAGCACGGCGATCATCGCCATGGACGCGACCGCGCAGAGTCCGGCGACCACGGCCACCGCCCCGTACAGGGTGATCCTGTGCCGGTCCCGGTGGACCACCTGCACGGGCTCCGCCCCGCCGCCCAGCGGGCGCGCGGGGTCGTGGCTGCCGGCCCCCTTGGCGGTGAGGGTGTGGCGGGAGATCCTGGCGGCCTCGGCCAGTGCCCGGGGGGCGTTGACCACGCCGAAGCCCATGCCGGTGTCATATCCTCCGGCCGGTCGGCGGCTCGCGCCGGCGGCGAGGGCCTGCACGACCAGCACGGGCGACATTTTCGGATATTTCGCTTTAATCAGTGCGGCGACACCGGAGACCAGCGCGGTCGCCTGGGAGGTGCCCCGGCCCACCCAGTATTCGTCGCCGGGACCCGCCCCGAGGATGTCCACCCCGGGCGCCGCCACCAGGACCGAGGGGTTCCAGTTGGAGAAGGAGGCCCTGCGCAGCCCCCGGTCGGCCGCCGCGACCGAGACCACCCCCGGGAAGGCCGCCGGGTAGGAGTAGGGGGCGTAACCGGTGGACTCAGGTTTGCCCGCGCCCTCGTTGCCCGCCGCCGCGACGAGCACGACCCCCCGGGAGATCGCGTAACGGATCGCCGCCCGTTCCTCCTTGGTCGCCAGCTCTTTGGAGATCGACATGTTGATCACGTCCGCGCCCTGGTCCACCGCGTACCGGATGCCCTTGGCCACCACGTTCTCGAACCGCTCGGCCGTGTTGAACTCCCGGAAACCCGGCTCCTCGTCCTCCAGGATCACCCGCACCGACAGCACCCGCGCCCTGGGCGCGACGCCGATCACGCCGTCCGCCCCGCCGAGACCGTGACCGTGCCCGGCGATGAGCGAGGCCATGTAGGTGCCGTGCAGCCGCCGCGGGGCGACCCCCGGCGGATTCGCCCCCGCGGTGAAGTCCTTGCCCTCGGTCACCGAACCCGCCAGGTCGCGATGGTCGGGGTCCACCCCCGAGTCCAGCACCGCCACGGTCACCTCCCTGCCCTGGGAGGTCCGCCAGGCACTGGGCAGGTCGAGGGTGCGCAGCACCTGGCGCTGGCCGCCTCGCACGTCGTCGGCGTGCACGGCGGGCGCCGGCCCCAACACGATCAGGGCCAGCACCGCGGCGACGCCCGCCCCTCTCAACACCGCCACTCCCGTGAGGCGCAGTCGGGCCGCGCGGGCGTGGACAGACCTGCGAGGATCCTGTCGGCGATGTCCCCGGCGAAGGCGAACATGGTCGGTCGCTGCTCTCCCACCGCCTTGGCTGGACGGCCGTCGGTCTGCCCCACCGTGCTCATCACCACGTACGGCCCGGCCTGCCGTACCAGGCTGTTCTGCCGCCCCGCGGAGGTGAACCGGTCGGTGACGGTGCCGGGGAAGGCCAGGGCCTTCAGTCCCGGGGAGGGACGGCCGCCCCTGGGCAGCGTCCTCTCGACCGCCACCGCGCCGGACTCTCCCGCGAAGGCGACGACGCCGACGGTGACGACGATGCCCTGGAGCGCGTCGAGGTAGGTGGCGCGCAGGACGGCCCGGCAGTCCGCCCGGCGCAGCGCCTTCCGCAGCCCGGCGTCCACGCCCCTGTCGCAGCGGGTCTCCGTCGAGATGCCCACCCGGTGGGCCTTCTCCTCCCCGCCCTGCTCGGCGGCGTAGCTGATGCTCTCGGGGAAGATACGGCCGGCCGGCCAGACCTGCCAGCGCCGGGTCATCTCGTCGGCCGCGGCCCTGTCCAGCTCCGCCGCGCTCGGACCGCGCGTCAGCTCCGCCCCCGCGGCACTCGAAGCCACCCCGGCCACCACCGCGCAGGTCAGCGTCAGCGCGGACGCCACGACCAGCGTCGGCCAGGAAGGCCGCCGCTGACCTGGGACTTCATTCACGCCCTCGACCTTAATGCGGGGAGGAGGGTGTCATCTGCCGTTCCGTCCGGATCGGCAGCATTGAAAAATATCGGCGGCCCGGAAAGCCGCAACGTGGAAAGCCGTAGTCCGAAAAACCGGCGCGGCGCCCCGTGGAGCGGAGCTCCACGGGGCGCCGGCGGGCATCCGGCGGATCGGCGGGCGCGGGCCCGGCTAGTAGGTCGGCAGGCTCGGGTCGATCGTCTTGACCCAGCTCAGCACGCCGCCGCCCACGTGGACCGCGTCGGAGAACCCGGCGTTCTTGACGATCGCCAGGACCTCGGCGGACCGGGCGCCGGACTTGCAGTGGAGAACGATGCGCTTGTCCTGCGGGAGCTTCTCCAGCGCGGAGCCGTTGAGGAACTCGCCCTTGGGGATGAGCACGGCTCCGGGGATGGAGACGATCTCGTACTCGTTCGGCTCGCGAACGTCGATGACGTAGATGTTCTCCCCGGCGTCCTGCATGGACTTCAGGTCCGTCGCGGTGATCGTGGAGCCGGAGGCGGCCTCCTGGGCCTCCTGGGAGACCGCGCCGCAGAAGGCCTCGTAGTCGTCCAGGAGCTGGGTGACCGTCGGGTTCTTACCGCAGAGCACGCACTCGGGGTCCTTGCGGACCTTGACCGAGCGGTAGTTCATCTCCAGGGCGTCGTAGATCATGAGCCGGCCGACCAGCGGGTCACCGATGCCGGTGAGAAGCTTGATCGCCTCGTTGACCTGGATGGAGCCGATCGACGCGCACAGCACGCCGAGCACGCCGCCCTCGGCGCAGGAGGGAACCATGCCGGGGGGCGGGGGCTCGGGGTAGAGGCAGCGGTAGCAGGGGCCGTGCTCGGCCCAGAAAACGCTGGCCTGGCCGTCGAAGCGGTAGATCGAGCCCCAGACGTACGGCTTGCCGAGCAGGACGGCCGCGTCGTTCACCATGTAGCGGGTGGCGAAGTTGTCGGTGCCGTCCACGATCAGGTCGTACCGGGAGAAGATCTCCATGACGTTGTCGGTGGTCAGCGCCACGTTGTGGATGACCACGTCGACCAGCGGGTTGATCTCCTTGACGCTGGCCGCCGCGCTCTCCGCCTTGAGGCGGCCGACGTCGGACTGGCCGTGAATGATCTGACGCTGCAGGTTGGACTCGTCGACGACGTCGAAGTCGATGACCCCGAGCGTGCCCACACCCGCGGCCGCGAGGTACAGCAGGGCAGGGGAGCCCAGACCGCCGGCGCCCACACAGAGCACCTTGGCGTTCTTCAGGCGCTTCTGCCCGGCCATGCCCACGTCGGGGATGATCAGGTGGCGCGAGTAGCGGCGCACCTCGTCGACGGTCAGCTCGGCTGCCGGCTCTACCAGCGGTGGCAACGACACAGTTCTGCTCCCGTTTCAGGGGGTCTTGACGGTACGGCTGGACGCAGCACGCACCATTCACAACCTAATGCGGTGCCTCACTCATTCCCAATCGAGACGGGGGCAGTCTCACCTATCAGACGCCGGGCCTCGCGGGCGACCCTCGCGGGCAGCTCCATCTGCGCCACGTGCCCGGCGTCGGGCAGCAGTACCAGGCGGACATGGGGGAACGTCCGCCCGGCCCGCGCGGCCATGCGCGGGTTGACGAGCCGGTCGTGGCGTCCGTGGACGACCAGGGTGGGCGCGGTCACCTGGGCCGCCTGCCGCCACAGGTTCTCCGCGCCGCGCCTGAAGTATTCGGCCACGATGCCCCGCGCCGAGCCGACCAGCGCGGTCGCCGCGTACGGCAGGCCGTCCCTGCGGCGCAGCTCCTCGGCCGCCTCCCGGAGCCGTTCCGGGTGGATCCGGCCGAGGTCGGCGTAACACATGCCGAGCGTGGCGTTGAGCCTGCGCTCGGCGGGCACGGCGGTCAACTGCGACGCGGCCCACTCGCCCAGCCTCGGCAGCGCCGACAGGGCCACCCGCGCCGGGCCGTACCGGGGAAGCAGGTCGGGCAGGGCGGGCGAGATGAGCGTGAGCGAGCGGACCAGCTCCGGACGGGTCGCGGCGACCCGCACCGAGACCGCGCCGCCCAGGGAGTTGCCGAACAGGTGGACGGGGTCTGCGGCGACCCGTTCGATCAGCGCCGCGACGGTCCGGGCGTGGGCGTCGACGGAGTAGTCGCCGTCGGACGGCTCCGGGGAGTGGCCGGCTCCCGGCAGGTCGATCGCGTGGCCGGTGACCACGTCGGACAGCTCGCCCATCAGGTCGGTCCAGTTGGTCGCCGAGCCGGCGAGGCCGTGCACGTAGACGGCGGTCTCGGCGGGTCCGGGCGGGGTCGAGCGCACGTGGACGCACCGCTCCCCCAGCTCGATCAGCTCTCCGGGCCAGCTCGGAATCGGCTCCACACCCACACGTCCTCCCTCGTTCCGCCTTCTCCTTTGACGATAGCTCCCGCCGCACGATCCCTGCACAAATGCGACATTAAAGGCATTCCACTGCAAAACATTCGATGAAAGTCCAATGCCGTCAATGAAGAGACAAGCAAAGAGCAAAAGCCACCAATCTCCGTTTGTCACCCGACATCCGAGGAAATCAAGACAACCAGGGACGGCCCATTAGCGGCCATCCCGGGGCATTATCCGATCACTCCGGAAAATGCCTGAAAACGGGGCAACCGATCCTTTCAAGGGGGAAACGCAATGCCCAAGTTCAAGAGTGTCATCGCAGGTCTCGCACTCAGCACGGCAATGGCCGGTGGAGCCGTCGGCCTGGGCGCCGTGACCACGGCGACCAGCGCGGGCGCCACCGCCGGCGTGGGCACCACCTCCATCGCCTCCTTCCAGGCCAACTTCGGTTGGGCGAGCTGCGGCTGCCACCGTAGGTGGCGCTGCTGGGGCGGCTGGGGCTGCAACCGTCGCTGCAACGACCACGACCACCGCCGTGGCCACCGCAAGTTCAACATCAACATCAACAACAACAACAACAACGGCGGCGAGGAAAGCGAGCCCGAGAACAACAACAACAACAACAACGTCTGACCTTCACGGCCGGACACCGAACCGGGGTAGCGCTCGCACCTGAGCGCGACGCGTGGTCGAGGAACATGACGGCACGCGACCCGATTCACCGTTGTTGTGAGCTCCGGGCCCACGGCGGGGCATGAGCTTCGGGGCCCATGGCGGAGGAGCAGGGTGCCCGTGTCCACCCGGGTCGCGGTTCTCGCAGGAGAGCCGTGACCACAGGGGGACACGGGCACCCGACAGAGGTCTCCGAGTCTCCGATTCTCAGCTGGCGTGAGACCTCTTCGTTGTTCGCGGTATTTTCAAGGCGCGGGCTCCGTGGATTTCCATTCACATCCACGGAGCCCGCGTCCGAACCGGTTCATCGCGCCGCGGAGTTCACGCCGGGCGGCGCGCCTTTCCCCGACGGGACGCCTTCTGCTTTTCCGCGTCTTTTTCCGCGCCTTTCTCCGCGCCCTTTTCCGCGCCTTTTTCGGGGGTCTCCTCCGGAGGCCTCCGCACACCCGCCCGCCGGCCCCTCTCCGCGCGCTCACCCCCGGCGGACGCGACCGGGGCCTTTCCCGCGCCCCGAGCCGGGCCGCGACGCTCTTTCTTGGCGGCCTCGACGCTGGCGCGGAGCGCGGCCATCAGGTCGGCCGGCGGCCCTTCCTCGATCGGGACCTCGGCGGGAACGACCTCCCTACCGCCGATCTTCGCCTCGATGACCTCATGGAGCGCCTCCCGGTAGGCGTCCTTGTGCGCCGAGGGGTCGAAGTCGGCGACCATCGTCTCGATCAGCGACTCGGTCATCCTGGCCTCCTGGGGTCGGACGTCGACGCCCTCCTCCAGGAACCCGAAGTCCGCCGGGCGCACCTCGTCCGGCCAGAGCATGGTCTCCAGCACGAACACCCCCTCCCGGACCCGCAGCGCCGCCAGCGACTCGCGCTGCCGCAGCGCCACCTTGACGATCGCCACCAGCCCGGAGCGCTCCAGCGCGTCGCGCAGCAGGACGTAGGGCTTCACACCGGCCGCGTCCGGCTCCAGGTAGTAGGCCTTGTCGAGCAGGATCGGATCGATCTGATCCGCCGGGCTGAACTGGAGCACGTCGATCCTGCGCGAGCTGGACAGCGGCAGGTCCTCGAAGTCGTCGCCGGCGAGCACGACCATGTCGCCGGTCGGGAGTTCGTAGCCCTTGGCCACGTCGGCGAACGGGACCTCCTCCTCGCACACCTGGCAGAACCGGCGGAACCTGATCCGGCCCGCGTCCTCCCCGTGCACCAGGTTGAAGGTGATGTCACGACGCTGGGTCGCGGTGAACAGCCTGACCGGGATCGTGATCAACCCGAACGATACGGTGCCCTTCCAGATGCTCCGCATGGCGTCTCCCTATCTCGGGGCCTCCCGCCAAGCTTCGCACACCAGTTCGGAAATTTCGGAAACAAGGTCGGGTGGATTCAAACACTCACCATCGAGGCAGATACCCGCCATGGCAGATCCGATGCCATGGCTTTCTCAGCACCCGGGCCCTGACGCCGTACGCTTGGCGGTGTCCGATGTTCGCAGGAGGACGGAAGAGCGGGTGTCAGAGATGGGTGTGCGCGACGACAGCCTGCACGGGGAAGAGCCCGACGAGACCCTCTCCGGGGAGATCGGGATCGAGGCGTCCGACGCCGACGCGGCCGAACAGCACCGGCCGGTGCACGAGGACGGCCCCGAATGGCCCGGCGAGATCTCGGCCGAGATGCCCGAGGCCGACGTCGCCGAGCAGAGCCGCCCGATGCACGACGACGGCCCCGAATGGCCCGACCACATCCCGCTGGAGGCCGACCCCGCGGACGCCGCCGAGCAGAGCCGCACGGTGGAGCTCGACGAGGACGACTACCGCTGACCCGGCGAGCCGTCTATCGCTGAGCCGAGTTACCCGCGCGTAGGATGATTCACGACAGCAGGAGCACCCGCAAGGAGAACGCCGTGACCGCTACCCCGGACGCCAAGCCCCGGGGCACCCGGCTGCCCCGAATGGCCCGTCGCCGCCAGCTGCTCAGCGCGGCGCAGGAAGTATTCGTGGAGAACGGCTACCACGCAGCCGCGATGGACGACATCGCCGAGCGGGCCGGGGTCAGCAAGCCGGTGCTCTACCAGCACTTCCCCGGCAAGCAGGAGCTCTACCTGGCCCTGCTCGACCTGCACGTGGACGACATGATCGCCCGCTGTCGCGACGCCCTCGCCTCCACCACGGACAACAAGCAGCGCGTCCAGGCCGCGATCGGCGCCTTCTTCGACTTCGTCTCCGGCCAGGGCGAGGCGTTCCGCCTGGTCTTCGAGTCCGACCTGCGCAACGTCGCACCGGTCCGCCAGCGCATCGAGCGCAACCTCCGCGAGAGCGCCGAGATGATCAGCCAGGTCATCCAGGATGACACCGGCTGCTCCAGCGACGAGGCGCGGCTGCTGGGCGTCGGCATGGTCGGCATGGCCGAGGTCAGCGCCCGATACTGGATCAGCAGCAACGGCTCCATTCCCAAGGACGCCGCCACCCAGCTCATCGCCAGGCTGTCCTGGCGGGGCATCTCGGGCTTCCCCCGGACGAACGCCGACCACTGACCCACGTGCCCGCGGCCACCGACGCGTCTGTTCGCTTGACGCGATCAACCGGCGCGTCGCATCCCCGATGGGGCGACCATGGGAGCAGCAGCCCTCGTCGAAAGGGAGCACGATGGAAATCAAAATCGGCGTACGTTCGGTGCACCGTGAGCTTGTAGTGGAGACCGACCTCTCGACCGAACAGGTCGAGGAGGAGCTTGGCAAGGCCGTCGCCGCCGACCGCGGCATCTTCGGCATCACCGACAACAAGGGCCGAAGGGTCCTCGTCCCGATCTCATCCCTCGGTTTCATCGAGATCGGCGAGGAGGAGACCCGACCCATCGGCTTCGGCGGCACCCTCTGAAAGATCCCGTACGGCTCGCGCCAGGTCGTCGTCCGTCGACCATGGCGCGGGTCCGGGGGCGGCCGCGGCACCGGCTCGCCCCCGCGACGGCCGGCTCAGTCCTCGCAGCGCCCGTCTCGCTCGCCCAGGCCGCAGCCATGCGGACGCCTGGCCCGCCGGATGCGATGACGCCCCAGGCTGATGGCCGGACAATCTCCGCCACCCCTGCGTAACACGGCGCGCGAAGTCCAGCGGTTCGGCCCACATCTGGTCAAGGAACTGCCGTAGCGGCGCGAGGCCCTCATATCTCGCACGGTACAGCCGTTCGGCCCCTTCACGCTGCTCGATAAACAGACCTGTCGCCTCCGAGCCGCCGAAACCGCCCGTCTGCCGGGCAGAATCGCCGTCCCGGCTCCCGTCCCGGGCGACCCTTCCCGGGGCCGGGCCGGGCGTTCCCGCGGCACTCGCTTACGGCCCCGGGGGCGACCCCATCTCGCTTACGATCCCGGGGGCGGCCCCCTCGCTTACGGCCCCGGGTCAGCCCTATCTCGCTTACGGCCCCGGGGTCAGCCCCATCGCGGCCATCCGCTTGCCGTGCGCCTCGGTCAGCCGGGCGAACATCCGGGTGATGTCCTCTCCCGCGGCCTCCACCAGCAGCTTCGCGAGCTCCGGCCGGGCGGCGGCCACGTGCTGGCCCTGGCTCAGCGCCTCCCCGACCATCCGCCTGGCCCACAGCGCCAGCCGCCCGCTCTGCGAGGGGTCCTCCTTGAGCGCCGCGCTGACCCGCTCCACCGCGAACTGTGAGCGCCCCTCGTCCTCGATCACCTCCTCGACGAGCCGCCGCGTCGCGTCGTCCACCTGGACGGCCGCCTCTCGGTAGAAGTCCAGGGCGATGCCGGTGCCGACGTACGCCTTGACCAGGGCTTCCAGCCAGTCTCCAGGCGTGGTCTGGGTGTGCCAGTCGTCCAGCGGCCCGACGAACGGCGCCATCGCCTCCTCCGGGTCCACTCCGAGCGAGGTGAGCCGCTCGTGGAGCAGCCGGAAGTGGGCGTACTCGGTCGCGGCCAGGTCGCCGAGAGCGGCCCGGTCGGTCAGCGAGGGGGCGTGCCGGGTGGCGTCCTCGGCGAGGCGCAGGAACGCGGTCAGCTCGGCATAGGCCAGGACACCGAGCAGGTCGGCGACGCCGGCAGGGGAATCACTCATGCAGGCAGCCTACGAGTTGACACGCCCGGCGATTCACCAGGAATACCAAGAAATCGGTTCCTCGTTGTGGTATCGAGTACACTGCTCTGAGAAAGTGCGACCGCACTGTGTTAATCCAGGTCATCTGCTCCTGGAAGCCCCCAAGTCGGCATCATGCCGCAGCGGTCGCTGATGACATGAGAGGGCTAGCCCTTCCGCGAGGACACGACACGGGGAAATTTCAGCCCGTGGTCCCGGCAGGACTGCCTTCAACGGAGATTTAGGCAGGCCAAGCTGACCACGTTCCGAGACCTCGGAGTAGCACCGGAGATCGCCGATGCCCTCGAGACCGAGGGCATCACCATGCCGTTCCCGATTCAGGAGATGGCACTCCCCCTGGCCCTCAACGGCCAGGACATCATCGGCCAGGCGCGCACCGGCACCGGCAAGACCTACGCCTTCGGCGTGGCGATGCTGCAGCGTGTCGGCAAGCCCCGGAAGAACCGCAAGAAGCCCCGCGGGCTGGTCGTCGTGCCGACCCGCGAGCTGGCCGTCCAGGTCACCGAAGACCTGGTGACGGCCGCCGGCAAGCTCGGCTCGCGGATCCTCACCGTGTACGGCGGGCGCGCCTACGAACCCCAGATCGAGGCCCTCAAGCAGGGCGTCGACGTCATCGTCGGCACCCCGGGCCGCCTGCTCGACCTGGTCAAGCAGAAGCACCTCGACCTCGGCCAGATCGACGTCCTCGTCCTCGACGAGGCCGACCGCATGCTCGACCTGGGCTTCCTGCCCGACATCGAGCGCATCATCAAGCTCATCCCGGACGAGCGGCAGACGATGCTGTTCTCCGCGACCCTGCCGGGCGAGATCGTCGCCCTGTCCCGGCGTTACCTCTCCCGCCCCACCCACGTGCGGGCCGAGAACAACGACGCCGAGGCCGAGGCGACACCGCAGACGACCCAGTTCGTCTGGCGTGTGCACCGGATGGACAAGATCGAGATCGTCGGCCGCATGCTTCAGTGCGAGGGGCGCGGACTCACGATGATCTTCTGTGAGACCAAGCGCGCCTGCGACAAGGTCGTCGAGGAGCTCAAGGAGCGCGGCTTCGCCGCCGCGGCCGTCCACGGGGACCTGGGACAGGGCCAGCGCGAGCAGGCTCTGCGAGCCTTCCGCAACGGCAAGATCGACGTGCTGGTCGCGACCGACGTCGCGGCACGCGGCATCGACGTCGACGACGTCACGCACGTCGTCAACTACGACTGCCCGCAGGACGAGAAGGCCTACGTGCACCGGATCGGCCGCACCGGCCGGGCGGGCAAGACCGGCGTCGCGGTGACCTTCGTGGAGTGGGAGGACCTCACCCGCTGGAAGGTGATCAACAACGCGCTCTCGCTGCACTTCGCCGAGCCGGTCGAGACCTACTCGACCTCTCCGCACGTCTTCAGCGAGCTGGGCATTCCCGAGGGCACCAAGGGCGTGCTGCCGCGCGCCAACCGGTCCCGGGCGGGCCTGGCGGCCGAAGAGGTCGAAGATCTCGGCGAGACCGGCCGTATCCGCTCCCGCGGCCCCCGCAAGGGCCGCGAGGAGGAGCGGGAGGAGCGCCGCGAGCGTCCCGCCCGCACCCGGGAGCGCCGCCGCACCCGCGCAGGCCGGCCGAACGAGGACACCGTGGAGGTCGCTCCGGCGCCGCAGGCGGTCGAGACGACCGCCCCGGCCGCGCGGGTGACCGAGACGGTCGAGACGGTGCCGGTGGAGGTGCCGGTGGAGGAGCCCAAGCGTCGTCGCTCCCGTGGCGGTCGCGTCGCCGAGGAGACCTCGGCACCGGTCGTGGCCGAGGTGATCCAGAGCCCGATCGCCGAACTCACCGAGGTGGAGGTGGACGTGACGTCCCGCAAGGACAACCGTGACGACCAGCCCGCCGAGGCCGCGCCCCGCCGGGGCAGGACCCGGAAGGCCGGACTGAACCCCGAGGTGAGCCTCATCGAGGACGCCGGCTTCCAGGACCGCACGGAGCCCGTGACGGAGCGAGCCGACAGGCCGCGCCGCAGGCGTGAGCCGGTGGCCGAGGTTTCGCAGTGGGAGGACGAGCCCGTGATCGACCACTGGGACGACGAGCCCGCGGCGGAACCCGCGCCCCGGCCGCAGCCGGAGAAGATCATTCCGGCGAGCCCGTTCGCGGTGATCTTCCAGTCGCCGGACCTGGCGACGGACGACGACGAGATCGCCCCCTCGGCGGCCTCGGAGCGGGCGCAGAGCCGCCGTCGCCCGCCGAACAGGGGGCCGCAGCGGGGCGCACGCCGCCCGAGCTAGCCGTACCAAGGGAAAAGGGGCGCGACCACGAGGTGGCGCCCCTTTTCACGTCTCCAGACGCACAGAGTCATGTCACCAAGAGAGGTATCGTGGGGCCACGTGAGTACGCCGCGATTTCTGACCCTGCCTCCTGGCGTCCGATCCCGTCAGATCGACACGACGGTGGGCACCTTCGCCGCACTGGAGGCCCTGCCGGTCAGCGGCGTCCCCGAGCGCTGGCCCGCCCTGCTGGTCCCCGGTCTCACGGGCAGCAAGGAAGACTTCATCGCGGTCCTGCAGACTCTCGCCCAGTCGGGGCGCCGGGTCATCGCGGTCGACATGCGCGGGCAGTTCGAGACGAACGGTCCTGACGACCCCCATGCCTACACCTGCGCCGCGCTCGGCAACGACATCGACGTCCTGGCGCACACGATCGGCGGGGGCGAGCCCCTCCACCTGGTCGGACACTCCTTCGGCGGCCTGGTCACCCGGGAGGCGGTCATCGACGGCCGCACCAAGTTCGCCTCCTACACGCTGATGAGCTCGGGCCCCGCCGCGATCGTCGGTGTGCGCGAGCGTGCGGGCCGGATCATGATCGCCGAGCTTCCCGAGTTCGGCCTCGAACACATATGGAACACCCGGATGGAGTCGGAAGCCCTGGCTTCGGGGGTCCCGGACGACATCATCGCCTTCCTCCGCAAGCGGTTGTTCGCCAACTCCGTCACCGGCATGGCCGCGATGACCGAGCAGGTGCTCTCCGCGCCGGACAGGTGTGAGGAGCTCACCCAGGTCGAGATCCCCACCCTGGTCCTGTACGGCGAGCACGACGACGGCTGGCCACCGCGGATGCAGTCCGAGATGGCCGACCGGCTGAACGCCGAGTGCGTGGTCGTCCCGGGCGCCGCCCACTCCCCCGCGGTCGAGGCCCCGGAGACGACGGCCGCCGCGCTCACCAGATTCTGGAACGCGGCCGAGGCCCGCCCGCTGGGCTGAGACCGGCGAGCCGGCGCCGCCCGCACGCCTGTGCAGGGGCGCGGGTGATCAGGGGCGCGGCCGGGCGGTCATCTGGCCACGTCCGCGGTGTCGAGGATGCCGACCCGGCGCAGCCACCACCTCCACACGTCCTCCAGGCCGGGGGAGGCGGCCCACTCGGCCTCGGTGACCTTGCCGCGGGCGTAGGCGGCGGTCCGGTCGGCCAGTGCCTGAAGCTCGGCGCCGGTCACCCAGCGGGCGACGCGCGTCTTGTCGGCGGACGGGGCCGGCTCGCCGGTAACGATGGCGCGGTAGATGGTCCAGTGGTGGCCGGGCGTGCGTCCCTGGCGGACGAGGCGGCAGCACCGGTTGGGCCGCCACCCGCCGGTCATATGCTCCAGTTGGCCGACGATCAGGCCGGTCTCCTTGGTGACCTCCTCGTGGGCGGTCCTTCCCGGGTCGTCGCGGTCGTCGACATGCCCGGTCGGCGGAGCCCAGGCGTGCGGGTACTCGGCCCGTTCGATCAGCAGATACCGGCCGTGCTCGTCAGTGACGATGACGCCGCTGGAGGTGTGGTCGCACACGTCGCGGGCGTGCGTGTTCGGCTCGCACACCCAGCGCTCCAGTGGGGACGGCCCGGCGTCCTCCAGAGCGCGCAGCCGGGACTGAGCAGTGGCCCGGTTCGGCGCCCCGGCCGCGTTGCTCAGACCCATCGCTAAGGCGATCTCGGCGTAGCTGGCTCCCTCTGCTTTCCAGCGGCGCAGCGTGGCGGCCTGGATCGCCTCCAGGCGCGGGATGAGGTCGCGGGCCAGGGCGTGCGCGGTCTCCTCCATGCGGTGACGCCGGCGGGCGCCGGGCCGTCCATCATCGTGCGGGCCGGGGGCAGTGTGGTCCCAGGCGCCCGCGCGCAGCTCGGCCATGGCGCGCAGAGCGGTGTCCAGGCCGGCGGCCAGGTGCAGCGCGGCCTCGCCGAGCAGTTCGGTCTCAGCGACGCCGAGCCGCAGGTGGATCTCGGAGCCGCTGCGGGTGGTGATCTGCTCGTAAGCCGGGTGGGGGTTGGTCATCAGGCTCTCCTTGTATGAGACATAATTCAATATGTATGGAATTTCATACAGAATCAAGGGTATCGAGACCCGCGGACCTTCAGAATCCCTAAAGCCTCATCAACACCTAGAGAGTCAGAGCGCCAGCACATAAGCCCAGGTCCTGCGGCTGTAGAGGCCGAAGAGACCTCGGTGAACTCAAGGGACACCTTTAACACCGGCCCTGCGGCGCCCTCGCATCAAAGCAGGTCAGGGGCATATCCATTGGATTTCCGCGATTACTACCGGGACCCTCATACAGCGTCACGAGAGCCGTGCTCCAGACCCAGGGGCATGGCGCTCGTTTTCACCAACACTCCAAGGCAGTTGATCAGCGAGTGGCTCTCAAACCGACCGACATATGGCTCTCGGATACAGGGTCTGGCGCACATTTCGTGAAGGACCCTGACGGTCCCGCAGGCGGATCACCATGACCTGCGCCGACAGACCAGACAGACACCCTTCGGTCGCCCGGATCGCGATCGTCTGCGACAACCGCTCCCCGCATCTGACCACCAAGCGATGCCGCCGGATGGCGGACCGGGCCGAGGCCGGCAACGTCGAGATCACCTACACCCCGACCAACTCCTCGTGGCTCAACCGCATCGAGGCGCAGTTCACCGCCTTGCGCTACTTCGCGCTGGACGGGACCGACCATGCCAGCCACAAGGAGCGGGGCAGCATGATCGGCCGCTACATCACCTGGCGGAACCGGCATGCGGACAACGTCCGCTTCCGTCAGATCGTCACCAGGACGAACGTCGCCTGAGGCGGCACTAGACGAGGATGACGCGGCGGCCGCGTGTGTGGCCGGCGCGGCTGTCGATGTGCGCCTTTGCGGCTTCGGCCAGCGTGTAGGTCTTGTCGACCGGGATGTGGAGCTTCCCCCGCGCGATGAGCGCGGCGGCCTCGGCGAGTGCCTCCGGCACGCTTCCGGCCTCGCCGGAGAATCGGACGCCGAACTGCGGCGCGCTGAGGTCGGCGATGGAGACGACCTTCTGCAGGTCCCGGGTCAACTCCAGGAGTTCGGGAATCACGCCGGAGCCGGCGAGATCGAGGGCCGCGTCGATGGGACCGAGCCGGCGCACTCTGTCGACCCAGCCGGGGCCGTATGTCGTGGCGAGGGCACCGAGGCTGCGCAGATAGTCCTGGTTCGCCGCCCCGGCCGTGCCGATCACCGTGATGCCACGGTCGCGGGCGATCTGCAGCACCGCGGATCCGACTCCGCCGGAGGCGCCACTGACCAGGAGCGTCTGCCCGGGCTGGACGCCGACCTGGCCGATGATGCGCAGCGCGGTCTCGACCACGGAGGGATACCCGGCCGCCTCTTCGAAGGACAGGCCGTCGGGCATCCGAGCCCAGGCCGAGAGCACGGCGAACTCGGCGTAGGTGTCAGTGCCTTCGCCGAACACGCGGTCGCCGATTTCGAACCCTTCGACGCCCTCCCCGATCTCGTCGACCACTCCTGAGGCGTCCAGTCCGACTCCGGCGGGCAGCCGGATCGGATGGGCCTTCAGGATCTGGCCTTCACGGATTCTCCAGTCGACGGGGTTCACGCCTGCTGCCCGCACCGCTATGCGTACCTGACCGGGGCCCGCGTGGGGTTCCTCGGCCTCAATGATGTGCAGGACGTCCGGACCACCGAACTCGGTGAAGTTCACTTTCTGCATGCGGCAGACCATAACACTAACCGTTAGTTTTTTGAAACGGTCATGGTTTCGCACCTGGTAGTGTTAACGCATGACCGAGCAGTCCGGACGCCGCGAGCGCAAGAAGGCCGCAACCCGCCAGAAGATCGCCGACACCGCCCTGCGCCTGTTCGCCGAGCGCGGCTACGACGCGGTGGGCATCCGCGAGGTGGCCGCCGAGGCCGACGTGGCCGTGACCACGCTCTTCTCCCATTTCAGCTCGAAGGAAGCCCTGGTCTTCGAGCAGGACGAGGACTTCGAGCAGCGCCTCGTGCGGGCGGTCACCGACCGCCAGCCGCACGAGGCGCTCGTCCCCGCCCTGCGCCGCGAGATCCATGCCATGGTGCAGCACTGCACGGCGGACGGCGCCGCCCCGCTGTGGCGCATGATCGAGGAATCACCGGCGCTGCGGCAGTACGAGGAGTCGATGAGACAGCGCCACGCCCGGTCGCTGGCAACGGCCATCGCCGCCGGCCTGGACTTGCCGCAGACCACGCCGACCTGCAGCGCGATCGCACGCTTCGTGGTCGACGCCTTCTCGGTCGCCCGCGAAACGGACGACCCGCAAACCGCGGTGGACGAGATCTTCCGCATGATCGAGGCGGCTTGGGCGGTCGCTGGCGCCACTCCACCTACGCGGGAGAGCGTTGCGGTGTGAGGCGCAGGGGATGGAGAACGCGCCGGCCGAGAACGGATCCCGACCGGCGCGTCGCAAGCTACAGGGCAATCGTTGCCCGATAAGGCATCAGCCGGTTTTGTCCAGGCCCGCAAGCTGCGGCCGATCAGGTTCTGCGCGAGATGACCATGATGTATTCGCAGGGAGCGTTCGTTCGGTTGGCGAAGCCGTGGTCCGCGTCGGCCTGGAAGAACAGGGAGTCGCCTGTGTTCAGGGTCTCGTTGATCCCGCCGATCGCGACGGTGAGGGTGCCTTCGAGCACCACGAGTTGTTTCTCCGTACCCGGCGGATACGCGGGCAGCAGCCCGGTAGAGACCTGCGCGGGGAGGTAGTGGACGACCATCTCGGCTCCTCCCGCGCCCGGGGCCGCTGACACCATGTGCCGCTCGAAGCCGGTTTCCGGGTCACGGAAAACGGGGCGATCGTTCTTGCGCATGACAACGGCCACACCAGACGCGGCAGCAGCCGGCGCACCGATCAGGTCCGAGAGCGACGCGTCGAGCGCGTGGGCGATCCTAGACGCGACGCCGATCGTCGGGCTCTTCTCACCGCGTTCGACCTTGGACAGCATCGCCCGGCTGACCGACGACTGTGTGGACAGCTGCTCCAGCGTCAGGCCCGCCTCCTCGCGGCGTCGCCGCACGTTACCGCCGAATGCGCCGGCCAGGTCGTCACCGTGCTGTAGTTCGGCCGTGTTTCCGTCTTGCTCGATCACCGTGCTCCTCGATCGATGGGTACCTCGCTCGCCCACAGTGTAGGGTTTCTCCTAAAGAAGATATGGTCTTCTATTGGAGACGCGCGATGTGCGCCGGACACGACGGAGGTTCCATGCGTTTGATCTCGAGTGGCCAGCACCATGCCACGTTCGAATTCGGCGATCTGCAGGTGATCTCGTTGCGAGACGGGTACATCGACATGCCGCCGACACGGCTCCGCGACGAGGATGGGCGCACGCTCGATGAGCTGCCAGCCGCCGTCCCGCTGGCCGGCGACAACTTGCGGCTGTCGGTCAACGCCTTCTTCATCACCGACGGCACGCGGTCGGTTCTCATCGACACCGGCGCGTCCAACGCCTGGCACGACCCCACCATGGGATTGATCTACGACGCGCTCGACGAAGCGGGAATCGACCGCGCGCATGTCACCGATGTGGCCATCACCCACAAGCACGAAGACCACGTGAGCGGCCTGATCGCGCCAGACGGTTCAGAGGCGTTCACCAAACTCGAGCGTGTGTGGATCGGCGCGGGCGACACCTCGGTGTTCACCGGGCGGCTCGAGCCGATCCGCGACCGGGTCGTACCCGTGTCGGAGAAGGTCGCGATCAACGACTGGACCACCGCGATCCCGACACCGGGCCACACACCCGGTCACACCGTCTACGAGGTCAGGAGCAGCACCGGCCACCTTCTCGTCTGGGGCGACACCGTTCACGTTCCCACGCTCCAATTCGATCAGCCGAACGTGTCCTGGGAGCTCGACGGCAACCAGTCCCAGGCCCGCGCCGCGCGAGCGGCCCTCCTCGAACAACTGACCCAACCACACCACTTCGTAGCCGGCGCCCACCTCGACTCACCCGGCATCGCCCGCGTAACCGCCTCCGGCGACGGTTATGCGCTGGAGTACCTCGCACCACCGATCGGCTGATCGAGCCTGTCGGCTCCGGGCCGCGCTCGCGATGGCGGCCAAGGAGGGCAAGCTCGTCTGGCCCGGCTGGTCGCCCACGAACTCGACCACCTGGACGGCCGCCGCGACACCAGCCGCACGCGCGACGGCCTCCAGCCCATCCCGGTCGAGGTATACCGCGGCATCGGCGGCGCCCGTGGATCCACGGGCGCCGCCCGGCGACCTGATCAAACGTGACGGTCGGCGGAAACTTCCGAGAACACGGACTCCGTCGAGCCGAGACGGCGGGGCGCCCGCCCCACCCCGCTACCCGCCGCCTACGAGCACCTGCTCGCCGACTACACCGCCTCGCTGGAACAAGTGCCGCCGGCGGCCGACACCCGCCGCACCTACGCCTCCCGGGTGCGGATGTACCTGGCGTGGCCGACCGAGCGACCCGCCACCGGCGGCGACCCGCTCATCGACGCCCATGCCCGGGACTGGGCGGTGCGTGACTACCGTCGCTACCTGTTGCGTGAGGCCCACCCCAAACGCTCGGTGCGCTACGTCAACAACGCCCTGGCCGCACTCGACGACTTCCACCTGCGGCGCGGCCTGGCGCGCCTCGAGCGCGAGGCCGCCAAGCACAGAAGACGTCAGTGGTGACAGACCCGACAGACGATCCGATCCGGCGCCGGCGCGCGGGAAGCATGCGCTGAGCTCATGTTTAAGGCAACTGAAAGTGTCGGTTCCTAACGTTCTGCGCAGGCAACTTCAACCGCAAGGAGTGACATGAGGTTAATCGCAGCTATCACCGCCACGATGGTGCTCGCCTCCTCCCCGGCTGCGGCCGAACCCGAGGAGAGCGACCGGGAGATCCCCCTGGCGCGCATCGAATACACGACCGGTCTCACCGTGAGCTTCTCCGACAGCCAGCCCTCCAACGAAGTGGGGATGTCCCAGCTCGGGATCATCGGCCGCGCGCCGCTCATCGCCTGGGAGCGGAGCAACAGCTACCTGCAGACCTACCTGGAGATCACCCCGCCCGACGTGCCAGTGCCCCAGCGCCTCGTCGATGACCACGGCACCGACCTCCCCGCCGAGCTGCAGCGGCGGCGGATCACCAGCGAGCCGGTCACCGTACGCGGCCTGACCGCTCCCGCCGGCGCCGTGCTCTCCGCCTCGTGCACCGCCGAACACTGGGGCTGGCACCTCTGGCACGACAACGCCCAGGCCGGCCTGGCTCCCAAGTCGTACACCACCCTCGACTTCGGCGGTTTCAAGGAGCGTCGCGCGGAGAGCTTCATCTTCAACTGCCTGCCGGTGGACTCGCCGAGTTACCTGTGGGCCCGGCACCGGCTGTACTACTGGAACGGCACCAGCTGGTGGAAGCAGGCGGACGAGAAGGTCGGCCCTGGGCTTCAGGCGGAAGAGGTCAAGGGCAAGGTCAAGCTCCACCGCAAGGTCACCTATGACGACGGCTGGGGGTCCAGCCCTAACTGCCTCAGTGGGACTTGCAAGTACACCCGTGAGGGACGTTTCACCAGCTGACGGGTGACTGGTCGCCTGCGGAAGGCTCAACCGTACAATGAAGAAACCCCAGCCTGGCTGTGCCCGGCTGGGGTTTCTGCGCTGTGCGCCGCCAGCGACCCGAACCCCGGACGCTCAGCCGCGCCCAGCAGCAGGCCGTTCAGCGCGGTCCGTAGGGGTCCCGGTCCACACTTGCGGCCCGGTCCGCTCTTCTCACCCGGTCCACCTGTGTTTTCCTCCTTCGAGCCACCCCTGTTGGACGCCCCGTCGAATGCCATGTAATTATCTACTTACTATGGCGAGCATCGAAGACATCGTCGTCCAGCCCCCGCACACCGTGACGTGGCTGGTGCACATCGACCGCTCCATGTGGGTCGGCGGGGTCCGGGGCCTCATGCTCCAGGCCCTGCACCCGCTCGCGATGCGCGGGGTCTGGCAGAACTCCAACTTCCAGGACGATCCGTTCGGGCGGCTGCGCCGTACCGCGGACTTCGTGGGCCGCGTCACCTTCGGCAGTCCGGCGGAGGCCGACGAGATCGGCCGGCGGGTCCGGGGAATCCACCGCCGGCTGCGCATCGACGACCCCGACACCGGCAGGACGCACCGGGTGGACGATCCCGAGCTGCTGCTGTGGGTGCACTGCGCCGAGGTCTCGTCCTATCTGTCGGTGGCGCGGCGGGCGGGACTCGGCCTCACCGACCGGCAGGCCGACCGCTACCTGGCCGAGCAGCGCCGCAGCGCCACCTACGTGGGCCTGCACGCCGAGGACGTGCCCGGCTCGATGGCGGAGATGGAAGACTACTTCGCCCTGATGCGCCCCCGGCTCAGGGTGACCCCGGAGTCCGCCTCCACGGTGCGCTTCCTGCTGTGGCCGCGCCTGCCCGCCGAACTCCGCGCGCTCGCCCCCGGCAAGCCCGCCTACTTCCCGTTCGGCGCGCTGTGCTACTACTCGCTGCCCGACTGGGCGCGGCAGATGTACGGCGTGCTGCCCGACGTGCCGCCGAGCACCGTGGGCGCGGCGTTGAAGGCCTTCCGCCTGGGCATGAACTCCGTGCCCGAGCCCGTCCACGACCGCGCGTTCATGCCCGCCACCCGCGACATGCTCGCCGGGGCACGGGCCCGCCTGGGCGCCGTGGGCTACGACGTCAGCAGAGGGCTCAAAGGCCTGACCGACCCCCGCCGCTGGCCGGAGCGGGTCCCTGACGCCGCCTGAGCGGCCTCGCCGGGCGCCCGCCGTCCGCCGGGATCGCCGGCCCCGCGTGTGACGGGCCGCCCGTATGACAGGGCCGCTCATGTGACGGGGCCACCCGGGTGGCAGAACCGCCCGTGTAACAGGACCGCCCGTATGACAGGACCGCCCATGTGGCAGGGCCGCCCGGGTGACAGGACCGCCCATGTGGCAGGGCCGCCCGGGTGACGGGCCGTCAGTCGGCGAGGCCGTCCCAGGGCTGGCGGTCGCCCGAGGCCGCCTGGCCCTCCGGGCAGTGCCTGCGGAAGTCACACCAGGAGCAGAGCGGGCCGGTCTTGGGCGGAAAGAGCGCGTCGATCTCCTCGGGGACCTTCGGCGGGGTGCGGTCGGCGCCCCCGGCACGTGCCGCACCGGCACGCACCGCACCGGTACGCGCCGTACCGGACCAGGCCCGGTAACGGTCTTCGGCCGCGGAGGCCTCGACCGCTATCTCCTCGGCCCGGCTCAGATGGCGGGCCAGGGACTCGTCGGTGTGCTCCCACTCGACGACCGAACCGGTCGGCAGGTGGTGGAGCTCGACCCGGTGGCACGGGCGGTGCATCATTCGCGAGGAAGCGATGGCGTAGAGGGCCAGCGCGAGCGACGATCGAGTGTCGTCCGAGGTCAGGGGACGACGGCCGGTCTTGTAGTCGACCACGACCAGCTCCTCGCCGCGCCGGTCGAGCCGGTCGACGCGGCCGGAGACGGCGATGACGGAGGTCCTGGTGGCGACGGTCCGCTCGACGCCGACCGGATCGTCCGCGGGGTCGAGGCTCGCGACGTATCCGGCGGTCATCTCGCTCGCCCGGCTCCGCCAGGCCGCCGACTGCTCGGCGTCGCGGAACCCCTCGTTGATCCATCCGCTGCCGACCAGGACGGCCGCCGTCACCGGCGTCCGCCGTTCGTACGGCTCGCGCCACCATCCGGCCAGGGCGTTGTGCACGCTGACCCCCACGCTGTTGTGCGCCCAGGGCGGCCCCTTCTGGGGCGAGGGCCGGTCCAGATAGGTGAACCGGTGGCGCCGGGGGCATTCCAGCCAGGTGTTCAGCCGCGACGGCGTGCAGGAGTACAGCCGCCGCGGCATGCCCTCAAGAGGGAGCTGGTCCATGGAGGACTACTCGTCGAGGAGCTTCAGGTGGATTCCGGCCGCACGTGTCCCGTCGCTCAGCGGGCCCTGGTTCTCCTCGGTCACGGCACCGCGGGTCAGCGAGCCGGACAGCCAGGCGTCGAACTGCGGCTCCAGGTCGCCGATGGTGCTCTCCTCACCGTGCGCCGGCAGCACGCGGGTGCGGTGCGGCAGGGTGAACAACCGGCCGCCGATCGCGGTGAGCTGGTCGGCCAGCGCCGGATACTCCCCGCCGACCTTGCCGGGCCCGTCGGCCTGCAGCGTCTTGCCGGTGAAGACCACGTCGAGGTCCTCGCAGTACAGCGAGACGCCGCCCTGGGAGATGCCGGGGGTGCTCATGACCTCCAGCCGGACGTCGGCGACGCCGAACACGCCCTCGTCCTCCATGTCGATGTCCGGCCAGGTGTCCGGCCAGGTCAGCCGCCACAGCGGCCGGTCCTTGGGATGGAGGGCGATCTCGGCCTCGTCCCGCGCCGCCACCTCGATGGCCGCGCTCACGTGGTCGGGCAGGCCATGAGTGCAGATGACGGCCAGCACCTCCCGCTCGCCGACCTTCTCCAGGATCTTCTCCGCGTCGCGCGCGGGATCGATGACGATGACCTCCTCGTCGTCACCGAGGATCCAGGTGTTGTTCTCGACCTTGTGCTCGGCGCCGTCGACGTCGACGACGCCCTCGGTCACCACTCGTTCGATACGCGCTGTCACGCTTCCGAACTTTACTGCCTCGCTCCGCCCCGCGGCTCGGACGCGAGTAACGGATGGGCTCGCGGTTAGCCCTATTCGCCCATTTATTCGCTCTTTATTGGTTGTTTCAGGTCATTAGTGGCCCATCTCGCTATCCGGCTCCGAGAAGCGTGCGGATCGCGGTGATGATGAGCTGCACGGCGAGGGCGGACAGCAGCAGGCCCGCGATGCGGGTGACGAGCTCGACGCCGTTCTCCTTTATGACCCGGATGATGGTCACCGAGAAGCGCATGAACACCCACAGCAGGAGGTGCACGGCCGCGATGGCCAGGGCCAGCGCCAGGATGCCGCCCTCCTTCTGGCCGGCCTGCTGGGCGAAGACGATCGTCGCGACGATGGCTCCCGGACCGGCCAGCAGCGGGGTGCCGAGCGGGACGAGGGCGACGTTCACGTTGGACTTCATCGTGCCGGGGGGCGGCTCGGTCTCTCCGGTGAGCAGCTGCAGCGCCACCAGCAGGAGCAGCAGGCCACCGGCGATCTGCATGGCCGCCACCTCGACGTGCAGGTATCCCAGGATCGCCTGGCCGAAGACCGCGAAGACCACGACGAGGCAGAACGCGACGATGGGCGCCTGCCAGGCGATGCGTTTACGCTCCTGCGCCGTGCGGCCGCGGGTGTAGGCCAGGAAGAGGGGGATGATGCCGGGCGGGTCCATGATGACGAACATGGTGACGAACGCCTCGACGAAGAACTGGACGTCCAACGT
Source organism: Streptosporangium sp. CA-135522 (assembly GCF_050949235.1). Classification (NCBI taxonomy): domain Bacteria; kingdom Bacillati; phylum Actinomycetota; class Actinomycetes; order Streptosporangiales; family Streptosporangiaceae; genus Streptosporangium; species Streptosporangium sp. CA-135522. The sequence goes on from NZ_CP192026.1 coordinate 9,072,088, forward strand.
GCACTCCCCTGAACGGTCGTGAGGGGAGCGGTGGATGCCTGATCAGATGTCCTCGCCGCCCAGGCGCGGCGAGAACGCGCCGAGGGGCAGGTCGAGAGTCTGGTCCTGGTCGCGCAGGTCACGCAGGGAGAGCTCGGCCAGGGTCAGCATGTAGCCCGCCTCGGCGGGCCAGACGACCGCCCACAGCCAGTTGCCCAGCGCCTCTCCGGCATAGACCGCCCGGTCGGGGGCGGCGGACTCCACGCACCACAGCGCGGCCGGGTGTCCCTTGACCTCGACCTTGGCGTGCGGCGGCCCCTCGTCGAACCCGGCGCCCGGGTCGGTGCCCTCCAGCCCGGCGAACCCGGCACCCAGGCCCACCCCGGGCTCCTCTGCGACGATCAGCAGGTCGGCCGGCCCGTGGATCAGTGAGGGGCCGCTGAGGGCGACCACGGTGGCCCTGACGCCGCTGCGCTCGTCTCCCGCCTCGGCGAAGCCGGTGACCAGCCAGCCCTGCGGCAGGGGCCACGGCAGCCAGACGGGCACGAGGGCGCTGTGGCTGACGGCCTCCGCAGCGGCGGCGGAGGGCCGCCTCGGTGGCTGCAGTGGCAGGACGTCGCCGTGCGGGCCACATCGCCAGGCGCTTGACCAAGCGCTCGGCGGACGGAGCGGGCCGAAACAGCGCGGGCAGGTAGGCGCGGCTCTCACGCCTACCCACGGTGCTTTGTCAGTGCCCGGTTCGTCAAGGGCACACCGCGTTATCCGACCGTAATCTTATCAATGTGCGCGTAAATTGTGTGGGAGCGATCATCCGTGACCGCTCTGGGCGAATGCTCCTTATACGTCGCGGTCAACCGCCCGGTGAGGGCATGTGGTCGATCCCCGGCGGCCGAGTCGAGCCAGGCGAGTCGGACGCCGACGCGGTGGCCCGCGAGGTGCTGGAGGAGACCGGCCTGACGATCGTGCCGGGTCTCCTGGCCGGAGCCGTCGAGCGTCCCGGGCCGGGCGGCGTCGTCTACGCGATCCGCGACTACCTGGCCGTCGTCTCCGGCGGCACGCTCTGTGCCGGAGACGACGCCGCGGACGCGCGGTGGTTCGCCGCCGACGAGGTCGTACGGCTCCCGCTCTCCCCCGGCCTGCTGGACGCCCTCGTCGCGTGGGCGGTCATCGAGCCGCGGTCAGGGTCGAACGCCACAGCGTGAGGTGGTCGGCGTTGTAGGTGGTGGACCTGCCCAGGGCCACCACCTGGCCGCCGGAGACCGCGACCGCGCCCAGCCACTGGGCGCCGTCGCCGCCCAGGCTGCTCTGGACGGGGGCGTGGCGCTGCCAGTTCAGCCCGTCCTCGGAGGTCCACGCCACGCTGTCGCCCTCCCCGGGAATCCCCTGCCAGCCGACCGCCACCACACCCTCCGTGGTCGCGGCCAGATCCTGTACGGCGGCCGCCCCGTCAGCCGGGAGCCAGGAGAACTCCCAGGTCGAGCCGTTGTCGGCGGACACCGCTCCGAAGGCCCGGAGCCCGTCTCCGGTCTGGGCGGCACCGGTGGCGACGATGCGCCCGCCGTACAGGACCACGTGCCGCAGTCCCGCCGACGTCGCGCCCGCAGGCAGGACGGGCTTGCGCGCGGTCCAGGTGACCCCGTCGGCCGAGACCCAGACCACGCCGGCCTCGTGTCCCGCATCGCCGACGCCGCCGACGGCCACGTACCCGGACGAGGTCACCGAGACGTCGTGCAGCCGCACCCCGCCGCCACCGGCGGGCAGCTTCCCCGCCCTGGTGTAGCGCTTGAGGTCGGGGGAGAACCACAGGACCGGGACGGTACCGGCCGGGCCGCGGTCCTCACCGGCCAGGACGTAGCCGGACGGGCCGGCGGCGACCGCGTGGGGGGCGAGGAAGTCGTGTTCGGCGGCCGGGGCGAGGGGGCCCAGAACGGGCACCCTGCGCCAGTTCCTGCCGTCGTCGGAGGTGACGAGCAGCGGCCCGGTGGAGGAGGCGTCGGTCATGGCGCTGCCCACGGCCAGCCAGCCCTGCTTGCTCCGCGCGACATCGCTGAGCGCCTGTCGCCGCGGACCGCCGAGGATCTGCGCAGGACCACCGGGCTTCCAGCTCTCCCCGTCCGTGCTGGTCCAGATGCCCGCGTCGCCGGACGCGGCGCCCACGGCGACGAACCCGCCGCCCGCCGCGGCCACCCGGGCCGTCTCACGGGCGGCTCTGGTGAGTCCGTCGATCCCGCCCAGGGGAACCGGCCGTGCCTGGCCTCCCTTGGGCGCGGTGATGAGGACCAGGCGGTTGTCCACGTCGGCGGCGCGCTCGTCGCCGCCGACGACGAGCGTGCCGTTGTCGGAGACGGCCAGCGCGCGCAGCGATCCGGGCACCTGACCCAGGTCGGTGGTCATGCTCCAGTCATGGCCGTCCCGGCTGGTGTAGACGGCGTAGCGCTCGAAGCTCGATTCGACGATCGCGGCCACCCCGGACGGGGAGGAGGCCAGGCGTCTGACACCCGAGCCGTCGGGGGCCAGGCCGCCGATCGTGCCGCACCGGGACCAGTCGGCGCCCTGAGGCGAGCAGTAGACGGCGACCTCGCCCTTGTCGCTGCGTTGCTGGGTCGGGACGAGCACGAACCCGCCGGCGGCCACCGCCAACGCGCCCGATTCGGGGACGACACCGGCCGGCGCCGCGCCGGACCGCAGCCAGCTCCTGCCGCCGTCGGCCGAGCGCAGGACCACCGGGGTGGACCCGCCCTGCGCCGGATCGCCCAGCGCCACCGCGGTGTCGCCCTTGGCGACGACCGCCCTGAGGCTGCGGACCCCGTCCGGCAGGCCGGCCTTGCCGGTGCTCACCCGCTCCCAGCCCCACCCGTCCGGTGAGACCCAGGCGACGGCCCCGGTGGTGCCGTCCGGGAGCACGGTCGTTCCGACCGCGACGAAGCCCGACGAGGTCCTGGCCAGGTCCGCGATCTTGTCTCCGGCCGAGAACGCGTTCAGGCCGCCGGGGTCCACCGCGCTCCAGCTGTAGCCGTCGGCGCTGGTCCACAGGCCGCGTCCGGCGCCGAGGGGGTCGTTGCCCGCGGCCACCCAGCGGCCGTCACCGCCCGTCACCAGGCCCACCGTGGTCGGCCCCGCCTCGTGGTTCACCGGTCCGGTCACCTTGCCCAGCCGCCAGGTTCCGCCGCCGTCCGGAGAGACCAGGAACAGCGGCCGGGGGACGGGGCTGGTGGTGTCGCTGCCCACGGCGACCGTCATCGAGCCCGCCGAGGCCACGGCGTTGAGCACCTGGCTCGATCCGTCACCGCCGGCGTTGGACGGCGGCACGAAGTTCGCGTCCCCGGAGCGCACCTCGTCGCCGACCAGCCGCAGGCCGCCGGTGAACGGTCCGCTCACCCACTCCCACAGCACCAGGCCGCCGCCGACCGCGACGGTCAGGACCAGCACCATCAGGAAGGGGATCACCAGGCCACGGCCGCGCCTGCGCCGGGTCGGGCTGGAGCGGCGCATGGCGGAGGGCGCGGGGGCCGCGCGGTGGTGCCGCCCGCCGTTCGGGCCTCGCGTGCCGGACGGGCCCTGCGCGACCAGCAGGTCCGGCCGGGCCGGGCGGCCCCCGGGAGGGCGTCCGACGCGGCGTACCGGCTCGAAGTCGTCCTGCGCCGGTACGGCGGGCTCGGGGTCCGGTTCCGATGTCGCATGAGCGCGGGGCCCGGGCCGGATCCCGTCTTCCGGATCGCGCCGTGGCCCGGAGGCGACCAGCAGGTCCGGGCGTACGTTCCGGGGCTCGCGAGGTGGCTCGGAGCCGGCCGAGGAGGCGACCAACAGGTCCGGGCGCACGTTCCGGGGCTCGCGGGGCGGCTCGGAGCCGGCCGGGGGGCCGGGGTGGTCGTCCCCGTCCTCGACGCGGGACTCACGCCGCGGCCCGGAGGCGACCAGCAGGTCCGGGCGGTCCGCCATCCGCCGGCGCGACGGCGGCTCGGGCCGGGCGCTCTCCCCCTCCGGTTCGGAGGTCCGCCTTCCCGGGGGCGGGTAGCCGGCACCGGGCGCATGGCCGGGCGGATCGCCGGCACCGGGCGGGTCGGATGGCGGGCCGGCGGGAGAACGGCCGGAGGAGGCGTAGGGCTGGGTGTGGGCGCGGCGGCGTTCGCCGCCCAGGCCCTCGGGACGGGCCTGAAGGGGCTCGCTGTCGTCCGGGGTGGGCGCGGCGAACGGAGGGAGCATCCAGGGGGAGGCCAGCGGGAGACCTCGGGTGCTGTCGTCGGCGGGACCGGGCGGAAAGTGCTGGATCGTCGGAGGGGAATCCTGGGGCTCGTGAGGTCCGGTCGCGGGTGCGGCCTCGCCTCGGACGTCGTCGTCTTCCGCCGGCCACTCTCGCGAGCGCGGGTCGTGGGGGCCCGAGGCCACGCTCAGCACCTCCTGTAGGAAGCCCGTTTCCGTCCGGGGCCACCACCCCGGGCCGTTCCAGCCGTCTCCGTGACGCCCTGCCGCAACCCCTATGGGGACGGCGGATCGCACGCGACCTTACTCCTACCCCGTTCCATCGAAACGATCACCTCCCGTCGGCCGGATGGCCGGGGCTCGGCCGTACACAATCCAGAGCAACACGTCGAAGCCGCGATGACGAGACCTCTCTAGTCAGATTTATCTGTGCAGCACCGGAATTATCACCGTTTGCCCCATAATTCCGAGACTCGTAGCCGGGAAGGCCCGCTCCGCTCGCGGACAGAACCGGCCCCAGTGCGGATTAGTTCACAGACGCCCGCTCCAGGGAGGCGTACACCTGACGGAAGGAAACCACCACCCCGGGGAGCAGACGATGAAACGGCTGGGGCCCGTCCACACACTGGCGGCCGGAGCGGCGACGACCGTCGTACTCGGCGCGCTCAGCGTCACCACCATGCCGGCCACGGGGAACGTGGCCGCGCGGGAGACGCCCGTCGCGGCGGCCACCCCGGCACCACCGACCGCCTCGGCGGCGCCGGCCGCCTCCGAGACCGCCGCGACCACCAGGCCCACTCCCGTGAAGGCCGACTACGCCGGACGGGTCAAGGGCAACGGCGGCCTGATCGCCATCTCCGTTCGCGACGGCAAGGCGATCGCCTATTTCTGCGACGGCAGGGTCGAGGCCTGGCTCAAGGGCAGGGCGGCCGACGGCCGGCTAGCCCTGTCCGGGCCCGGCAACGCGTCCCTGGTCGCGCGGCTCGGCGGCGGCAAGGCCGCCGGGAGGCTGGAGTTCGGCGGCGACCGATGGGACTTCGGCGCACCCACCGTCAAGAAGCCCTCCGGGCTCTATCGCGCGAGCGCGGTCGTCCGCGGCGCGAAGGTGCGCGCCGGCTGGATCTACCTGGACGACGGCAGCCGGGTCGGGCTGACCCTCGTCGACGGCGAGCCCGCCGACGTGGCGATCCCGGAGCCGGGTGAGAACGCGATCGTCAACGGCCGGCAGATCGAGCCCGAGGACGTCGACGAGTTCATTGGAGAGTTCTGATGAGTGACACACAGGCCTCGCGGATCCCGCACGGACGCGGCCTCGCCCCGCTGCTGCTGCCGCTCGCCGTCGGCGCCCTGATCGCGGTCGGGCTGGGCGTGTACGGTCGCGCCCACGTCCCCACCGGCTACGCGATCGGCCCGGCCGGGTTCTCCGGGCCGCTGGCCATGAAGTCATGGCTCACCACGGGCGCGTTCCTGCTGGGACTGGTCCAGCTCTTCTCCGCCCTGGTGATGTGGGGCCGGATCAGGCTGCGGGCGCCGTGGATCGCCACCCTGCACCGCTGGTCGGGCCGGGTGGCGTTCCTGCTGACGATCCCGGTGGCCTTCCACTGCCTGTACGCGCTGGGCGCCCAGTACGACACACCCCGGGTGATGGTCCACTCGCTGCTGGGCTGCTTCTTCTACGGCGTGTTCGCCGCGAAGATGCTGGCGCTGCCCCGGCGGGGACTGCCCGGCTGGACCCTCCCGGTGCTCGGCGGCCTGGCCTTCACCGCCCTGACCGGGCTCTGGCTGACCTCGGCGCTGTGGTTCTTCACCGCGATCGGGATCACGCTGTAGACGGGGGCCGGGACACGCCCCGGGCGACGGCCGGGACACATCCCGGATCACGCCGCTGGCGACGGCCGGGACACGCCCCGGGTGACGGTTCGGATCACGCCGCGGGCGGGGTGAAGGCGCCGGTGCGGCCGAGTCCCGCGGCCCTGCCCTTGGCCGCCACCACCAGCGCCATCTTCCTGGACGCCTCGTCGATCATCTCGTCACCGAGCATGACCGCGCCGCGCTTTTCGACCGTCGTGTAGTACTCGTACGCGTCGAGGATCAGCTCGGCGCGGTCATAGTCCTCCTGGGAGGGTGAGAACACCTCGTTGGCCGCCTCGACCTGGCTCGGGTGGAGCACCCACTTGCCGTCGAAGCCGAGCGCCGCGGCCCGTCCGGCCACCCGGCGGTAGCCGTCCAGATCCTTGATCGCCAGGTACGGGCCGTCGATGGCCTGCAGGTCGTGCGTACGGGCGGCCATCAGGATGCGCATCAGGATGTAGTGGTAGGCGTCACCCTCTGTGTAGCCGGGAGGCTGCTCACCGACCACCAGGGTCCGCATGTTGATCGAGGCCATGAAGTCGGCGGGGCCGAAGACCAGCGTCTCCAGGCGCGCGGACGAGCCACCGATGGCGTCGACGTTGACCAGGCCCCGGGCGTTCTCGATCTGGGCCTCGATGCCGATCCGGCCGATCTCCAGGCCGTTGGCCTTCTCGATCTGGGTGAGCAGCGTGTCGAGCCAGACCACCTGGGTCGGGTCCTCCACTTTGGGCAGCATCAGGCAGTCGAGGAACTCCCCCGCACCCTCCACGACCTCGATGACGTCCCGGTAGGTCCACTGCGTGCCCAGGTCGTTGACCCGCACGACCCTCGTCTTGCCCGACCAGTCGCCCTCGCGCAGGGCCGCCACGATGTTCTTGCGCGCCCCCTCCTTGGCCAGCGGGGCGACGGAGTCCTCGAGGTCGAGGAAGACCTCGTCGGCGGGCAGGCCCTGGGCCTTCTCCAGGAAGCGGGGGTTGCTGCCGGGCACCGCCAGGCACGAACGTCGCGAGCGCATGGGCAACACGCTAGCGGCCGTCTCGTCTCCCGCGACAGAGCGGGCCGATCTATGGCCCTCATACAAAGAGCGGGGCCCGTTGTTGGCACTGATCTCGTACGCCTCCTGTCCGATATGTCCGAACAATAGGCTTTACGCACTGGTAAGGGAGACATTCACCATGGCAAACGCTTCTTCGGTGGCCCGGCCCGCCGTACTGTCCGACCTCATCCCCGCCTCCCGCGTCCGCGACATCGCGCTCGTGCTCGGCGGCGCCGCCCTGACGGGCCTGGCCGCGCAGCTCAGCTTCCCGATGCCCGGCTCACCGGTGCCGGTGAGCGGTCAGACGTTCGCGGTCGTGCTGGTCGGCGCGGCGCTCGGGATGAACCGGGCGGTGCTGAGCATGGCGCTCTACATCCTCCTCGGCGTCGCGGGCGTGCCGTGGTTCGCCGGCGGCGCCTCCGGCTTCGGCGGTGCCACCTTCGGCTACGTCATCGGCTTCATCGCCGCCGCGGCCCTCGTCGGCAAGCTCGCCGAGCGCGGCGGCGACCGCACCGTCGCGCGCACGGTCGGCACGATGGTCCTCGGCAACCTGACGATCTACGCCTTCGGACTGCCGGTCCTCATGGCCGTCACCGGACTGGGCCTCGGCGCGGCGCTCGCCGTGGGCGTGATCCCGTTCCTGGCCGGCGACGCTCTCAAGATCGCCGTCGCGGCCGGTCTGCTCCCGGCGGCGTGGAAGCTCTCCCGCCGCTGACCGGAGGAGTGCCTACGGCCTGCCCGCCCCGGCTCCGGGAGGGGCAGGCCGTACATTCGTCTCATGGGTGTGATCGAAGAGGGCGCCAAGAAGTCGGGGGTCCTGTGGCTGTCGCTGGACCGGCCCCGGCTGGCCTGGCACGCGTGGCACGACGGGGCGATCTACGTGGTCACCGGTGGCGGCGAGCAGTCGTTGCCCGGCCTCGCCGAGTCCGGGCGGGTCCAGGTGACGCTGCGGAGCAAGGACAACGGCGCCCGGCTGATCGCCTTCGAGGCCGACGTCGAGGTGGTGGACCAGGCGCGGTCCGCCGAGGCGGTGGCCGCGCTCGCCAAGGAGCGGCTCAACGCGGTCGACGGCGCGGGCCTGACGGCCCGCTGGGCCGCCGGCTTGCAGGTGGTACGGCTCACGCCACGCGAACCGGCTCCCTGACCTCCACCACGGCGGGCGGCAGGTCGGCCGTCGCCCGCTGGGCCAGGTAGGCGCCGGTCAGGACGATGAGGCCGCCGGCGATCTGGAAGGGCCCGAGAGCCTCTCCCACCAGGACCCAGGCGACCACCGCTCCGGCGATGACCTCCAGCGAGGCCACCGTCGAGCCGATGGCGGCCGACAGGCGACGGACCGCTATGACGCCGAGGATGTAGGCGACGACCGTGGCGATCACGATCATCCAGATCACCGCCGCCAGCACCGGCAGCGCGTGGCCGCCCTCGGGCGCCACGGTCCGGCCGAACGCCGCCCACGGGATGTTCCACGGCTGGGAGACCGGAACGAGCACCACGGCGGCGCCCGCCATCCCCCAGGCGATCAGTCCGAGCGGGTCGACGTCGTCGCCGAAGCCGTCGCTGAGCAGGAAGTATCCGGCGCTGCACACCGCCGCGCCCAAGGCCAGCAGCAGGCCCAGCGGGTCCAGCGCCAGGCCCGACCAGACCTCGACCACGACGCCGAGGCCGATCAGTGCGACCACGGCGCCGATGAAGGCGGCGCGCGGCAGCCGTACCCGGCGGACGAACCGCACCCAGAGCACGACCAGCACCGGCGAGGTGTACTCGATCAGCAGGGTCACGCCCACCGGCAGCCGGGTGATCGCCGCGAAGTACAGCGCCTGCACCCCGGCCACCGCGACCACCGCGTAGGCCAGGAAGAACAGCAGCCGCGAGCGCGGGATGCGCAGCGCCCGGGGCCTGACCACCGCGAGGACGCCGACGAGCAGCAGTCCGGCGCCCGCCATACGCACCCAGACGGCCTCCAACGGGGCCAGGCCGGCCACGCCCAGATATTTCGCCGTCGGCCCGGAGAAGGCGAAACACCAGGACGACGCGATCGCGATCAGCAGACCGGCACGCCTCATAAGACACCACCCTGTAACTACCGTTTATATATTTTGATGCTGTCATGCCTGGATAGATCCCAGCAAGGGGCGTCCGAAATGTGAGCGCGCCTTGAACCGGTGACTCCGAAACGCGACCTACGCTTCAAATGTGAAGATCTTCATCGCACGGCTCGCCGGAACCCCGGTCTTCGACCCGGCCGGCGACCAGGTCGGCCGGGTGCGAGACGTGGTGGTCTCCATCGCCGGCTCCGCGCCACCGCGCGTGCACGGACTGGTCGTCGAGGTCCAGCCCCGGCGGCGGGTCTTCCTGCCCATCACCCGGGTGCGGGGCATCGAAGCCGGGTCGGTCGTCTTCAGCGGCCAGATCAACGTGCGCCGGTTCGAGCAGCGGGCGACGGAGAACCTGGCCATCGGCGAGATGCTCGACCTGGAGGTGGAGGCCGGGGGTGAGCGGATGACGGTCCTGGATCTGGCGATGGAGGAGACCGGTCGCGCCGAGTGGCTGATCACCAAGGTTGCGGTGATCAAGAGCGGCCCACGCCTGGGACTGCGGCGGCGCGGCCCGACGAAGATCGTTGACTGGTCCGAGGTCAAGGGCTTCGGCGCGGTGCAGAAGGACCAGGGCGCGGCCAACCTGCTGGTCGCCTTCGAGACGATGCGCGCGGCCGACCTCGCCAGCGCCCTGCACGAACTGCCGGACAAGCGGCGTGCCGAGGTGGCCGCGGCACTCGACGACGTACGGCTCGCCGACGTGCTCGAAGAACTTCCCGAACGCGACCAGATCGGCATCATGAGCCGGCTCTCGCCGGGCCGGGCCGCCGACGTACTGGAGGAGATGAACCCCGACGACGCGGCCGACCTGCTGCAGGACCTCCCCGCCGAGCAGGCCGAGGCGCTGATGGCGCTGATGGAGCCGGAGGAGGCGGCGTCGGTGCGGCGGCTGCTGGTCTACCCGGAGGACACCGCGGGCGGCATCATGACGAGCGAACCCGTGGTGCTCCCCCCGAACGCCACCGTCGCCGAGGCTCTGGCCCATATCCGCCAACCGGACGTCACCCCGACGGTGGCCGCGCAGGTCTACGTGGCCCGGCAGCCCATCGAGACGCCCACCGGCCGGTATCTCGGCCTCGCCCACTTCCAGCGGCTGCTGCGCGAGCCCCCTTCCGCCCTGCTCGGCGGCGTCATGGACACCTCCATCGACCCGATCCGGCCGGAGTTCAGCCTGAACCAGGTGACCTCCTACCTGGCCACCTACAATCTGATGGCGGTCCCCGTGGTGGACGAGGCCGGCCGCCTGGTCGGTGCCGTCACCGTGGACGACGTGCTCGACCACCTGCTGCCCGAGGACTGGCGCGAGCGGAATGACGTGGAGGGGAGCCGGTCATGACCGAACGGCTCGACCAGCCCAGACAGCAGGGCCTGCGCCTGCGCCCGCACTACGACCCGGAGGCCTTCGGGCGGCTGTCGGAGCAGATCGCCCGTTTCCTCGGCACCGCCAGGTTCCTCGTCTACATGACCGTCTTCGTGGCGGCCTGGGTCCTGTGGAACGCCTTCGCCCCGGAGGGCTGGCGCTTCGACCCCTACCCGTTCATCTTCCTCACGCTGATGCTCTCGCTCCAGGCGTCCTACGCCGCGCCGTTGATCCTGCTCGCCCAGAACCGGCAGGCCGACCGGGATCGAGTCCAGAGTGAGCTCGACCGCGGAGCGGCCGAGCGGAACCAGGCCGACGTCGAATACCTGACTCGGGAGATCGCGGCCCTGCGCATCGCGCTCGGCGAGGTGGCCACCCGCGACTACATCCGCTCGGAGCTGCAGCGCCTGCAGGAGGAGCTCCAGGAGCCGTACGAGCCGTCGGCCGCGTCCCGCTCCGGTGAGGCACGTTAGGCGAAGAAGAGCTTGTTCAGCATCGCCGCGCACTGACGCAGCTCGTCGGTGTCGAGCACGTCCAGGAACTGGGCGCGGATGCCGCGCAGGTAGGTGGGGGTCGCCTCGGCCAGCCGTACGGCGCCGTCGTCGGTGAGCACCGCGAACAGGCCCCGCGCGTCGCTGGGACAGGCTTCGCGCTCGACCAGCCCGTCGCGCTGGAGGCGATCGATGAGCCGGGTCAGGCCGCTGCGCGAAAGAAGCACCCGCTCGGCCAGGTCGTTCATCCGCAGCCGCCGGTCCGGGGACTCCGACAACTGCGTCAACACGTCGTAGGAGGCCAGCGCCAGGTCGTGCTCGACCAGCAGATCGGCCTCCAGCATCCGGGTGATGCGCACCTGGGCCCGCTGGAGCATGCGCCAGACCGCCAGCTCCTCGGAGTCGAGGGTCTCACTTGACTCGCCTGCTGTCAGGGTCACGCAGTAACCTTAGAACGTTGCACGCGCATCTACACAGCGAATTGTCCGAATCTGGCGGTCACCGCCGGATCCGGAATTCCTCGCGGGATCCCTGGGTTCTTACCATGGGTCCGTGACTCCTCCGCTCCCTCCCGGAGCGGCTTCTCGCCAAGCCACATGGGCGTCGCGACGGACAGGACCGCCCGCACAACGCCCGGACAACAATAGACAAGGAGGGACGGCATCCTCCCGTCGCCTCAGGGTGACGGTCTGTTGCCGACATTTCGATGGCACCTACCCCGGAACTGGTGATGGCCGCTCTCGCGACCGTCAACGACCCTGAGATCCGTCGGCCGATCACCGAAATCGACATGGTCAAGAGCGTCGACATCTCCCCTGACGGGACGGTGCGCGTCGGGATCTTCCTCACCGTGTCGGGCTGCCCCATGAAGGACACCATCACCCGTGACGTCACCGCCGCGGTCTCCAGGATCGACGGAGTGACCGGCGTCCAGGTCGAGATGGACGTGATGAGCACCGAGCAGCGCAAGGCGCTGCAGACCAAGCTGCGCGGCAACAAGGGCCCCGAGAAGGAGATCCCCTTCGCCCAGGCCGGCTCGCTGACCCGCGTCTTCGCGGTCGCGTCGGGCAAGGGCGGCGTCGGCAAGTCCTCCGTCACCGTCAACCTGGCCGCCTCGATGGCCGCCAACGGCCTCAAGGTCGGCGTCGTGGACGCCGACATCTACGGCCACAGCATTCCCCGCATGCTCGGCGTCTCCGAGCGACCCACCAAGGTCGAGGACATGATCATGCCGCCGGTGGCGCATGACATCAAGGTCATCTCGGTGGGCATGTTCAAGCCCGAGGGCAACACCCCGGTCGTGTGGCGTGGCCCGATGCTGGACCGGGCGCTGCACCAGTTCCTCGCCGACGTCTACTGGGGCGACCTCGACGTCCTGCTGATGGACCTGCCCCCGGGCACCGGCGACATCGCGATCTCGGTGGCCCAGCGGATGCCCTCGGCCGAGATCCTCGTGGTGACCACCCCGCAGCAGGCCGCCGCCGAGGTGGCCGAGCGGGCCGGGTCGATCGCCATACAGACCCACCAGCAGATCGCCGGCGTCATCGAGAACATGTCCTGGCTGCCCTGCCCGCACTGCGACGAGCGGATCTCCGTCTTCGGCGAGGGCGGCGGCCAGACCGTGGCCGACGCGCTCACCCGCACTCTGGGCGCCCGCGTGCCGCTCCTCGGCCAGGTGCCGATCGACACGCGGCTGCGCGAGGGCGGCGACGAGGGCAAGCCGCTGGTGCTGACCGACCCCGACGCCCCGGCCGCCGCCGAGCTGAGCCGCATCGCCGCCGGTCTGAGCAAGAAGTCCGGCAGCCTCAAGGGCATGCAGCTGGGCATCTCCCCCACCAGGGGCCGCTAGGGGCGCAAAAGCCGCCAGATGCGGGAGCCCGTGCGACGGGCGACAGGCGCTCTCCTTCGAGGAGGGCGCCTGTCGCCGTGTCGGGCTGGAATCAGGTCGCCTCGGAGTCGTACGGCGGGATCTCGCCGTATCCGAGCTCACCGGCCGCCTCGGCGGCGTAGGAGTCGACGTGGACCGGGGCGGCGACCGCCGCAGCGGCCGCCGGGCGGTTCCAGTCGTCCTCCAGGTCACCGGTGAGGTGCTTGCGGACGAAGTTCTTCGGGTTGAGGTCGGCCGGGTCGAAGTTGGCGAACTCGGGACCCAGCCCGGCCTGCAGGTCGCTCTTGGCGGTGTTGGCCAGCTGGCGGAGGTTGCGCAGCGTCTTGCCCGCCTGAGCCGCCGCCTGGGGCAGCTTCTCCGGGCCGAAGACGAGAAGGGCGATGACCACCAGCGCCACGATCTCAGGCCAGCCGAGTCCGAACACGGTGATCTCCTACCGGGACAACGCTAGGGCGACTCCCCGGGTATACACCCGGAGAGCTTCCAGACTAATGCCCTCAACCCCTAGCATGCACCCGTACATCGCTGGTCAAGAAGGCTGAGGCGTGGGCTGGACCGCGGCGGCGCCGACGATCACGGTGGCCGTCTTCTCCTGGCCGCCACGCTGGAACTTGAGGACCAGCTTCTCGCCGGGAGCCTTGTTCCGGATCAGCGCGATCAGTTCGGTGCTGTCCTGCACCACCGTGCCGTTGACCTCCAGGATGATGTCGCCGGGCTTGAGACCCGCCTTGTCGGCGGGGCCGTTCGGCTCGATCGGACGGGTGCCCTGCTTGACCTCGCTGTCGATGCGGACACCGGCGCCCTGGTAGCTCTGGTCGATGGTGATGCCGATCCGCGACTTCTTGGCGACGCCGGTGGTGACCAGTTCCTCGGCGATCCGGCGCGCGTGGTTGACCGGGATGGCGAAGCCGAGGCCGATGCTGCCGCTCTGTCCGCCGGCCGACCTGCCGAGCGTGGCGATCGCCGAGTTGACCCCGATGACCTCGCCGTTGGCGTTGACCAGCGGGCCGCCGGAGTTGCCGGGGTTGATGGCGGCGTCGGTCTGGATGGCGCTGAGCCAGGTGGTGTCGGAGCTGTTCTCCTCACCCGCCTGGACGGGACGGTTGAGCGAGCTGACGATGCCCGAGGTGACCGTGCCGACGAGGCCGAGCGGGGAGCCGATGGCGACGACCGGGTCGCCCACCACCACGTTGTCGGAGTTGCCGAGGCTGATCTCCGGAGCGCCGAAGGTCTCGTCGGGCTTGACCACCGCGAGGTCGGACTCGGGGTCACGGCCGACGATCCGGGCGGCGGTGGACTTGCGGTTGTTGAACTGGATCTGGATCTCACCGCCCGGCGCGGCGGCGGCGACCACGTGGTTGTTGGTCACCACGTAGCCTCCCTTGATCAGGAAGCCCGAGCCGGTGCTCGCGCTGGTGCCGCCGTCGACGGCGAGTGAGACCACGCTGGGCAGGACCTTGGCGGCCACCCCCGCGATCGAGTCCGGGGGCCGGGAGTTGGTGCCGCTCGGCGCCTTCCCCAGGGAGAAGGAGGGGTCGCGGCCCGAGACGGAAGGACGGGTGAGCAGGTAGGTGCCGACACTCCCCAGCGTCGAGGCCAGCAGCGCGATCACCACGGCGAGGGCGACCAGCGTGCCGGTGCGCGGCCCGCGCCGGGGGGCGGCCACGACACTCCCGAAGGCTCCGGGGGGCGGCGCCCAGCCGGGACCCATGCCGAAGGCCTGGGAGGGCGGAGGAGGCGGACCGGCCGGCGCGGCGAAGACCGCCGTGTCCTGCCGCGCCCTGCCCGAGGGATCGCCCCAGCCGCTCTCGCCGGACTGCCCGATGCCGCCCTGCTGCCCGGCCTGACCCCAACGCCCCTGACCCGGCGGCTCACCGAGCTGGCTCCAGCCGTCGTCACGGGGTCGGCCGTCATGCGAGGACGCCGCCTCGTCGGCGGGCAGGAAGTCCGGACGAGAGAACTCGGGGGCCTGGCCTCCGTCGTCGGTGAAATCCGACGGCGTACGCCCCTCAGCACCGTGCGCCTCGTGGGTACGGGTCTCGTCGGTCATCGAATGTTCACCACTCCTTGCCTCGTACGAGGCCGCTCACGGGGGTACCCCGGCAATCTTCCCCCGAACGGGATACGAGAGATGTAAAGCGCGCCTTAGCCGAAGGGATTGACCCAGGACAGCAGACGGCTCGCGCCTCGGCCGAGCCGCGTCCACAGGCCTGGCACGGGCTCGTGCGGCAGAGCCGCGACCGCGACGTCGACCACGTCGGCCGGAGCGTCCGCGAAGACGGTGTAGACATGACCTCCACTCGCCCAGATCGCCTCCTGCTCGGCTGAGTCCCGGATCCAGATCGTATGCCCGTTGCGCTGTTGAGCATGCCAGCCGTCGAGCCGTTCCTCATCGAGCATCCCCGGCTGGATGAAAACGGACACGATCGACAAGCCATCTGAATATCCCAGGTACAAGTATCCAGGAGACGCGTCGTGCGCGGCGAACAGCTCAAGCCTGCCGGGCAGCGTCTCCGGGAAACGCCAGCCCCGGGCGGGCAGGGCGGACAACTCGGCGAGGTCGAACCCGCCGACGGCCGGCACCGGAGCGGTGGCCCTGCGAGTCGGTCCGACGGTCAGGTCGACGAAGGCCCCCGCGTGGACGACCCTGCCGTGATCGTCGAGAAGCTCGCGGCGCAGCATCAGCCCGCCGACCACGTCGAGCCAGTAACGGGCGGCGACCGTGCCGTCCGCGCGCACGGCCTGAACCAGGCGGGCCGGCCGGCCGCAGACACGCCCCTCGCCGGCGGTCACGACCCGGTAGTTGCGGGCCAGCACCTCGAGCATGGTCTCGGAAGGACTGGTCATGCCGCCGGCGGGCGTGCCGAGGTCCACTTTCTGGACCTGGCCCGACGGCTGGGCGTGCACGGTCAGCCCCTCGCCGGGGACGTTGCGGACCTCCAGCACCGACGAGACCGAACGCGACCGGCCCCAGGCGGTGACGTATTGGGTGCCGGAGTATTCGCGGATACGGCCCGCGATCGCCGCCTCGCGCAGCAGGTGCAGGCCGGTGTCCTCGCTCTCGGAGCTGTCGGACTCGTCCGGCGGCGTGGCGTGCGCCGGACTGCCCGCCACCAGCCCCAGCAGCATGACGACCGTGAGGAGAAGGGTGGCGGGCAGCCGGATCACGGAGTGGGCGAGAAGGTCGGCGTCGCCGGCCCTCCGTAAGGCGCGGTGTGCCTGTGCTGGTTGGCGAACATGTCGACCGGCGGTACGCGCGGGCCGGGGTCGGACCCGCCCGCGACGAACAGCGTGCCGATCGCCACGGCCGCGGAGGCGACGCCCACCGCGACGTAACCCGCCCGCCGGGCCCGGCGGGGGCCGCCGGCGCGACCGCGGGGCCGGTTGTCCGGCGGCGCGACGCTGTGCATGCTCGGGATCGGCGCACCGCCGAACGTCCGCGAGGTCGGGAAAGGCCGCTCACGCGGCGGTAACGGGCCGCCGGGCTCGGCCATCCGCAGCAACGACATGGTCAGGTCGGCGGGCATCGCGGGCCCGTCCAGCGATCGCAACCGGCTCTTCAGCGCCCGCATGGCGTCGACCTCGGCCCGGCAGGAGGCGCAGAAGGTCAGGTGCGACAGGGCACGGTCGCGCTCGTGATGGTTCAGCTCACCGTCGACCAGTGCGGAAACACGCTCTCCAAGATGACTCATGCCCACTCCTTGCCAAGCGGCTCGTCGTGACATTCGTCATGACTGTGGTTTCTCATGCGAACTCCTCCCCGCGGGTGATGGTCGGGGGGGATTGGTCGCCGCGCGGCGCGCGGTGCTCCAGTGCCTCGCGCAACTGCGCCCGGCCGCGGTGGATGCGGCTGCGAACCGTGCCGAGCTTCACGCCCAGCGTGGCGGCGATCTCCTCGTAGGACAACCCCTCGATGTCACACAGAACGACGGCCGCGCGGAACTCCGGCGCGAGCGCGTCGAGTGCGGCCTGAATGTCCGGCTCCAGATGGGTGTCGTCGTACACCTGGGCGGGAGACGGCTCGCGTCCGCGCAGCCGCTCGGCGGCGTCGTCGGCGAGCCCCTCGAACCTGATGCGCTGCTTGCGCCGCGCCATGTCGAGGAACAGGTTGGTGGTGATGCGGTGCAGCCAGCCCTCGAACGTGCCCGGTGTGTAGTTCGACAGGGACCGGAACACCCGGACGAAGACCTCCTGCGTGAGGTCCTCGGCGTCGTGCACGTTGCCGGTCAGCCGATAGGCCAGCCGGTAAACGCGCGCCGAGTGGTTCCTGACCACCTCCTCCCAAGTGGGAGGCGTCCAGTCAGGCATGGGAGCATCTGACTGGTGGTCGGGCTCCTCCACCAGCACTCCTCTCTCCGGGACCACCGCTATCGCCATAGTGCCTGGTTTCGTCCCTTCGTGCGTACTCACTACCTTCAGGACCGGCAAAGGCCGCTTAAACCGTGCAACGCACCGGGCGCGACATGAGTTCCCGATCGGGCCTGCCTCCCTTAGGCTGCGACCCAGTGCCTATATGACTGTGTACGGAGAAAGCGGGAGGAGAGGCCGATGGCAGAGACGCCGACAAGTCCGTTGGAGGCCACTCTGGCCTATGCCGAGGAATTCCACGCTGAGGACGAGATTCTGCTCACCGCGCGTCAGCGCGGCGCGGAGGTGGGAGCGCCCCCGATCCAGCCCGGCGCCGGCGCCGCTCTCTGTTTCCTCGCCACGGCCATCAACGCCCGTGCGGTCGTGGAGATCGGCACCGGCTGCGGTGTGTCCGGCCTGTGGTTACTGCGCGGCATGCGCCAGGACGGCACGCTCACCAGCGTGGACGTGGAGCCGGAGCACCAGCGTCTGGCACGGCAGAGCTTCGCCCAGGCCGGTTTCTCCGGCGGCCGGATCAGGCTGATCATCGGCCGCGCCCTGGACGTTCTCCCTCGCCTGTCCGACGGTGGATACGACCTGGTCTTCTGTGACGGGGCCAGGCAGGAGTACGGCGACTACCTGGCCGAGGCGGTCCGCCTGCTGCGTCCGGGCGGCATCGTGGTCTTCGACAACGCCCTGCTGCACAACAGGGTCGCCGACCCGACGCAGCGCGACCCGGACACCGTCGCCGTGAGGGAGCTGGGCAAGCTGGTCCGTTCCGACGAACGGCTCCGCCCCCTGCTCATGCCCCTCGGCGGCGGTGTCCTGGCCGCCATCAAGCTCACCGACTAGACAGCCACTCCAGTAGCAGGCGCACGCCGTAACCGGTGGCGCCCTTGCTGAAGATGCCCTCGTCGGCGCCGCTACGGCCGACCCCGGCGATGTCCAGGTGCGCCCACGGCCGCTTGCCGGTGAACTCGCGCAGGAACAGCGCCGCGGTGATGGAGCCGGCGCCGTAGGCCGATCCGATCTCGATGTTGGACAGGTCGGCCACGCTCGACTCCAGGGCCGGGACGTAGTCGTCGATCAGCGGCATCCGCCACAGCCGCTCGCCGGTGCTCTCGCCCGCCTCGGCCAGTTCGGTGGCCAGGCCGTCGTCGGAGGCGAAGACGGCGCCGAGGTCTTTGCCCAGGGCGATGCTGATCGCCCCGGTCAGCGTGGCGATGTCCACCATGACGTCCGGGTCGAGCTCGGCGTCGGCGTAGGCCAGCGCGTCGGCCATCACCAGGCGGCCTTCGGCGTCGGTGTTGAGGACCTCGACGGTCCGCCCGCCGTACTGCGTGATCACGTCGGAGGGACGCTGGGCCGAGCCGGAGAAGGAGTTCTCCGCGGCGGCGATCAGGCCGGTTACCCGGACCCGCACCTCCAGGGAGGCCAGCGCGCCCAGGACCGCGATGACGGCCGCGCCGCCGGCCATGTCGGTCTTCATGAACTTCATGCCGTCGGTCGGTTTGAGCGACAGGCCGCCGGTGTCGTAGGTGATGCCCTTGCCGACCAGGACGACGTGCTCGGTCGCCCCCTCGGGCTCGTAGGACAGCTGGATCAGGCGCGGCGGGTTCACCGACCCCTGGCCCACGGCGAGGATGCCGCCGAACTTCCCGGCGCGCAGCTCCTGCTCGTCCCACACCTTCGCGGTGACGCCCTGCTCGGCGGCGCGCTCGGCGAGCCAGGCGGGGGTCTTCACCGAGGCGGGCATGTTGGACAGGTCCCTGGCCAGCGCGACGGCACCGGCGATCACCTCGCCCCTGGCGACCTCGGCCTCGGCGCCGTCCCCGACGAACTCGATCATGGCCACCGGCGTGGACTTCGCCTCGCCGATCCGGAAGGTGTAGGTGGCCAGCAGCGCGCCCTCCACGAACGCGGTCACCTGCCCGTCGGGCAGCACGATCCTGATCGCGTCCTTGCCCTTGCCGCGACGGGCGACCGCCGCGCCCGCCTTGCGCAGGGCGGTGGCCGAGCCGTCCCCGACCCCGTAGAGCAGGATCCGGCCGATGGAGTCACCGTTCGCGACGGGAACCTCGACGACCTCCCCGGCCTCGCCCTTGGCCTCGTAGTGGGCCAGCAGCGCGGCGGCGGGCAGCGGCAACTCGACCTTCGGGGCGAGGTCCGCCCCGAAAGGGACCGCGAGCAGCCGGGCGTCCTGGACGGCGGGCGCCTCCTCGGCCCCGCCGTTTCCCGGAGAACCCGGCTCGCCGTCGGCCCATGCGGGCGCCACGACGGACAGGCCCTGACCGTGGGACGCGTGAGGCAGTAGTGAATAGGGAGATATAGGCATGCGAACTCCAGTCATCAGCCGGGGAGAACACCGCGGCCCTGGCGCGAGCCGCCCTCGGGCGGTCCGGCGGCCAGGGCCGTGTGCATCGGTCGCGGTCGCGGGGCCGTTGCAGGCGTCATGCTCTCCAGACGCGCTCGGGTGAGGCCCGCTGCACCGCTGATCCCGAGAACGAGATCAGACGACGACCTTCTTCAATTCCTCGCCAAGGGCACCGGCTTCGTCAGCCGAGAGTTCGACGACGAGCCGGCCGCCACCCTCCAAGGGAACCCGCATGACGATCCCCCTGCCTTCTTTGACGACCTCCAGCGGACCATCACCGGTCCTCGGCTTCATAGCCGCCATGCGTGTATCCCTTCCTGCTTCGGGCTCCGGATCTCCGACTGACCCGAGGGTGGCCGACGCATTCACGTCTTCTGTGATGTCCTATTATCCCGTCTCCACGCTCGGAATGGGAACGATCAGGCTCAGCATCGACTCATCGGGCAATCAAGACCGTTGTCCGAGACCCTGCAGACGACCAAACTTGTCCTCGTGAACGCCCGTGCCGCTCTGTTCGACCTGTATGGGGACCACCTGCGGTCCCGAGGCGGTCGCGCGTCCGTAGCCGCCCTCGTCCGACTGCTCGCACCATTGGATATCGCCGCTCCCGCGGTCCGGACGGCCGTGTCGCGGATGGTGCGCCAGGGCTGGCTGGCACCCGCCCGGCTGCCCCAGGGCCCCGGCTACGAGGTCACTCCCCGGTGCATCCGCCGTCTCGACGAGACGGCCCTGAGAATTTACCGAGTTGGGACGATCACCTGGACCGGCCGGTGGCACATGCTCGTGGTCGGGCCGGTGCGCGAGCGGCCCCGGCGCGAGCGGATCAAGGCCGACCTCGCCTTCCTCGGATACGCCCCGCTGTCCGAGACGACCTGGATAGGCCCGCGCCCCTCCCCCGAGGTCGGCGCGCTGCTCGCCGGAGAGAACGTCCGCGCCGACCTGTTCGACGCGGTGCTCCACGGCGACCCGAGGGCGCTGGTCGCCAGGACCTGGGATCTCGGCTCTATCGGCTCCGCCTACGAGGAGTGGCTGGCCCAAGCCGTGGACCTGGTCGACGCGCTGCCCGAGGACGCCGCCGCCGACCGGGTGTTCGCCACCCGGAGCCGGTTGCTGCACGGCTGGCGCAACTTCCTGTTCCGTGATCCCGGGCTCCCCGCCGAACTCCTGCCGCCGGGCTGGCCGGGTGAGAAGGCCAGGGCCTACTTCGAGCAGGAGGCCGCCCGCCTGCTCCCGGCGGCCGCCGCGTTCGTCGACCGCCATCTCGCCGAGTCGTAGCGGCGGTGGAACCCCGGGAGGCGGTGGCGGCCCTGAAAGTGGTGGAACCCCTGGAAGCAGGGAAACCCCTGAAAGTGGAAACCATAGAAACCGTGCGAACCCAGCCGTAGAAGGAGCCTCTCCGTTGAACGACGTCCTCTACTCCGTCGACGACGACGCCGTCGCCACCATCACCCTGGACCGGCCGGAGGCGATGAACTCGCTGACGGTGCGGATGAAGGTCGATCTGCTCGAAGCGCTGACCAGGGCTTCACAGGCCTACGCCGTGCGAGCGGTGCTGCTGACGGGGTCGGGCCGGGCGTTCTGCGCGGGCCAGGACCTGAACGAGCACGCCGCCGGCCTGGAGGCCGGCCGGGGCCTGAACGACACCGTGCGCGCGCACTACAACCCGATCATCCGTACGATCACCGAGATGGGCAAGCCGGTCGTCGCGGCGGTCAACGGCGTCGCCGCGGGCGCGGGCGCCTCCCTGGCCTTCGCCTGTGACCTGCGGATCGCCGCCGACAAGGCGAAGTTCGCGATGGCCTTCACCGGCATCGGCCTGGCCCCGGACTCCGGCGCGTCCTGGACGCTCCAGCGCCTGGTCGGCCCGGCCCGCGCGGCCGAGCTGCTGCTGCTCGGCGAGCCCTTCGACGCCGCCCGCGCGCTGGAGCTCGGCGTCGTCTCCAAGGTCGTTCCCACCGAGGACCTGGCCGCCGCCGCCCACGCCCTGGCCGTACGGCTGGCACAGGGGCCGACGAGCGCCTACGCGGCCACCAAGCGCGCCCTGGAGTTCGCGGCGAGCAGTTCCCTGCCGGAGGCGCTGGCCCTGGAGGCCGAGCTCCAGGACGCCTGCGCCAAGACCGGCGACCACCTGAACGCCACCCGCGCCTTCCTCAAGAAGGAGCGCCCCGTCTTCGACGGCCGCTAGCCGGAGAAGGCCGCCGGATGGCAGGCCTCTCGATACTCCGAGCCGGGCAGGTTCGCGTGCCACTCGGCCTCGGTCAGCGTACGGCCCGTGCGGGCGCAGGCGGCGGGTCGAGCATCACCGCGGTGAGTTTGCCGACGGCGTGCCGGTCGCCGCCGCCCGCCCCGACTCCGCCACGTCGCGCTGCTCGGAGATCGTCCTGCCCTGCTGTACGGCGCCGACCCCCTGGGCGAGCAACCTGGCGGTCTCCAGGCTGCCGTCGCCGCCGACGAGGGCGAGCAGCAGTTCGCGAGCGGTCGGCCGGAGCTCGGGGGCCTTGGAGAGGGCGGACCTGACCGGCTCGCTCAGTGACTCGGGGAGCACCGCGAGGTCGGGCTCGTGGGTGAGCACGCGATGCATGACGGCGGCGAGCGCCGCGGCCCCGAAGGGGTCTTCACCGGTGGCGGCGAACAGCACGATCGCGCCCCAGGCGAACACGTCGGCCGCGGTCCCGGCGCACTGGCCGCCGAACACCTCCGGCGCCATGTAGCCGGGTGTGCCGGCGACCACGCCGGTCGAGGTGAGCGACATCTCCAGGGTGCGCGCCACACCGAAGTCGATCACCCGGGGACCGTCGGGCCCCAGCAGCACGTTGTCCGGCTTGAGATCGCGATGCACCACTCCGGCGTCGTGGATCGCGGTCAGCGCGGTGGCCACGGCCGTGGCGAGCCGGTGCAGGTCGTCGCCGCGGAAGGACCGTCCCGCCGAACGCAGGCTGGGGCCTTCGACATACTCGGAGACGATGTACGGCCGGGCCCCCTCGAAGTCGGCGGCGAGCACGCGGGCCGTGCAGAAGGAGGCGACGCGACGCGACGCGTCCGCCTCCTCGACCAGGCGATCGCGGAGGGCTGGATGGGCCGCCGGATCGCCGCGGAGCACCTTGATCGCGACTCGGCCACCTTCGGCGTCGTAGCCCTCGTAGACCACGCCCTGGCCGCCCGCCCCCACCCGGCCGGCCAGCCAATAACCACCAAGCCGTTGTGGATCCCCGTCGATCAACGCGTGTCCCATGGGGTGTTGGACGCACCCCACCACCGCAAAGTTGGACGTACTTCGCGAAAGGCCTGTTGATCAGACCGGCTGGATGGTTGACCAGGCCGGCTGGATGCCGGAACGCGTCAGCGGCAGGCGTCGCGCACCCAGCAGTCGGCCAGGTGGTCGTTGACCAGGCCGATGGCCTGCATGAGCGCGTAGGCGGTGGTGGGGCCGACGAAGCGGAAGCCGCGCGACTTGAGCTCCTTGGCGAGCGCCTTGGAGCCCGGAGTCTGGGCGGGCACGTCCGCCAGGGTCGCGGGAGCCGCCGAGGCCGGATCGGCGTGGCGCCAGACGAGGTCGGACAGGCCGACGTCGAGGGCGGCCCTGGCGTTGGCGATCGCGGCCTCGATCTTGGCCCGGTTGCGGACGATACCGGTGTCGGCCAGCAGGCGATCCACGTCGGACCGGTCGAACGCCGCGACGGCCGGGATCGAGAACCCGGCAAAGGCGGCTCGGAAGTTCTCCCGCTTGCGCAGGATCGTGATCCAGGACAGGCCGGACTGGAAGGCCTCCAAGGTGAGCCGCTCGAACACGCGGTCGTCGCCCTCGACCCTGCGGCCCCACTCCTCGTCGTGGTAGGCGATGTAGTCGGGGGCCGAGCTCACCCAGCCGCACCGGACGGGCTCGGAGGGCGGCACGGGCGCCAGGGACACGGCGGAGGCGAGGAGCTCGGGGGGCGGCACGGGCGCGGGGGACGCGGCAGAGGCCAGGGGCTCGGTCATCGCGCCTCCTCCGTGTCCGGCATCTCCGAGGAGGCGTGCTCCTTGCCGTCTTCGCGGTCACCGTTGCGGACGGCGCCGGCCAGGGATTCCGGCCGCGTCTCGGACAGCTCGGCGAGCTCGGCGGGCCCCTCGGGCTCGTGCGCGGTGCGCGGCGCGCCCGGCGGACCGGCGTGGAGCTCCTGACGGGCCTGGAGCCTGCCGGCCAACAGCTCCGACAACCGCTGCTCGAGCACCGCGATCCGGGTGTCGCGCTCGCTCAGCGCGTTCACCACCCGGTTCAGCGTCTCGTCCACGCTCTGCGTGTGATAGCCGACGAGGCTCACCGGCAGTTGCAGCGCCATGAAGTCGGCGGCACCGAGCCGTCCGGCGTCGGGCAGGTTGAGCGGTGGGACGTCGGGGGCGAACTCGCCCAGTTCGCCGCCCCGTCCCATGGCGACCACCACCACACCGGCGAGGATGACTACTGCGGCGAGAGCGAGTACGACCAGCACATACGAATCGTGCCACAACTCTCCTGATCTAGGATCGCGCCATGACAGCTCTCGTGGTACTCGGCCCCGGCGACGCGGGAGAGCCCGGCTGGGCGGAGGCGCACTCGATCGCCGAGATCGAGGAGCTCGTCCGCGCCGGACACACCGTCGCCGTCACGCCCGCCGTACTGGCCGCCGACGACCAGGAGGCCGCGGAGCTCGCCGCGGCCTCGATCTGCGCCTGGGCCGGAGCCCGGGTCTTCCGCACCACCCGCCCCGATCAGGTACGGCTGGCGGTCGAGATGACCGAGTCCCTGGCCGGGCGGCGACCGCCCGCGCTAACCCGCCGTGGCCTCGCCTAGCTCCTCGACATTCGGCACCAGGTGCTCGGTCGTCTTCTCCAGGAACCCGAACGCCTCCTCGACCGTGCTGCTCCAGGAGATCGCGTCGAAGACGCCGGGCCGGGTGAACCCGGCTTCGTGCATGCCTTCGACCAGGGCACGCAGCGGCGCGTAGATGCCCCACGGGTCCAGGATCACCAGCGGCTTGTCGTGCATGCCGAGCGTCCGCGCGGTCCAGATCTCGAACAGCTCCTCCAGCGTCCCGATACCGCCGGGCAGCACCAGGAAGGCGTCGGAGCGGGCGTCCATGACACCCTTGCGCTCGCGCATGTCGGTGGTGACGATCAGCTCGTCGGAGTCATGGTCGGCGACCTCGATGTCCACGAGCGCCTGCGGGATCACCCCGATGGTCCATCCACCGCCCGCGCGTGCCGCCCGGGCCACCGCGCCCATGCAGGAGACCGTGGCGCCACCGCTGACCAACGTGTGCCCACGCCTGGCGAGCTCGGCTCCGACCTCCTCGGCCAGGGTCAGATACTTCTGGTCGATCTTCTGACTGGATGACAGGAATACGCAAATGAACACGAGCAGACTCTATTGGGCGTCGCCGACCGTGTTGCGTGCCGCCCGCTGCTCTTCCTTCAACCGTTCCGCCCTGTTCCGGTCGGCGTCGGCGATGATTCGCACGGCCTCGTCCACATCGTCGGTGAGCTGGATGAGATCCACGTCGGCCGGGGAGATCTTGCCGCTGCTCACGAGGGTGTTCTTGATCCAGTCGAGCAGCCCTCCCCAGAACTCCGTCCCCATCAGGACGACGGGGAAGGAGGTGACCTTGCGAGTCTGGACCAGCGTCAGCGCCTCGAACAGCTCGTCCATCGTGCCGAAGCCGCCCGGCAGGGCGACGAAGCCGCAGGAGTATTTGACGAACATGGTCTTGCGGACGAAGAAGTAGCGGAACTCGATGCCGAGGTCCACGTATTCGTTCATGTGCTGCTCGAAGGGCAGCTCGATGCCCAGGCCGACGGAGACGCCGCCCGCCTCCCTGGCGCCTCTGTTGGCCGCCTCCATGCAACCGGGCCCGCCCCCGGTGATCACTGCGTAGCCCGCCTCGGAGAGTTTCCGGCCGAGGTGGACGCCCATCTCGTACTCGGGCGTGTCCTCGGGAGTGCGGGCCGAGCCGAAGACGGTCACCGCCTGAGGCAGCTCGGCGAGCTGACCGAAGCCCTCCACGAACTCCGCCTGGATGCGCATCACCCGCCACGGATCCATGTGCAACCAGTCCGCGGGGCCCCTGCGATCGAGAAGCCGCTGGTCATGGGTGGAGTCGGAGACGAGGTCGCCGCGGACCACGGCGCCTCCCTGACGGCGTTCCGGACGTGTCTTCTTCATGTCGGTCACCGTAGCGCCGCCTTCGGAAAAATCTTGGAAAATCTCCGGGAAAACACGGAACCGGATTTCGCGGAGCCTGCGTCTAACTGCCGAGGGTGCTGCTCGGGACTGAAAGTGGCTTTCCCCGCCAAATGGCCGGCGGGGAAAGCCACTTTCATTTTGTCCGCTCCAAGCGGGATCTCTGTGCAGGTCAGACCAGCCAGCCGAGCATTCTGCGCTCGCAGTCGGCGATCTTCTCCAGTGAGACGAACTCCCCACGCTGATGCGCCAGATTCGGGTCACCCGGACCATAGTTCACAGCGGGAACTCCGAGACTGGAAAACAGCGAAACGTCGGTCCAGCCGAGTTTGGCCCTGGGCGTGCCGCCGACGGCCTCCAGGAAGGCGGCCGCCACCGGATGGGTCAACCCGGGCCGTGCCGCGGCCGCCCCGTCGGTGAAGCGGACCTCGAACCCGTCGAACACCTCGCTCACGTGCGCCTGGGCGGCTTCCAGCGACAGGTCGGGGGCGAAGCGGTAGTTGACGGTCACCACGCACTCGTCGGGAATCACGTTGCCCGCCACACCGCCGCCGATGGCCACCGCGTTCAGGCCCTCGTGGTACTCCAGGCCGTCCACCACCGGCCGCCTGGCCTGGTAGGCGTTCAGGATGGCGAGCACCGGCTGGGCGGCGTGAACGGCGTTGACCCCGAGCCAGGACCTGGCGCTGTGCGCACGCTTGCCACGGGTGGTGATCTCCGCCCGGAGCGTGCCCTGGCAGCCGCCTTCGATCACGCCGTCGGTGGGCTCCATGAGCACCGCGAAGTCGCCCGCGAGCAACGCGGGATGCTCGCGGCTGAGCCGGAGCAGGCCGTTGCGCTCGGCCTCGATCTCCTCGCAGTCGTAGAAGACGTAGGTCACGTCCCGGCTCGGAGCCCGAAGCGCGGCGGCCAGTTTGAGCGCGACCGCGACGCCGGCCTTCATGTCCGAGGTGCCGCAGCCGTACAGCAGGTCGCCCTCGACCCGGCTGGGCAGGTTGCCGGCGACCGGGACGGTGTCGATGTGCCCGGCGATCACCACCCGCTCGTCGCGGCCGAGCTCGGTGCGGGCGACGATCGCCTCGCCGTCGCGGTGCACGCTCAGGTGCGGCAGTGGCCGCAGCGCCTCCTCGACCGCGTCCGCCAGTGCCTTCTCGTCGCCGCTGACCGACTCGACGTCCACGATCCGCGCGGTGAGCGCTCCGACGTCCTGTGTGAGATCCAGACGCGTACTCATGCCCGCGACCCTATCCCCGGTCGTGGGTTCCGCCGAAGGCGTGTCAGGCGATCCCCGGTCGTGGGCTTCGCCGAAGGCGTGTCAGGCGTCGGCGGATCCCGGCCCGTCGCTCACGCGTGCAGGCCGTGCTCGCGGAGGATCTCGTTGAGCTCCGCCTTCTCGTGCCGCTGTCCTTCCCGCAGACGCTTGAGCACCAGCACGCAGGGCAGTCCGAAGGTGCCGCCGGGGAACTGCTTGCTGCGGGTGCCGCCGACCGCCACGCACCAGTCGGGGATGCGCCCCCGGTCCAGCTCCTCCCCGGTCCGCACGTCGACGACCGGCATCGAGGCGGACAGGATCGTGCCCGCGCCGACCACCGCGCCCCTGCCCACCCGGGCTCCTTCGACGATCATGGCGCGGCTGCCGATCAGCGCGTCGTCCTCGACGATCACCGGGACCGCGTTCGGGGGCTCCAGGACGCCTCCGATGCCGGCCCCGCCGGACAGGTGGACGTTCTTGCCGATCTGGGCGCACGAGCCGACGGTGGCCCAGGTGTCCACCATGGTCCCGGTGTCGACGTAGGCGCCGATGTTGACGAACGAGGGCATCAGCACCACGCCGGGCGCCAGGTAGGAGCCCCAGCGGGCGATCGCACCCGGCACCACGCGCACGCCGTCGAGGGAGGTCTTCAGCGGGACGCGGTCGTGGTGGTGGAAGTCTCCCACCTGGGACCGGGCCATTCCGAGCACCCGGAAGGCCAGCAGGATGGCCCGCCTGGCCCGCTCGTCCACGCTCACCTCACCGGCGCCGGAGACGGTGGCGACCCTGGCCCTGCCGGTGTCGAGCATGTCGACCGCGCCGACGACGACGCTGCGCGCCTCGGCGTCGCCGGGGCCGAGCTCGGCCCGGCGGTCCCACAACTCGTCGACGGTCGCCGGCAGCGGGCTGGGACGGGTCTGGATCGTGACTCCTCCGCTCCCGCACGAAAGCGGCTTCTCGCCTCACGAACGAAACGGCCTCTGGCCGGATCCGTACGGGCACCGCGCCGGACAGGTCTTTTCACAGAACCTTTGGAACCATAACAGAGAGCGACGATTCAATTGCGCGATTCGACCAAGATCCTCCGACGCGTCTTCTCCTCTTGGAGACCGGTAGGTTCTTCAGCGTGCGACGGCGCTTCTCCAAAGGGGTCATCGCGATCCTCCTGATCGTGATCGTGCTCGCGGTGGCTATCACCATGGGCCTGTTCACCCTGCTCAATCGGGTCACGCCGTTCACCGCGTCGGGAGAGGGCTGCGAGATCACCACCCCGGCGGGCACGATGGAGCTGGAGATCGAGCAGGCGCAGGTGGCCTCGGTCATCGCCGCGGTCGCCGCCCGCCGGCGACTGCCCGAACGGGCCGTCGTGATCGCCTACGCCACCGGCATCCAGGAGTCGAAGCTGCTGAACCTGCCGTTCGGCGACCGCGACTCGGTCGGGATCTTCCAGCAGCGGCCCTCACAGGGCTGGGGCAAACCCGCGCAGCTGGTCGATCCGGTCTACGCCTCGGGGAAGTTCTTCTCCGCGCTGGTGAAGGTGAAGCGCTACCGGAAGATCCCGGTCCACGAGGCCGCTCAAGAGGTGCAGCGCTCGGCCGACGGGTCGGCCTACGCCCAGCACGAGGACGAGGCGAAGATCCTGGCCGCGGCGTTCACCGGGCGGGTGCCCAAGGCCGTGCGCTGCTGGTTCCCGACCCCCACGGGCAAGACGCCGCTGCCGGGCGCCGCCGGGGCCAGGCAGGAGCTCGCCCGCGCCCTCGGCTCCGGGACCACGCTCAACGCCACCTCGCGGAAACACGGCTGGCTGATGTCCAGCTGGTCGGTCGCCCACGCCCGGGAGTTCGGGCTGAGCCGGGTCCGCTACAACGGCCAGTCCTGGAGCTCGGCGAGCGGCGAAGGCGCGTGGAAGTCCGATGCCGGAGCCTCGGCGGAGCAGGTGGAGATCTCCTAGCCGTTGCGGGGCAGGACCTCCTTGACGCCCTACGGTTCGCGTGGCCACGCGAATCTCGTTCACCTGATCCGCTGATTCGGGCGAGCGCGATCCGGCCCACGGCGCTGGCACGTGCTCCCGCATCAGCGCGATGGGGTGCGGAGGTGGATGCGTTCGCCCTGCTTTCCGAAGAGGCTGAGCACTTCGACGCTGCCGCGTCCGGCGGCGCCGAACCAGTGCGGAATCCGGCAGTCGAACTCGGCCGCTTCACCGGCTCCCATGATGAAGTCGTGGTCGCCCAGTTTCACGCGGAGTCGTCCGCGGAGCACGTAGAGCCACTCGTAGCCTGCGTGGGTCCGTAGGTGGGGCTGTTCGTCGTGCGCTGGAATGGTCATCTTGTACGCGCGCGGTTCTCCCTGATGTCGTGACAACGGGATCAGCACCCGGCCGTCTTTTCCGGTGGGCTGCTGCGGCACGCGCGGATCGATTATCCGGGGTACGGCGACGATCTCGTCGAGTGGGATGCCCAGCGCCGCGGTGACCGGCAGGAGCAGCTCAAGGCTTGGCTTGCGCTGAGCCGATTCCAGTCGGGACAGCGTGCTGGTCGAGATGCCGGTGGCCCGCGCGAGGTCGGCCAGGCTGATGCCCTTCTTCTCGCGGGCGCGTCGCAGCCGAGGAGCGATCTGCTCTATCACCGCACTGACGCTCGGTTGCTCGTCCATGGGATGCAGTCAATCAATGTGTCCCGGAATCGGCAACGAAGTTTGTTGATTCCGGCCAAGTCTCCCGATCCTTTCGGTGGAGGTGATCCGAATGGACGCAACAACGGATTCGACGAGCGGATCGGGGTCAGAGGTGCTGTGGGACACGATCGTCATCGGAGGTGGGGCCGCCGGCCTGTCGGCCGGGGTCGTGCTCTCGCGAGCACGATTCGCGACTCTGGTCGTCGATGGCGGTGAGCCCCGGAACGGGCCCGCCGATCACATGCACGGGTACCTGACCCGGGACGGCATGGCGCCGGGAGAGTTCGTCGCGACCGGGCAGGACGAGCTCACCCGCTACGGCGGGACACTTGTGCGGGCATCGGTGATCGACGCGCGGCGCGCCTCGGACGGCACGTTCGAGCTGCGGCTCGACGACGACCGCACCCTGCGCACTCGGTCGGCGCTGGTCGCGACCGGGCTGACCGACGAACTACCCGACATCCCGGGACTGTCCGAGCGATGGGCGTCCGAGGTGCACCACTGCCCCCACTGCCATGGTTACGAAGTGCGGGGGCGCGCCATCGTCGTGATCGGCAGCACGATGGCGGCGGTATCGACGCATCTGGCCGCGCTGATGCGCCGTTACAGCTCCTCGGTGACGTTCTGCGTCAACGGCGCCGAGGTCAGCACCGCCCAGCGGCAGCGCCTCACGGCGTACGGCGTGCGCCTGATCGACGCGCGCGTCACACGGGTCGAGACGGGTACCGACACCGCGGGCGGGGAACCGGTCGCGATCGAGCTCGACAACGGCGAGACGGTCGCGTGTGAGGCCATCTTCGTGGCACCTCGCCCGGTGCCCCATGACGCGATCCTGACCATGCTCGGCGCGGGCAGGGACCCGGTGAGCGGACTCGTCGCCGTCGATTCCCAAGGCGCCACGAACGTCCCCGGGGTCTGGGCGGCCGGGAACGTGGTCAACCCCCGGGCGCAGGTCGTCGCCGCCGCGGGCGCGGGCTCCACCGCCGCCGTCAACATGACCGGCTGGCTGCTCGAACGGGAGCTGTCCGCTGCCGTCTCGCCTGACGGACTCGACGTCGGGGGTGCGATCTGATGGCCGGCACCACCACGGAGACGTCCCGGAACACTGCCTCCGGCAGGTTGCCTGCCGGCGTGTATCTGCTCGGTTTCAGCCTGTTCGCGATGGGAAGCGCGGAGTTCCTGCTGGCCGGCGTACTGCCGGCGGTGGCCGCCGACCTGGACGTCACGCTCTCCTCGGCCGGGTTCCTGATCACCGCGTTCGCGCTGGGTGTCGTGATCGGCGGGCCACCGTTCGCCGTGCTCAGTCTGCGTTGGCCTCGCCGCACCGCGCTGGTGGCGACCCAGAGCCTCTTCGCAGTCGGCATCGCCGTCGGGCTGCTGGGCGACTACCAGGTCCTGCTGCTGACGAGGGTGGTTTCGGGTATCGCCTACGCGGGCTTCTTCGCTGTCGCGTCGGTGACCGCGATCAGCCTGGTGACGCCGGACCGGAACGCCCGCGCCTCCGGAGTCGTGGTCAGCGGCCTCAGCGTGGCGATGGTCGTCGGCGGTCCCGCGGGTACGCTGCTCAGCCACTTCATCCAATGGCGCGGCGGCTTCTGGGCCGTTGTGGCCCTGACGGTCGCCGGGATCGTCGGTTGCCTTCTCGGACTCCCCACCACCGGCTCGGGCATCGACCGGCCCACCGGGCCGAGTGTTTCGCGGGAGCTCGCCACGATGCGGAACCCGATGCTCTGGGGCATCTACGCGATCACGATCCTGACCACTGCGGCGTACATGATCACGTTCAACTACCTGGCGGCCATGCTCGCCGACATCACCGCCATCCCCGAGGTCTGGATCCCGGCGATCCTCACGCTCTTCGGGGTCGGTGCCTTCGTCGGTCTGTCCATCGGCGGCCGTGTCTCCGACCGGCGCCCTCACCTGGCACTCCTCACCGGCGCGTCGGCGATCGTGATCCTGTCGGTCGTGATGGCCGTCGCGATCCAGCAGGTCTGGGCGGTGGTGCCCACGGTCTTCCTGATCGGCATCGCCGCGTTCGTGCTGAACCCCGCCGTCTACGGACGCGTCTTCGCCATCGCGGCCGATGCGCCGACCCTCGCCGGCGCCACCACCGTGTCGGCATTCCAACTGGGCATCAGCATCACCCCTGTCCTGGCAGCCGCCTCACTCACACAGGGGACCGCTCTCACATCGGTCTGCTTGATCGGGGCCGCCCTCGCCGCGGCCGCCGTACCCCTCATTCTCCTCGACCGGGCACGACAGGCCCGTTCGACGCATCCCGGCTCACCACCGGCGTCACCGACGCCCGGCCCTCACACCTAGCTCTTGTTCTCGAACCTGATGGAGCCCGGGGGCAGCGGCTGGGCGTAGGAGGAGCTCCAGGGCCGGCCCTGGAGCCGCTCGAAGGAGAGCAGGCGGCCGTCGGCGGCCCGGTAGTCGGCGAAGTCGAGCAGGCCCCGCTCAGGCATCAAGGTGACGCCCTCCCCCCGGAAGGCCGCGGTCCCCCGATCCACCGGGAAGAACTCGACTCCCTCAAGGCTCAGCGTGGTCTTGGCCGGGATCATGCCCTCCGTGGGCACCGGCGTCCACAACAGCACCTCAAGGTGGGGCGAGTCACCCGGGTTCAGGCCCTCACGTGTCTCGACCGACAACCACTGGTAGCGGCGGGTGCCGTCGTCGAGCAGGTATTCCGTCCACTGGTTGCCCTGCCACGACAGATACATCGCGCCCAGGACACGAGTCCGCACGCCCTGGCAGTCGATCGTGTCGCCCACCATGATCGTGCGGGGATCGGGGTAGTCGATGCCGACATGGCCCGTGCTCGGCTGAGGCGGTGGCTGTGCGATCTCGGCCGGGGGGAGGGGGGTATCGCCGGGCGGTCCGGACCGGCGCGGCTTCCTGTCCTGACGCGTGGTCGCGTAGAGCGCGCCCAGCAACAGGACCAGCGTCACTGCGCTCAGTCCGAGTATCGCGGCGACCTCAGGGGTCATGGCGCGCGATACTACTGGAGGCGGCCGACCGCCGCACTGATACGTTCGTCACTTGCGGTCACGGCGATCCGGATGTACTCACCGCCGGCCGCGCCGTAGAAGTCGCCGGGCGCGACCAGAATCCCCCGCTCGGCCAGCGCCCGCACCTGCTTCCAGCAGTCGATCCCGTCGGTCGCCCACAGATACAGGCCCGCGGTGGAATGCTCGATCTCCCAGCCGGCCGCCTCCAGGGCGGGGCGCAGCACGGCCCGGCGGGCGGCGTAGCGGGCGCGCTGTTCCTCGGCGTGCTCGTCGTCGTCCAGGGCCGCGGCCATCGCCGACTGGACGGGCGCCGGCATGATCATGCCCGCGTGCTTGCGGACCTCCAGCAGCCGCTGGATCAGCGCAGGGTCACCGGCGACGAACCCGGCCCGGTAGCCCGCCAGGTTGGAGCGCTTGGACAGCGAGTGCACCGCGAGCAGGCCCTCGTGCGAACCGCCGCACACGTCCGGGTGCAGGATCGAGATCGGCTGCGCCTCCCAGCCCAGCTCGATGTAGCACTCGTCGGAGGCCACGACGGCGCCGTGCTCACGCGCCCACGAGACGACCTTGCGCAGGTGGTCGGCGGGCAGGACCTTGCCGGTCGGGTTGGACGGGGAGTTCACCCAGACCAGCGGCACCCGCTCGGGCCCGAGCGCCAGCAGCCCGTCGGTGGCGTACGGCTCGGCGCCCGCCAGGCGGGCTCCCACGTCGTAGGTGGGGTAGGCCAGCTCGGGGAAGACCACCCGCTGGCCGGAACCGATGCCCAGCAGCGTCGGCAGCCAGGCCACCAGTTCCTTGGAGCCGATCAGCGGCAGCACGTTCGCCTGATTCACGGTCACGCCGTGCCGGCGCCGCAGCCAGCCCGCGGCGGCCGAGCGGAGCCGCTCGGTGCCGTAGGTGAGCGGGTAACCGGGGCTGTCGGAGGCGTCCGCCAGCGCCTGCCGTACGACGGCGGGCACCGGGTCGACGGGCGTGCCGACCGAGAGGTCGACGATCCCGTCGGGGTGCGACTGCGCCAGCTCCTTGAGCGGCGTGAGCCGATCCCACGGAAAATCCGGTAGGCCGATCACAGTTCTCCCCGCTGGGCATGTCCCCGCCCGATCCGAGAGGGGAAGACGTCTTGTCCGTGAACCTGACCGGGCGGGGGCGGCTCAGCGGCCGCCCCCGCCCGGTACGGGCCTGTCAGTGCTCGTCGGCCTGCGGGGGCAGTGTCGCGACGGTCGGGTGGTCCTTGTGGATCTTGCCGACCTTGGAGGCGCCGCCGGGCGATCCAAGGTCTTCGAAGAAGTCCACATTGGCCTTGTAGAAGTCCTTCCACTGCTCGGGAAGGTCATCCTCGTAGAAGATCGCTTCAACGGGGCAGACGGGTTCGCACGCACCGCAGTCCACGCACTCGTCGGGGTGGATGTAGAGCATGCGCTCGCCCTCGTAGATGCAATCGACGGGGCACTCCTCGATGCACGCCTTGTCCAGGACGTCCACGCAAGGCTGCGCGATGACGTAGGTCACCTCGGGCTCCTTCTTCTTTACGCACCTAGGCACGACTTCGACCGCGGGTTGCTACGCCCTAGTATTGCCGTGCCCGCCAAATGTCTGAAACGGGAGGGGGCAAAAGACAGTGACCCTCGGCTTCGGCGCTCGCCTGAATATCACCATAACCCCTTCTGACGTGGGCAAAAGAGTAACCACACGACGACGGGTTCCAGAAGGGTTTCGCGACGCCGTGGGCCTGCTCGAATTCTGGCGGGACGGCGTGCTCGGCGTGCGCAAGCGTGACGGCAGCCTGGTCGAGATCCCCCAGGACACGCTCGCCGCGGCAAAGGTCGTCCCGGGCTGACGGCGGCATCCGTCGTCTCCTCCCGGCGTAAGCCGTTCACCAAGAAGGGTCGCGCCTCCTCGATCATCTCCGCCATCACGGTGAGTATTAGACATGTGACCGTACGCATCAGTACCGCCGCGGTGATCCTGACCGCCACGATCGCCGGATGTGGCGCCCCGGCTACCGAGAACAAGCAACTTCCGCCGGTCAAGCCCCAGGCCGCCTCCCTGCAGGAGGGTTTCTCCACGATGGAGAACCTCGTCGAGGCGGCCCGCAGGGAGGGGTCGCTCACCGTGGTCGGGCTGCCGCGCGGCTGGGTGAACTACGGCGAGATCATCGACACCTTCTCCGAGGAATACGGGATCAAGGTCGACCAACTCGAACCGGACGCGAGCAGCAAGCAGGAGATCGAGCTCGCCGCCCGTCTCAAGCCCGACGTGTTCGACCTGAGCCTGGAGGTCGCGGTGGCCAACGCCGCCGCCTTCGCCCCGTACCGGGTGCAGAGCTGGCAGGACATCCCCGACGAGATCAAAGATCACGCCGGGCACTGGTACGCCGGTTACGGCGGCTACATGTCCATCGGCTACGACCCGCACCGGGTCGCGCCCCCGGCCTCCTACGGCGACCTGCTCAAGCCCGGCTACAGCGTCTCGCTGTCCGGCGACCCCCGGCAGACCGCCTCGGCCTTCAGCGGGGTGATGGCGGCCTCTCTCGGCGACGGCAAGACCGGCTCCCTCGGTGACGGCAAGGCCGAGGCCAGGCGGGGCGTGGAGTTCTTCGACCGTCTGAGGAAGGCGGGCAACCTCGCGGCCTCGGAGCGGGCGGCCTCGGTGGTCCTCGACTGGGACTACCACAACGCCGCCAGGGCGGGCTGGAAGGTCGCGATCCCCGGGCAGAGCGTGCTCAGCTCGTACTACGTCCAGGCCATCAGCAAGAACGCCCCGCACCCGGCCGCCGCCCGGCTGTGGCAGGAGTTCCTGTTCTCCGACAGGGGCCAGAACCTCTTCCTCAAGGGCTATGCCCATCCCGCCCGGCTGGAGGCCCTCCAGATGCGCGGCACCCTGGACAAGGAGCTCGCCGCGAAGCTCCCCGCCACGAGCGCGAAACCGGTGATGCTCACCATTCCGGAGACCGATGCCGCCAAGACCTACCTTCAGCGCGAGTGGAACAGGAAGGCCGGATAACCCTGAGGCTGCTGAGACTGATATGTCGCGACATCTCGGAGGCTCTAAAGTGTCTGGAGAGCACCGATAAGAGGCCGTGGCGTCTCAGAATGTGAGCTGATCGTCTTGCGATACGACGCCCCGGGCCTGACGAGGTGGAACGCTCGCTCCCATGACAGCGGCTTCGGATATGTCTCGGCGCACGGCGCCCCTCTGGTCGATCTGCTCGATCCCCAGCCGGGCGAGCGCATCGTGGATCTCGGCTGCGGCACCGGTGTGCTGACCGCCGAGATCACCTCCCGGGGGGCCCGCGTCCTGGGGATCGACGGGTCCCCAGCGATGATCGAGAAGGCCCTGGCCCAGTATCCGGGGCTGGACTTCATCGTCGGCGACGGCCGTGACTTCACGGTCGCGCAACCTTACGACGCGGTCGTCTCCAACGCCGCCCTGCACTGGATGGGCCGCGAGCCGGACGCGGTGATCTCCAGCGTGCGTGAGGCGCTGGCCCCGGGCGGGCGGTTCGTGGCCGAGATGGGCGGCGCGGGCAATTGCGCCGCGCTGACGGCGGCGCTTTCCACCGCGTGGCGGGAGCACGGGCTGCGCGAGCCCGACCTGCCGTGGTACTTCCCGACTCCGGCCGAGTATGCCGCGCGCCTGGAAAAGGGCGGCTTCATCGTGCGACTGCTGGAATACTTCGACCGGCCGACTCCGCTCGACGAATGCCCCAACGGGGCCGCGGACTGGGTGCGGATGTTCGCTGGATCGTTGCTCCAGGCAGTGCCCGCGGAACTGGTCGAATCCCTGCTTCGCCGGGTGAACGAGCTGGCCGCGCCCGCACTGCGCCGCGAAACCGGATGGATGGCCGACTACGTGCGGCTCCGGTTCGCGGCCGTACGCCGCTGAACGGACCCGATGCGCCGGGGTGATTTGCCAGACTATGGTCTGTTCCATGAGTCTCGTTCCCCGGCGACGTGGAGTGACTCGGGCGGCTTGAGGGGCTGGTGAAGGGAACGGATGAACTTCTGTCTAAGTGACCTCGTGCCGCCGCTGCGCTGGAGCGACGCGGCCACGATCCCACTTCTACGCGACCGGCCCGATCTCCCGGATGCCTGGTGGCGCAGCCTGCCCATGGCCCGGGTGCTCGCCGTGCTGGGCCCGGAGGAACTGGCCGAGATCCTCGCGCGGATCGCCCTGGAGCACTGGCCGGCCGCGGCCGTGGGTGACGTGCTCCCCGCCCTGTACGTCCTGGACCCCGACGAAGCCGACGAGCCCTGCACGGCCATCGCCCTCGACCGCACCGGCTCGTGGTCCGGCCTTCTCTCCCTGACCGGCCACGAGCTGCGCGACCAACCCTTCATCCAGCCGTTTCCGGTGCTGACCGTCCTGTTCTCCGCGGTCTTCCACCGCATGGCCCACCCCGCCCCCGGATTCCCGGCGATGACCCCGGCCGCAGTCCCGGTCCCGGCTTCCGGAGCCTGGCCTTCGGCTCCGGTGAACGGCGCCGGGCACCACGGCGTCGAGCATCACCGGGTCGCCGCCGGGGCGAGGCCGAGCGGCTTCGCCGGGACCGACGTGGCGCTCGTCGCGCAGGACCACGCCGAGCAGGCGGCCCCCACCGCGGAGCCCGTCGCCGAGCCCGTTCCCGCTTCCGGACCGGAGGTCGAAGGCGGCGCCCGGGCGATGTCCGCCGCCGGGGCGGCCGAGAAGGCGGTCCCGGCGGAACCGGTCGCGCAGTCGGAACCGGTCGCGGAAGCAGAGCCGGTCGCGGAAGCAGAGCCGGTCGCGGAGACGGAGCCGACCACGGAGGCGGAACCCGCCGCAGACCCGGCCGCGGAAGCGGACCCGGCCACGGAGACGGACCCGGCCACGGAGACGGGGCCGGCCGCGGAAGCGGACCCGGCCGCAGAGCCGGCCGAGGAAGCGGAACCCGTCGAGAAGCCCGCCGTGGAGCGGACCGCCGAGGTGGAATCCGCCGCGGAGGCGGCCGAAGAACCGGTCGCGGAGCCGGCCGAAGAGCCGGTCGCGGAGGCGAAAGCGGCCGTGGCGGGGACCGGCGCCGACGGCGAGGAGGCACGGCGACCCGCAGAGAGCCTTCACGCGCTGGTGGACGGCGCCTTCGCCAACCTGGAGGACAAGAGCTGGGCCATCGCGCAGAACAGGTTGTTCAGTGACGAGCCGGCGACCGTGGAGGCGCTGGCCAAGCTCTTCGCGGTGTCCCCCGAGGTGATGCGCGAGCTGGAGTCCGATCTGCGCCTGCGGTTCGAGGCGTGGCTCGGCTCGGAGGAGGCGGCGCCGTACCGGGAGCATCTGGCCGAGGTCAGACGGGTCCTCGGCAAGGCGGCGCCCAAGTCGCGTCTGATCACGGCGGCCGACTGGCACGTCCGCGAACTCCACTCCCTCGACGTGCCCGCCTGGCAGTTCGTGCTGGCCAGCCTGCCCGAATACCACCTGGTCGACGAGTGGCTGGTGGAAGGCGACATCGTCGAGTTGCGTCACCACACCCGTGACGTGATCAGCGGCGCCAAGCCGCCGTTGACCATGACCAAGGCCCTCGCCCTGGTCACCTCCCTGGGCATCCATCCCGAGGTCTCCAAGGAGTGGCTGGAGAACGTCCCCCAGCTCCGCATCCTGGGCGCGAGCCAGCGGGCGCCCCAGCAGGCGAACGGTTCGGCGGTCAAGACCGGCGCCAAGGCCGGGCCCAGGACCGCGGACAGGGCCGACAAACCCTCGGTCGGCCCCCCGGGCGGGGAGGCGGGCAAGGCGCCGTTCCGGCCTCTCAAGGACGTCTCGCTGACCCGGCGCTGCTTTCGCCAGCCGGACGGCCGGTGGTGGCTGAGGATCGACGTCACCGCCGAGCACATCGAGGGAGCCGAGTGCCCGCTGCCCAGCGGGTTCGCCGCCTACCTCGGCATGTCGCCCGGCGACGGCCGTACGGTCAACAGCGCGGTGGGCGAGCTCACCCTGAGCTGGCGCGAGCGGCCCGTCGTGGAATCGCTCAGGACCCTCCTCACCGACGTGGGCGCCAAGCAGGGAAGTCACCTGTTCCTGACGCTGTCGGAGGAGGGCGTCCTGCGCGCCCGGCACCTGCCGGCCGCGGGCAAGGGGGCCGATCCGACCGCGCAGGCGCTGCGGCTGGTCGGCTACACCGCGCCGGGCGGCACTCCCGAGCAGGCCGGCCGGGTCATCGCCACCCGGGTCGGCATGACCGGCCCGGTGAGCCTGCCCGACCTTCTCGTCCGGCTGCGGGAACGCGGGGACCGCGACCTGCTGTCCCTGCTGGCCTAGCCGATGCCCCGACTCGCGATCTCCCCGGAGTTCCCCGCGGAACTCGGCGCCCTGGCCCAGCCGGTGCGCCGGGACGTCGTCGTCGCGGTGCGCCGGTTCATGCAGAACGTGGCGGGCGCGCCGCATCCGGAGCGAGTCCGGGGAGCCAGGGATCCCCGGATCGCCACCCTGCGACTGGCCGACGGGCATCGCGGCGTCGTGGTCAAGCAACGGGACGTCTACTGGCTGCTGACCGTCCTGCCGGACGCCGAGGCCTGGGCCTACGCGCAGCGTTACCGCTTCGGCGTCAACAGCGCGCTGGGCGTGCTCGAGATGTGGGACGCCGTGGCGCTCGATCGGGTGGAACCCGCGGTCCGCAGGGCCGCCGAGTCCTCTCCCACGCGGCTGTTCGCCGACTTCTGCGACACCGACCTGGCCGAGTTGGGCATCGACCGGCGGTTCCTGCCCCTCGTCCGGCACATCACCGACGAGCTGACCCTGGAGGCGCTGGAGCCGCTGCTGCCCCCGACGCAGTACGCGCCGCTGGCCGCGCTGGCCAGGGGCGAGTCGATGACCGGGGCCTGGCGGGAGCTGGAGGCCTGCCGTGCGGTCGCCGCCACCGGCGACCCGGTGGACCCCGAGGACTTCGCCGCCGCGCTCGTGCGCAGTCCGGACCGCGCCGTCTTCGTGGGCAGCCCGCGCGAGCTGAACCACGTCCTGGACGCGCCCGACTGGTGCGTGTTCCTGCATCCGCCGCAGTACCGCCTGGCCCACGAGGAGTCCTGCGAGCAGCCGGTGCTGGTCACCGGCGGCGCGGGCACCGGCAAGACCCTGGTCGCCCTTCACCGGGCGGCCTTCCTCGCCCGGCGCGCCGCCGGTCAGGTCCTGCTCGTCACCTTCTCCCAGGGACTGAGCGCCGATCTCGCCGCCCGGCTCGACCTGTTGATCGAGGACGAGGCCGCGCGTGAACGGGTCGACGTCGGCAACGTGGACCGGCTGGCCCACCGCATCGTCTCCGAGGTCGAGGGCCGCTCGCCCGCGCTGGTCGGCGCCACCGAGTTGACCACGCTCTGGCAGGAGACGGACAGCGGCCACAGCCCGGCGTTCCTGCTGCGCGAGTGGGAGCAGGTGGTGCTGGCACAGAACCTGCGGACCCTGGAGGAGTATCTGAGCGCTCCACGTCCGGGCCGCAGCGTCGAGCTCACCGAGCCGGAGCGGACCGCCGTCTGGCGGGCCGTCGAGCACGTCACCGGGCAGCTGCGCGAGCGCGGCAAGCGCACCCTGCTCCAGCTGGCGGCCGAGGCCTCCGTGCTCCTGGGCCAGACGACCGGGGATCTGCTGGAGGAGACCGCGCCGAGGCGGGAGCCGTACCGGCACGTCGTGGTGGACGAGGCTCAGGACCTGCACCCCGCGCAGTGGCGGCTGCTGCGCGCGGCCGTACCGCACGCCCGCGACGACCTGTTCATCGTGGGCGACCCGCACCAGCGCATCTTCGACACGCGGGTGGCGTTGAGCTCGGTGGGGATCGACGCGATCCAGCGTCGGCTGCAGGTGTCATACCGGCTTCCCCAGGAGATTCTCTCCTGGGGAGTACGGCTGCGCGGCGGCGGACCGGCGGACGGGCTGGTGCAGGGGGTCCAGGAGCTGTACGGCTTCCGCGCCACGCGGCACGGGCCCCGGCCGATGGTGCGAGCCTACGATTCACCGGAGGAAGAACTGACCGGTCTGGCCGTACAAGTGGGACAGTGGGTGGAGGACGGCGTGCCGCCGCGGGAGATCGGGGTGGCCGCCAGGACCGCCGGTCTCGTGCGCGACGCCCGGTCCGCCCTGGGTGAGATGGGGGTGAGAGTGTCGACGTTGCACGGCATGAAGGGGCTGGAGTTCCGGCGGGTCGCCGTGATCGGTGTGGCCGACGGGATCGTGCCCTCCCCCGATTCGCTCACCCCCGCCGATGAGGATCCCTCGGCTCGGGCACATGACCTCCAGCGCGAGCGCGGCCTGCTCTACGTGGCCTGCACCCGCGCCGGCGAGTTGCTCTACGTCTCCTACTCCGGGCGAGCCAGTCCGTTCCTTCCCACCTGATCACATACTCTGAACTGCGGATATATTCCCCTTTGCCGGTTGGACCTCAATGAACCTCAGCCTGAGCGACATCGCGCCACCCCTGCGCTGGACCTCTCCCGGCCAGGTAGCGCCGATCGCAACCGACCCCCGTCTCCCCGAGGCGTGGTGGCAGGCGCTCCCGCTGGACCGGGCCTGCTCCACCGTCGGGACCTCAGAGGTCGCCGGACGCCTGGCCGACCTCGCCCTGGCGTGCTGGGGACATCTGATGCTCGGCGACGTGCTGCCGCTGCTCAGGTTCACCGACCCGGCGGAGAGCGTCCGCACGCCCGAGGGACTCGGCCGGGAAGTGGTGCACAAGCTGTTCACCGGCGTGCTGGAACGGCTGCTCGAACCCGTCACCGAGGAGAGCGTCGCCCAGGTCCGTCCCTCCCGGCCGGACCGGCCGCTGCCCGAGCTGATCGACGAGGTCTTCGCGGCCCTGGACGAGCGGCAGCGCGCCATCGCCAGGGACCGCCTCTACGCCTCGCAGCGGGCCACGCTCGACGACCTCGCCCAGCGGTTCTCGGTGACCAGGGAGCGCATCCGGCAGATCGAGCGCGACCTGCGCGACCACGTCGAGGCCTGGCTGGCCGGTGAGGACGCCGCGCCGCTGGTCGCCCACGTGTCCTGGCTGCGGGGCCGGCTCGGCTCCGCCGTACCGGCCGACGACCTGGCCGCGGCGGTGCCGTGGCACCGCACCGACATGGCCACGCTGGGCATCCCGGCCTGGCGGTTCGTGCGGACCCTGCTGAGCGGCTACGAACAGGTGGACGGCTGGCTGGTGGCGGGCGGCTCCGACGAGCTGCGGGAGAAGACCCGGCAGCTGTTCACCGACGGGCCGCGCCCCCTGGAGGAGGCCGTCACGCTGGTCAGCCAGCTCGGCATCCGCGAGGACGTGGCCGAACGATGGCTCATCGCCGTGCCCCAGCTGCGGGTGCTCGAAGGCCACGTGGTGCCGTGGCCGCGCAGCGTCAACGACAAGGCCGAGGCCGTGCTCGCGGTGGCCGGCGGCGCGCTGACGCCCGAGGAGATCCAGGAGCGCATCGGCGAGGACTACAGCCTCGTCGGCATCCGTAACCAGCTCACCGCCGACGACCGGTTCCTGCGGTTGGACCGCAACAAGTACGGGCTGTCGCGCTGGGGCGGCGAGCAGTATCTGGGCATCAGGGAGATGATCGTCCGCGAGATCGAGCGCTCCAACGGCGAGGCGTCGGTCAACACGATCGTCACGAACCTGACCGCACGCTACGACGTGAGCGAGAGCTCGGTCCGCGCCTACGCGGGCGGCCCCGGCTTCGAGCGCACCCAGCGCGGATGGATCAGGGTGGCCGGGACCGAGCAGGCCGACTACCAGCCGCGCCGCGACGTCTCGGCGACCCGCCGTTGCTTCCGCAGCCGCGACGGGCGCTGGTGGCATCGGGTGGACGTCAACGCCGAGCACCTGCGCGGCTCGGGGTCCCCGCTGCCCACCGGCTTCGCCGCGCATCTGGGCATGGCGCCCGGCGGTCAGCTGACCGCGTCCACCCCGTCGGGCGACGTGGTGATCAGCTGGCACAACCAGCCGACCATGGGTTCCATCCGCCCGATCCTGGTCGCCGCCAACGCCTCCGAGGGCGACCACGTCTTCCTGACGGTCTCCGACGGCGGCGAGCTCCTGACCCGCTACCTGCCCGCCGCGTCCACGAGCCTTCCGGCCCTGAACCGGGCGCTCTACCTGATCGGTTACACCGCCCCGGTCGCCTCCGAGGCCGAG
Organism: Streptosporangium sp. CA-135522; assembly: GCF_050949235.1. NCBI lineage: Bacteria > Bacillati > Actinomycetota > Actinomycetes > Streptosporangiales > Streptosporangiaceae > Streptosporangium > Streptosporangium sp. CA-135522. Next base: position 9,114,944 of record NZ_CP192026.1, read on the forward strand.
GGCATCCGGCTGATCGGCGCCCGGATCGGCCTGGCCGAAGGCTGCACCCGCGAAGAGGTGATCGCCCGCCTGCGCGATCGCGGCGACCGCGAGATCCTCGCCTTCCTGGAGGGCTCCGGCTGAGGAGAATAGGGTCGAAGGATGTTACGGCTGTACGACACGCGCGATCGCCAGGTCGAACCGATCCTCCCCGAGGGAGCCCGGTCGATGCGGATGTACACCTGCGGCCCGACCGTCTACCGATACGCTCACGTCGGCAATTTCCGGTCGTACGTGCTTTCGGACCTGATCAGGCGGGTCAGCGAGCGGCAGCGGGTCCGAGTGATCGCCTGCCGGAACATCACCGATGTCGGGCACCTGGTGGACGATGCCGAGATCGACCCCCGAGGCGAGGACAAGGTCCTGGCCCAGGCGCGGGCCGAGGGACGGACCGGGCTGGAGATCGCGCGGTTCTACGAGGCGGCCTTCCTGTCCGACACGGCCGCGCTGAACATCCGGCCGCCCGAGCACTCGCCCCGGGCGACCGAGACGATCGATCCGATGATCGAGATGATCGCCAAGCTGATCGAGAAGGGGCACGCCTACCCGACCCCCGACGGGTCGGTCTTCTTCGACGCGGCCTCCTTCCCGGCCTACGGCGAGATCTCCGGCAACCGGCTCGACCGGCTCAAGCCCGGCCACCGGGTGGAGGGCGTCGACCCCCGCAAGCGCTTCCACGCCGACTGGGCCCTGTGGAAGCCGTCCGAGCGCGAGATGACCTGGCAGACCCCCTGGGGCCGGGGTTTCCCCGGCTGGCACATCGAGTGCTCGGCCATGTCGCTGCTCTTCCTCGGCGAGCGCGTCGACCTGCACACCGGCGGGATCGACCTGCGCTTCCCGCACCACGAGGACGAGCGCGCCCAGTCCGACTCGACCGCCGGGCACGAGGTGGTCCGCCACTGGGTCCACGGCGAGCACCTGCTCTTCGACGGGCGCAAGATGGCCAAGTCCACCGGCAACGTGGTCCTGCTCGGCGACGTGACGGAGGCGGGCCTGGATCCGCTGGCCGTACGGCTGGCTCTGCTGGAGCACCGCTACCGCCAGCAGATGAACCTCACCTGGGACACGCTGCGGGCCGCCGACAGGGCCCTGCGGCGCTGGCGCTCCCGCGTCGCCGAGTGGTCGGAGTCGCCGAGCCGGCCGATGCCCGCCGACCGGGTCTCCCGGATCGAGGCCGCCTTCGACGACGACCTCGACACCCCGCTGGCCCTGCGCCTGCTGCGCGAGCTGGAGCGCGACGACTCGGTCGCCCCCGGTGCCCGGTTCGAGGCCTTCCTGCATCTGGACCAGATCCTCGGCCTGGACCTGTCGATCGACATCGGCCGGTCCGCGAGCCTGCCGCCGGGCGCCGCCGAGTTGCTGGAGCAGCGCCTGCGGGCCCGCGACGCCGGAGACTGGGCGGCCTCCGACCGCCTGCGCGAGGAGCTGGCCGTGCTCGGCGTGCGGGTCTCCGACACCCCCGACGGGCAGAGCTGGTCGTAGTCACGGCGCCTGCGGGGCGCGCCGCCCTCTGACGCCTCTGACGGTCCACGCGAGACCGCCGTCCCGGCAGTCCCGCTTCCGCAAAAGGATCTATGCGCTTCCCCCGGTTTCGGCGTTGGAAATCCCGCCTGGTTCTCATCATGACGTAAGCGTTACAGCTTGGCCTTTTGACGTCCTTTGACGCAAGTATTCACTTATTCAAGAAGATCCAAATCAATGTCGCAAGTGATCTAGACGTATCTAACAAGAATGCATTACACATATGTAGGAAGTTCCCCCCTTTTGCAGGAGGCTCCATGGTCAAGCGCACCCCCCAAGTCCTCGCGGGCACCGTGGCGATGTTCGCCGCGGTGCTGACCGGTTCCGAGACCGCCAACGCCCAGGCGGCGCCGAGCGCCGTCGAGACCAACCTGGTGGACCTGTCGGAGGTCTCCCTCGCCAAGCTGGGCGGCCAATGCCCCTCGGTGCTCAAGCACGCCTTGACCCGCGCCGTCCAGGAGAACAGCGTCAGCGGCGGCCTCGCCGCGTTCCAGAGCTGTATCTGACAACCGGCTGAGCCGCCTCTGGGGGTCCCGCGACCATGACTGCCATACACATCGGTTTACCGGGGTCCCCGGAGTGGCCCCACCCGGCCTGGGCATCGGAGATGTCCGCGACGCTCGCGGAGTCGGGCTGGAGCCCTCCCCCCTTCAGGCAGTTCATCCTGAAGGTGCACAGCAGGTGCAACCTCTCCTGTGACTACTGCTATGTGTACGAGATGGCGGACCAGTCGTGGCAGCGCCGTCCCACCGTGATGTCGCCGGAGATCCTCGAACAGGCGGCACGGCGGATCGCCGAGCACGCCGTCGCCCATGGGCTCGACGAAGTGGAGATCGTCTTCCACGGAGGCGAGCCGCTGCTGGCCGGAGCCCCCTACCTGGACCGGGCCGCCACCACCCTGAGGCGGGTCATCCCCTGCCGGGTCCGCATGACCGTGCAGACCAACGGCCTGTTGCTGTCCGACGCGATGCTGCGAGTGCTCGCCGAGCACGAGATATCGGTGGGGGTGAGCATGGACGGCGGCCGGGAGGCACAGGACCGACACCGCGTCTACGCCAGCGGGCGCGGCAGCTACTCCCGCGTCGCAGCGAGGCTTCGCAAACTGCTCGACGAGCCCTACCGCCCGCTCTTCGGCGGCATTCTCTGTACGATCGATGTCGCCAACGACCCGGTCGACGTGTACGAGTCCCTCCTGGAGTTCCAGCCGCCCGGCATCGACTTCCTCCTGCCGCACGGCAACTGGACCGAGCCGCCCCCGGGCCTTTCTCCCGGTTCGACGGCCACGCCCTACGCCGACTGGCTCATCGCGATTTTCGACCGGTGGTACGGCGCGCCGGAGATGGAGACGAACGTCCGGCTCTTCCAGGAGATCATGAACCTGCTCTTCGGAGGGCAGAGCCGGAGCGAGTCCATCGGGCTGAGCCCGATCACCCTCCTCGTCATCGACACCGACGGCACGATCGAGCAGGTGGACACGCTCAAGTCGGCCTTCGACGGGGCGGCCGAGACCGGGCTCGACGTGCTCGGCGGTGACTTCGACACCGCGCTCGGACACCACTCGCTCCTCGCCCGGCAGGTCGGCCTGGGCGCGCTCTCCGAGACCTGTATGGCCTGCCCGGTGCGCGACGTCTGCGGAGGCGGCTACTACCCGCACCGCTACCGGGCGGGGACGGGCTTCCGTAATCCCTCGGTCTTCTGCGCGGACCTGTTCAAACTCATCACGCACATCCGGGAACGCCTCCTGCACGACGTTCGGAGCCTCAGCGCATGATCAACCACCACACCCTCCCCCTGCAGGAGATCGCCCACCTGGCCGCGGGGGGCGGCTCCCCGGAGGGCGTCGCCGCACTGCGCCGCGGGCAGCTGAGCCGCAACATCATGCTGATCCTGACCGTCACCGAAAACGCCGCGAGCGCCTGCAAGGAGGCGTACGACCTGCTCGCCGCGGCGCAGACGGCCGATCCGGAGGCGGCGTCCCGCGTGCTCGGGCATCCGCAGACCGGCGTCCGGCTGGGCGCGCTCATCGAGGACCTGAAGCACGGCGTGGACGTGCTCTCCGCCCCGCTGACCGAGATCGCGGTGGCCGTGGCGATCCGCGCCGGCCACCGCTTCGAGGCCAAGCTCACCGTGACGGCGGGAAAGGTGATGCTCCCGACCCTCGGCCTGGCCGACTTCGGCGCCACGACCGACGACGGGATCGCGCTTGTCAGACATGAGGACGTCACCACGATCGAGCACGGGGGCACCGTCGTCACCGTCCCTGCCGACCCCGGCCAGGACGCCCCCGGCTGGTACGGCCTGCGCCGCCTGCGCGTGCCGACGCCGGACGGCGAGGCCGAGGTGGACCTCGACGACGTCGATCCGTATCGCGACCGCTACGGGCTCGGCGTCGGACCGCGGCTGAGCGAGGCGGAGGCGGCGCGCTGGCACCGCCTCCTCGGCGAGAGCGTGGAACTGCTCTCCCGCCACGACCCCGAGCGGGCCGCCGCCCTTCCCGGATATCTGGTCCAGCTGGTCCCCGTGCCCGCGGGCGCGAACGGCGCCGGCGTCAGCAACACGCTCCAGGACGCCTACGGCGCCGTGGCGAGCAGCCCTCCGGCGGACGCGGCAGCCCTGGCGGAGACCGTGATCCACGAGACCCAGCACAGCAAGCTCTTCGCGCTGATGGACCTGTTCCAGCTGCTGGAGGACGACGGAGCAGGACTGCATTATTCGCCCTGGCGGGACGACCCGCGTCCGCTGACCGGCCTGCTGCACGGCGCCTACTCCTTCGTCGGCGTGACCGGTTTCTGGAACTGGCACCGGACGCTGGTCGACCAGGGCGAGGCGAGGTTCGCGCACTTCCAGTTCGCCCGTCACCTCCGGCAGACCGGCTACGCCGCCGGCATCCTCCTCGCATCCGGCCGGCTGACGCCGTACGGCGAGGCGTTCACGAAGAGCATGGACCTGCAGCTCGACCAGTGGCGGGACGCGCCGGTGCCCGACGACGTGGCCGCCTGGGCGGAGCTGACCACCACCGACCACTGGCTCTGCTGGAGGATGCGCAACCTCTCGTTCGAGGAGGTCGGCGCTCTCGCCTCGGCCTGGACGGCGGGACACCCCCGCCCCGCCGGTCCGCAGCCGCAGGCCCTCTTCACGGCCGCCGAACCCAGCGCGCTGGCGGGCCGGGGCCGCATGCTGCTGCTGGCGGCGCTGCTGCACCGGCCGGAGCGGTTCGACGAGCCGGACCTCCTCCTGGCGGACACGCAGGCGCTCCTGGTCGGCGGCCATGTGGGTGAGGCCGACCTCGCCCTCGTCTCCGGCGAGCACTCCCGCGCCCTCGCCGGCTACCTCGCCGGGATCGCCGGCTCCCCTCGGGACATCGAGCAGTGGGCCGGATGGACCCTGGCCCGCCGCTCCCTCACCGACGACGACGTCAACCGCGTCCTCCATGACCGGCCGGAGCTCGTCTACCGGCTTCACCTCCACATCCTGGAGGTGACGGGCACCGCGCCCGACCCCGAGTCCCTGGCCGTGTGGCTGGCCTGACCACACGGCTGGGAACGGCCGTGCGGCTGGCCTGACCGCACGGCCGGAAAGGACCGCCCGGCCGGGCGCGGATTCCGCGCACGGCCGGGCGGCAACCTCGTCGACCGAGCTGGGAATGGTCATGTTTCCGCAGGCCGTGGTAGCAGATCACGCCTAATGTCGGTGGCGGCCGATAGCGTCCCGATCATGAGTGAGACTGGCGTTGTCGTACGGCCTGCCACGGTTGCCGACCTGGAGGGAGTCGTGGCCTGCAGTTCCGCACTGTTCGCAGAGGACGCCGGAGCCCGCGACCTCACCCTGAACCTGAACTGGCCGGCCGAGCACGGCCCGGTTCAGTTCGCCGCCGCGTTGGAGGCCCCGGACCGTCTGGTGCTAGTCGCCGAGGACGGCGGCCGGATCGTCGGCCACCTGACCGGCTCGCTGTCCGGGCCCACCCCGATGCGTCCGATCACGGTGGCGACGCTGGGCAGCATCTACGTGCGGCCCGCCCACCGTGGCCAGAAGGTCGGAGCCGGTCTGGTGGCGGAGTTCAGGGCCTGGGCCCGCCTTCACGGGGCGCTGTACGCGGGGGTGACGGCGTACGCGAGCAACGAGGCGGCCGTCCGCTTCTACGAGCGCAACGGCTTCGCCATGCGGTCGGTGGTGCTGGAGAGCGCGCTGTAGTCGCGTCCGCGCCCTCGAAGTCCGCGCCCTCGGACTCCTCCACCCCCTCGGAGCCCGCGCCCTCAGAGGAGGGCGTGCGGGCTGACGACGAGGCCGTCCTCGTCGCCGTAGAGCCACGCGCCCGGGACGAAGGTGACCTCGCCGAAGGTGACGGGGACGTCGAGGTCGCCGGCGCCCTCCTTGGCGCTCTTGCGCGGGTTGGACCCGAGGGCCTTGACGCCCAGGTCCAGTCCGCCGAGGGCGACGGTGTCCCGGACGGCTCCGTTGATCACGACGCCGGACCAGCCGGACGTGACGGCGGAGGCGGCGATCAGGTCGCCCATCAGCGCGGTGCGCAGGGACCCCGCGCCGTCCACGACCAGCACCCGGCCCTCGCCCGGCGTGGCCAGGACCCGCTTGACCAGCGCGTTGTCCTCCAGGCAGCGGATGGTCGCGATCGGCCCGGCGAAGCGGGGACGCAGGCCGTACGAGCGGAACTGTGTCAGGCAGCTGTCGAGGACGTCGCCGTGGGCGTCGACGAGGTCAGCGGTGGTGAACTCCATGCGTCGCATTCTGACGAATGGCGAAGCGGCTCTTCCCCTCCGGGAGGCTGCCAAACTTATTCGAGCACGTCGCATAGGAGGTCTTTGTGAGGTTCCGGCCGTATGCCTGGATGCCCCGGCCGCTCAAGTGGCTCGCACGGGCGTTCACCGTCCTCGTGGTGCTCGGGCTGGTCCTCGCCGGGGTGGGCGTATGGACCGTGCGCGCCTCATTTCCCCAGCTCGCGGGCGAGCTCAAAGTGGATGGCCTAACCGGGAAAGTAACCGTATATCGCGACAAAACAGGTATTCCTCATATTTATGCAGATTCTCCCGATGACCTGTTCCTCGCCCAGGGCTATGTCCACGCGCAGGACCGGTTCTTCGAGATGGACTTCCGCCGGCACGTGACAGCCGGGCGGCTGTCGGAGATGTTCGGCTCGGCGACGCTGTCCGAGGACAAGGCCATCCGGACCATGGGCTGGCGCAAGGTGGCCGAAGCGGAGCTGCCGACGCTCGGCGAGCAGACCCGGCGCTATCTGGACGCCTACGCCAAGGGGGTGAACTCATGGCTGGATCAGCATCCGGGCTTCGCCGGCAGGAGCCTGGAGTACGCGGTCCTCAAACTCACCAACTTCGGCTACGAGCCCGAGCCATGGACACCGGTGGACTCTCTCGCCTGGCTCAAGGCCATGGCCTGGGACCTGCGCTCCAACATGTCGGACGAGATCGGCCGGGCGCTCGCGGCGAGCCGGTTGCCCCGTGAGCGCGTCGAGCAGCTCTGGCCCGGCTACCCCTTCGACACCCACCAGCCGATCGTCACCCAGGGCATGTTCACCTCGCACGGATTCGACCAGACGGCGGAGCCGGACGACGGCACCCCCCGCAAACCGGACAAGACCGCCACCCGAGTGGACACGGGCGCCCTGACCAGGGCCGCCGAGACCATGCGCGCGGTGCCGAGCCTGATGGGCGATCCCAAGGGCGGCAACGGCATCGGCTCGAACTCCTGGGTGGTCGGCGGCAGGCACACCATCTCGGGCAAGCCGCTGCTGTCCAACGACCCGCACCTGTCGGCCGGCATGCCCTCGGTCTGGTACCAGGCCGGGCTGCACTGCCGTACCAGGAGTGCCCAGTGCCCGTTCGACGTCACCGGGTTCACCTTCTCCGGCGTGCCCGGTGTGATCATCGGGCACAACAACGCGATCGCCTGGGGCTTCACCAACCTCGGCCCCGACGTCGCCGACCTGTACCTGGAACGGGTGAAGGACGACTCCTACCTGTTCATGGGTGCCTGGAAGCCGCTCACCACCAGGATCGAGACGATCAAGGTGGCCGGTGGCGACCCGGTCCGGCTCAAGGTCCGGGAGACGATGCACGGCCCGATCCTGTCCGACGTCATGGAGAACGTGAAGGACACGCTGCCCGGGGCGGCCACGGCCTTCCAGGAGCGGGCCGACGCGGTCGCGCTGAAGTGGACGGCGCTGGAGCCCGGCAGGAGCGCCGACGCGATCTTCGCGCTCGACGTCGCACAGGACTGGCAGCAGTTCCGGGCGGCGGCGAGCAGGTTCGAGGTGCCCGCGCAGAACCTGATCTACGCCGACACCCGGGGCAACATCGGCTACCAGGCCCCGGGCCGGATCCCGGTGCGGACCCGGGGGGACGGCACGTGGCCGGTGCCGGGCTGGACCGGCGAGTACTCCTGGCAGTCCGTCATCCCCTTCGACGATCTGCCCAGCGTCTACAACCCGCCCGAGGGCTACATCGTGACCGCCAACAACGCGGTCATCGACCCCGAGCGCTACCCGTCCGTGCTCACCAAGGACTGGGCGTACGGCTACCGCTCCCAGCGCATCCTGGACCGCCTCCGTGGCGAGTTGAAGGACGGCAAGGTGGACGCGGCGACGATGAGCAAGATCCAGGAGGACACCCACAACGGCTTCGCCCAGTTCCTGGTGCCCAAGCTGATGACGTTGAAGGTGGCCGGAGCCTCGGGAGACGCCCGTGAGCTGCTGGACGACTGGGACTACTCCCAGGGCGCGGGGTCGAGCCCGGCGATGTACTTCAACGCCGTCTGGCGGCACCTGCTCATCGAGACCTTCAACGACGACCTGCCGCAGGACGCCTGGCCGACCGGCGGTGACCGCTGGTTCGAGGTGGTCCGCGTCCTGCTCGACAACCCCGACGACCCGTTCTGGGACGACATCCGGACCCCGGCGAAGGAGACCCGCGACGACATGCTGAGGCGGGCCATGGCCGGGGCCTACGACGAGCTGAGCGCCCGTCTCGGCCCGGACCCCCGGTCCTGGCACTGGGGCGACCTGCACGCGCTGACGCTCACCAACCAGACCTTCGGCACCTCCGGGATCGCCCCGATCGAGTGGCTGTTCAACCGGGGCCCGTTGCCGGTGGGCGGCAGCGACGACGCGGTCAACGCCGCCGGCTGGGACGTCCAACAGGACTACGCGGTGAGCTGGCTGCCCTCCATGCGGATGGTCGTCGACATGTCGAACCTGGACGGCTCCCAGTGGATCAACCTGACCGGCGCGTCGGGCCACGCCTTCCACGACAACTACTGGGACCAGGCTCCGCTGTGGGCCAACGGGAGGACCGTCCCCATGCTCGCCAGGGAAGAGTCGATCAAGAAGGCGGCCACGCACACCCTGATCCTCGGACCCTGAGACTTCCGGGCCGGCCGGGGAGCGTCAGGCCGTGAGGACGCGGGACTCGCCGACGGCGAGGTCCCACAGGTCCGCGCGGTCCCGGCCGGTCCCGGCCCAGGCCGCGCGGGCCCCTTCCAGCGGCGCGAGCAGAGGCTCGCCCGACAGCACGAACGTGCCCCAGTGCATGGTCGCCATCCGCCGCGCCCCGACCTCGTCGCACGCCCGCACCGCCTCCACCGGATCGACGTGCGAGGTCTTCATGAACCAGCGGGGCTCGAACGCCCCCACCGGCATCAGGGCCAGGTCGACGCCGCCCGGGTAACGCGCCCCGATCTGGCCGAAGCGCTCGCCGTAGGCGGTGTCCCCGGCGAAGTAGATCACCTGCTCGGCGCATCTGATCACCCAGCCGCCCCACAGGGTCTTGCAGGTGTCCCAGACCGATCGGCGGCTCCAGTGGTGAGCGGGCACGAAGTCGAAGCCGACCTCGCCGATCCCGGCGCTCTCCCACCAGTCGAGCTCGGTGACGTCACGAAAGCGCCGCCGGGTGAACCAGGACTTCAATCCGGCCGGGACGAAGATCGGGGTCGTCCTGGGCAGTCGCCTCACGGTCGGCGCGTCCAGGTGGTCGTAGTGGTTGTGGCTGATCACCACGGCGTCCACCCGGGGCAGGTCCGTCCAGGCGACGCCGGGCGGGGTGAGCCGCTGCCGGACCCCCGGGATCTTTCTCGACCAGACCGGGTCGGTGAGGATCGTCAGCCCGCCGATCTGCAGGACGTAGGTGGCGTGGCCCACCCAGGTGACGACCGTCCCGGTCCCGATCGCCCGCGGCAGCCCGTCCCGGTGGACCGGGATCAGGTCGGCGTCCCCGACGTCGGGCCGGAAACCGCCGTGCCAGGCCGCCGTCGTCAGCTCCCGGAACGCCGGGAGCGGGGCGGTGAGCCGATCCCTGAAATTGCGTGGCCACGACCGATCGGGCGAGCGTGGCGATGTCTCCGGCCGGATCGTCTGCGACATGAACGCCCCCTCGGCAACCATCCACTCCCGACGACTCACATTCGACTTGCGCGTCCCCCCGCTTCCTTCTTCCCGGTCCACCATGGCTTCCCGGTCCACCACGGCGCCCTACGGGGATAGTTCCCGTCTTCGAGGTTCGCCAGTCTCTCGAAGACGTTCCATGAGGCCTGATGCCCGCAGATCAGCATGGAGACGACCACCGCGACGACGTACAGCGGGAGCATCGGCAGCCCGACGCAGGCCATGTACTGGGAGGCGTGCCGGTCCTCGTGCCTGAGCAGGTCACCGGCCAGGTAGCCCTCCTCGTGCCGGGTCAGCACCACGTTGCCGAGGGTGAAGGCGCCCGCGACCGGGAAGGGGATGCGGTAGCCGTGGGCGAGGAGGAGCCCATCGGGCCCCGGCGTCACCCGGGCCCGGCCGAGGCGCGCCACCAGCAGCCCCAGCGGCGTGGAGAGGTTCGCGTAGTTGAGCGTCCGCCGTACCCGATGAAAGCGCCGCATACCGGGATTGTGCGCTATCCCGCCGATCCGCGGTAGCGGTCCTCTTCCATCGACCGGGACAGGTCCGGCTGAATCGGGCGGGAGCCGTACGAACGCTGGGCCAGCAGCCACGCCCCATCGCCCGAGGGCGCGAGCAGGACGGCCGCCAGAATGGCGATCAGGCCGCCGTAGAGGTAGACGTAACCGGACAGGTCGTTGGCGATGATCACATCGCCTTCCGGGCGGCCGCCCAGCCAGATCAGCGTGACGGCCGTCCAGCCCGCTCCGGGCGCCAGGGCGGCCAGCTTGCCCCTCATCGCCCGCCCGGCCCCGTAACCGGCCGCGAACAGCAGGACGACCCAGCCGATGGCCGCGACGGGGACGGAGCCGAAAGTCCACGAGTGCTGGAGCCCCCCGACGACCCCCGTCATGAGGCCGAGCAGAATCAGCATGGCGTACGCCGCCCCGGTGACCGTCGCCTCCGAAGGCTGTCCTGCCGCTTGGACCTGCTCCATCACAACCATCGAGGTTAGTGGATCCCGGCGAAGAGGTCGGCTTCGCGGTCGTACGGCTCGCCGAGCCCCCCGACTTCCAGCGGCGCGCCCGGCCCCGCGGGCCCGGGCACCCCGGCGCGCAGAATGAAGTGTTCCACCGCGAGCGCCTCCTGGCCGATGTTGTTGGACAGGGCGAACCAGGGCGCCTCCACGCTGATCTGGGTGGCGTGCGCCCGCATCGCGTCGAGCTTCCGGCCGACGTGGGCACGGCCGTCGATCTCGGTGGTGATGTCCTCGTCGGCGCAGCCGAACGATAGGTCATCGACGGTGTCCTCGGTGAGGAACCGCACGCCGGAATCGCGGATCGCCTCGGCCGCCCGGCGCATCGTGGACTTGGCCGTCGCGGTGAAGTAGAACTTGGCGATCCGCCACGGCTCCCCCTCCCCGAACGCCGGATCGGCGGCGAGCCGGAAGGCGCGCCAGGAGACGCGGTGGGCCTGGATGTGGTCGGGATGGCCGTAGAAGCCGTTCTCGTCGTAGGTGACGAGGACCTGGGGCCGCACCTCGCGGATGACCTTGACCAGCTCCCCGGCGGCCTCGTCCAGGTCGGCCTGCCAGAAGGCGTTGTCACGGTGGTTGGAAGCGACGCCCATCATGCCGGAGTCGCGCCAGCGGCCCGGACCGCCCAGGAAGCGGTGGTCGGTGACGCCCAGGGCCTTGCAGGCCGCGGCGAGCTCACCGATGCGGTGCTCGCCCAGGGTGTCGTCCCGGTCGGCGGCCAGATGGGCCAGTTCCGGCGGGATGACCTCGCCCTCCTCGCCGAGCGTGCAGGTCACCAGTGTGACGTGAGCTCCCTCGGCGGCGTATCTGGCCATCGTCGCCCCGCTGCCGATCGTCTCGTCGTCGGGGTGGGCGTGCACGAGCAGCAGGCGCCGGTCATTCATGCATCAGAGGGTATCCGCCTGGTGTAGAGGGTGATGCGGACCGCCCCGGATATCCGGGTCGGCCCGGCCTTGCGGAAGTCCCGCTTGAGCTCCCTCAGCCGGGGGTCCTGCTGCCACTCGGCGCCGCGGAGGCGCCGCGAGACCAGCCACACCCGGTCGGACCCCGGCCCCAGGGCGCTCAGCCTGCGGTACGGCTCGCCGTACACGACGACGAACAGCCGGAAACGCTCGGGCATGTACAGGACGGCGTCGCCGGGCCGCTCCTGCGCGCCCAGCTCGGCCGCGAGGGTGCGCAGGTCGTCGGGGCGGTTGGCGGGCCCGCGGACGGTGAGGTGGGCGCTCACCGACAGCGCCGCCAGGACCGCCAGGACCGCCCAGCTCGCCGGGGTACGGCGCAGCGCGGCCAGGCCCGATCCGGCCAGGAGGGCGACGGCCGGGAGCACGAACAGGACATAGCGCGGGCTGTAGACGGGATACACCTGGGAGATCAGGAAGGACAGCGCCACCGGCAGGAGCGCCCAGGGCACCGCCACCGCCGTCAGGGACGGCGCTCCCGCCGTACCGGACCGCGCTTCCGCCGTACCGGACCGCGCGCCGTACCAGGCGCCGAGCAGGGCCAGGACGGTGAGGAGGGCGAGGAACAGCGCCGGCAGGAGCGGGGACAGCCACGCCACCGGGCCTCCCGACAGCTCCACCCCGAACTGCCCCAGTTCGGCGAGGCCGGGCACCTTCAGCCAGAACAGCTGCTCGTCACGCTGCCCGGAGGCGATCAGCGCGAGCGGCGCGAGCAGCACGCCGGCCCCGGCCAGGGACGCCAGCCACGGAAGGATCTCCTCTCGCCTGCGGGCGACGACGAAGGCGTGGGCGGGCAGCAGGAGCAGCGCGTAGAGGTGGAACCAGCCGAGCAGCGCGACCAGCAGGCCGTAGCCGGCGTAGCGGGACCGGCGCTCACCGAGCAGGACCCAGGTGGCGGCGACCGCCACCGCGCTGACCAGGGCGTAGCTCCGCGCCTCCTGGCCGTAGCGGCTGACCATGGGCAGCAGCGCGTAGACGAGCCCGGCCAGCAGCCCCACCAGCGGCCCCGCCTGCGGCGCTGCCAGCTTCCGCCCGATGGCCGCGATCCCGAACGTCGTCCCGGCGACCGCGAGCGCCGAGGGCAGCCGGACGGCGACCTCTCCGCCGAACGCGGCGAACGGCCGGAGCAAGAGGTAGTAGAGCGCGTGCACGGCGTCGATGTCGTGCAACAGCCGCCACAGCTCGTCCAGCGACATGGTCGCGGCCATCACGCTCACCGACTCGTCCCGCCAGAACGACGGGGTGCCGATCCCCCAGAGCACGAACACGAACGCCAGCACGGCGGGCGTTCCAGAAGAGCGGGCAATTCGGGGGATAAGCATCACCTGCCCAAGTTTCTCGTAAAACGCCTGTCGCTCAAGCCGTCGCCAGGTCCCCGGGGCGAGAGGTGGAGCTGGCAAGATGACTGTATGAGTGAGAGTTTTCCTCGTCTGCACGCCAGGACCCGTCGATTCACCCTCGGGGTGCCGCGCGGTTTCACCATCGCTCCGGGCGGCGATCGCATCGTCTTCCTCCGGACGAAGGGCGGTTCGGACCCGGTCACCTGCCTGTGGGAGTTCGACGTCGCCAGCGGCAGGGAGCGGCTGATCGCCGATCCGCGCGTGCTGGCCGTCGACGAGGAGGACCTGCCGCCCGAGGAGCGGGCGCGCCGCGAGCGCAGCCGCGAGCAGGCGGGCGGCATCGTCGGCTACAGCACCGACAAGGCGGTGACCAAGGCGGCCTTCGCGCTCTCCGGCGGCCTCTACGTCGCCGACCTCAAGACCAAGCACGTGTGGCGGTTGAAGACGCCGGGCCCGGTCGTCGACCCGCGGGTCTCCCCGACCGGCGAGCACGTCGCCTACGTCACCGGTGGCGCGCTCCACGTCCAGGACCTGGAGGACGAGGTCGACCACGTGCTGGCCCGCCCCGAGTCCCCCGAGGTGACGTACGGCCTGGCCGAGTTCATCGCCGCCGAGGAGATGGATCGGATGCGGGGTTACTGGTGGTCTCCCGCCGGTGACGCGCTGCTGGCCGAGCGGGCCGACGAGTCACCGGTCGAGAGGTGGCACATCGCCGACCCGTCCCACCCCTCCCGCCCCGCCGCCGAGCAGCGCTACCCCGCCGCCGGCACGGCGAACGCCAAGGTAGAGCTGTTCGTGCTGTCCCTGGACGGCTCCCGCGTCCCGGTCCCCTTCCAGGAGGAATACCTGGTCACCGCCGCCTGGGACGCTCACGGCCTGGCGATCGTCACCCTGTCGCGCGACCAGCGGACCATGCGCCTGCTCAAGATCGACCCGGCCACCGGAAAGTCCACGGTCGTCCGTGAGGACACCGACCCCGCCTGGGTGGACATCGTCACCGGCGTGCCCGGCCACCTTTCCGACGGCACCCTGGTCTGGGCCGCGAACGTCGACGGCGGCCACCGCCTGATCATCGGCGACGAGCCCGTCACCCCGGCCACACTCCAGGTGCGCGAGATCCTCGACATCGACGGCGACGCCGTGCTCTTCCGGGCCAGCGGGGAGCCCACCGAGATCGCCCTGTGGGCCTACAAGGACGGCCGGATCACGCTGGTCAGCCCGGCCGAGAGCGGCGTCTACAACGGCCACACGGCCGGCGGCACGCTGGTGGTCATCGGCCAGAGCCTCGACAGCGAGGGCCCGGTGACGCGCGTCCTCCACCACGGCAAGCCTCGCGGCCACATCGCCTCCCACGCCGAGCGGCACGGCCTGGACCTACGGGTCTCCCTGATCCGCGCGGGCGAGCGCGACCTGTCCACCGCCGTCCTCTTCCCGTCGGGGCACGTGCCCGGCTCGGCGAGGCTGCCGGTCCTCATGGACCCCTACGGCGGGCCGCACGCCCAGCGGGTCCTGGCCGCCTCCGGCGCCTACCTGTCCAGCCAGTGGTTCGCCGACCAGGGTTTCGCGGTGGTCGTGGCCGACGGCCGCGGCACCCCGGGCCGTGGCCCCGAGTTCGAGCGGGCCGTCCTGCACGACCTGGCCACCCCCGCCCTGGAGGACCAGGTGGACGCCCTCCACGGCGCCGCCGCCAAGTTCCCCGACGACCTGGACCTGTCCCGGGTCGGCATCCGCGGATGGTCCTACGGCGGCTTCCTGGCCGCCCTGGCCGTGCTCCGCCGTCCGGACGTCTTCCACGCGGCCATCGCCGGGGCCCCGGTGACCGACTGGCGTCTCTACGACACCTGCTACACCGAGCGCTACCTCGGCCGGCCGGGCGAGGGCCACTACGAGTCCTCGTCGCTGTTCGCCGACGCCGAGAAGCTGGAGCGCCCTCTGCTGCTGATCCACGGCCTGGCCGACGACAACGTGGTCGCCGCCCACACCCTCCGCCTGTCCTCCGCGCTCCTGGCGGCGGGCCGCCCGCACAGCGTCCTGCCGCTGTCCGGCGTCACCCACATGACCCCCCAGGAGGTCGTGGCCGAGAACCTGCTGCTGTTCCAGGTCGACTTCCTCAACAAGGCCCTGGCCTGAGAAGGAGGTCCCGTCCCGGTGGGCCCACCGGGACGGGACCGGGCCACCCTCGATCCCGTCCCGGGAGGGCTACCTGGAGGTACCGTGCCAGGTGCTCCACAGCGCAGCGTAGGAGCCCTCGGCCGCGACGAGCTCGTCGTGGGAGCCGAGCTCGCTGATCCGGCCGTCCTCGACCACCGCGACCCGGTCAGCGTCGTGCGCCGTGTAGAGGCGGTGGGCGATGGCGATCACGGTGCGACCGTCGAGGACGGCCGCCAGCGACCGCTCCAGGTTGCGCGCGGCCCTGGGATCGATGAGCGAGGTGGCCTCGTCCAGGACCAGGGTGTGCGGGTCGGCCAGGACCAGCCGGGCCAGGGCGAGCTGCTGCGCCTGGGCCGCCGAGACCGGCTCACCGCCCGAGCCGACGGCCGTGTCGAGGCCGTCGGGCAGGGCGGCGACCCATTCCCAGGCGTCCACGGCCTCCAGCGCCGCGCGGACACGCGAGTCGTCCGCCTCCGGGCGGGCGATCAGCACGTTGTCGCGCACGGTGCCGCGGAACACGTGGTGTTCCTGGGTCACCAGGGCGACGTGGCCGCGCAGGTCGTCGAGCGGGAGCTCGACCAGCGGGGTGCCGCCGACCGTGACCGCGCCGGCGCGCGGGCCGTGGATGCCCGCGAGCAGGCGGCCCAGCGTGGACTTGCCCGCGCCGGACGGGCCGACCATCGCCAGCCGCTCCCCCGGCTCGACCACCAGGTCGATGCCGTGCAGCACGTCGTGGCCCTCACGGTAGGCGTAGCGGACGCCGTCGGCCCGCAGCTCCTCCCCGTCGGGGACGCCCGAACCGGTCTCGCGGTCGTCGGGCACCTCGGCGACCCCCAGCAGGCGGGCCATGGAGGCCCCGCCGACCTGGAGCTCGTCGATCCACATCAGCAGCCGGTCGAGCGGGTCGATGAGCTGCTGCACGTACAGCGTCGCCGCGGTGACCTGAGCCAGCGAGACCCAGCCCCGGATGTAGAACACGCCACCGACGATCAACGTGGCCACGATCGGGATCACGTAGCCGAGCTCGACCGCCGGGAACCAGACCGTGCGCAGCCCGAGGGTGTAGCGCTCGGCCGCCCACGACCGGGAGATGTCGGTGTCGGTACGGCGGTGCCGCCGCGCCTGCAGGCCCAGCGCCTCCACCGCGCGGGCGCCGCCGACCGTCTCGGCCAGCCCGTCGGTCATGTCCGCGTAGGCGGCGCTCTCGCGCAGGTAGCCGTCGCGGGCCCGCTTGAGGTACCACCGGGTGGAGACCCACAGGATCGGTACGGCCAGCAGGGAGGGCAGCACGAGCAGCGGCCCCACCAGCAGCAGCGCGCCGACGCTGATCACGCAGGTGACCAGCGCGATCAGCGTCTCTGGGACGGCGTGCCGTACCGTGCGCGACAGCGAGTCGACGTCCCGCGAAGTCCGGGTGATCAGGTCGCCCGAACCGGCGCGCTCGACCGTGGACAGCGGCAGGCCGAGCACCCTGCCGACGAACTCCTCCCGCAGCTCGGCGAGGACCTTCTCGCCGAGCCTGGAGGAGGCGTAGACGGCCGACCTGACCAGCACCGCCTGGGCGACCAGGAATCCGCCGATGGCCAGCGCCACCGGCGTGACATCGACGCCGGTGCCGTCCTGGACGCCCTGGACCAGCTGGCCCAGCAGCCACGGCACCGCCAGCCCCGCGACGGCGGCCAGGCCGTGCAGGCCGAGCGCCACGGTCAGGTCCCGGGGATATTTCAGCGTGAGCCTGCGGGCGTACGCCCGGACCTGCGCCTGGTCGGCGACCGGCAGGATCTGCCTGCTCATGCGTCTTCTCCTCTGGTGACCGTCGCTGTGTAGGCCGGCACGGTGGCCAGCAGCTCCCGGTGCGTTCCCTGGGCGCGCACGACGCCCTCCTCGACGTAGAACACGTGGTCGGTGCGGTCGAGCACCAGCGGGCTGGTCGTGCAGACCAGCGTGGTCCTGCCCGCCCGGGCCTTGGCCAGCCGGTCGGCGATGCGGGCCTCGCTGTGGGCGTCCACCGCGCTGGTGGGCTCGATGAGGACGAGCACCTCCGGGTCGGCGATCAGCGCCCTGGCCAGCCGCAGTCTCTGCTGCTGGCCCCCGGAGAACTCCCGGCCCGACTCGGCGACGTATCCGTCGAGCCCCTTGGGCAGCGCCTGGACGATGTCCTCGGCGCACGCGGTGTGCAGCGCGTCGGCGACGTCTCCGGCGGAGGCCTCTTCCGAGACGTCCAGTTCGTCCCTGAGCACGCCGGCGAACAGCTTCGCGCCGTTGTCGGCGACCAGGATCCGGCGCCGGACCTCGGCGATCGGCAGGGTGTCCAGCGACACGTCGCCGAAGTCCACGTCGCCGTCGCTGTAGCGGCCGAGACGGTCGGCGATCGCGATGGCCTCCTCGGGCACGGCCGCCGCGACGGCGGTGAACACACCCGGGCGGATCGCGACCCCGGAGGCCACGTCGCGCAGCAGGCCCCCGGCGGAGCCGCCGGTGCCGCCCTGCACCTCCGGCTCCAAAGTGAGGATCCGCACCACCCGGCGGGCGGCGACGTGCCCCTTGGTCAGCTTGTCGGCGGCCTCGGTGAGCGCCCGCATGGGGGCGATCAGGAAGACCGCGTAGCCGTAGAAGGCGACGAGCTGACCGGCGGTGATCTCACCCCGGGTGGCGAAGGTCGCGCCCAGCCAGGTCACCCCGGCGACCAGCAGGCCGGGCAGCAGGATCTGCGCGCCCTCCAGCGTCGACTCGACCGCGGCCACGCGCACGCCCGCGTGCCGCACCTTCTGGGACTCCTCGGCGTAGCGGTCGGCGAAGACCTGCTCTCCGCCGATGCCGCGCAGCACCCGCAGGCCGGCGACGATGTCGGCGGCCCGGGTGGACAGGTCGCCCTGGAGGTCGCGGTGGAGGTGCTGGCGCCGGTGCAGCGGCCTGAGCAGGGGGGCGACCGCGAGGGCCATGACCGGCACGCCGACGAGCACCATCAGACCGAGCGGCAACGAGGTCCGGATCAGGATGACGGTCACCGTGACGATGGCGACGATCGAGCCGGTGCCCCGCAGCAGGATGTCCATCGCGTTGCCGATGTGGGCGATGTCGGAGTTGCCGACGCTGACCACCTCGCCGGTGGACATGCGCTTGGGCAGGGTCGCTCCCAGCCGGGTCGCCTGCCTGACGGTGACCTGGACGGTCCGGTAGGCGGCGCTCAGCCAGTTGTAGACGGCCATCCGGTGCCGGAGGATGCCGGCGGCGGCCTGCACGATTCCCAGGCCGAACAGCACCGCGCCCCAGCCGATGAGAGCCGAGGTGTTCTTGGCCGTGATGGCGTCGATGCCCTTGCCCATCGCGGCCGGCACGAACGCCATCGCCAGCCACCACAGGACGGCGTAGCCGATGCCGAGGAGCAGCGGGCCCGCCTGCTTGCGGGCGATCCAGCACAGGTATCGGAAGGGACTGCGGGCGTCAGGGATGCCGGGATCGGCGGCAGGTAGGGAGCGCATAGCCCCTTCAGGCTGACAAACGCGCGCCTCACCCGGCAAACCATTTTCCGACCCCCAGGGCGTCAATCAAGGTTGACAGCAGGGCGGCGTCAACCTAAATTGACACCATGAGCGATACGGCACAGCTGGCCTCCGACGCCGGCAGCCGCGATCCGGCCGTAGGCCTACGGGCCGTGCGGGCGCTGCGGATGCTGGTCGATCGGCTGGAGGCGCTACAGGTGGAGAACGCCAGAGATCAGGGCTGGTCCTGGCAGGAGATCGCCTACTGCTTGGAGGTCACCAAGCAGGCGGTGCACAAGAAGTACGCAGGAGGTCGTGGCCTGTTGAGACGGGAGAAATAGCCATGTTCGAACGGTTCCAGGACGGCGCCCGCCAAGCGGTCACCCTCGCCCAGGAGAACGCCAGGCGGCTGAACCACCACTTCGTCGGCACCGAGCACATCCTGCTGGGCCTGCTCGACCAGCCGGAGACCCTCTCGGCCCTCGTGCTGGGCCGGCACGGCCTCGACCACGATCGAGCCCGCCGGACCGTCATCCGGATGGTCCCGCCGAAGCCCGGGGAAACCCTCGACGCCGAAGCCCTGGAGTCGATCGGCATCGACCTGTCGGCCATCCGGGAGAAGGTCGAGGCCGCCTTCGGCCCCGGCGCGCTGGACCGCAAGCCCACGACGAACCGGCGGGGCGGCCTGCTCAGCGGTCGTCACATCCCCTTCACCTCGCGGGCGAAGAAGACCCTGGAGCTGTCACTGCGCGAGGCCCTCCGCCTCAAGCACCGCTCCATCGGCGACGGCCACATTCTGCTCGGCATCCTCCGCGAAGGTGAAGGCCTGGGCGCCAGGGTCATCGCCGACGCCGGCATCGACTTCGCCGCCCTCCGCCACGAGGTCGCCGGGCAGCTCACCGACCACCCCGACGGCCGCCGGCCAACCACTTGAGGTGCAGGAGCGCGCCGACCGCCAGCGCGCGCAGCACCCGCCGGCGACCATGGTCCCGCTTCAGCGGCGCACCCCGGTAGGGAATCGGCCTCGCGCTCACGCGGCCACCGCCCCAGGGGCATGCCCACCGGTCGTCTGGAACGCCCTCTGAGACGCGGCCGGCCGATCGAGCTCGGCGGGCGCGCCCAGCTCGGCGAGCCCTCCATCGGCGAACACCGCGACCCGATCGCACCGCGCGACGTCCCGGGTGGTCAGCACCACGGTCGTGCCGCGCGCCACGACGGCGGAGACGGCGGAGCCGATCTCGATCGCCGGCTCGTCGACGAAAAGCACCTCGGGCGAGCGCAGCAGACTGCTCGCGACCCGCAGGCGAGCGCGCGCCTGCGGGGAGCAGGCACCGGCCCGTTCACGTCCCGAGAGGCCGACGAGGCCGAGCACCTCCTCGATCCGGTCGTGCCGGCCCCGGGACGGCACGCCGTGCAGCTCGGCGAAGAAGCGCAGGTTGTCGGCGGCGGAGAGCGCGGTCCACAGGTGGCCGCCACCGAACACCGAGCCGATGTAGCGGCGCACCTGCCGACGCTGCTCGACCACGTCGTAGCCGCACACCCTGGCGGTGCCGCCGGCCGGGGCGAGCCGCGTGGCGAGCATCTTGATGGTGGTGGCCGCTCCCGCGCCGACCAGGCCGAAAACCTCGCCCCGCCGTACGGCGAAGCTCACTCCCCGGACCTCGGAACGGCGCAGGTCACGAGCCACGATCACATGGTCCGTCATGGAACGGACGGTACGCGTCCGCCCGCCGGACGGCGATGGATTCGGTGGCCGCCGAATGCTCAGCCGAGCGCGCCCACGGCCTCCGGCGGGCCCAGCAGGTCGACCAGGGCGAGCCCGGCGGGCTCCAGGCCGTACAGCACCCGGCGGCCCGCCCTGTGGCGATGCGCGACACCGGCGGCCACCAGGATGGACAGATGCTCGGACACGGTGCTGGGCGCGAGTCCGAGCGTCGCCGCGAGCCCGGCCGTCGTCGAGGGCCGGGGGTACAGCGCACACAGCACGGCGGCCCGGCCGTTGCCGAGGAGCACCGCGAGCCTGTCCTGCTCCGCCTCCCCGGGACGTTCCCGTCTTCTGTCGGCGAGCACCACCGAGCCGCGAGCCTGGTAGGAGACGGCCACCACGTCCCCCTCTCTCGTGGTGCACATCAGGGCACCACGAGAGAAGATCAACGGGATCAGCAGCAGCCGCTGGTCGTCGAAGGCGAACTCGCGCTCGTGTGATCTGTCCGCCTCGGGCGGCTTGACCAATGTGAGCACGGGGTACTCCCACCTGACGCGATCGTGCAGGGCCCCGAGGAGCGCGTCGGGGCCGTCGGCGGCCAGCAGCCGCGCCCGGAAGAGCATCTCCTCGTCCAGCGCGCCACGCATGGCCGGCCAGTACGGCGCCAGCGCCGCGTCCCAGTACGCCTGGAGGCCGTCCGCCAGCTCGCCGAGCGCCCGGACCGGGTTCTTGAGGAACCGATCCAGATCAGGCGTGCTCGTCTGGAGGTTTATCTCGGCGGCCATGACGTCGGGGTCGGTGGCACGCAGGCGGTCGAGCTCCTCCTCGATCGTCGGAGACGCCGATCGGGGAATCGGTGAGAGGAAGTCGGGGAAGCGCCAGCCGAGCCGGAAGACGAGATCGACCGGCGCGGTCTCCGGCACCGTGGCCAGCACCGACCTGGCACGCGCCGCCCACCTGTCGTACGGCCAGGGCACCTGCGCCCGGCGGAGCAGGAAGAGGCTGCACAGCGTCTCCCAGAGCGGGCTCGTCGCGATTCTCGTCCTGGCCAGCGTGGGCTCATCCAGCTCGATCCGGATCACGCCCCGAATCTACCCATACGACACCTCACACCGATCTCGCCCCCACCACGGACTACACGCCGCACCGGGTGGGGCCATGGGCCGCGCCGGGTGGGCCACTTCCAGCCCACCCGTGAGGCAGGTGCTTCGGTGACGCGGCCGAGGCCCACCCGGCCGTATGCCCCTTAACCGGACCACGAGCTCGACGGCCACCCGGACGGAGAGGAACGATCCCGCATGAGCGTCTGCAGTCCGTCCTCGGCCGGCTCGGGCGTGACAGCCAAGCCCGTCCGGCAGCGGAATCAGTTCCCCGGCCGGCACCGCGACCCGCTCGGCGTATCCGCCGCCCCTCCGGTGCTCGCCGCGACCCGCCGCCCCGTCCACGAGGGGTCCACGCCGCCCCATGGCGAGGACCCGCCCGGCCCGGTCAGATGCGGCGCGCTCCGATGACCTTCATCCAGCTGTCGCAGTTGCCGCAGGCCTTGCGGGGCTGCCACACCTTCTTGTCCCAGTTCCACGTCTCGGCGTGGAAGTACAGGTTCTTGCCGTGGACGTCGGTCATGAGCCGTGCGTTGATCGCGTACAGGTACTTGTTCATCGCATCGACCTCGGCGCAGTTGTCCACCGTCCATTCCTCGCCCTGCCCGGTCCTGGCGAGGAGCGATTGCATGATCGGATGCTTCCCGGTGGCGAGGAGGGAGGGGTACGCGCCGCTCGTTCCGGTGAAAGTCTGCTGCGTGGCGATGTCGGCCAGGCCGGCGACCACCGTGCCCAGCCCGCCCTGCATCCTGGTCGCCTTCTGGGCCTCCGTGCGGGCGGTGGCGATGAAACGCTGGATGGCTTGGTCGGCCGCGAGCCTGTTGGCCTCGGCCACCGCCTTGGCCTTCTCCTCCAGGTACCACGCGAACCCGCCGTGCCAGTCATTGTCGGCGACCCACGTGACAAAGGCCGCCCGCGCTTCCGTCTCGGATTGCGTCTTGTTCACGAGGGCGCTCTCCAGCGCGCCGAGCCTCTTCCACACCGCATCGGCGGCTTCCTTGATGTCGTTGCTGAGCTTCAGCGTCTTGATCCACTGGCCGAGCTCGATGCGGGTCGCGCTGGCCCAGTCCTTGACCTTCGTCGGGGGCACCGCTTCTTCGGCGGGGTTGTGCGGGGCGTGCGTCGTCTCTGCCATCGCGCTTCCTTCGTCGGAGGACTTCGCCTGTGGTGGCTGGGGTCTCGACTATGGTCGCCGGGGGCCGTCTACGTCGGATTGCCGGGTGATCCGGGTCCGATTGCCGACGTGCCCGCGGTGATTTCAGCGCGTCCTGACGTGGGAAAACGTCCCCGGAGAAATCAGGACGGCGGCAGCTCGCTGTCGGCGGCGTCGCCGTTTGGGACCGCTCGCCGGACCAGTCCCGCTCCCTGCTCCGGCCTGACCGGTAGGACCAATCAGTAGGAGCACACCACGACGCCCGTGCCCGGACACGAAAACGCGGGCCGTACCGGAGGAGGATCCGGTACGGCCCGCGGCGCGGTTCACCCGACCTACTTGGAGGCCCTGAGGTAGTCGCGGTTCATCTGGGCGATGGTGTCCAGCGGGATGCCCTTGGGGCAGACCGCGGTGCACTCACCGGTGTTGGTGCAGCCGCCGAAGCCCTCGGCGTCCATCTGCTCGACCATGGCCTTGGCGCGGGAGTCGCGCTCGGGCTGGCCCTGCGGGAGCAGGCTGAGGTGGGTGATCTTCGCGGCGGTGAAGAGGGAGGCCGAGCCGTTCGGGCAGGCGGCCACGCAGGCGCCGCAGCCGATGCAGGTGGCCGCGTCGAACGCCGCGTCGGCGTCGACCTTCTTGACCGGGATGCTGTGCGCGTCGGGGGCGGAGCCGGCCGGGACGGAGACGAAGCCGCCCGCCTGGATGATCCGGTCGAACGCGGAGCGGTCCACGACCAGGTCCTTCACCACCGGGAAGGGCGCGGCGCGCCACGGCTCGATGGTGATGACCGCGTCGTCCTCGAAGTGCCGCATGTGAAGCTGGCAGGTGGTGGTGGCCACCTGCTCGCCGTGCGCGACACCGTTGATGACCATGCCGCACATGCCGCAGATGCCCTCGCGGCAGTCGTGGTCGAAGGCGATCGGGTCGTCGCCCTCCAGGATGAGACGCTCGTTGAGCACGTCGAGCATCTCCAGGAAGGACATGTCGGGAGAGACGTCCTCCACCCGGTAGGTGACCATACGGCCCTTGTCCTCGGGGCCCTTCTGCCGCCAGACCTTGAGAGTGAGGTTCACTTGTAGCTCCGCTGGCTCATCTTGACGTATTCGTAGTCGAGGTCTTCCTTGTGCAGGATCGGGCCCTGCTCGCCGTACTCCCAGGCCGCGACGTAGGCGAAGTGCTCGTCGTCGCGCAGGGCCTCGCCGTCGGCGTCCTGGGACTCGGCGCGGAAGTGACCGCCGCACGACTCGGTGCGGTGCAGCGCGTCGATGCACATGAGCTCGGCCAGGTCGAAGAAGTCGGCCACCCGGCCGGCCCGCTCCAGCGCCTGGTTGAGCTCGTCGGCCTCGCCGGAGACCTTCACGTTCTTCCAGAACTCCTCGCGCAGCTCCGGAATCCGCTCCAGCGCCTTGCGCAGCGACTCCTCGGTGCGCTCCATCCCGCAGTAGTCCCACATGAGCTTGCCCAGCTCACGGTGGTAGGAGTCGGCGGTGCGGTCGCCGTTGTTCGACAGCAGCCTGTTGATCTTCTCGCGCACCGCGACCTCGGCCTCGGCCACGGCCTCCTCGTCGACCTCCCCGTAGGGGCCGTTCGCGAGGTAGTCGCCGATCGTGGTCGGCAGCACGAAGTAACCGTCGGCCAGGCCCTGCATCAGCGCGGAGGCGCCGAGCCGGTTGGCGCCGTGGTCGGAGAAGTTGGCCTCGCCGATCACGAACAGGCCGGGGATCGTGGACTGCAGGTCGTAGTCCACCCACAGGCCGCCCATCGTGTAGTGCACGGCGGGGTAGATGCGCATCGGCTGGGTGTAGGGGTCCTCTCCGGTGATGCGCTCGTACATCTCGAAGAGGTTGCCGTACTTCTTCTCCACCGCGTCGCGGCCCAGACGGCGGATCGCGTCGGCGAAGTCGAGGTAGACGCCCAGGCCGCCGGGGCCGACGCCGCGGCCCTCGTCACAGACGTTCTTGGCGGCGCGGGAGGCGATGTCACGCGGGACCAGGTTGCCGAACGCCGGGTAGATGCGCTCCAGGTAGTAGTCGCGCTCCTCCTCGGGGATCTGCGAGACCGGCCGGTCGTCGCCCGCCTTGACCGGCACCCACACGCGGCCGTCGTTGCGCAGCGACTCCGACATCAGGGTCAGCTTGGACTGGTAGTCGCCGCTGACCGGGATGCAGGTCGGGTGGATCTGGGTGTAGCAGGGGTTGGCGAACATCGCGCCGCGCCGGTGCGCCCGCCAGATCGCCGTGGTGTTGCAGCCCTTGGCGTTGGTGGACAGGAAGAAGACGTTGCCGTAGCCGCCGCTGGCCAGCACGACCGCGTCGGCGACGTGCCGCTCGATCTCGCCGGTGACCATGTCGCGGACGATGACGCCGCGCGCCCGGCCGTCGGAGACGATCACGTCGAGCATCTCGTGGCGGGTGTGCATCTCCACGGTCCCGGCCGCGATCTGCCGCTCCAACGCCTGGTAGGCGCCCAGCAGCAGCTGCTGGCCCGTCTGGCCGCGGGCGTAGAAGGTCCGGGAGACCTGCGCGCCGCCGAAGGAGCGGGTGTCGAGCAGGCCGCCGTACTCACGGGCGAACGGCACGCCCTGGGCCACGGCCTGGTCGATGATGTTCACGCTGACCTGGGCGAGCCGGTAGACGTTCGACTCGCGGGCGCGGAAGTCGCCGCCCTTGACGGTGTCGTAGAACAGCCGGTAGATCGAGTCGCCGTCACCGCGGTAGTTCTTGGCCGCGTTGATGCCGCCCTGAGCCGCGATGGAGTGCGCGCGCCGGGGCGAGTCCTGGTAGCAGAACGACTTGACGTTGTAGCCCAGCTCGCCGAGCGTCGCGGCGGCCGAGCCGCCCGCGAGGCCGGTGCCGATGACGATGACGTTGAGCTTGCGCTTGTTGGCCGGGTTGACCAGCTTGGCGCCGAACTTCCGCTTCTCCCAGCGGTCCTCGATCGGACCCTCGGGAGCCTTGGTGTCGCGGATCGGCTCGCCTTCGGTGTATCTCGTCGTGCTCATCGTCCGCTCACCGCTCCTCGTTCGCTACGCGCAGGGTCTGCTTCGCGGCGCCCGCCGCGCTCACCACGTCGAATCCGCTCACTTGACCACTCCGGTCATCACCGCGAGGGGAACCGCGAGGAAGCCGAGGACCAGCACCGCGGAGACGGCGGCCGCGACGCCCTTGAGCGGGCGGTAGCTGCGGCCTCCGGCCAGGCCGAGCGTCTGGAACGCGCTCCACAGGCCGTGCCGCAGGTGCAGGCCGACCATGACGAGCGCGAGGACGTAGAAGATCGTGACCCACCAGCGCGACGGGTCGAAGCCCTGCACCAGCTTCTCGTACGGCGTGCCGTTCCAGCCGGCCGGGTTGACCGTGCCGAACGTCAGGTCCAGCAGGTGCCAGATGACGAACAGGACGATGATGACGCCGCCGTAGCGCATGGTGTGCACGGCGTAGCCGCCCGCCTGGGACTTGCGCTTGGCCGCGTACTTGACCGGACGGGCCTTGCTCGCCCGGCGGGCCAGGGAGATCGCCGACCACATATGCAGCCCGACCGACACGGCCAGCACGACCTCGATGACGCTCAGCAGGACGCGGCGCGGCAGGAACGGCTCGCCCAGGGTCCGCAGGGCCTCGGCGTAGGAGTTGAAGGTCTCGGCGCCGAAGAAGCTCTTGAGGTTTCCGACCATGTGGCCGACGAGGAAGAGCACGAGGATGGCGCCCGTGACGGCCATCACGGCCTTCTTCCCGTTGGAGGAGCCCAGCAGTCCGCCGGACCTCCCGGGCTTCGCAGTCTTCGCGGTGGCGTCCGCGGGGGGGTTGACCCGCGCGGTGGCGGATCCGCGCTCAATCGTGGCAGTCACGTCCGTGACGTTAGGTAGCCTGGTTTCCCTTCGTCCAAGTCATCGTGGATGTGGTTTCCATAGCCGGGGGCTATCATCCCTGCATCCAGGCGGCTTCGGACGCCGCGGCAGGAATCGGTGCGAGTAATCTCACATCGTCTCCGACGCCGGGGGCCGCCCCGAATCCGCCACCGCCATCTCCGTACGCTAGGGAAACGTGCAGCTCCAGCAACTCGCCTACTTCGTGGCAGTCGCCGAGGCCCGGCACTTCACTCAGGCCGCCGAACGGATGCGCGTCGCCCAGCCGTCGCTCAGCAAGCAGATCAAGGCCCTGGAGGCCGAGCTCGGCGCGCCGCTTTTCAGCCGTGCGCGGGGAAACGTCACCCTCACCCCCGCGGGAGAGGCCCTGCTGCCGCTGGCCCGGCGGATGCTGGCCGACGCGGAGACCGCGCGGCGCGAGGTCGGCGAGCTGGCCGGGCTGCGCCGCGGCCGGGTACGGCTGGGCGCCACACCCTCCCTGTGCGCCGGGCTGCTGGCCGACGCGCTGGCCAGGTTCCACCGCGCCTACCAGGGCATCGAACTGCTCGTCGAGGAGGGGGGCTCCCGCGACCTGGTCCGTGTCCTCGCCCGCGGTCAGCTCGACCTGGCACTGATCATCCTGCCCCTGCAGAGCGACGACCCCGCCCTGGTCACCGAGGAGATCCTGCGGGAGAACCTGGTCGTCGTCTCCCCCTCCCTCTCGCACGCGCGCAAGCCGTACATCCGGATAGAGGAGCTGCGCGGGCAGCCGATGGTGATGTTCCGGCGCGGCTACGACCTGCGGGAGGCCACGCTCAACGCGTGCCGCCAGGCCGGGTTCGAGCCGAGACTGGCGGTGGAGGGCGGCGAGATGGACGCCGTGCTGCGGTTCGTGGAGGCGGGACTGGGCATCGCCCTGGTGCCCTCGATGGTCCTGGACGGCCGTCCCGGCCTGACCGGGACGCCGCTGGCGCCTCCCGGGCTGCGCCGTACCATCGCCATCGCCCACCGCAAGGACGTCGAACCCACCCGCGCCGCCCAGGCCTTCCGCGCGACCCTGCTCTTCTTCCTGGCCGAGGCCGCCCATGAGGGCAGCCTTCCCGAAGGGGTGGAACTGATCACCACGGCTTGAACGACCCATTTCCTGGATGGCCCACCGGGGAGGGCGCGGGCCGTAGAAAATGGTCCGGGTCCGCCGGTGACCGCGCCGGGGCGGAGGCGACGACACGCGCCGCTCAGGTCAGGCCGCCGATGGGAGCATGCGACTGATCACTGTCCCATAAGTCCGGGTGCCGCACTATTCTGCATAGCGATAATAGGTGTCTCCCCCGATCTCGCAAAGAGGCGTCAGTGACCGCCCCTCCCCATGAAACGCTCACGCTCCTTCTCATCGAAGACGACGCGGGCGATGCCTTCCTCGTGGAGGAGCTGCTCGGAGAGGCGGACAATCCTCCGAAGATCATCTGGGTGCGCAGTCTGGAGGAGAGCCGGATACGGCTGACCCCGGACGTGCAGTGCGTGCTCGTGGATCTCTCGCTCCCGGACGCCACCGGCCTCGAAGCGCTGGAGCAGGTGCTGGCCATGGCGCCGCACGCCGCCGTGCTCGTGCTGACCGGTCTGAACGACACCCACGTGGGCGTGGAGGCCGTGGCCGCCGGCGCCCAGGACTTCCTGGTCAAGCAGGACGTGGAGGCCCGGCTGCTGGCGCGGGCGATCCGCTACGCGATGGAGCGCAAGCGCGCCGACCTGGCCCACCGCAAGCTGGTCGAGGCCGAGCTCCTCACCAAGGAGAACTCCCGGCTCGAACGCGGGCTGCTGCCGGTGCCGCTGCTGGAGGACGGGCTTCTGGAGCACCACGCCCGCTACCTGCCCGGCCGCCGCCGGGCGCTGCTCGCCGGCGACTTCTGGGACACCGTGCAGAGCCCCGACGGCGCCGTGCACGTGGTCGTCGGCGACGTGTGCGGGCACGGCCCGGACGAGGCGGCGCTGGGGGTCGCGCTGCGCATCGCCTGGCGGACCCTGGTCCTGGCCGGGCACACCGGCAACGAACTGCTGCGCACCCTCGACTCGGTGCTCCGCCTCGAACGCAAGTCCGCGGAGATCTTCACGACGCTGTGCATCGTCACGATCGATCCCACGCTCAGCACCGCGCACATGCACGTGGTCGGCCATCCACCGCCCCTGCTGATCCGCGACGGCGAGGTGGGCGTGGTGCCGGGCACCCCCTCGGGACCGCCGCTCGGGATCTTCCAGGGCATCGACTGGTCGGAGATCGAGGTGCCGCTGGGCGGCGACTGGTCCCTGCTGCTCTACACCGACGGCCTGATCGAGGCCACCGTCGGCGGCGGACCCGACCTGCTCGGCACCGAGGGCCTGCTCCGCCTGGTCCACGAGCAGGGCGGCATCCACCTCGACCGGCTCATCGAGCGGGTCATCGAGCTGAACAGGGACGCGCTCAGCGACGACCTGGCCGCCGTGCTCATCTCGCGCAGCGAGGAGCGGTGAACGGCTCCGCCCGCATGCGCCCCCTGCCCGCCGCCACCCCCGCGACCGGCGTCGGCAAGCTGCGGGTGTGGCAGTGGTTCCTGCTCGCCGGGGCGGTCGTCGCGCTGGTGCTCACGATCGCCGGCGCCTTCACGATCGCCTCGATCGAGGCGACGCGCAAGGCCAGGGTGGCCGTGGTGGACGTCATCGATCCCGCCGCGCTGCGCACCCTGGAGATCTCCAACGCGCTGACCTCGCAGGAGAGTTCGGTGCGGACGTACGGCAGGACGAACGAGGACACCTCCCTGCGGGACTACCACGATGCGGTCGCCGCCGAGGCCGCCTCGCGGGCCGCCCTCGAGGCCCTGGTGCCCCGGATGCCGGAGGAGCAGGCGGTCAGCGCCGAGGTGGCCCGCCTGAAGACGGCCGGCGAGGCCTGGCGGCGCGACTACGCGGAAAAGCTCATCGCCTCCGTGCCGGTCCTGAAGACCGAGGCCTCCAACCGGCAGACCGCCCAGGTGAACGCCGCACGGTTCACCGAGGTCCACCGATCGCTCACCGCGCTGCAGGGCCACCTCAACCGGCTGCACATCGAGGGCGGCGTCCGGCTGGCCGACGGGTGGCAGGCCCTCTACGTCGCACTCGGCGGGGTGGCCGGCGTGCTGGTCCTGGCCGCGATCGGCTCGGTGCTCATCGTCCGCCACGCCGTGCTGCGCCCGATGGCCGAGCTGAACGACCAGGTCCGCGCGGTCGCCCAGGGAGACTTCGACCACAAGCTCAGGGTCGAGCACCCCTCCGAGCTGGCCGAGCTCTCCAGCCACGTGGACGCCATGCGCCGGCGCATCCTGACCGAGTGGCGGCGGGCCTCCGAGGCGCAGAGCAAGCTGGAGGAGCAGACGACCGAGCTGCGGCGCTCCAACGGCGAGCTGGAGCAGTTCGCCTACGTGGCCAGCCACGACCTGCAGGAACCGTTGCGCAAGGTGGCCAGCTTCACCCAGATGCTGGAGCAGCGCTACGGCGACCAGCTCGACGACCGGGCCAAGCAGTACATCGCCTTCGCCGTGGACGGCGCCAAGCGCATGCAGCTGCTGATCAACGACCTGCTCGACTTCTCCCGGGTCGGCAGGATCGGCGGGGAGCGGTTCGCGATCGACGCCGGCCTGCCCCTGCAGTCGGCGCTGAACAACCTCACCGGGACGATCGAGGACTCCGGCGCGACGGTGACCTCCGACGAGCTGCCCGTGGTGCACGGCAACCGGGCCCAGCTCACCCAGCTCTTCCAGAACCTCATCGCCAACGCGGTCAAGTTCCGCTCGCAGGAACCGCCGCGGGTCCACATCGGGGTGCGGCGCGACGGGGACATGTGGGAGTTCTCCTGCACCGACAACGGCATAGGCATCGACAGTAAATACACTGACAGGATCTTCCTCATCTTCCAGCGCCTGCACGGACGCGACGCGTACGCGGGCACCGGCATCGGGCTGGCGCTGTGCAAGAAGATCGTCGAATACCACGGCGGCCGGATCTGGGTGGACGACGAAGAGTCCGACGAACCCGGGACGACCTTCCGCTGGACCCTTCCCTCAGGAGACACCGATGAATGACCTGCGCTGGATCGACGTGCTCCTGGTCGAGGACGACCCGGGCGACGTCCTGTTGACGCGCGAGGCGTTCGAGATGAACAAGGTCAGGAACAAGCTGCACGTGGTCAACGACGGCGAGCAGGCCATGGCCTTCCTCCGCAAAGAGGACGGGTACGCCGACGTTCCCCGGCCGGACCTGATCCTGCTCGACCTCAACCTGCCCCGCAAGGACGGCCGGGAGGTGTTGCAGGACATAAAGGCCGACGAGAAGCTCCGCGGGATCCCGGTGGTCGTGCTGACCACGTCGGAGTCCGAAGAGGACATCCTGCGCAGCTACAACCTGCACGCCAACGCCTACGTCTCCAAGCCGGTCGACTTCGACCAGTTCATCAGCGTGGTCCGCCGGATCGACGACTTCTTCGTCACCGTCGTCAAGCTGCCCAGCTCCGGCCAGCACTACTGATTTCAGAACGCATGTGATTTCAGGCCCTATGCCGCCCCGAGCCGGGCTGACCGAGGATCTCCCTGGAGGCCCGTCCAGCCCGCCTTTCGTGGCAGGTCGGTGACCTCTGCCTGACCAACGTGACAGGAATCACATCAGGTCAGTGAAAATGTGAGTGACCCTTCTCACACAACCCCCGGGCTCCGTCGTAACGTATCCCCACCAATAAGCGCGCGCACGTGTGAGCCGGCGCGACCATGGCCCAGCGCGCGGCACAACTGAAACGACCCGGACCCCCCTGGCGAGCAGGGTCCGTGGGAGGTGGAGAGGTCTCCGATGACCCAGACAACGGCCGACAGCCCGGCCAGAAGGCAGCGTGCGCAGATCAAGGAGCGCACTCTGCGAACCGACCAGTGGTGGCGCTATCCACTGATCACCTTCATCATCTTCACAGCGTTCCTCGTCTACGCCACGTGGGCGATCTTCGACAAGAGCTATTTCGCATCGCCGTACATCGCCCCGTTCTCCTCCCCCTGCCTGGCGACGAGCTGCCCTGAGGGGGCGCGACTGTTCGGCTTCGCGCCGTTCGGCGACTGGTACACCCTGCCGCCGGGCCTGCTGATCCTGGGCCTGCCCGCCGGTTTCCGCTTCACCTGCTACTACTACCGCAAGGCCTACTACCGGGGCTTCTGGCTGTCGCCGCCGGCGTGCGCCGTCAGCGAGCCGCACGGAAAGTACACCGGCGAGTCCCGCTTCCCGCTGATCCTGCAGAACATCCACCGCTACTTCTTCTACGCGGCGATCGTGGTCGGCCTGATCCTCGCCTGGGACGCGGTGCTCGCCCTCGTCGACAGACCGGCCGGGCTCGGGACGTGGATCCTCGTCGTCAACGCCGTCCTGCTCAACCTGTACACGCTGTCGTGCCACTCCTGCCGGCACATCACGGCCGGGCGCCTGAACCACTTCTCCAAGCACCCCGTCCGCTACAAGGCGTGGGGCTTCGTCTCCAAGCTCAACGCCAAGCACCAGGAGCTGGCGCTGATCTCGATGTTCACGGTCATGGGCGCCGACCTCTACGTCCGGCTGGTCGCCAAGGGCATCGTCAACTTCCCGTTCGCATAAGGATCAGCTGTGGAAATCGAGCGTCACGAATACGACGTCGTCGTCATCGGCGCCGGCGGAGCAGGACTGCGGGCGGCCATCGAGGCCCGCCAGCAGGGCAAGCGCACGGCGATCGTCTGCAAGTCGCTGTTCGGCAAGGCGCACACGGTCATGGCCGAGGGCGGTGCGGCCGCGGCCATGGGCAACGTCAACAGCGCCGACAACTGGATGGTGCACTTCCGCGACACCATGCGCGGCGGCAAGTTCCTCAACAACTGGCGGATGGCCGAGCTGCACGCCAAGGAGGCCCCGGACCGGGTCTGGGAGCTGGAGGCGTGGGGCGCGCTGTTCGACCGCACCAAGGACGGCAAGATCAGCCAGCGTAACTTCGGCGGGCACGAATACCCCCGGCTGGCCCACGTCGGCGACCGTACCGGCCTGGAGCTGATCCGCACCCTGCAGCAGCGCGTGGTCGCACTGCAGCAGGAGGACGAGAAGCTGCACGGCGACGCCGAGGCCTACATCAAGGTCTTCCAGGAGTGTACGGTGACCCGCCTGCTGAAGGACGGGGACGCGATCTCCGGCGCCTTCGGCTACTGGCGGGAGAACGGCCGGCTCGTCCTGTTCGACGCCCCCGCGATCGTGCTGGCCACCGGCGGCATCGGCAAGTCCTACGTGGTGACCTCCAACTCCTGGGAGTACACCGGAGACGGCCACGCGCTGGCACTGCTGGCCGGGGCGAAGCTGATCAACATGGAGTTCATCCAGTTCCACCCCACCGGGATGGTCTGGCCCCCGTCGGTCCGCGGCATCCTCGTCACCGAATCCGTCCGCGGTGACGGCGGGGTGCTGAAGAACTCCGAGGGCAGGCGCTTCATGTTCGACTACATCCCCGAGGTGTTCAAGGACAAGTACGCCACCACCGAGGAGGAGGGCGACCGCTGGTACACCGACCAGGCCAACAACCGCCGTCCCCCGGAGCTGCTCCCCCGTGACGAGGTGGCGCGGGCCATCAACTCCGAGGTGAAGGCCGGCCGCGGCTCCCCGCAGGGCGGCGTCTACCTCGACGTCTCCTCCCGGCTTCCGGCCGCCGAGATCGTCAGGCGGCTGCCGTCGATGCACCACCAGTTCAAGGAGCTGGCCGACGTCGACATCACCAAGGAGCCCATGCAGGTCGGCCCGACCTGCCACTACATCATGGGCGGCGTCGAGGTGGACGCCGACAGCGGTGCGGCGGACGTGCCCGGCCTGTTCGCGGCGGGAGAGGTCTCCGGCGGCATGCACGGCTCCAACCGGCTCGGCGGCAACTCCCTGTCGGACCTGCTGGTGTTCGGCCGCCGGGCGGGCGCCGGGGCGGCCTCGTACGTGGACGGGCTCGCGGCCCGCCCGAAGATCTCCGACGAGTCGGTGGAGGCCGCGAAGGCGGAGGCGCTGGCCCCGCTGGAGCGCGCCGGTGAGAACCCGTACGAGGTCCACCAGGAGCTGCAGCGGACGATGAACGAGCTGGTCGGCATCATCCGCAAGGCCGAGGAGGTAACCGAGGCGCTGGAGGCGGTGGAGAAGCTCAAGGAACGGGCGCAGGGCGTCGGGGCGGTCGGCAGCCGCATCTACAACCCCGGCTGGCACCTCTCCCTCGACCTGCGCAACATGCTCCTGGTCTCCGAGTGCGTGGCCAAGGCCGCCCTGATCCGCCAGGAGAGCCGCGGCGGCCACACCCGCGACGACTTCCCGGGCATGTCGCCTCAGTGGCGCCGCAAGCTCCTGCTCTGCGGCCTGTCCCCGGACGGCTCCGGCGTGACCGTCGAGGAGAAGGTCCAGCCTTCGATGCGCGAGGACCTGATCAAGCTGTTCGAACGGGACGAGCTGAAGAAGTACATCACCGAGGAAGAGCTGGCCGACTTCGACGCGCTGGCCAAGGAGTAGCCATGAGTTACAAGGCGAAGTTCCGTGTGTGGCGGGGCGAGGGCGGCGAAGGCAAGCTGGAGGACTTCACCGTCGAGGTGAACGAGGGCGAGGTCGTCCTCGACATCATCCACCGGCTGCAGGCCACCCAGGCCCCCGATCTCGCGGTCCGCTGGAACTGCAAGGCCGGCAAGTGCGGCTCGTGCTCCATGGAGATCAACGGCAGGCCGAGGCTGGGCTGCATGACCCGGATGTCCACCTTCACGGAGGACGAGACGATCACGGTGACGCCCATGCGGACGTTCCCCGTGATCAAGGACCTGGTCACGGACGTGTCGTTCAACTACCAGAAGGCCCGGGAGATCCCGTCCTTCACCCCTCCGGCGGACGTCAAGCCGGGCGAGTACCGCATGCAGCAGATCGACGTCGAGCGGTCCCAGGAGTTCCGCAAGTGCATCGAGTGCTTCATGTGCAACAACGTCTGCCACGTGATCCGTGACCACGAGGAGAACAAGCCCGGCTTCGCCGGCCCGCGTTTCCTCATGCGGATCGCCGAGCTGGACATGCACCCCTACGACGTGGCCGACCGCAAGGACTCCGCCCAGGAGGAGCACGGCCTGGGCTACTGCAACATCACCAAGTGCTGCACCGAGGTCTGTCCCGAGCACATCAAGATCACCGACAACGCGTTGATCCCGATGAAGGAGCGCGTGGTCGACCGCAAGTACGACCCGCTGGTCTGGCTCGGTAACAAGATCTTCAAGCGCTCCGGCGCGAAGAGCTGAATCCCCTCCGGCAGCGCCGGTCCGCGTCCACGCGGCCGGCGCTGCCGCGCGTCTGCCCACCGCGCCGACCGGCGGAACTCGAACCCTCATATTCGGGCATGGCTGCTCGGGGGGTCGGACGCGGCTGTTCGGGCACCGCTGTTCGGGCACCGCTGTTCGGACGCGGCTATTTGGGCACCGCTGTTCGGGCACCGCTGTTCGGACGCGGCTATTTGGAGCGGCGGAACAGGCCGCGTTTCTTCTTTCCGCTGTCCTGACCCGGGAGCGGATAGACGGCTGTGCCGGTGGGCTCCGAAGGGGACGGGCCGGTGACGGGGCCCTGGCCGGTGAGCGATCCGAGGTCGGCGTCACCGGCAGGCGGCGGCTCCAGCGGGAACGGCGCACCGGGGAACTCCCCGGACCCCTGCGGGACGGGACCGCGCTGAGGCCCATGGCCGGGCGGGAGGAACAGGCTGTCCTCGCGGGTGGGCTCGAAGCCGTGCGAGGAGCGCGGGCCTGCCTCCCGGAAGGCGTCGAATCCCGGTGAGGGCCGCGGCCCCTCGGGGAAGATCTCGAAGCCGTGCGAGGACAGGGTCTCCTCGCGTAGGGCATCATCGTGCGTCCCGGGTCCCTCGGGAAGGGCGTCCGGGCCCGCGGGCTGCGGGTGCTCAACGAGCCGATCCGGCACGGGCGGGAACGATTCACCGCTGTGGGCGCGGACGAACGGCGGCTCCTGCGGGAACGGCGCCCCGGGGAACTCGCCGAACCCCTGCGGGACGGCGTCCGCGGAGCCGGCGGGCGAAGCGTCCCGATCACGAAGTCCCGGGTCGTGAAGTCCCGGGTCGTGAAGTCCCGGGTCGTGAAGTCCCGGGTCGTGAAGTCCCGGGTCGTGAAGTCCCGGGTCGTGAAGCTCCGAGTCATGGAGTCCCGGACCGTGAAGCCCCGGGTCGTGAAGCCCCGGGGCATGGAGTCCCGGGTCATGGAAGGGCGCCGGCGGGACGCCGTCCGATCCCGGCGGCCCGTAGGGCGCCGTCTCGTGACCCGTCGGAGGCCGGCCGTACTGCTCATAGCCCGCGGGCGGCTGCTCGTAGCCCGCCTGGGGCGGATAGGCCGTCTGCTGCTCGTACGCCTGTGGATACTGCTCGGGCGCGTAACCCTCGGGGTAAACGGGGGCGTACATCTGCATGGGGACAAAGCTGATTATCGGGGCGTAAGCCGTACCGCCCTGGTAGGGGCCTTGCGGGAAGCCCGGCGCGGGCCCGTAACCGGGGCCGGCGGGATATCCCATGGTGTCGCCGCGATAGTGGGCCGGACCACGCGGACCGGCCCTGCGGATGGCCGCGGCATGGGCCAGGCGGCGCAACCTGCCCTCGAAGATCAGCACGGCGAACAGCACCAAGAGCACCAGGATCAGCGCCGGGATGGCGAGCTGACTGCTCAGCGTGGCCCCGTCGAACTCCGAGCCGGCGTTGCGGATCTCATAGGGCGCCGACTCGGGCGAGACATCCTCGTACGTCGGGTCCCCGCTCGCCGACGGTGAGGCCGAGGGGAGCGGGTTCGAGCTCTGTTCGGTGTTGGGGGGGAAGACGACCTCCGGCTCCTCGCTCGCGGTCGTCTGCGGGGGGACGACCGGGGGCGGGTCGACGGGGGTGGTGGTCGGCAGTGGAACCGGCGGGGCGGTCGTCGCGACCGGAGTCGTGGACTTGGGCGGCTTGGGAGGCTTCGGGGTCTTCGTCGCCGGAGGAACGGTGACCGTGGTGGTCACCGTCTTCTGCGGCACCGGAGTCGTCGGAGGCGGCGTGTCCTCGGGATTGTCGGTGACCGTGACGGTGACGACCGGCGTGGGCTCCTCACACGGCCCCGAAGCGGGATCACAGCCGGGGATCTCCGAGGGATCGGCGGCGGCGACCCACCGGGTGGCCGCGTCCGCCGGGACGGACGCGGTGAACGGGGCGGCGGCCAGAAGCACCGCGCCGCTCAGCCCCAAGGACATGACAACGGCGGATACGGCCGCCGTACGCCGTGATCGCGTCACCGGTGCCCTCCGCGAATTTCCCAGGCAGACAAAGTCAAGGAAAATACTAGTTGGGCAAAAGTAACAGCAAACCGCTTTTTACAACACAGATCGTGTTTCGCGTCGACGTTGCACCCTCATTTGCAACCAGAGCAGCCCCAGCAGACCTCCGACCGCGACGCCCACCACCGGAAGCCCGCGCATCCCGGTCAGGAGCGGGCTTGACTCGGCGATCGGCGTGATCTCCTGGTCCGATCCGTCCAGGTCCCTGGGCAGGGGCGCGCCCAGCGGCTGCGAGTCCGCCATGACCGAGGACAGCGGCGACGCGATCGGCACCGGCGCGACCTCCGGCATCTGGATGTTCGGGTTGTTCCACGCCTGCGGCACCTGTCCGGGTGCTTGAAGCGCCTGCTGCGGCACCTGCTGCATGCCGGCCGGCAGTTGGGGAGCCTGTCCCGTCAGGTGGGGCAGTTGCCCTCCCTCGGCCAACTCCAGCGCGCGCGATGAAGCCGATCTCGCGTCGGCCTTCGCCCGCCCGGTCCGCGAGCCGGCGGAAGAGCGCGGCTGCTCCTGCTCGGTCTGAGGGTCTTCGTACACCGAGGCGCTTTCCTGGGGCGTCGAGGGCTCCTCCAGGATCATCGGCACCCCCTTGTCACGGCGGCCCTTCAGATGCGGATCCGGCGGCACCGCGCGCGTCCCCTGCTCCCTTGGGACCTGCGGCGCCTCCAGCGCCGGCGGGTTCAGCGGCGCGACCGGCCGTGGCCGTCCCTGAGGGACGCTCTGCGGGTCGGCGGGCTCGTTGGACGGCGCGGCCGAAGCGGGCGGCACGGACGGCCTGCCCGAGCCCCCCGGCACGGCGGCCGGCGCCGCCTCCCCGGCGCCCGCCACACCCTCCCGAACCTCCGCGCCCTCTCGAACCTCCGTGCCTTCTCGAACCTCCGCGCCCTCTCGAACCTCCGTGCCTGCTGGAACCTCCGTGCCCTGTGCCGTCTCGGCTTCCCCGAGGGTTCCCGCGTTCTCGAACGCGCCTGCCCCCTCCGCCGCCGCGCCCTTCGGCGTCGGGGCTTCCGTGGCGGCTCCCGGGGCCCTGGGGGGCACGCCGGGAGCGGGTCGGGGCAGGACGGGATCGGCCACCTCGATGGCCTTCGCCGCCTTCATGATCTCGGCGACCTCGGAGGCCGGGTTCCCGACCATGGTCCGGGCCGTGTGGGTGACCCACACGCCCTCGCGGTTGCGCATCCGGGCCACCGCGGTCAACTCGACGCCGTCGACCTTCGGCGGCATGGTGAGCAGCACGTCGACGAACTGGCGCGTGTCGACCTCTCCCAGGGAACACATCTGGGAAGCGCCGCGGACCGGCACCTGGGCGACCGTCGTCTGCGGGCACTCGATGCCTTTGAGCGCCTCGGCGGGCGTGGTCGCGACCGCCAGCCGCGCTTCGGTGCCGGATCCCTCCAGCCACACCCGGAACCGGATCACGTCGTCGGCGCGAACCCATCGTGACCAGAAATTGAGCCCATCGGCATCGGCCGCCTCAGCAGACTCGGCCGCCTCGGCCGCATCGGTCGCATCGGCCGCGTCGGCCGCGTCGGCCGCCTCAGCGGGGAGCGTGACGGAATCATCCGTCCCGATCGCGTATACCGCCGACCCTCCGCCCAGCATGAGCGCCCCTGTGCCCACGACCGACACGATCCGGGCACGTTGCCACCATCCGGTCACCGCACTTCTCCGATCCCCCGATGCGGACGCACGATAACGACACATCCAGTAACTGTTATGTCACTGTACGTTACCGCTCAACCTTCGTCGAGCTGCCCCTGTACGGCACGCACGATCGGCAGGTCGGCGGGCAGCCACGGCACGTCGTACAGCTCGTCCATGGGCAGCCAGCGCAGCTCCAGGTGCTCCTTGGCCTCCGGCTCTCCTTCCACGATCTCCGCCAGCCAGACCCTGAGCACGTAACCGTTCGCCAGCGGCCAGTCGCCGCCGACCTGCTCCCGGGCCTCGACCAGGACGCCGAGCTCCTCCTGACACTCCCTGATCAGCGCTGTGTGATCGTCCTCTCCCGGATCGACCTTTCCTCCCGGGAACTCCCAGCCACCGGCGAGTTCGGGCGGCTCGGCACGCTGAGCGGCGAGCAGCCTGCCTCGGCCGTCGACGATCGCGGCTCCCACAACGACCTTGTCCATGGCACCCGATTCTGTCAGCCCTGTTCCTTCAATTTGAGTTGTGCGATGACGTCGGGGTTTTGCAGCGGCCGGGTGAACCCCACGATGCCGCTGCGATCCCGATAGGTGGTGACCTTGATCGGCCCGCACAGACGGCACCTCGCCTCGACCATCTTGCCCGGCGAGACGACCATGCCCACGTGTCCCGGCCGGTCGGCCCCGGTGCCCGGTCCGGCGTTGAAGAAGACCAGGTCCCCCGCCTGCTCCTCGCCCGGTGCGACCTTCACCCCGAAGGGCCACTGGCCGAAGGTCGTGCGCGGGATGGTCAGGCCGGCACTCCGGTAGGCCATGTAGATGATCCCCGAGCAGTCGAAGGCGTCCGGTCCGGTGCCGCCCCACAGGTACGGCTTGCCGCGCTGGGCCAGCGCGTACTCCATGATCGAGGCGACCGTCTCGGTGGGCGCGGCCGCCACCAGGGGCTCGTCGCAGGCCGCCTCCGCCTCCGGCGGGGTGTTGACCGCCCCGTCCTTGGCGTACTTTCCGGCGATCTCCATGACCTGGTCCACGT
Source organism: Streptosporangium sp. CA-135522 (assembly GCF_050949235.1). NCBI lineage: Bacteria > Bacillati > Actinomycetota > Actinomycetes > Streptosporangiales > Streptosporangiaceae > Streptosporangium > Streptosporangium sp. CA-135522. Next base: position 9,154,680 of record NZ_CP192026.1, read on the forward strand.
ACCACCAGGCCCGGTTGTAGACGAACAGCGACCGCCGTACGTCCTCGGGCGCGCCGTTGCGCTTGAGCATCTTCGCCGCGCCGAGGATGGCGTCGGCCGGGTTGTAGATGTCGGCCCAGCCGTCGCCGTCGCCGTCGGAGGCGTAGCCGTTGAACTTCGACGGAATCTTGATCTTCGCTTTGCCGCCCCAGGTGCTGATCAGGAACTGCATGGGCCCGGCGGCGCCGGCGTAGTTGGTGCCGCTGCGCACCCCGGGGAGCGTGGACCGTCCGTGGTCGGTTTCCCGCTTGCCCACCCCGGCGAGCACGTTCCACTGCACGCCGATCTTCTCGGCGTGCTCGTGATACAGCTTCAGGTAGTCCGCCGGGATGTCCGACGCGGCCGTCTCCGACTGCTCGCTCGCCGCCCTGGCCGTGTCCTCGCAGTCGGGCAGGTTGCCGCCGGTGAAGGAGGGGAAGGTGCCCACCATCAGCATCGGCGCCGTGACCAGCGTGAGCAGGCACAGGAACGCGACGGCGACGATCAGGGCGATGCGGACCTTCTTGCCGCCCGTCATCCGGTCCCGCCGGTCTGTGAGGACTGGTCGTCTCCGTCCTGACCGTCGTCGGCCGGTTGCAGGTCGTGAACCCGCCAGTCGGCGCCCACCTCGATGAGCGTGACGGCGTAGTCCTCGGTCCGCTCCTTCGGCCCGCTCTTGGTCGTGACCTTCTGGGTGCCGCTGACCAGGAACACCACCGAGGTCTTCTGGATCTGCCGGATCTCCTTCACCCGCGCAGTGCCGACGGAGACGACCTCGTCGGCACGGTTGGCCTCGATGCTGCCCGGCGAGGTGACCGTGCGCAGCAGCACGTCGGCGAATTCCGCCGTGGTGTATCCCCGGAGCCGATCCCCGTAGGCCGCCGGGTCCTCCTCGTAGCTGAAGGTGCCGTATTCGGCGGTGAACCGCTGGGCGTAGTCGGCGGCGGCCGCCAGCTCCTGCTTGGTCATCGGCAGGTAGGAGTAGACGTCGAAGGGGGCGTTGCTGGCCGTGGCCGCCGGCCGGGACGGCTCGGCGCCCACCGACGCCCCCGATTGGCCCGCGGTACGGCTCACGCCCACCGGATCGGTCCGGGCCGGCTCTTCCTCACCGGACCCCGGCCACATGGTCAGGTATATCCCGACCGCCGCCAGCATCACGACCAGCACCGCGAAGACGAGTCCACGGCGGCTGCCCCCTTCGACCATCGTCAATCCTTGTCGGGGTTGGACGCGCGGAGCCAGAAGGGCGCCGCCTCATCGGCCTGACCGCTCCGCTCGGACCGGCTGGGCAGCCAGAGCGGCGGCGCCTCGGACGACCTTTCCGGACGCCCGGCGCCGTTGTTCCTCGATCCGCCGGAAGAGCCGCCGAACAGGCCGCTCCCCGACCCGGAGGAGCTCCGGGAGCCGCCGAACAGACTGCCGCCCGACCCCGAGGAGCCGCGGGAAGCGCCGCCGCCACCCCGCGAGCCCGAACCCGAGCCGCCCCGGGAACCGGATCCCGAACTCGAACCGCCCCGGGAACCGGATCCCGAGCCGCGTGAGCCGGAATCCCAGCGTCGAGAGCCGCCGCCGGGGCCGAAGACGCTGCTGCCCGACCGGCCGCCGCCACCCGACGAGGGCGCGGGCGTCCTGCCGCCGGAGGAGCCGGAGGACGACCCGCCGCCGGAGGAGGGGCCACCGCCGGATGAGCCGCCGGCCGGAGCCGAGCCCCCCTGCGGGGCCCAGCCGCCGGAGCGGCCGCCGAACCAGCCGCCCGCGCCGCCGCGGGCCGGCCCGCCGGAACGGGCCGGAGGGGCGCCGCCCGCCGGGGCGCCACCGGAGAGGTTGAGCGGCGGTGCCGCGCCGGCCCGCGCCGCGGTGACCGGCCGGCCGGTGCCCTTGCGTCGCGAGCCCGCCTGGGCGTCGGTGTCCAGCGGCGTGGGCTGCGCGCCGACCGGGACCCGGGCGCCCGAGGGCGTGTTCGCGCCGGGGGCGCCTTCTTCTCCCCGGACCTTGCCCTGGGCGACCGCCGCCGCGGCCGTCGCGACGGAGGCGCCGCCGGCGAGCGCGGCCGCCTGCATCAGGGGCTCCGCCTTGCGCATGCCCCAACGGCCGACCCGGGCCGCCGCGACCGGCGGCAGCACGCCCGCCGCGCGCTGCAGCGTCGGCGCGGTGGCCGCGTCACCCAGCATCCGGGTGGTGAAGGTGTGCCCGTCCATGGAGGCGAACAGGTGCTGGAACGGTCGCCGGTAGAAGAAGACCGCGATCGTCAGCAGGGCCATGAACATGACCTGCATGCCCCACGGCATCGCCATGGAGATGATCAGCGCGTAGCCGTACACCAGGACGCCCAGGACCAGGGCCAGCACCGCCTGCCGCAGCAGCGTGCCCACCAGCATCTCCACCCAGCGCATCGCGATGATCCGGCCGGATCCGGGATGGACCCCCAGCAGCAGGAAGATCGGCGCGAGGATCAGCAGCAGCAGGAAGCCGACCTTGAGCACCAGCAACGAGACGGCCACCAGGAAGATCAGCAACCCCGCGACCATCGCGGCCATCAGCGCGCCGATGGCGATGCCAAGCCGGTTCGTCCAATCCTTTCCCTGGAAAAGGAAGAAGATGGGTGTGTTCTCCAGCTTGTTGGCGACCTCTTCCTCATATTGTGCCTGGTGGGCGTTGGTGTTCGGGGTTTGCGCGGTCCGCAGCTCGGTCGCGTCGATCGCTTGGATGCCCAGCAGTTTGGCGGCGAACGCCTTCACCACGGGCGCTTCGGGGTCGGCGGTGCCGAACTCGCCCATCAGCCACGGCTTGCAGACCAGGGTGGACCAGAGCGCCTCGGCGTTCTGATCGACTCCCGGGACGCCGGTCTGGCCGTAACCACCGGGCTTGACCTGAGGATTGGTGTCACCCTTGGCAGGGATGCAGGAGGTTCCGCCCGCACCGGGCAGCCCGGAGAAGGCCGAGTTGACGACCTCTCCGGTCTTGTCGGTGACGATCTTTCCCAGCCCGGTGAAGTCGCCGGGGCGGCTGAAGAACCAGACCGCGACGGTGACCGCGAGGACCATCCAGATGACGCCCTCGGCCGTGGTGGTCGCGCGCTTGCGGATCAGGCCGTACCAGGCCAGCCAGATGGCCCCCAGGATCACGATCGGCCGCAGGTACGGCCAGTACATCGCGTTGGACAGGCTGACCACGATGTCGTCGACGACATCCTTGATCGACTCCAGCGGCCCCTCGGTGGCCGCCGCCTGGTAGGTCGTGATGGTCAGCCGATCCAGCGCCTTGGCCCACGCGAAGACCGTGTTGGCCATCGTGTTGCCCATCACCGCCGCGACGTCGTCGCAGCCGAGCTGATGGGTGTGCCAGAACTGACCGCTCATGCCGTAGGTGGCGTAGTTTCCCTGCGGTGCCGACGCGGCGGGGGCCGGGGCCGGGGCCGCCGCGGGTGGTGCGCCCTGTTGGGACGCCTCCGGAGGCGGTGGCTTGAGCAGCCCGTCCACACCCGAGCCGACGACCTCCGGAGCCAGGTCCGGCGAGAGGTCGCAGGGAGCGGCGGCGACGGCGGTGGACGTGCCCGCCGGCGACAGCAGCGGAAGTGCGAGGAATGCGGCCAGCGCCACCAGCGCGATGGCGATCCGCTTGCCCAGTCGTCCCTTGCGGGAGTTCTTCAGCCCCTTGCCGGAGCTCTTCATGACCGTACCTCCAGCGCCGCAGCCCCCGGCCTACTGACTCTGTCGCCCCCGGAAAGATCATGCACGTTCTCGTCGGGTTTGTCGTGGGTCGGATTCGTGTCGAGCCAACGCACCAGCTCGTCGGAGATGAGGTCCACCCCGATACGGCCCGCACGACCGTCCAGATCCCGGAAGACGCATTCGCCGTTGCCCAGCGAGCGCAGAATCGCCTTGTGCTCCTCCGAAGGCTCCACCCCGAGCAACGCCATCACGTGCTCCACCTCGACCCGTTCGGTGGAACGGAACGCGAACACCGACGACAGGCAGTTGGTCACCTGCTCGTTCAGCAGGTCGCCGGCGTTCTGTGAGACCAGCACCAGGGCGGTGTTGCGGGAGCGGCCCATCCGGCTGACCTCGGGCACCAGCTTGGCGCCCTCCGGGGTGGAGGTGATCGCCCAGGCCTCGTCCAGGAAGATCGCCTTGGGCGTCCGCCGGTCGAGGCCGTTCATCAGGCCCCGCGCGAACTGGGCGACCAGGTAGAGCAACGCCACCGACAGCCGCTGCTCGTAGGAGTAGTCGTCGCGGCCGGTGGAGGCGTCCGGAAGGGTCAGCCCACCGAGGGTGAACACCGTGGTCCAGCCCTCGGTGTCGATCTGGTCGCCGCCGGACGGGTCGAAGCAGAGCCGGGCGAGATTCATGTCCGACATCGAGCGGAGCACCGCGCCCAGGTTCTTGGAGGCGGCGTCCTCGGTCTTCTCCAGGAAGTCGACGACCTTGCCCAGAGAGGGACTCTCCCCGTTGGAGACCGCCGCGACCGCCTGGATCATCGCCGACTCGCGCTCCTCCGACATGCGCGGAAGCAGCAGCCGCAGGGTCTCGCTGGCCATCGTCTTCTTCGTGGCCAGATCCTCGCCGAACGAGAACGGATCGAGCAGGCCCGGCGCGGCCGAGCCGAGCGGAATGATCCGCGCCTTCCGGCCCCGCCGCTGCAGCAGCTGGACCAGGGAGTCGGCGTCGCCCTTGGGGTCGATGACCGCGACCGTCACGCCGCGCAACGCCATCTGGTAGATCATCAGCAGCGCCAGCGTGGTCTTGCCGCCGCCGGGCTCGCCGGTGATGGCGATGGCCGTCGGCCGGTTGCGCGTGGCCGCCACCAGCGGGTCGAAGTGCACGATGCTCCGGGCCCGGCCCAGGGTCTCCCCGACGTACGGTCCCATCCAGCCGGCGCTGCCCTCGTCCACCCGGTCGCCCAGGTCCACGGTGGCGGTCGCCATGCCGCCGGCGATGGTGCGCAGCGGCTGCCGCTGGGCGTAGGCGTTGACCCTGACCCGCTCGCCCGGCAGCGCCTCGCAGAACAGCGAGAACTGGTCACCGGTGGAGTTGACGATGTCGATGCCCATGTCGCGGTAGTGCTCCACGACCGCCTCGACCCGCTGCACGCAGATCTCCTCGGTCGGGGCGGACACGATCAGCCGGTGCCAGCCGTACACGAAGGGCAGGCGCTCCTTGGTGATGCCGTGCTCCAGCATCCGGGCCGCGTCGATCTGCTCGGCCAGCGCCAGCGGCGCCTCCGCCCCCGCCTCCCGGATGTGGATGTCCATGTCACGGGCGTGGGCGAGCTTGCGCGCCACGTCCTTGCTGGCCTTGACCGGCGAGATCAGCCGCATTCTGGAGCTGATCTCCACCGGGAAGGGCAACTGGTCGGCGAAGTGCATCCACGGCTCACCGTCGGGGAAGGGCATCAGGTCGGGGAACCGGGCGAAGGACAGGTGTGCCACGTAGGAGTCGCCCTGCGGCTGCTCGATCCGCAGCAGTGACCTGCCGTTGTGGATCTGTCCTTCGACCAGCGACTCGATCTCTCCCTGGCCCCAGCGCCGCTTGGGGCTGGCCGAGGCCGGCGGGTCGCCGAGGGAGCCGGTCGCGGCATGCTGGAAGAGCCAGGCGATCTCGACGGAGGTGGCGTGCCGGGCGTACAGGGCGCTGGCGGACAGGGCCCTGCCCAGCCGCTCCGCCTGCTCGGACCACCTGGTGATCTCCGCCTTGGGGACGTGGTCGTCCTCGATCCCCAGGACCTTCTCGCCACGCTGGTAGAAGCCGAAGAGCTGGGACAGGACCCCGGCACCGAGCTGCCTGCCGCGCGCGCCGAGCCGTACGCCCAGGTAGACCTCCTTGCTCCAGAAGTCCTTCGCCCAGACGTGCCGGTACATCTCCTCCAGGTAGTCGCGCCAGCCGGGGCCCTCGTCGGAGGTGGCGTTCAGCGCCATCGCCCACTCGGCCGCCGGGTAGGTGCGGTGCGCCACCCGCAGGTGCACCTCGGCGTCCGGCATCCGGATCGCCGCCAGCGCGATCGTGATGTTCGTGGCCAGCGCCTCGCGCTCCTCGGGGGTGATGAACTCGTAACTCACGGTCGGCAACCGGAAGTAGGCCCAGACCGACGAGTCGGTCATCAGGATCCGATCGTCGAAGTATCGGACGGCGAGGCGACTGCGTGCCCGCGAAACGCGGCTCACACGACCTCCTTCGCCGGCCGGATGGCCGGACCGCCGTGGCCGGTGGCCCGCTCGCCGCACCCGTTCACGCGCCCACCTCGTTACGCCCGTTCACCACGTCTCCTCGCGCCCGGGGGATCACTGGGCCAACTCCTCCTCGCTGGGTCGTACCGCCTGCGCCGCTCCGAAGCCCGCCGCCACGACTCCGGCCAGGGCGAGATACGCCCGGCGGCCCGGTGCCCGCAGGTGGGACGGCTCCACCCGCTCGGACCTGCCCGGAGCCAGCTCGTCCTCCCACGGCACCCGCACGATCGCGCGGCACCGGCCGCGCGCGACCGCCTCGGCCTGTTCCACGTCGCTCATGCTGCGGCGGCTCACTCCGTTGACGACCATGATCGCGCGACGGCGGAGGTCGGCGCAGCCGTGTCCGTCGAGCCACTCGTAGGTCATGGCCACCGCGTCCGGTCCGTCCTCGCTGGCCGGGACGACCAGGACGAGCTGGTCGGCGTAGGGCAGCACCCGCGCGGCCAGCGCCGCCGCCGGGTCCATGACGATCAGCTTGTAGTGGCGGTCCAGCATGTCCATGGTCTGGCTGAGCCGCCGGTCGGAGAAGAGGGTGCGGTCGGCGAGCCGTTGCTCGGCGCCGGAGTCGCTGTCTCCGGCGATGACCTCCAGGCCGGAGGCGCAGCGGCTGGTGTAGGCGCGCATGCCCAGGTAGCCGTGAACGTTGTCGAGGCCGGCCAGCAGAGAGGTCAGGGTCTCGGGGGATTCACCCTGGATCCGGCTGGACAGGGCGTGGATGCCGATGTTGGCGTCGACCGCGAGGACCCGGTCCTCGCGGTATCGGGCGAGGGTGTGGCCGAGCATGAGGGCGGTCGTCGTCTGCCCGGCGCCACCGGTGCATCCCAGCACCACCACCCGGCGGCTGCCGGGGAACACCGTCCTGGCCCGCGCCTCGTCGACCTCCGACCCGTCCGTACGGCTCGTCCCGCCCGGTCCGATGACCACCTGGGCCAGCCGCCGCCATCCGCCCGAGGAGTCACGGCCGACGACCGACTCCACCCGGCGCACCCTCGTCTCGCCCTGGGCGGCCCTGGGCACCGGCACCGCGGGCGCCACCGGGTCGGCCTTGGCCTCGGCTCCCGCGGGAACCGCCCGGATCGAGACGCCCGCCGACGTCCCCGCGGGCCGCTCCTGCGGCCACGGCCGCTGCGGTTGCGGGAACTGTCCGGTCGAGGCCGGCTGTCCCTTGCGGTGCCCGGTCCACGGATCCCCCTCCGCTTCCGCCGGGGCGTCGTCGCCCTTGGCGCCGGGCCTGGCGGCACGCCGCCCGGTCGGAGCCGGTCCGATGAACCGCGGCGCGGGGAGAGAGTGCTCCGCGGGGGCGGCGGAGGGCCGCTCGACGTGCTCGGCCGCCGTAGGCTGCTCGGTCTGCTCCGTCTGCTCGACGACGGCCGGAGGTTGCTCGGTCTGCTCGGCCGCCGCCGGAGGCTGCTCGGTCTGCTCCGTCCGCTCGGCCGCCGCCGGAGGTTGCTCGACGACGGCCGGGGGCTGCTCGACCGGCGCGGGACGCTCGGTAGACCGCTCCACCGGCACGGGACGCTCCGGGAGCAGCCCCACCGGCTCCTGGACGGCCGCCGACCGCTCCGCCTCGGCCGAGGCGGCGAGCCTGCGCAGCCGGCGCAGCGCCTCGGTGCCGATCGGAGCGGCCGGTACGGCGGGAGCCTGCTCGGGCTCGGGCGCGAACTCGACGGGCTCAACGGATTCGGGCGCGGGCCCGGACGCGGGCTCGGACGTGGAGACCGGTGTGAGCGGCGTGAACGATGTGGGCGGCGCGCCGGCAGCGGGGTCCGCCGGGGCCTTGACCCGCGTGGCGGAGGCGGCGGGCGGCAGAGCGAGGGAGACCCGCTCGACCGGCACGGTGGAAGCGGGCGGGGCGAAAGCGGCGGGCGCGACGTCACCCCGTCCCTCGACGGGAACGGCGTGCCCGAGGGCCGGAGCGGTGCCCCGGCGAGAGGCCCGAGCCGTGCCCCAGGCGACGCGCTCGCGGCCGGCCGGAGCGGCGGCCGCCGCGGCGGCGGCCGCCGCCACCGCTGGACGGACCTCACGGGAGGAGGCGGCGCGCTTGGACTGGGCATGCCGGGCCTTCCTGGAGACCTTGGCCCGGACCGGCGCGGCCTGCCCGGGAGCGGCCCGCCAGACACGGCCGGTCAGGCTGATCTCGGTGGGCTCGGCGGCGGGAGCCATCCTGCACCAGGTGCGAGGCTCACCGACGTAACGCGCCTGCGACTGGAGGAGCTCGGTGAGCCTCTTGCTCTCGATCACCGGCCGGGTGGAGAGCCAGGTGACGATTCCGGGCGGCACCAGATAGACCACGTGCCAGGGCGCGTCGAACGGCAGGCCCAGGAGATAGAGGACCAGCGACCAGGGCACCACCACGCCCACGAACACACCGATCCAGACAATCGGAAGCGGCATCGGCAGCCGTAGGTCGTACAGCTTGTAGAGCCGTTTCTCGATCCGCCAGATGTTGGTATACGTGGGCAGGTCCACGCGCTCCTCCTCTCCGCCTCTCGTTCTTTGACCGCTGCGCGCGGTCTCAACCCCCCGTGATGCCCAGCGCGCCCGCGATCGCCTTGGCCGTCACCTCGATGATGTTGGGCACGTAGAAGATCACTCCGATGGCCACCGCGAGGATGATGAACTGCACGAACCTGGTGATCTCACGGGTGAAGAGGAAGAACAGCGCGACGACGGAGACGACGACGAGGAAGAGCGGGGCGAAGAATTTGCGGAGGAAGTCGGCCAGGCCCTCGGTGTTCACACCCGCCGGAGGAGTGGTCGGCTGAGCGAGGTCGATCACGCTCAGCAGGATGGTGTTCAGGGTCACTTATCGTCCTCCGTGCTCATGATCGCGCTCTCTGGGCGGCCACGAGCCCGCGACACGCATGCCCGAACCCGCCCACCGCCGATTCACTGATCAGGGGGGGTCTGTCCACTGCGCACCGGCGCCATTCGATCATGTGTTACCCCACAGACCGTCTCGCGCCTCGGATGTCCTTGACGAACCACTTGTCGCCCTGCTTGACCACCGTGAGCAGGTAGGCCTGCTCCAGCTTGCCGCCCATGTCGCCCGGGTCGGAGGGAGTGGGGTCGGCGGACGGGGTCGCGCTCCCCGGGACGCCCCACACGACCGTGGCGGTCACCTCGCGGGTGGCGCCGCCGACGAGCGGGACGACGAGGCTCTTGAGCTCCAGGAAGGTGAAAGCGCCGCCGAACCCCTCCATCGTGACGCCGGAGGCGGCGTACTGCTGCAGGGAGGCGTTGTCACTGGCGGCGTAGGCCTTGAAGAAGTTGGCCAGCGGTGTGCGGAGCTCGGCCTCGGCGGCCTCGTCGCTCTCGCCCGCCGGCACCGGAGGCAGGTCCGCCGGCTTGGGGGCCGGGAGGATGCCCGGACGCCCGGAGACCACGAACCTGTCGGTCTGGCTGTCGTGGTAGACCGGCACCGACAGCAGCTGGCGGCGGTTTCCCGACTGGAACGTCAGGGTCACGACCGCGTTGTCCTTGTCGACGACCTCCGCGCCGTACGGCTGCACCGCGCCGGCGGCCATCCGGCCGAGCCCGTCCCAGCCGAACTGCGGCGAGGCGCCGTCGGGCAGGTAAGGCGCGAGCCTGGCCGCCCTTTCCTGAGAACGGATGGCCTCGAAATTCAGATAGACCGCGGCGAACTGGCTGGCGAAAGAGGTCGCCCGGCTGACGGGGAATTCGGTGTCGGTGGAAACGGGAGCGGACCCGCCTGCCGCGTTCTGCCGAGTGAAACGCTCGAAAGGCGCACGGACCCCGTTGACCACGATAACTACTATTAACGCCCAAAGCACCGCGCGGCCGGTCCACACCAGCCAGCGACCGCCTCCCCCGGACCAGCGTCCCCGGGACGGCGCGCCCCGCCCGGACGCCGAGGCACCGTCGAAGTCGGGGTCGTAGGGCTCCTCCGGGTATGCCGACGGCTCAGGGGCACCAGCGATCCGAGGATCACGCTGGACCGTTGCCCTTCGAGCCATCATGCCTCCGCTCGCGCCCATCCCCCGGTTGGCGCGGTGTCGCATTACTCACGACCCCGTTAACCATGGTCAAGCACTTACTCTAACCGCCCCGCCGATTGTTCCAGGAAAGCCACGCCTATGCTGCAGGCATCGTCCTGACTGAGCAAACCCGGTCTGGAACCCCGCCGAACGTGTTACATGCCCACAACATCAAGAAAGCACGTTATGCCTGGTCGTCCGGCAACCCGATTACCCAAACGCCACGCATTGCTGTCCGTACGGCACCGAGACTGTCGCGACCTGCGCATTTAACCAGGAAAGAATCACACAGCGTCACCAGATGGCAGAACGGGCCTGGTCACAGGGCCAGGCCCATTCCGGCACGGACGGATCGTCAGACGTTGAAGCGGAACCTCCGGCAGCGGTTCGCCCACCTGCGGCCGGAGCCAAGACCTCAACGCTGACCTGCGAAGAGCAGGTCGCCGACCCGCTCCTCACCTCCCCATCTGTTGCTACCCACGGTAGGATCGGAACCATGAGCAGTAGTAAAAAATATTCGATCAGTCTGCCCGAGGAGCTCGCCGAATCCGTGCGCGCGCACGTCGGTCCCGGCGGTTTCTCCGCCTACGTCGCCGAAGCCCTCGAACAGCGGGTCGCCATGGACAAACTTCGCGAGATCGTCGCCGACTTCGAGACCGACAACGACAGGCTCACCCGCGAGGAGGTCGAGGCCGCTCGCGCCCTGCTGCGCCACGACCACCGCCAGACCGGCGGAGCCGCCGCCTGATGCCCGGCACTCTCCTGCTCGACAGCGAAGGCCTCTCGAAGCTCTACCGCAAGGACCGCACCGTCGTGGCTCTGGTCCAGGCGGCATCGGAAGAAGGCGTCCGCGTGGCCACCAGCGCCATGACCACCCTTGAGGCCGACCACGAGCGCATCCACCCCGCCCGCGTCACATGGGTCCTCTCCCGCATCGACGTTCACGACGTCACCAAGGAGATCACCGACCGGGCCGCCACCCTCCTGCGCACCCACCGCCTGCACGGCCACAAGTACGCCATCGACGCCGCCTTCGCAGCCGTCGCCTGCACCGCGCCCCCGCCGGTCACCGTCCTCACCTCCGACCCCGAGGACCTGACGCTCCTGTGCGGCCCCGCCGTAGAGGTCGTCAAGGTGTGAGCACCCGCCGTTCTCGACGGCGTCTGCAGCGCGGTCAGGATTTGCTGCCAGGTGCCCTCACGCTGAAATCGCCGCAAGAGCGCATACACCGCCGGCCAGGATCCGTAGCAGGCGGGCACATCGCGTCAGGGCACCCCGACACGCATCCGTCGGCGGATCCCGTCGATCAACTGCCGCTTGCTGAACAACGACGGCCGCCCCGACCGCTCCGGCACAGGCAGCAGCGGTTCCAGCACCGCCCAATGCGCATCGGTCAGGTCGAACCGCCTCGACGAACTTCCGCCACTGGGCGATTCCCTCGGCCGCTCCGCCCGTTCCTACGCGACGCCGTCCAGTGCCGGCGCGATGACGGCGAAGGCCCGGTCGATCAGGGCGGCCGGGTCCTCGGTGCCGCCGCTGTCGCTCCACCGCTGCAGCACGGTGTCGAAGGCGGTCAGTGCCGTCCCGGCGGCCAGTTGCGGATACAGGTCGGTCGCGGGGTCGAGTCCCAGCCGGTGGGCCACCTCCGCCGCCAGTTCGTCGCGCCACTGCGCCTGGCGCTCCAGGAAGCGGGCGAGCAGGGCGGGCGTGCCCAAGATCAGCTGCACCACGCGTAGCGCCCGGTCGGCATGGCCGACGCAGGCATCGACGGAGACCCAGACGGTGTGCCGCAGTGCCACCGACGGTGGCTCCTTCGCGGGGCGGCCCGCCAACTCCGCGCGCATGCCGGCACCCATCTCAGCCAGGAACTGGACGACCACGTCCTCCTTTGACGCGAAGTATCGGAAGAACGTCCGCTTGGACACGCCTGCGGCGGCCACGATCTCGTCGACCGTGACCGCGTCGAACCCTTTCAGGGCCAGCAGATTCAGCGCCGCTTCGGTCAGCTCGTCCGAGACGAGCTGACGTTTGCGCTGGGCCAGGCTCACTTCAGGACGGGTGGTCACCAGGCCATCGTACACGTCATGCCGCCTGTGACACCAAGACGCATGTTGACACTTAGTGCCACAAAGGGCAATGTGTGCCGCATGATGAAGCAGCAGTCCTGGACCGCCACGCGGATTCCGGACCAGACCAAACGGATGTTCGTCGTCACCGGAGCCAACAGCGGCCTCGGCCTGGCGACCACCCGGGCGATCATCCGCAAGGGCGGGCACGTGATCCTCGCCGTACGCGACGAGGCCAAGGGTCACCGGGCGATCGCGGAGATCACCACCGAGCAGCCGGGCGCCCGCCTTGAGGTGCGCCGCCTCGACCTGGCCGACCTGGACTCCGTCCGCGCCTTCGCCGACCGGTTGCGCTCCGACCATCCGCGGCTGGACGTGCTCGTCAACAACGCCGGTGTGATGGCGCCGCCCCGGACGCTCAGCGCGCAGGGCCACGAGCTGCAGTTCGCCGCCAACCACCTCGGCCACTTCGCGCTCACCGGCTTGCTGCTCGACCTGCTGGCAGGCGGGAACGATCCCCGTGTGGTCACGGTGAGTTCGGCCAACCACCGGCAGGGGCGCCTCTTCTTCGACGACCTCTCCGGCGAGCGCAAGTACTCACCCATGGGGTTCTACAACCAGTCGAAGCTCGCCAACGCCGTCTTCGGATGGGAGCTCCACCGGCGGCTGACCGCGGCCGGCAGCCCGGTGCGCAGCGTGCTCGCCCATCCCGGCTACACCTCCACCAACCTGCAGACGAGCGGGCCGGTCGGCATGGTGAAGGTGTTGTTCGGCCGCATCCTCGCCCCGCTCGCCCAAGCCCCGGATCAGGGTGCGCTGCCCCAGCTGTACGCGGCGACCGCCCCGGACGTGGAAAGCGGGCAGTTCTTCGGGCCGGACGGCATGGGCGAGCTGCGCGGCGCGCCGAAGCGGGTGCAGCTGGCCCAGGCGGCCACCGACGCCGAGACCGGACGTCGGCTGTGGGAGCTGTCGGAACGGCTGACCGCCGTACGGTTCGCGTTCTCCGCCGCCTGAGCCCGAAGCAGGAACAGCCCTTTGTACCGGACCATCCCGATCTGGACCGCTACGCCCAGGCGGCGCGAATACACAGTCCGCTCAGACGTTGAAGCGGAACTCCACCACGTCGCCGTCGCGCATCACGTAGTCCTTGCCCTCGATGCGGGCCTTGCCGACCTGGCGGGCGGAGGCGATGGAACCCGCCTCCACCAGCTCGTCGAAGGAGACGATCTCGGCCTTGATGAAGCCGCGCTGGAAGTCGGTGTGGATGACACCGGCCGCCTCGGGGGCGGTGGCGCCCTTGCGGATCGTCCAGGCCCGGGTCTCCTTGGGCCCCGCGGTCAGGTAGGTCTGCAGGCCGAGGGTCTCGAACCCGACGCGGGCGAGCTGGGACAGCCCGGACTCCTCCTGGCCGACGGACTGCAGGAGCTCAAGCGCCTCGTCGTCGGGGAGCTCGACGAGCTCGGACTCGATCTTGGCGTCCAGGAAGACGGCCTCGGCCGGCGCGACGATCGCCGCCAGCTTGGCCCGCAGGTCCTCGTCCGTCAGCTCGTCGGCGTCGAGGTTGAACGCGTAGAGGAACGGCTTGGCGGTCAGCAGGTGCAGCTCGCGCAGGTCGGCGACGTCGATCCCGGCGCCCTTGGCCCCGGCGTACAGGGTGGTGCCGCCGTCGAGGAGCTTGACCGCCGCCTCGGCCGCCTCCAGCGTGGACTTGCGGTCCTTGTTGGTCCTGGCCTCCTTCTGGAGACGGGGGATCGCCTTCTCCAGCGTCTGCAGGTCGGCGAGGATCAGCTCGGTGTTGATCGTCTCGATGTCGCGCTCGGGGGCGACGCCACCGTCCACGTGGGTCACGTCCGGGTCGTTGAAGACCCGGATGACCTGGCAGATGGCGTCGGTCTCACGGATGTTGGCGAGGAACTGGTTGCCTCGCCCCTGCCCCTCCGAGGCGCCGCGGACCAGTCCGGCGATGTCGACGAACTCGACCTTCGCGGGCAGGATCTTCGCGGAACCGAAGATCTCGGCCAGCTTCTCCAGACGCGGGTCGGGAACGCCGACGATGCCCACGTTGGGCTCGATGGTGGCGAACGGATAGTTCGCCGCCAGGGCGTTGGCGGTCTTCGTCAGCGCGTTGAAAAGCGTTGACTTGCCGACGTTGGGCAATCCGACGATGCCGATGCTCAGGCTCACGTCAGCCGAGTTTACGGGGAATCACCCAGTGCTACCCGCCATGGGCAGGTCACAGGTGGTGCACACGCACCCGGTCCCGTCCGCCACGTCAGCGGGGAGAGCCCGGCGCCGGCGCGGGGAGGACGCGGGGCCGGTCCGGGAGGCGTGTCGGGAAGCCGGAAGCCACCGGGCCTGGCATCATTCCGAGGTGGATGTCATGGCACTCGCCTTCCAGCTCGCCGTGGGACTCGCCGCGGGACTCGCGATCGGATTCCTGCTGGGCCGCGCGCGTGCCTCCTCGGGGGCGGCCGACGCCGTACGGCGCCTGGCGGAGGCGGAGGCCCGGGCGAAGGCCGCCGAGGAGAAGGTCTCCTACATCGAGGGCCAGCTCGCCGACCGGTTCCAGACCCTGTCGGCCCGCGCGCTCGACGTCAACAACCTGCGTTTCCTGGAGCTGGCCGAGACCCGGATGGCCGCGGGCCGCGCCGAGGCCGCCGGAGAGCTGGAGCAGCGCAAGCAGGCCGTCGAGCATCTGATCGAGCCGTTGAAGGACACCCTGGCCCGCGTCGAGACGCAACTGCGCGACACCCAGGCGGGTCAGCGGGCCGCCCATGCCGAGCTGGCCAAGCACATCGACGTGGTCCGCGAGAGCAACGACCAGCTCCGCGCCCAGACGACCGCGCTGGTGCGCGCCCTGCAGCGCCCCGAGGCCAGGGGGCGGTGGGGGGAGCTCCAGCTCCGCAGGGTCGCCGAGATCGCCGGTATGCAGCGCTACTGCGACTTCGACGAGCAGGCGAGCGTCACCACCGTCGACGGCGCGCTCCGCCCCGACATGATCGTACGGCTGGCCGGCGGCAAGAACATCGTCGTCGACTCCAAGGTGTCCCTGGCCGCCTACCTGGAGGCCGCCGAGTCCACCGACCCCGACCTCCAGTCGGCCCGGCTCGACTCCCACGCCCGGCACGTGCGCGAGCACGTGGACCGGCTCGCCGCCAAGGCCTACTGGCAGGCGTTCAGCCCGGCGCCGGAGTTCATGGTGCTGTTCATCCCGGGTGAGGCTTTCCTGGCACCGGCGCTGGAGCGCGACCCGGCCCTGCTGGAGTACGCCATGCGGCGGCGGGTCCACATCGCCACGCCCACGACGTTGATCACCATGCTCCGCACCGCGCAGTACGCCTGGCAGCAGGCCGCGCTCAGCGAGAACGCGCGAGCGGTCTTCGAGCTGGGCAAGGAGCTCTACGAACGGCTGGGCACCATGGGACGGAACATGGAGACGATGGGCCGGTCGCTGAGCAGGGCGGTGGAGTCCTACAACCGGACGGTCGGCTCCCTGGAGACCCGGGTGCTGGTGAGCGCGCGCAAGCTCAACGATCTGGGCCTGGTCGAGACCGAACTGGACAAGCCCGAAACGGTCGAGGATCTGCCGCGCGCGCTGACCTCCCCCGAACTGCTGGAGGAAGAGGAGTCAAGCTCCTCCCTCATCTCCCGGCTGAACGGTAAGTTAGCGAACGACCTGCCCTGAAACCGTTCTCCGAAGACGCCATCGGCCGGACACTGGAGGTGGAGCGGAGAGGGTCGGCGACGAGGGGCCGAGGTCGAGGGGGACGACTGGTGGACGAGCGAGGCGACAGGCAGCCGCTTGGCGGGGTGATCACGTGAGTGAGCAGAAACGCGGCGGCGGCATCCGGCTGACCGCCCGGGGCGCGGTGGCGTTCGTGCTGGCGGCCACGCTGGTGGGCAGCGTCCTGCAGGCGTTGCTCGGGTTGTCGCCGCTGACCGGCCTGGCGTTCGTGGCCGGCTGCGTGGCCGCGGTGTCGCTGGTGAACCGGCGCGATCTGCTCTCGCTGGTGGTGTCCCCGCCGCTGGTCTTCTTCCTGGCCACGCTGATCGTCGAGGCGGTCCGGTCGCTGGGCGCGAGCTCGCCGATCCAGGCCTTCAGCCTGGGCATGCTCACCAAACTGTCGGCCGGCGCCCCGTGGCTGTTCGGCGGCTCGCTGCTGGTTCTGGTCATCGCCTGGCGCCGCGGCCTGGCCCAGTGTGTGCGCGACCTGCGTGAGGAGCTGCGGGCGGCCGGTCCCGCCGTCCCCCGCCCGCGGGCCGGCGGCAGCGCCGGCTACGCCCCCGAGCCCGAGGGTTACTTCGAGCCCAAGGTGTACGGCACGCCACGCGAAGGCCAGTAGCCGGCGGGGACGGCGGGTCCGAGGGCGCCCGTACGGCGGCGTGCGGCGCCGCCGTACGGTGACGGATCGGGTCAGACGGTGGCGCGCAGGTCCTTGCGGAGCTCGTGCGGAAGGGCGAAGCGGACGCTCTCCTCGACGGACTCGACTTCCTGGACGTCCTCGAAGCCGTGCGCGGCAAGGCGGGCCAGAACTCCGGCGACGAGCTCCTCCGGGACCGAGGCCCCGCTGGTCAGGCCGACCGTGGTGACGCCGTCGAGCCACTCGTCCTTGATCAACGACGCGTCGTCGACCAGGTAGGAGGCGTCGGCCCCGTGGTCGAGGGCGACCTCGACCAGCCGCTTGGAGTTGGAGGAGTTCTCCGAGCCGACGACGATGACGAGCTCGGCCTCGGCGGCGATCTCCTTCACCGCGACCTGGCGGTTCTGCGTGGCATAGCAGATGTCGTCACTCGGCGGGTCGATGAGGTTGGGGAAGCGCTCCTTGAGCCGGGCGACCGTCTCGGTCGTCTCGTCCACCGACAGCGTGGTCTGTGACAGCCACACCAGCCGGTCGGGGTCCTTCACCTGGACGGCGCCGACCGAGTCGAGGCCGTCGACGAGCTGGATGTGGTCGGGCGCCTCGCCCGCGGTGCCCTCGACCTCTTCGTGCCCCTCGTGGCCGATGAGCAGGATGTCGTAGTCCTGGGAGGCGAAGCGCCTGGCCTCGTTGTGGACCTTGGTCACCAGAGGGCAGGTGGCGTCGATCGTCCTGAGGCTGCGCTGGGCGGCCTCCCGGTGGACGGCCGGGGAGACTCCGTGGGCGGAGAAGACCACGATGGCGCCCTCGGGCACCTGCTCGGTCTCCTCGACGAAGATCGCTCCGCGCTCCTCGAGCGTCTTGACCACGTGGGTGTTGTGGACGATCTGCTTGCGGACGTAGATCGGTGCGCCGTACTGCTCCAGGGCCTTCTCCACCGCCTGGACCGCTCGGTCGACTCCCGCGCAGTAGCCACGGGGCTTAGCCACAAGGACGCGTCGGGTCGCGGGGGTCTGTGAAGTCATGTTCTTATGCTACGTGGAGTGCCCGCTGGGCCGCCCGCGCGTCCTATGACCTCATACGGCACAGTCTTGCCGGACAATATGCCCAATACAGACCTCCCAGGGAGACGACATGGCAGTCCCCGACATCTTTCGCAATGTCACCAGAAATGTCCGCGAGGCACTCTCCAGCCGCGAGGGGTTCAAGGAGAAGGCCAAGGATCTGCCGCTCTACGTGCTGCAGTCCGCGCTGAGCGGGGTGGGTCAGGCTCTGCTGATCGGCGACCGCGTGCGGTCCACGATCAAGCGCATCGCCGGCCAGGACGACACCTCGGACGAGCAGGGCCAGACGACCGCCGGTGAGCCGGTCGAGGCCGCGAAGGGCGGCAAGTCCGAGAGCGGCGAGAAGACCGAGGAGAAGCCGGCCCGTCGCGAGCCGGTCATCTTCGCCCCGCGCCCGGAGAGCTCCGCCAAGGAGACCAAGACCGAGGCCAACGGCGCCAAGCCCCGCCCCGAGCCGGTCATCTTCGCCCCCGCCAGGCCCAAGGCGGCCGAACCCGAGGCCCCTGTGTCGGGGACCGCCGCACCCGAGGCCGCCGCGACCGCCACGCCGGTGACCGAGCCCGCCGAGGTCAAGGTCGCCGAGCCCGAGGCCACCGAAACCAAGGCCGAGCCCTCCGAGATCAAGGTCCCCGAGCCCGAGGTCAAGATCGCCGAGCCCGAGGTCAAGGCCGCAGAGCCCGAGGTCGCCGACGCCACCGAGACCACGGCCGAGGCCGCACAGCCCGAGACCGAGCCCGAGGCCGCCGAGACCACGGCCGCCGAAGTCGAGCCCGCGAAGGCGAAGACCGCCAAGGTCAAGGCTCCGAAGGCCAAGAAGACCCCGAAGGCCGAGGCCGTCGAGGCCGTCGAGGCCGCGATCGAGGTTCCCGCGGCCGTGAAGGTCGAGGTCACCGAGGTCGAGGTCGTCAAGCCCGAGACGGCCGACGCCGCGCTGGTCGAGGTCACCGAGACCAGACCGGCCGGGCCCGAGACGGCCGCCCCCGCCACCGCGCACGTCGCCGCGCACGTCACCGAGGCGGCCACCGTGCCCGCCGAGCCCATGCCCGGCCACGGCCAGCTGACGATCGCGTCCCTGCGCGCTCGGATGCGCGGCAAGACGGCCGAGCAGATCCGGGAGCTGCTCGCCTACGAGCAGGCCACCACGGCCCGCGCCGAGGTCGTGCGGATGTACGAGAACCGTCTGACCAAGCTCGAAGCCGCGGAATGACCGCTGCCGGCGCGTAGGCTCCCGACCATGACCTCGAAGACCACCCCGGAACAGCCGCTCCCGGTTCGCACGGTGTTGCAGATGGTCGGCGGCTGGATCGGCAAGCTCGGCACCATCTGGGTGGAGGGGCAGATCACCGAGCTGACCGCGCGCGGCGGCACGGTGTTCCTGACGTTGCGCGACCCCGTGGCCAACGTTTCCGCCCGGGTCACCTGCCCGCGAGGCGTCTACGAGGCGACCGTCCCCCGGCCGGTGGACGGCGCCCGGGTCGTCATGCACCTGAAGCCGGACTTCTGGGTGAACAAGGGCTCTTTCGCGTTCACCGCGTTGGAGATGCGACCGGTCGGCGTGGGCGAGCTTCTGGCCCGGCTGGAGCGGCTGCGTCAGGTGCTCGCCGCCGAGGGGCTCTTCGGAGTCGACCGCAAGCGGCGGCTGCCGTTCCTGCCCGGCACGATCGGGCTCATCTGCGGCCGTGACTCGGCCGCCGAGCGCGACGTGCTGGAGAACTCGCGGCGCCGCTGGCCCGCCGTACGCTTCAAGGTCGAGCCGGTGGCCGTGCAGGGACCGTACGCGGTCACCGAAGTCACCGAGGCCCTGCGCAAGTTCGACGCGGACGGCGAGATCGACGTCATCGTGATCGCGCGGGGCGGCGGGTCGATGGAGGACCTGCTGCCCTTCTCCGACGAGGCCCTGGTCCGGACGGTGGCCGCCTGCCGGACCCCGGTGGTCAGCGCGATCGGCCACGAGCAGGACAACCCGTTGCTGGACATGGTCGCCGACGTGCGGGCGTCCACGCCCACGGACGCGGCCAAGAAGGTCGTGCCGGACGTCGGCGAGCAGCTCACGCTCATCCGCCAGCTCCGCGACCGGGGCCGCCGGGTGGCCGGCGGCTGGCTGGACCGCGAGACGGCCTGGCTGGCCGCGGTCCGTTCCCGGCCCTCCCTGGCCGATCCGGTCCGCGAGATCGAGCGCAGGGCCGAGCAGGCCGAGCAGCTCAGGGATCGGGCCAGGCGCTCGCTCACGGCCTCCCTGGACCGTGCCCAGGACTCCCTGGGGCATCTGCGGGCCCGGCTGGTCTCCCTGTCCCCCGCCGCCACCCTGGAACGCGGCTACGCGATCGTGCAGCGCCCCTCGGGCGACGTCGTACGGCGGGCGGCCGACGTCGCCCCCGGCGACGAGCTGACGATCCGCTTCCCCGACGACCGGGTGACGGTCAGGAGGGATCCAGCCACGTGAGCGCCGGGTAAAGCCGGCCGTCGTCGACGAAGCCGAACTCCCGGTAGAGCGGCTCGCCGTCCGAGGTGGCGTGCAGGTCCACCCTGCGGACCTCCATGTCGCGGTACCACTCCATGAGCCTGGCCATGATGGCCCGGCTGTGACCCCGGCGCCGGTGGCCGGGGTCGGTGGTCATCCCCTGGATGTAGCCGCAGCGGCCGTTGGCGAGGGAAGGGCCGGGGAAGCGCTCGAAGATGAGACCCATCCCGCAGGCGGCGAGCCCTCCTTCGGGGGCGTCCACCACGTAGACGGCCGTGTCGTCGCTGCCCAGCCGCTCCTTGAGACTGTCGGCGTAAGCCTGCCGCCAGTCGCTTTCGATCGGGTAGCTGCCATCCTGGGCCATCCGGTCGGCCAGGATCTCGCGCAGGCGGACCAGTTCGGGGATGTCGTCGGCGGTCGCGGTACGGACACTCATCAGGAACTCCCCAGGAGACCCCGGGCTTCGGCCCTGGGGAGGAATGGGGAGCGCGGAAGGGCCGTCAAGGCCCGAGGGGTGTCGTGACCTCGTGGTTTCCGCATGCCGTCGCCCTTCTCTTGGTATGGTCCGTGCATTCGGACGGGCAGGCGATGACCAAGTCGGCCTGTCCGGGTCCTGGCCGCCGGGCTGGCGGACAGGTGAAACGCCTGCGGAGCGGGTGTAAGACCTCGGCTTGGGTCCGTCCCGGGGGCTACCTGCGGTGAAACAGGAAGATCCCACCCGCGAGGGTGGAAATCCCCCGGCTCAGCCGTGGGGAGGATGTCAATGATGCAGTGTCCCAGGCCCGGGCCCGGTGGGCACCCCGGCGACCCCGGGGTCACCCGCTGTGCTCACCACGAGTCGTAAGGTCCCGGCTCGGGGGGCGCCTTCGGTCATCACGACCGGGCCTGACTGCCGCGATCCCTGCATGGCGCTCACGGCGAGGAAGGCCGGAATGCAACTGATTGCGGCGATTGTATGCATATGACCGGCCTCCGATAGCGTGACCGCCATGTTGTACGGGAGGGACGCCGAGCGGGCGGTCATCAGGGGGCTGCTGACGGACGCTCGCGACGGCGGCAGTGGGGTGCTGGTGGTTCGCGGTGAACCCGGCATCGGCAAGACGGCGTTGCTGGAGTCCTTCGCGATACAGGACGACATGCAGGTGCTTCGCGGAGTGGGCATCGAATCGGAGGCTGAGCTGCCGTTCGGCGGGCTGCATCTGCTGTTGCGTCCGGCGCTGTCGAGTCACCTGCACACCCTGCCGGACCCGCAGCGGCAGGCGCTGGAGGGCGCGTTCGGGCTGGCGCTGGGCGTGCCGGCGGATCGCATGCTCGTGGGGCTGGCCGTGTTGACGCTCCTGTCGGAGCTGACCGAGGACGCGCCGGTGCTGTGCCTGATCGACGATGCCCAGTGGCTGGACCGGCCTTCGGCCGAGGCGCTGCTGTTCGCCGCCAGGCGGCTGGGGTCCGAGGGGGTCGTCATGATCTTCGCGGTCCGCGACGGCGAGGCCCCGTTTCCCACGCCCGGGCTGGCCGAGCTGCGGCTGGAAGGGCTGTCCGCCGAGGCCGCGGCGGCCCTCGTCGACGAGCGCGACCGGGAACTGACGCCGGAGGTACGGCGGCGCATCCTGGCCGGGGCGGGCGGCAACCCGCTGGCGCTGATCGAGCTGCCCGCGGCGCTCGCCGTCCCCGCGCAGGGCCCGGCGCTGCCGCTGACCAACCGGCTGCAGCTGGCCTTCCACACCCAGGCCGAACGCCTACCGTCAACGAGCAGGACGCTGCTGCTGGTCGCCGCCGCGGACGACACCGGTGACCTGGCCGTGCTCCTGCGCGCAGCGGGGCCGCTGGGCGCGGGGGTCGAGGACCTTCCTGCCACCGAGAAGGCCGGGCTGCTTCGTGTGGACGGCCGGCAGGTGACCTTCCGGCACCCGCTGGTGCGGGCCGCCGCCTACCAGGGCGCCCCGCTGGACCAGCGGCTGCGCGTCCACCGGGCCCTGGCCGACGCGCTGACCGACGCCGAGCAGGCCGACCGGCGGGCCTGGCACCTGGCATCGGCCGCCACCGGTCCCGACGCCGCCGTCGCGGCCGAACTGGAACGCACCGCCTCGCTCGCGGCCGTCCGCAAGGGGTACGCGGCGGCCGCCGCCGCCTACGAGCGGGCCGCGCAGCTGGCCGCCGAGCCCCAGGTGCGCACCCGCCTGCTCACCCTGGCCGCCGAGACCGCCCTGGAGGCCGGATCGCTCGCCCGGGCCCAGGCGCTGGCCGAGCGCGTCACCGATCCCACCGCCCGCCGCGACCTGGTCCGGGTCCGCGCCACCGCGGCGGCCGGGCAGGGCTTCCTGCACCAGGCCCACACCTGGCAACTAGAGGAGGCCGCCCGGCTCGCCGAGACCGACCCCGGCCGGGCGGTCGAGATGATGATGGACGCCCTGCACACCACCTGGTTCGCAGGCCGGTACGAGCTCGCGACCGTGACCGAGGCGCAGTTGCAGGCCATCAGCCTGCCCGCCGGCGACCCCGCCTGGTCGGTACTGCAGTTGCAGCGCTGGCTGACGGCCCTGGCCCTGGGCCGCTCGACCGAGCGCCTGCCGTACCTGCCGAAGGTCTTCGAGCATGCCGCGGCCCTGCGCGCGCACGATGCCAGAGACGTGTTGATGATCTGCGGTATCGGCCTGATGGGCGGCCTGGACACCCAGGCCGAGCGGCTGGCGGCGGGCATCGCGGCCAGGGCGCGCGCCGAGGGCAAGGTCGGCGTGCTCCCCTCCGCGCTCTACTACGCGGCCATCTCCCAGACCTTCCTGGGCCGCTACCGCGACGCGATGACCACTGCGACCGAGGCGCTCGACATCGCCGAGGACACCGGGCAGGGCCACTGGGTCAGCCACGCCCACGGCGTCATGGCCTACCTGACGGCCATCGAGGGCGACGAAGACCGTTGCCGCGACCTGGCCGACAGGGCCATGTCCGATCCCGGCGGCGGCGCCCAGCCGGCGGGACTACACCGGGCCAGGTGGGCACTCGGCCTGCTCGAGCTCGGGTACGGCCGGGCACAGGGCGCCCTGGACCACCTGGCGATCCTGTACGGCGGGCCCGCGCGCCACCAGCTGCCCGCCGAGCGCAGCCTGCCCGATCTGATCGAAGCCGCGGTACGGCTCGGCGAGCTTGACCTGGCCGAGCAGGCGCTGTCCAGGCTGGCCGAGCTGGCCCAGCGGGTGCCGGAACCGCCGATCGAGGCGCTGTTGCACCGCTGCCGCGCGCTGCTGGACCCCGGAGAGGACGCCTTCGCCCTGGCCCTGGCCCTGCACGAGAAGGACAGCCGCTCCTTCGAGCACGCCCGCACCCGGCTGCTGTACGGCGAGTGGCTACGCCGCACCCGCCGCAAGTCCGAGGCCAGGACGCAGCTGACCGCCGCGTTGGAGACCTTCGACCGGCTCAACGCGATCCCCTGGGCCGACCGCGCGCACGCCGAACTGGAGGCCACCGGCGCCGCGATCACCTCACGCCGCGGTCCCGGGGTGCTGGCCCTGCTCACCCCGCAGGAGCTGCAGATCGTCCGGCTGGCGGCGCAGGGGCTGTCGAACAGGGACATCGCCGCCCAGCTGTTCCTCAGCCCGCGCACCGTCGGTCACCATCTGTACCGGTCCTATCCCAAGCTGGGGGTGGGCTCGCGCCAGGAGCTGGCCGCGATCGTGGCCGCCGACCGGTAGGGCGCGACTGATACCGGGCCCGGTATCAGTCGCCGGATTAAGTCATGCGGGCCGATTCACCGTTCCTTGGGACGTCCTAACGTCATGGTCATCCCAATCGAGGAGCCCGCATGATCCACATCGCCCCCGTGTCCTGGATGTCGGCCGAGCAGTCCGCCGCCTGGCACACGGTTGTCGTGGCCTCGCTCGCCAGTGATCTGCCCGACGAGCCCGGGCCCACGCCCAAGCAGGTGCACGCACAGCTCACCGCTGCCGGGCTGGACAGCCGCCGGCTGTTCTGGCTGGCCACCGAGACCGGCGGCGCGGTGGTCGGCGTGGCCGGGCTGCGGCTGTTCACCTCACCGGGCCAGGATCACCTGGCCGAGCTGGAGCTGCACGTCCGCCCGGACCGGCGGCGCTCGGAGGTCGGCTCGCAACTGCTGGCCACGGCCGTGTTCGCGGCGGAGGTGGAGCAGCGCCGCAGTCTGCTCGCCGCCGCCGACGACGGCGGGCCGGGTGACGCCTTCTGCGCCGCGCGCGGCTTCCGGCGGGTGCTGACGTTGGACCACCTCCTGCTCGACATCGCGCGGGCCGACGACGCCGCGGCCGACATCGAGCATCCCGGCTACGAGCTGGCCGGCTGGACCGGCACGGTGCCCGGCGACCTGGCCGACGCCTTCGCCGCGGCGAAGAACGCGATGAACGACATGCCCACCGGCGACATGGACTACGGCAGCCAGACCTGGACCGCCGACCGGGTCCGCGCCATGGCCAAGGTGCTGGCCGACCGTGGCGACACGCTGCTCACGATCGCCGCACTCGGGAAGGGGGAGATGGCCGGGTACACCGAGATCGTCATCCGGGCTGGGGAGACCCGCCGGGCCCTGCAGTACGACACCGCCGTCGTGCCCGCTCACCGCGGCCACGGGCTCGGGCTGTGGGTCAAGGCCGCGATGGTGCGCAGGTTGCGTGCCGAGCACCCCGGCATCGTCGAGATCGAGACCGACAACGCCCAGGACAACACCCACATGCTCGCCGTCAACCGGCGGCTGGGCTTCCGCTCCCACCGCCGCACCCACGAATACCAGCTCGACCTGCCCACCACCTGACCGTTTCTCAAGGAGAGCACCCCGCATGCGCAAGCTGACCTACTACATCGCCGCCACCCTCGACGGCTACATCGCCGGCCCCGACGGCGCCGACCCCACCGGTCCCGGCGGTTTCTGGCCGATCCCCGGCGACTACCTGCAGCACCTCATCGCCGAATACCCAGAGACGTTGCCCGGCCCGGCCCGACAGGCCCTGGGCGTCACCGCCCCCGGCACCCGCTTCGACACCGTCCTGGAAGGGCGGCACTCCTATGAGATCGGGCTCAAGGCCGGCGTCACCGACGCCTACCCGCATCTACGCCACCTGGTGTTCTCCCGCACCCTGCCCGAGAGCCCGGACCCGGCCGTCCAGATAGTTTCGGGCGACCCCGTCGCCACCGTGCGTGAGCTGAAGCAACAAGACGGCAAGGACATCTGGCTGATCGGCGGAGGCATGCTGGCCGCCGCCCTGTACTCGGAGATCGACCAGCTCATCGTCAAGTTCGCACCGCTGACCACCGGCATCGGCATCCCGCTGTTCGGCCGCGACGTCGGCTTCGACCCGCGCATCTGGCAGCTGGCCGACCACACGGTGCTGGGCAGCGGCGCGCTCATCCTCACCTACACCCGCTAGCAGCAGCCGGGCCCGGCGACGTCCGCAACGCGCGCCACCGCCCTGCCGACGAACCTCCACGGGAGCGAATCCATGAAGATCACCAACACCACCGTGTCACTCACCGTCGACGACGTGACCGCCTCCAGCACGTTCTTCACCACCCACCTGGGCTACAGCCAGACGATGGCCGCCGACGGATTCGTCTCCCTGTCAAGGGAAGATTCCGCCGCCGACCTCGTCCTGCTCAGCCGCGGCACCGAG
This sequence comes from Streptosporangium sp. CA-135522, assembly GCF_050949235.1. Lineage (NCBI taxonomy): Bacteria > Bacillati > Actinomycetota > Actinomycetes > Streptosporangiales > Streptosporangiaceae > Streptosporangium > Streptosporangium sp. CA-135522. The sequence continues at coordinate 9,180,498 of NZ_CP192026.1, forward strand.
GTCCTGCCCGAGGAGCAGCGCCATCAGCGGGCGAGCGGGCTCATCGTGGCGTTCACCGTCGACGACATCGCCGCCGAGGAGGCGCGCCTGCGCGCCGAGGGCGCCGACATCACCATGCCGCTGCGCACCGAGCCGTGGGGCGAGCGGCTGTTCCAGCTCACCGACCCCAACGGGGTCGTGGTCCAGCTCGTCGAGTGGGCCTGATCGGGAGCCCGCAAACCATTCGACCCGTTCAACCGAAGACAATTGACCACTTTAAGAATTGCTTTGCCATGACACTCATCCGTCTTGCCGACACCCGCCGCACCGAGACCCCCTCCGGCGTCATGACCACCCTGGCCTCCCCCTCCCAAGGCGGCGCCGGCCTGGCGCTGTGGCGCGTCGAGATGCAGCCCGACATTCAGGGCCCCGTCCACCTCATCGACGCCGAGCAGATCTGGACCTTCCTGGCCGGCGAGGCGACGATCGAGCTGGACGGCGAGAAACTCCCCCTGGCCGAGGGCGACACCGTGATCCTGCCCGCGGACGCGACCCGCCAGGTGACCGCGGGCCCGCACGGCTTCACCGCCATCGTCACGGCACCCGCCGGCGCCCAGGCCAGCACCCCGGGCGGCACCGGCAAGGTCATCCCCCCGTGGATCGCCTGACCGGATCCCAGTCCGGTGGAGCAAGCGGCCTTCGGCACGCAGTGGTCGGGCATGGTGGAGATGTCGATCATGGTGTGGGATGTGACCGGAGTCGAACACCGGATGGACGCGGGCACCGAGAAGGACCCTGACGGTCGACGATCGTCTGCCGTCGCGATCAAGTCACGGCATTATCGCGGACGGTACCGGCGCACACGGCGCGCCGCCGCTTCGTGAGGAGGTTGTCCGCCCCCGGCGGACGATGAAGGGAAAGGGGCGTGCCCGCTCCTTTCCACTCCCAACGTATAGCGCACCGGGGGACTTGCCACAAGACCCGGGCCATGCTGCAGAATCGCCCATCGAGGCCGGAACCTACGGAAATGGAAGTACGAAATGCGGGTGTTGTTGTCGACGTACGGGTCGCGCGGGAACGGGATTTCATGCTGACGCGCATGGTCTTCACCCAAGCAGAACTCGACTACCTGGCCACGCAGCCCATCGGGCGGCTGGCCACCGTCTCGCCTGACGGGCAGGTGCAGAACAACCCGACCAACTTCTTCGTCGATGCCAGCACTGGCACGATCGTCATCGGCGGGCACGCGCTGGGCGCGTCGAAGAAGTTCAGGAACGTCCAGCAGGGCAGCACGGTCGCGTTCGTCGTGGACGACCTGGCGACGGTCGATCCGTGGGCGCCCCGGGGCATCGAGATCCGGGGCACGGCGGTGGCGCTGACGGACCACGAGCCGCCCCTGCCGTCCTTCTCCCGAGAGATCATCAGGATCACCCCTGCCAAGATCGTCTCGTGGGGACTGGACGGGCCGCGAGCGAGCCGTACGGTGTGAAATCTCGCTAGGACGGGGCTGCGCAAGCCTGAGCGAGTGAGGGACGGCGACGGAGCACACGCGGTGGAGCGGGCCTGCGCAGGGCCGCCGCGCAGTCGTCTGACGACGGCCACCCGGGCCGGCGCGCCGCAGGTGGTGATACCCCAGGCGGCGGACCAGCCGTACTGGGCCGGCCGGGTGGCCGAGCTGGGCATCGGCGCGGCCCACGACGGTCCGACCCCGACCTTCGAGTCCCTGCCGGCCGCGCTCAAGACGGCCCTGACCCCCGAGACCCGCGCAACGGTCGCAAGCGACCTCAGATCGGAGCCGATGCCATGAACCCCCTGACCACCAGCGCGTTCGACCTCCCCGACCACCTCTCCCCCAAAGCCGACCCGACACTGATCGCCGGCGACGAGCAACACTTCACGGCCATCGCCGACAGCCTCGAACAATCGATCACCGAACTGTCCGACCGCCTCGATACCGCCCGCAAGGCGCCCGGCGGCATCGGCCGCCAAGCGATGGACCGAGACCTGGAAATCCACCGGCTGACCACGCGGCTGCGCGCCCTGCGCCGCTTCGGCCTGGACCTGTGCCTGGGACACATCATCAGCACAGACCACCCCGAACCCCTCTACATCGGACGACTCGGCCTCACCGACAGCGCGGGCCGCCGGCTGCTGCTCGACTGGCGCTCCCCGGCGGCCGAACCGTTCTTCGGCGCCACCCACGCCAACCCCATGGGGCTGGCCAGCCGCCGCAGATACCGCTGGACCCGCGGCCGCATCAGCGACTACTGGGACGAGGTGTTCACCGCCGACGGATTCGAAGGACACGCCGCGCTCGACGACCAGTCCGCCTTCATCGCCAGCCTGGGCGGCAGCCGCTCAGCCCGGATGCGCGACGTGCTCGCCACCATCCAGGCCGACCAGGACGCCATCATCCGCGCGGGATCTCGCGGCGCTCTGGTCGTCGACGGCGGCCCGGGCACCGGCAAGACCGTCGTCGCCCTGCACCGCTCCGCCTACCTGCTCTACTCCGACCCGCGCCTGGACCACCACCGGGGCGGCGTGCTGTTCGTCGGCCCGCACCAGCCCTACCTGGCCTATGTCGCCGACGTGCTGCCCAGCCTCGGCGAGGAGGGCGTGCAGACCTGCACCCTGCGCGACCTCGTCGCCGAAGGCGCCACAGCGACGATCGAGACCGACCCGCAGGTGGCCGCCTTGAAGGCATCGGCGAAGCTGGTGGAGGCGATCGAGCCGGCCGTCAGGTTCTACGAGAACCCACCCACCACCGGGATGACGATCGCCACCCCCTGGTCCGACATCTGGCTGAGCGCCGAGGACTGGGCCGAGGCCTTCCACGCACCCGACCCCGGCACCGCGCACAACGATGCGCGCGAGCAGATCTGGCAAGAGCTGCTGACGATCCTGATCGACAAGCACGACGACGAGGAGGTCTCGGCCGACCTGCTGCGCAGGGCGCTGCTGCAGGACCGGGAACTGCTCACCACCTTCAACAAGGCGTGGCCACTGATCGACGCGGCCGACCTCGTGGCAGATCTGTGGTCGGTGCCCGCCTACCTGCGGATGTGCGCTCCCTGGCTCAGCCCCGAGGAGGTTCGGGCTCTGCGGCGCGAAAACGCCCAGGCCTGGACGGTGTCGGACCTGCCGCTGCTGGACGCGGCACGCCAACGGCTCGGCGACCCGCAGGCGGCACGGCGCAAGCGCCGCCATGACGCCTCCGTCGCCGCCCAACGCGAGCGGATGGCGCAGGTCGTCGACAACCTGCTCCAAGCCGATGACGACGGCGAAGGTCTGGTGACGATGCTACGCGGACAGGACCTGCAAGATGCCCTGGTCGATGAGAGCACGCTGCCCGGCACCGACCCGGACCTGCTCGCCGGCCCGTTCGCGCACATCGTCGTGGACGAGGCGCAGGAGTTGACCGACGCGCAGTGGCAGATGCTGCTGCTGCGCTGCCCGTCGCGGAGCTTCACCATCGTCGGCGACCGCGCCCAGGCCCGGCACGGCTTCACCGAGTCCTGGCAGCAACGGCTGGAGCGGGTCGGGCTGGAGCGGATCACCCTGGCCGGCCTGAGCGTCAACTACCGGACGCCGGAAGAGATCATGGCAGAGGCCGAGCCGGTCATCCGGGCCGTACTCCCGGACGCCAACGTGCCGACCTCCATCCGCCGCAGCGACGTCCCCGTCGTCCACGGACCCGTTTCGGATCTGGACTCGATCCTCGACACCTGGCTCGCCGCGCATGCCGACGGGATCGCCTGCGTCATCGGCGATCCCACGTTCCGGGCGAGGTCTCGCGTGCGGTCACTGACCCCGGAGCTGGCCAAGGGGCTCGAGTTCGACCTGGTCGTCCTGATCGATCCCGAGGCGTTCGGCGAGGGCATCGAAGGAGCGGTCGACCGCTACGTCGCGATGACCCGAGCGACCCAGCGGCTCGTGATCCTCACCAGCTCCTGACGGCGGCCGGACGAACACCACCGCCTGTCCGCCCAGCTCGGCGATCGTTTCGAGCGATTGCTCGCGGCCGGCCGGATCGTCGCGGAGGGTCGGGTCCAGGTCGTACAGGGCGGCCGCCTCGCGCAGGCTCCGGGCGAGCTCGCCGAGGAGTGGTACGGCCCGATCGGGCAGGAGGGTGGCGGGCCCGTCGGCCAGACACGTGGCGGCCCGGTCGGTCTCGGCGGCCTTCTTCAGCAGGTAGGCCTTGGGGCCGTACGGCTGCATGCTCGTGTCCTTCGTGGTCATGGGCGCCGGGACGGGAAGCGGGATCGCCCGGGACCCCCGTCCTGAATGTCAATGGTTCTACGGGGTACGCCCGTACGCGGCGGGGGCCGGGACGGCGGTGTCCTCGTCGCCGAAGGCTCCCGCCACCTCGCGGACGACGTCGGCGTAGAGCCGGAACAGTCGCGGCGGCCGGGGCTGCCCCTCCTGCTCCAGCAGCCGTGACCAGCACTGGGCCAGCAGGGCCCGGGCTCGCGTGCCGGACCAGGGCCGGGGAAGCAGTTCGGGTGGCAGCAGCGGGTCGGTCTCCACGGCGCGGGTGAACTCCGCAGCGAGTTCGATCGTGATGGTGAGGAGCTCGGTCGGGCTCAACGCGTCGGAGGCCCGAAGCCGGTCCAGGCGGGATCGGGCGACGTCGGCGAGCCGTGCGTGGGCCTTGGCGATCTCCTCCAGCGGCCACAGGCGGGCGGCCAGCGCGCGTGGCTCCCGCTCTCCGCCGATGCGCAGGTCGCCGCTGGTCATGAAGGTGACGCAGTCGAGGACGCCGAGCCGGTCGGCTTCGGCCTCGACGAGGCCCTCCCAGTCGTTGGCGCAGACGTACAGGCCGCCGTGCAGAGGCGCTCCGCCGAGCCGCACGATGGCGTCGCGCAGCGCGTCGCGGGCGGGTCTGGCCGCCTCGGGGACGGCGAAGGCGACCAGACGCCATGTCCGATCCCAGGGCGCCCGCCCCCGGTCCTGCTCATACATGAATCGCACGAATTCGATGTTCGGCTCGATTGATCGGCGGGTGTCGGCGGTCGCCCGCAGCAGGACCCGCCGTCCTCGGCCTTCGCGAGTGAACTGCCCCTCCGTGATGAGCCGGTTGATGCACAGACGCACCTGCTGGTCGGTCATCCCCAGGGCCGCGGCCACCGCGTACAGCTCGCCGCCGTCGACCGTGCCGTCCTCGCGGACCATGCCCTCCACCAGTGCCCGGGTGGATATGCCCACGCTGTCGTGTCGCGGGTCGTTCATCGCTGTCTCCCGTCGCGTTCCCATCTCATCCACGCCTCCATATCGCTCATCTGTATTACGATCGTAGAGAAACGATAGTTTACAGGTTGTTCAAAGCAGTGGAGAGCCGTGATGAATCCTGAACCATCCCCACCCCCACGGCCCGTCAGGACGCGGCGCCGTCGACGCGGGTGGGTGCTGAAATCGGTGCTGGCCCTGCTGTTGTCGGCCGCCGGGCTCGGGGCCGTGGTCGTCTACCAGAACGAATACGACATCCGCGAGGAGGAGGTGACCATCACCGGCGGAGCACAGCCGCTGAAGGGGGTGCTGGCCTGGCCGACGACGGGCCGCGGGCCGTTCGGGCTGGTGGTGTTCGTGCACGGCGACGGACCGATCGACGCCACCCACGACACGTTCTACCGGCCGGTGTGGGAGGCGTTCGCCCAGGCCGGTTACGCCTCCCTGTCGTGGAACAAGCCCGGTGTGGGAGGGACGCCGGGCAACTGGCTGGACCAGAGCATGGACGACCGGGCGCGCGAGACCATGTCCGCCATCGCGTGGGCGAAGTCCCGGCCCGGCGTCGACGGCCACCGGATCGGGCTGTGGGGGGCCAGCCAGGCCGGTTGGGTGATGCCGAAGGTCGCGGCTCGCATGCCCGACCTGCGGTTCGTGATCGCTGTCTCCCCGGCCGTCAACTGGCTGCGGCAGGGCCGCTTCAATACGCTGGCCGAGCTGCGCGAGCAGCACGCCACACCGTCGCAGATCCGGACCGAGATGGCCAGGCGGGACGAACGCCTGCGCCGGCTCCGCACGACCAAGACCTTCGAGGAGTACCGGGCGGCCCTCGGTGGCGATGCGCAGGGCCTCACCGCCGACCGCTGGCGGTTCGTCGTCAAGAACTACACCTCCGATGCCGAGAAGGACCTCACCGCGATGCGCGCCCCGGTGCTGCTGGCCCTGGCCGGACATGACATCAACGTCGACGTGACCGACACCGAGACCGTCTACCGCGAGCTCATGCCCGAACCGGGCCGGCTCCAGGTGAAGCACTACCCCGACGCCACCCATGGAATGGTTCCCAAGGAACTCATGGACTCGCAGCTCAAGCTCGCCGTCGTCGCGACGTTCGCGCCGCGTTCGGTGTACACCGCGAGCTTCCTGGCCGACCAGCGCCGGTTCCTGGAGAAGGTCGGAAATGGGATGTGACCGGGACGGAGAGTGCGCCGAATGAAGATCCTGGCCCTCGGTGGCCCCGGAGCGATGGGAGCGGTCGCTGTCCGCGTGGCAGCCGGGCTACCCGGCGTACAGGAGATCGTCGTCGCCGACCGCGACCTCACCGCGGCGCGGAAACTCGTCCACGCACTCGCCGGCACCGGCGTGTCCATGCGCCCCCAGCAGGTCGACGTCACCGACGGCACCGCCCTGCGCGACGCGCTCGCCTCAGCCGACGTGGTCCTCAACACCGTCGGCCCCTACTACCGGTTCGGCCTGACCGTGCTGCGCGCCGCCATCGGCACCCGAACCCACTACCTGGACATCTGCGACGACTGGGAGCCCACCCTGCACATGCTCGAACTCCACGACGCCGCCCAGGCGGCCGGAGTGTGCGCCGTGGTGGGGATGGGAGCCAGCCCCGGAGTCAGCAACCTGCTCGCCGCCCGCGCGGTACGCGGCCTGGACACCGTCGAAGACCTCTATACCGCCTGGCCGGTGGACGTCTCCGGCACCGCAGGCAAGCAGAACGAGGAGGAGTTGCCGCTCGGCCCGGACGGGCGGCCCAGCGCCGCCACCGTGCACTGGATGCAACAGATCAGCGGCAGCGTGGCGATCGTCCAGGCCGGCGAACTGGTCCGGCGACCGCCCCTGCTCCCGGTCACCCTGGCCCTGCCCGGAGGGCGCGCCGGCACCGCCTACGTCGTCGGCCACCCCGAACCGGTCACCCTCCACAGCAGCTACCGCATCACCGGCGACGCCGCCAACCTCATGGTCATCACCCCGGGCACGGTCGCCTACCTCGACCTGCTCCGCCAGGACATCGACGACGGCCGGCTGACCAACGAAACAGCCGCGGCCGACCTGGCCAAGCCCTCCACCCGTCGCGCCCTGCTCGCCGTCATGCACGCCTTCAAGTTCAAGCCCCCCAAGTCACTGCCGCCCTTCTTCGCCGCGGCCACCGGCCGACGCGACGGCCAGGCCGTCACCGTCCTCGCCCACCTGGCCGGCACCGGCGAGGAACTGATGAACGACATGGCCGAAGCCACCGGAATCCCGCTGGCGCTCGGCCTCGCCCAGTTCCTCGACGGCACCGCCTCCCGGCCGGGCGTGCACCCACCCGAAACCCTCATCGACCCCGACCGCTTCTTCCGCGACCTCGCCCGCCACATCCACGACCCGGCAGGACCGGCCAGCCCTGACGCCCCTCCGGACGGGGTCGTCATCGAACAGGCTCCGTCCCGTTGAGAGGGTTCCGCCGCGGGCGGAGCACGGCGGGCGCGGTGCGGCCACGGGCGCGGGAAAGGTCCAGGACGGCGACGTCACACTAGTGGTCGCGCCCGTTAATTCGTCGGGGGTGGCGGGTCGAGCCAGGCCGTAGTGTCGCCGAGGTAGAGGCCGCAGGCGCAGTCGAGGGCTTCCTGCGGGGTGCCGGCCGGGTAGCCGGTAGGCAGGACGGACTTCTCGTAGTCGTCGTGGCTGGCGCGGTAGATGGCAAAGCCCCAGCTGGCGGCGGAGCCGGCGTAGTGGAGCCGGCAGAGCGGCAGGGTGGTGCCGTCGGGGAGCCGGCCGGCGACGTAGGCGAACTCGCCGTGGTAGCGGACGGTGATGCCGGCGAGCTGAGGCCAACGCTCGCGTGCCCTGGCCGCCAGGCGCTGGCGTAGCGAGGTCATGGTCGACTCAGGTGGCCTTGCCATACGGCCATCGTGCCCTACCCGCCCGGCTGCACCATGGAGCGCATGCCTTCCAGTCCCTATGTCATATGCCTTGGCGCCGCTGAGCGCGCTGAGCTGGAGTCCCTGTCCCGGCGCGGCTCAGCGCCGTTTCGCCTGGTACTGCGATCACAGATCGTGCTGCTCGCCGCGGCGGGCACGGTGAACCGGATGATCGCGGAGCGGCTGAACATCTGCCAGGACACGGCCCGCAAATGGCGGCGCCGGTACTGTGAACAGGGCATCGAGGGACTGGCCGACGCACCGCGCCCCGGCAGGCCGCGCGTCTTCTCCGCCCGCATCGTGGCCGGGGTCAGGCCCTCGCGTGCGAGATGCCCACCTCGAGTGGAACTCCCCTGGCCCGATGGACCTGCCCCGAGCTGGCCCGCCATGCGGCAGCCAGCGGCATCGCTCCCGCGCCGTCGGCGTCCACCGTGCGCCGCCGGCTCGCCGACGACGCCCTGAAGCCCTGGCAGCACCGGTCGTGGATCTTTCCCCGTGACCCGTACTTCGCCCTCAAGGCATCCCGCGTCCTGGACCTCTACCAGCGGGAATGGGAAGGGGAGCCGCTCGGCGAGGACGAGTACGTGCTCAGCGCCGACGAGAAGCCCGGCGTCCAGGCCCGCATGCGCATCCACCTCCCGCTCCCGCCGGGGCCGGGGCGGGCGGCGCGGATCGAGAGCGAGTACCACCGCCTCGGCACCCTTGCCTACCTGGCCGCCTACGACGTCCACCGCGCCCGGGTCATGGGCCGGTGCGAGCCGACTACCGGCATCAGGCCGTTCACCGCGCTCGGGGACCAGGTGATGCAGAGCGAGCCGTACGCCTCGGCCAGGCGGGTCTTTTGGGTCGTGGACAACGGCTCCTCGCACCGGAACTGGGCGGCGGCAGCCCGGCTCGGCGACGCCTACCCGAACGCCCAGATGGTCCATCTGCCCGTCCACGCCTCCTGGCTCAACCAGATCGAGGTCTACTTCTCCGTCATCCAGCGCAAGCTCCTCACCCCCGACGACTTTGAGGACCTCGATGAGCTCGCCGCCCAGATCCTCGCCTTCGACAACCACTACAACGCCACAGCCAGGCCCTTCGACTGAAAGTTCACCCGTACCGACCTCAACCGCCTCCTGGCACGCATCAGGCAGCACGACCGACACGCACCGCACCCGCTGGCCGGATGAACCCCGACGAATTAACGGGCGCGACCACTAGGGTGAGAGCGTGGCCGATGAGAAGACACCATCGTACGAGCAGGCACGCGAGGAGCTGACCGAGGTGGTCCGCCGCCTGGAGGCGGGCGGGCTCACGCTGGAGCAGTCGATCGAGCTGTGGGAACGTGGCGAGAAACTCGCGGCGCTGTGTGAGGAATGGCTCCAGGGCGCCAGGGTGAAACTCGCCGCCGCCATGACGCAACGCCGGCAGCCCGATCCCGCCGGCGACGCCCCCTTCTGACCGATCGGACGTCCTCGCCACCGCTCACGGAGGCCACCCTCCGTACGGCGAGGGCGCCCGGACTCCGGCCCGTTTCCCGGAAACCTCGCTCGACACGTTCTCCGTACGGCGAGGGCGTCCGGCGGGAACCGCTAGGGCGCCGTTTTCACCTGCTGCCTGATGGAACGGGCCAGGGTGGACAGCTCGTCCCACTGGGCGGTGCCGGTGATGACGACGGTGGCGTCGGGCAGGAACCGGACGAGGGAGCGCTGATCCTTGTCCTTGCGGACGCGCTGCTCCCAGATCACGCCGTCGATCGGGATGCTGCCGGTGACCTCGCTGGTGTTGGCCATCCGGTTGGCGAACTCGGCGGCGGGCTTCTCGTCGCTCTGGGCGAGCATCGCGTGGGAGCGCGTCGGTTTGGCGCCCTTGGCGGTGGCGAAGCCGAGCTTCCAGGTCACCGCGCCCTTGTCCTGGGTCATCCGGGAACTCGTCGGAACCCAGTCGGCGGGCACCGGCTCCGGTGACCACACCTGGTAGGGCGCGGCGCGGCGCATGTTGGCCACGTCGATCGAATAGTTGACCTTGGGCAGGTGTTCGGTCCTGCTCTGCGGTGTGACCAGCAGGAAAACGCCGACGCCGGCGAAGCAGACCAGCATCGCGACCGCGTAGCCGTAGAAACCCTGAGTGAACCGTTCCACGACTGTCGAGACTAGTCGCTCCGTGGTGCGGTCCGGTCTCAGGGCCCGGTGACGGACCGGCCCCGGCGGATGCCGGAGCAGGCCCGCCGGGCCGGGTTCCGCGGGGCCGGCGCTTGGATGGTCGGTCACGGCGCCGGGTGGAGGGGTCGTGTCAGGCGTCCAGAACGGCGAGTTCGAGGTCGCGGAGGCGATCGGAGTCGGCGATGATGTCGATCTCGGTGATCTTGTCATCGGTGATCGTGAAGCCGAGGACCAGGAAGAGCTTTCCGCGAGGGGCCATCACGAGTCCGACCGCTCCGTTGACCAGCGCCGGCTGGGTGAACCGGACCCGTTCGGCGGCGGCGGACGCGCCGCCGGCCACGGCGTGGACACCGCGGAGCACGACGGGTACGGGGGTGGGGCCGACCGCCGGGTCGGCGCGCAGCACCACGTCGGGGTCGAGCACGGCGACCAGCGCGTCGAAGTCGCCGTCGCGGGCGGCGGCCAGGAAGGCCTCGACGACCCGGCGTTGGCGGGTGAGGTCGGGGTCGGGAGCCGGGGCCTGTCCCCGCACCCGGCGGCGGGCGCGGCTCGCCAGTTGCCTGGCCGTGGCCGGGGTCCGATCGATCATCACAGCGATCTCCTCGAACGGCACGGCGAACATGTCGTGCAGCACGAACGCGAGCCGCTCGGTGGGCGACAGCGTTTCGAGCACCACCAGCAGCGCCAGCCCGACCGAGTCGGCCAGCACCGCTTCGTGCTCGGGGTCGGCCCCGGACGCGGGACCGGCGATCGGGTCGGGCGTGTGCGCCTCGACGGGATCCTCACGGCGCCGTTCGCGCGAGCGCAGCACGTTCAGGCATACGCGCCCCACCACCGTGGTCAGCCACGCGCCCAGGTTCTCCACGCCGTCGGCGTCGGTACGGCTCAGGCGCAGCCAGGTGTCCTGCACGGCGTCGTCGGCCTCGCTCGCCGAGCCGAGCATCCGGTAGGCCACCGCCCGTAGATGAGGCCGGTGCTCCTCGAAACGCTCGGCCAGCCATTCGCGCTCGTCCACCGTGTCACATTCCTTCCTCATGCCTCATGCGGGGTCGTAACAGTAGACCCGCGGAATCGAGTGGATGTGACCGGGAGTCCGGCTCCCGGAGCGGAACGAGTTCGGAGCGGCCATGCCGTCGTCCATCCTGGTCACCGCGGTACGGGGACCCTCGGACGGCTGGTGGCGCCGCTCCTGCGCGACGCCGGCCACCAGGTGCGGGTGCTCAGCCGGCACCGCCACGAGCCCGTGGCGTCGCGCACCCACTGCTTCGAGGCGCGCCGCGCGGACCGGGTGAGAGCCCTCAGGGGCGCCTGATCTGCGCGATGATGGCCAGCACGTTCTCGGCGAGGTCGCGGGAGGCGTCCTCGTCCTCGGACAGGGCGACCTCGGAGACGGCGGCGGCGAGCGCGCCGGTGAGGACCACGACCAGCGCGCCCTCGTCCCCCTCGAACAGGGCGGCGTTGCGTTTGGCCCACTGGCGCAGCCGGTCGCGCATGATGACCTCGAACCCGGGCGGCCCGTCGCCGCGCAGGAACAGCGCCGACAGCTCGCGCTCGGCCAGGCACCCTTCCAGATAGGCGCGGGCGCCGGCGATGAACAACCGCATCGGGTCGCTCTCACCCTCGGCGCGGGCCTCCTGGACCGCCTGCTTGGTCCGCTGGGTCTGCCGGGTCTGGAACTCGTCGAAGAGCGTCAGGTAAAGGTCGGCCTTGCCGGAGAAGTGGTGGTAGAGGCTGCCGACGCTGGCCCCCGCGCGCGCGACCACGTCGGTCACCCCGGCCTCCGCGAAACCGCTCGTGACGAAGACGTCCCTTGCCGCCGCGAGGAGTGCGACGCGCGTGGCGGCGCCCCGCTCGGAGGTCCGTGCAGTCACGCCTGTCACCAGCCGTTCCGTGTCGCTACTCATAGTGGGCACATTATCCCCCGCCGTCCGGCAAGAGGGGGGCAACTACGATCGTTGCAGTAATCCACGAGAGGGGCTCCTCGTCATGTCCGATCAGACGTCCGTACCTGCCGCGCTCGCCACGGGTGCACACGCACCTGATCGCAACCTCGCTCTCGAACTGGTCAGGGTCACCGAGGCGGCCGCGATGGCCGCGGCCCGCTGGGTGGGGCGCGGCGACAAGAACGGCGCCGACGGCGCCGCGGTGAACGCGATGCGCCAGCTGATCAACACGGTGTCGATGAACGGCGTGGTGGTGATCGGTGAGGGTGAGAAGGACAACGCGCCGATGCTCTACAACGGCGAGCACGTCGGGGACGGCAGCGGCGCCGAGTGCGACGTGGCCGTGGACCCGATCGACGGCACCCGCCTCACCGCCCTCGGCATGCCCAACGGCATCTCGGTCATCGCGGTCAGCGAGCGCGGCTCGATGTACGACCCGTCGGCCGTCTTCTACATGGACAAGCTCGTCACCGGGCCCGAGGCCGCCTCGTCGGTGGACATCAACGCGCCCGTGGCCGACAACATCTCCGCGGTGGCCCGCGCCAAGGGCGGCGAGCCCTCGGACGTGACCGTGGTCATCCTCGACCGGCCGCGCCACGAGAAGATCATCCAGGAGGTCCGGGAGGCCGGCGCGCGGATCAAGCTCATCACCGACGGCGACGTGGCCGGCGCGATCATGGCCGCCCGCGCGGGCACCGGCGTGGACCTGATGCTCGGCATCGGCGGCACCCCGGAGGGCATCATCGCGGCCTGCGCGCTCAAGTGCCTGGGCGGTGTCATCCAGGGCAGGCTGTGGCCGCAGGACGACGCCGAGCGCCGCCGGGCGCTGGACGCCGGTCTCGACCTGGACGCCACGCTGAGCACCGACGACCTGGTCCGCTCCGACGACGTGTTCTTCGCGGCCAGCGGGATCACCGACGGTGAGCTCATGCAGGGCGTCCGCTACCGCGGCGGCCACGCCGTCACCAGTTCCCTGGTCATGCGCGGCCGTTCCGGCACGATCCGCAAGATCGAGAGCGAGCACCAGCTCTGGAAGCTGCGCGCCTACAGCGCGATCAACTTCGACAGCGCGAGCTGAGCGGCCCTGGGCCGCTCGTGGTCTCGCCGCTCAGCGGCGAAACCACGAGCGGCGGGGGCGCTTGGGCGACTTGGCGACGACGCTGCCCAGGGTGACGAGCCCGGTGATCTCGATGACGGGGCCGTCGGGCGACGGCGGGACCTGGTTCTTCTTACCTCCCATGATCGAGGAGGCGGGCATCTCGATCCGCACGCCCTCGGGGACGATCAGCGTGAGAGTCGCGGCCATCACGGTGACCTGGAGCGTCACGTGTCCCGACTGCAGCAGCGCCTCGCGCAGGTCGAGCGTGACGTTGGCACAGATCGCGGTGACGGAGAAGCGGGTGGGCACCACCCAGCGCCCCGCGCGCTCCTGTGAGCCGAACAAGGCCATCACCGGACGGACGTCGGTCTGCAGCGGCTGGGCCTCGGGCGGGAGCAGGTCCGCGGTGAGCGCGGAGAGCTCGCCCAGCGTGCGGGCTCGATAGAGCGCCTCGACCCGCTCCTCGTGCTCGTCGTGGTTCAGCCGGCCGTCGGCGAGCGCGTCCGCCAGCACGGCGGCCACCCGTTCCCGGTCGGCGTTTCCCGCCCGCAGGTCGCCGGGGCGCGGCGAGCGGGCGGAGTCACGGATCGACGGGGGAGGGAAACTGTCCACCCTTCGACGATAATCGCCGTCGGGGCCGTGACGGCGTGACGAGGCCGTCGCTTCCAGGTGATCGGCCATTGACCGCCGGGGGCCGCGCACCTAACCTGACGGGAACTTGAACACTCCTCATGTTCTACGGAGGTCGTCATGCCGACCCCACGCGACAGGCGGGCGCGGGTGGCGACCTGGGCCGCCTTCTTCGTCCAGGGCCTCTGCTTCGCCACCCTGCTCACCCACGTGATCGACCTGCAGCACAGGTTCGGGCTGAGCGACGGGGACCTCACCCTCGTGCTGCTGCTCGTGCCGGTGATCGCCGGTGTCGGGAGCGTCGTGGCAGGCCCGCTGGCCGCGAAGTACGGCAGCGGCCCGGTGCTGCGGATCTCCCAGGTGGCCGTCTGCGTCGTGGTGGCCCTTTCCGGATGGAACGACCGGCTGCTCGGCCTGTACGTGCTCAGCGCGGTGTTCGGCCTGTTCGTCGGGGCGGTGGACGCGGCGATGAACATGCAGGCCGTCGCGGTCGAGCGCCGCTACGGCATGAGCGTGCTGACCGGCTTCCACGCCGTGTGGAGCGTCGGCTCGATGCTGGGCGCCGGGTTCAACTCCGCCTTCAGCGCCCTCGGGACGGATCTGGGGTGGTCGTTCTCGATCCCGGTGGCGATCGGCGCCGCGATCTCAGTGATCATGCTTCCCCGGCTCTACGACCGCGCCGGGGAGCGGGAGACGGCGCACGCCGTACAGACGACGGCCAGGGTGCCGTGGCGGCCGATCATCCCGCTCTGCCTGGCGATGGCGTTCCTCTACGTCGGCGACGCCGCGGTCTCCAACTACAGCACCGTGTACATGGAGGGCGCGCTGTCGGCGAGCGGCTGGCTGGTGCCCTTCGCCTACCTCGTCTACCAGGCGGCCATGCTCCTGGCTCGCGTCCCCGGAGACTTCGCCGTGCGCAGGTACGGCCCGGCCCCGGTCGTCCGCGTGGGCGCGGTGGTCGCGGCCGTGGGGACGCTCGGCGTCGTCGCCGCCCCGGGCGTCCTCGTGGCCGTCCTGTCGTTCGGCCTGATCGGCATCGGCCTGTCCGTCATCGCGCCGCAGTCGTTCTCGGCCGCCGGCCGTCTCGGCTCCGGCGCCGAGACGGCGATCGCGCGCGTCAACGTGTTCAACTACGTCGGCTTCCTCGTCGGCGCGGCCGTGGTCGGCACCATCAACGACACCGTGGACGTGCGGGCGGCGTTCGTGCCCGCCGCCGTCGTGGTGGCCCTGATCGTGCCGCTGGCCAGGGGTTTCCAGCCGAAGCCGGACCTCGTGGCTCAGAGGTAGGGCCGTTGGTCGCGTTTTCGGTCCTCGTAATGGCGGCGCGCGGCCTGGACCTCGGCCAGGTTCGATGTCTCGGCGATCGGGACGTCCCACCAGGCGGTGGTGTCCGGTGCCGGACCGGGGACGGTCTCCACGTGCACCACGGTGGTGCGGGCCGCGGCGCGCGCCCGGGTCAGGGCCGCCTGCAGCGAGGAGCGGTCATGGGCGCGCAGCACGTCGGCGCCGAGGCTGGCCGCGTTGGCGGCCAGATCCACCGGCAGCAGCGGGCCGTCCAGACCACCGGAGGCGTCACGGGCGCGGTGGGCGGTACCCAGCCGGCGGGCGCCGACCGCCTCCGACAGGGCGCCGATGGAGGCGTAGCCGTGGTTGTCGACCACGATCACGATGAGTTTGACGCCCTCTTGCACCGCGGTGACGATCTCGCCGGCCATCATCAGGTAGGAGCCGTCGCCGACCAGCACGAACACCTCGCGGTCGGGGGCGGCGAGTTTCACGCCGAGCCCGCCGGCGATCTCGTATCCCATGCAGGAGTAGCCGTATTCCACGTGGTAGGAGCCCGCTTCGCGGGCGCGCCAGAGTTTGTGCAGGTCGCCGGGCATCGAGCCGGCGGCGTTGACCACCACGTCACCGGACCGGCTCATCTGGTCGACGATGCCCAGCAGCACCGGCTGGGTCAGCGCGTCACCGCCGGTGACCTGATCGATGTGCTGGTTCCAGTCGGCGCGCAGCCGGGTGGCGGTGGCGCTCCAGTCCGCTTCGGCGCGCCAGCCGTCCAGCTCGGCGCCGCTCAGGGCGTCCAGGGCCTGGCGGGCGTCGGCGATGAGCATCTGGCCGGCGTGCTTGGCCGCGTCGAAGGCGGTGATGTTGATGTTGAGGAAGCGGGCGCCGGGGAACAGGGTGCGCGAGGCGGTGGTGAAGTCGCTGTAGCGGGTGCCGATGCCGATGACCAGGTCGGCCTGGCGGGCCAGGGCGTTGGCCGCGGCGCTGCCGGTGTGGCCGATGCCGCCGACCGCGCACGGGTGCCGGTGGGGCAGGGCGCCCTTGCCGGCCTGGGTCTCGGCGACCGGGATGTGGTGGCGGGCGGCGAAGGCGGCCAGGGCCGCGCCGGCCTGGCTGTGCAGCACGCCGCCGCCGGCGATGATCAGCGGTCGGCGGCTGGTCAGCAGCAACCGGTGGGCGCGGCTCAGCGCGGCCGGTTCGGGCACCGGGCGGGCCACGTGCCAGATGCGGCGGGCGAACAGGTCGGCGGGCCAGTGGTGGGCTTCGGCCTGGACGTCTTGGGGCAGCGCCAGGGTGACCGCGCCGGTTTCGGCGGGATCGGTCAGCACCCGCATCGCGGCCAGAAGCGCGGCGGGTAGTTGTTCGGGCCGGTGGATGCGGTCGAAGTAGCGGCTGACCGGGCGCAGGGTGTCGTTGACGCTGATGTCGTAGGTGCGGGGGTCTTCCAGTTCTTGCAGGACGGGGGTGGCGGCGCGGGTGGCGAAGGTGTCGCCGGGCAACAGCAGTACCGGCAGGCGGTTGATGGTGGCCAGGGCGGCGCCGGTGACCAGGTTGGTGGCGCCGGGGCCGATGGAGGTGGTGCAGGCCAGGGTGGCCAGGCGGTGGCGGGTGCGGGCGTAGCCGACCGCGGTGTGCACCATGGCTTGTTCGTTGCGGGCGGGGTAGTAGGGCAGGGCGGCGGCGGTGCCGGCGCCCTGTTCGGTCAGGGCCTGGCCGATGCCGGCGACGTTGCCGTGGCCGAAGACGCCCATGATGGCGGGGATGAGGCGGTGGGTCTGGCCGTCGCGTTCGGTCCATTGGTTGGCCAGGAACCGCACGAGGGCTTGGGCGGTGGTGAGTTTCATCGCGCTTCTCCTCGTGCTCGGTGTCGGGCTCATCGGGTGGTCGGGGTCAGGGGCAGGCGGGGGTCGATGGGCTGGTCGGCCCAGGTGGCGCGGATCCAGGCGTGGCGGGGGTCGTCGCAGGAGGTCATGGAGCGGGTGGCGGCGGGTCCGGCCAGCACGTTGAGGTAGTACAGGTCGTAGCCGGGGGCGGCCATGGAGGGGCCGTGGTAGCCGTGGGGGACGAGGACCGCGTCGCCGGCGGCGACTTCGGTGAGGGTGTCGTGGGTGCCGTAGGTGCGTTGGTAGCCGGGGCCGCCTTCGAAGTAGTAGATCTCCTCAAGGACGGCTTCGTGGGGGGAGGCGGTGTCGTGTTTGTGGGGCGGGTAGGACGACCAGTTGCCGGCGGGGGTGAGGACTTCGACCGCGATGAGCTTGTCGCAGTCGAAGGTGTCGGGGGTACAGAAGTTGTTGACCTGCCGGCTGGCGTGGCCGGCGCCGCGGATCTCGACGGGGACCTCGCGGGCCGGGCCGTAGCGGACGGGGAGGCGGCGGCCGGCGCGGGCCGCGGGGAAGGCGAACCGGCCCTGGCCACAGATCCGGACGGTCGCGCCGACGGGCAGGTAGGCGAAGTCGCTGACCGCTTGGAAGACCGAGGTCCGGCCGTGGAGTGTGAGCCGTACTCCTTCGCACTCGACGACGCATGAGCCCGACATCGGCAGCACGAGCATCTCCTCGTCGCCGGTGGAGAACTCCACGCTCTCGCCGGACAGGCAGAGCAGCCGGAGCCCGGCGTAGGTCCAGCCGGCCGACTCCGGGGTGATCAGCAGGGCCCACGGAGACAGTGCCGTGCTGCCTGCGGGAATGAAGGTCATCGCCGCTCCTCCCCTCGCGGCCCGTCGAGGCGTGACGTCTCGGCACGGTGCCTGCACGATCGCTCGCTCATTCCACCTCCAGCATCGCCACGGCGGTGTCGACGGCCGTGGCCACGTCGTCATCGGAGGGGTACAGCAACGCGCGGCCCACCACAAGCCCCCGCACCCCGGGAAGGCGGAGAGCTTCCCGCCAGGCGGCGTAGGCCCGGTGGGGGGTCTCCCCCGGATCGCCTCCGAGGAGCAGGGTCGGCAGCGTGGTGGCGCGCATCACGCGTGCCATGTCGTCGACCACCGGGATCTTCAGCCAGGTGTGCGCGGAGGTCGCGCCCAGCCCCTGGCCGACGTGCATGGAGCGGATGACTCCTTCGGCGGACAGGTCGTGGGCGACCGTCCCGTCCACCCGTCGCGACCAGAACGGCTCGATCATCGCCACCAGGCCGTGCGAGGCCAGCTCGGTGATCGCCCTGGCGCAGGACTCCAGGGTGCCGGCGGTGGCGGGGTCGTCCAGCCCGATCCGGCAGAGCATCTTGCCGCCGTCCAGGCCCATCCGGACGATGGAGGCGCTGTCGTAGGCGGTGAAGCGGTCGTCGAACTCGAACGCCGAGCCCTGCACGCCGCCCCGGTTCATCGACCCGATGACGAGCTTGTCCTCCAGCGCGCCGAGCAGCAGCAGGTCCTCGACGACGTCGGGGGTGGCCAGCAGCCCGTCCACGCCGGGTCTGGCCAGGGCGGTCATGAGCCGGTCCAGCAGGTCGGCCCGGTTCTCCATGGCCATCGGGCGGCGGCCCGCGCCGAGCGCGCCCCGCGCCGGATGGTCGGCCGCGATGACGAGGATCCGGTCGCGCCCCTGCAGCAGGCTCCTGCGTCGCCGTGCCGCCGCCGCCTCCGCGATCCGCCAGGGAGAGCGCGCACGGGTGTCGAGCAGGCGGCGGTGGTCCTTCTCGCTCAGCACTCGCTCTCCCGTCCCGGGCTCGGCCTCGCTCAACACTCGCTCCCCCGCACCGGGCTCGGCCGCTGCGGGTCGAGCATGTCCCGCACCTCGTCGATCGTGGGCATCGCGGGCGCGCAGGCCAGCCGCCCCGCCACGATCGCCCCGGCCGCGTTGGCGAAACGCAGCGTCCGCGCCAACGACCACCCCGCCAGCAACCCGTGACACAACGCACCCCCGAAGGCGTCCCCCGCCCCCAACCCGTTGACCACCTCCACCGGCACCGGCGCCACCTCCACCGTCTCACCCGCCGTCATGCCCAGCACCCCGGCCGACCCCCGCTTGATCACCGCCAGCTCCACCCCGGCCGCCAGCAACGCCCGGCCCGCCGCATACGGCTCCGCCACCCCGGTGGCCACCTCGACCTCCTCCACATTGCCCACCGCCACCGTCACCCGCCCCAACGCCCGACGCACCTGAGCCCGCGCCGCCGCCGCACTCGGCCAGAACATCGGCCGGTAGTCCAGATCCAGCACCGTGTACGGCCGGCGCCCCCGCACCCGCCAGGCCGCGAAATGCGCCGCCCGCGACGGCTCCTGCGACAGCCCCGTCACCGTCGTCCACAACAGCCGCGCCCCGGCGATCGCCGCCAGATCCAGCTCCTCGACCCCGATCTCCAGATCCGGCGCCTTGGGAGCGCGGTAGAAATACAGCGGGAAGTCCTCCGGCGGCCGGATCTCACAGAACGTCACCGGCGTGGGCAGCCCCGGCACCGCGCTGACATAGCGGTCATCGACCCCGTAGGCGCGCAGCGCGTCGTGCACGAACGCGCCGAACGGATCGGCCCCGGTCCGCGTGATCACCGCACTGGCCCGGCCCAGCCGGGCGGCGGCCACGGCCACGTTGGTCGCGCTCCCGCCCAGATACTTGCCGAAGGTCTCCACCTCCCGCAGCGACACCCCCACCTGCAGCGGGTAGATGTCCACCCCGACCCGCCCCATCGCCAGGACTTCGATCATGCGGGTTCCTCGTCTAGCGGCGCGGCGGCCGGGCGGTCGCCGCCCTGCTCACGCCGCCCGCCCTGTCGGCCCCGCTCGTCTTGCCCGCCCCGCCCGTCTTGCCCGTCTTGCCCGCCCCGCCCATCGGTGAGTTCCCGCAGATACGCCAGGCTCGCGCGGACGTTCTCCCCGGGGACGGGGTCGTCTCCGGGGCCGAGGACGACGTCCTGCTCCATGACGTACCACCCCGCGTATCCGGCGGCGGTCAGGCCCGCGACGATGCCGGAGACGTCCACGTCGCCCCGGCCGAGCGGGCGGTACAGGCCCGCCTTGACCGCCTCGGTGTAGGACAGCCGACCGGCCCCGACCCGTTCGGCGAGCTCGGCGTCGACGTCCTTGAGGTGGACGTGCGCGATCCGCCCGGCGGCCCGGCGGACGACGTCCAGCGGGTCGGCGCCGCCGACGAGCAGGTGGCCGGTGTCCAGGCAGAGCGCGACCGCGCTGCCGTCGAGCACCCGGCCCACTTCCTCGGGGTTTTCCACCATGGTCCCCACGTGGGGGTGCAGGGTGACCGTGCGGCCGAACTCCTTGGCGTTCTTGAGGATCCGGCCGAGGTTGGCCATCAGGGTCTTCCAGCCGTTCGCCTCCAGGGCGGGCTTGGCGTCGTAGCTCTCGCCGCCGGTGGACGCGGCCAGCACGACCACCTCCACGTCACCGTCCCGGAAGGCCCGCATGGCGGCGCGGACCTCCGGGAGCGGGTCGTGGTGGGGGTCGTGCAGGACCACGGGGACGAACCCGCCGACCGCGCGCAGGCCGTACTCGGCGAGAAGGGAGCGGCAGCGCGACGGCGAGGGCGGCAGGAACCCCTGGGGGCCCAGTTCGGTGGCCGTCAGGCCCAACTCCCGCATCTCGGCCAGCACCTGGTCGCGGTCGAGCTGGCGGCCCCAGCCGGGAACCTCGCAGACGCCCCAGGAGATGGGCGCACCGGCCGTCTTCACTGGACCACCTCCGCCATGCGAACCGGACGCCCCTCTCGCCTGGAGAGCTCGGCGGCCTCGGCGATGTGGAGCGCGGCCAGGGCGTCCTGGACCGTGCAGGGACTGCCGGTGTCCCCGCGCGCGGCGCTGAGGAAGGCGTCGATCTCGGCGATGTACGCGGCCGCGAACCGGGCCTGGAAGTCGGGCCAGGGATCATCGGG
Organism: Streptosporangium sp. CA-135522; assembly: GCF_050949235.1. Taxonomy (NCBI): domain Bacteria; kingdom Bacillati; phylum Actinomycetota; class Actinomycetes; order Streptosporangiales; family Streptosporangiaceae; genus Streptosporangium; species Streptosporangium sp. CA-135522. Next base: position 9,201,534 of record NZ_CP192026.1, read on the forward strand.
CGGGCCGGAGCCCTCGACGCCGCTCAGCGGCGCGCGTGCCCCCAGCCCCGCCGTCTGGGTGCGCAGGGTGCCCGCCAGCTCCATCCGCACGTCGTATCCGGCGCCGTTGTAGCGGGACCCCTGCACGGTGACCAGCGTGCCGTCGTCCAGGGTGAGCAGCGCGGCACTGGTGTCGACGTCCCCGGCCTCGGCGAAGAAGGCCTCGCCCCGGTTGGCGCCGGTGGCGTAGACGGTGTCCACCTCACGGCCGGTGACCCAGCGCAGGATGTCGAAGTCATGGATGTGGCAGTCACGGAAGATGCCGCCCGACAGCGGGAGATAGCCGGGCGCAGGGGGCGCCGGATCGGCGGTGACCAGGTGCACCCGGTGCAGCGTGCCCAGCTCACCACCGCGCAGGGCATCGCGGGCGGCGACGTACCCGGCGTCGAACCGGCGCTGGAAACCGATGTGCACCACCACCCCGCTCCGCCTGGCCGCCTTGAGCACCCGGACGGTGTCCTCCACGCCCGGCGCGACCGGCTTCTCACAGAACACCGGCACTCCCTGGGCGCAGGCACGCGTCAGGAGCTCGGCGTGGGTGGCGGTGGGGGTCGCGATGACCACGGCGTCGGCGTCGAAAGGGTCTCCCACTCCGGCGTTCAGCCCGGCGGCGATCCCGGCCGCCCGCGCGCCGTCGGCGTCGGCCACCACCAGCTCGTCGACCCGGGGATGCGCCGCCAGCGTCGCGGCGTGGAATGCCCCGATCCGGCCAAGACCTAGCAGACCAACACGCATAATGCCTCCGAAGGAGATAGCGGCCGGTCTTTAGTTCTAAGCAAGAAATCCAAGGTCGTCAAGGTTTGTCAGGACATATAGACGACCTCTTGAGCGAGGGCGTTCCGTCTCTTACGCGAGTGCGCTCCGCACGCCGCATCCGTGGCATGATCCGCCGTCGACCCGGCGATCAGCTCCGCAGGCCGTCCGCGAAGGCGCGGATGACCCGGTCGGCGTGATGGACGGGAAGCCGGGCGAAACCCATGATCAGGGCGGGTGGGCCCGCGGCGTGCCGCATCGGGCCCACCGGTTCGGCGGCCAGGCCGCAGGACTGAGCCGTCCGGGCGGCCGACGGCTCGTCCCAGCCGCCGGGCAGTTCGGCGAACAGGTGCAGCCCGGCCGAGACCCCGCGCACCGTGATCTCGGGAAGGTGCTCGGCCAGGGCGCGCACGAGGGCGTCACGCCGGGCGCGATACTCCCGGCGCATCCTCCTCAGGTGCCGGTCGTAGGCGCCGGTCGCGATGAAGTCGGCCAGCGTGTGCTGCTCCAGGACCGGCGAGCCCAGGTCGAACGCGGCGCGGGCCTGCCGTACCACCTCGGCGATTCCAGGCGGGGCCACCACCCAGCCCAGCCGGAGCCCGGGGGCCAGGGACTTGCTCACGCTTCCCGCCAGGACCACCCGGCCGGGGGCGAGCCCCTGCAGGCACCCCACCGGATCACGGTCGAACCGGAACTCCGCGTCGTAGTCGTCCTCCAGGATCACCGCGCCGGTCCGGGCGGCCCACTCGATCAGCCCGGCGCGTCGGCGGGGGGAGAGCACCACTCCGGTGGGGTACTGGTGCGCGGGGGTGAGCAGCACGGCCCGCGCTCCGGTGGCCGCCAGGGCCTCGACGTCGACGCCCTCGCCGTCCACCGGTACCGCGACCAGGTCGGCGCCCGCCGCGCGGAGCAGCGGAAGCTGCCGCAGGCTGGCCGGGTCCTCGACCGCGAGCCGGATCCGGCCGGAGGGCGGCGGGGGGTTGGCGGTCCGGTCGACGAACCAGCTCAGGTCGTGGCCGGCCCGATCCTGGGGAAGCCGCCCGGCGAGCGCCTGGACCGTGAGGCTCAGCCCCTGCGCCACCCCGCCCACGATCACCAGGTTGTCGGGGACGGCGTCCGCCGCGCGGACCCGTCCCAGGTAGGCGGCCAGCTCCTTGCGCAGCTCCGGCAGGCCGCCGGGATCGCCGTAGTCGAGCGCGTCGGCGGGCAGGGTGGCGAGCGTCCGCCTGGTCGAGGCCAGCCACCGCTCGCGGGGAAAGGAGCCCAGGTCGGGCGAGGTGGAACGGCGTTCGTGGTGCGGGTGGCGGGCGGGTGTCACGGGATCGCGGCCGGGCTCGGCGACGGGCCTGCCCGCCGCCGGGGCCACGGTGGTGCCCACGCCGACCCGCGAGGTCAGGAACCCCTCGGCGACGAGCTGCTCGTAGGCCTCCACGACCACGCCACGCGACAGCCCGAGATCCCTGGCCAGCTCCCGGCTGGCCGGCAGTCGCCCTCCCGCGGGGAGCCGGCCCTGCCGTACGGCCTCGCGCAGCTCGCGGGCGATCTGCCCGGCGATCCCGCCCGCCGCCCGGTCGACGGCCAGATGCAGATCGGCCAATTGGTCCTCATATCCTGTGCACCATTGGACCCCGTACGGGAACCATTGGCTTCCTAGCATTGCCGACATGAACGCAGATGTCAGCATCGCCGCACCTCGGACGCGGCTGCGCGGCCTGAGCCAGGCGGCCGGCGCCATGTTCCTGGTGGGCACCCTGGCCGGCGTCTCCGGAGTGATCCAGAACTATCCCGTCTACGGCGGCCAGGCCCTGCGCTACCTGCTCGCCGCTGCCATCCTGCTCGTGGTCACCCGGGTCACGGGCCTGCGGTTCGTACGGCTCACGCCCCGTGAAGGCGCGTTGCTGGCCGCGCTGTCGCTGTTCGGACTCGTGATCTTCAACGTCTGCGTGATCGAGGCGACCCGGCGCGGCGGCCCCACCCTGGTCGGCACCGTGCTCGGCACCGTTCCGCTGGCGCTCGCCCTGCTCGGCGGCCGTCCCTCGCCGCGTGTCATCGGCGCGGCGACGGTGGTGGTGGCCGGAGCGACGCTGGCCACCGGGCTGGGCAGCGGCGACCTGCCGGGGCTGATGTGGTCGCTGGGCGCGCTGTTCTGCGAGATCTGCTTCTCGTTGCTGGCCATCCCGCTGCTGCCCAAGCTGGGCGCGGTCCGCGTCTCGGCCTATTCGGCCGCGCTGGCCGTGCCGCTGCTGGCCGTCGCCGGCCTGCTCGCGGACGGCGCCGCCATGCTGCGCGTGCCGACCCTCCCCGAGGCCATGGGCCTCGGCTACCAGTCGGTGATCGTGACCACCGTGGCGTTCTTCCTCTGGTACGACGCGCTGCCCCGGATCGGCGCCGGGACCGCCGGGCTGTTCGCCGGGCTGATCCCGGTCGGCGCCATCGTCACCGGGGCGGTCCTCGGCCTGGGCGCGCCCTCCCTGCCCGACCTGCTCGGCGTGGCTCTGGTGGTCGCCGGCCTCGGCGCCGGCCTCAGCACCGGCCTCAGTGCTTCTGCTTCGTCTGCGACTGCGGCAGGCTCGCCCGCTGCTGGGGAACGTCGACCTGCTGCTGGGGCAGGTTCACCGGCGGCTCCGGCCAGCTCACCGGCCACTGGGGGGTCTGCCCGTCGATCTCTCTGATATTTCTGAGGGTGAGGACGATCAACGACACGGTCAGGCCGACGATCACGACGACCGCAATGATCGCGATCATGACGATATTGCTGCTCATGATGGTGTCTATGCTGTCCACGATGCCCCCCGGCTACGTCCCGGATGCTTGTTCCGGTCTCTTTCCAGCTTCCTCTGAGTCTTCGGGCACGCGGGGACGATGGACGTCATGAGCGGCTAACGCTTCTCCCAAATAATCATTTTTCGTGTTATATCGCCCAACCTCTCGCGGGGTGTGAGAGGTCACGCCCCCCTTCCCGACCGCGGCGATCGAGTGCGATCGGGAGGCCGTACCCTCTAGGAGGACCGAAGGCCCCCGGCACGGAGGATCGAAGACGATGCCCGAGTTCGACTACACCGACCTGCTCCCCATGGGACCGGATGAGACGCGATACCGTCTGATCAGCGCCGAGGGGGTGCGCGTGGTCGAGGCCGCGGGCCGCAGGTTCCTGGAGGTCGAGCCCGAGGCGCTCCGGTCGCTGACCGAGACGGCGATCCACGACATCTCCCACTACCTCCGGTCCTCCCACCTGGCCCAGCTCCGCAAGATCATCGAAGACCCCGAGTCCAGCGGGAACGACCGCTTCGTCGCCCTCGACCTGCTGAAGAACGCCTCCATCTCGGCCGGCGGGGTGCTCCCCATGTGCCAGGACACCGGCACCGCGATCGTGATGGGTAAGCGCGGCCGCCACGTGCTCACCGACGGCGCCGACGCCGAGCACATCTCCCGCGGCGTCTACGACGCCTACACCAAGCTGAACCTGCGCTACTCCCAGATGGCCCCCATCACCATGTGGGAGGAGAAGAACACCGGCTCCAACCTCCCCGCGCAGATCGAGCTCTACGCCGAAGACCCCCACGGCCACGCGGACGAGTACAAGCTGCTGTTCATGGCCAAGGGCGGCGGCAGCGCCAACAAGTCGTTCCTGTACCAGGAGACCAAGGCGGTCCTCAACGAGAAGCGGATGCTCCAGTTCCTCGAGGAGAAGATCCGCTCCCTCGGCACCGCCGCGTGCCCGCCGTACCACCTGGCGATCGTCGTCGGCGGCACCTCCGCCGAGTTCGCCCTGAAGACGGCCAAGTACGCCAGCGCCCGCTACCTGGACGCCATCCCCACCGAGGGCTCCCCCAGCGGGCATGGCTTCCGCGACACCGAGCTGGAGGCCAAGGTCTTCGAGCTCACCCAGAAGCTGGGCATCGGCGCGCAGTTCGGCGGCAAGTATTTCTGCCACGACGTCCGCGTCATCCGCCTGCCGCGCCACGGCGCCTCCTGCCCGGTCGCCATCGCGGTCTCCTGCAGCGCCGACCGCCAGGCCCTGGCCAAGATCACCCCTGAGGGGATCTTCCTGGAGCAGCTGGAGACCGACCCGGCGAGGTTCCTGCCGGAGACCACCGACGAGCACCTGTCGGACGACGTCGTGAAGATCGACCTCAACCGCCCGATGCCGGAGATCCTCGCCGAGCTCACCAAGTATCCGGTCAAGACGCGCCTGTCCCTGACCGGCCCGCTGGTCGTCGCCCGCGACATCGCCCACGCCAAGATCGGCGAGCTCCTCGACGCCGGCGGCGAGATGCCGCAATACCTCAAGGACCACGCGGTCTACTACGCCGGCCCCGCCAAGACCCCCGAGGGCTACGCCTCCGGCTCGTTCGGCCCGACGACCGCCGGCCGCATGGACTCCTACGTCGAGCGCTTCCAGGCGGCGGGCGGATCCATGGTCATGCTCGCCAAGGGCAACCGCTCCAAGCAGGTCACCGACGCCTGCAAGGCCCACGGCGGCTTCTATCTCGGCTCCATCGGCGGCCCCGCCGCCCGCCTCGCCCAGGACTGCATCAAGAAGGTGGAGGTCCTGGAATACCCCGAGCTCGGCATGGAGGCCGTCTGGAAGATCGAGGTCGAGGACTTCCCCGCCTTCATCGTCGTCGACGACAAGGGTGAGGACTTCTTCGACCAACGGCAACTTGACGGCGGGGCTACCTTCGTGGGCATCCCGACACGTTCAACCAGGTAAAACGGCCTTTAGCGAGATCTCGAAGCCCCCACTTGCGGCGCACGTCGCGGGTTGGGGCTTCTTGCTGTTCTCGATCATTCCGGGCTGTTGCCGATCGCGGTGCTGACGTTGTGCTGACCCGTGATGCCCTCAACCCGCCTAAGCGTTCCCTAGAGGGGGCTTGACTGTTCTCCGCATGCAGCGGAATATCCGAGCGAAACCGAGAAACACCTAGCAACTTCCTCTCAGGAGAAGCACATGCAGCTACGGTTCGTCGGTAGTACGTCCAACCAAGGTGGATGCCCCACGATCTATGAGACGGATCGTGGAACCTTGGTCATCCAAGGCATGCAGGTAACCGACCCTGCGACACTGGCGGAGGCCAGAGACATCCTCGACGGGGAGGCGTTCGTGGAGGTTCCCAAGGAGTTGTTCAAGTTCCTAGGGTGATCAGCATGCGTCTTGTGTCCGGTGATGACTTCGTGAGGCTGTTCTCCTCGTTCGATGTGTCCGCGTTCCGCCTGGAGACGCGAGAGCGCTACCACCTGGCCAAAGACGAGGAGGAGCCTCTGCGGCGGTTCCTCGCTGGCGAGCCTGACGACATGGTGTGGATGCGCGAATGGTTCGATCTCATGCGCAGCCATGCAGCACATGGGCGGAGCTTCCGGCGCGTCCGCGTCGTGTCCCATCCGTTCTCCGACTACACCCGGTTCAGCATGGCGGTAGCCCGCCACAGCATCCCCGCTGGCGATCAAATTCATTACCTCGATCGAGTGGAGGCCGAACGACTGGGTCTCCCCCGATCGGATTGGTGGCTGTTCGACGATGAACGTCTGGCGCTGCTCCACCTGGATACCGATGACGTTCTTCTGGGGGCGGAGATCATCACAGACCCGGCCACGGTCGAACAGCATCGCAAGTGGCGTGATCTCGCGTGGGAGCACGCGATTCCTCTTGAGGAGTTCGTGACCTCCGGTGCGTGACATCGACCGCGCCCGTCAGCAGATGGGAGCAAGGCTCAAGGAACTACGACTGGACGCCAGGATGACCGGGCGGCAACTGGCCGCCCGGTACGGCTGGCAGGCATCCAAGGTCAGCAAGCTGGAGAACGGCCGCCAGACACCCTCAGAGGATGACATCCACGCCTGGTGCGATGCCGTAGGGCGGTCAGGCGAAGCGGCGAACTTGATCGCCACCCTGCGGGCTATGGAGACCCTCTACGCCGAATGGCGGCGACAGCTCAGACTGGGAACCAAGACCCGTCAACAGAGCTGGGCGGAGATAGAGGCCGAGATCACCAACTTGCGCGTCTTCGAGTCGGTTCTCGTTCCCGGTCTGCTTCAGACCAGCGAGTACGCTCGGCTACGCCTATCGCAGGTGATCGCTTTCCACGGAATCCCCGATGACCTTGAAGAGGGGGTCGCCGCACGGATGCGCCGTCAGGAGGTGCTGTACAACCCCGCCAAGACGTTCCATTTTGTAATCTTGGAGAGTGCCCTCCGACTTGGCATGGCACCCCCTGACGTGATGCTCGGGCAGCTTGACCGGTTGATCGCCATCACGATGATGCCCCGCGTTCACTTGGGGATCGTGCCCATGCGCGCACCGTTGCCGTTCGCTCCCCAGCACGGATTTTGGATCTTCGGTGATCGTGCTGTTCATGTCGAAACCGTCGCGGCAGAGCTGACATTGACCCTCTCGGACGAGATCGAGCAGTACGCCCGACTGTTCGATTGGTTCACCAAAGCGGCTCATTACGGGCCTCACGCCCGGCGGATCATCACTCAGACGATGGAAGATCTATCGGAGTAGGTTCCCGGGATTTCTGGCCCATGTCTTCCAGGCCGATGAGTTGAAGCAATTGCGAGCAACTTTCTTGAATCTCTTCTGGCTGGTTTCTACGGTCTGAGGCATGGCGACCGGACAGACGACAGCAGAGTCCTGCACCGAGGGACACGAGGACCACGAGGTAACCGACACAACGGCGGAGAAGCACGACAGGGCGTTAGCCGTCGTACAGCGCCTCCTGAAGGCGAGCGAGATTCGCACTCAGGTTGTTCACCGGATCAGCCTGAAGCTGTTCGGCGACGGCAGGCCATCCCCTCAGGGCAAGCTCAGGCGGCACGCTCCCGAACTCATCGCCTACGGCGACGCGGGGTGGACGGTCGCCACAGTGGCCATGGGGCGGCGTTCCGGCTATTACTTAATTTCTTTGCCCGCCGTGGGTGTCACGTCCCAGATAGTGAACGCTGATCAGCCGCATGCGGTGGTGGACTTGGTCCTCGCGGCGGCCCGAGTGGGTGGCCGTGTCGGTGAGTGACTGGCACATCCTCTGCGGCGTGGCCACGCGGAGGGTCAACGGCCAAGACGTCAGGATCAAGGCCGGAAACCACTCCAGCATCGAAGCGGCCATCGAAGCCTGGGAATCCGAGGAACGTGCGCGGCAGGTTCGTGACCTGGCGGAACTCGGCCGGCTGGTGAATGCTGCAATGACCCGTCTTCAGGTGCGCTACACCGCCGCCAGCCGAGGCGAGCAGCCATTGATTACGGGAGACCTTCAGTGATCACCGATCCGCGAGAGATCGTCGGGTACTACGTCACCGGCCCGATCTTCCTCATCATCGCGGGCTACCTTGCGTGGTCCTTCGTGGAGGACTGGCGCAACGGCTGGCGGCCGTGGCACTGCGACTCGTGGTGAGGGACAAACGGCACGAGCTGTCTTGGTTCGTCTGTCGGGGCTGGGAAGTGGTGGAGGGTTCGGCACGCCGATGCACCGTAACCCTGATCGACGATCCCGAACAGACCTTGACAGTGACGGCCTATGGCACCAGCACCGACCGGATCTTCAAGGCCAACAAGGCGGCCGGACGGGCGCCGGAACAGACGCGATACGCCACCCTCCCCTATCTCGGCCCGGTGGCGGCACGACGTAAGGCGGAGCTGTCGCGCTGAGAACAAGACTGGGTTGGTCCGCCGAGGCTGGCTGAACATCAGGGATGACTCTTTCCAGATTCCGATAGGCAACCCTTCCCTGGTAGGGCTCGCCCAATGGGGCGAGCCCTACCAGGGGTTTCATCTTCCGCACGGCTTTCTGATCACGGTTACTGAGAGGGCTGTTCAGTTTCCGGTGCCCCCATGAACACCTTGAGAGCGTCGATCAGCTTCTCAGCTAGTTCAAGAATGAACTCTCGGCCAGATTGAAAAAACGGCAGTACCAACCAGGTGGGCGTCGTAAGAATGATGATCACTAGCAGGGGGATCGTGAGGAGAGCAACGATCGCAACACGCTGCCAGCGTGCCAACGAAACCGGCAAAACTGCTCCACATCTAAAGAACATCTAGTTAGGCAGCACGAAGGGCACATCGCGCTGATCAAGACATTCCTCTTGTGTGGGTATGCGGAGTCTACCTCAAGTAGGCATACAGGAAGCTGTGAATGAGAAGAGCCCCCTGTGTGGTCCGGGGGCTCTGTTGTGTAGGTGGAGTCAGGCAGCCATCTCTTCAGAGGTCGGGGTCTGGAAGAGCGCCAGAGGAACCGGGGCGACCGGTGTCACAGCAGGGGTCTGAGCCGTGGGCACCACGGCCGGGGCGTCCTGGTTCAGCAGGGCGCGCAGGGCAGCAACCCCGGTCGGCATGGCGGGGGCAGGCTCAACCGGCGTGGTCTCTTCCTCGGTCTGGGGGGCCTCAAGCAGGGCCATCAGGTCACGGACAGCGGAGGGAACCTCAGGGGTTGCCTTGACAACTACGCCCGCCAAGGCGGCCTCTTCCTCGGTTTCCCCCCAGAAGTCCGCGTCATCGATGATCAGGATCTCAAGGAGTTCGTCATCGGTCGGGGTAACCAACTCGGTTCCCTCTCCCATGTCCTCGGCAGTGTCGGTGTGGGTTTCTTCGTTCACCGTGATCGTGGTGGGAGCCAGTAGGGCAAGGGGTTCCTTGGCGATGTTCGTTTCTTCCGAGACCGCATCGTCGGTGTCTTCGACGATGTCCGCTTCGAAGGTCTCGAAGTCCTCATCGTCGAAGGTCTCGGTGGGCTCTCCAGTGTAGATGTAGCGGACGCTGGGACGTCCGCCCCGGCCCTTGGCGCTCTCGCCCTTTACGACGGTGATCGTGTCCAGTTCGGCCACGATGCCGTGAAGGTCACTGGCCTTGAGGTTGAACGTCCGGTAGATCTCGGTAGCGGTACGGCCGGTAGCACCGGCCTTCCTGATGAAGGCCTCAACCTTCACCGACAGGGCGGTTTCCTCGGAAGCCTCAGCTTCCGGCAGTACGTAGGCGATGGTTTCGATGGAGTAGCAGACCAGGGCAAGGGCGGCGTCAAAGTCCCGCTCGCTGATCTCGTCACGGCGCTCCGACAGGGCGAACAATCCGGCCAGTCGGATCATGTAGGCCATCGCCCGTTCGGCGTATTGGCTCATGGTCTCGGTGGAGATCATCGCCTCCACGATGGGACGGTGCTTGGCTTCGAACACTTGGGCCACATACCGGGGCACGGTCACGGCGTCCACCTGCCGGGCGTAGTCGCCCGCCTGACGCAGGGCACGCGCCGCCGCCCTGATGACCTCGTGAGCATCGGAGGACTCGAACACCGGCAGTGTCTTCGACTGGCTCACCCAGACCGGCAGGACCCTGTTCCAGGTGCCGCCTGTGGCGTCCTTACCGCCCGCGACCGCTGCCCAGTTCTTCGGCTGCACGTGCATGATCAGTCCAAGGTGAGGGCGGCGCACCCGAAGGTCATCCATCTTCGTCTTGTGCGCGATGGTCTGGGCGTCGAACGCCTTGCGCAAGTAGATGCCCACCTTGGCATCACGCCGCGCGTTGGACAGGAGCGCGTCTCCCTCCTCCTCCACGAACAAGATCGGGGTACCTAGGGTGCCCTCAGCACGGTCCGCCAGCTCAGTGATGAGCCCCAAGCCCGTGGCTGGAAGACCCTGCACGACGCTCTCTTCCGCGAAGCTGGCGAATGCGGCTTCAACGACCCGCATAGCGATACCCGTAGCGGCGCCTTTACGGCCCTTGCCTGACTGCCCTACGAGAACCCCCCACAGCGCCAGCGGGGAGGAGCCCTTCCCGGTCTCCACGGTCGGCCCGTAGCCGATGTAGGCGCTGTAGGCCGACATCAGGGACACCATGACCCCGACCTTGGAGCCTTCGGTGTAGGGGTCAAGTGCATCCGTGATGCGCCCGAACAGCCCATGGAACGCGTCGTCGCTGATGACAGGGGCGTTGTTCTGCATGGCTTGATAGCCTTCCTCCGCTGGCCCCAACGCGTCCGGTCGCCAAACTGAAGCGCGTTGGGGCTGGTCTATGTCTGAAGCTGGTATCTCAGTCCCGAGTTAGTTCGTTTGCTCGGTTGAATCGGAGCCAGCGGACAGGAAGCTAAACCGTTCAGGTTTCTTTTGTCAACTAACAAACGTCACTTAGTTCGTTAGTCAATGGCTACTCATCAGGCTGCTTAGAAAGTTATGTATCGCATCTCATCAGGCATTATTAGTTATAGCCCCTGGGGTAATCACTATGTTAAGCAGCGAAGACCCCCGCCAGGGGAGTGCTCCCTCCGCCGGCCCCGTACGGTGAAACTTTTTGATGCAGCTCGCGAAGAAACAATCAAACGCCTAGTCGTCGCACGCCGGGCACGGCTGGAAGCTCTGCGGAACACCGCATTCTGTGAGCGTGCAGTGCTCGGACATGATTCGTGAGACATCCGCATGAAACTGCCCGCTGGCGTAGTAGAGATCACAGGTGACGTCGTGACCATCCTCGTTCCGACATGCACACTCGGCATGCGGGATCGCCCTACGGCGCGATACCCTCCCTTGTTTCTTCTTCCCGCTCGCGAACCGGCCATTCTGGCGATCCTGATAGGTGTGGTTGTTGCCTCTCAACTGTCCTCATCCGGCGCTGGAAGCTCCAGGGACTTGATGAGCTTGGACAGGGTTTCGCTGGCTTGCCGGTGCGAGGTGAGGGCGCGGTTCACGATCGCCGTCCCGTTACCCGCAAGGGTGATGACATCTCCTGATGCAATCTCCGCCTCCAGGCGGCTGCAAATGTCGGCGGTGTGACAGGCCCGACGTAGAAGCGTGAGCTTGTCTTCCGGTAGGTCGAATTCGTCAGTAACAAACTTCCAGAGCTGTTGCCCTTCCGGGCCGAATTCCGTCATTCGTCTTCCCTTCCGTGAAAACAAAGAAAGAGCCCCCAAATCCTTGAGGGGATTGGGGGCTCAATGCGGCCGTCAGGCTTCAGAGGCGATGATCAGAGCTTCAGGGCGGATCACCTTGGCACCGGCCACGTGAAGGCCCCGCACCACGTCGCCGAACTTCGTGGGGTGCCTGAGAGCCTCCAGCTTGGTGAGCTGGTCACCGTAGGTGGTCGCCACCGGGGAGCCAACAATCATGTTCACCCCGACCGGGAGGTGCGGAGTGGACGCAATAGTGAATCCGGCAAGACTGCCAATGACACCATTCTGAATAGGCTCTGACGAGCCGTAAGACGAGGCAATGAAACGCTCGTGACGGAGCATCAAGGCCTTTACCTCAGGTCGGACGACAGCGAATCGGCCCTTGGCGGGGATGTCGCTGTTGTCGAGAACAACGCCATAGTCAACGAGCGCATTGAACGGGTCGCCGGGGGTCGCCCCGGTGGCCTTGAAAACCTTCTTGTTAGCGGGGAGAGCACCCTCAAGCATCTTCACGCCAACATAGGAGTCAGCAGCGACCCTAAGGCCCTGCATCGCCTCATCGGTGGCGATGCCGATCGGGTCGGGCTTACCGGTCTCGTAGGCGGCCTGCTGGACCTTGTCCAGGTCCCCCAGGATGAAGGCGAACGCCCTACCGTGATCAATGACAAGGGTCTGCTTGTCGGTCTCCACGAACTCCGGCTGAACGTCGGCATTTCGGGTGTAGTCAACAATGGTTGGGCGGGTCAGCGCGTTAATGTGGAGTCGATCGCCGAACCCGTGGATTTCGTCATCAAAATCCCGGTTCGCGCAGAGGCCAGAAGCAAGAACGAGTTCCTCGGAGAGAGGAACCATCAGTAGCGCCGACCAGACCTCAGGAATGAACGACGCGATCTCGGTATTACCAGTAGCGGGGAAAACTGCCATCAGGGCATCAACTCTTTCAGGGGGGAACTGTCGAACATCAGTGCTTGAGTAGTGCGGGTCAGATCTTCCAGCCGTGTACCGTGGGAGCCCAGTACGTGATGGACTTGGGGTCATCCAGCGGTCCGTTAACCGCCACAATCCGAATCTCAGGGTCAAGGCGGTTCTCTCGCCAAGCGGTGAGGACTTCCTTGGCCGTCATGTCTGAGAACTGGTCAACAGTGATCATGTAGGTCTCCAAACGATAGGTGGGCATGTGAAAGGCCCTCGGCCTGGGAACGGCCGGGGGCCTTCGATGAGGTATCGAGAGGAGAGCCCTAAACTTCCTCTCGCCATGTATTAGACAATCGCGTTCAACAATTGTGCTAGACGCCCTTGGACGGCTAACCAATCAACGTCAGCAATTCATGCAGGTTGTCCCAGCACTCATCTGAGCAATGGCCAGAGAACTCAACCCTGGCCTCAGGGCTTGCCTTGGAGCCACAAGCCAAGCACAGGCCTTTTCGGCGGCGGTAGCTACGCCGGGCATGCTCCCGATCCCGTAGCCGCTTCGCTTCCCTGAAGCACTCGTTAGAGCAGTACTCGCGCCATGCTCCGGGGCGGCCCTCGCCGAGCTTTCTCGTCTCCTGGACTGCCTTCTTGCAGTGGAGGCAGTCGAAGACCTTGGTGAGGTAACCATCTTTGAATCGGTGGACTTCTTCTCCTAACTGAGTGTGCTCATCAGCCGCCCATGAGGGCGGCGGCCTGAGCCGCCCAACGGGCCTGTAAAGGCCCGACAGCCACTCTGAGTAGTGCCCACGGCGTGAACCGTGGGACTGTAAAAATGTCTGAAGTAACTAACTGGCTGGGCAGCCCCCAAGGCTGCCCGTTGTTGTATGGAGTAGTTGGCCTTCCGGCTAGGGCCTCCAGGCCCTTAGTCCCCCTCCCGCTGGTCGGTTGAGAGACTAAGTGGGTAAAGGGGGGAGCTACGACCCCCTATTAGGGGTAATCCGGTAATCGGTAATCGTCTACGCGGCCAGCGGCCCCTTCAACACCCACTGACCCCCTTCAAGGTCTACAAGGTTCTTCCATTCAGACTTGGACAAGTTGGGCGCGCTGGGCAGCTTGAATGCCGCCTTGACCATGTCGGCGGCTTCCTTCTTGTTCCTACCGTGGCCGTTCTTCGCGAGGTATCGCGCCACGTCTGTCCGCTGGTTCAGCGTGTCGCGGCTACGGGTGCGGGCACTCGATCGGAGTTGTTCGCCGCCCGTCTCTTTCTGTACCTCGAAACGGGGAACGTCGATCGCATCCCCGGTGAACGTGATCTTGTGGCTGTCACCCCGGTTCCCGTCCGCCTCCAGGGTCCAGACCCCGGCCTTGGATCGTCTGATGCGGGTTCGCCAGCGGAAACCCCCCGAGATCGTGGAATGTCCCAGGGGTTTGCCTGAGCGGTGCTGTCCGCCCTTCTCGGACTCGTGAGCCACCATGACCACGGGAATGCCCTGCCGGGTGAAGTGACGAACCCCGTTCAAGATCTCGGCGACAGGGGGAGAGTCGTTAAGGTTCCCCATCGTGAGCTGGCTCAGCACGTCCAAGACGACGAAGTTGGAGCCTTGCTCTACCACCAGGTCATAGAGCGCCTCCCAGAGCTTGGGAGTCATCGAGGGCAGGCCGTAGAAGCGGACAGGGGGCTTGGCGTCTCCGAGTACTGCCGCCATGCGGGATTTGTACTCGCTGCCGCCACCGTCGTCGGTCCAGCACACGGCGGGCCGCCATCCCTTGCCGGTGCGCTCCACCGGACGGCCGAGGAAGGGCTCACCCGAAACGAGCGATGCCAGGACGCCCGCCGTGACAAGTGACTTCCCGGCCTTGGGCTCCCCATAGATCAAGGTGGATCTGGCCGACACGATGCCGTCGATGATGAACAGGTCTCGGGCCTGCTCGGTGTCCACTTCCTCCCAGGCCTGCACAATGAACGAACTGTTGTGCAGCTCCGGCCTGACTTGGCCTGCCAAAGGGACGTTCAACTCGGGTGACGCAACAAACACAAGGGTTCCCTTCGGGATCATGGAATCTGGGCATACTGACGCAGACCCAACCCATCAGCCGAGGGGAGCCCGTACGTCTCCGGCGGGCACACCTGACCTAAGCCAGGTACGGCCTCACTACTACTGCGCTGGCCTGTGGTTGGCGGCCAGAGGGCTTACAGGGCCTCGCCTCTACTGGGCGCTCAGAACCGCTGTGCCTCTCCAGCAACTCTCCAGTTTAGAGAATGATGATCTTGAGCTCAAGTCGGCATACATGCGACATGAGGAAGCCCCGCCGAAGCGGGGCTTCTGGTGGGGCCTGGACTACACCGCCTGTGGGACTTGCTTTCGCGTGATCCGCTCTCGCGCAAGCTCAGTGAGCTGCTCAAGGGAGAGGAGGCCGCCGCCTTCCGCAGTGGGAACCTGGTGATCCACCCTGTAGTAGTCGACCCCGTCCAGTTGGAGGCCGTTCTCTTCGATGACCTCCTTAAGATCCTCGAACTCGACTACAACGCTTTCGCGTGCCCAATCAACCAGGTCACGGAAGATGACAACGCGGATGCCGTGCTTCTTGAGGAAGGCGCGCTTCTGTTCGTCGTCCTTCTCTGCCCAGACCTCTCCATAGGTCCGCCCCGTGTTCACGAACTTCGGAGAGCTGTCCAGCTCCTCAACCTCTGCGCGGAGTCGAGTGACCTTGGATGAGAGGTTCCTGTGCATCTTCCAGTAGGACTCCTCCTGCCCTTCCCCGTCGTACTTCCCTGCGATGTAGTCGCCTTCAAGGCGATCTAGCCGCGCCTTGACAGCTTCGAGTTCAGCGCGGATCGGTCCAGAGTTCATGGGCGACTTCTCGAAGACTGGCGCCTTGCCAAGAGCACGACTCACAGCATCGTTCACCAACTCGTCAAGGAGTGCTCTCCTTGCTCTTCCTGGAAGCGGGCAAGTACCCGTCTGAAGGTTGTTACAGGCGTAGTAGAAGTGGTTAACGGTGCCGCTCTTGTTCTGCTTTGTCTTCTTCGCAGACGACACGTTGGCACCGCACACACCGCAGGCCGCCACTCCTCCAAGCATCGAGCGTGACGGGGTAGACCTGACCGCCTTGCGTTCATCGGTGGTGAAGCGGATGACCATCTGGTTCCACTCCTCCGCAGTCATGATCGGGTTCGATGCGATCATGACCGGGTTGCCCTCCTCGTCCTCCACCTGCTCCCCCTTATAGGTGAAGAACCCTGCGGCGGTCGGGTTGGTGACGATGGCCACGATGGTGCTTGAGGTCCACTGAACTCCTCGCGACGGTTTCCCTGACTTGATCCGTAGATAGTCCCGCCATGTCGGCACCTTGCGGTTGTTAAGGTCTACAGCGATCCGGTAGGCCGACCAGTCAGTCTTCACTCTGTCCACGATCTCCCGTAGAAGAGCCGCGTACTCAGGGTCTTGGACCAACTTCTTGCCCTTGCCCGCAGCGTTGTTTGTGAACTGGTAGCCGAACGGAAGAACCCCTCCGGTCCACACGCCCATCTCCAGCCGGGTCTGAGCGCTGGCCTGAATGCGGGCGCGGATCGTGTCCAGCTCCCCCTCGGCGAACGCCGCGATGATCTGAGCGAACATCTTTCCCATGGGGGTGGACATGTCGATGCCCTCGGTGACAGAGACGATGGTCTTACCGCGCTTCTGGCACCACTCCATCATCTCGGCGAAGTGCTTGGAGCGACGAGTAAGCCGGTCGATCTTCCAGACGGCGATGACATCGAACTCGTCTTCCCGCTCCCTGAGCCAGGGGCCGAGCTTGGGCCGCTTCAACGGGTCCAGGCCGCCGGACACGTCCAGGTCCTCAGCCCAACCAACCAGGGTTCCGTTGACGTGCGGGGAATTGGCCCAGTGCTGGATGGCGTCGCGCTGACGCTCCGGGGCAGTGCTGGCATCGGTGGTGACGCTGAGCCGGACCACGCCCAGCACACGGGGGTTCTCTACCATGATCGGCATGATAAGTCGGTTGCAGTTAGACAGACAAGATAGAGGACTTCTTCACCGACACGACCGGCCCCGTCCTGTCCATCGGCCGCCGCTGACCCCGGTCTCACCTCCGCGGGTCCCGCCCCCGATCTCGAAGGCCCGGCTCCTCGAACACGCATTCGAGGAGCCGGGCCTTTTCCGTACGCGGTCCGACCGGGTGAGGAGCGGCCAGGTCACGGATGGACGCGATGCCCGACTCACTCCGGGCCCAGATTGGTAAATCCGACTAGGCACCTGCTAACTTTTATTTGCATGTATGGGGACGCGTCGTGAGCGCCCCGGCGCCGACCGGGGACGAGCTGCTGAAGGTGATGGCCACGCTGGCCAATCCGCACCGGCTGCGCGTCCTCGCGGCGCTCGCGGGAGGACGCGACTACGTGAGCCGGCTCGCCCGCGAGCTGGGCATCAGCCGTCCCCTCCTGCAGGTCCACCTGCGCAAGCTGGAGGCGGCGGGGCTGGTGACGGGCCGGACGGAGCTTTCGGAGGACGGCAAGGCGATGAAGTTCTACGAGGTGAACCCGTTCACCATCGAGCTGACCCCACAGGCCATCCAGGCCGCGGTGAGCACGCTGACCGTACCTGGGGCAGACACGGAGGGATCGGAATGATGGACGGACACAGCCTGGCGGAGGTGGCCGGCGCCATCGGCATCTTCGTCTTCGTCACCACGGTGATCACGGTGATCATCGTCCAGGTCGGCGCGACGGTTCGGGCTCGCGCGGCGCTCGCACGCGAGGACGAATACCGCAGGCTCGCATCGAGCAGCGCGGACGCACAGCGGGACATCGAGCGGCAACTCGGTGATATCGGCGAGCGACTGGCCGCGATCGAGAAGATCCTCAAGACCGTCGAATAGCCCTACGGGCACGCATGTCCTGGGCCACCGAGCGGCAACTCGGCGGCCCAGGTGAACGAAGAAGTACGCGCCAACTCACAGGAACGCTCCTTCATAGAAAGGACAGCAGTTCATGCTGCCTGAAAGCAAATCGCGCGGCCCATTGGCGGAGCGGATCGCCGCCTGGTCGGTCCGCCACCGCGTGACCGCGGTCATCGGGTGGTTCGCCCTGGTGGCCGTCTCCGTACTCGCCGGCACGGTCCTGGGCCTCGACCCGGCGAACAGCACCGATCCGGGCGAGTCCGGCCGCGCCGACCGGGTCCTGGACGCCCAGAGCGGCTACGTCCCGCTGCAGGAGAACGTCCTGGTCCAGCCACTCGGGAAGGGCGGCTCATCCAAGAAGGGCGGATCGCCCCTCACCGCCGACCCGGAGGTCAGGAGTGCCGTCGAGGATCTGACCGCGAGCGTGCGCCGGACGCCGGGCGCGGTCGCCGCCCTGCGCTCGCCTCTGGAGCCGGGCGGCGCCGGCCTGGTCTCCGCGGACGGACGCTCCGGCCTGGTCAACGTCCAGATCGCCGGACCCGACGAGCGGTTCCGCGACCACTACACCGCGATCGAGTCGGTGGTCAGGGAGGTGGCGGCCAGGCATCCCGGCGTACGACTGGCACAGGCCGGAGACGTGAGCCTGGCGGACGCGGTGGACGGCGGCATCAAAGACGACATGAAGCGGGCCGAGTTCTTCTCGTTGCCGCTCACCGTGGCGATCCTGCTGGTGGTGTTCGGCTCGCTGATCGCGGCGGGAATTCCGCTGCTGCTGGCCGCCACCACCGTGCTCACCGCGTTCGGCCTGCTCCAGGTGGTCGCGCACTGGGTCCCCGTCAATAGCGCCACCTCCTCCGTCGTGCTGCTGATCGGCCTCGCCGTCGGCATCGACTACTCGCTGTTCTACCTGCGCCGGGAACGCGAGGAACGGGCCGCCGGACACGGCGTGGCCGAGGCCCTCAAGATCACCGCACGAACCTCGGGGCACGTGGTGGCCGTCTCCGGTCTCACCGTGATGCTGTGCCTGACCGGCCTGCTGCTCACCGGTCTGGACAACTTCCGGGGCCTGACCGCGGGGACGGTCCTGGTCGTCGGTCTCGCCATGGTCGGCTCGGTCACGGTGCTGCCCGCCCTGCTGGCCCTGCTCGGTCACCGCGTCGACAGGGCTCGCGTTCCGTGGCTCGGCCGCCGCCGTACCGCGGCCGGCGAGTCCCGCTTCTGGACGGCGGTGGCGCGC
Organism: Streptosporangium sp. CA-135522; assembly: GCF_050949235.1. Classification (NCBI taxonomy): domain Bacteria; kingdom Bacillati; phylum Actinomycetota; class Actinomycetes; order Streptosporangiales; family Streptosporangiaceae; genus Streptosporangium; species Streptosporangium sp. CA-135522. The sequence goes on from NZ_CP192026.1 coordinate 9,220,245, forward strand.
GTGGTCGTGCGGCGTCCGCTGCTGTGGGGAGGCCTGGCCGCGCTCGTCCTGGTCGTGCTGGCCCTGCCCGCGTTCGGGATGCGGCTGCAGGACGCCGCGGTCACCGACAGCCTGCCCCGCGAGGTCCCGGTGGTGGACGCCGCGATCCGCATGCAGGAGGCGTTCCCCGGCAGCCCGCTGCCCGCGTGGGTGGTCGTGTGGGAGAAACGGGCCGGCGCACTGGACGCTCCCGGGGTACGGCGGGCGGTGAAGGAACTGCGTCCGGTCTCCACCGCGCGCGTCGGCCGGATCATGGTCGCCCGCGTCCCGCTGGCCGACTTCGGCACGGGCGAGGTGGCCAACCGCTCCCTGGAGGAACTGCGCGCCGTGAAGGCCCCGGCCGCGCTCGGCTCACTGGACGGGCTGGACTACGCGGTGTCGGGCAAGACGGCGTTCGCCTACGACTTCACCAGACAGATCACCGAACGCTCACCGCTGGTGATCGGGTTCGTGCTCGTGCTCGCGCTCGCGCTGCTGGCGGTCTCGTTCCGTTCCCTGGCGGTTTCCCTGGTGTCGGTCCTTCTCAACCTGCTGTCACTCGGCGCCGCCTACGGGGTGCTGACCTGGGTGTTCCAGGACGGCCACCTGAGCACGGCGCTCGGCTTCACCCCCTACGGCGGGGTGGTCGGCTGGTTGCCGCTGTTCATGTTCGTGATCCTGTTCGGGTTGAGCATGGATTACCACATCTTCGTCCTCAGCCGGATCCGGGAACGCCGTGCCGCCGGCGTCTCGGTGCGCCAGGCCGTCATCACCGGGATCGGCACCAGTTCCGGCGTCGTCACCAGCGCCGCCGTGATCATGACCGCCGCGTTCAGCGTCTTCGTGGTGCTGTCGGCGATCGAGTACAAGATGATGGGCGTCGGGCTCTCGGCCGCCGTCCTGATCGACGCGACCGTTGTCCGGGGGGTGTTGTTGCCCGCCGCGATCACCTTGCTCGGCGAGCGGTCCACGGCTCCCGCGTCCGCGCCTCCAGGGGAGGGAGCGGGGCCGGGCCTTCGGCGCGGGTCGGACGTCGCTCCCCGGTCAGGGCAGCGTGGCGGGTAGCCCGAAGGGCGCGAAGTGGCCGGGACCGATGAATGAGGTGACTTCGGCGATTCGCTCGCCGCGCAGGGTCAGCACGTTGACCGACCAGCCGAGGTAGGCGCCGGCGTCGTCGTTCCAGAGGTAGCAGCCCACGCCGGGCTGGCCGTTCGCGCTGATCGGAACGTGCCGCCAGCTTCCGCAGCCGGTCAGCGGGACCTGCTCGGCGAAGTCGGTGACGGCCTCCAGCCCGTGGTACCAGTGCGCCAGCGGCGGCATCGACCAGGTGACGTCCTCGGTGAGCAGCGCGACCAGGGCGTCGGTGTCACCGCGTTCCAGCGCGGCCGAGTATCCGGCGACGATCTCCCGCACCCGCGCGTCGCCGATCTCCCGCAGCGTCCGCTGCTGGGTGGCGGAGGGAACTTTCTCCGCGACGACCTTGCGGGCTCGGGCCAGGGCGGAGTTCACCGACGTGGTGGTGGTGTCCATCATCGCGGCGATCTCGGCGGCGGAGAAACCGAGCACCTCGAAGAGCAGCAGCGCCGCCCGCTGGTTGCCCGGCAGGTGTTGCAGGGCCGCGACGAAGGCGAGTTCGACGGCTTCGCGCTGCTCGTAGCGCGCGTCCGGACCGGCCGGGCCGTGAGCCAGGCCCGCGTCGGAGTAGGGGCCCAGCCAGGCGATGTCGGTCAGCGGGGTGTCTCCGACCATGGCGCGGTCGCTGGACGGGCCGAGATCGACGGGCAGGGCCCGCCTGCCTCGGGCTTCGACGACGTCCAGGCAGGTGCGGGTGGACACGGTGTAGAGCCACGAGCGCAGCGAGCTACGGCCTTCGAAGCGCGCGAGCCCCCGCCACGCCCGCAGCAGGGCGTCCTGCAGGGCGTCGTCGGCGTCGTGGGTGGAGCCGAGCATGCGGTAGCAGTGGGCGTGCAGCTCCCGGCGCAGCGGCTGGACGAGGCGGGTGAACGCGGCGTCGTCCCCGGCGCGCGCCCGCGCCAGGTCGGGGTCCTCGATGCCCTCGGCGGCCGGGCCGGCGATCCGTACGGAAAAAACTTCGCTCACGAGCGACGATTCTGCCCCACGGCGGGAGTCTCCCCTTCGACCGAGCATCACAGCACCATTGCAGGAGATTTCGTTGAACCACACGACGACCGTCACCGCCGGGTCCCTCAGGGTCTCCGACGCCACACTGCACTACGAGGTGCGGGGCAGTGGCCCTCTCGTGGTGCTCGTCGGCGCCCCGATGGACGCCACGTCCTTCGCGCCGCTGGCCGACCTGCTCGCCGCCGACCACACCGTGCTCACCACCGACCCGCGAGGCATCAACCGCAGCCCCCTCGACGACCCCGAGCAGGACTCGACCCCGGAGATGCGCGCCGACGACCTCTCCCGGCTCCTGACCCACCTCGACGCCGGCCCGGCCGCGGTCTTCGGCTCCAGCGGCGGCGCCGTCAGCGCGCTGGCGCTCGCCATCGCCCACCCCGGGCAGGTGCACACCGTGATCGCGCACGAGCCCCCGCTCAATGAGCTGCTCGACGACCGTGAAGAGCGCGACGCCGCGGTCGACGACATCATCGCCACCTACGTCTCCGGCGACGCCGCGGGCGCCTGGGCCAAGTTCATGATCAACGCCAACATCACCATGCCCGCGTTCGACGAGTCCGCCGGCACGCCCGGGGCGGCGCCGGCCGAGCCCGATCCGCAGCAGGTCGCTGCCGAGCGCTTCTGGTTCATGCACGAGATGCGCCCGACCACCCGCTGGCGGCCCGACATCGCCACCCTGCGCGCCGGGGCCACCCGCATCGTGGTCGGCGTCGGCGACGAGTCGGCCGGCCAGCTCTGCGACCGCGCGTCGACCGCGCTCGCCGCGGCGCTCGGCACGAAGCCGACGGCTTTCCCCGGCGGCCACATCGCCTTCGTCGACGACCCCGACGGATTCGTCCCCCGGCTGCGTTCGGTCCTGCGCGGTGACTGAGCGACGGCACCGCGAGCGCACAGAAAGGGGGATCTTTCTGTCCTTTAGTTGATCTTTCCGGTATATCTGCACCTATGAGGCAGATACAGCCACTGCAGCCGTCCGACCCCGTCCGGCTCGGGCGATTCCGGTTGACCGGCCGGCTGGGCAGCGGCGGCCAGGGTGTGGTGTTCCTGGGGACGGACGAGGCCGGGCAGCGGTTCGCGGTGAAGGTTCCGCACCTGCCCAACTGGGCCGACGGCGACCTGCGGGAGCGCTTCGCTCGCGAGCTGGAGACGGCCCGGCGCACCGCCCCGGCGTTCACGGCCCGGATCGTCGAGGCCGACCTCGAAGGCGAGCAGCCGTACATCGTCAGCGAGTACATCGAGGGCGCCAGCCTGCGCGAGCTCGTGACGGCCGACGGCCCGCTGCACCAGGACGCCGTCCACCGGCTGGCCATGGGCCTCGCCTCGGCGCTGGCCGCGATCCACCAGGCGGGCATCGTGCACCGCGACGTCAAGCCGGACAACGTCCTGATGGGGCCCGACGGGCCACGCCTGATCGATTTCGGCATCGCCCGGCTGCCCGGCATCACCATGACCTCCTCGGGCCAGATGCTGGGCACGCCCCTGTACATGGCGCCGGAGGTCTTCGGCGGCGAGCGGGTGGGGCCCGCGGCCGACGTTTTCGCCTGGGGGGCGGTCGTCGCGTTCGCGGCGACGGGCAGGCACGCCTTCGAGGGAGGCGAGATCCCGGCGATCATGCGTCGCATCCTCACCGAGCAGCCCGACCTCACGGCGGTCTCCGAGACGATCCGGCCCGTCGTGGCCGCGGCCCTCGCCAAACAGCCCGCCGACCGCCCCAACGCGGTGGACCTGCTGGTGCGGCTGGTCGGCGGCCCCTCCGCGGGTCCCCCGCAGCTCAACACCGTGGAGGTCGCGGCGGCGGCCAGGCGGCGCAGGACGCGGGTCGCGCTGGCCGCCGGGAGCGCGGTGCTCGTGCTGGCCACCGCCGGAGTGGTGGTGGCCGCACGGCAGGCGGAGCTCGGCACGACCGGCGACTCCGGCGGGACGATGGCGCAGGGCCCGGGGAGCGGCTCCGTCAAGCGGGACGGGCGGTCGGGGACCGGCGGGAAGACGACGGGGGATCCGGCCTTGCCGGGATTCGAGGACAAGCCCGTGCAGGACCCCGCCGAGCCGGAGACCGGCGACAAGTCGGCGAAGAACCCCGGGGCCTACGAGAAGCCGAAGCCCGTGGGCAAGAAGTCGAAGCCGGCCGAGGAGGAGGGCGGCGGATCGGCGGGTTCCACCCAGGAGGACGAACCGGCCGCCGGTTCGCCGCCGGCGGTGTCGGAGGGCGGCACACGCGCCTACTACGACGTCGGCGCCGCCGAACACGGCCGCCAGGCCGCCCGGCTCAAGGAGGCGGGCTTCCGCCCCCTGTCGATCTCCATCACCGACCGGGGCTACACGGCGCTGTGGGGCAAGGTCCCGGGCGACGCGTACGTGACCGCGCATGACCTAACGCTCGGGGAGTACCAGACGTTCTGGGAGAAATGGGTCGCGAAGGGCTACGTGGAGACGATCACGGCCGCGCACGGCGCCGGCTCGGCGGCGGTTTTCGCGATCGTCATGGAGAAGCGCGAGGTCGGGCATCTGGCCCACTTCGGGATGACCAGCCCCCGGTTCCGCATCCGCAACGCCGAGGCGGCCCGCAAGGGATACATCCCCTCGTGGATCACCATCTACGGCGTCCCCGGCAGCCTGCGCTACAGCGCGGCCTGGGTGCAGAACACCGAGGGCACCGACTGGCACGTCACCTTCAAACAGACGGCACAGCAGTTCCAGGCCGAGTTCGACCGGCAGGCCCGCGACCATTTCCGGCCGGATGTCACGATCGCTCCCGACGGGAAGTACACGGCGGTCTGGAAGCGGACGCAGGGCGCCTGGTCCTGCTACAGCGGGCTGATCGCGTCGCGGCACGTGGCCCGGCTGAAGCAGCTGCGGCGCGAGGGTTACCGGCTCACCCGTCTGACCGCCGCCCAGGTGGGCGCCAAGGTGCGCTACTCGCTGCTGGCGGCCAAGGAGTAACGGCGGGCCGGTCGGGCGCCGGGTGTGCGAGCCGTACGGAAGGCCCGGACGCCGGGGCGGCCCCGCGCGGGGAACAGAGACGGTGGCGGCGAGGCCGAGGGGCCGGGCGAGCCGTACGGGAGGCTCAGGAATCGGGCGAGAGGTAGAGCCGGAACGTCTCGCCGCGGACGGTGAACTCGCGCAGGCGGCGCCAGCCGAGGCGCTCGTAGAGGCGAACGGCCGCGGCGGCCTTCGGCGCGGTCACCAACCAGGAGGCGCCCACGCCGGCGGTGAGGCGCCGGACCAGGGCGGCGCCGACCCCGCGCCCGGCGAAGCGGGGATCGACCGCGACCTCGTGGAGCTCGAAGCGGGAGGCCAGCATCGAAAGGTCGCCGACGGCGTCGGCGATGGGGCGGTAGAGGCGGTCGTCGGGCCACGGGTCCGGGCTCGGGAAGCCGTAGACGAACCCGGCGGGCTCGCCGTCCACATAGGCGGCGTCGCATCGGAAACCCGGCGTCCGGGCATGGGAGGCCAGGCGATCGGCGAACGCCTCGATCTGGTCAGGGGTCTCATGCCACGGCGGCGGTGCGAACGCCGCCGCATAAATCGACCGGAACGCTGCGGTGCCCGGCTTCGCGTCGAACGTCAGCCCGACAGGCATGAGACCCCCTCAAGGACCAAACCTACACCTGCCATCATGAATTAGTTGCGAACTATTCGCAATAGTGGCAGGACTAAGTCGCAAGGCTGACGCAGATGCGAACTATTTGCAATAGTGTCCGGAAGGTCAATGATCGACGAGGAGGTAGACCCCCATGGGTGAGTACACCCTTCCGGACATGCCCTACGACTACGCGGCGCTGGAGCCCGCGATCACCGGCGAGATCCTGGAGCTGCACCACTCCAAGCACCACGCCGCCTACGTCAAGGGGGCCAACGACACGCTGGAGCGGCTGGCCGAGGCCCGCGACAAGGGCGAGTTCGGCGGGCTGGTCGGACTGGAGAAGACCTTCGCCTTCAACCTGTCCGGCCACGTCCTGCACTCGATCTTCTGGGAGAACCTCTCACCCGACGGCGGCGACCGTCCCGACGGAGAGCTGGCCGCGGCGATCGACGAGCACTTCGGCTCGTTCGAGGCCTTCGCCAAGCAGCTGACCACCGCCACCGCGGGCGTCCAGGGCTCCGGCTGGGGCATCCTTGCCTGGGAGCCGCTGTCGCGCCGCCTGGTGATCGAGCAGGTCTACGACCACCATGGCAACGTCGGCATGAACACCACCCCGCTGCTGGTCTTCGACGCCTGGGAGCACGCCTACTACCTGCAGTACCGCAACGTGCGGCCCGACTACGTCGAGAAGCTCTGGGGCATCGTGAACTGGGCGGACGTCGCCCGGCGCTTCTCAACAGTTACGAGCACGAAAATCTGACCGAAGAACGCAAGAAGATTCGGCCCGGTGTCTACTGGTCGCATTACGCAAATCGGTAAGCTGCCCCACATGCGTGCGCCGTCCGGATACCTTCTTGCAGCGCGCTACCGGCTGTCGGAGCCGGTCGGGCGCGGCGGCATGGGCACCGTCTGGCGAGCACATGACGAGCTGCTCGGCCGAGAGGTGGCCGTCAAGGAGGTTCGGCTGCCCCTCGTCCTCGACGAGGAGCTGCGGGCGGAGCTGTGCGCCAGGACCGAGCGTGAGGGACGGGCGACCGCGATGGTCGCCCACCCCTCGGTGATCACCGTCTTCGACGTCGTCACCGAGGACGAGCGCCCCTGGATCGTGATGGAGCTGCTGCGGGCCCGGTCCCTGGAGCAGCTCCTGCAGGACCGGGGCCCGCTGCCGCCGCGCCAGGTGGCGGAGATCGGGCGGCAGGTCCTGGGCGCGCTGCGGGCCGTGCACGCCAAGGGGATCCTGCACCGCGACGTCAAGCCCAGCAACGTCCTGGTGACCGACGACCGGGCGGTGCTGACCGACTTCGGCCTGGCCGCGCTGGAAGGCGACGTGTCGATCACCCAGGCGGGCATCGTGCTCGGCTCGGCCGGATACATCGCCCCCGAGCGCGTGTTGGGTTCAAAAGCCCACCCCTCGGCCGACCTGTGGTCGCTCGGCGCGACCCTCTACACCGCCGTCGAGGGCCGCGGCCTGCACGGCCGCCGTACGGCCGCCGCCGCGTTGGCCGCCCTGACCAGCGGCGAGCCCATCCCGATGGAGAAAGCCGGCCCGCTGACCCCGGTGTTGCAGGGCCTGCTCAAGATCGATCCGAACGCCCGGCTCGACGCGGTGCGCGCCTCGCTGATGCTCGCCCGGGTGGCGGCGGGCGGATCTGCCGAGGAGCCGATCGCACGGACCCAGGGCAAGCCCGTGGGCAACACCGCGGGCAGGCCGCCCAGGAACACCGCGACGATCACCGCTCCCCCGTTCAGCCGTCGCCCGCAGCACCGCGGAACGCATCGGGTCGGCTCCGCGCCGATCCCGGCGCCGCTGCCGATGCCGACCCCGGTGCCGCAGCCTCGCGGGCACCGGCGACCGGCCGAGGGCGTGCACCGCAAGCAGGCCGAACGGCTCCCCGCCCAACGCCCGTTCATCCGGTTCATGACGCCGTTCATCCGGTTGATGCTCCCGCGCCTGCTGTGGCCGAGGGAACTTCGTAAGCGTGGATAAAGCGTTCTTCAAGAAGGGATCGCTATCTTCTTCTCATGCCGGAACAGCAGACGCGCCTGCTCGCTGACCGCTACGAGCTGATCACGCCACTCGGCCGGGGCACCATGGGGACGGTCTGGCGTGCCTACGACCGTTCCCTGGGCCGAGAGGTCGCGGTCAAAGAGATCCGCCAGGAGCCCGGGCTCAGCGAGACACAGCGCGCCGAACTGCGGGAGCGAATGATCCGTGAGGGTCGTACGGCCGCCCGCATCAGCCATCCCTCCGTGGCCACCGTGCACGATGCGATCATCGAGAACGGCAGCCCATGGATCATCATGGAGCTCGTTCAGGCGCGTTCCCTGGAGCAGGTGGTCGAGGAGGAAGGGCCGCTGCCGCCCCGGCTGGTCGCCGAGATCGGGGTCGATCTCCTCGGGGCGCTGCGCGCCGCCCACGCCCAGGGGGTGCTGCACCGCGACGTCAAGCCCGGCAACGTGCTGATCACCGAGAGCGGGCGGGTGGTGCTGACCGACTTCGGCATCGCCAAGGCCGAGGGCGACACCAACCTCACCAAGACCGGCATGGTGATCGGCTCCCCCGGATACACGGCGCCGGAGCGGGCCCGCGGGGAGCACACCGGGCCCGAGTCGGACCTGTGGTCGCTGGGGGCGACGCTCTACTTCGCGGTCGAGGGCCGGCCGGCCTACGAGCGGTCCTCGGTGGCCGAGACCCTCGCCGCGCTGATGACCGACAGGGCCGATCCGCCCGCGCAGGCCGGGCCGCTGCGTCCCGTGCTGGAGCAACTCCTGGAGCGGGACCACACGTTACGGCTGACGCCGGCACAGGCGGCGGCGATGCTCCGGGCGGTGGCCGACACGCCCTCGGCCTCCGCGGGGCCAACCCCCGTGACGCCCGTCGTCCCGCCGGGCCCGGCGCGGACGCGTCCGGGGACTCCCGCGAGCGCGCCTCCGGCGGCGGCGGGCGGGCCCCGGGCGCAAGCGGCGAGCGCGCCCCCGCCGGCGGCCGACGACGCCCATCCGGCGGATGAGGAGTTCGACGCCGACCGCACCATGCTGGTCATCCGTCCCAAGGGCGGCCTCCGCCTCCCCACCGGCGCCCCGGACTCGGCCCCCGAGCCGCCCGCCCAGGCGTCCCGGGCTCTCTCCTCGGCCTTCCCTCCGGCGACGCCGCCGCTCGCCCCGGCGGGCCCGCGGCCGGGGACGGCTCCGGCCGAGCGGGAACCGGGACCGTCGTCGGATCGGAGGCCTGCGACCCCGGTGAACCCGGGCGCGGGAGACTCCCCGGACTTCCCGGACGCGCGGCCCACGGAGATCGTGAGGCCGCCCGGCCCGGCAGGACCCGCGTCCGCGGCCCCCTGGCGGCCGGGAGTCCCCGGCGAGGGCCCTGTCGGCCACACGGGGCCCGAAGGGGGCGATCGGGGCCGTACATGGCGACCAGGGGCGTCCGACGGCGATCGCCCCTGGCGGCCCGGAGCCTCCGACGAGCATCACCCGGAGCCGGAGGGAGGCGGAGGAGACCTCGCGTGGCAGTCGGGAGCGCCCGGCCCGGAGCGACCGCGACAGCCGGTGCCGCCGGCACCCGACCAGGGCCGCCGGCCGTATCAGGGGCTGGGGACCGATCTGTTCGCGATCGCGGGCCGGGGCGGTCCGGAGCAGACCACCACGCCGGCCAGGACCCGCGTCGGCCTGATCGTCCTCATGGGAGTGGCGGCCGTCGCCGTGGTGGTGATCCTGATCCTCGTCGTGGCGAACATGCGCTGAATTTCCGCTTTATCTCTCAGGTCGCAGACTGGACCCATGAGCGAGTATCGGATCGAGCACGACTCGATGGGTGACGTGAAGGTACCGGCGGACGCGAAGTGGCGGGCGCAGACCCAGCGGGCGGTGGAGAACTTCCCCATCTCCGGGCGCGGGCTGGAAAGCCCGCACATCGCCGCCCTCGGCCTGATCAAGGCGATCGCCGCCGAGGTCAACGCCGGGCTGGGAGTGCTGGACAAGGACCTGGCCCAGGCCATCGCCGAGGCCGCCACCGACGTCGCGGAGAACGAGTGGGACGGCGAGTTCCCCATCGACGTCTTCCAGACCGGATCCGGCACCTCGTCCAACATGAACGTCAACGAGGTGATCGCCACCCTCGCCGAGGAGCGGCTGGGCCGGCCCGTCCACCCCAACGACCACGTCAACGCCTCGCAGTCCTCCAACGACGTCTTCCCCACCTCCATCCACGTCGCCGCCACGACCGAGGTGACCTACCACCTCATCCCGTCCCTCAGGCACCTGGCCACCGCGCTGCGGGAGAAGTCGCTCGAATTCGAGCGGGTGGTCAAGGCGGGCAGGACGCACCTGATGGACGCCACCCCGGTCACGCTCGGCCAGGAGTTCGGCGGCTACGCCACCCAGATCGACAACGCCATCGCCCGGGTGCGGGGCGCGCTCCCCCACCTCGCCCAGCTTCCCCTGGGCGGCACGGCCGTCGGCACCGGCGTCAACACCCCGCCCGGCTTCGCCGCCCAGGTCATCGCGAAGCTGCGGGAGGCCACCGGGCTTCCCTTCTCCGAGGCTCCCGACCACTTCGAGGCCCAGGGGGCCCGGGACGCCGTCGTGGAGCTCTCCGGGCAGCTCCGCACGGTCGCGATATCGCTCAACAAGATCGCGAACGACCTCCGCTGGATGGGTTCGGGTCCCCGCGCCGGGCTCGGCGAGATCAACCTCCCCGACCTCCAGCCCGGTTCGTCGATCATGCCCGGCAAGGTCAACCCGGTGATCCCCGAGGCGGTGTGCATGGTCGCCGCCCAGGTCATCGGGAACGACGCGGCGATCGCCTTCTCCGGGGCCTCGGGCAACTTCGAGCTCAACGTGATGCTGCCGGTCATCGCCCGCAACGCGCTGGAGTCGATCCGGCTGCTGGCCAACGCCTCCCGGCTGCTCGCCGACCGCTGCGTCCACGGCATCACGGCCAACACCAACCGGCTGCGCGAGTACGCCGAATCGTCTCCGTCGATCGTCACGCCGCTCAACCGCCACGTCGGCTACGAGGAGGCCGCCAAGATAGCCAAGCAGGCCCTGGCCGAACGCAAGACCATCAAGGAGGTCGTCATCGAGCGCGGCCACGTCGCCAGGGGCGCCATCACCGAGGAGCAGCTCGACGCCCTCCTCGACGTGCTGTCCATGACCCGGCCGCCGTCGTAGATCAGCCCCTGGAACACTTCGTTCCATGACTCAGATCAAATTCTACGGCCGCCGCGACGTCTGGTCCGACCGGCGTCAGGAGCTGTCGGACACCGTGCACGGCTGCCTCACCGAGGTGTGGCGGCTCCCCCAGGACAAGAGATTCCACCGGTTCCTGCTGCTGGACGCCGAGGACCTGCTCTGCCCGCAGCGCAGCGAGCGGTATCTGATCGTGGAGATCGTCTGTTTCCAGGGCCGGTCGGACGAGGCCAAGCGCGACCTGATCCGCGCCCTGTTCGCCCGAGTCCAGGAGAGGCTCGATCTCCCGGTGGAGGACCTGGAGATCGTGATCCTGGAGTCGCCTCAGGTCAACTGGGGCATCCGCGGCGTACCGGGCGACGAACTGGCGCTCACCTACCCGGTCACCGTCTGACCGCGACGGCTGGGCCGGACTCTGCCGGGTTGGACTCTCCCCCGAAGGGAGAGCCCACCCTGGCCCCATGAAGAAGACCTACCCCGCCCTCTACGCCGCCAAGGCCACGCCGTCGCTCCTGGACGTTCCCGAGCGGACCTGTCTCATGGTGGACGGCTCCGGAGACCCCTCCGGCGACCACTACCGGGCCGTCGTCGAGGGCCTGTACGGCGTCGCCTACGCGATCCGCGCGGAGCTCAAGCCCGTGCTGACCTACTCGGTCGCCCCGCTCGAAGGATTGTGGGAGGGCACTCCCGACGACCGCGCCGCCATGCGGTGGACCATGTGCATTCCCCAGCCGGCGCGGGTCACCTCCGAGACGGCGGCGCGGGCGGTGCACGCCGTCCGCGGCAAGAAGCCGGGCGCGAACGTCGACGGCATCCGCCTCGCCCCGCTGGCGGGGGGCGAGGCGGCCCAGATCCTGCACACGGGTCCCTACGACGAGGAGCCGGCCACCGTCGAGACGCTGCTGAAGTTCGTCGCCGACCAGGGCCTCACCGTCGCCGGAAGGCACCACGAGATCTATCTGTCCGTGCCGGGCCGTACGGCTCCGGAGAAGATGCGGACCATCATCCGCTACCCCGTCGCCTCGCGGTGACCGTTGCCGGGCGTTGACGCGTCCCGCACGCGGATGCGTCCGGCACACATAGGCGATGGCGCGACTATGGCGGCTGGCGACATGGGCTGGGATTCGGATGATTGCCTAGATTCGGCAGCATGAGTGACCTAGCGGGGCGGCGAGCCGTGGTGACCGGGGCGGGCAGCGGGATCGGGCGCGCCTGCGCGCAACGGCTGGCCGCCGCGGGCGCGCACGTGGTGGTGATCGACATGGACGCCGAGGCCACCGCGAAGGTGGCCGCGGAGGTCTCCGGGACACCGGTGGTCGCGGACCTGTCGGCGCCCGGTTTCGTGGACGCGCTGCCCACCGATGTGGACATCGTGGTGAACAACGCCGGCTTCCAGCACGTCGCGCCGATCGAGGAGTTCCCGCCCGAGGTCTTCTCGAAGATCCTCAAGGTCATGGTGGAGGCGCCGTTCCTGCTGGTCCGCTCGGTTCTGCCGGGCATGTACGAGCGAGGGTGGGGACGGGTCGTCAACATCTCGTCGGTCCACGGGCTCCGCGCCTCGCCGTACAAGTCTGCGTATGTCACTGCGAAGCACGCGCTTGAAGGGTTGTCGAAGGTCATCGCCCTGGAAGGCGCCCCCCATGGTGTCACCTCCAACTGCGTGAGCCCCGCCTACGTCCGCACCCCGCTGGTGGAGAACCAGGTAAAGGCCCAGGCCGAGACCCACGGCATCGGCAGGGACGAGGTCGTCGAGCAGATCATGCTGGCCCCCGCGGCGGTCAAACGACTGATCGAGCCGGAGGAGGTGGCCGAGCTGGTCGCCTACCTGTGCGGCCCGCACGGCTCGTTCATCACGGGAACCTCCCTGCCCGTGGACGGCGGCTGGACGGCCCGCTGAGGTCGCCATGACGGCGTCGCCATGACGACCCATGAAAGAAAATGAGGGCATGAGCACACGGGTCTTTCTCGAACTGCTGGCCAGGGAGGCGTCGGCGGTCGAGTTCGAAGGCCCCATCCTGGCCGCCAGGGCCGGCGGAGCCGACATGGCGAGGCTGGCCGAGCTGGAGGAGGCCAAGCTCGCCGCGCTGAAGGTGCGGGCGCTGCTGCGGCGCAGGGCCAAGCGCGAGGCCGAGCTGTCGGCGCTGTTCGACACCGCGGGCGACCTGGCCGGGCTGCGGGACCTCGACGCCGTCCTGGAGGCCATCGTGCACCGGGCCAGGCAGCTGCTGGGCACCGACGCCGCTTACATGACGCTGCACGACCCCGAGCGGGGCGACACCTGGATGCGGGTGACGGACGGCTCGGTCTCGGCCAAGTTCCGCGCGCTCCGGCTGGCCATGGGCGCCGGCCTCGGCGGGCTGGTGGCCCAGACCGCGACGCCGTACGCGACGGCCGACTACTTCGCCGACGAGCGCTTCCGCCACATGTTCCACATCGACGACGCGGTGCACGAGGAGGGTCTGGTCGCCATCCTGGGCGTGCCGCTCAAGCTGGGCGCCCGCGTCATCGGGGTGCTGTTCGCGGCCAACCGGAGCGTGCGCCCGTTCACCCAGGACGAGGTGGTGCTGCTGGGCTCGCTGGCCGCGCACGCGGCGGTGGCGATCGACAACGCCCGGCTGCTGCAGGAGACCAGAAACGCTCTGGAGGAGCTCAGCGAGGCCAACCGGCAGGTGAACGCGCACAGCGCGGCCGTGGAGCGGGCCGCTCTCGCGCACGACCGGATGACCGGCCTGGTGCTGCGCGGCGGCGGGGTCGAGGACGTCGCCGCCGTGGTCACCGAGGTGCTCGGCGGTTCGCTGGTCGTGCTGGACGACGCCGGACGGCCGATCACCGGGGACGCGGGTGAGCTGGCCGCGGGCCTGCCGGAGCGGGAGGGCGGGGTCGCGGATGCGAAGCGGAGCTCGGAGACGACCGCGTCCGTGATCGCGGACGCCGCACGGTCGTCGCGTGCGCTGGGCCGCACCGTCAAGAAGGGCAACCTGCTGGTCGCCTCCGTGGACGTGGGAGCCGAGCCGCTGTGCACGCTCGTGCTGCGGGCCGACGGCCAGGTGGCCGACACCGACCAGCGCATCCTCGAACGGGCCGCGCTGGTCACCGCCCTGCTCCTGCTGTTTCGGCGCACGGTGGCCGAGGCGGAGGGCCGGGTCAGGGGCGAGCTGCTCGACGATCTCATCTCCCGTCCCGCCCTCGACGGCCTGGGCCAGCGGGCCCGGCGGGTCGGGGTGGACCTGGACGCCGACCACGTGGTGGTCGTGGTCCGCCACGGTGGCCGGCGCGAGCGTGCCGCCTTCTGGGCCTCCTCCCAGGCGACGTTGAGCCACGGCCTGGCCGCCCTGCGCGGGGACGAGGTGGTGCTGCTACTGCCCGGCGACAAGCCGGGCCACCTGGCCAAGCGGGTGGCGGCCGAGCTCAGCGCCTCTCTCGGCCATCCCGCCACGGCCGGCGCCTCCGGCCCGGTGCGCGGCCCGGCGGAGGTCGCCGCCGCCCACCGCGAGGCGCAGCGCTGCGCCGACGCGCTGCTGGCCCTGGGCCGGGCAGGGGAGGGGGCCGGCGCCACCGAACTGGGCTTCGTCGGGCTGCTCGTCGGCGACGGGCGCGACATCGAGGCGTTCCTCGGCTCGGCGATCGGCCCGGTGCTCGACTACGACGCCCGCAGGGGCACCGCCCTGGTGCGCACGCTCACCGCCTACTTCGGCACGGGCGGCTCGTTGTCGCGCACGGCCGACGTGCTGCACATCCACGTCAACACCGTCACCCAGCGCCTGGACAGGATCGCCCAGCTCCTCGGCGCCGACTGGCAGGACCCCGAGCGCGCCCTGGAGATCCAGCTGGCCCTGCGCCTGCACCGCCTCAGCGCCTGACGCGCGCCGCCGTGCGCACCCACCCGCACCCGTGCGCTTCCACACGCGCGTGAGCGTTCCCTCATGCGCCCACGCACGCTCACACACGTCCACACGGGTTCACGCACGCTCACACACGTCCACACGGGTTCACGCACGCTCGCACACGTCCACGCGGGTTCACGAGGGTTCACACACGTCCACGCGGGTTCACGAGGGTTCACGCGGGTTCACGAGGAAAACGCGCGTTTTCCGCCGCTCCCTCCGCCCGCCGCCCGAGATGCCCACATAGCCCGGCCGCCCGGTATGGCGGCCGAACCCATAGGAGTGACGCCGGTCACTACGTACCGTGAGCCGACATCCCCCCAACAGCGCAACCCATTGGTGAGTGAGATGGCAGAGAAAACCCGCACGCCCATCGGAAAGATCGTCGCGGCCAGCCTGATCGGCACGACGATCGAGTGGTACGACTTCTTCCTGTACGGCTCCGCCGCCGCGCTGGTCTTCCCGGCGATCTTCTTCCCCGCGTCGGACCCGCTCACCGGCACCCTGCTGGCCTTCCTCACCTACGCGGTCGGCTTCGTCGCCCGCCCGCTGGGCGCACTGGTGTTCGGCCACTACGGCGACCGCCTCGGCCGCAAGAGGCTCCTGGTCGTCAGCCTGCTGATGATGGGCGGGGCGACCTTCCTGATCGGCTGCCTGCCGACCCACGCGGCGGTCGGCGCGCTGGCGCCGCTGCTGCTGACCCTGCTCCGGCTCGTCCAGGGCTTCGCCCTCGGCGGTGAGTGGGGCGGGGCGGTGCTCATCGTCTCCGAGCACGGCGACGCGCAACGACGCGGATTCTGGGCCTCCTGGCCGCAGTCCGGCGCCCCCGGCGGCAACCTCCTGGCCACCGCGGTGCTCGCGGTGCTGGCCGCCGTCCAGTCCGCCGACGCCTTCCAGAGCTGGGGCTGGCGCGTGCCGTTCCTGCTGTCCGGCGTGCTGGTGCTGGTCGGTCTGTGGATCCGGTTGTCCATCAGCGAGTCGCCGGTCTTCCAGCAGGCCGTCGCCAACGCCGAGCCCGCCACGAGCATGCCCATCGTGGAGGTCTTCCGGCACCACTGGCGCGACGTGCTCACCGCGATCGGCGCCCGCTTCGCCGAGAACGTCTCCTACTACGTGCTCACCGCGTTCGTGCTGGTGTACGCGACGACCGCGGCCAAGCTGGGCAAGCCCCTCGTGCTCAACGCGGTACTGATCGGGTCGGCCGTCCACTTCTTCTCGATCCCGCTGTGGGGCGCGCTCTCCGACCGGCTCGGCCGCCGACCGGTCTACCTGCTCGGCGCGGCCGGCGTGGGCCTGTGGGCCTTCGCGTTCTTCCCGCTGATCGACACCAGGAACTTCGCGGCGGTCACCCTGGCGGTGACGGTCGGCCTGGTCATGCACGGCGCGATGTACGGCCCGCAGGCGGCGTTCTTCTCCGAGCTGTTCGCCACGCGGATGCGCTACTCCGGCGTGTCGATCGGCGCCCAGCTCGCCTCGATCGTCGCCGGCGGCCTGGCCCCGCTGATCGCCGTGGCCCTGCTGCAGGCCTACAAGTCGTCGTTCCCGATCATGCTCTACGTGGCGGGCGCCGCCGTGCTCACCCTGATCACCGTCTTCGTCTCCCGCGAGACCAGGGGTCGGGACCTGGCCACCCTGCGCGACGCCGAGGGCACCCCCACCTCCACCACCCGCTGAGCCGTACGGAGAACATTCGATGCATCTCGACGACCGGCGGGTGCCCACCGCCCGGATCACCCAGAACGTGCTGTCGGCGGGTGGACCCGCGGGCGGGGGTGAGGCGGTGCTGTTCGTGCACGGGAACGTGTCGAGCGCCGCCTTCTGGCGGGGGACACTGCTCGCCCTGGCCGGGGAGCACCGGCCGTTCGCGGTGGACCTGCGCGGCTTCGGCGACAGCGATCCCGCGCCCGTGGACGCCACCCGCGGCCTGCGGGACTACTCCGACGACGTGCTCGCCCTGCTCGACGCCCTCGGGCTGGAGAGCGCGCACCTGGTGGGCTGGAGCATGGGCGGCGGGGTGGTGCTCCAGGCGCTGCGCGACCGGCCGTCCGCGGTGCGGAGCGTGACACTGGTCAACCCGGTCTCACCGTACGGCTTCGGCGGCACGAACGGGCCGGACGGCGCGCTGAACCACCCCGACGGGACCGGCGGCGGGGCCGGGGCGGCCAACCCCGACTTCGTGCGGCTGCTCGCGGCCGGGGACCGCTCCGACGACTCCCCGGTGTCGCCGAGGAACGTGCTGCGGAGCACGTACGTCAAGCCCGGCACGGTGATCGCGGACGAGGACGCACTCGTCGAGTCGATGCTCTCGACGAGGGTCGGCGAGGACCACTACCCGGGTGACGCGGCGACGTCCGAGGCGTGGCCGGGCGTCGCCCCCGGTGACCGGGGGGTGCTCAACGCGCTCGCGCCGACGCACTTGCGGCTGGACGACCTGCACACGATCGATCCGAAACCGCCGATCCTGTGGATCAGGGGCGAGGCCGACGTGATCGTCTCCGACACCTCGCTGTTCGACCTGGCCCACCTGGGCGCCCTCGGCGTCGTCCCCGGATCACCGGGCACCCCGGCACAGCCGATGGTCGCCCAGACCCGGGCCGCGCTCCAGCGCTACGGCGCCTACGACGAGATCGTCCTCGACTGCGGTCACAGCCCGCACATCGAGCGGCCGGAGGAGTTCCGCGCCGCCCTCATCGACCACCTGAAGCGGAGCTGACGGATGCGCACAGCGTTGGGACTCCGCGGGCCGGTCGCCGGGCTCGCCCTGGCCGTCGCCGCCCTGGTGGCGGGCGCGTCGGCCGCGGGCGCCGGGGTGGCGGACATCGGGGTGGCGGCCACCGGAGCGTCGGGTGCCCAGGCGCCGGACGGGGGCCACTGCGCCCGGCTGGAGCGGGTGGCGGTTCCGGGGGCCGAGCTTCAGGTGAAGGCCTGCCTGGACGATCTCACCACCGCGGGCACGGTCGTCTCCGGGCACACCGACCCGTCCGACTGGGCCGGGCTCCATCCGGCCGGGGCGGTCAACCCCAAGAACGTGCCCGGCATCCAGGTCGACGGCTACTTCCCCGACACCTCCACCTCCAACACCACCCACGGCTGGAACCACGACTCCCAGTTCGTGCTCCGGCTGCCGGACGGCTGGAACGGCGGGCTGGTGGTGGCGGGCACCCCCGGCAACCGGGAACAGTACGCCAACGACTTCACCATCTCCGACTGGGCGCTGGCCAAGGGCTACGCCTACGCCGTGACGGACAAGGGCAACGTCGGGGTCACCTTCTACAAGGACGGCCGCCGGCCGGGCGACGCGGTCGCCGAGTGGAACCGGCGGGTCACCCAGGTGGCGGTCGCCGCCAAGGCGGTCCTCGCGCAGCGCTACGGCAGGCTCCCCGAGCGGACCTACGCCGCGGGCATCTCCAACGGCGGCTACCTGGTCCGCTGGCAGCTGGAGAACCGGGCCTGGCTGTACGACGGCGGAGTCGACTGGGAGGGCACGCTCTGGCGGGTCAAGGGCGACAACCTGCTCACCTTCCTGCCTCCGGCGCTGCGGGCCTACCCGAAGGGCGACACCCAGGCGATGTACGACGCCGGGTTCGCCAGGGGGTCGGAGTTCCTGTGGCCGTTCCACTACCAGTACTACTGGGACCTCACCCAGCGCGTCTACCGCGAGGAGCTCGACCCCGCCTTCGACGGCGACGCCGAGGCGGGCACGCCCTTCTGTGCCTCGGGCACCCCCGCCTGCGACACCGACTACGACTACGACGCGCGCAAGCCGTACCGGGCGGTGGAGAGGATCGGGCTCACCGGGCGGATCGGCAAGCCGCTGATCACCGTGCACGGCACGCTGGACGCGCTGTTGCCGATCTCCCGGTCCGGGGACGTCTACGCGGACATGGTCGGCGAGCGCCGGCCGTTCCGGTACTACCGGATCGCCGACGGCACCCATGTGGACAGCCTCTACGCCGCCTACCCCGACCGGCTCCGGCCGCTGCTGCCGTGTTTCCGCAGCGCGTTCGAGGCCCTGACGAGCTGGGTGGAACAGGGGCAGAGCCCGCCACCGAGCGCGACCGTGCCGCGCCCCGCGAGCGGGGACCTCGTCAACGGCTGTCAGCTCGGCAGGTAGTGCTCCTGCACGGTCCGGGTGAGCCGGACCGCCCTCCGTGCCCCGGGGACCCGCGCCAGCACCCGCCTGAGCAGCCGGCGCCGGGGCGCGGGCGTGGCCGCGGTCGACTCGCGGATCTCCACCCGGCCGCCGCGGCTCATCTCGAGCCCGAAGCGGAGCGCGGTCTCCACCCCGTCCACCCTCAGGAACGGCGTCCAGTCACCCGGTGCGAGGAAGCCGGCGCGGCGCGTCAGCCGGATGGGGACCTTGGCCACCAGCCGTCCGGGATGCTGGCCGGGCACGCCCGGCTCGACCAGGGCGGGCGCGCAGACCTCCCGCTCCCCGCGCGCCGCGTGGCGCAGCACCAGCTCGGCGGGCGGTCCCCCGCTCGGCGGCACGTACGGCACGGGCACGACGACGAAGACGTGCTCGCGCTGCCGGGTGATGGTCGTCCCCGCCGAGACCAGGACGATCGACTCGGCGAACGAGCGGGGCTCCACGCAGACCCCCAGCTCGCCCCGGTCGGACCACCAGGGGATGACCAGCCGCTTGGAGTAGTCGGCCAGCACCCCCGTGCAGTTCAGCGGGGAGCCGGTCACGCGGGTGCGCGCGCGGTGGGATCCGCCGTACATGCGCACGTGGATCTCCCACAATCCGGGCGGCAGCGGGCGGCCGAGGGCGGCGGAGGCGACGTCCAGCCGGGCCGTGCCGCTCACCTGCAACCTGACCCCGTTGCGGTGGCGTGAGCGCGTCATCGAGCAGGCCACCGGGAGGAAGTAGACGAGCCCGGTCTCCTCGTGCCTGAGGTAGACCTCGAACCGGGCGCGGGATGCGGTCTGTGAGACGTCGGCCAGCTCGGGTGCGAGGCGAAGCCCGTCGAGGGGCACGGGCGGCTCCCAGAGCAGGCCGTCCTCGCCGTACGGCAGGAAGCGCATCGGGGACCCGTCGCCCCGCATGATCTCCACGGTGAGTCCCATGATGAACGTGCCGTCCTCCCAGACGACCTCCCGGAGGTCGGCCTGCAGACGGGTGCCGCGCATCGCCTCGGCCAGCACGACCAGCTGGTCCAGCCGGCCGGCGCGCAGCAGCGCGGCGCGGGCGCGCAGATGCACGGGCAGGTGGCGGTCCAGGCGCGGGGGGAAACGCTGGACGGTCAGCTCACGCAGGGCCGTGAAGATGATCGCCCGCTCCCTGGGGGTCGCGGAGACGAACCTGCCTCCGCCGAGCCGGCGCAGCACCGAGGTGCGAAACCAGTGCGCGTACATCCGGTCGCGCTGGCGCCCGGCCGGAACCTCGAAGTCGATGATGTCGAGCAGCTCGCGCAGCTCGGCGCCCCGGACGTAGGGGTCGCCCGGCGGCTCCAGCCGCTCCTCGACGTGGCAGCAGACCTGGTCGGCCAGGATCGCGACGACCTTCGCCCGCGAGTACGCCCGGATGGCGAAGGACTGCTCGGCCAGGCGCCCGCCGGGTTCGGGGAAGCTCAACGCCTCGACGTCCAGGAACGTCTTGCGGTAGAGCTTGTGCGGCGTGAGCAGCGACAGCAGCCGGTCCTTGAAGAGGTCGGCGCGCTCGCGGTCTCCGTCGAACACGGTGGAGGGCGGCCCCTGGTCGTTGACCAGTCGCCCGATGAGGATGTCGGCGTCGGTCTCGACCGCACGCTCGTACATCCGCTCCAGGGCGACCCGCTCCAGACGGTCCGTCTGCCCCATCAGGTAGACGTACTCGCCTTTGGCGATCGCCATCCCGATGTTGCGCGCGCGCGTCGCGGAGCCGTCGGGGCCCAGATGCAGCACCCGCACGTTCGGCCGCACCGCCGCGACGGAGTCGAGGCGCTGCTGGATCCCGTCGTCCGATCCGTCGTCGGCGAAGATGACCTCGTACTCCTGCGAGGGCATCGACTGCTCCAGCACCGAACGGATACACGCGTCGGCGGTATCACCGGGGTTGTGCACCGGCACCACCACGCTGACCTTCACATCCATACGGCCAAGCGTGCGACGCCCACGGCCGGCAGGCGGCCAGACTTGCCGACTCCTGGTGTCTCAGTACCAGCCCTTGGCCTGGGAATGGCCCCAGGCACCACAAGGCGTACCGTAACGACCCTTGATATAACCGAGTCCCCACTCGATCTGGGTGGCCGCGTTGGTCTGCCAGTCATTGCCGGCGCTGGCCATCTTGTGGCCGGGCAGCGACTGGGGGATGCCGTAGGCGCCGCTGTAGCGGTTCATCGCCCGCTCGTTCCAGCCGCTCTCCTTCATCCAGAGCTTCTCCAGGCAACCCCACTGGTCGGCCCAGCCGCGCGCCTCCAGCATCTGCTTGCCCAGCGCCTTGTTGCCGGTCGGGTTGGCGGTGCCGGGCGGGAGCGCCTGCGGGTCGAAGCCGCCGCCGCCGGGCGCCTTCTTGGGAATCACGATCGCGGCCAGCGGCTTGCGATGGTCGCGCTGGGCCTTCAGCCTGTCGGACTTGAGCGCCTGGGCCGCCTGGGCCTTCAGCACGTCGGCCTTGGGATCGGGCCCGAACGGGTTGTCGCCGAGCATCTTCGACAGGTCGTCCAGACTGAGCGGCGCGGCCGGCGGGGCCGAGGCGTTCTGGATCGCGGTGTAGACGGTGAAGCCCCCGCCGCCCACGAGGATCACCGCCACCGCGCCGATGATGACGACGCGCTTGGGGGTCAGCCATCCCTGCTTCTTCGCCTTGACGGGCTTGTCGGCCGTACGGCGGGGGCGGGGAGCTGAGTGCTCCTTCAAGTGCGGTGATCCTGAACTCACGACCTATGAGCTTGCCGTGGACAGGGGGGTGGTCCGCAACCCGAACGGGAGAGTTGGTTGGTGTTCCCCATGCGGTTCGCCGGCTTCTTTGCCGCCTACTGGCTGGTTACCTGGACTTTACTGACATTTAGCGCGGTAGGTGTGATTTTCATCACACCTACCGCGCGAGCCCCCCACGTACCCCCGAGCCGTCGGGAGCGCTTCTGTCAGGCTCTCAAGGGCACATCGGGTTTCTGTCCCCCTCGTGTCACAGTTTCGTGATGATGCAGGTCTTATCGGGCATTGCATTAATAATGACCGCGTGGCCGGCATCCTCCTTGTTGAAGACGATCCCTCGGTCCGGACCGGGCTTGAGCTGGCGCTGGCGCGCCAGGGCCATTCCGTGACCTCCTACGCCAGCGGCGAGGAGGCGCTCGACCACATCCGGGCACGCCGTCCGGAGATCGTCATCCTGGACGTCATGCTCCCCGGAATCGACGGGGTGGAGGTGTGCCGCCGCATCCGCAGGCTGGACCAGCTGCCGGTGATCCTGCTCACCGCGCGGGGCGACGACCTCGACGTGGTCGTGGGCCTGGAGGCGGGAGCCGACGACTACGTGGTCAAGCCGGTCGAACCACGCGTGCTGGACGCCCGGATCCGCGCCATCCTGCGCCGGGTGGAGTCGGTCGCCTCCGACCGCATCACCTTCGGTGACCTGGTCATCGACCGAGGGGCGCTCAAGGTGTCGCTGGCCGGCCGGGAGGTCCACCTGACCCCGACCGAGCTTCGGCTCCTGCTCGAACTGGTCCGCCATCCGGGCCAGGTGCTCAACCGCAGGTATCTCCTGCGCGCCGTCTGGGATCACACTCACGTCGCCGACTCCCGCCTGGTGGACGCCTGCGTCCAGCGGGTCCGCGCCAAGATCGAATCGGTGCCCGCCGAGCCCGAGTTCATCCACACCGTCCGCGGCTTCGGCTACCGGTTCAGTCCCCCGTGAAGCGGGCCTACACCGGGCTGCGCGGCCGCCTGGTCATCACCTTCACCCTGATCGCGGTGACGGCCTCGACGCTGGTCGCGGGGATCGGCTACGAACTGGTCAAACGCCGCGTGATCAGCCTGGCCGAGCAGGTGGCCGTGAGCGACGTGCGCGACACCCTGGAGGGCATCAGGGTGCCCATCGGCGCGCTCTGGCCGGGAGACAGTCCGCCGACCGACACGCAGATCAGCACGCTCCAGAAGAGCCTGCGCATGCGCAACGGCGGGGTGGTGGTCAGCTACGAGGACTACCTCTACCCCGACGGCGACTTCAGCATGAGCGACGTCCCCCACGCCCTCAAGATCGGGGCCAGCCGGCGGATGGTGACCGAGCTCCAGGAGATCGACGGGAAGATGTGGCTGCTCATCGGCACCCCCGTGTGGCGGATCGAGCCCTACAGCATCGCCCAGCCCACCGGAATGAGCGTCTTCGTGTTCGTCCCCCTCGCAGAGGAGGAGCAGCTCCTGACCGACCTGCGGCGCCCCCTGGCCACCGCGGGAATCATCATGCTGATCATCGCGCTCGCCGTCGCGCTGCTGTCGGCCCGCCGGGTGCTGCTGCCGGTGCGGCGGCTCGGGTCGGCGGCCCGCGCGCTCGGCGCCGGCCACCTGGACACCCGCCTGCCGGTGCACGGCCAGGACGAGCTGGCCGAGCTCACCGCGACGTTCAACGACACCGCGGCAGCCCTGGAACGGAGCGTGTCCGAGCTGCGCTCGCTGGAGGCGATGTCCCGCCGGTTCGTGGCCGACGTCTCGCACGAGCTCAGAACCCCGCTGACCGCGATGACCGCGGTGACCGACATGCTCTCCGAGGAGGCCGAGCGGCTGCCCCGGGAGCCGGCGGCGGCCGTGCGGCTGGTGCTGCGGGAGATCGGGCGGCTGCGGACCCTGGTGGAGCAGCTCATCGAGGCGAGCCGGTTCGACTCGGGCACCGCCACGCTGCACGTGGACACCGTGAACGTCGCCGACGCGATCGGGGACTGCCTGGAGCTGCGCGGCTGGTCGGAGCAGGTCGAGGTGAACGTGCCGCAGGGGCTGGCCTTCTCCGTCGACCCCCTGCGCTTCGACGTGATCCTGGCGAACCTGGTCGGCAACGCCCTGCGCCACGGCGAACCCCCCGTCGTGGTGACCGCCCGCAGCACTCCCAACGGCCTGGAGGTGAAAGTGCGCGACCACGGCAAGGGCATCCCGGCGACGGCTCTGGCTCACGTGTTCGACCGCTTCTACAAGGCGGGCGCCCGGGGTGACGGCAGCGGCCTGGGCCTGTCCATCGCGCGGGCCAACGCGCGCCTGCACGGCGGCACCATCTCGGTGCGACGGCAGGAACCGGGCACGCTCTTCACGGTCTGGCTGCCCCCGGCATGAGGGCCCGCCGTACGTCCCCGCGCGGCACACGGCTCCACACTCCGGCTCCGACTCCAACTCCGGTTGCGGCTCCGGTTGCGGCTCCGGCTCCGGCTCCGGCTCCGGTTGCGGTTGCGGCTCCGGTTGACACGCGACTTCACGCTCCGGCCGCCCCGGCGGCCAGGCCCCGCCGTACGGCCACGCCCGCCGCCAGGCGGCTGGGAAGCCTGCTCCTGGCCGCCCTGGCGCTGTGCGGCTGCGGGATAGCCCCCACCGGGGTGCGCGACCAGGGCCACCCGCCGGTGATCAGCTACAGCCCGACATTGGTGACGGTCTACCTGCTCCGCGACGGCCGGCTGGAGCCCGTCAGGATCCCGGTGGCCTCCGACTCGGCGGACAACATCATCACCACCCTGTTCCGGGCCGGGAAGCTGCCGCCGAAACCGGGCCTGAGCAGCGCGCTCGACGAGTTCAGCCACTACGACACCGAGAGCACCCGCTACTCCGACACCGCCGAACGCAACGATCCCGTGGACAACCAGGGCTACCGGCTGAATGTGATCATCACGGGCACGGGGAAGGTCTCCCGGGAGGGGCTCGCCCAGATCACCTGCACCAT
Source organism: Streptosporangium sp. CA-135522 (assembly GCF_050949235.1). Classification (NCBI taxonomy): domain Bacteria; kingdom Bacillati; phylum Actinomycetota; class Actinomycetes; order Streptosporangiales; family Streptosporangiaceae; genus Streptosporangium; species Streptosporangium sp. CA-135522. Next base: position 9,244,900 of record NZ_CP192026.1, read on the forward strand.
CAGGCAGAACAAGCAGGCGAGCATCTGGAGCGTCGAGGTCACCCGGCTGTTTCCCGGGACCCCGGAGTCGCTGGGGGATCACACCTGCTTCGAGTATCGCGATCTCGCGGCGAAAGGCGTGCGGCTCCCGCCGTGATCGAGCCCGCTGCCACGGGTCCCGTGCCCGCGGCCGCCAGGACGGCGGCTCGCGGGGACGGGACCGGCGGGACGGCGGGACCCCGCCTACATCGTGACGTCCTCCAGCATCTCGGTGACCAGGGCGGCGATCGGCGAACGCTCCGAACGGGTCAGCGTGACGTGCGCGAACAGCGGGTGGCCCTTGAGCTTCTCCACCACCGCCACCACACCGTCGTGCCTGCCCACCCGGAGGTTGTCGCGCTGGGCGACGTCGTGGGTGAGCACGACCCGCGAGTTGGCCCCGATCCGGCTCAGCACGGTCAGGAGCACCCCGCGCTCCAGCGACTGCGCCTCGTCCACGATCACGAAGGCGTCATGCAGGGAGCGGCCACGGATGTGGGTGAGCGGGAGCACCTCGAGCATGCCCCGGTCCATGACCTCCTCGATCACCTCGGGCGTGGTGACCGCCCCGAGGGTGTCGTAGACGGCCTGCGCCCACGGGCCCATCTTCTCGTTCTCGGAGCCGGGCAGGTAGCCCAGGTCCTGGCCGCCCACGGCGTACAGCGGGCGGAAGACGATGACCTTGCGGTGCTGACGGCGCTCCAGGACGGCTTCCAGGCCCGCGCAGAGGGCGAGGGCGGACTTGCCGGTGCCCGCCCGGCCGCCCATGGAGACGATGCCGACCTCGGGATCCATCAGGAGGTCGAGCGCGATGCGCTGCTCGGCCGACCGGCCGTGCAGGCCGAACACCTCGCGGTCGCCGCGGACGAGACGCACCGACTTGTCGGGCAGCACCCGGCCCAGCGCCGAACCCCGGCTGGACAGCAGCCGCAGGCCCGTGTGGGTGGGCAGGTCACGGGCATCGACCAGATCGGCGGTGCCGTGCTCGAAGAGCGTCTCGACGTCCTCGTCGGTCACCTGGAGCTCGGCCATGCCGGTCCAGCCCGACTCCGCCACCAGTTCGGCGCGGTATTCCTCCGCGGCCAGACCGATGGAGGCGGCCTTGATGCGCAGCGGCAGATCCTTGGAGACCAGCACCACGTCGCGCCCTTCCGCGGCGAGGGTCCGCGCCACGGTGAGGATACGGGTGTCGTTGTCGCCGAGCCGGAAACCGACGGGCAGGATCGATGGGTCGCTGTGGTTGAGCTCGACCCGGAGGCTGCCCTCGCCGATCGGCATGGGCTCGTCCAACCGCCCATGTGTCACCCGCAGGTCGTCAAGGTATCTCAGCGCCTTACGCGCGAAGTATCCGAGTTCTGGATGATGGCGTTTGCCTTCCAACTCGGTGATGACGACGATCGGGAGGACGACCTCGTGCTCGGCGAAGCGGCTCATCGCCGCTGGATCAGCCAGCAGTACCGAGGTGTCCAGGACGTACGTGCGCCGGCTGGTTACCGGCGACGTGGGTGAGGACGAAGGGTTTGCCACGCGTTCTCCCCCGGGCGCCATGGGGGGCGCCCTGCCATGAGCTGGGATGCGGACCGGACCCGGGCTCACGCTCGCGGCTTGCCGAGCAGGCGCCGGTGACCGGCCCTCCTTGGCAGTCGTGACGCAAAGGCGAGCCCTCTCCGGAGTAGGCGGACCGTGCCCGCCTACTTGTTACGGTACGTCCTGAATACCCACCTTCCCAAGGCACAAGCCTGTCCGAAAGGGGGTGTTCATGTGGTGTTTCAGTAGCCGTACCGTCGATGCCGCGCGGCATAGGAGCGGAGAGCCCGCAAGAAATCGACCCTGCGGAAGTCAGGCCAGTAGGCCTCGCAGAAGTAGAACTCGGAGTGGGCGCTCTGCCAGAGCAGGAAGCCGGAAAGCCGCTGCTCCCCCGAGGTCCGGATGACGAGATCCGGGTCGGGCTGGCCGCGCGTGTAGAGATGCTCCGCGATGTGCTCCACATCGAGGACCTCGACCAGCTCCTCGATGCTCGCGCCCTTGCTGGCGTGCTCCTGGAGAAGGGAGCGCACCGCATCAGCGATCTCACGCCTTCCTCCATACCCAACAGCAACGTTCACAATCAAACCCGGACGGTGTGATGTTGCTTCTTTTGCGTTTTTCAGGACATGAGCCGTGTGAGCGGGCAGAAGATCGAGCGCGCCCATGGGGTTGATGTGCCACCCGTCGGCGACGAGCTCCTGGACCACGTCCTCGATGATCTTCACGAGGAGGTCCAGCTCGTCCTTGGACCGGTTGATGTTGTCGCTGGACAGCAGCCACACGGTGACGACCTCGACACCGGCCTCGCGACACCAGCCGAGCAGCTCCGAGATCTTGTCCGCGCCCTTGCGATGACCTCGGCTGACGTCGGCGATGCCCATCGAGCGCGCCCAGCGCCGGTTACCGTCGACGATGACGCCGACGTGCCTGGGGAACATGTCCTTCTGGCGGAGCAGCTTCGCCTCCAGCCGTCGCTCGTACAGCCGGTAGACGAGATCGCGCACGCCCATAGGAGCCCCTCCCCTCAACGCCCCGCCGACGAAGGGCGCTGACAGGCAATTATCACCGCCCGGGAGACCTCTCCGCCCCGTCTATCGGGTTCTGGTCGGGTTGCCGGACTCCTGGGGTGCCAGGCACTCCTCCGCCTCGGTGACGAGCGATTCCACGAAGGCCGCCAGTTCGGCCGAGGTCAGCACCGCCCTCATGCCCACTCCACCACCGCCCCACGCCTCCACGAACGCCCGTCTGGTCAGCCGCCATTCGCCGGTGGCCCCGCGCTGGGCGGGGATCCAGATCGGGATGGTGCGCAGCTGACATCGGAGTTCGCCGCCGCTGACGATCCCGTTCCTCGTCCGGTAACGAAAGGCGAACAGTTCTTCCTCATCGGGGAACCGGTCGTCGGGATCGGGCCACTGCGCCTCGGAAACGGCACGGGCCTCGGCGACGCCCCGGGCCAACCGGACGAGGAGCCAGCCGCACCGCTCTCCCACCGTCCCGTAGAGCGCGCCGTCCCGGTGGAGTTCGAGCGTGATCTCGTACGGCAGGCCGACGCTGTCCCGGCACGCCACCGGCGTAACGGTCAGATACGACCCATCAAGGCAACGCAGTCCCCCCACCTCAGAGAGGGTATCCCCGGCACAGCCTGCCAAAACGTTCCCAACGAACGTTCCGGTGCCGGATGTGCCCGCGCCGCCCGAGGGTCATGATCCCCCCGCAGGGCCGGCGCGCTTGAGCAGTCTCCGGGCGCCGTCGCGCAGCCGCGACCATCGACGGGCCCCGGTGGCCGCTTCCCGCTCCGGCGGCACTCGCCCCGCCTCTCCGAGCCGTTCGGCGAAGTCCCGGGCGTCGGCACGGGAACCGCCGGGCGGCTTGGGGCGGCCACGGGCGTAGGCCTCGAACTCCCGCGCGAAGTCACCACCGAGCGCCGCGACGAGGTCCGGCCGGAGCCTGCCCACCGTCGCGCGCCGTTTGGAGATCAGGCTGGACGCCTGGATCCGCAGCCGCGCCTCGTCGAATCCCGCGGGCGGCTCCCCCTCCGCGACCAGGGCGGCCAGCAACCGCGCCTGGGCGGCGGCCAGTGCCTCCCGGGCACCGGCCGGCTCCTTCACGGCACCGGCCGGCTCCTTCACGGCACCGATCGGAGAGTCCTGGGCGACGGGCGGGGAGCCCTGAGCGGCGACCGGGGAATCCTGGGCGACGGGCGACGCGGCGCGAGCGTGATCGTCGGGTGCGATCATCAGACGCGGGCCATCGCGCCACGGATGCGGCCGAGCTCCGCTTCGAGCGCGGCGTCACTGGGATAGTCGTCGTCCCATTCGAGCAGCACGCCGGGCGGATCGACCCGGGCGCAGAGCTCGGACAGGATGTCCAGCACCTCATCGGGGACGCGCGCGGTGTGTGTGTCGTGCCAGACCCCGTGATGGGCGTGGCCACCAGCGACGTGCACGTAGGCGAGCTCGGACAGCGGCAGGCCGTCCAGCGCGCCGATGGCCGGCAGGCCCAGGTTGACCTGGTTGGTATAGAGGTTGGCCACATCGACCAGGAGGCCCACCCCGGTCATCTCCACCAGTTCGCCGAGGAACTGCGCCTCGGTCATCTCGTCCTCCGGCCAGCCGAACAGGGCCGCCACGTTCTCCAGGGCCAGCGGGACGGGAAGCGCCGCCTGCGCCCGCCGTACGTTGTCGGCGACCACCGAGAGCACGGCCCTGGTGCGCGGAACCGGGAGCAGGTGACCGGCCTCCATGCCGCCCGCGCGCACGAATGCCAGGTGCTCGCTGACCAGTGGCGCGTCCAGGGCCAGCGCGCAGGCCGCCAGGTGTGCCAGTCGGGCCGGATCAGGCGGCTCGGCCCCGCCCACGCCCAGCCCGACGCCGTGCGGGATGACCGGCGTCCCACGGGCGCGCAGCACCCGCAGCGACTCCGGGAGCCGGTCGGGACGCACGTTCTCCGCCACCACCTCGACGAAGTCGACGCCGGGCATGCGCTCCACGGTCAGATCGATCTCCGGCCGCCACCCGATGCCGACTCCCAGCCTCTCGCTCCCCATCACTACTCCTCCCCCGTCACCCACGGCGAACGCTCAGCCGCCACCGCATCCACCCCCGCATCCGCCGCCGCCGCAGCCCGACCCGCCGCCGCAGCTCGACCCGCCACCCGAGTCACCGCCCGAGTCTCCCCCGCCGCCCCAGCCGCCGGAGCCGAAGTCACCGCCGCCGCCATAGGAGGAGCCGTCGCCGTAGGAGGATCCGTCGGCCGGGCCGGAAGAGCCGCCGCCACAGGCGCCCCCGGCGCAGCTGGAGCCGGTCGCGGCCCCCTGGGCCTGCGCGCGGTTCAGCTCCGCCGCCAGAGCGGGATCCTCCAGCTCGTCCAATCCGTACAGGGCGACCGGGATCGCGACCGCGAGGGCCAGGTCGGAGGTCGCGGGGCGGGCGCCGCGTACGTGGATCCTGCGGGCGGAGGCGAGCGCCTCGCCTCCGGCCTCGCTGACGACTCCTCGCAGTGCCCGCTTCTGCCGGGAGTAGGTGACCAGACCGCCGACCCCGGCCAGGCCGCTCGCCACCGCGGAGCCCACGCTGAGGAACCCCCAGGAGGTGATGGTGAGAATGGCGGCGACCTCGCAGACGCCCGCGATCGCCGTGAGGATCGGCAGCCGGTTCAGCAGCCTCCGCGCCTCGGCGAGCGCGCCTTCGGGCACCAGCAGGCCCGTTCCCACCAGGCGGTAGCGCAGGCCGTCCATGGCCTGCCCCTGGGCCACCGTATGGCGCAGCTCCGCCGCGAGGCAGGAGTTGCCGCGGGCGCGGAGGGCGTCGAGGACGGCCTGCTCGATCGCCTCGGAGCGGTCCAGGGCCCCGATCACGAGGCTGACCTGCCCGCCCCGCGACACCCGGACGGCACCGGCCCTGGCCAGCAGGCCGAGCGCGGTGTTGACCACCCGGCGCGGCCCGCCGGACAGATAGGCGAGCTCGTAGGGGCCCAGCTCGGGATGGCCGGAACCGGGCGCGGCCGAGCGAACCCTGCGATGCTCGTCGTGCAGCGCCGCCACCGTGCGCTGGACGGCCACGGCGAGAACGAGGGACGTGACGAACAGTACGAACTCCATGTCCGCCTCCGGGGGGAAGGCGGGGCGTGTGCCCCGTTGTCATGTAGACGCACGGGGCCGCACGGAAGTTGCAGTCGCCGGGACCTCAGTTCAGCCGGTCGACCAGCGCGTTGTACTCCTCCCAGAGCTCCTTGGGAAGGTGGTCGCCGAAAGTCTCGAAGAAGGCCGGGATCAGCGACGCCTCGTCCTTCCAGATCTCCTTGTCCACGCTCAGCAGGGTCCGCAGATCCTCGGCGGAGATGTCGAGGCCCTCGGTGTCGAGCTCGGCGGGGAGCAGGCCGATCGGGGTCCGCACCGCGTCGGCTTCACCGTTGAGGCGGTCGACGATCCACTTGAGCACGCGGCTGTTCTCTCCGAAGCCGGGCCAGATGAACTTGCCGTCGTCGTTCTTGCGGAACCAGTTGACGTAGTAGATGCGCGGCAGCCGGACATTCTCGCGCTGGCCCATCTTGACCCAGTGGGCGAAGTAGTCACCCATGTTGTATCCGCAGAACGGCAGCATCGCGAACGGGTCGCGGCGCAGCTCGCCGACCTTCCCCTCGGCCGCGGCGGTCTTCTCCGAGGCGATGTTGGCGCCGGTGAAGACACCGTGCTGCCAGCTCAGCGTCTCGGTCACCAGGGGGACCGCGGTGGCGCGGCGGCCGCCGAACAGGATCGCCGAGATCGGCACGCCCTTGGGGTCCTGCCACTCGGGGGCGATGGTCGGGCACTGCGCGGCGGGCACCGCGAAGCGGGCGTTCGGGTGGGCGGCGGGCTCGGCGCTGTCCGGGGTCCAGTCGCGCCCCTTCCAGTCGGTCAGGTGCGCCGGAGGCTCCTCGGTCAGCCCTTCCCACCACACGTCGCCGTCGTCGGTGAGGGCGACGTTGGTGAAGATGCTGTTACCCCAGAGCGTGTTGATCGCGTTGGCGTTGGTGGCCTCGCCGGTGCCCGGCGCCACGCCGAAGAAGCCCGCTTCGGGGTTGATGGCGTACAGGCGGCCGTCGGCGCCGAAGCGCATCCAGGCGATGTCGTCGCCGACCGTCTCGACCTTCCAGCCCGGAATCGTCGGCTGGAGCATGGCGAGGTTGGTCTTGCCGCACGCGCTGGGGAACGCCGCCGCGATGTAGCGGGTCTCCCCGGACGGCGGGGTCAGCTTGAGGATGAGCATGTGCTCGGCCAGCCAGCCCTCGTCGCGGGCCATCGTGCTGGCGATCCGCAGCGCGTAGCACTTCTTGCCGAGCAGCGCGTTGCCGCCGTAGCCCGAGCCGTAGGACCAGATCTCGCGGGTCTCGGGGAAGTGGCTGATGTATTTGGTGGAGTTGCACGGCCACGGCACGTCGGCCTGACCGGGCTCCAGCGGGGCGCCGACCGAGTGGACGGCCTTGACGTAGCCTTCCCGCTCCTCGATGAGCCGCAGCGCCGCGTCACCCATGCGCGTCATGATGCGCATCGACACGACCACGTAGGGTGAGTCGGTGATCTCGACGCCGAGCTGGGAGATCTCCCCGCCCAGCGGGCCCATGCAGAACGGCACGACGTACATGGTGCGGCCGCGCATGCTGCCCTTGAAGATCTCACCGAAGGTGCGGCGCATCTCGGCGGGGGCGATCCAGTTGTTGGTCGGCCCGGCGTCCTCTTCGCGCTCGGAGCAGATGTAGGTGCGGTCCTCGACGCGGGCGACGTCGCTGGGGTCCGAGGCGGCATAGAAGCTGTTCTGCCGTTTGGCCAGGCGCGTGAACGTTCCCTGCTCGACCAGCAGATTCGTCAGGCGCGTCCACTCGGTCTCCGAGCCGTCACACCATTCGATCCGGTCGGGCTGGGTGAGCTCGGCGATCTCCTTGACCCATGCGGCCAGCTCTGTGTGGCTGGTCGGGCTGGGGGCGGTTACGTCTGCGATAACGGACACTGCTGCGGCTCCTTACGCTTCTCAGGGCCAAAACATCATTGACCGGAAAACCGCACTTAATCCAATTGGCATAGACCAGTGAATTCATGCGGTTAGACGTCGTGATGTCCTCGGTCCTCCCATGTCGCCGGACATACGGGCTGGCAGAGGCCGCGACGTTCTGAGGGACGTACCCACGAGAAGAGAAACTAAAGAAAGCCGTTTCGGCAGTGGTATAGGCCAATTACAGAGGTCTAAACCAATCGCTGAACAGGTTCAGACCAATTTCCGCCCGTTTTCCCTGCCCAGCCTCAGGTGTTCACGTCGGGGCCGGACGCTCGTACGCGGTCGACATGCTGGAGCGCGTCCCGCAGATCGGTCAGCCAGGTGTCGGTGTGCTTGCCCACCAGGCGTACGCACCAGGCCAGCGCGTCACTGCGACTACGCGCCACCCCGGCGGCCACGAGGGTGTCGAGCACCCGCCGTTCCGACTGGCGCAACCGGGTCATGACCGGCACTGACAGTGTGGTGAACATCACCGTCTGGTCACCGACGGCGACTCCCCAGGAGACCTTCCGGCGGAAGCGGTGCTCGGCCTCCAGCGCGATCTCGATGCGTCGCTCCCTGGTCTCCTCCCGGAAACGCTGCACGCCGCCCTCCACGGCGGCGGCCCGCTCGACATCGGAGACGTCGTCGCCGAGCGCCGGGGCCTGGAGTCTGCCGATGACGGCGATCTCCTCGCGGTCGAGCACGATCTCCGGCTGCCCCTCGAACCACTCCTCGGGCAACCGGCCGGAGAACCAGCCCCGGAGCTTCGTCACTGCTTCGTCGTTTTCCATGTAATTGAGATTACATGGCTTCATCCCATGTTGCCAGCACCTCTTCCCGACATCCGTCCGCGCTTCTCGCAGGCGCCGGTGCGTGGTGTTCGCGGCGATGTTCGCGGCGGTGTTCGCGGCGGTGTTCGGATGCACGCCAGGCACGATGGATATCCGGATGCGCGAGCCAGACACGACGGATGTTCAGATGCGCGACCCAGGCATGACAATCGGCACATGAGCTCACCTCCGCGCGCCGAAGGACTGCGCGAACGAAAGAAGGCCAAGACCAGGCGGACGATCCAGGACCACGCCCTGAGACTGTTCGCCGAGCAGGGATACGAGACCACGACGGTCGAGCAGATCGCCGAGGCCTCGGAGATCTCACCCAGCACCTTCTTCCGCTATTTCCCCTCCAAGGAGGACGTCGTCGTCCACGACGACTACGACCCCCTCCTGGCGGAACTGCTGGCCGCGCAGCCGGCGGAGCTCGCCCCCGTCCCCGCGCTGCGCGCCACCGTGCGCGAGGCGTTCGGGCGGCTTCCCCGTGAGGAGGAGCTGCAGCTCCTCACCCGCACCAGGCTGCAGCTCGGCCACGCCGCTCTGCGCGGCAAGACGGTGGACGGAATGATCAAGACCATTGACATGCTCGCCGAGGGCATCGCCCGGCGCCGCGGGCTCGAGTCCCCCGACCTGCTCAGCCGCACGACGGCCGGGGCCGTGTTCGGCGCGCTGCTCCCGGCCGTGTTCGCCTGGGCGGAGGCCGACGGCGCCCGGCGGCTGGCCGACGACGTCGACGAGGCGCTCGCCCTCCTGGAGTCGGGCCTGCGCCCCTGAGCCCGTCGCGGCGCTTCAGCGGACCCGGGCTGCGGCCCTGAGCCCGTCCCGGCGCTCAGTCGAGCCTGTGCCCCTGAGCCCCTCGCGGCGCTTCAGCGGACCCGGGCTGCGACCGCCGGACTGATCCGCACCGCCCCGGCGAAATTGCGGGTGCTGACGGGACTGAGCTTGACCACGTCGCCGGTCCTGGGGGCCTGCAGCATCTTGCCGTTGCCCCAGTAGATCGCCACGTGCGAGACGTAGCCCGGGTTGGTCGGGTCGTGCCGCCAGAACAGCAGGTCCCCGGGCTGAACCTGGGAGAGCGGGATCTGCGGGCCCGAGACGAACTGCTGGTGCGTCACCCGGGGCACCTTGACGCCCGCCTGGGCGTAGGCCCACTGGACCAGGCCGGAGCAGTCGAAGGTGTCCGGCCCCTCGGCGCCCCACACGTAGGGGCGGCCGAGCTTGCTGATCGCCGCGGTGAGCGCGGTCTTGACCTGTGCCACGGTCATGAAGGCGCCGGCCGACCAGACCGTGTGCCCGTTCTGCCCCTGCCCCGTGTTCCTGGCGACCGACAGCACCGGGTTGATCGTGGCGATCTGACTGCCCCGGGGCAGGATTCGCAGCAGGGCGCGTCGCAGCTTGGCCGAGTCGGCCCGTGGGGCGCTCACCACCAGCGCGTTGTTCTCCGGGATGCCCAGGGATCGCGCGGTCTGCCGGGAGACGACGGCGTCGATGTCCCCCATGCCCATCGTCGCGTAGGCCCCCACCCGCAGGGTCCGTCCGGCAGTGGTGAAGGTCTTGCCCAGCGGCATGCCGCCGTCGTTGCCGAGGACGAAGGAGACGGCGATCTCACCGGCCGAGACGTTGCGCCAGAGCCTGTCGGAACGCGCGGTCGGTTTGGGAGTGTAGGCGCGGAACGTCGAGGGGTTCACCCCCAGGGTCTGCACCCGCTTGCCGTCCATGCCCACCTCCGCCGCGTCGGCGCGCTCCACCGCCCGCACCCCGGCGACCTGCGCGACCTTCGCCACCACGGACGAGCGCAGCGGCTTGGCGGCGACGACGAACAGATGCGGCCGGTGAGTGGAGGTCAGCGGGGCCACCGGAGGCGGCGGGGCCTGCGTGGGCGTGACCGCGGACGCGTCGCCCTGCACGGTCCGTACGGCGACGGGCCTGCGCAGGGCGACCGTCGTCTCCGGAGGCTGGCCCGGCAGCTGAGTGACGACCACCACGGTGGTCGCCAGCACGGCGGCGAAGAGGATCACGATGGCGAAGATCACCGGTCGCGGCAGGCCGACGCCGCGGTGACCGTGGCCTTGGCCGGGACCTTGGCCGATGCGCGGGCGGTAGGCGAGGTCCTGCCGGGCCTCATGGACCAGGTCGGAGACACGTGTCCGCCGATCCAGCACGAGATCCCCCTTTTCACCCGTTCGGACCCAGCCTTGAGCGGGCGCCGTACATCCGGCTCTAAGAGAGTGCCGCACACCGCGCCAGGATGCACGCGAAACCACCGAAACACTCTGTTATCCCTGACACAGTCACAAGCCGCCCTACAAGCCTCAGAGCCCGCCTTCGGCGACATCTTCGCCAGAAGGCAGGTTCTGCTCCCTCAAGGGACAGGCCCCGGAACACGGCGATCCGCCGGGACGTCTTTCCCGGCGGATCAGTCAGGTTCGGGCGAGGTCAGTTGCCGATGTAGGGAACGGCCTCAAGGATCTCGACGGTGTTGGAACGGCCGTTCGGCATCGTGTAGGTGGCCTTCTCACCGATCTTCTTGCCGTTGATCGCCGCACCCAGCGGCGACTTGGGCGAGTAGACGTCGATCGGGGCGCCGCTCTCCTCGCGGGAGGCCAGCAGGAAGGCGACCTCCTCGTCGTCGCCCTCGAAGCGCACCGTGACGGTCATGCCGGGGCCGACCACGCCCTCGGTGCGCGGCGCCTCGCCGACCTTCGCGTTGTCGATGATCTGACGAAGGTGGAAGATGCGGGCCTCCATCTTGCCCTGCTCGTCCTTGGCGGCGTGGTATCCGCCGTTCTCCTTCAGGTCGCCCTCTTCGCGGGCGGCTTCGATCTTCTTGGCGATGTCGACGCGCCCGGGCCCCGAGAGGTGTTCGAACTCCGCCTTCAGGCGGTCGTACGCCTCCTGAGTGAGCCAGGTGACGCTCTCGTTGTGGGAGTCGGCCACGGGTTCTCCTTGCTTCCTCTATGGGGGCTTCGTACTTGGGTAGCTGACGTTCGAACTGCGAAAGGCTAACAAGTTAACCGCTCGAACGCTTCCCCAAATATCTCACTATACGAGATAGCAGTGGTGGACGGCGCCTGAAGTGGCCTGGGCACTGGTCTCTAGCCGTTCAGTAAGCCGGACATATCCCTCACCAGCCGGAATAGTGACCTCGCGGCTGCCCACCTCCGCGTGGGAGACGTCCAGCGCCTGCAACCGGCAGAGGGCCGCGCGATCGGATGGCTTGACCACTTCGAAGGTGATCTGAATAGAATCGCCGCGGCTGGCATCGAAAGCGATGACCTGGTCGATGACCTCGATGTTCCCCTTGGACGCCCACATCACGTAGCCCCATCCCCCGGCGCACACCGCGCACAGGATCGCGATCACGATGTGCACGACGAAGCGCCCCCTGCGCTCCGGGCGGTCGGGGAAGTCGCCCGGGGTGCCGAGAACCGGACCGTTCTGTCGGCCCTTCTCGGCCTCGCTGGTGGCCATGACGGAATCTCCCTGCACTACCTCGGCGTTATCCGAGACAATTGTCCCGTGCGGGGGCCTCGCCCCCGCGACCGCCATAAGAGAAACTAACCTCTCTCTAGAGTGACCCAGGCCAACCTAGGGAGCGGCACGGCATCCGAGCGAGCATCGCGGACGGTACGGCGAAGCCGTCCGGACGCGAGACGGGGCGAGGATCCGAGCGTGACCTATGAAGAGGAGACATCGAGCCCGTGAGTGCACCGCTGAGGCTGATGGCCGTTCACGCCCATCCTGACGACGAGTCGAGCAAGGGTGCGGCCACGATGGCGCGTTACGTCGCGGAAGGCGTGGACGTGCTCGTCTGTACCCTCACCGGGGGTGAACGTGGCTCAATTTTGAACCCCAAGATGGACCGCCCGGAGATCCTGGAGAACATCGGCGAGGTCCGGCGCCTGGAGATGGAGCGCGCCCGGGAGATCCTCGGCGTGCGGCAGCGTTTCATGGGCTTCATCGACTCGGGCCTGCCGGAGGACGAGAACGAGCCGCTGCCCGAGGGCTGCTTCGCCCTCCAGCCGATCGAGGTCGCCTCGGCGCCGCTGGTCGCCGCCGTACGCGAGTTCAGGCCGCACGTCATCCTGACCTACGACGACGACGGCGGCTACCCGCACCCCGACCACATCATGACCAACCGCGTCTCGGTGGAGGCCTTCGAGGCGGCGGGCGATCCCGACCGCTACCCCGAGGCCGGGGAGCCCTGGCAGCCGCTCAAGCTCTACTACCACATGGGCTTCACCAAGGACCGGTTCGAGGCGTTGCACGAGGCGATGAACGCTCGCGGCATCGGCTCCCCCTACGCCGACTGGATCGCGCGCTGGGAGGACCGCCCGCAGAAGTGGCCGGTGACCACGCGTATCCCCTGCGGGGACTACTTCGAGGTCCGCGACGAGGCTCTGATGGCCCATGCCACCCAGGTCGACCCGGACGGTTTCTGGTTCGTCTGCCCGCGCGACCTGCAGCGTGAGATCTGGCCGACCGAGGACTATCACCTGGCCCGCTCCCTGGTCGACACCGAGCTTCCCGAGGACGACCTGTTCACCGGCATTCACGCCGAAGAGGTCTCGCCCGCCTGCCACTGACACGACCGCGGGAGGGCGGTGGCAGACTTGAGTTGTGATTGCACTAGACACCGCCCTCCAAGGTGACGTCAGCCCCGGCCTGATGGGATTCCTCATCGTCGCGGCGCTGGGGCTCGCGCTGTTCCTGCTCGTGAAGTCGATGAGGAAGCAGATCTCCAAGATCGAGGTCCCGTCCGAGTCCGAGCTGAACAAGCGCAAGCCCACCGCCTGACCGGGTTCCGGCCGCCGCCGCGTTCCCGGCCCGCCCGCCTCAGTCCGTCGACCAGGCCCGTTCCAGGGCTTTGGGCAGGCCCCAGTGGCCCAGCGGGGTCAGCACCTCGCTCTTGTCGACGATCCCCAGGCACGCCCACAGCGGCGTGACCGAGCTGAAGAGCGTCTCCGCCGCCTCCAGGTCCTCCGGCTCGTCCATCTGGACGTCGATGTCCTCGGACTCGGCGATGAGCCGGGCGATCCGCTCGGGCGAGGCCAGCACCCCGGGGCCGCGCCGTGCCAGGGCGGCCACCACGGCCAGCCAGTCCGCGTGGTGGATCGCGCACAGCGAGGCCAGCACCGAGTCCTCGTGGCTGAGCTCGCCCTCCAGATCGGCGAACCTCTCGGGGGTGTCGTCGTCCTCGGGCAGATCCGAGATCGGTCCGGCGATGCCCGCCGTGACGGTCAGCCAGAGCTCCTCGTCGTCGGAGGGCAGCGGCTCCCCGTCGTATCCGGCGCAGGCCCGCAGCACGTTGCCCGGATAGCCGGGGCCGGCCAGCATCTCGCGCAGCCGTGCGCACGCAGCCCGCAGGTCCCCGGCGGGTCGCGCGGGAGCGGGCAGGCCGGCCAGGATGCGCCGCAGTTCGCTGAGCGCGAAGGCCTCCTCCTCGTCCCAGGCCGCGAACAGCTCCTCGTCCTGCTCGTCGCTGACCGCGATCCCGGGCACCCTGCCGTCGGGCAACGGGCTGTTGAGCCAGCGCTCCTGCAGGTCTTCGTAGGCCTCCCTGGCCTCCTCGTCGCCCGTCGCGAGCGCGTCCGGATCGACCTCCCGGGCGGCGACCCGGCCCTCCAGGTAGGCGACCAGCCCGTGGAACATCTCCTCGGCGACCGGCCCCCGCTCGTCCTCCTCGGGCCACACGAAGAAGCTCCGGGTGAGCAGGAGCGGCTCGGTGCCGGTGGACTCCAGCCACCGTTGCACGTCGCCCACGGTCGCGCTGCCGGACTCGATCGCGCTCAGCGTCGCCTTGGCCGACTCCCAGAAGGGCAGGGACAGCGGGTTTCCCGCCGCCATCAACGCTCGGCGCAGGTCGGGAAGGGCCACCAGTGCCACTCCCGACGGCACCGCGAGCAGTGCACGGGCCACATCACGGCGGGTCAGCTCGGTGGCGGGCCGGCCGGCGTGCACACAGACGAAGTCGAGATCCACGCCCAGTGAGCCTACGCCCGAAGCCGCGGGAACACACCTTCCGCCCCGGCAACACGTGCGCGCCCGCCTCCGCGACTACCTCGAGACCGTGTGGAACCAGGGCCGCGCCGACCTCGCCGGCCGGTATCTGGCCGAAGACCTCATCCAGCACAACCCGAACCTCCCCGACGGCCGGACCCCGGTGGCCGAGTTCGTCGACGGCTTCCGCAAGCAGGTCCCGCAGGGCCGCTTCGAGATCCGCCGCCTGGCCGCCGACGGCGACCTGGTGTTCACCCACAGCCACTTCACCGCGCACGAGGGCGACCCCGGCATGGCCGTCGTCGACGTCTTCCGCGTCGCCGAGGGGCTGATCGCCGAACACTGGGACGTCAAGGAGAACGTGCCCGAGACCACAGCCGGCGGCCACCCGATCGTCTGAGAGCACCGGGACGTCCCGGCCGCCATCCGGCTTCCCCCTCCCCGGGGAGCCGGACGGCGGCCTTCCCACCACGTTCGGCCCGCCCACCGCGTTCGGCCCGCCCACCGCGTTCGGCCCGTTCACGGGGCCACGGCGGACCGGCCGAGGGCGCCAACGGACACCGGCGTACCGCCCCGACCGCCGCCCCACGCTCACCTCGTCGTCCTCGTACCGGTTTACTGTGGGAAGGACCGTGCGGGCGGAGACCGCGACGCGCGACCTCCACGCCCCTCGCGCGAGGCGAATGCACGCAGGAGATCGTTATGAACCGTTTGAAGGATGCGACGAGCCCCTACCTGTTGCAGCACGCGGACAATCCCGTCGACTGGTTCCCCTGGGGCGAGGAGGCCTTCGAGGAGGCCCGGCGACGGGACGTGCCGTTGCTGATCTCCGTCGGCTACTCGGCCTGCCACTGGTGTCACGTGATGGCGCACGAGTCGTTCGAGGACGAGGGCACCGCCGCGCTGATGAACGAACGCTTCGTCAACGTCAAGGTGGACCGCGAGGAGCGGCCGGACGTCGACGCGGTCTACATGACGGCCACCCAGGCCATGACCGGTCAGGGCGGGTGGCCGATGACCGTCTTCGCCACCCCGCAGGGGCACCCCTTCTACACCGGGACCTATTTCCCCAGGCCCCAGTTCCAGCGGCTGCTGGCCGGGGTGTCGAACGCCTGGAACGACGATCGTCAGGCGGTCGTCGAGCAGAGCTCGAAGATCGTGGAGGCGCTGAACCGGCAGGCGGAGTTCCCGCCGGGTCCGCTGCCCGCTCCGAGCACGCTGGCGCGGGCCGTACACACGCTCAACCTGTCCTTCGACCCGGTGCGCGGCGGCTTCGGCGGAGCGCCCAAGTTTCCGCCGTCGATGGCACTGGAGTTCCTGCTGCGGTACGGCGCCGCCGCCGGAGCCGGGAGCGCGGACGGGCCGGGACAGAGCGAGCCGGGACAGAGCGAGCCGGGACAGAGCGAGCCGGGACAGAGCGAGCCGGGACAGGGTGAGCCGGGAGCTTCGCGAGCCGGGGAGGAGCCCGAGGCGGACGCCGCGACGGCGATGACGATGGCCGAGCGGACGCTGGAGGCCATGGCCAGGGGTGGGATCTACGACCAGCTCGGTGGCGGCTTCGCCCGCTACAGCGTGGACGCCGGCTGGGTGGTGCCGCACTTCGAGAAGATGCTCTACGACAACGCGCTGCTGCTGCGGGTCTACGCGCACTGGTGGCGCTCCACCGGCTCGGCCCTGGCCCGGCGGGTGGCCCTGGAGACGGCCGACTGGCTGCTGGCCGAGATGCGCACCCCCGAGGGGGGCTTCGCCTCCGCTCTGGACGCCGACAGCGAGGGCGTGGAGGGCAAGTTCTACGCCTGGACCCCCGAGGAGATCCACGAGGTCCTGGGCGAGGAGGACGGCGCCTGGGCGGTCGAGCTGTTCGAGGTGACCGGCACGTTCGAGCACGGCACCTCGGTGCTGCAGCTGCCGTCCGATCCGCAGGACGACGAGCGGTTCGCCCGGGTCCGCGCCGCGCTGCTGGCGGCGCGGGCCCGCCGGGTACGGCCCGGCCGGGACGACAAGGTGGTGGCCGCCTGGAACGGCCTGGCCATCGCCGCGCTGGCCGAGACCGGAGCCCTGTTCGAGCGGCCCGACCTGGTGGAGGCGGCGCGGGCCGCCGCCATACTCCTCGACGAGCTGCACGTGGACGGCGACCGGCTGCTGCGCACCTCCCGCGACGGCCGCGCGGGCACCAACGCGGGGGTCCTGGAAGACTACGCGGATCTCGCCGAAGGTCTGCTCGCCCTGTACGGCGTGACCGGGGAGGTCCGCTGGTTCCGGCGGGCCGGGGCGCTGCTGGAGGCCGTCCTCGACCGGTTCCCCGACGGCTCCGGTGGCTTCTTCGACACCGCCGACGACTCTGAGCGGCTGTTCCAGCGCCCACAGGACCCCACCGACAACGCGACCCCCTCGGGCCGGTTCGCCGCCGCCGGGGCGCTGCTGTCGTATGCGGCCCTGACCGGCTCGGCCCGGCACCGGGAGAGCGCCGAGTCGGCCCTCGGCACGGTGACCGTCCTGGCCGGCAAGCACGCGCGGTTCGCGGGGTGGGGGCTCGCGGTGGCACAGGCCGCCGTCTCCGGGCCGGTAGAGGTCGCGATCGTGGGTCCGCGCGACGATCCGGCGACCTCCGCGCTGCACCGGGCCGCCCTGATGTCCCCCGTTCCCGGGCTGGTCGTCGCGCTCGGCGAGCCCGGAGCGACCGAGGTCCCGCTTCTCGAGGGCCGGGGGCCGGTGGACGGGGTCCCGGCGGCCTACGTGTGCCGCGGGTTCGCCTGCAGGATGCCCGTCACCACGGTGGCCGCGCTACGGGCCGAGCTGGCCTCCTGAAGACTCCCGGACGGCGCCCCGAGGCGGGGGCCACGTCCGGGAGTCGCGGGAAGAGGCCTCGGCCCTCGCGGGCCTCGAAGGCCATCGCACTCCCCGAGCCGGGGTGTCGCGACGACCACGAGAGCTCAACGCCCGGTCAGCGGCCCTGAGGCGCCGGGGAGACGTTCGCCGGAGGCCGGTTCTGGCCCCGGCCCTGGGTGCCGTCGCCCGTGCCGTCGCCGACGCCCGTGCCGTCACCCGTCCCGTTGTCGGCGGGGCCGTCCGTTCCGTCGCCCGTGCCGTCCCCGTCGCCCATGCCGTCGCCGTCGCCCGTACCGTCCGGGGACTGGGTCTGGTCAGGAGTCTGACCGGTCGTCCCGTCGGGGAACGGCGTGGGAGTGACGGCGTCACGGCCGTCGTCGGTGCCGAAATCACGCTCGTCCGAGGGATAGCCGTCGTCGCCTTCGTCGCCGTAGCCGTCGTCGTAGTAGGTGGAGTAGCCGTAGTTGGACGGTTCGGCGAAGTCCTTGACCGGCTTGCCCGACATCGCCTCGGTCATGAAGGCGCGCCAGATCTGGGCCGGGTAGGTCCCGCCGTACTGGGCGCTGCCGTTGACGACCACCGGCTTGTTGTCGTCGCGGAACATGTCGACCGCGGTCGCCAGCTGCGGGGTGAACCCGGCGAACCACACGGCCGCCGACTTGTCGGTGGTGCCGGTCTTTCCGGCCACCGGGCGGTCGTAGAGGCGAGCGGCCGAGCCGGTGCCCGCCTCGACGACCTGGGTCAGCGCGTAGGTGGCGTCGATGGAGGCCTGCTCGGCGAAGGCCCGCCTGCCCTTGACCTTGATCTTGGTGGTCTTCCCCCTGGCATCGGTGATCGAGCGGATCACGTGGGCGTCGCGGTGGACGCCTCCGGCGGCGAACGTGGCGAAGCCGGAGGCGTTCTGCACGGCGCTGACCGACGCCACGCCCAGCGGCAGCGTGGCTGCGGACCGGTGCGGGTCGAGCTGGCCGCTGGGGATTCCGGCCTCCTCGGCGGTTTTGACGACCTTGTCGAGGCCGACCTTCTGCCCGAGGTCCACGAACGCGGTGTTCACCGAGCTCTGGGTGGCCTTGACCAGGTTGATCTCGCCGTAGGAGTAGCCCTCGGAGTTGGGGATCTCCTGGTCGGAGGCGACTCTCAGGGGCGAGTTGCCGTTCACCCGGGTGTCGAGGCCGAAGCCGTTGTCCAGGGCGGCGGCCAGCGTGTAGGCCTTGAAGGTGGATCCGGCCTGCACCTTGGCCGAGAAGGAGTTGTCGAACTTGTTGGCGTCGTAGTCGCGGCCGCCGTAGAAGGCGACGACCTCGCCGGTCTCGGGGTCGACCGCGGCCAGGCCGGTGCGGACCCGCTTGGAGGTGCCCTCGGGCAGGACCGAGGTGACGGCCCGCTCCGCGGCGGCCATCAGGCCCTTGTCGAAGGTCGAGACGATCTTCAAACCACCCTGGTTGATGATCTCGTCGGTGTATCCCATGCGCTTGAGCTCGGCGGCCACCTGGTCGAGCATGTAGCCCTCCTGACCCTTGGGGTCGAAGACCGCCCTGGGTTTCCTGAGGGCGGGAAAGGTGGTCGCGGCGGCCTGCTCGGAGGTCAGGGCCCCGGTCTGCACCATGCCGTCGATCACCGACTTCCAGCGCGCCTTGGCCGCGTCCAGGTCGGCCCCCCGGGGGTCGGCGAACCGGGACGGCTGCTGGATCACCGCGGCGAGGTAGGCGCTCTCGGCGAGGGTGAGCTTGCCGACGTCCTTGCGGAAGTAGGCGTCGGCCGCCGCCTGGATGCCGTCGGCGCCCCGGCCGAAGTAGATCGTGTTGAGGTACTGCTCCAGCACCCAGTCCTTGGACTTCGACTGGTCCACCTTCAAGGAGATCATGACCTCCTTGAGCTTGCGGACGACGGAGCGCTCCTGGCTGAGGCCGCTGTAGTAGTTGCGGACCATCTGCTGGGTGATCGTCGAGCCGCCCTGGAGCTGCTGGCCGGTGACCGTGGACCACATGGCGCGGAAGGTGCCCTTGAGGGACACGCCCTTGTCCTCGTAGAACGAGCGGTTCTCCGCGGCGATGACCGCGTCCTTGACGCTCTCCGGTATCCGCGACAGCGCCACGCTCCTGCGGTTGACCCCCTGCTTGCCCAGCACGGTCTTGCCGTCCCGGTAGTAGATCACCGAGCCCTGCGCGGTGGCTTGGGGCTGCGTGCTGTCCGGGATCGGCGTCATGAGCCACACCACCCCGAGAAGGCAGGCCACGGAGACCACGGAGACGCCGAAGACGATGAGCGTGACCCGCAGGAGTCTCCTCCTGGATCTGCCCTTCCCGCCGCCCTTTGCCACGCCCGAACCCCCATCCACTCCGCGTTCACCCCCCGTGAGCTGTGCGGACCGTAAGGGTAAACGATGGATAACGGTGTCTGAACCCCGCTTGGGATAGTACGGCTAGCTCTTCCCCTGGCGCGGTACATCGGCCACCAAAGGAAGAACCCGGTATGGCACGGGGGTGTCCAGCGCGATCACCGACGAGGTCCTGACCACCCCGTGAACGTCAACAATCAGGTCAATGACCCTCTGCAGATCGGCATTGCTGCGCGCCACCACCCGGCAGTGCATGTCGTCGCCTCCGGTGATCGTGTGCACCTCCAGCACCTCGGGGATGCCGGCGAGCTGGTCGGCGACCGGATCGTGCCCGCTGACCTGCCGGATCTGCAGGGTGACGAACGCGGTGACGTCGTATCCGAGCGCGGCCGGATTGACGTCGGGGCCGAATCCGGTGATCACTCCCCGGGCGGTGAGCCGGTCGAGACGTGCCTGCACGGTCCCCCTGGCCACGCCGAGCCGCCGGGAGCACTCCAGCACGCCGAGCCTGGGCTCGGCCGCCAGCAGGGCGATGAGCCGGGCGTCGAGTCGATCAATCGTCATGATGTACAGACACTCCTGCGGAACACACGACTTGCTGAACAGATTGTCCACTGTTTCAAGTATCCCTTGCACAGACAGCCCATCAAAACCGACAGTGTGCGCATGAGTGACATCTTTCCCGTGAACGGCATGCACGCCGTCGTCTTCGCCGTCGGCAACGCCAAGCAGGCCGCCCACTACTACTCCAGCGCGTTCGGCATGCGGCTGGTGGCCTACCGGGGCCCGGAGAACGGCAGCCGTGACGAGGTCGCCTACGTCCTCACCTCCGGCAGTGCCCGGTTCGAGTTCCGCGGCGCGGTACGGCCCGGCACAGGTGTCTCCCGCCATGTCGCCGAGCACGGCGACGGCGTGATCGACCTGGCCATCGAGGTCCCGGACGTGGAGGCGGCCTACAGCGGCGCGCTGGCCCGGGGCGCCAAGGGCCTCGCCGAGCCGTACACGGTGGAGGACGAGCACGGCAAGGTCGTGCTCGCGGCGATCGCCACCTACGGCGAGACCCGTCACACGCTGGTCGACCGGTCCAACTACAGCGGCCCCTACCTGCCCGGCTACGTGGCGGCCGAGCCCATGGTCCCGGCCCCCGACGTGAAGAACGGTCGCCTGTTCCAGGCCGTAGACCACTGCGTCGGCAACGTGGAGCTCGGCAAGATGGACGAGTGGGTGGAGTTCTACGGCCGGGTCATGGGCTTCACCAACATGGCGGAGTTCATCGGCGACGACATCGCCACCGAATACTCGGCGCTGATGTCCAAGGTGGTCGCCGACGGCACTCGCAAGGTGAAGTTCCCCCTCAACGAGCCGGCGATCTCCAAGAAGAAGTCGCAGATCGACGAGTATCTGGAGTTCTACGGCGGCCCCGGCGTGCAGCACATCGCGCTGGCCACCAACGACATCCTCAGCACCGTCGACCACATGCGCGCGGCGGGCGTGCAGTTCCTCGACACGCCCGACTCCTACTACGACGACCCGGAGCTGCGCGCCCGCATCGGCGAGGTCCGCGCGCCGATCGACGAGCTGAAGAAGCGCAAGATCCTGGTCGACCGGGACGAGGACGGCTACCTGCTGCAGATCTTCACCAAGCCGGTGCAGGACCGTCCCACGGTGTTCTTCGAGCTCATCGAGCGGCACGGCTCGCTCGGCTTCGGCAAGGGCAACTTCAAGGCGCTCTTCGAGGCGATCGAGCGTGAGCAGGACCTCAGGGGCAACCTGTAACCGCCCTTGGCTTTGTGACGGCGAGTCCCCGGTGATCAAACGCCCATGGGAACACCACCGTCACCACCACCGCCGCCACCGCCGGACGACTCGGGACCACCTCCCTGGTCGGCCCCACCCCCAGGGTGGGGCCACGGCGGCGGGGCGGCGATGAGGCTCGGCGGGCGCTGGCGCCGCCTGTTCGCGGGCATCCTCGACATCATCATCGTCGGCGTCATCTCCTCGCCGTTCACCTACGAGACGTTCACCACCGTCTGGGACACCGACAAGGACGTCTTCGTGCGGGTACCCATCCAGCACACCTTCCTGGCCGCTCTCATCGGCTTCCTGTACTACTGGCTGCTGACCGCCTTCTGGAACGGGCAGACGCTGGGCAAGAAGCTGTTCGGCCTGCGCGTGGTGGACGTCGGCGGAGGCAAGGTCGGAGTCGGGCAGGCCGCGGTCCGCGAACTGGTGGCGTGGCTGCTGTACGCCACCTGCTGCCTGGGCTGGATCAACCTCGCCTTCATCCTTTTCAACAAGAGAAAACAGGCCATTCATGACATCGCCGCCAGGACACTGGTCGTAGATGTCTGATCGCCCCAGGTCACGGTCCTCGCTCGCGTAGTCTGCGATGAGGCGGCTCGGAACGGCCGGGTCAGAAGGGGGATTCGAGGGCATGGCGTCCGGTCGGCTGGCTACGGCGGCAACCGTCACTCTTCTCGGCATACTCGGCACCGTCGCCTGCTCGGCGTCGAGCGGGGAGAGCATCTCCGTCAGGAGCCCGGCGTCCTCGGGCGCACCGGCCTCCAACCCGCCCCACGCGGCGGGCGGCAGGATCGGTGCCGCCGGGATCGGCGACCCCGACTTCCCCAACGACGGCAACGGCGGCTACGACGTCGACCACTACCGGCTCAAAATCGACTACGACCCCGCTTCCAAGCACCTTTCCGGCGTGACCGGGATCGAGGCGAAGGCCACCCAGGACCTGGCCCGGTTCGACCTGGACCTGAGCGGGTTCGAGGTCGGCCGGATCACCGTGAACGGCACCGCCGCGCGGTTCGAGCGGGCCGGGGACGAGCTCGTCGTGTTCCCGGCCAGGCCGATCTCCAACCGGGCCGCGTTCACCGTCGAGGTCACCTACGCCGGGGAGCCCAAGCCGGTCAGGGGCTCGTCCAACCTGGGCACCTACGGGTTCATCCCGACCGAGGACGGCGCCTTCGTCGCCTGCCAGCCCAACGGCGCCAAGACCTGGTTCCCCGGCAACGACCATCCGGCGGACAAGGCGCGCTACGACTTCGAGATCACCGTCCCCGCGGGGTTGACCGCGCTGGCCAACGGCGAGCTCGTCGGCGCGCCGAAGACCGCCGGGGGCAGGACGACCTTCGTCTGGCGGGAGAGCCACCCGATGGTGAGCTACCTGGCCACCGCGACGCTGGGCAGGTTCGAGCTGCGCCGGGGCACCACGGCCGGGGGTATCCCGAACCTGGTGGCCGTGGACCCGCGCTACCGCAGCGGGCTCGACGACCTCTACACCCTTTCGGAGAAGGTCACCGACTACTGGAGCACGGTGTTCGGCCCCTACCCGTTCTCCTCCACCGGCGGCGTGATCGACGACTTCTCCGCGGGCTACGCGCTGGAGAACCAGACCAAGCCCATGTACGGCGGGTTCGACCCGGACGAGGGCATCGTCTCCCACGAGCTGGCCCACCAGTGGTTCGGTGACAGCCTGAGCATCACGCGGTGGCGCGACCTCTGGCTCAACGAGGGCTTCGCGAGCTACGCCGAGTGGCTGTGGGCCGAGCACCAGGGCCAGGGCACCGCCGAGCGGACGTTCCGCAGCCGCTACTCGGCCGGCCCGGAGGCCGCCATCTGGAAATACCCGCCCGGTCGCGCCAAGCCGGAGGACCTGTTCAACAACTCCGTCTACTCCCGTGGCGCCATGACGCTGCACGCGCTCAGGCAGCGGATCGGAGACCCGGTGTTCTTCACGCTGCTGAAGACCTGGACCGCCCAGCACAAGTACGGGTATGTCACGACCGATGAGTTCGTGGCGCTGGCCGAGACGCTCTCCGGCAAGCAGCTCGACAAGCTCTTCGAGGTCTGGCTGTTCACTCCCGGCAAGCCGACCGAATGGTGACGCCCCGGCCGGCGCGGGTCAGCCGAAGGTGAGCCGGTAGCCGTCCTTGCGCAGCGAGGCGAGCACCTCCTCGGAGTGGTCGGGGCCCTTGGTCTCCAGTTGGAGCTGGACCTCGACCTCTCCCAGGTGCACGCCGAGCCGCTCGTGCACGATGTCGAGGACGTTCGCGCCGAGCCCGCCCAGCTTGGTCAGCAGCAGCGCCAGCACGCCCGGCCGGTCGGGCAACGGCACTCGCAGAGTCAGATAGCGGCCCGCCGCCGCCAGGCCGTGCCGCAGGACCTTGGCCAGCAGCAGCGGGTCGATGTTCCCGCCGGAGAGCACGGCCACCACCGGGGGCTCGAAGACCTGTGGTTCGGCCAGGATCGCGGCCACCCCCGCCACCCCCGCCGGCTCGACGACCTGCTTGGCGCGTTCGAGGCAGAGCACCAGCGCCCGGGAGATGTCGCTTTCGGTGACCGTCACGACGCTGTCGACCAGATAGTGGATCAGCTCGAAGGGCAGCTCGCCGGGACGGCCCACCGCGATGCCGTCGGCCATCGTGGAGGCGGGCTGGACCATGACCGGATGTCCGGCCGCCAGCGAGGCGGGGTAGGCGGCGGCCCGCTCGGCCTGCACGCCGACGATCCGTACGCCCGGACGCAGCGACTTGACCGCGAGCGCGACCCCGGCGGTCAGGCCGCCGCCGCCGAGCGACATCACGATCGTGCCGACCTCGGGAAGCTGTTCCAGGATCTCCAGCCCGATCGTGCCCTGCCCGGCGATGACGTCCGGATGGTCGAACGGGTGGATGAACACCGCCCCGCTCCGCTCGGCGTGCTCCTTGGCCTGGGCCAGCGCGACGTCGACGGTGTGGCCGGCGAAGATCACCTCGGCGCCGTAGGAGCGGGTCGCGGCCACCTTGGGCAGCGGCGCTCCCTCGGGCATGTAGACCGTCGCCTTGGCCCCGACCAGTCCCGAGCCGAGCGCCACCCCCTGCGCGTGGTTGCCCGCGCTGGCCGCCACCACGCCCCGGTCGCGCTCCGGACCGGTCAGCCCGGCGATTCTCACGTAGGCCCCGCGCACCTTGAACGACCCGGAACGCTGCAGGTTCTCGCACTTGAGGTGGACCGGACCGCCGATGATCTCCGACAGCGCGTGCGAGTGCAGCAGAGGGGTCCGCAGGGCCACGTCGGTCAGGAGGTCACGGGCGGCGACCACGTCGTCGTAGGTCACCTGGGGGTCGGACATGCCTGCCATCCTTCCACCCCCGTCCGGTACGGCCGCACCCGGCACAACGGGCGGAGCCGTGCCGGACAGGTCATGGCAAGTCACTTCAAGGCCACAGTTGACCATACTTCGTCGATCGAAGTATGGTCTTCCGCATGGCTAAAGGATCACCTGCGGTCAGTGAGCCGACCTATTTCATCCTCGCCTCGCTGCTCGACGGCCCTCTGCACGGACACGGAATCATCAAGCAGACCCTGGAGCTCTCGGAGAACCGGGTGAAGCTGCCGGTCGGCACGCTCTACGGCGCGCTCGACCGGCTGGCCGCCAACGGCCTCATCCACGTGGACCGCGAAGAGGTCGTCGACGGCCGGCCGAGGAGATATTTCCAGCTCACCGACCAGGGACGGAACCTGGTCTCGGCCGAGGCCCTGCGCATGCAGCAGGCCGCCTCGGTCGTGACCAAACGGATCCTGCGCCCCGGATCGGCGTTCTCGTGACCGTCGTGACAGAACACCGCACCGCCACGGGGGCGGGTACGGGAGTTCTGGAGCGGCGCTATCGGCGGCTGCTGCTGGGCTACCCCCGCGCCTACCGGTCCGGTTACGGCGACGAGCTCATCGCCACCCTGCTCGACACCGCCGAACCGGGGCGCACCCTGCCCGCGGCCCGCGAGTCCTTCGCGCTGGTCGTCGGCGGGGTGCGAACCCGGATGATCTACGCCACGCAGCGGCCCGCCTGGATCGACGGGCTCCACCTCGGGGTCCTGGCACTGTCGATCGCCCAGCTGGCGATGCTGGTGCCGTACGCGAGCGTCGTCCCGCTCTGGGTGGGGCTGTCGGCGCTGGCCGTCCTGCTCGTCATGCGCGGGCGGGTACGGCTCGCGCTGCCGGTGGTGGTGCCGGTCGCGGTCAAGGTGTGCGCGATCACGCTGGGGCAGCCCTGGCTGGACCGCACCCTGCTGCCCGTCGATCCCGATCGGTTCTGGGGCGGCGGGGCGCTCTACGGAGGCGGTGGCCCGGTGGCGCCGATGGCCGGCTACGCGCTGGTCGTCCTGGGCCTGCTGACGCTGGCCGCCCACGAGCGGCGGCTCGGCGAACGCTCCTGGTTCTGGCTGCCGGCGGTCCCGCTGCTGGCCGGCGCCGACCCGGCGGGGCTGGACTTCTCCGCGGGCGCCGGGTCGCACGCCATGGCCAGGGCCGGTCTGGAGATCGGAGTGCTCCTGCTCGCCGCCTGGGCCGGTCACGTGGCGCACGACCCACGCTGGGCCATGGCCGCCGGCATCTACCTGGTACCGGTGCTGGCGGTGTACGCCGAGAACCTCGGCGACCACTCCGAGCAGGACCTGGCCCACCTGGCCGTGCTGGTCCTCCTCACGGCGTTCGCCGCGGCCGTGCCGTACCGCGCGAAACGGCGCATCGTCCTCTAGCCCCTCCTCCGGCCTCCTCGCGAGCCCCTCCTCCGGCGTCCTCGCGTAACCCCTTCGCACGTCTCTCCTGTCACGGGCGCCGCCGCCTCTCGCAGGCATGCCCGCACATCGAAACGGGGTCACCCAGTGTCACGAGCTCTCACCGTCATGCCCGCGGCCGCCCTGGCCCTGGCCACGCTGGCCGGCTGCGGCGCGGACCCGGCACCGCCCGCCGCCACCGCCACCGCTACCGCCACCGGGCAGGCGTCCGCGGCCGCCGCTCCACACGGCAAGCGCCGCCAGATGGAGGCGATGCGCGCCGACTGCATGAAGCAGAGGGGCTTCAAGTACATCCCGAACATCCCTCCGCCGGAGAAAGTTCACAAGGACGCCGCCCTCGCGGGAAACGGCGACTATCCGGCCATGCGCAGATATCGCGAGAAGCACGGCTTCGGGGTCTACTTCGCCTTCGCCTATCCCGACGACCCCGAGTACGGCCTCGGGCAGTCCATCCCCGACCCCAACATGGATCTCGCGCAGTCGCTCTCGAAGACCCAGTACAAAGCCTGGTCCGCCGCTGACAACGCCTGCTACGCGGCGGTGTTCAACAAGTTCACCGGCAAGAAGGTCTCCTCCGCGGACGACGTCACCACACAGGCGGACGACCTGTTCATCAAAACCAGGGAGCGCCGGCTCGACGGCGACCCGCAGTTGGTCGAGCTGGCCGGGGACTTCGGCGGCTGCCTCAAGCGCAAGGGCTACCCGGTCGCCTCGCTCAAGCCCACCGCGATGGCGTTCAACAGCTGGGACATGTTCGAGAAGGAGCGCACCACCGTGCTGAACAAGTACGTGGGATCGAGCGCGGGCAAGAATTTCGCGTCCCTGCGCCTGTCACCCGGCGAGGCGAGGCCGTACCTGGCCAAGGAGATCAAGGTCGCACTGGACGACCTGGAGTGCGGCAAGGACTTCTACGCCGCGTTCCTTCCCAGACAAACGGAGATCTGGGAAGAGGTGTGGAACCAGTTCGGCCAGAAGGACGGGTTGCTGCCGTGGTGAAGCTACTGCCGTCTCCCACCCGCACCCGCAGCCGTGCCGTACCGTGCCTTCCAGCGGGTGAGCCGCGGTGAGGTCGAGGCGCCGGGCGCTGAGCGGCATCGTGGCCGGGGTCGTCGTGATCGCCGGGGCCGGGTGGGCCGTCGGCTCCCGGCTGCGCTCCCCCGCCGACGAGGCCGCGCTGCGGCAGCCGCCCAAGGCGTCGCTGATCACCTCTCCCGTCGTACGGAAGAAGCTGACCAGCACGGTCGCCGTGAGCGGCACTCTGGCCTACGGCTCGCCGCTGCCCGTCACCCTCGCCGGCGTGGTCGGCGGCACCGCCGAGGCCCAGCGGGTCACCCGGGCCCCCCGCCCCGGCAGGATCGCCGAGGGATCGGTGCTGATGGAGGTCAACGGCCGCCCGGTGTTCGCCCTGCGCGGCAAGGTCCCCATGCACCGGACCATCGCACCGGGCACCGCGGGCGCCGACGTCAGGCAGCTCCAGACGGCGCTGCGCCGCCTCGGGTTCGGCGCGCCGGCCACCGGCGTCTTCGACTCCGCGACCACGGCCGCCGTCCAGCGCTGGTACGCCAAGCGGGGCTACAAGGTCCAGGAGCCCGACCTGGCCGCCAAGCAGAACAGGCAGCAGCTACGCCAGGCCGTGCAGACCGCCGAGGAGGCCCTGCTCACCGACAGCAAGGCGCTGGACGCCGGACGTGACGTCATGCCGCTGAAGCTCAAATTCGACAACACCCGCGCGGACCTGCGAACCGCCGAGGGCGCGCTGGAGGAGGCGGGCTCCGCCGACCTCACCGCCGAGGAGACCCGCCAGCTGGAGGACCTGCGCCGGGCCGTACGGACCGCCGAGGAGGAGGTGCTCGCCGCCGACCAGGCGCTGGCCGCGGCCAAGCCCGAGGACGACCGGCGGCTGCTGGAGATGAAGGCCTCCAACGCCCGGCAGAACCTGGAGTCCGCGCGGGCGGCGCTGGACACCTTCGACGACCAGGCGGGCGAGGGCAGGGACAAGCGCCTTGAGGAGCTGCGCAAGGCCGTACGGCTGGCCCAGGAGAACCTGGTCGCCGCCGAGCAGGCACTGCGCCAGGCCCGGCAGGACTCCCCGCTCCGGTTGAAGATCGCCAACGGCCGCGAGAACCTCACGAGCGCCAAGACGATCCTGGCCGAATACATGAAGACGTACGGCGTCGGCGTCCCACCCGGCGAGATCGTCTTCCTGCCCTCGCTCCCCGCCCGGCTGGACAAGGCGTCGGTGAAACCCGGCGACACCGTCGAGGGCAAGGTCGCAACCGTGACCAGCTCGGCCTTCGCGGTGACCGGCTCGGTGGAGAGCAAGGAGGCCAAACTCCTGCGCAAGGGCATGAAGGCGACGTTGGAGACCACCGACGGCACGAGATTCCCGGCCGTGCTGAGCGCGACCGGGGAGGCGGCCAAGCCCGCCGAGGAGGAGAAGAAGTCCGAAGACGACAAGGCTTCCGCGGAGACGCTGGGCTCGGTGCCGGTGCTGCTCACCCCGACGGTCACCAAGGGTCTGCGCCGGCTGGTCGGCGTGCCGGTCACCGTGAAGATCTCCATCGGCGCCACCGGGGGCGCCGTGCTCACCGTGCCGGTGGCCGCGGTCGTCACCTCGGCAGACGGCCGGCCGCGGGTCCAGGTAGAGGTGTCCGGCGACCCTGATGACTCCGGCGGCTCCAGCGATTCCGGCGACAAGGTCCACGACGTCGAGGTCAGGACCGGCCTCACCGCCGACGGCGACGTCGAGGTGACGCCTGTGAAGCCGGGCGGCCTGAAAGAGGGCGACCGGGTGGTGGTGAGCGGTGATTCCTGACGTGATCCCCGACGTCATCCGGCTGGACGACGTCAGCCGGGTGTTCCACACAGAGCCACCCGTGCACGCGCTCTCCAAGATCTGCCTGCGTGTTGGGCAGGGGGACTACATGGCCATCGTGGGCCCCTCGGGGTCCGGGAAGTCCACCCTGCTCAACACGTTGGGCCTGCTGGACCGGCCCACCTCGGGCTCCTACCTGCTGGACGGAATCGAGACGACCACCTTGAAGGACGGGGCCAGGACCAAGCTGCGCGGGCGCAAGATCGGGTTCGTCTACCAGTCCTTCCACCTGCTCGCCCATCGGACGGTGGCGGAGAACGTCATGCTCGCCGAGGTCTACGGCCGAAGCGGGAGAGGCGTCCAAGGCGACCGAGGCAGCCGGAGCGACCGGAGCGGCCAAGGCGGCCCGGGCGGCCCGGGCGGCCGGAGCGGCCGGAGCGGGTATGAGGACGCGGGAAACCTGCCGGCGGGTGCCCCGGTGAGCCCCGCCCCCGGCCGGCACGGTCGGCGGGGGCGGCGGGCACGCGCCGAGGAGGCGTTGGAGAAGGTGGGCATGACCCACCGCGTCGACTTCCTGCCCGGCCGTCTGTCCGGCGGCGAACGCCAGCGGGTGGCCATCGCCCGCGCGCTGATGGGAGCCCCGTCGCTGCTGCTGTGCGACGAGCCCACCGGCAACCTCGACAGCAGGAACACCGAAGCGGTCCTCGATCTCTTCGACGACCTCCGCGCCCAGGGGCTCACCCTTCTGGTCATCACTCACGAGGACGCGGTGAGCTCCCGCGCCGGGCGCCGGGTCCGCATCAGCGACGGCGTCCTCACCGAGGAGTGACCATGCGTCTCCACGACCGCACAGCCGGCTCCCTCCACCCCGCTCGGAACGTGGCCACACCCGCGACCGCCCTCCGGCACGTGACCGCGCGCACTCGCCTGGACGAGGCCGCCTTCCCGACCGTCCGCTGGAACGCGACCACGCCTTCACCCGCCCTCCGTCCCTTCGGGAAGGTGTGACCGTGGACATCCGTGACCTCTGGACCGAGGCCCTGGCGGGCATGCTCGCCCGCCCGGTCCGCTCGGCGCTGACCACGCTCGGCACCGTCCTCGGCATCACCACCCTGGTCATCACCCTGGGCATCGCCGCCACCGCCGGAAACCAGATCGTCGGCCGGTTCGACGAACTGATCGCCACCGCGATCACCGTCGAGGTCCCCGACAAGCCCGACCCGCTGGTCACCTGGGACGCTCCGGCCGCCCTCACCCGGCTGCGTGGGGTCACCTCGGCCGCCGCGCTCGCCCAGACCGACAAGAGCTCCAACCTCCAGGTCGCCTCCAACACCCTGGTGGACCCGACCAGGGTGACCGACCAGACCCTGGCCGTGGTGGCCGCCGGACCCGAACTCCCGCGGGCGGTCCACGGCCGGATGACCGAGGGCCGCTTCTTCGACACCGGGCATATCAAGCGCCGCGACCGCGTGGTGGTCCTCGGCGACCAGGCCGCCGAGATGCTCGGCGTCACCCGCCTGACGAGCGCCCCCGCCGTCTTCATCGAGGACCGCGCCTACACGGTGATCGGCATCCTGGGCGACCTGCGCCGTGAGCAGATCCTGTCCACCGCCGTGATCGTGCCGCCCACGATCGGCGCCGACTTCGGGCTGAAGAACGTCACTCGCGTCCTGGCCAACACCACCCTCGGCGCCGCCGAACTGATCGCCCGTCAGGCCCCCGTCGCGCTGAGCCCCAACCACCCCGGCGAGCTCCAGGTGATCGCCCCACCCAGTCCCAAGCGCGCTCGCGACGGCGTCCAGGACGACGTCAACGGCCTGTTTTTGATCCTCGGCCTGGTGTCCCTGGTGGTCGGCGCCATCGGCATCGCCAACGTCACGCTGGTCACCGTGATGGAGCGCGTCGCCGAGATCGGCCTGCGCCGCTCCCTGGGCGCCGCCCGCCGCCACATCGCCGCCCAGTTCCTGCTGGAGTCCACGCTGATCGGCATGACCGGCGGCGTGATCGGCGCCAGCTTGGGTCTGCTCGCCGTCGTCGCCATCTCCGCCGTCAACGAGTGGACCCCCGTCCTCGACGCCCGCCTCGCCCTCGCCGCCCCTCTGGCCGGCGCCGCCGTAGGCCTCCTGGCAGGCCTCTACCCGGCCCTTCGCGCCGCCCGCATGGAACCCGTGGACGCTCTGCGCTGAGCCCTCCTCGACGGCCCTCCCACGAAGACGGCGCCACGCGACGATCACGCACGTCGGCGGCGCGGCGCGCCACGGAGTCCGGCCCGGTACGGCGAGGCGCGCCGAGGGGGCGAAGCCGCACGATCCGAAGTCTGTCAGCCTGCGCGCTTACGCCGACGAGTCTTTACAAGATCACGGCAACGGGCTGTCAGGTCATCGATTTCGGGCAGGTTCGGCTCCGCTCCGTCGCCATCGCAGCAGGCGGGCTTGGTGCGTTCGCCCACCGGCGGCGCGTCCAGTCCGCAGACTCCCCATAGTGAAGCGTAGACATCGTGCGTCCGATCGCGCTCATCATGGGGCCCCATCATCAGCACCCATGAGCGACCCGCGCCTTCGAAGGCGACCACTACGCGCATGGCGCCTCTCAGATGCTTGACGCACAACCGGTTTACCGGAAACTCCCCGGTGAGCCGGTATCCAAGGGCCGCGCAACCTCGTGCTTCCAGGTCTCCGACGAAGGCGACGAAGGCTCTCAGATCCGCTCCGCGCAAGGCCTCCGCCTGTTTCTCCGCGAGAACCGAAAGATAGACCTCAGTCCTCACCGGCAGTCAGCTCCGAGTTCTTGGAACCCCACTCCGCCTTGATCTCTCGCCACGGACGGCCCTCACCTTGCTCCATCTGCCGCAGGCTGTCCGCTAGCTGATCGCTCTCTGCGAATTCCCCGTCCTGCAGGCGACGCCAGACCGCCTCGGCAAGATTGCGGGTACGGCCGGCTCGACGCAGATCCTGGACGAGCGTCGCCACGGCGTACAGACGTTCGGCCTCAAGCATCAACCGGGCCCGGTCCCTGACCGGGGAGAGCAACCCTTCCTTGACCCATGCGCGAACCGTCTTCTCGTCAACGCCAAGGATCTTCGATGCGATCGTCGCCCGCACCGGCTCGGCATGGGCGAGCAGGTCCTGGACGACTTCTCTGACCGTGTCGCGGGTGTCGGTCTCATGGGTGCTGGCAGCCACCGCGTCCAGCCGTTGCGCCTGGTCGAACAGAGCCAGCGCGGCCCGCTCTTCGACCTCTTTCCTACGGAGGGCCTGCGCCATACCGGCCGTTTCCTGATCGCACTGCGTCGGAGATGTCCGATGCTTTCGCTTCTTGACCGCTCCCACCGAAGACTTCCCGGGCTTGACACCAGCCATGAGGACGATTCTCCCTTCCTCTTGATGCTACTCCCTGTTTCGGCCTTTAAATCGGGAGTCAGCACTGATCGTTTATTGAAGCGGGTCTCCTGGCTTGGCCCTGGCATCGGTAGGCGCGGCTCACCCGCGCGGCAGCGCGGGCGGCCCGTGAACGGTCGGCGTCACGACGGCCGGCCACGCGCGCCGGCGGCGCGGCGTCCCACGGAGCCCGGCCCGGTACGGCGAGGCGCGCCGAGCGGTTGTATGAGATCTACCTCATGGATCGGCGGAAGGAGATGGCACGATGACCAGCCATCGCAGGTGGCGCGAGAGCGGCCATCTGGAGCGCGCGATCGAAACCACAGGGGGCCTGGAGCGGTTCGAAGCAGAGACGCGGCACCTGCAGGAAGAGGCTCAGGCTTGGCGTCTGCCGGTAGTGGTCGGCGGCGACCTTCGTCCCGCCGATGTCGACGGCCGGCACCGATCCGGACATCTAGCGATCGTAGGGCTGATCTGTGGCCTGCCGGGAGGAGAAGACCAGGACGGAGGCGGTGAACCCGTGCACGTGGTTCTGCCCGCCGACCGGGCCGACCTCCCCCGCCGCGAAGAACCCGGCGACGCTGATCGGACCGAGCGTGTCGCGCACCGCGACCGCGTCGTGGTCGGCGTTGCCGAACATGGCCGAACCTCGGCCGTTGCAGGAGAACAGCAGCGCACCGTCCACCCGGCCGAACTCCTCGCGGTGGGCGTCGAGCAGGTCGTAGAGATCCTCGTCGGCGGTGGCGGCGTCGCGGACCTGGAAGCGCACGGTGCGGCCGATCTCGACGACGTCACCGATGGCCACGGCCTCCCGTTCGGGGTCGATCCCGAGCACTCCCCGGATCAGGAAGTCGCCGCGCTCGTGCCGCTCGGCGTATTCGTTCATGGCGACGCCGATCTGCAGCCCGGAGGCGACCAGGTCCCGATCGTCCTCGTCCAGCGCGCTGACGATCTCCTCCAGCCGGGCCAGAGCCGGCTGGCCGGCGAGCTCGAGAAGAAGGTTGTCCTCGACGGCGGTGACGGCCATCGTCGGGCCGATCGGGCGGCACCCCTGGCTGACCACGGTGCTGATGTTTACCGGACCGCTGAGCAGCACCCCGACGGCGCCCTCGGTGTAGACCTCCCCGTCGGCGAACAGCCGCACGGCGCCCCGGCCCTGGATCGCGTTGGCCAGCCCGCCGATCAGCGGGAGGGTGCCCAGCACCTCCTGGGAGCGCTCGACGAAGCCGTCGGTGGGGAAGCTGTAGGGATCGGCGAACAGGATGGCCGCGTGATCGTCGGAGCGGCGCTCCGGCAGGCCGACCACGACGAAACGGTCATCGGTCCGTAACGTGTCCAGCGCGAAGGTCGTCAGCCGGGCCCCGTCCAGAGTGGCGGCCCAGACGCTCACCGCGGGGGTGACCTCGACCCCCTGTCCGTCGCCGATCACTCCGGTGGCGCTGCAGCCGACCACCGAGGCGTCGGAGGTCATGGCCATCACACGCAGCCCCGCGCGGGAGACGTCGTCGGGGTCGTCGCCGCAGATGAAGAAACAGACCAGGTCAGGCGGACCGGCCAGCCCTGACAGGGCCTGGCGCACCGCGATCTCGGCAGTGGTGACCAGATCGGATCCCACTGCGAGACCATCGGCGAAACGACTCGTCAATAGCGCCACTCGTCTCGCCTCCCCTTCTTGTCCGAAGCCTTGCCCTGGAGCGATTGTCCCCACTGCGGGGACAAGCACGCCCATCGACCGTCACGCAATAGTCAAGATCCGAAACCGGGATAAGAGTGCCGGTTTCGGCTTCGGGGACGTAGGCTCGATCCCGTGCCTCAAATCCCAGAGCCACGTACTCTGCGCGAGCTACGCGCGAGCGGCCATATCCACCGTACGGTAAAGGCCGAGATCCGCGAGAATCTCCTGGCCCGTCTACGGGCCGGAGAGCCACGGTTCCCCGGCATCGTGGGCTTCGACGACACCGTCCTGCCCCATCTGGAACGAGCCCTTCTCGCCGGGCACGACCTGGTCCTGCTGGGTGAGCGTGGCCAGGGCAAGACCCGGCTCATCCGCACCGTCACCGGACTGCTCGACGAGTGGACCCCGGTCGTCGAGGGCTGCGAGATCAACGACCACCCCTATGAGCCCTCCTGCGTCCGCTGCCGCCGTCTGGCCGCCGAGACGGGCGAGGAGCTGCCGATCTCCTGGAAGCACCGGGACGACCGCTACGGCGAGAAGCTCGCCACCCCGGACACCTCCGTGGGCGACCTGATCGGCGACATCGACCCGATCAAGATCGCGGAGGGGCGCACCCTCGGCGACCCGGAGACCGTCCACTACGGGCTGGTCCCCCGGAGCAACCGGGGTGTCTTCTCCGTCAACGAGTTGCCCGACCTGGCCGAGCGGATCCAGGTGTCGCTGCTCAACGTGCTGGAGGAGCGCGACATCCAGGTCCGGGGATACAACCTGCGGCTGCCGCTCGACATCCTGCTGATCGCCAGTGCCAACCCCGAGGACTACACCAACCGCGGCCGGATCATCACCCCGCTGAAGGACCGCTTCGGCGCCGAGATCCGCACCCACTACCCGTTGTCGATCGAGGCCGAGCTCACGCTCATCCGCCAGGAGGCGGCGCTCGACCAGGTGGGAGCCGACCTGCCCGACCACCTGGTCGAGGTGATCGCCCGCTTCACCCGGCTGGTGCGCGAGTCCACCGCGGTGGACGCCCGCTCCGGGGTGTCGGCCCGCTTCTCCATCGCCGCGGCCGAGACCGCGGCCGCCTCCGCCGTGCGGCGCGCGGCGCTGACCGATGAGGAGCACGCGGTCACCCGGGTGGCCGACCTGCCGGGCATCGTGCACACGTTGCGCGGCAAGGTCGAGTTCGAGGTCAGCGAGGAGGGCCGGGAGACCGAGGTCCTCGCCCACCTGCTGCGCCGGGCCACGGCCGAGACGTTCCGCGGCACGCTCGGCGGCGCGGATCTGTCCCCGCTGCTGGAGAAGTTCTCCGAGGGCGTCCAGGTCGAGTCCGGGCCCATGGTCCCCGCCGCCGAACTGCTGCGCAGGATCGGCCCGGTGCCCGGCCTGGCGAAGATCATGACGAGGCTCGGCATCGGCGACGAGTCCCCCGGGCACGCCGCGGCCGCGCTGGAGTTCGCCCTGGAGGGCCTCTACCTCCTGCGCCGCCTGTCCAAGGACGATGTGGACGGCACGGCGGTCTACCGCACCTGAGGTGTCAGCATGAGCTATCGCTATGGCGAATATCAGGACGGGCCCGACCCGCTCGCCCCGCCGTACGACGTCCGTTCGGCGCTCGACCAGATGGGCGACGCCGTCCTGTCCGGCTCCAACCCCGGCCATGCCCTGCGCGACCTGCTCAAGCAGGGCCTGCCGGGCGCGGAGAACCGGCGTGGGCTCGACGACCTGCTCCGCGAGGTACGGCGGCGCCGCCGCGAGCTGCGCGAACGTGGCCGGCTCGACGGGACGCTGGAGCGGGCCAGGGCCCTGCTGGACAAGGCGATCGGCCAGGAGCGCGGCGAGCTGTTCCCCGACCCGTCGGACGATGCCCGGCTGCGGGAGTCGGAGCTCGACGGCCTCCCGGAGGACACGGCGAGCGCGATCCAGGAGCTGAGCAACTACGAGTGGCGCTCGGCCGCCGCGCGGCAGACCTTCGAGGAGTTGCGCGACCTGCTGCGCAGGGAGGTCCTCGACAGCCAGTTCCGCGGCATGCGTGAAGCGCTGGCCAACCCCGATCCCGCCGCGATGGAGCGGGTCCGGGAGATGATGTCCGAGCTGAACGACATGCTCGACCGGGACGCGCGGGGCGAGCACACGCAAGGCGACTTCGAGCAGTTCATGTCGAAATATGGCGACATGTTTCCGGAGTCGCCGCGGAACCTGGAAGAACTGGTCGACATCCTCGCGCGCCGGGCCGCGGCCACCCAGCGCCTGCTGGCCTCGCTCACCCCTCGCCAGCGTGAGGAGCTCAACGCGCTGATCAACCAGACGCTGGAGTCGGCCGGGATGGGCGAGCAGATGCGCCGCCTGGGCGAGTCGCTCTACGCCCGCCGCCCCGACCTCGCCTGGAACACTCCCGAGCGGTTGACCGGCGAGGACCCGATGGGGATGGGCGACGCGGTGACCGCGCTGGACGAGCTCGCCGACCTGACCCAGCTGGAGGCCGCGCTCCGCCAGGACTATCCCGGAGCCCGGCTGGACGACATCGACGAGGCGGCGATCCGCCGCGC
Source organism: Streptosporangium sp. CA-135522 (assembly GCF_050949235.1). Classification (NCBI taxonomy): domain Bacteria; kingdom Bacillati; phylum Actinomycetota; class Actinomycetes; order Streptosporangiales; family Streptosporangiaceae; genus Streptosporangium; species Streptosporangium sp. CA-135522. The sequence goes on from NZ_CP192026.1 coordinate 9,281,435, forward strand.
GCTGGGCCGTGCGGCCGTCGACGACCTGGAGGCGCTCCGGCAGATCGAGCGGGAGCTGGAGCAGCAGGGCTACCTCCGCCGCCAGCGCGGCAAGCTGGAGCTCACTCCCAAGGCCGTCCGGCGCCTCGGCGAGACCGCCCTGCGCCGCGTCTTCGCCTCGCTCGACTCGGGCCGTCGCGGAGACCACGACCAGGTGGACGCCGGCGCCGCCGGAGAGCTCACCGGTTCCTCCCGGCCCTGGCGGTTCGGTGACGAGCAGCCCATCGACGTGGTGCGCACGGTGGTCAACGGCGTGCGACGCGGCGGGGGCGACGGCGCGGTCACCCTGTCGGTCGACGACTTCGAGGTGGCCGAGACCGAGAGGCGCACGGCCGCGGCGGTGTGCCTGCTGGTGGACCTGTCCTACTCGATGGCCCTGCGCGGCACCTGGGCGGCGGCCAAGCAGACCGCGATGGCCCTTCAGGCGCTGGTCGCCTCGAAGTTCCCCCAGGACTCGGTGCAGATCATCGGCTTCTCCAACTACGCCCGCGTCCTGCAGCCGGACGAGCTGGCCGGGTTGGAGTGGGACATGGTCCAGGGCACGAACCTGCACCACGCCCTGCTGATCGCGGGCCGGCATCTGGACCGCCATCCCGACTTCGAGCCGGTCGTGCTCGTGGTCACCGACGGCGAGCCGACCGCCCATCTGCGGCGCAACGGCTCGGCGGCCTTCGAGTGGCCTCCCACCCAGGAAACGCTGGAGCTGACCCTCGCCGAGGTGGACAAGATGACCCGGCGCAGGGCGACGCTCAACGTGTTCATGCTCGCCGAGGACGAGCGCCTGAAGGATTTCGTGAACGAGGTGGCCCGGCGCAACGGCGGCCGGGTGTTCTCCTCCAGCGCCGACCGCCTGGGCGAATACGTCGTCAGCGACTTCCTGCGGACCCGCCGGGCACGCTGATCTCGGACGCGCTGGTCTGCAGATCCGCCGGACGCGCTGACCGCGTCCCCGATGGGAGAGGTCGGCCGCGAGTGCCTCCCGGCGGGGACGCGAGAGGCCTCAGCTCACGCGTCGGCGTATGCGAGGTAGCCGTTGAGCGCGAGGTCGAAGCCGTCGCGGTAGTGGCGGTAGGAGCGGTAGCAGGGCCGCCAGGCCGTGCTGTTGCCGACGCCCGCCCGGGCGTCGGCGATGGCGGAGGGGACGCGTTCCGGACGGAGCAGCAGACCACCGCCGAGGTAGCGGGCGTCGGCGAGCACCGTGCAGACGCCACGGTCACCGGAGACGTAACGGCCTCGGCGCCAGCCGCTCTCCTCGTCCCACACCAGCGCGTCGCCGCCGGTCAGGAGGATCGTGACGGCGCGCGGGTCGCAGGGGCCCTCCCACCAGTCGACGGCCTCGGCGCCCAGCGCGTCGACGACGCGGCTCACGTAAAGAGCCGGCTGCCTCAGCCACTCCTCGGTGTACGGCTCGACATGTTTCATACCCACAGCGGGCACTCCCTTGTGCCGTCGTGCACGGTCCGGTTCAACGCTCGCCCGGCACGACCGCGACCTCACCGCCGACGGTCCCATCACACGGGAGCGAACTCGCCAGTGATCCTACTCACTCCGCGGGGATGCTCAGGGCCGAAATGCGAAGATCTACCGTCCCGCAGTGTCCGAAAGGCGCATTATCCGCAATGTGATGTTTTCGTGACAACCACTCACATGCTCTTCCCGTCTCTCTCCCTGACGGCATCCGCCGTCACGAAGCGGAAGCGAGGCGGTCCGATGGTCGTGGCGATCGTGGTGACGCTGACGCTCATCACCTGCGTCTGCTACGAGCTGTGCGCGGTCTCCCGCGCCCGTGACAAGCAGGACCTCTCCGGCGCGCGATGACCTCGTGCGCGTCCCGGAGGGCGAAGACATCGGCGGACGGCTTGGGCGAGCCATATCCAGGCGAGATCATCGAGGGCTAGTGTCTGGCGCATGACAGACCTGCTGCTCTGGCTGCACATCGGTTTCGCGATCTTCGCCCTGGGGCCGGTCACCGCCGCCACCATGTCCACCCCCCGCTTCATCCGCGCCAAAGACGTCAGCGTGCTGCGCTATCTGCACAAGACCACGCGCGTCTACGCCATCGCGGCCGTCGGCGTGTTCGTGTTCGGTGTGCTGCTGGGCCGCGAATTCCTGGGCAGGCCCTACCTGTCGGTCTCCATGACGCTCTTCATCGTCGCCGCGGTGCTCCTGGTCATCGTGGACCGGGACCAGCTCACCGCCATCCGGGTCCTCGGCGACGAGAACCCGAACGACGACGCGAAGGTACAGACCGGGCGGATCGCCACACTCTCCGGCATCGTGGCCCTGATCTGGCTGATCATCCTGGCGCTGATGGTCTGGGGCAACCCCTCCTGAGACGACGGGCCGTCCCACCCCGGGGCGACGGGTCCTCCCAGGAGGCTGGGAGGACCCGTCGTCCCGGCTCCTAGCCCAGCGCCTGGCTCAGGTCGGCGAGCAGGTCGTCGATCGACTCGATGCCGACCGACAGGCGGACGAGGTCACCGGGGACCTCCAGCGGTGAGCCCGCCGCGGAAGCGTGCGTCATACGGCCGGGATGCTCGATCAGCGACTCCACGCCGCCGAGCGACTCTCCCAGAGTGAACAACCTGGTCCGGTTGCAGATCTCGACCGCCTCGGCCTCTCCTGCCGCCACCCGGAAGGAGATCATGCCTCCGAAACGCTTCATCTGCTTGGCCGCGACCTCGTGACCGGGGTGGTCGGGCAGACCCGGGTAGAGCACCGAGGTCACCCCGGGATGGGCGAGCAGAAGCTCGACGACGCGCTCGGCGTTGTCGCAGTGGCGGTCCATCCGCACCCCGAGCGTCTTGAGGCCGCGCAACGTCAACCACGCGTCGAACGGCCCCGCCACCGCGCCCATCGCGTTCTGGTGGAAGGCGAGCTCGGCGCCCAGAGCCGCGTCGGCCGTGACGAGCGCACCGCCGACCACATCGGAGTGGCCACCCACATATTTGGTAGTGGAGTGCACCACGATGTCCGCCCCCAGCGACAGCGGCTGCTGGAGGTAGGGCGAGGCGAAGGTGTTGTCGACCACCAGCAGCGCGCCGTTGTCGTGCGCGAGCTCGGCCAGGGCTGCGATGTCGGCGATGCCGAGCAGCGGGTTGGTGGGCGTCTCGACCCAGACGATCCTGGTCTTCTGGGTCATCGCGGCCGCCACCGCGGTCAGGTCGCCGAGCGGCACGGGGTCGTAGTGCAGGCCCCAGCGCGCGTGGACCTTGGAGAACAGTCGGTAGGTGCCGCCGTAGGCGTCGTTCGGAATGATGACATGGTCGTCCGGCTTGCAGACCGTGCGGAGCACCGCGTCCTCGGCCGCCAGGCCGGAGGCGAAGGCCAGGCCCCGGGAGCCGCCCTCGACGGCGGCCATGGCCTCCTCCAGCGCGGTCCTGGTCGGGTTGGCCGACCGGCTGTACTCGTATCCGGCGCGCAGCCCGCCCACGCCGTCCTGCTTATACGTCGACACCGCGTAGATCGGCGGAACTACGGCCCCTGTGTGGGGGTCAGGCTCCTGACCTGCGTGGATGGCAAGCGTCTCGAATCCTTCACTCATACGGCCAACGCTACTCGCAAAAGCACCTGCGCCATGCGACAGCATGACGACCCGGCCATGTCGCCCGGACCCGGCCATCCCCTTCCCGAACCGAGCACGGCACTCGTGTCCGGACATCTCATGCGACGGCCCGCCGCCGGCACGGACGCGCCAGACGGCAGGTCCACCGGGACGGGCGCCGGCCGTCAGGCCGCCTGGGGCTCGTGGTCCTCCACCCGGCGCACCGGCAGCCGCACGAGTTCGCCGCCGGCGCTCAGCGGCGGAGCCTGAATGTGACGGCCGCTGGCGCCCTGCGCGTCCTCCCCGTTGATGCGCGACAGCAGGACGGGGTCCGCGAGCACCAGGGACACCACGACCAGGAGCCCGACGGCCAGCAGCACGATTCCGATGATGGTCATTTCCCTCTTCCCTTCGACGCTTCAAGCATCGCCGGCGCCCCCTGGCTCCGCCTCCGCTGAAGGATCGGTTCAAAGGCGGACCTGTCAGCCGAACGGCTGATATATCGGGTCGTCCATCAGGCCTAGGCTCAGGGGCCGTGGGAGAAACACATCGCCTCGTCTACTGGATCCAGCGGCTCAGCGAGTTCGCGCTCATCGGCTGGCTCTCGCTGCTGCTCCTCGTCGACATCGCGGCGGCGGTGTCGAACGGTTCCTGGGCGATGTGGTCCGGCCCCCTGTGCGGCTTCGTCGGCGTCCTGGCCGTGCTGTGGCGCCGCACCCGGCGGGTCAGCGGATTCGCCGTGCTCCTGGGGCTGTCGTTCGCCTCCACCCTGGTCGTCGGCGTCATCGGTGACCGGGGGATGCCGGGGCTGGCCGAGACGGGATCGCTGCTGATCCTGACCATCGGCGGGTTGCGCTGGATCGAGCCGATCCGGCGGGCCGGGCTGTTCTCCCTGGCGTCGATGATCGTGCTGGAGGCCGCCGCCGGGCGCACGAACCAGGACAGCATGGCCATCGCCGTCGGTTTCCTCGCCTTCATCGGCTGGTCCGTCGCCGCCGCGGTCGGCGCCTACCTCCGCTTCCAGTTGGAACGACGCAAGGAGGCGGTGAGCTCCGTACGGCGGGCCGAACGCCTGGAGCTCGCCAGGGAACTGCACGACCTGGTCGCCCACCACATCACCGGGATCGTCGTCCAGGCGCAGGCGGCCAAGGTCGTCGCCGAGCAGAAACCGGAGGCCGTGGTCCCCTCACTGGAGGCGATCGCCACCGCCGGCGCCGACGCGCTGACCTCGATGCGCCGGCTGGTGAGCGTGCTGCGCGCCGAGGACGAGGCCGACCGGTCCCCGGGCACCACGCTCATGGACATGCGCACGATGGTGGAACGCTTCTCCGCCGGCGGTCCCCGGGTCGCCTTCGACATCGGCCAGGGCATCACCGACGAGACCCTGGCGCCGGAGATGATGACCACCCTGCACCGGGTCCTGCAGGAGTCGCTCACCAACGTCCGCCGGCACGCCCCGGGGGCCGGCTGGGTGGAGGCCGACCTGAGGCTGGTCGACGGTTTCCAGGATTGGCACGGTCCCGGCGGGCGACCCCCGAACAGCGGACAGCCCCCCAACGGCGGACAGCCCCCGAGCAGCGGCCACCCCTCGAACGGCAGGCAGTCCCCTAACGGCAGGCAGGACGCGCGCAACCAGCCGGGCGGCGCGACCAGAACGGTACGGCTGCGCGTGCGCAACTACGGCTCGGCGGCCGACATCAGGGTCTCCCGCCTGGGCGGCGGGTTCGGCCTGGTGGGCATGGCCGAGCGCGTTGAGGCGCTCGGCGGCCGCCTTGTCGCCGGCCCCACCCCGGAGGGGGCCTGGGAGGTGCTGGCGGAGTTCGTCGTCTGACCGGTCGTCGCCGGTCGGTCAGTGATTGGCCAGGAAAGCCAGCAGGTCCTGGCGGGTGAGCAGCCCGACCGGCTTGCCGTCGTCGAGGACGACCGCGGCGTCGGCCTTCTCAAGCGCCTCGACCGCGATGGAGACCGGCTCACCCGCGCCGATCATCGGCAGCGGCTGGGACATGTGGTCGGCCAGCGGGTCGGTCGGCCGGACCCGGCCGCGATAGAGGGCGTCGAGCAGGTCGCGCTCCAGGATCGAGCCGACCACCTCGGCGGCCATGACCGGCGGCTCCTCCTTCATCACCGGAAGCTGCGACACGCCGTACTCCCGCATGATGGAGATGGCCGTGTCGACCGACTCGTGCGGGTGGGTGTGCACGAACTCCGGCATGCCGGAGCTCTTGCGGGTCAGCACGTCCCTGACCAGGCCCTCGTCGCTGGAGGTGGTCAGGAAGCCGTAGTCGGCCATCCAGTCGTCATTGAAGATCTTCGACAGGTAGCCCCGGCCGCCGTCGGGCAGCAGCACGACCACCACGTCGTCCGGACCGGCCTGCTTGGCCACGCGCAGCGCGGCGACCGCGGCCATGCCGCAGGAGCCGCCCACCAGCAGCGCCTCCTCGCGGGCCAGGCGGCGGGTCATGCCGAAGGAATCCTTGTCGGAGACCGCGATGATCTCGTCGCAGATCGTGGTGTCGTAGGTGGCCGGCCAGATGTCCTCACCGACGCCCTCCACCAGGTAGGGCCGCCCGGTGCCGCCGGAGTAGACCGAGCCCTCCGGGTCGGCACCGATGATCTTGACGCGGCCGCCGGAGACCTCCTTGAGGTAACGGCCGGTGCCGCTGATCGTGCCGCCCGTGCCGACACCCGCCACGAAGTGGGTGATGCGGCCCTCGGTCTGCTCCCAGATCTCCGGACCGGTGGAGTGGTAGTGGCTGTCGGGGTTGTTCGGGTTGGAGTACTGGTCCGGCTTCCAGGCGTTCGGCGTCTCCCTGGCCAGCCGATCGGAGACGGAATAGTAGGAGTTGGGGTGGTCAGGAGAGACCGCCGTCGGGCAGACCACGACCTCGGCGCCGTAGGCGCGCAGCACCGCGATCTTGTCCTGGGCCACCTTGTCGGGCACCACGAACAGGCACTTGTAGCCTCGCTGCTGGGCCACGATGGCCAGGCCGACCCCCGTGTTGCCCGATGTGGGCTCCACGATCGTGCCCCCCGGACGCAGCGCGCCCGACTTCTCGGCGGCATCGATCATCCGGACCGCGATTCGGTCTTTCACCGAACCGCCCGGGTTGAAATACTCCACTTTGGCCAGCACCTGAGCCGGCGCCCCCGCCGTCACTTTGTGCAGCCGGACGAGTGGAGTGTTTCCCATCAACTCCACGAGTGAATCATGTACGCGCACCGGATGATCACCTCGAAATACCAAAGCTCTGTCAGCTTGTTGTGTCGAACGCCGAGATCCCCTGGGGTGGTCGGGACCCGGTCAGCTTTCAGGACAACGCTACCGCCGCGCCGTATCGAGGGAGCAACGCCACGTGACCTGGACACCGGGGGCGGCACGAACCGCCCGGCGCATCGCCGCGGCCGCGGCCGTGGGCGGAGGGGGTCTGACCGCGCTGGGCGCGGCCACCTACGGGCTCCTGCTGGCCGAGGCCATGGTCGCCCGCCGGATCGTCGGCCGTCCGCACGGCATGGAGGGACCGCCGTCGGACGGGGTCTACGGCGCCTTCGAGGGCGAGCCGATCCGGATGGTCATGCTCGGCGACTCCACCTCGGTCGGTCTGGGCACCACGGATCCCGCAGAGACCCCGGGCGTGTTGATCGCCTCGAGCCTGGCGGTCGTCGCCGAGCGACCGGTGCGGCTGACCGTGGTCGGCAAGTCGGGGGCGGCCTCGGCGGAGCTGGCCGAGCAGGTGGACCGGGCGCTGGAGGCCGGGCCCGAGATCGCGGTCATCTTCGTCGGCGCCAACGACGTCACCACGCAGAGACTGCCCGCGCAGGCCGTACGGCACCTGCAGAAGGCGGTGCGGCGGCTGCGTGAGGCCGGGGCCGAGGTGGTCGTGGGCACCTGTCCCGACCTCGGTACGGTCCGGCCGATCGTGCAGCCGCTGCGCTGGGTGACCCGGCGCTGGAGCCGCCAGCTCGCCGCCGCGCAGACGGTCGCCGTGGTCGAGGCGGGCGGGCGGACGGTGGCCTTCGCGGACCTACTGGGAGAGGAATTCGATACAAACCCAGATGAAATGTTCGGACCGGATCGTTTCCATCCATCTGTCCAAGGTTATCTACAGATTGCTTACGCGGTGCTACCTTCTGTAGGCAGTGCGTTGGGACTGTGGCCCGAACCTCGGCCCCAGCGCAGTGAGTCGATCTACCTCGCGGCGGCTATGGCCGCGGAGGAACCCGGCACCGAGGTCTCCGCGACCCGCGTCGCCGGTCGAGCGACCGGACCCCACGGACGGTGGGTGACGATGCTCCGCCGGAGGCCTGGGGCGCTGCCCGACGATGCCTGAACACGGTTACCCTCCGCGGCGAAGTCGTGACGTCTCGCCCGCATTGGAGTGGAATGCCCGTGATCCGGCCTCACGCGAAACCGGCTCTGGTGCTCGCCGCAGCCCTGGCCCTGGCTGGCTGCTCCGGCAGTGAAGCGGCCACACCGACCTACCCCACCTGGCACAACGCCGAGGTGAACGCGGTCAGCCGCACCGCCGCCGGCGGCGGCGTCGCCATGACGACCGCCATGAAGCCCGACGGCACGCTGGAGACGGTGGCCGTCGACCTCGCCTCGGGCCGGAAGCTGTGGTCCCACCCCGCGACCATGGCGGGGCGCCTGCCGGGGATGGGGGTCCCGGCTCCGGCGATCGTCGAGACCGGCGCGAACCAGGCCGTCGCCGTCGCGCTCGACCCCGCCAGGCAGGGCCGCTGGAACGCCACACTCGTCGCCCGCGACGCGAGGAGCGGGGCGCAGAAGTGGACCCGCCCGGTGCACTCCACGTTCGGACCGCAGAAGTGCGGCGCGTTCGTGTGCATGCCGGAGCAGACCGCCCTGGCCACGGCCCGGGTCGTGGTGCTCGACCCCGCCACCGGCGAGCTGAAGTGGAAGCTGCCCGGCATCGCCGAGGTCGAGTGGTCCGACGCCTCCCACGTCGTGTTCCTGCGCCTGGCCCAGCATCCCGTCCTGGAGCAGTACGACCTGAGGACCGGCAAGATCGGCTGGCGGTTGCCGATCGAGCAGCCTCTCGGCGGCGGGGTGGACATGTCGGGCGGCTGGTCGTTCGGCGCGACGGCCGACAACCTCATCGGCTACATCGCCCCCTACACCGACCCCACCACGAAGAAGGTCTCCACTTTCGGTCTCTTCTCCGTCAAGCTCGCCGACGGCTCGGTCAACTGGATCCGCCCCTCGGTGGTGCGCGTCTACCCCAGCGGCAGCCCCGGTTTCGCGCCGGTGGTCCGCCCGGTCGACCAGCAGGGCCAGTACGGCGGCTTCGCCCGGCTCGACGCCGAGAGCGGCCGGGTCCTCGGCCAGATCCCGGCCACCCAGGTTCCCGACTCGGGCTGGTGGCTGGCTTTCCCCTCCGGGATGGAGAAGCTCGGCTTCCTCAAGCACGGCAAGCCCGGCAGCGCCTTCGACCTGACCACCGGCCAGAACGCCGAGATCAAGGACGAGCGGGGCTGGTCCTTCTGCGTCACCGACCCCAAGCCCCTCGCACTCAAGGGTCAGGCCCCCGGCTTCTACTCGGTGGCCTCGCTGTGCGAGTTCGAACTGGCCGACGGCAGGAAGATGAACGGCGCCGACGCGCCGCCCGCCTGGTTCACCGGCAGCCAGAACGGCTGGCGGACCTGGCGCGACGAGCGGGGCGGCCTGCACGGGATCAAGGACGGTACCGGCACCTCGCCGGGCATGTACGGCTGAGCAGCTGTGACAGGGGCCCGTCTCCGGGTGGGCCCCTGTGCATGCCGTACAAAGTTCTGTTTCATCCCGCCCCGGGGCGTGGCATATGGGCTACCGCGCGGTAACCTCCGCAGGAGGAGCGACCAACGAACCCAGGAGAGCCACATGCCCGAGGCAGTCATCGTCGCAACCGCGCGCTCGCCGATCGGACGCGCCTTCAAGGGGTCCCTCAAGGACATCCGTCCCGACGACCTGACCGCGCAGATGATCAAAGCCGCGCTGGCCAAGGTCCCCCAGCTCGACCCGACCACCATCGACGACCTGATGCTGGGCTGCGGCCTGCCGGGCGGCGAGCAGGGGTTCAACATGGCCCGCGTGGTCTCCACGCTGCTCGGGCTGGACACCGTGCCCGGCACCACCGTCACCCGCTACTGCTCGTCCTCGTTGCAGACCACCAGGATGGCACTGCACGCGATCAAGGCGGGCGAGGGCGACGTGTTCGTCTCGGCGGGCGTGGAGTGCGTCTCCCGTTTCGCCAAGGGCAATTCCGACTCGCTGCCCGACACGCAGAACGGGATGTTCGACGAGGCCCGCACCCGTTCGGCCAAGGCCGCCGAGGGCGGCGCCGGAGTGTGGCACGACCCGCGTGAGAACGGCGCACTGCCCGACGTCTACATCGCGATGGGCCAGACCGCGGAGAACCTCGCCGGTCTGAAGGGCATCTCCCGCCAGGAGCAGGACGAGTTCGGTGTCCGGTCCCAGAACCTGGCCGAGAAGGCGATCGCCAACGGCTTCTGGGAGACGGACATCACCCCGGTCACCCTGCCCGACGGAACCGTGGTCGGCAAGGACGACGGTCCTCGGGCGGGCACCACCTACGAGGCGGTCTCGCAGCTGAAGCCGGTCTTCCGCCCGGACGGGACGGTCACCGCCGGCAACTGCTGCGCGCTGAACGACGGCGCCGCAGCCGTGATCGTGATGAGCGACACCAAGGCCGCCGAACTGGGCATCACCCCCCTCGCCCGGATCGTCTCCACCGGCGTGACGGGCCTGTCTCCCGAGATCATGGGCCTGGGACCGGTCGAGGCCTCCAAGCAGGCCCTGGCGCGGGCGGGCATGTCGATCGGCGACGTGGACCTCGTCGAGATCAACGAGGCGTTCGCCGCCCAGGTCATCCCGTCCTACCAGGACCTCGGCATCGACCTCGACCGGCTCAACGTCAACGGCGGCGCCATCGCGGTGGGCCACCCGTTCGGCATGACCGGCGCCCGGATCACCTCCACACTGATCAACAGCCTCAGGTTCCACGACAGGTCGATCGGCCTTGAGACCATGTGCGTGGGCGGCGGCCAGGGCATGGCCATGGTCCTGGAGCGCCTCAGCTAGTCAGCCGTGGACGTCGGGGCCGGCGCGGGTGAGATCGATCCTCAGAATCACCCGCCGGTCCCGCTCCATGGCCCGGCGATAGTCGTCCCAGTCGGGATGCTCGCCGGAGATGTCGCGGTAGTAGCTCACCAGCGGTTCCATCGCCTCGGGAAGCGAGACGATCTCGGCGGTGCCCTCGATCTGGATCCACTCGCCGTAGAAGGCGTCGGTCGTCACACAGAGCGCCATCCGGGGACTCCTGCGGAGGTTGCGGACCTTCGCGGCGGTCTCCCGGGTGCTGACGATCGCATGCCCCTCGGCATCCAGCCCGACGGTGACCGGCGACATCTGCGGCCGCCCGTCGGCGTGCCAGGTCAGCAGGACCGCGCGATGGTTGTCGCGGATGAAATTACGTGCCTTGTCGAGATCCATGACACCATCATGCCCGCTCACCCGGGAGAAGATCATGCTTGCGCGCGAAGGCTCGCGCCGACGGACGAAGGCCCGCGCCTCCGTCCGGAGGTGCGGGCCTTCGCGAAGATGGACGGTTGCAGTCAGCGGTTACGGCGGTGCCTCTCGTGCTCGTGCACGATGGCGGCGGCGTAGCCGTGGGTCAGCCCGTGCTCGTCGGCGAGCCAGTTGGCGCGCTCGTCACAGCGCAGGAAAGACGGGCCGTTGTCGATGGCTTGGAACCACTCTGGGAGGGCGCGTCCTGTTATGTCCGAAACCCTTGCGATCAGCTTGCTCTGCGTCTCCAGTGAGTGGTTCAACGACATGGGCACCTCCACGGATAGGGCTCCTTTGCTCGACAGTGCATCACGAGTCCGCAGATAGCAAGCCCTCACTAGCTGGTCATCAGTGATGATTGGTCGCTCATTGGTGGCTTCTCGTTCATCGGCGTGCCCACCCTGGGAAAGAAAAAACCCCGCTCGAGCAGTCTCCGGCGGGGTTTTCGCTCGCGGCTAGTCGTTGCTGGTGAAGTAGCTCAGGAACCGCAGGATCTCCAGGTAGATCCACACCAGGGTGACCGTCAGGCCGAAGGCCATCAGCCAGGAGTATTTCTCCGGGGCGCCGGCGCGCACGCCCTGCTCGACCGAGTCGAAGTCCAGCAGCAGGAAGAAGCACCCCACGAGGATCGCCGCGATGCTGAACACGTAGGCCAGGGCACCGCCGGAGCGGATGCCGATGCCGTCGGCGATGAAGAAGCTCGCGACTATGTTGACGAGCATGAGGCCCATCAGGCCGATGCCCGCCGCCACGACGAACCTGGTGAACTTCGGCGTGACGCGGATGATGCGCAGCGAGTACACGATGAGCATGGCGGCGAAGGCCAGAGCCGTGCCGACCACGGCCTGGAACACGATGCCGTGGTACAGGTCGTTGTAGATGTGGCTGACCACGCCGATGGCCACGCCGTAGGCGACCGAGTAGCCGAGGATCAGCGCCGGGTTCGTGCTCTGCTTGAACGAGATGATCAGGCCGAGCACCAGGCCGACGATCACGCCGACGGCCAGGGCGGCCGTGCCGAGGTTGAGGGTCCAGGCCACCGCCGCGGAGACGATCAGCGTGCCCAGGGTGATGAAACCGCGCACGACCACGTCGTCGATCGTCATGGTCCGCTGCGCGGGGGGCGCGTACGACGGCCTGTCGTACATGCCCTGAAGCTGGTCAGGGGTGGGTGTCGGCGATCCCCAGCCCTGCTGGTGTCCCTGGGACTGTCGACTGAATACGGGGTTCTTGCTCTCCATCGCTGCCTCCACGCTGCGACCTACGCGATCAGCGTATTAGATCGGTTGTCACACGGCCGTATCGTGTTGATATCCATGTCTGTCCGGTCTTCGCGGCCGTACGGCTACCGCCGAATGATCCAACGAACGGCCTCGGCTTCAGGTTCCCGGCGGTCACACCGGCATCACCACCCGCTCGTCGAAGAGGAGCTGGGCCGCCTCGACCTCGTCGAGATTGCGCCGGGCCCACTCGCAGATGCCCGTCACGGTGACGAGCAGCTCCCGTCCGATCCCGGTGAGCGTGTATTCCACCCTGGGCGGGGAGGTCGGGTATTCGCCGCCCATGGTTACTATTTTATACCTGGGTGCGGATTGATCCCGGTGGGTCGGCGAAGCCGACCTATCCGTTCGAGCCGCAGTGGTCCCGGGCCCGGATCTCTGTCCCGTTCGAGGCCGATGGGTTCATCGGCTGGTACGCCGACCGGCGCATCGCCGGTCGGCGGCGCAGGGGTGACGGATACGAGGCGGTAGTGATCGACTTTCAGGGGCAGGTGCGACGCGTGCTCACCGTCATCGCCGACGCCAAGAAGCAAGAAGTAGGACAAGCACCCCGTGTACTTCACGAGGGGGTGCTGAGGTGAGAGCGGGTCGTTTCAGTCGTTCGTTCATCTACTTGCCGGTGACGGTCGCCTGGGGGAGCGACTCCTTGCGCGCCTCGGGCGTGCCGATCACGACCGCCACGAGGCCGTTGCCCACCTGTGCGGACGCGCTACCGCTCAGTTCGACCTTCGTCTCACGGGTCTTGACCTTGACCATCATGCGAGTCGGAGTACAGATCAGATACACGGTGCTGTCCCAGGATGCAAGGGCCGCAGGCTCGACCTGTCCGGCGAAGCCTTCCTCACCGCTGGTGCTGGCGCCGCTGGACTGGTCCAGCCCGATGGAGAGGCTCCACTCCTCGCCGCTGCCGTGATCGGTGAGCCCGCAGGTGCCCTTGGCGTTGATCCACGGCGCCAGGTCGTGGGAGCCGACCTGGATCCGCGCCAGCGCCTTGTCCGCCTTCTCATCCAGGTCGCCCTTGGTGCGCACCGCCTTCAGCGTGGCGAGCGGCCAGCTCGCCGGGTCCTTCAGGATCGGGTCCTCGGCCGGGGACGAGCAGGCGGTCAACGCGAGCAGTAGCACGATCGTCGATTTCTTCATCACGGATGATCAACATAGCGTCCGGTTCACCAGCGCCATACGCCGATCCTTGGTCACGGGCCTGATGCGGCAGATCACCGTCAGTGCCCCCGGAGGGACTCGAACCCTCACTCGAACCCTTTTAAGGGGTTTGCCTCTGCCATTGGGCTACGGGGGCGCCGCAATCATACGTAACAGACCACTCATCCGAGGAGCACAACTTCGTATCATGAGTCACACGAACTCGTGATCATTGACGCGCCCGGTCTCCGCAGGGGCGTCGGCCGGTCGGATCGCGACGGCGACGGGCACCCCGGTCCCGGACTTACCACGGAGAACGGCAAGAAAAACTGGATTTAAGGCGCAAAGCTCTCAATAGTCACTGAAGTCACCCGCAGTCGTCCGCTCTCCGGCAGGCCCCGACCCCGTACGGTGAGCCGCCCGGGCTCCGATGACACGATCCATGAACAACACGCCGTCGAGGTGGTCGAGCTGGTGCTGGATGCACCGGGCCTCCAGTGCGTCGGCGTCGACGACGACGGGTGCGCCGGTGCCGGGGCTCTCTCCGCGGACGGTGATGCGGGTGGCTCGCAGGACGTCTGCGACCAGGCCTGGAACGGACAGGCAGCCTTCACGGCCGGGCTCCCAGCGGGAGGCGGCGACCAGGTGGGGGTTGGCCACGACCAACTCCCCCGCGCAGGAGCGGGCCCGGGGATGGGAGGAGACGTCGAAGGAGAGCAGACGCCAGCCCACGCCTATCTGCGGGGCGGCCAGGCCCACGCACCGCCGGACCCGGCGCATGGTGGCGAGGAGGTCGGCCGCCGCGGCCACGACCAGGGGGTCGGTGGGGTCGACGGGCAGGGCCCGAGCGGTCAGCACGGGATGCGGGGCGGCGATCAGCTCGCGGGGAGCGCCGGTCGTGACCATGTCCTAGGTCCTGCCGGGGAACGCGGGCGCCGTCGTGTCCCGCCGTACGGAGGCACCCATCACAGCACCTCCGGCTCGGCGGGGCGGAAGGTCATCTCCGATCCGAGATCCACGCCCACCGCGGCCAGGCGGCACATCAGATCCGCCACGTCCACCGCCTCCGGCAGCCGCACGTCCGCGATCAGGACGTACAGCCGGCCGCACAGGCGGGTGGTCATGCCGGTGATGTCGCCGCCGGCCCCGGCGAGCACCGCGCTGATCGCGGAGATGATGCCGGGCCGGTCGGGACCGTGGACGGTGAGGACGTAGCCGAGGCCGCCCACGGCCCGGTCGAGGTCACGGCGGGACTCGACGTCGGTCACGGTGACGACCACGCCGGGGAAAGCCGAGGCGGGCGGCAGCCGGCCGGAGACCAGCAGCATCATCGCCACGTGGCCGCCGAGCAGCGTCATCGCCGAATCCTCGACGTTCGCACCGCACCCGGCGAGCACCGAGGTCACCTCGGTGATCATTCCTGGTCTGTCCACTCCCAGCACGGTGACCGCAGACAAGCCCACCCCTGGCCCCCTCCCGGCTCGGGCTGGGGGCTCAAGGGACGAGCATGACAATCAGCAACAAACCCTGACGAGAACCCAGCAGTTTCCCACCCGTGGGTGCCAGGAACTCAGCTCGTCGCCGCCTCGCGGAACTCCGTACGCGGCTCCTCGATCTCTCCGAGCGAGACGGTTTCCCGCTTGAAGAACAACGCCAGGGTCCAGTCCGCCATCACACGGACCTTGCGGTTGAGAGTAGGCACCCGCGACAGATGGTAGGTGCGGTGCATGAACCACGCAGGCAATCCGCGAAGCTTGACCCCGTAGACGTTGGCGACGCCCTTGTGCAGGCCGAGACCGGCGACCGATCCGACGTACTTGTGCCGGTAGTCGACCAGTTCCTGCCCGTGAAGCAGGCGGGTGATGTTGTCGGCGAGGACCTTGGCCTGCCGGACGGCGTGCTGGGCGTTGGGCGCGCAGTACTGACCCGGGTTGGTCACGTCGGGCACCCCGGCGACGTCTCCGGCCGAGAAGGCGTCCTCGACTCCGGCCACGGTCAGACGGGTGGTCGCCTTGATCCGGCCGCGCTCGTCCAGCGGCAGGTCACCGGCGTTGGCGACCGGGCTGGGCTTCACGCCGGCGGTCCACACGATGGTGGCCGACTCGAACTCCTCGCCGTCGGAGAGCTTGACCAGGCCGCCCACGCAGGATTCCAGGCGGGTGTTCAGCTTGACCTCGATGCCGCGCTCGCGCAGCTGCTCGGCGGTCCACTTGCCCATCTCGGGACCGACCTCGGGAAGGATGCGGTCGGTCGCCTCGACGAGGACCCAGCGCATGTCCTTGCGGGAGATGTTGCGGTAGTAGCGGACGGCGTCGACCGCCATGTCCTCCAGCTCTGCGAGCGCCTCGACGCCCGCGAAGCCACCGCCGATCACGACGAACGTCAGCGCCCGGCGGCGCAGGGCCTCGTCGTCGTCGGACTCGGCCCGGTCGAGGAGTTCGAGCACCCGGTTGCGCAGCGCGATCGCCTCGCCGACCGTCTTGAAGCCGATCGCGGCGTCGGCGAGGCCGGGGATGGGAAGCGTGCGGGAGATGGAGCCGGCGGCCATGACCACGATGTCGTAGCCGATCTCGTGCGGCGTGCCGACGTTGGGCGCGAAAGTGACCGTCTTGGAAGCGTGGTTGACCTTGGAGACCTTGCCGTTGAGGATCCGCGCCTTCCTCAGAACCCGGCGGAGGGGGACCACCACGTGCCGCGGCGAGAGGTTTCCCGCCGCCGCTTCGGGCAGGAACGGCTGGTAGGTCATGTGGGATTCGGGGGTGAGGACAGTGATGCGCACGCTGCCGTCGCGCAGCTCCTTGCGGAGCGTGTGCTGCAGTCGGAGCACGGTATAGAGACCGACGTAGCCGCCACCGACGACCACGATGTGCTTGGAGTTGCGGTTCACTTCGGCGCCATCCTTAGGTCCAAGGCTTTGTGAAAGCTTTCACAAGCATACGTCCGTCCCTCGGGCCCCGCCATGTCCACTTTGGACAAGTTCCGAGATTTTTTTCACAATCGGGAGGAATCGTCTACCTTCTCCCCCAAAGATCGGTCGATATTCTCCTTGTGATCGACTTCACAAGGAGCGTAGGACGTTTGCCCTGGTGAAGAGCTGGTCGAGCATTTCGGCGGTCACCCGGCCGGTGAAAGTGTTCTGCTGGCTCGGGTGGTAGCAGCCGAGCAGGTGCGCGACGGTCCCGTCACGAGAGATCTCCACCTCGGCGCCGTGCCCGAAGGGCGGCCTCGGGCGCGGCAGGTCGTATCCCGCGTCCTTCAGCGCGGGCCAGACCGCCTGCCAGGCGAAGCCGCCCAGCGCGACCACCACCCGCACGCTGTCGGCGACCAATGCGAGCTCGCGGGCCAGCCAGGGGAAGCAGGCGGCCCGCTCCGACGGATCGGGCTTGTTGGCCGGCGGCGCGCACCGGACGGCGGCCAGCATGCGGGCGCCGACGAGCCGCTGCCCGTCGTCCGCGTGGACGCTGGTCTCCTGCGTCGCCAGGCCCGTACGGTGCAGCGAGGCGAACAGCCAGTCTCCGCTGCGGTCTCCGGTGAAGATGCGGCCGGTGCGGTTGCCCCCGTGCGCGGCCGGAGCCAGCCCGACGATGAGAACCTCCGGCTTCTCCTCCCCCCACCCCGCGATGGGCCGTCCCCAGTAGGTCTCCTCAGCGAAGGCCCGCCGCTTGACCGTCGCCACCTCCTCACGCCATTCCACCAGGCGCGGGCAGGCCCGGCAGACCGACTGCCGGGCGGTGAGTTCGGCGAGGGTACGGCTCGCACCGGCGAGCTCGCCCACCTGGGCGGGGTCGTGGGCGACGGGTGTGTCCGGCCGGGCGGGGTCGCCCGGCCAGCCGGATCCGGGAGGAACACAGGTCATGCCCTCGATGGTGCCCGATCGGACGAGGGCGATCGACCAGAGGCCGTACGGGCTCCAGCGCCGAGAGCGGGGGCGGGGCGGGATGGAGCGGGGGCGAGGTGAGGCGAGGAAAACGAAACAGGCGGTGCCCGCCGGATGCGGGCACCGCCTGTTTCGTTTCGGATGAGGTCCGGCGTCAGACGCCGGTCCCGGTTCTGACTAGGCGGGGCAGACGGCGTCGTAGCTCACGGGCAGCGAGCCCGCGCCGACGATCGCCAGCTTGGCGGTCCCGCTCTTGGTGCCGTCCGAGGCGCTGGAGAAGGAGACGCTCTTGCTGCCGGCCGAGGCGAAGTCAAGGTCACCGGACTTCACGACGTTGCCGTTGAGGGTCCAGACGTACTTGACCGTGGTCGCGCCGGTGGCGTAGACGCTGCCGGTGCCGGTGACCGAGGCCGCCGGGCACGCGCCCGCGACCTGGCTGGCCGAGGCGTTCTCGATCCAGGACTTGACCTCGGGGGCGGCCTTGCAGGTGACCCGGCCCTGGACGGTGCCGCTGGTGGAGCCACCGTAGATCTCGATCGCGCGGCTGCTCGTCCCGGACGCCGAAGCGGTCCAGGAGTCGCTCACGGTGCGGCTCTGGTAACCGCCACCGGTGAAGTAGACGCTCTCCCAGCCGCCCGCGACGCCGTTGCGGATCCAGCGGTACTTCACGGTGCCACGGCCGTAGGAGGCCTTGATCGTGCCGGTGAAGGAGCGGGTGACCGGGCAGTCACCCTGGTAGTCCGCCGGGGCGTCGACGGAGGCCGAGACCGCCGGCGACGAGTCCCCGCACCAGATCTTGAAGTAGGCGCGAGCGGAGGAGGTCTCGACCGGGTCGATGATCTGCAGAACCGCCCAGCCACGCAGGTCGTCGTGCGGCCTGATCACGTGGTAGACCCGGCGCGAGCCGTCGACGTGGACGGAGTCGCGGTCGACGACGTGGCCGTTGACGACCCACTGGTAACGCACCCAACGCGGGCCGGAGGAGGTGATGCGGCCGACCAGGGTCGCCTCGCAGTTGCCCTCGTCCACCCACGCCTGGGCGCCGACGGTGCCGGTGTTGACGACTTCCTTGTCACCGTCCCACTCGTCGTCGCCACAGGAGACCTTGAAGTAGCCCTTGCTGGAGGTGGCCTTGCGCGGCGACAGGACCTGGAGTGCCTCCCAGCCCCTGACGTCACCGCCCTTGAAGGTCGACGACTCCTTCACCGTGAAGCTCTTGAGGCCCTTGCCCTTGACGGTGAAGCTCTTGACCGAGCTCTTGGAGCCGTTGCCACGCAGCCAGCGGTAGGCGACGGTGGTCTTGCCCCCGTGGGTCCTCACCTTGATCTTCGAAGAGAAGGTCACCCGGGTGGGACACGTGTCGGAGTGCGAGGGGGAGGCGCTGGTCTTGCCGACCGAGATCGCGGGCCTCGACTTGGCGAGGGAGGAGGCGGCTGCCTTCCCTGCCTGGTTGGAACCGCTGGCCGCCGCTGCGGGCGTGGCCAGAAGCCCCGCCGCCATGGTCGCCAGCATGGCCGCGCTGGCTCCTACGGCGGCTAGCTTACGAGCTAGTCCGGACATGAGGGGATGCTCCGTTTCGTTAGGAACGAAAGTGCGCTCCGGAGACGGTTGCCGCCCCGACACCAGCTGTGCCGGGCCCCACGGCAAAGCCTCGCTAAAGCTTCTTTACCTAACCATAAAACGGAAGGATCTCTCAATACTCCCTAGACATATGAAATGTCCAGATGTTGTTAAGGTTTAGACACGGACCAGGCGATTCCATCCAAAATGTCGTGTTCACTGACAACGACTTCGGTGAAACCGTACCGCTCCATAATCCGGTCAAGAATCAGCGCGCCGGCACCGATCACGTCGACCCGTCCGGGATGCATGACGGGAATGGCCGCCCGCTCCTCGTGTGTCATCTCCAGAAGTCGCCTTGAAACGCTATTTACCCGATTTGCCGGAATTCGCGAATGGTGGATTCTCTCCGGATCGTAGGCGGACAGGCCGAGCGCCATGGCGGCGACGGTCGTGACGGAGCCGGCGAGGCCGACCATGGTGAGTGCCCGTTCCACCGGAACGTCCTGGGAGACCCGGTCGAGCGCGTCGTCGATGTCGGCGATCATGGCCTCGATCACCTCGGCCCGCGGCGGCGTGCCCACGTCGCGCAGATGCCGCTCGGTCAGCCGGACGCAACCGATGTCCACCGACAACGCCGCCTCCACGTGCGTGGAGCCGACGACGAACTCGGTGGAGCCGCCGCCGATGTCGACCACGAGGTACGGCGGGCGGGTGCCGTCCGGGGTGGGCAGGCCGGTCTCGGGCGAGAGCCGCACCAGGTCACGGGTGGCTCCGGCGAACGACAGCTCCGCCTCCTCGGCGCCCGTGACCACCTCGGGCTCCACCCCGAAGATCTCACGCACGCCGTCCACGAACTCCTGCCGGTTGGCGGCGTCCCTGGTGGCGCTGGTGGCCACCACACGGACCGCGCGGGCGCCGTGCTGGTCGATGAGCTTGGCGTAGCCGCGCATCGCGCCGAACGTGCGCTCCAGGGCCTCCGGGGCCAGCCTGCCGGTCTGGTCCACTCCCTGGCCGAGCCGGACGATCTCCATCCGCCGCTCGACGTCGGTCAGGGTGTCCGCGTGGACGTCCGCGATCAGCAGGCGGACGGAATTGGTGCCACAGTCGATGGCGGCGACGCGGGTCACGAGGTCTCCTGTTGTGTGCTCGGGGTCACGGCCGGGTCCGTGCTCGGGGTCACGGCCGGTTGTGTGCTCGGGGTCACGGCCGGGTGTGTGCTCGGGGTCACGGCCGATTCCGCGCTTCCCTCGACGGCGCAGCAGGGCCCGTCGGCCCACCACTCGCCGAGCGCGTCGAGCGCCTCGCGGCCGAAGGGATTGCTCCCGGGCACCGCGAGCTCGTGCCCGACCAGGGCGTGCAGGCACTTGACCCGGGTGGGCATGCCCCCGGTGCTCTGCATGTCCCGGGGCAGCGGCTCCAGGTCGGCGTCGGCGGCGGCCTTGTCCCGGCGCGCGACGTAGTCGTCGTGGGCCGCCTGGTAGGCACGGGCCAGGTCGGGATCCTCGGCGAGTCTGGCCTGCATGGCCCGCATCATCCCCGAGGTCTCCAGCGTGCCGATCGCCGAGGCGGCCTTCGGGCAGGTCAGGTAGAACAGCGTCGGGAACGGCGAGCCGTCGGGCAGCCGGGGCGCGGTCTCCACCACGTCGGGCAGCCCGCACGGGCAGCGGTGCGCCACCGCCCGCAGGCCCCGCGGCGTCCGGCCGAGCTGCCGCTCCACCGCCGCCACGTCGCGATCATCCACCATTCGTGACACCCCCTGAGAAGACGACGACCAGGTTATCGGGGTCACCCCGTCGCCTCGGCCGCCTTGTGGCCCTTACCGGTGTCGGCCGCCTCGACCGACTCCCAGAGCGTCTCGTACCACGGTGGCCTGACGACCTTCTTCTCCCCCGTCGTGCCCTTGCCCTCCGTGGCCTGCTTGCCCATGACGACGTAGCACTTGTGCCCGGGGTCGCAGTAGTGGAGCCGCTCCCTGGCCATCCGCTTGATGTAGCCGGGGTCCTGGAGCTGCTTGCGGCGATCGTCCAGCGCCTTGATGGCCTCAAGCTCCCTGGTCTGCTGCTGCAGCAGCTGGGAGATCTGGCGGCGCTGCTCGATGTACGCCCTGACCGGGTAGGCGAGGCTCATGGCGATCGCGCACACCACGATCGCGAGGATCGCGGCCCGTCCCGTCAGCTGCGGCCGTTTCGCCATGCGTCTCTCCCCGTCTTCCCCGTCTGCGCCCTGCCGTGCACGACGGCTCGGGTCCGGCGGCCCGGCGCGGCCCGGCGCGGCCCGGCGCGGCCCGGCGCGGCCGGGCACCGCCGGTGGACTTCCCGGTGCCACGGCCCCGATGCCGGACACCGGGCGGTTTCCCGCGCGGTACGGCTCGCGCCCGACTGAATCGGGCGCAAACCGTATCGTGCGAAACTACCGCTGGAACCGCGGGAACGCCGCGCGACCCGCGTAACGGGCGGCGTCGTCGAGGAGCTCCTCGATGCGCAGCAGCTGGTTGTACTTGGCCACGCGGTCGGATCGGGCCGGGGCGCCGGTCTTGATCTGGCCGCAGTTGGTGGCCACCGCGAGGTCGGCGATCGTGGTGTCCTCGGTCTCACCGGAGCGGTGGCTCATCATGCAGCGGTAACCGCTGCGGTGGGCCAGGTCCACGGCGTCGAGGGTCTCGGTCAGGGTGCCGATCTGGTTGACCTTGACCAGCAGGGCGTTGGCGGTGCCCTCGGCGATGCCCCGGGCCAGGCGCTCGGGGTTGGTCACGAACAGGTCGTCGCCGACGAGCTGGACCTTGTCGCCGAGCGCCCTGGTGATGGCGTTCCAGCCCTCCCAGTCCTCCTCGTTCAGCGGGTCCTCGATGGAGACCAACGGGTAGTTGGCGACCAGGTCCTCGTAGAAGGCGATCAGCTCGGTGGCCGACAGGCCCTTGCCGTCGATGGTGTAGACGCCGTCCTTGTGGAACTCGGAGGCGGCCACGTCGAGCGCCAGCGCGACGTCCTCGCCGGGCACGTAGCCGGCCTTCTCGATGGCGACCAGGATCAGGTCGAGCGCGTCGCGGTTGGAGGGCAGGTTGGGCGCGAAACCGCCCTCGTCGCCCAGACCGGTGGCGTAGCCCTTCTCCTTCAGCACGGCCTTGAGCGCGTGGTAGACCTCGGTCCCCATTCGCACGGCCTCGCGGAACGACTCCGCGCCGATCGGCGCGATCATGAACTCCTGGATGTCCACGTTGGTGTCGGCGTGCGCGCCACCGTTGAGGATGTTCATCATCGGCACGGGCAGGACGTGCGCGTTCGGACCGCCGAGGTAGCGGAACAACGGCAGCTCGGCGCTCTCGGCGGCGGCCTTGGCCACGGCGAGGGAGACGCCCAGGATGGCGTTGGCGCCCAGCCGGGCCTTGTTCGGCGTGCCGTCCAGGTCGATCATGACCTGGTCGATGCTGCGCTGCTCGGCCGCGTCGAATCCGATGATCTCATCGGCGATCTCGTCGGTCACGCCGAGAACGGCCTTCTCGACGCCCTTGCCGCCGTAACGCTCGTCACCGTCACGCAGCTCCACGGCCTCGAACTGGCCGGTGGACGCGCCGCTCGGAACCGCGGCGCGACCTTCGCTGCCGTCGTCCAGCAGGATGTCGACCTCGACCGTCGGGTTGCCCCTGGAGTCAAGGATCTCGCGGGCGGTGACGCCCTCGATGGAAGCCACGAAGCGCTCCTAAAGTCGCAGGACAGTTTGCCTCAGAAGCCTACCGAGGCCTACTTGCCGGTACGGCGGCCGCCATCCCCACCGGAGGGGACGTGTGATCCAATCGGAGGCATGAGCGATCTCACGGCGCTCGACCGGGTACGCGAGCTGCTGGACCCGGCCCTGCCCGCTCCCGCCTCCGAGCACGGATATCTGGACCTGCTCGGCGACGAACCCGTTGACGAGTCGCCGGCACAACGCCTCATGCGTTCGGGATTCCTGCCGAGGATCTACGAGCGTTTCTGGCGCCCCGTGCTGATCGGGGCGATGAAGGGTCCGCTCGGGCCGGACACCCGGCAGGAGACGGCGCTGGTCCGGGCGGTGCTCGCGCTCGGCCCCACCGACCACGTGCTGGATGTGGCCTGCGGTCCCGGCAACGTGACGCGTGCCCTGGCCGGGGACGTCGACGACGGGCTGGTCACGGGGATCGACGCCTCGGCCTCGATGCTCGCCCGCGCGGTGCGCGACACCCGGGCGGGAAACGTCGGCTACGTGCGCGGGGACGCCGTGGACCTGCCCTTCCGACCGGCGGGCTTCGACGCGGTGTGCTGCCTGGCGGCCCTCTACCTGTTCGACCGGCCCTTCGACGCCCTCGCGGAGATGGCGCGGGTGCTCAAACCGGGCGGCCGGATCGCCGTCATGACGACCCGGCGCCTGTCACCGGCCGGCCCGCTCAACGAGGTGGCCGGCACCCTGTCGGGGATTCGCCTGTTCGGCGACCGCGAGATCACCGACGCCCTCTCCCGGCTCGGCTTCTCCGGGGTGCGTCACCGAACCTACGGGCTCATGCAGTTCGCGAGCGGGCGCCTGGTCTGACGACCCCGAGGCGTGCTCAGGCGTCGCCGGAGCCGCCCGACTCCCAGGCGCGGACCCGGTCGCGATAGAGGCGGGCGGCGGTGCGAAGCTCGGCCTCCGGGTCGAGACCGGCCGCGTGCGCCTGCCGTACGAGCTCGAACAGCCGCGTCCCCAGGTCGTCGGCGGAGGGCCGGGCGGCGAGGGCGCCGGGGGCTCCGGCGCGCTCGGCGCGCCGCAGCAGCTGGGCGGCGAGGGAGAGCGCGGGCTGACCCATCGGGACGCCGTCCAGGACCGAGCCCGAGTCGCCGCCGTTCTTGGCCGCGCGCTCGGCCGCCTTGATGGTCTCCCAGTTGTCGTTGACCTCGTCGGCGCCCTCGACCCGCGTGTCGGCGAACACGTGCGGGTGGCGGCGGACGAGCTTGGAGACGATCCCGTCGGCCACGTCGTCGATGTCGAACCCGTCGGAGCGCTCATGCGCCACCCGCGCGTGGAAGGCCACCTGCAACAGCAGGTCGCCCAGCTCCTCCCGCAGCGCGGCGTGGTCGCCCTCCTCGATGGTCTCCAGCACCTCGTAGGCCTCCTCCAGGAGGTAGGGCGCCAGCGACTCGTGAGTCTGCTCGGCGTCCCACGGGCAGTTCGTCCGGAGCCGGTCCATCACCGCGACGAGGTCGAGCACCCGCGCCCCCGGCAGGTCGTACGAGCCGGGCACGATCTCGATCACCGGCGGATCCTCAAGGGCCACCGCCGCGTAACCGATGGAGCGCATCAGCGCCTCGTCGGCCTCCAGCCACACGACGGTCGCCTCGCGTGCCTCCCGGACCAGGGCGGCCGGATCCGGGGTCACGACCTCGACGACGACCCCGGCCTCGGCCAGGTAGGGCAGGTGCGGATGGTCCGCCGACCCGGTGCGCACCGGACCGTCCTCGAGAACCTGCCACGCGCGGCGGCTGAGCAGCCCCGGGGCGACCCGGGGCGAGGTGGTGACGACGATCAGGGGCATGCCACCGAGGTTACTGGGACGCCGCGGTCGCGGGGCTCGCGCCGAAGCGGCCGCTGTCGAGGAAGAGACTCGGCTGCTCCTGGCTCGGCTGCGCGTTGATCTGGCCGTAGCGCGGGTTCCAGCTGATCCGCACCGTCTGCAGGTCCTTGATCGCCTGCTGCTGGCCGCGCTGGAGGGCGGCCTGGTCGGTGCCGCCGCCGTACTTGGCCATGAGCTTGGTCATCATCAGCTTGGCCCTGGTGAAATCACGCGACTGCGAGGGCGCTATGGCCTGCTGCAGCATCTGCTGCTCGTACTTGGCCTGACCACCCGCGGCCGCGATCACCTGGTCGATCTCGGCCTCGGTGGCCGTGATGCCCCTGCTCTCGGCCACCTGGGTGTACTGCTTGGCGCTGGCGAGCTGGAAGAGCACGACCTGCGGGACGCTGCCGGGGAACTGCAGCTGCGAGGCGGAGACGTTCGCCTTGGCCAGCGCGGCCTCGAACTCCCGCACGTTGCCGTCCAACTGGTTGGAGCTGATCCGCTCCCCGCCCACGATGGCGGCCGCGCCTGCCTGCGTCGGAGAGCAGGCGGTCAGCGCGACACCCGCGGCGGCGACCGCCAGGATGACGCGCACTCGAGTCGACTTCACATGCGATCCCTTCACGACAAACGTCGCTTACTTTACCGGCATGTTCTCGAGGAACATCGCCTCGACCAGGTCGCCGCACCACTTGAGCAGATCCAGGTCGCGCAGCGGCTGACCGCCGAGCGGCCTGGTCTTGGGCACGGGCACCAGCAACGTACCGCTCGCCTGCTTCAGCAGCGCCTTCGGGTACAGCCGCTGGAGCCTGACCTGCTGGGAGTCCCTGAGCGTCACCGGGGCGAACCTGATGTGCTGGCCCTGCAGGGTGACGTCGGACAACCCGGCCAGGCGGGCGCGGATCCGGAAGCGGGCGACCTCCAGGAGGTTCTCCACCTCCCGGGGCGGCCTGCCGTACCGGTCGACGAGCTCCTCGCGCACCGCGGCGATCTGGTCGTCGGCGCCGATTCCGGCGATCCGCTTGTAGGCCTCAAGCCGCAGCCGTTCGGAGGTCACGTAGTCGTGCGGGATGTGCGCGTTGATCGGCAGCTCGACCTTGACCTCCGGCCGCTCCTCCTCCACGGGGCCGCCCGACAGCTTGGCCTTCTGCTCCTGTACGGCCTCGGCCATCATGCGCACGTAGAGGTCGAAGCCGACGCCCGCGATGAAGCCCGACTGCTCGGCGCCCAGGATGTTGCCCGCGCCGCGGATCTCCAGGTCCTTCATCGCGACGTACATGCCCGCGCCCATCTCCGTGTGCTGGGAGATGGTGGCCAGGCGCTCGTGGGCGGTCTCGGTGAGCGGCTTCTCCGGCGGGTAGAGGAAGTAGGCGTAGCCGCGCTCGCGGCCCCGGCCGACCCGGCCGCGCAGCTGGTGGAGCTGGGAAAGGCCGTAGTTGTCGGCCCGGTCCACGATCAGCGTGTTGGCGTTGGGCACGTCGAGGCCGGACTCGACGATCGTGGTGGAGACCAGCACGTCGAAGTCGCGCTCCCAGAAACCCACCATGATCTTTTCGAGCTGGTGCTCGTTCATCTGGCCGTGCGCGACGGCGATCCTGGCCTCGGGCACGAGCTCGCGCAGCATGGCCGCGACCTTGTTGATGCTGGAGACGCGGTTGTGGACGAAGAAGATCTGGCCGTCGCGCATCAGCTCGCGCCGGATCGCGGCGCCGATCTGCTTGTTGTCGTAGGGGCCGACGAAGGTGAGGATCGGGTGGCGCTCCTCCGGCGGGGTGAGGATCGTCGACATCTCGCGGATGCCCGTGATGCCCATCTCCAGTGTGCGGGGGATCGGCGTGGCGGACATGGCCAGCACGTCTACTTGGGTGCGCAGGTGCTTCATGGCCTCCTTGTGCTCGACGCCGAAGCGCTGCTCCTCGTCGATGATGATCAGGCCCAGCTCCTTGAACCTGACCTCCGGCGAGAACAACCGGTGCGTGCCGATCACCACGTCCACCGAGCCGTCGCGCAGGCCCTCCAGCGTCCCCTTGACCTCCGAGTCGGTCTGGAAGCGCGACACCGGCCGCACGTTCAGCGGAAACCCGGAGAACCGCTCGGTGAAGGTGGACAGGTGCTGCTGGACCAGCAGGGTGGTCGGCACCAGCACCGCCACCTGCTTGCCGTCCTGCACGGCCTTGAACGCCGCCCGCACCGCGATCTCGGTCTTGCCGTAGCCGACGTCGCCGCAGATCAGCCGGTCCATCGGGACGCCGCGCTCCATGTCGCGCTTGACCTCGTCGATGGCCTCCAACTGGTCGCCGGTCTCGGCGTAGGGGAAGGCGTCCTCCATCTCCCGCTGCCACGGGGTGTCGGGCCCGAACGCGTGTCCCGGTGAGGCCATCCGGGCGGAGTAGAGGCGGATCAGCTCCCCGGCGATCTCCTTGACCGCCTTCTTCGCCTTGGTCTTGGCCTTGGCCCAGTCGGCGCCGCCCATCCGGTTGAGCGTGGGCGACTCGCCGCCGACATAGCGGGTGACCTCGTCGAGCTGGTCGGTCGGCACGTAGAGGCGGTCGCCCTTGGCGTACTCGATGACCAGGTATTCGCGGGTGGCGCCCTGCACGGTCCGCTGCACCATCTCGACGTAGCGGCCCACCCCGTGCTGCTCGTGCACCACATGGTCGCCGACCTTGAGCTGCAGCGGGTCGACCATGTTGCGCCGTTTGGAGGGCAGCCTCCGCATGTCCTTGGTGGACGCCTTCTGCCCGACCAGGTCCAGGTGCGTCAGCACGGCCAGGGCGGGGCCGACGAAGCCGTGCTCGATCAGGCCCGTGCTGACGTGGACGACCTTCGCGTCCGGCACCCGGTCGAGTGCCGGCTCCAGCCGCGCGGGCAGGTCCACTCCCTTGAGCAGCTCGACCATCCGCTCGGCGGGACCGTGGCCCTCGCTGAGCAGCACGACCACCTTGTCCTCGTCCAGCCAGCCCTTGATGTCGCCCAGCGCCCTCTGGGTGTCGCCCCGGTAGGCCTCGGCCTCCTGCGCCCGCAGGGCCAGCCCGTCACCGAGGTCGTCGCCGCCGAACGGCGCGATCGACCACCAGGGCTGGCCGAGCTCCCGCGCGTGGTCGCGGATCTCCTCCAGCGTGCGGAACGCCGCCGCCCCCAGGTCGATCGGCGCCTCACCGCCGGACGCGGCGTTGATCCAGGACGCCTCCAGGAACTCCTGACTGGTGCGCACCAGTTCGTCGGCCCGGCTGCGGATGCGCTCCGGGTCGCACACGAACACCGCCGCCTGCGCCGGCAGGTGGTCGACGAGCAGGTCCATCTCCCCGGCGAGCACCGGCGCGAACGCCTCCATGCCCTCCATCGGGACGCCCTCGGCGAGCTGGTCCAGGATCTCGGCCAGCGCGGGATGCCGCTCGGCGAGCTCCCGCGCCCTCTCCCGGACCTCGTCGGTCAGCAGCAGTTCGCGGCAGGGGGCGGCGAACAGGCCGTCCTCCGCCACCTCCAGCGACCGCTGGTCGGCGACCTTGAACCAGCGGATCTCCTCGACGCTGTCGCCCCAGAACTCCAGCCGCAGCGGGTGCTCCTCGGTCGGCGGGAAGACGTCGAGCAGGCCGCCCCTGACGGCCACCTCGCCGCGCTTCTCCACCATGTCGACCCGGTTGTAGCCGTTTTCCACCAGCCGCTGGACGATATCGTCGAGATCGGCGTCGCCGCCGGCGCGCAGCCGTACCGGACGCAGGTCGCCCAGGCCGCGCACGATCGGCTGGAGCACTGCCCGGACCGGCGCGACGATCACCTGCAGCGGGCCCGCGGCGGCGTCGCCCTCGACCGGGTGCGCCAGCCTGCGCAGTACGGCGAGCCGCTGGCCCACCGTGTCGCTGCGCGGCGACAGCCGCTCGTGCGGCAGCGTCTCCCAGGCGGGGAAGACGGCGATCGTGCCGGGATCGAGGAGGCTGGTGAGCGCCGCGGCGAGATCCTCGGCCTCGCGCCCGGTGGCGGTCACCGCGAGGACGGTCCGCGTCCCTTTCCCGGCCCCCTCCCTGGCCAGCGCGGCCACGGTGAACGGCCGCAGTGCGGGCGGCGCGATCAGCGACACGTCGGAGGAGTCTCCCCCTCGGATGTCCTCAAGAGCCGAAGCCAGCTTCGGCTCTTCGATGACAAGGTCCAGCAGTCCGGAAAGGCTCATCAGTTTCGCCCACAGCCCCACGACGGCAACACGACAGGCCCCCGGCCGTCAGGGCACGGGGGTTACTCCCCAAGGCTACTTCCCCGGCGGCCGGCCTCCCGCAAGCAGATCGCTCCTCAGGAAGGGGGAAATGCGCGACGAATCGTGTTGAGTTGACTACTCTTAGTCACATGTCAGAGGTACGGTCGGTCGTCTCGCGAGACGACATGTTCAGTCGGCGGATCCGCGAGCAGTGGACCGCGCAGTCAGGTCGTCGGCTCGACGTCCTGATCGCCGGGTGCGGGTGGCCCGAGCCGCTGGAGCTGGAGCTGGACCAGGTGGAGGCCCGGGTCACCGGGATCGACGAGGACCTGCCGGCGCTGCGGGCGAGCACCTCCATGCGCAAGGACCTGCACTCCTGGGCGCTGGGCGACCTGCGCTCGGTGCCGGTGCCGCCGCGGTCGTTCGACATCGTCTACGTGTCGTTCCTGCTGGAGCGGATCGAGCATCCCGAGCTGGTGCTCGACCGGCTGCTCACCGGCCTGCGGCCGGGCGGCCTGCTGCTGTTGCGGATGCGCGACAGGTCCTCGGCCTACGGCACGCTGGACCGCCTGACGCCCACGGCGCTGCGGCGGCTGCTGTGGCACCGGTTCGTCCCGGCCGGGGCCCTGGGCCCGCTGCCCCCGTTCTACGGGCCGGTCACCTCGCGCGAGGGGATGCACTCCTTCTGCCTGACGCGGGGACTCATGGTGACCGACGACACCTCCGCGACGAGCGGGCCCGCGCTGAGCGGGCCGATGGGCAGGGTGGCCCGCGCCGCCTGCTCGGTGCTGGAAAGCCTTTCCAGGGGACGCCGGCCCTCCTCGCACGATGAGATCATCATGGTGATCCGCAAGCCCCACAGCCACTTCACCCGGGTGATCTGACAGGCCACCCGGCTGGTGCGGAGGAAGCGGAGTGGGTAAGCTGACGAAATCCGACTAATTCGATCGGGATTGTGGAGCAGATGACGGCGCCTTTCGAGTGGACCCCCGACGCCCGTGAGCTGGCCGATCTGGAGCTGTTGCTCTCCGGCGCCTTCCAGCCCCTGACGGGCTTCCTGAGCTCGGCCGACGCACACGCCGTGCAGGAGCACGGCGCGCTGGCGGACGGCACGCCATGGCCCGCGCCCGTGACGTTCGCCCTGCCCGACGACCACCCCGCCGCCGCCGGCGACCGGATCACGCTGCACGATCCCGAGGGCGCCGCGCTGGCCGTGCTGACCGTCACCGAGCGGCAGGACGGTTTCGTCGCCGGCCCGCTGGAGGCTCTGCAGGCGCCCGAGCACGGGCCGTTCGCCCGGCTGCGCCGCACTCCCCTGGAGGTCCGCAAGGATCTGGCCGGCCGGCAGGTGCTGGCGGTCACCATGCGCGGGGCGCTGGACGATCTGGAGGAGATCCGGGCGACCGCCAGGGAGCTGGACGCCGCGATCCTGCTGCTTCCCCTGGCCTTCGGCGAAGGCGGTCCCGCGGTGGTCCGCGCCGCCCTCAAGGCCCGCGGCCAGCTGCCCGAGGACACGCTCGTGGCCGTGGTGCCGCTGGCGCCCCGGGAGGAGCCCAGCATCGACCTGGAGCTGCGCGAGCGCGTGGCCGAGGCCTATGGCGCGACCGAGCACCTGGCCGGCCCGGAGCCCGTGACGCTTCCCGGGCCACCGCACCGGCGCGGGCTGGTGGTCTTCTTCACCGGCCTTTCGGGCTCCGGCAAGTCCACCGTCGCGCGCGGGCTGCGCGACGCGTTGCTGGAGCGCGGCAGCCGCACGATCACCTACCTCGACGGCGACGTGGTCCGTCACCTGCTGTCGGCGGGGCTGAGCTTCTCCAAGCAGGACCGCGACCTCAACATCCGCCGGATCGGGTTCGTCGCCGCCGAGGCCGCCAGACACGGCGGGCTGGCGATCTGCGCGCCCATCGCCCCCTACGCCGCCACCCGCGAGGAGGTCCGCGCGATGGTCGAGGCCGTCGGCGCCGACTTCCTGCTGGTCCACGTGGCCACTCCCCTGGAGGAGTGCGAGCGCCGCGACCGCAAGGGGCTCTACGCCAAGGCCCGGGCCGGGCTCATCCCCGAGTTCACCGGCGTCTCCGACCCCTACGAGGAGCCCGACGACGCCGACCTGGTCATCGACACCACCTCGATCAGCGTGGACCGGGCGGTCCAGCAGGTGCTGGACCCGCTGGTCGGGGGAGGGTGGGTCCGGTGAGGCCACGGGCCGGCGCGGCGACCGACGGCAACCAGAGCAAGGAGTGAACGACCGATGGGCATCGACTTCCCCCTCGCCATAGGGTCGTTCCTCGTGGCGATCGTCGTCGGGCTGACCGGCATGGGCGGCGGCGCGCTGATGACGCCGATGATGATGCTGCTGTTCAACGTGCCGCCCCTGGCGGCCGTCTCCAGCGACCTCGTCGCCTCGGCCGTGATGAAACCGGTGGGCGGGATCGTCCACATGCGCCGGGGCACGGTCAACCTCCGGCTGGTCGGCTGGCTGTGCGCCGGCTCGGTGCCCGCCGCCTTCTGCGGGGTGCTCGTGGCCCGGGCGTTCGGGGACGGCGAGCAGATCCAGCAGACGATCAAATACGCCCTGGGGGGCGCGTTGCTGCTGGCCGTCGCGGGACTGGCCGCCAAGGCCTGGCTCTCGCGCGGCGAGGAGGAGGCCTCGGCGGACCTCGGGGAGATCGTCGTGCGCCCATTTCCGACCTTACTGGTCGGTACGATCGGTGGCCTGGTGGTCGGCATCTCCTCCGTGGGCTCCGGGTCCCTCATCATCGTGGCGTTGCTCGCGCTCTATCCCGCGTTGAAGGCCAACCAGCTCGTCGGCACCGACCTGGTCCAGGCCATCCCGCTGGTCGTCTCGGCCGCCCTGGGGCACCTGCTGTTCGGTGACTTTCAGCTCGACGTCACCACTTCGCTGCTGGCGGGCTCGATTCCCGGTGTCTATCTGGGCGCGCGGATCTCGTCCCGGGCCCCCGGCGGGGTCATCCGGGCCCTGCTCGCGGTGGTGCTGCTGGCGTCCGCGCTGAAGCTGCTCGGTGTGGGAAACACCGCCACGCTCTGGATCCTGGCCGGCGCCGTCGCGGCCGGGGCGGCCGGGTGGTCACTGCTCTGGCACCGTGGTCGCGCGAAGGTAGGGGTCGCCGGCGAGGTCGCAGAAGGCCCGCAGGCCCCCGGGAGTGGTGTCGAAACGGGTGTCCCCTCGCGGGGCGCGCGGTGAGTCGAAGTAGACCAGCGCCTTGATCTGCGGGTAGCGCCGCACCTCCTGGCGCACCGAGGCGAAGAACGACTCCTTGAACCCGGGCTGCCCGTAGCGCTCGAACACGCCCCACTCCGCGACCATGATGGGCTTGCCGGGGAAGCGCGACTGCATCCAGCGGTAGAACCCCGGCCACCCGGCGAAGTCCTCGCGGGTCTTGTTGATCAGACCGTCGAAGGTGTGCACCCTGCCGTCGACGTAGGGGTCCATGGCCACCCAGTCGACCACGTCGTCTCCGGGATAGAGTCCCTCGAACCAGGGGTTGGCCGCCCAGTTGGGCGCGCCCATGTAGGTCATGACCGTGACCGCGTTGCGCACGCCCCGCTGCCGCAGCCGCAGCACCACGTGCCGGAACATGGCGGCGTAGTCCTCGGCGGTCATCCCCGAGCCCGGCTCCTGCCGCACGTCGTTCTCCGGCTCGTGGTGGACGGTCAGGAAGAACCTCTCGGGGAAGGTCTTCAGGATGTGGTCGGCCAGCCGGTCGATCCGCCCGTCCAGCGCGCCACCGGCGATCTCCGCCCAGGTGTGGTCGAAGGACGGCTTCCAGTTGACCAGCAGGAGCCTGCGACCGGCGGGATCGCGGGCGATCTCCCGCTCCTCGGGGGTCGGGAAGAGCTCCGAGCCCCGGTGGTAGACGTGCATGATGTCGGCCGGGCGGCCCATGCGCTCCTCGATCCGTTCCAGCGCCCGCCCGGGGCGCCGGCCGGTGAAGATCTCCGGTGCGACTCCCCACCACGCCCCGCACGAGGGGATGAGCGTGGCGGTGACCTCGCAGCCCGACGCCGACGGGTGAATGCCCAGCATGCCGTTGACCCGGGCCGTGACGCTCTCCGGAGGGTCTCCGGAAACCGCCGAGGACTGGGCGCACGCGCTCATTCCCAGGGACAGCGCGAGACACGTCGCACCGATTCTGGCGCCGCGCGACATTATCCCCAAAACGGCATTTATCCGATGCAACGGTTCCTCACAGCTGCTCCGTCCACCCGTTTCCGACCTTGCCCGGAACACACTTTCCCATCCTCCGGACGTGCTGCGTCGCGAACTTTGCCGGTCCATGCGGCAGCCATCCGACAGCAGGAGAGAAATATCGGATAAAAGAGAGTTATTGCACCGTGATTAGCGGGATCGCCCCGAAGAAAATCTTGTGTATTGGTTCGGGGAAATGGCGATCCGACCTATAGTTCCTAGGGTTCCGAAGCCTCGCCGCCGCCCGAAAGGGACCACCAAGCATGCCCCTCCCGCCGGACGCCGACGTCCGCCGCTCCGGCGGAGACCTGGCGGACTACGCCTCCCTCCTGCGCCGCAGGTGGGCGATCCTGCTGTTCTTCCTGACGGCCGGAGTCGGCGGCGGCGTCGCCCTGTTCCGGCTCACCCCCGCGGCCTACACCGCCTCCGCCCAGGTGCTGGTGTCCCCCACCGGCCTGGGGGAGCAGACCAACCAGGTGACCAACCGGCAGCGCGAGTCGCTCAACCTCGACACCGAGGCCCAGATCGCCCAGTCCGCGGTGGTCGCCAAGAAGGTCCAGGCCGTGCTCAAGACCACGCCGGGTCCCGTCGACGTCTCCGTGCCGCCCAACACCTCGGTCCTGGAGATCTCCTACACCGCCGCCGACCCGCACGCCGCGGCCGCGGGGGCCAGCGCCTACGCCCAGGCCTACCTGGCCAACCGGAGCGAGTCGACCACGCAGGCGCTGGACGCCCAGCTCAAGACCCTCCTGGCCAAACTCAAACAGGTCAACGCGAGCCTGGTCACCGTGGTGGACACGCTGCCCGGGCTGGCGAGGGGCACCGCCGAGCGGACCATCGCCCTGCAGCGGCAGAACGTGCTCAGCCGCCAGGTCTACAACCTCACCGTCAAATACGACGCGCTCAAGACCGTCGCCGTCACCCCGGGATCGGTGATCAGCGACGCGGTCGCGCCGGCCGAGCCCAGCGCCCCCGGCCTCTCCCTCCATCTCGGCAGCGGGCTCATGATCGGCCTGCTCGCCGGGGTCGGCGGCGCCTGGCTCCGCGACCGTCTCGACACCGCGATCCGCGACAGGTCCGACATCAGGCGCCTGACCGGCCTCGACGTCCTCGGCACCGCCGAGATCGGCGAGCTGGCCGGCACGGGGGGCGCCGTGCTGCTGGTC
Source organism: Streptosporangium sp. CA-135522 (assembly GCF_050949235.1). Classification (NCBI taxonomy): domain Bacteria; kingdom Bacillati; phylum Actinomycetota; class Actinomycetes; order Streptosporangiales; family Streptosporangiaceae; genus Streptosporangium; species Streptosporangium sp. CA-135522. The sequence goes on from NZ_CP192026.1 coordinate 9,315,564, forward strand.
GGCGTGCCGGGCACGTCCTCGCGCGACGTGGCGCGGGCCGTACGAGGGCTGAACGAGCGCGGAATCCCCGTGACCGGCGCGGTCGTCACCACACCGGACCCGCCGCGGACGTCCCGGCCCCTCCGGGCGTCCCGGGCGTCCCTGCCGTCCCCGCCGCCACAACCGCCCGCGGCCGACAAGATGGTCTTCCCCTCGTGACGCGCCCGCATCGGGCGGCCTGGCCGATCGCCGCGCTGCTGGTGGGATACCCGCTGTGGTGGGCGCTGGGCTTCGGCGGGCTTTCGGTGATCGTGCTGGCCCCGCCGATGGCGCTGATCCTTTGGCGCCGGCGACCGATCAAGGCCCCGCGGGGGTTCGGGCTCTGGCTGCTGCTGCTGGCGGGCTACCTGGTCAGTGCGCTCATGCTCGACGAGATGCCGCCCGACACCTACGGCGAGTTCGGCGCCGGCCGGGCGATCGGCTACCTCATGCGCCTGTTCCTCTACGTCTCATTAATGATCATGATGCTCTACCTGGGCAACCTCACCGAGCGGGAGCTGCCGCAGCTCACCCTGGTGCGCATGCTCGGCGCGCTGTTCGTCACGACCGTCGCGGGCGGCCTGCTGGGCGTGCTCGCCCCGCAGGCCGACTTCACCTCACCGGTCGAGCGGATCCTGCCCGCCTGGGTCAGTGACAACTCCTTCGTCCACAACCTGATCCACCCGACCACCGCCCAGGTGCAGAAGGTCCTGGGCCACGCCTCCCCGCGCCCGGAGGCGCCGTTCGAGTGGGCCAACGCCTGGGGCAGCAACGTCTCGGTGCTGCTCATCTGGTTCGTGGTCGGCTGGTGGGTGTACGGCGGGCCGCGCAGACGCCTGGCCGTGGCCCCGCTGATCGCGCTGGCCGCCGTCCCGATCGTCTACTCCCTCAACCGCGGCCTCTGGATCGGTCTGGGCGTCGCCACCGCCTACCTGTTCCTGCGTCTGGGCACGAGGTCCCGCGTCGTGGTCTGCTCGGCCACCGCCTGCGGAGCGCTGGTGTTCTTCCTCAGCCCGCTGCAGACGATGGTGGCCCAGCGGCTGGACAACCCGCACAGCAACGACATCCGCGCCTTCACCGTGACGGCGACCGTCGCCGCGGCGGCCACCTCGCCGATCATCGGTTACGGCAACACCCGCAACGCGACGGGCAACCACCGCACGATCACCACCGGGAAGACCGACTGGTGCGATGCCTGCGGCCACCCACCGCTGGGCAGCGACGGCCAGCTCTGGCACCTGATGATCACTCAGGGGTTCGTCGGCGCCGTGCTCTACGTGGCGTTCTTCGCCGGGGCCGTCCGCCGCCACTGGCACGACCGGAGCCCGATCGGCCTGGCCGGAGTCCTGGTGATGATCCTCACCCTCCTTTACATGTTCGTCTACGACGGGCTGGTCACGCCGCTCAGCCTGTATCTGATCTCATTCGCGCTGCTCTGGAGGAACTCGATGGCGGGCAGGACCACATGAACGACGCCCGCGGCCGGCTGCGCTACCTCGACCAGACCCTCGGCCTGCTGTTTCCCGGGCCCGGCGAGGCCCGCCCGTACACCGTGCTGCCCCACCCCCTGCTGCCGCGCCGGCTGGCCCCCCGCGCCTGGTGGCACCCCGGCGGGAAGGTCATGGTCCCGTCGGGAGAGGACACGATCGAGACCTACCTCAGTGAGGCGCTGAGCGCCCCGATCCGGGTCGTGCTGCACGTGCGGCCCGCCCGGCGGGCCAACCGCAAGCCGATCCTGGAGGCCCACGCCCCGGACGGGCTGGCCGCCTTCGTGAAGATCGGCGACACCGATCGGGTCCGTGAGCTCGTCGCGAACGAGGCGCGTGCGCTCCACCTGCTCGCCGGCGTGCCGCTGAAGACCGTCGTCCCGCCGTCCGTGCTGCACCACGGGTCCTGGCGCGGCCTGTCCGTGCTCGCTCTGACCCCCCTTCCGGTACGGCGCGGCCCGATCCCCGCGGACCTGCTCACCGAGGCGATCGAAGAGATCAGCGGGCTCTGCGACCACCGGTTCGCCTGGCACGGCGACTTCTCGCCGTGGAACATCGCACGCGCTGCGGACGGACGGCTGCTGGTCTGGGACTGGGAGCGGTTCGCCACCGGGGTGCCACTCGGCTTCGACGCCGTCCACCACTTCTTCCAGCGCGCCCTGCGCCGCACCGGTCCGGCCACCGCGGCTCGGGCATGCCTGGCCCAGGCCCTGCCGGTCCTGGCCCCGTTCGGACTGTCGGCCGCCGAGGCCAGATCGACCGCGATCCACTACCTCATCGCACTGGCGGAGCGGCACACGGCCGACGGCCACGCCCCGCTCGGCCCGCCCGACCGCTGGCTCAACCCCGCCGTCGACTTCGAGGAGGTCCTGACATGAAGCCCAGGCTGAAGCGTTCCGTCCACGCCGTGTCACGGACCACCGGGCGCGTCACCGCCGGGAGCCGGGTGCTGCCCTCCTTCCTGATCGCCGGCGCGCAACGCTCCGGCACCACCTCGCTCTACCGGGCGCTGGCCCAGCACCCACTGATCCTCAAGCCCGTCTTCCACAAGGGCGTGCACTACTTCGACGTGGCCTACGACCGGGGCCTGCCCTGGTACCGAGCGCATTTCCCGCGGCAGGCCACGGCCTCCCGGCTGGCACGCCGATACGGCTGCCGCCCGCAGGCCTTCGAGTCGTCGCCCTACTACCTGTTCCATCCGCTCGCCTGCCCGCGGATCGCCTGGGACCTGCCCGGTGTGAAGGTGATCGCGCTGGTCCGCGACCCGGTGGAACGCGCCTTCTCCGCCCACGCCCACGAGCTGGCCAGGGGCTTCGAGACCGAGACCTCCTTCGCCAGGGCCGTAGAAATGGAGGAGGAGCGGCTGGCCGGGACCGTGGAGGAACTGCGCGCCTCCCCCTACTCGATCAGCCACGCCCACCGCCACCACGCCTACCTGGCCAGGGGACGCTACGCCGAACAGCTCGCCCCGCTGGAACAGCTGATCGGCCGGGACCGGCTGCTCGTGCTGGACAGCGGACGGTTCTTCACCGAGCCGGAGATCGTCTACGACCGGGTGCTGGAGTTCCTCGGCCTGCCGCACATCGGCGATCCGGTGTTCGAGCGGCACAACGCCCGGCCCCGGCCCTCGGCGATGCCCGAGTCACTGCGCCGCGAGCTGACCGATCACTTCGCGGAACTCGACGCCCTGCTGACCCCATGGCTCGGCGCGGAACCGACATGGCGGCGCTGACGCATCCGCGGCCGCCCCGCCTGAAAGGGGTGGCGCGGGGCGGGCTGGCCGGGCTGGCCGGGGCCGGCGTCAGCGCCACCGCGCAGTTCACGACGGTGGTGCTGGTCACCCGGGGAGCCGGGCAGGAGGCCGCCGGCACCTTCTTCACGGCGACCGCGCTGTGCCTGATGGCCGGCGGGATCCTGCGGATGGACGCCGGCAACGGGCTGATCTACTTCATCGCCCGGTCCCGGCCGTTCGGATACCGCTGCACCCGCGGATACGTCCGCGCCGCGCTCGTCCCCGTCGTGACGCTCTCGCTGGTCGCCGGGGTGGCGGCCGGTCTCGGCACGCCCGACCCGACGGTCCGGGTGCTGGCCGTGGCGCTTCCCGTGATGGTGTGCGCGGACGTCGCGGTGGCCGCGACCCGCGGGTTCGGCGCGATGCGACCGACCGCGCTGCTGGGCGGTGTGCTCCAACCGGTGTCCCAGCTCGTGCTGGTCGCCGCGGTGGTGCTGGCGGGAGCGCACTCGGTGCCACTGCTCGCGGCGGCCTGGGCCCTGCCGTCCCTGCCCTGCCTGCTGCTGGCGGCGCTGTGGTTGCACCGGCGGCTGCCGTCCGCCCCCTACCTGCCGGGCACCGCGCACGACCTGTGGCGTTACACCTGGCCCCGGTCGGTGGCCGCCGCGATCCAGGCGGTGTTCCAGCGGCTCGACATCGTGATCGTGGCGATGCTCGCCGGGCCGGTCGAGGCCGCCGTCTACACCGCCGCCACCAGATTCAAGATCGTGGGCCAGCTCGTCAACCAGGGACTCGCCCAGGCCGTGCAGCCGAGACTGGTGCGCGCGCTGGCCGAGGACGACCTGGCGCGGGCCCGCGAGCTGTACCAATCGGCCACCGTGTGGCTCGTCCTGCTGACCTGGCCGATCTGGCTGGGCTACGCCGCGCTCGCACCGTGGCTGCTCGGCCTGTTCGGCGACGGCTACGCCTCCGGCGCCCCGGTGGCGCTCGTGCTGGCCATGACGATGATGTTCGCCACCGCGTGCGGGATGGTCGACGTGGTGCTGACCGCCGCCGGGCACACCGGTGCCAGCCTGGTCAACCTGGTCGCCGCCATCGCGGTGACCGTGGCGCTGGACGCGTGGCTGGTCCCCGCCTGCGGAGCGCTCGGTGCGGCCCTCGGCTGGGCCGCGGGCATGCTGGTGAAGAACCTGCTGCCACTTTGGGGCGTCCATCGCCGGTACGGCCTGCGTCCCTTCGGCGCGCACAGCCTGGCCGCCCTGCGGTCATGGCGGGCACGATGACGCCCGTACTGGTGACCGGGCTGCCCAGGAGCGGGACGAGCTGGACGGGCAAGATGCTGGCGGCGAGCGGCGAGCTGGTCTACGTCAACGAGCCGCTGAACCCCCAGCACCCGCCCGGGCAGTGCCCGGGGGTGCTCGACGCCCAGGTCACCCATCGCTTCCAGTACATCTGCCCGGACAACGACGAGGTCTGGCTGCCCGCCTTCGCCGACACCGTCGCGCTGCGCTACCGGTTCCTGGCCGAGCTGCGCCGCAACCGCTCGCCGTACGACCTGGCGCGCATGATCCGCTACGGCACGGCCTTCACGCTGGGCCGGCTGACCGGGCGCCGGGCCCTGCTGGACGACCCGTTCGCGCTGCTGTCGGCCGGCTGGTTCGCCGAACGGCTGAGCTGCCGAGTGATCATCCTGCTGCGCGACCCCGTGTCGTTCGTCGGGAGCTGGCAACGGCTCGGCTGGACAATCTACTTCCACGAGCTGCTCGAACAGCCGTTGCTGGTCCGCGACCACCCGCATCTGGAGGCGCTTCGCCCCCTGGTGGGCTGCCAGGACCGGGTCGCCAAGGCCGTCGCGCTGTGGCGGGCGGCCCGGACCGTCGCCCTCGACCTCGCCGCCCGACATCCGGGAATCCTGCTGGTCCGCTATGAGGATCTGGCCGCCGACCCACCGCGGGGCTTCCGTCGCCTGTACGAATGGTCGGGCCTGACCTGGTCCGCCCGGGCCGAGGAGCGCATCTCCCGCGCGTGCACGGCCGCCGCGGGCGGCGCCGGCGGCTTCGTCTGGAACGGCCTGTCCCGCACGGCCTACCGGCCGATGGACTCCCGGCAGGCGTTGGCCACGGCGGCCGGCCGGCTGACCCCGGAGGAGATCCACCGGGTCAGGGAACTGGCCTCCCTGTAGGGCGAGGGAGGCCAGGGGCGCGAACGGTGTGCCGACATGGGCGGCGGGCACGACGCCGTCGCCGGATCAGGAGAACAGCCGCCGGAACAGGCAGGTGGTGAGCAGCCACAGCGCGAACGGCACGTCGTGAAGCAGGTAGCGGCGGGCCAGCCGGCCGGGCTCGTTGAGCAGCCGGAAGAGCCACTCCAGCCCGGCCCGCTGCATCCACACCGGCGCCCGGGGCACCGTGCCGGCCGCGAACGCGATGGCCGCGCCGCACCCGACGAACCAGGCGCCGGGCAATTCCTGGCGCAGCGACGCGATGAGGCGGTCCTGCTTGGGGAAGCCGAGTCCGACGAAGACCAGCCGGGGCGCGGCCGCCACCACGGTGTCCTTGACCTTGGCACGGCTCTCGGCGGAGGTCTCGAACCCGTACGGCGGGGCGTCGGTGCCGGCGACGAGCAGGCCGGGGTAGCGGTCGGTCAGCCTGGCGGCCGCCTGCCCGGCGACCCCCGGTGGACCGCCCAGGAGGTAGATCGGGTAGCGGTAGAAGGTGGCGGCCTCCGCCAGGGACCAGATCAGATCGGCACCGGCGACCCGGCCGGGCACGGGCGTGCCGAGCAGCTTCGCCGCCCACACCAGCGGCATGCCGTCGGCCACCACGAGATCGGCGCTCTCGATGATGCGGCGCGCCTCTGGATCGTGGGCGGCGGCCCAGCCGATGTCGACGTTCGGGGTGACCAGGTGTCCGCCTTCGCCGCGCTTCAGAGCGGCGACCACGTGGTCGACGACCTCACCCTCGGTCATCGGGTCGATGGCGAGCCCGGCCACGTGCACCCTGCGGCGCAGCCGCTTGCGGGTGGCCTTGTCCGGCCGCGACCGCTGGCGCGGGACGCTCAACGCCTCCTGGACGGTCCTGAGCGCCATCAGATGCCGTGCCCGCGATGATGCAACGTGCTGAGCACGGTCTGGGCCGACACCAGACCCGCCGCCACCGCGAGCGCGATGGGCGCGCGGGGCTCACCGCGCCGGGCGGCGAACGCCCGCCAGGCCCAGCGGCCCGCCTCCCGTCGCCTGCCGAGGGCGGCATGGTGAAAGGCGAGCTGACCGTAGACCCGCGCCGCGCCGCGCGGATCCACGGCCAGATCAGGATGCCGGGCGAGTATCCACTCCAGCCCGGCGATTCGGTCGGCCCAGCGGGTAACGTACAGGGAGGCGCCCCAGCGAACCCGCACCAGGGGGCGGTCGACATGGACGATCGGGTGGCGTTCGGCGGCGCGCAGCACCAGGTCCCAGTCCTCGTTCTGGCCGTTGGGCGCGCTCTCGTCCACCCAGAACGCGCCACGCCGGAACAGGAACGTCGAGGAGTGCGCCATCACCATGCGCGAGCGCAACAGGTGGGCACGGGTGATCCGGTCGGTCCCGGCGAGCCGGGGGACGCGGCGCGAGCCGTACTCGACCTCGATGGCGCAACTGGAGAACTCCGCGTCCGGCTCCGTCTCCAGCGCGGCGACCTGGGCGCCGATCTTGCCGGGCAGCCACTGGTCGTCGTCGTCGCAGAAGGCCACCAGGTCGGTGTCGAGCGCCGCGATGCCGGTGTTACGCGTGCCCGGCAGGCCGGGGCTGAGCCGGTTGGGCATCACCCGGACGCCGCGCGAGAGCGTCCTGCCCGGCCCGACCGTCAGGGTGCGGCCGGCCAGCAGGTCGGCCACCTGATCGGCGACCGGGGCCGGGTCGCCGCCGTCCACGACGACCACGACCTCCATGGCGCCGGCGTGGTCCTGGCCGAGCGCGGCGCGCACGGCCGAGCGCAACTGTTCGGGCCGACGCCCTCGCGTGGGGATGACCACGCCCACCGATGGACTCACGCGAGCCTCCCGCGATAGCCGTATTTGTTCATGAGGGGCCACGTCAGCGCGGTGACCAGGCGTTGGTGCCGGACGGAGGCGCCGGTGCGCCAGCCGTCGTCCGGGGCCAGACCGATCCGGCCGACCGTGAAGCGCATGGGGTTGCCCGAGGCCGTGTGGGCCACGGAGAGCTCGGCCTCGCCGTCGGCGAGGAACCCCAGGTGGGGCCGGAGACCGATCCTGGCGACCAGGCTCCTGAGCGTGTCACCGGGAGCTTGGAGGAGATCCTCATAGCGGATCCGGGTGACGGAGACGCCCCGGCGGGCCAGGAGTTCGAGGCTGAGGTTCTGCGCCAGCCAGTGAACCGAGGTGCGGGCCGGCGACCAGCGGGTCATCGGGCGGCCGTCCTCGGGGCGCGCGACCCGCCGATGCCAGGAGTGCGCGACCGCGCGGGGGTCGCGCACGACGTGCACGACGTGCACGTCGACTCCGGCCGCGGCCAGGCAGAACGCCAGGGAGGCGTGCTTGCTGGAGTCGATCACGATCGGGCAGCCGGCGACCTCGCCCGCGGCGTCGTAGAGCCGGCGGTGGGCGGCGACGTATTCGCCGAGCCCGGCCAGCCCGGGGGACGACCACGGGCAGGTGTCCGCCCCTTCCTCTGTGAGGATCTGGGCCAGGCCGGGAATGCGCCGGGTGCGGTCGACCCGCTGCCCGAGCGCGAGCACCCGGTGGGCCAGCCCGTCGGACCAGCCGCCGAACGCGCGCTCGCCGACCTCGTTCCAGAACGGGCAGGAACCGAACGGCTCGCCGCACCCGCACGCCTCGTTCGCGAGCACGCCCCTGGCCCAGAGATGGACGACCTCTCCGAGCGGTGCGATGCCGGGCACCTCTCCGAGGAGCCGCTCCAGCAGTGTGGTGCCGCTACGGCCGAGACCGCCCACGAAGACGACCCGGGCGGGGGGTGGACGGTCAGGCATGGGCACAAATCCTTACCCAACGGATACGGAACGTGCCGACAATAGCGCGGAGAGTCACCGATCTATCGGAGAACAGTCAAAGGATCTACCTGGAAGCCCGGACGACGCGGCGGCTCAGGAAAGCACGACGGCCCCCTGCCACGCGCCCATGATGCCGGTGGACGCGCCGGAGGGGGCCGGCGTGATGGAGGCGGCGAGGCGCCCGGGTGGGCTCTACTTCGCCTCGACGATCATCCCGGCGGCGACGGTGTTGCTGGTGGCCTCGTCCACGAGGATGAAGCCGCCGGTCAGGCGGTTTCTGGCGTAGTCGTCGACGAACAGCGGCTGGGTGACGCGGAGCGACACCCGGCCGATCTCGTTCAGGCCGAGCGACTGGGCCGACTCGTCGCGGTGCAGGGTGTTGACGTCCAGCCGGTAGTGCAGGTCACGGACCAGCGCGCGGGCCGTGCGGGTGGTGTGCTTGATGGTCAGCTTGGTGCGCGGTCCCAGCTTGCTGGCGTCGGTCATCCAGCAGATCATCGCCTCCAGCTCCTGGGCGACGTGCGGCTGGTTGTTCGGGCGGCAGATCATGTCACCGCGCGAGATGTCGATGTCGTCCTCCAGCCGGAGGGTCACCGACATCGGGGCGAACGCCTCGTCGACCGGCCCGTCGAAGGTGTCGATCGACGCGATCCGGGTGACCAGCCCCGAGGGCAGGTGCACGACCTCGTCACCCGGCTTGAGCACGCCGCCGGCGACCTGGCCGGCGTAGCCCCGGTAGTCGTGGAAGGCCGGGTCGGTGGCCCGCTGCGGCCGGATGACGTACTGGACGGGGAAGCGCACGTCGACCAGGTTCCGGTCGGAGGCGATGTGCACGTTCTCCAGGTGGTGCAGCAGGGAGGAGCCGTTGTACCAGGGCATGTTCTCCGAGCGGGAGACCACGTTGTCGCCGTGCAACGCCGAGATCGGGATGAACGTCAGGTCGGGCGCGTTCAGCTTGGCCGCGAACGAGGTGAACTCCTCGCGGATCTCCTCGAACCGCTCCTGGGAGTAGTCGACCAGGTCCATCTTGTTGACCGCCAGCACCAGGTGCGGCACACGCAGCAGGGTGGTCAGGAACGCGTGCCGGCGCGACTGCTCCAGCACGCCCTTGCGCGCGTCGATCAGGACGATCGCCAGGTCGGCCGTGGAGGCGCCGGTGACCATGTTGCGGGTGTACTGGATGTGCCCGGGGGTGTCGGCGATGATGAACTTGCGCTTGGGCGTGGCGAAGTAGCGGTAGGCCACGTCGATCGTGATGCCCTGCTCCCGCTCGGCCCGCAGGCCGTCGGTGAGCAGCGACAGGTCGGTGTATTCGGTACCGCGGTCGCGAGAGGTGCGCTCGACCGCCTCGAGCTGGTCTTCGAAGATCGCCTTGGAGTCGAAGAGCAGCCGTCCGATCAGGGTCGACTTGCCGTCGTCGACGCTTCCCGCGGTGGCAAAGCGAAGGATGTCCATCAGAACTGCTCTCCAGAGGTCGTACGGCTTTCGCGGGAAGACTGCGCCGGGAGTGGTCCCCGGATCGCAGGCGGCCGGTCGTGCGCGGTGGCCGACCGGTGCGGTGAGAGATCACGCACTAGAAGTAACCCTCCCGCTTGCGGTCTTCCATCGAGGCCTCGGAGGCCCGGTCGTCGGCGCGGGTGGCGCCGCGCTCGGTGATCCGGGTGGCGGCGATCTCGCTGATGATCTCCTCGACCGTCGCGGCGGTGGACTGCACGGCGCCGGTGCAGGTCACGTCGCCGACCGTGCGGTAGCGGACCACGGTCTCGAAGAGCGGTTCGTCGTCGTCACGGGTGATGAACTCGCTGTCGGCCAGCAGCATGCCGTCCCGCTCGAAGACCTTACGCGTGTGCGCGTAGTAGATCGACGGGATCTCGATGCCCTCACGCCGGATGTAGTCCCAGATGTCGAGCTCGGTCCAGTTGGACAGCGGGAACACCCGGATGTGCTCCCCCTTGCGGATCTTGGAGTTGTAGAGGTTCCACAGCTCCGGCCGCTGGCTCTTGGGGTCCCACTGGCCGAACTCGTCGCGGAAGGAGAACACCCGCTCCTTTGCGCGGGCCTTCTCCTCGTCACGGCGGGCGCCGCCGAACACCGCGTCGTACTCGTTGTCCTCGATCGCGTCGAGCAGGGTGGTGGTCTGCAGCCGGTTGCGGGAAGCCCGGCGACCGGTCTCCTCGGCCACCCGGCCGGCGTCGATGGAGTCCTGGACGCTGGCCACGACCAGGCGCGCGCCCAGCTCCGCGGCGCGGCGGTCGCGGAACTCGATGACTTCGGAGAAGTTGTGCCCGGTGTCGACGTGCATCAGTGGGAAGGGGATGGGCGCGGGCCAGAACGCCTTCTCCGCGATGCGGAGCATGACGATGGAATCCTTGCCACCGGAGAAGAGCAGACAGGGACGCTCGAACTCGGCCGCCACTTCACGCATGATGTGAATGGCCTCTGCCTCGAGGACATCGAGCTGCGACGTGGTGTAGTCGCACTGGAGCATCAGACTCTCCTAGCGGGGATTCAGCGGTGCAGATCCCGGATTCCAGCGAGCAACGTCGGCGCTAGTCCCGGTAGGGAAACAAGGATATCCGGCAGTGACGGGTCGGCTTGGTTATAGGACAGAGTTGAACCGTCTATGCGACTGGCATGGGCTCCGGCGGCGAGGGCCACCGCCACCGGCGCGGCGGAGTCCCATTCATACTGGCCGCCGGCGTGCACGTAGGCCTCGACCTCTCCGGTGAGCACCGCGGAGATCTTGGCGCCCGCCGATCCGATCGGCACCAGGTCGGCGCCGGCCGAACGGGCCAGGCTCTGCACGAACTCCGGTGGCCGGGTCCGGCTGACCGCGATCCGCGCTCTGGCCTCCGGGTGGAGGGCGGGCAGCACGGGCGGTTCGAGAGTGGACAGCGTCCGGCCCTGAGCGGGCAGGGCCACCGCTCCGGCGGTCAGCGCGCCGCGCTCCCAAAGCGCGACGTGGACCGCCCAGTCGCCCCGGCCCTCTTCGGCGAACTCGCGGGTGCCGTCCAGGGGGTCGACGATCCACACCCGCTCGGCCCCGAGCCGGCGAGGGTCGAGACGCTCCTCCCTGGTCGCCTCTTCGGACAGCACACTGTCACTCGGGCGCAACCGCGCCAGGGCCTCCATGAGGAACAGGTGGGCGGAGGCGTCGCCTTCCTTGCGCAGTGCGACGGGGTCGGCGAAGCCCTTTTTCTCCCGCAGGGCCAGCAGTCTCTCACCGGCCTCCGTCGCCAGATCCGTGGCGAGGACGTGATCGTCGCGAATCGTCATCAGTATGCTCCAGCTCCTCGCGCGACAGCCGACCAAGTCTTCCACAGGATCTGCAGGTCCAGCGTGAGGGACCAATTCTCCACATAACGCAAATCCAACTGTACCGATTCCTCCCAAGATAGGTCAGATCGTCCACTGACTTGCCAAAGGCCGGTCATTCCAGGCTTGACCAACAACCTACGGCGGACGTCGTCCCCGTAGCGGGCGACCTCGTCGGGCAACGGCGGCCGGGGACCGACCAGTGACATGTGGCCGAGCAGCACATTGATCAGCTGGGGCAGCTCGTCAAGGGAGTGCCGGCGCAGCCGGGAGCCCAGCGGGGTCACCCGCGGATCTTTCCTGATCTTGAACAGCACGCCCTGCCCGTCTCCGACGAGGGAGATCCTCTGCCGTTCGGCGTCGGCGCCCATCGTCCGGAACTTGTAGATCGTGAACTCGCCGCCGTCCCGGCCCACCCGCGTCTGGCGGAAGAACGCGGGCCCGGGACCCGACATCCGCACGGCCACCACCAGGCCGACGAAGATCGGCAGCAGCACCACCAGCAGCAGCCCGGCGCCGATCCGGTCGAAGAGGTTCTTGACCACCTGGCGCAGTCCCGCGATCTCGGGGTGGTCCACGTGCAGCAGCGGCAGCCCCGCCGCCGGGCGGATCGTGATCCGCGGCCCGGCCACCTCCATGAGCGCCGGGGCCACCACCAGGTCGGTGTCGGTCTTCTCCAGCCGCCAGGCCAGCCGCCGCAACGCCACCCCGTCCATCTCCGGGCAGGCGAGCACGGCCACGGTGTCCGCCGCGATCTGCCCGACCACGAGCGGAACGTCGGACAGGTCCCCCAGCACCGCGACCCCTTCCACATCGCCCATGCCGTCACGCGGCATGCAGACCCCGACGACCTCCATGCCGTGATAGCGCTCCTTGCGGAAGCGGCGGATCAACTCGGCGGTCGCGGCGCGGTGGCCCACCGTCACGACCCGCCGCATGCAACCGCCGTGCGCGCGCCTGCGGTGCAGGCGGCGGCGCAGGCCGTAGCGCGACAGGAGGGTGAGCAGCGTGGCCATCGGGAGCGCCAGCACCACGTAACCGCGGGCCACGTCGGTCTTCGTCACGTAGGCGCCGATGGCGAGGGCCGCGATGAGCATGAACCCGCACTGGAAGACCCGCTGGAACTCCTCGGGGCCCACGCCGAACAGGCGAGGCTCGTAGGCGCGGTTCAGGGCGATCGCGCAGACCCAGACGATCGGGAGCCCGGCGCTCAACATCACGTAGGGGGTGACGTAAGGAGTAACCTCGCCGAAGCGGACGAACAGGGCGAGGGAGGCGGCCAGGGAGGCGGAGCCGATGTCGGCGGCGACGGCTCGTGCCCGATACCCGCGCACCCAGCCCGGCATGCGGGGGCGGGACACCGGCACGGACCTCGGCGTCACCTGGACGACGGTCACGTCGCGCACGCGATCCCCCTGCGTAACCATTCATTGACGGACAGTAGCCGAATGCTAGCGGGGAGAGGAAAGGCCCGAAGGTTGAAGACCGAAACGTATATCTCTGTGGACATTGAGGCCGATGGCCCGATTCCTGGGCCGTATTCGATGGTCAGCTTCGGCATGGCCGTGGCCGGACGGATGACCGGCAAGGCCTTCGAACCGATCGATCCGCAGCTCGACACCTTCTACGCCGAGCTGAAGCCGATCAGCGACGACCACGTTCCCGAGGCGCTCGCCGTCAGCGGGCTCGACCGGGAGGCGTTGATTCGCGAGGGTCTGGAGCCGGTCGAGGCGATGAAGGCCGCCGCGGCGTGGATCCGCGAGGTGTGCGGCAACAGCACGCCGGTGCTGGCGGCCTACCCGCTGTCCTACGACTGGATGTGGATGTACTGGTACTTCATGCGCTTCGGCGGCGTCTCGCCGTTCGGGCACTCGCGCTGCCTGGACATCAAGACGCTCTACGCCGCCAAGGCGGGCGTGCCCATCGGCTGGGCCACCAAGCGGCAGATGCCCAAGCACCTGCTCTCGTCTCGGCCGCACACCCACAACGCGCTCGACGACGCGATCGAGCAGGCCGAGCTGCTGCAGAACCTGATGGCCCTCGGCTGAGCCCGCCCGGCGGACCCTCGCTACCTGGGCGGGCCGGAGACGTTCAGGTCACCGGTGTGGAAGGTGTTCTGGGTCGTCTCCAGACCCGAGGTGATCAGCGACTCCACCACGTCGGCGGCCCGGTCGACCAGGAACGGCAGGTCCTTGCGCTCGGCGGTGGCGAAGTCCCGCAGGACGTAGGAGGCGGCGTCCATCCGGCCGGGCGGGCGGCCGATGCCGAACCGCACCCGCAGATAGTCCTTGGTGGCCAGGGACTTAGTGATCGACTTCAGTCCGTTGTGGCCGTTGTCGCCGCCGCCCAGCTTGGCCCGGAGCGCGCCGTAGGGGATGTCCAACTCGTCGTGGACCGCGATCACGCGCGCCGGGTCCACCTTGTAGAAGTCGGCCAGGGCCTTGACCGGTCCGCCGGAGAGGTTCATGAAGGACAGCGGCTTGGCCAGCACCGCCGGAGCGCCTGCCACGCGACCCTCCAGCACCTCGGCCCGCGACCTGTGCACCTTGAAGCGTCCTCCGGCCCGGGCGGCGAGCTCGTCAAGGACCATGAAACCGGCGTTGTGCCGGTTTCCGGCATACTCCGGCCCGGGATTCCCCAGGCCCACGACCAACCAGCGGTCCACGGTCGGCATCCCTTCATATGCGCGTCAGGGCAGCCCGGTCCCGGACTGCCCTGACAGGTGTAGCAGAGAAAACTACTCGGCGGACTCGCCCTCGGCACCCTCGGCGGCCTCGCCCTCGGCGGCCTCGCCCTCGGGCTCGGCGGTCGGCGCCGCGGTGACGTGCAGGACCAGCGTCTCCGGCTCGGCGATCAGGGTGGTGCCCTCGGGGAGCTTCAGGTCGCCCGCGGTGAACTGGGTGCCGACCTGCATGCCCTCGACGTCGACCTCGACGCCCGTCGGGATGTGGGTGGCCTCGGCCTCGACCGAGATGGAGACGAGCTGCTGGTCGAGGATGCCGTCGGCCACCTCGCCCACCACGGTGACGGGGATGTCGACGGTGACCTTCTCGCCGCGCTTGACGAGCAGGAGGTCGACGTGCTCGAGGAAGCCCTTGATCGGGTCACGCTGGACGCCCTTGGGCAGCGCCAGCTCGGTGACCGCGCCCTGGAGGCGGATCAGCACGTTCGGCGTGCGCAGGGCGAGCAGGAGCTCGTGGCCCGGCAGGGACAGGTGCTGCGGGTCCGTGCCGTGCCCGTAGAGGACGACGGGCACCTTGTGCTCGCGGCGGATCTTGCGGGCGGCGCCCTTGCCGAACTCGTTGCGCGATTCGGCGTTGATGACTACTTCGGACACGACGGATCTCCTAGGGATCTTCGACGAATGGAGGGTGCGTTCCCCCTCACCCGCCCTAGCGGAAGGCGTTACGAACGCACGCAATCTGCATAGCCTACCGGCATGTCGCCGGGCTCCGCCCCACGACCGGCCGCCGACGACCGGCGGCCGGTGTCCGGCGGCCGGTCGTCGGACATCGGCCTCGACCCTGAACCCCGGCACACCGCGCCCCGCCGGGCGCGACGCGGTAGGTCAGACGCGGTAGGTCAGCTGTCGCCCTCGAACAGGCTCGTCACCGAACCGTCGCTGAAGACCTCGGTGATCGCGCGGGCGATCATCGGAGCGATGGACAGCACGGTGAGCTTGTCGAACCTCTTCTCCTCGGCGAGCGGGAGAGTGTTGGTGACGATCACTTCGGAGATCTTGGAGTTCTTCAGCCGGTCGACGGCCGGGTCGGAGAACACGGCGTGCGTGGCCGCCACGAGCACGTTGGTGGCTCCCTGCTCGTAGAGCGCGTCGGCGGCCTTGCAGATGGTGCCCGCGGTGTCGATCATGTCGTCGATCAGCACGCAGGTGCGGCCGCGCACCTTGCCGACGACCTCGCTCACCTTCACCTGGTTGGCGACGTCGAGGTCGCGGCGCTTGTGGATGAAGGCCATCGGGGTGCCCAGCGTGTCGGCCCAGCGCTCCGCCAGCCGCACCCGGCCGGTGTCGGGCGAGACGATCGTCGTCGCCTCCAGGTCGAGCTTGTCCTTGAGGTAGTTCACCAGCACCGGCATGGCGAACAGGTGGTCCACCGGGCCGTCGAAGAAGCCCTGGATCTGGGGGGTGTGCAGGTCGATCGACATCAGCCGGTCGGCACCCGCGGTCTTGAACATGTCGGCCATCAGGCGGGCGGTGATGGGCTCGCGACCCCGGCCCTTCTTGTCCTGGCGGGCGTAGCCGAAGAACGGCATTATCACGGTGATCCGCTTGGCGGAGGCGCGCTTGAGCGCGTCCACCATGATCAGCTGCTCCATGATCCACTTGTTGATGGGCCCGGTGTGGCTCTGGATGACGAACGCGTCACAGCCCCGGACGGACTCCAGGTAGCGGGCGTAGATCTCGCCGTTGGCGAAGTCGCGTAGCGCGGTGGGGGTCGTGTCCACCCCGAGGTGGCTGGCCACCTCCTCGGCGAGATCCGGATGCGCGCGCCCCGAGAAGAACATCAGGTTCTTCTCGCCGGTCTGCTTGATGCCACTCACGACTTGCTCCCCTGCTGATTTCCGGCCTCGGCGGCCCGCAGTGCCGCCTCGGCCGACTTGGTGCCCGCGCGCCTGCGCGCGACCCACCCTTCAATGTTGCGCTGCCGCCCTCGGGCCACGCCGATCGCCCCCGGCGGGACGTCGTTGTCGATGACCGAGCCCGCGGCAGTGTAGGCGCCGTCGCCGATGTTCACCGGCGCGACGAGCATGGTGTCGCATCCGACGAAGGCGTTCTCGCCCACGGTCGTGCGGTGTTTGTTGACCCCGTCGTAGTTGACGAAGATCGCCGAGGCGCCGATGTTGGCCCCCGCGCCGATCGTGGCGTCTCCCACGTATGTCAGGTGGGGCACCTTCGCGCCCGCGCCCACCTCGGAGTTCTTTACCTCGACATAGGTCCCGGCCTTGGCCTTGCGGCCCAGCACCGCGCCCGGCCGCAGGTAGGCGTAGGGTCCCACCATGGCCTCGGGGCCGATCTCGGCCTCGACGCAGACGGCGTTGCGGACCGTCGCCCCCTCGCCGACGACCGTGTCGGTCAGCGTGGAGGCCGGGCCGATCTCGGCGCCCTCGGCGACGGACGTACGGCCGTGCAGCTGGGTGCCCGGGTGGATCACCACGTCCTGTTCCAGGGTCACGCCCACGTCCACCCAGGTGCTGGCCGGGTCGATCACCGTGACCCCCGCGCGCATGTGGGCCTCCAGCAGCCGGGAGTTGACGACCTTGCGGGCGAAGGCGAGCTGTACCCGGTCGTTGACGCCCTCCACCTCGACGTAGTCGGCCGCGATGTGCGCGCCGACCCGGTGGCCGTCCTCCCTGAGGATGGACAGGACGTCGGTGAGATATTCCTCGCCCTGGGCGTTGGAGCTGGACACCCGCTTGACCGCGTCGGCCAGCAGGAGCCCGTCGAAGGCGTAGACGCCGGAGTTCATCTCCCGGATCATCCGCTGCTCGGGGCTGGCGTCCTTCTCCTCGACGATCTCCAGGACCGCTCCCGTGGTGTCACGGATGATCCGGCCGTAGCCGTACGGGTCGGGGACCTCGGCGGTGAGCACGGTGACGGCGTTGCGGTCCTGCTCGTGCCGTTCCAGCAGCGTGGCCAGGGTTTCCGTGCGCAGCAACGGCGTGTCCCCGTAGGTGACCAGAACCGTGCCGTCGATGCTGCCGGCCGTCTCCAGCACGATCCTGACCGCGTGGCCGGTCCCCTTCTGCTCGGCCTGCACGACGGCCTGCGCGTCCGGGCTGGTCCGTGCCAGGTGGGCCTGGACCCGCTCTCGTTCGTGACCTATGACAACAATGAGCCGCTCGGGTTCGAGACCTCGAGCGGCGGTGAGCATGTGGTCGACCAGGGTACGGCCGCACAGCTCGTGCAGAATCTTGGGTGTTTTCGACTTCATCCGGGTGCCCTCGCCTGCGGCAAGGACGATGACGGCGGCCGGGCGCGGCACACTCACGGACGAGGCTCCCTCGGCGTCGCGGCTGAGACATGACGAAACGGGATGCCAGACGGCTACCTCGAGGGCATCGGCCGGTCACCCACTTGACAACGTGAGGATACCTTCCCCACCGTGAACCCACCCAGCCGACCAGGCCGATCAATAAACCAGACAGAAGCGATGGCTCCGGCACCAGGACTCGAACCTGGACAACAAGGACCAAAACCTTGCGGGCTGCCAATTACCCAATGCCGGATCAGCCTGGCGTCTCGGACGGGATCCGAAAGCCCGGCCCCCCTACGATACCGATCCCTTGATATCGAACGCGCCTCGTTTTGGGTCCTCATCGACCACGGGGGCGATCAAGTAGGAGAAGGATCTTCCCGGGGCGATGAGCTGCGGACCGTTTAGCAGGTCAAGCCGGTGGTAGACAAGACAGGAAACCACTACGGGATCTCCGCACGGGAGTCAGCTTCTCTACATTAATTGCTTAGGGATTCCTAACTTACGATGGCGTAGGTTACGGTGGCGTAGCCAGACAAAGCCCACCATCCTTCTCCGAGCCTCCGCGAGGTAGCGCATGACCGTCATCGCAGAACGCCCAGCTCCAGGCCCCAAACCTGACGCCGATCCCGAGCCGAAGACCAAGCCCGAGATCATCGTCTTCGGCGTGGTGGTGGCCGCCCCGCTGATCGCTCTCGCCGCCGCCGTCCCGTTCGCGTGGGGCTGGGGACTGGGCTGGAGCGACGTCGTGATCGCCGGCGTCTTCTACGTGGTCACCGGCCTCGGCGTGACCGTCGGTCTGCACCGCCACTTCACCCACGGGTCGTTCAAGGCCAAGCGCCCGCTGAAGATCGCGCTGGGCATCGCGGGCAGCCTCTCCATGGAGATGTCGGTGCTCGACTGGGTGGCCACCCACCGCAAGCACCACAAGTTCTCCGACAAAGAAGGCGACCCGCACTCGCCGTGGCGGTTCGGCACCGGCTTCCGCGCCGTGAGCAAGGGCCTGCTCTGGGCGCACATGGGCTGGCTGTTCGAGACCGACCGGGCCAACCGGGAGAAGTACGCCCCGGACCTGGTCAAGGACCCCGACATCGTCAAGCTGCACAAGCTCTTCCCGACGCTGGCGATCACCTCGATGGTGCTTCCCGCCCTGCTGGGCGGCCTGCTGACCCTGTCATGGTGGGGCATGGTGACCGGCTTCTTCTGGGGCACGCTGGTCCGGATCGGGCTGCTGCACCACGTGACCTGGTCGATCAACTCCATCTGCCACGTCTTCGGCGAGGAGGTCTTCGAGTCACGTGACAAGTCGCGCAACGTCTGGTGGCTGGCCATCCCCTCCTTCGGCGAGTCCTGGCACAACCTGCACCACTCCGACCCGACCTGCGCCCGGCACGGCGCGCTCAAGGGCCAGATCGACCTCAGCGCCGGCGTGATCAGCTGGTTCGAGAAGGCCGGCTGGGCCTACGACGTCCGCTGGCCGACCCCCGAGCGACTGGCGGCGAAGCGCATTGCCGCCTGACGGCCCCACCGCGACCGCCACAGCGGCCCGAACAACACCAACGCCGCCCGACAACCCCACCGCGACCGCCACAGCGGCCCCGGGCACGGTTCCCTCTTCACAAGTGGGGAGCGCCATTATTAGAACCGTGAGTGAACCCCGACGACGCATGTCAGGTAAAGAACGCCGGGAGCAGCTGATCCAGATCAGCAGGACCCTGTTCGCCGAGAAGGGGTTCGACGGCACGTCGGTCGAGGAGATCGCGGCGACCGCCAACGTCTCCAAACCGGTGGTCTACGAGCACTTCGGCGGCAAGGAGGGCGTCTACGCGGTCGTCGTCGACCGGGAGATGCAGAAGCTGCTGGCCCTGGTGACGGAGGCGCTGTCCGCCTCGCACGCGCTGATCAAACTGGAACGGGCCGCTCTGGCGCTGCTGGCCTACGTGGAGGAGAACAGCGAGGGTTTCCGGATCCTGGTCCGCGACTCGCACGCTGCATCGGGGACCGGCACGTTCGCCAGTCTCATCAACGACATCGCCAGCCAGGTCGAAGACGTGATGGTCGACGAGTTCGTGGAGCGGGGATACGACCCGAAGCTGGCACCGATGTACGCGCAGATGCTGGTCGGCATGGTGGCGCTGACCGGACAGTGGTGGCTGGACGTGCGCAGGCCGCCGCGCGAGGAGGTGGCCGCGCACCTGGTCAACCTGGCGTGGAACGGGCTGGTCGGGCTGGATCCGAACCCCCGCCTGACCGCCTCCTCCCGGGGCATGGAGCAGCGGCGGGCACCGCTGCCGCCACGCCCGACCGAGAAAGAGCTACGGGAGATGGGCAAGGCCCGCGAGCGCGAACTCAAGGAGCAGGAGAAGATCCGCGAGCGCGAGCAACGTGAGGCCGAGAAGCTGGCACGAGACCAGGAGAAGGCTCGGCTGCGGGAGGAACGCGAGCGGGAGAAGGCACGCGAGCGAGAGGCCCGCGAGCAGGAGCGACTGCTCAAGGAGCAGGAGAAGATCCGCGAGCGGGAGCTCAGGGAGCAGGAGAAGGTGCGGGTCCGGGAGGCGAAGACCGCCGAGCGGGAGGCGTCCAGGCAGGCCAGCCTCACCGAGCGCACCGGCGACGCGATAGAGAAACTTGAACCAAGCGAGTAAGCAACAGCGGTAGTTGAGCCGAAATTAACGTTCCGTTCAACCAAAGCGGGCATTCTGGTCATATGTCCGCAGAACCCGCACACCCCATCCCCGAAGGACTCCCCCTTCCACAAGAACGCTTCCTCAACCGCGAGGAGAGCTGGTTACAGTTCAATCAGCGGGTTCTGGAGCTGGCGGAAGACCCGTCCCTCCCCCTGCTGGAGCGGGTCAGGTTCCTGGCGATCTTCGCCAGCAACCTGGACGAGTTCTTCCGGGTGCGGGTGGCCGGTCTCAAGCGGCGGATGGCCACCGGCCTGCTACTGCGGACGAAAAGCGGACTCAAGCCTCGCGAGGAGCTGGCCAGGATAGCCGCCATCGCCGACGACCTCGCACAGCGGCACTCGACCTGCTTCCACGATCGACTGTGCCCGCAACTGGCCGCCGAGGGCATCGAGATCGCCCGCTGGGAGGATCTCGGCCGGGACGAGCGCACCGAGATGCGCCGGCTCTTCCGGGAGCGGATCCGGCCGGTGCTGACACCGCTGGCCGTCGATCCCGCCCACCCTTTTCCCTATATCTCCGGCCTGTCGCTCAACCTTGCCGTCACCGTCCGTAATCCCACGACCGGTCACACCGTGTTCGCCCGGGTGAAGGTGCCGAGCCAGCTCCCCCGCTTCGTCGCGGCCTCCAAGGACCGCTTCGTCCCGCTCGAGGACGTGATCGCCGCACACCTCGGCCAGCTCTTCAAGGGCATGGAGGTCGTCGAGCACCACGTCTTCCGGGTGACGCGCAACGAGGACCTGGACGTCGACGAGGACGTCACCGAAAACCTCATGCAGGCGCTGGAGCGGGAGCTGCTCAAGCGCCGTTTCGGCCCGCCGGTCCGGCTGGAGGTCGAGGACACCATCACACCCGAGGTGCTGGACCTGCTGGTGGACGAGCTGGGGGTGGCCGAGCACGAGATCTATCGGCTGCCCGGCCCGCTGGACCTCACCGGACTGCACGCGATCGCCGACCTCGACCGGGGCGAGCTGAGCTTCCGCCCCTTCGTGCCCGCGGAGGTCGTCCACGTCGAGGACGACATCTTCGCGGTGCTCCGCGAGCGGGACGTGCTGCTGCACCACCCGTACGACTCGTTCGCCACGAGCGTGCAGCGCTTCATCGAGCAGGCGGCGGCCGATCCGAACGTGCTCGCCATCAAGCAGACGCTCTACCGGACCAGCGGCGACTCGCCGATCGTGGACGCGCTGATCGACGCGGCCGAGGCGGGCAAGCAGGTCGTCGTGGTGGTGGAGATCAAGGCGCGCTTCGACGAGCACGCCAACATCACCTGGGCGCGCAAGCTGGAGCGGGCCGGCTGCCACGTGGTCTACGGAGTGGTGGGACTGAAGACCCACTGCAAACTGGCCCTGGTCGTACGGCAGGAGCCCTCCGGCGAGCTGCGCAGCTACTGCCACATCGGCACCGGCAACTACAACCCCAAGACCGCCCGGGTCTACGAGGACCTGGGGCTGCTCACCGCCGATCCGCTGGTCGGCGAGGACGTCACCGACCTGTTCATCCACCTGACCGGATACTCCAACCACTCGGCCTACCGCCGGCTGCTGGTCGCCCCGCACTCGATGCGGGGCGGGCTGCTGGCCCGGATCGAGCGGGAGATCTCCCACCAGCAGGCGGGACGTCCGGCGGGCATCAGGATGAAAACGAACTCCCTGGTGGACGAGCCGATCATCGACGCGCTCTACCGGGCCTCCCAGGCGGGCGTCCCGGTCGACCTGTGGGTGCGCGGGGTGTGCACGCTACGGCCCGGCGTTCCCGGCCTGTCGGAGAACATCCGGGTCAG
Organism: Streptosporangium sp. CA-135522; assembly: GCF_050949235.1. NCBI lineage: Bacteria > Bacillati > Actinomycetota > Actinomycetes > Streptosporangiales > Streptosporangiaceae > Streptosporangium > Streptosporangium sp. CA-135522. The sequence continues at coordinate 9,337,582 of NZ_CP192026.1, forward strand.
GAGCGTGCTGGGCCGGTTCCTGGAGCATTCGCGAATCTACGAGTTCGGCCGCGGGCGCAGGCCGGAGATCTGGATCGGCAGCGCGGACCTGATGCGCCGCAACCTGGACCGCCGGGTGGAGGCGCTGGTCAAGGTCACCAGCCAGCGGCAACGGGTCTATCTCAGCGATCTCCTCGACCGCGCGACGTCGGAGGAGACCTCCACCTGGTGGCTCAACTCGGACGGCACCTGGTCCCGGCACCAGGGCGAGGACCTGCAAACCCATCTGGTCGGCACCCGGCGGTGGAGGACGATTGATGACTGAGCTGGACGTCCATCCGACCGACATGATCCGGGCGGCCGGAGCGGTGGTGTGGCGGGGGGCCGAGTCCGCGCCGGAGGTCGCGCTCGTCCACCGGCCGAAGTACGACGACTGGACGTTCCCCAAGGGCAAGCTGAAGCCCGGCGAGCACGTCATCGCCGGGGCGCTGCGCGAGGTGGCCGAGGAGACGGGGATCACCGCGCGGCTCGGCCGGTCGCTGCCGCCGATCCACTATCTGAAGGGCAAGCGGCTCAAGCGCGTCGACTACTGGGCGGCCCGGGTGGTCTCCGGCGACCGGTACACCGCGGTGGACGAGGTCGACGAGGTGGTCTGGCTGCCGGTGAAGGAGGCCAGGCGGCGGCTGACCTACGAGTGGGACGCCGGGCTGCTCCGCGCGCTCACCGCGGTGCCCCTGGAGACCACGCCGCTCATCCTCGTCCGGCACGGCCTGGCGGGGTCGCGCCAGGACTGGGAGGGGGACGACGACGAGAGGCCGCTCGACGAGGCGGGCACGATGCAGGCCGAGGTGCTCGCGGACGTGCTGTCCGGCTACCACCCCACCGAGCTCGTCAGCTCCCCCAGCAGGCGGTGCGTGCAGACGCTGGAACCGTACGCCGAACGGGCCGGTCTGGAGATCCGCCGCGAACGCCTGCTGTCGGAGACCAACTACGACCCCCGTGCCTCTCTTCGCCTGGTCTCCAAAGCGATGGACTCGAACCTGCCCGTGGCTCTGTGCAGCCACGGCAAGGTCCTGCCCGAGCTGATCGCCGGCATCGGCGACCGGCCGGGGGACGTGCAGTTGCGTAAGGGCGCCTTCATGGTGCTGCACCACGCCGACGGCAAGGTCGTGGGCATGGACCGCTACCTCACCTAGCCGTGACGAACGACGCAGGCGACCCTTCAAAGGAGTTTCAAGGGGATAGAGGCTGTTTCGCTACCATTTCTGCCGTGACCGATATCGGCGGTGGGACCGCCATGAGCACGGGCCGGGTCGAGGCCTTCAGCGACGGCGTATTCGCCATCGCGATCACTTTGCTGGTCCTGGAGATCCGGCTCCCCGAGGAGCCGCGGTCCCACGCGCATCTCTGGGAGGCGCTCTGGGGGCTGTGGCCCTCATATCTCGCCTACGTGGTGACGTTCCTGCTGATCGGGATGATCTGGATGAACCACCACCGGATGTTCAACCACATCCGCAGGGTCGACGGAATGCTGCTCGCGCTCAACCTGCTCCTGCTCATGGACGTGGCCTTCCTGCCCTTTCCCACGCACGTGCTGGCCGAGGCCATCACCGCGGGGGAGGGCGCTTCGGCCGCCGCGGTCTTCTACGGCGCGATCCTGGTGATCGGCGGGCTGTTCTTCAACGGGCTGTGGTGGTACGCCTCCTCCCGGCACCGCCACCTCGGCGACGGCATCACGCCCGCCGAGGCGCGGGCCCTTCGCATCCGCTGGGGGGTGGGTCCGCTGCTCTACCTCGTCGCCACGGCCGTCGGCGTGTTCAGCGCGATCGCCAGCCTGTGCCTGTACGTCTTCCTGCTGGCCTTCTACTTCTTCGACATGCGTCCACGCACCTCCGGGGCGTGATGCGGGCACCGCGGCCTTCGGGCCGGAGAGCAGGTCACAGGAGCTTGCCGACGGCCTGTACGGTCTCGGCCCAGATACGGGGAAACTCCTCGAAGGCGCGATCGGCCTCGGCCCGTTCCAGGCCGGTCAGCACGCCGTAGGTGAAGGTGTCCTCCCCCAGCAGCCGGGCGTTCTCGGCCTCGGCCGCCAGCCGTCCCTGCGCGACGACGCCGTCCAGGTGCGTGCCCAGCACCTCCTGGACGGACTCCGCCCGCTTGGCGAGCTTGTCCATCCCGATCGCCTCGGCGGTGTAGCGGGCGCGTTTGGCCGCCTTGCGCACGTCGTGCATGGCGTGCTCGCGTTCGGTGGGGTCACCGATGCTCTGGGCCCTGTCGTAGGCCCGGGTGACCCGGCGCCAGCTCTTGGCGGCGACGGTGTCCAAAGTGGCGGCGGGCTTGCCGGCGGCCTTGGTGAGCACGGGGGTGCCGGCCAGGTCGTCGAGGGCGTCGAGCAGGGCGAAGTAACGCTCGCCGCCGAGCGTCTCCCGGATCCGGTCGTAGGCCTCGTGCTCGGCGTCCAGCAGGTCGGAGCTGAGACGCGCCCTGATCGGGCCCACGATCAGAGTGCCGTCCAGGCTGTCGAGCCTGCCGGCGAAGCGTTCCCGAACGACCTCCAGGTCGCGTGCCTCACCAAGGATCTGCCCCAGCCACTTGAGCTCCTCCTGAAGGTGCTCGGTGCCTTCGACGAGCGCTGCGAACGACTTCAGCGCGCTGCGGAGACGGCGGCTGGCGACGCGCATCTGGTGCACCGCGTCCTCCTCGGCCCGCCGTACCCGGGGATCCTGCGAGAGCAGGGCGTCCGTCTGCGCGTGGAGGTAGTCCATGACGACCTCTCCGGCTGATCCCGGTCTGGTCGCGGCGCGTGGCGGCTCGGGAACGGACGTGGTGGCGCCGAGCAGGCGGGAGAGCTTGTTCGCCGAGTCGGCGGGGACGGCTCCGGCCTTGGTCAGTCGCCTGCCGGTCTTCCTGAGCAGTTTCTCGTCGCCCTCGATGAGCTCCGCCTCGACCTCGCGCCAGCGCTCGACGTGCGCCTCCGCGCCGAACACCGTGCCTTTGACCCGGTCGTCGGCGATCTCCACCAGCCGTACGCCCGCTCCGTTGACCAGTGCGGTCACCGCTCGGCGGGTGTCGAGCTCGGCGATCGGAGCCAGCGGGGCGCCCCGGGTGTGGGCGAGCACGAGGTTCGCCAGCTCAGGAGGAACGATCTTGGTGCTGCGGGTCAGGGGGTGGGTGACCTCCTGCCGGACGCCCTTGGCCCTGGGCAGCTTGAGGTGCCAGCCGGGGTCGGTCCCGCCCCTGCGCCGCCGCAGGGTGATGCCCCGGGCGGCGAGCCGCAGGTCGGGGGTGTCGAAGTAGAGTGCGACCAGCTGGTGGGACTTGGGGCCCACGACCTCCACGACTCCGGGCAGTCCGGTCAGCTCGGGGATCTCGTAGTCCACGGATACGTCGAATTTGTCCTCGACCTCTATCGCCACAGGTCATCCCCTGATTTGCCCAGTTATCAACCATGTTCTAGCAGTATTTATTGATGCCCGGTTATTCGTCCAGAAACGCTGAGCAATCGATCATTTCTGGGCGACCACGAATATGCGGCGGAACGGGAAGATCGTCCCGTACGGCCGCCGCGGGTAGGCCTCGCCGAGCAGGGCGGCGCAGTCGGCGAGGAAGACGTCCGCCTCCTCCGGATCCAGCCGGTCGAGCATGGGACGCAGAGCGGTGCCGGTGACCCACCGGAGCACGGCGTCTTCGCCGGCGAGCACGTGCAGGTAGGTGGTCTCCCACGCGTCCACCCGGCAGCCCAGCGCGGTGAGCCGGTCGAGATAGCCGGCCGGGTCGTCCACCGGTGATCGCCCGGCGAGGTCGGCGAGCCGGTCACGCCATTTCGTCCGGCACAGCTCGCGCACCAGCGCGTGGCTGGGAGCGTCGAAGTTGCCCGGCACCTGGAAGGCGAGCCAGCCCCCGGGGGCGAGCGCGTCGATCCAGCGCGCCAGCAACTCCCGGTGCTCGGGCACCCACTGCAGGACCGCGTTGGAGACGATCACGTCCACCGGACGCTCGGGGCGCCATCGCGTGACGTCGCCCACGGAGAAGGACAGCCGGTCGCCGGCCGGAGCCTTCCCGATCATCGCGGGCGAGGAGTCGAACCCGTGCACGTCGGCGTCCGGCCAGCGCCGGGCGAGCTCGGCGGTGAGTTCGCCGCTGCCGCAGCCCACGTCGACCACCTGGCGGGGATGCTCGGCGGCTATCCTTGCGACGAGGTCGAAGAAGGGCCGTGAGCGCTCGTCGGCATAGCGGCCGTAGATCTCGGGATCCCACATATCTCTTGACATCAAGATAATTGATATCGAGCGAGATATCTCGATGTCAAGAGAGATACACTCGTCGTATGACCCTGCACCACGCGGACCACGACGCCGACCGCCCCGCGGACGAGGTCGATCGTCTGGTCGCCGCCTGGCGCCAGGAGCGACCCGACCTGGACGTGGAGCCCCTCCAGGTGCTCAGCCGGGTCTCCCGGCTGGCCCGCCACCTGGACCGTGCCCGCCGGGCCTCCTTCGCCGAGCACGACCTGGAGACCTGGGAGTTCGACGTGCTCACGGCCCTGCGCCGGGCCGGCGAGCCGTACGAACTGAGCCCGGGGGCCCTGCTGCGCGCGACCCTGGTGACGTCCGGGACGATGACCAACCGGATCGACCGCCTCGCCGCGGCCGGGCTGGTCCGGCGGCGCCCCGACCCCGAGGATCGGCGCGGGGTCCTGGTGTCCCTGACCGACGCCGGGCGGGTCCGGGTGGACAACGCCTTCGCCGACCTGCTCCGCCGGGAGCGCGAGTTGCTGGCGAGCCTCGGAAAACATGAACAGCAGGCCCTTTCGGGCCTGCTGCGCACGCTACTCGTCCCTTTTGACGCGACCGACACCGGAGCGCACTGAGCACTCTGCCCCGCTGACCGGGGATAAACCGATCAGCGGGAAAGGGCTTCATTCACCCAGGCGGTCGGCCACCTCCAGCCATTCGGCCTCGATGGCGTCCTTCTCGGCGAGGATCTCCTTGAGCTCGGCGTCGAGGGAGGCCAGACGGCCGTAGTCGGCGGCGGCGTCGGCCATGGAGGCGTGCAGCTTCGCCTCCCGGCCGCTCAGCTTGTCGAGCTGACGCTCCAGACGGGAGAGCTCCTTGCGAAGCTCACGCTCCTCCTTGGTCGACAGACCGGACTCCGGGGCCCCCACGGGAGCCGCCGGGGTCGCGGGCGCCGCCGAGGCGGAGGCCGCCCGTGCCGACAGCGCCGCGCCCGAGGCGCGCCTGGCCAGGTATTCGTCCACGCCTCCGGGGAGCATCGACAACCTGCCGTCGCCGAGCAGGGCGACGATCCGGTCGGAGACCCGCTCCAGGAAGTAACGGTCGTGGCTGACCAGGACCAGCGTGCCCGGCCAGCCGTCGAGCAGGTCCTCCAGCTCGTTGAGCGTCTCGATGTCGAGGTCGTTGGTCGGCTCGTCGAGCAGCAGGACGTTCGGGTCGTCCATCAGCAGCCGGAGAAGCTGCAGCCGCCGCCGCTCGCCACCGGACAGGTCGCCGACGACCTTCCACTGGGCGTCGCCCTTGAAGCCGAGGCGCTCCAGGAGCTGGGAGGCGGTCCACTCCTTCTTGCCGACCTGGATGAACTTGCGGATCTCCTCGACCGTCTCCAGCACCCGGCGGGCGGGGTCGAGCTCGCTCAGCTCCTGCGACAGGTGGGCCAGGCGGACCGTCCGGCCCCGCACGACCCTGCCGGAGTCAGGCTGGACCGTGTCGGAGAGCAGGCGCAGCACCGAGGACTTGCCCGAACCGTTCACACCGATCAGGCCGATCCGGTCACCCGGGCCGAACTGCCAGGTGGAGTGGTCGAGGACCAGCGGGCCCTGCCCGGGACCGCCGGCGTGCAGGGTGACGTCCTCAAGATCGTAGACCGTACGGCCCAGCCGGGCGGCGGCGAACTTGACCAGCTCGACGGTCTCCCGGGCGGGAGGCTCGTCGGCGATCAGCGCCTGGGCCGCGTCGATGCGGAACTTGGGCTTGGAGGTGCGCGCGGGCGGGCCACGGCGCAGCCAGGCGATCTCCTTGCGCATCAGGTTCTGGCGGCGGGCCTCGGAGGCGGCGGCGACCCGGGCGCGTTCGGCCTTGGCCAGCACGTAGGCGGCGTACCCGCCTTCGTAACGCTCGACCGAGCCGTCCACGACCTCCCAGGTCCGGGTGGAGACCGCGTCCAGGAACCACCGGTCGTGGGTGACGACCAGCAACGCGGTCCTGCGGCCGGACAGGTGCCTGGCCAGCCAGTCGATGGCCTCGATGTCGAGGTGGTTGGTGGGCTCGTCCAGGATGATCAGGTCGTGCTCGTCGATGAGCAGCTTGGCGAGCGCCGTACGGCGCCGCTCACCGCCCGACAGGCTCCCGGCGAGCGCGGTGAGATCGATGTCACCGAGCAGGCTGGCCAGGATCTCGCGGATGCCCGCGTCACCGGCCCATTCGTGCTCGGGCCTGCCGCCGAGGACGATGTCCTGCACCGACAGCGCCGGATCGAGATCGTCACCCTGGGACAGGGTCCCGACGTGAAGCCCCCGGTTGTGGGTGACCCGCCCGCCGTTGGGCTTGAGATCGCCGGCGATCACCGAGATGAGCGTGGTCTTGCCGCCGCCGTTGCGGCCGACCACCCCGATGCGATCGCCCGCCTCGATGCCGAGGGAGACGTCGCTGAGCAGCGGCTTGGGACCGTAGGAGTGGGAGACCGACTCAAGATTGACCAGATTCATCGCCCTACAAGGGTATCCGCTCGCGGCCTACACCACCGTCGGGCCGGGAACGGGGCCATAGGCGGTGATGACGTCGCGGGCCACGCCCGCGGCCTTGAGGGAAAGGGCCAGCTCATCGGCGTGCGACTCGGACTCGGCGAGGAAGGCGCAGGTGGGTCCTGAGCCGGAGACGACGGCTCCGAACGCCCCGTGCTCGCGACCGGCCTCCAGGGTGCGGGCCAGGGAGCGGCGGAGCATCACGGCCGCGGGCTGCAGGTCGTTGGCCAGCTCGGCGCCCAGGGCCTTGGCGTCTCCCCTGCGCAGCGCGGCCAGCAGCGGGTCGGCGGCCCGGGGCCAGGCGACCCGCTCGCCGAGCGCCTCGCGCATGCGGTCGCACTCGGCGTAGACCTTGGCCGTGGACAGGCCGCCGTCGGCCAGCGCGAACACCCAGTGGAAGCGGCCGCCGACCTCCAGCGGGGTGAGCCGCTCGCCCCGGCCGGTGCCGACCGCCGTACCGCCGAGCAGCGCGAACGGGACGTCGCTGCCGAGGTCGGCGGCGATCTCCAGCAGATCCTCCATCGGCAGGCCGAGGCCCCACAGCTCGTTGCAGGCGACCAGCGCGGCGGCGGCGTCGGCGCTGCCGCCGGCCATGCCGCCCGCCACCGGGATCGCCTTGCGAATGATCAGGTTGACGCCGTAGGACCGGCCGGCGTGCCTGGCCAGCGCCAGGGCGGCCTGGATGGCGAGATTGTCGCCGTCTTCGGGCACCTGGTCGGCGGACTCGCCCTCGACCCGGACGCTCATCCCGATCTCCGCGGTGGCCGTCACCTCATCGAAGATCGAGACCGCGTGGAAGACGTTCACCAGGTCGTGGTAGCCGTCATCGCGCAGCGGCCCGACGGCCAGCTGCAGGTTGACCTTCGCGGGCACACGGACGGTCACGGAGTTCATGCGTCCCTCATCGGCGCTCGCTTGCTCGTCACGGTGTCCGATCGTAACGGGGGCCGTCCGCGCTCCGCGCCTCCCCCCTCGCGCCGTCCCTGACGGGGGCCGTCCGCACCCCGCGCCTCCCCCTCGCGCCGCCCCTTCGGCCGGTCGCGCTAGACGCGGTTCTCGGCGATCCGCGCGAAATCCTCGACGGTGAGCTGCTCACCACGTTGCGCGGGGTCGATCCCGGCGGCGCGCAGCGCCTGCTCGGCGGCGGCGGCCGTACCGGCCCAGGAGGCCAGCGCGGCGCGCAGGGTCTTGCGGCGCTGGGCGAAGGCGGCGTCGACGACGGCGAAGACGTCCTCGCGGCCGGCCTTGGTCGAGGGAGGCTCACGACGGGTCATCGCGACGAGGCCGGAGTCGACGTTGGGAACCGGCCAGAAGACCGTGCGGCCGACGGGACCGGCCCGGCGGACGTCGGCGTACCAGGCGGCCTTGACCGACGGAATGCCGTAGATCTTGGAACCCGGTGCGGCGGCCAGCCGGTCGGCGACCTCGGACTGGACCATGACCAGGATGGTGCGCAGGGACGGCAGGGTCTCCAGCAGGTGCAGCACCACCGGGACGGACACGTTGTAGGGCAGGTTGGCGACCAGCGCGGTCGGCTGTTCCTCGGGCAGGTCGCCGGACCGGATACGCAGGGCGTCGGCGAGCACGACGGTGAGGCGGTCGGCGAACTCCGGGGCGCGCTCGGCGACGGTCAGCGGCAGCTGGGCGGCCAGGACCGGATCGATCTCCACCGCCACCACGCCGCGGACCTCGGGAAGCAGCGCGAGGGTGAGCGAGCCCAGCCCGGGGCCGACCTCGATGACCACGTCATCCGGCCGGAGCCCGGCGACCCGGACGATCCGGCGGACCGTGCCGCCGTCGATCACGAAGTTCTGGCCGAGCTTTTTCGTCGGACGGATATCCAGCTTCTCCGCCAAATTACGTATTTCTACCGGGCCGAGAAGACTCATGCTGGTTCCCCGCCCGGCGCCACGGCACCTGCGTTCGCCGGGCCGCTGTGCCCGGCCCGTTCGCTGCGCTTGCTCACGACTGCACTCCCCACGTCATCCGACAAGTTTCGCGCATCGAACGTACTGTGACGACGCGTGATGAACATGGGAGGTTCCGTTGTGGATAACGTTGCCATACGGGGGATCGTCGGCAAGGAAGGGGATCCACCCGGTGATGAGGACGTGAACCACCCTGCCGAGGGGTTACGCCCCGGCGACCCGGAGCAGGTCGGGGGTTACCGGCTGCTCGGGCGGCTCGGCGAGGGCGGCATGGGCACCGTCTACCTCGGACTGGCCCCCACCGGGCGACAGGTGGCGGTCAAGATGATCAAAGCGGAGTTCGCGGTCGAGGACGGGTTCGCCGTGAGGTTCCACGCCGAGGTGGACAACGCCCGCCGCGTGGCCTCGTTCTGCACCGCCCAGGTGCTCGACGACGGCACCGGCGAGGACGGCCGGCCGTACATGGTCACCGAATACATCGCCGGCACGCCCCTGTCCCGCCAGATCGCCCTGCACGGCCCGCTCGAACCCGGCCCCCTGCACGGGGTCGCCCTGGGGGTCGCCGCCGCGCTGGCCGCCATCCACGTCGCCGGACTGGTCCACCGCGACCTCAAGCCCGCCAACGTGATCCTGTCCATGTCGGGCCCCCGCGTGATCGATTTCGGCATCGCCAGGGCGTTGGACTCCACCCAGGGGTTCACCCTGTCGGGCGAGGTGCTCGGCAGCCCCGGCTGGTGGGCTCCCGAGCAGGTGCGGGGCCTGGAGATCACCCCGGCGGCCGACGTCTTCGCCTGGGGGTGCCTGGTCGCCTACGCGGGCAACGGCCGCCACCCGTACGGCAGAGGCGACCTGATCACCATGGCCACCCGGCTGCTGAACTCCCCTCCCGACCTCGGCGCGCTCCCCGCCCCCCTCGACGACCTGGTCCGCCGGGCCACCACGATGGACCCCCACCGGCGGCCCACCGCCCAAGACCTGCTGATCGCCCTGGTCGGCGGCGGGATCGCGGCGCCCGCGGCGGCGTCCGTCCCGGCGGACCCGCCCACCCTTGTCGCCACCGACATGCTCAGCCGGTCGTGGCGGCCCCCGGCCAACGTGGAGCCCGACTCCACCCGGACCTTCGGCATGCCGGGCGTGGAGGGCCCCTCGACCTCTCCCGGCCCTGACCCGGCCACGACCCCCTCCCCTACCTCCCCGCCGACCCCCTCCCCTGCCTCCCCGCCGCACACGGCCGCCGGTCCGTCCGAGACCCCGTCATCCGGTACGGCTCCCGCCTCACTGCGGCCGCCGCCCGTCACGACCGTCCGGGAACGGCCACCGCGACGACGCCTGCGGCTCGCCGTGCCCGCCGTGGCGACGGCCCTCGCCGCCACGATCGCCGTGCTGGTCGCCGTGCTGGTCAACGCGGGCGGGACTGGGCAGAAACCACGGGCGACGACCGGCACGAGGAGCGGCGTCACCGACGTGGGCCGCCGGATCGCGACCGGCTCCCTCATCGAGGATCCGCAACTGATCATCCCGCGGGCTCCGCGCTGCGACCTGACCGGCTACCAGGGCGCCACCTCGGCCCGCGGCCGGTTCTGCGTGATCGGCTGGATCCTGCTCAACACCGGTGGAAAAGCCGCTCCGGTCAGCCGCGTCCCTCTCACCCTGGTGGACGACCGCGGCGTGACCCACGCTCCCGAACCGGTCTCGACGGGCCTGTCGGGCATCCTGGCCCCCGGCGGCAAGATGGAGGGCGTCCTCGTCTACGACCTGCCCCCGGCCCGCAGACCTCTGAAGCTGACCGGCCGTGTCATCGAAGGGGGCGGGAAGATCGAGGTAAGGCTCTCATGAGAATTCTGGCGTTCCTGCTGGCCGCGGCGGTCCTGCCGATGCCGCCCGCCCTGCCCATCGCTCTGCCCGCCGCCCTGCCGGTGCCGCCCGCCGTTCACGCCGTCCTGCCCATCGCTCTGCCCGCCGCCCTGCCGGTGCCGCCCGCCGTTCACGCCGTCCTGCCCATCGCTCTGCCCGCCGCCCTGCCGGTGCCGCCCGCCGTTCACGCCGCCTCCGCCGACTGCTCCGGGGCGAGCGCGAACGACTTCGACGGCGACGGCACCGACGACACGGTGATCGGCGATCCGTTCGCCGGCGCCGCCGGGCTGGGCGGGGCCGGAGCCGTGCACATGCTGTTCGGCCGGGGCGAGGGCGGAACGGTCGTGACCGCTCCCCGGCCCGGCGCGGGCGACGGCTTCGGGTGGTCGGTGCGGATGACCCACCTCGACGCCGACCGCTGCGCGGACCTGCTGATCGGAGCGCCGTACACGGACGTGTCAGGCCTGCCGGACGCGGGCGCGGTCTACGCCGTGTACGGCGGGGCGCGGCGGGCGACGGCGCGTACGGTCGCCCCCGAACCGGAGCGCGACGCGCACTTCGGCTGGTCCCTGGCCGCCGGGACGACCGTGGTGGCGGTCGGCGCGCCGCACGAGGACGCCGACGGGGTGCGCGACGCGGGGGCGGTGTACGTTTTCGAGCCCGGCGCCCCGGACCGGGCCCGGCGGATCTCCCAGGAGAGCCCGGGAGTCTCCGGCAGCGGCGAGGTCGGCGACATGTTCGGCTGGTCGGTGGCGGTCGGCGGGCTGGGGGGCCTCCCCGGTGAGGAGGATCTCGCGGTCGGCGCGCCGTACGAGAACGACGACGGAGTGGGACGGCAGGACGGCGAGGGCAAGCTCGACTCGGGGGCGATCGCCGTGATCTTCGATGTGCGCGGCCCCCGGGAGGAGTACACCGGCCGCAAGTGGGACCTGCACGAGGTCGCCCCCGCCGAGGCGGGCGACCGCTTCGGCTACGCGATGGCCTACGCCCGGGAGGGCGACGTGGGCTACCTGGCGGTGAGCGCGCCGCTCGGCGACGGCGGAGGGGTCGAGGACTCCGGGCTGGTCCGGCTCTTCCGGGCGGCCGGCACCGCGCAGCTCACCCCCGCCGGCGTCTTCGACCAGGGCGCGGAGGGCGCCGCGGGCGACGGCTACGGCTTCTCGCTGGCGTTCGGCGGCGGGGAAAGCGGGGAGGACACCAGGCTGGCCGTGGGAATCCCGTTCCGCGGGCCGCAGCAGCGCGGCGGCGTACGGCTGGTGCCGGTGCGGGATCCGGGACAGGCCAGGCTGGTCGGTCGGGGCGGCCCCGGCGACCGCTCCGGCTGGGCGGTGGGATTCAGCGGGAACCGCCTGGTGGTCGGTGCGCCGGACCGGGGAGCCTCGGGAGCGGCGGCGCTGCTGGGCCGCAACGACGCCACGGGGATCACGCTCACACCGGGGACCGGCAAGGTGCCCGGCGTCGGCGGCGAATCGGCCGACTTCGGCGCGGCGGTGGGCTGAGCTCCCGGCGACGGCCTGACCACGCCGGAAACCGGACCGGACGAGCCGGGCGGCGCCGGACCGGACGAGCCGATGGAAAGGGAAAGCCGGACGACGCCGGACCGGACGAGCCGATGGAAAGGGGAAGCCGGGCGGCGCCGGACCGGCCCGGAGGCGGTCACCAGGAGCCGAAGACGGTCTCCCCGTTCGCGGTGATGACGGCGGCGAGCTCGGCCGCCTCCATCCCCTTGACCTCGGCCAGGCAACGCAGCGTCAGGGGCAGCAGGTAGGGCGCGTTGGGCTTGCCCCGATGCGGTGTCGGCGGGAGATAGGGCGCGTCCGTCTCGACGAGCATCAGCTCGCTGGGCGCGATCGCCGCGGCCTCGCGGAGGTAGGCGGCGTTCTTGTAGGTGACCGGGCCGGAGAAGGACATGAAGTAGCCGGCCTCGACGCACTTCTTCGCCATCTCGGCGTCGCCGGAGAAGCTGTGGAAGACCACGACCTCCGGGGCCCCCTGATCGGCCAGCACGCGCAGCACGTCGTCATGGGCCTCGCGGTCGTGGATCACCAGGGCCTTGCCGGTCCGCTTGGCGATCTCGATGTGCGCCCGGAAGCTGGCGTGCTGATCGTCCTTGGACGCCCAGTCGCGGTAGTAGTCGAGCCCGGTCTCCCCCACCGCCCGGACGTGGGGAAGCCGGGCCAGCTCCTCGATCTCGGTGAGGACCTCCGGCGTCGAGGCGTGCGCCTCGTTGGGATGGATCGCCACCCCGGCGTAGACGTCGTCGTGCAACCGCGCCGTGTCGGCGTTCCAGCGCGAGGACGGCAGGTCGTAGCCGATCGTGACGAGCCGCGTCACGCCGACCGAACGAGCCTCCCGGAGGATCCCCTCGACGCTCGCCTGCGCCGCCTGGGCGGCCTGGGCGACCGGATCTCCCGAGGACGCCTGGCGGTTGCCCACCATGATGTCCAGGTGACAGTGGCTGTCGAACACCTCGGTGGCCAGGGGGTCAGGGGCTGCGGGAAGCTTCGTCGTGCTCACGCCGTCCAACCTACCGAGGAGCCGGTACGGCCCGCGCCGGGCGTGGGCCGTACCGGGGAGGCGTCACTCGCCCAGGCGGGCGAGCTCCTCTTCGACGATCTTCGGGTCGAGCTTGGTGAACAGCGGGGTCGGTGGCGCGAGCGGGGTGCCGGCCTTGATCGGCATGGGCTCCCAGCGGGCGGCGCCCTCGTAGGAGCCGGTGATGATCGGGTAGCTCCGGTCGCCCTCCTCGACCTCGTGGATCTCCGGCATCCCCGACCACACGCCGGTGCCGCCGAGCATCGCGTAGATCTTGTTGGAGGAGCCGGGCAGGACCGGGGTGAGCAGGGTCTTGGCGTCGTCGACGACCTGCAGGGCCACGTGGAGGATGGTCTTGACCCGCTCGGGGTCGTCCTTGATCTTCCAGGGCTCCTGCTCGGCCAGGTATCTGTTGGCCTCGCGGATGACCTCGAACGCCTCGTTCGTCGCGTTCTTGAATCGGGAGGCGGCGAACTCGGCGCCGACCTTCGGGAAGGCGGCGCGGCTGCGCTCCAGCATCGCCCGGTCGGCGTCGGTGAACTCGCCCGCCTCGGGGATGACGCCGAAGTTCTTGGCGGCCATCGAGATCGAGCGGTTGACCAGGTTGCCCCAGGCCGCCACCAGCTCGCCGTTGTTGCGGTTGAGGAACTCCGACCAGGTGAAGTCGGTGTCCTGGTTCTCCGGGCCGGCCACCGCGATGTAGTAGCGCAGCGCGTCGGCGTCGTAGCGGGCCAGGAAGTCACGAACGTAGATGACGACCTGACGGGAGGAGGAGAACTTGCGCCCCTCCATGGTGAGGAACTCGCTGGAGACGACCTCGGACGGCAGGTCCAGCGTGCCCAGCGAGCCGGGGCTGCCGTCGCGGGCGCCCTGGCCGTTGTAGCCGAGCAGCAGCGCCGGCCAGATCTCCGCGTGGAAGACGATGTTGTCCTTGCCCATGAAGTAGTGACCACGGGCGTCGGGGTTCTGCCACCACTGCCGCCAGGCCTCCGGGTCGCCGGAGCGGCGGGCCCACTCGATGGAGGCGCTGAGATAGCCGACGACGGCGTCGAACCAGACGTAGAGCCGCTTGTTGGGCTGGTCGCTCCAGCCCTCCAGCGGGATCGGCACGCCCCAGTCGAGGTCGCGGCTCATCGCGCGGGGCTGCAGGTCGTCCAGGAGGTTGAGGGCGAACTTCAGCACGTTCGGCCGCCACTCGCCCTGCTTCGACCGCATCCAGGACCCCAGCACCTCGGCGAAGGCGGGCAGGTCGAGCATGAAGTGCTCGGTCTCGACGAAGATCGGCGTCTCACCGTTGATCTTGCTGACCGGGTTGATCAGCTGGATCGGGTCGAGCTGGTTGCCGCAGTTGTCGCACTGGTCGCCGCGGGCGCCGTCGTAGTGGCAGATCGGGCAGGTGCCCTCGATGTAGCGGTCGGGCAGGGTGCGACCGGTGGACGGCGAGATCGCGCCCATCGTGGTCTTGGGGAAGATGTAGCCGTTGGCGTGAAGGCCCTTGAAGACCTCCTGGACCACGGCGTAGTGGTTGTCGGTCGTGGTCCGGGTGAACAGGTCGTAGGAGAGCCCCAGCGCCTGGAGGTCCTCGACGATCACCCGGTTGTAGCGGTCGGCGAGCTCGCGGGCGCTGACACCCTCCTTGTCGGCCTGCACCTGGATGGGGGTGCCGTGCTCATCGGTCCCGCTGACCATCAGGACCTTGTTGCCCACCATCCGCTGGTAGCGGCTGAACATGTCGGACGGCACGCCGAATCCGGAGACGTGCCCGATGTGGCGGGGGCCGTTGGCGTAAGGCCACGCGACCGCGGTCAAGATGTGCTGGGACATGATGCCAAGCCTAAGGGACGCGGGCTCAGGCCTTGGTGCTCTCCCGGGTTCCGGTCTCGGCGCTCTCCTCGGCGTTCTGCCGGGTTCCGGTCTCGGCGACCTCTTCGGCGCTCTGCCGGGTCACGGCCTCGGCGGCCTCCTCGGCGGCGGAGGCGGCCACGTCGATGGGCGTCTCCTTGGTCCGGCGAATGCCCAGGATGCTGACGAACAGCGCCGCGAAGATGGTCTGGAAGCTCATGATCAGCGCGGTGGCGGAGGGCACGACCAGACGCAGCGACTCGGACGGGATCAGCGTGCCGAAACTACGCGTCTGCCAGTGGACCAGCGAGGCGACCAGGCCACCGAGACCTGCCAGGGCCAGCAGGCCGCCGACGACCAGGCCCTTCTCCAGGGTCACGATGTCGACGAGTTTGCGCACCCGCCTGTCCTCCGGCAGGAACCCCTCCTCGGCCGCGTACACCTTGGTGAACACCGCGAACAGCACCGCCTGGAAGCCGATCACCAGCGCGGCCGAGGCGCCGACCAGGGTGTCGACGTCGAAGCCGAGCTTGCCGATGTAGACCGGGCCGAAGGTCAGGGTGGCGCCCGCGCCCAGGCCGATGGTCATCAGGACCATGCCCGGGATGAGGAACAGCCAGCGCGGGCTGTAGAGCATCAGGAAGCGCAGGTGGCGCCAGCCGTCGCGCCAGGAGCGCAGGTGCGGCGGGCGCGAGCGGCCGTCGGGCGACAGCGTGGTGGCCACCTCGCGCACGTCCAGCCCGGACAGCGTCGAACGCACCACCATCTCGCTGGCGAACTCCATGCCGCCGGTCTGCAGACCGAGCTTGATGATGGAGTCACGGCGGAAGCCGCGCAGGCCGCAGTGGAAGTCGCCGATCGCGCTGGGGAAGAACAGCCGGCCGATGAAGGACAGCACCGGGTTGCCGAGGTAGCGGTGCAGCGGGGGCATGGCGCCCGGCGCGATGCCGCCCTTGAACCGGTTGCCCATCACCAGGTCGGCCCCGTCGCGCAACTGCTCGACGAACGGCAGCAGCGCGGTGAAGTCGTAGGAGTCGTCGGCGTCGCCCATGATGACGTACTTGCCACGAGCCGCCCGGATGCCGCCCATCAGAGCGTTTCCGTACCCCTTGGCGTCCACGTGCACCACCCGGGCCCCGGCGTCTCGCGCGAGCTGCTGCGAGCCGTCGGTGCTGCCGTTGTCGGCGATCAGCACTTCCCCGTCGATCCCGTGTTCCCGCATGCAGGCCAGTGCCTTGCGTACGCAGGTTTCCACGGTCTCCGCCTCATTCAAACAAGGCATCACCACGGTCAGTTCCACGTCTCAACCCTTCGTATACGGCACAGGCCAATCTCATCATGATGCCCTCTATCGACCACCGCGCGGGTCAACTCCATGAAACGACTGGCATCCTGTAATGCATGGTGACCGTCGCCGAACGAGCACGTCCGGACGCGCCTTCGACAGGCTGGACCGGGCGTCTGTGGGCGTTCCTACGCCGCCACCACCTCTTCGTGGCCGCACTCTCACTGGCGTTCGCGCTGCGTGTGGTCACCATGCTCGGCTACGGCCCGGCGCTGTGGTTCAACGACTCCTACGAATACGTCTCGGGGGCGGTCAACCCCGACAGACCCAGTGCCCTGCGCCCGAACGGTTACTCCTTCTGGCTGCTCCTGCTGCGCCCCTTCCACAGTTTCAGCCTGGTGACCTTCAGCCAGCACCTGATGGGCCTGGCCATCGCGGTGCTGATCTACATGCTGCTGCGCCGGAGGTTCGGGCTGCCCGGCTGGGGGGCGACGCTGGCCACGCTGCCGGTGCTGTTCGACGCCTACCAGATCCAGCTCGAACACCTGGTCATGTCCGACACGATGTTCATGCTGCTGGTCGTGGGCGTCGTGACGCTGGTGCTGTGGCACCGGAAGGTGTCGTGGCGGATGGGGGCGGTGATCGGCCTGCTGCTCGCGCTCACCGCCCTGACCCGGTCGATCGGCCTGCCGATCCTCGGGCTGGTCGTGGTCTACCTGCTGGTCAAGCGCACCGGCTGGAAGCCGATCGCGGCCATGATCACGGCGTGCGCGATCCCGGTGCTGGGCTACATGGGCTGGTTCGCCTCGGCCCACGGCAACTTCGCGATGACCAACAGCGACGGGGCGATCCTCTACATGCGGACCGCGCTGTTCGCCGACTGCACGAAGATGGGGGTCGATCCCCGCAAGGAGCTAGAGCTCGCGCTGCTGTGCATCAGCGTCCCGCCGGACAAGCGCAGCTTCTCCGGTCAGAACTACCTGTGGTGGTCCAAGGACGGCCAGCGCTTCCATTTCTTCGGCACGGGCAGCACGTTCACCCCGCAGATGAACCAGGTCGCCGGGGTGTTCGCCAAGCGGGCCATCCTCTCCCAGCCCGGCGACTACCTCGGCAAGGTGGCCCTCGACTTCTTCCGCGCCTTCCACTGGGGCCGGCCGCGTTTTCCCGACTACGCCACCTACCTGCAGTACGAGTTCCTGCCCGTCGGCAAGGTCCTGCCGAACTGGCCCTCCTACAGAGGCACCAGCGACGGCGACGCGCGCGCGTACGACCCGAGCCTGCCGACCTCGATGATCGACGGCAGGATGAGGGTGATCGGCACCCGCCTGCACGACCCGTGGGCCTCCTTCATGCAGGGCTACATGGGGATCGTCCGGCTGCCCGGCATCGTCAACGGCGTCCTGCTGCTGATCGGCCTGGTCGGGGTGGCGGTGCGCTGGCGCAGGCTGGGCGGCCCGGTGCTCCTGCCGTGGCTGGCCGCCTTCGGACTCATCCTGGCGCCGGCCGCGACCGCCGAGTTCGACTACCGCTACCTGCTGCCCGCGGTGCCGCTGGCCTGCCTGGCCGCCGCGATCTCCCTGCGCCACGGGGTTCCCCTTCGGCGCGGGGCCGCTGAACCCGCCGCTGGATCCATCGCTGGACCCGCCGCTAGACCCACCGGGAGAAAAGCATCCGCGCCCACCACTGCGACTGCGGAATGATCTCGGCGACGAGCACCGGACGGAGCCACGCGAAGTTGACCAGGGCGAGGATCGCGAAGGCGCCGGCGAACGCGGCCCCCACCGCCCGGCGGTTGGGCGTGGCGTCCGCCTTGCCGATGATCAGTCCGGCGGCCAGGGTCAGCGCGAGGATCATGAAGGGGACCATGGGGATCGCGTAGAACAGGAACATGGTGCGCTTGTCGGCGATGGCCCAGTAGAACCAGGGCAGCCAGCCGGCGGCGTAGCCCACCAGAACGGCCCCGGCCCGCCAGTCCCGGGTGGCGACGTACCAGGCGATCATCGCGATGAGCGCGGCCAGCCCGCCGTACCAGATGATCGGGGTGCCGACCCCGAGCACCTCCCGGGCACACTTCGCCGTCCCGCACCCGGTCGCGGACGGCTCGGAGAAGAAGGCCACCGGGCGCAGCAGCAGCGGCCAGCTCCAGGGCTCGGACCGGTAGTCGTGCCCGTCCGTCAGGCCGGTGTGGAAGCCGAGGACCTGCACCTGATACGACAGCCAGGAGCGCAGCGAGTCGAAGACGAAGTAGGCGGGCCCCTGGGAGGTCGCCTGGGCCCAGTTGCGGCCCCAGCCGAGCGAGGAGGCGAACCAGCCGCTCCAGGAGAGCAGGTAGGTGAGCGCCGGGACCGCCGCCATGGCCAAAAGCGCGGTGGGCAGGTCCTTGTCGAGCATTCCGCTGTAGGGTCTGCGCAGCCCGACGGCGCGGCGGGCGCCGGCGTCCCAGACGAGGGACATGACGGCGAAGGCGATCAGGAAGAAGATCCCCGACCACTTGACCGCGCACGCCGCGCCCAGGCAGAGGCCGGCGGCGATCCGCCAGGGACGCGCGCCCAGCCAGGGGCCGTGCTCGCTCAACGGCGAGGTCTCATACCAGTCGGCCAGGCGCTCGCGGGTACGGTCGCGGTCGATCACCAGGCAGGCGAAGCCGGCCAGGACGAAGAACATCAGGAAGATGTCCAGCAGCGCGGTCCGCGACAGCACCAGGTGCAGGCCCTCGACGGACAGCAACAGGCCGGCCAGGCAGCCCAGCATCGTGGAGCGGGTCATCCGGCGGGCGACCCTGGCCAGGATCAGGATCGACACCACACCGATCAGGGCTCCGGCGAACCGCCAGCCGAACGGGTTCATGCCGAAGACCTGCTCGCCGAGGCCGATCATCCACTTGCCCAGCGGCGGATGGGCCACGTACAGCGGGCAGGGGTCGGCCTCGGGCGGGGTGCAGCCGACCCAGATGTCGGTGTCGCCGGCTATGAGCATCCGGTCGGCGATCGGGTCGTCGGTGTTTCCGAGAGAGGCCCGCTCAACGCCGTAGGTGATCAGCGCGAACGCGTCCTTGGCGTAGTACGTCTCGTCGAACACGACCGCGTGCGGGCGTCCCAGGTCGGTGAAGCGCAGGATCGCCCCGAACCCGGCGATCAGCAACGGTCCCAGCCAGCCCCACAGAACGCTGCCCGGCATGGGCGGTGACAGCCGACTTCGCGTTGATCCCATTTAGAAAATTATGGAGATAAATCGACCTTGATGAGCGGCGTAATGAAGATCACTTCCGGTCAGCCGCGATGGACCGCGTCATAGAGATCGCGTTTGGGGATCCCCGCCGACTTGGCCACGTCGACGATCGCCTGCTTCTTGGGCACCCCCGTCTCCTCGCGGCGTGCGACCTCGGCCACCAGGTCCTCGATGACCGGCGGCAGGCTCTCCGGGGCATGCCCGGCGACGACCACGGTGATCTCCCCCTTGACCCCGCCGGCCGCCCATCCGGCCAGCTCGCCCAGGCCGCCGCGCCGTACTTCCTCGTAGGTCTTGGTGAGCTCCCGGCAGACCGCCGCGGGGCGCTCGGCGCCGAGCGCCTCCGCCATCGCCTCCAGGGCGACCTGCAGCCGGTGCGGTGCCTCGAAGAACACCATCGTGCGCTCCTCTCCGGCCAGGGCGTCCAGCCTGCGGGCCCGCTCACCGGCCTTGCGCGGCAGGAAGCCCTCGAAGCAGAACCGGTCACTGGGCAGCCCGGAGACGGCCAGCGCGGTGGTGACCGCGGACGGGCCGGGCAGCGAGGTCACCGTGATCCCCGCCTCGACGGCCAGGTGGGTCAGGCGGTAGCCGGGATCGGAGACGCCGGGCATACCGGCGTCGGTGATGATCAGGACGGTCCTGCCGTCCTGGAGTGCCTGCAGCAGCTCGGCCGCCCGGCCGGCCTCGTTGGCGTCGTAGTAGGAGACGACCCTGCCCCTGATCTCCGCGCCGAGCTCTCCGGCCAGCCGCCGCAGGCGGCGGGTGTCTTCGGCCGCCACCACGTCGGCGGCCTCCAGCGCCTCCCGCAGCCGGGGAGAGGCGTCGCCCACCTGCCCGATCGGAGCTCCCGCCAGCACCAGCCTGCCGTTGTCCGTCACGGTCCCATCCTCCCCCATTCCCGACGGGCTCCCATCCCGAGTGAGGTTTCACCTCGGGAGGAAATTCCTAATTAGGCATGTAGGCGGTGTTTCCTGGGTTCACCGTGTGTGGTGGCCCGTACGATGTCCGGGTGGCCGTGACCGACTTCACCAACCAGGCGTTCGACCAGCCGGAGCCCCGACCGGACGGCGGATCGGCGGGTTCCGTGCGCGACCGACTGGTGCCCGCGATGCCGGGCAGCGTTCTGTGGGGCTGGCTGGGACCGTTGCTGATCGCCGGGTTCGGGGCGATCCTGCGCTTCACCGACCTGGGACGCCCGCACGCGGTCATGTTCGACGAGACGTACTACGCCAAGGACGCGTGGGCGCTGATCAAGTTCGGTGCGGAGAAGAACGCGGTCAAGGACGCCGACAAGCTCCTGATGCACAACAACACCGACATCTGGCAGCAGTGCGCGCCCGCCGAGATCGACAAGTGCGCCTCCTACGTGGTCCATCCGCCGCTGGGCAAGTGGATGATCGGCCTCGGCGAGCAGGTCTTCGGCATGAACCCGTTCGGCTGGCGGTTCGCCGGAGCCCTGATCGGTGTGGTGTCGATCCTGATCCTGGCCAGGGTCGCCCGCCGGATGACCCGCTCCACGATGCTGGGCTGCCTGGCCGGCCTGTTGCTGTCCGTCGAGGGCCTGCACCTGGTGCTGTCGCGGACCGCGCTGCTGGACATCTTCCTGATGTTCTTCGTCCTGGCCGGCTTCGCCTGCCTGGTGATCGACCGCGACCGTACCCGCGAGCGCCTGGCCGACTGGTATGAGACCTCGCCGTTGAGCGAGCACGGCCCCTGGCTGGGCGCGCGTCCCTGGCGGATCGCCGCCGGCCTCTGCCTGGGCGCGGCGTGCGCGGTCAAGTGGTCGGGGATCTTCTTCCTGATCGCCTTCGCCGTCATGTCCCTCGTCTGGGACGCCGGCGCCCGCCGCGCCGTCGGGCTGCGCAGACCCTACAGCGGAATGGCCAGCAAGGACCTGCCCACCGCGCTTTTGGCCATGGCGGCGGTCCCGGCGCTCACCTACCTGCTCTCCTGGAGCGGCTGGTTCGCCTCCTCGCTCGGCTGGGGCCGCAACTGGGCCCAGGCGACCTCCCAGGGGCCGTTCTTCTTCGTCTTCGACTCCATCCGGTCGTGGCTGAACTACCACTTCCAGGTGCTCGGCTTCCACACCGGCCTGGCGACCCCGCACAACTACCAGTCCGAGCCCTGGAGCTGGCCGCTGCTGCTGCGCCCGGTGGCCTTCTTCTACGAGACGCCCAAGACCGGGTGCGGGACGGGAAACTGCTCGCAGGCGGTCCTCGGGGTCGGCACCCCGATCATCTGGTACGGCGGGCTGGCCGCGCTCATCGCGATGATCGCCTGGTACGTCGCCACCCGGGACTGGCGGGCCGGGGCCGTTCTGGTGGGCTACGCCGCCGGCTGGCTGCCCTGGTTCTACTGGGCCATCGCCGACAAGCGCACCATGTTCCTGTTCTACGCGATCCCCATGGTCCCCTTCATGATCCTGGCGATCGTGCTCGCCGCCGGACTGATCATCGGCCCGGCGGGCGCCGCGCCGCCGCGCCGCATCGTCGGCGCCTCGATCGTCGGCGCCTTCACGCTGCTGGCGCTCATCAACTTCTGGTGGCTCTATCCGGTGCTCACCGCCGAGGTCATCCCCTACGCGGAGTGGAGTTCGCGCATGCTCTTCAAGAAGGGCTGGATCTGACCGTCCACGCATATGAGCTGCTTAGAGCTGATTCCTTAGGGTAGGCGACGTGCACGATCCATTACGTCACGTTCATCGTCAGAGCAGGCCCGCATACGGCAGACTGCGAAGCATGCCTGCACCGGACGTGGCCGCGCTCCTCTCCGAGTTGGAGCGATCCGAGCCCGACTACGCCGAGCATGCCCGCAGTGCGATCGACTGGCTGACCGGCGGCGAACCGCTGGAGACCATCACCGAGCTCAACGTCTGCGAGTTCCTGTGGTACACGCTGCCGACCAAGGTCGGCGGCGACCGCCTCGCGATCGCCCGCGCGCTGGGCAGCCTGTTCCGGCTGGGCGGCCTGGAGCGCTACGCCGCGCTCTGCTCGTCCTCGACGACCATGCAGATCATGCGCGTCTACGCCCGCTCCGGCGAGGACGCCGGAATGGCCGCCTACCAGAGCGCCCTCGACGCCACCGGAGTACTCCCGCCCGATGTGCCCGAACTGCGCTGGAGCTCGATCATGGGTCCCGAGGAGCTGGGCGCGCACGGCGCCTGCTCCGCCGCGCTGGAGCTCGCCATCGTCTCCGGGGAGCTGACCGCCGGCTCGTCCGAGCGGCAGGCGCTGACCCGCCACTGGCTGACCACGCCCCGCGCCGAGCTGGGCGGGGACAACTGGCTCCACCGGGTCCAGGGCGAGCGACTGAACCGCTGGGTGCTCGGCCGGGGGCCCGCCTGGCGCGAGCTCGCCCAGCCCTTCGAGGTGCGCCTGCACGCCCCGATCCCGGCTCCGGCCGGTGACCACCTCGACGCGCTGTCGTGGCTGCTGACGCTGGGCTGCCGGCCGGGGGGCATCCCGCTGACCCAGCGGCACAACCTGGCCCGCGCCGTGCTCGCGGAGAGCCCCTGGAGCGGCGCGGAGCTGGCGGCGGTCCGCGAGGTGGCCCAGGGCCCGATGGGCGCGCTACGCCGCGCCGGGAGGCGGCTGGTGATCACCTCGGCCGGAGAGCGCCTGCTCCACGACCGCGACCAGCTCTGGGAGGCCGCGGCGGCGGCCCTGCTGGCTCCGCAGGCCGGGGAGCACGGGTTCCGGGCACCGGCCCGGGAGGTGGCGCTCATGCTGCTCGCCGACGGCTCCCCCGCCGACCGTGAGCGCGTCGCCGAGGTGATCGACTGCGAGGAGTGGCAGATCGCGGAGGTGGAGGCCTCGCTGTCGGAGCTGGAACGGCGCCTGGACGCCTTCGGACTGCGCCGCGCGGGCGGGCTCACCCAGGCGGGCAGGTCGGCCGCTCTGGCCGCGCTGCGCAGCCATGCGCTGCGACCCCGGCAGTACGTCAGCATGAGTTGACCTGTCCGGTGACGGCCGCCGCCCCCCGGGGCGAACTAACCAGGGTGGACTAACCAGGGTGGACTAATTCGCCATATAACGGGCAGTTGCCGTCCGTGTCCAAGCCCATCCCCAGCGACCGCGCCGAATCGGCCGCTCCCGCCCCCATCTCCGCCGTCACGGCGGAACCGGCCCTGACCTCGGCCGTCACGGCGGAACCGGCCCTGACCTCCGCCGGCCCCGTGCGCCCCATCGCGGCCCCCGAGGAGCCAGAGGAGTCCGAGGGCCCCGCAGCCGAGCCGGTCCTCACCTCGGCCGGGCCGGTGCGTCCGCTGGAGCCCCTGCCCGAGGCAGCCTCCGACCTCCCCTTCGGCAGGCCCGGGCGGTCGATGCGCAACAACCCGTTCGTGTTCGGCTTCACCGCCGCTCTGGGCGTGCTCACCGCCTGGTGGCTGGTGCAGGCCGTGGTGAGCGCGAGCTCGGTGCTGATCCTCATCGTCGTCTCGCTCTTCCTCGCCATCGGCCTGAACCCGGCCGTGGAGAAGCTGCAGAAGCTCGGGCTCGCCCGCCTGGTCGCGATCACCGTGGTCTTCCTCGGCGTCATCGCCGTCTTCGTCGCCTTCGGCCTGGCCGTGGTGCCACCGCTCACCACCCAGTCCACCGACTTCGTGACCAAGCTCCCGCAGTACGTCCAGGAGCTGCAGAACAACCCGATGATCCGCGACCTGGACCAGCGTTTCCAGATCCTGGACAAGCTCCAGCAGTACGTGACGAGCGGCGACTTCGGCAGCCAGATGTTCGGCGGCGTCCTCGGCTTCGGCCAGGTGCTGATCGGAGCGGTCTTCAACGCGCTGACGGTCCTGGTCCTGACGCTCTACTTCCTGGGCTCGCTGAACTCGCTGAAGAAGATGGCCTACCGCCTGGTGCCCAGGTCCCGCCGGACCCGCGCCAGCCTGCTCGGCGACCAGATCATCGACAGCATCGGCGGCTACGTCGCCGGAAACCTGATCATCTCGCTGATCGCCGGGGTGACGACCTTCTTCTTCCTGATGCTCATGAAGGTCCCCTACGCGCTGGCGCTGGCGCTCATCGTGGCCCTGACCGACCTCATCCCGATGGTCGGCGCCTTCATCGGCGCGGGGGTCGCCTCCCTGGTCGGGTTCTTCGTCTCGCCGACCGTCGGCATCGTCTGCGTGGTCTTCTTCACCGTCTACCAGCAGATCGAGAACTACTGGATCGCGCCGAGCGTGATGAGGAGCTCGGTGGACGTCCCACCGCTGGCCACGATCGTCGGCGCCCTGCTCGGCGGCGCGCTGCTGGGCGTGGTGGGCGCCCTGCTGGGCATCCCGCTGGTGGCGGCGATCCTGCTCATCGTGCGCGAGGTGGTCATGCCCCGGCAGGAGAAGGCCTGACCTCCGATCGGACGACGTGGACGACCACCGGTCGCGGGGGTACGGCGGGCGCCCGCCGTACCCCCGCGACCGGCCGATGGGTCAGCTACCCGCGGGCGGGAACGCCTCGGGGTTCTTCACCGGGTCGCCGATGTCGTTCCAGGACGGGTCGTCGACGATCACGCACGGCTTGACAGGACCGTCGGTGACCTGGAAGGAGAACTGCCACAGCACTCTGGGCTTCTCCGGGCCCGAGGTCTGGTCCTCGTTCTCGGCGAACTCCATGACGACCTTCCACTCCGGCTTGATCCTGTCCGGATAGATCCTCAGGCCGCCGCCGGGCACCGTGTCGTACGCCCTTCGCGAGGGCGTGTCGTCGATCGCCTTCAACACCCGGCGTTTGACCGCGGGGTCCTTGCTCTTCAGTTCCTCAGGGGTGAAGGTCGGCTCCCCTATGAGGCGGAAACGATCCGGAGCACACCTCTTGCCCGGCTCGACGTAAGAGACGTCGGCCTTCACACCCAGGTCGGCGAGATCCTTTTCGACCTGGTCCGGGTCCCGGAACTCGTTGATCTTCAGGGTGATCGACCCGTCGCCGTTGCGGGTCAGCGCGTACGCCGGGCTCTCCGACCCGGTGATCAGCGGCACGGCGACCACGGCCGCGGCGGCGATGCCCGCGACCGCGACCCCCGCCAGCAGGCGGCGGCGCATCGGCCTGCGGACGGGCCCCCGCGCCGCCCGCTCGTTGATCTCTGCCTTGAGCTCCATGAGCAATCTCTCCTCGAAGTTCATCGGAGTCCTTCCATGACCGTGGGCGAGACGACGCCGGGAACGTGGCGCAGCGACCGGCGGGCGCGGTGCAGCCGGACCCTGGCGGTCCCCTGCCGGATGCCGAGCGCGGCGGCCGCCTCCGTCACCGAGAGCTGGTCGATGGCGACCAGTTCCAGTACGGCGCGCTCGCTGTCCGGAAGTCCGGCCATGGCCTCGAAGGCCCGCCGGGCCGTGCTCTCCGCGTCCAGACGCTCCTCCATGCGCGACAGGTCGTCCGCGTCGAGGAGGCGGCGTCCGCCGATCCGGCCGGCGAGACGCAGTTCACGCGCCGCCCGCCGCCGTTCGGCGGACAGGGTGTTGCGTGCCACGCCGTACAGCCAGCCGATCTCGCTGCCCAGGCCGGGGCGGTAGGTGTGCGCCGAGTCGAGCACCGCGATGAAGACCTCCGCGACCAGGTCGGCGACCGTGTGGGGGTCGGCCACCCGGCGGGCCAGAAATCGCGTGACCGCTTCGACGTGGCGCCGGTAGAAGGCTTCGAAAGCCTCGGGGTCGGTGGAGATCTCCGCCGACCCCTTCTGTTTGAGGCGCACCGGCCGTGCTCCCTTCGTCGTCCTCCCGAATACACCCCTGCTTGGAGGAAGGCTGACGAAGCGTTACATGCCGGGCTTGGAGGAAGGCTGACGAAGCATTACATGTCGGCCAGAAGTCTTCACAGACGAGGCGGCGACCGCCGCGTCGCGGGCCCGTGCGTCACAGATGAAGCGGCGACCGCCGCGTCACGGGCCCGTGCGTCGCCGACCCGCACGTCACCCAGGAGGGAGGAGAGCGAGGAGACCACTGGATCCTCCGTGCCACCGCATGGCGGACCGGACTCCGGCATCAGAAGAAGTCGGCACCCTGGAGGTACTCCATCGCCTTGGTGAACACCGGGTCACTCAGGCGGCGCTCCATCTCCTCAGGGGAGACGTCCTCGATGTGGGTCTGGATCCACCACAGATTGCCGAACGGGTCCCTGACCCGGCCGACACGGTCGCCGAAGAACAGGTGCGTGACCTCGGTGACCGACGTGCCGCCCGCCTCGACGGCCTGGCGGTGGGTGGCGTCGGCGTCGGGGACGTAAAGGCGCAGGAAGGCCGGTGTCCGCGGCCAATCGGGCTTGGCGTCGAACATCATCACCACCGCGTCCCCGATCCGCACCTCCGCGTGGCCGATACGGCCCTCGTCGTCGGTCACACGCGCCAGTTCCACGGCGCCGAACGCGCTCTTGAGGTAGTCGATCAGGCCTGCGGTGTCGTGGGAGATGATCCACGGCGTCACGGTGGCGTAGCCCTCGGGCATGAACTTGGAAATCAAGGGTCCTCCAGGAGTGCGAAGTTCGTACGTGAAACGCTATTTCGGAAGTAGGTCAGAACCTGTCCCACATGGAAGGGCATTCTTGGATCCATGAGCGAATCACGTCTTCTCAGCCTGCTGTCGCTGCTCCAGACCCCGCGCGAGTGGCCCGGCGGCGAGCTGGCCGAGCGCCTGAGCGTCAGCCGCCGTACCGTCCGGCGCGACGTCGAGCGCCTGCGCGTCCTCGGCTACCCGGTTGAGGCCACCATGGGGGCCGACGGCGGCTACCGACTGGTCGCGGGCGCCGCGATGCCGCCGCTGTTGCTGGACGACGAGGAGGCGGTGGCCATCACCGTCGGCCTGTCCACCGCGGCCCGACATCCAGTGCGGGGGATCGAGGAGGCGTCGGTGCGCGCCCTGGCCAAGCTGGAACAGGTGCTGCCGGCCCGGCTGCGCTACCGGGTCAGGTCGCTGGGCGGCGCCACCGTCCCGCTCCCCGGCGGCCCTGGGTCTGAGGTCGATCCGGAGCAGCTCACGACCCTGGCGGCGGCCGTGGCCAACCGGGAGCGGGTGCGGTTCGTGTACCGGGCCCATGACGGATCCACCAGCACCCGCCTGGTCGACCCGCACCGTCTCGTTGCGGCCGGGCGGCAGTGGTATCTGCTCGGACACGACCGCGACCGCGACGACTGGCGGATCTTCCGTATCGACCGCATCACCGACCTGCACGCGACCGGCGCCAGGATCGCGCCGCGCGACCCGCCCGCCGAGGACGCCGCCGCCTACGTGGCCGAGAGGCTCTACTCGCTCGCGTCCACATATGAGGCGATCGTCACCCTCCACGCACCTGTGACCGAGGCGATCAGGAGCCTGGGCGAGGTCGCCCAGATCGGCGAGGGGACGTGCCGGCTGCGCACGCACGCCGACACCCTGGACTGGCTCGCCTTCCGGTTGCTGGCGCTGGGCTGCGAGTTCGAGGTGCACGAGCCGCCGGAGTTGAACGCGCACCTGCTGGCACTCGCCGGCCGCCTCACCCGCGCAGCGGCCCGATAGCCGGAAACGCCGGCAGAGGCCGCCTGTCAGGATCACCGAACGCCGACCAGTGTCGCCACCCGCGCCGACGATGGCGAACGGGTGGACGGCCGGACCGCTACCCGCTGCGCCTCCATGGTCGGACCACAGACGAGAAGACGTCCTGCTCCGCGTCTGCGTCAAGTGCATCGACGGTCGGCAGGAGCTACTACGCCGGTCCGGCGGCATCCCCTCGGAGGCCCTCGACCGTCTGCTTCATCTGCTCCAGCATGGGCGGCGTGAGCAGCTTGCCGCCCAGCAGCCCGCCCAGGAAACGGTTGACGTCTCGCGGGGTGCTGCCGATGCGCACCCGCCCGTTGACCGGGACCTTCTCCCGCGTCTCCAGGTCTCCCGCACCGGCGGTGTAGTCGCGCACCCGCCCGTCACGACCCCGCACCGCGGCCAGGGCGCCGGGGAAGTCGCCGGTGCGGACCAGGTCGTTCAGGCTCGTCTGCACGCTGCCGGCGGGCCCGGTCCGCGGGGTGGCGTCGGCGATGACCGGGGCGGCGGCCACGAAGCCTTCCTCGATCTCGGCTGCACCTTGACCTGCCGCCGCCGCCTCAGCTCATCGCGTCAGCGACTCTCAGCCACCCAGAAGATCAAAAGGACCGCTCCCGGCTAGCGGGAACGGCTCTTGATCTTGGTGGAGATGGGGGGATTCGAACCCCTCGCTCCTTCGACGCGAAGCCATTTCACCCTGGCTTGGAGCCTGGCCTATGCGCCGCTTGAGCTGCGGGGCAATCCCTCATCGTCCGGCCCCGTCCGTGACCGTTGTCACCCAGCTGGTCACTCAGCTCTCCGCCGGCCGGTTCCCCTTGCCGGCTTCCCGTCATCATGGGGAGCCGGCCGTCAGGCGACGCGGGACGCCGGTGCGGTCCAGGTGTTGCACGCGGCCGAGGATGCAGCGGCAAATCCCTTCTGCAGCCAGGCAACCCGGTTCTCCCCGGTGCCGTGATAGCGCTCCATGTTGAGATTTTCATCGCCGCTGCGCCGGTAGAGGTCCACGACGTCCTTCCAGTCCTCGTCCTGGTAGTCCTGCGAGGCCCAGATGCTGCCCATGAAAGCCGCGCCCAGGCAGTCGGCCTGCAACTCCAAGCGACGGCTCTGTGCCAGCGCTTGGGCCTTGGTGCGAGCCGGCCTGTTCTGGTAGGCGGTCCACATGCCGGTGAGATTCTGAACGTGATGGGCATACTCGTGCGCGATCAGGTGCAGCGCTATCGGGTCGGCCGGATCCTCGATGGCTTGGTCGTCGATCAGGATCACCAACTGTCGCTCGTCGGTGCAGTAACGACCGGTGATGTTCTTACCCCAGGCCGACCCGCACGCGTGGCTGGGCTTGCTCATGAACCGGATCTTTGGTTTCTTGAACGGCAGACCGGCCTTCTTCAGCTGCGCGGACCACGAGGCGTTCAAGCAGTTCAGCATCGTGGTTAGGTGCTTTTTAGCTGCGGTGACGCTGCCGGTGTCCTCCGGTTGGCCGCCGCAAGGCACCATCAGCTTGCCGCTGCGGTACAGCGGGTTGTGGGTCAGCGCCTTGGCGCCGGTGGGAACCGGTGCACCGGCCGTGCCGGTGTCGGCGTGGGCGGTGCCGGTAAGCATCAGACAGGCCAGGGCCCCGGTCAGCAAGGCGATATGGGGGGTACGCATGGCGCCAAACTTTACAGAAGCGACGATATGGGCCAGCAGGCATTTGCCCCTCGCTGCGCCGGCTTACCGGCTATTGATCAGCGCCTACAAACGTCCGATCCTGCCTCGGACCGTCGCCGCCTATCTCTCCGCCGGTCAGTTCTCCTTGTCGGCCACGAAGCTCCCACGCTGCGGCAGAGTGACGGCCCATCCCTCATCTCGCAGCATGGCCACGGCCTGGCGGCCTGTATCGCGAGCGACGCCGTGGTCCTTGACCATCTCCGACTCGGATCGGGCTGCCCATTCCCGGCTATGCCGTGCGAGCCGCTACGGACGCGGACCTGACCGCCTGCAACGAGGTGTGCCGCCGGGTCCACGGAACCGACCGTGGCGGAGAAGTCATCGACGCCCTCAAGCAGGGCACAGCCCGGGTTGTCGAGCACGATGGCCGCCTGACCGGTTACGCCACGGATCTGGCATTCTTCGCCCACGCAGTGGGGGAGACGACAGACGACATCAAGGCTCTTGTCGGGGCAGCCGTCACCTTCGGTGGTCCTGGCATTCTCGTTCCCGCGAGCAACAGCGCGCTGCTCCAGTGGGGCCTGCACAACGGCCTGAAGATCACCCAACTCATGACCATGATGACCATCGGCCTCTACAATGAACCGGCGGGGGCATACCTGCCCAGCATCCTCTACTGACAAGACCACCGATCAGCACGCTGGTGGCGCGGCCCGTCGCGCGTGACGACTGTCACGAGGTGGGATCCCATGACGGCCGGAGCCTGCCGAATGGACCTCTGCCACGTCTGGCCGTACCTCAGACGGCCCGAACCGTCAGTTGCGCCACAGCTTCGTCTCGCCGCTGTCGGACTCCGGTGTTCCCGGAGAACATCTCCCGCCTGGTCGGCCACCGCGACACCACGGTCACCGAGACCGCCCACCGCAAGCAGCTCCGGCCCGTCCTGCTGGAGGGTGCCGAGGCGATGGACGGACTCTTTCCAGATCTCTGGCTCGGCTCCCTGTCGCGATCCCGGCCCGGCGAAAGTGTTCACCTCGCCGGGCTATCTCGTTTTCGAAGCCTTGAAGGGCGCGGACCCGGTAGGTGGATCGCGTAGTCACTCAGAAGATCAAAAAGGCCGTCTCTGATCACCGGAGACGGCCCTTGACCTTGGTGGGGTGTTCACGACTACGGCTGAGCCGGGTATTCAGAGAGGCAGAGAAGATCACTTCCCGGCTGGTTCGAGATCGTTTCCCAGGTCCCCACTCGTCGGCATTCCTCGGAACCTCAAGCGAGGTCGAGAACCGAGATCAGCTGCTCCTCCTCATACGTCAGGTGCGCTTCGAGCTCGTCGACGAGCCGCTCGATCTCGGCCCGCACCTTCAGCGGATCCTCACCGGAAAGGGCCTGCTTCAGCTCTTCCAGGAGTACGGCGATGCGCTCGTGCTCCCTGGCCAGCCGCTCCAAGGTCGGAGCGAGCGAGGGATGCTGCTCGGCCAGGCCGGGGAACATCATGGTGTCCTCGCCCGTGTGGTGATGGTGCAGCCCCTGGCAGACGGTCAGGCAGTTGATCCGCAGCTGCACGCCCAGGCCGGGCCGTCCTGAATCGGACAGCTCCTTGCGGATCAGCGCGAGTTCACGGCGGAAGCCGTCGTGCACCAGCTTGAGGTACGCACCGCCCGACGGTGCGCTACCCCGGGGCGGACCGATCACGCGAAGTGCGACGACCGGGATGGTGCGCGTCGTCTTGGCCTGGTAGTCGGCCCAGCCAGGGTCGCTTTCCCCCGCGCGGGCGAACGCCGCGTCACGCTCGGCGCCCTCCAGGACCTCCGCCTCGACGTCGAAGATGAAGACGCCAGTCTCCACGGTGGCGCGTGGGTCGGCCTTCAGGTTGTGGTACCAGGCCGGGTTGTTCGGCGCTCCCCCGGCGGAGGCGATGACCAGCATGCGCTCGACGCCGTCGGGCAGGTAGCCGAGCGGGGTCGTATGCGGCTTTCCCGAGCGGGCGCCCGTGGTGGTGAGCAGGAGCAGTCTCGCTCCCTCGAAATAGCCACCGACCTGGCCGTTGTTGGCGCGGAACTCGCCGATGACCTGATTGTTGAAATCCATTCTTCTCCATTGGTGATTTCTACTGTGCCGTACTGATGGAGAAGAAGGCGGCGGGCCGCGTGCCCACCCGGCGATCAAGCGTCAGCCGGGCTGCTCTCTGGTTCGTGGCCCAAGGCCGACCCGGCAGTCACGCGGGTCAGGCTACTTCATCAAGATATTCTCCGCAAAAGTGGCACATCCGTCAGTGGTGCCCCGTCCAGCACCCGTAAGGATCTGCCACCCCTACGACGGCGGAGCCGACTGCATCCTTGAAAGCTCCGCGGTCAGAGACCTTCTCGAAGCGGCGCATACAGATCGGCTGTCGGCTCGCCCCTTGGGCTTGCGACTCTGACCGTCACCCACAGTCGTTGATCTCATTTGGAGTAGTGACCGCCGGCCCCTTGTCGCTTACAGCTCGGTGGTCACACCGTCGCCGCTGCGGGCTCTGTCGCGTCCGCAATCACCGGAGGCTTCAGGAAGCTGGTGGCCCAGGCGACCGGGATGGAGATCACCGCGATGATCAGGCCGGTGATCACCGTAGACGAGGCGGTGAAGGTGCCGATCGCCACGCCACCGGCATACGAGCCCAACGCGATGCCTACGTTGGCCGCGGAGGCGGGCAGCGAGGACGCCAGCTGTCCACCCGGGCCGGCCAGGCTCACCACGCGGTACTGCATCGAGGGCACCATGCCCATGGCGAACAAGCCGAAAGCCATTAGCGCCAGCGCCACGAGCACGGCGATCGTGCCGACAAGGTAGAGCACCAGCAGGGAGGCCGCTACACCGATGGCGCCGACGATCAGGGTGCGCGCGGCATTCTGGTCGGCGAACCGGCCGCCGGCGAACGAGCCCACCGCGGTGGCCACACCGTAGGCCAGGAGGAACAAGCTGATCAGCGCGCCGGAGATGCCTGTGACGCTCTCCAGGAACGGCACGATGTACGTGAGTGCCGAGTACACCGCCGCGAACGCCACGACGTTCACGACCAGTGCGGCGAGCACCCGCGGTGCGAACGCATACTTGGCCTGGCTGCCCGCGCCGCCGCCGGTGCTGGGCATGGACGGGATCAGCATCAGCGTGGCGACGAGTGCAACCACGCTGAGCACGGCGACCGCAGTGAACGAGCCGCGCCAGCCCAGTAGCTGGCCGACCAGTGTGCCCAGCGGCACGCCCAAAGCGGTCGACACGAAGAGACCGGAGACGACCACGGAGATCGCCCGGCCCACGCGCTCCGGCGGGACGATCGACATCGCCAGCACGAACCCGACGGCGACGAACAGGCCATGCAGCGCTCCGATGACGGTACGCACCACGACGAACAGGCCGAAGCTGGTGGTCAGCACCGGGACCAGGGTGCAGAGGATGACCAGGATGACCGTGCCGATCAGGATCATCCGCTTGTTCAGCTTGATCGTCAGCGCGGTCAGGATCGGGCCACCGATGGCCAGGCCCAACGCATAAGCGGTCACCAGAACGCCGGCCACGGGGGTGGAGACCTGAAGGTCGGCGGCGATCAGGTTCAGCAAGCCGACCACGAGCAGTTCGCCGCTGCCGAGCACGAACATCCCTAAGAACAGCGTGGCCAAAACGAGGCTCGTCTTGCCCCGGCTCAGCGCTACCGGCTGAGGACTCATCCGCATCATCCCGCTCCATCTCGAGGAATCCCTCGCGCTGGTGCTGCCGAGGGTCGCCAGATGGGCCCAGTGATCTCGACGTGGACATGTGGCTGCCCCATGATCGGTCCTCTCCGTGCGCCGGGAGGCCGGTCGAGCACCGTCATCGCTGTCGCGGCCGTCCTGGGCCCAGTACGGCCATGCGAGCAAAATAGTAACCAGAGTCAGTTGAAAAAAACAACTATATGCTATTGTGGTTTCGGATCGGATTGGATGAGGAGAGTGGCCATGCCAACCAGCCGTAGCTATCGGGACTCATGTGGGATGGCTCGGGCTCTCGACGTCGTCGGGGAGCGATGGGCCCTGCTGGTCGTCCGCGAGCTGCTCTTGGCGCCTCAACGTTTCTCAGAGCTGCGGCGTGCTCTGCCCCACGTCAGCTCGAACCTGCTTGCAGACCGACTCCGAGAACTCGAACACAACGGGGTGATCCGCCGTCGACTGGCACCGGCGGAAGGCCCGCGGGTCTACGAACTGACCGAACGGGGTCGGAAGCTGGAACCGATCCTGCTAGCTCTGGGCGACTGGGGGACCGACGCACCGCAACCCCCGTCGCCGACCGCGCTCAGCGCCACCTCCGTGCTGATCTTCCTGCAACGTGCCGCTCGCCCCGACCCCGCGGCGCCGCCCACGAATTACCGTCTCGAGCTCGCCGGTCGGGTTTGGACGGTCCGCCTAGCGTCCGGACGGGTTCAGGTGCAGCCCGGTGAACCCGCGACGGCAGACGTCTCGCTCCGTGCAGAGCCCAAGACGCTCAGCGCCCTGCTGGCCGATCCAGCCACACTCGCAACCGCATGTGCCGACGGCAGCGTCACCGTCGTAGGAGATCTGTCGGCCATCGGCCGGCTGCTGCACGCGGTCACCGACCCGTGGCCCTCCGGCGATCAGACGACTACCTCTCAAGGAGCGCCATTCAGAAGTGGCCGGTCCCCACACCCGGTAGATGTCCAGTCCGGTGACCGTGCGTAGATGTTCGGGGAACTCGCCCAGGCGTCCGCGCCGTCCTGGCCGATCTCGGCTACTTGGCGCGCGTCTGGCTGTAGTGGCGGGCGGCGCGGGCGCGGTTGCCGCAGGCGGCCGAGCACCATTCGCGGCGGTGGTGATCCTTGACGAAGAAGAGCACGCAGCCGGGCGCGTGGCAGGCGCGCAGGTCGGCCAGTTCGGGTCCGGTGAACAGGTCGACGGCCTGCTGGGCGATGGCGGACAACACAGCGGGCACGGCCGGCGCGGAGCTGTGCGCGTGCGCGGCGGGCACCGGGTCCCAGCTCAGCTCGCGCCAGCGGGGAGCGGCGCGGACGTGCTTGTTGACGGCCTCGACCGCGTCCGGTTCGGGCGGGGAGCCGGCGGTCGCGGCGGTGGCCAGGGCGCGGATGCCGTCGCGGAGTTCGCGCGCCCCGGCCAGGTCGGCGGTCGTGGGCTCGAGGGAGTCGGGCAGCGGGAGCGCGAGCCGGCCGCGGACCGCCTCCAGCCAGGCGGCCAGCTCCACGACGGTCCGCAGACCGTCCTGGAGCCGGCCGCGCACGGCGTAGGTGGCGTTGGCCAGCTCGATGGGCAGCGGTTCGCCCATCACCGGTGCGCTCATGCCCTCACGGCCTCGCGTAGCCGGGTGTTCTCCCGCTCGAGTTCGGCGATGCGGTCCTGGAGATGGCCGAGGGCGTGTTCGACGGCGTCACGGGGGAACAGCCGAGGGATGTGCTGGGGGCAGTTCCAGTCGATCCCCTCGATCTGGATGATGACCGCGCGTTCCACCTTGGCAGCGTAGCCTGCCTCGGCCAGCGACTGGTCACCCTCCACCACCCGGGCGCGGCCCAGCAGCTTGAGCCTCGTCTGGTTGGCGTAGTCCATGAGGAACAGCGAGACGCGGTCATCGTGGTCGAGGTTGCCGCGGGTGATGTATTGCCGGTTGCCGCGGAAGTCGGCGAAGCCCAGCGTGTGCTCGTCGATCACCTGCAGAAAGCCAGGCGGCCCGCCGCGGTGCTGGATGTACGGCCAGCCGGTCTCGCTGACCGTGGCGATGTAGAAGCTGTCGCGCTCGGCGATGAAGGCGCGCTCGTCGGGCCCGAGCAGGTCGGCCTCGACGGAGCCGTTGAGCATGCGGCGGTAGGCGCGGTCGCTGCCGTGCGCCTTCTGGTGGGCCTGGACACTCTCGGTGAAGGCGAGCTGGGCGAACCTGCTCATGACCGTGATCCGAAGATGACGCGGTCCTTCTCGTCGATGGGGACGTCGTTGATGCTGGCCTCACGGCGGGCCATCAGCCCGTCGGGGGTGAACTCCCACAACTCGTTGCCATGCGAGCGCCACCATTGGCCGGCCTCGTCGTGCCACTCGTACTGGAAGCGGACCGCGATGCGGTTGTCGGTGAAGGCCCACAGCTGCTTGCGCAGGGCGTAGCCGTTCTCCTCGGCCCACTTGCGGGTCAGGAAGGCCTTGATCTCCTCGCGGCCGGTGAGGAATTCGTCACGGTTGCGCCAGACCGAGTCGGGGGTGTAGGCCAGGGCGACCCGCTCGGGGTCGCGGCTGTTCCAGGCGTGCTCGGCCAGCTGGACCTTCTGCGCGGCCGTCTCGGCGGTGAAGGGGGGAAGCGGCGGACGGGACATGGAGGTGCTCCTTACGAAGAGGTGGTGCCGGTACGGCAGGCGAGCGCGCCTGCCGTACCGGAGTCTCAGAGGTGGTCGGCGAGCTCGGACAGCAGGACTCGCTTGGGCGCGGTGCCGACGATCTGGTGGACGACGCGGCCGTCACGGAGGAGGTTGAGGGTGTGGAAGGCGTGCACGTGGTACTGCTCGACCAGCTCCTGGTGGGCCTCGATGTCGACCTTGGCGATGACCAGTTCGTCGGCCTTCTCATCGGCGAGCTGCTCCAGGATCGGGGCGAGCATGTGGCAGGGGTGGCACCGGCCGGCTCAGAAAGTCGACCGGCACGGGCTTGTCGCCGGCCAGGACCTTCTCAGCGGAGGTCTCGGGCGTGACGACGATGGTCGTGGCGGCCATCACCACCCCTTTCTAATGTCTACAAATCATGTTAACCATTAGAAGCGATCGTTGATTCCCTTTTGAGGGGATATTTCGCGGCAACGTCAGCCGACCTTGCGTCCCAGGAAGTCGCGGATCAGGTCGGTGATCTCGGTGCCGTGGGTTTCCAGCGCGAAGTGGCCGGCGTCGAGCAGGTGGAGCTCGGCCTCGGGCAGGTCGCGTAGGTAGGCCTTGGCGCCGTCGGCGGCGAAGATCTCGTCGTTCTGGCCCCAGGTGATCAGGGTCGGCGGCTGGTGGGTGCGGAAGTATTCCTGGAAGGCCGGGTAGCCGTCGAGGTTGTTCTTGTAGTCGTGGAAGAGCTGGAGCTGGATCTCTTTGTTGCCGGGCCGGTCCAGGTAGGCCTGGTCCAGGGTCCAGGTGTCCGGGCTGATCGATTCCAGTCTGTCGGCCGGGACGCCGTGGGTGTATTGCCAGTGGGTCGCGTCGGCTTGGAGCAGTTTGCGTACGGCGGGCTCGTGGGTGACGCGGTCGGAGGCGTGGGCGAACAGCACCTCCCAGAAGGGGGTGAAGCCTTCCAGGTAGGCGTTGCCGCTTTGGGTGATGAGTGCGGTGATTCGTTCGGGGTTGCGGGAGGCGATGCGCAGGCCGATCGGGGCGCCGTAGTCCTGGATGTAGAGGGCGAACCGGTCGAGGCCGAGGGTGTCGAGCAGTTCCAGGGTGATCTCGGTGAGCTTGTCGAAGCTGTAGTCGAACTCCTCGACGGAGGGGGCGGCCGACTGGCCGAAGCCGAGATGGTCGGGGGCGATGACGCGCTCTCGGGCTGGATCAAGGGAAGCCTGGACATGACCATCTCTCCTCAGTCTAATTGTTATAATATGCTTTAACCGTTAGAAAATATTCCGGTCGAAGCGAGCCGAGTCCGAGCATGCGGGCGGCCGTTGATAGATTCCCCATGCGATCGCCATGGATTGCCCCATCGAGGTCCTATGAGATCGGCGCCCTGCGGAGGAATGATGAACGTGCGGTTCGCGGTGCTCGGCCCGGTGACGGTGTCGGCGGCCGGCCGCCCTGTCCCGGCCGCCGCGCCGCGGCGTCAGGCGGTCCTGGCCTACCTGCTGCTGCACCCCAGAACGGTGATCAGCGCGGACAGGCTCATCGGCGCCATGTGGGGAGTGACTCCGCCCGACACGGCTCGCGCCCAGCTCCAGTCCGCGATCGCGGCGATCCGCCAGGTGCTGCGGACGGCCGGCGCCGGGGAGATCCTGCAGACCAGAACAGCCGGATACATCCTGCTCACCGAGCCCGACCAGGTGGACCTGGAGGTGTTCACCCGCCAGGTCGCCGCCCCCGACGCCGACGCGGAGCAGCTGCGCGCCGCGCTGGCACTGTGGCAGGGCGAACCGCTGGCCGGTTTGACCGCCGACTTCGTCGACCAGGCCAGGACGCGACTGCAACAGCGGCGGCTGGCCGTCGTCGAACGGCTGGTCGAGCTGGAGCTGGCCATGGGCCGCCATGCGGAGCTCGTCGACACGCTGACCGCCGAACTGGCCGAGCACCCCCTGCGGGAACGGCTCTGCGGCCAGCTCATGCTGGCGCTGTACCGGAGCGGCCTGCAAACCGACGGGCTGAACGTCGCCCGAAGCTTCCGGGAACGGCTGGCCGATCAACAGGGACTCGACCCCAGCCGGTCCTTTCTGGCTCTGGAGCAGTCGATTCTGCGTGCCGACCAGAGCCTGAGCCCACCTGCCCGGCAAGCGCCGGAGCCGGTCGCCGTTGCCGTGGCCGAGCCGGCGACTCGGCGGCCGGCCTCGTTCCTGCCCATGGACATCCCGGACTTCGCCGGGCGACCCGGTGAACTCGACTGGATCATCGACTCGCTGTCCGAGAACGGCGGGATCGTGACGATCGACGGCATGGCCGGGATCGGCAAGACCACCCTGGCCGTCCGCGCCGCGCACCGGCTCGCCGAGCACTACCCCGACGGGCAACTCTTCATCGACCTGCACGCTCACACCGTCGGCCAGGCGCGAGTCGAACCGGACGCTGTGCTGGAGACCTTGCTGCGCCAGCTCGGCATCCCCCCGGAGCGCCTACCGGCGGGCACCGTGGAGCTGTCCGCGCTCTGGCGGGCAGAGCTGACCCATCGCCGCCTGCTCGTCGTGGTCGACAACGCGGGCGACGCCGATCACGTGCGTCCGCTGCTCTCCGGTGCCTCCCGCAGTCTGGTCCTGGTGACCAGCCGTCGGCGGATGGTCGATCTGGACGGTGCCCACACGCTGTCGATGGAGGTACTGCCCGCCGAGGACGCCAGCGCGCTGTTCACCTCGATCGTGGGTGAGCGGGCGCTGGCCGAACCCATCAGCGTGCTGGACGTGCTGCAGTTGTGCGGGTTCCTGCCGCTGGCCGTACGGATCGCCGCCGCCCGCCTGCGCCATCGCCCGCGGTGGACGGTGACCTACCTCGCCGATCGGCTCCGCGACCAACGCCGCCGGCTGGCCGAGCTGTCCACCGCCGAGCGAGGCGTCGCAGCCGCGTTCACCCTGTCCTACCAGCAGCTGAACCCAGACCAGCAGCGCATGTTCCGGCTGCTGGGCCTGCACCCAGGCGTCGACGCCGACGTGCATGCCGCGGCGGTGCTCGCAGACCTGCCACCGGAGCGGGGCGAGGAGATCCTGGAAGACCTGCTGGACACCCACATGCTGATGCAACACGAGATCGGCCGCTACACCTTCCACGATCTCCTTCGCGAGCAAGCCCGCAGGACCGTCGCCGATGAGGAGAGCACCGAGACACGGAACACGGCCCTGACCCGGCTACTCGACCACTACCTGCACACTGCGGCCGCCGCCATGGATCTGCTCTACCCGGACGGGCGCCACCATCGGCCGCGTTTCGCCGAGCCGAAGGAGCTGCCCTTCGCCGACCCGGCGGGAGCGACGGCCTGGCTGGACGCGGAGCGGGCCAATCTGATCCGTGCCGGTGTCCACGCCGCTGACGCCGACTGGCCCGCGCACGCGGTGGGCATTGCTCAGACCTTTCATCGCTTTCTGGTCGAACGCACGCATTATGGGGATGCCTTGACCATCAATGCGGCGGCGGCACGGGCCAGCCGTCGCCTCGGCGACGTATCCGCAGAAGGCCTCGCGTTCAGCTACCTCGGGGACGTCCACTGGCCGCAGGGAGACTATGCCGAAGCCGATGAGTGCTTCACGCGGGCCGTGGAACGCTTCCGGGAGGCCGGCGACCAGAGCGGCGAGGCCAATGCGCTGAACAACCTCGCCGGCATCCACATGTCGCTCGGTGACCACGAGCGCGCCCGCTCCTCCTACACCCGGTGTCTGGAGGTCTACCACCGGTACGGCGAGCGCGTCGGCGAGGCCGTCGCGCTGAGCAATCTGGGCCTCCTGGAAGTGGAGCTTGGCAACTACCACCAGGCCCTTGAGTACCTTCAGGAGGCTTTGGCCATCGCCCGCAATGTGGGATACCTGGCGCTGGAGGCCCACTGCATGGCCTGCCTGGGGGGTGCGTACCAGGGGATGGGGGACTTCCGGCGGGCCCTCGACCACTACGGTCAGGCCCTCGAGGTCTATCGCGACCTCGGCAACCGCTACCGAGAGTCCGAGGTGCTCAGCCAACTCGGCGAGACCGTTCGCACCATGGGCGACCCCGCCCAGGCCGCGACCGACCTCCAAGCAGCCCTGACCATCGCCGACGAGATCGCCAACCGCCCGCGCCAGGCCGCGGCCCACCACGGCCTGACGCGGGCGCATCGTGACCTAGGCCAGGACGATCTTGCGCGCACGCATGCCGCGCGGGCCCTGGATCTGTTCGCCGACCTCGGTGTGCCGGACGCCCAACAGGACCGTCATCCCGGGCATCGCGCGTTCTCGATTTGCGGGGCGGTCATATCGGTCGAAGGGGCATCCCGCTGATGGCGCGAGCCGTATAGGACGCCCAGCACGACCACGGCGCAGCCGGCGAGTTGGAGCCCTGACGGGCGCTCGCCGAGGAACACCGCGGAGATGCTGACAGTAGCCATCGGCTGGACGAGCAGCAGCAGCGCGGTGAGAGCCGCGGGCTGCCTGGGCAGCGAGTAGGTGATCAGCGTCCAGCCGAGCACCTGCGGGCCGAGTGCGAGTAGGAGCAACCAGCCGTGTGCTT
This sequence comes from Streptosporangium sp. CA-135522, assembly GCF_050949235.1. Taxonomy (NCBI): domain Bacteria; kingdom Bacillati; phylum Actinomycetota; class Actinomycetes; order Streptosporangiales; family Streptosporangiaceae; genus Streptosporangium; species Streptosporangium sp. CA-135522. Next base: position 9,378,004 of record NZ_CP192026.1, read on the forward strand.
GCCAGTTCGGCATCAGGTCGGCGCCGCCGAAGAGCGGGCTGAGCAGCGCTATGGTGGCCACGGCGACGAGCGTGCTGTGCGCGAGCGGGCCGGCCGTACGGCGTGGCTCGCCGGAGACAGCGCGCATGAGCAGCAGGTAGACGGCGTAGGCGATCGAGGTCGCCAGCCCGAACACGACGCCGAGCAGCGGGTTGGCCCCGTAGGCTGCGCTGTCGAAGACACCTGAGATGAGCATGACGCCGCCGAAGACCACCGGCGTGGCCATCATCAGTGGACGCGGGGGCCTTTCGCTGAAGACGACCCAAGCGCCGAACGCCACCAGGAACACCTGGAGGTTCCCCAGCACCGTGGCCAGTCCGGCGCCCACGTAGGCGATGGCGTGGTGCCAGAAGAGCAGGTCGAGCGCGAACATCGTGCCCGCGCCCCAGGCGAGGTAGCGCGCTCTGGACGGCATCGGTCCCAGCTTGCGCCACTCCAGCCAGGCCAGCGCCAGCAGCGGAGGCACCGCGTACAAGCAGCGGAACAACGCGGAGGTGGCGGGCGATACCCCCGAGAGCCGGACGAGAGGCGCCGACGTCGAGATGACGAGAGCCCCTAGAACCGCGATCAGTACGAAACGGCGATGTGCGCTCATGGCGGCCTCAGAACGTCGTAGGAGAGAAGGGTCGAACTGTTTTGTCGATGGCCTGCTGCGGGCTGTCCGCGATCACGAGAGTCGCGGCGCGTAGTCGTCGGCGATCTTCATGAGGTCGTTCGTGGTGCTCGCCGGTGGTGAACACATCCAGGCAGATCGCCCGATCCTGCCCCGGTCGGATCGACCGTCACCGTGCGGGCGCTGAAGCTCCCGGATCGCATGTGCGCTCCGTTCTTGCGGTACGGCTCGCGCCAGACGACGCGAGCCGTACCAGGTCCTCTGTCAGTCGGTGTGGCGAACGAGCGGCCAGTCGATGGCCACGCGGCCGGCCTTGTTGAGGTAGTTGGTGAAGACGTTGAGCGCCACGTTCGCGACGACCTCGGCGATCTCACCTTCGGACAGGTATTCGCCGGCCTCGGCCAGTTCGGCATCGGTGACACTGCCCTGGCCGCGGACCAGCGCGAGGGCCAGGGTGAGAGCCGCGGCGGCCTGGGCGTCATCGGCCTGGCCCTTGCGGGCGGCGGCGGCCTGGTCCTGGCTCAACCCGGCCAGCTTGGTGCCGATGTAGGTGTGGGCCGACAGGCAGTAGTCACACCCGTTCTCCTGGGCCACCAGGATCGCGATGCGCTCGCGGACGGCTGCGCCCAGGCCGCCGCCGCCCAGGGCGCCGGAGAACTCCAGGTAACCCTTGAGCACGGCGGGACTGTTGACCATCGCCTTGGTCATGTTCGGGACGAGGCCAAGGGCCTTCTGTACGGCGGCCAGCAGCTCGGCGGCCTGGCCGGTGGCGGAGTCTGGCTGGATCAGGGTAAGTCCTGACATATCCCGGTCTCACATTCTTTCCGAGTGGTTCGGTACTGAGCCAGATCATGCGAGAGCGGGTTGATAGATCCCCCATGCATCCGCCATCGACAGCCCCATAGGGCCGAGGTCGCGCACTGGCCGCGGCCGGCTCCAGTGTGGCGATCACAAGCGCAGCGTCGCCGACAGGCCGCGTTCCGGGAGCGTTCGTGTGCTCGCGCCGCACACCGTCCGAAGAAGCCGTTGAGGCCGCCTCCCCGCGTAACCTGCGGATCCTGAGCGTTCACCCTACGGGTGAGGATTCCTGGGGCTACGACTTCGCCACCTGGGCGGTGAACTCCTCCAGGTCGAACCGGTGCGGCTCCGGGCGGATCAGGTAGCCGCCCGCGTGGGTTTCCAGTGCCTGTACGGCTCCCGCCGCCCACAGGGCCCGGCGGATGGCGGCGATCGAGCTGTGGATCTACGCCCGCGCGCTGTCCGGCGGGGTGAGCCCCCACAGGGCGTCGATGAGCTGCTCGGCGCTGAGGACGGTGCGCGCGTGCAGCAGGAGGTAGGCCAGGATCGCCCGGTGCCGCGGAGCTGCTCCGGGAAGGGTCACCGGCCCGAGGATGGCGAAGTGCGCCCGCCCCTATCCAGTCGTGCATGGCGATGGGATAGGGAATGCATCAACCGCGCCTTCCATGCTCTTCACGTGACCAACCTGAAGATTCTCGCGATCTCCGGCAGCCTCCGTGCCGCCTCCCACAACACCTTCCTCCTGCGTGCTGCCCAGAAGGTCAACCCTGGCGGCCTGGACATCGAGATCTACGACAGCCTGCGGGACATTCCGCCCTACGATCTGGATCTCGACACCCCGCAGGACCGGCCCCCGATCGTGCGGGATCTGCGGCGGCGTATCAGCGAGGCCGACGGGCTGCTGATCGCCACGCCCGAGTTCAACTACTCCATCCCCGGCACGTTGAAGAACGCCATCGACTGGGTCAGCACCGACTGGACCAAGACCGAAGGCCTGCCGCTCCTGCACAAGCCGATCGCCATCATGGGCGCCGCGCCCACCAACTTCGGGTCGGTGCGCGCCCAGCTGGCCCTGCGCCAGGTGTTCCTGTGGACCCACTCCGACGTCGTGGTCAAGCCCGAGGTGATCGCCTTCCGCTCCGGTGAGCGGTTCGACGCGGACGGCAACCTGCTCGACGATGCCACGGCCGACCTCGTCGCGGCTCTGCTCACCGCGCTCAAAGAGAAGATCCTCCGATGATCCGTACGGCGAACGCGGCTCTGGCCGCGATGACGGTGTCCTTCGGGCTCAACTTCTCCATGGGTGTCTTCTTCGCACCGACTGCTGCCGCCTATGGAATCAGCGCCACGGCGCTGGCCCTGGCCGCGGCGCTCAGCACCGCGCTCACCGGGCTGGTGCAGTGGCGCATCGGCGCCCTGCTCGACCAGATCGGCGCCAGAGCGGTGCTGGCGGTGGGGTTGATCCTGACCTCGGGGAGCTACCTCGTCCTGTCGGTGGTCCACGAGACGTGGGAGTTCGTCGCCGCCTACATGGTGCTCGGCGGGCTCGGGTTCGCCGCCTCCTCCAGCCTCACCATCACCACCCTGATCTCCCGCTCGTACGGCAGCGAGGCCGGGCCCGCGCTCGCCCGGGCGGCGATCGGCATCAACCTGGGCCAGGTGCTCGCTCCGTGGGCGGCCACCTCGCTGTTCGAGCCGGTCGGTGTCCGGGCCACCTACGTGCTCCTGGGCACGGCGGGCCTGGTCGTCACCGCCATCCTGTGGACGCAGTTGCCCGGCGACCGGGTGGAGACCTCGAGGTCCGCGCGCGGCGAGTCACTGGCCGGGCGGGTCAAGGTGCTGGTCTCCTTCGGCCTGCACGCGGCGACCATGTACGTGGTCGTCCTCATGCTGCCCAAGCACGCCATCGAGGCCGGCTGGTCGGTCGCCGGCACCGGCCGGCTGGTCGCGCTCGCCGCGGTGTCGGCGGGCCTCACCTCGGCGCTGGTCTCGCGCCTGCTGCGCCGCCACAGCCCCGAGACGCTGCTGCGTTTCCTGTACGGCGTGCGCACCCTGTCCCTGGCGCTCGCCGTCCTCGTCCCCGGCCCGGAGGTGCTGGTGGCGGTCGCGGTGCTGTTCGGCGCCGCCTCCTTCCCGATGATCCCGCTGACCATGGCGGTCCTGTCACGCGGGCTCGACCGCGCCAGGATCGGCCGGACCCTGGCCCCCGCCTGGGTCACCCATCAGCTTGCCGCCGCGGCCGGGCTGGGCGTGGCGGCGATCGTCCACACCCTGACCGACAGCTACCGCGGCTACTTCGCGCTGGGCCTGGCCTTCAGCGTCGCGGCGGCCGTACTGCTCACTCCGACCAGAAAGCCGGTGACCGTCTCATGAAGCTGCCCGTCGTTCCCGACACGAAGCTCGTGGCCGAGGCCACCGACCTGGTACGGCAGGCCGCCTCGCCGCTGATCTACCACCACTCCCGCCGCGTCTACTTCTGGGGAGCGCTACGCGGCCAGCGCGAAAACCTGCGGTACGACCCGGAAATCCTCTATGTGGGCGCGCTCTTCCACGACCTCGGCCTGGTGCCCGAGTTTCGCACGGCCCGGCGCTTCGAGATCGACGGCGCCGACGAGGCCCGCAGGTTCCTGCTCTCGCACGGCATCGCCGAAGACGTGGCGCAGCTGGCCTGGACCGGGATCGCGCTGCACACCACCCCCGAGGTCCCCCTGCACATGGCGCCCGAGATCGCGCTGGTGACCACGGGTGTCGAGCTGGACGTGCTCGGCCTCGGCTACCACGAGATCACCGAGGAGCAGCGCGCCGCCGTGGTCGCGCAGCACCCGCGCCCCGACTTCAAGCGCCAGATCCTCGCCGCGTTCACCGACGGCGTCAAGGACCGTCCCGACACCACGTTCGGCAACGTCAAGGCCGACGTGCTCGCCCATTTCGTCCCCGGCTTCCGCCGCGGTGACTTCGTCGAGGTCATCCAGACCTCACCGTGGAAGGAATAGTCATGACCGTTACGCACCGCACCGTCGCCATCCAGGGCCAGAAGGTCTTCTACCGGGAGGCGGGCGATCCGGCGAACCCGACCCTGGTCCTGCTGCACGGCTTCCCGACCAGCTCGGCGATGTTCCGCAACCTGATCCCCGCCCTGGCCGACTCCTACCACCTCATCGCCCCCGACCACCTCGGCTTCGGCCAGTCGGCCGCCCCCTCCGTCGAGGAGTTCGACTACAGCTTCGACAAGCTCACCGAGATCACCCTGGAACTGCTCGACACCCTCGGCCTCGACCGGTTCGCCCTCTACATCCAGGACTACGGCGCCCCGATCGGCCTGCGCATCGCCTCCCGCAACCCCGAACGAATCACCGCACTCATCACCCAAAGCGGCAACGCCTACCTGGAAGGCTTCACCCCCTTCTGGGAGGTGCTGTTCGCCCACGCCTCCGACCGCATCACGCACGAACCCGCCGTACGCAAACTGCTCCAAGCCGACGCGACCCACTGGCAATACACCCACGGCGTCCCGGCCGACAGACTGGAGTCGATCAGCCCGGACACCTGGACCCTGGACCAGGCCTACCTGGACCGGCCCGGCAACAAAGAGATCCAGCTCCAGCTCTTCCACGACTACAAGAACAACCTCGACGGCTACCCGGCCTTCCAGGAATACTTCCGCACCCACCAGCCGCCGACCCTGATCACCTGGGGCCAGAACGACGAGATCTTCGCCGCCGACGGCGCCAAGGCCTACCTACGCGACCTGCCCGAGGCCGAGCTCCACCTGCTCGACGCCGGCCACTTCGCGCTGGAAACCCACGGCACCGAGATCACCGACCTGATCCGCGACTTCCTGGGACGCAAGATCGGCTGATGCGGATCCTCCTGATCTGCGGGAGCCTCCGGGAGGGATCGGTCAACGAAGCCGCGCTCAGGACCGCGATGCGCATCGCGCCCGCGGGCGTGGCGACCGAGCTCTCCCGGGGGCTCGACGCCATGCCCACCGGCTCGCTCACCGCGTCCCACACGCCGCGCGAGTGCACCCCGAGCCTTCCGCCACGCCCGATTCGCAGGCCCCCAACCCGCCAGGACCAGGCTTGGAAACCCCTGAAACGACGAGATCCCGCCTGACCTTCAAGGTCAGACGGGATCCCGTCAACTTCAGTCCAGCCGTTTCAAGAACGGCCCTCTTGTGGAGATGAGGGGATTCGAACCCCTGGCCCCTTCGATGCGAACCCTGGTAGGACGTGCCGGGCCTGCTCGCCGGATGCCGTCCGGTGTCGTCAAGTGCCGCGCCGATGCCATGCGATGATCTCGGCCACGCCCCCGTGTCAGCGGGTTCGCTGACTTTTCGCTGACTCCGCTCAGCCCTCCGTGGGTCAGTTCTCCTCGCCGGTCACGAAGTTTCCACGCTGCGACAAGGTGATCACCTGCTCCTCCTCGCGTAGCATGGCCACCGCCTGGTGAGCGACGCCACGAGCGATGCCTTGACTTCTGACCATCTCGAGCTTGATCGCAGTATGGGTCAGTCGCCGCCCGTCGCATTCCCTCGCCATTGACGAATACGACGGATGCCCCTCCGGCAACTCCAGGATCGTTGCCCCCTCCTGCCATGCCATACGCAAAGGAGCGCCCCATGGATCCGATCCATGCGCGATACGCCGAACTCCTCGAAGCCGGTTTCCCTGACGTCCAAGTGTGCGTGACCTGGTGTAAGAACAGCGACTTGGAGGAGGTCGCCCACCACTTCGGCGCGGCTCCCGGAACAGGGTCGTGGGCCACGCTCGACGAACTCGAGGATCTGGAGGAGGAGCACGGAGAGGAACTGGTCGAACTCACCACGATGGGCGAATGGACGATCGCCATGGAACCCAGCGGATTCCAGGGAGTGCGCTCCGCGGTCTTGGAGCCTTTGTCGGTTGGCGGATGTGCCTTCAGTGTGTTCTGGAACGTCGAGTGGGACAACGAGGTGGCTTACGCCGTCGACGGCCGGGTCGTCACGTCCTTCGACTTGCTGGACATCGGGCAGCGCTCAGGCAGTGATCCGGCGGCCCTGGACGGGCTCCTGCGTCAGGTCGGCCTGCACGACGGCCTGCCGGGGCAGGCGCGCAAGGCACGGGTCCTGGCCCTGGGCGAAGCGATCAGCGGGCAGCGCCTGACTCCGCAGTGGCTGCGCTCCGATCAGTTCACGGTCCTGGTCACCGACCCATTGCCCGACCCCCTCGTGCCTGCCGCGCTTCTGAGTCCGCGCGCGCCTTTCCTGGACGAGCCGGAGATGGCGCGGATTCTCGCCGCCCCCTCGCCAGCCGTACTGCTCGACATCACCAAGCTGGCCGTCTCCTTCGCCGTCGCCGCGATCGACCTGGAGGATTCACTCGGCGAGGAGACACTGCGGGTACTGGAGCACGGTGAACACTCGCCCGGCGAACGCGAGGCGCTACGGTCACGCCTGGCCCGACTACGCACCGAGACCGACCAGCAGGCCATGCTGACCCAGGCGCGCTCCACATCGGGTAGGGGTGACGAGGCGATGCCGCTGTGGCGCAGGAGCTCCGCGCTCGTCCTCCTGGAACAGGCTCTGGGCCCTTCCCCCGTCGACGCGGCCGGCTCCGCTGTCGAGCGGGCTGGGAATTTCTGCGCGACCAGGACAGACCACATGCGCCTACGTGTGCTGAGCAACGTCGTCGAACGCATCGCATACGACCTGCGACACCCCTGACCGGCCCTGGGTTCCCCTCTCAAAGATGCGCGTATCCACCGGCGACCGACACACATCCCAGAATCTGCTGTCACCTGGATCCCGAACAATGAGAAGACCCGGCTCCATGATCTGGAACCGGGTCTTTCAATCTTGTGGAGATGAGGGGATTCGAACCCCTGGCCCCTTCGATGCGAACGAAGTGCGCTACCGGACTGCGCTACATCCCCAAGACGTGCACTAGGTTAGCAAACTTCCGGGGGCGCTCGCGCCATCCGCAGCGGAAGATCAGTCGCCGACCGCGCGGCGTGGGGCCTCGGCGTACTGATCGAAGAGTTCGTCGCGGTGGGCGTCCAGATCGATGATCTCCGCCACCGGTCGCCGGGCCTCCAACTCGGCGGCTCGACGGCGGGCGCGCCTGGCGCGTTCCGCGCGGGCCTGGGCCACGGCCCTGCGCCGCTCGGCGTCGATCTGCACCGAGACTCGCAGGACGGCGAGATAGGAGCCCAGGAGCACCACCGAGGGCGCCACGCCCCACCAGGGGATCACCCGGACGGTGGCCGTCACCGCCGAGGCGAGGACCAGCAATGTGCACCAGAAGGTCAGCCGCCTGCGTTTGGCCACCTGCGCCGCCCGGCGACGCTGCTCCGCGCGTCTGCGTTCGTCCGAGGAGGTCGCGGGGCGCCGTCCGGCCGGACCCGCCCCTGCGGAAGTGATGTCAGACCTGGTGTCGGAGGCCTCGTCCTCGACCGGCTGCTCGTCCTGGACGTACGACTCGGCGCCCTTGTGGGTCTCGACGAAGGTGGAGCGGTCCCGACGCAACCACATGGGAACGAGGACGCACAACCACATGATGACAATGGCCAGATACAGAAAAGCGCTGCTCACGGCCACCTCCGGGCAGCATGAGGACGCCTGTGGTCTCTTGGCGTCCTCAATGTGCTCACGTCACGCACCGTAAGACCGCGTGTCACTATTTGACGAGTATTCAGTGCGGTGTGTCGCGAGATCTTCAAACCTCTTCATGGGGAGCGCCACCACTGGCCGCCGACTCCCGGGTCCTGCGCCACCGCACGAGCAAACCTCTTGGTGCGTCTTCGACCGTGAGCGCGTAACAAATGTGGTCACGCCAAGCACCGTCGATGTGCAGATGCCGCCGTCTGATCCCTTCTTCCCGGAAACCGAGCTTTTCAACCACCCGGCGGCTGGCGTGGTTCTCCGGCCTGATGTTGGCTTCCACCCGGTGCAACCCGGTGGTGAAGAAGCAGTGGTCGACCGCCATGGCCACGGCGGTGGGGATGATGCCCCGGCCGGCCAGGGCGCCGTCCACCCAGTAGCCGATCTGGGCCGATCGGGCCGAGCCCCAGACGATGGCGCCGACGGTGAGCTGCCCGGCGAAGGCGCCGTCGTATGTGACGACCCAGGGCAGCGCGAGCCCCTGCCTGGCCTCCCTGCGGAGGGTGCCGGCCATCGAGACGTAGGGGCCGAGCCCCGTCCTGAACAGGGGGGTCTCAGGATTGCTCGGCTCCCAGGGGCGCAACCAGTTGGCGTTGCGCAGCCGCGACTCCCGCCAGACCCGAACATCTCGCAGGCGCAGCGGCCGAAGTCCCACCGGGCCTTCCGCCAGGGTCACCGGCCAGCCACGAAGTCGATCCACGTTCTCCATCATCCCTCGAAGACACACCGGCGTGCCATGGAGTCCATCAGGCGGGCGGGCGCGGGTGGTCCCCTCCGCGAATCTGGTCCACGGCGTGCCCGAGCACGGGCAGGAGCACGGCCATGCCGTCGCGCACTCCCCCGGAGGAGCCCGGCAGGTTGACGATCAGACTGCCGCCCGCCTGCCCGGCGAGCCCCCGGGACAGGATCGAGGTGGGCACCCTGTCACGGTTCGCCTGCCGGACGGCCTCGGCGATGCCGGGGATCTCCCGGTCGAGCACCCGTCCGGTCATCTCCGGGGTGAGGTCGGTCGGGGTCAGCCCGGTGCCACCGGTGGTGACGATCACGTCGTATCCCTCGGCCACCCCCGACCGCAGTGCCGCCTCGACCGGCTCCCCGTCGGGGACCACCCGTGGACCGTCCACCTCGCATCCGGCCTCTCCGAGGAGCTCGGCCAGCAGTTTCCCGGATTTATCTTCGTATATCCCGGCGGAGGCCCGGTTGGACGCCGTGATCACCAGAGCTCTCATGCCGCCATCCTGCCAGCCCCTCCGGTCACGGCCAGCCCCGCCATCCTGCCGGCCCCTCCGGTCACGGCCGGGTCCAGAGCCCGGTCTTGCCGCCGGTCTTCTCCTCGACCCGGACGTCGGTGATCACGGCCGCCGGATCCACGGCCTTGACCATGTCGATCAGCGCGAGCGCGGCGACCGAGACGGCGGTCAGCGCCTCCATCTCGACCCCCGTCCGGTCGGCGGTCTTCACCCGTGCGGTGATCTCCACGCCGTCGTCGGCCACGGTCAGGTCGACCTTCACACCGTGCAACGCGATCGGATGGCAGAGCGGGATCAGGTCGGGGGTGCGCTTGGCGCCCATGATGCCCGCGATCCGCGCGGTGCCGATCGCGTCCCCCTTGGGGACGTCCCCCGACCGCAGCAGGGCCACGGCCTCGGTCGACAGCAGCACCTTGCCGGTGGCGCTCGCCGTACGGACCGAGACGTCCTTGGCCGAGACGTCCACCATCCGTGCCGCGCCGGTTTCGTCGATATGCGTGAATCCACTCATAGGCACACAATGCCCTGCGTCCCGGCGCCGGTGTTCACAGCCCCCGCCCGTTCACGACCGCTGGTCGCCCACAGGCCCCTGGCCGTTCACGAATCCCTGACCGGCCACAGATCCCTCCCGGGCCTGCGCCCACCCGCTCCGCCCTCTCTGCCCGCTCTGCTCTGCCCGCTCTGCGCCCACCCGCTCCCGCCCGCTCACAGCGGGATGACCTCCACGGTGGCCCCCTCGGGCAGCTCGGTGACGTTCTCGGGGACCACGACCAGGGCGTTGGCCGCGGCCAGCGCGGCGAGCTGGTGGGAACCCTGGCGCCGCACCGGAGCCACCGAGCCGTCGGCGGCCAGCACCGCCCGCAGGTACGACCGCCTGCCCTCGGGCGAGCGGAGGGAGGAAGTGGTCACGGCTCGCACGGTCGGCGTGGGCCCGGCGGGCAGGCCGCGCATCTTCCGCAGCGCCGGCCGTACGAACAGCATGAACGACACGAAGGACGACACCGGGTTGCCCGGCAACGCGAAGATCGGGATCTGGTCCGCGCCCACCACGCCGAAACCCTGGGGCATGCCGGGCTGCATGGCGACGCGGTCGAAGCGGACCGTGCCGAGGGGGCCGAGCGCCTCCTTGACCGGCTCGTAGGCGCCCATCGAGACGCCGCCGCTGGTGATCACAAGGTCGGCCCGCAGGAGTTGGGCGTCGAGCTGGTCGAGGAACAGCCTCGCGTCGTCGGCCACGACTCCGGCCCGATACCCCTCTCCCCCGGCCTCGCGCACGGCGGCGACCAGGGTGTAGCTGTTGGACTCCCAGATCTGGCCGGGAGCCAGGGGCGTGCCCGGCTCGGCCAGCTCGGCGCCGGTGGAGATCACCACGACCCTCGGGCGGGGCCGTACCAGCACCCGGCGGCGGCCGACGCCGGCCAGGATGCCCAGCTGCGCAGGGCCGATCAGGGCCCCGGCGGGCAGCACGACCTCGCCGGCGCCCACGTCTTCGCCCGCACGGCGGATGGCGTTCCCCTGCGGCGCCGGCCGGCCGATCGTGACGTGGGTCGTGCCGCCGTCGGTCCACTCGACCGGGACCACGGCGTCGGCGCCCGCCGGCATCGGGGCGCCGGTCATGATCCGCGTGACCGTGCCGGGGCCGACCACGAGCCGCCCGCCGTCGCCGGCCGCGATGTCGCCGAGCACCGGAAGCGTGACCGGGGTCTGCCTGACGTCTTCGGCCCGTACGGCGTAGCCGTCCATGGCCGAGTTGTCGAACGGCGGCAGCGCGACCGGGGCCACGACCTCCTCGGCGAGGGTGGTGCCCAGTGCCTGCTCCAGGTCGACTTCCAGCGGAGCGAGCGCCCGCACGGTGAGCAGGATGTCCGCCAGGTGGTCGTCTACCGATCTCATCGCGTTCATCGGGAAGCCAGGAACTCCTTCAGCCAGGGCAGGAAATCCGGCGCCAGGTCGGAGCGGTCGGCGGCGAACTGCACCACCGTGCGGAGGTAGTCGAGCTTGTTGCCGGTGTCGTAGCGGCGCCCGCGGAACAGCACGCCGTGGACCGGTCCACCCTCGTCGCCGCCGCGGCCGGCCAGGGTGCGCAGGGCGTCGGTCAGCTGGATCTCGTTGCCACGACCCGGAGGGGTGTTCTCCAGGACCTCGAACACGGCCGGGTCGATCACGTAGCGGCCGATGACGGCCCAGTTGGACGGGGCCTCCTCCGCCGGAGGCTTCTCCACCAGGTCGGTCACCCGCACCACGTCGCTCTCGGAGGTGGGCTCGATGGCGGCGCAGCCGTACAGGGACACCTGCTCCTTGGGCACCTCCATCAGCGCGATGACGCTGCCGCCGTAAGTGCCGCGCACCTCGATCATCCGCTTGAGGAGCTCGTCGCGGTAGTCGATCAGGTCGTCGCCGAGCAGACAGGCGAACGGGTGGTCGCCCACATGCTGCTTGGCGCAGAGCACGGCGTGGCCGAGGCCGCGCGGCTCACCCTGCCGTACGTAGTGAAGGGTCGCCAGGTCGGCGGGCTCGCGCACCTGGGAGAGCCGCTCGTCGTCGCCCTTGGCCTCCAGCGCGTCCTCAAGCTCGATCGCCCGGTCGAAGTGGTCCTCGATGGAACGCTTGTTCTTGCCGGTGACCATGAGGACGTCGAGCAACCCGGCGGAGACGGCCTCCTCGAGGACATACTGGATCGCTGGCTTGTCGACGATCGGCAGCATCTCCTTAGGAGTCGCCTTGGTCGCCGGCAGGAAGCGGGTGCCCAAACCGGCGGCGGGAACAACTGCTTTGGTCACAGGATGGAAGTCGGCCATAACCAAAACCATAGTGGAGGGATCTGTGGACAAGCTGAAGCTACGCTCGGCGATCGAGGCCGCGCGCGTCTCGATCCCCGAGGACGAACGGCATGCGGCATCCGCCCGGACACGGGAGACTCTGCTGGAGCAGCCGTGGGTCCAGATGGCCGGGCTCGTCGCGTGCTACTGGTCGATCGGCGCCGAGCCGGCGACCCACGGTCTGGTCTTCGCCCTGTGGAAACACGGCGCCACCGTGATCCTGCCGGTGCTGCGCGACGACAACGATCTCGACTGGGCGGTGTACGACGGGCCCGACACCCTCGCCCCCGGCCGTTTCGGGATCATGGAGCCGGTCGACACCCGGCGTGGCGTCGACGCGATCAGGACCGCGGCCCTGGTGATCGTGCCCGCACTGGCGGTGGACAGGACCACCGGTGTACGGCTCGGCCGCGGCGGCGGCTCCTACGACCGGGCGCTGTCGCGGGTCGGCCCGAACGTGCCGACGGTCGCCCTGCTGTACGAGGGCGAGCTGCTGGAGGACGTCCCCGCCGAGGCTCACGACCTGCCGGTCCGCTACGCGGCGCTGCCGAGCGGGATCGTCCGCATCGCCGCGGGGCGTGCCTGACGCGTAGCCGCAGGACGTGCCCGACGCGTCGCCGCAGGGCGTGCCCGACGACTTGGTCGAATGCGACACAATGGTCCCCAGAGTGAGAGAGGGGGCCAGATGGGATGGGATGTCTGGCTGCTTCTCGGGGCTGGAATCGTCATCGCGGCCATCCTCGCGGTGCGGGTCGCCCATCGCAGCGGACTGCCCAGCCTTCTCATCTTCCTCGGTCTCGGCCTGGTCGTCGGCGAGTCCGGCTTGGGGCTCCAGTTCGAAAACCCTGAGCTCGCCCAGCAGATGGGACTGGTCGCCCTGGCGATCATCCTGGCCGAGGGCGGCCTGACCACCAACTGGAACCACGTCAGACGTTCCGTCCCGACCGCGCTGGTGCTGGCCACGATCGGGGTCGGGGTGAGCATCGTGGCCGTCGCGGTCCCGGTGCGGCTGCTGCTCGGCATGGACTGGCGGACCTCGCTGCTGCTGGGCGCGATCCTCGCCTCCACCGACGCGGCGGCCGTCTTCTCCGTCCTGCGCCGCCTTCCGCTGCCCCCACGCCTGGCGGGCATCCTGGAGGCCGAGTCCGGTCTCAACGACGCGCCCACCGTCATCGCCGTGATGCTGCTGAGCGCCGCCACGTCGCCCAGCCTGGGAAGCGCGCTGCTGCTGGTCGCCTTCGAACTGGTGGTGGGCGCGCTCGTCGGCCTGGCCGTCGGCCCCCTGGGGGTCTACGCGTTGCGCCGCATCGCGCTACCGGTCTCCGGCCTGTATCCGATCGCGGTGCTCGCGCTGGCGTTCGTCGCCTACGCCGGAGCCGTGCTCCTGCACGGCAGCGGTTTCCTCGCCGTCTATCTGGCCTCCCTCGTCATGGGCAACTCCCGGATGCCGCACCGGGCCGCCGCCCGGGGGTTCGCCGAGGGAGTCGCCTGGCTGGCCCAGATCGGTCTGTTCGTCATGCTCGGCGCGCTGGCCAGCCCGTCGGAGATTCCGGCGGCCATCGTCCCGGGCCTGGTGGCAGGGCTGATCCTGGTCCTGCTGGCCCGGCCGCTCTCGATCGTCGTCTCCGCCTTCCTGGTACGGCTGGCGGGGGTCGACCGGCTGAACTGGCGGGAGCAGACCTTCCTGTCATGGGCGGGGCTGCGCGGAGCGGTGCCCATCGTGCTCGCCACCATCCCCTGGGCGGCGGCCGGCTCGTCCACCGGCGGCACCGCCAAGCTCGTGTTCAACGAGGTCTTCGTCATCGTCGTCGTCTACACCCTGGTGCAGGGGCCGACGCTGCCCTTCGTGGCGAAGCTGCTGGGCCTGTCCACCCCCGACGAGGCCCGCGACCTGGAGGTGGAGTCGGCACCTTTGGAGGAGCTGAACGCCGACCTGCTGCAGATCAGGGTGCCGCCGACCTCCAAACTGCACGGTGTGGAGATCTTCGAGCTGCGGCTGCCCACCGACGCCCAGGTCACCCTGATCGTCAGGGACGGCCGGACGTTCGTGCCGGCCGATTCCACCAGGATCAGGATCGACGACCAACTGCTGGTCGTGACCACCGCCGCCTGCCGCGATCCGGTCGAACGGCGGATCCGGGCGATCAGCCGCAGGGGCAAACTCGCGGGCTGGTTCGGCGAGCTGGGCGCGTGATCGGGCGGGCCGGGCACCTGATCCGAGTGGAATGCGACAGGTTCGACTCGCGTTTAAGCTTGTCGGCTGCGTACCATTAGCAGTCGCGTCAGTAGAGTGCCAATCGGCGCGGATTGAAGAGGAGGAGCGCGTGCCCACCTACCAGTACGCCTGTAGTGCATGTGGCAATGAGTTCGACATCGTCCAGAAGTTCTCCGACGACGCGCTCACCGAGTGCCCCAAGTGCTCAGGCGAGCTCCGCAAGGTGTTCTCCGCGGTCGGCATCGTCTTCAAGGGTTCGGGCTTCTACCGGACCGACAGCCGTTCCTCCTCCACCAGCACGGTGAGCTCCAGCACGAGTTCCTCGTCGAGCTCCGCGAGCTCCACGGGCTCCGCGAGTTCGGCGTCCACGTCCGGCTCGTCGACGGAGTCGGCGTCGTCCTCGAAGAGCACGAGCAGCCCGGCGGCCGCGGCCTCCTGATCCCCGGGCGGACCGGCCCCTTTCGGGCCGGATCCGCCGGCGCGGCGGGTTCAGCCGTCGCAGCGGGTTCAGTCGGCGCTACGGGTTCAGTCGGCTCTATGGGTTCAGCCATCGCGGCGAGTACAGCCGGCGCTACGGGTTCAGCCGGTGCAGCGAGTACAGCCGTAGCGGCGGGTTCAGCCGTCGCGCGGGCGATCGGCCGGTGAGCCGAGCAGCTCGCCGGGAAGCCTGTGCAACAGCTCGCGTAGCTTGGGATGCTCCTGGGGGTTCCAGTCCCGGATGAGCCGCCCGAGCCCCTCGCGGGCCTCCGCGACCAGCCGGTCGGCCACCTGTTCGCCGGCCGGGGTGAGCTCCAGGGCGCCGTCGCCGACCCGGCGGATCAGACCGCGTGCGACCAGCAGGTCCACGTACGGCCGGCCCCTCTCGACCGTCACGCCCGCCCGTTCGGCGAGCTCGGCGCCGCTCTGGCGTCCCCGAGTGCCCAGCCGTGCGAGCAGCCACACCGCGCCGGGCGGCAGGTCCACGCCGCTCAGGTCACCCAGGCGGCGGTAGTAGTCCCTGCGCATGTCCGCCTCGGCCAACCGCCACAGCCCTCGCTCGACCTGCGCCAGCGAGGAGCGTTCCGTGGGCACGGCGCCGTAGCATTCGCCCAGGTCAGCCTCTTTGGTGGTCTCTCGCAGGGGCACCTCCGGCAGCAGCCAGGCGGCGACGAAGGCGACCAGGGCCACCGGCGCGCCGTAGAGGAAGACGTGGGCGATCGCGTCGGAGTACGCCGCGAGGAACGCCGTGGCGGTCTCCGGCGGCAGCCTCCGGATGGCCGTCGGATCCGACTGGACCGCCCGCTCCAGCCCCGGTGGGACGCGCACCGTGCGCGAGAGCCGTTCCAGATCTCCGGTGAGCCGCGAGGTGAAGATCGAACCGGCGACCGCGACGCCGAAGGAGCCTCCGATCAGGCGGAAGAAGGTCGCCCCCGAGGTGGCGACCCCGAGATCGTCGAAGCCGACGGAGTTCTGCACCACGATCACCAGCACCTGCATCACCAGGCCGATGCCGACGCCCAGGACCAGCAGGAAGACGCTCAGCCGGAGGGCGGAGACGTCCGCGTGGACGGAGGAGAGCAGGAAGAGCCCGAGCGCGGTGATCGCGGTGCCGAGGACGGGGAAGGCCTTGTATCTCCCGGTGCGCGAGATGATCTGGCCGCTGGCGATCGAGGTCACCAGCATGCCGCCCATCATCGGCAGCAGGTGGATTCCGGACAGCGTGGGCGAGACCCCCTGGACGACCTGGAGGAACAGCGGCATGTAGGTCAGCGAGCCGAACATCGCGAAACCCACGACGAAGCCGACCAGCGAGGCCACGTTGAAGGCCCTCAGCCCGAACAGGCGCGGCGGCAGCACCGGCTCCGCAGCCCGCTTCTCCGCCCGCCACCACAGCGCCAGCAGCACCGCCGCCGCGGCCGCCAGCCCCAGGATGACCGGATCGTCCCAGCGGTAGGCCGTCCCGCCCCAGGTGGTCATCAACACCAGACAGGTGGTCGCACCGCCCAGGAAGGCCATGCCGAGGTAGTCGATGGCGTGCCGGGTCCGCTCGACGCCGGACGGCAGCACCGAGGAGACCACCGCCAGCGCGAGGGCGCCGACCGGCAGATTGACGTAGAAGACCCAGTGCCAGGACAGGTGGTCCACGAACAGGCCGCCGAGCAACGGTCCCGCGACGCTGGACACGGCGAACACCGCGCCGAAGAACCCCTGGTACCTTCCCCGCTCGCGGACGGGCACGACGTCCCCGACGATCGCCTGGGCGAGCACCATGAGCCCGCCGCCGCCGAGCCCCTGCAGGGCGCGGAAGCCGATGAGCTCGCCCATGTTCCGCGACAGGCCGCACAGCGCCGACCCCACGAGGAAGACGACGATCGCGGCCTGGAACAGCTTCTTCCTGCCGTACTGGTCGCCGAGCTTGCCCCACAGGGGTGTCGAGACCGTCGAGGAGAGTATGTAGGCGGTGACGGCCCAGGACAGCTCCTCCAGGCCGCCCAGATCGCTGACGATCGTCGGCAGGGCGGTCGAGACGATCGTCTGGTCCAGCGCGGCGAGCAACATGCCGAGCATGAGCGCGCCGATGACGAACCCCAGACCTTCCGTGTGCCGCGCGTTCCGCCGAGACTGCCGGGCCTCCATCCGAACCCCCGATCGGTGTACGGCAGATCATACCTAGCGTGATCAGACAGCCACATTTCTGACATGGTTATCCACAGGAGGGATTCTTCGTCCACAGGGGGTGGTCCCGGCCTCCTCACGCAGCGCCCATGACGCTACTCTCTGCGCCATGGTCACTCGCGCGGACATCGGAGTCATCGGCGGCTCGGGCTTCTACTCCCTGCTCGACGACGCCACGGAGATCGAGGTCACCACCCCCTACGGTCCTCCCAGCGACGTCGTCACCGTCGGCAGGATCGGCTCCCGTTCGGTGGCCTTCCTGCCCCGCCACGGCCGCGACCACCGCTTCCCGCCCCATCGCATCCCCTACCGCGCCAACCTATGGGCCCTGCGCTCCCTCGGCGTCCGCCAGGTCCTCGCCCCCAGCGCCGTCGGCTCCCTGCGCCCCGAGGTCGGCCCCGGCACCCTGGTGGTTCCGGACCAGCTCGTCGACCGCACCTCCGGCCGTATGCAGACCTACTATGACGCCGACGGCGTCGTCCACGTCGCCTTCGCCGACCCCTACTGCCCGGCCGGCCGCGCGGCGGCCGTCTCGACCGCCCGTTCCTCCCGGTGGGACCTGGTCGACCGCGGCACCCTGGTGGTCATCGAAGGCCCCCGCTTCTCCACCCGCGCCGAGTCCCGCTGGTTCACCGCCAACGGCTGGACGATCGTCGGCATGACCGGCTTCCCCGAGTCCGTCCTCGCGCGCGAGCTGGCCCTCTGCTACACCTCGCTGTCCCTGGTCACCGACCACGACGCCGGGGTCGAGACCGGAGAAGGAGTCACCCACGAGGAGGTCCTCGCCTTCTTCGCCACCAACGTCGCCCGCATGCGCTCCCTCGTCACCGACGTCGTCGCCGCCCTGCCCGAGGAGCGCACCTGCCCCTGCGGCAGCGCTCTGGACGGCCTCAAACTCCCCTTCCAGCTTCCCGACTGACCCTCCCCTTGCCTGACCCCCCTTGTCCTGACCCTCTTGCCTGACCCTCTTGCCCTGACCAGTGCCCGTCGTCTTGCCCTGTCCGCCTTACCTGACCGCCTTACCTTGACCGTCTCGCCCTGTCCGGCGCCCGCCGTCCGCCCTGTCCGCCTTACCTTGACCGGCGCCCGTCGCCTCGCTCTGCCCGCCTTACCCTGACCAGTACCCGTCGTCTCGCTCTGCCCGCCTTGCCTTGACCGGCACCCGTCGTCTTGCCCTGTCGGCCCTGCCCTGTCCAGCGCCCGTCGCCTTGCCCTGTCCGGTGCCCTCCGGTCCTGTCCCGGGCCCACCGCAGTGCCCGGGACCGCCCCCACCACCCCGCCACACGGCCAGAACACCTCCCGCCCACCATCCAGCCATCCAGCCCGCCGTACGGCAGGCACCCGCCACGGGCTCCGCGCTCGAGGGCGGGGCCCCCTGCCACCGGCCCCGCACCCTACGGCGGGCACCTCGTCACGGGCTCCGCGCCGCCCGGCTCTCCCCACTGGAGTCAGTCATGCGCGCATTCCGCCGTATCCTCGGCCGCCGCCACCGTCTCGTCGCCGCCGCCGTCGCCGCCCTGGCGACGACGTGCGCTCTCGTCGCGCTACGGCCGGACACCGCGTCGGTGACGGTTCTCGCCGCGGCCCGGGATCTCCCGAGCGGCGCACTGGACGTCGCCGACCTGAAGCCGGTCGGCCTGCGACCCGACACGGTCCCCGACGGCGCCGTGAGACCCGGCGCGTCGATCGCCGGAAGAGTCCTGGCCGGTCCCATGCGTCGCGGGGAGCCGCTGACGGACGCCCGCCTGCTCGGCCCGAGCCTGCTGGCCACCCAGGGGCCGGGAACGGTCGCCACCCCGGTCCGGGTCGCCGACCCCGAGACGGCGCGCCTGCTGTCCCCCGGCGATGTCGTGGACGTCCTCGCCGCCTCCTCCACCTGGGAGGGCGCCGCTCCCGCCCGGACCGTGGCCGAAGACGTCACCGTCCTCACCACCCCTGACGGAGAGTCGGACCGCGGAGCGCTCATCGTGCTCGCCACCACCTCGCACCAGGCGATCGAGCTCGCCTCGGCTCAGGCCGGCGGGCGGTTGTCGATCACGATCAACGCCCGCAAGGGATGACCACCGCGACACGCGGCTCCTCGACGAATCCCACACGGTTCCCACATGGCTCCCGCACCGACCTCACACGGTTCCCACACGGCCCCGCACCGACCTCACATGGTTCACACACGGACCCGCACCGATCCCACACGGACCCCGCGTGGTTCGCCGCCCGGTCATCCCGGCGGGTCAAAGGTCCGGGAGGCGGGGCCGGGGAAGGTCGCCTGCCGTGCGTGCCGGAGATCCCGTAACGCCTACAGCAGGGAGCCCAGCTTCGGGTCATACTCCCAGTGCCAGGGTTCGAACGGGCTGATATAGGCCCATTTCGGGTGAAACCAGCCGAACTTCTTGCCGTTGGACTCCAGCCAGTTGAACTGGGCCGATCGGAAGTTCTGCACGCCCCCGCACAGGTCGACGGCGAGTCCCAGACCGTGGTTGCTGCGGCCGGGAACGGCGGCGAATCCGGGACGGCGGTAGTAGACGGACTGCTGCTCGGCCAGGCTCCGATAGCTGTCGGTCACGCATATGGGCCTGCCGAACTGCCGCCGGTAGGCCTCGTTGAGACTGATGAACGCGAGCGCCGCGTCCCCCCGCAGCTCGTTACCCGGCTGCTGGAGCGGGCACAGGTAGGCCTTCGGGATCAGTCCGTTGGCGAACTCGTTCGCCGACAACGCCTTGGTCGGCGCGCACCCCGCCGCGGGCTGCCCACCCTTGTCGACCTTCACACCCAGCTTCACCAAGGCCTGGGTCAACGATTTCACGATCTTGTCGGAACGCACCCTGAGGGTCTCGATCTCGGCGCCCATCTGCGCCTCGGCCAGCAGGTTGCCCGCCCGCAGCTCCTGCGCCTCGGCGGCCAACCGCTCGCGCTCGGCCTGCAGGCGACTGCTCTCCGCGAGGACCTGGTCCCGCGCGGCCACGACCTGGGAGACATCGGCCATCGCCCGCAGGGTCGCCGCGTCGGACTTACCCGAAAGGAAACCGGCCAGACCGCTGCTCATGGACTGCTGGTAGAGCTGGCCGACGATGTCCGACAGGGGCTGCCGCACCTGGGCGAAGGCCCTCTCGGCGACCTGCAGCTCGCGCAGCTTGGCGGTGAGCTCCTTCTGCGAGGTCCTGACCTGGGCCCGCCGCTGTTCCAGCGCCTTCGTCGCGCCTTCCAGGTCTTTGGACGCCTTCTCCGCCTCACGGCGCAACTCGGTGAGGTTCACCGGCTCGCGGCGCAGCTCGGCCAGGCTCACGGTCTCATACCCCGGTCCGGTGAGAGCAGCAGACCCGGGGCGCGAGCCGGCCAGACTCACCGGCTCGGAGCGCGACCCGATGAGCGCCGCGGACCCAGGACGCGGGCCGGCCGAACTCACGGACCTGTGGCCCAGCACGGCAAGTCCCATGGACTCACCGACGACGGACCGGGCCTCCACCGGTGCACGCTGCGCGGCGGCGGCCCCCGGCGTAAGGGAAGTCATGGTCGCGACAACGGCGATCAGACCCGCTGATCGACGAGGTGGCACGTTCGACCCCTCCGTTTGCGAACTCTTGACCTGGGCCAGGCACGCACGCTACTACAGCTCGCCGAGTGCCCGGGCCCGACTCCCCACAGCGGATATGTGTCGAACACCCCATTTGACCCCCTCCCCTCAGATCCCACAGCGCTTTCCCCAAGCTCCCGCCGTACTTTCCCTCAGGTCCCGCCGCGCTTTCCCGGGGCTTCCACCGCGCTTTCTCCGAGCTTCCACCGCGCTTTTCCTCAGGTCTCACGCCGCTTCCCTCACGTCTCACGCCGTGCGTGTTCCTGACAGACCTCCCACAACCAGGTCTCCCGCCACTCCACCGGACATCCGAACCCGTCCTCCGTCCGCGCGGGTTCAGGCGACGCCCGCCTCGCCGGAGGCGGCTCGGAACGCCGGGGCAACACCTTCCGCACGACATCGGGAACATCCACGTGAGCGGCGTCCTCCGCCGCCCGGCGCACGCCCACCCCGACAGGAGACGCCCAGCCCCCGTACACCCGCCCCGGCCCGGGCGAGGAGGAACGAGGAAAAGGGGAAGGAGAGGGTGGCGGCACCAGCCTCGGCTCGAAGATCCCGTCCCGCACAGGCGCCATCACCAGCGGCGCCACACCCCTCCCGGGCTCCGCCTGTGCGGCAGCTCCCCGAGACCCCCCGCCATACCCGGTAAGCTCAGCCGCCAGAAGGCCGCCCGCCAAAAGCGCGGGCGCCAACATCGCCCCGCACAGCACCAACGGTCGCAGCGCGCGATGCCCCCGAAGCTGCTTCCGCCGCCGTTCGATCACGGACCGTGACACTAGCCACGCCCCACCCGAGATCCCGCCCCGCTTGTCGCCCCTTTACCGCAGCTCAGCGAAGCAGTGACCCATCATTCCGCTCTCGCCCACCCCTCGGCTGCACACGCACTCGCCATTTTCGCTACTCTTACGGGTAGCCCCTGCCTCCGTAGCTCAGGGGATAGAGCACCGCTCTCCTAAAGCGGGTGTCGCATGTTCGAATCATGCCGGGGGCACTCTTCTTACCAGCGAAAATGCCCTCCCACCTGGGCTTTCGCCTTCCCTCCCCTTCACGGCCATAGGCAGCGAGATGTCACTGTAGGCAGCCGTATGTCAGCGGTCGCGGAGCATGCACGTGATGATCTTGATGCCGTTTCGCCAGCTCAGGTCACCCAAACGGCGCCGGCGCGGAGCGCACGGATCCGGGAAACAGCGCCGGATAGGCTCGGTTCCCGTGCAGCGACTGGCCCTCTTCGACCTGGACAACACCCTCGTCGACCTGGACGAGGCGTTCCGCGTGTGGGCCGAGGAGTTCGCCCAAGACCGCGATCTCGGACACGACGGCGTGAGCTGGCTGATCGCCCTCGACCGTTCCGGCCACCCGCACCGCGAAGTGTTCTTCGCCAAGGTACGAGAGCACTTCGGACTCCCCGATCCGGTTGACGAGCTCTGGAGTCAGTACCGAAGGCGCATGCCGCACCTCGTCCATTGTCGACCCGAGGTCATAGACGGCCTGTTCCGGCTACGGGCGTCGGGATGGCGGGTGGCGATCGTCACCAACGGGACGGCGGACAACCAGTTGGGGAAGATCCGGCAGACGGGGCTGGCGGAGGCTGTGGACGCCATGGCGCTTTCTGGCATCGAGGGCATCCGCAAGCCCGAAACGAGACTCTTCGAGATCGCGGCCGAGCGCTGCGGGATGACTCTCTCCGGCGGAGGCTGGGTGATCGGTGACAACCTCACCGCGGACATCGCCGGCGGGCGGTCGGCAGGTCTACGGACGATATGGATCGACCGAGGCACCTGGCCAGACGCTGACCACAAAGCGGACCACACTGTTACCGACGTCTTACAGGCCATGGAGATCTTGCTGAGACGCGATTGGTGATCGACCGATGGAGCTACTGATTGAGCGAGCGCTTTCTGACCCCACTTTGATGTTCGGTGGTGAGCCTCCTTGCCACCATCTCGATCTCCTGGGGACCGATCACCCTGAGCCAGACCAGCTCACTGTCGTTGTTGTGAAGGTGAAGAAGGTGATGGGCGTCAGCCGGCCAGGCTCCGGTTCTCGGCAGATCGCTTACAACGGCCTCGTCGATGAAGTCGCCCTCGGCATCCGGCCTGTCCATCGTCATATGGACAACGCCAAACAGCTCGATGACAGCAGTGTCATCGGCTCCGCTCGTGAGGCTGATTCTCGCAGTGCTGACGGCGGAGTCAGCTTGGACGACGATCGAGTCCAGGAAGTATCCGCAGTAGGCACTGAGGTCCATGCGCGACACGGTAGTCGAGCATCGAGACCGGGCGTGGACGCCCTGACCCGCATCACTAGCTGTAGTGATCGGGGACATTGATCAACCGCGTCTTCCCGGCCAGGGGGGCTGACGTCCTCACGGGCCACGAGTGGATCGCCCGCCTGTGACCAGTCGGCGCCCTTGACCACTCAGCCTTCGATGACAAGAGCTCAAGGTCCGATGTCACGGGACACTACGAACGACGAAAGAGACCCCAGCGGGAGCCGAGGTCTCTTGGAGAGATTGGAGATCAGTCGTCGAGCGCACTGGAGATCTGCCAGTTGGCCCGGGAGCGCTGGCCGTCGATGCACTTGGCGTAGACCCGTAGGAGCACGTCAACCCCATGACCGGCACGCTGGGCGACTTCGGTCGGAGGTACTCCCGCGTTGAGCCAGAGGGAGACCGCCGCATGCCGAAGGTCGTACGGCCGTGCGGCCAGCGGTGAGGCCGCCTGCTCCGGTGTGAGCGCCAGCTCCCGGGCGATCTGCCAGACGCCCGAGTAGGCCGAGGCGGAGAACGGCTTCCCTTTCGACGTGCGGAACAGTCTGCCGTCGTCCGCGACGCCGTATTTCTCGATGTGCCTACGGAGGATCTCGACGAGGCGCGGCGGAATCGGGATTTCCCTGGTGTCGTCGCTGGCCCGGTGCTTGAGGCCGCGCGAGTCGTGGGTCTCCCCCGAGTCGGTCCACCGCTTGTTCGCCTGAGGCCGTGCCCGTTCAAGGATGATCATGCCCCACCCCTTGGCAGGCAAGTCACAGTTCTGCCGTCGCAAGCCCGCCGCCTCTTCTGGCCGAAGAGCCGCGTAGTACATGCAGGCGAACAGCGCGGCCAGGTGACGCCCTCGCGTGCGCCCCACGTAGGACACGGCGACGAGGAGCTCTCGGGCTTGAACCGGGTTGACCACCGTACGCGGATCGACCGAAGAGGCAGCCTTCGGCGGCTTCCACTTGATCAGCTTCAACGGGTTGGACGGTAGCTCTTTGAGCTCCACCGCCGTCTCCATCATGTGGTGGAAGACACCTCGCTTCCGCCGGACCGCGTTGGCCGCAGCCGGTTTACCGTCGAAGCGAAGCGCGATCGCATCGAGAGCCGCCCGGACGACGCTCGGCTCTTGCAGATCAACCAGAGGCAGCGAGGCGGACTCAAGCCACCGGAGCGCGGTTACCTGCTCTGCCGGTGGCTGCCCGCGACGCTTGGCGGGGAGGAAGGCATGGTTCCGGAGCACGGCGCGCAGGTCCTCATCATCGGGCTTGCCGGGCAGATCCTTGACGAGCGCGGGCACCAGGGACATGAGTGCATACGTCATCGTTTCCCGGGTCCTGGCGGCTGTGTGGAGCCACCGCGCCTCCATGTACTGCTGCGCGAAGGCAAGGAAAGTCTTGCGCGGTGCGGCGGCTTGGAGGGACATAGGGAGCCCGGTGGCGATGTCGAAGGGCTCCCCGTTCTTCGCCGCCTGGCGGAGGTCGGAGAGAAAGTTCTCCGCCAGTGCCTTGGTGCGCAGCGTCTTGGACTTCTCCTTGCCACCGACCTTCCAGCGCACCATATAGGAGGGTGTCTTGCTGGAGGGGTTGCGGCGGATGTCCCAGAGCTTCACGTCGTAGCTGATGTTCACGCCGCCTCCCGCATGGAGTCGAGCCAGGCAACGAAGTCACTCCGCCAGACGCAGAGGTCCCGGTTGGGGAGCTGGACGCACACGGGAGCTCGACCGAGTTCACGCCAGCGATAGAAGGTCCGGCGCGAGATACCGCCCAGTTCGGCGAGCACCTGATCCAGGGGCATGAGGTCACCGCGACGGTTCATCGGGCGCCACCTCCGAACCCCTGAGACGGAGCCAAGGGTTTTCCGGTCAGTGCGGCCGCGAGGAGCGCGTCACCGGCCGACAAGCCCTTTCCCGCGTACTCCCAGTGGGAGATCACGAGAACGGTGTCCTCGTCGAGGATCGGGAGGCGACCGGTCGTGATCTCCTCCCTGTGTGCGAAGGCAGCGCGAGCTTCACGGAGCTTGCCAAGGGTGGTGGAGTAACGACGAGATTTGGTGGAGAAGTGGCCGCGGAAGCCGAGCATGTGGGCCCATTTGATGAGCCGGAGGTCGGCCAGTTCGTCGAGGGCGCCCAGGCGCAGACATTCGGCGATGAGGCGTCGGGCGTGGTCGCGGATCGGGAGTGCGGCGAGGTCGTCGAGGGGGTTGATGCGCCGGTCGAGGGTGCCGACACATTCGGCGGCCTTGGTGGCGTACTTGGCGATGTAGGCGGCTACGGCCTGGTCGGTGAGGTCGCCGTGCATAGTGATCTGCCGGGCGTCGAGCTGGGTGCCCCAGTGGAAGGCCCGCGTGGGCTCGCCGGGGACCGCAGGGACGGTGACCGCTACAGCGGAGGCGGCGTGCCGTACGGCGTCCGCCAGGGCGTCAGCGGTCGCCCAGGCTGGGGGTGGTGAGGCGGGTCCGTCGGGGCCGTCGAGGCGGATCACGGCGTGGAAGTGGACGACGCCGCGCCGCTGGTACTCGGCGACCTTGGCGAAAGAGATCGTGACCTGGTCACGGAGCTCCCGGAGCGTCAGGCCTCCGAGCTTGGCAACGCGGCGGCGCAGGGCTTCGGTGAAGCGCCGCCACAGTTCCGGGGCCAGGGCGTTGAACAGCACGCTTCCGGTGTAGTCGTAGCAGTCTGGGCAGAGCGGTTCACCAAGGCACGTCTCGTCGGCCCTGTGCCGTGCGGTGCAGGACATGACCCGCCCGTGCGGGCACATCCCAGCGTCGCGGCGGGGGTGGCAGGGTAGGACGGTGCCGTTCTTCTCTCGGCGGGTGTGGACGGTTCCGAAGGAGGGGGCGGTGAGGGTGACGAACAGGCACGGGTGCGCAGTGACCGAGGCGGGGACACCCTTGCCGCCGACGAGGCCGGCGCGCACCAGTTGGTAGGTGTCGGCCCGGTAGGTCTCGGCGCAGGAGGGGCAACGGGTCGCGCGGCGGGTCTTGCACGGGAGGCGCAGGATGCCGTCCGGTTCGCCTGCGGTGGTGTAGCTGTGCAGGCGCCGGCCGGTGGTGGGGTCGACGTGGAAGACGTGGCCGCGTAGGTGGATGGGCTGTCGGCAGCCGCCGGTCCGGCGGATCTGGGAGGCCCAGCGGGCGTATTGGGGATCGTGGAGCCGGGTGATGAGTCCGGCTACCGCGTAGGTGCTTGGCATGATGGGTGCGTCCCTTCCGGGCTTTCGAGGTTCGGTGCGGGATGGCCCCCGACGTGGCGGACGTCTTGGCGGATGTGTGGTCACGCCGGGGGCGCCGAGGCTCAGCAGAAGCCGAGTCCCTCGCAGTGCTGGCAGGTCTGGCCGCAGGAGTCGACGCCGGTCCCTCCGCAGTGGCAGCACAGCCAGCGCTTGGGCGCGATGTCGACGAGCGGGGTGTCCTGGTCGTCGTTCATGTGATCCATCTCCCGGTGTCGTGCTTGGGGGCGGTGTTGATGAACACGCGCCAGGTATGGGGCCGTTCGTGGAGCGGCATGATCGGCGATATCTGGCCGACGGGCAGGATCGTGCGGATCTTGTTGGCGGCGTAGGCGAGTTCGGCGTAGGTGCCGTCGATGCGGATGCGCATGGGGGTTCTCCTTGATTTAGGCGGCGCGGGCAGGGGTGCCGGCGTCGGGGGTGATGGGGTCGGGGGCGACGCAGCCCGTATACGAGACGTCGGCGTCGTGGCGGGCCCTGGCGCGGGCGAGGATGCCCACGGCCGTGTACTCGACCGGGCCGAAGTTCAGGCCGGTCCGGTAGTGGCCGTAGCCCAGGTCACCGGGGTCGATCTCGGTTCCGAGGAGCGCGGCGATGCCGTCGATCTCGGCGCGCATCTCGCTGTCGGTTCCTTCGGCGAAGTAGTGGATCCGGGGGAAACACGGGGCGGGGACATCAGGGTTGGCCTCCAGGAAGGCGGCCAGGTCGCGCAGGCCGTTGATCAGGGCGGCGCGGCGGTCGTTGGTCATGGCGGTTCTCCTTTGCGCTCAGGCGGGTTCGGGGCTGTCGCGCAGGGCGCGCAGCAGGTCGGAGGCGAGTTGGCTGGACACGCCCAGGCGGGTGCGCAGGGCGTCACGGGTGATGGGCTTGCCGTGCCGGTTGTGGTGTTCGTCGGCGACGCGGCGGGCGTAGTCGAGCAGCGGCCCAGCCGTACCAGCGTCGTTCTGGCTGTTCTCGGTGCCGTTCTGGTCGGGTACGGCGAGGCCGGGCAGCGGTAGGGCAGCAGGCGGTTCGGTGACGTTCTGCGGGACGGTGTTCAGGACGGGAACGGGGTGCGGTACGGCGTCCGGAACGGGGACGAGTGCCAGGGACGGTTCGGGACGGGGTTCGGAGGCACGGCGTTCGAGCATGGAGACCGCGATCAGGAACGCGCCGGCCGGAGTCGCGGCGGTGATCCATCCCCAGGCGGACGGTTCGGCCTGAGCGAGGTTCGCAGCCAGCGACAGGGCGATCCCGCCGATCAGGACGAGGGTGGGCCAGGAGATCCAGCCGTCCCGCTGGCGGCCGTTCTTCTTGTCGCGCTGCCGTTCCCCCGCGGCCATGACGCACGTGAGGTCGACGCAGACCGCCACGGCCCAGGCCATCGGTCCGGACTGTCCGTGCTCGGTGGCGGTGTCGCGGATGTGGGTGAAGCTGCCCGCCCCGGCGATCGCTGCGAGGATGAGGACCAGTGCGGAGTCGGCCAGCCGTACGGCCAGGCAAGGTGCGGTCGTGGTCATGGTCGGGTCTCCTTCCGGATCTCAGGCGGCGAGTTCGGGAGTGTCGGCGCCGGGCAGTTCGTGGCCGAGGCCGGAGGCGGCGACCTGGTTCCAGGAGGGAGTGACGTCGGCGTAAGTGTCGGCGGCCTGTTCGGCTGCGGTGGTGGAGACGTAGCCGGACCGGGCGCGATACCAGCGACCGTCGCTTCCGGTGATCACGGCCACGCCGGGCAGTTCCGGCGGGATGGATCGGGCGGCGACGAGGGCGTCGGGGTCGAGGTCGCCGAGCGTCATCACCGCGGTTTCGGGGTCGTTGACCCGGTGGCAGACCCGTCCGCCGATCTGGGCGCGCAGCGCGGTGACGCCGGGGCCGAGGTCGGAGCCGATGCGCTGGCCGGACAGGATCAGGTGGATGCCGAAGGCGCGGCCGAGCTGGGCGATGCGCAGCAGCGCGGTAGCCGTCCGGGTCACCTGATCCTTTTCGGCCTTGTCGGCGGTGAGGAACAGTTCGGCCACCTCGTCGACCAGGACCACCACCGGGATGGGCCGGGCGGCGTCCGGGAGCTGCCAGATGTCGCGCACCCCGTAGCGGCGGCAGGCCAGCATCCGCGCGCCCATCACCGCGATCAGATCGCCGAGCAGATCGAGGCACTCGGCGCGGGTGGTGGCCAGCGCGGTCAGCCGGGCGGCGTAGGCCGACAATTCCACCCCGCCTTTGAGGTCGAAGCCGACCAGGGCGACCGGTTGCGGGGCCAGGCCGACGATGAGCGCGTTGATCAGGTTGGACTTGCCGGACTGGGTGGCGCCGGCGTTCATCCAGTGCGGG
Organism: Streptosporangium sp. CA-135522; assembly: GCF_050949235.1. Classification (NCBI taxonomy): domain Bacteria; kingdom Bacillati; phylum Actinomycetota; class Actinomycetes; order Streptosporangiales; family Streptosporangiaceae; genus Streptosporangium; species Streptosporangium sp. CA-135522. Next base: position 9,406,389 of record NZ_CP192026.1, read on the forward strand.
ATGAGCCGCAGGTCCATCCGCCAGGCCGCGCCGGTTTCCAGTACCCCGACGACCGGCCGCAGCAGGTCTTCGGCCCGCCAGCCGTCCCGGGGTTCAGCCGGGGGTACGGCGGGTGCGACGTGGGCCAACGGGTCGCGGGTGATCCCCTGGAGGGTGACGCGGCCGGGCCGGGAGCCGACGACGCGGACCGCTTCGATTCGCCAGGCGTGCGCGAGGCGTTCGCAGACCTTGGCGTAGTCGTCGGGCACCTGTCCGTCGAGCAGGTGGAAGGTGATGCGGAAGCCGTCCCGCACCGGCCGGGGTAGGCCCATCCAGGGCTTGGTGTCGACCTCGACCCGCTGGAAGCGCCGCTTGACCCGCACGACGCCGGTCGAGGCGATCAGGCCGGGGACGGTGGTGAACCACCAGCGGTGCCGCTTCTTGGTCAGCCCGCAGCCGGAGGCCACGTGCCGCCAGGACCAGCGCAGCCAGACCGCCTTGCGGGGGAAGACGAGGACATACCAGTAGGAGACCGGAGCCCAGCGCCGCCACAGGATCAGTGCGACCAGGACGGCGAGGACCTTGAGTAAGGGGTGGCCGAGGTCGATCACAGGTCCGCCCCCGTTCCGGCGGAACCGGCGGGGACGAAGGACTTTGCCCGGTAGGAGATGCCCCAGCGTCCGCCCTGTTCCCAGACGTAGCCGACCAGGCCGACCGGGACGACCTCCTCACCGGCGATGACCTGCGGTTCCGGTGTGATGCTGACCTTGACCAGTTCCATTCGGCTGAACTCGTCTTCGAACAGGAGCGTGAGCTCGTACATGACGTTGCCGTCCTTGTCGCGCTTGATCTCGCCGGTGTCCTTGTTGACCAGGCGAGGCTTGGCGGGCTTGACGCAGGTGACCTGGAGCTTGGTGACGTCGACGGGGATGGGGATGGTGCGCATGATCGTTTCCTTTGCTCGGTTGAACTCTTAGAACACATGGAATGCTTAGAATTCTAAGTTGTCAATGAGTGCCTCGCAGACTTAGTTGGTTTCTTTACCGAGGTGTGCTCAACTGGAGGTGAGACGAGGAGAGCGCAGATGATGGTGGAGAAGACCGGCCAGCCGGCCTACCTGCAGATCGTCGACGAGCTGCGCGGCCAGATCCACAGCGGTGCACTCGCGCCCGGTACGGCACTGCCGTCCATCGCCCAACTGTGCGAGCGCTTCGACGTCTCCGCCAGCGTCGTCAAAGCCGCGATCAGCGTGCTGCGCACCGAAGGCGTGGTCATCGGTCAACAGGGCAAGGGCGTGTTCGTCCGCGAGACCCCCGCCGAAACCGCCAAGCCGCAGACGCCCGACGCGACCGCCGAGATCCTCGACCAACTCGCCCAGACCCGCCAGAGCCTCAAGGAACTGGGGGACCGGCTCGCCGCTCTGGAGGCGGCAGTCTTCGAAGCGCCGAAGTGATCTCACCGATCCGGCACGCCAACTCGTCCAGCTCCGCCCGGATCGCGGCCAATTCCCAGATGATGCGCTGCGGGTCGACGTTCATCGGTTTCTCCCTTGCTCTGCGGTGTCTTTCGCCTTTCGGGATGGCTTAAGTTCACCGTGAGCTGGGGGTTTCCGGTATCACGCCGATCTAGTTAAGCTTCTTCAGTTCCGCTCAACGCCATTTACACATGCGTTTTCACATGCACGACCGCACCGTCCCCGAAGTGCGAAGGCGAAGGTATGCAATGAAGACGACCCAGCGCCCCGGCTGGACCCCTTCCCGCCTGCGGGAACACCGCGAAGCCCACGGCCTCACCCTCGAAGGCGCAGGCGAACGACTCCGCCAGGCCGCCGGCCGCCACGGCCTGACCGTCCCGGCCGCCAACTTCCAAACGCTCTGGGGACATGAACAAGGCACGGTGTTCCCCGGCCCGCATTACCGGCGTGCTTATTGTCTGCTTTACCAGGCAAGTGAGCCCGAACTAGGATTTCGTCCGCCTTTGCCCGGTGAATCACAGAAAGCGGAAATCGTGATTTCCGATTTGCCTACGCCCGCTGACCCCGCAGCCGACAACGCCGCCGCCCAGGTCATCGAGGAGGCGTTCACGAAAGTCTCCGTCGGCGGCATCCAGGCGGACGGCTCCCCGCAGGCCCTGTTGCGTAGTCGGGTGGTCGACGCCTGGCGTCGACGCCACGGCGGCGGAAGCCCCAAACCCATCCTCGTCCTGGTGGGTGGATACGCCGGATCCGGCAAGACCGAGTTCTCCCGCTTCCTGTCCGACATCACCGGCTGGGCGTTCCTGGACAAGGACTCGCTGACCCGCTGCATCGTCGAGCGGTTGCTCGTCTCCCTGGGCGGTGACCCCAATGACCGCCACACCGACCTGTATCTCAAGGAGGTCCGGCCGCTGGAGTACCGGTGCCTGATGGAGACCGCGTGGGACAACCTCAACGTCGGCACCTCCACCATCCTGTCCGCCCCGTTCATCGCGGAGCTGAAGGACGAGGCATGGTTCACCCGCCTGGAGAACCGGTGCGCGGCCAAGGGCATCGACGTGGCGGCGATCTGGGTCCGCTGCGATCCCGAGTCGATGCGCGAGTACATCGAATTCCGCGGCGCCGCCCGCGACGCTTGGAAGCTGGACAACTGGCAGCAGTACGCCGAGGGCCTCCAGGTCGAGGCCAGCCCGCCCACCGCGCATGTCACGGTCGACAACCGTCTTGGGTCGGCGATCAGTCTTGCCGACCAGACCCGCGAGGCACTCAAGCGGATCCTCACGTGAGCCTGCAAGGAGTCGTCTTGTACGGCCCGCCGGCCAGCGGCAAGGACACCGTCACCGCCGCCCTTGCCCGGCTGGATGCGCGGTTCGTGCCGCTGCCCAAGCTCAAGGTCGGCACCGGCCGGGCGGACGGCTATGAGTTCGTCAGCGCCGAGCACCTGGACAAGCTCCGCGACGCGGGCCGGCTGCTGGTCGAGACCCGCCGCTACGGCAACGTCTACGCCGTCGACCGGCAGACCATCGAAGACCGGCACGCCGCCGGCTACGTCCCCGTCGCCCACATGGGCAACATCGCCGACCTGCGCCAGCTCATCGGCAAGGCGCCGGACTCCTGGCTGCGCGTGCTGCTGTGGGTGCCCCGCGAGGTCACCGAGCAACGCTCCCGAGGCCGCGGGGACGCCGACACCGGCAAGCGCCTGACCGCGTGGGACGAGACGCTCGCCGACCTGGAGACAGGCACCGACGCGGGGTTCTTTCACCTGCGCCTCCATACCGACCGCGTCGGGGTCGACGCCGCAGCCGAAGAGATCATGGGCGCCTACGATCGGCTACGGATGGCCGGAGATCCTCACGGGGCGCAGTGCCCCCGGTGAGCCGAGCCGTGACGTCCGGCGGGATCAGGTCCAGTCGCCACCAGGTCCCGCAGTCGTTGCACTGTGCGCCTGTCCAGATTCCCTGGGGGTTCGCCGTCCACTGCACCGAACTATGCGGGCAGCGGCTCAAGGAGAGTCCATAGCCAGTCGGCAAGACCATGCTTCCCGCTCCCCTTTCCGCTTTCCGCGTCTGTTCGGTCGTGATATTCGTGCCTCTCTCGTCCCTGACCATCGCGCCGTTGTGAGGGTCAACCGTTGTGAGGGTCAAGAGGGTGACTTCCGTCTATGGGGATGGACGGTGGACGCCGGGGAGCGAACACCGAAGACGGAGCCGCCCCTTCAACCGAGTCACGCACTCGGGCGGTATCAGGGACGAGAGAGAAACGGGCAGGGAAACACCAGGTTCCCTGCCAGGCATGACGGCGCCACCCCTCCCAGAGCCGTCGCCGTCATGCCCGTCTATCAGCCGCCGGCCCCTCTACTCCGGACGATGTTGGCACAGACCGGGCAGACGTTGACCAGAGCAGGCATGAACGGCGGTACCCATTCGCCGATCCGCACGGGGCGTACCCTTGCTCCGCACAACCCCGCCGTCTGCTGCGGCGGCACCGCGTGCCGGACGACCTCACGATCGGACAGCGACAGGCCGACACCGTAAAGGCCGTCCTGTTCGTCGGCCGGAGGCTCGACAGCTTCGACGAGCAGGTCGCCCAGGTGCAGATGCCAGCGCCGTGCCCCGCCCAGGCGTGTGGAGGTCTCGTCGAGCTCGACCAGGACGTAGCCGTTGCGCAGACGACGCAGAATCGTCCCCCATTGGCCGATCAGCCACTGGCCGTGTGCACGGGCGCGGCTGTGACTGTGCAGCAGCTGGATGACCGTCGCCCGGTCCCCCGCCCGCACCGGACGCCGTTGCGATGATCGCCCCGGCTGTTCGTCTCCCGGGGTGGGCAGCACCTTCAACCCGGCGGCATGCAGCTTCCACAGCCGACGCCGCCCCTTGGCCAGGGGATGCTCCTGTAGTTCCACCTCGACCAGGGGGCTACGCGCTGGAGTGAAGACAACTCGGGCCGTCTGCCCCACCAACCAGGAGGCCCGCTTTCGGATCAGATCGGGATTGCCCTCCATCGAGACAACCTCGACCAAGTCTCCGACCTTGACCGGCCGCCAGAGCCCCGAAGGTGAATCCTCCGAACGTGAAGGAGGCATGTCCGCGGCGACATGATCGGTCGTCTCCCGCCCGGTCAGCACGGCGCCTCGTCTTCCATCGCAGCCGGGTCCGGCGCCGGCGGGTGCTCGGTGAGCGTCTGCGGTTGCGCCTGCATCTGTCGCAGCTCCGCATATCGCAGAGCAACCCGGTGCGCGGCCCGAACGGGCTCTACCGCCGGATGCCAGGCGTAGACGGGGCGATGCTGACGGGCGTTCCACCCGATGCGCCAGCAGAACCGCCCGCCATGACACCAGACGACCAGCCCCACCCAGACCGACACCAACGCCAGCCCGTATCCGTCATGAACATCGGCGGTTATCCCGTGTCGTGCCAGGGCCGTACGGAGTTCCTCAGCCGCCTCCACCGTTCCCGCGCCGTCGAGGAGGGTTGCGGTCATCCTTCACCTCCTGCCGTACTCGCCATCCGTGAATGTGCCATTTCGGCTTTTAAAGTCGGACCTGCTTGAGTTGGACAGGTCAAGCTCGAAGGCCTTCGTCTCCTTCTCGGGTGCGGTCTCTCGTCGTTGGCCATGTCCGCATCATAAGCACACCATGCTGTAGTACACCATAGAACACCGCAGTATGTGCTGGTGGATGGCTCTCCACCGTCGACTTCTACCGTGTTCTCATGACCGAGCTGCGCGACGATCTGCCCAGGTGGCGACAGGTACGAGACATCATCGTCAAGCGCATCGAGACCGGCCAGTACAAGCCCGGCCAGCGCATCCCCTCGGTCATCGACCTGACCCAAGAGTTCGGGATCGCCACCCAGACCGCACAGAAAGTCATGAACGCTCTGCGCAAGGACTGCTGGATCCGGACCGAGCGCGGCATGGGCAGCTTCGTCACCACCACCGAGGAACGCACAGCCGAGGCCGGCGACGCTCCCGAGTAGCCATCACAGAGTCCAAGATCATCGGAGGTCGACTCCTCCGGATGAGAACTTTCTCTACGTCTTTAAAGGCGAGCCGCCTTCGGCGTCTCGCCGCGCGTCGGGCGGTCGCTGGCCGCGCTGCGGCTCTTCGGCCGGTCGCGGCCAGCACCGCCCACGCGCCTCATCACTCAAGGTCTTCTTCGCCGTCGAAATCGACGATATCCCATGCTTCGTCTAAAGCTTCGTCAGCTTCTTCTTCTCGCCCCACCTTTGCAAGGAGATTTGAAAGATCCCTCAAAGAACGAACAAGATAGGGGCGATAGCGACGGCTGGATTTAACGGTCAGATTTCGATAAATGGCAACGGCTTCTTCCGCAAGAGGGAGAGCCTCCGTAAATCTATCCAGCTTTGAGAGGCAAGTGCTGAGATTAAGTAAAGCCCGGGCGAGACTAGGTCGATATCGATCTGGATAGAGGGTCGCCACCTCACGAAAAATAACGACAGCCTCCTTGGCCTCATGAAGGGCGTCAGCGGCCTGGCCAATTTCTGAATAATAGGAGCCAAGATTGGAAAGGGAAATTGCAAGGTCGGCACGATATCGATCGGGATAGCGTATGGTTAATTCGCGATAGATGGCTACGGCTTCTTTTTCAACATCAAGAGCCTCGCCATACTTACCTGAACTTGAGCAGCAGACACCGAAATTAGATAGAGAGCCAGCAAGCTTAGGAAGATAGCGATCTGAATAGCGGGTAGATAATTCCCGATGAATTAAAATTGATTCTTTTGCGGCTGCGAGCGAGTCGACGGGATGACCTAACTCCGAGAATCGGAGGCCGAGTTGAGATAGAGTGCTTGCGAGATCATTAAGGTGTCGATCTGGGTAGAGTATTGTCAATTCGCGATAGATGGCTACGGCTTCTTTTTCAACACTAAGAGCCTCATCGTGCTGGCTTAGGGTCGAGTAGTAATTTCCAAGATTAGAAAGAGAACGGGCAAGATGAGGGAGATAGCGGTCCGGATATTGAGTAGATAGCTCGCGGCGAATGTTCATTGCTTGCTGCTCTGCGCGAAGCGCTTCAGCAGTGCGGCCTAAAGCGAAAAAATATACACCCATATTGGAAAGACAATCAGAGAGATTGGATCGGTAGCGGTCGGGGTAACGCTCAGCCAGTTCCCGGTAAATGAAAAAAGCTTCCTCGGTAACAGAAAGCGCATCCTCAGGCTTCCCTAGATCTACTAGACGAGTCCCAACACCGGTCAGAGAATGCGCTAAACTTGGCTGATAGCGGTCGGGATTACGCTCGGCCAATTCCCGGTAAATAGCGGCAGCTTCTCTAGTAAGGGGGAGTGAATCGGCATGTTTCCCCAGTTCGGCCAATGCTGTGCCGAGATTATTTAGAGAGCTGGCAAGGCCAGAACGATAGCGTTCAGGGTGACTTTCAGCCAAGTCGCGATAAATGGAAAGAGCCTCCTTGAAGCTAGGAAGCGCATCGAGAGGATGACCTGCTTCCGCCCGATAGATTCCTGATTTAGAAACGGCATCAGCAAGCCTAGACTGATATTGACCAGGATGATTATCTGTCAATTTACGGTAAATCGTACAAGCTTCATTGATGACAGGGAGCGCATCGGCGGGTCGACCTAGGTCGGAAAATGTTGCAGCAAGATTTGCAAGCGAAGCGGCAAGCCCGGGATAGTGGAGACTAGGGTAATGATTGACCAATCTGCGGCGAATGGCAACAGCTTCTGTCTCGTAAGAAAAAGCGTCGGCAAGGCGACCCAGATCCGATAGATGTAAACCCGCAGCAGATAACCAACGGGCGCGCTCCGCGTCTTCAGCATCATCGGGAATGCTGTCTAAGATGCGTTGTGCCAACATGGCGTGTGAGTCAGCCAAAATCAGGGATGGGTAGGGCAGTACTTCGTACAACGCCACTAACGTCTCTCGTGGAGCTGAAACTGTCCCGACTTCATCGGCGACATCGGGCAGCAGTTGCTGCACCATCTCCCCGGCGTCGTCCAGTTCTTGTGCTGCCTGAGCTAATGTCACCAGTGCTCGTCGCCTCTGCTGCGCATCTAGATCCTTTAAACAAGCTGTCAGCAACTCCGGGCAGTTGCTCAACTGCCGAGTGATGTGCAACTCGGCTAGCCGGTCCGGCCGCAGCCGTCCCAGCCACTGCTGATCATCGTCCATATCGGGGGGATACAATTCCCGCAACCAGTCCGCCACCCGTGCCGATGCAGTTCCGTCCGGAACTCGCCCCACCACTGCGGCTGCCTGCACTCGGTTCCGTGCCCCCAAAAAGGTGCCTGCCGCCACTATCTGCTCTATCGCTGTTGTGCTCAATCCTTGTGGACCGGAGAAAAATCCTCGTGCTTGGGCGCTTTGTAGCCAAAATCGTCGCTCATGCCCTAGCAACTCCTCCAGCACATCGCTTACTGTAACCGGCCCGACCTGCGATGCCGTCTGTGGCATTGATCGCAACACGATTACCAACGCCGCCGCATGCAAATCCAAGATCCGCTGAGGTCCCTCGCTCAGCTCTACTTCTATCCGTCTCGGCACCGCTACTCGCAACGCCTTAGCGAAATGCGGCACCGCTTCGGCTACCACCTGACGATCCGATGCACGCTCTTGCACCTCTTCCGCCAGTAACAACCCTTGCCCGGCTGCTGCAACCATCTGCCGCACCCGTACCGATTGCGCCCCCAGTTGTCGCCACCACTCCCCAGCACTACGCGCCAGCAGCAACACCCGCACTCGCCGCCCTATATCAGCGGCCACCTCCTGTAACAATGCTGCTAGCTCGGTACGGGTTTCGGCGTAATCGACCACGATTAACAATCGATCTCCGCTGCTCACCCGCCACTTCGATAATGCTTGAGCCTCGGTATCATCGCGGACCTCCACAGCTCCCCACAAAGGTTCCAGTCGCGTTGCTAATTCCACTGCCAAGCGGGATTTCCCCACCCCGCCGGGCCCCACCAACAACCGCAACCGCTCCGCATCCGGATCAGCACACCATGCCAGCAATTGCTCCAGTTCCTGCTCTCGTCCAGTGAACGGCACCACCGCTCGCAACGGGTGCAACAGCGCCGCTGGTCCCTCCGGTAGCAGCTCTGCCACATCCTCCATCGCTTCACCGGCTGCCTGTCCAGCCTTCCAGCGCTCCCATATCGTCGGTGCGAATGCGGTTCCTACTCCGCCGATCCCCGCCCAGATCACCGTCGCCCATGGCTTACTGTCAGCCAACGCCGCCGCTCCCGCCGCGAACGCAGCCACCCCTACAGCCACCAACATCCGCCACCACATGCTCATAGTTAGGTGTCTAGAGCAGACCGAATGCCCATGTCGGTCGAGTTACCCAATCGCAAACAACCGCCTTCAGACCGTGGCGATCGCTTACTTCGGTGCTTCCCTGTACGGGCTGGGGCGATCGACTGCCGCGGCCCTCCTTCGTCAGGCCTTGCCACCGGATGACCGCAGCAACCGAGTTTCCAGCTATGGAGCATGCATGGAATGATCAATAGAGATGTGATCGTAGATGTAAAGTTTTAGCAGCTCAGAAGGGTAATTCAGAAAAAAGACGATCGCTCTCCTAAAGCGGGTGTCGCATGTTCGAATCATGCCGGGGGCACTCTTCTTACCAGCGAATATGCCCCTGACCTGGGGCTATTCATGATCGCACCTCAGCACACCTAGGCAGCCGAATGCAGCCGTAGGCAGCCCTGTGCCAGCGGTCACGGAATATACGCGGAATGATCTTGGCAGCGTTTCCGCAGGTCGCCCCCCAACTTGGCAAACCGCCGGCACGCCAGAGCCTCCCGATTCTGCAGCCGTCCCAAAGCCCCTACAGAATGATCTCTGTACGAGTCATGCCCGTCATGTAGATGAATCGGCCAGGGCCTGGCCAGAAACATCACGTGGACGAGCCCACGGACTACGGACGAGGGCTGGAAGTGCTCTCCAGGTCGGTGATGTACGTGACATCGGCGTCCGCAGGCAGGCCGAAGGCCTCGCGGGCCTCTTCTCTGACCACAGAGTGCATGTCCGAACCGGTGGCCGCCAGTTCCAATGCCCGCGGCGCACCCCGGGGGGAGAACATCTCGCGGACCGAGGGGACGTTCAGGTCACCGTCCGAAGCCTCCTCCACCTGCCGTATGGTCAAGCGTCCATCGACCGACTCGACGGTCAGAAGAAGCGAGGTCCGGTACCCGCTGCCGCCAACGAGCAAGGTCCCGGAACGGGCTAGCTCCTCACACGCGGCCACGATCCCGAGCAATAGTTGAGAGCTTTTCCGACGTACCTCTATGAATTCCTCATGGCAGAACACACGCGGACTCAGATCCGGCCTGTCATTGGCCAAGGCATAGCTTCCGACACGATCGGGATCCGTCTCCAAAAAACGGTCAGCGGCCTCAAGGAGCGCCTCGCGCGTCGAGGAGTCGACCGAGACAACCTCCTCTTTGGCTGTGCCCGCTACATCAGACCAGAACGGCTGCAGGGCGGACCAAGCGACGGCCGCGACCACAAGCGCTACAGCGGCGCTCACCCATACAGCCGACCGCCGACCCGAAGCCGCCATTCGTCCCCATTCGGCTTTGACATCGCTGCTCCCGGGGTTTCAGCCGAGCCCTTCCTCCTCTTCTCACCACCGCTACAACGAGAGATCAAAGCACATCGTAGATCATTTTGTTGTGAATTCTCAGACCTGTGAGGGGCTCGACCTAGGATGAGCCACCATACAATGGCTGGCACTCTTCGTACCGGACAACACTCCATAGATCGCCACAGAGCGTTACATCTATGGATTGAAGGGTTCGGAGAGTAACAGGGCTTGAAGCATGAGATCGTTGACTGCCTGATCGCTCTAGATCGTGAAAGCTTCCCGGACTACGAGAAACGACCTCTTCCAGAGGCACTGAACGCTCAGCGAGATACGGAGAGACTCTGTGATGAGCAGCGAATCTCCAGAGGAGCAGCTTGCCCCTGACGCGTACGGTCGTGGGTGTCAAAGGGCTGCTATCGCCCTGACCAGCACCGGCATCTCCATCCTCGCGCTGTTCATGATGCTCATCAGCTTCATGCCGACCAGCTACAGCTGGGATCCGGAGATGCCGGACTTCAGCGATCCGGACGGGGTGTTCCTTGCCTTCCTCTCCTCAGGGATCAGCCTGTTCCTCGCCACCGTCGTGCTTGTGATCCTGCGAAAACACAAGTCGGCCTGGATCGCCTACCTCGTTTTCGCAGCGCTGAGCGGTTACAGGTTTGCCGAGCTCGCGCCGCACTTCCAGGGGTGACTAGTCTCAATGAAGAAAGGCCCGGACCATGCCCAGGCGACCGGCAGGATTGAGATATACACCCGTTCTGCCTATCTCTGCTGTGACCGCGTGACGCATCACAGCAGGTCTATCGGGCAGCGGACAAGGATCAGCCTCTGCGAGAGCCGGACAAATATCTACTACGCCAGAACTCTCTACACCCTGAACTCTCCCGGCCGCCCCGGAGGCCGGACTACCGCACCACGACCTTGCCTACTCCTGAAACATTCCGGAGCACCGACTTGACCGCGTCCACCGCCCGCCTGTCGGTAATCTTGATCTCGTAGCTCTCGACCACCTCATGAAGGGCGGGCGGCTCGCCCAGCATGTACTCGGCGACCTTGCGCGTGTGCTCGGCCTCCTGGAAATAGACCTTGTCAATCCCGCCGACCGTCGCGAGCACCGCCTCGATCGCCTCTCGCTCCTGCCCTGTGGGCCGTCCTCGCCCCGTACAGGGCGGTTCCTGCTCCAGGCCCTCCCCGCAGAGCTGGACCGACAGATCCGATTTTCCGTCCCAGAAGAGGTGCTCGGTGGAGAAGTTCACGGACACCACGCCAGGCAGGTCCTCTACAGCCGCTCGCAGGCCGTCCATCAGGGGACGCGTCGCGTCCTCATCCCCGACGTTCCGCAGGTGGCCGTCGAACGACGGTGGAGCCTCCTCCTCGGTGAGGAGACCCTCCTCACCGAACTGCTCGGCCGTCTGCCTGGCCGCCTCTCCGGCACTCACAAACATGAACTTCTCGACACCGGGCACTCCGCGGATCACCGTCTCGACCGCTCGCCGCTGCCGGTCGGTGACTCCGCTCCGGCATTTCTCAGCGCCCTCGCCCTCCCCCTTCTTGTCCGGACAGAGCCAGACGGAGAAGAGCGTCTCCGGCCAAGGCCCGTCGGGCGGGGGCAGGACGGTGAGGGACGGCCGTTCCTGGAGCAAGAAACCCGTCGCCACCGCACACAGGACGACGGCGACCACCGTAACCATCACCGCTATCAAGAGTCGCCGCCGAGGAACAGCCGACACGACCTTGTCAGAGCCAGAGACGCCTTTTGACGGAGCGTCTCCCTCACCAGGGCCGGAAGTCACACAGGCCAAGATCCTGGAAGAACGGTGTGCCGGTCAAGCTTCCGGCATCACCTCGCCTCCAACGCCCCGGTCATGCACCTGCGCAAGGTGATAGGGCCGCGGCCATGGTCGCGACCTACGTCGACAGTTTCAGAGCCGTCCAGGCCGGTGCTACACCAGTAGAGCTTGATCCTGATGCGTTCGGTCCCGGCTCATACATGGCCTTGACCTACTTGGACGGCTTCAAAAGCGTCCTTAGACGCGCCAGGGCATGTGCTGGAGAGTCCAGGTGTTGCCGTCCGGGTCGGCGAAGCGAGCGTAGTAGACACCGCCCAGGTCCTCGACCGGACCCACGTCCGCACCGCGCTCGAGGAGTACCTCACGGGCCTTCTCAATGTCGCTCACTACCAGGTGCAGGCCGCGCAACGTGCCGACCGGCATGTCGAGGGACGAGATGCCCTCGGTCAGGGTGATCGAGCAGGCCGAGCCCGGCGGGGTGAGCTGAACGATTCGAACCCCGTCCGAGGGCCGCACGTCGACGTCCACGTGGAAGCCGAGGCGGTCGGCGTAGAAAGCCTTGGCCCGGTCGATGTCCGTGACAGGCACCGGGACGAGCTCGAGGAGAAGCGCGCCGGGACGGACGGGCGGTCCAGTGAGGCTGGCCGGGATATCGGCGATGTCGGCCGGGATTTCGGGCCGCGTGGGCTGGGTGTCGGTCATTACAGCTCGCCTTTCAAGGTCATCTCGTTGAGCATCTCGGCGAGACGGTCGTACGCCTCGCCCGCGCCGCGTTTCATGGGGGTACGGAGCACGCTGTCGCGGACCTCCCGCGAGGGGTAGCGCACCGTGGTGGTCATCACGGTTCGGCCGTCCCGCTCGTCGAAGACGGTAGTGACGAGGGCCTCACCCGCGTCCCAGCCGTCATGGACCTCGCTCTGGACCAGCCGGCCGGGCGCATCGACCTCGTGGAACACCCCGCCGTGGCCCAACTCGGCACCGTCCGGCCCGCGCGACACGAAGCGCCAGACACCGCCCGGACGCAAGTCGACCTCACAGACGACGAGGTGCCAGCCGCGCGCGCCGTGCCACCGCCGGAGCAACTCGGGCCGGGTGAACGCGTCGAAGACGAGCCGGCGGGGTGCGGCGAACGTCCTGGTGAGCACGAGGTCGGTGTCGGACACTGCCCGTACCGTTAGGCCTTCGGTCTGCTCCTGCCGCGACATCATGGACTTTCCCGTTCGACGGCCTTCGGTCCGCCGGACTCGAGTTCGCCGAGCAGGTCGTCCAGCCTCTGATAGCTCTCCTCCCAGTAGGAGCGGTAGTTCGCCAGCCAATCCATGGCGTCCTTAAGCGGGCTGGCCTCCAGCCGGCGGGGCCTGCGCTGCGCGTCGCGTCCACGAGAGATCAGCCCGGCCCGCTCCAGCACCCGCAGGTGCTTGGAGATGCCCGGTTGGCTCATCGCAAACGGCGCGGCCAATTCGGTCACCGTGGCCTCGCCCTCCATCAGCCGGGCCAGAATCGCTCGCCGGGTCGGGTCGGCCAGCGCGGCGAACGTTGCGTCGAGAACGTCGGCAGCCATATTGATTACCTTTCGGTTTTATAACTAGATGGTTTTGTACCGCGCCGGGTTCGGCCCTGTCAAGGACTTCGGTTCAGCGCCCACGCCGGTGGGTCCTGTCCCATGACCCGCCGGATCGACTTCTACGACGGCCCCGTCGCGCCCAAGCCCAACAGCCTTGTTCCATCGGTGAACGTCGTAGTCACCAACGAGACGGGCGAGATCCCGATGATCCGCCGCAGCGACAACGGCGACTGGGCCGTTCCCGGCGGCGCGATCGACCTGGGCGAGTCCCTTCCCGAGGCTGCGATCCGCGAGACACCGGAGGAGACCGGAATCAAGTGTGAGGTCACCGGCCTGATCGGCACCTACACCGATCCTCGGCACGTCATCCTCTACACCTCCAACGGCGAGGCTCGCCAGGAGTTCTCCATCGTGCTCACCGGTCGCGCCGTCGAGGGCGAGCCGACACCGGGCGACGAATCCCGTGAAGTCCGTTGGGTGCCACGCGAGGAGGTCGAGACGCTGGCGGTGGACCGGTCAATGCGGCTGCGGATCGGCTACTTCCTGGCTGGCAGGGCTGTACCGCACATCACCTGAAACTGCTGTCGGGCTCTTTGCGGTCATCGATACCCCAGGATGTTGACCACGCGGCCATTCGAGTCGCGGACGAAGAACCGGCGGGCTTCCCACTGCTCGTCCTGCAAGTTGTAGCCGTCACTGCCGCCGGACTTCTTTGCGCTTTTCGGGAACCCAGGTGGCGCTGTGGACAGTCCCTGTGTGTGGACATGTCAATACGTGCCCGGATACGTGACGGAGATACAGAGGCGTTCGAGCAGCTCTTCGATGAGTTCGCCCGATCGGTGTACGGCCATGCCTTCCGGCTGACGGGCAACTGGTCGACCGCCGAGGACGTGACGTCCCTGACCTTCCTGGAGGCCTGGCGGCTGCGGCACCGCATCGACGCCAACGACGGCTCCCTGCGGCCGTGGTTGCTGGGCATCGCCACCAACGTCGCACGCAATACCCGGCGGGCCGCCCGCCGATACGACGACGCCCTGACCCGGATGCCCAGAAGCGAGGAGGTCTCGGACCTCGCCGACGAGGTGGTGGGGCGCATCGACGACACCGAGCGGCTGGCTGCGATCCGGCGGGTCTACGGCAGGCTGCGCCGCCAGGAGCAGGAGGTGTTCGCGTTGGTCGTCGGGGCGGGCCTCGGCTACGCCGAGGCGGCCGAGGCGCTCGGCATCTCGGTGGGCACGGTCCGGTCCCGGCTGTCCCGGGCGCGGAAGAAGCTGGAGAAGTTCGCGGCTGAAAGGGAACCACCTTGGCCGTCACGACAGGTAAGAGGTGACCGCGATACCGCGGTCCGGTTCACAAGGGAGGAGTACCGATGAACGCAGGCGAGCGAGAAGAGCTGGCCCGGCTACTGCCGTTTCAGGTGGAGCCCGAACTCCCGCGGGACCGGCACCGACGCCTCAAGGAGTTCGTGATGACCGAGATTCACCAGGACGCTCGACCCGCCAGGCCGAAGTGGCGACTGCTACGCCCTGCTGTCTTGGCCCCGGTGCTGGCCGCCGCCGTGGCGATCGCCGCCCCGCTGGCTCTGGGCGGCGGCGCGGCCTACGCCGTCTCCCAGAATGACGACGGCACCATCCTCATCACCATCAACGAGGCCAAGGATCCCAAAAGCCTGCAGGCAGATCTGCGGGACATGGGTCTCAACGCGGTCGTGGACTACGTTCCCATGGGCAAGCAGTGCAGCCCGCAGCCCCGCAGCGAGAGCTTCCTGTCCAAGGAGGACGCTCCCCTCAGCGTCTCGGTACCGGAGAACTGGGGGCGAGGCTTCACGATCGACCCCAAGGTCGTCAAGGACGACCAGGTCGCGGTGCTGGAGTTCAGCGTCTCCGAGAATCAGGGGGGGATAATCGCCGCCATCCGGGCGCGCGTCTCCAACGGGCCCGTGGCCGACTGCGAGCTGGTCGACAGCACCGAGGCCCCGCTCGGCCCGCCCCGAGGCAACTGACCAACCCCCTCCTCAAGGTGCGGCAGGCCGCTGGGCCATCCCCACGGGGGCGCCTGCCGCACCTTGACGAAGCCCTCAATGAAGAAGGCCCCGGCTTGTGCCGGGGCCCGAGACGAGCGTCTGTGTCGATCACCCATCGAGAGCGCTGCCGATCTTCCCGTTCATCCGTTCCTGCTGCCCTTCCATGCACTTGGCGTACACCCGGTGGAGAACCTCCACACTGTGCCCGGCTCGCTTGGCCACCTCGGTGGCCGGTACGCCCGCGTTGAGCCAGAGGGACAGGGCGGCGTGTCGCAGGTCGTAGGGCCGGGCGGCGAGCGGTGACCTCACCTGCTCATCGGTGAAGACGAGCGCTCGCGCTTCCTGCCAAACGTAGGAGCATGCCGAACTGGAATAGCAACCTCCCTTGGTCGTCCGGAACAGCCGGCCGTCGTCCTCGGTGCCGTAGGCGTCGATGTGCTCACGGAGGATGGCCACCAGGGCAGATGGGATGGGGATCTCCCTGGTCTCCTTCTTCGCCCGGTGCTTGAGACTGCGCGACTCGTGGGTCTCCCCCGAGTCGGTCCATCGCTTGTTCGCCTGCGGTCTCACCTTCTCAAGGATGATCTGCCCCCATCCCGATTCGGGCAGGGTGCAGTTCTTCAGGCGAAGGTTCGTCGCCTCTTCTGGCCGCAGGCCCGCGTAGTAGATGCAGGCGAACAGGGCCTTGAGCCGGACGCCCCGAGTGCGGCCGACCTTGGGCACGGCGGCCAGGAGCTGCTTCGCCTGAGCCGGATTGATCACCGTACGGGGGTCGACGACGGTGACGGCCTTGGGCTGCTTCCACTTGATCTCGTGCAGTGGGTTGGTCGCGAACATCTTCTGTTCCACCGCCAGCTCCAGGAGGTGATGAAGGATCGCCCGCTTCCGCCGTACGGTGTTGGCTGCGGCTTCCTTGCCGTCAAAGGTGACCGAGATGGCATCGAGTGCGATCCGATACGCCGGGTCCGGCAAGACCGAGTTCTCCCGCTTCCTGTCCGACATCACCGGCTGGGCGTTCCTGGACAAGGACTCCCTGACCCGCTGCATCGTCGAGCGGCTGCTCGTCCTCCTAACAGCACGGGACCCGCGGATCCGCAGAAACAGTCCCGAACACGCCTTGGCTCGCCGGCGCAGCCTCGATCAGGAGCTATACGCAAACCGTTCGTTTTACAGTCCCAGCGCCTGGATGATCGACTACGACATTCTGAAGTGAGGCGAAGAGGGAACGACCATGGACCTTGTGCTGAATCCGCCCTATGGAGTCGCTCCCGTACAACTCGGGATGACACTCGACGAGGCCGTCGCGGCGGTTTCCCCCTGGGGAGAGCCCAAAGTACGGACCCGCCGGAACCGGGCCCCGGTGACCATCTCCACGTCCTGCGACGGAGTCGGCGTGCAGGTCCTACTGGAAACGGGGGCCCTCGTCACCGCGGTCGAACTGTGGTGGCCTGGCGAGGGCAAGCAGACCAGCACGCGCGTCCTGCTGGACGGTGACGATGTGTTCCGGACTCCGGCCGAGGAGATCTTCCGCCGCGCGGCCGAGCGCGGTTGGAACGTCGACCAGACGGAGATCGAGTACCCGTTCATCCCCGGCGTCTCGCTGGGATTCACCCGCCAGACCTCCCAGGAGGTCCCGCGAACTTCCGATGGTCTCCCGGTCCTTATCACCTCAGTCCTGGTCGGCGGGGAGCACTACTACAACGACCGCCTCAAAACCCGCGACTGAGCCGCCATGACCTGTGCGGACCCGCACCCCCGCCGGGGGTCACCGGAGCGATGGCACCCAGCCTGCGCCACAGGCGCATGCCGTACCTCGTCCGTTGCCGTCCCGATGTCCGGACGGACTGTCTCGATAGTCGGAGCGTTGCGCTCGCACGGTCCGGCCTCGCTGCCCCGGCTCGGCGAACGGCAACTCGCCACGCTGGAACAAGAACTGCTCAAGGGGCCCGTCCGGCACGGCCGGCCCGATCAGCTCTGGACGCCGTCTCGGGTCAAGACCGCGATCGGCCGGCGCTTCCATCTGATCTACACCCTCCAAGGCGTGCGCAAGCTGCTGATCCGCAACGGCTACTCCTGCCAGGTATCGGCCCGGCGCGCGATGGAACGCGATGAGGCAGCGGTGACCGGGTGCCCCGGGTAGCTCGGCCGGAGCCCATCGCGGGGCGTAGACGAGCTCCAGCACCGGCGGCCTGCCGGGTTGAGTTGATAGGTCAGGCGACTGAAATCGGTGTCGTGGAGATAGACGTGAGCGCCCTTATCGGTCCAGAACTCGTACAGCCCGTTCTTGGAGGTAACGCCACGATCTTTGTCTCCGGTCACACCGACGAACTCGGTCGCTGACATGTGGACATGGTCCTACAGGCTGAAGTGATCTCGGCAGGCCTCAGAGAAGCGGTGACAGCAACGTCCCCACCCATGAGCACACTCGGGCTACCGTCCACCCCCCTCTAACCAAGGTTCCCAACATCCGAACAGGGTGATCGGTCCGCCTGAAAAGCGGAAGGTCAACGGTTCGACCCCGCCGCTGACCACCACATCTGAACAGCCAAAACGCCCCGAGCCGATCATGGTCGGGGCGTTCTTGTCTGGCTTTGACGACAACGCTGACGACAACACGCACACTCGCCAAGAATGAGCCGGAATGGCCATCTCCGTGTGTGGGGAGCACTCTCCGAAAAACGCCTGCGGTTCATCGCCGGTGGGACCATCCCGCGTGCGCGGGGAGCACGGGACGGCGTCCCTGGGAACCGTCCAGGTCGCGGGATCATCCCCACGCGCGTGGGGAAGACGGACGCGCACAGACATACGTGCCGGATCCAGGCGGCTCACTCCCACGTGCGCGGGGAGCACCGCCGGCCCGGGCGCGACCGGAAGCAGCCCGGCGGACCATCCCCGCGTGCGAGAGGCCTCCCCGCTCGTGGAACCCCAAGCAGCGCCCGCCTGCGCGACCGCCTTCCAATCCACCATTCTAGTCTCGATATTCATCATGATTCCCATTAGTCGACCGACTCAACGGCGCAGGGCTAGCACTTAAGGGCACTACGGAACGGCATTTCTTGCGTTGCCCAAAAGGAAGAAATATGGCCCTTGACATCCTTATTGAACGCCCTAATGGGAATCCTGTTCAAGGATCTTGATTCACAAATCTTGACAATTGTTCACCGGCTCGGCAAGCTCTCCAGTGCGGGCGATTTACAGTCAAGTCGTGATTGCAGGATTCTGGACTACGGCCTGTCTTTTCGGATCACTACAGGGAGAATTTCTGTATGTCGGAGTTCATTAACGTCCTCATCGCCATCGACGCGGAAACCATTCTCGGAAAATACGGCAAGAACACCGATCCGAACAGCCCCACGTCGATCCCCGACAGCAGCAGTTTGATCTACATGACGACCCGGCAGAACCAACTCGGGAGTACTCCGGGAAGCGAGCTGACGATCAACGCCTCCCCCATGGACATCATCAGGTGGCGTGAGACGACACTATCTCTGAACTCCGAGTACACCAGCATCCTCTACAGGTTCAACGCCCTGTCCGGACAGGGTCTGATCAGCACTCCCGTACCAAGGTCGGTGGTCCTCAACGAGCCGCAGCCGAGCAGCCAGGACCCATTGAATCCCACTACCCAGAAAATCAACAGCTACTACTGGGAGTCCGAGGTCTTGGACACGGGGACGGTCACCTACAATTTCAGCTTCATGGTTCTCAACCACAAAGGTGAAAAGCAGGGTTACTACTACTGGGACCCATACATCAATATTCAGGATTGACGGAGTCGGTGCACCGATTCGCCCATCTGCGTCCGGTGACACTTCGCCGTGAGAACGTGAAACATGTTCAGGAATGATAGGCGATTATTCGGCGACAGCGACAGCGGCGCTTACCTGACGTAATTACCCTGGACGAGCATCGTCCGGCACATATCGGTCTTGGGTGGGGCGTCTCCCGACGATCCATCGATGAACCGGCTACTTGGTCGATCGGCGCAATCAGGTGACCCCTTCGATCGATCGGTACACGCTACGGCTTCTCACCAGGCAGAACGCGCGGGTCCGCTCTGCGGAGATCATCTCCTGACCGCCGAGCAGCCACCTCAATTCCGGCCCGATGGGAGCGATGGTGGCTTCATGCCGCCGACGCGCGGTAGTTGCCGACTACCTCGTGCACCACGGACGACCCGGCCCTTCGGACGGTGCCAGCCCCGCCTCGTCCACGCCTCTAGCCATCGCATGCTGCTCGCCCGCCGGCGCAGGGGCGCAGCACAGCTGGATCGCCCTTCGGGGCTTACCTGAGCCGTGTTCAGCGAGGATTTGCCCGCACGGTTTTGAGGGCCCGCCGCAGCAATGCGGCGGGCCTACCTGCGCTTGTTACGCGAGGACGTCGACATTCTCAAGGGAGCCACAACTTTCTTCATGCGGGAGCGTGATCACGAACGCCAGGGACCGGCCGCGGCCGTCACAGGCCAGATGGATCTTGCTGGTCAGTCCGCCGCGTGATCGACCGAGGGCGTGATCTGGCGGTTCGGCCGGGTGCGGTCCCCTTTTGGCCCTGGCGGCGTGCTGGTGGGCGCGCACGATCTTCCACACCACGCCGTTGAGCACGCGGTGATCATCGTCTCGGGGACGGCGTACTCGTGAGCACTGTCGTGGCCGGCGTGAGCTGATGGTGTCACCGCGGAGCCTTTGAACGCTTCGAGCATCCACCGCTGGCTGCTGGATGTGGGGTTGACGACAACGATGACATCGGCCACCACAGGCATTCGGCGGTAGTCGTCCACAACCTTCTGACCTCGTGTTCGTCGAGCGGGGCAGGATGGTTGGTCCGCCTGAAAAGCGGACGGTCATGCTGCCGCGCCGCTTCCGTCGCTCGGGCCTGGCAGCCTGTGCTCCGGGTCAGTTTGCCGCCGAATGAACTATGGCTGATGTCCGTGACCCGAACCCGCGCCTGTCCGTGACCCGAACCCGCGCCGGGATGCTACTTCGTGAGCGCCGCGGTTCTGTGGCGGAAGCGCGTTAGCCTTGAGCCCCGTCGCCGTTGTCTGCGGTTCGCAGGGTCGGCTCGGCCTGAAGCGGCACTGGCTTTCCCTCTAGATGTGCACGCCCGTTGCTCAAGAAGATTCCACGCGCCCGGGACGCCTCATTCATGGCGGCTTCCAGCGCCCCTCTGATCTCTTCCAGGCCAGATCGGCCGACTACCCCGTATTTCGCGAGAGCCCTCTCAGCACGTTGACAAGCGGCGTAGATGTCCCAAGCCATATCGACAAGCTCGACCGGTCCGTGTAGTTGAACGCTGATGGCGGTGTGTGCCACCTCGTCCAAGCAGGCATCCAGCGCGGCGTACTCCTCGGCCGGCACGCCTACATGAGTAGGACGCGATCCGGCCCAGCGCTTGTCCATGATCTGTCCGGCCCAGCGCTTGTCCATGATCTGTTGGATGTCAACGACCTTGCGCCCGAACCGAAACGCGGCCGTGCCGAGCGCAGCGTAGGCCTGGCGGCGGGCCGCCTGACGCGCCGACTCGTGGTTGGAATCGCTCGCCACCGAGGCCACTCTGACCGCACCTCGTCTGCCGACAAGTGCGCCTCCGAGTGTGTCCGCTACTCCGACGAGTCCAGTGAGGATCGCTACGATGCCGCCATCCATATCGGCCCCCATGTGTGGAGGAGGTCAGATACTTGATCTCCTTCGTACAGCACACGAAATACAGCACACGCACGACGGCTGTTGGAACACGCCATGGCGGCCCTGATGTCATCCTTGATCCAAAAGGGCAGGCTGAACAACCCCGGGAACCGGAAAGTGAGAGACCCGCTCTCAAGTCAAGGCTGAGACCGGCTAGGGGCGGATCGTCAGGGGTCTAGCCGCCGGATGGGCGAGACCCCCACCTCGCCACGGGGCATACACGGGATGATCTTTCTGAGACTGGCAGGCGAAGCAGGCGTTCTTGCAGGTCACAGTATCTAGGCCTGCCGTGAGGCCACCTCTCTTCTCAAGCGGGTGTCGCATGTTCGAATCATGCCGGGGGCACGCTTCCCATCAGCTACGCAGTCCGCGACCAGAGAGTTCTTGACCATTTATCTTGGATCAAGAGCGGCTAATCGCCTCCCGCACCGGCCCGTGCCGGTGAACCTCACCCCGACGATCTCGGCCACCGGCATGCCCTGTGCGGACGGCAGTACCGTCCGCGCCCGCCGCCAGGTCACCACCGGCCCAGCGCCTCTGTGGATGATCCGCAGCCGCCGCCCCTCTTCGTCATCCATCTCGCGTACGCGTCCTGCTACCAAGACGGCCTGACCGTGACGCACCGCCCCCAAGTCCACCATCCGGACGGCACATCACGCCACAACAGGACAAACGTCGCACGACATGACACTAGACTTGGACCATTCGTTGTCTTGAATTATTCGTGTTTATGGCGATAGGTTGGGCGCCATGAGCGCACCCAGGACTCCGACCACCGCCGATGAGCTGCGCGGTGTCGGCCTGCGAGTGACGGCCGCCCGCGTCGCACTGCTCGAGACCGTCCGGGACGGTGATCACCTCGACGTCGAGGCGATCGCCTCCGGGGTGCGCGATCGCGTAGGCCACATCTCCCTTCAAGCCGTGTACGAGGCCCTCCACGCGCTCACCGCGGCGGGACTTGTACGCCGCATCGAACCGCCCGGCAGCCCGGCCCTGTTCGAGGGACGCATCGGCGACAACCACCACCACGTCGTGTGCCGGTCGTGCGGTGTCGTCGCTGATGTCGACTGCGCGGTCGGCGAGGCGCCCTGCCTGACCGCGTCCGACGACCACGGCTTCTCGATCGACGAGGCCGAGGTCATCTACTGGGGCCTGTGCCTCGACTGTTCCACTGCCCGCACTTCCTGAGCACCGTGATCCGCCCAGTCGGAAGGATTCCCATGTCTGAGAACCATGATGCAATCGTCACAGACCCGAAGACGGAGGGCGAAGGTGGCTGCCCGGTCGCGCACGGGCGCGCCCCGCACCCAGTTCAGGGCGGCGGAAACCGCCAGTGGTGGCCGGAGCGGCTCAACCTGAAGATCCTCGCCAAGAACCCCGCCGTGGCCAACCCCCTCGGTGAGGAGTTCAACTACGCCGAGGCGTTCACGACCCTCGACCTCGCGGCCGTGAAGCGGGACATCGCGGAGGTGCTGACGACCTCGCAGGACTGGTGGCCGGCCGACTACGGCCACTACGGCCCGCTCATGGTCCGGATGGCGTGGCACAGCGCGGGCACCTACCGGATCAGCGACGGCCGCGGCGGCGCCGGAGCCGGCCAGCAGCGCTTCGCCCCCCTCA
Organism: Streptosporangium sp. CA-135522; assembly: GCF_050949235.1. Classification (NCBI taxonomy): domain Bacteria; kingdom Bacillati; phylum Actinomycetota; class Actinomycetes; order Streptosporangiales; family Streptosporangiaceae; genus Streptosporangium; species Streptosporangium sp. CA-135522. The sequence continues at coordinate 9,429,089 of NZ_CP192026.1, forward strand.
ACAGCTGGCCGGACAACGGGAACCTCGACAAGGCCCGCCGCCTGCTGTGGCCGGTCAAGAAGAAATACGGCCAGAAGCTCTCGTGGGCCGACCTCCTGATCCTCACCGGCAACGTCGCCCTGGAATTGATGGGTTTCAAAACCTTCGGCTTCGCCGGCGGTCGTGCGGACGTCTGGGAGCCCGACGAGGACGTCTACTGGGGCCCCGAGTCCACCTGGCTCGGTGACGAGCGCTACACCGGCGACCGGGAGCTCGAGAACCCTCTCGCCGCGGTCCAGATGGGCCTCATCTACGTCAACCCGGAGGGCCCGAACGGCAACCCGGACCCGCTCGCCTCGGCCCGCGACATCCGTGAGACGTTCCGCCGGATGGCGATGAACGACGAGGAGACGGTCGCTCTGATCGCAGGCGGTCACACCTTCGGCAAGTCCCACGGTGCGGGCCCGTCGGACCACGTCGGCGCCGACCCCGAGGCTGCCTCGATCGAGGAGCAGGGCCTCGGCTGGAAGAACACCTACGGCACCGGCAAGGGCGGCGACACGATCACCAGCGGGCTCGAGGGTGCGTGGACGGACACCCCGGTGACGTGGGACAACAGCTTCTTCGAGATCCTCTTCGGCTACGAGTGGGAGCTGACCAAGAGCCCCGCCGGCGCGCATCAGTGGAAGCCGAAGGACGGCGCCGGAGCGGGTACCGTCCCCGACGCCCACGACCCGTCGAAGAGCCACGCCCCGATGATGCTGACGACCGACCTCGCGCTCCGCATCGACCCGATCTATGAGCAGATCTCGCGTCGCTTCCACGAGAACCCCGACGAGTTCGCGGACGCCTTCGCCCGGGCGTGGTTCAAGCTGACCCACCGCGACATGGGCCCGATCGTGCGCTATCTCGGCCCGGAGGTCCCGACCGAGACGCTGCTGTGGCAGGACCCTCTTCCCGCGGTGACGCACGAGCTCATCGACGCTGACGACATGGCCTCCCTCAAGGGCCAGATCCTCGCCTCGGGCCTGTCGGTGTCCCAGCTCGTGTCCACCGCGTGGGCGTCGGCCTCGTCCTTCCGTGGCAGTGACAAGCGCGGCGGCGCCAACGGTGCGCGCATCCGCCTCGAGCCGCAGAGCGGATGGGAGGCCAACGACCCCGACCAGCTGGCGACGGTGCTGCGCACCCTGGAGGGAGTCCAGCAGGCCTTCAACGCCGCCCAGACCGGCGGCAAGCAGGTCTCGCTCGCCGACCTGATCGTGCTCGCCGGTGGTGCGGCCGTCGAGCAGGCCGCCAAGGACGCCGGCTTCGCCGTCGAGGTCCCCTTCACGCCGGGCCGCGTGGACGCGTCGCAGGAGCAGACCGACGTGGAGTCGTTCGTCGCGCTCGAGCCGACCGCCGACGGATTCCGCAACTACCTCGGGAAGGGCAACCGGCTGCCGGCCGAGTACCTGCTGATCGACCGGGCGAACCTGCTGAACCTGAGCGCCCCCGAGATGACGGTCCTCGTCGGTGGCCTCCGTGTCCTGGGCGCGAACTCCCAGCAGTCGCCGCTCGGCGTCTTCACCACGACCCCCGGGTCACTGACCAACGACTTCTTCGGCAACCTGCTCGACCTGGGCACGACGTGGAAGGCGACGTCCGAGGACGCGAACACGTTCGAGGGTCGCGACGCCGCCACGGGCGAGGTCAAGTGGACCGGCAGCCGGGCCGACCTCGTCTTCGGGTCGAACTCCGAGCTGCGCGCGATCGCGGAGGTCTACGCGAGTGATGACGCGAAGGAGAAGTTCGTGAACGACTTCGTCGCGGCGTGGGACAAGGTGATGAACCTCGACCGGTTCGACCTCGTCTGATCATGACGTCCAGGTCGGCCCGCGCCGGCCGACCTGGACGCCATCAGTCCGAAGGATTCGGCCCGCGCGGGCCGACCTGGACGTCCTCAGTTCGAAGGATCTCGGCATCGTCCGCCTCCAGCGCGGGTCACGTCGAGAGAGTTGCGGTCGAGCAGAGGGCGGGCCGGTGAGCCTGCCCGCTCGGTTACTGAATATGGACTCGTGGTGTCGTAGGCGCTCTGACATGCGTTGATTGAAGTTGACCTGGTTTGTCGGTTTCGGTCAGGAGCCGCAGGTAACCTTGTGTGACCGTGTGTCGAGCCGGTGGATGCTTCTGGCCCACCACCGTGGAATGTCCGACTCGTCGCTGTCGGAAGTTCGCGGTGCAAACCGGCGGGTGAGCTGGGCCAGTGCGGCTGCCACCGGTTGAGCTTGCCGCCCGAGAACCGTAATCGAATCGTGGAACGTTCAAGGTGTCTCCCCAGCCGCACCTCTCGACTGATGGGAGATCTGTGTTCAAGGCAATCGTCAGACGATCAACGGTGCTCGCCACCCTCATGGCCGTCACTCTCATGGCCGGGCTCGCACTGACCACCGCCACAACGGCCGCCGCGGCCACCCTCCACGAGGCGGCCTCGGCCCGCTCGGCGAGCGCGGGCCGCCCGGCCATCATCGGTGGGAAGGCCGCAACGGAGCCCTACTCGTTCATGGTCTCCTTCCAGTTGCCGGGACTACCCAGCCACCACTGTGGCGGTTCCCTCATCGCCCCGGACTGGGTCGTCACCGCCGCCCACTGCAAGGGACTCATGAAGCCTGGCAGGACGCAGGTACGGATCGGCTCTCTCGACCGCGGCGAGGGCGGAGCTCTCACCGGCGTGAAGCGCGCCATCACCCATCCCGGCTACGACGAATCCGGTCGGGGCGGGGGTTTCGAGCAGGACATCGCGCTGGTCCAGTTGGACCGGCAGGTAGACCTTGAACCCATCCGCATCGCCGACGACCCCGGCAGGGTGGGCGAGCCGAGCCGCGTCATCGGCTGGGGCATGGCATGCGAGGACAGGAACAACCCGACCTGTAAGAACGGTCCCCGGCAGTTGCAGGAACTCGACACCGTACGCGTGCCCGACAACCGGTGCACTTCCCTCAACCGCGGCAGTGAGCTGTGCACCGGCGAGCGCCACGGGCGTGCGGCCAGCGCCTGCAACGGCGACTCCGGAGGTCCGCAGATCCGCAGGGTGGGCGGCCGGTGGGAGTTGATCGGAGCCACCTCGCGCGATGGCGACGACATGGAGGACCGCATGGACGGCGGCGCCGGCTGCTCCACCAACCCCGAGGGTGAGCCGGGAGTCGGCATCTGGACCGACGTGACCCACTACCGCTCCTGGATCACCGACACCATCAGGGAACACGTCTCCGCAGAGCTTCACAGCGCCTCCTGATCACGTGGCGGACCGTGCGGGTGCCGATTAGCTTGATCTTTTGACCTGCGCGTTGTCGTCGGGCGGTCATGGTGAGGTCTCGTTCGACGGTTTTGCCGACGTCGTAGGGGGTGCTGGCGTGCGTTTCTTGGAACCGGGAGCATCCGGGGCCGAGTCTGCCGGGTTCGAGTACGCCGGGTCCGAGTACGCCGGCCGGCAGAGCGGTCTTCGCGCGGAGGTTCCGAAACCCCCGGCACGCAGCCGGCTCTCCTCGATCCGGCCGCAGTTCAAGGCGTCATACAGGGCGCCGTGGCCGCGCCGGCGCTCGGGGGGCCGGTGTTGGATCGACCAGCGATCTGACCGCGCCGTCGGCACCCGGCAGCACGTCGGTGAGCTCGAACGACGCATCCGATCGGACGGTAGGACAGTCGTAGAGGTCGGTCCGGAGCCGGAACGACACGGTCGGCGGCTCGACGCGAGCGGCATCGTCCAGCAGGCTCGTCCTCACGGCCTCGGTCGGTGATCATGGGCGCTTCGGCAACGCACGTGATCACGCCAGGGCCGCTTTGCCGTCCGGCGAACACCAGAACCGTCGGTCAGTTCAACGAACCGACCGCGGCGGAGGTTGAAGATCAAGCTGAGCCCGCCGGTCGCTGTAATCACGGGCTCGGCAACCACAGAGATCCGTCAGGACATTTCTGGATCAATCACTGAGAGCATCAGCGATCTTCTCATTGGCACGGCGCCGTCCTTCCATGCGCCGGCGTGGACGCGGAGCAGCACGTCAACGCTGTGCCCGGCCCACTTGGCCACCTCAGTGGCCGGAACACCCCGCATTCGGCCAAAGCGAGACGGCCGAGCCACGCACGCTCGGATGGCGGGTGGGGATCGTCACCGTTGGATCCTGCTCTGGACGCCGGACGTGCTCAAAGCCCGCCAAGGCTGGTGCGCGGTGCACGCTGCGGCGACTCCGCACGGGAAGTCCGGTCCGCCTTGGCGTGAATCGCCCCCTCCGTGACAGCTTGAGGCCCTCACCATCCGAGCTCCGCGGCCCTAGCTTCGATTACGGGCCCCAACCACCTCACCGAACCAAGCGAGGATCCCGTGATCATCGACGCGCTGTCCACAGCTCTGCCGTACGGCTATCGCGGCCGTCACCGCCACCAGGAGCCCAAGACGGTCCTCCAGCCGGACCACGCCCCGGATCCATCTGTCGATCCGACCGAACGTGCCGTCACGACTCATTTCGAGCCGGCGTGACCGCGAGGAGTTCCCGACCGGCCGGGAGGAGGTCCGTGCCTTCCTGACCCGCAGGTAGGCCGAACCCGCAAGTGAACCGACCCCGCAGGCGAACCGATCCCGCAGGTGGTCCGAGGAAAACGGCTACGCGCCGCGCAGGCGGCCGTGGGCTCACACCGGCGACCGGATCGCCGTGCGGTTCCAGTGCGAATCGCCGTGCGGTTCCAGTGTGAATGGCACGACGAGACCGGGCAGTGGTGGCGCAGCCAGGGCAACGAGCTGTGGGAATTCGACGCCGACGGCCTCATGTCCTGCCGGGAGGCCGGCGTCGACGACGTCCCCGTCACCGAGACCACGCGGACCGTCTTCGGACCCCGCGAAGACGATGGGCGATAACCACCGGCCAGGTACGGCTGAAGGAGCAACGATGGAGCACCTCATACACTTCTCGATCTCGGCCAAGCAAGTGGCCGATAGAGAGTTTGAACGGTTCTGCGGCAAGCAGCGGAGCCGGCCCCTGCTCGACTCTCCCGACAGGGGACACGCGATGGACGACCAGGAAATCCCGCGCCTCGCCCCGGGGAGCGCCTCGTGATGCGGGCGGCATGGTACGAGCGTCAGGGCCCGGCCCGCGAGGTGCTGACCGTCGGCACGATGCCGATCCCCGCGCCAGGACCCGGCGAGGTCAGGGTCAAGATCATCGTGTCCGGCGTCCACGTCGGAGATCTGGGCAAGCGGCGCGGCTGGTGGGGCTCCACCATGGCCTTCCCCCGGGTGATCCCGCACGGCGACGGCGCGGGAACGATCGTCGAGGTCGGCCCGGGCGTGGATCCCGAGCGGCTCGGCGAGCGGGTCTGGGTCTACCTGGCCCAGTCCTACCGGCCGTTCGGCACTGCGGCGGAGTACACCGTCGTGCCTGCGGCGCATGCCGTACCCCTGCCGGAAAGGATCCCGCTGGAGCAGGCGGCCGGACTGGGCATTCCGGGCATCACCGCCCATCGCGCCATTCTTGGTGACGGGTCGGTGGACGGGCAGACGATCGTGGTGACCGGCGCGCTGGGCGCCGTAGGCCGCACCGCTGTCGCAGTCGCGCGCCGCGGAGGTGCACTCGTGATCGCCACAGTACGGCAGGCGGCCCATCTGGAGCAGGCGTTGGACGCCGGAGCGCACCACGCGATCGACGTCTCCGAGGGCGAGGTCGTCGGGCGCATTCTCGACATCGCTCCCGGCGGTGTGGATCGGGTCGCGGAACTGGCCTTCGGCGCCAACATCGCCGTCGATCTGGAGATCCTGCGCTACGGCGGGACGATCGCCACCTACGCCACCGATGACGCGAATCCGGCCGTGCCGTACTGGCCCCTGGGCTTCAAGAACATCACCGTGCGCTTCCTCAGCAACGACGACTTCCCCGAGGAGGCCAACCGGGCCGCGGCCGCCGAACTCACCGCCGCCCTGCTCCAGGACGACCTGCGCTACCCGATCGCCGGCCGCTTCGCCCTCGACGACATCGCCGAGGCCCACGACCTCACCGAACACGCCGCGGCGACGGGCCGCGTCGTCATCCACCTGTGACCGTGAAAGATCCACGCGTGACCGTGAAAGATCCATCTGTGGCTGTGAAAGGTGCACCTCCCATGACCATCCTGATCACCGGCGCGAACGGCTCTGTCTCCAGTGCCCTGCTCGCTTCGTTGAAGGGCCAGAAGGCGCGGGCCATGGTCCGCGATCCGGCCAAGGCCCCCGAAGGCGTCGACGTCGTGGTCGGCGACCTGGACGAGCCGTCCACACTGGCGGAGGCCTTCGCCGGGGTCGACACGCTGTGGCTGCTCACGGCCATGGGTCCACAAGCCCCGCACGCCAGCATGAACGCCGTCCACGCCGCCAAGCAGGCGGGCGTCAAGCACGTCGTCCGCATGTCCGCCATCGGCGCGGCCCACGACGCTCCCACCCGTAACGGCCGCCTGCACGCCCTGTCCGACCACGAACTGCGAGTTTCCGGCCTGGACTGGACGATCATCAAGCCTGGCTTCTTCATGCAGAACCTGCTCGGTTCGGTCAGCGGCGGCACCCTGTACGCCGGGCTCGGTCACGGCCGTCTGGGGATGATCGACGTGCGTGACATCGCCGACTTCGCGGCAGCCGTACTGATCAATCCCGCACCGCACGCCGGCCGCACCTACACCATCACCGGACCGGCCAGTATCTCCCTGCACGAGGCGGCCGCCACGGTGGGCGCCACCTACCAGCCCGTCACCGACGAGCAGGCCCACACCGCGATGATCGGCTTCGGCCTGCCCGACTGGATCGCCGCGGTCAGCGTGGAGTACGGCAGGGCGTACGCCTCCGGCTGGGGCGACTACACCACCCCCGACTTCGCCCAGGTCGTCGGCCGCCAGGCCCGTTCGTTCGCCGAGTTCGCCCGCGACCACGGTCTCGGCTCATGACGGCTAATGACGCGTCCGCCGGACCCGGCCCGTGCCACGCCGCGCCTCCGGAGGGCGCCCAGTGGGGCGACCATCCGGAGACACGGTGGCGCGGGCGTCGTTCGCAACGGCAGCGACCAGGCGGACTCGCCATCCGGGACCCACGAACGAAAACTCGACGAGCCTATGAAGGTTCGGATGATCTACTTAATTCCGCGCACAATGGCCCGAAAAGGGCGAGAAGGGGGGGATGTCTATGATTCGGGTGTGAACGAGGGGTCGAACTCAGTCGGCATGGCACGAATGATGATCAAGGCTCTGTCCCATGCCGGGATGGATCCGGCCGCGTTCGCGCACCTGCCCGATCTGCAGTCCCATGTGCTGGCCGACGACCTGTCCCGGGTCTCCACACCCACCCTGACCTCCATGTGGGAACAGCTCATCACCTGCGACCTCGGCACGGCCATCGGCGCCCAGGCCACCACGCTGGTGCCGGTGGGCCACTACGGGGTGTGGGACTACCTCTTCCTGACCGGCGAGAACCTCATCGACGGCGCGAGCCGCGCCCTCGGCTATCTGAACCTGGTCGGTGATCCCAGCACCGAGCGAGCCGTGACGATCGAGGACGGCCGGCTGTTCACCATCCGGCACCAGACCGGCCCGGCCGTACCCGAGGTGGTCGAGGCCATCGAGATCTTCGCACAGATGTTGTGGCTCAGGCGGGCCAGGGAGGCCACCAGGCGTGCGATCGTCCCGGTGCGGGTCACCTTCCGACACCGGCCCCGCCGGACCCACGGGCACCTGGTCGAGGCGTTCGGCACCGCGAACATCGAATACGACGCCCCGTACAACTCCCTCACCTTCCTGGACGGTGACGCCCGGGCGCCGCTGCCGATGTCACCTCCCGGCATCGAGCACGTCCTCCTCCAACAGGCCGACCAGGTCCTCGTCGCCTCCAAGCCGGTGCTGGACTGGCCGAGCATGTTCCGCATGACGCTCGCCACGACCTTCGCCGAGGACAGTTCCCCGGCCCTGGACCGGGTCGCCCAGCGGCTGGCCATGAGCGTGCGCACCCTGCAGCGGCGCCTCGGCGAGCACGGGACCAGCTGGCGGGAGGAGATCGAGACGGTCCGGCAGGAGCAGGCGCTCAAACTGCTCCGCGACACCGACCTGCCCATCCGGTCGATCGCCGTCCGGCTGGGGTACAGCGACGTGCGGACGTTACGGCGAGCCGTACACCGATGGCATGGCCGTCCTCCTCACACCCTTCGCAAAGGACTGGCTCCAACCGAATTGCTCGTGCCGGCCGACGGTTGATGTCATCGCGCGACGCTGCCGGGCTCTGACGAGCTGCTCGACGGGCGGCTCGTCTTCACCGGGCCGCCGGGTGGCGGCCGCCACCCGGAGACCGAGCAACTCGATCCTCACAACCGCCGCTTCGCACCCAGGTCATGACGAAACTCCTCCAGGAGGACCTCGCTGGTTCTGGCGCCGGTACGGCGAGCCGCCTCCTCGCCGCCGTCGCCCAGGAAAGCCGCCGTCGCTCATGAAAGTCGCCGTCGCTCACGAAAGTCGCCATCACCCGGGAAAGGCCGCCATCACCCGGGAAAACGGCCTGGGGGATCACCGCTCGGGTACGTTGGGGCCGATGAAGGATCAGCAGACGGAAGTGGCACGGCCGGAACGGGGCCACCGGCCGAGCGGAAGGGCGATGTCCGCAGGACGAGCGACGCCCGCACAACCGGGCGCCTCGGACGGCAGGCCGCAGGGCATGCGCGCAGGCCGGTCGCGCGGAAGGTCGATGGTCGCCTCGCTCATCGGCCTGGCCGTCGCGATCTCCGGCTGCGCCGGCGCACAAGGCGCCGCCTCGCCGGCCGCCGCCTCACCTGCCGCCACCGGCCGGACGGCGACACAGCCGGCTCCGGAGCTGTCGGCGACGCCACCGGTGAAGGAGTCCGCAGGCCAGGCGCCCGCCCCGCCCGCGCCGGACATGGCGATCCCCACCGATCCGGCACGGCTGGCCCGTTCCCTGACCGGCACCGTCACGGAGCTCCGGCGTGCCATCGATGACTGGGTGCGCGAGGGAGACCCCGTCAAGGGGCAGCCCCCCGAGCCGGTGGTGCTGCTGGCCCTGCACCAGCAGCGCGTCTACCGCTACCTGGCCCGCAATCCACAGGTCGCCTCCCGCACCTACGCCAGGCTGCCGAAGGCCCTGGCCGGGCAGGCGAAGGACAACGTGACGGCCGCCCGGAATCTGCTCTCCCTCGTCCATCCCATCAGTGGATCGGCGAAGTTCCGCGTCCAGCCGGCCAAGCCCGCCGATGTCCTGCTCGGCCACTTCCGGCATGCCGAGCGCCGGTTCGGCGTCGAGTGGGAGGTGCTTGCGGCGGTGATGTTCGTCGAGACCAAGTTCGGCCGTGTGCGCTCACCGAGCTACACGGGCGCCAAGGGTCCCATGCAGTTCATGCCGGGAACGTGGGACGCCTACGGAATGGGCGGTGACATCCAGGACACCCGCGACGCCCTGCTCGCCGCGGCCAACTACCTGCACGCGTCGGGGGCGCCGCGCGACTACCGGCGCGCGCTGTACGCCTACAACCACTCCCAGGCCTACGTCGACGCGGTGCTGCTGCACGCACGCCAGATCAAGCAGGACATCAGGAACTACTACGCCTACTACAACTGGCAGGTCTTCGTGGTCACCACCCGTGGCGACCGTCGTCTCACCGGCCCTGGCCTCACGACTCGGCGCTCCTCCTCCGGCGGGTAGAAAGCCTCCGCGGTCCTCCGGCGGGTAGCAAGTCTCCGCGGTTTCAGACATCCGATCTTCCCAGGGTGTCGAGGTACGGCAGGCGGACGACCCCGACCAGCCGCCCTCGATCGTCGAGGAACGCCGGCTCCGTCGTCGATGCGAATCGCGTTCAGAAGCGGGGGCCGAGGAAGCAGCCGCCGGTGACGTCCAGCAGGTCGCCGGTGATCCAGCGAGAATCGTCGGAGGACAGGAAGGCGACCGCGGCGGCGATGTCGGAGGGGACGCCGACCCGGTTGAGCGCGTTGCCGGCCGCGACCCTGGCCTCCATTTCGGGGCTGGAGGTCATCCAGCTCTGCGCCTCGGTGGCGGTGGGGCCGGGAGCGACGGTGTTGACGGTGATGCCGCGGACGCCGACCTCCTGCGCCAGGGTGCGGCCGAGGGCGTTGAGGGCGCCCTTGGTCGTGGCGTAGGCCAGCTCGGGCAGGGCGATGCGGGTCACGGCGGAGGAGATGTTGATGATGCGCCCGCCGTCGCTCATCAGCGGCAGGGCCTGCTGGATGATGAAGAACGGCGCCTTGACGTTGACCGCGTACAGTCTGTCGAACTGCTCGGGGGTGGTCTCGGCGATCGGGCCGGTGGAGGTCTGAGCCGCGTTGTTGACCAGGATGTCCAGCGGCCGTCCGGCCAGGCCGTTGTTCAGGCCCGCGAACAGGGTGTCCACGTCTCCGTCGACACCCAGCTCGGCGCGGATCGCGAACGCCCGGCCGCCGGCCTGCTCGATCTCCGCCACGGTCTGCCCGGCGGCCTCGTCGTTGCCGGCGTAGTGCACCGCGACCAGTGCGCCGTCCGCCGCCAGCCGCAACGCGATCGCCTTGCCGATGCCGCGGGAGGCGCCGGTCACCAGAGCCGTCTTGCCGGTCAGAGCTGTCATGTCGAACTCCTTCGTCAGTTGCTTGGTCGAAGACTCGCGGGAGAGGCTGACAGCCCACTGACAACGAGCCATGGTCGGCTGACGGCGGCGGACGACCTGGCTCGGCGGATGACCTGGCTCGGCGGACGGCGGCGGACGGCGGCGGCGGATGACCTGGCTCGGCGGACGGCGTGGAATTCTCATCGTGCGCCGCCAGCCGGCCTTCCAGCTCGATCGTGGCGGTCTCCGGGGTGTAGTGCTGCGCGAGCACACGCCCAGCAGCTCCCCCGGCGGGGCATCCGCCGGCTCTCCGACCAGCGGGACGTCCCTGCCCCGGCGAGCATCCGCTCCCCCATGGCCCGCAAGCCCAACGGGGTCAGCCGTACGAGGAGATCACGTCAGTATGCCCCTCGGCGAACCGAGAGCCCCGCATGCCCCTCGGCGAACCGAGAGATCCGTGCGTATGCGAAGAAACCGTGATCTCGGTGTTCGTGCAGGTCGAGGTTCGAAGTCGCGCTCTCGCATGCCCGCCGCGCCCGCCGTCCCGTGGAGGGTGACAGGCTCGGTACGGCAGGCTGAGGCCGGAGCAACACCGTCACCGTGGAAAGGAACCCAGCAATGACCACCGAACGGATGGACCCGCCCCGGACCGCCGGCGAGCGCGAGACTCTCCGCGTCTATCTCGACTTCCACCGCGCGACGCTCGCCATGAAGTGCGACGGTCTCTCCGACGAGGACCTGCGCCGCCGCTCGATGCCGCCTTCGACGCTTTCGCTGCTCGGCCTCGTACGGCACATGGCCGAGGTGGAGCGCACGTGGTTCCGCCGAGTGATCAACGGGGAGGACGTTCCGCTCGTGTGGTCGGACGAGGGCGACTACCAGGTGGCCTACGACGCGAGCGGGGCCACGCGGTCGGAGGCTTTCGGCGCCTGGCAGACGGAGATCGAGCACTCGCGCCGGATCGAGGAGGAGGCGAAGTCTCTCGATGTGACCGGCTACCAGCCCAGATGGGGTGAGGATGTGTCGCTGCGCATGGTGATGCTGCACCTGATCCACGAGTACGCCCGGCACAACGGGCATGCCGACTTCCTGCGCGAGGGCATCGACGGGACCGTCGGAGCCTGAAACACCCGGCGACATCCCCTCACCCGGTCCGTCGAGAGTCCGGTCGGCTCCACTCCGTCCCGGCCTATGAAGCTCCGTCCCGGCCTATGAAGCCCGCCGGGCTCACCGACCGGCCGGCTCCCCACACGAGATCTCCGCCGTCCGCACGGGTGAACTTTCGCCGCCGCGGGCGCATCCAACCTGAGCATGAGAAGACTTCAGCAAGCACTCGCTCTGTGCGCGTTGTCCTTCATGTCGGCTGGAACGCTGATCGTCTCGCCCGCCGACGCGGCCACCACCGACCGTTCCGGCTGCCCCGTCCCCACCAAGGCGGAGGCCGGGCGGTCCAGGTCGGCCATGTCCGACCAGCCGCCGAGGGGCGCCACCGCCATCAAGGGCCTCCGCGTCGGCCACGTTCCGAAGGGCTTTTCCACGGGCCAGGTCGTCGTCAGCGAGCATGACGGCCTCAGCGAGTACGGCTACCGGTGGATCGACGGCCGTGACGATGTCGATCGAAGGCATCGGGCTCTGTGGGTGCGGGTGGTCTGCTGGCCGGACGTCCGGAAACTCTCGCGGCTGAGAAACGCCCCGTTCGACATCGGCGGTTTCTCGGCCGACCCGAAGACCGTGAGAGTCGGCGATCGCAGGGTGCTCGTCCAGGAGGGCGACGGCGCGCTCGGCCACGGGCGATACGCCGGCTGGATCGAGCGGAGGGGAATCGTGGTCACCGTGATGGCCAGCGAGCCGCTCGTTCCCGAACTCAACAGAATCATCAAGGGAGTCCGGCTGCCCTGAGGCGGGCTCCTCCCGGATCTTCGCCCCGACCCCTCCGGGCGGGGCCCGCTACTGCCGCGAGGAGCTCATCGACAGGCGAGCCCGCTTGACGAATTCGGCCACGTAGCCGATCACCACGGCGGGCGGGTAGACGATGACCGCCCGGCCGAGCCCGTCCTGCAGGAAGGATTCGCTGAACGGCTCGTCCGGCAGGGTCAGCTGCCGCGATATCACCACGACCAGCAGACAGCCGACGAAGGGCACGATGCCCGCTATCAACGGCCGGATGAGAGCGCCGGGGCCCTGCCCGGTCGCCAGCCGGGCGGCGAAGAACATTCCGCCGATGAGAAAGAAGGCGACACACGCCATGTTGACGGCGCTCGCCAACGCGATCCCCCGCAGCGGCTTGCCCGCGTAGAGCAGCAGCATGAGCGCGAACACCACTGCGCCGGCTATCGCCGAAGGCAGCCATGGCCATCGTCTGAGTTGACTCATACGAACAAGCTACCTGTCTACATGTAGCTTGTCTACATAAGAAAGTTCTCTATGGCCGACCGGTCAGTGGTCGGCGTCCACCGGGCCTCTCCAGCCGGCCCCCTGTCACTACCCTTTCAAAAGCCGCGCATGCCCGCTCCCCGGCACCGTCCCGACCCTCGCGAGAACGCGCACGAGAGCGTCGAGAGCGGCCGGATACGCGCTCTCGCGCGGCGTGCCGTACCCGATGATGATCGCCTGTGCGTGGTCGCCGGACCGGTGCCAGTGGTCTCCCAGGCTTCCCAGGGCCAGGCCCTGGGCCGAGGCGAGGGCGAGCACCTCGGCCTCGCCGGGACCGCCGGCGGGCAGGCTGACCATCGCGTGGAGCCCGGCCGCGATTCCGTGGACGGCCAGGTCCGGCATGGCACCGAGGCGAGTCAGCAGGAGGTCGCGACGCCGCCGGTAGCGCAGACGGCAGGCGCGGATGTGCCGGTCGTAGACATGTGTGGTGATCAGGTCCGTGAGGGCCAGCTGTCCGATCGCCTCGGTGTGGTGATCGAGGTGCAGCTTGGCGCTCGTCACCGGTTCGACGAGACGGTGCGGCAACACCATCCAGCCCAGACGAAGGGCTGGGCCGAGGGTCTTGGACGCGCTTCCCACGTAGACGACGTGATCGGGCGCCATGCCCTGAAGCGCGCCGACGGGCTGGCGGTCGTAGCGGAACTCGCCGTCGTAGTCGTCCTCGACGATCAGGCCGTCGTGGCCACGGGCCCACTCGGTGAACGCGTGGCGGCGGGCCGGGTGCAGGGTGACGCCGGTCGGATACTGGTGGGCCGGGGTCACCACGACCGCTCCCACCCGCCGGTCACGGTACAGCCGATCGGGGCGGGCTCCGCGCTCGTCCACCGGGAGCACGGCGACGGCCGGGCCGGCTCGCCGGACCACCTCACGGTGAAAGCCCAGACCCGGGTCCTCCATGGCGATCTCGGCCACCCCCGCGTCGTCGAGCACCCGGGCCAGCAGGGCCAGAGCCTGGACATATCCGGTAGTGATCACGATCTGTTCCGGGGGTGCGAGCACGCCACGCGTCCGTCCCAGATATTCGGACAGCGCGACGCGCAGCTCGATCCGCCCGCGCGGGTCGCCGTAGTCGTAGACCTCGGCCGACGTCGCGGCGAGCGCGCGCCGGGTGGCTCGCAGCCAGGCCTCGGCGGGAAAGGCGCTCACGTCGGGGCTGCCCGGCCGCAGGTCGTGGCGGGGCGCGGCGGCGTTCGGCGGGGGCGGCGGCACCGGTGCGGGGTGTCGCGTGAGATCGGCGACCGTGGTGCCGGAACCCCGGCGGGCGGTCAGGTAGCCCTCGGCGATGAGCTGGTCGTAGGCGGCGGTCACCGTGCCCCGGGACAGGCCGAGCTCCACGGCCAGCCTGCGGGTCGAGGGCATCCGGGCCTGCGGGGCGAGCCGTCCGGCGCGGATGGCGTCACGCAGGGCATGCTCCAGGCCGGAGCGGCGCCCGGTCGCGACGTCGACTTCCAGATACAGGTCGACACCGAAAGTGGTCCAAAATTCCGACACAATATTGGATCTTATTCTCGGTCCAGTGTTTCCTTAGAGTCGCCCGTATGACTACGACGAACTCCTCCCCCGTCCGCCTCGCGGTGGACAAGCTCGCCCCGCACATCAATCGGGCGATGAACGCGCTGGACGCGGCCTCTCGGGAGACGAAGCTGGAGTCCTCCCTGCTGGAGCTGGTGAGGGCTCGCGCCTCGCAGCTCAACGGTTGCGCCTACTGCGTCGACCTGCACTCCCGGGACGCGATCAAGGGCGGAGACAGCGAGCAGCGGCTGTTCGCCCTCCCGGTCTGGCGGGAGACGCCGTTCTTCACCGAGCGGGAACGCGCGGCGTTGGAGCTGACCGAGGCGGGCACCCGGCTCACCGACGGGCCGGTGACCGACGAGGTGTACGAGCGGGCCTCGGCCCAGTTCGACGAGACCGAGTTGGCCGAGCTCATCTGGACGATCACGGTGATCAACGCCTGGAACCGGCTCGGCGCCATCGCCCACCCCTGGCCTCTGGCGTGACCGTACCCTTCGCAACGAAGGGTACGGCTCGCCGGCCGGGTGGCCGCTCGAAGCAGCCGGCCGTTCGGATCGTCCGGTACGGCCACCCGGACACACCACTCAGAACCGGCACGGCCACCCGGATACACCACTCAGAACCGGCACGGCCACCCGGCCCGGCCATCCGGACACGGCTCAGAACCGGCACGGCCCCGGGACACGCCGCTCAGAACAGCCAGTCGAGCAGGCCGCCCCCCTTGTCGGGGTTCTGGCTCGGAGGCTGGTTCCCGCTCGGGGCCGAGCTCTCGGCCGGCGCGGAACTCTCACTCGGGGCCGGGTCCTCGGTCGAAGGATCGGGCTCGGGCTCCGATGAGGCGTGCGGCCGGGAGTCCAGGTCGTGGGAGTCGTCCCGCTCGCGTTCCCGGGTCGGCCTCGGGCTCGGCTTGACCGGCGGGGCACTGCGCGTCGGCACCGGCCGGGGCGTCCGCGTGTGCGGCACCGGAGCGCGGGAGACCTCCGGCCGGGGAGTCGACCGGCTCTCCTCGGCGGTCGGCTCCGTCGTCGGGACGGGTTCGGTGGGCTCGGGAAGCGACGTCTCCGCGGGCGGCGGCATCTCCGCCCTCGCGCATCGGGCACCGGCCGAGCAGGAGGTGCCGGGCGCCGACCCCATGCTGGACGACAGCATCCATCCCCCGGCGAGCCCCACCGTCACGATGGCCGCGACCACGGTCAGCAGCGTCTTGCTCCGCCGCCGCCGGGGTTCGTCGTGCTCCGGCTCCTCCCGCCAGCCCGACCCCAGGAAACCCCGCCCCTGCTCCGGGTCGCCGTCCGTCTCGCGCGGGAAGCGCCGGTCGTCCTCTGTCTCACGCGGGAAGTGCCGGTCGTCCTCGTCGCCGAACTCCGCCGTTTCCGGGGAGTCGTCACCGTGAACCGGCTCTGGGACCGCTTCTCCCGGCTCGTCGTTCCACAGCGCCTCCTGGACGGCCTGCGGGGACTCCTCGCCCCGTGTCGGATCCTGGGCGGCGTCCGGGCTCCACCCGTCCGACAGCACGTCGCCATCCGGGCGACCGGGTTCACGCTGAGGCGCGACGGGTCCCAAGGGGCCGGTCTGCTCACGGGGATCTTCTTCGTATGGCCCTTGGATGCCGTCGTGCCCCACGATGCCCCTTTCTGACATGAATTTCGGTCGGGCATCTTCCTAGCAGATCCGACAGTCACCTGTCCGAAAAATTCACACATCGAGGAGAAACGCCCAGGTCTTCGTGTCGCCCGAAAGGCCTATGGATCCGGGCATCTCGGCGGGTGTGACCCGGCCCGAGCGGGTGCCCGGCGGAGAGGACAATGGGATGCCATGCGAATCGGGATTCTGGGGCCGCTGCGTGTGTCCGGCACCGAAATCGGGGGTGCGCGACTGCGCTTCCTCCTGGTCAGGCTGGCCCTCGACCCGGGACGCGTGATCACCGCCGAACGACTGATCGACGACCTCTGGCCCGACGGCTCGCCCGCCCATCCGGCGAACGCGCTGCAGTCTCTGGTCTCGCGGCTCCGTCGCGAGCTGCCCGGTGCGATCGTCTCCCATCCCGCCGGCTACCTGCTCGACCTTCCTCGGGAGGAGATCGACGCCTGGGCCTTCGAACGGCTGGCCGGCGAGGGCCGTGCGGTTTCGGACGACCCGATTCGAGCGGCGTCCCTGCTGCGGGAGGCGCTGTCCCTGTGGCGCGGCGCGGCCCTGGCCGACGCCTCCGGCATGGCCTTCGCCATCGCTCCGGCGGCTCACCTGGAGGAGCTGCGGCTGACGGCGCTGCAGGCCCGCTTCGACGCCGATCTCGCCCTGGCCGGCGGCCGGAACCCCGGCTCCTCCTCCGACCTGGTGGCCGAGCTGGAGAAGGTGACCGCGACGCACCCTCTGCACGAGCCGTTTCACGCCCGGCTCGTGCTGGCCCTGCTGGCCGACGGACGCCGCGCGGACGCGCTGGAGGCGTTCGAGCGGATCAGGCTGCACCTGGCCGACCGGCTCGGTGTGGACCCCGGCCCCGAGCTTCGCGACGCGCATCTCACCGCCCTACGCGACGGTCCGTCCCGTACGGCCGCCGCTCCCCGGGAAACGGCGGCCTCCGCACCCGCCCCGCCCTGGACCTCCGCGCCCCTGACCTCCGCACCCGCCCCGCCCCGGACATCCGCGCCCGTCCCGCGCCGGGGAAACCTGCCCGCCCGGCTGACGAGCTTCGTCGGCAGGCAGGCGGACCTGGCTCGGCTGCGGGAACTGCTCGGGAACGCACGACTGGTCACTCTCACCGGTCCCGGCGGGGTGGGCAAGACCCGGCTGGCGATCGAGACGGCCGCGGGACTCGACGTGCCGGACGGCGTCTGGCTGGTGGAGCTGGCCGCGCTCTCCCATCCGTCCGGCGTGGCGGCGGCCGTACAGGCCGTGCTCGGCGGCAGCGGTCTCCTGACGGACAGTGCCGGCCGGGGAGAGGAGAGCGCGCTGGACCGGCTGGCCGGGGCGCTCCGCGACAGATCCCCGCTACTGATACTGGACAACTGCGAGCACGTGATCGACGAGGCGGCTCGGATCGCCGGTCGGCTGCTGGCGGCCTCCGGCGGGCTGCGGATCCTCGCCACCAGCCGCGAGCCTCTGGACATCACCGGCGAAAGCCTCCACCCGGTGCTCCCGCTCGGCACTCCCGGACCGGGCGCCGGCGTCGAGGACGCGCTGGCGTTCCCGGCCGTGGCGCTGTTCGGCGACCGCGCGGCGGCGGCTCTGCCGGGCATGCGCGTCGACCACGAGACCGTGACCGACGTGGTACGGCTGTGCCGGGAGCTCGACGGCATCCCCCTGGCCATCGAGCTGGCGGCGGCCCGGCTGCGCTCCCTCACCCCCGGCCAGCTCGCCGACATGATCGGTGATCGGCTGGCGTTTCGCGGGAGCCGTACGGCACAGCCCAGGCATCGCACGCTGCGAGCGGTGATCGACTGGAGCTGGGAGCTGCTGAGCGCCGACGAGCGGACGCTGCTGCGGCGGATGTCGGTGTTCTCCGGAGGCGCGACCGCCGACGCGATACGACGGGTCTGCGGCCAGGACGTGGACATGGTCGCCTCGCTCGTCGACAGGTCGCTGGTCGCCGTCTCGCCGCGGACGGGCGAGGACGGCGACGAGGTCCGATACCGGCTGCTGGAGACGGTTCGGCAGTACGCCGCCGAGAGGCTGAAGGAGTCGGGCGAGGCCGATCGGGTCCGCACCGGCCACGCTCTCCACTTCCTGGAGCTGGCCGAGGCGGCCGAGCCGTCGCTGCGGACCGGTGACCAGCTACGCCTGCTCACGATGCTCGACATCGAACAGGGCAACCTGGACGCCGCCCTCGATCACGCGATCTCCGTCGCGGACGGCGACCTCGCACTACAGATGATCATGGCCAGGCTGTGGCCGTGGGTGATGCGCGGACGGCGCCGCGAGGCGGGAGAACGGGCGGCGGCGGTGCTCGCGGCCGTCGGCGAAGATCCGCCGAAGGGTCGGGAGCTGGCGCACGCGCTGTGCGTGCTGACCGCTCCGGCACGGCCGTCCGCGACGCGGGACGCGCCCACCGCGCTGACGCGGGCCCTGCGGACGGTGAAGGAATCGGACCACCCGGCCGCGCTGGGAGCGTGGGTGATCGCCAACGGCTACGCCGGTGGTCCCGAGGAGACCTTCGAGCGGGCGCTGGCCATGAGCGGAAGATTCCGCGATCACCACGATCCGTGGACGAGGGCGACCGCCCGGCTGGTGGGCGGGATCGTCGAGTTCGAGTACGGGCGCGCGGGGGCCTCTCGGGCGCAGGCACTGCTACGGCCGGCGCTGGAGGACTACCGTCTGGCCGGCGACCGGTGGGGGCTGTCGCTCGCGCTCTACTGGCTGTCACTGGCGGCCGAGAACGGCGGTGACTTCGATGAGGCTCTGTCCCTGCTGGAGGAGTCCGCGGCGTCGGCGGCGGAGATCGGTGGCCTGGAGGCGGTCCCGGGGCCGGCCATGCTCCGGGTACGGCTCGGCCAGCTCCGGGCGCGCACCGGTGACCTCTCCGGCGCCGAGAAGGAGTTGGACCGTGCCTGGGCGGCCGTGGACCGAAGGGGGACCGCCGAGGACCGTGCCTGGGCGGCCGTGGACCGAAGGGGGACCGCCGAGGACCGTGCCTGGGCGGCCGTGGACCGAAGGGGGACCGCGGTGAACCGGGCGGAGACGACCGCGCAGGGAGACGGGGGCCGGAACCGGGACGGGGACGGGGACGGAACGGTCGTGCACCGGGCAGGGACCACCGCGCACCGGGATGGGACCACCGCGCACCGGGGCGGGGACGTGGTCGCGGCGGCCCGCGTCGGATATGCCCGCGGGGAGCTGGCCCGGTTGCGCGGAGATCTCGGGGGCGCCGAGACCTTGCTGCGCGAGACGCTGGAGCTGCTGCGGGAGCAGGCCGCGGCCCCGCTCCAGCTGGTGGCACTGGTGAACGTGGAGCTCTCCCGGGTGCTCCGGCTGCGCGGTGAGCCCGGCCTCGCCCGCTCGCCGC
Source organism: Streptosporangium sp. CA-135522 (assembly GCF_050949235.1). Classification (NCBI taxonomy): domain Bacteria; kingdom Bacillati; phylum Actinomycetota; class Actinomycetes; order Streptosporangiales; family Streptosporangiaceae; genus Streptosporangium; species Streptosporangium sp. CA-135522. The sequence goes on from NZ_CP192026.1 coordinate 9,448,586, forward strand.
TCCGCCGCGCGCTCGAGTCGATCGTCCACAGCGGGGACGAGACCGTTCGCGCGTCGGTCCTGGAAGAGGCCGCCGAGTGGCACGCCTCAGCCGCCCCTTCCTCTCCCGCCATGGAACGGGCGGCCTCCCGAGCCATGGAACGGGCGGCGGCGCTGATCGGAGCGGCGCACGCTCTTCGCGGCATCGCACGGACCACCGACCCGGCCGTCGGCTCGCTGGTCGCCCAGGCCGTCGCGGCGCTGGGCGAGGATGGTTACCGGACGGCGCGGGAGCGGGGCGCCGCCCTGTCGAGCCCCGAGTCACTCGCCCTGGAAGGGATCAGCCCGCGATCACCGTGACGAGATGGTTCCGCAGGCCGCTCGCGTCACCGTGGTAGCCGACGTAGCCGTCGGGGCGGATGAGCACGAGCCCCTGGCCGTAGTGATCGTGGACCTGGTCGTGGACGTCGACCAGGTCGCCCGTCTCTCCTCTCCGGACCACGCTGTGGGCGCGGATCGCCGAGCCGTACGAGGCGTTGACCTCGGCGACCAGTCCGGCGTGGGCCGCGCCGAGGGCGAGCAGGGTGAAGTGGGGGCCGCGCAGGACGTCGAAGAGGCGGACGCCGTCGAGCGTCGCGTCGGGGGCGCGCTCGCCGCCGCGCTCGCCGACGGCCAGCGAAGCGTCCCGGTAGCCGAGCAGGAGCTGCTGCGTCTCCTCGTCCCGGGTGTGGGCCCCTTCCTCGCCCCGCTTGGCCCTGGCGTACAGCTCGGTGCTGATGCCGAGCACGTCCGCCGCCACCGGCAGCCGCTCCTCCTCATAGGTGTCCAGGAGCCGCTCGGGGGCGCCGGCGAGGACGGCCGCGAGCTTCCAGCCGAGGTTGTAGGCGTCCTGCACGCCGGTGTTGAGTCCCTGTCCGCCCGCCGGGGAGTGGACGTGGGCGGCGTCCCCGGCGAGGAAGACCCGGCCCACCCGGAACCGTTCCGCCATGCGGATGTTCACCCGGTAGATCGACGTCCAGGTGAGGTCGGTGAGCCGGATGTCGGAACGCCCCGACCCCTCCTCCAGGATCTTCTGGAAGGACTCCAGGGAGAGTTCCGGAGCGTTCTCGCCGGTGAACGGCGCGGTGAACTGGAACACGTCGGTGCCCGGCATCGGGCACAGCGCGACGCGCAGCGTCCGGGACGCCATGTCGGCCCAGGTGTGCCAGTGGTCGTGGTCCAGGTCGGAGGTCTTGACGTCCCCCAGGAGCATGCGCTCGGTCTCGAACGTCTCGCCCTCGAAACCGACGCCGAGTCGCTTGCGCACCGCGCCGCGCCCGCCGTCCGCGCCGACGAGGTAGGCGCACCGCACCTTCTCGGTGCCGTTGAGCGTGACCGTCACCCCGTCCTCGTCCTGCTCGAACGCGGTCATCTCGGTGTCGAGCTCGACGTGGTGGCCCAGCGCGGCGAGCCTGTCGCGCAGGATGCGCTCGGTGCGCCACTGCGGCTGCATGAGCACCATCGGGTACGGCACGGCGGCCTCAGGCTCCCTGGGCTCGTGCATCCTGCCCTCCCAGACCACCCGGTCACCCGAGTAGGTGCGGATGGGCGGGTAGACCTCGCCGGTGGCGAGAACCTCGTCGATGACACCGAGGTCGTCGAAGACCTCCTGGGTGCGCGGTTGCAGGCCCTTGCCCCGCGACCCGGCGGGATGCCCGGGAGACCTCTCCACGATCCTGAAGCCGACTCCGCGCCGGGCCAGGTCGACGGCCAGCGTCAGCCCGGTCGGTCCCGCGCCGACGATGAGCACCTGGGTTTCGTTCATCACTGACTCCTGAGTGGTCGCGGACAAGCTCCTGGGTGGTTACGGGGAAGACCATGTCCCGCCCCGCTGCCAGACCGCTGTCAGATCGCTGTCCGCGCCGCGCAATGACGTGACAGGGGCGGACAGGGGCGGAGACCGGCGCCCCCTGGCCGGTGGAGATCTGATCCCCGGGAGACCATGTCATGGGCATGCGGGAGATACGGTCGGCTCATGTCTGAGCGCAACATGCCGCACGACGCCGACTCCTGGGCGTGCCCCCATGGGCAGGACGCCCGCCGCGGCTGCGTGGTCTGTTACGAGGAGTCGGTCAATCCCGATCCGGCCCTGTCGTTCTGGGAGGTCGCGGCCTGGTTCACCACCGACCGGCCGGTCCCCATCCGGACCCTTCAGGACGTCCACCACCACGGCCGCCGCTTCGCCCTCGATCAGCCGTCCACGCCACTGGTCTACCTCCTGACCGGTCACGCCCGGGCCCGTGACAGCATCCAGGCCATCGCGGGCGTGGTCGGTTTCCTCCTGCACAACCGGCACGTGGTCGCCGACTTCACCGTGACGGAGACCCGGGCGACCCCGCAGTCACGGGCCAGGACGAGCACGAGCCGCCAGACGGACGTGTGGCTCGACGACCGGCCGGGCGCCTGAGGAAACCCTTCGGCGGATCGGCCCGTCACCCGCCGCCGGCGGCCCGGCCGGACGCGCCGCCGGTCAGGCCGTCACGGGAGCGCCGGTGGACAGGCTTCTGCGCAGTGAGGGAACCACGGTCACGACTCCTGCGGTGGCGACCATGGCGACGGCCAGGACGCCGACCGCCCAGTCTTTGAAGACCGCGACGAGGGCCGCACCCACCAGCGGTCCGAGCGCCACCGCGCCGTGGCTGACGAGCCGGGAGACGCCGAAGACCCGTGCGAGGCTGCCCGGGGCGACCCGCACCATGATCGTTCTGATCATCACGTTGCTCAGCGATCCGGCGAAGCCCATCACGAACATCGCGATTCCGAAGGCGATCGGGCCGTCGAACCACAGGACGATCGTCAGCGCGCCCACCCACACCCAGGCGTGAACGAGCAGGATCGACCGGCCGTTCGCGAGCATGCCGACGAGCCAGGTGAGCCATCGGGCCGAGGTCTCCGGGCCGGTGGCGTGGACGATCCTGTTCATGACGCTCCTTCTCCGGGGAACGACACCGGCCCCCAGTGCTCCCCCGATGCCCGATGCCGCGAGCAGCACGCCCACCAGCATCGGCGCCAGGTTCATGGAGGGGAGGGCGTTGATGAAGATCATTATGAGCGCCTGCGTCATCACGGTGGTCATCCCGGTCAGGACCGTCGCCACGCTCAGGAACGGGTGCCTCCAGAGCTTGCCCGCGCCGTCGGCCACCTCGCGGGTGAAGGACGCCCGCGGCGATCGTGACCAAGGCTCGTCCTTCACGAACGCGAGGGTGCACAGCGACATGAGCGACATCACGATGTTCGACAGGAAGGGCGCGACCAGGTGAACGCCGTGCAGGACTCCCCCTATCGAGCGGCCCAGGAGTACCGAGACGTGGCTGCTGACCTCGTGCCATGCCACAGCGGAGGCCAGGTGTCCCTTCCGGACGAGCGAGGGGACCAGCGCGGACTGGGCCAGCGAGTAGAAGACCCAGAGGCCTCCCTCGATGAAGGCCATCAGCAGGAGCCAGGCCAGCGGCGGCGGCCGGTTCCAGAGCAGCAGCGGCGCGATCACGCTGGCGACGGCGAGGACGCGGAGTGACTCACTCCACAACATGACTCTTCGGTAGCCCCACCGATCGACCAGGACACCCGCGGGGACGTACACCAGGAGGCCGGGAAGGGTCGAGGCGAAGGCGACCCAGCCGGCCGAGATGGGCGAGTCCATCACCGCCAGGGCGAGCAGCGGGTAGGCGACGCCCAGGGTCCGCGATCCCACGGTGGAGAGAGCCGCACCCGCCCAGGTCCACAGGAATTGCCGATTTTTATGGAGTTTTCCCGATATATCCGCTGTTTCGAATGACGCATGTATTTCGGCCGTTTCCCTCGCCCCCACCCCCGTCTGACCTGCTGGTGCGCAGTCAACAACAGCGGAAGGCGAGGCCTCCGACCGGAGTGCCGTTCGCGAGCAAAACATGGAGAGCAATTAGATCAGCCACGGGAAACGCCCGAAGCGGTTCGGTCGAAGGCCGCACGCGCGATCCGGCCGGCCGCTCACTCCGTGGAATGCCGGCTGCTCACTTCATGGAACACCGACCGCTCACTTCATGGAACACCGGTCGCTCATCGTGGAATGCGACCGGCTACCGCGTGGGACTCGGCCGGCTACTCGGCGGAACCATGTGATTCCAGCCTCAGAAGCATGCTTCGCGCATGCCCGAACTGGTGCGGGAAGAGCGTGGGATCCGACGCGTGCAGCGCCCTGCGCAGCAGCGAGACGGCCCGGCCGGGCTGCTGCGACCGTGCCGCCACCTCGGCTGCCCTCAGGAGCACCGGTCCGTTGGAGGGAGCCGCCGCCACGGCGTGGTCGATCTCCTCGGCCGCCTCGGTGGTCCTGCCCACGTGAGCCAGGGCGAGGGCCCGGGCGGCCCGCACCTCGGGTCGTGCGGCGACGTCGGGCCGTGACCGGTCCAGACGGCTCAGGTCCTGCAGGGCACCACGGTGATCTCCGCGTTCGGCCAGGATCTGGCCGCGTCCGGCCAGCGCCTCCGGCTCGTTGGGGACGACGGTCAGCACCCTGCCGAACTCGGCCGCCGCCGGCCACAGGTCTCCGGCCCCCCACAGCGCCCGGGCGAGCTCCGAGCGGAGCGACAGGTCGCCGTCGAGCCGCCGGACCGCCGCGCCGAGCTTGACGATCGCCTTGGCGTACTCGCCCCTGATGAGCAGAAGTCGCCCGATCGCGGCCAGCAGGCGGGCCACCGCCACGTGCGACTGCAGCATCTCGAACAGCTGCGCCGCCCGCTGGTAGCACTCTTCGGCCTCTCCCAGCAGCTCGCGCAGGAAGGCGATGTTGCCCAGCATCGACTGCGCCTCGGCCTGCAGACGGATCTCGTCGTGTCCGCACAGGCGGACCGCCTCGGCGGCGTGCCTTCTGGCGACGAGCAGCTCGCCGTCGACCATGGCGTCCTCCGCCGCGCGAAGGCTGTCGGCCGGACCGGTGCCGTCCTCGTCGGCGGACGGGACGTCGTCGGCCGGCCACGGCCGGTTCGGCTGCCGGATGACCGTGGCGAGCAGCTCGTCCTGGAGTTCGTACCGCCAGGCGTCGCCTTCCGGTCTCGCCCGCAGGATGTGCCGCCGTTCCAGGACCCGGGCCAGGGAGGGGGGCAGGCCGCCTCCGGCCCGGTACGGCTCGCGGACCTCCCCCCGCGGCGCGGAGTCGGCCGGGAACGCCCGTTCCAGCCACTCCCTCAGCTGCTCCTCGGTCACGCCGTAGTCGCGTGCGACGGCGTGGATCGTCCGGCGGTAGAACCTTTCGAGCACCCGGCCCGCGTCGGCGAAGGCACGCAGGTGGCCGGGGGCGATCACGTCGACGTCCGCCGGCAGCCGCCTCCACAGCTCCGAGCAGACCACCTGCAGCCGCCAGGGCTCGATTCCGGCGCCGCCTCCCCAGGCGCCCGCGGAGGTCGTCTCCCACCGCGCACCGTGCAGGCTCTCCACCAGGCTCTGGGCGACCTCCGGCGCCAAGGACCACCCGCTGTCGCGCGGCGGCCCGGCCACCGCCTCGATCGCGGCCTCGGCGTTCAGCGGCCGCAGGTGCAGCCTCGCCCTGTCGTGCCCGGCCAGATCCGTCTCCAGGGGGAGCACGGCGGACAACCTGCCGTCCGTGATCGAGATCAGCAGCCGCAGGTTCGGGAACTCCTTGACCGCCTCGCTCAGCTGGGAGCGGAAGTCCTCCTGGTGGACGGATCGGGAGGTCGGGTCGTCGGGGACCTCCTCGAACTGGTCGATCGCGGCGAGCACGGGAAGCGGGGCGCCGTGCGCGTCCTTGCGCACCGGGCGGGTGCGCAGGAACTCGCTGATCGTCAGCCGGGACAGCCGGATGGGCGACTCCTCCGGGGACCATGTCGACAGCAGGGCGAGCGTGTAGGGGTTGTGCCGCGGAAGCGCGGCGAGGGGAAAGGCCGAGGCGTGCGAGGCCCGCCCGACCGGCAGCAGGTCGGCGGCGGCGTCCAGGACGGGCAGGGCCCCGGCGCGGATCAGGGAGGTCTTGCCCACCCCCGACGGCCCGTGCAGGATGACCAGCCGGTTTCTCAGCCACAGGGCCGCCAGCGTGCGCGACTCCTCCGTTCGGCCGAAGAAGCGCTCCTGGTCGCCGTCGTCGAAGGCTCGCAGGCCGACGTAGGGGCTCTCCTCCACGGCCATCACGCCTTTCGTCCGGAGCGAAAGCCCAGGCCTGGAAAGATGTCACAGAAAGCACGCATACGCGAATTACCGCGAATGGTTTTCACATTATCGCGCACGCCGCACACGGGAGGCCGGCCGCACCCGTTCGGGGGCGGCGGCTCACGGTTCGGCGTGAGGCCGGCGTCCGCGCCGACCCTTTCGTTTCCCCGCGCACCGGCGCGGGACGGGAACACGGCGATGCGCGATCGTTTTCGCACCCTCGGCAGCGCCCGCACCATGAGCCGATGATAATTGCCCGCCGTACGAACGGATAGGCGCGGATTCGGGAAGGTCCTGTCACCCTTTTCCCCCGTCTTCCCCCGATGGGCGGCGCAGTCGACCGGAGGCGTCATCCGCGTTCACGGCGACGCCGTCCGGCCACCGGTCACAGGGCGGACTCGAACTCCGCGACCTGGCTGCTCGCCGCATCGACATCCGCCACGACATGGCCCAGAGCCCGGCCGAGGACGGAGTCGCCGAACGCGGCGAGGTCGGACAGGGAGAGTTCGCTGACGTCCACCAGGGCCGTTTCGAACTCGGCGAAAGTGTTGCTCATGCCGGCTTCCCTCCCGTTCCCCGGGCCGCGCCTGCCCGGGATCACCGTCGGACGACCTGCACCATACAGGACACCGTTCCCGATGATACGGGAATATCTCCCGCCGCATAGTCGCCAAAACGGCCGCTCACCAGACGAAATAAATTAGGATGAATTCTATATCCGATTACAGTTCACCCTAATTTCCAGGCGGCCAATTATTTGGCTAAGTTCTGGTTAGCATGGTCGGAGTTGCGTTTCGCGTAGGAGGCCCGATATGGCTGTGTCCGAGACCGGCGGCGTCTCTGGGATGACGGGTTCGTCGGCACCGATCATTTGGGGAAACGTCCCACAGCGCAACCCGAATTTCACCGGCCGCATCGATCTTCTCGGCCAGCTGAGGCAGCGGGTGACCAGCGAGGTGACGGCCCTGGTCCCGCACACCCTCCACGGATACGGCGGCGTGGGCAAGACCCAGCTGGCGATCGAGTACGTCCACCGCCACGCGGCCGAATACCAGGTGGTGTGGTGGGTGTCGGCCGATCAGCCCACGCTGATCCGGTCCACGCTCGCGGCGCTGGCGCCCCGCCTGGGCATCACCGGCATCGCCCCCGGCCGCGTCGAGGAGCTCGTCACGGCCGTGCTCGACGCGCTCCGGCGCGGAGACCCCTATCCCGACTGGCTGCTGGTGTTCGACAACGCCGACCAGCCCGAGGACCTCTACGACATCATCCCCACCGGCGGGACGGGACACGTCCTGGTGACCTCGCGCAACCACCGCTGGCAGAACCGCGCCCGCATCCTGGAGGTCGAGGTGTTCCCCCGCGAGGAGAGCCTCGAGTTCCTCAGGCGGCGGGTCCCCGCGGTGGCCGCGGCCGACGCGAACAAGCTCGCCGACAAGCTCGGCGACCTGCCGCTGGCACTGGAGCAGGCGGGCGCGTTGATGTCCGAGACGGCGATGTCCGTGGCCTCCTACCTCGACCTGCTGGACACCGAGGCGGAGAAGATCCTGGCGGAGAACCAGCCCGCCGACTATCCCCACACGGTCGCCGCCGCCTGGAGCCTGTCGATGGCCCGGCTGCGCGAGCAGATGCCCAACGCGCTGGAGCTGCTGTATCGCTGCGCCTATTTCGGGCCGGAGCCGATCCCCCTTGAGATCATCGAGCAGCGCCACCTCATGCTCGCCCCCTCCTCGCTGCGCGACACCATCCAGGACCACTACCAGAGGAACCGGGCGATCCGGGAGCTCGGCCGCTACTCCCTGGTCCGGATCGACAACTTCCGCCGCACCCTGCAGATGCACCGGATCATCCAGACCCTGATCCGCAAGAACCTCTCCGAGGAGGAGCAGGAGGTCATCCGCCACGACGTCCACCTCCTGCTGGAGGCCGCCGCCCCCGACGTCCCCGACGACGTGGAGAACTGGCCCAAGTACGCCGAGCTCGTCGCCCACGCCGACCCCTCCGCCCTCCTGTCGTGTCACCGGGCGGACATCCGGCGGCTGGCCACCAACATGGTGCGCTACCTGTTCATGACGGGCGACTTCGCCTCCTGCGAGGTCATGGCCGAGAACGCGCTCAAGGAGTGGACCGTCGCCAGCGGGACGGACGACCTGCACGTGCTGGTGATGTCGCGGCACAAGGTGAACCTCCTGTTCGCCACGGGCAGGTTCGACGAGGCCTTCGCCCTCAGCGAGGAGATCCTCCCGAGGATGCGGGCGACGCTGGGGCTGGAGCACGAGGAGACCCTCGGCCTGACGAACACCTACGGAGGGCTCCTGCGGGCCCGCGGCAACTTCAACGCCGCCCTCGAACTCGACGAGGTCTCGCTGGAGCTGCACAGGAAGGTCTTCGGAAGGGCTTATCCCGAGACGTTCAACGCGGTCAACAACCTCGCCGTCGACTACTCCCTCACCAACCGCTACGAAGAGGCGCTCCGCCTCCATGAGGACCTCTACCAGGATCGCAGCGACTACTACTACGGCCGCGACGACCACCCGAGGGTCGTCTCCACCAGCGCCGCCCTGGCTCGCGACCTGCGTCTGATCGGACGTTACGGGGAGGCCAGGCAGCGGGCCGAACGGGTCTACCTCACCTATCAGGAGATCGTCCGGCAGCGCGTGATGGCGGAGAACCACCCCTCCATCCTGCTCCAGGCCAAGGACCTGTCGGTGATCCGGCGGAAGGCGGGAGCCGTGGCCGAGGCCTTCGAGCTCGCCAAGGAGGTCGACGCCCGATACCGGCGGGTGTACGGCGACAACCACCCCGAATCCCTGGCCGCGGCCATCAACCTCGGCAACGCCCAACGCCTGGCGGGGGAGCTCTCCGCGGCGGCCGAGCTGATCGAGCAGACCGTGGACCGCTACGGGAGGGTGCTGGGCATCGATCATCCGTTCACCCATGGGTGCGCGCTCAACCTCGCGGTGGTCCGCCGCCAGCTCGGGGACGCCCTCGGCGCCAGGAAGCTGCTGGAGAAGGCCATGGACGGCTTCCTGCGCAACGACAGCATCGGGGCCGACCACCACTACACGCTGACGTGCGCCACCAACCTGGCCAGCGCGCTGGCCGACCTGGGCGACACCGAAGGCGCGCGGCAGCTCGGCGAGGACACGCTACGGCGCTTCCGCGCGGTGCTGGGTTTGGACCACCCCCACACCCTGGCCTGCGCCTCTAACCTGTCCATCGATCTCGCGACGCTCGGGCACCGGCCGGAGGCCGGCAAGCTGCGTAACGACACCGTCGAACGCTACGTCCGCATGCTGGGCGAAAACTACATCGACGTCCGGTTCGCCCGGAACGGCGACCGACTCGACTTCGACTTCGAACCGACGCCCTTCTGACCGGTCCCGGCTCTCCCGCCGGCCTCTCACGGCCGGCGCCACGGTCTCCGGCCGGGGCCCCGTGGCCCGCGCCCCGGCTCTCCCATCAGCCCTCCCTACCCGGCCCCGGGTGGCCCGCGCCTCAGCTCTCCCGGCCGGGCCCCGGGTGGCGCCGCCCCCACTGCGCGCGGTGGTTCAGGGCGGCCGCGCGTGCCCGCCTCATCGCGTCGAAGGGGATGTCGTCCCCCTTCCAGCTCTCCAGGGTCGCGGCCATCCCCGTCACGAACTCGACCCCGGCCGGCGACAACCGGCCGCTCTCCAGCAGGGTGGTCACCACCTCCCCGGTCTGCTGGCGCCACCGCGCGTAGTCGGCGTGGGCACGCAGAGCCTGCTCCCCCTGGTCGAGGAAGCGCTGGGTCCGCCAGAAGTCCGCCACCGCGAGGTGCGCGTAGGCGCCCTGCAGCAGGCCGACCAGCGGGCGCGGGTCGTCCCGCCAGGGGGCGTACCAGCGCGGCCAGTCCGGCTCCTCGGCCGCGTTGACCAGCGGGAGGAGATCCAGCAGCGCCCACAGCTTGGCGTGCTGCACCTCGTGCGCCAGCACCGAGGCCAGGGTCCGCCCGTCCTTCGGCAGGGACAGCGCCACCGCCCCGAACGCGGTCCGCGAGGTGGCGCTCACCTGGCGTCCCGCGGGGGATCGCATGGGGACCAGGGTGGTCGTCGCCGCCGATATCTCCGCGGCCACCTTGGGGTGGTGCGCGACCAGGAGACTCCACCCCTCTTCCAGGACCCGCTCCCACCGCCGCGCGGCGACCGGCCCCTGCCGGCCCGCCGGCCCTCCCTTGGGCAGCCGGTAGGGATCGAGGTCGTCGAGGGTGACGGTGAGCGGCTCGGCCCCCTCGCGGACGGTGAACGTCCGTAGCCCCGTCCAGCCCTCGGCATAGCGGTACGGCTCGGCGGGTACGACGACGCTCCTGCCGTCCCCGAGCACCTCTCCGGCGCCCGCCGCGGACCGTACGGTCACCCGCGTCGCGCTACGGCGCCCGGCCACCGGCAGGCGGGCGACGCCCAGCGAGGGAAGGACCACCCGGCTGCCGTGGACGGTGAAGTCGACGGCGCACTCCACCCCGGAGCGCAGCGCCGCCGCCGCGGCCATGGCCGGCAGGTAGGCGAACGAGAGGGGCCCGCCCGTCTTGGTCGACAGCGCGTGCAGGGTCCGAAGCGCCCAGGTGCCGACGGTGGGATGGCGGAGCACCGGCTCGACCAGGTCCGGATGGTCGGCCTGGAGCGCCGCCAGGAGGCCGTACGCCTCCTCCATCTCCCCGGCGCGATGGTGATCGATCTTGGCCGCGGTGGCGACCACGCTGCGCAGCAGCAACAGGTGCTTGCTGCGCTGGGTGCCGGCGAGGAAGCGGATCCCGTTCATTCCTCCTCCGCCCTCGGCCAGCGCGGTGAAGACGTCCCCGGGGATGACGTACCTCTGGATCACCCTTGTCGTCTCCTCTGGAGATCAAGCTGAAGGCGGGTGCGAATGTGCTGGATGAGCCGGTAGAGGTCGGGACAGTAGACCGAGGGGTTGAGGTAACCGCTTCCCTCGCGGTAGCGGTGCGGGTAGAGGCCGGCCCCGCAGACGCGGGCCAGGTCGCAGCTCTGGCACGTCTCGCTCAGAGCCGCCCGGCCGAGCTGCCTGGCGACGATGCCCGGATGGCGCAGGACGGCGTCGAAGGAGTGGTCGACGATGTTCATCCCCGTGGCGGGAGCCCCCTGCTCGACCACCTTCAACGCGTCGAGCTGCTCGATGCCTCCGTCGGTCTCGACCACCACGAGACTCGACGGGGTCAGGCCGACCGCCTCGCTCGCCGACTCGCGTCCGAGCAGCAGGTAGATGATCTCCCTCAGCAGCCGCACGTCCGTCTCCTGCCGGGGTGCGCCGTACCATCGGTCGAAGATCTGGATCAGCCAGTCGGCGTACGGCGTGCGCGTCCGGTCGGCCGTGCGCCCCGGGGGCGGGGAGGACCACGTGCCGTGCGGGAGCAGGAAGCCGATCACCGGCGGCTCGAAGGCGAGCAGTTCCTCGTAGGTCTCGACGGGATCGTTGTCGAGGTCGATCGTGCAGAGCAGCCCTCCGTACAGCCGCCGGTGGGCGGGGCTCATCAGCAGACGCAGGGCTCCGGCGACGGCGTCGTGGCTGCCGCGCCCGTCGGCGTAGCGCCGGTGGCGGTCGTTGTCCCGCCGGCCTCCGTCGAGACTGACCCCCACCCGCAGGTCCAGCTCGCCGAACAGGCGCAGGACGTCTTCGTCCAGGAGGACGCCGTTGGTCTGCACGGCGGCCTCGACCCGGACGTCGGGGGCGCACACGGCGCGGACGGCGTTGACGGCCTCGGACAGGTATCGGCCGCCGGCCAGCAGCGGCTCGCCGCCATGCAGGATGATCCGTACGGAGGTGAGGCCGTGCGCCCGCGCGTGCTCGGCGATCCGGCGAGCCGCGACGGCGACCAGGCTCATGGGCATGACCATCGGGCGTGACCGCCAGCTCTGGTCCGCCATGGTGTAGACGTAGCAGTAGTCACAGGCCAGGTTGCAGCGGCTGTGCACTTTGAGCAGGAACTGCTGGAACGGCCGTGGCCGCCAGCCACCTTCGACCAAGGCGTCGACATCGAGCGTGGCCGGCCACTCGGGCGGGCGTTGAGGCTCGGGTTCTGCGATGTCGGCGCTCACGCTGGAAACACTCCTGCACCAGCCCGGCAATCGGGGAAATTTTATTCTAACTACAAAAATGAAGGCATTGAATAGTTTCACCGGTAGCCGATAAATATCAGGACCGAATCGACGAAGAGTGCTGTTCCAAAAGGAACGCGCCACAGCGATGCCTTCGCGATGACGGCACTTGACGGCTTCCGGTGGACCAGAATGCCGCCAATCGGAAAACTGGGGTCATGACTGGTTCACCGTACGCTCCCACCGGCCCTGAACTCGAATTTCTCTCGGAAGTCGTCTCGTGACCGCGTTCGCGGCCACGGCCGACGTCGTCTCCGGATGGTTCGCTCTAGCCGGCACACTCGGCGGCGGGTTACTGACCGGAACCGTCGGTTTCGTCACCGTTATTCTCAATCAGCGATGGCAGGCGCGAAACGAGGATCGACGCCTCCTGAACGAGCGCACGACCCAGCTCCGCCAGGAACGCCGAGAGGCGTACCTGGGCTACTGGTCGACCTGGGACCGGCTATATCATGAGATTCAGGCACTTTATGATGAATTGCTTTCCAGCCCACAACACGTCTCCCCCGAAGTCGTCGAGCGGATGCACGTCGCGGAGCTCGCCTGGCGGGAGGCCGCCAACGCGCTGTTCCTGATCGGGGGCGCCGACGTCGCGGAGGCCGCCGTCGCCCACCTCACCGCGACCGAACTGCGGATGAGGAGGACCTGGGAGCGCCAGGATCCCTCCGGCGCCCGCGACACGGCCTACCACGGCCTCCACGAGGCGATGCGCGGCGAACTCCTCACACCGCCGGCGATCGCCCGCCGATGACACCATCTGCCCGTTTTGTGTATGTTTGGGGGAATTTCGGGGGGTTGGCAGTGAAGAGAGCGGTAACTCGCCTGGTGATGGGCGGGATGGCCCTTGCCATGGCGTTCGGGACGGTCGCCTGCGGGGCCGCCGGGAAGGGCTGGGGTGACGGCGACGCCTCGGCTTCCGGCGACGTCGGAAGCACCGTGGCCGGCGGTTTCAAGATCGGCCTACTGTTGCCGGAGTCCAGGACGGCACGCTACGAAAAGTTCGACCGCCCTTACATCACGCGGGACATCACCGCGCTCTGCCCCGGCTGCCAGGTCGTCTACGGCAACGCCGACCAGGACGCCGAACGGCAGCGGCAGCAGTTCGACTCGATGCTCGCCGGCGACGTCAAGGTGATCATCCTGGACGCGGTGGACGCCAAGGCGATCACGCCGGCGGTGTTCCGGGCCCGCGGCCGGGGGGTGAAGGTCATCGCCTACGACCGCCTGGCCGGTGGGCCGATCGACGCCTACACCTCCTTCGACAACATCCAGATCGGCAAGATGCAGGGACAGGCCCTGCTCGACGCGCTCAGGGCGGGAGGCGATCCCAGGCGGGGGCCGATCGTGATGGTCAACGGCTCGCCGGCCGACCCGAACGTGGACGACTACCGCAAGGGCGTCCACTCGGTCCTCGACGGCCAGGTGGTCGTCGGCAAGGAGTACGACATCCCGGACTGGAGCCCCGACCGGGCCGGCGCCGAGGCGGCGGACGCGTTCACCGCACTCGGCGCGGCCAAGGTCATCGGGGTGTACTCCGCCAACGACGGCATGGCCGGCGGCGTCGCCCGCGCGATGCGCGACACCGGGGTCGGCGAGGGCACGCCGTTGACCGGCCAGGACGCCGAACTCGCGGCCGTCCAGCGCATCCTGCTGGGCACCCAGACGATGACCGTCTACAAGCCGATCGAGCCGGAGGCCCGCAACGCCGCCCGGATGGCCGTCGACCTCGGCTCGGGCAAGGCGGTGACGGGCGGCGGAGGCGACGATGGCACCGTGGGCAACGGGACCTCCTCCTCCATCCCCACCCAGATCATCCAGCCGATCGTGGTCACCAAGGACAACATCAAGGACACCGTGGTCAAGGACGGCTTCTGGACCGTCCAGGAGATCTGCACGCCGGCCGTCCGTGCCGCGTGCAAGGCCGCCAGGCTCCTCTGAGCCGGTTGCGACCGGCCCGCCCGCACGCCGAGGCCTCTCTTCGTCGACCGCGGCGGGGCGGCGGCTTCTCTTCGTCGGCCGCGCCCCTCCCCGGTGACCATGTTCCTGGTGACCACATCCTGGTGACCACGGCGCAACCGTCAGTCCTCGGCGCGCCGGCCGCCCAGTGACAGGCTGGCCAGCAGGCCGAGGGTGAGGAAGCCCGCCGCGCCGAACGCCGCGTAGCGGGTGCCGGTCGCGAGAGCCTGCCTGGCGGCGCGGGCGACCTCCGGTTGCCGGGACAGACCCGCGATGGCCCCACCGGCACTGCGCTGCACGGCGGAGACGAGTTGCTCGCGTCGCGTGGCGTCCATCCCGTTCACTCCGCCCAGCCGCTGGTCGAGGTCCGCGCCGAGCCCGGCGAAGAGCAACGTGCCGAGCACGGCGATACCGAGAGCCGAGCCGACCTGCCTGACCGTGCTCTGCGTGCCCGAGCCCTGACCGCTGCGCTCGACCGGGACCTCGGACAGGACCACGCCGGTGAGCTGCGCGGTGGCCAGCCCGATGCCCATGCCGTAGCAGAACAGGAACGGCACCGGCAGTGCCCACGGGGTGCCCGCGGAGACCACGAGGCCGAGCCCGGCGATGCCGACGATCTCCAGCACCAGGCCGACGCGCACGGTGAACGCGGGACCGCGGGACCGCGCCATACGGGAGGCGAAGGCGCTGGCCGCGAAGGAACCCACCGCGAGCGGGAGGAGGGCGACGCCCGTCTGCAGCGGCGAGTAGCCGAGCACGAACTGCATCCACAGCGGAAGCGCGAACAGCACGCCGAACTCGCCGAGGCTGACGATCAGCGCGGCGACGTTGCCGTTGCGGAAGGAGGGGATGGCCAACAGCGACAGGTCCAGCAGCGCGACCCGCTCTCCCCGATTGCGGGCCCGTTCCACCAGCACGAAGACGGTCAAGGCCAGCGCGGAGGCGGCGAAGGCCACCGGCACCGGCGAGATCGTGAGCGGCCAGCTCCAGCCACCGACGGTGAACGTCTCGATGGCCGACCACCAGCCGTAGACCCGGCCCTCGACCAGGCCGAACACCAGGAGGCCGAATCCGAGGGTCGACAGCGCCGCGCCGGTCACGTCGGCACCGGCCCTGCCGTCGAGCTCGCGCGATTCCGGCACGAACGCCAGGACGCCGATCACCACGGCGACGGCGACGGGGATGTTGACCCCGAACGCCCAGCGCCAGGACAGGTCGGTGGTGAGCCAGCCACCGATCAGCGGCCCGACCGCGGCCATCCCGCCGATCGTGGCGCCCCAGACGGCGAACGCGGTCGCCCGGTCCCTGCCGCGAAACCCCGCGTTCAGCAGCGACAGCGTCGTGGGGAAGATCATGGCTCCGCCGATGCCCTGCAGGATGCGTGCTCCGACGAGCATCGGGCCGCTGACCGCCGCCGAGGCGAGCAGGGACATCGCCGCGAACAGCGTCACCCCGGCCAGGAGCAGGCGCCGGCGCCCCAGCCGGTCGGCCAGGCGTCCGAAGGTGAGCAGAAGCGCGGCGAACACCAGCGCATAGGCCTCCTGAACCCACTGCGCGCCCGTCGAACTCAGCCGGAGATCACCGATGAGCTGCGGGACGGCCACGTTGGTGATCGTCGCACTGGAGATGATCATTGCCACGGCCAGCGCGATGAAGGCGAGTCCCGCCCACCGTGCCCGGCCGCTCGCGTGCTCCGCCCGTGGTGATGTCGTCGTGCTCAACCCGGCCGCCTCCTCGGAATCCAATGCTAAGTACCCTTAGCTTCCTTCGGATAACGTGGCCTCAGGGTTTCATCCGAGCACCGGCAGATGGAGTTTCGTGGACGACCACGCGTCCTGGCCGACCGGCCGCCTCCTTCTGGTCGCCGCGCGTCTGGTGGAGCGCGAGTGGAACGCCGTGCTCGCCGAACACGGCCTCACCCACGCGGGTTTCCTCACCCTGAACGCGCTCGAGGACGGCCCGCAGACCCAGCGGGAGCTCGCGGCCCGCACCTACGTCGAGGAGCAGACGATCCGCCCGGTGCTCGACCGGCTCGAACGCGACGGGCACATCAGCCGGGAGCGCGACCCGGCCGACCGGCGTCGCGTGATGGTGAGCCGCACCTCCCGGGGAGAGCGGACCTACACCGCGCTCCTGGCGGGCGACTCCGCCGAACGGATCATCACCGACCGGGTGGAGGACCCCGAGGCGCTGCGCGCCGAGCTCATCCGACTGATCAGCGGCATCCGCGGGCAGTGACCGGGCCGGGCGTCCGCGGGTAGTGACCGGCCCGGACACCTGAGGACATCGACCGGACCGGATGCCCGCCGACATCGACCCGGGCCGGACGTCCGCGGGCCGACATCGACCAGGCCGGGCGTCCGTGGGCCGATTCTTACGAGGTGCGAACGCCACGGCCGCGCCTCCCCCGCGCCGCGGCGGGCGGGGATAGCGTCGCCGCATGAGGACACTGGTCACCGGCGCCGCCGGGTTCATCGGAAGTCACGTGGTCGAGGCCCTGGAGGAGGCCGGACACGAGGTCGTCGGCCTCGACCTGCGCGACGGCGGCGGGGACGTCCGGGACAGAGCGGCGCTCGACCGCGTGCTGGGCGGCGTCGACGCCGTGGTGCACCAGGCGGCGAAGGTGGGGCTGGGAGTGAACGTGGCCGACCTTCCGGACTACGCCTCGACGAACGTCCTGGGCACCGCCACGCTGCTGGCCGCCATGGCCGGGCACGGTGTCGAGCGGCTGGTGCTGGCCTCGTCGATGGTGGTGTACGGCGAGGGCGCCTACGAGTGCGCCGAACACGGCGGGGTACGGCCGGGGCCGAGAGCCGAGCATGATCTCGCCCGGGGAGATTTCGAGCCGCGGTGCCCGCGGTGCGGGCTGGCGGTGAGCCCTGCCGCCATCGGCGAGGACGCCCCCGCCGACCCGCGCAACGCCTACGCCACGACCAAGCTCGCCCAGGAACACCTGGCGGCGAACTGGGCACGGGAGACGGGCGGCGTCGCCGTGGCTCTGCGCTATCACAACGTCTACGGGCCGCGGATGCCGCGGGACACCCCCTACGCGGGGGTGGCGGCGATCTTCCGGTCGGCGCTGGAGGCGGGCCGGGCCCCGCGCGTGTTCGAGGACGGCCGCCAACGCCGGGACTTCGTGCACGTGCGTGACGTGGCCAGGGCCAACCTCGCGGCGCTCGGCGGGCTCGGCACTCGAGCCCCGGGCACGCTGTCGGCCTACAACATCGCCAGCGGCGAGCCGCACACGGTCGGCGAGATGGCCGCGGCCCTCGCCGGCGAGCGAGGCGGCCCGGCCCCCGTGACCACCGGCGAATACCGGCTGGGCGACGTGCGGCACATCGTCGCCGGCCCGCAGCGCGCGGCGGCGGAGCTCGGCTTTCGCGCGGCGATCCCGTTCGCGGACGGGATGAAGGAGTTCTCCACCGCCCGGCTGGGCTGATCGGCACCGCCCGGCTGGGCTGATCAGCGCGGAAAGTCCTCCCCTACCTGACGGACCGATCGGCGCGGAAAGTCCTCCACCGCCCGGCCGGACCGATCACCACGGGGAGGCGACGAGCCCCTGCAGCAGGAGCCCGGTCAGAGCCTGGGCGGCGAGCCACCGGCGGCCGGGAGACGCCGCTGCGGCCAGGACGATCCAGACGGCGTAGGGGACCCAGATGCGCTCCACCTCCCCCCTGGTCACCCCGCTGACGTCGAGGGCGAGCACGGCCACGATCGCCGCGGCGACCAGCGCGCGCACACCGCCGGGTACGGTCCGCACCAGGCCGGCGGCGGTCGCGGGGCCGGTCAGCAGGGCCAGCACCGCCAGGTTGGCGATCAGGAAGTAGAGGTAGGGCCGGGTCGCGCCTGGGTCGGCGGCCCACTCCGCGTGAGTGGCGAGCACCCCCGCCGGCCACCGAAACCCGCCCGCGGCGAAGGCGGCCGTGACCGCCGCCGCCCCCGCCAGGCAGGCGATCACGGTCGCGCGGGTGATCCGCGCGACCGCGGCGGCGACCACCGGGATCAGCAGATAGGGCACGAGCCCGTAGCTGAGGTACGGCAGGGCCCCCAGCAACACCCCCGCCGCCGCCCCGAGCGGGACCCGGGCCCTGCCGCCGGACACCAGCAGGGCGACACCCCAGGCGCCCACCCCCGCGAAGAAGGCGTCCATGGTGGTGGCGATCCAGACCGCGGCGGGGGTCAGGGCGAGGTACGGCAGAGCCTGGCGGGCGGCCTCCTCCCCCGCCAGGCGCCGGACGGTGACCGCGACGGCCACGGTCGCCGAGCAGCCCACCACGACGACCAGCACCGCCGCCGGCAGCGGTCCGGGCAGCCCGACCCTCGCCAGCGCCCACAGCACCAGCACCGCAAGCGGCGGATGTCCGCGCACGTGGGTGGGATAGCCGGGGAGCCGCTCGGTGAAGGAGGCGAGCCAGCCGAGCGGGTCGTCCCCCACGGCGGGCAGCACCGCTTGGTACTCGTAACGGCTGGTGAACGGCTGAGCCAGGCCGTCGCCGGAGAGGGCCAGCAGCACCGTCCAGGCGAGGGCCACGCCGTATGCCGCGAGCAGGGCCGTCCCGAAGCGGGACCGCGCGACGACGGCGGGGAGCACGGTGACCGCTAGGGCGGCCAGGAGCAGGGCGGGCAGGAGCGAGAGCGCCGGCGGGCGCGCCTGAGCGTGCAGCGGTGGCAGGTGGTCGATGGGCAACATGCCACGGGCGTGCAGAACGGCCCCCACCGTGAACGCCACGACGATGAGCGAGGCCCAGGCCACGAGCGCCGCCCGGCTCCCCCGGTCGCGGGGACCGGCGTTCCCCCGAAACGGGCCATACACCGCAGAAAGGCCCCTGACCTGTTGCCGGGAGTTTCTGATCACCCCATCACATTAGGCCTGACCTGGGATTTTCTCGCGACACGTCATCACTCCGTAAGGGTTGACGGGCCCTGTCGGCTCTAGCGTCGCAAGCATGGAGATCGATGTGGTGCTCCCGTGCCTGGACGAGGAGAAGGCCCTGCCGTGGGTGCTGGGGCGCGTGCCGGACGGCTACCGCCCGATCGTGGTGGACAACGGCTCCACCGACGGATCGGCGCGGATCGCGGCCGAGCTGGGGGCGTTGGTGGTGAGCGAGCCCAGGCGCGGGTTCGGCGCCGCCTGCCACGCGGGCCTGCTTGCCGCGACGAGCGAGGTGGTGTGTTTCATGGACGCCGACGCGTCTTTGGACCCCGGCCAGCTGCCCAGGGTGACCGGGCCGGTCGTCTCGGGCCGGGCCGACCTGGTGCTCGGCAGGCGGGTGCCCGGCCCGGGAGCCGCCTGGCCGCTGCACGCGCGGCTGGGCAACGCCTTCCTCGGCTGGCGGCTGGCCCGCCGTACGGGCACGCGGCTGCGCGACATCGGCCCGATGCGGGCCTGCCGCCGGGCCGACCTCGTGGCCCTGGGGTTGACCGACCGGCGCTTCGGCTACCCGCTGGAGATGGTCCTGCGGGCGGCCGGCGGAGGCTGGCGGATCACCGAGACCGCGGTGGACTACCTGCCCCGCACCGGGCGGTCCAAGGTCACCGGGACCGTGCGCGGCACGCTGCGCGCGGTCGGCGACATGCGCCGGGTCCTGGGCGAGTCGGGCGGCACGGTGTGAGCGATGATCGGGACGCGGATCGGGACGCGAGGGGACGGGCCGCCGATGGTGACGGCCAGGCCTCCGGCACCGCTCAAGAGCACGTGCCGGAACACGATGCCGCCGGGAAACCCCAGCCGGGGCACCTCGTCGCCAGCGGACCCCCGCCGGAACACGATGCCGCCGGGAAACTCCTGCCGGGGCACGTCGTCGCCAGGGAACCTCTGCCGGAGCACGGTGTCGCAGGGGAACCCCAGCCGGGGCACGTCGTCGCCGGGGAGCCCGTGCCGGGGCAGGTCGTCGTGATCGCCAAGGAGCCGGTGCCGGGGCGGGTCAAGACCAGGCTCACCCCGCCGTTCACCCCTCGGGAGGCCGCGACCCTGGCCACCGCCGCGCTGGCGGACACCCTGGGGGCGGTGGCGGGGGTCCCGGTGCGCCGCCGGGTGCTCGTGCTGCGCGGCGGCACCGGCCCCTGGTTGCCTCCGGGCTTCGCCGTACTGCCACAGCGGGGCAACGGGCTGGACGAGCGGCTCGCCGCCGCCTTCGACGACGCCTACCGGGCTCGTCCGCTGCCCGTCGTCCTGATCGGCATGGACACCCCGCAGGTCACCTCGCCGCTGCTGGCCTGCGCGGTGGCCGCGCTGGCCACCTGCGACGCCGTGTTCGGTCCCGCCGCCGACGGCGGGTTCTGGCTGCTCGGCCTGCGCCGCCCCGACCCCGCGCTGCTGCTCGGCGTGCCGATGTCGCGGCCCACGACCGGTGCCGCGCAGCTGCGGCGGCTGCGCGCGGCGGGCCTGTCGGTGGGGATGCTGCCCACCCTGAGGGATGTGGACACCGTGGACGACGCCGTGGCGGTGGCGGCCGAGGCGCCGTCGTCCCGCTTCGCCGCCGTCCTGGCCACATTGAACACAGGGGCGGCTCGGTGATCGGGCAACTCTACGAGAGGTCCCTGGCCGGGGCCGCGGTGGAGATCGAGTACGCCGACGGCCGGACCGCGCCGCTCGACTCGGCCCGCTGGCTCACCCCGATCGACGGGGACGAGGCCATGCTCGCGCGGTGCGACGGCCCCACCCTGGACGTCGGTTCCGGTCCCGGACGCCTCACCGTCGCGCTCGCGCGACGAGGAGTGCCGGCCCTGGGCGTCGACGTGGCCCCCTACGCGGTCCACCTCACCCGGCGTGCCGGAGGCCGGGCGATCTGCCGGAACGTCTTCGAGCGGCTGCCCGGACACGGCCGCTGGGCCACCGCGCTGCTGGCCGACGGCAACATCGGGATCGGCGGCGACCCGGACGCCCTGCTCCGCAGGGTCCGCGAGCTGGTCCGGCCGGGTGGCGAGGTGATCGCCGAGGTGGAGCCGCCGGGGACGGCCGGGCGTGTCGAGCGGGTACGGCTGCGCGGCCGGGAGCTCGCCGGCGCGTGGTTCGGCTGGGCCACCGTTTCGGTCTCCGACCTGGGAACCCTCGCCTGGCGCAACGGTTTCGCCTGCGTAGACTCATGGAAGGAGGCAGGACGATGGTTCGCAAGCCTGCGCTGATGGAGAAGGTGGTGTTCACCAGCGGGCTGCGCTCGGAGGGCGTGGCCGCGCGGCTCGGTGTGCTGCTGGGCATCAGCTTCACCCTCGCCCTGATCACCGGCCTGTTCAGCCACTTCCTGCAACATCCGCCGCCCTGGCTGGACTGGCCGTCACGGCCCGTCTGGCTGTATCGACTCACCCAGGGGATACACGTCATCGGCGGGCTGGCCACGATCCCGCTGCTGCTGGCCAAGCTGTGGACGGTCTACCCGAAGCTGTGGCAGTGGCCGCCGCTGCGCTCCGCTGGGCACGCGGTCGAGCGCGCGCTCGTCCTGCTGCTGGTCGCCGGGTCGCTGTTCCAGCTGGTCACCGGCCTGCTGAACATCGCCTACACCTACCCCTGGTCGTTCTTCTTCCCGACCGCGCACTACTGGACCTCGTTCATCGTCTACGGCGCCCTGATCGTCCACGTCGCCAATGAGTGGTCCAAGGTGCGCCGGTCCGTCCCTGTGCCGCTGGAGCCGAGCCGCCGCGGCTTCCTGCTCACCATCGCCGCCGCCTCCGGACTGACCGTGCTGCTCACCGTGGGCGAGACGTTCGCGCCGCTCAAACGGCTCGCCGTGCTCGCGCCGCGAAATCCGGGGATCGGCCCGCAGGGCCTGCCGGTCAACCGGACCGCCCAGGCGGCCGGGGTCAAACCGGTCGGCGCGGACTACCGCCTGGTCGTCACCGGCGCGGTCCGGGCCGAATACTCCTACGAGGACCTGCTACGGCTGCCGCAGCACACGGTCGAGCTGCCGATCGCCTGCGTCGAGGGCTGGAGCGCGTCGGCGCGCTGGACCGGCGTCCGGCTGCGCGACCTGGTGGCGGGTGCGGCGCCCGACGCCGTGGTCACGGTGGAGTCGTTCGAGCGCCCCTCCGGCGTCTACCGGGCCAGTGAGCTGCGACCACCTCATTGGAACGATCCGCTCACCCTGCTCGCCCTGCGCGTCAACGGCCAGACGCTCCACCTGGAACACGGCTATCCGCTGCGGCTCATCGCGCCGAACCGGCCCGGTGTCATGCAGACCAAGTGGGTCGGGAAGGTGGTGGTCTCATGAGGGCGATCGGCTACGCGGCCGGAATCGGACTGGTCGTGCTGGGATTCGCCGGGCTGCTCGCCGACGCCGACCAGACCCGGCCGCTGAGCTGGGTGATGTGGTTCGGCGGCCTCGTCGTCGCACATGACCTGCTGCTCGTGCCGCTGGTGCTCGCGGTCGGACTCCTCGCTCACCGGATGCGGTGGCCGTACCGGGCGGCGATGGTGATCGGCGCGCTGGTCGCCCTCGTCGCGCTCCCCATGGTCCTGGGCTTCGGCCGCCGCGCCGACAACCCCTCCCAGCTGCCGCTGGACTACGGGGTCAACCTCGTCCTCGTCCTCGGCGTGGTCGCGGTCGCCGGGCTGGTCGCCGGTGCGCTGACACGCGTCCGCCGGTCGCGCGTGGCCCGCCCGCGCGACCGGGATCGCCCGGGCCCGGCTCCCCGGCCGGAACCCTGACCTCGGTCACGGGAACCTCGGCGGCGAGGGGTCGGAGATCGAGGGGTTCGGGTCGAGGGGGCGGAGGTCGAAAGGCCGAGGGGGCGGAGGGTCGAAAGCCGAGGGGGCGGAGGGTCGAGGGGACGGAGGGTCGAGGGCCGAGAGGTCAAGGGGCGGAGGTCGAGGTCGGGGAAGGCCTAAGGGTGGGAAGGCAGCGCCGCGAGGGCGTCCTCGACCGTGAGGAAGGTGGGGATGCGCGTGGTCAGCCCGGTGATCCACAGAATGCGCGTGGCACCGTGCTCGGCTCCGACCAGGGCCAGCCGGCCGCCCTGTCCGACGGCGCGTTTCCAGCAGGTGACGATCAGACCCGTGCCGCGGGAGTCCAACAGGTCGAGGCCAGAGAGATCGACGATCAGATTCGGGCCGAACGAGGCGAAGACCTGATCGAAGAAATCGACGGCGAGATCGTGGATCGAGTGGTCGAGGCTTCCCCGGATCACCACGATCCCCGCACCCGCGGCGGCCGTCGCCGAGAATCCGACCTCGGGCGTCTGCAGCTCGAAGCCGGACATCAGCCTTCCCACCGAGCGGGCGGTGCGATCTGAGCGGCCTGGGTGATCTGGGCGGCCAGGATGCAGGCGTCGTCGGCCGCGTTGACCGGCACCATCGAGTCCATGACCGCCGTCAGCTTGTCAGGGGAGGCGGCCGGGATCGGCCTGAGCGCCTCGGCCACGGCGGTGCTCAGGAGATCGAGTCCTTCGTAGAGGTCGCGGCCCCGCTTTTCGATGAGCCCGTCGGTGAACATCACCAGAAGGTCGTCGGGCCTGAGCCGTACGGTGCCGCAGGTGTAGGTCGCGTCCTCGAAGACGCCGAGCAGGACGCCGGGATGCAGCAGGCGCTCCACGTGGGAGCCCCGTGCCAGGAGCATCGGGGGGTGCCCGGCGTGGGTCCAGCGCAGGGTACGGTCGGCCGGGTGGTAGAGGGCCACGAGCGCGGTCGCCAGCACGTCGGGCCGTAGCTTGCACAGCAGTCGGTTCAGCGCGGCGAGGATCTCCGCGGGGTCGTGGCCGGCGAAGGCCAGGCCGGTGATCGCGTGACGCAGCTTCGCCATGGCGGAGGCGGCGGCCAGCCCGTGCCCGGCCACGTCTCCGACGGCGAGCAGCACGTCGCCGTTGTCCAGGCCGATCGCCTGGTACCAGTCGCCGCCCAGATAACCCGCCGTCTCGGCGGGCTGGTAGCGCGTGGCCAACCGCAACCCGGGCAGGTCGTAGGGCTCGTCCTGGACCGGCATGACGATCTTCTGCAGGTGGGCGGTGAGCTGGTTCTCCTCCTCCAGCCGCCGGCTGACGTCGGCGAGCTCGTCGACCGTCCGGCGCCAGCCGGTGACGTCCTGCATGAGCCCGTGGACCTCCACGGGCCGGCCCGCCGCGTCGTGGAACGCCTCGGCCGAGACGCGGATGTGGCGGACGGAGCCCGCGACCTCGATCCGGATCTCGAACTCGTGCGGCTCGGCGCCGCGCGCCCACGCCTCACTCGCCCGCTTCAGGATCGGCACGTCGTCGTCGTGGACGAGGGTGGAGTACTCCTCGATGGTGAGAGGGCCCTCCGCCGGATCACGCCCGTGGATGCGGTAGAGCTGCGGCGACCAGGTGATCTCCCCGGTGATCAGGTTCCAGCGCCCCCAGCCGAGGTTGCCCAGATGCTCGGTGCGGGCCAGGCGCGTCTCCAGCCGGTCCGCGAGGTCGTCACGAACCCAGGTGATGAGCAGGCCGTCGTCGAGCCGGGCGATCCGCAGGATGTAGGTCGAGCGGTGCGGAACGCCCTCGGCCAGTTCGACGTGCTCGTATTCGCTGATCTGCTCGGACACGCCGGTCTCCGCCACCCGCAGGTAGGCCTCCCACAGCGGGGTGCCCACCGTCGAGGGGTAGCTCTGCCGGATGCGCAGGCCGATCAGCTCCCGGCCCCGCCGGCCGTGGACGTCCTCGGCTTCCGGGCTCGCCGCCCGGATGAGGAAGTCGACGATCGCGCCCGACGGGTCATGGATCGGCACGGACCAGACCACCGACCCGGGCAGCACGTCGAGTACGGCCTGCACCGCCGTCGCGGAGGCGGAGGGGCGGTCCGGGACGGGCAGAGACTCCATGAACCGCTCGACCGCGAGGTCGGCGGACTGCGCCGGGGCGGTTCCCGCGCGCGGTTCCGCCGGGCCCTCCTCACGTCCCCCGGGGGCCGAGGGTGCCGCGACGGTCGTCTCCAAGACGTTCGACCTGTTGGAGGGCATCAGTCGACGTTCGTCTCCTGGGCTCAGGATCGTTTCCTTCCGCGTGGCCGTACCGGGCGGGGAGGGCCTGGTGACGGGGGCGTGGCGCGGGCTTCGCCGGGCCGGTTCAGATGGCCTGGACGGCCGGGACGGTGAAGTACACGCGGACGGTGGTGCCGCCCTGGTGGGTGTGGATGCGGACGAGGTCGCTGAGGAGATTGGTCACCAGCAGGCCGCGGGAGCCGCGTTGCCGGGCGTCGACCGGGCGGCGACCGGCGAGGGGGTCGAGGATGTGGCCGGCGTCGCTGACGTCCATGACAACCTGCCCGTTTTCCGACCAGATACGCACGGTTCCCGAACCGCCTCCATAGTCGAGGCTGTTGGCCGCCAGCTCGCTGGCGATCAGCCGCAGGTCCTCCAGGCGCTCTCCGGACAGCCCCATGCGGACGGCGTGCTCGGCGACGAAGTCGCGTACGCGGACCAGGGGGCCGTCGTCGAAGCCGAAGGCCGCGGCGTCGGCGGGGTCGGGCAACGGCCGGTTGTAGTCCTGGATGACGCGTTCGGGCGCGTAGTCGCTGCTGGTGCGCGGGCCGGAGCCGTCCATGAGGACGGGGTGGGTCAGCTCGGCGTCCTTGAGGATGGAGGGGGTGAGCCCGTCGAGGTCGTAGGGGCACAGGATGGTGACGGCGCGACCGGTGAACGCGAGGTTGATCAGCGCTTCGTGCTGGACGCAGGCGGGATACTCCGTCGTGGACCGGTCGGGCCAGATCGGCTCGCCGATGATGCGGACCCGGCCCTTCGGGTGGAGGTCGGCGAAGGCGCACAGGACGGACGGGATGATGCGGCCCGGGTTGCGGCCGGCCTGCGTCATGTCGAGGAAGCGCACCTCTGAGGCGCTCTCGCCGAGCTCGGCCCGCAGCGGCTCCATGTTCCACGGGGGAACGGCCACCGCGACCGGCTCCCCGGCCGCCAGTCCTTCCCGGACGAACGGCACGGTGCCGTCGAGATACTGCCGGATTCCCCGGTAGAACAGTGCGGGATGGACGAACGGATCCACCTCCGTGGTCGTCGTCGTGCTCATCACGTCTCCACTTCGATCGGGAAGGGGTCCGATCCGATCAAGGCGAGTACGGATCTCAGACAGTAGGGCGTGCGGTGCAGGAACACCTTTTTCCCCGCGGGAAGGCCACGCGCGGCCTCGATCAGCAGCCATGCCCCCCGGACG
Organism: Streptosporangium sp. CA-135522; assembly: GCF_050949235.1. Taxonomy (NCBI): domain Bacteria; kingdom Bacillati; phylum Actinomycetota; class Actinomycetes; order Streptosporangiales; family Streptosporangiaceae; genus Streptosporangium; species Streptosporangium sp. CA-135522. The sequence continues at coordinate 9,474,927 of NZ_CP192026.1, forward strand.
TCGATGAACGTCAGCCCGGACAGGTCGAGGTGCACGTCCTCACCTCGGGCGACGAGCGTGCCCAGCGCCTCCTGCCAGGCGCCCCTGGTCGTGCGGTCGATCTCGCCGCTCACCTTCGGGCGGGCGGGCGCACCGGCCAGGTCCACGCGGAGATCATGGGTGCACGACTCACGAGCGCCGGACGTCGAAGGACCGGATCCGAGGGCCGGAGGCGGCGGCATGCTCGGTCTCACCTCTGGCCAGATCGTCACGGTGACCATCCTGAAATCGGCGATGGACACCTCTAACGTACCCGCTGTCGCCTTCCGCGGCGAAAGAGACGGCCCCGGGGCGCACGGATCGGCGGTGTGGGATCAGAAGCGGAACCATCCGGACAGTTCCATGCCAGAAAATGACGGGTATGCGCATTCTGATCATCGGTGGTACCCGGTTCGTCGGCCGGCACATCACCGAAGCCGCGATCGCGGCCGGACATGAGGTCTCGCTGCTGCACCGAGGGCGGACGGGACCGGAGCTGTTCCCCGAGGTGGAGCACCTGCGGGCCGACCGCAACACGGACCTGTCGGTCCTGCGCGGCAGGCGGTGGGACGTCACGATCGACGTCAGCGCCTACCTTCCGTCTCAGGTCGTCTCCCTCGCCGAGGCCGTCTCCACCGGACAGTACGTCTTCGTCTCCAGCACCGCGGTCTACGCCGTCCCGCGGGCGCCGGGCTTCACCGAGGACTCGGCCCTGACCGAGATCGACGGCCCGGTTCCGGAGAAGGTCACCGTCGAGACCTACGGGGCGCTGAAGGTGCTCTGCGAACGCGCCGCGGTCGACCGTTTCGGCCCGGCGACGCTGATCGTACGGCCGACCTACGTGATCGGCCCGTACGACTACACCGGCCGTTTCACCTACTGGGTGAACCGGATCGCGCGCGGCGGCGAGGTCCTGGCCCCGGGCGACCCTTCGGATCCGATCCAGGTGATCGACGGGCGGGACATGGCCGCCTGGATCGTCGCCATGACCGAGAAGGCGAACGCGGACGAGGCGCCGGCGACCAGGAGGAAGGCCGGATCGGGCGTCTTCCACGCGGTCAGCCCCGCTCCGCCGTTCTCCTTCGGCGACATGCTGGAGGCGATCGTGGCCGAGGTGGGGCCACCCGGGACCACGCTGACCTGGGTCGGGCAGGACTTCCTGCTCGCCGAGGGCGAGAACGGCACGTCGCTGCCGCTGTGGTCGGAGGGTGAGGAGGGCTCGGCCGTCAACACCGCCGACCCGGCCGCCGCCACCGCCGCGGGGCTCGGCCCGCGTCCCTTCGGCCGATCGGTACGCGAGATCCGGCAGTCGGAGGCGTCCTTCTCGACGAGCACCACGATCAGCCCGGACCGGGAGGCCGAACTCCTGGCCAGGTGGCGTTCCCGCGCCCGGGGATGACCTCCCCCGCCGGGTGACGGCCGTCCCCTCCGGACGCCGTCACCCGGCGCCCGGCCCGTGCCCGCGTTCACGTGTCACGTGGTGCCCGGCCCGTGCCCGCGTTCACGTGTCACGTGGTGCCCGGCCCGTGCCCGCGTTCACGTGTCACGCGGTGGCGCCGGTCTGCAGGGCCGCCTGGATCTCGATGACGATCTGGACCTTCTCGCTCAGGGCCACGCCGCCGCCGGGGATGGGACCGTTGTAGCTGACGCCGAAGTCCATGCGGTTGATCTCGCCGGTGGCGGTGAATCCCGCGCGGGCGCCGGCGAAGGGATCGGCGGCGAAGGCGTCGGGGCCGAACCCGTTGACCTCCAGCTTCAGCGGGACCGGACGGGTCACTCCCTTGAGTGTGAGCTCGCCGTCGAGCACGAAGTCGTCGCCGTCGGGACGGATTCCGGTGGAGCGGTAGGTCATGGTCGGGTGGGTGTCGACCTCGAAGAAGTCGGCGGAGCGGAGGTGGTCGTCCCGCTGCTTGCTTCCGGTGTCGATCGAGGTCAGGTCGATGGTCGCGGTCACGCCGGACTCCAGCGGGTCGGTCCCGGTGACGATCCGGCCCTCGAAGGCGGTGAAGCGTCCGCGGACCTTGCTGATCATGAGATGCCGGACGACGAAGCTCACCTCGGAGTGGATCGGGTCGATGGTCCACGTGCCGGCGGCATAGCCCGGGATCTCGACAGCGTTGGCCGTCATCGTGTCTCCTTGAGTTACGTACTGTAAGAAGGTTCCCTTTGATGGGGTGGTTCCGTAGAGGAACTGTATTTATCCTGGAGACACACCCCTAAAGGGCACAAGAAGGCACTTTCACCTTGCCGAGTTACCCGGAGATAACCATGGACACCCCGGCTCCCTACGGCCACACCCCGGCGAACTGCCGGGCTCGCGAGATTCTGGGGCGCATCGGGGACAAATGGTCGCTTTACGTGATCGCCCAGCTGAGCGACGGCACCAAACGGTTCACCGCGCTCAAACGCGAGATCGACGGCATCAGCCAGCGCATGCTGACCGTCACCCTGCGCGGGCTGGAACGCGACGGCATCGTCTCCCGGACCATGTATCCGGTCATGCCGCCCCGAGTCGACTACGCGCTCACCCCGCTGGGCCGTACGCTGCTCGAGGCCGTCAGCTTCCTCACCTCCTGGGCGGAGGAGCACGTCGAGGAGATCGAGGCCACTCGCGCCCGCTACGACACCCGCGTCGAGGAGTTCAGCGCGCTCGACTGATCCCTCGGACCGCGAACCCCCATCTCGGCTGATCCCTCGAGCCTCAGACCCCTATGTCGGCTGATCCCTCGAGCCTCAGACCCCTATGTCGCGGGCGATGTTGTCGAGCCGGTCCGTCAGCACGTCGAGCTGCCGGTCGGTGACCACGTCGTCGGTGACGAACCCCGCCAGGTCCCGGCGGCGCGCGATGATCAGCGCCCGGTGGTCGTCGTCGATCTCCTCGTCGTTCAGGACCACGCAGTCTCCCCGGACGAACACCAGGGCCGCGTCGGGATCGGGGGATTCCAGCAACCGCAGGACGCATTCCCGGTCGATGAGCGCCATGGGATCACCTCCTCGCGTCGCCCTTGGGCATGTCCCGGGACGCGTCCTCAATACGCGTCCTCAATACGCGTCCTCAATACGCGTCCCCAGGGCGGCCATACCCCCGGCCTTCGCCGGCCTAACAATCACACAGGTCAAGCCGTGTCTCGGTACGGCACGGCCGGACGCGCATCACCGGTTCCGTGGCACGGCCGGACGCGCGCCGCCATTTCCGTGGCACGGCCGGACGCGCGCCGCCGTTTCCGCGGTCCGTCCCCGCCTCGTCGGCACTCCGGCCCCCACCCCGATCCGGCTCCGCCTCATCGGTGCTCCGCCTCATCGGTGCTCCGCCTCATCGGTGCTCCGGCTCATCGGTGCTCCGGCCCTCACCCCGATCCGGGCCCTCCTCGACGGGCTCTCCTCTCGACTCGACGGGCTCTCCTCGACGAGGCGAGTCCCGCACCCGCACGTCACCCGGCATGACCCCACCCGGATCACTTCATTCACCAAAAATCCCTTATGAGTGAGTAGCTCACTCATATAAGGTGATCTACGTGATATCGACTTCCCAACGCGCCACCCCCCTCCCACCCGACGAACGGCGTGCCTCACTCATCGCGTCCACGCTGGCCCTGGTCCTCGCCCACGGACCCGACGTCAGCACCCGGCAGATCGCGCAGGCGGCCGGCGTGGCCGAGGGAACGATCTTCCGGGTCTTCAGCACCAAGGACGAGCTCGTGAACGCCGCCGTGGCCAGCGCCTTCGACTCCTCCACCCTTCTGAGCGACCTGAGGTCCATCGACCGCGCCGCTCCCCTGCCGGTCCGCCTCATCGCGGCGGCCGAACTCCTGCAGCGCCGTACGGAACGCATCTTCCGGTTGATGGACGCGCTGGGCACGCTGGACGTCGCCAGGACCGACGAGAACCGCCGCGCCCGATCCGCGGAGGGAGCCCTCATCGGGCAGGTGCTCGTCGAGCTGATGGAACCCGACCGCGACCTGTTGCGGTGCGAGCCACGTGAGGCCGCCCGCCGGCTGCACCTGCTGACCATCGCGGGCAGCCATCCCCGGATCGTCGAGGACGACCCGATGTCGCCCACCGACATCGTCTTCACCCTGCTCGACGGCATCCGCCTGCGCTCCGAACCCGGAACCGTCGGAGGCTCCCCGTGCTGACCCGGCTGCTGCGCACCTACCTGCGCCCCTACTCCTCGGCGTTGACCGCCGTGGTGGTGCTGCAACTGGTCGGCACCATGGCCTCGCTGTACCTGCCCAGCCTGAACGCCGACATCATCGACCGGGGCGTCGCCACCGGCGACACCGGCTACATCCTGACCACCGGCGGCTGGATGCTGGCCGTGTCCCTCGTGCAGATCGCCTGCTCGATCGCGGCGGTCTACTACGGTGCCCGCGCGGCCATGGGATTCGGGCGGGACGTCCGCTCGGCCGTCTTCCACCAGGTGGGCGGCTTCTCCGCCCGGGAGGTCTCCCACTTCGGAGCGCCCTCGCTGATCACCCGCAGCACCAACGACGTGCAGCAGGTGCAGATGCTGGTGGTGATGACCTGCACGATGCTGGTCGCCGCGCCGATCATGTGCGTCGGCGGCATCATCATGGCGTTGCGGCAGGACATCGGCCTTTCCTGGCTCATGCTGGTCTGCGTTCCCGCGCTGCTGATCTCGATCGGCCTGATCGTCTTTCGCATGGTTCCCCAGTTCCGCGCGATGCAGACCCGGATCGACGCGGTCAACCAGGTGCTGCGCGAGCAGCTGTCCGGCATCCGCGTCGTGCGCGCCTTCGTCCGGGAGGACGAGGAGGCCCGCCGGTTCGCCACGGCCAACGACGCGCTGACCGGGACCGCGCTGCGCGTCGGACGGCTGACCGCGCTCATCTTCCCCGTGGTGATGCTGATCCTCAACGCCTCCAGCGTCGCCGTGCTCTGGTTCGGCGCCGGCCGCGTCGACGGCGGCGAGATGCAGGTCGGCGCGCTCACCGCCTTCCTCATGTATCTGATGCAGATCCTCACCTCGATGATGATGGCCACCTTCATCTCGATCATGATTCCGCGCGCCGCGGTCTGCGCCGAGCGCATCAGCGAGGTGCTGGACACCGAGTCCTCGGTGTCCCCGCCCGCCGATCCCGTACGGCAGGTGCGTTCCCGAGGCGAGCTGGAGCTGCGCGACGTCGAGTTCCGCTACCCGGGCGCCGCGGCACCGGTGCTGTCCGGCATCTCCTTCCGCGCCGTCGCGGGACAGACCACCGCCGTCATCGGCAGCACGGGGTCGGGCAAGACGACGCTCGTCTCCCTCATACCCCGCCTTTTCGACGCCACCTCCGGCACGGTCTCGGTGGACGGCGTCGACGTGCGCGACCTGGACCCCCAGATGCTCTGGACGCGCATCGGCCTGGTGCCGCAGAAGCCGTACCTGTTCACCGGAACCGTCGCGAGCAACCTGCGTTACGGCAACCCGGACGCCGGCGACGAGGAGCTGTGGGAGGCCCTGGAGGTCGCCCAGGCCCGCGATTTCGTCGAGGCGATGCCCGACGGCCTCGACGCGCCCATCACTCAGGGCGGCACGAACGTGTCCGGCGGCCAGCGGCAGCGGCTCTCGATCGCCCGCGCGCTGGTCAGCAAGCCCGAGATCTACCTGTTCGACGACTCGTTCTCGGCCCTCGACCTGGCCACCGACGCCCGGCTGCGCGCCGCCCTGCGCCCGCACACCGCCGAGGCGGCCGTCATCATCGTCGGCCAGCGGGTCTCCACCATCGCCGACGCCGACCAGATCATCGTGCTCGACGACGGCGAGATCGTCGGCATGGGGACCCATGCCGAGCTGCTGGATTCCTGCCCGACGTACATCGAGATCGTCGAGTCCCAACTAGCCGCGGAGAGCGCAGCATGAGCGACCGGCCCGTGACGACCGCGCGACCGCGCCCTCCGATGGGAGGCGGCCCCTTCGGCCGGGGTCCCTTCGGGGGCGCCGGGATGCCCGTGGAGAAGTCGATGAACTTCGGCCCCTCCATGCGACGGCTGCTGCGACGCCTGACCCCCGAACGTCCGAAGCTCCTGACCGCGATCGGCCTCGCCGTGGCCAGCGTGGTCTTCGGCGTCGTGGGACCGAAGATCCTCGGCCGCGCGACGGACCTGATCTTCAGCGGGGTGATCGGCAGACGGCTTCCCTCCGGCACCACGACCGAGCAGGCGGTCCAGGCCGCCCGCGCGTCGGGCGACGACAACTTCGCCGACCTGCTCGCACGGATGGACGTCGTCCCCGGTCGCGGGATCGACTTCGCCGCACTGGCCACGGTCCTGGGGTGGGTTCTGGCGCTCTACGTCGCCGCCTCGGTCTTCGGCTGGCTGCAGGGCTACCTGCTCAACGACGTGGTGCAGCGCACCGTGTTCCGGCTGCGGGCCGACGTCGAGGACAAGCTGAACCGGCTTCCCCTGCGCTTCTTCGACGGCCAGCCGCGCGGCGAGCTGCTCAGCCGGGTCACCAACGACATCGACAACGTGGCGCAGACCCTGCAACAGACGATGAGCCAGCTGCTGAACTCGCTGCTGACCGTGATCGGCGTGCTGGCGATGATGTTCGTGATCTCACCGCTGCTCGCGCTGATCGCGCTGGTGACCATCCCGGTGTCCGCGCTCGTCACCAGCCTGATCGCCAAACGCTCACAGAAGCTGTTCGTCGCGCAGTGGGCCGGGACCGGCGCCCTGAACGCCCAGATCGAGGAGGCGTTCACCGGCCACGAGCTGGTGAAGGTGTTCGGCCGCCGGCCGGAGGTCGAGCAGGTGTTCCGCGACAGGAACGAGGAGCTGTTCAAGGCCAGCTTCGGCGCCCAGTTCATCTCCGGGATCATCATGCCGACGATGATGTTCATCGGGAACCTCAACTACGTCGCCATCGCCGTCGTCGGCGGCGTGCGGGTCGCCACCGGGTCGATGAGCCTGGGCGACGTCCAGGCGTTCATCCAGTACTCCCGGCAGTTCACCCAGCCCCTGACCCAGGTGGCCTCGATGGCCAACCTGCTGCAGTCCGGAGTGGCCTCCGCCGAGCGGGTCTTCGAGCTGCTGGACGCCGAGGAGCAGGAACCGGACCCCGCCGACCCGGTGCCGCCGACCGTACGGCGGGGCCGCGTCGAGTTCGAGCGCGTGTCCTTCCGCTACAAGCCGGACCAGCCTCTCATCGACGACCTGTCGCTGGTGGCCGAACCCGGGCACACGGTCGCGATCGTCGGCCCGACCGGCGCGGGGAAGACCACCCTCGTCAACCTGGTCATGCGCTTCTACGAGCTGGACGCGGGCCGGATCACCCTCGACGGCGTCGACATCACCGCGATGCGCCGCGAGGACCTGCGCTCGCAGATCGGCATGGTGCTCCAGGACACCTGGCTGTTCGGCGGGACCATCCGCGAGAACATCGCCTACGGCAACCCCCGGGCCACCGAGGAGCAGATCCAGGCCGCCGCGCGGGCCTCGTTCGTCGACCGGTTCGTTCGGACGCTGCCCGACGGCTACGACACCGTGATCGACGAGGAGGGAAACAACATCAGCGCCGGCGAGAAACAGCTGCTGACCATCGCCCGCGCCTTCCTCGCCGAACCGTCCCTGCTCATCCTCGACGAGGCCACCAGCTCGGTCGACACCCGGACCGAGGTCCTGGTGCAGCACGCGATGGCGGCCCTCCGCTCGGACCGCACCAGCTTCGTCATCGCCCACCGGCTGTCCACCATCCGCGACGCGGACCTCATCCTGGTGATGGACGCGGGCCGCATCGTCGAGCAGGGCACCCACGACGAGCTGCTGGCCGCCCGGGGCGCCTACCACCGGCTCTACTCGGCGCAGTTCAGCGGCGCGCTGGTCCCGGGTGACGACGAGATGAGCGGGGAGGAGGTGGCGGGGGCGAGGGCCTGACGCGGCGAGCGATCAGGCACGAGGCGGCGAGGGCGAGGGGGTCGCGCGGCGGGCGGCCAGACACGAGGCGGTGAGGGCCTGACGCGGCGAACGGTCAGGCACGAGGCGGCGGGGGCGAGGGGGTCGCGCGGCGGGCGGCCAGGCGCTTGGGGTCGGGCCAGCGCACGCCGTACGCCCAGCCCGCCCGCTCGAACCAGCGGATCAACCGGGCGCTCGGGTCGACCTGGCCTCTCAGCACCCCGTGGCGGGCGCAGGCCGGATCGACGTGGTGCCAGTTGTGCCAGCCCTCGCCGAGGGTCAGCAGCGCCACCCACCGGACGTTGGACGAGCGGTCCCTGGTCGTGAAGGGGCGGTCGCCGAAGGTGTGGGCGACGGAGTTGACCGACCAGGTCACGTGGTGCACCACGGCGTAGCGGACCAGCCCGCCCCAGAAGAGGGCGGTCCACACGCCACTCCACGACATCGCCCACAGTCCCCCCGCCGCCGCGGGCAGCAGGAACGACAGCGCCGCGACGGCGGGGTAGGCGGCGTCGAACCGCCGGACGTCCGGGTCGGCCATCAGGTCCGGCACCCAGCGCTGCCGGCTGGAGCGCCGGCGCGCGGTGTAGAACCAGCCGACGTGAGCGTGTGCCATGCCGCGCAACAGGGCCAGGCCGCTGTCACCGTAGCGCCACGGCGAGTGCGGGTCGCCGGGCCGGTCGGCGTACTTGTGGTGGCGGCGGTGCTCGGCCGTCCACAGCATGACGGGGCCTTCGAGCGCCATGCCGCCGGCCAGCATGAGGGCGATGCGCAACGGTCTGCGGCATTTGAAGGCGCGGTGGGTGAAGTGCCGGTGGTAGCCGATGGCGATCCCGAAAATGCTGACCAGATACATGACGACGGCGATGACCGCGTCACGCGGGCCGATCCCCCAGCCCCAGACGGCGGGAACCGCCGCGGCCAGGACCAGCACCGGCAGGACGACGAGGACGACCAGATAGACGGTACGGCGCCCGGCCGTGACCGCCACCGTCTCGGCCCCCGGCTCCGCCGCAGCTTTCGACGCGCACGGCTCCGTCTCGGCCCCCGATTCCGCCGCAGCTTTCGACGCGCACGGCTCCGTCTCGGCCCCCGGCTCCGCCGCAGCTTTCGACATGCCCGGCTCCGTGACCGCTTTCGACGTGCCCGGCTCCGGCACCACGGCCACGCCTGACTCCGGCGCCCCGGCCGTATCCGGCTCCGGCTGACCCGACGGGAAGACCGACCTGGTCACGCTACCTCCTTGCGGTCACTCGCGACCGGCGAGGACCGTCCGGTGTGCGGACCGTCCGGTGCGCGGTCCGGCCACTCATTCAATGGCCGGACGGCCGGGCGACGGGACTTGCCGGGAAGTGATGTCTTAATCACGTACTGGAGTCAAAACAATGCATTCGGTAGCCATCTTGAGGTAATGTGACGCCCACCTAGATTGCGGCTACGGAAAGTGACGATCCCTGTTCGCCATGGCTTCAGTGGTCGGTCACGCGTGGAGCGGAGGCCCTACGGCATGGGTGCTGTCGATCAATCGGCTGCGGGCGACCGTCTGGAGAGCACTCCGGGTGACCACCTGGAGAGATGCCTGAAGAGATACGACGCCGCCCTGGCGCGCGACCCGATGTCCGCGCTGGCCCTCGTCCGGGAATGGATGCGCACGGACTGGCGGACCTTCTTCGCGGAGCTCCGCGGCCAAAGGCCGATCTTCGTCACGCCGGCCTTCACCGTCGTGACCCGTTTCGCCGATGTCGTCGAGGTGCTCTCCCGCGAGGAGGTCTTCACGGTCCGGGCCTTCGGCCCACGCCTGGACGCGGCCCTGGGCGCGCCGTTCATGCTGGGCAGGGACGCGACGCCGATGAACTGGCGGGAAAAGGGGCTGATGCAGGTCATGCTCGCCCCGCAGGACGCGGCGGACCTGCGCGAGCTGGCGGGGCGGATCGCGGACGAGGCTCTCGACGCCGCGGCGCCGCGGGGCCGCATCGAGGCCGTCGGCGAGCTCTTCCGGCATGTCGCCCTGCGTGTGTGCGAAGAATACTTCGGCTTCCCCGGGCCCACCCCGCAGACCCTGTCACGGTGGACGAGGGCCGTGGTCACCGACGGCTTCGCCAACTTCCAGGGTGACCCGATGATCCAGGCCGAGTCGGTCCGCGCGGGCGAGGAGATGATGGCCTACCTGCGCGGCCTGCTCGCCGAGCGCCGGGCCGCCCTGGAGGCGGGGCGGCGGCCACCGGCGGAGGACGTCTTCTCCCGCCTCATCCGCACGACCCTCCCCGCCGAGGTCGGCGTCGACGACGACCGGCTGCTGGTCAACATGGCGGGGCTGCCCCTGGGATTCGTGGAGAGCGGACCGGGGGCCATGGTCGAGGCGGTGGAGCAGCTCATGCTCCGCCCGCGGGTGCGCGCGGAGGCCGTCGACGCCGCCCGGGACCCCGACCCCGCCCGCTTCGACCGCTACGTCTGGGAGGCGTTGCGGTTCAGCCCGTTCTTCAAGCTGCTTCCCCGGTTGTGCGAGCGCGACCACGTCCTGGCCGCGGGCACCCCGCGCCGGACGGTCATCCCCGCGGGCACGTTCGTGCTCGCCGCGCCGGCCTCGGCCATGTTCGACCCGGACGTGGTGGAGGAGCCGGACGACTTCCGCCTCGACCGGCCGGGGCATGTCCAGCTGTTCTTCGGCCACGGCCACCACGCGTGCCTCGGCGTACATCCCGCCAGGGCCGTCATCTGCGAGGTCGTGCGCCGCCTGTTGCGCCGTCCCGGGGTCCGCACGCTCCCGCCACCGGACGGAGAGGTCGTCCGCGCGCACGGGATCTTCCCCGACCGGTTCGTCCTCGCGCTCGGTCCGGACGGGAAGGGGGTGTGAGGGTGGCGTCCACCAGAACGACGGCGCGAAGCGTCGCGACCGACGGCGCGGCCAACCGTCTCAGGTTCCTGGCCCTGACCAGCGGACGCCCGCTGTGGGACCTCGCCCAGCGCATCCCGCCCGTACGGCGGCGCCTCAACGCCTCGCTGATCGACCACGCGATCCGTGAGATGCCGCCACGGCCCGAGCCGCTGAGCACCATGGCCGACTACACCTCGTGGTCCTCGCTGACCGACCGGACGTTCAGCGGGCGTCACCTGCCGCCGATCGCCGCCGACGAGAGCGGCCGGCCCACGCCCGAGCGCGCCGCCGACCTGTTCACCCGCGGTGACACCATGATCCCGTGCCCCCGGTCCACCGTGCTGTTCGCCTACTTCGCCCAGTGGTTCACCGACGGGTTCCTCCGTGGCGACACGCACGTCCCGAGGGATCCGCGTAAGAACAGTTCCAATCACCACATCGACCTGAACCAGCTCTACGGGCTCGACGACGCGGCGACCGCCGCCCTCCGGACGTTCGACGGCGGGCTGCTCAAGAGCCGGCTCCTCAACGGCGCGGAGTTCCCCCCGTACCTCTGCGAGAACGGCAAGATCAAGGCCGAGTTCTCCGCGCTGAGCGTGGTCCGTTTCGCCGAGCTCACCGACGCGCAGCGCGACACCCTGTTCGCGACGGGCAGCGACCGGGGCAACATCCAGATCGGTTTCACCATGCTCACGGTGCTGTTCCTGCGCGAGCACAACAGGGTGGCGCGCCTGCTGGCCGAGCGTCATCCGCGCTGGGACGACGAACGCCTGTTCCAGACGACGCGCAACATCCTCATCGTGCTCCTCATCAAACTGGTGATGGAGGAGTACATCAACCACATCACTCCCTATCACTTCCGCTTCACGCTGGACTCGCGGCTGTCGGCCTTGCTGGCCCACGCGCCCTGGCACCGGCAGAACTGGGCCTCGGCGGAGTTCAACCTCGTCTATCGCTGGCACAGCCTGATCCCCTCCACCCTGTCGGTGGGCGACCGGGAGCTCGCGATGGCGGAGACCCTGGTCGGTGGGGCGCTCATCCCCGATCCGGGTCTGGGCCAGCTCTTCGAGGACGCCTCACGGCAGCGCGCCGGTCGCATCGGCCTGTTCAACACCGACCCCGTCCTGCGGGCGGTGGAGGTGGCCAGCATCGCCGAGTCGCGCGAGCTGCGCCTTGCCCCCTACAACGGCTACCGCGAACACTGCCGTTTCCCCCGCGTGCGCCGCTTCGACCAGATCTCCGGTGACATGAGGGTGAGCGAGGCGCTGCGTGAGCTCTATCGGAGCGTGGACGACGTGGACCTGTACGTCGGCCTGTTCGCCGAGGAGCCGGGAGCCCCGGACGCCATACTGCCGCCGCTCCTGACGAAGATCATCGCCATTGACGCCTTCTCCCAGGCGCTGACCAATCCGCTGCTGGCGTCGCGGGTGTTCAACGCCGCCACCTTCTCCCCGCTCGGGATGAGGATCATCGCCACCACGCGGACGCTGTCGGACGTGCTGCACCGCAACGTTCCCGAGGACCCGCGGCCGCGTTTCGTGAGCATGACCCGGTGGGGAGCGCCGTGAGCGACGGGGACGACTCCGGGGACCACCCCCGTTCCGACGTCCTCGGCAGGAGCGCCCCGGCGGCGGGCGCACCCGCCGAGAGCACCATGGCCACGAGTGCCGCGACCGCGAAGCTGCTGCGCGCCGCGGCCCGCGAGCTGGCCGACATCGGGGCGACGATCCAGGAGAGGTCCGCCCACGCCACGGCGGCGCTCACCGACGGCGCCGTGCTCGGCGCCCTGCGGCGCGCCCCGGCGGAGGGCTGCCGGGCGCAGCGCGCCCTGCTGCGCGCGGTGACGAACCGCCAGGGACTCGGATACGCGTTCTCCGGCGGCCGGCTGGGTGATCTCGCGGCCAGGCTCGGCGGCATGGCGGGCGCGGAGAGCCTGACCGTCCTCGTCCTGGCGACCTCACTGCGGCTACGGATCGCCGCCGTGGCACTGGACCATCCGGAGCTGGTCGGCGACCCTCTCCTGAACAGGCTCATCGGGGCGGTCGGCGCCGACCGTGACATCGAGTCGGTCCGGGCGCTGCGCGCCCTGCTGAAGGACCGCGGCGCCGTACGGGCTCTCAGCGAGCTCGCCCCGGCCTTCGGCGAGGTTCTCGCCCTGCGGGCCCTGCTGGACGAGAATCCGCTCAACGACACCGCTGCGTGGCTGATCGCGACCGGGAAGGGGTACGCCAGCGCCGATCCGATCACCGGCATGAGCAACAGGGCCATAGCGGTCCTCGACATGGGGGAAGGCGCCGCGCGCCGGGTGGAGCTCGACCCCGCCGAGGTCGCGCGGCTGTGCCCGGAGGGCTCGCTGCTCGGCTTCCTGCGCAACATCGGCGTCGTCGGCACGACCGGGCGCGTCCTCGTCCAGAGCGTGACGGATCCGGACGGCGTGGCACGCCACGTCGTCCAGGCGCCCGGCATGCGAGCCGGCCGGCCCGACAACGACTCCCCGCAGGACCTGCTCGGCGCCTTCAGCAGCGCCGTACTCGACAGCGGCCCCTACAGCCGCGCGCTGGCCAAGGCCATCGACGACTTCGGCATCCCGGCGGGAGCCGAGATCGCCCTGATCGGGCACAGCGCCGGCGGCGCGGCGATCATGAACCTGGCGCAGGACGCGGAGTTCTGCGCCCGCTACACCGTCACCCACGCCGTGGCCGTCGGGTCGCCGGTCGACTTCAAGAAACCCGCCGACCCGCGGACATGGATCGCCAGCGTCACCAACCAGCACGACATCATCCCCACCCTGGACGGGCAAGGCGCGGGCAACTGCTTCGACCTGCATCCCGACTGGTACGTGGTCGACTACTTCGACTCGACCCACCTGTTCCCGATCTGCCACAGCATCGAGCACTACACCGCCAACATCGCCGACGACCTGCCCGAGGCCCGTGACCTGATCGACCGCCGGCTCGCGCCGTACCGGGGCCCGGTCACCCGCTCGCAGGCCTACCTGCTGCTCGACCGCGCTCCCCATCCGGAAGGGTTCCCCTTCCTCACCGTGCCGACCTATCCGGTGACGACCTCGCGGGGACCGGTCGAGTTGCCGGTCAGGTGCCAGGACGGATGCGCCCTCACCGCCTACTTCGCCGCGGACCCGGGCGTGGCGGCCGTTCTGCTGGCGGGCACCGGTCTCGGCCCCGCCGTCCGGGTCGCGGGGCGTGCCCTCGTCGCCGTCCACGCGTTCTGGAACCGGCGCACCAGCCTGGGCGGCTACCGCGAGGTCGACCTCGGGATCGTCGTGCACGATCCGTGGCGGCCACGGCCGTTCCTCGTCTGGCCGGACCTCGTCCGCAGGGCGGATCACCGGCGCTCCGGCAGCTGTCTCGTCGACTCCGTGGTCGACACCGACGCCGTGTCGGCCGTGGCGCCGGAGATCTGGGGCTGTACGCCGTCGGTCATGGCCCTGGACGTGGCGCTCACGGCGAAGTTCGCCCGCGTCGTGGCCGGCGGCCCGGACGACAGGCTCCTCACCTTCCGAGGATCCCTCGGCCCGGGAATCCCCGTCGAGGACCGGGACCTGGTCGCCTACTCGCGCCACGAGGACACCATGCTGCGGTCGTGCGTCGAGACGCGCGGCCGGGGCCGGCTGCACCCCGCGCCACGGGCACGCCTGACCGTCGGGCAGGCGGCCCACCCCATGGCGCGGCACCTGCGAGAGCTGGGCCTCGACGGCGCCCGCCCCCTGCTGTGCCTGTCCTCCGTCACCCATCAAACGCTCCGCGGCGCCGGCGTCGCGGTGCGGACCGTCTGACCCGTATGGACCGTCCGACCTCTGAAGGCCGACCTCTGCCGTCCGACCTCCGAAGGAGCATTCCGATGCCCGACGTTCCCGAAGCGATCGCCGCCCATGCGGCGGTCCTGCAGTCCGACGCCCGTGTGCTCGCCGAGTGCGCCGAACGCCTACGGGAGATCGAAGCCCGGCTGGGCGCGGACGGCGCCGCGCCGCCGTGGCTGCGGGAAACCGTGAACGCCCACATCACCGCCTGTGCCGTGGCCTCCGACGACCTGGCCGAGGCCGCCGTCCGGTTGCACGCCTACGCCGATCACATCAGCCGCTGACACGCTCGATCATGAGTTGAAGAGCCGTGCCCCATCGATGTTCGAAAGGGGCGAACAGCGGCCGGAGGCTGCTCGGCGCGCGTGGTGGGGCAGCATGGAAGGGTGAGCGAAGGTACGAGCACGCTGGCGAAGCTGTTGACCGCGGGCGATGTCGTGGTGCTGAGCGGGGCCGGGATATCGACGGAGTCGGGGATCCCCGACTACCGGGGGCCGAGCGGGGCCTCACGCCGGAGCAGTCCGATGACCTACCAGGCGTTCATCGGCGACCCGGCGGCCAGGCGGCGCTACTGGGCCCGTAGCTATGTCGGGTGGCGGGCGATGAGCCGGGCGACGCCGAACAGCGGCCACCACGCGGTGGCGCGTCTCCAGGAGCGGGGCCTGGTGGCCGGTGTCGTGACGCAGAACGTCGACGGCCTGCACCAGGCGGGCGGCGCCCGGACGGTCGTCGAACTGCACGGCAGCCTGCATCAGGTGATCTGTCTCGACTGCGGTGACCTGAGCTCGCGGGAGGAGCTGGACCGTCGCCTGACACAGGCGAATCCACAGTTCGGCGCCCGAGCCACCGCGATCAACCCGGACGGTGACGTCGATCTGCGGGAGGCGGAGATCGACGGGTTCCAGATGGTCGGATGCCGGGCGTGCGGCACCGGAGTGTTGAAGCCCGACGTCGTCTTCTTCGGAGAGACCGTCCCGGCGGAGCGGGTGCGCGAGTGCTTCGCCCTCGTGGAGAGGGCACGCCTGCTCCTGGTTCTCGGATCGTCGTTGACGGTGATGTCGGGGCGCCGTTTCGTGTTGCACGCCGCCAAGCTCGGCGTCCCCGTGGCGATCGTCAACCAGGGCCCGACCCGGGGTGACAAGTACGCGACACTCGCCATCGACGCGCCCCTGGGCACGTTCCTTCCAGAACTGGTCCGCCTCACCGACGCATGAGCCGTAAGGATCGACTCGCCCGAATCGACGGGCCCGTTCTAGGTGGACGACAATCCGAGATGGTCGAGATCTGTATGTCGAGATCCCCATAGGACGAAGCCGAGCGTACTACGGACGGCGCCACCGATGGTTCTCGGAATGTCAGTCCAGTACGGCCCAGCCGCGCCGGTCAGGCGGGCAGGTCCCGCCTCGGCCCATCGGGCTCACTCAGCCAGACATACTGACGGTCCCCGGTGACCGTGAGCCCGTACGCCGACTAGTGCGGGGAACCGGCCTCCTGCCAGGCCAGGGTGGCGTTCTCGACCACGTCCCATAGCCGGAGTGGACCGCGCTGGCGAATCCGTCCACCCGCCTTCCGGATCGAGCGTGGTGGCGGTCTGCGAGCCGGTGGCCACGTTCCACAGGACGACCTCGTCGCCATCGCCCAGCTTCATTGCCGACGGTGCGGCGAGCTGTGTCACGAACAGTCCAACCGGATCGTCCAGACCCCACGGCTCCATTCGACTGTGCCTGGCGTCCCCACTCCGACGGTGTCCGTCAAAGCGGAACAAGCTCAGGCCTTCGTTACCGGCCCGCCGCCGCTGCTGGGCCATGTTCACCCAGTTGACCGGGGTGCCCGTGTTGATACCCAACTTTCGGGATACCTGCACGAACGGTCTGCCCGTTTCCTTAACGATCCGGACCGCACCATCCTTGAAGTCCTGATCGAACTTTCGTTGCGTCTCTATCATCGCCGTTTCCTTTTTAAGGCGATGTCTCTACGTTATGAGGGAAAGCCCAGCAGATCGACTGAAGCAGCAACTTTGACTGCATGGCCCTACTACGATTTTGCATAAGTGGGGGGAGTTGGCCCGTGGGATGAGCTCAGAGTCATACACGGATCTTCCTGTGAGGCATCGTGCTCAGGTCGGGGTAACGCTGGGACGCTGCATCGGCAAGGGGCTGCAACAGCGAGGGCTGGAACTGGACATGAATTACGACATCGCAGCCCCTGAACCCGCAGGCATGGTCGCCTCGCTCAGCTCGTTCGGCTACTCATTGCCCGCAGCCATCGCGGATCTTGTGGACAACAGCATCTCTGCAAAGGCATCCAGCGTCGACGTGGAGTTCACCTGGGCCGGGCGCGACTCTTGGGTCGCGGTCGTCGACGACGGTGAGGGAATGACTGCAGACGAACTTGTGACTGCCATGACCGTGGCTGCACGTGGTCCCGCAACACCGCGTACAGCCACGGACCTGGGACGCTTCGGCGTCGGCCTCAAGTCCGCATCGTTCTCCCAGGCCCGGCAGCTCACCGTCGCCACCTCCGCATCCGGTGTATGGCATGTACGTACATGGGACCTCGACGTCGTCGAGAAGTCCGGCCAATGGAGGCTGCTACACGACTCGGACGAGGCGACGACGAACCTGCTCGACAGGATTCGCGGTACGGCTGATCGTGGAACTATCGTGTTGTGGCGGCGGCTAAACGGCTATCACGTTGACTGCGTGACGGAAGACGACGAGGCGACCCAGAAGCAGTTCTATGCGGAGGCCACCCGCGTCGAGTCGCACCTTGGCATGATCTTCGCCCGGTTCTTGACAGGCAGCCGACGCCGCACCATCCGAGTTTCCGGCAGCCCGGTCGATCCCTGGGACCCCTTCCTCGCCGGGCACCCATCCGTGCAACCCCTTCCGGTGGAACGCTTCCCACTCGGCGCAGGCTCTGTGCGCGTGGAGGCATTCGTCCTCCCCAGCGCACAACGACTCACCCAGGCCGAGTACGAGAAGGCCGGCGGTCCACGCGGCTGGCTCGATCAGCAGGGGTTCTACGTGTACCGCCGGGACCGTCTGATTCTGGCCGGAGACTGGCTCGGACAGCGCGGGCTACGCCGTGAGGAGAAGTACAACTTGGCGCGCATCGCCGTTGACATCCCCGCCGAGACGGATGTCGAGTGGAGCGTCGACGTCCGGAAATCCAGCGTTGTGCCGCCTGTCGGCCTGCGTCCACACCTTCGTCGCATCGCGCTACAGGCCCGGAGAAGAGCCGCCGACGTGCTGCGCTACCGCGGGCAGGTCGCGGCACGTACCCATGGCGACCCACTTCTGTACGCATGGAACGTTCGACGCACGAACGACCAGGTCACCTGCAGAATCAACCGCAGTCACCCCTTGGTTAAGGCTGCGCTGCGCCCCGGCGGTGCCGATCCGGACGACATGCGTGCTCTGATCCGCCTGTTGGAGGAGACTGTGCCGGTCACCGCCCTTCGCGTGATGCACGAGACGGACACGAGCGATGACCCCGAACCCTTCGGCGGGCCAGGGCCAGCCGACGCCGGAGCGACAGAAGTCGCACAATGCATCTACAAGGCGTTGGTCTCCGAGGGGCGTTCACCCGCCGCAGCCCGGGAACGACTGCGAACCATGCCCCCCTTCAACCAGATGCAGGGCTTCTGGAGCGGATGAGCCCGTTGTCAGTGATCGCCTCTGCCCTGCCCGATACCGTTTCAGCCCAACGGGAGGTCCGCAATGAGTTCCACCCCCGAGGATTCCCTCGAGTCCCTCGCCAAGGCCAAGCGACTGGTTCTCGCACTGTTACCCCAAGACCGTCAGCCGACGCCGGACGAGGTACAGAACGCGGTCACTGTCATCTTCGGGATGCTGGCCGGTCAAGGCGAGATCCTCGACCGGGACCAGTTGGCTAAGGAGATCGAGACCATAACCACCGTGTTCCAGGAGGGCTCCTCCGGGCTGGAGAACGACAAGGGACACGAACCGTGGTTGCCCGAGGCCAAAAACGACCGCGACTGGGACTTCTGGGAACGCTACCGGCGCTATCTAGAGGATGTCCACAACCTCCCCCCGATTGTCGTACGTCGGCTTGACCAGAGTACGGACGAGGTCCTGAGCCAGCTGGAGGACCCGCGTCGTGTCGGCTCCTGGCGCCGAACAGGTCTTGTGATCGGGCAGGTCCAGTCAGGTAAGACGGGGCAGTATATCGGACTCAGCGCGAAGGCCGTGGACGCGGGATACCAGTTCGTGGTGATCCTCGCCGGCATTCACAACGACCTCCGCAGCCAGACGCAGTTACGCGTCGACGAGGGCCTCTTGGGCTTTGACACACAGCACCAGCAGCGGTCCAACCAGAACGGTAAGTCCCGCCTCATGGGCGCCGGGCGGATGCCCGGCGCCAAAAGGCTCGACATCGCGTCGCCCACCAACAGCTCCGAGAAGGGCGACTTCGGTCGTCAGGCGGCGAACGCGGTCAACTTCCCCCTCGGCCGGTTCCCGGTCGTTCTCGTCGTGAAGAAGCACTGGAAGATCCTTGAGTACCTACGTACGTGGGTGACAGAAGTCCAGGGGGCCGAGGACGAAACCGGCCGTAAGGTCGTGCGCGACATACCGCTCTTCATCATCGACGACGAAGCCGACAACGCCTCCATCAACACCAACCGTGATCCCGACGCGGATCCGACCAAGACCAACGCCGCGATCCGTGACCTCATGCAGAGCTTCGAGAAGTCGGCCTACGTCGGGTACACCGCCACTCCATACGCCAACATCTACATCGATCCCGACGTCGACCACGCCGAGCTCGGCGCCGACCTCTTCCCCGACAGCTTCATCCGGACCCTGCCCTCGCCATCTAACTACCTCGGACCTGAGCGTGTTTTCGGACTCCAAGTCGACACCGACGACGAAGACGATGTGCCCCCGCTGCCGCTGGTGCGCGCTGTAGACGACGCCGAGAGCTGGGTACCGAGTAAGCACAGGTCCTCCTTCATCCCCTCTGACAACCTCCCTCAGTCCCTGCGCGAGGCAATCGCCTCGTTCGTGCTTTCGTGCGCTGCCCGCAGGGCGCGGGAGCAGACGAAGGTGCACAACTCCATGCTGGTGCACGTCACCCGCTTTACCGCCGTCCAAGGAATCGTCCGTGACCAGGTGGCCGATCATCTGGGCTTTCTCGTGGACTCGCTGCGCGACCGGTACGGAAAAGGGCCGGAGCGGATAGCGGAGTTCCAGGCCCTGTGGAAGCGTGACTTCGTCCCCACCACTGACCACTTCCCTATGGACGAGGCCGAGCGCTTAACGTGGGCGGAAGTGTCCGCACAGCTCATGCCAGCCCTGCGCAAGATCGTGGTCAAGACCGTGAACGGCGCCTCGCGAGACGCACTCGACTACTACGAGCACCGCCGGACCGGGCTCTCGGTGATCGCCATCGGAGGTCAGAAGCTCTCCCGAGGGCTCACCCTCGAAGGGCTGACTGTCAGCTACTACCTGCGCGTGTCCAGCACCTACGACACCCTGCTCCAGATGGGCCGGTGGTTCGGATACCGCCCAGGCTACGAGGACCTGTGCCGTCTCTACACAACCCCCGACCTTCAGGCCAAGTACGTCGAGGTGACTGCCGCGACCGACGAGCTGCGCCGTGAGGTGGAAGAGATGGCCGCTCTCGATCTCACGCCTGGGGACTTCGGTTTGAAGGTACGCGCCTCCTCGCTCGGCCTCTCGATCACAGCCGCCAACAAGATGCGTCAGGGTGCGAAGGTCATGCTCAGTTACTCCGGTGAGGGTCCAGAGACGGTGATCTTCAATCTCGCGCAGAAGACTGTCGACCACAACCTCAAGGCGCTCGAGGACTTCGTGCAGAGGCTCGACGGCGTTACGGTGGCCGATTCTAAGGTCCCTGGCGGCAACGTGGCCTGGAGGGGGGTACCTTCCGAGATGGTCGCCGATTTCCTCTCTAGCTACGAGACCGACCGCATGGCGCAGCGAGTGCGTCCCAGGTTTATCGCGAAGTACATCGACCAGTGCATGGCGGTAGGCGAGCTGCCTCAGTGGACGGTGTATCTGATCGGCAAAGCTGCAGCACAGAATCCGCAGAATGTCGCCGGGCACGTCGTCGGGCCCGTCACCCGCGCGGCGATCAACTCCGACTTCAGGACCGAGGGGCGGTACACGATCCGCCGTGTGCTCAGCCCACCTGATGAATACCTCGACCTCGACAAAGAGCAGGTGGATACTGCTCTCGAGGCGACGCAGAAGGCCGCGGCGATGAAAAAGAAGGAGAAGGTCCCGCAGTCCCCCTCGGGTGAGCACCTGCGTTGGCAACGAAGGCCCGACCAGGCTCTTCTGCTGATCTACCTGATCGAGCAGCCGACATCTCCAGGCGGTGTGGCAGAGCCGCCGCTGGTGGGCTTCAAAGTCAGCTTCCCCCGCTCTGAGCACCAGTCCGACACGGAGTATGTCGTCAATAGCATCTGGCAGCAAGAGGGTCTCGACTTCTTCGACAACGAGGAGAACGGGGAGTGACCGTTACCGAGGCCGAGTGGCGCAATCTGGAGACTCCTCAGACCACGCCCGGTCGATCTAGACTCCGGCTGCACCCGAACGCTCCGCTGGACATCTATCTTGCCGTCTCCCACCCCGGCCACCAACGCATGCTGATCCTGAGGGCCGATGCCCGCTCTGCGGACCAGATCGTGCGCTCCGTGGGGCGACTGCCCAGGGCGGCTGGTCTGGAGATAAACCTGAGCGCGGTATCACGGCTAGAGTACGAGCTCCAAGTGGTCCTGACCGCGAACGAGCTGCGTGAGGTGTTCAACCCGCTTGTCACCGACGTTGCCGATACCGTTAGGGACGCCCCGGGGGCCGCTGCCGCCCTGACCGCCGCGGTAGACAGGTTCGAGCGATGGCAAGACCTCCTTCGAGCAGTCGGCAGGGACGGCTTGGGGCCCGAGGCGCGTCGAGGCTTGGTCGGCGAACTACTAGTTCTCCGGGACTGCGTTCTGCCTCATGTTGATCCAGCCGAGGCGGTGGAGTCATGGACCGGCCCGAGTGGAGCCAACCAGGACTTCCAACTGCCAGAAGTGGCAGTTGAAACGAAGACGAGCACCGCCAAACGCCCCCGAAACATACGCATTACAAGCGAGCGGCAGCTGGACGGCGCCGGCACACCCGTGCTGCTGCTGGCGTTGGCATTGCTCGACGAGCGACGTGGCGGAACAGGCGAGAGTCTGAACCGGCTGGTGGACCGTATACGCGAGCGGCTCACCAGCCCTGTTGTGCGCGCCGGGTTTGATGGGCGACTTATTCAAGCGGGATACCTCCCCGGGCAGCGCGACTTGTACGACGAGCCTCGCTACACCCTCCGTGACCTGTGCTTCTGGCACGTGCAGGGGGGCTTTCCGAGACTCATTGAGGCGAATCTTCCTGAGGGCGTCGGTGACTGTACCTACCATGTGAGCACCTCGGGGCTGGACCAGTACCGTGCCACGACCAACGAGGTGACTGGACTGATCGGGGGATTTCATGCCTGAGCGTGACCTGTCCGAGTACTCCCGTGACCTCGTCGCGGACGTACAGGCGACTGCCGACGCCGAGGGAACCACCACACCAGAGGCTTTTACTCGCCGAGTGTTTGAGGACTTAGAGGAAGCCGGCATCGTCTCCAACACTTTCACTGCGTACCACATGATGCACGGGCATCTGGTGCATGGGTATGGCATCGGGGAGTCCGGCGAGTGCCTCGACCTGTTCATCACGGATTTCCACCTGGACCCGCTGGAGTCCAAGCTCACGAAGGGACAAACGGAGACCGCCTTCAAGCGTCTACTGACGTTCGTTCGACGGTGCAGAGACGGGTTGCGGCAGAACATCGACGAGTCCTTCGATGTCTACGACATGTGCGCAGCAGTCGAGAAAGCCCTCACCGAGGTGCAGAAGATCCGGCTCTTTCTCCTCAGCAACCGCATTGGCACCAGCACTGCTGTATCCCCCACGGCCTTCGACGGTCTTCCCGTCACCCACGAGGTGTGGGACCTGGCACGACTACACCGCCACGCAACGTCCGGGAACATCAGCGAGCCCATCGTGGTCTCCTTTGACTCCCCGTTGCCGTGTGTTTCCGCACCCAGCAGCGAGCCGGACCACTCGGTTACTATGGCCGTCATTCCTGGCCAGAGGCTGGCTGAACTTTACGGCGAGTACGGCACCCGCCTCCTCGAACTCAACGTCCGCTCGTTCCTCCAGGCCCGGGGCTCGGTGAACCGAGGCATCAGAGAAACCCTGCTGAACTCACCGGGCAGGTTCCTGGCGTACAACAACGGCATCACGGCGACCGCGTCACAGGTCGACTTCGTGTACGGCCCAGACGGCAGACCGACGGGGATAGCTCGTGTGCACGGGCTCCAAGTGGTGAACGGCGGCCAGACGACGGCCTCGCTGCACTATGCGCAGAGCCGGGACAAGGCTGATCTGTCGCACGTGGCGGTGCAGATGAAGCTGACGGAGGTATCTCCGGAGCGTCTCTCAGAGATCGTCCCGATGATCTCCGAGTACTCCAACACGCAGAACCGCGTGACGCTGGTCGACTTCAGCTCGAACCACGAGTACCACGTGGCATTCCAGCGGATTACCCGGTCTTTGTGGGCTCCGGCAACAGACGGGAGCGGTCAGGAAACTCACTGGTTCTACGAGCGCGCACGCGGCCAGTACACGGACGAGGTAGCCAAAGCCCGGACTCCCGCGAAGCAGCGCACCTTCAAGAAGCTCAATCCGACGAAGCAGAAGTTCACGAAGGCAGAGCTCGCCAAGTACGTCAATTCCTGGAACCAACTCCCGTTCCATGTGAGTCGGGGGTCGCAGAAGAACTTCGCCGCGTTCATGACCGCCCTCGACGAGGCGCCCCCTCGCGTCGACGTCCAGTACTGCCAGCGTGTAATCGCGATGGCCATCCTGTTTAAGGCGATCGACAGAATCGCGACGGCACACGAGGCAGGCAGCTACAAGAGCATGATCACGGCCTACACCATGGCCAGACTGTCCCTCGCCACAGGCCAGCGTATCGATCTGGACCGGATCTGGCGTGAGCAGCGGATCTCACCGGCGCTCGAGAACGCAATCTACAACCTGTGCCCCCGGGTGATGGCAATCGTAACCAGGCCGCGCGAGGGCAACCATGTGGGTGAGTGGGCCAAGAAGGCCACGTGCTGGGACGCAGTCTCCCGCATACGCTGGTCCGTGCCTCAAAACCTGGAGAGCGAGCTACGCGAGTACCCCTTGGACGAAGAGACGCTCGCCGGCAGCACCGAAGGTGACAGGGGGGCGAGCGAAGAGGTGGTGTTGGTGCCGGCGGACGAGTGGTACGCGATCAACCGGTGGGCGAAGGAAACGCACAATCTCGAACCGTCGCAGCGCCAGTTGGCCCAGTACGTCGGACGACGCCTGGAACTCGGCCAAGAGGTCCCTGAGCCGCAGGCGGTACAGGCCCTGCACACTCGTAACGAGGCCCTGTCTCTCGGGTTCACCCCCGAACCATAGACGGCATCCAGCCTGCTGTACTCGTAGCTGCCCGCGCTCGACGAGGTCCCTTATGGGGTGTCCTCGGCGGGCGAAGCACGATCCGCCCGCCTCCGTCACTGAACGCCGTGAGGTCCGTCCCCAGTGCGGCAAGCAGGCCGAGGGGGAGCTCGTCCCGGCCTTGGTCGTCGATCTGGAGTTCAACTGGTTCCCGAAGCATGGAAGGAGTGTGACAACCTGCTGCCGACAAGCAGGGGCAAGGGGACATGACGCCATATAACGACGCACTGGACGTGGGTTGGGTCAGCACCGAGAAGTGCTCCCCACCTCCGATCGACGTGTGCGTGACACCGCTCCGAAGGTGACCCTCCGGCGGGCAGTACACAGGCTCGAGCTCAGATTCTGACTCCAGCGCCAAATGGCTGCCCGTTGTACGGCGGACTTCGTCCTGCCCAGATACGACATCGCTGTGTCCATCGATGGGCGCTTCTGGCACGGCTGTCCCGTTCACGGCCCGACGGCGTTAAGGGGGCTAAACGCCTCTCTGTGGCAGCGAAGATCGAGACGAACAAGGCGAGACCGTCGTGACATCGAGGCTGCAAGATGGCCCGTGGTCCGTGGCTGGGAATGCGATACCCGGACCGACATTGAACGCACGGCGCTCAGCGTTGCCCTGCACTGCGGAGCGCCGCCTCGCGACTCTGGGTCAGCGCCGTTCCCCGACCG
Source organism: Streptosporangium sp. CA-135522 (assembly GCF_050949235.1). Lineage (NCBI taxonomy): Bacteria > Bacillati > Actinomycetota > Actinomycetes > Streptosporangiales > Streptosporangiaceae > Streptosporangium > Streptosporangium sp. CA-135522. The sequence continues at coordinate 9,499,753 of NZ_CP192026.1, forward strand.
TGTGTCCCACTCACAGCGTCACTGAATAGGTCGCCCGAGACCTTCTCCCTGCCGACGCAGTACTGGCTCAGGGGACACCCGTCACAGAGGGGATCCTTAGTCCGGCATACGGTGTTCCCAATAAGTCGCAGCGCTGCCATGCGGAGCGCGGCGTTTTCCCCAGCTCCGACCAATTTCACCAGATTCACCCGACCGTCGCTGAGTCTGTTCGTTCGGTCGGAGTCACTGCCGTTCAGGCGCGCAGCGACGCGTAGTGCTCCCTGCCCAACCCAAAGCAGGTCGTCACCTCTAAGCAGCCGGTAGAGGGTTCTCTCGGCTGGCTTCATACCAAGGAGCCCAGGTAGCTCGTGCTTCTCCTTGTCTTCCTCCTCTTCCCACAGGCTCTGCTTGCCCGCCGCCGCCGCAGCCAGCCTGTCGATGCGAGCCCGAGCAGCCGAGGTGGGAGCAGCACCCAGGAGAGCCCCCAAGTTGTACTTGTTCAACTTCGCGTGTTCTCGAAGCGGCTCGAGTATCTGTCCCAGCTGCTCGGACTGCAGCCTAGTGCTGGACAGCAAGGCCACAATCGCCGCATGTAGCGGGGAAAGTTTGGGTAGCTGGTACCAGTCACTGTCAGCACGTCGGCGCTCCGCCCACGCGGTCAGGTCGCTCCGTACGGTAACCCAGCGAGGATGAAGCTCGGTCCCGTCCACTGGGGTGTTGTCCGAGGGCAACAGCGCTTCGGCCGCAGCTTTGCCGAGCAGCGGTGGCACGGCGTTGCCGATCTGTCGGAACGCATCACTACGTGTACCGGCGAAGCGGAAGCGGTCCGGGAAGGTCTGCACCCGCGCCGCCTCCCGAACAGTCAAGGTGCGGTTCTGGTCGGGGTGGATGTACCAGTACCCGTCCTTGGCGATGTGGGCTGTAATCGACCTGCTGAGGTCGTCCCAGTCCAACTTCTTGTACTTGTCGGTGAACTGGTCAGCCTTGTAGCGCTGCAGTGTGGGATCGATCTCCGAGTACAGGGTTTTGGAATCCATCCCGTCGAAGATCTGCCAGTCGTCCGCTCTGACCCTGCGGGTCATATGGTCCCAGACGACGTCCTTCTGCACTCTCTTGCGCATGCCCTTAGCAAAGTCGGACTGCTTTTCGGGTGGCGTTCCGTACGGCCAATCGCGATCCCCGACGCGTTCCCTAGGCACGACGGGCAGTTCCGGCAGATCGCCAATTGCATCTCGCAGCGTGGTGCGGCCCTTTTCCTCCACCGCCTGTGGCCAATCGAACTTCTCCATGTCGTTCCTGGCCAGCAGGATCAGCCGCTTCCGATGCTGCGGGACTCCGTATCGCCAGGCGTCCACGAGGCGCACCTGGGTCGCGTAGTGCAATTCCTCCAGCTGCTGTTCGATCGTGCGCACCACGAAAAAATCATCACTGAGTCCCATATCGGGTACGTTCTCCATGAGGACCGCGCGCGGCTCGAGGCGCTTCACCATGTCGAGGTAGGCGCTCCACAGTTCCTTGCGGCGGTCCTCGGGATCACGCCCGTGGTGCTCCACGAGACTGCGGATCTTGCTGCGCCCCGCCCTACTGAACGGCTGACAAGGGGGCCCTCCCGCCACCAGGTCGATCCTGCCCTTAGCCGGCGCCAAGAGCTCCTCGAGCCTGTCCCTCTCGGCGGGATTACCCAGGTCCATGCGCAGACTCATGCCAGGGAAGTTCCGCGCGTGGGTCTCCAAGGCGCGCTCGTCGAAGTCGATCGCGGCCGCCACCGTCCATCCTGCCCACTGAAGCCCGAGACTCAAGCCACCTGCTCCGGAGAAGAGGTCGACAGCCAGCCGCTTCCCCCTACCAAAGCCTTCGAGCCACTCAGCAAACTCCTCAGGCTTGCAGCTGTTCCTGTTGGGCTTGAGCCTCAGGTAATCGCTGCGCTCAAGAGGGACGCCATAGTGCTCCTCCTCCTGCACAGCACGCACCTCCACACCGACGAGAACAACGAGCACCAGGAGATCACAGACGCGCCGATGGAGGCAAGGGTTCCGCCGTGCTGACCACGGAAAATGCCCACCGCCCAACCGCCACGCCCCGTCAGGAGCCCTATGAATCCATAGGGTTCCCAGACCTCGACTCGAAACGATGTTCTGGTGCGATAACCGGAAGCAATCTTAGCCTGGATACTTCGCGATCTTGGCATGGTCGACCGAAGAGTTCGACTGAGGGGTGATTCCCGGCTGTGATCAGTGTGGGAGCCCAGCTGGTGCGCAGGGTTAGTCGGGTTCCACGCTTTCCTGGCCGTCGAGCGGTTTAGGGTGATCAAGGTCTCCACAGTACGAGGGGAGGGTCAAACCAGCCCCAGGCGACGCGCGAATTTTAGGGCGGAGTCACGGGGTCAATCTTCAGCCGGAACCCACAGACCGTCTACCTGCCGGCCGAGCCCTACTGCGGCATGTGTCTGTTGACTGAGGGGTGTAGATCCTCTCAGGAGGGGCGACCTGGCGCGTCGACACTCTGCTGACCAGAGTATTCGACGCCCCTTGCTTCCTGCTCTACCCGGTGGGCGGCGCGTTGGAGATCATGCTTGATCTCGCACTCCCAGATGCGGAGCACCCGCCAGCCAGCCTCGGTCAGAAGCGTGTTGTTCCGGGCGTCCCTGCCCCGGTTCGTGTCGATCTTGAGGCGCCACCTCTTCGCGTTGGGCCCCTTGAATTCGGCCGGCGAGTGGTTGGGGCACCCATGCCAGAAGCATCCGTCGACGAAGACCGCGAGCTGCCATCTGGGGAGCACGAAGTCAGGGGTGCACCGGGCAACCAGCCGACGGTGGAGGCGGAACCTGAGCCCCAAGGCATGGACCGCCCGGCGCAGCTCAACCTCGGGTCGCGTGTTACGCGTACGCCTCCCCCGGAGGTGAGCCCCCTTCTCTGTTGGCTCCCACGATCGATCATCAGTCACAGCGACGCACTCCTACATTCACGATGCCACCGTGTCGGCCAAGTGAAGCCTCGCACTGAACCACCCAGAGTTTGGTGGAGACCATGATGTACCCCAACTCCGTGAAGAGAACATGTTGGATGTCGGAATGCCTCCGCAGAACGTGACCTGCTCCAGAAATGATGATCAGTTGTGAGCCGTGGCTAAAGCGTTGAGCGAGGGATCGGACTTGGCTTATCGAGGTTATGCAATCTTCGTCTCCGTGGATTAAGAGCAGCGGGCGCCGGATCCCGACCTTGGATTCGTCTGCGTCATGGTGATGATCACTGTCGAGTAGTTCTGCGTGATGAGCCTGAAACTTCGGTGCCGCACTGCTCCAAGTCGTGAGATCAACCACGGCAGACCTGGCGATCCCGGCGGCGAACACGTCGGTCGTCGCCAGGGCACGCAGAACCGTGTATCCGCCGGCACTGGCACCCCAGATCGCCGTTCGCTCGGGATCCGCCCGGCCGACGGAGGTCAGGTGAAGGGCGGCGTCAGCGCAGTCGGTGGCGTCGGCGGCTCCCCATCTCCCACGGAGCCCCAGCCGGTACGCGCGGCCGTATCCCGTGCTTCCCCGGTAGTCGACATCAGCGACGGCGAAGCCGTGGCCGGCGAAGAACTGGGCGTGGAGGTCCAGCCGCATGGGCCAGTTCGTCGTCGGCCCTGGGTGAGCCCGTACGAGCAACGGCGGAGGCTGATCGCTCTCCTCAAAGGGCGGGTAGTACAGGCCATACGCCTCGCCCCCGTCACGGGTGGGAAAAGTGAAGCGTTCGGGTTGAGCGAACGACGTCGGATCGATCCCGAAGTCGTTGTCGGTGAGCTCTTGGACGGAGCCGTCTGGATCGGCCAGCACCACCGTGGGCAGCTTGGCGGGACTGGAGCCGATGAAGGCGAGCTTCCGACCTGCCATGGCCAGATAGGGCTTGATCGAGGTGTACGGCAGAGCCAACGGCTCCAGGGAACCGTCAGAATGTCTCGCCACGAGACGGTGCCGCGGACCCTGTTGGACGACCGCCACGATCTGGGTGTCCCGGAATGCGTAGGTGCGATAGCCGAACTCCCAGGGCGCCGCCGCGACCTCGAACTCCCCTGTGATCACCGGGTCGAGGCGGTCGTCACGCCATGCGTACAGGTTCCACCAGCCGGAGCGGTCCGAGACGAGGTGCAGCACGCCGTCCGGGCTCCACCGCGGCTGGCACACCGACTCCTCCTCGCCTCCGGCGACGAGCCGCCGGCCGGTGAGGGTTCCGTCCGCTTGAATGTCGGCCACCCATAACCAGGTGCCGTCCCACGGCATGAGCGGTGCGTTCCACGACACCCAGGCCAGTCGCCTCCCGTCGGGACTCGGTTCGGGCGACATGTAGAAGTCGTCGCCGGAGACGATCACCTTCGGCTCCGCCGAGCCGTCGACCGGCAGCATGACGAGCTCGTTGTGAACCGACCCGTCGCCCTCATGTCGCTCGCGGACGCAGATCAATTTGTCGGTGCCCGGCAGAAGGCGAAGGTCCGCGTAGCGCAAAACCCCCGGCTGGACAGGGGAAGGCGTCACCGGTACGGGAGGCCGGCCGTCACTCGCACGATAGATCCGCTGGTCAGCGGCGTTGCAGAACCAGATGTCCCACTCGATGGCCAAGTAGGCGCCTCCGCCGTACTCGTGCACGTAGGAGGTGACGTGGAAGCCTTCAGGCAGAGCGTCCTGGGGACCCCCGGAGGGGGTCCAGCGCATGAGGACGTCCCCGTCCGGTCGTCCCTCGATCCAGTAGACGGTCTCGCCGACCGTCTGGACGGCGTCGTAGGAGACGGTGGCGCGGGCGACGAGTTCGGCCGAGATAGGGCTCACTCTTGCCATGTTCGGACGAAGTCATCCAATTCGCGAACCGCCCCGGGCTGGTCCGTCATGCGATCGCGGAGCCGTCGCACCCGGGACATGCCCGAGGCGGATCCCCGCCGGGCGAACACGGTGATCGCTTCCCGTGCCAGCCGTACGGCTTCGGCTGTTTCGCCTTCTCCGAGGCGTGCCTGTGCCAGGTCGACGTTGAGCTCCGCCCGGCGGCGTACGCATGTGGCGGGAACGCCACTGAGGGCGTGTTCGAAGGAGCTTGCCGCCTGGGCGTATCGGCCGAGTTCCAGCAGGCAGTTGCCCTCGTAGCCCAGAAGGCGCTCGTGGTCGAAGTCGTACATCCACTCGTCGCGTTCGTCGCCGGCCTCTTCCAGGGCTCCGTGCGCTTGGCCGAGCTGGGACAAGGCGGTACGGCTGTCGCCCGCGTGGGCGCAGGTGGTGGCGTGCACGGCGTGAAGCCAGGACCTCGTCACGTGGGTGACCGAGTGATCCGCCATGTCCAGGGCCGTCGAGGCATGGCGTACGGCTTCGCGGGCCTGTCCGGCCGCGTCCGCGGTGACCGCCTGATAGGCGCTGACGTAGGACCGCAATCCTCTGTCATCACTTTCGGCCAGGGCGTCCAGTGCGATGCCGTACCGGCGGCCCATCTTGAAGTGGTCACCCAGGTCGAACCAGATCCAGGCCGAGAATCCGGCGGCCTCCCCCGCCGCGGAGGCGATGCGCCGCCGTAGGCGGTCCGGTGCGGAGGTCTCCAGAAGGGAGAGCAGCAGTCCGAGATGGCCGTCGACCGGGACGAGCATCTGGGTCGACGTCAGCTCGTGGTAGAGGCGGCGCTGATACATCGTGATCATTTCTATGTCTTCGACCACCGCGGCGGTCAGCGCCGAGGCGTGTTTGCCGCACGCGCCGAGTCGTCCCCAGTCGACGTCGGGACCCGGCGCCTCCGGGCCGGGCCTGCGCGCGGCCTCGCTGCTGTGGCGGAGGTGCGCCTGCTCGTGGATGACGCTGGGGAGCATGCCGTTCAGCGTCCCGCCGGCGTCGAGTGCGGTGTCACACGCGACGATCACCGATTCCGAGGGGGCGACGGAGCCTCGTTCCACGGCGCCGAGGTGCTGCCAGGAGTATCCGGTCAGTTCTCCGAGCTCCATCAACGTCAGTGAACGTCCTTTGCGCAGCTCACGCATCCTGGCGCCCAGAGCGGCGAGCAGTGACGCGCCGGGGTCGAGGACCTTGGACGGCCGCCCACGGCCTTTCTTCCTCTCCGTGGTCATGTGCGCACCTCGCGTTGTCTTTGCTGGTCGTTGCGAGCAAATCAGGCTGTGAGGTCTCCTGTCAGCACCTTGAGGACATCGAATCGCGAGAGATGGATGCCATGAGTGCCGACGCCGTACATGCCTTCGATCAGCTGGAGAGACTCGCCGCGGAACCGGACCGGCGGAGCTTCGCCGTCCGGCTGCACCTGGAGAAAGGCCGTCCCACCTCGTTGGCCATGGTCGACGAGGCTGCGCCGGTGTTGGCCGGGAGTGTGCTCACCGCCCCGAACACCGGCGGGAGGCTCTGGCTCCCCTGGCCGTCTCCGATCACGCCGATCAACGACGTCGAGACCACCGCCGACCGGATGAACGCGTTCTCGCGGAGATCGGCCGGTAGTCCCTCAGACCGGCGCGACGGCACGTCCCGCACAGGACCCCGGCCCTGGTCTGCGGGCCTTCCCACCGTGCCGTCGCGCCACCTGTAAGAAATGTCCGCCCGGCCCGGCGGCCCTGTGCCGCCGGGCTCAGAAGCGCCCGCCGACCCTCTATCGACGCCATCCGGCCTCACCTGGAATCCGATACCGCCGGTGGCGTGGACCCACGGCGGCCAGCCGTTCGTCCGGCGGACCGTCCGGCTCGACGGCAGGCCGGAGAAACCATGAAAACGGCTCTACCAGGCGAATCCCGTCGCCCGGCAGAGCCTTGACCGCACACCGGAGGTGCGACCTGTGTCCAACCCTAGTAGAGGCATCAGGATCATCCGGGTTCGTTGGCATGCCGAACAGCCCCCGTCTCCCCTTGGTTGCCGGTGGTGCGGCCATCCGCCGTACGCCCACGACGCGGCCGGCCTGCCGCACCGTCGTGACCACCTGTGGGACCAGCCCACTCCCGCCCAGGTCCGCGCCCGCATGGCGGCACGGCGACGCCTCGGTCTGTGCGGCCGACCGCTCCCGGCCGTGCCGGACGCTTTGACGGCGCGCCCGCCGAGGCTTCGTCTCCCCGCGATTTCACACGGAAGCCGGGGACGCCACTCGCGACCGGCCGTGACCGCCGCCGTGCCGTACGGGCGTGAATCGCCGCCGAACGCGCGTCCCTCGTTCGGGAGGCGCGAGCCGTACCGGAGTCTGAGCCTGCCCGCGCGGGGGCCGGCGGCCTTACCGGAGCCGTGGCCGGGAATTCTCAGCGCCGGGATCGCGATAGAGGGGGCGTGACAAAGATGGCGGCACGACTCCTGTCCATGATCGTCGGTGTGTTCGCCGATCGGTTCCGGACGATGGCCGACCGGGGTACGGCTCCCGCCCGCCTTGACCCGCTGCGGCCTCCCCTGGGTCAGGTGCCCGCGAACTCCCTGGTGATCTCCCGGCGTTTCACGGCCACACCCGACCAGGTCAGGCATTCACGGAATTTCGTCGCCGAGATCCTCGGGGACGGTCACCCGCATCGTGACGACGCCATGCTCCTCACCAGCGAGCTCGCCGCCAACGCCGTCGAGCACCCCACCGGGCCGGTCGGCGGACCGCGGGAGTTCCTCGTCACGGTGAGCTTCGTCCTCGGCGGCGTGCTGGTCACCGTTCAGGATCCCGGCTCCCTGAGCATCCCCTGCCCGAGGGACGCGGGGTCGGACGACACGGGTGGCCGGGGGCTCGCGCTGGTCAACGGCATCGCCGCCTGATGGGGCTTCCACCGTGACTCCATCGGAAGCGTGACCTGGTTCGAGCTCGGCTCCGCCGTTGAGAGATCGGGCGCCGTTCTTCGAGGAGATGAATCTCAGTCCCGGATGTAGGCCGGATGTAGAGACGCGGCCGGCGGCTCCGACTCCTCCATGACCGGCCGAACCATGACCGGCCGAACCGAGACAGACGACGACCCCCGAGGGGCAACGACCATGGAACCCACGAAGACGAACACCCTGAAGGCGCCCGGCGCGAACCTGTACTACGAGGTTCGCGGCTCCGGCCCCGTCCTGCTGCTGATCTGCGGCGGGGTCTACGACGCCGCCGGGTACGCCGGACTGGCCCAGCGGCTCGCCGACCGGTACACGGTGGTGACGTATGACCGGCGCGGCAACTCGCGCAGTCCCCTGGACGGGCCGCCGGAGCACCAGAGCATCGAGGTCCACGGCGACGACGCCCACCGCGTGCTGGCGGCGGTGGGCGTCACGGCGGACGAACCCGCGTACGTCTTCGGCAACAGTTCCGGCGCGACCATCGGCTTGGAACTGGCCGCCCGCCACCCCGAGCAGGTGCGCGCCCTGGTCGCCCACGAACCGCCCCTCTTCGAAATGCTGCCCGACCGCGACCACTGGCGCGCTGTCATGCGGGACGTGGAGGACACCTTCCTCAAGGAGGGCGCCGGGCCCGCCATGCAGGTCTTCGCCACCGGTTCGGAGATGGGAGGCGGCGAGCAGGAGGACGGGGGCGAGCAGACGCGGGACGACGCGGCCGCCCAGGCGCCGCAGGAGGAGCCGAGTCCCGAGATGATGGAGATGATGACCCGCATGGAGAAGAACATGGGGTTCTTCATCGGCTATGAGGTGCCGTCGTTCGCCGAATACGTCCCCGACGTCGCCGCGCTCCAGGAGTCCCGGGTGCGGGTGGTGACGGCGGTGGGTGAGGCGTCGGAGGGTGAGCCGCCGCACCGGGCGACCTTCGCCGTGGCCGAACGGCTGGGGACGCGACCCGTGGTGTTCCCCGGCGACCACGGCGGCTTCGGCGCCCAGCACGAGACGTTCGCCGCCAAGCTCCGCGAGGTGATCTCACACCTCTGAGAACACCCCTGAGAACATCCTTTGTGACGCCCCGGATCAGGAGGCGAGTTCGACCGAGGGCCGGATCCCGGCCAGGAAGGCGAGCAGTCCTTCGGCGGTCGCGGCGGGCATCTCGGCGTGCGGGTAGTGGCCCGAACCCTCGACCAGGTGGATCCGGGAGGGTCCGCCCAGCTTCGCGGCGCTCAGCGAGGCGTCGGCCGCGGGGTCGGAGAAGTCGCCGTCCTTGGTGCCCATGATGATCAGGGTCGGCTGGGTGATATCGGCATAGCGGTTGACGACCCCGGACAGGGAGGTCTCGATCTGGGCTCGGAGCGCGGCCAGGCGGCCGGGCTCACGCAGGTTGGCCTTGAGCGCGGCCAGGTGGTCGGCGAAGTCGGCGGGCCTGGCGGTCGGGTAGGAGGAGCGCAGGAACAGCCCCCACAGGGTGGCACTGCGGCCGACGAGCCTGGAGGCGGCCTTCATCCAGGGCTTGATCGGCGCGTCGCCGGAGAAGGTGCCGATCAGCACCAGACTCGTGATCGTCTCAGGCGCCTCGGCCGCGGCCCAGACGGCGGAGGAGCAGCCGATGGAGTGGGCGATGACCGAGACGGGAGCGTCGCCGTTCAGGTGCCGGATGAGACGCAGCAGGTCGGTGCCGACGGAGGCCACCGAATGGTCGGTCCAGCCGGTGCTGGAGGCTCCGTAGCCGCGCACGTCCATGACGGCGACCCGGTATCCGGCGGCGATCAAGTGAGGGGTGAGGAGCCGGTAGGTCGCGCCGGTGTCTCCCATCCCGTGGACCAGGACGAGCAGGGAGCCGTCGGCGGGGCCCTGCAGCCGGTAGGCGATCCGCCCCTCGATCGAGTCCATCGTCTTCATAGCTCATCGCTCCAAAATGAGATCACTGCTCTCCGTTAGAAGAAGTAAACCACTCCGTCCCATTTCCTGCAAGAGCAGTGCTCTCTTTTGCATCCAACGCTCTTGAATACGAGTTGTGCCGTACGAACCCGGGAGTCCTTCCGCATGCCCCGGGCGCTCCCCCCGCCGGGGCCGGCCGTCGTAACGATTGATCTGTTCACGAACGCTTGATCGAGGAGGATGCCCTTATCGGCGACCGACACTGAGCTCTCCGCGCACGAGAGATCGGCCGGGAAGGAACACCCCGGACAGGAGCGAAGCGCCTGCGAGGACGGCGCTCAAGGTGAGGGCGACGGTGAATCCGTCGGTGAACTGCTGCGGCGTGGTGAAGCCGCCCCCGGCGGAGAATGCCGCCACCAGCGAAGCGACCCCGAATGCGCCCCCGAGCTGGCGAAGCGTGCTGTAGACGCCGGACGCCTTGCCCATGTCGGCCGGTGTGACGGCACCGAGCACCGCGCTCTGCGTAGCGGGGATCCCCGCTGCCACGCCCGTGCCCGACAGCACCAGCGGGACGATCATCCGCCAGTACTCCAGGTCCGGTGCCGCGACGGCGGCGATCCACAGCATGGACGCCCCGTGCAGGGCCATTCCGGCGACGAGAAAGGGACGCTCGCCGTACCGGGAGATCAGCGCGCCCGCCACCCGCGGGACCAGGATCGTCATGGCGCCCCACGGCATCAGCTGCAGCCCCGCCACCAGCGGCCGTGAACCGAGGCCGAGCTGCAGGAACTGCGCCATGTAGTAGAGCGATCCGAAGGTGGACGCCCACAGCAGGAAGATCGACGCGTTCCCGGCGGAGAACGCGCGGGACCGGAACAGGCGCATCGGCAGCATCGGCTCGGCACGGCGCAGTTCAACCGCCACGAAGGCCACGGCCAGCGCGCCGCCCGCGACCAGCGGTACGGCTGCCGCCCTGACCAGCCCGAATACCAGGGCGAACGCGGCCCCGGTGCCCAATACCAGCCCAGGCAGGTCGATCCGGGCCCGCGAGCCATGGCTCTCGGGGATGAGGCGCGCGATCGCCGGGATCATGACCGCGACGATCGGCACGTTCAGCCAGAAGATCCACCGCCAGGAGAACCCGTCCACGACCGCACCGCCCAGCAGCGGGCCGACCGGGACCGACGCGCCCACCACCGCGGTGAAGGCGCCCAACGCCTTGGCCCGCCCGGCCGGCGGGACGGCCGCCCCGAGGAGCGCCAGCGCCAGCGGCATCACCGCGGCCGCCCCGGCGCCCTGCACGGCGCGGGCCGCGATCAGCCAGCCGGCGTCCGGCGCGACCGCACACCCCACCGAGGCGGCACCGAAGATCGCCAGCCCCGCGGCGAACACCCTCCTGCGCCCGAACCGGTCCCCCAGCGCGGCGGCCGTCAGCATGAGGACCGCGAAGCTCAGGGTGTAGGCGTTGACCATCCATTCCAGCTGCTCGCCCGAAGCGTCCAGCCCGGCCTTGATCGAGGTCAGGGCGGTGGACACCACGGTCGCGTCCAATCCGACCAGGAGGGCCGCCACAGCCGTCAGCCCGAGAACCCATCGTGATGTGCTTGTTTCGCTCATGTCAGGCTAAGACACCGCCCGATCCGGAATCGGACCGTTCCGTTTTGGCGCCGCCCGGTGTCACAACGGGGGAAGGAAGGGAGCCACCCCGTGTCCGACCATGTCCAGCCCCGCGTCGACGACGCGTTCGCCGAGCTCATCGAGCCCTACCGGCGTGAGCTGCACCTGCACTGTTACCGCATCGTCGGCTCGCTCGCCGACGCCGACGACCTGGTGCAGGAGACCATGCTCGCGGCGTGGCGCGGCCGGGAGAGCTTCGAGGGCCGCGCCTCCCTGCGCAGCTGGCTGTATCGGATCGCGACCAACCGGAGCCTGAACGCCTTGCGAGACAACGCTCGCCGCCCCCAGCAGGCGGCCAACCAGCTCCCCGAGCCCACGCGGCTGGCCGAACCCCTCTGGCTTGAGCCGTACCCCGACAGCCTCCTGGACGACGCGCTCACCGTGCCCGTGGGTCCCGAGGCCCGCTACGAGACACGCGAGACCGTCGGCCTGGCCTTCACCACCCTGATCCAGCGCCTCCCGCCCCGCCAGCGGGCCGCCGTCGTGCTTTGCGACGTTCTCGGCTTCCGCCTCAACGAGGCCGCGCAGATGCTGGACAACACGCCAACCGCGGTGAAGGGCCTGCTGCAACGCGCTCGTACGACCCTCGAAGCCGGCCGGGACGAGATCGCCGCGCCGCCGTCACCGCGGGAGCGCGAGCTGGCCGGCCTGTTCGCCACCGCCCTGGGAGCCGGCGACACCGACGGTGTCCTCTCCCTGCTGACCGACGACGCCTGGCTCACCATGCCGCCCGAGCCCTACCAGTACCAGGGCCCGATCGCGATCGGCGAGTTCCTGCGGTACAGGGCGATGCTTCAGGGCGCCGCGCTGCGTGCCGTACCCACGCGTGCGAACGGGCAGCCGGCGCTGGGCTGCTACCTGCCGTGCCAGAACGCCGCGATCGCCCGCCCGTACGGGCTGGTGGTGCTCACCACCACCGCGGAAGGGATCTCGGCGATCACCTGGTTCCGGGACACGAGCGTCTTCCCCTATTTCGGCCTGCCCCGATCCCTGTGATCAGCAAGCGTCCCTGGGCCGCTCAGCGCCCGCGATCAGTTTGTTCACGTGCGCTGAGGAAGTCGACCAGCTCGGCGCGCTCGCGCTCGTCGGTGGCGTCGACGACCTTCTCCCACACCTCAGCACGGTGTGGACATGGTCCAGGTCCTGCGGCGTAACGGGCCGCTCCAGTACGAGCCCGGCGGCGCGGCGGCGGTCCGCGAGCTCCTCGGCGCTCGCCGGGCGCCGGTTGGCCAAGTCCGCGGCCAGGTTCACCGCATCCGCGCCGTAAGGGTTGAAGTGCATAAGACTGTTACAGCAGCCTGATCCGCATGACACATCACACCGATGTACGGCAGGCGTCGGAAGACGACATCACCGAACTCGTCCGCCTGCGGGCGTTGCTGTTCGAGGACCTCGGCGGCGACTTCTTCAACCCCTCATCAGCAGGTGACGACTGGCGGGACGCCCTTGCCGCGGTGCTGAAGGAAAAGCTGGCGGAGGACGACGCACGGATCTTGGTCGTGGACGGCGACAACGGCCTCGCCGCCTGTGGCATCGGCACCATCGAGCAGTGGTTTCCCGGCCCGCACTCGCGGAACGGCCGGATCGGACACGTGATCGGCGTGGTCACCGATCCGGCGCATCGACGGCGTGGCCACAGCCGCGCGATCATGCGGGGCCTGCTTGACTGGTTCCGGGAACGTGAGGCCGTCCGGGTGGACCTGTACGCCTCTCGCGAGGGCGCGCCGCTCTACCGGGAACTCGGCTTCTTCGACCATCCTGACCCCGCGCTGTGCTGGCGCCCGTGATGAATACTCAGCCGTACCGGGCAATCGGCCGCGTCGACCGTGACCAGCCCGGCGGTGCGTCATCCGGAGCAGGGAGTCGGATGAGCGGCGGCGAGTCGACGCACCGCACGTGGCGATATCGGTGGGTCATCCTCGGTGTCGCCACCTTCGCCCAGGCCGCCTCCGGCTTCTTCGTGCAGGGCATCGGGGCGATGGGCATCCACCTGCAACGTGATCTGAGCCTGAGCACGGCTCAGCTGGGCCTCTTGCTCTCGGCGGCCCAACTGGTCCCCCTGGTCGGGTTGCTGGTGGCCGGGGAACTGCTGGACCGCTACAACGAGCGCTGGGTCGTCGGGGTAGGTGCCTGTGTCGTCGCTGTGAGTCTGGGTGTGGGAAGCGTGGTGCAGGGATACGCGTCCCTGCTCCTTGTCCTGCTGATCGTCGGTGCGGGATACAGCACTGTTCAGCCCGGCGGCAGCAAGTCGGTGGCGTCTTGGTTTGATGCGTCCCAGCGGGGGTTGGCGATGGGGATCCGCCAGGCGGGTCTGCCGCTGGGCGGCGTACTCGCTGCAGCCGTGCTTCCCGTCCTCGCTGCTGCTCTCGGCTGGCGGGTGACGCTCACGGCCGGCGCACTCGTCGCGCTGCTGGGCGCCGTCGCCTTCATGTGCTTCTACCGTCGGCCGCCCGCCCAAAGCCATCCTTGGGACAGCGCTTCTCATTACTCGGAGCCGCGTGCCTCGCTCGCGTCATGGTTCGGTGCCCGGCTGCGGATGCTCCGTGAACCGTCCATGGTGAAGATCATCTTGTCCGGGATGAGTCTGGTCTCGGTGCACAGCGGCGTAGGCGTCCTGACCGTGCTGTATCTCCACGAGGTGACGGCTGTTGAGGCAGGTCCGGCGGCCCTCGTTCTGGTGGCGACCCAGGGGGCGGGCGCCGTCGGTCGCATCTGTCTGGCGGCTTGGAGCGATCGCAGCGGGTCCGGGCGCTACGTCTGTGTCTTGGCCTGCATGGTCGCCGTGACCGTAGGAATGTTGGCGCTGATCACTCCCCTGGGGCATTCGCCTGCGGCAGCCTGCCTGTTGTTCATCTGGCTCGGGTTCTTCGGGATCGGCTGGTACGGCCCATGGGTTGCCCATGTCGCCGAATCGGCACCGCCGGGCAGGACAGGATTCGCCCTCGGCTTGGCCATGGCCGTCAGCCAGATCGCCGTCGTCCTGGCGCCGCCCGTGCTCGGCCTGCTCAAGGACCTGACCGGCAGTTTCGCACCAGCCTGGGGCCTGCTCGCTGCGATGACCGCCATTGCCCTGGCGGTCACGGCCCGCGGAGAACGTCAGCATCGGCGCGCCCCGTCCCGGCCCCGGGCGACCGCCTAGGCTCTGCGATTGGGCCGGTCAGGGAGTTGAGCCGCGTAGCGGGCTCAGATGCCGCGTGAGGCACGGGACACGCTTCGGAAGTAGGCGTTGGACGCCGAGCTGAACATCAGGGCCACGGCCGACAGAACGGCGGTGAGGTGCACGATCCGGCTGGCGGTGAACGCGAGCGTCATCACGTCGGCGTCCGCGAGGAACTGTCCGATCGAGTTTCCCTCCAGCAGCCACCGGACGGGTTCGATCACCAGTGAGAGGGTGCCGAAGACGCCGAGCAGGAGGGTGAGCGCGACGCGGGCCCAGTTGCGCCCCTGGCGCAGGCGCACGGCCATGAAGATCGCCAAAGCGAAGATCCCCGCTCGAATGCCCAGGCTTCCGGCCAGGCCGGACAGGGAGGCCGACCCGTCGGCCAGCAGGCCGGTGACGGCCAGGGCGGCCTCGAAGACACCGGCCCCGACGGCGATGAACCAGAGCGCGGACGCGGTCCTGACGTTCGCGGGCGCGGCCGTCGCGGAAGCGGCCGTCGCGGAAGCGGCCGTCGCGGAAGCGGCCGTCGCGGGAACGGCCGTCGCGGGAACGGCCGTCGCGGGAACGGCCGTCGCGGGAACGGCCGGAGAGTCGGGGGAAGGCTGTGTTGCGTGCCGTGCCGGCATGGGGGTCACCTCTGTCGTTGGCGGAGAACTTTCCCTTGAGAGTCTGCTCCGCCCGCCGGGTCGGATCATGCCCGCGGACACCCTGGTCGGTGGTAGGGAGAGCCCCACCTATCGGCGAGATGCTCGACCTGAGCCGGCACGACGGGGTGCCCGCCGATCGCGGGCACCCCGTCGTCTTCCGCCTGTGTTCAGCCGGTGTAGCGGGGCTGCCTGACGGCCGGGGCCGGCTCCGGCTCCGCGCGGACCCCGGTGTGACCGGGCCTGGTGCGACCGAGCCGGGGGGTGGCGGTCACGGCGGGTGCGGCCGAGGGCCTGTCGGACTCGGCCGAAGGCCTGTCGGACTCGACCGCGGGCTTGGCGGGTGCGGCCGAGGGCTTGGCGACGGCGGGCCTGGCGGGCTCGTCGGCCATCGCCGTACCGACCAGGCCGGCGCCGAGGGCCAGGGCGACGACGCCGCCGATGAGTGCGATCTTGAGACGCATGTGTCTCACCTTTCGTTGTTCTCGGTGGTTGAAGGACCTCAGCCCTTCACGACGACCGGGGTGCCGATCGCCAGGTTCTCGGCCATCCAGGTGATGTCAGCGTTGCCGACCCGCACGCAGCCGTGGCTGGCCCGCGTGCCGATGGCCGTCGCGTCATCGGTCCCGTGGACGGCGAGCTGCCCCGGACCTCCCGCGAAGCTCTTCAGCGTCGGGGAGAACCCGCTCAGCCCGAAGGCGTAGGCTCCGTACGGCCCGCGCGGGTCAGGCGGGCGCACGAGTTCGGTGAAGAAGTAGCGACCGGGAGGCGTGGGCGTGCCCTTCTGGCCGGTCGCCACCTCTCCCCTGCGCAGGACGCGGTCCCCGTCGTAGACGGTGAACCCGAACGTCGCGGGGTCGATCTCCACCCGGCGTGTGGTCCTGGTCAGCGTGACCTCTCCCGCCCTGATCCAGCCCGTACTGCCGTTGGGCCTGATCGGCAGCAGGACCCGCAGCCACTCGCCGTCGTGGCGCTCCACGAGGAAGACCCGCTCCGCGCCGTAGTCGTTGGGGCTGGCGAGCTCGCGCCAGGGCGAGCGCGCTCCCTTACTCCGGTAGATCCCGACCCTGGGTCCCCGCGCGGTCGCCACCTCCACACCTGCCTCCGCGCCGGCTCCCACTTCGGCCTCCACGCCGGCCCCCGCTTCGGCGTGATCGGTGGTGGCGGCGACCCGCGAGGAGGCCGACGGCGCGCCGGGCGCCGAGCAGCCGGTCAACGTGATCGCGGCGAGGAGCGCCGCCGTTGCGATATAGCCGTTGGACTTCACGCGACGCAGACTGGCGGAGGAATGTGAAGATCCTGTTTGCCCACTGTCAACGACCTATCTGGGTCGCATAGCCTCCTTCCGATGTGCGCATATGTGCTGGTTGCAGAGGATGACCCGAAGCAGGCCGAGCTGGTCCGCCGCTATCTGGAGCGGGAGGGTCACGCGGTGCTCGTCGTGCATGACGGGCAGAGCGCGATCGATGAGGCCCGCAGGCGCGAGCCCGATCTCGTGGTGCTCGACGTGATGATGCCGAAGGCCGACGGTCTCGACGTGTGCCGCGTCATCCGCGCGGAGTCGGACGTTCCCGTGATCATGCTGACCGCCCGCACCACGGAGGACGACCTGCTCGCCGGCCTCGACCTGGGTGCCGACGACTACGTCACCAAGCCCTACAGCCCACGGGAGCTGATGGCCAGGGTCCGCACGCTCCTGCGGCGGGCGCAGCGCGCCAAGGATCCCGGGGAGACGCTGAAGGTCGGCGACCTCCTCGTCGACCCCGTACGCCACCGCGTCAGCGTCGGCGACCGGCGGGTGGACTGCACGCCCGCCGAGTTCCGGATCCTGGAGACGCTCGCCGCGCAGCCGGAGCGGGTTTTCACCCGCAACCAGCTTCTGGAAGAGGTCCACGGGTTCGACCGCTTCATCACCAAGCGCACGGTCGACGTGCACATGCTGAACCTGCGCAAGAAGATCGAGCCCGACCCGCGCAGGCCGACCCGGATCCTGACCGTCTACGGCGTCGGCTACAAGCTGACCGACGGCTCCGGATGAGGGTCCGGCGCCACAGCCTGCTCACGCGGCTCCTGGCGAGCTCCGTCCTGGTGGCCGTCTGCTCGATCTCGGCGACCGCCTGGCTGGCCAGCCAGGGCACCTCAGGTGCGATCCGCAGGGAGCAGGACCAGACCCTGATCACCGACACCCGTATCAACGACACCCTGCTCGGCTACGGCGCGACGCACGCGAGCTGGGACGGCGTCGACCAGACGGTGCGGGACCTGGCCGGCAGGACAGGGCGCCGCATCGCGCTCACCACCGAGAGCGGCGAGCCGATCGCCGACTCCAGCGCCACTCCCCTGCCCGCCAAACCCTCGGTGGTCATCGATCCGTTGCGGGTGGACGTGACCCTGGTGCCGGGAGCGGCCAAGGACCGCATCGATCCCCGGGCGGTCGGGCCGTTCAAACTCCCCTCCGCGGAACGGTCCCGACTGAGGAAGATCGCCAACGTGGGGGCGGTCTGCGTGCGCCGCAACGGGCTGGAGGCCAACGTCGTCCTCTCCCCTTCCGGGCGTCCCTCCGTCGAGATTCCCAGCAAGGACACCTACGCGACCTCCACGTGCGCCTCGAAGAGGCTGAACAGCCCCACCGTGACCGAACGCAAGGCGTTGCGCCAGCTCAATCATCTGGTCAACCGATGTCTGGTGAGTCAGGGCAAGTTCGAGGTCACGCTCGCCCTCGACCTGTCCTGGACGCTCTTCGGATCGCGCCCCTCCGCCGTCCCGCGCGTCCTCGATCAGCAGCCCGTCTCCGCCTGTCTGGCGAGCGCCAGACGCGAGCAGCTCAAGGCGTACGTCGCGCCCGCGGCCCTGCTCTACCTCGGCTCCTCGGCGCAGGCGCCCTCCACCGAGCTGACCTCGGCCGGGGTGGCGCGTATCGCGGGCACCGCGCTGCTCGTCCTGCTGTTCGCGGTCGCGGTGAGCGTCGTGGTCTCCACCCGGCTGGCCAGACCGGTGCGGGCGCTCACCGAGGCGGCCCAGCGGATGCGGCAGGGTGACAGCTCCGCCCGCGTCACGGTGACGGCCACGGGCGAGGTGGGCGAGCTTTCGGAGGCGTTCAACAGGATGTCGGAACACCTGGAGCAGATGGAGGTGCAGCGCAAGGCCATGGTCAGCGACGTCTCCCACGAGCTCCGCACCCCGTTGAGCAACCTGCGGGGTTGGCTGGAGGCCGTTCAGGACGGCGTCGCCGAGCTGGACCCCGAGTTGATCGCCTCGCTGGTGGAGGAGATCTTGCTGCTCCAGCACATCGTCGACGACCTGCAGGAGCTGGCCCTAGCGGACGCCGGCAAGCTGCGGCTGCATCCCGAACCGGTGAACGTGGCCGACCTGCTCGACCAGGTCGCCACGGCGCATCGCGGCCGCGCCGAGTCCGCCGGTCTCACCCTGACGACCAGGATCGCCGGCGCCCCCGAACTCCTCGCCGATCCGGTACGGCTGCGCCAGGCCGTGGGAAATCTGGTGAGCAACGCCGTGCACTACACGCCGCCCGGCGGGCGGATCACCCTGAGCGGTCGCCTCACGGACGGACACGTCCTGATCGAGGTGGCCGACACCGGCGCCGGCATCGCCCCTGAGCATCTTCCCCGTGTCTTCGACCGGTTCTGGCGGGAGGAGAAGTCACGCAACCGGCGTACCGGCGGCAGCGGGCTCGGCCTCGCCATCGTCCGCAATCTGGCCGAGGCCCACCACGGGACCGTGAGCGTCGCGAGCACCCCGGGCGAGGGCACGGTCTTCAGGATGCGGCTGCCGGTGGAACCGGATCCGCAGGCATGAGCCGATCACGGCCCGCCGTGCTCTCGTGACACGTCCTCGCGCGTCGCGGGAGCGCGGCGGGGTTCGCGAGAGCACCACAGGGGTTCGCGAGAGCACGGCGGGGTGATCGAGAGCACGGCGGGGTGATGAGGGACGGCGGGGTGAGAAGGGGTGGGGATCAGGTGGCGGGCTTGTCGTCGGTCCAGCCGATATCGAGGACGGTCTGGGAGTTCCACACGGTGCCCGGCGCCAGGTCGGCCTGGAGACCGCCCGGCTCCACCACGACGTTCTCATTGGCCAGCGCCTGCCCGGTCTCCTCATCGAAGATCAGGCGGTTCTGCAGGATCGCGCCGTCGTCCTCGCCGGCCGCCTTCGCCTTGACGTGCTCGTCGATCGCGACCGCGGTGCCGGTGCGGCCCTCGGCGTCGGTGACGTCGTCGATGACCTTGATGGTCTCAAGGTCGGCGAGCATCCGGAAGGCCGCACCACGCACCTGCGGGGTGACCGGCATGTCCGTGATCAGCCCGACCGTGACGGCGAACAGCCAGGCGTCCGATGACATCGGATCGCTCGACGACTCGGTGCCGTGCCCTTCGTACGAGCGCAGCAGCCAGGCCTTGAGCCTGCCCGGCTCCGACGGCAGGCCGCGCAGGTCCTTCATCGTGACGTTGCGGCCCAGCCAGAACACCTTGTCCCCCTGGAACAGGGCGGAGTGGCCGTACTGCACGGCTCCCGGCGTGGTCGACAGGGCGAGCTTGGCCCCCCGCTTTCCTGGCACCACGACGGGGATCTTCGCCGGAGAGCCTGCCTGCTTCCAGGCCGCCTCGTCCTGCGGGCTCGCGGGCAGCGCCCCGAGGGTCTGCGTCCGGCTCCGCTGCTCCTGCTTCCGGCCGGTCGCGGAGGGGGTCCAGCTCTCTATCCGCTCCCGGTCCATGACGGCGTAGTCCGCGCCCTCGACCTTGAACAGGCTCCGGCGCACGGATGTGGTGTGCCAGTAGGCGCCCGTCTCGTCCCGCTGGCGATCCGCCCGGTGGGCGGCGGCCAGCAGGACGGCGCGCGCGGAGAGCTGGACCTGCCGGGTCGATTCCGCCTGGTCGCCGGTCGGTGCCGCCTGGCTGCCGGAAGGCGCACGCGGAGCCGTACCGCCGGTTCCGGTGGCGACGACGGCCACCGCGGTCACGGCCGCGGCTGCTCCTGCGAGGCTGAGACCCCACATCGGCCGTGCGATCCCGCGCCTTCTCCGCGCCGACCGGGCCGGCCGGGCCTGCGCCATGGCGTAGGAGAGCTCGGTGGCCCTGGTGTGCTGGTCGACCGGGGCGTCGCCCAGGTGCGCGGGGCGTGCGGCCCGCAGTTCGTCGATGGGATTCATGACCACTCCTCACTGAGATTCCTCACCCGGGGCCGGGAGTACGTGACGGTCTCCATCTGCTGTTTGAGCCGCTTGCGCGCGCGGTGCAGCCGCACGCGGAACGCGGCCGCGGAGCAGCCGACGACACGAGCCGCGGCGCGCGGGGAGAGTCCCTGCCAGGCGACCAGGATCAGGATCTCCCGGTCGTCCTCGGGCAGTTCGGCAAGTGCCTTGAGCACGCTGAGCCGTTCCGTCACCTGCTCGGCGACGTCCCCCTCCGTCCAGGCCCGCAGCTCGGCGCCGAGCGCCTCCCGGCGGACCTCCGCGCGGATGCTGTCGCGCAACACGTTGCGGGCCACCCCGAGGAGCCACGGCAGGGCCGGCTCCGGCACGTCGTCCAGTCGCCGCCAGGCGATCGCGAACGTCTCGCTGACCACCTCGTCCGCCACCTGCCGCCCCGCGCGGCTGACCACGTAGGCCCACACTCGTTGCCGGCACTCGTCGTACATGCTGGTGAATCGGCGCGAATCATCCGTCACCGCCCACCCCCTTCGTCCGGGTGTGTTCCTCTGACATCGGGAAGTGGTCCGGGACGCCGCATTGTTACAGGCCCTTGCCGCAAATCCCATTCCGCAGAGGGCCGGATCGGGCGCCGGACCTTCCGGGGGCGAAGGATCAGGCGCCGGGCCTTCCGGAGACGGAGGTTCGTACGGCGAGCAATCCGGTGCGGCGGCGGCTTCGAAGTACGCGAGAACCGGCGGTGACCGGTCGACGAGGCTCGGGTCGGGCCGGATGACACCGCCATCCGCCGGGCCCGGTTGACGGATGTGGCGGCGTGAGCTTGAAGGGGCGGCGTCGCCACGTCTGAACGGTCGCAGTCTCCCTGCCGATGGCGGTCACACCGCGAAGTCGATGGTGACCATCACCGTCGAGCCGACGGCGGTCACATCGCGAAGTCGGCGGCGTGGTCGGCGGCCCACCGGGCGAACGTGCGGGCCGGGCGGCCGGTGATCTTCTCCACGGTGCCGCTGATCGGTGCGGGCGTGCCGACGTGTCTGGCCCAGTCGGCCAGCAGCACGTCAGAGGGGGCATAGGGGCCCATCGCCTCGCGGGCCTCGTCAGGGGTGATCTCCTCGTAGCGCAGCGGGCGGCCGATGGCCTCGCCGATGAGCTTGATCTGCTGGACGTGGGTCAGGGATTCCGAGCCGGTCATGCTGTAGACGGCTCCGGCGTGCTCGGCCGAGGTCAGTGCCTCGACCGCCACCGCGGCGAAGTCAGCCGGGTGGATCGGGGAACCGGCCGCCTCGCCGTACGGCCCGCGCACGACGTCACCGGCCTTGACCTGTCCCGGCACGTCCAGCGCCCACTGGATCGCGTTCGCGGAGGCCAGCTCCAGTCGCAGGAAGGTCCATTCCAGCCCCGAGGCGGCGATCTCCCGCTCCAGATCCGCGTGGAAGGCGGCCACCTGGTCGGGCTGCTCGGCGGCGTCGTCGTCGATGGCGCCGGAGGACTGGAAGACGATCCGGCGGACCCCGGCGTCCCTGGCCGCGGCGAGGAACGCGGGCGCGAAGTCGGGGACGACCGCGAGAAGGAACACGGCCGAGACCCCTCGCATCGCGGCCTTGAGGCTGTCGGTGTCCGCCAGGTCTCCGACGGCGATCTCCACCCCGGCGGGGAGTCCCGCGGCGTCGGCGTCGCGGGTGAGCGCCCGGACCGGCTGCCCGTCGGCGAGGAGCTGCTCGACGATGGAGCGGCCGACGGGGGCGGTGGCGGCGGTGACAAGGATCATTGCGAGGCCTTCCTTCGTTCGATGTGCCTCCGACACTAGAAGCCCATTAGGAAGACTTTGTTCCTATTCGTTCCTGTTGTTCAGGCGAACCGGTGACCGTGCCGGCGGACACCCGCGCCCGGGTCATTCCGAGGCGTCCAGAGACCGGAGGAACTCGCGGACGACCTTGGCGAACCCCTCGGGGTCGGCGGCGTAGACGAAGTGGTCGGTCGCCAGCTCGGCGAAGTGGGTGTTCGGGCGACGCTCGATCATGGCCTGGGCCTGTTCGGCGGGGATGACCCCTTCGGTGCCCCGGACCAGGAGGGCCGGGCAGGTGCCGGCCAGCCAGTCGCTCCAGTGGTCGCCGTGCACCAGGTCCTCGGAGTCGACGATGTCCTGGGGGTGGAAGGGCAGACGCCAGGTGCCGTCGGGGTTCTCCCGCAGGGCCCGGCCGAAGAAGGGGCCCATCTGGCCGAGACCCTCGATCAACGCCTCACGGGTGGGGGCTTCGTAGGGCAGGGCGAGCACGAAGGCCAGCGGGTTGGGGCCGTGGAGACCGAGGGAGGCCGCGCCTTCGGCGTTGACGAAGGCGCTGACCCGCTCGGGGTGGCGGGCGGCGAGCTGGTAGGTGTTGATGCCGCCGAGCGAGTGACCCAGGATCACGGTCCGGTCGAGGCCGAGGTGGTCGAGCAGGGCGACGACGTCGGCGACGTAGCCCTCCCGCGAGTAGTCGGCGGCCCGGTCCGACTCGCCGTGGCCGCGCTGGTCGGGGGCGATGACCCGCCATTCGGGGGCCAGCGCGGCGGCCAGGTCGGCGAAGCTCGCCCCCTCGGACATGTGGCCGTGCAGGGCGACGAGGGGACGGCCGGTTCCGCCGAAGTCGAGGTAGGACAGGCGGCGGCCGTCGATGTCGAACTCGGCGTGGACGGGAGTGCTCGCCTGGGAGGTGACGCCCTGGTTCATTACTGCCTCTTTCGGATGGCTTCGCGGCTCTTGCTGACCTGAACGCTACAGGCGGGTTGCGCGCTTGCGCAATACAAACGTCTTAGGCATTTGCTCTAATCGCGGGGCGGCGTTTCTCACCAGGGAAGTAGCATCCCGGTATGGGAAATCGTGAGGACCTCCTCGCCGGCGCTCGGCGCTGCCTGGAGGAGAAGGGCTGGGGACGGACCACCGTCCGCGACATCTCGGCCGCTTCCGGAGGCGTCAGCATGGCCGCCATCGGTTACCACTTCGGTTCCCGGGAAGCCCTGCTGAACGCCGCGCTCATCCAGGCGATCGACGAGTGGGGCAGCGAGACCGGGCGCACCCTGGCCTCCTACGGCGACCCCGCCGCCACCCCTGTCGAGCGGTATGAGGCCATGTGGATGCGGGTGATCGAGTCGTTCAGCACGCACCGCAAGCTGTGGATCGCCACCGTCGAGGCGCTCCTGCAGGCCGAACACTCACTTGAGCTGCGGCAGTATCTGGCCGGCGCCCAGCGGGAAGGACGACGCGGGCTGGCGGCGACGCTGCTGGGCTGCACGGAGGACGAGCTCCCGGACTCCACCGTGCGCACCCTCGGCTCGGTGCAGATGGCGCTGCTGTCCGGCGTGATGGTCCAGTGGCTGACCGACCCCGAGCAGTCGCCGTCCGGCCCCGAGGTGTTGGAGGGACTGCGCGGCATCATGGCGAGCATCGGAGCGATCGGCGGGAGACAGGACGGCGAGAAAGGACAGGACGGCGGGAGACAGGACGAGGGGGAAGAGCGGACCGGCTCCTCCACCGCCGACGGCCACGGCTGAACGGCCGCGCGGCCGAGCACGCGTCTCGCGCCGTAGTCCTCCCGCGTGGGCTCTCCCCGCACGAACTCCCGCGCGGACCCTCCCGCGCATCGGGAACAGGCGCGGGCCCTCACGCGCATCGGGAACGTGCGGCGGCGAGGCGCCGTTCTCCGCGCGGCGCCTCGCCGTACAGCCCGCCGTACAGCCAAGCGCGCGGCGACGAGATGCCGTTCTTCGCTCGGCGTCTGGTCGCCGGAGGCGTTACTGCTTGAGGTTCTTGCGAAGCGCGGCGTAGTAGATCGCCACCGCCATGCCACCCACCAGGGCGACCGCCCGGACGGTCGTCCCGCTGGCGCCGAGGACGGCGGCCAGCGCCAGCGCAGCTCCGAAGACCATGGGAACGGCGAGGTCGAGGGTCTTGCGATTCACGATTCTCCCTTTTGCCGCCACTACGCGGCCTCGTCAAACGAAGGCGATTCTCCCATGATTCGGGCGTTTGTCAGGCGTTCCCGTCGAGCACCCGCTTCTCCTTCACGGGGTCGAGCCCGACCTGGGGCCTGTCGGACCGCAGTCGCGGGTCACCTTCCGCTTGGAGCCAGGTCCAGGTGTCGGCGACCGTCTCCTGGACCGGACGGCAGGTGAGCCCCGCGTCGTGGACGGCGGAGACGTCCCCGTTGTGCATCCCGCCGTACTCGGCGTCGTCGGGCACCCAGATCGGCAGCTCGGTCCATGGACTGATGCCCGCTTCCGCGATCACTTCGGGAGCCGTCCAGACCAGTTCGGCGTCCGACCCGATGACCTTCACCGCCGTGTCGAGCAGCTCGCCCATCGTGGTGTGACCGGGGTGGCTGACGGCGTTGAAAGCGCCGCCGACACCGCGCTCGGCGGCGGCGAGCATCCACGCCGCCAGGTCTCTGGCATCGATGTACTGGAGCGGACGGGTGGGGTCGCCGGGTGCCAGAACACGCCCGCCACGCTGGATGCGGCGCAGCCACCAGGGCAGCCGCCCGATGTCCTCGTAGGGGCCGAGGACCAGCCCGGCTCGGGCGAGCAGGGCCCGGTCCCCGAACGCCCGCAGGACGGCGAGCTCGCCGCCGCGCTTGGCGACGGCGTAGTCCTCGACGGCGTCGTCGTCAGGATCGCCGTCGACCAGCTGGGCGCGTTCATCGACGCCGGACGGCATCGGCCACCCGTAGACCGATCGGCTGGACACGTATCCGTAGTGGCCGGCACGGCCGGCGAGCAGCCCGCACGAGTCGCCGATCACCCGCGGCGCGCCGCTCCAGGTGTCGATGACCGCGTCCCACTCGTGCGCTCCGAGCGCCCGGCGCAGTGCCTCGGGGTCGGTCCGGTCCACGAGGATCGCGTCCACCCCGATCGCGGCGGGCCCGCTCGTGCCCCGGTTGAGCGTGGTGACCTCGTCGCCGCGCATCAGCGCCGTCTCGACGACGGCCCGTCCTACGAAATGCGTTCCACCCAGTACAAGAACTCTCATATCGGCCATCCTGGCTCCAGCGGAACCGGCGACGCCTCGAATTCACCACGGGCGTAGTCACGCCGTCGTCGACCGATGAGGCCGGCGTTCCCGGCGTCTCGGTCCGGGCGTCTCGGTCCGGGCGTCTCGGTCCAGGCGTCTCGGTCCAGGCGTCTCGGTCCAGGCGTCTCGGTCCAGGCGTCTCGGTCCGGGCGGTGGGTGGAGGTCGCGCCGGCTCCGGCCGGGCAGTGGTGAGGCCCCCGGATCAGCCGGCGCCGGGGACGGCGACGTTCTTCTCCTTGAAGTCGTAGCCGTTCCTGGCGGCGCTCCGCTTCAGGACCTCGAAGGAGTTCTTGCTGGCCTCAAGGTCGGCTTCGGTGGCCGTGCCGTTCTTCAGCTTGCCGGTGAGGTCGGCGAAGCTGTCGCTGACCGCCTGGACGCCCTTGCACAACGTCGGATTGGCCATGGCGAAGCGCTTGGCGACTTTCAGCTCGTGCGCGGCGAAGAGAGCGGCCACCGCCGCCTTCACGAAGGTGCGCTTGCGCTTTTCCGCTCCGGCCTTGAAGCCGCCGCTGCGCAGCGGTTTGTAGATGTAGCGGTAGAACGCCCCCAGCGCGAGGCCCGCGTGTAACGCGAAGCGCGTCTTGGCGAACCGCTTGGTGTTGCCCGCGACCGGGCACTCCTCGCCGGCCTGCCGGTCGGTGGCCGTCGTCGCCGGCGGGACGGTCGCGACCACCGGACGAACGGCCACCCCGCTCTCCGGCGTCAGGATGGCGGGCCGGGCGCCTCCACAGCCACCGACCAGTGTCACCGCCAGCATCACCGCTATCGGAACGGCAGCGAGCCGAGATCTCCGTATGGCCATTTTTCCCCCATGGAACTCATGGCGCTACGACCTGCGCCCCCCTCCCGTTCCCTTCGTGGCCATTTCAACACTTTTGGTAATGATCGCAGGCCGCCTCGCGTCCCGCCCGGGGAATGTCGGACCGGGGCACTACCTTTGCAGGGCCTGCCCCGGCTCCAACAGAACGTCCCGGACGGGACGCGAGGCGGTGATCCCCATCCGGCACGAAAGGCACGACGAATGACGGCTGAGCGCAAGTACGGCGTGCCCGCGCCCGAGACCCACACGACCATCCGGTCCGAGGACTGGGACAGCGAGGACCTGTCGGGGCAGAGCCACGAACGGGTCGCCTTCATCGACGTGGACATGACCGAGACGTCGAGCCGGGGCGCGCTCTTCCACGAGTGCACCTTCACGGGGGTCCGGTTCAACGCGGCCGTGCACTCCGACGCCGCGTTCACCAACTGCACCTTCAAGCGCTGCACGTTCTTCGACGCCACCTTCACCGGCTGCAAGTTCGTCGGCAGCGTGTTCGACGCCTGCACCTTCGACCTCCTCAAGGTCGCCGGCGGCGACTGGTCGTTCGTCGGGCTCCCCGGAGCCGACCTGCACAGCGCCTCCTTCAGAGACGTACGGATGCGCGAGGCCGACCTCACCGGCGCGCGCTGCGCGGGGGCCACACTCCGCGAGATCGACCTGTCGGGTGCCTGGCTGCACAGCGCCGACCTCTCCCGCGCCGACCTTCGAGGAAGCGACCTTTCCGCACTGGACCCGTTCGTCGTCAAGCTGAAGGACGCGGTGATCGACATACGGCAGGCCGTCACGATCGCCACCGTGCTGGGCCTTGAGGTGCGCTCCGACTGAACCGGGGGCCGATCCGGCGGGGGCCGCCGGATCGAGTCGTTCCCACTCGCCCAAAACGAACCCTCATCGAACATGTGGCGTTCAACGACAATCCGCTTCGGCCTGATTACCATCAGTGATGATCATTTGCTTCCTCAGCCACCATGACAGGCGTTGATCGCACCTGCGAACAGCGCCCCTCCGAGGTCATGACCGCCGAGGATCTGACCGAAGGAGAACATATGTCCATCGTGAGGTCCACGACCGTTGCCCTGTCCGCCGCCTTGGCATTCGGCGCCACACTGATGACAGGGGTGAGCGCGCACGCCGAGGACCGCCCGGTCGCCAAGCAGGTGTCGGCCGAGGCGTCGTCGTCGAAGACGACCCAACGGATCGCCGCCGGGAAGACGAGGCCTGGACAGGGCTGGATTTCCTACGGAGGCAACACCGGCCTCTACATCGACGTCGACACCACCTCCGCGGCGTTCACCGGCAGTCCTGTCTACACAAGCTCTGTCGGTGGTAGCGGCGACCAGTGGGCGCTGACGGGCACCAGTGCCGTTTACACTCCCACCGCGACCGGATTCCGCGTGTACGTCCGCTGGAGCGACAGCAGCCCCATCACCCCCGCCACCGCGGAGACATTCCAGTGGTACGTCAACTGGATCGGCGTCGACAACCCGTAAGCCCTGCCGTCACCACGCCCCCGTCTGCCCGACCGGCCGGGCAGACGGGGGCGTGGTGCGCCCGGTTCGCGAACCCGGGGGTGCCCGGAAACGGCCCAGACGTCCCCGTACGGCGGGCATCATCCCTGGCCTGGCAATTTCCTCACGCGCCGACCATTACCCTCGATACCATGTTCGACCAGCTTGAATGCCACTGTCTCCTGTGCATCGAACGCGACGTGGAGCTCGATGAGGCCGACCGCAGCACGATGCGGCATGTCCGGGAGCGCGGGTGGGCCGTCATCATGATCCCGGAGGACGAGGACGGGCCGGGGTGGGCGTTCACCGTGGGGCTGTGGCACACCTTCCGCTCACCGGAGGCGGCGATGTTCGGGCTCCGGGTCGAGGTGATGAAGAACTGCCTGAACACCCTGGCCGACGGGGTCGCCGCCGGTCGCCATCTCGTCGCCGACCAGGAGCGGGACGACGTCATCAGGAATTACTCCGTCGTCACCAAGACGGTGGACACGAGCTGGTACCGCTCGCTGTTCGGCATGGCCCTGCACTTCTACCAGGAGCCCCCGCTGCCTTTCATGGAGGTCGTCTGGCCTGACGCCGGAGGCCACTACCCGTGGGATCCCCGTTCGGCGCCGGGGCTGCGCGAGCTCCAGCCGTCGTTGTGGATTCCGAAGGACGACCACGCCCCGGGACCGTGGACGAAGCTGCCCTGAGGCCCTCGGGGGCCGGGCGGTCAGGCCCGGGTGATCAGACCGAGGCGGACGCCGTCCCAGAGGCCACCGCATCACTGAGGGGCGCCGGCCCGCCCGCATCCCCCGTGAGAGCGGCGAGTTTGCGCGCCGCGACCGATCCCGGCACCGCCGTGTACACCACGATCAGCTGGTCGGCGTCGCCCGGCAGCGTGAGCGTCTCGTAGCCGACCTCGAACTCCCCGACCTCCGGGTGGCACAGCAGCTTCGTGCCGTACGTCTTCTCCGTGACCTGATGCTCCTCCCACAGCCGCCGGAACGTCGCGTCACCCGCCGACAGCTCCTCCACCAGCGCCGCCATCCGGCCGTCGTCCGGATGACGGGCGGCCTCCAGGCGCAGGTAGGCGACCGTGTCGGCGGCGACCGCCGCCCAGTCGGGGTAGCGGGCGCGAGCCGCCGGGTCCAGAAACGCGTGACGCACCATGTTGCGCGCCCCCGGGGCCATCGCGGAGAAGCCGATGACGGCGTCCGCGGGAGCGTTCCAGGCCAGCACGTCCATGCAGCGGCCCAGCACGAAGGCGGGCGTGTCGATCATGTCGAGCAGCACCCGGACACCGGGGCGCGCGGGCGTCTGGGTGGGCGTGTCCGCCACGCGTGACGGGCGGGCCAGGTCCAGCAGGTGTTCGCGCTCCGTCCGGTCGAGCCGCAGCACCCGGGCGACCGCGTCCAGGACGGTGTCCGAGGCGTTGTGCCCGCGCCCCTGTTCGAGGCGGATGTAGTAGTCGACGCTCACGCCCGCCAGTTGCGCGACCTCTTCACGGCGCAGCCCGGGCACGCGACGGCGGCGGCCGAAGACCGGCAGGCCGACGTCTTCAGGCTGGATCCGAGCGCGGCGGGAGCGCAGGAAGTCACCGAGCCGGCCGAGGGAAACATCGCTCATGAACCGGACTCTAGACGCCGTCACGAGAGACACCGTCACGAGAGATGTCCTTACGGGAGACACCGTCACAAGCGACACCGCCACGAGAGATGTCCTTACGGGAGACACCCTCACGAGAGACACCGTCACAAGTACCGCCGTCACGAGCGAGCGCCGGGACGGTGGTACTCGCAGACCCAGGAAAACCGTTGCCCTGGGCCGCCTCCGCGCGTGCGGGCACAGTTGCAGACGTGAGCCGGAACGCCCTCGGGAAACACCCGCTCACAGGCATGACAAGGACAACAAGCACAGGAGCACACGTCATGAGCACCACCTCCCTGTCCGGCCGTACCGCCGTCGTCACCGGTGCCGCCAGCGGCATCGGCGCCGCCACCGCCCGGCTTCTCGCCGCCCGAGGGGCGCGCGTCGCGCTGCTCGCCCGCCGCGAGGACCGGCTGAGGGAGCTCGCAGCCGGGATCGAGGCGGACGGCGGCCGGGCCGTCGCCGTCACCGTGGACGTCACCGACCAGGATTCGGTGGACGCGGGCGCCGATCGGGTACACGCCGAGCTCGGCCGGGTCGACCTGGTGGTGAACGCGGCCGGCGTCATGCTGCCCAACCCCGTCGACGACGGCCGCGTCGACGAGTGGAGTCGCATGATCGACACGAATGTCACCGGGGTCCTGCGCGTGATCCGCGCCTTCTCCGCCGATCTCGTCGCGGCGGCCGCCGAGGGCCTGACCGCCGACCTGGTCAACGTCTCCTCGATCGGCGCGCACGTCACGTTCCCGAACTACGCGGTGTACGGCGCGACCAAGGCGGCGCTCACCCATCTGTCGGCTTCGCTGCGCGCCGAGTACGGCCCGCGCGACGTCCGCGTGACGAACGTCGAGCCCGGCCTGACCGACACCGAGCTCGGCTCGCACATCGACAACGCGACCCTCGGGCTGGACGGCCAGCTGGGCGAGATGGTCGACGCGATCGGCCCGCTCGCGGCCGACGACGTGGCCGATGTCGTCGCGTACGTGTCGAGCCGTCCCCGGCACGTCAACCTGCGGCAGGTCATCGTGCTGCCGACGCGCCAGGCGTGACGGCGGGCGGCGCGGGCCGCCGGAGGCGGGGGAACGGGGAGCCCGGCGGCCGGTCCCCCTCGGAACGCGTGCCGAAAGGGCGGAGGTGACGGCGCACCGGACCCTACTCGGCGCGCAGCACCTTCATCAGCTGGTCGCGGACCTGGGCCCGATACTCCTCGGAGAGGGGGTCGACGCCGAGGATCTCGCGCACGTGCTCGGGCAGCGAGATCGGGGCGAAGGTCAGCACGTAGGCCAGCAACAGGACGAACCCGGGGTCGAGGTCGCCGGTGAGCTCCCCGCCCTCCTGGCGCCGTCGCATTCCCTCGACCGCCTGCCGCAGCCCGGCCCGCTGCGTCGCGGTCATCCCCTCTCCGTCGCCGAGCGCCTGCCAGATCACCAGCCGCGACCAGTCGGGCTGGTCGAGGGTGGCATCGAGGTAGGTGGAGAACGACTCGGCGAAGGAGGCGTCCGGCGGGACGAGCGCGGCCTCCCGCTCCGCCCACCGTCTGCGCAGCTCGTCGAGCAGGCCCTGTTTGCCGCCGAAATGGTAGGAGATGAGCTGCTGGTTGACTCCGGCCCTGGTGGCGATGCCCGCCGTACGGGCACCGGAGTAGCCCTTGGCGCCGAACTCCTCGACGGCCGCCTGCAGGATGCGCTCTCTGGTCCGCTCCGCGGACGCGCCTCGCTCGTCCTCCACCACCGCACGACGTCTGGCCATGCGCCCATGATAGCGATTCAATCGCTCAGTTGACAAAATTCAATCGTTTAGTTGAATATCGACTCGTGCAACCATCTCATCGGCAGATCCTGACGATCATCAGTGGGCTGATGCTGGGCATGTTCCTGGCCGCCCTCGATCAGACGATCGTCGCCACCGCCATGCGCACCATCGCCGACGATCTCGATGGCCTCAGCCTGCAGGCATGGGTGTCGACCGCCTACCTGATCACCTCGACCGTCTCCATGCCGCTGTACGGCAAGCTGTCCGACCTCTACGGACGCAAGCCGCTCTTCCTCGCGGCGATCTCGATCTTCATCGCCGGCTCGATGTTCTGCACACTCTCGACGTCCATGTACGGCCTGGCGGCCTTGCGCGCCGTTCAGGGGCTGGGCGCGGGCGGCCTGATGTCGCTGGCCTTCGCGATCCTGGCCGACATCGTGCCGCCACGCGAGCGGGCCAGGTACCAGGGCTACTTCCTGGCGGTCTTCGCCACCTCCAGCGTCGCGGGGCCGCTCATCGGCGGCTTCCTGGCGGGAGGCGCCGGCTGGCGGTGGATCTTCGTCATCAACGTGCCCATCGGTCTGGCGGCGCTGTACGTCGTGGCACGCGTGCTCAACGTCCCGCACGCCAGACGCGACCATCGCGTCGACTGGCTGGGCGCCGTCACCCTCGTGACGGGTGTGGTCCCGCTCCTGGTCGTCGCCGAGCAGGGCCGCGGATGGGGCTTCGGCTCCGGTGCGGCCGTCGCCTGCTACCTGCTCGGGGCCGCGGGGCTGGGCGCCTGGCTGCTGGTCGAACGGCGGATGGGCGACGACGCGCTCATCCCGCTACGGCTGTTCCGCGGCGCCGCGTTCAGCCTGGCGGCCATCGTGACCCTGCTGCTCGGCGTGGCGATGTTCGGCGGCATGATGACGATCCCGCTCTACTTCCAGATCGTGCGCGGCGCGAGCCCCACGCAGTCCGGGCTCATGCTCCTGCCGCTCATGGCCGGGCTGGTGATCGCCTCGATCGGCTCGGGCAGGGTGATCGCGCGCACCGGGCACTACCGGATCTTCTTCGTCGTGGGCACGGCGCTGATCTCGTTGGCATCGCTCTCTCTCCATCTGCTGCTCGACGTCGGCACGCCGCTGCCGGTCCTGTCGGCGCTCCTGGTCCTGCTGGGCCTCGGGCTGGGCGGCTCCATGCAGCCGCTGACCCTCGCCGTGCAGACCGCCGCACCGCCCCGCGACATGGGGGTCGCCACCTCCTCGGCCACCTTCCTGCGGCAGATGGGCGGCACGCTGGGCGTGGCGGTCTTCGTGTCCGTGCTCTTCGGCACGGTGGGCGACCGCATCGCGAGTGCCATGGCGGCGGCACTGCCGGACCCGGGCTTCCGGGCCGCACTACGCGCGGCGGGCGGGCGGCTGCCCACCGGCGTGATCGACGACTCGTCTTTCCTCCACCTGCTCGACCCACGCCTGGCCGCGCCCTTCAAAGTCGGATTCGCCGCGGCCATGCGGCCGGTCTTCCTGCTGATCGCGATCGTCGCGGCGGCGGGCTTCCTGATGGCACTCCTGGTCAAGGAGCTGCCGTTGCGCACCATGTCGGGCCTGCAGGCCCGCGAACACGAAAGGACCACGACATGAGCAAGACCGTCGTCTTCTCCGAATACGGCACGCCGGACGTGCTGAAGATCATCGATGTCGAGCCCGGCGAGCCCGGTCCCGGCCAGGTTCTCGTCCGCGTCAAGGCCGCGGCGGTCCAGCCCTTCGACAACCTCTTCCGCAGCGGCCAGACTGCGCAGTGGGTGCCCGCGCACTTCCCGCAGACGCTCGGCAACGAGGTCGCGGGGATCGTCGAGGCGACGGGTCCCGGGGTCACCGAGTTCGCCGTGGGCGACGAGGTGCTCGGCTGGGTGACGCTGGCCGCCTTCGCCGAGCACGCGATCGTCGGCGTCGACCAGCTCGTGGCCAAGCCCGCGGGGATGCCCTGGGCGGAGGCAGGCGCGCTGTCGGCCTCGGGGCAGACCGCGCACACCTCCCTGCGCGAGCTGGGTGTGAGCGAAGGCGACACCGTGCTGATCCACGCGGCCGCCGGTGGCGTCGGCAGCATCGCCGTACAGCTCGCCGTCGCCTGGGGAGCGACGGCCATCGGCACTGCGAGCGGGCGCAACCACGAGTTCCTGCGCTCTCTCGGCGCGATCCCGGTCGTCTACGGCGACGGCCTGGCCGACCGGGTGCGCGCCCTGGCACCGGGCGGAGTCGACGCCGCCCTCGACGGCATCGCGACCGAGGACTCCCTCCGATCCTCCGTCGCGCTGGTGAAGGACCCCGCCCGCGTCGGCACGGTCGCGTTCAACCCGCTCGCCGAGGAGCTCGGCGTGCGCAGGCTGAGCACCGAGCGCTCGACCGAGCGGTTGACCGAGCTGGTCGACCTGCACACCGCCGGGAAGCTGCGCGTCGCGATCCACCGGACGTATCCGTTGAACGAGGTCGCCGAGGCGCACCGCGAGGTCGAGACCGGGCACGTCCGCGGCAAGGTGGTCCTGACCATGTAGGCCGTACGGGCGTGCGGACCGTACGGGCGTGCAGGCGGAACGGGAGCGGCCGTGGGCGGCGGCCGCCCTCGGCGCGGCGCGGTCGGCGCGATGCGATGCAGTGCGGTCGGCGCGGTGCGGTCGGCGCGGCGCGGCGCAGTGCGATGCGGGGCGGTCGGCGCGGTGCGGTCGGCGCGGCGCGGCGCGGTGCGGGGTGACGTAGTGAAGTTTCCCCGGCTACTCCGCCAAAGCCATATCCGAGAGCACTCATATCCCTAAGTGATTGATAAACAACAGATCGTTATCTAGTCTCACGGCATGGAGATCCCTACCGAACCGATCGGCAGCATCCCTCGTTCTCCCGCCCTGCTGGCCGCGCTGGTCGACCACGCGGCAGGCCGGATCGGCGACGCCGAGCTGGCCTCGCGACAGGCCGAGGCCGTCGCCGACACCGTCGCGCGGCTGGAGCGGCTCGGCTGTCCGGTCCTCGTCGACGGCGAGCAGTCCAAGCCCAGCTTCGTCACCTACCCGATCACCGGGCTGGAGGGGCTCAGCCCGGACGGGGCGGTCATCCCGTTCGCCGACGGGCACACCCGTCAGCTGCCCTGCCTGACCTCCGGGCCGTTCCGCTACCGCGTCCACGCCGCGGAATACCTGAAAGAAGCCAGGCGCCACACCCGGCTGCCGGTCAAGCAGGCGGTCATCGCCCCGTCGGCGCTGAGCCTGCTCTATCCGGCCGGCGGCATCGCCGACTACCCTCGCAAGGTCTTCCTGGACGACCTGGCCGCCGAGGCCGAGGCCGACATCCGCGGCTGCCTCGACGCGGGTGCGCACGCCGTGCAACTGGACTTCACCGAGGGACGGCTGTCGCTCAAGCTCGATCCCAGCGGCGGGCTGCTGGATGACTTCATCGCCCTCAACAACCAGGTGCTGGAGCGCTTCAGCGCGGCCGAGCGGGCCCGGATCGGCGTGCACACCTGCCCTGGCGGCGATCAGGACTCCACCCACAGCGCCGACGTCGACTACGCCGACCTGCTGCCCGAGCTCTTTCGGCTGCAGGCCGGCAACTTCTACGTCCAGCTGGCCGGCGAGCCCGACCCTGCCCGGGTGCTGGAGATCATCGGCGCCCATCTGCGACCCGGGACCAGGGTCTTCGTCGGGGTGACCGATCCGATCGATCCCAAGGTGGAGACCCCCGAACAGGTGCGTGACCGGGTGCTGCTGGCCGCCCGGCACATCCCGGTCGAGCAACTGGGCACCTGCGACGACTGCGGGTTCTCCCCATTCGCCGACGACACCTCCACCTCCCGCGAGATCGCCTTCGCCAAGATCGACGCCCGGGTACGGGGAACCGCGCTCGCCGCGCAGGCCCTGGGCGTCTGACCCGCCGGCCCTGCCACCCCTGATCCGCCTGCCGGTGGCAGGCGGATCAGCCAGGCCGGCAGGATCGGCCAGGTCAACATGGCCGGCCGGGTCTGCGGGGCCGGATCGACAGGGCCGGGGCTGCGGGGCTGGGCCGGGGTTGCGGGGTCGGGGTTGCGGGGTCGGGGTTGCGGGGTCGGGGTTGCGGGGTCGGGGTTGCGGGGTCAGCCGGGTTCGCCGGGTTCGCCGAACCAGCGGCGGAGCGCGGCGCGCAGGGAGGCGGCATCGCCGGGGGCGCACCAGGCGACGTAGCCGTCCGGGCGGATGAGCTGCGGTTCGCATCGCGCCCGTACGGTGTCGACCCGGCCGGCCCATCGTGCCACGACGTCCACCAGCTCGTCCCCCTCGTCGGGGGACCCCAGGAACAGGGGCCTGCCCGGACGGAGCAGCTCCACCAGGCTGACGTCGCCGTCGGCGGTCTTGAGCTCCATGTCCGGGGCGAGCCGGCCGGCGCCGGGATGGCCGACGTCGTAGGCCGTGGCGGTGCCGCTGATCATGCCGCTGAGATGGTCGTTGACCTGCTCCAGCCGCATGAGTTCGGTGAAAAGCTCCCGCAGGGGGTCGACGCGGGGATCGGGGTCGGCCAGGGCGGTCTGCGCGCGGACGTTCCACAGGACCCGTGCCGCCACCGGGTGCCGCTCGTCGTGGTAGGTGTCGAGCAACCCGTCCGGAGCATGCCCCCGCACCTGGGCGGCGAGCTTCCAGCCCAGGTTCACGGCGTCCTCCATTCCGGTGTTGAGTCCCTGTCCACCCCAGGGGAAGTGCACGTGGGCGGCGTCCCCGGCGACGAGCACGCGGCCCCGGCGATAGCTCTCCGCCTGCAGTGCCGCGTCGCCGTACCTGGTCAGGCCGCGCGGTTCGACCATCCTGACCGGGTGACCGGCGATGTGCTCGACCACGCTCCGCAGCTCCTCCAGGGTCACCGGGGCCTGCCGGTCGGCGTGCGGGCCGCGGAAGTCGTAGGTGCCGATCCGGCTGTGGCCGTACGTGCCGCCGCCCCAGACCATCAGCCACCCGCGCGGGGTGCGGTGCCAGCCGCCGGGCAGCGGATCCAGCAACCGGACGTCGCCCATCAGAGCGGCGACGCCCGCCGGGGTTCCGGTGAACGGGATGCCCGCCAGCCCGCGCACGGCGCTGCGGGCGCCGTCGGCGCCGACCACGTAGCGGGCGGCCAGCTCGTACGGCCCGGCCGGCCCGGTCACGGTCAGCGTGACCCGGTCGGCGTCCTGGACGAGGCCGACGACCTCGTGCCCCCGCCGGATCTCCGCGCCCAGGCTGACGGCGCGGTCGGCGAACACCTGCTCCGCCCACGCCTGCGGGCTGCCGACGATGCTCGGCCCCTCCCCGGCCACCGCGCCGAGGTCCAGCTCGAACATGCCGGAGAAGTGGAAGCGCACACCGCCGTAGGAGGAGCGGCCCACCGCGTCGAGCAGGCCCCGGCGGTTCAGGCTTTGGGCGGTCCTGGCGTGCAGCGTGCCCGCCTTGGACTCCCCCGTCGGGGTGGGAAGCCGTTCCAGGACCACCGGCCGGACGCCCTGAAGGGCGAGTTCGGCCGCGAGCAGCATGCCGACCGGACCGCCGCCGACCACCGCGACGTCGAAGCTCATGGGAATCTCCTCAGGCGTCCGCGTCCGCGTGCGCGGGTTGGGGGTCTGCGATGCTGCTGCGCCGGAAGGTCAGGGCCACCAGGGCGCTCAGCAGGATACCGGCGGCGGCGACGTAGATCGCGACCCGCAGGCCGGCCGTGATCTCACCGCGCAGGGCGGCACCGGCCAGGCCGGTGGTGTCCCGGGCGGCGAGCGCGACGAGCACGGCCAGGCCGAGAGCGGTTCCGACCTGCAGGGCGGTGGACGCCGTGCCGGAGGCGACCCCCTGCTCCCCGGCGGCGACCCCGGAGGCGGCGGCGATCCACATGCCGGTCCAGGTCAGGCCCTGCCCGAGTCCTCCGACGACGATGCCGGGCAGCACGTGCCAGTAGGAGCCCCCGGCGCTCATGCCCACGGCGAGCAGGACGGTGCCGGCGGTGCCGGCGACGATGCCGGTGAGCAGGGTCAGGCGCATCCCGGCGCGGGTGGCCATCCGCTCGCCGATCTGGGTGCCGGCGGCGATCATCAGCGACGGCACCAGGAAGGCCACCCCGGTCACGAGCGCACTGTAGCCGCGGACAGTCTGGAAGTAGAACCAACTTAGAGGGAGTATCTCAACGGAGGTGTTCATGTTACGTCTGGCAACACTGGCCCCAGACTCACCCATTCCGGTGGTCTCCTACGCCCGGATCTCGGCAGATCTTAAGAAGGACGAACACGGTGTGAGGGATCAGCACCGGATGAACCACGAGACCGCCAAGCGCCAAGGGTGGACGGTCGTGCATGAGTTCACCGACAACGACAAGTCGGCGTCCAAGGTCAACGTGGTGCGCGACGACTTCGAGGCGATGGTCTCGGCGCTGCGGGCGGGACAGCTTGCCGACGGCACCCCTGTTCGCGGAGTGGTGGTCGTGGCCGACGACCGCCTTGCGCGGCGTCCGGGCGACTATGAACGTTTCGTGGAGGCGTTCACGCTGCACGAGGGGTTCGTGTTCGCCGACTACCGGCAGGTCAAGAACCTCTACAGCGAAGACGTGGAGAGCATGGGCCTCTACAGCGTGGTCGGGGCCAGGATCGAGGCAAGGAAGATCGCGCGCCGGATGCGTGACTCACACCGAAACCGTGCCAGCGAGGGCAGGCCGGTGGGCGGTCATCGGCCATTCGGCTGGCAGGCCGATCGGCGGACGCTGGCCCCGGTCGAGAGCCGGATCATTCAGGAGGCGGCACGCGAGTTCATTGGAGGCCGCTCGCTCAACTCCATCGTCGGCCAGTGGCGGAAGTCAGGTGTGCGCACGCCTCGGGGCAATGAGTGGAGCGTCCAGACGCTCCGGGTCATGTTCACCTCTCCTCGGCTGTGCGGATGGCGGCTCTTCCATGGAGAGATCATGCGGGATGCGGATGGCGAACCGATCGTCGGGGAGTGGACGCCGATTCTCACTCAACAGGAGTGGCACGCCGTACAAGCGATCATCAACAGCCGTAGGGGGCGACGCGTCGGGGTGGACGGTGTGCCCCTCGGGCCGTTGCCGCTCCCCGGTGACGCACGCGAAGTCCATTACCTGCTTACCGGATTCCTTCGCTGTGGACGCCCTACCGAGGACGGCGGAATCTGCGGCAAGTCGCTACGGGTGACCACGCCGAAGAACAGCGCCACGCACCGCTACGCGTGTCAGGCGAAAGGCTCGGGTGGCTGTGGCGGAATCAGTCGGCGCGGCGACCTGGTGGACTTCTTCATCTCAGAACTTGTTCTCAATCGGATGGCGAAGAAAGCGGCATTCAACGCTCCTCAGGAATCCATGGAGTGGGCAGGAAGAGATGAGCTGAAAGACGCCATGGAACAGCTCGCTATGCTCCGGGAGCAGTGGCACGCACGGAACATATCCAATCAGAGCTACTTCCACGATCTACCGATCCTGGAAAAGAAGATCAACGGCCTTCGCAGCGAAAAGGCCAAGCATGACGCGGCGGTGAAGCGGCAGGAGGTTGCGGCGGCCATCGACGTCGATGACATCCGGCGGCGCTGGTACCTGCCCGAGGAGGAAGGCGGCCTACCCCTGTCGCAGAAGCGGGCGCACATCCGGGCCGACCTCATCACCGTGATCATCCATTCGGCGGGGCCTGGTAGGCGGGCCTTCGACCCGAACCTACTGGAACCGGTCTGGCGGGAGGAGTAACAGCGAGACGTCTCAGGACGTCCTCGACGATTAGGGAGCTGGCCACCTAGCCTCATGGTGACAGCTTCCTTACTCGTTAATACATGAGATTCATATGCAGCCGTATGCAGTTGGACGCCACTGGACGACAGTGGACCTCTGGAGACACTTATGAGGACGTCCAAGGCTCACCGAGAATGGCGGTGACGGGAACTTTTACCTGTGTTCATTCGTTCTCTTAGTGGTAGAACTGAAGGTACGAAAGAGCTCCGCCGTTCGGGAAGCAGCGAGAAACCAGCAGCGACAGAGAAAGAGCGCAGGACGCCACCGGGCCACATGGCGAAAACCGGCCGTTCCGATGGGGAGACCCGGCCATCGGTAGGTCAGCATCACCGGCAGCGCTCACTGGTTTAACAGTCGCATAAAAACACTCCGAAACTCTCGCTGATAAACGTCATCACACGAACAGTCATGCAATATCAGCATGCCTGGCAATGACGCTTATCGCTTTCCGAACCAAGCGGCGGCTTTCCTGCGAGGAAAGGAGTCGGTTGGTACCTCCTGAACTGGTACCGTACGCCGCGCTTGCCGAGGAGTGGAGCACGCGCATGATCGCTCAGGCCCCTGAGCGTTCCCCCGAGGCATGGCGGCGTGTGGCTGCCATCTACGGCATCGAGTTCTCTCACGAGATCGCCGACGCCCCCGCCCCTGTCTCCTCGGAGGCCGGAAGGGATGCTGCCGCGTGAGCACCGTCCCTCCGTTCTCCTCTGACATCCTGGCCGCCGTACAGCGTGCAGCCATGCCGGACTTCACCCGGTGGCAACGCATGGTGTACGCCACTGGCGGCTGTGCTCAGCCCGTCCGGCTCCACGGCGAACGCATCACCGTGGACGCCGGGACAGGTGAGGTCCTGGACGTCTACCGGACCGCCGACGAACCCACGGGTTTCCTACTGACCGCGTGCGGCAACCGCCGCGCGTCCCGCTGCCTGGCCTGCTCGGCGACGTACAAGGACGACACCTATCACCTGATCATCTCTGGCCTCCGGGGCGGCAAAGGCGTCCCGGAGGATGTGAGCGGCCATCCTCGCGTGTTCGCCACCTTCACCGCTCCGTCCTTCGGCGCGGTCCACGCCCACCGGGAGGGAAAGGACGGCAAGACCCTGCCCTGCCGTCCCCGGCGCGACCTCCCGATCTGCGAGCACGGGCGGCCGGAAGGCTGCGGCGCGCGCCATGACCGCGATGACCCCCAGGTTGGGCAACCTCTCTGTCTGAACTGCTACGACTACC
The DNA here is from genome assembly GCF_050949235.1 of Streptosporangium sp. CA-135522. Taxonomy (NCBI): domain Bacteria; kingdom Bacillati; phylum Actinomycetota; class Actinomycetes; order Streptosporangiales; family Streptosporangiaceae; genus Streptosporangium; species Streptosporangium sp. CA-135522. The sequence goes on from NZ_CP192026.1 coordinate 9,539,759, forward strand.
AGGGGGCGGTGCTGTGGAACGCCCACGCGGGCCGGCTCTGGCGGGAGTTCACCAAGGCCATTCCGTCGGTCTTCGCCCGCCTGCTCGGCGTCAGCCGTACTGAGCTACGCCGTACGCTGCGGCTGTCGTACGCCAAGGTCGCCGAGTACCAAGCGCGTGGTCTGGTCCACTTCCATGCGGTGATCCGGCTCGACGGCCCGGAAGGACCGGCCGACCCACCACCGGACTGGGCCACCGTTTCCCTGCTCGACCGCGCGATCCGGCATGCATCCGGCCAGGTCACGATCACCGTCCCGACCGGGCCACCGGACGCCTCTTCCCCGGTCCTGCTGCGCTGGGGTGAACAACTCGACATTCGCCCCGTCTATGTCTCGGCCGACCTGGAAGGGGTGAGCGATCAGCGCGTGGCATCCTACGTAGCCAAGTACGCCACCAAGGGCGCCGAGTCAGCCGGGACAGTCGACCGGCCGATCCACAACATCTGGGACATCACCGGCTTGGACATCACCAAGCACGCCCGCCGCATGATCCTGACCTGTTTCAGCCTGGGTGAACTTCCGCCCTACCGGGACATCCCCTTACGGCAGTGGGCGCACATGCTGGGCTACCGGGGACATTTCTCGACCAAGTCCCGCCGCTACTCCATCACTCTGGGCGCGATGCGCCGGGCACGTGCCGACTACCGGGCCGAGCAAGCACGGATGATCCTCGGCCTTCCTGATCCCGACGACGGCAAGACGCTCACGGTCTCGGAGTGGCGCTACGGAGGAAGCGGTCACCGATACGGCGAACCGTTCTGGGCCGAACTCGCCCGCCAGCGCATCACCACAGCTCGCCGGGTTGCCAGGCAACGGGAACAGCCCGACCTCGGCTGACCGGTGAAAGACGCGTCCCCGTGCTGAGCGGTGCGGCCGGCGGAATGCCGACAGGCACCCGAAGGGCGAGCAAAGCGAGTTCGGCCGGTGGCACTGCGGCTGTTCCCGTCGGCGCTCTACCCTGCCGCATCGGCTACCGGGTCCTGATTAGGATCACGCGGTATGGAGACGCCCGGAGTGCTGTACGTGGTCGCGTGTGCCGCTCCGGCGGCGGCCGACCTCGCCCGCCTGGTGATGCTCGCCCAGAAGGACGGCTGGCAGGTGCACGTGGTCACCACGCCCATGGGCGCCCGCTTCGTCGATGCTGAGGAGTTGGAGCGGATGACCGGGGATCGGGTCCGCAGCACGTACCGCATGCCAGGCGAGCCGAAGGGGCTGCCTCCGGCCGATGCGGTGGTGGTGGCTCCGGCGACGTTCAACACCATCAACAAATGGGCCGGTGGGATGGCGGACACCTTCGCGGTCGGCCTGCTGTGCGAGGTGATGGGGTTCGGCGTCCCCATCGTCGCGGTGCCCCTGCTGAAGGACGCGCTGGCCAAGCATCTGGCCTTCGGCCGGAGCCTGGAGGCGCTGCGGGAGATGGGCGTGCGGGTACTGTTCGATCCTGCCGCGCCGTCACATGCGCGCATGCCATCCTGGGAACAGATCATGCAAGAACTGCGCAGCGTTGTCGGGGGGCGACACTCACAGGGGTGATGGTGTGGATGCCCGTAAGGACATCGGTCAGCGGATCGCTCGGGCACGCCACCGTCGTGGCCTGTCACAGGCCGTCCTCGCCGGGTTGATCGGCCGGTCGGAGAGCTGGTTGAGCCAGGTAGAGCGCGGGCAACGCTCGGTGGACAGCCACAGCGTGATCAGCGCACTGGGTGAGATCCTGGGTCTGGCCGCCGACGACCTCACCACCGCGAAGACAGACGCCATGACGCACTATCAGGCAGCATCCGCCATCCGTCACGCCATGATGGGCTACGACGGCCTGTCCTCCCTGATCGATCCCCGCCGGGCCGAGGGCTCCCCGGAGAGCTTCGTCTGGCTGCGCCACGAGGTCCGCCGGGTGAACCGGCTCTACCAGGCCACCCAGTACGACGAGGTGGGCAGGCGCCTGCCGGGACTCATCGTGGCGACCGAACTCGGCAGCCGTCACGCACCGGTGCACCGGCGCCGGACCTATCAGACGCTCCGCTCACTGACCTACCACTGCGCCACGACCACACTGCGCCGCGTTGGGGAACCCGACCTCGCCTGGCTGGCCGCCGACCGCTCGCTGGCCGCCGCCGAGGAAGCTGAACGGCCGTTGCTCGCCGCCGTGAGCGCTTACCGGCTCGGCTACGTCTTCGTCCGCCTGCGTGAGCCGGACAAGGCACTCCAACTCGTCCTCCGCGCGGCGGATGCCCTACACCGATCCGCCCGTCGTAGTGACCCCCGGTCCTTGTCAATGCTCGGCGCGCTCTACCTGGTGGCGGTCACGTCCGCTGCCGCCCAGTGCGACCAGGCAGCCGTGCGCACTTTCCTTGCGCAAGCCCGGCAGGCCGCCGAACGCCTCGGCGAGGATCGCAACGACTTCTGGACCGCCTTCGGGCTGACCAACGTCACCATTCACGAGGTGTCGGCGGCAGTGGAATCCGGAGACGCGCGCCAAGCCATTACCAAGGCCGAAACGCTCGATGCCGACACCCTGGCTCCCGGACTGGTCGGGCGCCGCGCACAGGTCCATCTGGATCTTGCGCGGGCTTACGCCGTCCAGCGCAAGGACGCCGCGTCGGTGAACATGCTCCTTGCGGCCGAACAGCTCTCTCCCGAACTCGTGCGCTACGGCGGGCGTACCCGCGAACTGCTGACCCAGCTCCTCAAGCGTGAGCACCGTGCCAGCACGCCACAACTCCGGGGCCTGGCCACCCGAGCGGGCATCGCCTGACCCAACGACCCGCACAAAAGTGCGGGTTCTGTGCCCTCACCGCGATACGGGTACGGCCATCGGGCCGAACCTACAGTTCCTCCTGGCGCGCAAACGCCACCCGTAGCACTCGCTGCCAGGAGGGAAGACCAGGTCATGCCAGCACTACGCGCACACAGCGCGAAATCTGACCGCGTGCCACCCCGGATCGACCCACCACTCCCAACGTCGCTTGGATGTACCACTACGACCTTGGGAGACCAGTGACACAGCACGCGGGAACACTGGAATCTCAGAAGGTAATCGATGAGGCGACGGCAGAACGTCACGACCGGGCGCTGGCCGTCGTACAACGACTCCTCGCAGAGCGGGGCATCCATGCCCAGTGCCATCACACGATCAGTCTCGGGCTCTTCGCCAGCCGCACGGATGAGATCACCTGGCCCCACCGGCCCCTCCGATGCTGGCTGGACCGCTACCCGCCCGAGCTGGCCGTCATCGGTCCTCAGGGCGGTCACGATGTCACGGTGACCATAGGGCCGCGTTCCGGCTCCTACCTGGTCTCCCGGCGCAGTGACCTCGACCCGCAGGTCGTCAGGAGCGAGCACCCGGAAAAGGTGGTCGCTCTGATCCTCGCCGCACAGCCGGAGCAAGAGCCCCGGTGAGCGCCGAGTCGTCACACGGCAACGGCGCGGTCACCCTGGCCGAACTGAGGACGCGCCACGGGCGGACCTGGACCATCTCCGACGCGGTCGGGGGCGGCTGGTACGCCGTGCGGCGCGTGGTGGTCTCGGCTCACGGGAGTGCGCATGGCCTGTCCGATGTCCGCTGCGGCGCGACCCTGACCGAGCTGGCGCGCAACCTGGAGGCCGAGACGCGGCTTGAGGGTCAGATCTGGATGCGCGCCCCGTCGCAGCGGGCGTCGTAGCCCATAGACGGGCGTGGCGGCGTGGGATCTGGAGGGACGGCGTCGCCACGCCTGCCAGGAGTCATCCGGGAACTCCTGGTCCCGTTCCTCCCCCGTCCTCGGCGACTGCCGATCTCGCGTCCTGGTTGAAGCTGAGCTCCGTTCTGGCGCGTCCCCACGCGCGCGATGCATCGTTGCCCCCACAGCGTGCATCGGCGGAGACGACGCTGAGCAAGGGATACGAGCACGTCAGGTAGTCGGGGGCGGGGGAGGAGCCACCTGGCATCGCCGGAGAAACCATCGACGGGAGCGGAGCGGCCGGCGCCGATGCGAAGCACCCCGTAGGGGCCGCGAAGCGGTTGGGGCCGGTGGTCGGAGCGGCGAAAGCAAGCAACACCCTCTTACCCATGCCGGACAGTTCATCAGGCGAGAGTGAGCGGCTCGTTTCTCGTGACTTCCTGTGTCCGTCCTGGGGAACCTGCTGGCAGACCACGACAGGCACGCAGTGAATGAGCCGCGCCTACCCCGTTGCCCGGTGGGCCGGGGCTGAGGGACGAAGCGCCGGACCGTCGATCGCCCCCGACCCCATACGGAGATCGGCCACCATCAGGCGATCGTCAGAGCGTCACCCATCGCCTAGATGATCATGGCCGTGGGATGCCCGGTGCTTGTGGACAGGCCGGTGATCGAAGCGGCCTTGGCGGCAGTGCGTCAGTGGTCGGCGCGACGTTCGGCTGCGGCGGGCGGCCTGGTGCGGCGGGCGGCGGGGTCTGACCGTCCGCGTGGCGCGGGCGCGGGCCGGGACCGGCCGCCAGGGCCGCACGCCCGGTCCCGATGTCCGCGCGGCGCGGGCGGGCACGCCCCGCCGTGCGGCGGCGCGGAGCGCTGCCGCCTTGACCCTGTAATGAAACTCGTCGCCGATCATGGTTCGTAGTCTCTGGATGATCACGTTCCCGATGCGGCATCGAGGGCATCGAGACACCACCTACGCACGTCAAAGCCCCTCGGCTCATCTCCTGAGCCTCGGGGCTTCCTAGACCGGGCTGAAACTGCATCTCGTTAAAAGCTTGCCTAGAGGCATGTTCTTCAAGTAGAGCGTCAGAAAGTACGGCAGGGCGCTGAAGGTGGCGCCGAAGATCAGGGTGATGGCCATCGCCCTGCTCAGACTGCGGTTGCCCAGCAGGCGCAGCGGCATGAGGGGGTCGCTGCTGCGGGCCTCGATGGCGAGGAAGGCCGCGAGCAGCGCGGTGGCGAGGGCGAAGCTCGCCAGGATGACCGGTGAGGTCCAGCCGGACTCGGGCCCCTGGATGAGCGCGAAGGCGAGCAGGGTCACCCCGGCGGTGGCGGTGACCGCGCCGGGCAGGTCGAAGCTGCGGCCTCGCTGCCGGGCGCCGTCCGCGGGGATGAACGCGAAGGCGAGCAGCGCGGCGCCGCCGGCGAGCGGGACGTTGACGTAGAACACCGCTTCCCAGCCGAAGGCGTCGGTGAGCAGGCCGCCCAGCAGTGAGCCCAGGCACAGGCCGCTGGCCCCGGCGCCGCTCCAGATCGCCAGCGCCCGGTTCCGTTCGGCCCCCTCTGCGAACAGGGTGTTGACCAGCGACAGGGTGGCGGGGAAGAGCAGTGCCCCGCCGAGTCCCTGCACCGCGCGGGCGGCGATCAACAGCCCGGCGTTCTCGGCGAGCCCGCCGACCAGCGAGGAGAGCGCGTACAGCAGCAGGGCCACGACGAACAGGCGCCGGCGGCCGAGCAGGTCGGCCGCCCGCCCGCCGAGCAGCAGGAAGCCTCCGTAGGTGACCGCGTACGCGCTGGTCACCCACTGGAGCGTGTGGGCCGAGAAGCCGAGGTCCCGGCCGATCTCGGGGAGGGCGACGAAGACGATGTTGAAGTCGAGCGCGGTGATGAGCTGGGCGAAGGCCAGCAGGGCCAGGGTCCGGCCGAGATGGCGGCGCCGGGGCGGGGCGAGGGAGGGAGACGACATGATTCCTCAATTGTTCGGAAAACACGAACAGTTGGACTGTTCGGCATACTCGTACAATTGAGGGTGGCGCGTCAAGTTCGTGTTTTCCGTACAATCGCCCTATGACCGCTCTTCACCCGGCCCGTGAGCAGTTCCAGCTCGAAGAGGTGCTGGCCGCGCTCGGCCATCCGATCCGGGCGTCGATCGTGCGGAAGCTCTCCTCCTCGGGCAAGGAGACGTTCTGCGGCGAGATCGTCCCCGGCGTGCCGAAATCGACCCTCACCCACCACTGGCGGGTGCTGCGCGAGAGCGGCGTCATCCGGCAGCGCCCCTCCGGCCGCAAGCTCTACATCACCCTGCGCCGCGACGACCTCGACGCCCGATTCCCCGGACTGCTCGACCTGCTGCTGTCGGAGGAGTCCTTCGGCCGGGCCGCCGACCAGGTCACCGCCGTCTGAGGCGCTCCCCGCGAGACATCCCCACCCCACACGGCTCAGGGCTGTGCACCATCCGATGGATCGCGATCCGATCGCCCTGCAGCACCGGGCCGTAGAGACGGCGGTGGAGGACTCGGGACTGGACTGGACGTTCATCCGGCCTGGCATGTTCGCAACGAACGCGTTGTGGTGGTGGCGGGAGCCGATTCGCGGCAAGGGCGTGGTGCGCCTGCCGTATCCGGAGTCGCAGACGGCTCCCGTCCACGAGAAGGACCTCGCGGCGCTCGCGGTGACCACCCTGCGGCAGCCGGGGCACGAACGGCGGGCCTACACCGTGTACGGACCGGAGTCGCTCACGTTGCGGCAGCAGGTCGAGCACATCGCGAAGGCTATCGGCCGCCCGATCCCGATCAACGTGATCTCGGTCACGGAAGCACGGGAGGAACTGGGACGTACGATGCCGCCAGTCGGCGTCGAGGTGATCGTAAAGCAGTGGACGGCCCGTAACGGCACGCCGGCACAGACCTCGACTCTGGTGGAGAAGATAACGGGACGTGCCGCGCGCAGGTTCGCCGAATGGGCGATCGATCATGCTGGTGACTTCAGTTGAGCGAGTGACTGCATTCTGAAGGGCGTCGGCCGGTCACCTCGCGCCTTGGCGGCAGGTCCGGCTTGCTCAGCCCTGTGCCGTGACCGTCAACTGACGCAGGACACGACACCGATCCAGAACCGCCTGCGGCCCGCCACCACGCGGCTGGTTCATCCAGCCGACAGCCGACCTTTCGGTCTGTCCTTCCTGACCTCCCGATAGGCTCACTGCGGGGAGAGATCGCGGCCGAGGAAGGCGAGCAGTCGCCAGTGTGCGGGAGCGTCCGCGGGCGTCCCGACCTCGGGGCCGAACATGCCGGGGCGGCGGAAGGCGCCGAAGTCCATAGCACGCATGATCGTGAGCAGTTCCTCGCACACCCGTTCGTCCACGAGTGTCTCCTGCCCGGTGGCAATCGCCAGGTCCACGCCGTGCACGAGAACCTCGGTCAGGTGGATCAGCGCCGCCACCGGCCCGGGGACCGCGCCGAAACCCAAATGCACGGTCGTCTGGAGAGCGCCTGCACGGTGCCACGCTGCGCGATCCAGGTCGGCGGCGGCGGCGAAGGCGTCCTGCGGGCCGGTGCCCAGCCAGTCGTCCTCGTGATCAGCCCCGGCGTCGGTGCCGCCGAGCTCGGCGGCGAAGATTCGCATACCGCCCACCAGGTGGTTAAGTTCCGCGTGCACGTCCCACCCTTGGCACGGCGTGGGGGTCCGGAGCCGATCGTCGGTGAGGTTTCTGACGATGGCGGCCGTCATGTCGAGGGCCCGGTCGATCTGGTCGATCACGCTGGTCATGTCGTTCCTCCAACCGTTGTCAGGCCTGCTCGGCCATGACGTCGTCAAGCCAGTCGTACACGCGGGCATAGGCCAGGCGCTGGGCGCCCGCCTGGCAGTGGGCCTCGGCTCCCTGCTCGGCGGTGAACTCCAGCAGCGTCTTGGGACAGGTCAGGTGCTCATACAGCAGTTCGGGCTGACCGTGGAAGAAGCCGTCGTCGGCGCCGGCGCAGACCAGGGTGGGGCAGGTGATCTTTTCGGCGATGCCGTCGCGCAGGTGGTAGTCGAGATAGGCGGCGCCGAAGGCGCGCGGGGTGTCGACGCCCATGGCGTACATGCCGTGGTGGATGGCCCAGTGCAGCATGGGGCTGGCGGCCATGGCCGTCTCCATGGCGGCGTCGAGTTCGGGGTCGTGGTCGGCGCGCAACCGTCGTTCGGCCTCGGCGCGGTCGAGGGGTATGGAGCTGGTGGAGATGTCGCCCAGGTCGTAGACGCCGTCGAGGGCGATGAGGGCGGCCAGGCGGTGGTCGAATGCCGCGGCGCGTGGCGCGAGCAGGCCGCCCATGCTGTTGCCCAGCAGGGCGATCCGGGCAGGGTCCACTTCAGGACGGGCAAAGGCGTGATCCAGGACGGGGCCGACCACGTTCTCCCAGTCGGGGCGGAAGGTCAGGCCCTGGTGGTGGCGGGTGCCCGGCTGGCCGGGGCCGTCGAAGGTCAGCACGGTGTAGCCGCGTTCGACGGCTGCGGCGGCGCCGAAGAAGTGCATCTCCTCGACGGTGCCGTCGAAGCCGTTGAACATGATCACGGTCGGCCGGGCGGTACCGGAGTCGTCGACCCGGTAGAGATAGCCGGGCAGGACGGTACCTTCGTAGGGGATCTCCACCGGCTCGATGGCCGGGGTGAACAGCGCGGCGGCCTGGTGGAAGCAGGCGACCGAGGCGTCATAGGCGTGCTGGATACGCGGGTCGGCGGCGTCGCCGTGCAGGAAGAACTCGGCGTTGCGGTAGTAGTTCGAGGCGCGCAGGAAGGCGTCCCGGGCGCTGATCCGGTGCCCATCCGCCAGGGACGCCCGTCCCTCGGCCGCCACCCGGTCGGCCGTGGCGAGCCACTCGTCGTGCCAGCTGTCGTAGTCCCCCTCGGTGATCCGCTGGCAGGTGACCGCGGCCTCACCGAAGTCAGCGCCGCCATAGGCGATGTGCCCGAAGGTCCGCAGTGTCTCGAACCAGAACTGGGGGTTATGCGGGAAGAACAGGGGTTCCATTTCCACTCCTAAAGCAGTCATAAACTGCGTTTAGCGGGGACTTTAGAACCACGGGAGCGGCAAACGCAAGTCATGACTGCGTTAAGGTAGGGGCGTGGAGAGCGAACGACAGCGGGCCCGCCGGCCCGGTGGCCGCAGCGTCCGCGTCCGCGCGATGGCGCATCAGGCGGTCACCGACCCGGTCGGCGAACGCGGATATGGGAACTTCACCGTCGGCGATGTCGCCGCCCGCACAGGCGTGGCCGACACGAGCATCTACCGCCGCTGGGGCACCCTCGAAACCCTGCTCATGGACGTGGCCGTCACCTGGCTCACCACCACGTCCCCGATCCCCGACACCGGCAGCCTGGACGGCGACCTGCGCACCTACGCCGCCAATGTGGCCCGCGACATCACCGGACCCGATGGGCTGGCGGTACTACGCCTGGTCATCGCCCTGTCCACGGCAGGACAACAGGGCCTGCATGCGCGCGATGCGTTCCTCGCCGAGCGCGCCCGCCAGCTACAGGTCATGCTGGACCGCGCCGGCGACCGAGGCGAACACCCACCAGACGGCCTGGAGATCCTCGACCACGTCCTGGCCCCGATGTATATACGCATCCTGTTCGGAGCCGGCCCGCTCACCACGGCCTATGTCGGCGGGCTGGTCGACCGCCTGCCGGCCCCCTCTTCAGTGCCCCGACCATGAGGTGAGCCGAAGCGGGCCTACGCTCCCGCACACAGCGACGCAAGCACAGTGACCGATCGGGGCTTCGTGAGGCGAACGGCGCCGAGGTGTTCTCCGGTTTCGCCCGCGCTGATCAACGGCGGTGGGGTCAGCTGTATGTACGCGGCCTGCTGACCGACGGGCGCCGCAAGTCGATGGAACCGATGGCAACCCGGCTGGGCATCGACCGTCAAGGGGTGCAGCAGTTCCTCACCGACGCGCCCTGGTCGCATCAGCTGGTGCCGGCCGAGCCGGCCTGGCGGATGGAAGAGGCGACTCACCCGGCCGCCTGGGTGATCGACGAGGTGTCGTTGAAGCGGTCACGGCACGCAGGCGCCGGGCCTACCTCCCCGGCGATATCGGGCATATGCCGAAGTCGCGGCCGGCCATCAGCACGATCGACGAGCTGGAAAGCTGGGGACTGGATGCCCCGCTGGTGGTCGCCGATGAAGGCTACGGCCAAGACGGTGCCTTCCGGCTGGCGCCGGCCGAGCCGGATATCCCGTACGTGGTGGGGATACGCTCCGATACCGCGCCGCCGGCAGCCGATGCCCGTCGCACCGCCATGCCGTACGGCGGGACCGGCCGGCGGCCGGCCCGGCGAGCGGCCGGGGCACCTGAGCTGGCGTGCAGAGCCCCCGCGTGAGCAGGCGTTCTCTGTCAGGGCGACACTCGGCACCGGACCGAGGCGCCCTCCGCCGAGCCCGGCCCGCGCCTCCTCGGCTTCACCGCTGCTTCAACGAAAAGGGAGAAGCTTCACCGATCCCGAGATCCCCTCAACCACCAGGCCGACATGCTCTATATGGAAAGCGCCCCGGTCCTGAGGCTGGATGACCTGGAGAGACGCTCGGGAACCCAGGGCTCATTTCTTACGGCACCGCATCTCACTCATTTTGGTTACATCGTACACTTCGTGTACAGTGTAACCACTAGCTGATCGGAGAATCTGATGCCCCAGGACACTGTTGCGCACGCGTTCGCCGCGTTGATGAACGGTCACGACCCCAACGCCGTGGACGGTTTCGTGGCCCAGGACTACGTCAATCACAACCCCTATGTCGAGGACGGCCGGGAGGCTAACCGAGCCTTCTGGACCCGCTGGTTCGCCGCCTTCCCGGACACCCGAGTGACCCTCGAGGACGTCCTGGTCGACGGCGACCGCGTGGTCGGCAGGTTCACCTACCGAGCCACCCACCTCGGGTCGCTGCTCGGCGAGGAGCCCACCGGCCGCGAGGTGGAGATGCGGTCACTGGACATCTGGCGGGTGCGAGACGGCATGGCGGTCGAGCACTGGGACGAGCTCAACACCGTCGAATTCTTCACCCAGCTGGGCCTGCTCGCGCCTATGAGCATGCCCGGTGGCGCACCCGACAGCGCGCAGAGCCAGGACGGCACCCCTGTATGACACTCTCTCCACGGGAGCCTGAGCGTTCCCGGTCCCAGCAGCGCCGGGACCGGGAACGCGCCGAAACGCGGACCGCGATCCTGCAAGCCGCCCGCGAACTGGCCCGCACCGAGGGCTGGGACTCGGTGAGCATGCGCCGCCTGGCCGAGCGGATCGGCTACTCGACCAACTACGCCTACCGCTACTTCAAGGGCCGCGACGACATCCTGCTGGCCTTCGTCAAGGACGGTTTCGTCCAACTCGCCGACACCATGCGGGCGGCCGGCGCGTCAGTGCACACCGCGGCAGCCGCCTACCTGGACTTCGCGCTCGACGAGCCCGACCTCTACCAGGTGATGTACGGCCTCGGCGGAGTCCACATACCCGCCGCCGACACCGTCACCGAGGGCGATGCGGTCGGCGCCGTGATCGCCAGCGCCCTCGGCACCACCGATCCCAACGACGACCGCATCGCCAGAATCTGGGCCACCGGGCACGGCCTCGCCGCCCTGCACGCTATCGGCAAACTCCCCATCGACCGCGCGCACCTGCACCGGCTGCTCGCAGCGAGCGTCGACGACCTGCTCCGAACTCCACAACAACCGCAAGGAGGCGCCTGATGACCACGGCACTCGCCATCAGCGACCGATGGACGGCCGAAAAGATCCCGGACCAGACCGGCCGCACGATCATCGTGACCGGTGCCAACAGCGGCCTGGGCTACGTCACCGCGCGTGAACTCGCCCGCCACGGCGCGCGTGTCATACTCACCGCACGAAACCCGGCCAAGGGAAGGGCCGCACTAGACAGGCTTCGTGACGAGCAGACCGACTCCACCGTCGAGCTGCGCTCCCTGGACCTGGCCGACCTGGATTCGGTCCACGCGTTCGCCGACGGCCTCGCCACTCCGGTAGACGTACTGATCAACAACGCGGGGATCATGATGCCGCCGCGCTCCCTCACCAAGCAGGGGTTCGAGTCCCAGTTCGGTACCAACCACCTCGGTCACTTCGCACTGACTGGGCTGCTGCTGGACCGGCTGCGGACTGGACGCGACCCACGCGTGGTGACCGTCACGTCCACCCTGCACAAGAACGGATCCATCCACTTCGACGACCCCAACGGAGAACGTTTGTACTCACCGCGGGGGTTCTACGCCCAGTCCAAGTATGCCAACGTCCTGTTCGGCTTGGAGCTGGACCGGCGGCTTCGTGCGAGCGGCAGCCCCGTGCAAAGCCTGCTGGCCCATCCCGGCTACTCGGCCACAAACCTCCAGTCCTCCGGACCGACCGGCCTGCTCAACCTGATCCTCAAGATCACCAACCGGCTTATCGCTCAGGACGTCGAGATGGGCGCGCTCAACCAGCTCTACGCGGCCGTCGATCCGCACGCACAGAGCGGCCAGTTCATCGGACCCGACGGACGCAACGAGTCCAAGGGCCACCCCACGCTCGTGCAGCCGACCGAATCCGCCAAGAACCCTGAGACCGCTCGCCGCCTCTGGGACCTGTCGGAGCAACTCACGGGGGTCCGCTACGACTTCGCCTGCTGAAACTGCGCGACATCCGGCAAAGTGGCCTACCGGCGTTCAGGCGCCCACCGAGTACTGGCTGAGTAGTTGAGCGCCGGCATCCCGCTGCAGCGCCTGGTCGGCCGGGCCAAGGTGCGCCGACGCATCGAGCACGACTACCGGGAGATGAAGCACGGTCTGGGCCTGGGCCACTTCGAGGGCCGCACCTGGCGAGGCCGGGCATCATCACGCCACCGCGACATACCCGCCGCAGCACGGCCAGAACACCACCCACCCGAACCAACCTAACGAAGTACTACTAGAGCTGGGTTCCTGAATGGGGGTGTGGATACCAGCCGAGCTGGGGGGGATGATGGCCCCAGGGGCCATCATGCCGAAACTACTGTACGCGCGCCCGCCGTTGGACGCCGACGAGGAACGCAAGATCCGTAAACTGGCCGGAGCGCGGCACACCCCGGCCGATTGGATCGTGCGGGCGCAGATGATCGTATTGAGCTGGCAGGGCCTGCGGACCAGTGCAATCGCCGCCAAGCTGGGCTGACACATACAGACGGTGCGCGAGCGGATCGACCGGTTCAACACCGTGGCCAAAGCAGTCGCGGAGGCAGCACAAGATCATGCTGCCCGATCAGGTCGCCACTTCGAAGACGGGTCTTCCAGGCGCCGCGCCGGCTATTCGAGAGCTCGTACGGCCGGCGCCTCCTGCGTCTCCGACTCGGCGAGCACCGTCTGCGGGATGAGCACGACGGCCGTGGTGCCGCCGAAGGGCGAGCGGCTCAGGGTGACCTTGATGCCGTGCCGGGCGGCGAGCTGGCTCACCACGAACAGGCCGAGCTGTTCGCTGTCGGCCACGTCGAACTCGGGCGGGCTGGCGAGACGCTCGTTGATCCCCGCGCGCTCCGTGTCCGGCATGCCGAGGCCCCGGTCCTCGATCTCGATCACGAAGCCCCGTCCGACGATCTCCCCTCGGACGTGCACCGGGGTGTTCGGCGGCGAGAAGACGGTCGCGTTCTCCAGCAGTTCGGCCAGCAGGTGGGTGACGTCGGCGGTGGCCGAGCCGGTCAGCCTGGCGTGCGGCAGGGGCGGCACGACGATCCGCCGGTAGTCCTCGACCTCGGCCACGGCGCCCCGGACCACGTCCATGAGGGAGACGGGGGTGCGCCAGCTGCGGCCGGCCGTGGCGCCGGAGAGGATGACCAGGCCCTCCGACTGCCGCCGCATGCGGGTGGTGAGGTGGTCGAGCCGGTAAAGGTCCTCCAGCGCCTCAGGATCGGCGGTCTTGCGCTGCATCGCGTCGAGCTGGACGAGCTGGCGGTGGACCAGCGACTGGTTGCGCCGGGCCAGGTTGCGGAAGACCCGGTTGAACCCCTGGCGGAGCCGGGCCTCGCCCACGGCCGCCTCGACGGCCGTGCGCTGGACGGTGGAGAACGCCCGGCCGACGTCGGTGATCTCCAGGGTGGTGCCGGTCGTGGGGATGGACGGCGCCTCGGTCTCCACGTTCACCGACTCGCCCTTGCGCAGTCGTTCGACGACCTGCGGCAGCCGGGTCTCGGCCAGGTCGAGGGCCGCCCGGCGCAGGTTGCCCAGCTCCTCCGCGAGGATTCGGCCGAGCCTGGCGGACAGGATCACCGCGCCGAAGATCGCGGCGAGGCCGAGACCACCGGCGAGGACGATCTTCAGGATGATGCCGCCCGCGGCGGCGTCGGTGCGCTCGTTCAGCAGCTCCGCCCGGCTGACCAGGAGGCGGTCGACGGTCGTGTAGAAGGTGTCGGCGAGCGGCTGCCAGGCTCCCCGGTCCCGGGGCAGCGTCGATCGGTCGACGACCTCCAGCTCCAGGGTGACCAGCGCCCGGTAGCTGGGAGAGGCGATGAGCGAGCTGAAGGGGGCGCGCAGCTCGTCGTCCAGCGTGGCGACGCCCTCGGTGAGCAGCAGCCGCCGGTTCGGCGCGAGCACCTCGATCGCCTCGTACTCGCCGTGGGTCAGGTTGCCCGCCAGGGTGGCGGCGGAGATCAGCGCGTCCTCTCTGGACAGCAGGTCATGGGCGTGCGAGATCCGCTGGAGGCCGACGGCCTGCTGGTAGAGCCCGATCTCCGAGACGGTGACGATCCGGTCCTGGAGGCGGTAGACCGCGTCGGTGATGCGGCTGAACTCCTGGATGATCTGGAGCCGGTTGGCCGTGCGCCCGTCGACCTCCCGGCGGACGGCTCGCAGTTTCTCCGCCTCGCCGAGGATCGCCTTGATCGCCGTGCTCAACTCCGGGCCGGTGACCGTCGTGGCCTCCAGCGAGGTGGCCCGCTGCCGGAAGGTGCTGACCGCCTTGTCGGTCAGGTCCCGGACCTTGGCCAGTTCGTCGGGCTGGGAGGTGCGCTTGCCCAGCGCGATGGCCGAGCGCTTGCGCTCGTTCTGCACCTCGGTGGCCAGTGCGGAGGCGGGCGCCGACACCTGCTCGTACAGCGTGGTGGCCTGGCGCAGCTCGAAGAAATCTCCGACGACGTAGCCGGTGACGAACGTCCACAGTGCGATGAGCGCCACGATGGGGATGCTGAGCAGCGCGTACAGCTTGAAGCGAATGGTCCGGGATGCCATGGACTCCGTGCCTGCAATATCGATGTCCGCAATACCGACAAATAGCGCGAAAGATCGGAGGTTAACACCTAACGGCGGCTGCTGTCCGCTGATCCCACATCATCTCGCCCGCGACGACCGTCGCGACGCAGCGCCCCGGCCCCTCCTCGATCAAGGTCCGGTACGGCCGCGCCCCGGGAGAGACGTCGAAGACCGCGAAGTCGGCCGGCCCGCCGGGGGCCAGTCCACCCGCCACGCCCAGCGCGCGGGCTCCGCCGAGCGTCGCGGCCTCCACCAGGCGCCGGTCCAGGTCGGCGGCCCGGTAGCCCTGCCGTACCGCGAGATCGCGCAGCGCCGCCACGTCCTCCAGCAGGTCCAGCGACGGCGAGGAGGACAGGGAGTCAGTGCCGACCGCGATGGGATTGCCCTCGGTGAGCAGCGCGGCCACGTCCGGGCCCCGCGTGCCGACCGTCCGGTTGGAGCGGGGGCAGAGCGCGACGACGGTGCCCCTCGCGCGCAGCAGGGCGCGGTCGTCGGCGTCGAGGTGGACGCCGTGCGCGACGTGGCATCGCGGCCCGAGCACGCCGAGCTCGTCCAGGAACGCGGTGGGCCCGAGCCCGGTGCCGCCCTCGCGCAGGACCGCGAAGTCGAAGCCCAGCTCCCTGACCATCAGGGCCAGTGGTCCGGTGCCGGAGACCGTGTACTCGCGCTCGTGCTCGCCCTCGGCGAGGTGGATGTGCAGGCGCGCCCCCCGGGAGCGGGCCAGCGCGGTCACGTCCCGCAGCGTCCCGGTGTCGAGCGTGTACGGCGCGTGCGGGGAGATCCCCATGGGCACCTCCGCCGCGTCGAGCATGGCGGCGAACCGCTCCCGCCCCGACCCCGCCCAGCTCGCGTCGTTGTCGCCGAGCGTCTCCAGGTACGGCAGGCCGCCCAGTCCGGCCGCCCGCAGCGCGCCGGCCGCCGGCAGGTCGGTGACGACGTCGGCGGCCGAGGTGGTCCCGGAGCGCAGCGCCTGCCGGGCACCGTCGAGGGCGCTGGCCGCCCAGTCGATCGGGGTGCCGAAGTAGACCTCGTCGAAGGCCGTGGACCACTCCTCGAAGGAGGCGTGGGTGCGCTGTCCCACCTCGGCCATGTGCGTGTACTGCAGGTGGGTGTGGGCGTTGACCAGTCCGGCGACGATCACCCCGTCCCAGCGGGTCTCCTCGCGCTCCGGCCACGAGGCCAGGATCCCGGCGCGCGGGCCGAGCGCGACGATCCGGCCCCGCCGTACGACCAGGGCACCGTCGTGGACGGGGGGCGCGCTGACCGGCAGGACCAGCGGAGCGGAGTGGATCACGACGTCCGCCTCCCACCGGGCCGGCCGGGCGATCCGCGCGGCGCGGCCGGTCACGGCGCCCACACCTCGCCGAACGGCCCGAAGAACTTGGCGGCGGTCATCGCCGCGGCGAGCGCCAGGAAGGCGCCCATGACCAGGTAGTCGGTGCGCTCGAAGCCGAGCTCGCGCATCCAGGTGCGGTGCTTGGCGCCGAAGCCGCGCAGGTCCATGGCGTTGGCGGTGTCCTCGGCGTCGATCAGCGCGTTCACCGTCACCGGGACGACCACGGGCCTCAGCGAGGCGAGCTTCCTGACCGGGTTGCGGCTGCGGCTGTGCTCGTAGCCGCGAACCCGCTGGGCGTCGACGGTCTCGCGCATCGCGGCGACCGTGGACGGCAGGAACCGGAACGTCAGGTCCACGCCGTAGGCCAGCCGCTGGGACAGGCGCAGACGGGCGAGGGCGACGCCGAGATCGGCCGGGGCGATGGCGAAGGCCACCGGGAAGCTGACCATGGCCAGGGAGACGTAGCGGACCAGCAGGGTCAGCGCGTACGACAGCGTGGCCCAGGTGACCTCCGTCCCGGCGAGCGGAACGGTGAACAGCGTCTCCCCGGCCCCCGAGCGGGTGTCCGCCGCGGTGAAGACGCTGTTGACCGTCACCAGCAGGGTGGTGAAGACCAGCATGAAGACCCAGTTCGCCCTGACCTCACGCCACGGGATGCCCGCGGCGCGGTAGTACACCAGGGCGACCACGGCGCACCCGAGCATGCCGCGAAGGTCGGCGACCTTCGTCACCGCCACGAAGTAGAGCACGGGGACCAGCAGGAGCACGCGCGGGTCACGTCGCGCGAGGAAGGAACCCGCGCCCAGATAGCGTGGCGTGACGTCCATCGGCCGCTACAGCCCCGCGCGCTTGGCGAGCGGCTCCCAGGCGGCGTCCAGCGCCGGGACCAGGATGACGACCGCGATGCCGTTGGCCAGCAGCGCCGGCAGGTAGTTCACGAAGAGGAAGGTGGAGAAGTCCACCTCCTGGAGCCAGATGTCGGTGATCACGAAGAGCAGGCCGATCGCGGTGGCGGCGAGCGCCGCGACGGCCGTGACCAGGTAGCGGACGGTCTCGTTGGCGATCGGCGGGATCACGGTGAAGATCAGCGCGGCCGTCGCGCCGACCAGGCCGTTGGCGACGCTCCAGTTCCACCAGAGCAGGCCGCTGCCCTGGATGAGGTCGATGATGAGGTTGCCGACGAGGCCGACGAAGAAGCCGGTGATGACGCCGAAGCGCTTGCCGAAGAACGGCACCAGCGCGAACGCGGGCCGGACGGCGACGCTCTGGGTGCCGGGGATGAGGAAGCTGAACAGGCCGAGCACGGCGTACAGGGCCGCGCCGACGGCGCCGAACACGATCGTCCTGGAGCTGATGGCCCACGGTGAGTGGCGCGGTGACAGTGCCTCGGTGCTCATGAAGGGGGGCTTCCTTCCGGGTGGGGGATGAGGCGGCGCGCGAGGTCGAACGGGTGGGGAATCCCCCCCGCGCCGGAAAGGTGGTCGCGGATGGCCCGGACCAGGCTGGTCTCTCGGAGCCCGGCGCGGGACCAGACGTCCGCGTCGCAGGCCAGTTCGACGGGTGACGCGTCGGCGACGACGCGGCCCCCGTCGACGAGGACGATCCGATCGGCGGAGGTCAGCGCCAGATCGACGTCGTGGGTGATGAAGTAGACGCTTTCCGCGGCTTCCAGGACCGACGCCATGAACCGCGTGGTGGCGTGCAGGTCCTGGCCGGCGGTGGGCTCGTCGAGGATGAGCGTGCGGGGCCGCATGGCCAGGGCCAGGGCGACGGTGAGGCGGCGCTGCTGGCCGAAGGAGAGCGTGCGCGGCGAGCGGTTCATGACGTCGATCTCGCCGTCGAGGAGCATCGCGCGCAGCGCCTCCCGCGAGACCCGCGCGACCTCCTCCGCCGGCCAGCCGAGGTTGTGCGGGCCGAAGGCCAGCTCGTCGGCGACCGTCGCGCAGAACAACGCCTGGCCCGGGTTCTGGAAGACGTATCCGAAGGTGGTGGCCAGCTCCAGGGTCGAGCGCTCCGTGACGGGCGCGCCGTCCACGTGGACCGCGCCGCGCAGCGGTTCGAGGAGCCGTACGGCGGCGCGCAGCAGGGTGGACTTCCCCGCCCCGTTCCGCCCGAGGACCGCCACCCGCTCGCCGGCGCCGAACGCCAGGTCCACACCGTCCAGCACGGCCCGCCCGCCGTATCCCAGCGCGACCTTCCGGTAGTCCAGCCGGGGCGTGGTGCCCGGCCTGGCCCGGCGTGGGCCCACCGGTACGGCGGGCAGCTCGGCGGCCCTGGCCACCAGCGTCTCGAACGGCAGCTTCACGTGGGCCACCGGCGCGAACTCCAGGAAACCGGCCACGTCCCCCGCGTACCGGCTGCGCCCGTCCTCCAGGTAGAGGACCTGGGTGGGCGCGAAGTCGAGGATCTCCTCCACCCGGTGCTCGACGACCACGGCGGCCCCGCCCTCGTCGACGAACCGGCGCAGCTCGCGCATGAGCCGCAGGCTCGCCTCCAGGTCGAGGTTGGCCAGCGGCTCGTCCACCAGTACGATCCGCGGGCGCATCACCAGCACCCCGGCGAACGCCACCATCTGCAGCTCGCCGCCGCTCAGCTCGGCGGTGGCCCGGCCCAGCAGGTGACGGATGCCGACCCGGTCGACCACCTCGGCGATGCGGCGGCGGATCTCGGCGCGGGGCAGGCCCAGGTTCTCCGGGCCGAAGGCCAGCTCGGCGTCCACGGTGGTGCCGACGATCTGCTTGCGGGGATCCTGGAGCAGGGTGCCGACGGTGGTGGACAGCTGCCTGACGCTCTGCCCGGCCACCGGCCGCCCGCCGACCAGGACCTCGCCGGTCGCCTCGGCCCGGTAGGCGTGCGGGACGAGCCCGTTGAGCAGCCGCAGCAGGGTGCTCTTGCCGCAGCCGGAGGGCCCGCTGACCAGCACGAGATCCCCCGGGCCGACGGCGAGGTCCACCTCGGTGAGCACCTGCCGGCCGGTGACCTGGTAGCGGACCGACGCGGACCGCAGCTCGACGATCACAGGCCGCTGCCCAGGAACTCGCGCTGGCCGGCGGACGGCTCGTCGAGGCCGATCCCCAGCGCGCGCAGCTTGAGCCGGGCGACCCGCTCGTCCAGTTCGGCGGGCATGAGATGGACGGCGGGCGCCATGGCGGGGCCGTGCGTCACCAGGTGCTCCACGGCGAGCGCCTGCACCGACAGCGACAGGTCCATGATCTCGATCGGGTTCCCCTCGGCCGCCGCGCAGTTCACGCACTCCCCCTCGGCCAGCACGGTGATGCCGGGCGGCACGTCATCGGTCTCGACCTCGTCCGGCACCCCGCCGGCGACCGCCACCACGGCGCCGGCTCGCATGGCCCGCAGGTGCTCGCGGGTGATCGTGTGCGCCACGCCGGTCGCGGAGAACACCAGATCGGCCCCCGGACAGGCGTCGAGCAGCGGGCGGACCTCGAACCCCTCGTGGTGGGCGCGCAGCGCGGCGAACGGCTCCACCTCGGTCACGACGACCCGGGCGCCGAGCGCCCCGGCGTAGCGGGCGACCCCCTGGCCGACGTGGCCGTAGCCCGCGACCACGCAGACGGCGCCGGCGAGCCGCAGGCCGGTCAGGTCCACGGCGGCCATCACGCAGGACTGCCCGGTCCCGTGCACGTTGTCGAACAGGTATTTCGAGCGGGCGTCGTTGACGGCCAGCACGGGGATCCGCAGCTCGCCCCGCTCGGCCATGACCCGTAGCGGGCGCAGGCCGCTGGTCGTCTCCTCGGCCGCCCCGATCAACCCGTCCAGGAGGCCGACGGCGTGGGCCAGCCGTACGACCCTGGAACCGTCGTCGGCGAGCACGTCCGGTCTCTGGCCGAGCATGCGCAGCGCGAAGTCCCGGTCCTGGGCCGGCGAGGCATCGGAGCGGGCGAGCACGGCCACTCCCTCCGACACCAGGGCCGCGGCCACGTCGTCGGAGGTCCCGCTCGCCGGACAGGTCACGATGACGTCCGCCCCGGCGTCCCTGAGCGTGAGCGCCAGGTTCGCGGTCTTGGGCTCCAGCACGAGCACCAGGCCGACCTTCCGCCCGGTCAGGTCGAGTTCCCCGGCGATCGCGTTCAGCACCGGCATGGACCGCCGCGCCCAGGCGATGCGCTCCAGCCCGCGTCCCCGGAGCGAGGCGTCCCTGATGTCAGCTAACACGCCATGTCCAGCACGAACACCTCGCGGTCGGGGTCGAGCCGGTAGGCGGTGATCCCGTCACGGACCCTCACCCCCGCCGATCCGTCGAACATCGCCGACGTCGGCGAGGAGGACCCGGCCGACGCCAGGATCGCCCCGTCCCGCAGGAGGGGCAGGTGCTCCCCGCTCGCGCCGATCACCAGATCGGCCAGCGCCACGGCCTGCGCCTCGGACAGGACCCGGTGCCCTCGCAGCGCCGCCGCCGGGTCGGTAAGGAGGGTCTGCGCCCCCATCGCCCGCAGACAGGAGGCCAGTTCCGGCTCGTGGCCGAGGACGGCGACGCGCTTGCCGGCCATCAGCAGGTTGGTGAGCCGAAGAATCGTCTGGATCGCGGCCTGTGCCCGGTGTTGTCCGTCGCTCATGACCCCTCGTCCGATCTTTTGCAAGATCCGATTAAAGGGGAGATTCACACCCAGTGACAATGCTCTTCGCCCGATAAAAGACGACAATCAGCACGTGTGATGCTGACAAGGGTCCCCCTATATCCCCTCAAAGCCCCTTCTACGGTGTGAAACATGCTGGATTGCGACACCCGGGCCGCCGTCCACGACGCGCCCCGCGAAGGCGTCCGTCCCCGGGCGGAGGTCGCCGCCCGAGCCGTTCCGGAGCTCCGGGCCACGCGCGATCCCGCACGCTTCCCCGCCGACCTCGCTCGCCGTTCGACCGCCTCGCGCGAAGCCCCGTTCGACCGCCCCGCGCGAAGATCGCCGAGCCGGGCCCCGTAATGTCCGGCGGCGACGCTCCACCGATTTGCGAACACCAGAGCGACCGGTAACTTTGTGCGATTGTTGGGCGGGCATTTACCTACGGGGAGGTACCGGTGTCCAGGGCGACATTCCGGGAACGGGTGCGATACTGGTTCGACAACACCATGTCGCGAGGCGCGGTGGCCCTGATCGGCTGGCTCGCTCTGATCTCCATCGGCCTGATCCTGCTGATCACGGGGTTGAGCCTGTGGCTGACGCCGGTCGAGGCGGCCAAGAACAACGGCTTCCCGGGCATGCTGTGGATGTCGCTCATGCGCACGCTGAGCCCCGGCAAGGTCGCCAGCGACAGCGGGAGCGCGTTGTTCATCGCGCTCATGTTCACCGCGTCGCTGGGCGGGATCTTCATCGTGAGCGCCCTGGTCGGCGTGCTCTCCAACGGGCTCAAGACCAAGTTCGAGCAGTTGCGCAAGGGCAGGTCCCGGATCCTCGAGACCAGGCACACCGTGATCCTCGGCTGGTCGGACCAGATCTTCACGATCATCGACGAGCTGGTCCAGGCGCACGCCAGCCAGCACGGCTCCGTCATCTCGATCCTGGCCGACCGGGACAAGCTCGCCATGGAGGACGACATCCGCGAGCACGTGGGCGAGACCGGCAGGACCAAGCTGGTCTGCCGCACCGGCCGGCCCACCGAGCCGGCGGACCTCGACCTGATGAACCTCGACGCGGCCCGCTCGGTGGTCGTGCTGTCCCCGCAGGGCGACGACCCCGACGCGCACGTCATCAAGACCCTGCTCGCCCTGGTCAAACGCTCCGGCGACCACCCGCCGGTGGTGGCGGCGATCGCGAGCACCGCCAACATGGCCGCCGCCCGCCTGGCCGGAGGCCCGGACGTCCACCTGGTCGACTCCGACGACACCGCCTCCCGGCTCATCGTGCAGTCGTCGCGGCAGTCGGGCACGTCCGTGGTCTGCATGGACCTGCTCAACTTCTCCGGCGGCGAGATCTACATGCGCTCCGACCCGGAGCTGGCCGGTATGACGTACGGCGAGGCACTCCCGGCCTACCAGACCGCCACGGTCATCGGCCTGCGCCGCGAGGACCGGACGCTGCTGAACCCATCGATGGACACCGTGATCGCCGCGGACGACCAGATCATCGTGATCGCCCAGGACGACTCGATGATCCATCTGGCCGACGGCATGCCGAAGGCCCAGGAGGAGTCGATCGTCTCGTCCGAGCCCGACAGGATCGGGCCGGAGCGGACCCTCGTCCTCAACTGGAACGGCCGGGGCCACCAGATCATCCACTGCCTCGACGGCTACGCCGCCCCCGGCTCCGTCCTGGACATCGCCTCCGACCACCCCGGCGCCTCCATCGGCTCCGAGAGCCTGGTCAACCTGACGGTGAACGTCAAGGAGTGCGACACCACCGACCGCTACGCGCTGGAAGCCCTGGGGCTGGGCGTCTACCAGCACGTGATCGTGCTCTCCGACGACCGCTACAGCGCCACGCACGCCGACACCCGGACGCTGATGACCCTGCTCCAGCTCCGCGACATGCAGACCACGCTCGGCGAGCGCTACTCCATCGTCAGCGAGATGCACGACGAGAACAACCGCGCCCTGGCCGAGGTGACCCGGGCCGACGACATCGTGATCAGCGACACGGTCATCGGGCTGCTGCTGGCCCAGCTCACCGAGAACCGGCACCTGATCGACGTGTTCGGCTACCTCTTCGACTCGCGCGGATCGGAGATCTACCCCCGCCCGGCCGGCCAGTACGTCCGTGCCGGGGCCCCGATCAGCTTCGCCTCGGTGATCGAGTCGGCCCGCCGCCGGGGTGAGACCGCGATCGGCTACCGCCTGGCGGACCGGGTGAACGAGGCTCCGCACTTCGGCGTCGTCCTCAACCCCGACAAGTCGCAGCCGCTCCGCCTGGGCCCCGGGGACTCGGTGATCGTCCTTGCCGAACGCTGACCCGTTCGCGGGCCGGGACGGAGATCAGGCGCGGCACGCCGCCGTCGCCCGGCAAGCGGTTCGCGGAGCATCGGGGACGAGATCGCGCCGCGTTCCGGCGGAGACCCTGGTCACCGCCGTGGTGATCATCGGAATGCTCGCCGGCAACGTCACCATGGCCGTGCTCCGGCCGGAGGTGACGCTCAACGTCTGGGACTACACGATGCCGCCGCTGGCGTGCGCCGGGGCCGCCCTCCGACGCCGCCTCCCGGTCCCGGCGCTGATCCTGGCCGTGGCGGCGGCCGGGCTGTACTACCCGCTGGCGCGCATGGACGGCCTGGTCTTCCTGCCGGTGCTCCTCACCCTGTTCACCGCCGCCGACCTCGGCCATCTCGCCGCGGCGGCGACCGTCACGGTCGTCAGCCTGCTGGCGATCACCCTCAGCGAGCTGAGCAGCCCGATCCGGCATCTCGACGACAGCCAGTTTCTGCTGCTGGGCGGCTGGGTGCTCGCGACCCTGGCGATGGGCGGGGTGTCACGCAACCGGCGCGCCTACCTGGCCGAGGCCGGGCGAAGGCTGGAGGAGGCCGAGCGCACCCGCGAGGAGGAGGCGCGGCGCAGGGCCGTCGAGGAACGGCTGCGGATCGCCCGGGAGCTGCACGACACGCTCGGCCACAACATCTCGATGATCAACGTGCAGGCCGGGGCCGCGCTGCACCGGATCCAGGACCGGCCCGAGCAGGCCGAAGCGGCGCTGGCGACCATCAAGGAGACCAGCAAGGAGGTCCTGCGCGAGCTTCGGGCCACGCTGGGCGTGCTGAGGCAGGTGGACGAGGAGTCCCCCACCGGCCCGGCGCCGAGCCTGACCCGGATCCGGGAGCTGACCGACCGGAGTGGGCTGACCGTGCGGACCGAGCTCCTCGGCGAGGCCCGCGCCCTGCCCGCGGAGGTGGACCACGCGGCCGTGCGCATCATCCAGGAGGCGCTGACCAACGTCACCCGCCACTCGGGCACGGGCGCCGCCGACCTCGTCGTCCGGTACGGCGAGGCCGACCTCGTCCTCCAGATCGACGACCACGGGCCCGACGACACGGCCGGAGAGCCCGACGCCACGCCGTCCGGCACCCCGAAACCCGGAACCGGTGCCGGGCCGGCGTCCGGGGTGGGACCGGCGTCCGGACCCGGGACCGGGTTCGGGATCATCGGCATGCGGGAGCGGGCCGTCGCCCTGGGCGGATTCCTGGAGGCGGGGCCCCGCCCCGGCGGAGGCTTCCGCGTCCGCGCCCGGCTTCCCCTGAGAGGAACCTCATGATTCGCGTGCTGCTCGCCGACGACCAGACGCTGGTCCGCGCCGGATTCCGGTCGATCCTGGAGGGCGAGGACGACATCGAGGTGGTCGGGGAGGCGGCCGACGGGGCGCGGGCCGTACGGCTCGCCGGCGAGTTGGGCCCCGACGTGGTGCTGATGGACATCCGGATGCCCGAGCTGGACGGGCTGGAGGCCACGCGGCGGATCGTCGCCGACGGTCGGCTGGCCGCCACCAAGGTGATCATCCTGACCACTTTCGACCTCGACGACTACGTGTACGGCGCGCTGCGCGCAGGAGCCGGCGGGTTCCTGGTCAAGGACACCGAGCCGGCCGAGCTCATCCACGGGGTCAGGGTGGTGGCCAGGGGCGACGCGCTGATCGCGCCGTCGGTCACCCGGCGGCTGATCGCGGAGTTCGCCGGGCGGGTGAAGCGGCCCGAGCCGGGGCCGGAGTTCAACGGGCTGACCGAGCGCGAGCGGGAGGTACTGACGCTGGTCGCCGGCGGGCTGTCCAACGACGAGATCGCCGCCAGGCTGGTGTTGAGCCCGGCCACCGCCAAGACCCACGTGAGCCGGATCATGACCAAGCTGCACGCGCGGGACCGGACCCAGCTCGTGGTCCTCGCCTACGAGGCGGGCGTGGTCACCCCCGGGTGGATGGACTAGGTGTACCGTCCCGCGGCACGCCGCAGCGGCCACCCGTCATCCACGGCGCACCGGGCGAGACACAGCCTGCCGGTCTCGGTCAAAGAGACGTTACGGTGAGGCATGAGGGTCTCCGTCGGCTCGGTGTAGGTGTCGCGATCCACACCGAGCCGACGGAGACCCTCCTTCATTCCAAGAACATCGGGCCCGTGTCGCTCCCGTACTCGACCTCTGTGGTCAGTACACCTAGGCGTTGTAGACGGCAGAGCTGCCGTAGAGCTTGTTGGTGAACGCCGAGATGTAGGAGGCCGTGTTCGCCGCGGTGAGGTTGTAGGTGAGGAAGACGCCGTACCCCTCGTTGACCGTGCGCTGGGCCAGGCGCGCGGCGGTGGACGAACTGGTCGCGCTGAACGACACCGCGGCCGGGGAGAGACGGGACTTGGAGCTCGGGCCGCTCGGCACGGCCCAGGTGCCGTAGTACGGGTTCCAGGCGTAGTCGAAGGTGTTGGCGATGCTCACCCCGTTGTAGGTCAGGCGGCCCGAGGCCGGGCCGATGTCGTACAGCGTGATGAGCTTGTTCGGCAGCTTCTGGCGCAGGGCCGAGACCAGGTAGACGAATGAGAAGTCGTTCGGCTGACCGGTGCCGTTGTTGCCGTACTCGACGTACTCGTCGTCGAAGTCGATGCCGTCGAGTCCGTACGTCGTCACCGCGTCGGCCAGCTCCTGGGCGAACGCGTCAGCGGCCTGCCGGGACGGGAAGTTCGCGAAGCCGGCGCCCTGGTGGTTGCCGAGGACGGACAGCAGGACCTTGATGCCCTTCTGCTGCAGCGGGCGGATCTCGGTCGCCACGTTGTCGAGCACGTTCTGCACGTTCTCGTTGAAGTGCAGGTAGGCGTTCGTGCCGTCGTAGTTGATGTTGGCCGCAAAGATGACCGCGATGTCGAACACCTGCGCACCGCCCTTGGCGAGCGTGTACTTCGCGGCGTTCGTCATGCTCTCGTTGTTGACCTCGACGTAGACGACCGAGATCGGTCCGGTCTTCGCACGTGGGCGGCGCTCGGCGTGCGCCGTGGTGGGCAGCGCGACACCGGCGGTGGCCGCGGCCAGGACCGACAGCAGGGTCCTTCTCCGCATCAGCGGTGCACTCATCGATCGACTCCTCATCACGGGGGGGCATGCTGCTATATCGGTTAAGTCCAGCTCACCACCTGTCAGAAAGACAGACGGGGACTGGAGATAAATCGGTATAGCGCATCGATCATCGGTAGCTCAGGGCCCGCTGTCAAGGTGTCCTCAGCGCAGGGTGAGATCTCGGTCCGGCCGGCCACCGCCTTCACCTCCACCTACATCTCGGCCTCGGTGCCGACCGGCGCCCACACCACCGAAACGCTCCGCCACCAGGTTTGAGGGGCGGCGGTAGGGCGGTCCAGGACCGGCGGAGGGCCGCCGGAAAGCACGTCGTGATCCTCAAGCAGGCGCGAAGAGGTGTACGGCGCGGGCGCGCGGGCGCGACTTCTGGAGTACGGCGGATACACGCCGGGAGGGACGCGCGGGCGGCGACCGTACCGCGAACCTCGGGGCATGGAGACGCTCGACCTCGCCCGCCTGCAGTTCGCCCTCACCGCCGGATCGCATTTCCTGTTCGTGGCCCTGACCCTCGGCCTGGCGACCCTGGTGGCACTCATGCAGACCCGGGCCACGCTGACCGGCTCGGCCGTGCACCGGCGGATGACGCGGTTCTGGGGACGGCTCTACGTGATCAACTACGCGATGGGGATCGTCACCGGCCTGGTGATGGAGTTCCAGCTCGGCCTGGTCTGGAACGGGCTGACGCACTTCGCGGGCAACGTGTTCGGCGCCTCGCTGGCGATGGAGACGCTCACCGCCTTCTTCGTCGAGTCGACGTTCCTCGGATTGTGGATCTTCGGCTGGGACCGGCTGAACCGGTGGGCACACCTGGGGGTGATCTGGGTGGTCACCCTCACCGCCTACGCCTCCGCTTACTGGATCATGGTCTCCAACGGTTTCCTGCAGAACCCGGTCGGCGCCGAGGTGGTGGACGGCGTGCTCCGGCTCACCGACGTGACGGCGGTGCTCACCAACCCGGCGGCGGTCGTCGCGGCCGTGCACATCCTGTCCGGCGCACTGGTGGTCGCCGGGTTCTTCATGGCCGGAGTGAGCGCCCACCACCTGCGCCGGCGCACCGGGGAGCAGGAGTTCTTCCGCCGGTCACTGCGGATCGGGGTGTTCACCACCCTGCCCGCGCTGATGGTCACCGCGACGTTCGGCGGTCTGCAGTTCGACACGGCGCAGCCGATGAAGCTGGCGGTCTACGCCCACCGGACGGAGGAGGTCGCGCGGCTCCAGGCCGGGATGGTCGCCGCGCACGGGCCCGGCGACTACATCCCGTCCGCCGCGCCGGTGCAGATCGGCGCCACCGCCATGATGATCGCCTTCGCGGTGATGCTGCTCGTCTCGGGGTTGAGCACCCTGCTGGCGCTGTTCCCCTGGACGGTCCGACGGCTGCGGATCTGGCACCTGCTGCTGACCGCGGCGATCCCGCTACCGTTCGCCGCCATGCTCGCCGGCTGGCTGTTTCGGGAGGCGGGCCGCCAGCCCTGGGTGGTGTACGGCCTGCTGACCACGCGGGACGCGCTGGGCGACCTGTCACCCGGTGCGCTCCGGTTCTCGCTGGTCGCCTTCGCCTCGCTGTTCGGCCTGCTGATCGCCGTCAACACCTGGATGCTCGCCCGCAGCGCCCGCCGGGGCCCCGAGGAGGCCGCCCCCGGCACCGCCCTCGCCGCCGAGCCGCTGCCCGTCCTGGCCTTCTGAGAGGACTTCCGTGGAAATCGCGTTTCTGGCGTTCTTCGCCGTCGGCTACTTCGTGCTGGCGGGCGCGGATCTGGGGATCGGCATGCTTCTGCCGTACCTCGGCCGCTCCGGCGAAGAGCGCGGGCGGGTGCTCGCCTCGATCACCCCGTTCTTCCTGTCCAACGAGGTGTGGCTGGTCGCGGCGGCCGGGGTCCTCGCCGGGGCCTTCCCCATCCTGGAGGGGGAACTGCTGGGCGGGTTGTACGTGCCGTTCGTGACGCTGCTGCTCGGCTGGGTGAGCCGGGACGCGGGCATCTGGCTGCGGGGCCGGGTGGAACGGGCCGCGTGGCGGGCCGGGTGTGACGGCGCCGTGGTCGGGGGAAGCTGGACGGTGGTGCTGAGCTGGGGTTTCGTCCTCGCCGGGACAGGCCGGGAGGGCGTCACCGCTCTCGGCGCGGCGATCGTCGTGCCCGCGGTCGTCGCCTTGTTCTGCGCCCACGGGCTGGCCCTGGCCGCTCTGCGGCTGTACGGCGGCCCGAGGGAGCGGGCACGGCGGTTCGCCGGAGCCTCGGGCGAGCGCACGATCTACGCCCTGACCTCGGGCGGGATGGCACTGGCCTGCCTGCTGGCCGGGTCCCGCCTGCCACTGGCGGAGAACCTGGCCGACCCGGCGACCCTCGCCCTGCTCACTCCGTCACTGCTGGTGATCACTCCCGTGCTGGTGGCGTCGCAGGGGTGGCTCTGGTGGGCCTTCGGCCGCGTCCGGATCAGGTAGCAGTGATCATGAAGGCCAGGCCGAGCAGCACGACGACGGGGATCAGCCACACCACGGCCTCGACTGCGAACTCCTTGTACACGGTCAATTTCTCCCTTTAAGTCACGCTAAATCCATAAATTTGGCCATGCGAAGCATATGTGCACTGAGAGGCAGTCCCGCACGTGGGCCGGGCGCCACCGATTGGGGCATTCGCCCGATACCGCGCCGGCCACGGGATCCCTAGCGTCGTGACCTGTGAGGAACGACCCTCACAGAACGCAGGAGTTCCCCCATGGAGCACGTCATCGCGGTGTCCGGCCTGGTCAAGACCTTCGGCCGGACCCGTGCCCTGGACGGCCTGGACCTCACCGTCAGAACCGGCGAGGTGCACGGCTTCCTCGGTCCCAACGGAGCTGGAAAGTCCACCACGATCCGTGTCCTACTCGGTCTGATGCGCGCCGACGGCGGCACGGTCCGGCTGCTCGGCGGCGACCCCGCCGACACCGGACTGCACCGCAGGCTCGCCTACGTCCCCGGTGATGTGGCGCTCTGGCCCCAGCTGACCGGCGGCGAGGTGATCGACCTGCTCGGCAGGCTCCGCGGCGGCCTGAACGCCGGGCGCAGGGCGGAGCTGCTCGACCGGTTCGAGCTGGACCCCCGCAAGAAGGCACGCGCCTACTCCAAGGGCAACCGGCAGAAGGTGGCGCTGGTCGCGGCGTTCGCCTCGGACGCCGAACTGCTGATCCTGGACGAGCCGACCTCGGGCCTGGACCCGCTGATGGAGGCCGTCTTCCGAAGCTGCGTCGCCGAGGAGAAGGCCAAGGGCAGGACCGTGCTGCTGTCCAGCCACATCCTGTCGGAGGTCGAGACCCTCTGCGACCGGGTGAGCATCATCAGGGCCGGCCGTAACGTCGAGTCCGGCACCCTCGCCGACCTGCGGCATCTCACCCGGATCTCGATCACCGCCGAGCTGGCCGGCCCGCCACCGGCGATCCCCGGCCTGGAGACCGACGGCAACCTCGTCCGCTGCCAGGTGGACGCCGATGAGCTCAACGACGTGCTGCGCGCGCTCACCGCCGCGGGCGTGCGGAACCTCACGTGCCAGCCGCCGACGCTGGAGGAGCTGTTCATGCGGCATTACGAGAGCGACACGAAGGCCGAGGTCGTCCGATGAACTCCCTGATCGGAACCGGTGCCCTGATCCGGCTGGCCCTGCGGCGCGAACGCGTCATGACCCCGCTGTGGATCGCCCTGCTCGTCGTGATGACCGTGGGACAGGTCAAGCGATACGCCCAGACCTTCCCCACCACACAGGCCATCGCGGACTTCGCCGCCGAGATGGGCGGCAACCGGGCGCTGATCGCCT
Source organism: Streptosporangium sp. CA-135522 (assembly GCF_050949235.1). Classification (NCBI taxonomy): domain Bacteria; kingdom Bacillati; phylum Actinomycetota; class Actinomycetes; order Streptosporangiales; family Streptosporangiaceae; genus Streptosporangium; species Streptosporangium sp. CA-135522. The sequence continues at coordinate 9,569,783 of NZ_CP192026.1, forward strand.
TCGGCGGCGAGATCTACAGCCCCACGCTCGGCGGCATGACCGTCTGGAAGATCGCCGACATCGTCTACACGCTGATCGGGCTCATGGCCGTGCTGACGGTCGTGCGGCACACCCGCGCCGAGGAGGAGTCGGGGCGGGCCGAGCTGGTCGGCTCCGCCGTGGTCGGCCGCTTCGCGGCACTGACCGCGAGCCTGGTGGTGACCTGTGCCGCGAGCCTCCTCACCGGCCTGGTCATCGCACTCGGCATGACGGGCGCCGGACTGGACGCGACCGGGTCGCTGGCGCTCGGCATCGGGATGACCGTACCCGGGCTGATCTTCGCCGGGGTCGCGGCGGTGACGACCCAGCTCACCGAGCGGGCGCGTACCGCGACCGCCCTGGCGAGCGGGGTCCTGGCCGTGAGCTACGTGCTGCGGTTCGTCGCGGACGGCTCCGGCCAGGAGTGGATCAAATGGCTGTCCCCGCAGGGCTGGAGCCACCTCATCCGCCCCTACGCGGACGAGCGGTGGACACCGCTCGCCCTGGGCCTGTCGGTCGCCCTCCTCACGATCGCCGTGGCCTACCGGCTGGCCGCCCGCAGGGATCTGGGCACCGGCCTGATCCCCCAGCGCCCCGGCCCGGCCACCGCCGCCCCCGGCCTGCGCAGCCCGCTCGCCCTCGCCTGGCGGCTCCAGCGTGGCCTGCTGCTCGGCTGGACGACCGGCTTCGCGGTGATGGGTGTGTTCTTCGGCGGCCTGGCCGCCACGATCCCCGAGGTGGCCGGTGAGGGCGCCTCGATCCAGGAGTTCTTCCGCCGCTACGCCGGCCCGGAGGGGTCCAGCCTCACCGACGCCTACCTCTGGCTGATCGCGCTCAGTCTCGGCTACACCGCCGCCCTCTATCCCGCCCTGGCGACGCTGCGGCTGCGCGGCGAGGAGAGCACCGGGCACACGGAGATGCTGCTGGCCACCCCGGTCGGCCGTCTCCGGCTGGCCGCGAGCCACCTGGTCTTCGCCGCCCTGGGCCCGGTGGCCGTGCTGGCCGCCGCGGGGCTCACCATGGGGCTGGCCACGGGCGACACCGTCAGGGTGCTCGGCGCCACGCTCGTCCAGGTCCCGGCCGTGTGGACGGTCGGCGGGGTCGCGGTGCTGGCCTTCGGGCTCCTGCCGAGGCTCGCCGCCGCGATCTCCTGGGGCGCCTTCCTGTTCGTCAACCTCTTCGGTGAGGTGCTCGGCCCGATCCTCGGCATGGACTACTGGATCGCGAACACCGCGGTGCCCTTCCACCACCTGCCGAAGATCCTGTCCGGCGGTGAGTTCGCCGCCACCCCGATCGTGGCGCTCACCGCGGTCGCAGCCCTGCTCTGCGGGGCGGGCCTGCTCGCCTACCGGCGCCGCGACATCGTGTGAGCGGCGGGACGGGCCGGGGAGCAGCGGGGAGGGGGCGGTCGTTCGGCGACCGCCCCCTCCCCGCGTGCCCGCCCCTCACAGAGCGCGCCTGGCCAGTTCGATCCCCGCGTGCCCGCTCCTCACAGGGCGAGCCTGGCCAGTTCGACCCGGGTGGAGACCCTCAGCTTGGGAAAGGCGCGGTAGAGATGGTGACCGACGGTCTTGGGACTGAGGAAAAGCTGTGCGGCGATCTCCCGGTTGGTGGCGCCCGCGGCGGCCAGCCGTACGACCTGGAGCTCCTGCGGGCTGAGCAGCGCCGCCGCGTCGGGGCCGACCTGGGCGACCGCCTCCCCGGCGGCCCGCAGCTCCGCGCGGGCGTGGTCCGCCCAGGGGGTCGCGCCGACCCGTTCGAAGAGTTCCAGCGCGGCCCGCAGGTGGGTGCGGGCCTCGGATTTGCGACGCAGGCGACGCAGCCACTCGCCGTAGAGGAGCCGGGTCCTGGCCGAGTCGAACGGCCGCCCGCCCGTCGCGTGAAGGTGTACGGCCCGCATGAAGCAGGGTTCGGGGTCGTCGGCCAGCAAAGCGCGGCAGCGATGCAGGACGGCCTGCGCCCAGGGGGCGTCGACCGCGGCGGCCCACCGCTCGAACCGCAGGAGCGGCACGGTGGCCCGTTCGGGAGCACCCAGCCGTATCGCGGCCTCGATCTGGTCGGGCGCGAAGTGGTCGGCGTGGTTCTGGTGTCCGATCGGCCCGTCGGCGGCGGCCTCCAAGCGGTCGAGCGCCGTCTCCGGGTGGCCGGAGCCCAGGTCCAGCACGGCCAGGGCCCATTCGCCCCAGGCGGCACCCGAGGCGTTGTAGTCCAAGGCGAAGTGGCGCAGGTTGCGCTCGGCGAGGTCCCGGCACCGTTCCGCCTCGCCACCGATGGCCGCGACGAACGCCAGGACGCCGTACAGATGGGCGGTGCGGTGCGAGCGGCCGATGTCCTCGGCGATGCGCAGGGCCTCCTCCGCGGACACGGCCGCGTCGCGGAAACGGCCCAGATGGATCTCCGCCTCGGCGAGGGCGCCGAGGGCGGGCGGCAACCAGCCGATCATGCCCTGCGCGCGGCACTCGGCGACAAGCGTGAGCATGGCTTCCCGCACCGTTTCGAAGTCCCCGGACAGGAGGGCGAGGGTGGTGGCGGGAGCGGGACCCTTGCCGCCCGTGCGGCCCGGCATCCGGGCCAGGTGGCCACGCAGCCCGGACAGGCCGATGACCGGATCCCCGGCGACCAACTCGATCATGGCGCCGACCGAGGCGACGGTGGCGTCCTCCGGCGGCAGCGGCAACGCGCGCAGCCTGCCGTGCACCAGCTCCAATCGGCCGGGATCGCCCACCGCCCAGGCCGCCCTGGCGGCGTCCAGCAGCAGCGCCGCGGCGGTGACGGGGTCGGGCACCGTCTGCGCCGCCGCCGTGAGGATCTCGTGGACCGCGCGCAGGGAGCCGTGTTCGTATTCGATCCCGGCTCGCAGCACGGCCAGCCGGGCGAGTTGCGCCGGATCTTCGATCAGTTCGGCGGCCTGGTCGGCCAGGGCGGTCGCCCGGGTGGGCTGCCCCGCGCCGAACGCCGTCTCCGCCGCCCGGAGAAGACGGCCGGCCCGCCGCTCCCGCGCCGGGGTGAGCCGCGCGGCGAGTTCGAGCGCGGTCGCCGCGGCGGCGTATCCGGTCCGCTGTCCGGCCCGTTCGGCCGCCGACTCCAGCCCCGCGGCGACCTCCTCGTCCGGGCCGGTCGCCGCGGCGGCGAGGTGCCAGGCTCGCCGATCGGGGTCGTCGGTGAAGACCTCGGCGAGAGCACGGTGGACGGCGGCCCGCTCGGCGAAGGACCCCGCCTGGTAGGCGGCGGCGCGCATCAGCGGGTAGCCGAAGACCACCGAGCGCTCGCGGACCGCGACGATCCCGGCACGCTCGGCCTGCTCCAGCGCGTCCTCGGCGACGCCCAGGATTCGCAGGGCCCGCAGGACGGCGGTGAGGTCGGAGCGCTCCTCGGCGGCGGCCACCAGCAGGAACGTCCGCGCCCGCGCGGGCAGCTCGTCGATCCTGCGCCGGTAGGTCTCCCGCAGCCGGTGTGGCAGCGGGAGCGGCACGATCGGCAGTGCGCCGATGTCCGCACCCGGCAGCTCGGTCAGCGCCAGTGGGTTGCCCTCCGACTCGGCCAGGATCCGATCCCGCACGTGCGACGGCAGATCCGGGGCCCGCTCCGCGAGCATCGCCGTGGCGGCGGCGCGATCCAGCCCGCCGAGCCGCATCGTGGGCAACGTCGGGGCGGTGAAGTCCTCGTGCGCCGCGAACAGCATCACGATCCCCTCCGCGTGCAGCCGCCGCGCCGCGAACAGCAACGCCTCGGACGAGGGGCCGTCCAGCCACTGGGCGTCGTCGATCAGGCACAGCACCGGCCTGTCCTCGGCCAGCTCCGCCAGGAGGGTGAGCGTGGCCAGCCCGATGAGGAACCTGTCGGCCCCGGTGGCGGGTGCCAGGCCGAACGCGCCCCGGAGCGCGGCCGCCTGCGGCCCGGGAAGCTCGCCGAGACGGTCGAGGGCAGGTCGCAGCAGCATCTGCAGGGCGGCGAAGGGCAGCTCCGTCTCGGTTTCGACGCCGACGCCGCGCATGATCAGAAACCCGTCCGCGGCCTGCTCCGCGTGGCCGAGCAGAGCCGTCTTCCCCCAGCCCGGCTCGGCCCGCATGATCAACGCCGAACTGAGTCCCGCCCTCGCATCCGCGAGGAGGCGGTCGATCTCCGCCAGTTCCTTCTTCCGACCGTGCAACATGCCCTGGAAGCTAGCCAACGCCCCCTGGGTGATGCCAACCGCCCCACTTCTGTTACTTATTGTAGTTATATAACTACAAGATGGGATGCGGGCGATGGCGGACAACACGGATGACGATCAGACGGACGTCCTCGGCGAGCGGCTCGTCCTCGGCACCGGCTTCACCGAGAACGAGCGCGCGGAGATCGTCGAGCGGTTCACCGCCCTGGGGAAACGGCTGCGCTCGTTTCCCCCCGACTCGGTGGAGCTGCGTCTGAGCGTCAAGAACCGCGGCCGGGCGGAACAGAAGGTGACCCTCGAATGCCGGCTCGCCCGGGTCGACCCCCTGGTGGCCACCTCGGCCGAGCCCGAACTGCCCGCCGCGCTGACCGAGGTCCGCGACGACCTGATCCACCGGCTGGACAGGCTCAAGACCCGGCGGGATCCGCGCCACGACCGTCCCCACCGGCCGTGACCACCCGCTCTCGCGACGAGGCCGGCGACGTGCTCGCACGGCCAGGCGGGGATGGACGTCAGTTGCTCTTGGCCGAGCTGTCCTCCAGGGGCGCGTCGGGAACGGTGGCGCGCAGCCAGCGCGTGCCGTACGGCTCCAGGACGAACTCCACCCGGCCGTCCGTAGGCAGGTCGAGAGTGCCGTCCACCAGCAGGTCGGTCAGCACGTCGCAGTGGCCGAGGTCCTTCAGCACCAGCTCCGCCCGCGCCTCGCGGTCGGCGAAGTTATGGACGGCGATCACGGTGCCGCCCTCGGCGTCGGCCCGGTGGGCCAGCACGGCCTCGTCTCCGGCGTCCAGCACCTCGTAGCGTCCCCAGGCCAGCTCCGGCGACTCCCGGTAGCGCTCGACCAGCATCGCGACCCATTTGAGCAGCGAGCCGGGATCGCGGCGCTGGTCCTCCACGTTGACGTTGCGCGGACCGTACTCACCGTCGGGAGGCAGGACGGGCGTCTTGGGGTCGGGTGAGAAACCTCCGGAGCCGGACCACTGCATCGGGATCCGCACCGCCATCCGGCCCTCGGCCTCGGGGTTCTCACCGAGGCCGATCTCCTCGCCGTAGAAGAGCACCGGCGTGCCCGGCAGGGAGAACAGGACGCTGTAGGCCAGCTTGAGTCGCCGCAGGTCGCCGCCGAGCATCGGAGGCAGGCGGCGGCGCAGACCCCGGCCGAAGACCTGCATGTCCTTTTCCGGGCCGAAGGCGTCGAAGACCTCCTGGCGTTCGGCGTCGGTGAGCTTGTCCAGGGTCAGCTCGTCGTGGTTGCGGATGAAGGTCGCCCAGTGGGAGTCGTCGGGCGGAGCGGGCCGCTCGCGCAGCGCCTCGGCGAGGACCCGCGGGTTCTGGCGGGCCATCGACAGGTGGAAGCGCTGCATGCCGATGAAGTCGAAGCACATGGTGACCTGGTCGCCGTTACCGTTGCCGAAATACTTCATCAGGTCCGGGTAGGGCAGGTTGACCTCGCCCAGCAGGATGGCGCCGCCGTCGCGGCGGTTCATGAAGGCACGCAGGTCGGCGAGGAACTCGTGCGGATCGGGGCCGACGCCCTCGATCAGGAACGGCACCGCGTCCACCCGGAAGCCGGACAGCCCCAGCTCCATCCAGAAGCCGAGGATGCGCGCGATCTCGTCGCGGACCTCCGGGTTGGCCACGTTCAGGTCGGGCTGGAACCGGTAGAAGCTGTGGAGGTAGTACTGGCCGGTCTTCTCGTCCAGCTCCCAGATGCTGTCCTCCTTGTCGGGGAAGACGATGGCCTTGGGATCGACCGGATCCGGATCGTCCTGCCAGATGTACCAGTCCCGCTTGGCGGAGTCCCGGCTGGAGCGCGCCTCCTTGAACCAGGGGTGCTCGTCGGAGGTGTGGTTGACCACCAGGTCCGCGATCACCCGGATGCCCCGGTCCCTGGCGGTGCGCATGAACTCCACGAAGTCGCCGAGCGTGCCCAGCCGGGGATCCACCGAGTAGAAGTCGGTGATGTCGTAACCGTCGTCGCGGTTGGGGGTCGGGAAGAACGGCATCAGCCAGATGCAGGTCACCCCGAGTCGGTCCAGGTGGTCGATCTGCTGGGTCAGGCCGCGGAAGTCACCGATGCCGTCGCCGTTGCCGTCCTTGTAGGTCTCGACGTCCAGGCAGTAGACCACCGCGTTCTTCCACCACAGATCAGCTGTGTAGGTCAGTCGCATGGGATTGGGACTACCCCCACATGAGCGGTTTATCGGGGGAAGGGACACCTGCCCGTGTTCGCGGGTGAAGGGCTACGGTGGGACCGACGGCCAGGAGGAGATCATGCGGCAGCTGCGGCGCGGTGCGCCCCTCGGCTGGCTGCTCGCCCTCCTTTTCCCCCTGCTCGTCTCCGGAGGCCTGAGCGGGGGCGGCGTCACCGCCCTCCTGGGGCACCCCGCGGTCGCCACGGCCGCCGGAGAGCACCGGCCCCTGTCCCGTCAGGTTCACCCCGGCCGGGAGCAGCACGCCGTCACCGCGGGCCTCCTCGGCGCCGGAGCCGGCGGCGGCCACCCGGTCGCGGCCCGCCCGCCGGACGCCCCTCTGCCGTCCCTCGACCCCGGCCTCGGCTCGCACCGGGCCCGGGACGACGATCCGCGCCCGCCGGCGGCTCCCCTCCTCCACCCCAGCCGGGCGCCGCCCTCCACAGGCGTCTGAAACACCTCGCAGCCGGGCCCAGAGCCGCTGCGGGTGCTTCGCCGTACCGCAAACCTTTCCCTGCCTGTGGAGGCCCCCATGTCGCGTGCCCCTGTGGTGCGCGCGGTGACGGCGTTCGCCGTCATCGCCCTGTCCCTTCTCATCGCCCTGACCATGACCCCGCGCCTCGGTCTCGACCTGCGCGGCGGCACCCAGATCGTCCTGGAGACCAAGGACTCTCCGACCGTCAAGGCCGACGCCGCGGCCACCGACCGCGCCCTGGAGGTGCTCCGCCGCCGGGCCGACGCCCTGGGCGTGGCGGACGCGCCGCTGGCCCGCTCGGGTGAGCGGCGCATCATCGTGGAACTGCCCGGCGTGCAGGACCCGGCCGAGGCCGCCGAGGTCATCGGCAAGACCGCCCAGCTCACCTTCCACCCCGTCCTCGCCCTGGCCGATCCGGCGACCCGTGCCGGCAAAGACGAGCGGATCATCGCCGACGAGGACGGCGTGAAGCTGCTCATCGGCCCGGCCCGGCTCACCGGAGACGGTGTGGGCGACGCCCGTGCCGGGACCGACCCCCAGCGAGGCGGCGGCTGGTTCGTCACCGTCGACCTGCGCGAGGAGGGCCGTCAGGCGTGGGCGAAGCTGACCGGCGAGGCGGCGTGCAACCCGGCGGGCGACCCGAAGCGGCGCGTCGCCATCGTGCTCGACGACAAGGTCATCGTCTCGCCCCAGGTGAACGAGGGCGTGGCCTGCGACGTGGGCATGCCGGGCGACTCCACCGAGATCACCGGTTCCTTCACCGCCGAGGAGGCGGAAGACCTGGCCGTCCTGATCAAGGGCGGCTCGCTGCCGGTGCCCGTCGAGATCGTCGAGCAGCGGATCGTCGGCCCGACGCTCGGCGCGGCGGCGATCGCGGCCAGTGCCGAGGCGGCCGTCATCGGCGTGCTGCTCACCGCGCTGTTCATCGTGGTGACCTACCGGCTGATGGGACTCCTGGCCGCCGTCGCCCTGGCCTGTTACGGGCTCGTCTCCTACGCGGCGCTGGTCGCGCTCGGCGCCACGCTCACCCTGCCGGGACTGGCGGGATTCGTGCTGGCGATCGGCATGGCGGTGGACGCCAACGTGCTGGTCTTCGAACGGGCCAGGGAGGAGTACGCCGCCGGACCGAAGCTCCGGCCCGCACTGGAGAAGGGTTTCCGCAACGCCTGGAGCGCGGTGGCCGACTCCAACATCACCACGCTGCTGGCCGCGGGGCTGCTGTTCTTCCTGGCCTCCGGGCCGGTGCGCGGCTTCGGCGTCACGCTGAGCATCGGCGTGGTCGCCTCGTTGGTCACCGCCATGGTCGTCACCCGGGTCCTGGCCGAGTGGGCGGTGACGAGGCAGTCGGTGGCCCGGCGGCCACGGCTGACCGGCCTGTCCGACATCGGGCGGGTCCGGACCTGGCTGAACACGCGCAGGCCCGGCCTGATGCGTCACCGTGTGGCCTATCTCGTGGTCACGTGCGTGCTGCTGGCCGGCGCCGTGGCCGGGGCGGCGGTGCGGGGAGTCGACTTCGGGGTGGAGTTCACCGGTGGTCGGCTGGTGGAGTACTCCACCGGCGCCCCGATCGCCGCCGACGCCGCCCGCGATTTGGTCGTCGAGGCCGGGTTGCCGAACGCGGTGGTGCAGTCTTCCGGCGCGGACATCTCCATCCGGGCCGGGCGGCTCAGCGCCGATGATCTGACGCGGATCGAGGCGGCGCTGGAGAGCGGGGCCGGGCAGGTGACCAAGGTGCGCGACGAGCTCATCGGCCCGAGCCTGGGCGACGAGCTGCGCCGCAACGCGCTGATCGCGCTGGGCGTCGCGCTCGCCGCGCAGCTCGCCTACCTGGCTTTCCGGTTCCGCTGGACGTTCGGGCTTGCGGCGGTGCTGGCCCTGGTCACGGACGCCGCGATCGTGGTCGGCGCGTTCGCGTGGCTGGGCAAGCCGGTGGACGGGGTGTTCCTGGCGGCGATGCTCACCGTGGTCGGTTACTCCGTCAACGACAAGGTCGTGGTCTTCGACCGCGTCCGCGAGCTGTGGGCCCTGCGGCCCGGGAGGCCGTTCGCGGAGATGATCGACGACGCGATCCTGCAGACCGTGCCGCGCACGGTGAACACGGGCCTGGGCGCGCTGTTCATCCTGACCGCCCTGGCCGTCCTCGGCGGCGATTCGCTGACCGACTTCGCGGTGGCGCTGCTGATCGGCATCGTCGTCGGCACGCTGTCCTCGGCGCTGGTCGCGGCGCCGCTGTCGATCACGTTCGAACGGCGTAGCTCGATGCCGCCGCCGCGACCCCGGAGCGGACCCGCGCCCCGGACCCGCCAGGGATCGGGCGCGGTGGTCTGAACGGACGGTCCCGTCCGTCGTTCGTGCGGACGGCGGACGGGACCGTTCACGGGAACGGCGGACGGCGGACGTGGCGGTTCGAACGGATGACGAAGGGGCTGTCCGCGCGGCGGCGACATCCCGCTAATGTGCTTGGCGTCTGATTTCCCCGCTACCGGAAGGCGGATGCAATCGTGGCGGACGACTACGCGACGACTTTCAAGATTATCGACGTCGACGGCGACGGCCTGATCTCGGCCACCGAGATGACGCGCCTGATGGAGGTGCTCGGCCAGCCGATCACCCCGGAGGCCGCCGAGGCCGCCATCGCCAGGATCGACCTGGACGGCGACGGGCTGATCTCCCTGGAGGAGTTCGCCGGATACCTCAAATAATCATGGCCCTCCCGCCGGATGCCTCATATGTTGCATTTGAGACAAGAACAAGCGTTTGCTTCTTGCTCAAAGTGTCAATGAGATCAGAATGTGAGGCGCACTCCGACGGGAGGGTCTATGTCGATAAAAGAAGATTCCAGGCTCGTTGTCACCGGCTTCGGCGGCCGTAAGGGGAGATCTCATGATCTATCCGATCAGCGGCTGTGGGGATCGGCGCCCGCAGAAGTCGCCAGGCTGCTGAGACCGGGTCTCGCCGAGGTCGCCGACCAGGTGATCGACGAGATCACGGCCCGCATCCCCGAATACTCGCGACCGGCCGACGAGATCTACATCAAGGCCATCCGGCTGGCCGTGGACGAGGCGCTGCGCCAGTTCGTCGACCGGATCGAGAATCCCAGCACGCCGTGGGAGCCCGACGTGTTCCGCACCATCGGACGCGGCGAGGCCAACGAGGGCCGCAATCTCGATCCGCTGCAGACCGCGATGCGGCTGGGCGCCCGGGTGGCCTGGCGGCGGCTGACCGAGCAGTCGGAGCAGCTCGGTCTCACCCCGCAGCACCTCTACGACCTGGGCGAGGCCATCTTCGTCTACCTCGACCAGCTCGCCGACGCCGCCGCCGAGGGCTTCGACGAGGCCAGGGCACGCGCGGCGGGAGAGATCGAGCGCCGCCGCCACCGGCTGATGGATCTTCTGCTGAGCCAGCCGGCCGCCTCTCCCGACGCGATCGCCGACCTGGCCAAGGCGGCCGGCTGGCGGCTGCCCAAGACCGTGGCCGGGGTCGCCCTGGACGAGCGTTCCCGGGGATACCGCGCTCCCTCGCTTCCGCCGGACGTGCTGTCCGGCCTCGACCGGCCCGGTCCCTGCCTGATCGTGCCCGACCCCAACGGCCCCGGTCAGGCCCAGACTCTGGAGGCCGGGCTGCGCGGCTGGAAGGCGGCGGTCGGGCCCGCCGTGCCGCTGGCGGCCGCCGCCACCTCGTTACGCTGGGCCCGCGAGGCACTGGACCTGCACAGGCGGGGCGTTCTCACCGAGGAGCGCGGCGTGCTCCGCTGCTCCGACCACATGGCCACCCTGATCGTGTTCAAGGACGAGGAGCTGGTCAACGCCCTCACCGAAGTGCGGCTGGCGCCGCTGGCCCACCTGCGTCCCAGCCAGCAGGACCGGCTGGCCGAGACGCTGCTGGCGTGGTTGCGGCACGGCCGGGGCGCCGGGGAGGTCGCCGCCCGCCTCCACGTGCACCCGCAGACCGTGCGCTACCGGCTGCGCCAGCTAGAGGAGCTCTACGGCGACCAGCTCAGCGATCCCGACGTCCGGTTCGAGCTGGAGATCGTCCTGCGCGCCAGGAGGTCCGTCAGCTCCGGAACATCCTGATCCGGTCCTCGCCGACGCGCTCCCTGAGCGCCCGATCCTCGACGCCGAGGTCCTCGGCGGGAGCCAGACCCAGCACGCCGACCTTGCCGACATGCCTGTTGAGCTGTACGGCACGGGCGGCGTCGCCGGTCTGGGCGAGGGGGTAGACCGTGGACAGGGTGGGCTGCAGCACGCCCAGCGAGAGCAGCCGGTTGACCTCGTGGCACTCCTGGTAGTTCGCCCCGTGGGAGCCGACGATCCGCTTGAGCTTCATCCACAGGTGCCGGTTGTCGTACTCGTGGGCGTAGCCGCTGGAGGATCCGCAGGTGACGACGGAGCCGCCGCGCCGCGCGACGTAGACGGACGCGCCGAAGGTCTCCTTGCCGGTGTGTTCGAAGACGATGTGCGGGTCCTCCCCGGTCTGCCTGCGGACCTCGCCGCCGAGCCTGCGCCATGCCTTCTCGTCGTTGAGATGCTCGAACTGCGAGCGGTCCACGACGTGCTCGCAGCCCATCCGGCGCAGCAGGTCGGCCTTCTCCTCGGAGCTGACCACGCCGACCGGGATACCGCCGCCGTTCTTGACGAGTTGCACGCCGTACGCGCCGAGCCCACCGGTCGCGCCCCAGATCAGCACCACGTCGCCCTGCTTCATCCGGGAGCCGTGCTCGCCGACCAGCATCCGGTAGGCGGTGGAGGCGCACAGCATGTTGCAGGCGGCCTCCTCCCAGGTCAGATGCTTGGGCTTGGGCAGGAGCTGGGTGGCCTTGACCACCGCGAACTCGGCCAGCCCGCCGTAGTTCGTCTCGAACCCCCAGGCTCGCAGGTCGGCGCCGAGCATGGAGTCGGCGTGGGTGATCGGGTCCTGCGCGTCCACGTAGGCGGGCGAGACGACGACCCTGTCACCGATCTTCCAGTGCCGTACGGCGGCGCCCATCCGGACGACCACTCCGCTGGCGTCCGAGCCGAGCACGTGGAAGTCCTGGTCGTGCCGCGGGTCCTCGCGCCCGAAGCGCTCCAGGAACGCGAACGTCGGGATCGGCTCGAACATGGCCGTCCACACGGTGTTGAAGTTGATGGCGCTCGCCATGACCGCGATCAGCACCTCGTCCGGCGCCAGCTCCGGCATGGGCACGTCGTCCACGTGGATGGACGCGGTGATGTCCTTGTCGACGCCGTTGACGCCGTGCGGGCTGCGGCCGAACACGCCGACCTCGTCCTTGCGCGTGTGGGCGGCCCGGAAGGTCGTGGGGACCTCCAGGCGCGCGAGCTCTTCGGGGTCGGCACCGTCGACGACGGCCTGGGCGAGTGTCACAGCTGGCCTCCAAGATGAGCGGCGATGACTTCGACGTGGGGCGGGTCGAGCAGGTTGAGGTGGTGCGACCCGGGGATGGTGACGATCTCCAGCTCCGGGCTGAACGGGCCGAATCCCCTCGTGGGGTCGTCGGCGTGGACGTATCGGCTGTCCTCGACCGCCCAGGGGGTCGGGTCGGTGGAGCGGTAGAGCACCACGCGGCCCTCGTAGGTCCCGGCCCGGTATCCCTCGATGGCCCGGGTGTCGGAGTGCGAGGTGATCTGGTGCCGGAGGATGGCCTCTCCCAGCAGGTCCAGCACCCCCGATTCGGCGACGCGCGCCTCGACCAGCGCGAGCTGGCCGGTCTCGTCCAGGTCCGCGAGCTCGTCGTAGGCCAGCCGGACGCGCACCCCGTAGGTCTCGGTGAGGTAGACGGCGAAGTCCGCGTATCTCCGCGCCGCGATCCGCACCCGTTCCGCCGCCGCCACCTCGTCCGGCAGGCCTGAGTCGATCATCGCCACCAGCTCCACGTTCTCCGCCCCGAGCTGCCGCGCGATCTCGAACGCCAGGATCCCGCCGAACGACCATCCCCCCACCCGGTACGGCCCGGCCGGCTGCACCTTCCTGATCTCCGCCACGTAGCGGGCCGCCCGCTCGCTCACCCCCGCCTCCGAGCCGAGGGTTCCCACGTCGTCCGGCCGCTCCAGCCCGAACACCACCCGGTCGGCGCCCAACGCCCCTGCCAGCAGCGCGTACACCCCGGTGGTCCCTCCGGCCGGATGCCCCAGGAACAGCGGCGCCGACCCGCCTTCCACCGCCGCCGCGTCCGGCGTCCCCTCGTCCGATGCGCTCGCGTCCGACGCGCCCTCGTCCGGCGCGCTCGCGTCCGACGCGCCCTCGTCCGGCGCGCTCGCGTCCGGCACCTCCGCCGCGGCGCGGCGGGCGGCCAGGTAGGCGCGGGCCGCGGGGGTGAGCGGGCGCACGACGCCCCGCCCGGCCTCCTCCTCGTCGATCTCCCGGAGCAGGCAGGCGACCTGGGCTCCGGTCGGCGCACCGCTCGCGGCCAGCTCGCGGCCGGCCTCCCGGCCGAGGACGTCCAGCAGGGCGGGCAGGACCTCGGGCGGGATCTCCTCGGTGACCCCGGGCTCGCGTCCGAGGAGCCGCGTGAGCGCCGCGACGACCTGCCGTTCCGCCGCGTCCCTGGGCTCGACCGGGCGTGTCCCCGCGACGCCGTGAACGCCCAGCCCGGCGGCCACGGCCGCGGCGACGTCTGCGAGTGTCGCGCCCTGCAGCAGCAGCGCGGCGGGCACGGCCACCCCGAAGTCGTGCTCGATCATGCCGCGCACCCGGGTGGCCGCGAGCGAGTCGAGACCCGCCTCGGTGAGCACCGTGCCCTCCTGGAGCCAGGCGGCTTCCAGCCCCAGCACGACGGCCGTGCGCCCCCTGACCTTGGCGATGATGACCTCAAGGGCCTCGCCGGGTTCCATCGAGGCCAGCGCCTCGGGTCCCGCCCAGTCGCCGCCGGTCGCGCCCGCCGGCTCCGCGAGCTCCGCGAAGTACGGCATGCGCGCGATGCCGGGGAAGGCCGCGACGGCCGTGGCCGCGTCCAGCCGCAGCACGCCCACGGCGGCCGTGCCACGCGCCAGCAGGGCCTCCAGCGCCTCGACCCCCTCGTCCGGGGTCAGGGGCGAGACCGCGGGCAGCGCCGCCTGGCTCGCGCCGCCGACCTCGGCCCACGTGCCCCAGTTGATCGTCGTCGCGGGCAGCCCCTCGGCCCGGCGCAGGTCGCACAACGCGTCCAGCCAGGCGTTCGCCGCCGCGTAGGCGGCCTGTCCGGGCGAGCCGAGCAGCGCCGCCGCCGAGGAGAACGCCACCCACCAGTCGAGGCCGGCGTCCCTGGTGGCCTCGTGCAACGCCAGGCCGCCGTGGACCTTGGCCGACCAGACCCGGTGCAGGTCCTCGGGTCCCACGTCGGTGACGAGGCGGTCGTCCAGCACGCCCGCCGCGTGCACCACCCCGCGCAGTCGCACCCCGCCGGCCGTGGCCACGTCGACCAGCCCGCGGGCCACCCCCGGCACGGCCAGGTCCCCGGTCACGACCTGGATGTCCGCGCCGCGTGCCCGCAGTTCCGCGATCGTCGCGGCGCCCTCGTCCGAGGGTCCCGACCGGCCGCCGAGCACGATCCGCCCAGCTCCCCTGTCGACCAGCCATCGGGCCACCACCAGGCCCAGCCCGCCGTACCCGCCGGTGATCAGGTATCCCCCGCCGCGCCGTACCACCGGCGTGCCCCCGCCGGCGCCGGGCCGGCCGGGCGCGGCGGCTCCGGTGCGGCGGGAGCCGTCCGCCTCGCCGGGCAGCGCCGCCAGGCGGGCGGTGTGGCGGACGCCGTCCCGCCAGGCCACCTCGTCGTCCGGCGCGTCGGCCGCCAGCTCGGCCACCAGGGCGTCCGGATCGTCCACGTCGATCAGGCAGGCCCGCAGGCCCGCCTGCTCGAAGGCGAGAACCCGGACCAGGCCGCGCAGCGCGGCGGCGCCGGGGTCGCCCGCCTCCCCCGCCCGTACGGCCTGCGCCCGATCGGTGACGAGCCGCAGGCGCGTCCCGCCGCCGGCCAGCGCCCGGACGATCCGGGTGACGGTGAGGAGCAGGGCCTCGGCGCCCGCCGGATTCAGGCCCGGCGGGACCAGCACCACGACCTCGTCGGCCACCGGCACGGTGAACGGGGCCGTCACCGGCTCGTCGGCGGGCGAGACCGATCGCTGGGCCGGGACCAGGGAGGGCATGGGCCCGGCCGGGGACACGCCGGGCAGGTCGAGGTGCCGGACGGTGTGCCCGGCGGAGGCCAGGCCGGTGGCCAGGCGCCCGGCCCGCGGATCCCCCTTACCGGCCACGATGAGCCAGCCGCGGACCGGGCGCGGATCGGATCCGTTCCCGGTTTGCGGGGTTTCGACACATGGGGCCGGCGTCCACACGCGTCCCACGAGCTTGCCGGCCAGCGGAACCGGTACGGCGGTGACCGGGATCTGCCTGGTCAGCACCCCTTCCGGGGTGCCGTCGCCGCCCAGCCGCCCGATCTGCACCGGCATCCCCGCCCAGCCACTCAGCCGCCCGGCCAGCTCCGCGGGGCCGGGGAGGGCTTCGGCCGGAGGCGAGCCGGGCGCGACGGCCGCGGTGCCGTACCTGGCCCAGACGCCCGCGGCGTTCTTGGCGTCGATCCCGACCTCGCCGGACGGGGTGAGGGTGACGGTGATCGTGGCGGGCAGCGGCAGCAGCGCGTCCAGGGTGACGCCGGTCAGCTCGGCCCGGCCCAGCACCTCGCGGGCCGCCGCCTGCGCGAGGGCCGCCACCACGGCGAGCGGCATGACCGGCAGTCCGTGCGGCCGCCAGGCCGGAGGGTCCAGGCGCCAGGGGGCGTCGGAGAGGTCGTCGAGGGTCGTGGTCCACACATGTCCGGCGGGGCTCTCGACGTGCACACCGAGCAGCGGGTGGCTGCCGGGCGGGAGCGCGGTGCGCCGGGCGGCGACCCAGTGGCGTCCGTGTCGCCAGGGTGCGGGCGGAAGATCGACGAGCCGGCCGGCGGGCGCCGCGACCAGGGCGGGCATGGCGACCGCCGTGGCGGCGAGCTGCAGGCGCAGCTCCTCGTCGTGTCCCCGGCGGAGGGAGTGCGTGATCACCGTGCCCGCCGGGAGCGTGTCGCGCAGGGCAGCGGTCAGGACCGGGTGCGGGCTGATCTCGGTGAAAAGGGTGTGGCCGTCCTCCGCCGCCGCCTGGACGGCGGTGAGCAGGCGGACCGGGCGGCGGATTCCGGCGGCCCAGTAGGCCGGTTCGAAGGTGGGGACCTCGCGGGGGTCGTCGAACACCGTCGAGTAGAACGGGATCTCGGGCTTGCCTCCGGCGATCGTGGCCAGCGCCTGGCGAAGCTTCGGCAGGAGCGGTTTGACCTGCGGCGAGTGCCCGGCTCCCTCGGCGGTCAGCATCCGGGAGAGCAGTCCCCGCGCCTCGACCTCGGCGGCGAAGGCCGCCACCCGGCCGGGGTCGCCGGTGACGACGCACTGCCTCGGCGAGGAGTGGACGGCGACGTGCAGGTCGTCCGGGACCTCGGCGGCGGCCACCTCCAGCACCGCCATCGCCCCGCCGCCGCCCAGCGTGGCCAGCAGTCCGGCGCGGCGGCAGATCACCCGGACCGCGTCCCGCAGCCCGATCCCGCCCGCGACCACGGCCGCGGCGACCTCTCCCATCGAATGCCCGACGACCGCCGCCGGCCGTACCCCGTGGGACGTCCAGAGCCCGGCCAGCGCCACCTGCACCGCGAAGATCAGCGGCTGTGCCGTGGCCACGCCCGTCGCGTCCCGGCCTCCGGCGACGAGCTCCCGCAGCGCGATGCCCGCCTCGTCGCGGAACATCGGGTCCAGCTCGTCGATCGCCGCGGCGAAAACCGGCTCATCGGCGTAGAGCCGGGCGCCCATCCCCGCCCACTGCGAGCCGTACCCGGAGAAGACCCACACCGGTCCCCGGCCGCCTGCCACCGCCGCCCCGGTGACGCCCCCGCCCTCCTGTACGGCCCGCAGCCCGGCGAGCAGTTCCCGCCGGTCGGCGGCCACGACGGCGGCCCCGGCCCGCCCGCGCCCGGCCCGGCGGGCGAGGGTGTGCGCGACGTCGCCGAGCGTGACGCCCCCGGACCCGGCGGTGTCCGGCGCGACCTCGGAGTCCACCCAGTCGGCCAGCCGCCGGGCGTGGTCCCGGACCCGCTCGGCGGAGGCGTCCGTGAGCAGGAACACCTTCGCGCCCGGCCGGTCCCGGCCGGTCCCGCCGCCGTGCCGCTCGCCGTACCGGCCCGGGGACGGGGCGTCGGCGGAGGTCGGGGCGGACACGGAGGGGGTCGGGGCGGACGGGAGCACGGCGGACAGGGAGGCGGCGGACGGGGCAGTGGCGGACGGGGGCACGGCGAACGGGGAGGCGGCGGAGGGGGTCGGGGCGGCCTCCAGGACGACGTGCGCGTTGGTGCCGCCGAAGCCGAAGGAGGAAACCCCGGCCCGGGGACGGCCGCTCGGCCAGGGGGTCGGGGCGGTGACGACCCGGAGACGGTCCCAGGGGATGTGCGGGTTGGGCCGCCGGAAGTGGATGCTCGGCGGGATCACGCCGTGGTGCAGGGACAGGACGGTCTTGATCAGACCGGTGATCCCCGCGGCGGCTTCGAGGTGGCCGAGGTTGCTCTTGGCGGAGCCGATGAGCAGGGGCGTGGTACGGCCGCCGCACAGGGCGGCGTCGATGGCGCGGGCCTCGATGGGATCGCCGAGGAAGGTGCCGGTGCCGTGGGCCTCGATGTAGTCGGGGCCCTCCAACCCGGCGTAGGCCGTGCGCAGGAGCTCTTCCTGGGCCTCGGGGTTGGGCGCGACCAGACCGTTCGAGCGGCCGTCCTGGTTGACCGCGCTGGCGCGGACGACGGCCAAGACCCGGTCGCCGTCCCGTTGGGCATCGGCCAGCCGCTTCAGCACGACGACGCCGCATCCCTCCGCCCTGACCATCCCGTCCGCCGAGGCGTCGAAGCTCTTGCAACGCCCGTCAGGCGCGGTCCCGCCGCCCTGGTCGAACGCCATCGTGATCACCGGTGACAGCAGCAGGTTGACCCCGGCCGCGAGCGCCAGGTCGCTCTCCCCCGACCGCAGGCTCCGGACGGCGAGGTGCGTGGCGACCAGCGAGGACGAGCAGGCGGTGTCCACCGACAGGCTCGGCCCGCGCAGGTCGAGCAGGTAGGACAGCCGGTTCGCGGCGATGCTGAACGCCGCTCCCGTCGCCGTCCAGGCGTCCACCTTCGTCGCGTCGGCGGTGGTCAGATAGGCGTACTCGTTGCCGGAGATGCCGACGAACGCCCCGGTACGGCTGCCGCGCAACGACCGGGGGGCGACGCCGGCGTGCTCCAGCGCCTCCCACGCCGTCTCCAGCAGCAGCCGCTGCTGCGGGTCCATGGTCTCGGCCTCGCCCGGCGCGATCCCGAAGAAGTCGGCGTCGAACCCGGCCACGTCGTCCAGGAACCCGCCGTGCCGGGTGGTGGCGGCCAGCACCTCGGCGGTGCGGGGGGAGCCGTCGTCGAACGCCTCCCACCGTCCCTCAGGCAGCCGGCCCACGGCGTCGCCGCCCGCCGTCAGCAGCCGCCAGAAGTCCTCAGGCCCGTGCACGGACCCCGGAAGGCGGCACCCGAGGCCGATCACCGCGATCGGCTCGTCCGGATCGGCCGCCCGGCCCGCCGCGGGGGCGGCGGCCGTACCGGACGCGAGGCCTCGCGCGAGACGGTTGATCGTCGGGTGCTCCCAGACCAGGGTGGGTCCCAGCTCCCGGCCCAGGAGCACCTCCAGCTCGCCGGCGACCGCGACCGCGTCCCTGGAGGACAGCCCGAACTCCTCCAGGGGACGGTCGGGGTCGACGTCGGCGTGGGACAGGTGGCAGCGGGTCGCGATCCGTTCCGTGAGGAAGCGGCGGATCTCGTCTTCACCGAGCAGGTCCACGTGGCGGCTCCCAAGAACACCCGAGGTGATCGGCAAACTTACAGAGACAAATCCGCATAAGGGAGCCCTGACAACCCACAATCCACCAGCGCGTTTTGTCACCGACGTGATAAGGGCCACATTTTTCGGCTATTTGTTCATGGGGCTCAATCCCGTTTCGCATTTCGTTGCGATCACGCATAGCCGCACCCCGGTGACCAGGCCTAAGGTCGCCTGCCACGGCCCCTGTCTCCAGGCCGGGTGGAGGTAAGACGATGCGACCTGCTCGACGCGGATTCCTGGTGCTGGCGGCAGCGATGATCGTCGGGGTGCCGTCGGTCGCGCACGCCGCCCCGGCCCCGCGGACCGGCAGGAGCCCGTCGGGTCCGTGGCCGGCCGCGTTGTCCGGCGGCGCGCGGGTGGTCAAGGAGCGCTGGCTCGGCCCGCGCACGCTCGACATCACGGTGTCGTCGCCCTCGGTCAACGCGATGCTGCCGGTCCGGCTGCTGCTGCCCAAGGGCTGGTCGAAGAAGGCCAAGCGCACCTGGCCGGTGCTCTACCTGCTGCACGGCGGCGCCGACAACTACACCTCGTGGACCCGGATGACGGACATCGCGGACATGACCGAGAACGTGGACGCGATCGTCGTGATGCCCGAGGCCGGACGGGCCGGGAACTACTCCGACTGGTACAACGGCGGCAGGGGCGGCCCGCCCGCCTGGGAGACCTTCCACACCTACGAGGTGCGCCGCCTGCTGGAGATCGGCTACCGGGCCGGCGGTCGCCGGGCCGTCGCCGGACTGTCCATGGGCGCCTACGGCGCGATGAAGTATGCCGCGCGGCACCCCGGGATGTTCCGTTTCGCCGGCTCCTACAGCGGCATCATGTCCACCCGCCTGCCCGGCATCCCCGACCTCATCATGAACGCGCAGGCGGCCGAGGGGAAGGACCCGAAGGCCCTGTGGGGAGACCCGATCGGGAACCGGTCGGTCTGGCGGGACAACGACCCCGCCTACCTGGCCAGGAACCTGCGGGGGGTGAGCATCTACATCTCCAGCGGCACGACCAGCCGGCTCGGCGAGCTCGACCCGCCGGGCGCGCCGTGGAGCCCTGCCCACCTCAGCGAGCCGATCTCCGCCTACACGGCCAAGGATCTGATCGCCAAGCTCCGTCGCCACGGCGTCAAGCCGGTGGTGCACCTGTACGGGGACGGCACCCACAGCTGGCCCTACTGGCAGCGCGAGTTCAAGCGGTCCTTCCCGATGATCCTTTCCGCGCTCCATCTGAAGGCGCCGCCCGCCACCGACCAGCAGGAGCCTCCGCCCGTCGGGGAAGACGACGGCGACGACTGGGGCCTGCTCGAACGGCTGCCCCCGATCACCGTCTCCGGCGCCGGGGGCTCCCGTTAGACGTCCCGTTCGGAATGGCGGACGTAGACCCGCTCCCCCGTCTGGACCATGTCGAAAAGGGGTTTGGCGTTGTGCAGCGGGAGGCGGATGCATCCGTGGGACGCGGGACGCCGCGGAACCCGTTCGGAGCCGTGGAAGCCTATCCCGCCGTTGAAGTACACGGTGTAGAACTGGTCGCCCAGCGGCCCGCTGGTCCATCCGGAGGTCCGCCACCAGGCACGGAAGTCACCGGTCGGCGTGATCGCGACCCCGCAGTGGCCGTTCTTGCAGTAGTGCTCGCCGTTGCCGGTCGAGATGTGGGAGATCAGCACGGGCTTGTCGTCCTGCCACGCCGTGAGCAGCTGGCGACGCAGATCGATCTCCACCCTGGTGGGCTCTCCGTAACGCACCAGCGGCCTGACGCGCGCCGGATGGGCGAGCGCGCGCCAGGTCGGCGGATCGACCCGGTCGACGGGCGGCAGTCCGTTCGCCTTCTGGAAGGCCCACACGGCCACGCGCAGCGCGGGGCCGTAGGTGGAACCGGCGGGTCCGGAGTCGAATCCCAACCGATCGAGACGCCTCTGCACCTCGCGCACCTGATCTCCCTGGTCGCCGGGCCGGAGGAGGGGGAAGCGCGGCGACACGGCGGCGTGACCGGCGGGAGACGCGGGGCTCGGCTGCACGGCGGCGTGGCCGGCGGGAGACGCGGGGCTCGGCTGTACCCCGCGCGGTGCATCCGAGTCCCGCGCCGCGCGCGGTGCGGGGTCCCCGGAATGCCGCGGTGACGCGACGCCGGCGGGCACGAGATCGAACGGCAGGGCCGCGATCACCGCGAGTCCCGCGCCGGCGATCAAAAAATACTGAACAGTTCTTCGCATGCTCGCGTCCGTTCGATCTCAGACGGTCCGGTCAGAAGGAGCGTGAGTATTCGCGGTCCTGCACGGCCGAACGCACCAGGCCGACGGCCTCCCGGGCACATCCCCAGGAGAAGCTGAATCCGGCCCCGCCGTGCGCGAAATTGTAAATGACCTGGCTTTCCTCATCCCATTCCAGGCAGACGTTTTCTCCCCTGAATGGACGCAGGCCCGCCCGAACCGGCTCATCGGGGTCGAGCTTGGCATTTCGCAGCGCGGGCATGAACGCCAGGCAGCGTTCATACATCTCCCGCACGGGCCCGTGGTTCTCCAGATTGATATTCGTGTCCCATTCGTCTTTTTCCGCAAGGCCACCGAGAACGAGGAGTTTCGGATTGCGCGGCACGATGAAGACGATGTCCTGCTCGTCTCGCCTCTCGTCATGAGAGACGCAGTGAGCCTCATCGATGCGGGGGCCGCGGAGCCCGCCGTTGCGGACTCGCACCAGCGCGCCGCGCAGCGGATACATGCTGACGCCGCGGAGCCGGGCGGTGCCGAGCCCCGCGCAGCAGACGACCGCCTTCGCGTCGAACCGGTCGAGGAGCTCGGCTCTCCGGTCGGCCAGCAGCCCTTCGATCCGAAGCTGCCTGACCTGCACCCCGCGCATTCTGACCTGCTGCATCAACCACACCATGTACTGGTCGGTGTCGATCATGGGAGCCATGTGGGAGTAGGCGTCCACCACCCCGTAACCGGGACTGACGCCGTTGCGCTCGGCCAGCGATCGGTCGCGGACGAAGCCGCGCACCTTTCCCGCGAGCTCCTGCAT
This sequence comes from Streptosporangium sp. CA-135522, assembly GCF_050949235.1. NCBI lineage: Bacteria > Bacillati > Actinomycetota > Actinomycetes > Streptosporangiales > Streptosporangiaceae > Streptosporangium > Streptosporangium sp. CA-135522. Next base: position 9,591,514 of record NZ_CP192026.1, read on the forward strand.
CTTGTGCAGGTCGTTCGGGCTCTCCTCCAGGGGGTGCCGGAAGTAGAAGTTGGATCTCCGCATGGCCACTCCGGGCACCTTGGCCCGGGCCAGTTCCTCGAACACCTTGTACGAGGTGACGCACCAGCTCTTGGAGCGGGCGAGCGAGATCTGGTCGTGGTGGTAGCCGCACACCGCCGGCGGCCATTCCCACAGCGCGCCCGCGACGACCGAGACGATGTCGGGCGCGAACTTCTCCGCGACCACGGTGACCTGGAAACCTTCCCTGGCCAGGCAGAGCGCGGTCGTCAGTCCGCTCACGCCGGCTCCGACGACAAGCACTTTCTCCGAATTCGCGCGCACTTGGGAACGCCTTCCTTCCGGAACTGTCCGGCTCGATCGCTTATGGCATGGCCCACCGCGGAAATCGTCGCGACGAACGCTGAAGCGGGACCAGGGTAAGGCGGAGGGCCGGAGAAATCCGGAGGCGGCGAGCGCGAAACGAAAGAAGGGCGGCCGTGGGCCGACGGTGAATAATTACCAGCGCATGAGACCGCCTGGATCGAACAGGGACGCCGCCGCGTGGAAGCCGGGTCTCCTAATGGACGGTCTTGACGGCGGGCCTGATTCACACCGTTGATCCGGCGAACGGCCCGAACCGATGTTGACGCACATTTGGCCGAGCGCCGGTGGTCGTCACGGCCGGCGGGTCCCGGCCGGAGGCCCGGCGACCCGATGGCACCGCCGCGGAGAACCGGTGGGGACGGGGCACGGAGGACCGGCGGGGACGGGCCGTGGAGGACCGGCGGGGACGGGGCACGGAGGCCACGTCGGGCGCGATCCGCTCGACGGACGGTTCACGGTCCTCTCACGCCACCGGGTGGGGCGCGGAACCCCGCGCCCCACCCGGTTCGGTGTCAGACGGTGACGAGATGAACCTGACGGAGGGTCAGGCGGTGACGAGATAGACCTGGCTGAAGACTTCGGCGATCTTCTTGAGGTCGGTGGTCACGTCCTTCTCGGGGACGGTCGGGTTGTAGACGGCCGCCAGACGACGCTTGATCGGGCTGAGCTTCTTCAACTCGTCCCAGGCGGTCAGCCGGTTCGTACCCTGGGCGGTCTGGACGCGGGTCCAGAGGTTCACCTGCTGGGCGGCGGCGTCCATGACGGGCGTGGACACCCGTGCGGCGACCTTCTCGGGCGTGACCTGTCCGACCAGACCGGTCTCCTCCGCGGCGACCTGGGCCAGGACGTCCCAGGAGCGGGCACGGACCTGGATCCACTGGTTGCGCTGGGCCTTCTCGGCGTTGATCTTCCAGGTCTCGTAGCCGCCGTACAGCAGGCCGGTGTCCAGGGAGAGCTGATCGACGCGGCCCGCGCTCAGCAGCGACTCGACCTTCTCCGGGACGATCAGCGGGTAGCGCTTGCGCATCTCGGTCTTGCAGGCCTCGTCCGCGCCGCAGGCGAGCTCGGGCACGACCGTGTGGACGCCCAGCCGCTTGCCGGGGGCCGCCTGGCGCAGCGCGTCCGAGGCGGCGGTGACGAACGCGGTGATCTCCTCGTCCGTCTTGAACGTCGCGTTGTAGCCGAGCTGCGAGCTGAACCGGATCCCGGCCACTTCGGGCCGCGCGGCCAGCGCGCCGATTCGCTTGACGGCCGCGGCGAAGTTCGTGGCGCCGGCCTTCCAGTCGTCGGCCAGCTCGGTGTCGATCCAGACCCGGACCCCGGTGGCCTTGGCCGCGGTGACCGCCTGGCCGGCGGGGGTCTGGGCGGCCGCGGTGACCTCCTGCGCGGTCGCGGCGAAGCTCTGCGCGGCCGTCGTCTTCCCGGACGAGGCGGACGGGGTGGCCGTACCGCCCAGCTCGGAGCGGCTCGGCGTGCCGTCGCCGCCCAGATCGTTGCCGTCCACCGAGCACTGCTGCCCGGTCTCGCACTCGGGCGTCCCGCCCTCTTCCATTCCATCGGGCGCAGGGGAGTTCTCGTCGCCGCTGATCTCCTCCCCCTCGATCTCGGGGCAGGAGCTTCCCGGGGCGGAGCAGTCGATGAACTGCCCGTCCGACGGGGTGGCCTCCTTGAGGTTGGCGTTGTCGTCGGCTCCCCAGAACAGCGCGACGCCGAGGGCCTCCTCCGGCTTGGCCAGCCAGTGGCACACGACGTACGCCGGGGTGTCCGCCCCCATCAGGTCGTTGCAGCTACGGGGGTCGTCCTGGGAGTAGGCCGCGACCGCGGGGGTCACGACACCGGCGACCGTGAGCATGGCACCGACGGCGAGTGCCCGCCGCAGAGTTAATCGCATGTCTTGAAACTCCCCGGTAAAGCCGGTTAAAACAATCTTTTGCACTCTACCGAGATCACCATCGACCCAACAGGCCCTGACAGGAAAACGTCAGACTCCGGACACGCCGCGTTCAGTCCCGGTGGCAGGCGGGCGAGAGTCCGAAGCCCGCCTGCCGAGGAGATCACCTCGGTCGCGCCGTCCCGCCCCTCGACGGCGCCGAGCCCTTCCTCGATCTCGCGTTGCGGGGAGCGGGCCGGTCAGCCGTTCGAGTTCGCCCGCCGTGTCACATTCCTCCCTCGCCCGGGGTCATGGCAGTAGAGACCCGCGAGAACGAGCGAACGGGACCGGGGACACAGCCCCGGGACCGGATGAGTTTGGAGAAGTCATGACGTCGCCCATCATGGTCACCGGTGGCACGGGCACGCTGGGGCGCCTGGTCGTGCCGCTGCTGCGGAACGCCGGCCGCGAGGTACGGGTGCTCAGCCGGAGCAGCCGCGAACCCGGGAACGGCATCGAGTTCGTGACCGGTGATGTGGGCACCGGCGAGGGGCTCGACGCCGCGGTGAAGGGGGTCGAGACCATCGTGCACTGCGCCGGAAGCGCCAAAGGCGATGAGGACAAGGCCCGGAACCTGGCTCAGGCGGCATCCCGGGCCGGTGTCCGGCACCTGGTGTACATCTCGGTCGTCGGCACCGACCGGGTCCCGGTTGTCAGCGGCATCGACCGCGCCATGTTCGGCTACTTCGCCGCCAAGCGAGACGCCGAGCACATCGTGGCCGAGTCCGGCGTGCCGTGGACCACCCTGCGCGCCACCCAGTTTCACGACTGGATTCTGATGACCCTGCAGCAGATGGCCAAGCTGCCGCTGGTGATGCCGACCTGGGGTGGCGTCCGGTTCCAACCGGTCGACTCCGGCGAGGTGGCGACCCGGCTGGTCGAGCTGGCTCTCGGCGAGCCGGCCGGTCTCGTGCCCGACATCGCCGGACCCCGCGTGTACGGGATGGACGAGCTTGCCCGCGGCTACCTTCGGGCCAGCGGCAAGCGCCGGCTGATCATGCCGGTCAGGACCCCCGGCAAGGCCGCCGCCGCGTACCGAGCCGGCGCCAACCTCGCCCCCGAACGGGCCGTGGGCCGCCGCACCTGGGAAGACTTCCTGGCCGAGCAGGTGCGTCAGAACCGGTAGAGGCCCCACCCCTGTCGGGCCCTCGACGTCCCGGATCAGTCGGTCCGCAAGACGAGCTGAACCCGAAAGAGCGTGAAGATGAGTTCGCCGTTCAAAATCGCCCTGGTCACCGCCCTTGCGGCGCTGTCACTCAACGCCGCGCCCGCTGCCGCCCAGCCGAATCCCGAGCAGTGGAGCGGGGCCTGGACGGCGGCGATGATGCGGCCGTCAGGATCCCCGTGGTTCGAGACCTGGGCGCAGAAGGGGTTCGACGACCAGTCGGTGCGGCAGGTGATCCGGCTCAACGCGGGCGGGTCGAAACTGCGGATCCGGCTGTCCAACGCCTACGGGAAGACGCCTCTGCGCCTGACCGGCGCGAGCGTCGGCCGGACGGGGAAGGGAGCCGCGGTGGCGCCCGGGACGCTCCGTACCCTGCGCTTCGACCGCTCGACCGCCGTGACGATTCCCGCGGGAGGAAAGGTGGTCAGCGACCCGGTACGGCTGCCGACCAGGCCGCGCGACCAGTTGAGCGTGACACTGTATTTCGCCGGCGCCACCGGCCCGGCCACCTATCACCAGATCTCCATGACGACCACCTACCGGGCCGACGGGGACCACCGCCGGGACTCCCGCGCGAGCGCGTTCACGGACAGGATCGAACCCGGCCTGGGATCCTGGTACTACCTGGAAGGTGTCGAGGTGACCGGCGACCGGTCCGGGCGGGACGGAATCGTCACGATCGGCGAATCGACCACCGACGGCTTCGGCGCGACCCCGAACGGCGACGACAGCTATCCCCATGCGCTCGCCGAACGGCTGATCGCCGCAGGGCGGGCACGACCGGTGCTCAACGCCGGCATCGGGGGCAACAAGCTGCTGGCCGATTCGGCCTGTAGCGGGGACGCGACGCTCTCGCGATTCGAGCGCGACGCCCTCGACCAGCCCGGGGCCGGCGCGGTGATCGTGTCGATCGGACTGAACGACATTCTCCGCAGGGGCGACCACATATGCGGCGTGGAGCGCGACGACCCGCCGGTGACCCTGCAGCGGCTGCTGGACGGCTACCGCGCGCTGATCCGCGGCGCGCACGCCCGCGGTGTCAAGGTCGTGGGGGCGACGCTGACGCCCTTCCAGGGGGATGCCGCCCCCGACGAGGACACCGAGCGGGCCGAGTCGCTCCGCCAGGCGGTCAACTCCTGGATACGCACAAGCGGTGAGTATGACGCGGTGGCCGACTTCGACCGCGCTGTGGCCGACCCCGCCGACCCGACCCGGATGCGCAGGGAGTTCATGCACAGGTTCAGCGACACGGTCTACGACCCCGTGCACCCCAACCCGGCCGGATACCGGGCCATGGCCGACGCCGTCGACCTCGACTCTCTCTGATCGATCCCGGCGATGGCCGGGACCGCCAGGGCGGGGAAGGCGAGCCGGGGGCGGGGAAGGCGACGAGCCGGGGGCGGGGAAGGCGAAGAGCACGGGGACCACACCCCTCCCGCCGGACCTCCGGCACCCCGCACGTCGTCAGACCTTGAGCACCTCGCACGCGCGGCCCACCCCGTCCTCGGCGCGCAGCAGCCGCCCCATCCTGGCCGCCGCCGCCCGGATCCCGTCATCCCGTACGGCACGCGCCACCCTGTCGGCCAGTGCCTGCGCGGTGACCCTGCGGACCGGCAGCGGCTCGGGCCCCGCGCCCAGCAGGGCCACTCGGGCGCCCCAGAACGGCTGGTCGGAGAAGAAGGGACAGACCACCCCCGGGACCCCCGCCCGCAGGCCGGTTCCCGTCGTCCCGGCGCCCCCGTGATGCACCACCGCGGCCATCCGCGGGAAAAGCTCCCCGTGGTCGGCGTCGCCGATCACGAACATGTCGTCCGCCCCGCCGTACGGCATGCCCTGGAGGACCCCCCGCACCCCGGCCCGGCGCAGCGCCGCCACCACCGTCTCCGCCAGCGCGGCGGGGTCGGCGGGGACCATGCTGCCGAATCCCACGTAGACGGGCGGCGGCCCGGCGTCCAGGAACGCCGTCAGCTCGGGCTTGGGGGCCCAGGGGCGCTCCAGCGGCCAGAACCCGGTCAGGTGCACGTAGTCCGGCCAGTCCGCCGGGCGCGCGACGACCGAGGAGCTCACCCCGCACAGGACCGGCACCCGGTCGGCACGTGCCTGCCGGAAAGGACTGCCCCGCAGGGGGCCGAGCGTGAACACCCTGCTCCGCAGCCTGTTCACCATGCGGCCGAGCAGCAGCCAGCTCAGTCCCTCCACCAGCGCGTAGCTGGCCCGGTTGCCCAGCCTGCCCAGGGTGCGCAGCGGGACCAGCGGGTTGGGAAAAGCCGCGGTGGGCTCGCTGGGCTGGAAGTGGAGCAGCGCGTACGGCATGCCGTACCGCTCGGAGAGATGGTGCCCGAACCCGCCCAATGCGGGCGAGAGCACCAGGTCGGCGTCGGCGCAGGCCGCGTCCACCTCGGTGACCAGCCGTTCGGCGAGCGGCTCCACGATCCTGCGGAACCCCCGGACGAACCCGGCCGGACCACTGCGCAGCCACGCCTGCCCCTCCTCGGACTCCATGATCTTCAATGGGTCGACGCTGATCGGGGCGAGTGCGAGCCCGGCCTCCGCCACCAGTCCGCCGTACCGCGCGGCGGCGACGACGGTGACCCGGTGCCCACGCGCCGCGAACCCCACCCCGAGCGCCACGCAGGGCTGGGTGTCCCCCCTCGACCCGAACGCCAGGATCGCGATCCTCATGGGAGGGTCACCAGGCTGACCGCGGCTCCGACGACGACCAGGCCGGCGGCGGTGAGCAGACCGATCGAATAGCCCAGGGTGAAGCTGGCCGAACCGCTGACGATCACTCCGATGACCGCGATGCCAAGCAACCCCGACATCTCCCGCGCCACGCTGAACACCCCTCCCGCCACACCCGCCCTGGACTCCGGAACGGCTCCCAGCACGGCCGAACCCAGCGGCATGGTCAGCGCCGAGCCGGCCCCGATCACGCACACGGCGGGCAACAGGTCGGCCCAGCCGTCCCCCGGACGTAGGAACCCGACGGCGGCCATGCCCGCGGCGACGAGAAGAAGTCCCAGCGCGACCGTACGGCCGGCGCCGAGCCGGCGTTCCACGGCCGGGACCAGCGGCGTGACCACGGCGACGAGCAGCGCCAGCGGCACGAACGCCAGACCGGACATGGTCGGGCTGAACCCGAGGACTCCCTGAAGGAACAGCGCGGTGAAGAAGAACACCCCGTTGACACCGAGCCCCCAGAGCACCTGGGCGACCACTCCGCCGGTGAACGTCCGGGACCGGAACAGGGCGAGATCGACCATCGGGTCCCCGCCGAGCCTCTCGACGGTCACGAAGACGAAGGCCGCGACCGCGCTGACGGCCGCCGTGACCAGGATCACCGGCGAGGTCCAGCCCACCTCGGCCCCGAAGGTCAGCGCGAACGTGCCCGCAGACAGGACGACCACCGAGGTGACGACCCCCGCGACGTCCACCCGGGCCGCCGTCTCGTCACGCGTCTCGGGGACCGCGACGACGGCGAGCGCGATGACGAGCACGCCCAGGGGGACGTTGAGCAGGAAGACCCAGCTCCAGTGGAAGTGCTGGGTCAGGTAGCCGCCGACGACCGGGCCCAGGGCGAGCGCTCCCGCGCCCGAGGCCATCCAGACCGCCACCCCGACCGACCGCTGCCGGTCGTCGTTGCCCACCGAGACCACCGCCAGCATCGCCGGCAGGATCAGCGCGGCGCCGGCCCCCTGCACCAGCCGGGCGGTGACGAGCACACCCGCCGAGGTGGCCAGCCCGGCGGCGAAGGACGCCGCGGTGAAGACGGCGAGGCCGGCGACGAGGACCCTGCGGCGGCCGTAGACGTCGGCCAGCCGGCCTCCGGCGAGCATGAGGCCGGAGAAGGTGAGGACGTAGCCGGTGACGACCCATTCGAGCGCCGCCAGGGAGGCGTGCAGCTCGACCTGCAGGGTGGGCAGCGCCACCGTGACGACCGTGTTGTCCAGCGTCGTCACGAATCCGGCCAGGCCGATGACCAGCAACAGCAGCCCCCGGCGTGCGGTCCGCGACCGGAGTGCGGGGTTCGGGAGATCCGCGGGATCGGCGGGATCGGCGGAATCCACGGGGTACGGGAGAACCGCAGGATCAGCGGAATCCATGGGATCCGGAAGGTCCGCGGGGTCGGCCGCGAGGTCACTCACTCCTGCACCTCCGACCATTCCCAACCGGATCCATCCGATTTGGGCCGTACGACTCGCGTGGTGCGGTTTCCCACGGCGACCCAGCCTCCGGCGCTCTTTCTCTCCTGCCGTCGCTCCCCCGCCCCCGTCGGTGCCGGGGTCGGCGTCGGTGCCGGGGTCGGGGTCGGTGCCGGTGCCGGGGTCGGCGTCGGTGCCGGGGTCGGCGTCGGCGTCGGCGTCGGTGCCGGGGTCGGCGTCGGGGTCGGGGTCGGGGTCGAGGTCGGTGGAGCAGACGCGGCGGGCCCGGTCTCCTCCACCATCGGCGGCGCGGCATCCGCCGATGGCGCGGCATTCGCCGGGGGCACGGGAGGTACGGCTTGCACTGCCAGGGGCTGCTTCCTCCGCGCCGGTACGGCCCGCTCCCCCGCGACCGGCGCCGCCGGTCTGATGAGCGGCTCCAACTGGTCGATCAGATGGCTGCTTACCAGCGGCGCGCTCCGCGCAGGGGGCGCGTCACCGGCATCGGCCGCGCGGCCGGTCGGCGCGGATGAGGCGGGCTCGGACCGTGCGGGGACGCCGGGAGAAGCCGGCCGAGGGGAGGGCGGTACGGACGGAGGGGCCTGATGAACAGGCGGGACCTGTCGAGCCGGAAGGGCCTGGCGAGCCGGAGGCGCCGGTACGGCCGGAGGGACCGATGGGGTGGAAAGGACCGGCGGGGTGGAAAGGACCGGCGGGGTGGAAGGGACCGGTCTGGCTCGTGGCAAGGGATCGGGCTCCGGGCGCAGCCGGATGACGGGAGGCGGCGTGGGGGGCTCCCGTCGGGGCGGCGTCGGTGGGGCGGCCGGGGGAACCGGGCGGCCGGGGATCGGGGAATGAACCGGGGCGTGGCGGGCGGGTCCCACCGCGTCCTGAACGGTCAGTAAGGGTTGCGGCGGGGACGGATCTTCGTGCTCCTCGGCCCAGTGCCAACCGGGACCGTCCAGATTGGGCTTGATGACCTTCCTGGTCTTACGTGCCCGGGTGGGCTCGCGCTCCGGTGACCCGGCGGACGGTGCCGTGGCGGGGGGTGCCGTGGCGGGAGGAGACACAGCGGGAGGTGCCGACTCGGGGTCGAGTCCCGGAAGGGGATAGGGGTTCGACCGGTGCTGTCGGGGCGGAGGGGCAGAGGCCCGTGACGGCGCGGGCCGGGATTCCGGGTGCAAAGGCCGGGGGGCGGGCACCGGAGAAGGTGACGCGGGGGCGGTCCACGGTGAGATCGGATTCGCGCGAGGCGGAACCGGTCGCGGAGGAGACGGAGGAGACGGAGGCACGGCACGAGAAGGGGACCTGGGAGACAAGGGGGACGCGGCGCGGGAAGGGGACCCGGGAGATAAGGGGGACATGGCAGGGGAAGGGGATTCGGAAGACCCGGGAGGCACGGCACGGGAAGAAGACCCGGGAGACGCAGGGGACGCGGCACGGGAAGAAGACCCGGGAGACGCAGGGGACGCGGGAAGTTCGGCGTCGAGGGCGGGCTGCTCGACCCACTGCCAGTCGGAGCCGTCACGGGTGGTCTTGATGACGCGCACCGGGACGGCGGGGGCGAGGGGCGGCGCCTCGGAGGCGGTGATCTGCGGAATCGGCGGGGGGACCGCCAGGTGGTGCGTCAGGTCGGCACGGTGGTCGGCCAGATGGTCGGCACGGTGGTCGGCGACGTGGTGGTTCATCGCGCGGCGGTTCGCGGCGCGGCCGTCGGCAGGGCCGTCTTCGCGCTCCACGGTGACATAGGCGGCGGCGACCTCGGCCGGGTCGTGCTCACGGATCTCGATGCGCCGGTGGAACCCCTGCAGGAAGCCCGGCAACCACCAGTTGGCATTGCCCATCAGCCGCATCGTCGCGGGCACCAGCAGCGCCCGGACCAGCGTCGCGTCCACCACGATGGCCACGAACATGCCGACGCCGAGCATCTTCACAATGGTGATCCCCGCGGTGGAGAACGCGGCGATGACCACGAGCAGCAGCAGGGCGGCACTGGTGATGACCCCGCCGGTCCGCTCCAGGCCGGTCGCCACGGCGGCGGTGTTGTCCCCGGTCCGCAGCCACTCGGCGCGGACCCGGCTGAGCAGGAACAGTTCGTAGTCCATCGACAGCCCGAACACCACCGCCAGGATCAGCACGGTGATGGTCGCCTCGACGCTGCCGGTCGGGGTGAAGCCGAGCGGACCGGCGAGGTTGCCGTCCTGGAAGGCCCAGACGATCACGCCGAAGGACGCGCCCAGCGACAGGACGTTCATCAGGATCGCCTTGATCGGCAGGAGGACCGAGCCGAACGCGGCGAACAGCAGCATGCCGGTCATCAGGCAGACCACCAGCGCGGTCCACGGCAGGGTGGACCTCAGGCTGGCCTGCAGGTCGAGCTGGGCCGCGGTGGGACCGCCGACGACCACGTCCTGGAAGTTCCGCTCGTGGGGAAGGGCCCGAATCCGCTCGACCAGCGAGCGGGCCTCGTCCGACATCGGATCCTTGTCGTAGCGGACCGCCAGCCGTACGGCCCCGTTGTTCTGCGAGATCCCGGTGAGGTCCACGCCGGTGACGTGGTCGAGCGCCTCCAGCCTCTCCGCGAAGGACCGCACGTCCAGCGGGCCGACCTCGGTGACCGGGGTGATCCCCGAGTTGCCGACCCCGACGGGGCCGCGCCGCGTCCCCACCTCCGAGGTGAGCGCGCCGGGCGCCGAGACGGTCATCGGCCCGACGAGGTCGCGTTCGACGAGCACGATGACGTCGATCGGCGACATCGCGTTCCGGGCGAACCTCGTGTTGATCTCCTCCGCGACCTGGCGGCTCTCGAACCGCTCGGGCAGCACCCGGTGGTCCACGCTGCCGAACCGCACGTGCGCGAACGGCGCGGCCAGCGCGATCAGCACCACGCCGACCCCGGTGAGGTAGACCACCGGGCGGCGCATCACGCTGGAGGCGATGGCGTGCCAGGTCCCGCTGCCGCCCTTGTGCCTGGCGAAGCCGAAATCCGGCGCGACCCGGAGCGCGTCCACCTTCGGCCCCAGCACGGCCAGCAGCGCGGGCAGCACGACCAGCGCGGCCGCCATCGCGACCAGCACCACGGCCGCCGCCCCCAGGCCGATCGAGCGCAGGAACATCTGCGGGAACAGCAGCAGCCCGCTGAGCGAGGTCGCCACGGTCAGCCCGGAGAAGGCGACCGTGCGACCGGCCGTCGCCATGGTCCGCACGACGGCCGTCTCCACCGGCGAGCCCCGGCGGATCTCCTCGCGGAAGGCGTTCAGCACGAACAGCGAGTAGTCGATGGCCAGGCCCAGGCCCAGCATCGTCACGACGTTCAGCGAGAAGACCGAGACGTCGGTCACCTCGGTGAGCAACCGCAGCAGGAAGAGCGCGCCCACCACCGACAACAGCCCGACGACGAGCGGCAGTCCGGCCGCGACCAGGCTGCCGAAGACCAGCACGAGCAGGACGAGCAGGACCGGCATCGACAGGGCCTCGGCCTGTTGCAGGTCCGCGCCGGTCTGCGCGTTCAGATCCTTCAGCAGCGGGATCGGACCGCCGACCTTGACCGTGTATCCGGCGGGCGCCCTTCGGAGCAGGTCTTTGATCTGCTCGTAGCCGCTCTGTTTCGTCAGTTGCCCGCCCCGCAGGGTGACCAGCGCGTAGGTGGAGTGCCGGTCCTTGGAGACGAGTTCCTTGGCCTTGGTCGACCAGTAGGTGGACGTCCTGGCGACGTGCTCGGCGGGCAGCGCCCGGAGCGCGGCCTGCACGTCCTTCCTGTACTGCTCGTCGCCCGCCTCGAACGTCGGGTGCGTGTAGAGGACCACCACGTCGGGTGAGCTGCCGCCGAACCACTGCTCGCCCCACCGGGCGGCCGAGGTCGACTCGGCGCCCGGATCCTCGAAACCACCGTCGGCCATCCGCCCGAACAGCCCCAGCCCGAAGTATCCGGCGACGACCGCGAAGGCCACCCCCAGCGCCAGCACGGACCAGCGCCCTCGATGGACGGTCCGCCCGAACGACTCGAACATCAGGAGTCGGCGTCCCCGGAGCCGGCCGCCCGCGCGCCGAAGGCGCCGTCCAGGTAGGCCCGCACACACGCCCGGCGGGCGATCTTCCCGCTCGACGTGCGTGGTACGGCTCCCGCCTCGACCAGCACGAAGTCGTGCAACCGCAGGTCGTGGTTCTTCGCGACGGCGGCGCGGACGTTGGCCGTGAGCTCGGCCGGGTCCCGGCCGTCGGCCTTGCGGGACCGCTCGGCCACCACGACCAGCCGCTCGGTCTCCTCCCCCGCCACCGCGAACGCCGCCACGTGGTCCCGGCGGACGGCGGGATCGGCCTCCTGCACGGTCACCTCCACGTCCTGGGGATAGTGGTTGCGCCCGTCGACGATGATGAGGTCCTTGATCCGCCCGGTGATGTAGAGCTCGCCCTCGTGGACGACGCCCAGGTCCCCGGTCCGCAGCCAGGTGCCCTCCTCGCCGTCCAGCACGTTGCCGAAGACCTCGGCGCTGCGTTCCTCGTCCCGCCAGTAGGCGCGCGACACGTTCGGCCCCCGCACCCAGATCTCGCCGACCTCGCCGTCCGGCTTCGCCGTACCGGACTCCGAGGCGATGACCACCCGCTGCCCCGTCGGCACCCCGCAGGACACCAGGTCGCTGACCATGCGTCCGCCCGTGGACGGGCCGGTGACCGGCACCGCCCGCCCGGCGGTCAGCTCGTCCCGGTCGAACCGGGTCACCCGGGCGGGCAGGTCGCGGTCCATCGCGGTGACGAACACCGTCGCCTCCGCCAGGCCGTATCCGGGGGTGTGCGCCTCGGGTCGCAGCCCGCACGCGGCGAACGCCTCGGAGAAGCGGTCGATCGTGCTGCCCCGCAGCGGCTCGGCGCCGTTGAGCATGACCGAGACCCCGGACAGGTCGAGCGTGGCCTTCTCCTCCTCGGTGACGCGGGCGGCCGTGTACTCGTAGGCGAAGTTGGGGCCGCCGGTGAACACGTCGTCGTGTTCGCTGAGCATCCGCAGCCACCGCACCGGGTGCATGACGAACGCGACCGGGTCCATGAACACCGCCTGGTTGCCGCCCACCATCGGCGCGGCGATCGTGGCGATCAGGCCCATGTCGTGGAAGAGCGGCAGCCACAGGGCAGCCGTGGAGACCCGGGGGGTGGCCCGGAAGGCCTCCCAGAGCTGCTCGGCGTTGGCGGTGACGTTGGCGTGGCTGATCTCCACCCCGGTGGGAACGCGGGTCGAGCCGGAGGTGTACTGCAGGTAGGCCAGGTCGTCGATCCCGATCGGTTCCGGTTCCCACTCGTCGGCGAGCAGGTCGGAGACCGTGTCCAGGGTGATGACCTGCTTGGGCCGGGGCGCGGACCCGCCGTCCAGGAAGGCGCGGACGCCCTCCAGCGCGGTGGTCGTGGTGAGCACGCACACCGGGTCGGCGTCGGCGTAGGCGCGGATCAGCCGGTCGGCGTGGCCGGGCAGGTCGGGTGCGAACAACGGCACCGCGACCACCCGCGCGTACATCGCCCCGAGTATCGCGACCACGTACTCCAGTCCCTGCGGCGCCAGGATCGCCGCCCGCTCGCCCGGGAGCGTCACCTCGCGCAGCCGTACGGCCAGCGCCCGCGCCTTGAGATGCGCCTTCGCCCAGGAGAGCGTGCGCTTCACCCCGTCGCTCCCGGCGGAGTAGTCCATGAAGGTGTACGCGGGGGCGTCCGGGATCTCCCCTGCCCATCGCTCAACCCGGGCGATCAGCGCGTCGCTCATGACTCAAGGTCCCCTCGCCGAGGTACAGGGACCTAGCAACCTATGTCAGGCGGCTCCGGCAGTTCTTGCCAAAGACATCCACATTCCGGGCGTCCGGTTATTACCCGCATGACAACTGATCACCGGTCGGCCAGGTCGGTCCGGCCGCTCGTCCGCAGGCCCCGGGTGGGGACGCGGTGGTGCAGGCCGAAGCGGGGCTCGGGTTCCCGCTCGCCGTCGAGGAGCCCGGCGACGTACTCCGCCAGCGCCGGGGCGTGCTTGAACCCGTGGCCGGAGTCCCCGCCGAGCAGCCAGACCCCGTCCGCCGCCTGCGCGATGACCCACTCGCCGTCGGGGGTGAGGGTGTACTGGCAGACCTGGCTGAACAGCAGCGGCGCCCCGGCCAGAGAGGGGAACCGGCGGCGGAGGTAGGCCCGCGACGCCTCCTCGCTCGACGGCGAGATCCGCCGGTCTCCGGTCTCCGGGTCGTACGGCTCGCCTTCGGCGTCCGAGGTGACCTTCATCCCGAGCCCGTCGATGTCGCCGTGCCCGTAGACCGACCCCTCGTAGTCGACCCACGCGGGGGTGTCGTCCCACCCGGGCGCCACCGCGAAGTGCGCCGTGTCCTGCTTGGTCACCTGCAGCTCCGCAACCCCGGGAAACAGCCGCGGCAGCCACGCCCCGCAGGCCCACACCACCCGGTCGGCCCGCAGCACCTCGTCTCCGACCCGCACCGCGGGCCCGCGGCCCGCACCGTCCCGCTCCCGCCATCCCTGGAACGCCAGGCCGTGCCGCTCCGTCCCGCCCGGAAACGTCATGTCGTACGGCCTGGCCACCTCCTCGGGGGTCTCGGTGTACGGCTCCGCCCGTCCCCTGACCACCGTGACTCCGGCGGCGCGGGCGAGGCGGGCCGTCACCTGCGTGGCGCGACGCGCCCTGACCACCCCGGCCTGCGGCTCCCACAGCGCGAACTCCAGGTCATCGCCGCGGAAGTCGGGGAAGGCCGCCGCCGCCCTGGCCGGGTCCCACAGTTCGTGCGGGATGTCGAGCCGCTCCAGGACCGAGGCGCTCGCCCGTTCCCAGCCCTGCGCCCGCCGGGCGAACCAGAGCATTCCCGTCTCGGTGTACAGCTCCTCCCCGATGCGCTCGCCGAGTTCGCGCCACAGCTCACGGGCTCGGCGGGCCATCCGGGCGTACCAGTCGTCGCCGCCGTGCGAGGCGCGCAGCAACCGCGTCTCCCCGGCGCTCGCCTGCCGTAGATGCCCTGGCTGGTACTGCTCGACCAGTGTGACCCGCCAACCGGACTCCGCCAGCCGCAGCGCCAGCGACGTGCCCCAGATCCCCGCCCCGACCACGATGGCCGACTTCATGCCGAGCTCCCCCTTTTCCGGGCTCTCCCTACCGTGGGCCATGCCCGTTCGGATCCACCGTGGGCCATGCCCGCTCGCGACCGCAAGCGTCGCCGGCCCGTCGCGGACCGCTTCCGCCACGGACCGCCCCCGGTCGCCGCGGACCGCTTCCGCCACGGACCGCTTCCGCTGCGGACCATGCCCGCCGCCCGTCGGCGATCGGTCGATAATCAGGAGCATGCTCCCAGTACGGCAGGCGCCCTGATGGCGGCCGAATCCTCGCAGACCCTGGAGCGCGGCCTGCGCCTGCTCCGCCTGCTCGCCGACGGCCGCCGCGGCCGCACGCCCACCGAACTCGCGGCCGAGCTCGGGCTGAGCCGCCCGGCGGTCTACCGCCTGCTCACCACCCTCCAGAGCGAGGGCTTCGTCCGCCGGGACGACGACGGCCGGGTCCACCTGGGCTTCGGCGTCCTCGTCCTGGCGCGCGCCGTCCAGCCGCTGCTGCGTGAGGGCGCCCTGCCCACCCTGCGCAGGCTCGCCGAGGAGGTCGGCGCGACCGCGCACCTCACCGTGGCGGAGGGGGACGACGGCCTGGCGGTGGCGGTGGTGGAGCCCTCCTGGACGGACATGCACGTCGCCTACCGCGAGGGGTCCCGCCACCCGCTCACCCGGGGCGCCGCCGGACTCGCCGTCCTCGCCCTGCGTCAGGGCCGCACCGGCTACGTCGTCACCGAGGGGCAGCTCCAGGAGGGCGCCCGGGGCATAGCCGCCCCCGTCCCCGGCGTCCCCTGGCTCGAAGCCTCGGTGGGGGTAATCGCCTTCACCCCCCTCGATCCCGGGACCGTCGGCCCCCGGGTCGCCGCCGCCGCCGCCGAACTGGCCGCCTCCCTGGCCTGACCGGTGCCGCACGGTTTCGGTCTCCGGGATGCGGGTTTCCCATCACGCGAGCCCCGACCGGCTCGGCGCGGCGGCCCGCACCCGCCTTCCTGGATCAGAGGTGCCTGAAGCCGGTGACCTCACGACCGCCGATCTTCGTCACCTTGTTCGCGTCGACGTTCGCGAACGCGGTGATGGCGCCGGCGGTGACCGCCGGGGCGATGTTCGCGCAGACGATTATCACGGAGGCGAGCCTGGTGCCGAGAAGCTCGACGGCGGGACGCAAAGCGGGGCTGAACCGGGCCGCGATTCCCAAGCCCACGATGAGCGCGAGGCTGGAGGCGGAGAAGGCGAGTGCGATCGTGTGGATCCTGTCGAGATCCTCGACCGTGGTGGAAAGTGTCTTGGACAGGTGCTGCAACCGCTCGGTCAGAAGGACGCCCGCGGCGATGAAGTCGACCAGCCTCGCGTCGGCGGCCTCCATGGCGGGCCCGGCCCAGGCCGCCTCCACCGCCTCACGAACCAACTTGGTGTCGTATCCAAAGATTGTCCCGCACTTGTACGCGAGGTACCCCCAGCTCGTGATCGCCTCCTCGATGACATCGTCCGAGGGGATGACCGTGGCACTCCAGGCGAGCGCGCCGGCCATGACCGTCCAAGAGAACGCCCTCGCGCACACCAGGTTCTTTTCCGTGGCCAGACTGCACGTGGCGAGCCTCGACGGCGTCCTCCTCTTCAGCCATTCCCATCGCATCTGGTCTTGTTCCCACAGTATTTCGTCGAATTTGAGGGCTGCTCCCAAGCCCGCTGCGGCGGTCATCAACCCTGGGATTTGTGCTGGGGGTTGCCCCGGATCGCCAAACTGAGCCCAACCACGGTAACTGGGAAAAATAGCGGGAGGCCTGCCCTTCCTGTCCTCGGACACATCCTTGGCCTCGGACAGCGCGTCGAGCATTCTGCCGATGACCACACCCTCGGTACCGGTGTAATTTTTCCCGGTCTTCCCCATCATCTCGGCCAGATCCCGGGCCTCTCCGTAGCCATTGAAGATCTCTATCCGAAGATCATCCCAGGCATTGGCGTACTTTTTCTGGGCGAGCCAACCCGCCACACCCAGCGCCCCGGTGGGGAGATCCGCGCCGGATCTAGACAGATCATCAAGTTTGTGACGCATATCCTGCAAACTCTGCGCCGCCTTACCGAAGACATTCTCTTCGTAGGCGAATCCATTCTCACCAGCCATACAGCCATCCGTCTCATGATCAGACGCACGGCCTCCAAGGCCCCGGAGACCACGCCCAGCGTTCTTCGCACCCCAACGATAATGATCAACTAGTCGACATCGCGGGATGAATAAGCAAACATCAAGGACGAATCAGTGAACATCAAGGGACGAATCAGAAAATAGCCGGCTTCAAGGATTACCGGACCGAGCACACCGCCGACCCGTCGACCCAAGGACCGCACCCGGATCCACGACGCCCTCGAAGGGGGCGACGAGCAGGGCCGACAGGGTGGCCGCCGTCAAGGCCAGGACGCCGCCCGCGAACGACCCCGGACTCCCGTGTCCACGCGAGACGTTGACAACCGGAGCAGTGCTCCATTTAAATCGGAGCGATGCTCCGTATTCTGGTCACGGGAGAGACATGTCCAGCTCAGAGAAGATCATCCTGGTCACCGGCGCCACCGGGCAGCAGGGCGGCGCGACTGCGAGGCGGCTGCTGGCCGACGGCTGGCGGGTCAGAGCCCTGGTCAGGGACCCCTCGACCGAGGCGGCGCGGGCGATCGCCGACGCGGGCGCCGAGCTTGTCAAAGGAGACATGGACGACCGGGCCTCACTGGACGCGGCGGCCGAGGGCGTCCACGGCGTCTTCAGCGTCCAGCCGCCCGCCACGGCACCGCACCTCGACGACGAGGAGGTGCGGCTGGGGGTGAACGTCGCCGAAGCGGCGCTCGCGGCCGGGGCCGGGCACCTCGTCTACACCTCGGTCGGCAGCGCGGACCGCGGCACCACCGTCAACCACTGGAACACCAAGTGGAGGATCGAGCAGCACATCCGCGCGCTCGGCCTGCCGCACACGATCCTGCGTCCCGTGATGTTCATGGAGAACCACATCGAGGGACCGTTCGGCGTCTTCGGCGAGACCCCGCTGCTCGGGATGATCCCGGCGCACGCCACGGTCCAGCTCATCGCCGTGACCGACATCGGCGCGTTCGCCGGGCTGGCCTTCGCCGACCCGGACACCTACCTCGGCAAGGCCATCGAGATCGCCGGTGACGAGCTGACCAGGCAGCAGCTCGTCACCGCCATCGAAGAAGCCGTCGGCCGCGCGCTTCCGATCGCCCCCGCCTCCCGCGAGAAGCCCACGGAGGCCGGCGCGGACGGCGGCAACGCGGCCCGCACCGAATCCCTCGGCGGCTGGCAGGCCGACATCCCCGCCCTCCGCGCGCTCCATCCCGACCTCATGGACTTCGCCACCTGGCTGGATCGGGAAGGCGGGGCCAGGTTCACGGCCCTGGCGGCCGGCCGTCCCTAGCCTCTTCCGGAGGAGCGGCCGACCAAGCCACCGGCTTCCGGAGTCCCGGAGGCCGCTCCCGGCGTTCGCCGCCGGAGCGACCGCCTCCCCGGCATGATCCCGTTCGTCGGCCCGATAAGTCATGATTGTCCGATCATGAGAATGCGCTACGTACTGGCGGCGGCCGCCGCGGCCGCACGCCCACCGAGCTCGCGGCCGAGCTCGGGCTGAGCCGCCCGGCGGTCTACCGCCTGCTCACCACCCTCCAGAGCGAGGGCTTCGTCCGCCGGGACGACGACGGCCGGGTCCACCTGGGCTTCGGCGTCCTCGTCCTGGCGCGCGCCGTCCAGCCGCTGCTGCGTGAGGGCGCCCTGCCCACCCTGCGCAGGCTCGCCGAGGAGGTCGGCGCGACCGCGCACCTCACCGTGGCGGAGGGGGACGACGGCCTGGCGGTGGCGGTGCCGCGTCGGCGACCGCCCGTGAAGGCACGAGTCGAAGAAGGCGCCGAATGCGCCCACGGCCCGGCTTCTGCCGACCCCGAGGGCCCCGGTCAGGAGCGCCGGAACCCGGTGACCTCGCGACCGCCGATCTTCGTCACCCGGTTCGCGTCGGCGACCTTGTACCAGGAGAGGCCCGCGGCGGTGACCGCCGGGGCGATGTTCGCGCAGACGATCATCACGGAGGTGAGCCTGGTGCCGAGAAGCTCGACGGCGGGACGCAGAGCGGGGTTGAACCGGGCCGCGACTCCCAGGCCCGTGATGGCCGCGAGGCTGGCGAGGGAGAAGGCGAGCGCGGCCTTGTGGATGCCACCGAGATCCTCGACCGTGGTGGAGAGCGCCGTGGACAGGTGCTGCACCCTCTCGGTCAGATGGACGCCCGCGGCGATGAAGTCGACCAACCTCGCGTCGGCGGCCTCCATCGCGGACCCGGCCCAGGCCTCCGTTATGGCCTTACGGACCAGGCGGGTGTCATACCCGAAGATCTCCCCGCAGTTGTACGCGAGGGCGTTCCAGCCCTTGATCGCACGGTCGATGTCCTCGTCCGAAGGGATGACCATGACACTCCAGGCGAGTCCACCGGCTATGGCCGTCCAGGAGAACGCCTTCGCCCGTGCGACGTTCACCTGCGTACCCTTACTGAGCTTGGCGAGCTCCGACAATCTCCTCTCCCTTTCCGCATGCAGGTCCTCCACCTTTCTGAACAAATTTTTCCGGTGCTCCGCCTCGTATGGATTGAGATCGTTCGACCAGTTCGTGCGCTCCATATGCTCGACGATGGATTTACCGACGCTCCCTATGCGCCTATCCACATCCTCATTAATGCCCATTTTCCTGTGCCAAAGAGATTCAAGATCCCTCTCTTTTTGAAAATTAGCCATGAGGCGTCCCCCCGCACCCGCCGCTATGGCGGCGGCCCCACCGCCGAACGACAATGCGGTTGGATCAGCAAACATCTGCTCGAATATGCTCGCATCGTAATCATAGGAATCGGGAGAGCCGTCCCAAAGGCCCGGACGCACGCCGTGGTCCGCCCGCCGGGCCTGGGCCACGGCGTCGAGCACCCTGCGGACATTCGCGCTTTCGACCTTGGCGTAACTGTTCCGCGTCTGCCGCAGGTTGTCCCCCAGGGTCCTGGCCTCGCGCTCGCCGTAGCCGAACTCCTGCCCGAGTTCATCCCAGGTCTTCCCGTACTCGTGCCGGGCGGGCCACTCACCCGCCCCGCCCAGCGCGAAGGTGGGAAGAACGACATCATCCCCGGAATACCTCAGACTCCCAAGCCTGTCCGCCATGCCGTGCAAGCCCTCCGCCAGCCCGCCGAGGAGACCCCCGTCGTAGCCGAACCCATCCTCACCAGCCATATGGTCGCCTCATCCCCTAGGTCGGCGTACAGCCTCCGTAGACCTGGAAGGCCACGTCGAGCGCTCGTCACAGCCGATGATAATGATCAACAAGTGGCGTCAAAGGCTAGATCATGCACTGGAGTGGCTTCTTCGTGGAAGCCACCGTTTTGCGAAAGAAGTCGGCCGGGCGGTCGGCGGGCACGCGGAAGAGTGCGCCTCACCCCGGCAGCCGGTCCGATACGCCATGATTGTCCGATCATGAGAATGCGCTATGTACTGGCGTCCACCGTGGCGCTCGCCATGGGCCTGGCGATGGCCAGGCGACGGTTCGTCGTCGTCGGGGTGACCGGGCCGAGCATGCTGCCGACCTACCGGTCCGGTGACCGCGTCCTGATCCGCCGGGTGGCCGCGTCCGCGCTCAGGCGCGGTCAGGTGGTGGTCTTCGAGCCGCGCGTGCTGCTGGGCGGGCGGCGCGGGAGATGGAACACCGGGCCGCTTCCGGCGCCGTCCGAGGCGGAGTGGGTCATCAAGCGGGTCACCGCGCTGCCGGGCGACCCGGTCCCCGAGGAGGTCGCGGACCGGGTCGAGACACCGCCGGGCGGGCGGGTGCCCGCGGGGCGGATGGTGGTCATCGGTGACGGAAAGCTGAGCACCGACTCGCGCTCGTGGGGCTACGTTCCCACGGACCGCATGCTCGGGGTGGTCGTGCGGCGGCTGTCGTCCCGGCCGGGATCATCCGGCCCCGCGACGCCCGTCATCCCGGGACCACCCGGCTCCGCCGTGCCCGCGATGCCCGCCGTTCCGGGACCGCCGATCGCCACCATGCCCGCCGGTCCTGAGCCGTCGTCGGACCCGGCGGACTCCGCCGGCCCGTAACCGCGGGCCTGCAGGGCGAACAGCCGGGCGTACTCTCCGGTCCCTGCGGCCTCTCCGGTGCCGGCCATCAGCTCGGCGTGCGAGCCGCGCTCCACGATCCGTCCGTCGGCGAGGACGACGATCGTGTCGGCGTCCCGGATGGCGCCCAGCCGATGGGAGATCAGCAGGCTGGTGCGTCCCTCACGGTGGCGGCGCAGGCCGTCGTGCACGGCGTACTCGGCCTCGGCGTCCAGGCCCGAGCTCGGCTCGTCGAGGATGAGCAGGTCGCGCCGATCACGCATGAAGGCGCGGGCCAGCGCCAGGCGCTGCCACTGGCCGCCGGAGAGCACCACCCCGGCCGATTCGTCCTGCTCGCCGAAGAAGATCCGGCTGAGCAGCGTGTCGTATCCCTTCGGCAGCCCGCTCAACTTGTCATGGATCCCGGCCCGCCGGGCCGCCGCCGTCACCAGGTCGGGGTCGTCGGCTCTGAGGTCGCCGAGCCTGATGTTCTCCCGCGCCGTGAGATCGTAGGACATGTAGTCCTGGAACACCGCTCCGACACGTTCACGCATGTCGGCGGGGCGGACGTGCCGTATGTCGACGCCGTCCCACAGGATGGCGCCGCGCTCCGGGTCGTACAGCCGGCACAACAGCTTGACCAGCGTGCTCTTGCCCGCGCCGTTCAGCCCGACCAGGGCGACCGACTGCCCGCGCGGGATGAACAGGTCGACCCCGCGAAGCACCCAGGGATGGTCCTCCTCGTAGCGGAACCAGACGTCGCGCAGCTCGATGCCGTCGCGCAGCGCGGGCAGGTCCGCGGGCTCGGCGGGCGTCGGCAGGTCGGGAACGGCCCGGACCACGTCGAGATAGTGCCCGAACATCAGCAGCGCGTTGTGGGTGTCGGCGGACTGCGCGACGATCGAGGACAGCGCCCCCTGGACGCCGGCCGTGGCGGCGACGAGCACGGCCACGTCTCCGACCGTGAGCGTCCCGGAGGCCGCGCTCACGATGGCCCAGACCAGCCCCGCCGCGGCGACGACCGCGCCGAGCAGGGACAGCCACCACTGGCTGCGCAGCGTACGGCGGGCGAGTTCGCGCTCGGCGGCGTTGACCGTACGCAGCTCGCCGAGCATGCGCTCACGCAGGAAGTCGCCCAGCCCGAACAGCCGGATCTCCTTGGCGGCGTCGGGTCTGGTGAGCAGGTCGGCGTAGAAGATCTGGCGGCGGGTGCCGGCGCTGATGCCCCACATCATGCCGGCCCGGTGACGGCTCAGGTGGAGCTGCACGCGGATGGACGGCAGCGCCGCGAGGACCACCACGGCGACCAGCACCGGGCTGAGCACGATCAGCGTCGCGACGAACCCGGCCAGGGTGAGGACCGCCTGGCCGACCGTCAGCAGGGAGGAGACGATCCGCTCCGGCGCGTTCTGACCCGCCTCGCGGGCCAGCTTGAGCCGGTTGTGGAACTCGGGGTTCTCGAAGTGCCGCAGCCCCGGGTGGGCGTTCACCGCGCGGAACAGCCGGTCCTGGATCAGCAGCCCGAGCGCCCGGCGGAGCTGGCCCTGGAGGTATTCCGACAGCGCGGGCAGGGTGACCGCCAGCAGCGCCGTGATCCCCAGGGCGAGGGCGGCCGGCAGCAGCCGGTCGGCTCCGTCTCCCCGGGAGAGGCCGTCGATGACCCGCTTGGTCAGCAGGGCGGCCGCCACCGGCACCGCGCCCATGCCCGCCGCGAGCGCCACCGCGCCCACGCTCGCCGAGGGGTGTGCCCGCCAGGCGAGACCCGCGGCGGTCCGTGCGCGGTGGAGCATCGCGCCGACGCTCATGAGCGGGCCGGAAGCGGCAGGTCGGCGGGCGAGCCCACGGCCGCCACGACCACCCCGTCTCCGTCCACGAGGTAGAAGCCGGGGAACATCGACACCTGCAGCGCCTTGCTCACCGGACCGCCCGCGGGCTCGTGGACCACGGTCGCCACGGCGGACAGCTCGGCGTCGAAGCCGGCGTCCCCCTCACGGTCCTGCACCACGACGGCGAGCACCTGATCGGTTCCCATCCCGGCCACGTAACCGGTGAACTCGGGCATCCGCTCGTGGCAGGCCGCGCAACTGGTGGAGAAGACGCCGACCACGGTCGGGCCGGTGAAGAACTCCTTCGACACGCCGGTGCCGTCCAGGGCGGTCGCGTCGAAGGCGGGCAACTCGGTCCCGGCCTCGATCATCTTCGGCCGCGTCGGCATACCCTCGGCGAGTTTGACAGTGTGCTCCCGGAGGCGGCGGATGACCGCGACGGTGAGCACCAGGTTGAGGACGCACAGGACGCCGACCAGGACGACGGCGGCGACGAGAAACGGCATGGCGGAACTCCTAGGCGAACAGGTCTGCGATGTCCTCGAAGAAGACGACGAGCAGGGCCAGCAGGGCGGCCGTCGTCAGGGCCAGGGCGATGCCTGCGGGATGGGCGGCGTCACCGGCTCCGGTCAGGGCGAACCCGGCCACGGCGAACAGTAGGAGAGCGGCGTTGCGGACGAGGTGGCGCGCCCCCAGCGGGGTGGCCGTCGCGCCGAAGCATCCGCACGGCGTGCGGGCGCCGGCCCGCAGGGCTCGGGCGATTCCCGCGCTGAATCCGGTCAGCACGGTGCCGGCCAGGACGAACCCGGCCGGCACCGTCTGGGGGATCGCCAGCAGTACGACCGCGCAGATCTCCGCGAGGATCGTCAGCCGGCCCACGACCGGCACTCCACGAGGCCCGACCGGAACCATGTCCGCCACGGAGGCGCGGAACGCGGCCGGGTCGCGCAGCTTGCCGGCGACCGCGGACAGGAAGACCAGGCCCAGCAGGCAGCGGAAGGTCAGAACGGCGTACTGCATCGCGATCGGTCGATCCGTGAGGAAGGTCGGTCAGCAGTAGTCGAACGAACCGCAGCTGGTGCCGCAGCAGTCGCGCCAGCAGCACTGACGGCAGCGCGTGCCGGAGGTGTTGGATTCGGTCCAGCAGTAGACGGCTGCGGCCGAGGTCTTGGGCAGCAGCTTGTCGAGAAGCTGGTCTCCCATGCGGGTGATGGCGCGGATCACGGTGTTCTCCTTGGAAGAGAAGTGACTGGCGTGACCAACGATCAGTCCCTGAAGATCACAGGAGAACGGATGACCTTGCCCAGAGCGGCGTCCGACTTTGGCGCTTAGTGATCTTGACAACAAACCCCCCGAACAGGGAGGAATTTGGACAGGAACGGTCCATTGCCGATTCTATCCCGCCTCACCATCCGGCCGACGTCGAAGTGACGTGACCCCGGGTTTCCGGCGAACGGCGATCCGGTGGCACCAGGGAACGCCATTCGGATATCACGATATATCTGCGTTTTGCGGATCTTTTATAGATTACACCGGCAGAGTGTCTTCAAGAGCGCCTTCATTGGCGACTCCCTGCCCGTCGAAACGTCAGGCGCTTTTCGCCCTGCCCGCCGCCCCGGTTTCGGACGGCTCGTTGGCCACCGTTCGGGAGGAACACGGCAAAGGTAATACCAAAAGGCGCATACCGGCGATTCCGGTCGACGTTTTCCCTGTTCAGCGCCTTAGCCTGACAGCACTTGATGACCGAACCCGTCGGAGGGACAGGGTCCTCATGAGGCTAGTCGTCGACCTCAACCGGTGTGAGGGATATGCGCAGTGCGCTTTCCTGGCGCCCGACGTCTTCACCATGCACGGTGAAGAGGCACTGATGTACGACCCGGGCGCCGATGAGGCGCAGCGCGAGAACGTCCTGAGGGCCGCGGCGGCCTGCCCGGTCCAGGCCATCCTCGTCGATCTGGCCGACGTGCCGGCCGCGCTGGAAAGGGCGGATGACCATGCCCGTTGACGCGCCGGCGAAGGCGTTCTTGCGTCAGGGCCGCATCGTCGTCGTCGGCGCCTCCCTGGCGGGCCTGCGGGCCGCGGAGACGCTTCGCGAGGAGGGCTTCACCGGGTCGCTGACCATGATCGGGGACGAGTCGCACCAGCCCTACGACCGGCCGCCGCTGTCCAAACAGGTCCTGCTCGGCAGGACGCCCGCGGACGGCACCGCCCTGCCCCGGCGCCGCGCGATCGACGCGGAGTGGCGGCTCGGGGTCGCCGCCACGGGACTCGACCTGACCGGCAAGCGGGTGCGCCTGGCCGACGGCGAGGAGGTCGAGTTCGACCGCCTGCTGATCGCCACCGGCACCCGCGCCCGGCCGTGGATCAAGGAGACGGAGGCCGACCTGGACGGTGTCTTCGTCCTGCGCACCAGCGACGACGCGGCCCGGCTGAACCGGCGCCTGGCCGCCGGACCGCGCCGGGTGCTCGTCATCGGCGCCGGGTTCACCGGCTCCGAGGTCGCCTCCGCCTGCCGGGAGCGAGGGCTTGAGGTCACGGTCGCCGAGCGCGGCCCGGCGCCGCTGGTGGGGGCGCTCGGGGGTGTCGTCGGCGCGGTCGCGGCGCGGCTCCAGCGCGAGCACGGCGTCGATCTGCGCTGCGGCATCACGGTGACCGCGCTCGAAGGCGACCCGGCCGGACGGCTCCGGTGCGCCCACCTGTCCGACGGCACCACGCTGGAGGCCGAGGTGGCGGTGATCGCACTCGGCGCGATGCGCAACACCGAGTGGCTCACGGGGTCCGGCCTGGGCGCCGGCCCGCGAGGAGTCGCCTGCGACGCCGGATGCCGGGCCTTCGACGTCCACGGCATCGTCACCGATGACATCTTCGTCGCCGGCGACGTCGCCCGCTCCCCGCACCCGCTCTTCGGCTACCAGTTCCTCTCCCTGGAGCACTGGGGCAACGCGGTCGCCCAGGCCGAGATCGCCGCCCACAACATGATCAGCTCCGGGCCCGATCGCCGCCCGCACCTGTGGGTGCCGGCCTTCTGGTCCGCCCAGTTCGGCGTGAACATCAAATCCATCGGCGTCCCGCCCATGGGCGACGAACTCCTCGTCACCCAGGGATCCCTCGCCGAGCGGCGCTTCGCCGCGGCCTACGGCTACCAGGGCCGGGTCATCGCCGCGGTCACCTTCGACCACGCCAGATGGATCGACTTCTACCGCCGGCAGATCGAGACGGCCGCGCCGTTCCCGCCCGAGTTCACCAACGCCGACCGGCGCCCCGAGGGGCTGCGGCCGGTCGGAGCCGACTTCCCTGACCCCGCCCTGCCCACCCACGGGCCCACCGTCACCCTGAGCGGCTACTCGCCCAGCGATCGACGGGTCACCTTCACCCCGGCCCGCGCCTGACGACGAGCGCCCCTGCCGACCACGTTCAAGGACTTCGCCATGACATCGGGCACCCTGCTGCACCAGATCACCGAGTACGCCAACCGCGCCGACCCCTACCCGCTGTACGCCGAGCTCCGCAGGACACCGGTGGCGCGCCAGGACGACGGCGTCTACACCGTCAGCACCTACTGGGAGATCCTCAGCCTGCTGCACGACCCGCGGATCAGCTCCGACGCGCGCAACCTCGCACCCCAGGCGGGCGGTTCCCTCCCCCCCGAGGAGGACTCGACCCTGCCGCCCAGCTTCCTGCGGCTCGACCCGCCCGAGCACGACCGGCTGCGCCGCCTGGCGACGCGGCCGTTCGGACCGCCGCACAGCCCCAGGCGGATCAGCGACATGCGCGGCGACCTCACCCGGATGGTGTCCGGCCTGGTCGACGGCTTCCAGGGCAGGCAGCAGGTCGACATCGTGGAGGACTTCGCCTATCCCTTCCCGGTGATGGTGATCTGCAAGCTGCTGGGAGTGCCCCACCAGGACGAGGCACGTTTCCACGGCTGGGCCGAGGCGGTCGTCGCCGGTCTCGACCCCAGCCCCGCCGAGGGCCCCGCCGAGCGGCAGCGCACGTCCCAGCAGGCCCGGACCGAACTGGGCGCCTACCTGGCCGGGCTCGTCGAGGAACACCGCCGCGCCCCCGGCGACGACATGCTGTCCGCCCTGGTCACCGATCAGGGCCCGGACGGGCGGATGTCACCGCTGGAGCTGGTCACCACCGCCGTCCTGCTGCTCATCGCCGGCCACGAGACCACCGTCAACCTCATCACCAACGGGATGCTCACCCTGCTGCGCAACCCGGAGGTCCTCGACCGGCTGCGCGGCGACCCCGACCTGGCCGTCCCGCTCGTGGAGGAGCTGCTGCGCTACGAACCTCCCGTGCAGTTGCTGCCCCAGCGCACCGCGCTGGCCGACATCGACATCGCCGGCACCGTCATTCCCGCGGGCGCGCCCGTCTGGCTCATGCTGGCCTCCGGCAACCGCGACCCCCGGCGCTTCGACGACCCCGACCGGTTCGACCCCGGACGCCCGGACAACCAGCACCTCGGCTTCGGCAACGGCATCCACTACTGCTTCGGCGCGCCGCTGGCCCGGCTGGAGGCACAGATCGCGCTGACCGAGCTCGCCCGGCGGCTCGGCGGTCCGCGGCTGGTGGAGGACCCGCCCCCGTACCGGCAGAACCCGGTCCTGCGCGGCCCCCGCCACCTTCCCGTCGCCTTCGACGGCATCACGGCGTAGCGAACACGACCGGGAATTCACCTGTTCGGGATGGTGCCATCACCGGACAGGGGTAGGCGTCGAGTATGCGTTACCACGCGGTGGCCTGCGACTACGACGGGACGCTGGCCACCGACGGCCGCGTCGACGACGACACCCTCGACGCACTCGAACGCCTCGCGCGCTCCGGGCGACGGTTGGTCATGGTCACCGGCCGGGAGATCGACGACCTGCGGCGAGACTTCGGACGGATGGACCTGTTCGACCGGATCGTCGCCGAGAACGGGGCCGTGCTGTACCGCCCCGGGGAGCCCGAGGCACAGGCGGTCTCGCCTCTGGCGGAAGGCCCGCCCGTCGCCCTGGCAGGGCGCCTGCGCGAGCTCGGCGTGGCGCCGCTCAGTGTCGGCTCGGTGATCGTCGCCACCTGGGAACCCCACGGTGAGACCGTTCTCGACGCGATCCGCGACCTCGGCCTGGAGATGCAGGTGATCTTCAACAAGGGCGCCGTCATGGTCCTGCCCTCGGGCGTGAACAAGGCCAGCGGCCTGGCCGCCGCCCTGGTGGAGCTCGGGATATCGGAGCACAGCACGGTGGGCGTGGGCGACGCGGAGAACGACCACGCTTTCCTGTCGGCCTGCGAGTGCGCGGTGGCGGTGGCCAACGCGCTCCCCGCGATCAAGGAACGCTGCGATCTCGTGACCGAGCGGGACCACGGCGCCGGGGTCGCCGAACTGGCCGACCGCCTTCTCGAGACCGACCTGGCCGACGTGGACGTGGTACGGCGCCGCCTGCTACTCGGCACCGGCGAAACCGGGCAGACGTGGCTGTCGCCGTACGGCCCGCGACTGCTGGTCGCCGGGCCTTCGCACAGCGGGAAGTCCACGGTCACGGCGGCGCTGCTGGAGCGCCTCGCCAGGGCCGGCTACCAGTTCTGCCTGATCGATCCCGAAGGGGACTACGCCGAAGGGGTCGAGGGGGCGATCGTGCTCGGCGACGCCCGCCGCACGCCCACCGGGGACGAGGTCCTCCAGGTGCTGGAGGACCTCCGGCAGAGCGTGGTGATCGACCTGCTGGGCCTGCCCATCGACGACCGGCCGGGCTTCTTCGAGGCGTTCCTGCCCCGCCTGTCGGCGCTGTGCGCCCGCCAGGGGCACCCGCACTGGCTGGTGGTGGACGAGGCCCACCACATGATGCCCGAGGGCTTCGGCCCGCAGCCCATCGGACTGCTGCGCGAGATGGGCGGGCTGCTGCTGGTCACCGTGCATCCCGGCGCGGTCAGCGAGCCGGTCCTGCGGGCGCTCGACGCGATCGTCGCGGTGGGGGAGCGGCCGGGGGACGTCCTCGGCGCTTTCGCCGCCGCGACCGGCCGGCCCCTGCCCCGTCAGGATCTCCCCGACCTGCCGACCGGGGAACTGCTCCTGTGGAACCCCACCGCCGGTGGACCGGTCCGGGTGGAGCTCGCCCCGCCCGAGGAGGAGCGCCGGCGGCACCGCCGCAAGTACGCCACCGGAGATCTCGGGGTGGAGAGCTTCTACTTCCGCGGCCCCCGGGGCGCCCTGAACCTGCGGGCCAACAACCTCATGACCTTCTGCAGCCTGGCCGAAGGCGTCGACGACGAGACGTGGGAGCACCACCTGCGCCGGGGTGACTACTCGCGATGGCTGGCCGTACAGGTCAAGGACGAGGAGCTGGCGGCCGAGGTGGCCGAGGTCGAGGGGGCCTCCGGGGAGCCGTCCGGCGACACGAGAAGGCGCGTGTGCGAGCTCGTCCGAGCGCGTTACACCGCCTCCGCCGAGTCCGCCTGAGAGCAAGCGGCACCCGCCCGCCGCCTGGAGAGCGGCCCAGGGAATCCCGTGCGATCGACCGCATCCGGGGCGTTCTTCCCCCCCCTCCGGTCTTGCCGCCATTTTCGGTTGGGCATAATTTCTGGAATTCATGGGCCGTATCAAGTAATAATCTATGGTTCTGATCACGGGTCGAGCCGTATGGGTGGTGGGTGGTGGGGCACGAGCTGCAGATTGATCATGTGTCGTTGACCGGTGCCGGACGACGCATGCAAGAGCCGATCGATCTGTTCGGGCAGCACACGGACGCGTTACTGAAGGCCGTGGCCGGCGGTGGACGCTCGCCGTGGGGGATCGGCGTCATCGGCATGGTCATGGACCAGATCAACGAGACGCTCGGTCAGGCATGCGGTCACCTGCACGCCAATCTCGACATGACCGGTGCGGGCGTCCAGGAGATGGCCGGTCAGGCACGTGGCACCGAACTGGTCAACACGCTCACCGTCCAGGATCTGGATCCGTCCACCCGATGACGCTTGACGTGAGCCGCCCGTACCGAACGGGACCGGTCGGGGAGACGACGGCCGGACAGCGGCGTTGCGGACGGGGGCCTGCGCGGTGGCGGTGACGCTTCCCGCCGAACTGGAGACCGCGTTCGGGATGCTGCGCGTGCCGTGGCCCACCGAGGACGAGGACGGGCTGCGCGACTGCGCCACCGCGTACCGGGCCTGTGCCATCACGATCACCGCCGATGTCATCCCGGGCGCGCACGGTGCCGTCCAGTTCGCCGCCGTGGACAACGCCGGTGACGACATCGACGCGTTCACCGCCTTCTGGGCCGACTACCACCGCGACGATGACGACTCCGGACACCTGTCCAGTCTCGCCACCACCATGCACGCCCTGGCCGACACCCACGACGGGTTCGCCACCTTCGTCGAAGTCCTCAAAAAGGTTCTCGTCATCGCGGCCGGGATCGTGGCCGCCATCCTGGCGTGGGCCATCGCGGCGTCCGCCTTCACCTTCGGCATGGCCGCCGTTCAGGCGCGTACGGCCATCTTGGGCTCGCGGATGCTCGCCCAGCGCGCGACGGCCGTCTTCCGCCGCGAACTCGAACGGTTCTTCGGCAAGACCCTGGTCCGAGGCATCACGACCCGGCTCCACGGCATCCTCGGCGCCAAATCCCCCGACCGGCTCCGGATGCGGTTCGGCGGCCGGCCGGATCCGCTGAGGGCGGCGGCCAACCGGAACGTCAACGTCAAGGCGATCACCCCCGCTCCGGTGTGGCGCACCGACCGGCTCATCCTCCGGCGCGCCGACGACCGCCACCCCGACGAGGTCTTCGGACCGGGCTTCCACCCCCGCCGCCCCGACAACACCGATCTCGAATCCCACCTGCGGTTCGAGGAGTCGGCGTTCGTCAGCACCACCCGGCTGTCGAATCCGATGGACATCTTCCCCACGAGATACCTCTACGACGTGGACGCGCCAGGGGGAGTCGACATCACCAAGACCATGGGCAGCGCCCTGCGCACCGGACACCAGCAGGAGGTGGCGTTCCCCGGCGGGGTCGAAGGACGATTCATCAAGGGGGCACGCCCCTACGACGAGGCGACCAAGACGTTCGGGGACTATATAAATAATCCCCACTACCGCCCCTGACCCCTGATCGGGGCGCTGATCACGCCTGCCTCACGACCGGCCCGGCTTCGCCGGCCCGGTCGTCCGCATCCCCGAAGAACGGCCGACGGCCGCGGCGAGAATGCGGCGCTTCACACGGCGGGCATACGGGAAAGGAACAGCCGCGCGGGAAACGACACCTGCCGGCCCCTGGTTGACATCCTCACACCGGTGACCGATGGTTGTTCGTATAAAGGACACTAGTGTCCGATAAGCGGACAAGCGTGGGGAGAAGCGGATGCCGTACTACCGGGTCGTGGGCGAGGTCCCCCGCAAGCGACACGTGCAGTTCCGGCGGCCCGACGGCGGGCTGTACGCCGAGGAACTGATGGGCGAGGAAGGGTTCTCCAGCGACTCCTCCCTGCTCTACCACCGCCATCTCCCCACGGCGATCATCAAGGCCGAGGCGGTCGAGCCCCCCGCCCCGGTGACGCTGACCCCCAACCTGCCGCTGTCGCCCCGTCACTTCCGCACCCAGGACCTGCCGGTCGGCGGCGACCTGGTCACCGGACGCGGGCTGCTGGCCGGCAACGCCGACGTCCGCATGTCGTACGCCGCCAGCGAGACCCCCAGCGAGCTCTACCGCAACTCCATGGGCGACGAGTGCGTCTACATCGC
Organism: Streptosporangium sp. CA-135522; assembly: GCF_050949235.1. Classification (NCBI taxonomy): domain Bacteria; kingdom Bacillati; phylum Actinomycetota; class Actinomycetes; order Streptosporangiales; family Streptosporangiaceae; genus Streptosporangium; species Streptosporangium sp. CA-135522. Next base: position 9,622,862 of record NZ_CP192026.1, read on the forward strand.
CAGCGGCCGGGTCAGGTTCGAGTCGACCTACGGCGTGATCGAAGCCGGCGAGGGCGACTACGTCGTCGTCCCGACCGGGACGATCCACCGCTGGGTCCCCCAGGGCCGGGTCACGGCCTTCACCATCGAGGCGGCCGGGCACATCAGGCCGCCCAAGCGCTACCTGTCCAAGTACGGCCAGTTCCTGGAGCACGCCCCCTACTCCGAGCGCGACCTGCGCACCCCGCAGGAGCCGCTGATCGTCGAGGGCGAGGAGGTGCCGGTGCTGGTTCGCACGCGTGGCGGGCTGACCCGGCTGGTCTACCGCAACCACCCCTTCGACGTGGTCGGCTGGGACGGCTGCCTGTATCCCTACGCGTTCAACATCAACGACTTCGAGCCCGTCGTGAAGCGCACCCACGCCCCGCCGCCGGTGCACCAGACCTTCGAGGGCCCGAACTTCGTGATCTGCTCGTTCTGCCCCCGGCCGCTGGACTTCCACCCCGACGCCGTCCCGATCCCCTACAACCACCACAACGTCGACTCCGACGAGCTGATGTTCTACGCGGGCGGCGACTACACCGCGCGCAAGGGCTCGGGCATCGACGTCGGCTCGATCTCGCTGCACCCGGCCGGGTTCACCCACGGCCCGCAGCCGGGCGCCGTCGAGGCCGTCATCGAAGCGGTACGGCAGGGGCACACCCAGACCAGCGAGCTGGCCGTGATGGTCGACACCTTCCGCCCGCTCGACCTGGGCCCCGCCGGGCTATCGGTCGAGGACCCCGCCTACGCGTGGACCTGGGCCCGATGAGGCTCTTCCACGACCTCGTCGACGACGCCGGGCTGTTCCCGCCGACCGCGCTGCCGATGGCCGAGGCCCTCCGGCGGCACCGGAACGACCTGGACAGGGGCAGCGCGGTGCTCACCCACCGTTTCCTCTGCTCGGCCAGCCGCCTGCCGGAGCTCCGCGCCCACCTGGATTTCCCGGTCAGGCTGGGGCTGATCCTCGACACCCCCGACGTCCCGCCGCTCGACGACCTCACCGTCGAGCTGGTCGAGGTGCCCGGCGGCAAGGCCGTCGGGCTGGACATCCCCGCCCGGCAGTTCGTCGAGGTCACCGCCGCCCAGCTGCCCGTGGACGTGCCGTCCGGGGTCGGGCTGAAGATCCGATGCGGCGGGCTGACCGCGGCGGCCTTCCCCACCGCCCAGGACCTGGGCCGCTTCATCGTCTACTGCGCCGAGCGCGATCTGCCGTTCAAGGCGACCGCCGGACTGCACAACGCGGTCCGCCACTTCCACCCGGCTCTGGGCACCGACCGGCACGGCTTCCTCAACCTGGTCCTCGCGGTCTGCGCGACGGTGGAGGGCCGCGACCCGGTGCCGGTGCTGCGCTCGACGGACGTGGGCGAGCTGGTACGGCTGGCGCAGGCCGTACCGGACGACACCGCCGAGCGCGCCAGAAGGCTGCTGGTTTCGTACGGCTCGTGCAGCACGAGCACCCCGATCGAGGACCTGCTGGCCCTCGGCCTGATCACCACCGGCACGACCGCCGACGCAGAGGAGAACGTGTGATGTCTTGGGGCCTGGAGCACCTGCCCTACGGAGTCTTCTCCCGGCAGGAGGACGAGACCCCGCGCGTCGGCGTGCGCTACGGCGAGCACGTGGTCGACCTGGCCGGGGCGCTGCACGACGAGGTGTTCGCCACCGGCTCGCTCAACGCCTTCATGGCCAGGGGCGCGGCCGCGTGGCGGGACACTCGGGCGGTGATCCAGAACAAGCTGAGCAGTGACCGGGCCGCGGTCGAGCCGCACCTGATCCCGCTGGACCGGGTCACCCTGCACCTGCCGATCGAGGTGGCCGACTACGTCGACTTCTACTGCTCGCTGGAGCACGCCTCCAACCTCGGCCGGATGTTCCGTCCCGACGACGAGCCGCTGAAGCCGAACTGGCGGCACCTGCCGGTCGGCTACCACGGCCGGGCCGGGACCGTCGTGGCGTCCGGCACCCCGGTGGTCCGGCCGTCCGGGCAGCGCGGCGCCGGCGTCTTCGGCCCCTCGGCCAAGCTGGACATCGAGGCGGAGCTCGGATTCGTGGTCGGCACGCCGACGGCCCTCGGCGAGCGGGCCGGCCGGTTCGAGGACCACGTGTTCGGCGTGACGCTGGTCAACGACTGGAGCGCCCGGGACATTCAGGCGTGGGAGTACGTCCCGCTGGGCCCGTTCCTCGGCAAGTCCTTCGTCACCTCCGTCTCGCCCTGGATCACCCCGCTCGCGGCCCTGTCGCAGGCCCGCGTCGCGGGCCGGGAGCAGGACCCCCAGCCGCTGGACTACCTGCGCCGCCAGGAGCCGTGGGGACTCGACCTGACGATGGAGGTCAGGCTGAACGGCGAGGTCGTCTCCCGCCCGCCGTACCGTGACATGTACTGGACGCCCGACCAGATGCTCGCCCACATGACCGTCAACGGCGCCGCCCTGCGCACCGGCGACCTCTACGCCAGCGGCACGGTCTCCGGCGCCGACCCGGGCGAGCGGGGTTCGCTGATCGAGCTCACCTGGAACGGCTCCGAGCCGCTCAAGCTGCCCGACGGCTCGGCCCGAGCCTTCCTGGAGGACGGCGACACCGTCACGATCAGCGCGTCCGCCCCCGGCCCCGACGGGACCGTGATCACCCTAGGCGAGGTGACGGGGACCGTCCTGCCCGCGAGGTGACTTGGTGTGCTCATCTGATCACTCGTCGCTAATGTGGGGTGCCCGAGTATTCGCCGACCCCTAAGGCAGGAACAGATGCGGCGCGCCGCGGGATGTCTCCCGATCGTTCTCCTCGCGCTCACGGTGACGGGTTGCTCCTCGTTCGTGTCCGGCGGCGACCACCTGAGGGCGTCGGCGTCCGGCGTGAAGATCTCTCCGCCTCTGAACTCGACGAGGGCGGGCACCGGACGCGGCCTGGTCGTCCGGGCCGGCACCGGCACGCTGGCCGGGGTGACCGCCTACGCGGGCGGCGTCCCGGTGCCGGGCCGGTTCTACGGCGGCCGGTCGATCTGGCGCTCGGACTGGGCCCTGACCCCCGGCCGGGAGTACGTCGTCAACGTCACCGCGACGGGAGCCGGCGGGGCCACGGTGACCACCTCGGGCAGGTTCCGCACGCTCACTCCCGCCCAGACCTTCCAGGTCCGCTCCGTCACACCCGATCCGGGCGAGACCGTGGGCGTCGGCATGCCGGTCATCGTCGGCTTCACCACGCCGGTGGAGGACAGGGCGGCCGTCGAGCGGGCCCTCGAGGTGCGCTCCACCAGGCCGGTCGAGGGCGCCTGGCACTGGGTGAGCGACACCGAGGTGGTCTACCGCCCGCACCGCAACTGGCCGGCCCACCAGCGGGTCTCCTTCACCGCGCACCTGTCCGGCGTCCGCGCGTCCAGGGGCGTCTACGGCACGGCCGACCGCACCGTCGCCTTCGACGTCGGCCGGGAACAGGTCAGCCTCATCGACACCGTGGCCCACCAGATGCGGGTCGTGCGGGACGGCCGGGTGGTCCAGCGGATGGCCGTCAGCGCCGGCATGGCCACCACCGAGGAGTACACCACGACGAGCGGCGTCCACCTGACCATGGACAAGGCCAGCCCGGTCCGCATGGTCTCCCCCGGCCGCAAGAAGGGCGATCCCGGCTTCTACGACGTCATGATCGACCATGCGGTCCGGATCTCCGACAGCGGCGAATACGTCCACGCCAAGAACAACCTCTGGGCCCAGGGCAGGCAGAACGTCAGCCACGGCTGCATCAACGCCCGGCCCGACCAGGCCGCCTGGTTCTTCGACGGCTCCCTGCGCGGCGACCCCGTCATCGTCCGCGGCACCGACCGTGAGCTGGCGTGGAACAACGGCTGGGGCTACTGGCAGCGGTCCTGGCAGGAGTGGCTCGGGGGCAGCGCCCTGCACGTCGCCAGGCCGCCACGGCCCCTGATCACCCCCGCTCCGGCGCCGCGCTGAACCCGGTGGCGGCACGGCGAGGACAGCACGTCGGCATGTCTGAAATGATCGACAAAGTGGGTCCGAACGGACCTGACAGCCCTCGGATGACGGCATACGGTGGAAAGAGGAACCTCCCGGGCGTCTGCCCCGTTTAACAAGGTAGGAGGGCCGGAGCATGGATGACTGGGTGATCTGGTTGATTCTCGCGGTGACCCTGGGCGTCGCCGAGATCTTCACCCTGACCACCGCGCTCGGCCTGCTCGGCGGCGCCGCGTTGTTCGCCGCCGTCGCCGCCGGTCTCGGCCTGCCGGTCCCTCTTCAGCTCGTGGTGTTCACCGCCGCCCTGGCCACCGGCGTGGTCGCGGTCCGGCCCCTCGCCAGGCGCCAGCTCATGCGGACGCCCGCGGCCCAGCGGTTCGGAATCCAGGCCCTCGTCGGCAAGCCCGCCTATGTCGTGCGCGAGGTGACCGGCCGCGACGGCCGGGTGCAGATCGGCGGCGAGGAGTGGTCGGCGAGAGCCTACGACGAGACGCTGGTGATCCCAGCGGGAGCGATCGTCGACGTCATCGAGATCGAGGGCGCCACCGCGCTCGTCTATCCCCGGGAGTGACCATGGATGCATTGTTGATCGCCGGTCTGCTCATCGTCCTGTTCGCCGTGTTGACCGTGGTCCGCTCGGTGCGCATCGTCCCGCAGGCCCGTGCGCGCAACGTGGAGCGGCTGGGCCGCTACCACAGCACGCTCAAGCCGGGCCTGAACTTCGTGATCCCCTACATCGACCGGGTCTACCCGATGATCGACCTTCGCGAGCAGGTGGTCTCCTTCCGCCCGCAGCCGGTGATCACCGAGGACAACCTGGTCGTCGAGATCGACACCGTCCTCTACTTCCAGGTCACCGACCCCCGCGCCGCCGCCTACGAGATCGCCAACTACATCCAGGCCGTCGAGCAGCTCACGGTCACCACCCTGCGCAACGTCGTCGGCTCGCTGGACCTGGAGATGACGCTCACCTCGCGTGACACGATCAACAGCCAGCTGCGCGGCGTGCTGGACGACGCGACCGGCAAGTGGGGCATCCGGGTCAACCGGGTGGAGATCAAGGCCATCGACCCGCCCAAGAGCATCAAGGAGGCGATGGAGAAGCAGATGCGCGCCGAACGTGACAAGCGCGCCGCGATCCTCAACGCCGAAGGCCAGCGTCAGTCCCAGATCCTCACCGCCGAGGGTGACAAGCAGAGCGCGATCCTGCGCGCCGAAGGTGACCGGAGCGCCGCGATCCTCAAGGCCCAGGGCCAGTCCCAGGCCATCGACGAGGTCTTCCAGGCGGTCCACCGCAACGACCCGGACCCCAAGCTGCTGGCCTACCAGTATCTTCAGGTGCTGCCGGAGCTCGCCAAGGGTCAGGGCAACACCTTCTGGGTGATTCCGAGCGAGGTCACCTCCGCGCTCCAGAGCGTCTCCAAGGCCTTCACCGAGTCCCTGCCCCAGTCGGCCGCGACCCGCGAGGCTCCCGCGATCAGCGAGGCGACCGCCCGGGAGACGGCCCAGGCGGAACAGGCCGCGGCCGAGGCGGTGGCCGAGGCCGCCGACGTCGACGCCGGTCCCCGCCAGCTCGGCCCCGGTCAGCTCGGCCCCGGCCCTGTCACCCCCGACGCCCTCGCCGCCTTCACCGAACGGGATCAGTCCCACTCGAACAGGACGTAACCACGGTGCGGCACGTCGGCCTCCACGGTGACGCGGCCGGCCGCGCGGCGCGTCACCGGAACCGGCCGCGGCTCGGTCAGGGGGGCCAGCAGTACGGCCGTCGGGTCGCGGTCGAGCAGGACCTCGGGGCGGGCGGGGTCGGCTGAGCCGTTGACGACGGCCAGCCGCCACCGGCCGCCCACCCGCGCGTACTGCGCCATCAGCTGCGGCCCTCCGGTGACCAGCGGGAGGTCGGCACCGGCGAAGGCGACGGCGGTGTGGGCCAGGCGCCGCCCGTCGTCGCAGCGGCCCAGGCGCTCGGGCTCGCAGGCGGCCATGGTGACCACTCGCCCGCCCAGCGCGTTGACGGCCGCGACCCTGCCCGCGCCCCAGTGCTCGCCGCGCGCCGTGACGATCTCGGTCCACAGGTCGGTGCCCGGTTCGGCGACCAGCCGGGCCATCCGCCGCTGCTCGTTGACGCTCAGCAGCGCGCCGCCGTCGACGATCCGCTCCATGCTGTACGGCGTGGCCGAGGGGGTCATGCGATCCACGACCGTTTCGACCCGCACGCCGAGCAGGTCGCCGAAGCCGCGCCTGGTCAGGATGGCCGCGGCGGTACCGTCCAGCAACAGCCCACCGCGCAGCAGCTCCAGCGGGTCGGGCACGCCCCAGGCGACCTCGCCGAACAGCGCGGTCACCGGGGCGGCACCCCCCTGGATCGGCACGCCGTACGGGAGCAGGAAGTCCGCGGCCCGCAGCGGATCCGCCGTCAGCCCGCGCAGGCTCCCGTCACCCTCGACGGAGGCGGCCGTGTCCTGCCACCACGGCACGCCCACGCCGTACGTCGTGAGGTCGGGGGTGAGCGTGGCGTCCAGCGCGGGCCTGGACGCCGTTAGCATCCGCCCGACCCTGGGGTAGCGCGCGGGGGCGCCGGTCACGAAGGGGAACACGTCGAGGAGCAGCGCGTCGGCGCCCGACAGGTGCGCGGCGACCATCTCCGACCAGGTCTGGGTGTCGGACTTGGTCCACTCGGTGTGCGGCCAGTTCTCGATCTCGGGCGCCACCTCGACGCCCGCGGGCCGCAGGGGGCGCTGGAGTTCGAGCATCGCCAGCGAGTAGGACAGGTCGGCGGCCGCCGTGTCGCCGTAGGGGGCGAAGTGCGGGCGGTGCACCTCGACCCGCTCGAACATGCGGCCCCAGTCTCGTCCCTCGACCGAGGCGATACCGAGTCCGGAGCTCATCAGCCCGAGTTTGGCCCTTCCCCCGATGGCCTGCCGTACCAGATCCACCACTTCGAGCTGGATCTCCCGCCACCTGCGCTGTAGCAGGAGGCGCCACGGGTGCGGCTCGCCGGGAGCGGTGATCGCGGCGAGCAGTTCCTCGCGGGTGGCGTCCAGCCCCAGGCGCTCCAGAATCCCGGGTTCAAAGCCGCCGCCCCAGGTCAGCGGACGATGGTTGTGGTAGCGGAAGTCGTCTTCCAGCCACATCACCCGGAAGCCGATCTCGGCGAACCTGCCGTAGTGCGCGGCCAGCCACTCCCGCCAGACCGGACAGGCGGGCGAGGCCGCCGCGGTGGCGACCTCGCCGTAGGGCGACACGAGCGGCGCGAAGCCCACGTCCTGGGTTCTGCCCCGGTCGACGTGACCGACCGTCACCCACGGGTTGAGGCTGACCGACACGCCGCGGTCGACCAACAGGTCACGGGCGGCGCGCACGGTCTCGAACCACAGGTCCTCGTCGGCGCCGACCGGGTGCCCGGTGTGCAGCTCCTCGGAGTTGTAGATCAGCACGACCTCCTCGACGCCGTGCCCGGCGCAGAAGTCCGCCAGAGCGGCCGGATCCTGCCCGGGCGCGAGCTGGTAGCGGAGGTGGTACCTGGTCAATGTCCTGCTCCTCGAACGCGGCGGACGGCTTCTTTCTCCCGTGGCCGCCCGGGCTTCCCCCGTGGCCGCCCGGCTCCCTCGACCGGGCCGGAGAACCGGACCGGGCCGGAGATCGGGACCGGGCCGGAGATCGAGACGATCACCTCTGCCCGCGGTCGAAGTAGGCGATCAGCTCGGGGTCGAGCGGCGGGATGTCGTACGGCGTGCCGCCGTCGCGCAGCGACATCGTCGCCATGTATCCGGCCGCCACGCTCATCCGGGCCGCCACCGGCGAGGTGTCGGTGACCCCACCGTCGCGGACGAACCTGCAGAACTCACCCAGAATCCCCGGGTCGGCGCCACCGTGACCGCCCTCGGCGTCCGGGATCTTGTAGGCGATGTCGCAGTCGTCCCGGTAGCCGGTCGGCCCGGTGTTCCAGACCTTGACCGTGTCGCCGGGACCGTCGCCGAAGTTCTCCAGGCGGCCCTCGGTGCCGATGACCGTGTAGTTGCGCACGTAGTCGGGCGAGAAGTGGCACTGCTGGTATGCGGCGATGACGCCGTTGTCCAGGCGCATGTTCATCACCGAGACGTCTTCGACGTCGATGTGGTGGTTGAGGTTCTTCCTGGTGGTGGGCGGCCACTCGAACTCGTGCAACCAGCCGTCGGGGCGCGGCGTGCCCGGCTCACGACGCGGCAGGTCGCCGTAGAGCATCAGGTCGCCCAGGGCGTTGACCCGGGTGGTGTAGCCCCCGGCGAGCCAGTGCACGACGTCGATGTCGTGGGCCGCCTTCTGCAGCAGCAGCCCGGTGGTGCGGCCGCGCTCGGCGTGCCAGTCCTTGAAGTAGTAGTCACCGCCGTACGACACGAAGTGGCGGACCCAGACGGTCTTCGGCTCGCCGATGACACCCTTGACGATGATGTCGCGCATCAGCCTGACGACGCCCATGTGCCGCATGTTGTGCCCCACGTAGAGCCGGGTTCCGGTCTCGTACGCGGTGCGCAGGATGTTGTCGCAGCCCTCCACCGTGATGTGCATGGGCTTCTCCAGGTAGACGGCCTTGCCGGCCTGGAGGCAGTCGATCGCGATGCGCTCGTGGGTGTCGTCGGGCGTCATCACGATGACCGCGTCGATCTCCGGCGAGTCGAGCAACTCCCGGTAGTCCTCGGTCACGAGCTTCGCCTCGAACCTCTTCGCCTGCTTGTCGAGGACCGCCGGGTCGGCGTCGCAGACCGCGGTCACGACCGACCCCTTGCCCGGCCGGTGGGCCGACAGGGCGAGGTTGATCCGGAGACCGAGGCCGATGACTCCGATGCGCAGGTCTTCCACGTGCTTTCCTTTCGTGTGGTACGGCGGTGCTGAACGGTGGGGTCAGCCCTTGGCCAGGGACGCCTCGTACTCGGCGCGCATCGCGTCGCCGCCCTTCTTCTTCCAGTCCTCGGTCAGGGTCTTCACGAAGGACATCGGCTTGCGCCCGGTGATGACGTCGTCGAGCCCGTCGCTGAGCATGGTGGTCAGCTCGGCGCCCTTGGCGGTGAAGGTGTCGGAGAAGTGGCCGACGGTGATCCGGGGCTGCATGATCGGCATGACGGTGGTCTCGAACTCGTGGATGAGCTTTCCGGCGTCGGGCTTGCTCGGGATGTAGATGTACTCGGGCGAGTTGACCAGGAAGGAGACCGGCTGCCAGGTGGTGGGGGCTTCGGCCTCGCCCTTAGGGGTGAAGGCGATGTCGCCGTCGGCCGTCTTGGTGAAGTGGGTGCCCTCGACGCCGAAGTTGATGAACTGGGCCTCCTCGGTGCCGAACGGCGCGGCGAGGTAGTTCATCACGTTGAGCAGCATCTCCACGCGCTTCGGATCGGCCTTCTTGTTGATCGCGGTGAAGCCGACCGAGCCGTATCCGGCGTTGAAGACCGGCTTGGAGCCCGGGGTGGCCGCGAACGGCTTGATGACGCCGAGCGGGAACTTCACGGTCTTGGCGTCGAGGATGAAGCCGGGGAAGGACTGCACGTAGGCGCCGATGCTGCCGTTGGCCACCTTCTCGGGGGTGGTGGTGAGCTTCGGGTCGGGCCAGAACAGCCCGGCGTCGTAGACCTTCTTGGTGAACTCGATCGCGGCCTGGTACTCGGCGGTCTCCATCTGGTGGACGAGCTTGCCGCCCTCCAGCCTCCAGGTGTTGGGCGCGCCGTACCAGTGGCTGAACATGTGCAGCATGTTCGTGTACGCGGGCTCTAGGACGTACTTCTTCCGCTTGGCGTCCAGCAGCGTCTTGGCCTTCGCCAGGAAGTCGTCGGCGCTGGTGAAGGCGGTGCCGCCGACCGGCTGCCAGAAGTCGGTGTTGGTCAGGAAGACCTGGCCGAAGATGCCGTAGGCGACCGCGACACCGACGATCTTGCCGTTCATCACGGCCGTCTTCCAGGCGTACTCCGGAATGTTGGCCAGGTTCGGGTACTTCTTCACGGCGTCGCCCGACAGATGGGGCGTGAGGTCGTGGAACTTGGCCTCCAGCAGCTCCGGGACACGCTGCAGGCCCTGGTTCGGCGGGAACCAGACCAGGTCGGGAATGTCGTCGCTGGCGATCACGGCGTTGAACTTGGCCGGGTAGTCGTCCACGACGATCGTCATGTCGAACTCGGAGCCGAGGCGCTTGTTGAGCTCCTGCCAGTAGGCGTTCTGCGCCATCGGCGGGGCCGGGGTATTGAAGGTCTCGGTCAGCGCGGTGATCTTGCTGCCGTCGCCGGGAGGCGCGGCGACGGACTTGACCAGTTCCTTCGGGTACTTCAGGTAGGCGGGGTCGATGCCCTGGGCGCTGCCCGGCAGGTCGGGGGTCGGCACCTTGGCCGGGACGTAGGTCGGCAGCTTGAGCTTGGCCGACAGCTCCGCGCCACCCTTCTTCACTCCGGCCGCGCCGCCGACCTGCCCCGAGCAGGCGGCGAGACCGGCGGCCGTGACACCGGCGATCGCGAGACTGAGAAAACCGCGGCGGGACATGCTTGCAGACATGATCGATTCTCCTGGGGGGTGAGGGGTTCAGCCCTTGATGGCGCCGGTGAGGACACCCTTGACGAAGTACTTCTGCAGGAACGGGTAGACGGCGAGGATCGGGATCATCGCGATCAGCAGGACCGCCATCTGGATGGACGACGCGGGCACGTTGCGGCTGATGAGCTGCTCGCTGGCGGCCGGTCCGCCGCCCATGAAGATGTACTGCCGCAGGATCACCTGGATGGGGTACATCGTGGAGTCGTTGAGATAGAGGATCGCGTTGAAGAAGGTGTTCCAGTAGCTGACCGCGTAGAAGAGCCCGACCACGGCGATGACCGCCTTGGACAACGGGATCGCGATCCTGAACAGGATGCGCCACTCGCTCGCGCCGTCGATCCTGGCCGCGTCGAACAGTTCGTCCGGCAGCCCCTGGAAGAACGCGCGCACCACGATCACGTTGAACGTGTTGACCAGGACGGGCACGATCAGCGCGGCGTAGGTGTCCAGCAGCCCGAGCTCCTTGACCGTCAGGTAGCTGGGAATCATGCCGGGCGCGAAGAGGAAGGTGCCGAGCACCATGAACAGGATCGGCTTGCCGCCGACCAGGTCCTTGCGGGACAGGCCGTAGCCGAGGAAGACCGTGCAGATCAGGCTCAGCAGGGTTCCCGCGAGCGTGACGGCGACGCTGACGAGCACGGCGTGCGAGACGGCGCCACCCGAGAGCACGGCCCGGTAGGCGTCCAGCGTGGGATGCTCGGGGAAGAGCACGTAGGAGCCGCCGTTGGCGATGCTCTCCTCGTGCCCGGTCAGGCTGGTCCCGACGGCCAGGCCGAACGGGTAGAGCACGACCAGCACGACCGCGGCCAGCACGACGAACTTCGCCGTACGGCCCAGCGGCGTCGGCCGCTCCATCCACGGCGGGCGGATTCCCGCGCTGAGCATGCTCATCGGTAGATTCCCTGCTCTCCGAAGCGGTGGGCGAGCTTGTTCGCCGCGTAGATCAGCCCCGCGCCGAGTACGCCCTTCATCAGCCCGGCGGCGGTGCTGACGCCCCACTTCCCGTCGATGACGCCGTGGTAGTAGACGTAGGTGTCGATCACCTCGGACACGTCGACGCCGACGGCCTGCCGCTGCAGGATCATCTGCTCGAAGCCGACCGAGAGGATGTCGCCCAGCCGCAGGATCAGCAGCATGAGGATCACCGGGCGGATGCCGGGCAGCGTGACGTGCCAGAGGCGGCGTTTCCAGTCGGCCCCGTCGATCGCGGCCGCCTCGTACTGTGAGGCGTCGATCGAGGTGATCGCGGCCAGGAAGATGATCGTGCCCCAGCCCGTGTCCTTCCAGATGGACTGGGCCGTCACCAGCAGCTTGAAGGTGTCCGGGTTGGACATCAGGTTGCCGATGTTCACGTTGTGCTCGACGAGGAAGCTGGTGACCGTGCCCGCGCCCCCGATGACCTGCTGGAACATCGCGACCACGACGACCCAGGACAGGAAGTGCGGCAGGTAGACGACGGTCTGCACGAACCGCCTGAGGTGGTGGCCGACGATCGAGTTGAGCAGCAGCGCCAGCGCGATCGGGGCCGGGAAGAAGAGCAGCAGCTGAAGCGCGGTGATCTGCAGGGTGTTGCCGACCGCCGTCCAGAACTCCGGCTCCGACAGCAGCACGGTGAAGTTCTCCAGGCCTACCCACGGGCTCTCGCCGATGCCGAGGAAGGGCGCGTAGTCCTTGAACGCGATCACGTTGCCGGCCAGCGGAACGTAGAAGAAGAGCACGAAGTAGAGCACGCCTGGCAGGCAGAGCAGCAGCAGGGTGCGATCCCGCCACAAACGGCCCCACAGGCTCATGTGGCGGGGCCCCTGCGTGGGGCGCGACTCCGCTGGAGTCTCAAGCGTCGGAGACGCCGTGGATGACGCCACGATTCAACCTCCCTGTCCGAGTGAGTGGGAGGCTAGCGCTCATTTATGGAATGAACTAGCGTAAATAGAGCAGGATCGAGCAGGAAGGCTGATTCGATACCGGCCGGCGATCGGCCCGCGACTGAACCGTTATATCAGACAAACGGCCTATTTGGCATGCTTTGCCCCGCTACCGAGGCGGCCTGGCTGGAGCGTGAGCCCGGCTCAATTTATGCAACTCTCTGAGGTAAAGAGCGTCCGGTCGGCATGGTCGAACGCGAGCCCGATCGCGCCCCGGACAACCGGCTCGCCGCCGGGCTGGAGGCGACGATTCCACGGCCGGGCGCTTCCCCGGGACCATGCGACCAGACCAAGATCACGCGACCCGGTCACCTTACTTAACCAACTTGCTTGCGTAATCATCGTGAAGCGGAACTGGGAACGGGCTTAAGAAAACCGCGATGGACACCTTCGGAACCGACCGGGCACAGTGCGTAAGGTCGAAGCTGAGGGGGGATCTGTGATGAAAGCGCTGGTCAAGGAGAAGGCCGAGCCAGGCCTGTGGTTGACGGACGTGCCGGAGCCGGTCGTCGGGGCCGGAGAAGTCCTGATCAAGGTGCTGCGGACCGGGATCTGCGGAACCGACCTGCACATCCGGAGTTTCGACGCGTGGGCGCGGCAGACCCTGCGGACGCCGCTGATCGTCGGGCACGAGTTCTGCGGCGAGGTCGTCGAGGTGGCTCCCGGCGTGGAGGACATCGCGGTCGGTGACCTGGTCAGCGGCGAGGGTCATCTCGTGTGCGGCAAGTGCCGCAACTGCATGGCCGGTCGGCGGCACCTGTGCCGCAACACGGTCGGGCTGGGCGTCAACCGGGACGGCGCCTTCGCCGAGTACGTGACGCTTCCGGCCTCCAACGTCTGGGTGCACCGCGTGCCGGTGGACCCGGACGTCGCGGCGATCTTCGATCCGTTCGGCAACGCCGTACACACCGCCCTGGCGTTCCCGATGGTCGGCGAGGACGTGCTGATCACCGGCGCCGGGCCGATCGGGCTGATGGCCGCCGCCGTGGCCACGCACGTGGGCGCCCGCAACGTGGTCATCACCGACGTCAGCCCCGAGCGGCTGGCCATCGCGGACAAGCTCGGGGTCACCCTGGCGCTGAACGTCGCCGAGCGGTCCGTCGCCGACGGCCTGCACCAGCTCGGCATGCGTGAGGGCTTCGACGTGGGCCTGGAGATGTCCGGGCACCCGCAGGCGCTCCGCGAGATGATCGCGAACATGACGCACGGCGGGAAGATCGCCATGCTCGGGCTGCCCGCCGAGGAGTTCGCGGTCGACTTCGCGACGATCGTGACCTCGATGATCACCATCAAGGGCATCTACGGCCGGGAGATGTACGAGACGTGGTACGCCATGTCCGTGCTCCTGGAGAAGGGCCTCGACCTCTCTCCCGTCATCACCGACCGCTTCTCCTACCGCGACTTCGACGCGGCCTTCGACACCGCCGCCGGCGGCAAGACCGGCAAGATCATCTTGGATTGGACCGCCTGATGTTCGACAACGTCCGCGACGACCTGCGCGCCACCCTCGACGAGATCGCCTCCGCCGGGCTGCTCAAGCCCGAGCGGGTCATCACCACCCCGCAGCGCGCCGACATCGCCGTCGCCGGAGGCGGCGAGGTGCTCAACTTCTGCGCCAACAACTACCTCGGGCTGGCCGACCACCCCGAGGTGGTGGCCGCCGCCAAGGAGGCCCTGGACCGCTGGGGCTTCGGCATGGCGTCCGTGCGCTTCATCTGCGGCACCCAGGAGGTGCACAAGGAGCTGGAGACACGGCTGTCGGACTTCCTCGGCCAGGAGGACACGGTCCTGTACAGCTCGTGTTTCGACGCCAACGGCGGGGTGTTCGAGACGCTGCTCGACGACAGCGACGCGGTGATCTCCGACGCGCTCAACCACGCGAGCATCATCGACGGCATCCGGCTGTCCAAGGCCCGCCGCCTGCGCTACGCCAACCGCGACATGACCGAGCTGGAGGCCAGGCTCAAGGAGTCCGCCGACGCCCGGCGCAGGCTGATCGTCACCGACGGCGTCTTCTCGATGGACGGCTACGTCGCGCCGCTGCGGGAGATCTGCGACCTGGCCGAGCGATACGACGCCATGGTCATGGTGGACGACTCGCACGCCGTCGGCTTCGTCGGCCCGAACGGCCGGGGCACTCCCGAGCTGCACGGGGTGATGGACCGGGTCGACATCATCACCGGCACCCTGGGCAAGGCGCTCGGCGGGGCCAGCGGCGGTTACGTGGCGGCCCGCAAGGAGATCTGCGAGCTGCTGCGCCAGCGCTCACGCCCCTACCTGTTCTCCAACTCGCTCGCCCCGGTGATCGCCGCAGCCTCGCTGCGCATCCTCGACCTGATCAGCGGCTCCAATGAGGCCCGCGAGCGGCTGCGCGCCAACACCGAGCGGTTCCGCACCAGGATGACCGAGGCCGGGTTCGACGTCCTGCCCGGTGACCACCCCATCGCCCCGGTGATGATCGGCGACGCCGCCGAGGCCGGCGCGATGGCCGATCGCCTGCTGGAGCAGGGCATCTACGTGATCGGCTTCTCCTACCCCGTGGTCCCGCACGGCAAGGCCCGGATCCGGGTCCAGCTCTCGGCGGCCCACTCCACCGACGACGTTGACCGGGCGGTGGACGCCTTCGTCGCGGCCCGCAAGTGACCTTTCGCCGAGGTGACCTCCGGCTCGGCCCGCACGTGACCGCGGCCGGAGTGACCTCCGGTTCGGCCAGGAAGTGACCTCGGCGAGAATGTACGGGTGATAGACACGCGGCGGCTCAGGACCCTGCGCGCGGTGGCCGACCACCGGACGGTCACCGCCGCCGCCGCCGCGCTCCACCTGACCCCCTCCGCCGTCTCCCAGCAGCTCGTCGCCCTGGAGAACGAGGTGGGTCACCGGCTGCTGGAACGCGACGGCCGGGGCGTGCGCCTGACCTCCGTCGGCAAGATCCTGCTCGGCCACACCAACGAGGTGCTCGCCCAGCTGGAGCGGGCCGAGGCCGACATCGCCGCCTACACGACGGGTACGGCGGGCGAGGTGACGGCGGCCTCCTTCGCCACCGCGATCGGGCTGGTCGTGGCGCCGGCGGTGGGCGCGCTCCGGGACAAGGAGCCCGGCATCCGGGTGCGGGTCCTCGACGCCGAGGGCGACCAGAGCCTCACCATGGTCCTGGACGGCGCGGTGGACGTGGCCGTGGCCGTGGAGTATCGCGGCGCCCCGGCGGAGGACGACCGGCGCCTGTCGCGCATTCCCCTCTACTCCGAGCCGTTCGACGTGGTGCTCCCCCACGACCACGCCCTCGCCGAAAACGAGGTGACGGTCGCGGACCTGGCGGGCGAGACGTGGATCGGCCCCTACCCGGGCAACCCCTGTCACGACGTGATCGCCCTGGCCTGCGAGCACGCGGGTTTCGCCCCCGAGTTCGCGCACTCCTCCGACGACTTCAGCGCGGTGGTCGCCCTGGCCGCCGCCGGGGCGGGTGTGGCGATGGTCCCACGCCTGGCGCTGCGCGCGGCCGACCTGTCCGGTGTGGTGGTCCGCCCGGTCGCCGGCCCGCAGCGGCGGGTCTTCGCCGCCGTACGGCGTGGCGCGGAGCGCCACCCCCTGCTTCTCCCCCTGCTGGACGCCCTCCAGGACGCCGCTACGGCCCTGCGCCGGGCCCCGGTTTGAAGCCGCGCCGCCCGCTTCCAGGTTCTTGTGACGACACCTGGAGCAACCACCACGAAAATCTGGTGCTCTACCGGGAGGGCGAGCGACTCGTCAGAGCTTCACAGGCAGCGCCGCCATCTGATCTTCGAGTTGTCGTACACCGGCCTTTCAAGATCATTAGTCGAGTTTCCAGCACCCACAGGCGATTCACTACTTCCTGTATGAGGTACCTAGGTACTATGGGCTCAGGAGGATGCCATGACGATGCCCCAGCAGGCCAAGCGGCAGTCACCACTGAAAGTCGACCCCGCGACCGACGAGCTGATCTCCCAGGGCGCTCATTTCCTGGGGATGACCAAGAAGGACCTGGTCGCCGCCGCCGTCCGCGTCTACCTGGAACAGCAACGCGAGCACATCCGGCGCGGGATGATCGAATCGATGAAGGTCCTGGATGGCTCCCTGAGCTCCAGCGTCTCCCTGCTCACCGGCCTGACGTCCGAACGCATCAACGAGCTCGGCGGCACCGGCGACTGGGAGGAATGACATCCCGTGCACCGCGTCCGTCCTACGCTCCGTGTCCTGCGCGACGACCTGGAACTGCCCATCCCCTCCGCCCAAGTCCCTCTGGAGACGATCAGTCATCCCCTGCTCGATAAGGCCTCCGAGCAGTTCGCCGATCCGGGAACTCCGCACGAGCGCATCCGTGCCATCGATGACGTGGTGTTGTTCAAGGTGAAGGTGCGGCGCTGGCGCGGAGCCGTCTGGGCCGACGAACCCGACGCCGAGGTCCGGACGTGGCTGGTCGCGGCGGGCATCCGTGAGGACGGCTCCGGCGATGACTTCTACACCGCCCTGGAGAGCAGCGCGAAGGCTGCCCGCGCCCGCTACAACGCCGAACGCGATCAACCTCTGACCACTGGCACCTACAGCGGGCATCTCCTGCCCAACCGCGACGACCATGACCGCTACCGGCTCGAGGCGGCCACCCGGTTCGTTCTCCGGCTCAACTCCACAGTCCGTGACCTCGCACGCGGTTCCCTGCGCGACGGCCACGAGCACGCCATCGACTTCCCGGGCTTCCGCCTCGGTATCCAGATCCGCGCCGACGACGGTAACGAGACCTACGCGGCGATCCGGATCACCGGCTCGGTCCCGGCGAACCTGACCGCGATGATCCTGAGTCGGGTTCCCGGCTGCGGAGTGGACGGATGGTTCCCCGAGTACGCACTGCCCGAGCGCCATCTTCTCCCTGCCGAGCAGGCCTGGTCCAACATCATGGATCCCAAGCCGCCGCCGAGCTCCTTGAGGAGTCCTGAGGAGGCGGGCATGGCGATGGTGCGGAGCGCCACCCCTGCTGGACGCCCTCCAGGACGCCGCTACGGCCCTGCGCCGGGCTCCGGTTTAAGCCTGCCCTTCCGGCCCTTGCCTGTGGGTGACCACCAACGTTCACCGGGCCGTTCACCGTTCACGGATCACGTTCCGGGACTCTCGCAGAACTCGCACATGGCCGAGAACGCCGACGGGGCGGCGTACGCCGACGCGGTGTCGGGGTACGCCGCCCTGGGGCGGGATGGGTTGCGGGAGGCGGCCCACGCTGTTGAGCCGGCTCGACCCCGTCAGCCCTCGGCCTGCCCGCCGTGGAAGACCTCGTTGACGAGCCCCTCCAGCACCTTCGGGAACGCCGCTGCCAGGGACATCGCTGCGTCGTCCACATAGGTCACCGAGGCGGTCAGGGTCTTCTTGCCGTCGGGCGTGCTGTACATCAGCGCCCCGGAGCCCGCGATGCCGCCGTTGTGGTGGAAGATGGTGCCGCCGTCCGGGCCCAGGTCCTGCACGAACACCCCCAGGCCGTAGCCGACCTTCGGGTGCGGCTCGCGCATCTCGGCCAGCAGCTCGGCCGGCAGGAGCTTGCCGCCCATCAGCGCGGAGAAGAACGTGGCCAGGTCCTGGGTGGTGGAGATCATGTCGCCGCCGGCGGAGACCCAGGAGGGGTTCTGGCGAGTGACGTCGACCGTCGTCTCCTGACCGTCCTCCTCGTACCGGTAGTAGCTGTGGGCGTGCGGCTCGGAGATCTCCGTCGAGGTGCCCGGCGCCACGGTGTCCGACATCCCGAGCGGCCCCAGGATCAGCCGCTGCAGCTCCTCGGCGAACGAGTGGCCGGTGACCTGCTCGATCAGCAGCCTGGCCAGCACGTAGTTGGTGTTGGCGTAGCTCCAGTCCGCGCCCGGCTCGAACCGCGCCGGCTTGGACAGCGCCAGCCGTACCAGCTCCTGCGGCTGGTAGGTCTTGAACCGGTTGTCCACCCATTCCTGGCCCTGCCAGACGATCCCCGGTGCGACCGTCCCGTCGTCGTAGTACTCGCCGGTGAAGTTGAACACCCCGCTGGTGTGTTGCAGCAGCATCCGCACGGTGATCCGCCGGCCCAGGCCGAACTCGGGCAGGTAGTCGTCCGCCGGGCTGTCCAGTCCGATCTTGCCCTCGGCCACCAGTTGCAGCACCATGGTCGCGACGAAGGGCTTGGTGGAGCTGCCGATCCGGAAGTGCCCGTTCGTCGGCGGCTTGGCGGTCTGGCCGAGCTCGCGCACCCCGGCGCTGCCGACCCACTCCCCCCGCTCATCGCGCACGCGCAGCTGCACCCCGGCGAAACCGGCATCGACGAACGCCTGGATGGCCTGCTGTAGTTCCGGGCGGTCCTGCCCGGTAGCGGGCTTCGGCATGGCCACGCTGTTGTCGGTGGTGTTGGTCATGGTGGGTGCTCCTTCAGAGGCTGTGGGCGGTGGTGTCTAGAGGCTGTGGGCGGTGGTGTCGCCGTGGGGGTGGGCTGTGGGCTGTGGGCTGTGGGCTAGAGGCTGCGGGCGGTGATGTCGCCGTAGGCGGTGGTCGCGTGGATGGTCAGGGCGGCGGCGGCGCCGTCGGTGTTGTTGAGCGCGTTGTGGATGCGGCCGTAGGAGGTGCCGGCGTCCAGGGAGGCGGAGACGCCGCGGGCGGCGCCGATCGCGATCTGACCGGCCTCGGTGCGCAGCACGACCGTGCCGCGTACGGCCTCGGTGATGCGGAGGTCGCCCTTTTGGGTGTTGATCTGTGCGGGGCCGCCCAGGCGGCCGACCGTGATGTCGCCGGCCTGGAGGGTCAGGTGGGCGCTTTCGGTCTCGTCGAGCTTGATCGAGCCGTGTGCGCCGTCGAGGGTGACGTCGCCGAGTCGTCCGACGCCGCGGAATTCGGCGCTGGCCGCTTTTGCCTCGATGTGGGAGCCGGCGGGCAGCTGGATGGTCACCTCGATGGATCCGGAGGGGCCGAGGAGCTGGTTTTTGGGCTGGGGGGTGTGGATGCGCAGGATGCCGTCGGTGTAGGTGACGGTGGTCTGTTCGGCGGTCTGGACGTCGCGGCTCTTGGCGGTGTTGGCGGGCAGGATCTCGACCGTGGTGTCGGTTCGGTCGGCGGCGATGAGTCGGATGTGTCCGGCGGGGATGTCGAGGATGGCGGTCACCGGGGTGGGGGTGTCGAACTTCTGCATGGTGCGCTCCTGTGGTTCGTTGTTTCTGATGATGGAAAAGCTACGTTGCACTCAAGATTTTGGCAACGTGCTCGTTGCATATAATCGCCATTTTTGCTGGTGGGAGCCGAGAAATCGTTGCATTGGTATTGAATTCAATGCAACAATTCCCGCTCTGTTCGTTGCAATGAATCGGGGATGAACGCTAGGGTGGAGATACCACGGACCATGAAGGAGACCGCGATGCCGGGAGGCAGGCTCACCCAGCAGGACCGTCAGCAGATCGCGTTGGGGCTGGCCGACGGCCTCGCCTACGCCGAGATCGCCAGACGCCTCGACCGCCCCACCTCGACGATCACGCGTGAGGTGATGCGCAACGGCGGCCCCACCGCCTACCGCGCCGACCTGGCCCACCGCGCCACCGAACACCGCACCCACCGCCGCAGGCGGGCCGCGCCCCGGGGGTCGGAGGCGCCCCCGCAGGCCCACGGACGCGACGCCGAGGCGGTGCGCGAGTACGAGGAGGTGTTCGCCACCGTCTTCATGCAATCGGGCCTGCCCAAGATGACGGCCCGGGCGCTGGTCAGCCTCTACACCACCGACACGGGCGGCCTCACCGCCTCCGAACTCGTCCAGCGCCTCCAGGTCAGCCCGGCGTCCGTCTCCAAAGCGGTCGCGTTCCTCGAGAGCCAGGGCCTTATCCGCCGGGAACGCGACGAACGCCGCCGCGAGCGCTACGTCGTCGACGACGACGTCATGTACCAGTCAACGATGGCCAGCGCCCGCGCCACCGCCCACCTCGGCGAAACCGCACGACAGGGCGTCAGCATCCTCGGCCCCGGCACCCCGGCCGCCACCCGACTGGAGAACATCGCCCGCTTCGTCGACTTCGTCTCCGAGAGCATCGCCCGCGCCGCGGAGCAGGCCCGCGAGATCCTCCACACGAAACCCGAAACGACCTCGGACAGCACCACCTGAGCCACGTTCAACGGACGTTGATCATTGAACCTGACGTTGTCGACACTCGTGACAGTCGACCAGGCGATCTCACCGGTACCGAGGCCATCGCCACTCTGCGCTCCGGGCATACTGCGACCGAATCATCACAAGGGAGACGCCAGCGGATGAATACGCCACCATCGCCACCTGGAGCGGAGCGGACTGACGGATCATCCGTCCAGATCGGCGCTCTCGTTCCGCTGACTCGGCCTGGCTGGGTCGGGGCCGGCCAGCACTTGCTCGCTGGACTCGAGCTGGCCGTTCGCGAAGTCAACGACACCGGTGGGATCGTCGGAAGACCACTCGAGCTGGTGGTCCGAGACACCGCGGCTGATCCACAGAGGGCCGCGGCGGCCGTAGATGAATTGGCTCGCCTGGGCGTGGCCGCCTTGGCGGGGGAGTATCACAGCGTCGTCGCTCGCGCCGCCGCCGCCAGGGCCGATGCCCTCGGCCTGCCGTTCCTCTGCTCGTCAGCGGTTCTCGACGCGCTCACCGAACAGCCAACGGAATGGGTCGCGCGCCTCGCCCCGGCGCAGTCCCACGGCTGGCAGGTCTACGCGGACTTCCTCCTCAGCGCGGGCCACAGCCGAATCGCCGTAGCAGCCGAGTCGAGTGTCTACTGGTCATCTGGGGCCCGCATTCTGCGGGACCACCTCGCTCCACGCGGCGGCACCGTCATCGAACTCGACATGCGCGCGCTCGCCCCCACGGCCGTGTGCGACGAACTCGTCGACAATCGCGCGACAGCCCTCCTTCTTCTGGTCGGCCACCCGGAGCCGGCAGTGTCGATCGTCAAGGCTGTCCGCCGCGACCAGCGCCTCACCGAGATCATGATCGGTGCTCCGGCCGGGCAACCGGAGTTCGCCGAATGGGCGAGGTTGCTGGGCGACGACAGCGCCGCGATCCCATTCTTGCGCTACCTGCCCGAGCGCCTCAGCCCACTCGGTGCACGAGTCGAGACGGCCCTCCGCGAGCGGCTGGCCGAAGCGCCCTCCTTCGTCGCCTTCGAGGGCTACGACACGGTCACCGTCCTCGCCGACGTGCTGCGTTCTCACGGCACGGACCGGGCACGCACCGCCGAATCCTGGCCGCGCGTTGCAGTCGAAGGCACCCGCGGGCAGATCCGGTTCTCCCGCACGCCGGGCATCAACGTTTGGCAATGGGCTTGGGCGCCGATCCAGGTCGTCGATCGAGATCCAGAGGAACCCGATCGCTTTCGAATCCTTCACGCCGGCTGAGAGAGCACGGACGGTCACCGTCGAGCTCCACGTTGCCGATGACTCGCGACAGTTGAACAGGCGAGTTCACCGGTACCGGGGCCGGATCAGGTCCGTGCCCCCGCTCGCCGTACCGGCGTCTGGGAAGGCCGAACCCGTTGAAGGTATGTGGACGGCGATGCCACCCAGCACCGGAGGGAGAGCATGAGTCACGACCCGAGGGAGGACAGGGCGGCGGATACTTCAGGGAAGGGCTCGCCAGAGGGTGACGGGTCCGCCCGGAGCTCGCACCACACGGTCCGGCCGGGGCGGCGCTCGTGCGAGCGGTAGCCCCAGTTCCCGCCGGAGAGCTCGCTGACGATCGCCAGGCCTCGTCCGCCCTCCGTCAGGAGGCACGCCGGGTCCGCACAGACCCGGGGCTCCTCGATGGTCAGGCCCGCGTCCATGACCTCGACGCGCAGCAGCCCGCCGTACGCCACCAGCCGCAGGACCAGCGGGTCGACGGCGGCGGGGCCGACCCCCGGCCGGGCGTGCCGGACGGCGTTGGTCACCAGCTCGGAGACGACCAGCCGTACGGTCTCGTAGGCGGGGTGCTCCTCCCCGAGCCATTCACGGACTTCTTCCCGCGCCCGTGAGGCCGATCCGGGATCGCCGGGCAGACATATCTCTTTGAGAGTCTCCGGATTCATCGTTTCGCCTCCCCCGGCCGAATCCGGCCGGATTTCCGTCTCGCTCGGGCCGTCGGCCGAGGCGCCGCCGTCATTTCGGCGCGGCATTCATACGGTCGCAAAAACGCGGAGATCGGGGCGGTGAACCGTATTCGCAATGTGTTCACAGTCCTGTGAACCCTCTCGCGCGGCCGGGCGAACTCCCAGGACAATGGACTGTGCACGGCGCGAATCGGTGAGAGGAGCCGGAAAATGAACGTCCCCCCGGAACCAGATCCATATACGTCCACTCGCATCCAATTCGGTATCGAACTACGTAAATTCCGGCTTATGTCGGGATTTACCCAAAGAAAGCTCTGCACGGCCATCCACCTCTCCGTCAGCCAGTTGAGCATGCTGGAGAACGGCCACCGGGCGCCCAACCGGGAACTGGCCTGCAAGATGGACGGCGTTCTCGGCCTGGGCACGACGCTCGTGGATCTGCTGGACCGCCTGAACCGCACGGCGGATCAGCTCCCCCGCTGGTTCCGGCCCTGGCTGGAGTTCGAGCGCGAGGCGGAGGCACTGCGCATGTGGGAGCCGCTGATGGTGCCCGGCCTCCTCCAGACCGAGGACTACGCGCGCGCCATTCTGAGCCACAGCCCCGGCGTCACCGCCGAGCAAGCGGAAGAAAACGTCATAGCCCGCATGGATCGGCAGGGCATTCTCCGGCGGCCGACGCCCCCGATGCTCTGGGTCATCCTGGACGAGGGTGTTCTCCACCGGCCCATCGCCGGTGCGGAAGTGATGAAAGGCCAGTTCGAGCACCTTCTTGAGGTCGGGGAAAGCCGGTCGATCTCGATCCAGGTGCTTCCTCACGAGGCGTGCAATGTAGTTGGTCTGCTGGGCGGCTTCGTCGTCGCGGACATGCCGAGAAACGCGCCCCCCGTGGCCTACATCGATTCACAGAGCACGGGAGATCGGGTAAGCGAGCGGGTTGAAGAGGTGGAAGGTCTAGCATTCAGACATGACCTGATCCGGGTGGACGCCCTGTCCCGGCGCCAGTCACTCGACATGATCAAGGAGACGATGCGGAAATGGACGACGTGACCCAGGAAATCCACAACGCTCAGTGGCGTAAGTCCACTCTCTCCGGCGACGACGGCAGCAACTGCGTCGAGGTCGCCGACCTGTCCGGCGGCCGCCGGGCCGTACGCGACAGCAAGGACCGTGGCGGCCCCACGCTGGTCTTCACCCCCGGAGAGTGGGACGCCTTCGTCGGCGGCGTGAAGAACGGCGAGTTCGACTGACCCCACGACACCCACGGCGTTCACCCGAACGTCCACCCGAGAAGCCCTCCGGCCACCCGCCCGGAGGGCTTCCCCATGCCCTTCGAGAGGTCACCTCTGTCCGCGTCGGCGGAACAGGCCAGACCCCGACAGTCCTTCCTCTGCGCTACCCCCGTAACAGAGCGTTGATATTCGATATAACGGAAGATATCTTCGGCTTATGCGAAGCGTCGTCGCGCCCGTCGTTCCCATCTTCAGGACCCAGACCCAGGCGGAAGTGCTCGCCGCCATTTACCTGCGACCTCAGCGGACCTGGACTCTCGCCTCGCTTGCCAGAGATCTCCATGTGGCTCCCTCGACCCTGCACCCCGAGATCCACCGCCTCACCGAAGCACAGCTCATCACCGTGACCGAGGTCGGACGCTCCCGCGTCTTGCACGCCAATCCCGACCATCCGTTGATCCAGCCCCTGACCGAGATCCTGAGCTACATGTATGGACCTCGTGCGGCCCTCAGCGAGGAGTTCACCGGCATCCCCGGTATCGAGCGCCTGCTCATCTTCGGCTCCTGGGCCGCCCGCCATTCGGGAAACCCAGGACCCGTCCCCCACGACATCGACATACTTGTCGTCGGCGAGGTCGACCGGGCTGCCCTCTACGCCGCCGCGGACCGCGCTCAGGAACGCATCGGCATGCCGGTCAACCCCGTCCTCGCCTCCGCGCGCCGCTGGGACGCGGCAGCCGATGCCCTCATCCGGCAGATCAAGTCGGCCCCCGTGATCGACCTGACCGCTGACATCCAAACACGATCGGAGAAGCTCACCCCATGACGCGCTGGACACGCGGCGAGGCCGACATCGAACGGATGCTGACCTCCGGCGAACTCCAGCGCGTCCGGGGGGAGGCCGCCGACGGCACCGGGTGGCTGGAAAAGGCAACCACCACTCTCGCCAGCGCCGAGGAGCTCAAAGCCAGCGACGCGAACTCCGCCTACACCCTCGCCTATGACGCGGCACGCTTCGCCTGCGCCGGTCTGCTGGCGCAGCAAGGACTACGCGCCACCACCTCCGGAGGTCACTATGCCGTCCAGCAGGCGGTGATCCGGCAGTTCGGTTCCACGTTCGAGCCGTACGGCACCATGCGCCGCAGGCGCAACGAACTCGAATATCCAGAGTTCCCCGATGAAGTCGTCGAAACAGCCGAAGCGGACCGCGCCATAACTGCCGCACGCTCGCTCATCGACGCCGCAAACAAACTCCTCAACCACCTCGGCCTGTTCTGAAGTGACCAGGACACGCGAGACGATCTCCCCTTCGCTGAGATGCGGCACCCAGCCGACGTCGACGCCAACCGACGAACCGGGTCAGGGTGAAGGGAAATGGCCGCCTTCGTCGGCGGTGTGAAGAACGGCGAGTTCGACTGACCCCACGACAACTATGTGAATGCCCTTGGGAAGCCCTCGGCCACGCGTCCGGAGGGCTTCTCCTGTTTCACTCTCGCCACCCGCGGCGGGAGCCGGGTGTCACACCGCGTCGGATGTAAGGCGGGTGGGAAGCGCGAAGGTCGTGAAGAGGGCGGGGTCCTGGAAGACCGTGGTGCGGCTGACGCCTGAGCCGGTGACGGTGAAGACCTGGAGGGTATGGAGGCCGTACGTGCCGTCCCGGCCCCGGACGTAGGCCGCCACCGCCGGCTGGCCGTTGGCCCGGACCGGCCGCATGCGCCAATCGGTGCCGCGCAGGGTGAAGATCCGGGCGATGAAGCGCACATAGGCCTCGCGGCCGACGTACCAGTTGAGGAAGGGCGGCATCTCCAGGACGGCGTCGTCGGTCAGCAGTCGCTCCAGCGTGGCGAGGTCGGCGTTCTCGAACGCGGTGACATACCGGTCGATGAGGGCGCGGTGGCTCGGATCGGCCGGTTCGTCGATCTGGTCCTCGTCAAGGCCCACCTCGCTGAGCCGGGCCCGCGCGCGCTGCAGGGCGCTGTTCACGGCGGCCGAGGTGGTGTCCAACGCTTCGGCGACCTCCGCGGCCGGCCAGTCGAGGACGTCACGCAGCACCAGGACCGCGCGCTGCCGGGCGGGCAGGAACTGCATGGCGGCGATGAAGGCCAGTCGCAGGGTTCCCCGGGAGGCCAGGACGGCGGCGGGATCGCCGTGGTCGGCGCCGAGCATGGCGTCCGGGAAGGGCTGCAGCCATGGCACCTCCTCCCCGCGGATCAGCGGCTGTTCGGGGTCGGAGCTCGGAGAGGCGCCGAGGCCGGAGGGCAGTGGCCTGCGGCTGCGCTGTTCCAGCGCGGTCAGGCAGGCGTTGGTCGCGATCCGGTACAGCCAGGTGCGGAGCGAGGCGCGGCTCTCGTCGAAACGGTCGTAGGCCCGCCAGGCGCGCAGCAGGGTCTCCTGAAGCAGGTCCTCCGCGTCGTGGACCGAACCGAGCAGCCGGTAGCAGTGCGCCAGCAGCTCCCGCCGGAACGGATCGGTCCGGATGGCGAAGTCCTCGCTGGTCGGTGTCACCACCATGTCCTCCACCACGATCGCTCCCAATCCTCGTCGGTACATACCGGCCGGCGGATCGAAAGTCATCGCGGCGGCGGCGATGAGTCCGGCCGGGCCGCTCGGTATGTACCAGCGAGCCGAACCACCGGCTCGCGTCATGCCATCACAGGACATCACAGAAGAGGAAAAACCATGACGAGCAACGACCTCATGACCGCTCCGACCGCCGACGACAGCGCCGTCCTCGCGGTGCTCGACGACGTCTACACGGCCTGGGTGGACAACGACGCGGACGCTTTCGTCGCGTCCTGCGTCGCGGACGCGACCTCCATCCTGCCCGGCTCCTACCGGGAGAACCGGGACATGATCCGTGACCGCATGGCCGCCGCCTTCGCCGGCCCGCTCAAGGGCTCCCGGGTCCTGGACGAGGTGCAGAACGTCCGCTTCCTGAACGACGGCGCGGCGGTGGTGGTCAGCCGCAGCGCCGTCCTCATGGCCGGTGAGACCGAAGCCCCCGCCGACCGATGGGTCGTCGCGACCTGGGTGCTCACCAAGCAGAAGGACAAGTGGCTCCTCGCCGCATACCACAACTGCCCCGCCTGACCCGTCCGGTGACCTTCGCCGTCTCCCCGCGGCGCCGAGTCTCGGTCGGCCCAGGCCGACGAAAAGGACGGCGCCTCGGAACGACTGACGGCCGGGGAGAAACGAGAGCCCGCCGACCTACAGCGCGACAACAGGCAACCGACGCGGGAGAAAGAGATCTTGAAACGCGTGACGGTCTGCCTCATCCGTTAGAACGATTTACCGAAATAGCATGCTCGCCGGTCCACGAACTCGCCGGCGATGACGTCCCCATCGCGGTGGACCGCTGAGCATCAGGGGTGTTCCGGTCGAGATATCACGATTGGCTCGGCCGGCCCACCTCGCCGCCGGAGCAGACCGATACCGACCTCGTAAAGATCATTCGGAAAGATCCATGGCGAATTCCGCGGCGGTTACGACTTGTCCCCGGCACACACGGAGCCGATGCTCGGCCTGAAGCCGGACGTGGGCCGAAAGCGCGTCGGACATCTGATGCGCGAGGCCGGACCGCAGGGTGCCCACCTGCGACGAGGCCGTCGCGGCTTGGCTGACGCCGTGGCCGGGGAGGGCCTGCTCCGGTGCCCCTCATCTCCAGGCACCCGACTCTCCAGGCACCCGACCGGCCCGGACCGGCCGACGCCACCGGGCACCCCTCCGAAGGAGGACGGCCCTATCGCGCGGCCGTCGTGGACGACCATTCACCGCGAATCGCCGGACAGTCCATCCGTGAACGCCGGACCACGGAACCGGTCGTCAAAGCGCTCTTCATGACCGCCACCGCCGCGATCACCCGGCGAGCCGGCATTCCTTCATTCAGACCACCGCCGTCGACGCATCTCACCGATCTTCGGCAGACGAATCCGGAAAACTGCCCCCACGGGTCCGGCGAGATCGCTGGAGAGCGGCCAGGAAACACGATTGCGGAATATCAAGGGAGGCAGCGCATCGCAATCTCCTGCTCTCGAATAAAGGAAGAGAAAATCGATCTCGCCAAGGCGGGAATTGAATTGATCGGACGCCGGAGCAACCAATGAAGAAGGCGTTCCAATAACGGAATGAACAGTCCTGTCAACTGCGAGCGACCATGCTGGTCGCGGCCCGGAAGCCCGACCCCACGTCGCCGGCATCCACGTCGCGGAGCCACGGGACCGCACCCATCAGACCACGTCCAAGCCCCTTCTTCAAGATCGAAGACCCTATTGACAGGCTTGATCATCGAAACATACGCTCGCCGAGCATCCCCAGATAGGGGAAGGCGAGGTCCATACAGGACCAACCGTGGAGGTGTTCATGAATCCCTCGGAGATTTCCCAGATCAAGAGCAGCATGAAGACGGCGAATGGCGCCAGGCAATTGCTCGGCACCCCTTTCGCCGACGAGTTGGAGCAGCTGGCGGCAGGTTTCGTCGGTTGCGTGGGAGACACCACCTTTAATTCTGGCATCTAAGGCTTGATCGCAGTATCCCTCAACCTGTCACCAGGGAGAGGGATACTGTTATTAGTGGCAAGGATAAAGCATGTCAGAATTAATTCAGATTACCGAGTTAAATCGCAAGGAATGGCCGGAGAGCGGTCTGGATGTAGCGGCGCTACGCGCCGGAGGATGGCAACCGCTGCCATTCAATCTGTTCATCGCCAAAATTCATGAGCGCTGCAATCTGGCATGCACGTACTGCTATATGTACGAAATGGCGGACCAGTCGTGGCGTGGGCGGCCGGTGGTGATGGCCAACGAGACCGTCAAGGCACTCGCCAGGCGTCTTTCCGAGCACGTCGATGCACACGACCTGCGCGATGTTGACGTCGTCCTTCACGGAGGCGAACCCCTGCTCGCCGGCGCCGACATGATCGACCGTTTCGTGCACACCGTGCGCGGCGCCGTCGGAGACAGGGCCGCGGTGCAGTTCAAAATGCAGACGAACGGCCTGCTTCTCGACGAGCGAATGCTCGACATGCTGCTCGCCAACGACGTTCGCATCGGGGTGAGCCTGGACGGCGGCATGGAGGCGAACGATCGCAGCCGTAAATACCGCAACGGCCGGGGCAGCTATTCGGACGTGGCACGCGCGATGGAGCTTCTCGGCTCCGACCGGTTCCGGCCGTCCTTCGGCGGAGTCCTCTGCGCCATCGACCTGAGAAACGACCCGATAGAGTGCTACGAGGCTTTGGCCGCGTTCTCTCCGCCGATCATCGACTTCATGCTTCCGCACGCGAACTGGACGACCCCTCCCCCACGTGCCGAGAGTGGTTCCAGTCCCGCGCCGTACGCGGACTGGCTGATCCAGATATACGAGCACTGGCGAAAGAATCCGCAGAAGGCGAAGGTGCGGGTCTTTCAGAACCTCTTCAGGATGCTGCTGGGCGGTCCCAGCACCGTGGAATCCATGGGGCTGTCACCGATCCGGCTCATCGTCATCGACACCGACGGCAGCCTCCAGCAGGTCGACTCGCTGAAGTCGGCGTTCCCCGGGGCCCCCGAGACCGGGCTGAATGTCTTTGAGCACAGCTTCGACACGGCCCTGGCCCACCCGGCGGTGACGGCCAGGCAGATAGGAGTCTCGGGCCTCAGCGAGACGTGCCAGGCATGCTCCGTCAGAGACACGTGCGGTGGCGGACTCTATACGCACAGATATCGCAGCGGCTCAGGATTCCTCAACCCGTCGGTATATTGCGCCGATCTGCTGCGGCTGATCACGCACGTTCGGCGGGACATGCGACGAGAGCTTCTTCCGGACGGGGAAACGTCTGATGTCTGAACTTCTCATTCCCAGATACCAGTATCCGGGGGGAACGAAGCCGTTCGCCCGGCGCATACGCGCGCTGTTGTCCGCAGACCGGCCCGCCGCATGTCCCGTGCACGTCGGCCTCGCGGATCCGCAGCCGCTGTCCGACACCGTCGCGATCAGTACGCATGCCATCGCCAGGCATCTGGTGGAGGGAACCGCCGCCGCGCTGCCGGTCTTCAACACCCGGCCCCCCGACGCTTTGCGGATTCTCACCGCGGCCAGTTGGAACCGTCCCGACGCCTTCGCCGAGGAATTCGGGGACATGCCCGCCGACCTGGCGTCCGGCCTGTGGTCCCAGGTCGATCAAGTGTGCCGCGGCAGAGACTCCCTCACGCCTCCCGAATTGCGGGCTGCCTGCGACCTGATGCTCCGTCTGGGATATCCGAAGAGAGCAGCTGAGATCCTCGGCATGTCCGTGACGGATCTCGACGCCTATCGCTTCAGTCCCCGGTTCGCCCGCGAGGAGATGTCGGTCCTCTTCAAATTTCACTATGACTCGCCCCGGCTTGAGCAGCTGGCGCTGGACGCGGCGGCGGACGAGAGGATCGACGCGTACGCGCGTCTCATGCTGGCCAACTTCATCGTGGTGCGCAACGGCAAGAGGGGAACCGATACGCCGCAGGCACACCGAGCGGCGGAGTTGGGCAAAGCGGCGCTGGCGTCCCTCGACGACTCGGAACCGGCCACATTCCTGGCCGAGCACACCTGGCTGCGCGCGGTGGCCTACCTCCCTTTCCTGAAGTCAGACACCAAGGCCACGCTCGCCACGCTCGACCGCGCCGAGGAGTGTCTCGTCCTCGGACGACCTTCTCATGGGACGTTGCGCCTCGTGGCCTGGGAGGATCACGCCACGCCCCTGTACGAGACTCTGGGGAAGACTCTCCTCATCTTCGGCCAGGTAGAGCTGGCCGTAGCGGCGACGGACCGGTTGGTCGAGCTCAACCCGCACGACCGCAGAACGTGGAACCTGCGCGGGCGGGCTCTTGTCGCGGCGGGGCGCGTCGACGAGGCGCTGTACGCGTTCGAGCGCATGCTCCCGTTGGGAGGCCTCGCGGTCGCCGAGGCCGCCTTCTACCTGGGCTGGGTCTACGAACAGCTCGGGAAGCCGGATCTCGCTCGTGATCACTACCTGCTGTCCCAACGTGTCGATCCCACGGTCGACATGGTGGATGAACGGCTGAAGAGCCTGCCGAAATGAGGCTCGGCGACGAGAAGCCCCCTGCCTTATGGCGGAACAGAAACTTCGTCCTCCTCTGGATCGGGTCCGCGGTCTCCATCCTCGGCAGCCGGGCTTCCAGCATCGCGCTCCCCCTGCTCGTTCTGGCGCTGACCGGGTCGCCCGTGCAAGCGGGATGGGTCGCGTTCGCAGGGGTGCTCCCCGATCTTCTGCTCTACCCTCCGGCGGGCCCTCTGGTCGACCGGTGGGACTGGCGGAGAGTGATGGTGCTGGCCGAGCTCGGACGAGGACTGGCCGTTTGCACTCTTGTCATCTCCCTGATCTTCGGGACTCCGGGCATCGCCCTCATCATCACCGTTGCCTTCGTCGAGGGAACCCTGGGCGTTTTCTACCGCCTGGCCGAGCGGATCTCCGTCCCGTCGGTCGTGCCCACCGACCAGGTCGCGGGCGCCATAGCGAGCAACGAAACCCGCACCCATTCCGCCATGCTGCTGGGCCGGTCGCTGGGCGGCTTCCTTTTCAGCCTTGGGCGGGCTGTCCCCTTCGTCGTCGACGCGCTCTCATTCGCCGTCTCGCTTGGAACGCTCGTCTCGATGCGGGTGACCACCAGGCGGCCGGCTCACGAGCGACGACACATCCTGCAGGAGATGCTCGAGGGGCTCGGCTGGGTGGGGCGCAACCCGTTCCTACGAGCCGACATCGTGATGTCGGTGGGGGTGGGCATTCTCGTGCACGCTCTCATCCTCACCTTCGTGGCGAGTGCCCAGCAGAACGGGGTGTCGCCGTTCCTGGTCGGCGTGACGCTCTCGGCACCGGGAATCGGAGGGGTGCTCGGCGGACTCGTCGCGGCCCCGCTCTTCCGGCGCTTCGGCTTCTCGCTGGTCCTCGCGCAAATGTGGATCTGGACCGGCGCGCTCGCCCTTCCGCTCCTGGGCGTCGACGTCCTTCCGATGATGGGAACCCTGTTGCTCAGCGGGTTCGTCGGCTCGGTGGGGAATGTGGCCATGAATACATATCTGGTTCAGCAGGCCCCTGAGCACATGCTGGGCCGGGTGTCCAGCGTCATACTCATGTCCATGTTCGTCGGCAACGCGGTGGGGCCCGTCTGCGGTGGATTCCTCACGGAACACCTGGGCGTCGACGTCACCGTGCGAATCCTGTTCGCGGGAATGCTCCTCCTCACCGTCTGGGCCACCACCGTTCCCGCCATCCGCCGGCCGTCGGCCTTCCTGGCCGAATCCACCGTCTGAGTCACGACTAGTGGGACGCGCCCACCCGCCTGGCGCGCGTGGAGCACGCCGTCCGGCCGGTCAGCGTCGATCGTGTTCCGCGTTGCCGTCACCCTGGTCGATCGTGTTCCGCGTTGCCGTCACCCTGTAGGAAGGTCGCAGGCGAGGAGAGCCGCGGGTTAGGAAGGTCGCGGGCTCGCGGCGGCCTTCGCGGCGCCGGCTCCCGCGGCGGCCCGCGTGGCGGCGAACAGCATCAGGCAGAGCGGGGTGTAGAGCAGCAGGTTGAGCCAGTAGAACGGCGTCCAGGTCTGCGTGCCGTACCCCAGTGCCCACACCACGCCCAGCAGCCCGCGCAGCAGGGTCGCGGCGGCGATGGCGGAGGTGCCCAGTCTCAGCACCCGGCCGGGGATCCGGCGGCCGAGCCCGCCGAGGCGGTCCACGCTCGCGAGCATCACCAGCGCCCCTGCGCAGAGCAGGGCGACCAGGGGCAGCAGCACCCGCGGCGTGAACGGCACCTCGAAGTCGAGCACCGCCAGGGACACCTCCCGGGCACCCTGAGCGGGCCAGGTCGCACCGGTCGACCAGTAGAGGTGGATGAGGGCGTCGGCGCCCAGGACCGCCGCCACGGCGACGCCCGCGCGCACTCTCGTCTGTTGCTTCATGCCCTCCAGGAGGAGCGGTCCGGCCCCCGGGTTCCACGGTGTGATCACCGTCACACCGTGGAACCTCCGCGGTGTGCGACGCCTCTTGGGTGACGAGACAGATCGTCAAAGCTGGAGGAGCCAGACTGATGCGCATACTCCGGGCGGTGCTCGCCGTCCTGCTCGCCGCCCTTTTCTCCGCGGTGCTCTACGGCGCGTACGGCTACCAGCCCCCGGAGACGGGCCGCTCTTTCCGCTCGCCCTACCTGCGGGCGGTGGGATCACGCTTCGTCGACACCCCCGTCGCCCGCTTCCACTACGTCCGGTCCGGATCCGGCTCCCCGGTGGTCCTGCTGTCTCCCGGGGCCGCCTCGGTGATCGGCTGGAGGGAACAGCTCCGGGCGCTCGCCGAGCGGCACACGGTCTACGTGGTGGACCTGCCCGGTCAGGGCTACACCCGGCTGAAGGACCGCGACTTCCACTGGGATCTGGCGGCGATGACCGGCGCCATCGGCGCCTTCATGGACGGGGTCGGCGTACGGCGGGCGGCGATGGCCGGCAACTCCTGGAGCGGCGGCTGGGCGCTGGCGTTCGCCCAGCGCCACCCCGACCGGGTGAGCAGGCTGGCGCTGCTGGGGGCGACCGCGTTGCACGTCCGCGACACCTGGAGCTGGGAGATCATGAAGTATCCGGTGATCGGGGAATTGCTCGCCAACCTCGGCGGCGCGACCAGGGCGACCTACCTCGGCTGGACCAGGAACCTCTTCGTTCACCAGGAGCTGGCCACCGACGAACTGGTGGACGAGTTGTGGGCGCCCGCCACCTTCCATGACAATCTGCGCGCCATGTATCTGCTGGAACGCGGCCTGGACTGGGGCGAGACGGAGAGCGCGATGCCCGTGACGAGAACCCCCACCCTGCTGCTGTGGGGTGGGCAGGACAGGGTGGTGCCCGCCTGGCAGGCGCGGCGCATCGGTGAGCTGATGCCCGGCGCCCGGGTGGAGGTGCTCGACGGGTGCGGCCACGCCGTGCAGATGGACTGCGCCGAACCGGTGAACCGCCTGCTGCGGGACTTCCTGTGAAGGAGGGGCTCGGTGACCTGGTCCTGGCCGCGCAGCGGGGCGACACCATGGCGATGAACGACCTCATGGACGAGCTGTCGCCGTACGTCTTCAGGATCTGTGGCGCGATCACCCCCCAGCACGGTCCGGACGCCGCCCAGGAAACGCTGATCGCGGTCTTCCGCGGCCTGCGCGGCGTGCGCGAACCCGCGGCCCTGCGCGGCTGGGTACGCGCGATCGCGGTGCGCGAGGCCGTGCGTGCCGCCCGCCGCCACGGCGCGCACCCGCCGGCGACGCCGGTCGACACCCCCGCACGCGACGACGGCGAGCTGTCCGTCGACGTTCGCGATGCGCTGGACAGGCTGTCGCCCGAGCATCGGGCCGTGCTCGTCCTGCGCGACCTGGAAGGACTCGACGAGCAGCAGGCGGCGGCCGTGCTGAACCTTCCCCAGGGCACGGTGAAGTCCCGGCTGCACCGGGCGCGACTCAGTTTCCGAAAGGCGTGGAGCCGATGAACTCACCCGATCTGGATCCGGTACGGCGGTTGCGCGTCATGGCGGCCGCCACCCCCGGGTGCGTGCTGCTGGAGCGGGTGATCGCGGCTCCCTTCGACACGGTCTGGGCGGTCGTCGCCGACCTGGAGAGGGAACTGCCCCGCTACCAGCCCCATGTCCACACCCTGCGGGTCACCCCCGGCCAGGGCGACCGGCTGGACGTCCTGGCCCTCGGCCGGGCCGGGTTGTGCGCCCGATTCGACGCCGTCCTCCGGCCGGGCTGGTGCTGGATGCAGAGCCACCGCGTCGTCTTCGGCCTGGCGGCGATCCCCGTGCCCGGCGGCACCCTGCTCGCCCGCGCGGGCGCCACCCGCAGACCCGGCCTGCGCAAGCTCGCCATGCCGCTGCTGCGGCACGGTTTCGAAAGGGAGCTCGACCGCTTCGAGGCCCGCGTGCGGGAACGGCTCGCGTGAGACACCCGGCCCGTTCGTTACCGCGTTGCTGCGCGAGGCCGGCCTGTCGCCGACGCAGCGGCAGATCGACGAGGTGCGGCAGGCGCACGCGGACGCCTACACCGAGCAGGTCGACTCGGTGCGCCCGCTACCGGGTGCGGCCGCGTTGCCGGCCGAGCCGACCGACCTGCTAGTCACCGTCGCGGGCCGTCGTGATCGCCTCGGCGAACCGGCGGTAGCGGGACAGCTCCTCGTCCACCGGCGCCAGCACGAGCTCGCGGCCGACCCGGTCCACGCTCACCCGAAGCGCCCTGGCCGCCTTGCGCGCCCGCCTGCGGCCTCCCAGCCAGGCGGCCACCCGGGAGAGCAGCGCGATCACCAGTCCGAGGAGGACCCCGCCGATCAGCAGCAGGGTGGGCCAGGGCAACTCGCCCGCGGTCGGCAGGTACGGCCGCGGGAGCCGGAGGTAGTCCATCCCCAGCAGGCCGAACAGCCACAGCCCGCCCGCCAGCACGGCCGCGAGCACCGCCCACTGCGCCAGCCCGGCGACCCGCCACCAGGTGGGCCGTCTGGCCGCCCCCAGCGAGGTGGTGGCCACCGCCCGGTCGAGGCCGTTCTCCAGGTCGTCGGCGTGTGAGCGGGCCGCCCGCCGTACGGCCGCCGCCCACGGTTCGGGAAGTCCCGCCGAGGCGGCCCCGGCGGCCTCGCGGATCGCGGTGTCCATCCGGGAGCGCTGCACGGCGGTCGTGACGGGCAGCGAGGTCCGTCCCACGGGCTCGCCGGAGGACTGGACCGCGGGGGTGCCCAGGCGGAGACGGCGGAGCGGATCGGGCCGCAACCGGCGGATCCACCGGGTCGGCGGCCAGCCGGTGGCGACGACCGAACGGTGCCGATGGGCCTTGGCCACCGCCTCGACGACGACCGGCACCCCGGCGGCCTCCGACAGCGCGGCGGTCAGCGGCTTCGCGAGGCGGTCCACGGACGACTCGGGCGCCGCCGCCATCGCGACCGCGCCGGAGCCGCTCTCGGAGCCCGAGACGGAGCCCGGCGCGGAGCCGGATGCCGAGCCGGCTCCCGAATCGAGCCGCCCGGCGGCGGAACCACCACTGGACGCTCTGACCAGGGCGTCCGCGGCGGTGCCGACGTCGGCGGCCAACCGGGTGGCCCAGGATCGCCGGTCGGCGACCCGCGAGGCGAGCAGGGAACGCAGCTCGGCGAGGCCCGCCCCGGTGCGCGTCGAGACGCCGACCAGCGGCACCCCGGCGAGCCCGTCCTCGTCGAGCAGCCTGCGCAGATCCTTCAGGCACCGCTCGGCGGCGGCCGGGCTCAGCCGGTCGATCTGGTTGAGGACGACGACCATGACGTCCCGGTGCCGGGCCAGCGGCCGGAGGTAGCGCTCATGCACGGCCGCGTCGGCGTACTTCTGCGGGTCGAGCACCCACACCAGCAGA
Source organism: Streptosporangium sp. CA-135522 (assembly GCF_050949235.1). NCBI lineage: Bacteria > Bacillati > Actinomycetota > Actinomycetes > Streptosporangiales > Streptosporangiaceae > Streptosporangium > Streptosporangium sp. CA-135522. The sequence goes on from NZ_CP192026.1 coordinate 9,658,950, forward strand.
TCGACCAGCTCGACCAGCCGGTCCACCTCCAGCCGGTGCGCCAGCTCGATGGAGTCGTGGTCGGGCAGGTCGAGCAGGATCAGCCCGGCCGCGTCGCCGTCCGCCCGGCCCGCCGCCGTCATCTCGTGGCGGCGGGGAATCTCCAGCCAGTCGAGCAGCGGCCCGGATCCCGACCCCTCCCAGAGCGCGGCCTGCGCGGTCGAGGTGGTCGGGCGGGTGACCCCCACCGTGGCGAGCGAGGTGCCGGACAGCAGGTTGAACAGCGAAGACTTGCCGCTGCCGGTGGCCCCGGCCAGGGCGACCGCGGTGTGGTCCACGGACAGGCTCCGCCGTACTCCGGCGCGGGAGACCACCGAACGCGCCCCGGCGATCGCGTCGGCGTCCAGCCGCCCGTCGGCGAGGTCGGCGGCCTCGGCCAGCCCGCTCAGCCGGTCGTCCAGGGAGACCGAGCTCCTGCGGCGCAACAGCTTCACCTCTCCTCTCCCTCCCGGTCGTTCGTGCGGGCGACGGCGTCCGGGGACCGGTCCCGTGGGTCCGGGGCGATGTTCGCCCCGCCGGCCGGGAGCGTGAGCGTGACGGGCGTGGCGGGAAGGCTCCCCTGCCGCTCCCCCGGCGGCAGCGCGGTCCGGCGGTCCGCCGCCGGGATCTCGCCACGATGGTCCCGTACGGCACGCGCGGCGGCGCGCAGGGCGGGGGCGGCCTCCAGCGGAGGCTGGACGGCGTCGAGGAGCGCGGTGAAACGTGCGGCCTCCGCGCCGAGCAGGACGGCGACCCGTGCCCGCAGGTCGGTGCGGGCCTTGACGGTGAGGGTGCGGACGGCCTGGTCACCGAAGACGGCCTCCAGAAGCTTCTGGCTCAGCACGCTGGTGCCTCCGGCGATGCCGACCTCGATCCCGGTCAGGCCGCCGGTGGAGGCGAACACCGCGAGCATCAGCAGCAGCCCCGCGCCGTTCACGCCGTAGGAGGTGAGCCGGGCGGTGGTCCGCTTGTCGGCGCCCTCCTCGCGGACCAGGCCGAGCACGTATCCCTGCCAGTCGCGAACCGCCGCCTCCGTGTCGGCGGGCAGTCCGGCCGAGGCCCTGCCCAGGCGCCCGGCGGCGGCGACCCCGGCCTCCTCCAGCAGGGCGCGCCCCGACGGGTGCGACGACCACGACTCCAGCACACGTTCGGCGGCGCCGTCGGCCGACGCCCTGATCAGCGCCTCCACCCCGCTCTCCAGCGCCACCCGCAGCTCGCTCTCGGGCGCGGGCCGCCCGGTGAACAGCGCCACCAGGCGATCCCTGAACCGGCCCACCCGGTTCTCCAGGGAACGCATCAGGTCACCGGTTCCGATGAAATCCTGCCAGCGGGCCAGCACCTCGCCTCGCAGCAGCGAGCCGTCCAGCATGCCCTCGTCGAACGCGGCCAGCCCTCCGGCGTAGGCGGCGTCCGTCATCGAGCGGAGGTCGGCGGCCACGGCGTGCTGGCGGTCCACCGCGTCGGCGAGCGCGGGCACCCGGGTCGCGAGGCTCTCCAGGGCACCGGACAGGGTCTGGCGCACCACGTCGGCACGGGCCTGGGAGTCGGCCGCGATGCCGGCCAGCCAGCCGGCGACGGGCTTGACCGCGGTGTACGGCAGCCGGGCGTTCTCCTCGGGCAGCACCAGCTCCGGCACCTCGAACAGGCGCGTCCCACCCAGCCCGTTGGCCTCCAGCAGCCGGGTCAGGTCGCGCTTCACCACGCCCAGCGCCTCCGGCGGGACCCGCGACAGGATGACGGCCAGCGCCGTGCTGCGCTCCCTGGCCGAACGCAGGAAGCCCCACGGCACCTCGTCCGCGTAGCGGGACGCGGTGGTGGTGAACAGCCAGAGGTCGGCGGCGGCCAGGAGCTGGGCGGCCAGCTCGCGGTTGGCGGTGACGACCGAGTCGATGTCCGGCGCGTCGAGCAGGGCCAGACCGGGCGGGAGGTCGGGGACGGTGACCACCCGCAGCGTGCCGGGCTCGCCGCGCCCCTCTCCCGTGACACGGGGAAGGCCCGGCAGGACGTGCTGGGCGGTGAACCAGGCCTGATCCGCGGGGCTGACGACGAGGGTCGGGGCAAGCGTGGTGGGCCGCAGCACGCCGGGCTCGGAGACGTCGGCGCCGACCAGGGAGTTGACCAGGGTCGACTTGCCCGCTCCGGTGGAACCGCCGACGACGGCCAGCAGCGGGGCGTCGATCGCGCTGAGCCGGGGGATCAGATAGTCGTCGAGCTGGCCGGTCAGCTCCCGCAGCGCCCGGCGGTCATCCCCGACGTCGCCGGCCGCGAACGGGAACAGGCCGAGATCGAGGTGGCGTCGCAGCTCCCGTAGCGCCTCAAGCAGACCGTCGCTCCCGTTCATAGGAGCGATCCTTCCCGCCGAAAGGCCCCCTAGACGTGATTTTGCCCCACCGCTCGACCGGGTCACGGGGGCGAACTCGGTAGAGCGATGGGGCCTTCCCCCGAGCCTCGCGCGGCGGGCCGTATCGGACTCGTCTCCCCCGCAGCTGGAGGCGAGCCCGGACCCACCGTGCGAACACGGGGTGATCAGGGGTTACGCGCTGACCATTTGAACAGCCGAAACTCAAGGTCAGGTCAGGCGAAGCTGAGTGTTCGCTGAAGATTCAATCACCGCGCGGTAACCGCAGGACATATCCCACGCCACGCAGGGTGTGTATGAGTCGCGGCTCAGTCATGTCCACTTTCCGGCGAAGATAGGAGACGTAGGACTCGACGACCCCGGCGTCGCCTCCGAAGTCGTAGTTCCAGACGTGGTCCAGGATCTGCGCCTTGGACAGGACCCGGCCGGTGTTGACCATGAAGTAGTGCAGCAGCTTGAACTCGGTGGGCGACAGCCGTACCGGAGTGCCGGAGCGCCACACCTGGTGCGCCTCCTCATCCAGCTCCAGGTCGCCGACCTGCAGGCGGGAGGGCAGGTCGAGGTCCCCTCTCGTACGGCGCAGCACGGCCCGGATCCGGGCGAGGACCTCCTCCAGGCTGAACGGCTTGGTCACGTAGTCGTCGGCCACGTGCAGGCCGGTGACCTTGTCATCGGTCGCGTCCCTGGCGGTCAGGAAGACCACCGGTATCTGCCCGCCCATCTCCCGCAACCGCCCCGCGACCGCGAAGCCGTCCATGTCGGGCAGCATCACGTCCAGCACGACGAGGTCCGGGCGGATCCGCTCCGCGAAGTGCACGGCCTCCCGGCCGTCCACCGCGGTCACCACCTCGAACCCGGACCTGCGCAGGCTGGCCGAGAGCAACTCGCGGATGTTCGGCTCGTCGTCCACGACCAGCAGCCTGGCCTCGACTCTCTCCAGCACACCCATGAGGCTCGCCGACCCCGCTGGAACGCAGCTCAGCTCAGGCTGAACGTTTCCTGAGAAAACGTTTCCCGTGAAAGCGAGCCGTCACCTGCGGACACCCGACTCGTTGATCGCGGTCGCGGTGTTCGGACACCGACGTCAGCCGTGTTCAGATGTCGACATCAGCAGTGTTCGGACACCGGCGTCAGCCGTATTCGGACGCCAGGGGAAGGAGGACCCGGAACGCCGCGCCCTTCCCCGGAGCGGACTCCACCTCGACCGTGCCGCCATGGGCGTCGACGATGGCCGCCACGATGGCCAGGCCGAGACCGCTGCCGCCGTCCTCGGGCGCGCGGCGCCCCCGGGCGGAGTCGGCGCGGTAGAACCGCTCGAAGACGCGTTCGCACTGCTCGGCGTCGAGCCCCGGCCCTTCGTCCGCCACCTCGATGACGGCCATGCCGTCCTGGGCGGACAGCGCCGTCCGCACGGGGGTGCCGTCCGGCGTGTGGGTGAGCGCGTTCGTCATCAGGTTGCCCACGACCTGGCGGAGCCGTACCTCGTCGCCGGAGACGATGAGCGCGGCGCCGTCCACCGAGAGCGTGATCTCGCGGGCGGGGGCGAGGATGCGGGCGTCGTGGACGGTGTCGGCGGCGATGGCGAGCAGGTCCACCGGGCGCATGGCCACCGGGCGCTGCTGGTCCATCCGGGCGAGCATCAGCAGGTCGTCCACGAGCAGGCCCATCCGGACCGCCTCGGACTCCACGCGGCGCATCAGCGGCGCGGCGTCGGTGTCGGGCGCCTGCCGGTAGAACTCGGCGAAGCCGCGAATGGAGGTCAACGGCGTGCGGAGCTCGTGCGAGGCGTCGGCGACGAACCTGCGCATGCGCTCCTCCGACCGGCGGGCCGAGGCCTCGGACTCCGACCTGGCCCGGAAGGCGGCCTCGATCTGGGCGAGCATGCCGTTCAGCGACTGGCCGAGGCGCCCGACCTCGGTGTGCGGGTCGGCGTCGGCGACGCGGCGGCTCAGGTCTCCGGCGGCGATGGCCTGGGCGGTGAGCTCGATCTCCTCCAGCGGGCGCAGGCTGCGTCGTATGACCATCACTCCGGCTCCGGCCAGCGCCAGCATCAGCCCGCCTCCGCCGAGTAGCTCCACCAGCGCGAGCTGGCCGACGATCTGCCGGACCTCGGTCATGTCCACGGCTGTCAGGAGGGTACCGCCGCTGTTCAGCGTGGTGCGGCGGGCGCGCCACTCGCCACTGTCGAACGGCCCGCCCCCTTGTTCTGCGGACACCAGGGGAGCGGGCTTGTCCTCCACGTCGGTTCCGCTGAGCCGCAGGACGATCGTGCCCGCCGCGTTGCGCAGCTCCAGCATGGTGTCGGCCGGAAGCGGCTTGCCCACCAGTGTGGCGGCGCCGCGATGCAGGCGGCGCAGCGCGGCGTCCATGGTCAGGTCGATCTGGCCGTCGACACGGTCGATGAGGTAACCGCGCATGATCGAGACGCTGCCGATGCCGATGAGGGTGAGCGCGATGGCCAGCAGGGTCAGGATGATCGCGATCAGCCGCACCCGCAGCGGGACCCCGTTGATGGTCACGATATGGGCGGGAGGCGTAGCACGTAGCCCACCCCGCGCAGGGTGTGGATCAGTCGGGGGTCGGCGTTGTCGATCTTCCGGCGGAGCACGGAGACGTAGGACTCCACGATCCCGACGTCACCCCGGAAGTCGTAGTCCCACACGTGGTCGAGGATCTGGGCCTTGGACAGCACCCGGCCGGCATTGGCCATGAAGTAGCGCAGAAGCTTGAACTCCGTCGGTGACAGCGCCACCGCCCTGCCCCTGCGCCACACCTCGTGGCTCTCCTCGTCGAGCTCGATGTCGGCGAAGGTGAGACGGGCCGGCCGGCCGAGCAGGTCTCCCGAGCCGGTACGGCGGAGCACCGCCCTGATCCGGGCCACGACCTCCTCCAGGCTGAACGGCTTGGTCACGTAGTCGTCCCCGCCCGCCGTGAGTCCGCGGATCTTGTCCTCGGTGGCGTCACGCGCGGTGAGGAAGACCACGGGCGTGTCGGTGCCGCCGCCGCGCAGGCGCCGCACGACGTCGAACCCGTCCATGTCGGGCAGCATCACGTCGAGCACGATGAGATCCGGACGGTGGCGCTGCACCGCGGCCACGGCGTCCGTGCCGTTGCCGGCCGTGTTCACCCCGAACCCGGCGAATCGCAGGCTCGCGGCCAGCAGTTCGAGGATGTTCGGCTCGTCCTCGACGATCAGCAGGCGGGCTTCGGGTGAGTCGGTCACGGGTTTTATCTTCACTTGCCTACATGGAAAAGCAGTTAAAAGGTCAACACAGAGGTTAACCCCACGATATGCCTGGCTATCGCCAGGCTGGACGTCGCCGCCGGTGAGGGGGCGTTGCGCACCAGGACGACCCGGCCGTGCACGTCGATCGCGAAATCGTCGAGCATGCTCCCGTCTCCGGCCACGGCCTGGGCCCGCACTCCACCGGTCGTCCTGACCAGGTCGGCCCTGGTGAGGGCGGGTACGTAGCGGCGCGCGGCGGCCAGGAAGGACCCCTTGGCCATGGACCCGAGCACCTCCCGCACCCCGGTCCGCCAGTGTCTGGCCGCCAGTCGCCGGGTGCCCTTCCACGCCAGGATCCGGCGTAGATCTCTGAGATCGATGTCACCCCAGGAGTAGCCCTCCAGCGCCAGGGCCATGACCGCGTTGGGGCCGACCAGCACCTCGCCGTCGATCCTGCGGGTCAGGTGAACGCCGAGGAACGGGTATCGGGGGTCGGGGACGGGATAGATGAGCCCGCGCACCAGGTCCTTCGACGCGTCGGCCAGCGCGTAGTACTCCCCCCGGAAAGGGACGATCCGCACGTCACCGGCGGCCCCTGCCATCTCGGCGACGGCGTCGGTGCCGAGTCCGGCGCAGACGATCAACCGGTCGAAGCTCAGCTTGCGCCGCCCGGCCAGCACGTCCACCCCGCCCGCGGTCTCCCGCAGCGCGCGGACCGGATGGGACAGCAGCACCGAGCCGCCCATCTCCTCCACGTCCTGGGCCAGCCTGCGGGCGACGGCGGGGAAGTCGGCGATCGCGGTGTGCGGGGAGTGCACGGCGGCCACCCCGACGGCGTACGGCTCGATCTCGCGCAGTGCCAGCGCGTCCAGCTCGGCGATGCCGGGGACCCCGTTGGCGCGGGCGCGCTCGGCGATCCCGCGCAACCCGGCCCGCTCGGCCGGGGTGGAGGCGATGACGAGCTTGCCGACCTCGTCGTAGGGAATGCCGTGCTCGGCGCAGTACTGCCTGAGCAGGGCCACGCCCTCGCGGCAGAGCCGGGCCTTGAGCGATCCCGGCTGGTAGTAGATCCCCGCGTGGACGACCCCGCTGTTGTGACCGGTCTGGTGGGCCCCGACGTGGTCCTCCTTGTCGAGGACGGTCACCGTGGCACCGTGGGTCCGCGCCACTTCCCTGGCCACCGCCAGGCCGACGATTCCCGCGCCGACGATTCCGATTTTCACCGCGCGCCCCTACCGGCCGGCCTGCCGACCCCATCCGAGAAAACCGGTTCGACGACCACGTGGGAGCCGACGAAGCCGGACGCTCCGGTCACCAGAACACGCATGGTCGAAAGTTAACGGCAATTGTCTCCGGAGGAGAAGGGGGATGCCCCGTCTCGTTGGTGATCGTAACCATATGTAGGCAAGCTTTACCAGCTGTGACCTGGGAATACGTGAATACGCCAGCGTCGGGAACCGTGATGCGGCCATCGATCTCGGGGGAAAGATGAAAAGGTCACGTGTCGGGACGCGGAGATCCCGGGGAGCGCTCCTGCGGGGCGCGGCGTCGTCGGTGACGGCTGCCGCCGTCCTCGTCCTGACCATCCCGCCGGTGCCGGTCGTGACCGCCGCGACCGGCACGACCGGCGCGACCGCCGGGACCGCCGGGACCGCCGCGACCGCCGCGACGATCGCGGTCGGTGCGTCCGCCGGGACCGGTAGGACCGCCGGCACCGGCGTGACGGCCGCGGTCGGGGAATGCGCGATGAACGGCGGCTTCGAGGAGCCCGGCGGCCTGCGCGGACAGGAGAACCGGCTCAGAGGCGTGCTCGGGTGGCACACGTCGTCGAGGGACGGTCTCGTCGAGCTCTGGGGGCCGGGCAACCGCGCCGCCCCCATGAACTTCACCGTCCCGGCCGACACCGGAGACCAGTTCGCCGAGCTGAACGGGACCTCGGCGGCCACGCTCTACCAGGACGTCCCGACGACACCGGGCTCCACCCTGAGCTGGAGCCTGGCGCACCGGGGACGCACGAGGAGCCCGAACAGCAAGGACATCATGGTGGTCCGGATCGGCGGCATCACGCAGATCCCGGACGGACGGGATCGGCCCGGCATCGCCGACGGCAACGACGCGTGGGGACACTACCGCGGCAGCTACCGGGTTCCTCGGGGACAGCGGAGCACCCGGGTGGAGTTCATCCCGAACTCCTCCGGGACGGCCCTGCCGGGCTACGGCAATTTCCTCGACTCGGTGTCGATCTCCTGCACATCGCCCTCCGAGGAGGGGAACCAGCCGCCCGGCATGCCGTACCTCGTGCTGTCCGGACCGGCGGGAAGCAGCCTCGACGGCTCCCTCGCCTCCACGGACCCGGAGGGAGGAACGGTTACCTACGTCGTGGGCGTCCCCGAGCCGTGGGTGGACGTGAGGGTCCGCGCCAATGGGGCGGTGACCGCCAGGCCGGTCAGTCCGGGTCTCTACCAGGTGCCGGTCAAGGCCTGTGACGACCGGGGCGCGTGCGGCGAGGGCAGGATCGTCGTCGTGGCCTACCGCCGCACCGGACCGGCCGCCAGACCGACCATCAGACCGACCGCCGGACCGGCCATCAGGCCGACCACCAGATCAACCGCCAGACCGGCCATCAGGCCGGCCGCCAGACCGGCCGTGGGCGGGTGAGGTCAGCGCATCCGGCCGACGGCCGCCCGCAGACGGCGTACGTCTCCCAGCCGCGCCTCGTACGTCGCGCCCACCACGACGAGCAACAGCCCGCCGGCCGCCATCGGCACCCATCTCGGCACCATCACGACGACCTGTGCGATCCACGGTGCCAGCTCGTGCAGGGCGACGGCGGCCAGGGTGAGCCCGCCGAGCAGCGCGGGAGCCTGGAGCCGGAAACGGGCCCCGACCAGCAGCACGGCCAGCGAGACCACGCCGAGCAGCAGCGGCCGGACCCAGCCGGTGCCGGCGAGCACGGCGATCACGCTGGGAAGCAGGCTGGAGGCGAGCCCGGACCCGTAGGAGACCCAGGAGGAGATCTCGCGGCCCCTCGCCCGCCACCAGCCGAAGGCCAGCAGGACCAGTGAGAACGGCACCGTGTAGGCCTCGACGACGGTGATGTCGGAGGCGAGCAGCCGCAGCCAGGAGGCCGCCAGCAGAAAGCCCGTGCTCACATATCCGGCCCACCGCCGGTCGGGCCGCAGCGCCGTACCGGCCATCAGCACGCCGACGACGGCGCAGGCCAACCCTGCCAGCGGCAGATCGGCGGCACCGAGCGGCAGGCCGGCGACGACGAGGACGTATCCGGACGTCTCCACGCCGATCGCGAACGTCGAGCGCCTGAACCGGCCCGCCACGGCCGCGGCCAGGCAGGCCACGGCGAGCACGCCGAACGCCGCATGCCGTACCGGCCACTCAAGCGCCATCCCGGCGGCGAAGGCCTCCCCGCCGGCGAGCAGCGTCGCCAACCCTGCCCCCGCGACCCGCACGGCCCGCCCCCGCCCGTAGAACGCGGTCGTCGCGGCGATCACCGCCACCACGGGGAGCACGACCAACGTGGCGGGCTCGCTCATCAACGCCCAGGAGAGCGCGACCGAGGCCATGACCAGCGCGGCCGCCCCGCCGAAGGCCCAGCTCGTACGGCTTCGCGCGGCCGTCCACGCCAGCGGCCCCAGCCCCGCGACGAACAGCCCCACCTCCAGCCCGTACGGCAGGCCGACCGAGACCGGCAGGGCCGCCAGCACCACCGGCCAGGCCGTCAGACCGGCCCTGAGCGCGCCCTTGCGCCCGGCCGCCTGCCAGGAGACCAGCAGCGCCGCGACCGTGACGAGGATCGTGATCACGACGAGGAGCGGGTGGCGGCCGGCCGGGGAGTCCAACGCCGTCCACGGCCGCGCGACCGGGCGGTAGAACCCGAGGATCTCGGCGACGGCGCCGTACATGGGAAGCAGCGCGAGCCCGGCGAGCACGGCCCCCAGCACGAGGCCGGTCACCCGCCGGGGGTCGGCGACCTCGTCCGGCGCGGACGTGGACGCCGCCCTCGCGGCGGGCCACCGGCGCAGGGCCAGGAGCCCGGCCGGCAGGGCGCCGACGGCCAGGGCCAGCGACAACGCTTCACCGGCAGGCTGCCAGCGTGTCCCGGCGGCCACCGCCCAGATCAGGCCGGTCGCCGACAGCACCGCCGCCGCCAGCGCGACCGCCGCCGACCAGGGCACCCGGGCGGTGAACGTCGCCAGGCCGTAGGCCACCACCAGAACCGCGAGCACCGCGTAGGTGCCGCCGCGGTCCGCGAGCGCGGTGGCCACGGCCACCGCGGTGACCGGTCCGGCCACGGCCGTGAAAGCCCGCGCCCACCAGGGCCGTCTGGCCAGGGTCAGTCCGGCCGCGAGGACGACGGCCAGGGTCAGCAGGACCGCGACGTCCGCCGCGTGGCCCCAGCCGAAGGCGATCGGGGCCACCGCCACCGTCAACGCGCCGGTGGCCAGGGCGACGCCCCGCGCGGGTGGCCGTCCCCGGAGCGCCGTCACCGCCGCGGCGAGCGCCAGCAGCCCGAACACGACCGCCCCCTCCGGGAACGGCGAGACCCACCGGCCGTCGTCGAACCCGTGGACCCCCGACCAGACGTCGCCGAGCCGGCTGAACGGCAGGAGCAGCGTGAGGATCGCGACGGGCAGGAACGGGACCGCGGTGAGCGCGGCCAGGATCGCGGCGGAGACGGCCCCGGCCGAGCGGACCCGCGAGGCGTTCGTGGCGTTCGAGGCGTCGGAGATGTCGGAGGTCTTCGAGGCATCCGAGACGTTTGAGACGTTCGAGACGGGCAGCCGGAGCGCGATCACCGCGGTGACCAGCGCCGCCACGGTGTACGGGACGGTCTGCCAACCGGTCGGGAACACCTGCCAGCCGGGCGCGGCCAGACCGGCGGTCAGCGCGAGCGCGGATGCGCCCGCCAGGAGCGTGAGCCGGTGCGCACCCGCCTCGGAAGCCACCATCGCCTCGAACGACACAGCCGGCTCGGACACCGTCACCGGCTCGGATGGCACCGCCGCCTCGGAGGACACCACCGCCTCGGAGGACACCACCGCCTCGTGTGGCACCACCGCCTTGTGTGGCACCACCGTTTCGTGTGGCACCGCCCCGGAGGGCACCACCGCCCCGGACGCCACGGCTCTCCTCGGCAGCACGGCCCCATTGAACGCCACGGTCGCGCCGATCACCGCGAGCGCGATCAGCAGCACCCCCTTGGCCAGGGATGTCGTCAGATCATCGGCGCCGAAGAGACCCGTCATGCCCGGGTAGGAGCTCAGCGCCCCGTAGCCCACTCCCAGCGACCACACCACGCCGAAACAGACTCCCGCCGTCCCCCGGACCCCGCGGGCGCGCTCTCCCCCGCCGCCGAACACCAGGAAGGCGGCATCGGCGGCGGCGGTCGCCGCCAAAGCGGCGGTGATCCAGGGGGCCGTCTCGTCCAGGGCGAGCAGCGGGAGCGGGAGTTGGGCGAGCACGATCGCCACGGGCAGCGGCAGTCTCAGCGGAAGCAGCCGCGAGTATCCCGCCATGAGGAGTGCGACCAGGCCGATCAGTGAAGCGGCGTAGTCGAGCCCGTGAAGGGCGTCGGCTCCGGCCAGACCGACCCGCCGGGCCGCGTAGCCGTCCAGGAAGAGCAGGGCGACGCCGAGCATCGCGATGGTCTCGGCGGTGGCGACGAGCTCCCGCCTCACCAGGAGTTTCGGCGCGGCGAGGGTCAGCGCGGTCACCCCGGCGAGAATCGCGGCCCGCCCGCCGATGCCGATGTGTCCCCAGCTGACCACCGTGAAGACGATGGCCGCCACGACGAGCAGCAGGCCGCCGAGGACGAGCAGCAGGTTCTGCACGGCCTTCGGCGAGAAGTCCCGCCGCGGCGCGACGGGCTCCGGAGGCTCGGGCCGCCCGGACGCGGAGGTCCTTTCGGGCTCGGATGATCTCCCGGGCGTGGAGGAGCCCGGCGTCGCAGATCCCTGAAGCCTCTGCGTCGGCGGTAAGGAAGAACCGGGCCGCCCGGACGCTCCCGGCGCCGCCCAGGGGAGCCCCGGCTCCGTCCCGGAACCCGTCCCGGGGAGCCTCACCGGCTCCGTCCCGGAACCCGCTCCGGCCGCCGCCCGCCGTACGCTCGGGCCGCCCTCGGCTTGGTCGGCCGGCTGTCCTCTGAGCAGGCCGAGCAGTTGGTCGCGCCGCAGCAGGAGGTGCGCTTCCCTGGCCCGCAGCCCGGCCAGCTCCCCGTCGAGCTGCCACAGCTCGGCCGCCACCGGTCCGCGTAGCCGCAGCGCGCAGTGCGGACAGCGATCGTGCGCCCCGGTGATGTCCGCGCCGCATTCCGGGCAGCTCACCGCCGCCGGAGGACGACGCGGGCCTGGTGGGGGATTCTGATCGCGCATGACACGAAGGATGCCGGGCGCAGATTGCTGTTCGGTTGCGGTGCGCCATCCGGCCGTCGGCGTCGTCCGATGCGGGCTCGGCTAGCGGGTACGGCGGGCGATGAAAGTGATCATTCCGGTGGCCGCGGCCGCGACCGCCAGCCAGGCGGCCACCACCGAACCCGGCACTCCGGCGTCGGCGTCCTCGTCCGCCCTGGCGTTGGCCACCAGGGCGGTGTCATCACCGATGCTCCTGCTGGCCATCGGCGTGGCCGCGGGTTTGGGCGCCGTCCGCTGCAGGACGTCGGCGGGCAGCGGCACGCGGTAGACCGGACTGCCTGTCCCTTCACTGCCGGTCAGCAGCGCCTGGCCGTCGGGTGTGTAGGTGATCGACTCGGCCTGGTCCAGGGCCGGCATCGACACCCGGGCGATCTGTTCGCCCGGGACGCGGTAGACCGTGGCCGAGAAGTAGGTGCGGATCACGAAACTCGACCCGTCGGGGGCGTAGGCGGCGTCGGTGGCCATGATGGGCGCGGAGCCGACCTTGCGGAGCACGTTGTCCCTGTCGGCGCGCAACCGCTTGGGGGCCGCGTACACCGAGCCGGAGAACTCCTTGCTCACGATGTAGAGCCGCCCGGTGCGGGGGTTGACCATGACGCCCTCGGCGTTGTGCCCGCCGTCCTCGTAGCGGAACCGGTAGCGCACGGCGGGGAGGATGGTGGGCAGCGCGGTCCGGGTGAAGGTGGTGGGCTCGGTCACCTTGTAGACGGAGACGTCCGGCCACGCGCCGTCGAAGTTGTCGCCGATGTCGGCGAACCAGAGCACCCCCGCGCCGGTCACCGGATCCTTGGTGGCGGCCATCCCCTCCCAGTCGCGGGCCTCCGCGCCCCGGAGGGTGAAGGTCGCGCGGGTGCGTCCGTTGGGCCCGACGGCGTAGAAGACGGGCCCTGCCGAGCTGTCGTTGTGGGTGTAGTAGAGATCCTTGTGCGTCGGCGAGACCGCCAGGCCGCTCGACTCGGTGATCCGCCTGTCCTTGAAGGTGAACAGCAGCGCGTCGCCGTCCGCCCGTGCTTCCGCTCCCGCCCGTGCTTCCGCCCGTGCTTCCGCTTCGGCTCCCGCTCCCGCTCCCGCGAACACCGTCGCCCCGGCCAGCACGGCCACCACGAACCCGCGAGTCATGACATTGCCCGGCCTACTCCCCATTCAGCCATCATGCCCTGCCGACGGCGCCCCGGGACGGCCCAGAAGCCTCTCGTCTCCCTCAAGGTCATCTCAGCATTGCCGAAAATGCCGGAAAGCAGGGTGACGCAGGGTCGGGGAGGCCAACGCTCGCCTGGAGTGCGCTCCAGGTCTTTAGGGTGGACCCATGGATTACACGCAGCTTGGCCGTACCGGCCTGAAGGTCAGCCGCCTCTGCCTGGGCACGATGAACTTCGGCCCCGTGACCTCGGAAGACGACTCCTTCGCGATCATGGACCACGCCCACGAGCTGGGAGTCAACTTCTTCGACACAGCCAACGTCTACGGCTGGAAGAAGGGCGAGGGCATCACCGAGAACATCATCGGCCGATGGTTCGCCCAGGGCGGAGGACGCCGTGAGAAGACCGTCATCGCCACCAAGCTCTACGGCGACATGGGTGACTGGCCCAACGACGGCCGCCTGTCCGCGCTCAACATCCGCCGCGCCGCCGACGCCTCGCTGAAGCGGATGCAGACCGACTACATCGACCTCTACCAGGCCCACCACGTCGACCGGGACACCCCGTTCGAGGAGTTCTGGGAGGCCATGGACATTCTCAAGCAGCAGGGCAAGATCCTGTACGTCGGGTCGTCCAACTTCGCGGGCTGGCACATCGCCAAGGCCCAGGAGGCCGCCCGCCGCCGCAACAGCCTCGGCCTGGTCTCCGAGCAGTCCCACTACAACCTCCTCGTCCGGACTCCCGAGCTGGAGGTCATCCCGGCGGCCGAGGACTACGGCCTGGGCCTGATCCCGTGGAGCCCGCTGGCGGGCGGCCTGCTCGGCGGCATCCTCCGGAAGATCGACAAGGGTCGCTCGGCAGCGGAGCACATGGTCAAGGAGCTGGACAAGCACCGCGACAAGATCGAGCAGTATGAGGCGTTCTGCGAGGAGCTCGGTGAGGACCCGGCGAACGTCGGCCTGGCCTGGCTGCTGCATCAGAAGGTCGTCACCGCGCCGATCATCGGTCCGCGCACGCTCGACCAGCTCGACAGCACCACCAGGGCCCTGGAGATCAAGCTGGACGAGAAGGCTCTGACCCGCCTCGACGAGATCTTCCCCGGGTTCAAGACCGCCCCCGAGGAATACGCCTGGTAGCAGGCTAGGAGACCAGGGCGCCGATCACCACGAGCAGCACGAGCAGTGCGAGCACCGTGGGCAGCAGCCAGCGACGGGGACGATCCACGCTCTGGAGCTTAGCTCTGCCCACCGGGTGCCGACGCCGCAAGGGGGTATTCCGCGATCGTCTCGTAGCGGACCGCGGCCCCGAGATGGCTTCTCACCAGGTGCACGGCGCCGGCCTCCCAGGCGGCGCCGGCGAACGATCCGAAGTCCTCGACCAGGCGCTGCAGATCGGCGCCGGCGCCGGATCTGGCCAGTGTCAGATGCGGGTGGAGCCGGCGCCGATCCGCCTGTACGGCTCCCGCCCGCCGCGCTCCCGCCCCCAGGGAGTCGGCCAGCCGGACGAGCTGGGGGCGGGAGCCGTACACGCCGGTCCAGAAGACGCGCGCCCGGCGAGCCGAGGGGAAGGCGCCGGCGCCGGTGAGCGACAGCGTCATCGGCGCGTAGCGCGACGCGGCCCGGGCGAGGCGCGTCTCCAGGTCGGGCAGGATCCCCTCCGGGACCTCGCCCAGGAACGACAACGTCACATGCCAGGTCGCCGGATCGGGCCAGCGCAGGCCGGGCCAGGCGGCGCGGTGGGGCACGAGAGCGTGATCGAGCTCGTCACGCACCCGCCGCGGCAGCGGTAGCCCCACGAACAGTCGCATGCGACCTCCTGCTGAGCACCTTGGTCAGCATTATCGCCGCGCCGACCCCAGCGAGGGTGAGCACCCCGCCGATCATGACTCCCACGCGGGGGCCGCCCAGGTCGGAGACCCAGCCGAGCAACGGCGCGCCGATCGGGGCGCCGCCGGTGAACACCAGCACGTAGATGCCCATCACCCGGCCGCGCATCTCCGGCGAGGAGGCGAGCTGCACGCTGGTGTTGGCGGCGGTGTTTATCGAGATCAGCGCGACGCCGGCGGGGATGAGGAAGAGCAGGTAGAGCGGGTACCAGGGGGCCAGGCCGGTGGCGACCTGGAACAGCCCGAACGACAGGGCGCCGCCGATCAGCAGTTTCCGGCTGGGCCGTACCCGCCGGGCCGCCATCAGCGCTCCGCCCAGCGCGCCCACGGCGAACATGCTGGAGGCCAGGCCGAAGGAGGAGGCCCCGGCGCCGAAGACCTCACGCGCCATCAGCGCGATCGACATCGAGAACGACTGCGTGAACAGCGACACGAAGGCGACCAGCAGTATCGGCATCAGCAGGTCCGGCCGGGCCATCACGTAGCGCAGGCCCTCGCGAAGCTGGCCCTTGGCCCTGGGCACCGGGTCGGGGGTGGTCAGCTCCGAGGCGCGCATCAGGGCCAGTCCGCCGAGCACGGCGAGGAACGACATCGCGTTGATCAGGAACATCGGGCCCGTGCCGCCGAGCGCGTAGATCAGCACTCCCGCGAGGGCCGGGCCGACCACGCGGGCCAGGTTGAAGCTGGAGGCGTTCAGCGCGATGGCGTTGGACAGGTCCTGGCGGCCGACCATCTCGACCACGAACGACTGCCTGGTCGGCACCTCGACGCAGGAGATGAGGCCGAGCGTGAAGGCCATCACATAGACGTGCCAGGCCTGGGCGGCGCCGGTCACGACGAGCAGGCCCATGGTGAGCGCCAGCAGGCCCATGATCGACTGGGCGACCATCAGCAGCGGCCGCTTGGGATAGCGGTCGGCGAGCATTCCGCCCCAGAGCCCGAACAGCATCAGCGGCAGGAACTGCAACGCGGTGGTCAGGCCCAGCGCCGCGGCGCTGCCGTGCGTCAGGTCCAGCACCAGCCAGTCCTGCGCGGTGCGCTGCATCCACCCGCCGACGTTGGAGATCACCCCACCCATCGCGAACAGGCGGTAGTTGTGGTTGCGCAGCGACCGGAACATGCCGCCCCGCGTCTCGGGAACGGCCCGCGCGGTCGCGGTCTCGACGGCCTGCAGCTCGTCGGCCGCCGCGGCCCGCGCGACGCGCCGCCGCCGCAGCCTCGCCCGCCATCCCAGCTTCTTGCCGGGTTCCGGCTTCGCGTCGGATTCCTGCTTCTTGTCAGCTTCCGGCTTCTCGTCGGATTCCGGCTTCTTTCCGGGTACGGCGCGCACGACGCGCCGCCGTCGCAGCATTGCCCGCCACCCCGGCTCGATGCCCGGTGCGGCGTGCGCCTCGGCGTCCTGCGGGACCGCCGAGGCCCCGGGTTCCTCGGGTTCGGCTAGATCCGGCTGAGCTTCTCCAGGATCGGAGCCGCCTGCCGGAGCACCGCCCTCTCCTCGGCCGACAGCTCCTTCAGCTGCTGCGTCAGCCACGCCTCCTTGCGGCGGCGCTCCTCCTTCAGCAGGGTTGAGCCCTGCTCGGTCACGCTCACGGTCACTTGACGCCGGTCGGTCGGGTGCGGCGTACGGGACACCAGCCCCCGCTCTTCCAGCACGGCGATCACGCGGGTCATCGAGGGCGGTTGCACCTTCTCGTGCTCGGCCAATTCGCCGGGGGTTATCCCGGAATGCCGTTCCACCGCGGCGAGCGTCGCGAGCTGGGTGGGGGTCAGCGAGTGCCCCGCGGCCTGCCTGCGCAGGCGTCTGTTCAGTCGTGCCAGTGACACGCGCAGTGCTGAGGCTAGACCGGCGTCGCTTCGCAGGCTCGCGACGGGATCCTTCTTGGGTTTCATTAGCATGGGTCATTACCTTTGCTAACTATATACGACCTCGCGGGATTCCCGCCGGCCGGGAGTTTCCTCAAGGCGGGCCGTACAGCGTGGCAGACCGGGAGGCGATCCCCAACCTCGGCGTGACGTCTCCGCAGGCGGAAGCCGGCGGATCCGTCATCCGTCATCCCCACGCAGGGCCTGCGGCATCCGCTTCCTGCGACCATCGTCGTATCTCGTGCACCGGGGCCGCACCTGTCCGGTCGCCTTTTCGGCCGAAGCGCTCGCGGCCGAACGCCGAAAGGATCGGCCGCACACCGACACCCGTCCTTGCTTCCACCCTGTGGCTGGGCAGTCACATCTACCGGCCCGAAGGTGTGATCACCGTGCTCGGATCGGGCCTGGGCGCCGGCGGACGAGACGGCACTTCGCTGGTCGGCGGACCCGCGGGGCGGCCTTGGCACACGCATGCGGGTCGACCTCGATGCGGTGCCGGCCGGCTGGGGCCACTCAACACACCCCTGAGCGGAGGGCAGCATCATGAACGACCCGCCGATCTCGACTCGGACCTGCCGGATGAGAGGCCGTCATGGTGATCGACTCCCGTGGATCACCATGACGGTCCATGGCGCGGTTCTCAGCCGAGGCCGAGGAGCGTCTTGATGGGTCCCAGCGCGAAGTAGAGGACGAACAGGGCCGCGACCAGCCACATCAGGGGGTGGATCTCGCGGGCCTTGCCCTTGACCACCTTGATCAGCACGAAGCTGATGAAACCGGCGCCGATGCCGTTGGCGATGGAGTAGCTGAACGGCATGAGCACGATCGTGAGGAACGCCGGGATGGCGATCTCGTAGTCGGTGAAGTCGATCTCGCGGATCGCGGTCATCATCAGGAAGCCGACGATGACCAGTGCCGGCGCGGCGGCCTCGTAGGGAACGACGGCGACCAGCGGCGAGACGAAGATGGCCAGCAGGAAGAGCAGGCCGGTGACGACGCTGGCCAGGCCGGTGCGCGCGCCCTCGCCGACGCCCGCCGCCGACTCGACGTAGGTGGTGTTGGAGGACACGGAGGCCGCACCGCCGACCGCCGCGCCGATGGAGTCGACGAGGAGGATCTCGCGGGTCCTGGCCATGGTGCCGTCCTCCCTGATCAGCCCGGCCTGGCCGCCGACGCCCACGACGGTGCCCATGGTGTCGAAGAAGTCGGTGATCAGCAGCGTGAAGACGAGCAGCAGGGCCAGGATGACCGAGACGGAGCCGAAGGCGCCGAACGGGTCGAACTCCCTGAACAGCACCAGCGGGTTGCTGAAACCGAAGATCTTCTCCGGCATCGTCGGCACGACGAGCCGCCAGCCGGCGGGGTTCGGGCTGTCGGGCGCCCCCGCGCCGCCGACCTTGGCCACGGCCTCGACGACGACCGCGAGGACCGTGGTCGCGACGATGCCGATCAGGATGGCGCCCTTCACCTTCCTGGCCACCAGCACGGCGATCGTCAGCACCCCGATCACGAAGACGAAGATCGGCCAGCTGGCCAGGTTGCCGCCGATGCCGAGCTCCAGCGGCACGGCGGGCGCCTTACGGACGAAACCCGCGTCCACGAAGCCGATCAGCGCGATGAACAGGCCGATGCCGACGCTGATCGCGGTTTTGAGCTGGGGCGGGATGGCGTTGAACACCGCCGTCCGGAACCCGGTCAGCACCAGGAGCGCGATGATCACGCCTTCCAGGAAGACCAGGCCCATGGCCGACTCCCACGACATCTGCGAGGCGATGCCGTAGGTGACGAAGGCGTTCAGGCCCAGACCGGCGGCCATCGCGAACGGAACCTTGCCGATGACGCCCATCAGGATGCTCAGCAGGCCGGCCACCAGGGCGGTGCCGGCCGCGACCAGCGGCACGTTGGGCACGCTTCCGTCACCGATGAACTGGCCGTCCGCGTCCTTGACGGTGGCGATGATCAGTGGGTTGAGAACGACGATGTAGGCCATCGTGAAGAACGTGGCCAGACCGCCGCGGACTTCCTGGCCCACTGATGAGCCTCGGTCAGAGATGTGAAAGAAACGGTCAAGAGCGCTTATTTGGGAGGTTTTGGTGTCACTCACGGACGCAGGGTGGCAGCGAGCATCCGTCACCGGAAGCCCCGGGTCCCGATGGTGATGGTTTCGAGATCGATTCGCGCTCTCACCGGGGGCGTTTTGCGAGTAGTGAGAACCCGTCGCCTACGCTGGATCGTGTGAACCAGCCTAGCCGTCCGGATCTCCGGCCGTTGAAGACCAACGACACGGCCACGATCCTCGCGGGCACGTGCCTGTGGGCGGTCGCCCTGGTCGTGCTATTGATCATGCAGCCGGATCCCGGGCACCGCTGGTGGATCTGGACCTGCGTGTCGGGGATCTGCGGCGGTCTGTTCGGCCTGCTGTACGTCCGGCGCCGCGACCGCCGTGAACCGCCGTCCGCCGAGGCGCCGATCGAGCCCGCGACGGCGATCCCGCCCGTCTTCCCCGCGCCTCCGGCCCCGTGACGTCAGCATTCGACGACGTTCACCGCCAGGCCGCCGCGGCTGGTCTCCTTGTACTTGTCGAGCATGTCGCGGCCGGTGTCGCGCATGGTCTTGATGGCCTTGTCCAGCGAGACGAAGTGGCGGCCGTCGCCGCGTAGCGCGATGCGGGCGGCGGCGATGGCCTTGATCGAGGCGACCGCGTTGCGCTCGATGCACGGGATCTGCACCAGGCCGCCGATCGGGTCGCAGGTCAGGCCGAGGTTGTGCTCGATGCCGATCTCGGCGGCGTTCTCCACCTGTTCCGGGGTGCCGCCCAGCACCTCGGTGAGCCCGGCGGCGGCCATCGAGCAGGCCGAGCCGACCTCGCCCTGGCAGCCGACCTCGGCGCCGGAGATGGAGGCGTTCTCCTTGAACAGCACGCCGACCGCGCCCGCGGTGAGCAGGAAGCGGATCACCCCGTCGTCGTCGGATTTGGGGGTGAACCGGTCGTAGTAGTGCAGCACGGCCGGGACGATGCCGGCGGCGCCGTTGGTCGGGGCGGTGACGATCCGGCCGCCCGCCGCGTTCTCCTCGTTCACGGCGAGGGCGAACAGCGAGACCCAGTCCACCGCGTGCAGTGAGCCGGTGCCGATCTCGGCGGCCAGCTCGCGGTGGAGCCGGTGCGCGCGACGGCGTACCTGTAGGCCGCCCGGCAGCACTCCCTCACGGGAGCAGCCGCGGATCACGCATTCGCGCATCACCCGCCACAGGTCGAGCGACCGCTTCTCGATCTCGGCGGCCGAGCGGCCGAAGGCCTTCTCGTTCTCCAGCATCAGCCCGGAGATCGACAGGCCGGTCTCGGCGCAGTGGGCGAGCAGTTCGGCGGCCGTGGTGAAGGGGTACGGCAGGGCGGTGTCGTCCGGTTTGATCCGGTCGGCGCCGGTGGCGCTCTCGTCGACGACGAAGCCGCCGCCCACCGAGTAGTAGACCTTCTCGCGCAGCGGTTCTCCGGTTTCGGAGAAGGCGGAAAAGCGCATGCCGTTGGGGTGGTGCGGCAGCGAGATCTTGCGTTCGAAGATCAGGTGCCCGCCGACCACGAACGGCACCTGCCGCTCGCCGTACAGCCACACCGTGCCCGACTCGCGGGTGGAGGCCAGCCGCGCGTCGACGGTGTCCACGTCGACTCGTTCGGGCGTGTCGCCCTCTAGACCGAGGATGACGGCTTTGTCGCTGCCGTGGCCCTTGCCGGTCAGCCCGAGCGAGCCGTACAGGATCACTTGCACCGAGGCGGTCCGGTGCAGCAGGCCGTCGTCGCGCAGGCCGCGGGCGAAGGCGTGGGCGGCGGTCATCGGGCCGCCGGTGTGCGAGCTGGACGGCCCGATACCGACCTTGAAGAGGTCGAAGACGCTGATGGCCAAGGGGACACTCCGGTGAGGGCTCGGGCGGTGCTCAGATACGTGCGGGAAAGGGCGACAGGGGCGCGGGAGCGGCCGGGCAGGGACCGGACCCGTGGTGTTCGACCGGGCGGGGACCGGCCATGTGCTGCTCGACCGGACAGGGACCGGGCCCGTGGTGTTCGATCGGGCGGGGACCGGCCATGTGCTGCTCGACCGGGCAGGGACCGGACCCGTACTGCTCGACCGCCTGTCGCGGCGTGGCGGAGTCCGGGACCTCCAGCAGCGCCCAGCAACGTTTGCCTCCCCGGATCGGCTCGCAGCCGCCGGCCAGGGCGAACGAGCCGATCAGAGCCAGGCCCCGGCCGCCCTCGTCGTCCCGGTTCGCCTCGCGGGGCCGGGGCTCGACCGGGCTGCTGTCGAAGACCTCGACGACGAGACGGTCGGCGTCGAGGACGGCTCCGGCGATGAGCGTCCCGCCCGCGTGCACCAGCGCGTTCGTCAGGAGTTCCGAGGCGACCAGCTCGATCGCGTAGGCGAGGTCCCGGTCGAGCCGGACACCCCAGGACCGGACGGCCGCCGAGATCCGGTGCCGCGCTGCGCTCACGGCCTCGGGCGTCGCGACGACGGTGAAGTGCATCCTGGCGCGGGGCATGGCGGGCTGGTCCTCCTCGGCGGACGGGAACAGCCCAGATGTATCGCCGGTGGGCCGGTCATGGTGACACGCACGCGCTAATGGCGCGAAATGGCCAATTCCCAGGAAGCGTCGCAATGGCGCCAGTGGCGGCGATGTACCCCTGCCGGGACACCGCGGGAGATAGACCGATGCACCACCAGGTCTCCTGGTCGATCTCCTTTCCCCTCCCCCCATTGGAGCAGCGGTGTCACAACGTCTTCGAAGCATGGCCGCGGTCGGTGCGCTGGCCACACTGTGCGCGGTCCTCCCCACTCCGGGAGCCGCCGCGGCCTCGCGCGCCGAGCAGGACCGGTCGGGTCCGGGCCGGGTCATGGCGGCCTCCGACCCGGTGCCCGGCAGGTACATCGTGGTCCTGAAGGACCGGACGATGTCCGCCCGGTCGGCAACCGAGCAGTCCACCGATCTGGCCGAGAGGTACGGCGGGCTGGTCCACCACCGCTACGCGTTCGCGATCAAGGGCTACGCCGCCGAGATGAGCGCCGACCAGGCTCAACAGATCGCCGCCGACCCCCGGGTCGCCTACGTGGAACAGGACAGCGTGGTGCAGGCCAGTACCACCCAGCCCAACCCGCCGTCCTGGGGGCTGGACCGCGTGGACCAGCGCGACCTGCCCCTGAACAAGAGTTACAGCTACGGCACCACGGCCGCGGGGGTCACGGCCTACATCGTCGACACCGGCATCAGGACCTCGCACACCCAGTTCGGCGGCCGGGCCGTCGTCGGCGTCGACGAGGTCGGCGACGGCCGCGCCGGGCAGGACTGCAAAGGTCACGGCACCCACGTCGCCGGCACGGTCGGCGGCCGGGACTACGGCATCGCCAAGGAGGTCAAGCTGGTCGCGGTCCGGGTGCTCGACTGCTCCGGCAACGGCACCGCCTCAAAGATCATCGCCGGCGTGGACTGGGTCACCGCGCACGCGGTCAAGCCCGCCGTGGTCAACATGAGCCTGAACACCACGAATGGGGTGAGCGACGCCCAGGACACCGCCATCGGCAACTCCATCGCCGCGGGCATCACCTACGTGGTGTCCTCGGGCAACGCCGGCGCCGACGCGTGCCGTAACTCCCCCGGGCGCGTCCAGGCCGCGATAGTGGTCAACAACGCCGACTCCCGCGACCGGCGCGCCTCCGATTCCAACTACGGCCGCTGCACCGACCTGTTCGCCCCCGGGGTGGGCATCACCTCGGCGTGGAACAGCGGCGACACCGCGACCAGATCCCTCGGCGGCACTTCCATGGCGGCGCCGCACGTCACCGGCGCGGCCGCGCTGTACCTGGCCGCGCATCCGGCCGCGACGCCCGCGGAGGTCCAGTCGGCGCTGATCGCCGCCGCCACCACCGGAAAGATCTCCAACCCGGGCAGCGGCTCCCCGAACCGGCTGCTGTTCGTCGACGGCGCCGACGCCCCGACCGCCGCCACAGCCGATGGCTGAGACACGCCAACGGCGCAGCTTCGCCACCCGGCGGGGCGAAGTGCGGGTAAAACCACATCGGCCCTTGTGCCCAGTCCTCATCCAGGAGGTCTCTTTCATGCGCCTCGATCGCATCGCAGCAGCGGCTCTGGCCGCGGCGCTCATCACCGCCACCACGGCGGCCGGTCCGGTGCAGGCCGGCTCCCTCCCGGCCGTCACCCCGGTGGCCGCGACCGCTCCGTCCGTCCCCAGGTACGACCACGTGGTCGTGGTGATCTTCGAGAACACCAACTACTCCACGATCAAGGGCAGCGCCAACGCCCCCTACCTCAACTCACTCGCCGCGCAGGGCGCGCTGTTCACCAACTCCTTCGGGGTGACGCACCCGAGCCAGCCGAACTACATCGCGCTGTTCTCCGGCTCACAGCAGGGCGTCTCCAACGACTCCTGTCCGAAGAACTTCACCACGGGCAACCTCGGCCAGCAGCTCCTCAACGCGGGCCTGACCTTCAAGGCGTACTCGGAGGGGCTGCCCAGCGCCGGCTACACCCAGTGCAGCAGTGGCAGATACGTCCGCAAGCACGCGCCGTGGGCCGACTTCCCCACCGTCGGCGGAGCGGCGTACCACGTGCCCTTCTCCAGCTTCCCGACCGACTACACCAAGCTGCCCACGGTGTCGTTCGTCGTGCCGGACATGTGCAGCGACATGCACGACTGCTCGACCAAGACGGGCGACACCTGGCTGAAGAACAACCTGGACAAGTACGCCCAGTGGGCCAAGACCCACAACAGCCTGCTCATCCAGACCTTCGACGAGGACAACTTCACCTCGGTGAACAAGATCTTCACCACGTTCGTCGGCCAGAACGTCAAGACCGGCTACCAGTCCGCCAACCAGATCGACCACTACACGATCCTGCGCACGCTGGAGGACATGTACGGTCTCCCCGCGCTGGGCAGCGCCGGGAGCAAGTCGGCCGTCACCGACGTCTGGGGCTCCGCCTCGGGCGTGACCGTGAGCAGTCCCGGCGACCGGGTGGGGACCGTGGGGGTCGCCGGCTCGCTGCAGCTCTCGGCCTCCGGCGGCGCGACGCCGTACACCTGGTCGGCCACCGGCCTGCCCGCCGGACTGTCGCTGGGCGCCTCCACCGGGCTGATCTCCGGAACGCCTGCCGAGGCCGGCACCTCGACCGTCACGGCGACGGCCGGGGACGCGAACGGGGCCACCGCCTCCGCCACGTTCACCTGGAAGATCAACCCGTCGGGAACCGGACCGGTGACGGTGTTCGCCGATGACTTCGAGTCCGACAGGGGCTGGAGCGTCGACCCCGCCGGCACCGACACCGCCACCAGCGGCGCCTGGGAACGCGGCGACCCCGAGGAGACCATCTCCACCGCCACCAACAGGGCCAAACAACTCGGCGCCACCGTCTCCGGAGCCACCTGCCTGGTCACCGGCGCCGCCGCCGGCACCTCCTACGGCGCCAACGACCTCGACGGCGGGACCACCACCGTCCGCTCCACCGCCATCACCCTGCCCGCCGGCGGAAAGACCACCCTCGCCTTCTCCTACAACCTCGCCAACGGCGCCAACTCCACACCCGACGACCACCTGCGGATCAAAATCCTCAACGGAACCACCACCGCAACCGTCTTCGACGAACAAGGCCGGAACGCAGAGGTCGACGGCACCTGGCGACAGGCCACGGCCGACCTGTCGGCCCACGCCGGCGAAACCATCCGCCTGCTCATCGAAGCGACCGACGCCGGCACCGCCAGCCTCTTCGAAACACAGATCGACGACCTGACCATCACCACCACCTCATGACGACCACCGCATGACCACAGCCGGTGGCCGCCGACCCCGCGGCCACCGGCCCCACAAGCGGCACAGCGGCACAGCGGCACAGCGGCACAGCGGCACAGCGGCACAGCGGCACAGATCATCGTCGGGGACGCGGGAGGAAACGTGTACTTGTCCACGATCGGTCTCCGGCACGGGGAGGCCGGCGCCGGGCGGAGCGGGCGAGGAATCGCCGCGAACGTCTTCGCGCTCGGTGCCGTGAGCCTGATGACCGACATCTCGTCGGAGATGGTCACCGCCGTACTGCCCCTCTACTTCATCCTCACCCTGCAGGTGAGCCCGATCGCCTACGGCCTGATGGACGGCCTCTACACCGGCGCCACCGCGCTGCTGCGCCTAGTCGGAGGCTACGTCGCCGACCGCGCCCGCCGCCGCAAGGCGGTGGCGGGCATCGGCTACGGCGTCTCCGCCGTCGCCAAGCTGGGACTGCTGGCGGCCGGCGGCTCGGTGACGGCGATCGGCGCCGTCATCGTCGCCGACCGCTGCGGCAAGGGCCTGCGTACGGCCCCGCGCGACGCCCTGATCACCCTGTCGACCCCCGAGCCGCTGCTGGGCCGGGCCTTCGGCGTGCACCGCGCCATGGACAGCCTGGGCGCCTTCGCCGGCCCGCTGGCGGCGCTCGGCGTGCTGTCGCTGGTGGGGACCACGTCGGCGGCGGCGTTCGACGCGCTGTTCGTCACGAGCTTCTGCGTGGCCGCGCTGGGACTGCTGATCCTGATGACGACCGTACGCGACCGCCGTGAACCCCGCCCGCCCGCGGGCACGGTGTCGCCGCGCACGGCGGCCGGGCTGCTGCGGATCACGGCCGTGCGCAGGCTCGCCTGCGCGGCCTGCGTGCTGGGCGTGGCCACCGTCGGCGACGGATTCGTCTACCTGATGCTGATGCGCGGCCAGGGTTTCGGCGCCGGCTGGTTCCCGCTGCTCGCCGTCGGCACCAACCTCTCCTACCTGCTGCTGGCCGCGCCGCTGGGGGCCCTCGCCGACCGGTGCGGCCGCCTGCCCGTCGTGCTGGGTGGATACGCCGCCCTGCTGGCGGTCTACCTGCTGCTGTTCGGCCCGTTCGCCGGGACGGCCGTCGTCGTCGTCACCGTCGGCCTGTACGGCGCGTTCTACGCCGCCACCGACGGGGTGCTCATGGCGCTCGCCGGCCCCACACTGCCGAAGCCCATGCGGACGACCGGGATCGCCCTGATCCAGACCGTCCAGGCGCTCGCCTACTTCGCCTCGTCCGTCTGCTTCGGCCTCGCCTGGCAGTACTGGGGGCCGGCCGCCGCGACCCGGATCGCCGCGGGCGGCGTGGCCGTCGCCATCGTCCTGACCGCCGCCCTGCTGCGGCGGCCCACCCCCGTGGAGGTACGCACATGAGCGCCGCGACGAGTGCCGGGAAGGGCGGCCGGCTCCGGCTCGCCCTCGCGTTCGCCTGCGCGGCGGTGCTCGCCGTCGTCGCCTTGCTGTCGATCGCCTCCGCCACGGGCGGCGGCCGTACGGCCACGGCCAGGCTCGCCGGCGCGGCGCTGTCGCTCGCGCCCGGGCCGAGGCTGGTGGCGCTCAGCACCGATCGGAGCAGCCGCGGTCACCTGGTCTCGGTGCCGTCGCGAGACCCGGGAGCCCGGCGCCAGGTGTCGCCTCTGACGTGCGCGCGCTTCCACGCGGCGGCCGGCACCGGCCTGTGCCTGCGGCTGGACGGCGACCTGACCACCTACCAGCTGGTCGTGCTGGACGCCGGGCTGGCGCAACGACGTGCGATTCCGCTGGTGGGTGTGCCCAACCGGGCCCGCGTCTCGCCCAGCGGGCGCTGGGTCGCCTGGACGGTGTTCGTCACCGGCGACTCCTACAACGGCGGGCGGTTCTCCACCCGGGTGGGCCTGCTCGACACCCACACCCAGGAACTCGTGCCCACCTTGGAGGACTGGGCGGTCACGGTCGGCGGCAGGCCCTACAAGGCCGCCGACCTGAACTTCTGGGGTGTCACGTTCACCACCGACGACCAGCGGTTCTACGCGACCATGTCCACCGCGGGACACCGCTACCTGGTGGAGGGCGACCTGATCGCCAAGACCCTGCGGACGCTGCACGAGAACGTGGAATGCCCGTCGCTGTCGCCCGACGGCACCCGGCTGGCGTTCAAGTCGGCCGTGGACGGCGATCCCCGGCGGGGCTGGCGGCTGTCGGTCCTCGACCTGGCGACCATGCGCGAGACCCGCCTGGCCGAGACCCGCAGCGTGGACGACCAGGCCGCCTGGATCGACGGGAACACCGTGGCGTACGCGATCCCGCGCGGCCGGGGGGAGGCGGACGTGTGGCAGGTGCCGGCCGACGGTTCCGGCCGGCCACGGCCGCTCATCGGCGGCGCAGACTCGCCCGCCGCGCTCGGCTGAGCTCCCGCGGTCTCAGATCCAGCCGTTGCGGGAGGCGTGCAGGGCGAGCTGGAAACGGGTGGCGGCCCCGGCGCTGTGGGTGAGCTGTTCGAGGTGGCGCGAGAGCGTGCGACGGCTGACGCCCAGCAGTTCGGCGATCTTCTCGTCGGTGATGCCGGTCGCGAGCAGCTCCAGGATCCGACGCTGGATCTGCTTCAGCGCCGGAGGCTCGCGCTCGCCCAGGTGCATCGGGAACGCCGAGCGCCACGCGGTCTCGAACAGGCCGATGAGCGCCGACAGCAGGCTCGACGGGCGCACGATCAACATCGAGTCGTTGATCTCGGCCTCGACGAACGACATCGAGACGAACGCCACCCGCCTGTCGAAGACCGTCAGCTTCACCGGCACCGTCGGCAGCACCCGTGCATGCTCTCCCGCGGCGATGCAGGGCTTGATGTTGCGGGCGTAGTAGTCGGCGTTCTGGACCGCCGACCTGGAGTACACCACCCGGTACTCGACGTTCCCCTCCAGGTTGCGGATCTCCTCCTCGTTGGGCTGGCCGTGGGTGTGGTACGGCGGCGAGTCGAAGCGCAGCACCTGCGTCTCGGCCGCGCCCTCGATGTGGTGGATGCGCTCGACGATCTGCGGCCCGGTGACCACCTCGACCAGGTCCTCGGTGGCCTGCGAGTGGACCGTGCGCCGGTAGGTGAAATAGGCGTTGGCCGCGGCGATCTGGGCCCGCTGCAGCTCGGCCGCCCGCTCGTGGGCCAGCCGATCCAGCGCGATGGACGGCTCCGCGGGCGTGACGGCGGCGCCGTCGGCGCCCGAACTGGCGGCCAGGCCGAGCTCGATCAGGCGGGCGACCGTCTCCTGGAGGACCTCGACGTCCCACAGCAGCGCGTCGGCGAACTCCTCGACGGTGATGGGACCCGTCTGCAGCAGGGTCGTGTACACCAGGGCCTCGCGATCACCGAGCCCGAGATGCGCGAGATGGCGCGGCAGTTCCTCGTGAATCATGGCGTTGTCGCCTGCCCTGTCCGGAAGACTCTTTATGAGCAAACGGTGAGAACGCGGAAAGCGTAAACCATCGGACGCCGAGCTGTGAGGGCCCGTTTCCGGATGGTTACCGGCAGGCGGCACCGGCGGCCCACGGGGTCGTCCGGGCACGGCGGCCCGTTCCGGACGACCGGAACGGGCCGTGATCGGGGACTCGCGGGACCCGTGCCTAGCCGGTCGAGGCGGTCCAGCTGTCCAGGTCCGCCTCGGCGAGCAGCAGCGGCACCGCGGCCGGGTCACGCAGCAGCGCCGCGGCCGCGAGCCGGTCGCCCCACTGGCCCGACGCCCAGGCCAGACCGCGTGCCAGACCCTCCACGCCCGTGGCGTGCACCGTGCCCTCGAAGAAGCGCCAGGCCGCGGGGACGCCGTCCACGAGCAGCTTCTCGTGTTCCACGTAGGTGGCCGGCGCGGTCGGCAGCAGGGACCGTACGGCGGGCGGAACCTCGCGGACCGTGCCCGTGGAGGTCACCTCGCCGGCGGCCTCCTCCCCGGCCAGCGGCAGGTCGAGCAGCTCCGACAGCGCCTCGGCCAGGTCGAACGGGGCCAGGATCAGCGGCCGGCCGGCGACCAGCGGAAGCAGGTCGGGCGCCTCGACCACGACCGGTTCGCCCGTCTCGCCGCCCGCCTCGCTCCCGGCGCCGGACAGCAGGTGGCCGTCCTCGGCGTCGGCGACGACGATCTCGCCGTCGAGGACGGCGCGCACCGCGCGAGGGGGCGCGACACGGGCTGGGGCGACGGCGGCCAGAGCCACCCACAGGGCGCGGAGCTGGGCCCGGTCCACCTCCACCGCGGGGTCGGCGAGCAGCTCCAGGAGCTCGTCGGGGCCGCCGTGCGAGGCGAGGAGGTCGGGCAGGGTGGTCCGGACGCCGATCATCGCCAGTGCGGCCTCGTCGATGCCCGCGGGGGCCTCGCCGTACAGGCCGAACAGCAGCGGGTCGCCGGTCGGCAGCCGCAGCTCGGTGGGGCGCCTGCCGCCCAGCACCGGGTGGGTGGACAGCCACCAGGCGGTGTAGGAGGGCACCTCCACGACCTCGCCGGCGACCAGGATCCGCAGCGGGTGCAGGACCGAGCGCAGCGGCGGGCGCGACAGCAGCGCCAGGGCCGAGGGCCAGTCGGCGACGTACTCCAGGTCGCGGATCGCGGAGAACTCCCGGGCGACGGGCGGCACGTCCATCTCCGGCAGCAGGTCGAGAACGACCTCCAGCCACTCGTCCTCGCGGTCGAGGTCGTGGTCGCACTCGTCCGGGTCGATCATGACGTCGGCGTCGTTCACCACGGCGAAGCCGTCGAGCACCCCGGCCGCGGCCAGCACGCGGGGGCCGTAGCGCTCCACCAGCTCGGGCGCGGCCGTGCCGAAGTGCGTCTCCTCATCCAGCAGCCCGGCCAGCGACCCGTCGGCCAGCAGCAGCTCACCGGCCGGATAGAGCTCGCCGTCGGCGCCGCGCAGCGCCAGCTCGGCCAGCCACGGGGCCTCACCGGCGGTCAGCCCGGCGGCTTCCACCAGCGCGAGGACCGCCTGGGCCACCGGCTCCGCGTCGGGGCTGTCGATGGACTGCGCGACGGCGGCGCGGGTCAGCGGGTCCTCCAGGACCGTCCGGGGCGTCGCCTCCCCCGCGCCGAGCCGCAGCAGCAGGGGGTGGGCGGCGTCCGGGTGGACGACGCGCAGCCCGAGCGGAGCGAGCACGGCCGGGTCCAGCGTGGAGCCGTCGGACAGCAGCAGCGTGCCCCGGGGCCCCCGCACCAGGCGCCCGTCGGCCAGCGGCACCGGCAGCGCGCCGAGCGCCTCGGGGTCGTCGGCGGGCAGCACCTCATACAGCGACCGCCACCAGGCCGGGTCCCTGTCCTTGACGGCGTCGCCGGAGAGCAGGTCCACGACGTCGGCGAGCTCCACCCGCTTCACGCCGAGCGCGTTGATCGCGGGGTGCCGGGACGGCCATCCGGCGGGCAGCAGGCCGGGCACCATATCGGCGACCTTCTCCAGCAGCTCGGCCGGGGCCGCCACCACGGACGCCTGCCGTCCCGCCACGACCAGGTCATCGCCGTCGGTCAGGCCCTCCCCGCCGGTCTGCGGGCCGTCGCCTTCGGCGGGCGGGGCCGACTGGGACGGCGGGGACGGCGGGGACGGCGGGGACAGGGCCGGCAGCAGCGGGGCGTCGGGGAGCCTGCGCAGGATCGCCCGGCGGATCCGGGCGTCGAGCTCGCCCTTGCCCATCAGGCCGGGGACGAGATCGAGCAGCTTGGGCGTGCGGGGCAGGCCGGCGAGCAGTTCGAGGTAGGCGTCGGCGGCCCGCTCGACCAGGAAGCCGGTCAGCGGGCCCATGGCCACGTGCCGCCGGTCGGTGGCCATCGGGAACGAGGCGATCAGCAGCGCGGGCAGGTCCAGCGGCTCGTCGCTCGGCGTCGGCGCGTGCACCACGGGCGGAACTCGCGCGGGCAGCGGCCGGGGCTCGCCCGTTCGCGCCCCCTGCGGAGAACCGTCCCGCGAGGCGTCCGGCGAGCCGCCTTCGGCGGCCTCGTCGACGGGCACCGCCCAGCGGACCAGCCAGTACGGCCGGGCCCGCTCCTCGGTCGGCCGGTCGGCGAACAGCTCGGCCACCTGCTCCGGGGCGAACGTCCCGGAGGCCGACACCACCCGCCAGCCGTCCGGCAGGACCGTGCGGACCTCGCCGTCCACGTCGATCTCGATCGATTCGAGCGCGGGCAGGCCGAGCAGCAGAGCGGGACCGGTCTCGGCCAGCATCCGCCGGACCGCGTCCTCGGCCGCCCTGTCACGCAGCGGCAGCCGGACGAGCGTGTCGAACCCGCCGGGGATCTCCACCGGGCCGGCGGGGAAGGGCAGGCGCAGCAGCGGGACGTGCCGGCCACGCTCGGCGAGCTCCTTGGCCAGCGCGGGCTCGCCCGCCACCAGGGCCGTCGTCTGGTCGCGCGACCAGCGGACGACCCCGGACCCGAGCGAGCCGATCACCGGCTCGTCGGTGACCGACACCACGGCGGCGAAGCCGACGCCGAAGCGGCCGGCCATGCCGGATTCGTCTCGCTTGCCGGAGACGCGCAGCGTGGACAGGCCCTCGATGCCGGCCGCGTCCACCGGGGCGCCGGTGTTGGCGGCCGACAGCACCCCCTCGCGCAGAGACAGGCGAAGCCGGCCGGGCACCCCCGCGCGGAGCGCGGCGTCGGCGGCGTTCTGGGCGAGCTCGACGATCAGCCGGTCGCGGTAGCCGCCGAGCGCGAAGTCCTCCTCGGCGTTGGCGTCCTCGCGGAAGCGCGCGGGTGAGGCCGTCCAGGCGGCGAGCACGGCGGAACGCAGTCGGTCGGTGCCGAAAATGTCAGTCAAGGCGATGAGTCCAAAGGTCGAAGGGCCCGCAGGTCACGTCGCACGGCGGACTGCCGGGCCGGGTACGGCCCCGCGGCCTGCGAGAACAGCGTCAGATCAGGAATGGCCCAGCGGCTCGGCGTCGGTCTCGTCCACGGAGCCGGCCATGTCCGCCTCGGCGGATTCCTCGGGGAGGTGGTCGTAGGCGAGGTCGTCGAGGATCGGCGAGGTGGGCTCGACCTGGTGCGGCAGCACGGCGGCCTCGGAATGCGCGCCGCAACCGTGGTCGGCGGCGACCACCCGGCCGTCGTCGGGGGCGTACTCGTTGGTGCAGACGCCGAAGCCGGCACCCAGAACGCCGGCCAGCGGCCAGTAGAAGCCGCAGGTCGAGCACTGGGCGGGAGCGGCGTGCGCGAGCGGGGTGTGCGGGCCGGAATCGCCGGAGTGCCAGCGCCGCACGGCACGGTCGCGGCCGATCGGGGAGAGCACCCGGGCCCGGCCGAGGCCGTACTCCAGGATCATCTGAGGGTCGGAGTCGTCCTCGGTCTCGGTGTAGCCGGGCGCGAGCCGGTCGTCGTCGGCGGCGGTGGGCAGCAGGTCGCCCACGCCGAGGTCGCCGGGACGCAGCCGCTCGCTCCACGGCACCCACTCCGGCGGCAGCAGCGCGCCGGCGCCGGGCAGGAGCACGACCTCGCTGACCGTCACGTTGCGCGCCCGGGAGGCCCGGGCGACGGTGACGGCCCAGCGCCAGCCGCGGTAGGCGCGGTCGAGACAGACGAAGTAATGGGTGACGACGCGCTCGCCCTCACCCTCGACTCCGAGGTGTTCGCCCACCTCGTCGGGCCTGACGTTCTCCTCGATGGCGGAGCGGGCCAGGTCGACGGCGGCGACGCAGGCCGGGTCGAGGGGCGCGGTGCGGGATCGAGTACGGCTCACGAGTTCTCCTCCGTCGGCCTCGCAACCCGACGGCCGCTGTGCTTTCTGGCTCGCTCGCTGCGCTGACTCACAGTTCATTCTCACCTATGCCCGGAGCGTACTGCACCGCCATCGGGCGATGATACGAGGAGTGACCTACCGCACCGGACATCTCACACGTCATTCGGGTAAGACTGGATGCGTGGCAGGTGGGTGGGAACGAGCGCGGAAGACGGTGGGCGAGGCCTCCCGCCGGGTGGGCCGCTCGGCCGCCCGGGTGGGACGGGCGAGCGCGCGGGCCGGCAGGAGCGCGGGGCGGGCGAGCGCGCGGGCCGGCCGCGGCGCGGTCGGCGGGACGCGACGGGCCGGGCGGGCCGCGCGGCGGCTGACCCATGCCCAGGGCGCGGGTCGCACGGGGCTGGGCCAGCTCATCGAGCTGACCGCGACGCAGAGCGCCGGCGACGCCCTGGTCACCGCGGCCCTGGCCGGGACGCTGTTCAAGCTTCCGGTCAACGAGGCCCGCGGCCAGGTCGCCCTCTACCTGCTGATCACGATGATCCCCTTCGTGGTGGTCGCGCCGTTCGTCGGCCCGGTCCTCGACCGGTTCCGCTCGGGCCGGCGCTTCGTGATGGCGGGCACCCTGTTCGGACGCGGCCTGCTCTGCTTCGCGATGGCGGCGGCGATCGTCCCGGACGACGTGCTCACCATCTTCCCCGCGGCGCTGGCCGTGCTGGTGCTGTCGAAGGCCTACAGCGTCTCCCGCGCGGCGATCACGCCGAACGTGCTGCCCGCCGACATCTCGCTGGTCACCGCCAACGCCAGAACCGCCCTGTTCTCCCTGGTCACGGCCGGTGTCGCGATCCCGGTCGGGGCGGGCGCCAGCGCCTGGCTCGGCGCCGAGTGGGTGTTGCGCGGCGCGACGGTGGTCTTCCTGTTCCAGGGCGTGCTGGCCGTACGGCTCCCGCGTCACGTCGACTCCCCCGACCTGGAGGAGCTGGAGGAGGAGGGAGAGCGTCCGCCCCGCTGGCGCACCATGTTCAACGTTGGCCCGGTGGTCGCCGAAGCGATGAAGGCCAACGTGGCCATCCGCCTCTACTCCGGATTCCTGCTGTTCTACCTGCTCTTCCTGGTGCAGGACGGCGAGCTGCCCGGGTTCGCCCCCCCGGTCACGATCGGCGTCCTGGCCGTGGCGGCCGGCGCCGGCGGCCTGGCGGGAACGGTCGTGGCCTCCTGGGTGCGCAGCCGCTCACCGCAGCTCATCGTGCTGCTCACGCTCGCGTTGTCGGCCGTGACCACGGTGGTCGCGGCGATCGTGTTCGACCTGTGGACCGTGGTGGGCGTCGCCCTGGTCTCCGCGTTCGCCCAGGGTCTGGGCAAGCTCGCCCTGGACGCGATCGTGCAGCGTGAGATCGGCGAGGAGGTGCGCTCGTCCACCTTCGGCGTGGTGGAGGCGTTCTTACAGGTCGCATGGGTGCTCGGCGGGCTGGCCGGCCTGTTGTCGTCGCTGTTCGCCGACGGACCCGCCGGCCTCGCGGTGATGGCCGCGGTGCTGGGGGGCTCGCTCGGCTGGCTGCTGGTGCGGCGGCGCCGGCGCCTGGACGCCAGGGACGCCAGGGTCGAGGCCGCCCACGGCCCCCGGCCCGCGGCCCCCGGCGACGAGGCGGACGCCCCGGGAGCCCGGCCCGAGGCCTCGGAAGACCCGGAGCCGGCCCCCTGGGAGCGGCGCCGGCCCGACTCGGCGGGCACGACGACCGCGGTCGTGCGACGGGAGGACCCC
This sequence comes from Streptosporangium sp. CA-135522, assembly GCF_050949235.1. NCBI lineage: Bacteria > Bacillati > Actinomycetota > Actinomycetes > Streptosporangiales > Streptosporangiaceae > Streptosporangium > Streptosporangium sp. CA-135522. The sequence goes on from NZ_CP192026.1 coordinate 9,693,133, forward strand.
CCGACGGAGAAGCGGACCAAACCACTCACCAATCCCCACGGCTGAGCCGCGGGGGTCAGTCGTCCAGGTCGTCGGCGACGGCCCGGAGCACGGCGGCGATCTTCTTGGCGTGCACGGCCTCGGGGTGCTTGCCCTTCTGGTACGAGGTGGAGACCGCGTCCAGGAGCTTGATCAGGTCTTCCACGATGACGACCATCTCGTCGGGCTTCTTGCGCTTGCCCTTCGGCTTGACGGCCTTGGCGAGCGTGGGAGGCTGGTCGATCACGCGGACCGAGAGTGCCTGCTGACCGCGGCGCCCCTCGGCCACGCCGAACTCGACCTTCTGCCCCGGCTTGAGGGAGTCCACGCCTGCGGGAAGCGCGGAAGAATGCACGAAGACCTCACCGCCGTCGTCGCGGGTGAGGAAGCCGAAACCCTTGTCGGCGTCGTACCACTTGACCTTGCCACTCGGCACAGGGGTGACCTCGTTCAGACTGTCGTGAAAAGGAATGGATGTAGGTTATGCCCAGCAGAGGCCGAGGGCGACCGTCTATTCAGGCCTGAATTACACGAGCGCGGCGGGGGTTCGCCACCCGCCGAACCATTCGGCGAACTCGGTCAGATCACCGAGCACCACGTCGGCTCCGTGATCGCGTAATTCCCGCGGCGGGTAGAGGCCGGTCGCCACCGCCACGCTGACCGCGCCGCCCGCCCGCGCCGCCTCGATGTCGGCGACGTGGTCCCCGACATAGGCCGTCGCGCCGAACTCGGCCAGCGCCGGGCCCTTGTCGGCCCCGAACACCGACCCGGCGATCTCGTCCACGTCCAGGCCGAGGAATTCGACCGTCCTGGTGGCGTCGGGGGTGTTCTTCCCGGTCACCACGATGACCCTGCCGCCGGCCCGCCGTACGGCCGCCACGGCCTCGCGGGCGCCGGGCATGAGGGTGGTGGCCGGAACGGCGATCGAGGGATACAGCGACCGGTAGAGGTCGGCGGCCGCGGGGATCTCCGCCGCGGGCAGCCAGTTGGCCAGCTCCCATTCCAGCGGCGGCCCCAGCCGGGCCACCACGGCGGCGCTGTCGATGACCACGCCGATGCGCGACGCCAGCTCGTCGTAGACGGCGGCGATACCGGCGCGCGTGTCCGCGAGCGTCAGGTCCAGATCGAACCCCACCGAGCTCATTCGGTGCTCATTCGGTGCTCATTCGGTGCTCGTTCTGATGCTCGTACGGGTGCTCATTCGGTTGTTCACCGCTCCCTCACGCGCCGGCCGGAGAGTCTGCTCCGCTTGACTTTCGAAGCATGCCAAATCTCTGGGGACACGGGTAATCCCCGGCCGCGGCGAGGGGATCGGCCCGGCGCGCCGAAAGCCCGGGGGTTCGGCACTGGATAGGGTCATGGGGGAGGTATCGGCAGAGAAATGACCAGATCGACGCGCGAGCGGATCATCGACGAAGCCCTGCGCCTGTTCGCAGAGCGAGGTTACTCGGCGACCTCGGTCGCGGAGATCGAGGCCGCCTCCGGGCTGTCTCCCGGCGCCGGCGGGCTCTACCGGCACTTCAAGTCCAAGTACGAGGTGCTGGCGGCGGCGGTGAACGAGCACGCCGCCCGGACCCGGACGCAGATCGCCGAAACCCTGACCGAGATGAGCGCCGTCGATCCCTCGACCGACATCGAGGAGCGTCTGGCGCACCTGTGCAAGGCCGGGCTGGCCAAGGTCCGTGAGGAGAGCGAGCTGACGCGCGTCTTCTTCCGTGATCTGAGCCAGTTCCCCGAGCTGGTGGCGATCGTCCGCGACGGCCTGCTGCAGCCCATGTTCGACGCGGTCACCGCGTGGTTTCGCGCCCAGCCCGAATACGCCGAGGCCGACCTCGACTGGCCCGCGATCGGCGCCGTGCTGGGTGGCGCGGTGGTGCACTACCGGCTTTTCCAGGAGACCGTGGGCGAGCCCCCCGGGCGCGCCGAGCGTGATCGTTTCGTCGCCTCCTGGGTGCGGCTGGCGATCGGACTGCTGCCCCGACCGGCCGTCCAGGTGATCACCTGAACCGGAACGAGCCCTCGGCTCCCCCTGATTCACCGTCTGTCGCGACGAAGCCGGATTTTCCCCGCGCGGTGCTTTGTCGGTAAGGCCTCCTACCATTGACGGAATGAGCACGGAGTTCACCGAGTGGCTGCGCGGCCGGAGCGATGACCAGTTGCGGGCTCTCGTCGCCGTGCGACCCGAGCTCATCACCCCCGTTCCGGCACACCTCGAAGGGCTGGCGGGGCGGGCGAGCAGCCCGTCGGCGATCGGCCGCGTGCTCGACCGGCTCGACCTGTTCACACTCTCGGTGATCGAGACCCTGGTGGTGCTCCCGGCACCGATCGCCTACCGGACGCTGCGCGCCCAGATGGGCCGTGCGCTGCGGGGCTCGGCGGACGCCGCGTTCCAGGGCGCGCTCCAGGAGACCGTCGACCGGCTGCGGACCCTGGCCCTGGTCTACGGACCCGACAAGGCTCTGGCGCCGGCCCCGGGCGTGCGGGAGGTCCTTGAGGCGCCCGCGGGGCTCGGCCCGCCGGCGGCGGAGGTCTTCAGGCACCATCCCGCCGAGCGCCTGGCCGAGCTGATCCAGGACGCCGGTGGCGACGGCGACACCAAGGAGGCCCTCGCCGAGTTGCTCGGCGACCCGGAAATCGTCGGACGGCTGATCGAGGAGGTCTCCCCCCAGGCCCGCTCCGCCCTCAACGAGCTGGTCTGGGGGCCCGCCAGCGGACGGGTGCCCAACGCGCGCCGGGAGGTGCGGGCCGCCACCGCCCAGTCGCCGATCGAGCAGCTACTCTCCCGAGCGCTGCTCGGCGCCACCGGCGAGGAGACCGTCGTCCTACCCCGTGAGGTCGGCCTGTTCCTGCGCGGCGGCCGGGTGCACCAGGACCTCTCTCCTCTTCCGCCCGCGCTCGACGGCACGGTCCGCGACCGGGGGCTCGCCGGCCGCACGGCCGCCGGGCAGGCCTTCGCCTTCACCCGGGCGGTGGAGGAGCTGTGCGAGCGCTGGAGCGTCGATCCTCCCGGTGTGCTGCGCAGCGGCGGCCTGGCCGTGCGCGACCTGAAGCGGGCCGCGGTCCTGCTCGACCTGCCCGAGTGGGCGGCGGGACTGGTCATCGAGGTGGCGCACGCGGCCGGGCTGGTGGCCGCGAGCGGCGCCGTGGACGGCGACTGGCTGCCCACTCCCGCCTATGACTCCTGGCGGGTGAAGGGCACCGAGGACCGCTGGACGGTGCTGGCCACGACCTGGCTCACCATGGACCGGGTGCCGGGCGTGATCGGTGAGCGCGACGAGCGCGACCGGCTGCTCAACGCCCTCCACCCCGACCTGCGCCGCTCGGCCGCCGCGGAGGTCCGCACCACAACCCTGGGCATGCTCGCCGTCGCCGGCCCCGAAGTGGCGCCCACCCTCGAATCGGTGCGCGGGCGCCTGGCATGGGAGCAGCCCCGCCGCCGCGGCGGTCACCGTGACCAGCTGGTGGAGTTCACGCTGCGCGAGGCCGAGCAGATCGGGGTCACCGGTCTCGGCGCGATCGTCGGTCACGGGTGCGCCCTGCTCCCCGGCGGGGACCGGACGACGTCGGCGGGCCAGCTGCTGGCCCCGCTGCTGCCGGAGCCACTCGACCACGTGCTCCTGCAGGCCGATCTGACCGCCGTCGCCCCCGGGCCGCTGACCAGCGATCTGAGGCGGTGGCTGGCACTGGCCGCCGACGTGGAGTCGACCGGCGGCGCGACGGTCTACCGCTTCGACGAGCGGTCCATCCGGCGGGCGCTGGACGCCGGGCAGAGCGCCGACGAGATGCTGGCCATGCTGGAGCGGCACTCGGCGACGCCGGTGCCGCAGCCGCTCGGCTACCTGGTCACCGACGTGGCCCGCCGTCACGGCCGCATGCGTGTCGGTACGGCGAGCGCCTACGTGCGGTGCGACGACCCCTCGTTGCTGGACGAGGTGATGGCCGACAAGCGCGCGTTGCCGCTACGGCTGCGCCGGCTCGCCCCCACCGTGATCGCTTCCAAGACCTCCCGGCCGACCCTGGTCGACTCGTTGCGCGCGATGGGCTACGCCCCGGCGGCCGAGTCCCTGGACGGCGACGTGATCATCACTCAGCTCGACGTCCGCCGGACCGACGGCCAACCCCTCGTCCGCCCCCCGGCCACCTTCAGCGGGCTGGAGGCCGACGTCGTGGCGGCGGCCGTCCGCGCCGTCCGGGCCGGTGACGCCGCGCACCAGGCGCGGCGCGCGCCCGTGGACGCGCCCGACGGCCAGGTGCCCCGCTCTCCCGCGACCGCCACCATCGTCGCGCTGCGCGAGGCCATCCGGCAGGGCTCCCAGGTCTGGATCGGCTACCTCGACTCCCAGGGCAACGCCACCAGCCGGATCCTCGAACCCGCCCGGATGGAAGGGGGCTATCTCACCGCCTACGACGAGACGCGCGCGGCGGTGCACCGCTTCGCCCTGCACCGCATCACCGGCATCGCCGACATCAACTGAGTGAAAACTCCTCGGCGTGGATTGCCCGCCCCGGCCACGGGCGGCCACGAATTGGGGGAAGCTCGTTGTCCACCAGGTGCTCGTCGTCCACCAGATGGGCGGACTCGCCTCCGGCTCCGTCATGCGGGATGCGGGATGCGGCCCGGACCCTCGGTCCACGGTCCACAGCACGAACCCAATATCGTGATATTTGTTGATGTTCCCGGCTCAACAGAAGCGAGAGATTCACAGTGAGCAGTGGCAACCCCGAGGGCCCCAGCACGAACCCGGACGACTGGAAGAGCCCATACAGCACCGGCCCCAACCAGAATCCCGGCTACGGCCAGCAGCCCGGCCAGGGGCACCAGCAGCCGGACTACGGCCAGCCGGGGCAGGGTTACGGCCAGCCCGCCTACGGCCAGCCGGGGCAGGAGTACGGACAGCCAGGGCAGGAGTACGGCCAGCCCGGCCAGCCCGGCCAGCCCGGCTACGGCCAGCCGGGACAGGAGTACGGACAGCCCGGTTACGGCTACGGCGAGCAGCAGCCCTACGGGCAGTATCAGCAGGGCTACGGCTACGCGCCGCCGCCGCACCAGGGCGGTGATGGCCCCAGGACCCACGCGATCGTCGCGCTCGTCATCAGCATCGTGCTGGCCCTGAGCTGCTACATCAGCATCGGCGGCATCGCCGGCGCCATCCTGTCCGGCATCGCGCTGGGCAAGGTCGACACCGACCCCCGGGGCGCCAGGAACCTGCTCAAGTGGGTCTGGATCAGCATCGGCATCAACGTCGCGCTGGTCGTCCTGGGCGTCGGCGCCTTCGTCATCGCGGGCATCAACGGCGCGTTCGACAGCTGAGCCGAAGAGGATGGGCCACCCTTCGCGACAGCCCTTCCCGCGCATCACACCCTCACGGAGCGGTCCCCGCCCCACCGTCCTCCAGCAGGACATGGCCAGGTGGGGACGGGTGATGAAACAGAAGGAAATCGATCCTTACCACCCAAGACGAAAACGATGATCTATGGGACTATATGCGTCCTGGATCGTCTGCTGGCGGGAGGATGCATCGGTGCACGAGGAGTTTCAGGCCACCCTGGAGAAGCTTCTCGGCGAATACAACCGGCAGGTCAAGCAGGTTCGCGAAGTTCACGCCAGGCTCCACGAGGTGAGCGCCACGGTCACGGCCCCTGATGGCACGGTGACGGTGAGGGTGGGCCTTCAGGGCAGGGTCGACGCCCTCGAGTTCCATCCCCGCGTCTACTCCAGGCTGTCGCCCTCGGATCTGTCCGGCACCATCCTTGATCTGATCGACCAAGCCACCTCCGCCGTCACCGCCCAGACCCGGGAACTGATGGCCCCGCTCGTCCACGAGGACATGTCCGTCGACGAGTTCTTCGGCACCGCCGCCGACATGACCTTCCTGCCGCCCAAGCCACAGCCGACGGCGAGGAGGACCAGGCAGTGACCGAGCGGGCGGACGGGTTCGCCGTCTTCTGGGACCACATGCGACGGGCCGGCACAGACTGGTCCAGTCCCGCCGACCGGATACGCAAGAGCGGTGACCTGATCGACTCTGTGCTGGCCGACGCGCCGTGGGGCAGAGACCAGTACGCCGAGCAGTTCCGATTCCGATTCGCAGAAACGCTCGAAGATCTCGCCGACGCCTGCCGACGCGGCGCGGACAGCATGAATGAGCTGACGCAGTGCGTCGGCAGGGCATCGGACTGTTATCGAGACGCCGACCAGCCACGCGTCGTCCAGGCCTGAGCCGTGGATTTGAAGACCCTGCTCGGGCCGGCCTTCCCGTACGTGGAACCGGTGCTCGGCTGGGTGGTCGGGATGGACTACCCCGAAGGCGACGCCGAAAAGTGCCTGACCGGGGTCGAGGTCTTGCGGGCGACCGCCGGTCAGATCCGGATCGCGGGTGGTGAGGGGGACCAGGCTCTCAATCATGTGCTGAGGTTCGCGCAGGGCCCTGCGGCCAACGCGATGACCGCGTACTGGCGAACGTTCACGGCCGACGAACCCGCCTATGTGGAGGAGCTGGCCAGGGCGTGCGAGAAGGCCGCGGACCAGCTGGAGAAGTACGGCCTGGACATCGACTACACGCAGAAGTACATCGCCCTGGTTCTCATTCTGCTGGCTTTCACCTTGTTGCGTGCTTACGCATTCGGTCCGGTGACGGGCGGGGCGTCGTTCTGGAGCATCGGTCCGGCGTGCACGTTGGCGCGGATGAACGTGCGGACGATCGCCGCGCTGTTGCTGAGAAGCATCGCGTTCATGGTCGGCGTGGACGGTGCCACGCAGGTGTGGCAGATGGCGGAGGGTGATCGCGACAGCTGGGACGCGGACAAGACGCTGGTAGCGGCGGAGGGTGGCATGCTGACCGCGCTGGCCCTCATGGGGCTGGGTGGTGCCATCACCCGGTTGGGCGGGGTGCGACTGCTCGACGGTGTCGTGCTCAAGGGCGAGATGACCGCCAGAGAGCAGGTGGCGGCATTCCTGTCGCAAACGGTGGGCGGGGTGGCGGTGCAGGGCACCGTCGCCTCTCTGCTCGGGTCGATCCCGACGTTGGCCGCGACCGGGCAGCTGAACGCCGAGGCTCTGGCCAAGGCGGCGGCCTCGGGGTTCATCGGCGGCATCGACGGCAGGGCCGGGCACACAGGTCCGCGAGCGGCAGACGGGCTGCGCCTGCCCACGCTGCCCGACCCGGCCGGCCTGCACAGCGACCTCGCCACCGCTCACGTCGGCTCGAAGCTCGCCGCGCACGATTCGTCCGGTCCGGGGCCCGTCTCCGAAGCGGGCACCAGGCTGGCCAACGGTGACCGTCCGGATGGACTGCCCCTGCCCTCCCAGGAAGGCGCGGGGTTCGCCGGAGAAGGCGGAAGGATCGCCGCCGAACCCGACGGGCTGGTCGCGGGAGAACCCGGGACCCCCCACCCGAGTGCGCCTGCCACCGAATTGAGCGGGCAAGGCGATGGGCGCATTCCTTCGTTCGTCCCCATGGACCCGCCCTTCGGAGACCGCCTGGTCACCCCGTCGTTCGGAAGCGCGATCTGGGACGACGTCGTCAGAAATCTCCCCGCCGAGGAATACGAAGCGGTCTACAGATACATCCTCAGCGACTACAAGAATATCAACGGATATCTGCGCGACAGCGAATTCTTCGAGAAGAGACTGGCCCGCGGCGCCTCGGAGGAGAGGATCTCCCGGGAGAGGGCGGAGTTCCCCACGAAGATCGAGCTCATAAACCGGGCCACGCGTCACCTGCCGCTCCCGGAGGCGATCGACGTTTTCCGGACGCTGACCATGAACGACGATCTCTTCACCGTGCCCGTCGACGACCTACCGGGAACCGTACAGAGAGAACGGGGGTTCATGTCGACCAGAATCGGCAACGAGGCGCACTGGGCATATTGGAAGGACCTGAACGTTCACCTGCACCTGCGAGTGCCTGAGGGCACGCCGGCGATCTATATCGAATCGATGACCAACGGCGGGGAGTATGAGCTGCTGCTCGCCAGCGACCGATCGTGGTTCGTCGAAGACGTGGAGAGAGTGGACGGAATACTGCACGTCTACGGCCGGGTGCTTCCGGACGAGTGACCCGAAGAAGGAGCACCGACCTCGCCTCTGGACGACGATCCGGAACCTCAGACGGTCCGGGCGCCTGGGAGCTACCCACGGACAGCCCGGTCCGCTGTCCGATCTGCACCGGTCATCATGGACGGCGCCGTCGTCGGCTACCTGTGGGCGGCGGTCACCGATGACGCCACTCGGCACATTGCACGCAAGGACGCCGGCTTCGACGCCGGTGTCGCCTAGGTGCGGAGACCACGCTGGGTGAAGGCCAACGGCCTCGCACCGCCACCGCGCCAGAGCGGCGAGGGCGGCGGCCAGACAAGCCATGAAGTCATCGCATAGATTACCGGGCACCCGGCCCCCTACGATCATGATGGTTTTAGAGTCACCTGTCTAAGCTGTGAGCCCCCATGGGATTTGACGGTTTCCTCGTGCCCGACTGGGCCAAGCCCTACGTGGGCTGGGTGGTCGGCATGGACTGGCCTGAAGGTGACGAGTCCCGATGTTTCCGGCTCGCCGACGCCTGCGTGGCCACCGCCAAGAGCGTGGAGACGGGCAGAGACCTGTCGGAGAGCTCGCTTCCCGGCCAGGACTGGGACGGCGATGCGCTGAAGGCGTTCGCCGAGCACGTGCGGACCGTGTCGGGAGGCATGAAGGCCGATCTGATCGAGCAGCTGGTGACGGCGGCCCTGGAGTTCAACCGGGTGGGGGTGCAGGTCGAATACACCAAGAAGATGATCGAGGTGTCGGTCTGGTTCCTCATTTTCCAGATCGGCTGGTTGCTGGTGGTGGCCAGGACGAGCCCGCTGGGTGCTCCCGCGCTGGCCATGATCGGGCTGCGGATGAGGCTGACCCGTGCCTTCATCGCGCAGTTGGGCAAGCGGTTGCTCTTCAACGTGGGACTGTTCGGCGCTTTGGGCGCCGGCATGGACTTCGCGGTGCAGGCGTCTCAGTCGCGTCGTGATCACATCGATTGGAAGCAGGTCCGGGCCAGCGCCGAGGGTGGAGCGCTGAACGGGGTTTTCCTGACGTTGTTCACCGGCCTGTCCCCAGTTAAGTCGATGGCGGAGCTGATGCGGCAGGCGGCACTGGCCAGTGGCGCCACCGCGGCGACCACGATGGTGATGAGCGACCAGCCGTTCGACCTCGATCTGCTGTTCAAAAGCATGACGGCGGGCGCCCTCGGCGGTGCTGACGCGCACTGGGCGAGCTGGAACCCGTCTTTGCACACAGGGCAGGCCAACGGGGCGAACTTGACCCCGCCTTCGCATATGGAGCACATCGACGGGTCCGCCGGTGCGCCGGGGAGCGGAGGGGGGCCTGACCATCATCCGGCGCCCGTGCACGGGCCGGATGGCACTCTTCAGCTGCATCGCCGCGCGATTCCCGGAAACGGCGTATACCTTCTGCCGGATGAAATCACGCCGAACACGGTCCCGACGTTGCTGTCGACGAAGGCCACGCATGTTCCCGACCAGGCCCAGCCCGGCCCGGCCGCGACTCTGGCGACAGCCGTGATGAACACGGGCGGGGTCGTGGTCCATCCCACGACGCAGCACCTTGCCACGCCGGCGGTGACACATGCCATACCGGAACACACGGGAACGGGGATCGATGGCACCACGGTCGCGTACGGAGGTGGAACGCCGGGCGGAACCGCGACCGCCGGGCCCCATCCGGGCGGCACGATGCCCAAGACGCGTCCTAGTATCGACTCCCTGATCAACGGCTCGGCTCAGACCTCCGGTGGCCTCAAAGCTCCCCAGGCCGGTGAGAGCGGAGGCCTGACAGGCCAGAGGGCCGGCTCAGGCGGCGGAGACGGCTCTTCCGGCTCGCCGACCCCGGCGACACCCCACGGCACCTCGACCGGCGGCAGCCCTGTGCCTGCCGCACGCGACTCCACCGGCACGGGATCCCCCTTCAAGGGGAGCGTCGACTTCAAGCCCAAAGAAGACGCCCACCTGGTCAACGACATCCAGCCGAACGTCCACATCCTGCCCGACCGCTCGCCGAATGAGACTCCGACCCTCACGCCGGGGCCGTTCGACCGGCAGGCGTCCGCGTCTCATCATCTCGCGCAGTCCTCCGACACCATCGCCCCGCCCATGACCGGCGACCTGACAAGTGCCCCGACCCATGCCATCAACCACCCCGGGGCGGCCACGGCTCCGCACCCCGGACCGGCTCCCGGCCCGTTCAAGATTCTCGCCGACACCGGCCTGTCCGGTGACGGGTTCGTGGCTCCCGGCGTGTGGGGCAAGTACGGGGCCGCAGGCGTCCTGATCAAGAACGTCGACGCCGCCGGAGTCACGCGTTACCTCCTGGTGGAGCGCGGTCCCATGGTCGATTCGAACGTCGGCAAATGGCAGTTGCCCGGAGGCGCGCTGGACAGCAAGGAGACCGCCCACCAGGGGGCGGCACGGGAGCTCAGCGAGGAGTTGGGTGTCGACCAGGGGTATCTCGACAAGCTGAAGCTCAAGGGAATGCACGTCGTAGACGGACCCAATGGCTGGAAGTATACAAATATCGCCGCGGACGGCGAGATGTTCACTCCTAAAGTCGGTGGAAGTGAGACCAGCGACGCAAAATGGGTGACACTCTCGGAACTATCCGAAATGTCAACCAAAGGCCAGTTACATCCCGAACTGAACGAGTCCATCGGCAATGTGTTGTCATTCTTCGACAATGGACTCGTCGAAAAAGGCGCCAACCCGTTCACCGGAAAAGCCGATATCTTCTATTCCGAACTCCCCTACAAACCAGCCGGTCTATTTTATCCGCAAGCGCTCACGACTTCGCCCTTCGGCGCCCTCCTGGTCGATCCTTCGTATGGGGCCAGGGTCTGGGGCGAGACCATCGAGAATCTGCCCGCCGGAGAGCATGAGGCGATCAGAATCTACACCTTCGACGGCTATCGATGGATAAATGGCTTCCTGCGCGAAGAAGGAAACCATGACCATAGCGAAAACATGGAGGGTGCGCGGGAACAAATCGATCTCATAAACGCGGCCGCGCATAGGCAACCGCTGCCGCATACGATCGACGTGTTTCGGGCTGTTGATATGAAGCCAGGCCTCTTCACCGTACCCATCGAGGAACTGCCGGGAACCGTGCAAAGGGAGCCGGGTTTCATGTCGACCGTCATCGGCAACAGATTGAACTCCGAATGGGGTGACAAGAATATTCATTTTCACCTGCGAGTGCCCCGGGGAACCCCGGCTATTTACATCGAGTCGATCAATCCGAACGGCGATTTTGAATTTCTGCTCGCCAGCGGTCGATCCTGGTTCGCCGAGGACGTGGTGAAAATAGATGGAATATGGCACATCTTCGGCTGGGTGCTGCCGGAAGAGACAGGCTGATGAGGAGGAACGGCGGTGTCGCTCAAGGACGATCCGAAGTTCAATACGGTCTGGGTGCCCGAGAGCCATCCACAGACGACTCAGTCCGCCGTTCGATTCGTCCCGGTCACCATGAACGGCGCCGTCGTCGGCTACCTGTGGGCGGCCGTCACCGATGACGCCGCGCGGTACGTGGCGCGGGAGGACAGTGGGGACGCCGGCTTCAACGCCGGGGTTGCATGGGTGCAGAGGCTCCGTTGGGCGAAGGCGAACGGCGTCACACCGCTGCAGGCGCTGCGGCACTGGGCCGGCCATGAGGAGGACCCACGCGCGGGCCGCGTCGATCCGGACTCGGAGCAGGAGTGCCCGAGCCTGCGCGCGCTCGAAGAGCTGGCCGCCGGGTAACCTCATCGGGAACCGACGACCTCGACTCGATCCGGGCAGCGCACGGACGAGGGATTCCGGCAGCGTGGAAGGGTTTCGGGAGTAGCTTCGTTGAGCACTGGGGATCCCATCCGGAGGTGCGCGTGTCCTGTCTGATCGTCCAATCCGACAAAACCCTGCTGCTCGAGGTCGAGCACGACAAGGCCGACGAGTGCCGCAAGGCGATCGCGCCGTTCGCCGAGCTGGAGCGTGCCCCCGAGCACGTGCACACCTACCGGATCACCCCGCTGGCTCTGTGGAACGCGCGGGCCGCCGGGCACGACGCCGAGCAGGTGGTCGACGCGCTGATCGGCTACAGCCGCTACCCCGTGCCGCACGCGTTGCTGGTCGACATCGCCGAGACCATGGCCCGCTACGGCAGGCTCCGGCTGGAGAAGCACCCCGTCCACGGGCTCGTCCTGACCAGCACCGACCGGGCCGTGCTGGAGGAGGTGCTGCGCTCCAAGAAGATCCAGCCGCTGCTGGGCGAGCGGCTGGACGCCGACGCCGTGGCGGTGCATCCGAGCGAGCGCGGCAACATCAAGCAGCACCTGCTCAAGCTGGGCTGGCCGGCCGAGGACCTGGCCGGATACGTCGACGGCGAGCACCACCCGATCACGCTGACCGAGGACGGTTGGGAGCTGCGCCCCTACCAGCGCGAGGCCGCCGAGGCGTTCTGGCACGGCGGCTCCGGCGTGGTCGTGCTCCCCTGCGGGGCGGGCAAGACGATCGTGGGCGCGGCGGCGATGTCGCACGCCAAGGCGACGACGCTGATCCTGGTGACCAACACGGTCTCGGCGCACCAGTGGAAGCAGGAGCTGATCAAGCGGACCTCACTGACCGAGGACGAGATCGGCGAGTACACGGGCACCAAGAAGGAGATCCGACCGGTCACCATCGCCACCTATCAGGTGATGACGACCCGCAGGCAGGGCGTCTACCGCCATCTGGAGCTGTTCGACGCCCGCGACTGGGGCCTGGTCGTCTACGACGAGGTGCACCTGCTGCCCGCGCCGATCTTCCGGATGACCGCCGACCTTCAGGCGCGGCGGCGGGTGGGACTGACCGCGACGCTCGTGCGCGAGGACGGCCGGGAGGGTGACGTGTTCTCCCTGATCGGCCCCAAGCGCTACGACGCGCCGTGGAAGGAGATGGAGAACCAGGGCTGGATCGCCCCGGCCGACTGCGTCGAGGTGCGGGTGACGCTCACCGACGAGGAGCGGCTCGCCTACGCGATGGCCGAATCCGAGGAGCGTTACCGGTTCTGCGCGACCACACCGTCCAAGACCCGGGTGACCGAGGCGCTGGTCCGGCGGCACCTGGACGAGCAGGTGCTGGTCATCGGGCAGTACATCGACCAGCTCGACGAGCTCGGCGAGCACCTGAACGCGCCGGTGATCAAGGGGGAGACGAAGGTCAAGGAGCGGGAGCGGCTGTTCCAGGCGTTCCGCGACAAGGAGATCCAGGTCCTGGTGGTCTCCAAGGTGGCCAACTTCTCCATCGATCTGCCGGAGGCGGCGGTCGCCATCCAGGTGTCCGGCACCTTCGGCTCACGGCAGGAGGAGGCGCAGCGACTCGGCCGCGTGCTGCGGCCCAAGTCGGACGGCGGCGGAGCCCGCTTCTACTCGGTGGTCAGCAGGGACACCGTCGATCAGGAGTTCGCCGCGCACCGGCAGCGGTTCCTGGCCGAGCAGGGATACGCCTACCAGATCATCGACGCTGACGACGTGCTCGCCGGAGAATAGCCGCATAGGCGAACACGTCGTCTGTGTCAATCAGGTCCACGTCGGTCAGGTCCACGAAATACCGCGGGTTTTCGACAAAGAAACCACCCCCTCGCTGGGCCGCGACGGCCAATGGCGACATACCCCATGATCTGCTGGAGTCACCGGATTTGCCCGGGTTTTTCGTGATTTTGGCGGAGAATCACGGAGGGTGCCAGCACGGTTACGAAAATGTCGGCCCGCCGGCGAGGAAACCCCTTCGCGAACACCTCGGCGACCGCGTCGCGGCCACGGGTGTCACGCGGCTCTCCCCCGCCACGACGGCCCGGCCCTGTGCGCCGAACGGCGAACCTCCGGCGACCAATGCGGTGCGCCGGGAAGTTTCACCACGTTCGGTATCACGGAAGACGCGAACGGTAATCGCCGGGCATCGCCACCCCGGCGATTAATCCTTTTGAGCGGGCGAGCACCGCCGGTAAGCTAGTCGATTCGCTGCCTGATGACCACCACCTCCGTTTATCGAATGGGAGGCGCTTCCGCGTGCCCGCACATCAATTGGCCCCTGACATAACCGACGACCCGGCCGAGATCCTCGCCGCCGAACGCGAGCATCTGGCCGCCTCCAGGGCCGCCCTGCGCGCGATGCGCGAACACGCCCAATCCCTTTCCTCCGACGCCGCCGGAGACTGGGTCTCGCAGCAGATCCTGCAGGCGCTGCTGGATCAGCGGGTGGCGGCGCTCGCCGACCACTCCGGCACCCCGCTGTTCTTCGGCCGCCTCGACCGGGCCGTGGACGACGACCTGCCCGGCACCGTCTACGTCGGACGGCGGCATGTCCACGACGACCGCAGCCGCCCCATGGTCATCGACTGGCGGGCCCCCGTCTCGCGGGCCTTCTACCAGGCCAGCCCGTCCGACCCGATGGACGTGGCGCTGCGCCGCCGGTTCGGCTACCACGGCGGCGACCTGACCGCCTACGAGGATGAGCCGCTCGACCAGAGCGGCGCCCTGCAGCACAGCAGGATCCTCACCGAGGAGATCGAACGGCCTCGCTCCGGTCCGATGCGCGACATCGTCGCGACCATCCAGCCCGACCAGGACGAGATCGTCCGCTCCGAGCTCGGACGGACCGTGTGCGTCCAGGGGGCGCCCGGCACCGGGAAGACCGCCGTCGGCCTGCACCGTGCGGCCTACCTGCTCTTCACTCACCGCGAGAAGCTCGCCCGATCCGGAGTGATGATCGTCGGCCCGAACCGGGCCTTCCTGTCCTATATCTCCTCGGTGCTCCCCGCGCTGGGCGAGGTCAAGGTCGACCAGACGACGGTCGCCGGAATCCTGGGCGATCACGCCACGCCCGAAGATCCCGCGATCAGCGCGGTCAAGGGCGACGCGAGAATGGCACCGGTGCTCCGGCGCGCCCTGTGGATGCACATCGTCAAGCCGGCCGAAGGGGTGCTGTTCACCAAGGGGGTCAACCGCTACCGGGTGGCCGACCACGAGGTCCGCGAGATCGTCGCGTCACTGCGCGGCACCACGCGCTACGGCCCCGGCCGCGCGACTCTCGCCCAGCGGCTGGCCCACCTGGTGCTCGTCCGGATGGAACAGCGCGGCGAGTCCCCCGACGACCGGGTGCAGGACGCGGTGGCCCGCTCCAAACCGGTCAAGCAGCTCGTGGACCAGGTGTGGCCCAAGCTGACCCCCCGGCAGGTGCTTCACCGCCTCTTCAGCGACCCCGAGTTCCTCTCCGCCGCCGCCAAGGACGACCTCACCCCACAGGAGCAGGGCCTGCTGCTGTGGGCCAGGCCGGCCAAGTCCTTCCGCTCGGCGAAGTGGTCGGCGGCCGACGGCGCGTTGATGGACGAGCTCAGCGATCTGATCGAGCGGACGGCGCCCCTGGGACACCTGGTCGTGGACGAGGCCCAGGATCTGTCGGCGATGCAGCTGCGCGCCCTGGGGCGGCGCTGCCGTACCGGGTCGGCCACCGTGCTGGGTGACCTCGCCCAGGGTACGACGCCCTGGTCCGCCCGCTCCTGGAGCGAGGTCCTCACCCATCTGGGCTTCGAGGACGGCGCGGTCACCGAGCTCACCCTCGGCTTCCGCGTCCCCCGCGAGGTCCTCGACTACGCCGTCAGGCTGCTGCCGGCCGTCGCTCCGGATCTGGCGGCCCCCCGGTCGCTCCGGCCCGGTGTGGGCTCCCTGTCGGTACGGCACGCGCCCGATCCGGCCGAGTCCCTGACACGGGCGGTGCGGGAGGCCCTCTCCCGCGAGGGCTCCATCGGGGTCATCGTCCCGGACGCCTCCGTCGCGGCCGTGTCCGAAACCCTGTCCGCCCTGGACCACCGGGTGCTGAGCCCCGACTCGGTCGAGGAGCACCGGCTGCTGGTCATCCCGGCGACCCTGGCCAAAGGCCTGGAATACGACCACGTCATCGTGGTGGAGCCGGCCGACATCGTGGACGCCGAGCCACGTGGCCTGGCCCGCCTGTACGTGGTACTGACCCGTGCCGTCACCTCCCTGACCGTCCTGCACACCAGGGAGCTCCCCGCCCAGCTCTGTTGACCTCCGCCGTACCCGCCCGCCGCCGAGGGCGGGAACCGGCCTCATCCGGGCGGCGGAGGAGCGTTTCGCGAAATTCGACGTGTTCCGCGCCCGCGCGACGGCGCTCCACGACAATGTCCCGGCCCACCACGCCGGGGGTCGCCGGATATGCCCCCGGCCGTGGTGGTCACGCTGGGTCAAGGCCCGGAGTTAGGACCTGAGTCGTTTCTGGAGTTTCCGCGGGGGCCATGCGGTCACCCGATGGAAACGGCCTCTTTACAGATCGTGAACCGCATGGAAAAGAACGGGTTCGGTCGCCTCTCGGATCGCGCCGCGGCGAACGAAGGAGCGGCGAACGGCCGGAAGAGGCCGGAAGAGGAACGACCGGAGCGGTGAGCGACCGGAAGAGGGACGGCCGGAGGGGTGAACGGCCCGAAGAGGTGAACGGCCCGGAGGGGAACACGAAAAGAGGCGGCCCCGGAAGCTCGGGGTCGCCTCTTTCTGTGAAAGCGGCTGGACTTAGAAGTCCATGTCGCCGCCGCCCGGCATTGCGGGAGCGGCACCGGCCTTCTCGGGCTTCTCGGCGATGACGGCCTCGGTGGTGAGGAACAGCGCCGCGATGGACGCCGCGTTCTGCAGAGCGGAACGGGTCACCTTGGCCGGGTCGATGATGCCCGACTCGAACATGTTGACGTACTCGCCGGAGGCGGCGTTCAGACCCTCACCGGGGGTGAGGTTGCGCACCTTCTCCACCACGACGCCGCCCTCAAGGCCGGCGTTGACGGCGATCTGCTTCAGCGGCTCCTCAAGAGCCTTGCGCACGATCGCGGCGCCGGTGGCCTCGTCACCGAGCAGCTCCAGCTTGTCGAACGCCTTGGCGCCGGCCTGCAGCAGGGCCACGCCACCGCCGGGGACGATGCCCTCCTCGACGGCCGCCTTCGCGTTGCGAACGGCGTCCTCGATGCGGTGCTTGCGCTCCTTGAGCTCAACCTCGGTCGCCGCGCCGGCCTTGATGACGGCCACGCCGCCGGCCAGCTTGGCGAGACGCTCCTGGAGCTTCTCGCGGTCGTAGTCGGAGTCGGTGTTCTCGATCTCGGCGCGGATCTGGTTGACCCGGCCGGCGATCTGCTCGGCGTCGCCGGAGCCGTCGACGATGGTGGTCTCGTCCTTGGTCACGATGACCTGGCGGGCGCGGCCGAGCTGGTCCAGCGAGGTGGACTCGAGCTTGAGGCCGAGGTCCTCGCTGATGACCTGGGCACCGGTCAGGATGCCGATGTCGCCCAGCATCGCCTTGCGGCGGTCACCGAAGCCCGGGGCCTTGACGGCGACCGAGCGGAACAGGCCACGGATCTTGTTGACGACCAGGGTGGCCAGGGCCTCGCCCTCGATGTCCTCGGCGATGATCAGCAGCGGCTTGCCGGCCTGCACGACCTTGTCGAGGACCGGGAGCAGGTCCTTGTTGGCGGAGACCTTGGAGTTGACGACGAGGATGTACGGGTCGTCGAGGACGGCCTCCATACGCTCCGGGTCGGTCACGAAGTAGGGCGAGATGTAGCCCTTGTCGAAGCGCATGCCCTCGGTGAGCTCAAGCTCCAGGCCGAAGGTGTTGCTCTCCTCGACGGTGATGACGCCTTCCTTGCCGACCTTGTCCATCGCCTCGGCGATCATCTCGCCGATCTGCGGGTCGCCCGCGGAGATGGAGGCGGTGGAGGCGATCTGCGCCTTCGTCTCCACGTCCTTGGCCAGCTTGGAGAGCTCCTCGGAGACGCGCTCGACGGCGGCCTCGATGCCCTTCTTCAGGGACATCGGGTTGGCGCCCGCGGCGACGTTGCGGAGGCCCTCACGTACCAGAGCCTGGGCGAGCACGGTGGCGGTGGTGGTGCCGTCGCCCGCGACATCGTCGGTCTTCTTGGCGACTTCCTTGACGAGCTCGGCCCCGATCTTCTCCCAGGGGTCCTCGAGCTCGATCTCCTTGGCGATGGAGACACCGTCGTTGGTGATCGTGGGGGCGCCCCACTTCTTCTCCAGAACGACGTTACGGCCCTTGGGGCCGAGGGTCACCTTGACGGCGTCCGCGAGCTGGTTCATACCGCGCTCGAGACCGCGCCGGGCGTCCTCGTCAAACGCGATCATCTTGGCTGCCATACGGCTAGACCTCCCAAACGCAGGGTGGCTTGCACCGGATCGAGTCGACGCCCGCGACGGCATGTGAACCCGCGACTCCGTTCGGCGGGTCCCATCGTCTCGATCCAGGGTTGGCACTCTCCAACAGGGAGTGCCAACGAACTGTTTAGCACTCTACCCTGCCGAGTGCAAGCCGCGGCGCTCTGACCTGCGTCCAGCTTAGACCGGAGCCATGTCCGAAAAGCGAAGACCCGGCCCGCCGGTGGAGCGGCGAGCCGGGTCGAAGCGCTGGAGGATCCTCGTGGACTGCGCTGCCACGGGAGCTTCCGTCGCCTCCCGACGAATGGACGGAACGGCTACGTCAGACCGTCCGGACGGATTCCGCCTGGGGACCCTTCTGACCTTGCGTGATCTCGAACTCGACCCGCTGGCCCTGCTCGAGCGCGCGATAGCCATCCATCATGATCGCGGAGTAATGGACGAACACATCCTTACCACCGTCGACCGCGATGAAGCCGTAGCCCTTGTCCGCGTTGAACCATTTGACGGTGCCTTGCGCCACTTCCGACTCCTCTTACTTGACTTGAGGACATCGCCCATTCCTCACGCGAAGTCCGCAATCTTCGAGGCGTAGACATCGCCTACGTCGATCGTTCTCGACCATACCTGTGGGACACCGTAGGGCAACAGAGTCAATCAGCAAACTACTGCTTTACGTACACATTCAGGGGCGGTGTGGATTTTTGCCGGAGTGTTTATCTGGTTAAAAATTGCATCGTATCTCCGCCCCGGAGATATGGCCTCACGTCGCAAAACACGACACCCGCACCCGGTCGGACCGGGTGCGGGTGTCGTGGAGACGCGGCCGGAGCCGCGGGACGAGTGCTGGGCGCTCAGCCTCCGGCGACCGCCGGAATGATGGAGATCTGAACGCCGGAGGGCGTCGCCGTGTCAAGGTTGTCCGCGAATCGGACGTCCTCATCTCCGACGTAGACATTGACAAAACGGCGAATCTTGCCCGTTTCATCGAGAATGCGAGCACCGATCCCGGGGAAGTCGGCATCGAGCTTCTGCAGAACGTCGCGCAGGGTCTCGCCCTCGGCGCTCACCTCGGCGGTACCATCGGTGTAGGTTCGGAGAATCGTCGGAATCCGCACAGAAACGCTCATAGTTCAGTACCTTTCACGATTTTCTAGGCGATAGCCGTACGGAATGCGTCGAGAGACGGCCGGATGACGGCGGTGGGGCGAGCCTGTTCCGCCACCGCGTCGAGGGTCTTGAGACCGTCGCCGGTGTTGAGGACCACGGTCTCCCCATCGGGGTCGAGCCGCCCGGAGGCCACCAGCTTGCGCAGCACGCCGACGGTCACGCCGCCCGCCGTCTCGGCGAAGATGCCCTCGGTCCTGGCCAGCAGCCGGATCGCGTCGACGACCTCGGCGTCCGTGACGTCCTCCACCGCGCCCCCGGTGCGCCGGGCGATGTCCAGCACGTAGGGGCCGTCGGCGGGGTTTCCGATCGCCAGCGACTTGGCGATGGTGTCCGGCTTGACCGGGCGGATCACGTCGTGACCGGCCTTGTAGGCGGCGGAGACCGGGGAGCAGCCCTCGGCCTGGGCCGCGAAGATCTTGTACGGCTTGTCCTCGACGAGCCCGAGCGCGATCAGCTCCTTGAAAGCCTTGTCGATCTTCGTGAGCTGGGAGCCGGACGCGACCGGGATGACGATCTGGTCGGGGATCCGCCAGCCGAGCTGCTCGGCGATCTCGTAGGCCAGGGTCTTGGAGCCCTCGGCGTAGTAAGGCCGGAGGTTGACGTTGACGAAGCCCCACTTGTCGCCCAGCTCGTCCCCGATGAGTTCGGAGCAGAAGCGGTTGACGTCGTCGTAGGTGCCCTTGATGCCGACGAGCCTGCCGCCGTAGACCGACGCCATGACGATCTTGGCTTCCTCCAGGTCCGCGGGGATGAACACGCAGGCGTCCAACCCGGCCCGTGCCGCGGCCGCGGTCACCGCGCCGGCCAGGTTGCCGGTGGAGGAGCAGGACAGGGTGTGGAAGCCGAAGTTACGGGCCGCCTCGACGGCGATGGCCACCACGCGGTCCTTGAAGGAGTGGGTGGGGTTGCCGGAGTCGTCCTTGACGTGCAACGAGCGGATGCCCAGCTCACGGGCGAGGTTGTCGGCCTTGACCAGCTTGGTCCAGCCGGGCGCCATGTTGGGCTTGGTCGCCACGTCCGCCGGGACGGGCAGCAGCGAGCGGTAGCGCCAGATGTTCGTCGGCCCCTCGGCGATCTGCTCCCGGGTCACGCGCCCGAAGTCGTAGGCGATCTCAAGGGGCCCGAAACACTCGACGCAGGCGAAGCTGGGACCGAGGTCGTAGCGGGCACCGCACTCGCGACAGGACAGTGCCGCGGCGGGGCCGAAGGGCTTGTTCCGCGTGTCTTCGACGCGAACGGGCGAGGTGGTGGTTTCAGTGCTTGCGAGCGCCATGAAGCGAGGCCTTTCCCTCATCTTCGTCTGCGACCACCCTGGTCACAGACCGGAATTGGCACCTGTCCCGGCCGACCTCGTCAGATCACGAGTCTTGAACCGGGAGGGTTGCCGGGGCTTCGCAGGGCCGGTCCCTCCACCCCTCTGGATGAGCAAATATTCAGTTGGAAACCTGACGAGCAGGTCCTACGCACTCTACATCGCCTTGCCGCCATCCTGACCAGGTGTCTCACTGTGCAAGACGCAATGTGTTACCTGTCGGACATTCTCGCCAGATCGTCGGCCGCGAAACACGCCGCACGCACCCGCGACCGCACGTTGTCCACAGCATGTGGACAAACTCGCGGCGAAGCGATGGAGTCCGAGCGTCCAGGCCGCGGTGCCGGGATCACCTTCACGCCCCCGGTGAAACCACGGCCCGGTGAAACCACGGCCCTGGTGAAACGGCCGACGTCACGCCGCGTTCAGAAGCCGTAGGCGTCGCCCAACGCACCCTGGACGTATTTGCGCGCCTGGTGGATCCGGGACTTGGCGGTGCCGAGCGGGATGCCGAGCTGCTCGGCCACCTCGTTGTAATCGAGCTGGCAGATGTCGCGCAGCACCAACGCCTGGGCCAGCTCGGGCTTTTCGGCCTCCAGCGCCTCCATCGCGTCGAGCAGGTCCAGCCGGGATCCGGCGATCACGCTCACCCGGGCGACGTCGGGCCGCTGCAACGGCAGCTCGTCCGAGGTCTGCTCGGCCGAGCGCCGCTTAAGCGAGCGGTAGGTGGTCCGGGCGCAGTTGGCGGTTACGATGTGCAGCCACGTGGTGAACCGGGCCCGCCCTTCGAACCGGCCGATGTTACGAGCCACCGCGAGCAGCGTGTCCTGGCACGCCTCCTCGGCGTCCTGCCGATAGGGCAGGATGCGCCCGCAGTGCCGCAGCACGTCCGGTTCGATGCGCTTGAGCAACTCGCCCAGCGCGCGGTGATCGCCTTGGGCTGCCAAGCGGGCCAGTTCCTCGGTCGTCTCGTCCAGCGCCATCGCGAGCCCCCATCAGCGGTCACAGTCGCTGGACATCCTACGGTCGAGGGTTATGTTTGGTTAACCTTCGGGACAAGCATGTCCCTAGGCGAGGGGATCTAATGAACGCGATCCTGGTGGCCTCCAACCGCGGCCCCGTCTCCTTCACTCTCTCCGAGGACGGCTCCCTGAGCATGCGCAGGGGAGGCGGCGGCCTGGTGTCCGGTCTGGCGGAGGTGGCCAAGGACCTCGACATGCTCTGGGTCTGCGCCGCGCTGTCCGACGGCGACCGGAGCGCCGTACGGCTCGCACCCGGCGGCCGGCTCGACCACGCCGGCTACGACACCGGGGCGGTGCGGATGCTCGACATCCCTCCGACGATCTTCCACCGGGCCTACAACGCGGTCGCGAACTCCACTCTCTGGTTCGTCAACCATCTCCTCTACGACACCCCCAACCAGCCGCAGTTCGACGCCCGCTTCGGCCGGGAGTGGGAGTCCTACCAGGCCTACAACGAGGCGTTCGCGATGGCTCTGGCCGAGGAGGCCGCGCACGGGGCGAGGGTGATGGTGCAGGACTACCACCTGACCCTGGTTCCGGCCATGCTGAGAGGCGAGCGGCCCGACCTGCGGGTGGCCCACTTCTCGCACACCCCGTGGGCGCCGCCGGAGTATTTCAGCCTGCTGCCCGACGACGTCGGGATCGAGCTCCTCGAAGGCATCCTGGGCGCCGACCACGCGGGATTCCTGACCGGGCGCTGGGCGGGAGCCTTCATGGACTGCTGCGAGACGGTGCTCGGCGCGGAGGTCGACCGCGCGGGCCGTACGGTCGCCCACGGGGGCAGAACCACCCGGATCGGCGTGCACAGCCTCGGCGTGGACGGCAAGGCGCTGTGGGCGCGAGCCTCCGAACCCGACGTCGAGTCGCACATGGCCGCCCTGCGCGACCAGGTCGGCGACCGCAAGCTGATCGTACGGATCGACCGGACCGAGCTGTCGAAGAACATCGTCCGGGGTCTGACCGCCTACCGGGAGTTCCTGGCGGCCCACCCCGAGTGGCACGGCCGCGTCGTGCACCTCGCCTTCGCCTATCCCTCCCGTCACGATCTGCCCGAATACCGCGAATACACCGCGGCGGTGCAGCGCTGCGCCCAGGAGATCGAGGACGAGTACGCCACCGAGGACTGGGACCCGGTGATCCTCAACGTGCACGACGACTACCCTCGCTCGCTGGCCGCCTACCGGCTGGCCGACGTGCTGCTGGTCAATCCGATCCGCGACGGCATGAACCTCGTGGCCAAGGAGGGTCCCGTGCTGTCCCCCGACAGCGCGCTGGTCCTGTCACGCGAGGCGGGCGCCGCCGCCGAGTTGGGCGAGCACGCGCTCATGGTCAATCCCTATGACGTCTCGGCCACGGCCGCAGCCCTCCACGAGGGCCTGGTGATGCCCGAGGAGGAGCGCGCCCGCAGGGGGGCCAGCCTGTCGGCCGCGGCCACCGCGCTCCCCCCGCGCCGCTGGTTCTCCGACCAGCTCGACGCGCTCTGCTGAGACGCCGAGACCCGGACCGGCGCACCGCCCTCACCGCTCCCACCGGGACACCGAAGCCGAACCTGCTCGCCGCCCTTCACCGGGACGCCGAAACCCGGACCGGCGCACCGCCCTCCGCTGAAACACCGAACGAGCTCTAGAACGTTTGTCCCGCCGTGAGATAGTTTGCGAGAAAATCCGTCTGTCGCCCACCCGAGGGAACCAGTGACCACGATCACTCCCGTCCGGTTGACCCGTGATCGCGCCACCTGGCTCATCTACCTGCAGCTCGGCACCTTCGCCACCTACCTCTACGGCCTCAGCGCCGCGCTTCCGATGCTCCGCATCGACCAGGGCGTGTCGCAGGGGGTCGCCGGACTGCACGGCACCTCGATGGCGGTCGGCGGCATCCTCACCGGGCTCGCGCTTCCCTGGCTCACCAGGAGGATCGGCCGCCGGGCCGTGACCTGGCTGGGGCTGGCCGGAATGAATGTCGGTGTCCTGCTGGTGATGACGGGCACCACGCTGCCGGTCACCCTCGCCGGGTACGGCATCGCCAGCGGGATGGCGTCGATCACCCTCTACGCCGGCATGGCCGCGCTCAACGACCACCACGGCCCGGCGGGCGCCGCGGCGATCAGCGAGGCCAACGCCGTCGGGGTGACCGTCGGCATCGCGGCCCCGTTCGTCGTCAGCTTCGCCGCGCAGACCGCGCTCGGCTGGCGGGCGGCGCTGCTGATGACCCCGGTCCTGACCGCGCTGCTCGCGCTGACCATGGGCCGAATCTGGATCCCCGAGCGCGAGAACGCCGCGGCCGTCGCCGGCCCGGAGAGCGGGGCTCGGTTCGGCTGGCGCTTCTACGTCGCGGGGACCGTGCTGTTGTGCTGCGTCGCGCTGGAGTTCTGCTTCAACCTGTGGGCGGCCAAGCTCTTCGCCGACCAGACCGGACTGTCGGCCGCGGTCGCCGCGACCGGGCTGACCGCGTTCACGGCCGGCCTGGCGGCCGGGCGGTTCACCGGAGCGCGGCTGGCGCTACGGGTGCGGCCCGCGCCCCTGCTCGTCGGCGCCCTCGCGCTCACCGCCGCCGGCTGGACGCTCTTCTGGCTCAGCCGTACCCCCGTCCTGTCCTACGTGGGCCTGGCCCTGTCCGGGCTCGGGGTCTCGCTGCACTTCCCGCTGGCTCTGTCGCGCGTGCTGGACGCCTCCGGCGGGCGGGCGGACCAGGCCACCGCCGCCGCCTCCATCTTCGCCGGCCTCGCGGTGGGCATGGGACCGCTCCTGCTGGGCGCGCTGGCCGACGGGTTCGGCACCCAGCGGGCGTTCGTGATGGTGCCCGTCCTGATCGGGCTGGCCGTCGGCGGGATCCTGGTCAGCTCCAGGTAGCGCCTTTCAGCACGCCCGCCAGGCCTGGGGTGTTCCAGACGTCGACCACGAGGATCTTCGACTTGGGCAGGAACCACTCACGCTGGTCGAAGGTCGCGGTCTGCTCGCCGTTGGTGTACTTCACGCACCGGCCGGACCAGGACCGGTAGTTCGCCTTGTGCCCGGCTCCGACCTGGCGCAGGTCCGCCACGGTGGCCTTGCCGAGGACCTGACCGTGCTTGCCGTTGAAGGGGCAGCGCTGCACATCGCTGGCGGGGTAGAAGGGGCGCTCGGGCGTATAGGCCGAAAACCCCTCGTGCCCGTACTTGATCCTCTTCGGGCCGAAGATCCAGAAGGCGTCGCACCCGGGCGTGAAATAGCCCCCGGACGGCTCACCGCACGTTCCGGTGATCACCTTGACCTGGTCGCCGTCGCGATGCACCCTCCAGGCGGAGGGGATCGTCAGGTTCATTCCCCGGAAGGACAGGCGCTGCGTGGCCGAAGCGGAGGCGGCCATCGGGGCGGCGATCAGGGCGGCAGCGGCCAGGGCGGCAAGGACGGAAGCGGTCTTTCTCATGCCGGGAAAGCTACTCGTCCCCACTTGCCGATGACTTAACGTTCGATGGCATCGGCGATCGAGCCGAGCAGCTCCATCACCCCGGCGGGCCCGTCCACGACGATGTCGGCCTCCACGGTGACCTCGGCCGACCCGCTGAACACCGTCACGCCGGGCAGCCCGCAGGCCCGCACGGCCGCGAAGGCCGGCAGATCTCCCAGGTCGTCACCGGCGAACAGCACCGACCGCGCCGACCGCGCCTCCAGGAAGGCGCCCAGTGCCACCCCCTTGTCCACGCCGGGCGGTCTCAGCTCCAGCACGAACTTGCCCGGCTCGACCGTCAGCCCCGCCTCGGCCGCAAGCTTGGCGACCGGCTCCCGCAGCGCCTCCAGCGTGCCCTGCGGGTCGGCGGTCCGGCGTGTGTGCACGGCCACCGCCCGTTCCTTGTCCTCGTAGCCGACCCCCTCGAACCTGGAGATCAACCTGGGCAGTTCGGCACGTACCCGGGCCAGGCCGGGATGGACGGGAGGCGCGGTGAGCGTGCCCGCCTCCCAGCGTTCGAGGCCGTAGTGGCCGAGCACGACCAGTCCCGGCACATCGGCCAGGGAACCGTACTCGACGGCCGTGGCGGCCGGGCGGCCGGTGACGACCACCACGGCGCCGACCAGGCGGCCGAGCCTGGCCAGCACCGCGGGACCGTCCGGATGGATCCTGGCCGCCGCGGGGTCGGGCACGATCGGGGAGAGCGTGCCGTCGAAGTCGAGCCCGATCACCGCCCCCGCGGGGTCGTCCACGATCGCGCGCAGTCCATCGGGGGTGTTCACGGTCATGCTCACTCGGCTCCTCGTCGGCTTCGCCGTCCCGCGCGGTTCGCGTGGCCCGCTCTCCGTGGGACCGGTCCGGCTGCTTCCTCTGGCTGGCCGTACCCAGCTCCACCCGGCCGTATCCGGCTCAGCCCGGCCGTGCTCCGTCCCGCCGGCCGGAACCGGAGATCAGGGGCGCAGGCCCATCCGCCGGGCGGCACGGTCGCGGCGGCGGCTCTCCCGGAGCCGGCGCAGGCGCTTGACCAGCATCGGATCGTGGGCCAGCGCCTCCGGCCTGTCGATGAGCTCGCTGAGCAGTTGGTAGTAGCGGGTGGCCGAGATGTCGAAGGCCTCGCGGATGGCCTGTTCCTTGGCCCCGGCGTAACGCCACCACTGCCGCTCGAAGGCGAGAAGCTCCCGCTCCCGGTCCGTCAGAGCCCGCAGGGCCGGTTCCTGAGCAGCACTGTCACCGGGGATCGGCGCAGTGTCCATTGGTGTCCTCCTCGGTCGGGCACGCGATGATCACACCGCGTACGCGCGGCCCGCTGTCAGGATAGTCGGGAATTTCGGGCTGGTTACGACGCATGCATTTCCAGCTGTTCATCACGGATCCGGAGACGTACAGTCACCAGATGTGACCTCAGTCATCACCCTTCTCACCGACTACGGCCTGGAAGACGGCTACGTCGCCGCCTGCCACGGCGTGATCGTCGCGATCTCGCCGGAGTCGCGGATCATCGACGTGTGCCATCTGGTCCCCTCCGGCGACATACGGCGGGCCGCGGCGATCCTGGCGCAGACGATCCCCTATCTCCCGGTCGGCGTGCACATCGCCGTGGTGGACCCCGGGGGCGGCTCGCGCCGGGCCGTGGCGGTCGAGGCGGGCGACCACGTGTTCCTGGGCCCGGACAACGGCGTGCTGTCGTGGGCGGCCCACGCCAGCGGCGGCGCGAAGGCCGCGTACGAGCTGACCAACGACGAGTTCTTCAGGAAACCGGTCTCGCCGACCTTCCACGGACGCGACATCTTCGCGCCCGTGGCGGCGCACCTGACGGTCGGGCACGCCCTGCCCGAGCTGGGACCGGAGATCCCGCTGGAGCGGTTGGTCTCGTTGCCCACACCGACCTCGCTGGTGCGCGAGGGCGTGGTGGAGGGCGAGGTACTGTCGGTGGACCGCTACGGCAACACCCAGTTGTCGATCAGCGCGGGCGACCTGTTCACCCTGGGCGTGCGGCCGGGCGACACGCTGGCGGTCCAGCTGGGCCGCAGGCAGGTCGCGGTGCCTTTCCGGGAGACCTTCGCCGCCGTTCCCCCCGGCGAGCTGGTCGCCTTCGCCGATTCGGCCGGGCTGATCGCGCTGGCTGTCAACTCCGGGGACGCCTCCCAGCGGCTGGGCCTTCCTCCGGGCGCCCACGTGCGGCTGTCCCTCGCGCCCTGACCGGACGCCCGCGGGCGGGGGATGTTACCTAGCAAGCGCTTGTGTAATAGTTGCCCTATGACCACACCCGTGATCGACGGCTGGTTCGTCGTGGAGGACGGCGTCGCGCATCTGCTCGGCACCCGCTGCGCCGACTGCCGGACCGTCTGCTTCCCACCCCAGACGGGGTTCTGCCGCAACCCCCACTGCACGGGCGAGGACCTGGCGGTGACACGGCTCTCGCGGCGGGGCACCGTCTGGTCCTACACCAACGCCTGCTACCCGCCTCCCGCGCCGTTCGTGACGGCCGAGCCGTACACGCCGGTGACCCTCGCGGCGGTGGAGCTCGCCGAGGAGGGGATCGTCGTGCTCGGCCAGGTCAGAGATCTGGCCGTGGAGGACCTGCACGTGGGCATGGAGCTGGAGCTGACCGTGGCCCCGCTCGCCGACGGCCCGCTGGTGTGGATGTGGGGCAGGCCGTGAGCGCCGTCATCCTGGGCGCGGGAATGCACCCGTGGGGCAAGTGGGGACGGCCCTTCGTCGAGTACGGCGTGGCCGCCACCCGGGCCGCACTGCGCGACGCGGGCCTGGACTGGACCGACGTGCAGTTCGTGGTGGGCGCCGGCACGATCAGGAACGGCTACCCGGGATTCATCGCCGGCGCGACGTTCGCCCAGGCGATGGGCTGGAGCGGCGCGCGCATCGCGTCCTGCTACGCGGCGTGCGCCTCGGGCGCGCAGGCCATCGACATCGCCCGCACCCGGATCCTCGCCGGGCTCTGCGACGTGGCGCTGGTCGTGGGAGCCGACTCCACTCCGAAGGGATTCTTCGCGCCGGTGGGCGGCGACCGGCCGGACGACCCCGACTGGCTCCGGTTCCGGTTGCTCGGCGCCACCAACCCGGCGTACTTCGCTCTCTACGCACGCAGGCGGATGGCCCTGTACGGCAGCACCGCCGAGGACTTCGCCGCCGTCAAGGTCAAGAACGCCCTCGCCGGCTCTCTCAACGACAATGCCCGCTACCGCCGGACCACCACCGTCGAGCAGGTGCTCGCCTCGCCGATGGTGGCCGACCCGCTGCGGCTGATGGACATCTGCGCCACCTCCGACGGCGGCGCCGCGCTGGTGCTGGCCTCGGACGACTTCGCCCGCCGCCACGGCGCGAGCGACCCGGTACGGCTCGCGGCCGTCTCCACGGTGACGCCGTCCTTCCCCGACACGGTCCTCGGGCTGGCGAGCTTCGCCACCGACTCCACCGCGGCGGTGCCGCCCGCCGAGCGAACCTTCCGCGCCGCCATCGCCCACGCCGCCTACGAGGAGGCGGGCCTGGGCCCCGCCGACCTGTCGTTCGCCGAGGTCTACGACCTTTCCACCGCGCTGGAGCTCGACTGGGCCGAGGACATCGGCCTGTGCCCGCCGGGCGAGGCCGAAAAGCTGCTGCGCGCCGGGGACACCGCGCTCGGCGGCCGGATCCCGGTCAATCCCTCCGGCGGGCTCGCCTCCTTCGGCGAGGCCATCCCCGCCCAGGCCATCGCCCAGGTCTGCGAGCTCACCTGGCAGCTCCGCGGAACGGCCGGGGCGCGCCAGATTACCGGGGCCAGGATCGGCCTTGCCGCCAACCAGGGGTTGTTCGGCCACGGCTCCGCCATCATCGCCACCACTTGACGGACACCAGCCCCGGCGGTGTTGGACCCGGCTCGGGTGCGGCAACCATACTTTTGGGCAACAGTCTGTAGTCACCCTGTCGCGGAACGCGTCGACGGCGACGTGTTCCCCCAGGGTATTCGGGGGAGACAACATCATGATCCGTCGCATTCTCGCGGCTTCCGTAATCGCCGGGCTCGCGGTGGCCGGCCCGGCCACTGTCGCTTCCGCCGACAGCACGGGCTGTGACGACCGCTGTCGCTCCAACATCAGCCTCTTGGGCGGTCTCACCCTCGGCCTCGACCTGAGTCTCGATATTCGGGTCAGCGTCGACGTCAACGTCGCGGTGAACGCCGCGGTCGCAGCCAACGCCGCCGCCAACGCCGCAGCTACCGCCGCCGCCAACGCCACAGTCGCAGCCAACGCGAACGCCAGCGCCGCCGCCAACGCCGCCGCCAACGCCGCGGCAACCGCCGCGGCCAACGCCGCAGCCAACGCCAACGCCGCAGCCAACGCCGCCGCAGCGGTCAACGCCGCAGTCGCCGCCAACGCCGCAGCTACCGCCGCGGCCAACGCCGCCGCCGACACCGCGGCAACCGCCGCGGCCAACGCCGCTGCCGCAGCCAACGCCGCAGCCAACGCCGCCGCTACCGTGAACGTCGCAGCGACCGCCGCAGTCAACGCCTCCAGCTCGGTCAACGCCGGAAGCACGGTGTACTCCGGCGGCTCGTTCAACACCTGGAACTCGACCGGCCTGTCCACCCGCCACTGCCAGCGCGTCCGGGTCTGCCACTACTGAACCCGCTGAGAGCCCCTCATGGTCGCATGAGGGGCTCTCACCGTTCGTCACTCCGACGCGCCGGTCAGGAGGCGTGCACCACGTCGTGGGACTCGGCGAAGTGGCAGGCGCTCGCGTGCGCGGTGCCGGGCCGGATCTGCAGCAGCGGCTCCTGCTCGGCGCAGATGTCCTGCGCCTTCCAGCACCTGGTGCGGAACCGGCAGCCCGACGGCGGGTTGGCCGGGGACGGCGGGTCGCCCTGGAGGATGATCCGCTCGCGCCGCTCCCGTCCGTCCGGGTCGGGCACCGGCACCGCCGACAGCAACGCCTGAGTGTAGGGATGGGCCGGGCGGTCGTAGATCTCGGTGTCCTTGCCGAGCTCCACCATCTTGCCCAGATACATCACACCGACCCGGTCGGAGATGTGGCGCACCACCGACAGGTCGTGAGCGATGAAGATGTAGGCGAGGTCGAACTCGTCCTGCAACCGCTCCAGCAGGTTGATCACCTGGGCCTGGATCGACACGTCGAGGGCGGACACCGGCTCGTCGCAGACGATGATCTCCGGCTGGAGGGCCAGTCCGCGGGCGATGCCGATGCGCTGGCGCTGGCCGCCGGAGAACTGGTGCGGGTAGCGGTTGACGTGGTCGGGGTTGAGGCCCACGACCTCCAGCAGTTCCTGCACCTTACGGCGGCGGTCCCCCTTAGGAGCGACCTCCTGGTGGATCTCGTACGGCTCGCCGATGATGTCGCCCACGGTCATCCGGGGGTTCAGCGAAGTGTACGGGTCCTGCATGACCATCTGGATGTTGCGGCGCACCCGCTTGAGCTCGGCGCCCCTGGCACGGGCGATCTCCCGGCCGTTGATCTTCACGGAGCCGGAGGTCGGCCGCTCCAGGGCCATCAGGAGCTTGGCCAGCGTGGACTTGCCGCAGCCCGACTCCCCCACGATGCCGAGCGTCTCACCGCGGCGCAGGTCGAAGGAGACCCCGTCCACGGCCTTGATCGCACCGACCTGCTTCTTCATGATGACGCCCTGATTCAGCGGGAAGTGCTTGACCAGGTCGCGGACCTCAAGGATCGGCTCACCCGTGGCTGCCATCGAGGGCCTCCCTCCAGTAGTGACAGGCGCTGCTGCGCGTCGGGCCGATCTCGTACAGAGGCGGCGCGTCGGTGACGCAGTTGTCCTGACGGTAGGGGCATCGGGGGTGGAAAGCACAGCCCGTGGGCATCGCCAGCAGGTTCGGCGGCATGCCCTTGATGGCGTACAGCTCCTGGCCCTTCTGGTCGACCCGGGGGATGGAGTCCAGCAGTCCCTTGGCGTACGGGTGGGCCGGGGCCCGGTAGATGTCGTGCACGAGGGCGTTCTCCACGATCCGCCCGCCGTACATGACCGCGATCTTGTCGGCCACGTCGGCCACCACGCCGAGATCGTGAGTGATCAGAATCAGGCCCATGTTGCTCTCGCGCTGCAGTTCGGCGAGGAGTTCCATGATCTGGGCCTGCACCGTCACGTCGAGAGCCGTGGTCGGCTCGTCGGCGATCAGCACCTCCGGGTCGAGCGCGATCGACATCGCGATCATGATGCGCTGGCGCATGCCGCCCGAGAACTGGTGCGGGTAGTCGTGCACCCGCTGCCTGGCGCCGGGGATGCGGACCCGGTCCATCAACTCGACGGCCTTCTTCTCGGCGTCGCGCCGGGAGGTGCCCCGGTGCACCCGGAACATCTCCCCGATCTGCGAGCCCACGGTGAAGACCGGGTTCAGCGCGGAGAGCGCGTCCTGGAAGATCATCGCGATCCGCTGCCCGCGGACCTGGGAGCGGGCGTCCTCCGACAGCCCGAGCAGGTCCGTGCCCCGGAAGCGGATCTCGCCCCGGGGGATGCGGGCCGGCGGCATGTCGAGGATGCCCATGATCGCCTGTGCGGTCACCGACTTGCCGGAGCCCGACTCGCCGAGCACGGCGAGCGTCTCGCCGGGGTTCAGCGAGTAGCTGACCCCGTTGACCGCCTTGACGACGCCCTGCCTGGTGACGAACTCCACGTGCAGGTCGTCGACGGCGAGCAGGGGTTCGTCGCCCAGGGCTCCCCCGGCCGGCAGTACCGACGTCGAGGTCTTCTTCACAGGTCCCCCTTACCGCAGCTTCGGGTCGAGGGCGTCGCGGACCGCGTCACCCAGCATGATGAAGGCCAGCACGGTCAGGCTCAAGAACAGCGCCGGGAAGAGCAGCGGACCCGGAGCCTCCAGGAAGCGTTCCCGGGCATCGGAGATCATAAGTCCCCAGGAGATGTCAGGCGAGCGCAGACCGACGCCGAGAAACGACAGCCCGGCTTCGGCGGCGATGAAACCGCCCAGGTTGATCGTGGCGACCACGATCACGGACGCGACCGCGTTCGGCAGGATGTGCCGGAACATGATCCGGGGCGCTGAGGCGCCGAGCGCCCGGGCCGCGACCACGTAGTCCTGACCCTTGGCGGTGATCACCGCGGCCCGCATGATGCGGTATGTCATCGGCCAGGCCAGTACGGCCAGCGCCAGCATGACGGTCCAGACGTTGCCCGTGCGGAAGACCGCCAGGATGAGCAGGGCGCCGAGGATCGACGGGATCGCGAAGAAGATCTCGGTGATCCGGGAGAGCAGCGTGTCCACCGCGCCGCCCTTGAACCCCGCGACCAGGCCGAGCAGGCCGCCCACCAGCGCGGTGACGATCGTGGTCGTCACGCCCACCACGATCGAGTTGCGGGCGCCGTAGACGGTCCGGGCGTAGACGTCGCAGCCGAGGTTGTCGGTGCCGAACCAGTGGGCGCCGCCCATGCCCTGCCGGGCCTCGGCGAGCCGGCAGCTCGCGGCGTCGAACGGGTCCACCGAGGTGAAGAGCCCCGGAAATACCGACATGACAAGAAAAATACAGATAAGGGCGGCCGAGCCGATGAAGAGCGGGCGACGGCGCAGATCGTGCCAGGCGTCACTCCACAGGCTCGCGGCCTTGGGCGGCTTGGCTCGTTTGCTGTGTTTGGCGCGCCGGGCGGTCGGGGCAAGGGTGTCACTCATAGCGGATCCTCGGGTCGAGCACGGCATAGAGCAGGTCGACGACCAGGTTGGCCAGGATGTAGATCAGCACCAGCATGGTCACGATGCCCACGACCACGGACTGCTCGCGCAGGTAGACCGAGCTGAACAGCTGCTGGCCGATGCCGGGCAGGTTGAAGATCGTCTCGGTGATCACCGCTCCGCCCATCAGCGTGCCGAGGTCCGCGCCGAGATAGGTGATCAGCGGAATCAGCGCGTTGCGCAACGCGTGCCGTCCGACGATCCGGCGCCGGGGCAGGCCCTTGGCCACCGCGGTGCGGATGTAGTCGGCCCGCAGGGTCTCCACGAGACTGGTCCGGGTCAGCCGGGTGAGGTAGGCGATCGACGTCCCGGCGAGCACGAAGCCGGGCAGCAGGTAGCTGCGCCAGCCGTCCATGACGCCCGCCACGGGGAAGAGGCCGACCTTGACGCCCAGCGACAGCTGGAGCACGAAGCCGGTGACCAGCGTGGGGATGGAGATCAGCACCAGCGTGGAGGCGAGGACCATCGAGTCCTGGGCCCTGCCGTGGCGCAGCGCCGCGTACAGGCCGAGGCCGACGCCGATGATCGCCTCCATGACCAGGGCCGTCATCGCCAGGTTGATGGTCACCTGGAACTTGC
This sequence comes from Streptosporangium sp. CA-135522, assembly GCF_050949235.1. NCBI lineage: Bacteria > Bacillati > Actinomycetota > Actinomycetes > Streptosporangiales > Streptosporangiaceae > Streptosporangium > Streptosporangium sp. CA-135522. The sequence goes on from NZ_CP192026.1 coordinate 9,726,593, forward strand.
CCGCCATGATGTCGTTGACCGGGACCCCGGCGAAGGTGGTGCCGAAGTCGCCGCGGAACAGGCCCACGAGGTAGTACCAGTACTGCACCAGGAACGGGTCGTTCAGGTGGTAGTGCTCCCGCAGGATCTCGACGATGTTGGGGTCCATCCGCTTCTCGCCCGCCAGCGCCGCGATGGGGTCGCCGGGCAGCGCGAAGACGATGGCGTAGATGAGCAGGGTGGCGCCCAGCAGGACAGGTATCGCCTGGATCAGGCGCCTGATGATGTAGCGGCCCATTCAAGCCTCCCGTACACGCCTCGGGGCCGGCCCCGACGCCGCATCGGGGTGTGCGGTGCCGGAGCCTGCCCGAGGCAGCTTCATGGGGCCGGGCTCACGTGCCCGGCCCGTGGCCGTCCGTCAGGCGGCCTTCTCGACCTTGGTCCACTCGACCTGGTTGAGGAGGTTGAGCTTGACCCCCTTGACATGCTGGGAGAACGCGGCGTTGGTCCGGTAGAAGTACACCGGGATGTACGGCAGTTCCTTGATCAGGATGTCGTCGGCCCGCTGGTAGGACTTCAGGCCTTCCTTCTGGGTCTCGGCGGCGTCGCCCTCGGCGAGGAGGTCGTCGAACTCCTTGTTGGACCAGCCGGCGTAGTTGGAACCGGTCTTGATCGCGACGGTGGAGAAGACCGGGGTCAGGTAGTTCTCCGCGGACGGGTAGTCGATCGCCCAGCCCATGCGGAACATGCCGCCGTAGGTCTTCTTGTCCAGCTCGTCGAGGATCGAGGCGAACTTCTCGAACGGCTTCACCGTGACCTGGACGCCGAGGTTGGCGCGGAGGTTGTTGGCGACGGCCTCGATCCACTCCTTGTGCGGGCCGTCGGTGTTGTAGCCCAGTTCCAGCGTCTTCGGGCCGTTGTTGGCGGCGTACTGCGCCTTGGCCTTGGCGGGGTCGTAGGTGCAGACCGCGCAGGCGCCCGGACGGTAGCCGTCGAGCAGCGGGTTGATGAAGTCGTCGGCGGGGGCGCGGGTGCCCGAGAAGACCGTCTCGGCGATCGTCTTGCGGTCGATGGCCATGGAGATGGCCTCACGGACCTTCACGTTCGCGTAGGTCTTGTTGTACTGCATCGGGAAGCCGATGTAGCCGACGCCGGCGTCGGCCTCGTCCATGTAGCGCTCGCCGAGCTCGGCCTTGGCGCTGGCGATGGCCGAGGGGGGCAGCGAGTCGTGGACGTCCAGGTTGCCCGCGCGCAGGTCGTTGAACGCGGTCTCGGAGTTCGAGTAGAGCCTGAACTGGAGCTTGTCGAACTTCGGCTTCTCCCCGGGGAACGCGTCGTACCGGGTCAGGTCGATCGTCTGGTCGGTGCCCTTGTTGTAGGGCTTGTCGAGCTTGAAGTAACCCTGCCCGATCGGCTGCTTGGCGTACTTCTCGGTGATCTTGCCGTCGGGACCGAAGGCGACCTTGGGCAGCGGGTAGAACACGGTGTAGCCCAGCATCGTCTTGAACTGGGAGAACGGCTTGCTCAGGGTGACCCTGAAGGTGGTGTCGTTGATGACCTTCAGGCCCTTCATCTCCTTGGTGGAGACGGGCCGGCCCTCGCCCGGGTTCAGGTCGGCCCAGCCCTCGACGCGGCTGAAGAAGCCGTTGGCGCCCTGCGCGTTGTCCTGGTTGGCGGCGTAGTTCCACGCGTCGACGTAGTTCTGCGCGACCAGCGGCTTGCCGTCGTGCCAGGTGTAGCCCGGCTTGATCTCGATCGTCCAGACCCTGTTGTCGGTCGTCTTGATCGACTCGGCGACGTCGTTGACGACCTGCTTGTTCTCGTCGTAGTCCACCAGCGGGGCGAAGACGGCCGACAGCACCTCGGAGCCCTCGGATTCGGTGGTGTCACCGGGATAGAAGAGCTTCTGCGGCTCACCGAGCTCCATTCGCACGGGCTGGTCGGCCGAGGCCGCCCCGCCCGTGGACGATTCGCCGCCGCACGCGGCCAGCCCCAGGGCGAGCAGCGCGGTACCAGCGATGATTCGTGCGCCGTTAGTAACGCGCATGGTGGTAATTCCTCCCTTTACAGGTGGACGTCGCCATTGAGGTCCTCAAGCCCGGACAGTCCGGAAGGGGATGTTGTGGTCCCAGGCTCCCGGCGTCCCGGCCGAGGTGGTGACACCACACCAGTCGGACGCGACTATCCCGTACCGCTCCACACCCAGATGTCTCTGTGATGTTGCGGTTCGGTCACGCGCATGCCAGTTCGGCGTCACGCGTCTACCAGCTCGACCGGTCCAGATTCCCATAAAGGCCACAAGCGGACATAGGGGCACATGTAGGGCGTGAACGGTCACGCCAAAATACCCCCGCGCCGTGAGTGCTTGCATCCATTGCCCGCGGGCGACCTCCACCTGGGCTAACGTTGACCACGCCGCGGGAGGCAGGGAGGTTCGCAGGCGAACCACCCCATTGCCCTGGAACCTCCTTCGAGGAGATCCCGTCCAATGTGTGCGGCGGACCACCGCCGTAGGCACTTCAACCACTCGCATCCAATAGAGTCCTTGCCATGAGCCAGCCGGAATCCGCGATCGCGGACGCCCAGGCGGGCGGCCCGAGTAACGGCACCCCAGACAAGGGGCAAGAGCCGCTGGCCAAGCTCGCCGAGCGTTACGGACTTCGGCGTGCCATCGCACGCCCCAGTCTGCCCGTCTACCTGCGCCAGTTGTGGGAACGACGGCACTTCGTCATGACGTACGCGACCTCGCGCAACGTCTCGAAGTACAGCAACTCAGCCCTGGGCCAGCTCTGGCAGGTCCTGACCCCCCTGCTCAACGCGGGCATCTACTACCTGATGTTCGGCCTGATCCTCGGCGCGAAGGGGGACATCAAGAACTATCCCGCGTTCCTCATCACCGGGATGTTCGTCTTCACCTACACCCAGCGCTCGGTGAGCAGCGGCGCCAAGGCCGTCTCCAGCAACCTGGCACTGATCCGTGCGTTGCACTTCCCGCGCGCGGCGCTTCCGCTCGCCTACACGATCCAGGAGTTCCAGCAGCTCCTGATCTCGATGGGCGTGCTGTTCGTGCTGGTGCTGATCACCGGTGAGCCGATCACCTGGCTCTGGCTGCTGGTCCCGGTCGCGCTGCTGCTGCAGACGATGTTCAACATCGGCGCCAGCCTGGTGCTGGCCCGCATCGGCGCCACCGCCCGCGACCTGAACCAGTTGCTGCCGTTCATCACGCGCACCTGGCTCTACGCCTCCGGGGTCTTCTTCTCGATCCAGGACAAGATCGTCGTAAAAAACCACCTGCCGCAGTGGGTCGCGGACGTCATGTACGCCAACCCCGCCGCCGCCTACATCGAACTGATGCGCGACCTGCTCATGCGGACACATGTCGCAAGTTCGTGGGTATGGTCCGTCTGCGTATTCTGGGCCGTGTTCGCCCTGCTCGGCGGCTTCTGGTACTTCTGGCGAGCCGAGGAGAAGTACGGCCGTGGCTGAGTTGACCGAGGAGCTGTCCCAAGTGAAGGCTGAGGAACCCGGCGTCCCGAGCACGGACGTCCGGGTGCACCCCAACCCGGACCCCGCAGGCAACAGCCGCGCGGGCACCCCGACGGTCATCGTGGACGACCTGCACATCATCTACCGCGTGTACGGCGCGGCCACCGAGGCCGAGAAGGGCAACGCGGCCAACGCCCTCATGCGCCTGCTCAAGCGTCAGGGCAGGCCGCAGATGAAGGAGGTGCACGCCGTGCGCGGCGTCTCCTTCGTGGCCCACCACGGCGACGCCATCGGCATCATCGGCCGCAACGGCTCGGGCAAGTCCACCATGCTGCGCGCCATCGCCGGGCTCCTGCCACCCCACTCGGGCGCCGTCTACACCGACGGCCAGCCGTCCCTGCTCGGCGTCAACGCCGCGCTGATGCGCGAGCTCACCGGCGAGCGCAACATCGTGCTGGGCTGCTACGCGATGGGCATGAACCCCACACAGGTGAAGGAGAAGTACGACGAGATCGTCGACTTCTCCGGCATCGGCGAGTTCGTCCAGTTCCCCATGTCCACCTACTCCTCCGGCATGGGCGCCCGCCTCCGTTTCGCCATCGCCTCCGCCAAGGCCCACGACGTGCTGCTCATCGACGAGGCCCTGGCCACCGGCGACCGCGACTTCAAGCGCAAGAGCCAGGAGCGCATCAAGCAGATGCGCGACGAGGCCGGCACGGTCTTCCTGGTCGCGCACAACCTCGACGTGATCGAGGAGACCTGCAACCGGGTCATCTGGCTGCACAAGGGAAAGATCAAGATGGACGGCGACCCGCAGACGGTCCTCGCCGCCTACAACGCCTGAGCCCGGCGCCCCGCGAACCAGGCGTTCACCGTCGGACGCGCCGCGCGACCCGCACCCTGCCGCCCGCACCGAGGCCCGGCGGCAGGGCAGGATGAGGAGCGACCGGCTAAACGCTCCCATCGGAGGTGAATCATGTCCTCACGGCCACCGATTCCATATGACTTCCTGCCCCAGGTGCCCGAGCTGACCGTCGAGAGCGACGACGTCCGCGACGGCGAGACCCTGTCCAAGGCCCACGTGTTCGACGGCTGGGGATCGGACGGGCAGAACATCTCCCCGCACCTGCGCTGGTCGGGGGCTCCCGAGGGCACCCTCGGCTACGCGGTGACGTGCTTCGACCCCGACGCCCCCACCGGCAGCGGATTCTGGCACTGGCTGCTGTTCGACATCCCCGCCGGCGTGACCGAACTGCCCACCGGGGCGGGTCGCGCCGGCACCTCGTTCGGCGTGCACGGCCGTAACGACTACAGCGCCAACGCCTACGGCGGCGCCGCCCCGCCCCCCGGCTGGCCGCACCGTTACATCTTCGCGGTGCACGCCCTCGACGTGGAGAAGCTCGGCGTGGACGCCGACACCCCACCCGCCGTGGTGGGCTTCAACATCACCGCCCACACCCTGGCCCGGGGATACATCGCACCCGTCTACGAAACCTGAGCGACACGCCCGGCGACCGCGACACCGGACGCGTCGCGGTCGCCGGACGACGGCCTCGGACGCCGGCCTCGGACGCCCACCCGCGTCCCGGCTCGGATCACCGGCGCGCCCGGCGGCAATCGACTGACATCGTGATCGGCGTTCCGCTATGATTCGAACGTTGTTTCGATCCGAGGAAGTCGTCATGGAGTGGGGGCGCGCGATGCGAGAGCTTTCGACCGCGATCGACCACCTGGCCACAGAGGACCCGTCCGAGATTCCCCGTCTCCAGCTCGCCGAGCAGCTCATCGAGCTGCACTGGCAGATGGCCAGGCTTCAGGCCCAGATCGCCCGCCGCACCGCCGTGCGGGGGCCGGGCCTCTGAGACGAGCGGAGACCGGCCGGTGCGCACCGGCCGGTCTTCTCTTCACCGTGAATACCGCGATCACTCCGCGGCGTGCCTGGTGACGCCCATGGTGGCGTCGGCCACGGAGTCGACGGCCCCGGTGGCGGCCCTGGCGCCCTCCCCGGTGGTGTTGCCCACCAGGGGCGCGAGCTCGTCGACGGAGGCGGAGCGGACGATCGGGGCGACCGCCCCGGCGACCGGCGCGGCCTCGGCCGGGGAGAGGACGCCCACCAGCGGGGCGAGGGTGCCCGCCCGCTCGGTCCCCTGCGGGACGGCCCGGTTGACGGCGTCGACGAGACCGCCGGCCTCGGAACGCTTCTCGGCCAGCCCCTCGACCGCCCCGGCGGAGATCCGGGCGGTGTCGATGGTCCGCGTGGTCGTGGTGGTCAGACCGCCGAGACCGTCGGTGAGGGTCCTGGCGCCCCGGACGGTCTCGGGCAGCGGGCCGTCCCCGGTGAAGACCCCTGCCGTCGAGCCGCCGGAGGCGAGCCCGTCCACGGAGACGCCGACGAGCTCCTCGACGCCGTCCGAGACCGTCCCGAGCAGCCCGTCGACGTCGTAGGCGCGCCGGGCCGCCGTCCGGCCGCTCAGCCGATCCCGATCACCCCTCAGGGCGACCAGCAGCCCCTGGTCGTCGGTCAGGGCCACCAGGACGTCCCGGCCGTCGACCAGGCCGCCGGTGAGCCCCCCGACCGCCATGGAGACCTCACCCGCCCCGCCCGGACCGTCGAGGATGTCGCGCGACCGCGCCTGAGCGGGTGCGCAGATCGCCGCCGCGAGACCGAACGCCGCCACGGCCACAACCGCCTTGATGACTCGCTTCATGATTGCCTTCCCGGCTTGTGATCGGCCCGCTCGATTTCTCGGAATCGTCAGGAGAAAAGCGGGCCTAAGACCTTGAATTACCGGCGGGCGCGATTTGGAGAGCTACACGAAACGCGCCGGCCGGAAGCTGCATCGGCATTTGTATCACCGCCCCCGGCGGCCCCGGGTCCACCCATGATGATCAAAAATCCCGTCTGGGCCGGGTCTGGAGTCCCAAGCAGGCCGCGCCGGGCGGGCCCGAAGGCCCACCCGGCGCGGCCGGTAAATCTGGAAATAATCCTGCGAAGGATTACGGTCTGCCAATGCTTATGCCGCAAAACCGCGGACACCCGGTGCACATCCTCGCGGCACCGGGGACGGAAACCCGGGAAAGAGGTGGGAAAAAGACTCCACAGGTCGCGGCGGCAGATTTTCCGGTTGCCCGGTATCCGCTTGACCGAACGGATCAGGCGGACAGCCGCTGGGGGACCACCGGCTCGAAGGGGGTGAGCGGTTCGGAGATCTCGGCTGGTTCGAAGGGAAAACGGTCCGCGAACGCGGGCCGCAGATCGGTGAGCCACACGGCCGTGGGGTCGTAGTGCGCGAAGAAGGGGCGCCCGACCAGCTCAGGGTCGCGGGCCTGGATGAGATGGAGGACGAAGACCTTCTGCCCGGCGACCTCCGCGACGCCGTCCACGCAGACCTTGCCGGGCGTGGCCGACATGGAGGGGCCCCGCACCGTGCGGCACAGCCCCGAGACACTCGCGTAGGCGTCCCTGAAGATCTCGTGGGCCCGGGCCAGGGGAACCGCGAAGTAGTCCTGGGGGCCGGTGTCCCGTTCGACGAACATGTAGTAGGGCACCATGCCCATGACGTGCTGCCTGCGCCACATGGACGACCAGATCGCCGGATCGTCGTTGATCGATCTGATCAGCGGCGCCTGGGTCCGGATCGTCGCGCCGGTGGCGAGGATCCCCGTCACGGCGGCCTCGACGATCGGGGACTCCATTTCCCTCGGATGCGAGAAGTGCGCCATGAAGGCCAGGTTCTTGCCCGCGTCCACCACGGAGGCGAACAGGCGCAGCGTGTCGTCGGCATCGGGATCGGAGACGAAGCGCTGCGGCCAGTAGGCCAGTGACTTGGTGCCGATTCGAATGGACTCCAGCTGCTCCAGTGCGAGCAGTGGCTCCAGATAGCGGCGGAGCACCGACTCGCCCATGATCATGGGGTCGCCACCGGTGAACAGCACGCTGGTCACCTGGGGATGGTTCTTCAGATAGCCGAGGAGGTTCTCGACGTCGTCGGAGGCGAATTTCAGGTCGGGCTCCCCGATGAACTGCGCCCACCGGAAGCAGTAGGTGCAGTAGGCGTGACAGGTCTGTCCCTGCTTCGGGAAGAAGAGCACCGTCTCGGGATATTTGTGCTGCATGCCCGGCATCGGCTCCGCGCCGACACGCGGGACGTTGAGGTCGAGCTGACCGGCCGGATGAGGATTGAGCCGCATCCTGACCTCGTGCGCCGCCGCCTGGATTTTCGCGTTCGGGGCACCGGCGCTCAGGAGACCTGCCAGTCTGGTGACGTCGGGCTCGGGGAGCATGTCCGCCTGGGGGAAGACCAGACGATATATGGGGTCATCGGGAATGGCCGACCAGTCGATGAGCTCGTCGACCACGTAGGCGTTGGTGCGAAAGGGCAGTACGGTCGCCACCGCTCTGATCCTGAGCCGCTCCTCGTCTCCGAGGCCACCCCGTCGCAGCAGGTCGTCGAGATGTTTGGTGTTGTAGGCCCGGAACCCGCGCGTGGAGCTTTCCTTCAAGATCACTAAGACTTTCCTCCGTTTTTTGTAGCTCTTCGTGTAAACCTCTCCAGCCAGTCGCGCGTCTAGAGCGCTTATATACCGGACGTAACCACCCCCGCAGCCGGTTCCACTTCGGAGCAAGTTCGCCCACAAGTCGCTATCGCGATATATCTCGACCAGCCGTACAATTCCACCCATGACCCCCCGTGAATCCGCTTCGCGGAACTCCCACACCCCAGCCGTACGCGTCTCCGACGCCCCTGCCCTACGCGCCTCGGACACCCCGGCCATGCGCGCCTCGGACGCCGACCGCGACCGCGTGGCCGCGGTGCTGGCCGAAGCCCTCGCCACCGGCCGCCTGACCAGCCTCGAGCACGCCGACCGCCTGGAGGCGACCTACGACTCGGTGACGGTGGACGAGCTCGTCCCGATCACGCTCGACCTGCCCGACGTCACCCCCGCGGCCGGACCTGCCGCCCCGGTCCGGCAGGAGGTGAGTGCCGTCTTCAGCAAGGTCGTCCGTGGCGGGCGCTGGATCGCCGGACGCAGCACGGCGCTGAGCGCCACGTTCGGCGCGCTGATCATCGACCTGTCCGACGCCGTGCTCCCCGGCCGCGAGATCACCCTTGAGGTCAACGCCTACTGCGGCAAGCTGATCGTCAGGGTACCTGAGAACGCCCACGTCATCGACGAGGTCAGTGCCCTGTTCGCCAAAAGACACATCTCCGGCGGCCATGGCGACGAGGGCGGCCCCGTCATCCGGGTCGCCGGCAGGGTCACCTTCGGGAAGGTCATCGTCGCGCGGGAGAGAAGCGACTGGAATCTCCCTGACAAGCCCTGATCCACCCGGTTGACCCAACCGGTGCCGGACCCGCCTACGATGCGGACAAACCATCCCGCACGAGGTGACCGCTTGCCTGATATCCCCGCTTCCGGCGTCATGCCGATCGCCCTGGACGCGATGGGCGGTGACCACGCCCCCGACGAGATCGTGGCGGGGGCCGTACACGCGGTGCGGGAGCACGGGATTCCCATCCTCCTCGTCGGCGCCCCCCGTCCCCTCATGGAGGCGCTCTCCCGGCACGACGCGCTCACCGAGATCCCGATCATCCGGGCCGAGGAGGCCCTGGCCATGGACGAGGGCGCCCTCGCCAGCCTCCGCCGCCCGCGCTCCAGCATCGCCGTCGCCTGCCATCTCGTACGGCGAGGCGACGCCTCCGCCGTGGTCTCCGCCGGCTCCACCGCCGGCATCGTGGCCACCGGCAAACTTCGGCTCCGCAGCCAGCCCGGAGTCCTCAGACCCGCCATCACCGTCGCCCTGCCGACGCGTCCCACCCCCACCGTCCTGCTGGACGCGGGGGCGAACGCCGAGGTGAAGCCGGAAATGCTGGTGCAGTTCGCGCATCTCGGCGCCGCCTACGCGGAGACCGTCCTGGAGACCGCCGAACCCAAGATCGGCCTGTTGACCATCGGCAGCGAACCGGAGAAGGGCAACAAGCTCGTCAAACGGGCGCACGAGCTGCTGTCGGCCGCGCCCGGCCTCAACTTCACCGGCAACGTCGAGGGGCACGACCTGCTCACCGGAGCCGTGGACGTCATCGTCACCGACGGCTTCACCGGCAACGTGGCGCTCAAGACCATGGAGGGCAGCGTCCGCTACACCTTCACCGAGCTCCGCGAAACGATCAACGAGAGCCGCACGGCCCGGCTGGGCGGCCTGCTGCAGAAGAAGCGCATCAAAGAGCTCAACCAGCGGCTGGACCCGGAGGTCCACGGCGGAGCCGTACTCCTCGGGTTGAACGGCACCGTGGTCATCGCGCACGGCTCCGCACAGGCCAGGGGAGTGAGCGCGGCGTGTGTGCTCGCCGCCACGCTGGCCCGCCAGGGCGTGGTCGCCCGCATCGGCGAGCGCCTCACCGCCGGTCACCGACCCCATCGCCTCTGGTGACTCCGGCCCCGTAACCGATCGATCCCCTCTGGCGACCCCGACCCCGTAACCGATCCATCGCCTCTGGCGACCCCGACCCCGTAACCGATCCATCGCCTCTGGCGACCCCGACCCCGTAACCGATCCATCGCCTCTGGCGACCCCGACCCCGTAACCGATCCATCGCCTCTGGCGACCCCGACCCCGTAACCGATCCATCGCCTCTGGCGACCCCGCCTCCATAACCCTCCAGGGGCCTCCATAACCCTCCAGGGGGAGGACTCGCTCGACTCCCGGACGGGATCGTGGAGCGGCGACGAGTCCCGAGCCGGTCACCGTGGAGATCACCACGCGGACCGGGCCGGGCCGCACCGAGTCGGGTCGCACCGAGTCGGACCGGGTCGGGTCGGACCGGGTCCGGACCGAATCCGCCGGGCTTTTTCACGATCGTGCGATCACCCGACATATCGCCGGGCCACGACCGGTCAACCGATACCCTTGAGTCATGACCGACCCGCAGCTCGTACTGACCGAGCGCGTCCAGCAGGCGCTGGCCGCCGCCTTCGGTACGGAGTACTCCGACGCAGACCCGCTGATCCGTCCCTCGCAGTTCGCCGACTACCAGGCGAACGTCGCGATGAGCCTGAGCAAGCGACTGCGCCGAGCCCCGCGGGAGGTCGCCCAGGAGATCGCCGACCAGCTCACCGGTCGCGCCGAAGGCGCGCTGGACGAGCCCTTCCCCGGCACCGTCGAGGTCAGCGGCCCCGGCTTCCTGAACATCACCCTCTCCGACGACTGGATCACCGAGCAGGCCGCCGAGGTCCTGGCCGACCCGCGCAGCGGCGTCGCCCAGACCGCCTCGCCGCAGACCGTCGTGGTCGACTACTCCGCGCCCAACGCGGCCAAGGAGATGCACGTCGGCCACCTGCGCACCACCATCGTCGGTGACGCCCTGGTCCGCGTGCACGAGCACCTGGGCAACAAGGTCATCCGGCAGAACCACCTGGGCGACTGGGGCACCCCCTTCGGCATGCTCATCGAGCATCTGCTGGACATCGGCGAGGAGACCGCCGTCGCCCAGCTCGAAGCGGGCGAGGGCAACGCCTACTACCAGGCGGCCCGTGCCAAGTTCGACACCGACCCGGAGTTCAACAAGCGCGCCCGCGCGCGGGTGGTGACCCTCCAGGCCGAAGAGCCGGAGACCATGCGTCTGTGGCACATCTTCATGGACGCCACGGTCCGCTACTTCAACAAGGTCTACACCCAGCTCGGCGTGACGCTGACCGACGACGACATCGCCGGCGAGAGCATGTACAACCACATGCTCGCCCAGGTCTGTGACGAGCTCCAGGAGCGCGGCATCGCCGTGGTCAGCGACGGCGCGCTCTGCGTCTTCCCGCCCGGTTTCACCGGCCGCGAGGACCAGCCGCTGCCGTTCATGATCCGCAAGAGCGACGGCGGATACGGCTACGCCACGACCGACATGGCCACCATCCACTACCGCGTGCAGGATCTCAAGGTCGACCGGATCCTCTACGTCATCGGGGCGACCCAGGCACTGCACATGTCGATGCTGTTCGCCTCCGCCAGGATGGCCGGCTGGCTGCCCGACCACGTCAGCGCCGAACACGTCCAGATCGGCAGCGTGCTGGGCAGCGACGGCAAGATGTTCAAGACCCGCAGCGGCGAGTCCATCAAGCTGCTGGACCTGCTCGACGAGGCGGAGGCCCGCGCCGCCGCCGTGCTCGCCGGCCGCGACTACGACGAAGCCACCCGCGCCGAGATCGGGCACGCCGTCGGCATGGGTGCGGTCAAGTACGCCGACCTGGCGGTCAGCCACGACAGCGAATACGTCTTCGACTTCGACCGCATGCTCGCCCTGACCGGCAACACCGGCCCCTACCTGCAGTACGCCACCGCACGCATCCGCTCCATCTTCCGCAAGGCCGGTGTTACCCCGGCCACGGCGACCGGCCCGATCGTGCTCGGTCACCCGGGCGAGCGTGCTCTCGCTCTTCAGGTGCTCGGATTCGGCTCCGTCGTGGAGGAGGTGGCCGAGGGCTCCGCGCCGCACAAGCTCGCCGCCTACCTGTTCGAGACCGCCAGCATCTTCACCACGTTCTACGAGAACTGTCCCATCCTGAAAGACGACGTCGAGCCGGCCACGCGCGCTTCACGGCTCGCGCTGTGCGCGCTCACCCTGCGCGTGCTGGAGACCGGCCTGGACCTGCTCGGCGTCCCGGTTCCCGAACGCATGTGAGCTATCAGCCGGATGATCGCCTTGATTCACCAAATTGAGGCGATCATCCGGCAAAGTTGGGTTCGGCGCGCCTCCCGACGGGGATGACCGAAGCGCACTACGCTGGCGCGGTCACCGGTCACAACTTCGGAGAGTTCTCTGCCTTGAGCACCGACCTGACCGCGAGCCACCACAGCGGGACGGAGTTGCACCGCTACGCCGAGGCGCTCCTGGCGAATCTGGCCGCCGGCGCGGCCGTCTCCACGACTCCACCGAAGTTTCCGGATGTGACCGGCTACTGGCTGGCTCCGGCGGTCGAGGCCCTCGTGCTGCTCATGCGCGGCGAAGACGCGCTCGACCCCCTTGGCCGCGCCGCCCAGCTCGACGGGCAGCGAACCGCGCTCTTCCTCTGCCTCGCTCTGGCCGTCTCCGGTCAGGGCGACCAGATCCACGCCTCCTGGCTGGGCATCGCCTTCGGCGAGATGTCGGCGGACCGTCCGGTGACTCACGGCCAGCGCGCGCTCTGGCTCGCCGCCGCCAGGGGCGCCTACGGCCCCGCCGGCAAGATCTTCGTGCTTCGCAAGCTCGACTCGGTGGCCGCGCCGTCGGAGATCGAACCCGACCGGTGGCTGAGCGCCCTCATCCCCCACGAGCCATCGATAGTGATACCGCCTTCTCTTGTCGACTTTCCGGAGCTCGCCGAGCTTCCCGAGCTGGCTGAGCCCGTCCAGGCCGCCGACCAGCTGTCCCGCCTGCTCGGTCGTTGTGTCGAGATCACTTCCACCCGGGAGGGAACCGGCGGGAGCCCGGCCAACCGCGCGGGCGGGCCCTCCGCGGCATGGGCCGAGGGCGAGCCGCTGACGGTGCTGCGCCACCTGATCGGCTCGGGCGGCCCGGAGGGTCCGATGAACTCGCTCGGCGGCCACCTGCTCGCCGACCTGCAGTCCGGCTCCGACCCCCACCTCGCCGCCATCGCGCTGCACATGGCCACACCGGTCGTGCGAACCGCCGCCGAGCGCCTGGTGCGGGCCACCCAGGTCGATCCGCCGGAATCGGTCACGATGCCGCTGCTCGGACACCGGGTGGTGCTCCGCCCGGAAGGCCCCGATCCCGAGTCACTGGCCGCCGCCGAAGAACGCGTCGCCGTCGAAGGCGTGCCCGTCCGCGGACGGCCCTGGCCGGCATACGCGCTGCTCGTCCTCGCCATCGCGGCTCTGGTGGCCGCACTCGTCACTCCGGCGACGCTGCCGCTCGCGGCGCTCGCCCTGGCCCTGGTGGCAGCGGGCGGCGACCGGCTCTGGCGCCGGCACAAGCGCGAGCGGGCCGACGCCGAATACGTCACCGCCCAGATCTCCGAGCTGCGGGAGCTGGCCGAGGGCGCCGTGTGGGCCCTGCACGAATACGCTCGCGAGAGTGAGAAGCGCGTGCAGACCGCGGTATCGGACCTGGCCGAGCTGACCCGCGTGCTCCGCAGAGGCCCGCGCGCCGGATAGCCGGTAGCGGACGATGGGCAGAGCCGGGGCCGGAGAGTGCGGCACCCGGGTGTGGTAAGCCGTGGAACACCGGGACGGGACCGGGGAACACAGGCCCCGGGCCGAGCCGGACCGAAGAACACGACACCCGAGCGGGACAGCGTCGAGCGACGCCGAACCGGGCAGGAGGGCATCGGCAGGACGACATCGGACAGAACGAACGGATCCTGGAACGCGCTCAGGATAAATGGCGCGTTCCAGTCGTTTCGATCGTCGTGAAATCAGCCGTTGGTGATTTCCACCTCGGCCGGAGCCAGCAGGAAGACCTTCTCCGCGATGCGCTCGATGCGCCCCTCGCAGCCGTAGGCGAGACCCGCGGCGAAGTCGACCATCCGCGTGGCCTCAGCCGTGCTCATGACGTTGACGTCCATGATGACGGTCTGGCCGTCGCGGAAGTGCCGTCCGATGATCGGAGCGTCGTTGTACTTCCTCGGCGTCAGCATCACGATCCGCGAGGGCTCGCTCATCGAACGCCAGCGCTTGGCCGCGCGCTCCGAAGCGGGCTGCCAGTCCTCGTCCTCGCCCTCGACTTCGTCCTCGTAGTCATAGGACTCGTCGTAATCCTCTGCTCCGCCCAGGCCAAGGTAGGTCGCCACCTTGCGCACTGCCCCCATCGGCTCGTCCTTTCCTCAGGACCACGCCGCAGCCGGCTTGTCCTACACCTTGGACGTTAACCGACGGCAAGAAGTTCGCCGCGCGACACGCCCAACGCTTATTCCCACTTTGTACGGCTAGCGCACTGGTTTGCCTGGCCCTCATACCCGCTTTCAGGCAGATATTGTCGTTCGGTTAAAATTACGCCATGCGTATCTATACGGTCGATTCATTTACCGATCAATTCTCCAAGGGTAACCCCGCGGGGGTCTGCATACTCGACAATCCGGCTTCGGACGCCTGGATGCAGACCGTCGCCGCGGAGATGAGGCACTCCGAGACGGCCTTCGTGCTCGAAGGGGAGGCCGGCGAGCCATATTCACTTCGTTGGTTCACGCCGGCGGTCGAGGTGGCCCTGTGCGGACATGCGACCTTGGCCGTGGCGCATGTCCTCTATTCCACAGGATCGGTGCCGGAAACCCTTGAGTTTTCAACGAAGAGCGGGATCTTGGCCGTGAGCAGGGACGAAGCCGGCCTAATCACCATGAACTTCCCCGCCAAGGCGCTTGAAGAGGTGAGCCCGCCGGTGGGTCTGGTGGAGGCGCTGGGGGTCAAGCCTCTCTGGGTCGGCAGGAACGAGTGGGACTATCTCGTGGAGGTGGACTCCGAGGAGACCGTGCAGACACTCTCCCCTGACTTCCTCACCCTGGAAAAGGTGGATGCCCGAGGAATCATCGTCACGGCTCGGGCGTCACAGCCCGGCGCCGACTACGTCTCCCGGTTCTTCGCTCCGAAGGTCGGTGTCCCCGAAGACCCGGTGACCGGATCGGCCCACTGCGCTCTGGCCCCCTACTGGACGGGAAAGCTCGGCTCAGACTCCTTGATCGGCGCCCAGCTGTCCCAACGGGGTGGCATCGTCCGGACGACCGTGCGGGGCGACCGGGTCGAACTGGGCGGTCGTGCGGTGACCGTGCTCTCCGGCGAACTCCACGTCTGAAGATCCTGGCCCGCCGGGCGTAGGGGCCGGCCGGCGAGTTCCAGGCGACAAGGACTGGATCGTACGACGAGAAAAGGGTCGGGAAAACAGAAAAGGCCACCCCAAAGGGTGGCCTCTTCTCAAACGATTGTCCGGCGGCGACCTACTCTCCCACACCGTCCCCGGTGCAGTACCATCGGCGCTGAAGAGCTTAACTTCCGGGTTCGGAATGTAACCGGGTGTTTCCCCTTCGCCATAACCGCCGTAACACTATGAAACTATCAAACACACACAACGGGTGCTTGTTGTTTCAGAATTGCCTAGTGGACGCGAGCAAAATGCTTTGTGGTCAAGTCCTCGGCCTATTAGTACCGGTCAGCTCCACACATTACTGTGCTTCCACCTCCGGCCTATCAACCCGGTCGTCTACCGGGAGCCTTACCCCCTCACAGGGTGGGAGACCTCATCTCAAGGCGAGCTTCCCGCTTAGATGCTTTCAGCGGTTATCCCTTCCGAACGTAGCCAACCAGCCGTGCTCCTGGCGGAACAACTGGCACACCAGAGGTTCGTCCGTCCCGGTCCTCTCGTACTAGGGACAGCTCCTTTCAAGTCTCCTGCGCGCGCAGCGGATAGGGACCGAACTGTCTCGCGACGTTCTAAACCCAGCTCGCGTACCGCTTTAATGGGCGAACAGCCCAACCCTTGGGACCTACTCCAGCCCCAGGATGCGACGAGCCGACATCGAGGTGCCAAACCATCCCGTCGATATGGACTCTTGGGGAAGATCAGCCTGTTATCCCCGGGGTACCTTTTAGCCGTTGAGCGACGGCGCTTCCACAAGCCACCGCCGGATCACTAGTCCCAGCTTTCGCTCCTGCTCGACCCGTCGGTCTCACAGTCAAGCTCCCTTGTGCACTTACACTCGACACCTGATTGCCAACCAGGCTGAGGGAACCTTTGGGCGCCTCCGTTACTCTTTAGGAGGCAACCGCCCCAGTTAAACTACCCACCAGACACTGTCCCTGATCCGGATCACGGACCGAAGTTAGACGTTCAAAACGACCAGAGTGGTATTTCACCAATGACTCCACGGTAACTAGCGTCACCGCTTCACCGTCTCCCACCTATCCTACACAAGACGTTCCAAACGCCAATGTCAAGCTGTAGTGAAGGTCCCGGGGTCTTTCCGTCCTGCTGCGCGTAACGAGCATCTTTACTCGTAGTGCAATTTCGCCGGGTCTGCGGTTGAGACAGCGGGGAAGTCGTTACGCCATTCGTGCAGGTCGGAACTTACCCGACAAGGAATTTCGCTACCTTAGGATGGTTATAGTTACCACCGCCGTTTACTGGCGCTTAAGTTCTCAGCTTCGCACACCCAAAGGCGCACTAACCGGTCCCCTTAACGTTCCAGCACCGGGCAGGCGTCAGTCCGTATACATCGTCTTACGACTTCGCACGGACCTGTGTTTTTAGTAAACAGTCGCTTCCCCCTGGCCTCTGCGACCCCCACCAGCTCGGAGTGCAAGACTCGTCACCAGCGAAGGCCCCCCTTCTCCCGAAGTTACGGGGGCAATTTGCCGAGTTCCTTAACCACAGTTCACCCGATCGCCTTGGTATTCTCTACCTGACCACCTGAGTCGGTTTCGGGTACGGGCCGCCACGACACTCACTAGAGGCTTTTCTCGGCAGCATAGGATCACCCACTTCGCCACAATCGGCTCGGCATCACATCTCAGGATTAACGGACCGCGGATTTGCCTACGGTCCTCCCTACCTGCTTACCCCAGGACTACCATCGCCTGGGCTGGGCTACCTTCCTGCGTCACCCCATCGCTTACCTACTACCAGATCAGGCCAGGCGTTCACTCTGACGCCGTCCCCGAAGGGACAACCGAGTTAAGGACCCTTAGTATCACTGGATTCAGTATTGGCGCATCGTAGCGGGTACGGGAATATCAACCCGTTGTCCATCGACTACGCCTGTCGGCCTCGCCTTAGGTCCCGACTTACCCTGGGCGGATTAGCCTGGCCCAGGAACCCTTGGTCATCCGGCGCAGAAGTTTCTCACTTCTGATTCGCTACTCATGCCTGCATTCTCACTCGCACGGCCTCCACAACTAGATCACTCTGCTGCTTCGCCGGCCGCACGACGCTCCCCTACCCATCCACACACCTAAACCACAAAGGCTCAGCAAACGTGTGAATGCCACGACTTCGGCGGTGTACTTGAGCCCCGCTACATTGTCGGCGCGGAATCACTTGACCAGTGAGCTATTACGCACTCTTTCAAGGGTGGCTGCTTCTAAGCCAACCTCCTGGTTGTCACTGCGACTCCACATCCTTTCCCACTTAGCACACGCTTAGGGGCCTTAGTCGGTGGTCTGGGCTGTTTCCCTCTCGACTACGGAGCTTATCCCCCGCAGTCTCACTGCTACGCTCTCACTTACCGGCATTCGGAGTTTGGCTGACGTCAGTAACCTGGTAGGGCCCATTAGCCATCCAGTGCTCTACCTCCGGCAAGAAACACGTAACGCTGCACCTAAATGCATTTCGGGGAGAACCAGCTATCACGGAGTTTGATTGGCCTTTCACCCCTAAACACAGGTCATCCCCCAGGTTTTCAACCCTGGTGGGTTCGGTCCTCCACGCGGTCTTACCCGCGCTTCAACCTGCCCATGCCTAGATCACTCCGCTTCGGGTCTACAGCATGCGACTGAAAACGCCCTATTCAGACTCGCTTTCGCTACGGCTCCCCCACACGGGTTAACCTCGCCACACACCATAACTCGCAGGCTCATTCTTCAAAAGGCACGCAGTCACATCACAGACGTCCGAAGACGCCTACGCTCCTACGGCTTGTAGGCACACGGTTTCAGGTACTATTTCACGACCCCTCACCGGGGCGCTTTTCACCTTTCCCTCACGGTACTTGTTCACTATCGGTCATCAGGGAGTATTTAGGCTTACCAGGTGGTCCTGGCAGATTCACACAGGATTTCTCGGGCCCCGTGCTACTTGGGATCCCCTCAAACAGTCGACAAGATTTCGCCTACCCGGCTCTCACGGTCTCCGGCGCTTCTTCCCAGAAGCTTCGACTATCCCATCGATTTCTCACTGCTTACGGTCTCGGCAGAAACCGTCAGAGGGTCCCACAACCCCGCACACGCAACGCCTGCCGGCTATCACACGCATACGGTTTAGCCTCTTCCGCTTTCGCTCACCACTACTCACGGAATCACTAATTTGTTTTCTCTTCCTACGGGTACTGAGATGTTTCACTTCCCCGCGTTACCACCAACCGCCCTATACATTCAGGCGGAGGCAACACCACATGACTGGTGCTAGGTTTCCCCATTCGGACATCCCCGGATCAAAGTCTGGTTGGCGACTCCCCGGGGCTTAACGCAGCCTCCCACGTCCTTCATCGGCTCCTGATGCCAAGGCATCCACCGTGTGCCCTAAAAAACTTGGCCACAAAGATGCTCGCGTCCACTATGCAAATCTCAAACAACAAACAGCGACCAGATCCGTCCCGCCACCAACACCCGGCCCGAAGGAGAAGACGATCGTCTTCCCCCCGGCCACGCTGGTATGACAGGAGGCTGGTCCCGCACGAGGTCACACAGACCACGAAGCCCACCCGCAGGCAGGCTCCGTATCCGGCCCGTTTCCTCAGGACCCAACAGTGTGTCCAGACCCATCCGCGCCCCCCGGCCGACGTTCCCCTCCCGACTCCGAAGAGTACGAGCGGTACTAGCCGACCCAGGCGAACCCGGATCATCCGATTAGCCAGTGCTCCACTAATGAGCGCGTCATGGGCAGAACAGGCGCCTACCATCATGACCTGGACCCGACCGGCATCTCACGATGACCCAGCCGAGCCGATGCTCCTTAGAAAGGAGGTGATCCAGCCGCACCTTCCGGTACGGCTACCTTGTTACGACTTCGTCCCAATCGCCAGCCCCACCTTCGACCGCTCCCCCCACAAGTGGTTGGGCCACGGGCTTCGGGTGTTGCCGACTTTCGTGACGTGACGGGCGGTGTGTACAAGGCCCGGGAACGTATTCACCGCAGCGTTGCTGATCTGCGATTACTAGCGACTCCGACTTCATGGGGTCGAGTTGCAGACCCCAATCCGAACTGAGACCGGCTTTTTGGGATTCGCTCCACCTCACGGTATCGCAACCCTCTGTACCGGCCATTGTAGCATGTTTGCAGCCCAAGACATAAGGGGCATGATGACTTGACGTCATCCCCACCTTCCTCCGAGTTGACCCCGGCAGTCTCCAATGAGTCCCCACCACCCCCGAAGGAGCGTGCTGGCAACATTGAACAAGGGTTGCGCTCGTTGCGGGACTTAACCCAACATCTCACGACACGAGCTGACGACAGCCATGCACCACCTGTCACCCGATCCGAAGAGGCACCCATCTCTGAGTGTTTCCGGGCGATGTCAAGCCTTGGTAAGGTTCTTCGCGTTGCGTCGAATTAAGCAACATGCTCCGCCGCTTGTGCGGGCCCCCGTCAATTCCTTTGAGTTTTAGCCTTGCGGCCGTACTCCCCAGGCGGGGCGCTTAATGCGTTAGCTACGGCGCGGAAACCGTGGAAGGCCCCCACACCTAGCGCCCAACGTTTACAGCGTGGACTACCAGGGTATCTAATCCTGTTCGCTCCCCACGCTTTCGCTCCTCAGCGTCAGGTAAGGCCCAGAGAACCGCCTTCGCCACCGGTGTTCCTCCTGATATCTGCGCATTTCACCGCTACACCAGGAATTCCGTTCTCCCCTACCTACCTCTAGCCAGCCCGTATCGAATGCAGACCTGGAGTTAAGCCCCAAGCTTTCACACCCGACGTGACAAGCCACCTACGAGCTCTTTACGCCCAATAATTCCGGACAACGCTTGCGCCCTACGTATTACCGCGGCTGCTGGCACGTAGTTAGCCGGCGCTTCTTCTGCAGGTACACGTCAACTTCGTCCCTGCTGAAAGAGGTTTACAACCCGAAGGCCGTCATCCCCCACGCGGCGTCGCTGCGTCAGGCTTTCGCCCATTGCGCAATATTCCCCACTGCTGCCTCCCGTAGGAGTCTGGGCCGTGTCTCAGTCCCAGTGTGGCCGGTCGCCCTCTCAGGCCGGCTACCCGTCGTCGCCTTGGTAGGCCGTTACCCCACCAACAAGCTGATAGGCCGCGAGTCCATCCCCAACCGAAACAACTTTCCACCACCATCCCATGCGGGAAGTGGTCATATCCGGTATTAGACCCAGTTTCCCGGGCTTATCCCAGAGTCGGGGGCAGGTTACTCACGTGTTACTCACCCGTTCGCCGCTCGAGTACCCCGAAGGGCCTTTCCGCTCGACTTGCATGTGTTAAGCACGCCGCCAGCGTTCGTCCTGAGCCAGGATCAAACTCTCCAAACAATGTCTGAACAGTCGTTTCCCGGCTGAAAGCACCCCTCGGGCCCGCGAGCGGGCCGGGGGTGTATCAACCAAAGGAATCCGTCTCCCACCGAGGGTGGGTGGACGGGGTTGTGCTTCATGCACTGGCTTTTAACACACTGTTGAGTTCTCAAGAAACGGACGCGTTCTCCGTCGCCGTGACCATGGTCCCGGCTTCAGGGCGTTTCGTTCGTTCCGTTGTGCCTTTATTCTTTCAGGCCTGCTTTTTCGTGTCAAACCGGTCCGTTTGGAACTGCTTGACTTGATCTAGCTGGTCTTACCGGAATTCCGGCCACCCCGTTTCCGGGGCAACCCCTCAAACTTACCAGCCTCTGAGCGGCTCTGCGAACCGATCTTTAGAACCGTTGGTTTCAAGGGATTGTCGGCAAACACGGGGCAAGTCACACGGAAGTCACCGGAGTGAGTGGAGTGGTTTGCGCCGAACCTTGCCGACATCAAAAGATTAGCAGTCCTCGAAGACCGCTCGAGACCGAACCGCGAAGCCCGTCGAGGGGATCCGTGCCGGGTCTCCGGGCCGGGTCCGGCGGGAAACATAGACTCGGCTGGGTGAGCAGCCAGACGCCGCCTACGGCGAAGAAGGTTCCCAGCGAGCGCGTGCACCACGGGGACACCGTGGTCGATGACTACGCGTGGCTGACGGTCAAGGACGACCCCGAGACGGTCGCTTATCTGGAAGCGGAGAACGCCTACACACAGCAGGCGACCGCCCATCTCAAAGACCTGCAGGAGACGATCTTCCAGGAGATCAAGGGCCGGACCCTGGAGACGGACCTGTCGGTCCCCACCCGCAAGAACGGCTGGTGGTACTACTCCCGGACCGAGGAGGGCAAGCAGTACGGCATCCAGTGCCGGGTGGCGGCCGAAGGAGAGACGCCTCCGGAGCTGGAGGCGGGCGAGTCGCTTCCCGGCGAGCAGATCCTGCTCGACGGGAACGAACTGGCCGGAGACAGTGATTTCTTCTCCATCGGCACCAGTTCGGTCAGCCCCGACGGCACCCTCCTCGCCTACTCCGTCAACTTCACCGGCGACGAGCGCTTCACTCTGAAGGTGAAGGACCTCAACACCGGTGAGACGCTCACCGACGAGATCCCCGGCATCTTCTACGGCGGAGCCTGGTCGGCCGACGGCACCACGTTCTTCTACACGACCGTCGACGACGCCTGGCGGCCCAACCAGGTCCACCGGCACACGATCGGCACCTCCGCCGAGGACGACGTGCTCGTCCACGAGGAGGGCGACGAGCGGTTCTGGATCGGCGTCGGGCTCAGCCGCAGCGAGCGCTACCTCCTGCTCACGGCCGGCAGCAAGATCACCAGTGAGGTCCGCGTCCTGGAGGCGGACGACCCGGCGGGCGAGTTCCGCGTCGTCCGGCCGCGCGAGACCGGCGTCGAGTACGGCGTCGATCACGCCGGTGACCACTTCCTCATCCTGCACAACCGTGACGCGGAGAACTTCGAGCTGGCCACCGCGCCGCTCGACGCCCCCGGCGACTGGACGCCGTTGATCGAGCACCGCGCGGACACCCGGCTGCTGGACGTGGACGCCTTCGAGACCCACACCGTCGTGCATTTCCGCCGTGACGGCCTCACCGGCATCCGCGTCCTGCCGCGAAGCCTGGACGACGCGCCCGGCGCGGAGCCCTCCCGCAGCGAGCTCCTCGACTCCGCGTACGAGATCTCCTTCCCGGAACCGATCTATGACGTCGCGCCTTCGGGCAATCCGGAGTACAGCACCGAACGGCTCCGCCTCGGCTACACCAGCATGGTCACTCCGCCCTCGGTCTACGACTACGACCTGGGGTCGCGCGAGCTGATCCTGCTCAAGCGCAAGGCCGTGCTCGGCGGCTACGACCCGGCCGACTACGAGCAGTTCCGCGAGTGGGCCACCGCCTCCGACGGCACTCGCGTCCCCATCTCGATCGTGGTCAAGAAGGGCACCGAGCGGCCCGCGCCGACCGTGCTGTACGGCTACGGCAGCTACGAGATCTCGATCGACCCGTCCTTCTCGGTGGCCAGGCTCAGCCTGCTCGACCGGGGCTTCGTCTTCGCCATCGCGCACGTCAGGGGAGGCGGCGAGATGGGTCGCCGCTGGTACGAGGACGGCAAGTTCCAGAAGAAGAAGAACACCTTCACCGACTTCGTCGCCGCCGCCGAGCACCTCAAGGCGGAGGGCTGGTCGAGCGCGATCATCGCTCGGGGCGGTTCGGCCGGCGGGCTGCTGATGGGAGCGGTCGCCAACCTCGCGCCGGAGTCCTTCGCGGGGGTGGTCGCCGAGGTGCCGTTCGTGGACGCGCTGAACACGATCCTCGACCCATCGCTGCCGCTGACCGTCATCGAGTGGGACGAGTGGGGCGACCCGCTGCACAACGCGGACGTGTACGCGTACATGAAGTCCTACTCGCCCTACGAGAACGTGGACCGCCGGGTCTACCCGCCGATCCTCGCCATCACCAGCCTCAACGACACCCGCGTCTTCTATCACGAGCCCGCCAAGTGGATCGCGAAGCTCCGCGACACGGCGAGCGGCGGGCCGTTCCTGCTCAAGACGGAGATGGGCGCCGGGCACGGCGGTCGTAGCGGCCGCTACGACTCCTGGCGCGAGGAGGCCCTCACCCTCTCCTGGATCCTCGACACAGCCAAGGTGGCCCAGTGACCTACAGCGCGGCGGACGACAGATACGACGGGCACCAGCCCTACAACAGGGTCGGCAAGAGCGGGTTGAAGCTTCCGGCGGTCTCGCTGGGGCTCTGGCACAACTTCGGCGACGACAAGCCCTTCGACACCCAGCGGGCCATCCTCAGGAGGGCCTTCGACCTGGGAGTGACCCATTTCGACCTGGCCAACAACTACGGCCCGCCGTACGGCTCGGCGGAGACCAACTTCGGCCGGCACTTCCGGGAGGACTTCGCGCGGTACCGCGACGAGCTGGTCATCTCCACCAAGGCCGGATACGACATGTGGCCCGGACCGTACGGGGAGTGGGGGTCGCGTAAATACCTGCTGTCGAGCCTGGACCAGTCGCTGAAGCGGATGGGGCTCGACTACGTCGACATCTTCTACAGCCACCGGTTCGACCCGGACACGCCGCTGGAGGAGACGATGGGCGCGCTGGACCACGCGGTCCGGTCGGGCAAGGCCCTCTACGCGGGCATCTCCTCCTACTCCCCCGAGCAGACCGCCGAGGCCGCCCGGATCCTGCGCGGGCTGGGCACGCCGCTGCTGATCCACCAGCCGTCGTACTCGATGCTGAACCGGTGGATCGAGGGCGGCCTGCTCGACGTCCTGGAGGACGAGGGTGTGGGCTGCATCGCGTTCTCGCCGCTGGCGCAGGGCATGCTGACCGATCGCTACCTCAACGGCGTCCCCGAGGGGTCGCGGGCCTCGCTGCGGCACTTCCTCACTCCGGAGATGCTCACCGACGACACCATGGGGCACATCCGCACGCTCAACGGGATCGCCGGGCGGCGTGGCCAGTCCCTGGCGCAGATGGCGCTGGCGTGGGCGCTGCGTGACAGGCGTGTCACCTCGGTGCTGATCGGCGCGAGCAGTGTCGAGCAGCTGGAGAACAGCCTCGGGGCGGTGCGGAACCTGTCGTTCGCCGACGACGAGCTGGAGGCGATCGACAAGGACGCGGTCGAGGCCGGCGTCAACCTCTGGTCCCGCTCCAGCGAGGCCTGACCCCTCAAAGGGCCTCGTGTCGCT
Organism: Streptosporangium sp. CA-135522; assembly: GCF_050949235.1. Classification (NCBI taxonomy): domain Bacteria; kingdom Bacillati; phylum Actinomycetota; class Actinomycetes; order Streptosporangiales; family Streptosporangiaceae; genus Streptosporangium; species Streptosporangium sp. CA-135522. Next base: position 9,750,968 of record NZ_CP192026.1, read on the forward strand.
GCAGGTAGGTGAACGAGGCCCAACCGGGCAGGACCGGCAGCCAGAAGGTGAGCAGCCGGAACAGCAGGACGGCCGAGGTGGCGACCTCGCCGGGAAGGCCGGAGAGGGTCAGGCCGGCGGTGAGGGAGACCTCGACGGCGCCGAGGCCGCCGGGGGTGGGGGCGGCGGAGCCGATGGCGTTGCCGGCGAGGAAGACGATGGCGACGGCGGCGAAGCTGAGGGATCCGCCGAAGGCGCGGACGCTGGCGTCGAGGCAGACCACGAAGAAGATGGTCAGCAGCAGGGTGCCGGTGAAGCCCTCGAAGATCTTGCGGGGTGACTGGAGCACGTCCAGCAGGCGTGGGATCACGCCGGAGAACAGCGACCGGATGCGCCCGGTGACCAGCCGGCGCAGACGGGGGACGGTCACGACGACCAGTGCCAGCACGGCCACGGCCAGCATGACGAACACCAGCGTGCGCGACGGGGTGAACGACGTGGCGGCGCTGGAGCCGGTGATGTAGGCGAACAGCAGGAGCAGCGTGATGTGGAAGCCCAGGCCGATGAGCTGGGAGGCGCCCACGCTGGCCACCGCCTGGCCCGGGGAGATGCCGCGCTTTTGCAGGTAGCGGGTGTTGATGGCGACGCCGCTCACCGCGGCCGGAGCGACCAGCTTCACGAACGACCCGGCGAACTGGACGAGCACCGTACGGCCCAGCGGCAGCTTCTCCGGCACGAAGCCCCTGAGCATCAGCGCGGCGGCGACATAGGTCAGCATCGCGGCGATCAGCGCGACGCCGGTCCAGCTCCACTTGGCCGAGCTGATCATGTTCAGGTTGATCTGGGTGATGTAGTAGACCAGGAAGTACGCGGCGAAGGCGCTGGCGATGATGGTGATGAGGGTCCGCGGCCGGAAGCGCTCCAGGCGGACCTCCTCGACCTCGACCTTGGGTTCCAGCTCGACGATCTGCTCGCGGATCGCGGTCAGCAGCTCCTTGTTCCGGTTGAGCGCGGCCCTGGTCTCGCGGGTGAGCGCGATCCGCTGGAGCAGCGGGAGAGCGCCGGCGAGCGTGTTCGGGCCGGCGACGGACGCGGCCGCGCGGACCGCTCGTTCGGCGCCGACGCGCAGGCTGAGGTAGGTGAGCAGCTGGGCGATGTCGAGGCGGAGCAGCAGGTCGCCGGCGGCGATCTCACCGCTGCGGGCGTCCATGAGGATGACCCGTCCCTCGTTGTCCACGTGGATGCTGTCGCCGGTCAGCCGCCGGTGCGCGAGCCGCTGGACCTGCAGGAGCAGGACCTGCTCCCAGATCTGGGCGAGCAGGTCGTCGTCGATCTCCTCGTCGGGGATGTCGTCGAGCGCGCGGGTGGCGGTGTGCTCGTAGGCGAGCAGCGCGGCCTCGGTGCCGATCTCGCTGGTGCCGACGAGGCGGGGCGTGCTGGCCCCGGCGGCCTGGGCGGCGTACGCCATCAGGGCTTCGCGTTCCAGCTCGGCGCGGAGGGAGCGGATGGCCCGGCGGCGGGTCTCGGTGTTGAGCCGGATCCGGCGCCAGAGGCGGTAGAGCAGGCCGGCGACCTGCCGGTCACGGTCGAGGACGGTGACGTCGAGGCGGCTGCCGTCCTTGAGGCCGATGGCGTAGCGCCGGCTGCTCTGGTGGTCGTCGTCGAGCCTGCGGGCCCGGACCGGGGCGAAGCCGAGCTTGGCGAGCGCCGCGACGACCGCGCTGCCCGGTGGGCGGGTGTTGGGGCTGCCCACGCCGTACAGGGTGGCGTAGCCGACGGCCAGGCCGACGAGGATGGATACGACGATGCCGAGGATGGTGGCGGCCGTGGCGGCGAACAGGGCGATCGCGTTGAGCGCGACCGCGCTCCACAGGGCGGCCCGCCAGGTGGGCCGGCGGGAGATCCGCACCGCGGTGACGTAGGCGATGACCGAGGTGAGCAGCGTGTTGAGCGGTTCGACCCCCTTGCGTCCGCCGGTGAGCAGCAGGCGCAGGTCCTCCGGGCCGGCGTTGAGCAGCCACTCGCCCAGGGCGAAGGACAGGACCATGCCGGCGATGGCCGCGAACAGGCCTTCGGCCACCCGGAGGCCGTCGCGGTGGAGCACCCGCTCGATCGCGTAGGCGGCGGGGACGCCCAGCATGGCCGCCCCGCTCAGCACCCCGACCAGGCCGCTGAGCAGGAAGGGGGCGCGGTTCGTGCCGTCGATGACGTCGCTTTCGAGGCCGTTGAGCGTCTTCTTCGCGACGAGTGCCAGCAACACCACGGCCGCGAGCCCGAGCAGGGTGGCCAGGAAACGCAACAGGTCGGAGGGGCGCCTGATCCGCTGCGGGAGCAGCGGCTCGACGACGAGCACGACGGAGTCGTCGCCCGTCGAGGACCTCGCGTCGTCGACGGGCGCGCTTTTGCCGTGTTCCCTGAGTTCCCTGATTTTCGTCACCGCCAGCGATTCTGCACCTTCGTCATTACAGGTGCGTCACCGATCTTCTCTTCCAGTGTCCACAATCAGAGGCATGCGTATCTCACTGGCCTCTGACAGTCTCGACGGTATAGCTCCCATCCTGCTGTCCGAGCTCCGGAAAAGGGGGCACACGGTGATCCCGCACGGAGCCCTGACCGATGAGCGGGCCGACTGGGCGTGGTGTTGCTCACAGGCCGCACAAGACGTCGCCTCGGGCGCGGCGGACCAGGCGATCGTGTGCTGCTGGACGGGGACCGGCGCGTCGATGGCGGCGAACAAGGTGCCGGGGATCCGGGCGGCGTTGTGCGCGGACGCGGCGACGGCGGCCGGGGCTCGGCGGTGGAACGACGCGAACGTGCTGGCGATCAGTCTCCGGCTGACGTCGGCGCCCCTGCTGGAGGAGATCCTCGACGCCTGGTTCTCGGGCGGCGCCAGCACTGACGAGACCGATCTGGCGAACATCGCCTACCTATCCGAGATCGAGAATTGACCCGTGGAGCTGCGGCGATGGCGCTCTGGAGGAGCAGCTGCCTGAAAGGCTGACCATCATGTGCCGAAGCCCGCTCACCGCCGCCGCAGCAGCTTTCCCGTCCTCGACGATAGCCATCGCGGACGACTGACCGAAACATCGGTTCGACTCCGCTCGATAACAAATGTGAGGTCGGTCTTTAAGGATCGCGATTACTCCTACTGCCTTCGCTCTCATCGCGATCATGCGGGATTTCCTGATCCACTCTTGCCAGTGCCAGAGGAGTTTGCATGCGCCCACGCGCTTACAAGGGCTTGGTGGCCGCGATTACCGCGGCTTCGGCCATGACACTGCCGGTGATCTCCGCCACTGCGGCGTCGGCCGAACCTGACCCCAAGGCGTTCAGCCAGTCGGTCAAAGCCCCGGCCGTCAAGCGGCATCTGGAGAGGCTCCAGCAGATCGCCGCCGCCAACGGCGGCATCCGCGCGTCGGGCACCCCGGGTCACGAGGCCTCGGTCGCCTACGTGGCGGGCAAGCTGCGCGAGGCGGGTTACCGGGTCACCCTCCAGGAGTTCGAGTTCCCGTTCTTCCGTGAGGTCACCAGGTCCGTGCTCGACCGGGTCTCGCCCGGGGCTAAGTCCTACGTGCGCAACACCGATTTCAGGACCATGACCTACTCCGGGTCGGGGAACGCCACGGCCGCCGTGCAGGGCGTGGACCTGGTCCTGCCGCCGAGTCCGACGCCCAGCTCGACCTCCGGCTGCGAGGCGAGCGATTTCGCCGGGTTCACCCGGGGCAACATCGCGCTGATCCAGCGCGGCACCTGCAACTTCCAGGTCAAGGCGGAGCTCGCCCAGGCGGCCGGCGCCTCCGGTGTGATCATCTTCAACGAGGGGCAGCCGGGCGAGGGCCCCAACGACCGGCGGATCCTGCTGAGCGGCACGCTCAACGAGCCCACCACGCACATCCCGGTCGTCGGCACCACCTTCGCCGTCGGCAACGAGCTGGCCGCGGCCGGCACGACGGTGACGCTCACCACGAACACCGAGAGCGATCCGCACCGCAAGACTCGCAACGTCATAGCCGACAGCCGCTGGGGTGACCCGGACAAGGTCGTCATGCTCGGTTCCCACCTGGACAGCGTCACCGAGGGGCCGGGCATCAACGACAACGGCTCCGGCAGCGCGGGCGTCCTGGAGACGGCGCTGAAGGCGAACGTCCTGCCCACCAAGAACAAGCTCCGCTTCGCCTTCTGGGGCGCCGAGGAGCTGGGTCTGCTGGGCTCGGAGCACTATGTGGGCGCCCTCTCCGCCGAGGAGAAGGCGAAGATCAAGCTGTATCTGAACTTCGACATGATCGCGTCGCCGAACCACGTCTTCGGGATCTACGACGGCGACGATTCCGACGCGACGGGCGCTCCGGCGGGCCCCGCGGGCTCGGACAAGATCGAGAAGCTCTTCGAGACGTACTTCAAGGTGCTCGGCCAGCCGTACACCGGCACCGACTTCACCGGCCGCTCGGACTACGGGCCGTTCATCGCGGTGGGCATCCCCGCGGGTGGCCTGTTCACCGGCGCCGAGGGCGTCAAGTCCGCCGCCGAGGCCGCCCGCTTCGGCGGTGAGGCCGGGGTCGCCTACGACAAGTGCTACCACCAGGCCTGCGACACCATCGCCAACATCAACGACAAGGCGCTGGCGGTGAACACCGGCGCGATCGCGACGGCGGCGTTCGTCTACGCCTACAGCGCCGACCTGCCCGGAGGCGGCGCCCCCGCCTCCAGCCGGCCGGGAGCCGGCGGTGGCGGCCTCGGAGACGACCACGACCACGGCGGCGTCCCGATGTAGCGCCCGTCCGTGCGGTGCGAGACCGCCAGCCGATCCCGCACCGCACGGGGTGAAGAGCGAAAAGGGGGATGCGGCCGATCCGGCCGTATCCCCCTTTTTTCCTGCTTTCCTGCGCGGCTAAAGTCGAGGGCATGTCTTTGGGGGAATTGCAGGTTCTGGGTGCCTGTCCGTTGGATTGTCCCGACACGTGCTCGTGGGTGGTGACCGTCCGGGACGGCGAGGCCGTCAAGATGCGCGGCAACCCCGACCACCCTTACACCCGCGGCGCGCTCTGCGTGAAGGTCAACCGCTACCTCGAACACACGCGGGCGCCGGACCGCATCCTCCACCCGATGCGACGGGTCGGTCCGAAGGGGTCCGGCCGGTTCGAGCGGATCAGCTGGGACGAGGCCCTGGAGGAGATCTCGGCGCGGCTGCGCGGGATCGTCGAGGAGCACGGCGGCGAGGCCGTCTGGCCGTATCTCGGCACCGGCACGCTGGGCTACGTCCAGGGATCCGAGGGCGTGGCGGGCCGGCGGTTCTGGAACGTGCTGGGCGCCTCCAAGCATTTCCTGAACATCTGCTCGACGGCGGGAAACGTCGGCCTGGCGCGTACCAACGGCACGGCCGGCGGGATGGACCCGGAGACGTTCGCGCTGTCGAAGCTGATCCTGCTGTGGGGCACCAACACGCTGACCAGCGGGCATCACCTGTGGAAGTTCATCCAGGACGCCCGCGCGGCCGGAGCGCACGTGGTGGCGATCGACCCGATCCGCACCCGGACCGCCGAGCAGGCCGATGAGCACCTGCCGATCCGGCCCGGCACGGACGCGGCCCTGGCTCTGGGGCTGATGAACGTGGTCCTGTCGGAGGGGATGGAGGACCGCGACTACCTGGAGCACCACACCGACGGCTGGGACGGGCTCCGCGCGGAGATCCTGCGCTATCCCCCGGAGCGCGTGGCGCAGATCACCGGGTTGCCCGAGTCCGACATCCGGGCTCTCGGCGTACGGCTGGCGCACACCCGGCCCACCGGCATCAGGGCCACGATGGGCATCCAGCGGCACGCGGGCGGCGGTACCGCGATGCGCACGATCGCCGCCATCCCCGGGGTGACCGGCGACTGGCGCCACCCCGGCGGCGGGGTCGCCTACTCCACCAGCGCCCACGTCCACCTCAACATCGACACGCGCGACGACCTGCTGGCCGCGCCCGTTCGCCGGCTCACGATGACCCGGCTGGCCGAGGGGCTGGACGAGTCGGTGAAGTGCCTGTGGGTGTACGCGGCCAATCCGATGGGCTCGACCTCCGACCAGAACCGCATCCGCGAGAGGCTGCTGCGCGAGGACCTGTTCACGGTCGTGATGGAGCAGTTCCCGACCGACACCGTCGACTACGCCGACATCGTGCTGCCGGCGACCATGCAGACCGAGCACATCGACCTGCACGCCGGCTACGGGCACATGTACCTGATGTGGAACGAACCCGCCGTCGAGCCGCCGGGCGAGTGCCTGTCCACCACGGAGACGTTCCGGCGCCTGGCCGCGCACATGGGCCTGACCGAGCCGTCGCTGTACGACTCCGACCTGGAGCTGGCCGAGCAGTTGCTCGCCTCGGGGCACCCGTCGCTGGAGGGCATAACGGTCGATCGGCTGCGCAAGGAGGGCTGGGTCCGGCTCAACGTGCCGCAGCCGTTCATGCCCTTCGCCGACGGATTCCCGACGCCCTCGGGCAGGCTGGAGTTCGGCTCGGACCCCGCCTACATACCCTCCTACACGGCCTCCGCCGAGCGCGGGCCGTACCCGCTGGCGTTGATCACCCCGGCGTCCCACACGTTCCTCAACACCACTTTCGGCAACAACCCCGAGTTGCTTCGCCGGTCGAAGGGCCCCCGGGTCCTGGTCAGTCCGGCCGACGCCGCGCAGCGCGGGCTGGAGGACGGGCAGCGGGCCCGGGTGTTCAACGGCAACGGCGAGTTCGAGGCGGTGGTGGAGATCAGCGACAGGGTACGGCCGGGCGTGGTGGCCGCCGCCAAGGGGCACTGGCGCAAGCTGAGCGCCGGAGGCGCGACGGCGAACGCCGTGGTGGACGAGCGCGACGCCGACATGGGGCAAGGCGCCGTCTACCATGACAACCTGGTCGAGCTCGCCCCGCTGCCGGCCGATCAGGCGGATCAGGGCTAGGCGGGTCAGGACCAGGGTCAGGCGGATCAGGGTCGGGCGGGTAAGGGCCAGGAGGGTCAGGGTCGGGCGGATCAGGGTCAGGCCTGACCCCTCGCGGGGACGGGCCCGTCAGCCCAGTCCGAGCTTGTAGCCCTCGTGGGAGGCGACGAAGCCGAGCGAGTCGTAGAACCGATGGGCGTCCTTGCGCGCCTTGTCGGTGGTGAGCTGGACCATGGCGCAGCCCCGGGCCCGGCCGCGTTCGAGCGCCCACTCCATCATCTGGCGGCCCAGGCCCTGACCGCGCAGGGCCGCCGCGATCCGGACCGCCTCGATCTGCATCCGGGTGGCGCCGCGGCGGGAGATCCCGGGGATGTAGGTGAGCTGCATGGTGCCCACGACCTCGCCGTCCAGCTCGGCCACGATCAGCTCGTTGTTGGGGTCGGCGTCGATGGCCTCGAAGGCGGCGCGGTGCTCGTCGCCGAAGTCGCCGGTGCGGGCGGCCGAGATGCTGTCATCGGCGATGAGGGCGACGATCGGCGGAACGTCCTCGATCCCGGCGATACGGAAGTTCACTGGCATGGCCGTCAACCTATCGGGGAGGCGGAGCTCAGGGACGGGTCAGGGTTGCCCCCCGATGTGGACAGGGGGCTCGAAAGGGCAGTCTGATGCCATGAACGACGAACTGACTCGACGTGACGAGATGTCCCTCGCCGGAGCGGCTCTGCGCGGAGCGCCGTGGAAGGCCGCCGCGGCGACCGGTGGCGCGGTCGCCGCCGTCAGCTTCGGCATGGGCGTGATCCTGCCGGGAAACGCCGACCTGACCTGGGCGCTGTCGCTCGGGATCGGGCTGTTCACGCTGATCGCGGCGATCGGCTCGGTCGCCAAGCCCAACACCGGGGACCGGGTGACCCGGCAGGCGCGCCTGTGGGCCCTGCGCCGCCCCTGGCGTTTCTCTCTCTACCCGGCGCTCGGCGCCGCCGCGCTCATGTATCCCGTGCAGCTCGTCCTTGACGGCGAGGGGATGTTCGGCGCGGCGCTGGACGCTCTCCAGGGCGGTGTCGTGGTGTATCTGATCACCGCGATCCTGGCGCTGTCCTTCAGGGGGCGCGGCCAGTCGTCCCTGCCGCACGGGCACTGATCAGGACCGGGCCGGCGACCCTTCGGCCACCCGCTTGAGGCCCTCAAGGGTCCGCCGCATGTTGGCCTCGTTGTGGGCGGCCCGGTCCCGGACGCCGGTGACGAGCCTGCCGATGATCATCATGAGGGGGCCGCGGGTGTCCCAGGTGCTCTGCTCCACGTGACAGCCCGTCTCGGTGGGCGTGATGCCGAAGCGCCACACGGCCACGTCGAGCAGGCCGGCGGCGCGGACGTGATAGGCGAAGACCCGGCCGGGTTCGGCGGCGGTGACCGTGCAGAGCGTGGACCAGCGCCGCCACCCGAGACTGTTGCCACCCCGGAACCGCGCGCCCGGACGCGCCTCCCGGACCGGTCCGAGCCACCGGGCGCTGCGGCACTCGACGTTCCACTCGCCCATGTCGCCGATACCGGTGACCAGGGCGTAGACCACTGCAGGCGGCGCCGAGACGTGAATGCTCACGGACGCGCTCGGGGGGCTCATGACCGCAGCATGTCCGACAGAACATCGCTCTGACAAGGGCGGTTACGCCTTCTCGTATCCGGCGCGGCAGACGCAGAACTCGTTGCCCTCCGGGTCGAGCATGGTCACCCAGCCGGTCCCGTCGGGGTTACGCCGGTCGTCCTGAACGGTGGCGCCGATCCCGAGCAGCCGCTCGACCTCCTGATCACGGGTGGTGCCGTCGGAGCCGGTGACGTCCAGGTGGACGCGGTTCTTGGTCGACTTGCCTTCCGGAACCCGGATGAACAGCATGTTCATCGTGCCCTGGATCAGGACCTCGTCGTCCTCCTTGGCGGTCTCCGGGTGGATCCGCCAGCCGGTGGCCTCGCTCCAGAAGGTCGCCAGTTCGTACGGCCGGGCGCAGTCGAAAGTCACGAAGTGAACGTCAATCATGTGCCCACCCAACCGCGACACCACCTAAGTCGTCAAGCCGGTTGCAGATCGTGCGGGCTCAGTGCCCGCCACCGGCGAGGTTGAGGCCGACGACGCCGGCGAGGATGAGGGCGATCGAGGCGACCTTGAGGAACGACGCGTCCTCACCGAGGAACAGCATGCCCAGGCCGGCGGTGCCGACGGCGCCGATACCGGTCCACACGGCGTAGGCCGTACCGACCTCCAGGCTCCTGAGGCCCAGGGAGAGAAGGCCGAAGCTGAGCACGGCGAAGACGACGAACGCGACGCCGGGCAGCGGCACGGAGAACCCCTGGCTCATCTTGAGCGAGTACGCCATCGCGACTTCGAACAGACCGGCGACGATGATGAGGACCCAGGCCATGACGGCTCCTTCCACAGGAGCGTCGTCTTTTCCGACCGGGTACGGCGCGTCTCGTCCGGGAGCATCCCTTGTGGGCGCTCTATCGGGTAAGCGCGGCGACCCCTACTTTGATTCCCACCAGAGCGTGAACCAGTGGTCGCGCGGAAGCGGCCACATGTCCAGCTCGGCCACCGCCGCGATGACCTCCGCCACCCGATCCTGGCCGAGGCAGAGCCGCCGGCACGCGCTCTCGCCCAGCTCCTCCAGCGTGGCGAAGCGGGCCAGCGGGGCCAGACGCCGCTCGTGGCCGACCTCGTGGCCGAGCGCCTCGGCGACGGCGATCACGTCGTGGGCCGTGGGCCGCTCCGGGCGGATGAGGCCGTGGAAGTGCGCCCAGAGAGGACTGAGCCAGCTCATCGGGTGATGTTCGGTGAGCTCCAGGACGACCCGGCGCCGGGCGTGCCGGGACAGCTCGGTGAGGAAGGCGGCCAGGTCGGGCACGTTGTAGACGACGTGGGCGGCGACCGCGACGTCCGCCGCCGGAGTTTCGGCCGCGACGTCCGGCCAACGCCCCTCGACGGTCCGGACGGGAACGCCGAGCGCGTCCGCCCTGGACCTGAGCTCGGCCAGCATCCCGGCGGAGGAGTCCACCGCGATCAGCTCCCCCATGCTCCCGGCCAGCGGCAGCGACGCCGCCCCGGTGCCGGCGCCGACGTCCAGCACGCTCCCCCCCGCCGGGAGCGCCTCGGCGATCCGGGCCAGGGTCGGCCCCTCGGGTTCCGCGAGCGCCCGATCGGTCCGTTCGGCGAATCGCGCCGGGGAATGCCCCCAGGGGTCGGCCGGAGCCCGCGCCGCGATCGCGTCGGGGATGCCCCACTGCGCAAGATCCGCCCGCCACCGTTCGTCCATGAGGACGAGCTTAGGAAAGTTCGCCGTGATGGTCGATCAACGCGGGGAGCGGCGAGTTTCCCGCTTCGGGTGGGCCGTGGCCCGGGGCGGAGCGGAGGAAACGAAAGGGAACGTCCGCCTTCCTCCAGGGAGTGTGACAAACGTCCTACCGCTACAGTTTTTTAGGGGTTACTGGCGGGTAGCATTGTCGGTAAGGTTACTGGCGAGTATTTAGAGTTCCGGTTACCCCGGTTCCCCCGGTTTCAAGGAGCAGACCCCATGGGCCACTACAAGAGCAACATCCGTGACCTGGAGTTCAATCTCTTCGAGGTGTTCGGGCGCCGGGACATCTTGGGCACCGGCCCATACGCCGATCTTGACGAGGAGACGGTGCGGACCATCCTCGGCGAGGTCAACCGCCTGGCGACGGGCGTGCTCGCCGACTCCTTCGAGGAGGGCGACCGCAAGCCCCCGGTTTTCGACCCCGCCACCGGCACGGTGACGATGCCGGAGGGCTTCAAGAAGTCCTTCGCCGCCTACCGCGACGCCGGCTGGACCAACATCGGCCTGCCCGCCGAGATGGGCGGCCCCGGCCTGCCCAACAGCGTGAACTGGGCGCTGGCCGAGATGGTCCTCGGCTCGAACCCGGCGATCTGGATGTACGCCAGCGGCCCGGCTTTCGCCCACGTGATGCACGTGATCGGCACCGAGGACCAGAAGCGCTACGCCGAGCTGGCCATCGAGAACCAGTGGGGCGCCACCATGGTCCTCACCGAGCCCGACGCCGGCTCCGACGTGGGCGCCGGCCGTACCAAGGCCGTCCAGCAGCCCGACGGCACCTGGCACATCGAAGGCGTCAAGCGCTTCATCACCAGCGCCGAGCACGACATGGCCGACAACATCTTCCATCTGGTCCTGGCCCGCCCCGAAGGGCACGGCGGGGGCACCAAGGGCCTGTCGATGTTCCTGGTCTCGAAGTACCACGTGGACCTGGAGACCGGCGAACTCGGTGAGCGCAACGGCGCCTACGTCACCAACGTCGAGAAGAAGATGGGCCTGAAGGTCTCCACGACCTGCGAGCTCACCTTCGGCGAGAAGCACCCGGCCGTGGGCACGCTGATCGGCGACGTCCACGAGGGCATCAAGCAGATGTTCATGATCATCGAGCACGCCCGGATGATGGTGGGCACCAAGGCGATCGCCACCCTCTCCACCGGCTACCTGAACGCGCTGGAGTACGCCAAGGCCCGCGTGCAGGGCGCCGACCTCACCCAGATGGCCGACAAGTCGGCCCCGCGCGTGACCATCGCCCACCACCCGGACGTGCGCCGCGAGCTCATGCTCCAGAAGTCCTACGCCGAGGGCATGCGGGCGCTGGTCCTGCTCACCGCCACCTACCAGGACGCGGTGCAGATCGCCGGCTTCGAGGGCCGTCGGGACGAGCACGCCGAGGCGATGAACGACCTGCTGCTCCCGCTGGTCAAGGGCGTCGGCTCCGAGCGCTCCTACGAACTGCTGGCCCGCTCGCTGCAGACCCTGGGCGGCTCGGGCTACCTGCAGGACTACCCGATCGAGCAGTACATCCGGGACGCCAAGATCGACTCCCTCTACGAGGGCACCACCGCGATCCAGGGCCTGGACCTGTTCTTCCGCAAGGTCCTGCGCAACCAGGGCGTCGCCCTCGGCACGCTGTACGGCGACATCAAGGCCTTCGCCGCCTCCGAGGCGGGCAACGGCCGCCTCAAGCAGGAGCGCAAGCTCCTCGACGAGGCCGCCGACGAGGTCAAGGCGATGGCCGACACGATGGCCGGCTGGGCCATCGGCTCGCTGGAGACTCCGGAGGAGGTCTACAAGGTCGGCCTCAACACCACCCGGTTCCTGCTCGCCCTGGGCGACCTGGTGATCGGCTGGCTGCTCCTGCGCCAGGCCGAGGTGGCGCTGACCGCGCTGGGCTCCTCCGACATCGTGCCCGGCTCGGGCGCGGCGCGGGGCGACAAGGCCTTCTACACCGGCAAGGTGGCCGCGGCCGCGTTCTTCGCCCAGACCGTCCTGCCTCGCCTCGCCGCCGAGCGCCGCGTGCTCGACGCCACCGACCAGAGCCTGATGGAGCTTCCCGAAGAGGCCTTCTGACCTTCTCCCGGCAGAGCCACCTGCTCCCGCGGCAGGCGACGGACGAGGGGCGATCCTGTTTCCAGGGTCGCCCCTCGCCGTGTCTCCCCCGCCCGAAGCCGCCCCCTCAAGGTACGAAGGTCCGGCATGACCCCATGCGGGGCGATGGAAGAACACGTTGACATGCGAGTATTGTTATTCTCATACTGAGATTAACTTGGGATGAGAAGGACGTGTGATGGACGAATCCGAGTTCCTGGCGAGCTATGACCCCCGGGCCTTTCCCGCGGTCGCGGTGACGGTCGACGTGGTGGCGCTGACCATCCGCGGGGGCGCGTTGCACGTGCTGCTGGTGCGGCGGGGCGAGCAGCCCTTCGCGGGGCGGTGGGCGCTGCCCGGGGGGTTCATCCGGCCGGGTGAGGACCTGCCGGAGGCCGCGGCACGGGAGCTGGCGGAGGAGACCGGGCTCACCCCCCGCGCGCACATCGAGCAGCTCGCCAGCTACGGGGCGCCCGGGCGGGATCCCCGGATGCGGATCGTGTCGGTCTCCTACCTGGCCTTCGCCCCCGATCTTCCCGATCCGCGTGCGGGCTCGGACGCGGCGGACGCCGCCTGGCACCGTGCCGACCGGCTGCCGGAGCTGGCGTTCGACCACGGCCGCATCCTCGGCGAAGGGCTGGAGCGAGCACGGGGCAAGCTGGAGTACACCCCGCTGGCCACCACGTTCGTGGGAGAGACGTTCACCATCTCCGAACTGCGCGGAGTCTACGAGACGGTCTGGGGGGTGCCGCTGCACGCGGGCAATTTCCACCGCAAGATCCTGTCCGTGCCCGGATTCGTGGAGAGCACCGGGGAGACGACCGAGAGCGGCGGAGCCCGGGGCGGTCCTCGGGCGAAGCTCTACCGGGCCGGCGACGCCCGGCTCCTGCACCCGGCGCTGCTGCGGCCCGCCCGCGAGGAGGAGGTCAGGTGACCACCACGGCCGAGGCGATCGCCCTGGTGGCGGCCGCCCACACGGCGGACGACCTGTTCGGCGGCGACCGTCCGCACCGGGCGTACCGGCGGCTCGCCCGGTTGCTCCACCCGGACCTGGTGCCCGGACCGGACGCCGCCGAAGCCTTCGCCAAGCTCGCGGGGCTATGGGCGGCGTGGGGGCGGGACTCCGAGACGGTGATCACTACGAGGCGGGGGTCCTACCGGATCAGCGGCGCGTTCCGGCGCGGCGCCTCGGCCGTGCTGTACCGCAGCGGCGATGACACGCTGCTCAAACTTCCCCGCAGCCATGCGGACAACGACCTCATGCGGCGCGAGGCGGAGGCGCTCAGGACGATCGCATGGGACGGCGACCCACTGCTGTCGCCGTACGTGCCCCGGCTCGTGGAGTCCTTCCGATACCGCTCCGGCGGGGTCGAGCGGCAGGCCAACGTGATCAGCCGGGCGCCGGACGGGTTCGTGAGCCTGACGGAGGTCGCACGGCGGCGCCCTGAGCTCGACCCGAGGGACGCGGCGTGGATCTGGCGGCGGCTGCTGGTCGCGATCGGGACGGCCCACCGGGCGGGGGTGGTGCACGGCGCGGTGTTCGGACACCATGTGCTCGTCCACCCGATCGACCACGGCCTGGTGCTCGTCGACTGGAGCCAGTCGGTCCCGCTCGGCAGCCCCCTGACCGCCCTGGTGGCCCGGCACCGCGACGACTACCCGCCCGAGGTCCTCGCCAGGAAACCGGCGACCCAGGGCACCGACATCCACCTGGCCACCCGCTGCGTGGCCGCCCTGATGGGCGAGCGTGTCCCCGCCCCGATCCGCCGGTTCGTCCACGGCAGCCTGGTCGGCCCGCCGCGCGACGCCTGGCGGCTCCTCGGCGAGCTCGACGGATTACTGGAGGATCTGTACGGCCCCAGGAGATACCGGCCGCTGCACCTGTGATCTCCGTACGGCCCGGCGGGCCGGACTTCCGCATCGCGGAAGGACGCCCGGCTCCCGCATCGCGGAAGGACGGGGCACGCCCGGACGGGTTGACTCTGCGCCAAGTTATTCTCATACTGAGATTGTCTCTACTTGAGAAAAACTTGGGACGGACGATCCGGGGCGTCAGGCTCCGCCGTCCCGATCACGGGAGGTCCCCATGGGAAGCGGATTGTGGTCCACCGACGTCTACGCCGCCGCCGCGAGCTACCGCGCGGCCAGCGGCGCCAGCGCCTTCGCCTACAGCGACAGCGGCGCGCGCACCGTCCACGACGCCCTCGACCCGTACGGCGTGGCGGCCCGGGAAAGCCGCGACTGCGCCGAGCACCCCGCCACCGTGGCCGTCGCCGTGCTGTTCGACGTGACCGGCTCGATGGGCGGGGTGCCCCGGATGCTCCAGTCCAAGCTGCCCGACCTGCTCGGCCTGCTGCTGCGCAAGGGCTACGCGACCGACCCGCAGATCCTCTTCGGCGCGATCGGCGACGCCACCTGCGACCGGGCCCCACTGCAGATCGGCCAGTTCGAGTCCGACAACCGGATGGACGACGACCTCGGCAGGATCCTGCTGGAGGGCGGCGGCGGCGGTCAGAAGACCGAGTCGTACGAGCTGGCGATGTACTTCATGGCCAGGCACACCTCCCTCGACTGCCTGGAGAAGCGGGGACGCCGGGGTTACCTGTTCATCATCGGCGACGAGCTGCCCTACCCGACGGTCAAGCGTCGCGAGGTCGGCAAGGTGATCGGCGACAAACTCGGCCGGGACATCCCGACCGAGATGATCGTCGCCGAGCTGACCCGGAAGTACGACGTCTACTACATCCTGCCCGCGGGGGCCGGCCACGCCGGCGACGGTCAGGTGCTGGCCGCCTGGCGCGGGCTGCTCGGCCAGAACGTGCTGGAACTGGACGACCTGGACGCGGTCTGCGAGACGATCGCGCTCGCGGTCGGTCTCGGGGAGGACGCCATCGACCTGGACCAGGGGCTGAACGACCTCGACGAGCTCGGCTCGGCGGCGGGGGCCGCGGCGGGCCGGGCGCTGGCCAGACTGGACCGGGGCGCACCGGTGGTGTCCGAGGGTCTCGACCTCGACGGCGGCAGCGGCGTGGTCCGGCTGTGACCGAGCACGTGATCGTGACCGACCTCGGCTACGGCGACGCGGGCAAGGGAACGGTCGTGGACTGGCTCTGCGCCCAGGGGCCGGTACGGGCGGTCGTCAGGTTCAACGGGGGCGGGCAGGCCGCGCACAACGTCGTCCTGCCCGATGGGCGACACCACACCTTCGCCCAGTTCGGGTCGGGAACGCTCCGGGGAGTCCCGACCCATCTGTCCCGGTTCACGGTCGTGGACCCGATGGCCCTGGCCTCGGAGGCCGCGCACCTGCGGGAGCTGGGCGTGCCCGATCCGTTCGGGCTGCTCACCGTGGACCGGGACGCCCTGCTCGCCACGCCGTACCACGTGGCGGCGGGACGGGCGCGGGAGCTGGCACGCGGCACGGACCGGCACGGGTCGTGCGGGATGGGCGTCGGCGAGACCATGGCCTACGCCCTGGGCCACCCGGATCTGGCCCCGACCGCAGGTGACTGCGAGAGCCCCGCGCTGCTCGCGCGCAAGCTGCACGCGCTCCGCGAGGCGCTGGAGGTGGCCGGGCCGCCCGTGGAGGACTGCGTCGCGACCTACCGAGCGTTCGCCGGGCGGGTGGCCCTGGTGGACTCCTCGTTCATGACCGCCCTGCCGCGCGGGGGCCCGGTGGTCTTCGAGGGGGCGCAGGGCGTGCTGCTCGACGAGTGGCACGGCTTCCACCCCTACACCACGTGGAGCACGACGACCTTCGCCAACGCGCTGGCCCTGCTGGACGGGGTGCCCGCCGTACGGCTGGGGGTGGTGCGCACCTACACCACCCGGCACGGGCCCGGCCCGCTGGTCACCGAGGACCCGACGATGGAGATCCCCGAGCCCCACAACACGACGGGCCCCTGGCAGGGGCCTTTCCGAACCGGCCATTTCGACGCGGTCGCCCACCGCTACGCACTGGCCGTCACGGGCGGGGCCGACGCGCTCGCGCTCACCCATCTGGACGCGCCGGTGTCGCGGATGTGCGTCTCCTACGACATCGGCGAGCTCGCGGTGGGGACGGCGGGCGACCTCGACGGGCAGGCGCGGCTGACCGAGCGGGTGCTGAGGGCGCGCCCCCGCCATGTCGACGGCGTGGACGACTGGCCCGCGGCCGTGGCCGACGCCCTGGGCGTCCCGGTGTGGCTGGGGTCGGCGGGACCCACCGCCGCGGACAAGACGCGCATGAGTAGTGTGATCGCTTCCGAAAGGGTATGACCACCCACATGCCCTCCCTTTACCTGGCCACTACTTGCGTCCGGAGGACCTGATGGGTGTCGGGGTCAGCATCTTCTTTCTCACGCTCGGCGCCATCCTTCGCTTCGCCATCGAGCCCGATGTCCTCGGCAAGGACGTGCACATCGACGTCATCGGCCTGATCTTCATGATCGTCGGTGCTGTCGGGGTCGTACTCAGCGTCGTGATGGCGCCCAAGCGCGGGCAGACGTCGGACGATCGCCTGATGCACCGCGAGAACAACCCGCCGGAGGTCTAGAAGGCGTACTGCACTGCCGCACGCGAGGCCAGGATCGGCTTGATGTGCTCGGCGATCACGGCCTGGTGCGTCGGGTGGTCGCGATAGACCAGATAGTCGTCGACGCTGTCGAAGTCCGCGACGACGGCGAACTCATGGTTGCCCGGGTTCACTCCCGCGTCGGCTCCGATGGTGTAGGCGCGGATCTCCGCGATGACCTCCGGCAGCTTGCCGAGCTCGGTCGCGACCGCGGCCTTCTGCTCGTCGGTGGCCTCTTCGGCCCAGGTGAAAAGCACGACATGCCGGAACATGATCTTCCCTTCGTTCGAGTTCCCCGCCAGCGTACGGCCAGCTCGACAGAGGTCCGGCGGCGGGGACTAAATGCCGTTTAGTGTGGGTAGAACCTTTTGTCCGAAATAAGGCCGTATAGGTTATTTATTTCGTATTTATACACGTCTGTGCGCCTTTGCCAAAGCATAAGTGCTTTGCGGTGTCTTGATCGCTCCCGGTCCGGCAGTCTGTGGATTGTCCAGCTGTCCATGAGGACGAATCCGTCTTCGCGTGAAAATCGGAGGATCGCATGAAAACCAAGACTGCCGCCTCGTTCATCGCGAGCACGATGGGCGCCGGGCTCATCGCCGGCGCTCTCGTCGCGGGTCCCGCGCAAGCCTCGGTGAGATCCGCGGTATCGACCCCGGCCGCCCAGACCGCCACCACGGCGACGAGCTTCGTCACCGGCTGTGGATGCTGGAGACGCCGCTGTTGTCGCTGCCGCTGCGGTTGCGGCGGCGGCTGTGGATGGGGCGGCGGCGGCTGGGGCGGCGGCGGCTGGGGTGGATGGGGCGGCGGCTGGTGGTAGGCCGAGGTCGGGCTCACCACCCGTCATAGAACCGCACGCGGCCGGGGCGCGAGCTCTTTTTCTACCCGGCCGACCCGGGACGATAAACCCGATCCGGAGAAAAGCGGCATTTAGGCCAACCACCGCCGGAGGTGGGATCAAACGGGTCCATTCGTCTCCGCAATGAGCCCGCTCCCGAAAGGGAGCGGGCTTCGTCGTGTTTTCCGTCTACATCTCACCTCGGGGCGGTCTCGGACGACCGTTCACCGTGGTCGTGGACGCGACCCGGTGACCGGCGGATTCGGCGTCCGCCGGATCGGAGCCCGGACCGGCTTCGAGCACGATCGTGCGGGCGGTGTCGGGGATGAAGCGAAGATCGTGGGTGATGAGAATGGTCGTGCGGCCGGACATGAGACGCCGGAGGGGTTCCATGATCCGCGCCGCGGTGGAGGGGTCGAGGCCGGTCATCGGCTCGTCGAGGACGAGCACGGGAGCGTCGCGCAGGATCGCCCGGGCGATGGCGATGCGCTGGCGCTGCCCGCCGGACACGAGCCGGCCGCGCTGCCCGAGGGGGGTGTCGTATCCCTGGGGAAGCGTGGTGATGAAGTCGTGCACGTCCGCCATGACGGCCGCCCGGATGATGTCGTCCATGCCGGAGCCGGGACGACCGTAGGCGATGTTGTCGCGCACGGTCGCGGAGAAGAGCAGGTTCTCCTGCTGGAGGATGGTGACGTTGTCGCGCAGCCACCGGCGCGGCAGGTCGCGGATGTCCACCCCGTCGAGGAGGATGCGTCCGGCGCTCGGGTCGTGGAAGCGCAGCAGGAGTTTGGTGAGTGTGGACTTCCCGGCGCCGCTGGGCCCGGTGCACACGACGAGTTCGCCCGGCTCGGCGCCGAACGACAGGCCTCGAAGCGTGGGGGCGGTCCGGTTCGGATAGGTGAAGGTGACGTCCACGACGTCGATCCGGCCGCGGCTCCGCGTCGCCGGAGGAACCGCCCCGTCGCGGTCCTCGACGGTGGGCCGGGTGCGCAGGATCTCGATGACGCGGTCGGAGCCGGCCGCCGCCTCGGAGACGGTGAGCGCGAGCTGGCCGAGGCTCTGGACCGCCGGATAGAGATAGGCCAGATAGGCGGCGAAGGCGAGCAGGCCGCCGATGGTCAGGCGCCCGGCCGCGATCTCCCACGCGCCGAATCCGATGACGACGAGCAGGCAGACGGTTTCGAGGACCTGGACGACCGGCCCGTACAGGGCGGACAGCCGTGCCTGCGCCACGTTGGCCCGCAGCCAGGTGTGCCCCTCGGCGTGCAGGCGTTCGGCCTCGGCGTCCTGGCGGTTGCAGGCCTGGACCAGCGACTGGTTGGCCAGGCCCTCCTCGATGACGCTGTTCATGGCCCCGTTGCTGAACCGCTCGCGCGCGGCGGCGTTGCGGAACTTCGACGCGAAGGCCTTGGAGACGATCAGGAACGCCGGGATCATCGCGAACGTCACCAGCGCGAGATCCCACCGGATGTAGAAGGCGGCGCCCGCGAAGAAGACCACGCTGGCGGCCGTCGTGAAGAGCCGTACCAGGCCGGAGCCGACCAGCTCCTCGATGGCCTCGACGTCGTCGGTGAGCCGGGCCATCAGGTCACCCAGACGGCGGTTGTCGAAGAAGTCGGGGGCGAGCGTCTGCATGTGCGAGAACACCCTGTCCCGCAACGTCAGCAGGAAGCGCTCCCCGCCCAGGGCGGTGGCGTAGGAACCGAAGAAGGACGCCAGCCCCGCGACGACCGCCAGACCGACCCAGACGAACGCCGGAGCCCAGAACGCCCCGAGGTCCTGGCGGCTGAGGACCTCGTCCGTGATGCGGCCGAACAGCCAGATCGCGGCGACCTCGCACAGGGCCGCCATGATCGCCAGCAGGACGCCGGCCACGAACAACCTGCGGACACCACGGGTATCGGGCCAGAACCGTCGAAATGCCTCCCGGATGGAGACCATCGGCGCGACAGACGGTGGCGGAGCGGTCACCTGTCCGGCCTCCTCCGGCGGCTGCGGCGCGAAAGAGAGCCGGCGGGTGACCCGCCGGCTCTCGCTGGGTTCTGCTACCACCACCAACCGCCGCCGCCCCAGCCGCCCCAACCGCCGCGCCAACCACCACCACAGCCGCACCGACGGCGTCGACATCCGCCCCAGGCCAGTGGGCCGCGGTTGGCGGGGAAGACCTGGTTGAGTTTCATCGGTTGTCTCCTTTGCCTGACCTTTCGTGAACTGACCAATACCGACATTAGCATCCATATCGTCACAAATACTTAAACTCGGCGTTCATTAAAGATGTTTTAACTGACCGTTCCAATAGGCCTATAAAGCCGCACGGGTGGAATCTCCAGAATTCTTCAAAGGCAGCCCATCGACGACCTGAACTGGCAGATCTTTTCCAAAGGCCAACCCCGCGATAACCCAAGGAAAGGTCTGGCCGATCCATGAGACGGCAACGGTCACATGCGGCCCACAGGCCGCGCCAGACGCCCCGGAAGGCCCATAAGTTTTCCATAAAAAACATGAGCCCGGCGGGTCAGCAAATGAAAAGTAATGCGGGAGGATGCCTCCGCGACGCGGAGAACGCGAGGGGAACGGCGAGGGGAACACGGCGAGGCGTAGCGGCCCCGAAAGCACGCGAGCCCGTCCCCTCCGGGAACGGGCTCGCGTGCTTTCGTACCGTCTTTCCGTACCGTGCCGGGTCAGCTCCAGGCGAGCATGCGCAGGGGGTCTTCCAGCATGGCGCCGACGTCGCGCAGGAAGAGCGAACCGAGCTCCCCGTCCACGACCCGGTGGTCGAAGGAGAGCGCCAGCGTGCACACCTTACGCGGCACGATCTGCCCGTCCACCACCCACGGCATGTCCCTGATCTGGCCGAAGGCGAGGATGGCCGACTCACCCGGGTTGAGGATCGGAGTGCCCGCGTCCACCCCGAACACGCCCACGTTCGTGATCGTGATCGTGCCCGCGGCCATGTCGGCGGGCTGGGTGCGACCGGCCCTGGCGGTCTCGGCGAGGGCGCCGAGAGCCCTGGCGAGGTCCGGCAGGGAAAGAGCGTGAGCGTCCTTGACGTTGGGCACGAGCAGGCCGCGCGGAGTGGCCGCGGCGATGCCCAGATTCACGTGGTGCTTGACCACGATCTCCTGCGCGGCCTCGTCCCACGCCGAATTGATCATCGGGTACCGGCGTGCGGCGACCAGCACCGCCTTCGCCACCAGCAGCAACGGCGAGACCTTGACCTCGGCGAAGTCGGGCAGCTGCCGCAACCGCCCGACCGCCTCCATGGTCCCGGTCACGTCGACCTGGAGGAACTCGGTGACGTGCGGCGCGGTGAACGCGGAGGCCACCATCGCCTGTGCGGTCGCCTTCCGCACCCCCTTGATCGGAATCCGTTCCTCACCGGCCCGTACGGCCTGCGTCACGGCCGCAGTCGTGGGCGCCTCGGCCGCCGACTGGACGTCGTCGCGGGTGATCGAGCCGTGCGGGCCCGTCCCGGTGAGCCCGGCCAGGTCCACCCCGAGGTCCTTGGCCAGCTTCCGAACGGGGGGTTTGGCCAGCGTCGCCACCCGCTCCGAGGTCGCGACGGCGGCCGGCGTGCCTTCCGGGCCGGCCGGCGAGGCGGAAGAGATGGAAGCCGTATCGGCCGGCGTGCCTTCCGGGCCGACCCGCGAGGCGGAAGCCGTATCGGCCGGCGAGGCGGAAGCCGGACCGGTCGGCGATTTACGGGGACGGCGCTTGGCGGTGCCCATCTTGACGCCGTAGCCCACCAGCACGGGCTGGCGCTCCTCCTTGGGAAGCGCGGGCACCATGTCCTCGGACAGGGCCTGCCCGCGCTCGGCGGAGGTGGCGGAAGCGGAGACGGCGGAAGCAGCGGAAGCAGCGGTGGAGGAGCCCGGATCGGTCCCGTCGTCGACGGAGATGATCGGACTGCCCACGTCCACGGTCTGGCCCTCGTCGGCCATCAGGGCCGCCACCACGCCCTCGAACGGGCAGGGCAGTTCGACGACGGCCTTCGCGGTCTCGATCTCCACGATGATCTGGTTGACCTTGACCGGATCGCCCACCTTCACGTGCCAGCGGACGATCTCGGCCTCGGTCAGGCCTTCACCCACGTCGGGAAGCTTGAACTCCTTCATCGTCCCCCCTCTCAGAACGCGAACGCGCGGTCGACGGCGTCGAGGACCCGATCGAGGTCGGGCAGATAGTGATCCTCCAGCCTGGAGGGCGGGTAGGGCGTGGACGGCCCGCCGGCGCGCAGCACCGGGGCCTCCAGGTGGTAGAAGCACCTCTCGGTGACCCTGGCGGCCACCTCGGCGCCGAACCCGTTGTAGACGGGAGCCTCGTGCACCACCACGCAGCGCCCGGTCTTGCGGACCGACTCCGTGATCCGCTCGATGTCCAGCGGGTTGAGCGAGCGCAGGTCGATCACTTCCAGGGACCGGCCGTCCTCCTCGGCCGCGGTCGCGGCCTCCAGGCAGGTCTTCACCATCGGCCCGTAGGCCAGCAGGGTGAGGTCGGTGCCGGGACGTACCACCTGGGCCTGGTCGAAAGGCCTCCAGTCGTCGGCGGCGGAGGAGGTGTCCACCTCGGCCTTCTCCCAGTAGCGCCGTTTGGGCTCGAAGAAGACGACGGGGTCGTCGCACCGGATCGCCTGCTGGATCATCGCGTAGCCGTCGACGGGATTGGAGCAGGCCACGACCCGCAGGCCGGCGGTGTGGGTGAAGTAGGCCTCGGGCGACTCGCTGTGGTGCTCCACGGCGCCGATGCCTCCGCCGCACGGGATCCGCACCACGACCGGCAGCTTCAACTTGCCCAGCGACCGCAGCGGCATCTTGGCGAGCTGGGTGATGATCTGGTCGGCGGCGGGGAAGACGAACCCGTCGAACTGGATCTCGCAGACCGGCCGGTACCCCCGGAGGGCGAGGCCGATCGCCGTGCCGATGATGCCCGACTCGGCCAGCGGGGTGTCGATGACCCGCTGCTCGCCGAAGTCCTTCTGCAGGCCGTCGGTGACGCGGAACACGCCGCCGAGCTTGCCCACGTCCTCACCCATGACGAGGACCTTGGGGTCGTCCTCCATGGCCTTGCGCATGCCCTCGTTGAGCGCCTTCGCCAGCGTGAGAGTCGTCATCCCTCGAACCCCTCCAGGTAGGCGGCGAACTGGGCGCGCTCCTCTTCCATCAGCCGGTGCGGCTCCGCGTAGACGTGGTCGAAGATGGCCAGCGGGTCGGGATCGGGCAGCGCGAGACAGCGTTTGCGCACGTCCCGGCCCAGATCGTCGGCCTCGGCGTCGACCGAGTCGAAGAACTCCTGGTCGGCGAGCTGGTTTTTGAACATGTAGGCGCGGACCCGCTCGATCGGGTCCTTGAGCTTCCACGCCTCCAGCTCCCCGGCCACCCGGTAACGGGTCGGGTCGTCGGAGGTGGTGTGCGCGCCCATCCGGTAGGTGAAGGCCTCGATCAGCACCGGTCCCTGCCCGGACCTGGCGTCCGCCAGCGCCTTGCGGGTGACCGCGAGGCAGGCGAAGACGTCGTTGCCGTCGACCCGGACACCCGGGAAGCCGAACCCGCTCGCCCTGCGGTACAGCGGGATGCGGGACTGCTTCTCCAGCGGCTCGGAGATGGCCCACTGGTTGTTCTGGCAGAAGAAGACCACGGGCGCGTTGAACACCGACGCCCAGATGAACGACTCGTTCACGTCTCCCTGGGAGGTGGCGCCGTCGCCGAAGTAGACGATCGTGGCGGTCCCGTTCTCCCCGACGGCGCCGTCGCGCTGCACGCCCATGGCGTAGCCGACCGCGTGCAGGGTCTGGCTGCCGATCACGATCGTGTACAGGTGGAAGTTGTGTTCGGCCGGGTCCCAGCCGCCGTGGTTGACGCCGCGGAACAGTCCGAGCAGGTTCACCGGGTCCACCCCACGGCACCAGGCCACGCCGTGCTCGCGGTAGGTCGGGAAGGCCATGTCCGTCTCGGTGAGCGCCCGGCCCGAGCCGATCTGCGCGGCCTCCTGCCCGAGCAGGGAGGCCCAGATGCCCAGCTCGCCCTGGCGTTGCAGGGCCACGGCCTCCAGGTCGACGCGACGAACCAGGACCAGGTCCCGATAGAGCCCGCGGATCTCTTCCGGCGTCAGATCGATGTCGTAGTCGGGATGCTCGACCCGTTCCCCTTCGGGGGTCAGCAACTGGACGAGCTCCGGAGGTGCTTGCGCACCACGAGGGGCCTCGGCTGTCACGTGCCGCTCCTGTGTGCTCGGGGCCGTCCCGGTGGGTTCGCCATCCTTGGGCGGCCGGTTAGCGACGCATCCGACCCGTTTGGTGGTGGTTCGTCTGCGTTTGGGGACATCGTGGCAGAGGTCACATACCTATGCGCAAGTCCTGTCACGGCATCCATACGCTCCCCGTTCCCACCGGACCTCTCTTTACCCTCGCACGGGGGATGCCGACACCCGGCGACGAACTGCCGAAGAAGCCCGTTACCCTTGAGGCGGCGAACCGTCCCCGCTGCAACCAGGAGGAACACCGTGGCGCGCGTCATCGTTGACGTCATGCTGAAGCCCGAGATTCTCGACGCGCAGGGGCAGGCGATCGCCCGTGCACTGCCGCGGCTCGGCTTCTCGGGTGTTTCGGCGGTACGGCAGGGCAAGCGGTTCGAGGTGGACATCGACGGCCCGGCCGACGAGGCCGCGCTTGCGGACGTCCGCAAGATGGCCGAAACCCTGCTGGCCAACACCGTGATCGAGGACTACAAGGTCACGGTCGAGTCGTAGGCCATCACATACCACACAGGGGATTCCCTTACGTCCGGCTAAATCACGCTCAGGATGTTCCCTAATCCCACAGGTTGACCAACACTAAATAACATTAAGGTTATTTTGCGGTTAGCCCGGATTCTGGGGGGAAACCTTGACAAGGTGACGTCTGGCCCGGGAGGAATCCGGTGGATATCGAGTTCTCGTTGGCTCTGCCCAGAGAGGCCATCGGCATTCCCATGGTCCGCAGAGCCCTGGGCGACTCGCTGCGCTCGCTCGGCGTCACCGAGGACTGCGTGTCCGACATCCTGCTCGCGGTCACCGAGGCGTGCGCGAACGCGGTGCGCCATGGTGGCCCGGCCAACCGCTACGAGGTCGAGGCCGCGGTCGGCTACGGCCGCTGCGACGTCCGCATCATCGACAGGGGCCACGGCCTGACCCGGGTGCCCGAGCAGCATCCCTCGGCCGACATCGAGAACGGCCGGGGCATCCTCATCATGCAGGCCGTGGTGGACGAGATCTCCTTCGACATCACCCCCGGCCGGGGAACCACCGTTCACCTGCGCAAACACCTCGACTGGGACGCGGACGCCGCCTTCCTGCGCCGCTCCATGCTGGCCGCCGTCTAGGCCCACCGCCACGCCCGCCCCGGTGCCCGTCCCGTGTCCGCCGCCTCAGGTGCTCGGCACGTCCGCACCGCCGTACGGAAATCTCACCGGACCGGCAGGACCGGGGTCGGCGTTGTGCGATCCTCCAAGCCGCAGGCCGCTTCCCGCCGGGTGAGCTGTGCGATCGGACGACTCCGCGTGTGACCTCTCCTCCGGGAGCGGATAGCCTGGGCGCACCGCCGCAGACCGTCGTCCGATGTGTGAGACGTCGGCGCGGTGCTCGTTTGTGGAGGGGAACGCTGTCATGAGTGCTGCCCGCGTGGGCGTCGTCACTTTTCCCGGAACTCTTGACGATCAGGACGCGGCCCGCGCCGTGCGCCACGCAGGGGGCGAAGCCGTCCCGCTGTGGCACGCGGACGCCGATCTCAAGGGGGTGGACGCGGTCTTCCTGCCGGGCGGGTTCTCCTACGGGGACTACCTGCGGTGCGGGGCCATCTCCAGGTTCGCGCCGCTGATGGGGGAGCTGATCCCCGCCGCCAGGGCCGGGCTCCCCGTGCTGGGCACCTGCAACGGATTCCAGATCCTCTGCGAGGCCCACCTGCTGCCCGGTGCGCTGATGCGCAACGCCGGGCTGCACTACATCTGCCGTGACCAGGGCATCCGGGTGGAGACCAACGACACCCCCTGGACCTCGGACTTCACCGAGGGGCAGGAGATCGTGCTGCCGGTCAAGCACGGCGAAGGCCGCTACGTCGCCGACGAGGCGACCCTGGGCGCGCTGGAGGCGAACGGCCAGGTCGTCTTCCGCTACGTCGGAGGCAACCCCAACGGCTCGATCAACGACATCGCGGGCATCCGCAACGAGGCCGGAAACATCGTGGGCCTCATGCCGCACCCCGAGCACGCGGTCGAGGACCTCACCGGCGCCCCGAGCACCGACGGCCGCGGGTTCTTCTCCTCCATCCTGAAGAAGCTGGTGAACCTGTGAGCGAGCGAGCCGACAAGCACGGCGCCGACGGCCACGCGGGCCTGGACACCGTCAAGCGGGCCGAGGACACCCCCGACGAGCGCCAGCCGTACGCCGAGCTGGGGATGAAGACCGACGAGTACGACCGGGTCCGTGAGATCCTCGGCCGTCGGCCCACCAGCTCCGAGCTGGCCATCTACAGCGTCATGTGGAGCGAGCACTGCTCCTACAAGTCCTCCAAGGTGCACCTGCGCCAGTTCGGCACCAAGGCCCCCGAGTCCGAGGCGCTGCTCGTCGGCATGGGCGAGAACGCCGGCGTCGTGGACATCGGCGACGGCTGGGCCGTCACTTTCAAGATCGAGTCGCACAACCACCCGTCCTACGTCGAGCCGCACCAGGGCGCGGCGACGGGCGTCGGCGGCATCGTCCGCGACATCATGTCGATGGGCGCCCGGCCGATCGCGGTCATGGACGCGCTGCGGTTCGGCGCCGCCGACGCCCACGACACCCGGCGGGTGCTGCCCGGAGTGGTCGAGGGCATCAGCCACTACGGCAACTGCCTGGGCCTGCCCAACATCGGCGGCGAGGTCGTCTTCGACCCCTGCTACATCGGCAACCCCCTGGTCAACGCGCTCTGCGTGGGCCTGCTCCGCAAGGACCAGATCAAGCTGGCCACCGCCCCCGGTCCGGGCAACAAGGTCGTGCTCTTCGGCGCGCTGACCGGCCCCGACGGCATCGGTGGCGCGTCCGTGCTGGCCTCGGCCACCTTCGAGGACGAGTCGCACGCCAAGCGCCCCAGCGTCCAGGTGGGCGACCCGTTCATGGAGAAGCTGCTGATCGAGTGCTGCCTGGAGCTGTACCAGGCCGACGTGGTCGTCGGCATCCAGGACCTCGGCGCCGCCGGCGTCTCCTGCGCGACCACCGAGCTCGCCGCCAAGGGCACCGGCGGCATGGACGTCAGGCTCGACCTGGTCCCGTTGCGCGATCCGTCGCTGCGGCCCGAGGAAATCCTGATGAGCGAGTCGCAGGAACGCATGATGGCCGTCGTCACGCCCGACGACATCGAGGCCTTCATGGCGATCTGCGCCAAGTGGGACATCCCCGCGACCGTGATCGGCGAGGTCACCGACTCCGGCCGCCTGGTGATGACCTGGTACGGCGAGACCATCGTGGACATCCCGCCGGGCACCGCGGCCGACGACGGCCCGGTCTACGAGCGGCCGTTCCACGAGCCGGCCGGTCAGGCCGCGCTCAACGCCGACGGCCCGGCACGGCTGGAGCGCCCCGCAGACCTGCGGGCGACCCTGCTGGAGCTGCTCGGCTCGCCCAACCTTGCGTCCAAGGAGTGGGTGACCTCCCAGTACGACCGCTACGTCCGGGGCAACACCGTGCTGGCCCAGCCCGCCGACGCCGGTGTGCTGCGGATCAGCGAGGTCATGCCGGGGGCGGAGGAGACGGCCCGGGGCATCGCGCTGTCGACGGACGGCAACGGCCGCTACGCCCGGCTCGACCCGTACGCCGGCGCGCAGCTCGCCCTGGCCGAGGCCTACCGCAACGTGGCGGTGACCGGTGCCCGGCCGCTCGCGGTGACCGACTGCCTCAACTTCGGCTCCCCCGAGGACCCCGAGGTCATGTGGCAGTTCGCCGAGGCCACGCGCGGCCTGGCCGACGCCTGCAGGACCCTGGGCGTGCCGGTGACCGGCGGAAACGTCTCCTTCTACAACCAGACGGGATCCACCCCGATCCACCCGACCCCGGTCGTGGGCGTGCTGGGCGTGATCGACGACGTGGCCAAGCGGGTGCGCAGCGGCTTCGCCGGCCCGGACCACCGGGTCATCCTGCTCGGCGAGACCGAGGATGAGCTCGGCGGTTCCGAATGGGCGCACGTGGCCCACGGCCACCTGGGCGGCCTGCCGCCCCAGGCGAACCTGGAGGCCGAGCGCGCGCTGGCGCTCGTCCTGGCCGAGGCGGCTTCCCAGGGCCTGCTGACCGGCTCGCACGACCTGTCCGACGGCGGTCTGGCGATCGCCCTGGCCGAGTCCTGCCTCACCCAGGGAGTCGGCTGCACGGTCTCCCTGACGGGAGACGACGCGTTCGTCGACCTGTTCAGCGAGTCGTCGGCCCGCGCGCTGGTGACCGTGGCGCCGGAGTCCTTCGACGCCTTCGCCGAGCTCTGCGCCACCCATGAGGTGCCCTGCTACGGCCTGGGCACCACCGGCGGCGGCTCCCTGGTCGTCGAGGGCGTCCTGGACATCCCGATCGTCGAGCTCCGGGAGATCCACACCGCCACCCTGCCGAGCATCTTCGGCTGATCCGCAAAGCAGTGAAAAGGGGGTACGGCCTGCGGGCCGTACCCCCTTTCGCGTCCGGGAGCCCCTTCCTCGTCCGGGATGGCCGAGCGATTCTTCCGCCTCGGCGCCCTGGTCACCAGGAGCTTCCCTATGGGCGCTGGCCTTGATTTTTCACAACCGCTACGAAAAGAGCGGTATCCCGTAAATCAGGCAGAACGCAGGTCGCCCCTGCCTCCAGCAGCTCGTCCGTGGTGCTGCGACCCGTTGCCACCGCGACGACTGGCACTCCGTTCTGAACAGCGGCTTCGACATCAGCAGGTGTGTCCCCGATGAGCACCGCATCCGCAGGCTCCACAGCTTCATCGAATGCAGCGGCAGCCCGCTTCAGCGCGATCCGCACCAGCTCGGCGCGGACGTCATCGTCTTCACCGAAGGCCCCGATCTCCCAGGTGATACCGCGATCGAGCCCGAACGTTTGAAGCTTGATCTCCGCGACGGCGCGAACGTTCCCGGTCACCACCGTCTGCGCGACACCTGGAAGGTCGGCCAGGGCGTCCAGGGCGGCTGATGCACCGGGGAGGGCGTGCCCCTGGTTTCGCAGGTCGGTGTGCCGCAGGATATGGGCCTCGGCGAGAGCGTCGGCGAAGCGCTCAAAGTCTTCCCGGCCGGTGGTCAGGCCGTGGAGCTTGGCCGTCTCCCGGAAGATCACAGACTCCGTGATGCCGTCGATCTTCGCTTGCTGGCGCATCGGCACTCCGGTCACTCGCTCGAACGCCTGTGCGGACAGTTCGCGACCGATACCCCTCATGTCTATGAGCGTGTGGTCAATGTCCCACAAAACGACCCGAAGCGCCGTCATCGCTACCTCCAGTTGGCTCATGCCGTTTCAGATTGTCACACCATTGCCCCGGACTGAGCCATCCCGATCCTCATCCGGTCTACGCTCAGCACATCGGTCAGAAAGGGGGCCGGGATGACAGTGACTCTCCCCATCGGGGAGCGCATCCGTTACTGGCGAGAGAAAAAGCAGCGCAAGCAAGCCGCAGTCGCCGGCCTGTGCGGCATAACCGAGGAATACCTTTCGCAGATCGAGCGCGGCTTGAAAATACCATCACTACCCGTTCTGCACGCTCTCGCCGCCGAACTTGGCGTCCCCGTATCGGCACTAATCGACGAGGCCCCCAAAGAGCCAGCTGGAAAGGGCAGCATCATCGCTCAAGACGTCACTCGCGCCCTGATGGGATACGGCCCTCCTCGGAGTTCCCGATCCGTCTCGTCTACCGAGTTACGGGAGCGAGTGGAATCGGCGTGGAGGATGTGGCAGACCAGCCCCACGCGATTTACCGACGCGGCGACCGTGTTGCCGAGCCTGATCGCCGACGCCGAGCACGCTGTGCGCGTCCACCGGACGAGTACTGACTCCGCTTCCCGGCGAGACACCTTCCGGGCGGCGGCCGATCTTTACTTCCTGCTCCGGTCCTACTGCCGCCGAGCCGATCGGGTCGATCTCTCCCTCATGGTGGCTGACCGCGGTCTGCGTGCCGCCGAGGACGCGGACGACCCGATCCGTATTGCGGCAGCGCAATGGAACCTCGGCCACGTTCTCCTCGCGGATGGAGAGCACGAAGGCGCCGAGCAGATCGCATGCCTTGGCATCGAGCAGCTTGGCACCCCTCAAGACAGCGAACCCGCGGCACTGACTGGTGCGCTGGAGCTGGTGGCGGTTGTGGCCGACGCCCGCCGAAAGAGGTGGAGAAGCGCCCGACAGCGCCTCCGCGACAAGGCCGCTCTCCGAGCGAGGCAGGTCGGTGAGGGAAACTCCATGTGGACCGTATTCGGGCCGACCAATGTCGAGTTGCACAGCGTGAGCATCGAGATGGAGGCCGGCGAGGCTGCCGAAGCGTTGCGAGTCGCAGACCAGATCGACACGAGTCATCTCCCGTCGCTGGAACGCCGCTTCACCTTCTTGCTCGATGTGGCCCGTTGCTACGACCTACGGCGTGAGGACGCAGCCGTCATAGTTCACCTCCTCGACTTGCTCCAGATAGCACCCGAGGACCTCGCCCGAAGCCGCCTCGCCCAGGACATGGTCATTCGTCTTCGCCGCCGCGCACGTCCCATATACCGGAGACAAGTGGACGTGCTCACAGAGCGCCTGGAGCTCCTCTAAGCGCCCGAACCACTGGTTACCCGAACCAGCAGTTCGGGTAACGGGCTCCGAAGACGCCTACCGTCGCAGCGAATTCACACGACGGCAGAGGCGTTGATCATGAATGCAATCGGAGCCACACCGGATAGCACCACGAGCCTGTTCCCTTGGTCGAAAGAATTTGAATGGGATGCAATCCGCGTACCGCGATACATCGGTTTGGCGACACTAACGCGGCTACCCGAAGGTGATTTTCCGGTCATCGTCGATCCGGCTGAGCGCACTGTGTACTTCCTGATTCCAGCCGGAGAGACTGACGACTGGGAAAGGCCGGACACGCGAATTCTCGTAGTGACTCACCGCTTTCTCATGCCACCGATCTAGCGGAAGACGCCACCTGGACGGTATTGGCTCGCGACACCGCGACGCATCATCAAGCCGGAAATGCTACATGCGGCTTTGGAGCAGGCTTGCGACTTCACCACACATTAACCCCATAAATAAACGGACCTGCCCGACGTTGCGACCGTCGGGACAGGTCCTTGATCAGGAAGCGAGTCCTGACCCATGACCAAGCCTAATCTGGTCCTCGACCGGCCCGCGGCGTCCCGCGGCGGCTGCGGCTGTTTCGCCAACGCCGCACCGATGCCGATGGGATGCGCTGCCTGCGGGCACGCCCCTTACGCACACGGCTGCGCCAGCCAGAGCGCCGATCACGAGTACGTACAGCCCTCCAGCGCGCTGATGGAGGCCCGTCTGGAGGCGCGGCACCGTACCGGCTCGCACCACCTGCCCGGCTTCGATCCGCCCATCGACGTAGCACCCGGCAACGTGATCCCGCTGGTACCCGTGCAGCGCCACCCCGAGTCGCTCACGAGCGTTCCAGCCGCGACCCCCATAAGTCCGCTGTCCAAGCGGACGCCTCGGCCCTTCCCACGGCCCGGATCGCGACCCGCCGCCACCGGGCCGACTCGGCGTGATGACGGCCGACGCCCCGCGCCCGGCGGCACCCGCGCGAGTGTCTACGGCCTCGGCCGGGCGAAAGCAGCACCACCGACGCACCGCCCGCCCGCGCCGGGCGGCGCACTCCAGACACTTCTTCCCTACCGCATAAGGCGGACCCGCCCATCGCTCGCGACGACCGGACGGGTCCTTGATCGGATGGAGGTCCGATCCATGGAGGATGTTAGATCCACGATGCTCGAGTCCGCGATCCCCGCGATTCCGGGCTGGCGGGTGATCATCAGCGACCGGGGCCGCTTCTGGGCGTTCCGCCGCGAGCCATTCCCCCGGGACGCGGTGAAGGCCGGAGCCAAACCCGACCTGGACGCCGACACCCTCGACGCATTACAGGCCGAGGTCGCCCGGCAGGAAGAGATCGCCGGGCGGGTGGTCGCGTGATCGGGCGCCCCCGCGCGCCCGGACGGCACCGCGCGGACCTGGCCCCCGCCGCCGTGCGGCGTCGCGTATGGGACGGCTCGGCCCGCGCCGAAGCGGGACGACTCGATCAGGCATGGCCCGGCTGGAGCGTGCTCTACAGCTTCGGCAACCGCCGTTTCTACGCCGTGGCGGCCTGGCCGACGCCGAAGCCGTTGATCGTCGAAGACGACACCCCCAAGGGCCTGGCGGAGCGAATGCGCGAGGCGGAGATGTCCTTCGCCTGGCACGCGCTCCCCACACCTCCCCAGAGCAGGCACGGCGGCATCGTTTCCCAGGCGCACGCCGCCGTGCCGCAGATACCGCACAGCACGGCGCGAAGGGGCGTCGGCATTGTGCGTGACGCGGGCGGGCGGAGTCGTTACCCGACCCGCCCGCGTCATCCATACGAGAGCACGCGATGACCGATCCCGAGGCGCCCATCCTCGAAGGGGTGCTCATCACGCGGCAGCAATGCCAGCTCGCCGCGCTGGAGCAGACCTACCCCGGCTGGCACATCACCCATGATCCGGTCCTCGGCCGGTGGACGGCCATCCGGCGTGCGCCTTTGTCCCAACGGGAGCAGAGGGGCGGCGTCAAGTACACGGTCGCTTGTCCCTCGCCCGAGACGCTCGGCTCCGCGTTGGCCGACCAGGTCGAGCCGGCGCATACGTACGGGCCACGAACCACCCCCTGAGCTGGCGCGGCGGCACGGAGCGCCCCCGTCCCGCATTGCCGCGCCGTCCCGTCCTCGGGCGGCCCTCATCCCCAGGGCCGCCCGAGGCAGACGCGACCGCACACCCACTGCCCAGTCCCCATAGATCAGCTTCTGTTCACAGATCGGAGATTGAGATGGAAGGACGATTAGAGTTCGATCGGTGGTTCGGCCGACCGGGGACACTGATCCTCCAGCCGACCACGCTGTGCAACCTCGACTGTGTGTACTGCTACCTGCCACACCGGCGCCTCCGCCGTGAGATGTCCCCCGAGGTCGCCCAGGCCGTTGCCGAGTCGGCTGCGGACCTGACCGACTCCAGCGGCCAACTGGACATCGTGTGGCACGGTGGGGAGCCCCTCACCCTGGGTAAACGCAAATTCGAGGAGCTGCTCGCGCCGTTCGAGGAACTACGCCACGCGGGCCGGATCCAGCACAGTGCGCAGACCAACGCCACTCTCATCGATGACGAGTGGTGCGACCTGCTCGCCCGTTACCAGGTCCGTGTCGGCGTCAGCATCGACGGCCCAGCGGCTCTGAACGCCCGGCGGGTTGATCTACGCGGCCGGCCTGCCTTCGACCGGATCGTGCGCGGCATCAGCCGCCTCCGCGATTACGGCATCCGCTTCAGCTTGATCGCCGTCGTGGGGGCTGAGGGCATTGAGCAGCCCGAATCGCTCCTGGACTTCCTCACCAACCTGGGGCCGCACACCATCGGCCTGAACGTGGAGGAGATGGAAGGCGTCAACTATCGACGGTGCGGGATCACCCAGGACCAGGCCGAGCGGTTCTGGCAGCGAGTCATGGACTGGCGCAGGGCCCACAGCGAAGGGCCCGCGCTGCGGGAGCTCGAACGGCTCACCGACTACCTGCACCTCGCCCGCAGCGGGCAGCGCGACCAGTGGTGTAGGTACGGCCTCGATCCGATTCCGACCGTGTCGGTGGATGGAGACGTGGTACTGGCGTCGCCCGAGCTGGCCGGCATCAGCGACGACGACTACGGCAACTTCGTTGCCGGGAACGTCCGCGATCAGAGCATCTCCAGCATGTTGGATCAGGCGCACCGGCTGCGTTACGTCGCCGAGTTCATGACCGGCCTGTCCCGGTGCCAGGCGGAATGCGAGTTCTTTGACTTCTGCCGCGGCGCGCAGGCCTGCAATCGCTATTTCGAGAACGGCAGCTTCGCCACCACTGAGACCGACTACTGCCGACTCACCCGTCAAGCCCTCATCACCGCTCTGTACACCTCGACCCAAAAGGAGAGCGCGGCATGACCATGCTGGAATACCTGACCACCACGGATGCGAAGGTGGTCGGCGACCTGATCGGCTTCAGTGCCCTCGAAATCCCCGCTCCGCTGCAGGCCCCCAAATTCGACAACAAGCCGAGCTGGGACAACGGCAAGAAGGGCGGATTCGACAACAAGCCGAGCTGGGACAACTGGGGCAAGAAGAAATAGCGGATGACCGTCGTGGGCGCGGGGTCACCGCGCCCACGACGGGACCGATATGGAAGGCAGGACGATGGAAACACGCACCGTACGCCAGACGAGCGTTACGCTGCCGGACCTGGATGACGCGGACCTGGACGAGGTCGATTCGCTGGAAGGCGAGCACGGCACGCTGCGCGATTTCCGATACGGCGACGCCAGTCTGCGCGAGCTGCCTCTGTCGAGGACCCAGCTCGTGGACGGGCGCGTCGCCGGTCTCACCACCCAGCGGGCCCGCCTGGACGACCTGCGTCTGCACTCGGTCGAGTTCTCCGGCTGTGACCTGTCCGGCCTCCGTTGGGAGGACAGCAAGCTCTCCCGCGTGACCTTCACTGACTGCAAGATGCTTGGCGCTGCGTGGGAGCAGGTCACGCTCGATGACGTGGTCTTCGAGCGGTGCAAGCTGGACTACGCGGCCTTTACCCGCCTCCGTGCCACAGGCTCGGTGATCTTCACCGACTGCTCGCTGCGAGAAGCGCGTTTCAGCGGCTCTGACCTGAGCGACGTGGCGTTCGACGAATGCGACCTGCACCTGACGGAGTTCGACGGCGGCACCTACCGTGACTGCGACCTGCGCGGCAACGACCTGTCCGGCCTTCGCGGCGTGACCGCGCTAAAGAAGATCATCATCGATCGGCTACAGCTCCAGGGCCTCGCCCAGGCGTTCGCGGCCGAACAGGAGATCACCTTCGATTAGGACCCGACAATCAAGGAGGTGGAGACATGGGCTTAGGGCTGCGGTTCGACCGGTTCAGCGATATCCAGGGACGTATCGAGATCGGGAACGTCAGACAGGCTGGCGACGCGCCGGGCTATGACGACGGCGTGGCCGTCGTCCCCCGGGAGGACTGGACACTCCTCAGCAGCGTGGAAGCCGACCGGCTGCGGCCCGACGATGCCACCCCGACCAGCGTGGTGATCGAGCTGGTCGCCCAACCTCTGCCGGTGTTCGCCTCCGACGACCTACAAGGCCGTGTGGACGCCGCGACCGCTCTCGAGCCATTGGAAGGCCGCTGGCCGTACAGGCGCCTTGCCTGTACGGCCAGCCCTGCCGGGCTGCTCACCAGCACCGAGGACTCCACGACTGGCCACCGGATCGGACTGCACGTCGACAACTTCGACCGGCTGCCCTACCCTGCCCGGCAGAACAGCCGTCGACGCCTCTGCCTCAACCTGGGACCCGGCACCCGCTATCTCCTGGTCGGCGACCGGGACATCAAGGAGATCTGCCGCACCCTGGGCTGTGACCAGGACGGGTACTACCCGCACACCGACGACCTGCGCCGCTACGTCGCAGAGGGTCACCCGCTGCGGTGCCTGCGCATCCGGCTGGAGCCCGGTCAGGGGTACATCGCCCCCACGGAGTTCCTGCCGCACGACGGCTCTACAAACGGCGAGGAGGCTTGGTCGCTCGCCGCCTTCTGGCTGGGTTGAGCCCGCACAACGCAAAAAAAGCGCCCCGCCCCTCCGCGATCTTCCGTCCTGGCGGTCTCGCCTACGACTCGGAGAACACGTCAGCCTTGTCGGCGGACTTGTCATTGTCGGTGAACTCGAAGACGACAGCCCAGCCATGCCGAGCCGCCGTCTCCCGGTTGAGCTGGTACTTGTCCTGTATGCCGTGTTCGTCGCCCCGGAGATCCGAGGAGATTCGCGCGTAGGAGACCACGGGGGCGGGCTCGCTCATGGAGCCTCCTTAAAGTTCTCACCTTAAGAACGCTTCTACCGCGAGCCGTACCCCCTTCGCGTTCACGCGCGGTCCCGCTTCCGGGGCCGTCCTCCGGCGAGGAAGGGCCGCCCGGCAACCGCCCGGGAGGCCTTCCGCCGGTCGTGTTCCGCCGAGAATCAGGAGGACATGCAGACCGCGTAGACGAGGCCGCTGGTGTTCTTGCCGCTCACGGTCCAGCCGGTCGGCGCGCCGCTGCCGGCGTTGGGCGCGCTCGCGTAGACCTGGCCGGAAGCGCTGCCGCTGCTGCTGAAGCCGCCGCCGGTGGCGACCTTGCCCGCACCACAGCTCACGCTCTGGGTGCCGCCCTGGCCGCCGAAGGTGAACGACGCGGTGACGGTGCTGAGGGTGGGAGCGCCACCGGAGCCGCCGCCCGAGCCCGGCGTGCCGGGGTCACCCTTGTCACCCTTGGGACCCTTCAGCGACGCGATGAACTCCGCCTTCGACTTGCCTCTGTTGCCCGGCAGTTCGAGCCAGACCTCGTAAGCGCTCTCGCCGTCCTGCCCGTTCCGGCCGTCCTGGCCCTCGTGGCCGGGGTAGCCGCGCGGGCCCTGCTCGCCCTGCTTGCCGGGCAGGCCGTCCTTGCCGTCCTTACCCGGCAGACCCTGCTCGCCCTGCTTGCCCGGAGCGCCGTCCTGGCCGTCCTTGCCCGGCAGACCCTGCTTGCCGTCCTGACCGTCCTTGCCCGGCAGACCCTGCTTGCCGTCCTGACCGTCCTTGCCCGGCAGACCGTCCTTGCCGGGCAGACCCTGCTCGCCCTTCACGCCCTGCGGACCGGCCGGTCCCTGCTTGCCCGCGAAGCCCCGCAACCCCTGCGGGCCGGCCGGGCCGGTGGCACCGGTCTTGCCCACGGGCCCCTGCGGGCCCTGCGGGCCGGCGGTGTTCACACTCTGGGACTGGGAGCGGCCGTCACCCCAGGTGACGCGGAACTCGGTCACCCGGCACGCGGCGGTCGGGTTGACGATGCGCGCGTAGCGCGTCTTCTTGTTCACACACGCGTGAACGTCGGCACCAGCCGTCGAGGCGACGGCGCTGCCGCCCACGGTGAGGAGAGTTCCAGCCAATACTCCGACGGCTACGACACCCATCGTGCGCACGCCCGGCACCTTGAAAGCCATGTGGCTTCCTTTCTGCAACACCAGGGACCTGGTGTGTTCTGTGAGTCGGATGTTTCACGTTTGGACCGTTCTAATGGTTGACGCGGCAAACATAACGGTTTGAAGCCGAACATCTTCCGCGTCCCGATCAGCGAGGTGCGCGATAATCGAACGGTTCGGGGGAACCCCGCCCGGTGGGCGTGGGCGGACGCGACGGGAAGCCCGCCGGGGTTTCCATGACACGGAGGCCACCCGTGCCGACCAACGACCTCATGAGCACGTCGATCGAAGAACGCACCAGGTCAGAGCCCTACCTTCCGCCGGCGACCCAACCGGTCCGCGCGGTGGTCTGGGTGATCCACCTGGCGTTGCCGATGCTCGGGCTCTGGCTGCTGCTGGCCAACCACGACGACCTGAACGGCCAGTGGCACGACAACCTCGGCCATTTCTGGCTGATCCTCGGTGTGGCGGGGATCAACGTGGTCCTGGGCACGATGATCAGCCAGGCGTCGGCCCGGCGGGCCGACGCGCGGCTGCTGCTGGTCTCGCTGGTCTTCCTGAGCAGCGCGGGCTTCTTCCTCATGCATGGCCTGGCCACCCCCCAGATCATCCTGGAGAGGGGGAGCTACGGATTCGACCT
The DNA here is from genome assembly GCF_050949235.1 of Streptosporangium sp. CA-135522. NCBI lineage: Bacteria > Bacillati > Actinomycetota > Actinomycetes > Streptosporangiales > Streptosporangiaceae > Streptosporangium > Streptosporangium sp. CA-135522. Next base: position 9,788,493 of record NZ_CP192026.1, read on the forward strand.
GTCCCAGCCGGTCGGCCTCCTCGTCGCCTCGGTCTTCGCTGCGGTCTCGGCGCTGCCGCTCAACGAGCGGGCGGCCCGCATCGTGCTGGAATCGCAGGTCTGGCTGCGCGGCGGGCTCGCCCTGCTGCTCGTCGCGTGGGGGGTCGCCTCCCTGGTGCCGGGCTTGACCGCGCTGAGCGATCCGTCTCCCCCTCAGGGCGCGGGTCTCGGCGGGCTCGAACCGGTCGGGGTCGCCCTGTACACGGCGGCCGCCGTGATGATGTTCCGATTGCACCGCAGACGCCCGGCCGCCATGCTGATCAGCCTGATCACCGCCTACGCGCTGCTGGCCGAGGCGATGGTCGCCGGGATGTCCCGCCACAACTGGCACATGTCGTGGTGGCTGTGGCACCTGCTGCTGACCCTGGCCTTCGTGTTCGTCGCCTACAGCGCCCACCTGCAGTTCCGGCGGGAAGGCACCAGCGCGGGGCTGTTCGACTCGGTGGCGCTGTCGGCCACCGTCCGGAAGATCAGAGCCGAGTACGAAGACGCCCTGGAGGAGCTCGTCGGCCACCTGCGGCGCCGGGCGGAGACCAGGGTTCCGGTCGCGACCCGGCTGGCGGGCAAGTTCGGGCTCACCGAAGGACAGGCCGCGGTGCTCGACCGGGCAGGCGAGGCGCTGGCCAACGAGCGTGAGCTGTCCGAACGGCTCGCCGCGCTGGTGGACACCGGCAACCAGGCCCGCGTGGGGCTGCCCGAGCGCGAGCTGCTGACCAGGGCCCTGGACCGGGTGCGACAGGCATACGGCGACGTGCGCATGACGCTGGTGTCGGAAGGGCGCGTCTCCATGGGCGGCCGGGACTACGGCCCGCAGGACTTTCCGGGCAACGAGCCCGTCCGGCTCGGCACAACGGTCGTCCATCCGCTGACCGTGAAAGGGCAGCTCGCCGGCGCGTTGGAGGTACCGGTGGGCATGACCCCGCAGGACGAGGTGCTCGCCGCGACGCTGGCGGGTCAGATGTCCATCTCCCTGGAGAACGCCCGCCTCTACCAGGAGCTGTCGACCCTGTTCCGGCAGTACATGTCGCCGGACGTGGCCAACTCCCTGCTGGCCGACCCTCGGACGGCGGCGCTCGGCGGCGAGCTGGTCGAGCTGACCGCGCTCTTCGCCGACCTGAAGGGTTTCACGAGCTTCTCCGAGCGGGCGGCGCCGGGAGAGATCGTCGAGATGCTGAACCGCTATCACACGGCCGCCGTGCCCATCATCCTCAGCAACGGGGGCACGATCGTCCAGTTCGTGGGAGACGCGCTGCTGGCGCTGTTCAACGCGCCCGCCCCGCAGGAGGGACACGCCGCCGCCGCGGCGAGAGCGGCCCTGGCCATGCAGGAGGCGGCCGAGGAGATCGCCGCCGGGACGGCGGGGTATCCCCGCTTCAGGATCGGGATCAACACCGGGCTCGCGCTGGTCGGCAACATCGGCAGTCCCGAGCTGCGCGGGTTCAACGCGATGGGCGACTGCGTGAACGTTGCGGCCCGACTGGAGGGCGTCGCCGAACCCGGTACCGTCGTGATCGGCCAGAGCACCCTTGACCAGATCTCCCCTCGTCCCCGGGTCCGTCCGCTGGGCGGCCTCGCGCTCAAGGGCAAACAACAGCCCGTCCACGCGTACGTACTGTCCGGCCTCTCGTAGAGACTCGTAGAGATCCGTTCTCGCGTGAGAGCCGTACGGCCACCATCGACAGCGCCAGGAGGTGCCCGTGAGTCCCACCCCCGAACCGGGCGAGTTCGTCACCCTGCTCACCGCCGACGAGGTCGCCGCGTTGCACGCGGCCGGACGGCCCCGGAGCTGGGACCGGGGAGCGGCGGTGTGCACCGAGGGCGACGTGGCCGACTGGGTGCTCCTGCTGACCTCCGGCCGGGTCAAGGTCTCCTCGCACACCGCCACCGGGACCGAGGTGGTCCTCGCGGTGCGCGGGCCGGGTGCGCTGCTCGGCGAGTTCGCCGCCCTGGACGGCCTGCCGAGGTCGGCCACGGTCACCGCGCTGGAGCCGGTCGAGGGGATCGCGATCCGTGACTTCTCCGGCTACCTGCGGGACAACGGCCGGGTCGCGGTGCTGCTCATGCAGATGTTGATCGGCAAGATGCGCGATTCCGACCGCAAGCGGATCGAGTACGGCGCGTTCGACACCACCGGCCGGGTGGCGACCCGGCTGGTCGAGCTGGCCGAGAGGTACGGCGAGCCGGTCAACGGCGGGGTGCGGGTGACGCTGCCGCTCTCCCAGGACGAGCTGGCCGGCTGGACCGGGGCCTCCCGCGAGGCGGTCAGCAAGGCGCTGCGCTCGCTCCGGGACCGCGGTCTGATCGAGACGGGGCGCCGCCGGGTGATCATCCATGACATGGAGGGCCTCCGCAAGCGGGCTCGCTGACGCCGCTGTGATCGGCTGAACGGCGTACGCCAGACTGGGGCATATGGTCTCCATTCCCCAGGACCTGTCCGACTCCCTCCCCCAAGCCCCACCCGGCTCGCCGGAATACGCCTCGAAGCTCCGCTACGCGTGGCGGGTCTGCTCCGTCACCAGCCTCGGCCTGGTGTTGATCGGCGTCTCGGGAAGCACGCTGAACGTGGCGCTTCCGGCGGTGGTCCGGCATTTCCACGCCGACGCGTTCGCCTCCGGCTGGATCCTGTTGGCGTTCCTGCTCGTCAACACCGCGACCCTGGTCTTCTTCGGCAGGGTGGCCGACCTGCTCGGGCGCAGGGAGGTCTATCTGGCGGGATTCGCCCTCTTCACGGCGGGGTCGCTGCTGGCCGGTTTCTCGCCCGGTGTCTGGTTCCTGATCGCGATGCGGGTGGTGCAGGCCGTCGGGGCGGCCATGATCCTGGCCAACGGAACGGTGATGATCACCGATGCCTTCCCGCCCGACCGTCTCAGCCAGGGCATGGGGGTCTACATCGGCACCCTCTCGGTCGCCCAGCTCGCCGGCCCCACCCTGGGCGGCCTCGTCGCCGACACCGCCGGCTGGCAGTGGATCTTCTGGGTGAACGTGCCCCCTGGGCTGGTCGCCCTCGTCTGGGGCGCGTTCACCCTCCGCCGGGTCGCTCCCGGCCCGCGCGAGCCGGTGGACGCGCTGGGCAACCTGATCGTCTTCGTCCTGCTGTCGGCCGCGCTCGTCACGCTGTCCGAGGCGGGGTCGCGAGGCCTGTCCAGCCCCGTCGTGATCGTCGGTGCCGCCGTCTCGGCGGCTCTGATCCCCGTCCTGGTCGTCGTGGAGCGCAGGGCGTCGCATCCCGTGCTCAACGTGCGGCTCTTCGGCGAGCGCATGCTGGCCTTCGCCAACCTCGCCTCGTTCTGCAACGCGCTGGCCCGCGCGGCGTTGATCCTGCTCATCGCCCTCTATTTCCAGGCGGCCAGGGGCGTCGACGCCGTCACCGCCGCCCTGGGCGTGCTGCCGGTGCCGATCGCCATGGCGGTGGCCTCCCCGGTCGCCGGTTCGCTCGGCCGCCGGGTCTCCCCCTACGCGCTGTCCATCGGGGGCTCGCTGCTGAGCGCGTCGGGGCTCGGCGTCCTGTTTCTGAACACCGACCCCGCCACGCCGTACTGGATCATCGGGGTGGGCCTGTTCCTGTGCGGCTGCGGCAGCGGCACCTTCCTCACCGGCAACACCACCCAGGTCATGGCCGCCCTGCCCGCCGGGAGCCTCGGTCTGGTGAACGGCTTCCGGCTAATGATCATGAATGTCGGGATCGTACTCAGCGTCGCCCTCACCCTGAGCGTCCTCACCAGTTCGGTCGATCCCGGGCTACGCGGCCAGGTCTACGCGGGGACGCTGTCGCGCATGTCCCCCGTCGCCGTGGAGCAGTTGATGGGCGGCTTCCGCAAGACCTACGCCGTCCTGTTCGCCGTCGCCCTCGCGGGCGCCCTGATGTCGGCGCTGGCGCGGGTTCACAGGGCGTCGCTCAACCGGGACTCGACCTCGCGGTAGCGGGCCACCGGGATCAGGTGGACGCCGTCGAAGGCGCCTGAGTCACGGATGCGCAGCACCTGCTCGCACGCGGCCTCGACCCCGGCGAGCCGGTCGGTCGCGATCCTGTCCACCAGGGCGGCGGGGATGTCGATGTCCGGGATCGCGTCGGCCAGGCGGCGGGCGTGGTTCTCGCTGGCGACGACCATCACCCCGGCGTAGACCGGCATGTCCACCGGGTTGGCCTCGCGCCACCGCAGCAGCGCGTCGACCGAGAAGCTGACCTGGACGAACATGAAGTCGGCCGCGCGCTTCCAGGCGGGCAGCGGGCGCAATCCAGCGGCGGTGCCGACCCGGAAGGCGGGCGTGTGGGCGAAGGCGGGGTCCTCGCCGAGGGAACGCACCTCCTCGATCATCGAGCGCACGGTGAGGTCGCTGGTCCGGTTGCCCGAGTTGGGCTTGTCGCCGTAGACGAACAGGAACTGGTCCACCCCGTAGGCGGCGGCGGTGAGCAGGTCGCGACGGAATCCCAGCAGGTTGCGGTCGCGTGAGTTGAGGCACGCGATGCTGCGCCCGCCCATCGCCTGGACCTCGTGCGCGACGGCGACGCTGGAGACCGTGGCACGGCCGATGTGGTTGTCCGGGATCAGGAACGAGTGAGCGATCTTGCTGAGCGTGCCGATCTGGTGGCGGACGTGCTTCAGGTCGGGGCGGGTCGGCGGCTCGACCTCGCAAACGAGCTCAAACGGACGATCAGTCATGTCGATCAACTTACGGGGCTACGGCTTCCGCGACCAGACATCGGATCGCGCGGTCGTCGCCTCCGCCGGGCACGACCCGGGTCCGGCGGGCCGCAGGACCGGGCGAGGCGGAGGTTCGAGCCGGTGGAAGTCCCGGCAGGACGCGGGTCCGAGCCGATGGAAGTCCCGGCAGGACGCGGGTCCGAGCGGACGGGGGCGGAGGTCGGTGAAGGTCAGCCGTCGCGCAGACGGGCCGCCAGGGTCTCGATGCCGGCGATCAGCAGGTCGACGCCGAAGGTGTCGTAGAGCTCGGTCGGGCCGCCCTCACAGAGCGGGACGGCCATCTCCACGATGTGGGGGTAGACGTCCGGGGGCAGGGTCTGGAGGGTGACGCGCTTGACGCGCAGGCTCTCGGCGGCGTCCCGCTCCGTCCGGCCGGGGCGGCGGGCCACCGGACCGGCGGCCAGGGCGATCGCGCCCTGGAGGAGGTATTGGGAGATCAGGCAGCTCTCCTCGTAGGTGAACCCCGCCTGCTTGGCCAGACCGAGGGCGGTGTCCCACACCCTCAGGAAGCTCGGCACGGTCATCTGGTCCACCTCCTCCAGCAAGGCCGCCGCGCACGGGTAGTGCCGCAGCACCTTCATCAGACCGGTGACGAGCTCGCGAAGCTGCTCCTGCCACGGCCTGCCGTAGTCCTCGGCGATCACGAAGCCCTGGATCAGGTGGTCGGCCATGCCGATGATCAGCTGGTCCTTGTTCTTGAAATGCCAGTACAGCGCCATCGGGGTGACCCCCAGCTCCTGGGCGAGTCGCCGGATGGTCACCGCCTGGAGTCCCTCGGCCGTGCCGATCTCCAGTGCCTGCTCGACGACGGCCTCACGGGTCAGTTTTCCCATCACGCTTGACAACTATACGCCGTACACGTTCCACTATCCATCGTACATGTACGCCGTACAGGTACAACGTAGAGGAGTTGTGGTGACGGCTAACCGCAGGTGGTGGGCGCTGGGAGCGATCTCCCTGGCCACCTTCATGACCTACCTGGACAACAACGTGGTCAACGTCGCGCTGCCGACGATCCAACGTGACCTCGGGTTGAGCATCTCGGGCCTGGAGTGGATCGTGAGCGGCTAAATCCTGGTCTTCGCCGGGCTGATGCTGGTCGGCGGGCGCCTGGCGGACGTCTTCGGGCGGCGGCGGATCTTCATGATCGGACTTGGCGCCTTCACCATGGCGTCGTTCGCCGCCGGGCTGGCCGCGGACGGCACGGGCCTGATCATCGCCCGGGCGCTGCAGGGCGTCGGCGCCGCTTTTCTCACGCCCACCGCGCTCGCCCTGCTCCGGTCCGTCTTCCCCGACCCGCGAGAGCGCGGCACGGCGATCGGGCTGTGGAGCGCGGTCGGCGCGCTGGCCCTCGCGCTGGGCCCGCTGACCGGCGGGCTCATCAGCGAGCGATGGCACTGGGGATGGATCTACCTGATCAACGTGCCGATCGGGGTCGTCACCTTCGCGCTCGGACTGTGGGCGATCCGGGTGCCCCCGCAGGACCGGGTACGGCGCAGCCTGGACGTTCCCGGCCTGCTGTCGTCGAGCCTGGCGCTGTTCGCGCTGACCTACGCGCTCATCGAGGGCGACGGGGCCGGATGGACCTCGCCGGAGATCCTGGGCGCCTTCGGGCTCGCCGCGGTGTCGGCCACGACGTTCGCGGTGGTCGAACTCAGGAGCCGGGAACCGATGATCGACCTGTCGCTGTTCCGGTCGCGGGTGTTCAGCGGGGGCATGCTCTCGACCGGGCTGTGGGCCTTCGGGGTGTTCGGGATCTACTTCTTCACCGCGCTCTACCTGCAGAACGCGCTGGGCTTCTCCCCCACGGAGGCCGGATCCTCGTTCGTGCCGATGGCGCTGGTGATGGCCGCGACCGCGGCCACCGCCCCGCGGATCGACAGGACCCTCGGGACCGCCCGTACCGTCGCCGCCGGGCTCCTGCTGATGGGCGTGGCGGTGTTCGGGATCTCCTTCGTCGGAGAGGGCGGCTCGTTCGAGAGCCTGCTGCCGTGGTTCCTGGTCTACGGGCTGGGCGGCGGCCTGCTGGTACCGCTCACCACGGCCATCCTGGGCACGCTTCCCGTCGACCGGGCCGGGGTGGCCGCGGGCGTCCTGAACGTCTCACGGGAGGTCTTCGGCCTGCTCGGCGTCACCATCCTCGGCGCGATCCTCAACGGCCGGCAGTCCGCGATCCTGCGGGACGGGGTCAAGCCGCTGACGGCCTTCCTGGAGGCCTACCGGTTCACACTGATCATCGCGGCGGTCATCGTGCTGGTGGGCGTGCCCGTCAGCCTGTTCTCCCTGCGGGCTTCCCGGACCGCGCGCGGCCCCGAGAACCCGCAGAGCCCCGAGAGCCCCGAGAGCATGGAGACCGCCGCCGAGCGTCCCGCCGTACCGGTGGGGTGAGACAGCACCAAGCGCGGCCCGCCGTACCGGCGGCATCGGGCCCGACGAAGCGCCTCGCCGCGCCGATCATCTGGGACGCGACGGGCACCGGCCCCGCGTCACGACGGAGGGCGATGGGCGCCGGCCCCGTGTCACGACGGAACGCGACGGGCACCGGCCCCGCGTCACGACGGAAGGCGGCGCCGCCCGCGCCCGTCCCCACCCCTCGCCTGGGAGAAGGCGCGCGCCGTGGCGGGGAAGGACGCGGGCGGCGCCGGGATCAGGAACCGACCCTTTTGCCCTGCCGGTGCCAGGTGACCACGACGGCCGGCCGGGGCTGGCTGGTGCCGCCGTCGGGCCAGTGGCTGCTGGGGGCGTCGGGGGTGGCCCCGTCGGTCTCGCCCGGGTGCTGGACCGCCACGAAGACGCTGCGCTGGTCGGGGCTGACCATCGGGCCGCAGGTCTCGGCGCCGGTCGGAACGCTCAGGAACTGGCGGAGGTAACCGCGCTCGGGACCGCGGACCGGCATGGCGAAGAGCCCGTCGTGGGCGCCGAGCTGGTTGCCGTCGGTGGCGATCCAGAGGTTGCCCTCGGCGTCGAAGGCGACGTTGTCCGGGCAGGAGATCGGCGAGACCTTGCTCTTGTCGAACCCGCCGAAGTAGGTCGAGGGGTCGTTGGGGTCACCGCAGATCAGCGGCAGGGACCAGGTGAAGGTCGTCGCGCCGGCGTCGTTGCGGCGCTCGGAGATCTCCAGGATGTGGCCGTGCTTGTTGGACGGACGCGGGTTGGCCTCGTCCACCTGGGCCGGGGCCCGGCTGGAGTTGTTGGTCAGCGCGACATAGACGCCACCGGTCACCGGGTTGCGCTCCACGTCCTCGGGACGGTCCATCTTGGTCGGGCCGACCTTGTCGGCCGCCAGACGGGTGTAGACGAGGACCTCCTGGGCGGTCATCCCGGGCACGTGCGAGACATCCCCGCTGACCAGCGGGATCCACTCGCCGGAACCGTCGAACTGGCCGTCGGCGGGCAGCTTGCCGGTGCCGTCGATCTCCCCCGCCGGGCTGTCACCGGTGAACTTGGCCACGTACAGCGTGCCCTCGTCCAGCAGCGTGCGGTTGTGCCGGTCGAAGCCGGGGATGTAGCGATCCTTCGAGACGAACTTGTAGACGTACTCGAACCGGGAGTCGTCTCCCATGTAGACCACGACGCGGCCGTCCCTGGCCAGGGAGGTGGTGGCGCCCTCGTGGGCCAGTCGGCCGAGGGCGGTGCGCTTGACCGGGGTGGAGTCGGGGTCGAACGGGTCGATCTCCACGATCCACCCGAACCGGTTGATCTCATTGGGGTGCTTGGCCAGGTCGAAGCGCTCCTCGACCCGGTCGAAACGGCGGCTTCCGGACGGGATGCCGGTCGTGGCGCTCATGCCGTACCGGGTGAGGAAGGGCTTCTGCGCCTCGGGCACACCGTTGCCGTTGACGAAGTACTGGGGGAAGTTCTCCTCGCCGCTCAGCACCGTGCCCCATGGGGTGGTGCCGCCGGCGCAGTTGCCGAGCATGCCGACCGGCCCGGTGCCCGCCGGGTCGGCGGCGGTCTTCAGCAGGTCGCTGCCCGCGGCCGGGCCGCTGAACTCCATCTGGGTCTGCGCGGTGACACGCCGGTTGTAGCGGCGGCGGCCCCGCGTGACCAGCTTCCACTGGCCGGACCGGCCCACCCGCTCGATCTCGACCACCGAGCCGCCGTGCGCGGCCAGCGCGATCCTGATCTGCTCCTCCGGCGCGGCGGTGCCGTTGGTGTAGCCGCGGAACATCAGGTTCTCGTCGGTGTACTCGTGGTTGGCCCAGAGCAGGCCGCGCTGGCGGCCCAGCGGGAAGAAGGTGACGAAGTCGTTGTTGTAGCCGAACTGCCCGGCCTGGGCGGCGGCGGTCTGGTTGTCGAAGTCGAACGCCGGGGCATCGGGCAGCACCGGATCGCCCCAGCGGACCACGGGCGCCGATTCGTAACCCTCGGGAACCGTCACCTTGTCGTCGTTGTTCGGCGGGACGGCGGTGAAGCGGAGAGAGCCCCCATCCTGGCGCCCTCCGAAGCCGAAGTCCTGCGCCTGCGTGTCGGGATCGGCGGCGGCCGGGACCGCGGTGGCGACCCCCACACCGACCGCGAGGGCGCCGAGGGCACCGGCGCGAAGCACACCGCGGCGGGACATCGCCTCGGCGACCACGTCGCCGAAGTAGGTGTTGCCGCTGGTGTTCGACACGTCGTGCGCGCACTGGTTGCCACAGCGGAACTGACAGGTCAGCGCGCTTCGTCCACCCTTGTGGGGGCTGGTGAGCAGCGGGAGCGGTCTGCGCGGCGACGGGTTCGCCACAGGGGCCTCCAAGAGTGTGCGCGGTCGTTCAGGCCGGGACGCTACGGCTACCAGTAGAACCCGGGGTGAACGATGTTTGCCCGCTTGATGAACCGTTCGCCGCAATCGTTCGGCGTGCCGAACGGGCATGATTGAGAGCGTGCCACCTTACAAACCCGACCCCGTCAAGGTTCGCGCCGCACTGGACACCCAGCTGATCGCACTCGACGAGCCCTCCTACGACGGATCCGGCGAGCTCGCGGCGTTGCTGACGGCCTGCGTGACGGTGACGCTACGGGCCTACGAGCGGCGGATCCGGCCGGAGCGGGAGATCGCGCGCCTGGCCGTACGGCACCTGCTGGACCGGCTGGCGAGCGCCGCTCCCGGGCGAACCGTCGAGGTGCGGGTCCCCCCGTACGCGGCGGTGCAGTGCGTGGAGGGCCCCCGGCACACACGGGGCACCCCGCCGAACGTGGTGGAGACCGACGCGCAGACCTGGCTGGAGCTCGCCACGGGACGGCGGGCATGGGCGGAGGCCGTGGCGGCCGGAAAGGTCGCCGCCAGCGGGGCACGGGCCGACCTGTCGGACCACCTGCCCGTTGTGTGACCCCCGGACGCCGGAGTCCGCGTCAGGCGACCGGCGCCCGCGGAGTCCACGTCAGGCCACCGGCGCCCGCGGGGTTTGCGCCCGGTGGCGGATGCCGCCGGGAGCCCAGGGCGGCGAACGCCCGGGCCGGGTGACCGCGGGCGTGCCTCCTCACCCACTCAGGGAGTGGTCTGGATCTGGACGCCGAGCCTTTGTTCGAGGCAGCGCTGCTGGAGATCCGCCGGCAGGCCCATGCAATCGCCGATCCTGCTGTAGAGCCAGCTCAGGAACACCACCGCGATGATCAGCGTCAGGGCGCTCAGGACGATGCCCACCCAGGCGCGGCCGCGGTTGGAATTCTTGGCGACCGCGACGATGCCGAGGATCAGGCCGACGATGGCCGTCAGCGCGCCCAGACCGCACACGACGAGCAGGAAGAGGCTCACGATGCCGAGCACGAGCGCGGCGGTGCCGAGCCCTCCTCCCCCTCGTCCACGCGTCCAGTCGGCCCCCGCCGGGGGCGCCGGGTACGGTGTGCCGCCTGGATAGGAGGGATAACCCGGCGGAGCCTGGTACGGCTGGCCCGACGGGTAGGTCATGCCTGCCTGAGGCGGGTAGGCAGTGCCGCCGGGCGGGGTGGCGTAGGGCGGTTGCCCGGACGGCTGCCCTGGTGGACCGCCGGGCGGGCTCGCGTGGGCGCCCAGAGGGGGAAAGGCGTCGGGAGAGCCCGGGGTCGGGGTGCTCTCCTGCGGGGACTCCTCGCGCAACGGTTCACGACGGGTGGCGGAGGCGGGCTCTCCGTACGGGCCCGGGGGCTCCGAAGGGGCGCCGTACGAGGACGAAGGACCTCCGTACGGACCCGAGGGGCCCGCGGGAGCGCCGGACGAAGAAGCCGGGGAGGCGTCGGGCCGCGGCGTCGAGTCCGGCGGAAGGGTCCCCGCCGGCCGTTCCGGCCACTCGGGCTGCTCCGGCTGTTCGAACCGCTCGGGTTGTTCGGGTTGTTCGGGTTGCTCGAAGCGCCCGGACCGCTCAGGTCGTTCAGGCTGTCCGGGTTGCTCGGAGTACCCGGGGTGCCCGGGTGTCCGATGCGAGACCGCCGGGAAGCCCTCGGGGGACGTCGGCGGGTCGTAGCGGGAGGGCTGGGCGGCACCTGGGGGCAGGTCCGTGCCGTCCCCCCCGTCCGGGGCCTGCGCCTCCGAGGCGCTCTCCCATCCGGGATAGGCGGCCGGAGTCGCGCCGGGAACCGGATAGGACTGAGATTCGGCCGCCGGGGCGCCCGGCGGCTCGAAGGTCTCCGTGACGTCCGGATCAGCCTGGACCGGCTGGGGAACCTCCGGCGCGGTGGGCACGTCCGGGTGTCCGGGCAGCGACGGCTCCTGCGGGGTGGATATCGGTGGCCACGCCGGAGGCTCGCCAGGGCCGGCGGGCGCGGGAGGCCGCGGCGCGGGTTCCTCGGTCTCGCCGGGTTCCTCGGTCTCGCCGGGTTCTCCCGGCTCCGGCGGCTGCGTCGAAGCCGGCTCACCCCAGGAGGCCGCGGGCTCCACGGGCCGGCGCGTGGGGTCGGCCGGATCGGGTGACGACCAGGTGGAGGGGTCGTCCGGGCGGAAAACCGTACGGTCGGAGTCGGAGGTGGCCGGCTCGGCCGTTTCTTCGGAGATGCCAGAGGACTGCTCCGAGTCCGCCCTCTCTCGCGCGGATCGCCGGTCCCGCGGCTCCTGCCGCGGGTCGGGCTGGTTGGGGTCCTCAGGTGTTGTCACGTCTTTTCTCCCGACCCGTAGGCATGCCGGATACCTCAGACTCCCCCGCGCTTTCGCGATGAAACAGGCCGACACGGCAAAACCCCGACTATTGTTCGGTCTAGGTGCGACAGTGGGGCGACCCGGACCCGGGGTGCGAGCAATGGACAGGCCGACCTAGACTGAAGCATGTGCTGAAGGGCGACGGCCATCTGAGCCATGACCTTGACCCCCATGACCGACCCCCGAAGGACGCATGTGGCGTCTTCGGCGTTTGGGCACCGGGGGAGGAAGTCTCCAAACTCACCTACTACGGGCTGTACGCGCTGCAACACCGCGGTCAGGAATCCGCGGGCATCGCAGTCAGCGAAGGCAGCCGCATCCTCGTCTACAAGGACATGGGCCTCGTCGCCCAGGTCTTCGACGAGTCGGTGCTAGGGACCCTCCGCGGCCACCTGGCCATCGGTCACTGCCGTTACTCGACCACCGGGTCGAGCGTCTGGGAGAACGCCCAGCCGACGCTCAGTTCGACCGAGGACGGCGGGCTCGCGCTGGCCCACAACGGAAACCTGATCAACACCCCGGAGCTGGCGCAACGCCTCTCCCCGGGCGTGACCAGAGCGACCACCGACACCGAGGTGCTGGCGGCGCTGCTGGCCCAGGATCGCAGCCAGCCCATCGATGATGCCGCCGCGGCGCTGCTGCCGCAGGTCAAGGGCGCCTACTCGCTCGTCTTCATGAACGAGTCGACGCTGTACGCGGCCCGCGACCCGCAGGGCATCCGCCCGTTGGTCCTGGGACGGCTGGAGCGCGGCTGGGTCGTCGCCTCCGAGACGGCCGCCCTGGACATCGTGGGCGCCACTTTCGTGCGCGAGATCGAGCCCGGTGAGCTGATCACCATCGACGAGCGCGGCGTGCGGTCCCGCAAGTTCGCACTGGCCGAACCCAAGGGCTGCCTGTTCGAATACGTCTACCTGGCCCGGCCGGACACCACGATCGCCGGGCGCGGCGTGCAGACCACCCGCGTGGAAGTCGGTCGCGTGCTGGCCCGTGAGCATCCGGTCGAGGCCGACCTGGTCATTCCGACGCCCGAGTCGGGCACCCCCGCCGCCGTCGGCTACGCCGAGGAGAGCGGGATCCCGTACGGCCAGGGCCTGGTCAAGAACTCCTACGTCGGCCGGACCTTCATCCAGCCGTCCCAGACGATCCGTCAGCTCGGCATCCGGCTCAAGCTCAACCCGCTGAAGGAAGTTGTCGCGGGCAAGCGCCTGGTCGTCGTGGACGACTCGATCGTGCGCGGCAACACCCAGCGGGCGATCGTCAAGATGCTGCGTGAGGCTGGGGCGCGCGAGGTCCACGTCCGCATCTCCTCTCCCCCGGTCTCCTGGCCGTGCTTCTACGGCATCGACTTCGCGACCCGGGCCGAACTGATCGCCGGTTCGCTCAGCGTGGAGGAGATCCGCGCCTCCCTTGGCGCCGACTCCCTCGGATACATCTCCCTGGAGGGCCTGACCGAGGCCACCACGATTCCCGCCGAGCGGCTCTGCCGCGCCTGCTTCGACGGCGTGTACCCGATCGCCATCGACCGCGACAACGTGGGCAAGTACGTCCTGGAGGCCAAGCTGTGAGCCGGCACGGCACCTCGGTCGTGCGGCCGGCGAAGGAGGACGCATGACCAGCTACGCCGCTGCCGGTGTGGACATCGACGCGGGCGAGCGCGCCGTCGAGCTGATGAAGGAGAAGGTCGCGCGGTCGCGGCGGCCCGAGGTGATCGACGACGCCAGCGGCTTCGCCGGGCTCTTCGACGCCTCGGCCCTGCTGAGCTACAGGCGGCCGCTGCTGACCACCTCGACCGACGGGGTCGGCACCAAGGTCATGCTGGCGCAGGCGCTCGGCAAGCACGACACGATCGGCATCGACCTGGTCGGCATGGTCGTGGACGACCTGGTGGTCTGCGGCGCCGAACCGCTGTTCATGACCGACTACATCGCCTGCGGGAAGGTCGTCCCCGAGCGGATCGCCGAGATCGTGGGCGGCGTCGCCGAGGGCTGCCGCCTGGCCGGCTGCGCCCTCGTCGGCGGCGAGACGGCCGAGCATCCCGGGGCCATGGGCGCCGACGAGTACGACCTCGCGGGCGCCGCCACCGGTGTGGTCGAGGCCGACAGGATGCTCGGCCGGGACCGGGTCCGCGAGGGTGACGTGGTGTTGGCGCTGGCCTCCTCCGGCGTTCACTCCAACGGCTACTCGCTGGTTAGGCACATCATCAAGCTCGCCGGTCTCTCCCTGGAGGCCGAGCTCGACGAGCTCGGCCGGACCCTGGGCGAGGAGCTGCTGGAGCCGACCCGGATCTACTCTCTCGACTGCCTGGAGCTGGCCCGTTCGCTCGACGTCCACGCCTACGCGCACATCACCGGCGGAGGCCTGGAGGGCAACCTCTCCCGCTCCCTGCCGCCGACGCTGGACGCCCTGTTGGACCGCTCCTCCTGGACCCCGCCTGCCGTTTTCGAGGTGCTCGCGGGACACGGCAAGGTGGCCCAGGCCGACATGGACCGCACCTTCAACCTGGGTGTGGGCATGGCGGCGATCGTCCCCGCGGACGCCGTGGATCCGGCCCTGGCCCTGCTCGAAGAGCGTGGCCTGCCGGCATGGGTGCTCGGCGAGATCGTCCCCGGCGCCGGCCGGGCGCGTTACCGCTAGACGGGCGTCAGCACTAGACGGCGTTACCGCTGGACGGGCGTTACCGCTGGACGGAGAGCCCGAGGGACAGAGTCGGGGTCGGGAGGGCGGAGGCGGCGTCCGGCTCCCGGCCCGGCCCCTGACCGACCTGGCCGCACGGGCGCCGGACCGGCCGCACGGGCACCGGCTGGAGTGATCGCGCGGGTGCCGGAGCAGCCGCCATGGATACCGGGCGGCCTGGCCGCACGGGCACCGGCCGGGCGGCTCGCCTCGGACATGCCGAACAGCGCCCCGGATCACCGGAGCGCTGTCAACGAACTGACGCGCGCGGAGAAAACACCCGGCGGCTTTCGGCCACCGGGTGTCCTGCTCATGCTCAACCTGAAGTCCGCCTAGCGGCGGCCTGGCGTCCCTTCGTCCCGGTCGCCTCCGGAACCGAAGTCATCGGCGTAGTCGGCGTACCGATCCGCCAGTTCATCGTAGGAGTCGTTGGCGTCGTCATTGTGGTTGGAGTCGTCTCTGACTCCGAGCTCGTCGCGAAGACGCTCAAGATCAGTGCCACCGCTGTTGTACTTCAGCTGGCGAGCAACCTTGACCTGCTTGGCCTTTGCTCGGCCGCGCCCCATTGGCTCGACCCCCTCGTGTGGGGTCGTGCCCGACCCCTCGTCGCTAACGCACCACGCACTGACGCCACCTGACTTGAGGCGTCAGCTCTCGTTCGACTACAACCGTACCTGTTTTACGCCCGGCTCGGTACGCCGTATGGGCGTGAGGGGCTAGTGGCCTAGCCAAATGCCCCTAATTCGCCCGACTTCCGACATTCTGCGTTCGGCTAGCCTATCGGCTGCGACAGCCGGGGGGACGCCATCCTCCGCCGCCACGGCAAAAATCTTGAGAGTCGTGTCGTAGATCTGCGTCGCCTTTGCCTTGGCCCGTTCCATGTTGAACCCCTGGATCTCGTCCGCCACCTGGATGACGCCGCCGGAGTTGACCACGTAGTCGGGCGCGTAGAGGATGCCCCGATCGGCCAGCTCCTTCTCCACGCCCGGGTGGGCCAGCTGGTTGTTGGCCCCGCCGCAGACGATCGTGGCCCGCAGTCGGGCGACCGTGTCGTCGTCCAGCGCCCCGCCGAGCGCGCAGGGGGCGTAGACGTCGATGTCGGCCGCGGTGAGCTCCGTCTGGTCGGCGACGACCTCCACCCCGGGGTGACGCCGCCGGACCCGCTCGACCGCCTGCTCGCTGACGTCGCAGATCACCACTTCGGCGCCGTCCTCGACGAGGTGGTCGACCAGGCGGTGCCCCACCTTGCCCACGCCCTCGACGCCCACCCGCCTGCCGCGCAGCGCCGGCGCGCCGTAGGCGTGCTGCGCCGCGGCCCGCATGCCCTGGAACACACCGTAGGCGGTCAGGATCGACGAGTCGCCCGCCCCGCCGTTGGCCACCGTACGGCCGGTCACGTAGGAGCTCTCACGGGCCACGATGTCCATGTCCTCGCTGTAGGTGCCCACGTCACACGCGGTGAAGTAGCGGCCTCCCAGGGACTGCACGAACCGGCCGTAGGCGCGCAGCAGCGCCTCGTTCTTGTCCGTCGCGGGGTCGCCGATGATGACGGCCTTGCCGCCGCCGAGGTCGAGCCCGGCCAGGGCGTTCTTGTAGGCCATCGCCCGCGAGAGGTTGAGCACGTCGGCCAGCGCCGCCTGCTCGCTCTCGTAGGGGTAGAACCTGGTGCCCCCGAGGCTCGGGCCGAGGGCGGTGTTGTAGATCGCGATGATCGCGTGGAGGCCGCTGTGTTCGTCGGAGCAGAAGATGACCTGCTCGTGCTTGGCCTGTCCGCTTGCGGGGCTGGTGTCCTTGTGGGACAGCCCGAAGACGTCGGTCACGGTGGTGACTCCCGGTCGTTCAGGTCCGCCGCTCCATCGCGGCGGAGATCACTCTCAGCGTAACCACAACTCGGGACGGAACGATGGGAGTAACGGCTCGTTCTCAGCACCCGAGACGCGACAAGCGACGCCACGGCCCACACAGGGTCGATACCGGACAACAGCAGGTCCTTCGTGACACGATGCGGTCGTGTTGCCCTATGCCGCGTACCTCCGCGTCTACGAACCGCTGACCGCGTTCACCCCGTCGGAACGTGTCTCGTGGGCCGCCTACGCCGAGGCGGCCGACCGGCCCCGCCGCGCGAGCGCGCTCCACGCCGAGCACGGCGAGGCGGTCCGCCGCCTCCTGGGGGTTCCCCCCACACCGGCGCCCGCCCAGGAGAGCCCCAACGCCTATCTCAGGCGCGTGGAGGACGTGCTCTACGTCTGCCCCTGGCAGAGCAGGCTGAGATCGTGGCTGGCCTTCTCGCGCTTCCGCGGGACGACTCCGGTGAGGCTGATGGAGCGGTTCGTGCCGATCTCCGTCGCCGAGCAGACGGCCGACGACTTCGACAGGTTCAAGCGCCGCAGCGGCTCGGCCGCCCTGCGCACCAACATCCGGACCTCGACATGGCACGTTCCGACGTCGTGGTTCGTCCCCTTCGACGGCAACGAACGCTGGCTGGTCCTCGACGGGACACAGGGTCCCGGGGGCGCGACCACCACACGTAACCTCATCTACGTCACCTCCATGGCCCACGCCCGGCGCCGCAGCGCCCGCGCCCTGCAGATCATCCGCAGACAGGTGGGCGAGGTCCCGGTGACCGCCGAGGTCGAGGAAGTGGCGCGCTGGCTGGAGGAGTTCCACCCGCACTCGCTGGTCGAGCTCGACTACGGCGGGATCGTCCACCTCATGGACGACGAGAAGCTCCAGGCCGACCAGTCCGTGGCGGAGATCGCGGCGGCTCTCACGGGTCTGGAAACCGGCGAGGAAGAGTTGGCCTTCGCCATGTATCAGCGGGTGATTCTCCGGTGGAGATCAATACAACTTCTCGAATCAGCAAACTGAGTCGCAAATCATCCCTCTGACCTGCATAAGTAGTTCGGTCGATGACCGGCGACACGTCTACGAACTGAGTAGTTTGCCGTTTTCACTGCGATACCACGAAACGTGTCGCTAGAATCACCGAGCGTGACAACAACAGGTGCACAAGAGAGATGAGCCACTCAAAGGCTCGCCAATCGCTCTACGTGGCTGTATGGTCACATCGGGTGATGCCGCATATGGTCCGAACAGCCGCACGCAAGGGGCCATAAGGGGACATCCGTGACAAGCGTCAAGTCGCAGGATCGCTGTCGCCGGTCCACATGGAGGAGAGGCCGCACAAATGTCAGCTCGTACACCCGAGGCAGAGCCGCTGCTCACCCCGGCGGAGGTCGCAACCATGTTCCGCGTCGATCCCAAGACCGTTACACGGTGGGCGAAGGCCGGCAAGTTGACGTCCATCCGCACCCTGGGTGGACACCGCCGCTACCGGGAGACCGAGGTTCGCGCGCTGCTCGCGGGGATTCCGCAGCAGCGCTCCGAGTAAGACGGGGGCCGTCACGGACCTAGGGGGAACCAAGTGCGCGCTCACCGCATGAGCGCGTAGGCCACACGGGTTGTTTGTGGGGAGCGGCGTCGCCCGCCCGGCGCCGCCCCGGCACGGTTCCGTACGGCTCCCCTCGACCCTTCCCGCACCCGCGGGCGGCTAGGACGTCTGTTCGCGGATCAGATCCCCCAGGAGCTGCTCGACCTGGGGATCGCGGTCGGCGGCCACCCGGAGCAACGCCACCATCTGGTCGACCAGCATGCTTTCGAGCCTGGGCCGCTCGATGTCCCGATGCTCCAGCCAGTCGAGGCCGGCCGTCTCCACGGACGCGATCCACGAACGCAGGGTGATGCGCAGCACGGGCCTCGGCTCGTGAACCCGCATCTGTTTCATGATCAGGCGGAACAGGCGGTGCCGGACGCTGTCGACGATCTCGCCGATCTCGCCGCTGCGGTTGGCGGGGCCGCCCTTGAGCAGCGCGGCGAAGCCCGCCGCGTGCTCCTCGACGAAGTCGAAGTAACGCGTCAGTCCCCCGGCGAGCTCGTCGAGCGGGCGACCGCCGTCAACGGGTTGCAGCCTCGCCTCGAGCTGGGCGGCGGCGCTCCTCAACGCGGCGACGTAGAGCTCCTGCTTGCCGCCGAAATAGTGATAGACCAGGGCTCGCGACGCTCCGGCCGCCGAGGCCACGTCGTCGATGGAGACGTCCTCGGCGTCTCGCTTGCTGAACAGCTCCAGGGCCGCGGCCATGAGCTCCTCACGACGCCGGTCCACGCTGAGTCTGCGCCGCGCCGGTCGCGCGCCCTCCGCCGCAGGTTTGTCCTGCTTGGCGGCTTCGGATGTCGAACCCACAGTCCGCACACTATCGGAGTCGATCCGGACGGCGGTGCCGTCAAGATCGGAGTTCCCTTGGGTGGAACCCGTACCCCATTAGGAACTCGATCGTTTTGAGTGACAGGTGCCCATCCACCATCCCGGGGGAGAGCCATGTCAGGACCACCGGTCAACACCACCGTCACCCGAGCCCGCGGGTTCGCCGAGCCCGTCTCATCGGACGGCTGCGGCCCACGCCCACGGCCCACGATCCGCAACGTGGCCGAGCGGGCCGGTGTCTCCAAATCGCTGGTATCGCTCGTTCTACGCGGTTCGCCGCACGTCAGCGAGCATCGCAGGCAAGCCGTACTACAGGCGGCCAGAGAACTCGGCTACCGGCCCAACGCGGTCGCGCGCAGCCTGGTCGAAGGCCGCACCCACCTGGTCGGGGCGCTCGTCGCCGACCTGCACAACCCGTTCTACGCCGAGTTCCTGGACGGCCTGCAGGAGAGTCTGCACGGCGACGGGCTGCGACTGCTCATCGGCAACAGCCAATGGGATCCGGCCTTCGAGGACGAGGCGGTCGAGGCGTTCCTGGAACTGCGGGTCGACGGGCTCGTCCTGCTCGGCATCGCGCCCACCAGCGAAACGCTCATCGAGGCCACCGGCTACACGCCGACGGTCGTGGTGGGCGAGCGCGACATCGATCTCGGGGGCGTGGACATCGTCGTGGACGACGACCAGCTCGGCGCCCGCCTGGCGATCGACCACCTCGTGGGGCTCGGTCACCGCCGGATAGCCCACATCGAGGGCAGCCGTTCCTCTTCGGGACGGTTCCGGTGCGAGGGCTACCTCGTGGCGATGCGCAGGCACGCACTGGCGCCGTACATCATGGTCGAGCAGGGCGACTGCACCGAGGAGGGCGGCGCGGGGGCCGCGCGGAGCCTGCTCGGCCGCGACCCACGGCCCACCGCGATCTTCGCCGCCGACGACGCGGTCGCCATAGGAGTGCTCTCCGCGGCGGCCGAGCTGGGTCTACGGGTGCCCGAGGACCTATCTGTAATCGGTTACGACAACACCCACCTCGCGGCGTCCCAGCCGATCTCGCTGACCACCGTCGATCAGCCCCGCCGTGCCATGGGGCGCTCGGCCGCGGCGCTGCTCAGCGACCGGATCGGCGATCCCGGCAAGACCTCGCGCCTGCGGCAGGTCACCCCCGAGCTCGTCGTACGGCGCAGCACGGGCCCCGCGCAGGGCTGAAGAACCCGCCTGGAGCGTTGCACAACGCCCAGGCGGGTCATAGGACTCGTCAAGTTCAGGTCAACCATCGAGGGGACGACGGAGCCCTGGTGTTGACTCTGGCATGACGAGGGGGTAACAATGCGTGATCCAGAACTGGTGTCATGCGCCCAGCGCGCGGCCGCCGAGCTCGAGCGGGCGTGGGCGCACTGGCGGGCCACCCGAGGCCGCAGCGGGGACGCCGGGGCCGAGTCCGTGGCGAGTTACGTGGCCCATTCGATCGACCATCCATGGGGGCGTCCACGCGTGGTCCTGGGACTGGACGCCGAGGACGCCAGGGAGCTCGCCTCGCTCCTGCAGAAGCAGGAGGCGGGGGAACACGTCTGGTGATAACGGCTGAGTCACGACGCCGGGCCACGTAGGTTGGGTGGTTGACGGATTCCTTCGAGGGGGATGAGCGTGACCAGCAAAGCATTCGCGGCGGCCCTTGTGTTGTGCGGTCTGAGCGCCGCCGCCTGCGGTAACACCGCGGGCGGCGCCACCGCGGGCTCGGCCCGGAACGAAGAGCCCGCCTCCCGAACGGCGACCCAGGCGACCCCGGCGGTTCTGGCCACCGGCTCCAGCCCGACGGCGGGCAAGAGCCTCGCGGCCAAGCCGCTCGCCAAGCCGCTCAGCGGCAAGGTCGTGGTCGTCGATCCCGGCCACAACGGGCTCAACTACAAACACCCCTCGAAGATCAACAAGCAGGTCAACGTCCTGACCCAGTGGAAGGCCTGCGACACCACGGGCACCGCCACCAACAGCGGCTACAGCGAGGCCGCTTTCACCTGGGACGTCTCCCAGCGCCTGGTCAAGATCCTCCGGGACCGGGGCGCGACGGTGAAGCTGACCCGCCACGACAACTCCGGTGTGGGCCCGTGCATCACCGAGCGGGCGGCGATCGGCAACAAGGCCAAGGCGGACGCCGCCATCTCGGTCCACGCCGACGGGGCGAGCGCGTCCGGCCACGGCTTCCACGTGATCATGCCCAAGAAGATCAACGGCCCGGTCGACCCGGTGGTGGACGCCTCCAGGAAGCTCGGTCTCGCCGTTCGCGCCTCCATCAAGTCCGTCGCCGGCATGCCGTACTCCACCTACGTCGGCAGCAAGGCCCTGAGCTTCCGCGACGACCTCGGCGGCCTCAACCTCTCCACCGTTCCGAAGATCTTCGTCGAGTGCGGCAACATGCGGAACGCGGGCGACGCGGCCAAGTTCCAGGATCCGGCGTTCCGGCAGAAGATGGCCCTCTCCCTCGCTGATGGAATGCAGAATTACCTCAAGTAATGCGTGGTCTGGGCTGGCTTGGCATGATCTGAGGCATGACTGACCTCCTGCCGCTTCCTGTCATCTTCGAGCCTGCCGGTGGATCCTTCGAGCTCTCTCCCGGCGCGTCCGTCTCCGGTCCCGCCGAGTTGGTGGACGGGGTACGGCTCGCACTGGCCACGCTGGACCTGCGCCCCGCGGAGGCGGGAGCGGTCGTGGTGGAACGGGACGCGTCGCTGGGCTCGGAGGCGTACACGCTGGAGGTGACCGCCGAAGGCGTGCGGATCGCGGCCGCGGACCGGGCGGGGGCCTTCTACGCGGGCCAGACTCTGCGGCAGATGCTTCCCCAAGGGGCGTTCCGGACGGTCGCCGGGCCCGGCTGGACCGTTCCGTGCGGCCGGGTGGAGGACGCGCCCCGATTCCCCTGGCGCGGGGTCCATCTCGACGTGGCACGGCACTTCATGCCCAAACGCGAGGTGCTCCGGATGGTCGACGTCATGGCGGTGCACAAGCTGAACCGGCTCCACCTGCACCTGGTGGACGACCAGGGCTGGCGGGTCGAGAGCCGGGTCGCCCCCAGGCTGCACGAGGTGGCCTCGCACCGGCCGCGCACGATCATCAGCTACTACGGGGAAGAGCCTGCCTACGACGAGGTGCCACACGGCGGCTACTACACGCTGGACGACCTCACGGAGATCGCCGCCTACGCCCGGGCCCGGGCCGTGACGATCGTGCCCGAGATCGACGTGCCGGGACACGCCTCGGCGATCCTCGCGGCCTATCCGTCGCTCGACGCGCGGGCCACGGGTGGCCGGACGCCCGAGCCGTTCCCCGTGCTGGACCGGTGGGGCATCTCCCCCGCGATCCTGTCCCCTCTCCCGCCGACGATCGACTTCCTCACCGCGGTGATCGACGAGATGCTCGGGGCACTGGGCGAGACGCCGTACGTGCACGTCGGCGGGGATGAGTGCGTGCTCGACGACTGGGCCGCCGCGCCGGAGATCGTCGCGTTCCAGGAGGAGCTCGGGCTGGAGGGCCCGAGCGATCTGCACGCCTGGTTCCTACGGCGCCTGGCGGACGTGCTGGCCGAGCGGGGCAGCCGGGCGGTCGTCTGGGACGAGGCGTTCGTCAGCGGCATGCTGCGACCGGACACGATCGTGATGCCGTGGCGCGGGACGGGGGTGGCCCGGCGCGCCGCCGAGGCCGGGCACGACGTGGTGCAGACACCCGTCTTCCCGCTCTACTTCGACTACGCCGAGGCCGCGTCGGAGGAGGAGCCGATCGCCATCGGCGACGCGATCACCGTGTCGGACGTCGCGGCGTTCTCCCCGGCGCCGGAGTCGTGGACGGCCGAGCAGCGGGCGCGGGTGCTGGGAGCGCAGTTCCAGCTGTGGAGCGAGCGCCTGCCCGACGGCCGGGCGGTGGACTACCGCGCCTGGCCGCGGGGCTGCGCGCTGGCCGAGGTCGCATGGTCCGGCGCGGCCGGTCCGGAGTTCGCGTCCCGGCTCGAAGGACACCTGGGCCGCCTGGACGCGCTGGGGGTCGAGTATCGCCCACCGGCCGGCCCGCGCCCCTGGCAGCTCGGCGGGGCCGGCCACCGCCGCCATCGCCCGGGAGCCGTCAGGGTGGACAAGAGCATGAAGCACCTGGAGGAGCTGACCCACCTCGCCGACTCCACCCGGCCCAGCGTGTGAGGTCCTCCTGATCCTCCCGGTCCTCTCGACCCTCCCGGTCCGCCCGGCCTCGAACGACCGGGCGGACCGGGAGGGGCCGGACGGTTCGCCTCACGGCCCCGGCGGTCGGCGGGCTCCCCGCGGCGCCGCCGTACGAAACCGGCGGCCGCGGCGCCGCCGTACGAAACGAGTCCGGGTCAGCCGGCCACCTCGTAGCCGGCTTCCCTGATGGCCGCGCGGACGGCGGCGGCGTCCGGAGAGTCGCCGGAGACGTCCACCCGGCCGCTCTCCAGGTCGACGTCCACCCCGGTGACGCCGGGGACCTCGCCGACCTCTTCCTTGACCGAGCTCACGCAGTGGCCGCAGGTCATGCCGGTGACGGTGTATGTGATCACGCTCATCGCGCCTCCAATGCCGAGATTACCCACCCAGGGTATTACTCAGGTCGCCGTGCGGCCGATGATTTCGCGCAGGTCGGCGGCACCGTGACGGCGCAGGCGGCGGGCGAGTCCGCGGTGGATGCGGTGGGCCCACAGGGGTCCCTCGTAGATCAGCGCACTGTAGCCCTGGACCAGGGTGGCTCCGGCGAGCAGGCGCTCCCAGACGTCGTCCACGTTCTCGACGCCGCCGACGGAGACGAGCACCAGGCGGTCGCCCACCCGGGCGCGCAGCCTGCGTAGCACCTCCAGCGAGCGGGCCTTCAGCGGGCGCCCGGACAGACCGCCGGTCTCGGTGCTGGAGACGCCCTCGCGGCTGATCGTGGTGTTGGTCGCGATGATGCCGTCGAGACCGAGCTCAAGAGCCAGGTCGGCGACCGCGTCGACGTCGGTGTCGGCCAGATCGGGAGCGATCTTGACCAGCAGCGGGGTGCGCTTGGGGGTGCCGTCGGCGACCTCCTTGACCGCCCTGAGCAGCGGGCGCAGCAGCTCGACGGCCTGAAGATCGCGCAGGCCCGGGGTGTTCGGTGAGCTGACGTTGACGACCAGGTAGTCGGCCAGCGGGGCCAGTTCCTTGGCACTGGCCACGTAGTCGTGGACGGCCTCGGACTCGGGCACGACCTTGGTCTTGCCGATGTTGACGCCGACGATCGCCGGAACGCCGCGAGGTCTGCGCAGCACCCGGGCGGCGGCGCTCGCGCCGGCGTTGTTGAAGCCCATCCGGTTGATGATCGCCCGATCCGAGGCCAGGCGGAACAATCGGGGCCTGGCGTTGCCCGGCTGGGCGTGCGCGGTGATCGTGCCGACCTCGACGTGGCTGAAACCGAGCGCGGACATGGCCTCCACGCAGGCGGCGTCCTTGTCGAAACCCGCCGCCAGCCCGAACGGGCCGGGGAAGTGCACGCCGAAGGCCTGCACGCGCAGGGCGGGGTCGCGCGGCGCGAGGCGGCGGTGGACGAGCCGCTTGACCACGGGCGTCACCGAGAGAAGGCGGAGCGCGCCGACCGTCAGATGGTGCACATCCTCCGGGTCGAAGCGGCTGAGGACCTGCGTGAACACGAATCGATACATCACCGATCAGGTTAGTCCCCCGGCGGCGCGGGGTTCGCCTCGGCCGTACCGGCGGGTCGGATCAGCAGGTGCCGGTCGAACCGGAGCAGCCGCAGCAGGCGGAGCACCGGGTCCGGAGGGCGGCCGATGACCAGCACGCCACCCCGGCCGCGCACGTGCTCGTCCGCCCACAACAGGGTCCGGACGCCGGCGCAGTCGAGAAAGCCCACGTGGGCCAGGTCGAGCCTCACCTCGGCCGAGGTGAGGGCGCCCATGACACGTCGCAGCTCGGGGCCGGCGGCGACGTCGAGATCGCCGTGGACGGAGATCTCGGTGCCGTCGTTACCGGCCGCCGACGAGGTGAGGACGATCAGCGTAATTCGCCGGCCCCTTCGCCGAGCACCTCGGCCGCGAGGTCGGCCACCCTGCGGCGACTGTCCCTGGCCTGCTTGCGCAGGCCGGTGAAGGCCTGCGCCGCGGTCAGGTCGTGCTTGCCCATCAGGTAGCCGACGGCGCGCTCGATGACCACTCGGTAGTCGAGGGCGTATTGGAGCTGGTCGGCCAGCGCGCTCTTCTCCTCGGCGGCCATCGCCGCGGTGAGGAGCTGCTCGATCACGTCGGCGTAGGCCTTGAGGGCCTGGATATCCGACTCATCCCATTCGTAGGGTTCGGACTGGTAGACGTTCAACGTGCCCACCGGGTCCCCGCCAAGCCGTACGGGCACTCCGGCGACCGCCCGCACCTCGAGGTGAAGCCGGTCGGCGAGCTTGGGCCAGCGGGGATCGACCCGCACGTCGGAGGAGGTGACCGGGGCGTTCTCTTCGTAGGCGGACACACACGGACCCTGGCCGAGATGAAGCTGGGCGCCCTCAAGGCTGCGCCCCCGGTCGTCGGTGGTGACCAAGTAGCGCAGGTCTTTCCCCTCTTCCGCGAACATCAGACCCGCGCCCGAATAGCCGAACAACGTGTTCACGACGTCAACGGCCCGCTCGAGCTGGTGGACTATGCCTGTCTCGGGAGAGGTCGTCTGGAGCCGTCTTAGGCTGGCGACCAGCGCTTCCGGGTCAATGTGCGTCATATGTGGGGCGCCTTTCAGCGTCGTCCTGATTACTTGACTTGCTCACTACGACTGCCCGGGAATGAGGAGCTTATGGGCGAGGGTCTGGAGGACGATCACCATGAGCTCGCCGAGGCGCTCTCCCGCCCGGACTTTCGCGGGCTGCCATTCATGGCTGGTCCGATCGTAGAAATTCAGGATGCCGATCAGCCGATCGTCCGCGCGCAACGGCACCGAGAGCACGGCGTGCACCCCGGAGACCTGGGCGGCCATCCCCGGGAAGCCGAGGGGACGGGCGGCGTGGAGGTCGTCGACCACGACGTCGGCGCCATGGACCAGGGTCTCCACCGCCGGTCCGGAGCCGGTCCGCTCCTGTGCCAGTTCGAGCCGCCGGCCGTCGTCGTCGGAGCCGGCGACCGCGCGTAACCGATCGTGGTCGTCGATCAGCATCAGGGCCGCCCCGTCGGTGCCGAGAACGTCCGCGAGGGCATCCAGAGTGCGGTCGACCAGTTGTGAGAATTCGACACCTTGGGCCATGAGGGCTTCCTCCGCGTTGAGGTAGCTCCGCGGACGCAAGGCGGAATGAACTGCGGTTTAAGACTAGTGGTGTGCGACGACTCCGGCCAAGCGGTTCTCGATCTCGCTTGTCGCGCTGAGGCCGTACATCGCCGTCAATAGATCGTTAAGCGTTCGGCAAGCCGGGAACGACAGGGTAAGAACATGAACATTTTGTCACGTTCCGCCACCGTCCGTCGGCGTCGCACTCTGGTGCATGTCGTGCTCCGCGATATGGCGGAGACCGGCGACACCACCGTACCGCTCTGGTGGGAGTCCGAGATCCAGCGGGAATTCGGGGGTCTGGGCGGCTTTCTGGCCGAGCTGAGCCGTCAGTGGTGGACGGCCTACGCCGCGCATCTGGACGCGCTGATCGAGCTGGGCTTCGACGACCCCGTCCAGGCGTGGGCCGACGTCGCAGAGCAGATGCCCTACCTGCGGGCCGTGCTCGACTCCTACACCGACGAGGCCGCCCTCGCCGAGGCCGAGCGGCGGCACTGCGACGTGTTGCGCTGGACCACCCGACGCGAGAGCCGGCACGCCGCTTGAAGAGCGGCCACGCCGCCCGGAGATCAGCCCGCCGGCGAGGTGTGACCGCCTGTCATCGGGTAGCGGTAAACGATGGTCAGGTTACTCGATCGTCCCGGTCATCAGAACTCGGACCGCCGGCTGGGTGTACGGCTCACATTCGCGGTGATCGCCGTGGCACTGTTCTCGGTGCCGTTCATCCTGTTGCTGGTGTTCGTCATGTCCTCCTTCGCGCCGCTCAACGACTTCGACGAGGGCGTGGCCGGGCGGCTCCATGCCTACGCGCTGGCCAATCCCGGTTACCCGCACTTCCTCACCGTGGCGACGGAGGTGTTCGGGCCGACGACGTGGCGCGTCCTGGTGGTGGCGGCGGCGATCTGGTTCTGGTGGCGGGGAGCGCGGCGCCTGGCGGTCTGGGCGGTCCTCACGATCACGGCCAGCGGTCTGCTGAACCTGGCCGTCAAGGAGATCGTCCACCGGGCGCGGCCCGCCCTGCCGGATCCGGTCTCGTGGGCGCCGGGCGCCTCCTTCCCCTCCGGGCACGCGATGGCCGCGGCGACGGGCACGTGCGTCCTGGTGCTCATGCTGCTGCCCTACCTGAGGGGGTGGCCCGCCCGGATCGTCGCCTGGTCCGTCGCGGCGGTCATCGCTCTCTTCGTCGCCTACACCCGGGTCGCGCTGGGTGTCCACTGGTTCAGTGACGTGGTGGCGGGGATCGCGCTGGGCGTCGTGGTGGTCGCGGGAACCGCCGCGGGATTCGAGAGCTGGCGCCGGGACGAGGGCCGCAGGCCGGCCGAGCCGTACAAGGAAGGCGTCGAACCCGAGACGTTCCGAGAGGGTAATTCAGGGTAGCTCGCGCGCCATGTCTAAAATGTCGGTCGATTTCAAGGGCGTGGCCCGCCTCATCCTGCTGCCACTGGTGATCATGGCCGCCCTGACGATCGGCGTCGGGCTGCTCATCACCAAAGTCCTGCAGACGACCACCCTCATGGCGAACGACGAGGGGGTCAACGCGCAGATGGCCCACGGGCGGACGACTTTCTGGAGCTCCGTCACGGACGTGGTGTCCAACCTGTCGGACACCCCGGTGATCATCGCGGGCACCGCGCTGCTCTTCGTCGTCTTCCGCCTGGCGTTCAAGCGCTGGAACGAGTCGGTCTTCCTGGCTCTGGCGGTCTTCTCGCAGTCGGCCATCTTCCTGCTGGCCACCGTCTTCGCCGAGCGCAAGCGGCCCACGGTCGAGCACCTCGACCCCGCTCCGCCCACCTCCAGCTTCCCCTCGGGGCACACCAGCGCCGCCGTCGCCTTCTACTGCGGCGTCGCACTGGTGTTGACCCTGCACACCCACCGCCACACGATCCTCAATGTGCTGTGGTGGATCGTCGGCCTGGGCGTCCCCGTGGGAATCGCCTACTCCCGCATGTATCGCGGCATGCACCACCTGAGCGATGTGAGCTGGGGGTTCCTGCTCGGTCTGGTGTGCATCGCGGTGGCCGCCAACGCGTTGCTGCGGCGACGCCCGATGGCCGGAGAGCGGTCCGTGCTGCCGGAGAAGGTCACGGCATAGCGACCTCCTCCAGGTCGAGGATCTTCGTCCCCGCCGCGGACACCTCTTGCGCGCCGGGCACCGGCTCCGGGGGGAGGAGCATGTTGCACTGGACGTCGATGAGAAGTAAGACTGGCTTCACATCCGAACTCTAGTTCGTTTCGCCGCCTCGCCGCCAGAGGCGGCGGGGGGCGACACGGCAGGCGATCGAGGCGACGCAGCGGGGGCGACACGGCGGCGGGCGGCGATGGCAGTACATTCCGCAATTGATCACCAAAAGGCGCTGATGTGTTTCTCGTCACTCGAATTCGGGCGGCCGGGAAAACTGAGAGCGCTTTCCTTCATTTCCCATCCGGTTTTAGATCATGTCCGGCCCATGTCGGGCTACATTCAGGGGAGGCAAGCCTGCTCGCATATCACCGTCTGCAATTCAATGACTACTTTGCGCCATAAAGTAAGATAGAAGGCCCATAGGGAGATTGCAGTCTTCTCTTTAGGGCAGCAGCAGCCCAGCCGGCCGGACCCAGCGGTGTTCGACGGCTATCCCCCGGAAAGGAAGCCGTCCCATGGATCCCCAGTCCATCGTGTGCCATACCTGCTCAGGTGTTCTCCTCGCGACCGACTCCCGCACCTACACGGCGCAGCGAGGCCGCCTGATCGTGACCAACGGATACTGCACCTGCCCGCCCGCCGCCGAGGCCGCCGCGCCCGACACGCGCGCGCAGCAGCAGCCGCAGGATGAACGCCTTCCCTCCGGCCAGATCCCGGCCGCGATGGTGCGGGCCTGAACGAGCACGACCGGGCGAGCCGTCCCGGCCGTCCCGGTACCCCGACGGCGCCCCGGCCCCCGGCACCGGGCCGCCGTCGACGTGCCGGGGACGCCGTCATGGCATCCGACCGCCCCAACGGGGGGTGCCGGCGATGGGAATGATTTAGGCTCGACAGCGTTGACTATGCGAAGACCGGGCTACGGCGTACGCCGCCCCCCGAGGACGAGGTGCACGTGGTCGCGGAAGACATCGAGCAGTCGGCCAAGAGCAGCAAGAAGAAGAAGCGCTCGTTCTGGCTGGAGTTCCCCCTCCTGGTCGTGGTCTCTCTTCTGCTCGCGTTGCTGATCAAGAGCTTCGTCATCCAAGCGTTCTACATCCCGTCGGAGTCGATGGAGAACACGCTCCTGATCAACGACCGGGTCCTGGTCAACAAGCTCGTCTACTACACCCGCGACATCGAACGCGGCGACGTGGTGGTCTTCTCCGGAGTCGACTCCTGGAAGGGCGAGGTCGACATCGAGGAGCCGTCCAACCCGGTCGCGGCGTTCTTCCAGTGGGCCGGCACCGTCTTCGGCGTCGTGCCCGGCGAGAAGGACTACATCAAGCGGGTCATCGGCGTGCCGGGCGACACCGTGAAGTGCTGCGACGCCAAGGGCCGCGTCACGGTCAACGGGATCCCGCTGGAGGAGGAGAGCTACCTCTACCCCGGCGACAAGCCGTCGGCCCAGTCGTTCGAGATCAAGGTGCCGGAGGGACGGCTCTGGGTGATGGGCGACCACCGCTCGGTGTCCTACGACTCCCGCATGCACCAGGGCGACCCGGGAGGTGGCACCATCCCGGCCGAGCAGGTCATCGGCCGCGCCTTCGTGATCGTGTGGCCCTTCTCCCGCGCCACCACGCTCCCGATCCCCGAGACCTTCACCCAGCCGGCGCTGAAGGTCGCCGCGGCGATCGCCCCCCAGGCCCCACTCGCTCTCGGCGTCGCCGGCGCGGTGCCCCTGGTGCTCTGGCGGCGACGCCGGCTCCTGAAGCGAGCCTGACGGCCGTCGGAGACCGGCTTCCTCCCGACCCCGCCGCGGCCCTATCCCAGAGGCTCTGCCCCAGAGGAATCCCCGTGACCTGGCGTGTTGCTCGCCATAGCCGGTGAACAGGGCAACTATGGAGGTGAGGGGCACAGGGGAAAACAGGGGAGGAGGTCGCTATGCGAGCACACGACGAGCGGCCCGTGGTCGCCGGATACGACGGTTCCAACGCGAGCAGGCAGGCCGTCCGGTGGGGCGTCCACGAGGCCCGCATGCGATTCGTCCCCCTGGTCGTCTGCCATGCCTGGCAGTGGCCCTATCCCATGCCTCCCTCCTCCCCCGACGCGCTGGAGGCCGTACGGCGGATGGGCCAGCACGTGCTCGACATGGGGGCGAGCCTGGCGCGCAGCCTGGCGCCCCGGCTGCCGGTGCAGGAGAGGCTGGTGGAGGGGTCGCCGTCGGTCGTCCTGGTGGGCGAGTCGTCCACCGCCGAGCTGGTCACGGTGGGGCGGCGCGGTTCGGGCGGTTTCGAAGGACTGCAGATCGGCTCGACCGCGGTCCAGCTCGCCGCGCACTCCTACTGCCCGGTGTCCGTCGTCGCCGAATCCGCCCGGCCGGCCGTGGGTCGCGTGGTGGTCGGAGTGGAGGGCGCGCACCCGGAGCGCTCGGGACTCGGGGTGGCGTTCGAGACGGCGAAGCTACGGCAGGCGACGCTGCTGGCCGTCTGCCTGTGCCCCGAGGGCATGGACGACACCCGGCAGTTGGCCGCTCGCTTCCACAGCACCATCGCGGTGTGGGAGGAGAAGTATCCCCAGGTGACCGTGGAGACCGTGGTCCCGGCAGGGCCTCACACGACGGTTCTGCACAGCGCGGCCGACCACGCGGACCTGCTGGTGATCAACGACCGCGAGCAGGACGATCCCGTCGAATTGCCGCTCGGCGTGGTCGCCCAGTCGCTGCTGCGCGGAGCGTCGTGCCCGGTCATAGTGATCCCGGCGCGGATGTCCGCCATGGCTTCTCATTCAGCGAGCCGCGTTCCGCCCGGATGATGTGGATGACCGCGTTGATGAGGGCCAGATGGGTGAAAGCCTGGGGGAAGTTGCCCAGGTGGCGCCCGGTGACGGGGTCGATCTCCTCGGCGTAGAGGCCGAGGGGACTGGCGAAGGACAGGACCTTCTCGCAGAGCCTGCGGGCGCGAAGCTCCTCCCCGATCTCCGTCAGTGCCGAGACGAGCCAGAACGAGCAGATCGTGAAGGTGCTCTCCTCGCCGGACTGGCCGTCGTCGGTCTCCTTCGGCAGGTAGCGCATGACCAGGTCGTCGACGGTCAGCTCGTCGGCGATGGCCAGGACGGTGTTGCGGACCCTCGGGTCGTCGGGGGGCAGGAAGTGCACCAGCGGGATGAGCAGGAGCGAGCCGTCGAGGGCGTCGGTGTCGTAGTGCTGCCTGAAGATCCCGCGCTCGGTGACCCCGTGGGCGCAGACGTCGGCGTGGATCTCGTCGGCGGCCGCCTGCCAGCGGGCGGCCAGGTCGAAGTCCCGGCGCAGCCGGGCGAGCCGCGCACCCCGGTCGGCCGCCACCCAGCACATGACCTTCGACGAGGTGAAGTGCTTGGGCTGGCCGCGCACCTCCCAGATGCCCCGGTCGGGCTCCCTCCAGTGTCGGAGGGCGTCCTCGACCTGACGCCTGAGAACGGGCCAGATCCGCTCGTCCAGGCGGTCCCGGGACCGGGTGTGGATGTAGAAGGAGTCGAGGACCGCCCCCCAGACGTCATGCTGGTGGTGTTTGTGGGCGGCGTTGCCGACCCGGACGGGTTTGGCCCCTTCGTAGCCGTCCAGGTAGTCGAGAATGTGCTCCTGCAGATCGCGCTCGCCGTCGACGCCGTACATGACCTGGAGCTCCTCGTCCCGTTCCGCGACGTCGGCGATGAACCAGAAGAAGTCGTCGGCCTCCCAGTCGAACCCGAGCGTGTACAGGCCCCAGAGCGCGAAGGTCGAGTCGCGAATCCAGCTGTAGCGGTAGTCCCAGTTCCGATCCCCGCCCGGCGTCTCGGGCAGGGAGGTGGTCGCCGCCGCGACCAGCGCTCCGGTCGGGGCGAAGGTCAGGCCCTTGAGCGTGAGGGCGCTGCGTTCCAGGAAGCGGCGCCAGGCGTGGTCGGGGAAGTCGCCCCTGGCCAGCCAGTGCTGCCAGTGGTGAGCGGTCCACACGAGCCTGTCGTAGGCGTCCGCGAAGGTGTAGGGCGGCTCGTGGACGGTCCAGGACAGCGCGCAGAAGCGCGTGTCGCCCTCTCTCAGCAGGGTGCGCGCCGTCGCCCGCGACGCCTCGAATCCCAGTCGCATGTCGGTGGTGAGCTTGAGCTCCAGGTTCACCCCGTCGCCGCGGGCGACGCCCTGGTGATAGCCGTGGCCGGTGTAGGCCCAGTGGGCCGGCCTGCGTCCGTAGTCGAACACCGGCTCGCAGTCGAGGGTGACCTGCACCTCCCCGCTGACGCAGCGCACCGTGCGCAGCAGCACATGGCTGGCGTCGTAGTCGGTCGGCGCCCTGCGGTGGGTGTTGGACAGCTCGACGTCGTGATGCCAGGGCCCGATGAGCAGCAGGTCGCGGACGATGATCCAGCCGGTGCGCGTGCCCCAGCTCGTCTCCAGCACCATGGTGCCCGGCAGATAGCGGCGCGCGGCCGGCACCGTGAGGTCGGCGGGGCCGAGCCGGAACCCGCCGGCGTCCCGGTCGAGGATGGCGGCGAACACGCTGGGAGAGTCCATCCGGGGCAGGCACAGCCACTCGACGTTTCCGCTCGGCGCGACCAGCGCGGTCGTCTCGCAGTCGGACAGGAACCCGTAGTCCGCGATGGGTGGGTAGGGGGAGGATTCGCAGAATTCGCCGCCCATCGGTGAATCCACCGTCATACTCGACTGTAGGCATCTAAGTCCGCAGTTCGGAAGGCATTCCCTTACGACGAGAGTCGGCCTTTATCGAGGTCCGCCACGCGCGTGACCAAGCTCCCTTCCCGGAGACGCGCTCGAACGGCCGTGATCCCGGCACGGGCGACCGCCCCGGTCACGTCGCGGACTCGACCATTTCCAGGAACTCGCCGGGAAGCTGCAACATGGCGTGGCCGAAGGTGTCGTCGGGGATCGTCTCGCGCAGCGTGGTGAGGACGGCCCGGACGCCCCCGGTCGTTTCCCGCTCGGTCAGCCCGGTCCGCCTGCTCACCCGCACGACGAAATCGTGGAGCCCGAACTGCTCGCTCCTGCCCTCCGCGGACAACGACTCCGGCAGCGGGTCGGGCAGGTGCTTCGCGAGGTGACGAGCCTCTCCCGAACTCAGCCGCTCCCCCAGCGTCTCAAGTGTCGCGCGAGTGAGATCCGCCGCCTCCTCACGCGACAGACCGGCACGCTCCGCCACCGTCTGAACGAACTCCTTGTATTCCACATCGATCGCCTCCCCCTTGACCGGCTAGCCTTCCCGCACGGCACGGAAACGAACGTTCGGGACGGAATCAGCGCTGGTCAGCGAGGCGGACACCATCGGGCCGACCGGTTCCTACTGCCCTTGTCGTCCTTCGGGTTTGCCGCAGTGGGCCAGCGACGCGACCGTGTCCTCGGGCGCCCTGCCCTGCCGCGCGTCACGCAGGGCGTCGGCGAGCCGAGCCAGGTCCAGCTCTTCGGCGAGCAGGTCGCCGGTGACCACCGCGCGGGCGCACGCGCGGAACACCTCACTGAAAACCGAGTAGTAGGGGTATTCAGGGCGCATCTCTGCTTTTCGTATTCCCTGGTAGATCTTGTCGGCCAGATCCTGGAGCATGCCGGCGGTGATCTCGATGTCCTCACCGGAGGTCCCTGAGCCGGTGCCACCGGCCCCGGTCGTGGCGCCGTCCCCCGTGCCGCGGGAGGCGAGCAGCTGGGCGCAGGTGCGCGGATTGTCGCGGTACTCCCGGTAAACGGATTCGAGCACGGGTGGATACCCGCTGCAGGCGAACAGCTTCATCTGCGCGTCGTGTCCGGTCAGGAAGTCGATGAGCATCCGGGCTTTACCTGGATTGTCGGAATGCGTGGAGATCGCCAGGTTGAACCCGCCGAGAATTCCGACGCCGGGCTGCGCGGCCGTGGCACCGGGCAGCGCGGCTATTTTGAAACGCGGACGCCGACGATCGTCGTACATCGAGCGATCCGTGGCCAGCCGATGGAAGGCGAAGGGCCAGTTGCGCATGTAGGCCACATCGTCGTCGCGGAACGCCTGAAGACTGCTCTCCTCCACGGAGCTCTTCGACTCCCGCGCCAGGAATCCGTTCCGGAAGGTGGTGAAGGTGTCTTCCTTGGAGAAATCCTCCGCCCCGTGCGCCAGGGTGCCCCTCACCAGCATGGCGTGCCACCGGGAGAGCGCTTCACGCACCCGCTCGCCGTTCTCGCCCTCGTCGAGCACGATCCGCTCGCCGTCGGTGACCTTCCCCTTCATCGACCGGATCGCCTCCAGCAGGTTGACCGTCCCACCCTCGTAGTCGCCGAGCTGTACGGCATACCCGCCGTACTTACCGGCGTACTCCCACAGCTGCTCCGTCGTGGTGGGCAGGCGCACGTCGCTGCGGTAGAAGAGCAGGGGCACGTCGGTGACGAAGGGCACCGCGTACTGCACGCCGCCCACCTGGCCGGCGCGCAGGACGTTGCCAACGAAGGAGGCCGCGTCCTTCGGACCGAGGGGATACTCCCGGATGTAGCCGCTGCGGGCGAACTCGGCCATCCAGGCCACGTCCACGGAGAACACGTCGTAGGCGCAGCTTCCCAGCCGGGCCCGACCCGCCATCTCGGCCCGCTCCTCGTCGGTGCGGTCGGCCACCTCCACCAGCGTGACCTGGGTGGTGTGCGTGCGGTTCCACTCCTCGATGAGATCGCGGCGGAAGCTGCCGGCGGTGATGTCGGCGCCGGTCGCCACGGTGAGCCGGTTCGGCCCGCCGCAGTCGGTGGCGGAGGAGGCGGACGGCGAGGCGGCCTTCCCGGCGAGGGAGACCAGCACCGATGCCAGCGCCACTCCCGCCACCAGCCCGGCGCCGCCCCAGCGGCGCTGGCCCGGATTCAACCGGCGCAGCAGGTCGCGCGGGCGTCGTGTCGCGCTCATGGTCGGCCCTTCCCTCGCATGCTGGAGATCAGATGCCTCAACGCCTGCCGCATGTCCGGTCCCGCCTCGACGCAGTCGCGGTATTTTCCGCTCCGCGGCGGGGAGCGGTCGCAGCCGTCGTCGCCGAGGGCCAGGACGTACAGGGCGGTGACACCGGGCGCGCGGGCGAGCGTCCTGGCGATGCCCTCCTTCGTCCGCTCGTTGTCGAAGACGCCCCCGTCGGTCACGACGAGGAGGTCGCGCCCGGGGGACCCGGCCCGCCCGTTCAAGTTATTGATCATTTCTGATATGGGGGCGTCCGAACCGCGCCCCGTCGTGCCGATGACGCTCCTGGTGAGGTCGTCGAACTCCTGGCGGCTCACCGACGACCGGAGCTCCTCGACCCGGGTCTTCCCGCCGACCTTGGAGAAGGTGCTCAGCGTGAGGTCGTCGCGCGGAGTGATCACCGGCTTGACATCGGGAAAGGTCTCGCGCAGCCGTACGAGCAGGGAGCGGGGCGGGGCGGCCATCGACCCGGACACGTCGAGGGCGATCTCGGCGTCGATGCGGGGCAGGAGGGCGAAGAACCGGTTCTGGGCGTCTCGCAGATCCTTCAGAGCACGCACGGCCGACCCGGCCTCCGAGCCGTCTCCGGAGCCGGCCCGGCCTGCGGAGCCCGTGCCGAAGAGCGGGTTGTCGACCAGCCAGGCGCGCAGCAGGTCGAGCCCGGCCGTGCGCTCCTCGCTGTGCTCGTTCGGCCAGCTGATCGTGACGAACGGGTAGTCCAGCCGGGAAAGGCCGGGAGAGGAGAACTCGCGAAGCTTGTTTCTCCCGCTCAACGCCCCCTCCGGACAGCGGGCGTCGTTGAAGCGCCCGTTGTTGTAGTCGTCCAGGCTGTGGAACGGGACCACCAGGGCGAGGCTCCGGATGAGGCTCTCACCCCCCTTCGCCTGGCTCGCGGTCTTGAACTGGCACAGCAGGGAACTGACGCTCTCGGCCACGACTCCGCGCTGCTCCTGGTCCACCACGCCGTCGAGGGGCGGGGAGCCGGAGTCCGGGCGCAGGAGGTCGGCGACCGCGACGAGCCCGGCGGTGGAGAGCTCCGGCTGCGGATAGCTCACCGACATGCCGAAGTCCGACCGGATGACCTTCCACAGATCCCGGAGGCCGTGGCTGCCGGGCCGGGCCGCGGGAAGCCTCTCCCTGAGGGTCTCGGCACGTCCGCTGATCATGCCGATCACGAGGCGATCGGAGGCGACCGACGGACCGATGCGCAGCCTGGCGCCGCCCGCCTGCACATCGTCGGAGACCAGGTCGGCCTCGCCGGTGCTCGTGGCGATCCAGGCATCGGCTCGCGGGCCGTACAGGCGGCGGAACGGCTCTCCCCCCTCCTGCCGCACGTCGTCGCGATACCAGTTGTCGCCGAACGCGTAGGCCAGCTCGCCGATCGAAGGCGCGACGCCCACCGAGATCGCGTACGGCGCGCAGCCGTCCACCAGCCTGCTGCGGATGAACAGGGCGACGCTCTCGCGCAGGGCCACGACGTTCTCCGGCGCGGTGACGACACGCAGTTCCAGCGGCCGGGCACAGTCGGGGGGCCAGACCCGGTGGCTCAGCCACGTCCCGCCCTGGACGGCTCCCCACGGGACCAGGACGACGGCGGCGCCGAGCAGGACGCCGACATAGCCGGCCGACAGTTTCAGCACGAGCCCTTCCAGCCTCCGCCGCCCCCGGCTCGGCGGCGGAGCCAGGCCGGCGGACCGGGACGCCCCGGCGGCACGGCGGTGCGCGACGACCCGCCGTACCGGTGCCAGCCACCGGCGAAGGAGCCTGGCGAAATCGCCCACGGTCAGCACGACGGCCACGGCCAGGCCGATCACCGCGCAGGCCAGCAGGGTGAGACCTGTGCCCAGGGCCCGCAATCCGTCCGTCAGCGCCGTGAACAGGGCGGTGACGCCGCCGCCGACCAGCGCGGTGACGGCGACCTCCCGGAGTTTCGCCGGCGTGATGCCGGGAGTGTCCTTGTCGGGCCCCTGCGAGCCGTCGTCGGGCGAGGAGGGAGAGCCGGGCGCGGAGGGAGGAGAACCGGCCATGGAGACCACCGCCCATTCGACGATCTTGGCGACGGGAGTTCAGAGTGATCAGGGACGGGAGAGGTCTTTCCCCACCTCTTGAATCGCGTTAAATCCTAATCGCCTCATTCAATTAGTGCGGCGGATGTCTTGATTTCATTTGCTCTTTTCAGAGCACCCCGCGCGAATAGCGGCATAGATGAGTTTATGTTCGTCCATATACTTAAATATGGCGGCATAAAACTCCATGGTGCTGGAACGTCACCGTTCACGACGCCTTCCCGGGATGCGGCGCCTTCTCGGGTTACGGCGCCATATCCCGGGATATGGCGCCGTCCCGGGACGAGGCCGGCGACCCTCCCGAGGTGGCAAGCGGACCCGAGGTGCCGTGGAGACGCCGGCCAGGCTTGCTAAAGCGTCTAAATTAGTAGACGCTTGGCGGGGGCACGGAGGGGACGGCCGGAACGCGGGGCGTCGTCGCTCGTCGCCGCCCTCTCCCGGCCCGCGAAGAGCATACCGCCGGCCCGGGCGAGCCCCTCCTCCCTGAAGAACGCCGTTGAAGGAGACGAGATGGACATCATCAACCCCGAGGTGAGCGACTACCTGCTCTCCCAGTGCACCCCCGCCGACGACCTGCTGCGCGAGCTGGCCGCCGAGACGCGGGAGGTCTTCCCCGATTCGGCGGGCATGCAGATCTCCCACGACGAGGGCGAGTTCCTCACCATGCTGGCCCGGCTGGTGGGCGCGCGACGGGTCGTCGAGGTGGGGGTTTTCACCGGATACTCATCGATCTGCATCGCCCGGGGCATGCCCGAGGACGGACACCTTCTCGCGTGTGACATCAGCGACGAGTGGACCTCGATCGCCCAGCGCTACTGGGAACGAGCCGGCGTGGCCGACCGGATCGAGCTGCGGATCGCCCCGGCGATCGAGACCCTGCGGGCGCTCCCGTCCGAACCGGTCATCGACTTCGCCTTCATCGACGCGGACAAGGTCGGCTACCCGCTCTACTACGAGGAGCTGGTCGTACGGCTGCGCCCCGGCGGCCTGATCGTCCTCGACAACGTGCTGCGCAGCGGCCGCGTGCTCGACCCGTCCTTCCAGGAGGAGGCCGACGTGGCCATGCGCCGGATGAACGAGATCGTCATCGCCGACGATCGCGTCGACTCCGTGATGCTGCCCGTGCGCGACGGCGTCACGCTTGCCCGTAAGCGCTGACCGCCTCCCGCGGGCGACCGCGGAACGACCACACGGACCCGGGTACGGCCGGGCGTCCCGATCGTCTCACCGGGACGCCCGGCCGTACCCATGACGCCACCCGGGCGACCGGCGCCCCAGGCGGTGCGGCTCAGGTTCTCCCGGTGAGGGTGAGCAGCCTGTCCACCAGGCCCCGCGCGTGATCGGCTCCCACCGGGGCGTCGAAGAAGATCACGTGGAAATAGAGGGGCGCCAGCACGACCTCCAGCAGCTCCAGGAGCGTGGGCGGGTTCTCCCCGCGGTCTCCTGCGCGATCGAGCATGGCCTGCAGCTGCACGGCTCGCTCCATCAGGTAGAACTGCCGGGGCGACTCCTGTTCGCCCTGGCCACGCGTGCCGACCATCGCGGCGCGGATGAAGACGGGGCCCAGCGGTCCGGCCATGTCCTCCGCCACCTGGAGCGCGTAACTCTCCAGGTCTCCGCGCAGCGTCCCGGTGTCCGGGACGGGCGACGAACGCGTCAGCCGCTCGGTGACCACATCGCCGATCAATGCCGCCAGGGTGCCCCACCGCCGGTAGATCGTCGTCTCGTGGACGCCGGATCGCCCGGCCACCAGTGCGATGCTCAGGCCGTCCCACTCCTCCTCGCCGAGCAGGTCGATGACGGCCTGGTGCACCGCCGCGCGGACACGGGCGCTACGGCCCCCGGGACGGCGGGCGGGTTGCTCTGCTGCCATGACCCAGAGCCTAACGCAGGAAGACTTGCTTTAACTTTCTCAGCGTCCTACGCTTCCCTTGAAGCAGGAAAACTTGCGTTAAGAGGACGCCATGCGGTCACCGACCTTCGAGAAAGACGGCGCCCTCCGGTCCGGGACGCCGCGCGCGTTCGGCCACCTCACCCGCGAAACACCGGCGATGACCCGCATCGGTGACCGGCCGGACGAGATTTTCAGGAGCGCGAAATGAGCCAGACCGGTAAAAAAGGAATCGTCTCGGTGGTGTTGTGGGACGTCGTGCCGATGATCGGCACGTACTACGGATGCCGCGCCCTGGGCGTGAGCGAGTATGCCGCCATGCTGGCGGCGGCGAGTGTCGGGTTCCTGCGCGTGGCCTACGTCGCCCTCCGGCAGCGCCGCTTCGACGGCTTCGCCGCCTTCATGGCGACCGTCTTCGGCGTGGGGCTCGTGCTGTCCTTCCTGGCCGGGGACGAGAAGTTCCTGCTGGCCGTCAAATCCATCACCAACGCGATCGCCGGCCTGATCTTCCTCGGCACCTGCGCCGCCGGCCGCCCCGCCGGCTTCGCCGTGGCCAAGCTCTTCGGCGCCGAGGACGCGGAGACCGCCCGCCGCTGGGAGGTGCTGTACGCCGCGGAGCCGGCCTTCCGCCGCGTCTACCTGGTGATGACCCTGGTGTGGGGAATCGTCCTCCTCATGGAGTCGGCCGTCCGCATCCCGCTGATCTACCTGCTGCCGACCGACGTCATGGCCGGTCTGTCGTCGCTCCTGCTGCTGGCGACCATCGGGCTGCTCGGCCTGTGGGCCGCCTGGTACGGCAAGCGCGGCGAGCGGGCGACACTGGGCCTGCGCCCGGTGGAGGCGGCCGAAGCCCCCTAGCCGGCCGGCACCCCTAGCCGAAGCCCCTGGTCGAGGCTCCTGGTCGGCCGGCACCCCTAGCCGCCCGGCCGCCCCTTCACGAGGGGCGTGCAAGGCCCGCAGAATGGCGGGACGGCAAGCATCGTCGAGAAACCGGTGGGCGCATGACACTTCTGGGATACGACCGCTACTGCGACGAGATCACCACGCAGACCGACCTGCTCAGAGAGCTCCTGAAAGGGGCCGACCTGTCGGCGGGCGTGCCGACCTGTCCCGGCTGGACGCTCGCCGGGCTCGTCCGGCACATCGGCGGCAACCT
The DNA here is from genome assembly GCF_050949235.1 of Streptosporangium sp. CA-135522. Taxonomy (NCBI): domain Bacteria; kingdom Bacillati; phylum Actinomycetota; class Actinomycetes; order Streptosporangiales; family Streptosporangiaceae; genus Streptosporangium; species Streptosporangium sp. CA-135522. The sequence continues at coordinate 9,828,646 of NZ_CP192026.1, forward strand.
CCGCACGGGCGAGACGGCGGTGCGGACCGGGCAGACCATCGACGACCCGGGCACGCAGGTCTCCGACGTGGCGGGGCCCGACGGTGACGATCCCGCCGAGCTCGACGCCTGGCTCGCCGCGGGCGCGGCGAGATACGCCGAGACGCTGCGCAAGGCGGGTCCCGACACCGAGGCACGGATCTGGACGTTTCACGGGAGCGCGTCCTTCTGGGTCCGCCGCGCGCTGCATGACCTGGTGATCCACCGCGCCGATGCGGCCATCGCGGTGGGCGCCGACTACGCCGTCGTCCCGGACCTGGCGGCCGATGCCGTCGACGAGTTGCTGGAGCTGTTCAGCGGCCAACAGGCGGGCGGTTCGCCACAACTCGCCGAATTGCGCGGCCCCGTCAGGAGCATCCATCTCCACGCGACCGACGCCGGCGCCGAACCGGCGGCCGAATGGCTCATCGAGTTGGGGCCGGACGGTTTCACCTGGCGTCATGGCCATGAAAAGGCCACCGTCGCGCTGCGCGGCCCGCTCACCGACGTCCTGCTGGTCTTCTACCGGCGGCTGCCGGCCGGCAGCGGGCGGGTGGAGGTGCTGGGCGAGAGCGCTCTGCTGGACCTCTGGCTGGATCACGCCTCCCTGGGGTGAGCCCCGGACGTCGCGCGGCAGCATGAGCGCGGGCAGACCGAGGAGCTCGGGCTCGTCCGGCACCGACCGGACTCACGCATCACCGCGAAGCATCCGACAGAGTCCTCGGTTCGCTCGGCTGCCGGGTGATGGTGACCAGCAGCAGGAGCAACGCGGTCTGGGCGAGCATGCCGGGCGCGAGGGGTGGCGCGGGGCCCACCGACTTGGTGAGGGCGTACCACCAGCGGGAAAGCGCGGGAAGGGTCTCCCACGTGGCGGCGTATCGATGGTCGAGGAAGCCCGTGTCATAGTTGGCGGCCACGTGCGCGTAAACGCCGAACAGCGCCACCAGCAGCACCACCGAGGAGAGCGCCCGGACCAGGAGGACCGCTTCCGGGGAGTCCTGCAGGACGGCGAGCGCCACCGCGACCGCGAGGACGACCAGCGCCCCCCAGGGGATGAGCTGCTCCCAGCTGTGCCAGTGCCGTTCGGTGGCGAGTTCGAAAGCCGTGCCGAGAATGCTCAGCACGGTCAGGCCGATGAGACCGAGACGCACCATCGCGTGGCTGTCGTTCAAGGCGTCAGCGCCGAGACGATCTTGTCCACCGTCTCCTGGCCCGGGTTGTACTTGGCGAGGTTCTGGCGCAGCGAGGTGAGGTCCTTGTCGTCGGCGGCATAGGGCCGGTACTCGACGACCTCCTCCGCCCACCGTTCGGGATTGGGCACGCCGGCGGCCTTGAGCGCCGCGGCGATCTCGGCCTCACTGGCGGTGTTCGCCGAGACCTTTCCGGTCTGGGTCGACCCGCCGGTGCCCGAGGCGGGAGCCGACGTCTGAGCGGACGTCTGGGTGGCCGTGTCGTTCGGCGCCGATCCGCCGCAGGCGGTGAGTGAGACACAGGCGGCGAGCATCGCCAGAGCCACCTTCATATTCACTGACTTCATCGTGGTCCGTCCCGTGGAGTCCTTGCCGGTCACCTCCAGATTCGCCGCGTCTTCTCAAACGAGGCTCTGTGAAGCATGAAAATCAGCTGAAAATGGCGCACTCCTGGTCCACCGGATGCACCGGCGCTACTCGGAACGGCCGGGCAATGCCCCCGCGTGACCGGCACACGGTGCCTCGCTCCTCGGATCGCGCGCCGCTGAGCGGACGATCGAGGACGGGCGTCTCGGCGTCGAACCTTCACTTTGACAGATGGAGCACCGCTCCGATTATTATTTGGAGCACCGCTCCGGATTGCCTTCGGGTGTGCTCCGGCAGCCTGCCCATAGCCGACGATCGAGGAGAGACGATGCCCGAAACCATGAGGGCCGTGCGGCTGCACGCCTTCGGCGGACCCGAAGTCCTGGTGCACGAGGAGGTCCCGCGTCCCGAACCGGGGCCGGGCGAGGTCCTGATCCGCGTCCACGCGGCCGGGCTCAACCCGCCCGACTGGTACGCGCGCACCGGTTTCGCGAACATCCCGGAGAGCGTGCGACCGCGGCTCACCCTGCCGTTCACCCCGGGCTCGGACATCTCGGGCATCGTCGCGGCCGTCGGCCCCGAGGTCACCGAGCTGGCCGAGGGGGACGCGGTGTTCGGGCTGGTGCGATTCCCCGGGCTCGACAACGGCGGCAAGGGATACGCGGAGTACACGACCTCGCCCGTGTCGCACCTCGCGCGCAAGCCGACCGGCATCGACCATGTGCAGGCCGCCGGCGTGCCGATGGCGGGGCTCACCGCCTACCAGTACCTCTTCGACCACATACAGCTTGAACCAGACAAGACCGTGCTCGTCAACGGTGCGGCCGGTGGAGTCGGCCACTTCGTCACGCAACTCGCCAAGACCGCAGGGGCGCATGTCATCGCCGTCGCCTCGGGACGCCACGAGGAGTTCCTCCGCGACCTGGGTGTCGACCGGTTCATCGACTACACCACCACCGCCGTCGAGGAGGTGGTGGTGCGCGACGTCGACTACCTCGTGGACACCGTCGGCGGCCCCCACGGACACCGTTTCCTCCCGGCGCTCAAGCCCGGTGGCACGATCAGCCCCGTCTTCCACGGCGACTACCACCGCGAGCACGCGGCCGAGCTGGGCATCACCTTCGTATCGGGGCAGGTCCACTCCGACGGAGCACAGATGGCCGAACTGGCACGCTTGATCGACGCCGGCCGCCTTCGCGTCGGCGTCGACAGCGTCTTCCCCCTCGCAGACGCTTCCAAGGCCCACGAGCGCGCCGAGCAGGGGCACATCCAAGGAAAGATCATTCTGAGCGTCACCGAGGGCTGATTCCCGATCATTTCCCGTCCGCGCTCCTCAGGGATGCTCGACGAGCCCCTGGAGGCGTTCGAGTGAGGCCCCCAGCGGTTGCGCCACGAAATCGGGGCGAGGGCGACGTCCCCGCGACCGCTCGGGGCGAAGGCGGCTCCCACGACCGCTCAGGGCGGGGACGGCCTCCCACGACCGCTCGGGGCACGGTCGCGTGCGTCTCGCAGGGCACAGCGCGGCCCATCATCTCCCGGTGACGCTTCGGCGTGCGCCGCAACATCCTCCCTCTACGGTCGAGCCCATGACCACCACTCCCGGTGACGCTTCCACCGACACGACGATCGACCATGTGACGATCGCCCCGAGCATCCTGTACTTCGGGACGCCGGTCGCGCTGCTGGCCACCGAGAACGACGACGCCACCTTCAACCTGGCTCCGATGTCCTCGGCGTGGGCGCTCGGCCAGGTGCTCGTGCTGGGCCTGGGGGCCGAGGGCCAGACCGCGCACAACCTCGCGACCCGGCCCGACCTCACGGTCAGCCTTCCGTCGCCGCAGCAGTGGCAGCCCGTGGAACGCCTGGCACCGCTGACCGGACGAGACCCGATCCCCGATCACAAGCAGGGCGCGTTCCGCTACGAGCCGGACAAGTTCGGCGCCGCCGGCCTGCGTCCCGAGCCCTCGCACCTCGTCCGCCCGCCACGTGTGGCCGGCTGCCCGATCCAGTTGGAAGCCCGGGTCACCCGGATCCGGCCGGATGCCACCGACGACTTTCTCATCATCGAAACCCAGGTCTTACGGGTCCACGCCGATCCCCGCATCGTCGTTCCCGGAACCCAGCACATCGATCCCGCCGCCTGGAGCCCGCTGATCTACAACTTCCGGCACTACCACGGACTCGGCCCCGAGCTCGGGCACAGTTTCCGTTCTCAGACCCCCCGATCGTGAACCGGCGAACCCGCCGGATCGGCGATCGCGGGCAGCATCCGCCTCGCTGCGCCGACCGGCCCGTACCGGCTTACCGGCGTGCCGGCCGTACGGCAGGAGGCGCACCGGGATCCTCGTCCGCGTCCTCCTCGGAGGAGCCCTTCGTCCCGGATCCGAAGGAACCGCCCGCTGGGGCGATGAGGACGCCGAGACCGTCGAGGACGCGCTGGAGACCGAACTCGAAGGCGTGGTCCGGGCCGTAGGCGCCGTAGGCGACTCCGGCCGCGCTGCCGACGCGGGCGGCCGTGGGGTGTTCGGTGCCGTCGAAGACCCGGGCCAGCAAGGGAGCGTTGGCGGCCCACCACTGATCGTCGCTCATCGCGCTCTCATGCTGGGCGGCGCGGGCGTCGGCGGCGGCTCTCGCGCAGATCTCGACGAAGCCGAGCAGGAAGGTGAGGGCGGAGTCCATCTCGACGTCGTCCAGACCCAGCCCGTCGAGTGCCCGCAGTTCGTAGTCGTACTTGGCCATCAGGCCCGGGCCCAGAGGCGGGCGGCTGCTGCAGGCGGCCGTCACCCAGGGGTGCCGTTCGTACAGGGCGCGATTGTCGCGGGCGACGGCTTCCAGCCGGGCGCGCCAGTGGCCCTGCGCCGGCTCGGTGCGCGGCATCCGGCGGTAGACGGTGTCGAGCATGAGGTCGAGCAGCTCGGCCTTGCCGGGGACATAGGTGTAGAGCGACATGGCGGAGACCCCGAGGGCCTGGGCGAGCCGGCGCATCGTCACCGCACCCGCGCCGTCGGTGTCGGCGATGCCGATCGCGGTCGTGACCACGTCATCGATGGTGAGGCCCTGTTTGGGCCCGCGCCCCGAGGCTCCGTAGCCGGGCTCGCGCCACAGCAGTTCCAGGGTGCGTGCGGGGTCGCCCGCACCGCTGCGGTCCTTGGACATGGGGACATCCTCGCATGCGGCCAGAAGCCGGGGATCTCGGACTAATACTCTGTACACAGTACGTCGTACATCGTATAGAGTAACTCCGTTCCCCTCGCCACCACAGGAGCCTTCGTGCAGATCACCGCCTCCACCGTGTCGCTGACCGTCGATGACGTCCGCGCCTCCAGCGACTTCTTCGTCACCCACTTCGGCTTCAGCGAGCAGATGTCCGCCGAGGGCTTCGCCTCGCTGAGCCACGGTGACGCGGCCATGAACATCGTCTTCCTGCAGCGAGGCATCGAGGTGCTTCCCGAAGACCTCCGCGACCAGCGCACGGCCGGGGTGATCGTGGCCTTCACCGTCGCCGACCTCGCCGCCGAAGAGGCTCGCCTCCGCGGCGAGGGCGTGACCATCACCCTGCCGATCCGCGAGGAGCCGTGGGGCGAGCGCCTGTTCATGGTGACCGACCCCAACGGTGTCCCCGTCGAGCTGGTCGAGTGGGCCACTCCCAGCGAGCAGTGACGATCCCGCGACCGCCCGGCGTGCCGGTGGCCCGCCGGGCGGATCCGGGTCTCGGCCCTCTCGCCCATGTCGTCAAAGTTCGCCGGGCCTGTCCACGGTCGCCGGGCCCGTCCAAGGTCGGCCAGGAAGGCACGAGCCTCTTCGGCTTCGGGTGCGCCGAGGCCGGTGTACGGATTCAGGGCGTGGCCGTTCAATAATGTCGGCGCCGATCTCCATCCGCGATCAGGAGGCTCATCAGATGACCCCGCCGCCGCCCCGTACCGCGAAACAGCGCAAGCAGGACACGCTCCACCGGCTGGAGCACGACGTCGACGCATGGGTGGCCACGGCCGAGAGAGAAACAGGGGTTCCCCATATGGTGCCGCTGTCCTTCCTCTGGGACGGCGCCACCTTGCTGATGGCCACCCCGGCCTCCAGTCCGACCGGCCGCAATCTGCAGGCCACCGGCAAGGTCCGCCTCGGCATCGGCCCGACCCGCGATCTGGTCCTCATCGAGGGGACCGTGCAGACGGCGACGGAGAGCACCGAGATCCCGGACGAGATCGGCGACGCCTTCGCCGCCAAGACCGGCTTCGACCCGCGCCGGCTCACCAGCGTCTATCTCTACTTCCGCATTCACCCCCAACGGCTCCAAGCCTGGCGCGAGGAGAACGAACTCACCGGCCGCGAGCTCATGCGCGACGGACACTGGCTCATCCCTGACTGAGCGGGACACTCACCCGGAGGAACGGTTCACCCGGGCGCCGTCATCCGCGGCGGGCGGCGAGTTGGTCTTCGAGACCGTTGAAGATGGCCTGGAGGCCGAACTCGAAGCTCTTGTCGGGCGCCGCGGCGTAGTCGGCGGCGTCCGCCACTCCGACGCGACTGCGCAACCGCGGGAACTGCATCGCGACTTCGCCGGCCTGCTTCATGGTGTCGCGGAGCACCTCCTCCGCGTCACCCCCGTCACGGCCCAGCCGCCTGTTCAGTGAGGCCGTGGCGGACACGCCGAGGGCGTTGCCGAGCACGAAGGTGAAGACGGCGGCTGCGGCCCGGTCCGCCTCCGCGTCGACGAATCCGGCCGTTTCGTAAACGGCGAGGCTGCGGTCGTCGTAGCGCGCCTTGCCCGTGCCGTAGAAGATGTAGGAGGCGAACGCCTGCACGAGCCAGGGGTGCCTGGTGAGCATGGCGTAGAGGTCGGTGGCCAGGCAGGTGGCCGCCGTGCGCCAATCGACCGTGTCGAGGTCGGGCATCTCGATCTCGTGCCACACCTGGTCGCCGGCGAGCCTGACGAGGTTGTCCTTGCTCTTGACGTGCCAGTAGACCGCCGTCGCGGCGGAGTCGAGCCGTTTGCCCAGGCTGCGCATGTTCAAGCCCTCAAGGCCGTCGGCGTCCAGCAGCTCGACGGCGGTCCGGACGATCTGTTCCCGGGTCAGCGTGTCGCGCGGCATGGGTTCACGATAGGGCACGCGACTCCGACTTGCACAATGTTCAAGGAAGTATTTGCACTTTGTTCAAGTTCTGTTCTGGATTCCACTTGAACAGGGTGCAAGTCGTTGCGGAGCGAAACCGTCGCACCCGCCCGGCCGCGGTCCGTCCCGGAAGGAAACCTTAAACAATCCGTAAGCGGGCTCCGCCAAGCTGAAGGCAGATGAAAACAGCGGGCCGGACAGACCCGCGGCCCTCGCGGCACCACCCCGAAAGGAAACACCTCATGCGCAAGTTCAAGCTCCAGGTTCAGGTCAGCGTCGACGGCTACATGGCCGGCCCGAACGGGGAGATGGATTGGATGACGTTCCCCTGGACCGACGACATCAACGCCTACATCGCGGCGCTCACCGAATCGGTCGACTGCATCGTGTTGGGCCGCAAGCTCGCCGAGGGGTTCATCCCGACTTGGGCCTCCCAGCCCGAGGGTGAGGACAAGGAGGCCATCGACTGGATGAACAACACGCCCAAGGTCGTGATCTCCGACTCCCTCACCGAGTCGCCCTGGGAGAACGCCACCGTCGCCGGCGGCGATCTCGCCGAGACCGTGAACCGGCTCAAGGCCCAGCCCGGCGGGGACATGATCACCTACGGAGGCGGCACGCTCGTGTCGAGCCTGATCGCCAAGGGCCTGCTCGACGAACTCCACCTGTTCGTCAACCCGACCGCGATCGGCACCGGAATGCCCGTGTTCGCCAACATCGGCGCCTACCAGCGGCTCAGCCTCGTCACTGCTCAACCGTTCGACTGCGGGATCACCGCGCTGCGCTTCGAGCCGAAGCGCTCCTGAGCACGGCCGCCCCGCTCCTTCCGCGGGAGAGCGAGGTTGACCCGCACCCGCCCGCGAACGCCTTTCGAGAGCGTCAGCCGGTACCGAGCTTTCGAGAGCGTCAGCCGGTACCGAGAAGGGCGAACCGCTGGGCGAACGCGGACATCTCATCCCGCTGCCGCTCCGGTTCCGCCGCGGCGGGGCTGACCACGAGGCGGGTCACCCCCTGCGCGGCGAACGTCTCGACCCGTTCAGCGGACATGTCGATCGACCCCCATCGCGTGTACTCCAGCGCGTCGGGGTCGCGGCCGGCCTCGTAGGCGGTGGCCCGGGCCAGCTCCAGCTGGATAGCGCGCTCCTCGGGAGTGATCGCGCCTCCGGGGAAGTAGCCGTCGCCGCGCCGCCCGGCTCGGCGCGCGGCCGCCCGGCTCGACCCGCCGACGTGGATCGGCAGGTGCGTGACCCCATGGGGCTTCGGGTAACTGCACACCTGGTCGAAGCCGAAGAACTCGCCGTCGAAGCTGACGCCCTCCTCACCGCCCTCCCACAGCAGCCGCAGCACGTCGATGGCCTCGTCGGTACGGCGTCCGCGCGTGCTGAAGTCGGCTCCCACCGCCCTGGCCTCGCCGGGCAGGGTGCCCAGCCCCACGGTCAGCAACCGCATCCGCCCCTTGGACAGCACGTCGATGGTCGCCAGCCGCTTGGCCAGGACCACCGGGTGGTGGTACGGCAGCAGCAGCACGGCTGTGCCGAGCAGGATGCGCCGGGTGGCCGCCGCGACGAAGCCCAGGCAGTCGAGTGGATCGGGGTAGGGCAGCGACGGCGGGAACTCGAAGGGGCCGATCGCGGCGCCGGGATACAGCACGATGTGCTCCGGTAGGTACAGCCCTTCGAAGCCACAGTCCTCGGCATGCCGGGCATAGTCCACGAGCTTGTCGGGGTCGACGCCGCCGGCCGTGGAGTAGCTGATCGCGAATTTCATCGTCACTCCCCGGATTGGTGTTCGCGATCACCCTAGAACCCTGTCACCGGCGTCAAGGCAAGCACGGAATCGATCTTGATCTGATCGACCTGGGCATCGGTGATGGTCCGCGGCACTCCGGGACGCGGCTCATCGGCCAGGCCGTCCAGACGGCGGACCAAGAACCGGGCCCGCCATCTGGTCACCGTGCCCCGGCTGACCCGAAGCCGGGCCGCCACGGCGGTGTTACTCCTGCCCTCGGCGCGCGCCAACACGATCCGTGCACGCAGGGACAGGCCCTGAGCGGTCGAACGACGCTTGGCCCGTTCTTGAAGGACCCGTCGCTCTTCTACGGTTAATTCCAGTGGTTCCAGTCTGCTGTCACCCATCAGCCCAGCACACCGCTCCCGGCCGGATAACGCACCAGTTCCTCACAGAAGAGGCTGAGGGCACCTCATGAGGCGAACGTTCACCTCAAGACCGGGACACTAGGCTGACGGGTTATGGCCCACTACAGCCGCGTTTATACAGCCGTCATCGATGTTCCCGACGCCGACCACCCCGCCGAGCTGGCGTTCTGGCGCGGGGCGACCGGCTGGGAACTGCCGCAGTTCGAGCAGGTGCCCGAGTTCCACGGATCGCGGGCGCCGCACGGTCATTTCGCCCTGCTGGTGCAGCATCTCGGCGAGGGCGCGCCCCGGGTGCACCTCGACTTTCACACCTCCGACCTGGAGGCGGAGGCGTCGCGGCTGGAGAAGCTCGGCGCCGTCCGGGTGGAGCGGACGGACCGCTGGTGGATCATGCGCGACCCTGCGGGCCTGCCGTTCTGCGTGATCCAGGACCCGCCCGGCATGCTCGACGACACCAACGCCCAGCGCTGGGACTAGTCACCTGAGCACCGCCTGGAACACGGCGTCCGCGTGCTCCGGGGTGGGATCGCCGCCGGCCAGCAGGAAGCGGAACCAGATGGGCGCGGCCAGCAGGTCCGCCAGGATCTGCGGATCGGTGTCGGTCAGGCGGCCGCCGGCTTGGACTCGCCGGATACGCTCCACGGTCACCGTACGCGTCGGGAGATAGACACGCTCGTGCCACATCCGCGCGAGGTCGGCGTCGTGCTGCGCCGCGCCGACCAGGCCGCTGATGACCGGGCCCGTGTTCGGATCGGCCAGCATGACCGCGACACTGCGCAGCCAGGTTCGCAGGTCTTCCAGATCGTCTCCGGTCGCGGTGAAGCCGATGGCCGGGGAGACCTCCTCCATCATCGCGTCCAGGATGACGGCGCCCTTGGAGGGCCACCAGCGGTAGATCGTCGGCTTGCCGACCCCCGCTCTGCTCGCGATGCCCTCGATGGTGACCTTGGCGTACGGCTGCTCGACGCACAGATCCCAGGCGGCGCGCAGGATCGCCGTACGGGAGCGTTCCCTTCTGCGTGAGTGATCAGCCATGCCGCCCATCGGTGGCTGGGAAAGCCTGCCGCTACAGATCGCCTACCAAAGGCGATGGGATCTGCATGTGCCCGCGGAGGCCAAGGCGGCCTACAAGAACCCCACCAACGGTGCGGTCGTGGTCGATCTCGGTGATGCGCCACAGACCATGAACGCCACGACGTCGAAGCTCGACCTTCCGGCTCACCTCGCAGAGGTCCGCTGGTCGGGCCTGGACGTCCTGCCACACCTGACCACGCTGAGATGGTCAGGATCCGATCGCGGTTTCACCGAGGCCGTTGCCAGCCGGCCTATGATCCAGCATCTGATCTGGGACGACCCACCGGCCGTCGTGGATCTGAGCGCGACGCACCTGACCGAGCTCGCAATCTGCGGCACCGGGCCGCGGCACCTCCGCCTCCCGCCCGGATTGATGGATCTCCGGCTGACGGCCGAGCCACCCCAGATCGTCGAAGCGGCCGAGGAGGGCCGGTGGATCCAGCTGACCATGGCCTCGCCCGCTCCCATTCCGAGTGGTCTGCGCGGGATTCGTCATCTCGACCTGCGGGTGACGGATGATCTGTCTCTGGCCGCGCTAGGTGCCCTGATCGGCCTGGAGTCGTTGCGCATCCGGTGGAGGCGACCTTATGGCCGACTGCTGGACACCGCCGACCTGAGCCGATGGCAGCGGTTGCACACGCTGCAGCTCACCGACGCGTACGGCGTTGACGCGTCCTCCCTGCCGCACCCCGCCACATCCCTACGCCGCCTGAGCGTCGCGGGGGTCCGGCGCAGCCAGGTCAAACCGATCAAGGCCCGCTACAAGGGTGCACCCGTGCACGTGACCCTTCAGGGCGCCAAGTCCGACATCTGGCTGGCGGCCAATGTCGACAACTCACTGCGCGACTGGGTCGATGACGACGAACGGGCAGGTAATGCCGCATGCAAGGCCTACGCGTCCGCACTTCGCGCCATCGAACACCTGCCTGCCTGCGATTCCGCCAAAGCGGCCGACGCTCGGCCGATCCTCCAGAACCTGATCAAGAAACTCAACGCGATCGACGAACGCTACGAGATCATCGACACGCTCAGGCGGGAGCAGGCCGCAGATGTGTTCTTCGAGCTGGCACGGCGTGCCGGTGTCCCGGACTCCGAGACGGCCGACTGGTTCGACGAGTGGCGCGACTTCTAGGACCGTGACAGTCGGGCAATATCACAAAGCGCCCGGCAGGCCACGAAAGACGCCCATGTCTACCACCACGACACCGACTTCAGACGCCTGACCTACGAGCCCGGCAAGCCGCCGGTGTTGAAACTGGAGTTCGTCTACGATCCGCAGTGGGCCCCGCCCGAGCTTTCCAGAACGCCTGTTGTGGTCTTCCGGCTTGAGGATGTCCGTCTTGTCGAGTGGCGCGAGGACCAGGAAGGCCATGACTGCGTGACTGCTCACCTGAATGCCCCATCTGGGTAGATCGCGCTCTTCGACTGGGACGGCACCGACCTGTTCACGCTGGATACCTTCACGCTGCGTTTGGCATTTCAGGCGTCCCGGGTAGCGGTGACCGTGCGGGCGTAGAGAAAACCGCCGCCAAGATGAGTCACTGGCCAGGCCACTTCTCTCCCATGCGACATCGTGCACTACTGCGTACCATTTCCTCATGCTTCCGGTATGACTGCTATGGGCGATCGTCACGCTCTCAGCGACGTAACTTCAGCCCTTCAACCTCAGAAGCATCGGCGCTCACCGCCTGAGGCAGTACACCTTCGCCTCCAGCCGCCGGCGGTCGAGCCGGGTCGTCCGTTGTAAGCGTTGACGCTTACCCGCGCTGCGTCACCCAGTCTGACCTGATACCGCGACGAGTTCTAAGCCGTCAGCATCACAGCGCATGCTTGAGGTCGTTGCTGTCACTGGAGATCAAAAAAGCCCCGAACGATGATCGTTCGAGGCGTCTCTGCTGCTCAGATGGTGTGGTCAGGGGCGGGGTCGAACCGCCGACCTTCCGCTTTTCAGGCGGACGCTCGTACCGACTGAGCTACCTGACCTTGGTGGTGGGTTGAGCACCTACCAGAGCGGTCCTGACGGGACTTGAACCCGCGACCTCCACCTTGACAGGGTGGCGAGCACTCCAAACTGCTCTACAGGACCTTGCTTGACTGGAAGTTTTCGCTTCCGTCTTTCTTGCCTTGCTTAGCTTACCAGTTCTTCGGAGGTCTTCGACCTGCCGTTTCCCTGGCGAGCTTTCGCTCGGCCGTGCCCCCAACGGGATTCGAACCCGTGTCGCCGCCTTGAAAGGGCGGTGTCCTAGGCCACTAGACGATGGGGGCTCGGAATTCTCATTCCGTTCCGTTGCCGTCTTCCGCTGGAGACCTCTGAAGCATAGGGGACTTTTGCCCCCGATGCCAAAGCGGCTTCCCGGCTTACGGCGCCACGGTGCCGCTGGCCGATCCCGTTGGAGACGGGGCGGTCGTGGGCACAGGAGAAATTGTACGGCCAGGGTCGGTCTCAACGTGACGTTCGATCTGAACAGATTGCTCGCCGAGGCCTCCCAACGTGATGTCGTCCCAGGCCCGCAGGCGATGCGACTTGCGATCGAAGTACAGAACCGAGGCTGCGACGGGGGTGGGTTCGTCGTGTTCCAGGGCGCGTAGACCGGCTCCGCCGGTGGAACCCTGGACGAGAAGGCGGCTTCCGGAGGGAAGCATCTCGGTCGATCGTTCGTGAGAATGACCGGCGAGAATCATCGGAGCCGCACCGGAGAACGCCCTGGCGATCGTCGGGTCGTGCACCGCCACGAGGTCCGCCGGCCCGGGAGCCTGTCCGAGCCGGGCGGCGTGGGTCCGCCCCACCTCGGTGAGGGACTCGGGGTCGGAGTCGACGGCCACGGACTTGTCGGGCGTGAACCGTGGGTCACCGAGGCCGTAGATGCGCAGTCCCGCCACGGTCTTGGCGGAGTCGTCGAGGACGACCGCGTTCTTCTGCCTGCCGACGGCCCGCTGGGTGGCCTTGGAATCGTGGTTGCCCCTGACGAAGACGTACGGCACGCCGAAGCTGCCGATCTCCTCGACGAACTTGTCCTCGGGGCCGGTCCCGTGGTCGGTCAGATCACCGGTGTCCACGATCGCATCGATCTTGAACTGGTCGGTGATCGAGTGCATGAGATTCCAGGCGATGGGACTGAGGTGAATGTCGGAGACGTGCAGCACCCGGATCGACGCGGGATCGGAGTCGTAGACCGGCAGGGCCGAGACCGTGTCGTAAAGCTGGGAGACGTTGTTGACGAGCTTGGCGAGCTGGACCCGGTAGGACTCGAATTTGGTCACGATCGACTCGGCGTCGCCCACCAGGGTCGGCGCCCCGGCCAGCAGGCCGGTGTATTTCGGTTCGACCACCGACTTGGGGCGAAACGTCAAGACGACGGCCGCGCCCGTACCGGCGATCAGGACGACGGCGCTCAGCAGGCCAGCCAGGGCCGGTCCGGGGCGGCGAAAGACGATCAGCGAGACGACGAGGGCGCCCACCAGGCCGCAGAGGGCGGCGCGCAGGATCAGCGTCTTGACTCCCTCGCGCAGCTCCTTCTCCAGCAGGGCCGGAAGCCGGTCGGAGAGGCGCGGGTCCTCCAGCAGCGCGCCGGCCCGGGTGGGATTGATGTTCTCCAGGGTGATGCGCAGGCCGACCGGGGCGTTGTGAGTGTCGAACAGGAGCGTGCCCAGCGGGTGGGCGTCCACGACGGTCTCTCCCGACCACGAGGGCTCCGCCGACATTCCGATCTCCACGGGGCCGACGTTGGTGTGTACCGCGCCGCCGAGCGCGATGCCCAGCCATGCTCCGCTCACGGCGACGAGCATCACCGCCACCGCGCGCGCGATTCGCCCCGTCGCGAGGCGACGGAGGCGCTGGGTCCAGTCCGTGACATCCATGCGGCTCCCCCTTACCCGAAAACACGGGGCACAATGGCGGGTGTGATCGAGGTCTCGAGAGAGAAGTTCGAAGAGCTCGTGGCCGGCGCACTGGACACGATCCCTCCCGAGCTGACGAGAGTCATGGACAATGTGGTCGTGGTGGTCGTGGACGATCCGCCTGAGCCGGATCTTCTGGGCCTGTACACGGGCATACCTCTCACCGAGCGTGGCGAGTGGTACGCAGGAGTGTTACCCGACCGGATCGAGATCTACCGCAACCCGATCCGCTCCATCTGCGAGACCGAGGACGATGTGGTGCGGGAGGTGCGAATCACCGTGATCCACGAGATCGCTCACCATTTCGGCATCGACGATGACAAGCTGCACACCCTCGGCTGGTAGCCAAAGCCGCGCTGCACATCGATCTTCCACATGACCGAGATTTCCCAATTTACGATTACAGCTTGCATGAGGTTGATTGCTTTCAGTTGCGCGCCGACACTTCAACGGGCACCGTAGGTTACGCAACGAACACCCACAGTCAATACGCCTGTAAGCCCAGCGGAGTCCTATGGCGGCCACCAGGCCCGGCCGGATACCTGGGCGGCACCGCCGCCCGGTCGAGCGCCAAGCGACCTACGGCGAGGTCATCGCCATCAGGGAGTTTCGCGCGCTCTGGATCGGCCAGGCGCTCTCCCTCCTCGGCGACCAGCTTTCGCGAGTCGCGCTGTCCGTTCTCGTATTCGAACGGACGGAATCACCTCTGGCCACCGCGTCGGTCTACGCGCTGACCTATCTCCCGCCGATCATCGGTGGCCCGCTGCTCGCGAGCCTCGCCGATCGCTACGCCCGGCGGCACATCATGATCATCTGCGATCTGCTCCGCGCCGGACTGGTCGCTCTCATGGCCGTTCCCACGACCTCGTTCGCCGTCCTGTGCTCGCTGGTCTTCTGCGTGGTGCTGCTCAGCGCCCCGTTCTCGGCGGCCAGGGCGGCGCTGCTGCCCGAGCTTCTCGAAGGGGACCGCTATGTCGCGGGTTCGGCGCTGCAGAACATGACCAACCAGGGCGCCCAGATGCTGGGTTTCGCCCTCGGCGGTGCCCTGATCATGGCGATGGGCCCGTACCGTGCACTGGCCCTGGACGCTTCCACGTTTCTCGCCTCGGCACTCATCCTGGTCTCGGGAGTACGGCGACGCCCCGCCCCCATCGAGGCCGATGCCGACCGGCCCTCCATGTGGACCATGACCCGTGCCGGATCCAGGCTCGTCTTCGGCGACCCCCGGCTGCGAACGCTGGTGCTCTTCGCCTGGCTGTGCGGCTTCTACGTGCTTCCCGAGGGGATCGCGACCCCCTACGCCGCCACCCTGACCGACGATCCTCGACAGATCTCGCTGGTCTCCGGCCTGCTGATGGGCGCGATGCCGACCGGGACGGTCATCGGGGCGTTCCTGTTCAGCCGATACGTCAACCCGTCGGCGCGGCTTCGCGCGATGGGCTGGATGGCGATGCTGACCTGTGCGCCATTGATCCTGTGCGTGATGGAGCCGCCCCTCGCCGTGGTGCTGGCGCTGTGGTTCGTCTCAGGCGTCGGCGGCGCCTACCAGCTCGCGGCCAACGCCGCGTTCGTGCAGTGCGTGCCGCCCGAACGGCGGGGCCTGGCCTTCGGGCTCGTGCAATCAGGTCTGCTGGCCTCTCAGGGCGTCGGCATCCTCCTCGGCGGCGTCGTCGCCGCCGAGCTCGGTCCCGCTCCCGTGGTAGCGCTGGCGGGCGCGGCCGGTCTGCTCGTCGCGGCCGCGCTGGCCATGCTCTGGTCCGGATCCCGTAAGGAGATCATCGAGAAGGTTCGCGCCGAGGCGACCGTCTGAGTCATGCCTGGGGCTTGGACTCGTCATCGTGCCGGGGCACCGTGTTCCGGGGTGCCGTGTCCTGCGGGACGTTGTTCTGCGGGGCCGCGGGGGCGGGATACTGCGGAGCCGGGTCCTGGTGGGTCGGGTAGTGCGGAGCCGGCGTGTCGTGGGGGGCCGGATACTCCGGGGCCGCGCCCGGGTGGCTCGGGTAGTGCGACGCCCGGTTCTGGGTGGCCTTGGCCCAGTTCTGCTCGACCTTGGACCTGACGTCCTGCCAGACCGGGTTGTCCTTGTTCTGGTCGACCAGATCGTGGACGATCGACCTGTCCTTGCCCTCGTCGGGCAGGAGCAGCCAGCCGATCGCGTAGAGCCCCACTCCGAGGCCGCCGAAGATGGTGGCGACGGCGAGGGCCACACGGATGATGTTGGGATCGATTCCGATGTAGCGTCCCAGACCGGAGGCCACACCCGCGATGATGCGCCCGTCCCTGGTCCTGCGGAGCTTCCTGGCGCCCGAGAAGTCGTTTTCGTTCATGTCTTCAGACTGCCCGACAAACAGCGCCGCTCACATAGGGATTCCCCCTGGCGGGACCCTGACATGCCACCCCGGGACACCGGCAATACCCTGACAGGGGCCGACGAGAGAGGAACACCCCATGGACGACCTCCTGCGCATCGACGACGGACTCTCCGAAGAGCAGCGTCTCATCCGCGACACCGTCAAGGAGTTCGTCGCGGACAGGGTTCTCCCCCACGTGGGCGACTGGTTCGAGGACGCCGTCTTCCCTGCCCGCGAGCTCGGCCCGGTCCTCGGCTCGCTCGGTGTGCTCGGCATGCACCTGGAGGGGTACGGCTGCGCGGGCCTGGACGCCGTCTCGTACGGCGTCGCCTGCCGGGAGCTGGAGGCCGGGGACTCGGGGCTGCGCTCGTTCGTCTCCGTGCAGGGATCGCTGGCCATGTTCCCGATCTGGAAGTACGGCTCCGCGGAGCAGAAAGAGGAATGGCTGCCCCGGATGGCCGCGGGCGAGGCGATCGGCTGCTTCGGCCTCACCGAACCCGACCACGGCTCCGATCCGGCGAACATGCGCACCCACGCCAAGCAGGACTCCTCCGGCGACTGGATCCTCAACGGCGCCAAGATGTGGATCACCAACGGCTCCATCGCCGACGTCGCCGTGGTCTGGGCCCAGACCGAGGACGGCATCCGCGGCTTCGCGGTCCCCACCGACACGCCCGGCTTCTCCGCCCCGGAGATCCACAAGAAGCTGTCCCTACGGGCCTCGGTGACCTCGTCCCTGTACTTCGACGACGTCCGCCTTCCCGCGTCAGCCGTACTGCCCGGGGTCCGTGGCCTGAAAGGACCGCTGTCGTGCCTCTCTGAGGCCCGCTTCGGCATCCTGTGGGGCGTCGTGGGCGCGGCTCGCGCCTGCCTGGAGTCGGCCGTCGACTACTCCAGGACCCGCGTCCAGTTCGGCAAGCCCATCGGCGGCTTCCAGTTGACCCAGGAGAAACTCGCCTGGATGTACGTGGGCATGAGCCAGACCCAGCTCACCGCCCTCCATCTGGGCCGTCTGAAGGACGCCGGCGCCCTCACCCCGCAGCAGGTCAGCTTCGGCAAGCTCGCCAACGTCCGCGCCGCCCTGGACATCGCCCGCCAGTCGCGCTCGATCCTCGGCGCCAACGGCGTCACGCTGGAATACCCGGTGATCCGGCACATGACCAACCTGGAGAGCGTCCTGACATACGAGGGCACCGAGGAGGTCCACCTCCTCACCCTGGGCAGGGCCCTCACCGGGCTGGACGCCTTCCACTGAGGCGCGGGCCGGTGAGGCGCGGGCCGGACCGGGCCCCGCCGTACGCGCCGTGGCCTCCCCGACGGGGGTCTGCCGGTACGGCGGGCGGGGTCCCGGCTAGCGCCGCCGGGCCTGCCGCTGCGGCAGGCCGCAGGGGCGCCACTGCGGCGCTTGAGCCGCCCGATCCAGCTCGCGTCGCCAGGAGAGACCCTGGCGCAGGTAGAAGCGGAGCAACTCCGCGGTGGCATGGGCGTCGGGCAGCGCCGCGTGGGCGTTCGCGAACGGGATGCCCACGCGCTCGCAGCAGGCGCCGAGGGTCCACTTCCCGTCTGGGACGAAGTCCGGGGCGAGCCGCTGGGTGCACAGGGTCTCGGTCAGCCAGTGGCTGCCCGGCAGGACTTTGAGGAAGCGCAGGTCGAAAGAGATGTTGTGGGCCACCAGAACCCGCCCGGCGATCCGCTGCCACACCTCGTCCAGCACCTCCTCGATCACCGGCGCGCCGTCGACCATCGCTTCGGTGATGCCATGGACGTGCACGGCCCCGGTGCCGCGCCGAGGATCGATCAGCGAGTGCCACTCGTCGACGGTCGTGCCGTCGGCGTCCAGGGAGACGAGCGCGATCTCGCAGATCCGGTCCCCCTTCGCCGGAGAGAAACCCGTGGTCTCCACGTCAACCACGACATACCCTTGCCTTGCGGACATGCGGGAACCGTGGGCGGGCTCAAGCCCTGAGCTCGTCATAGCTGCCACTTTATGAGAGCCTGCTCCCCGTTCTGCCAGCTATTGGGTAAACAGGTGATCGCCCACAGGCCTGGCGACGGGCGTTAGTGGACACTATCCTCGGTACGCTGTCTCCAGCGGGGCGTTAGCTCAATGGTTAGAGCTGCGGACTTTTAATCCGTAGGTTCTGGGTTCGAGTCCCAGGCGCCCTACCAGCAAAAACACCCCCGGAACGATCATGTTCCGGGGGTGTTTGCCAACGGCTTTGCTAACACGGGTGCGAGTGGGAGGCCTTGAGGGCCCGACCTGCGCCCATGGCCTGTACGGCGCCTGCCGAAAACGCCGTCCACGCAGTTCAAGCGGCATGTGAGTATTCGTGGAGGACCCCGCCGAGCCGGTCTCGTCGGCGTACGTTCAGGTCGACGGCTGTGGCCGGATCGGTGGTTGGGTCCGGGACGGCGCGTAGTGGAGCCGCCTGGTCCAGGGCTTGATGGGCTCGGTGCTGGTTGTAGAACACCTCATACTCGCGCGGGGCGTGCCGAAGGTGGCGTTCGTTCCAGCGCGAGCAGCGGTCCAGGGGCTCGCGGCGGCACGACCGCATCTACTTCTCCATGACCGAGTTCATCTGCGGCATCCGATATCGGTGAGCGCGGTCTGGATGCCGGCGTCGGCGAGGATCTCCTCCATGGGGGCCGGGAACTTCCTGTCCCGGTCCCTGAGTGCCGGACCCCGGTCGGCGAGGCCGCGCGGCACAGGCTGCCGGCCGGCTTCGTGGCCGTGCGGTGTTCGCGGTGCTCACGGTCGACGCCTCGGTCCGGGGGCATCGGCCAGGTGCTGTGGCTGATGAATCCCGCCAAGCTGGGCGGGGGCGCGGCCGGCCACCCCGGTCGCGGCCGGTCCCGTCCGCTGGTCGATCATTGGGCACAGTAGAGCGTGATCATCCAGTCGTGGAAGGCGCTGATGAGCTTCGTCACCCTGAAGAGCACGGACCTGCCGGCTGAGGAGCGATTCGACTGGTGGTGCGATCTGATCAGCCGTGATGTGGCGCCCACCCGCATCACGAGCGACCACGTCGCCGACTTCAGGGCCACCGCCGGAGCCATCGATCTGAGCGCCGTGCAGCTCACCACCATGTCGTTCCCCGCGCTCAAGTCGGTGCGCACCCCGGCGCTGATCCGCCGCTCCGACCCCGAGGCGTACGAGCTCACCCTAATCGTGGGAGGAGAGATGTGGATCTCCCAGAACGGGGACGACACCCAGATGGGCGTCGGTGACCTGGTGATGTGGCAGACCTCCCGCCCCTACGACGGCGGTGCGTTCGACGGGCCTCGCCAGGCGCAGGCCATCATCGTGCACCTGCCCCGCGCGGACCTGCCCCTGCCCGCGGGGAAGGTCGACGGCCTCCTCTCGCGCAGGATGCCCGCCACCGGCGGGCTGGGCGCGATCCTCGCCACCTACCTCAAGACCCTGGTCCGCGAAGCGCCCGCCATGGCCCCACAGGACGCGAGACGACTGGGTGCCTCCACCCTGGACCTGGCCATGGCCTTCCTGGCCCAAAGCCTGGACGCCCAGCGCTACCTGCCGCCCGAGACCCGGGACCAGACCCTCATGGCGCAGATCCGCACGTTCGTCGAGCACAATCTCGCCGACGCCCAGCTGAGCCCCGGCGCCGTCGCGGCCCGCCACCACATCTCCGTGCGCCACCTGCAGGTGCTCTTCCAGCGCCAGGGCACCACCCTGACCGAGTGGATCAGGCGGCGGCGCCTGGAGCACTGCCGCACCGATCTCGCCGACCCGCGGCTGCGGACGCTGTCGATCCGCGCCATCGCGACCCGGTGGGGGTTCCCTCGTGCCGCGGACTTCAGCCGGTCCTTCCGCGCGGTGTACGGGATGCCGCCCAGGGACTACCGCCACAGCGTCATGGGGCCGCGGGGACAGGGTGCTGCGCCTGGTGCGTAGAAAGTGTGCGCCCAATGCTAACGACTGCGGGACGCCGCCATAGCAAGCTGTCGGGGGCGTGGGTGATGAGCGCGGCCGGCCGCCACGATGGCAACGGTGATCAGTATGCCCCGTGACCCTGCGCCGTTCCTTACCCCTCCTTACCCCTCCTTACCCCTCAAGGAGACCCGTGCGTCTTCCTTACCCCTCAAAGAGACCCGTGCGTCACCCCTCAAAGAGACCCGTGCGTCTGCGAACCTCTCTGCGCGGCATCCTGACGATCGTGCTGGCCTTGGCTGTCATCTGGCCGTTGTCGCTGGTCAGCGCGGCCACGGCCGTGGCCGACGCCGGGCCGTTCAAGGCGAAGGTCGACATCGACGGCCGGGGCAGCATGGACCCCGCCGACCGTGTCCGGACCGACGCCTATCTCGCCGAGACCGACATCACCATCATCTGCCAGGACAGTGGTCCCGCGGTCGGCGGGAGCGCCATCTGGGACTACACCACCGACCGCCTGTGGGTGCCCGACACCTACGTGCGGACCGGGATCGACGGCTTCCTGCCCGACGTGCCCCGGTGCCTGTCCATCGGCATCGACGGCCACGCGAACAAGGGCACGCTGCACGGCCCGTATCGGGTCAAGGTCGACCTGGACGGCCGGGGCAGCACCAACCCGGACGACCGGGTGCGCGTCGACGCCTACATGGCCGACAGCCAGATCCTCGTCAAGTGTCAGGACTACGGTGGCGCCGTCGGCGGAAGCACGCTGTGGGACTACACCTCCGACGGCCTGTGGGTGCCCGACGTCCACATCAGCACCGGCACCACCGGCTGGATCCCGGGCATGCCTTCCTGCTCCTCGCTCGGCATTCCGGGCGGCGGAGGCACCCAGCCGGGCGGCGGCCGCCAGTTTCCGATCCGCACCACGCTCAACGGCTACCACGGCAAGAGCCTGACGTCGGCATACGAGAACGACAGATACTCCGAGGACAGCTACATCACCATCGTCTGCCAGGCCTACGGTGAGGCTAACTACGGCGGGTCGTCGATCTGGGACAAGACCTCCGACGGCCTATGGGTGGCCGACTACTACGTGCGGACCGGCTCCACCGGGATCGTCATGAACCGTTGCGATGACGACGGCCCTTCGGGCGGCGCCGGGAACCGCTACCTGGTGCGCACCACGCTCAACGGCTACCACGGCAAGAGCCTGACGTCGGCCTACGAGAACGACAGATACTCCAAGGACAGCTACATCACCATCGTCTGCCAGGCCTACGGTGCGTTCAACTACGGAGGCTCCGCCGTCTGGGACAAGACCTCCGACGACCTGTGGGTGGCCGACTACTACGTCAAGACCGGCTCCTCCGACATCATCCTGCCTCGCTGCGACAACGACCCCAAGCCTTCAGGCGGCGGCGGTGGCACGGGCAACCCAGGCACTCCGATGCCCCCGGGCAGCGGCAGCGTCGACCGCAGCAACATCCGCGACCAGATCGTGCGGGCCGCCTACAGCCAGCTCGGCGTGGCCGAGTGGGGCGACAACTGCAACCCCTATGGCTCCGGCGGCTCGGTCAAGTGCGGCTGGGCCTGGTGCAGCATGTTCGCGAGCTGGGCCTGGCGGCACGCCGGCATCGACGTGTTCCTGCCCTACAGCGGCGACTTCTACTGGTGGGGCAAGAGCCGCGGCACGCTGCGCGCGCTCAACGACATCCGCCCCGGCGACCTGGTGCTGTACGGCACGAGCTCGGGCAACAGCACCCACGTCGGCGTGGTGGTGGAGGTCGACGGCGCCGGGTTGATCACCACCATCGAGGGCAACTACGGCAATGCGGTCACGAAGGTCACCTCCTTCTCGCCCTACGGCGCCCATCCCGGTGGGCACGGCTCGCCGATCTACGCGGTGGTCTCTCCGCTGGCCGACTCCTCGGCCGCCTGGGAGCGGTCCGCCGACCCCGGCGGCGACAAGCCGGATACAGAGAACTGCACCACGAAGCTCGCCACCGTCCCTGGAGGCGGCTGGAACGTGACCTGCCTGGAGTTCCGCAAGCAGGGCGGCTGGGAGGAGGTGCGCGGCGTCGCCTACGTCTTCCCGGCTAGGCCGACCGTGACCCGCGCGCATCTGAATCTGCGGTTATCCGACCTGCCGGACTCGGGTACCAACCTGGAGGTCCGCTGCGAATCGGCCCTGCTCGACTCGATCCGGTCCTGCGCCACCGCCTGGCGCCGCCAATACATCGGGCCGACGGTGCTGGAGGTCGCCTACTCCTTCGACGGCAACACCCAGCACCGCAGCGTCGGTGACCTGCGCTTCCGCGGCACCGCCCAGGAGAACAACACCTACTGCGGCCCGGCGGCCATGCGGGCGGTCCTGGCCACCACCGGCGCCGATCCCGTGCCCAGCCAGCGAGAGGTCGCCGACCTGGTCAAGACCGACCGGTACGGCTTCACCCTGCCCACCGACATGGCCAACTACGCCAACCAGATCGTCGGCTACGACTACAACCAGAACCACCTGCGCAACACCTCCGACGACAAGCCGGTGGCCATCGCCAACACCTTCAGCGCGGTGTGGTGGGCGCTGACGACCAAGGGTCAGCCCTCCATCCTGCTCGCCAAATCCGACTACCTGCCCTGGGTCAACGTCGACAATGGCGTGCTGCGGCACTATGTGGTCATCCACGGCTTCTCCACCGTGCCCACGAGCGACGGGATCGGGACCTACAGGTTCCGCGTGTGGGACCCTCAGGAGGCCGAGCACCACTACATGACGATCGACCAGATGGTCTACGCCATGCGCAACGCCATGACACCGGGGCTACTCCACCTGATCACCCCTAAGCCCAACCCGTAACCGGCCACTGAGCTGTTATTCCCACGTTGGCCGGGGCTGTAAGGACAACGGGCTGCGCCGTGAGGCGCCGTGGTTCGAGTGGAGGTGAAAGACCGTACTTCGCCACCGAGACGTGCCAGGCACCATCTCCGTCTGCGTGCCGGAGACCGCGGCCGCCTACAGGTCGATCGCCGCCTGGACCGCCACGGAGACCGAGCCGAGAACACCCAGCACCGCGCCGACGGCGGCGTTGATCCGGCTGGCGCGGCCGGCGCCCGTTGTAGTGGATCAGGTACTCACGGCGAACAGGACGACGGCCAGGACGGCCCAGCGTCGGCGGTCAGGTTGGTGACCGGTGGATAGTGGCGGCGCTGGGGCCAGGGCGTTCGACATGGGGATGCCTCTGAAGGAGGGAGGGAGGACCTGCCCTAAGCGGGAGGCCCTGCCGAGGTCAGCGTGGGGTGAAGGCGGCCGCGTTTTCGCGGGCCCACTGGGTGAAGGTGCGGGCGGGTGTGCCGAGGAGGGTCTCGGTGGTGTCGGCGATGGTGGCCGGGCCGGCGGAGGCGGCCCGCCATAGGGCGAGCAGGGAGCCGACCATCGGGGCGGGCATGTACCGGCCCATCTGCTGCTCGGCCTCGGCGTGGGTGATCTGCTCGACCGGGATGTCGCGGTCGAGGACGTCGGACAGGACGGCGAGCTGCTCGCGGAAGGTGAGCGCGTGGGCGCCGGTGAGGGTGATCGCGCGGCCGGTGAGGGCGGTGCCGGTCAGGGCCTCGACGGCGATGTCGGCGATGTCGTCGGGGTGGATGGGCGCGATGTCGGCGTCGGGGTAGGCCAGCTGGATCGGCAGGTTCTGGCCGATGAAGTAGGCCCAGCCGAGGGCGTTGCTGGCGAAGGCGTCCGGCCGCAGGAAGGTGCAGGTGAGGCCGGAGGCGGCCAGGGCCTGCTCGACCTTGAGGCTGTGGCCGGCCAGCGGGTCGCTCTCGGCGTCGGGGCTCAGGACCGAGGAGGAGGACAGCAGGACGAGGTGTGCGACGCCGGCGGCCTGGGCGGTCTTGATGAAGGCGTCGATGCCGGCGGGTTCGGGGTAGAGGAACACCTGGCCGATGCCGTGGAGCGCGGTTTCGAAGGTGTCGGGCCGGTCGAGTCTGAGCTCGGCGACCTCGACGCCGGCCGGGACGGTCAGCTCGGCGGGGTTGGCGCTGGCGGCGCGGACGCTGTGGCCGGCGGAGTGGAGGCGGTTGATGATCGCTTGGCCGACCTTGCCGCGGGCGCCGGTGATGAGGATGGTCACAAGGAACTCCGTTCGATAGGTTCTACATATGCATGTTTGCACGCATATAATTTCATGTCAACATGTGCCTTTATCGGGACCGGTACTGCCTCACCGCGCGACCTTCCAACTCGCTGCGGAAGAGCTACCCCTTCAGCTCTTCATCGCAGTGACGATCGCGGTGGCAGCACTCGCGAACAGCAGGATGGCCACGAGACCTTCGCCCCAACGAGGGGCCAGCAGTCCAGCCACTCGCTCGCCGATCCGACGGCCGACGAAGGCGAACGGCCAGCCGATGCCGGCACTGATCAGGGACTCCGTGTTCACGGACCCGGCAGCGTTGAGCAGGGCCAGGCTGACGAGCCCGCTGACGAAGAACACCCACGCGAGAGTCGCTCGCAGTCGAGGCCCGGAAATGCCTTGTATCTCCATCGCGATCACCAGCGGAGGCCCGTTCGTTCCTATGCTCGTCGACAGGATTCCCGCACAGGCACCGCCGAGCAGATCGAGGAGACCTCCACGACCGCTGACCCTGACGCCCTTGATCAGCGTCACCGTCAGGCAGAGGACCACAACCCCAACCGCCCCCTGCAGGACCCGGTCACTCAGCACCGATAGCAACCACACACCGACTGGCGCGGCTGCCGCGGCAGCCGCCACCATCCGGACCGCGACACCGCGGCAGGCCATCCGGCGGTGACGTAGCGACGACCAGGCGTTTATCGGCAGGGCGATCAGGCACAGAGCCACCACCGACGCCTTGGGGCCCGCGACCACCGCGAGCAAGGGCGCAGCGACCAGCGCGAACCCAAACCCTGTGATCCCCTGAGTGAAAGCCGCCACCGCGACGATCACCGGCATCGCCAGAAGACCTGCGGATATCACCAGATCAGTTCTTTTCAACCATGTTCAGGCTTCAAAATGGGACACCACACGCGCAGCGAGACGACGTCGACACCCGCCGTGGTGTAGTACGGATCCTCGGCCATGATCCGATCCACCCGCGCACGGTCGACGGTGAAGACCAGCAACGCTCCCGAGTCGTCCTCCCAAGGACCAGCCAGAAGCAGAGCGCCCTGCTCATACAGCGCGCGCAGCCGTTCCCGGTGAGCGGGCCGCGCCGCCAGACGCGCGTGGTCGTTGCTAAGGGACAGTTCTACGCAGATCACGGAGGGAACGGTACGGACTCCTCGCCCGCGCCTCTGTATCGCGAGATACTCTCCCAGAGGTGGACAAGGGGAACCTGGCGGCGGTACCTCTGTTCTCAATGCTCGAAGATGCGCGCCTCGACTGGCTCGCCGAGCAGTGCCCGCCACGGAAAGTCCCTGCGGGCTCCACTGTCGCGCATTTCGGTGACCCGGCTCAGCATCTGGTCATTCTTGAGCGGGGGACCCTGTCCGCCACTTACGACACCGGTGACGGCTCAAGGGTTCGATTCGCGACGGTGACGGGGCCCTGCGTGATCGACAAAGCCGCGGTGCTGGACGGCGAAGCGCACACGGCCACCTGGACCGCCTCGGCCGCCTGCCGGGTTCGCTTCCTGCCGGTAAGCCTCCTTCGAGGCCTCATCGACGAAGTGCCGATGCTACGCGACCACGTACTGCGCCACCTGTCAGGGCAGGTGAACCGTGACCGGCGGGCCCATGTCCGCCGCGCCGCGCCGCGGCCGGTCGTCCAGATCGCAGACTGGGTCGCCGAGTCCATGCGCGAACAAGGGAGCCGGATCACGCTGCCAGGGGCGCAACAAGGACTCGGCGAGGAAATCGGTCTGTCGCGGGTCACGGTCAACCGCGCTCTGCGAGTCCTCGCCGAGGCAGGCGCCGTCCGCATCGAGCCCGGCATCATCGTGGTGCTCGATCCCAGACGACTCACCGCCATGTCCCGTGGAAACTGAACCTCCCGTCGCAGAAATCTGGTGTCGCACAGCAGCCCCAGCTATCGCGGTTCCGTCACCTCCGAGCCCTCCATGGGGGCCCGACCACCACACCGGCGGTGTGTTCGAGATGGATGATCAGCATCAGTCGCAGATGTAGCGGGGCTGTCGTCGGACGGGTCCGCCTCGGGTGAGGCGGCGGGCCATCGCGCCTGCCGATAATGCCATCCACGCAGGTCATCCAGCTCGCACGACAACCACCAGCGACGCCTGGCCGGCCAGCGGCCGTGACGTGGTCGTCGAACTGCGGGTGCGGTGGCCGGGCTCATCCCGGATTCACTCGTTTCGGCTTTTAATCCGTAGGTTCTGAGTTCGAGTCCCAGTCGTCCCCGGCGTCGATCGGGTTTCCCTCCGGCGTGCACCACGCCAGACCCCGGTCCCGTCCGGCCGGTCACCCGCCGGATGCGCGACAGCGTCCAGCACCGATCGTCCCAGCCGTGCGCGGCCGGGCCCCGCAACAGCGCGGTCTCCAGCCGGGCGGACTGCGCATCACTCAGCCGTGGCAGCGATGCCGGCCCCTTGGAGGCCAGGGCCGCGCCGCCACCGTGGGCCCAGGCCCGGCGCCACCGGTTGGCCGACATCCGACTGACCCGTAGCCGCCCGGCCACCTGCTCGTCGGTGCACCCGTGGACGAACAGTCCGGCCACGCGCAGCCGTATCTGCTCGCGCTTGGCTCGTTGGGCGGCGGTCAGCCCGCCGCCTTGCCATGTCACATGACCTGGGCATACCGCAGCAATCCGACACATTCACATGATCGCTGAACACCACGAATTAAAGATCAGTAAGTGCGACCGAAGTACTGGTCGACTGTTTTTTCTGTGGAAATGTCTACGGGCGCCCTTTGTTCCGGCTCAGTTGGTTGAGCATAGAGTTCGCAAGCCGAGTATCAGGGTTCCGCATTGCGGATTCGTTGCATTCTCGGGGGGCAGGCTGGGATCGTCGAATCCGACCGATCGGAGGCCACATATGACCGCTGGCTTTCCCACCGCATTCCACGTGGATCAAATTCTTGACCAATATCAGGGGCTGCTTTCCCAGCCGGGGATCGTGAGTCTGACAGTCGCACCGAACCCGACCTTGTTCTGGTCGTAGGGACGGCGCACGAGCTGCCCGCCGCTCCGGTGCCGCCATCCCTCAGGGCGACCGTGACGGACGACGAGGGCCGCCCTACGCCGGTCGAGCTGGCCACGAAGATCGTCGTGGAGGGCAACATCGTCGAGCAGGCGGCGGCACAGCCGCTCCCCGATGCTCCGCAGGCGGTGCGGCCGGTGTCGGGCGGCAACATGATCCGCACCACGCCGTTCGGCCGGGGCACGCTGGGCGTCAACATCGACTACCGGGGGGCCTACCAACTGCTGGGCAACGCACACGTGCTGACACAGTACGACCCCGGCCGGATCGGAGCGATGATCTACAATCCGCCCAATATGGAGCGCGAGAACGAGTTGGTGCCGATCACCTGGCAGCAGGATGTCACCTACTACCCGAACCCGGAGCAGCCTGATCCGGTATTTAATGTCATGGATGTCGCCACCGCCGTCATCACACCAGCCCTCGGCGACCCGGAGATCATCTTGATCGGCGTCCCGGGCGGCGTGCGGGCTTTCGACCCCGCCACCGACGCCGACATATCGTTCGTCGGTGCCGCCACCGGCCTCCATACGTTCGAGGTCGAGAGCTTCCAGACGCGTTACCGTTCAATAGGCTTCGATAGCAGCGGGAACACCATTTACAGCTGGTGGGAGAGAGGAATCCGATATAAGAATCCTCTAGGCGAGCTCAAGAAAGGCGATTCGGGCGCGGCGCTGGTGAGCGGGCACGACCAGTACGTCATCGGGCTGCACCGCGCCGATAGCGATGGTTTCGGATATGGCTGCCCACTGATGTGACCGACTACCGCGCCTCCGCAGTCCATTCGTCTCGAATGGGGCGGCAGCGTGGGGCTCGGCAAGATGCCACTGCTGATCTTTAATTCGTGATGTCGACTGGCTGTGCCGGTGGAAGGGGCAAGGTCAGACCGGTCTCGGTGAGGCATCCGTCGATCAGGTGTGGCCGGTACCGCATCTTCTTCAGGCCACGTTTGACCACGCGGACGAGCTGGAGCGGTCCCGCGAGGACAAGGTTGGCCGGTACGCCGCGCCTGAGCGGTGACCCCACCCCTTCGGCCGGGTTGAGGTCTCCATCAAATTCGGGGCGATTCAATCAACGACGGAACAGGACGTCGAGTTCGCTGAAGTCCAGTGAGCCGTCCAGTGCCGTGAGGCCTCCCGTGCCGAGCAGCTCCGCGGCTGCTCTGCGGGCCGCGGTGTAGGCGGCCTGGGCCAGCCCGGTGCCCAGACTGATCCTGCGCACCCCGGCCTGCGCGAGCTCGGTGACGCTCGGTCCACCGCCGACGGCCATCGCATTGACCGGCAGCGGCGACTCGACACAGAGAGTGTTCAGCACGTCCAGATCGAGCAGGCCGGGAACGAAGATGCCGTCGGCTCCCGCCTTGGCGTATGCCGCCGCGCGCGCCAGCACCTCGCCCAGTCGATCATCGGGTGCACCGATCCCGAACAGGAAGACGTCGGTGCGCGCGTTGATGAACAGTTCCGGCAGACCCGCCGCGGCTGCGGCGTCCTTGGCGGCGCGCAGCCTGGCGCTCTGCTCGGCGACGTCGAACAGAGGACCGCCGACGGCCGTGGAGTCCTCCAGATTGACGCCCACCGCACCGGCCTCGACCACCGCCCGCACGGTCGCGGCGACATCCGCCGGGGCCGGTCCGTACCCTCCCTCAACGTCGATCGTCACCGGCAAGTCGACGGAGCCCACGATGCGCCGCGCGGCCTCCATCATCTCGCCCCGGCTGAGCCGTTGTCCGTCCCCGTGGCCCAGTGACCACGACACGCCACCGCTGGTCGTGGCGATCGCCGTGGCACCGGCCGCAGCGATCACAGCCGCACTGGCGGCGTCCCAGGCGTTGGGCAGCACCAGCACGGACTCGGTGCTCAGGGTGCGGAACAGCCGGGCCTTCCTCACGGTCACGGCATCAGCGGAGGAAGAACCAGTGGAGGGAGAGATGTCAACAGACATGTGCATGACCGCCTTCGCGTCGTTCTGCTTCTCGGCACCCTGTATCGCGGGCACCTGCTCCGGAAATGCTGCTGGACAGAGGAGCGAGCGTCCATTGATTAAGCTCAGATCGAATCGTGGAAGCAGCGGATGCGGCGTGAAGGCGCGGCCGACCTTTATTGTTCTTGCGCAGGTCAAGGGGCGGCGGTGCGGCGCGCCGCAGCACGGCCCGCCGCACGCGACCTCACCCGCCGACCAGGGACGCGCCTCCACCGCACGGATACGGCACGACGATCGTCATGCCGTGGCCGGCCATCACACGGGGTTGGGGGCGGTCGAAGGCCCAGGACTTCGTTCCTCAGGCCCGGCCCACCGGAGAACCGGGCTGCCGTCCCGCCTGCCGCTGATGCCTTGCGGTATATCGGGAAGGTGCCAGGCCTGACCAGAGATCAGGACAAGGTGTCCTTGATCACGATCTGGCCATCTTCGATCACGAACTTCTGGTTGGTGTTGTTGGGGTCGCACTGCCACAGGTACACCTGGGTGCCGTTGCCGCGGCCGTTGGTGGCGTCCAGGCATAGGCGGTTGCCTGAGTTGAGGGTGGACTTGAGGATGATCAGGCCTCTCTGGACGACCCAGATCTGGTTGGGGTTACCCAGGCACTGCCACTGGTAGACCCGGGTGCCGTTGGTTCGGCCGTTGGAGGAGTCCAGACACATCACCTGACTCTTGCCGATGGTGTCTTCCACCTTGATGAGGCCGCCGTCGACGACGAACTTCTGGTTGGTGTTGTTGCTGTCGCACTGCCACTGGTACATCAGGGTGCCGTTGCCGCGATTGTTGCTGACGTCGACGCACATCGGGGACCCGACCAGGGCGGTACGGTCGGCGGACCGGTGAGCAGAGGCCACGGCGGGCAGGCTGGTGAGCGCGCCCACGGCTGCGGAGATGACGGCGACGGCTAGCAGACGGCGAGCAAGCATGGTGCCTCCCAAGAGAGTTGATCAAGACTCAAGCACCATGCCATGACTGACAGTCATTGATCAATTACTCTACGCACAAGCCCTCCGCGCGTCGGAATGTAGTGCCGGCCAGAGAGACGAAGCTGTGACGGTCGTCAGGCGTCCGGGGTTGCGGCTCAGGGTGATCCCGGACCGTCCCATGCTGTTCCAAGTGGATCGGTCGCACCCGTTGGCCCAGGTCGGGCCGATCGGGACAGGCAAGATCCGAGCTGCCGATTCTGTTGGGGTAGACGTGCTGACGTCGTGCCACTCGCGTGCCAGTACAGCCGGGAGACCAGTACAGCCGGGAGACCAGTACAGCCGGGAGACCAGTACAGCCGGGAGACAAGAGGGGATCACGGGGACTCGCGGGGAGGGCAACACCGCCTCCGGCCTGGACCGCAGCAGGTCAGCGGGTCGCGTACCGAAGCCTTCCGAACTGGTGACCGTGGACCGGATGCGTGTTCCCGCGCAGAGGATGACCATATGGATCATGCGGAGATCGTCATCGGCCGTGACGAGCAGTGCTGTCATCTCCGCCGCGGACATGTGCTCGTTTCGAAGAGCAAAGTAGACATACCGGCGGACCCTCATCCAGCGCCCCAGGGCAACGAGGACACGACGGCCGGGCCACTGACGGGCCGTTGGACAGGGTGGCGAGGGGGCGGCCGCAGTCACTCACGACCGGCCCGAGGCCCGGCTCAACCGCTTCGTCCCTGCCGTACTCGCTGCACTTCCCAAGCTGACGGCTTCAGCTCGCCGGACGTGGCAGCTTCGGGTAGTGCAGGACCTCCACGTACATGATCCGCCCATCGACGACGTCGAGGATCAGATCACCTCTCTGTGGAAGCATGGGCACGCATCTGTGCCCGGGACCGTACGCTCCGTCCGGCCGCTCGGCCGTGTAGAAGCTCTGGCAGAAGTCATCACCGCATCCGCACTCCTCGTATAACCGGATGTCCCAGGCGGAGACGGCAAGATCTTCCTCCCCTTCTTCCCTCAGACACGCGATGAGATCGGCGACGAGATCGGGGAACAACTCACGTACGAGCGGCCGCTCGATCTTGCTCATGTCGCGCAGTCTCCCCGTGCCTTCCTCGGAAGCGCCATCAAGATTCGCATTATGCGTGGATCGGCTCCCCCGGGCGAGGACAAGTTCGCCGCATCGAAGTAGCGGCGCCACCTGGCGCCAAGCGGGCCACCCTCATCGCACGGCTTTCAAAGGTGGAACGCGCCGCAACCGATACCGGTACAGGGCGTTCGTGCCGGTAGCCCTTGGCTCTCTTCTGTCGCTCGGCTTCCGCGCGGGCGTTCAAGGGAGATGTGGCCACTGAGACATTGACCGGCTACGGGCTGTTCCGTACGTTCAGGGGGCTCGTTGGCCGGCATCGCCAGGAGGCGATCATGACAGTACGGTCCAGCACCGCATCGCCCTGGCCGGACCTTCCTTCCGGTCCGCTCGGCACCCCTTCTCCCGACCTGGTCCGCAGGCTCGCCCAGGCTCCGATGGAGCTCGCCACCATGCCGAGCGGAGACCGGGTGCCCATGATCGTCAGATACGAAGACGTCCGTGCCGTTCTCGCCTCGCCGGCCAGCAGCCGCAACCTGCGGGCACCCGGCCTTCCCAGAATGGTCAGCGGCACCGCCCTTGAGGACGACTCCTCGGCGCTGATCAACCAGGACCCGCCGGAGCACACGCGCTACCGCCGCATCATGCAGGGCACCTTCACTCCCAGGCATATCGAGCGCTGGCGGCCTCGCGCAGCGGCGATCGCCAACGAGCTGATCGACGCGGCCGGCCGGGAGTTCGACCTGGTCGCCGATTTCGCCCTGCCACTGCCCGCACGGGTGATCTGCGAGATGCTCGGCGTCCCGATGGATCGGTTCGAGCAGTTCCGCGGTTGGACGGAGGTGTTTCTGTCCACCTCCGAGGCGAGCGCTGAGGCCAGAGGAGAGGGATTCGCCGCGTTCATGGCGTACGCCGGCGAGCTGATCGCGGAGCACCGGGCCAGGCCAGGCGACGATCTCATCGACCTGCTCATCGAGGCGCGCGACGAGGAGGACAGGCTGAGTGAGGCGGAGCTGACCCACATGGTCTTCACGTTGATCATGGCCGGTCACGAGACCACCGCATCGATCATCATCCGGGGCGCGTTCCGCCTTCTGTGCCATCCCGAGCAGTACGCGCGTCTGACGGCCCGACACGAGCTCCTGGAATCGGCGGTGGAGGAGATCCTGCGTTGCGAAGGTCCCGGGGGGAACGGCTTGCTCCGGATGATCACCGAGGACGTCGAGCTGTCCAGCGGTGTGATCCCGAAGGGCTCCGTCGTGCTGCCCAATCCCACGGGCGCGAACCACGATCCGTCGGCCTTCGATGACTCGCTGCGGTTCGACATCCAGAGGTTCGCCGGGACGGCGCCCAACCCGCACCTGGCGTTCGGCCACGGTCCCCATTACTGCCTGGGGGCGAATCTGGCCAGGATGGAACTGCAAGAAGCCTTCCGCGCCTTGGTGACGCGGCTGCCCACCCTCCGCGCCCAAGAGGACTTGTCGACCCTACGGTGGACCGACGACGGACTGATCTATCGCCCCCTCCGGCTCCCGGTCAAGGGAGGCTGAGGTACGGGTGACCGTGTTGGGCACCCACCGCGAGCCGACGGCGGAGGCCGTGGCCAGATCGGTCAAGGAACCCATCTGCTCTGACTGCGTGAACAAGGCAGAGCGGTTCAGAGGATTCATGCACCCGCCCGCTCTCCGATTCGGCACATGGCCACGAGGCGACCCGGGTCGTCATTGACGAGGGCGGCTCATGAGAGACCCAAGGCGACGACGGCATGACGGACGACCCGGCACCCTGAGCAGGGTCCCGGGCTGTCGCGGCACATCGCAGCCGAGGTGGGTCAGTCGTCGAAATCGGTGCTGCGGCTGACGGGCTCCCAGGCCAGCGTCTCAGCGCGGGAGGCGTCGAGGTGAGCGGAGATCGCGTCGGTGGCATCGTTGCCCAGGGGCAGCCGCAGGGGGGTTTTCTCGGCCTCCAGCGCGGCGAGGATGGCCGCGGCGGCCTTGGCGGGGTCGCCGGGCTCCTTGCCGTGGGAGCTCGGGAGCATGGCGCGAACGGGGCCGACCGTCTCCTCGTACGCGGAAATGGCCGCGGTCTGCTGCAGGGCGCCGCTGCCGGTGAAGCCGGTCCGGAACGCGCCGGGTTCGACGATCAACACCTTGATGCCGAACGGGGCGACCTCGGCCGCGAGTGCCTCGGACAGACCTTCCAACGCGAACTTGGTCGCCGAGTAGGCGCCGACACCCGCGAAGGAGAGCCGGCCGCCCATGCTGCTCATCTGCACGATCGCGCCGGAACCCTGACGTCGCATGTGCGGCAGCACCGCGCGAGTCAGCGCGGCGGGGCCGAAGAAGTGCAACTCCATCAGATCGCGTAGTTCGCGATCGGTGGTCTCCTCGACCGCCCCGATCAGACCGAGACCGGCGTTGTTGACCAGGACGTCGATCCGCCCGTGCCAGAGAATCACCTCGGCGACGACCTCGGCGATCCGCGCGCTGTCGGTCACGTCCAGCCGCACCGCGACCGCCCGGTCGGGGTGTGCCGCGACCAGATCGTCGAGGACCTCAGGCTTGCGCGCGGTGGCCACCACGGTGTCGCCGGCGGCCAGGGCCGCCTCGGCGATCGACCGGCCGAAGCCCGAGGACGCACCGGTGATCAGCCAGACCCTGCCGATCGTTTCGTGGGTGGGGGTGTGCTCAGTGCTCATTTTCAATCTCCCTGTAATGGTGTCGTCTTCAGTTATGCCAGCGGCTGATCCGTACCGTCCAAGACAAAAGTTCGTCCACTCCATAAAGAGGACTTATGATCCCTGGATGGAGCTGCGCCAGCTGCGCTATCTCGTCGCGATCGCCGACGCGGGAAACCTCGGACGGGCCGCGGAACTGCTGTACGTGAGCCAGCCCGCTCTCTCGTACGCCCTCAAGAACCTGGAGTCCGAGCTGGGCGTGCGGCTGTTCGACCGGCACTCCGGGGGCGTCACCGAGACCGCGGCCGGACGCGATGTCGTGGCCGAAGCCCGTCGCACGCTGAGCCAGGCCGACAGGGTGACGGCCGCCGCGGCACGACACCGGCGCGGCGAGACCGGGGTGCTGCGCGTGGGCTTCGAGGCCAGTGGTGCCGGCGAGCTCACTACCCGGGCGCGGGCCGAGTTCGTCCGCCGCCATCCCGGTGTACGGGTCGAACCGAAGCGGTTCGACTGGGGGCAGGAGGTGAGCGCGTTGCGCGACGGCAGGGTGGACGTCGCCTTCGTCTGGCTGCCCACCGATGTCACGGACCTGCACGCTGAGATCGTGCACACCGAACCCCGGATCGTCGGCCTGCCGTCCGGCCACCCGCTCGCCGGTCGCGACGGCATCTCCGTACTCGAAGTCAACGACGAGCCCTTGATGTGGACCGAGCAGGCGCCAAGAATCTGGGTGGACTGGTGGGCGGTCAACCCCAGACCGGACGGGTCAAGCCCCCGGTGGGGACCGACCAACGACAACGTCGAAGAGATGCTCGAACATGTGGCCGAAGGCACCGCGATCTGCTTCGCGCCCGCCAGTATGGCCCAGTATTACTCCCGCCCCGATCTGTCCTGGGTCCCCCTGACCGACGTTGAGCCACTCCAGGTCGCCCTCGCCTGGGTCGACGACACGAACAATCCCCTCGTGCAAGGATTCGTTCACGTCGTGCGCGAACTCGCGGCCGGTAAAACCGCCCCCTCGATCCCGGCCGCCGAGGTCTCTCATCGAACACCATGAGACCGCCATCCGCATGACGGGTTGCTCCACGGACCAGCACGTATCGTTGCGCCGGGCTTGGCCACGTCAGGGCGGCGGCGCGGCGCCCTGAACGACGGCGCCCTGAACGACATCGCCCTGAACGACATCGGCGACGCGACGGAGCGACCGCGGCCGCGCAGGCCGAGAGCGTCGTTGCGGCCCGACAGAGGCACGGGGAGGAGACGGAGGTACGGGGGTCGGCAGAGGTACGGGGAGGCAGAGGTACGGAGAGACGGAGGCACGGGGAGAGAGTGCGCCTGATCGGTGGACCGAGGACTGCGGCGCGCCGCTCCATCACCCGGTCCTGCGGTTCTCGTTGAACTCCTCGACCAGCTTGGCGAACTCGGATTCGGAGTCGGCGAACTTCGTGATGCCCCTCTTCGGGTCGGTCCTCACGAAGAACGGCCAGGGGCCGGCGGCCGGCTTCAGGGCGGCCTCGATGGCGTCGCCCCCCGGGTTGCAGATGGGACCGGGCGGCAGGCCGGGACGCGCGTAGGTGTTGTACCGCGACCGGCTCTTGAGATCCTCGTTCGAGGCCCGGATGCCGTACTTGCCCATGCCGTACAGGACCGTGCTGTCCAGCTCCAGCTTCATCTCGGGCGTGTGGTTCAGCCGGTTGTAGATGACCCGCGCGATCTTGGGCATGTCGCGCTTGTTGAGCGCTTCACTCTGGACGATGCCGGCGACGGTCAGGATCTCCAGTGGCGTACGACCGGCCCGCTTGGCGCCGTCCACCAGGTCGTGGTCCTCGGCGGCGCGGTTGAAGCGCGTCACCATCGCGGCGAGGATCTCGTCGGGGCTCGACGTGGGCGAGACCTCGTAGGTCGAGGGGAAGGCGAATCCTTCCAGCCTGCCCTTGGCGTAGGCGGGAAGGCCGAGCGCCCTGCCGTCCTTGGCGGCCCGTCTGAACTCCTCTACCGGTTTTCGGGTGGCGGTCGACAACTGCTTCAAGATGTCCGAGAGCCGCAGTCCTTCTTTCACGGTCAGGGTGGTCTTCCCCTGTTCGGTCTTCACCGGCGTCTGGCCGGAGCCCTGCCCGGTGAAGTCCTTGGGGGCCGCCGCCTGGGACGACAGCCCTTGGACCACGAGCGTGGATCCGACCGCCATCACGGCGACGGCCGCCGCCACCAGCTCACCTGCTCGTGGTACACGACACGGCGGACGTAACCCTCGATGGCCGCCGGGTCACGCAGGCCACGCCACTTCACCGCTGTCTTCGCCAATGCCGACTGCACCAAGTCCTCGGCGGCGTGCCGGTCACCGGTCAGCAAGTACGCGGTACGGAACAGCGCCCCCGATCGATGACGAACTCCCGGAAGTCCGCCTCAAATCCTGGATCCACCCGTCCTCCTCGCGATGTCACCAAGCAAGGACGTGGACAGGGCTTCGATCTATGCCGGCATGACCGAATCGACATGAAGGGCGGGAGACGCTGAGGGTATGGGTCTTCGTACGAAACGTAGGCGTTCCGCCTGCGGGCTCCTGCCGCCCGGGTCGGAGACGATCCGATTCGTGCCACCCATATCGAAGCTCCGATTCGTGTCGCCCGTACCGAAGCGCCGACTCGTGTCGCCCGTACCGAAGCGCCGAGCACCTCGCGCGCCACCGGTCACACCGGTCCACGATTCCGGTGGAAAGGACCTGCCCACCATGAACCACCACCCAGCCGAACCCGGTCCCCACGCAGAAGACGGCGGCGACACGCAGCACGTGTCCATGTCCCCGATCCTCAGGAACCGGCTCGATAACGTCACCACCGCGGCCCGCGACGAGCTGATCAGCGCCAGCGAGAAAAGAGCCGGCCTTCTGCTGTCCTGGTCAGGCGTCGCCTACGGTGTGGTCGTCACCCTCATCCTCACCGGCCCGGCCCGGTTCCCGGGAATCGCGCGCTTCGGCGTCATCGTGGCGCTGATCCTGCTGTCCGCGGCGGTCATGCTGATTCTGCTCACCGTCCGCCCGCTGTCCCCCAAACACGGCGGGCTGAGAATCCTCGCCTACGCCCAGGCGCCCACGCCCCAGGCCCTGATCGAGCAGATGAACGCGGAGATCAAGGACTACGAGCTGTTCCTGGCCAGCGACGCCCTCCGGATCGCCAAGATCGCGCGCGCCAAGCACCGCAACCTGCGCTGGTCCGTCGACCTGATCGTCATCGGCATCACGATCATGACGGTCACCGTCTTCCTGGAGCGCCTGATCTGACGGTGAGGACGCAGGTGACCGCGCCGCGGCCCGGATGCGCCGCCAGGCGCCTCCCTCAGGCGAGCCGCCAGGAGAGGAGTCCCTCGGGCGCGTCGGTCCGGACGAAACCCGCCCCGGTCAGCTCCCCCTCGATCGTCTTCCACACGGGGCGGTAGGCGTGGCCGACGATCTGCTCCTCGTTGACCACCTTGTCGCCCTCGGTGATCCGATAGAGGTAGCGGGCCTCGCATGCCTCCTCGTTCGACTCGAGAATCTCCGACAGGACCGTGTAGGTGTGTCGGCCCACCTGACGCGAGTCCAACTCCTGGAGAGGGCGTGGCGCCGGGGGACCGCCGTCGCGCCAGGTGAAAACCAGTAGGCCGCCGGGTTCCAGCCGGGCCGCCAGCACCGGCCAGAGCCGCTTGCGGTAGTCCGGTTCCAGGGCGTACATCACGTTGATCATCACCATGGCCTCGACCGGCTCGTCCAGATCCATGCTCAGCGCGTCGCAGGGGAACACGGTCACGCGCTTGAGCAGCTCCGGACGCGCGTTCAGCCGGGACAGCAACAACCCGCGCATACCGGCCGAGGGCTCCAGCGCGAAGATCTCGGCCGGTGTCCAGTCGGCCAGCGACGTGGTGATCAGACCACTTCCCGCACCGATCTCCAGGATGCTCCGCCGTACCCCGGCGAGAAGCGGAGGCAGTTTCTTACGGATCTCCGGTACGTGCCCGTTTTCGTGGAGCAGGTCATAGAAAGGGAGGGAGATGAATTCGGTCATGGCGGGCAACGCTACTCCAGGCGTGGCGCGCCGAGCGGGGCGAAACGGGCGAGGCGCGGTCCGGGTCAGGCAGAGGAACGTACCCCCGCTGCGTACCCGCCGGCAGGTGACCAGGGGGACCCACGACCAAGGGGACCCACAGGGAATCGGGGGCATCCCGCCTCCTTCCGGCAGAGCGGTGTTTCCCCAGGCGGGCAACCGGGATCGCCGGAGACCTCCAGGCCGGCAGCGACTCGACCATACGGAGAAGGAAAACCGTACGGAGAAGGAAAGGCGGACGTGATGAGCTATGCGGACGTGAACGGGCTCGCGCTGTATTTCGAGGAGCACGGGGACGGGGATGTTCCGCTGATCCTGCTGCACGGTGGACTCGGGTCGGGTGAGACGTTCGGCGCGATCGTGCCGTCGTTGGCCGAGCACCGGCGGGTCGTCACGGTCGACCTGCAGGGGCACGGGCGTACGGCGGACATCGGCCGGCCGTTCAGCACGGCGTCGATGGCCGACGACATCGCGGGTCTGGCCGCGCACCTCGGGGTGGAGCGGGTCGACGTCCTGGGGTATTCGTTCGGGGGCGAGGTCGCGCTGCGGACCGCGATCCAGCACCCGGACATCATGCGACGGCTGGTCGTCATCTCCACCCCTTTCAAACGGGACGGCAGCCACCCCGAGGTCCTCATGAGAATGGACGAGTTCGGTCCGCACCTCGCCGAGCCTTTCAAGCAGGCGCCCTTCTACGAGAGCTACACCCGGGTCGCTCCCCGGCCCGAGGACTGGCCGGTGATGATCGAAAAGACGGGCGAGCGGCTGAAGACGGACTATGACTGGTCGGCCGAGGTCGCCAAGCTTGAGATCCCCACCCTGCTGGTCTTCGCCGATGCCGACTCGATCCGTCCCGACCACATCGTGGAGTTCTACGGGCTGCTCGGCGGCGGCCACCGGGACGCGGGAGTGGACGGCTCGGCCCGGCCCGCCAGCCGTCTGGCCGTCATCCCCGGCACCACGCACTACGATGTGATCTTCTCCCCCGTCCTCCTCGCCGTGGTCACCCCTTTCCTCGAGGCCTCAGCCCTGCCGTGATCGCCGCTTTCCGTCAGGGGGCATGCGGTGACGACCGTTCACCACGGCCGGAAGACGAGCTCATGCGCACCTGTGCCGTCCCTCACGTGCCAGTGGCCGGCCGGGCCCCTCATCCCCTTCCTGCGGCCCTTCGCCGTGACTTCGGACGGTGGCCGCGAATCCAGAGAGTGGCCGTGACTCCGGAGAGTGGTCGCGTCTTCGAGCCGGTCGCGAAGTACGATCGATCAATGACCGAAATGACCGAAGCCATGCCCGGCTGGCTTTCTCCCGAAGAGCTGGAGTCGACGCGCGCACGGATGCCGATCCTCTACGTCGACGCCGTGCCGGTGCGGGTCGACGACAAGGGGGCGGTCACGCACGTCGGCCTGCTGCTGCGCATCGGATCGGACGGGACGGTCAGCCGCGCCCTCGTCTCCGGTCGAGTGCTTCACCACGAGCGTGTTCGCGACGCGCTCATGCGCCATCTGGAGAAGGACCTCGGCCCGGTGGCGCTGCCTCGCGTCCCGGCCTCTCCGCAGCCGTTCACCATCGCGGAGTACTTTCCGACGCAGGGCGTCACCCCGTATCACGATCCCCGGCAGCACGCGGTGTCCCTCGCCTACGTCGTCCCGGTCGCGGGTGACTGCCGGCCCCGGCAGGACGCCCTGGACCTCGTCTGGTTCACCCCGCAGGAGGCCGCGTCGCCGATGGTGCAGCAGGAGATGTCCGGCGGGCACGGCGTTCTCCTGAAGCAGGCCCTCGCGCACGTCGGCTGCCTTTTCTGAAACACGTCGGCCGCCTTTCCTGGAAGCACCGGGAGAACGGCCGCCGGAGCGTCCGGCGCGCACCCCGAACTGTCGCAGCCACCGGCTAATGTCCGTTGAGGTGCCGCACATGACCCCGGGGAGCGTACGGTGACCGTGCTCGCGAAGCCGTACCCGACGGATCTGGAAGCCTCCGTCGAGCAGTTGGTGTACGTCCGCGACGACGAGTACACGGTCGCGCGGATGAGCGCCGACGGGCTGGCCGGGTTCGTCGCGTCGGGCCGCGCGCTGGCCGGGGCGCAGCCCGGGGAGACGCTGCGGCTGGCCGGGGAGTGGGACGAGCACCCACGCTACGGCAACCGCCTGATGGTCGGGCAGTGCGAGCGGGTGGTCCCCTCCACGGTGCGCGCCATCACGCTGTACCTCGGCTCGGGCCTGATCCGCGGGATCGGGCCACGACTCGCCCACGCCATCGTCAGCCACTTCGGCGAGGAGACGCTCACGGTCATCGACATCGAGCCTGAGCGCCTCACCGAAGTCGTCAACATCGGCGCCACGCGGCAGGCGCAGATCGTCCAGGCCTGGGCGGAGCAGAAGGCGATCGCCACGCTGATGGTCGCCTTGCAGGGGTTCGGGATCAGCCCGCTGCTCGCGGCCAAGATCTACCAGGTGTACGGCAACGACTCCCACGACATCCTCACCCGGGACCCGTACCGGCTGATCGGCCAGGTCAGGGGGATCGCCTTTCACACCGCCGACCGGATCGCGCTGCGATCGGGAGTACCGGAACACAGCCCGCAGCGGATCAGGGCGGCGATCCTCGACAGGCTGGAGGCGGCGGCCGCCCGCGACGGGCACTGCTTCCTGCCGCTGCCCGCACTCCTGGCCGCGGCGGCGAACCTGGTCGAACAGGAAGAAGACCTGATCCGCCGGGCACTCGACGCGCTGGTCGCCGACCGCCGCGTGGTCGTCGAGACCTCGCCGTCCGGCCCCGGCCAGGTGGTGTACGCCAAGGAGCAGCACGGCCGCGAGGTCGCGCTGGCGGCGCACCTGGCCAGGCTGCTGCGGGCCCGCTCGACGCTGCCGCTGCGCGCGTTCGCCGACGACGAGGGACTGCACGAGGACCAGCGGACGGCCGTGAACCTCGTGCTGACCAGCACCGTGTCCGTCCTGACCGGTGGTCCCGGCTGCGGCAAGAGCCACACGGTGAAGGTGATCGCGGCGACCGTGCGGGCGATGGGCGGCGCCGTGACGCTGACCGCGCCGACGGGCAAGGCCGCCAAACGCCTGTCGGAACTCACCGGCCTGCCCGCGATGACCGTGCACCGGATGCTCGCCCAGCAGTCGGAGCCGGAGGAGGGCATGCTGTTCCAGCAGTCTCCCGCGGAGGCGGACCTGGTCGTGGTGGACGAGGCGTCGATGCTGGACCTGCAGCTGGCCACCCGGCTGACGGCCGCGATCCCGACGGGCGGTCACCTGCTGCTGGTCGGCGACAGTGACCAGCTCCCCAGCATCGGGCCCGGCAGCGTGCTGGCCGACCTGCTGAGGGTGGAGGAGATCCCGCGTGTCCGGCTGACCCACGTCTTCCGGCAGGCGCAGGACAGCGCGATCGTCCGGGCCGCCCACCGGATTCGGACGGGTGAGCTGCCCGCGCTGCCCGGCGGGGGCGGCTTCTGGTTCGAGGAGCTCGACGATCCGGACCAGGTGGCCGATCGGGTGGTCCATCTGGCGACGGAGGCGATCCCCCGCAAGCAGAACATCGGCAGGGACCGGATCCAGGTGCTGTGCCCGATGCGCAAGGGTCCGACGGGCACGGCGGAGCTCGGTCGCAGGCTGCAGGAGCGGCTCAACCCGGCGCGCGAGGGCACGGCCGAGCACTGGTCGGGCTCGTCGGTCTTCCGGGTGGGCGACCGTGTCATGCCGATCCGCAACAACTACGACAAGGGCGTGTTCAACGGGGAGACCGCCACGGTCACGGCGGTCAACCCGCAGGAGCGGCTGGTCGAGATCCGCACCGACGACGGGGTCGAGGTGTCCTACGCCTTCGGCGAGCTGGACGAGCTGACCCACTCCTACGCGATCAGCGTGCACCGCTCCCAGGGCAGCGAATACCCGTTCGTGGTGGCGCCCATCACGGCCGAGGCGGGAGGTGTGATGCTGCAAC
This sequence comes from Streptosporangium sp. CA-135522, assembly GCF_050949235.1. Lineage (NCBI taxonomy): Bacteria > Bacillati > Actinomycetota > Actinomycetes > Streptosporangiales > Streptosporangiaceae > Streptosporangium > Streptosporangium sp. CA-135522. The sequence continues at coordinate 9,870,559 of NZ_CP192026.1, forward strand.
GCAGGCTGCTGTACACGCTGGTCACCCGGGCGAAGTCCTGGGTGGTCCTGGTCGGCCGGCGCGAGGCACTGGAGCTCGCCGTCCACCGGCTCGGCTACCGCAGGAACACCGGTCTGGCCCTCCGGCTGACCCTGGGCCTGGAAACCTGAGCCGGGAAGTCCGAGCTGAGAAACCCGAGCTGAGAAACCTGAGCCGGGAAGTCTGAGCCGGGAAACCGGCGGGGGCGGCGAGCCCGGACGGCCACCGAAGGTGACCAGAGCGTCACTCTGCCGAGACGTCAGTTGACCGTAGTGGCGATTGTCGCCTGGAGTGTCGTCCGGCCACCATGGAGCCGCGTTTCCTCCATGGAGTCGCGCTCCCGGGGACCGCGTTCTCTTTCGCGCTCCCGTGGACCGCGCTCTCTCGGGAGAGCGCGCATCCCTGTTCGCGCATACCGGCCGGAAGGACGAACCCGTGGCGAGCGAGTTCCAGCGAAGCAAGATCGGCGGGGTGTTCGACGCGATGGACGCCGACGGTGACGGTTTCCTGCGGGAGCAGGACTTCACGGCGCTGGCCGCGCGATGGGCCGCGATCCGGGGCGCAGCGCCCGGCTCGGCGGGTCACACCCGGCTGACCTCGATCATGATGGGCTGGTGGACCACCCTGCTGGCCGCCTCCAACGGCGACGGCGACGGCGACGGCGACGGCGGCGGCGACGGCGACGGCGAGGTCACGCTGGAGGAGGTCCTGCTGGTCGTCGACCGACTGGGACTCATGCCCGACGCGGTCGCCGAGACCGCCCAGGCGATGTTCGAGGCCGTCGACGAGGACGGCGACGGGCGGATCTCCCCGGCCGAATACCGCCGGCTCATCGAGGCGTGGAACGGCTGCGCCACCGACACCGACGAGACCTTCCCGCTGCTCGACCTCGATGGTGACGGCTATCTCTGCGAGAAGGAGTTCGTCCGGCTCTGGACGCAGTTCTGGGCGGGTGACGACCCTCAGGCGCCCGGCACCTGGGTGTTCGGCCGCTTCGAGCCACCCGTGCCGCACCGCCGCTGAATCCCGATTCGACGCCGATCATCGGCTCAGGGCGGCGGCACGGCCCCGAACTCCGGCGGAGAGCCGGCCACCGACGTGGCCTTCAGCGGGCATGTCATCGGCCGGCTGGACGGCGGCGCCTCGTCGATCGGTCGCCGATCGTTTCGCGGCGCCGGACAGGTCTCTCCGGGAGGGGTGCTGGACAGGTCCCTCCGGGAGGAGGGACCTGCCTCGCGACGCCTGCGGCTTTCCGGTGCCCGGAGCCGTCAGTTCTCCGGCGGGAGACGGCGAGGTCTTCGAGGATCTCGCCGGTCGTCCCGGTCTCCGGCTAGGGGCGCCAGTACTTCATCTTCTGGAACATCTGTTGCACGATCCTGCTGGCGGGGACCGTCCCCTTGTCTATCGCGTGGGCGGCGCCGGTCGCGCGCATCAACACGGCGCCGCCGTAGGTCGGCCCTATGTTCCTGATCGCTCCCACTCCTGCCGCCTTCGCATAGCCCTGCTGGGTGTGCTCGATGCCGCCGGTGGTCGCGTAGCTCGCCGCTCCGGCGGCGGCCCCGATTCCTCCGGCGATGAGATAGCCCGCTATCAGGCCGCCGCAGATTCCGGCCGTGGCGGCAAGACACGCGCCGCCCGCCACGACCGCACCCACGGTCACGATGACCTGCAGGGCGCCCCGCCAATGGCAGGAGGGCGAGTACCAACTGCACTTCTTCTTGGCCTTCTTCTGCTCCTTCTCCCGTTCGGCCTGTTCGGCCGCCCTGAGTTTGGCCTCGGCCTCCGCGGCCCGGTTGAGCGCGTCCACGAGCCTGGCCTGCTGCTCGGCGTAGTCGGAGTCGGTCAGCGACTTGTAGCAGGTGTAGGTCGCGCAGTGGCTGGTGTTGGGGGTGCCGCCGCTGCTCTGGCCGGTGCCCTTGCCGTTGCCGTTCCCGCTGCTACCGCTGCCGCCGTTGCCGCTGCCGCCGTTGCCCGTGGGCGGCGGAGGGGGTGGCGGCAGGGGCTTGCCGTCGGGACGGATCCCGTAGTCCTTGCACTCCTGACCGTCACACACCCGCAGACCGGTCGGATCGGACCAGGTGATGGGATTGTTGCTGGCATAGGCGTAGCCGTTGATCTGCTGCGGATCGGCCAGATCCATGATCGGGTCGGCCGAGACGAACCGGCCGGTGGCCACGTCGTACTCCCGCGCCCCGATATGGGTCAGCCCCGTCGAATCATCGATGGTGCCACCGACGAAGCCCTTCTGCCCCGGCCAGGACGCCGGCGCCGCACCCCGGAAACCGCCATAAGGGGTGGTGGAGCGGCGGCTGTAGGCCAGCGTGGTGGCGTTGACCACCAACTCGTCGGTGCCATGGTGATCACCGAGCAGGTAGTTGACCTTCCCGTCGCCGGTACGCACCACGCTGACCTGCGGCCCCTGGTAGTAGCGGGTGCCGCTCACCCTGCCCGCGGCCAAAGTCAGCTCTTGACCGTCCAGATACAGCGTGACCGCGCCGGCATCGCGGCGCAGCAGCCGCTCACCGTCGGCGTCGTAGACGAAGCTGCTCGTCTTGCCCGCGACGGTGGAGGCGGCCAGCCGGCCCTCGGCGTTCCAGGTCAACGCCTGGTCGCCCTGGCCGGTGAGGCGCCGCTTGGTGTTGCCGGCGGCGTCGTAGTCGAAGCTGTCGGTGCGCGCCCCCGGCCCGGTGCTCTGCACCGTGCGCAGGGTGTGCGGCTGCGCCTGGCCGGCCGCCGGGTAGGTGTAGGCGTGGCTGACATCCCCGCCGGCACCGGCGCCGCCGGCGACGGCGTGCTGGACCTCGGTGGTGCGGTTGCCCACCGCGTCGAAGGTGAAGGCCTGCCAGTAGGGGGCCGGCCCGCCGACGGTCGCCGCCGACGGCGCGCCCGCGCAGTCGTCGGTGGCCGTCCACGCCTGGGTCAGCCGGCGCCGGTGGTCGTAGCTGTAGCACTGGGTGTCGGTGGCGGTCTTGTCGTCGCGCTCGTCGCGGACGCTGGTGATGTCACCGGCCGGGTTGTAGGTCAACACGGTGTTGTCGATGGTCTGCGGGCCGCTCTTTTCCCGGTCGTTGACCACCTGGGCCAGCCGGCGGGTGGCGTTTTGGTAGTCCAGGGTGTGCACCACCCGGGCGCCGACGTCACCGAGCACGCTCTGCAGCACCTCGCCGTAGGGCGAGTACTGGGTGCCGCTGACATACAGCCGGGTGCCGTTGTCGAGGGAGGCGGGCTGGCCCAGCCGGGTGTAGCCGAGTTTCACGGTCTCGGCGGGCAGCCCGCCGACGGCCGGGTAGGAGGTGGAGGCCACCAGCCCGGTGAGGGGTTTGTAGGTCAGGCCGGTGGTGTAGGTGCCGGCCAGCAGCCCCTCGGCCTGCGGGATCGTCACGGTGGTGCCGGTCGGGTGACCGGCCGCGTCGTAGCCCTTGATCGCGCTGGTGTAGGCGTTGCCGTTGTCGTAGCGGGTGGCGGCGGCGAGCAGGCCCTTGCCGCCGGGTGCGGTGTCGTAGGCCCATTCGGCGAGTTTGGTGCCGTCCTGGCTGAGGGTGCTCTTGCGGCCGAGTTCGTCGTAGCCGGTGGTGAGGGTGATGTTACGGGCGTCGGTGACGGCGGTGGGCCGGCCGGCCGCGTCGTAGGCGTAGCGGCTGGTGCCGGCGTCGGGGTCGGTCGCCTGGATCTTGTGTCCGCGCAGGTCGTAGGTGTAGGTCCAGGTGTTGCCGGCCGGGTCGACGACCTTGGCCAGCTGTCCGGCCCGGTCGTAGGAGTAGGTGGTGACGTCGGCCTGGAGGGTGACGAAGGCCGGGTTGCGGTCGGGGTATTGCCGCAGCTCGGTGGTTCTGCCCCGGGCGTCGGTCACGGTCAGGGTGGCCGTCTCGCCCTGCGGCGGCACGACCGCGGTGTAGTTGCCACCGTAAGAAGTGCTCTGGCGCCACTTCTCCACGTTCAGCGACTTGAAGATCTCCGCGGTCTTGCGGTCCTGGCCGTCGTATTCGGTGACGGTCTGCCCGGGGACCAGATTGTCGGCGACGCCGAACAGCGCGGTGTCCGGCGCAGAGGAGTTCCAATAACCGTCGTTGGTCTTCCAGGCGCGGCCGTGGGAGTCGAGGAAGGTGTCGGCGACCAGACGGCCGCCACCGTGCGCGTCCTGCTGGGTCTGCCGCTCGCGCAGCAGGCCGTCGTACAGGGTGGTCGCGGTCTTGTAGGAGCCGTCCTCCAGCCGGTCCTTGCGCGTCACCGCGGTCGGGGCACTGGCCGAGACGGCGTAGGAGAAGACGATGTCGGCGGGTGTGCCCTTGGCATGGCCGGGCAGCCACACCGTGGCCAGCCGGCCGAGCGCGTCGTAGTCGGTGTAGGCGGTGCGGCCGTTGGCGTCGGCCGACGACAGGGTCAGCCCGCGCACCCCGTCCAGCGTGGTGGTGGTGGTCAGGCCCTTGGGGTCGGTGACGGTGGTGCCGGTCGGGATGCCGGTGGCCGGGCTGTAGGCGGTGGTGGTGGTGCGGCCCAGCTCGTCGGTCTTACCGGTGGGCCGGCCGTAGCCGTCGAAGGCCGCGGTGGTGGCCACGTAGACGGGGGTGGAGCCGTCGAGGTGATCCAGCGTCTCGGTCCGGGTGGCATGGCTCTGGCCCGCCTTGGGCGTGGTGCCCAGCGGCTGGCCGTCGTAGAAGGTGCGGGTCTCGGAGGTCACCGCGCCCGGCGCGGCGCAGGTGCCGGCCGTGGTCTTGACCGCCGCCGGGTAGGAGATGAGCCAGTTCGTGGTGTCTTTGGCGGTGTAGGTGGTGGTGGTGCACTCCTCGTCGCCGGTGACCGCGGTGTCGCCCTGGTCGCTTTCCGAGGTGATCTGGCCGAGATTGTCACGGGTGATGTCGGAGCGGGTGCGCCGCCAGGCGGTGCCGGTCGCGGTGGTGATCAGGGTGCGGTTGCGGTTCACCGATGTGCCGGTGATCCTGCTGGTCAACGTGCCCCCGCTCTTCGGGGTCCGGGTGGAGCCGATCGGCGACAGCCATGGCTCGGAGACCGCGGCCGAGGCGAGCGCGCCGCCCTCACCGGTGTAGGTCAGCGTCTCCAGCGTGGTCCCGGCCAGCGCCGGGTCGTCGCTGACCTGGTTGCCCTCGGAATCGGCCACCGTGCCGCCCAGACCACGCAGATAGACGGTGTCGCTCTGGCTGCGCGCCGTGGCGCCGACCTTGGTGCGCACCGCCGCATACCCGCGAAACTGGCTGTAGGTGCGGTGCTTGTCCAAGGTGAACTCGCTGTCGTCCTTCACCCAGGCCGCGCCGCCCAGATACTCATACGCGGTGACCTTGGATTCGGAACCGGAACCGGCGACCTTGTCATCCTCGACGATCTGGGTCACCACGTACTTGTGGAACCAGTCCTGCAGCGGCTCGACATAGCCCTCCGGCGTCCACCAGGAGGGGTAGCACCGCTTGGTGTTGGCCGCCGGGTCCGGGGTGGCGCCGAAGACGCAGTCCTTGTCCGAGTAGGTGATCAGGGTGTCGGCGCCGGTGTCGGTGCCGATCCGGGTGATGCGGTACTTGTACAGCGGCGCACGGCCCTCATCGGCGTCCACCCGGTTTTCCATCAGCGTGCCGAAGAAGGTGGTGGCCGGCAGGGTGATCGCGGTGCCGGTCGCCAGACCGGTGCGGACGATCTGCGCCAGCCACAACCCGGCCGCGGTGTTGTCGCCGGTGCCCGGGAAGTCCTGGCTCAGCGCCCAGCGGTCCACGTCCTTGCCGCCGGCCTGGGTGGTGATCGAGGTCAGCCGCTTACGGGTCCAAAACGTCGGCCCGCCCGTGGCGCACGTGCCGCCCGGCGCGCAACTTTGATCCACCGGCACATCCGGCCAGTTGGCCGCGTGCGCCACGTCGAAGGCCTCACAGCCGGACAGGCAGCGCTCGGCCACCCCGAAGCTCACCTTCGCCGCGGGTGCGGCGAAGGGGTCGGCGGCGCGCAGCCCGTATTCGATCCGGTTGAGGACGCCGCCGCGCACGTAGCTCATGGAGGCGATGCTTTCCATGGTCTTGGCGTAGGCGTTGGTCTCCTTGTCGTAGTAGTAGGCCATCGCGTTGCCGTGCGGGTCGACCACGTAGTCCAGCTGCCAGCGCCAGCCCTGCGCGCAGGAGGAGTCGGTGAAGGCGGTGGCGTGGCAGGGCTCGCCGGGGTGGTTGCCGTAGATCGGCGCGGTGTAGGCCGAGCCGGTCTCCGGCTTGCCGGCGCTCCAGCCGGGCAGCCGGTTTCGGCCGAACCAGTACTGGGTGCCGTCGGGTTTGGTGATGCGCCAGTACTCGTTGTCGTTGTCGCCGTTGCCGGTGTCGGCCGCGGTGCCGTTGAGGTGCTCGACGCGGGAGCCGTCGTCGTCGGCCAGCCGCCAGATGCCGCCGGCGTCGTCGCGGACCAGCGCGGTGGAGGTGCCGTTCAGCGACAGGGTGGCGTTGTCGGACTTCCAGCACAGATCGCCGGTCTTGGTGGTGTTGTTGCCGCCTGCCTGGTCATCGACACAGCCTTGGTAGCTGCGTTCGATGAAGCCGGGGTCGTAGTCCCAGCCCTCGCCCAGCCAGGACGGCTGGTTGTTGGTCGAGGCGACCCGGCCGTCCACGCTGGAGGAGGAGTAGCTGAAGGTGATGGGCGGGATGAGGCCGCCGGGGACCTGCGGCACCTGGATGCCGTAGGTGTAGCCGAATCCGCCGGAGTTACCGCCGCCCGACCAGGCGCCGGAGGGCGCCAGCGAGGTGGCGGCGTAGGTGCCGCTCGCGCCCTTGGGCGCGGCGACCGCCGCCAGCACCGCCACGCCGGAGGCGGACACCTCGGCGGTGAGCGTGGCGGCCTTGGTGTCGTTGACCGTGGCGATCGGGGCCTGGGTCCGGCACTGCGCCAGGTCGGGGGTGGTCAGCGCGCACGGGGGCAGGCCGGCCAGGGTCAGCCGTGAGGACCAGTCCGCGCCGAGGGCGCCCTTGACGGCCGCGTAGTCGACCTGGAGCGACAGCGTGCCGGGTGTGTCGGGCCGTACGGCCAGCAGCAGGCCGTCCACGCCCGCCTTGGCCGCGACGTCCCGCGCGGCCAGCTCGACCGAGACCCGGGACGGGCCGCCGTCCCCGGCCTGCGAAGACGTCTCGGCCCGGGGAGCTTCGGTTTGAGAGTGGGTTTGATGGGTTTTGGTGTGAGAGGTCCCGGTTTGGGAGCTACCGGCGATCAGGGGTGCCAGGCGGATCGGCAGGTCACCGGCCCGGACGTGGCGGTCACCCGACCGCAGCCCCCGTTCCTGCGGCTCCGCCGTCAGGTCCACCTCTGCCTTCCCGGCCTTCGGCCAGGTCACGGCGGGCACGGCCTTCCATGCCTTGAGCTGGGAGTCGGCCGGAGGCGCCGGAGTGTCCTTGGCGACCTTGCCGCCGGACACCGAATGCTCCTTCTGCACCGGGCGGATCTTGAATTGGATGGGTGCGGCGGTTGCGGGCAGCGGGGAGAGGACCCCCGCGACCAGCGACGCGGCCACAGCTATGACTGTTTTTCGCATCATCGTGGAGGTCCCGTTCAGGAGATTCCGGTGATCCAACCGGTCCAACCAGGACCGCCGACATTGATGGCCGACTCCCTGCCGGTAGCCGTGCCCGGATACAGATACAACCCATCGGAAAGCGTCGCGCTCTGCGCCGCGACCCAGAAGTCCGGGCCCTCCTTGCCGGCCACCGGCTGGAAGGTCTTGACCCCGTCGACATCGACGATCGTGCCCTGCAGATCACCCGGCGCACTGATCCACGGATAACTCGCCGCCGGCCACAGCTCGGCGCCGTAACCACGGCCCGCGCCCAGCACATACTCATCGGCCTCGGTGAACAGACCCGGATACACACTCACCACACCGGTGGCCCGCTGGCGCACCACCACATCGGCCGCGCTCCGCGGATCGGCCGCGCCGTCACCGTCGGCATCGACGATCACATCGCCGCCCGGCACGAACACGTCATAGCCGACCACACTCATCGAGGTCGAACCATTGGAGCCGCCCGCCGCCGGCACCTGCAGCACCCGCGGCGCGGCCAGCTCCCCGTTGTCGGCGGTGGCCAGCGGCCCGGCCACCGTACCGGTGTAGAGATCGAGCCGGCCGCCCTCGACGACGATCAGATCGGCGCCCGGGTTGCCGTCGATGTTGCCCGGCGCGATCAACTGGGTGGCCGCCGACCAGTCCCCGCCGCCCGGATGCTTCAACTCCCGGCGGCCGTCGAAGGCCGGCCAGCCGGTGCCCAGGTTGGGATACAGCGACAGCTTGCCCGACGCCGAGCGCAGGAAGATGTCCTCGTAGCCGTCCTTGCCCATCCCGATCTCCGGGCCGACGAAGTCACCGCGGTGGGCCAGCAGCGCGTTGCCGAAGCCGGAGGCGGCCACATCGGTGCCGCCGTCGGTGGTGCCGTCGCCCCGCCCGGCGTACAGCCGCAGCGTGCCGCTGGTGTTGGTGGCCAAGATGTCGGGCTTGCCGTCGCCGGTCAGGTCGCCGTCGCGGTCCCCGGCCACCGTGCCGTCGGCCTCGGCCACGAACGCCGGCGGCGCGGTGACGATCAGCGTGGAGTTGGTCTCGGCCTGCGCCGGCGAGCCGTCGTAGGGCGAGACGTTGCCGGCGACGTCGATCGCCGCCACGTGCAGCCGGTTGTTGGGCCAGCGGTGCGGGTAGATCTCGATGGTCGCCGAGCCGTCGGCGCCGGCCTTGACCCAGGTGCCGGTGGCGCATTTGCCGCCGCCCACCGAGATCGGCGCGTTGAGCCGGTAGCAGAATCCGTCCAGGTGCGCGTCGGCCGAGGTCAGTTTGACCTTGCGGGTCCAGCGGGCCGGCACCTCGGCCACATCGATACGGTGGCCGTCGGCGGAGGCGACGGTCGGCTTGGCCGGCGCGACCTTGTCCACGGTGAACCCGCAGTAGGGGGCATGCGCGGCGGTGGTGTCGGTGCCATCGCTAGCGGTGGCCGACCACTGATAGCCCACCCCGTCGGTCAGCGCCCCGGCCGGGACGCGGTGGGTGGCGGTGCCGCCGTTGCCGACCCAGTAATCGCCCTCGGAGATGCCGGCGCCCGGCCGCCACAGGCCGAAATGCATCAGCAGGTTACTGCCGTCGGGGTCATAGGCCGCCGCCGTCAAGGTGATGTCGGTGTTGCCGACCACCGGCCAGGTCGCGGAGTTGTCGTCACAACGGATCGGCTGGTCGGAGGCGTTGTTGTTCCACGGCCCCTGATAACCGGTCTTGCCCGTCACCCAAGGGGCGCGGTTGTAGGTGACCTGCAGCACCGGGTTGGTGCCGTCCACCCGGAACTTCTTCCAGGCGTAGGTGTCGTTCTCGTCGCCGGCCTTCAGCCCGAACGTGATGTTGCTCTGGCCGTTGTTGGCCGCCTCCTGCACCGCGCCGGCCACCGCGCCGTCGGCGAAGTCCTCACCCGCCGGCCCACACGACCCCCAGCCATGGGCGAACGACTTGGTCTGCAACGTACGAATCCAGCCCGGCTGGTTGTTCCAGCTGACCCAGTTGCCGATCCCCCCGGTCCAGCCCAGCTCCACCGCACGCGCCGAACAACTCCACGAGGAGACGTTGAACACGTTGAAGGTCGCCGAGATGATCCGCGCCCCCTGCAGGCCGTTGATGTTCATCTCGAAATAGGCGCGCGCGGTCAGCCCGGTATCGTTTTCATGCCCCACCCGGGCCACCGGCGGACTCTCGCTGCCCACCTTGTTGCCGCCGTCGTAGTAGACGGTGCCGGCCACACTGGAGTTGCTCGCCTTCTTCACCGCGTTGGCCCAGTGGTTTTTGTAGCCGCCACTGAAGATCGGATCGATGACCACCGGATACACCGTGGCCGGGTCGTCCAGCAAACGCGCGTCCGGCACGATCTGCAAGGTGCCGTCGCCCACGGTGGCCCGCATCGGCGCGGTGCGCACCGGACCGTCCTCATGCACCCCCGCCGCCTGCGCCGCCGCATCCCCGGCGCCGGCGCTGAGCCCCTTGGCGGCGGCGGCGCTGTGGGAGGAGTCCCACATCCGCGGCACCGGCGCGGCGAAGACCGCCGTGCCGGCGCCGTCGACGGCGCGCAGGGCGCCCTCGGCGGTGGCGGTGACCTTCACCCCGTCGCCGCGCAACCCCAGCCGCAGCGTGCGCAGCCGCGGATCGGCCGCCGCGGCACGGTTCTTGACGATCAGGTGATGCACGAAGCTGTCGCTCTCAGCGATGATCTTCAAGTCCACGCCGGGCAGCACCTCGGCATAGGTCGCACTGTTGGCCTGCACGCTGGGCGCCGGCAGCCGGCCCGGCCAGCTCAACGCCAGCGTCTTGCCGTCCTTGACCAGGGTGGCCAGCGCGCCGGTGCCGCCGCCGGAGAACGTCATCGGGAAGGTGGCCGCCACCGGGGAGAAGGTGCCGTCGGGGTTGGCGTGCAGCGTGTCGTCCACCGCTCGCCACTTACCGTCGACTTTGGCCCGTACCGGCCGCAGGTGTTCCCGCAGCGTCAAGGTGCCCGACGGATCGGCGAGCACCTCACCGGTCTCGGTCCGTGACTGGGTGATCTCCACCTGCTTGCCGGACTTCTTGGCCTCGGCCAGCGCCGCCGCCTCACCCGCGGGCACCGCGGGAGAGGCGGATGCCCCCGGTGACGCGCTCGCGGAGGTGGTGGGTGAAGCGGTAGGCGAGGCGCCGGGACCCTGTTCAGTACCCGGACTCTGTTCGGTACCGGGACTCCGTACGACGGTGGGACTCGGCGCGGGTGTCGGGTCCGCGAGTGCCGGCGTGCTTCCCATCGACATGAGTGACGCCACGGCCAGGACGACCGCTCCGCCTCGATGCATGGCACTCATCACAAGACTCCGGTCTCATTGCCACGGGCAGGTCTGGCGGATGGTTCGGGGGAGGTGCTCGCCAGGACGGGACCGATCCCGGCGACGGGTACAGACGCGGCCATGAGCATGGAGGCCGCACCCTTTTTGATCACTATTCGGCTTCCTTCTACTGGCGGAAACTCACGAAATGGCCTGCCATATCACTGTTTGGCAGATACCACCGCCTGCTCCGCGCGTGAATCTTGAGGAGACCTGTAGCCTGCCGACAGCGCCTGGCAAATCGATGGCAACCTGCTGGAAGCCTCCGATCGCGGGCATGTGCGCGTGTAGAAGGAGCGGCAGGGTGGACATCCGTCTGTTGGGCCCGCTGGAGGCTCGTGACCAACAGGGCACGCCGATCACGGTGACCTCCGCGAAACAGCGCGTCGTGCTCGCCGCACTGGCTCTGCAGGTCCGGCAGGTGGTGTCGGTCGATGACCTGGTGGACTGTCTGTGGGACGAGAAACCCCCCGTGACCGCACGTGAGACCCTGCACAGCCACGTCATGCGGCTGCGCAAGGCGTTGTCGAGGGCGGGGCGGGTGCCGCTGGTGACCCACGCGCCCGGCTATGTCCTGGACATCGAGCCGGAGTACGTCGACGTGCATCAGGTGCAGGCGCTGCGCGCCCAGGCCGGCCGGGCCGCCGGCAGGGGGGACGTGGCCGGTGCCGCGGCCCTGCTGAAGGACGCCCTCGCCCGGTGGCGGGGACCGTTGCTGGCCGACGTCGACTCCGCGATGCTGCGTTCGCGTCATGTCAGGGCGTGGGAGGACATCTGGATCCAGACCATGGAGACGCGTGTCGACGCCGACCTATCACTGGGACGACACGCGGACATCCTGGGTGAGCTGCGATCTCTGGCGGCCGGTCACCCCTTCCGGGAACGATTCCGCGGGCAGCTGATGGTCGCCCTGGACGCGTGCGGGCAGCGGGCCCAGGCCCTGCAGGAATACCAGGACGTCCGCAAACTGCTGGTCGAGGAGTTGGGGATCGAACCGGGCCCGTACCTGCGCCAGATTCACTCGAAGATCCTCAACGCCGACGCCGACGAGCCGGCGCCTCTCCGGTCGGCGCCGTCGCACTCACCGGTGGGCGCCGTGCCCCAGAGCCGCACGTCAGAGCATGACAACCCTGATCAAGCCCTACCCGGACCCGTTCCGGCGCCCGCTCCAGTGGCCGCGCGTGTCGCGGCGCTCCTGCCGCTTGACGTGTACGGATTCACCGGCCGCAACCGCGAGCTGGCCCGTCTCGACGCCATCCTGGCCTCGGCCGGCGAGCAGCCCACCGCCGTGATCATCTCCGCGCTTTCGGGCACCGCCGGGGTGGGCAAGACCGCGCTGGCGGTGCACTGGGCTCACCGGATCCGCGACCGTTTCCCCGACGGACAGTTGTATGTGAACCTGCGCGGATTCGACCCGAGCGGGTCGAAGATGCGACCTTCCGAGGCGATACGTGGCTTCTTGAATGCGCTCGGCGTACCCGCCGAACGCGTCCCCGTGGCAGTGAACGATCAGGTCGGCCTGTATCGCAGCCTGCTCTCCGGCCGCCGGATGCTCGTCGTGCTGGACAACGCCCGCGACGCCGAGCAGGTTCGCCCGCTGCTGCCCGGTGCGCCCGGCTGCCTGGTGGTGGTGACCAGCCGCAACCGGCTGTCCGGGCTCGTCGCCGCCGAGGGCGCCCACCCGCTGTCCCTGGATCTGCTGCCGGTCAGCGAGGCGCGTGAACTGCTGGCCCGCCGTCTCGGCCGGCAGCGCGTCGAGACCGAACCGGAGGCGGTGGAAAAGATCATCGCTGGGTGCGCTCGGCTCCCCCTGGCTCTGGCGGTCGCGGCCGCTCGCGCCGCCACCCACCCCCGCTTCCCGCTCGCCGTTCTCGCCGACGAACTGCACGAAGCCCGCGGCGGGCTGGACGCGTTCGACAGCGACGACTCGGCGACGCAGGTGCGGGGGGTGTTCTCCTGGTCGTATCACACGCTCGGGTCCGCCGCGGCGTGGCTGTTCCGGCTGCTGGGCCTGCATCCCGGCCCCGACCTCACCATCTCCGCCGTGGCGAGCCTGGCCGGCGTCCCGGTGACCCAGGCGCGCCCGCTGCTGACCGAGCTGATCCGCGCCCAGTTGATCATCGAGCATGTCCCCGGCCGGTACACCTTCCACGACCTGCTGCGCGCCTACGCCGCCGAACTCGTCCACGTCCACAACCGCGAAGCCGAACACCGCACCGCGCTCCGCCGCATGTTCGACCACTACCTGCACACGGCTCACGCGGCCACCCGGCTGCTCGGCCCGCACCGGGACCCGATAACCCCGGCCGCGCCTCAGCCCGGGGTCACCTGCGTGTCCCTCACCGATCACCAGCAGGCGCTGGCCTGGTTCGCCACCGAGCACAGCGCCCTGCTCGCGGCCGTCGACCGAGCCGCCGGCACCGGATTCGACACCTACGCCTGGCAACTGGCCTGGACACTCACCGACTTCCTCGACCGACAGGGACGCTGGCACGACCAGATAGCCACCCAGGAAACCGCTCTGGCGGCCGCGCGCCGGGAAGGCAGCCGGTCGGGACAGGCCCATGCCCACCGCAATCTCGGCTGGGCGCACACCCGGCTGGACCACCATGACGACGCCCACACCCACTTCCGGCACGCCCTCGATCTTTACGACGAGCTCGGCGACCACACCGGGAAGGCCCATACCCATGGCAACCTGTCCGGGGTGTTCGAACGGCAGGGACGTTACGAAGACGCGCTCGACCATGCCCAGCGGGCCCTTGCGCTCTACCGGCTCGCCGACCACCGGCCGGGAAGGGCCAGGGCTCTCAACGCGGTCGGCTGGCTCCACGCCCTGCTGGGCGACCACCACAAAGCGCTCATCCGCTGCCAGCAGGCTCTCGTCCTGCACCAGGAGTCCGAAGACCAGCACGGGCAGGCCGTCACGTGGGACAGCCTCGGCTACGCCCATCACCGCCTGGGTGACTACCGGCAGGCCGCCGCCTGTTACGAGCAGGCCCTCAGCCTGATCGAGGAGAGCGGCGATCGCCTGAACCAGGCCGGGACGCTCACCCACCTCGGTGACACCCTTTACGCCTCGGGCGCCTTCGACGCCGCTCGCCGTACCTGGAAGCAAGCTCTGGACATTCTCAAAGAACTCGGCCATCCCGACACCGAGAAGGTCCGGGTCAAACTCAATCGTTCCGCCCCGGGGGTGTGGATGTTCCGGGCCTCGACGACGGTCAACGATCAGGAAACCCATGCCTGCTCACCGGCCGTTCGCACGCCACGAACCCGTCCCACGAGGTCCGACACGGTCCGGCACCAGGAGAGCGACGACTTCGGGCATCACGCCGCACGACCTCACGCCGAGAAACCGAGCAGCACCCGGAAACTGGACTGCAACCCGTAGGCCCCGAGACTCGCCCGCCGCGTCGCTCCACGTCACTCCAGCTGCGACAGCAGTTCGAGGCTCTGCTCCGCCAAATACGTGAAGCCGAGCCGTCGGTGGGTCTCGACGGCCGCGCGGGCGTGCTCGCGTGCCTGAGAGGTACGGCCCAGCCGCGCGGCCAGCTCGGCGAGCACCATGTGGGTGGAGCCCCAGCCGGCGGTGCCCGTCCCGCAGACGATGAGCTGGTCCGCGTACGGCAGGAGCCTGCCGTACAGCTCCTCGGGGTCGGGAACGCCGAGCCGGGCGGCGACCAGCCCCCAGACGGGGGTGAGGAAGTCGGCGACCCAGTCTTCCCTGATCTCGGTGCCCCACCGCGCGACCAGCTCACGGGCGAGGTCGGGGCGTCCCCCCTCCAGCGCGGCCAGAACGGCGACCGGCCGAAGCGGGACCAGGGACCGATCCTCCGCCGCGGCGACCAGCTCGTCGAGGATCTCCGGCACCCGGCCCTGTCCGCGTTTGCAGGTGAACGCCATCACCAGGTGGCGGAACTCGGGACCCCAGACGGTCGAGCCGAACTTCATCTCGCCGAAGCGCGTGATGAGCGACTCCACCTCCGCCCATCGGCCCTCGAGCGTGCGGCGCGAGGTTTCGGCGATGCGCACCATCGGCTCCAGCTCCGGGCGGCGCACCTCGTCCAGCAGCCGCTGGCACCGGGCCAGATCGCGGTCCCACTCCGCCAGATCACCCGAACGCAACAGGCACGCCATCCGGAACACCCGTGCCACCAGCTCGGCGGCCCGGGGCAGCTCCGGGATGGCCAGCATCTCCTCGGCGGCCCGTAGCCGCTCGGCGTTGCGACCGGCGACCCAGGACACGAGCAGGTAGTTGTTCAGGGCACGGGTGAGCAGCTCGTGGTCGCCCAACCGACGGGCGATCTCCACCGCCTCGATCGCGTGTCGTTCCCCCTCGGCGCGGCGCGGCCCGTAATACAGCTCCAACCCGAGCGTGCCCAGCAGTACCGCCCGCTGGGCGTCGTCCAGCGGGCCGGCCAGCAGGTCCTCCAGAACGGCGACCATCTCGTGGTCCACCACGCCGTAGGAACGCCAGTGCCATACGGCCAGGCCGCCGAACACCGTGACCGCGGCGATCAGCGCCTGCCGGTCCCCGGCCCGCACGGCCAGCTCGATCGCCTCGTCCATGTCCCTGTGGGCTCCCGCGGCGTCTCCCACGGTACGGCGGGCCTGCCCGAGCTCGGTCAGCACCGCGCACCGGTCGGCCTTCTCCCCCGGTGGCAAGCAGCCCAGCGCCAGCTCCCACAGCTCCACCGCCTCGGCATAGGCCAGCTGCGCGCCGGCCAGCCGCGCCGCCTGGCAGGCATGACGCACCGCGTCGGCCGCGCCGCCCACCTTCGCGGCCGCGGCGAAATGCCGGGCCAGCCGTACCGGCTCGGCCCCCGGCATCCCCTCCAGCGCCTGCCCGGCCCGCAGATGCAGCCGCGCCCGCTCCAGACGGCCCAGCCCGCCGAGCAACGCGTCCCGCACCAGGGCATGGGAGAAGCGGTAGTCGAACCCCCCGGGCGTCTCGGTCAGCAGCCCCGTCGCCACCGCCGGCTCCAGCAACGACATCACCTGCTCGGCCGCGACCCCGATGACGGTCTCCAGCAGGTCGATCTCCACATCCCGCCCGATGACCGCCGCGACCCGCAACAACTGCAGGGTCTCCTCCGGGAGCCGGGCGGCGCGACGCTCGATGACGTCACGCGCCCCCGCCGGCACCTCGGCCGGCAGCCCGCCCCGACCGTCATGGACCGGCCGGCCGCCCTCGCTGTCACGCAGGCGCAGCACCTCGCCCAGGTAGAAGGGATTGCCGCCGGTGCGCTCCAGCAGCGCGCCGACCAGACCTGGCTCCTCGGGAACATGCCGCAGCCGTAGGTAAGAGGCCACCTCTGCGGGGCCGAACGGGTCCAGTCGCACCCGTTCTGTCGTCGGCTGCCCGGCCAGCGCGCCGAGGGTGTCACGAAGTTGCCGCGGATGCGCGCCCGGCTCCGGACGCAAGGTGGCCATCACCACCACCGGATGACGGGCCAGCTCGCCCGCGGCGAAAGCCAGCAGCCGCAGCGACGAGGCGTCGGCCCAGTGCAGATCCTCCACCACCACCAGCAGCGGCCCGCCGCCGGTGAGCGCCGCCACCACCCGCTCGTACAGCTCCAGCAACGCGGCGTCCGGGTCCTGGACCGGCGCGGGCCGTACCTCCGTCAGCAGGTCCGCGGCGCTGCCGCCGCGCTCGCGCAGCACCTGGCGCCATGGCCAGAAGGCCGTGGCCATGCCGTCCAGGCAGCGCCCCCAGGCGACCTGGAAACCTCGGGACAGGGCCTCGTCGGCGGCGGCCTGGGCCAGCCGGCTCTTGCCGATCCCCGCCTCTCCCGTGACCAGCAGCACGCCACCGCGTCCGCGCCGCGCCTCGGCCAGCCGCTCGCCCACCAGGCGCAGCTGCGCCTCCCGTGCGATCAGCCGCTGACCGGCCACCTGCGCCGCGCCTCCGGCTCCGGCCGGTCCGATCCCGGCGGATGCCGGGGAAGCGGCCCCGGCCGCTCCGAGCCCCGCAGGGCCGATCCCGGCAGGGCCGGCCCCGCCCGGCTCGACCTCGGCGGATCCGGGCGCCGCGGGCCCGGACACGGGCGCGGGCGCGAGCTGCCGAAGCCCATCGGATGCCACGGTCCCGGGCTCGGCGGCCCCTCCTCCGCCGTACGGGGGTGCGGCCGGGACCTCCAGCTCCGGCGCCTGCTCGAACACCGCCTGCTCCAGCCGCCTGAGCTCGGGTCCCGGCTCGATGCCCAGGTCATCGGCCAGCCGGGCACGGATGCGGCGCAGCGCGGCGAGCGCTTCGGCCTGCCGGCCGGCCCGATACAGTGCGAGCACCAACAGTCCCCACGCACGTTCCCGGTAGGGGTGGGCCTCGGTCAGCGACTCGAGGTCGGGCACGCACGCGCCCGCCTCCCCCAGCGCCAGCCGCGCCTGCAGCCGGTCCTCCACGGCCGCGTCCCGCAGCTCGCGCAGGCGGGCCACGACGGGTTGGGCGAACTCCTGGTCGGCGAACTCCCCCAGCGGTTCGCCCCGCCACAGCTCCAGCGCCCGCTCCAACGCCCGGCGCGTCCGATCGTGCTCGCCCCGCGCCAGCGCCCGGCGGCCCTCCTCGACGCCCGCGGTGAACCGGGCCAGATCGATCTGGCCGGGAGCAACGGCGAGCAGATAGCCGGGCTCGCGGGTGAGCAGGATCTGCGGCGGGGTGCGCGGCCGGCGCTCGGGCTCCAACACCCTGCGCAGGTGGGAGATATAGGCCTGAAGCGTTCTCGTCGCACCGGAGGGCGGCTCCCCGGCCCACAACTCGTCGATCAACCGGTCCAGGGAGACGACCCGCCCCGGCTCCAGGGCCAGCATCGTCAGCACCGCACGCTGCTTGCGGGTGCCCGGATCGAGCAGGCGACCGGCGGCGTCGGCGACCTCCAACGAGCCGAACAGCCGAAAGCTCAGGCCCGCCGACATACACCCTCTTTCGTCGCTCCAGATGTTTCACGCCAGCTTATGGCGTACCTCAACTCGACCCCAGCTCGGTCCCAAACCGGGTGTTCCACAGTGGGAACAGCGAAAGAGAGGCGGGCATCCCCGCCAGCGGCCCTCCAGCCTCCCGCCACCGGCTTTCCAGGATCTGATCCCGCCACCGAAAAGGACGACCATGTCTTCTGCACCACCGCGGCGCCGCCGTCCGGGCCTGACCCTGGCCCTGCTGGCATTCGCCCAGATCATCATCTCGATCGACTACAACATCGTGTACGTCGCGCTTCCGGAGATCGGCGACGGACTCGGGTTCTCGGCGCAGACCCTGCAGTGGGTGATCAGCGGATACGCGGTGGCGTTCGGTGGGTTCCTGCTGCTCGGCGGGCGGGCGTGCGACCTGTTCGGACCCCGTCGGATGTTCGTCCTCGGGCTCGCCCTGTACGCCCTGTCCTCACTGGTGGGCGGGCTCGCCACCGACCCCGGACTGCTGATCGCGGCTCGTGCGGTGCAGGGCATGGGTGGCGCGTTCCTCTTCCCCGCCACCCTGACGCTGGTCGGCACCAGCTTCGCCGAGGGCCGCGAGCGCAACCGCGCGTTCGCCGTCTGGGGCACCGCGGGCGGCAGCGGCATGATCCTCGGCTCGCTGCTCGGCGGCGTCCTCACCGAGGCGTTCGGCTGGCAGGCGGTGTTCTACGTCAACGTCCCGCTGGCCGGCCTCGCGATCCTGCTCGCCTTCCCGCTGATCGTCCCGGACCCCGCGCATGAGAGGGGCCGCA
The DNA here is from genome assembly GCF_050949235.1 of Streptosporangium sp. CA-135522. Taxonomy (NCBI): domain Bacteria; kingdom Bacillati; phylum Actinomycetota; class Actinomycetes; order Streptosporangiales; family Streptosporangiaceae; genus Streptosporangium; species Streptosporangium sp. CA-135522. Next base: position 9,889,119 of record NZ_CP192026.1, read on the forward strand.
CGTTCGACCTGGCCGGCGCGCTGACCTCCACCGCCGGCATCACCCTGCTCGTCTTCGCCCTCGTCCAGGGCCCCGACTCCGGATGGGGCTCGCCCGCCGTCGTCATCGGCGCGGCCGTCGGCGCGGCCCTGCTCCTGGCCTTCTTCGTGATCGAGAGGCGCAGCCGCGACCCGCTGATGCCGCTGCGGCTGTTCGGGAACCGCAACCTGAGCACGGGCGTGGCCGTCACCTTCCTCTACATGGGGACGTTCGGCACGCTGCTGTACTTCCTCACCGTCTACTTCCAGGGTGTGCACGGTTACACCGCGCTGGAGACCGGCCTCGCCTACCTGGTCCCGATGGTCGCCATCTCCGCCGGCGCCCAGCTGGCCGGACGGCTGGCGACACGCTTCGGCATCCGGGCGATCATGATCGCCAGCCTGGTCGTGGGCGTCGCGGGTGCGTCGATCCTCGGCTTGACCATGTCACCGAACGGTTCCTACGCCATCCTGATCCCCGGGCTCGTCGTGCTGGGCCTGGGTCAGGGCGCCGGATACACCCTCATGTTCGGTGCGGCGGCGATCGGGGTCGATCCTCGGGAGCAGGGCATCGCCTCGGGCGTCGCCTCCACCACCCAGCAGGTGGGCGGCGCCGTGGGCCTGGCCGTCCTCGTCGCCGTCGCCAACTCCGGCACGCACGGCCTCACCGGCCAGGCCCTGCGCGCCGCGACTACCGACGGCCTGCGCACCGCCGTGTTCATCGCCGCGGCCGGCATCGCCGTCACGATCCTCGTGGCGCTGAACTTCGAACGCGTCTCCGACAGGACGCCGGCCGTCGCGGACGCCGAGCCGGTCACGACCACCGGTGAGCGCGCCGCCCTGGCCTGACGTTCTCGCCCACCGGGCGCCGGTCGCGGAGGAGATCCTCCGCGACCGGCGCGATCAGGCGTGTCACGGCAGGACGCTTCACGGCCGGACGCTTCACGATCAGCCGCTTCACGGCCAGATGCTTCACGGCCGGACGATTCACGGCCGGACACTTTACGGCCGGACGCGTGTGACCGCGGCGGCCGAGGAAATAGGTGTCTTCATGGCCCATGACACGACCACACGAACGCGGTTCCACGCCGATCTGCACATCCACTCCGCGTTCTCCAGGGCCTGCAGCAAGGACAGCGACCTGGAGCATCTGACCCTGTGGGCCCGGCGCAAGGGCGTCACCGTGATGGGAACCGGTGACTTCACCCACCCGGCCTGGTTCGACCGGCTCCGTGAGGGCCTCGTACCGGCGGAGCCCGGGCTGTTTCGGCTGCGGAACGAACTGGATGCGGACATCTCCCGCATGCTGCCGCCCAACGTGGCCTCCGACCCGGTGCGGTTCATGCTGTCGGTGGAGGTCTCCACGGTCTACCGGCGCGACGGGCGCACCCGCAAGATCCACCACCTGGTGTACCTTCCCGGATTCGACGCGGCGGAGGCGTTCAACCGCGGGCTGGCGGGAGCCGGCGACCTGAGCTCGGACGGCCGGCCCGTCCTGGGCATGGACTCGCGCGATCTGCTGGAGCTCACCCTGTCCTGCGGAGACGGCGCCTACCTGGTGCCGGCGCACGTCTGGACCCCCTGGTTCGGCGTGTTCGGCTCCAAGTCCGGGTTCGACACGATCGAGGAGTGCTACGGCGACCTGACCGGCCACATCTTCGCGCTGGAGACCGGCCTGTCCAGCGATCCCGCGATGAACTGGCGGGTCTCCGCCCTGGACGGCTATCGGATGGTCAGCTACTCCGACGCGCACTCGCCGCCCAGGATCGGCCGCGAGACCACGGTGTTCGACGTCGAGCTCGACTACTTCGCGGTGCTGCGCGCGCTGCGGACGGGCGCCGGGCACGAGGGGACGGTCGAGTTCTTCCCGGAGGAGGGCCGGTACCACCTGGACGGCCACCGCAAGTGCGACGTACGGATGACCCCGGAGGAGACGCGTGAGCACGGCGGGATCTGCCCGGTGTGCGGCAGGCCGCTCACGGTCGGTGTGCTGAGCCGGGTCGAGGAGCTGGCCGACCGGAAGGAGGCCGTACGGCCGGACGGCGCCGCGGGTTTCCGCAGCCTCGTCCCGCTCCCGGAGATCGTGGGCGAGATTCTCGGTGTGGGGCCGAAGAGCAAGAAGGCGCTGGCGGAGGTCGACAGGCTCACCGCCGTTCTGGGGTCGGAGCTGGCGATCCTGGAGGATCTGCCGATCAGCGACATCGCGGCCGGCTCCCCGCCGCTGGCCGAGGCCGTCGATCGGCTGCGCCGTGGCGAGGTGATCCGGGATTCCGGGTATGACGGCGAGTACGGAACGATCCGGCTCTTCGGGCCGGACGGGCCGCCCCGGGCGGACACGGTCACCACCCCGACGCTTTTCTAGGCCGGTGGGCCTGGCACGCGGCCGGGCGGGTGTCCCTGCCCGAGGCGGGCGGGCGGGTGGCGGCCCTGCCAGAGGCGAGTGGGAAAGCGGGACGGAGAGGTCATCACCTGATCGACGCCGAGACCGGCTCTGATCGGTTCGGCGGTCGGCTTCCCGGGCTGAGCCGTACGGGTGGCCGGCGCGTCATCCATCGGACTTCTCACGTCATGTATCCCCATTATGGGGATAAGAGAAACAAGACGGTTAATTCTTGCATTCATGATGGAAGGCGATAGTCGATCCCCTGCGTTAAATAACACATTGATAACGCTTCTTCGATCGCGGCTTGCGGCGTTCACGGACAGTTACATTGACATTGACTGCAACAAATTAGATTCAAATGAATCGTCGCAGCCAGAGGGCCATCACCAGGAACGTCGAAGCGCATTCGGAGACCGGCTGATCACGCTTCGTGAAGCCTGGTCACCCTTATTGCTTTCCGGATAAATCACGAGGCTTCATCTCACCCCTTACTCACCAGGATTCATGGCCTGGAGTCAGAGTGACGCCGTTACCCCCTGAAAACCGGTATTCCCGAATCGCCGGAGCACTCTTCCCGCGAGGGCGCGCCCTGTCGCGTCGCGTGCTGGGAGTGGCGCTGGCGGTCCTGATGGCGATGGCACCGCCGGCCAAGGCGGCCGCTCCTCACGCGCTCCCGCCCGGCCCGGCGGCTCGCACCGACGCGTCCGCCTCCGAGCCGTCCCGGGCAACGTCCCGAGCACCCAGCCCGACCAGCGACCCGGCCGGCGACCCGGTCGGCGACCCGGTCGGCGACAGGAACGGTGGTGGGGCCCCGGCGGCCGGCCGGCAGCTCACCGCGGTCCCCGGCGGGGAGCTGCACGCGGACGACTCCTCAAAGGTCGAAGACGACGTCTCCAACGTCCGAGCGGGCGAGTTCGGCCCCTCGGCGTGGGGAGCCGTCGTCATGGTCCATCACGCAGGGATGTCCGAGACGAGTCCGAGGACAGGCGCGGCCCGCGCGCCACCGGCGCGCGCCGGACGCCTGCTTCCAGGCGTTCCCCGCCCGCACCGAATCCGGCCGGACACGGCCGGAGTGGACCGCCCCTGCCCTTGTGAGGACCGTAGCGATGTTCGAACGGCAACACCCCCGAATACCTGACGACCCGTCGATCCCCTCATCGACCGGCGCACCGGCCCGCTCACCGAGCACGCGCCGGCGCGCGTTCCCGAAGGCCGACCTGAAGTCCGGCCTCCCGGTCTTCCTCATCCCCGTCTCACCCCGGCCGCAGACCACCCGGCTCACCCCACCCGCAGGCCGCCCGGCGCAGGAGACGGACATGAGTCACCTGGACGTGACCGCGCGTCCGTCGAGACGAGACCGGCGGACGGACCCGGTGGACGTGGCGGATCTGGTGGCGCGGGCGGCGAGGCTGCTGCCCGAGCAGGCGCCCCTGCAGACGTTCGTCCACCACAACACCCTGCACGCGTTCGAGCACCTGCCCTTCGACGAGGCCGTCGTCCACGCGGCGCGGCTGTTCGGCACCGAGCCGTTCCAGAGTGAGGACGCCTTCCGGGGTTTCCTCGACTCCGGACGGATCCAACCGGGAGATCTCGACGCGGTCGTCGCGGCGACGGGCGCGGACGACGACGTCCCGATCGTGCCGGACGGCCCCACGCGTCACTGGTTCACCACCATCCGGCTGCGGCACCTGTTCGAGATCCCGCGAGGCTCCGCGCTGAGCTGGCTGCTCCTCGAAACAGACCAACGCGTCCGGTTCACCCCTCTCCTCGACACCCGGCGACGCGCCGAGCTGCTGCGACAGGCCGGACGCGACTGGTCCGGGCCCGCCGCGCCCGGACCGGACACTCGGGCACTACAGGAGCAGCTGCTGGAGCGGCTCTGGAACCGGCTCGAAAGGGTGGCGCCGCACGCCCGGCGGGCCGACCGGCCGTCGCCGCGCCGACGCGACCAGATCCTCGCCGTCACCGGTGCGGATCCCGACGAGCTCGTCCATCCGCTGCTGATCCGGCTTTCGGCCGCGTTCCTGGACCAGGGGGTCGCCTACTGGCCGATGCCGGAACGCGCGAGGGGTTTCCTCGACGCCTTCCGCCGGCTCTACGGCCGGCGCGGTGGCCCGCCCGACCGGTTCCTCCGCGGTTTGGCCGCCGAGTTGAGACGGCAGGAGGCGGAGTCCTGGACGGCGGAGCGGACCATCGTGTGGGCCCTCACCGAGCTGGCCGTACCCGAACGCGATTGGGCGGCCGCGATCCAGGCGACCTTGCTGTCGCTGCGCGGATGGGCGGGCATGGTCCACCAGCTGGAGTGCCGGCCCGACCGTGCGCCGGTCGAGGCGCCCGCCGCACGGCTGATCGACTACCTGGCCGTGCAGCTCGTCCTCGACACGCACGCCGCGCGGTACGCGGTGGCCGAACACCTCGGTGACCACGCCACGATCGCGGACCTCGACCGTCTCCCTGGCTCCGACGACAAGGCGTCCGCCCCGGCCCGGCTCGACCTCGAACTGGTCTACGAGGCGTTCGTCCTCGCTCAGGTGATGCCGGTCGACACGGCCGTGTTCGCGGACGCCGGGCACGCGGCGGCCTGGTTGGCGGCGGTCGGGGCGTGCGACACCGTCGAACGGCGCCGCCTGCTGCACCTCGCCTACGAGCGGCGCCACCGGGTCGGGACGCTCGACGCGCTCACCGCGCACCAGCGAGTCGCGCGCCGGCAAGTCACGGACAGGCGAGCCACGGACCGGCGAGCCACGGACCGGCAAGTCACGGACAGGCAAGTCACGGACCGGCGAGCCACGGACCGGCGAGCCATGGACCGGCCGACGCCGTGTCCCCGGCTGCAGGCCGTGTTCTGCATCGACGAGCGGGAGGAATCCCTGCGCCGGCATCTGGAGGAGCACTTTCCCCAGGCGGAGACCTTCGGCTACGCCGGTTTCTTCGGGGTCGCCATGACCTATCGCGGGCTCGGCGAGGTGCGCGCGCGCCCGCTGTGCCCGGTCACCGTCACGCCCCGTCATCTGGTCCTGGAGGAGCCGGTGGGCGCGGCGCGGCCCGGCCGGCGCATGGCCGCGCGCCGCCGGCGGGGCTCGTGGAACCGGCTGGTGGCGGTGGGCAGCAGGACCCTGGCGCGCGGGAGCGTGATCACCCTCGGCGTCGGGTTCGCGCACGTCTTCCCGCTGGTCGGCCGCTGCTTCCTGCCTCGCCTGTTCCACCGCTGGTCCGAGCGTCTCGGCCACCGTACCGGCACCGAGCCCGTCACCCGCCTGGCCTTCGAGCGGGTCGCCGAGCCCGTTACCCGCCTGACCATCGAGCGGACCGCCGAGCGGGTCGCCGAGCAAGCCTCTGCCGAGGAGTACGGCGACGGCCTGCTGCGGGGCTACTCGGTGCCGGAGATGGTGGAGCTGGTCTCTGCCGTCCTGCGGACGACGGGACTCGCCCGGAACCTGTGCCCGCTGGTGCTGATCGTCGGGCACGGTTCGTCAAGCCTCAACAATCCACACGAGTCCGCGCACGACTGCGGCGCCACCGGCGGAGGGCGCGGCGGCCCGAACGCGCGGGCGTTCGCCGCCATGGCCAACCACGCGGGAGTGCGCGCGGGTCTTCGCACCCGGGGGGTGGACGTCCCGGAGAGCACGTGGTTCGTGGGCGCCTACCACAACACCTGCGACGACTCGATGGTCTACTACGACGAGGACTTGATGCCGCGGCGATGCCGTCCGGCGATGGACCGGGCGAGGGAGGCCATGGCCGCCGCGTGCGCCATGGCGGCACACGAACGGTGTCGCCGGTTCGAGTCGGCGCCCCCGGACCTTCCGCTCGGCGGCGCGCTCGCCCACGTGGAGACCCGCACCGTGGACCTCGGGCAGCCCCGGCCCGAGTACGGGCACGCCACGAACGCGGCGTGCGTCGTGGGACGGCGCTCGCGGACCCGCGGCCTCTTCCTCGACCGGCGGGCCTTCCTCGTCTCCTACGACCCGGACGGTGACCCCTGCGGTGACCTCCTGACGAGCCTGCTGCTCGCCGCCGGGCCGGTCTGCGCCGGCATCAACCTGGAGTACTACTTCAGCCACGTGGACCCGGCCGGCTACGGATGCGGGACGAAGCTCCCCCACAACATCGTGGGGCTGCTCGGCGTGATGGACGGGCACGCCTCCGACCTGCGGACCGGGCTCCCCTGGCAGATGGTCGAGATCCACGAGCCGGTCCGGCTGCTGTTGGTCGTCGAGGCGGAGCCGGAGCGCCTGACCGCGATCCTGGGCGCCCATTCCGGCCTGAACCGGCTCGTGGCGAACGGCTGGATCCAGCTCGTGGCGTGGAGCCCGGACTCCGGCGCGATGCACGTCTTCCACCAAGGCGCGTTCCGGCCGCACACTCCGGAGACCGCCGAGTTCCCGGTCGTGAACCGCTCGTCGGAGTTCTACGCCGGCAGGCGCGGCCACCTGGGGTTCGCGCACGCGACGGCCGTGTTCGAGGCGGCGCCCGCCGGGGAGACGTCGTGAGCGACGCGCTGCACCGGTGCCTGCTGATCGCGGCCGTCGGGCTTCCCTCCGGCGCGTTCCTGATTCTCGCGATCCCCGCGTGGTCGGGCTGGAGATGGGCCGAGCGGAGCGTCTCGACGGTCGTCGCGGCGGCTTTCGGACTCGCCACGACGTCCGTGCTCGCACTCGGCGGCATCATGGCCTACAACGGTGAGCCGGTCCTGACGGTGTCGCTGGGCACCTGGTTCGGCGCGGGAGACTTCGAGTTCCGCCTGCTGCTCGTGGCCGACGGGTTGTCGCTGCCCTTCGCCGCCCTCACCGCGCTCCTGGGATGCCTCATCGGCGTCTTCTCCCGGCGATACCTGCACAGGGAGCCGGGGTATCTCCGCTTCTACCTGCTGCTCGCCCTGTTCGGCGCCGGCGTCGAGCTCGTCGCCCTGGCGGGCGCCCTCGAACTCGTCTTCGCGGGCTGGGAGCTCGCCGGGTTGAGCTCGGCGTTGCTGATCGCGTTCTTCCACGAGCGGAAGAAGCCCGTGGAGCACGGGCTGCGCGCCTTCCTGACCTACCGGGCCTGCGATGTGGGTCTGCCCGCCGCCGTCGTGTGGCTGCACCACGCCACCGGGGCGTCCATCGTCACCGGGGCGTCCATCGTCACCGGCGGTCCGGGTGGCGGTGGATGGGCGGGCTTTCAGGCACCCGCCACCACACGCGACGCCATCCTGATCGGGATCGCGCTGCTGTGGGCGGCGATGGGAAAGGCCGCGCAGGTGCCCCTCGGCGGATGGCTGCCCCGCGCCATGGAGGGGCCGACGCCGTCGAGCGCCATCTTCTACGGCGCGATCTCCGTCAGCCTGGGCCCGTATCTGCTGCTGCGCACCGAGTCCGTCTGGGCGGGAGGACCGGCGGCGCGGATCGCGATCGTCGCCGTCGGCGCGCTGACCGCCGCCCACGCCACCCTGGTCGGACGTGCCCAGACCGATATCAAGAGCGCGCTGGCCTACGCCTCGATGACCCAGGCCGGAATGATCATAGTCGAGGTCGGAGCCGGCCTGCGGCAGCTCGCCCTGGCACACCTGATCGCCCACGCCGCGTTGCGCAGCGCCCAGATCCTGCGGTCGCCGAGCCTGATCCACGACCACCACCATCTGGAGCGGGCGATGAGCCGGCCGTTGCCGTCCACCGGACGACATCTGGAGCGGGTCTTTCCCCGGACCGTGCAGGCGTGGCTGTACCGGTACGCGTTGGAGCGGGGTTACTTCGACGCCTGGCTGGCCGATCACGTGGTCGGCGGGTTCGTGCGCCTGGTCCGGCGAGCGGACTCGCTGGACGACCGCTGGGCGCAGCGGCTGAGCGGGCGATCCCCGGTGACCCGTGCGGGACTCGCGAGACGACGGGGACCGTTGAGCCGTGCGGGGCTCGCGAGGCGGCGGGCATCGATGACCCGTGCGGGGCTCGCGAGATGGCGGGCATCGGTGACCGTCGGCCGGGGCGAGTCGCCGACCGCGGGCCGGGGAGGGCGGCGATCGTGACAGTGTCGATCCCGTTGTCGATCCCGTTGTCGGTGGCGGCCGTGTTGCTGTGCTCGTCCGCCGTCGTCGCCCGGATCGCCGATCGGCGGGCCGCGCGGCGTGTCGCGGTGTGCTGCGTCACGGCGGCCGTGGCGCTGTCGATCTCGCTTCCCCTGGTGGACCGGTTCGTCCCGTTCGCCGGGGGGCGGTCCCCCGGTCCGGGTGTGATGGCCGTGCCGGACGGCACGGCGCGCCTGGCCGTCATCGTGACCTGCGTGGCCGGCCTGCTGGTGGTCGCGATGAGCCCGCTCGCCTCCCATCCTCCGGCGACGCTGGCCCGGGTGCTGCAGTTGCTGGCGATCTCGTCCGGTCTGGCCGGCGTCCCGCACGGGGGGCCGGCCGCCGTGCTGTGGGCGCTCTCGGCGTGGCTGGTGTGGGCCGAGTTACGGCGGCGCGGCGCGGGCGACGGGCTCGATCGCCTGTTCGCCGTGTATCACGTGCCCAGTGTCCTGCTCTTCGGCGGAGGCACCGCCCTGATGGCGGGCGGTTCCCCGGCGACGGGAACGGTCCTCGTCACGGTCGGGGTGATGATCCGGTTCGCGGCCATCCCCGCGCACGGCTGGTATCCCAGGTTCGTGGAGCGGACCCCGATGGGGGTGGTGGTCGCGTTCGGCACCGCTCCGATGGGCGTGCTCACCCGGCTCGAACTGCTGTCCACCGGGGTGCCGGCCGCGCTCGCGTGGGAGGTCGCCCTGATCGGCGGCCTGACCGCCATCGTGGCCGCGGTGTTCGCGGTGGTGCAGAAGAGCGCCAGGCGAGCGCTGGCCTTCCTGATGATGAGCCAGTCCGGGCTGATCGCGTTCGGGCTCGGCGGCGGCTCACCGGTTGCGGTGTCCGGGGCCGTGCTGACCTGGCAGGTGTCGGCTCTCGCCCTGTCGGGGTTCGCCATGGCCCTCGCCGCGCTGGAGGCGCGGCGAGGCGCGCTGTCGCTGGCGGCGCCCGGCGGGAGCTTCGCCAGGACTCCGCGGCTGGCCGTCGCGTTCCTGCTGTGCGGGCTCGCCACCGCGGGCTTTCCACTGTCCATCGGGTTCACCGGCGACCATCTGCTGCTGCACGGCTCGCTGACCGGCTTCCCGCAGGCCTGGCCCCTGTTGATCGGAGCCGTCGGCGTCAACGGGATGACCGTGATGCGATGCTTCCTCGCCCTGTTCGCGGGCAGCCGCGCGCACTGCGGCGAGCGCGACCTCGCTCCGCTCGAAACGTACGCCCTGACGGTCGTCGTCGCCACGTTGCTGATCGGCGGCGTCTTTCCGATGATCCCGTGATCGGTCGCGGGCCGACCGCGGACCGGGCGCGGCCCGCGGTCGGCCCGCGGTCGGCCCGCGGACGGAGTCCTACCGCGGCGTGGTGATCCGCTGTCCGAGGCCGCCGTCGACGGGCAGTTTGACGGCGGTGGTGAAGGTCGCGTCGACGGCGAGGAACAGGGCCGCCCGGGCGACCTCGTCGGACGAGCCGTGGCGCCTCATGGGGGTGACCGTGTCTCCCAGCCGGTGGAAGTTCTCCCGCTCCTGCGCCGTGAGGCCGGCGGCGCCCGCGGTCGGGGTGTCGATGAAGCCGGGGCTCACCGCGTTCACCCGGATCCCCCTGGGCAGGAGTTCGGCGGCGAACGTCTGGGCGAACGACCAGACAGCGGCCTTCGACGCGGAGTAGACGCCCATGCCGGGAGTGCCTCCGGAGTCGGCGACCGAGGTGGTGAAGACGATCGAGCCGCCTTCCTCGATGAGGGGGGCCAGGCGCTGCACCGTGAAGAACGCGCCCTTGGTGTTGACGTCGAACTGCCGGTCGTAGGCGTCCTCGGTGACCACCTCGAAGGGCCCGAGCTCCGCGATTCCGGCGTTGACGAACAGGTGGTCGATCCGGCCGAGCCTCTCCGCCACGGTCCGGCCGAGCTCCGCGATGTCGGCCGACTCCGCCGTGTCGGATCGCACCACGTGGGCCCGGGACCCGAGCTCGTGCCGCGCCGCGTCGAGGTTCTTCTCGTTACGCCCGGTGAGCAGGACCTCGGCTCCCCCTTCGACGAGCCTTTTGGCGATCGCGAGACCCATGCCGATCGTCCCGCCGATGATGACGGCCTTCTTTCCTGCGTACTTGCCCATGTTCGTCTCCTTGGAAGTCCAGCGCGGGTCACCGGTCCACGGGCCGGGCGCGGCGCCTTCCCCGAAGACCCCGATCGGGTCCGTCCGGCTGCCGGCGACGCGTCCGGCTCGGTCCTCCGGCCCGTCGGGATTCACTGTGCCGACGGACGCCGACGATCGGCTGCCGGTTCGCTGCCGGTTCGCTGGCGGACCGCATGCGACCGGCCGCCGGCAGGGGTGGTCACGGCGTCCCTCCGTGGATTCCGGCAGGGGTGGTCACGGCGTCCCTCCGTGGATTCGCTGCGTTATCGTGACGCCATGCGTTTCGGGGTGCTCGGTCCTCTCACGGTCTGGACCGATGACGGGAGACCCGTCAAGATTCCCGAGGTGAAGGTCCGTGCCCTGCTGGCCGACCTGCTGGCGCACGAAGGACGGCCGGTGTCGGCGGATCGGCTGGTCGACGACCTGTGGGGCCGTCGGCCGCCCCGCAAACCCGCCAACACGCTGCAGACCAAGGTCTCCCATCTGCGCCGGGCGCTGGAGGGGTCGCAGCCGGGCGGCCGGGGGCTGGTGGTGCACCAGCCCCCGGGATACCTGCTGCGGATCGACGCCGGTGCGGTGGACGCGCAACGCTTCCGGGACCTGGCGGGCCGGGCACGCGAGACGGACGAGCCCCGGGCCAGGGCGGCGCTGCTGTCGGATGCGCTGGCGCTGTGGCGGGGCCCGGCGTTCGCCGACTTCGGCGACGAGGAGTTCACCCGGCCGGCGATCCGACAGCTGGAGGAGCAGCGGCTCACGGCGCTGGAGGACCAGGCCGAAGCACGGCTCGCGCTGGGCGAGCACAGCCTGCTGGTCGGCGAACTCGGTGATCTGGTGGCCCGGCACCCGCTCCGGGAGCGGCTGCGTGCCGCGCAGCTGCGCGCGCTCTACCGCGCCGGGCGGCAGAGCGAGGCGCTGGAGAGCTACGGCGAGCTACGCGACCGGCTGGCCGGCGAGCTCGGCCTGGACCCCGGCCCCGAGCTCGTCGCCCTGCACCGGGCGATCCTGCGGCAGGATCCGGCGCTGGACCCGGTCCCCGGTCTCGCCGCCCCCGCCGTACGGCCGCGCACGAACCTGCCCGTCCCGCTCACCGGTCTGGTCGGCAGGGACGACGCGGTGGCCGAGGTGCGGTCGCTGCTGGAGAGCGGCCGCCTGGTAACGCTCACCGGTCCGGGCGGGGTGGGCAAGACGCGGCTGGCGATCGAGGTGGCACAGCTGCTGTCGCGGACCGGCGGCGTCTTCCCCGACGGCGTGCGGATCGTCGAGCTCGCCGGCCTGAGCCGGTCCGGCGCCCCGGACACGACGCACCCGCCGGTCCGGCCGGCCGAGCCGCCCGAGCCGCCCGGACCGCCCGGACCGCCCGGACCGCCCGAGCCCACCGGGCTACCTGGACCGTCCCGGCCCTCCGGATCATCCGAGCCGGCCGAGGTGACCGAGATGACCTGGGTGGCCGAGCCGGCCGAGCCGGCCGAGGTGACCGAGATGACCTGGGTGGCCGAGCCGGCCGAGCCGGCCGAGGTGACCAAGGTGACCAAGGCTGCGGAGGCGGCGGAGGTGGCGGAGGTGACCAGGGTGGCCGAGGCGGTGGCGGTCGCACTGGACATCCGCGACGACACCGGGCCGGGCCCGTTCCTCGCGGGAAGGCCCGCCCCGCTCGTCGACCGGCTCGCCGAGGCGCTGCGCGCCAGGCGGCTGCTGCTGGTCCTGGACAACTGCGAACACGTCATCGAGCCGGTCTCCGAGCTGGCGCGGCTGCTGTTGCGGGCCGCGCCGGATCTGCGCGTCCTGGCGACCAGCCGGGAGCCGCTCGGGCTCGCCGGTGAGCTGCTCTGGCCGGTCGCGCCGCTGGAACCGCCCGACCCTGCGGCCGACGCCGATCCCGCGTCCGTACGGCGCTCCGGCGCCGCCCGGCTGTTCGTGGCGCGAGCGGCCGCCGCGATGCCGGGCTTCACCCTCGACGCGGGCAACGCCCGAGCCGTCGCGGTGATCTGCCGCCGGCTGGACGGGATCCCGCTGGCGCTGGAACTGGCCGCCACCCGGGTGCGGGCGCTCGGGGTGCACGAGCTGGCCGATCGGCTGGACGACCGGTTCCGGCTGCTGGCCACCGGGCACCGGGGCGCCCCTGCCCGGCAACGGACGCTGCGGGCGATGATCGACTGGAGCTGGGAGCTGCTGACCGCGCCCGAGCGCATCGTGCTGCGCCGCCTGGCCGTACACGCCGACGGCTGCACCCTCCAGGCCGCCGAGGAGGTCTGCGCCGGCGACGGCGTGCGGGCGGCGGAGGTCGCCGACCTGCTGGCCCGCCTGGTGGATCGTTCCCTGGTCGTCGTGGCCGACGGCGCCCGCGGCCCCCGCTACCGGTTGCTGGAGTCGATCGCGGCCTACTGCGTCGAGCGCCTCCACGAGATGGACGACTTCGAAGGTGTGAAGCGGCGGCACGTCCACCACTACACCACGCTTGCCGAACGCGCCGAGCCGCATCTCTACGGCCACGACCAGCGGCGATGGCTCGAACTCCTGGACGCTGAGGCCGCCAACCTGCGCGTCGCGCTCGACAGTTCCGTACGGCACGGCGACCCGCGTCCGGCGCTGCGTCTGGTCAACGCGATGGCCCACCACTGGCTCCTGCGCGGCCGGTTCGGCGAGGGCCGTAGATCACTGGGCGCGGCGCTGGCCGTCGGGGGCGAGGCACCCGCCGCCGCCCGTGCCAGGGCCGTGGCCTGGGAGGTCGGTTTCTCACTCCTGGCGGGCGAAGACACCGATCGCGCGGCGCGCAGCCGTACCGCCCTGGCACTGTGCGACGACGCCGGCGACCCCGGGGTGCGGGCCGGAGCACGGTGGTCGCTCGGCTTCGCCCTGTTCAACACCGGTGATCTGACTGCCAGCGAGGACCTGGCGAACGACGCGCTCGCCGGCTTCGGTGACCTGGAGGACCGCTGGGGCGTGGCCGCGGCGTTGAGCCTCAAGGCGCGGCAGGCGATGCTGCGGGGCGACCTGGTGGCGCTCGGACGTGACGGTGAGCGGAGCGCGGCGCTGTTCCGTGAGCTCGGAGACCGCTGGGGACAGCTGCAGACCGTCCATCCGCTCGCGTCGCTGGCCGAGATCTCCGGTGACCACGAGCGGGCCGCCCGGCTGTGTCGCGACGGGCTACGGATGGCCGAAGAGCTGGGGCTGTGGCCGGAGGTCTCCTTCCTGCTGTCCGGGCTCGGCAGGATCACCCTGCTGACCGGTGATCGCACGCGGGCGCGGGAGCTCCACGAGCGGGCTCTGCGGCTGGCCGCCGAGCAGGGCTTCAAGTTCGGCGAGATATACGCCGAGATCGGACTCGGGCTCGGCGCCCGCCGGGAGGGCAGGCTCGACGACGCCGAGACGCACCTGTGCACCGTGCTGGAGTGGTATCGCCGGGAGACCTCCGAATCGGACAACGCGCTGGTGCTGGCCGAACTCGGCTTCGTCGCCGAGCAGCGCGGCGACGCGGTGGCGGCGCGTGCCCTCCATCTGGACGGCTTCGCCGCCGCACGGGACATCGGCGACCCGCGCGCCATGGCCCTGGCGTTGGAGGGGCTGGCCGGCGCGCAGGCCCTCGCCGGTCGCCATCGCCATGCCGCCCGGCTTCTCGGGGCGGCGGCCGCGGCCAGGCAAGGAGCGGGAGCGCCGCTCCCGCCCGTCGAGCGGGGCGACGTCGACCGGATCGCCGCGGCGGCGCGGAAGGCGCTGGGCGGGGAGTCCTTCGCCGCCGAGTTCGGGTTCGGCGGCGGGTTGAAGCCCGAGGAGGCGCGTTCGGTCGCCGAGGCCTCGTAGACGGCGAAGTCCCGATCTCTCGCGGTGAATCGCGCCGTGTCCTCTCGACCATTTTCGGAGAAAGGCCTTCAGCTCTTTCCGGAAACGGCCTCACTGACGGCGTTGGGCCCGTCGTGCTCCTTGTCCGGAATCCCCTGCAGCGCTTTGATTATCTCTTCGTCGGCGCCCTGTCCGCGAGCGGCGTTGACGAGATCGTCATGTTCTGCCGGATAGTCGACACCCGACAGGTGTTTCTGCAGCCGGCTCGGGTTCGGCGTATCAGTCGTGGTGTTTCCTCCCCCGAGCCTCATCCACCCGCCTCGCCGAACCCACTCGTCCGGTTCCCGGAGCCCGCTGAGGGCGCCGGGGCCGGCCGCTCGCGCCGGGGCCGGTCACGGCTGCCGGGTGACCGGGGTGCGGTCGCGGGCCAGCAGGAGTCCGAGTGCGATCATGCCGATGCCGAGGATCAGGTGCAGCCAGTTGTCGGCGTTGTTGAGCGGGACGAAGTTGGCCGGGCTGTCGTGGCCGACCAGCAGGCCGTACACCCACAGCAGCAGGTAGATGACACCGCCGCCGACCAGGAAGTTACGGGCTCCGGGGCGGGTCCGGGACAGCAGGACGCCGGCGACGCCGAACAGCAGGTGGACGATGTTGTGCAGGATCGAGACCTGGAACACTCCCAGCAGCAGCGCGTCGGAGTGGTGTCCGGCGAACTGCAGGCTGCCGTAGTTCGTCGTGATGCCGGGGATGAATCCCAGCACGCCGACCAGAAGGAACACGACGCCGACGACGAGTGCGGCCAGTTGCACGGGCGAGCGGGTCGCCCGGATGTGCGGTGCGCTCATTGGGGCCTCCACATCGAGTGAACGCTGAGATCGGCCGCTCTTACCCGCCATAAGGCGATTTATGCAAATTCATGTGGTGAATGTTCAATAGAAGGTGAGCTCATCCTGGGAACGGCCGGCCGCGGCAGCAAAGGTTCACGACTCGGTAAAGGAGAAGTTCCAATTGCTTGGCCTTCCCGCTTTGGCTCCGCAATGGGGTGAACAATCATGTCCTGTATGAAAGACCCGTCAACGGATAAGGCTGGTCGCATGTGGACAGGAACGGCACGATGAGCACCCGGCACGGCATCACGCGGATGCTGACGGGGCTGCTCGAAGGCAGCCATCTGGCCGCGCTGGAGCAGGTGCCGTCCCTCATCGCCGAACACGCCGCGCAGGCCGGTCTGGACGAGGTGCTGATCTACCTGGTCGACCTGCAGCAGAACGTGCTGCGGCTGCTGACCGGCCAGGGCAAGACCGGCGGCGAGGAGGCGCCCGAGGAGATCGCCGAACTGCGGGTCGACGGAACCCTGGCCGGGAGATCCTTCCAGGAGTCGCGAGTCCTGCCCAGAGCCGGCGTCGACGGTGGGGTGGACTGGTGGTGGGTGCCGCTGCTGGACGGCACCGAACGCCTTGGAGTACTGCGAATCAGTTCTCAGGAGGACGGCCAGGCGGTCCAGGACGGCATGCGGGCTCTGGCGTCGCTGGTGGCGCTGGTGGTGGTGAGCAAGCGCTCCCACAGCGATTCCTACGCCCGCCTGGTGCGGACCCGGCCGATGAACGTGTCGGCGGAGATGCAGTGGAACCTGATGCCGCCGCTGACCTTCGCCAACCGTGAGGTGGTGATCAGCGCGGTCCTGGAGCCGGCCTACGCGATCGGCGGCGACGCCTTCGACTACGCCGTCGCCGGCGACACCGCGCACCTGGCGATGTTCGACGCCATGGGGCACGACACCTCCGCCGGGCTGACCGCGAACCTGGCCGTGGCCGCCTGCCGTAACAACCGCCGTCAGGGGGCCGATCTGGTCGCCGCCGGGGAGGCGATCGAAACCGTCCTGCTCCAGCAGTTCGGCCGGGCCACCCGGTTCGCCACCGCGATCCTGGCCGAACTGAACATTCGCACCGGCGTGCTGAGCTGGGTCAACCGTGGCCACCACCCTCCGGTGCTGATCCGGGACGGCCGCTGGACCTCGACGCTGCAATGCCCGCCCGCCCATCCCCTCGGTCTCGACCTCGGCATCCCCGCCACGCTGTGTCAGGAGCAGTTGGAGCCCGGCGACCGGCTGCTGCTCTACACCGACGGCATCACCGAGGCTCGCAACGCCGCCGGCCAGGAGTTCGGCCTGGAGCGTTTCACCGACTTCGTCATCCGCCGCAACGCCGACGGCCTGCCGGTCCCCGAGACCCTGCGCCGCCTGATCCACAGCGTGCTGGACTACCACCAGGGACGGCTGCAGGACGACGGCACCGTCCTGCTGGCCGAATGGCACGGCACCGCCCAGCGCAGACTGCATCTCTAAGAAGGCTACGTCTGGCGCGACGCGTCACCTGCCGATGGTCTGGCGGATGACGTCGCGCGCCCGGTCCATCATCGCGACCGGCGTTCCCACCAGAAGGTTCTTGATCGCCGATTCCATCCCCGGATGCGGATGGGTCGGGGCCAGCGCTTCGGCCACCTTTACTCCGGCCGCCATCGCTCGCCGCTCGGCCTTACTGGTCTGGGCGCGCAGCTGGGCGAACTCGTAGCGCTCCTCGCTGCGGGCGTGAGCGAGCACCACCGCCCGCAGCATCGCCAGGTTGGTGAGAAACTGCGGGTCCTCGGCGCCCGCCTTGTCCATCTGCAGGAGCAGTTGCTTGGCCTCGTTCTCTTCGGCCAGCCGGTCTTCCACCACGGCGTCACCATCGTTGATCTTGTGGCGGGCGTAGGGGTGGACGATCTCCTCCTCGGCCGTCTCGTGCACGGCCAGCAGTCGCACCAGGCGCTGGAACGCCTCAGACCTGTCGCCCGCCGAAGCCCGCTCCGCCTCGTCGAACAGGTCTCTGATCATGGCGTGCTGGCGCATTAGCAGGTCGATGACGTCGTTGTCGCCCATCAGTTCGGGAACGGTCTGACGGTCACCCATGGCGCTCTCCCCTCACATACGGCTGTACGGCCTGCCTACCCCCGCCTGATGGCGGAAACCGGGGCACCGGCCACGTCGAGCGCGAGCAGCACCACGCCCTGACGCGGGATGTTTGACGACTCATACGAACCTGTTCAGCGGGTTCTCCGACACGCCGGTGGCGAGCCGGCGATGGCCTCCCGCCCCAGCGAGCCGGGGGGTCCGTGAAGCTCAGGCGGCGTTCCTGCGGTAGGCACGACCTGCATGGGTACCGCTTCAGCTCGTAATCGGCAGGTCGGCTAGGTTGCGGGTCATGGATGGGATCAGGTTGCTGCTGGCCGAGGACGTTCGGGTCGTGCGGGGTGCATTGGTCGCGCTTCTCGAGTTGGAAAAGGATATTGATGTCGTTGCCGATGTCTCGTCGGGAGACGTCATCGTCGATACAGCTCTCGCCAGTGCACCGGATGTGGCAGTGATCGACATCGATCTGCCTGGGCTGGACGGTCTTACCGCCGCGGCCCGGCTTCACGAGCGGCTGCCCACGTGTCAGGTCCTGATCCTGACCAGCCTGGATCGGCCCGGCCATCTTCGGCGGGCCTTGGCGGCCCACGTGGCGGGGTTCATCCTCAAGGACGCCTCGCTCGAGGAACTCCTGGACGCGATCCGCCGGGTCGCGAGGGGAGAGCGGGTAATCGACCAGGGGCTGGCGATCGCGGCGCTGCGGGAACGGGAGAATCCGCTGGCGCAGCGCGAGCTGGAGGTGTTGCACGTGGCCGCCGAGGGCGCGGACGTGCCGGAGATCGCCGAGCGGCTCTTCCTGTCGGGAGGCACGGTTCGCAACTACCTCAGCGCGATCGTCGTCAAGCTGGACGCCCGCAACCGGATCGACGCGATCCGCATTGCCCGGGATGCGGGCTGGCTATGAGGATGGCACCTCGGCGATCAGGTGAAAGCGGTCGCCGTGGTCGATCTCTGTCTTGAGACTCCCGCCGAGCGCGGCGAGCCGGTCGGTGAGGTTGCCGATTCCGCCCTCCCCGTCGCCGGGGGCCGCGGCCGGATGCGCGCCGTCGTTGATCATGTGCAGGCGCACCAGCCCACCTTCGAGCGTGGAGGTGATGTCGCACCAGCGGGCGGTGCTGTGCCGCAGCACGTTGGTGACGCCTTCCCGGAGCACGGTGGAGAGGGCGGTCTCCGTCGCCGGAGCGAACGGACCGGACGAGACCCGCGCTTGGGTCTTGATGCCCGCGGCGTTGAGGATGTCGAGCGCCTCTCGGGTCTCGAGTTCGAGCGAGAGGTCGGGGAAGGTGCCTGTCACCACGGTGGCCTCGCGTAGTGCTTTTCTGGTGGCCTCGATCGCGTAGCGCAGGTGCGCTCGGGCCTCATCGGGTCGATCGGCGACCAGTCGCTGGACGAGGGCCGTCTTCAGCGAGATGGCCGAGAGGGTGATACCGAGTAGGTCGTGGAGGTCCTGGGCGACCCGCTGGTGCTCCAGGGCGACCACGGACCGGGCGAGCTCCTCGCGGGAGCCGTACAGCTGCCTGGCCAGCACGGCGAGCCAGACCAGACCGTAGTTTCCGATACCCACCCACATCGCTCCGATGAGCAGCGCGAGGTTGTCCGAGGCAGTCGGGGCGAGGGTGAGGAGCAGGTACACCAGCCACGCCATCAGGCCGAGAGTGAGCAGGCCGGCGCGCCACTTGAGCGGGATCAAGCAGACGATGACCGCGCCGAGCATGAGGACGGTGGTGCCCAACGGCGGGGTGTCCCAGATCGTCAGCATGGTCACGTACTCGGCCACCAGTGATCCGGCGCTCACCATGACCAGCCCGAAGGCCAGGCGCGGGCCGATCTTGATCAGTCCTTGCAAGGAGTCGCCGGGGGAGGGCACATCCGCAGGTAGCGAGCGGTAGCTGCGGACGAGTGTCCGTATCTCGCGGCTGGACGTCCTGGCCATGGCCGACAGCTTTCCCGCCTCCCCTGCTGCCCGCCCGGCATCGCAAGGGATCAGCACCCGCACCAGCTCGCCCTTGAGGAGGAATGCCGAGAGCCGTTCGACGAGCCTGGTCTGGATGGTCTCCATGGCACGGAGCCTGTCCTTGGCCAGGGCTACCCGGGCCAGCTCGGCGCGTGTCCGGTGCACGGCCTCCACCAGATCCTTCAACGTGGCCAGGCCGAACAGGATCAGCCCCTCTCTGGCGGCGGTCAAGGACCACAACACGGCGTCCTGCGTGCTGTAGCCGTACGCGCGCACCAATGCCCCCTGACCGAGCGCGAATCCCACCGCCAGCACCCACGAGTCCGGTCCAGGCACGATCAGCAGGAAGGCAGCGGTCAGGAAGCCGGGGATCCCGTCCCACGAACTCCCGAAGACGAGAATCGGCGCCATAGTGCAGATGATCAGGGCGACCAGCGTCCACCGGCTCCTGCCCCTCCGTTCGAGAACGACCAACTGCAGGACCAGCAGCGGGATCATGGCGATGAGGTGGACAGCCGACGTCTCCCCCGCGCCGAAGAGGAAGGTCCGGGCCACAGCCCCGGCGAAGACCACTCCCACCATGGCCCTGACGAGCCACCCAGCCACTCTCTGCATGGGGTGAGTGTGCCAGTTTATCTGTTTAGTGAGGAATACACCTGATTGCGGTGAGACAGGTACTGACCTGCGCTGGTCGTCTGGCGATGAAATAGGGCGAACGCCCGATACCGCCGGAAGGTGGCGACTTCTAGCGTTCTGACCCACAGGAACATCCTCACTAGGAGCGACATGAACACCGCCATCACCGTCAAAGGGCTCCACAAGAGCTTCGGACGAGCTCATGCCCTGGACGGTCTGGACCTGACCGTCCGCACCGGCGAGGTCCACGGGTTCCTGGGCCCGAACGGTGCGGGCAAGTCCACCACGATCCGGATCCTGCTCGGCCTCATGCGGGCCGACTCCGGCTCTGCCGTGCTGCTGGGCGGTGACCCGTGGAAGGACGCCACCGAACTGCACAGGCGGCTGGTCTACGTGCCAGGTGATGTGAACCTGTGGCCGTCGCTGACCGGCGGCGAGGTGATCGACCTGCTCGGCAGGTTGCGCGGCGGTCTCGACGCGGCACGCCGCAAAGAGTTGTTGGAGCGCTTCGAGCTGGACCCGCGCAAGAAGGCCAAGACCTACTCCAAGGGCAACAGGCAGAAGGTCGCCCTGGTCGCGGCGTTCGCCTCCAACGCCGAACTCCTGATCCTGGACGAGCCGACCTCGGGTCTGGACCCGCTGATGGAGGCGGTCTTCCAGCAGTGCGTGGCCGAGGAGAAGCGGCGCGGTCGCACGGTGCTGCTGTCCAGCCACATCCTGAGCGAGGTCGAGGCGCTGTGCGACCGGGTGAGCATCATCCGGTCCGGCCGCAATGTCGAGTCCGGCACGCTGGCCGAGCTGCGCCACCTCACCATGACGCGGATCACCGCCGAGGTCGCCGGGCCCGTCCCGGACCTGCCCGGCGTCGGAAACCTCGCCGTGGACGGCAACCACGTCTCCTTCCAGGTCGAGAACCAGCATCTCGACAAGGTGATGCTCCTGCTGGCCCAGGCCGGGATCCTCAGCCTGACCAGCCAACCGCCCTCCCTGGAAGACCTGTTCATGCGTCACTACGAGTCGGGGAAGGCAGCCTGATGACCGGCACCTGGATCCTCACCAAACTGGCCGTTCGCCGTGAACGGTGGATCACCCCGCTGTGGATGCTGCTGCTGGCCGCGCTGGCAGCCGGGCAGGTCAACCGCTACGCCACCAGCATCCCCGACATCGCCGAGTTCGCCCGCGAGATGATGGGCAACAAGGCGCTGACCGCGTTCGCCGGCGAGGTCTACAGCCCGACCGTCGCCGGGATGGCCGTGTGGAAGAACGCCGACGCGATCTACACCATCCTCGGCCTGATCGCCATCCTCGCGATCATCCGGCACACTCGCGGCGAGGAGGAGTCCGGCCGCGCGGAGCTGGTCGGTTCCGGGGTCATCGGCCGCCTCGCACCGCTGACCGCCGCCCTGGTCGTGACGTCTGTGTCGGCCGTGCTCGCCGGGCTGCTCACCGCGATCGCCATGATCAAGGTGGGTGCTGACGCGACGGGTTCGCTGGCCTTCGGCGCCGCGATCGCCGCGGCCGGGCTGGTGTTCATCGGCATCGGCGCGGTGGCCGCCCAGCTCACCCAGGCCGCCCGTACCGCCGTCGGCGTCGCCGCCATCGGCCTGGGCATCAGCTACGGCCTGCGCTTCATCGCCGACGGCAGCGGCCTGACGTTCTTGAAGTGGCTGTCTCCCCAGGGCTGGTCGCACCTGGTCAAGCCGTATGGCGACAACAACGTGGCCGTGCTGCTGCTGAGCCTGGCCTTCTTCTCGGTCACCGTGGCGATCGCCTATCGGCTCAACGCCCGCCGCGACCTCGGTCTCGGGCTGATCGCCGAGCGTCAGGGACCCGCAGGTTCCGTACGGCTGCGCAACCCGCTCGCCCTGGCCTGGCGGCTGCAGAAGGGCCTGCTGACCGGCTGGACCATCGGCTACGCGGTAGCCGGACTGGTTTTCGGCGGCTTGGCCCTGTCCATTCCGGAAGTGGCCAGGCAAGGCGCCGCGGTGGAGGAGTTCTTCCGCCGCTACACCGGTAGTCCCGACGCCACCATGACCGACGCCTACCTGTGGCTGATCGTGCTCAGCCTCGGCTACGTCTCGGCCCTCTATCCGCTGCTCGCCCTGCTACGGCTACGCGGCGAAGAGCTCTCCGGCCGCGCTGAACTGCTGCTCACCACCCCTGTCAGCCGCCTGCGCTGGGCCGCCTCCCACCTGATCTTCGCCATGGCCGGCAGCGCGCTCTTCCTGGCCGCCGCCGGGCTCACCATGGGCCTGGTGTCAGGCGAACCCGGCAAGGTGCTGGCCGGTGCGCTGATACAGATCCCCGCCACCTGGGTGCTGGCCGGAGTCGGCATCCTCGCCTTCGGTCTGCTGCCCAAGGCGGCTGCCGCGATCAGCTGGGCGGCCTTCCTGTTCGTCAACCTCTTCGGCGAGGTGCTCGGCCCGATCATCGGTATCGACTACTGGATCGCCAAGTACTTCGTGCCCTTCCCCAACCTGCCCATGGTCACCTCGGGCGAGGCGTTCAGCGCAACCCCGCTGTTGATCATGGTCGCCGTGACGGCGGTGCTCACCGTGGCAGGCCTGACCGGCCTCAAACGCAGGGCCCTCGTCTGAAACACAAGGTGTGACTTCGGCCGACAGCTCGCGTCCCGGTCCTCTTCGGGGAAGATGCCGGTTTGCACCCGCACAACCATGATCGGATAGATAGCGTGGCGCCCGTAGGCACGCGGCCACTCATGGGCGTTCCGCCCCGAGACGGGAGTAGGGATGACGGCGACCGTGGACTCATCACATCCAGTGCCGTTCGACGCGGTCTGCCCGCTGGTGGGGGTGGAGGAGGAGTATCTGGTCGTCGATCCGGCGACCCGGGCGGTGGCGCCGCGGGCGGCCGAGGTGCTGGAGCGCGCCGCCGCCGAGCTGGGCGAGCAGGTGAGCACCGAGATCACCAAGTTCCAGGTGGAGGCCAAGACATCACCGTGCGTCCGCGTCTCCGAGCTGGAGGAGCAGCTGCTGCGGATGCGGGCGGCGATGGCCCGCGCCGCCCGGGAGGAGGGGCTGGCCGTGGTCGCCTCGGGAACTCCTGTGCTGGGTGAGATCGTCCCGCCACCGATCACCGACCACCCGCGATACGGGGTGGGGATCGACACCTACCGGGCGCTGCACGACGAGCAGAGCATCTGCGCGGGCCACGTCCACGTGCACCTGCCCGACCGGGAGCGGGCGGTGCTGGTGAGCAACCACCTGCGACCGTGGCTGCCGGCGCTGATCGCGTTGACGGCCAACTCCCCGTTCTGGGCGGGCCGCGACACCGGATACGCCAGCTGGCGGACGCTGAGCTGGGCGAAATGGCCGGTGGCCGGACCGCCCCCCTACTTCGCCTCGCTCGCCGAGTTCGACGAGCTGATCGGCACCCTGACCGAGGCCGGGGTGCTGGTGGATCCGGGAACGATCTTCTGGGACGTCCGGCCGTCGGCCCGGCTGCCCACGCTGGAGGTCCGGGTGACCGACGTGCCCGCCACCGCAGGAGAGTCCGCGCTGCTCGCCGCCGTGGTGCGGGCGCTGGTGCTGGTGTCGCTGGAGCGGGTGGAAGGCGGCGACCCGGGACCGCGCCTGTCGGCCGAACTGCTGCGGGCGGCCTACTGGCAGGCGGCCCGCGACGGCCTGGACGGGTACGCCATCGACCCGGTCACCGGCCGCCGGACGCCCGCCGCCGACCTGGGTACGGCGCTGCTGCGGCACATCGGCCCCGCTCTGGAGCAGACCGGCGACCTGGAGACGGTGACCGCGCGACTGGAACGGCTGCGCGTCACCGGCACCGGGGCCGCGCGCCAGCGAGCCGCCCACGATCGGCGAGGACGGCTCGCCGACGTGGTCGACCACCTGGTGGAGCGGCTGATGGAGCGGGACGAACCGGAAGTGTGAGAGTGAGCGACACCCGCCGGACACTGCCGGGGGTGCCGCTCATGTGTCACTCACGTGTCGCGCAGCCGCAACAGGCGTGTGTCACTCGCATGGCGCGCAGCCGCAGCGATCCGCCGCTGTCACTTACGTGTCGCGCAGCCGCAGCAGCGATCCGCCGCCCAGGAGCGCCGCGGCGGCCCAGGCGGCGAGCACGCCGAGGCCCGCCCATGGGCTGAGGGGCAGGCTGGACAGACGGGTGGTGGCCTGGACGGCGAGCCCCGCGTTCATCGGCGAGATCCGCCAGAGGAACAGCTGCCAGCCCGGGTCGGCGATCATCAAGGGGAGGATCGAGAGGACGTAGAGCAGGCCGAGCACGACCCCGATGGCCGTCGCCGAGTCCCGCACGGCGGTGGCGACGCCGAGGCTGAGCAGGGCGATCAGCGCGAGGTAGAGCACCGAGCCGACGGCCGCGCGGAGTGTCGGTCCGTCGGCCAGGGACAGCAGCGGGTGGCCGTGCGCGGGGGTGAAGCCCTTGCCGGGCAGGATGAGCCGCCCGGTCAGCACGGACCCGAGCACGGCGACGGTCCCCGCGGCCAGCGTCAGGCCGGCGAGGACGGCCGCCTTGGCGGCCAGGACGGCGGCCCTGCGCGGCATCGCCGCCAGGGTGGTGCGGATCATGCCGGTGCCGTACTCGCCGCTGATCGCCAGCACGGCCAGGATGGCGACGGCCGCCTGGCCCACCTGGACCCCGATGAGGCTGAGCTTGGGGACGTCGTATCCACATCCCGCCGACGGGCAGAACACGGTCGCGGCCGCCGCGGCGCTCATGGCGACGGTCAGCGCGACGACGGCGAACAGCAGCCGGCCGGTGCCCGTCACGGTGCGCAGTTTCGTCCACTCCGCGTGCAGGTGGTGCCTCACGCGTCCCTCCGGCGGATCCGGAGGACGGCCAGGCCGAGGGCGAGGGCGGCGTAGCCGCAGAACACGGCGAGTCCGGCCCACGGCGCCAGCGGGTAGTAGCCGGCCGACGGCGCGTAGTTGCCGAGCACCTGCGGATACTCCGGAAGGCTCTGCTGGATCGCGAATCCGGCGGCCGGCGTGAGCCGTAGCAGCCACTGCGCCACGCCCACGGGCAGGACTGAGGCGGTGGCGAGGATGTGGGGGACGACGATCACCACGATGGCGGCGGTGACCGCCGCGACGCTGTGCCGGAACAGGGCGCCAAGGGCGAGGGCGAAGACGGCGGCGACGGCGAGCAGCGCCGCGAAGCCGACCACGACGCGCACCTCGGTGAGCGGGGACACCGGAAGGACGTAGTTGCCGTTGGCGCGCAGGATCCGCTTGCCGACCGGCACCACGACGCCGGCGGCGGCCAGCCCCGCGACGAAGGTCACCGCGCCGACCACGACGGCCTTCGCCGCCGGCACCCGGCCGCGCCGCGGGCTGGCGAGCAGGCTGGTGCGGATCATGCCCCGCCCGTATTCGGCGGTGATGAACATCACCGCCACCACGATCACCACGATCAGCCCGGTCAGCGCGCCGGAGAGGGTGTTCTCGATCCGCTGGCCGTCCGCGAGCGGCGCGATGTCACCGACCCCGGTCACGGTGTACCTACCGCCGGACTCCTCGAACCCTCCCGGATGGTGAAGCGACCCGTCGGGCGATTCGGTGACCCCTATGTCGTCGCGGCTCCACGTGCCGCTGGACACCTTGCCCTGCAGGCTGACCTGGTCGAAGACGGCGGTGGCCTCGGCGAAGCGATTCTGCTCGATGCTCCCGCCGAAATCAGCCCGCCGCACCGTCAGATCGCCCGGAGAGGCGACGAAGAGCCCGACCTGCACCGTGACCGGCAGCCCGGCCGGCCGGGCGACGCCGACCCTGGTCCAGTGCGTGCCGTCGGCCGACTCGTAGCCGGTGAGCTCCTCACCGGAGCGGGTCAGCCGCAGCCAGCGCGGGGACTCTTTCGAGACGCCGCCCGGCCGGCCGGCCACGTCCCCGGTGAAGTTGTACTGCATCCGCACCCCGTGGCCGCCGGTGACCATCGTCGCCGAGTAGGCCGATCCCTGCCGGGTGCCGTCCTTGACCATGACCCCCGCCTTCGCCCACGGCACGACTCCGTTGACGACGTCGCGGACCCCCGGGGTGACGTCGGGCTTGCGGATCCGGCCGGTCATGGAGTTCACGCGAGCCGTGATGCTGCCGTCTCCGGTCAGCGACCGGTGTACGAAGTAGAACTTGTCGTCCACCGCCTCACCGCCCGGTCCCACCGGAACGGCGGGGCAGACATCGTTCGGACCGCCGCAGGAGGAGTGGCTTCCTGACGCGGAGAGCAGCCCGAGCAGCACGGTGACCAGCGCCGCGACCACCATGCCGATCATCCAGCCGCGGACCGTGCGGAACTTGGTCCACTCCGCGTGCAGCAGGCACGCGAAGCCGTCGCGTCCGCCCCGCAGGCCCGAGCGGTACGGGGTGGCGGTGCCGGTGGTCATCGTGCCGCCTCCCGGCTCGCGGCGGCGCGAAACTCCACCGCGTCCCGGGTGAGGTCCATGTAGGCCTCCTCCAGCGTCGCGCGGTGCGCCGCCACCTCGGAGAACGGCACCGCGTTCCGGCCGAGGACCGCCACGATGCGCTCGGCCGCCAGTCCGGAGACGGTGAGCGTGTCTCGGTCGGTGACGGACACGGTCGCACCGGTGTGCGCCAGCGCCGTCATCGCCTCCGACCGCGCCGAGGTGCGCACCGTGACCCGATCCCGGGACGCGGCCGCGATCAGGTCGGCCACTCCGGTGTCCGCGACAACCCGGCCGCGGCCGACCACCACGAGGTGGCCGGCGGTGTCCTCGAGCTCACTCATCAGGTGGCTGGACACCAGGACGGCCCGGCCCTCGGCGGCCAGCGCCCGCAGGAAGCCGCGCATCCACACGATGCCCTCGGGGTCCAGGCCGTTGGACGGCTCGTCGAGCATGAGCACCGGCGGGTCGCCGAGCAGCGCCGCGGCGATCCCGAGCCGCTGCCGCATGCCCAGGGAGTAGCCACCCGCCCTGCGCCGGGCCGCCGACCCCAGGCCGACCTGCTCGATCACCTCATCGACCCGTCTGGCGCCCAGGCCCTGGGAGTGGGCCAGCCACAGCAGATGGTTACGGCCGGTACGGCTCGGCTGCAGCGCGGCGGCGTCCAGCAGCGCCCCGACATGGCTGAGGGGATCGCGCAGGCTCCGGTACGGCCGCCCGCCGACCAGCGCGCTGCCCTCGTCGGCCGCGTCCAGGCCGAGGATCACCCGCATCGTGGTGGACTTTCCCGCGCCGTTGGGGCCGACGAAGCCGGTGACCTGCCCCGGCGTCACGGTGAAGGACATCCCGTCCAGGGCCGTGGTCTGGCCGAAGCGCTTGCGCAGCCCGGCGACTTCGATGGTTGCTCGCATGTCAGGCAGGTTAGGCAGCGGGCGGGGGCCCGGTCGTCCCGCCATCGAGCCATCTTCGCCGTCGCTGGCGTGAGGGACGCCCCATCCCTCACGTGAGGGATGCCGCCACGCCGGCCGGCCGCGACAATGGTCGTCGTGGACC
The DNA here is from genome assembly GCF_050949235.1 of Streptosporangium sp. CA-135522. Lineage (NCBI taxonomy): Bacteria > Bacillati > Actinomycetota > Actinomycetes > Streptosporangiales > Streptosporangiaceae > Streptosporangium > Streptosporangium sp. CA-135522. The sequence continues at coordinate 9,916,434 of NZ_CP192026.1, forward strand.
GAGCGTACGACCGGCGCGGCGGGTGGGCCGCCAGGTGGCGGCATGCCGCCTCGGCTCCCCATGCGCCCGCCGTGGCCGGCACGTTGCTGGCGCTGCTCGCGCTGGCCGAGTCGATCGCGCACGCCCGCGGTATGCCGGCGGCGTATTCGTTCGCGCACACCAGCGGTATGCCGGCGGCGTATTCGCTCGGGCAGACCGTGAGCGGGCCGGTGAGCGAGATGGTCGCGCACGCCGGGAGCGCGCCTCCGGTCGCAGGCGCCGGCACCGCCCTGTACCTCGTGGTGGCCGGCCTGCTCGGCCTGGCCACCACGCTGCCGCTCGCGCTGCTGTGGGGACAGCCGGCCGTGGTCGCCGTGATCGTCTCCGCGTCGGTCATGCTGTCGCTCACGGCCTTCCAGACGCTGACCGTGGCGGGGGTGGCCGCACAGCTGATCTCCGGTTACCGGTTCGGCCGCAGCGGCTCGTGGCTGCCGGCCGTACTCCTGGCGACGCCGTTCGTGGTGCCGGCGCTGGCCGGTACGGCAGGCGGCGAGACAGGGGTGCTCACCCTGCTGCTGGCCTCCCTGGCCCCGGCGGCGGCCCTGGCCGGGATCGCGCGGCAGGCGCACCGCGCGGCCCTGGGGGACAGCGCCGCCCGGCAGGTCATCGCCGACACCCTGCTGGAGCACACCGCGCGTGGCGAACGCGCACGCATCGCGCGCGAGCTGCACGACGTCGTCGCCCACCACATCTCCATCGTCGCCGTGCAGGCGGAGACGACCCGGCTGACCGTCCCGGGGATGCCTGCCGCCGGCGCGGAGCGGCTGTCGGCCATCGGCGACACCGCCCGGGCGGCGCTGACCGAGATGAGGCGGTTGCTCGGCGTGCTGCGCGAGGACGCGGGCCCGGACACGGGGGACCGCCGGCCCCAGCCGGGCCTGCGCCTGCCGGAGCTCAACGACCTGCTCGACGAGGCGCGGGACGCCTCGGGAACGGGCACCCGCCTCATCCTGCGCGGCGCGCCGGTCACGCTCGACCCGGGCGTGGAGCTCGCGGCCCACCGCATCATCCAGGAAGCCCTCACCAACGCCCGGCGGCACGCGCCGGGCGCCGCCGTCGACGTGGAGCTGCACTACACCGGCGACACCCTGCGACTGCTCGTCCGCGACAACGGTCCGGGCCCCTCCGCCGCGGCACCCGCCGGCGGCCACGGGCTGTCCGGCATGCGGGAGCGCGCCGCGGCCGTCGGGGGCGAGCTGCGCACCGGCCCCGCCGCCGGCGGCGGATTCCTCGTCGAGGCCCGCCTGCCGGGCAGGGGCGGGGCGGCCGGATGAGCGCGTGGTCTGCGGAGGCACGGACGGCGGTCCGGATCGTCGTCGCCGACGATCACCCGGTGGTTCGCACCGGGTTCGCCGAACTGCTCGGCACCCAGCCGGACTTCGACGTCGTCGCGACCGCCTGCGACGGGGCGCAGGCGGTGCGGCTCTGCCAGGAGCTGTCCCCCGACGTCGTCCTCATGGATGTCCGTATGCCGGGCATGGACGGCATCGAGGCCACCAGGCGACTCGCCGGCTCCGCCGCCGCCGGACCGCACGTCCTCATCCTGACGACCTTCGACCTGGACGAGTACGTCTACGACGCGCTCCGCGCCGGAGCCAGCGGATTCCTGCTCAAGGACGTCACCGCCGAGCGGCTCTTCGACGCGGTGCGCGTCATCGCCGCCGGCGAGGCGCTCCTGGCCCCGGCGGTCACCCGCCGCCTCATCAGCGAGTTCGCCCTCCTGAGCCCCGCCCCCGACGCCTCCGCCGCCTCCGCGCTCGCCGCGCTCACCCCTCGTGAGACGCAGGTCCTGCGGCTGGTCGCCGAGGGCCTGTCCAACCCGGAGATAGCGGGCCGGTTGACCGTCACCGAGGAGACCGTCAAGACGCACGTCAGCCGGGTGCTGAACAAGCTGGGACTGCGCGACAGGACGCAGGCGGTCGTCGCCGCCTACGAAACCGGTCTGGTCGTGCCACGCTCCCGCGAACCGCGGTGACCCTCACACGCCTTCGGCGTCGTTGCCGTGCCCCTGCTCTTCGAGGCCGTGCCCTCGCTCTTCGAGGGTCGAGGCCAGGAACGCGCGCAGCGGCTGCACGTGCCGGATCGGGTCTCGCCACACGGCCAGAAGGTCTTCCAGCAGGTGCTGCTCGCCGAGCATGTCACGATGACGCCAGGCCCGGACGACGGGGTGGAGGAAGGCGCTCTCGTGTGCCCGGTCGGGGGTCGGGTTTCGCTGGATGGCGAACACGTCGCCGTGGTCGCGGGGCCCCCACCGCAGGGTGACGGTGAAGTACAGGGCGTGCTCGGCGAACCGGTCGACCGCGTAGTCCTCCGGCAGGTCCTCGTAGTGGCGGACCTGCCCGGTGGTCTCGTCGACCACGTACACGTCGCACAGGTATTCGAACTGAGTCCACAGCGCCGAGCTGTAGTTCACCCGCTCCAGCATGGCGGCGGTCAGCTGGTCGGGGTCGGCCGGCAGCGGGCGGTGGCCGAGCGGAACCCGGTCGTAGCGTTCTGCGAGCAGGCGGGCCAGGGTGCGCAGGTTGTAGCGGAACCCGTCGATGAAGGCCGAAGAGGCGCCCTTGAAGTCGCGGCCCTGCATGAGGGTGCCGGCGAAGTACAGGCCCTCGACGTTGGCCGACCGGAAGTCGGGGCCGATCGCCGGCATCCGCCCGTTGGGGGCGAGCTCGGGGCGGCAGGAGGCGTCGAAGAGGGCGGTGTCCATGGTGAAGCCGGTGCAGCGCAGCACCGTGTCGTATTCCAGCAGCGCCTTCTCGCCGTCGGCGAGGGTGTAGGTGATCTCCGCTTTGAACCGGTCGCCCTCACGCCAGATCCGGTCGATCTCGCACTCCAGCACGCCGTGCAGGGTCTTGAACCAGTAGCTGTCCAGCAGCGCGCCGTACTGGCCCCGTACGTCACCGGGGTGCTTGCTCGTCCACGCGAACCGGACCGGATGCCGGCTGGCCAGGTGGACGACGGCGGCGTGGCCGAGGATGGCCTGGGCGGTCTCGAACGCCGAGTTGCCCTTGCCGATGATCAGCACCCGCCGGCCGGTGAAGTCCTCCGGGGCGATCGGCATGTCCTCATAGCCCACCGCCAGCTCGATCCCCGGGATGTCGGGGATGTGCGGCCCGCCCCAGCCGGCCGCCATGATCAGGCACTCGGCGCGGAAGACCTGGTCCGCGGCGTGCACGACGAAGAGCCCGTCCACCTTCTCGACCCGGTCGACGGCGGTGGAGAAGCGCACGTTGAGCGCGTGCTCCCGCTGGAAGTCGGCGAGGTAGCGCACCATGTCGTCCGCACGCGGGAAGTATTCCTGCGAGTAGCGGGGGAACAGCAGGCCGGGCGCGTCGTTGAGCAGGGAGTTCCAGTCCCAGCGCAGATTGATCTCCGGGTCCTTCTCGCCGGTGTGGACCTTGTTCAGCGAGATCAGCCTGCGATGGCGCGGATAGTGGCGGAAGAACCCTCCCGGGGAGTCCTCGCGCTCCAAGGTGAGGTAGTCGGCGCCGGCGCGCTGCAGGAAATAGCTGAGCTGCAACCCGCCGGGCCCGGCACCGATGATCAGGTATCGGTGGACCCGCCCGGATCCCGTCGTCGCCATCAGTCCCACCCCTCCGCTCCGGACGGCGCGTCCACGTGATCGGTGGTGACGGTCCGGCCGGCCACGCGGGCGGCCGGACCGTCGAAGGGCGGGGTGAGGTACGGCATGGCACTCCTCGTGCGGTTGGGGACGTCGGCGCTCAGGAGATCACACCGCGCCTGCCGTGGCTGTGGCACAACGGCAGGTCATGGCTGTCCGCTCGGCCCGGTTGGGCCTGCGGTGCAGCCACATGGCCACCACCATGGGCGCGAACACGATCGCGTTGTAGAACAGGTGCAGCTCGACGCGGGGCACCAGGAGCTGGATCACGCTGGTCGGCACCGGCCTGCCCAGCAGGTGGAGTCCGGTCAGCGCCTGGCCGAGCAGCAGCAGATGCTCCAGGTGGTGCCAGACCTGGATGCCCAGGGAGATGTTCCACCAGGTGCGGCCGCGGCCGGTGAAGCCCCGCCGGAGCAGGATCAGACCGACGAGCATGACCAGCGCGTAGCCGTAGTGCATCCACTCGGATGTCACCAGCCACGGGAACGGCCGCCCGAGCACCCCGCGCGCCTCCGGGAGCGGCCAGCCGAGAACGTAGATCTGTACGGCCTGCGCCACGTGCTCGGCCCAGTGCGCCAGCACGATCACCAGGAAGAGGTTGAGCCCCATCCGGTGGTGGTCGGTGTTCAGCGAGGTGATGAGACCCGGCCCGGCCGGTAACGCGCTTGAATGACTCGCCATGAGGTCCTCCACGGTGGTCGGGTCCGCCGGATCGGCGTGTTCTCTTCTCGGTGCCCCCGAGCTTCGGTGCTCTCTGAACTTCGGCGGTTCCTGAACTTCGGTGATTCCCGAGCTTCGGTGATTCCTGAATTTCGGCACCCCTGGACTTCGGTGCTCTCCGAACTTCGGTGATTCCTGAATTTCGGCACCCCTGGACTTCAGTGCCTCTTCAGGAGCTTCGGCTCTCCTCGCGCGGGCGTTTCTCGGCGTTCGTCGGGGAACGCGGATGCGCGTTCGCCGTCGCCCGAGGTCAGGCCTGGCGTTGTGATTCGGCCAGCAGCGCCAGGTAACCGTCGGAGGCGATCCGCTGCGCCCGTTCGGCGTAGGAGGCCGGGTCGTCGGGGGCGATCGTCGCCAGGCCGTCGACGTAGCGGTTGTACATGCAGAAGGCCGCCGCGATCAGCACCGTGTCGTGGATCTCCAAGTCCGTCGCGCCCGCCGCCCGAGCAGCGGCGACCCCCTGCTCGGAGACCTTCTGCCCGCTCTGCTGCACCGCGGCCGCGATGGCCAGCAACGCCCGGAGCTTGTCCGAGACCGGCGCCGCCCCCAGGTCGGCGCGGACCTGCTCCACCAGTGCCATCCCCTCCGGCAGCTGCGCGGCGGCGTAGGCCGCGTGGGAGGAGAAACAGTAGCGGCATTCGTTCAGGGCCGACACGTAGGCCGCGATCAACTCCCGCTCGCCGCGCGACAGCGTGCTCTCCGCGCGCAGCAGCACTTCCACCAGCTCATTCAGCGGACGGGCGGTCTCCGGGCGGAACTGGAACAGGCCGCGGATTCCGGGCGCGTTCGAGTTGAGCGTGATGTGGGGCATAGATGTTCCCTTACCGGCGAGATCAAGGAGTCTCTCACGCCGTCTCAGCGCATGAATTCATCCGACAGACGCTCATGATCACCACATTTCCCCAGAACTGTCAATGGCCCCTTTAAGGCGACCGAAACATTCAAGTTTCATCCTGGCCATTATTGCGTCCAGTCATAGGCGTATGGCCACACGGTAAGTCTCTCCTCACTCCCTTGTCCGACCCCTTAATCAGGCGTAGCGTCGCCAACGCCGCACAAATCACCATCAGATACCGCAAGGAGGTCATTAATGTCCGAACACCCCAACAGTGCCCTTGCCCGGGACAGTTACGACGCTCTCGCCAAGGGAGACCTGGCCCACATTCGCGATAATCTGCTCGCCGACGAGGTGGTTTTCCACGTTCCCGGCCGTGGTCCCCTGGCCGGCGAATATCGCGGTAAGGACCAGGTTGTGGGCTATCTCGGCCAGTTCACCGAACTGACCGAAGGCTCGGTCCGGTTCGAGCCGGACTCCATCCTTCCCGGAGAGGACCGGGCCGTCGTGACGGTCCGCGTCCGAGGAGAGCGCGGCGGCCGTACCCTGGACGACCGTGGTGTCCACGTGTTCCGCATCACCGACGGGAAGATCAGCGAGCGCTGGAGTTACCCGGAAGACCTTTACACCACCGACGAGTTCTTCGCCTGACCGAACGGGCCGTTCGCATCCTGCCTCGATGATTCTCCGGCGCTGACCGGTCATCGGTCGGTCACAGCAGGCCCCACCGCCAGTCGGCTGTTCTCCCCGCGCCTTGCGGCATGCAGGGAAACCTCCCGGCGGTCGGGTCTGCCGCAGGTCGACGTCCGTCGTGCGTTCCGTCCCAGGGCTCTCCCCCTCTCCCAGAACCCTCCCCCGCCCTCCTCCGCTCTCCCCCGGGCGTGCGGGCGCATCCGCCGGCACCGCCGTCAGCCCTGGCTCAGGGAGTCGGCCAGCACCGCGAGGTATCCGTCGGTGCGCTCGGCGCGCGCGGCGTAGTGCTCGGGGTCGTTGGCGGCGAGCGTGCCCAAACCGTCGACGTAGCGGTTGTACATGCAGAAGGCCGCCGCGATCAGCACCGTGTCGTGGATCTCCAGGTCCGTCGCGCCCGCCGCCCGCGCAGCGGCGATGTCCTGTCTGGAGACTCTTCTCCCGCTCTGCTGCACCGCGGCCGCGATGGCCAGCAACGCCCTGAGCTTGTCCGAGACCGGCGCCGCCTCCAGGTCGGCGCGGACCTGCTCCACCAGCGTCATCCCCTCCGGCAGGTGCGCGGCGGCGATGGCCGCGTGTGTGAAGAAACAGAACCGGCACTCGTTCAGCGCGGACACATACGTCGCGATCAACTCCCGCTCCCCGCGCGTCAGGGAATTCTCCCTGAACAGCAGCACCTCCACCAGCCCGTTCAACGGGAAAGCCGTCTCGGGACGATATTTGAACAGACCACGGATGCCAGGCTCGTCGGAGTTCAAAGCGATGTACGGAGTGGTCGATCCCTCGTGGTTTAACTGGTCCGATCCAGCGCGGTCCGCGCATTCCGCATCGCACGGAACGACACCGGGAGAAAGGATGTCCGTCAGTTTTTCGGCGACATCCGTGTGGACCGGGAAGTCGATCGTATTCGTCATTTCCTGGCTCCTTCGCCGAGTTGTTCGTTTGTCCTCGCACAACCAACTCTGCGCGCGCCGCGACGCGTCAACCAGACAGATCGAAGTCAACAAGTTGTCCACCGATAGCCGTTTCCTGCCAATAAGGAATCGGAGAGGCGGGAGTATGGCCGGGAGGGAACCGGCTCACATCGGAACGGCGATGACCGGTGTCCTGGAATTCACCGGGTCCATCCGGCCCACCGATCCGGCCCGGTGACCCGGCCAGGCGACCCGGTAGGCGACCCGGCCCGGTGACCCCGTAAGGACGGCCCGGCCCGGTGACCCGGTAAGGACGGCCTGGCAAAAGACGACCAGGTGGGATGGTCAGGCCGGCGCCGGGGCGTCGGCCGGGCGCAGCACGCCGTCGCGAAGCTCCAGGACACGGTCGGCCAGCGTGATCAGACCGGGGTCGTGGGTGGCGACCAGCGCGGTCACCCCCTCGCTGCGGACCAGGGCCCGGATCAGCTGCATGATCTGGCGGCCGGTCTGCGAGTCGAGCTGACCGGTCGGCTCGTCGGCGATCAACAGTCGCGGACGGTTGGCCAGCGAGCGGGCGATGGCCACCCGCTGCCGCTGGCCGCCGGACAGTTCGTAGGGACGCTGGTTGGCGTGGTCGGCCAGGCCGACGAGGGCGAGCAGCATACGGACGCGCTCCTCGCGCTCGGCCACCGGGGTCCGGGCGAGCCGCATCGGCACGCCGACGTTCTCGGCCGCGGACAGGACCGGGATCAGCCCGAACGACTGGAAGACGAAGCCGATCACGTCCCGGCGCAGGGACAGCAGCCCGTCCTCGGCCAGCGAGGTGACCTCCCGTCCGGTGACCGTCACCCGTCCCGCGTCCGGCCGGTCCAGGCCGCCGACCAGGTTGAGCAGGGTGGTCTTACCGGAGCCCGACCGGCCGCGGATCGCGACCAGCTCTCCCCGACCGGCCTGGAAGGAGACCTCGCGCAGGGCGACGACCTCCTTGGGCCCACTGCGGTAGACCCTGCGCAGGCCCTCGACGGCGACCAACGGCTCACTCATCCTCGGCCCCTTCCGGCCAGACGCCGATGTGGTCGCGTTCCAGTGCCAGGCGGACCCGGCGCTCCATGTTCAGCTCGTTCATGAAGTCCCGGGGCAACTGCAGACGGCCCACCCGGTCGAGCACCGCGTACTCCTCCGCGACGATCCGCCCGTCGGAGGAGGCCCTGTGGAGCGTCTCGCTGCTGGTCCGCCCGTCCCTGATGCCGACGGTACGGTCCACCTGCCCGGAGACGAGGGCGTCGTGGGTGACGATCACCGCGGTGACGCCCAGCTCGCGGTTGGCCCTGCGCAGAGCGGCGAACACCTCCTCCGCCGTCTCGCTGTCGAGCTCGCCCGTCGGCTCGTCGGCCAGGACGACCTTGGGCGAGTTGGCGAGGGCGACCGCGATGGCCACCCGCTGCTGCTCGCCGCCGGACATCTCGCCCGGCCGCCGCCCCGCGCAGTATCCGACGCCCATCAGCTCCAGCAGCTCGTCGGCTCGGCCCCGTCGCCGCCCGCCCGCCAGGCGCATGGGCAGCTCGGCGTTCTCCCGCGCGGTCAGGTAGGGCAGGAGGTTGCGCGAGGTCTGCTGCCAGACGAAGCCGACCACCTCGCGCCGGTACCTCAGCCGGTCGCGCGCCGTCATCGACAGCAGGTCCACGCCCGCCACCCTGGCGACCCCGGCGGTCGGCACGTCCAGCCCGGACAGCACGTTGAGCAGGGTGGACTTGCCGGAGCCCGAGGCTCCCACGATGGCGACCAGCTCGCCGGCGTCGATCAGCAGGTCGAGTCCCTGCAGGGCGACCACCTCGACGCCCTCGGACTTGTAGATGCGCACCAGGTTGTCGCACAGGACGTGCGCGTTCTCCCCGAAGGCCGGCCGGTGCCGTACGGCTCGCGCCTCCAGCTCCGACAGCGCGGGCAGCTCAGGCAGCGCGGGCTCGCTCGTTCGGCTCAACTCAATCCCCCGTTCGAAGGGCGGACCCGAGGGAGCGCCGGTGGCCGAGGAAGGCGTGCAGGAAGGCTCCGAGCACGGCCACCGCGGCCAGCCCCCCGGCCAGCAGGATCGGCATGGTCAGATCGGCCGGATAACCGTCCACGGCGAGGTCTCCGGCATAGGCGCTGAGGTCGATGCCCGGTCCCAGCGCGGCGGGCAGTCCGAGGCCGAGCAGCAGTCCGGCCGCGGCGGTGAGCAGGATCATCGGGGAGACCTCCAGGACGGTCAGCCGGCGGGCCTGGGCCTGCGACAGCCCAAGGGTGCGCAGGCGGGACAGCGCCCTGTCGCGGTCGGCCGCACCGATCACCAGGGCGATCACCACGGCGGTCAGCGCGTAGCCGGCCAGGGCGATCGTGACGACGGTGAAGGTGTGACGGATCGTCGCGGTGAGCGGCGCCCGCGTGATCTCCGCGAGCAGGCCTTCGACGGTCATCACCCGGGTCCCGGGCAGGCCGACCGCCGCCAGGAGCCGCCCGCCGTCCAGATCGTCGCCCTCGACGAGGACCGTGTTGGGCGCCCCGCCGTCCGGCGGGACCAGGATCAGCGGGCCGGTGCCGTAGGCCCGGGACAGGCCGGTGACGACGCCGCCGGGGGTCAGCCTGCGCGGGGGCGTGCCGGCGAGTTCGACCGCGCCGAGGTCCCGCAGGTCGGGCGAGACCAGCACCGGCGCGTCCGGCATGACGAGCGGGCCGTCGCGCAGGATGGCCCGGTAGGCGCGGACGTCCACCGCGAGCACCGTGACCGTCCGCGGGCCGGTGCTGGCGGCGGTGGCGGCGGTGGCGGCATCGGTGGCGGTGGCGGCATCGGTGATGGTGGCGGCGGTGCGCGTCGCGGGGACGACTCTCCGCACCCCCGGGGTCCTCCTGAGCCGGTCGATCCCCTCCGGTGTGACGGGCAGATCGCTGTCCAGCCGGACGGGTGCCCCCACCTGCTGCCAGGCGGACGCCTCCTGGGTGACGGCCAGGCCGCCGGAGACCACCGCGCCGAACACCGCGACCGCGAGGGCGGGAAGCATGATCAGGGCGGGCAGCGCGGACGCGGGCTTTGCCCTGGCCGCCAGGGTGAGGCCGAGGAAGGCGACGGCGGGCCGCAGCCTGGCCGCCAGCCGCACGGCCAGGCGGAGGGGGAAGGGGTAGCAGCGCAGCACGACCAGCGCCACGGCCAGCGTCAGCCCGGCGGGCGCCAGCAGCAGCAGGGGGTCGGAGCCCCGCTCTCCCGCCTGGGTGGCGAGCCCGCGCGAGCGCAGCAGGTAGGCGCCGAGAAGGGCGATCACGACGATCACCGCCTCCGCCGTGATCCGCCGGGGTGAGGGGCGTGCGGCGGCGACGTCGTCACGCCGGTCTCCCGACGGCCATCGGTGGTCGGCGACGGCCTGCCCGGCGGCGAGCAGTGCCGCGGCGGCCGTGACGGCGAGCGGGCCGAGATGCACGATCGCGGTGAGCGGGCCCGGCACCGCGTAGGACAGGGCGTACCCGGCCAGGGCGCTCGGCACCGTGACCGCGGAGGTCACCGCGGTGGCCGTCCCGGCGACCCGCGCCAGCGAGGCCCCCCGGGCGCGCATCAGGGCCAGGCCCTGGCGCGTGCGCTCGGCCAGCAGCCGTACGGCCAGCGCGATCACGCCCACGGCCACGGCGAGCAGCCCGCCGAGGACGAGCAGGAGCAGGGAGTCGACGACGCGCAGCCTGGCCAGGTAGTCGGCCAGCAGGTCGTCGAAGGCGGTCTCCAGCGCGTTCGGCGAGGAACCGCCGATCACGATCGGCACGGCGCCCCGCAGGGCCCGCACCGCCTCGATCAGCGCCGGCGCCCCGAGCGCCGTCACCGCCGGCCGGTCCACGCCCATCACCCACCGGTAGGTCATGTCCCGGTACAGCGGGCCCAGCACCGGCAGACTCTCGTCGGACACCAGCCCGGTGGCGTACCAGTCGTCGGTGTCCGCTCCCGGCTTGCGGATCTTCATGACCTGCCGGACGGCGGCGTTGTGCTGCCAGTAGCGGTCCCCGGCGGACACCGGCTCGAACAGGCCGCTGACGCGAGCCGCCAGCTTCTCGCTCCCGCCGAGCACCACGGTCGCGCCGACCTTCAGCCGCATCTCCCCCGCCGCCTCGCGGGCCAGCGCCACCTCCAGCAGCGGCCCGCCGTCCAGGCGCGAGGGCGGCCCCGGCGGCCGGCCGGCGACGTACCGGACGCGCTCGCCGGCGTCCGACAGCCAGCTCAGGTCGAGATAGCGGTAGGCGCGGGGCTCGCCGTCCACGGAGCGGATGGGGTTTTCTCGCTTGTGCAGGCCGTAGTGGCTCGTCCCGGAGCCGAGCGGGGTCACGACGGGAAGGAGTTCGGCGGGCAGGGCGCCGCGGAAGGCTCGCTCCATCGCCAGCAGGGACTCGCGGGTGACCGGCCCGTCGGGGCCGGTCCGGCGGGTGCTGACCACGACCAGGTCGCTGCGGCCCGCGGCGCTCGTGGCGATGGCGTCGTGCAGGACCTCGTCGTAGGAGGACTGCATGACCTTGGGTACCGCGGCGACCAGCAGGCAGGCGCTGAGCACCAGCGCTCCCAGCGCGGCGGACGCGCCCCGGTGGACCCGGACCAGCAGCCAGGTGTTCATCGGTCCTCCCCGATCCGCAGGGTCCGGCCCATGCCCTGCCGCCGCAGCGTGCGGGCCAGCATCCCGACGATCGCGAACAGCAGCGCGGCCACCGCGGCCAGCAGGGCCAGTGTGGGGATCCAGGGGATGTCCAGCAGCACCTGCGGGGTGACGGAGGCCGCCTGCCCGGTCAGCACGAGGTGCGGGACCACCAGGGAGGCCACCACCACGGCCACCACCGTGCCGGCCGCCAGGGACAGCCCGATCAGGAAGGCCTGCTCCACCGCGAGCAGCCCGAACACCTGGCGGAAACCCACCCCGAGCGCCCGCAGGACGGCGAACTCGGCGATCCGCTCCCTGGCCGCCACCGCGGCGTTGACCACGAAGCCGAGCGTGGCGAAGACCAGGGCCGCGAGGAAGCCGAGGACCAGCGCCCCCTGCAGGCCACCGGCCAGCGGGTCGTCCCGCAGCCCGCGAGCCAGCGAGGACAGGTCCACCACGGTCACGTCCCACTCGGGATGGCGGATCAGCTCGGCGGCGGCGGCCGTGGTGTCCGCCCCGCGCGTTCCCAGCCACCATTCGGTGGGTGGGCGCGGGGAGTGGTGGGCGAGCAGGTCCCACGCCTGCATGGTCTGCCAGTCGAGCAGCACGGCGGGCTTGTCCGGAGGCGTCCCGGGAAGCTTGTCCACGATCCCGGCGACCCGGATGAGGGTGGCCCTGCGGTCCAGGCTGATCTTGGCCTCGGCGCCGGCGGCGAGCTTGCGCCCGGCGGCCAGGTCGGCGGTGACCACCACCGGCAGCGGGCCGAGGAAGGTGCCCTGCGGCGCGCCCTCGGGGACGAAGACGCTCCGGTCGGGCACCTTGCCGGCGACCGGCACGAGCGTGATCCGTTGCGGTGCGAGCGCGTCGAACGGGTCGCGGGGCGGTGGAGCCCCGAACGCGATCGCGAACAGCCCATGCCCGGTGTCGTAGCGCCGTTCGGCGGCGTGACCCGCCGCCGACCCGTGGGCCAGTCGCGTCCCCGGGGCCGGCTTCACCTGGGCGCCCCCGTCCGTCCGGATTCGCAGCACGGCCAGCTCCAGACCGCTGCCCTCGGGGGGCAGCGGCAGGTCCACGGTGATCGCGGCGACGGTCAGCGGATAGGTCAGCTTCCCGCTCCGCCCGCGCAGCGCCGTCAGGTCGGCCTCCAGCTCGCCCTCGCCGAGAGCCGGGGTGACCGTGACCGGGTGGCGCGTGCCCTCGCCGTCCTCGATCACCAGCGTCAGCGGGATCCGCTCGTACGGCTCGGCCCGGGCCGGGTCGTCCACGGTCAGCCGCGTCCGCACGGCCAGTCGCGCGGGCCTGCCGGGGATCGGCAGACCCGGCAGCTTCGGCCGCCCGGCGGTGAGCCTGCCGGCGAGCACGCCCGCCGAGTCCTCCGACAGGTCGGGGCGGAGCTTCAGCATGCCGGGCAGCTCGGCCCCGTCCACGGCGAGGAGGTTGACCTCCTCGGACGCCAGCTCGGTTCCGGCCCGGTAGGCCGGGCTGAGCGAGGTCACGCCGGGCAGCGCCGCGTAGGCCGAGGCCCGCCCGAGCGGCCCGAGCTCCCCGTTCTCCGGCGGCGACGCCACTCGCAAGTCGGCCCCGGCCCGGTGCCTGGCCTGGTCGTCCTGGGAGGCCCGCCAGGTGGCGGTGGTCGCCATGCTGACCACACCGATCGCGATCGCCATGGTCAGCAGGAGCGCGGGTCCCGAGTAACGTCCCGGGCGGCGGCTCACCTGCCAGGCGCCCAGCGCGGGCGTCAGGTCGGCACGGCGGGCGGTGATCCGCTCGGCGATCCTGGAGACCAGGGGCACCACGCGCAGTCCGAGCAGGCCTCCGCAGAGCAGGGCGACCGCGGGACCGGCCACGATCAGCGGGTCGACGCCGAGGTCGCCCCCGGCGGTGGCGGTGACCGGCGCGCCGTAGTGCTGGAGCTGCCAGACCGCCAGCGCGGCGATCCCGAGCAGCGCCAGGTCCGCGCCCGCCCGCTGCGCGAGGCCGTACCGCTCGCCGCGCCCGCTCGCCGACTGCTCCTCCACGTAGGTGCGGCGGGCGCCGCGCAGCGCGGGCAGGGTCATCAGGACGGCACAACCCAGGGCGACCACGGCGGAGACGGCGTAGGCCGCGAGATTCGCGCCGAGTGCGAGCCGCACCCCGGAGGTCTCCAGCCAGGGGAGCGCGCTGACCGCTTCGAGCAGCGGCGGGGCCAGCAGCGGCGCGACGGCCGCGCAGGGCAGCGCCACCGCGACGGCCTCGCCCGCGTCGAGCAGTGCCAGTCGTACGGCTCCCGCGCCGCGCGAGCGCAGCAGCGCCGTCTCCATCCGCCGGTGGTCGGCCAGCAGGCGGGCCGTCATCATCAGCGCGTAGGCGGCGAGCAGCAGGAGCTGCAGGACCGGGACGAGCATGGTCGACCTGGCCACCAGGGTCGCGGTGGCGAGCTGGGCGAGCGCCTCCGGCAGGCGGGTGGACACCGAGCAGCCCTCGCAGCCGGGGCGCGTCCTGAGTGCCTTCTGGAAGCCGGCGACCTCGGTGGCGAAGGCCCGCAGCCGCTCGCGCGGCACCGAGCGCAGGTCGGGTACGGCGAGCCAGCTCACGGTGGTGCCGGCCGCGAACCGCTCGGCGAACGTCTGCTCGGGCACCATGAGCGGCCCGTGGGTGACGTAGCCGCCGATCTCGACACCTCGGCTGAGCAGTGTCTGGCCGTTCCAGCGGTCGGAGTAGGGGTCACGCAGCTCGAAGACGCCGGCGATCCGGACGCGGACCCGGCGGTGGTCCAGCCGTCCCTCCACCGTGATCAGGTCTCCGGCGGACAAGCCGGTGGCGCGGGCGACGGCGCCGGTGATCGCGGCCTCCACCGTCCCGCCGCGGCTGTGGCCGGGCCAGGAGCCCGCCAGCAGCCTGGCGTGCGCGTCCAGTCCCTGGAAGACGCCGAACCTGAGCAGCTCGGGCCGCTGCCTGCGCTCCTGACCCGGCATGGCGTAGGAATCCGACTGGGCGTTCATGGCCACCGAGACCGGCAGGCCCGCGTAGGTTCCGGCGACCTGCGCCCGCACGGCGCGGTCGATCCGGGCGAGGGAGTCACCGCGCACCGGGGAGCTGATCACGGCCCCGGCGGTTCCGATCGGTGCCGCCTCCAGCGTCCGGCTGACGCCCCCGTCCGCCACCGAGGTGGCGTACATGGTCAGCCCGACGAGTGTCGTGGTGGCGAGCAGGATCGCGCCGAAGGCCGCGAACAGCAGGAGCGGTTCGCTGAGCGCACGCCGCAACACCAACGGCGTTCGCCCCCGCATACAATCGCCTCCCGTGCATTTATTGCGCCCCGATATATGCACATTCCGGCGAATCACCGCCCCGAGCAAGTTTGCCGAGAATACGGTGATAGATCCGATATATCGCGGCAATGGGGGCGTGATATTGAAATCGTGACATTTGCTGAGAACGGCGGTGTTCGGGGGCTTGAGAGGGAACAAGGCGATCGCCCTGCCGGAACGACTCCCCGTCCGGTCCCCGATCCTGCCGAATGACGGGGCTCGCGCGGATCTGCCGAGGTCCGCAGCGGGTCCGCAGTGGGTCCGCAGTGGGTCCGCAGTGGTCCCGCAGTAGATCCGCGGTGGGTTCCGCAGTAGGTCCGCAGTGGCGCCGGTCACCTAGCGCCTGGTGAGGTCGCTGTAGTCGCGGAGCGTGATGTTCTCGGCGGTCTTGCGGGCGATTTTGGCGGCCATGTCCTTTCCCGGGAGGTAGGGCATGACCTTGTAGTAGCGGTTGAGAGCCGAGGCCAGGAAGCGGTTGCCGGGGATCATGAGTTTGGCGACGCCGTCCCCCATTTTCTGGCAGCCCGCCGCATACTCTCGCATCTCCTCTTGATAGCGGGCGAACGCGACGCGGTGGTCACCGTACGCGGCGGCCAGTTCGCCCGCCAGGACGTACGCGCCGACCAGGGCCAGGCCCGAACCCATACCCGACAGGGAGGAGGGGCAGTAGGCGGCGTCGCCGACCAGGGCGACGCGGCCGCGGGTCCAGGAGTCCATGCGGACCTGTCCCACGGAGTCGAAGTAGAAGTCGGGCGCGGACCGCATGTCGTGCAGCAGCCGATCGCTCTGCCAGCCGTTGCCGGCGAACTGCTCGACCAGGACGGCCTGCTGCCGCACCACATCGCGGCGGTCGAGGTCCATGGCCGGCGAGGCGAAGTAGAAGACCGCCTTGGCCTCGGTGTTGTGACGGGCGCTGTACATCGCGGCGAGCCTGCCCGCGGTGCGGTAGGCGTGCCCGGTGTGGTCCAGCCCGAGGTGGTTGGCGGTGGTGAAGATCGCGCAGTAGACGCCCAGGTGCTTGACGAACTGCTCCTCGGGCCCGAACGCCAGGCGGCGGGTGTTGGAGTGCAGCCCGTCGGCGCCGATGACCAGGTCGAACCTGCGCGGCGCGCCGCGTTCGAAGGTGACGGTCACGCCGTCGGCGTCCTCGGTGAGCGAGGCGATGGAGTCGCCGAAGATGTACTCGGTGTGCTCCCTGGTGGCGTCGTAGAGGATCCGTGCCAGGTCGCCCCGCAGGATCTCGAGGTCTCCGGCGAACAGGTCGGCGGGCAGCTTGGCCACCGGCTTGCCCGCGCTGTTGACGTACGACATGGAGCCCGTGCCGGTCCGGGCGCGTTCGAGGTCGGCGAGGACGCCCATGCGGCGCAGGATCGACAGGTGCGCCTCGCCCCGGAAGTCGACGGCGTAGCCGCCGTCGCGCAGCGCGGGGGCGCGTTCCACGATCGTGGGAGTGAAGCCGTGCCGGTGGAGCCAGTAGGCGAGCGCGGGGCCGGCGACGGAGGAGCCGGAGATCAGTACGTTGCGGTTGTTCATGACGGAGAGCTTGTCCTGGAGGGCTCACCGGAGGCTCACCGCTTGCTCACCGCCTCGACGAGGGCCTCGGGGAGGCCCAGCAGGAGGAGCGCGCCGGGAGGTCCCGCCGCCTCGGCCGCCTCCCGGTAGCGCCCGCGTGCCGCGGAGTGCTCGCCGCGCTCCTCGGCGACACGGCCGAGTCCGGCGAGCGTGCGTACCCGGTTGCCGAGGCTCTTGACCCAGTGCGGATCGATCCGTTCCAGGGCCTCCACGTAGAGCCGTTCCGCCTCGTCCAGGGCTCCCTCCAGCAGAGCGATGTCACCGAGCCCGCGCAGGGCCGCCGCCAAATAGGTCGAGCTTCCGGCGCGGCGAGCCAGATCGGCGGCCTTGGCGTAGTCGGCGCGGGCCGCTGCCGGGTCGTCGAGATGGTCGCCCCGGTTGACCAGCAGGTCGGCGCTGTCCTCCAGGGCGCCGAGCTGCCCGGTGAGGGCGAGGGCCTCGTCGGTCAGCGCGATCGCCTGCGCGCGGTCGCCGCGCCCGCCCGCCAGGCCGGCGAGGACGTCCAGGGCCAGCGCGGTGCCCCAGCGGTCACCGAGCGAGCGGAACCCCTCGACGGCCGCGCCGAAGGTGCGCTCGGCCGCCGCGATGTCTCCTCCGCTGAGAGGATCGAATCCCGACACGTACCGGGCGGTCGCCCGCGCCCACGGCTCAGGGCAGTCCCGTTGGGACGAGACGAGCGCGAACGCACCCTGCGGGTCCGCCTCGATCGCGTTCCGCATCATCCACAACAGCAGGGCGGCGGGGTATCGGCCCGCCCGGGTGCCCGGCCAGGAGGCGGCCAGCGCGCTCTGGGCCGTTGCGCGGTGGCGCTGCCACGTCGGCCGGTCGGACGCCGCCAGCAGCACGCACGTCGCGTACTCCTCGCCGAGCCCGTCCGGGGGTGTGGCGCCGATCGCGTCGAGCAGCGTGACCGCGTACGGGGCGACCGCGGCGGACACGCCGCGGATCCACAGGTAGGTCGAGGCCGAGGCGAGCAGTTCCAGGGCCGTCGCCGTCCGCGGAGCCTCGACCGCCCAGCGCAGGGCCGCCAGAAGATTGTCGTGCTCGGCCGCGAGGATCGGCAGCCATTCCAGTTGTTCGGCCCGTCGCAGGTACGGATCGGCGGTTCGCACCAGGTCCAGGAAACGCCCGGCGTGGGCGCGCCGCGCCGACTCGCGTTCGCCCGCTTCGTCGAGCCGCTCGGCGCCATAGGCGCGGATCGTCTCCAGCATCCGGTAACGGCCGCGGGCGACCTCCAGGAGCGACTTGTCGACCAGTGCCTCCAGCGTCTCGCCGTCGGTGCCGCACACCCGCTGCGCGGCCTCCGCCGTCGCGCCTCCGGTGAAGACCGTGAACCGCCGCGCGGCCCGTTGTTCGGGTTCGGAGAGCAGGTCCCAGCTCCAGGCGACCACCGACCGTAATGTCCGGTGCCGCTCGTCGGCCGTCCGGTTGCCGCGGGCCGCGACTCCGAGCCGGTCGTCCAGCCGTTCCGCGAGGTCGTGGACGTCCAGCGTGCGCAGTCGCGCCGCCGCGAGCTCGATGGCCAGCGGCAGGTCGTCGAGGGCCGCGCAGATCCGCCGGACGAGCCGGGGATCGGCGGCGAAACCGCGCCGCGCGGCACCGGCCCGGTCGGTGAAGAGCCGGACGGCCGCGTCGCCGTCGAGCGGCCGCACCTGCCAGACGTTCTCACCGATGATGCCGAGCGGCTCCCGGCTCGTCGCCAGGACACGCAGCCGTGGACAGGTGGCCAGCAGCCGCGCCGCCAACGCGGCGGTCTCCTCGACCACGTGCTCGCAGTTGTCCAGGACGATCAGGAGCACCCGGTCCGACAGCGCCGCGATCAGACGGTCGACCGGCGTCTGCGGGCCG
Organism: Streptosporangium sp. CA-135522; assembly: GCF_050949235.1. Classification (NCBI taxonomy): domain Bacteria; kingdom Bacillati; phylum Actinomycetota; class Actinomycetes; order Streptosporangiales; family Streptosporangiaceae; genus Streptosporangium; species Streptosporangium sp. CA-135522. The sequence goes on from NZ_CP192026.1 coordinate 9,934,601, forward strand.
CCCTCCATGTGGAGCCCGTTCTCGCGCAGGCCGAGCGCGCCCAGCAGCGCCCGTGGCAGTCCCGCGCCGTCGCGCACCGGGGCCAGCTCCACGAAGCAGACGTCGTCGGCCACCACCTCGGTGACCTCGACCGACAGCCGGGTCTTGCCGACGCCACCGGGACCGATCAACGTGACCAGCCGGGCCACGCGCAACAGATCGGCGACCTCGGCCACCTCCTCGGCGCGGCCCACGAAGGACGTCAGCTGGGCGGGCGGCGCGGCGAGCGAGGGCGACGGATCGGCGCTCAGCAGCTCCCGATGGAGCGCGACCAGCTCGGCCGAGGGATCGGCGCCCAGTTCGTCGGCCAAGTGCTGTCTGGTCTTCTCGAACACCACCAGTGCCTCGGCCTGTCCGCCCTCGGCGTACAGCGCCCGCATCAGCAGCCCCGCCAGCCGTTCCCGGAGCGGGTGGCGGCCGACCAGCTCGCGCAGCTCGGGAACGGCCGCGCGGTGCTCGCCGAGCCGCAGCTCGCCCTCGATCCGGTCTTCCAGCGCCCCGAGCCGCAGCTCCTCCAGCCGTACGGCGGCGGCCCGGGCCGTCTCGCTCTCGGCGAGGTCGGCCAGCGCCGCCGGCCCCCGCCACAGCTCCAGCGCCTCGCGCAGCAGCGCGACCGCCCGTCCGGTGTCGCCGTCGCGCAGCACGGCCTGGCCTTCGGCTGCCAGCCGCTCGAACCGGCGGGCGTCCACGTCGTCGTCCGCGACCACGATCCGGTATCCCGCCCCGGCCCGCTCGATCGTGACCACCGGGCCCAGGGCCGAGCGCAGCCGGGACACCTGGGACTGCAGCGCGTGCGCCGACAGCGCCGTGCCCGACTCGATCTCCTCGGTCAGCCGGTCGACCGACACGACCTGACCGGAGTGGACCAGCAACAGCGCCAGCAGCGCGCGGCGGGCCGGGCCGCCCAGTGGAACCTCGGCCCCGTCGTCGCGCCACGCCCGGGTCTCGCCAAGGATTCCGAAGTGCATGCCGGTGATTATCCACCGGCAGCGCTCACGCGATGGGACCGAGGTAGGTTCCGCCCGATACGTCGACGGTCTGGCCGGTCACCCACCGGCCCTGCGGACCCGCCAGGAAGCCGACCACGTCGGCGACGTCCTCCGGCTCGCCGATCCGTCCCAGCGCGGTGATCGCCTCCAGCCCGGCGACCACCTCCGGGATCGAGGTGTAGCCCGCGGTCATGTCGGTCCGCACCGCGCCGGGCGCGACCGTGTTCACCGTGATGCCGCGCCTGCCGAGGTCGTTGGCCAGAGTCGGGGCCATCGACTCCAGCGCCGCCTTGCTGATGGTGTAGCCGATCTGCATGGAGACGGCGAACCGGCTGGCGGTCGAGCCCATGTTGACGACGCGACCACCATCGTTCAGCAGGGGCAGTGCCCGCTGGATCACGAAGAACGGCGTGCTCACATTGATCGCGAGCAGCCTGTCGAACTCTTCCGGAGTGACCTGCGCGATCGGGTTGCCCGAGCCGATGCCCGCGTTGTTGACCAGGATGTCCAGGCCACGTCCCGCCAGCCCCTCGGTCAGCCCTTCGAACAGCCGGTCCACCGCGCCGTCCTCACCGAACCGAGCCCTTACGGCGAACGCCCGGCCACCCGCTTCCTCGATCCGCGCCACGGTCTCCTTGGCCGCGTCCTCGTCGCCGCCGTAGTGCACGCAGACCAGAGCCCCGTCGGCGGCCAGCCGCAACGCGACCGCCCGCCCGATGCCCCGCGACCCGCCCGTGACCAACGCCGTCTTGCCGTCCAGAACGCCCATCGCCCTGCTCCTCACTCGGTGGCCGGTCCTCGGCGGATCCGGCGATGGCCCAACAATGGCGGCGACGGCTCACCGCACGCTCACCACCGGCTCACCGGCCAGGACGACGGGGTCCGCTCAACCGGCTCGACCGGCCACGACGGGGTCCGCTCAACCGGCTCACCGGCCAGGACGGCGGGGCCCGCTCAGAGGTGACGTCAGAAGTAGTTCGGCGTGAGGTCGGTGGTCGGCCAGGTCGTCACGGCGCCCGTCGCCTTGCCGAGCAGCGGGTCGATCACGTCGAAGTCGGGCGAGCCCTCCTCCTCGCGCCTGTTGAACACGGCGCAGTAGCTGACGCCGTTCTGGATCCGGGCGAGGAAGCTGAACGTGCCGGGCATCGAGCCGGTGTGCCAGGTGTTGAGTCCGCTGCCGTTCGAACGCACCGACCAGCCGCCGCCGTACCAGGACCCGTCGGAGGAGACGCCGATCTCCGGCTTGGCGAACAGCTTGGCGATCGAGGTGGCGTTGAGCACCGGGCCGGCGGCGTCGAAGACCATGCCGAACTTCACCAGGTCGACGGCGGAGGCCAGCCAGCCGCCGTTGGCGTCCTGGTTGGGCATGTTGAAGCCCCCGTAGGGGTAGGGCACCACGGCGCCGGAGTCGTCGACCACGCTCTTGTTGGTGTATTTCGAGGTGTAGGGCACCTCGGTCGGCGCGGCCTCGGCCTTGAGGCTTCGGCCCAGCCGCATCCGGGTGATGCCGACCGGCGCCAGGAGCTTCTGCTTGACGTAGGACTCGTAGCTCGTGCCGGAGACCTTCTCGATGATCCGGCCCAGCAGCAGGTAGCCGTAGTTGCTGTAGACCATCTTCGAGCCCGGGTCGAAGTCGAGCGGGCGGGCGGTGGCGTAGCGGATGATGTCGTCGTGGCCGATCGGCAGCGGCGCGTCCAGCGCGGCGGAGATGGTGTGGTCGATCCAGAGCTGGTCCTTGGACACGTTCCGGTCCCAGCCGCCCAGGTGCTGCATCAGGCGCAGCACGGTGACCTGCGCCAGGCGGGGGTCTGCCGTGGCCGACAGGCCCAGCAGCGTGGTGACCGGGGCCGACAGGCTGAGCTTGCCGTCCTGGACCAGCCGCATGATCGCCGCCGAGGTGATGTGCTTGCTCAGGCTCGCGACCCGGAACAGTGCGGTGGGCTGCAGCGGGGCCATCCACACCGGCATGTCGCCCGGCTTGCGGTCCATGTAGCGGTAGCCGCAGGCGAGCAGGATCTTGCCCTTCCTCGCCACGGCGAGCTGGGCGTGCGAGATCTGGCGCTCGGTGATGTATTTCTTCATGGCGGTGTCGAATCCGGCCAGCGCGGCGGGAACGACCCCGCTGACCCTTATGACGGGCGTGGCCTGGGCGGTCCCGGTGCCAAGGGCCATGGCGGGGACGAACCCCGCGCCCGCTTTGAGGAGGTTGCGGCGGCTGAGCATTGTCACTTCTGTCCCCCAAGTCACACAAGTATCAAGAGGGTCAGCATCCTAAACGCCCTTGCCGCCAAATAGAGGGCTATTAATGGTCATATCGGGACCGTTATGCGGTTGGACCGTTCGAAACCACCCGCCCGGCGAGATCAGCCGGAGCCGGCGGCGAAGGGGGCCCGGAGGTGACGCGGCAGCGGCGCGTCCCGGCGGGTCGACCGGGCGGGTTCGACGGACCGGCCGCCGGGGAACGCCTCGCGGCCGGTCGGCCCGCCCTATCCGTGCATGCCTTCCACATGTACTCTGACTAAGGTTTCTTTACCCAGAGTGATCATTCGTGCGCATAGAGGAGTCGCGATGACCCCTTCCGATGTCCGCGCGCACGCCCGTCCCGGGGCACGGCGCCGCACGGCGTGGCCCGTCCCCGGCCAGAGCTAGGCGGTGGTAGGCATGCGGCACACCTCACAGAGCCTGGACGCGCTCCGTCATGAGGGTGACCCCCCGGCGGACGCGGTGATCGCCGATCTGGTGGGCTCCGGGAAGGTCGGCGAGGTCAACCGGATCCTGCGGGAGTTCCACGGCAACGACCAGCCGATCCCCGCCGGCCTGCCGCCCGCGGTGCACGCGTTCCTGAAGGCCACCGACGCCCCGCCCGAGTGGGCGGACGCCTCCCGGATCGCGAACGCCCACGACTTCTTCGTCGACGACGGGATGCACGTCGCCACCGTGCTCTGCTACGGCGCGATGGCCTCCTGCTACGCCGCGCGGGTCCCCTCCCGGGTCCTGGACATCACCCACCGGCTCGACCAGCCCCACCGGCGGCTCGCGGAGACCTGCCAGTTCGTCGTCAACATGATGGCGCCGGACCCGTTCGGCTCCGGCGGGAGCTTCGTGCCGACCATCCAGAAGACCCGGTTGATCCACGCCGCCGTCCGGCACCTCGTGCGCTCCTCCCCCCAGTGGGACGAGGCGCGCGACGGCGTCCCGATCTGCCAGGAGGACCTGCTCGGCGCGATGATGATCTTCTCGGTCCACGTCATCGACGGCATGCGCAGGCTCGGCATCACCGTCACCGACCAGGAGGCCGAGGACTACTACTACGTCTGGCGGGTGGCCGGCGCCATGCTCGGCATCCGCCCGGAGATCGCCCCCGAGACCCTGGCCGAGGCCCGCGAGGTCAACGCCCTGCTCGTCGAGCGCCACCTCGGCTCCTCCCCCGAGGGGATCGAGCTCACCCGCGACTTGCTCGCCTTCTACGAGGAGATGATCCCCGGCAAGGCCTTCGACGGGATCGTCCCGGCCATGGTCCGGCAGGTGGTGGGCCCTGAGATCGCCGACGCGCTCCAGGTGCCCAACCCCCGTTTCTGGACCCGGTTCACCACCGCGGGCAGCCGCCTGATGCGGCGGCTGGAGCGCGTCGAAGACGACAACCGGGCGGCCCGCGCGGTGCTGGACAAGGCGGCGCACCTGCTGCTGACGGGCAGCGTGCGCACCCTCGCCGACGGGCAGCGGGTGACCCTGGACATCCCGGAGCGGCTGTGGCAAGGCTGGGACGCCACGGGCGCGCCCCTCCCGCGTCCCGGCTGCCCGGCCGCCGAGCCGCCGGGCGGCACGCCGCCCTCCCCGTGATCCCGCGCCCGCCGGGCCGTACGGCACGCCGCCGGGTTCGCTACCGCCTGGCGGCGGCGTCCCGGTAGGCGTTCCGGACGACCAGCAAGCGGTCGAAGACGAACCGGGACGGCTCGGCGTCGCGCATCCCCCTCCCCCGGGCGGACCAGAACGCGCGCTCGGGCACCTCGTCCTCCCCGGGGGGAACGAACTTGATCACCTCGTCGACCGCCGCCGTCGCGATCGCCAGCGCCTGCTCCGCCCCGCGCGGATCGTCGGCCGGAACGTTGCTCGCCGTCAGGTCGGCCACCCACATCCACTCCCCGGCGTCCAGCAACTGAGACGGCTCCCGGCCGCCGAACGTGGGAAACCGCACGGACGGCACCTCGTGCTCCGGCAGGCCGAACACGAACTCTCGCTCCGCTCCGCAGCCGGGGCACGTGCCGGAGTAACGGGCGACCGGCTCCTCCTCGACGCTGCCCAACTCGCTCTCCCAGGCCGTGTCCGCCGAACCGCACGCGCACGGGTGCAGGTCGAGGTAGAGGTGTGCCTCGTCCCCGCTCCGCGCCACCGAAAACGGCATCGGAATCCTTCCTCCCCTGTCGGCGCTCCTCGCCGACGCCCAACCGGACGGGTCCGCCCGGCCGGGCCTCCCCGGGCACCGGTCACCGGCCGTGCCGGAGAACCGGCCGGCGCGGACGACATCGTCCCACCGGAGCTCCGCCCCGAAGACCACGTGATCACCCCGAGGGGCTCCGGCACGAACCGCTCGGACCACGAGGTCGATCACGGTGACTTCGGACGGTCGGGAACGGTCAGCTTCAGGCCGGACCGCAGGGAGTCAGGGTCGGAACCGATCACCTCCCGGTTACTGTCCCAGATCTCCTTCCAGTAGCGGCCGTCGCCGTACGCCTGCTCGGAGATCCTCCACAGCGTGCTGCCACCGTCGGTGGTGACGGTACGGCCGCCCGGGGACGGCGAGCCCTGCGGCTGCGCCGGGGGGCTTGGCTGTGCCGGGGGACTCGGCTGCGCCGACGGTGCCGACGGCGTCGGCGCAGCGCCCTCCGGGGAGGGCGACGGGGCCGGCGAGGAGCCGGAACCGGGCGCCTGCGGCGTGGCGTCGGACCGCGGGTCGAGCTCCCCCGGTCGCCGCCCGCAGACGCACGGCCCGTCGGGCGGGCAGAGGCATGGTTCCTCCGCCTCCGGCGGATCCCAGCCGGAGGGGTTGGAGAGCCGGCGCATCCGGTCCCAGAACTGGTCTTCCCAGTGGCTGGGCGGGACGGTCTCGCCGTCGGACCGGTTGAGGAGGTTCGCCAGCGCGCCACCCGGCCTCGACGCCGCCGGCGAATCGGTCTCCCAGGGCGGCACCGGCGGCGCCTGACCACGTTCGCGCAGGGTCCGCGCCACCTTGTCGAGCTGTTGTTCCAAAGCGTCGAGCCGCTGTTGCAAGGCCTTGAGCTGTTCTTCCAGGGCAGCCGGCCGTTGCTCCGAGGCGTTGAGCTGTTGCTCCACGGTGCGGACGGCCGCACGTGCCTTCTGCCACCGCTCCGCCAGATGCGCGTACTCGCTGTACCGTGCCGCCACGTATTCGCTCCGCGTACCCATCAGGGGCTCCAGGAAGCGGCGGAGCACGCCCTGGCGCGGCGCGGACGCCGCCCGCGCCGGCACCGGACCGATGCCGGCCGGCTGGTAGACGCTGCCGCTCGGTCGCGTCGTGCTCGGCTGCTGCGGCGTCCCCGGGCCGGAGGGACTCTGCGGCGCGGCGGCGGACGCGGCAGGCGAAGCGGTGGACGCGGCCAGCGCCTCGCCGACCCGCCCGGCGAAGTCGCCCGCCTCCGGCGCGCTGTTGTGCAGCGCGCGCAGGTCCACACCGGCCTGGTCGGCGCGGGTCACCAGCTCGGGAGGGAGCGTGGCGAACGCCGAGGCGAACCCGCCGTCGGGCACCTCGCTGTACAGCCTGCCCCTGGAGGTCGCACGGTAGCGACGCACGGTGCCGTCGGCCTCGCGCAGCTCGATGAGGACGTCGGTGTGCAGCCCGCGTGCCAGCAGTCGGGCCTGGGTCACCTGGCCCATCTGTCCGGGGACGCCCACCGTGGCGGTGAGCACGATCGGCGTTCCGGTCGTCCAGCGGCCGGCCAGGCTCCACCGCGCCGTCTCGACGATTGCCCGGTGCAGGGCGTCGGGAGTGACGCCGGAGCCGGCGTTCCCTTCAGTCTGCGCGATGTCCATCGCCTGGGTGGTCAGCGCGTCCAGGTCGAGCGAGGGCAGCGCCGCCACCGGCGGCGTGCTCCGCCACCCCGCCCGCCAGCCAGGACGCTCGGTGGTGCGGGTGGTGCGGGTGACCTCCGGATCGCCGAGGTTCCAGCCCCACCGGCGCCGCCTTTCGGCGCCGCGCTGAGCCCTCGCCTCGCTCAGCTCCTGCTCGAACACGTTCAGGTCGGCCGTGCCGGTCGCGGCGTCCTGCACCTCGATCCGCAGTTTGGGAGGTTTGGCAGGGTCGGCCTTCACGGTCGTCAGCTCGGCGACGAGGTCGAATGTGAGCGGCACCTCGACGCTGGCGCCGGTGCCCCTCTTGAAGATGCTGCGTTCGAGGCGGACGCCGTGGCTGACCGTGGTCCGGACGGAGACGTTCAATCCGATGAAGCGGCCGAACTTCAGCCCGATCATCCCCATGAGCCCCTTGAGGGAGAACCTCTGGCTCTGACCGGTGGCCACCTCGGTCACGTGCTGCACCCGGAGCACCCGGCCGATCTCGAGGTTCTTCCGACCGGCGACGGTGACGTGCACGTCCTCGGGCCGAACCCGGACGGTCACGTTCACCACCGTGCCCCGCTTGTCCGGGTGGGGGACGGCGATCACCAAGCCGCCGTCCTCCTGGAGCATCTGCCGGAAGTCGGCCGCGTTCTGCATCCGGTTCAGTTGCTGCTCCAGCATCGCCCGGACCTTCCGAGCCGCCTTCTCGCCGAACAGCCTGTCGTCCGCCAGCATGTTCTGGACGGCCGCGACCAACCCATCGGCCTGTACACCGTTCGGCTTCAAGGAGTGCGGAAGCGTGAGCGGCCGGGGGTCGGGAACCTGGGACTCCTCCGTCGCATCCACCATCTCCTCCGGCACGAGCCGGGTGATCTCTCCCTGCAGTTCGACCACGACCGGCTGGCGGGCCTCACCCTGCCTGCCCTGCTCTCCCGAAGCCTGCTCCGACTCTCCCGTGGCCGGTTCCGACCCGGGGCTCTCTCCGACCACGATGGTGACCCCGACCGCGTGGCGGATCTTGGCCAGGCCCTCGAACGCGGCGCCCCGCGCCAGCTCGGTCCACTGCTCGCTGTTGGTCGCCGAGTTGGAGAGGCTCTGGCCGCTCTCCACCGAGCCGGTGGGGCTGAGACTGACATCGTCATTCCCCACCGAACCGCTGCGGCTGACGCCGCCTCCCTGCGAATTGCCGGACGACTGGGTGACACCGCTGTTCTTGTAGCCGTAGTCCTGCATGATCAGGAGCATGTCGCTGAGGCGGGCGACCACCTCGACCGGCCCGTCGCCGAAGTCCATGAGCAGCCGGATGGGGATCTGGCCGGCGTCCCGCACCGGCTGGGACTGCCGGTGCCCGATCGGGCCGAGCATGTTGACGATCTTTCCCCACCAGCGGCTGCCGGAGAAGTCGCCGAACAATCGGCGGCGCAGCGACGGATTCGAGGCCAGGGCGCCCGGCGCGTAGGCTTCGACGGCCTCCAGTATCGCGTTGTACAGGTCGGTCGTCGTGCCGTCCTGCGTGCGCAGGACGGCACGATGGGGCCAGGACTCGCCCATGCCCTTGCGGGCCTTGTCCGGGAGCACTCCCATCTCCGGGCCCGCGTCCTTCGCGCCTTCCTCGGCCAGCAGCCGGGTCAGCGCCTGGCGGGGATCGGGCTCCTGCTTGAGGCTCTCGTCCTGGTTGCCGAACTGCTTCATGAGGGGTTCGAGCAACACCTCCGGCGTGTGACGGGCGGCCAGCGGGGGCAGCAGGTCTCCGGAGCTCTCGGCGGCCGCCAGGTCGTTGAGGTAGCGCTCGAGCAGCGGAACCCGCGTGGCGCGATCGAGCTTCAGATGGCCGTACATGAACGCTTCCACCACGTCGGACACATGGTGCAGCGACAGCGGTATCTCCCCCTGCGCGTACAGGCTCAGGACGTCACGCAGGGACTTGCTGTACAGGTACCCGCCGCCGGTCGTGGTGATCGTCTCGGTGTTGACCGTGCCCACCTCGCTGATGACGACGGTGGTGCTCAGCTCCGCCGTGAGCGCGACCTGGGGGCCGACGTCGATGGGCAGGCCTTCTATTCCCTTGATCGGGGTGCTCGACTGCGAAGTGCCATGGTTCGTCGAATGGGACCCGGAGGCCCCCGCGCCGTTCTTCGGGTTCTCGGCCTGGCTCCAGCCTCCCGAGACGGAGCCGTTCCCCGAGTGGCTGGTCTGCTCACCGGAGGAGGTGGTACCGCTGAGCATGTCGAACCCGATGCGACTGGTCAGCCAGCGGCCCCTGGTGGCGATCTGCGACTCGCCCAGGCGACCGCCGATCGACACCGAGAAGCGGCGCTGCCCGAACTCCTCCGTGTCCACGACGATCTCGACCTCGAAACCGTCGTTCAGGAACTCGGGGTGAGCGATGAGCTGGTAGGCGTTCAGCTGCCGGGCGAGCTGGTGGAAGGCCGGGGTGTTCGGCCGTACGCCGATCTTCTTGGCGATCTCCATCACCAGGTTGTCGGCGTTCCTGCCCAGGTCCAGACCCAGCGGCACGGTCTCGGCCAGCAGCTCGTCGGAGGTCGGGATCTTGTCCGGCCGCGGAGCCCCGTCCTCGGACAGCATGTCGCTGGGAATCCCCTGCCTCACCTCCACATACGTGGAGGCGACCTCGCGCACCTGATAGTCGTCCGTCACCTCGGAGAGCGTCGCCTTTTCCGTCCCCTTGAGATCCGTATCCTTCCCCAGCGCTTCCACCAGGACGACCCCGTTGCCGGTGCCGCCCGCGTTCTGGGAGGTCTCGTGGCTCTTTCCGCCCGTGTAACCGCCGCCGATCGAGGCGGTGGTCTCCTTGTCACCGGAGGTGTAGTCGACGCCGGCCCCGACACCCAGCCCCCAGGAAGCCGACTCGCCACTTGAGCTGCCGCCGGTATCGGACCCGATGTAGAGCGTGACCATCGTCTCGGCGTCGGTTTCCCCGGCGTACGTCTTCTTCCCGCCGCCAAGCTGGACATGCAGGGTGAGATGCTCTGCCGGTTGACCGGTCCGCTGGTGCACGAAGTGCATGAGGATGCCGCCCTGGACGGCCTGGTTGTAGTGGACCTGCAGCTGATCCTTCAGCTGGTTCTCCAGGAAGTCCAGCATGGCCTCCTGGCTGGCCCGCTCCACCGGGTCGGACGAGAACACCGGGTTCATCTTCCCGTTGCCGTCCACCTGGGGCAGCACGCCGCGCTCGCGCAGGAACACCGCCACCTCGGCTTGGAGCTTGGAAATGTCGTCCAGCTCCACATGTCCGACTCCGACTCCGCGCACCTGGCCTGGTCCGTCGCCCTGCCAGGCCGGCGCCTCGCCCTTCCGGCCGGGCGGCGGCTCGGGTGTGGAATCGTCTCGCAGCATCGGCGAACCGTCGGTGCGCCGGCGCTCCGCGCCGGAATCGTCCCGTACGACCGCCTCCTTGTCGTAGGGGAACCCCGCGGCGACGGCGACGTTCTCCGCTACCTGAGCCGTCGCCTTGATCGTGGCGTCGATCGGAGGAAGCGGCTTGTTCTTTCCGCCATCGTGAAGCGTGCTCGTGATCTCCAGATCCATCTCGAACGTGACGACCTGGTTGTGCCCGGACTTCCGTCTCACGATCGGCGTGATCGCCGTGCCGCCCGCGCTCAACCCCGTCGACTCCGACCTGGAACGGGAGCCGTTGAGGAGGGTCACACTCGCCGCCAGGTTCTGGAACCAGAGGGACAGCTTGGCGAGCAGTTTGCTGGAGATCTTGCCCCCCAGTGCGCCGTTCGCGCTTCGTGACCGGCTGGCCCCCTGACCCCCCGACACCGCGGAGAACCCGACGTCCACGCCCTCGCCGAGTTGCTTGGTGCTGGCCGTGCCATCCACCTGCGCGATCAGTCTCAGCTTCCCGTCCTCGGTCAGCTCATACTTGGGTTTGCCCTTCAACGTGATGGTCAGGTCCGGCTGCCCCGGGACGCTGATGGTCTGCCGCAGTCCGTGCGAGCTTGCCAGTTCGGCGAGCTGGACCGGCGTCATCCCGACGATGAAGGTGCGTATCTGCTCCTGTGCATGGCTGTTGCGGGCCAGACCGGGCGCCTGGGCGAGCAGCTGTGTCCTGAACTTCTCGAGCGCCTCTTCCAGACCTTCGACGTTGATGGGCGCGGTCTTCGGAAGAGGCGGCGGCGTCTCCGTCAGCTCGAAGGTGCGCTGTTCGGTTCCCTTGGGGCCGTGCTCGATGTGCGCGTGCGAGACTCCGATCTCGACCCTCGTCGCGTCGCCGGCGGCGCCGTCGGCGACCCGCACGACCGAGCTTCCCCCGGCCTCCCCCGGGGCGACGACCTCGAACTCGTACTCGGCGACCCCGTCGTACTCCGATGATTCGCCCCGGTTGTCCAGGACTGCGCCCTTCCGCACGAACTCAGCGAAGTTAGCGGAGGTCGACTCCCCCTGACCACGGCCGTAACCGCCGCCGAGTATGGCGTGCGGTCCCACCGCCTCGACCCACTTCCGGAAGCCGTTCTCCTCCGGCAGCCCCTTGACCAGGAATCCGAGCAGACCCGGCACGTCGACATCCGCCGCCCAGCCGCTGTTACGTCCGCTGCTGGTCGACACGCCGTGGTTGCCCTGGATGAAGAGGCCGGTCATCCCCTCGGAGATCTTCCAACCCTTCGAGCGGAGGACCTCGACGAGATCGCTCACCCGCATCTTGACCCTCAGCTCGACGCCCGCCACCCGCAGCACCGCTCCGTCGGGGGACAGCATCCGGCCGAACTCCGTCTCCAGCATGTACTCCAGCTCGGCGACGGTGAAGCGGTGGCCGACCTTCTTGGCGGCCAGCGCCTTGTTGACCTCCTCGGTCAGCCTGGTCATGTACGGCAACTGGCCGGTCGGCAGGCCGGCGGCCAGCATGGCCTCCGACGGCGCCGCCGCCGCCATGGCCTCGCGATACCTGGCGAGCTGGGACTCGGCCTCACTCGCGAGCCGGGCGACCTGGGCGGCCAGCGCTCCGGCGTGGCCCGTCCGCTGGTGGGCGATCAGCCGGCCCAGAGCGCGTGACGTCGCCGCCAGCGCCGAACGCGCGGCCTCGGCCTGGGCACGGGCCTCTTCGTAATTGGCCGCGATCCGCAGATCCCGGGCCGCGGACTCCTCGTCGAGCTTGGCCTGCAGGCGAGCCTCGTGGCGCCGCCCCGGTGCCCCGCTGTCGCGCTCCCCGTCGAGTGGCTTCCCGTCCCGCTCCGCCTTCTCGGCGGCCTTGACCTTCGCGAGCGCTTCCCTGGCGCTTTTCCTGGCTTCCCCGGCACTGCGCGCCCTGGCCTTCCTGCGCTCCGTCAAGCCGCGCTCGGCCTCTGCCAGGGACTCGGTCAGCTCCTCCACTTGTTCGGCCAGATCGGAGAGCATGGAAGGCTCCGCCGACGTGCCTGTTCCGGCGGGGTTCGAGGCCGTCCCGGCCAGCTCGGCGACGAGCTCGTCGATCTTCCGGACGATCTCCTCGGCCTCGGCGACCTGCCGTCCCGGACGGAGCGCGTCGTACTCGTCCGCCGGCGCGCTCGCCGGCTTGTTCGCTTCCTCGATCAGTTGGCTCGCCAGCCGGCTCGCGCCCTCGGTCAGCCCGGAGGGGTCCAGGCCGTCCGGGTTGTCCATAACTATTTCCGTGGCCACCCGCAGGGCCGCGTCGCCGGTCTCGGGAGACACTTCCGCCAGGAAGTGGAGCGCCTGGATCGCGCCTTCCATCGGCGGCCGGCCGTCGGCCCGGGCGACCTCGATGCCCAGCCAGGCGGCCGCCTCCGCGCGCAGCCGGTGCGGGCCGGTGCCGTCCCCGGCCCGGGTCGCCAGCCGTTCCCTCACGAGGCGGAGCGTGGCGGCGGGAAGATGGACGACGCTTCCGTCCGCCCTGCTCAGCCGCACATGGCCGCCCTCTACCAGCAACGCGTCGAGTCCCAGGCTCCCCATGACGTCGGCCATCGCCGATTCGGCGAGCTCCGTCCTGGTCGTGGAACCTGTCGTGGCCTGCCCGTTCGGCGTGCCCGCGACACTCGGCGTGGTCGTCTGGCCCTGAGTGGTCGTCTGGGTCTGGGGGGTCGTCTGGCCCTGAGTGGTCGTCTGGGTCTGGGGGGTCGTCTGGCCCTGAGTGGTCGTGGCAGAGACAGGTCCCCCGACCTGTGGCGCCACCCCCTGCGCGGACGGAGCGGACGCAGCCTCACTTTGCGCGGACTGCCCACTTTGCGCGGACTGCCCACTTTGCACAGCCGCATTCGACCCGGACGGGTCCGGTCCTACCTCCGCGCTCTGTGTGGTGGAGCCGGAGGCGCTCTGCCCGTTCTGCGCAGCCACACCCGCCCCAGACGGATCCGGCCCTGCCTGCCCGGCCTGCGGACCCGGCCCTGCTTGCGGAGCCTGCCCGGCCTGCCCGGCCTGCGGAGCCTGCGCGGCCTGCCCGGCTTGCGGATCCGGCCCAGCTTGCGCAGCGGAACCAGACAGATCCGATCCTGTCTGCGCGGCCTGCCCAGTCTGCCCAGCTTGCGCGGTCTGCGCGGACGAACCCTGCCCAGCCTGTGCGCCCTGCGCGGGCGAACCCTGCCCACTCTGCGCGGCCTGCGTGCCCTGTCCACTTTGCGCACCCTGCGGAGCCTGCGCGGACGAAGCCTGTCCACCCTGCGCGGCCTGCGTGCCCTGTCCACTTTGCGCACCCTGCGGAGCCTGCGCGGCCTGCCCGGACGAACCCTGCCCGCTCTGCACGGCCTGCCCAGCTTGCGCGGGCGAACCCTGCCCGCTCTGCGCGGCCTGCCCAGCTTGCGCGGGCGAACCCTGTCCACTCTGCGCGAGCTGCCCGGTGCGCGCGGACGCACCAGACGTACCCTGCCCGGCAGCGTGTGTGGAACCCCCCTGACCGCCCTGCGCGGAGCCGCCCTGCGCGGTCCCGCTCGATGTGCCCGGCACGGGCCGGGATGGCGCGGCCTGCCCGCCGGGCGTCGACTGCCCGCTGGATCCAGCCGGGCCGTTCATGACCTGGACTCCGCCGGCCACCGCCGGACCGCCGCCGGCGGACGGCGTCCCCGCCGGGGACGCGCCGCCTGGGGAAGCGGCCGAGGCGGTGGTGTCAGGCGCGGAATTGGTCGCGGTCGCGAGCTTGGCATCACGCGCCGCCACGGCCGCGTCATAGGCCGCGAAGGAGGACTCGAGGCCGCTGAGAATCGTCGTGGAGGGAGCCCTGACGGCGTGGATGAATTCCTTGCTGGTGGGACCGATCGAGCCGTGCCGGCCGGCGGCGGCGAGGAACGAGCCGACACCGGATTCCCCTGTCGGGAGCGTGGGGAGCTGACCGTGGGTCAAGCCGACGACCGCGCCTCCACCGGCCGAGGCGATGACGTTGACCAGGCCCGACTGTGTGACGGCCTGCAGTGTCCGGCCGGGAAAGGACTTGGGGGTCTTGCCATAGCTGACCAGTCTGGACACTTTCGGAGCGACCGCCATGCCGAGAACCCCGCCCGCGGCCCCGCCCAGCATCGCGTCGAATATCGCCCGCCCGTTGAGCTTGGCCCGCGTTCCAAGCTCCTTCTGGTCCTGCTCGGCCTTCGCCTCGATGATGCCTTCTTCTGTGCTCTCCTCGAACATTTCCCACGCAAGGGCTTTTCTGCCGGCGGCGCTGAGGAGCGTCCGGGCGGAACCGCTGCCCACCGCTTGGACCGCGACCTGCTGGGCGGCCGGGACGGCCCTGACACCGGCGGCTCGTCCGGCCACCGCGACGAGCCGCCGGAGGATCGTGTCGATGTCCCAGCGCGTTTTCCTGGCGATGAGCACGACGGTCCGGGCGGCCAGTCCCGAGGTGAAGAAGAAGACGATGAGCGCGATGGAGATAGCGATCAACGCGATCCAGAACGCCACGTTGATCGCAAGCTTGGCGAACTGCGTATCCAGTGCGTAGTTGGCGAGCTTGTCGGCGAAGGCCAGGGCGTTCTCCACCAGGACGGGCACGCCCGAGTCCGGCGAGTAAAGCGATTGGAGCTTCGCGACGGAGTTGTCCGTCGGGGGCGCGTCCCATTTCCGCAGGGTCCTGCCGGCTGCCCGGACGCCCTCGTCGGCGTGGGAGTCCAGGCGCTGTGCCAGCTCGTGCCACAGCGTCCGCAGCATCCACGACAATCTCTCACTGCCCTCCGGCCACATCTGGCCGGAGGAGAGCAGGGCGACCAGGGTGTCGGCCCAGGCCGGGAGGCTCTCGCCCCACGCGGGCGTGACGTCGGTGGCGAAGCCGTCGCCGGGGTCCGCGGCAACGTACCCGCTAGAGGTATCCGTGTTGCTAGAACTCGTGCTGCCGCTCACGTCGCCCCCGTTTCGGCTTCCGTCGACCGCCGGACGCACGCTGGATGGCCGGCGTGCTCACGTACTCTCACCGCGCCGGCTGCGAGGAGAGCGGCTCAGCGTCTGATGGTGTTCCCTACACCCGAAGGCTGCCCTTCGTCGCCTGAAGGTCGCCCATCATCCGGCCCTGATCATGGTCCGTGGCGAGGGAGTTGTCGACGGCCTTGCGGATCCGCGCCGGCTCCGCGGCGGCCTCGGCGATGATCTGGCCTCCATTGGTGATCATCTGGTGCAGGGAGCCGCCCTGGTAGTACGACGCCTGGAACGCGCGGCCCGCGGTGTCACGGCCCCATGTCGAGGAATCGTTGAGCCGCTGGATCTTGGCCACCATCTCCTTCCACATCGTGGAGACATCGGACGCCACCCGATCCCACTGGGCGAGCTCGACGTAGACCGTCGGATCGATGCCGACGTGCGTGAAGTCGTTGGGCATGGCCGGTCACCTCTTCCCGAGCAGCTGGCTCGCCATCTGCTCCAGCACTCCCTGGAGGTCTCCCTCCAGATGCACCTTCATCTGATCGCCGGGGATCAGCGGTTCGAAGAGCTCGATGACCCGCTCCTGGGCCTTGGCCGCGGCGCGGTGGACGGTGTCCGCGATGGAGTCGGCCAGCTGGCGGGCATCGGGTTTGCGGTAGATGCGGGGGTCGATGTCGAGCCGGATGAGATCCCCGCGCGCGCCGACCGTCACCGATATCAGGCCGTCGGGTGACTTCTCGGTCACCTGGATGGCTCGCGCCTCCTCGTGCACCGCCGAAGCCTCGTCCTGCAGGCGCATGAAGGTGGTCCGCAACTCGTCGGCATAGGCCCGCATACCCGCCACGTCCGCCGCGTCCACCGGCTTGAACTGCTCCACGTCGCCCCCTCGCAACGCTGACGGGCTCACCCAGCAGCAGCACCGCGTGACCCCGATTTAACACAGGAAACACCTGTAGTTAACTTCTTGGCATTTTTGCATCCCCGAACGATCTTCTGCAAGAGCTAGTTTTCCCGCAAATAAGGACAAAAGGTCACGTCTTGGATGCCGCTAAGTCATGACATGACGCCGCG
This sequence comes from Streptosporangium sp. CA-135522, assembly GCF_050949235.1. NCBI lineage: Bacteria > Bacillati > Actinomycetota > Actinomycetes > Streptosporangiales > Streptosporangiaceae > Streptosporangium > Streptosporangium sp. CA-135522. Next base: position 9,951,064 of record NZ_CP192026.1, read on the forward strand.
TCTTCCCTGTCGGCCCCAACCGTCACTCCCGGTGCCGTCACAGGGCCAGGAGCACGGCGTTCTCGTAGAGCTTGTCCACCTCGGGTCCCGGAATCCAGCGCCGGTAGACGCCCCGCTCGACTCGCTCCATCCCCAGCGCCAGAGCGACCGGCACCTGCCCACCGATGTACTCGACGAGCAGCTCGCCGTCGCGCTCGTCACGCACCTGGCACACCGCGCCGCGCCACTCGCAGACCGTCGTGACGAAGTGGACCGCCTGGCAGTCCTCGGCCGGCACCGGCCGGACGAAACAACCCGGCGCCACCTCCTCGAAGCCCTCCACCGGCTCGGAGCTTCGCAGCCGTATCCACAGCCGGTCCGGATGCTGGTCGAGACTGGCGGGATACTCGGCTCCCCGCCAGCGGGCCCGATAGAAGTGCCACCTCGTCACGAGCTCTCCGATCCGTGCCGCCCGTCGGGAACGCCGACCGGCGCGTCGTGGACCACCCTCCACCGCCCGAGATCGCCGTCGTACATCGCACGCCGGCGCTCGACCCCTTCGATGGTCAGCTCGTAGATCTCGGCGCCGTACGGCAGTTCGACCCCGTCGACCTTGTACTCGCGGATCAGTTGGCCGACGTTGGGCACCAGCCCCATGCCGATGAACGGAGGTTCCTCGATCACCCATCCGGCCACCGCGGTCATGGTCTCCTCGTCGACGCCGCCGTACGGGGTGCGGTAGAGGTCCGGGCCGACCGCGTACCACCGCAGGATGACGACGGACCCCTCCTCGGTCACCATCTCCTCGGCCGACTGCCCCAGCGCGTCCGCCAGCACGGTCGGAGTCGCGATGTGCGCGACGTCCAGGGCGTGGTGGCAGTAACCCGAGACCCGGAACTCACCGTCGGCGAGATAAGCGTGGACGTCGCGGGGGCGAAGCAGCTTCTGCACGATCGCCACTCCGGACTCCGGCTCGACCTCGCGGTCCTGGACCAGCGACGGCACCGCCAGCCTGGCCACCGCACCGGGCTCCAGGAAGAAGTGGACCGGAAGGCCGGGATTGATCGCCAGCCCCCAGCGCAGGTCGGGCCAGGCGGCCGCCAGTTCGGGCAGCGAGGCGACCCGGCCGTGCTGGAAGGCGCCGCCGGTCCCGGCCCGCATCGCCTCGATCGAGGTGTAGACCATCAACCAGGTCCGCTCGTCGTCCGCCTCGATGGGCCAGACGACCGGCTCGTGACCCGCCGCGGCGGCCGTAGTGATCGGCAGCACGAACTCCGCATGCCGCAGCAGGCCCAGGCAGAAGACGAGATCACCAACCGCCAACGCCTCCCCCAGACGCTCCTCGAACACGTTCGCCGGCTGCCATTCCCCCACGCCGACCACCCTAAAGCGTCACGTACCGATGCGGCGGACGGGCCGTCCGCCGCATCGGGTGAAAGCCCGGGATCTTCACCGGCTACTCATACGGTGAGCTGGAAAGACGGACCGGAACGTGGGGTCGGGAGTGATCAGGGACCAGTCGGCCGCGGTCGCCGGCCGCGGTTCGGCCCGGGAGGGTCTCACCGCCGATACCGGCCGCGGTTCAGCCCGGGAGGGTCTCACCGCCGATCGGGGCGAGGACCTCGCCGGTGTAGTAGGACGAGAGCCGCTCGGCGGCGAAGAAGACATACGACGGCGCGATCTCGTCGGGATGGGCGGCACGCTCCATCGGCACCTGCCGGCCGAACTTCTCGACCTTCTCCGGCGGCATGGTCGCGGGGATCAGCGGCGTCCAGACCGGGCCGGGAGCCACCGCGTTCACCCGGATGCCCCGTTCGACCAGCGTCTGGGCGAGCGAGTAGGTGAGAGCGTTGATCGCCCCTTTGGTCGCGGAGTAGTCGATCAGCGTCTTGTTGCCGCGCAGCCCGTTGATCGAAGAGGTGTTGACGATGGCGCCGCCGTCGGGCATGTGCGGGAGCGCGGCCCTGGTGACCCGGAAGTAGGAGTGGATGTTCACCGCGAACGTGCGCTCCCACTGCCGGTCGGAGAGGTCTTCGAGCGACTCCACCGGTGACTGCGTGGCGACGTTGTTGACCAGGATGTCGATTTCCCCGAACACGGAGACGGTCGACTCGACCACCTCCCGGCAGTGGTCCGGCCTGGCCAGGTCGCCCGGCAACAGCAGGCAGCGTCGCCCCTCCTTCTCGACCAGGCCCTTGGTGTGCTCGGCGTCGCGGTGCTCCGACAGGTAGGCGATGGCGACGTCGGCCCCCTCCTTGGCGAACGCCACCGCCACGGCCCGCCCGATGCCGGAGTCACCCCCGGTGATCAGCGCACGCTTGCCTGCCAGGAGATCACGGCCGACGTAGTCGCGCATCTCGTCCCTGGGCTCGGGGGTCATCGCCCCGCTCTCCCCCGGGTAGGGCTGGGACTGGGCCGGAGGCGTGCTGTTATGTTCCTGTGACATACGGTCCGCCTACCCCGCAGCCGGTGCGCCACTCTCCAGCGCCCGCAAACCTTCCGAGCCGTACGGTCGCCGTCTCACCTGCCACGACCCGGCCGCACCCCTGCCGCGCCCCGGCCATGACGCGCGAGGCCCCCGGCGCGGTGAGCGCCGAGGCGGGCCCACGTGGTGGGTTCAGCAGCCGTACAGCGCGCGGATGCCAACCACGTCGCCGGCGCTGAAGCCGGGTTTGAGCGCTCCGTGGATCAGCACCTGACCGCTCTTCGCCTCCAGCGTCTTCTGGCCGTTGTTGCTGAATGCGTAATTGTCGTAGGTCATGAGTGAGGCGAGGTCGAGATCACCGTAAAGGCGATTCTGAGCCGAAGAGAGCTTGATGAACTGACTTTGGTACTGCGGGGCGATATTGCCCGGATTGATGGTCAGCAGAATGTCCCTGTCCGACCGCATGTGCTCGTGGTAAAAACCCAGGGCGTGCATCAACTCGTGCATCGCGATGCCCTTGTATTCGCACCCGGCGCCCAGCGAGACGTTCTGCCGGCCGCCCCGGCGTCCCAGGAACGAGTAACAACCTCCGCCGGGGAAGATGTGGAGGTAGTCGCTTTCCGTGGTGCGCGGCGACAGCCGGATGCAGGTCTGGGAGTGGAAGTCGGCGATCGCCGCGGCGACGGCGTCACGCGCCTTCTGTGACAGACCGGCGTCCAGCGCGTAAGGGACCCTCCCAGCCTTCCACAGGAAGGCGTCCGAGGTGATGGACGCGCTGGTGGCCGGATGGGCGCAGCGTCCGCCGACCCGCAGCGGAAGCGGGATGCTCGCCGGCGACGTGGCGGTGAAGGCGGTGGTGCCGGGGGCGGTGGCGCCGGGGGCGGTGACGGCGCCGGTCACAGGGGTGGTCCCGGCCGGCGGGACGACGCCGGGCAGATGCAACTTCCCGCGGGCGACCTCGTCGACGGAGCCGATCGCGATGTCCCCCTCGATGACGGCGACACCGTCGACGTCGACGTAGTCGATCCGTTGGACGCCGCCGAAGAGGTTGACGATGGTGACGCTGTGAACGGGCCGGGAGGTCTGCTGGCTCCACAGGTTGATGGGCTCGTCCACCGCGCCGGCCGGAGAAGAAGCGGCGAAAAGGACAAGACCGGCAATGAGCGCGACAAACCCACCAAGCTTTGGATATTTCACTATTTCCCCCGATAAGCCCGGGATGAATTCCGGAACTCTTTCGAGAGCAAGTGTAGGAAGGAATGACAGATATTCCGGTCATTGGACACGCGGCAGCCGCCTGTCATTTCAGGACGACTTCCCGAAGGTTTTTACCGGGCTCTGCGGGCGAGAACGGAATGGACGGTGAACGAGACCGTCCGAAACCCCGGGTCGGCCATGACCGCCCGAACGTCGCGGAGCTGAGACCTGGTCATGCCCGCCGCCACGAAGCGCTCCTCCAGGTGGAGGCTGTTGCTGGTGAGCAGCCCGATCCCGGCCGACCCCGGACCCCATACCTCGGTGTGACACTGCGGGTCGATGTCGACCAGACCCGCCTCGCTCATCGCCTGCGCGGCGGACCCACCCCAGGTCGGGTCGCTGCCGGCGGCGGCCAGCACGCGGGCCATGGTCTCGATGTAGGTCTCGTACAGCTCCCGTGCCCGCTCGTCGGGAGTGAGCAGCGGCGCCCAGCGGCTGATGTCGATCTCGTCGATCTGCAGCCAGCCGCCCGGCCGCAGCGCGGCGCGCAGGCGCTCCAGCACCCGCTGCCGCCGCGGCAGATGGCTCAGCACCAGCCGCGCGTGGATCAGGTCGAACTCGTCGGAGGGCAGCGGGTCGTCGACGATGTCGTGCCTGACGACGGTGAGCCCGGACCGGGTGGGGATGAGAGCGGGCTTGATGTCGGTGGCCAGCACACGGCCGGTCGGCGCCACCCGATCGGCCAGCCACAGGGCCACGCTGCCGCCCCCGGCGCCGACCTCCAGGCAGCTCCAGCCGTCGGCGACGCCGGTCTGCCCGAGCCGCTCGAACGTCAGCGGGTCGAGAAGCTCCGCCAGATGGCGATGCTGGTCGGCGGAGTGGGCGCCTTCGTTGTCGAAGACGTATCCGGACGTCATGGCAGGGCTCCGCCCGGTCACGCACTTCCTTTCCCCCGCGACTTACCGCATCGATGACCTCGCCCTGGCATGTTAGGGCGTGTGATCGTCCGAGGTACACGGCTTCGCTCATCCCATCCGGATCCCCGGCTCGTCCCGCCGGAGCCGATCGGCTCCCCACGAGGGGAGTGACTCGGCGAAATCCGGTGAGGTAACCCGGTGACGCGACGAGCGAGGGGGGACCATGGGCACCGTTGCCGAACAGTTCATCGAGGTGTTGCGCCAGGCCGGGGTGGAGCGGGTCTACGGGGTGGTGGGCGACAGCCTGAACCCGATCGTGGACGCGATCCGCAAGGGCGGCGGCATCGAGTGGGTGCACGTGCGCAACGAGGAGGCGGGGGCGTTCGCCGCCGCGGCCGAGGCGCAGATCACCGGTCGCCTGGCGGTCTGCGCGGGAAGCTGCGGCCCCGGCAACACGCATCTGGTCCAGGGGCTCTACGACGCCCACCGCAGCCGGGCGCCGGTGCTCGCGCTGGCCTCGCACATCTCCAGCGTCCAGATCGGCACCGGCTTCTTCCAGGAGACCCACCCTGAACGGCTGTTCATGGAGTGCAGCGGCTTCTGCGAGATGATCAGCACCGCCCGGCAGATGCCCCGGGTGCTGCGCACCGCCGTCCAGCACGCGATCGGCGACGACGACGTCGCGGTCGTGGTGCTCCCCGGTGACGTCGCGGACCTGCCGACCGAGCACGACACCGGCGCTCACGAGCTCCTCACCCGGCACGGCACGCTCCGGCCCCCTGCCGATCAGGTGGCGGAGCTGGCCACGGCGCTGAACAGCGCGGAGAAGGTGATGCTGTTCTGCGGCGCCGGGGTGCGCGGCTCGCACGCGGAGGTCATGTCGCTGGCCGCGCGCACGCTCGCGCCGGTCGGGCACGCGCTGCGCGGCAAGGAGTGGATCCAGTTCGACAACCCCTACGACGTGGGGATGAGCGGGCTGCTCGGCTACGGCGCGTGCTACGAGGCCATGCACGAGGCCGATCTGGTGGTGCTGGCCGGCACCGACTTCCCCTACGACGACTTCCTGCCGGGCCGGCACACGGTCCAGATCGACCACGACGCCGGGCGGCTGGGCTGCAGAACTCCGCTGGAGCTGGCCGTACACGGCGACGTCGGCGAGACGCTGCGCGCGGTGCTGCCCGAGGTCGCGCAGAAGTCCGACCGCCGCTATCTCGACAAGATGCTGTCCAGGCACGTGAAGGCGCTCGACACCGTCGTCAACGCCTACACCCGCGACATCGAGCACCACACGCCGATCCATCCGGAGTTCGTGGCGAACATCGTGGACGAGCTCGCCGCCGACGACGCGGTGTTCACCGTGGACACCGGCATGTGCAACGTCTGGGCCGCGCGCTACCTCACCCCCAACGGCCGCCGCCGTGTCATCGGCTCCTTCAAACACGGCAGCATGGCCAACGCGCTCCCGCACGCCATCGGCGCCCAGTTCGCCCGTCGCGGGCGGCAGGTCGTCTCACTCTCCGGCGACGGCGGGCTCGGCATGCTCATGGGCGAGCTCCTCACCGTCCAGATGTACGACCTGCCCGTCAAGATCGTGGTGTTCAACAACTCCTCGCTCGGCATGGTGAAGCTGGAGATGCTGGTCGACGGGCTGCTCGACTTCGGCACCGACGTCACGCCGGTCGACTACGCGGCGATCGCCGCCGCGATCGGGCTGGGCTCGGTCCGGGTCGAGAAGCCCTCCGACGTCCGTGAGGCGCTGGCCACCGCCTTCGCGACGCCCGGGCCGTACCTGGTGGACGTGGTCACCGACCCCGACGTGCTCTCCATGCCGCCGCGCATCACCGCCAAGCAGGTCAAGGGGTTCGCCCTGGGCGCGGGGAAGGTCGTGCTGACCGGCGGGGTGGGACGCATGATCGACATGGCGCGGGCGAACCTGCGCAACATCCGGCGCCCGTGACACCCGCCGGGTAGGGCAAGCTTGAGCGGGTGAGCAAACTTGAGCGCCGGATCGTGGAGGCGGCGGAGGCCGCGCTCGCGCAGCGGAAGTTCGTCACCGCGATCGACGTGCTGACCGGGATCCGGTGGTTGCACGCCCGGCACGTGGACACCTGGCGGCAGGGCCGGGTCGCCGCGCTGGAGGAGCTCGCGGCCGTGGACGGCGCCAAGATGGCCGACGCGGTGGCCGCGCTGCGGCGCTGGGCGCTGGGCCGGGGGCTCACCCCGAGCGAGACCGCCTATGTGTCCGGCGGCCGGGACCGGGGAGAGCTGCGGTTCGTCGCCGACGGGGACGACCGTGCCTTCCGGGTCCACTGGATCTCGCCGGACATGAGCGAGGCCCGGCTGCGGCAGCTCACCGAGCGGCAGAACAAGGCCCCCGACCTCGTCGTGGTGGAGCCGCAGCAGCCGTGGGGGTGCGCGGGCTGCGCCGGCACCGGCCCTTACCTGATCATGGAGAACGCCGGTCCGCACTGTCTGACCTGCGCGGACATGGACCACCTCGTCTTCCTGCCCGCGGGTGACGCGGCGCTCAGCCGCCGGGCGAAGAAGGAGAGCGGCCTGGCCGCCGTGGTGGTCAGGTTCAACCCCCGGCGCAAACGCTACGAACGGCGCGGCGTCCTGGTCGAGGAGGCCGCGCTGGCACTGGCCGAGGGGCGGTGCCTGGCCGACGAGGAGGTACGGCTGCGCCGCCGTGAGCGCGACCGGGTGCGACGCGCCGGCGAGGACGTGGAGTTCCAGGCCGCGATGGCCAGGGAGATCTCCCGGATGTTCCCCGGCTGCCCGCCCGAGCGGGCCGAGGAGATCGCCCGGCACGCGGGGCAGCGGGGCAGCGGCCGGGTGGGGCGCACCGCCGCCGCCCGGATCTTCGACGAGGACGCGATCACACTGGCCGTGGTCGCCTCGGTGCGGCACCTCGACACCGACTACGACCGGCTGCTGATGTCGGGGGTGTCCCGCTCCGAGGCACGGGACCGAATCCGGGCGACCATCGACCGGGTGCTCGACCGCTGGCGCACGACTGTCGGTGCCCCCGTGCACAATGACGCCCATGGAGAATCGGCGTGAGGTCCGCCAGACGCTGCTCGACTTCGCGCTGAGCCTGCCCGAGGCGTATGAGGATCACCCGTGGGGCGAGACCGTCGTCAAGGTCAACAAGAAGATCTTCGTGTTCCTCGGGGCCGAGGAGCCGGACGGATCGAGGAGCCCGGCCGTCGGGGTGAAGCTGCCGGAGTCGAACGGCCACGCGCTGGCCGTGACGGGCGCGAAGCCCTCGGGGTACGGGCTCGGCAGGGCCGGATGGGTGACGATCCCGCTGGCCGGCACGCCCGAGACCGAGGTGCTGCTCGACTGGATCGAGGAGAGTTACCGAGCGGTCGCCCCCAGGAGGCTCGCCGCCCGGCTCGACATCACCGGCCAGGCCTGACGACACCGTCGGCCCGGCACAGCGGGCCCGCTTGGCACGGCCTGTCCGGCACGGCCTGTCTACCTGGTACGGCCGGTCCGCCTCGCATCGGCGGCCAGAGCGGCGCGGCCGGCTTCCAAGCCGACCGTCAAGGACAATCGGCGTAGACACCTTTTCACCCCTCCTTTCCCTGTTTAAGGGAATCAGGGGCGGCGTGGCACCGCAATGCACCCACTGGTGACTGTAAGCATCCTTACTGTCACGTTGAGCTATTCAGCGAACCGGCACGGGCCGCATTCCGGCCAGCGAGATAGTCGCGGCCGCGAGCCGCGTTCCGAAAGGAACAGTATTTCTATGTTCACGCCCGATCCCCAGATCAATCCCATCACCGCGCACACCCGGTCGAAGCGGCGCCGGCCGACGAAGGGGTTGGCGACGTTGACCCTGGCCGGCTCCCTGTCCGTGGCGCTCGCCGCCACCCTGGCCTCGACCACCGGCGCGTCCCAGGCCGCCGAGTTCGCCGCTCCGGTCGCGGCCTCCACTCCCAACCCTCACTTGCCCTCGCTCCATGAGGAGGCGGAGAGGAAGTGCTCGCCGAGGAACTTCTTCAGGTTCCACGGCTTCCATCCGATCAACTTCTTCGTTCCCCGCACGCACTTCATCGACGGCCCCGGCGGCTCGGTGACGGCGTCGGTCAGGCGGCAGCACCGCGTCTACTTCGAGGTCGAGATCGAGAGGGAGAAGGGCTCCGAGATCGACAAGCTCCACACCACCAGTACCACCAGGACCAACGGCACGACCACCAGCACGACCGCCGGCACGACCACCAACTCGACCGCCAACGAGACCGCCAACGGGATCGTCGACACGAAGGCCCTGCTCCGCCGGCTGCGTAACAACGTGAACCCGCTGCTCGCCGAGGAGCTCATCGTCGAGACGGGGCACGAGTACACGCAGGAGATCAGCGACGGCATGTACGGCAACCTTTGGTACCGCGTCTTCGGCTACCGCGTGGGCTTCTCCTCGTGGCACCAGCTGAGCGACTGCAGCTCGCACGTGGTCGCCACCGGTGTCGCCAGCGTCCCCGCGAGGGTGGAGGGCTGGAGATACTGGGAGACCAAGCACCCGATCTACAAGGGACACCAGCTGTCCCCCAAGTAGGGGACGCGACCGTAGCCGCTCGTCCGGCAGCCCCGGCCCCGGTTTCGGGCCGGGGCTGCCGCGCGGCCGGTCTCAGGGCTGCTGTACGGCCAGCCGGATCGCGAAGCCGACCAGCAGCAGGCCGGTGGCACGTTCCACCCGGGCCCGGATCCTGGGCGTGCGGAGCAGGGCGCCGATCCGGTCCACGAGCACGTTGTAGAAGCTGAACCAGACCAGGTAGAGGCCGGCGAAGATGGCCGACAGCAGCATGGCCTGGTGCAGCGGGTTGCCGTGGGCCGGCAGGAACTGCGGCAGGAACGTGACGAAGAACAGCGCGACCTTGGGATTGAGCGTGTTCGACAGGAAGCCGTTGCGGATGTGCTGCAGCGGGGAGCGCCGCTCCTGGAGGACGACCTGCGGGGCGGCGGCCGTACGGCGACTGGAGAGCAGGGCCTGGATGCCGAGCCAGAGCAGGTAGACCACGCCGACGATCTTCAGCGTGGTGAACGCGGTGGCGGAGGTCAGCAGCAGGGCCGACAGGCCGACGGCGGCGGCGGTGGCGTGGACGGTGAGGCCGAGCAGGCCGCCGAACATGGTCAGCAGGCCGGCGGTACGGCCGAAGGCGAGGGCATTGCGCGTGATCAGGGCCTGGTCAGGCCCGGGAATCATGATCATTACAAGCGCCGTGACCGCGAAGGTCGTCAGCATGGAACGGGGGTCTCCCTGAACATCGGATGGTGCGAGGTGCCTTGTGGGCGCGCTCATCCTACGCATTCGGGGAAACCCCACGGTCACCCGGCCGGGAGAGGGAGGTTCTCCCGGCCGGGGAGGCCTCACCTGGCGCTGTTGCGGAACGGCTTGGCCGGCCTGCCCAGGTTCGGGGTGCCGAGCAGCTTCTTGGAGGAGATCGCGTAGATGCCGTCGTTGGTGAACACCCAGGCGATCTTGCGGTCCCACTCGACGTAGGTGCCGTGGGTCTGGTTGCCCAGGGCGTAGTCGGGCACCTTCCTGTCGAAGCCCGTGGGAACGAACTGCGCGACGATCTTCGGGTGCTTCGGGTCGCGGGTGTCGAAGAACTGCACGCCGGCGTTGTAGAACGCGTACGGCAGCAGGCCCTGCCGGGGATCGCCGGGCGAGGTGTAGTAGCCCGAACGCTTGGGGCCGAAGCTGCCGCCGCGCTGGCAGTAGTCGCCGAACGGGGCGTTCGCGGCGGGCTTGGGCCTGGGCAGGGCGCCGACGATGCGCGGCTTGGCCGGATCGCGGACGTCGACCTGGAAGATGTCCTTGTAGGGCTCGTGGCAGTCCTCGCCCAGCGGATAGCCGGACACGTAGATCATGCCGGTCTTCTCGAACTGGGAGACGTCCACGTTGTCCGCCTCGGTGCCGCCGACCGACATCGGCAGGTCCAAGTGGGCGATCTCCCGCATCCTGGCCGGGTCGGAGATGTCCAGCACCGACAGGCCGTAACCGCCCATGGCCGCGAAGCCGTACCGGCCGCCCTGCTCGACCGGCTTGGGGATGAACAGCGGCATGCGCGCGCCCATCCAGGACGTCTGGTTGCCGCAGCGCGGGTTCCTGGCGTAGTCGGCGCTCTCGTCCGCGACCTGGCCCTTGCGGTGCCACTCCCCGACCTTCTTCGGCTTGGCCGGGTCGGACATGTCGTAGGCCTGGTAGCCGGCCGAGTACAGGTAGGTGGGCACCTCGGTGTTGCTCCAGGTGTCCAGCGGCGCCGCGGCGACGAACATGTACTTGCCGCCGGTCCAGTACGGCACGTCCAGCGAGCCCGATCCCTGCTGCGGCCCGTTCACCGGGGCGTTCAGCGGGTCGTCCACCGAGCCGTCGGTGGTGACGGTGGCCAGCAGCTTCCAGTCCTTCTTGCGGGGGCCGTCGAGGCGGTAGACCTTGAAGCCCTTGAAGCTCGTGGTCTCACGAAGCTTCCTGACGCCCTCGGCGTTGTGGAACTTGGAATGCTCGGCCGCGTCGCCCAGCTCGCCGACCTGCCGCTTCTGCTCGAAGCTCTGGACCATGACGTAGGCGTCGAGCCCGGCGTTCCACTGGATCGTCGAGGCGCCCCAGTAGTCGTGGGCCTTCCAGTCCTTGCCGTCCTTGACCTCGACGTTCTCGCCGTACTCGGCCTTGATGTCGTTGCGGCTGAGCGACTCGACGACCTTGACCTTCTTGACGTCGGTCACGTCGTAGACGCGGCCCTCGCTGCGGTCGTACTGGAACAGGTAACGGCGACCGTCGAAGTCGACGATGTTCTGCCAGCTGTGGAAGTAGTCGGGGGTGAACGCGGGACCGCGGTAGGCGGCCTCCAGCTTGATCGGGCCCTCGATGTAGGACTTCGGGTCGTAGCCCTTGGTCTTTCCGAAGATGTCCTGGGCGCCGCCGGGGAAGGCGAAGCGCTCCTCACCGGCCGGGGTCAGGGACGGGTGCCGGAAGCCGCCGTCCAGTTGCATGCCGTACGCGCCGGGCTGGGGGTCGGCCGGGCGACGGTCGCCGCAGACGGAGGGGATGTCGGGGTCGTCGGGGGCCGCCGCCCGCACCGCCGTACCGGAAGTGAGGACGAGGCCCGCGACGCCGGAGGTGATCAGGGCATGCCGGAGAAAGTGGCGCATGGCGCGACCTTTCAATGAAAGGGGGGAACGCGGCCAGGTTTTCGGTTCCGCCCCCTCTGCGACCACGCTCCGTTCCGCGAGATGGAACCTGATGGGTTCCATCTCGCGGAACACCAGCCCTTAGGTGACGGCCAGGCGCTGCCGGTACCGCTCGTCGCGCCAGTGCTCCTCGCGGAGCACCTCGGCCAGGATGGCGGCGGCGTCGTAGACGTCGGCGAAGCGGATGTAGAGCGGGGCGAAGCCGAAGCGCAGGACGTCGGGGGCGCGGAAGTCCCCGTGGACGCCGCGGTCGATCAGCGCGCGCATGACCGGGTAGCCGTCGGGGTGGCGGAGGCTGACCTGGCTGCCGCGGCGCTCCGGGTCCCGGGGCGAGACCAGCTCCAGACCGTACGGCGCGCCGGCCTCCTCGACCAGGTCGATGAAGAGCGACGTCAGCGCCACGCTCTTGGCCCGGGCCTCGGCCAGGTCCACCCGCTCCCAGATGTCCAGCGACGCGTTGAGCGGGGCGAAGGACAGCACGTGCGGGGTGCTCACGGTGAAGCGCCGGATGCCCTCGGCGGGGCGGAAACCCGCCTCGAACGCGAACGGCGCCGCATGGCCGTGCCAGCCGGTCAGCATGTGCTCGGCCGTGGCTTGGTGACGCGGGTGGACGTAGATGAACGCGGGGGCTCCCGGGCCGGCGTTGAGGTATTTGTAGGTGCACCCGACCGCGAAGTCGGCCGCCGACATGTCCACCTGGAAGGCGCCGACGCTGTGGCACAGGTCCCAGATCATCAGCGCGCCCGCCGCCTGGACCCGCGCGGTCACCGCGGCGGTGTCGTGGCGTTCCCCGGTCCGATAGTCCACCTCCGACAGCAGTACGCACGCGACGTCGTCCGACAGGGCCTCGTCGAGGTCCCCGATGTCCCGGACCTCGTAGCCGTCCAGCGCCTTGACCAGGCCTTCGACCACGTAGCGGTCGGTCGGGAAGTTGGCGAGGTCGGAGATGACCACTCGGCGCCCGGGACGCAGGCCCAGGGCGGCCGTGACGGCCTTGACGATGTTGATCGAGGTGCTCTCGCCCACCGCGACCTGGCCGGGGCCCGCCCCGATCAGCGGGGCCAGACGGTCACCGGTGGTCAGCGGCAGGTCGAACCAGCCGGCGGAGTTCCAGCCGCCGACCAGCTGACGGCCCCATTCCTGCTCCACGACCCGCGCCGTCGCGGCCGAGGCCGCTCTGGGCATGGCCCCGAGTGAGTTTCCGACCAGGTAGATCGTTCCGTCGGGCAGGACGAACTCGTCCCTGAGGTGCTTGAGAGGATCGTCCGCGTCGAGGGCGACGCAGTCCGCACGGCTGATGGTCACGAATCATCTCCGAGTTAGGTGCTTACCAGCTCCTCCATCATCAGGCATCGGTGAAGGCCAGGGCATAGAGGGGTTCCGGGACATGGAACTTACGCTCGACATGCCCGGGCCGGACGGCGCCGAACCCTCCAGGCGGGGACCGTGATCTGCTCGGGCCGTTCGAGCTCCGTGACGTGTGAGGACACGGCCGCCACGGCCTCCCGGTCGCCACCGGTCAGCACCACGGCCAGGTCGGCGGGCAGCCCCCGGACCAGGTCGGCGAACAGGGCCCGCTCCTGCGCGGTCATCCCGGTCATCGGCTCGTCCAGCAGCAGCAGCCGGGGCCGCGCGGCGAGCGCCATGGCGATCTCCAGCCTGCGCCGGGAGCCCGGCGGCAACCGGTCGGTCGACTGGTTGGCCTCCTCCGCCAGACCGACGATCCGCAGCAGGTCGAGCACCTCGACCGCCATGGCGTGCCGCCGGTCCGGTGCGAGCGGGGTGAGCCGCCTGCCGCAGGTGTGCGCGCCCAACGCCATCGCCACGTGCTCCACGCAGGTCAGCCCGGCCACGGCGGTGCCGTGCTGGAAGATCCTGGCGATGCCCGAGCGGCGACCCTCGGGCAGGTCGGTGACGTCCTGCCCGTCGTATTCGACCCGGCCTCCGGTGGGCCGGATCGCTCCGGCGATGAGCCGCATCACCGTGGACTTGCCGGACCCGGCCGATCCGACCAACGCGCGGCGCTCGCCCCGGCGGATCGTCAGATCCAGCTCCTCCACGGCCTTGACGGTGCCGAAGTGCATCGTCACCCCGTGCAACGACAACACGAAGGTCACCGACCGGGGACCCGCGCGGCGTCGCCGCCGAGGGGCTCGGTGCGGGCGGTGCCGGACGGGAGTCCCGCCTCCTCGATCGGCGATCCCACCGGCGACTCGCCCAGCGGGCGGGGCAGGTCCGAGCCGAGCGTGACCCGGCCCTCTCCCATCGTGTCCATCAGCGTCCGCGACGCGCTCCGGCGGTCTTCTCGGACCGGGTGAAACTCGTGATCACTTAGAATGATCATGGCCTCACGCTCGGCTCACACCTGGAGCCACGGCGCCCCGGGCCGGCCGAGATCCGGTCGGCCCCTGGGGCACGGTGCGCGTGAACGTCAATGATCAAAGGTTATCCCTTGCCTGGATGAAGAGCGCCACAGGCGTCACAGGTGCGGGACTTCTCGTCGTCGTAGAAGGCCTGGAAGATCGGCGGCAGGTCGGCCACGATGTCGCGGACCTGCAGTTCGACCTCGTGAACCACCGCGTCGCACTCCTGGCAGTACCACCGGAACTTCTCCAGCACGCCCTCCGGCCGGACCCGCTCCACCAGGAAACCGACCGAGCCCTCCTCGGGGCGCTGCGGCGAGTGCGGCAGGTTCGGCGGGAGCAGCCACATCTGACCCTCGCGGACGTGAACGGTCTCCGGCCCCTCGGGCGTCATGACGTTGATGTGCATGTTGCCGCGGACCTGGTAGAAGAGCTCCTCGTACGGATCGACGTGGAAGTCGGTCCGCGCGTTCGGGCCGCCGACGACCATCACGATGAGGTCGTTGGAGTCCTCAAATATGATCTTGTTGCCCACCGGCGGCTTGAGCAGGTGGGCGTGCTCGTCGATCCACTTGGTGAAGTCGATGGGGGGGATCACTGGCGTTCCTCCGGTCGGTAGGCCACGGCTTGAATCTCGATGAGCAGGTGGGGGTGGGGCAACTGATGAACGGCCACGGTGGTGCGGGTCGGACCGGTCTCGTCGAAATACTCCGCGTAGACCGCGTTGTAGCCACCGAAGTCGTTCATGTTCACCAGATAGGTGGTGAGCTGGACGAGGTCGCTCAGGTCGGCTCCGGCCGCCCTGAGGATGTCGCCGATGTTCTCTATCACGGCCCGGGTCTGCTCGGCGATGTCGAGCCTGACCGTGCCGAACTCGTCGGCCTCGGCCCCGGTGATCGTGTTGTCCGGCCGGCGGGAGCTGGTGCCCGACACGTAGATGAAGTCCCCGGCCCGTTTGACGTGCGGGAACCTTCCACGCGGCGTGGCCTTCCCGCGGACGACGAGCCCGTCGGTCACGACTCCCCCCTGGCGGCGGTGAACGAGACCGAGCCCAGGTGCTGGATCTCGGCCCTGACGCAGGCGCCCGGGGGCAGCGGCTCGGCGGGCGTGGCGGCCCCGGCGAGCAGGATCCATCCGGACTCCAGGACCACCCCGTTCGCCGCGGCGAGGCGGGCGGCCTCGACGACGGCCCGGCGCGGGTCCCCCAGGATGGCGGCGGTGGAACCGGTGTGCGCGGGGCGACCGTCGATCTCGAAGACGACGCCGAGGTTCCACCGGGTGGAATCCCAGGGCTGCCATGGGCCGATCACGTATCCGGCGGCCGAGGTGTTGTCGGCGATCACGTCCGGCAGGGAGAACCGGAAGTTCTCATAGCGCGAGTCGATGATCTCGATGCCGGGGGCGACCGCCGCGACGGCACCGGGCGCGAGCGCGTCGGCGACCGTGGCGATGCGGCGGCCGATCAGGTAGACGACCTCCGGCTCAACGCGCGGATGGATATAGCCCGATATATCGGCGCATGAACCGTCGAGAACGGCCGACGACTCCGGCACCCGGCCGAAGATCACATCGTGCACGCCCATCTGGCGGCGCTTGCCCTCGCTGGTGAAGCCCAGCTTCACCCCCGACAGCCGGTCACCCCGCTCCAGGCGGAGCCGCAGCAGCTCCTCCTGGACCCGGTAGGCGGTGGCCACGTCGTAGTCCTGCTCGGGCTGCGGCACCGCGCGGGCCGTGCGCGCCGCCTCGTCCAGCACCGCGGCGAGCTTGTGGACGTCGGTCATCGGTCTCACGAGGCCCCTTCCGCACGCGCCAGGTCCAGCGCGATGTCCACGATCATGTCCTCCTGGCCGCCGACCATCCGGCGGCGGCCCACCTCGGTCAGGATGGTGCGGGTGTCGATCCCGTAGCGTGCGGACGCGGCCTCGGCGTGACGCAGGAAACTGGAGTAGACCCCGGCGTAGCCGAGCGTCAGCGTCTCCCGGTCCACCCGGACCGGCCGGTCCTGCAACGGCCGGATCAGGTCGTCGGCGGCGTCCATCAGGGCGTGCAGGTCGCAGCCGTGCTCCCAGCCCATCAGGTCGGCCACCGCGACGAACACCTCGATCGGGCAGTTGCCCGCGCCCGCGCCCATCCCCGCCAGGGAGGCGTCCACCCGGTAGGTGCCGTTCTCCACGGCCACGACCGAGTTGGCCACCCCCAGTCCCAGGTTGTGGTGGGCGTGGATGCCGATCTCCGTGTCCTCGTCGAGCACCGAGCGGTAGGCCCGGACCCGCTCCCGGACCCCGTCCATGGTCAGCCGGCCGCCGGAGTCTGTCACGTAGACGCACCGCGCGCCGTAGGACTCCATGAGCTTGGCCTGCCGGGCCAGCTCCTCGGCCGGTGCCATGTGGGACATCATCAGGAACCCGGCCACGTCCATGCCGAGCTCGCGCGCGGTGGCGATGTGCTGAGCGGAGATGTCGGCCTCGGTGCAGTGGGTGGCGATCCGGACCGAGGTCACGCCGAGCGCGTGAGCGCGCCTGAGATCGTGGATCGTTCCGATGCCGGGCAGCAGCAGGGTCGTCAGCTTCGCCTGCCGTACGGCTCCCGCGACCGCCTCGATCCACTCGTCGTCGGTGTGCGCGCCCGCGCCGTAGTTGAAGCTGCCCCCGGCCAGGCCGTCGCCGTGGGCGATCTCGATGGCCGTCACACCGGCGGCGTCCAGCGCCGCGGCGATCTCGGCGGCCTGGGCCGTGGTGTAGCGGTGCCGGATGGCGTGCATGCCGTCCCGCAGCGTCACGTCCTGGACGTAGAGCTTCACGCGCCCACCTTCGCATCCATGATCGCGCCCGATCCGCCCGGCAGCTCCGCCAGCCGCTCGGCGGTGCGCAACGCGGCCGAGGTCATGATGTCCAGGTTTCCGGCGTAGGAGGGCAGGTAGTGAGCCGCCCCCTCCACCTCCAGGAAGACGCTCACCTTGGTCCCACCGTTCCGCCCCCCGCCGGGCAGCGGCTCTCCCGGCGGGATCCTCTCGAACTGCACGTCCTGCTTGAGCCGGTAGCCGAGCACGTAGTCACGGACCTTCTCCACCATGTCCCGCACGGCCTGCGCCACCGCGGCCTCGTCACACTCGTCGACCAGGCAGTAGACCGTGTCTCGCATGATCAGCGGTGGCTCGGCCGGGTTGAGGACGATGATCGCCTTGCCCTTGGCGGCCCCGCCGACCTCCTCGATAGCCCGTGAGGTCGTCTCGGTGAACTCGTCGATGTTGGCGCGGGTGCCGGGCCCGGCGGACCGGGAGGCGATCGAGGCGACGATCTCGGCGTACCTGACGGGGGCCTGCGAGGCCACCGCCGCCACGATCGGGATCGTCGCCTGCCCGCCGCAGGTGACCATGTTGAGGTTGCGCTCGGCGAGATGGGCGTCCAGGTTGACCGGAGGCACCACGTAGGGCCCGACGGCGGCGGGGGTCAGGTCGATGACCCGCTTGCCGTGTGCCCGGAGCACCCGGTCGTTGTGGAGGTGCGCCTTCGCCGAGGTCGCGTCGAGGACGAGGTCCACCTCGGTGAACCGGGGCAGGCCGACCAGGCCCTCGACGCCCTCGTGGGTCGTGGCCACCCCGCGCCTGCGGGCGCGGGCGAGGCCGTCGGAGTCGGGGTCGATGCCCGCCATCGCGACGACCTCGACCCGATCGGACAGCAGCGCCTTGAACATCAGGTCGGTGCCGATGTTCCCCGAGCCGATGATCGCGATTCTCACCCGCCCGGCGGCCGGCGTCGTCGCGCCGGCGTCGCCGGAAGTCACGCTGTCACTGAGAGCCATGTCGTCACCGAGGGCCATTTCGTCGTCGAGGGTCACGTTGTCGCCGAGGGTCATGAGAAGACCGCCCGCACCGAGCCGAGACCGTCGATGACGACCTCGAAGACGTCGCCGGGCTCGACGGGCACCACAGGGCCGAGCGCCCCGGTGAGCACGATGTCCCCGGCGCGCAGCGGGAAGTCCCTGCGGCCCAGCGCGTCGGCCAGCCAGACGGCGGCGTTCAGCGGATGCCCGAGGCAGGCCGCGCCCGCGCCGGTGGAGACCTCCTGGCCCCGCCGGTTCATGGTCATCCCGGCCAGCCGCAGGTCCAGGCCGGCGAGCGGGACGGGCGTGTTGCCCAGGACGAAGGCGCCGCTGGAGGCGTTGTCGGCGATGGTGTCGACGAGCGTGATGTCCCATCCCGCGATCCGGCTGTCCACGATCTCGATCGCGGGCAGTACGAAGTCGACCGCCCGGATGACCTCGGCCACCGTGAACGGCCCGCCCACCAGGTCGCTCTTGAGGACCAGCGCGATCTCGGCCTCGGCTCTGGGCTGCAGGAAGCGGCCGGTCGGGATGGGCAGACCGTCGAGGTAGGCCATGTCCGCGAAGAGCATGCCGAAGTCCGGCTGGTCCACGCCGAGCTGGCGCTGGACCGCCTGGGAGGTCAGGCCGATCTTGCGTCCGACGAGCCTCCGGCCGTCGTGCAGCGCCCGCCGGGTGTTGATCTCCTGTACGGCGTAGCCGATCTCGGCGGTCCTGTCCGGCAGCGTCTCCCGTACCGGCGGGCAGGGCTTGCCGCTGCGCCCCGCCTCGAGCAGCTGGTCGGCCGCCTCGACGAGCACGTCCGTGGCCTCGCTCCACTCAGTCATGTCCCAGCTCCAGCTTGATCGTGATCGTGGTGGGTTCGGAGTAGAAGTCCAGCGAGTGCGTGCCGCCCTCCCTGCCGATGCCCGACAGCTTCACCCCGCCGAACGGGGTGCGCAGGTCCCGCAGGTACCAGGTGTTGACCCAGACCAGGCCGGCCTCCAGCGACCGGGCGACCCGGTGGGCCCGGTTCAGGCTGGTCGTCCAGACCGTCGCCGCCAGGCCGTACTCGCTGTCGTTGGCCAGCTCGACCGCCTCGGCCTCGGTGTCGAACGGCGCGACGTGGCAGACCGGGCCGAAGATCTCCTCCCGGTTCACCCGGGAGTCGCGCGCGAGCCCGGTCAGCACGGTCGGCTCGACGTAGTAGCCGCCGTCGCGGTCGTCGTCGAACCGCGGCACGCCGCCCCCCGCCCGGATCTCGGCGCCCTCGTTCTTGGCCAGCTCGTAGTAGGAGAGCACCTTGTCCCGATGCTCCGCCGAGATCATCGGCATCATCGTGGTGTCCTCGTCGGAGGGGCGCCCGAACCTCAGCTCTCCCGCCCGCTCGGCCAGCCGCGTGGTGAACTCCTCGAAGACGGGCCGTTCCACGTAGAGCCGCTCGGTGCACAGGCAGACCTGGCCGCCGTTGGTGAAGACCGACCGCACGCTTCCCTCGACCGCCGCGTCCAGGTCGGCGTCGGCGAAGACCAGCCCGGCGTTCTTGCCGCCCAGCTCGAACGAGACCGGCTTGACCCGGTCCGCCACGCTCTTCATGATCGTCGATCCGGTACGGCTCTCGCCGGTGAAGGTCACCGCGTCCACGCCCGGGTGCTCCACCAGGAACTGGCCGGTGGAACCGCCGCCGAACCCGTGCACCACGTTGAGGACGCCGGGCGGCAGGCCGATCGAGGCGGCGATCTCCGCCAGCACCGCGACCGAGCCCGGCGTGTGCTCGGAGGGCTTGACCACGATCGTGTTGCCCGCCACGAGCGAAGGGCCGATCTTCCAGGTCGCCAGCAGGAAGGGGAGGTTCCACGGCACGATCACCGCGACCACGCCGAGCGGCCTGCGCACGGTGTAGCTCAGCACGTCGCGCAGATGGAACGCGCTCTCCGGGCGCTGGGCCGCGATCTCGGCGAAGGACCTGAAACTGGCCGCGCCCCGCGGGATGTCCAACGTGCGGGTCTGCGTGATCGACTTACCGGTGTCGGCGATCTCCGCGGCCACCAGCTCCTCGAACCGCTCCTCGATCGCGTCGGCGAGACGGCGCATCCAGGCGGCCCGTTCCGCCACCGGCAGCGCCGCCCACTCCGGCAGGGCCGCACGTGCGGCGGCGACCGCCCGGTCGACGATGGCTCGGTCCGCCTCGTGGACCTGGCGGACCGGCTGCCCGGTCACCGGGTCGTGCGTGGCGAACGTCGCGCCCTCGGCGACCGGCACCCCACCGATGAAGTGGGTTACCTGGTCAGACAAGGCTTCTCCTCAGGGTAGGACCCGGCTGGGCCATTAGGTACGGGTATAGAGGTGAGAGCCGTTCATCGGCAACAATGTGTTCCGTGAAACGGAACCCCGACCACCTTTCGGTGCTGGAGAAGTCCTGGCTCGTGCTCGACGCGTTCCGCCCCACGGGAGGTCCCCTGCGTCTGGCCGATGTCACCGAACGGTGCCACCTGCCCAAGACCACCGCCTTCCGGCTGCTCACCGAGCTCGCCGAGATCGGTGCGGTCACCCGCCGCGACGACGGCTACTACCTGGGCCGTCGCCTCTTCGAGCTCGGTTGCATCGTGCCCCTGGAACGCGACCTGAGACATGCGGCGCTGCCCTTCATGCACGATCTCTACGAGGCCACCCACGAGACCGTGCACCTGGGCGTGCGCGACGGCCTGGACGTGGTCTACGTCGAGAAGATCCGCGGCCAGGCGGCCTTCGCCCTGCCCTCCCGTGTCGGCGGGCGTCTCCCCCTGACCTGCACCGGAATCGGCAAGGCCCTGCTGGCCTACTCGGGGCCCGACCTGATCGACGAGGTTCTCGGCCGCCCCCTGCGCCGGATGACCCCCCACTCGATCGTGGACCCGCAGCGCCTTGAGGAGGCCATCGGCCAGATCCAGGCGGCGGGCCTGGCCTACGAACGCGAGGAGGCCCAGCTCGGCGGCGCCTGCATCGCGGCCCCCATCTTCGGCGCCGGCGTGGCCGTCGCCGCCCTGTCCGTCTCCGTCCCCCTCGCCCGGTTCCAGCCCACCCGCCTGGCCCCCGTCGTCAAAGCCGCGGCCCTGGGCATCTCCCGCGCCCTGGCCAGGACCATCTGACCGCCCGCCGGCCCCAGGGGCATCGACGGGCCCGCGGTCAATGCTTGAAGACGCTCACGTCTCCGGGCTCGGTCTCCAGCGCCTGGCGATCGAATACCAGCAGGCCGAGGAAGAACAGCCCGCCCGCGAGGAGCAAGCCGACCACGATCAGGACGGGGACGAACGCTCCCGCGGGCACCACCAGCACGAACAGCGCGACGACCGACCACACCAGCGCGCCGATCGCGACCGGCAGCTCGAAGCGTCCGAGGTCGAACGCGCCCTTCTTGCGATCCAATCGTCCGCGCACCGCCAGGTAGAGGATGATCGTCAAGCCGTAGATGATCGCCGGGAGGATCGTCGCCGCCGTGATCAGCTCCAGCAGTGCCGCACCCGGCAGCGCGACCATCAGGACGACCCCCACGACGAAGATCAGGATCGTCGCCGGGACCGGCGTATGCGTGCGCGGGTCGACCCGCCGCATCAGCCGGTGGGCGGGGAAGCGTGAGTCGCGCGACATCGCGAAAACGATCCGCGAACACGCGGCCATCACCACCAGCCCGGCGCCGAAGAACGCGAACGTGATCGCGACCAGCAGCGTCCTCTCCATCACCGGACCGAGCTGATCGCGCATGATCGCCGCGACCGGCGAGCCGCTGGCGCTGATCCGGGGGATATCGTCGATCGCGACGGTGAGCGAGATCAGGAACAGCAGCCCCAGCAGCCCGGCCGCCACGACCGATCCCACGATCGCGCGCGGGACGGTGCGATAGGGGTCCTTGGCCTCCTCAGCCAGGTTCGCCGCGGCGTCGAAGCCGACGAGCGTAGCGAGGCCCATGATCATCGCGAGCATCAACCCGCCGCCGACGGCGAAATAGTCGGGGGCGTTCTCGGCGACACCACGCGAGGTGAGGTTGTCGACCGCGCCGTTGCCCGTGATCGCCACGGCGATGACGAGCGCGATCGCCACCACCACGACGAGCACCAGTTCGAGCCCCACCGCACTCGCGTTGATCAAGCTGACGATGCGCGTCGAGCCCACTGCGAGCAAGACCTGGATGAGCAGCACCCCGAGCGTGATCAAGCGCGCGGTGTCCTCGTCCGGCTCGATGCCGACGAGCGGCATGAACGCCTGGCTCGCGAGCGCGTTGTCGACCGCCACCACGGCGATCGCCAGGTAGCAGAAGGTCAGCCAACCGAACCCCCAGCCGATCTTGGGGTTGGCCAGCCGCGAGGCCCATTGGTAGGAGGAGCCGCTGAGCGGGATGCGGGCCGCGAACTGCGCGACCACCAACGCCACCAGGGTCTGCCCCACCGCCGCGATGGCCCAAAGCCAGATCCCGACCGGCCCCGCGTTCTGCAGCACGTCGTCGTACGTCGCGAAGATGCCGACCGCCACCGAGATGAACGCGAACGAGATCGCGAACACCTGAAAAGAGCCGAGCGTCCGTTTCAGCTCTTGCCGATAGCCCGCAAGCTCGACGGAACTCTCGCCGGCCTGCGCGCCCGCCGAAGCTTCCGCCACCTCAGCCACCCCACCTTCCGTTGGCGGGGGGCGTCAGTCCTGGAACCGGCGAGTCGAATTCCGTTCCAAGACTCTCTTCCGAGACCCTTTCCGAAAATCCTTTTCCGAAAACTACTGATCTTGAATTCGTGGTGTCGCAGCAGCCGGCAAGTACGGGTCTTCGCGGTACGCCGGATACGTGAGACACACGCGGGGGCCGGGACCGCCTTCGTCTATGCGGGCAGGTTCCAGCTCGGGCCATGGGGGTCGCCCAGCCAGACGTACTGACCCTCCCGGGTGACGGTGAGGCCGAACGCCGACTGGTGCGGAGACCCGGCGTCCTGCCAGAGCAGGACGGCGTCCTCGACCGCGTCCCACAGGCGCAAGGGACCGTGCTGGTGAACCGTCCACCCACCGCCGGGGTTGGGCCTGGTGTCGGCCCGGGAGCCGGTGGCGACGTCCAACAGGATCGTCGTGTCGCCGGCCACCGACCGCTGGGTGCCCGCCGCGGCGAGCTGGGCGACCCACAGTGCGGCTTCGTCATCCAAAATTGCCGGATCGATCCTGCTCTCCCGAGCGTCCCCGATGCCCGTCATGACCGGCGGCCTGGGCGGCGGCAGGTGGGAGCGGGCTCGCATGAAGTACAAGTCGTCAGGCAGGAAGCGTCCGCTCGCCGTGCCGTCCTCGGCGAGGGTGAGATGCGCGAACGCGACCCCGCCCATCCAGCCCCACATAGGGGTGGTGATGGTTCCGCCGGCGCGTACCTGCCCCATCCACGTCGGCGGGATGGTCCGTACCGAACAGGTACCGATCAACCGGTCGTATTCGGCGTTGTCGTCGTAGCCGTGGAGGCCGTCACCCACAACCAGCGTCGGCGCATATCCGGCTTCGGTGATGGCCTTACTGGCGCGCTCGGCCACGGCAGGGTCGTACTCGATCGAGGTCACCGCGCTGTCGCCGATCCGGTGGCACATCAGCGAGGTGGAGTAGCCGGTGCCGGTGCCGATCTCCAGCACCGTGTCACCGTCGGTGATCTGGGCGGCCTCCAGCATCCGCACGACCAGGCTCGGAGTCGTGGACGACGAGCTGGGAGAGCCCGTCACCACACCTGTCGCCTCTTCGGCCAGTACTCCGTCTACCTGGGTCACCCATGTCTCATCGGAGTAGACCAGGGCCAGCCAGTCGCCTTCGTCCATCTCGGCACGGTGGGCGGCTGTCCACAGGTCGCCGCGAGCCGCGTCGCGCAGATAGACGGCATCTCCGATGAACAGCTCACGCGGCACCTGCTCGATCGCCTTGCGCCAGTCGGGAGACCCTACATGCTCTGCCAGCGCGTGGCGGAGTTTCATGGCCGTATTCACGGCCACCACCCTTCCAGTAGTACGTCAGCGATGGCGTGCGCCATCGCGTCTGAGTCAGGCAGCCAAGCCCACTGCCCGTTGGGGTTGCACTCGATGAAGATCCATTGACCGCTGTCGGTTTCGAGTGCGAAGTCGAATGCGCCGAACACCAGCCCGAACCGGTCGAGGTAGGCGTGTAGGGCACGATTGATCGGTTCGGGTACGTCGATAGGGTCGTGGACCAGCTTCTCCCAGTCACCGCTGCGCCAGTCGAGAGCGCCGTCGGGGGAACTGATCCTGCTGGCGAACACGTTCCGCCCGATCACGGTCACCCTGGCGTCAGCGGCCTTTCGCACCTCCTGCTGGAACAGGTGGGCGGTCACTGCCACCGAGTCGTCCAGCTCTTGCGGGGTGACCCGCTGCGTCCATATCGCACTAGCGGATCCGTCTGAGGCATGTGGAACGCCCCGGAACGATTTGTAGATCATCGGGCTGTGCTCGGCGAACCTCCGCGCCTGCTCCGCATCGTTGGTGACCAAGGTCCGCGGGATGCGCAGACCGAGCCGGGAGGCCACCTGAAGCTGAGCGACCTTGAAGTCCGCCCTTCTGATGTCGGCGGGGTGGTTGACGTACACCGCGCCGTGCAGGCTGTTCAGGATGCCGCCGAGTCCGTGCTGAGCTTCGGTGACAGCGAAGGTGCGCTGCTGGGCGGGCAGGTGGGCGAACCGGGCCGAGTACGAGGTGGGGCGGCGGTGGTACACCGCCCCGACCTCCGCGAGCGCAATGTCGCGACTCGGTGTGCGGAGTCGGCCAGCCCACTCTCCGCAGCCATCACCGATGGAGGCGCTGAACACCAGTTCGGCGCCGATATCGGCAGGATCGACGCGGGCAACATGCACCTGGCGCATGTTCAGCGCCTCGATCACCAGGTTGGCGGTGACGTCCTCCGCCGATGTGATGACCAGCACGGTTTGTGGCGATGGCCGCATCCGCTACGCCGAGTCGGTGTTGGAGTCGTCCGCGACGTTCGCGCTGCCGCCTGAGCCGTCGCTCCCGCCGCCCTTCGACATGCTTATGGTGGCGTAGGTCTTCTTGCCCATGTCCACGATCACGCCGTCCGCACCGTGAAAGCGGGTGAGCTGGGTCGCTGGGTCGAGCTGGACCGTCATGTACGGCGACTCGGCCTCCGGAAAAGATTCACTCATCCGGCCGAGCCCCCAAGGGGCGACTGCTGTTGTCATGCTTTCCTTCTTTCTGTCGTTGTTGCTGGGATTGAGTGACGGCGCACACCCCCGCATGAGGACCTCTGAGGATGAGGTCTGCCCATCGGGATTGGTCATCGCCTGGACGACGCGGGCGGGTCGGGTAACGACTCCGCCCGCCCGCGTCACGCACAACGCCGGCGCCCCTCCGCGCCGCGCTGTGCGGTAACCACGGCACGGCGGCACGCGCCTGGGAAACGGTGCCGCCGTGCCTGCTCATGAGCGGCCGGCCCCGGCCGGCACGGGCGCATACGGCCGGCGCTGGACGATCCGGGCCATCTCCGCATCGTGCATCTGAGCCTCCAGGCCCTCGGGGGTGGGATCAGAGACGATCAGCGCCTCCGGCGTCGGCCAGGTCGCCATGGCGTAGAAGCGGCGGCCGCCTGCGCCGTACAGGACGGTCCACCCCGGCCAGGCGCCGTCCAGCCGTTCGGCTTCGGCACGGGCCGGGCCGTCCCACAGACGGCGTGGGACGACGGCGACGGGGGCCAGGCCCGCGCGGTGGCGGCCGGGTGTGCGGGGGTTCCCGATCACGCGACCACCTGCTTGGCGATCTCTTCCTGCCGTTCGACCTCGGCCTCCAGCCCGTCGAAGGTGTCGGCGTCCACGATGGGCTCGGCTCCGGCGTGCAGCGCGCCCCGGGGGAACGGCTTTTCGCGGACTGCCCAGAAGCGGCCCCGGTCACTGAGGATCAGCCGCCAGCCGGGGATCGCGGGCTCGGGCATCCTGGATCTAACATCCTCCATGGGTCGGACCTCCTGTGTCCGGTCAAGGACCCGTCCGGTCGTTCGGAGCGTCGGGCGGGTCCGCCTTGCGCGATGGGGAAGAAGCCTCTGGAGCCCGCAGTACGGCAGGGACGGCCGCCGTGGGGACGCGGTGATGCCGAGGCCGCGCGCGGCACAGGACATCGGCCGTCGCCCGTCTATATGCCGACAGGTGACGGTGGTCCGGGGCGTGGGTGCCGGGCGTCGTACGGGACGCGACACCCGCTCGGGCAGAGGCGCGGGTACGGCGGGCACCGTGGTCGGAGCCCCCTCGGGGCAGGGCTGCGCGGGCACAGGTGGGACCGTCTCGGCCGGGGCCACGACGGCGGGCGAGTCGGGGCAGGACAGGCGGGTTGACCCGGTACGGCGAGCCTCCAAGCGCGCGGCCATCAACGCGCCGGAGGGCTGGGTGTACTCGTGGTCAGCGGGCCGGCCAGGACAGCCGTGCGCGTAAGGGGCGTGGCCGCAGACGGCGCAACCCATGGGCATCGGCGGCGCGTCGGCGAAGCAGCCGCAGTCACTTGCCGTCCGCCGAACCAAGATCGGAGCATTAAAGTTGGTCACGGGTCAGGAGTCACTTCCTGATCAAGGAACCCGTGCGGCGTGTCAGCGCCCGCGGGTTCCGTTTGTTTTAGACAGTCACCTCTTATGAGATCGCTGTAAAAGCACGTGCGACCAGGTGGGATTAGGGGAAACTAAGGGAAAGAGCCCTTTCCCCTGCTTCCGAAGAGGTGTGCCGATGACCGGCGCGGTTCCCCCCTGGGCAGCACGGTTACGGGATGAGCGGCGTGATCGCGAATGGTCTCAACGCGATATGGCCAAGCGGCTGGTAGAAGCAGCCAGCGAGGAGACACGTGGCCATCTGCCTGCGCGTGAAAGCATCATCCGCAACATCAAGAGCTGGGAGGCGGGCGAGCACCGGCCAAGGGACCCGTATCCAACGCTGTATGCCCGAGCTTTTTGTCTTGATGAGGCTGTTATCTTCAATTCCTCACCGCTCGTGTCCCAAGCTCCCACTGAGAGCGATGAATTAGTGAGTGTTATGGTGGCTGAACCGGCTCTACCCTGGATATGGGAACCGCGATCTACAGCAAGCGCCATTTACGACGTCACTAGAAGTGATCTAATGCTTGACCGTCGCCAAGCCGTTAAGGCGCTGGCCATAACAGCGGGACTTCCGCTCATCGATCCTGTTCAGCGCTGGCTGACCAAGAGCCCGAGAGAGCTTCCCGCCACCTCCCGGCCGGGTCGCATCGGTGCTGATGAAGTGGCTCAGCTTGAGGCGACCGCCGACGTCTTCCGGACCTGGGACGACTCCCGAGGCGGAGGCCTGGCACGCAAAGCGGTGATCGGCCAGCTCAACGAGGTCGCCGACCTGCTTCGAGATTCCCATCCTCGCGATATCACTGTGCGGCTGTTCCACGTGATGGCCGAGCTGGCGAAGATCGCCGCCACGATGTCGTGGGACTGCGGCATGCAGACCGCGGCGCAGAAGTACTACGTCCTGGCCCTCCAGGCGGCCAAGCCCACCGGGGACCAACCATTCGGGGCCAGTGTTCTGGCGTCCATGGCTCGCCAGTTGCTCTACCTCGACCGGCCGCAGGACGCACTGGAGCTGATCCGCCTGGCCCTGGACGGAGTTCAAACGGTCGGCACGCCCCGGCTGCGGGCCATGCTGCACACCCGCGAGGCATGGGCTTACGCCGCGCTCGGCCGACACGAAGCGTTCCGGAGAGCGACGGACGCGGCCGAGGATGCCTTCACCGAGATCTGCGAAGACGACCCCGACCCCGAATGGATCAGCTACTTCGACGCGGCCGAGTTCGCTGGCGTCACCGGCGGACGTTACCTGGAGATGGCGCGCCAGAACAGCCGTCACGCCGCCGATGCCGTGACTCATATCGGCCGGGCCCTGGAGCTTCGCAAGCGTTCCAGCATGCGCAGCCTGGCCTTGGACCAGATAGGGCTCGCTCAAGCGCACTTGTTGAACGGCGACCTAGGAGAGACGGTCGCAGCGGGGAGTGCCGCTGCGGACACGGCCGGCCAAGTTCAGTCCGACCGGGTGCGCGTTCAACTCCGCGAGCTGTACGTGGAGATCACGGCTCGGAGTGACTCCGCGATGGCCGGACTGAGTCAACAGATTCGGGAGACGCTGGCACGCTAGGAGAACACTGTCGTCGATCAGGAGATGCTGATGATGCGTATCGGTGTTACCGGCCATATGAACCTGACCCCGGATACGGCTCGTCTCGTGTCCGACGCCCTTCGCTCGTATCTTGCGCAGGTAGCCGATGAGGTGGTGGGGGTGTCCTGCATCGCCCGCGGAGCCGACTCTCTCTTCGCCGACGCCGTATTGGAGATGGGCGGGACGCTTGAAGTCGTCCTGCCTTCACGGGACTACCGCGACACCAAGGTCAAGCCGGATCACATAGAGCAGTTCGACCGGCTGCTGGGCAAGGCCGCGCGGGTGCGTGTCATGGATTTCGATCACGCCAACCGGGAGGCGTACATCGGAGCCAATACGGCGATGTTGAGCTCCATCGACGAACTCATGGCGGTATGGGATGGGGAGCCGTCCACGGGTGCAGGCGGTACGGCCGACGTCGTGGTGGAAGCTCGGCAGCGTGGTGTGCAAGTGACCGTGATCTGGCCGGAGGGTGCGGCCAGGGGGTAATACGAACCGGGCTTCCGAAGTCTCTACGGTTCGAGGGGA
Organism: Streptosporangium sp. CA-135522; assembly: GCF_050949235.1. Classification (NCBI taxonomy): domain Bacteria; kingdom Bacillati; phylum Actinomycetota; class Actinomycetes; order Streptosporangiales; family Streptosporangiaceae; genus Streptosporangium; species Streptosporangium sp. CA-135522. The sequence goes on from NZ_CP192026.1 coordinate 9,979,633, forward strand.
TTGCCACCTGAGTCAGGACCGTAACGCTACTGGTTGTCGAGGAAGGCCAGTACGGCGAGCACCCTGCGGTGGCCTCCGTCGGAGACCGGCAGGCCGAGCTTGGCGAAAATGTTGCCGATGTGCTTGTGCACGGCGTTGTCGGTGACCGACAGCCGCTGGCCGATCTCGGCGTTGCTGAGGCCGTGCGCCATCAGCGACAGCACCTCCCGCTCCCGGTTGGTGAGCACGTCGAGGGCGTTCCCGCCGCCGCCGGCCATGAGCTGGGCGATGACCTCAGGGTCCATGACGGTGCCGCCCTCGGAGACCCGTCGCAGGTCGTCGATGAACTGCCCGACCCGGCCGACCCTGTCCTTGAGCAGGTAGCCGACCCCGCCGGAACCGTCGGCGAGCAGCTCGCGCGCGTAGACCTCCTCGACGTACTGCGACAGGACCAGGACCGGCAGGCCGGGATGCGCCTGCCGGATGGCCACGGCCGCCTTGATCCCCTCGTCGCGAAAGGACGGCGGCAGCCGCACGTCGGCGATCACGAGGTCGGGCCGATGCCGGTCCACGGCCTCCATCAGGCTGGGCCCGTCGGTGACGACGGCGGCCACCTCGATGCCCTTGGTGCCCAGGAGCAGCTCCAGGCCCGCCGAGAGCAGGACGTTGTCCTCGGCGATCACGACGCGCACGGCAGCTCCACGGTGATGGCGGTCGGCCCGCCGACAGGGCTCTCGACCAGCACGGTGCCGTCGAGCGCGGCCACTCTCCTGCGGATGCCCGCGATGCCGGTGCCGCGGCTCTCGTCGATCCCGCCGCGCCCGTCGTCGGCGATCTCGGTCTGCAGCCTGTCGCCCTGCCTGGTCAGCCGTACGGTAACCCACGTGGCGCCGCTGTGCTTGGTGGCGTTGGTGATCGTTTCCGCCACGATGAAGTATGCGGCGGCCTCGACCGCCGCGGGTACCCGTCCCAGGTCGTCCAGCGTCACCTCGACGGGGATGCCCGCCCGTGCGGCCACCGCGGTCACCGCGCCCGGCAGCCCCCTGTCGGCGAGGATGGGCGGGTACATCGTGCGAATCACGTCTCGCAGCTCGGCCATCGCCTCCTCGGTCCCCTCGTGCGCCTCCTCGAGCAGCCTGGCGAGGATCCCGGCGTCTTCGGGCAGCGCCTCCCTGGCCACGCCCAGTCGCATCGCGATGGCCACGAGCCTGGCCTGGGTTCCATCGTGCAGATCTCGCTCGATCCGGCGCAGCTCGGCGCCGTGGGCGTCGAGCACGCCCGCCCTGCTTTCGGTCAGCTCGCCGACCCGCTCGGCGAGCTGGTCCTCCGCGGACGGCTCCAGCACCGCCAGGCAGCCTTGCGCGTGCAAGCGACCCAGCCTCGGCAGCGCCCACCAGGCGAGCGCCCCCGCAACGGCGATCTGCAGGGCGCCGAGACCAAGCGCACTCGCCCATCCGGTCACCGGGATGGCCAGCAACGTCAGCGGCTGCTCCGCGGGGAACAGCCACCAGATCGGGGCCGCGATCACGGTGAACACCAGCGCACCGAGGGACGCCAGCGCGACCAGCCCGGCGGGGACGCCGGTCGCGATGTGCCGGAGCATCCACCACAGGTCGCGCCTGCTTTCACGATCCTCCAGGACCTGCCGCCACTGCGCGCGAACCCCCTCGGGCAGACACGCCTCCCGCTCGGAGATCGTGACGCCCAGCAGCGCGGCCGCGCGCCGCCGATGCCATTCGGCCCACCGCCGTAGCCCCATCATCATGCGCGGGACCACCACGAGCCCCAGCCCGCCCAACCCGGTGGACATCACGCCGACGGCTAGAAGCGGCAGGAGGATCATCGTCGCGATCGCCGTCGGCAAGCCCACCAGAAGATATCGAGCGTTGCGCCACACGTGTGTCAACCGCACTTATCGGAGGATCCTTCTAGCGGGGAGTTCAACGGCAAGCCACACTACCAAGCCCACCACCAGTACGGATGACGGCACCAGCCACAGCGGCCCCGCCGGCACAGGACGGCCGAGGAAGCCGACGCCGAGCAGGGCCAGCGGTACGGCCGAGAGCACGAGCCCCGACCCCGCCGCCCCGGCGCCGATCATCGCCGCCTCCCAGCGGATCATCCTCCTCAGCTGGCCCGGCGTCGCGCCCAGCCACCGCAGGGCGTTCAGCTCGTCACGCCGGGCCGTGGTGGTCGCCACCAGCCGGTTCGCGACGGCCACCAGTACGTAGGCCAGCAGTACGGCCAGGACGGCCATGTTCACCAGCGCCTGGGCCGAGGCCGAACCAGCCTGCGGGCCCTCTGGCAGGGTCGTGAGCTCGACCCCAGGCCATCGGTCGAGCAGCGGGCCGAACTCTGCGGGCCGGGCAAGAATCGCGGTGTCGAGGCCGGTTGTGATGTGACCGGCGGCCAGGTCATGGGAGACCACGATCGGTCCGAATCCGAGCCCTCGCCGGTAGGTCGCGACCACCCGCGCCCGCACCCGCGCCCCGTCGCCCATGGTCACGTCGAGCGACTGGCCGACCTGACCCACCCGCTCGTCGAGCGCGATCGCGTCGCCCTCGAGCTCGTCCAACCCGCCACGCACCACCTCCAGATCGACCAGCCCTTCGGCGTCCGGTCCGAGCGCCATGGCGGGTCTCGACATGAGGCGCGGATCGTCACCGAACAGGAGCGGTTCGGTCACCACCGTGGTCGTCGCCACCCCGGCGGCCCTGGTGGTCGCCCGCACCTCGGCGAGCAGATCGTGGGGAATGCCGCCCAAGCCGGGAGCGGTGATGGTGACGAGGCCATGCATGCCCAGCGTGGCCTGCTCCGACATGGCCTTGGTGATCGTGGTCTGGGTGAGCACCACACTGAGGCCGAGCGTGACCGCCATGCCGAGGGCGGCGACCGCACCCGCGGTCCTGAGCGCGTGCCCGTGACAGTTGTTGACCGCAAGCCAGGCGGGGCCCGAGACCCGAGCCATGAGCCGCGACCCGGCCAGGGCTCCCGCTGTCCGCTGGACCAGCCGGGGTCCCGCCAACGCCAGGCCGATCACGGCCAGGAGCGCGGCCGTGGCCGGGCCGATCGCGGCTGCCTCGGTCTGCACGACGAGCGGCGCAGTGGCCAGCACCAGGGAGGCCAGCATGAGCAACAAGCCGGCGTTCGTGCGTGCCCCCGAAGGAGTGCGCGTGTCGACGATGCCGGAGACGACCGGCATGCGCGAGATGCGGAGCGAGGCGGCCCACGACGCCACCCTCACGACGCCGAGCAGCAACAGCGTCGCGGCCACCGCGGGCAGCGGCCCGTACACCAGCGGCTGGTCGGCACGGAGCGCCCCGATGCGCACGAGCAGTTCGCCGAAGCGGGCGGCCAGGTAGTAACCCAGCGCGGCGCCGGGAGCCAGCGCCAGGACGGCGGCCGCGGCGCCCTGGATGGCGACCATCCGGCGCACCTGGCGCGGGGTCGCTCCCGCCGCCCGCAGCAAGGCCAGTTCGTGGCGCTGCCTGTTGATCGAGAGTGACAGCCCGCCGCCCACCACGAAGCCGACGATCATCAGGCTGATGCCGCCGATCGAGCCGGGGAGCACCAGCAGCAGCCCTCGACCCGCCGCCGCGCCCGGCGATTCCGCGTCGGCTCTGAACCGGCCGGTCATGATCTCGTAGTGCTCGCCGAGGCGGTCCCTGAGCCTCTCGGCAAGGGCCTCGGGGGCGACGCCAGGCGCGGCCCGGACCGCGACGAGGTCGACGGTGCCCGCCCGCGCGCCAGCCGTCCTGCCCGCCAGTTCGGCGGCCCTGGCGTCGGCGAAGTACAGGCCGGGGGCGTCGACCAGCGCCGTCACCCGGTAGGCCGCCGGCCGGCCGCCCGCCACGACCCGCACCTGCTGCCCGATCCGCCCGCCGTTCACGGCGATCTCGTTCGAGGCGCGCGGGGCGTGCCCCGCTGTGAGCCGCCCGCTCAGCGCGAGCGAAGACCACCCGTGCCCCGCCGTCGCCGGGTCAGCCGTACGGCTCGCCGTACCGGAAAGGACGGCGGCGGGAAAGCTCAGGTCACCCACCGTGTCCGCCACCCCGGGAACACCGGAGACCGCGCCGACCAGCGAACTCGGCACGGTCGCGCGCTCGGGCAACGCCACCGGCAGATCCTCTTCACGCGGGATCGACTGGCGCGCGGAGACCACCACATCCGCTCCGGCCAGCCGGACGGCAGGCTGCGAGCGGAACCCCGAGTCCACCATCACCCCGGTCGCGGTCACCAGCGCCATCCCGCCGAGCACGGCCGCGAACACCACGACGAGTCCGCCGATCCTGGCCATGGCCAACGACATCCTGATCACGCGACGGGCTCCTGACTGAGCCGCGCGAGCCGTACCGCGAGATCTTCCGGCGACGGGGCGCCGAGCACGTCGACCACCTTCCCGTCGGCCATGACCAGCGTGTCGTGCGCACGGGCGGCGGCCGCCGGGTCGTGCGTGACCATGATGACCGTCTGGCCGAGCTCGTCCACCAGCTCGCGCAGCAGCTCCAGCACCTGCGCGGCACTGCGCAGGTCGAGAGCTCCGGTGGGCTCGTCGGCGAACACCACATCGGGACGCGCGGCCAGCGCGCGGACGATCGCCGCCCGCTGCTGCTGACCACCCGACAGCTCGGCCGGTCTGTGGTGCAGCCGCTCGCGCAGGCCCACCCGATCCACCAGTTCTCCGAGCCAGACCCGATCCGGGCGGACGCCCGCCAACCGGAGCGGCAGCGTGATGTTCTCCTCGATCGTGATGGTGGGCAGCAGGTTGTAGGACTGGAACACGAATCCGACGTGTTTCCTGCGCAGCTCTATACGCCTGGTCTCGGACAACCGGCTGACATCGACGTCGCCGATCACGACCGAGCCTGAGGTGGGCGGGTCAAGCGCGGCCGCGCAGTGCAGCAACGTGCTCTTCCCCGAGCCCGACGGCCCCATCATCGCCACGAACCTGCCACGCGGAAAGGCCAGCGTGACCTCATCCAGCGCAACGATCTCGCCGTAGGTCTTGGTGACCCGGTCCAGGGTGACGACCGGAGTCACGAGCGGCGCCGGCTGATGTAGTGCACGACCAGGCCCACGATGCTCGCGACGCCGACCACCCCGCCCGCCAGCCCGACCGGCGTGAGGTCGCCCTTCATGGCGATGTTGGACACCAGGTTCACCGCCACACCCACGACAAGCAGGATCCAGAGCAACACGCGCAGCAGGGAACCACCGCGCTGCTGCCGGGGGGCAGACGGGCGGGCACCAGGATCGATTCGATACGGATCACTCATGGCGACAACCCTAGAAAAAGGCTTCATTTAGGAGAATCCCCCTCGCCACCCGCTGGAAGGTACAGCCCGCTGTAGTACGCGCAGCACACCTCCTTGCGCTTCACCACACGCCTGGTGACCGCCGGAATCTGGTGACCGCCGGAATCGCCCCACGACGACGGCCGTGAGCGGGCCTGTGATCTGTTGAACCGGGACTTCACCGCGGTGCGGCCGAACCAGTGGTGGCATGCCGAAGGCCTTCCGGAATGATCCCGGAGGGCCTTTCGACCTGCTGCGCGGCCGAGAGGACTCGAACCCCTGACCTTCTGATCCGTAGGGAAGGGCAGACGCCTCGTCATGAGCGTCCCGGCCTGGTCAGGTGGGAGATACGGGTCGGTGGCGTGTGATCGTGTAGGGCGGTGTCGCTGTACGGCGTTGCTGTACGGCACTTGCCGCCAGCTGAGGCGGAGACCTCTGTCATGCGCTCAGTCGCGAACGGTGTAGCCGCCCTTGCTCAGCGGCAGGATCGGCACTGTGCCCATGCAGATCGGCACTTCCTGCCCGAACCCGGGGACGGCCCAGCTCCAGCCGAGCCGGTCCCGCTTGCCTTCGTCATCGACGGTGGATCCACGTGGGAACTCTCCCGGCCGATGGCACGTCGGCGGAACTGCCAGCCCTGACCCGAAAATACGAGAGCGGACGCAAGGACTACCCCGCCCGCCTTTATCGAGGGCTATCACCACCACTTGGGATCACCGGTCTACACAAGATCGTTACGAGACATCCCTTATCTCGTCAAAACCACCCTTTACTCTTTTCCCTGCTATATCCCCCAAGCAAGGACGCTGATGAAGCTCTTCTTCGCAGGCCTCGTGGCAACGGCCGCGACCGTGTGCGCGGTGGCCGTACCCGCTCAGGCGGCATCCGTCGCATCCGTGCAGGCCGCTCCAGCGGACCCGGTGAAAGCCCTGAAGGCCCAGCTGGTCCCGGGCAAAAGCGTAAAGGTCACCGAATCAAGTGGCGTCACCCTCGATTTCACCGCCGACGACCGGTCTATGCAGGTACGGGTGAGCACCCACACGGTCGGCACCCTGGCTTTCGGCAAGGGCAACGTAGCGGCTGCCGACCTCCGTGTCCGCATGTCCTCACGCCAGAAAGGGCCCAACCTTCCCTACCGGGTCATCGCTGAGGGCAGAAACGCCTACGTGACCAACGCCGGCATCGCCAAGGCGCTGCCTTCCGGTCGTTCCTGGATCCAGTCGAAGACCAGCGGACACGAAAACGCCGTCCTCGACATGGGCGTCACTCCAGCGGAACTGCAGTTCATGCTGAACAACGCATCAGAAGTGGAGACCGGCGAATATCAGGGCACCGCCAAACTCGCTGACTTCCGGCACGACAAGTCCGCCGGGGAAGGCGACGTCGAGTTCCACCTGTACTTCGATGAACACAACCTGCTCACCCGCACGGTCGTCGACACGACGGCCTACCCGGACGGCGGCACCGCGGCCTATGACCAGATGGTCTTCCACACCGATACCAAGTATTCGGGTTGGGGCGCCAAGGTGAAGATCGCCGCACCGGCGGCCAGCAAAGTCATCAGCGAGAAGAAACTCAACGCGAAGACCCGCAAGGCCGTCATAAAGGCTGGCTATCCGGAGAGCGGCCCCTTCTGACCTGCGCCAAGAAGGAACCGACGTCGGCGGGCGACCCGCGTACATCTTTGCCGCCCGAGCGGCGTCCCCTTCAAAGCGGCGTCCCCTTCAAAGCGGCGTCCCCTTCAAAAGGGCAGGGGAACCGATCAGGAGGCGCTGAGCCTTTTCATCCGTGGCCGAGCCGGCCAAGAGCACATTCCTGTGGATCTGGCGAAAGGCCCGTGAGACGGCTCGGGACGCCGGGACCACGCCTCACTGCCTGCCTCTCCACGTGGCTCAATGCGGGCGTTCCGCCGAAGCGGGTAGCCGAGTGGGCAGGCAACGGCGTGGAGGTTCTCCACAGGGCTTACGAGAAATGCCTCATGAGGTCAAGACCCAGATCGCCAAGCGGCGAATCAGCGAGGTCCTGGGCTCCGGAGTGTGGGGCCGCATTGGGGACGATCAGTCGGCATCGCCCGACAACAGCCGGACGGAGCAATAGTCAATACCTGTGGATCGGTTCGGGTGTTGCTGAGTCAGCGAAGTCGTCCAGCCTGGTGTAGGTGATCGAAGATGATCTGGTCGACTGGGGACACGCGGTCGCGGTCGGCGTAGCTCAGCCAGGTGATTTCTTCGATCTCGCTGCTGGGCGTCGGCACTCCGTGATGGTCGGCGGTGTAGCAGGTCATCTGCACGGTGACGCCCTCGGCGTGGCCGTGTGCTTGGGCCTGGTAGGTGCCCACGTGGGTGGCGGTGGCGGGGATGATGGTGATGGAGAGTTCCTCGTCGATCTCGCGGATGAGGGTGTCGATGTCGGTTTCGCCGGGTTCGCGTTTGCCGCCGGGGATGTAGTAGGCGTTCTTGCCTCGTGACCGGGTGCTGAGGATCTTGCCGTTGTCCAGGTGGATCCAGGCGATCTTGTCGATGGTGCTGTTCACCGTGTGCTCCTGTAGTCGGGGGCAGAGGGATGGGTCAGGCGGCCAGGTCGTAGTAAGGGCCGCGTCGTCCTTCCAACTTGTCAGCTGGCAACGGACGGATACCGGGCTGCCTCAAGGCGCCCCGTTCCGGCGCTCAACCCCGATCAAGTTCGAAGAGCCTCCATGAACCGCTCATGCCGGCGAGGTAGTCGGGGCAGTCGGGGCAGTCGGCGTGCGAAACGGAGTGATCAGAATTGGACGTTGGTCATCGTGTACCACGTCGGAGCGAATACCAACAGAGACAGCGCGCCGAGGACCGCGAACGACCTGAGTACGCGTGCGGTGGTGATGATCGCGGGTGCGATGGGCCTCAGCCTCCCCCGTCCGACCGCGATGAACGCCGCGACGCCTCCCAGCAGGAGATTCGCAGGCACCAATGCGTATTCGCCGCGCATGATATGAAAACCGGCCGCGAGGATCATCGTCAGCGTCAGGCCGACGGCGGCGAGCGGCGTCAGCTTCGGGTTGACCCTCGTCATCGCCGGCAGGATCAGGCCGACGCCGCCAAGGACCTCACAGACCCCGATGAAGACGATCAGGGGCTGCGGCACCGCGGCGTACCACGCCACGGCCCGGGGCGCTGCCGCATACAGAGCTCCGTCGTACAACAGCACCTTGCCGAAACCGCTGCCGGCGAAGAAGAAGCCGAACAACGCTTGAAGTGACCAAAGTGCGCCGTTGAGCGGGAACCTCCTTCCGCGTCCCCTGGGCCGCCGCTCGATGTCCTCAACGTCGAGTAGGTTCTCGCTGACGTGCTGGTCCATGTCCTGTCACTGCCGTTCTCATCGGGTGGGCCGGGTAACTCGCCGGTTCTGTTCGTTCCTTCGTCAGCACGTGGTGGTCGGTACGTGGCGACGGGACTCATCTGACCATCGCGGTGAGGTCGCGCGCGCCGTCCGTGGGACACGGTGGAACACGCGAGGTGCGGTTTAGCTGCGAAAACAGGAGTTTGTATCGTGCCTGCGGGCTGGGACGGTTCCCGTGGTGCCGACGGCATGCGCTGCCTCATCGACTCCGTGTCCGCGCCGGACCCGCTGCTCCCCATCTGTCACAATTCGGGCATGTTCGTTGTCACAGTGACCTACACGGCATCGCTGAATGAAGTGGATCAGTGGCGGCCGGCCCACGGCGACTGGCTGAACGACCTCATTTCACGGCGGCTGTTTCTCGTGGCCGGGCGCCGGGTCCCCCTGACCGGTGGCGTCTACCTCGCCTCCGAGATGCCCGCCGAAGAACTCGACCGTATCCTCGCCACTGATCCGTATGTCCTCAACGACGTCGCCGCACACACTGTCGTGGAGTTCACCCCGTTGCTGGTCGCAACCGGCCTGGAGAGCCTCAAGGGCTAGAAGAGATCTGGCTCCGCGACCCCGTTCCATGATCCAGGAGACAAGCCCTGGACGTCCCGGCCGTCGTCGGAGACCGTGCCGCCTTCATCCGCGCGGATCCGGGAGCCGGGCCGTGCCTCCGCCACGAGCGTGGCGATCCCGTCCAGCAGACGCCGCAGGCCGAAGTCGAACAGCGTGTCCAGGTCGAGGGAGTCGGGAGGGATCCGCGACAGCAGCGGGAACTCCCGCATGCGCGGGAGCACGGCCGCCTCAAGCCACTCCTCGTCGGTGGTCCCGGTCTGCTGGACGGCCTCGGCCTCGGCCTCCAGGTTGACCGCGGTGCCGCGCACGTAGTTGGCCACGGTCGCGTAGATGTGAACCATGGTGATCGGGTCGAGTCCGAGGCCGTCCACCGCGCGCATCGCCCACCCCGCCTGGGCCATCGCGTGCGGGGTGGGCACGGGGCGGGTGAAGGAGACGGCCTGCGCCAGCCAGGGGTGGCGGCGGTAGAGGACCCAATGGGCCCTGGCGGCCAGTTCGAGACGGGCCCGCCAACCTTCGGGGGGCGGCTCGGCCGGCGCGCCGTCGGCCAGGACCCTGTCGGTCATGAGAGCGAGCAGCTCCTCCTTTCCGGCCACGTATCGGTAGAGCGCCATGACCGACGTCCGCAGGCCGGCGGCGATCCGGCGCATGGACAGCGTCGCCAGCCCCTCGGTGTCGGCGATGGCGATCGCGGCGCACACGATGCGCTCCCTGCTGAGCTCCGGAGAGGAGCGACGCGAGGGGGCGGCGCCCGTCTCGGGGTCGGCCACCACGGTTCCGACTCCCGGCACCGGCCGTAGGAGTCCCTCCTCGCGCAGAGTCGTCAGCGCCTTGGTGGCCGTGGCCATCGCCACCCCCCACTCCTGGGTGATCTGCCGGGTCGAGGGCACCCGGTCGCCGGGCCGGAGCCGGCCCGTCGTGATGCGCCGCCGCAACTCGGCGGCGATCCGCAGGTACGGAGGCTGGCTCTCGTCCACGATTCACGCTCCCACTGCCCTAGTGCACGGGGCTCCGATGAGCCTCCGTCTTACACGGCCCTGCATGGCACAAATTAGTGCACTAGTGCTTGCTCACACCGTACGCGCACTAGGAGTACGGTGGCCGGCGAGACGAGCAGGGGAGCTTGTGATGACGAATGTCTTGATCTGTGGTGCCGGCGTCGCCGGATCCGCTCTGGCCTACTGGTTGCGCCGTTACGGCTTCGCCGTGACCGTGGTCGAGCGAGCGCCCGCCCCACGCCTCGGCGGCCACACGGTCGACCTGCGTGGCGCCGCCCGCGACGTGGTGGAGCGCATGGACCTCCTCCAGGAGATCCGCCAGGTGGCCGTCGACTCCAAGGGCATGTCGTTCGTGAACGCCTCGGGCAGGCGTCTCGCCGATGTGCCCGCCTCCTTCCTTGGAGGAAACGGTGTGGTCGGCGAGGTGGAGATCCTCCGTGGCGACCTCGTCGATCTTCTTCACCGCGTGACCGAGGACGAGACGGAATACGTCTTCGACGACACGATCACCGCGGTGACCCAGGGGCCGGAGGGTGCGCACGTCACCTTCGAACGATCCGCGCCACGCGTCTTCGACCTGGTGGTGGCGGCCGACGGCGCGCACTCGCGGACGCGCTCCCTGATCTTCGGCCCGGAGTCGCGTTTCAGTCGCGAGCTCGGCTGCTATACGGCGTCCTTCACCGTCCCCAACGTCTTCGGCGCCCAGGACTGGGAGCTGTTCCACAACATGCCGGGCCGGAAGATGGCGGCCCTGCGCCCGTCCCGGCGGCCGGAGGAGGCCAAGGTCCTGCTCGGGTTCGCGTCGGCGCCGGTGGACCACGACCACCGCGATCCGTGCGGGCAGAAGCGGATCGTGGCCGAGGTCTTCGCCGGAGCGGGCTGGCACGTGCCCGTGATGCTCCGGGAGATGGACGCGGCCACCGACTTCTACTTCGACTCCGCCACCCAGATCGTCATGGACGGCTGGTCCCGCGGCAGGGTCGTCCTTCTCGGCGACGCCGGCTACAGCCCCTCGCCGCTGGGCGGCAACGGCACCGGCCTGGCCCTGGTCGGCGCCTACGTGCTCGCCGGGGAGATGGCCCGGGCCGGAGGAGACCACGAGGAGGCCTTCGCCGCCTACGAGCGGGAGATGCGCGCGTTCGTCAAGCAGTGCCACAAACTTCCGCCGGGCGGTGTCAGCGGCTTCGTGCCCAAGTCGCGACCGGCCATCGGCATGCGCAACCTGTCGATCAGGCTGATACCCCACCTGCCCTGGGCCGGGTTGATCGAGAAGATGGCGAGCAGGGCCGACGCCATCACCCTCCGGGATTACGCGCGCGGCCAAGCCCGAGCCTGACTCTCCCGTCCCCTCGGCATCGTTCAGGGGTGCCTGCGGAGTGGATCACGGCCCCTGCTCGTCCCCTCGATCGAAGGACAGGTGTCGGGGTGTCGGCAAGACTCATGCAACCAGGTACAAGCGTTTGAGTTCGCCCAGGTCAGACGGGTGACGCTGATCGAACGGAACATGGACTCCGCCGGGTCCAGTCCCTTGCGGGCCGGGCGCCGGGCGCCAGTGCCGACCTACGCCGCTGCGATCGCGAGTGCCTGATTGCACGGATCTTACCGGCAGGCCGTGTCGCGGCGAGGTGGCGGCCGAGTCCGGGTTGTCCGGCGCGGGCGTGGGTGAACGCGTCGTGCGCGGTGACGGCGCGGCGGGCGCGCAGGCCGGCGAGGTGGCGGGCGCGCGGTGAGGGGTCGTCGGAGGGCTTCGACGGGGGGCGGGGTTCCTTGTGTCCCACCCCCATCGGTTTCTTTAGTCACAGGAGTATCGGCCTGCTCCAGGACCTGGGGCAGCAGCCGGTAGCGGCGGGCGGCGCGGGCGATTGAGCCACAGCAGGCCGTGCGGGCCAGACTGCGTATTCTCCGGAAATCGGATTACCAGCCGCCGTGCCATCCGCTCAGCAGGCCCGTTGGCAGAGGGGTGGTGTCCGCGTCGGTTTCCGGCTGGTGGAAGGCGAAATCGCAGCCCTGGTGGGCCTGCAGCACGTGCTCGGTGTAAAGGCGGGTCCAGCCGGAAACGCCTGCAGACGTCTGGGGCGGAGCCTCACGGAGCCTGCGCCTGATCTCACTGGCGTCCACATCCAGGTGCAGACGCCGTCCGGGGACGTCGAGGTCGATGAGGTCGCCGTCACGGACGGCCGCCAGGGGGCCACCCACGGCGGACTCGGGGGCGACATGGAGGACGACGGTCCCATACGCTGTTCCGCTCATCCGGGCGTCGGAGACGCGCACCATGTCGGTGACGCCCTCGCGCAGCAGCTTCGCGGGTATCGGGAGCTGTCCCCATTCCGGCATGCCCGGCCCGCCTACGGGACCCGCGTTGCGTAGGACGAGCACCGAATCGGCGGTCACCGGCAGCGCGGGATCGTCGATTCGTGCGGCCAGGTCGGAGACGCCGTCGAACACGATCGCAGGCCCGCGATGGCGAAGCAGCCGGCCGGAGGAGGCCGACGCCTTGATGACCGCGCCGTCGGGCGCCAGGTTGCCGCGCAGCACCGCCAGGCCGCCGGAACCGCCGAACGGTTCGTCGAGTGTGCCGATCACGCGGCGGTCGGGTGAGACGGGCACGCGAAGTTGTTCCCGCAGAGTGTGGCCTGTCACAGTGAGAGCGTCGGTGCGCAGCAGCGGCTCCAACTCGCGCAGCAGGGCCGGGACGCCACCGGCGTGGAAGAAGTCTTCGAACAGGTGCTCGCCCGCGGGCCGTACGTTGACGAGCAGCGGCGTACGCGCCGCGGCGGCATCTAGGTCGTCGAGCGAGAACGGCACCCCGCTGCGCCTGGCCAGCGCGAGCAGGTGGACGATCGCGTTGGTCGATCCGCCGATCGCGGCCAGCACGGTGGCCGCGTTGAGCAATGCGGCGCGAGTGATGATCTGGCGAGGGCGCGGTCCGGAGCGCGCGAGGAACACCGCACGAGCGCCCGCACTTTCCGCTGCGGCGTATCGCCGTGCGTCCCCGGCGGGGATGGCCGCCGAGCCGGGCAGCGCAACGCCGAGGGTCTCCGCGAGCGCGGCCATGGTGGACGCGGTGCCCATCTCGGTGCAGTGCCCGACTCCGGGCATGGCCGCCTGCTCCAGTTCGGCGAACTCCGCGTCGCTCATCTGCCCGGCGCGCAGCCGGTCGGTGTACCGCCATAGATCGGTGCCGACGCCGAGACGCCGTCCGTGGAAGACCGCGGGTGCGGCGGGGCCGCCGGGCACCATCACGGCGGGTACGTTGGCCGAGGCGGCGCCCATGAGCTGCGCCGGGATGGTCTTGTCGCAGCCGCCTAGGAGCACGACCGCGTCGAAGGGATAGGAGCGCAGGCTTTCCTCGACGTCGATGGCCATCAGGTTGCGGTACAGCATCGCGGTGGGCTTCATGAGGTTCTCGCCCAGGGAGATCGTCGGGAACTCCAGCGGCAGGCCGCCCGCTTGAAGCACGCCACGCCGTACGGCGTCGGCGAGCCCGCGGAAGTGCGCGTTACAGCTGACCAGCTCCGACCAGGAGTTGGCGATGCCGACGATCGGCCGGCCGGACAGCGCGGCCTGGGACAGCCCCGTGGCGCGCAGTGAAGCTCGGTGCAGAAACCCCGGCAGGTCCTCACCCGCGAACCATGCGGCACTTCGCAACGACATGTGATCGACTCCCTTCGCTGCTCAGTAGATACGGGCCAGGAGGCCGCCGTCGACGACGAGATCGGTGCCGGTGACGTAGGCGGCGTCATCGGAGGCAAGGAAGAGCGCCGCGGCGGCCACGTCGTCGGGTGAGGCGAAGCGGCGCAGCGGGTAGCGCTCGGCAAGCTGCGCGCGTGCGGCCTCGGGATCGGGCTGGAAGGCGAAGAAGTCATCGAGCAACTCGGTCTCCACATCGCCTGGACAGATGGTGTTGACGCGGATGCCCTCAGGCCCGTGGGCGGCGGCCAGCGCCCGGGTCATGGACCGCAACCCGCCTTTCATCGCGCCGTAGGCAGGCATGTCCGGGTCGCCCACTATGCCGAGCAGGGACGCGGTGATGACGATCGAGCCGCCGCCCCTTTCCCTCAGCGCCGGCAGAGCGGCCTGTGCGCCGAGGTAGACGCCGCGGAGGTTGACCGAGTGCAGCCGGTCCCACTGCTCGGGGCCGGTGTCCTCGATCCGGCCCATGATCTGCACCGCCGCGTTGGCGTGCAGGATGTCGACCCCGCCGAACCGGCGGACAGTCTGTTCGACCATTCGCGCGTTGTCCCCGGGCGATGCCACGTCCACGGCGATACCAAATGCATTGGCGCCGATCCGCCGCGCGAGATCCTCCACCGCCTCGGCGCGTTGGTCCACGCAAGCCACCGAGGCGCCTTCGGCAGCGAACCTGGCCGCGGTCGCCGCTCCGATGCCTCCGGCCGCTCCGGTGACGATCGCTACTTTCCCTGCCAGCCTCAATGGTCCTCCTTACTGGTTGGTCTTGATCCACATCGACAGCCTCGCGCAGGCCTCGTGCACCGCCTTGCCCACCTGTGGCCACTGCGCCCTGGGCAGGCGGGCCGCCACCGCCGACACCGAGATCGCGCCGATCGGCCGATCGGCGCGGCCGAGTACGGCGGCCGCCAGGCAGATCCCCCCGATCTCGGACTCCTCCTCGTCCAGGGCGTAACCACAGGCGCGCGCGTCCTCAAGAGCAGGGCGCAGCTCCGCCAGCGTGGTGCAGGTGGACGGGGTCAGCCGCGCGTACGGCTCCTGCCCCAGCAGGGCGCCCCACTCCCGTTCCGGCAACGCGGCCAGGATGGCCTTGCCGATCGCGGTGGCGTGCGGGGGCACCCGCTCGCCCAGCGTCGTGGTCAGCCGGATGGCGTGTGCGGCGTCCACAGTGTCCGCCCACACGATGCGCCCCCGACGCAACACCGCGAGGTTGATCGTCTCACCGGTAAGCCCGGACAACTCGGCCAACACCGGCGCGGCCAGGGCAGTCAGCGAGCCGGAGTCCGAGCGCGCCATCAGATCGTTCAACGCCGGACCCAGCCGGTACTCGTGCGTTTGCGGCATGTGCCGGACATAACCGCGCTCCTGCAGCACCGCGAGCAGTCGGTGCACGGTGGCGCGAGAGGCGCCGAGCCGCTTGGCCAGCCCGGCCAGCGTCGTCTCCCGGCCCTCGGCTAGGAGCTCCAACGTGTCGAGGGCGCGCTCCAATGAGCTGGACATCTCACACCTGTCTCATATAGTGCAACAGTCTTGTTTGCATATATGAGATTAAAGCAGGCACACTCCCGGTATGTCACATCTCTCCCTCCGCCAGCTGTTCTCGACCGTCTCAAGCGCACTCGCGGCCGACGCGCTCGACCATCTGAACCTGAGAAACCAGTGCCTGGCCCGGGACATCGTTCCCCTCGCACCTTCACACACGCTGCTCGGCCCGGCCTTCTGCCTGCGCGCCGAGCCGGCCCGCGAGACCCGGCCCGCCGTGCCGTACCACGGACTGCTGCAGGCGATGGAGCACGTCCAAGCGGGCGAGATCGTCGTGTTCGGCACCGGCAGGTCCGACGCGGCGGGTGTATGGGGAGAGCTGATCACCACCGCCTGCCGCACGCGCCGAGTCGCCGGAGCCCTGACCGACGGCCTGGTCCGCGACGCGGCACGGCTGGCCGGCGGGCCCTTCCCGATCTTCAGCCGGGGAACGGTGCCCTACGACAGCAAGGGCAGACTCGACGTGGTCGCGCACGGCGAGCCCGTCACGCTGGGCGGCGTGCTGATCCGGCCGGGCGACGTGCTGATCGGCGATCTGGACGGGGTCACCGTCGTTCCGGCCGAAGTCACCGGCCGCGTCGCCGAACTGGTCGCGGACAAGCGCGCGGCCGAGGACGCCTTTCGCGCAGCAGCCGCCGAGAGCGGTTCGCTCGCCGACGCCTTCCAGCGGTACGGCGTCCTGTGACGAGCACAACCTGGTGGAAGCACGGCGCGATCTACCACATCTACCCCCGCTCCTTCGCCGACAGCGACGGCGACGGCGTGGGCGACCTGCCGGGCATCACCGCACACCTGGACTACCTGTCCTGGCTCGGGGTCGAGGCGATCTGGCTCTCGCCGTTCTACCGCTCCCCCCAACGCGACTTCGGCTATGACATTACCGACCACACCGATGTGGACCCGCTGTTCGGCACCCTCGCGGACTTCGACCACCTGCTGGCCGAAGCACACCGCCGCGGGCTGCGCGTGATCCTCGACTTCGTGCCCAATCACACCTCCATCGACCACCCGTGGTTCGCCGCGTCCCGCACGTCCGCAGACGACCCCAAGCGCGACTGGTACATCTGGCGCGATTCAGCAGGCGGCGGGCCACCCAACAACTGGCGCGCGGTCACCGGCGGGCCGGCCTGGACCCTCGACTCGCGAACCGGCCAGTACTACCTGCACTCGTTCCTGCCCGAGCAGCCCGACCTGAACTGGCGCCATCCCGAAGTGCGGCAAGCCATGCATCAGGTGATGCGGTTCTGGCTGGATCGAGGCGTCGACGGCTTCCGCATCGACATGGTGGACTACCTGCTCAAAGACGAACACTTCCGAGACGAGCCACTCGACGGGCACGGCATCTACGAGCCCGCGCTGGCCCGCCACCAGCTCAACCAGCCCGGCACCCTGGCACTGCTCAGGGAACTGCGTGACATCACAGATGGCTATCCCGGGCGGGTGCTGATCGGCGAGGTGGAATACCGGCTCCCTCTTCCCCGGCTGGCCGGCTACTACGGCCAGGACGACATGCTGCACCTGCCGATCAACTTCTGGCTGCTGTTCACCCCCTGGCAGGCGCACGACCTTCAAACCTTCATCACCGCCTACGACCGCGCGTTGCCCGGGGACGCCTGGCCCAACTGGGTGTTGGGCAGCCACGACATCTCCCGCATGGCGACCCGGCTCGGCCGCGACCAGGTACACGTCGCCCTGATGCTGCTGTTCACCCTTCGCGGCACACCGGTGCTCTACTACGGCGACGAACTCGGCATGACCGACGTGCCGATTCCCCCGCACCAGGCACGCGACCCCTGGGAGGGACGAGATCCGGCCCGCACCCCGATGCCCTGGACCTCAGCGCCCAACGCCGGATTCAGCCCGCCCGAAGCCCGGCCGTGGCTACCGCTGGGCAACCCATCTGTCAACGTCGCCGCTCAGAAGGCCGACCCCGGCTCGGTCCTCAACCTCACCCGTGCCCTGCTGGGACTACGCCGCGGACACGCCGCGCTGAGGGACGGGTCGTACCAGCCCGCGCCCGCCCCCGATGGTGTGCTCGCCTACCGGCGCAGCCATCCCGACGAAGAAATGCTGATCACGCTCAACCTCACCGGCTCGGCCCTGGACATCCCGATCCCAGGAGAACCGCTCCTGTCCACCCACTCGGGAACGACCAGATTGCTACTCCCTCACGAGGGACGCGTCACCGTGCTCAGAGCTGCGGGGCATGTCTCCGAGGTCGGACAAGCTCCGGCGACCAATAGATGACACGCCCACCGTCCCTCACCCCGGCGGAACACCGGCGCCGATTACTGCACGACCACGAGGCTCGTGACGCCGAAGACAATCGCTGCCTGATCTGTACATTCACAAACGTTTGCCATCGGGTCATGACCTGGTCTTACGGTAGGACTCCCGCAGATCTACATGGGGAGACGGGGTGTCGGCAAGACTCATGCAACCAGGTACAAGCGTTTGAGTTCGCCCAGGTCAGACGGGTGACGCTGATCGAACGGAACATGGACTCCGCCGGGTCCAGTCCCTTGCGGGCCGGGCGCCGGGCGCCGGTGCCGACCTGCGCCGCTGCGATCGCGAGTGCCTGATTGCACGGATCTTACCGGCAGGCCGTGTCGCGGGAGCCGTCCCGGGGCACATGGAATTTGATCATGACCGGCGCCCTCAACGAGGACTACCCCGGATGGGACCTTTTGCGGAAAAATCGCAACTCTTCCGCCTCAGCGGGTATGCGGGTCACCGGTCGTTCAATCCGATCAGTCCTCAGGGAGGATCCATGGAAGCCCGCACCGAGACGGTCACCGTCACCGACGGCTCGTTCGACCTGCACCTGTGGCTGCCGGAGGGCGGCAGCGGCCCGGTCGTCCTGCTGATCCAGGAGATCTGGGGAGTCGGACCGTACATCAGGAAGGTCGCCGAGGACCTCGCGGCGCTCGGCTACGTCGTCGGCGCGCCCGACCTGTTCTGGCGGCTGCAGCGCAACTGGGTGGCCGACCACGGCGAGGCCGGGCTGACGGCGTCGTTGAAGGTGGCCTCCGAGTTCGACATTCCGCACGGCGTGGCCGACTCGGCCATGGCACTGGCGCACCTGCGAGGGCTGCCCGAGGCCGAGGGCGGGGCCGCGGTGGTCGGGTTCTGCCTGGGCGGTTCGATCGGCTATCTCCTCGCGACGACCGTCGAGGTGGACGCGCTGCTGTCGTTCTACGGCTCCGCCGTACCGGACGCCGCCGGGCTGATGGAGAAGATCGCCCCTCCGGCGCTGTTCGTGTTCGGCGGCTCGGATCCCTACATCCCCCGCGAGCAGGTCGCCAAGGTGGAGGAGGCCGCGGAGGGGCGGCCGAACATCGAGGTGTACGTCGCCGAGCAGGCCGGGCACGCCTTCCTCAACCACGAGGCCCCGCAGTTCTACGACGCCGGGGCCGCGCCGGTCACCTGGAAGCGTGCCGTGGAGTTCCTCGGCCGCCACCTCGGGTGAATCAGCAGCAGCCCGAGTGACGTTTCGGACGGCGGGCCGGGCGACATGTCGGGTAACGGGCCGGGCGCGGACCCTTGCCTGAAGGTCACCTTCCCGTACCCCGGGGAGCGGTCCGGGAGGAGCCGATCACCGGCATCATTGCCCATGCAACAGGCGTGGAACGCATGGGGAAATATAGTTATCGCGGCTGTTTTGGCGATTCCGCCGGCCCTCATCGCCACCCGTCTCCTGGCACTGTGGCGCGTCCGCGCGGGTCACCCCTTCCCGGTCCGTACGGCCGTCGCCGACGTCGTCATCGCGGTCGGGACCGCACCCTGGATCTGGATGATCCTCACCCCACGGGCCGGCGGCAGCGGCATCAGCCTCATCCCGTTCACGGACCTGTGGACGGTGTTCCGGGGATCGGGCGAGACGGCGTTCGTCCAGGTCGGAGGGAATCTGCTGGTCTTCGCCGCGCTCGGCGCGATGCTTCCGGTCCGCTCGGCCCGGTTCGCCTCGGCGGCCAGGATCGCGGCCGTGGCGGCCACCGCTTCGCTCATCGTGGAGGTCCTCCAGTACGTCCTGCGGCTGGGCCGGGTGAGCTCCGCCGACGACGTGCTGGTCAATACAGCGGGTGCCGTACTCGCCGCGCTCGTCACGCGGCGATGGTGGGCCGGGCGAATAGCGGCCAGGACCGTTCCACGGTAACGGGCCGGGGAAACCCCCGAAGATCGCCACATAGGCACGATCCTCTCAAAAGAAGTCACGGGACCAACCTCTGCATCTGTGCGATCGTGGACAAGACGGGGCAAGTTCTCTGGAGACGCCAAACCCGGTTGGTGACAGAGGGTGATCAAACGTGCAGCAATCCCCGGTTCCTCCCGAGCCCCCGATCTATCGGCGCATCGCCGACGGGCTTCGCGAAGCGATCCTGTCCGGCGAGCTCCGAGACGGGGATCGGCTTCCGGGCGAGAACGCCCTGATGGCGCAGTACGGCATAGCCCGCGCGACCGCCAGACAGGCCCTGTCCGTACTCATCAACGAAGGCCTGGCCGTGCCCAAGCGCGGCTCGGGAGTCTACGTCCGACAGTTCCGGCCGATCAGGCGGCACGGCTCGCGCAGGCTCTCCCGTGAACAGTGGGGGCAGGGGCGGCCGATCTGGGATTCCGACACCGGAGGTCGCCCCTACACCGTGGACGACGTGAACATCGACAGGGAGATCGCGGAGGAGTCCGTCGCGCGGATCCTGAACAGCACCGAGGTGTGGGTGCGCCGCCGGCGCTACTCGGTGGACGGCAGGCCGGTCCAGCTGTCGGTCTCCCACTTCCCCGCCGCCCTGGTGGAGGACACCGCGATCACACGACACGACACCGGACCGGGGGGCGTCTACGCGCGCCTGGGCGACCTCGGCCACACCCCCGTGCACTTCAGCGAGGAGGTGCGCGCCCGCATGCCCCATCCCCACGAGACCGTGCAACTCGACCTTCCGGCCGGCACCCCGGTCATCGCGATCGGCCGGATCGCCTACACCGCGAGCGGGGTTCCGGTCGAGGTCAACGAGATGGTCCTCGATGCCGCCTCTTATGTACTCCAATACGACTTCGACTCATAGATCAAGGCCGCCCGTCAACCGATAGGTTGACCTGTCCCCCACGATCATTGATTTCTCTAGAGAAGTGCATCACCGTCAGAAGTGGAGGGTCACACAGACGGACCTGGGCGCGGGGAAGGTGCATAGATGTCATTCGACCGGCATCTGGCGGACATCGCCCGGGAGTTCCCCGACTGGACGATCTGGCGGAGTGACGCGGGTCGGTGGTGGGCTACCCGCCACCACCCGTTGACCGCCGCCCAGCGTGACGTCGGCTGCGCGATGACCATCGACGCGGACGACTGGGAAGGACTGCGAGAGCGGTTACGTGACCAACAGGACCGTTCCGGCAGGAGGAATCCCTGAAGAGCCGCCCGGTGCCCGGGTCAGCGGATCTCGCGCGGCTCCGGCGCCGGGCCCCCAATCGCGGAAGCCCCCGACCCTATCGGGGGCGGGGGCTTCCGCTTGACCTCGGCGGGTGCGGGACCGTGGCATGTCGCCGCGCCGGTTCACCGTACGGCGGGCGCTCGCGTCAGTTACGCGCGGCGTACTCGTCGTTCTCCTTGGCGGCGCGGCCCAGATTCACGTCCGTGTCGTCGAAGACCCCGGCGCGACGGCCCCCGGCGAAGCGATCGTCGCGGCCCTCGTCCTCGTCGTCCTCCACGATCACCCGGACGGCTTCGACCTCGGCTTCGATCTCAGCCTCGACCTCGGTCTCCGTCTCGCCGTCGGACGCCGTCGCCGACCCCTCCTCGAAACCGTGCTCGCGCCCGTCCTCGGAACCGGCGACCTGGGCGGCCTGCGCGGGAGCGGCCGTGGACGCGAGGGCGGCCTGCACGGGAGCCGGGGGAAGCACGGAGGCCTCGTCGATCAGGGCTCCGGCGGCGTTCTCGCGGTGGATCAGGTCTCCCAGCACGGCGCCCATCTCGTTGAGGCGGCGCATGACCTCACGGTGGGTGTCGGTGAGGTAGGTCACCCGGCGGCCGGTCGTCTCGTCCAGGAGCGCGGCGCGCTGCTGGGCCGCCGTCAGCGTGGCATGGGCCTCCGCGTTGGCGGAGGAGACGGTGGACTCCGCCTCGGCCCTGGCGCTGCCCAGGGTGGACTCGGCCTCGGCACGGGCGCTCTCGATCGTCCGCTCGGCCTCGTTCCTGGCCGAGGTGACCATCCGGTCGGCCTCGGCGCGGGCGCCGCGCAGGGTCTCCTCGGCCTCGGCGCGGGCGGCGTTGAGGGTCTCCTCGGCGTCTCCGCCGGCCTGGGCCAGCATCTGCTCGGCGGCGGCGGTGGCCTCGGCGACCCGGCGCTCGGCCTCCTGCTGGGCGGCGTTCATCATGCCCTCGGCCCGCTCCAGCGCCGAGTTGACCAGCCGCTGCGCCTCCTCGGCGGCGTCCTCGCGCAGCTTGTTGGCCTCGGCCTCGGCGACCTGCCTCTTGGCGCCCGCCTCCTCCTCTCCCAGCTTCAGGATCTGGCTGAGCCGCTGGCCGAGCTCGTCGTAGTCTTGCGGGGCGTCGGAAAGCCTCCGCCGTGCCTCCGACAACTCGATCCGGCTCTGCTCGACCTGCTCGATCGATCGCGTGAGCCGTTCCTCCAGATCGCGGATCTGGTTACGGTTGCGGTTCATGTAGTCGTGAACCTGGCGACGGTTGTAGCCGCGCATGACGACCTCGAACGAGTCCTCATGCATCAGATCGGGAAAGCTCTCGTGCTGGTTTGTCATAGCGCTGCCCGTGGAGGTTGTGTGGCGGGAAAGGAGACGTCAGGAGACGACTTTCCTGCTTACTGTCCAAGTCCGCAACCGGAACGCGTGACCTGCTTGCGGAAATATCGGGCAAGCTCACTCACCGTAACATCAATCACATGGACACCAGCCCCTACATCGCCTCCCTCGACGGGGACGCGATCCCCCAGATCCACCCAGACGCCTACGTGGCCCCCGGGGCCGTGATCGTCGGCCGGGTACGGCTCGGCCGCGCCGCGAACGTCTGGTACGGCGCGGTCCTGCGCGGTGACGACGAGCTCATCGAGGTCGGCGACGAGTGCAACATCCAGGACCTGTGCTGCCTGCACGCCGACCCCGGCCAGCCCGCCGTGCTGGAGTCCCGGGTCAGTCTGGGGCACAAGGCCATGGTGCACGGCGCCCATGTGGAGACCGGCGCGCTCGTCGGCATCGGCGCGATCGTGCTCGGCGGGGCCCGGATCGGCGCGGGCTCGCTCGTCGCGGCCGGCGCCCTGGTGGGGCCGGGCAAGAAGATCCCGGCCGGGGTGCTCGTCGCGGGTGTGCCGGGAAAGGTCGTCCGCGAGCTGACCGACGACGACCGCGCCTCCTTCGCCCGCACTCCCGACAACTATCTGGCCAAAGCCGCCCGGCACCGGGCGGCGACCGTCGTCCCGCCGGCCTGAGCGTCCGCGTGGCCGGGCTCACCGGCCTGAGCGTCCGCGTGGCCAGGTTCACCGGCTTGAGCGTCCGCGTGGCCAGGTTCACCGGCTTGAGCGTCCGCGTGGCCAGGTTCACCGGCTTGAGCGTCCGCGTGGCCAGGTTCACCGGCTTGAGCGTCCGCGTGGCCAGGTTCACCGGCTTGAGCGTCCGCGTGCCGGGCCCGCGGGCCGCTGACGCGCCGGGAGGCGATGGGTAACATGACCGCCGTGCGGCACTGGGACTGTTTCGACGTCATCGAGAGCGATGTGCGCACGATGGTCGCCGACCACCGATGGGCGGCGCTCCCGCTGCCCGCGCGTGCCCAGGCGATCGCGCTGCGCACCCTGGTCGCCCCGGACGGCGGGCGCTGGCTGTTCGGCGCGCACGCCCGGTGGTACCGGCAGGATCCGGCCGACGGACGCTGGCACCTGGCCGCGCCCCCGGCCGATCCGGGCTTCCGCGCGGCGGCACAGGTCGTCCACACCACCTCGATGATCGTGCCGTACGTGGTTCCGGGCGGTCCCGACTTCACCGCCGACCGGGGGTCGGTTCAGGGGTTCGTCGGCCCGGACGTGCCGCTCGACGTCACCGAGCGGGTCCGCGAGCTGGTCATCGCCCAGCGCGGCAGGCGCCGGGAGGATTTCCCGCTCATCGGGCCGTTCGCCGAGATCTTCGCCGGTGAGGTGGCCAGCCCGGTCGCCGCGGTCTGGGGCACGCTCATGTGGTGCGCCTACGCCCCGGCCTTCGACGGCAACGAGGTGCTGCTGTCGATGTTCGGCGAGTTCCTGGCCCGTCCGCTGCCCGGTGACGAGTGGGTGCGCTGGCTGCCCGCCTCCTCTCTCGACGACCTGGTGGCGCTGTACGGCGAGCGGGTCAGGGCGGGCCACCCCGAGGCCGGTCTCCGGCTGGTCGCGCTGATGGCCGACACCGCCGACGCGATCCGCGGCGACCGGCGCTTCCGTCCTCGGGCCGAGGCCCTGCTGACCATGCTGGAGCCGGTGCTGCGCCGTACCGGCCCCGACCCCTCCGTCGCCCACCACGGTGACGGCGCCGTACGGCAGGCGTGGCTGTCGCGCTGCCCGCCCCACATGACGCTGCCGGATCTCTCCCCGGGCGAGCATTTCCAGCACGTGGTCTACGACCTGGTCCAGGCGCTGGAATTCCTGGTGCCGAAGGGCGCCGACCCGCGGGCGGTGGCGGCCTCGCTCCTCGCCGCCGATCTGGCGGCGTTCGCCCCCCGGGCGGCCGACTCGCTCTACCCGCTGCTGGACCCGGAGCTGCGGCACATCCTCCATGTGGTGCTCATCGACCCGGCGCACCCGCTGCGGGGGTGCTGGCCGCGTTCCGGCGAGCTGCCGCCGGCGCTGCATCCGCCGGACCGGGCCTCGGCGGCGGCCCTGCTCGGCGCCGCCTACGCCACCGGACTCGCGTGGTGCGGGCTCAGCGGGACCACGGTGCCGGAGCGCGGGTTCGCCACCGCCTCGGCGCTCGTGCACCGGCTGATCCACGAGCGCGACGACCCCGTCCCCGGAGTCTCGGGGACCTTTCCCCGCCACTTCTGACAAGGGCCAGCATACTTAAACCACAAATGCAGTTATTTTCCCCTTACTCTCCTTATATCCCTCTATCCCCCCACACATCGGTTGATTGTCTGAATTGTGATCTCCGATTCGGGAAATGATCCTTCTGAGGGCGCGACGGTGCCGTAAGGAATGGTCCCGATGGGCCATGGGCACGTAAGAGCGCCCGCCGTAACCTCGAAGTGGGTGTGGGCTGCGGAAGGAAGGACGACGCGGTGGGGCACGACGACCTGGACTCTAGGGTCCACGACCGTGTCGCGTTGGACGAGATCGCGCTCTACGCCGAGGTGTTGACCGCCGTCGCCATCAGCGAACGGCCACTTACCTTGGCGGAGCTCGACAACGCGCTCGGATTGAGTGCTTCGGCGATCTGCTGAAGCCGATGAGGAAACCGTCCGAACGGCCTAGTCCCGGGCTCCTCGACAGGAGTCCGGGACGTGGTTCGGAAGGATGGTCCGGTGACTAGTCACGAACGGACGAGGCGGGCGATCGCCGCCGAGGCCTCCTTGACCTTCTCCTGCGCCTCGGGGCCGCCGGTGTTGACGGCGTCGGCCACGCAGTGCCCGATGTGGTCCTCCAGCAGGCCGAGCGCCACCGCCTGAAGCGCTCGTGTGGCCGCCGAGACCTGTGTCAGCACGTCGATGCAGTAGGCATCCTCTTCGACCATCCGCTGCAGACCCCTGATCTGTCCCTCGATCCGCCGAAGCCGGGTCAGATAGGCCTGCTTGTCGCCACTGTAGCCATGCATGCCCCAACGGTACTCGTGTGAGGCTCAACGGGAAGCGGTCGCGATCAGTTTCTCCCACCGCTCGGCCACCGAAGGCGCGGCGTGGGCGGCCGCGGCGCCCAGCGCGCCGGCCGCGAGCTCCCGGCGCCGGCGCTCGTCGTCGATGAGCGCGAGCAGCGCGGACGCGTACGCCTCGATCTCGCCCTCCCCCTCGGGGACCAGGACTCCACTGCGGCCGTCGGTCACGAAGTCGCCCGGCCCGCCAGGGCTGTCGAAGGCGATCACCGGCACGCCGCTGGCCATCGCCTCGATCACCGTCATGCCGGGCACTTCGGCCCGGGAGGTCGCCGCCACGATCGACGCCTTGGCGAACTCGCCGGTCAGATCGGAGGTCGTGCCCATGAAGTAGACGTGGTTATGCAGGTTCAGGTCCTGGACCAGGTCGCGCAGGCTCCTGTCCTCCGGGCCTCCGCCGTACAGGCGCAGCCGCCAGTCGGGGCGTTTGTCGGCGACGGTGGCGAACGCACGGACCAGACGGTCGTAGGCCTTCCCCGGCACCCAGCGCCCGCCCGCGGCGACGATGCGGTTGTCCATCCGCGAGCGCGGCCAGGGACCGGCGGGGAGCGCGTCCGGGATCACCTCGACCCCGACGCCGCCCTCCAGCAGGCGGTCCCACTCCTCGCGGATCGTCTCGGTGGGGGTGACCACCGCGTCCAGGCGCGGGTAGAACTTCCTGATCGGTCCGGGCACCGGCGGGTGTCCCCACTCGCGGGCGATCCGTACGGCGTCGCGGGGGGCGTGCCTGGCCACCTGGACGCTCAGCCCCGGCCTGGTGCTGATGACCACATCGGCCTTGAGCCCGCGCAGCCGCCGCCAGAGGGCGACCTCGGTGCGCATCTGCCCCTGTGGCAGCAGATGCCGGGCGCCGGGCTGGGCGTCGAGCACCCAGGACAGCGTCACCCTCGGCTCCACGGGGAAGAACGGTTTCTCCCGGTGGCGGCGGACGCTGACGATCTCGACATCGTGGCGTCCGGCCAGCTCCCCCGCGAGGTTGACGATCGAGCGGACATCACCCCGCATGCCGTAGACGGAGGGGACGAGCAGGCAGATCCTCACCCTCCGACCTCGATCCTGAGCTCGTCGTCGGCGGTGTAGCGAGGTCGGATCGGCACCCCGTCGATCTCCTCCGCCGGGTAGTGCAGGCGCCGTCGTTTGCCGTCCACGTCGTCCAGCCGGGAGCCCAGGCGCAGCGGCGCGGCCAGGCCGTCCACCTCCAGCGAGGGTTCCCAGGTGCCCGGCTGCTCGGGCGCGGCGGCGAGCACGTCGCACAGGGAGAGCGCGGCGTGGAAACGCACCCCCTGAACCGTCGCGGTCGTGGTGAGCTCGGCGTCGGGATGACCGCGGCGCAGAGTGAGCCGCGCCTCGTGCCGGGACTCGTCGTCGTCGAAGCCGGTGAAGGCCAGCAGCCCGGTGACCTCGAAGCGGCCCTCGCGGAACCAGACCGCGCGGACCTCCGCGGCCGGCTCGGCCTCGTCCACCTTCAGCGCCAGGAAGCCGTTACGCGTCCGGTAGGCTCGGTGGGCCCGGGTGCGACGGCTCAGCGCGTAGGTGTCGAGACGGTCGAGGGAGAAACCCGGATCGACGCTCCGCAGCCGGGTGCGCGGCGTCCCCTCCTGCTTGAGGTAGACGTCCCAGCGGCCGGGGATGAGGGTCAGCGGCGCGAGCGAGACCGCGAGCGTCGCGTCGCGCGCCTCGGCTCCCGGGGTGCCCAGCACCACCGGACGCTCGTCGGTGGTGACGCGATGACGCAGGATCAGCTGGGCGCCGCTCGCGATCGGTTCGTCGATGGACAACCGGACCGAGAGAACGTCGGTCAGAGTGACCTCGGCGTCCGTGACGACGGCACGCATCGTCAGCTCCCTCCCCGTCCAATGAGCTACGCGACGTTGAGGTTACCGTGATTTTTCCGTAATAGACAGGAAGAGTTTCGGACCTAGCGTCCTTTTCTCCACATCTTTACCGATTGTCAGGCACGACTGACCGGAAAGCCGTGCCTGACCGCCGGTCAGGAGGCCTCGACGGGCTGCCCCTTGATGGACTTGATCAGAAGCTGGGAGACGTCGACGACCTCCAGCGTCTCCTTCGCCTCACCTGCGTTCTTCTTCTCGTTGATCGAGTCGCCCAGCATGACCAGACAGAACGGGCAGGCGGTGGAGATGGTGTCGGGATCGGTGGTCAACGCCTCGTCCACGCGCTCGGTGTTGATGCGCTTGCCGAGCCGCTCCTCCATCCACATTCGTGCGCCGCCGGCGCCGCAGCAGAAACCGCGCTCCTTGTGCCGGTGCATTTCCTGCGTCTGCACACCCGGCACCTTCGCCATGATGTCGCGGGGCTGGGAGTAGACCTTGTTGTGACGGCCCAGGAAGCACGGGTCGTGGTAGGTGATCTTCTCTTCGATGGGCGTGACCGGCACCAGCTTGCCCTCGTCCACCAGCTTGGCCAGGAGCTGGGTGTGGTGAACGACCTCGTAGGTGCCGCCGAGCTGCGGATACTCGTTGGCGAGGGTGTTGAAGCAGTGCGGGCAGGTCGCGACGATCTTCTTGACCCCGGCCTCGTTCAGCGTCTCGATGTTCTGCTTGGCCAGCATGTCGAAGAGGAACTCCATGCCCAGGCGGCGAGCCGGGTCACCGGTGCAGGCCTCCATCGGGCCGAGCACGGCGAACTTCACGCCGGCGATGTGCAGCAGCTCCGCGACGGCCTTGGTGGTCTTCTTGGCCCGGTCCTCCAGGGCGCCGGCGCAGCCGACCCAGAACAGGTATTCGGTGTCCTCGGGCATCGTCTCGTCGATGAGCTGGATCTCGATCGGATCCTCGTCGCGGCCGGCGAGCTCCTCGATCCAGTCGGCCCGCTTCATCTCGGACATCCCCCACGGGTTGCCCTTGTTCTCCAGGTTCTTGACCATGACGCCGGCCTCGGACGGGAAGTTCGACTCCACCATCACCTGGTAGCGGCGCATGTCGAGGATGTGGTCGATGTGCTCGATGTCCACCGGGCACTGCTCGACGCAGGCGCCGCAGTTGGTGCAGGACCACAGCACGTCCGGGTGGATGACGCCGTCCTCGCCGACCAGGGGCTTGTCCAGCAGGGCGAGCACGTCCTCGTGCAGGTCGGCCCGCTGCTCCTGGGTGGCCATCAGGTAGGGGGCGACCTTGAAGGCGTGGTCGCGCTGGTCGAGGATCAGCATCTTCGGCGACAGCGGCTTGTCGGTGTTCCAGGCCGGGCACTGCGACTGGCAGCGACCGCACTCGGTGCAGGTGTAGAAGTCGAGGAAACCCTTCCAGGTGGTGTCCTCGATCTTGCCGCGGCCCAGCTTGTCCCCGTCGAGGTCCTCGTCCTCGAAGTCGACGACCTTGCCGTCGATCCGCATCGGCTGGGCGGAGCCGTTGCCGTTCGGGCGGCGGGAGAACATCACGTTCAGCGGGGCGGTGAAGATGTGCAGGTGCTTGGAGTTCACCACGATCACCAGGAACACCAGCATGACGCCGATGTGCAGCAGGAGCCCGACGTGCTCCAGCACCTCGTTGACCGACTCGCCCAGCGGCCTGATCAGGGCGGCCGCGGCCTCGGAGGCGAACGCCCCGGAGGCGTAGGGGAGGTTGCCGGTGTTGAACGCGGCGCCGCGGAAAAGGAACATCGTCCAGATCACGTTGAAGATCATGAAGAGGACGAGCCAGGCGCCGCCGAGGTGCGAGCCGGAGAAGCGGGACTTGCGCCCCAGCTTCTTGGGCGAGTTCTTGATCCTGATGACCGCGAAGGCGATCAGGCCGATCAGCGCCGCGACCGCGATGAAGTCCTGCAGGAAGCCCAGGACGGCCCAGGTCCCGATGAGCGGGATGTGGAAGTCGGGCGTGCCGGTGACCGCGCCCTGGATCAGGGCGCCGTAGGCCTCCAGATAGACGGTCGCCAGGATGAAGAACGCCCACATGACGAAGAAGTGCGCGGTGCCCGAAGCGGTCCACTTCAGCAGCTTCTTCTGCCCGAAGACCTCGACGAGCTGCGCCTTGACCTCGTCACCGACGTGGTTCCTGGCGTATTCGACCCGCTCGGGCGCGGGCGGCCCGACGGTGGCGAGCTTATATAGGAACAGCACACGGCGCGCGGCAAGCGCGACCGCGACGGCTGTCATGACCAGCCCGATTACCGCTACCCAGAGCACGGGGTCCTCCCACAGACGGCGTTGGCTGCCAGCGTACGACCGCCGGTCATCCACGGTGACGACGGGTCGCCACGAATCCTACCGACGGGTAACTTGTTTTCCGACCGCGATCCGTGGTGACCGTGGTCACCATATGGCCACTTCGATGCCCAGAACAATGCTCTGCACACATGCCGGCCGCCGGATGCCGGCTCGGACGCCGACCAGATGCCGGCCGGACGCCGGCCGGATAGCGGCTCGGACGCCGGTGCCGTTACGGCCCGTCGAGATAGCGCTGGATCGTGGGCGCGAGCAGCGGCACCAGCTCCTCGACGTCGACCGAGGCCAGCGGCTCCAGCTTGACGACGTATCTCATCAGGACCACCCCGAAAAGCTGCGCGAAGGCCGCCTCCATCCGGATCGGCGCGATCCGGAGGATCTCCGCGACCCGATTCAGGATCGCCTGCGTGAGGAACTCCCGGATCATCGCGACCACCTGGTCGTTCGTCATCGCGCTACGGACCAGCGCCAGCACGGGCTGGCGGGCGCCGGCGTCGGAGGTCATCGTCAGGACGAACCGGGTCAGCCGCTCGCCGATCTCCTCGCGCGGCCCCGCAGTGATCATCGGTATGACGTCGTCGGGGTTGATCGGCAGCTCCATGGCCGCGACGAACATTCCCTCCTTGCTCGCGAAGTAGTGGTGGACCAGCGCCGGATCCACCTCCGCCTGCCGGGCGATGCCGCGGATGGTCGCCTTGTCGAACCCCTTCTCCGCGAAGGTCTCGCGCGCGGCCGCCAGGATCTGGCCGCGCGTGTCCGCCGCTCCGGGTCTGCGCCCGGGACGCCGTCTGCCGCTGTCCGGCTCGCTCGCGGGCTGCCCGCCCGCGGGTCGATCGCTCACAGGTCGTTCACTCATCGGTCGATCTCCCGCGTCGCCACGGGTCTTTCACTCCTCGGTCGATCTCCCGCGTCGCCACGGGACTTGCGGTCAGAGGTCGTCCGCTCATGCGCTGTCAGAGCTCACACGCTGGAAGAGGTGGCCAGGTGCAGGCGCGCGAAGGCGAGCGCCTCGGTCAGGTCGTCGATCCGCTCGGTGCGGCTGGCGGCCTTGCGCGTGTTGATCTCCAACACGACCAGGCCGTCGTAGCCGTTGCCCGCCAGCCGTTCCAGGATCGGCGCGCACGGCTGGCCGCCCCGGCCGGGGACCAGGTGCTCGTCCTTGTTCGCCACCCCGACGCCGTCGGCCAGGTGCAGGTGGGCGAGCCGGTCGCCGAGCTTGGTGAACATCTCCATCGCGTCGACCCCGGACACCGCCGTGTGCGACAGGTCCAGCGTCACCTGCGGGAAGTTGTAGTCGACCGGGTTCCAGTCCGGGGAGTAGGGCACGACCTCGTTGCCGCGGGCCCGCAACGGGAACATGTTCTCCACGGCGAAGACCACGTCGGTCTCCTCGCGCATCCGGACCAGGCCGGTCTCGAAATCGCGCGCGTAGTCACGCTGCCAGCGGAAGGGCGGATGCACCACGACCGTCTTGGCGCCCACCCGCTCGGCGGCCCGCTGCGCCCGCTGGAGCTTGGCCCACGGGTCCTTGCCCCACACCCGCTGGGTCACCAGCAGGCACGGCGCGTGGATGGCCAGGATCGGCAGCTCGTAGTGGTCCGACAACCGCTCCAGGACGTCGATGTCCTGGCTCACGGGGTCGGCGCCCACCATGATCTCCACACCGTCGTATCCGAGGCGCGCCGCCAGCTCGAAGGCGTCGGGGGTGCGCTCCGGATAGACGGACGCGGTGGACAGCGCGATCTTCGCACTAGGTACTCGGATGACGCTCATACGGCTTCCTCGCCTCCGGCCGGACTTCACGTGAGCCGGCATCGCCGCGCCCGCAGGCCCGTTCGATTCGCGCACTCACGATGCCAGCCTAAGCGCGAGCGCGGACGAATGAGCCCGGCTCCGGCCGGGAGGCCCCGGTCTCCGAAGAGGCCGGGAGGATGCCGGGTCGCTACGGTGAGGACATGCCGCAGTTCTTGAAGGGTGCCATCCCCAGCCCGAACATCTGGAACACCCCCCACCTCTACGAGCTGGAGAACCGGGCGGTGGACCCCGAGGACGCGGCCGAGGCCGCGATGGCCGCCATCCGGCCGTGGACCGGCGCGACGGTCCTCGACATCGGCTGCGGAACCGGCTACCACCTGCCCTCCCTGTCGGCCACCGCCGCCCGCGTGATCGGCGTCGAGCCGCACGAGGAGCTCGTACGGCTGGCCAGAAGCCGCTGCCGGCCGCTGCCCAACGTCGAGGTCCATCCGGCCACCGCCCAGGCCCTCCCCCTGCCCGACGCCTCGGTGGACGTGGCCATCGCCCGCTGGGCCTACTTCTTCGGCCCCGGCTGCGAACCGGGCCTGGCCGAGCTCTCCCGGGTGGTACGGCGGGACGGCGCCGCCTTCGTGATCGACCTCGACGCCGGCCGCGGCGCGTTCGGCCGCTGGTTCAGCCGGTCGGTCCCGTCCTACTCGGCCAGGTCCGTCGAGGACTTCTGGAGCCGCCAGGGCTGGCAGAGCCGGCCACTCGACCTGCGCATGTCCTTCGAGCGCCGCGCCGATCTGGAGGCGGTGCTGCGCATCGAGTTCACCCCCGAGGTCGCCGAGCAGGCCATCGCCGAGACCCCCGGTCTGGAGCTCGCCTACCCCAACGTCCTGCGCTGGAAGCGGTTCTGACCGCCCCCGGACGTCACCCGCCCACCCCATCTGCGGATATCCGGGATGAAATGTCCCGGCGAACCGCTTGACCTTGACGTTGGTGTCAACGCTTAGCGTGATCCCGTAAGGAGGACGGATGCGGATCGGGGAGCTCGCGAAACTGGCCGGGGTCAGCACCCGCGCGCTGCGCTACTACGAGCAGCAGGGGCTGATCACGGCGCGGCGGACGGCCAACGGCTACCGGGAGTACGGCGAGGCGGACCTGAGACTCGTCACCGAGATCAGGTCCCTGCTCACCGTCGGTTTCACCCTGGAGGACGCCCGGCCGTTCGTGGCGTGCCTGCGGGCCGGCCACGAGTCGGGCGGGTCCTGCCCGGAGTCGGTGGCGGTCTACCAGCGCAAGCTGGCCGAGATCGACGAGGAGATCCGCACGCTGCTCACCCGGCGCGCCGAGGTCGCCGGACAGCTCACCGCCGCCTGCCCCGGATGCGTATTCAGAAAGCAGGAAAAGTCATGATCACGTTGACCGCCGACAACTTCGCCGAGCAGGTTCTTCAGAGCGACAAGCCCGTCCTGGTCGACTTCTGGGCCGAGTGGTGCCCGCCGTGCCGGATGATCGCGCCGATCCTGGAGCAGATCGAGGCCGAGCACGGTGACCGCGTCACGATCGCCAAGCTCAACTACGACGAGCACCAGGAGATCGCGGCCCGCTACGGCGTCATGGGCCTGCCGACGCTCAACCTCTACAAGGGCGGCGAGGTGGTCCAGCAGATCGTCGGCGCCAAGCCCAAGCGTCTGCTCCTCGCCGACCTCGAAGGGCACATCTAGCCGGGCCCGAGCTCCCGCAGGATCCGCAGCACCGCCTCGGGGTCGCCACCGACCTCGGGCGGCAGGCTGACGTAGAGCTGGAGCGAGGTCACCCCCGGCCGGTGGAACCTCGCGATCCGTTCCCGGCACTCCTGCGGCGTCCCGTTGACGAACAGCTCGTCCACGACCTCGCCGGGAAGCGCCGCCGCGGCGCCGGCGTGGTCACCCCTGTCCCACCGGCCGTGGACGTCGGCGAGCAGATCGCCCCGTCCCAGCCACTCCTGGAACTTCCGGTACGGCTCGCGGTTGAGGATCCAGGCCAGGAACGGCCGGGTCGCCCGCCGTACGAACTCGGGGTCGTCCGACGGACACACGAAGACCTTGACCACGAGTTCCTTGCCGGGCGGCTGCGGCCCGACCGCGTCGACGACCTTGGCCACGTCCGAGGCGGAGAGCAGGTTGGAGATCGCCCCGTCGCCGTCCTCGAATCCCATCCGCAGCATTCCCGGCCGCAGCGCGCCCACGATGACCTTGGGCGGCTCGACCGGCACCCAGGGCAGCCGGTAGCCGGTGATCTCGAAGGTGTCGAACGGCCCGGTCACGTAGTCGCCGCGCAGCGCGCGCTTGAGGAAGCGCACCACGTCGCGGGTGCGTTTGAAGGGCTCGACGAACGGGATGCCGTTGATGTCGCTGACGTGCGCGGGCACCGAGGAGCCCACGCCGAGCAGCACCCGCCCCGGCGCCACCTCGGCGAGCGTGGCCGCGTGCTGGGCGAGCACCGCGGGACCGCGGGTCTGGGCGGGGACGATCCCGGTGGCCAGGCGCACCCGCGACGACCAGGCCGCGGCCAGGGCCAGCGGGGTGAAGGCGTCGTAGCCGCCGCCCTCCGCCGTCCAGACATCGGAGTAGCCGAGATCGGGCATGCGTTCGACGATGTGCCGGTGCGCGGCCAACGGGATGCCCGGCAGCGGCAGCGTCACCCCCCATGACGGCGTCATCGTGCCACCGTGACCGTGGTCAGGTCCAGGAACCAGGACTGCGGCTGGACGAGCCCCTTCACCCGCGG
Source organism: Streptosporangium sp. CA-135522 (assembly GCF_050949235.1). NCBI lineage: Bacteria > Bacillati > Actinomycetota > Actinomycetes > Streptosporangiales > Streptosporangiaceae > Streptosporangium > Streptosporangium sp. CA-135522. The sequence goes on from NZ_CP192026.1 coordinate 10,013,601, forward strand.
GGCGAGGGCGCGCGGGTTGCGGTCGTTGACCACGAACAGCCACGGCGCGTCCTGGGTGACCAGGCCGAGCGCCTCCCGGTAGCTCGCGGTCCGCTCGGTCTGGTCCGGGGACTCCTGTGCCTTCTTGAACAATGTGTCCACCTGCTTGTTGGAATAGTGGCCGGTCCAGAACGGGCTGCCGGAGCCGAGGAAGAGCGGCAGCAGCGCCTCGGACTGGAACAGCGTGGTCGACTGGGCGATCGCGTCGGCGCCCAGCGGCACCTTGCCCGACGCCTCGTCGCCGAGCAGCGCGGACCACTCGACGGTCTTGATCGTGACCTTGATGCCGACCGCCGCCAGGTCCCGCTGGAGGCTCTCGGCGATCGGCACCGGCAGCAGGTTGCCCGAGCCGGCGGTCGGCACCACGACCGTGGTCTCGAACCCGCCGGCCACCCCCGCCTCGGCGAGCAGCGCCTTCGCCTTGGCCGGGTCGTAGGAGTAGACGTCGCCGGCCGCGTCGTAGGCGCCCGTCGCCCTGGGCGCCGCCTGGTAGGCGGGGTCCGCGGTGCCCTTGAGCAGGTCCTTCGCCAGGGACTCCCGGTTGATCGCGTAGTTGGCGGCGCGCCGTACGCGCACGTCGCTCCACGGCTTCTTCGCGGTGTCCAGGATCCAGTACCAGATGTGGTCATAGCCGTTGACCGAGATCTGGAAACCCGCGTCCTTGAGCGCGGTCACGTCGTCGGGCGAGGGGTATTCGATCCAGTCGACCTCGCCCGAGCGGAGCGCGGCGAGCCGGGCGGCGGGGTCGGGGATGGGACGCAGGACCAGTTTGTCCAGCTTGGCGGCGCCCCGCCAGTAGTCCTTGAACGGCAGCAGCTCCAGCCGCTGGCCCGGGGTGAGCGAGCCGAACCTGAACGGCCCCGTCCCGACCGGGTTCTTGCCGAAGTCGCCCTTCTTCAGCGCCGCGGGGCTGACGATGTACAGATGGGCCACGTCGTCGGGCAGGTGCCCGTTGGGGGACTTGGTGACGATCTCGACGTGGCGGTCGTCGACCTTGCGGTAGGAGGCGAACGAGCCGGCGTACTCCCCGGCGGCGGCCTGCAGCGCGGCCGTCGCGTACGGATCGCCCTTCTTCGTGTAGCGGTCGTAGTTGACGATCACCGCGTCCGCGTCGAACGGGGTGCCGTCGTGGAACTTCACCCCCTGGCGGAGTTCGAAGGTCCAGGTCCTGGCGTCGTCGCCGTGCGTCCACGAGGTGGCGAGCGCGCCGGTGAGCGGGGCGCCCCCGTCGGTCCTGCTCAGGTCGTGGCGGGTCAGCCCCTCGTAGAGCTGGAAGCCCACGAAGCGCTTGCCCTCGAACCCCTGCCCGTTGAGCACGGTGTCGACGTTGGGCAGGTCGGAGGAGGTCATGCCGACCACCAGGGTGCCGCCGCCCGCACCGTCGGAGGTGGAGGCGGGAGGGGTGCCGCCCCGCGCGGCCGAGCAGGCCGCGAGGGCCAGCGCGAGCAGCCCGGCGAGGGCCGTGACACGCAGTCTCAAGGGAGTTCTCCTGTCAGGGGACGTACGGCCGCCAGCAGCGACCGGGTGTAGGGGTGTCGCGGGGAGCGCCACAGGGTCTCGGTCGGGCCCTCCTCCACGACCTTGCCGCCGCGCATCACCAGCGCCCGGTCGCACAGGTGCTCGACGACGGCCAGGTCGTGGGAGATGAACAGGTAGGCCACGCCGGTCTCCCGCTGCAGGCGCGCCAGCAGGTTGAGCACCCGCGCCTGCACGCTCTTGTCCAGCGCGGACACCGGCTCGTCGCACACCACGAGATCGGGCCGGGTGGCCAAGGCGCGGGCGATGGCCACCCGCTGCGCCTGCCCGCCGGACAGCTCCCGCGGACGCTTGCGCGCGTGGTCGGCGGTCAGCCCGACCTGTTCGAGCAGCTCGGGAACCCTCCCGGCGGGAAGCCCGTGCGCGCGGAGGTTGAAGGCGATCGACTCGCCCACCCGCAGCCGCGGGTTGAGCGAGGTGCGCGGGCTCTGCGGCACGAACTGGATCCGCGCCCTGAGCGGGCGCATCCGGCGCTCCGGCAGCCCGGCGAGGTCGTGCCCGGCGAACCTGACCCTGCCGGAGTCCGGCCGGAGCAGGCGCAGCACCAGCCGGGCGGTGGTCGACTTGCCCGAGCCGGACTCGCCGACGAGGCCGACGCTCTCTCCGGCGTGCACGACGAGGCTCACGTCGTCCACCGCGACCACCCCCGAGGGGAAGCGCTTGGTCAGGTGCTCGGCGACGAGCAGGGGTCCGTTCATGCGAGTCCTCCCGCCAGCTCGCCCCGGGGCACGCCGGGGCGGGGTTCGGCGTCGAGCAGGCCGCGGGTGTAGGGGTGGCCGGGGTGGTCCAGGACGTCCCTCACCGGGCCCCGGTCCACGATCCGCCCGTCGCGCATCACGGCGACCGCGTCCCCGATCCCGCGCGCCACCCGGATGTCATGCGTGATCATCAGCAGCGCCGCGCCCAGCCCGTCGAGCAGGCCGAGCACCGTGGCCTGGACGGTGACGTCGAGCGCGCTGGTGGGCTCGTCGGCGATCAGCAGCCGCGGCCCGCAGGCGATCGCGACGGCGATCAGCGCGCGCTGCCGCAGGCCGCCGGACAGCTCGTGCGGGTAGGCGCGGGCGACCCGCGCCGGATCCCGCACCCCGACCCGGTCGAGCAGCTCCAGGGCCGTCTCCCGAGCCCGGGGCCGGCTCACCGCCACCCCGTGGCGACGCAGCACCTCGGCGATCTGCGACCCCACCCTGCGGAGCGGGTCGAGGGCTGCCGAGTGGTCCTGCGGCACGAGGCCCACGTCCCTGCCCCGCACGAGCGGACCGCCGTCGAGGGTGACCTCGCCGGTCACCGTCAAGCGCGGCCCGAGCAGTCCGAGGATCGCGCGGGCGGTCATCGTCTTGCCGCTGCCCGACTCCCCGAGCACGACCAGCGTCTCCCCCTGCGCCACCCGGAGGCTCACCCCGTCGACGATCCGCGCGCCGCCCGCCGCCACCACGAGGTCGCGGACGACCAGTCCCGCGCTCACGGCCTGCCCCCTGACCCGCCGGTGCCGCTCCCGAGCACGTTGAAGGCGACGGACACGGCGAAGATGACGACCGCGGGAACCGCGGCGATCAGCGGGGCGCTGAAGGCGTACTGCCGCAGCTCGTTCAGCATCGACCCCCACTCGGCCGCCGGGGGCGCGACCCCCAGCCCGAGGAAGGACATGCCCGCCCCGTAGACGACCGCGAGCCCGACGAGCGCCGTGCAGTAGACGAACGCGGCGGGCAGCACGTTCGGCACGACCTGCCGCAGCGCGATCGTGTGCCACCGGGCGCCGGACGCCCGCGCGGCCTCCATGAAGTCCGCGTTCCTGATCGCGGCCACCTCCGTCAGGACCACACGGGCCACGGCCGGGGTGAGCACGACCGACAGCGAGACGACGGTGCCGGTCAGGCCGGCGCCCAGCGCGGACGCGACGGCGATCGCCAGCAGCACCGCCGGGAACGCGTAGAGCACGTCGAGCAACCGCATGATGAGGTTCTCGACGGCGCGCGGGCCGAGCCCGGCGGCGACCCCCAGGAAGGTCCCCAGGACGAGCGCGACCCCGACCGGCAGCACGCCGCACAGCAGCGAGGGCCGGGCGCCCCAGATCAGCCGGCTCAGCAGGTCACGACCCTGGCCGTCGGTGCCGAGCAGGTGACCGGCGCTGCCCGGCGGCAGCAGCCTGTCCCTCAGCAGGCCCTCCGCCTGGCCGTACGGCGCGAGCCAGGGGGCGGCCAGGGCGGCGGCGCAGAGCAGCAGGACGGCGACGAGCGCGGCGCGTCTCATCGGCGCACCCTCGGGTCGATCAGCGCGTGCACCGTGTCCACGAGCAGGTTGATCCCGACGAAGGAGACCGCCACGACCAGGACGCCGCCCTGGACCACCGGCAGATCGCGCTGGGACAGCGCGGTGAACAGCAGGTGCCCGAGTCCCGGCCAGGAGAAGATCGTCTCCACGAAGACCACACCCTCGACCAGATAGGCGAGCTGGAGGCCGCCGATGGTCAGCAGCGCGGGGGCGGCGTTGTGCGCCGCGTGCAGCAGCACCACCCGCTCCGGCAGCCCCCTGGCCCTCAGGTGCTCGACCATCTCGCCGCCCAGAAGCCCGGTCAGCGTCGCGCGGAACATCCGCGCGGTCAGCCCCATCGGCACCAGGGCCGCCGCCGTGGCGGGCAGCACGAGGTGGGCCGTCAGGTCGCCGAACCCGCCGGGGTCGGCGGCGTCGTGCATCCCGCCCGGCGGCAGTACTCCCGTGCCCACCGCCACGAACGCCACCAGCAGCAGCGCGACGGCGTACTGCGGAGCCGAGAGCGCCAGGGTCGCCAGCCCGTCGCCCGACCGCCCCGGCCAGCGTCCGGGGAAGGCCGCGCCCGCCGCTCCCAGCAGCGCGCCGCCGACGACCACCAGCGAGAACGCCGCGAACGCGAGGACCAGCGTGTTGCCGAGCGCCGCGCCCAGCACCTCCGTGACGGGCCGTTGCCCGGCGATCGACACCCCGAGATCACCGGTGATCGCGTGAGCCAGCCAGCTCGCGTACTGCCCCGGGACCGGAGCGTTCAGCCCCAGCCGCTCCGCCAGCTCGGCCCGTGCCTGCGCCGGGGCCCCGGGGCCGAGGAACGCCGCGACCGGGTCTCCCGGGATCAGCTTGACCGTGACGAACACCACCACGGTCACCCCGATCAGCGTCGGCACGGCCAGCAGTATCCGGCCCGCCAGGAACCTCCTCACCGGACCGCCCTCGCGGCTTCCGGTTCACGACGTCGGCGCGACTGCGACGGCCGACACCCCGGTACGGCGGGCAACCAGCAGGTCATCACGGTGGATCCTCGTTCAGACGGGGCATTTCACACCGATATTGTCGGAAATCCGTACAATCAGGCAGGAAGTTATTTGTGCTGATACCGGAGGTCATAGGGTGAGCGTCGACGCCCGCCGTGAGCTGGGCATGTTCCTGCGTGCCCATCGAGAGCGGCTGAACCCCCAGGACATCGGCCTGCGACCGGGAGGTCGCCGCCGCACCCCCGGACTCCGCCGGGAGGAGGTGGCCACGCTCTCCGGAGTCGGCATCGCCTGGTACACCTGGCTGGAGCAGGGCAAGGTCTCCGCCTCCAAGCAGGTGCTCGAATCGGTGGCCAAGACGCTGAGGCTCGACGGGGACGGTCTCCGTCACGTGCTGACCCTGTCCGGCCTGGCCGCTCCGAACCTGCCCGCCGATCCCCTGCTGGCCACCCGGATGCGGCCCATCCTCGACAGCTGGCCCCTGTCCCCCGCGCTCCTCCTCGACCGCCACTTCGACCTGCTGGCGTGGAACGCCGCCTACACCGCCCTGTGGGGCGATCCAGAGCAGATCCCCGCCGAACGCCGCAACCTCATGTGGGTCATGGCCGGCGATCCTCGGACGAGGCGGTTGCTGCGCGACTGGGAACCGCTGGCGATGACCGTGTTCCAGCAGTTCCGCGGCCAGGCGGGACCGTATCTGGACGACGTGCGCACCGGGGAGGTCTACGCCCTCCTGGAACAGGACCGCCCCGACCTCACCCACTGGTGGCAGTGCCCCTCCGTCGCCACCCTGAGCACGCGCGACGTCGTCGTCGAGGGGCCGATGACGCTGGTCTTCTCCCTCTTCCGGCCGGTGGAGGAGCCGGGCGCCCTGATCCTGCTGCAGACGCCGCGCGACGAGCCGGACCGGCGGCGGATGGCGGAGCTGACGGCGGACCCGTCGCGGGCCGCGTGAGCGTCCCCGGCCTCTCCCGGTACGACACGCCGTCCCCGGCCTTTCCGGTACGGCGCGCCGTACCGGGTGAAAGTTGTCGGTCGGGACCGGTAGCGTGCGGCCATGGCTAAGAAGGTCGGCTATCGCTGTGGTGAGTGCGGTTGGCAGACCGCCAAATGGGTGGGCCGCTGCGGCGAGTGCCAGGCCTGGGGCACGGTCGAGGAGGAGACCGCCCGCGGGGGCGTGAACGTGGCCTCCGCCGGGGCGGTGTCGGCTCCGGCCGTCCCGATCGGTCAGGTCAAGGCCGAGGTGGCGCACGCGCGCAGCACCGGGGTGCCCGAGCTCGACCGGGTGCTCGGGGGCGGTCTCGTGCCGGGCGCCGTCGTGCTGCTGGCAGGAGAGCCGGGCATCGGCAAGTCCACGCTACTGCTGGAGGCGGCGGCCAAGATCGCGCGACAGCAGATCGTGCTCTACGTCACCGGCGAGGAGTCCGCGGCCCAGGTGCGGGTCCGCGCCGACCGCATCGGCGCGATCCAGGACCAGCTCTACCTCGCGGCCGAGACCGACCTGAGCGCGCTGGTGGCCCACGTGGAGAAGGTCCAGCCCGACCTGCTCATCGTCGACTCGGTGCAGACGATCGGCTCGGCCCAGGCGACCGGGGTTCCCGGCGGGGTCACCCAGGTCAGGGAGGTCGCCGGGAACCTGGTCCGGCTGGCCAAGGAGCGCGGCATGTCCACGGTGCTGGTCGGCCACGTCACCAAGGAGGGCTCGATCGCCGGCCCCCGGACGCTCGAACACCTCGTCGACGTCGTGCTCCACTTCGAGGGCGACCGGCACTCCCGGCTGCGCATGGTCCGCGCGATCAAGAACCGGTACGGTCCCGTCGACGAGGTCGGCTGCTTCGACCTGCACGAGGGCGGCATCGAGGGCATCGCCGACGCCAGCGGCCTGTTCGTCTCCCACCGCGCCGAGCCGGTGCCCGGCACGTGCGTCACGGTCACCCTGGAGGGCACCCGGCCGCTGCCCGCCGAGGTCCAGGCCCTGGTCGCGCGGACCGAGGCCCAGCAGCCACGGCGCTCGTCCTCGGGGCTCGACACCTACCGGGTGACGATGGTGCTGGCCGTGCTGGAGCGGCGGCTCAACGCCAAGCTCGGCGGCTGTGACGTGTTCACCGCGACCGTGGGCGGCATCAAGCTCAGCGATCCGGCGGTGGACCTGTCGGTGATGCTCGCCGTGGCCAGCGCGGCCGGGGACAAGGCGCTGCCACCCGGTCTGATCGTGCTGGGCGAGGTGGGCCTGGCCGGAGAGCTGCGTCCGGTGCGCGACGTGCGGCGACGCCTGTCGGAGGCCGCCCGGCTGGGCTTCACCCGCGCCCTGGTCCCCACCGGCTCCCTCGACACGGGCCAGAAACGGGGCGGTGAGCGCTCTCTCGTCCCGGTCGGCGGCCGCGGCGCGAACTTCATACCGGGTTTCGACGTCATTGAAGCGGACAACGTCTGGGACGCGCTCACGCACGTCACCTAGAGACGGCCATCCGGCGACTCCGGACCCGGCAGGTCCTTCGCCGGTAAGCTGACTGTGATACGCGGACCACGGGGGTCATGTGCCAGCAACCAACAAAGGGCTCGACGAACGCCGTAGAGGCGTGTTGGCCGCGGTCGCTCCGGGCACCGCACTACGCGACGGCCTGGAGCGCATTCTTCGCGGCCACACGGGCGGTCTGATCGTGCTGGGCTACGACAGCACGGTCGCGGAGATCTGCAGCGGCGGGTTCGAGCTGGACGTCGAGTTCTCCGCGACGCGGCTGCGCGAGCTCGCCAAGATGGACGGCGCCATCGTGCTGAACGCCGATGATCTCAGGATCGTGCGCGCGGCCGTGCATCTGATGCCCGACCCGGCCATCCCGACCGACGAGTCCGGCACCCGCCACCGCACCGCCCAGCGAGTGGCCGTGCAGACGTCCCTGCCCGTCATCTCCCTCAGCAAGTCCATGCGGATCATCGCCCTCTACCTCGACGGCTTCCGCTACGTCCTGGAGGAGTCGGCGGCGATCCTCTCCCGGGCGAACCAGGCTCTGGCCACCCTCGAACGCTACAAGCTCCGCCTGGACGAGGTGTCCGGCACGCTGTCGGCGCTGGAGATCGAGGATCTGGTGACGGTCCGGGACATCGCGGTGGTCGCCCAGCGGCTGGAGATGGTCCGGCGCATCTCCGAAGAGATCACCGGTTACGTGGTCGAGCTCGGCACCGACGGCCGCCTGCTGGCGCTGCAGTTCGACGAGCTGGTGGCCGGCACCGAGACCGACCGCGAGCTGATCGTGCGCGACTACCTGCCCGTGGCGGGCCGTCGCCCGCGCAAGTTCGCCGACGCCCTGCACGACCTCGACGAGCTGTCCTCCAGCGACCTGCTCGACCTGTCCGTCGTCGCCCAGGTCCTCGGCCACTCGGGCAACGACGCCCTGGACACCCCGGTGAGCCCCCGGGGCTACCGCCTGCTGGCCAAGGTTCCCCGCCTGCCGGGCACGGTGGTCGACCGCCTGGTCGACCAGTTCGGCAGCCTGCAGAAGCTCCTGGCCGCCAGCATCGGCGACCTCCAGGAGGTGGGCGGGGTCGGCGAGGCCAGGGCCCGCCACATCCGCGAGGGCCTGTCCCGGCTGGCCGAGTCCTCCATCCTGGAGCGCTACGTCTAGCCGTGAGAGTTACGCCCGCCCCTGAGCGCTACGGCTGGCCCTGAGCGCTACGGCTGGCCGTGAGCATTACGCCCGCCCTCAGCGCCACGTCTAGCTCTGGAGCGTTACGGCTGGCCCTGAGCTTTACGTCTGGCACGGCACTCCGGTCACACCCGTCACCTACTTCGTCCACGACGCCCCCGAAGACCCGACCTGTCACCTCCCGGGCGTCGCCTCCGGTGGCCGGGACCACCTCAGCGGAGATGGAAGACGGTCTTGGGGCTCCTCAGGCCGGAGCTGCGAACCACCGCCACATAGGTGCCGGCCCGGGCGCCCTCACGCTCGGCCGTACAGTCGCCGCCGGAGCGACGGCGGTCCCACTCGACCTCCCGGACATACGGGATGCCCCGGTCGAGCTTGCGGATGTCGTCGGTGTCGCCGCTGACGCAGTCGGCCGAGGACCAGACGCGGTCGCTGCCGGAGGTGATGCGGACCTCCATCGCCCGGGGTCCGACGTCGGTCGTGCACATCACCTTGCCGATGTTCACCAGCGTGAGGATGAACCGGGGCTGGCTGCCCAGCGTGTAGACGTCTCCCTGTCCCTGCATGTTCAGCACGAGATCGGAGGAGTCGCAGGCGTCACCGGGCCGCTTGGCGCCGGCGGCAGGCCTGGCCGATCTGCGGGTCGCCGTCGGGCTCGGCGAGGGGGTGATCGTCACCGTGGGCAGGACGGTCACGATCGGATCCGGCGTGGGCGGCCCATCGAGCTGGGCCTGTACGTCCGACGAGCGCTCCGGCTCACTCGACGAGCAGGCCCAGGCCACGATGGCGACCACCACGAGCACACCGACGAGCGCGGCCATCCGACGCCGCCAGTAGACGTCCACCCCTATATCACTACGGAAAGTGTCCGGGTCCATACCGACAGTATGAAGATTCTTCATGAGTCTTGAGGAGCGACCCGCCGCTACCACTTCCGTTTCAACGGGTGAAGGCGGGGGAAACGGCCCGGCCCGGCACTATCGTCGAAGGGTGCCCGAGTCGAACCTCCTACTGGAACCCGTTCTCGACTGGTATGCCGAGAGCGCCCGCGATCTCCCCTGGCGCACCCCCGACGCCTCCCCCTGGGCGATCCTGGTCAGCGAGATCATGCTGCAGCAGACACCGGTGGTCCGGGTGCTGCCCGTATGGACCGAGTGGATGGCGCGCTGGCCCACGCCCGCCGCGCTCGCCAAGGAGCCTCCGGGTGAGGCCGTACGCCACTGGGGGCGCCTCGGCTATCCGCGCCGAGCCCTCAACCTGCACGCCTGCGCCCGAGCCATCACCGACCGCCACGGCGGCGAGGTCCCCTCCGACCACGCCACTCTGCTGTCGTTGCCCGGCATCGGCGAATACACCGCGGCCGCGGTCGCCAGTTTCGCTTTCAAGGGCCGTCACGCCGTTCTCGACACCAACGTCCGCCGGGTTCTGGCGCGAGCCGTGAGCGGCGAGGAATACCCTCCCAAGGCCACCACGTCCGCCGAGCGCAGGCTCGCCGAGTCGCTGCTGCCCGACGCGGGCGACGCCCCCGTCTGGGCGGTCGCGGTGATGGAGCTGGGCGCCCTGGTCTGCACGGCCCGTACCCCCCGATGCGCCGACTGCCCGGTCAGCGCCCTGTGCGCCTGGCGTCTGGCCGGCAAACCGGCCTACGACGGTCCCGCCCGCAAGGGCCAGACCTACGCCGGCACCGACCGCCAGTGCCGTGGCCGCCTGCTGGCCGTCCTGCGGCAGGCCCACGGCCCCGTCCCCAAGGATGCTCTCGACGTGGTCTGGGAAGACGCCGTGCAACGGGAACGCGCCCTTGACGGGCTCGTGGCCGACGGCCTGGCCGAAGTCCTCGACGACGGCACCTACCGCCTTCCCGGCTGAGCGGCGCGTTCGCCCGGCTGTCGCCCGGTCGTCTCGCCCGGTCGTCTCGCCCGCCGGCCAGGCCGGCGGGCGCACGGCCGCCCAGCCGCGCATGTGGCCGCTCGGGCCGCCGGGTTCAGACCGGCCGGGCCACCAGGCTCAGACCGCTCAGGCGGCCAGGCGCAGGCCGAGCGCGGTGAGGTTGGTGCGGGCCCAGTCGAGCTCCTCGGCCAGCAGGCTGACCAGGGCGCCGGGACCCTTGGTCCGCAGCGGCACGGCCAGGTCGTGGGTCTCGACCTCGATGTGGGCGGTGCCGTTCACCGCGCCGGAGAGCATGGCGGTGAGGGTGTCCTCCAGGACCGAGCGGGTGCTCGGCAGCTCCTGGCAGGCTTCGCTCACGTGGTTGTGGACGTGTCCGAGCTTCACCACGGGGGCACCGGCCGCCGCCAGGCCGCGCAGGGCGGCTCCGGGCTCCTCGGCGCCGCCCGCGAGGTGGCAGGCGTCCAGGCAGACTCCGAGGTGGTCGGAGTCGATGTCGCAGACCCGTTCCATCGCCTGCTTGGTGGTCTCCAGCACGCAGCCGGGCCACGGCTCGAAACCGACCCTGATCGTCTTGCCGGTGACGCTGTAGAGGCCGCGCAACTCCCGGGACAGGCGCTCCAGCCGGCGCGAGGCGATCGTGTGCAGGTCGGCCGGCCAGTCACGGCGCCAGCCGATGGGGATGGTGGAGATGCTCCCGAAACGGACGTCCTCCGGCAGCAGGAAGGCGAGGATCTTGGCCAGCGCCATCGTGTAGCGGTAGCGCTCGGGCTTGGCCCAGTCGGGGCCGGGAGCGTCCTGATTGCGTCCGCCGGTGCCGTTGAGGCTGACGACCTCCAGGCCGCGCTCCTCAAGGGAGCGGCGCAGGCGCACCAGCTCGATCCGGTCGGCGGTGAGATGGTCGGCGACACTCGGGGAGAGCCACAGGCCCACCCCCATCCGCTCCACTCCGAGACGCTTGCGCACCGGGACCGCGTACCGGGTCAGGTGCGCGATCAGGTTCTCCAGGTCCTCAGCGGGATGGACGCCCGCGTTGTAGGACAGGTGAACGAGTGTCCCGTCCTCGTGTCGCAAACGCATCCGATGCCTCCCAGGCATGCTCCGTGTAAGTGAGCTCGATTGCCCATGCCGTGGTTGTCGGCGTCATAGGTCAACAGGCCCTTCCCTGCCGGGAACTCGGCCCGTCCGCCGAGCATCCCGTGCGCGCACCGCTCTCCGCGTCACTCCCGGAGTGGATTCCTCGGTACGTCGCTGGGCTGATCTCGGGGCCGGCTCACCGTAACGAGCGAAGCTTGTGGATCACTCGAGTGAGACTAGGCCGGATTCACTCTACGGAGTGTAGTACTACCTCTGGTGGCGGTATACCTTATTGGGTAACAAATAAGCAGACCCCGTCGTGAATCTCCTCACGACGGGGTCTGCTTTACCCGTGTACTAGTTCTGGATCGGCTCCGCGATGGCGGCCGCCGAGTCCGGAACCTGGTCGGCCGGCGCTGCCTCGCCGGTGAAGACGAACTTCGCGTTGTCGCCCTCACCCTCGACCTTGATCTTGACGATCTGGCCGGGGCGGAGCTCGCCGTACAGGATCTTCTCCGACAGAGAGTCCTCCAGCTCGCGCTGGATCGTACGGCGGAGCGGACGGGCGCCCATCACCGGGTCGTAGCCACGGTCGGCCAGCAGCTGCTTGGCCTCCTGCGTGACCTCCAGACCCATGTCGCGGTCCTTCAGACGCTCGGCGACCTGCGCCAGCATCAGGTCCACGATCTTGATGATCTCCTTCGGCGTGAGCTGGTGGAAGACCACGATGTCGTCGACACGGTTGAGGAACTCGGGCCTGAAGTGCTGCTTGAGCTCCTCCTGGACCTTGGACTTCATCCGGTCGTAGTTCGACTCGGTGTCGTTGGACTTCGCGAAGCCCACCCCGATGCCCTTGGAGATGTCCCGGGTGCCGAGGTTGGTCGTCATGATGATGACGGTGTTCTTGAAGTCCACCACGCGGCCCTGGGCGTCGGTCAGGCGACCGTCTTCCAGGATCTGCAGCAGCGAGTTGAAGATGTCCGGGTGGGCCTTTTCGATCTCGTCGAAGAGGACCACGGAGAACGGCTTGCGCCGCACCTTCTCGGTGAGCTGGCCACCCTCCTCGTACCCGACGTAGCCGGGAGGAGATCCGAACAGCCGGGAGACGGTGTGCTTCTCCATGAACTCGGACATGTCCAGCATGATCAGCGCGTCCTCGTCCCCGAACAGGAACTCGGCCAGCGCCTTGGACAGCTCGGTCTTACCGACACCGGACGGACCGGCGAAGATGAACGAGCCACCCGGACGGCGCGGGTCCTTCAGACCGGCGCGCGTGCGGCGGATCGAGCGGGACAGACCCTTGATGGCGTCGTCCTGGCCGATGATCCGCTTGTGCAGCTCGTCCTCCATGCGGAGCAGTCGCTGGGACTCCTCCTCGGTGAGCTTGAAGACCGGGATGCCGGTGGCCGTGGCGAGGACCTCGGCGATGAGCTCCTCGGTGACCTCGGCGACGACGTCCATGTCGCCGGCCTTCCACTCCTTCTCGCGGCGCTCGCGCTTGAGCTGGAGCTGCTTCTCCTGATCGCGCAGCGCGGCGGCCTTCTCGAAGTCCTGCGCGTCGATCGCGGACTCCTTGTCGCGCCGCACGTTGGCGATCTTCTCGTCATACTCGCGCAGGTCCGGCGGCGCGGTCATGCGGCGGATGCGCATGCGAGAGCCGGCCTCGTCGATGAGGTCGATCGCCTTGTCCGGCAGGAACCGGTCGCTGATGTAGCGGTCGGCGAGCTGCGCGGCGGCCACGAGGGCGCCGTCGGTGATGGAGACGCGGTGGTGCGCCTCGTAACGGTCGCGCAGGCCCTTGAGGATCTCGATCGTGTGGCTGAGGCTGGGCTCGGCCACCTGGATCGGCTGGAAGCGGCGCTCGAGCGCGGCGTCCTTCTCCAGGTGCTTGCGGTATTCGTCGAGGGTGGTGGCGCCGATGGTCTGCAGCTCACCGCGGGCCAGCATCGGCTTGAGGATGCTGGCGGCGTCGATCGCGCCCTCGGCGGCACCCGCGCCGACGAGCGTGTGGAGCTCGTCGATGAACAGGATGATGTCGCCGCGGGTGCGGATCTCCTTGAGGACCTTCTTCAGGCGCTCCTCGAAGTCACCGCGGTAGCGGGAGCCCGCCACCAGTGCGCCCAGGTCGAGGGTGTAGAGCTGCTTGTCCTTGAGCGTCTCCGGGACCTCGCCCTTGACGATCTTCTGGGACAGGCCCTCGACGACGGCGGTCTTGCCGACGCCGGGCTCGCCCACCAGGACAGGGTTGTTCTTGGTCCTCCGGGAGAGGACCTGCATGACCCGCTCGATCTCTTTCTCACGACCGATGACCGGGTCGAGCTTGCCCTCGCGGGCGGCCTGTGTCAGGTTGCGGCCGAACTGGTCCAGCACAAGGGAGGTCGACGGCGCGGCCTCCTGCGGACCGCCCGCGGCGGCCGGCTCCTTGCCCTGATAACCATGGAGCAACTGGATGACCTGCTGGCGCACGCGGTTGAGATCCGCGCCCAGCTTCACCAGCACCTGTGCGGCGACACCCTCGCCCTCACGGATGAGGCCGAGCAGGATGTGCTCGGTGCCGATGTAGTTGTGACCCAGCTGCAAGGCCTCGCGGAGCGACAGCTCAAGGACCTTCTTCGCGCGCGGGGTGAAGGGAATGTGCCCCGACGGCGCAGACTGTCCCTGGCCGATGATCTCCTCGACCTGCTGACGCACACCTTCAAGACTGATGCCGAGGCTCTCCAGAGCCTTGGCGGCAACGCCTTCACCTTCGTGGATCAGACCAAGAAGGATGTGCTCCGTACCGATGTAGTTGTGGTTGAGCATCCGGGCCTCTTCTTGGGCCAGGACGACAACCCGCCGTGCGCGGTCGGTGAACCTCTCGAACATCTCGTCGCTCCTCACAGAGCGGTCAGGCAGGTCCGGTATATCCGGGCCCTGTCATCCCGCATGGTAGCCCCGACCCGGTGACCGCTCTATCCAGAAGACGTTCCCAGAGAGCAGGGCGTTCACCCTCCATCCAACTACTTACGGGGGGTGGGATGTTCCCGATACGCCGCAAGCGAACGACGTTTATCGGCCACTCAAACGCGTCATGCGGTCATGGCCGCCACCGGACCCCACCGTGGCCGCCATAACCGCATGATTCAACGATCTAGTGAGCCGCTTCGTACTGCTCGACGATCTTGGAGGCGATTCGACCGCGCTCGCTGACATTAAGGCCGTGCGACTTCGCCCATGCCCGGATGTCGGCGCTCTTCTCCCGCGTCAGTGCCCGGGTGCCACCTGCACGGCGGCGGCGAGGGGCCAGCGCGCCGGAACGGCGGGCGCTCTGCACGAAAGGCGACAGGGAGTCGCGGAGCTTCTTCGCGTTTACGTCACTCAGGTCAATCTCATAGCTGGTGCCGTCAATCGCGAAGGCGACAGTCTCATTGGCCTCGCCCCCATCGAGGTCGTCGATGAGAATCTCCTGGATCTGCTTGGCCATCTACGCAATCCTTTCGCGGAGTATTGTTTCATTCGCTAGCTAAACATATACCCGCAATCGGAGAGCGGCAATTCCAGGAGCCCGGCGATTCTCGCCGGGAACCCAGACCGTGAGTGGATCAGCTGTTCCGCGACTCAGCTTGATCCCGCTGTTTTGCCGGCCGGCGACCGGCGGCTTCACTGCGAAGAAGCTTGACCACTCCGTAGATGAAGGCCCCGCCGACGACCACTGGAGGTATCAACGCGGACAATACGTCGCTCATTCGTCCTCGCTCCGCACCGGGGGGTGACTTTCTGGGGACCATGGAATTTTTGGCGGCGGCATACCGGGCCACGTCGGAGGCTCGCTCGGGCGCGCCTGATCCGCCCACACATGACCATAGCGTCACCGACGAGCAGGACGTGTCACTGGGGCGACCATGCCGGCCGTTCACTACCTTAATGCTTCTCTCCAGCCGTCTTACCGGTTGCACTCCGTAAAGCCGTGCGGAAAAACCGACAGGGCGATCACATGATGATCAACTTTGCCGGAAAACCAATGCCGACACGGGTCCTTGACCACGGGAGCGCTCGACGGCCTGCCGCAAAACCCCTGTTCGAGGGGCTTGTGGACGGGGCGAACGGACCCGCCGTGAAGCCGGAGACCATCGCCGCAGGGTTCGCCGCGGAATGCCGGCCATGATGAGAACACCTGGATGGGGAGCCGCCGACTTCATCGGGCCGACGGCTCATGACGCAACGCCATCGTACGGAAGAAGGCGGAGCTTCATCGCTTTCTTCCCAAGACTACGTCCCCATACGGCATGCGGGACATAGTCGTAGCCCGTATAACCACCAAACGGGATCGGCCGGGTCAACAACCACGGCAACGCCGCGGAAGCCGTCCATGGATCGGCAAGAAGGCCTTGGCGGCCTGCGTGAAGGCCCTGAAGGCCACGGAGAAGGCGAAGGAGAGAATCGGGCGGAGAGCTCCGCGAAGGCCGGACCGCCGGCGCCGCCAGTTGTCGGACGCCTGCGCCATTCGGCCGCCGGCACGGGAACTTCCAGGCGGCAAGTGACCGCCCATTGCCGCCCATAGGGCCCCTCGGACGGCGGCGCGGGAAGACGGTCATAACGCCCCTCCGGCGGCCGCACGGGTTTGCGCTTCCATCGCGTCCCGGCCGAACCCCGTTACGGGGCCGGTTTTCTCGTCCGGGCATGAAATCGGGGCCGGCGGGATGAACCGCCGGCCCCGATATTCAGGGAACTACTTGGTCTTGACGACGACCGTCCCGGCGACCTTGTCGTGCAGAGCCTGCTGCAGAGGCTTGTCCCACAGCAGCCATGCCACGTTCAGGAAGACGAATATGTAGACGACATACTTAAGGAAGGGAATTCCCGTCAGGACATACGGCCCGAAAAGCACGCCGGCGCGCTTGAGTGCGACGTTCGAGGAAAGGCCTCCGGCCGTCAGGGCGCCCCCGACCGGAACGATCTTGATGCCCATGACCATCTTGCCGACGGTCTGGCCGCCCCTGCTGATCATGAAGAACTCGTAGGCGAAGTAGATCGCCCCGGTGATCACGCCGGTGAGGATGCCGGCGAGGACGAAGCTGGGCGGGGTGTAGACACCCGTGGCCATGTCGAACCCGCCCTGGGTGACGAGAGCCAGGGTCAGCACGAAGCTGATGATCCCCGTCGGGATCCCCAGGATGACTCCGTCGATCAGGCGGGCCACCAGCCGCTGCCACCACTCCGCCAGGGGGGCCGGGGCACCGGGAGGTGTCACCCCCTGCGGGGCGTACGCCTGGCCGTAGGCCTGCTGGCCGTAGGGGCCGGTGCCCGGCTGCTGGCCGTAGGCGGGTTGCTGACCGTAGGCGGGCTGCTGCCCGTAGGCCTGCTGCTGCCCGTAGCCCGGCTGGGCGGCCTGCTGGCCGTAGTCCGGCTGGCCGTAGGGGCCGGTGCCCGGCTGCTGGCCGTAGCCCTGCTGGCCCTGCTGGCCGTAACCGGGCTGGGCGGCCTGCTGGCCATAGCCCGGCTGGGAGGCCTGCTGACCGTAGGGAGACTGCTCCTGAGAGGCCTGCTGGCCGTAGGGGGACTGCTCCTGAGAGGCCTGCTGACCGTAGCCCGGCTGGGCGGCCTGCTGGCCGTAGTCCGGCTGGCCGTAGGGGCCGGTGCCCGGCTGCTGGCCGTAGCCCTGCTGGCCCTGCTGGCCGTAACCGGGCTGGGCGGCCTGCTGGCCATAGCCCGGCTGGGAGGCCTGCTGGCCGTAGGGGGACTGCTCCTGAGAGGCCTGCTGACCGTAGCCCGGCTGGGCGGCCTGCTGGCCGTAGCCCTGCTGGCCCTGTTGGCCGTAGTCCGGCTGGCCGTAGGCGCCGGTGCTCGGCTGCTGGCCATAGGGGCCGGTGCCCGGCTGCTGACCGTAGCCCTGCTGGCCCTGCTGGCCCTGCTGCCCGTAGCCCGGCTGGGCGGCCTGCTGGCCGTAGTCCGGCTGGCCGTAGGCGCCGGTGCTCGGCTGCCCGTAACCGGGCATGGTCTGCCCCGGACCGGTGTGCGGCTGTGAGGCCTCCGATCGATATCCCACAATTGTCACGTCAGGGTCATGCTCAGCGGATGCTCGACCCGCATTGTGCTGTCCGTACTCCGGCTGCCCCGACGGTGTGCGATCGCGGTCGGGATCATCCTGATACGGCGGCTGTCCGGTGCTCACCGCGTCACCTCACTTCGACTGGCATGTGGCATATGTGAGACTCACATGCTTGCTGCAGCACAAGGTATCGACATAGGTATCAACAGTCATCTTTCCGGTCGATGGCCATCGACGCCACATCATTCGTGATCACGGGCGAGGTGGAGCAGCATCCGGGTGTTTCCCAAGGTGTTCGGCTTGACGTGCTCCAGGTCGAGGAACTCCGCGACGCCCTCGTCATATGAGGCGAGAAGTTCGGCGTATACCTCCGGCGAGACGGGCGTGCCCTGGATCTCCCGGAACCCGTGCCTGGCGAAGAAGCCGACCTCGAAGGTCAGACAGAAGACCCGGCGCAGCCCGAGCTCACCGGCGGTGCGGATGAGCTCGGAGACGATCCGGTGGCCGATGCCCAGCCCGCGGCAGCCGGGATCGACGGCGACGGTGCGGATCTCGGCGAGGTCCTCCCAGAGCACGTGGAGCGCCCCGCAGCCCACGACGACGCCCGCCTGTTCGGCCACCCAGAACTCCTGGATGTCCTCGTACAGGGTGACCGTGGCCTTCTCCAGGAGACGGGGCCCGGCTCCTCCGTAGGTGTCGACGAGCCGCCGGATGGCACGCACGTCCGGAGTCCGGGCGCGGCGCACCGCGACCGCGGCCACGTCCGCCCCGGCTCCCGGCCGGTCCCGCGAATCCCGCTGCGCGTCCACGCCTTCACTCCCGGCTCCCGGTCCCGGCTCCGCGACCCCGGTGTCGCGTACGGCCGGCACGGGGAAATGCTCAGCAACCTGCTCCATGACCGATCAGCGTACGTCCTCGTCGCCGACGGATTACGGCTCATCCTTAACTCGCGACCCGTGCTCACCAGATGACCCTTGGTAGTCCGATCATCACGGTGCGGCGGGAGCGCCGCCGGTCGGGCGAGGCCCGTATTTCACCGGGCCCGAGAGCTGCGAAGACCCTCGCTCCACGAACACGGAAAGTACGTAGAACCAGCGTGATGCACATGTTGATCATGAAGAGGTGTGACCTCTCCGTGACATTTCAGTTGTGAAAGCTCTACCGAGTTTGTGGTTCTGGTTGAGCATGAACCTCCAATTGCACTAATGTCCGTGCTCGATGTCAGCGATGGTAAAAAGCTGACCCGCCGAATCCCCGGACCCGGGGAACCGGGGACCCACCCATTAGTCCCCTGGGGTGAATCCGAGAGGCCACCGGCGTCCTCGGTAGGGCTGCCTCCGGCCCGAACCCGTCAGCTAACCCGGTAGGCGGCCGAGAGAGGAGCCTGTTGGTGAAGCGCACGCGCAACCGTGGGGGTAAGCGCGCGGGTAGACATACCCGTCATCAAGAACACGCATCGCGTGGACTCACCTGCCGGATGGCGGTCATCGGATTGGCCTTCGCCTCTCTGACCCTCGGCACCCCACTGGTCGCGGCCACCGCCGATCCGCAGCCCAACCTCAAAGAGCTCGCCAAGCAGGTCGAGAAGCTGCACACCGAGATCGAGACGCTCACCGAGCAGTACAACGGCGAGCGGGTCAAGCTCAAGCAGGCGCAGCGGGCCGCCGAGAGCGCCAAGAAGACCCTCGCCGTCAGCGAGTCGGAGCTGGCGTCCCGGCGCACCAAGGCCACCCTCCTCGCGCAGAGCACCTACATGTCGGGCGGCCTGGGCTCCGCCCTCGCCTTCACCCAGTCGAGCGATCCCGACTCCTTCCTCGACCAGGCCACCACGAGCTACGCCCTCCAGCAGCAGCAGAGCGAGGAGGTCGCCCAGGTCGCCCGAGCGATCCAGGCCGCCGAACGGGCTCAGGCCAGTGCCAAGGCCCGCACCACCGAGGTCAAGGATCTCCTGAGCGAGCTCGGCACCAAGCGCACCAGGATCGAGCGGCTGATCGGCAAGGTCGAGAGCAACCTGTTCAGCGAGGTGCGCAGCCGGTCCAAGACCACCATCGGCAGCCGAGTGAAGATCAGCGTGCCGATCGTCGGCAGCGGAAAGGCCGCCGAGGCCGCCCGCTGGGCGCTCACCCAGCAGCTGAGGCCGTATGTCTGGGGTGCCGAGGGCCCCAACTCCTTCGACTGCTCCGGCCTGGTCATGTGGGCCTACCAGAAGGTCGGCATCAGCCTGCCGCACTACACCGGCGACCAGTGGACGGCCGGCACCCATGTCTCCAGAGACGAGCTGCGCCCGGGAGACCTGGTCTTCTTCTACAACGACCTGCACCACGTCGGGATCTACATCGGTGCGGGCATGATGGTCCACGCGCCCCAGACCGGTGATGTCATCCACATCACCACGATCGACAACCGGCCCTTCGCCGGCGGTGTGCGGGTCGCGGACTGAGACGAGTCTGAAACGCCGCGGCCCGCTTGCGGTCCGCGGCGGACAGGACCCGGACCGGACGGCCGACGACCGGACGGCGACCGGATCGGGTGGCCGAGGCCAGACGCATGATCCAGGCCACGGCCGAAGGCCGGGCCAGGCGGGCGACCCGGGCCACGACCGAAGGCCGGGCCAAGCGGGCGACCCGGGCCACGACCGAGAATCAGATCAGGCGGGCGGCTCAGGCCAGGCTGAGAATCAGATCAGGCGGCGGCGGGCGGCCCAGGCCACGGCTTCGATCGCCGTGGCGACGCCGATGCGGTCGCAGATCCCACGGAGCCTGCGGCGGACGGTCCGGCCGCTGATGTCGAGCCGACGCCCCACCCGGTCCACGGTGACGCCCTTGGCAAGCTCTGCCAGGAGCACGAGATCTTCGTCACTGAGACCGATCTCGCCCATGCCCAGGAGGCTGTCGTCGCGACGGGAATCCACTTCTGGATATGCCACTACAGTCGCTCCCCCCGCACTGGAACTCAGGCGTGAGTAAGTTGGAATCAATGCCGCCCGTCAGGAACGGTAAACGCCTCGTTCAAAGGTCGTCAAGTTCCCCTCTTCATAGAGATGCCGAGCGCTATTGACATAGCGGTCGCTACGTGAAGTACTCATGATATGTCGGTGCCTTTGCGGTTAAGTCGCAGCCAAGCCAAGGCGCGCACCCGCAGACGCCTGCTGGCCGCGGCGGCGGAAGTCTTCGCAGAACAAGGTTTCGCCGGGGCCTCGGTCGATGAGATCGCCACCAGGGCCGGCCACACGGTCGGCGCCGTCTACTCACATTTCACCGGAAAAGACGAGCTCTTCCTGACGCTCTTCGACGAGCACGCCACCCGCCACCTTGACGGCGTGGAGGAAATCACCCCCGAATGGGAGGAAGACGAGGGCGTTTTTGCCGCTTTCGGCGAGTATCTGACCGAAGTGGCCGATCACCACGCGATGCGGGGCACGCTGGAAATGGAGTTTCTGCGCTATGCGCTGAGCCGGCCGGAATTGACCGACCGCCTGGCCGCCCGCTGGCGGACTTCCCGTACGGCCGTCGCCCGTCTGGTGGATCCGCACTGCGCGGCGCACGATCCGGCCGCCGTGGCCACCGCGATCATCGGGCTCTTCGAAGGACTCGTCACGCAACGCCGCGCCGACCGCGCCGCGGTGCCGTCCGAGCTGTTCGCCGAGGCGCTGCGCTGGCTGACGACGGGCCTGCGCCACACCCCCGGGGCGATCCCTCCGGGCGGCCCGGGAGCGGGCCCGCCGGGAGGCGTGCCGAAGAGTCCGGCGGCGGGCGCGCCGGAAGGCGACACCGGAAGGGCCCTCGGCCGATCCGGTGCCGCCGTGAGAGATCCGGTGCCGCCGCGGGAGAGGGGTCCCGTCCCGGGCGGTCACTCCGGCGGGTTCAGCCTGCTGGCTTGACCAGCGGGAACAGGATCGTCTCGCGAATGTTCTTGCCGGTGAAGGCCATCACGAGGCGGTCCACGCCGACCCCCACGCCACCGGTGGGCGGCATGGCGTACTCCAGGGCGGTCAGGAAGTCCTCGTCGAGCTGCATGGCCTCCGGGTCGCCGCCCGCGGCGAGCAGCGACTGCTCGGTGAGACGGCGGCGCTGCTCGATCGGGTCGCTCAGCTCCGAGTAACCGGTGCCGAGCTCGGTGCCGAACCCGATCAGGTCCCACTTCTCGGTCAGCAGCGGGTTGTCGCGGTGCTGGCGGGCCAGCGGGGAGGTCTCCAGCGGGTAGTCCATGACGAACGTGGGCTGGATGAGGGTGTGCTCGACGAGCGCCTCGAAGATCTCCTGCACGAGCTTGCCCTGGCCCCACTTGGGGTCCCAGTGGACGTCGTGCGCGTCGGCGTGCTTGCGGACCTGCTCCAGCGGCGTCTCGGTGGTGATCTCCTCACCCAGCGCCTGCGAGACCGACCCGTAGACGGTGATCCTCGGCCACTCCGGCAGGCCCAGATCGACCTCCTGACCTTCGTAGGTCACCACGGAGTGACCCAGCGCGGCCACGACCGCGCTCTGGATCATCCGCTGGGTCAGGTCGGCTATGCCGTTGTAGTCGAGATAGGTGCCGTAGGCCTCCATCATCGTGAACTCGGGGTTGTGGGTGGCGTCCGCGCCCTCGTTGCGGAAGTTGCGGTTGATCTCGAAGACCTTCTCGATGCCGCCCACCACGAGCCGCTTGAGATAGAGCTCGATCGCGATGCGGAGGTAGAGCTCCATGTTGTAGGCGTTGATGTGGGTCTTGAACGGCCGTGCCGTCGCGCCGCCGTGGATCGGCTGCAGCATCGGCGTCTCGACCTCGAGGTAGCCCTCGCCGTGCCAGAAGTCGCGGATCGCCCGCACGACGGCGCTGCGGGTGTAGACCATCTTCCGCGCCTCGTCGTTGACGACGAGGTCCACGTAGCGCTGGCGGACCCGCGCCTCGGGGTCGGTGAGCCCGGCATGCTTTTCCGGCAGCGGGCGCAGGCACTTGGAAGTGATCGTCCAGCGGTCGGCGAGGATGGACAGCTCGCCCCGGCGGGAGGTGATGACCTCGCCCTCGATGCCGACGTGGTCACCGAGGTCGACGTCGCGCTTCCACGCCGCCAGGGAGTCGTCGCCCACCTTGTCCAGGGAGATCATGACCTGGAGATCGCCGGAGCCGTCGCGGATGGTGGCGAAGCAGAGCTTGCCGCCGGTCCGGGACAGCATGATCCGTCCAGCGACGCCCACTTTGTCGCCGGTCGCGGTGTCAGCCAGGAGATCGACGTATTTTTCACGGATCTCGGCGTTGGTCGCGGTACGTGGGAAATTCACCGGGTAGGGGTCGACGCCCTCGGAGCGGAGGCGGTCGAGCTTCTCCCGGCGCACGCGCATCTGCTCGGGCAGATCCTCGGCTGGGTTCGTCACTTCATCGGTCACAGGGCAAGGTTACCGATGTCCGTGCTAAGCGGTGTTGCGGTGATAGATCAACCGAAGACCGATCAGCGTGAGCCACGGCTCGTGCACGTCGATCGAGCGCGCCTCGCCGACCACGAGCGCCGCCGCGCTGCCGGTGGCGACGACGGTGACGTCGTCCGGCTCCTCGGCCAGCTCGGCCGCCATGCGCTCGACGATCCCGTCCACCTGACCGGCGAAGCCGTAGATTATGCCCGCCTGGAGCGCCTCGACCGTGTTCTTGGCGATCACCGAGCGGGGTCGGATCAGCTCCACCTTGTGCAGTTGCGCCCCTGCCGCGGCCAGCGCGTCCACCGAGATCTCGATGCCGGGGGCGGTCACCGCGCCGACGTACTCGCCCTTGGCGGAGACCGCGTCGAAGGAGGTCGCGGTGCCGAAGTCGACGATGATGCAGGGCCCGCCGTACAGCTGGATGGCCGCCAGCGCGTTGACGATCCGGTCGCTGCCGACCTCCTTCGGGTTGTCCATCCTGACCGGCACCCCGGTGCGGATGCCGGGCTCGACGATCACCGCGGTGACGTCGCCGTAGTAGCGGCGGCACATCTCTCGCATCTCGTTGAGCACCGACGGCACCGTGGAGCACAGGGCGATGCCATCGACGTCGGCGCCTTTGAGCAGCGGCGACTGTGCGAGCAGCCCCTGCAGCACGACGGCTATCTCGTCGGCCGTGCGCCGGGCGTCGGTGGCGATCCGCCAGTGCTCGATGACCTCCTCGCCCTCGAACAGGCCGAGAACGGTGTGCGTGTTGCCGACGTCGATGGCGAGCAGCATCAATTCCCCCGAAGGTCCAATGCGATGTCCAGAGCCGGCGCCGAGTGGGTGAGCGCGCCCACGGCAAGGTAGTCAACACCTGTTTCGGCCACATCGCGAGCCGATTCCAGGATCAATCCTCCGCTGGACTCCAACCGTGCCCTGCCGTCCACCAGGCGTACGGCGAGCGCCAGCTCGTCCACGGTGAAATTGTCCAGCAGGATCTCCTCGGCGCCCTCGGCGAGCACCGGCTCGATCTGGTCGATCCGGTCGACCTCGACCTCGATCGGCAGGCCGGGGTAGGCGTCCCGCACCGCCCGGAACGCCTCGACTACCCCACCCGCGGCCACCACGTGATTGTCCTTGATCAGCGCGGCGTCCGAAAGCGACATGCGGTGATTGACCCCGCCGCCGCACCGGACGGCGTACTTCTCCAGGGCCCGCAGCCCGGGCAGCGTCTTGCGGCTGTCCCTGATCCGGGCGCCCGTCCCCTCCACGGCCTGGACCCAGCGCTGGGTGAGCGTCGCGATGCCGGACAGGTGAGTGAGCAGGTTGAGCGCGGTCCGCTCGGCGGTCAGCAGATCCCGTGTGGGACCGGTGACGGTCATCAGCACGTCGCCCTTCGTGACGCGCTCGCCGTCCTTGACCCGACGTTCGGCCGTGAGCCGCCCCCGGCTGAGGTGGGAGAAGGCGCCCTCGGCGACGGCGAGCCCGGCGACCACCCCGTCCGCGCGAGCCACCACGTCGGCGGTGTCGGTCTGGTCGGCCGGGATGGTGGCGAGGCTGGTGACGTCGCCGGGGGCCTGGACGTCCTCGTCCGCGGCGGCCTGGAGGACCGCCGTCACCACGGCCGGATCGAGGCCCGCCTCGACCAGCTCCGTCTCCACCTGGGGCGGCAGCGTGGTCGCGCGCTGTCCGTGCGGCACGTACGTCATGGTCATTCCCTCCGTGGTCAGGGTCACGTCGAGGTGGCCCAGCCACCAGGCATCGTTTCGTTCGGGGAAGTCCTCGCGCCAGTGCGACCCGCGGGTCTCCTCGCGATTGCGGGCGGCCGCCACCAGTGCCGATGCGACCGTCAGCAGGTTGGTCGCCTCCCAGGACTCGGTGCACGGCTCCACCGCGACCGGGGTCCACCGGGTGCTCACCAGGGCCTTGGCGACCTCGGTCAGCGATTCCTGGCTGCGCAGCACGCTCGCGCCCCGGCTCATGTGCCCCTGGATCCTGGGCCTGGCCCTGGGGTCGATCAGTCCGCCGGGCCGATCGTCGGCCGCCGGCTCGCCGGAGCCCTCGGATCCGTCCCTCCGCCGCCCGTGGATGTCGGCGGCGATCCGCTCGGCGAAGACCAGGCCTTCGAGCAGCGAGTTCGAGGCCAGCCGGTTGGCGCCGTGCACACCGGTGCAGGCCACCTCGCCGCAGGCGTACAGGCCCGGCACGCTGGTACGGCCGTGCAGGTCGGCACGGACGCCGCCGCTGGCGTAGTGGGCGGCCGGGGCGATCGGGATGGGCTGGGTGACCGGGTCGATGCCGTGTTCCCGGCAGACCGCGTGAATCGTCGGGAAGCGGGTGCGCCACTTCTCCTCGCCGAAGTGGCGGGCGTCGAGGTACATGTGGTCGGCGCCGGTCTCACGCATCCGCCTCATGATCGCCTTGGCCACGATGTCGCGGGGCGCGAGGTCGGCGAGCTCGTGGACGTCCTTCATGAAGCGGACGCCGTCCGCGTCGATCAGGACCGCGCCCTCCCCGCGGACCGCCTCGGAGATCAGCGGCTGCTGGCCGGTGGAGTCGTCGCCGAGCCAGAGCACGGTCGGATGGAACTGGACGAACTCCAGGTCCCTGACGACGGCGCCGGCGCGCAGCGCCAGCGCCACCCCGTCTCCGGTGGAGACGACGGGGTTGGTGGTGGCGGCGTAGACCTGGCCCATGCCGCCGGTGGCGAGCACCACGGCCGCGGCCCTGACCGCCCCCACGCCGTCGCGCTCGCCCTCGCCCATGACGTGCAGGGTGACCCCCGCGGCCCGGCCGGCGGCGTCCTTGAGGAGGTCGAGGACGAGGGCGTGCTCGATCACCTCGATCGCCGACCCCTGAACGGCCTGGACGAGCGCCCGCTGCACCTCCGCCCCGGTGGCGTCGCCCCCCGCGTGCACGATGCGGTTGCGCCGGTGACCGCCCTCCCGGGTGAGCTGGAGCTCGCCCGAGTCGTCGGTGTCGAACCGGGCGCCCGCCGCGATCAGCCCGCGCAGCGCGGCGGGCCCTTCGGTCACCAGGACCCGGACGGCCTCCTCGTCGCAGAGGCCGACCCCCGCGATGAGCGTGTCGGACAGGTGCTCGGCGGGGGTGTCCTGCGGGTCGAGCACGGCGGCGATCCCGCCCTGCGCCCAGCGGGTGGACCCCGACGACAGCACGTCCTTGGTGACGACCAGGACCTTCGCCTCGGGGTCCAGATCGGCATACCGAAGAGCCAGGGTCAGCCCGGCGATGCCGGAGCCCACCACGACCACGTCGGCCTCGACCGTCCAGCCCGGAGCGGGCGCGGTCAACCTCTGGGGAATGGCAGGGATCGCCATAACCGCCTCCTCGAGGGGGTGTGAGAGGCTCTCATTTCGTCAACGTGACGATAACGCTCGCCACGCGGCGACTCTTCCCCGGGGGGGCGATTGGGCGGCGGGGCCATGGCGGACGCGTCGCCGTATGGACGGAGTGCGGTTCCGGGGCGGCTGGACCGCCGGACGCCGACCCGACGGCCCAGCCCACACCGGGAACGCGTCACCACGCCCGATGGGCGAGTCCTTCGTGTGCGCGCACCCTCTGCCTATAGGACAACACTTCCCCACCTACCTGCGCAAACTCCCCTGATCGGAGATTGTTCACGGCTGGTGGAGCTCGTCGCCGCGCAGCAGGCCCGCGGCCTCGGCGGCCGGGTCGAAGGCCGCCGCGGCGAGGTCGTCACCGAGTTCGACGATCCGGTTGTCGCGGTCGACGTGGACGACCTTGGGCCGGAAGGTCCTCGCCTCGGCGTCGTCGAGCCGGCCGTACGCGATGATGATCACCAGGTCGCCCTGGTGGACGAGACGGGCGGCGGCGCCGTTGACGCCGATGACCCCGGAGCCGCGGGGGCCCGCGATCGTGTAGGTCACCAGGCGGGCGCCGTTGTCGATGTCCACCACGTGGACCTGCTCGCCGGGGAGCAGGCCCGCCGCGTCCAGCAGGTCCTCGTCAACGGTCAGCGATCCCACGTAGTGCAGGTCGGCCTGGGTGACGGTGGCGCGGTGGATTTTGGACGTGAGCATGGTCCGGAGCATGCGTCGATCACCTCTCACTCGGTCGCGCCGCCTGATGGCGTGCGCGCCTGCGCGGAATATATCCGACGCCCCCGGAGCCGCCGACGGCGCTTCGCCCCCTAACCCCGCCCTCGTGTCCCCCTCACCCCCCCCGCCCTCGGGTCCCCCCTCACCCCGCCCTCGTCCCTCCGTTCGTCCGGTCACCGGCGGCCCGCACGGCTCACCCGAGGCCGGGAACGCCGGTGAAACGCCGCACCACCGGCTCCCCCCGCTCGTAGCGGGGCCAGCCGGGGTCGCCCCGCCGTACGAACCCGGCCCAGGCCCGCTGCACCTGCGCCACGAGGCGGGCGGGCTGCTCGCCGCCGAGCATCGGCGCGTCGCGCCAGGCGGCCGGGTCGCCGAAAACGAACGGCAGCTCGATGCAGTGGCAGGCACCGTACGGGCTGCCGGCGGGCTGCCAGTCGAACCGGTAGACCCACACCGGGTCGCCGTGCCCGGCGAACAGCTCGGCCAGACGCAGCGCGGGTTCGCTGAACATGTGCGCGGTGGACAGCTCCGCCGCCGACTCGGCCGGGGTACGGCCGGGCGCGAAGGCCCGCGCGGGATCGCCGAACCACGCCGTCGCGGCCAGGGCGAGCTCGTCGGGGCCGAGTGCGGCGACCCGATCGTTGAGCGCGAGGAACGCGGACGCCTCATCGCGGGTGGTGCCGATGATGACCTCGACGCCCCCTGTCCCGGCCTCACCTGCCGCCGCGACCAGGTCGGCGGCGACCAGCTCGCCGTCGGCGACCAGGTGGAACGGCGGAGTGGGGTCCAGAAGCCGGCTCGTCTTCCCCGCGACCCGCCCCTGTGCGGCCAGCAACTCGGCTACCGGCACGTCCCGGAGGTTTCCCGCCCGGTCCGGTCGCAGGCCGAGCGCGTCCAGCAGCAGCGTGCCGACCTCGGTGGCCCGCGCCGGTGTCTGCGGGACCATTCCGGCGGGCGCGCTTTGCAGGATCGCCCTTTGGAACAGCCCGCGGGCGGCGGTGCCGGACAGCAGCGCCAGGATCGAGAACGCTCCCGCCGACTGCCCTGCCACCGTCACGGCCCGCGGGTCGCCGCCGAACGCGGTGATGTTCTCCTGCACCCAGCGCAGCGCCGACAGCTGATCCCGCAGACCCAGATTGCCCTCGCTGAGCCCCGGCAGATACAGAAAGCCGAGGGCGCCCAGCCGGTAGTTGACGGTGACGACGACGATGTCGCCGCGCTCCGCCAGGACACCGCCGTCGTACCAGTCGAGGCCGCCCGAGCCGCTGGAATATCCGCCGCCGTGCAGGAACACCAGGACGGGCCGTCCGCCGGCGACGGGGGCTGTCGGTGTCCAGACGTTGAGGAACAGGCAGTCCTCCGACTGTTCCATCGCCCTGGCGCCCATCACCCGCTCCAGCCGGGAGGCGGGCTGCGGTGCGGCCGGTCCCGGCGCGGTGGCGTTCAGGACGCCCGGCCACGGCCCCGCCGGGCGCGGCGGCTCGAACCGGGCCGCGGCGGCGTACGGGATCCCGCGGAAGGCGGCGACCTCCCCGTGCGCCTCTCCGCGGATCCGTCCGGCGGCCGTCTCGACGATCATCGGGCGGTGAAGATCAGGCTGGCCCCGTACGCGTCACGCGCCGAGACGAGGAAGCCGTCGCCGAGCGTGCGAGTGGCGACGCCGTTGCCTTCGATGAGCGTCCTGGCCGCGGCGAGGTCGGCGACCACGATGGACATGGCGGCGAAATACGACGGGGCGGGGGCGAAGGCGGATTCACCGGGCAGGACGTCTTCCAGCGCGGAGGAACGGACGATCTCAAGCCGCCCGGCTCGCAACGACAGCACCTGCCGGGCGCCCTCGGCGGCCGGGGTCCTGCCGAGGAGGCGCGCGTAGCGTTCCACGTAGGCGTCGTACTCGTCGTCGGTGGCCACGATCAGCACGGCGCCGACGCGCAGCGCCCCGTTGGGGTGGTCGAGATAGCGAGGCTGGTGGATGTATTCGGGCGTCAGGTGCTGGGCGATCCCGAAGTAACCCTCCGGCGTGCGCCTCGGATCGACGTGCACGCTGCGAGCCCGCATGGTGCGGGTGCCCTCCACGGTGTCGACGTCCCGTTCCAGGGAGAGCACACCGGAGGAGGACAGCCCGGCCTCGCCGAGCCGCCGGTAGACCTCCTCCGCGTCGCCGCAGCCGACGTTGAGGATCCGGAACCCCTCGTACTGGTCGGCCACCCGCTTCGCCTGCCAGGGATCCGGCGCCGACTCGTCCACGATGCCGAGCAGTTCGATGTACGACTCGCCGAACAGCGCGCACCGGTTCGCGGTGCCGGTGGGCACCAGCGGCGCGCCGGGACTGTCATTGAGCATGTGCCGCGAGCGGGGGCTGAGTGTGAAGCCGAAGGCCTCGTAGCGCTCCTCCAGCTTGTCGAGGTCACGGGTCAGGATGCCGGTGTGGTCGATGTAGTCGATGTCATGAGCCATGGAGGGGAGCCTGTTCGACGATTTGGCCGTAGGCCAGGAAAAACGGCATCGACGCCGCTTTCCGACGTCGATTACCGTTGTGCGGGTGGATCCGGTCACGTTGGACGATCTCGATCGGCAACTGCTGCACGCACTCCAGGTGGACGGCCGCGCCCCGTTCAGCCAGATCGCCGACGTCCTGGGCGTCTCCGACCGTACGGTCGCCCGCCGCTATGCCCGGTTGCACGCCGCGGGCGCGGCACGGGTGCTGGGTCTGGCCGACAGCCGGAGAACCGGCCGGTTCGAATGGTTCGTGCGCATCCGGTGCCTGCCGGACGGCGCCAGGGCGGTGGGCGCGGCATTGGCGCGGCGTCCCGACGTCTCGTGGGTGACCCTGCTGTCCGGCGGCACCGAGATCTCCTGCCTCGTCCGCAGCGCCGACCGGGTGGAGAGCGACGGGCCGATCCTGCTGGAGAAGCTGACCCGCACCCCGCGGGTCGTCTCGGTCGGCGCGCAGCAGGTGCTGCGCAGCTTCGCCGACGACGACAGCGGCTGGCGGGTCCGTACCTCGGCACTGACCGAAGAGCAGACCGAGGCGCTGCGCCCGGCCTACGGCGGGGACGAGGTCTCGCGCACGGCGGGCGACGAGGATGGGTCGCGGATCGGCCTGACCGAGCTGGACGAGCGGCTGCTGCCCGTCCTCGCCGTAGACGGCCGGGCTCCCTACTCGCGGATGGCCCGGACCGTCGGCTGGTCCGAGTCGGTCGTCCGCCGCCGCCTCGAGGAGCTGCGCCGCGCCCGCGCGCTCATCTTCAACGTCGAGACCGATCCCCGGCTGTTCGGCTACACCGCCGAGTGCATGATGTGGCTGACCGTGGCCCCGGGGCGGGTGCCGGCGGTCGCCGAGACGCTGGTCCGGGACACCGAGATCGCCTTTGCCGCGGCCACGACCGGGCAGGCCGGCCTCGTGGCCTATGTGGTCTGCCGCGACATGGACGCGATGTACGACTACCTGACCCGCAGGGTCGGCACGCTGCCCGGCGTCCAGCAGATGGAGAGCGTACCGGTCACCGGCTACGCCAAGCGGGTGGGCACCGTGCACCCCCCGACGGCGACCCGCGAGGAAACCGCCCACTGTCGGGTCTGGCAGGGCGGGTCGCCGCGCTGGACGGGACCTGCACGGTGACCG
Organism: Streptosporangium sp. CA-135522; assembly: GCF_050949235.1. Lineage (NCBI taxonomy): Bacteria > Bacillati > Actinomycetota > Actinomycetes > Streptosporangiales > Streptosporangiaceae > Streptosporangium > Streptosporangium sp. CA-135522. The sequence goes on from NZ_CP192026.1 coordinate 10,044,130, forward strand.
GCCCGCCGGGCGGGCCGACCACGATCATGGTGGAGCTGCCATTGAGCTCGAGCGTGGCGGGCGTCGGCTATCTGCTCAAGGACCGGGTCGCGCAGGCGACCGACTTCCTGGACGCGCTGGAGCGGGTGGGCGCGGGGGCGCCGCGTTCGACTCCAAGGTGGTGCGCCAGTTGCCGGCCCGTACGAGTCAGCCGATCTCGTAGACCTGCCCGGTCTGGTGGCCCTCGATGGAGCGCACGTAGGCGTTCGCGGCCTGGCGCACCGGGACAGGCTCGAAACCGGCGAAGAGATCGCCGTACGCGTCGACGGACTCGGTGAAAATAGTAGGGCTCACCGCGTTGACGCGCTGCGTCAGCTCGATCGCGGCGGCGCGCACGAAAGACTCGATCGCGCCGTTGGCGAGTGACGCGACGGTGCCGGTGCGCAGGAAATCGCGAGCCAGGACGCCGGTGATCAGCGTGAACGATCCAGTGACGTGGGCGGCGCCCTGGCGGACAAGCTCGACCTGGCTGATCACCTTACCGACGACACCGTCCAGCACGTCCTGATGGCGAAGTTCGCCGAACGGCAGCCACGGCACACTGCCCGCAGCCGAGGCGACGGCGTCCACCCGGCCCACCTGCTCATACATCGCGCGGATCGACTCGGGATCGGTGATGTCGACCGAGACGTCCGAGTCTTTGCGGGACGCCGTGACGACTTCGTGGCTGCGTTCTCGCAGGACCTTCAGGACGCTCTGACCAAGGATTCCAGACGCTCCGACCAGCAAGATTCTCATGGCGCAAGCTTGGCCGCAATCCACAATGAAGTCCAGCTACCTATACTTCATAACCTTTTAAGCTGTTCTTGTGATCGACGTGAAACGGCTCATACTGCTCAGGGATCTCGCCGCCTACGGCACCGTCACGACCGTCGCCGAGATTCACGGCGTCACCCCGTCCGCCGTGTCTCAGCAGCTCAGGACCCTAGAGGCCGAGGCTGGTGCCGTTCTGCTACGCAGGGAGGGACGTACGGTACGGCTCACCGCCGCCGGGTCCACGCTCGCCGCGCAGTGCGAGCAGGTGGTGGCGGCCCTGGAACGAGCGCAGAGTGCCGTACGCGCGCTCGACGGCGAGGTCGGCGGCGAGCTGATGATCGGTTGTCTGCCGAGCGGCCTGGAGGCGCTGGCCGCGCCGCTGGCCGCGGCACTGGTCCGCCGGCATCCGCGGCTGCGACCCCGGATCATCGAGGCCGAGCCCGAGGAATCGCTGCCCCTGCTCAAACAGCGCGACCTCGACCTGGCCCTGACATACCGATATCCCCACCTCGGTACGCCGCTACCCGACGGTCTGACCGCACACGAACTGTTCGACGATCCGCTCGTCCTGGCCGTACCGGAGGACCTGCGCGGGATCGATGGGCTCGCCGCGCTCCGGCACCACTCGTGGATCACCACGCCCGCGCCGAGCGCCTGCCGCGACGTCATGGTGCACGCCTGCCAGAGCGCCGGATTCACCCCGGTCATCGAGCACAGCTATCGTGACCTGCGATCCGCGCTGGCACTGGTAGCCGTGGGCCAGGGGGTGACGATCCTGCCGATGATGCTGTGCCGTACCCCGCCGCCCGGCATCGCCCTGATCCCCCTGCCCGGCAAGGGCCGTATGGTCGAAGTCGTGATCCGCGCCGGGACGGAATCCCATCCGGCCATCGCCGCCGCTCTCCACGTGGGGTTCTCCAGCGGCGTTTTCGATCTCTCCCGCGCGGATGACGCGGGCCTCGGCGGGAAAAGGGCCGTACCCTTCGACGACGCGGACACGCGATGAGGCAGGGGAGCCAAGGGGCCCGGCACCGGATCTCCGCGGCGGTCTCAGCCGAGGTCGCCGCGGAGGCGGCCGGCCACCGACTCCCCGACTCGGTGGCCGTCGCGCTAGAGGTCGATCGTCACGTTGTCGATCAGCCTGGTGGAGCCCACTTTGGCGGCCACGGCCAGGATCGCCTCGCCCGTGTGGTCCTCCCCGACGTCGGCGAAGGTCGCGGGGTTCACCAGGACCAGGTAGTCGACGGCCACCGCCGGCTCCTTCTCCAGCACCGCGCGCGCGGCCCGGCGGATCTCCTGTGGCGTCCGCTGGGCGGCCCCGGCGAACAGGGCCCGCGACAGCGCCAGCGCCGCCCGGCGGTCCTCCGCGGACAGGTAGCGGTTACGGCTGGACAGCGCCAGGCCGTCCGCCTCCCGGATCGTGGGCGCCCCGACGATGGAGACCGGCAGGTCGAGGTCGGCGACCATCCGGCGGATCATGGCGAGCTGCTGGGCGTCCTTCTGCCCGAACACCGCCACGTCCGGCTGGACCAGGTTGAACAGCTTGAGCACGACGGTCAGCACGCCGTCGAGGTGTCCGGGCCGGAACGCCCCCTCGACGATCGTGCCCATCTCCCCTGCCGAGACGCCGACCTGCCGGTCCGGCAGGTACATGTCGCGGGCGGCCGGGGCGAACACCACGCCCACGCCTTCCTCCGCGCAGATCTCCAGGTCGGCGTCGAACGTCCGGGGGTAGCGGGAGAAGTCTTCGTTCGGGCCGAACTGCAGCGGGTTCACGAAGATGCTCACGGCCACGTGCTCGGCCCGCTCGCGGGCCAGCCGGATGAGCGAGCGGTGACCCTCGTGCAGCGCGCCCATGGTCGGCACCAGCGCCAGGGAGGCCCTCGCCGGGAACCCTCCGCCGCTGTCGTGGACGCTCCTGCCGCCGATCCACAGCAGTCGCCTCGCCTCGGCCAGTCTGGCGCGGTCGCCCGCCACGATCACGTCCATATGTTGCCTCCCAGCGCGTCCAGGAGGCGCTCGGCGGCCTCGGGCTTGAGCAGTCCGGCCGCCAGCGCCCGGTCCGCCGTGAGCCTAGCGAGGGCCACATAGGCGTCCGCGGCCTCGGGGGCGGCCAGGATCAGCGCGTCCACGTGCTTGCGGACCGTTCCGGCGTCTCCGCGCACCACCGGGCCGGTCAGCCCGGCGATGCCGAGCCGCAGCACGTTGTCCAGGGCCGCGCTCAGCAGCGGGCCGAGCATCCGGCCCGGCTGGTCCACGCCGATCTTCCCCAGCAGTTCGGAGGACTCCGCGACGAGCGTCACCATGTGGTTGGCCGCGCCCGCCAGGGCCGCGTGGTAGAGCGCCCGGTCCTCGTCCTCGATCCAGACCGGCTCGCCCTCCATCTCGATGACCAGGGCCTCGGCCACCGGGCGGAGCGGGTCGGGCGCGGTGACCCCGTACGAGATGCCGACCAGCCGGCGGAGGTCGTCGTCCCTGCCGGTGAAGGTCATCACCGGGTGGAGCGCCAGCGGGAGCGCCCCCGCCTTGATCGCCGGGTTCAGCACGGCCAGGCCGTACGCGCCGCTGGTGTGGGCGACGAGCTTGCCCCGCAGGTCGGCGCCGGTGCCGACCAGGCCCGAGACCAGGTCGGGCAGCACGTCGTCGGGGACCGTCAGAAGGATGAGGTCGGCTTTGGAGACCACGTCCTCCGGGCGGGTGGGGGCCAGGCCGAGCCGTTCGGCCGCCCGCTCCCTGGAGGAGTCGGAGACGCCGCTGGCGGCGACGACCCGATGGCCCGCCCGCGCGAGGGCGGCGCCGAGCGCCGAGCCGACCCGGCCGGCTCCAACCACTCCGACGGCCAGCCGTGCCGGGCGATCGACTGCGTCCATGACGTCCCGTCCTTCGACCAGATGGGGGCTCCGTGCCCAGTTGACCAGCGTAACGGGCGCGGCCGCCACAGCCACGTCAAGGCGCGTGTCCGAAAACGGCACTCGATTCCGAAGCCTTTCCCCGCCAGGGGATCCGCGCCCGCCATCCGCCGGTTCCGTGACGCCGGGCGCTGTAACGTCTGTGGCGTGTGGCTCACCTGGCGCGCCGCGATGGAGCGGGCGCTCTACGGCGACAACGGCTTCTACCTGCGAGAACGCCCATCAGGACACTTCCGGACCTCGGTCGGCGCGTCCTCCGTGTTCGCCGGGGCCGTGCTGGGCGAACTCCTCGTGGTGGACCGTGCGCTCGGTGGCCCGCCGGTGCTCGATCTGGTGGACGTCGGCGCGGGTGAGGGCGAGCTCGCGGCAGGCGTGCTCGCCGCCGCGCCGCCCGAGCTCGGATCCCGGTTGCGGGTGACCGCGGTGGACCTGGCGTGCCGGCCCGGCTCGCTGCCCGGGGGGATCGGCTGGACGGCGGCCGTGCCGGACGGGATCACCGGGCTCGTCGTCGCCAACGAGTGGCTGGACAACGTGCCCGTGGACGTCGCCGAGCAGACGGCGGACGGCCCCCGGCTGGTCCTGGTCGATCCCTCGGACGGCGCGGAGCGGCTCGGGGACGTCCCGCCGGAGCCCGACCTCGCCTGGCTGGCCCGCTGGTGGCCGATGCGGGCGGTGGGCGAGCGGGCCGAGATCGGCAGGCCGCGCGACGAGGCCTGGGCGTCGGTGATCGTACGGCTGGCACGCGGCCGGGCGATCGCGATCGACTATGCACACCCTGTGGACAACCGCCCGCCGTACGGGACGCTGGCCGGCTACCGCGACGGAGCGGCCGTGGCGCCCGTGCCGGACGGATCGTGCGACATCACCGCGCACGTGGCCCTGGACGCCTGCGCGGCGGCGGGAGAGCGCGCCGGGGCCGCCATGACGACCCTGACCACCCAGCGGGAGGCCCTGCGCGCCCTCGGCGTCACCGGGGCCCGCCCGCCCGTGGAGCGCGCCCACAGCGACCCCCGGGGCTATCTGCAGGCCCTGGCCCTGGCCTCCCAGGAGGCGGAGCTGATCGCTTCTGAAGGGCTCGGCGGCTTCGGCTGGCTGTCCCAGACCCGCCTCTGACCGGCCGTCCCGGACCCGCGGCCGGAACGTGCCGAACGGCTCGGCCGAGGCCGGGAAGGGCTTCACGAAGACAGCCCTTCCGGCCGGAACCCACGATCCGGGCGACGTGCTGGACGGATCGCCCGGCCACACGCGTTACGGCCTCTCGGTGGTGAGCTGGCAGCGGCCGTCCACGCAGGAGCGTTGAAGCCGTCCCATCGAGATCGTCTGCACCAGACCGACAGCCCAGCAGGTCGGGCAGCCGCGCAAGGCCACCAAGCCGAGCGGGGCCAGGAGCAGGCCGGCCAATCCGACCGCCGGGACCAGTGCGATGGATCCGATCAGGAAACCGAATCCGAGCCCGCCGCGAAGCAGGTGCCGGAAGACGGACTTACTGGCGAAATCGGTGCCACTGGTCATCTTCGTGCCTTTCATTCGGCCCTTCCCCAGCTCTGAGTTCGCAGGTCGCCACGGACGGCGGCCCGGGCGCGGTGCAGCCGGGATTTCATGGCGGCACCGCTCAGCCCGAGGGACTTCGCGACGACATGGCCCGGCAGGCCCTGGACGTCGCGCATGATGAGCACGAGACGCTGCTCGACCGGCAGAGCCGCGATCGCGGTGGCGACCTGATCGACTTCGATGTTCCGCAACACCTCGTCCTCCACGGACCAGGAGGATTCGTCCTCGACCGGTTCGGCCCGCCGCACCAGCGATCGGGAGCGGCGCAGGCATTCGTTGCGCACGATCTGGAACATCCAAGAGGCCAGCGCGCCGGACGCCCGCAAGGTGCCGATCTTGCGGAAGAGGATGATGAGCGCCTCCTGAGCGGCGTCTTCGGCGTCCTGCGGGCTCGCGCACAGTGAGAAGGCGAACCGCTGCACGTGCGGATGGGATCCGCTGACCAGTGCGGCGATCGACGCCTGATCCCCACGTTGCGCCGCCGCGATCAACTGCCGGCCGGGCCACTGGGATCGGGAGGCCCTAGTCACGACGAGACCGGGCCCTCTTGCGCAGGAGCACCATGCTGCACGTGCAGACGAGCACGGCCACGACAGCGATAACGATCACGGTGGTCAAGGGAATCTCCTCTTCGTCGACCGGCCGTAGTGCCGGTATGCGTATAAGAGGGAGTCCCGGCGGAAAAGGATTCAGCCCACTTGACGATCGATCGCGCGGAGACCCCCGAAGGTCCGCCGCGAAAACCTCCGGCGGCATGCCACCGTACAGACCCACGGGTCAGAGGCCTCGGTCGCGGACGCCCCTGAGGAGGTCACACCAGGCCGCCGGAGTGAAGGTCAGCGCTGATCGAACCGGTGATCACGGCATGGAAGCGGCGGCACCCCTCCAGTCGGCGGGCGCCAGGACCGCTACCAGATGCGGGAGATCGTCAACGTGATCTTGTGCCAGGCGCGGACCGGCTGCCGGTGGCGGCGACCAGACCATCCACGACCCGCTGCGCTGCCAGGTCCGGGAGAAGGCCGGACTCCGCGAGGATCTCAGCGCGGTGGTCGGTCGGGGCGGGCGGGGGCTTCTCGTGCGAGGTGGGGGCGATTGTGATGAGCTGGATTCACGGAGCGGGTGGGCCGAGGGGACGTTCAGCTCGACGGGCATAGGTCCGTAGGTGTCGTAGCAGGCCGGCGAGTAATGCTGCCAGGAGTGCGGATTCCAACAGCCGTCCCAAGATCCACATGAGGGCTGCCCACCGGGGCGTCACGGTCGACGGCAGCAGCTCTCGCAATGCCAAGAGGAGGAGACCGCCGACCAATGCGGCGAGAATTCCCTTGGCGACTGGTGAGGTCCGTGCCCGATAGGCGGCGGCAGCGGCCAGCCCAGCGCCGATACCGGCTGCCTGATCGAGCAGCTCGGCGGACCGTCCCAACAGGATCTCGTTGGCGGCACTCGACACTGCTACGGAGAGGATCGCCGCTCCCGCCCCGGCCGTGAAGGCGAGAAACAGGTTGCCGACTCGCCGGTGCCGTCGATGCGGAGTTCGTCGGTAGCCGACGACTTTCTTCGCGGCGGCTCCGAACAGCAGTGGGAACGCCATCAGCAGCACCAAGGCAGCCGGTAGCCAGATCCCGGAGATCATCTGTCTGTCCAGAATCCTCTGCGCGGTGAGCAAGACCAGTGCCAGGGGATCGGACACCGCGGGATCGTGCTGACCATACGCGACAATGATGTAACTCTGAGTCGCGTAGAGCGTTTTCGCCGATAGCAGGACCACCAGGGCGACCAGTCCGACCGACATGCCGGCGATACGAGTTCGCTGAGATGCGTGGTGCGCAGCCGGTTCCCAATGCGCCGCCACCCACCTCACCCACAGGCCGAGCAACCAGCCACCGGCCGCGAGCACCACCACGCCGGCCAGTTGCACTGTCACAGGGAAGGGGGCTATGCCATGGTCGGTCATCCGGCTCGGCGCCAGCATCCAGCCCGTCGCCATGCCCACGGCCAGGCCGAGCGGGGCACCCGGTCCGTCAGCCGGGGTTGCGGACGCCCGCAGCGCCCTGATCCCGAGCGTGACGGCCAATAGGAGGACGAACAGCTCGGCCGGCCAGTAGAACTTGTCACCGCGCACAGTTGCGGTCAGGGACATCGCCGGGTCCATGGTCAAGGAGAAGCAGGCACCCAGGGCGAATGAGAAGGTGAATCCCTGGCGCAGGAGGATTCCAGGCTCGGTGATCGCCGCCATGCGCACCTTCCGGTGCGGATGCGTGCGGTGGCGCAGAGTGATGACCGGCCGATGGCTGTCCCGGGTAGCGCCGAACAACCGGAGAAGCCGCGACCCTGCACCTGGCAGCCATGCCAGGACCCGCGCGTCTGCCTGCAGTTCGCGGGCCTGCAGGACCGTTGAACGGGTAAGCCGGGAGAGGAAGGTCAGCCCCGTGATCTGGGCGGCCAACTGCCACGACAGAGCCGGCCCGGACACGAACGGGACCCCCTCGGGGTTCTTGACCGGAGGGACGCCCATGGCCACGCTGATGTAGGCGGCCAGCAACTCCGGCAGCAATATCACGAGAAAGTACGAGCGCCACAGCGCGATGGTCAGCGCAGTGATATCCACATCGCGGTTCCGTATGTGAGCCAACTCGTGCAGCACGACCGTTCGGAACATAGATCGGTCCTGCTCGAACAGGTCTAGGGTGCCGCGGCTGAGCACGACATACCTGCGGCCCAGACGGCCGAACGCCAGACCGCCCACGGACGTGTCGAGGAGGTCGACGAGGAACTGTACCTTTCGGCCGGGAAGGTGCTCACCCGCCATGCGATGAAGCTCGTCGTGCTGCTCGCGATATGGATCCCGATCCAGCTCCGACAACCGCCGCCGCCTGATCCTCCAAGCCGGCCCAAGCCGGTACTGCACGGCGGTCAGGAGAATCAGGGTCGCGAAGCAGAGCAGGATTCCCGGTCTGAGATCTTGCGGTACGCCGGCCTTCAACGCGGCACACGCCTCGATATACCGATCCTTGTCCGTCCCGTCCAAGGCCGCCCGGTTGCATTCTTCCCTTACGGCCGCGGGGATAGGTGACCCGGCGATGGACACCAGGTGGAAAATCTGTGGAGCATAGATCGCGGTGGTCGAGAACGCCAGGGCGATCAGCAGGACGAAAGCCGAGCTGGTGCCGGAAACGAAGAGGAATGGGCTCTGTGACCGTGGTTCCGGAGAGTTCAAGAATCCGAGCCGCCGATCGCGAGCTCGCTGACCAGAGCATCGGCCAGCGCGCTCGCCCTGGCCTCGGATAAGCCGAGCTTCCGCGCCCGCTTGTAGGCGATCTTCCTTATCTCTTCAAGGCGTGAGGCGGACAGCGGAGGTAGGGGGTCGGGCAGCAAGTCCTCCGGACGGCGGCGCAGCCTGGCCAGCGCACGACCCCACCATGAGCCGAAATCCTTGGCCAAATCCTCAATCACCGTGGTCAGCATGCCGGAGACGATCGCTGTGACCAGCACCGCACCAGCCTCCGGCAGGCCGAAGCCGAGTGGCTCTGGAGAGCGCCTGCGGGGCCAGGTCGGACGCCGTCCCAGGGCCTTCCAGGTCTGCTCGAACATCGCCGATTCATCGGGAGCGACCTTCTCGACCAGCCGACGACCGAGCTCGGTCGCGAAAGCGCCATGCGTCATGCTGCCTCCTCCATCGTCCATACCCCCGTTGCAGGCACACGGTGGCCGCGAAAGCTCCGATCGCACGGCCGGTTCGGGGCAAATACATAAGGCACACTAAACCCAAAAAATTCTCATATCTGTCATAGGAAGTTTTGTTGGCTTTCGCGCCGATTCATTGCGAACAGATCGGGTTCTGGTTCGGCGAAAGTGCCCCAGGCGACCAGGCGTTTGAGTTTGGCGCGCATGCTCTCGACGTGGCGTAGCCGGTCTCCGACGTTCAGGGCTCGGCACCGGTCCTTGGCACGCGGGCCGCCGTCGGTACGGATGAAGACATCCAGGATCTCCCGGCAGGCGGGGGGGAGCGGTTCGTCGGTGGGGTCAGACCGACCCTCGTGCGTCGAAACCTTATGGAAATGCCCCGAGAATTCCGGACATGGACGTAGATGACCGATGATCCAGTTAAGGAGACCGGATGGGATCCGATCCCCGTAGCCGGTTCGTGGAGATCTACGAATCCTCCTACGAACCCATACTCGGGTACGTCCTGCGCCGATACCCGCACCCGGAGGACGCCGCCGACGTGGTGGCCGAGACGTTCACCATCGCGTGGCGGCGCATCGAGGAGGTGCCCAAGGGCGATGAGGCAAGGCTGTGGCTGTACGGCGTGGCGCGCCGGGTGCTCGCCAACCAGCGGCGTGGCGAGCGGCGCCATGAGCAGCGTACGGCGGCCCTGCGCGAGCGGCTTGCCGCCTCCCCAGCGCTGGCCCGCTCGCCGGAGGACGAGATGTCGCAGATGGGGAGGGTCTTCCGCGGCCTGCCGGACGACGACCGGGAACTGCTCTCCCTCGTCGCCTGGGAGAAGCTCGACCACGGGCAGATCGCCCGCATGCTCGGCATCTCCCGCAACGCGGTACGGATCAGGCTCTACCGCGCCCGCAAGCGTTTCGCTCGGAGCCTGGCGAAAGCCGGGATCGACCACCCTCGTGCCGTCGTCCTGGAAGGGAACTCGTTGTGAACCTCACCGATCTCGCCCGCGTACACGACAAGGACCTCGCCGGAGAGACGTCCGCGCCGGAGACACGGGCTCTCATGCACGCGATCATGTCCGAGGAGCGGGAGCCGGTCACCGTGACACAGCCCGGCCACAAGGTCCGCCGGAGGCTGGTTCTGGGCCTCGCGACCATGGCGACGGCCGCGGCGGTCGCCGTCGGCATCGTTCTGGTCGGCGGCCCGGTGACCAGTTACGCCAACGCGGCCGTCTCCATCGAGAAGACCGATGAGTACTTCAGCGTGAGCATCACCGACCCCACGGCCGACCGCCAACGCTTCGAGGAGGCGTTCCGAGCGGTCGGGCTGAACGTCACGGTCAAGGTGATCCCGGTGGCGCCGAACGACGTGGGGAAGCTGGTCGGCCCCATCGTCCCGGACGGCTTCAAGTGGCACGGCAGCATCGGCACGCAGGGGATCACGCCGTGCTCATCGGTGTTCTGCGCGAAGGTGTGGATGCCGGCCGACTTCCCCGGCCGTGTGGTGTTCGGCGTCGGCCGTCCCGCCAAGCCGGGCGAGCCGTACGCCGACAGTAGCCCCGTCGACCCGAACGGCGAGGAGGCCCTGTCCGGCTACCCCAGTCACGGCAAGACAGTGGCGGACGTACGGGCCGAGCTGAACCGGCGCGGGCTGAAGGCCGGCTACCGGCTGGTGTGGCAGTACCCCGACGGCGGCGACGGCCGCATCTCGTGGTTCGACGAGGCCGTGCCGAGGAGCCGGGTCAAGGACGACTGGACCGTGGCGTCCACCGTGTTCCACAGCTCCGACACCGTCGACCTGTACGTGACCCCCGGCAAGGACGCGGGCCCCGCCCCCAGCCCCCACCCCGAACCACAGTGGTACGACATGCCGGACTGAGCCCGCAATAGGGGGACGGCGCCCGGTTCCAGCCAGGGCGTCGTCCTTTCCGGTCTATCTTGGCTGTCCTTCTTGGAGTCCGCGCGGCCCCGATGACGCGTCTCGGGGTGAGGCCGGGTCAGGCCGTCATGACCAGGCCGGGCTGTGCTGGAGGTCAGGCGAGGTTGGTGCGCGGCTTCGGCGCCCAGAGTGATGAGCAGGTGGGACTTGCCGGTTCCGGAGTCGCCGATCAGGCCGAGCGGGTTGCCGTCGCGGATCCACTCGCACTCGGCCAGGGTGTGGATCAGAGCAGGTTCAACGTTGGAGCCGGCCTCGAAGTCGGTCAGCCACTTCTCGCGTGGGAATCCGGCGGCCATGATCCGCCGTTCGGATCGGCGGCGACGGCGGTCTTCGCAACCTCGACGACGAACGTCACGGGCTCTCTCAGAGTTCTCCATCGCGGACGCCCTTGAGGAAGTCACGCCAGACCTCCGGGGTGAAGGTCAGCACCGGCCCGGACGGATCCTTGCTGTCGCGCACGGCGACGACGCCGGAAAGGTTCATGGCCACCTCCACGCAGTTGTCGTTGGTACCGCCGCTGTAGCTGCTCTTGCGGAATTCGGCGCCATGCAGCTCGGAAAAGTCAACCATGATCACTCCTTGACCGCAGTGATGACCGCTGCGGATTCCTCAGGGGACAACGCCTCTCCAGCAAGCCGCTCGAACGTCAGCTTAAGCTCACGGACCTGATCCACCGCCTCCACATAGATGTCACCACCGGGACAACCGATGTAGCCCACATCCGGATCCTCCGCATCGAACGCCAGAACCGAGAAAGAACCATCCAGGCCAGCGTGCGCGCCAGCCCGCAACGGCAGAACCTGAATCACGATGTTGGGTCGGTCCATGACCTGGAGGATGTAGTCGAGCTGATCGGCCATCAGGCCGGACGGCCCAACCGGACGACATAGGACGCCCTCGTCCACGATGGCATGCAGCGTCGGTGCGGCTGATCCAAGAAGAGTGATCTTGCGCGCCATCCGGGCATCCACATGACGCTTCAGCTCGGAGTCATCCAGTCCTGGACGGGCAGCACGAATGAGCTCGCGAGTGTAGTCCTCGCTTTGGAGCAAGCCGGGAACCAACAACGGCTCCCAGGTCCGGATGGCCGTCGCCTCCGCTTCCAGAACGACATATGAGCCTCCGAGCACATCGGAGTACGCGGTCCACCAGCCGCGTTGGCTGGCGTCCTTTGCCAACTGAATCAGCCCGGCTTTTGTGGAGGAGTCCGCTCCGTACAGGTCGCAGGCGTTAGCGACATCCGCGCCGGAAACTGCGATCCGCGCGTTTTCGATGCGGTTCACCTTGCTGGGCGACCAGCCCAGTTGGACGGCCGCCGTCGCCACGCCGAGGGCTGAGTTCTCTCGAAGTCGCCGCAGCTCACGGCCAAGACGGCGATGTCGAACGGTAGGAGACTTCATCGGCATGATGGCATTCTGCCGTCGCCCTTCCCGAAAGTTCTATGTGCATACCGCTTGCGCATGTGCGGATTGCACGCACATGATGGCCCCATCAAGCAGCTACTGTAGGTGAGATCATCATGACACTCTGGAATGGGTCGGCAAGGCAGATCGGCCTACCCGTCGGATTTGTATGGTTTCAGTCCCCCGTGGGCTGCCACTCATCTTGTGGGCGAACGAAAGTTCCGACTCCTCGCTCAGCCCGGACGAAGCCCTCTTGTTCCAACCGATCTACGGCTTTACGGATGGTGTTCCTGGCGAGATCGGGAAACGCCTGTTCAAGCTGGGTGAGACTCGGGATAGGAGAGCCGGTCTTGTACTCCCCGCGTTCTACTTCCTGGCGCAGGATGTCGTACACCTGCTTCCAGCGTGCCCTGTCTTGGCGCCACTCCGACACCGGTTCCTGCCGCTTGATCATATGGCAGACCGTAGATGTGCATGCTCTCCCGTGCTCAATCAAGGCAGGGCTCGCAAGGGCATGGTAGAGCATGGCAGGGCATGGCATACCAGCTCTTCTAGCTGCGAAATCGTGAAGTAACGGCAGGCCCGCCAGGACGCTTGCACCGCCTGACGGGCCCTTGATCAGGAAGTGACTCCTGACCCATGACGAACCTTAGTGCTCCGGTCCTCGACCGGCAGGTGGTAAACGACTGTGACTGCTTCACCGGCGATCCGCCGATGCCGATGGGGTGCGCCCTCTGCGGCCACCCGCCGTACGCCCACGGCTGCCCCGGCCGGCCCGCCGACCACGACTACGCGCAGCCGTCCGGCACACTGATCGCCGAACGGCTGGAGACGCGCCATCGGCTCGGGCCGCATCAGTTGCCGCGCTTCACACCACCCGCCACCGTGGCCCCCGGCGAGGTGATCCCGCTGGTCCCCGCGCAGCGCCGTCCCGATCCGCCTCCGGCCGCCCCCGCCGTACCGACACCAACGCCGCTGCCGCTGCCAATGCCCAAGAGAGCGCCACGCCCCGTACGGCGTGTGGCACCCCGGCCGGCCGCCACCATGCCGCCCCGGCGCGACGACGGACGGCGTCCGGGGCCCCGCTGCACCCGAGTCGCCGTTTCCCGCGCGCACGGCACCCGGTTCGCTCCGTCCCGGCACCGATCACCCACCCCGTACGGCGGGCCCAACCCCTTTCTCTCCCCCGTAAGCCGGACCCGCCCGTCGCCACCGACGACCGGGCGGGCCCTTGACCGGACTCAGGAGGTCCGACCCGTGGAACACCTTAAATCCACCGCACCGGCTTCGGCGATCCCCGGCTGGCGGGTGATCCGCAGCGACGCCGGGCGCTTCTGGGCCAGCCGCGAGCGCCCCTTCCCCGACGGCTCGATGTGGGACGGCCCGCCCTTCCGCACCGTGGACGCCGACACCTTCGATCAACTCCAGGCCGAGGTCACCCGGCAGGAGGAGGCCGCTCGGGGGGTGGACTCGTGATCGGGCGAGATCCCTACCGCGTCCCCGGCCGGCACCGCGCCGGGCAGGCCCACGCCGTCGTGCACCACCGCGTCTGGGACGGCCCGGCCCGCCCCGAGGCCGAACGGCTGGACGGCGCCTGGCCGGGGTGGACCGTCCTGTACGGCGCAGGCAGCCGGTGCTTCTACGCCGTGGCGGCCTGGCCCGCGCCGGAGTCACTGATCGTCTCCGACCCCACACCGGAGGGCCTGGAACGGCGGATGCACGAGGCCGAGATGACCGTGATCACCCGGCTCGCACCGGAGACATCCCCACCGAGCGACCGGCGCCTCCCATGAACGGGCGCGGCGGCATCCTTCCCCCACGCCCCCGTGCCGCCGCGCCGCCGTCCCCGCACCGGCCCGGCACGGAGGGGTGCACGGGCCGATGCGTGACGCGGGCGGGCGGAGTCGTTACCCGACCCGCCCGCGTCGTCCCCCTACGTCCGTCGATTCCTCGATGAACGGCGGTCATCCGGTCATGGGGTCTTGCTGTAGCCGAGGGCCTCGACGATGCGTCCGTCACGGATCTGCATGAGGTTGACTCCGGCCACGGAGGTGGACTGCGCGTGGGCGTCGCCGAACACCTCGTTCACTTCACCGTGCTTAAAGGCGACGTGCCACTTGATGACGGCCCGGTCTCCGAAGACGAACACCTCATCCGGTGTGAAATTCGTGTTCGTGTCGGCGGCCAGCTCCTGCCAGAAGGCGAGGCAGGCGTCCTGGCCTTCGTATCGGGTGCCATCGGGTGCGGGCTGGACGCTCACCATGACGCAGTCGTCGGCGACCAGGCCGACGAGCAGTTCCGGGTCGTGCTTGGTGAACGCGTCGTTGAACTGGGCGATGACCTCGGAGGTCGTCTTGCTGTCGGACATGGAGATGCTCCTTCGAGATGGTTGACGGTGTGAGGCGACTGCCTTCAGCACGCTAGGAGTCCTGCATTTCGGTGTTCTGGCAGGCGACCAGGCTCCATTGACCGTCTTCCTTGGACATGACGTAGAGAGGAGTGTTCGGATTGCCGATGGGCCGGCCGTCGAGGGTCAGGTACTGCGCGCGGGCTTTTACGGCGGCCACGTCGGGACGGATGAACAGGACGTGGACCACCTCGTAGGTGACGGTCGAGTCCTTGAAGGCGCCTGGGAGCACCTGGTGGGTGAAGGCCGCGATCTCGTCGCGTCCGGTGAGGCGCTTGCCGTGGAGGGTCGTCCAGATCGCATCAGGCCGGAACAGGCCGATGAACTCGTCGGGGAGCTCGTTCCGTTGGGAGTGTTCCAGCTTGGCGATGACTGCCTTGATCGCTTCGATCTCGGCCTGGGGTGTTGCGGTCATGAAGATCACCTTTGTGGTTGGTGGTCGAAGGGGCGGTGGATGGGGCCGGTCAGTGGTGGGTGGTCTCGGTGGTCCGGGTGGTCCGTACGGCCAGGGAGGTGAGGATGCCGAGGGCCGCTCCGAACCAGAGGACGGCGGTAAGGACGACGTGGTCGGCGATGATGCCGCCGAACAGCGCTCCGAGGGCGATGGCCAGGTTGAACATGGAGGTGTTCAGGGCGGTGGCGGCCTCGGTGCTGTCCGGCGCGGCCTTGAGAATCCAGGTCTGGACGCCTACCGGTACGCCGCCGAAGGCCAGGCCCCAGAGGATCAGCAGGGTCACACCGCTGATCGGGCTGCCGCCGGCGATCGGGAAGAGGGCCAGGACGGCGGCGAGCAGAACGCTGATGGTGATGATGGTCGCTCGGATGTTGCGGCCTGCGGCCGCGCCGGTGATGAAGTTGCCGACGATGCCGGCGACGCCGAAGGCGAGGAGCGCTGGGCCGATCATGCTCTTGTCGATCCCGGAGATGGTCTGCATGATCGGACTGATGAAGGTGAAGGCGGCGAAGTGGCCGCTCACCAGCAGGAACGTAGCGAGCACACCGGCGCGGACGACGGGGTTGCGGAACTGTTCGGCCAGTGTGCGCAGCCGTACGGGCCAGGTGGCCGGCATCTGCGGCAGCAGCAGGAGCAGGGCGACGACCACCAGGAGGCCGAGCCCGCCCAGGATCGCGAACGCGATGCGCCAGTCGGTGAGTTCACCGATCAGTGTCCCTGCCGGTATGCCGAGCACGTTGGCGGCCGTGGCTCCGCCGAAGGCGATGGCGGTGGCCCTGGGCACGTACCTCTCGGGCACCATGCGGACGGCGATGCCGGCGGCGAGCGCCCAGAACCCGCCGATGCTGATCCCGACCAGGAAACGCGAGGCGAGGAGGACGGCGAAGTTCGGGGCGAGGGCGGACATCAGGTTGGCCACGACCATCAGGGCGATCAGGCCGAGCAGGACGATGCGGCGGTCCAGGCGTCCGATCGCCACGGGAAGTATCGGTGCGGTGGCGGAGGCGACGAGGCCGGGCACCGTCACCATCAGGCCCGCCGTTCCCTCGGAGACGTCGAGCGCTCCGCCGACTGAGGTGAGCAGGCCCACGGGCAGCTGCTCGGCGGTCACGACGGAGAAGGTTCCCACTGCCACGGCGGCAACGGCGAACCACCTCCTGAGTGGCACATGGTCGGAGGAGGAGGTAACAGCAGGAGGCTCGGCGATGCGCTCCATATCGATCACTCCTAAGTAAGAATATTAGTATCAAGTAGCTTAGTACTAAGATTATTCCAACCTAGGCAAATCATCCTGATCCGGCCACCACCGACCACCGTGGCGACCATATTGTGTGGCGCACGGGCACTGCCCGGCCGCTGCCCCGCCTGCTGGATGGGCGCCGGGCGGGACCGGTGCTCACCACCGGCAGGCGGGCTCGGGTGGAGCTGCCACCGACCGCCATCGATGCGGGCAGCGGGAAGGTGCGGCTGTCGTATCGGCGGGCGGCCGAGCTGTTCGAGGCCGCCACCGGCGGCTGGACGCTGCATCGGCTACGGCATTCGACCCTGACCCACACGGCCGAGGACGGCGCCAACGGCGGAGCTTGATCGCCTCAGTGGAGTCCAGGCGGACGTACTCGCGTGTAGCGGCCGTGCTTCACGAGGTGACCGGCTCCCTGGTGACCGCCGGGCGAACCTTGGTGAGCATCAGGTCGAGGAACCGGTCGGGGTGGCGGAAGGAGGCGAAGTGGCCGGCGTCCTGGATGAGCGCGAAGTCTTTGACCGGGGCGGTGACGTCGTCGAAGAACCGCCGGGCCGACGTGGCGGGGGTGATCACGTCCTGCTCGCCCTGGAAGATGAAGAACGGGAGCCGGAACGTGGTGCCCTCGGCCCACTCGTCGATCGTCACGGACTCGGGTGCGAGGCGCTCGGAGAAGGTCATGGCCTTCATGTAGACGGGCAGTTCGCGCAACGTGTGCAGCGGCGAGGTCAGCAGCGAGCCGATCACCACGGTCTTGACGGTGGCGAAGGTGAGCGGGTCGGAGCCGACGGTGTGCTTGTTGTACTGCGACCAGGTCTCGATGTCCCAGGCCGACCTGTCTGGGCCCATGGCGGTGACGGCGGCCAGGTCCTTGTTCTTGCCCGCCTTGGTGAGCCGGTCCACCAGCGCCTGGTAGGCGGTGCGGTCACGGCCTCCGGCGCTGATGTTCTGGTCGGTGCCGACGTAGACGGAGTATAGCTCGGGGTGGTTGCGGGCCAGCCGCAGGCCGATGAAGGAGCCGAAGGAGTTGGCGACCAGCATGACCTTCTCGACGCCGAGCCGGGTGCGGATGTGCTGGGTGACCTCTAGGGCATCGTTCTGTAGTTGCCGCAGGCTCATCTCGCCCTGCCCGTCGGGGCCGCCGTGCCCGAAGGTCTTGCCGGTGCCGCGCAGGTCCCAGCGCACGATGGTGAAGTGCCGCTCCCAGGCGCGGGTGCGCGCGGCGTAGATGAGGTTGGTGGCGCCGGGGCCGCCGTGGATCTCCAGGATCACCGGGTTGCGCAGGTCCTCGCCCCGGATGGAGATCCACTGGTCGATACCGCCGATGCGGACGAACCCGGACTCCTCGATGCCGTAGGGGGCGGTGATGCGCAGCCGCTGGGCGTGGGCGGCGCGCTTGAGCTGTCGGTAGCCGAGCAGGCCTGCGGCTGGGGCGGCTATGAGGGCGGCGGCGGAGGCGATGGCGACGCTAAGCATGGTTACTCCTATCGACCTACAGAACGGCACGTGTCGTGCCGTTCGATGAACGCGGCCAGTTTGATGGAGTACGGCAATTACTGTCAATACGGCACGTGCCGTGCCGTTCCAGTACAGTGCCGGTATGGCTGTCAACCCCAACGCGCGAGCCGCCGACCGGACCAAAACCATCATGCGGACCACGCTGGACCTGGCCCAGGAGGTCGGTTACGCCAAGCTCAGCATCGAGGCGGTCGCGGCTCGCGCCGGCGTCGGCAAGCACACGATCTACCGCCGCTGGCCGTCCAAGGGCGCTCTGTTCCTCGACTCAGTGTTGTCGTTGAACGAGACCGCACTCGACTACCCCGACACCGGCGATGTCATGGCTGACCTGCGCGAGCAGATCTACGCGGCCGTCGATCTGCTGGGCCGGCCACCGTTGGGCCCGCTGTATCAGGCCCTGGTGGGCGAGGTCCAGCACAATCCCGCGGTCGCCGCTGAACTCAATGACCGCTTCATCACCCCGCAGGCGGACAAGACCGTCGCCCGGCTGAAGGCGGCCCGTGACCAAGGGCAGCTGGCGCCCGACTTCGACCTGGACCTGGCCATGGAGATCCTCTCGGGCCCCCTGTACTTCCGGGTGCTGATCGCCCAACAACCGCTGACGCACGACTACGTCGACCGCATGCTCGAAGCCCTCTTCGCCGGGATGAGACCGAGGCGTCCTACTACCGGCAGGTGAACGTGCGCCCGCGGCTCAGGCGGCTTCTTCCTCGTCTGCCTCCGCCGCCCGGGGGCGCGACCCCGCAGCCTCGGCCACGTTGGTCCCGCCGCTTACGAGGCCGCTTTCGCGGCCTGACCACACCACCGACGGTGTCCGTCAAAGCGGAACAAGAGCACCCCCACACCCACGTCACACTGGGTGAGTCGATCGCCCCCGAACCCTTCGGGGGCGATCGCATGGCTCAGACCCGCACCTGAAGGGATTCCAAGCCCCGGATGATGTAACCCGGTCCCCACGAGGGCTCGGCGGCGAGCTCCATTTTCGGAGCCCTGCGCAGCAGCGCGCCGAACGACTCGGCCAGCTCGATCCTGGCCAGCGGGGCGCCCAGGCAGAAGTGGATGCCCGCGCCGAAGGAGATGTGCGGGTTGTCGGTCCTGCCGACGTCGAGGCGGCCGGGATCGGCGAACACCTCGGGGTCACGGTTGGCCGAGCCGAACAGCAGCGCCACCTCCGTGCCGCGCGGGATGTCCACCCCGCCCACGGTGACGTCCTCCAGCACCCAGCGCTCGAACATCTGCAGCGGGGTGTCCCAGCGCATCAGCTCCTCGATCGCCGTGGGCAGCAGGCCATGGTCGGCGCGGAGCCGTTCCAGCTCGGCCGGGTTGCGAAACAGCGACCACCAGCCGTTGCCGGTGACGTTGACGGTGGCCTCGTGCCCGGCGTTGAGCAGCAGCACGCAGGTGCCGACCAGCTCCTCCTCGGTGAGCTTGTCGCCCTCGTCGGCCACCAGGGCCAGCGCGCTGATCAGGTCGTCGCCGGGGTCGGCCCGGCGGGCGCGGGCCAGCCCGACGAGGTAGTCGGAGAACTCCTCGGCCGCGCGCACCGCGGTGTGCTGGGCCTCGACCGACGGGTTGAGCTCGTACATCCCGCAGATGTCGGCCGACCAGGGCCGCAGCAGATGCCGGTCGGCCTCGGGCACGCCGAGCATCTCGGCGATCACCGTGACCGGCAGCGGCTCGGCCACCTCGGCGATCAGGTCTCCGCCGCCGCGCTCGACGAACCCCTCCACCAGCTCCCCGGCGATCCGGGCGACCTTGGGACGGAGCGCCTCGACCATGCGCGGGGTGAACGCCTTGGAGACCAGCCGCCGCAGCCGGGTGTGGACCGGCGGCTCGACGTCCAGCATCCCCGCCCGGACCACCCGCCAGAACGGGTCCTGGAAGTCGGGGTCGTCCGGCTTGCCGAACTCGGCGTGCGTGGCGACGTGCAGGTAGGAGCGGCCGAGTCGGCGGTCGCGCAGCAGCGTGTTGACGTCGGCGTGCCGGGCGATCAGCCACTGGCCGGTCGGTTCGAAGAAGCTGACCGGCCGCTCCCGTCTCAGCTCGTCGTAGACGTCGTAGGGGTGGGCGACGAATTCCGGATTCCAGGGATCAAAGAGCACGTAAACATCGTAATGTCCCCCCACGAAGGTTCCACGCTGACCGGCGGCTTCCCGCCGAGCGCCGAGACGACCTGTGTCGTGCACCCCGCGGTGACGCCTGTGAGGGCACACGACGACGGACCGGGCCGCTCGCCCCGGCCCCGTTTTCCGCACATGGCGCTCCGTCGCGGGTCAGGCGCTCCACCTGATCCGGCGCTGGTCGTGATCGGCGCGGCTCAGGCTCGGTGACGCGCGGAAAGACGTACGGAAAGCGGGACTAGCGGTGTGCCGTCAGGGTGTAGGCGCCCCGGGCACAGCCGGTGATGCGCCAGCCGCCCGGTGCCTGCCGGGCGGCGACGCCCGTGAGTCCGGCACCACGGACGACCGGCCGGGCGCCGCCGGGGAACCAGACGTCGAGGCCGCATCCGGCGCCCTCGCCCTGGGCCGTGAGGCTCGCCTGGTCCGACGTGAAGCCGGTCAGGCGGCCGGGGGCGGAGCGGGGGTAGGGGCGCGAGAGCTCGGCGACGTATTCGGGGGTCGGGGGCAGGTCCTTCCCGGTGACACAGTCCTCGATCATGAGATTGCCGCCGGTCTTGGACCCGGCTCCGGCGTGGGCGTCGCCGCAGGACTGCTTCCAGACCCAGAATGCGCCGCCGATGCGGTGCCGATCCTCCTGGTCGGTGTATTTCGTGATCGGGGCAGAGGCGGGGTCGCCGAACCAGCCCCACTCCCCCGACCAGAGCCCGGCGCCGTAGTACGCCGCCGCCCTGCTCGCCAGGTCGAAGCCGCGCTCGATGCTCGTGACGGTGAGGCCGGTGCCCTGGTCGATGGTGATCGACTCGTTGTAGAGGTGGGGGGCGAAGACGAGCAGCCGGTCGTCGGTGAAGTCCTTGGGCACCGAGACCTCGAAGCCGAGACCCGACCAGAGCACGGACGGCTCGAAGAAGACCAGGTGCGGGAAGCCGCGCTTCTCGCCCGCCCTGATGGCCTTGATCGCTCGGTCGTAGTAGCGGCCGAGCAGGACACCGGAGGTGATCGGCGGGGCCTCGCCGAAGCCGGGCTCGTTCAGCAGGTCGTATCCGGCGACCATCGGCTCGCTCGCGAACCGCTCCGCCAGCATGCCCCAGGCGGCGACCAGGCGGGTCTGTATGCCGTCCCTGTCCTGGTAGAAGTTAGTGAAGGCGCGGGCGACGGCCGGAGAGATATCGCGTCCGGTGAACTCGCACTTGGGGGCGCCGTCGAAGCGGTCGGCCCAGGTGGGGGCGCCGTCCCAGCCGTGCATCGGGGAACCGTTCTCGCAGGTGGTGCCAGGGGCGGCGTTGACGCCCTTGCCCCAGGCGTCCTGGTGCATGTCGATGACCGTGCGCAGGCCGTGCTCGGCCGCGGTCTCGACGGCCCAGGAGATCCTGGCGAGGTAGGCCGGGTCGTAGTGGCCGGGCCGGGGTTCCAGGGCCGACCAGGACAGGGCGAGGCGGATGACGTTGAAGCCCATCTGCTCCATGCCGGCGAAGTCGGCCTCGGTGAGCGGTCGCGTCACCGCCTTGTCCGGAAATTTCTGGAAGTAGTCTTCGAGCTGGTTGACGTTCACGCCGCGCAGCAGCACCTCGTTGCCATCGGCGTCGACGATCCTGCGGTCGGCTGAGAGCGTCAGGCCCTTGGTGCGTGGTGGCTGCGCGGTGGTGGTGCCGGGCTGCAGGAGCGATACGGCGAGCGCCGCCACGGCCACGACAGCCGTCATCCGTATCGGCGCGGAAAAGGCGACGCCCTTACGCGCCGGGAGAAGGGCGGTTCTTCGCGCCGAAAGGGTGGCGGGGAGGAAGGCGACGAGGGTTGCCGTTGCGAGGGCGAGGAGGGCGCCGAGGGAGAGCGCGGGGGCGAGGCGGAGCATGATCGCCGGTGCCCAGAACGTGTCGCCGCCCGCCAGGTCTCCGGGGAGCCCGATGGCCACCTCGACCAGGCCCAGCGTCGCGGCCGCTCCCAGCGCGGAGATCCCGGCCACGACGGCCCGCGGCGAGGTGGTGGTACCGAGCCAGCGGTTCAGTACCCAGGTCATCACGCCCAGCAGGGTGACGGCGGCGAGGCAGCCCAGCGGTCCCGCCTCGGGCGCCGGTGCCAGCGGGGAGTCGCCGATGGCGTACCCGACGGGTGAGCCGCCCCACCACACCCCACCGACCGACGCGCCCAAGACCACGGCCACCCCCGCCGCCACCCACCCCGGCCCCCAAGCCGACCGGAAGAACGACCCCGAGGCCGCAGCGGGTCCAGCACCCGACCCGGGGGAGGTCGAGCTCGAAGGGGGTGGGGTGGGGCGGCGGTGTAGGAGCTGGGTGATCCAGGTGGCCACCAGGACCGGCAGGCCGAAGACCGCCGCCTTGACGCCGGTGAAGCCGGTCGACCACGCCAGATAGACCACATCGCCGAAGGCCATCACCAGCGACATCATCAGCTTGGCCGCCATCGCCGACCACACCACCGCACCCCACACCAGCAGTGCCGTACGCAGCGGGGCACGCCCGCCCGCGACCGCCCACGCCAGCGCCCCGACCCCCGCCAGCAGCAGCGGCACGTAGACGGCCGGCGCGGCCACCTGCCAGAGCCCGGCGACGGGTAGCAGGTCGGCGCCCGTCCACGTGTACGGCGCGGCCAGCCCCGACGGGTCGAACGCCGCCCCCAGCACGATGACGGCGGCCAGCACCATGACGGCGATCGGCGACAACCAGCGGTTCCTCATAGTGTCGACGACCATATATGAGCATTGCTCATATATGAAGGGCCAGATTGGTCCACTCGCGGTGGATCCACGACGACTCCGTCGACGATCACAGGCCTACGGAGAACGGGCCTAGCGGAGGGACGAGGTGCGGCCAGCCGAACGAGGTCGGGCTGAAAGTGATCCCGTCGTGTGCGGACGACAGGTGGGCGTCGGCGACCTTGTCGATGGTCAGCCGTCCGTCCTTGAGGCTGAGCGCGGGCGACATCGCGTTCACCGCCTCCGCCAGGCTCCTGTGCCCGGCGAGGTCGGCCTTGTGCCGGGCATCGGCGGCGAGGGACACCTGGACGCGCCGCCAGGCATCGGCGAAGAAGGCGTCCTCACAGTCCTCCAGAAGCCTGCGCAGCCACCGGCGCAGACCTCCCAGATCCCGAAACAGCCGCTCGACGAAAGCGGCCTGCCGGGGACCTCTCGCCTCGGCGCGCTCCTTCACCTGCCGGGCTTCGACGGCGCTGTCGACGATCCGGTAAGTGCCGCAGGCCGGGACCAGCGCGGCGGCGAGGAACCGATCATCATCTATGGCGTCGAGGTCGTCCAGATCCTCCTTCAGGCTCCCGCGCACGCGGTAGGGGAGGAGGAAGTCGGATCGGCCCACCTGCCAGAGGAAATCGGCCGCGTGGACACGGTCGGCGAGATCGGCGGGCAGAGAGGCACTGGTGGCGACCACCCAGGAATGCAGCGCCGGGTGATGGGCCGGTTCCGACAGCACATGCAGCATGGCGGCCAGTTCCCCGAGAGGTGACGGCCCGAAAGTGACGCGGCCGTCCGTCACGCCATCGATCGTGAAGCTCATCTTGGCATTCTCCCCGGACCGCCCGGCTCGCACCGGAATCATTTGACGGATCCCGTCAAATGACGCGGATCGGATTGACGGAATCCGTCAAATGACGCGGGACTTCGCCGGGACGTCGAAGACCCTGGGTGCCGTGAAGACGATTCGATCGCTCGCCGCGGTCGGCGGCAGCCGCCGCTACTCGGCCGCCCTGCTCGTGGACGCCCTCGGCGCCGGCCTGCTACGGCCCTTCCTGCTCCTGTACGGCGTGACCGCTCTCGGCATGAGCGTCGCGGTCGCGGGCGTCGCCCTCTCCGCGGGGCTGCTCGCCGGCCTGGCGGCGCTGCCGTACGCCGGTCGCCTGATCGACCGGATCGGCGGCCGTCCCGTGGTCGTCGCCAGCCTGCTGGCCCGGTTCGGCGGGGTGGCCGCGCTGCTGACGCTGGACAGCCCGGCCGGTTTCGTGGCGACGGCCGTCCTACTCGGGTTGGGTACCCAGGTCTGGCCTGCCGCGCACGCCGCGTTGGTGACCGAGCTGGTCGAGGGTCGCGCGCGGGACGCGGCGCTGGCCGCGGGACGCGCGCTGCGCAACGCCGGGCTGGGAGCGGGCGCCCTGCTGGCCACCCTCGCGCTCGCCGGAGGAACCGCCGCGCTGAAGACGCTCGCCCTGGCCACCGGGACCGGATTCCTGGTGGCGGCCCTGCTCGTGCTGCGCACGCGGACACTCCGCCCCACGGCCCACGAGGCCGTCGCGGAGACCGCGGGCTCCGAAGACCTCGGGCGGGGGCTGCTCGCGCTGTATCTGCTGAACCTGCCGTACGCGCTGGCCTTCGACGTGCTGGAGGTCGCGCTCCCCGCGGTTCTGGTCGAGCAGCTCCACGTGAGCCCGGCCTGGTCGAGCGGGATCTTCGTGGGCAACACCGTCCTCGTCATCGCGCTGCAGGTCGGGCTGGTGACCCGGCTCGCCGGCCGGCCCCGCAGGTCGGTGTTCGCGCTGTCGGGGCTGTTCCTGGCCGGTTCCTACGCCCTGTACGGCCTGGCCACGTCGGTCACGGGCAACTCCGGCGCGGCGGCCGTGGCCCTGATCTCCGTCGTGTACACGGTCGGGGAGATCCTCTACACGGGCAGCGGGCCGGCGCTGGTCATCGCGACCGCCCCGCCGGGACGCGTCGGCCGCGCGCTGGCCCGCTTCGAGTTGTCCACGGGCGTCGGCCGCGCGCTCGCCCCCGCCGTCCTGACCGCCCTGTTCTCCCTCGGCCACGGGATCCTGTGGATCACGCTCGCCGTCGCCACAGGTCTGGCCGCCGCCGGGATCCGCCGCCTGGCCCCGACCGACACGAGTACGGCGGCGGCGCCCCGCTCGCCCGCCTCGTCCGCCTCGTCCGCCGCCTGACGAGCGCGTCACCCGCCCGGCAACGGCGTCACCGCGCTTGCTATGACTCGATCCGCTGGTCCGGCTCGTAGCGCTGGTGCAGCTCGACCGGCTCCTCCCGGCCCGCCTTGCCGCGCGCCCGGATGTTCAGCATCTCCACGGCGAGCGAGAACGCCATCGCGAAGTAGATGTAGCCCTTCGGGATGTGCTGCTCGAAGCCCTCGGCGAGGAGCACGACGCCGATCAGCACCAGGAAGGACAGGGCGAGCATCTTGATGCTCGGGTGCTTGTCCACGAAGCGGCTGATCGGGCCGGAGGCGAAGAGCATCACGACGACCGAGACGACGACGGCCGCGACCATGACGCCGAGCTCGTCGACCATGCCCACCGCGGTGATCACGGAGTCGAGGGAGAAGACGATGTCCAGGACCATGATCTGGAGGATCACGGCGGTGAAGGAGGAGGCGACCTTGCCACCGGCGTGACCGGACTCGCCCTCCAGGCTGTCGTGCATCTCGTAGACGCTCTTGCCCAGCAGGAACAGGCCCCCGAAGATCAGGATCAGGTCGCGCCCCGAGATGGCCTGCCCGAAGACCTCGAACAGCGGTGATGTGAGTTTCACCACCCACGACAGCGCCAGCAGCAGTGCCAGCCGGCTGACCAGGGCGGCGAGGAGGCCGAGCTTTCGGGCGTTGTCCCGCTGCTCGGGTGGGAGTTTCCCGGCCAGGATGGAGATGAAGATGATGTTGTCGATGCCCAGGACGATCTCCAGGCCGACCAGGGTGGCGAACCCTATCCAGATCTCCGGGTTGCTCACCCAATCCATCGTCCGCTCCTTCGTCAGGTTTCGTCTTCGTCAGGCTTCGTCGGGGCACCGCCCCGGCTTCCAGCAGGCCTCATCGGGGTCGTCGCCCCGACCTCGCCAGGTGTCGTCGGGGTCACCGTCCCGGCTCCATCAGGCTTCACCGGGGTTACAGCCTCGACGAACGGGAGGCCTCAGGAGTTCCTCGACAAGGGGAACATCGCCCTCTTTGCGTACTTGCGGAGCCGGGCCAAGAGTCGGTTATAGTTCCCCTGTAGGTCATGAGTGCCAGTGACAAGCCCCGGCTCGCTGGCCGGCAACCCTCGCGTCCGCGGCGGGGTGCCCCGGGTGAGGACCTGGTCCGGCACGAGGTGTGTCGGGCAAGCGCGGGCTCCACGCACCAACGCCACGGCTTGGGGTCCGATGACCTCGAAGGAGCCTTGGCGTGTCCGCACTGACGATCTTCACTTCCGCCGCCGTCGCCGTCGCCGAGAACACCGTCGCCGCAACCACGGCCACCGAAGCCATCGCCGCCGCCGCCGCGGCTGTCCCCGCGACCCGCGTGTCCGACGACCGGCACATCCCCGCCGTGCTCGGCACGGACCTGGAAGTCCCGGTCAGGGGCGGCAGGCTCGTCTCCTACGCCAACCTCGACTACGCGGCCAGCGCGCCCTGTCTGGAGCCGGTGAGCGCCGCCGTCGCCGCCGCGCTCCCGGCCTACTCCAGCGTCCACCGCGGCGCCGGCTACGCTTCCCAGCTCACCACGGCCCGCTATGAGCAGGCCCGGCACACGGTGCGCGCCTTCGTCGGGGCCCGCCCCGACGACTCGGTGGTCTTCACCCGCAACACCACCGACGCGACCAACCTGCTGGCCCGCAGCCTTCCCCGGGGGACCACCGCCGTGGTCTTCGACACCGAGCACCACGCCTCGCTGCTGCCCTGGGCCGACGCCGTACGGCTCGCGCCTCCCGCCTTCCCCGGTGAGGCGGTCCGCGCCGCCGACGAGGCGCTGGCCGCGATCGACGGCCCCAAGCTGCTGGTCGTGACCGCGGCCTCCAACGTCACCGGCGAGCTGTGGCCGATCGCCGCCCTGGCTCACATCGCCCACCGCCACGGCGCCCGCATCCTCGTCGACGCCGCCCAGCTCGTCCCGCACCGCAGGCTCAACCTGACCGCGTTGGACCTGGACTACGTGGTCTTCTCCGGCCACAAGCTCTACGCCCCGTTCGGCACGGGCGCCCTGATCGGCCGCGCCGACTGGCTGGCGGAGGCGGAGCCGTACCTGCGGGGCGGCGGCGCGGTGAAGGCCGTCAACGACGACGAGACCGAGTGGCACTCCGACCCCGAGGCCCGCCACGAGGCCGGCACCCCGAACGTCCTGGGCGCCATCGCCCTGGCCGCCGCCTGCGACGCCCTGAGCGCCACCGGCTGGAACACGCTGGTCCGCGAGGAGGAGCGCCTGATCGGCCGCCTCCGCGCCGGCCTGGCCACCGTCGAAGGCGTCCACGAGCTGGCCCTGTGGGGTCCCGACCACCCCCGCGTCGGCATCGTCTCCTTCGTGGTCGACGGCTTCACCGCCCGCGAGGTCGCCGAGGTCCTGTCCGGCGAGTACGGCATCGGCGTGCGCGACGGCAAGTTCTGCGCCCACCCCTTCGTCCGCCACCTCCTCGGCGCCAAGGACGGCGGCTGCGAGGACGTCACCGCCTCCGCCGTCCGCGCCTCCATCGGGATCGGCAGCACCGAGGAGCACGTCGACCGTCTCATCGCCGCCCTGCGGGATCTCGTCACCCGGCGCTGACGTGACAGCATGGCCCTATGACTGAGCGTCGTGCCGAAGAGGCGCCCCGGGAGATCAGCGTGGGGATCGGCGCCGGGGCGGACGCCGTGCACGCGGTGCGCGGCAAGGAGCTCGCGACCGAGGACATGGTCCTCAACATCGGGCCGCAGCACCCGTCCACGCACGGGGTGCTGCGGTTGCGGCTCACGCTGGACGGGGAGCGGATCAGCGCGGCCGAGCCGATCGTGGGCTACATGCACCGCGGCGCGGAGAAGCTGTTCGAGGTGCGCGACTACCGGCAGATCATCATGCTGGCCAACCGGCACGACTGGCTGTCGGCGTTCGCCAACGAGCTGGGCGTCGTGCTCGCGGTGGAGCGGATGCTCGGCATGGAGGTGCCGGTCCGGGCGGTCTGGATGCGCACCCTGCTGGCCGAGCTGAACCGGGTGCTCAGCCACCTGATGTTCCTCGGTTCCTATCCGCTGGAGCTCGGCGCGATCACCCCGGTCTTCTACGCGTTCCGGGAGCGCGAGACCCTCCAGGCGGTGATGGAGGAGATCTCCGGTGGCCGGATGCACTACATGTTCAACCGGGTCGGCGGCCTCAAGGAGGATGTGCCCGAGGGGTGGACGGACCGGGCCGCGCGCGCCGTCGCGGACGTGCGGCGACGGCTGCCCGACATCGAGAACCTGATCGCCGGCAATGAGATCTTCCTGGCCCGCACGCTCGGGGTGGGCGTGCTGGACCGTGAAACGATCATGCAGTACGGCGTGAGCGGCCCGATCGCCCGCGCCTCCGGGGTGGACGTCGACCTGCGCAGGGACGACCCCTACCTCGCCTACGACGAGCTGCCGGTGCGGGTCGTCACCCGGTCGGCCGGAGACTGCCATGCCCGGTTCGAGGTGCTGCTGGAGCAGGCCAAGGTCTCCCTGGACCTGGCGGACGCCTGCCTGGAGCGGCTGCGGGAGCTGCCGCGCGGGCCGGTCAACCAGCGTCTTCCCAAGGTGCTCAAGGTCCCCGAGGGCCACACCTACGCCTGGACCGAGAACCCCCTCGGCATCAACGGCTACTACCTGGTCTCGCGCGGCGAGAAGACCCCGTGGCGGATGAAGCTCCGCTCCGCCTCCTACAACAACGTCCAGGTGCTGCGCGAGATGCTTCCCGGTCATCTGGTCGCCGACATGGTGGCCATCCTCGGCTCGATGTTCTTCGTGGTCGGCGACATCGACAAGTGACCGCCGGCGGCCGGAGCACGAAGCCGCCGGTCAGCGCTCCGCGGGCAGGCCGTTGACAGAGTCCTCCCCGGTCTCTACGGCTTCCCCTGCCTCCCCGGCTTCCCCGGTCCTCCCGGCTTCCCCGGTCCTCCCGACTTCCCCGGTCCTCCCGACTTCTCCGGCCTCCCCGGCCTCCCCGGCTTCGCGGGTTTCGCGCCAGGCGCGCTGGAGGTCGGCCACCCGCTGGAGCGAGCGCTTGAAGTCGGCGTAGGCCTCCTCGCCCAGCTCCTCCGCATGCCGCCGTTCGATGGCGGCCATGATGGCGTCCGATCTGGTCATCTGGTCGAGGCCGAGGGCCGTGGGAAAGATGAGCTTGGCCCGGCGGTCCTGGGGATCGGGGCGGCGCTCCACGTAGCCGAGGGCGACCAGCTCGTCGACGAGGGTGCCGATGACCTGCTTGTGCTGACCGGACTGCTGGGACAGCTCCGTGGCCCTGCTCCCTTCGGCGTCGAGGTAGGCCAGCACCGCCCCGTGCCGGGGCCGGAGCCGGGAGTGCCCCTCCTCGGAGAGGGTCTCGAACATCTCCTTCTGGACGGCGAACAGCACGTTGCCGGCCAAGATCCCCAGGTCAGAAGTTATCCGCTTGCGTTCACTGCGACGCATGACCGTCCCTCCAGAAATTTAATCACCAACTTTGACTATCACTATTTTTTACTATACCGTGATTCTTACCTGCTCACCAAGGAGGAGACAGAGATGACGACCACCGTGGAACTCACCCGCTTCCGGGTCGCACCGCACCGTGCCCAGGCACTTCTCGACGCGCGACCCGCGATGCTGGCCGACTTCGACGCCGACCGCGCCGGATTCCTGGGGGCCAGGCTGGTTCGCCTGGCCGACGACGAATGGCTGGACATCGTCGACTGGCGCTCTCCCGAGGATTTCGCGGCCTCGCGGGCCAAGGGGGCGAACCTGCCGGGCATCGCGGCCTTCTTCGCCGTGATCGACGCGCTGGTCAGCGCCGAGGAAGGCCAGGAGGGATGACACGCGTCTCCCTCCCGACCGGGCCGCCGAACCACACGTTCGCCCACGACCACGCCGCCCACCTGCGCGGAGCATGACCCCGGGGCCGCGCCCCGGGGCTCCCGGAGCCGGGCGGGGAGGCTAGCGTCCCTCCTCGGAGGAGTCCTTCGGCACCTTGCAGCAATACTCCAGGTAGAGGGCCGCGCAGACCAGCAGCACGCAGCCGACGAACGAACCGCCGGCGATGAGGAAGTCGCGACGGGGCACGCCCTGCTCCAGCAGGTCGGCGGTGTAGACGGTGAACCCGGCGAAGACGCCGCCGAAGACCGCTCCGCCGTACGCGGAGGCCTTGGCGAGGGCCGCGAGCCGGGCCACGGCCAGCGGCTCGACGGGTCTGGTGTCGCCCTTGCGCTCGATCCTGGCCTTCGTCATCCACCCGCTGTAGATCTCGCCGATCGCCAGCAGCAGCACCGTGGGGATCGCCGTCCATGGCACGGTCGGCAGAGACGAGTAGAGCTGGTTCAGCAGGGCCCAGGTGAGGATCGCGAACACGACGATGAGACCGACCAGCAGGCCGGGACGGGTGGGTTTCACAGAGGCCTCTGCAGCGTGAGGTCGGCGCGCAGCCGCACGTAGTCCTGGTCGAGCCCGGCCAGCAGGTCGGTGACCCTGCGCCCGGACAGGACCGCGTCCGGATCGGCCTGCGACCACGGCACCAGCACGAACGCGCGCTCGTGCGCCCGGGGGTGCGGCAACGTCAGATCGGGGTCGTCCGAGACGACGTCGCCCACCGCGATCAGGTCGACGTCGAGCGTGCGCGCTCCCCAGCGCTCCGCCCTGACCCGGCCGAAGGCGTTCTCCACACCCTGTGCACGATCGAGGAGTGTCCGGGGCTCCAGGGTCGTCTGCGCGATCACCACCGCGTTGAGGTAGGGGCCCTGCTCGGGACCACCGACCGGATCGGTCTCGTAGACCGGCGAGACCTCGACGAAGTCGAGCTCGGGCGCGTCGAAGAGCACGTCGAGCGCGCCCTGCAGCGTGTCGAACCGCTCGCCCAGGTTACTGCCGAGCGCCAGCACGACCTTCATGCCCGGCTCCGCGTGATCGTCACGATCACGTCGTCGAACGGCAGCGGGATCGGCGCGGCCGGCTTGTGCACGCTCACCTCGGCCGCCAGCACCTGCTCGCGGGCCAGGCAGACGTCCGCCAGACGCTGCGCCAGGGTTTCGATCAGGTTGACCGGCTCGCCCTCCACCACCTTCACCAGGTCCTGGGCGAGCTCGCCGTAGTGCACGGTCCTGGTCAGGTCGTCTCCGGCCGCCGCG
Organism: Streptosporangium sp. CA-135522; assembly: GCF_050949235.1. Lineage (NCBI taxonomy): Bacteria > Bacillati > Actinomycetota > Actinomycetes > Streptosporangiales > Streptosporangiaceae > Streptosporangium > Streptosporangium sp. CA-135522. The sequence goes on from NZ_CP192026.1 coordinate 10,075,150, forward strand.
GGCGCGGTGTCGAGGAAGAGCGTGGCATCGACGATGAACTCCTGACCGAGCTCGCGCTCGGCCGCCAGCACGCCGTGCCGCCCTCGCGCCCGCAGTCCCTTGACGCTGATCCGGTCCGTCACGCGGCTTCCTCTTCCTCGTCCTCTTCACCTTGCAACACCGGTGAGCCGTGGTGCAGCCACAGCCGCCATCCCGCCGACGTCCTGACGAAGGTGTTGCTCGCTATCACCTTGCCCGCGGCGAAGCTGGAGTCACCCTCCTCGCCCGCGGTGAGGATGTTCTCCTCGCAGGTGAGGATGGCCACGTCGCCCAGGACCATGACACGCACGTCGGTCAGCACGAACTGGATGTAGGGGGTGTTGGCCATGATGAGCGCCCAGGAGCGCAGCACCTCCTGCCGGCCGTTCACGATCGGCCATCCCGGATGCACGCAGCTGACCTGCTCACCGTCGATGTCCTCGGCCCAGATCTCGGTCATCCGGTCGAGGTCGGCGTTCTCGATCGCGGTGTAGAACGCCTGATTGACCGTCTCGACGGCGGTGGTGTCGACGCTCATACTCTCGCTCCCTGAACTGCGGCAGCCACGCGGACGGCGTCCGCGTTCGGGCGTACGTCATGGACCCGCACGCACCATGCCCCCGCCTGGGCGACGAGGGCGGTCACGGCGAGCGTGGCGTCATCACTGTGGCTGAAAGGACGCGGCGTGCCGTCCGGGCCGGCGAGCAGCCGGCCCAGGAAACGCTTGCGCGACGCTCCGATGATCAGCGGGTAGCCCAGCTCGGCGAGCTGGTCCAGCCCTGCGAGCAGCGCCCAGTTGTGCTCGGGGTTCTTGGAGAAGCCCAGTCCCGGGTCCAGCACGATCTGGTTTTCGGCCACCCCCTCGGCCAGCACGGAGGCGATCCGTTTGGAGATCTCCTCCCGGACCTCGGTGACGACGTCACCGTAGACGGCCCGGCTGTTCATGGCGTGACTGTGACCCCGCCAGTGCATCACCACATACGGCACTCCGGACGTGGCGACGACCCGTGGCATCGCCGGGTCGGCCAGGCCTCCGCTGACGTCGTTGACCAGCTTCGCCCCGGCCGCCACAGCCGCCTGCGCGACCTCGGCCCGCATGGTGTCGACGCTGACCGTGACACCCGCACGGCTCAGCTCCCTGATGACCGGCTCGACCCTGGCCAGCTCCTCTTCGAGCGACACCCGCGCCGCCCCGGGCCTGGTGGACTCCCCGCCCACGTCGACGATGTCGGCGCCCTGCTCGACGAGATCCAGGCCGTGCCGTACGGCCGTCGCCGGGTCGAACCACTGCCCGCCGTCGGAGAAGGAGTCGGGGGTCACGTTGACCACGCCCATCACCAGGCATCTGCCCTTATCGGGCATCCCCGGCACATTCCACGTAGTCATGCGGACAAGCCTAGGCGTTGCCCACTCTTCGCCCATCTCGCGGGTCCAGCTTGTGCCATAACGAATCAGCCCGTCCATTTCACGGCAGGCGGCCGCCGGTCGGCCCGCCACCGCGGGCATCCGCCGGCCATGCGTTCTTTCACCCAGATCCTGAACCTTCGTCGAGCTCCGCGTCTGTCTCGGTCAGCCGATCGAAGGGCGTTCGGAGCATGCCGGACCTTGGCAAGTGTGGAGATATTAGCCCGAGCGAGGTGGGGTTGGAGGCCTTTCGAACCGGGCCATAACGCAGAAACCTTGTTCAGGCCGCCGTAGCGGCCCGAACAAGGTGAGATCTCTACGGGCAAGGGTTCGAAGGCTCAGCGCAGGATGAGCGCCATCGCCTCGGCGCGGGTCTTGTCGCTGGTACGGAAGTCCCCGCGCACGGCCGAGGTGATGGTCTTCGCACCGGGCTTGCGGACACCGCGCATGGTCATGCAGAGGTGCTCGCACTCGATCACGACGATGACCCCGCGAGGCTCCAGCACGCTCATGAGCGCGTCGGCGATCTGGGAGGTCATCCGCTCCTGCACCTGGGGGCGGCGGGCGTAGACGTCGACCAGCCGGGCGAGCTTGGACAGGCCGGTCACCTGCCCCTTCTCGTTCGGGATGTAGCCGACGTGGGCGACGCCGTGGAACGGCACCAGGTGGTGCTCGCAGGTCGAGTAGACCTCGATGTCGCGCACGAGCACCATCTCGTCGTGGTCGACGTCGAAGACCGTGGTCAGCACGTCTTGGGGGGTCTGCCCCAGCCCGGCGAACTGCTCCGCGTAGGCGCGGGCGACGCGGGCCGGGGTGTCCTGCAGACCGTCCCGGTCCGGATCCTCACCGAGCGCGATCAGAATCTCGCGGACGGCCTTCTCGATCCGGGCCGAGTCGACCCGCAGCGGATTGACGCTCACGCTCAGTTCCCGTCCCTGGGCACGGAGTCGGTGTGGCCCGCACCCGCGGGGAGCGCGCCGTTGCCGGACTGCTCCTTCGGGGTCAGGATCGGCGGGCGGTCCGAGGGGAGCCGCTTGCCGTAACCGGAGTAGGAGGGGCGCTTCTCCTTGACGACCACCGGCGCGAAGATCTGCAGCACCTGCTCGCGGGAGAGCGTCTCCTTCTCCATCAGCTCAAGCACGAGGTTGTCCAGGACGTCGCGGTATTCGACGAGGATCTCCCAGGCCTGGTCGTGCCCGGCCTCGATCAGGCGGCGCACCTCCTCGTCGATCGTGGAAGCGATCTTCTCGGAGTAGTCGCGCTCGTGACCCATCTCACGGCCGAGGAAGACCTCCGCCTGGCCGGAGCCGAACTTGCGGGCGCCGAGCTGCTCGCTCATGCCGTACTCGGTGACCATACGGCGGGCGATGGAGGTGGCCTTCTCGATGTCGTTGGAGGCGCCGGTGGTGGGCTCGTGGAACACGAGCTCCTCCGCCGTACGGCCGCCCAGCAGCATCGCGAGCTGGTCCAGCATCTCCGAGCGGGTCGCGAGGAACTTGTCCTCCATCGGCAGCGTCATCGTGTAACCGAGGGCGCGACCGCGGGACAGGATCGTGATCTTGTGAACCGGGTCGGAGTTGGGCAGCGCGTGCGCGACCAGGGCGTGACCACCCTCGTGGTACGCGATGATCTTCTTTTCCTGGTCCGACATCACGCGCGACTTGCGCTCGGGGCCGGCCATGACGCGGTCGATGGACTCCTCGAGCATCTCCATCGTGATCAGCTTCTGGTCCGCGCGGGCGGTGAGCAGCGCGGCCTCGTTGATCACGTTGGCCAGGTCGGCACCGGTGAACCCGGGCGTCCGGCGGGCGATGACGTCGAGGTCGACGCCCTCGGCGAACGGCTTGCCGCGGCCGTGCACCCGGAGGATGCCCTTGCGGCCCTCCAGGTCGGGGCGGTCGACGGTGACCTGGCGGTCGAAACGACCGGGACGCAGCAGCGCCGGGTCGAGGATGTCGGGCCGGTTGGTCGCGGCGATCAGGATCACGCCGCCCTTGACGTCGAAGCCGTCCATCTCCACCAGGAGCTGGTTCAGCGTCTGCTCACGCTCGTCGTGCCCGCCGCCGAGACCGGCGCCGCGGTGGCGGCCCACCGCGTCGATCTCGTCGATGAAGATGATGGCCGGCGCGTTCGCCTTGGCCTGCTCGAACAGGTCACGCACTCGCGAGGCGCCGACACCGACGAACATCTCGACGAAGTCGGAACCGGAGATCGAGTAGAACGGCACACCGGCCTCACCGGCGACGGCCCTGGCGAGCAGGGTCTTACCGGTTCCGGGCGGGCCGTAGAGCAGGACGCCCTTGGGGATCTTGGCGCCGATCGCCTGGAACTTGGCCGGGGCCTGGAGGAACTCCTTGATCTCCTGGAGCTCCTCGATGGCCTCGTCGGCGCCCGCGACGTCGGCGAAGGTGGTCTTCGGGGTGTCCTTCGTGATGAGCTTGGCCTTCGACTTGCCGAAGTTCATCACCCGGGAGCCGCCGCCCTGCATCTGGTTCATGATGAACAGGAAGATCAGCACGATGATGACGATCGGCAGGAAGCTCACCAGGAGGCCGAGGAGGAAATTCTCCTTCGGCACGTCGACGGTGTAACCATCGGGGAGCTTGCCGCTCTTCGAGGCGGTTTCGAGCTTGTCGGCGAGCTGGACTCCCTGCCCGGTCACCCACGAGGAGTAATAGCGCTTCTTGTCGGTCAGAGTGACCTCGATGCGCTGATCCTTGTCGATGATCTTCGCGTTGGAGACCTTGCCCTCATCGATCCAGCTGATGATCTGGGAGGTGTCCTTCTTCTCGAAGCTGCCGTCTCCGCTCCACATCGTGGTGACGAGAAGAAGCAGTACGACGATGCCCAGGATCCACAGCAGTGGGCCACGTGTAAATCGCTTGAGATCCATCCGATGCGGAACCCCGGCGGGCCCGTCCCTTCCTGACCAAGGCCTGGCACCCCGGGCTGACCCGGGGTTCGCGGTATCCCTAACCGCTCCAACTGACTCCCCAGAGACGCCTCGCAAGGTCATCTCTTCGGTGTCCGAAGGTACACCGGTGTGCCGGGCACGGTAACTGCCCGGACGGTACCGGCTTTGCCCTACCAACGTACGTCAAGTAGGCCCGTGTTCCCCGCCGCTATGAGCAATGTCGCCCCCGTGGAGGGGCGTGCTTCGCGCAGGGCGTACTTTTTCAGCCCGCTCCATACACATGCGGAGCAAGGGTCCCGATGAAAGGAAGGTTGCGGTATCGCTCTGCGTAGTCGAGGCCGTAACCGATGACGAACTCATTGGGAATGTCGAAACCGATGTATTTCACATCGATCGGCACCTTGACCGCGTCCGGCTTCCGCAGCGCGGCGCAGATCTCGACGGAGGCGGGGTTGCGCGACTTCAGGTTGTGCACCAGCCATGACAGGGTCAGGCCGGAGTCGATGATGTCCTCGACGACCAGCACGTGCCGGCCGGCGATGTCGGTGTCGAGGTCCTTCAGCACGCGCACGACGCCCGAGGACTTGGTGCCCGCGCCGTAGGACGAGACGGCCATCCAGTCCATCTGGACCGGCACGTGCAGGGCTCTGGCCAGGTCGGCCATGACCATGACCGCGCCCTTGAGCACCCCCACGATCAGCAGGTCCTTGCCCGCGTAATCCTCGTCGATCCGGCTCGCGAGCTCCTTGATCTTTGCCTGGAGCTCTTCCTCCGGGATGAGGACCTTCGAGAGGTCCTTGCCCATGTCGGCTGCGTCCACCTGGGATTTCCTTACGAGAAGGGGCTGACTGACTGTCTGGCGAATATCAGGGTGCCATACCGGCGGACCACCCCAATCCCCCCGGGCACCTCCACCCGCCGTTGCCCCTTCCAGCCGGTGACCAGACGGTCCACCTGCAGGACGTGCGAGGCGGCGAGCGTGCCCGGCGGAGCCCCGGTCTCGATCGCGGCCCGCCGCAAAACCCGCCGCCGCACCGCGGCGGGTAGATCTTTCAGCTCCGCCACGGCCACGGCCACCGCCCCGATATCGCTTAGAGCGGAATCGGACACGACCGCCCGCGCGTAGGCGGCGTCGGCCCAGCCGTCGAGCGCGTCGGCGTCGTCCCGGCACAGGGCCGCGGTCCGGGCGAGCGCCTCGGCGATCCCGGGACCGAGCTCTTCCTCAAGAGCGGGCAGCAGCCGCTCGCGGACCCGGACGCGGGTGTAACGGGGATCGAGGTTGTGCGGGTCGTCCCACGGCGACAGCCCGAGCGCCGCGCAGGCCGCCACCGTCGTCTCCCGGCCGAGATCCAGCAGCGGCCGGCGGTAGAGCCCCGCCCGCGCGGGCATCCCCGCCAGCGACCGCGTCCCGCTTCCCCGCGCCAGCCGCAGCAGCACGGTCTCGGCCTGGTCGTCCCTGGTGTGCCCGAGGAGCACCACCGCCGCCCCCAGCCGCCCCGCCGCCCGCGACAGCGCCGCGTACCGTGCCTCCCGGGCCGCCGCCTCAGGCCCCCCGGAGACCCCGACGCGCACGTCCAGCGCCTCGGCGGGGTCGAGCCCCAAGCCCGCGGCGAGCCGCACGACCTCGGCGGCCTGGTCGGCGGAGCCGTCCTGAAGGGCGTGATCAACGGTCAGCAGCCCGGCGCGGAGCCCGGCGCGGGGCGCCACGAACCCCAGCCCCGCCGCGAGCGCCAGGGAGTCGGCGCCGCCGCTGCACGCGACCAGCACCAGAGCGCCGGGCTCCAGATCGTCCAAGGCATGCCGTACGGCACGGCGGACGTCGGCGACGACGGGAGGTGGACCCATGCCGCCATTGTCCAGCCTCGGCCCGCGCCCGCCGTCCGGCTTCGGCCCGCACTCGCCGTCCGGCCTCGGTCTCGGCCCGCGACGCCGGCCTCCGCCCGGACCTGACCCGCGGGTCGCCGGCCTCCGCCCGCGCCCGCCGCCTCCGCCCGGACCTCAGCCCGCGGCGCCGCCGGCCTCGGCCTCCGGCAGGGCCCGGTCGCCGATCACCCGGGCGATCCACTGCTCGGGACCGGCGATCTCGTCCTGCGTGGGGAGGGTCTCCGGGGAGGTCCAGACCTTGTTGAAGCCGTCCATGCCCACGCGGTCGACGACGGCGCGGACGAAGGTGGACCCCTGGGCGTACTGCTTCATCTTGAGGTCGACGCCCAGCAGCTTGCGGACCGTGCGGTCGAGCCGGGAGCCGCCCTCCCTGCGGTGGTGGAACTTGGCCCGGATGTCGGCGACCGAGGGCACCACCGAGGGGCCGACCGCGTCCATGACGTAGTCGCCGTGGCCCTCGACCAGGGTCATCACCGCGGTGAGCCGGTCGAGGATCTCCTTCTGCTCGGGGGTCTGGATCGCGTCGATCAGATTGCCCTCGCCACCCCGGACGGCGTCGGCGACCGCGTCGGCCGCCGAACGGAGCCGGTCCAGGAGCATGGGCAGGTCCATGTCGGAGGCGAGCAGGAACTCGGTCATCTGGGAACGGACGTACTCCCGCAGCCAGGGGACCCCGGTGAACTGCACCCGGTGGGTCTCCTCGTGCAGGCAGACCCACAGGCGGAAGTCGCGCGGGTGGACGTTGAGCTCCTGCTCGGCGTGCACGATGTTGGGCGCGACCAGGGTGAGCCGGCCCGCGGCCGCCCGGCCGGAGGGGTCGGGCGGGAGGAACAGTTCGTACTGGCCCAGGACGCGGGAGGCGAGGAAGGCCAGCACGGCGCCGACCTCGACCCCGGTGATGCGCGAGCCCACCGCGGTCACGATCGCCGGCGTCTGGTCCCTGCGCGCGGCCATCCGCGCGGTCAGCGGCTCCAGCACCACCCGGAACCCCTCGACGTTGGCCTTGATCCAGCCGGACCGGTCGACGATGGTCGCGGGTTGCGGCGCGGTCTCGGTGTCGATTCGGGTGAACTCCCGGACGTGCCCCTCGGCCTCACGGGACAGTTGTCGCAGCTCTGCGACCGCCTGCCGGGCCTCCTCTCGGCTCACTTGCGGTCCGGGGCGCACCAGGCGCGTTCCGGTCGCTACGGCAAGATCCCAATCGATCACCTGCATAACGTCCACCGTACGCGGTCTCCTTCCGAGTCGCGCGCCCCGAGCCGACGGTCAGCTCGCGGCGACGGCGGCGGCGAGCCTGTCGAGGGCCGCCTCGGCCTTGCCCCACCCCGGTGGGACGTCGTCCGCCATGAAGGCGAAGGTCACCAGCCGGCCGTCCCCGGTGGTGGTCATGCCGGCCAGCGCGCTGACCCCGTCGAGGGTCCCGGTCTTGGCGCGGATCAGCCCGTAGGCGGAGTCGCTCTTGGCGAAGCGGTGACCGAGGGTGCCGCTGAACCCGGCGATGGGCATGCCGCTGACGATCGGGTGCAGGTGGGGATTGGCCGGAGAGACCGCCACCGCCACCAGGCGGGCCAGGCTCGCGGGAGCGATGCGGTTCTTGGGCGACAGCCCGCTGCCGTCGAAGATCTGGACGCCCTCGGCCGCCTTCAGCCGGGTCAGCACCTGGCGGACGGCCTCGGCGGCCCCGTCGAAGGAGGCCGGCCTGCCCTCCTTGAGGGCCACCTGCCTGGCCAGGGCCTCCGCCAGGTCGTTGTCGCTGAGCGTCAGCGCCCGCTCGACGAGGGCGTAGACCGGCGCGGACTCGACCCTGGCGATCTCCTGGGCGCCGGCCGGGGCCTTGGACCGGCCGGCGGACCTGGAGACCGAGACGCCGTACTTCGACAGCAACGAGACGAAGGCGGTGCAGGCCGCGCGAGAGGGATCGGAGACCCGCTGGCGGCTGCCCGGCGCGACCCTGCCCTCGTCGGCCATGAGCGCCGTGACGGGAGCGACGCTGCCCTCGGGCACGTAGTTGGGCTTCCACGTCGTGGCGGTGCGCGGCCCGGTGTAGAGGCTGTCGTCGTAGGAAACGGTCGCCTTGGTGGTCCCGGCGGCCTTGAGTGCCTGGGCGGTGCGCTGGGCGAGGACGACGAGCGAGGCCGGCTGGGGGTAGACGGGAACCCCGGACGGCCTGCGGGCCGTCAGGGTGGGATCGCCCCCGCCGACCAGGACGATCGAGCCGGGCGAGGAGCCCCGGACCACGCGTGTGCTCAGCCTGGCGTCGGGTCCCAGGGAGGCCAGCGAGGCGACCGAGGTGACGAGCTTGGTGGTGGAGGCCGGCGTGATGCCGGTGTCGGCGCCGCTGCCGAACAGCGTGGCGCCGGTCTGGGCGTCGAGAACCGCGGCGCCGACGTGTCCGCCCAGCGCGGGGTCACCCAGCGCCCTGGTGAGCCTCCCCGCCAAAGTACCCTTGGCGGGGAGAGGTCCGCTTCCCCCCGCGGCCAGCACCGGACTCGCGGTGATGACCGGGACGGGAGGCGGCTTCGCCGGAGCGGCCACGTCCTGCTCCCTCTCATCCAGCAGACCGCTGGTGAGCAGGTGGGCACCGGCCGCGACGACGAACAGTTGCAGCAAGACGAGAGTGACCAAGGCCACCCACCGCTCGCGCCGCATGACGTCGCCGACCTCTCATCTATCGGTATCCAACAGGTATTAACGCTTACGAGACACTAACGCCCAGCCGGGGGTGCCCGGAGGGCTTGAGCGGAGGAACAGCGGTGGAGTTCGACGTTCTCGTTGAGATTCCCAAGGGGCAACGGAACAAGTACGAGGTGGACCACGAGACCGGGCGGATCAGGCTCGACCGGATGCTCTTCACCTCCACGCAGTACCCCGCCGACTACGGCTTCATCGAAAACACCCTCGGTGAGGACGGCGACCCCCTCGACGCCCTGGTGCTGCTTCAGGAGCCGACCTTCCCCGGCTGCCTGATCAAGTGCCGCGCCGTCGGCATGTTCCGGATGACCGACGAGAAGGGCGGCGACGACAAGGTCCTGTGCGTCCCTTCCACCGACCCCCGGATGGAGCACATCCGCGACATCCACCACGTCGCGGAGTTCGACCGCCTGGAGATCCAGCACTTCTTCGAGGTCTACAAGGACCTGGAGCCCGGCAAGTCCGTCGAGGGCGCCAACTGGGTCGGCCGGGTCGAGGCCGAGGAGGAGATCGTCCGCTCCATCAGGCGCGCCGAGAACAGCGAGCACTGAGCATCAGGCCGGACGGGTCGCGCCGATGAGATCTCTTCGCCATATCGGCGCGACCCGGACCACGTCGCCGGTCTGCGGGGCGTGCACCATCAGGGCCCTGCCGATGTAGATGCCCACGTGGGAGATGTCACCCGGGTTGCGGGTGAGCCGGCCGAAGAACAGCAGGTCGCCTCTGCGGAGCCGGCTGATCTGCACATGTTGCCCCGAGGTCCACTGGGTGCCGGTCCAGTGCTCGATGGTCACCCCGGCCCGCGCCCACGCCTGCATGGTCAGGCCCGAGCAGTCGTAGCTGCGAGGCCCCGTGGCCGCCCACACGTACGGCTTGTCGAGCTGGGTGAGCGCCCAGTCTGCGGCGATGTCGCCCCGCGCCGCCTGCAAGGTCGTGTTGAGCGGCCAGCTCTGCCCCATCTCCGTGCGAGCCGCGACGAACCGCGCCCGCTTACGCGCCACCGCGGCGCCGAGTGGATTTCCCCGCCGGGCGCGTTCCCTGGCGACACCGCTCCATTTGAGCACCGCCTCCCGCTTGCCGGCGAGCCGGCGGGCGATGCTCGCCTCCGTCTTCGCCTGCTTGCCCAGCCCTGCCATCTCCTCCTCGATCCGCAGGATCTCGGCGGCCTGCCCGGCCATGGCCTCCTCGGCCGCCCTTCTCGCCTCGGCCGCCCGCTCCGCAGCCGCCCACCGCTCGGCGTAGGCCGCCTCCGCCTCCGCCCGTGCCTGGAGGTCGGCCGCCGTCTCCCGGGTGTCCGCCGTCTCCCACGTGCCCGCCGTCTCTCGCGTGCCCGCCGTCTCCCGGACGACAGCCGCGGTCGCGGGAACGGGGAGGGCTGCTCCGGAGGTGGGAATCACATCCGTCGCGGTGTCGTCGTGCGGCGGGATCATGACCGCTCCGCCGTCACCCCTGGTGGGAAGCACGGTCCTTCCGTCGTCCCCGGTGGGAAGCACGGTTCTTCCATCACCGCCGGTGGGAAGCACGGCCCTCCCACCGTCCCCGGCGGGGAGCGTCACCGCCCTGCGGACCTTCGCCGTCTCCGGGGTGGTCTCCGCCGGCGCGACCGGCTCTGCGACCAGTTCTGTCGCCGCCTCCACGACCGGCTCCGCCGCTGTCTCCGCGATCGGCTCTGTCTCCGCCTTCGCGGCGCCGAGCCGTCCCCTGACCTTTCGGAGAAGGTCTTCGGCTCGGGCCGCCTTGGCCCGCTCTCCGTCGGCAACCTCGATCAGCGTCTTGACCTGGCTGGACAACTGCCCGAGCTTGGCCCGGGCCTCCGCCAACAGTGCCGTGGTCTCGTCGAGCTGTTTACTCCGCTCGCCGGCCTTCGACCGTGCCCTGGCGACCTCCTCGGCCGAAGGGCCCAGCCTGTCCCGCATGGCGACGGCCGGAACGGCCACCCCCGTGATCAGGCAGCAGGCCAGGCTCGCCACCACCGCGCCGGCGCGACAGCACCTTTCGATGGACTGCATGCACTCACCCCCGAATCGTCGTGTATCGCTACATGTCGTTTCGTGACAATCGATCTAGCTCAGGATTCCCCTTAGTCACTCTTCGCACACATGTAACTCACGTAACGTAATCAATAGAGGTGAGGGCAGGTTTTGGCTAAGCTTCCGGCTTCATGGCCGAGGCCCCGGCGGGCGACGGTCCGGCAGGATTGGGGCCGGGTTTTCCCGGCGAGGTGGCCGGTCCACCCGCCGGCGAAGACCGGTCGGGCGGCGTGGCCGGCGACGGCGCCGCGGTGGGCCGGTCCGTGGGGGCCGGGGTCGAGGCCGTCGGCGCGGGCCTCGGGGTGACGGGCCGGCCGGTCGGCGGGGCCGGCCTGGGAGCGGTCGGCGCGGGCCTGGGAGCGGTCGGCGCGGGCCTGGGAGCAGTGGGCGTGGGTCTCGGCGCGGGTTTCGGCGGGGTGGACGCGGGTTCGGATGCCGTGGGCACCGGCCCGGGAGTGGTGCGGCAGGGTCGGGGCGGCCGGCCCCCGTGGTGGTCACGGGGCGGTCGGGGTCTTTGCGGTGTACCCATCCGCGGAGGGCCGGGAAGCACCGGCGGTGTCCGCGTACCCGGCTCCACGGGCACCGGTCCACCAGGCTCCGCGGGAGGGGACGGCCTCACCGGCGGCGCCGTCGGGCCGGACGAGCCGTCAGGGCCGGTCGGTGGCCGCCCGGTCGAGGTGGGCGTCGGGACACGCCACTCGGGCACGGGCTCGTCCCTGGCGACGGCGATCGGCACGACCGGACCGATGGAGCCGATCGGTCGGACCGACGACCACCCCCGGCGAGACTCCGAGGTCATCGGCGCGTCTCCCGGATCGGGGCTCCACGGCGGGCGCACGCCCGGCGGCACGCCGGTCCCGGAGGACGTCTCCCGCGCACCTCCGACGATCGCCCCCTCCCGGCTCACAACGGACTGCGTGAAGATCAGGGCCAGCGCGGCCACCGCCGCGACCGCGACCGCCGCGCCGACCAGCGCATAAGGCCGGCGACGGTTGCGGCGAACCCTCTCGATGGGAAAGCCGGCGGCGTCCAGGGCACCGACCCTACGAGCGACGTAACGCCGGTAAGGGACGAGTTCGGGATCGGCGAAGCAGCTCATCACCCGCACGCGCAGCGTCTCCGGCAGCCCCACCTCGGGCAGCAGGCCGAGAACCTTGGCCGCCGAGACCTGTCTGGTCCGATGCGGCGTGCAGGCGTCGCATCGGCTCACATGGCGGATCACGCGCTCGCGCGCGTCCGGGGTGAGCTCGCCGGCGAGGCCCGACAGCAGCCGCGCCCGGCTCGCGCAGTCGTGGGGCCCCCTGCGGACGAGGACTTCAGCGGTGACCACGTCGCGCAGCCGTTCCCGCGCCGACTCGTACGCCGTGCCGGCGGCCTTGGCCGTGACTCCCAGCACCGCGGCGAGGTCGGCGACGGACAGCCCGTACCGGGAGACCAGCTCGACGATCTCGCGCTCCTCCGGCGAAAGGCCGCCGACGGCGGCGCGCGCCGTCGCCCGCAGGTCGGCGTCACCGATGTCGACGAGCACCGGGTCCGCCGGCCCCCGGTCCGGGCGGGTCGCCAGGCGGCGCCGTACGCACTCCCCCCGAGCGAGCGCGTACAGCCACGCCTTCAGCCGATCGGGGTCGGCGAGCGCGTGAACGTGGGCTTCGGCCGCGATCAGGGTGTCGCGGAGCGCCACCTGCGCGCCGTCGGGGCCGCCCGACATGAACCAGCAGTATCGATAGACGCTCTCGGCATGGAGATCGTAGAGCGCGGCGAGGGCGCCCGGATCCCGCGCGCGAAGTGCTTCGACCAGAACCCTGTCATTCATGTGACAGAAGGTAAATGGTCAGTAACTGATAGTTCCAGCGATTCCCATCCGTTGACACATGCTGTGTCCATACTGTCATCTCCAAGAGTAAATAGCACCCTATGGCGCGTCACCGTAAATTGCGACAAATGGCTATTCGATAGGCCGTATCGTGCTGAGCGATTTCCCGTCGAGGCTTTCCGGGAGGGGAATGCCCAGCTGGGTGAAGACCGTGGCCGCCACGTCCACCTGCCGGGCGCCTTGCCTGCGTACCCCCTGCGGAATTCCCGGCCCGGCGGCGAGCAGGAAGATCATACGCTCGTGCGGGGTGACGCCACCGTGACCGCCTTCGTCCTTGTGACCGTGGTCGGTGGTGACGATGATCGTCCAGCTCTCCGAGGCGAAGGCCGGCCTGGCGCGGACGGCGCCGAACAGCCGGCCGAGATAGCCGTCCACCGTCTCGATCGCCCCGCGATAGTCGGGACCGAGCACTCCCGCCCGGTGCGCGACCGCGTCGGTCACCTCAAGATGCATGAACGCGACGTCGACATCGCTGGCCCGGATGAGATCGGTCATCCTGTCGACGATGACGGCGTCCTTGGCCCCGACCTCGTAGGGCTTGAGCTGACCGGTGGCGTGCCAGTCGACCAGAGCGCCGACCGCCCCGGTGTCGAGCAGATATCGCCAGGCGGTCACGGCCGCGGTGTGCAGGCTCGGGCGGATCGTTTCCAGCCGCGTGAGAAAGTCCGGATATTTCGTAAACTGGCGACCGACAAATGAATTGTTGTACACCCCGTGTTTGTCGGGCGTCACCCCGGTCAGCACGGTCGACCACCCCGGGCCGCTGCTGGAGTGGACCTTCTCCAGCACGTCCAGATACCCGGTGGTGAAGGTCCCGGCCCGCATGAGCTGCCGGAAGTGAACCGCCTTCGTGGCGAGAACCCGGTCGTAGCGCACGCCGTCCAGCCCGACGACCAGCACCTTGGGGCGCGGCGGTGGCGAGCTCGGGGTCGGCTCCGGCGTCGGGACGAGCGTCATCGACACGTGGGGGGACAGCGAGGGGGCGGACCCCGCCATGGCACTCGGCCTCCGCGACGCGAGGACGTCCGGCGTACCAGGGCGCGGACCGCAGCCCGCCGCCAGCAGGACCATTGGCAGGGCCAGCAGCAGGGCCGGCGAGACCGGCAGGACTCCCCCCGGCACCCGATGACGGCCGGTCACCTTCTTCCGGCGACCGGCGTCGCCGGACCACGTCCGGCGGGCGCGACCGGCCCACCCCCGGTGAATAAGGCACACTCGCGTCCGGGGAACGCGACCGGCCCACCCCCGATGAGTACGGCACGCCCGCGTCCGGCGGGCACCGCCGGACCGCCTCGCCGTACGGCACGCGTGGCAGGCACGGTTACGGCCGAGCGTCGCCGTTGGACGCGATCTGGTTGCCCCGGTCCTTGGCGAAGGGTGCCGTGGTCGGCTTGGCCACGCGCACCGGGACGATGCCTCCCAGGGCCAGTTCCTCATAGGGGCGGCTGCTCGACCCCCAGGTGCGCGCGACCAGCTCCGTCTTGGCGATCTTGCGGGTGTCCGGGACGCTCTCGATGTTCAGGATGAACCGGCGCTTGCCCCCCGCGCGGACGTCGTCCACGAACGTGCTGCCGCCGCCGAGTAGCTTGCCGTCCTTGTCCCGCAGGAGCGCGGTGACCGCCAGGCTGCCGGCCGGCAACCGGTACGGCGTGCCGACGTATCCGGTGACCAGATAGCTGTCGTCCCTGCGTTCGGTCAGCACGTCGGAGACGGGGAACGGCCTGAAGGCCGAGACGATCCGGCCCGCCTGGCGCCACTGGGCCGGGCGGTATTGGATGCTCACCTGGGACGGTTTCTCCGTGGCGACCACCTGCCCGGTGAAGGAGAGCGACCCGGCCGGTGGCACGGCGTCCAGGGGCTGCTCCAGCCGGACGACCTCCTTGCCCTTGGCGTCCTTGGCGATCACCGTGGCCACCACGTGCTCGCCGAAATGCCACGGATTGCTGTTGGCCAGCACGCCCGCCCAATTCACCACATATCCGTCATCCCCCTTGAGGATGGAGGAGGTCTCCTCCTTGACCGAGAGCGGCTTGAGCGAGGCGGCCTGCTTCTGCTCGGGGCTGGCGGAGCATCCGGCGAGAAGGAGCAGCGCGAGAGCGCCGACGATTCGGGTGCTGTACGTCACCTAGTGGTGATAACCCGCGAACGTCCCCCTCTCCAGGGGACACGCCCAGACCGGGCTCACTCTTTAACGCTGACGGACCACCCTGGCCTCATCCCAGACCGGTTCGGGAGATTCGTATACCTTTCCATCCGAGCCGAAGACGAGATAACGATCGAAGTCGTCGGCGAACCAGCGGTCGTGGGTGACCGCGACCACGGTGCCGTCGAAGGCGTTCAGCCCTTCCTGCAGCGCTTCGGCGCTGGCCAGGTCGAGGTTGTCGGTCGGCTCGTCCAGCAGCAGCAACGTGGTCCCGGACAGTTCGAGCAGCAGGATCTGCAGCCGCGCCTGCTGGCCGCCGGACAGCGTCTCGAACCGCTGCTCGGCGATGCTCCCGGCCAGCTCGTAGCGCGACAGCGCCTTCATCGCCTCGTTCTTCAGCTTGGCGTGCTCGGACATGACGATCTCACAGGGCGTCCGGCCGACGAGCTCGGGGCGGGCGTGGGTCTGCGCGAAGTGGCCGGGGACGACCCGGGAGCCGAGCCTCGCCACGCCGGTGTGCCGGACGTCCTCCCCGGCGATCAGGCGCAGGAAGTGTGACTTGCCGGAGCCGTTGGAGCCCAGCACCGCCACCCGCTCGCCGTACCAGATCTCCAGGTCGAACGGCTTCATGAGGCCGGTGAGCTCCAACTGCTCGCAGATCACCGCGCGCTTGGCCGTTCGCCCGCCGCGCAGGCGCATGCTGATGAACTGCTCCTTGGGCGCCACCTCCGGCGGCCCAGCCTCCTCGAACCTCCGCAGCCGGGTCTGGGCCGAATGGTAGGCGGCGGCCATGGTGTCCATGTATTTCGCCTTCTGCTTCAGCATGAGGACCAGACGCTTGATCTTGGCGTGCTCCTCGTCCCAGCGCTTCTTCAGCTCGTCGAGGCGCTCGTTGCGGTCCTTGCGGGCCTGGGCGTAGGTGCCGAAGCCTCCGCCGTGGATCCAGACGCCGCCGGACTCGACGGTGACGATCCGATCGGCGGCGTTGGCCAGAAGCTGACGGTCGTGGCTGACCAACACCACCGTTTTGGGCGTCTCGCGCAGGGCCTGCTCCAGCCAGAGCTTGCCGGGCACGTCCAGGTAGTTGTCCGGCTCGTCCAGCAGCAGTGTCTGGTCCGGCCCGCGCAGCAGCGCCTCCAGCACCAGCCGCTTCTGCTCACCGCCCGACATCGTGTTGACCTCGCGGTATTTGCAGTCGTCGTACGGCATGCCGAGTGCGGCCATCGTGCAGGTGTCCCACAGCACCTCGATGTCGTAGCCGCCCGCGTCGCTGTAGTCGGTGATGGCCTGCGCGTAACGCATCTGGGACTTCTCGTCCTCGCGCTCCATCATCGCCAGCTCGGCGGCGTCGAGTTGCTCGGCCGCCTGCCGTACGCGCTGGGGGGCGACGCTGACCAGCAGGTCGTGAATCGTCCGCCTGTCGCGGATGCTGCCGATGAACTGGCGCATGATTCCCAGCCCGCCGGAGCCGGCCACGCTGCCCTCGATCGGTTGCAGGTCCCCCGAGATCAGCCGCATCAACGTCGTCTTGCCCGCCCCGTTGGGCCCGACGAGCGCCGCCTTGACCCCTTCACCGATCCGGAAGGACACGTCGTTGAGCAACGGCCGCCCATCCGGCAACACATACGTCAGATGCCCGACCTCTACGTGCCCCACGACGATTCCCTTCCCTAGGTCCTCGCGCAGGGTACATGCCGTTTTCGCCCGCCGACACTCTGATTTCCGTGGCCGGCCACCACGGGCACACGGCCCTGAACGATCGAAGCGCATCATGGAGCAGGCCCGAAGTCAGGTGCCGGTGCGGCGGTATGCCTGACTTCGCTCCATGAATTGGTCCTGCGCGTTCAGTACGGCATCTCCGTAACGCGCGGCCCACACGCCCATCGCCCGCATCGGGCCGAGCAGCGCGACACCGGCCTCCGTCAGCGCGTAGTCCACGCGGGGTGGCGCCTCCGCGTACGCCCGGCGTTCGACCAGGCCGTTGTACTCCAGGCGCCGCAGCGCCTCGTTGAGAACCTTGGGATGGATCCCACCGATCCGGGCGACCAGTTCACGTGGCCGCATCGGACTGGTCTCGCCGAGTGTGTACATGACAACGCTGTCCCAGCGGTTCGCGAGCACCTCGAATGCGAGGCGCGCCCGGCAGTCGGAGGTGTACGCGAGCTCCGGCAGGTCGGGGAGATTCTCCACGCCTCCATTCTGCCCGGTCCGACGGACACCATGTGGTGTGCATCGGACCACCTAGCGTCAGGGACCGGCATCACCTGCCATATCACCATCATCTCGGAGCGTGCCGGATCACTGACGATCCGGAGTCAGGAGTCACACCATGCGCATCGGCATCCTCGGCACGGGCATGATGGCCACGACGCTGGGCGGCGCGTGGGTCCGTGCGGGGCACGACGTCTTCGTCGGCGGACGCAACCCGGCCGCGGCCGCCGCGACGGCGGCCCGCATCGGCGCCGCAGGGCACGGAACCCTCACGGACGGGGCGGCCCACGGCGATCTCGTCCTCGTGGCGGTCCCCGCGGACGTGGCACCGGAGGTGGTGGGGGGTCTCGCCGGCACCCTCACCGGGCGGACGGTCATCGACTGCACGAACCCCATCGCGCCGACCGACGATGGGCTGATGCTGACGACAGGCGGCACGACGTCGATCGCCCGGCGGATGGCGGACGCCGCGCCAGGGGCCCATGTGGTCAAGGCGTTCAACCTGTGCCATGAAAGCATCTGGACGCTGCCACTCCCGACGTTCGAAGGCGCCCCGCTG
Organism: Streptosporangium sp. CA-135522; assembly: GCF_050949235.1. Taxonomy (NCBI): domain Bacteria; kingdom Bacillati; phylum Actinomycetota; class Actinomycetes; order Streptosporangiales; family Streptosporangiaceae; genus Streptosporangium; species Streptosporangium sp. CA-135522. The sequence continues at coordinate 10,092,877 of NZ_CP192026.1, forward strand.
GCCGTGCCGTTCTGCGGTGACGACCCGGGAAGCCTTGACCAGGTCGCCGCGCTGATCACGTCGATGGACTGCACGCCTGTGCCCTGCGGGGGGCTGGCCCGTGCGGTCTACATCGAGGCGACGGCGGCGTTCGCGATCGGGGTGTGGTGGTCCGGAGCGGAGACACGGTTCGCCTTCCCGACACCGTCACAGGCCCCGCTGAATTCCTAGAGCTTGGCTTCGATAAGGCTCGTCTTCAGGGTGATCTAGATCATTAATGATCATCTTTGGGTGGTCCGCCGCGGCATTCGTGCGGTCTGGATCGATCGGGGCACACCGCCCGGACATGATCACAGCACGAATGGCGCGGTTCGCTCGCCCCACGTAGCGCTTCAAGGCGACACGTTCTCCCGGGCGAGCGCGAGCGCCGGAAGCACCCGACCCTCAGGCAACCGGTCCACCAGTAGACGGAGTTCCTCACGCATCGCGCTCATAACCGCCGTGTACGACCCTGTTCTGGTTGGACACAAGGTTGCCGTCAGCTCACCACCGCCCGGTAAGGGGTCATGGCATGCAGATGGGCTGCCCGACCTCTACGTGCCCCACGACGATTCCCTTCCCTAGGTCCTCGCGCAGGGTGCATGCCGTTTTCGCCGGTGGGCATCCCGATTTCCACCCGGTACGGCGTGACCCGCGGCCCGATTCCGATCGACCGGGGGGGAGCCGTCGTGGCGCGGCTCGATTCCCCGGAAAACCCGGGCCGATCTTCCTCGGATCCGAGCCGATCATTAGGGTTGTTCCATGGAATCCAACGGCTTCAGCTACAGCACCAGTCACCTGAACGGTCTGGCCGGCGGGATTCGTGACACGGCCATCGGCCTTTTCAACATGCACAACCGTTTCGAAGAGGTCGCGGAGTCCACGCGGGCCGCGCTCGGCGGGGACGAGTTCGCCCATAGTTACTGGGAGTCGGGCGGGAGGCGGCTGGCCGCCATCGGTGAGGCCCTGAACCTGTTGAAAAAGGCGGTGGGCGCGCAGGAGCCCAATGTCAGAGCGGCCTCCGCCACCTATCGGGCAAGCGATGAGGCCGGCACCATACGCGGATAACCAAAAATGAGAGATAACCCACGGCGCGATCGCCGGGGTGCGCCGCGCTCGGCTTGTCAATGTGCTGGTCAGACGCCAGTGGTCACGGACGTCACCATTCACGGCAACCGGACGTTAACGCGGGGGCGGCCAGAAGTTAACGCGAGGACGGCTGCACGTTCCTCTGAGGCGAACGATAATCCTGATGTGATCGAGACAGGGGTGATTCGTCTCATGGGGGTGTCAACGTGATCATGGACGAGCCCTGGACTGTGCTTGAAAAGCTCATCCAGGAGGTGAACCGGCAGACCGAGCAGGTCCAAAACATGCACGAGAAGGCCCGGGACATGTCCGCCTCGGCCACGTCGGAGGACGGCATGGTGACCGTCACCGTGGGGGCTCGCGGGGACGTACGCAAGATCGACTTTGATCCGCGGGTCTACCGGAAGCTGTCCCCGTCGGAGCTGTCAGCCACGCTCATCGAGCAGATCGGCGCGGCCACCCGGACGGTCTCCGGCGAGCTGAAGGAGACCATGCAGCCGCTCGCGCCGGCGGATCTCCCCTCTTTCGAAGACCTTTTCGGCGAGGGAGTCGACTTCCCGTCCTTCCTGGCACAGGCCATGACGCCGCGCCCGAAGGGTCGTGGAGAGCGCCCATGACGACGGCGCCCGCCACCTCGCCCGAGCGGCAGCACTCACTCTGATGGGGCTGAATCTCGACTTCGTCCCCGACCTGGTCAAAAGCGTGGCACCGGTCCTGGCCGGAGGGGCGTTCCCCGAGGTCGACGTCGACCGGGTCATGCGCGACGCGGACGCGCTGGACCAGATCGCCGCCATGATCTCCAAGATCGATGCCGAGGACGTCGACAAACTGCTCGCCGCCCTGCGCGGCCCCGGGTGGAAGGGCGAGGCGAAGAACGCCCTTCAGGCGGTGTTGGCGCAGCTCACCGGGGAGGCCTCGCGAGGCGACGTCTCGGGTCGGTCGCTGATGAAGCGGCTGGAGGATGCGATCCGGTCGGAGGCCGCGAACCTCCGCGAGTACGGCGTGCAGATGGAGCACACCCAGTGGATGATCTACGCGTCGCTGGCACTGCTCGCCCTCGCCATCGCGCGCCTGCTGGTATGGATCTACGTCAACGGCCCGGGCGTCCTCGCCGCGATCTACGAGCGCACCCTGCTCACGAAGATGTCGATCGAGGAGCTGAAGCGGCAGGTGCTCGCCAACATGGCGAGGTTCGCCAAGATCATGGGCGGCCTGGATTTCGGCGTGCAGACCGCGCAGGAAGGCTGGGGGCACCGGGAGCACTACGACGTCGGCTCTCTCCTGCTGTCCACGGGCAGCGGCGCCCTCACCGGCGCGGTGTTCACCGGGATGGATTTCGGCCTCAGCCGCCTGCTCGCGCAGGAAGTGCGATACGTCGCCTCGAGCGCCGAGCTGGCCCTGCGGGAGAAGGTGGCGGCGTTCGGGCAGGGCCTGTACGGGCGCGCCCTGATGGGCGGCATCGCGGGCACCGTGGGCAGCGTTCCCGGGCTCGCGATGAGCGGCCAGCTCGATTCGTCACATCTCTTCTACACCTTCGTCTCGGGAGTCGCGGGAGGCCTCGACGTCCCGGCCGGCGCCCGCTCCACCTACCATCCGATCGCCGTCGCCGAACTCGGCGGGCCCACTGCCGGGGATCGGTCCGGCTCGTACGGCACGCCGCCCCCCGACGGTGGCGGCCCCTTCCCGCCCCCCGGCGGTGGGGCGGGGCGCCGGCCGGATCTGGTGGTCAGCGGAGACGGAACCATCTACCAGGCACCGCACATGACGCCGGCCGAACACGGGCCCCCCGTTCAGCCGTCGCACACGACGCTGGCCGGTGTCGCGGAGCAGCCTCTCGTTCTTCTGGACCTTAACGGGCACGTCCTGGACGGTGGCCGCCCGGAGTCCCCGAGCGCGGTGACGCGGCACACCCCACCGGCCGAGTCGCTGCCCGGTCCGGTGCGCATCGACGCCGACACCGTGGTCTACCCGGCCGGCACGCACATTCCGGCGCCCCGAGGCGACGGTGGCCTGGGCAGGAGTGGCTTCGGAGAGGGAGACGGTTCCGGATCGAGACCCACCGGCTCCAGCGACCGGCCGACCGGTACGGGCGAGGTCGTGCGGCGCCAGGACTCACCGCCACCCGCCGTTCCCGGTGACACGGCGCACGGTGCCGCCGTGGTTCCCAGGCAGCCGAACGAGGTGGTCCCCAGGCAGTCGAGCGAGGTGGACCTCGCGGGCGGCCAGACTCAGACGACCGACACCGCCGCGCCACACCAGGCCAAGGCCCCGGCCCTCCCGGCACCACCGGCACCACCGGCACCGCCGGTGCCCCCGGCACCCCCGGCACCCCCGGCACCCCCGGCACCCCCGGCACCCCCGGCACCCCCGGCACCCCCGGCACCGCCGGTACCCCCGATGCCCCATGACGACCAGGCTCAGACGACCGACACCGCCGCGCCACACCAGGCCAAGGCCCCGGCCCTCCCGGCTCCCCCGCCGGTGCACCCTCCGGCACCGCCGGTGCCGCATGGCGACCAGGCCCGGACGACGGACACCGTTTCTTTGGCGGATCGGTCCGCTCCGCACTCCGTGGACGGGCAGGGGGAGACGCCAGGCGCTCCGCAGAGTCTGCCGCGCGGCCCCGAACGCACCGGCAGTTCCCCTGCCTCGCGCCCGACCATCGACGAACTCCTCAACCCGAACCAGGGCGGCCCGGTCCAGCTGATCACGCCGGAGAGGCCACCCGTCCGTTCCGCTCCGACCGGTGAGCTTCCTTCCCCCCAGCCGGAGCGGCCCTCCGGCGATTCCATGTCCCCGACCGGGAATTCCGGGAGGCCGGGCGAGGTGGCGACGATTCCGCCGGCCCAGCCGTCCACGATCAATCCGCCCCGATACGTTGAGATCGGCGCCGTCGGGGAGACGGCGCTGCACGAGGTCCGGCTCCCGGAGGATCCCGCGAGCGCGGCGCAGAAGTGGGTGGACGGCATCCCGGGCGATCTCAGCCCCGAGATCCGCACAAAGATCAAGACGTGGCTCACCGAACAACTGTCCAACGCCGATCGGGAGAAGTGGACCGATCTGCTGCAGAAGGGTGCAGCGCTGAGCGTCGGCGACGATGTGGTGTATCTGAAGCCGGAGCTGCGCGACTTCTCTCACGCGCCGACCCCCGGCGGCCCGCGCGACTACCCCGTCTCCTTCGGCGGTGACGGCGTGGAGAGCAAAAGCACCGGGTCCCGCCACTCCGAACAGAGCTCCGCCGTTGCGAAGGTGTGGGACACCACCGATGAGGTGGAGGCGCTCGCTCTGCCCGGCGTGGGGATCAGGCATTCGTCACGCACGAGCGACGCGAAGGGCGTCGACGTCATGAGCGGCCGCAAGCAGGTCGCCTTCAGCCACGACTTCTTCGACGCCGGGTTTTCGTTCGGGATCTACCGCAACGGCTCGGAGGTACCGTACGGCGCCGCCGTTCCCGACCTGTCCGTGGTCGTGCCCTTCCCCTCGGACTTCCGCCGCACGGGGCAGCTCACCAGCGGCGACGGGCCGCCGGCTCTCCCCCGGCACGAGGTCCCGTCCGACGCGGCCCAGCGAATACCGGACCACGGCGTCGTCATCACCGCGGTGGACACCACGCCGTTGATCCTGGAGGTGCAGCGCCAGCTGGTGGCGGCGGGCGTGCCGCCGCACCAGATCGTCAAGGTCATCGACCACCTCATGTCCACCGCGCTCAGCGAGCAGGCGATGAAGAACCGCAGCCAGTGGTTGCTGACGAGCGGATTCACCTCCGAGGCGGTGCGGTACAAGCCCTCCCGGCTGCGCTCCACCGAAGACTCCCTCCACATCACCTCCACCGTCCTGCGCATGGAGCCGGTGACGGGGAACAGGCCGGGGAGCAGGGAGATGCCGATCGAGACGCCCATCCGCAGCGACCTGGGGCGGCGTACGGTCGCGAACTCGACGAGCCAGGAAGGCAACGCGCTGAACGGCCTGGTCGGCCTGAAGGTCGACGTGGGCCACGCCGACAAGGTCGTCGCCAGGGTCGGCGCCAGTGGCAGGATCGGCAAGAACCACTCCGTGGGGACATCCGACACAGACGTGACGAAGGTAAATTTCATCGACAAGACCGACGTCGTTCTCTACGACGCGGTGGTGCGGCTCCACGTCACCTCGGAGAACATGGGCTCCTTCGACGTCGATGTGCGCATGGAGATGGCGCTGCCGGTGCGCGAGGCGGATGGGTTCGAGCGCGACGTCTTCGGCGAGGAGCTGACCCCCGTACAGGAGGAATTCGCCAACGTGCGGGATCAGCTCGCCGAACTGCGCGACGAGCTCGCGGAAGTGCGGGAGGAGTTCGGCATCCCGCACGCCGAACTCGTCCACCCACACGGCGAGAACGCGCCCGCGGTGTACGAGCCCCATCCGCAGGAACCGTTGATGCTGGCCGCCGGACGCGGACCGGGACTGGGCACACCGGCCCGCCTGACGGGAAGCGAGCACCTCGTCACGGGGCTCCAGCGTGCCCTCGCCGAGGCCGCGCCCGGACTTCCACCGTCCGCGCTACGACAGGTCCTCCAGGATCTCAACGCACATTTCGGCCGTCCCGCCCTGGAAGCCGACCTCACCCATCTCCTGAACGGGATCGACTACAGGACCACCGTCAGCGGCCACCACATCGAGGTCTCGGTCCGCGGCACCCTCGACACGCTGCAGGGGGTCGAAGAGTACAACCTGACGGTGAACGACCGCAGGACCGTGGGGGCCGCGCTGAACACCGGATGGACGACCGTCAAGGCGGCCGGTTTCGAGGTCTCCGGCAACCTGCGATTCCAGGTGGCCGTGAAAGAAGTGTTCGGGATCAAGCTTCCCAAGTTGGGAATCGACTTCCCCAAGATGCTGACCAGGGCGATGGCGGGATCCACCGACAAGACGGCCTTCGCGTCCGGTCACAGTGTCTACCGCCGGACCGAGACCGAAGGTACGGTCAGCGTGTTCAAACGGGCGGTTCCCATCGAGGTGGAACTGCATGTCACGAAGAAGGGCGAGGAGACCGTGGACGTCTCCTGGCGGGTGGACGGCAGCACGGCGGAGATCGTGGTGCCTCACCAGCACGTCCCGGAGCAACCGGTGAGTGCGCAGGACGCGGCTGGTGTGGGCCGCATCGAGCCCCTGGACCGCCGTCCCGACGACGTGCTCGACCTCAACGAGCATCCCGCCGGTGTGCTCCGCATCGGCGCCATGCCCGACCTGGCCCTGGAGCTGGCCAAGGCGCACGCCGAGTGGACCGGACTGCCGTCGCCGCAGGGGCGTCGAGACGTTCCGGCCGAGATCCTGGATCTCACCCGGCCCTCCTCCCTGGAGGCGAACATCGGTGAGCTCACCTCGCCGGACGGCATGACGATCGAGCTGCCTCCGCACGAGGGCTATAACCAGGCGCTGCGCGTGAAGGTCCACATGGCCGGCCTGGAACACACCACGTCGGGCTCGGAGGTGGAGTACGAGCACTACAGGAGCGCCAACTCCAGGGTCATCACCGGCAAGGGCCACACGAGGGGCCTGGAGGGGCAGGCGATGATCGGGGGGCGCGCCGCCCTGGGCGATTCCGAGGGAGGCGGGACCGAGCACAAGCTCGTGGCGATGGCCGCGGCGACCTACTCGGCCGGGCGAACTTCAAACGAGAGTGCCTACGCCGGTGGCTCGGACGTCGCCCGGGCCACCTACGGCGCCGAGTCACACTGGTACCGCGGCGACCTGGTCGTGGAGGTGACCCCGATCCGGTGGAAGGGGGACTCGGTCGAGCAGGGCCCGACCACCGGTCTCCGGGTGGAGAAGATCGTGGACTTCATGACGCCGGACCAGGTGGCACGGCACCTCGGACTGGAGCGCCCTGCCCCCACCGAGACCACCGAAGCTCCGGCCCCCACCAAGGGCGCCGAAGACCCGGCCCCCAACGAGACCGTCGAGACGCGACCCCGCGCCTACGTCGCCCCCGAACTGGCGATGAGCTCGGCGTACGTCGAGCATCTCGGCGCGAGGAACGTGCTCCCGGAGCTCGTCAAGATGTTCCAGGAGCAGCGCCTCCTGTTCGAGGGTGAGGAGCACACGACAAGTCCGGTCATGCAGGCCCTGCGTTCCCAGTACAGCGAACAGGCCCTGTCGGCGAACCTGTTGTCGCTCCGTACCGGGGTGACGGCCTGGCTCCCCATCGAGCGTGGCCGTGGTTTCACCGACTACGTAGGAGTCCGGGTAAAGGCCGTGGTGCTGGACGGAGCGCACACCGCGGAACGTCCCGACGTCAAGCTCATGCTCCGCAGCGAGGGCCTCAGCGGCGACGGAACCATGCAGGAGGCCGGTTCCAGCCATGGAGCCAGAGCGCTCGCGCGCTACGGCAGTTATGGCGAAGACACCATCTCCGGAGCCGAGATGTCGGCCAGGAACACCTCCGCCTCCGGAACCTCGGACGTCCACGGCCGCAATGTGAAAGAGATCGACCGGGTTCAGACCTCCGACCCCTCGCACGAGTTCACCCACCCCGTCCGGTTCGAGATCGAGGTGGTGCGCAGTCAGGAGCCGCCACCCGGCTTGGAGCATCTGAACCGCGGGGCACGCAACGCCACGCACAAATGGGCCGAGCTGACCGGTAACGACGCGGCCGAGAGATTCTGGTACAAGCATCATGCGGCGTCGACGTCCACTCGGATGGTGGACGGCGAGCTCCGCCTGATCGTGCCCGAACACGTCACCGTTCCGGTCGCCGAGGGCACACCGGTCACGGCGCAGACGGTCGTCGCGGGCGAGGCGCCACGCTGGTCGAAGCCTGTCACGCCGCTCAAGGTGAACGCGACGCTGGGCGAAGTCGCCAATCAGGTCGCCTTTCCGGCGGCCTCCCTGATCGAGCAGTGGGCCCCGGTCGCCGCCCTGCCGCCGAAACTTCAGGGGCCGGTGCCCCGGCTGTCCGACCGCCCCCTCGGATACGAGCTCAGCCGTCCATCCGGCATGCTCCTCGACGAGGCCGGCAGCCCGAGGACGACGCGCGCCAACCTGAAGGCACTGCTCGCGCACGAATACGTGATCCCCGGTCTCGGAAAGGTCGGAATCCAGGTCCACCGGGCCGAACCGGTCGCCGAGGCGTCGGTCAAGCAGCGCGTGTACAGCCAGACGACGGAAAGCACCGGCCATGGCCACTACGGCGACAGCGAGCGCGACCGCCATGCGGGCGCATCCGGTGCCCCGTCCTCCGCAGGCGTCGTGGGCATCGCCGGCGCCGGCACGGGACGGGGATCCGGTGAGGAGCTGGGGTCGCGCAACAGCAACATCCGCGAGCGCAACCTGGAGGCGAAGACCACGACCACGTACTACCGATGTGCCGTCACCCTCGTCCTCCACGGCGAGGTAAGAGACTTGCTGCTCGACGTCCCCGACGGGCTGTACATACGGCTCTCGGCCGATGCCGTCGAGCGGCTCAACCGGGAGCGTCCCGGGTTCATCATCAGCGCCGAGCGCGTCTCATGAGCCGTTCAGGGCGTGTGCGGCGGGCCGGAGGCCGCTCATCTCCGGCGGTGGCGAGTGCTTGGACTCCCTCCATGCGCCGGGCGGCCGCGGCACCACTCCTCCACGCCGTCGGCCTGCTCACGGGGATGGTGACCGGTCTCGTCGAGCTCGGCTGGATCTGCGTCGCCGGCATGGTCGGTCCCGGCCGCACCCTGTCGGCAACATTGCGAGATTCCTCCGTGTCACTTGCGAAAAACCACCATCCCGAACGATCAAGGAGGACATGTCCCGGCCCTCGGGCGGTGGGCGGCAGGACCGCCCACCGGCACGGGGTCAGGGCCCGCTCCGCGGGGAGCCGTCACAGATCCTCGTCACGTATCACGTCGAGATCCATGTAACGCGGCGGCTTGTCGCACAACTCCCGCATGTGATGGGCCAGCTTGTCGGTCTGCGGCATGCCGCTGTTGCGCATCGCGTCCTCGTAGGAGGGGAACTCGACGATGGCGACGTAGTGGTCGGGCCGGGTGTGATCGCGCGTGAGGGTGGTGTGGGTGACCGTCCTCTCACCTCCGGTCGAGTCCCGCCATTCGTCCATCAGGCGTTGGACGTCCTGCTCCTTGGCGGTGTCGAACTCGATGACCTGTATGAAGCTCATGAGGCCCTCCTTACTCGCGCCCACTACTAACCGACTTCACCCCCGCCGGCGGGCGCGGGCAAGCGGGATCGGGTCAACGGGCGAGCAGGATCGGGTCAAAACACACCAGTCTTCGCATGACTCGGCGGCGTCCCCGGTCCGGGACCTCCGCGTCGGCGTCTCAGTCGCCCCGGTGGCGTCGTCCCGGCGCTTCCACGAAAGCCCCGAGCAGGCGCGCGAACTCCCGCCGGTCGTGCTCCGGCCAGCCGCGCATCGCCGTACCGAAGACCTCGCACCGGAAGCGGTGGACCTGGTCGGCCTGCGCGCCGCCGAGATCGGTGAGCTCCAGGGTGCTGCGGCGGCCGGTGACCGCGGGCGACCAGTGATCGCGGGCGGCCGGTGGCCGTGACAGCCGATGATCGCGGGCAGGCGGTGATCGCGGGCAGGCGGTGATCGCGGGCGGCTAGTAACCGGCCGTGAAGCGCTCTCGGACGAAGGCGCCCCTATCCAGGGTGTCGATGGCGGCGGCGGCGAAATCCGGCACCGTGATCCGGGTGTCGGCGCCGCCGATCGGGGTGTCACCGGCCTTGACCCGATAGGCGCCGGTGCGCTCACCCTCGACGAGGTAGACCGGGGGCGGGCTGGCGTAGGACCAGTCCAGCGCGTCCCCCTCGGCGCGGAGCAGTTCGAGGGCCTCGCCTTGGGCACGGGCCTCGGCCAGATATTCCTTCGGGAAGTTCGGGCTGTCGACGAACCGCTGCCCGGGGGCGTGCTCCAGACTGCCGCCGCCGCCCACGACCAGCAGCCGCCTCACCCCGATGCCGGGCAGCAGGTCGATCAGGTTCCGGACCGCCGCCGGCACGGTCTCGGGTCCTTTCACCGCCAGCACCACCGCGTCGTGCCCGTCCAGCACCCCCGCGATCGCCTCGCGGTCGAGCACATCGGCGTTGACCCCGTTCCCCAGCGAGGAGGCGTCCCTGGCGATGGCGGTGACCTCATGGCCTCGCTCACGGGCCTCACGAACGACGGCCGACCCGATATGGCCACTGGCTCCGATGACTGCGATCTTCATTTGCGTCCTTTCTCGTACCTGGAGGAAGTCCGCGACGGAGGGCGATCCGCGGAACCTTCGCCTCACGTGCGAGATGCCCGGATGTCGGCCGGGAACAACTCCGTCCGGGCGTGTCCGTCCAGAACATCTCTTCCACCAGGGAGGAGAATCAGCCGCGACCTCACCTTCTAATGTGTTACAAAGTTAAAGTACCATTAGGTCATGGACTCACCCCTGACCGGCGAACCGCTCGCCCTCGACCTGATCAACACCTTGGGCGGCCCTCCCGACGGCCCCGTGGACCACCTGGCCACGGTCGACACGCTGAGGGGCTGGCTGCGGGCACAGGCCCACCGGCTCCCCCAGCCCGAGGCGCCGCTGACCGACACCGACCTGGTCGCCGTCCGGGATCTACGCAAGGCCGTCGATACGGTGATCGACCACGTCCGACGGGGAGCCGAGCCGCCCGTCTCGGCGCTGCGCGCGCTGAGCGAGGCGGACCGGCTGGCCCCGCCGTACCGGAGTCTGGGCTGGGAGGACGGCCAGGTGGTCGTCAGCGCCGAGCGGACGGGTGACTACCGGTCCACACTGGTCGCCGCGCTCGCGAGCGCGGCGATCGACCTGCTGGCCGGCCCCGTCGTCTCCGTGCGCTCGTGCGAGGGACCCGGCTGCCGCATGCTCTTCCTGCCCGCCCACCCCCGGCGCCGCTGGTGCTCCCCCGACCTGTGCGGCAACCGGGTCCGGGTCGCGCGCTACTACCAGCGCCACAGGTCCTGACCCGTCGGGCGCCACGGATCACGACCCGTCGGCCGCCACGGATCAGGCGTCCTGGGCCTGCCTCCCCAGCCGCTTGCGCACCTTCACCGCGAAGTACGGGTTGAGCGCGTCGCCGGCGTCGAGCACCCGCGGCAGCAGTTCGGCCTCGCTCGTCAGGGCGCGGAAGAGGAACTCGATCGTCACCTCGTGGTCCGGCCGGTGGACGATCTCGATGCCGTCGCCCGCCCGGATCTCTCCGGGTTCGATGACCCGAAGATAGGCGCCGGGCCGCGCGGCCCGGGTGAACCGCTTGACCCATCCCTTCTCCTCCAGCCAGCCGGCGAACGTGCGGCAGGGAATGCGGGCCGAGGTGACTTCGAGGATCAGGTGCGCCCCGATTCGCCACCGCTCCCCGACCAGGGCTCCGCCGACGTCGAGACCGGAGGTGGTGAGGTTCTCGCCGAAGCACCCGTTGGACAGCTTCCGCCCCAGCTCACCCTCCCAGGCGTCGAGGTCCTCACGCGCGTAGGCGTAGACCGCCTGGTGGTCGCCGCCGTGATCCCGCAGGTCGCACACGGTGTCCCCGGCGACACCGCTGCCCGCCGTTCCCATCGGCCCGGGAGCGGCCACGGCGATCGGACCGTCGGCGGGGCGTTTGTCGATCCCGGTGAAGTCCATGTCGGTGTAGTCGGCGGAGTGCGGGCGGGCGAGGTTCACAGAAAGAAGCCGAGACATAATTTTCACCTTATAAGGGGCATAAGCGACCTCCTACGCGATGAGTCATCGATGACCCGCGAAGTCGTTGACAGATAGTCCATGCGCAGATAATCTCCGCGTAGTTCATCTGAGAAGGAGAGAGCCATGTGGGAGTACGAGTACAGCGTGGAGACCACCGCCGCCCCGGACACGCTCTGGCGCCACTGGTCCGACATGGCGGCGTGGCCCCGGTGGAACGACGGCATCGAGAAGATCGAGATCGACGGCCCGTTCGCCGTCGGCACCGGGTTCACGATGACCCCGCCCGGGGACGATCCCATCCGGATGCGCATCACGGAGATCGTGCGGGGTGAGCTGTTCGTCGACGAGATGGACGCGGGTGACTTCGTGGTGCGCACCGTGCACCGGCTGGAGCGGCCGCAGGAGGGGCGGACACGAGTGGTCTACCGGACGGAGATCACCGGACCGGCCGCCGACCAGGTCGGCCCGGAGCTCGGCCCGGCGATCACCGCGGACTTCCCCGAGGTGGTCGCCGCGCTGGTGAAGCTGGCCGAGGGCTGAGCCGTGGCGGCCGATCCCGAGGAGAGCATGGGCTTTCTGCTGTGGCATGTCACGCTGCGCTGGCAGCGTGACATCGCCGCCGTCCTGGCTCCACTGGACCTGACCCATGTGCAGTTCGTCCTGCTCGCGACCACCTGGTGGCTGAACTCCCGAGGAGAGGACCCCAACCAGCTCAGCCTGGCCAGGCAGGCCGGCACCGACGTGAAGATGACCTCGCAGGTGCTGCGCAAGCTTGAGGACAAGGCCCTCGTCCGGCGCGAGGTCGATCCCGCCGACACCCGGGCCAAGAGGCTGAGGGTCACCGACCGCGGCGCCGAGCTGGCCCAGCGGGCGATCGTCGCCGTGGAGGCCGCCGACGCGGCGTTCTTCCGGGCGACCCCCGATCCCGCCGCCCTGCTGACGACGCTGCGCTCGCTCGCCGCGCGCGACGACCGCTAGAGCGTCAAGACGACAGCTAGAGCGTCGATCGGCCTCGATTCCCGAGGCCTCGATTCCCGAAAAGACATCCGGGAGCGCCCTCACCGCCGGTCACCGCCTCCTCATTCGGGTGCCCGCACGCTGCCGATGCCCAGCGTGCTGACCGCCGGCAGCATCCCCGACTCGAACACCGCGCCCAGGAGAGGCCGGTTGAGCAGGGCCAGCCTCTCGGCCGCCTCGGCCCCGAGTGCGCGCCACGGCCCGGCGGCCAGCTCGTCGGTGGTCCGCTCGACCCGGTCACGCAGTGCCCGGCCCGCCGGGGTGGCGGCGCCGTCCGCGTCGAGCAGGCCACGGGTGGCCAGGCGGTCGTGGGCCGCCGCCCACTCCTCGGCCGTCCAGCCACGGCCGGCGAAGTTGCCCACCGGCGCGGCGCCGACCGCGGCGAACGAGACCAGCGCCTCGCAGGCGTCCAGGTCCGCGGTCGCCAGGGCGGCGAGGTGCCCGTCGCCCCTGTGCTCACGCAGCACGACATAGGCCTGCCACAGTGCCAGGTGCGGCTCTTCGGGCCAGGGCAGGTCGAGGTTGGCGGCGGCCAGGGGCCGATGGGCGACCGTGACGCTCTCCGCGGCCCTGACCGCCAGTTCGGCGGCTTCAACGATCTCGGGCGTGGCGATCCTGTCGCCGAGGAGGGCGCGAAGGGTGCGGTCCATCGCCCGCAACCGGGCCTGGAGCACCTGGCCGGGCTGCGCCGTGGCCCAGACGCCCGGCACGTACTCGGCGATCATCGCCGGGCTGAAGCTGTAGTAGGTGGCGGCCACCAGCTTCGGTCCGGCGGCGCCGAGCGGCGCCGTACGCCAGGCGAAGTAGCTCGGCCAGCGCGATTCGACGTCATAGCCGAGCCGCTCCGCCTCCTCGAACGCCTCCGGGGAGTAGTAGATCGTCGCGTGCACCGGCTCGATCTGGTGCCACATCTGCCGTGCCAGCGTGGGAAATCCCGACATCACACACCTCAAACATCACTGTCTATGTAAGATACGACAGTGACTTTAGATCCATGGAGAATCACTGGTCAATCCCAGATAGACAGTTATGTCGGCAGCAGGGTCGAGTTGGCCGTGCTCGTGGTGAACCTCCTCGCCGTCACCTCGGCACACGGCCGCCAGGTCAGACCGCCGGCCACGGGGGCCGAACGGCTGGCCGCGATCAACGAGGAGACGGTCACGACCGGCGGCACTCCGCGCGCCCTCACCACCACCGACGCCGACCAACTGGCCGGGATCGCCGCCGAACTGCGCCCGGTGTTCGGCGCGGGCGACGCCCTCGCCGACGCGGCGGCCACGCTCAACGACCTGCTGGTACGGCACGCCGCCGTACCCAACCTGCACGGCAGCCCCGACCGGCCCCACACGCTGGCCTTCCACCGGGCCGATGCGACGCGGGTGGACGCGTGGGCGGCCGACATGGGCACGGCGCTGGCCATGGTCGTCGGCGTCGGCCAGGCCGCCCGGCTCGGCGTCTGCCAGGCCGACGGGTGCGACCTGGTCTTCTTCGACACCACCCGCAACGCCTCGCGCAGATTCTGCGACCTGTCATGTCAGAACCGGGCCAAGGCCAGCGCCTATCGCGCCCGTACCAGACAGCAGGCCACCCGCCGATCGGCACGGACCACCGCGGAACATCCCGGCCCGGACACCATGGAGCGGTAGACGACATCCAGCGGACCCGGACGGCTCGCCGGGCCGGATGACGAGCCGGGGAAGGGCGCGGCAACTTGCGGCCCGCGCCCCGCCCATGCCCCACCAGCGCGATGGCCTACCTCCGGGCGGCCCGCACGGTGTGCTGCAGCAGCAGGGCGGTGGTCACCGGCCCCACCCCGCCGGGCACCGGCGTCAGCGCGCCGGCGCGCTCCGCCGCCGCCGAGTCGACGTCGCCGACGAGGCCGCCGTCCTCGGTGGGGTTCGTGCCCACGTCCACCACCACGGCTCCCGGCTTGACGTGCTCGGCGGTGATGAGCCCCGCCCGGCCGACGGCCGCGACCACGATGTCGCCCGCCGAGGCCACCGCGGCCAGGTCGGCGGTGCGCGAATGGCACACCGTCACGGTGGCGTTGCGGTCCAGCAGCAGGTGGGCCGCGGGCTTGCCGACGACCGTGGAACGTCCGACCACGACCGCGTGGCGGCCGGCGAGCTCCACCCCGTGGTGTTCCAGGATCCGCACCACCGCCTCGGCGGTCGCCGGAGCGAAGGCGGGAAGCCCGGCGGCCAGGCGACCGAGCGAGAGCGGATTGGCCCCGTCGACGTCCTTGGCGGGGATGATGGCGGAGGCGAGATCCTCGAGTTTCGCGCCGCCGGGAAGCGGGGTCTGCAGGATGATCCCGCTCACGTGGTCGTCGGCGCTCAGCGATTCCAGGCTCCGCTGGATCGTCGCGGCCGACGCCTCCGGCCCCAGGTCCACGACCTCGCACGCGATGCCCGCCCTGCTCGCCGCGTTCACGATCGAGCGCACGTACCAGGCGCTGGACTCGTCCGCGGTGGCCGTGACCACGGCGAGTTTCGGGGGACGGCCGGCGGCCGTGAGCTCGGCGGCCCGTTCGGCGGTGTCCGCCCGGATGGCGGCGGCGAGGTCCTTGCCGGACAGGGGTCGCGCGCTCATCGGTTGATCTCCTCGCGCACGGCGGCGGTGACCCTCTCGGCCCTGGCCGCGATCTCGTCCACCCCGGCCGCCCGGCCGGCCAGCTCGGCGCGGACCCGCTCGTCCTTGATACCGGCGAGGTTGATCTCGACGTTGACCCGCGCGGTGGTGGCCGCGGCGCGGGCGGCCTCCGCGGCGGCGGCGACGTCGGTGACGACGTTACGGTTGCCGACGGGCAGCAGTTCCTCGGCGAGTTCGACCAGCCGGCGCGCCAGATCGATGGTCCGGGCCGGGGGCTCGGCGGCGGCGGCCAGCGCCCCGGCGATCGCCGCCGAGCGGGCGGCCTTCTCCTCGTCGGTGTCCTTGGGCATCCGGTAGGAGTCGGCCACGGCGGTGAACGCCGCCGCGTCGTCCTCGGCGAGTTGAAGGGCGCGCTCGCGGAGCGTGTCGGCCTCGGCGAGAATGCGGCCGATCACCCGCTCGTGCTCGGCGTGTTTCGGGCCGTCGCTGTAGCGGGCCACCATGCCCAGCAGCGCGGCGGCCTGGGCGCCGTGCAGGGCCGCCGAGGCGCCCCCGCCCGGCGCGGGAACCCGGTCGGCCAACCGGTCCAGGAAACCACTGATCGTCTGGTCGCGCATCCACGCCTCCCCGAGTCGTCCGGGAGGCCGAGGCGAACCGCGGCCACCCGTTGATCACCTAGTGGACCGCCACGTTACCGGGCCGGCGTCTTCCCCCCTCCACGGGAGACGGCCACACCGGCCAGGCAGAGCAGGCCGCCGGCGAGGGTCAGCCAGGCGGGGACCTCGCCGAGGACGATCCAGGCCATCAGCACCACCAGCGCGGGAACGACGTAGGTCGTGGCGCCCATCTTGCCGGCGGTGGTGCGGGCCAGCGCGTAGGCCCAAGTGGTGAACGCCAGAGCGGTCGGGAAGATGCCGAGGTAGACGACGTTCAGCGTCGCCGGCAGCGGGGCCGCGGCGACCTGCGACACCAGCTGGCCCGCGAACGGCAGGCAGCCCACCGTCCCGACGAAACAGCCGAAGGTGGTGACCTGCAACGCCGAGGCGTGCTTCAGCGCGGGCTTCTGGCAGACCACGCCACCGGCGTACGCCACGGCCGCGAGCAGGCAGAGCAGGACACCGAGGATCGACGCGCGCCCGCCGTCGGACATCGAGATGCCCACCACCACGGCGCCGGCGAACGACACCGCCATCCCCGCCAGCAGGCGGGACGGGAACCCCTCCTTGAGCAGCCAGCCGCCAAGGAGCGCGATCACCATCGGACCGATGTTGACGACCATCGCCGCGGTTCCCGCGTCCACTTCCTGCTCGCCCCAGTTCAGGACGACCATGTAGAGGCCGAACCACAGGATTCCCGAGCCCACGATGCCAGGCCAGGCGGCACGCGGCGGCAGCCCTCCGCCTCGCGCCAGCCAGATGGCACCGAGCACCACCGAACCCGCCAGCAGCCGCCCCAGGGCGAGGGCGCCGGGAGTGAAGTACTGCGCGGCGCTGCGGATGGCGACGAAGGCCGAGGCCCACAACAGCACGGTGATACCCGCCGCCACGATTGCCCGGCGGTCCACACGAGCCTCAGTGGTGATGATTTGGTTCATATGCGACACCTTAGGGGTCGGACGTTTCGCCGTATACCGAACTTTTCCTCTCAAAACTGCACCGCTCACCTGGGAAAAGGCCGGACGACGGAGGCGCCGGAGGAATCCCCGGGTTGGGGGCGTGGAGGCGGGGTAAGGCAGTTCGCCCGGACAGCCGGGGCCGGTCGGCGGTCTGTCCGGCACCTCGTCCGACTCTCGATTCCCGCCCGCGTCGGGCGTCCGGGCCCGGCGACCGGGGCCGGACGCCATTCGCGGCACCGTCCGTGACACTGCCCTTGACACCGTCCGCGCCGCTTTCCCGCCGGAGCGGCGGCGAATTCAAGGGCCCTGACCTCCGGAACGAAAGAAGTTTCTCCCTCTTTCTGCTTGTTTGCGTATGTATCGGATTGTCGAGGGTAGCGCCGACCCCAAGCGAAGATGCATAACCTTTGGAGGCATCGGTGAGTGAATTTCCGATCGGGGCGGGGGAGCGCCCAGACTCAAGCGGGCAGGCCCGGACGACGACCGAACGAGCCGGGGCGGCCGCGGGGGAAGTAGCCGAAACCGCCAAAGGCCGGACGCAGGTGGTGGCCAGGGAGGCCAGGCAGCAGGCGCAGCACGTGGTGGGGCAGCTGCGCGACCGCGTCAACGAGCAGGCGCGGCACCAGAGCCGGCCAGGACGCCAAGGACACCGCCCAGCGCGCGACCAGTCGCGGCAGGTGACCTCCTCCGACCGTTCATCCTTCGGCTCCTAGCCGTTACCGGCAGCGCCGCCGTCCCCGTCACAGGCGGGGACGGCGGCGGCTTCATCCAGAGATGGTGCGCCATGTCACATCACGACAGTGAACGTTCAGTAGTCAGTCCCGGTGGCGGCGCGGAGAACGAAGCGGCGCCCGAGAGCCCGACCGAACTGCCGAAGAGGTCGTGGTGGGACGTGCTCAAACGCACCGCCAAGGAGTTCCAGGAGGACGATCTCACCGACTGGGCCGCCGCGCTCACCTACTACGCGGTGCTGTCGATCTTCCCTGCGCTGCTGGCCGTGATCTCCGTCCTCGGGCTCTTCGGCCAGTCGGCCACCCAGTCGCTCATCGACAACCTGGGCGCCGTGGCCCCCGGCCCGGCTCGGCAGACCCTCAACAGCGTGCTACAGGCCCTGCAGAGCAGCCAGCGGGCGGCCGGAATCGCCGCGATCATGGGTATCGCCATCGCGCTGTGGTCCGCCTCGGGCTACGTGGGGGCGTTCATGCGAGCCGCCAACGTCATGTACGAGATGCCCGAGGGCCGGCCCATCTGGAAGACGCTGCCGCTGCGCCTGGCCATCACCGCCGTCCTGGTGATCCTGATGGCGATCGGCTCGGTCTCCGTCGTCTTCACCGGCGGGCTCGCCGAACAGGCCGGAAAGGTCCTCGGGATCGGCGAGACCGGACTCACCATCTGGGGCATCGTCAAGTGGCCGATCCTGGTGATCATCGTGGCGCTGGTCCTGGCCCTGCTGTACTGGGCCGCGCCCAACGTCGAGCACCCCGGATTCCGCTGGATCACCCCCGGCAGCATGCTCGCCGTCGTGCTGTGGATCGTCGCGTCCGCCGCGTTCGGGTTCTACGTCGCCAACTTCGGCTCCTACAGCAAGACCTACGCCGCCCTCGCCGGCGTCATCGTCTTCCTGATCTGGTTGTGGATCACCAACATCGCCGTGCTGCTCGGGGTCGAGTTCGACGCCGAACTCGCCCGCGAGCGCGCCATCGAGGCGGGCCGGCCGGCCGACGAGGAGCCTTACGTCGAGCCCCGCGACACCCGCAATTTCGACGACCACAAGCGCTAGCCGGTACGGCCTCGCGGCAGGGGTCGCCCCCGCGCCGCGAAGCCGTACCGGTAGCTCGGAGACATGGCGCCTGATGTCTGTTTCGGCGAGCTGGGTAGGTACGGGGGTGAGTCACAACCGGAGCGGGGACGAGCCGGCCGTCGGCGATGGCGGCGGCGAGAGCGCCGCGCGCAGACCACCGGCGCCACGGAGGAAGAACTGACATGACCGAAGACAGGGAGCAGATCGCCGTGGACTTCCACCAGGCGGTCAACATGACGGCCGGCGAACTGGAGAGCTGGCTGGACACGCCCGAGTCCAAGGGTGTCGGGGACAAGTCCGGCGGCGGCGAGTCGATCGGCCACGAGTCCGGCCGCCGGATCACGGTGATCCTCCGCAAGGACAAGGGCGACCTGTCCGACGACGACTATGCCCACATGCGGCAGGTGACCGGTTACGTCCGGCGCCATCTCGCACAGCGTCCCTCGGGCGACGTCCAGGACGCCCCGTGGAGATACTCCCTGATGAACTGGGGACACGACCCGCTCAGATAGGCGTCCGCCGGTGGCGCGGGGTCCCGGCGCACGAGGCCTCCCGTCGCCTGCCCGGGTCCGCGCCGGGCCTCAGCCCACCGCCTCGCCGAACTCGCGATTCACCCGCAGATCGATCTCCCGCTTCTTGGGCATGTAGACGGCGTAGAAGTCCTTACCGCACTCCAGGTCGTCGAGCGCGGCCTTGACCTCCCTGACGAGGTACGGCCGGGCCTGGGCGGGGGTGAGATCGGGCGGGTTGCCGTCCTTTCCCCGGGGGAACTTCTTCTCCTCCGCCCAGAACGCCTGCCAGCCGCGTTCCGCCAGCGTGGTCGGCTTGAGCGAGGTCACCGGATACCCTTTGGCCTTCAGGCAGTCGCCGAAGGACGCCGCCGGCTCGACGAGCCTGGGATCGCCGTCGAGTTCGCGTTCCTTGAGCTGCTTGGCCTTCGCCTGGCGCTGCTGGAAGTAGCCCATCGCCCCACCGAACTTCCCCCCGACGGGCACCTCCTTGTGCAGCACCTCCTTGAGGGCCTTGCCGAAACAGCCCTCTTCGGCCTTCTTGTAGGCGCCGAACTGCGTGCTGTTGAGCGCTCCCAGGACGCGGCTGTTGGGATCGGGGACGAGCGCCTCCACGACCAGGGCGCCCGACGCCGGGTCGTCGGGGTAGACGTGGGCGGCGAAGACCTGGAAGCCGTACTTCGCTCGCAACTTCCTCATCGCCGCGTAGTCGCCCTCATCCGACTTCCGCTCGGTCTCGGTCCGCTTCTGCGGCTGCGGGACGAACGGGATGTAGGTGAAGCCCTTCTGCTTCATGCAGTCGGCCTTGACCTGCTGGATCCGCCGATCCTCCGGCGTCCCCGCGCCCTGCTCGGGGGCGGCGGACTTCGAGACGGCGGACCCGGCGGCGGATTCGGGGGCGGATTCGGGGGCGGCCTGCGAGCCGCATCCGGCGAGCACGGCCAGCGACAGGGCGGCGGTGACGGCGGTTCTCATGGGCATGGGTCTGGCGGACATGGTTCTTCGCTCCAGTCAGTTGGAAGGCATGGTGAGAAGGGCGTGCGTCGCGGGGCGACGCCGCCTGGGGACAGAGAGGGTCAGATGAGGATCAGCGCAGGGCGTGCCGGCGGTAGCCGTACGGCACGGCCACGGCCGCGAGGGTCAGGAAGGCCAGCAGGCCCCAGTAGGCCACGCCCTGCCGGGAGAGGTTGTCGATGTTCTCGGCGAACGAGACCGACACCGCGGCCAGGTACGTCGCCGAGGCCAGCGCCCAGCGCGGGTCCCGCGACAGCCGCCCGGCCCAGATGGCCAGACCGAGCAGGATGATCTCCGCGGCGGCCCTGACCGGCGGCGGGGAGGCTCCCTCCAGACGACCCAGCCAGGTCGGGTCGGCGACCGCGATCGCCGGGACCAGCGACAGCCACCACCATGACCGCGCGCGGACCGGCCGCCGGCGCACGGCCAGCGCCGACAGGCTCGCCACGGCGAGCGCGTGGCCGGCGACCGCGCCGTAGAGCCCGCCGGTGGAGTAGAGGGCTCCGGTGATGAGGGAGTCGGGGAAGACCGGCAGGAGGGTGTGGCCCAGCACGGGCGTGGCGGTGGCGAGGGCGCCCGCCTTGGCGCCGGTGAGCAGCACGAGCGGGAGCGCGAGCCGTACCCACCCGCGCAGCACGGCGAGCACGGCGAGCGCGGACAGCGCCACCCACAGCGGGAGGGAGCGCGCGTACGGCACCAGCGTCGCCAGGTTGACGACGGTCAGCACCGTGGCGCCCAGGTGCAGCCCGTCGGCCCAGGGAGGGCTTTCGGTCATGTACGTCACGCGGGCGCGCAGGCCGCCGGCGATCAGCCCGGCCGCTTCCTTCTGCGACGGCAGGGAGGTGCCGGGTTCGGCGGTGTCGAGCAGGAGGCCGACGAGCTCGTCCCCGTAGTCGGACCGGTAGCCGCGGGGATAGGCCAGCAGCAGCCGTCTGTAACGCCGTTCGAGCGACGTCCCGGCAGGAGCGGCCGTCATGCGAAGGACGCTCCGAGGGCACGCCCTCTGATCACCGAGGCGGCCTCGTGCATGCGCTCGGCCTCCGCCCGCACCAGTGCCTCGCCGGAGTCGGTGATCCGGAAGTAGCGCCGTTTGCGCCCGTTCACGGTCTCCTCCCGGTCCACGACGATCACACCGTTGGCGGCCAGCCGGTCGAGGAGGCCGTACAGCGTGCCGACGGACGGTTTGACGCGACCCCGGGAGGTTTCGGCGACCCCTTTGATGATCGCGTGACCGTGGAGCGGGCCGTCCAGAAGCGTGGCGAGGACGTAGTACATCGGCTCGCTCACCTCTGATGATCCTCTTGGCATGGCGGAGACCATACTTCGTTCTACAGAGTATGGTCAACAGGCGTGTCTCACCGCGTCGTTCCCGCGTCGGGTGACCCGCCGGACGACGGAGGCCGCGACCGGCCGCCGGGGTGTCCGGATGCCCCTGCCTCCCCTTTTTCTTCGCGCTGTCCGCGCCTGACAAAAAGCCGCCGACAATTGATTTCCAGCGATAAGAGTTTCTTTTCGCACGGGTCTAACTTCACAGCCACCCGGCTGTGAGGAGAAACCATGCGATCATCGCGGCTTCGGCGTCTGGCTTCGATCGTCATCGGAACCGCCCTGGTCACGACCGTGCTGACCGGCACCGCGAATGCCGAGACGTCCCCGGACGGAGCGAACGACTGGGGCTGCGAACCGTCGTTCTTCCATCCGCATCCCGTGATCCTGGTCCACGGCACGTTCGAGAACATGGCGTTCAACTGGAGCAAACTCTCGCCGGTTCTCAAGAAGAACGGCTACTGCGTCTTCGCGCTGAATCACGGCGGCGCCCCCGACGCGCCCGTGCAGGGGACCGCCGACATCGTGCGGTCGGCCGGGCTGCTGTCGGCCTTCGTCGACCGGGTGCTGCAGGCCACCGGAGCGGCGAAGGCGGACATCGTCGGCCACTCCCAGGGCGGCATGATGCCGCGCTACTACGTGAAGCTCCTCGGCGGCGCGGCCAAGGTCAGGAAGCTCATCGGCATCGTGCCCTCCAACCACGGGACCACGGCCTCGGGGCTGGTCACACTGGGCAGGTCGCTCGGCCTGCTGGGTCCGGTCGTCGAGGCGTGCCCCGCCTGCGGGCAGCAGATCGTCGGCTCGGACTTCCTGCGCGACCTCAACGCGGGCGACGAGGCCCTGCCCGGCGTCGAGCACACGGTGATCGCCACGAAGTATGACGAGGTGGTCACCCCCTACACCTCGTCCTTCCTCAACGGCTCCGGTGTCAAGAACATCCTTCTCCAGGACAAGTGCCCCAGCGACACCAACGCCCACCTCGGCGTCGACTTCGACCCGGTGGTGCACCGGATCGTGCTGAACGAGCTCGGCGTTCTGACCGCCTACTGGCCGGTCGACTGCGCCGACCCGCTCGGCTGAGCACGGCGAAGCGGGCGTCGCGGGTGCCGTGACCACGGCGACGGCGGCCACGGCACCCGGCGCGTCAGGGGCAGCCGGGCCGGTCCCCGTACGGCCCGCGCCTCCTGAACCCCGCCGAACCAGTCCCGTACGGTCCGCGCCTCTCACAGCCCATCGGGCCGGTCCCCGTACGACCCGCACCTCTCACAGCCCACCGAACCAGTCCCGTACGGCCCGCACTCCCCCGCCCGAGCCGAGCGCGACCATCAGCGCGCAGCGCGCCTTCGACGGTGCGAGGCCGCGGGCCCCGATCGCCCCCACCTTCGCGGCGAGTCCCACGCCGAGGGGGAGCTCGTCGAGCGGGACCCCGCGCGTGCGGGAACGGGAGGCGACGACCACCGGGACATCCCACTCCGTCAGCTCACCGATCGTCGTCAGGAGGCCGACCGGCACGTTGCCCATCCCGGTTCCCTCAAGCACGACACCCCGCGCGCCGGCGTCCACGACCGCACTGAGCTGCACAGAGTCCATCCCCGGATAGGTCTTGATCAGAGCGACGTCCGTTTCCGGCTCCCCCTCCGCCACGGGCGGCCGGGACGGGGGCGCGGCCAGCCTCTCGACCCGCCCGTCCGCCACGCGACCCAACGCGGAGAAGGGCGCCGAGGAGAAGGCCGCCACACTCGCGGCGTCGGCCAGGGTGACCCAGCGGGCGGCGTGCACCTCGTCGTTGACGCACACGACGGCCCCGGCGCCACGCAGCGCGGGATCGGCGGCGGCCACGATGGACGAGGCCAGATTACGCGGACCATCGGCGGACAGATCGTCCAGGAGTCGCACGGCACCGGTCAGGACGATCCCGCCGCGTTCCGCCGCCCGGCCCGCCAGCAGATCGGCGAGGAACGCGGTCTCCTCCAAGGTGTCGACGCCATGAGTGATCACGACGCCGTCGAATCCCCGCTCCAGGATGGCCGAACGAGCCCGGCGGCACAGCGCCAGCATGGTCGAGGGCGAGGTGTCCCAGCTGGGCTCCGCCATCACGTCCTCCGCCACCACCTCCACCTCGAGTGAGCCGGAGGGGACGGCCTCCAGGAGGTCGGCTCCGGACGCGACACCCGCCGGACTGCGGGAGTGGGCGATGGTGTCACCGGTCGCCAGCAGCAGCACACGCTTCACCACATGATCCCTTCGGTGGCGCGGCGGAACCCGTCCCGTCGCGGAAGGACACGGCGGCCATGACGCCGCCGGTGGTCGGAGCCGCCGATCGGCACAGCCGTCATCCCATTTATAACCCATAGATACCCACAATGGGGTTACTATAGATCTCCGGGAGCGGCCGGGACCGGGCGCGGCGGGAGCGGCGACTATCCGGGCGATTCCCCGACGATCGCCCGGAGGGCGGCGACATGGGCGCGGTAGGCGGCGCGACCGGCGTCGGTGAGCTGGAGCCACACGCCCCCCGGCGTCACGGGACCAGGACGATCTTTCCCGTGGTACGGCGGGCCGCGGTGAGCTCGTGCGCCTTGACCACCTCGGCCAGCGGCAGCACCTGGTCCACGTGCACCCGCAGACGCCCGGACTCCACCAGGGCGGCGAGCTGGGTCAGGTCGGCCGCCGAGGGGCGCACGTTGGCCACCGCCAGCCGCACCCCGTGCTCGGCCGCGCGCTGCGGGGTGATGCCGAGGTTGCCGCCGACCGCGCCGACGAGCACGCCGCCGGGCTTCAGGACGGCCGCGGAACGCTCGCCGTACTCGCCGCCCACCAGGTCGAACACCACGTCCACCGGCTCGGTCGCCGTGGTGAAGTCGGTGGTGGTGTAGTCGATCAGGGTGTCCGCGCCGAGGTCGCGGAGGAAGTCGTGCTTGGCGGCGCTGGCGGTGACGACCACGTGCGCCCCACGCGCCTTGGCGATCTGGACGGCCAGGTGGCCGACACCACCGGCGGCGGCGTGGATGAGCACCCGCTGCCCCTCGGCGACACGCGCGATGCCGACCAGCGCCTGCCAGGCGGTCAGGCCGGCCAGCGGCAGCGCGCCCGCCTCCTGCACGGTCAGCCCGGCGGGCCTGCGGATGATCTCGTTGGGCGAGGCCGTCACGTAGTCGGCGTAGGCGTTGCCCGCGCCAGGGTAGGCCAGCAGACCCAGCACCTCGTCTCCGGGGGAGAACGCCGAAACACCGAGCCCCACCGCCTCGACCACGCCCGCGACGTCCCAGCCGAGGGTGAACGGCGGCTCGCCGAGGAGCGGGTAGACGCCGGACCTGACGGCCAGGTCGACCGGGTTGACACCGGCGGCTCCAACCTTGATCAGGACCTGTCCGTAATCCGGTTCCGGCCGGTCGATCTCGACGATCTTGAGCACGGACGGGTCCCCGAAAGCGGACTGGGTAACGGCACGCATTGCGATCTCCTTCTCGCGGGAGTCCCTGCTGGTTCGGGGAGCCCCTGTCGAGATCAATCATGCCGAGGTCGGTACCCCTATGAAAGAAGGCACCTTTAGGATATATAGGTACCTCATGGATACCATGCCCCATCTGCAGGAGTACGGCGTCGTCGACGCCTATCTGAGGGACTGCGCTTCACGGACCGTTCTGGAGGCCATCGCCAACAAGTGGACCTGCCTGCTGGTGGACGCCCTGCGGGACGGCCCGGTCCGGTTCGGCGCGCTGCGCCGCCGCCTCGACGGGATCACCCAGAAGAGTCTCACCCACACGTTGCGGGCCATGGAACGCGACGGGATGGTTCTGCGGCGCGTCTACCCGACGATCCCGCCCCGGGTGGAATACGAGCTCACCGAGCTGGGACAGAGCGTCGTCGCGCTGATGGAGGGGATCAAGCACTGGTCCGAGGAGCACATGGCGGAGATCCTGGCCGCCCGTGGCGCCTACGACCTCCGCGCGGCCGAGGAGCCCAGGCCGATACCGGTGGACTGAGCCCAGCCGGGGCGTCCGTTCCGCCGGATACGGCCGCATCATCACCCTCGCCGGCGCCCTCGGCCTGGTGGGTGCCGCGGGCCGTTGGGCCGACCTCGGCGAGCCCACCGCCGCCGCTCTCCTGCCGGCCGGCCCGCCGCCTCCTACATCACCGGCGCCGTCCTGCCCGTCGACGGCGGCTGGACCGCGCGCTGACGCGTTCTCGATCAGGGGGCGGCTGGACCGCGCACTGACGCGCTCCCGGTCCGGAGGCGGCCACCGCCCGGGTTTCGTCATGGCGCACGCTCCTCACCCGGGTTCCGTTACGGCTCGACGCCACCCAGGTTTCGTTACGGCTTCGGCGGTACGATTCGTTTCGTTACACACAGGGCGGCGATCCGAGTTTCGTCGCGGTCTGATGCCGCCCCGCCAGGCGGTCGCGTCGCCTCGCGCGACCGGCCGCGAAGATGCCCGCTTCGCGGGGCGAACACCGCGAACACCTGTGTGAGCGCTATGGATTCGACGAACTGACGGACCGCGCGTCCCCGGCGGCGGGCCTCGCGGCCGGGCTCGGTACCCGGGAAGTGAGTCGGTCACTCCGAAGTGCCGTCTTCCGCCACCGTTCACGGATGTCGCATGATGCACTCACTTACAAGAGAGAACCGACAGGCCGTAAGAGAACTGAAACGGCCCGCCGGTTCCTCTCCCCGCATCACGAAGGAGCCATCCCGTGTCCACACCGCAACCCCCGACCCTCGGCGACGGCGCCGACCGCATGAGCCCACGCGCCTGGGGCGTGCTGCTCGTGCTGTGCGGCGCGATCTTCCTGGAGGGGATCGACGTGGCGATGCTGAACGTGGCGCTGCCGACGATCCGCGCCGACCTGGGCGTGTCCACCGGGTCGGTGAGCTGGGTGATGAGCGCCTACGTACTCGGTTACGGCGGTTTCATGCTGCTCGGCGGGCGGGCCGCCGACCTGCTGGGCCGGCGGCGGATGTTCCTGTTCTGGCTCGCCGTCTTCACCGCCTTCTCCGGTCTGGGCGGGTTCGCGACCGAAGGGTGGGTCCTGATCACCGCCCGGTTCGTGACGGGTGCGGCCGCCGCCTTCATGGCACCCGCCGGCCTGTCCATCATCACGACGGGCTTCGCCGAGGGCCGCCCGCGCAACAAGGCGCTGCTGTTCTACGCGGGGACCGCGGCGGCCGGATTCTCGCTCGGACTCGTCGTCGGCGGCCTGCTGACCGCGGTCGACTGGCGGTGGGTGTTCTTCGCCCCGGTGGTCCTGGCGTCCCTGATCCTCCTGGCCGCTCTCTTCCTCCTTCCCAAGGAGGGCCGCCCGGAGCGCCCCTCCAACGGCTTCGACGTGGCCGGAGCGATCAGCGTGACGGGAGCGATGCTCCTGCTCGTCCTCACCGTGGTCAGGCTGGAGGAGCCCGGCGCGGGATGGGGCTGGACGGCCGCCGCGCTCGCCGGCGGCCTCGCGCTGCTGGCCGCCTTCGTGGCGCTCGAGCGGCGGTCGGCCGCCCCGCTGGTACGCCTGGGCATCCTGCGCAAGGGCTCGCTCGTGCGCGCCAACCTCGGCGCGATGCTGTTCGCCGGCTCCTTCTTCGGCTTCCAGTTCGTGGTCGTCTTCTACCTGCAGGAGCTGCGCGGCTGGTCGTCGCTGGAGACGAGCCTCGCCCTCCTGGCCGTCGGCGTCGACGCCGTGCTCGCGCCGACCGTCACGCCGCGACTGGTGAACCGTTTCGGCAACGTCCGGGTGATCTTCGGCGGCCTGGTCCTCGCCACCGTGGCCTACGCGCTGTTCCTGCCGGTCGGCCTCGACTGGACCTACGCGGCCATGTTCCCGACCATGATCATTCTTGGCCTCGCCTTCGCCCTGGTCTACGGACCGCTCACCATCGCCGCCACCGACGGCGTCGCGGAGGAGGAGCAGGGGCTCGCCGGCGGCCTGCTGTACACCTCGTTCCAGTTCGGCTCGGCGCTCGGCCTGTCGGTGGTGGCCGCGGTGAACGCCGCCGCCGGCGACTCCTCCCAGGCGGGGCTCGACGGTTTCCGCGCGGCCCTGGTCGTGCCGCTCGTCGCCGTCGCCCTGGCCGCGGCCGTCACCGCTTTCGGTCTCGGCAGGCGCACCAAGACGACCACCGGATCCTCCCACGAGGCCCTGCAGGCCGCCGGGCACGGCGCGGACCCCGGCCGGACCGCGTAACGAAAGGCCGCGCTCGCGGAACAGTGCAGGCAGGAGACGACGGCATACGGACGTCCGGGCCGGGCACGAAGAGGTGTCGGCCCGGTTCGGGGCGGGAATCTTCTACCTCCCGGACCGGTCACGCTCCGGGAGCGCTCCAGCGGAGAGGACACGCCACGATGTCATGGATGCCTTAGGTGCCCGATCAGGAGGAGACAACAGTGGAGTCCTTGACGGGCGGTAGGTTGCCCCCGGACGACGTCGTGGTCGCGGCCCTGCGCGCCGGGGACGAAGCGATGTTCGCGGCGCTGCTGGACACCTGGTCCCGGGGGATGCTCTGGCTGGCCCGGTCGCACGTGTCCACCAACGACTCGGCCGAGGAGATCGTGCAGGACACCTGGCTGGCGGTGATCAAGGGGATCTCCGGCTTCGAAGGCCGCTCGTCGGTCAAGACCTGGGTCTACCGGATCCTGGTCAACACGGCCAAGAAGCGAGGCCTGCGCGAGAACCGCACGGTCCCGTGGAGCAGCCTCTTCGAGCAGGAGAGGCCGACCGTCGACCGCGCGCGCTTCCAGGGCGTGGACGATCCCTTCCCCGGCCACTGGAAGGACCTCCCCGCGGCCTGGCCGACTCCGGAGGGCGAGGTGCTCGCCGCCGAGGTGCGCGACCGGATCTCGGCGGCCCTGGCCGAGCTGCCGCCCCGGCAGCGGGCCGTGATCACCCTCCGCGACGTCGAGGGGTGCACGTCCGAGGAGGTCTGCGAGATCCTGGAGATCTCTGCGGCCAACCAGCGTGTCCTGCTGCACCGTGCCCGAGCGTCGGTGCGCGGCCGGCTGGAGGAGTACTTCGAGACGGCGAGGCGGTCGGCGTAGTGGAATGGGTTCGGCATCGAGACGGTAAGGCGGTCAGCGTCGTGAAGCGGTTCAGCTGCGACGAGTCGGTTGAGCTCGTCACCGCCTACCTGGAAAGAGAGCTCGACCAGGTGACGGCCGGCCGGTTCGAAGAGCACCTCGGCGGCTGCGAGGGCTGTGAACGCTACCTCGGCCAGTTCCGCACCACCGTCACCGCGCTGAGCGAGCTGCGGCCCCAGCGCCTGCCCGACGACCGGCGCGAGCGGCTACTGTCCGCCTTCCGCGACCGGCGGACCTCCTGACCCGAAGAAGGTCCCGCACAACCTCCTGAGCACCCGCTCCGGAATGTCGCCGGTCCCGAGACAGCCGAGAACCTCGACCGTCACCCTGATCTGTTCCAGGCGAACGGAACACCCGGCGCATCCGGCCAGATGGGATTCGACGCGCCGCCGCCGCCCGGCGGAGAGCGCCCCGTCGAGATAGTCGGTGACGAGCCCCACGACCTCACGGCAGTCGGCGGACTCCTCGCATCGTGATCCGGCTCGCATCATTCCCACCCGTGTTCCATGTGACCTAGTGCCGCATGGGGATCGATCCGTTACACCCCGTCCCGCTGTAACGCCTGCGCCCCTGGCGGGTCTATAGATCCGTACGCACAGGGCGAGGGGAGGGACGATGACCGAGCTGGCCGCCGATGACACCTTGGTCCGGGACGCCGCGGATGTGGCGGACTTCGCGCGAGGCTGCTTCCTGGGCTCCGCCGGGGACCAGGTGGGAGTCGAGCTGGAGTTCCTGGTCTTCGACCGCGCGGCTCCCGCCGGCCAGGTCCCGCTCGCGCGGATCGCCGACGCCCTGCCGCCGCTGTCCGGCGGCAGCCGGGTGACCTTCGAGCCGGGCGGCCAGCTTGAGCTCTCCGGACCGGCGGGCCCTCTGCCGGAGGCCGTCGCCCGCCTCACCGCCGACGTGGACGCCGCACGCGCGGCCCTGCGGGAGGCGGGCCTGGCGCTGGCCGGCGTGGGTCTCGATCCGGTACGGCCGGCACGGCGGCAGCTGCGTCTGCCCCGCTACGAGGCGATGGCGGAGTTCCTCGGCGTGCCGTACGGGGCGCTGATGATGTGCTCGACGGCGTCGATCCAGGTCAACCTGGATCTGGGTGAGAAACCGTCGGCGCGGTGGGAGCGCGCGCACCTGCTGGGACCCGTTCTGATGGCGACCTTCGCCAACTCGCCGCTCAGCCGGAGCCGGCCGTGCGGATGGATGTCGGGTCGCCAGGCGGTCTGGGAGAACCTCGACCGCACCAGGACCGCCCCCGTGCCCGCGACCGGCGACCCCGTCGCGGCCTGGACGGAATACCTGCTCGACGCCCGGCTCATGCTGGTGCGCGAGGACGGGCAGCGGTGCCGCACGGTCCGCGACGGCTCGACCTTCCGCGACTGGCTGGCCGCGCCCGCGCGCCCGCTGACCCTGGCCGACCTCGCCTACCACGCCACGACGATCTTCCCTCCGGTACGGCCGCGCGGCTGGCTGGAGATCCGCTACCTCGACGCCCAGCATCCGGCGAACTGGCCGGTGTGCGTGGCGGTGACCCACGCCCTGGTGATGGACGACCGCGCGGCCGACACGGCACTGGCCGCCGCCGAGCCGTACGCGAGGATGTGGCCGCAGGCGGCGCGCGACGGCCTGGCCGACCCCCGGCTGCGTGAGGCCGCCGAGACCTGCTTCCGGGCCGCCCTCGCGGCACTGCCCCGCCTGGGCGCACCCGCGGACCTGGTCCGCGAGGTGGCCGCGTTCGCCGACCGTCACGTGACACCCGGCCGCCCTCCGGCCGCGGACCTGCTTGACCTGGTGAAAGGGCCGGCGCGACGCCTGTCGGCCTGGTTGACCGAGGAAGGACGGGCATGAACGACTTCAAGGAGCGAATCGCCGCCGAGCTGGCCGCGGTGCGCGACCGGTCGCTGGCCTACACCGACGCCGAGGACGACCTGCTGGTCAGGCAGCACTCGCCGCTGATGTCGCCGCTGGTGTGGGATCTGGCGCACGTGGGCAACTACGAGGAGCTGTGGGTGCTGCGGGAGGCCGGCGGGATCACCCCGCTCCGTCCCGAGATCGACGACCTGTACGACGCGTTCAAGCATCCGCGCAAGAACCGTCCGAGCCTGCCCATCCTGGGGCCGATCGAGGCGCGCCGCTACATCGAGGGCGTGCGCGGCCGGGTGCTGGACGTCCTGGACACGATCGACCTGCACGGTCCCGACCCCCTCCAGCGTGACGCCTTCGTCTTCGGCCTGGTGATCCAGCACGAGCACCAGCACGACGAGACGATGCTCGCCACCCTGCAGCTGTCACAAGAGCCGGGCCTGGTCCGCGACGGCGACCTGCCACCCGGCCGGCCCTCGGACTCCGAGGAGGTGTTCGTCCCGGCGGGTCCCTTCCTGATGGGCACCGACACCCAGCCGTGGGCCTACGACAACGAGCGCCCCGCGCACCGGGTCGAGCTGCCCGGCTACTGGATCGACCGGCGTCCCGTCGGCAACCGCGCCTACGCCGCCTTCATCGAGGACGGCGGCTACGACGATCCGCGCTGGTGGACCCCGCAGGGCTGGCGCTGGCGGCAGGAGGAGCGCGCCTTCGCCCCGCTGTTCTGGACCGGGGACGGCGGCACCTGGTGGCGTACCCGCTTCGGCCGGGCCGAGCCCGTGCCGATGGACGAACCCGTGCAGCACGTGTGCTGGTACGAGGCCGACGCCTACGCCCGCTGGGCCGGAAAGCGTCTGCCCACCGAGGCCGAATGGGAGAAGGCCTGCGGCTGGGACCAGGCGGCCGGGCGGGCGCGGAAGTATCCCTGGGGTGACGACGACCCCGGACCCGACCGGGCGAACCTCGGCCACCGGGCGGCGCGGCCCGCGCCGCTCGGCGCCTATCCCGCCGGAGCGAGCGCCTACGGCGTCGAGCAGATGATCGGGGACGTGTGGGAGTGGACCGCCTCCCGGTTCATGCCCTACCCCGGCTTCCGCAGCTTCCCCTACCGCGAGTACAGCGAGGTCTTCTTCGGCAAGGACTACCGGGTGCTGCGCGGCGGGTCCTGGGCGGCCGACCCGGCGGCGGTCCGCACGACGTTCAGGAACTGGGACCACCCGATCCGCCGACAGATCTTCTCCGGTTTCCGCTGCGCCCGCCCGGCCTCCCCGGAGCAGGCCTAGATGTGCCGGCACACGGCCTGGCTGGGCGCGCCCCGCACCCTCGCCTCGCTGATCCACGAGCCGGAGCACGGCCTGCTCCGGCAGTCCTACGCTCCGCGCCTGCAGCGCTACGGCACCATCAACGCCGACGGCTTCGGCATGGGCTGGTACGACACCGGCCGCGCCGAACCGGTCCGCTACCGCCGCTCGGTCCCCATCTGGACCGACGCCAACCTGCCCGGACTCGCGCAGGTCGCCCGCTCGAGCTGCCTGCTGGCCGCCGTGCGCTCGGCGACCGTCGGCATGCCGATCGAGGAGGGCGCGACCGCTCCCTTCGCCGACGGGCCGTGGATGCTCAGCCACAACGGCCGCGTCGCGCGGGAGGCGGTCCGTGAGCTCGCCGACGACGCGGAGAGTCCCTGCGACGCCGCCTGGGTCGCCGCCGCGGTGTTCGCACGCCGGCGCGCCGGCCACCCACTCGGCGACGCGCTGGCGGAAGTCGTCGTCCACGCCGGGACGAAGGATCCCGAAGGCCGCCTGAACCTGCTCGCCTGCGACGGGACGTCGATCGCCGCGACCGTCTGGGGCGACACGCTCCATCTCCGTCTCGGCGACGGCGAGCTCGACGGCGTGCTCGTGGCGAGCGAGCCGCTGGACGACCGGCCCGGCTGGCAGGCCGTACCGGAACGGAGCCTGGTCCTCGCCTCTCCCCGCGGCGTGCACGTCCAGCCCCTGTGAACGAGCGGAACTGAACCACCGGAAACCAGCGAGACCACCGGAAAACACCGGAAAACACCGGAAAACACAGCACCCCGGTCACGGGCCGGCGAGCCGGCAGGCCAGGGGGACCGTGACCCACCGACTCAGGAGGCCCCGTGTCCGTCAGCCGATCAGCCACAGATCTGGTCAACCATCTCGGCCATGACTACCTGCGCCAGGCGCTCGAACACGACGTCCGCACCGGACTGACGTCCACGCCCAAATGGCTGCCGCCCAAGTGGTTCTACGACGCCGCGGGCAGCGACCTGTTCTCCCAGATCACGCGGCTGCCGGAGTACTATCCCACGCGCCGCGAGCTGGCCATCCTGCGCGCACAGGCCCTCGACATCGCCACGCGCAGCGGTGCGGACACCCTCGTCGAGCTCGGCTCGGGGA
The DNA here is from genome assembly GCF_050949235.1 of Streptosporangium sp. CA-135522. Lineage (NCBI taxonomy): Bacteria > Bacillati > Actinomycetota > Actinomycetes > Streptosporangiales > Streptosporangiaceae > Streptosporangium > Streptosporangium sp. CA-135522. The sequence continues at coordinate 10,125,842 of NZ_CP192026.1, forward strand.
CCAGCGAGAAGACCGTCCTGCTGCTGGACGCCCTCTCCTCGACGGGGACGCTGCGCGCCTACACACCGGTGGACGTCGACGCGGTCACCCTGGGCGACGCCGCCCGGCGGCTCGCCGGCCGCTACCCCGGCCTGGCCGTGCGGGCGGTCTGCGCCGACTTCGAGCACCACCTGGCGCTGCTGCCGCGGGAGGGACGGCGGATGGTGGCCTTCCTCGGCGGCACCATCGGCAACCTCGACCCGGCGGCGCGCGAGATGTTCCTCAAGGAGCTGCGCGGCACCCTCCGCCCCGGCGACAGCTTCCTGCTCGGAGCCGACCTGGTCAAGGACACCGGGCGGCTGGTCGCGGCCTACGACGACGCGGCCGGGGTGACCGCCGCCTTCAACCGCAACGTCCTGCACGTGGTCAACCGGGAGCTCGACGCCGACTTCGAGCCGGACGCCTTCGAGCACGTCGCGCTGTACGACATGCAGCACGACTGGATCGAGATGCGGCTTCGCGCGGGCCGGGCCATGCGCGTGCGGATCGGCGGCCTCGGCCTGTCCGTCTCCTTCACCGCCGGAGAGGAGATGCGCACCGAGATCAGCGCGAAGTTCCACCCCGAGGGCCTGCGGCGGGAGCTCGCCGCGGCCGGATTCTCGGTGAGCCGCCACTACACCGACCCCACCGGGGACTTCAGCCTCGTCCTGGCCCACGTGTGATCGCTGAGAGCTGGCGGGCGGCGCGGTCCTGCGCGCCGCCCGGGCACCTCGACGCCGCCGGATGCAACGTCCCGAGCGATCGGACACTCGACGCCGTCGTCGAACACCTCCGGCGCGAACGCGAGACGGGCGGCTACCAGGCGGCGACCGATCTCCACGCGGCCAGGTCGGCCCTGGCCGCCCTGGCCGGCGCCGCGGCGGCCGACGTCGCCCTCCTGGAGAGCGGGACGGCGGCGATGGCCGCGCTGCTGGGCGGCTGGCGGCTCCCGCCGGGCAGCCGGATCGGCGTCACGCGCGCCGAGTACGGCAGCACGCTGATGCTGCTGCGCCGCCTGGCCCGGCTCCACGACTACAAGCTCCTCGACCTGCCCGTGGACGACGACTCCCGCCTGGACCCGGACGGCCTGGCCTCGGCGCTGGCCGGCGGGCTGGATCTGGTCGTCCTGTCACACGTCCCCTCCCACCGGGGCATCGTGCAGCCCGCGGCCGAAGCCGGGCGGCTGTGCCGCGCCGCCGGGGTGCCGCTGGTCCTCGACGTCTGCCAGTCCTTCGGCCACGTGGACGCCGGCGGTGTCGGCGCGACCGCGTACGTCGGGACCTCCCGCAAGTGGCTCGCCGGTCCGCGCGGGGTCGGCTTCCTGATCGTGCCCGGCCTCACCGCGGACATGGACACCGCGGCTCCCGCGCTCGGCGGGCACGTCTGGGCGGGCGAGGAGCCGTCGCCGCTGCCGGGCGCGGCCCGCTATGAGACCTCCGAGGGTCCGATCGCCGCGCGAGCCGGGTTCGGCGTCGCCGTACTGGAGCACCGGGCTCTCGGCCCCTCCGCGGTCCACGCCCGTCTGGCCGAGCTCGGCGTCAGGGCGCGACGCCTCCTCGACGGGATCGGTGGCTGGCGGGCGGGCGAGCCGCTCGACGAGCCGTCCGCCATCGTCACCCTCAGGCCGCCGCCGGGTGCGGATCCGGCGGCGGCCGTCGAGGACGCCCGCTCCCGGGCGGCGCACGAGTCCATCCTGGTCGGCGCCGTGCCGGTCGGCAGGGCCCCCGCGGACCTGCCCACACCCGTGCTGCGGATCTCCCCGTCCCCGGGCACGCGTCAGGAGGACCTGCACGCCCTCGCCCGCGTTCTCGACCGATGAACCGGGGTTCCCTGCCGACGAACCGGGACACGGCGCAGGACCGGGACACACGAGGCACGGCGCCGGACCGAGGCGCACGAGGCACGGCGCAGGACCGAGGCACGATGCGAAGGGCAGGATGAGGTGATGGATCTCGAATCCCTGCTGGCCGCGGCCCAGGATCTGCTCGCCGTGCCCTCCACCGCCGATCGGCCCGCCGACCTGCACCGGGCGCTCGACCTCGTGCTCGGCTTCGTCGGGCCCGGTTTCACCGTGGAGCGGTTCGAGTCGGGCGGCAAACCGAGCGCGCTGGTCCACCGGCACGCGGAACGCCCGCGCTTCCGGATCATTCTCAACGCCCACCTCGACGTCGTACCGGCCGCTCCGCACCAGTTCCGGCCGCGCCGCGACGGCACCCGCCTCTACGCCAGAGGCGCCCAGGACATGAAGGTGTCGGCGCTGGTGCAGGCCCAGGTCTTCCGCGAGCTGGCCGGCGGCCTGCCGTACCCGCTCGCGCTGCAGCTGGTCACCGACGAGGAGGTGGGTGGGCGCGACGGCACGCTGCACCAGCTGGAACAGGGCGTCATCGGCGATTTCGTGGTCATCGGCGAGCAGAGCCGCCTACGCGTCGTGACCGACTCCAAGGGCATGGTCACCGCCGGCCTGCGGGCCGTCGGCCGGGGCGCCCACGGCGCCTACCCGTGGCTGGGCGACAACGCCCTGCTCAAACTGCATCGCACGGTGGACAACCTGCTGGCCGCCTACCCCGTCGCCACCGAAGAGGTCTGGCGGACCACGGTCAACCTCGCCCGGATCGAAACCCCGAACGAGGCCCGCAACCAGGTTCCCGCCCTGGCGGAGGCGTGGCTGGACATCCGCTTCCCGCCCCAGGACACGGACCTGAACGGCAGGACCGTTCAGGAGGTCACCGCTCACCTGGCGACCTTCTGCGAACCCGGGGTCACCCCCGTCGTCCACCACGTCGATCCGCCGCACCACGCCGACCGGGACCGTCCGGAGGTGCGCCGACTCCAGCGGGCCGCGTGGGACCAGGGATACCGCGCCGGTTTCCTGCGCAAGCACGGCGCCGCCGACGGGCGTTTCTACTACCGGCGAGGCGTCGACGCCGTCATCTTCGGCGTCGGGGGCGACGGCCAGCACGGCCCCGAGGAATACGTCGACACGACCACGGTCGCGCCCTACTACCGGGCGCTCAGGGAATTTCTCCTGGACCCCTGCGGTGTGCCCGCCGTTCCATGAAAACGGCCCGTGGGGCTCCATGAAAACGGCCCGTGGGGCTCCATGAAAACGGCCCGTGGGGCTCCATGAAAACGGCCCGTGGGGCTCCATGACAACGGCCCGCGGACGGGAACGGCCCGGACCGGCTCCCGGAGGCCGCGGCATCGCCCGTGCGAGGGATATCGGCTCCCTCCCGCCGGTGAGGACGAGGATCGCTCTCCCCGGCGATCACTTTCGAGCGGGAAAAATCCAGGATTGAGGCACACACCGACCCCCGGAGCCACCCAGTGAACTCTCGCCTCGCATTCGTAGCCGCCCCCCTGTTCGTCCTGGTCTACGGGATCATCCGAATCCTCGACGGGCTGGACGGCAGCCGAGGTCCCGGCCTCGCCTGGACCACCGGTCACCTCGCCTTCCTCGCCGCTCTGGCCCTGTTCGTGCCCATCTTCTGGGAGATGCGCCGGATGGCGGGCCGCAACGTCCTGTCCACGGTGGGCGCCGCAACCGGTTTCGCCGGCATCCTGGCCGTCTCCGCGCAGTTCACCATCGACCTCGTGGTCGGATTCCTCTCGACCGACCATGCGGAGATGGGCGTGCTGTTCGACCGGATCCAGGCCGTCCCCGGCGTCTCCATCGCGATCTACGACGGCGGTCCCTACCTCTTCTACCTCGGCCAGCTCGCCCTCGTCATCCAGCTCGCCGTCATCGGCCGCGTCAAGGTCTGGACTCCCCTGCTGGTCATGCTCGACCTCTTCCTGCCGATCATCGACCGCGACCTGATCCCGGTGGGAGCGATCTTCCTGCTCGTCTCCTTCGTCCCCCTCGCCCGCCGGCTCACCACCACGGCCGAGCCCGCCGCCCGCTCCGCCGAGCCCGTCGCCGCCCGCGCATAACCACCCCGCCGCATCGGCGAACAGAAGAGGAAGCAAGGATTGGGCACCATGTCTGACTGGCCGCTCCTGGTGACCTTTCGCCGCCGGCTACGAGCTCTCCCGCCCCGGTGGCTGGACGTGGCGCTCACCGCCCTGGTGATGGTGGTGCAACTGTGGCCCTTCCTGTCCCGCGAGAACCCCTATCAGGTGCCCTGGCACTGGTGGGGGTACGCGGTCGTGATCGCCGCCGTGACGCCGCTGGCCTGGCGGCGCAGGATGCCGGTGACCGTGCTGATCATCAGCCTCGGCGCGACCTCCCTGTACGACCTCTCCGGAAACGTGCCCTCGCAGCCGGTCTGGTACGGCGGGATGATCGCGCTCTACACCGTCGCCGCGTACTCCTCCTACTGGCCCCGTGTGATCATGCTCGTCACGGCGCTCGGCGGCGGCATGCTGCTCGTGGGCTCCTCCGACACCGCGTTGCGCGGCATCGTGCTGTTCGCCGCCGCCTACGCGACCGGCAGGGCCACCGCCGTCTCCCGCGCCTACGCGGCGGCGCTGGAGGAGCGGGCCGCCCGCCTGGAGCACGAGCGCCAGGTCGAGGCGGAGCGGGCCGCCGAGCGGGAGCGGGCCAGGATCGCCCGCGACATGCACGACATCCTGGCCCACGCGGTGAGCCTGATGGTGGTGCAGGCCGAGGCCGGGCCCGTGGTGGTCAGAAGCAACCCGGCCAGGGCCGAGGCCGCTTTCGACGCGATCGCCTCCGCGGGGCGCGACGCGATGGTGCAGTTGAGGCGGATGCTGGGCGTGCTCAAGGAGGAGGAGGGGCCGCGCGCGCCGCAACCGACCGTCGACGACCTGCCCGCGCTGGTCGACCAGGTCACGGGCGCGGGAGTCGACGTCGCCTACCGCACCCGGGGCGAACCTCGGCCGCTGCCTCCCGACGTCGGTATCGCCGCCTACCGGATCACCCAGGAGGCGTTGACCAACATCGTCAAGCACGCGGGCGCCTCCTGCGCCGACGTCCGGCTCCGTTGGGAGGACGACGTCCTGGCGATCGACATCACCGACGACGGCCTGGGGTCCGGGCATTCCCTCCCGTCGGGCGGCAACGGCCTGATCGGCATCCGTGAGCGCGCCGCCGCCTGTGGCGGCACCGCGACCGCGGGACGCCGGACCGACGGACCGGGCTTCCAGGTGTCGGTACGGCTGCCGCTGGCCGCCGAGGCGGCCCGATGACCGTCGGGACCGTGGCCTCGTTCCGAGGTCAGCCCGTCTCGTGTCCGCCGGCGCGGGAACGGGCGCGATGCGCCTTCTGCCGGCAGGCCGTACCGCAGAACCGGGCGGGCCGGCCCGTGCGGGCGTGGCTGAGAGGCGCACCGCACACCCCGCACCGCGACGCGCTCCCGCCGGCCCGGCTCACCTCGCCTCCCGCGACCACCATGGCGCTCACGTCGCCGCCGGCCACCGCCCGGATCGCGTCTCGACCGTTGACCGCGGACGGATCGGCGTCACGACCGACGGCCCCGGAACGGATCGCGTCGCGATCCGCGAACGGGGTTGCGTTACGGTCTGCGACCGGAGGACGGGTTTCGTTACGGCCGACGGCCACGCTCTCCTGTTTCGTCGCGACCGGCGCGACGTCGGCACGGGTGTCGTACTCGGCGCGCGCGGCGGCGATCTCGCTCTGGTGCTCCTCCGTCCACGTGACGAGCGACTGGATGGTGTCGTGCAGGGTCACGCCCAGCGGCGTGAGCTCGTAGTCCACCCGGGGAGGCACCACGGGGTGGACGGTGCGGCGCACCAGGCCGTCGCGCTCGAGCTGACGCAGGGTCACGGTGAGCATCCGCTGGCTGATGCCGTCGATCTTCCGGCTCAGCTCGGTGAAGCGCAGGGTACGCCGGTCCAGCAGGGCGATGACCAGCAACGACCACTTGTCCGCGACCCGGTCGAGGATCTGGCGGACCTCACAGTCCTCCCGGGTGTCCCATTGACGGGCGTCGTAGTCGTCATCGGTGCCGGAGCAGTAGGCCGGCGACCTCGAAGTGCCTTCTTCCATCACCCCTCATGGTGGCGCATGACGCCTTTACTTACAAGAAGGAAGTGACAGGTGACGGGAGAACACACTACGTATCGTCCCCGGCGGGCGGGGCGCCACGGGCACGCCCGGGCGAGAGACGGGATGGCGACGGTCGGCAGGTTCGTCGATTTTGTGGAATAAAGCATTCCGTTCTGATAGAGTAAAGGCAGAGCCGAACGGCCCTTCGAAAGGTGAAACCGATGAGCATCAAGCCCTTCCACATCGCCATCCCCGATGCCGACCTCGACGACCTGCGCGAGCGTCTGGCTCGCACCCGCTGGAGCGGCGAGATCCCCGGCCAGGGCTGGACGCGGGGCGTGCCGGTGGACTACCTCAAGGGGCTGGCCGACTACTGGGCCAACGACTACGACTGGCGCAAGGCCGAGGCCCGGCTGAACGAGTTCCCCCAGTTCACCACCGAGATCGACGGCCAGGACATCCACTTCGCGCACGTCCGCTCGGCCAACCCCGACGCCACACCGCTGCTGCTCCTGCACGACTGGCCGGGCTCGTTCGTCCAGTTCGTCGACGTCATCGAGCCGCTGTCGCAGGACTTCCACGTGATCGCCGCCGACACCCCCGGCGTCGGCTTCTCCGGCCCGCTGACCGGCCCCGGCTGGAACACCGGCAAGATCGCCGGCGCGTTCGTCGAAATGATGGACCGCCTGGGCTATGACCGTTACGGCGTGCAGGGCGGCGGTGGCGGCGCCTGGATCGCCATCGAGATGGGCCGCCAGGCACCCGAGCGCGTCATCGGCGTCCACCTCAACGGCCTGGTCACCTTCCCCTCCGACGACCCGGCCGACTTCGCCGACCTGACCGAGGCCGAACAGGAGCGCCTGGCCCGGCTGCAGAACTTCCGCGACGACATGATGGGCTTCAACGCCATCCAGTCCACCCGCCCGCAGACCCTCGCCTACGGGCTGCACGACTCCCCGACCGGACAGCTCGCCTGGGTGGTGGAGAAGTTCAAGGAGTGGACCGACGCGGCCGCCGAACTGCCCGAGGACGCCGTGGACCGTGACCACCTGCTGACCAACGTCAGCCTCTACTGGTTCACCGGCACCGCCGGCTCCTCGGCCAACCTCTACTACGAGATGGCCCACGACCCGAGCGCCTGGGCCCCCAAGGAGCGCGGCACCGTGCCTACCGGCGTGGCCGTCGCCCTGAGCACCGACGTCGCCATCCGCCGCTTCGCCGAACGCGACAGCAACGTCACCCACTGGGCCGAGTTCGAGCGCGGCGGCAACTTCCTGTCCCTGGAGCAGCCCGAGGCGCTGGTCGGTGACGTACGCGCCTTCTTCGCCGCCCTCCGCTGACGACGGGCCCGGGGAGGACGACGGGCCCGGGGAGGACGACGGGCCCGGGGAGGACGACGGGCCCGGGGAGGACGACGGGCCCGGGGAGGTGGGGCCGCCCGCGGGCGGCCCCACGCGGGTGGAGCGCCCCTCCGGTCATGCTTCGGTAACGTAAGAAACCGCCCCGTTTCGCAGTCCGCAGGAGGCATCCTTGACCAAGGCGAGCGCGACGTCGATCCCGGCCAGGCGGCCGACGCGCGCCGACGCGCGCCGCAACCACGACCGGATCCGCGCGGCGGCCGGAGAGGTCATCGCCGAACACGGAGCCGATGCCTCGCTGGAGGAGATCGCGCGGCGGGCTGGCGTCGGATCCGCCACCCTGCACCGCCACTTCCCCTCCCGGCAGGCCCTGCTGGAGGCCGTCTTCCGGGAGCGGGTGGAGATCCTCTGCGCCCGGGCGGGCGAGCTGCTCACCGCCCCCTCTCCCGGTTCCGCGCTGGTCACCTGGCTGCGTGCCGTGGTCTCGCACGCAGCCGCCAATCGCGGCCTGGCCGCGTCACTGATGCCGGGGGCCCGGAACGGGCGGTCGGAACTGGGCGCCGACTGCCACGCGATGATCACGAACGCCGGAGGGGCGTTGCTGACCCGTGCCCAGCAGGCGGGAGCGATACGCCGCGAGGTCGCCATCGCCGACCTGCTCAAGCTCGTCCACGCCATCTCCCTGGCCACCGAGAACGAGCCCGACCACGCCGACCAGGCCGACCGGCTGCTCGCCCTCGTCGTCAAGGGCGTACAGTCCTGCGAGCCGGTCGGCGGCTGACCGGCGCGCCGGCAACCTCATCCGGCAACCTCATCCGGCAGCCTTAGCCGACGGCGTCGGTCGGCATCGTGAGCCGGCTCACGTCAGCCGGCTACGGCGCGGGCACAGGCCGCTCAGGGCAGGCCGATCCCGGTCAGCAGGTTCTTGACGAGCGCTTCGGCGAACTCCTCGGTCAGCGGCTGGTCGGGGATGAGGAGACGGTGGTAGCAGGCACCCCACAGCTGGTCGACGACCACTTCGGGGTCGATGTCCGCCCGTAGCCGGCCACGCCGCTTGGCCCGCTCCAGGGCCTGTACGGCGAGCTCCCTGCGCGGGGCCGAGTAGCGCTCGCGATAGGCCCGCGCCAGCTCGGGGTCGGTCTGGGACTGCCCGATGAGCTCGGGCATGACACGACCGGCGGGGGTGTCGCGCATCAGGTGGACGAAGGCCCGCAGTTGCGCGGTGAGATCGGCGGCGATGTCCCCCGTGTCGGGGAAGGCCAGCGTGGGACCGACGACGCTGAAGTAGCCCTCCAGCGCCAACGCTCCCCTGGACGGCCACCACTTGTGGAGCGTCACCCTGCTCGCGCCCGCCAGCGCCGCGACCTTCTCGATGGTGAAGGCGGCCATGCCCTCGGCGAGCAGGAGCTCACCGGCCGCCCGCAGCACCTCCCGGCGCACCTGGTCGGCCGGGCGGCGGCCACGCCCCCGGCGGATGGGCTCGGTGGACTGGGTCACGGTCTACCTCCGCGATTCATATGGACACTGTGTTCATAACAATATATATGTACATAATGTACATAGCTTTTCAAGGGGGAAACGATCATGAACACCACGTCATCCCGCGTAGCGATCGTCACCGGAGGATCACGCGGCATCGGCCGCCAGACCGTCGAACGCCTGGCCGCCGACGGCTACGCCGTCGTGGTCAACTACGCCGGCAACCAGGCCGAGGCCGACGCCGCGGTCGCCGCCGTCACCGAGGCCGGCGGCCAGGCCATCGCCGTACGCGCCGACGTCGGCGACGAGAAGGCCGTGGCCGCGCTGTTCGACGCGGCCGAGCAGGCCTTCGGCGGCATCGACGTCGTCGTGCACGCCGCCGGCGTGATGATCTTGGCGCCGGTCGTGGACATCGACCTGGACGCACTGGACCGGATGCACCGCACCAACATCCGCGGCACCTTCGTCGTGGACCAGCAGGCCGCCCGCCGCGTGCGGGACGGTGGCGCGATCATCAACTTCTCCACCTCGGTCCTCGGACTGGCCCTGCCCGGCTACGCGGCCTACGCCGCGACCAAGGGCGCCGTCGAGGCGGTCACCCTGATCCTGGCCCGCGAGCTACGCGGCCGCGACATCACCGTCAACGCCGTGGCCCCCGGCCCCACCGCCACCGACCTGTTCCTCGACGGCAAGGACGAGGAGACCATCGCCCGCATGGCCGCCCAGCCGCCGCTGGAGCGCCTGGGCACCCCCGCGGACATCGCCGAGGTCGTCGCCTTCCTCGCCGGCCCCGGCCACTGGGTCAACGGCCAGGTCATCCGCGCCAACGGCGGCATCGTCTGACCCGGCCGCCGCTCCCTCCGGCGGCATCGTCTGATCCCGCCGCTCCCTCCGGCGGCTTCGGCGCCCTGAGCGCCCGGCCCCGGCAGCCGTTTCCAGAAATTTCGCGAATCAGGATAAATCATTCATTGTCCAGTGAAAAGTGGATGGAGGAAAAGGCCGCGGCCGAACACGTGCGAAATTTCCCCTCCGCACGAATCCCGGCCGGAAATGACGGCTTGACGGAGGAAGATCGCGGCCTCACAGTCAGGTGAGTGGCAACTGATCAACACATTTCTTAACTTTCTATCCTTTTTAAGGATGTGTCATGATGCTTACCGATTCCACTGAGAGCCGTCACCAGCCTCCCGCCTCCGCCGTACCGAACCACCGGGCCCGCCTGATCGTTCTCAGCGTGCTCGCCGGCGCGGCCGTCGCCGCCCTGTGGTCCTACCACTTCGTGGACAGCGTGATCGGCGACAACGTCGCCAACACGTTGCTCGGTCACAACGCCAAGGGCACAGCGATCACCAGTGCCGTGGCGGGGGCGGTCTTCGCCTTCGTCTCCGGGCTGGCCGGGACGTTCACCGCCTGCAACGTGGCCGCCTTCGGCGCGGTGGTCCCCCTCGTACGGCACGGCGACTCGCGGCGCGACCGGCTCCGCGAGACGCTGCGCCCGCTCGGCCGGCTCGCGATCGGCATGATCGCGGTCAGCGGAGTCTACGGCGCCGTCGGCGCCCTCTTCGGGGAACGGCTGCCGCAGCTGTCGACCGCCACGGTGGGCGACGGGGTGCCCGTCCGGCTGCTCCAGGCCTGCGTGGTCTTCGGGGTCATCGGCCTGGCGTTCATCTGGTTCGGCCTGGCCGCGCTGCGGCTCCTGCCCGATCCGCTGGCGCGGCTTGAGCGGCGATTTCCGCACGCGCGCCTGGTTGTCCTCGGCGCGCTGGTCGGAGGCTTCCTCATCGGCCGGCCGTTCCCGCTGTTCCACAAGCTGTTCACCTACGCCGCAAAGAACCACGACCCTCTGTACGGCGCGGCCGTGTTCATCCTGCAGTCCCTGGGCAACGTCGTGGTGATGGCGGTGCTGTTCACCGTGCTCATGCTCGCTGCCAAGGGCGGATTCGCCCGATGGCTGACGGCGCGGCCGAGCCGCCTGGTGACGGTGACGGCCGCCGCCTTCATCATCGCGGGCTCCTTCACCTTCCTCTACTGGGACGTGCGACTTCCGGCGATGTTCGGCTACGGCTGGTACCCGGTGGTCGGCTGGTAGCCGTCCGGGATCGCGGGAAACCGGCGTCACGCACTTTTTCCCGATAACAAGCGAAATCGTGATGACAAGTCGAAACGGGCCGAAGTGAGCGGGACGGCGCTCCGGCCCGCCGGATCGGGCATTTGGTTATTTTCCATGATGCGGCGATGAATGGCCGAAGGCGCGGAAATCGATGATGGACGGCGGTGGAAGCGGCTCGTCCTCCGTGCCCGGCGCCGGACTGCGTTCCAGCAACCGGGTGCCGACCACGTGCCCGGCGAACACGGCGTGCAGCCTGACCGTGGCACCCGACCTGTTGCGGAACCCATGGGGAACGCCCGGCGGCACCAGGATCACCGCCCCGGGCCCCACCGGTCTCCATTCCCCGTCGTAGAACGCCTCCGCCTGGCCCTCGTCGACGATGAGGACCTCCTCGTTGGTGTGCACGTGCACCGGGATCACCTCGTCCGAGGCGAGATGCTCGAAGTTCAGCACCAGATCCTTGACGTAGGCGCCGTCGGGGCGGACCGGATCGAGCACCAGGCAGTAGCGGGAGCCCGGCTTGTGGTTGTGCGGGTCTTCGGGGAAAGGGCCGTAGTCCAGCCGATCGATGATGGTCATGGAAAGGAGCATGACTCCGGGCGCTCTTCGAAGGTAGATCGCACTTTTTCGTAACCGCGTGACCCCCGGGTAACCGTCGAGGCAGGACGGCTCGACCGGCTCAGGGGCCCGATGTCATGAGGAGACGGCCACCGGCACGCGGTAGGTGGCGGGGTCGTCGATCCGCCCGAGGATGTAGGCGGCCAGGTCGGCGCGGGAGGTGCGGGGCCCGACGGTCCGGGCGGCGCCGATCGAGACGCGGGGGTGGCCGCCGGCGGGTCCGTCGTTCAGGCCGGTGGGACGCACGGCGGTCCAGTACAGGTCGGTCGCGGCGAGCAGCCGTTCCATGCGGGCCATGTCGGCGTAGGGGTGACGCATGACGCGGTGCAGGACGCGGCCGAACAGCCGCGCGCCGGCGGCGGCGTCTGCCGGGACGGCGAGACCGGCCGAGGAGAGCACGATCAGCCGCCGGACCGGGGCCATCGCGGAGACGATCGCGGCGGTACCGGCGGAGTAGACGGTGGTGGGCCCGCGCCCGGTGGCGCCGAGTGCCGAGATCACGGCGTCGTGGCCGGTCAGCACTCCCTCCAGGGATCCGGGCCGCAGGACGTCGGCGGCGTGCGGGGTGAGACGGGGGTGATCCAGGCCGAGGGCCTGCGGCCGGCGGGCGATCGCGGTGACCGCGTGCCCGGCGGCCAGGGCCTGCTCGACGATGATCCGGCCGGTCCGGCCGGTCGCGGCGACGACGGCGATGGATGCCATGGCGTTGTGCTCCCTGCTCCCTGTTCCGTGCTCTCTGTTCCGTGCTCCGTTCGGCGGCGGCGGTCAGCGCCGCGCCCGGGGCTTGCTGGCGGGCTGGAACCTGAAGGAGACGGCCTCCATCAGGCTCTGGTGCTTGGTCTTCTGGATGGCGGCGATCCGCCAGCGGCCGTCGGCGCCGCGGACGATCGTGTAGGTCTGGACCTTGCCCAGCTTCTTCGGCCTGCCCTTGTAGGTGTCGCCCCGGGTGACGGCGACGGCGGTGTCGGCACCGTAGAAGCGGATGTCCACGATCTCCATGGCCAGCCGGGTGCCCTTGAGGAAGCTGTCGAACAGCACCTGGTGGGCGGCTCCGATCTCCTGGGCGCCCTGGTAGATGGTGCCGACGAAGGTCACGTCGGTGGCGTCGTCGGTGAAGGCCGTGCCGTAGGCGGCGCCGTCACCGCGGTTCCAGGCGTCGCAGGTCCGCTCGAGCAGGGCGCGGACGGCGGCGATGTCGGCCTGGACGTCGGGGGTGTGGTTCATGATGGTGACCCTCTCCATGATAACTTCTTTATAGCAGAATCTTCCTTTAAGATTTATCTGCTCTGAGGAAGAGATTATGGAGAGGGCGGGACGATGTCAACACCTGCGATGCGACCGGACGCCGGCGCGCTCTACCGTCGCTACCTGAGCGCGGTCATGCTGCACGGCCACGCCAGCGCCAAAGCCTGCGAGCTGGGCGCCACCGACCTTTACGCGCTCAACACGCTGGAGCTGACCGGCGCGATGACCCCCGGCGAGCTGGCCGTGCGCACGGGACTGACGACCGGGCCCACCACCCGGCTGATCGACCGGCTGGAACAGGCCGGCTACGTGCGCCGGGTCCCCTCGCCCGACGACCGCCGAAAAGTCATCGTCGAGTTGATCGGCAAGCCCGCCGGCCTGGACGCGGTGATGGCTCCCGCCCGGCACAGGGTCGGCGAGATCCTCCGCGGTTACTCGCCCGAGCAGCTCGAAACGCTCTTCGACTACTTCACCCGCGCCGCCGCCGCCTACCAGGAGGCCACCGACGAGCTCCGCGCCGACGCCTGAACCCGCCGCAGCCCGGACGACACGGGCCTGCTCACCCCACAAAGCACCGACTATCGCCCGAAAAGCCTCAACCGGTATCGAAATCCCCGGATGTATAGGGGTGCCGGCCGCATCATAGGGGTCGGTCGTGGCGGAAAGCCTCTGTCCACGGGCGGGCCGATCGTTCATCGTAGGAGTCGATCGGCGACGGAGGCACTGCGTGAGTGCCATGAGCATGCGGAGGCCTGCATGGAGGACTACGGGGTCACGGGCGCGCGAGTGGATCTGGAGACCACCGTCGAGATGTCACCCGAGCGCTTGTGGGATCTCATCACGGCCGTGCCCCGCCTCGGCGAGTGGAGCCCGGAGTGCGAGTTCGCGGGCTGGCTCGACACCGACGGCACCGACGACTCGGAGATGCGGGAGGGAGTGCGGTTCCAGGGGCGCAACAGCCGCGAGGGAAGGATCTGGACGGTGACGTGCGTGGTCACCGAGGCGCAGCGCCCGCGCACGTTCGCCTGGATGGTCCTCGACCGGAACAACGACCCCGAGCGCCCCTCGTCGAGATGGCGCTACGACCTGGAGCCGGGAGACTCACCGGACCGGACCCTGGTCCGGCACAGCTTCGTCCACGAATCCGGAGAGAGCGGCCTGCGCGACATGATCCGGGGCAACCCCGAGCTCGCCTCGGTGATCCTCGACGTCCGTCTGGGCGAGCTGCGCAAGCACATGGCCGAGACCCTCGACGCGATGACACTGCGATCGACGCGATGACAGCGCGGTGACGCATCGGCGAGAGCGCGGTGACGCATCGATGACACTGCGATGATGCACCGGTGAGAGCTCGGTGACGCGCCGATGACACTGTGGTGACGCACCGGTGAGAGCGCGGTGACGACGGCGGATCGCCCGCCACGGGATCACGAGACGGCACCGACGGTCTGGGCTGCCACCAGAGCGGCGTAACGGCCGCGCAGAGCCAGGAGCTGCTCGTGAGTGCCGCGCTCGACGATGCGGCCGCCGTCGACCACCAGGATGAGATCCGCGTCCCGGACCGTGCTCAGCCGGTGGGCGATGATGATCCTGGTCTGCGTGAGCCGACCGAGACGGCCCTCGATCGCCGCCTCGCTCTCGCCGTCGAGGTTGCTGGTGGCCTCGTCGAGCAGGAGGATCTTCGGCCGGGAGAGCAGCGCCCGGGCCAGCGCCACGCGCTGCCGCTGACCGCCCGAGAGACCGGCGCCCTCGGTGAGCATGGTCTCGTACCCCATCGGCATGTTCTCGATCTCGTCGTGGACGTCGGCCGTCCGCGCCGCCTGCACGATCCGCTCCAGCGAGGCGTCGGGGTCGTTGAGCGCGATGTTCTCCCTGATCGAGCCGGTGAACAGCGACGGCTCCTGGGTGACCACGCCGAACCGGCGGCGCAGCGTGCGCAGGTTGAGCTCGCTCAGCGGGACCCCGTCGTAGCGGATCTCCCCGGTGGTGGGGGTGTGCAGGGCGAGCAGCAGCCGGGCCAGTGTGCTCTTGCCCGAGCCCGACGGACCCACCAGGGCGACCTTCTGCCCGGGAGCGATGGTCAGGGAGATGTCCCGCAGCGTCCACGGGGAGCGCGGGTCGTAGCGGTAGCCGACGCCGCGCAGCTCCACCGCGCCGCGCACCCGCAGCACCTCGATGCCTCCCGCGGGCTCGGGTTCGGAGGTGAGGATGTCGGACAGCCGCTCGAAGTGGGCGCCCGCCAGCTGCAGGCTCTGCACGCCGGCCATCAGCGAGGAGAGCGGCGTGAGCGCGGCCACGGCGATCGCGTTCAGCGCGATCAACGCGCCGAGGGTGAGCTCGCCGTCGAGCACCCGCCAGGCCCCCACCCACATCAGGCCCAGCGGCGCGAGCAGCCGGATGGCTCCCAGCGCCGAATCCAGCAGCCCCTGGGTGAGCCCGCCACGGATGTCGGCGTTGAGCTGCTCGGAGAAGTGATCCGACCACTGCTCGGCCGCCCGCGTCTCGGCGCCGGACGCCTTCAGCGTCTCGATGCCGTCGATCACCTGCATCAGGCGGCTCTGGGTGGCGGCGAACGCGACGAGCTCCTGCTGGGTCAGGTGCTTCATCCGGCGCGCCGTGGCCAGCAACAGGACGATCTGCGTCGCGGCCAGTGCGGCCAGACACGTGCCGAACAGAGGATCCCGGACGAAGACCAGGATGAGATAACCGACGGCGAGCGGTCCGTCGAGCAACGCCGAAAGGATCTGACCGGTGAGCATGTCGCGCAGCACCCCGACGCTACTCGCGCGGGTGACCAGGTCGCCCGTGCCGCGCAGCGCGAAATAGCGGTACGGCAGGGCGATGAGGTGCGACACCACGCCCCGGGTCAGCTCGGCATCCGCTCCCGCTCTGACCGCCAGCAGCAGAACCGAGCGCAGGTAGCCGACCGCGAACTGCGTCAGCGCGGCCAGCAGGAGCCCTGCCCCCAGGACGGCCGGCAGCCCGGCCGCCCCGGCCGACGTCCCGCCGGTTCCGGCCGGCAGCACCCGGTCCACCAGCGCCTCGGAGAACACCGGCAGGGCGAGTCCGAGGAGCTGCAGGATCAGGGAGGCCGCCACCACCTGGGCGAGCAGGCCACGCCTGCGCAGCACGAGCGTGCGGACGAACTGCCGCCAGGCGCTCGCCGCGCTGGAACGGCCTCGACGGAACCGGGGACCCGGCTCGAAGGCCAGCAGGACTCCGGTGAATCCCTCGTTGAACTCCTCGGCCGTCAGACGGCGCCTGCCGTGTGCCGGATCCACCACCTCGACCCTGTCGGGCGCCCATCGCTCGACCACGACGAAGTGGTCGAACCGCCAGTGGACGATCGCGGGCATGGGGACGCGGGCGAGATCCTCCGGGTCGAGCGAGAAGGCCTTCGCCCTCAGCCCGTACTCCGTGGCGCCCGCCACGATGGCGAGCGCGCTGAGCCCGTCGCGGCCGATCTGAAGCCGTTCGGTGACCTCGTGCTGTGACGTGCGGTGACCGTGATAGGCCAGCACCATCGCCAGGCAGGCGGCGCCGCACTCGGTGATGCCGTTCTGCCGGATGACGGGAACGCGACGGCCCGGCCGGAGTCCTCTCATGAGGTCGTCCCGGGGAGCCGGGAGGCGGCGAGCAGGACCAGGCCGGCCGTGGTGAGAGCGAGCACCGCCACGGCCGCCCAGAGCAGGGCCAGCCACCGGCCGCCGATCGTGATCGGACGGGTGACATGCCTCTCCCGCCGCGCGTGGCGTCTGAGCGCCTCCTCGCGAAAGATCACTTTTGTCACAGCGCGCTGGTCCGAGCCGTGTTGCCCCAGAACCATTCGATCTTGGCGGACTCCCGCCGTTCCGCGATCCACTCGTCGAACAGACGTCTGCCGACGAGCCGCCGTGTCCGCTCGTCCAGCACGGCCGGCTCCACCGACAGCACCTTGACCACCGCGAACCCGTCTCCCAGAGGTACCGGCCCGAGCACGGCTCCGGCCTCCACCGGGCCGTGCGCGTCCATGCCCAGCTCGTCGGCCGCGAGGTCGGCGAACAGATCACCGGCGACCCGGCCGGCCGAGAACTCGCGTTCCGCCACGTCGTAGAAGCCGGCGCCGGAGCGCGCTTCCTCCGCCGCGCGCCGCGCGAGGGCCCGGTCGAGGTAGACGAGCCGGGCGACCCGGACGCGGGCGAACTCGCTCTCGTGCTCGGCGAAGTACGGCTCCACCCGCCCGGCGGTCACCCGGTCGCGCAGCCGCTCCACCGCGGCCTCACCGGCCACGAGTTCTTCGAGGCCCTGGACGGACAGGCTGTGCAGTTCCATCCATTCGCGGGTGGCCCGCGCGGTGATCAGGCCTCGCGCCCGGCGGAAGGCGTCCACGGCCTGCTGCAGTTCGGTCTCGGAAAGGGTGACGGGCGACTCGTAGAGCTCCTCCTGCAACAGGCAGGCGGTGACCAGCCTGTCGGTCAGACGGGCCTCGTCCCAGAGGAAGTCCAGCCGGGCGACGGCGTCGGGGACCTTCATGTCCACGCCGTTCACCCGCAGCAGGACCTGCTCGCTCGTGCGGTGCACGCCCCGCAGCGGCCACGGCAGCGCCCGGTCGGGGCACCATGACAGCGATACGGTCCCGCACCCCGGCTTCTTGATCAGAAGGTCGTAGTGGAGGGAGCCGTCGTACTCCTCACGCTGCCACAGCAGCCGTAAGACGGCGTCGGGGTACCGTCCTCGCAGGTCCTCCAGCGCCTCGCGGGCCCGATCGGGTTCGAGTCCCTGGATGCTCCGCAGGAACTCACGCGCGCGATCCAGCATCGTCGACCTCCTTCGGGGTCGGGGTGCCACCGCGCAGCAGCACCTCGCAAAGTGCCCGGCTGATCGGAAGGCCGGTGGCCTCCTCGATCCACAGCCACTGGCCGTTCGGGTTGATCTCGAGAAACACGTAACGGCCGTCGGGCGTCAGAATCAGGTCGATGGCCCCGTACACCAGGCCCAGCCGCCGCACCAGGCGCACGCACCGCTCGGCGTGCTCCGGCGGAAGCTCGTGTACGGCATGCCGCGTCATGGCCGAGTCGTACCGGCGCCAGTCGAACCTGGTGTGGTTGCTCTCCTGGGAGTGGATCTCCGCGGCGAACACCCGGTCGCCCACCACCGTCACGCGAAGTTCCACCCTCTTGGGGACGTACCCCTGGATGATCATCGGCGCGAAGCGGATGGCGTCGGCGTAACCGATGTCCCGCGGGGAGACCAGCTCCGACAGCCGGCTGACGCTCTCTCCGTCGTTCTTCGGCACCCAGGGCATGTGGAGCGGTTTGGTGATGATCCGGCCGTCGTGACGGCTGTAGAAGTCGAGGAACTCCTCCGGATCGTTGCCGATCAGGGTCGGGGGAAGCTCGAACCCGAGCCTGCCCGCCAGGGCGAGCTGGGACGGCTTGCGTCCGGCGCTCTTGATGACCTCGTACGGCCCCGGCACCATCGGGCAGTCGAGCCGGTTCCACAGATCACCGGCGAACACCGCCAGTTCCTGCTCCAGGTGGGCCCGCACCACCGGATCGGTGATCTCCGGATGGCACGCCGGCGGCTGGGGCCGGCGGATCCACAACGCCGTCAGAGCGTCGAGGTCCACCCGGCGTGATCCCGTGCGCAACGTCCGCCGGACCTCGCCCGACGGCGCGTAGGAGAGATCGATGACGGCCTTCGCCGGGTAGTCCTCCGGGTTGAAGAACACCACGTCGGCGCCACGCCGGGTGAGCAGTTCGCCCACGTGGAGAGCGTGGGTGTCATCGGGCCGAGTGAGCACGAGGATCTCACCTGACATGTTCGGGCCTCCCCTCACTTGGAACGCGCGGGGCAGCCCCCTTCGGAGCGTGCCCCGCGCGGTTCATCTCATATAGGACCGGCCGGGGGCCGGCCGGTCAGCGGCCGGCCCCCGGTCGAGGCACCGCCGACGGCCGGACCGGGCCGGACTCGCCGTCGCCGCGTTCGCGGCGGCGGGCCCTCAGAAGTCGGCGTCGGTCCCGGTGGTGCCGTCGCCGGAGGCGTCGACACCATCGATGACCAGGCTCGACTTGGACTTGTCGGGCATGCGGCCACCGCTCACGAGACGCAGGTCGTTCTCGTTCAGCTCGGCACCGAGCGGAGCGATGTCGTCAATCTTGATCTCGGACATTGATCTTCCTTCCCCCCGCCGCCTCACGGCGGCGTCTTTCCGGGCTCCTCGCCTCGCGGCGAGGAATCTGTCTCACCGGACTTATGAGCACCTGTGTGCCCGTCCGGTACGAGAAAGCTAGAAGGGTCCACTTGCTGACTTCTTGTAAATAACTGGGATGCGCTTGGAACCGCGCCGAGCACCGGCGACCGGCAGGCGGACGCCGCCGTCCCGGTCCCCGCGGACGCCGTACTCGCGGCGGCCTCGCGCGGACCGTCAATTCAGGGACCGTCGAGCCCGGAAGGCTCGATGCGGGGGACACCGGAAACCACCGGCCGGCCACGCCGCCGATGCGGAACGACATACAGCCGAAACGCAGACGCCGACCGTTCTGACGATTCTGACCGCATGCTGACCAAACTGACCGCCGGACAGATTGCGGAGAAGCGTGAACGTGAGGTTGACTTCGTCAAGAGTGACCCGCCTAAACCGGTAGGAAATGTAAACATCCTGCGGTGGAGGCGGCATCACCTCCGGGAATTCTCCTCGGAGAAAGCAGTCCTGTTCTCCTCTTCTCCGTGTTCCGGATGTCATCGGCCGTCCGCGTGGTGTCCGGCACCGTCCATCACTCGGCAAACGCATCGAGGGAGTCCACCGGGATGCCGCTCGCCCTGCTCGCGCTCACATTGAGTTCCTTCGGGATCGGAACCACCGAATTCGTGGTGATGGGGCTGTTGCCGAATGTCGCCGGCGATCTGTCGGTCAGCATCACGACAGCCGGATTCCTCATCTCCGGATACGCATCGGGTGTGGTCGTGGGCGGGCCGCTGCTGGTCGCGGCCGGCATACGCATGCCCCGCAAGAGCATGCTCCTTCTGCTGATGGTGATCTTCATCTTCGGCAACCTGCTGTCAGCCCTGGCACCCGGTTACGCACTGCTGATGCTGGGCCGCGTCACGACCGCGATCTGCCACGGCGCCTTCCTGGGGGTCGCCTCCGTCGTGGCCGCCGACCTGGTCGATGACAGCAGGAAGGCCCGGGCGATCGCGATGGTCTTCACCGGGGGCGCGGCCGCCAACGTCGTCGGAGCGCCTCTGGGCACCTGGGTCGGGCAGAACTTCGGGTGGCGCGTCACCTTCTGGATGCTCGTCGGCATCGGGCTGGTCGGCCTGGCCGGCATCGCCAGGCTGATCCCCGTACAGCGGGCTCGAACCGATGCCCGGCTGGGCCGGGAGCTGGCGGTCTTCCGCCGGCCACAGGTGGGCCTCGCCCTCGGCATGACGGCGCTGAGCCTCGGCGCGCTGTTCGCCGCCTTCAGCTATGTCGCGCCGATGCTGACCGAGGTGACCGGCTACTCGGGGGAGGCGCTCACCCCGCTGCTCGCCCTCTTCGGCGCGGGGCTGGTCGTGGGCAACACGCTCGGCGGCCGTTTCGCCGACCGCGCGCTGATGCCCACCCTCGCCGTCGCCCTGGCCGCGCTCACGGTCGTGCTGGCCGTCTTCACCTTCACCGCCGCCCACCGGGTGCCGGCGGCGATCACCTTCGCTCTGCTGGGCGTCGCCGGCTTCGCCACCGTCCCGGGACTGATGACCCGGGTGATCGGCAAGGCCGAGGGCGCGCCGACCCTCGCCGCGGTCGTCACGGTCTCCGCCTCCAACGTCGGCATCGCCCTGGGCGCCTATCTGGGCGGCCTGACCATCGACGCCGGGCTCGGTTACACCGCGCCCAACCGGGTCGGTGCGATCATGGCCGCGGCCGCGCTCGCGCTGACCCTCGCGTCCGGTGCGCTGGAGACGCGCGCCGACCGCGCCGGCGCCGCCGACCGGCGAAGCGGCCTCGTCACGGAAGGAAGCGGCCTCGTCGCGGAAGGCGGTGAAGAAGGGGGCGACGTGGAAGCCCTCGTCAGGGAAGTCCGCGACGCGAAAGCCGGCGTCGTGGGAAACGACACCGTGGAAAACGACACCGTGAAAGGCGACACCGTGAAGGACGGTGAGCCGGTCCCGGCGTCCCACCGGCGCGACAGCCCCCGGTAAGAGTCCCGGCTGAACGCGGAGCCCTCCCCGGAAGCCGGCCCCCGAGCCCGGCGCACCACAGCACGGCGACCTCCCCACGGCGGTCTCCTGCGCCCGATCCGTATGTCCACCCCGTCTCGCAGATCATCCGTCCTGAGGACCAGGACGTGATTCCAACGCTGTCCGGTCACATGCGTTCGCCAGCCACAGCGAGCCCGATTCCGAAAACGTTCGCCGATCGCCGCGATGACGGAACACCACCGCGGTGCGGGCGAAGGACGATCAGCGAAGGACACGTATGCTCACCGATGTCTCCACCCGATCCGACGTCTTCGAGACCTTCGAGAAAAAGCTGCGAGAGCTGAAGAGCAGCGGGCTTTACCGGAGCTATTTCCCCACCGCGCACATGGCCGCCAGCCCTGGGCAGACGCTGCGCGTGGGAAATGAGATCCAGGTGTGGTGCAGCAACGACTATCTCGGTCTGAGCCAGCATCCGGAGCTCATCCGGGCGCAGATCGAGTCGACCGGACGACATGGCACCAGCATGGGCGGGTCGCGCAACATCGGCGGTACGAGCACCACACACGTCGAACTGGAATCCGAGCTGGCCGTCTGGCACGGGAAGGAGCGCGCGCTCATATTCTCCAGCGGCTACGTGGCGAACTTCGAGACGCTCAGCGTGCTGTTGTCGGCGGTCCCGGACATGGTGGTCCTCTCGGACGAGAACAATCACCGCTCCCTTATCGAGGGAATCCGCCGAGCGAACTGCGAAAAACGGATATTTCAACATAATGACGTAGCGTCCGTGGAACGCTGCCTGGCCGAGTACGACGAGTCGCGACCCAAGATGATCGTGTTCGAGTCGGTGTACTCGATGGACGCCGACACCTCCCCGATCAGCGAGATATGCGACCTGGCGGACAGGTACAACGCCCTGACCTACCTCGACGAGACCCACGCCATCGGCGTCAAGGGCCCGACCGGCGCGGGGATCTGCGAGGAGATCGGCGAGACCCGGCCGACTTTCGTCCAGGGCGTCTTCGGCAAGGCCCTGGGAACCGTCGGCGGATACGTCGCGGGCCCCGACGCGGCCCTGGACTACGTGCGCTCCTACTCGCCCGGCTTCATCTTCACCACCTCGCTGCCGCAGGCGTGCATGGACGCCACGCTCAAGGGGCTGGAGCTCGTACGGCGCGGCACCGACCTTCGCCGGGCGCTGACCGACAACTCGCTGCGCATGAAAGCCGCCCTGCGGGCGGCGGACATCCCGTTCATCGACGGAGAGCACCACATCATTCCGGTGATGGTGCCCGGAAGCGACCGTGTCCGGGAGGTGGCCGACCTCCTGCTGGACAAGCACCGCGTCTACGTCCAGCCGATCAACTTCCCGTCGGTCCCCCTCGGCACGGAGCGGCTACGCGTCACCGTCGCCCCGCACCGGACAGCCGAACAGATCGCCTACTTCGCGTACGCCCTCAAAGAGTGCCTCACTCTCGTGTGAATCAGGAGACGGCAGTGGACAAGATCGAGCTCACCCCCTTCATCGGCACGGAACTGACCGGCGTCACCTATGAGGACCTCCATAAGGACGACGTCTTCGATGAGCTGGTCACCGCTCTCCACGAGCGGGAACTGGTGATCATCCGGGGAATCGACGTGACACCCCGGCAGCAGGTGGACCTGGCGGCCCGGATCGGCAGGCCGATCCCCTTCGTGCTGGAGCAGTACCGGTTCCCGGAGCTGCCGGAAATCATGATCTCCTCCAACGAGGTGCGGGAGGCCAAGCCCATCGGCGTGGCCCGGGTCGGCAACTTCTGGCACCAGGACTCGTCCTTCGTGGCCGAACCGGCGGAGTACACGATGCTGCACGGGGTGAACGTGCCGCAGACCAGCGGCCACACCCTGTTCGCCAGTGCCACCGACGTCTACGACCGCCTGCCCGACGACTGGAAGAAGAAGATCGACGATCGTAAGGCCTGGCACACCGTGGCCAAGCGCCTGCGCATCCGCGGCGAGCACGTGGGCCTGTCGACGGCCGAGTACAAGGCCTGGATCGAGGAACACCACCCGAAGGTCCGGCACCCGCTGGTGCGGCAGGATCCCTTCAGCGGCAAGACCTACCTCTACGGCGCCCCGGAGTACCTGGACTCGGTCGAGGGCTTCGACGCCAACGAGAACGAGGCCTTCTTCGCCCTGCTCGACAGCCTCATCCAGGATCCGGAACACGTCTACACCCACCGCTGGACCCCCAGGGACCTCGTGGTGTGGAAGACGGCGACGACCCTGCACGCGGCGACCGACGTCGAGCCCGGCGTGGCGCGGACCGTGCACCGCGTCAGCATCGAAGCCCGGTAGCCATGGGCGGGATAGCCGACCTCGACGTCGCCTTTCCGGCTTCGCGCATCAGCGCGCAGCAGATGTCCACCGTGTCGGGCGTCCCGATCCCCGACATTCTGGAGATCACTCATTCCGAGAGCTTCCCGATCCTCGGCCCGGACGAGCAGTCGTGGGAGCTGACACTCGAAGCCGCCAGGGCGGTCCTGAAGCGCGAGCAGGTGGAGCCCGCCGTCATCGGGCAGGTGATATTCGCGGGCTCCGGCGAGTGGGACGTCCCGTTCTGGTCGCCGGCGGCCAAGGTGGCCTCCGAGCTCGGCATCGAACACGCCCACTGCTTCGAGATAGCGAACTTCTGCAACGCCGGCATGACGGCGGTCCGGACCGGGCTGGACGGGATCGCGGCGGGCCGTACCGAATATGCGCTGGTGCTCGTCGGCGATCGCCTGGGCAGGATGGTCGACCACGGCGATCCCGCCGCGAAGGCGCTGTTCAATCTGGGAGACGCCGCCGCGGCGGTGCTCCTGGCGCGCGACGACTACACGTTCGAGGTGCTGCACTCGGCCATGCGGACCGATCCGAGCTGGTCGGACTACTACCTTGGCGAGCATCGGCCGGACCGGGTGGTGATCCGCCGCGGCGGGCATCGCAGGGGACTCGCCGCGGCCTACGTGGACAACTTCACCTCGCTCATCGGCGAAACGCTGGAGTCCCTCGGCAAGGGCATCTCGGATGTGACCCACTTCCTGATCAATCAGGGGGACAGATCCATGCACGAGCGTCTCCTGCGGGAGATCGGCATTCCCGCCGAGCGGAGCGTCTTCAACTACGACCGGCTGGGGCACATGGGCGGGGCCGACACCATGATCGCGCTTCGCGGGCTGATGGACGAGCACCGGCTGCGGCCCGGCGACCTGATCCTGCTCGCCACCAGCGCCATGGGCTTCAGCTGGGGGATCACCGCCCTGGAGTACCGGCCACACGGCCGAATTCGATCGTCACCGCAAACGACCACCGTTTCACCTCTCACGGCACGGACTCACGGCACGGACTCACGGCACAGGCTCACGGCACGGAAGGGTTGACATGAGACACGATCCCTATGGGGTGGGCGTCCTGAGCAAGGACATCCCCACCGAACTGCGGCGGCTCCGGTTGCTGGAGAACGCCCTGGACCCGTTGAGCATCGCGGCCATCGAGAAGCTTCCCCTCGGTTCCGCCCCACGCTGCCTGGACATGGCCTCGGGAGCGGGTTCCATGTCCTACTGGCTCGCGGACCGCCATCCGGGAGGAAGCGTGGTGTCGGCCGACATCGACCCCCGCTACCTCGACGCGGAGCGCGCGCCGAACCTGACGGTGCGCACCTTCGACGTACGCGAGGAGGATTTCCCCGCCGGCTCCTTCGACCTCATCCACACCCGCTCCGTGCTCAAGCACCTGCCCGAGCGCGAGGAGGTGCTGGCCCGGCTGGCTCGATGGCTGGCGCCGGGAGGATGGCTGGTCGTCGTGGACGGCTACTGGTTCCCTTCCGACGACACGGCCCATCCGGAATGGGGCAGGGTCCTGCAGGCGATCGTCGAGCAGATGAACGCGCAAGGCGGCGACATGCGCTGGACCCGGCGCCTGCCCGGGCTCGTCGCCCGGCTGGGCTTGACGGACGTCAGTGTGCGGCTGGCGCCGTCACTCGCGGGATGGGAAGGATGGGGCGAGCAGTTCCACCGGTGGATCCGCCCGACGATCCAGCAGGCGGGGCCGACTCTCGTGCAGAAGGGCTACGTCACCACGGAGGAGCTCGAACGGTTCCTGCTGTCCGAGGACGGCCCTCATCTGGCCGAGTGGTTCGGCGTGGTGGCATCGGTCGTGGGCCGCGTGCCGTGACGGCTCCGGAGGAGGCGGTCCGTCGGCTCGGCTACGAGGACTTCGCCGGCTGCCTCCGGCTGGCGCAGGACCGCGGCTGGCCGGCCGAGTACCGGGCGTGGGATCTGCTGTTCGCGCTCGGCGAGGTGTACGGGATCGACGACCCCGCCGGCGGGCTGGCCGCGACGGTGGCGCTGGCCCGCCACGGCGACACGCTCACCACGGTCGGCGGCCTGCTGGTCGCGCGCCGACACGGCCGCCGCGGCCTCGGTGAGCGGCTGATGAGGCACGCGACGGAACGTGCCGGGACCCCGAGCATCTGGCTGACCGCCACCGAGTACGGCCGGCGGATGTACGCGGGTCTCGGTTACCGGACGACCGGCACGTGCACCCGGTACGCCGGGCGCCTACGCCCGGACGACCTTCCGGGACATCGATCCCGGAAGGCGGACCGGACCGACCTGCCGGGGATCATCGCCCTCGACACCGAGGTCTTCGGTGCCGACCGTACCGGGCTGATGACCTACCTGTTCTCCGCCGCCGAGCAGATCCGCCTGGTCGAGGGGCCGGCGGGCGTCCGGGGGTTCGCGGGCCTGTGGCGTGGCGTGGACAGCGCGGTCATCGGGCCGCTGGTCGCCGAGAGCCCCGATGTCGCGGCGGCCCTGCTGTCCGGTCTGGCCCCCGCCGTCGAGGGCCCGGTACGGATCGACCTCGACGGCCACCGGCCGAAGCTGCGGGCCTGGCTCGAAGAGCACGGCCTGCGGGAAGGGGACGACACGACGGTCATGGTCCGTGGCGATGACCTTCCCGGTGACCGCACCCGGCTGTTCACCCCGGTCACAGGGGCGATCGGCTGATCAGAGCGTCCGTGAGCGCGTCGCGGGGATGCCGGACAGAAACCTCTCCACCCGGTTCGTCAGGTTTCGGACGCTCGCGTCCGCCTCCGCGTGCCGGCCGAGCTCGCCGAGGGCCTCCCTCAACGCGACGCGAGTCATGTTGATGAGCTTGTCGGGCTTCATACCGAAGACGGGCTCGATCGCCCCGGCCGCCTCATCGACCTCTTGGCACCGTAAATGGGCGCGGAGCGCGTCTATTCGGGCGAGGGCCTCGACGCCGTAGAAACGCTGGTTCGGCGCGAGCGCTGCGAAGTGGTCGAAGAAGTGGCGGAACTCCCGCAGCGCCCGGTCCGGCTGGTCCAGTGCGAGGTAGGTCGCGCCGACGAGATAGGACTGCCTGTCCTTTCGCAGCACGAAGAGGCCGTCGTCCTTCGGCAGGTCGTCGCGCCGTGTCTCCATCCACCCGGATATCGCCTGGTGCGCTTCCTTCTCCAGGCCGATGGCGGCCCACGATCGGGCCCGCAGGAGCGTGAGGAAGTCGTCGAGGCCGTCATCGGAGGTGTACGCCAGCGCTTCGGTGGTGCGCTGGGCGGCCTCCATGAAGTCGCCCATCCAGAAGGCCTGCCTGGCCTGTGTGAGACGGACCCAGCGCCGCGCCTCGTGATGATCGGCCAGCTCCGCCAGCTCCCACGCCGCCGAGGAGTGGTTCTGGGCGGCCCGTGGGTCCCCGAGATCGTCGGCCATCCAGGCGAGCAGCGCACAGCACTTGGCGCCGAGCGAGAGCAGTTTCCTCTTCTGTGACGGCCGCTGGGGTCCCGCGAGCGAGGTCGATATGCGGTCACGCAGGAGAATCGCCCGGTGGACGAGCGAACTCGGCGGCACGTGAAAATACGACACCGAGATCGCCGTGAGCTCGTTGCTCACCCGCTCCAGGGCGGCCTCGTCCATGTTGGTGATGGAAACGCGCCTGGCCAGCAGGATCGAATCGCAGGAGTCCTTGATCAACGGTGTGAGGCCGGAGTGGTCCGGCGAAACATCCGCAACGGCGGCGGTGGGCGCGAGCGGCCGGGAGCCGAGGCCGGGCATGGAACGGCCGGGCCAGATCATGCCGACGTCGATCGGCTCGCCGAGGCGTTCGGACAGGACCTCGGCCACGGCGTGCGGTATGTCGCGCCGCGGATAGGCCCCTCTCAGCCAGTGATAGGGCGCCTTCGGGCTGACGCCCTCGTTGCCGCGGATGTGATTGATCTCTCGCGCGAGCCGTTCGGGCGACCAGCCCAGCCTGTCCAGGAAGCCTTGAAGCTGCGTGGTAGCGCACATGAAAGACGCCTCCTCCTTGCGCTGCCGCCCGATTCACCCGCGGCGGCCGCACTGCGGATCCATCCCCGATCCACCATACCGGACATAACCAACCTGTTTAGTATGAATTATGGGGTCCGGAGGCGATGCCTGTCATGAGCACCTCCGGACGCCCTCTTCGGAGGAACCTCGCGAGCCGAGCCGTTCGCAACCGATCTGTGACGTGTCAGCACCCTTTCCTCGGGCACTCGTCTGTCAGCCGACCTACAGGGAGCGTAAAAAATGACGGTCACCGGAATCATCACCGCCATCGTCATCGGAGCCATCATCGGGGCCCTGGGCCGTCTGGTGGTCCCGGGCAAGCAGAACATTCCGATCTGGCTCACCATCGTGATCGGTATCGTCGCCGCACTCATCGGCACCGCCATCGCCGGAGCGCTGGGAGTGGCCTCGACCAAGGGCATCGACTGGATCGAACTGCTCATGCAGATCGGTCTCGCCGCGGTCGGCGTGATCATCACGGTGAGCGCCTACGGCAGGCGCGGTCTCCGCTAGGAGGCTCCCGCCCACCACGGGTGACCCGCGAGGCGGGACCTCGATCGGCGGACACCGGAGGCCCCGGACCGGAAGCGCTCTCGCGCGACCGGCCGGGGCCTCCGTCGTGTCGGGCGACGATTCCGGATCCCGGATCCGGCCGCTTGCCCGACATCCGGGTGATCGAAACCTGATTCTCTCGCGAATATATGAAGGCCATTCATATCGAGTGCGACAGGAGTGGCACGACAATCCGATCGTGAAAACGATTCCATGATCGTTGGCATCTCCGGTGGACAGCCGGGAACGGAGAAATCAACGGCGGGCGAACGGCGGCCCCACGTCAGGGAAATATCAGATCGACCAGAAAACCGAACGAGCGGTCGAAACCAGCGGATAGCCACAAATCTCTGGAGAAGTCACGATAAGGCCTGCTGGCCAGGCAATCGCAGGTCACCGCGGCACGGGTTTCGGACGGACCCTATCGAGGGTTAGGTGTTATTTATAAACCAATAGCCATAACTGCTGGTTACTCGACCCCTTTACCTTCCCAATAGATCACGGTCAGTCTAATATTTGGACCTATGTCATGGCGCGCATCAGATTTCCCAGACAGGCAGGCTGGGCCCTCTGGCCGCGGTGATGCTTCCGCGGGGTATGAATCGGAGCACTCGCCAGACTGGCATCCCGAGCGACTCGCCGCATTCGATTGGCGGAAGGTCATTCTGTCCGGGGCGGTTTTATCGATCTTCGTTGGAGCGGGGATCTGGATCACCACGAGAAACCCCACCGACTCGCAGGCCCTGGTCGCCAACCCGACTCCCCGGCCCTCCGGATCAGGCTGGGAGGCCGCGGTTCCCCCGCCGCCGACCCCGGCCACGTCCGCACCGGGCGACAGGGGCACACCGACCCCCTCCGCACCTGGCGGAAAGGGTGTGCCGGCCCCCACGGCGCCGGACGGCGAGAGCACCCCGGCGCCCTCCGCCCCGGCATCGGGCGGAAAGGGGACGGCAGGCCCGTCCGCCGAGCCCAGGTCCGTCCCCAGGGAGGCCAGGGAGGAGGTGCGGGCCAGGGTCACGGCCCCGCCGTCCGTCGTCTCCTCGGCCCGTGCCGAGCTGCCCCAGGCGGCCAGGACCGGCTCCCCTCCACCGGCAGAGGCCGGCTCTTCCCGGCTCTCCGTCAAAGACGTGTACCGCATCCATGGCCGCTACCAGCGCGACCTGTCGAAGGCACAGGCGGCGCTGGACCAGGTGGCGATGGGAAGGCTGGAACACGGGCTCGCGCTGGAGATGACACGGTCGAGCTTCAAGACCGCCCGCCTGGAAGGCTCGTCGGTGGCATCGGGGATATGGCCCAACCCGAAGGTATGGATTCCCCGCCATGTCGAAGGCAGCCCCGACTGGTTCGTGGCGGTCTCCTACGAACCCGGGGTCGCCCGGATCATCGACGTGATGAGCTCCACCTCCGCCGGATGGCGGCTGGTGGCGTCCGCGGCCGACACCCGAGCGACTCCCGCCCGGTTCCCGAAGATCGCGGTCGACTCCGACGGCTTGGCCACGAGCCTGCCCGAGAACGCTCCCGGACTGCTCGCGACTCCGCGCCAGATCGCCCGCGCCCACCTGGCGAGCATGCAGGGCGCCGAGCTCGACCCGATGTTCGCCGAGGGGCCGTGGACGAGCGACGCCGTGCTGTTCTGGCAGCAGGAGCGCGCCCAGCTGGAGGACGCCGGGTGGACGCTCAAGCTGTCATACCTGCCCGAGGGCCCGGTGCGGGCGCTGCGGACCACCGACGGGGGAGCCCTGATCTGGTATGCGGCCCGCTCCGTCGACACACGTAAGGCGCAGCGTGTGGGAGCGAAGGTCACCCTGAAGGGCTCGGCCGCCGTTCGCACCGCCAACAGGTCCTTCACCCACTCGGTGAGCGCGACCTACGGACGCATGTACGTAGCCCATGTCCCTCCCGCCGGTTCCACCGAGCCCGTACGCGTGCTGGGCGAGTGGAGCGACGTCCTGGAGAGCCACGGCGACTGACACCCCCCTGAAAGAAGAGGAACATCCATGGTGACACCCTCACGTAAGCCCTCGCGCGCGACGATAATCACCGCGAGCGTTGCGATCGGCGTGTTCGGGGCCGGCGCCGGGCTGGGAACCGTCATCGCCGCTCGTTCGCAGCCCGTCGAGGGGCAGGTGCTGCGCCTTGCGGCGGGCACATACCGTCTGGACGAGGACGCGCGCGTATGGAAGTCCGGCGGCTCGGCCGCCGGCGACCCCGCCGTTCCGCTCTCCGGGGCGGACGAGGGCAGCACGATCACCAAGAACCGTTCCAAGGACACACGGGTCTGCCTGACCACCACCGCCGACGGGCACGCGGTGGGCGGCGGAGGAGAAGGCTGCGTCGCCCTTCCCGTGCTGGCCGCCGCCGCTGCCGCCCTCGCTCCCCTGCAGCGCCCCGGCAATCCCAGGAGCACGGCCGAGGCACCGCCCAAGAAGGCGTCCTCGGCTCCGGAGCCCAAGAGCTCGAAGGCGGTGCAGCCCGTCGCGAATCCGCGTCGCAACCCGCCGGCGCAGCCACCACCGGCTCCCGTCCATACGGCTGCGGCGCAGCCCCCGGCGAAACCCGCCCACCCCGCGGCTCCACCCCCTCCTGCGCCGACCAAGAAGATCGCCGGTGACATCTCGGAGAGCGGCAGCCTGGTCGACTATCCCGCCAAGCAGGCCAAGCAGGTCGAGGTCAAGGGTCCGGAGAAGGAGCCGACCACCAAGCCCATCCAGCCTTCGGCCACCCCCAAGCCCATCGCGTCCGGGGAGCCGGCGCCTTCGGGCACCGCGAGACCGGCCGAGCCCACGGCGACGCCCAGACCTCCGCGCGGGCACGGACGCCACCATCGTCCCGGAACCCCCACCGCACGCCCTCACCGGCCGGGCCAGCCGTCGGATCCCGCCAGGCCCAGCCCGTCGGCCCGGCAGAACCGTCCGTCGACGGGACCGTCCCCCGACACCCGGCAACTTCCCACGCCCACCCCGGACACCGGACAACTCCCCACGCCCACCCCGGACACCCGGCGACTCCCCACACCCGACCCGGACACCGGTCAGCTCCCCACACCCACCCCGGACACGGCCCAGAACCCGTCCCAGGCTCCCGACGGAACCGTGCTGCAGCCCGCCACGCCGCCCCTTCCGGACGGTCAGGCCGGTGACTCACTGCCCATCTTCCGGGATCCGGAGCTCCTCCGGCGGGCGCAGGAGGCCCTGGGCCTGGACAAGAACATGCGCTACACGGACGAGAACGGCGTGTGGGATCTCAACATCGCCCCGCCCGGCACTCCTCCGTGCCGTAACTACTCGGCCGACGAACTTCCGAAGCAGGAGCCCCAGAGCGGCAGCCCGGCCATCCCCCTCGACTCGTGCCAGTGGCCCGCCTTCATCCGCTGGCTCTACGCCGACCCGGCGCCCGGCCAGGTCAGCAACTGGACCAAGTTCACCGGGCTGCCCGAGCGGAACCTCGAACTCGTGGTGACGAACCCCTCCACCCTGCCGCCGGCCCAGACCGGCCCCGGCCAGGTCGAGCCGGACCGGGGAAACCCGCCCGGCACCGGCCGATCCCCCGAGCGGCAGGCCGTCCAGCCGGACAGCGGCCAGAGCGGACCGGGCCAAGTGGTCCAGCCGGACAGCGGGCGGATTCAGCCGGAGCAGGCGGTTCAGCCTGACAGCCGACAGGGTCATCAGGATCGGGCAGTTCAGCCCGATACCGGGCAAATCGAGCCGGACGAAGCCGGGTACACCGGCCCATGAGCACCTCCCCCGGTGCGGGGCGCGACGCGCCCGGTCCCGGCCAGGGGGCGGCCTGGGTGGGCGAGCACGGCGCGCACCTGATGGACTACGCCGCCTACCACCTGGCTGCGGACCGGGCGCCGGCGGTGGTCGCGTCCGTGCTGGCCGCCTGCCGTGCCCATCAGGCGCCCAAGGGCATCACGACCCGTGGGCGCCTGATGGCCCTGCTACGGCGTGACTGCCGCGCCGCGCCCGGCTATCGGGAGCAGTACACGCCGGAGGGCGGGCCGGGCATGCCGGACGTCCGGCTGATGGAGCGCGTCTGGACGATCGTCGATCCGCTGGGCACCGAGACGCTCAGGCTGATGTACCGCCACGAGCTGGCCACCATCGATCTCTCCCACATGCTGGCGATGCCCGTGGAGGAGGTCGTCCGGCTCGCGACCCGCACGCAGGACCTGATCGAAACCCTCGTGAGCGGGCTGGACGCCCTCGCCCACGGCCGTCACACCTGTCCGGAGCTCTCCCCGCTGGTCGATGCCCTCTACCCCGACGGGTTCGCGGATCTCGACGAGCCCGCGGAGCCCCCGAAGCTCGCGGAGCCGGACCGGCGACGGACGTCCGCTTCCGCCGGGTTCGACGACGCCCGGGCGGATCTGATCTCTCACATGATCGAGTGCTCCGCGTGCACGCGGCCGATCAACATTCGCTACACGGTCCCGCAGATGCTTTCCAATCCGCGGATCTCGCCGCTGCCCGCCGAGGTGAAGCAGCGGCTCCTGGACTCCCTTCCGCCCGCCGCCGACCCGCCCGCCGCCCGGACGGTCACCGCGCCCGCCGAGGTGAGGGAGCCCGAGCCGCGGACAAGGTCGCAGGAGGAGACCCAGCCGGTGCGAGCCGTACGGCCCGCTCGCCCGGACCGCTCCTCCCTGCCCTATCTCCCCGTCCGACCGGACCGCTCCACTTCGCATCGGCCCGTCCGCTCCGACCGGCCGGAGCGCCCCGACGGATCCGATCGTCCCGGCCGACAGGGCCGGTCGGACCGTCTCGATCGCATGGGGCGACCGGACCGTGCCGAACGCACCGAACGCTCGAAGCGTCCGGACCGTACGGACCGCACGGACCGCACGGAGAAGGCGGAGAGAGCGGAGAGGGAGGACGGTACGGAGCGCACGGGAAGCGCGCAGAGACCGAACCGAGCGGATCGTTCGGACCGCTCCACACTTCCCTACCGCCCCGTCCTCGCGGATCGTTCCACCTCTCCTCCCCCGCCCGCCCGCCCGGCCCGGCAGGTTCTCCCGTCGCCGACACCGTCAGCGCCACCCACGCCATCAGCGCCACCCACGCCGTCAACGTCGTCCGCGCCACCCGCATCCGGACATGACACTCCGCTTTACGACGCGCTGCTCTCTCAGACGTGGGGGCGTGAGGTCGGCGCCGGCATGAACGACATGACCGCCACCATTCCCAACCTCCCGGCCATCGGCGGCAGGTCCGCCGACCGGCAGGCGTCGGTGATCAAGGCCTACGCCGAAACGATCGGCGACCCGGAGGGGGTGCGGTTCGGCCCGGGCGTCCGGTTCGTGGAAGCGCTCGCGTGGGCGGGCGAACGGGTACGGAGCACGACCATCAAGATCGTCATCATCGTGGTCGCGGGTGCGACGGGCACCCTGGCCGGGATGAACCTCCTCGGGCCCGCCATCGGGGCCGAGAGGCCGTCGAGTTCCCTGCGGTCATCGACCGCCCAGACCGCCGCGACCGGCGGTGGCGCGCCCGTCGTCCAGAACGGGCTGACCGAACGGCTACGGATCCCGCCGGTGGTGACGCTGGACGAGTTCGGTCAGGGCAGCCTGGTCCTCGCCCTCTCCGAAGACTCCCTGGACTGGCGGATCACGGCCCCCGGATTGGCCGTGAGCCCGTCCAGCGGCACTCTTCAGCAAGGCCGCACGAACGTCATCACCCTGCGAGCCCTGCGGATCCGCCACTGGTGCGGCAACCCCTCCTCCGTCACCGCTCCCCTGACCGTCTACGGCCCCAACGACTCGATCACCACGACGGTGCGCTGGCGCACCTGCTGACGGCGCCGTCCCACCTGCTCTGCGAAAGTTCTCTGAAAGGACCCTGGCCATGACGGAGACGTCCCCCCAGATTCAGCCCTCGCCGTCCGCCCCGGCGGAGCAGTTCCAGGAGACGGTCCCGCTCACCGCCGAACACCTGCTCATCAACCGGCGACCCGAGCCCACCGGCGGGTGGCGACGCCTTGTCTGGCAGCTCTCCGGCGGGAAGATCATCCCCGCCGAGTCGGCCTCGGAGGTCGAGCGCCGCACGCTCATAGCCCAGGCGCAGACCCCCGTGGCGAGCGGGCACCACCGGATCGCGGTCATGAGCCTCAAGGGCGGGGTCGGCAAGACCACGACGACCGCCGCCCTGGGCAACACCCTGGCGTCCCTGCGGGGAGACCGGGTCATCGCGATCGACGCCAACCCCGACCGGGGAACCCTCGGCATCAAGGTGAAGTCCGAGACGGCCGCGACCATCCGCACGCTGCTCGCCGAAGCCCCCCACATCGTGCGCTACGCCGACGCGCGCGCCTTCACCTCCCAGTCGAGCGCGCGGCTGGAGGTCCTCGCCTCCGACACCGATCCCGCGGTGAGCGAGGCGTTCAACGCGGAGGACTACCGCACGGTCGCCGGGCTCATCGAGCGCTACTACTCGATCTGCATCACCGACTGCGGGACGGGACTGCTGCACGGAGCCATGGGGGCGACGCTGGAGCTGGCCGACCAGATCGTGCTGGTCAGCCTGGTCGCGGTGGACGGGGCCAGCTCGGCCGCGGCGACACTGGACTGGCTCACCGCCCATGGGCACGCGGACCTGGTCAAGAACGCCATCGTCGTGCTGAACGCCGTGGAGCCCAAGTCGGATGTGGATGTGGAGCTGCTGGAGCGTCACTTCGGCGCCCGCTGCCGCACCGTGATCCGCGTTCCCTACGACCCTCATCTCAAAGAGGGCGCGGAGGTGGACCTGGTCCGCCTGCGACCCACCACCCGGGGCGCGTATCTACGCCTGGCGGCCGCCGCGGGCCAGGCGTTCGGCCTGCGTCCCGACCGGAGCCACTAGTGGGCCCGGTCTCCGAGGACCCGGTGCTCGACTGGGATCTGGGCCCCCCGCCGCGGCGCTCCCGGCGGATGCTCGTCGTGGTCGTCTCGATCGTGGGGATCATCCTCGTGGCGATCGGCGTCTGGCAGTTCCTGCGCCCCGATCCGCCCCCTTCGACGGTCCAGACCCTGGACACCACCGCCGGCACCGTCGTGCTCGCCCCGCCCTCCGACTACAAGGGTGACGCCGGCTATCCCGTCGGATTCGCCCACACCGAGCTGGGAGCGGTCTCCGCGGCGGCCGCCGCGCTGGAGGCGGCCTGGACACTCGACGTCGATCAGGCAGAGCAGGCGGCGACCCTGTACGCCCCGCCGGAGCAGCAGGAGGCGGCCCGCGCCGGCGCGCGCGCAGCCGTCGCGGGATGGCGCGAGACCATCGGCCTGCCCAAGGTGGGAAAGCTTCCCGACGGAGCGGCCATGCAGACGAGGACGATCGGGGTTCAGTGGCGGGCCCGCGCCAAGGACCAGGTCCAGGTCTCCGTCCTGGTCCAGGTGACCGCGACCAAGGGAGCCCAGGACACCGACCCGACCTACTCCAGCCCGTACGCCATGAGCCTGCTCATGACCTGGCACCCCGACATGCGCGGTGCGGGCCGCGGAGACTGGGTCAACGTCCCCGATCCCCTCTCCGCCACGGTGCCCGAGGTCGCTCTGCCCGGCACCCCCGAGTTCACCGCCGCGGGCTGGAAGCCCCTCTCCGGCCCCGACCCCAATCCATAAGATCGAGGGAAGCCCCATGCCCCCACGCAGCCCGTCACGGCGCGTCACCTTGGTCTCCGGTCTCCTCCTGGCAGGGGTGTCCGCGACGGCCGGCGCGATCATCGCCCGTCCCTGGACCGCCGCCGCGGATCCCGGCCGGTCCGGCACGGCATCGACGATGGCGCCGGCGGCCGACCCTCCCGCCGCGGCCGAACAACCTCCGCCGGCGAGGCAGGAGCACGCGCCGGCGCCCTCGGAGGGCTCGGACACCGATGGGGCCTCCGACTCGGCGCAGAGCCCCCACGACCAGGATCCCGCGCAGAGCCCCCGGGACGAGGCGGAGACACCCGCGCCGGATGTCGTCGAAGCACCGGAGGAAGAGCCGGTGGAATCCCCTCAACCCCGCACCCCTGGGAAGAAACGCGCCGACGAGGCCCCCGAGCGAAAGCCCGAACGGAGGTCCGAACAGAGAACCGAACAGAGGGCCGAACGGAAGCCCGAGCGAAAGCCCGAACAGAGAACCGAAGGGACGACCGGGCAGAAGCCCGAGCGGACGTCGGGGTCACCGGCCCGCAAGCGTCCCCAGAACAAGCAGACCTCCACGCACTCGAAGGACCCCGCCCCCGAGCTTTACCTGGCGAAACTTCCCAAAGCCGATCCGACACCGGAACCGGAACCGGCCAGGAGCGATCCCCCGGCACCGACACCCGCCGCGACCGACGGGCCCGCTCCCGACCCCGCTCCCGACCATTCCTCCACGCCGAGCGCGACCTCCGGTACCAAGCCCACGCACTCGACCGGACCGAAGAAGACCGCGAAACCGGCGCCGCCGAAGAAGACGTTCAGACCCGTGCCGAAGCCGACCTCCGGCGCCGAACCCGCGACCACCCGGCCGGCGGCTCCTCGGCCCACCTCCGGGCCGGTCCCGCCGAAGGAAACGACCAGGTCCGAGACGTTCAGGCCCGCTCCGCGCCGTACCGTCGGCGCGACGACTCCTTCCGTGCCCCGCGCCACCGCGACGGCGCACGGCCCGGCCTCCCCGAAACCGGCGCCGTCCGCGCAGACGGTACGGCCCTCGCCCAGCCCGTCCGCCACCCTCGTTTCCGACGCCTCCGCCGAGAAGCCGGCCGAGGAGATGGACGGCCTCCGGCCTCTCATGGCGTTGCCGTCCTCGCCCGCATCCGCGCGGGCCGTCCTTCCGCTGCCGCCGCTGGCCCGCGTCTCCTCCACGGACTTCTGCCGGTCCCAGGAGGCTCTGTGCTGGAGCCTCGCGCCCTGGCGCGGCCGTACCCTCGAACTCCCGCCGGTCCCGCCGGGTGACAAGTGGCAGGCGACGCCCCGATGGGCCTTCGCGCCGCCGCCCGGCCGCCCGGCCCTCGCACCGAGCGGGTCCGCCCCGGCGGCTCCGGCACCGGCCAGGAACGGTTGCTGGACCTTCAGCCCGTCGGCGCTCTGCGCCAGGACCTGGGGGCAGCCCTCATGATCTCCCGATCGCACGTACGGCTGGCCGTGCTCAGCGTGGTGGCCACGCTGACGGTGAGCACTCTCACCGTCGCCCGGGGGGAGGTGGCCCCCGTCGCGGGAGGCACGGTTTCCTGCCCGCTCCCGGCCGGCCCGGTGGGTTCCGGCGGGTCGGAGCCGACGGCGGCCGGCTCCACGGGCTCCGGCGGGCTTGACTCCACCGCGACCGGTGCCTCCAGCGCCGCCGAAGCCCACGGCTGGGGCGCCCCGGTCTGGTGTGCGGAGTTCGACGACCATCTCGATCCGGCCGACTGGGTGGTCTACGACTCCGCCGGGCACGGCGGCGAGGGCCGCCGATCCCCCGACCAGCTCTTCCTGGGCAACGGGTCGCTCTACCTGTACGGCCGCGCCGACGGCACCACGGCGGGGCTGGGCAGCCGGCACAGCCAGGCGTACGGGCGCTGGGAGACCCGGGTCCGCATGTACGACGGAGCCGACTCCTACCATCCGATCGCCCTGCTGTGGCCGGACGGGGGTGGTGGAGGCGTGGACAGCGCCACGGGCGAGGAGATCGACTTCCTCGGGGTCATGGACCGTCCCGGCAGGTGGCGGGCGAACTTCTACCTCGAGACCCCGCAGGGCGAGGAGCAGTCCTACTCCGAGGTGGACATGACCGACTGGCACACCTACGCGGTGGAGAACGGTCCGGGAGGGGTCGTCGGCTACCTCGACGGGCGGGAATGGTTCCGCTCGCCCCTGTCCACCCGCAGCCCGATGTCGGCCTGCCTGCAGCTGGACTGGTTCCCCGGCCATGGCAGCCCGGGAGAGGCCTGGATGGAGGTCGACTGGCTGCGCATCTATCCGCTGGACGCCGGCGGCACGGGCTGAGGCCGCCTCCCTCGGCCATCGGCCGGGATGGCGGGGGATGCCGGGGGATGGCGAGGGATGGCGAGGGATGTGGACGGTCACCGGGAACCGGCTCAGGCGCAATTCGTGTGGACCTTCCACACGAATTGCGCCTGAGCCGGTTTTCCATGCCCGCTCACACCTTCGAGAAGGCTGAGTGCAGAAATCAGCGGTGGCTCAGTAGCGGTGACCGGGCCAGTGCGGGTCCTCCCAGCGGGCGGGGCCGACGAGGCCGAGCAGCCGTATCCGGTGGAGCAGCTCTTCGGGGGCGTTCTGGGCGTGGAGCCGGGTAGGGACGTGGCGGATCAGCCAGGCCGTCAACTCGGTACACGTCTCCTCCTGGTCCTCCCGGTTCCAGGTTTCCCAAGGAAGCTGGTCGCCCAGCAGGTCGTACTCCCAGCGCGCCGCCGCTTCGACCAGATGCTGGTCGGCCACGGTGTGCTTCTGCGCTTCCCAGACGTGCAGCCATGGGCTGAGCGTGGCGGAGGCTTCGGCACACAGGGCGAGGACCTCGTGCGCGGGCACGGCGGGATCCGGATCGGTGAGAGTGTGGGTCCACCAGGCGTACAGGAATTCCCGCACCGCTGCGGCCTGCTCGGCAGGCCACTGCCGCCACCGGCCCCGAGCGAATGAATGTCCGACCTCGTCCATGCCGAAGAGAGCCTCGACGAGGCCGCAGACGAGGGCCGTGGAGAACTGGGGCAGAATGCGGCGCAGCACGGATGCGTGGTCATCCCAATCGACGGCCTCCCAGGTGCGACGCAGAAGGTCGGGGTCCAACTCCACATCCGGCACCTTCAACTGGGCGAGGTCTTCCGCGCTGCCCCAGTGGCACTCGCAGTTGCGCTCGTCGGGACGGGCGGTCATGCCGCGGAAGGTGACGGCCATGCGGTTCAGCGCGGCGTCGAGACGAAGTCGTGCGGATCTCTGGTCGAGGCTCGTCATGGGCGTTCGCCTTCAAGGACTCCGGGAGCTCACGCCAGCCGAAGATCGCTACCTTACCGGGCCCGTGGGCACGCATCCACACTCCGCCGATGGCACCTGCACACCAGGTCCGACGCCAGTCCGCCCACCGAGTCACGAGAGACCCTTCAGGCGCTCCGCAGGTCGGCGTAGACACCGCGCAGCCGGATCGGCTCGTCGTGGGTGCCCACTTCCTCGATGCCGCCATCGCGCATGACCACGATGCGGCCGGCGCCGCGGATGGTCGACAGCCGGTGGGCGACGACGAAGACCGTGCGCCCGGCGACCAGGCGGGCCGGCGCGTCCTGGATGAGCGCCTCCGACCGGTTGTCCAGGGCGGAGGTCGCCCCGTCGAGGATCAGCACGCGCGGGTCGCGGATCAGGGCCCGGGCGATGGCCAGGCGCTGCTTCTGCCCGCCGGAGAGCCGCGTTGTGCTCCAGGTCGGGAGCCTGCAGGACCTCGCCGATCGACCGCACCGACGCCGGCCCCTTGCTGATCACCGGGGTCAGGCTGAGCGGGGAGGTGACCCCGCCCACAGCGCTCAGCGAATGTAGGGCCGGGTCGCCCGCCCCTCCCGCAGGGTGGTCGCCCACCACGCAAGGTGGTCGAGCATGACCTTGGCCGCATCGTCGGCGCCGCCCGTGCCGCCCCTGCTGTCCGCCCCGTCCGGTTCCGCCGCGTCGAACCGGTCCCGCTCCAGATGGAAGCTCACGGTGTCGCGCAGGGAGACCACGTGCAGCTCGGCGAAGACCAGGCGGAGCTGTTCCACCGCGCGCAGGCCTCCGGAGCGCCCGCCGTACGAGACGAATCCGACCGGTTTGGCCGCCCACTCGTGACGGACCGAGTCGATGGCCAGCTTCAACGCGGCGGGGTAGGCGTGGTTGTACTCGGGGGTGACCACGACGAAGCCGTCGGCGGCGCCGATCCGGGCGGCGAGCCCGCGGGCCGCGTCCGCGGTGTCACCGCAGCGGGCGGGTTGCAACGGAGGGAGCGGGGTCCGGCCCAGGTCGATCACGTCCACGTTCATGTCGGCCCGCCGCTCGATCCGCTCCAGGAACCACCGCCCCACCATCGTCCCGGTCCCACCCTCCCGGATGCTTGCGATGATGACTGCGACGTCGAGCACGACGGCCTCCCTGACGGGTCGGTTGGGCACTGGCGAACCGGTCGAATCGACGACCCGTGACGACCACCGTGCAACCTCAAGCAGGCTCGAGGTCAACCGGGCAGCCGTGCCTCCAGGATCTGGCCGGGCCACTCGCCGACCTTGAACGTCTCGGTCCTGGTGAAGCCCTGGCTTTCGTAGTACTTCACCAGCCTGCCGTCGTCTCCGGCATAGCAGTCCACCCTGACCAGAGAGATCCCCTGCTCGGCCGCCTCGGCGCGGGCTCGGGCCAGCAGGGCGGAGCCGACGCCGTGGCCGTGGAAGCGCTGGTCGATCACCAGCCCCTGGACGTACAGCTCGGGCTCGGAGGCCGGGGTGACGTAGTCCATCGCGGGCCCGACCACCATGCATCCGGCGGGCTCGTCGTCGATCTCGGCGATGCGCATCCCCCCGGAACCGGCCCAGGAGGTGACCCGTTCGACGCGAGCCGGTTTGGCGGAGAACGGCTCGCTGCCCCACTGGCCGGTACGGCCCCGCGCGGTCAGCCACGCCACCGCGCTGTCGAACATGCCCAGAACCGCCGGGACGTCATCGAGTTCACCGTCGCGGATAATCATCGGCGGATCGTAACAGGAGCCCGGAAATCGGGCTTTCACCCGGTCCCGCGGCAGGAGTCTCCACCGTGACGTCCCACTTTGGGGTGATCTTCA
Source organism: Streptosporangium sp. CA-135522 (assembly GCF_050949235.1). Taxonomy (NCBI): domain Bacteria; kingdom Bacillati; phylum Actinomycetota; class Actinomycetes; order Streptosporangiales; family Streptosporangiaceae; genus Streptosporangium; species Streptosporangium sp. CA-135522. The sequence goes on from NZ_CP192026.1 coordinate 10,166,416, forward strand.
TCCACATCATAATCGCGGGTTCTTATCTACCCCTTATGGAGGATTAGTACACTCGGCGACGGCCGGAATCCGGCTCCTCAGCCATGGGTGCACGCCCTGGCCCATCCCCTCAGGAGTCATGTGAGCAGCGGGTTGATCGACGCACCCACAAGGCCCGCGAACCAGGGGCCGCCCCGGCGCCGGCGCAGGTGGCTGTGGTGGCTGGTGGCCGTCGTCACCGCCGTCGTGGTCGCGGTGGCCGCCACGGTGGGCGGGGCGTATCTCAAGCTGACCGGGAACGTCAAGCACATCGACGTCCAGGCGGAGGACCTGGGCACCCGTCCGGTCAAGGTCGCGACCAAGGCGCTGAACGTCCTGGTCGTCGGATCGGACCAGCGCAGCGGCAAGAACGCCAAATACGGCAAGTTCCCCGGCGAGCGGACCGACACCATCATGCTTGCGCACATCTCGCCGAAGCGGGACAACGCGATGGTCGTCAGCTTCCCCCGGGACTCGATGGTCGCGCTCCCCGAGTGCCGGGCCAAACAGGGGCTGCCCGGCCAGCGGGCGCACCTGGGCATGATCAACGAGTCGTTCAACTCCGGTGGGATCACCTGCACCTGGAAGACCGTCGAGGCCCTGACCGGGATCCGCATCGACCATTTCGTGAAGGTGGACTTCACCGGATTCAAGGGCATGGTCGACGCGGTCGGCGGGGTCGAGGTCTGCGTGCCCGAACCGATCCACGACAAGAAGGCCCTGCTCACCCTCCCCGCGGGCCGGCAGACGCTCAAGGGAGAGCAGGCCCTGGGCTACGTCCGGGCCCGCTACAGCCTGGGGGACGGCTCCGACATCGGGCGCATCCAGCGGCAGCAGATGTTCATCGCCTCCATGGTCAAGAAGGTGATGAGCGGCGAGACGCTCACCGATCCCACGAGACTCTTCGGCTTCCTCGACGCGGCCACCAAATCGGTCACCACCGACCCCGCTCTCACCCCCCTCGTCATGAAGGATCTGGCCAGCAGTGCCCAGGGCCTGGCGGCGGGACAGATCCACTTCATCACCACTCCCTGGCGGTACTCGGTCACCTATCCCGGCCGGGTGGAGTGGGTCGAGCCGCAGAGCAAGAAGCTGTTCCAGATCGTCGCCCGGGACAAGGCCGTCGACGGCTCCGGCGTCAAGGGCGGTCAGGCCAAGGTGGCCCGGTCGAAGATCCAGGTCGAGGTGCGCAACGGAACCGGCCGTTCCGGTCTGGCCACCCAGGTGGCCGCCATCCTGGAGGAGCGGGGCTACCACATCGCCAAGATCGGCGACGCGCCGCGCAAGCCGTACCCGAAGACCACCATCGCCTACTCGCCGAACGGCGCACCGGGGGCGCCGACCCTCACCCGCGATCTGCTCTCCTCCACCGCCAGGCCCGTCCCCCGGGCGACCACGGCGCGGCTCGTCCTGACCATCGGCGACGACTGGAAGGGGCTCAAGCCCCTTCGGCCGGACGACCCCGACAACCTCAAGGGCTTCGACGCCACCCATGACTCCTGCGCAAGCGCCTGATTGCCGCTTTAAGTAGGGTTCGGAGCATGTTGTACGGAAGGGCCGCCGAGCAGGCCGTCATCGACCGGCTGCTGGCGGACTCCCGTGCGGGACGAAGCGGCTCCCTGCTCGTCCGGGGCGAGCCGGGGATCGGCAAGACCGCGTTGCTGGAATACGCGGCCGGCTCGGCCGGGGACATGCGGATCATCCGCGGCACCGGGGTCGAGTCGGAGGCCGAACTGCCGTTCGCCGGGCTGAACCTGCTGCTGCGGCCCGTCTTCGACCGGGTGGAGGCGCTGCCCGAGCAGCAGGAGCGGGCGCTGCGGGCCGCGTTCGGCCTGGCCTCCGCGGAGGCCGGAGACCGGTTGCTGGTCGGCCTGGCCGTGCTCTCCCTGCTGTCGGAGCTGGCCGAGGACGGCCCGCTGCTGATGCTGGTGGACGACGCGCAGTGGCTCGACCGGGCCTCGACCGACGCGCTGCTGTTCGCCGCTCGACGGCTGGACGCCGAGGGGGTCGCCTTGATCCTCGCCGCGAGGGAGCCCTTCACCGCGCCGGGAATGGCGGAGCTTCCGGTGAAAGGGCTCGACGCCTCGGCCGCCGCCGCGCTGCTGGGCGCCGGAGTCGACCCCGTCGTCCGCTATCGCGTGCTGGCCGAGGCGCAGGGCAACCCGCTCGCGCTGATCGAACTGCCCGCCGCGGCCCCCGCCGACGGTACGGCGCTGCCGCTCACCCGCCGGGTCCAGGACGCCTTCCTCGGCCAGGTCAGGCAGCTGCCCGAGGCGACGCAGGGGCTGCTGGCGGTGGCCGCGGCCGAGGACACCGGTGACCTGGCCGTCGTCCTGCGGGCGGCGGCCGGGTTCGGAGACTTCCTCGAAGATCTTCATCCGGCCGAGAGCGCCGGCCTGATCAGGGTCGACGAGGGGATCGTGACCTTCCGGCACCCCCTGGTGCGGGCCGCCGTCTACCAGGGGATCCCGCCCAGCCTGCGCCTGGCGGTGCACAGGGCGCTGGCCGCCGCGCTCGACGGCCCCGACGACGCCGACCGGCGCGCCTGGCACCTGGCCATGGCCGCGACCGGTCCGGACGAGGAGGTGGCCGCCGAGTTGGAGCGGACCGCGGCGCGAGCGAGCGGGCGCAACGGTTACGCCGCCGCGGCCACCACCTACGAGCGGGCGGCCCGGCTCAGCGCGCGGCCCGAGAGCCAGGCAAGGCGGCTCACGCTGGCCGCGGAGACGGCGGCCGGAGCCGGCGAGCTGGAGCGGGCCGGAGCATTCGCCGACCAGGGTGCCCAGCGGCTGACCACGCTGACCGGGGAGGGCGTCGAGGAGGCCGGGATTCCGGCGCTCCGGGCCCGGCTCACGCATGTCCGGGCGACCGCCGACTTCCTGCGCGGGTCGCTGCGCAGCGCGCACGAGGCACTGCTCGACGGCGCCACGACGGTGGACGGCCCCCGGGCGGCGCGGATGTTGATGCAGGCCCTGCACACCGCCTGGTACATCGGCGTGCCCGAGCTCGACCGCACCGTGGTGACGCTCGGCACCCTCGATCTTCCCGCCGACGACCCGGTCGCGCCGGTCGTCGAGTTCCTGATCGCGACCCTGTCCCGGCGCGGCACTCCGCCGTCGCTGACGGAGATGGTCGCCCGTGCGCGGAAAGCCGGAGCGGACAGCCCGCGCGACCTGGTGCAGGCCTGCGGGGTCGGGCTGGCGAACGGGCAGGACGAGGAGGTCGGCGAGAGCGCCGCGTCGCTGGTCGCCGAGGCGCGGACCCTGGGCAACATCGCGGTGCTGCCGACGCTGCTGTTCTTCCTCGCCGAGGCCGAGCTCTTCCACGGACGGCACCGCGACGCGCTGACCACCGCCACCGAGGGGCTGCGCATCGCGCGCGACACCGGGCAGCGGCAGTGGGCCAGCCAGACGAACAGCTTCCTGGCCTATCTCGCCGCGATCGAGGGCGACGACGAGCGCTGCCACGCGTTCGCGGACGAGGCCCTGGCCGACGGTGTGGCCGGGACGCAGTGGGCGACCTGGGCGCTGGGCGTGCTCGACCTCGGCCACGGCCGGGTGGAGGCCGCGCTCTCCCGGCTTGGGCCCATGGCCGGCGGGCACCACGTGTCCGAGACGCGCTGCGTGCCCGACCTGGTGGAGGCGGCCGTACGGCTCGGCGCTCCGGAGCGCGCGGCCGAGGCCTTCGCCCGCTATCGGGAGTGGGCCGGCCGTACGGGACAGCCGTGGGCCGAGGCCCTGGTGCTGCGCTGCCGGGCGCTGCTCGAAGACTCCGAAGACCACTTCACCGCGGCGCTGGCGCTCGACGGGCGGCCCTTCGAGCGGGCCAGGACCGAGCTGCTCTACGGCGAGTGGCTGCGCCGTACTCGCCGCAAGTCCGACGCGCGCGGCCACCTGCGCGCCGCGCTGGAGACCTTCGAGCGCCTGACGGCCACGCCGTGGGCCGGCCGTGCGCGCGCCGAGTTGGGCGCCACCGGATCCGCCGCGCCCGCCGCGCCCGCGCCCGGTCTGCTCGCCCGGCTGACGCCACAGGAGCTGCAGATCGTACGGCTGGCCGCGCGGGGCCTGTCCAATCGCGACATCGCGGCCCAGCTCTTCCTCAGCCCGCGTACGGTCGGTTACCACCTCTACAAGGCCTATCCGAAGCTCGGCGTCGCCTCCCGCGGCGAACTCGGCACGATTACCCTTTCCAACTAAACGGACATAAGAGCATAGACCGCCTTTGCTCCCCGATGAATACCCTCCGCTTATAAATATGCGAAAGGGATTTTCGGGGGGAAAAGTGGCTTCAGCCCGAAGCCTGCGCTCGATCCAGGGCCGGGCGACGCTCGCAGCGCTCGTGCTTACCGCCGTGGTGCTGGGAATCGGCGTGCTGACGATGTCGCTGGGTGTGCGGACCAAGGTTCAGAACGAGATCATCGAGACCGTGGCCAAGGCGGCCCGGCAGACGTACGAGGTCGTCAGCAAGGGGTCCCCGGTCGACGCCCTGCCGACGAACGGGGTCGACCGCCTGCAGGTCATCACCCGCGACGGCCGGATCGTGCTGTCCAGCCCGGCGCTGAAGGGGCATCCCCCGATCAGCGACATGTGGCCCGCCCCTGACGACAGCCGGGTGGACGGGACCTCCTGCACGACGATCGCCGGCCAAGGGCGCAGGTGCTTCGTCGTCGTGGGCTTCCAGAACCGCAGGTCCCCCTACGGAGACGTCATGATCTACGCGGCGGCGCCCGAGCCCCCGATGCTCGCCGGCCACGCCCTGGAGATCGCTCTGGGCGCCTTCTCCCTGCTCATCCTGACACTGGTCGGCTGGGGCACCTGGCAGGTGGTCGGGCGGACCCTGGCGCCGGTACGGCGGATCCGCGCCGAGATGGCGGAGATCACCGGCACCGCCGATCTCAGCCGCCGGATGACCGTGCCCGAGCGGGATGACGAGATGGCGGAGCTCACCCGGGCCGTCAACGCCACCCTCGACCGGCTGGAGCAGACCACGGAGAACCAGCGCCGCCTCGCCTCCGACGCCTCCCACGAGTTGCGCACCCCGCTGACCGGGCTGCGCACCAAGATCGAGCTGGCGCTCCACGATCCCGAGGCCGAGGACCCGTCGCAGACGATGCGGTCGGTGCTGACCGACGCCGAGCGGCTCCAGGCCATCGTGGACGACCTGCTCATGCTCGCCCGGCTCGACGCCGGGGCGCAGGACCTGCCCGAGACGATCGACCTCGCCGGGCTGGTCACCGGCGAGGTGTGCCGGCGGTCGGCACGGCACGAGGTGGTCATGCGCCTCAAGCCGGAGGTGACCGTGCGGGGCAACAGGCTCCAGCTGGCCCGGCTGCTGACCAACCTGCTCGCCAACGCCGACCGGCACGCGGCGAGCGAGGTCGAGGTCTCCGTCGACACCGAGGGCGACGAGGCCGTGCTGGAGATCACCGACGACGGGCTCGGCATCCCGGCGGACCAGCGCGAGCGGATCTTCCAGAGGTTCACCCGCCTGGACTCCGCACGCAGCCGTGACGCCGGGGGGACGGGACTGGGCCTGCCCATCGCCAGGGACATCGCGCACGCGCACCGGGGAAAGCTGTACGCCGCCGACAACGCCAACGGCCGTGGCGCCCGGCTGGTCCTCCGGCTGCCGCTGTCCACCACCGTCCCGATCTAGGACATGCGGCGGACGTACACCCGTTCGCCCACGGTGACCATGTGGAAGAGCTGCTCGGCGATGTGCTCCGGGACCCGGGCGCATCCGGAGGCCACCCGGACCGGCATCGCCGAGGAGGCCGGTGGAGCCGGGACGGATCCGGCCGGAGCGGCGTCGGAGACCGACGCGGCCGGTGGGACCGGACGGACGGGGAGGACCGGGTCCTTGATCGACAGACTCATGACCACGCCCGTTCCTGCGCCTTTGAGACCGGTGGTCAGACCGCTCGTGACGCCTCTCCTGAAGTCGCCGACACGGCGGCTCCTGCTGAAGGAGAGCGTTTCGTACATCGTCTCCAACGGGTTCGCCGCCTGGTGCGGATCACGTTCGACGATGCGGAAGTTGCCCGTCGGGGTGAGCGCGTTGGAGCTGTAGCCGTACTGGCAGAAGTAGGGCCCGCTGCCCGTGGAGACATGCGAGATGAGCCTCGGGCGGTTGTGACGGTAGACGGTGAGGAGCTCGCGGTGCAGGTCGATCTCGACTCGCCGGGGCTGTCCCGCGGACACCAGCGGCGGCAACCGGCGCGGGTGCTCAAGCGCCTGCCAGGTCTCCGGCCCGACCTCGTCCTTGACCGTCAGCCCCTGCGACTCCTGGAAGGCCCAGACCGCGGACTGGGTCTCCACGCCGTAGTAGCCGTTCACCAGGCCCGGAGAGAAGCGCAGCTCCTGTAGCCGTTGCTGCAGCCGCTCCACGGCCTTCGCGTAGTCACCGGGATGTACGACGCGCTCATCGGCCTTCGCGTAGTCATCGGGATGTACGGCGTGCTCCTCGGCCGACGCCGGAGCAGGGAGCCCCAGCAGACCCGCCATCACAACTACCGTTCCCGCCAGATATTTGATCACATGGCGATGAATACCCCGGCAGGACAGGAAAGCCTTGAGAGACATCGTAAAGAATCAATCCCGACATTAACCCCTGGTGAAAGTGGCCCGAATTCGCTGTGTGCAAGGATCGGGACATGCACAGAATCGTCGTGTTGGCCCTGGAGGGTGTCATCCCCTTCGAGCTGGGCATCCCGGCCCGGATCTTCGGCATCGCCAGGGGACCGGACCGCGAACCGCTCTACGAGGTGATCACCTGCACCGTCGACGGCGGCTCCGTCCGCACCGACGCCGATTTCCGCATCACGGTGGAGCACGGAGCCGAGGCGCTGGCCACCGCGGACACCGTGGTGATCCCGGCCACCCACGCGCTCGGCCCGATCGCCGAGGAGGGCCGGCTTCCCGAGCCGCTGGCACGGGCGCTCGCCCTCATCAGGCCGGGCGCCCGCCTGATCTCGATCTGCACCGCCGCCTACGTGCTGGCGGCGGCCGGGCTGCTCGACGGCCGCCCGGCGACCACCCACTGGAGCCACGCCGAACGCTTCCAGAAGCTGTTCCCCCAGGTCGACGTCGATCCGAACGTGTTGTTCGTGGACGACGGGGATGTCCTCACCTCGGCCGGCGTGGCCGCCGGAGTCGATCTGTGCCTGCACGTCGTCCGCCGCGACCACGGCAGCGAGGTGGCCAACCGGACGGCACGGCGGTGCGTCGTCCCACCATGGCGTGACGGCGGCCAGGCCCAGTTCATCGAGCGCCCGGTCCCCGAACAGTCCGCGGCCACCACCACCGCGACCAGGGCCTGGGCGCTGGAGCGCCTTCACCTGCCGCTTCCGCTCACCGAGTTGGCCGCCCACGCCAGGATGAGCCGGCGCACCTTCACCCGGCGCTTCCGTGACGAGATGGGGGTCAGCCCGGGGCAGTGGCTCACCGTGCAGCGGCTGGAGCTGGCCCGGCGGCTGCTGGAGGCGAGCGACCTGCCGGTGGACGCCGTCGCCGTGCGGGCCGGGTTCGGCACCGCCGCCTCGCTCCGGCAGCACCTGCAGGCGGCCATCGGCGTCTCGCCGATGGCCTACCGCCGTACGTTCCGCCCGATGAAGGCCGGGCCGGACCCGGCGGAGGTCGAGCCAGAGCGCGTGGAGCCCAGGCTGGACCTGGTGGAGGCCTGAACCGGTCCGGCCGGATGCGGTCCGGCGACGTCCGGACCGCATCCGGCCGATCCCGGACCCGGTGGGAGGGTCAGCCGTGGCGCAGGTGCTCGCGGCTGAGGTCGAGAAGCATCCGCACGTGCACGTCGGCGAGACGGTAGTAGATCATCCGCCCGGCTCGGCGGCTGGCCACGATGCCCGCGGTGCGCAGCAGCCGGAGCGCGTGCGACACGGCGGTGTCGCTGACCTCCACCGTCTCGGTGAGATCACAGACGCAGAGCTCTCCGGCTTCGAGCAGCGCGTACAGCAGTTGGGCCCGGGTCGGATCGCCCAGCAGCCGAAACAGCTCGGCGAGCTGGGTGGCCTCCTCGGGGGTGACGAGCCGGTCCCGTGTCGCCGCGACCCTGTCCTCGTCCGGCTCCATGGTGGTGCACGCGTCCAGGCCGGTGAGGACATTCATGGGGCAAACTCCTGAACAGGTGCTCAAGTGATAATGACTATCGTATCAAGCTACCCGTCCCGAAGGCCGTTTTCACGCGTCGCCCCACCGCGGCGGCGGAGACCGGTCAGGACGGTGTCACATCCCGTCCCGATCCGCCGCGGTGGGGATCGGCCGTCGCGGACCACCGGTCAGGACGACGTGGCGCTCAGCGGCTCGGCGATGTCCTCCAGGCTCCTGCCTTCGGCCTTGACCCCGAGGAACACCTCCACCAGACCGGCCGCGATCATGAGAACGGCGCCGATGGAGAAGGCCAGCGCGGTGTCGCCCGGCTTGCCGCTCTCGACCAGGCCGGAGAAGACCAGCGGACCGGCGATGCCTCCCACGAAGGTGCCGATCGCGTAGAAGAACGCGATGGCCATGGCCCGGGTCTCCATCGGGAAGATCTCGCTGACGGTCAGGTAGGCCGCGCTCGCCCCGGCCGAGGCGAAGAAGAGCACGACGCACCAGCAGGCGGTCAGCGTGACCGCGGTCAGCGCCCCCTGGTCGAACAGCCAGGCCGTACCGAGCAGCAGCACTCCGGACCCGATGTAGGTGCCGGAGATCATGGGCACCCGGCCGACGGTGTCGAACAGCCGCCCGAGCAGCAGCGGGCCGAGGAAGTTGCCCACCGCGATCACGGCGAAGAAGTAGCCCGCACTGGTGTCGATCTTGAAGAAGGTCGACAGGATCTGGGCGTAACCGAAGGTGATGGCGTTGTAGAGGAACGCCTGTCCGATGAAGAGCGAGAAGCCGAGGATCGTGCGCTTGGGATAGCGGGCGACCATGGTGTGCGCGATCCGGCCGAACCCGATCGACCTGCGCTGGTGGATGGTCATCGCCTGTGACGGCTCCTCCAGCCGGACGTCCCCGTCGCGCTCGATCTCCTTCTCGATGTCGTCGACCAGTTTCTCCGCCTCCTGGTCCCGGCCGTGGATGAACAGCCAGCGGGGACTCTCCGGCACGTGCCGCCGGACGATCAGGATGCCCAGGCCGAGGACCACGCCCAGGCCGAACGCGATGCGCCAGCCCACGTTCACCGCGAAGTTGTTCAGCAGCGGGACGGTCAGCAACGCGCCACCGGCGGCGCCGAGCCAGTAGCTGCCGTTGATGACGATGTCGATCCGGCCGCGGTGCCGGCTCGGGATCAGCTCGTCGATGGCCGAGTTGATCGCGGCGTACTCCCCGCCGATGCCGAACCCGGTCAGGAACCGGAACAGGAAGAACCACCACGCGGAGAACGACAGCGCGGTCGCCGCGGTGGCGATCAGGTAGACGACCATCGTGATGATGAACAGCTTCTTGCGGCCGAACCGGTCGGTGAGCCAGCCGAAGAACAACGCCCCGAGGCACGCGCCGGCCACGTAGAGGGCCGCCGCCGTACCGGCCACCTGGGCCTGGGTGATGTCCAGGCCGCTGCCGTCCTTGGCCAGCTGGGCCGAGAGGTTGCCGATGATCGTTACTTCGAGGCCGTCGAGGATCCAGACGGTTCCCAGGCCGATGATGATCATCCAGTGCCATCGTGACCATGGCAGCCGGTCCAACCGTGCGGGGACCTTCGTGGTCACCGTCCCCGTCTGAACGTCGCTCATGGCGGCACCGGCTACCCATCGGAGATCGGCTCATGCCAACCCCGCCAGGACCCGCAGGTCAAGCCATGGCGGCGATCCAGTCCCGCAGAACGGCCCACGCCACCGCGGGATCGCCGGAGAACGGCCCGCACCGCTGCGGGGTCACCCCGCCACGGGAACCGGCCCGGCCTCAGTGCCCGGCAGCGATCCGACCCGGCGCCACAGGCGCCTGCCGGACCCCTTGATCATTCCCAGCCCGCCGAGCTGCGCGACCACATCGACGCCCTGATGCGCATCGGCCCCATCCCGCCGACATGACCAGGACAATTGCCAGTCTTTTCGATACATTGCGCGGGCATGGGGAGAGTTGACCTGACCTAGGGGGAGCGATGAAGGCCCGGATCACGGGCGTCGCGACGTATCTGCCGGACCGGACGCTGACCAGCGCGGAGGTGGAGCAGCGGATCGAGGGATACGTGCCCTACCAGGGAGTCGTCGAGCGGCTGACGGGAATCCGGTCACGACACGTCGCCCACGACGACCAGCAGGCGTCCGACCTGGCGGCGGAGGCCGCCCGCAGGCTCGACCACACCGGTGTCGATCTACTGATCTTCGCCTCCGCCTCGCAGGACATGGTCGAACCGGCCACCGCCCACATCGTCGCGGCCAAGCTGGGCCTGTCCTGCCCCGTGTTCGACGTCAAGAACGCCTGTAACAGCATGCTCAACGGGATCCAGGTCGCCGAGGCGCTGATCCTGTCCGGCGCGCACCGCAGGGTGCTGGTCTGCTCGGGTGAGATTCCCTCACGGGCGATCCGGTGGCGGGTGCGGGACCGGGCGCAGTTCGTGGACTCCTTCGCCGGATACACGCTGTCCGACACCGGGGCCGCGGTGCTGGTCACCGCCGACTTGGAACGTGGCATTTTCTACCGGGACTTCTCGGCCGACTCCACCGCGTGGGCGATCGGCACCCTGCCGGGAGGCGGTTCGGCGCATCCGCGTGATCCCGAATACTCCTACTTCCAGGGCGACGGGCGGCGGCTGAAGGAGGCCTTCGAGCTGGTCGGCCCGGACATCTTCCTCAACGCGCTCAAGCGCACCGGCCTGAGCTGGGACGACTTCGCCGTGGTGGCGGTGCACCAGGTGGCGCTGCCGTATCTGCGCTTCCTCGCGACGGCGCTGGGCATCCCCGACGACAAGCTCGTGGTCAGCCTGACCGAGCACGGCAACTGCGCCTCGACCACGCTGCCGCTCCAGCTCACGCTGGGCACGTGGGAGCCGGGCGACCGGGTCGCGCTGCTCGGTCTGGGCGGCGGGATCAGCACCGGCGTGATATTGGCGGAGATGTGATGGACCTCTGGGTGATCGTTCCGGCCTACAACGAGGCCGCGGGCATCGAGGCGACGCTCCGGGCGCTGGCCGAGCAGGACGACCGTGACTTCACGCTGGTCGTGGTGGACAACGCGAGCACCGACGACACCGCCGAGATCGTCCGGCGGCACGGCGTCGAGGTGATCACCGAGACCCGCAAGGGCACCGGTGCCGCCTCCGACACCGGGATGCGCCATGCCATCGCGCACGGCGCCACCCATCTGGCCAGGACCGACGCCGACTGCCTGCCCCGTCCCGACTGGGCGCGCAACATCCGGCGCGCGTTCGGCGACGGGCTGGAGATGGTGGGCGGCCGGCTCGTGCCCCGCACCGACGAGTTCCCGCTGAAGTTCTGGGAGCGGCGGTTCATCCCGTTCGTGGTGGACGTGGCCGCGGCGTTCGGCCGCTTCCGGCCCGGCAACCGCTCGCCGGAGTATCTCGGGCCGTACGTGATGATGCCCGGCGCGACCCTGGCCATCACCGCCGCCCTCTACGAGCGGGCGGGCGGCTTCCCGAGAACCGCGATCGAGGAGGTCCACGAGGACCGCGCCCTGGTCAACCGGGTCCGCAAACTCACCGCCTCCTACGGCTCACGCCGCGACGTGGTCGTCTTCGGCTCGGTCAGGCGCCTGCGGGCCTACGGCCTGGCGGGAACCCTGGCCTGGTACGCCGACCACCGCTACCGCCCCGAAGTGATCGATATCCGGTGAACCACGAGGCCCGGCTCTACCTGGCCGCGCACCCCTTCGTCTACCCGCTCATGCGGCTGCTGGCCCGCCTCGGGCCGGTGGTCCGCGTGCCCGGTCTGGGGGTCGTGGTCAACGACGCCGCCACCGCGCGCGCCGTGCTGACCGACGAGCGGTTCCGCAAGGACGGTCCCGGATCGCCCGGCGACCTGTGGACGCCGGTGCTCGGCCCCTCGGTGCTGCTCAACATGGAGGGCCCCGGGCATCTGGCGTTGCGCCGGAAGCTGATGCCGCTGTTCACCCCCGCCTACGTCTCGACGCTGGTCGCCGACGTGCTGCGCGAGCCGCTGGCGGAGCTGTCCGCACGGCTGGGGCGTGGCGAGACGATCGACCTGGTCGACACCATGCGGGTGATGGCCGGAGCGGTGATCTGCCGGGTGATCGGGCTGGGTGAGGTCTCCGAGGCCCGGGCTCGCGAGCTGTTCGCGGACGGGGAGCGGATCGTGTCGATGGTCTCGCTGCGGTCCCGGCGGCTGCGGGGGCGGCAGGTGGCGATCGCCCGGCAGGTGCTGGACGGGATCGGGGACGTCGCTCAGGCCGCCTACGAGTCCGGGGACGAGTCCACCGTCATGGGCCGGATGCGGGCGCAGGGGCTGTCGGCGGCCGAGGCCAGGGGCGCGGCCGGGGCGTTCTTCCTGACCGGCACCGAGACGGTCGCCACGTTCGTGCCCCGGCTGATCGCCCTCCTGCACGACCATCGGACGCCGGTGGACGACCTGGACCGGGTGATCGAGGAGGCCATGCGGATCACCACTCCGACGCCGGTGATGCTGCGCTCGGTGGGCTCGGCCGCGCGGATCGGCCGGGTGCCGGTGCGGCCCGGCGACAGGGTGCTGATCGTGACCCACAACTGCGCCCGCGCCTACGGCCCGTTCGATCCCTCGCGCGGGCATCCGCCCGAGTTGCGCCGCCTCTGGTTCGGCGCCGGCCCGCACTTCTGCATCGGCTACCCGCTGGCCCTGGCCGAGATCCGCGCCGTGGCCTCGGTCCTGCTCTCCCACCACGTGCGCGTCGTACGGCGGCGCGCGGCCCGAGGAGTCCTCATCCCCACCTACGAGCACCTGTGGATCACCGCCGCATGAACGACGACGTCATCACCGGGATCATGGCCGCCGCCGGACGGGAGCCGGCGCGGACCGCCATCGTCGACGGCCGCGGCCGCGAGGTCGCCTACGGCGAGCTGGCCCGCCGGGTGAACGCGGTCCGCGACGAGCTGGCCGGGCAGCCGGGGGACGGGGTGCTCTTCGCGGTGCGGCCGGGAGTGGACGCGGTGGCGCTCGCGCTGGGGGCGGTGGCGGCGGGCGGGACGCTCGTGCTCGCCGACCCGGGGCTCGCCCCCGAGGTGCTCGCCGCCCGCATGGCCGCCACCCGCCCGAAGTGGGTGGTCGCCGAGTCCCTGCTCTACACGCTGAGCGGCCCGCTCAAGGCACTGGCCCGCCGCCGCGGCCTGCTGCTGCCCAACCTCCGCGACCCGCTTCCCGGCCGGTCCGTCCGCCACCTCTACACGGGCCCCTGGCTGCCCGGAGTGCCCCGGGGAGCCCTGCGTCTGGCCCGGATTCTCCGAACGCCCCGACTGCCCGCCCCGGACGCCTTCGCCGCCACCGCGGATCAGCCGGCGGCGGTGATCTTCACCTCGGGGACCACCGCGCGCCCGCGAGGCGTGGTGCACACCCGGGGGTCCCTGGCCGCGGGGCTGGCGCTTTTCCGCAGCGCCTTCCCGCTGGGTCCCGGTGACGTCGTGCACACCGACCAGCTGATGCTGGGGCTACCCGCGCTCCTGGCCGGGGCCACCTGGTCGCTGCCCGGCGGCGGGGATCTCGCCGCGGAGCTGGCCGCCAGGGGCGCCACTCACACCTTCGCCGTCCCGGTGCATCTGGACAGGTTGCTGCGCCGGACGCCCACGCTTCCCGCGACCCTGCGCTACCTGCTGCTCGGCGCGGCTCCGGCTCCCCCGGCCGTCCTGCGCAGGGCACTCGAGGCCGGGCCGGAGGTGTTGTCCGTCTACGCGATGACCGAGGCACTGCCGATCGCGATCGCCTCCGCGCGGGAGAAGCTGGCGCAGGCAGAAGGGGATCTCCTCGGGGCGCCGCTGCCGGGGGTCGGCGTCCGGATCGCCGACGACGGCGAGCTGTTCGTCTCCGGCCCGCATCTCGCCCAGCGCTATCTCGGCGAGGACCCGCTGGAGGAGATCGCCACCGGCGACCTGGTCCGCGTCGAGGACGGGCGGCTCGTCCTGCTCGGCCGGAAGAAGGACATGATCCTTCGCGACGGGGTGAACATCTACCCCGGCCTCTACGAGTCGTCCGTGGCCGCGCTGCCCGGCGTGGCCGAGGCCGCGATCGTCGGACTCGCCGACCCCGAGACCGGGGACGAGGAGGTCGTGCTGGCCGTCATCCCCGCCGACGGCTACGACGAGAGCCTGGTCAGGAAGGCTCTTCCGGCGATCGTGGACGCCGCCGCCCTTCCCGACCGGATCGAGCCGCTCGACGCCTTCCCCCGCTCCGGCCGCGCCGACAAGCTCGACCGCGCCGCCCTTCGTGACCTGGTCGCCCATCGTGACTGAGCACCGCGCCGGCCGCGGGCGGGGGCAGGCCCGGTGAGGGTCGGGGTGAGCGGGGCCTCGGGGTTCGTGGGCGGCGCGGTCTGCCGTGCGGCCGTGCGGAGGGGATGGCAGGTCTTCGCCTTCGGCAGGCGGCCGTCGGTGGACCGCGCGCATGTGGGCGGCGCGCCGTACACCTCGTGGGATCTCCTGGGGGCCAGGCCGGACCTGCCGGAGGTCGACGCCGTGATCCACTGCGCGGGAAGTGTCACGGACTGGGGGCCGCCGCGGGACATCTGGGCGGCCAACGTGGACGGCACCCGCAACGCGGCCGCGGCTTTCCCGGGGGCCAGGTTCGTGCACGTGAGCACGGCCAGCGTCTACGACCCGTTCCGGCCGACCGTGATGGCCACCGAGGACATGGCCCCGGTGCGCCGGTACGCCAACGCCTACGGCGCCGCGAAGGCCGCCGCGGAGGGGGCCCTGCACAGGGCCGTCGTCCTGCGGCCGCACGCCGTGTACGGCAGGGGGGACACGACCCTGCTTCCCCGAGTCCTGGGAGCGGTCCGGGGCGGCAGGCTCCTGGCGGTGGGCGACGGGCGCCAGCGGATCAGCCTGACCTCGGTGGCCAATCTGGTCCAGGCCTGCCTGCTGGCCGCCTGCGGCCCCGTCGAGCACGGCGTGTTCAACGTGACCGACGCCGAGCCGGTCGTCCTCGACGACGCCCTGCGCGCGATCCTGCGGGAGCGCGGCATCGGCGCCGAGCCGTACTACCTGCCGCTCAAGCTGGCCGACCCCCTCGCGGGTGCCGCCGAGGCCGCGTTCCGGCTGCTCGGACGGTCGCGCCCGCCCCGGCTCACCCGCTACGCGGTGGGTCACCTGGCGGTGGAGCGGACCCTCGACATCACCGCGGCCCGCGACCTGCTGGGTTTTCAGCCCGCGGCGACGTCGTTCGCGGGCGCGGCCGACTGGTGATCGCCGTCGGCCCGCCTCCGGCAGGCCACGAGGAAGGCGGCCGCGGCCGCGAGCAGGCCGACCGCGAACAGGACGCGCAGGCCGGCCCTCAGGAATCCGGTCAGCGCGTCGAAGATGGCGGTCGCGGCGGCGACCGACATCGCGTTCTCCACGTAGCCGGGCAGGTAGACGTCGCGGACCACGGTCAGGGTGACGGCCAGCACGAGCATGCCGGCGGCCAGGCCGAGACCGGCGCCCAGCACCGCTCTCACCCGGTCGCGGGCCAGTGCCACCCCGGCCGCCAGCGCGGCCAGGGACAACGGCGGCAGCACCCATTTCAGCCTGGTCAGCCAGGTGTACAGGGTCTGTGCCCTGACCAGGTCTGCCGAGGAGAAAAGGTCGAGCGCGGGGTGCAGATTGGGGACGGATCCCCCCAGCTCCCGCTCGACCAGCTCCTCCAGTGAGTTCTTGACCAGGTTGTACACGGGGGTCAGGTCGAGGCTGACGGTGTCGCCTCGCCCCTCGGACGCGCGGCCGTCCTCACCGGACAGGATCGCGATGAGCTGCCTGTGGGTCATCCGGTTCACGCGATCCCAGATCGCGGGAAACTCTTCACCGATAACGACCGCCTCCACCAGCGTGTGGATGAGATCCTCGGTGGGGGAGAGCACCCGTTTCCGCAGCGGTCTGGTGATCGCCGCGGTGACGCGTTCCACGACGGCGTCCTGGACGTCGGGGTGGACGGCCAGCGGGGCCATGGCCTCGACGTAGTGATCGGCGTCGGCGATCTCGTCCGCCACCCAGAACCCGGTGAGAGCGGGTGGGGCGAGGACGCAGCCGAGCACGATCAAGATCGCGCTGATCACTGCCCGCACACGGCATCCCTCCCCGGCCTTACCTGGGAATCCCCGCCCCCACCTGGTGAAACCCGCTCGACGCTCTTTTTGACCGTGATTTGGAGATCAGCGATTGCCCGAAACGTCAGCCTTCGCTCACCGAAGCTTGACCCGGGCTTCTCAGCGCGTCGCGTCGCCACATAGCCCATTCATCCGAAAACCGTTACTAACCTGTGACACGTGAAATCCATGGACAGGAGACCGTAGAAAGATGGCAGGTAAACGGGGTGATCTGAGCGTCGGATCGAGTCTGGCGTTGACGTTGGGCTCGGCTGCTCTGTGGGGTCTGGCCCACCTGTGGGTGGGCCGGCGCGTGGCGGGCGCCTTCCTGATGGGGACCTACGTGATCCTCGTCACGGCGATCGTGGTCACCCTGTTGAAGACCAGGTCGGCGCTGCTCTCCCTGGCCGTGCAGCCGAGCTGGCTGTGGACCTTCGCGCTGGGGGCGTTGCTGTTCGCCGCCGCCACCGTCGCCGTGATCATCCGGTCCTACCAGCTGGTCCGTCCGGAGTCGTCGACCGGCCTCACCCGCTACTTCTCGGCCCTCGCGGTCGGCCTGCTGTGTGCGGCGGTGATCGCGCCGATGGCCTACGCGGCCCGCCTGGCCTTCGTCTCCCAGCACGTGGTCACCTCGGTGTTCGCCGCCAACACCGCCCCGATCCCGGTGGATCCGTGGAAGGGCCGCGAACGGCTCAACATTCTGCTGATCGGCGCCGACGCGGCGCCCAGCAGGCCCGGCGTGCGCACCGACAGCATGACCGTCGCCAGCGTCGACACCAGGACCGGCGACACCGTGCTTTTCAGCCTGCCCAGAAACCTGGAGCACGTCCCGATGCCGGCGGGCCCGCCCCGCGAGCACTTCCCCTACGGCTTCGGCGGCGAGCCGCCCTACACCCCGGGTCTGCTCAACGAGGTCTTCCAGTACGCCGAGGACTACCCCAGCATGGTCCCGGGCGTCCCCAAGGGTCAGCGGGGCCCGTTCCTGCTCAAGCGGACGATCAGCGACATCACCGGGCTCGACATCACCAACTACGCCATGGTCGACATGAGCGGCTTCGCCGAGATCATCGACGCGATGGGCGGGGTGAAGCTCACCGTCAAGGACCCCATCGTGTACGGCAGGCAGAACGAGGGCCTGATCCGGGAGGGCACCCGGAAGTTGTCGGGTGAGGAGGCGCTCTGGTTCGGCAGGGCCCGCACCTACAGCGATGACTACGTCCGGATGGGCCGGCAGAAGTGCCTGATGAACGCCGTCGCCAAGCAGGCCGATCCGGTGACGGTGCTCAGGAGCTTCGAGAAGCTGGCCGACGCCACGATGCACGCGGTCTCCACCGACATCCCGCAGGGGCTGCTGCCCAACCTGATCGACCTGTCCGAGAAGGTGAAGCAGTCGAAGATCAAGAGCTTCCAGTTCGTCCCTCCGCTGATCAACACCGCCGATCCCGACTACCGGCTGATCAAGCACAAGGTCAGCGCCATCCTGGCGAGGCCCGCCTCCTCTCCGGCCACGGCCGGTTCCGCCAAGGGCGCGCACCGCAACCCCGGCCAGGAGGCCGTCACCCTCGACGTCGCCTGCAAGTGACCCTCGCCGCAGGGCTCGCCCGCCGTACGACGCGCGAGCCCTGGGACCGGCGACCACCGCGAGGAGCTCTCAGACAGCCACCAGGGTGACGCGTTCACCGCACAGGACGGACATGTCGTCGAGGTCCGAGGTGAGCATGACGACGGGCCCCGGCTGACGGCGGGCCGTGATCGCGACCATGGCGTCGATCGCGTACTTGTGACCGTACAGCCCGGTCTCCATGAGCAGTCGGGCCGCTTCCTTGAAATGTTCGACGCCGAACGGCTCGATGACGAGCTGCGACAGCACGCGGTTCAGGCGCGAGCGTTCGATGCCGTCGTGCTGCACCTCGATGAGCGTGGCTCCGCTGATCACACGGTTGGCTCCACGGTCCAGGGCGGATCGCACCATGTTCATCACCGCGCGGTCCTGGTCCATGTAGAGCGAAAGCCCCTGGGAGTCGAGCACCAGGGTGCCTCCGACCTCTACCCGGCGGCCCGCCATCCCGCCTCCCGCTCCTCGGCCGATGACCAGATGTTCGCGGCATGACGCTTCTCATCCTCGTCGAACGCCCCATGTTCGCGCTCGTACTCATCCAGATACGAGGCCGTCGCACGGTTGCGCAGGTGCTCCTCCACCGCGGCTGCGACCAGAGCGGACACCCCCCGGTTTCCCGCCATCTCACGGAGCGCGCGCACCGTTCCTTCCGGCAGGGACACGCTGATCACCTTCGCCGGGCCCTCTCCGACGCCGGGCATGTTCTCTTCTGCGATCACACCTCAGTTTAACAATCGGTTTAGCAATCTTCCCCTCGATCGTCAGACCACGAACACCTCCCTCGAAGGGCACGGAGCGGTAACGATGGACCGTTCCCTACGATTCCTACTTGACTGGTAGCCATTAGGGGTTCTTATATACCTATAGCCGACTTACAAAGTAGGAATTAGGGAGTACTCATGAACGCTCGCAGGGTTCGCGGGGTGGTGGCCGCACTGGCCGCACTGGCGCTCACGACCTTGGCGTCCGCCTGCGGGGGCACGGAGACGACGGGGACTGCGGCCTCCAGCGCCGGCGGAGACGAACTCGCGGAAGTCCGGCTCGGATACTTCCCCAACATCACCCACTCCACGGCGCTGGTCGGCGTCGAGAAGGGCTTCTTCGCCAAGCACCTCGGCGACACCAAGCTCAAGACCAGCACCTTCAACGCCGGCCCGGCCGCGATCGAGGCGGTCTTCTCGGGCGCGATCGACGCCACCTACATCGGCCCCAACCCGGCCATCAACGCCTGGGCCAAGTCCAAGGGCAAGGCCATCAAGATCATCGCCGGCTCCGCCTCCGGCGGCGTCTACCTGGTCGTCAAGCCCGAGATCAACAGCGCCGAGGATCTCAGGGGCAAGAAGATCGCCACGCCGCAGCTCGGCAACACCCAGGACGTGGCCCTGCGCTACTGGCTCCAGGAGAAGGGCCTGAAGACCGACACCAAGGGCGGCGGCGACGTCAACATCGTCCCCCAGGAGAACTCCCAGACCCTGCAGACCTTCGCCACCGGCGACATCGACGGCGCCTGGGTGCCCGAGCCGTTCGCCAGCCGCCTGGTCCTGGAGAGCAAGGGCAAGATCCTCGTCGACGAGCGCGACCTCTGGCCGAACAAGCAGTTCGTGATCACTCACCTGATCGTCCGCCAGGAGTTCGCGGCCCAGCACCCCGAGACGGTCAAGCATCTCCTTGAGGGACACGTCGAGGCCAACGCCGCGATCAACGCCGACCCGGCCGACGC
The DNA here is from genome assembly GCF_050949235.1 of Streptosporangium sp. CA-135522. Lineage (NCBI taxonomy): Bacteria > Bacillati > Actinomycetota > Actinomycetes > Streptosporangiales > Streptosporangiaceae > Streptosporangium > Streptosporangium sp. CA-135522. The sequence continues at coordinate 10,185,986 of NZ_CP192026.1, forward strand.
CGCCAAGACCGTCAACAGCGCGCTGGAGAAGCTGACCGGCAAGCCGCTCAAGCAAGAGGTCCTGGACAGCGTGTTCAAGAACGTCACCTTCACCAACGACCCGATCGCCTCTTCGCTGGTCGGCAGCGCCGACCACGCGGTCAAGATCGGCCTGCTGCAGCCGGTCGACCTGAACGGCATCTACGACCTCAACCCCCTCAACGAGATCCTCAAGGCCAAGGGCGAGACCGCGGTCGCCGACAAGTAACCGCCGGATCCTTCTCCACTGGGAGGGCAAGTGACAGCTCCGCTCCGGGAGCGGACGGACAGCCGGACCGAGGGTGGCGAGCCCGCGGTCCGGCTGGACGGCGTCTCCAAGATCTACGGCCAGGGCAAGAACGGTCTCCTGGCCCTCGACAACGTCTCGCTCTCCGTCGGAAAGGGGGAGTTCGTCTGTCTGCTCGGCGCCTCCGGGTGCGGCAAGAGCACGCTGCTCTCCCTGGTCGCGGGGCTCGACGGGCCCACGGCCGGCCGGATCGACACCGAGGGCCGCAAGATCGCCATGATGTTCCAGGAACCCGCGCTGTTCCCCTGGCTCACCGTCTCGGCCAACGTCGAGATGGCCCTGCGGGCCCAGGGCGTGGCCAAGCGCGAACGCCAGGCCAGGGCCGGGGAGTTCCTGGAGATCGTTCACCTGGGCGGCTTCGGCGGCAAGCGCCCGCACGAGCTGTCCGGCGGCATGCGCCAGCGGGTGTCCCTGGCCCGCGCGCTCGCCCAGGACGCGGACGTGCTGCTGATGGACGAGCCGTTCGGCGCGCTGGACGCGATGACCCGTGACCTGCTCCACGACGAGCTGGAGCGGATCTGGCGGGAGCGCGGGCTCAGCGTGCTGTTCGTCACCCACAACGTCCGCGAGGCCGTACGGCTCGGCGACCGGGTGGTGCTGCTCAGCAGCCGCCCCGGCCGGGTCGTCGAGGACTTCGCGGTCACGCTCGACCGGCCCCGCCGTACGGACTCGGCGGAGGTCGCCGAGATCGCCGGCACCATAACCGCGCGCCTGCGCGAGGAGGTCATGCGCCATGGCCGTTGACCAGGCGACCACCGACACCCACGCCCGGCAGCTCGCCGGGCTCGACGCGCTGGAGTTGGGCGGCGGTACACACGGCGGGATCGCCCCCCGCGTCTGGGGCCGCGTATGGGGCCGCGTATGGCCGATGGCCCTGGCGATCGGCATGGTGCTGGCGATCTGGCAGGGCGTGGTGTGGGCCGGCTTCTGGCCGGACTACGTCTTCGCCGGGCCCGCCGACGTCGTCCCGGTCCTCGCCGACCGCCTGACCAGTGGCGACTACTGGGAGGCCATCGGCGTGACGATGCGCCGCGCGGTCACCGGCTTCGCCGTCTCGGTGCTGATCGGTCTGCTCCTCGGCGCCGTGGTGTCGCGGATCCGGGTGCTCAGGGCGGCCTTCGGCTCGCTGATCACCGGCCTGCAGACCATGCCGTCGATCGCCTGGTTTCCGCTGGCCATCCTGCTGTTCGGGCTGACCGAGAGCGCGATCACCTTCGTGGTCATCCTGGGTGCCGCGCCGTCCATCGCCAACGGCCTGATCGCGGGGGTGGACTACACCCCGCCGATCCTGCTGCGTGCCGGGCACGTGCTCGGCTTCCGGCGGCTGCAGCTCTACCGTCACGTGATCCTGCCGGCGTCGCTGCCGTCGTTCCTCGCCGGGCTCAAGCAGGGCTGGGCCTTCGCCTGGCGCTCGCTGATGGCCGGTGAGCTGGTGGTCATCATCGCCCACCAGTCCTCGCTGGGCGAACGGCTGTTCTTCGACCGGGAGCTCGCCGACTCGGCGGGCCTGCTGGCCACCATGATCGTCATTCTCTTCATCGGCATCGGGGTGGACCTGCTGTTCGAGACCGCCGACAACTCTCTGCGCCGCCGCTGGGGTCTTGCGCAGGTGCGCAACTGACGACATGCGGATCTCCGCCAGAACCCAGTACGCGCTGCGCGCCGCCACCGAACTGGCGGCGGCGCCGCCCGGCCCCGTGCCCGCCGAGAAGATCGCGGTGGCGCAGAACATTCCCCGGAGGTTCCTGGACAACATCCTGCTGCAGTTACGGCGGGCCGGGCTCATCCACAGCCAGCGCGGCCCCGAGGGGGGCTACTGGCTGGCCCGTCCCGCCGAGGAGATCACCCTGGCTGACGTGATCATGGTGGTTGAGGGCAATCCCGAGCGGACCCAGCACGGCGGCTACCCGGGAGTCGCCGGTCCCCTGGCCGACGTGTGGAGCCTGCTGCGCGAGCACGAGGAGACGCTGCTGACCGAGATCACCCTCGCCCACATCACCAAGGACTCGGTTCCGGACGGCCGCCCCGGCCACGCCCAGTACCGGCAGGCGGTGGAAAGGGCGGATCACGGTGAAGCGACCGCGGACCGGGCCGGGCCGGCCGTACCGCGCCCGGGCGGGCCCGCGGAAGACGAACCCGGCCGGGAACTCCCCGAGCTCGGGGCCTCCTACGACGGCACCGACGCCGGCGCGGCCGGTCCCGCGGCGCGGCACGCGCGGCCCAGGCGCTTCGGCGGTCACACCTGCCCGGGAGGGTAGGGCCGCAGGACCAGGTCGTAGACCGTACGGAGCTCCTTGAGGGTCAGCGCGGGGACACCTTGGGCGGCCAGGATCACGAGCCCCTCGTCCGGTCATACCCGTCACGAAGACCGGCCGATCATGGCATGATAATCATCTTCAGTGGTTGCAATGATTTTCATAACCAGATTGGATCGTCTTCGTGAGGGTGGCATTCGTCGGTAAGGGCGGCAGCGGCAAGACGACCCTGTCGGCGCTGTTCGCGAGACACACCGCCCGGCTGGGCGGGCCGGTCGTCGCGATCGACGCCGACATCAACCAGCACCTGGGCATGGCCCTGGGCCTGGAGGAGGCGGCGCTGCCCCGGCCGATGGGCGCGCACCTGAGCGAGATCAAGGAGTTTCTGCGGGGAGACAACCCGCGCATCTCCTCGGCCGCGGCGATGGTCAAGACCACCCCGCCGGGTCATGGCTCGCGGCTGCTGTCCCTGGAGGAGCCCGACGCCGTCCACGCCGCCTTCACCGCGTCCACCCGGGACGGGGTGCGGTTGATGGTCACCGGCCCGTTCGACGAGCAGGATCTGGGGGTGGCCTGCTACCACTCCAAGGTCGGCGCGGTGGAGCTGTATCTCAACCACCTGGTCGACGGGGCGGGCGAATACGTGGTGGTGGACATGACCGCGGGGGCCGACTCCTTCGCCTCGGGGCTGTTCACCCGCTTCGACCTGACGGTGCTGGTGGCCGAGCCGACCCGGCAGGGAGTGGGCGTCTACCGGCAGTATCGCGACTACGCGGCCGACTACGACGTGCCGGTGGCGGTGGTGGGCAACAAGGTGCACGGCCCACGGGATGTGGAGTTCCTGCGCGAGCACGTCGGCGACGATCTGCTGGTGTGCCTGGAGCACTCGGCGGCGATCCGGGCGATGGAGCAGGGGCGCCGCTTCGGCCTGGAGGATCTGGAGCCCGCCAACCGCGAAGCCCTCGCCGTGCTGCTGAAGCGTCTGGACGCCCAGGAGAAGGACTGGCCCCGCTTCGGCCGCCAGGCCGTGCAGTTCCATCTCAAGAACGCCAGGGCCTGGGCCAACAGGGCCACCGGCGAGGATCTGGCCGCCCAGATCGACCCGGACTTCGTCTTCGGGCCCACACGAGTGTCGCTCCCGGGCTAGATGGAGTGATCGGCGGGCCCGCCCTACTGTCTGAACGATCCCCTTCTGAGAGGAGAACGCAGCATGTCGCTGACCGTTTCGAAGGATCTTCTCGACCAGGCGAAAGCCGGCGAGGTGGACGATGCGGCATTCGTCGCCTGCGTCCGCGACTCCCTGCCCTACGCCTGGTCGGTGATCACCGAGCTGGTCCGGCAGCGCGACCGGAGCGGCGCGGAGTTCGCCGACAACACCGTCCCCCCGCCGGACGAGTCCGCCCGAGGCCAGCTCCTGCGCTGTCTGGCCAGCGACTCCATGCGCGGCGCCCTGGAGCGCCACTTCGGGGTGCGGCTCGCCTTCCAGAACTGCCACCGGGTCGCGGTCTTCGACCCCTCCGCCACCAAGGCACACGCGGAGTTCGTCACCGCCAGGTCCCAGATCCTCAACCAGACGCCGGAGCTTGTCGACTGCTAGTCACCACGGACGTGGGGTAGCACCTGTGCCCCGAGCCGTCTGATGTTGTCGAGGGTGCGGGCCTGATCGCCCGCACCCTCGACCATGAGGATCAGGTGCTCCAGCCCGGTGGTCTCCGTGGTCCGCCTGATCTTCTCGACGCAGTGGCCGGGCGAGCCGACCGGATGCGTGTCGCAGAGAAAGTCCACATATCCCGGGACGTCGCGCCGCGGCCGTGCCCGGCCGTCCACCGGCACGTATCCCGCGAGTCCCGGCTCCAGCCATCGCGGCATGGCCCTGCGCAGCTCCCCCACGGCCTGTGCCGTCGAGTCGGCCACATGCCCCACGACCGCCGCCACGTGCCCGGGGTCGCCCGGAACTCCCGCCCCTGTCGCGTTCCCACCCGTCCCCCCGTCCGCCCCTCCGTCGTCCGTCCCGCCGCCGGCCCGCTCCTCCGCCCGCCCGTCCGGCGGCGGCCGTACGGCCGCCGTCTCCCGGTAGTCCCGGAGCATGGCGGCCTTCTCCTCGTCACCGATGTGCATGCCCAGCAGCATCGGCAGCCCGCGCCGGGCGGCGAGCGCCACGGTCGGCGGCGAGGTGCACGCCACGACCGGCCGGAGCCGGGCCGCCGGGACCATCGGCACCCTTCTGAACCGGAAGAACTCCCCGTCGGCGCCGACCGTGTCCTCCGCCAGCGCCGCGCACAGCAGGTCGAGCGACTCGCCGAAGCCGCGCTCGAACCTCGCCAGCCCGGTGCCGAACACCTCCAGGTCCACCCACGGCCCGCCCCGGCCCACCCCGAGCGTGAACCGCCCCCCGGAAACCTGGTCGAGGACCGCCGCCTGCTCCGCCAGGTCGACCGGATGCCGCGTGGACAGCACGCTCACCGCCGTCCCGACCCCGATCCTGGAGGTACGGCCCAGCGCCACCCCGGCCAGCGTCACCGCCGACGGGCACACGCCGTAGGACATGAAGTGGTGCTCGGCGATCCACGCGTCGTCGAACCCCGCCTCCTCGGCGGCCACGACCGCCTCCACCGTGTCCCGCAGCACCTCCCCCGCACTCCGCCCGGGAAAGCCGGCCGCAATCAGAAAGACACCGATACGCATGGTGAGTACTTTGGGACGGTGCGCGTGAACCGGAAAGGTCAGATCACCATTCCCGCCAGACTTCGCAGAAAGTCGGGACTCTAGACAGGTGACTATGTCACCTTCACGGAGATAGATGATGAGATCGTCATCATCCCAAGGAAAACCCTTGCTCAACCGAGTACGGACCAGGACTCATGGCACGATGGAGAGGGAGGCGGAGATGGACATCCCGATTCCGGAAGGACACGCGCTGGACCTTCTCTGGCTGATCAACCCTGACCTCGCGAAAGACTTCGAACCATCCGGCGTATGACCTCCTTAGCCGAACAGCCCTAGCTGCCCCTCGCCGGCCAGGGGGTTGCGGTGCTTCTTGAGGTGGCGCCAGCGGGGCAGGTCGTCCAGGTAGGACCAGGACAGGCGGTGGTGCTCGGTCGGTCCGAGGGAGGCCAGCGCCGCCTGGTGGACCGGGGAGGGGTAGCCCGCGTTGTCGGCGAAGCCGTACTCCTCCAGGCCGAGTGAGGCCATGTAGGCGTCGCGGCGGACCTTGGCGATCACCGAGGCCGCGGCCACGGAGACGCAGGACAGATCCCCCTTGATCTCGCATCGGACCGGCCACGGCGCGCCCAGATAGTCGTGCTTGCCGTCCAGGATGACCGCGTCGGGCTTGACCGGCAGCTCCGCCAGCGCCCGTCTGGCCGCCCTGCGCAGGGCCTCGGTCATGCCCAGGGCGTCGATCTCCTCGTGCGATGCCTCGCCGTACCCGATCCCGGCCGCCCAGGCGGTGATCTCGGCGACCATGCCGGTACGGCGGGCGGGACTGAGCATCTTGGAGTCGGTCAGCCCCGCGGGCGGCTCCGACAGGTCCGTGACGACCGCGCAGACCGCCACCGGTCCGGCCCAGGCGCCGCGTCCGACCTCGTCGATCCCGGCCACCGGTTTCGTCCCGCCGGCCGACAGCAGGCGCTCTAGCGTGTAGGAGGGAGGCACCCTCCGACGTTACCGGGCGGCGAGCTCGACCGCCGCGAGGTCGGCCGCGAGGAGGCGGGCGGCGACGTGGACGGCGCGCAGGGTGACGGAGACGGCGGGGCGGTGGACGCTGGAGGCGCGGGCGATCGCGTGGACGTCACGGCCGACCGGGGCACCGGGAAACTCCCGGACGACGATGCCGCGGACCCCGGAGGCCAGGGCCAGGGCGGGGACGGCCGCGATGCCGATGCCCTTGGCGACCAGGCCGAGTATCGTGCCCAGGCCCTCGAACTCCCACGGTACCGGCTGGGCACCGCCGACGTCGGCCAGCAGGCGGTCCACGGCCAGGCGGGAGGGCTCGCCGTCCGGGGTGGCCATCCACGGCTCGTCACGAAGCTCGCGCAGGTCGACGGGCTCTTCCAGGGAGGCGAGCCGGTGCCTGCGCGGCACCACGAGCACCAGCGGGTCGTGCAGCAGGGGAAAGACCCGCATCGTGGCGGTCTCGCGCACCCGGCCGTACCAGTCGTCCACCAGGGCGATGTCCACCTCGCCCGACTGCACCTCGCGCATCCCGCGCCCGGAGCGGCCCTGCCCCATCCGCAGGGTCAGCGCGGTGTGGCGGCGCAGCGACCGGGCCAGAGCGGGTGCGAAGGCCACCGCGCCGGTGGGGAAGGCGGTGACGGTGACCCGGCCCGACGGGGTCGCCGCCTGCGCGGACAGGTCGGATTCGGCGGTCTCGACCATGGACAGGATGCGTTCGGCGTGCTCGACCAGACGACGTCCGGCGTCGGTCAGCTCGGCGCTGCGCGCGGTCCGGTCGAGCAGCACCGCTCCGGCCTCCCGCTCCAGCGCCGCCAGTTGCTGGGAGACGGCCGAGGGGCTGTAGCCGAGGGAGGAGGCGGTCGCCGCAATACTCCCACGACGGGCGAATTCGCAGATCAAAGCCAAACGGCGCAAATCCAGCATCAGACTTCCTTATGCCTACCCACAACAACCAAAGCTTGTCCTGATGCCTGTAGCCCAGCACGCTTGGGAACGTTCCGCAATGAGCGAGAGGACTCCTCATGAACGTGACGCTCTCCGCCACGCTGGCGGCCAACGAGGACATCGAGCGAAGACGGCGCGCCGGTGAACGCGTGCTGCACCTGGCCTTCGGCGAGGCCGGTCTCCCCGTTCATCCGGCGCTGCGCGAGCGGCTGACCGCCGCGTCCGAGCAAAACGGATACGGGCCGGTCGCCGGGGCGTCCGCGCTGCGCGAGGCGGCGGCCGGATACTGGCACCGGCGGGGCCTGACCACCGATCCCGAGCTGGTGGTCTGCGGCCCCGGCAGCAAGTCCCTGCTTTACGGACTGCTGCTGGCGATCGGCGGCGACATCGTGTTGCCGAGGCCGAGCTGGGTCAGCTACGCCGCCCAGGCCGACCTGGTCGGGGCGCGCCCGCTGCTCGTTCCCGCACCCCCCGGCGAGGGAGGGGTGCCGGATCCCGAGCGGGTGGCCTCCGCGGTCGCGCACGCGCGATCCCAGGGGCGCCAGGTGCGTTCCCTGCTGGTCACACTGCCCGACAACCCCACCGGCACGCTGGCCGCCGCGCGCACGATCAGGCGGATCACCGAGGTCGCCCGCGAGCTCGACCTCACGATCATCTCCGACGAGATCTACCGCGACCTCGTCCATGACCCCGCCGCGGATTTCCTCAGCCCGGCCGACCTGGCTCCCGAACGGACCGTGATCACCAGCGGGCTCAGCAAGAGCCTCGCCCTCGGCGGCTGGCGGATCGGCGTCGCCCGCCTTCCGTCCACGGAGCTGCGTGACCGGCTGCTCGCGGTGGCCAGTGAGATCTGGTCGAGCCCGGCGGCCCCCGTCCAGCAGGCCGCGGCCTACGCCTACACCGAGCCGGCGGAGCTCGTCGAGCGGATCGACGAGAGCCGGCGGCTGCACGGCGCGGTGGCCTGGGCCGTGTACGAGAGGTTCGTCCGGGCGGGCGTGCGCGTGGCCGCGCCGCAGGGCGGCTTCTACCTCTATCCCGACTTCGCCGGACTGGCCTTCGCCACCTCCGCCGAGCTTGCCGCGGACCTGCTCGACAGACACGGTGTCGGGGTGCTCGCCGGACACGTCTTCGGCGATGATCCCCGGGCTCTTCGGGCGCGAGTGGCGACCAGCCTTCTGTACGGCGAGACGACCGAGCGGCGGCTGGCCGCGCTGGCCGCTCCCGACCCGCTCGCACTGCCCTGGATCGCCGCCTCGCTGGACCACCTGAGCGAGGCTCTGAGCAGCCTCAACGCGTCACGACCGGCATCCGGCCGGCTCGTGCGCACCCCCTGACCCCGGTCCCGGCGGCGGGGTGATCGTCAAGACGCCACTTTGGGGAAACTTTACCTGGGCGCCAGGTGCGCCCGAGATAACGTTCGCATGGCTGACCTGGGCTTTTACCCTCCACGCGCCGGGAAGGCGGGCACTTTCCCGGATGCTCACCAAGATGTCTCGTGTCATTTGGCACCAGGCATCTCGGAGAGCCCTCATCATGTGCTCATGCCCGCTTTTGTCACCCTGTCCGGGCGCTCCGTGCGCCTGGAACCGCTCAGCCTCGCGGTCGTCGACGACCTCGTCGCCGCGGCGAGTGAAGACCGTTCTACTTACGCCTTCACCCGCGTTCCCCAAGGCCGGGGCGAGATGGTCTCCTACGTGGAGGCCACTCTGGCTGAGCAGGCGGAGGGCCGCACGATGCCCTTCGCCATCCGGTGGCTGCACACCGACCGCGTCGTCGGTGCCACCCGTCTCATGAACCTGGAGTATTGGCAGGGCCCCATGCCCTGGCCTCCGGGTGCACGCAGTGCGGTGGGCGAGGTCCCGTCCGTGGCGGACATCGGTTACACCTGGCTGGCCGCTTCGGCCCAGGGAACGGGTGTCAACCGGGAGAGCAAGTATCTGATGCTCTCGCTCGCCTTCGAGACGTGGCAGGTCCACCGCATCACCCTCAAGGCTGACGTACGGAACGTACGCTCCCGGGCCGCCATCGAAGCCCTCGGCGCGCACCTCGACGGTGTGCGGCGGGCGGAGAGCCGAGGCGCCGACGACACGGTCCGAGATACCGCCTATTACTCGATTCTGAGCTCCGAATGGCCGCTGGTCCGAGAACGGCTCCACGCGCGGCTCGGCCTGGTCGAGGCTGCGTAGAGACCTCCCGTCACTTCGATGACTTCATGGAACAAAAGGCCCGCCCGGGATTTCGGGCGGGCCTGATGTTCATCCGGCGGCCGATTCACTTCTGGTCGCCGCCTTACTCCTCGTCGTCACCGTCGACTTCGTAGACGTAGTCCCACTTGCCGCACAGCGTCTTCTTGGCATGGGCGTTGTCCCAGTAGCAGACCCTGACCTGGACGTTGTCGACGTCGTCCTGCCAGAAGTGGAAGGGCTGGTAACCGCTGGAGCCGCACTTCTTGGCCCAGGAGATGGACTCGTCGCCGTCGGCGTTCTCGAACTTGACCTGGACGTAGCCGCAGAGCCATACCGGCGAGTACTTGTCGTAGAGCCTGCCCTGGACGTGGACCCGGTCGGCGCCGTCGACCCAGACGCTGCCCTTGGCCTTGGCGCGGGAGTCGTCGTAGTACTTGGAGTAGTCGTAGCCCCAGTAGTCATGCCCGTCGGCGGCGGTCGCGGCCGTGGCGGTCGTGGCGGCCGAGGCGGAGGAGGCGAAGGCCGGGGCGCCGGCCGCGATGACGGCGGTGGCGGCGGCGAGGCCCAGGATGGTGCGGGTCGTGCGGCGCATGGTGGTTCTCCCTTGAGGGTGGGGGCTCCTCTTTCCTGGCCGAGGAGCCATGGCTCATTGATAAGACGAGCCGCCTGCACCGCGCTTACAGCGCCTTTATCCACACCTGCAATCTGCTGACATGTCGGGCATGGCAGCCCCCGTATGGCGCCATGCCCGACCTGCTTCAGCATCACGTTCATGGCTCAACACCCGATTAACGGCCAATCAACGCTTTGGTTAACGGGCCGACGACCGTCTATGGAGCGGGCAACGAAGGATCTATATTGGCGATAAAACTTTCCATTGAGGCGGGGATTGGCGAAATGGCTGTTCAGGGCAGCGAAGACGGATTGCGCTTCGCCGTGCTCGGCCCTGTGCAGGCCTGGCGGGACGGCACCGAGCTTGACCTGGGCACTCCTCTGCAACGTTCCATTCTGGCGATGTTGCTTCTGCGCGAAAGCCGGGCAGTGACCCCGACCGAGATGATCGACGCGGTCTGGGGGGAGGACGCCCCGCCTCGCGCGCTCGGCGCGCTGCGCACCTACGTCTCGCGGCTGCGGGCCGTGCTGGAGCCCGGCAGGTCTCCCCGCACCCGTCCCGAACTCCTCACCTCGGTGGGTCGCGGCTACGCGCTGCGGCTGAACGGCGGCACCCTTGACCTGGCGCTCTTCGAACAGGGTGTGCAGGAGGCCGAGGTCGCCCGCCGCGCCGGCGATCTCGCCGGAGCCGCCGAGAGCCTGCGCGCGAGCCTGAGGCTGTGCACCGGAGAGCCGCTGGCCGGGGCCGTCGGCCCCTACGCCGAGCACCAGCGCGGCCGGCTCGTCGAGCGCCGGATGAGCGTGCTGGAAACCCTGATGGACATGGATCTGGAGCTGGGCCGGCACGCCGACGTCGTCTCCGAGTTGATCGCGCTGACCGCCGACCACCCGCTCCGTGAGCGGCTGCGGGCCCAGCTGATGCTGGCCTACTACCGATGCGGGCGGCAGGCGGACGCGCTCGCCGCCTTCGCCGACACCCGCGCCGCGCTGATCGAGGAGCTCGGCATCGAACCGGGCCCCGACCTGACCGCCCTGCACCAGCGCATTCTCACCGGTGACCCGGGCCTCGCCCCCGGCACGGGAGCCGACCCGGTACGGCTCGCCCCCGCCGACGCCTCGGAACCGGCGCGGGATGCGGAGCCCGCCGAGCCCGGCATCCCGGATCTGCCCCGTCCGGCGCAGCTCCCCGCGGCCGTGAACGACTTCACCGGTCGTCGCCAGATCGTCACCCGGCTGTGCACCCTGCTGTCCGCCCAGGGTGGCGCCGACGGCGTGCCGGTGGCCGCCATCTCCGGCATCGGCGGCGTCGGCAAGACGACGCTGGCGGTACACGTCGCCCATGCCATGCACGATCTGTTCCCCGACGGCCAGCTCTACGCCGACCTGCGCGGGTACGGGGAGGAACCGACCGCGCCGGAGTCGGTGCTGGGGGCGTTCCTGCGGGCGCTCGGCCTGCCCGCGGACGTCATCCCGGACGGCCTGGCCGAGCGGTCGGCGCTGTTCCGCTCACTCCTGGCCGACCGGCGGATGCTCGTGCTGCTCGACAACGCCAGGGACGCCGACCAGGTCAGCCATCTGCTGCCCGGCTCGACCGGCTGCGCGGCGCTGGTGACCAGCCGGGGCAAGCTCGCCGACCTGACCGCGGCCCGGATGGTCGACCTGGACGTCATGGAGCCGGACGAGGCGCTGACCCTGTTCGCCACGGTCGCCGGGGCCGAGCGGGTGGCCGCGGAACGCGCCGTCGCCATGGACGTCGTCGCCGCCTGCGGCTTCCTGCCGCTCGCGGTGCGGATCGTGGCGGCACGGCTGGCCGCGCGGCCTTCCTGGACGGTCGCCTCGCTGGTGCCCCGGCTGGCCGACGAGCGCCGCCGTCTGGACGAGATGCGCGTGGGCAACCTCGCGGTGGAGGCGACCTTCGCCCTCGGCTACGGCCAGCTCAGCCCCGTGCAGGCCCGGGCGTTCCGGCTGCTCTCCCTGCCCAGGGGTCCGGGCATCTCGATCGGCGCCGCCTCCGCGCTGCTGGCGCTGCGCCCGGTGGACACCGAGGACGTCCTGGAGTCCCTGGTGGACGCCAACCTGCTGGAGGCTCCCGCTCCCGGCCGTTACCGCTTCCACGACCTGCTCAAGCTCTTCGCCCGCCGCATCGCGGAACGGGTCGAGCCCGAGGCCGGGGAGGGCGTGCCCGCGCTGCGGCGGCTGCTCGACTTCTATCTGGCCTCCGCGCGGTCGGCGCACCGGCTCGCCTACGAGGGCAGCACGATCGCCGACCAGCTCGCGGTGACCGGACCGGGTCACGTGTTCGCCTCCGCCGACGAGGCCGTGGCCTGGTTGTCGGTCGAGGCGGAGTCGCTGTTCGCGTCGATCTCCCAGGTGACCGACGTCGGGGAGGCCGAGGCCCTGCTGCCCGGGGCCGACCTGCTGCTGGCGATGGAGCCACTGCTGGAGTCGGGCAGCCACGCCCGCGAGTTCGACCAGCGGACCCGGGAGGTGCTGGCCGCCGCGCAGCGGCTCGGCGCCGTCTCCAGCGAGCTGCGCTGCCGCTACGTGCTCGGCCGGGTGCTGTTCGGCGCCAACCGGCTGGCCGAGGCGGAGCAGGAGTTCCGGGCGTCGCTGGATCTGGCCGCCGGAGGTGACCGGATCGTCGCCGGCGAGGCGATGAACGCGCTGGCCGTCGTGGCCGGCCGCCAGCGCCGCCACGCGGAGGCGTTGGCCTGGTTCGACTCGGCGCGCGAGGTGTTCAGGGAGGTCGGCGCGCGGGGCGGCGAGGCTCTGACGCTCAGCTACTCGGCTCGCGACCACCTGTTCCTGGGCCAGCGGGCGGAGGCGATCACCGCCGCCGAGCAGGGCCTGGCCCTCTTCATCGAGCTCGGCTCCAGCGCGGGCACCGCCCGGGCCCGATACCACCTCGGGATGATCCTGTCGCGGGTCGGACGGCTCAACGAGGCGGTCCACCACCACGCCGAATGCCTGGCCTTCTTCCGGGCCAGCAACCAGCGGGTGTGGGAGCAGCGGGTCTGTTCCCGGCTGGCCGAGACGTTCATCACCGCCGGCCGGTTCTCCGACGCGACCCGCCATGCGGAACAGGCCCTGGCGGTCAGCCGTGAGATCGGTCATCCGTACGGTGAGGCGCTGTCGCTGTGGGTGCTAGGCCGGGCGCTCGCCGGTCTGGGCACCGCGAGCCGCAGTCGCGACTGCCTCCAGCGCGCCCACGACATCTTCGTCAGGCTCGGCGCGCCCGAGGCCACGGACCTGCGTGCCCTGCTCGACCGTGATCACGTCGGCAACTGACTCGAGTCCGTCGTACAGGTCGTCGTCGAGACGCGTCATCCAGAAGTGGTTGATCACCGGTTTTCCCGTCGGTCCGAACTATGGAAGGGACGTGGGGTGCCCGGCCGGCCGTCGGACCATCGGGTGACGCGTAGGGGGCCCGGTTATCCGGTGCGTCACCCGATGGCCGGCCGCCTCACATTAACGGCCGGCCGGACTTGACACGTCCCCTTTTCCCCCCGGGGCCGTGCCCACATCCTCAGGGTGCTCTCCGACACTCAACATCCGATCAACATCCGATCGGCAAAGATATCCACAACCTGTGGAGGATCACCCTGTGGATATGTGGAAAAACCCTTCGGCAATCAGTGGACGGAGCACTTCTGGAGCCTTGGACCGCAGGTCATCGGGGTCTTCATCGGTGAGTTCGGCGATCGCGGCCAGCAGCGGGGCCAGTGGATAGTCGCCCTCGCAGACCCCGGCGAGAGCCGCTTCCACGGTTCCCACCTGTGCGCTTCGGCGCAGCCCCCGGGTCTGCCTGAGCACGATCCTCGCCGGGTCCTCGGCACCGGGCGGACCGATCCGCTCCTCCAGCACGCCGCCGGCCAGAGCGAGCCTGGCATCCAGCAACTGCGCGTCGGTCAGCCGATGGGACTCGGCGATCGAGCCGAGCACCTCGTCCACGTATCCGCCCACCGGCAGCTCCACCCGCTGTCCGAACTCCTCCACCCGCACGACGGGGTCGAGGCTGCCGGAGTCGTGCATGGTGATCCAGCCGAAGCCGATTCCCGTGACGTTCCGGGACTCCAGCCAGCCGAGCCAGTCGTCGTAGAGCTCGCGGTAGCGAGGGGTGCCCTGTTCGGCGGCGTCCCTCAACCACAGTTCGACGTATTCGGCCGGATCCTGCACGTCCCGCTGCACCACCCAGCCGTCGCAGCCGGTTCCGGTCAGCCATCCGCCCACCCGGTCCCGCCAGTCCTCACCGTCGACGTGCAGCCAGTTGGCCAGCAGTTGGCAGGTGCCGCCGGGCGCGAGGAAGCGGGAGGCCGATCCGACGAGGTCGCGGCAGAAACCGTCGCCCTCGAACCCGGACTCCCGGTAGGTGAACCGGCCGCCGGGAGAGATCACGAACGGCGGGTTGGCGACGATCAGGTCGAACCGGTCGCCGACGACCGGGTCGAACAGGGAGCCCGACCGGGCGTCCACCCCCTCGATCCCGGACAGGGCCCAGCTCAGCCGAGCCAGCTCCAGGGCACGGGGATTGACGTCGGTGGCCACGATCTCCCGGGCCCGCTCGGCCAGGTGCAACACCTGGACCCCGCATCCGGTGCCGAGGTCGAGGGCACGCTCCACCGGGCGGCGGGACACCAGCTGGGCCAGGTTCGCCGAGGCCCCGCCCGCCCCGACGACGTGGTCGGCCCGCAGGGCCGGGTCGCCGGGCCTGACCTTACGGTCGGAAACGACGTAACCGCCCGTCTCCCAGGGCTGCAGGTGGACCGTGGCGGTGATCCGGCCGCCGTCGGCGGCCACCAGTCCCGCGGCGACCAGGTCGGCCGACGGGAGCCCGGCGGGCGCCTCCACCGGCACGCCCAGCCACCACAGCCGGATCAGCGTGCCGAGGAGGTCCCCGTCGCGAGTGGCGCGTAGCGCGGGCACCGTCTCCTCACGCGAGAGCGCGGTGGCGGCGACCTCGCCGAGGCGCTCGCGGACGCCGTCGATGGTGTATCCGGCGTCGAGCATCAGCTCTCTGAGCCGGTCAGGCAGATCGTTCACCGGATCATCCTCGCACCACGAGCCTCAGCACACTCCTGGAGCTCATGGTGATGATTCTGTTACAGAGCGGAGCAAGCATTCTGCAAGCGGACCTCAAGCGCGAAGCGGTAATTCTTTAGGGCCGCACCACCCGCCCCCAAGGATCTGCGATGTTGATCCCGTGCTTCGCCTGTGAGTCCCGTTTCCTACCTGATGAGTATTTCCGTGCCTGCCACGACTACAACCGGGGAACGGATCTGGTCGCCTGGACCTGTCCCCGCTGCGGGAACCGCGACGAGCTACGGGTCCTTCCCGGAGAGCTGGGGTTCGGCTATCCCCTGCGCGGCAGGTACGACGTCTGCGACCGGGTGCGCGTGCCCGGCCTGCGGCGCCGCCGCCAGGACCTGCGGCTGGACATCTCGCTGGACGAGGAGGTCTGGCGGATCCCCACCCGGCTGCGCCGCCTGGTGGGAGCACACTGAGACCGCTCCGGCCCGAAGGAGCCCCCGTGATTCGGGTCGGAGCACTCAGAACGACGATCTTCTCTTTTCCCTTCCGCCTTCCCGCCCGGCGGCCTCCCTGACTTCCCGCCCGGTCTCTCCCGTCCGGCGGCCTCCCCGGCTCCCGCGACGTCCCTCGACGACGGCGACACCGGTGGGCGACGGGACCGGACGACCCCCGACGGCGGTCCCGACGGGATCAGGCGGGCCCCCTTGACGGGGATCAGGCGGGCTCTGACGGAGATCAGGCAGGGTCCCTGACGAAGGATCAGGCGAGCTCTGACGGGGATAGGGTCCCTGACGAAGGATCAGGCGGGCCCCTGACGGGGATTCAGACGGGCTGCTGGCGCAGGCTCTGCCAGGCGGCCTCGCACAGGCCCGCGATCTCTTCCGGGGTGGGCTGGTGAGCCCCGGCGAACCACAGACGACACATCTCGTTGGCCGGACCCAGCCAGAGCACGTAACACATGGTCGGATGGAAGGGCTGGAGCAGGCCGTCCTTCATGTGGGGTCGCCACCAGTCGGCGACCTGCCGGAAGAACGCCCTGCGCGAATCCGACACCTCGGTGCCGCCGGGCTCCTCACGCCGAGGGGGCCGTTCGCTGATCAGCAGGTGAGCCCGCTCGCGGTTCTCGCCGCACCAGGCCATGTGCATGGCGACGATGGCCTCGACGCCCTCCTTCGCCCCTTCGTGCCGCCCCAACTCGGCGAGGAACGCCTCCTGGTACATCTGGAGGGTGTCGGCGTACAGGACGCCGAAGACGTGTTCCTTGCTGGCGAAGTGGTGGTAGAAACTACCGACGCTGACGCCGCTCTCCTCACGGAGGCTGGCCAGGGTGGTGGCCGAGACCCCGTCCTGGCTGAATCGGCGCAGGGCGCCCTCGACGATCCGGGTGCGGCCGTCGCGTCCGTTCTTGGCACTCTTCACAAAGCCAATGGTGAGGCAACAGAACCTTATTCCGCAAATACCGCGGCACCACCTCGGAGCAGGTCGATCATAACGCCCGGCCGGAACGGCCCGCCCCGCGCGCCGAGCCCCAGCCGGGCCCCGGCCAAGTCCCGGCGGTCGCCGCCCCGCCCGCTCCCTGCCGGTGGCGGGAAACCCCGCCCCAGGTCACAGGTCCACCGTGGCGGTCACCTCAACGGTCCCGCCGGAGGCTTTCATGATCGCATCCGGCCATGCCCCCCGGACCATCGACAACACCTTCCGGTTGTCGCCGAGCACGTCCATCCCCAGCGTCCGGGCCCCGGCGGCGAAGGCCCTGCGCAGCAGCCGCCGGGTGAGCCGGGAGCCGAGCCCCCGCCCCTGCCACTCGTCGGCCACCACCAGGGCGATCTCGACGTCGGTGGCGGCTCCCTTGAAGCTCATCGCATGACCGACGACGACCTCCCCGATCACGGCGAGCAGCACGTCGCGCCGCTCGTCCACCGCGAGCAGTGCCCGCACGAAGCCCGCGCCCGGATGGCTCACCACGGTGAAGAACCGCAGCGTCTGGGTGCGTGGCGACAGTCCCGCGAGGAAGCGGCGGACCCGCTCCTCGTCGTCGGCCCGCGCCGGCCGGATCTCGACGCCGCCGCCGTACGGGGACGGCGACGGAACGCGGTGCGGCCGCGCGAGCTGAGTTCGTAGCATGAACCTAGAGTTCTCTCATCAGCTGGGTATGTCAACTAGACTTAGGCGCGTTGGAGGTGACGCCATGGCGGCTTACGATGCGGAGATGAGTGAGACGGCCCCGGGCGACATGCTCTTCCGGGTGGACAACTGCTCCATCGAGCGCGCCCTGACCGTCGTCGGCGAGAAATGGACGTTCCTTGTGCTCAGAGAGGCGTTCAAGGGGGTGCGTCGCTTCGCCGACATGCAGGCGGCCACCGGAGCCCCCCGGCAGGTGCTCAGTGCCCGGCTGACCCGGCTGGTGGAGGAGGGGCTGCTGCGCAAGGTCCCCTACCGCGAGCCCGGCCAGCGCAGGCGTGACGAATACCGGCTGACGCCGATGGGGCTCGACCTCTATCCGGCGCTGGTGGCGCTGATGCGATGGGGCGACCGCCATCTCGCCGACCAGGAGGGTCCGCCGGTCCTGCTCACCCACCGAGGCTGCGGGGCCCCGGTCGAGCAGCACTTCCACTGCGCCGACGGCCACGAGATCGCCGGTCCCCGAGAGGTCACCCCGCGCCCCGGACCCGGCATGCTCCCGCGCGCTGCAGCGCGCGCAGGCAGTTCCGGAAGCTGAGCACCGAGATCAGCGCCGCGGCGCCGAGCAGTACCGCGACCGCCGTGGTCCGCACGACGAGATAGGTCTCCACGGACTGGCTGAGCAGCAGCCACAGGCTCAGCGTCGCGTTGAGGAACTGCGCGCCGCCCCACAGCACCGACTGCCACACGAAGAAACGGCGCATTCGCGGATGCTCCAGCAGGTGCTCGGGGAGCGGGACCAGGTCGGTCGCCACCCGCTGGACCAGCGGGCGCCGCAGCGTCGCGGTGAGCAGGAAGCCCATGCTCGCGCAGAAGACGCCGAGGCAGGGCTGCAGGAAGAACAGCACCGGACTGCCGGTCACCCCGGCCAGCACCGCCCTGATCGTGATCATCCCACCCGCCAGGATCACCGTGCCGGGCACCGGCCTGCGCCTGACCAGTCGCCAGACGATCCCGCCGTAGACCCAGCTCACCGCCACGACCAGCGCGCCGTACAGGCCGAAGAGCACCAGTCCGGCGTAGAAGACGGCGACGGGGAGGATCATTCCCTCCAGCACCCGGGGAGCGGCGTGCCGCAGCAGCACCCCGAGGCGGGGCAGCGCGACCGGAACCACGGGGGGCGACAGGAGCAGAGTCATCAGGCGCGGGCTCCGGAGGTGATGGAACGATCCGGGGGACGAATCCACCCGACCATACGGGATGTCCGGAGTGCCCGACAGGCCTTCCCGACTTCCACGATCGAGCGCTCCGGGGCACCCTACTACGGCGAAAGACGTGGTCGGAGGACGGAGCGGTACCCGTGGTGCCTACCCTTGGGGACGTGTACCGGTTCCTTCTGACTCCTCGCTGGATCGCCCTTCATGTGGTGGTCCTGCTGGTCATTCCCGCCTTCGTGTTCCTGGGCCGTTGGCAGTTCGGGCGTTACGAGGAGCGGTCCACCAGCAGCCACGAGATCACCGCCAACCTGGCGGCCGCCCCGGTGCCCGTGGAGAAGCTGACCACCCCCGGCGGCACCGTGCGCGTCCAGGACAAATACCGCTCGGTGACCGCCACCGGAACGTTCGACCCGGCCCACCAGTTCCTGGTCCGCCGCCGCCCCCAGGAGGGCGTGCTGGGCTTCTACGTGCTCACCCCGCTGAACACCGGCAACGGCCAGGGCGTGCTGGTGAACCGGGGCTGGGTCAAGGCGGGAGCCACGGCCGACGCCCTTCCCGAGGTCCCCGCGCCGAGTGCGGGTGAGGTGACTGTCACCGGGCGGCTACGTCCCACCGAGACCGAGGAGTCCTCGGGCATCCAGAACCGTGCCGGTCTTCCCCCGGGCCAGGTCCTGCTGATCAACACCGAGTCGATCGGGCGCGGCCTGCCGTACCGGCTCTTCGGCGGATATGTGGAGCTGACCGCGCAGTCGCCCGCGGCCGCCGCGGCGCCCGTGCCCGTGCCCGAGCCGGACGTCGGCGCGGGTGGCGGCCTCAACCTGGCGTACGGCGTGCAGTGGTGGCTGTTCATCGGCATCGCGGTCGGCGGCTGGGCGCTGCTGATCCGCAGGGAGGCCGCCGACCTCAGGGCCGAGGAGGCCGGGAAGAAGGAGACGCAGCCCGTCGACGCCTGACACCGCGTTCCTCCCGGCGACAGGACCGCGGGCCGGCGCCTCTGCCGCGGGCGGCTCCCGTCGCGCACGCCCGTTGAAAGATCTCCGCCACTGGATAAGTTGGTGCGCGTGATCCGGCATATCGAGTTCGCGCGGCTGCACAACTTCCGGGACGTGGGCGGCTACGCCACCGAGGACGGGCGGGAGGTGCGCTGGCAGCGGCTCTACCGTTCGGACTCGCTGCACCGGCTCGCCGACGACGACCTTGAGCGCTTCCACGGCCTCGGCATCCGCACGGTGATCGACCTGCGCCACCCCGTGGAGATCGAGCGCCGGGGCCGGGCGCCGCACGGGCCGCGCTACCACAACCTCTCGGTGGAGCACCGGTACTGGAACGTCGAGCGGGACTACCGGCCCGACGCCGGGCTCGCCCGGTTCTTCGCCGACCGCTACCACGAGGTGGCCCAGGACGGGAAAACCGAGATCAGGAGCGCCCTGGAGGTGATCTCCGAGGCGGGCAACGCGCCCGTGGTGATCCACTGCGCGGCGGGCAAGGACCGCACCGGGGTGCTGGCGGCGCTGGTCCTGCGCCTGTTGTCGGTGGCGGAGGAAGACGTGATCGCCGACTACGCGTTGACCGGGCTGGCCACTCCCCGGCTGATCGCGTACTGGCGGCGGGAGAATCCCACCGAGCCGGTGCCGTGGCCCGGATTCGGCCAGGCGCCCGCAGAGGCGATGCGGCTGTTCCTGGCCGAGCTCGGCCCGGTCCGTGACTACTGCCTGGGAACGCTGGGGCTGGACGAGAAAGTGATAGCCGCCCTCCAACACCATCTTCTGAAAAATCCCGATATTTGGACGATCTCTGGGTAGGGGCAGCCATCAGGGCCCGCCAAGAGCAGCACCCTCCGGGCGGGTCCGCCCCCGGGGCCGCTGCCTTTCCCCCGACGGTGGTCCCGGGGCCCATCCAGGAGCCGAGAGATACCAAGCGGAGACCTCGCAGCTTGATGAGCGTTATGCCAGCGACGTACGGTTTACCGCGTGACTACGCCGCTGCCCGACCCTGAGCCCAGGCGGCGGGACTATGTGATCATTTCCGCCGATGATCACCTGATCGAGCCGCCCGACATGTTCACCGACCGGCTCCCCGAGAAATACGCCGATCTCGCCCCCAAGGTGGTCGAGACCGACTCAGGCCACCAGGTGTGGCGATACGGCGGGGCCACCTACCCCTGCGCCGGACTCGACGTGGGCGCCGGCCTGCCGCGCGAACAGTGGACGCTCGACCCCGTGCGGTTCGAGCAGATGCGGCCGGGCTGTCACGACATCGAGGCCCGCATCGAGGACATGGACCGGGCCGGCGTCTGGGCGGCGCTGTGCTTCCCCGGCATGCTGGCCGGGCAGTCCGGGATGGTCTTCGCCAAGACCCGCGACCAGGAGCTGGGCCTGTCGGTCCTGCGGGCGTGGAACGACTGGCACGTCGACGTCTGGGCCGGCACCTACCCGGAGCGGATCATCGCCCTGCAGCTGCCCTGGCTGACCGACCCGGAGGTCGCGGCCAAGGAGATCCGGGACAACGCGGCCCGCGGTTTCAAAGCCGTGCTCTTTCCCGAGTTCCCCACCCGGCTGCGCCTGCCGTCCATCCACAGCGACCACTGGGACCCGTTCTTCCAGGCCTGCGAGGAGACGGGCACCGTCGTCTGCCTGCACGCCGGCGCGGGCTCCTGGGCCCCGGTACCGTCTCCTGACACCCCGATCGAGGCGATCACCACGCTGATGCCGGCGAGCGCCATGTTCGCCTGCGCCGACTGGCTCTGGTCGGGCGTGCCGCTGCGCTTCCCCGCGCTGCGCATCCTGATCGTGGAGGGCGGCGTGGGCTGGCTGCCGATGCTGGCCGAGCGGGCCGACTACGCGCTGGACCACCCGGTCGCGGGCGAGGCCTCATGGGAGGGCGGCCTGAAGCCGAGCGAGGTCCTGCGCCGCAACTTCTTCTTCGGCACGCTCAACGACCACGCCCTGTCCGGGGTGCGCCTGGCCGTGGGCCTGGAGCACGTCCTGCTGGAGAGCGGCTACCCCCACTCCGACTCCACCTGGCCCGACACGCAGCAGGCCGTGGCGACGAACCTGGGCAGCCTGCCGCCCGCCGACATCGCCAGGGTCGCCTACGGCAACGCCGCCCGCCTGTTCGGCCACCCGCTGCCCTCCCGCGCCTGGCTCAGGATGGAAAAGCTCTGACCTGCCTGCGCTCCCAGTCGACGTAGCGGCCGCTCTCGCCGAGCAGCGAGCCCATCAGCCACAGGAAGACGCCGAAGTCGTCGGCCACCCCGATGAGCATCAGGAAGTCAGGAACGATGTCGATCGGCGAGATGATGTAGAGCACGCCGAGGCCCAGCATGGCCAGCTTGCTCCTGCCCATGCCGGGGTAGTGCCCGCGCATCACCGCGCCGACCATCTTCGGGATGGCCCGCAGGCGGGTGCCGAGAGCGGGGGACCCCGGCTCCGTCACGTTCTTGTACGTCCGCCAGGCCTGTGCCGCACGCGCCGCCTTCGCCATGGGGGAACCTCCTTGGGAGCACGCTCGTCTGGCGGTGCCCTACCCCGCCGTCTCACGATATAACGCGTGATCTCCACGGCCGGTTCCCACGGCGCACCGCGTCACCGCACACCGCGTCCCGCGCCGTCACTGCACGCCGCGCCGTCACCGCGTCCGGTCACCCGCGCTGGGCGCCATATCCCGTACGGCCTGCGCGAGGGGAACCTCTCCTCCGGGAACGGGGGCGAGCACCGGGGTGGTCAGCCCGTTGTCCACGTACTGCCGGATCCTGGCCCGGCAGGTCGCCGCGTCGCCGTGCACGATGAGCGCGTCCACGACCTCGTCCGGGATGGCCTTGAGCGCCGTCCGCCGGTCACCGGCGGCCCAGGCCTCGTGCATCGGCCGCAGCACCTCACCGCGTCCCAGCCAGTCGTGGAAGGCCGCGTAGACCGGGACGGTGAGGTAGGCGGCGAGCATCCGACGACCGAGCTCACGCACCTTCTCCGCGTCCTCGCTGACGCACACGAACAGCCGGGCGATCAGCTCGGTGTCCGGGGCGACCTCGGCCCTGACCTTGCGCACGTCCTGCGGCGAGAGCCAGTTGGTGATCGCGCCGTCGGCTTCGGCGGCGGCCAGCCGGAGCATGCGGGGCCGCAGCGCGGCGAGCACGATCTTCGGCGGGATGCCGGGGGTGCGCTCCAGCTTGAATCCCTTGACCTCGAACGTCTCGTACTTCTCGGTGACCTTCTCCCCGGCGAGGGCCTTCTTCAGGAAGCGCAGGGTGTCTCTGGTCCTGGCGAACGGCTTGACGAACTCGCCGGCGTTCCACCGCTCGACGATGACCGGGGAGGAGGCGCCGATGCCCAGCACGAACCGTTCGGGGGCGAGGTCGGCGAGTGTGGCGGCGGACATGGCCAGCAGGCCGGGACCCCGGGTGGAGACCGGGACGATCGCGCTGCCGAGCCGTACGCCGGGGGCCCATTCGGCGGCCAGCGCCAGCGGCACGAAGCCGTCGACGCCGTTGACCTCGGCGGACCAGACGTCGGTGTAGCCGAGCCCGGGCAGCTCGGCGACCAGTTCCCTGGACTCGGCCAGCGTGCGGTCATGGAAGGGGATCGTCATGCCCCAGCGTGCGCCCGTAGCCATCGTGCCGCCTCCGTGTTCGTGATTGCCGTCTAGAACGATGTTCTGATGTAGCTTGCCGCACCGGCCTGGGGGGTCGTCAATGGGTTGACCGTACCAACCGGACGGTATGTAGTCGAGGAACGATCTTTACCGTCCGCACACTTATCCCTTCATCACACTGCGTCAGATGTTAGAACCTTTAGGTGACGATGAAGCGGCGCGTGAGACAACGACGAGGGCTGCTCGGCGCGGCGATCCTAGCGACCTGCATGACCGCACCGGCGCTGGCCGGGTTCGGCGGCACCGCGGCGTTCGCCGGCGATCAGAGCACCCATCACCCCCACTGCCGGGAGTCCGGACACGACAGGTCACTGCTCGGCCGTCTCCTGCGGATCCGCACGGATCCGGCCCCGACCTGTTCCGAACCGGAGTCCCCCGCCACCCCGGAGCCGTCCTTCCAGGCCCAGCCGACGGTGACGGAGTCGCAATCCCCGGACGCCGACCATCCGGAGACCGACCCCCCGACGGAACCGGACTACCCGGCGGAGCCGGACTATCCATCGGAGCCCGGATACCCCACACCCGAGCCGCCGTACCCGACGGCACCCCCGCCCCCCACGCCCATGCCGCCGAAACCGCCCACCCCCCGGCCCTCGGCGGTCCGGCCCGCCGAACCGCCCCCGCCGCGACCCCGGCCTCGCCGTATCGCCGTCGCGCCGGAGGCCGTCCCCTCACCGACTCCGAGCCCGAGCCCGCCCCCCACGCCCACGCCCACGCCCACGTTGTCTCCCGCCCCTCGCCTGCTGGAGCGACACCTGGTGCTGGACCGCTTCGCCGAGCGGCGCCGGGGCACCGACCGCCGGATGGTCATCCTGGTGGTCTTCACCGGCGTCATCTCTGTCACCGCGGTCGCCGCGCTGAACGGCAAGGCACGCCGGTAGCGACCGGACGCGAAAGCCCGCCGGCGGACACTTCCGCCGGCGGGCTTTTCGAAGGAACGCAGCAGCCGCTACTGCGCCGGGAACCGCACCGGGAACCGGGCGTCGATCTGGTCGTACTGGTGCTGCGCCGCCTTGAAGGCCTCGGGCCCGACCGCGCCCACCCCGCTGAACGGACGGCTGATCAGCATGATGAAGCCGATGCCGATGACGACCACACCCACCCTGACGGCGTCACCGACGATCGACGGGAGGGTGGGCTTCGCGCCGAGTGTCCAGGGCAGCGCGATGACCAGCAACCCGGAGATGATCATCGAGATCACGAAGATGCTCTCCAGGCCCGTGTCGGCGTCGTCCGCGCGGACGGCGCGCGCGTGGGCGACCTCGGAGACATGGCTGATCGCGTCCTGCTGGAAGCCCTTGCCCTCCTCCTGGGCCGGCCGCAACTGGATCGTCGCGGTGCGCATGTCCTCCAGCATCCTCGTGGGGATCGGGGACATGCCGCCCCTGGCCATCAGCGGCCAGTCGAGCTCGACGCTCTTGGTGGAGTAGTCCCGGATCTGGGCCCGGATCGGCGCCGCCTCCGGGATCGGCGCGATCGACCAGTACATCTCGGTGAGGGTCTCCGCCTCGGCCTGGACGTCGGTCTGCGACGTCGAGAGCGCGTCGCGGCAGAGCACCGCGGCGTAGGCCAGCACCAGCAGGTAGACGGCGAGGGCGAGATTGGCGGAGAAGTCCACCGACGCGGAGCCGCCGCTCTCGTCCGCCCTGCCCCTGCGCCTGAGCACGAGAAGCGCGATCAGCATGATCGCGACGGATGTCACGACCAGCATGGTTACCCAGCCCATGAGACTCCCTCGGACTCGTCATCAAACTAACTACCGAGGGTAATGTGTTCGTTACTCGAATTCTCGTGGTTCGCGCCGAACGTCACGCACGAAGTTCGTGGACCCCCGCGATGAAGTCACGGGCGATGCCGCGCAGGCCCGGCAGATGGGACAACCCGACCAACCGGTCCACCAGCGGCACACTGAGATCGATGAACCGGTAGGTCCGCCGGCACCCTTCCGAGGTGTCGTGCACCCAAAACAGCACGACCCCCATCGACATCAGCCACAGCAGCTCCGGCAGCTCGGCCCTGAGCTCGGCGTCCATCCGGTCCGCCGACCCTTCCACCACCCGGCGGTAGATCTCGATCGCCGAGTCCCGGGCGGGTGACGATTCGGCGCTGAACGGGCTGAGGGGATTGCTCGGCTCGGCCGCGTGCTTGAAGAACTTCACCGCGAACTCGTGATACGGCTCCGAGACGCGCACCCACTCCCGCAGCACCCCGCCCAGCCGCACGGCGAAGGAGCGCTCGGTGGCCAGCAGCTCCTCGCAGGCGGCCTCGTGCTCGGCCTGTGCTCGGTCGTAGTAGGCCTGGACCAAGGCCTCTTTGGAGGCGAAGTAGTAGTAGGCATTGCCCACCGAAACGCCCGCTTCGGCGGCGATGGCCCGCATCGTGGTGGCTTCGTATCCACGCTCACGGAAAAGCCGTAAGGCCGTCTCCACGATGACTTCGCGGGTCTTGTCTGATCCCCGGCTTCTCTGGGTCGGCTCGGCCACGTTCGTCACTTTACGACCCATGGCGCCGTTAGGTCATCGCGCCACACGATGATCACCATCACCGGGCAAAAATCAACCGCCCAGAGGGGTCATACCGGTTCCAATGTGGGATTGATCCATTTGGTGGGAGGGCTCCCGTCACAAGGGATAAATGAGATGGGGACACGTCCCTGTATGCAGCGTGCCGCACGGCTCACGGCCGGGATGCTGCTGGTTGTTCAGATATCGTCCATCACGCTGGCCTCGCCGGGCCTCGCCGCGGCCGCCGGAAACCGCGAAACCGGCCTGTCAGACCCATATCAGCGGGTGGTCGTGATGGGAACGGGGTCGGGAACGAGGCCCGATCAGCCGATCCGGCTCGCTCACGCGCAGGCCGCCCAACAGCTGAGGAACGCCGGCCTGCGCTGGAAGTCGTCCGGACACTGCACCGACCGCCAGGTGCGCTGGTGCACCTCGCTGGAGGCGATACGGACGGCCACCGTGACCGACGTGATCGCGCTGAAGCGTCAAAGCGACTGCCCGATCGTCGTCACCGGCGGCACCGAGGTCGGCCACGCTCCCGGCCGCTACAGCCATCACCGGGGCTACAAACTGGACATCAAGCCCAACCACTGCATCAACCAATACATCACGCACGAACATGTCTTCGACAGCGTCCGCGGCGACGGAGCCCCCCTTTACCGGGATTCGGGAACCATCTACGCCCGCGAGGCCGACCACTGGGACATCCTCTTCCGCTGAGGCCCGTGGCTGCGACGTCCCCGCCCGCACGACCGTGCCCCGCAGGGAAGACGGCGCAGCCGCGTCCCATGGGAAAGAACACACAGCCGCGCCCCATGGGAAAGACGGCGCAGCCGCGCCCGCGGGAAAGGACACACAGCCCCGTCCGGCGTGAAAAGGCCGTACGGCGGCGCTCGGCGCCGCCGTACGGCGAGAGAACGGCCTCCGCCACGCGACGGAGAGGGCTAGACGATTTCGGCCACGACCAGTTCGGCGATCTCCGCCGCGTTCAGGGCCGCGCCCTTGCGAAGGTTGTCACCGCAGACGAACAGGTCCAGGGTATTGGGGAAGTCGAGCGCCTGACGGATGCGCCCCACGTAGGTCGGGTCGGTGCCGACCACGTCGGCCGGGGTCGGGAAGACGCCGTTGGCCGGGTCGTCCATGACGACCACGGTCGGGGCGGCCTCCAGGATCCGGTGCGCGTCGGCGACGGTGATCTCGCGCTCGAAGGTCGCGTGCACCGCAAGCGAGTGGGTCGTGATCACCGGGACGCGGACGCAGGTCGCCGAGACCTTCAGGTCGTCGATCCCGAGGATCTTCCGGGACTCGTTGCGAAGCTTGATCTCCTCCGAGGCCCATCCGCCGTCCTTGAGCGATCCCGCCCAGGGCACGACGTTGAACGCCACCGGCGCCGGGAACGGCGACTCCCCCTCGCCCAGCTTGTTCTGCAGGGCCTTGCGCACGTCACCGGCGCTCTGCCCGATCGTCCGGTCACCCGCCAGGGCCTCGATCTCGTCGTAGAGACGGGCCGAGCCTGCCACACCCGCGCCGGAGACCGCCTGGTAGGAGGCGACCACCAACTCGCGCAGGCCGTACTCCTCGTGGAGCGCGCCCATCGCGGCCATCATCGACAGCGTGGTGCAGTTGGGGGTGGAGATGATGCCCAGCGGGCGGTTGCGGGCGGCCTGCGGGTTGACCTCCGGCACGACCAGCGGAACCTCGGGGTTCATCCGGAAGGTGCCCGACTTGTCGACGGCGATCGCGCCGCGCTCGGCGGCGATCGGCACCCAGACCGCGGAGACCTCGTCCGGCACGTCGAAGATGGCGATGTCGACGCCGTCGAAGACCTCGGGGGTCAGCTCCTGGACGACCAGGTCCTCCCCGCGGACCTGCAGGACCTTGCCTGCCGACCGGGCGGAGGCGACGAGCTTGATCTCGCCGTAGACGTCCTCCCGGGTGGAGATGATGTCGCGCATGACGGTGCCGACGGCACCGGTCGCACCGATCAGAGCAAGAGTGGGCTTGCGGCTCATCGCCCGGTACCTCCGTAGATCACAGCTTCAACCTGGTCGGCGTCGAGATCGAACGCGTGGTGCGCGGCGGTGACCGCGGCGTCCACCTCGTCCTGCCCGACGATCACCGAGATGCGGATCTCCGAGGTGGAGATCATCTCGATGTTCACGCCCGCGTCGGCGATGGCGGCGAAGAACGTCGCGGTGACGCCGGGGTGCGAGCGCATGCCCGCGCCGATCAGCGACACCTTTCCGATCTGGTCGTCGAAGAGCAGCGATTCGAAGCCGATGCGCTCCTGGATCTTCTTCAGTGCGGTGAGTGCCGTGGAGCCGTCGCTCGTGGGCAGCGTGAAGGAGATGTCCGTCCGACCGGTCGCCGCCGCCGACACGTTCTGCACGATCATGTCGATGTTGACTTCGGCGTCGGCCAGCGTTTTGAAGATCGTGGCAGCCTCGCCGACCTTGTCGGGCACCCCGACAACGGTGATCTTGGCCTCGCTCCGGTCGTGCGCGACGCCGGAGATTATCGGCTGCTCCATCTCTTTTCCTTCGCTGTCGGGGTCGGAGATGACCCACGTGCCTTCCTTGGTGCTGAACGAGCTTCTGACGTGGATCGGCACGTTGAAACGGCGAGCGTACTCCACGCAGCGCAGGTGCAGGATCTTCGCACCGCACGCCGCCATCTCCATCATCTCCTCGAAGGAGATCTGGGGGATCTTACGGGCGACCGGGACGATGCGCGGGTCCGCGGTGAAGATGCCGTCCACGTCGGTGTAGATCTCGCACACGTCCGCGCCCAGGGCGGCGGCGAGCGCGACGGCGGTCGTGTCCGTACCGCCCCGGCCGAGCGTGGTGATGTCCTTGGTGTCCTGGGAGACGCCCTGGAAGCCGGCCACGATCGCGATCTGACCGCCGTCGAGGGCCTCCCGGATGCGGCCGGGCGTCACGTCGATGATGCGGGCGCGGCCGTGGGAGGAGGTGGTGATCACCCCGGCCTGGGAGCCGGTGAACGACCGGGCTTCGTAACCCAGGTTGGCGATCGCCATCGCCAGCAGCGCCATCGAGATGCGCTCGCCGGAGGTGAGCAGCATGTCGAGCTCGCGCCCCGGGGGCAGCGGCGAGACCTGCTGGGCGAGGTCCAGCAGCTCGTCGGTGGTGTCGCCCATCGCCGAGACGGCCACCACGACGTCGTTGCCGGCTTTTTTCGTCGCGACGATCCGCTGGGCGACCCGCTTGATGCAGGTCGCGTCGGCGACGGACGAACCACCGTACTTCTGAACAACGAGCGCCACGAGATGTCTCCGAAGCAATCTAGGGCTGTGGAGCTCACATTCTACTGGCGCTCTGGTAAGTCACTCCTGGTATGGCCCAGCATGTGGACGATCACACCGTTGTACGCTCTTCCGCCACATCCAGACGGGTGTGCGCGACAAGAGCCTGGAGGGCGCGCATCGCCGCCCCGGCGTGGTTGCCCCAGGTGTTGAAATAGGAGTACTGCCACCACCACAGAGCCTCCAGCGGGCGGCCCGCCTGGTAGTGCCGCAGGCCGTGGATGAGATCGGCGGCCACCGCGGTCAGGTCGTCCGACAGCCGGTACGGCGTGACCAAGGTGTCCTTGTAGGGGTCGAAGACCTCGGCGTAGTCGTCCACCGGGCCCAGACGCTCGGCCAGGGCCGTACGGACGATGTCGACGTCCGGATCCTCGCTCAGGTGCGGCTCCCAGTTTCCGGACAGGATCACGTCCTGGCTGGCGCCGAGCTGCGCTCCCGCCGAGCTGACCTGCGCCACCTCCACCAGGAGCAACGGCAGGATGGCGTCTCCGCCCTCACCGCCCGCGAGCCGGGTCAGGCCGTCGATGTAGTTCTCCGCGTGCTCGGCGATCCGTTCCGCGAGAGCACCCCATGCGTCAGACATCCAACAGCCTCCTTCCTTCGAACGCGCGGCCCAAGGTGACCTCGTCGGCATATTCGAGGTCACCGCCTACCGGCAGGCCGCTGGCCAGTCGTGTGACTTTCAGACCCATCGGCTTGACCAGACGGGCGAGATAGGTCGCCGTCGCCTCCCCCTCGAGGTTGGGGTCGGTGGCGAGGATCAGCTCGGCCACCTGGCCGTCGGCCAGGCGCGTCATCAGTTCGCGGATCCTGAGGTCGTCGGGGCCGACGCCGTCGATCGGGCTGATCGCCCCGCCGAGCACGTGGTAGCGCCCCCGGAACTCGCGGGTCTTCTCGATCGCCACCACGTCCTTGGACTCCTCGACGACGCAGATCACGTGGGGATCGCGCCGGACGTCACGGCAGATCCGGCACTCCTCCTCGGCCGCGACGTTCCCGCAGACCCGGCAGAAGCGGACCTTCTCCTTGACCTCCAGCAGCGCGTGGGCGAGCCGCTTCACGTCGGCCGGCTCCGCGGCCAGCAGGTGGAACGCGATCCGCTGCGCGCTCTTGGGACCGACGCCGGGAAGCATTCCCAGCTCGTCGATCAGGTTCTGGACGACCCCTTCGTACATGGCTCAGAATCCGGGTAGCTGGCCGAGCCCGCTCCCGCCTCCCAGTCCCTGTGCGAGTGGGCCGAGTTTCTCCTGCTGGAGGTCTGCCGCGGCGCGCACCGCATCGCGAATCGCGGCGATGACCAGATCGGCGATGGTGTCGGCCGTCTCCTGGGGGTCACCGGGATCGACGGCCTCCGGGCTGATCTTCAGCTCCAGCAGCTCACCTCCACCGTTGACCGTGGCCACGACAAGTCCGCCGCCCGCCGAGCCCTCGACCTCCGCGTCGTTCAGCTCCTGCTGGGCGCTCACAAGCTGCTGCTGCATGAGCTGTGCCTGCTCCAGCAGCTGCTGCAGGTTGACATCCCCTGGGTTCACCGTCGTGTGCTCCTCGTCCGTGACATCAGTCGTCACGAGCCTACGGGGTTCCGGCCAGGTGTTGTACTGGCCTGGGCACGTGTTCCCCAGGGACGGGCACTAAACCCCGGTCGGGCCCCGGCCCCCCTCCAGACGTCCGGGACCCGACGTCACACGCACCGGAGCGGCCGCACACGGCGGCGTGTACACCGAACCTAGCCCAACACAGGTTGCACACGGGTTGCGTTCGGCCAATCACCCTTCGTGCGTCATGTTCGGTCGAATGGGTTGCGAGCAGGGGCCTCCACCGTCGATGCTTCGGCAATCGGCACGAATCCGGGGGTGGCACATGCCCGAAGGCCCCCCGAGAGCGGTCCCCGACCTGGACTCCTACTCGGTACGGCTGCGCCGTCTGCACGAATCCGGGCCGGCCGGCGTCCGGCCGGCGGGTGAGGCCCCACGGAGCCTGATCTCCGCGTCGTGGCGGCGGTCCCTGGAGGCCGGTATCGACCCCGAGGCGCCGTCGGCCCCACTCGCCGTCGAGCAGCAGGACATCCGCGAGGTCAGGTCGGCGCATCCGATGAGCGCGCTACTGCCGCTGATCACCGGGACGCTCCTGGAGACCGCCGAGGCGAGCGCGCACGTCCTGATCGTCGCCGACGCCGACGGCCGGGTGCTCTGGCGCGGCGGCGACCGCCGGGTGATGGGCCGGGCCGACGAGGTCGGACTGGCGGACGGCTTCCACTGGGGCGAGGACGCGATCGGGACCAACGGCATGGGCACCGCGCTCGCGATCCGGCGACCGGTCCACATCTTCTCCGCCGAGCACCTGGTCAGGGTGCTGCACGTCTGGTCCTGCTCCGCCGCGCCGATCGTCGACCCCGACAGCGGCGAGGTGCTCGGCTGTATCGACATCAGCGGCACCACGCGCGCCCTGCACCCGGCGACCGTCGCGCTCGTCGGGACCACCGCGCGCCTGGTCGAGAGCCATCTCGCGCTACGCATGCGCGAACGCGACGACCTTTTCCGCGCCCGCCAAGACAGTCATCTACGCACGTTGCGGGGCGAACCGGGCGCGCTGGTCACCGCGACGGGGCGTGTCGTCGCCGGTGACCGAGCGCAGGGATGGGGGTACCGTGTCCGGCTGCCCGAGTCGGGCGAGCGGGTGCTCCTGCCCGACGGCCGGGCGGCCTTCCTCGACCCGCTCGGAGAGGGCTTCCTGCTGCGCCTCGGCGACCGGCCGCGCGTTCCCGTGCTCAGCCTGTCCTTCCTCGGCACCGAGCACCCCTCGGCCCGCCTCGACGGAGTCCGCGTCCCGTTGTCGCCGCGCCACGCCGACATCCTCGCGCTGCTCGCCCTCAACCCCCACGGTATGACGACCGATCAGCTCTCCTTCCACCTGTACGGCGACGAGGGCAACTCGGTGACCGTCCGTGCCGAGATCCACCGTCTCCGCGCCCGGCTCGGCCCCACCGTCGCCGCCAAGCCGTACCGCCTGACCTGCGTGGTCGAGGC
This sequence comes from Streptosporangium sp. CA-135522, assembly GCF_050949235.1. Lineage (NCBI taxonomy): Bacteria > Bacillati > Actinomycetota > Actinomycetes > Streptosporangiales > Streptosporangiaceae > Streptosporangium > Streptosporangium sp. CA-135522. The sequence goes on from NZ_CP192026.1 coordinate 10,217,849, forward strand.
CGATTTCCTCGACCTCAAGCGTCTCCTCGCCACCGAGGACGCCGGCGCGATCGTCCGCGCGTACGGCGGGCCGCTGCTTCCCCGCTCCGAGGCGCCCGCCGTCCGCCGCGAACGCGAGGAGCTCGAGGGGCAGGTCCGCGCCAGGCTCCTCCTCAGGGGCGCCCCGGAGGATCTATGGGCCTACGCGGGGGCCGAGCACACCAGGAACGACATCCAGATCCTGGAACGCCTCGTCGCCACGCTCCCTGCGGACGACCATCGCGCCGTGGCCGCGCGGATCCGGCTGGACGACCTCGGCATGTCCCGACCGGTGACCGGTGACCGGGTGCGACCTCGACATGTCCCGACCGGTGACCGGTGACCGGGTGCGACCTCGACATGTCCGGCCGATAGCCGGGTGCGACCTCGACCGGCCGTCAGGTGTGGTCGATCTCGCCGATGATCTGGCCGCCCAGCTCGCGCTGGATGAGGGCCATGCCGGTGAGCGCGTCGACGTCGGCGTCCGCGTCGTTCAGCGGATCCACCTCGTCGGTCTCCACGGCGGGCTTACGGCTCGGCACCGCGTCCGGCCAGGCCGCCTTGTTGCCGCCGGCCGCTCTGGGGCCCGACTGCGCGGCGGCCCTGGCGGCCGAGCGGGCCGCGGCGAGGCCGGGGCTCGGGGTGGGCGGGGAGCCGGGGTCGTCGGGCAGCGGCGCATCCGGCCAGGACTCGTCGGTGGCGGGGGGAGCCTCGCGGACCGGGGCGACCGTGGCCTCCGGGGCGGGCGCGACCGCCGGAGCCGCCGAAGCGGTCGGTACGGGCTCCGGCCGGGAAGCGGATTCCTGCCGCGCGGGCGGGCTCTGGGGCGAAGGGCTCTGGGGCGAAGGTGGAGGACTCTGGGGCGGCCCGGCCGGAGGACGGGCACCGCCGGAGGGAGCCGGTCCGCCGCCGCCGGAGACGACGGCTTCGACCTTCCAGCTGCCGCCCAGCACGTCCTGCAGCGCCGCCGCGACCACGGCGTCCTTGCCGCCGCCGGTGAAGTTTCGCATGGCGCCGACCTGGGTGAAGCCCAGGGTGACGACCTTGCCCTCGACTCCGACCACCTGGGCGTTGGTGTTGACGTTCGCCCAGACGACGATGCTGCGCTGCTTGAGCACCGCGAGCACCTGCGGCCAGGCCTGCTGAACGGCTCCGCCTCCGGCGCCGGTCGCGGAGACCGGTGCCGCCGGTGCGACCGCCTGGGCGCCGGGAGCCTGCTGGATCTGCGGCTCGGCAGCCGGAGCACCCGGTCTGACCGCGACGGGCCAGTCTCCACCGTTCTGGGCGGACGGCCGCTCGTCGGGAGAGGCCGGGGCCGTGCCGGCGGTCGCCGGTACGGCCGGCGGGGCCTGGGACGCCGGCGTCGCGCGGACCGCCGGAGCGGAGATCGCGGGGGCCGTCGGGGCGGAGATCGCGGGGGCGGGGGGAGCGGAGACGACAGCGGCATGGGCGACGGAGAGGTGAGCGACGGGAGCCGCCGCGACACCACCGGCCTCCAACCGCTCCAGCCTGGCCAGCAACGCGGCCTCACCCTGCGCGGCCCCCGGAAGCAACGTCCGGGCGCACATCAACTCCAGCAGCAGCCGAGGTGAGGCCGCGCCGCGCATCTCGGTCAGGCCCGCGTTGAAGATCTCCGCGGCGCGGGTCAGCTCGGCCGGGCCCATGGAGGCGACCTGCGCCTGAAGTCGTTCGAGCTCGTCGGCGGGCCTGTCGAGCAACCCGCTGCCGGCCGCCTCGGGCACATTGGCCAGAATCACCAGGTCGCGGAAGCGCTCCAGCAGGTCCATCGCGAACCGGCGGGGGTCGTGACCCCCTTCGATCACCCGGTTCACGGTCTGGAAGACCTGCGCGCCGTCCCGGGTCGCGAAGGCGGCGACCACGTCGTCGAGCAGGTCTCCGTCGGTGTAGCCCAGCAGGGACACCGCGCGTGCGTAGGTGATGCCCGCCTCGTCGGATCCGGCGAACAGCTGGTCGAGGATCGACAGCGAGTCGCGCGCCGACCCGGCGCCCGCCCGGACCACCAGCGGCAGTGCGGCCGGCTCGAACGGCACCTTCTCCGAGGTGAGGATCTCCTCCATGAGCGTGCGCAGCGCCGTGGGCGGGATCAACCGGAACGGATAGTGGTGGGTCCGGGACTTGATCGTCCCGATGACCTTCTCGGGCTCGGTGGTCGCGAAGACGAACTTCAGGTGCGGAGGAGGCTCCTCGACGAGCTTGAGCAGCGCGTTGAAACCCTCGCGGGTCACCATGTGCGCCTCGTCGATGATATAGATCTTGAAGCGCGCCGACACGGGCGCGAAGAAGGCTCGCTCACGCAGGTCGCGGGCGTCGTCCACGCCACCGTGCGAGGCGGCGTCGATCTCGATGACGTCGAGGTGGCCGGGTCCGGTGGGGGCCAGCGCGACGCAGGACTCGCACACTCCGCACGGGTCGGGGGTCGGGCCCTTCTCGCAGTTCAGCGAACGGGCCAGGATCCGGGCGCTGGAGGTCTTGCCGCATCCCCGGGGCCCGCTGAACAGGTAGGCGTGATTGATCCGGCCGCTTCGCAGCGCCTGCCGCAGCGGCTCGGTGACGTGCTCCTGTCCCTTGACCTCCGCGAAGGTCCCGGGCCGGTACTTGCGGTAGAGCGCAAGACTCATGCGACGCTCCCACCTGCGAGGGGCCTGAAACGAAGAGACCCCTCGCACACCCGACAGAGCCTGCTTATCCTTGCTGCCTTCCGGCCCTGGGGAGGTTCACAGGATGACGCCGCGCGAGGGGTCCTGGCACAGTCTAGCCGCTGAACGGAGTACTCGGGGCCCCGAATATGTGGTCCACGCACCGCTGAAAGTTCGGTAAGCTTCTCCACGGAGGATTCGCCTAGTTGGCCTAGGGCGCACGCTTGGAAAGCGTGTTGGGGGCAACCCCTCAGGAGTTCGAATCTCCTATCCTCCGCCACCTCAGAGGGGCCGGACCGCATGCCGCGGTCCGGCCCCTCTCGCGTTGCCGCCGGGCGGCGTAGACGAGGCCGTTCGGGGAATGTCTGAGACAGTCAACGGGGCGGGTCTCGCCTGTTCACCGGGCTCGTCCGATCGGGCGCGGCGAGACGGGGCGAGGCGGTGCCGGACGCGCGGTCCACCGGCCACCGGATCGATGGCCACGACGCCGCGATGTCTCCCTCCGGGGACGCGTCCCCGAGCCCGCCTGCATGTCCGGCCCTCCTGCGGGCAGTCGGAGGGTCCTAAGCGGATCGAAGGGACGTCGGCGATGGATTTCAAGGACGATGCCCAGCTGGACAGCTCGCAGGTCGAGAGCGGCGGCCGGGGGAGGATTCCCGGTGGCGGCCTCGCGGTCGGCGGGGGTGCGGCTGGAATCCTCGTGCTCATCGTGGCGCTGATATTCGGAGTCAACCCCGGAGACATCACCGGGGGCGGTGACCCGGCCCCGGTCGGCCCCAGCTCCGACCTGAGCGCACAGTGCAAGACCGGTCAGGACGCCGACCAGAGCGAGGAGTGCCGGGTGGTCGGCGTGGTCAACAGCGTCCAGGACTACTGGCCCAAGGCCGTGCAGAACTACGAGCCGGCCAAGACCGTCCTGTTCTCCGACCAGGTCAACACCGGCTGCGGCGCCGCCGATTCCTCGGTCGGCCCGTTCTACTGCCCCGCCGACCGCAAGGTCTACCTGGACCTGTCGTTCTTCAAGCAGTTGGAGAGCAGGTTCGGCGCCAAGGGCGGCCCGTTCGCCCAGGCCTATGTGATCGGCCACGAGTACGGTCACCACGTGCAGAACCTGCTCGGCACCAACGCCAGGGCCCAGGGTGACCAGCAGGGCCCGGAGAGCGGCTCGGTCCGGCTGGAGCTGCAGGCCGACTGCTACTCCGGTGCGTGGGCCAAGAACGCCTACGAGACCGGCCTGTTCGAGAAGCCCTTCACCAAGACGGACATCGAGGAGGCGCTCAGCGCGGCCTCGGCCGTGGGCGACGACAGCATCCAGGAGCGGACCCAGGGCCGGGTCAACCCGGAGGGCTTCACCCATGGAACATCGGCACAGCGTGTCAAGTGGTTCACCACCGGTTACGAGAGCGGTGATCCCCGCAGGTGCGACACCTTCTCCGGTGGCATCTGAACAGACCGTTGACCTGCAATGAGAGCGGCACAGCAGGCAAAGGGTCGGAATCTCTCCTAAACTACATAGTGTGATCTTCAAGCTGATCGGTGATGGACGGCCTTACCCCGAGCACGGCCTCTCGCATCGCGAGTGGGCGCAGATACCACCGCGACAGGTCCGGCTCGACACGCTGATCACCACGAAAGCGGTGCTCGACCTGCACTCCCTGCTCGCGAAGGACTCCACGTTCTACGGCGATCTGTTCCCGCACGTGGTGCAGTGGCGAGGCGACCTCTACCTGGAGGACGGCCTGCACCGCGCGCTGCGCTCGGCCCTGCACCAGCGCTCCGTCCTGCACGCTCGCGTCCTGGACCTTCCTCCGGGCGACTGAGAATCTGCCTGGCCGGACCGCTGCCCCGGCATTCGGCCCGGCCTCCCGATTTCCCGGCCTCCCGACTTCGCCCGGCACGACCAGCAGTTCCCAAGCACGGCTCTCCACCCACGAGCGCCCCGTATGGCTCATCCGCCGGTCGAGCACTCCCGTGCTGCCGCGATGAGCCGGTCGGCACGCGCTTCGCCATGGCCGATCATCCGGTCGGCGACGTAGCCGAAGCCCACCCCGAACTCGTCGTCGCCGAAGGCGAACCGGCCGCCCGCGCCGTCGTCGCCGAAGCTGCGCCGGCCGAGCATGGGCCGGAACCGGGGTTGAGGAACAGCGGATCCGGGGGCGGCTCACCCTGACCGGGGCCCGGTGACGTGCCCCCGGGGGCGGCCCGCCGCAGGTGCACGGGCCGACCCGGGGGCGTTCAGGACGGGATGGTCACCGGGCTCGGCGCGCGTTGTGGGCTCGGCCCGCTTTCGCCGTGCTTTCGGTCATGGGCTGGCAGGGCGGTGTCTGGAAGACCACGCCGTCCAGGAAGTTGCCGAACGTCGGGCGGCCTCCGGCGGCCGACACCGACTCGAAGGCGAATCGGGTGACGGTCTGCCCGGCGGGCACGACGTAGGTGCCGCTGTAGTGGCCCCAGGCGGTGTTGTCGTCGGAGATGTCCGGGGAGGAGGCTCCGGTCGGGGTCTGGGGTACGGTCGCGCCCGGGGCGCCGATGAGCACCCGCATCACGTCGGTCCCCAGACGGCCTCGGTGATACAGCGACCAGGTCATCTGGGTGCCGGGAACGGTGGGGACGTCCTGGTAGAGCGTGGAGACCTGGTTGGCGTTCAGTTCGGCGAACTGCTGGCCGTCCGCGGCCGGGATGCCGCTGGAGCTGTTCCAGAACTCCAGTTTGTGGTCGGAGGCGGTGGTGTGCCAGCCGACGGCGGGGTTGATGGAGGCGTCGGGGATGTTCCAGTCGATCCGGCGCACGACGGGGGTCTCGAAGCTGCCGTTGACCAGGTTGATGGGCTCGCGGACGCAGGTGACGGTGACGGTGACCGTGGCGGTGGCAGTTCCGCAGGCGGTGGTGATGGTGTAGGTGAAGGTGTCGGTGCCGCCCAGGCCCGGATTGGGCGTGTAGATGACGGTGTTGCCGGAGATCGTCGCGGTGCCGTGGCGGGGCTGGGTGACGCTGGTGATCGTCGGCGCGGTCGCGGTGTCGTTGGCCAGCACGGGTACGGTGACGGCGGTGCCCTCCGTGGTGGTGGCGGTGTCGTCGGCGGCGTTGGTGGGCGAGATGGATTGGCCGTTGACGATGTGGATCGGCGGGGCGGAGGCGTTGTTTCCGAGCTGGCCCGGGAAGGCGATGACGCTGCTGATCCCGCTCGGCCGAATCGTCATGCTGCGCCCGACGGTGCCTTGCCTGACCTGGAAGGTGATGGTCTTGGAGACGGGGTCGGTCTTGGTGCCCGGCGAGGTGATCGACAGGGTGTTGCCGTTGATGACGCCGGTCCCGGACTGGCCGACGATGTCGGCGCTGGCCCGCAGGGACGACAGGTCCCAGGTGGTGGTGTAGGTCCTGACCAGCAGTGGCCAGCGAGCCGTGCGGTGGGTCAGGGTGAGGGTGAAGGTGGTGCCGGGGGCGATCTGCCCGCCCCACAGGGACGGGGAGGTGGTGACCGCCACCGATCCGTTGCCCAGCCTCATGCCGAACACGTTCTTCCAGTAGTAGTCGACGGGGTAGTTGTGCTGTCCGTGCCGGACGCAGGGTGCGGCGGCCTGTGTGGTGGCCTGCCGCGTCGTAGCGCCGGTGTGCGCATCGGTGTCGGCTACCGCCGGGGTCACCCATGCGGCCAGCAGCGTGGTCAGGGCACAGGCAAGCGTGGTGAGCGCGGACCTGGGCCGTTGTGATATCGCCATGGAACTCCCGATCTATCGTGGGAACACGTTCAAGATCAAATCCACGGTGATATTACTGATAGTAATCAGAGAATTTCTTTCAGTAGCCATCATGGAGATTCCGTGTCGTACCGCGGATGACGAGCGGCAACGGGGCGATGACCGGTCCTGGTGACTCTGTACATGAGTCGCGGTTCTGGCTCAAAGTCCGTGAAACCAGTGGATCCGGGCGACCGAAGCGTGTCTGGTTGGTCTGTCGGCGCAGGTCATGGTGATCCGCCTGCGGGACCGGCAGGGTCCTTCACGAAATGTGCGCCAGACCCTGAGTCGCGACAGCGTTTGCAGGTCAGCCGTGGTAGCGGTCGCGTAGACCGCGGGGCTGTGTTGCCGAGTTCTTGACGGCGCTCAGCTGGTTGCGGTGCGACTATCACGGGCAGTGGCGACCCGCGGCCGCGCGGCCCGCCCTGCGCCCGGCGGCCAGCCGACCGGGCGTGCGGCTCTGGCGGCCGGTCCCGGCCGGCGCCGCCCACGCGCGGACGGATCACGCTTAGCGCACGATCTGACACGGATGTTCCTCATCCCCCGTACCTGTCAGGATCGGGTCCCCAGCACCCTTCGCGCACCCCTACGACGGGATCAGGTCACAGGTCCACGATCACCGCGAGCCGCGGCGCCTCTCCTTCGCCGTCGGGGCGCGGGCCGACGAGGACCAGGTGGAAGCCAGCCTTCTCGTGCAGCTGCGCCGGGTCGACCCCGCTCTGGAGCCGCGAAATACCGATACAGCCGCACCCTGCCCGCCTTGTGCAGCTCGACCAGGGCGCGCTGGGCGGACCACGCGGACAAGCGCATCCCCTCACCCAAGGCGTGGAAGGAGGTCATCACCGGCCCGCTGAACGCGGCCGCGGCCTGCGCCCAGATCTTCTTCGCGCAGTAGTCGGTGACGTCGTCGGGCGCTCTCGCCCGGCGGCGTGGTCTCCGCCTCGCCCAGCATCGTGGCGACCTCGGCGAGCGCGTCGGCCAGGTGCCACCGCTCCCCGCGGACGAGGAAGTTGTCTCCGGCCGGGGCGGCGGCCGCCACCATCGCGTTGGGCGATTTCGATATCCGCCCTAAGATCCTGCCCGTGTTGAGCATTCCGAGCGTCGGCGACCGCGTCCGCGTCGATCTCGACGTCGTCCTGCTCTCCTACGCCCCTGCTCCGCTCCTTGAGACCATTCCCGGTGGGATGACATGACTTATCGATTCGGCGTCCAGCTCAACCCCTCGGCCGGGGACCTGCCCGGGATCCGCGCGCTGGCCAGACGCGCCGACCGGGAGGGGCTCGACCTCCTCGGCGTCCAGGACCACCCCTACGCGGCGGGCCTGGCCGACACCTTCAGCCTCATCGCCACGCTTCTCGCCGACACCACCCAGATCCGGATATTTCCTGATGTGGCGAGCCTGCCGCTCCGTGGTCCCGGTGTCATCGCCAAGGCCGCGGCGACCCTCGACCTACTCAGCGGAGGCCGGTTCGAGCTGGGTCTCGGCGCCGGTGGCTTCCAGAAGGCCATCACCGCCATGGGCGGCCCCGCCCACACTCCCGGCACGGCGCAGGCGGCGCTGGAGGAGGGAATAGAGATCATCCGGGCGATGTGGATCCCGGGCACCACCGTCAGGGTGACCGGACAGCACTACACGGTCGACGGCATCCAGGCCGGGCCCGCCCCCGCCCACCCCGTCGGCATCTGGCTCGGCAGCGTCGGCCCCCGCGCCCTCGCCCAGACGGGCCGCATCGCCGACGGCTGGGCCGCCCCGATCCCCTCCTACCTGCCCTACGAGAAGTGGCGCGAGTCCCAGGACATCATCGACCGCGCGGCCCTCGACGCCGGGCGCAGTCCCTCCGGCATCACCCGGATCGCCCAGCTCGTCGGCCACATCACCGACACCCCCGGCGACGTCACCCTGCAAGGCGCCGCACCCATCCGCGCCTCCGCCCGGCAGTGGGCCGAGGTCATCGCCCACCTCGCCACCGACGTCGGCTTCGACTCCTTCGTCTACTGGCCCGAACACGCCGACGAGGCCCAGATCGCCGCCTGGACCACCGACGTGGTGCCCGCCGCGCGAGCCCTGCTCGAAAAGAACTGATCCACTCACACCGGCGTACACCCCCGCCTCCGAGAGGCGGAGTTCCGCCCAGGCTGTTCCCGGTGGTCGCATCCGGCCGCGGAGCCCGTCTCCCACCGGACCGCGGAACCTTCCCAGGCCAAGATCGCCGATGCGTGTCGACGGATCGGCGATCGACGGCCCGGGAGGGGTTCTCCTCAGCGGAAGTCGGCGGCGTGATCGGCCGCCCCCTGGCGGAAGGTGGGGTCCCGGTGTTCCGGCAGTTTCGAGTGATCTACAGCGACGCCAACCGACCGTAGAAGTCTCGGTTCTGATCAAGGGTGGCCACCTCTACGAGTTGTCGTACCACCAGCCCATCGGTTAACGAGGGCATCGACCGGAAACCAGGAGCTCATGACCGGCTGAAGCAGCCGAACATGGATAACCTCGATCGTGGCCGCAGACAGCCACGTGTTCCGATACGAGGTGAAGATGCGTTGACGACGCTCACCGTCGGTGCCTGCCTGTCCCTCTCGGGCAAGCACGCCCGGTTCGGCACTCAGGCCCGGCTCGGCCTGGAGATCTGGCACGCCTCGAACAGCGCGCTGGATCTGGTGATCGAGGACGACCGGAGTGACCCCGCGGTCCTGCAGGTCTCACTCCGCAGGCTGTCGGATCAGTGCGACATCCTGCTCGGCCCTTACTCGACCCAGCTGATGCGAAGAGCCGGCAATATCGCCACCGAGCTCGGCCGCTTGATCTGGAACCACGGCGGGTCAGGTGACGACGTCGAGGCGGCCCACCCTGAACACGTCGTCTCGGTCTTGACACCTACCAGCCGATACGCGGAGCCGTTCCTGCGGCACCTGGCCGGCGCCGAAGCGCTCACCGTGCGGATCGTCCAGGGCAAGGGCGGTTTCGGCCGGCAGGTGGCAGCCGGCGCCGAGGCGATCGCGCGTTCCCTTGGAATCGACACGGTCCGGCTCGGCCCCGGAGACGATTTACCGCAGTCGGCCGGAGACGCTTGGGCCCTGTTCTGTGCCGGCGCCTTCGAGGAGGACATCGAGACGATCGAGCAGGCCAGGTCACTGCCTACGCCGCCGCAGGTGGTGTGCGCGGTAGCGGCAGGCGTCCGCGAGTTCGGTCAGGCACTCGACGACCCCCGCGGCGTCTACGGAGTCGGGCAGTGGTTCCCAGGCGCCGCAGGCCCGGCCGAGCTGGGCATCGGTGAGCCCGACTTCCTGGCCGCCTATCGGGACCGCGCCGGGGTGCTCCCCGACTATCCAGCCGTTCAGGCGGCGGCCGCCGCGACCATCGCGACCCACTGCGCGGCGGCCGGCGGCACGGGACGCGACGCCTTGTGGTCGGCTGCCACAGAGCTGGAGACGACCACGCTGTTCGGTGCCTTCAAGATCGACCCCGACACCGGCATACAGCTCGGCCACCAGGCGACGCTCGTCAGGTGGGGGCCCGATGGGCCCGCCGCGGTCTGAAGTTCAGCCGATATCGCGATCCCGACCACGCGCTACGCCATCGAGCGGGAGTTGTCGCCGGTCGACGGCGTGTGAAGACGGCCGAGGGCACGTCGCCCTCCGCCCCGAGGCGCGGTGAAGATCAGCTCACGGTCGGGCACGCCCTTCATCCGGCGCTTGAGCGTGAGCACGACGCTGTCCGGGATCCGGATCGTCCGCAGCGCCGCATCGCTCTTGCCGTACGGAGCGGCAGGTGAGCACCACCGCCACCGGGGACCGCATCTCAAGATTGAGGACCGTGCCCCCATGATCTTGATAAACGAAGAGCCCCTGACCTATTTTCGCAGGTCAGAGGCTCTCATAGTGGCGGTGGAGGTGGGATTTGAACCCACGGATAGGTTGCCCCATCACACGCTTTCGAGGCGTGCGCCCTCGGCCACTAGGCGACTCCACCGCGGAGCAGCTTACCGGATAACTGCTATTGCTCGATAACCGCTATTGCTCGCGCGTCCGGCGAACGGCGAAGAACTCGGTGAGGACGCCGGCGCACTCGTCGGCCAGCACTCCCCCGACGACTTCGGGCCGGTGGTTGAGACGACGGTCCCGGACCACGTCCCACAGCGAGCCGGCGGCCCCGCCCTTGGCGTCGGCCGCGCCGTAGACGATGCGATCGACCCTGGCCAGCACCGACGCTCCCGCGCACATCGTGCAGGGCTCCAACGTGACGACCAGCGTGCAGCCGGTCAGCCGCCACTCCCCGCGGGCCCGGGCCGCCTCCCGCAGGGCGAGGACCTCCGCGTGCGCGGTGGGGTCGGCCAGGGACTCCCGGTCGTTGCCGGCCTGCCCCAGCACGAAGCCGTCCCGGTCGAGGACCACCGCACCGACCGGCACCTCGCCGCGGACTCCGGCCGCGGCGGCCTGCGCCAGGGCGAGTCGCATCTGCGGGATGTAATCCGTCATCTCGGGGTCCGTCACCTCGCGGCCCGTCACCGCAGAATCCGTATCCGTCACCGCAGCCGATCGAGCTCCTCGGCGAAGGCCAGCCGCTCGGCGATCACCGAGAGCGTGTCCGCGGGCAGCACGCCCTCCTCCATGCTGAGCTCGATGAGCTCGTCGGAGCTCACACCGAGGTCGTTCAGGAGCTCGAAGTCACCCGCCGGCCGTACGCCCAGATCGGGAGTGTCCTTGTCGGGAGCGACCCCGGCCAATTCGGTGAAGAGCTCTCCGAGAGCGTCGGAGAGGCCGGCCTGGGCGTCGGACAGGAACGTGCGGGGCTCCTGGTCACCCTGATATCGGACGATGGCGAACCATTCGTCCTCCACCTCCACGCAGAGCAGGGCGAGCTCGTCGCCGTTGAGCCCGAGGTGCTCCTGGACGGCGTCGCCCAGGTCGTCGGCTATCTCGGCGGCGCTGAGATCGACCTCCGCGCCGTTCCATCCGTCCGCGGTGCGGACGAAGGCTGCCGAGAACACGTTGTTGCCGGATGGTTTGGAGGACATGGCCGATCTCCCAAGGTCAGCCGAACACCGAGTCGATGGCGCGCTCGAACGGCTCGGAGAACCCCAGCCGCGCGGCGATGCTGGACAGAACGTCCTCGGGAAGCAGGTCGATGTCCCCGGAGAGGATGCCGAGCTCCATCTCGTCGAGGCCCAGGTCGGCGAAGATCGACAGATCTCCTGCGGGGAGCGCCGTCTCCTCGTCCTGGAGGATCGCCTCCAGCTCGTCCTCGTCGGGAACCGGCACGTCGAGGTATTCCAGCGCCTGCTGCGCGAGCGGGAAGTCCCAGGACGCGGCGATGTCGGAGAGGAAGACCTCCACCCGCTCACCGAACACCCGTAACGCCACGAAGAACTCATCCCCCACGGCGACCAGGCCAATCGTGCCGTTCATGCTGGGCTGCTGGCGCAGCGCGTGGATCAGGCCGTCGAGATCCGAGGTGAGCGACACCGGGAGCAGCTCCGCTTCCCAGGTGTCGTCCTCGCGATAGACCACGATGGCAAAGTCCAGCGAGTCTTCGTCTGCCATGGTCATCCCCACCGATGTGTTCTCTACGGATGTCAATGCTTTCAGAACCAGCCCATCACCGTACGCCCCTCCGACCAAATTGTGATCAAATCCGCGCGGTCGGCCCTGCTCCGCGCGTGCGGCCTGTTATCCCCTGAGCAGCCATTCGGGATACCGTTGACGCCCATGGAGACCCTGGTCGTCGACCACCCCCTGGTGGCCCACAAGCTGACCGTGCTGCGGGACGTGAACACGGATTCGCCCACCTTCCGGCGCCTCGCCGACGAGTTGGTGACGCTGCTCGCCTATGAGGCGACCCGCCAGGTCCGCACGACCGAGGTGACGGTGAAGACTCCCGTCGCCGCCGCGCGGGGCGTGCGGCTGGCCCAGCCCTACCCGCTGGTGGTCCCGATCCTCCGCGCGGGACTGGGCATGCTGGACGGCATGACCCGCCTGCTGCCGACGGCCGAGGTCGGCTTCCTCGGGATGATCCGCAACGAGTCCACGCTGAAGGCGGAGACCTACGCCACCCGGCTGCCCGACGACCTGTCGGGCCGGCAGGTCTACGTGGTCGACCCGATGCTGGCCACCGGTGGCACCCTGGCCGCGGCGATCGAGTTCCTCTTCGAGCGTGGCGCCGACGACGTGACCGCGCTGTGCCTGCTGGCCGCCCCCGAGGGCATCGCCCACATGGACGAGGTCTTCGCCGGCAGCGCCAAGCCGATCCGCCTGGTGACCGCCGCCCTGGACGAGCGGCTGAACGAGCACGGCTACATCGTTCCCGGGCTCGGCGACGCCGGCGACCGCCTTTACGGGGTCGTTTAAGGAATCTTCCTCCCCAAGGGAGGGTCGTTTCGCTATTTCTCCGTTACAGAGTGTGCTTATGTGGGTACCGATAGTGATGAAGACATCTCTTCTGTGTCCCCGGCCCGAGGGGTCGCGGGCGCACACCAGGGAGAACCATGAGCGAGCGAGTCATCCCCGATGCGGAGCCGGATCCTTACGAGGACGTCAGCGCCGCGTTGCGAGATGAGTTTTCCGAAGTCCACCCGGCGACCACCGTGACCCGCTGCATAGAGGCGGCACATTACGGCGCGCTGGAGGTCACCGGCCACGCCCATCCCGGGCTGGTCGAGCGGATCGCCCGCAAACACCTCGAGGTCCTCGCGCTGGTCGCGAGCGAGCGCGGGTGATGAAGGTCACATCGCTCCGAGCAGGTCTTCGGGACGGGCCGAGATCGCGATGGGTCGATGCGCTTTACCCCGCCTTTGGCGTGGGTAATGTATACGGCGGGTGCAGTGGGTCAGTGGTAGTAGGAGGCCGCAGTGCAGGTCAAGAAGGTTCTAACGTATGGCGGTGCCGCCTTCGTAGCGTTTTTCCTGTTCACACGACCAGGTGACGCTGCGAACGCAGTTCGGGGGGCCATGGACACGGTATACACGGCGGCCAATTCGCTGGCCCAATTCGTTTCTCATCTGTCATGAGGCTGGTGACCCACGGGGACTCAGCTCCCTCGTCGGTCAACCGCTACCTACTCCCCCACGAACACCAGGTCATCATGGTGCGGCGCCACCCAGCCGTACTGCTTCGTCCGGTCGCCGAGGTCTTCGGCGGCCTGATCCTCGCCGGACTGCTCAGCAAGTGGTTCGGCGACCAGGGCGGTGGCGGCGCGCTCGTCATCGTCTGGTGGGCATGGCTCCTGCTGCTGATCCGCTTCGTGTGGAAGGTGGCGGAGTGGTCGGTCGACTACTTCGTGGTCACCTCCAAGCGCATGCTGCTCACCACCGGCCTCATCACGCGCAAGGTCGCGATGATGCCGCTCGGCAAGGTGACCGATATGAGCTTCCAGCGCTCACTGCTCGGCCGGATGCTGGGTTACGGTGAGTTCGTCCTGGAATCGGCCGGTCAAGATCAGGCATTATCGACGGTGACCTATATCCCCTATCCGGAGACCCTCTACCTCGAGGTCTGCCAGATGCTGTTCCCCGGAGGAAACGACTCGGATGATTAATACCCCTGTGTCCTTTATGACGTAGGGCTACGGAAGAGTCCATCTGAGGATTCTTCACGTGGGGTTACCCGATTCGACTGCTTCATGCAATCATGGCGGGAACATTGACCATCCCCCGCCCTGAGAGATCAGATGCCGAGTCAGGGAACCATCGGTGACCGCGTCCGTGGACTGCGGCTGAGTAGGCGCATGTCTCAGGCCCAGCTAGCAGGGCCTGACCTCTCCGACAGTTACGTCTCCCTCATCGAGTCGGGCAAGCGCACGCCGACTCCCGTTGTCGCGCGCCTTCTCGCCGAACGGCTGGGGTGCACCACCGAGTTTCTGCTGCACGGCATCGAGCCGCGCCAGCGCATCGACACCGAACTGGGCCTTCGCCACGCGGAGCTGGAGCTTCAGCACGGCGACCCGGCCACCGCGGCCGAGCGGTTCGGCGAGATCGTCAAGGTCGCCGGCGAGGAGAACGCCATGCTCGCCGCGCACGCGCGGCTCGGCCGGGCCCGCGCTCTGGAGTCTCAGGGCAGGATCGGCCCGGCGGTGGAGGCGTTCGAACGGCTCCGCCGCGAGGCGGCCACCCACCCCGAGCGGCTGGCCGACCTGCCGCTGACGGTGGCGCTGAGCCGCTGCTACCAGTACGCCGGAGACACCCTGCGCGCCCACGACCTGGCGGCCCAGGCCCTTGCCCAGGTGAACCGGCTGGCCCTGTCCCAGGGTGAGATCGCCGTGGATCTGGCCGCCTCTCTGGTAGAGACCGAGGCCACCCGCGGGCCGGATTCGCCCGGCCTGTCCTACGTCCGGCATGTCCTGTCGGTCAACGGCGTCCCAGCCGTGGCCAACCGCCTCGCCGAGATCCGCTCCCTGTGGGACGCGAGCGTCGTCGCGGCCGAGGGTGAGGATTCGGCGCTGGCCGTCCGCCTCGCCGACGACGCGATCGCGACCGGGCGTCCGGCCCGGATGTCCTTCCGGCTCGCCCGTATCGCGATGGAGTGGTCGCGCCTGACCGCCTCTCTCGGCGAGGAGCCGCTGGAAGAGGCCCACGAGCTCGCGACCGCCGCGCGGGAGGTTTTTGGCACGTTCCCCGACAGGCTTCACGATCACGCCAGGAGCCTGGTGGTGCTCGCCTACGTCCAGCTCAGGAGCGGCGATCCGGACGGCGCGGCCGGTCTGGCCGGCTCCGCCCTCGACATGTTGGTCGGTCGGGCCAACGCCACGGCGGCCACCGCACACCTGGTCCTCGCCCAGGTCGCGCTCAGCCGTGGCGAAGGCGACGTCGCGGCCATCTTGCGCAGCGCGCACGAACTGCTCACCAGCATGCGTTCCGCGAACTCCAATCCCGACCGGGAAGCCGCACGGGTCTGGCGTGAGTTGGGCGATCTTTACAGCCACATCGGTGCCGGAGAGGAGCAGGCGAGCGCATATCGCAAGGCGCTCGAAGCCGCCGGAGTGCGGGGTGCGATGGTGGGTGTGACGGTCGATTCGGCGCTGATTCGGTAAAGATAACCGCCTGTCGGCGCTCCGGATTTGTTTTTCCACCTCCGGAATAACTAGGGTCGACCAGTCATTGACTCATAGGATGATTGGTTTCCCCGGAGGAGGCGGACTGTGAGTCTGCGTACGGCGCAGCGAGCGTCCCTCGTCGACCAGGTGATCGATCAGCTCAAAGAGCAGATCACTTCGAACTCCTGGCAGATGCACGCGAAGATCCCCACCGAGACCGTGCTGGCCGAGCAGCTCGGGGTCGGACGCAACACCGTGCGCGAGGCGGTAAGGGCACTCACCCACGCCGGCCTGCTGGAGTGCCGCCAGGGCGATGGCACGTACGTCCGCGCGACGAGCGAGCTGTCGGGAGCCATGCTGCGGCGGCTGCGCACCGCCGAACAGCTGGAGATCCTGGAAGTACGGCGTGCGCTGGAGGTGGAGGCCGCCCGGCTGGCCGCCACCAGGCGCAGCGAGGCCGACATCGTCCGCATCGAGACCGCCCTGGCCGAACGGGAGCGAGCCTGGGAGCTCGGAGAGCCCAACGCGTTCGTCGAGGCCGACCTCGCCTTCCACGTCGCAGTCGTCCAAGCCACCCACAACCGTGTGCTGATCGACCTCTACGAGGACTTCTCGGTCGCCCTGCGGGCCAGCATCACCGCCGCGGGCACCTCACTCAACAGCACCTACATCCCGCACGAGGCCATCGCCCGCGCCATCGCGGCCGGCGACGTGTCCGCCGCCGAGCGCGCCGGCCACGCGTGCATGGAGCACATCCTGATCGCTCTGACCGAGGCCCAGGAGCTGTCCTCCTAGCCTTCCCCCGATCTAGCCTTCCCCCGATCGACGGCGAAGGGCTCCCCTCCCACGTGGGAGGGGAGCCCTTCGCCGTGTGAGCGCTCAGGTGAGTCGCAGGGACATCACGAGGTAGCGGAAGACCGGATCGGCGTCGCCGGGAACCTCGGTGATGAGAGCCGGGCGGCTCGGGGACTGCATGTTGAGCCGGACGAGCTCGGTCTCCACTCCGGCCAGGCCGTCCAGCAGGAACTGGGATTGGAAGGCGATCTGGATGGGGTCACCGGACAGCTCGGCGTCGACCACCTCGGCACCGCGGCCGATGTCGCCGCCACCCGCTTGGATGAGCACCTGTCCCTGGCTGAACGACAGCCGGATCGCGGTGTTGCGCTCGGCGACCAGCGCGACGCGCTTGATCGCTTCGATGAACGGGGCCACCCGCAGGTCGGCCCGGATCGACCAGTCGTCGGTCAGCCGTGAGCGGTAGTCGATGAACTGCTCGTCGAGCAGGCGGACCGTGGTGCTCCGGCCGACGCTCTCGAACCCCGCCACCCCCTCACCCAGAGCCACCGACACCTCACCGCCGCGCAACGACCTGGCCACCTCGACGAGCACCCGGGCGGGCACCATGGCCGCGGCCGTGACGCCGGCCTCCTCGGGACGCCAGCCGAACTCCCGGGCCGCGATGCGGTAGCGGTCGGTGGCCGCCATGGTCACCGACTCGCCGGAGATGTCGACCCGGATGCCGGTCAGCATGGGAAGCGTCTCGTCGCGGCTGGCCGCGGGCGCCACCTGGCCGACCGCGGTGGCGAAGATCCCGCCGCCGATCGCACCGATCTTCGGCGGCATGGCCGGCAGGGTCGGGAAGTCCTCCACGGGCATGGTGAGCAGGCCGAATTCGGCGCTGCCGCAGGTCAGCACCGCTTCGGAACCGCTGGTGACGATCTCCACCGGCTCGGCGGGCAGGCTTCGGGTGATCTCCGCGAGGATCCGGCCCGGGATCAGCACCCGGCCCGGCTCGGCCACGTCGGCCTCGATCGAGGCGCGGGCGGAGACGTCGTAGTCGAAGGCCGACAGCACGAGGTCATCCTCCGCGGTCAGCAGGAGGCCGGAGAGAACGGGCATGGCCGGGCGATTCGGCAGCGCGCGGGCGACCCAGGCCACGGCGTCGGCCAGGACATCACGGTTAACCTGGAACTTCACCTGATCATCCCTTCGTCCTGAACGGCACAACCTCGTGCGGGGGCCGTAGGTCCTCAGAACGGTATCCGGTGGGACCGACAGAACGACGGTCATGCGCCCTTCGCAGTGGCTCACACCGATGAGGCGGCATTCGCGTCAACAGCGGCTTTCGGACCACGGCTTTCGGATAGTGCGGAATGCGCCGACCGATATGGTCGGGATGCCGACTGGAAACAGGTTACGTCCCGAACCGGGACGTCGCACCGGCCGGTGCGGGCAGAAGGAGAAAGTTGCCGAACAGATGAGCATTCGTGTGGTGGTGGCCGATGACCAGGAACTGGTCAGGGGTGGGTTCTCCATGATCCTGGACGCCCAGCCGGACATCGCCGTCGTGGCGGAGGCGGGCGACGGGGCCGAGGCGGTCGCCGCGGTTCGTGAGCACCGGCCCGACCTGCTGCTGCTGGACATCCGGATGCCGAGAATGGACGGCATCGCGGCTGCCCGGGTGGTCTGCGAGGAGACCTCCACCAAGGTGCTCATGCTGACCACGTTCGACCAGGACGACTATGTCTACGACGCGCTGCACGCCGGGGCCAGCGGGTTCCTGCTGAAGGACGTGCGCCGCGACGACCTGGTGCACGCGGTGCGGGTGGTGGCCGGCGGGGAGTCACTGCTCGCGCCGTCGGTGACCCGGCGACTGATCGACGACATGGTGCGCAAGCAGGCCAGGCCCGCGGCCGCGGCGGTGGGGCTCGACGTGCTGACCACCCGGGAGCGCGAAACCCTCGAACTCCTCGGCCGCGGCCTGTCCAACGCCGAGATCGCGGCCACGATGGTGGTCAGCGAGCACACGGTCAAGACCCATGTGAGCAACGTGCTGACCAAGCTCGGCCTGCGCGACCGGGTGCAGGCGGTCATCACCGCCTACGAGACCGGGCTGATCCAGCGCGGCTGACGCCTCGACGACGGAACCGACCAGCGCCGGGAACGGCGTTGGTCGGCGGTGGTGGCCGGTGATGCTTCTGCGTCAGCCGGCCGTCCCACGGCGGCGCAGGTAGTACGCGTAGGTGGCGGTGGCGAGGGCCGTCCCCCAGGGCAGCCAGAACAGGCCCGGTCCGGCCATACCCCAGGTGTCGGCACCTATGGTGACCTCACCGGTCACGACCCACATCAGGATCCGCAGTCCCGCTTCGATCATCATCGCGGCGGCGCACAGCGCGGGCACGACGGCGAGTGAGATCGACACGCGGCGGCCCCGCAGGTAGGGGATCCAACGGGGGAAGATCTCGCCCCAGCGCTGGATCAGGCCGAGCGTCAGGATCGCTCCACCGACGCACAACCCGCCGAGCACGAACTCGGAGAGCCAGGCCAGGGAGCTTTTGGCGCTCTCGGCGCCGGACCCTCCGGCGAGGAATCCCGCCGGAACACCGAGCGGGATGTTCACCGCCCACGCCAGGCGCACGATGCCGTACGGCAGGGCGAACACAGCGGCCGCGTAGGTGGCCCACCGCCCCCAGCGCGCCGCCGCCCGCGAACGTCTGGCGGAGTCCTCGAACCCACCTGCGAGGCGGCTGCCATAGACCTTGGCCGCCGCCCCCCAGAGCGCGCCACCGCCGATGCAGAACAGCATGTACAGCAGCGGACCGTCCCACAGGCCGGTGTATCCCATGAACAGGTAACCGAAGTTCTGCACCACGCGTATATCGGGGACGATCACGATCAGGCCGAGCGCCATCGCCGACGCGAAGACCAGCGGCAGCCTCGTTCGCACCGAACTGTTCATCACCAGTGCGGCGACGACGCCGAGCAGCCCGAGGGCCGCGATAACGGCACCCGTCGCACCCGGCTCCGCCGCGCCGAACAGCGAGCCCACCTGCCGGGCGCGAGAATCGTTGTGGCCGAAGGGGAATCCGCTCCCGCCGAACGCCCAGTAGGCGCCCACCAGCCCGAAGACCAGGGACCACACACCCGCGGCGGGGGCGGCCCATGCGGACCAACGCCGCCGGAACGATGAAGGGGCGTTCACCACGATCTCAGCCATGACGCCAGTCTCAGCGGACGGGTGCTCCCCATCTTCCCTCGTTCGGGGGATTACGCTCCCTCTCCAGAGGGACGGTCTAGGCGCGGGCGGCGTTGAGGTAGGTCAGGACGGCCAGGACGCGGCGGTTGTCGTCGTCGGAGGGGACGAGGTCCAGCTTGCCGAAGATGCTGGCCGTGTGCTTTCCGACGGCGCTCTCGCTGAGGAACAGGCGCTGGGAGATGGCGGCGTTGGAGCGGCCCTCGGCCATCAGCTCCAGCACCTCGCGCTCTCGCGGGGTCAGCGCGCCGAGCGGTTCGTGCCGGGCGGTGCTGGCCAGGAGCTTGGCGATCACCTCGGGGTCCATCGCGGTGCCCCCGGCCGCGACGCGGCGGACGGCGTCGACGAACTGCTCGGCGTTGAAGACCCGGTCCTTGAGGAGATAGCCGATCGCCCCGGAGCCGTCGGCCAGCAGTTCGCGGGCGTAGAGCTGCTCGACGTGCTGGGAGAGCACCAGCACGGGAAGACCGGGGACGGTCTTGCGGGCGGCCAGCGCCGCCTGGAGCCCCTCGTCGGTGAACGTGGGCGGCAGCCGTACGTCCACCACGGCGACGTCGGGCCGTTCGTCGAGCAGCGCCTTCAGCAGCTCGGGACCGGACTCGACCGCGGCGACGACCTCGAAACCGTGGGCCTGGAGCAGGTGGACCAGACCGTCCCGGAGCAGATAGAGATCTTCGGCGATGACGACTCGGGGGCTGTTCACGGCTTCGACCTTAGGGGAGCCGTCGAGGCTCCCGACAGCAACTGCCGCCGTGAGTGCACGATGGGGAGCGCTATGGCCGCGCCGTACAGGGCCATGCCCAGCATGATGTTGAGGATGATCATTGGCCACTGCAGCGGCTCGGGCAGGTAGAGGGCGAGGAACCAGCTGCGGTCCTCCTGAAATCCGACGATCTTGAGGACCATCGTGACCAGCCCCTGCGGGAACAGGGGGAGCCAGCCGAGGCCCCAGCCGAGCGCGACGACCATGTACTTCCATCGCGGCATAGGCACCTTGGTGTCCGGTTCGGCGTGTCCCGGCGCGCGGGGCAGGCTGATCGTGGCCGTGGTCGGGCCACCGGACGGGCTGCTGATCGCGAGCACCCCGTCGAAGGCCGCCAGCCGCCGCTCGATGCCGTGCAGGCCGCTGCCTCGCGACGGGTCGGCGCCGCCGGAGCCGTCGTCGGTGACGGTGACGCGCAGGTCTCTGCCCTCGGTGCTGATGTCGATCCACACGCGGTCCGCGCCACCGTGCCGGGCCGCGTTGGTCAGCAGCTCGCTGATCGAGAAGTAGGCCGCCGACTCGACGGGCGATTCCGGGCGCGACTCCAGATCGACGGTGACCGTGACCTTCAGCGGGCTGTCCAGCGCCAGCGCGCGTACGGCGTCGCCGAGGCCGCGTTCGGCCAGAACCGGTGGGTGAATGCCCCTGACCAGGTCGCGCAGCTCGGTCAGCGCCACGGACGAGGCCTCGCGCACCTTGGCCAGCAGCGCCTTGGCCGCGGCCGGGTCCCGGTCCACCAGTTCCTCGACCGCGCCGAGCGTCATCCCCATGGCGACGAGCCTGGCCTGGGCCCCGTCGTGCAGGTCGCGCTCGATCCGCCGCAGCTCGGCCGCCTGGGAGTCGGCGGCCTCCACTCTGACCTGGTCGAGCCGCTGGACCTGGCCGGCCAGGACGGACTTCGCGGTGGGCGAGAGCAGCAGCCGGTTCCACCACCCGTAGAAACGCAGCAACCACGGCACCGCGGCCACCCCGGCGGCGGCGAGGGCCAGCCCGAGGGGCGTGACCAGCGGGCTCCAGTACCACGGCATGGCCAGGCCGTACCCGGCCATGGCCAGGGGCAGCAGCAGGAGTGCTCCGCCGACGAGCGGGTTCAGCACCAGCCAGACCATGTCACGCCAGGTGGCCGGGTCGGTGAACATCCACTTCCAGCGGTTGTTCCACTCGGGCCACCACGGCGTCTTGTAGAGCTGGCGGTCATGGCGGTACCAGCCGTCGGGCTGGGGTTGGGGCGGCGGCGGGGGCGGAAGGTAGGACGGCGCTATCCCGATGCCCAGCCACTCGCCGGTCAGCTTCCTGGCCGCCATCGTGCGGCGCCTGATCAGCCGGATCGTGGGGGTGAAGAAGAAGATCATCCCCACCCCGATCAGGATGAAGGTGACCAGGGCGATCCCGACCAGGAAGACGTCCGTCAGAGCCAGCGCCCCGAGGCCCAGGGCCCGGCCTATCGTCACCGCGTGTCGCCTCATACTCAGAAGTGTCGGCGATCGGCTCCGCCGTGCCCAGTGACGCTGGACGCCGTCCGAAGGTGGGGCTACCTCCACCCCCGCCTGGTGCCCAGACGGATTCCGCGTGACCCGCGCGGTTTCTAACGTCGTCGGCATGAAGGTCATCGAGGTCAGCAACCTCCGTAAGCGCTATCGCGACCAGCTCGCGGTGGACGATGTGTCGTTCACCGTCGAGGAGGGCGAGATCTTCGGCGTTCTCGGCCCCAACGGCGCGGGCAAGACGACCACCATCGAGTGCGTCGCCGGCCTGCGCGCCCCCGACTCCGGCACCGTGAAGGTGCTGGGCGGGCTGAGCGGCACCGAGCTCAAGGAACGGCTCGGCGTGCAGCTCCAGAGCTCCGCGCTACCCGCGAAGATCAAGGTTTGGGAGGCGCTCGACCTCTACGCCTCCTTCTATCGGACCCCCGCGGACTGGCCCGCGCTGATGGAGCGATTCGGGCTCGCCGGCAAGCGGAACACCCCCTACGGCAAGCTCTCCGGCGGCCAGCAGCAGCGGCTGTCCATCGCGCTCGCACTGATCGGCGGTCCCCGCGTGGCGATCCTCGATGAACTGACCACCGGCCTCGACCCGCAGGCCCGGCGGGACACCTGGGAGCTCATCGAGCAGGTGCGCGCCGACGGCGTGACGGTCGTGCTGGTCACCCACTTCATGGAGGAGGCCGAACGGCTCTGCGACCGGCTCGCGGTGATCGACTCCGGCCGGGTGGTCGCCGTCGACAGCCCGTCCGGGCTGATCTCCCGGATCGGTCACGGGCAGCGTGTCAGGTTCCGGCCGTCCGGCGCCTTCGACGACGCGGCGCTCAGAGCCCTGCCCGAGGTGAGCGGGGTGAGCCGCGGCGGCGGCCAGGTCGAGATCACCGGAACCGGTGACCTGCTGCTGGCGGTTACCACCGCACTGGCCGCGGCTCGGGTCGTTCCCAACGACCTCCGGGTGGAGCAGGCCACCCTCGACGACGCCTTCCTGGCCCTCACCGGAAAGAAGCTCTCCGTATGAACAAGACGATCGTGACCGAGGCGAAGCTCTTCCTCCGCGATCCGGCGGGCCCGATCTTCGCGATCCTGCTCCCGCTGGCACTTCTGCTGGGGCTGGGCAGCATTCCCGACTTCCAGGAGGCGAGCCCCGAGCTGGGCGGGCAGCGGGTGATCGACACCCAGCTCCCCGGCATGATGGTGATCCTGTCGGTGGTGACGATGGCGCTGACCGCGCTGCCCGCAGTGCTGGTGACCTATCGGGAGAGCGGCGTGCTGCGCCGGATGTCGACCACTCCGGTCGGCCCGGCCCGGCTGCTGGTCGCCCAGGTCGTGAACAACCTCGCGGTGGCGGTCGTCGCGACCGTCCTGCTGATCGTCCTGGGCGGCCTCGTCCTCGGCGTGGCCGCGCCCAGGAGCCCCCTGGCGTTCGCGGGCGTGTTCCTGCTCGGCACCGCCTCGATGTTCGGGCTCGGCCTGCTGATCGCCGCCGTGGCGCCCAGTGCCAAGGTCGCCCCCGGTATCGGCTCGCTGCTGATGTTCCCGCTGATGTTCATGTCGGGCATGTGGGTCCCCCGGGAGCTCCTGCCGGACCTGGCGCGGCGGATCGGCGACTTCCTGCCGATGGCGCCGTTCGCCCAGGCGCTCCGCGACACATGGGCGGGTCACGCGCCCCAGCCGCTGCACCTGGCGGTGATGGCGGTGACCGTGCTCGTCACCGGCCTGCTCGCCGCGCGGCTGTTCAGGTGGGAATAGCTTCCGGTCCGGTACGGCCCGCTCCGGGGCGCAGGCCGTACCTTATTTGACTGATCGTTCTAGTTTGCTCTACGGTTTCTCTGAGCAGGCGATCGAGGCCGCGATCCCATGGTATCGACTTGACTTTCCGTTTTCTCCCGAAGAAGCGGGTCAACGGTAGCGGGGCGGCGGATGTGAACGCACATGCGACGCCGCCAGGCGCCCGTAATATAGAACGATCAATCCATTTGGGGTAGTCATGAAATTTCAGGACAAAGTGGTTCTGGTGACCGGGAGCGGGTCAGGCATCGGCCGGGCCGTCGCGCGGGGATTCGCCCGTGAGGGCGCCCAGGTCGTGGTGTCCGGGCGAGGCCTGGACGCGCTGGAGCAGACCGTGAAGCTGATCGAGGCCGAGGGCGGCCGGGCCACCGCGCTGGTCGTCGACGTCACCGACTCCGCCTCGGTCGCCGGCCTGGTGGAGCAGATCACGACGCGGTACGGCAGGCTGGACATCGCGATCAACAACGCCGGGGTGCTCGCCGCGGGCCAGATCGCCGACCTGGCCGAAGCCGACTTCGCCCGCGTCGTCGACACCAATCTGACCGGGGTCTTCCTGTCGATGAAGCACGAGATCCCGGCGATGCTGTCCTCCGGCGGCGGGGTCATCATCAACTTCAGCTCGCAGATCGGGGCGCACAAGCGCATCCCCGGGTTCGGCGCCTACGCCGCGTCCAAGGCCGGGGTGACGGCGCTGACGCGCACCGCGGCGCTGGAGTACATAGGACAGGGCATCCGGATCAACACCGTCAGCCCCGGCTCGCACGACACCACGATGTCCCTGCGCCCGGGTGAGACGGAGGCCGATCGGGCGGCTCGGATGAGCGGGCAGGTCCCGATCGGCCGGGTCGGCTCTCTCGACGAGATCACCGGCACCGTCCTCTGGCTGGCCTCCGAGGACGCCGGTTTCGCCGTCGGCAGCGACGTCGTGGTGGACGGCGGCTCCACCGCCTGACCTGGTGACGCCGGGCGACTCTCCCGCCCGGCCTACTCGGGCCGGGCGGCGCCGTTGACGGTGAGCAGGATGGAGTAGACCGAGGACGTGGCGGTGATGAACATCTGATTGCGCTTCAGACCGCCGAAGCAGAGGTTGGACACGGCCTCGGGAATGTGGATCTTGCCGATCAGCGTGCCGTCGGGGTCGAAGCAGTGCACGCCGTCCCCGGCCGCGGCCCAGATCCGCCCGGCGGTGTCCAGCCGGATGCCGTCGAAGTTGCCCGCGGTGCACTTGGCGAGCACGTGGCCACCGGTGAGCGCGCCGTCCTCGGTCACGCCGAAGGACCGGATGTGGTTGACCCTGGTGTCGACGACGTAGAGCGTGGACTCGTCGACGGAGAAGGCCAGCCCGTTGGGGCGGACGAAATCGTCGGCCACGATCCGGACCTCGCCGGTGGCCGGGTCCACGCGATAGACGTGGCAGGCCCCGATCTCACTCTCCGCGCGTTGGCCCTCGTAGTCGCTGTCGATGCCGTAGGACGGATCCGTGAACCAGATCGACCCGTCCGACCTGACCACCACGTCGTTGGGGCTGTTGAGCCGTCTGCCCTCCCAACGATCGGCGATCACGGTGATGGAGCCGTCGTGCTCGGTCCTGGTGACACGGCGGTCGCCCTGCTCGCAGGAGACCAGCCGCCCCTCGCGATCCACGGTGTGGCCGTTGGCGTAACCGGCGGGCCGGCGGAACGGGCCGACCGCACCCGTCGGCTCGTCCCAGCGGAGCATCCGGTCGTTGGGAATGTCGCTCCAGACCAGGAACCGGCCGGCCGGGAAGTAGACCGGCCCCTCGGCCCAGCGGCAGCCCGTGTGGAGCCGCTCGATGCGATCGTCACCCCGGCACGCCTTGAAGCGGTCGTCCAGCACCTCGAAGCGCGCCTCGATCGTCTCCACAATCATCCCCGTTCTCAGGAACTCGTTCTGCATACACCTAAGAACACAGGATGGCATTCGGTCAAGCTCTATATTCACCGACTGTTGTTCAGGGATACGATGGGTCGTCGTGGACGATATCGATCGCGAGCTCCTCGCCCTGCTCCAAACCGACGCCACCCGGTCCTACGCCGCGCTCGGCGAGGCCGTGGGCCTGTCCAGCGGGGCCACCCACGAGCGCGTGCGTAAGCTGCGGCTGCGCGGGGTGATCAGGCGCACCTCGATCGACGTCGATCCGGCGGCGATCGGCAAGGGCGTGGCGGCCTTCGTGATGATCGACGCCAACGCGTGGATGGGCGGCGAGGAGACCGCGTCCGCGCTCGCCGCGCTGCCCTGGATCGAGGAGGCCCATATCGTCGCGGGGGCCGCTTCGCTGCTGGTCAAGGTGCGCACCTCCAGCACCGAGGATCTGCAGGCCGTTCTCAGACGCCTGCACGAGGTCCCCGGTGTCACCGGCACCCGGACCGTGGTGGTGCTGGAGACCTTCTTCGACCGCCCCCTCGACCCCCGAGGCGACAGCCCTCGTGACTAGACACGGGCCTCGTGGCTAGGCGCGGGCCTCGTGGCTAGACGCGGGCGCCTTACGGTCGAGCGCGGGCGTCGTAGGCCTCGCGGGCGCTGTGGACCTGCTCGATGTGGCCCTCGGCCCACGTCTTGATGGCCAGCATCACCGGCTGGAGATCGCGGCCGAGGTCGGTGAGGGCGTAGTCGACGCGGACCGGCACTGAGGGGGTGACCGCGCGGGAGACCAGGCCGTCGCGCTCCAGGCCGCGCAGGGTCTGGGTGAGCATCTTCTGGCTGACGCCCGCGATGATCCGGCCCAGATCGCTGTAGCGCAACGGACCGCCCGACAGCGCGTTCAGGACCAGGCTGACCCACTTGTCGCTGATCGTGTCGAGCAGCTCCCTGGCCGGGCAGGCCGCCAGATAG
This sequence comes from Streptosporangium sp. CA-135522, assembly GCF_050949235.1. NCBI lineage: Bacteria > Bacillati > Actinomycetota > Actinomycetes > Streptosporangiales > Streptosporangiaceae > Streptosporangium > Streptosporangium sp. CA-135522. Next base: position 10,244,201 of record NZ_CP192026.1, read on the forward strand.
GCGTCATACGCGGCTCGCGCGTCGTCTCGTCGTTGTACGGCCGTCTGGGTGGCCATGGCGCCCCTTCTGGTGGGATACGCACCTTAACGTGCGTACTTCCTTTTGGAGAGTAGCACTCCGTAGGTTCGTTCCATCGGAACGAGAGACATGGAGACGACGATGCGCGCGGTGGTGATTCGTTCGTTCGGCGGGCCGGAGGTCCTGAAGGTCGAAGAGGTCCCGGTACCCCGGGCCGGTGCCGGCCAGGTGCGGATTCGGGTGGAGGCGGCGGGCGTCAACCCCGTCGACGTGGCGGTCCGGACCGGAGCGCTCGTCGAGGGCGGGCTGTCGGAGCGGCGCGAGGTCCACGGCCTCGGCTGGGACGTGGCCGGGTCGGTCGAGGAGATCGGCGCGGGGGTCACCGGATTCGCTCCGGGTGATCGGGTGATCGCCCTGTCCGACCGGCTCGATCTGTCGCTCGGCGCCTACGCCGAGCAGATCGTGCTGGACGCCGACGCGGTGGCCCCCGCTCCCGCCCACGCCACCTCGGTGCAGGCCGCCACGCTCCCGCTCAACGCCCTGACGGCCGACCAGGCCATCGACTTCGTCGGCCTGGCCGAGGGCCAAACCCTGCTGGTGACCGGCGCCGCGGGCGCGGTGGGCGGTTACGCCGTCGAGCTGGCCGTGGCGCGGGGGCTGCGGGTGGTCGCCGTGGCGGGCGCCGGGGACGAGGATCTCGTCCGGGGGTTCGGCGCGGAGTTCTTCGTATCCCGCGGCGCCGAGCTGGGCTCCGCCGTACGGGGACTGGTGCCGGGTGGGGTGCACGGCGCGATCGACGCCGCCGCGATCGGCACGGCCGCGCTCACCGCGGTGCGCAACGGCGGCTCCTTCGCGGCCGTGCGCGGCGGCGCGGCGCCCGTCGCGTTGCGCGGCACCCGGGTGGCCAACGTCTGGATCCGCGCCGACGGAGCCCGCCTCGCCGAGCTCGCCAAGCTGGCCGACGACGGCCGGCTGACCTTCCGGGTCGCCGGCACCTTCCCGCTCGACCAGGCCGCGGCCGCTCACGAGCGCCTCGCCGAGGGTGGCCTCCGCGGCCGCCTCGTCCTGCTCACCTGACCTCGTCGCCCGCGCGGCCTCCAGCGACGTGAGAGCCTTCCCGGCACCGCCCTCACCGCCGCCCTACTCGGCACCGTCCTCACCGCCGCCCTACTCGGCGCCGCCCTGGCGCCGGTCGCCGCGCACCCCGGCACCTCGGGCTCCTCGGACGCCTACTTCGCCGCCATCCTCCTCGGCAGGAACGAGGTGCCCGTCAAGGGCGGGCCGGTCGGCGACGACGTCCTGGACTCGTCCGAGCCGCGGTGCTCCTGCGGGCTGACCCCGAACACGCGCTTGAAGGCGGCGCTGAGCGCGAAGGAACTGCCGTAGCCGACCTGCCGGGCCACCGCGCCGATGGTGGCGTCGCTTCCGCGAAGCAGGTCGGCGGCCATGGCCAGCCGCCAGCCGGTAAGGAAGGCCATCGGCGGCTCGCCGACCAGTTCGGTGAAGCGACGTGCCAGCGACGCGCGGGAGACGCCGGCCCCGGCCGCCAGGGCGGCCACCGTCCAGGGGTGGGCCGGGTTGTTGTGGATCATCCGCAGGGCTCGGCCCACCACGGGATCGCTGTGGGCCCGGTACCAGGCCGGGGCCTGCGCTTCCGGGCGGGAGAACCAGACCCGCAGGACGGCGATGAGCAGCAGGTCGAGCAGCCGGTCGAGAACGGACTCCTGCCCCGGCTCGTCCTTGACGATCTCGTCACCGAGCAGCGAGAGCGGGAGAGCGTCCCAGGCGTCGGCCGGCAGGACGAGCAGCGGGGGCAGCGCCGCGAGCAGACGCCCGCTGATCTCCCCCTGCATCTGGTAGGTCCCGATGATCATCATCGTCGAGCCGTCCGGGTTGTTGCCCCAGGTGCGGACGCCCAGATCCATCGCCTGCTCCAGCGGCTCGCCCCGCAGGGTGGTGCAGTGCTGCCCGGGATGGATCACCACCTGGGGCGGGGTGGCCGGGTCGTCGGCCACCGTGTACGAGTCCGGGCCGCGCACGATCGCGACGTCTCCGGGGCTCAGCCGTACCGCATCGCCGGCGTCGGGGATCACCCACGCCTGACCGCGCGCCATGGCCAGCAGGGTGAGCGGCGCCCGATCCTGGATCCTCATGGACCACGGTGGGTCCAGAATCGACCGCAGCAGGAACGCTCCCCGGGCTCTCGGACCGTCCAGCAGGCCGGTAAGTGCGTCCATCAATCCACTTTAGACGGATAAACATGGATTTGAGGCTCTCAACCATGGACCGTCTCGCCTCCCTGACGCTTCACTGGTGATGTAACAGGAACACGCGGCAGGCGACGACGCCGGGCTCCGGCGGAACGGACGAGATCCGCCGCCGGGCGGCACGGCGGCTTCCGTCTCCCCCACCGAGAATGCGATGTCTGAGATGTTGAAAAGCGCCACCCTTGTCGCGGCCACGCTGACCACGGGGCTCATAGCCGGCCTGTTCTACGCCTACGCCTGCTCGGTCATGCTCGGCCTGGGAAAGACGGACGACCGAACCTTCATCCGCGCGATGCAGTGGATCAACGTGAAGATCCTCAACGGCTGGTTCCTGATCGCCTTCATGGGAGCGCCGGTGCTGATCGTCGCGGCGGGAGTGCTTCATCTGGACGGGAACGGACGATCCGCGCTGCCCTGGATCGTGGCCGCCCTCGTGCTGTACGGGGTGACGCTCGGCGCCACCTTCGCCGTCAACGTGCCGCTCAACGACAGGCTCGCCGCGGCCGGAGACCCCGACGGCATCGCCGATCTCGCCGCGGTGCGCGAGGCCTTCGAAGCGACGTGGAACCGCTGGAACATCGTCCGCGCGGTGTCGTCCACGGGCGCGTTCGGCTGCCTCGTCTGGGCCCTGGTGCTGCACGGGGGCGCCGCCTGACCCGGCGGGACGGCCGCCTGACCCAGCGGGACGGAGGAAACGGAGGATCTCCGCCTCCGTGACCGCGGCGACGCCGGTTCACCCCGGTGCCGTCGGCTCCGGTTACTCACCGAACCTTCGTCTCGCGCTCAACTCCCATACGCCCTCCGGCCGCCCCTGTCGTCGATCTTGTCGATGACGGCCGGGGTCACGTTCACGCTCCGACCCCACGCAACACCCGCGAGGCAAGGAACGGATGCCCGATGAACAGATGGCGCGCGATCACCGCGATCACGGTCCTCGGCACCGCCGTGGCGGCCCTGCCCGGGACGGCCGGAGCCGACGACGTCCACGGCGGGTCCCGTCGCACCTTCGACCTCCAGGCCCACCGAGGCGGGCTGGGACTGGTGGTGGAGGCCACGCTTCCCGCCTTCGCCAACGCGCTGGAGATCGGCGTCAGCACGCTCGAACTCGACGTCCAGATCACCGAGGACGGTCAGGCGGTCGTGACCCACGACCGCAAGATCAGCGACAGGAAGTGCGCGGACACCACCCCCGCCTTCCCGGGTGACCCCGAGTTTCCCTACATCGGCAAATACGTCAACACCCTGACCCTCGCACAGATCAGGACCATGGACTGCGGCACCCGGACCCTGCCGGAGTTTCCCGGGCAGCGGCCGGTTCCCGGAGCGAGGATGCCGATGCTGCGCGAGGTCTTCGACCTTGTCAGGCGCTACCACGCGCGCCACGTCATGCTCAACGTCGAAACCAAGGTGGAGGCGGGCGCCCCGCAGGAGACGGCGCCCCGGGAGCAGTTCGTCCAGGTCACGCTGGAGGAGATCCGCAGGGCCGGCATGCTGCGGCAGGTCACCGTCCAGAGCTTCGACTGGGGCTCCCTGATGCGGATGCGGGAGGTCGAACCGCGTCTGCCGATCGTGGCCCTGACCAACCGGGACTTCCTGCAGACCGGCCGGCCCGGGGCGTCGCCCTGGCTCGGCGGGATCGACATCGACGACTTCGGCGGGGACCCGCTCAAGGCGATCAAGTCCTTCGGCGCCGACGCGTTCTCTCCCGTGCACGGTTTCCCGCAGAACGGGAAGGTGACCGACCCCGGCTACCAGCCCTACGTCACCAGGGAGATGGTCGACCAGGCGCACGAACTGGGCATCAAGGTGATCCCGTGGACCGTCGACGACGTGCCGACGCTGAACAAGCTCATCGACGACGGCGTCGACGGCATGATCACCGACTACCCCGACCGGCTGCGGCAGCTGATGGCCGAACGCGGCTTCAAGCTCCCCAGGCAGTACGGACCCAAGCCGTCCGACCAGCCGTGACGGTCCGCCTCGCGGGTCGGTCCGGAGAGGCCGTGACCGGGGATCGAGGGGATCGCCAGGTGGAATGCCCTGCCGGGATCGCCACCGTGGCCACGCGGATCCGCCTGCGGGCCGATGACGTCGAGGAACTCCACGATCGAGCCGGGCCGGCCGTGGGTGAGGATCAGCGGCGGCGCGTCCGGCTCATCCTGCCGCTGATCAGGCGGTAGGCGGGCCCCGCCGGGCGCGTCAGGGATAGATCTTCCTGTGCTCGGCCAGCATCGTGACGTACTGCTCGATGCGACGTGCCCGGGTTTCGGCCTTCTTGGCGTCCTGCACGCGGTACAGCACCGCGTATCGGTTACGGCTGTCGAGCGTCGCGAAGAACTCCTGCGCGGCGGGATTGCCGGCCAGAGCGTGCGCCAGATCCTCGGGCACGGCGGCGGTCCGCGATCCGTCGTACGCCGCGTCCCAGCGGCCGTCCTCCTTGGCGCGCTCGACCTCCAGCAGGCCCGCGGGCCTCATGCGGCCCTGCTCGACCAGCGCGGCGACCTTGTCCCGGTTGATCTTCGACCATTTGCTCCTCGGCCGGCGCGGAGTGAACCGCTGCAGCCAGTGCTGATCGTCGAACGCGCGCTTCTGCCCGTCGATCCAGCCGTGGCACAGCGCCACGTCGAGCGCCTGGGCGTAGTCCGGCGACTCGACACCCGCCCCTTTCTTGCCGATCTTCAGCCAGATGCCGGGCGAGGAGTCGTGGTGGACGGCGAGCCATTCCTCGAATGCCACGGCCGAGGGGAACGAGAGAGTTTCCACATCAGAACTCACCGCAGCAGTCAACCACTCCGGCGCCGCGGGAGTGAACCGCACCGGCCGGAGTCCGGCCACGGCGACCGTTTCGCCGCGGCGGAGCCCCCCGGCCTACTCGTCACCGGCGGGCGTTCTTTCACCCATCGCGCGCCCGCCGTACGGTGCCCCGAGCCGCCCATCGGACTCCGGAGCGTACCCGCTGCGTGCCCGCTAGTGCGGGGCCATGTCGACGAAGCGGCTGTAGTGGCCCTGGAAGGCCACGGTGACCGTGGCGGTGGGGCCGTTACGGTGCTTGGCCACGATCAGGTCGGCTTCGCCCGCTCGGGGCGATTCGCGCTCATAGGCATCTTCTCGGTGGAGAAGGATGACCATGTCCGCATCTTGTTCGATACTGCCGGATTCGCGAAGGTCGCTGACCATGGGACGCTTGTCGGTCCGCTGCTCAGGGCCACGGTTGAGCTGGGAGATCGCGATGACCGGGACCTCCAGCTCCTTGGCGAGGAGCTTGATGGCCCGGGAGATCTCGGAGACCTCGTTCTGGCGACTCTCGGTCTTCTTCGGCGAGGACATGAGCTGGAGATAGTCGATGATGACGAAGCGCAGGTCGTTGCGCTGCTTGAGGCGACGGCACTTGGCCCGGATCTCCATCATCGACATGTTGGGCGAGTCGTCGATGAACAGCGGCGCCTCGGCCACCTCGCCCATCCGCCGGGCCAGCTTGGCCCAGTCGTCGTCGGTCATCGTGCCCGAGCGCATGTTGTGCAGCGCCACCCTCGCCTCGGCCGACAGCAGGCGCATCGTGATCTCGTTACGGGACATTTCCAGCGAGAATACGACAGTGGTCATACCGTGCTTGATAGCGGCAGATCTGGCGAAGTCCAGCCCCAGGGTGCTGTTATGGGTAGGAATACACGCCCTACTCGCAAGGTACATGTGGTCGGCGTTGTCCACTTGCACACATCGCACCGGTACCGACGGTACGGCTCGCACATCCACGATGGACCGGACAAGGGTCGCCGGGTGCGCCTCGGTCACCTGTCGAGCGATCTTGCGGGTCAGGCGGAACACCTTCTCGGCAGCCGTAAAGTTGATCATGTAGGAGGTGGAGGAGTCGGCCGTCCTGCCCTTGACAGCCTTCGTCCTCATGGTCGCCCGGTAGCCGAGGCTCAGGACGAGCTCGAAAACGTCCTCCGCCAGCCTCTGGTTCGTGACGGCGAACTGGATCTGACCGTTGCGGTTCACGTAGCCGTCCGTGTCAAGGAGCCCGGCCAGCAGCGCTCGCCGCTGCCTTTCGGAGGCACGCAGGTAGGAATGGGGGATGTGCTTGTCGCCGAGAACTCCGATGGTGCGCAGAACGGCCTGCACCGTGCCCTGACGGTTTCGGCATGCCTGGCACTGCCGTAATCCGCTGGACGGGCCACCACAGTCGGGGCAGGTGGGCGCCGGAACCGGATCCGAAACGAAACGGGCCTTCGCTCCACAGGAACGACCGCATGTGCGCACCTGGGAGGTCTGGGGGGTGAACGATGCCCCGCAGACGACACAGAGACGGGACGCGACAGGCTGCGGGTCGGGGAAGGCCATCGAGTAGGCGAGGTTCGCAGCCAGGGGGGTGACCCGCAGTCCCTCTGCTTCGAGGTTGACAACGATCTCCGGATCGGCCGTGGTGAATCGAGCCCCGGCGCTGTGACCGTCACCCAGCCAGACACCGAGCGCGTACGGCGGCAAAGGCAGGTCTTGCTCATCCAGATCGAACGGGGCGGCTACGGCGACCGCGTGGTTGGGTCGCCTGTCCGCCGAGGCGCATCGCACCGTGGCTGCGATCTCCTCTGTCGTCACGACGTCCGTGTGGGCGACCGTCGTGGCGACGTTCTTCGGCCGGGGCACTCGCGCGTGCAGGGCTTCGAAGAGACGCCTGTGTGAGTACGCGGGGGCGTTCCACGTGTAGCTCCGAGCCGTGCCGGTGACAGGCCGCGGAACTCTGCCCGTCGAACCGATCTCTCGCTGCACGACGTGGAGAACGTTACGAAGCTCCTCACCGACGACGGAGACGGCTTCCCGGTGCGTGATGAGCCGGTCCGGCTCCGCCATCGAGGTTTCATACGCGCCCTTGACCCGCGCGACGGACTCGGCGGGCCGGTGGAGCGCACGCCCGCTCTCCGGCCTCTGACGGCGGCTCGCGCGCGTGGTCGTCCGCCACTGATGCTGAGCGTCGGCGACGATTACCGTCCCGTCACTGAACTCCACCTCGTAGCAGGGCCGTCCGTGCATCACTTCGGTCGCCGCAACGACCCGGGTCGGCTTGCCGTCGGCGCCGATCAGACAGTCGCCGGGTTCGACCTCTCCCATGGTCGTCCAACCGGTCGGAGTGGGCAGCGGAGTGTCGAGGGCGAGTGCCTTACCGATCGCCGGTCGTGCGGCCACGACGATCATCTGGCCGGGATGGAGGCCGTTGGTGAGGGCGTCGAGGTCCTGGAAGCCGGTGGGGACGCCGACCATCTGGCCGCCCCGGCCGCCGATGGCCTCCAGCTCGTCGAGGGCGCCCGGCATGATGTCGGCCAGGGGGACGTAGTCCTCGGAGGTGCGGCGCTCGGTGACCTTGTAGATCTCGGCCTGGGCCCGGTCGACGAGGTCGTCGACCTCCTCGTCCTGCCCGCCGTATCCGAAGGAGACGATGCGGGTGCCGGCCTCGATCAGCCGCCGCAGGATGGCCTGCTCGCGGACGATCCTGGCGTAGTAGCCGGCGTTCGCGGCGGTGGGCACGACGGCGGTCAGCGTGTGGAGGTAGGCGCCGCCGCCGACCCGGGCGACCTCACCGCGCTTTTGCAGCTCGTCGAAGATGGTGACGGCGTCGGCGGGGTCGCCGCGGCCGTAGAGGTCGGTGATGATGTCGTAGATGATCTGGTGGGCCGGACGGTAGAAGTCGTCGGATCGCAGGATCTCGACCACGTCGGCGATGGCGTCTTTGGACAGCAGCATGCCGCCGAGGACGGACTGCTCGGCCTCGATGTTGTTCGGTGGGGTGCGCTCGAATCCCGGCTCGAAGACCGGCGGCTCCGCGATGCTCACCGCACACCCCTTCTTTCGAACGCAGTTGCGCTATCCCTATTACTAGCCGACCAGTCTGACAGTTTCGCCGCTTCCCGGACCACGTGGCAACGCGTCCTGTCGACAGAGGTGTGGATAAGGTGTGCAGTTCTTCCCCAGAGATGTGGGCACCCTGGGGACAGTGCTGTGGATAACTCTTTTCCACAACTCGGAAAGTGCTCCTGAGCAGGGAAAACGTAATCCACCGCCTGTGGAGGAAAGAAAGTTGGAGCGACACGCCGAGACTCTCCTCACACAGCGTGATCCATCCTCGTGATCCACTGCGGAGCCACCCCGCGAGTAAGAGGCACAATGGACAGGTGCCTCTTACCCCCAGAGTCGGCCGCGACCACGACAGACAGATCCTCCGGCTGGCCGTGCCCGCCTTCGGAGCGCTGGTCGCCGAGCCGCTGTTCCTGCTGACGGACACCGTCATCGTCGGCCGCCTGCCCGCGCCCGCGCTCGGCGCGCTGGGAGTGGCGAGCACCGTGCTGAGCGTCCTGGTGGGACTGTGCGTGTTCCTCGCCTACGGCACGACGGCGGCGGTGGCCCGGCAGATCGGCGCGGGCAACACCCGGCGGGCGCTCCGGCAGGGAGTGGACGGCCTCTGGCTGGCCGCCGGAGTCGGACTGGCGATCATCGCCGTGGTCTGGCCGCTCGCGCCCTCGCTCGTCCACCTCATCGGCGCCGAGGGCGAGCTCGCAGGCCAGGCGGTGACCTACCTGAGGATCAGCCTGCTGGGCGTTCCGGCCATGCTGCTCGTCCTGGCCGGAACCGGCGTGCTGCGCGGCATGCAGGACACCGCGACACCGCTGCTGGTCTCGGTCGGGTCCTTCGCGCTGAACGCGGTGCTCAACCTCGTGTTCGTCCTCGGCCTGGGCTGGGGGGTCGCGGGCTCCGCCTGGGGCACGGTGCTGGCCCAGTCGCTCGCCGCCGCGGTCTACCTGGCCCTGATCTTCGGACGGCACAGGGCCCCGCTCCGGCCCGACCTGGCGGGCATCAGAGCCGCGGGTTCCGCCGGGATCGCCCTGGTCATCCGTACGGCGTGCATGCAGGTGGTGCTGACCCTCGCGGCGACCGTGGCCACCCGCATGGGAGAGAGCCAGATCGAGGCCCACACGGTCGCCCTCAGGATCTGGACCCTGCTGGCCTTCGCCCTGGACGCGATCGCCATCGCCGGGCAGGCCATCACCGGCCGCACCCTGGGCGCCGGTGACGTGGCCGGGACCCGGGCGGCGACCCGGCGGATGGTCGCGTGGGGGATCGGCTCGGGCGTGGTGCTCGGCCTCGCCGTGGTCGCGGCCAGGCCGTTCGTGCCCGCGCTGTTCGACGCCGGAGCCGAAGTGAGCGGGGAGCTGTCCGTCCTGCTGTGGGTGATAGCGTCCCTGCAACCGGTCGCCGGGGTGGTGTTCGTCCTGGACGGGGTGCTGATCGGCGCCGGTGACCAGCGCTACCTCGCCTGGGCGGGCTTGTGGACGACGCTGGCCTATCTGCCCGCCGCGCTGCTGGTGATCGTCACCGGTGGCGGGCTGGTCGCGCTGTGGCTGGCGCTCGGGGTGTGGATGACGGCCCGGCTGGTCACTCTGGGCCTACGTGCGTACGGCAGGGCGTGGCTGGTGATCGGTGCGTGATCTGGTGGTGTCCACCACGTAACCGGCTACCTCTTGTCCCGGCGAATCCCCTGCGGCACTGTGAACACATCCATACAAGGGTGTTCTACCCACCATGATTGGGTCACGCCGTGCCCGAAGGTACATCTCTGTCCATCGTGCGTCGCCTGCCGCCGAGTGAGGCCACCGATCGGTGGACCGGCGCACGTCATGGTCTGCCCAAGGCCTACGGCCGTACGGATCTCATCGTCCTGGGTGTCGGCGTCATGATCGGCGCGGGTATCTTCAGCATCGCCGGTCGCCAGGCGGCCACCATGGCCGGCCCCGGCGTGATCCTGTCATTCATGATCGCTGGAATCACCAGCCTGCTCGTGGCCTTCTGCTTCGCCGAACTGTCGTCGGCCATGCCGACCTCGGGAAGCGCCTACACCTTCACCTACGTCATCTTCGGTGAGGTGTGGGCCTGGATCGTCGGCTGGGCACTGGTGATGGAACTCCTGCTCGCCGCCGCGGTGGTGGCCCGCGCCTGGTCCCTCTACGCCGCCCAGATGCTCACCGACCTCGGCGTCCACCTGCCCGGCCCGCTGGCCGGGATCACCGGCCAGGTCGAGGGGTTCGATCTGTTCGCGCTGTTCATCCTGGTGGTGCTGACGGCCGTGGTGGCGTTCGGCGCGCGGATCGGCCTGCGCACCCTGTGGATCATCGTGGTCGCCAAGCTGCTGGCCGTCGGCGCGGTCATCGTGGTGGGCGCCACGCACTTCGACCAGCGCAACCTCTCGACCATCCCGGTCCCGCCGGCTCCCGCGGAGACGGCCGCGGACACCCTGCACTCGCCGCTGCTCGGCATCCTCTTCGGCCAGACCAGCGCGTTCGGCTGGTTCGGCATCTTCGCCGCCTCGGCGGTCATCGCCTTCGCCTACATCGGGTTCGACGTCGTGGCCACGGCGGCCGAGGAGGCCGAGGACGCCCCCCGGTCGATCCCGCGCGGCATCATCCTCAGTCTGGTGATCACAACGGTCATCTACATCGCGGTCGCGGTGGTGATGATCGGCATGACCTCCTACGACAAGATCGACCCCAAGGCCCCGCTGGCCAACGCCTTCCGCCGCGCGGGCGAGGGCTTCATGGTGCACATCATCAACATCGGCGCGGTCCTCGGTCTGACCACGGTCGTGCTGGTGCTGCTCGTCGGCCTGACCCGGGTGATGTTCTCCCTGGCCCGCGACGGGCTGATCCCCCGCCCATTGGCCAGGATCAACCGTAGCTACCACAGCCCGACCCGGGTCACCCTGCTCATCGGGGGGCTGGCGATCCTGCTGGCCGAGTTCGTGCCGGTGCTCACGCTCGAACCGCTGGTCGTGATCGGCACCCTGTTCGTCTTCATCGCGGTGGCCGCCGGAGTGATCAGGATGCGGCAGACGATGCCCGACCTGCCCCGCGGTTTCCGTGTCCCGCTCTCCCCCGGCGTGCCGATCGCCTCGATCATCGCCTGCCTGTGGCTGCTGGTGAACCTCCAGGTCATCACCTGGCTGTACTTCGCCGCCTGGATGGCCTTCGGCGTGCTGGTCTACCTGATGTACGGCAGGCGCAACAGCGTGCTCTCCGGGGCGCACCCATCGACTGACCCGCTGGGCGCCGAGGGCCGCGGCAGGCATCGCCGCTGAGCACCGAGAGCCGGGTCGGGGCACCGCCGCCGAGACCCTGCCGAGAGGCCGCGGCCGGAGCACCGCCGCCGAGGCCCTACCGAGACCCTGCCGAGGCCCTCAAAGGCGCCGGGCGTCCAGCACGCTCTGCAGGAACTCGCGGGTCCGGGGCTGCCGCGGGTCGGTGAAGATCTGCTCGGGAGTTCCCCGCTCCAGGAGCACGCCGCCGTCGAGGAAGCAGACGGTGTCGGCGATCTCCCGGCAGAAACCCATCTCGTGGGTGGTCAGGATCATGGTCATCCCCCCCTCCTTGAGCTCCCGGATGATCTCAAGGACCTCCTTGACCAGCGCCGGGTCCAGAGCGGAGGTGACCTCGTCCAGCAGCATCAGGCTGGGCCGGGTGGCCAGCGCCCGGATGACGGCGGCGCGCTGCTGCTGGCCGCCGGAGAGCCGGTCGGGATAGGAGTCCGCCTTGTCCGCCAGCCCGAACCGGGCCAGCAGTTCGCGGGCCTGAGCCTCGGCCTGCTCCTTGCCGACCTTGTGCACCTTGCGCGGGGCCAGTGTGATGTTGTCCAGCACGGTCATGTGCGGGAACAGGTTGAAGGCCTGGAAGACGATGCCCATGCGCCTGCGCGCCTGGTCGGCGTCGGTCCGGACGTCGGTGATCTCGTCACCGTCCAGATAGATGGCGCCGTCGTCCACCGTCTCCAGCAGGTTCACGCAGCGCAGCAGGGTGGACTTGCCCGAACCCGAGGCGCCGATCAGGCAGACCACCTCGTGCGCCTCGACCGACAGGTCGATCCCGCGCAGCACGCTGTTGCCGTGGTAGTTCTTCCAGACGCCCTCGACGGTCAGAAGGCTCATGGGTTCTCCTCGCCCGATGGCTCGCCGGATCGTGAGGCGAAGCCACCCCGTACGGCCCGCCCGCCCCGCGCGCTCACTGGCCCCGCCGCCGCTGCGACCGGGCCGCCAGATAATCGGTGAAGCGGGCCATCGGGATGGTCAGCAGGATGAACAGCAACGCCGCCGCCAGGTACGGCGTGTAGTTGAAGGTGCTGGCGGCGTGGATCTGCGCCTGACGCAGGGCCTCCAGCGGGCCGATCGTGGCGACCAGCGCGGTGTCCTTCTGCAGCGAGACGAAGTCGTTGAGCAGAGGCGGCACGACACGGCGCGCGGCCTGGGGCACCACCACGTAACGCATGGTCTTGCCGTGGCTCAGCCCCAGGGATCGGGCCGCGGCCCACTGACTCGGGTGCACCGAGTCGATGCCCGCCCGGAACACCTCCGCCACGTACGCCCCGTAGGACAGGGTGAGCGCGATGACGCCCAGCGTCGCGAGGTCCGTCGGCATGCCCTGCAGACCGAGCGCGGGCAGGCCGAAGCCGACGAGGTAGATGACCAGGATCGTCGGCACGCCGCGGAAGACGTCGGTGTAGGCCACCGCGAGGGCGCGCAGCGGGAAGAACACCGGGGCGGTGAGGTTGCGGGCCAGCGCGACCAGCAACCCCACGAGCAGGATCAGCGGCTCGGCGATCAGGAAGATCTTGACGTTGAGCAGGAACCCGCTCAGCACGTCCGGCAGCGCCTTGACGAACTGCTCGGAGTCGAAGAACGTCTCCTGGACCCGCGGCCAGCCGGGCGAATTGGTGAAGACCCAGACGAGCAGGACGATCAGCAGGATCGTCGATCCGGTCGCGATCGAACCCGACCGGATCGCCCTGTTCCTGCGCAGTCGCTCCCGCTCCGCCTGCCGTTGGCTCTTCACCCACCCGGCGTGGGCCACCGTGACGGGACCGCCGTTCTTCTCGGTGTGAGCCGTCACGCGATCACCGCTCCCCGGCGGGAACGGTGTCCCCGGTCACCCGGAGGGCCGGCTCCGGCGCCGGGCCGGCGGCCGCTGAGCGCGTGCCGGTCACTTCAGCTCCGGAGCACCCGCGGCCGAGCCGAGCCACTGGGTCTCGATCTTGGCGAGCTCGCCGGAGGAGGTCAGCTTGTCGATCGCCTCGTTCACGCAGCTCACCAGCGGGCTGCCCTTCTCGAACACCGCGCCGAAGACCTCGGGCGTGCCGGAGACGGAGCCGAACTGACCGACGATCTTGGAGTTGTCGACCTGGGCGGCGGTCACGTAGAACGCGGTGGGCAGGTCGACCACGACCGCGTCGACCTGCTTGTTCTTGAGCGCGTTCACCGCGTCGATCTGCTCGTTGTAGACATTCGGCTCGGCCGTCGGCTTGATGACGTCCTTGACCGCCTGCAGCGAGGTGGTGCCGATCTGCACGCCGATCTTGGCGTCCTTGAAGGCGGCCAGGTCCGTGGCCGAGGCGGCCTTGGAGCCGTCCAGGGCGACCACGGCCTGCTTGACCGTGTAGTAGCCCTTGCTGAAATCGACGACCTTGGCCCTGTCGGGGGTCACCGAGACCTGGTTGAGGTCGAAGTCGAACTGCTTGGCGCCGGGGGCGAACGCGGAGTCGAACTTCACCGTCGCCCAGCTCACCTCGCCGCCGTCGAAACCGAGCTGCTTGGCGACGGCGTAGGCCACCGCGCTCTCGAAGCCCTTGCCGTTGGCCGGGGCGTCGTCCTTGAACCACGGCTCGTAGGCGGGCTTGTCCGTGCCGATCGTCAGCTTGCCCGCGGTCTTCAGCTTGAGCTGGTCCTTGGCGCAGGTCGCCGGCGCGGCGGCGGAGGGACCGGCCTGGGCCGTCGTGTCCGAGGCCGGCGCACAGGCCACGGCGACAGCCGCGAGGGCGCCGAGCGCGAGCAGCGTCGAAGGACGGACCATGAAAACCTCCAGAATCAAGCAGCAACTCACGAATTGTACGTACGCATCGTGACCGCCGGTAACACGGTCCCACCATACGGGCGAGGGCCCTTCCCCGGCAGCCGGGAAAGGGCCCTCGTCAGACGTGACCGGTCAGGCCGCGACGACCTCGATCTCGAGGGCGGCGGAGACCTCCGGGTGCAGCTTGACGCTGACCCGGTGGGAGCCGAGGCTCTTGATCGCCGGGGCGATCTCGATGCGACGACGGTCGAGCAGGGGGCCGCCGGCGGCCTTGACGGCCTCGGCGACGTCGCCGGTGGTGATGGAGCCGAAGAGACGGCCGGAGTCGCCGGCCTTCGTCTTCAGGACCACCTTCAGGGCCTTGAGCTGGCCGGCGACTTCCTGGGCAGTGCCGAGGTCGCGGATCTCGCGGGCGTCACGCGCCTTCTTGATCGAGGCGATCTGCTTCTCTCCGCCGCGCGTCCACAGGATGGCGAAGCCGCGGGGAAGCAGGTAGTTACGGCCGTAGCCGCTCTTGACCTCGACGATGTCGCCGGGGGCGCCGAGGCCGGAGACCTCACTGGTGAGAATGAGCTTCATCTGTCCGGACCTCCTTAGCGCGCGGTGCTCATGTACGGCAGGAGCGCCATCTCACGAGCGTTCTTGATAGCGGTCGCCACGTCACGCTGGTGCTGGGTGCAGTTGCCCGTCACCCGGCGGGCACGGATCTTGCCGCGGTCGGAGATGAACTTCCGAAGCAGCGCCGTGTCCTTGTAGTCGACGTAGGAGATCTTGTCATGGCAGAACAGGCAAACCTTCTTCTTAGGCTTGCGCAGTGCCGGCTTGGCCATCGTGGTGCTCCTTTCAGAGCCCCGCCGTACGGCGGGAATGGTCGCTGCGGATATGGACTGGGTTCAAGGATGCGATCCCCGGCCGCCGGTGAGGACGGCCGCCGGACCTAGAAGGGCGGTTCGTCGCTGAAGTCGCCGCCGCCGAAGTTGCCGCCGCCCTGCTGGCCGCCACCGTAGTTGCCGCCACCGTTGCCGCCGCCACCGTAGTTGTTGCCACCGCCGCCGCCGAAACCGCCACCTTGCGGGGCGGAGGGCGCCGCGGAGGCCCACGGGTCGTTGGCGGGGCCGCCGCCGAAACCGCCGCCACCGCCACCGCCCTGACGGGCGGTCTTGTTGACCTTGGCGGTCGCGTTCTTCAGGGAGGGGCCGACCTCGTCGACCTCGACCTCGTAAACCGTGCGCTTCTCGCCTTCCTTGGTCTCGTAAGACCGCTGGCGCAGCCGTCCCTGAACGATGACCCGCATGCCGCGCTGGAGGCTCTCGGCGACGTTCTCCGCCGCCTGCCGCCACACGTTGCAGGTCAGGAACAGGCCTTCGCCGTCCTTCCACTCGTTGGTCGTCTTGTCGAGGAACCGTGGAGTGGATGCGATGCGGAACCGGGCCACAGCTTGCCCCGTGGGGGTGAACCGCAGCTCCGGGTCGTCGACGAGGTTGCCGACGATGGTGATCGTGGTGTCGCCTGCTGCCATGGCTAGCGCTGCCCTTCCTGCGGCTTCAGCTGGATTACCGGCTCAGAGTACGGCTGCCGCCCGACAAAATGCCGGGGGTTAGTGCACGTCCGGGCGCAGGACCTTGGTGCGGAGGATGCCCTCGTTGAGGTTCATCTGCCGGTCGAGCTCCTTGACCGTGGCGGGCTCGGCGGTCAGGTCGATGACGGCGTAGATGCCCTCGGGCTTCTTGGCGATGTCGTAGGACAGCCGGCGACGGCCCCACACGTCGACCTTCTCCACGGTGCCGCCGTCATTGCGGATCACCGTGAGGAACTGGTCGAGGGAAGGGGCCACCGTACGCTCATCGAGCGAAGGGTCGAGAATGACCATCACTTCGTAACGACGCATGCTGGCTTCCAACCTCCTCTGGACTCTTGCGGTCACGACACCGTGCCGTGACAGGAGGACGCTGACGTCTTCACCACGGACGCCCATTTCGGCGACCGTGAAGGAGGGCGGGCAATAACACGCCCATGCGACGTAGCCGTGCCAGCCTACCAGCCTGTCAAGGGTTGGGCCGTCACCCCGCCGGGCACCTCCCTACCAAGGAAAAAAGGGGGTGGTGAGCATGTCGCGCGTGTCCCGGTCCACCGGAGGCCGGCCGTCCCGGTTCAGGCTGAACAGCGACGGGCGACGGCACCCCGTCGAGAACGTGCTGAGCGTCGTCACGCTCGTCTGCGGGCTGGTGGCCTTCGTGAGTGTGTTCATCCCGGGCGCGCACGCCGTGGGGGCGTGGCTGGGGACGGTGGGGTTCGTCGGAGGCCTCTACTCGCAGTACGTCTCGGCGACGACCGCGGAGCGCTCGCTGAACATCGTGGGCATCGTGGCCTCGTTCGTGGGCGTGGCCTTCGGCATCTACCACGGTGGTTTCTACCCGTAGCGCCCCGAAAGGCCGAAGGCCGCGCCCGGCGGGCTAGCCGCCCAGGTGCAGGTCGACACCGAGCAGGACGAGGAACCACAGGAGAACGGCCAGCAGTGCCTCGGCGATGTCCTTCAGGAGTTTGGGGGTGATGTAGTGGTGGACCCAGGCCACGTAGAGGCCGACCAGGATGTAGATCAGCCCGATCAGGCTGACCCCTCTTCGGTAGTAAGCCATTTCGACTCCTCGGGTTCAGCCCGCCGGGGGAGCGGGCATCGGGGCGCGTCGTGCGACTGCCCGTGGGCCGCGCCTCGAAACGGCTAGGCTCGAACACATGCCGCGTATCGGAGCACATGTCGACCAGGACGACCCGCTGGCCCACGCCAGGGCGCGCGACGCCGAGGTGGCGCAGTTCTTCCTGGGCGACCCCCAGGGCTGGAAGGGCCCCGTCATCGGCGAGAAGACCCGGGAGATCAAGGATTCCGACGTGGACGTCTACGTCCACGCGCCCTATGTGATCAATGTGGCCACCGCCAACAACCGGATCCGCATCCCCAGCCGCAAGCTGCTGAGCGCCAACCTCGCGGCGGCGGCCGAACTCGGCGCCAAGGGCCTGATCGTGCACGGCGGGCACGTCGGCGCCGGCGACGATCCGCAGAAGGGCTTCGACAACTGGCGCAAGGTGTTCGAGCGCCTGGAGGAGCACGAGGTCCCCGTGCTCATCGAGAACACCGCCGGCGGCGGCAACGCGATGGCCCGCAGGCTGGAGCGCATCGCCCGGCTGTGGGAGGCCCTCGACGGCTTCGACGTGGGTTTCTGCCTCGACACCTGCCACGCGCACGCGGCCGGTGAGGAACTGGCCGACGTGGTCGAGCGGATCATGGCGATCACCGGCCGGATCGACCTGATCCACTGCAACGACTCGCGCGACGCGGCGGGCTCCGGCGCCGACCGGCACGCCAACCTGGGCGCGGGCCAGATCGACCCCGAGCTCATCCTCGCGGTGTGCCGGAGCGCGGGAGCACCGATCGTGGTGGAGACCCCGTTCGAGGGACAGGCCGAGGACATCGCCCTCCTCAGGAAGAACCTTTGATCCCCAGCCTGTGGATAACTTTTCTGGATTACTTCTCACCAAGAGTGGGTAAGGGGAGTCACCCCACCCAGGCGCCGTCCATGAAAGTCAGCGTGTTGAGCGCCATCAGCGGCCCGGCGACCAGCGCGTAGAGGACGATCACCCACTGCCTCCAGCGCGCGCCCGGGGTGCTCCCCCGGGCGATGAGCAGGAACAGCGGCCACCACAGCAGTGCCGAACGCGGGATCGACAGGTAGTAGGCCGAGCAGACCAGGGCGCCCACCTGGAGCCCCACGTAGACGAGCTCGCTCCACCGCCGCAGGTAGAGCAGGACCAGCACGAGCCCGATCCCGACGACCGCCCCGGCTATCTCCATCCGGAACGCCCAGGCGAAGCCGCCGTCTCCCATGGCCGAGTTCCACGTCGTGATCAGCGACTCCCACGGCCACACCATGTGCCGCCCCCACCCGGCCTCCTGGGCGTGCTTCCACGCCAGCCAGTCACCGCTGCGGCTGTAGTGGTAGGCGGAGTACAGCACCAGCGGCACGAACGGCAGCGCCAGCCAGGCCGCCTGCCGTACGGGCTGCCGTCTGGTGAAGAACTCCACGATCAGCGCGCAGGCCAGGAAGAGGCCGGTGATCCGCATGCAGGAGGCGCCCGCCGCGAGGCCGGCGGCCAGCGACCACCGGCCCTGGCGCGCCGCCAGCCAGGCGGGGAGCGCGAACGCCAGGAACAGGGCCTCGCTGTAGCCGGTGAACAGGAACACCGACATCGGCCACAGCAGCAGCGCCAGCACCGCCCGCCACCCGGCTCCCGGCGGCCCCCCGAACTCGGCGAGCCTGGCCAGCGCCACCGTCGCGACGCCGCCCGCCACGAAGGAGATCAGCAGCCCGGCGAGCGTCCAGTCGTCCACGAACAGATGCACCGCGCGCAGCATCAGCGGCATTCCCGGGAAGAACGCGGGCAGCCCTTTGTCCGGCTCCACGGTGGGGTCGCCGGCGTAGCCGTACTGGGCGATGGTGGCCAGGAGTTTGGCATCCCAGTGCCCCCAGCGCTCCAGGAACGGTGCAACGGTCTCTCCCCCCGACATGACTCCGGCTCCCACGATCGCGAGGACGACCGTTCCCAGCCGGGAACCCAGCCAGAGCGTCAACGCCTCCATCACGGTGGCGCGTGGAGGCTCAAGCGCGGCGGCGCGTGGAGGCTCAAGGGGGGTGATCATATGGTGGAATTGTGGCGGATTAGCCCGGCTTTCTGCCAGCCGGGAACGCCATGAAGTTGACCACCGTGGCCGACCGGCGCGCCCGCCGCGTCCGCCACGCCCGGCGGACCACGGGCCGGGCGTGGCGGCCGGGAGGGCGCCGGGCCGGGCGGGACCGGGAAGGCCGGCGCGGGACCGGCCGGAGGCGAGGGTCGGCCCGGGACCGGCCGGGCGCGGACCGGGGCTAGGAGAGCGCGATGCGGAACCGGTCGGGAGCCCCGTCGAAGACGCCCCCGGCCTGGTCGTCGACCCCGCCCTGCCGGATCACGTCCTTGTCCGGCCTGAGGATGTCGCGCACGACGAGGCCCATCATGATCAGGATGGTGATCGCGCGTCCCCACACGGCGGTGAAGTAGGTGTCACCGGAGATGCCCAGCGCCTCGTTGCCGGGCTGGAGACCGACCAGGTAGAGCCAGATCGCGAAGAAGTACCAGCACTCGGCGACCTGCCAGAGCGCGATCGCCTTCCAGTTGGGCCGGGCCAGCACCGCGAAGGGGATCAGCCAGAGCACGTACTGCGGCGACCACACCTTGTTGGTCAGCATGAACGCGGCCAGCGTCAGGAAGCACAGCTGCATCAGCCGGGGCCGGGTCCGGGCCGTCACCGTCAGCGCCGCGATCGCCAGGCAGAACACGCCCAGGGACAGCACGCCCAGCATGTCGAGCCGGTCGGGGTCACCGAGGAAGGGCCACTGCTTCTGGTTGAAGAAGTACCACAGCGAGCCCCAGTCGGCCGGACGCTCCTGGCTGAAGACGTAGAACCGCTTCCAGCCGTCGAAGGCGAACAGCATGACCGGCACGTTGACGAGCAGCCAGATCCCGGCCGTGCCGCCGACCGTCTTGAGGAACGGCACCCACCTGCCGGTGCGCAGCGTCAGCAGGAACAGCGGGCCCAGGAACATCAGCGGGTAGAACTTGGTGGCGATCGCCAGCCCGAGCAGGACGCCCGCCAGCCACTGCCGCTTCTTGGACCAGGCGAGCAGCGCGCCCAGCGACAGGGCGTTGGCGGCCAGGTCCCAGTTGATGTAGGCGGTGAGGATGAGCGCGGGGGCGAGGGCGTACCAGAGCGCGTCCCAGCGCCGGGTCGGCCCGGCGAGCGCGGCCATCAGCAGCACGCCGACGATCAGGCAGACGGCCATGAGGATCACGGTCAGGTCGTAGAACGCCGTTCCGGGATCGCTCATGGACGTGACGATCCGGCGGAAGAACTCCATGATCCCGCCGATGCCGACGGGGTACTCCACCGGATGGCCGACGTAGGGGATCTTGCCCTCGTTCAGCTTCTCGTTCCACCACAGCGGATAGATGTCGGTGTAGCAGAAGTTCGTGAACTGCAGGGTTCCGTTGTTCCACGCCCCGCCGAAGCGGCAGGGCCACTTCCACAGGTAGGACAGCAGCGCCCCCAGCCCCGCGAACAGGGCCAGGGGCACGTACGGGATCACCCGCGTGCCGAGGTCGGACAGCGCGTTCGGCGTCGCCTGGGCGCTCTTCATCAGGGACGCTGCCCCGACGGGCGGGGCCTGGGGCCCGTGGTGGCCGCGCCGGGGGCGCCGCCGGTGTTGCCGATGTCGCCGCCATCGCCGTCACCGATGTCGCCGCCGCCGTCGTCCGGGAAGCCGGTGCCGTCACCCGTGGAGTCACAGGTGATGTCGCCGGGCACGCAGCCCTGATCGACGGGCGGGGTCGTCTGCTGGTCCTGGTCGTCGGGGAAGCCGTCGTCACCGGGATCCTCGGTGTCGAAGGGGTCCGGCGTCGGGCTGGGCGTCGGCTTGGGCGTGGCCAGGTTGTTCTGGGTGCCGGTGTTGGCCCTCGGCGGGAACTGCTCGATCGGGTCCTTGGCGGTCGCCAGGGCCATGTAGTCGTGCCAGATCTGGGTCGGGGTGCCGCCGCCGCCGATGAAGGAGGGCATCGGCTCCTCCTCCCAGTAGGCCACCTTGATCTTCTTGTTGACCTGGCCGTACTTGTCGACCTTGAGCACGCGCCTTCCCGTGGCGTTGACCGGCTTGTTGTAGGGCACGTCCTTGGCCATACCCACCGCGGTGACGAGCCGCGGGGTGAAGCCGACGAACCAGGCGTCCTTGTAGGAGTTGTTGGTGCCGGTCTTGCCGGCCACCGGGCGCCCGAAGTTGGCGGCGGTGCCGGTGCCGGACTTGACCACGGCCTGCAGCGCGACGATCGCGTCGGCCGCCGACTCGCGGCTGATGACCTGCCGCTCGTTGAGCTCTTCCTTCAGCACGACCGCGCCGTTGGCGTCGGTCACCTTCTCGACGGTGTGCCAGTCGACGTGCTTGCCCTCGTTGGCGAAGATGGAGTAACCGGCGGCCTGCTCGACCGGGGTCACCGAGGCGACACCGATGGTGGTCAGGTATTTCTGGTGCTCGACCGCCCAGTCGACCGCGTTCTTGCCACCGTAGGCGGGGTTCTTCTTGGCAGCCTCGCCGACACCGGCCTCTGTGGCGATCTTGGCCACGCTCTCCAGGCCGACCTTCTCCCCCATCTGGGCGAAGACCGTGTTCACCGAGTCGGCCATGGCCTTCACGGTGTCGATCGGCCCGTACGGGGCGGTGTGGGAGTTGCCGATCGGGGTGGTGCCGGGCAGCTTGATGGTCGACACGCCGTCGATGTAGCTGTTGAGCGAGTAGCCCGCCTCCAGCCAGGCGGCGAGCACGTACGGCTTGAACGCGGAGGCGGCCTGTTTCGGCGACTCGAACGCGCGGTTGTTGTAGTCGCGGAGGTAGTCGTCGCCGCTGTAGAAGGCGACCACCCGGCCGTTCTTGGGGTTCACCGAGGCGATGCTGGCGTGGATCGTGGGGTCCAGGCTGGCGGTGCGGGCCTTCACCACCTTCTGGGCGTCCTCCATCATCTTCTTGTCGAAGGTCGTGTAGACCTTCAGGCCCTGGGTCTTCAGCGCGTCCTCGTCGATGCTGCGCCTGGCGAGCTCCTTGAACACGATGTTGAGCATGTAGCCCCGGAGGCCCTTGTTGGTCTCCGGGATCGTGAACTTCTTGAACTTGAGCTTCTCGAAGGGGGTGTTGGCGTACTGGGAGTACTTGCCGGGGTTCATCTCCGCCATGTTCTTGAGCGCGATGGTGTAGCGCTCCTTGGTGGCGGCGAAGTTGCCCTTCTGCTCCAGCGTGTCGAAGGTGCTCGGGTTCTGGATCCGGCCCGCGAGGTAGGCGCCCTCGGGCGGGGTGAGCTTGCTGACCTTCTTGCCGAAGAACGCCCGCGCGGCGGCGTCGATGCCGTAGGCGTTGCGACCGAAGTAGATGGTGTTCAGATACTGCTCCAGGATCGTCTCCTTGGGCAGCGTCTTGCTGATCTTGACGGCGACGAAGATCTCCTTGATCTTCCGCTTGATCGACACTTCCTGGCTGAGGCCCTCGTAGTAGTTACGGGCCATCTGCTGGGTGATGGTCGAGGCGCCCTGGAGCTGGGCACCGGTCGCGGTGCTCCACAGCGACCGAGCCATGCCCGCGAGGTCGATCCCGCTGTCCTCGCGGAAGGTCTTGTTCTCCAGCGCGATCACCGCGTCCTGGACGTGCTCGGGGATCTCCTTGATCGTCACCGGGACGCGCTTGATGCCGAGGCGCGCGATCGGCGTCTTGTGGTCGGCGTAGTAGATGACGCTGCCCCGGTCGTTGACGCTCGCCTGCGTCTCGGTGGGGACGGGCGTGCCGGCGTAGGCGACGGCGATCATGCCGAAGACGCCG
This sequence comes from Streptosporangium sp. CA-135522, assembly GCF_050949235.1. NCBI lineage: Bacteria > Bacillati > Actinomycetota > Actinomycetes > Streptosporangiales > Streptosporangiaceae > Streptosporangium > Streptosporangium sp. CA-135522. Next base: position 10,266,803 of record NZ_CP192026.1, read on the forward strand.
GCGGCGAGGACGGTGAAGCTCGCCAGCGTGATCTTCCAGTTGGGCACGAACCGCTTCCAGCCGCTCCTGCGCGGCTTGCCGCCGTCCTCCCCGTCGCCCTCTCCGCCGCCGGGGCCGCGTCCGGCGGGGCCGCCCGGCCCCTCGGAGCCCGCGCGCCCCTGCGGGCCGGCCGCGCCGCGGCGGGCCCTCCGGCTCCGGCCACCGGACTCGCCGGGCACGGAGCCGGAAACGGACCCAGAGCCGGAGCCGGAGCCGGAGGAACGGTCGCCCCTCGCCTGGGCGGCGAGCATGGCCTGGGTGTCCTCGAAGGCGGCCTCGGGACGCCGGCCCCCCATGGGGTCGGTGTCGCTGCGGCGCGTCGCGTTGTCACGAGGGTCGCGTCCGGCGCCCTGTGGCGCCCGTCCACCGTCACGGGGGCCCGCGGGCATGCCCTGCGGCGCCCGTCCGGCCTCCCGGGGATCGCGTCCGGCCGGCTGTGGAGCCCGTCCGAAGTTCCGGGGGTCGGGTCCCATGCCCTGCGCCCGTCCCTGCGACTGGGACTGGGACTGGGACGAACCCCAGCCCATGTCACCGGTTTGGGAGGGCTGGGCCGGGGGAACTGCACGGGGAGCGGCACCTGGGCTTGAGCGACGGCGCCGTCCCTGGCGAGCCGACGCGTCAGGGCGCTGCTGGCGCCCGTCCGGCTCCGGGTCATGGCTGTTGCTGTAACTCACGCGTCCTCGTTCGGTCATCGGGGTCTACGACGGCGTGCTGGCGGGGAGATTACCCCCGGATCACGGAAGATCTCGTCGCCTTGGCTGAGAGGTGGCCGACTCCTTCGGGTGGATCTCCATTCCCGGAGACGAACGAGACCGCCCGGTGGTTCCGAGAACAACCTTGGCAGACCGCCCTTGCCCGAACCTGGGATTCCCCGTATTGGAAGGCGGTTTCGACCGCGCGAGAGCCATGCCTCGTCACCGATCGCCGCGACCACATAGGCGTCACACTACGGCTTTTTACTGTTTGCTCCCAACCTCTTGGGAAAGTCGTTAATTGCAGGGATATGTTGGTTCGACGTATCCTCAAGATGTATCGGCTCGATACATCGACACGAGAGGTGGTGGTTTCCAGTGGCCAGTGGACGTGGCGGCGTGCTGGAGCTCGCCGTGCTCGGGTCGCTGCACGAGACCCCGCTACACGGCTATGAGCTGCGCAAACGGCTCAATGCTCTCCTCGGCATGTTCCGTGCGTTCTCCTACGGCTCGCTCTATCCCTGTCTCCGCCAGTTGCTGACCGACGGGCTCATCGTGGAGGACAGCGCGTCCGAAACGGCCCCTGCCCTCGCCGAGAGCCCCATAACGCTCCCCGGTCGCCGGTCGAAGATCGTCTACAAACTGACCGCGGAGGGTAAGGAGCGGCTCCAGGAGTTGCTCACCCAGGCCGGCCCGTCCGCCTGGGAGGACGAGAGCTTCGGAGTCCACTTCGCCTTCTTCAGGCACACCGAGGCCGAGGTGCGCCTGCGCATCCTCGAAGGACGCCGTAGCCGGCTGGAAGAACGACTCGACGGCGTCCGCACGGCGCTCGCCCGCACGAGGGAGCGGCTGGACAGCTACACCCTCGAGTTGCAGCGTCACGGCCTGGAGTCGGTCGAACGCGAGGTGCGCTGGCTGAACGAGCTGATCGCCACCGAGCGACGGGGCTCCGCCGCCGACGAGGAGCGGCAGTCCACACAGGAGACAACACACCGGGCGTCCGCGCCCGGAGCAGATGACACGGGACGGCATGCCGTCCCGGAAGAAAACTGACCACTCAGAACAAGGGGAGCGAGTGCCATGGGTTCGGTGCGCGTAGCCATTGTCGGTGTAGGCAACTGTGCCACGTCGCTCATACAGGGCGTGCACTACTACAGGGACGCCGACCCGGGCGCCCGGGTGCCGGGCCTGATGCACGTCAAGTTCGGCGAATACCACGTCGGCGACGTCGAGTTCGTCGCGGCGTTCGACGTCGACGCCAAGAAGGTCGGGCGTGACCTGTCCGAGGCGATCGTGGCCTCGGAGAACAACACCATCAAGATCTGCGACGTGCCGCCGCTGGGCGTGACCGTGCAGCGTGGTCACACCTTCGACGGTCTGGGCGAGTTCTACCGCGACATGATCGAGGAGTCGGACGAGGCTCCGGTGGACGTGGTCCAGGTCCTCAAGGACAGCAAGGTCGACGTGCTCGTCTCCTACCTGCCCGTCGGGTCGGAGGAGGCCGACCGCTTCTACGCCCAGTGCGCCCTCGACGCCAAGGTCGCCTTCGTCAACGCGCTGCCGGTGTTCATCGCCTCCGACCCGGTGTGGGCCCAGAAGTTCACCGACGCCGGTGTCCCGATCGTGGGTGACGACATCAAGTCCCAGGTCGGCGCGACCATCACGCACCGCGTGATGGCCAAGCTGTTCGAGGACCGCGGCGTCGAGCTGCTGCGCACCTACCAGCTCAACTTCGGCGGCAACATGGACTTCATGAACATGCTGGAGCGCAAGCGCCTGCAGTCCAAGAAGATCTCCAAGACCCAGTCGGTCACCTCCCAGATCCCGCACGAGATGGGCAAGGCCGACGTGCACATCGGCCCGTCGGACCACGTGCCGTGGCTCGACGACCGCAAGTGGGCCTATGTCCGCCTGGAGGGCCGTTCCTTCGGCGACACCCCGCTGAACCTGGAGTACAAGCTGGAGGTCTGGGACTCCCCCAACTCCGCCGGCATCATCATCGACGCGGTCCGCGCCGCGAAGATCGCCCTGGACCGGGGCATCGCCGGGCCGATCCTGTCGGCCTCCTCCTACTTCATGAAGTCCCCGCCGGAGCAGTACTCCGACGACGAGGCCCGCGACTACGTGGAGAAGTTCATCCGCGGCGAGGTCGAGCGCTGAACTCGCACCCGTGACGAAGAGCCCCCTGCCCGGCCGGGCGGGGGGCTCTCGTCATTCGAGGCGCTCGCCGTTCGGAAAGGTCCACCGTTCGAGGCGCTCGCCGTTCAGCGAGCGGCGGCGGGCAGAGCGGCGGGGTCGGCGACCGGCCAGTCGAGGGGGTCGGCGCCGAGCCCGACCAGCTGGGGAACCTGCTCACGGCACCACGGGGAGATCTCCAGGCTCCGGCCGAGCACCCCGTCGCTGAACTCCTTCCACGGCATCCAGCGCACCTCGCCGACCTCGTCGGGGTTGGGCACGGCGTCGTCGGCGACGACCACCCGGTAGACCGGGCAGAGCTCGTGCTCGACGATCCCGCTGTCCATGACCGCCCGGTAGGAGAAGCGCGGCAGCAGCAGGTCGACCTTCGCGACGCGCAGCCCCAGCTCGTGGGAGAGGCGGCGGGTCACCGCCTCCGGCATCGGCTCGCCCGGCAGGGGGTGACCGCAGCAGCTGTTGGTCCACACGTCAGGCCAGGTGATCTTGTGTGACGCCCTGCGGGTGAGGAGCACCCGGCCCTGCCGGTCGAACACGTAGCTGGAGAAGGCCAGGTGCAAGGGGGTGTCCGGACCGTGCACCACGGCCTTGGGGGCCGTGCCGATCGCGTTTCCCTCGGAGTCGACGAGCACGACGTGTTCATGAGGCGTCACTCGATCGAGAGTACGTGATCATGTCGGCCTGTCATGCCTGATCAGCGTTAGATCATGAAAGGTGGGGAAGTGTCCGATCACGCATATCAGGGATGTTCCCGATGTCCTCGCCGGGGCGCTCACGCGTAGGCTGAGCCCGTGTCATTCGTATCCGATCTACGCGTGGTCCTTGAGGGACGGGACTTCCGGCGGCTGTTCGGCACCCGCCTCGTCTCGCAGTTCTCCGACGGGATCTTCCAGTTCGCCGTAGCCGGATTCGCCTTCTTCAGCCCGGAGAAGAGCACCAGCGCCGTCGAGATCGCCGCCGGACTGGCCGTGCTGCTCCTTCCGTACTCGATCCTCGGGCCTTTCGCGGGCGTGTTCATCGACCGCTGGTCCCGGCGGCAGATCCTGGTGATCGCGCCGCTGGTGCGCGGGGCGCTGCTGCTGGTGGCCGCCGTGCTCGTCGCGGCCGGCGCCCCCGACGCGCTCTTCTACGCCGCCGCGCTCGCCGTCCTCGGGGTGAACCGCTTCTTCCTGGCGGCGCTGGGCGCCTCGCTCCCGCACGTCGTCCCGGCCGACCGGCTGCTGGTGGCCAACGCGGTCACCCCCACCTCCGGCACCGTGATGACCTTCTTCGGCGTGGGTCTGGGCTACCTGCTCCGCATGGTCTTCGGAGCGGATCACCGGGGCACGGCGGTGCTGCTCGTCGCCTCGGGTCTCATCTTCGGTCTCAGCGCGCTGATCGCCAGGACCATGGGCAGGGAGCTGCTCGGCCCGGCCTACGACCCGGACCGGCCGCAGGCCCGCGAGGCGGTGCGCCACGTGCTGGGCGGCCTGGCCGACGGCGCGCGGCACGTCGTCCATCACCGGGCCGCCGCCGCCGCGATGGGGGCGATGGCCACCCACCGGTTCATGTACGGCATGTGCACGGCGATGCTGATGATGCTGTCGCGCTACTACTTCGCCGACAGCGCCGAGAACGCGCTGGCGGCGGTCACCCTCGTGGTCGCCACCTCCGGGGTCGGCTACTTCCTGGCCATCCTGGTCACGCCGTGGGCCACCGAGCGCTTCGGCATCGAGACCTGGGTGACGACCATGCTCGTCACCGGAGGGGTGCTGACGTTCGCGCTGTGCGCGCCGTTCCAGCAGTGGGGTTTCGCGGTCGGTGGCTTCGTGCTCGGCATCGCCGGGCAGAGCATCAAGATCTGCGCGGACACGAGTGTCCAGCGGGACGTCGAGGACGCCTACCTCGGCCGGGCCTTCTCCCTCTACGACATGCTCTTCAACGGCACCTACGTGCTGGCCGCGGCCCTGGCCGCGACGCTGCTGCCGGCCGACGGCAAGTCGATGACGGTGCTCGGGCTCATCACCGCCGGATACCTGGGCGGCGCGGTGCTCTACCGGGTGGTCACGCCGAACCGAGCGTCCGAACCGCTGCCGTCATCGCCGTCGTGATCCTGCCCAGGTCGTCGCCGATCGAGTAGGGCGGCATCGTGTAGATCAGCCGGTTGAACGGGCGGAGCCAGACCCCGTGCCGCATGACGACGTCCTGGATCGCCTGAACGTCGACGGGCTCGACGGTCTCGACGACCCCGATCGCGCCGAGCACCCGCACGTCCCTCACCCCCGGCGCTCCCACGGCCGGGGCCAGGCCCTCCCGGAGTCCGGCCTCGATCCGCTTGACCTCCTCGCGCCACGGGCGCTCCCGCAGCAGTTCCAGGGAGGCGCCCGCGACGGCGGTGGCCAGCGGGTTGCCCATGAAGGTCGGCCCGTGCATCAGCACGCCGATGCCCTCCGCCACCCGCTCGGTGCACAGCGTCGCGGCCAGCGACAGGTAACCGCCGGTCAGCGCCTTGCCCAGGCACATGATGTCCGGCCGCACACCGGCGTGGTCGCAGCCGAACAGCTCGCCGGTCCGGCCGAACCCGGTGGCGATCTCGTCGGCGATCAGCAGGATGCCGTGCTCGTCGGCCAGCTCGCGGAGCCTGCGCAGGTAGGCCGGGTGGTAGAAGTGCATGCCGCCGGCCCCCTGGACGACCGGCTCCACGATGATCGCCGCCAGCTCGTGGGCGTGCCGGGCGACCGTCTCCTCCAGCCGGGCCACGTAACCCTCGTCGAACTCGGCCGGCGGCCGCTCGGCGAAGACGTGCTCGGGCAGCGCGCCGGAGAACAGGTGGTGCATGCCGTTGACCGGGTCGCAGACGGCCATCGCCCCGAAGGTGTCGCCGTGATAGCCGCCCCTGACGGTGAGCAGGCGGCTCTTGCCGGTGAACTGGAAGGCCATCTTGATCGCGACCTCGACGGCCACCGAGCCCGAGTCGGCGAAGAACACCTTCGGCAGCCCGGTCATGACGGCCAGCGTGTGCGCCAGCCGTACGGCGGGCTCGTGGGTGAGCCCGCCGAACATGACGTGCGCCATGTCGTCGGCCTGGTCCCTGAGCGCCTGGTTGAGCCTGGGGTGGTTGTAGCCGTGGATCGCCGCCCACCAGGACGACATGCCGTCGACCAGCTCCCGCCCGTCGGCCAGCGTCAGCCGTACTCCCTCGGCCCGGGAGACCACGTGCACCGGCCCGCGCGGCGGCATCGGCGCGTACGGGTGCCAGACGTGCTCGCGGTCCAGGCCCGCGACGCTATTCAGGAAGCGGCCCGTTCTCGGGAGATCCGGAAAGCGGCCCGCTCACCTGAGACTCGGGCGGCGGCCCGCTCGCCTGGGACCCGGGCGGCTGCCCGTTCTCGTGAGCCCACGCGCGCAGGGCCTCGGTGGCCGCCTCCTTGCCGATGACGCCCTTGTCCAGGCGCATGTCCAGGAGGAACTTGTAGGCACGGCCGACGACCGGGCCCGGAGGGACGCCGAGAAGCTCCTGGATCTCGTTGCCGTCGAGCTCGGGGCGGATCTTGCCGAGCTCCTCCTCGTCGGCCAGCCGCGCGATGCGCTCCTCAAGCTGGTCGTAGGTCTTGGACAGGGCCTGGGCCTTGCGCTTGTTGCGCGTGGTGCAGTCGGCCCGGGTCAGCTTGTGCAGGCGTTCGAGCAGGTGCCCGCCGTCGCGGACGTAACGGCGCACGGCCGAGTCGGTCCACTCCCCGGTGCCGTAACCGTGGAAGCGCAGGTGCAGCTCCACCAGGCGGGAGACGTCGGCCACCACGTCCTTGGGGAACTTCAGCTCCGACATGCGCTTTTTGGCGAGCTGGGCGCCGACCACCTCGTGGTGGTGGAAGGAGACCCGCCCGCCCGGCTCGTGGCGGCGGGTCTTGGGCTTGCCCACGTCGTGCAGGAGCGCGGCCCAGCGCAGGGTGCGGTCGGGGCCGTTCTCCTCCAGGTCGATCGCCTGCTCCAGCACGATCAGCGTGTGCTCGTAGACGTCTTTGTGCCGGTGGTGCTCGTCGATCTCCAGCCGGAGCTTGGGCAGCTCGGGAAGGACGTGGGCGGCGAGGCCGGACTCGACGAGGATCTTGAGCCCCTCGCGGGGGTGCTCGCCGCAGATCAGCTTGTTCAGCTCGTCGCGGATCCGCTCGGCGGAGACGATCTCGATCCGCTCGGCCATCGCGGTCATCGCGGCGAACGCCGCCGGGTCCACGGTGAAGCCGAGCTGGCTGGTGAACCTGGCGGCGCGGAGCATCCGCAGCGGGTCGTCGTCGAAGGACCGCTCGGGGGGCCCCGGGGTGCGCAGCGTCCGGGCGTGCAGGTCGTCGAGACCGCCGTGCGGGTCGACGAACTCGCGGGACGGCAGGCGCAGCGCCATCGCGTTGACCGCGAAGTCGCGCCGGGCCAGGTCGCCCTCCAGCGTGTCGCCGTAGACCACCTCGGGCTTGCGCGACTTGGGGTCGTAGGACTCGCTGCGGTAGGTGGTGATCTCCAGCAGCCAGTTGCCCTTGCGCACGCCGACCGTGCCGAAGTCGATGCCGATCGTCCAGATGGAGTCGGCCCAGTCGCGGATGAGCTCCAGGACCGTCTCCGGTCGCGCGTCCGTGGTCAGGTCGAGGTCGTTGCCGATCCTGCCGAGGAAGACGTCGCGAACGGAGCCGCCCACGAGGGCGATCTGATACCCCCTGGCGGCGAACAACTCGCCGAGTTCGTCGGCCACGGGGGCGATCTTCCGGAACAGCTCACTCATGCCGTGCCGCTGGCTCTCAGTCAGATTTGAAAGGGACAAGCCGGGTAGGTCCTTCGGTTACGGAACATGTTCCCCTCTGGGGATACACCTGACGCGATCACCAGGTTACGGTCAGTCAGGAGACCGTCGGGGGCCGTGCGTCGAGGCAAGGAGCACATACATGAAGGACGCCCTCGCGATCCACCGCTGGCTCCTCGCACACCAGGTCCACCATGAGATCGTACGCCTTCCGCGCGCGATGACATGCGTCGACGAGTTGCCGGAGCTGCTGTCCGCGAGCCCGGCGACCTGCGTGGAGGTCACAGTCTTCGAGGTCACGACCCGGATCGGCCGCGAACCCGTCGCGGTCGTCGGCTTCGTCGGCTCCCCTCCGCAACCCGGCGTGGTCGGCGGCACCCTGGGCGCCCGCCGGGTCCGCCTCGCCTCGGCCTTCACGGTCAACTCCGTCACCGACTACGCCGCCGGGCTGATCTGCCCGCTGCTGCTGCCCGAGGGGCTGACCGTGCTGGTGGACGAGCGACTCGGCGAGATGGCGGATCTCGTTCACACCCCCACCGGAGAGCGTCACACGGCGCTGCGGATACGTGCCGATCACCTGCTCGGCCTTGTCTCTGGGAAGCCCATTGACCTAGTCCATTCCCGGTCACGGAGAGAGCCCGCGACCTTTCCTCTCGCTGGATAGGCCATAGCATTACGGGCGTGCGCCGTACTCCGCCCATGGCCGGCACGTGATCAACAAGGCCGCCCTGCTCGCCGTGCTCACCACCACGCTGCTCTTTCCCGCGGCCGTGGTGCCTTCGGTCACGGCGAACGCCCAGACGACCGCGATGATCCGCCAGAGCCCTCAGCTCGTGGTGGAGAAGATCAGCCCGGAGGTGCCGCGCGATCCGGCCGCCGAGATCAAGATCTCCGGCTCCTTCACCAACACCGGCACCGAGGCCCTCACCAACCTGCAGATCCGGCTGCGCTTCTCGTCCCAGCCGTTCGCCCGGCGCGCCGACATGGCGCTCTACCTGAAGGGCCAGGGGCCACAGCCCGGCACCTGGAACCAGTCCTTCGTCCCGCAGGCCGCGCCCTCGGCGAAGGTTCCGTGGCAGTTCGTCTCCACCCCGCAGCAGTTGGGCTTCACCCGCCCCGGCGTCTATCCGGTCACGGTCGAGGTGATCGACTCCTTCGGTCAGCAGCTCGCCGTCCAGCGCACCTTCCTGTCCTACGTGCCCAAGGGCGTCAAGGTGCCGCGCACCCGGCTCGCCATGGTCCTGCCGATCATCGATCAGCCTCGCCGGGCCGACGACCGCACCTTCGTCAGCGACGGCCTGCCCGCCTCCATGGCGCCCGGCAAGCGCCTGGGCAACCTGCTGAGGATCGCCCAGGACACCACCTCGGCCAAGAACCTCAGCTGGGTCGTCGATCCCGCTCTCCTCGACGACGCACAGGCGCTGAGCAGGGCGTACACGATCGAGACCAAGGAGAAGGGCGAGAACCGCCCGGCGAACGCCGCGGCCGCCGAGTGGCTCGGTGATCTCCGTACGGCTCTCGCCAAGCCTCCGGTCGTGGCCACCCCCTACGCCGACCCCGACGTGGCGGCCCTGGCCCACAACGGCATCGACGACGTCACCAGGACCGGGATCCAGGCGGCCGAACTCGTCGCCAAGCAGACCCTGGGCCGCGACGTCCTCACCGACGTGAACTGGCCGGTGAACGGGCTGATCGACTACGACGGGCTGGACCTGCTGTCCACCGCCGGCGTCGGCACCGTGCTGCTGGACGAGCTGAACCTGCCGCCGGCGATCCAGCAGGCCACCACCCCGGACGCCTCGGCGACCGTGGAGAGCGTGAGCGGCCCGGTCACCGCGCTGGTCGCCGACACGGCGCTCAGCGAGATCGTCGGCGCCGACACCTCGGCCCCGGGCTCGGCCCTGCTGAACCGTCAGCGCTTCATCGCGGAGACCGCGATGATCAGCTTGGAGCCCGTCACCGCCGCGAGGACCGTCGTCGCCGCCCCGCCCCGGCGCTGGGACCCGGATCCGGCGTACGTCACCGACCTGGCGAAGACGGCCGCCGCCCTGCCCTGGCTCGCCCCGGCCACGCTCGGCGCGGTCAAGCGGGGCAAGGGCGTCCCCACGCCCCGGACCGGTCTGACCTACACCGACCAGAACCGGCGCGAGGAGCTCGGCAAGGGCTACGTCAAGAGCGTCAGGCGTGTCGGCGCCCGTGCCGACCTGACCGCCGCGGTGACCACGCGCCAGGATCTCGACGTGTTCGACACGGCGCTGCTGCGGCTCACCTCGTCGGCCTGGCGCGACCGGGACGAGACCGCGGCGCCGTACGTCCAGCGGGTCGGCGACGCGGTCGACGACCGGATCGAGAAGATCTCCATCACCGGCGCCGAACAGTCCCAGATCCGCACGCTGGCCGGTAAGAACGGTGAGGTGCCGATCACCGTCCACAACGGGCTGGGCCAGGACGTCGACGCCAACGAGGTCACGGTCCGGCTCAAGGTGACCTCCGACCAGCCCGGCCAGCTCCGGATAGAGTCCTACGAGGCCCAGGACGAGTCGATCGTCATCCGGGGCGGCCAGAACCGGACGATCCGGGTCCCGATGACCGCGATGACGACCTCCGGCGCCCAGACCACCGTGACGGTCCAGCTCACCACCGAGGACGGCCGCAAGTACGGCAAGCCCGTCGAGCTGACCGTGCGGACCACCGGCTACACCGGGATCGCCCTGGTGATCGTCGGGGCCGCGCTGCTGGTGATGCTGGCGGCCGTGGTCATGCGCGTCCTGCGCCGCCGGGGAAGCCGCCGCGCCGCGGCGGCCGTGGCACCGCGGCACGCCGGCGCGCCGGCCGGCACCGAGTCCTGAGCACCGAGCGACCTAGCGGAGGAAAGCGGCATGAGCAGGGTCCTGCGTGCGAGCGCGATCATGGCGGCGGGGACGATGGTCTCCCGCGTCACGGGTTTCGTCCGTACGGCGTTGCTCGCCGCGGCGATCAGCACCGCGTATCTGGGCGACGCCTACAACGTCGCCTACGCGATTCCGTTCATCCTGTTCGACTTCCTCATCGGCGGGATCCTGAGCAGCGTCGTCGTGCCGATGATCGTCAAAAGGCAGAAGAGCGACCCCGACGGCGGCCGGGCCTACGAGCAGCGGCTGATGACGCTCGGGACCGTCGCGCTGACCGTGGTGGCGGTGCTGGCCGTGCTGTTCGCCCGGCCGCTGATCGGCCTTTACAGCGCCGGTTGGAGCGACCGGCAGGTCGAGGTCGCGGTCGCCCTGGCCCAGTACATCCTGCCGCAGATCGCCTTCTTCGGCATCGGGGCCATCGCCGGGGCGATCCTCAACACCCGTGACCGGTTCGCCGCCCCGATGTGGGCGCCGGTGCTGAACAACATGGTGATGATCTGTGTCCTGGTGGTCTACTACCTGACGCTCGGCGACGCGGGCGCGGACATCGACCGGGTCTCCGGCGCCGACCTGGCGCTGCTCGGCCTGGGCACCACCGCCGGAATCGTGGCGCAGTGCCTGGTGCTGGTCGTCTCGCTGCACCGGGTGGGTTTCCGGTTCCGGCCCAGGTTCGACCTGCGCAACGCGGGACTCGGCGAGATGGGCCGGACCGCGGTGTGGACCTTCGCCTACGTAGCCGTCGGCCAGATCGCCTTCCTCGTCACCACCAAGATCGCCACAGACGCGGGCCGGCAGGTGCCGGGGGCCGGCAACTCCGCCTACTCCTACGCCTTCCAGTTCTTCCAGCTGCCCTACGGGATCATCGCGGTCTCGGTGATCACCGCGATGCTGCCCCGGATGAGCCGGGCGGTGCACGACGGACAGTTCGCCTCGGTCCGGGAGGAGTTCGCCTCGAGCGTGCGGCTGGTGTCGGCGCTGCTCATCCCCGCCGGGCTGATGCTGATGGTGCTGGGGCCCGCGGTGACCGTGCTGATCTTCTCGTGGGGCACCATGACCGTGGACTCGGCGGTCTACATCGGCAACGTGCTGCAGATCTTCGGCCTGGCGCTGGTGCCGTTCTCGATCTTCCAGCTCCTCCTGCGCGTCTTCTACTCCTTCGGCGACACCCGCACTCCGGTCTTCATCGGCGCGGGCAACACCGTCGTGAGCATCGCGCTCAGCGTCGTGGTCCACTTCGTGCTTCCGGCGAAGTACGTGGTGATGGGACTGGCCTTCGCGTTCACCGTCACCTACGTCGTGGGCACCGCGGTCGCGTGGGTGCTCGCCGGGCGCCGGGCGCACGGCCTGGGGGGACGTGTCGTGGCGGCCGGGCTGTCACGGATGTACGTGGCGGCGCTCCCCGCCGCCGCGGTCGCCCTCGCCGTGTTGTGGGTCACACAGGAGCTGACCGCTCTGACCCCGCTCAGCGCGGCCATCATGCTGGCCGCGGGCGGCGGGCTGGGTATGGTGCTCTATCTGGTCATCGCACATCGGATGCGTATCCCGGAAGTGAGTTCGATCGTTGGAATGGTCGCGGGCCGAGTAGGCCGGTAACCCCAAGACTTCTCCCAAGTGTCTGACAAGCGGAACACGGGCGGAAGCGGCGCGGGACTACCATGGTGCGACGCGTGTGACGACATGCGGCTAATGGAAGCAGGAGGGCGTGGGCGGATCCACCCGGCATCGCGTGATGTGTCCTGATGTGTCAACCCGGCATGGCGCTGTCGTGTTCTCAGTTACGGAGAGGTCATGAGTTCCTCCGCCGTCGAGCCCGGCACGAAGCTGGCCGAGCGTTTCCGACTTGAGGACCGCGTCCACGAGTCCGGCGGGGCCACCCTGTGGAAGGCCATCGACGAAGTGCTCGCCCGGCCCGTCGCCGTGCACACCTTCGCCCCCGACTTTCCCCGCCTCAACGAGGTGGTCACGGCCGCCCGCGCGGCCAGCCGGCTGACCGACCCGCGGTTGACCCAGGTCTTCGACGCCACCGAGGACGACGGCCGCTCCTACGTCGTCAGCGAATGGGTCAGCGGGGAGACCCTCACCGACATGATCACATCCGGCCCGCTGGACCCCGAGCGGGCCGCGGCGCTGGTGGCCGAGGCCGCCGAGGCGCTGGCCCACGCGCACGAGGCGAACCTGGGCCACCTGTGCCTGACCCCCGAGCACCTGGTGTGGACGGCGGGGAGCACGGTCAAGCTGCTCGGTGTGGGGATCGACGCCGTCCTGTCCGACGTGACGGTCGAGGACCCGGCGCGAGCCGACGCCGAAGGCCTCGGCCGCCTGCTCTACGCCGGGTTGACGGGCCACTGGCCGGGCGACGAGCAGGAGGGCGGCCTGCCCGCCGCCCCCATGGACGACGGTCACTTCTGTACCCCGCGCCAGGTCACCGCGGGTGTCCCCGGCTATCTCGACACCATCACCTGCCGGGCGTTGCTCCCGGAGAGCAGGCGGGGGCTGGAGCCCCTGACGACGCCGGAGCAGGTCGCCGAGGCCCTCGCCTCGGTGCCCCGGCCCACGCCCATGCCCACGCCGATGCCGATGTCCGTGGCGCCGCCGCCGCTGTCCCCGGTGGCGGCCTCGCGCTCGGAGGGTCTGGACACCGCGGCGCCGCAGCGCCCCAGCCCGCCCCTCCCCCCGCAGCATCACCACCAGCAGCGGTCGGCGGGCGGCGGGATGGTCAACAAGGTGGCCATGACCCTGGTCGTGCTGCTGGTGATGGTGGCCGTCGGCCTGGGCGCCTGGACGCTCGGCCGCAGCATCGGCAACGCCGGCACCCCGGAGGCGGGGCAGACCGCCACGCCCACACCGACCGCGGAGGCCGCCACCCGCGAGGTGAAGCCCGCCTCCGCCACCGGTTTCGACCCGCTGGGCGGCGGCGACGAGCGGGGCGAGCTCGCCCTCTACGCGGTGGACGGCAAGCCCTCCACCGACTGGCACTCCGAGTCCTACAACTCCGAGGACTTCGGCCGGTTGAAGGACGGCGTCGGCCTGATGCTCACCATGGACCAGAGCGTGCCGGTGAAGCAGGTGTCGGTCGACTTCGGCAGCGGCTCCGGCGGCTCCGCGGAGGTCAGGGTCGGCGACTCCCAGAACCTGAAGGACATGACCGTGATCGGCAAGTCCGCCGAGGCCTCCGGCAAGAAGACCTTCAACGCCGAGTCCCCGCAGAAGGGCAGATACGTCCTGGTCTGGTTCACCAAGATGCCTACCTACCAGGGCAAGTTCCGCGGCACCGTGATCGATGTCAAGGTCCTCGCCACGAAGTGACCTGCGTGCGATTTGATCGGTTTTACCCGTCTTGTTGACGATCATGGGAGATTTCGTGGCACCATCTATCACGTAGTGGTGTTCTCCCCGGACCGGCAGCAGGACTCTCCTTGTGAATTCCCCACCCGAGACCCCGCCAGCGGCGGAACAGCAGATGGCGCGGGCCGCAATGTCCGACGCCGATCTGCTGACCCGGCATATCGCCGGGGATCCGCACGCTTTCAGTGAGATAGTCAAGCGGCATCGCGACCGCATGTGGGCGGTCGCCCTGCGCACGCTGGGCGACCCCGACGAGGCGGCCGACGCCGTTCAGGACGCCTTCGTCTCGGCCTATCGCAAGGCCGACAGCTTCCGCGGCGAGGCGGCCGTCACCACGTGGCTGCACCGCATCGTGGTCAACGCCTGCCTGGACCGCATGCGCAGGAAATCCGTACGGCCTGTCGCCGACGACGAGCTCGTCGAGGCGGCCGAACGTGACGCCCCGGTGCTCGACCAGACGGCCGAGCGCGAGGTCTCCATGGAGGTCTCCGCCGCGCTCAAGCTGCTGCCCTCCGACCAGCGGGCCGCGCTGGTGCTCGTGGACATGATGGGCTACTCCGTCGAGGACGCGGCCCAGGTCCTGCAGGTGCCGAGCGGCACGGTGAAGAGCAGATGCGCGCGCGGACGCGCAAAGCTGGCCCCGATTCTTTCCCATCTACGGAACCGATCCGACCTGTCTCGCGTCTCATCCGCGAAGGGAGCAGAACTTCGTGACGGGTGATACGCACTACGACCTGGAGATCCTGGCCGAATTGGCCGAGGGTCTTCTCGACGCCGCCACGGCTCTGCAGGTACGCGAACATCTCGCGATCTGCGATCCCTGTGGCGAGAGCCTTGCCGATCTCGCAGCGGTCCGTGAGGTGCTCTCAGCGACGCCTACCCCGGCGATGCCGATGGGAGTCGCGCTCAGGATCGACCGCGCGCTGGCCGCTGAGGCCGAAAGCTTCCGTGGAGGTGGAGTTGGGCTGGTGGAAGCACCGGCCTGGGACGACATAATGCGCGACGCGCCATGGGAGACGACGCCTCTCCCTGAGCCGGAGCCGGTGACACGGCTCGGAGTCGTCGGCGACGACGGCACCGTCACTCCGGTCATTCCGGCCCAGCGGCGCAAGGCCACACGACGACGCCGGTGGGCCATGCCCGTCGCGGCGGCGGGATTGGTGGCGGCGGTGGTCGGCGGAGCGGTGGCCACGACCGGGGTGCTCTCGGCGCCCGGCTCGAGCCCGAGTTCGCCCGTCGCTCTGCCCGCGCCCTCCACCACGGAGGGCTACCAGTTGACCAACAGCAACTGGAACTACACCAATCAGGAGCTCAGCGGCTCCCTGCTCGACTACATCGGCCCGGCACAGATCGTGGACGCCAAGGACATGAGCGCCAGCTCCAAGCTCCAGCAGTGCGTCCAGAAGGTCTCCGCCAAGGTCGGCAAGTCACCGTTCACCGTGGACCAGGGCCTCTACAACGGTCAGGAGGCCAACATCATGGTCTTCTGGCAGAACAAGGCCAAGAACACGGTGCGCGTGCACGTCATGGGACTGCAGTGCGAGAACCTGCGCAAGCCGGCTCTCGCGAGATGGAACTGACCCCGGCGGGCGCCCATTCGGCAAGAGGCCCGGCATGGATTCGTCCATGCCGGGCCTTCCCGTCTCACCGGGGAATCACCGGCGCCTAGGATCTGTTGACGCCACTGGCAATGACAAAGGGAGAGGCGCAGCAGTGATGGACGTCCGGAATGTGATCATCATCGGATCAGGTCCCGCCGGTTACACATCAGCCGTGTACTCGGCTCGTGCCGATCTCAAGCCCCTGGTCTTCGAGGGTTCGGTCACCGCCGGCGGCGCGCTGATGAACACCACAGAGGTGGAGAACTTCCCCGGCTTCCCCGACGGCATCATGGGCCCCGACCTCATGGACAGCATGCGCAAGCAGGCCGAGCGGTTCGGCGCCGAGCTGGTCGCCGACGACGTCGTCGAGGTCGACCTGACCGTCACCCCCAAGGTCGTCAAGACCGCCACCGACACCTACTACGCCAAGGCCGTCATCCTGACCATGGGCTCGGGCTACCGCGAGCTGGGCGTGCCCAACGAGAAGCGCCTGTCCGGCCACGGCGTCTCCTGGTGTGCCACCTGTGACGGTTTCTTCTTCCGCGGCCAGGACATCGTGGTCGTCGGCGGCGGCGACACCGCCATGGAGGAGGCCACCTTCCTGACCCGGTTCGCCGGCTCGGTGACGATCGTGCACCGCCGCGACGAGCTGCGCGCCAGCAAGATCATGCAGGACCGCGCGTTCGCGAACGAGAAGATCCGCTTCGTCTGGGACAGCGAGGTCGTCGACGTCCTGGGCGACAGCAAGGTCTCCGGGGTGCGCCTGCGCAACCTCAAGACCGGCGAGGAGAGCGAGCTCGCGGCCACCGGCCTGTTCATCGCGATCGGCCACGACCCCCGCACCGAGCTCGTCAAGGGTCAGGTGGAGCTCGACGACGAGGGCTACATCAAGGTCGCCTCCCCCTCCACGCGCACCAACCTGGACGGTGTCTTCGCCGCCGGCGACGTCGTCGACCACATCTACCGCCAGGCGATCACCGCCGCCGGCACCGGCACCGCCGCCTCGCTGGACGCCGAGCGCTGGCTGAGCGACCACGACGACAACTGACACCGACCACACCATCCGGATAGGGAGAGCAGTAACCTTGGGCGCCATCAAGAACGTGACCGACGCCAGCTTCGACGCTGACGTCCTCAAGAGCGACAAGCCCGTCATCGTCGACTTCTGGGCCGAGTGGTGCGGTCCTTGCCGCCAGGTCGCGCCGATCCTCGAAGAGATCGCGAACGAGCAGGCCGAGAAGCTGACCGTCGTCAAGCTCAACGTCGACGAAAACCCGTCAACTGCTGGCAATTACGGCGTACTCCAGATTCCGACCCTGAACGTCTATAAGAACGGAGAGGTTGTGAAGCAGATCATCGGCGCCAAGCCGAAGGCCATGCTGCTTCGCGAGCTCGAGGGCATCATCTAGGCCCCCTGCGGCTGCCGCACCCCACAGCGCACGCCGTACCACCCGCTTCCGAGCGGCACACCCACCCAGCGAAAGCCCCCTCGCCCGCCGGCAGGGGGCTTTCGCACATCCTCCCGGAGGGGCCCGTTCGGACATCCTCCTGGAAAGGCCGGAGGGAGCCCAGGTGGGCCGTGGCCCCCTGACCCGGCGAATCCCCCCACCCGAGGCATCAGACGGGTCGTAGCGCTCTTTCCGGGCTCATGGAGCCCAGCAGCCTCTCCAGAGCCACCTCGACGTCCTCCCGCCACGACACGGCGGTCTTGAGCTCAAGGCGGAGACGGGGGAAGCGCAGATGCGGCCGGACCGTCTTGAAGCCCACCGAGAGCAGATAGTCGGCGGGCATCAGGCACGCCCCCGGCTGCTCCCACTTCAGGTCGCCGAACGCCTCGATCGCCCGCACCCCGCGTCGGGTCAGGTCCTTGGCCACTCCCTGGACCAGCATCCGGCCCAGGCCGCCACCGGAGAACTCCGGGATGATGTGCGCGGTCATCAGCAGCACGGCGTCGGCGCTGACCGGGGAGGTCGGGAAAGCGATCGAGCGCGGCACGTAGTGGGGCGGCGCGTAGAGCACGAAACCGGCGGCCACGCCGTCCACATAGACGATCTTCCCGCAGCTTCCCCACTCCAGGAGGGTGGAGGAGATCCAAGCCTCTTTCTCCAGCCCCGGATCACCCACCTCGATCGCCCGGTTCCCGTTCACGGGATCCAGCTCCCAGAAGACGCACCGGCGACAACGGCGCGGCAGGTCGTCGAGATTGTCGAGTGTGACGTTT
Source organism: Streptosporangium sp. CA-135522 (assembly GCF_050949235.1). NCBI lineage: Bacteria > Bacillati > Actinomycetota > Actinomycetes > Streptosporangiales > Streptosporangiaceae > Streptosporangium > Streptosporangium sp. CA-135522. The sequence continues at coordinate 10,284,550 of NZ_CP192026.1, forward strand.
GCCAGCCGACGCGACACCTGTTGGCCCCAATCCTGGCGAGACGAGTGCAAGCCATGGCGAAAAACGCGCGAAAACGGCGTCTCCAGCTGGCATCGTAGCTCAGTGAGGGCCCTGGTTTCAGGGTGTCCCGTCCCCCCACGCAGACGACAACAACCACTGACGTACCCTGGTTTCTCAAGCATGAGCACCCCGTGCTCCACATAATCGAGGAGGTGGACCGTGCCCCAAGAGTCAGATCACGGTCAGACCGTCGCGGCCCAGGGCTCGCGAATCGACGCCTACGTCGATCGGTACGCAGCACGAGCTACCGGGATGGTCGCCTCCGAGGTTCGAGCTCTTTTCGCCGTCGCGTCGAGGCCCGAGGTGGTCTCGCTGGCCGGCGGCATGCCGTACGTCACCGCGCTTCCCCTCGACACCGTCGGGGAGCTCGTCGCCGACCTGGTGGCCCGTCGCGGCCCGGTCGCGCTCCAGTACGGTTCCGGCCAGGGAGACCCGCACCTGCGTGAGCAGATCTGCGACGTCATGCGCATGGAGGGCATCGAGGCCAACTCCGACGACGTCGTCGTGACCGTCGGCTCGCAGCAGGCCCTCGATCTGATCACCCGCATCTTCATCGACCCCGGTGACATCATCCTCGCCGAGGGCCCCTCCTATGTGGGCGCGCTGGGCACGTTCTCCGCCTACCAGGCAAAGGTCGTCCACATCGCGATGGACGATGAGGGGATCATCCCCGAGTCGCTCGCCCAGACCATCTACGCGCTGAAAACCGCGGGCAGCCCGATCAAGTTCCTCTACACCATCCCCACCTTCCAGAACCCCGCCGGGGTGACGCTCAACGCGGCACGCAGGCAGCAGGTGCTGGACATCTGCCAGCGGGCGGGCGTGCTGATCGTCGAGGACAACCCGTACGGCATGCTCGGCTTCGACGGCGACCCCATGCGGGCGCTGCGCGCCGACAACGCCGACGGCGTCGTCTACCTCGGCTCGTTCTCCAAGACCCTGGCTCCCGGCTTCCGGGTCGGCTGGGCACTCGCCCCGCACGCCATCCGCGACAAGCTGGTGCTCGCGATGGAGTCCGCGGTCCTGTCCCACTCCTCCTTCACCCAGCTCGCCGTCGGGCAGTATCTCGCGACCCAGCCGTGGCGCGAGCAGATCAAGACCTTCCAGGAGCTCTACCGCGAGCGCCGGGACGCCATGATCAGCTCGCTTGAGGCGCTGATGCCCGCCGGCCTCACCTGGACCCGTCCCAGCGGCGGCTTCTTCGTCTGGGCCACCCTTCCCGAAGGGCTCGACTCCAAGGCGCTGCTGCCGCGCGCGGTCGCCGAACGGGTGGCCTTCGTCCCGGGCACGGGTTTCTACGCCGACGGCGGCGGCACGCGTCACATGCGGCTGTCCTACTGCTATCCGGAGCCGGACCGCATCCGTGAAGGGGTGCGCCGCCTGGCCGGAGTGATCGAGCAGGAGCTGCGGCTGCGCGACACGTTCGGCACGGGCTCATCTCCCGACCACATCGGGGTCGACACCCCCGGGCCCGATCTCGCCTGACACCTCTGTCGGCGGGCGCCTCCCGGCGGAGGCGCCCGCCGACATGGGCTCCCTCGGATGCACACCGACATGGCCGGTTGCCGTACGGTGATTTCCGGCGCCGCGGTGACTTCCGGTGCCGTTGTACGGTGATCATCCTGGCGGTGGTGAGAGCCGCCCATTGGCTCGGCGTGGGCCGCAAAGAGAGGTTTTTCGGGTGAGTGATCTGGGCTACGTGCTCGTCCTGGCAGGTGGACTCTCCTACGAGCGGGAGGTGTCCCTCCGCTCAGGCCGCCGGGTGAGTGAGGTGCTGCGCACTGCGGGAATCTCGGTGGAGACCCGCGACACCGACGCCTCGCTGGTGCCCTCCATACTCGCCGATCCACCGGACGCCGTCTTCGTCACCCTGCACGGCGGGGCCGGCGAGGACGGCGCCATCCGCTCGGTGCTGGAGCTCCTGTCGGTCCCCTACGTCGGCGCCGGCCCCGATGCCTGCCGTGTGGCCTTCGACAAGCCCACCGCGAAGACGGTCGTCCGTTCGGTCGGCGTGCGCACCCCCGACTCTGTGACGCTCCCCAAGGAGACCTTCCACGACCTCGGCGCCTCGACGGTGCTGACCCGCATCATCGAACGCCTCGGGCTTCCCCTGTTCGTCAAGCCTTCCCGTGGCGGCTCCGCGCTCGGCGCGTCGATCGTCCGCGCCGCCGAGGACCTCCCCGCCGCCATGGTCGGCTGCTTCGCCTACGGTGACACCGCGCTGATCGAGCGCTGCATCGAAGGCGTCGAGATCGCGGTCTCCGTGGTCGACCTCGGCGGAGGGCCGGTGGCCCTGCCTCCGGTGGAGATCGTTCCCGACAAGGGCGTCTACGACTACGCGGCCCGCTACACCGCCGGCCACACCGAGTTCTTCGCTCCGGCCCGGTTGTCACCCGAAGCCGCCGCCGCCTGCGCCGAAATGGCGGTGACCGCCCACACCGCCCTCGGGCTGCGTGACATCTCCCGTACCGACCTCATCGTCGACGACGCCGGGCTGCCGCACTTCCTCGAAGTGAACGTCGCTCCCGGCATGACCGAGACCTCTCTTCTGCCCATGGCCGTCGAGGCCGCCGGCGACGATCTCGGCACCCTCTGCCGTGTCCTTCTGGAGCAGGCGGCCACCCGCGGCACCGCCTGACCCCGAGCACGGCGCCGCATGCCCGCGTCTTCCCGATCGAGTGGGATCGGGAGGCGCGGGGACACGGGTCTTCTCACTTCTCCCACTCGCCGCTCGCCCTCCGTTCGCCTCGCGTCTCCTGCTCGCCTCGCAGTTCTCATTCGTCTTCCGTCCCTCCCACTCGCCGCTCACCTTCCGCTCGCCTCGCGCCTCCCACTCGTCTTCCGCCCGCCTCGCACCTCCGGCCGTCGCTCACGCCGGCGCAGCGGCGTGACGGCACCGCAGGACAGGTGTTGGAGTCACCGGACAGCAGCCCTCGGCCCCCGAAGTCACTCGCCTAGGCTGGCTCTGTGCTGACTTCCACTCCCTTCCCCAAGAGCTTCGCCAGCGATAACCACACGGGCGTCCACCCCGCGGTCCTCGCGGCCATCGTCGAGGCCAACACCGCGGACGCCCCGGCCTATGGCGATGACGTCTGGACCCGGGCGATGGAGGACGCCTTCCGCGCCGAGTTCGGTGACCAGGCGACCGCCTACTCCATGTTCAACGGCACCGGCGCCAACGTCGTGGGGCTGGGCCTCGTCCTACGCTCCTACGACGCCGTGCTCTGCCCGGCCAGCGCGCACATCAACACCAACGAGTGCGGCGCCGCGGAGCGCCTGCTCGGCGCCAAGTTGATCCCCATCCCCACGGAGAACGGCAAGCTCACGGTGAGCGACATCCGGGGTCAGCTCTTCGCGCTGGGCAACACGCAACGCTCCCAGCCCCGCGTCGTCTCCATTTCGCAGGTGACCGAGTGCGGCACCCGCTACACCGCCGACGAGGTCGCCGAGCTCGCGGAATTCGCCCACGCGCACGGTCTGTTCCTCCATATGGACGGTGCCCGCCTGGCCAACGCGGCAGCCGAACTCGGCAGCTCGATGCGCGCGTTCACCACGGACGCCGGAGTGGACCTGCTCAGCTTCGGTGGCACCAAGAACGGCGCCATGGGCGCGGAGGCGCTCGTCATTCTCAACCCCGAGCTGGACGCTCCCGCGTTGTTCCTACGCAAGCAGGGCATGCAGCTCGCTTCCAAGATGCGCTTCGTCTCGGCCCAGTTGACGGCGCTCCTGACCGACGGCCTCTGGCACGAGAACGCCGCCCATGCCAACGCGATGGCCAAGCGGCTGGCCGACGGTGTCACCGACCTCCCGGGGGTCTCCCTTCGCTACCCCGTCCAGTCCAATGCCGTCTTCCCCAGACTTCCAGAGAAGGCGATCACGGAGCTGCAGCAGCGCTACCTTTTCCACGTCTGGGACGCGGAGGAGAATGTGGTGCGGTGGGTGACATCCTTCGACACCACCCTCGAACACATCGACGCCTTCGTCTCCGACATTCGGCTCATCGTCCGCGGAGTGAGTGGAGACGCCTGATCGTCGCATCGACGAACGATCGTTTCACGTGAAACCAGAGCCTCCCCCCGAGGCATTCCAGGTGAAGCCTGGGCCCGCACCTCCACCCGTAATCACGTTTCACGTGAAACAAGGGGTGGCGCTATGACGATTGCAGGCCGCCCGAGCGAGAGAGTCACCGCTACCGCCTTCTGGTTTCACGTGAAACGGGGGAAGGACTCCAAGAAGCCAGACCTCATGTGAGACGACGGTTCGCGCGGAGGCACTCGTGTTTCACGTGAAACAGGCCCTCTGCGAGGCCTTCCCATCTTCTTGGACAGCCCCTTCGAGCGGTCTCCCGATCCACAGGCCGGCCACCCTCATCACGCTTCCGTCATCACCCTCCGGGCATCACGCTCCGGACAAACGAAAGCGGGCTTCCTGTTTCACGTGAAACAGGAAGCCCGCCCAGGAACGTCTTTCGTGGCCGAGAGGATCACTCCTCGACTGTCTGCATGGACCCCGGGGCCATCGTTCCGATGATGCGCTCCAGATCGTCGATGGTCGCGAACTCCACCACGATGCGGCCTTTACGGCGACCGAAGTCCACCTTCACCCGGGTCTCGAAACGGTCGGAAAGACGGTCGGCCAGCTGCCGGAGTGCGGGCTCCTCGGCCTGCTTCGCCCTCGGCGCCTTCGGGGCGGGCGCGGGAGCGGCCTTGGCGTCTCCCACCGCCACGATCTCCTCGACCGCACGGACCGACAGCAGCTCGGCCACGATCCGGTCGGCGAGGCGTTCCTGCGCCGCGGGGTCGTCCAGCGGCAGCAGGGCGCGGCCGTGCCCGGCGGTGATCGTGCCGGCCGACAGGCGGAGCTGGACCCGGGGAGGCAGGTTGAGCAGACGCAGCGTGTTCGTCACGTGGGAGCGGGATCGGCCGATGCGGGCGGCGAGCTGCTCGTGGGTGGCGCCGAAGTCGTCGAGCAGTTGCCGGTAGGCCGCCGCCTCCTCCAGGGGGTTGAGCTGTTCGCGCTGCAGGTTCTCGATGAGCGCGTCCAGGAGGAGCTTGTCCTCCTGGGTGCTCCGTACGATCGCGGGGATCTCCGAGAGCCCGGCGAGCTTGGAGGCGCGCCAGCGACGCTCCCCCATGATGAGCTCGTAACGTCCCTCTTCCGCCGCGCGCACCACGACGGGCTGGAGCAGGCCCACCTCGCGGATGGAGGTGGCCAGCTCCTCCAGGGCGTCCTCGTTGAAGATGTCGCGGGGCTGGCGCGGGTTCGGTGTGATGTCCCCGATCGGGATCTCGAGGAAGTACGCGCCCGCGACCGGCTTGAGTGCCGACTGCTGCGGAACCGGCTCCGGCGCGACCATCGTCGCGGTCGCCGCCGGAGCCGCGCTCTGCGTCGCCACCGGGCTCGTGGGGATGAGCGCCGCCAGTCCCCTGCCGCCCATCCCTCTCGGCTGCTTACTCACTGCCCCTCCCCCGGCGCACGGTCTGCGTCCTCAGTGGCTTCCACGATGACTGTCGCATGTCCTTCCGCGTTCACACGGCCGCGCCACGATATGCCATCTCGCGGGCGGCATCCATGTAGGCCATCGCGCCGCTTGAGCCCGGGTCGTAGGTCATGACCGACTGGCCGTAACTCGGAGCCTCGGAAACACGCACGCTCCGGGGGATCAACGTGGTCAGCACGGTGTCCCCGAAGTGAGAGCGGACCTCCTCTGCCACCTGGGAAGCCAGCCGGGTCCGTCCGTCGTACATCGTCAGCAGGATGGTGGACAGGTCAAGCGCGGGGTTCAGGTGGGCGCGCACGAGATCGACGTTCCGGAGCAGCTGGCCGAGACCTTCCAGCGCGTAGTACTCGCACTGGATGGGAACCAGCAGCTCGTTCGCGGCCATCAGCGCGTTGACGGTCAGCAGGCCGAGCGAGGGAGGGCAGTCGATGAAGACGTAGTCGAACTCGGTCGCCTTGTAGGCGGCCAGCGCACGCTGCAGCCGAGCCTCCCGCGCGACCATGGAGACGAGCTCGATCTCGGCACCGGCCAGGTCGATGGTGGCGGGAGCGCAGTAGAGGCCGGGCATGTCCGGGACCTCCTTGACGACCTCCTCCAAAGACACGTCTTCCACCAGGACCTTGTACATGTCCGGCACGTCGCCACGGTGCTCGATGGACAACGCCGTCGAGGCGTTGCCCTGCGGGTCGAGATCGACCACGAGCACTCGCTGGCCGTGCATGGACAGCGCCGCCGCCAGGTTCACCGATGTCGTGGTCTTGCCCACGCCGCCCTTCTGGTTGGCGACGGTGAAGATGCGCGTTCTGGGAGGGCGGGGCCAGCCTTCTCCTCGGACTCCCGCAGGACCCATGGGAGCGGCTGTGGTCGTCTGGGCCGATGTTTCACGTGAAACCACTGAGCTGAGTGCCTCTCGTACCAGCGGCGAGTCGCCGGGGTTAAGGGGGGTCTGGGTCACGGTCGTCGTCCTTTCAACCGGCCTGACTACGGTGGCGGGATCCGATGCCGGCCAGCCCAGACCGGAGGAGTGTCCGTAGGGCGGGGCGACGGGGTTCTCCGGCCAGCCGAGACCGCCCGCCGCGCTGACGATCGCACTTCCACGGTCATTCACTGGCCTCGTACTCGCTTTACTCGGTCTGTCTCATTGGCGTCGTGCTCGTTTCGACCGCGATTCACGATCCCCACGGCGAGAGGCCTGCCGCGCTCCTTCTGGGGTCCGACCGGCGACCACTCGGATGAGAGTTGCAGGCGGCTCGACCTTACCGTGCCCGACCGATACAAGCTCGGCGGTTTGCACCCCACTGGACCGCAATTGTCCCTCGGCGTCCGCCAGTTCCTCGGCTGCCCGCTCTCCCTTCATCGCGAGAAGCTCACCCCCCTCACGCAGCAGCGGCAGCGCCCACGTCAGCAACCGGTCGAGCGGCGCGACCGCACGTGCGGAGGCCACGTCGAACTCGCGCTTGCCGACGAACTCCTCGGCCCGGCCACGCAGCACCTCGACGTTGTCGAGCTTCAACGTCTCCACGCACTCCTCAAGGAACACCGTCCGGCGCAGGAGCGGCTCCAGCAGCGTGACCTTGATGTCCGGCCGCACGATCGCCAGGACCAGGCCGGGCAGGCCGGCTCCCGAGCCGATGTCGACCAGCCGCACCCCGGCAGGCACGGCCTCGGCGACCACCGCGCAGTTGAGCAGGTGACGATCCCAGATCCGGGGCACCTCGCGAGGTCCGAGCAGCCCGCGCACCACACCCGGACCGGCCAGCAACTGCGCGAACGCCTCCGCTCTGGACCAGGCGTCGCCGGTGAACACCTCGCGCGCAACCTCGGGCGGCTCGGGGATCTGCTCGCTCACTCGACGCTCACTCTTCCTCGGAAACTGTCTAGGGCAGGGTTTTCTAAGGCTAACGGCCCGCTCCCCAGCGGCGTACAAGGGCAGGCCGTAAAAAAGGCCGCCGTCCCTGGAGAACCAGGGACGGCGGCCACTGTCCATCCGCTATGCCGCTACACGGGCAGGACCACCACGAAACGGCGGGGCTCCTCGCCCTCGGACTCGCTTCGCAGGCCCGCCGCCGCGACCGCGTCGTGCACGATCTTGCGCTCGAACGGGGTCATCGGCTGCAGCGACTTGGGCTCGCCGTCGCGCTTGACGTCCGCGGCGACCTTGGTGCCGAGCTCGCGCAGCTCCGCCCGGCGACGGTCGCGGTAGCCGCCGATGTCGAGCATGAGCCGTGAACGCTCCCCCGTCTGGCGGTGGACCGCGAGCCGGGTCAGCTCCTGGATCGCTTCCAGCACCTCGCCGTTGGGGCCGACGAGGTCGCCACCCTTGATGTCCACGACCGACACGACGGCGCGATCGCCCTCGACATCCATGTCGATGTCACCGTCGATGTCGGCGATGTCGAGCAGACCCTCGACATAGTCCGCCGCGATCTCACCCTCCTGCTCCAACGCAGCGAGATCCGGAGCCGCTTTCACGGTCTCCTTTTCGGCCTCGGCCTCGGTCACGTCCGGCCACTCCTTCGTGCTGTCGGGGATGTCGTCAGGACTTCTTGCTGCCCGTCCGCTTGCTGCGGGGCTGGCGGGTCGGCTGCTGGCGGACCGGCTTGGGCTCCGGCTCCTCGGCGGGCACCTCGGGCTCGGGGGCGCTCTTCTTCATCTTGCTCAGCAGGCCTGGTTTGGGCTCGGGGGTCACCATGTTGCCCTTGGCGTCGACCACCGGAGAGGGGTGGCGGCTGTAGAACCAGTGCTGCTGGCTCAGGGTCCACAGGTTCGTGGTGACCCAGTAGAGGATGAGACCGAGGGGGAAGTTCAGCGAGAAGAACGCGAACAGCGGCGAGATGTACATCAGGATCTTCTGCTGCTGCGCCATCGGGTTGTCCGGCATCTGGGCCATCGAACGGCCCACGCTCTGCCGGACGGTCAGGAAGGTGGTCAGCGAGCTGATCGCCACGAAGACCGCGAGCACGATCTTCGTCTGGATCGCGTTCGCCCCGAACGCCTCGATCTGCGCCGAGGAGGTCCAGAAGGTCGCCGGCAGCGGGGCGCCGAAGATGTGGGCGGCGCGGGCGCTGTCGACGAACTGCTGTGTCATGCCGAACTTCAACTGGCCATGGGCCATGGCGTTGAGCACGGTGAACATCGAGATGAAGATCGGGAACTGGGCCACGACCGGCAGACAGCCGCCGAGCGGGTTGGCACCCTGCCCCTGGTACAGCGCCATGACCTCCTGGTTCATGCGCTGCTTGTCGTTCTTGTAACGCTTGCGAATTTCCTGGACCTTGGGGGCCAGTTCCTGCATCTTCTTCGACGAGCGCATCTGCTTGAGGAAGAGAGGGAAGATCAGCAAACGCATCAGCACCGTCAGGGTGATGATGGTCAGCGCCCAGGTCAGCCCGCCGTTGGGGTCGAGGAAGCTGCTATAACCCTGGTGAATCCAGGTGATGACGTGGGCGACGGCTGTATACAGCCAATTCAGCCAGGACAGCTCCACCGAGCTAGCTCCCTTGCGTTTCGTTGGACTGGCCCGGGCGTGGGGGCACCGGGTCAAAACCTCCGGGATGGAATGGGTGGCAACGCCCGATTCTCCGGATCGTCAACCATGTGCCGCGCAGCGCGCCGTGGACGGCTATCGCTTCAAGACCGTATGCGCTGCACGAAGGATGGAAACGGCAACGGGGACCCAGCAGAGGGCTCACAAAGGCCCGGTAGAACCGGATAGGAGCCATCAGGGTCCTGGCAGCCGGAGAAACCCCGGCGATCTGCTGCGCCGTCATCATCGCCCATCCATGTGAGCCTTGGAAGGCTCTCGCCGCCTGAGTAAACGATCCAGCGCGACGTCGAGTTCGGCGGCAAGGCGCTCGCTTCGCGCGGACGCGGCCGGTGGATTGGCGCGTACAACCAGCAGGCTACCTCTCGGGAGGCGATGAAGACGGTCCCGGACGAGGTGTCTCAACTGACGTTTCACTCGATTTCGGATGACCGCCCCACCCACGGCACGGCTCACCACGAATCCCACCAGGGGCGGTTCGTCCGTCTCCGAGCGCACGCTCAAGTGCACGACCAGTGTGGGACGGCCTGCGCGACCTCCCTTTCTGACCGCGTTGGCGAACTCCTCGCCCCGGCGCATGCGGGACCCGGACGGCAACACGAGAGAACCTTGTCTGACCCTGGACAGGTACGGCTATCGCCCGCCGGCATCACGGCCGACGGGCGACGGGACGTTACTGCCTTGGCCCGGCGGACCGGGCGCAACGGATGCGTCAGGCGGAGAGCTCGGCGCGGCCCTTGCGACGGCGAGCGGCCAGGATGGCGCGACCGGCGCGGGTGCGCATGCGCAGCCGGAAGCCGTGGGTCTTCGCGCGACGACGGTTGTTCGGCTGGAAAGTACGCTTGCTCACGAGTGGGCTCCAGGCTTGAGGCGCATCCCCAGCACATGGGGACGCTCGACAATGGCTGGCTTACCGGAAGCGGGGCATGCGAAATAGCCGTCGCGTGGCAAGCCGACCGTCGTACGTTACGGGTAAGGCGTGTCCCAGGTCAAACCGGAGAGCACGTGGATATAGGTTATCCACGAATCCACAGCCCCTTTTTCCACCGCCGCCCCGCCGTCCACAGGATGTGCACACAGCCTCCCCCGCACAGCCACTAGGCTGTGGACAACGTCTTGTACACAGGTGTGGACAGGGCTACTGTCGGCCCTTCCAGACCTTCTCTCCGCTGCCGGAATGCGTTCCGCGGCAAGTGCGGGGCTGTGCACACCGTGTGGATTCGATGTGGATTCCAGACAGCGACCCCTCAGGGGCCACGGGCGCGCCGACATGTGGACAACGGGGAAGTCCGATGCGCCCGGCGGCCATCGGTGTGGATAAACAGATCGCGGTGAGCTCAGGCGGGGGCCGCGTCGGAGGAGGTGAGCCGGGCA